>NZ_AP035865.1:0-4318220 GCF_055389195.1 Arthrobacter sp. DualSoilB13 | reverse complement strand
GCGTGGATCGGAGTGGAGTCCGGGAAGAGCGAACGGATCTTGGGGTAGTCGCCATCCACCAAGAGTGATGTGGTGGTTCGTCCGCCGCTTTCGAAGCCAATGAGCCGGCTGTCATCGTCAGCCAAGGCGAGGTTGATGTCGCCGCTGCCACCGAGCGTCTTGGCTACTTCGTTCAGGGTTTTGGACTTGACCAGTGCACTGGTGGAAATTCCCGGGGTTACAGGCTTCCAGGGGACTTCGCGCATAGCGAGGCGGTAGCGGTCCGTGGCAAGAAGCGTGATGAGGTCATCCTCGATCTCCATGCGGACGCCAGTCAGGATGGGCAAGGTGTCATCCTTGCTTGCCGCGATGATCACCTGGGACACGGCCTGGGAGAAGGCGTCGCCCGGCAAGGTTCCGCTGATGGCCGGGAGTGCCGGAAGTGCGGGGTATTCGGACTCGGGCATCGTGGCCAGATGGAAGCTGCTTCGACGGCAGGTGAGGGTGACCTTGCTGCCATCGGTTTCCACTTCGACAGGGGCCGAGGGCAAGCTGCGGCAAATGTCTGCCAACAGGCGTCCGGAGACCAGGATAGTGCCTTCCACAGCGATATCTGCCGGGATTTCCAAACGCGCTGAGGTCTCGTAGTCAAAGCTGGAGAGACTGACGGTACCTGCCTCGGCTTTGAGGAGGAGACCGGAGAGCACGGGGACGGGCGGCCGCGGAGACAACGACCGCGCGGTCCACGTAACGGCTTCTGCCAGGACGTCGCGGTCGACTCTGAACTTCACGGAAGGGTGCCGCCTTTCATTGCTGCTGCCATGTAGTAGCTGCGGATTCCTGCTTGGAAGCCGCTAAATCTTCGCGGTCCGGCACCGGAACCTGCATGGTCCGCGCTGAGCGAACTACAAACAGACCCAAGGATGGGAGCGCTGCTGACAGCTTAGCCGGAAGATCCGCGATTAACCCATCCCCGTCAGGCCAGCCCCCTCGTATGTGGATAGCCACGGGCCGGCCTTGGCCGGTCTGGTTGCCCGTGATCTGCAGAAGGGGATGGGCGCCGGAACGAGATTGTTATTTGAGGGATTTCAATTTTTTGGGATTCGTAGTGTTAATAACTGCTGTGGAAACTGTGGATAACTCGATCTCGCCCCGCAGTTCCGCGGTTAAGCCCTGTTCACGGATTGTGTGTTAACTGGGTTTTAAACAGGGTGTGGATGGGGACAACTCCCAGGCCCGTTTTTAACGATCCACAGGTGGCTTAAGGGTTTTAAGCCCATTAACCGAGCTTGTCCCCTTAAGTATCCACAGGCTTATCCACATGCACCTGTTAATAAGGTATGTAGTGGCGGGTGCGATGTGGATTTCAGGAGTCGCGCTGCTGTTGTTTGATCCGGTTGGTGAGCTCAGTGACCTGGTTGTAAATCACACGGCGCTCCGCCATCAGCTCACGAATCTTGCGGTCCGCGTGGATGACAGTGGTGTGATCACGGCCTCCGAGTTCCTGGCCGATCTTCGGCAGGGACATGTCCGTCAGCTCGCGGCACAAGTACATGGCGATCTGTCGAGCTGTCACCAAGGTGCGTGTACGGGACTTGCTGCAGAGCTCTTCCATGCTGAGCTTGAAGTAGTCGGCCGTCTGGTCCAGGATCTGCTTCGCCGTGATTTCCTGGGCGCCGTCGTCGGTGATCAGGTCTTTCAGAACCATTTCCGCCAAGGCCACGTCCACCGGTTGGCGGTTGAGGCTCGCGAATGCCGTCACACGGATCAGTGCGCCCTCAAGTTCGCGGATGTTGCTGGAAATCTTCGACGCGATGTACTCCAGAGCATCATCCGGTGCAGAGAGGCCTTCGCTGAGGCCTTTCTTGCGAAGGATCGCAATCCGGGTCTCAAGTTCCGGCGGCTGGATATCCGTCAACAGGCCCCATTCGAAGCGCGACGTCATGCGGTCCTCGAAGCCTGCCAGCATCTTGGGAGGCTGATCCGAGGTGATGACAACCTGCTTGTTGGCGTTGTGCAGGGCGTTGAACGTGTGGAAGAACTCTTCCTGGGTCCGGTCCTTGCCCGCCAGGAACTGGATGTCATCGATCAGGAGCACATCCACGTTGCGGTACGTGGTCTTGAAGCTGGTGCCTTCGTCATCGCGGATGGAGTTGATGAAGTCGTTGGTGAATTCTTCGGAGTTCACGTAGCGGACCCGGATGCCGCTGTAGAGCCTGCGGGCGTAGTGTCCGATCGCGTGGAGCAGGTGGGTCTTACCCAAACCCGAATCGCCATAGATGAACAACGGGTTGTAGGCCTTCGCGGGCGCTTCCGCCACAGCCACGGCGGCAGCGTGCGCAAAGCGGTTCGAGGAACCGATCACGAAGGTATCGAAGATGTACTTCGGGTTCAGGCGCCCGAACTCATGTGAGGTGCTCGGGGGTGTGGGCTGCGGCTTCGGTTCGGCGAAGTCAGAAACAGCAGAAAGCTCGACGACGGGTTCCGGCTCCGCGTGGACGGGCACCAGATCGGTGTCCACGTCGATTGCGCAGCGAATGTCGTCGGAGAAGACGTTGCGGAGGGCATCGTCCAGGGCGTCCTTGACCTGCGTCTGGAGGACTTCGCGGGTGAGCTCGTTGGGAACGGCCACCAGCAAGGTTGAACCGATGAGGCCCTGGGCTTGGGCGAGGATGACGAAACCGCGCTGACGGGGTGAGACCCGGTCGTCCTGTTCCATAAGGCTCAGTACCCTGCGCCAGGAACTTCCGACAGTGTTGGCGTGGTTGGCTTCGTCTACTGTCATCAATCAGTTCCTAAATACTTGCTTGCCGGCGTTGCTGGCAGCCGAAGTCTCTCCGGCGGCGCTGTTCTGGGCGATAATCCACAGAGTTATACACAGCGGGTGGACATTGGGCTACTGAGCCACTCTAGGGGATGAAATCGCTAGAAGATAGCTGGGAAGTTGCCTGTGGATAATTACACCGTTGTTGTTCCGGAAAGCGGCCTGTGAGCCACTTCATCCACAGGCTGGGAACCACGGTTGGGCACAGCTGTGGATAGCCCCGCAGAAGGCTCCCGGTTTGACTGTGGGTGCCTTTTTGCCCTAACGTTGTGAAGTCCTTTGTGTCCGCTTTTGAGATCAGTTGTAACTCCGTACGTTCACCGTGCGGAAGGCAACGGCGGCAGGCACATACAAAACTTAGCGTCGGCCAGTTCTTCCCCTTTTTTGATCGGGTGGGCGCACCTTTGATCCACTGGAGTAACTAACGTGAGCAAGCGGACTTTTCAGCCGAATAACCGCCGTCGGGCCAAGAAGCACGGCTTCCGCCTTCGTATGCGCACCCGTGCCGGCCGCGCCATCCTGGCTGCCCGTCGCGGCAAGGGCCGCGTCGAACTGTCGGCGTAAATAACTGACTTGTCGGTCAGGGTCTTTTTGCGGGTTCGACGGTGCTAGCCACCCCTAACCGTCTGCGGACGTCTACCGACTTTTCAACAACTGTACGTTCCGGCGTCCGCAATGGACGCCGGAACTTAGTGTTATATACGGCCTCTATAGGGGCCGGGGAGCCGAGTCGAATCGGCTTCATTGTCTCCAAAGCCGTCGGGAACGCCGTGACCAGGAACCTCGTTAAGAGGAGACTGAGAGAAGCAGGCGCCCTGTCCTTGCACACGCATGGAACGGGTCTGGCGGTAGTAGTCCGGGCGCTGCCCGCAGCTGCAACAGCCAGCTGGGAGCAGCTGCTCTCGGACTACAACGCCGCACTGGCAGTGACGACGAAGCGATTGAGTGGCTCAGGTCCACGCAACGCTTCGACTGAACACAACGGCACCACTACGGAAGGGACACCGCGTGCATGACATAAGCACCGCCGTCGTTCCTTCCTCAAACGACCCCTCCGGCAAGGTTCCGCATCGGAGCCTTCCGGCGGCGGTAGGTATGTTCCTCTGGGAGCTGCCCCGCAACATCCTCATTCTTTTACTGAAGACGTACCGCAAGGTCATCTCGCCCCTGTACGGCCAGGTTTGCCGTTTCTTTCCCTCCTGCTCCGCATATGCACTGGAAGCAGTAACGGTGCATGGCGCCGTGAAGGGCAGCTGGCTCGCAGCCAAAAGGCTCGCCAAATGTCATCCTTGGAATGCCGGTGGAGTGGACCACGTCCCCGCCGGCCACCGTCATTGGCCTGAAGGCCGGACGCCCACAATTGTTGTACTGAACAATCCGGACCAGTTCCTGGCTGTTCAGGCTGATGAAGAAGGCCGCTCTGCGGCCTAACGAATAGGGATATCGTATGGACTTCTTTGAAACAATCATGTTTCCGTTCAAGTGGCTGGTGTCAATCATCATGGTTGGCTTCCACGAGGGACTGAGCTTCATTGGCCTGCCCGCCGCGAACGGCTGGACGTGGACTCTGTCCATCATCGGCCTCGTGTTGGTGATCCGTGCCGCCCTGATTCCTGTCTTCGTCAAGCAGATCAAAGCCCAGCGCGGTATGCAGCTGCTCCAGCCTGACCTGAAGAAACTTCAGACCAAATACAAGGGCAAGACCGATCAGCTCTCCCGCCAGGCCATGGCGCAGGAGCAGATGGCTCTCTACAAGAAGCACGGGACCAACCCGTTCTCGGCATGTTTGCCGATGCTGATCCAGATGCCGTTCTTCTTCGCGCTGTTCCAGGTGCTGTCCGGTATCACCGCGGCCCGCAACAGCGGCAAGGGCATCGGGGCAATGAGCGCCGACCAGGTTGTCCAGTTCGACGAATCCAGCATCTTCGGTGCCCCGCTGTCTGCTTCCCTGCTTCACGGTGGTGCCGGTGGCAACGAGGTTGCAGTCTGGATTCTCTCCATCGTGATGATCGTTGCCATGACGGCCTCGCAGTTCATCACGCAGAAGCAGATCATGGCCAAGAACATGTCCGAAGAGGCCATGGCCAGCCCGTTCATGCGCCAGCAGAAAATGATGCTTTACATCCTGCCGCTCGTGTTCGGTATCGGTGGCATCAACTTCCCCATCGGTGTCCTTATCTACTGGACCACCACCAACTTGTGGACCATGGGCCAGCAGTTCTTCGTCATCCGCCGTATGCCCACCCCGGGTTCCCCCGCCGCTAAGGCACTGGAGGAGCGCCGTGCCGCCAAGGGCCTCCCGCCCCTGCTGGGTGGCAAGAAGACCGCGGACGCCGCCGCAGAAGCCGAAGCTGCTGCTGCGGCAGCCGCCGAAATCAGGGCTCAGCGCGTCCAGCCACAACGTAAGAACAGGAAGAAGAAGTAATGTCTGCCGAGAGCACTGAAGAAGTTATTGTCCCTGTGACTGAGGAGCAGGAAGTCTCCACGGAAGAGACCCAGTCCAAGACGGCCAGCCGCTTGGAAGAGGAAGGCGACATTGCCGCCGATTACCTTGAGGAACTCTTGGATATCGCCGACATCGACGGCGACATCGACATCGAGGTCCGCAACGGGCGCACATACATCTCCATCGGTGCTGATGAAGAGTCTGCTGCCTTGGACAGCCTCGTAGGACGCGACGGAGAAGTCCTGGAAGCATTGCAGGAACTGGCCCGCCTTTCGGTTCTGTCTGCTACGGAGAGCCGTTCCCGCCTCGTCCTGGATATCAACGGCTACCGTAAGGAACGCGCTGGCGTGCTCCAGAAGATTGCCGAGGATGCCGTGGCCAAGGTCAAGGCTGATGGCGGAACTGTGGCCCTGGAGCCGATGAGTGCTTACGAGCGCAAAATCGTCCACGACGTCGTTGCTGACCTCGGATACGTCTCCGAGTCCGAAGGCGAAGGCGCTGGCCGCCACATCGTCGTTTCGGCCGACTAGCAGCTCATGGTTGAAATCACCGCAGCTGAACTGGAAGCGGCAGAGAAGATTTTTGGGGAGCGCTTGGATCTTGCCAAGCGTTACGTGGAACACTTGGCTACATCGGGTACCGAGCGTGGGCTCATAGGGCCGCGCGAGATTCCTCGTTTGTGGAGCCGCCACGTCCTGAACTGTGCAGTTATTGAGTCCGCCATCGCCATGGACAGCCACGTTGCCGACGTCGGATCCGGTGCAGGCCTTCCAGGCCTTTGCCTTGCCATTGCCCGCCCGGACCTTGAACTGACATTGATCGAACCGCTGGAACGGCGTGTCATTTGGCTCCAGGAAGTGGTGGATGACCTCGGCTTGAACAACGTCACCATCATGAGGACGCGGGCTGAGCTGGCAGTTGGAATGGTGGACGCGGATGTTGTGACCGCCCGGGCCGTTTCTGCGCTTTCCAACTTGGCCGGTCTCACTATCCCCCTTCTGAATGGCCACGGCGAAGTTGTTGCCATCAAGGGACGCAGTGCCGGTGAAGAGATCGAGAAGGCCAGGAAAGTTATCCGCAAACTCGGTGGCGTGGACACGTCAGTTGTGGTTTGCGGACAGGAGCTTTTGGAGGAACCCACCACCGTGGTGAGGATCATCGTCAACAAGCCCGGAAAGACGGCGTAGGTCCCGCCCGGTTTCCCGCGTGTCGGCGGCTGAGCGGTTAGGCTAGAGAACGGCAGCAAAGCGCCGAATGAGAGTGAGAGTGTGACCAGTGGGCAGTAGTGAAACCTCCACGCAGCGAATCCCCCCGTTTATGTCTCTGGGGTCCGCGCGGGCCATGGCTACACCCTCCGCATCTCTTCAGTCTGCGATTGTGCGTACAGATTCGGTTGATAATGCTGCCGTTTCACGTGAAACGGTCTCAGATGGAGTGCGTAACGTCATGGATTCCATCGATGATTCCAGCCCCATCGCACGTCAGCTGGCTAACGAGACCCATAGGCGCGAACGGCTGATCGGCAGGGAGCTGCCCAAGCCGAGTAAGACCCGAATCTTCACGGTCTCCAACCAAAAGGGCGGCGTCGGCAAGACCACCACTACGGTGAACATTGCCGCCGCATTGGCATCTGCCGGCCTCAACGTGTTGGTAATCGACATCGATCCCCAAGGCAACGCATCTACTGCTTTGGGCATCGAACACCACGCTGACGTGGACAGTATTTACGATGTTCTGATAAATGATCTTCCACTCAGGGATGTTGTGGCCCCATGCCCTGACATTCCAAACCTCATCTGCGCACCCGCCACTATTCACTTGGCTGGAGCTGAGATTGAGCTGGTTTCGCTTGTTGCCCGTGAACAGAGGCTCCGGCGCGCCATTGACGTCTACGCCAAGGAGCGGGAGAACGACGGCGAAGGTCGCCTGGACTACATCTTCATTGACTGCCCGCCCAGCCTTGGGCTGTTGACGGTCAACGCATTCTGCGCCGCCAGTGAAGTCCTTATTCCCATTCAATGCGAGTACTACGCACTCGAAGGCCTGAGCCAGCTCCTCAAGAATATTGAGATGATTCAGAAGCACCTTAATGCTGACCTGGTGGTTTCTACTATCCTCTTGACCATGTACGACGGTCGCACCAACCTGGCTGCGCAGGTAGCCTCCGAGGTTCGCCAGCACTTCCCGGACCAAGTCCTGGGTGCTGTCGTTCCGAGGTCGGTACGTATCTCTGAGGCTCCCAGCTACCAGCAGACCGTCATGACGTACGATCCTTCTTCGAGCGGCGCGCTTTCCTACATGGAAGCCGCAGCCGAAATAGCCGAACGCTAGAATTCTTGAAACACTGCAACAGCTTGGGCGGATCCGTGCTCAGCTATTCCATCGGAGGGATGAATCAATGAGCGAAAAGCGAAGGGGCCTCGGCAGGGGTCTTGGGGCTCTCATTCCTAGCTCGGCCTCGGCCCAGGGAAATGGTGCCGCACCCTCCCGTCCGGTGGATCTGTTCTTCCCGGAGGCGAGAAAGACTGCGGAGACCACCGTAGAGACCTTACTCGAGGATTCGAGTGCTGTTGATTCCAAGCCGGCTGCTGAGAAGACGTCGGCCGCATCCGCAGCGGATGAGGGCGCAGCTGCAGCATCACGCACCAAAGCCGCGGCGACAAAGTCTTCCCGCGCCAAAACTACTTCACCTTCCAAAACTGCCGGCAAAGCTTCCGGTTCACGGTCAGCTGCCAGTAAGACGGCCGCCGACTCAGAAGGCTCGACGGCGTCAGCCGCACCTACCACGCCCCCGGCACAGTCAGCTCCCCAGGTAGAATTGGTGGAAGTTCCCGGGGCTCGATTTGCCGAGATCCCCGTGGGCGACATTCATCCGAACCGCAAACAGCCTCGTTCAGTCTTCGATGAAGATGACATGGCCGAGCTCGTGCACTCCGTGCGTGAAATCGGCGTCCTCCAGCCAATTGTTGTACGTACTTCAACCGAAAAGGGTGGAGAACCGTATGAGCTGGTCATGGGTGAACGTCGATGGCGTGCGGTCCAGGCCGCAGGACTCGACACGATCCCTGCGATTGTCCGTGACACCACGGATGATGACCTCCTTCGCGATGCTCTCCTTGAGAACCTCCACCGTAGCCAGCTGAACCCCCTCGAAGAGGCCGCGGCTTACCAGCAACTTCTGGAGGACTTCGGTACAACGCACGAGCAGTTGGCCGACCGAATTGGCCGTTCCCGTCCACAGGTGTCCAACACACTCCGTCTGCTCAAGCTCCCGCCGTTGGTTCAGCGCCGCGTGGCTGCCGGCGTGCTGTCTGCTGGGCATGCACGCGCTTTGCTATCGCTCCCTGATGCTGCAGCCATGGAAAGAATGGCACAGAAGATCGTGGCCGAGGGCATGTCCGTCCGCGCTACCGAAGAGTCGGTTGCTCTCTACCAGGATCCCACCGCGCCGGCCAAGAGCAGCATCCCCAAGCCTAATGCCCGGCACGAGCGTCTGGACTACCTGGCATCGTCACTGTCAGACCGTTTGGATACTAACGTGAAGATCACTTTGGGTGCGCGAAAAGGGCGGGTCAGTATTGAGTTCGCCAGCGTGGAAGATCTTAACCGGATTATGGACGTTCTTGGGCCGGGAGCCGAGGACTAATTCCTAGCAGTTCAACTGAATGGGGCTCACCTACGGTGTGGGCCCCATTCTTGTTAAGTGGGCAACGTCGATAATTGCTCTGCTCGGGCATTTCCGCCCGCCCTTCGGGTTGAGTGTTTCACGTGAAACTACGCGTCCCTTGCGGTTGAGGCCCGCCGACGAATACGTCTCCGCGGACGGATTGCCGCCAGCGTAGGCATTATGTGCGAAATGTGGCTGGCGTATGGCGCATTTCGAGAATAGTTCAAGCTGGTGCATGAGGTCCCGGGGGAACGAGGCAGGCAGGCGGGAGTCATTTGGCTGCACGCATTCTCCTGGACCAGCACCAGCGCCCAGTGGATGTCAGAAGGCCCCAAGGTGCCCCAAGCGGACACTGAGTGCCACAAGTCGGGTTAGCCCCCGTATAGGCTGTATAAGCGTTGAGGTGGGCCTGTGTACTGAACGAGCTATTAGGGGTCTGTCGGTTGTCCGGCATGGCACCGAACCTACAGGAGTTCGGTCCTGGTCGGCCATGTCATCTACGGAACAGTGACCCGCGGTTCGCTAGTTGCCTTCATTGGTACGAAGGATTGATGGATGGCCGAGGCCAAAATGGTCGCTTCCTGTCGGGTTTAGATGGGCTTTGGGTACGGTTCGGGTGTGGTGCAGGTTCTAAGGCACAGATGGACGCGAGCGAGGCCGCGAGTCAGCCCCCTCTTACCCTGTTTCACGTGAAACATCGCAACGGTTCCTAGGGAGTGGTGGTTCCTATTCGACGAAATCAGTGAGCATTCTTCAAATGGCTCTCAGGACTTCATTGGGTTTCAGGGAATCGAATCTAGGTTTGGAAAGAAGTGACAATCCCTCGGAGAGCAGGTCTCTCTCTGTGTTGCCACCCAGTACCAACACAGGAGGAGACTGGGATACTTCGCCGGGTCTAGTGCCGAGAACGATCGGCTCTGCACTTGTGGTGGCGTTCTGGGTACCAACGCTGATAACGAGTCCATCAATGGCGTGCCCCGTCTTAGTATTCCGGTACTCCCAGGAGTAGGTGTAAGCGGCGGTCCGGGCTCCGATTTGGCCCCCTCCGTCCCGGGTGGTCAGGCAGTGGGCGTTTACATCTCGGAGGGAAGTTACAGGGGATGTTTCACGTGAAACGGGGCGTCGACGCATGACCCAGAGATGCGACCCTACTGGAGCTGAACGTTGAGGATATCCGACTCTGAGAGCTCGTAGTACGCCTTCGTTGATCCGGCGGATGCCACAGATCGCTGAATCCCCCGCAGGCGCCAACGATCCGAGTTAAACCGAAGCCCGTCCGGTGCAGATCAGCACACCGTTCCACGTGAAACAATCTGGGCTCATCTGGTTTTACCTAAACTTTAGTGGATCGGTAGCAGTCGAGCGTTGAGGAGCGTCGTGACCAAACGCGGGCGCGGAGGTTCTGACACCCCCAATGAGAGGGTCCAAGCTCGTGATGTGGACATTCATTCGTGTAAGGAGGCCTTACCGGAGGAGGCCGCCATGGACTCCGTCTCGTGTTGCGGCCAACTACTGTGCCTATGACTGGCTAGGAACCAAAGGCATGACGCGTAGGGGGCCCGTTCGTGGAGAAAGAGCGGCAAAAGATACCTCGCCGGCCCTCCCACTCTCCCGGCAACCGCGATGGCTACGATTGTGGGCTTCGACCAAGCAGCCTCCGATTTCACAGTGACGGAGAGCCGGTTCCCCCTGGTGCCTGTTGGATCAGTATGGCTTCTCTCGGATGCCGTGATGCCAGGTGCGCCACATTGTCAAACTGCCCTATGCCTGGTAGAAAACGCAAGCGCCGGCGTACGAAGCGTGGTGGACGGAATGCTCCCCCGGGCCTGGGCTTATGTGGACGTTCAAGCCCATACTTCGAGGCGTGGGTTGGCATAGCTATGAGAAGCGATGTGCGATGGGCTACACATGGGCCATGCGGCCATGCGGCCATGCGGCCATGCCCCCATGCGCCCATGCGGGTATGTCGGTCTGGAGGGCCGTCGAGGTATCCGTCGATCTCCTCAGGGCAACGTGGACGACGGCCCTAGATCATGGTCGGGTGACTACAAGAAGCATACCGAGTCTTTCTTAGAGCTCTCAGTTGACTATATCTGGGCCACACCAGTGTCACGGCTGACGACTTGGGGGGACGTAGCGTACTGAGAGCCTGCCAGGCCTCGGTCAAATGCTTGAGCGAGCACAAGGCAACGTAGTGATTGTTCCCACAATAGGTCCGACGTTGCCCAGTGGATTCACGTGACGTGGCGTCACGCCGTCGACTGCCTATGGAGGTGATGGAGGTGATGGAGGCGCTGGTCATTCCCGTGCTTTGACAGAACCGCCATGGCATCGCGTGGCCATCAGGACTGCTCGCGCGGGCACGTCAAGAGTGTTTCACGTGAAACACTTCGCGAACGGTTCCGCAGGGTGGTCTTGGAGGCCTCGCAGACCCTCTGCCGACGGTGGATATCCCGGTGGATATCGTTGTGGATAACTATGGGGATAACTATGTGGAAGGATGTGCATTCTCGTCGGGCCCATCGCCCACGACGAACAAGGCCTTCATGTGAATCATTGAGTCACGGTCGACACTGAGGACCAACAACTGGCAACCGAATTGGCCATGGTGTTTTCGATCGCAATATTGCCGGAATAGCCCTCTTTCTATTGCATTTGCAGGCCCGAATGCGGCCTACCCGCTGCGCTTCCGGGCGCAATGCATTCACCCCACGGGGACGGCACCATGCCGCACTTTCGAGGTGACCATGCCCCGAGGGGAGGCGAATGTAGGGTGTGTCATGCGCGGTGGATAAGCCTGTGGATAACGCTGTGTATAAGTTGCTCAAGGATGAGGTGGGATGCTGCTGCTGACGAGCACTACATGATGCGAGTTCATGCTGGCTGGCGGGTATCCGTGACGCTACGCGTGCTGTACCGGGGCCCGTCCACCCGCCCCTCTGAGAATTCTGGTGCTCGCTTGAATTGCGGCTGGATATGAGGAGTCGAACGCAGAGTCGCCCAGGTCCATGCGTTCGTCTAGTCCTATACTCCAGCCTCCGAATGCATAGTGAAATACATCCGATGTATCGATGGAATTTTGGGCTCATGATGTTGGCGTAGGGGTGGCATTGCACTACGTGATCGGAGCGTCGTGCCCTGCAGAGTCCAGGACTCATCGATGCCACTCCGCAGCTGATACATACCCTGGAGACCCCCTTGGGCACCTGCCGGCGCGTGGGACGCATGCCGGCCAGCAAGGCATCGTGCTTCGGCCAAGCGTTACAGCCGCGCCCCATGGGGCCAGCGACGGCCTGCGCCACAGCCGCGTCTAGGAGTAATCACGCGTATGACGTCGGCGTACCCTGCGATTCATCCCATCCCGTTTCACGTGAAACAGTAACCTACTTGGGCGCTTCGTTTCACGTGAAACATTCGACTCGTCGCTGACCACTTTCGGCGAACGGGCGGCGCTGGGGGCATGCTCTGAGTTCGCCAAAACGAGTAGCTAGGCTGGAAGCTTGAATGCTTTGGGGCACTGTCATCTCATCTACGATGGCCGTGCATTCTGGAAGAAGGCTACTGGACTCTGCCTTTGACCGCGTCCTCTCTGCTTGCAGACAGCCTTCCCTGTGGAGCAGTAGCGGAGGACCAGAAGGAACGACAGCCGTTCGGGTCGGCCAACGAATGACTCTGCATGAGTGAGGCTGAAGTCGAAGGACGAGGTCCCTGACGGAGGGCTAGGGCGAATCCCTGACATCGGTGTTAGAAAGGGCATATAGAAGTCTGATGGAGAGATCCGTCGTGCTTCGCTGGTATCGGATTGCCTGCGGGGTTGAATCAAGATGTGGCTACCACCGCCATCGCGATATCGGGCAGGGTGTGCTCTGCATCCTGTGAACTTAGCGTTCATCTCCTGGCAATTCGGTGCCATGGGTGGAGTGGGTCGGTTGATGCCCAGATTGGCGAGAAGGTCACATTGACCAACTGGTCGTCCACGTCTGCTGATCGCTGAACATTGCTGATGTGTCAGCCTCGGGACTAGCTTGGGGGTGCGGAGTTGGATTCATGTTGTGTTTCACGTGAAACACTGTCCCGCATCGGCACTTTCCAGGCATGCACTCGTCGCCCGTTCGAATGGGCAAGAGGACCGAATCCAGAAGGTTTGCCCGATTCAAGGCAGTTCTCGTGCTGGTTCTGTGAATGACGCGGCAACAGCTGCCTTCTGCCAAAACAAGAATGCGTGCGGTCCCATCACGCCCCACGGTACTGCCTCTCCTTTAGTCGTTAGGAGCGAACTGGTGTTGTTCTGGCGGTGTAAAGCTGGTGGGCTGGGGCGGGGTCTCTACGTTAAGCGCGACACGGGAGCGGTGCGGACCATGCGTCCCTAGCAACAGAGAGTCAGTAAGGCCCTCTGGTACTCACTGCCTTGGGTAGGTGATAAGCCTGTCCTTCGCAACGATAAGCCAGGGATAAGTCGGGAATTGGGCGGGGTGAGGAAAGGATAGACGGAGGCAATCCGTTTAACAGCTCTGTCATCCCTTGGGGTGCCCCATGGTTACGCAGGGTCCCTAGGCGCTGTAGTGCCCCTTGCAGCGCCGTGTGGCCCAGGGCCCCTGCACCCCGCATGGCAGCCACAGGGCGCTTGTGCACGATCCTCCCTTGCTCTACAAGCTGTCCTAGGCATTCAGGGTGCTTGAGCCTAAACGAGGCTGTAGAAGGCGGCGTGGACGGCGAAGAGGGTCATCGTCAAGGCGCGTTAGAGCACCCTAGCCGGCCGCATCCCCGTCTAGAGCTCTGGAGCGCTCCGGAATCGAAGCGCTGTGTAATTGTGGGTGGTTGAGGATGCCGAGGTACCCGTCACTGCTGTGGACAACTAGATTTCTCACCGTCGTTGTTCCCTGCATTTTGGGCTTTTATCGATGAGAAGTCATGCTTTGCGTTGCCAGATCTGCTGTAGCTCATGCTCTAGTGCGCCGAATTGATCTTCAAGCGGAGATTGGAAAAGGGGAAGAATGCACGTTGCTTTGACGACTGGAAGGCGCACCACTATCTGGATATCGTCGTACGGCTCCTGGCCCAAGGACCCTGTTGGCTAAGACTCGCTATGAGGTCCCTGACGTCGTAACCAGGTGACATTGTTTCACGTGAAACGGGCGCGATTTCATAGTCGACCGCAGGCGATATCGCCGGGTTTGTCGGAAGCTTGTTGATCGGACACCTCGCTGTTTCACGTGAAACATATGTTCCGCTTGAGTAGGCAGGTGCTCCGTGAATTGATCCGCCTATTCAGGCTTTCCCGGGACTACCCGTGCTCACGAGCAGGTTGAAGGCCCGACTCCCCAACACAACTTTGCTTGTGCTCCTTAGAAATCAACGGCAGCGCTGGGCTTTCTGCGGGCTACTCAGCCCTCCCCTGGTCGCAGCTCTCCCGGCGAATCGACAGTAATAGAAAATCTGGGCTCAGCATCTATCAGAAGAGCCCCACCCAACACTCTCTGTGGACCCCTATCAGATGAACAAGGGACCACATGGTTTCGTTCAAACTCGAGGATAGGGCTTGGGAGGATCGGGTTTGCGAGAGGGCCGGGGCAAGCCGCCTTTGACGAGAAAATGGACTTCCGAGTGGCCATGTGAGTGCGCGGTGTGGCTGGGAGGCTATCACTGCTGGGAAGGTAAAGAAGTTCTCCCTACCCCAGGTCAGGAGAAGTTTCTCGCGAATTCCCCTGAGCGTTGGAAGCCTCTCAGCGAAAGAACATTGCGAAAGCGACCCATTTTGGTTCATTCCTCTGAGAACAGCAAAAAACCGGCGGATCCCACTCCTTCTGGAGCAGGAACCGCCGGTTCTCGTCGGACTCAGCTAGTCCGATGGTTAGGACAGGACGTCCGCAAATTCCTTTTCAAAGAACTGCTTCGGCTTGGCGCCGATGACAGTGCTCTTAACTTCTCCCCCGCTGAACAGGTACACGGCAGGGATGGAGGTGATGCCATACTCTGCGGCGATGGCGGGGTTGTCGTCGACGTTGAGTTTCACGACGTCAACCTTGTCGCTGTACTCAACGGAGATCTCATCGAGGATCGGGCCGAGCTTGCGGCAGGGGCCACACCACTCTGCCCAGAAGTCCACGATGACCGGCTTCTCGGAAGCCAGGACATCCGTGCTGAAGCTTGCGTCAGTTACGTCTTTTGCGTTGCTCATAACTTTTCCCTTCGTATGGTTGCTTGGATGCAGCTTTAGGAGTGCAGGTCTGCGAGGTAGTGCTCAACATCGAGGGCCGCCACGCAACCGGAGCCCGAAGCCGTGATGGCCTGGCGGTAGGTGGGATCGATGACATCGCCCGCGGCGAAGACACCCTTGATGTTGGTCCGGGAGCTACGGCCCTCCACAGCAATGGTTCCCTCAGGAGTCAGATCCACCGTGCCCTTGATTAGGTCCGTGCGGGGATCATTGCCGATGGCCACGAAGACGCCGGTGACTGCGAGCTCGGACTCGGTACCATCGAGCAGGTTCTTCAGCTTCAGGCCGGTGACCTTGTCCTCGCCGAGCACATCCTCAACGCCCGTGTTCCAGACGAAGTTGATCTTCTCGTGAGCCTGGGCACGGTCACCCATGATCTTCGATGCCTTGAGGGTATCGCGGCGGTGGACAACCGTAACGGACTTCGCGAACTTGGTAAGGAACAGTGCTTCCTCCATGGCAGAGTCTCCGCCACCGATCACGGCAATGTCCTGATCTTTGAAGAAGAAACCGTCGCAGGTTGCACACCAGCTAACGCCGTGGCCGGAAAGGCGCTTTTCGTTGGCCAGACCGAGCTCACGGTAGGCCGAACCAGTGGACAGGATGATGGCCTTCGCCTGGAAGGTCTCCCCCGTACCGATGGTCACGGTCTTGATGTCGCCGTCGAGGTCCAGCTCGGTGACGTCCTCGAAGAGGATCTCGGTACCGAAGCGAGCGGCCTGCTTCTCGAAGTTCTCCATGAGGTCCGGACCCATGATGCCCTCGGGGAAACCCGGGTAGTTCTCAACGTCTGTGGTGTTCATCAGCTCGCCACCAGCAGTGACCGAACCGGCAATGAGCAGAGGCTTCATGTTGGCACGGGCGGTGTAAACAGCGGCTGTGTAGCCGGCAGGGCCTGAACCTACGATGATGACGTCACGCACCTGCGATGCGCTGTTTTCTGCAATGCTCACTTGGCGTGAACCTCTTCCTTAGTCGATGCTGCGGCTTTCGGGGCAGCCATCTGACTCAACCCCTGTTGCGTTCCAAATATTCCGTTGGAGTTGAGGACCGTGAAGGCCACCATCACTCAGGGTACCGTCTGCACGCGTAGCGAATCTAAGCGGTGACACTGAACTGAGTAGCAGTTGAGGCCGTTTTGATAAGTCAAAACGGCCTCAACTGCTACTAAGTTGGGTGCTGCTACTGAACGGTGACCTCTGCCAGGCGCAGACCGAATCCGAAGCGCGTCTTCGGGGCGGCTAGCTTGGGAAGGGCGCTGATGACCACAATGACGTACTGGGTCTGCGTCGGTGCCGCAAGCGGCATGGTCAGTTCAGGTGAGGTGAAGCTGTTGGTTCCCACCAGCTTGGCACCATCCATGGCAGGACGATCGTTGGTGTAGACGCTGATGCTACCGCCGGAGCCACCCAACTGGTTGAGGACAACGGATTTCACCTCTGTGGGTTCCTTGAGCTTGACCACCAGCGGCATGTCTTCGAAGAGCCCGCCCCAGTTGGCCGACGCAAATTCCATATCTGACCAGTAGCTGGCGGCGTTGCCGTCAAAGGCCCTGGCAAGGTCCTTGTCATAGGTGGCAGCGAAGGGGAAGTCGCCCAGGCGGGTGATCCCTTCGATGGCCGGCGGCGCGGCAGGCGCCGGGGCCTCGGTTGGCTCAGGCTCCTCAGTCTCCGGGGCGGAGGTCTGAGGCGCGGGTGTGCTTTGCGTTGCAGCCGGTGCCCCGCTCGGCAGGAGGCTGCCAAGGTTGGTGACAGCAAGGACGAGTCCCACCACCAAAACGGCGGCAAGGAGGCCACCTACCAGCCAGCGAAGGGAACGCGGCTCCTTCTCAGGAGCATCATCCTCGTAAACTTCCTCGTCCTCGTAGTCATCGGTTACAGCGGAGGATGCCGGGAAGGTGTTCGCCGTCCGATCGTAGCCGGAGCCGTTGCCGCGGCTTCCGAAACCACCAGCAGCTGCACCGGCAGAGCCAGCTGCTGCTCCTCGGTCGCTAAACCCGTAGTCCTCTTCGGACCATAGCGAAACCTTGGGTTCCGTACGCGAATCGCGGCTGACAGGCTCACGTGTAGCAGGCTCAGGGCTGGCAGCTTGCGAGGAAACGGCTTGGGTGGGAGGCTGCGACGCGGTAGCAGGCGACGCTCCGTTCCCAGCGTTGGCAGAACCAGCGTTGGCAGAACCAGCGCCGGAAGCACCGGCAGAACCGTTCGCGGCAGCACCGGCGTCGTTGTTCTTGGAACCCGCGTGCTTCAGCGCCGCAGCGGCGGCAACGCCCGCTGCCCCGGCTCCGGCTGCAGCCGCAGCGAGCTTGCCCGCGATGCCGCTCTTGGGCGAGGACGGGCTGGACGAAGGCATGGGCGGCACGTGCGGCGCTGCTCGTGTTGGCGCGGCAGGCTCAGACTCCGGCTCGTCATACTCCGACGGGATGGGGTATCCGTTTTCGTCGTACTGGATGTATTCGGCTTCGTGCTCGTCATCCTCGTACAGGCCGTCGTACGTCTCAGGCTCATAGGTCCGCGGCTGCCCGAAGATTTCGCTACCGAGCGTCTCTGTGAAGAAGGGCTCGATGTAAGGCGGGTTGGTGGCAACCACCAGGTCCAGGAGGTCCGGGGCGGTGCTGTGGTTGGTGATCAGGTAGGTGGTGTTCTCACTGATGCCAAGGTCCAGAATCTGAACGTGGCCCGGACGCTCCCCTGTGGCTACTTCGCGGGCGCTCTGGGCCACTTGCTCAGCATTTCCAGGACCGGCAACAAGGATGCTCACGGGACGGTTGAGGACCTGGTCCACGCCGTCGAGCACCTGATCTTGGTCATGCGAGGTCAGTACATTGGCCGTGACCTTATAGCGGCCGCCAAGTACTGATCCGACGTCGATCGGGTGGGACACGTGTTCCTCCTAGGCTGTCCGGGAGCTGCGGTCCTGCGCATGGCGCACCCGGCTGACCGGTTGTGCCACTTCTGCAACTACCTATATTCGTTTCTAGCCTAGCGGATTGAGGTCCGCCGCCCACGTTGGCGGCACCGGCTTACTTCTTGTGGTTTCCACGCGCGGGGAAGTAAGGATTCTGTCCGGCGTCGCCCTGGTAGGTGCGTCGACCCGGCAGCGGGACCTGTGGTTTGAACCTGCCGCCACGGGCTGTGCTGGGCGTGTCCTCCTCTGGAAGATACGTCTTGGGCGCCTCGGGCGAGTCTTCGGTGGGTTCGGCGGCGCGCTGGGGTGCAAGCGCCGGCCCTGCCCTGAAGGAAGCGGCATCGAACTCACCGGAGATGCGCGGAATCAAACCGGTATCGTCCGAGACAGTGGCGCGTGCCGGCGTCGTGGGTTCCGCGGGGGCGCCAACGGGCGCGGGAACACCGCGACCCAGACGACCCATGAGCGGACGCAGGAGGTCGCGCAGTTCGGTGACGTGGAAGACGCGCAGGAGGACCAGGTATGCGAGCAGCATGACAGGCCCGACGACGACTACGGTCACCAGGGCGGCCGGGCGGCTGCTCCATGCGAAGCCGTCGGCACGGTAGCTTCCCAGGAGCCACAGAGCCCCTGCGCCGGCAAGCGCGGAACCCAAGCCTGCGTAGCCCATGCGGATGTACGAATTGGCGATCCGGGGACCGTCGAGGTGACCGAGCAGGCGGCGCAGGAACACCACGCTGATCACCACGGAGAGAATGTTGCCCAGTGTGTAGAGGATGGCGATCGCGTAGATGATCTGGCCCACGGGGAGGAACTGGATGAAGAACGCGCCCACCACGTAAATCACAGCCAGCCACAACTGGACGTACAGGGGCGTGCGGGCGTCCTCGTTGGCGTAGAACACCCGCGACATCATGAAGTTGGCGCTCAGGAACGGTGTGCTCAGCGCGAGGATGGTGAGCGTCTGCGCCAGCATGACGCCGTCCTGCGGCTCGCCACCGGAGAAGAACATTCCAAGGGGACCGGCCAGCGCGAACAGCGCCAAGGCACCGAAAACGGTGGCGACCGCCATGGTGCGGAGGCCATGGGACAGGGCGTCCCGCAGTTCGGCTTTGTTGCCGTCCTGCGACGCACGTGTCATGCGGTTGAAGAGGACGGTAGCCAAGGACAAAGCGATGATCGAGTGCGGCAACAGGTAGAGCTGGCTCGCGACTTCCAGGACGGCGTTGCCGGGCAGAACCGCCGCGGCCACGGTATTGCCCGCGTTGCTCAGACGGAGGCGCTCGGCACCGGGAATGGTGGCGATCCTCATGACGTACAGGAACGCCAACTGTCCGACGGCGGCGGTCGCCAGCGTCCAGACGCTCAGCTTTGCTGCCTGGCCGAGTCCAACGCCGCGCCAGCCGAACCGCGGACGCAGGCCGAGGCGCAGACGGAAGACGGGGATGAGGAGAATGGCAGTCTGCGCGACCACACCGAAAGTGGAGAAGCCGGCAATCAGGAGCGTCTGCGTGGGCCCCCAATTGTCCAGGGTGTGGGGGTTGTAGACGTTCTCGCCCAGAAGCCAAATGAACATGCCCAGGCCTGCGATTGCCACAAGGTTGTTGAGAATGGGGGCCCACATGGCTGGGCCGAACGCTCCGTGGGCGTTCAGCACCTGCGTGAGAAGGGCGTAGAGCCCGTAGAAGAAGATCTGGGGTAGGCACCAGAAAGCGAAGGTCACTGCCAGGGCTTTTTGTTGTTCGGAGTAGCCCTGGGTGGTGAGGTCGATGACTAAGGGTGCCGCCAGTGTCACCAGCGCCGTCAACGCCAAAAGCACCAGTACTGCCAGTGTCAGCAGGCGGCTGATGTAGTCCGCGCCGCGGTCCGGGGCTTTGCTGGCCTTAATGATCTGTGGGACCAGGACGGCGTTGAACACGCCGCCGGCAACCAGCAGGAAGATCAGGTTCGGCAGGTTGTTCGCGTTAATGAACGTGTCATTGATGGTGGAACCCAGGCCGAGGGCGGCGCCGAGCATCCACGTTTTGGCGAAGCCAAGGAACCGGGAAACCAGCGTTCCTGCGGCCATGATGGCGCTGGAACGTGCTTCTCCGGACTGAACGGACTGGGTGGTTTTGGCTTCAGACATCGCCTTTATCGTCCCATGTACCCGGGTCAGAGATGTTCGGGCAGCACTTCCCGTGCCAAATCGGCGATGCGGCGTTCATTCGGGAAGGACAATTTTCGGGCCAGTTCCTGGATGGGAACCCAGGCGGCGTCAACGGCTTCCTGGTCCGGATCATTCTCGATAGTCAGCTCTCCACCCGTTGCCCGCAGAAGAAAATGGTGCACGGTCTTATGGACGCGGTGGCCGCTCACGGTGAACCAGTAGTCGATGCTGCCCAGGGGCGCCAGGATGCTGCCTTCGATGCCGGTTTCCTCGGCGATCTCGCGTACAGCGGCTTCCTCGTTGTTCTCGCGACCTTCCGGGTGGCCCTTCGGGAGGCACCACTCAAGCCGGCCACCCCTGTTAAGGCGGGCGATGATCGCAACCCGGAGTTCGCCGTCGGACGTGTCTACTACTACACCGCCGGCTGACACTTCCTCCACAGTGGGAAGCGAGGCCTGCACCGGGTGCTGCTGGGCAGGCGCGACGTGTGCACCGATTGCCGACGGCAACGGTGCGTTTGTCCTCCTGCCAGGAGCGCTCGGGATCGGGTTGGCCATGAGGTCCACTCTAACGACTCTTGCCCCGGAGTGATGACCGGGACATGGCCACAAGATGGACTACGGGCGATGGTCTGTGGACACATGCCTGATTTCGCATGGAACAGTGGCCCACTGCCGAGTAAAAATCTGCCAAGCTTAAGGGACTATGGCGCACGTATTGGACAGCTCTTCAGTTAACTTCACCATCGACCCGGTGGTGCTCGACCTCGGGCAGCGCTTTGTCGATGCCGGCTTCGAGCTGTCGCTGGTGGGTGGACCTGTGCGCGACCTCTTCCTGGGAAGGACATCCCCGGACCTCGATTTCACCACCGATGCAACGCCGGATCAGACTATTGGCGTCATCAAGAAGTGGGCGGACAACTTCTGGGAAATCGGCCGTGCTTTCGGCACGATCGGGATGAAGAAGAGTGGTTTCCAGATCGAAATCACCACGTACCGCGCCGAAGCTTACGACCCCGATTCGCGGAAGCCCGTGGTGGCGTTCGGCAACTCCCTGAAGGACGACCTCCTGCGCCGCGACTTCACCATCAACGCCATGGCGCTGCGGTTGCCCAGCCTTGAACTCGTGGATCCGTTCGGCGGCGTCCGCGACCTCCACGCCTCGGAGCTCGCCACGCCGGGTGCCCCGGAGTCATCATTCTCCGACGATCCCTTGCGCATGATGCGCGCGGCCCGTTTCGCTTCCCAGCTCGGCGTGTCGGTCCACGACGACGTCCGGCTGGCCATGTCCCAAATGGCCGACCGCATCAAGATCATCTCCGCCGAGCGTGTTCGGGAAGAACTGGTCAAGCTCATCAACGGAGCGCACCCCCGTGTGGGCATTGATCTCCTGGTGGACACCGGGTTGGCTGAGTTCGTGCTCCCCGAAGTTTCCGCGCTGCGCCTCGAAGCCGATGAGCACCACCGGCACAAGGACGTGTACCAGCACTCGCTGCAGGTGTTGGAGCAGGCTGCTGCCTTGGAAACGGGTCCTGACGGCCCGGTTCCCGGCCCCGACTTTTTGTTGCGGTTCGCCGCGTTGATGCACGACGTCGGCAAGCCGGCTACGCGCCGCTTTGAACCGGGCGGCGCGGTCAGCTTCCGCCACCACGATGTTGTGGGGTCCAAGCTGACGGCGAAGAGAATGAAGGCACTGCGTTTCGACAATGAGTCGATCAAAGCTGTGTCCCGCCTGGTGGAACTCCACATGCGCTTCTATGGCTACGGCGATGCCGGCTGGAGCGACTCCGCGGTCCGCCGCTACGTGACCGACGCCGGTCCCTTGCTGGAACGCCTCCACCGCCTCACACGGTCCGACGTCACCACGCGTAACCAGCGCAAGGCCGACCGCTTGTCCTTCGCCTACGATGACCTTGAGCATCGCATTTCGAAGCTTCTGGAACAGGAATCATTGGCGGCCGTCCGCCCCGACCTTGACGGAGCGCAGATCATGGCACTCCTGGGACTCAAACCTGGTCCTGTGGTGGGACGGGCTTACAAGTTCCTTCTGGAAGAACGCATGGAACACGGACCACTCTCCCCCGAGGAAGCCGAGCAGAAACTCCTGGCGTGGTGGGAAGCGCAACCCGAGTCCGCCGTCGTCGAGCCATTGACCGAAACTGAGGAGCCCTCATGAACGCTGCGACTTCACCGCGTCCGCAACTCTGGATCCTTCGCCACGGCGAGACCGAGTGGTCCAAGAGCGGCCAGTACACCGGTCTGACTGACCTTCCCCTCACCGTTGAGGGCGAGCAGCAGGCTGTGGAGGCGCGCAAGGTCCTGGAAGGCATCGACTTCGACCTCGTCCTGACCTCACCCCTGCGCCGCGCCCGCCGCACGGCAGAACTCGCAGGCTACCCGGAGGCCGTCCATGAGCCGCTGGCAGTGGAATGGAACTACGGCGACTATGAAGGCATCAGCTCGGACCTGATCCGCAAGGACAACCCGGACTACCTCATCTGGACAGATGGCGTACCCAACGGGGAAACCCTGGATGAGGTTGCTGCCCGGGCCGACAAGATCATTGGACGAGTCCTGGAATCTGGAATGGACAACGTTCTGATAGTGGCCCACGGTCATTTCTCCCGGATACTTACCGCCCGCTGGCTCGAAATGGATGCAAGCGAAGGCCGACACTTCATTCTGGGAACGGCCAAAGTGTGCACCCTCGGCTGGGATAAGCGGACGCCTGCAATTGTGCGTTGGGGCCTCTAAACACGAATTTAAGAAAACTTTTGGCGAATTAGTCAATTTCGCTGGTCAAACTCCTTCTTCATGGGGTAGCTTATATCTTGTTCCCAGAGCGACTCGCCGGGAACAAGGCGCGCATTCCCCGGTTCAGTCAACCGGGACAATGCCACAGCAGGCTGTAAAGGCCGGAAGGAGGTTGGGAAAAATGATTACTTTGACTAGCGGACGGAAGTTGACCGTCACTGCTACCCCGGCCTCTGCTGATGATCGACGCCATTTTTGCTCTCTGACCCACTCCTGATCTACCGGACCGGCTTGTTGCCGGCGGTATTTCTTAAGGCCCTCCTGTCTTTGGATGGCTGAGTAGTCAGTTGTAGGCGCGGACCCACGCAGCATGCCGCGGGTGCGCAGTTTCCCCATAGTTCGGAACCAGCTTCTTGTTGGGTCGACTGCCGGAAGCACGCGCTATTGCACGACGAATCCCTTTCGACTCGGTCCGCAAATCCCCTTCATTAGCCTCGGCTATTTATGCCCTCTTCGCCTTGATTTCTTGTGAATTCATATGGCTCTCATTGTTGCGCCTAAATTCCGATTACATATCTCCCGAAAGGAGGTGAATCATGCGAAAACGCCCAGAAGACATGCGCTTCTTCAAGAGCACCAACGCTCCTAAGGACCGCATTCTGTTTAACGGCCAGCTGCTCGACCAACGCCGTGAAGACGTCTACGTTGTCCTGCACCAGATGGGACTCATCCGCTGATACCCAACAGCTGAGCCCGAAGGAGTTCAGATGCCACACATTGATGCTGAACCTCAAGGAGCCCACGCGGCTACGCGTGGGCTCCTCCCCTTTTAACGTGGGGAACCCCTGAACTCCTCATCTCGTGGAACCCCGGAGGACTGTAAGCTCGATCCCATGCAGGAGACGAAGCCTCACCGGCTGCAAAAACGTGCCCGCTTTGTGGTTCCAAGCCGCAGTGACTCCCTGCTTCGAAATTTCACTGAACTTGTGGGCGGGCCCTTGGGGAAACACTCCTCCCCCGGGAAGGTGGCGTCCGGTCCGTTCACTGTGGAACGCGTCCTGATCATCCTCACCGTATTCGCTGCACTGCTGGCTGTGCTCGCCAAGGACTACTGCCGAGTCCGTGGCTGGGAGACTCCCGGCCAGTTTTATGCGACGTGCTATTCGGATTTTCCGGAGCTTTTCCGGAACCGCGGCCTGGGTGACGGTGCCTTTCCGTTCTTCACCCAAGGCAGCCTGTTCGAATACCCGGCGGTGATGGGCGTCATCGCCGGCATCACGGCCCTGCTCGTGCCCGGCCAAGGCGCTGGAAACGAGCGCGTGCTGGGCTACTTCGACATCAACGCAACACTGATAGTCGCCGTTTGGATCGTCACGGTGCTCCTGACCGCAAGGATCAACAGGCTCCGCCCCTGGGACGCCGCCATGGTGGCAGTGGCCCCGGGGATCATTCTGGCCGGATTCATCAACTGGGACATGTGGGCCGTGGGACTGCTGGCCCTGGCCATTTACTTCTTCTCGCGGGACAAGCTGATCCTGGCCGGTGTGTTCATCGGCTTAGGAGCGGCCACCAAGATGTATCCGGTCCTCCTACTTGGTGCAGTGCTGGTGCTGGCTTTGCGCACCGGCAAGCTGCGCGCATTCTTCATTACTGCTGGTACAGCCTTGGCATCCTGGCTGGCAGTGAATCTGCCCATAGCAGCACTGAATCCATCGGGATGGGGATACTTCTTCGAATTCAGCCAAAACCGCCCTGCCGGGTACAGCTCACCGTGGTTCGCTTACAACCTCGTGGCTGACCGGGTTCGCTGGGTTCAGATTGACGGCGCAACCGTCAACGCGCTGGCCCTGTCCCTGTTCGTCCTCGCGTGCGTCCTTATTGGTGCTTTGGCCCTCTGCTCCCCACGACGACCCCGGTTGGCCCAACTGATGTTCCTTCTGGTTGCCGCCTTCATTCTGACCAACAAGGTGTACTCCCCGCAGTTCGTCATATGGCTCATACCGCTGCTTGCCCTTGCCCGGCCCCGCTGGCGCGACTTCCTCATCTGGCAGGCGGCTGAGGGGCTCCACTGGGCGGCCGTCTGGATGTATTTGGGCCTAACAACCAGTGGCGGCTCCGTCCAGCACAACATCGACATGTCCTACTACGTCTTGGCCGTGGGATTGCATTTGGTGGCCACCGCCTATCTCATGGCACGGGTGGTCATGGATATTTGGGATCCCGCCCAAGACCCACTCCGCGCCCATGGCGAGGATGATCCGCATGGGGGACCATTCGACGTTACCCGGGACTGGCTGCGGCTCGATGTGTTCCGCCCGTCACGGTCAGTCCTGCCGTGGCGTCCCCGGGCTACGGTGGAGACTACCGATCCCAAAGCACCCCAGCGTACGGAGGTAAACAGCGATGGTTGATGTCGCCGTCGTCGGTGCCGGTCCTAACGGCCTGGCGGCCGCAGTGGTGATGGCGCGCGCGGGCCTGAGCGTCCACGTTTACGAGGCCGCTGATGCGATCGGCGGAGGATCGCGGACCAGCGAGTTGATGGAGCCCGGATACCTCTACGACGTCTGTTCGGCCGTGCATCCCATGGCTGTGGCATCCCCCTTCTTCCGCGCTTTTGAGTTGTCGAAGCGCGTGGAATTGCAGCTGCCGGAGGTCCAGCACGGGACACCGCTGGACAGTGGAGGGGCGGCCCTGGCCTACCAATCCCTGGATCGAACGGTGCAGGAGCTGGGCGTCGATGGGCAGGCGTACCGTCGGCTGCTGCAGCCCCTGCTGGAGCGCGTGGACGGGGTGGTGGAGTTTACGTCCAACCAACTCCTGCGCATTCCAAAGGATCCCATGGCGGCTGTCAGGTTCGGTTTGGCCACCCTGGATCAAGGAACGCCGCTCTGGATGCGACGATTCCGCGAGGACGCCGCACCGGCCCTGTTGACGGGTGTGATGTCCCACGCCCTTGGCTCGCAACCGTCCCTCAGTTCAACGGGTGCCGGACTGTTGCTCAGCGTGCTGGCCCACGCAGGTGGTTGGGTGATACCTGTTGGCGGTTCGATGTCCATCGCCACAGCAATGGCTGACGACCTCAGGGCCCACGGTGGCACAATCCACGTGGGTGAGCGCGTGGACTCCTTGGACCAAGTCCGGCCCGCTAAGGCGATACTGCTGGATGTTGCCCCGCCAACTCTGGCGCGCGTGGGTGGTGCGGAAGTTCCAGACCGCTACCGCCGGGCGTTGGAAACATTCCGATTCGGGAATGCAGCGTGCAAAGTGGACTTCATCCTGTCCGAACCCGTTCCGTGGCGCGACCCTGGATTGGCCAAGGCCGGGACGGTCCACGTTGGTGGTTCGAGGCTGGCGATGGCCGAGTCGGAGAATCTAGTGGACATGGGCAAACACCCAACGGAGCCGTACGTTCTGGTGTCCCAGCCATCGGTGGTTGATTCCACCCGGGCACCGGAGGGCCGCCACGTTCTGTGGTCCTATTGCCACGTACCTGCGAACTCCACCGTGGATATGGCCGAAGCCGTCATGGCTCGCATTGAGCGTTACGCGCCTGGCTTCCGCGACGTCGTGGTGGCATCGAAGACCACGACGGCGGCGGAACTGTCCGCATATAACGAGAACTATGTTGGGGGAGACTTCAGTGCAGGTCTGTTGGACCTGCGGGGCCTGGTGCAACGGCCGGTGGTCTCCAACGTGCCGTGGCGAACCCCCATTTCCGGCGTGTACCTGTGTTCCTCGTCTACTCCGCCGGGGCCCGGAGTGACGGGAATGTCCGGGTATCACGCGGCAAGATATGCCCTCAAGGACATATTTAGAATGCGCGTACCTGGGCTAGGCGTAGGACTGTAACCACCCCTGACTACGCCGCCTCACCCACCTAGGTCGCAGCAGTGCGCGTTTTGACGGCTCAAAACGCGCACTGCTGCTAGTTAGTTGGGTTGCGCCGACGGAACCAAGGCGCGGCTGATGCGTCCGTCCCTCATAGTCGCGACGGCGTCGGTGAGGGGAAGGAACTCGGTGTCGTGAGTGACCATGACGGTGGCGGTGCGGAACTCGTTGGTGACCCGCCGAAGTAGCCGGACGATCGACTCGCTGCGTTCGTGATCAAGCGCGGCCGTTGGCTCGTCGACCAGAAGAACAGTAGGGCTTCCCATAAGGGCTCTGGCAATATTCACCCGCTGGCGCTGGCCGCCGGATAACTGGTGTGGGCGCTTATGCGCAGCGTCGGACAGGCCAACGACCTCCAGCAGCTCAGCTGCTTTCTCCCGTTCTCCGCGCACACGCTTGCCCCGGAGGTGCTCACGTATCAGCAACTGCTCGACGGCGGTCAGTGCCGGCAGCAGGTTGGGTTGCTGGAAGATGATGCCCACCTTGTCCCGGCGAAGGGCCGTGCGTTCGGCGTCCGAAAAGGCGGTGACGTCCTCTTCGTCGATGATCACCAGCCCGGCCGAGGGCTTCACGAGGGTCGCCGCGACGGCGAGAAGTGAGGACTTGCCGGAACCGGAGGGTCCTACAAGGGAGAGGAACTCACTTCTGTGCACGCTGAGGTTGACGGCGTCCAGCGCCTTGAGGGTTGAGGTGCCGTCCGGGTATTCGAGGGAAACGTTGACCAGGTTCAATGCTGTACTCACGATGCATGCCTTTCTGGGAATGTTTTAGTTGCCGCCGAGTGCCAACAGCGGATCCACTGTGGTGACGCTTCTTACCGCCAGGACTGCGCCCGCCAGGCCCAGGAGGATGATTCCTGCAATAGGCAGCAGCGTGGTCATGGGTGTAATCAGAAAAGGTGCGGCCTGGGCCGCAAACGTTCCGCCGGCCAAGCCCAGAAGACCGCCCACAGCCGCTCCTGCCAGCAGCACCATGGCCGCCTGGGTGAGGGCGTCCCGCAACGCATAGCCGGACGAAGCCCCCAACGCCTTGAGGACGGCGATGTCGCGTGTGCGCTGCACTGTCCACACTGTGAGGAACGCGACGATCACCAAGGCCGAAATGCCGTAGAGGAATGCCTGCATCAGCATGAGTGAGCCGTTCTCGCTCTTGTACGAGGCAAGTGCCTGGAACGAACCCGCGGGGTCCGTACTGACCGTGCCGGCCGCCGCGTTGGCGGCGTCGAGGTCCACGGAAGCTCCGGCGTCGAAGGTTGCGGTGATGACCGTTGCGGTGCCAGGTGCTGCGTGGGCGATGGTCCGCCAGGTCTCCAGCGTTGTCCACACCACGCCGGTGTGCGAGTACCACTGGTCCTCCACAACGGCTGAAACCGTCAGGTCTGTCCCGCCCGCACGAACCCGGCTGCCAACTTCCAGCGTCAGCTCTTTGGCCAGCGACTCACCCACCACCACCGTCCCGTCCTCCACAGCCGATGGAGCAATCGCGCCGCCAAAGACTGCGACGTTCGCGGTTCCGGTCGGGGTCCCCCCGCCACCCAACGACTGGAAACGGGTCTGGCTGATTCCCAGCGCCTCCGCGGACGTCACACCCGGCTGGTCCCGCCAGGCTCCGAGCTGAACAGGGGAAACTTCGGATTCGGTGTACGAGGCCTTTGGATCACCTCCGGCGGGTGCACCAAAAACAATCTGCTGCACAGGCAGGGCCCCCAGCGCGGACGTCGACTGGTTGCCCAGGCCTGCAGTCAGCCCGGAGAGCATGACCAGCAGCAACGTGATCAGGGCGACCACGCTGCCCATGAGCGCAAAACGACCCTTGGCGAAGCGGATGTCGCGGATGGCAAGAAACATCGGATTCCTTCGATTCAATGCGGGCTTGATCCCGGCTATCTCAACTCTTCCGGCGATAGGCCGCAGGGGCATCGGGAGCCGGATGGATCGGCTGGCATCGTGGGGTTGAACCGGCGATCATCCGAATGGTTGATTCAGGCCCTGGGGCGCGAAATTTGGTTTATGGAGGGAGCGCCGGGGATACGCTGTGAAGCATGCAGTCTCCCGCTGGCGCCGCCACAATCCTCCGCGTGCTGCGCGTGAGCCTTCATCTGGGTTTCGCGGTTCTGCTGCTGGTGGCCGTTGTCCGCTTGGTGACGGGAATGGGAACCAACGGTCCGGCGTCGGCTGTTGCTGTGATTGCCGGACTAAGTCTTTCGGCCCTGCTGGCATTGGTGTACCTCAGCGGGACTCTCTTGGAAAAACGCCATGCAAGCCATCCCACCCGGTTCAATCCCACACCCTACGCACGCTGGTGGCTTGGCGCGGTGATGCTCCTATGGCTGCTGCTCCTCCTAGTCAGCAGCGACTTCGCATGGGTTGCCTTCCCCTTGTTCTTCCTGCAACTGCACCTGCTCCCCCGCGCGCTTGCTTTGCCCGCGATTGCTGTGAGCACTGCGCTTCTGGTGGGCACGCTGTGGTTCCATAGCCGGGGTTCGTCCGACGGCGGCCTGCAGCTTGCGATGGTCCTTGGACCGGTGTTCGGGGCAGCATTCGCGGTGGTCACGGGCTTGGCCTATCGCGCTTTGTTCGTCGAAGCCGAGAATCAGCGCGCTGTTGCCGACGAGCTTCGCAGAACCCGCGCCGAACTCGCACAGACACAGCACGACGCCGGAATGCTGGCCGAACGCGAACGGCTTGCCCGGGAAATCCACGACACCTTGGCGCAGGGCTTTTCAAGCATTGTCCTGATGGGCAGGTCCGCCGAGAAAGCGTTGGACGATGGCGACGCCAGTGCTGCACGGGAGCGGCTACGAACGGTTCAGGACACGGCGTCTGCCAATCTTGCCGAGGCGCGGAGCTTTGTGCGCGGCCTGCGTTCGCCGGATCTTGAGCGCTCGGGACTCGTGGATACCCTCAGCCGCCTCTGTGAGAAAACGGAGACTGAGGCGGCTGCCCGGGGGTCCGCGCTGCGCTGCCGCTTCGAGCTGGTGGGTACGCCCATGGAACTGCCGAATACGTACCAGACCACCCTGCTCCGGGCCGCGCAGGCTTCCCTCGCCAACGTATGGGCGCACGCCCACGCGCGCACCGCCGTCGTGACCCTGTCTTTCCTGGGCGCTGAGGTGACCTTGGACGTTTTCGACGACGGGATTGGATTCGAGCCCTCGACGGCGGCCGGTACGGCGCGTGGCGACGGAACCGGCGTCGGGCTTCAGAGTTTGCGTGAGCGGCTGGCCGCATTGAACGGCAGCCTGGAGATTGAGTCGGCGCCCGGTGAGGGGACCGTGGTTGCGATCCGGGTGCCGTTGCCGGCGGATGGGGGTGCCGCGTGAGTGAGATTCGGGTGTTGTTGGTGGATGACCACCCGGTTGTTCGGGCAGGACTGCGGGCCATGCTCGCCGACTTCCCGGGGGTGACCGTGGTTGCGGAGGCAGCTGACGGTGATGCCGCGCTGGTGGAACTCAGCAAGCTCAATACTTTGGGTGAGCCCGTGGACCTGGTGCTCATGGACCTGCAGATGGGCAGCGGCATGGACGGCGTGACGGCCACGGAGAAGATCAAGGCGGGCGAGGCCGGGACTCCCCCGCCGCCGGTGCTGATTCTGACCACGTACGATACCGACGCCGACATCCTCGCCGCCGTGGAGGCTGGTGCGAGTGGCTACATGCTGAAGGACGCCCCGCCGGAGCAGATCCGGCAGGCCGTGTTGTCCGCGGCGGCCGGGCAAACCGCGTTGGCACCGGAGGTTGCGGCGCGGCTCATGGGCCGGATCCGGAATCCTTCCCCGGCTTTGAGCGCCCGGGAAGTCCAACTTTTGGAGCTCTTGGCAACGGGTATGAGCAACCGTGCCATGGCTAAACAGCTCTTCATTTCCGAGGCCACGGTGAAGACCCACTTGGTGCACATTTACTCGAAGCTCGGCGTGGACAACCGGACCGCTGCCATAGCCGTCGCGACGCAGCGCAGGATTATCCGCTCGCGCTGACTCTCCCCAACTGAGTCGCACCTGTGCGCGTTTTGAGCGCCCAAAACGCGCACAAATGCGACTCAGTCGGGTACGAATTTTGGTTAAACGGTTGACCTTTGATCCTTTTGCAGTGATGATTAGTGCACGTTTCGCTATGAGTTAGATCACAAAAAGTCACTCGTCGAAAGTTGGCCTCACATGTCCGCACCCACATTGGGCTTATCCGGCACTGCCCCCGGCAGCTCCGGACGCACCAAAAAGCTAGTCAGGAAGGCCGCTTCCCTCGGCCTAGCCTCGCTGCTCCTCGCAGGAACCATCCCCGCACTCACCTTTGCCGCGGCCGCCAATGCCGCTCCAGGTGATCCCGCGGCCATTAAAACCGTCACCCCCGAAGTCCCTGTCGATGCCGCCGGAGTACCCCTCGGAGCGGTGACCGGGTTTACCCAGTCCGGCAACGTCGTCAACCTTTCCGCGGAGAAGGGCGCCATCCGCGTCACGTTCCTGGACGACGGCAATTTCCGCCTGGAAGCTGACCCCAGCGGAAAATTCACCGATCCCGCCAATACAGACCAAGGCGATCCGGCCAGGACCGCCAACATCGTGGTGGGCAAGGATAAGTTCCCCGGCACCACACCCACAGTCACAGACGGCGACTGGCTGGTCCTGAAAACTGCCAAGATCAGCGTCGAGATCAACAAAGCCACCACACAGCTTCGGGTTCTCAGGACTGACGGCTCGTTGGTTCTGGAGGAGTCCGCCCCCATCACCTTCGGCGCCAACTCAGCTACGCAGCACCTCGCCCAGCAGGACGGCGAGCAGTTCATCGGCGGCGGCATGCAGAACGGCCGCTCCGTGCACACCGGCGCACTCATCAACATTGCCAAGAACTTCGACTGGGACGACGACGGCTACCCCAACGCCGTGCCGTACTACATGTCCTCCAAGGGCTACGGCGTCCTTCGCGACACCTTCGCCCGCGGCTCCTACAACTTCGGCGGCCAGCCCACCACCACGCACGAGGAAAAGCGCTTCGACGCCTACTATTTCGTGGGCGACTACAAGCAGTCCCTTGGCGCGTATACCACGCTGACCGGCAAGCCCATGATGCCCCCGGTCTACGCCTTGGAATACGGCGACGCCGACTGCTACAACCGCTCCAACCCGGGGTACTCCTCCTCGGGCTACGGCGATCCCGACGGCGCCAAACAGCGCACGCCCGACGCCATCAAGACGGCCCGGAAGTTCGTGGAGAACGACATGCCCGCCGGCTGGATGCTGGTCAACGACGGCTACGGCTGCGAGTACCAGCAACTCCCGGAAACCGTGAGCAACATCGAGGAAGAAACCGACCTCAAGGTTGGCCTCTGGACGCAGCGTTCCCTGACCAACCAGGAGTACGAAGTGGGCGAGGCCGGCGTCCGGCTCCGCAAGCTGGACGTCGCGTGGGTAGGCCAGGGCTACCGCCAAGCACTCACCGGTTGCGAGGCCGCGCACGGCGGCATTGAACAGTATTCCAACGCCCGTGGCACCTCGCTGATGGTGGAAGGTTGGGCCGGCTCCCAGCGCTGCGGCATGCAGTGGACGGGTGACCATTCAGGAAACCTCGACGCCGTCCGCTGGCAGGTCTCGGCCCTCACCGGCGCAGGCAACTCAGGTTTGGCGTTCACCACGGGCGATGTTGACGGCATTTTCGGCGGTTCCGCTGAGTCGTACGTCCGCGATCTCCAGTGGAAGGCCTTCGCTCCGGCGCTGTACTCCATGTCCGGCTGGGCAGCCACTGACAAGCGTCCGTGGCTCTACGGTGACGAAGCCACGGCCATCAACCGCCAGTACCTCCAGCTCCGTCAGCAACTCATGCCCTTCATCTACACGCTGGCCCAGGAGTCATCCACGAGCGGCGTTTCCATGATGCGCTCCATGGCCCTCGAGTTCCCCGAGCAGCAGTGGTCTTATGGTGCCGAGGCGAACAACCAGTTCATGTTGGGCTCCGACTTCCTGGTGGCACCCGTCTTTACCCAGACCGATGTCCGCAACGGCATCTTCCTCCCGGCAGGACACCAATGGGTGGATTACTGGACCGGCAAGCTCTACCAGGGCGGCCAGATCCTGAACGGCTACGACGCGCCGCTGGACAAGCTGCCGGTGTTCGTCCGTGCCGGAGCGGTGATCCCGCAAGGCATCGTGGCGCGCAACGCGTCCTTGGTACCCGAAGATTCCATGATCACTTTGGACGTCTACGCCCAGGGCCAGGACACCTTCACGCTGTACGAGGATGACAAGGTCACCCGCGAATTCAAAGACGGAAAATCGTCCAGCCAGGTGTTCGCAGTGGACGCCCCGGGCAAGGGCAACAGCAGCGTCAAGGTCTCCATCGGTGAACGGAAAGGCGAGTACACCGGCAAGGCTGCAGCCCGTCCCTACGAGCTGAAAGTCCACGCCGGCGCAGCACCCAAGGACGTCAGGATCGGCGGCACCAAGCTCGCCCAGCACGCCACCCAGGCCGCCTACGCCGCAGCAACCACCGGCTGGTTCTTCGATGAGGCCAACAACGGCACCATCTGGGTGAAGACAGGGTCCATCGCTTCCAACCAGTCCGCCACAGTCCAGCTCCAGCAGGCCGGTCCGTTGGGCGGCAAGAGCCAGGAGGACACCGCAGCCGAGGTTCGTGTGACCACCGGCCAGCAGGTCTTCCAGGATCAGGAAACCACCGTCACCGCGGCTTTCGTGAACACTGGAACCAAGGCAAAGAGCAACGTGGTGCTGACTCCGGTGCTCCCTGAGGGCTGGACTGTGGTCTCTTCCTCCGGCGCGACAGCCGCCAAGGTGGAAGGCGGCGCTACTGCAACCGCCACGTTCGTTATCAAGCCGGGGACCAGCGCGAAGGCGGGCCAACAGACCGTTCGGGTATCGGCGTCGTACGCTTCATCCGGATCCAACCAGTCTGTAACCGGCGGCAACCAGATCTATGTCGCCTACGGTTCCTTGGCAGCCGCCTACAACACCGTCTCGATCACCACCGTGGCGGGCAAGGCACTAGGAAACTTCGACGGCGGAGGGGCCACCTTCGCTGCCGAACAGCTGGCGGCCGCTACGGTTCCTGCCGGTGGAGTCCAACCGGGCAGCACGGTGACGGTGGACGCCGGAAAGCCCACGCAGGTTGACTACACGTGGCCGGCCGTCGGACCCGATGTCCCCAACTCGGTGGCGCTGTCGGCGCAAACCATTGCAGTCAAGGGCAAGGGAACGCACTTGGCAGTGCTCGGATCGGCCGCGGTGGGCAACGGAACCAGCCCGGTGTTGACGCTTACGTACGCGGACGGGACCACCGAGCAGCAATCCATCTTTTTCCCGAACTGGTTGCAGCCGTCGGTCCTGAACGGCGCCGTGCTTGCAGTCTCGGAACAAGGCCGCAACAACGCCAACGGACCGTCGCCGGAGTACACGCAATACAAATACCAGGCCTTCTCCAACACGGTCCGGCTCAACCCCACCAAAGAGCTGGCCTCCGTCACCTTGCCCACTGACACCCGCGTGAAGTTCTTCGACTGGAAAGTGACATCGCAGCCGTTGCCGAACGTCCCGCTTGGAACGGTGTACGCCTCGGACACGCCGTGGGTCCAGGCTTTGAACGGTTACGGCGTAATCGGTAAGAACGTTGCCAACAAGGACTCGGCGTCGTCCCCGGACAAGCCGCTGGCCATCAACTACACGGATCCCGTAACCGGTCAGCAGCCTGTGTTCAGTAAGGGCCTGGGCGTTCATGCTGCCTCAAAGATCACCTATTACCTGGGAGGAAAGTGCACCTCTTTCACCTCGCAGGTGGGCCTCGAGAGTGGCTTCGGCGGCAACATCATCTTCAAGGTCAATGCCGACGGCGTGAACAAGTACCAGTCGCGGACGTACACTCCAGGATTCGCCCCTGAGGCCGTATCCGTGGACCTCACGGGTGCTGCATACGTGGAATTGGTGGTGGACCCCTCCGGATCCATCAACGGCGCTCATGGTGTTTGGGGTGATGCGAAGTTCACGTGCGCTTCGTAGCCTGACGTGCAGACCGCCGTCGCCCGCTGCCTCCGTCCGGGGCAGCTGGCGACGGCCGTCCGTCTAACGGGCACAACAAGAAAGTGTCAGGGGAACGGGGCATAATGTCGCAAATGGGGAAATTGAAAAAACACGGTCTTGTCCTTGGTCTCGTATCGCTGGTGATGGCCGGTTCGCTGACCGCCTGCGATGACGGCCGCGCCGGCGCGGAAGGAGCAGCCAAGCAGCTCGCCTCCTCGCTGGCGGCGCTCGACGTCGGCCAGCTCGCCGTGGAGGGTAAGGACGCAGCCGCGGCCAATGATCAACTCAAAGCCGTCTTCGAGGGACTCGACGCCAAGCCGGCAGTAGAGTCAGGCGACGTCAAGCTCGACGGCGACACCGCAACGTTCCCCCTTAAATACAGCTGGAACATCGGCTCGGCCAAGTGGGAGTACAGCTCCGAAGCCACGCTGAAGAAGGTCGGCGACAAGTGGGCTGTCCAATGGACCCCTGCACTCCTTGCACCGGAACTCTCCGAGGGTGAGACCCTGTCCGTCAAGACCGTTCCCGCGCAACGCGGCCAGATCCTGGGTGCCGGAGATGCTCCCATTGTTGAGGACCGTCCCGTCTTCCGGGTGGGCATCGACAAGACCAAGGTTCCGGCAGAGCAAGCCGACAGTTCTGCGCGAGCCATGGCGGCTCTGCTCGGGCTGGACCCTGAAGAGTACGCCAAGCAGGTTGCCGCCTCAGGTCCGCAGGCTTTCGTGGAGGGCCTTGTGCTGCGCGCCTACACGGCGGAAATCACTGAAGCTAAAATCGAGGCCATTCCCGGCGGATCGAGCATCCTGGACTCCATGGCTTTGGCTCCCACCCGGACTTTCGCGCGGGCATTGCTCGGCAGCGTTGGTCAAGCCAGTGCTGAACAGATTGAAAACTCCAATGGTGCGCTGCGCGCCGGAGACACCACGGGCACTGGCGGTCTGCAGCAGAAGTACGACTCGTTGCTGCGCGGTAAAGATGGCGTGGAAGTCCTGGCAACTCCCGAGGTTAAGTCCGAAGGTGAGACCCCGGGCACCAAAGTGTTCTTCTCGTCCCTCCCGTCCCCGGGCACCACGCTGAAAACCACGCTGGACCTGAAACTCCAGCAGCTGGCGGAGGAAACGTTGGCCGGTGTTGGGCCCGCGTCGGCCATTGTTGCCCTTAAGCCATCCACCGGCGCTGTACTAGCCGCAGCGTCCGGACCAGGCAGCAACGGCTACAACACGGCCATGCTTGGCCAATATGCGCCGGGTTCCACCTTCAAGATTGTTGATTCCCTGGCCATGTTCCGCAACGGCGCCACCCCGGATTCCAAGGTTGAATGCCCCTCAACGCTGACCGTGGACGGCCGCACGTTCAAGAACGCCGAAGGGTATCCGGAAAGCTCCCTCGGCTCGGTGGCCCTCCGCGACGCTTTTGCGCACTCCTGCAATACGGCCTTCATCAACGCCAGGGATTCCATTAGCCAGGACCAGCTGGAATCCGCAGCACAGGCCTTGGGCGTGGCGGTTGAGGCTCCCAAGCTGGGGGCTGATGCGTTCTTGGGTTCGGTTCCCGGGGCTGCCGAAGGTACCGAGCACGCAGCTTCCATGATTGGCCAGGGCAAGGTGCTCTTCTCCCCGCTCTCGGCCGCGGTCATGGCAGCTTCCGTCGCCAACGGCGCACCTGTTTCTCCGCAACTCGTGCTGAACGCTGACGCCGCCCAGTCCCCGGCCGCCACCCAGAACCCCAGCTCCGGTGCCACTCCCACCGAAGGTGGCGCCGCGTCGCCGTCGTCAGCGTCTGCTTCAGTGAGCGCCGTTCCTGTGTCACCGGCGTCCACCAAGCCGATCACCAAGGAAGAAGCGGCCGCACTGTCCGACATGATGCGGGCTGTAGTGACCTCAGGCCACGCTGGCTTCCTCGCCGAAGTTCCCGGTACGCCGGTGGGGGCCAAAACAGGCACCGCGGAATTCGGCAATGACAACCCGCCAAAGACCCATGCGTGGATCGTGGCGACGCATGGGGATCTGGCGGTTGCCGTGTTCGTGGAAGAAGGCGGCTTGGGTGCCACTACCAGCGGACCCCTGCTGAAGTCGTTCCTCACCGCAGCCGGCTGACACCGCCGTCGAGTGCCAATCCGCCGCCATGGGAGGATTGAAACGTGGCCCATATTGACGTTTCCGGCATCGACTACTTCCTCTCCGACGGCACCCAGCTGCTCAACGGGGTGACCTTCAAGGTCCCCGATGGCACCAAAACGGCGCTCATCGGGCCCAACGGAACGGGCAAGACCACCCTGTTCAAGATCATCTCCGGTGACCTCACGCCGGACGAGGGTGTTGTTGGCCGCTCCGGCAACATGGGCATCATGCGGCAGTTTGTGGGCCAGGTTCGGGACGAATCCACTGTCCGGGATCTCCTCGTTTCCACGGCGCAGGCCAGCCTCGCAGCCGCTGCCAAGGCTGTGGAGGACGCCGAGCTGGCCATGATGGAGCACGACGACGAGCCCACGCAGATGAAGTATGCGCAGGCGATCGTGGACTGGGGAGACGCCGGCGGGTACGACGTCGAGACCGTCTGGGACGAGGTCTGCATGGCAGCCTTGGGGATTTCGTTCGACAAAGCGCAGTTCCGTCGCGCCTCCACCCTGTCCGGTGGCGAGCAGAAGCGCCTGGTCCTGGAAGCCCTGTTCGCTGGCCCGGACGAGCTCCTCCTCCTCGACGAACCCGATAACTACCTGGACGTTCCGGGCAAGCGCTGGCTGGAAAGCAAGCTCAACGAGTCCAAGAAGACCGTCCTGTTCATCAGCCACGACCGCGAGCTGCTCAACAACGCGGCCAGCCGTATCGTCACACTCGAGCCCGGTATCAATGGCGCTTCAGCATGGATCCATGGTGGCGGCTTCGGCACATATGTCGAGGCGCGTGCCGATCGTAACGCCCGTTTTGAGGAACTCCGGAAACGCTGGGACGAGGAGCACATCAAGCTCAAGGAACTCGTCAACATGTACAAGAACAAGGCCGCGTTCCGCTCCGACATGGCCAACAGGTACCAGGCAGCGCAGACCCGCCTTGCCAAGTTCCTGGAAGCTGGCCCGCCTGAGGCACTGCCGATCGAGCAGAACGTCAAGATGCGGCTCAAGGGTGGGCGAACAGCCAAGCGTGCCGTCGTGGCCGAGAAGCTGGAACTGACCGGTCTTATGAAGCCGTTCTCCACAGAGATCTGGTTCGGCGACCGCGTTGGTGTTCTTGGTTCCAACGGTTCGGGCAAGAGCCACTTCCTGCGCCTCCTGGCTACCGGCGGCACCGATCCGGAGCGTGAGCACCTGCCGGTGTCCGAGGTAGTGATTGCTGAAGTGCCGCATCAAGGCACCGTGAAGCTGGGTGCCCGCATCCGGCCAGGGTTCTTCGCACAGACGCATGTCCGGCCTGATCTGTTGGGCCGGACGCTGCTCGAGATCCTGCACCGTGGCGATGAGCACCGTTCCGGACTCGCCCGTGAGGCCGCCGCCGGTGCCTTGGATTCGTACGGCTTGGCCGGTCAGTCCGAGCAGAAGTACGAGTCCTTGTCCGGTGGTCAGCAGGCACGGTTCCAGATCCTGCTCCTGCAACTCTCCGGCGCCACGTTGTTGCTGCTGGACGAGCCTACGGACAACCTTGACCTTCATTCGGGCGAGGCTCTGGAACGGGCCATCGACGCTTTCGAGGGCACTGTCCTTGCTGTCACGCACGACCGCTGGTTCGCAAAGTCCTTTGACCGTTTCATGATCTTCGGTTCCGACGGCAAGGTCTACGAGTCGGAGGAACCCGTGTGGGATGAGAAGCGGGTGGAGCGCGCCCGCTAGTTCCAACGGTCTCTCACATAACAGCCGCTTTCGGCGAACGCTCTTGCACCTGCTGCGAGAGCGTTTCGCTTTAAGCCATGGGATGTGAGAGATGGATAGTGCTCAAATGATCATGCTATGTGATTATTTGAGCAAATGTTGCTACGGTTGAAGCATGGGAACTGCTGACCGCCACCGGCTCATTGGCGAGTTGTTGCGCACCCGCGAGCAAGCAACAGTGGAAGAGCTCGTCCAAGCAACAGGAGCTTCCGGCGCCACCGTCCGCCGCGACTTGGAAATCCTCGCCGCCAACGGAGTCCTGAAGCGCGTCCACGGCGGTGCACGCAGCCTGTTGGCGCGCGGAGACAACCCAGGTTACGGGCAACGCGAATTGGAACACCACGAAGCCAAGGTCCGTATTGCAAAGGTGGTGGACCAGCTGATCAGGGACCGCGAATACGTGTGGCTGGACAGCGGATCCACGGCAACGGAAATCGCGCGACGCCTGGGTAACCGTGAAATCACGGTAATGCCCATGTCACTGCATGGCGTCGAGGCCCTCACTCACACCAAGGACGGCCGCGCGCCGGAGCTCATTCTTCCCGGCGGCCGTCTCATCCCGGGGGAACAGTCGTTCCGGGGACCCATGACCGAAGCCAACATTCGCTCACTGAGGTTCGACACCGCCGTCGTAACTCCCTGCGCACTTAACCTCAAGGACGGCCTGCTGGCCCACGATCTTGATGATGCCGCGGTGAAACGTGCCGGACTGGAATCCGCGGCGCGGGTCATCGCGGCATCCGCAGGCAGCAAGTGGAATGCCAGCGCAGTAGCTCTCGTGGCAGCCATGGAGGCTGTGGACGTCATCGTGACAGACCAAGAACCATCCCCCGACGATCTTGCCCGGCTCAACAAACTCTCCGTGGAAGTTGTGATTGCATGACCACCAACACCAGAAGCACCACCAACGTCAACGCCGCGGCCGTGGCGACGTTCCTGATCTTCGGCATGAACGGATTGGTCTTCGCCAGCTGGGCTGCGCGCATCCCTGCTGTGACGGAGGCGCTCAGCCTGACGTCCGGCCAGATGGGCACGCTATTGCTCTGCACCGCTGTGGGTTCTCTACTGGCGCTGCCATCGGCCGGATGGGTAGTGGGCAGGATCGGTACAGCCAACACGGTCCGGGTGGCCGGCATCGTGGCTGGCGCCGCAGGTGCAGCCATTGCCTTCTCACTGATGACCGCTTCCGTTCCGGGTACGGCGGTAGCCCTGTTCTTCTTCGGCATTGGCATCGGGCTATGGGACGTGGCTCAGAACATCGAAGGCGCTGACGTCGAGCACCGGCTCAAGCGCACCATCATGCCCCAATTCCACGCTGCCTTCAGTGGTGGGGCGTTCCTGGGCGCCCTGATCGGTGCCGGACTCTCCCAACTGGGTGTGGGCCTGCCGGAGCACTTGTTGGTTATCGCGGCGATCGCCATCGCCTTGGCGCTGACAGTTCCCAAGTACTTCCTGCCGCACGAGGTGGAAGAAATTCACGACGGCGGCGCGGTGGCTGAGAAGGGTCCCACAGCTTGGCGGGATGGCAGGACGCTGCTCATCGGTGTGGTGGTCCTCGGTGCCACGCTCACCGAAGGTGCGGGCAATGACTGGATCGCGAAGGCTGCGGTGGACGGCCTCGGAGCCTCGGAGTCCACCGGTGCGTTGCTCTTTGCGCTCTTTGTCCTGGCTATGACCGTCATGCGGTTCTTCGGCGGCAAGGCGATCGACAAGTTTGGACGAGTGAACGTCCTCCGGGCCAGCATGGCAGCAGCCGCCGCAGGGCTCGCACTGTTTGTCTTCGCAGGCAATGTGGTCCTGGCCGGCGTTGGTGCGGCACTGTGGGGCGTTGGAGCGGCCTTGGCCTTCCCCATGGGGATGTCGGCCGCAGCGGACGACCCCAAGCATGCAGCCGCCCGGGTATCCGTGGTTTCCACCATCGGCTACGTAGCCTTCCTGGCTGGTCCGCCACTGCTGGGCTACCTCGGCGACCACACCGGAATCCATATGGCTTTGCTTGCCATCGGTGCGCCTATTTTGCTTGCTCTGCTTCTTGCCGGCGTTGCGAAGCCTTTGCCGACCAAATAGTGCGCCCGTCTGCCAGCTCATTCTCCTTAATGCATGTGTCTCGGAAGTACCACCACATGAGGAGCACAGTGCCGGCGGCAAGGCACGCCCCGCCCAGGACATCACTGAGCCAGTGGGCCGAGAGGTAAGTGCGGCTCATCATCATGGCGATCACGCCAAGGGCGGCGATCACTGCCATCCACCAGCGTCCGATCAGCAACGTGGTCACCAGGAGGAACGCCGTGGTGGCAGATACATGCCCTGAGGGGTATGAACCTGTATCGGTGAGAACCCTGGCCCCCTCTGGCCGGTCCCTGCCCACCACGGCTTTCGCCAGCTGCGTCAGCGCCAGTACGGAAAGGCCGCTTGCAGCCGCGAAGATGGCTGCTTTGGGTCGGCGCCATATCAGGAGCGACGCAGCCAGCACCGCGTGGAAGAAAAGCATCCCGGCATACCCTGCCCAATTGAGGACTGCGTTCACTTGATCCCAGAACGGGGAGTGCAGGCTGAAGGCGTAGGATTGCCAGCCGGTGTCCGCCCGGTTGAAGGCCGGCTCGCCTGGCCCTGCCATGATCAACACCCCGGGAACTGCAAAGGCGCACAGCAGGAGTACTCCGGGGGTGACCAGCTGCCAGCCGGGGCGCGGACGTGGATGGAGTACACGAATCATCCATTCATGGTAGCCATGGCAGATGGGTGGCACCGGCAGGCGTTAGTGTGAAGGCATGCGAGGCTTCTTGGGCAAAGGCCCCAAACGGGTTGCGAGGTTTGACCATTTCCTGGTGCGGGCAGTGTCCCGGCAACCCCAGGGCGATCACGATGTCTTTTTCCGGAGACTCTCCGCTGCGGCCACCAAAGGGAAGTTGTGGTTCGGAATAGCCGGAGTCATGGCCGCCTTTCCCGGAAAACCGCGCAGGGCGGCCCTTCACGGGGTGCTCGCGCTAGGTGTCGCGTCAGCGGTCACCAACCTCATCTTCAAGCGGCTGCTCCCTCGGGCCCGCCCCCTCCCGACGCACCTGCCGCTGTTCCGCTTCGTGAACCCACAACCCACCAGTTCCTCCATGCCCTCGGGTCATTCCGCGTCCGCCGTGGCATTTGCTGTGGGCGCTGGGATTGTCTCTCCCGGCCTGGGTCTGGCCTTTGCTCCGATTGCTGCGGGAGTGGCCTACTCACGCGTGCACACAGGCGCCCACTGGCCCTCCGATGTGGTGTTCGGTTCCGCACTGGGCGCCGGAGCAGCCGTCCTGACCCGTAAGTGGTGGCCTGCCAGGCCTGCCGAACCGACACCCCGCCGAACGCCTGCGGAGGCGCCGGCAATATCTGATGGTGAGGGACTGGGTATAGCGGTCAACGCCCTGGGTGGGTCCTACACCCCTGAAACCGCGGAACTTTTGCGGGGCATATTCCCTAAGGCGCATATACGTGAAATTTCCGAGGGTGAAGACGTAGCGGCTGAAATCGAGGCGGTCGCAACCCGACCAGGCATCGTCGCCTTGGGCGTTTGGGGCGGCGACGGAACGGTAGGCACCGCGGCGGCTGCCGCCGTCGAACATTCACTGCCGCTCCTGGTCCTGCCAGGGGGAACCCTCAACCACTTCGCCCGCGACCTCGGTACCAGCTCCATAGACGATGCAATCGACGCCGTGACCCGAGGGCAGGCGGCTTCCGTAGATTTGGGCCATGTGGTGGTCCAGCGGGGCCTTCCCGAGGCGCCCGAGACCACCGAGTTGGCCATGCTGAATACTGCCAGCTTTGGCGTCTATCCGAATCTGGTGCGTCGCCGGGAGAGATTGCAGCCCGCTATGGGTAAGCCGTTGGCCGGCGTCGTGGCATCGCTACGCACCTTCGGAGTGAACTCCCCCACCACACTCCTGGTTGATGGGGTGAAGCACAAGCTCTGGATTCTCTACATGGGCAGGGGCAGGTTCTACCCCAGCGACCATGCACCACTACGCAGGCCGGTACTGGATGACGGTGTTTTCGATCTGCGCATGATCACTGCGGACGAGCCGTTTGCCCGTGCAAGGCTGCTCTGGGCAGTCGTGACGGGTACGGTTGCCGCCTCCAAGGTCACCCACCTGACCGAGGCCACTACCGTTACCGTGGAAGCGATTGGGCAACCCTTGGTTCTGGCGGTTGACGGGGAGCCGAAGCCTGGCGTCCGCAAAGCCACCTTCACGGTGAAGCCGGGCGAGCTTACCGTCTACTCGCCGCTGCCGGAGGCCTAAGGCGCGGGGGCATCATCCGCGAGGACTACCCTGACTGAACCCTGAATCATCCCTGAGACAGGCGATTTGTGTTCCTTCCGTGAGTAGCGTTGTAGCTACATTCGAAACTCACTTGCACGCACATGTGCTCCGAGGAGGGAACGCTTCCATGATCGAAGCAAAAGGCCTGACCAAGGTCTACGGCGAGAAGACCGCCGTGGGCGGCGTCAGTTTCACTGTCCAGGCCGGACGGGTGACGGGCTTCCTGGGTCCGAACGGTGCCGGCAAGTCAACCACCATGCGCATGATCATGGGGCTGGACGCTCCTACATCGGGCTCTGTAACCGTCAACGGTGAGCCCTTCGCGCAACACAAGGCGCCGCTGCGGGAGATCGGTGCCCTGTTGGACGCCAAGGCTGTTCACACGAGCCGCACCGCATACAACCACCTGCTTGCCATGGCAGCAACGCACAGCATCCCCAAGAGCCGTGTCCGGGAAGTCATCGAGATGACCGGACTGGGAGACGTCGCCAAGAAGAAGGTCAAGGGATTCTCACTCGGAATGGGTCAGCGCCTTGGCATCGCCGCAGCGCTGCTGGGTGACCCGCAGACCATCATCCTCGATGAGCCGGTGAACGGTCTTGATCCTGAAGGCGTGGTGTGGGTTCGCAACCTCGTCAAGTACCTGGCTTCTGAAGGCCGCACGGTGTTCTTGTCCAGCCACCTCATGAGCGAAATGGCGCTGACTGCAGACCACCTGATCGTGATCGGCCGCGGCAGGATCATCGCCGACGCACCCATCGCCGAAATTATCACCGGCAAGGGCCATGCACGGACCCGCGTCCGCACGGACCAGCCTGAACGCCTCATGCAGCTCCTGGCCGGCACCGGCGTATCCGTGGAGGTCCACGAACGCGAACTGCTGGAAGTTTCAGGGCTTGATCCCCGCGGCATCGCCCGTACGGCCTTGGACAACCAAGTGATGGTCTACGAGCTCACACCGCTCCAGGCAAGCCTGGAAGAGGCTTACATGGAACTGACCAAGGACGAGGTCGAATACCACTCACACATCACCACCGGGGCCTCGGTTCCCGCCCAGGCCGGAGGGAAATAGACATGAGCACCACCACTGTGGACCGCAAGTCCATCCGTAACTCCGTCGGTCCCGGACCGGCATTCCACCGCGTACTCAACTCCGAGTTCATTAAGTTCCGCACGCTAATGTCCACGCTGATCCTCCTGGCTTCCACTGCCTTGGTGATGGTGGGTTTCGCCGCCCTCTCAGCATGGGGAACAGGACAGTTTGCAGAGCAGGTGGCCAACGACCCTGAGGCCGCTGCCGCCATGGCAGCGCAGGGTGGGGACCTCGCGGTGAGCATACCCACCTCGGGAATCTCGTTTGCCCAGCTCATCCTCGGGTCCTTGGGCGTCCTGCTCATGAGCTCCGAGTTCACCACCGGAATGGCACGCTCCACCTTTGCCGCCGTTCCCAAAAGGCTTTCGCCCTTCCTGGCAAAGCTGATTGTGGTGATGGTCAGCTCCTTCCTCCTGACCGCCGTGTCCATCTACATCGCCGGGCTGGTGTCGCTCCCTATCGTGGATAACTACGACCTCAAGCTGGATCTGGGCAGCTCACAGTCGGTCAAGCTCCTGGTGGTCAACAGCATCTACGTGGCAGCTGTAGCGGCCATTGGCATGGCCCTTGGAACGATCGTGCGGAACTCTGCCGGCGGCATCATGAGCTTGGTTGGACTGCTGTTTGTGGCACCCATCGCTTTCCAGCTCATCCCCGGTGATTTCTTCAAGGAAGCCAACAAGTACCTGCCCACCAGCACCATTAGTCCGTTGACCGCCGTCGAGCATGTTCCTGAAACGCTGGAAGCCTGGCAGGCAGGCTTGGTCCTGGGAGCTTGGGTAATTGTCCCGGTTGCGCTGGCCATGATTTTGCTCAAGAAGCGGGACGTCTAGGACGGAGTGCCGTCTAGGCTCGATTCATGACTGAAGCTCCACAGATGAAGGACGTATCGGCCACCACGGCCGATGCGTCCTTCGCTGAAATTGCCCAGCGACGCAGGGGCCGTATCCGGCGCTACTTCTTCAAGCGTCCCCGCGCCATGGATGCCGTGGTGATCCTCTGCTATGTTCTCCTGGCGCTGCCCACCATCATTCCGTCGGCCGTCGACGGTAAATGGCTCGTGGTGGTAATTCTGCTGTTGATCGCCTCGGCGTTGTTCTTCAGGCGACGGTTCCCGCTGCAGGTGGTTCTGGCAGTCGCGCTTCTTGAAATAGCGGCCACCATCCTGAACCCATGGGGCTCGAACGTTTCCGCTGGCCTGTGGTTCGCACTGTACGCGGTGGCGGCGCTCCGGAGGCGTGCGCTGACCCTGGTGGTGTTCGCCGCGGCCAGCCTCCCGTTGAGCCTTTTGTACTTGTTCATGTGGACCAGCCCCAGCCAGATGGACAATTTGCAGGACGTCCCGGAGAACTTCCACCTCATCAACAACATCGCCACCGCCGTGACCATCATGCTCTCCAACCTCCTCGCCACGGGCATCGGCATCTCGGTACGCCAGCGCAGGGAGCATGAGGCGGAGATCGCGGCCTGGGCTGCGCGGACAACGCAGCTGGGCAAGGTCACCGAACGGAACAGGATCGCCCGCGAAATGCACGACGTCGTTGCGCACTCGCTGACGGTAATGATCAGTCTCTCGGACGGTGCCGCCGTGGTGGTCAAGAAGGATCCGCAGCGGGCCGGCGACGTCCTCGGCGAACTGTCGCGCACGGGAAGGGCCGCCTTGGCAGATATGCGCCGGGTGCTCGGTGTCCTGCGCGACGATTCCGGGCGGCCAGCACCGCTGACACCCCTTGAATCCGGGCAGAACCTGGCGAAGCTCTTGGACGGTTTCCGAACTGCCGGACTGCCGCTGCACTATGCCCATACGGGACCTGGCCTCCCGGCTGACCCAGCTTTCGAACTGACGGTCTACAGGATTGTGCAGGAGTCGCTGACCAACGTTTTGAGGTACGGGCGCTCGCTCAGCCGGGTTGATGTCCAAGTGGCTCGCGACGGCGATTTGGTCACCATTGACGTGCTCGACGACGGCCGGGGAACCCGCGAAGGTGGCAGCGAGTCCGTGGGCAGCCTGGGGACGGGACAAGGCATTGCCGGAATGAATGAACGCGCCGGAATCTATGCTGGAATCGTTACTGCCGGTCCGGGAAAAAGGGGAGGCTGGACGGTCCACGCCGAGCTCCGCTGGAACGGCGAAAAGGGGGAATCATGACCGAAGACATCATCAACGTGCTGCTGGTGGACGATCAGCCACTGCTGCGGATGGGCTTCCGGCTCATTCTTGAGGGCGAAGAGGACTTCCACGTTGTGGGCGAGGCGTCGGATGGGATTGAGGCCGTACGCCAGGTAGAGGCCCTGCAGCCGGACGTGGTCCTGATGGACGTGCGTATGCCAGGCATGGACGGCATCGAAGCAACACGACGGATCTCGGATTCAGGCTCCGATGCGCGGGTCATCATCCTGACCACTTTCGACCTTGATGAGTACGCTTTCAGCGGCTTGCAGGCCGGTGCTTCCGCGTTCCTACTAAAGGACGTTGCGCCATCTGAACTGGTTCATGCTGTGCGCCTGGTAGCCAGTGGCGATGCGGTGGTGGCGCCGCGAGTCACTCAACGCCTGCTGGAAACCTATGTTCGAGGCGGCGTGGTGCCCGGACATTCTCCGAGCCCGCACCGCGATCCCCTTTTGGACGAACTCACCCCGCGGGAAACCGAAATCCTCACCACTATCGCCGAGGGCCTTTCCAATGCTGAGATCGCCCATAAGTTCTTCCTCTCCGAGGCCACTGTAAAGACTCACGTGCGCCGGATCTTGAGCAAGCTCCAGTTGCGGGACAGGGTGCAGGTTGTGGTGTATGCCTATGAAACCGGACTCGTGGTGCCCAGCAACCCGGATTACTAGTCTTGTCTGTGGCTTCCTGACCTCCTTTAATGAGAAAAAGTCGAAATGACAACCTGTCTGGGTTGCTGTTGACGTACTTGTGCCTCAAAGGGGGTCAGGAAGCAACTCGACGATCGGGTGCACAGTCGCGGCACAGCTCTCCCATATACAACCCCTAGGCGCGGCGCGTTTCATGGATGCATGACTACTCCTCACCCCGACCACGACCGCGGCCTCGAGTTCGACCTCTCCACACTCCTGAGCCGGCGACGCGGCCTAGGGATGCTCTTCGGCGCAGGCGCGGCAGCAGCCCTGGCGGCCTGCACGCCAAGTGCGGGCGGTGGCAGCGCATCGCCGTCGAGCACTGCCAGCGCTACTGCCGCCCCCACGGCAAGCACGACGGCGGCCGCGTCGCCTTCCGCATCGGCCACGAGCACGGTGACCCGTGCCTTCGCTGAATGTGGAGTGGAGATCCCGGAGGAGACGTTGGGGCCCTATCCGGGCGACGGTTCCAACGGCCCCAACGCGCTGGAGGCCTCCGGGGTGGTTCGTCGCGACATCAGGTCCAGTTTTGGCGGATCCACCACCAAAGCCGAAGGCGTACCCTTGACAGTTACACTCACGCTTTTGGACAATTCCAACGGTTGCGCCCCCTTGGCCGGAGCCGCCGTCTACGCCTGGCATTGCGATCAGGATGGCAAATACTCGCTCTACGACTCAGGCCTTGAGAACGAGAACTACCTCCGCGGCGTTCAGGAAGCCGACGCCAATGGGCAACTTACTTTCAGCACCATCTACCCGGGTGCGTACAGCGGTCGCTGGCCTCATATTCACTTTGAGGTATTTGAATCCATGAGCAACGCGACGGCGGCCGGGCAGGTCCTCGCGGTCTCCCAAATCGCGCTTACCGAGTCTGCCTGCAAGGAGGTTTATGCGACCTCCGGCTATGAAGCCAGTGCCCGGAACTTCCCGAATACCACTTTGACCTCGGACAACGTCTTTGGGGACGATGGAGGAATATACCAACTGGCGACTATGTCCGGCTCGGTCTCCGGCGGATACACAGCCGCGCTGAACGTCACTGTATAGCCCGGTAAGCACGAGGAGCGGGGGCTAGACTCGGTGGCATGCCTTCGAATGCCTCCGCCGCAATTGACCACATCAAGGACCTCGGTGCGTACGTGTCGGCGTCCCCGTCCAGTTTCCACGCGGTGCACGAAGCCGCACGTCGACTGGATGCTGCAGGCTTCACCGGATTGGATGAACTGAAGCCGTGGAATGGTGGAGCGGGTAAGTTCTACGTAATCCGCGACGGTGCACTCATCGCTTGGGTCACACCCGAAAGCGCCGGACCAACCACTGGTTTCAATATCCTTGGTGCACACACGGATTCGCCGTCGTTCAAGCTGAAGCCGAAGCCCACCACCGGCAAATTCGGATGGCTGCAGGCGGGCGTCGAGGTCTACGGTGGACCGTTGCTCAATTCCTGGCTGGACCGGGAATTGCAGTTGGCCGGCCGATTGGTACTGCGTGACGGTACTGAGCACCTGACGGCGACAGGTCCGCTTCTTCGCTTCCCGCAGCTTGCCATTCACTTGGATCGCGGCGTCAATGACAACGGGCTCCACCTTTCCAAGCAGCAGCACATGAACCCCATCTTCGGTCAGGGCGATGCTGCCAGCGAGGACCTTCTGGGATTGCTCGCCGATCGTGTGGAAGGCGCCACTGTTGATGCCGCGGACATCGGCGGTTACGACGTCGTTGTGGCGGACACGCAGGCACCTGCGGTTTTCGGGGCCAAGGGTGAGTTCTTCGCCTCCGGCCGGCTGGATAACCTTTCCTCCACGCACGCGGGGCTTCTGGCGCTGATAGCCCACGCCTCCGCAGCGCCTGCGTCAGGCCCGATCGCCGTCCTCGCAGCGTTCGATCATGAGGAGATCGGTTCCAATTCCCGATCCGGCGCCTGCGGACCCATCCTTGAGGACATCCTGGTGCGCATCTCCGACGGCCTTGGCGCTTCGGTGAGTGAAAGGCGGCAGGCCATAGCGGCGTCGTTCTGTGTTTCTGCGGACGCCGGCCACGCAGTCCACCCGAACTACGCGGAAAAGCACGATCCCGCCAACAGGCCGGTGCTCAATGGTGGTCCACTACTGAAAATCAATGCCAACCAGCGCTACGCCACGGACGCTGCGGGAGCTGCTTTTTGGGCCAGGCTTTGCGCCGAGTCCGGCGTTCCTTATCAGGAGTACGTCTCCAACAACGATCTCCCGTGCGGTTCCACCATTGGGCCTCTCACTGCTACCCGCCTCGGGATCCGGACGGTGGACGTGGGTATCCCGCTGCTGTCCATGCACTCCGCGCGGGAACTGTGCGGAGTGGAGGATCCCAGGAGCCTGGCCACTGTGGTGGAACTCTTTTTCGCCACTTCGGTCTAGGCTGAAGCGTCAAGCACTCATTTCAGGGGTATTACAAAAGTTTCCTATAGGAAACTTTGGATGCTTTGAGGTTTACATTTTGTGCACGGTTCCTGTTTGGGCGTCTTCAAAATGTTTGGTTGCACAGTATTCAGCGCGGTGTAGCAGGTTAGCGTGATGTAGTCATGTGGCCCGTGGCACACCACTGTGGCCAACCCCAAACCCAAAGGACGGCGCAGAACCATGCACGCTGACCAACAGCTTTCCAAGTCCCTGAAGCCCCGACACCTCTCCATGATCGCTATTGCCGGCGTCATCGGAGCCGGACTGTTCGTTGGTTCCGGAGCCGCTATCCAGCAGGCCGGTCCGGGTATTCTTGTTGCCTACCTTGCTGCCGGACTGGTGGTCATCCTCGTCATGCGCATGCTGGGTGAGATGGCTGCGGCCAACCCTGAGACGGGCTCGTTCTCCACCTATGCGGATAAAGCACTCGGCCGTTGGGCCGGCTTCAGCATCGGCTGGCTGTACGCCTGGTTCTGGATCATCGTCCTTGGCATTGAAGCCACGGCCGGTGCGGCCATCATGCATCGCTGGGTTCCCGGAGTGGATCAGTGGATCTGGGCACTCATTCTGATGGTGCTCCTCACGCTGACGAACCTGGGATCCGTGAAGTCCTACGGCGAGTTCGAATTCTGGTTCGCGTCCATCAAGGTTGCGGCAATTGTCATCTTCCTGCTCGCTGGCATCGTTGCAATCCTCGGTCTCATGCCGGGTGTTTCCGCCCCCGGCGTCGCCAACCTCCTGGATCAGGGTGGCTTCATGCCAAACGGTCCGGGCGCAGTCCTGGCCGGCATCCTCGTAGTGGTCTTCTCGTTCTTCGGCGCCGAAATCGCCACCATCGCCGCCGGCGAGTCCGAAAACCCGGTGGACGCCGTCAAGAAGGCAGTGAAGTCCACCGTGTGGCGCATCCTGATCTTCTACATCGGCTCCATTGCCATCGTGGTGACCTTGCTGCCGTGGAACGATGCTTCCGTGGCCAAGAGCCCATACGTAGCCGTCATTGAGCTTTACGGAATTCCGGGTGCAGGCACCATCATGGACATCGTTGTCCTCACCTCGGTGCTCTCCTGCCTGAACTCTGGGCTGTACACGGCCAGCCGTATGCTCTTCTCCCTCTCGCAGCGTGGCGATGCTCCCCGGTCTTGGATGAAGATCTCCAAGCGTGGCGTTCCGGCTGCGGCAGTGCTCGCTTCCACCGTGGTGGGATTCCTCACCGTTGGTGCCAACTACATCGCGCCGGACTCCGTGTTCCTGTTCCTGGTGAATACCTCTGGTGCAATTGCGCTCTTCGTATGGTTGGTGATCGCAACTTCGCAGCTCATCCTGCGCAAACGAATGGGTGCAGCCGCCAAGGATCTCGACCTCAAGATGTGGTTCTTCCCGTATCTTACGTGGATCGCCATTGCGGCCATCGTGGCGCTGATCATCGGTATGGTCATCATTGAATCCACCCGCGAATCGTTGTTCCTTTCGCTGGCGCTGGCCGCGATCGTGGTGGGCATCGGTGTGCTTCGCTACCGCCGGAAGGGTGCCACACCTTCCAACCCGGTGCCCGCCGGGGAAGCTGAGGACGCCAAGATCGGTTCCTGACCGGGTTGGTTTTTTCATAGCGGGACAGCCGCCGTCAATACCCGACGGCGGCTGTCCTGTTTCGTTTTAAGGGCACCGGTGCGCGGCTACTGGGCCAAGCCGATGACCAGGTTGATGGTGACGGCCAGAATGACAGTGCCGAACATGTAGGACAGCAGGCTATGTTTGAGTGCCTCGGCGCGGATCGCGTGATTGCCGAGATTAGTGTCCGACACCTGATACGTCATGCCCAGGCTGGTGGCCAGGTAGGCAAAGTCCGTGTACTGCGGAGGGCGCTCTTGGTTGAAGCTGATGCCGCCCACTTCACCTCCGGCCCGTCCATCCTGGCTGTAATACAACTCGGCGTAGCGCAGCGTGAAGAGGGTTTGGACCAGCATCCAGGACAATCCCACGCATGCCAAGGCGAGTGCCGCAGAGGAAAGACGCGTGCCGGTTCCTTGCGTATGCGAATCGACGATGACAGCGGCGACGGCTGCAAGGCTGGCCAGGTTGGCAATCAGAATCAGCACGTCCGTGAGGCCGCGAGATGGGTCCTCGGAGGTCGCGTGCTGCTCGGTCTCTTCCGGATCCAGCCGTGCAATCACCAACCACACCCACGCCACATAGACCAGGGCGGCCACGGCCCAGCCAATTGCCGGAGCTTCCACCCAGCTGCCCAGGGCGCCGGCGACGGCAAAGGCCGAGGCGCCGGCCAGAACCATGACGACAAAGCGCAGCCGGCTCCGCTTCACCCTGACGTTGTGCATGTGCTCACCCTAACCAGCGGGAGAGCTCAAAAGTCCGTTTGCCGTGACGGGTCGCTGGCATCTTGCTCATTGCGCTTTTCGTCGGCCTGCAGGATGCCGTCCCTTACGCCGGCGCGGATCACGAAGTACAAGAAGTAGAGGGCGATCGCGGAGAAGACGACCGTCAGAACCAGGGCGTTCAGTGGTGTGGCATCCATGGCCCCAACCCTAGTGGCAGGCTGTCACGGCAGGCCAAGCCGGTAGGAATCCACGAATTTCCGTTCTTCGTGCTAATGTCTTTGACGCTGTCAAGGAGAAAAACGAAACACTGTTTCTCCTGATCACCTTGCGCGGGTGGCGGAATGGCAGACGCGCTAGCTTGAGGTGCTAGTCCTCGAAAGGGGGTGGGGGTTCAAGTCCCCCTCCGCGCACAAAGAAACCCCCGGAAGGTGATCTTCCGGGGGTTTTGTCGTTTCTGGGCGCTAGGCCCGGCCTCGGACGCCCGGCCTTGCACGTCCGGCCTCAGCCGCCCGGCCGGGGTGCGAACATGATGACGCCTACACCCACCATGCAGATGGCGGCGCCGATCACGTCCCAGCGATCCGGCCGGAAGCCGTCCATCAGCATTCCCCACGCAAGGGAACCGGCAATGAACACGCCGCCATAGGCCGCCAGGACCCGGCCGAAGTGAGCCTCGGGTTGGAAGGCCGCGAAGAAACCGTAAATTCCCAGCGCCACGACGCCAAGCCCTGCCCACCACCACGCTTTGCCTTCGCGCACGGACTGCCAGATGAGCCAAGCTCCGCCGATCTCTGCGACGGCTGCCAAAACGAAGAGAATGGTGGACTTCAGAATGGTCATAGCCCCAGTATTCCTTGCTGCCCCGCCGGGTTATCCACATACGCAACTTGGCCGGTTTCGGCCGGAGATTCCGCCGAATAGCTTTGAGTGCAGGAGATGCACTAAGATATTGAAGTCTGTGTTACGCCCTCTTGCCGTGTTTTAGGTCGGGGAGCGCCAATGCAGCATCGCAAATGAACCTCCTGTTACGGAAATACCGTAACCGCTTAGCCCAAAGGAGGTGGGTTCACATATGCGTCCTTACGAATTGATGGTAATCATCGACCCCGAGGTCGAAGAGCGTACCGTAGAGTCGTCGCTTCAGAAGTTCCTCAATGTCATCACCACCGATGGTGGAACCATCGAAAAGGTTGACATCTGGGGCCGTCGCCGTCTGGCGTACGACATCAAGAAGAAGTCCGAAGGTATCTACGCCGTGGTGAACTTCACCGCAGCGCCGGCTACCGCCAAGGAACTTGATCGCCAGCTGTCTCTCAACGAGACGATCATGCGCACCAAGATCATCCGCCCTGAAGACCAGAAGGTCGTTGCTGAGTAATCAGCCCCTTCCAATCTTTAACCCGCAGGAACGAACAAGGAGGCAGTAGATGGCAGGCGAAACCACTATTACGGTCATCGGTAATCTCACCAATGACCCCGAGCTGCGGTTCACCCCGTCTGGCTCAGCAGTAGCGAACTTCACCATCGCTTCTACTCCCCGGACCTTTGACCGCCAGTCCAATGAGTGGAAGGACGGGGAAACCCTGTTCCTCCGCGCATCGGTATGGCGCGAAGCAGCCGAGAACGTGGCCGAGTCCCTTACCAAGGGCATGCGCGTCATCGTTTCCGGCCGTTTGAAGAGCCGTTCTTACGAGACAAAAGAAGGCGAGAAGCGCACCGTAATCGAGCTTGAGGTCGATGAAATCGGCCCGAGCCTGCGTTACGCAAACGCCAAGGTCAACCGTACCCAGCGCTCCGGCGGTGGCCAGGGTGGCTTCGGTGGCGGTAACGCCGGTAATTCCGGTGGCTTCGGAGGAGGCGCTCCTGGTGGAAACCAGGGCGGCGGCAACTCCGGTGGAACCTGGGGCGGCAACCAGCCCGCACAACAGCAGGATGATCCTTGGGCGACGCCCGGTGTCAGCAATGCTGGCGGCTGGGGCAATGGCCCGGATTCCGAACCTCCCTTCTAAACACCAAATAAACGTCCGACGCCGGACACTCACCGTAAGTGCCGGAAGGCACCATGGTGACAACCGCCGTCGAACACCACCATCCCGTGGATCAATATCCACGGGCTCCATAGAAAAGGAGCTCCACGATGGCTAAGGCTGAACTCCGTAAGCCCAAACCAAAGTCCAACCCCTTGAAGGCCGCTGACATCACTGTCATCGACTACAAGGACGTAGCACTGCTGCGCAAGTTCATCTCCGACCGCGGAAAGATCCGCGCTCGTCGCGTCACTGGCGTTACCGTTCAGGAACAGCGCAAGATCGCCCAGGCAATCAAGAACGCCCGCGAAGTTGCTCTGCTGCCTTACTCCGGCGCTGGCCGCGGCTAAGGAAGGGATTAACTAACATGGCAAAGCTCATTCTGACCCACGAAGTAACCGGCCTCGGTGCTGCTGGCGATGTTGTGGAGGTCAAGGACGGTTACGCACGTAACTTCCTGCTCCCCCGCGGCTTCGCTCTGACCTGGACCAAGGGTGGCGAGAAGCAGGTTGAGACCATCAAGGCTGCCCGCGCCGCTCGTGCGCACGCTTCTGTTGAAGCTGCACAGGCACAGGCTCAGGCTCTGTCCTCCAAGAAGGTCAAGCTCGAGGTGAAGGCCGGCGAGTCCGGTCGTCTCTTCGGCACCGTCAAGCCTGCTGATGTCGCTGCTGCTGTTGAGGCCGCTGGCCTCGGCGCCATCGACAAGCGCAACGTTGAACTGCCGAACCACATCAAGTCTGTCGGTTCGTACACGGCCAACGTTCGCCTGCACGAGGATGTTTCTGCTGTCATCGACCTCGAGGTCGTTGCTAGCAAGTAGTCTCTGACTGCAAGGAAGGCCCCCGCTACCGAATTCCGGTGGTGGGGGTCTTTTGCTTCCCCCCAACTGGCGGGGGATTACGGTGTGTTGATCTCCTCCATGACGTGCTTGTAGCCGGTTCGGATCATCTCTGCGAGCACACCCCGGTCCACGTCATCGAGCTTGTTGACGTAGAGGCAGGCGGCGCCGGTCTTGTGCTTGCCGAGTTCGGGTAGCAAACGGTCTGCATCGGGACCGTAAGTGAGTCCGTACAGCGCCAGGTTGGTCTTGCGCGGAGAGAACCCGACGGCGGCTGAGTCACCCTCGCGGCCGCTCTCGTACTTGTAGTGATAGCTACCGAAGCCGACGATTGACGGGCCCCACATGACGGCTTCCTGGCCGGTGATGTCGCGCATCATTTCCAGCAATTCAAAGCCGTCCTCGCGCCGCTTGGGGTGTTCCACCGCGGCCAGGAATTCTTCCACGGAGACGTCCGTGGGTTGGGTCTTGTTCTCTGCCATAGGGGTAGTGTGGCAGACGCGCCACGGGTGCGTCAGCATATCGGGTCAGCACCCCGGTGATAGCCTTCAGCGGTGACTTCAGAAGCCCTGCGTATTCGCCCGTTCCACCAAGTAGACGTCTTCTCTGAGGTCCCGTACCTTGGCAATCCGCTCGCGGTGGTGGTGGATGCCCTAGGCCTCAGCACGGAAGTGATGCAACACTTCGCCAACTGGACCAACCTCTCCGAGACGACGTTCCTGTTCCCTCCCACCCACCCCGAAGCGGACTATAAGGTGCGGATCTTCACGGGCAGCGAGGAGTTCCCTTTCGCTGGCCACCCTACGTTGGGCTCGGCGCACACGTGGCTGCAGGCCGGGGGAGTGCCCAAGACTGGCGGCGTTGTGGTTCAGGAGTGCGGCGCGGGTTTGGTGCGAGTAAAGCACGACGCCGGTCGCTTGGCTTTCGCTGCGCCACCGCTGACCCGCTTCGGTCCGGTGGATGAGAATACGCGGGCGCAGCTCGCTGCCGGCCTGCAGCTGCCCGAGGATGCCCTGCTGGATGCGTCGTGGCTGGTCAACGGACCCACGTGGATCGGCGTGCTCCTCGGTTCGGCTGAGCAGGTCCTGGCCGTGGAGCCGGATCTCGCTGCCATGGGTGACCTGAAGGTCGGGATCATTGGCCCCCACAAGCCCGGGGCCGGCATCGACTTCGAGGTGCGTACGTTCATTTCCGGCGACGCCATGGTGGAGGACCCGGTCACGGGAAGTTTCAATGCCGGTGCGGCCCAGTGGCTGATCGGCAGCGGCCGGGCTCCCCACGAGTATGTTGCCGCCCAAGGTACTGTCCTGGGCAGGGCTGGCCGTATTCACGTCAGGGCGGAGGATGGCGAAATCTGGGTGGGCGGTGCCTCAGTCACGTGCATCGAAGGCACGGTGCTGCTCTAAGCGCTGCTAGGAGCGCTTGGGGCGTGTCAGGACAACCAGCAGGAAGATGCCGGCACTGAAGGCCGCCTGGACAGCAACAACGGACGTCGGTACGTAGCCAAGGTACAGGGCCAGCAGCATCGGAACCATGGCCAGGACGGTCACGTCCAGCCCGCGCATCAGGGAGCCGAGTTGGGCCCGCGGTACCGGCCCGAAGGGGGTCTCCACCGGCGGGGCGGTCCAGTCGGGTGGGGTCCTGGTGGCTGCGCGGAGTGTCCCGGCACCCATCCCGACCCCGGCCAGGGCACCAACGCCTATCAAGGCAGGGTTCGCAGCCCCGAGCAGCACCAACAGACTGCAGAGCACAGCCATCCACACGGACATCGCCACGCACGGCATCAGTGTCCGGCTTGTTCGCACAAGTGCCGGATGCAGCGGAAGCATTGCGTCGAGTTCAGGGACTAATGCCGTTTTGCGGGCCACACCGCCCAGTCCGGAAGCCGTGGCACACCCTGCGATCACGATCACCGTCAACTGTGCGAACTCGGGTAGGCCACCCTTCACCAGCAGTATGGCGATGCAGGCGGTGAGCCACAGGACCGGCGGCGTCACCGGGGGATTGAGCCTGAGGAAGGCCACCGCGTCAGCACGGATCAGCGCCCTCAGTGGGCCCCGCGTGGGGCGGGCGTAGAAGCGGGCTGCCCTGCCGCCGTCGATCCTTTTACGATTGCCGCCCAGAGCTCTGAGCACCTCGTTGGAGTCCATCATGAACAGCGACGCACCGGCGTGCCCGGCAACGGCGCCGCCGCGTACCAGTTCGTCTCCCCGCACCTGGCCGGCGCGCGGCACCACCACGGCAAGGAGCCCGACGGCGGCAACGGTCGCCAGTGCTGTGGGCCACGGAGAGGATGAGAAGGCCGGAAGGACAGAGCACGCAAGAACTCCCCCCGTCGCAATTGTCTTGCCAAGCCGCGGACCCATGAGGGCAAGCTGCTGAAGGGCGGCCAGAGTCACCGCGATGGAACCCGCAGCTCCGAAGGTGAGTGCGGCAAGAACGTGTTCGCCAGGAGCGCGGTCAACAGCGGTCACCATGCTGAAGGGCAGGTAGATGATGGCTGATCCGGCTGCGGTAAGGGCCACCCTGCGAATGAAAGGCGGCAGAACCATGGGCCGGCGGTCGACCGGGAGCGTGAGCCACCAAGTGCTCTCTGCTCCATTCACTGACATCGGTCCAAGCTTCCGGGCAAGGTTGCTGATGACCAGGAGGGCCGCGAGTGTGATGGACGTCCACAGCAAGGACTCCGGCAGCACCACCCATTGGGCCCGGATGATGCTGTTCTGCGGTGATGTCCTCTCCGCGATTTCGTTGCGCAGCGCCAGCACGAACGAGGCCGCAATGGTCAGGGAAACACCTATGCCGAGTCCCCAACTGTAGGCGTCAACGAAGCGGGTTCCCCACGAGATCCGGCTGCGTTTGTAGCGCCGGGCGGATCGGCGGGTGAAACGGACAATGTCCGATGCCAGCTCCCGGCATTGCGGGGAACGTTCAAGGGCAAGCACGTCAGGATCCGGCAATGATCGAGGCCCCCTGCTCGGGGTGGAACTCCTGGACTTCCTCGTCAATGACCAAACACGTGGTGGCCGTGGCGAGCAGCAGTTGCGGATCGTGGGTCACCAGGACCACGGCACCACCGTCTTGGGCATGCGCGGCGATTCGATCACCCAGGGCGTCGCGCATTGTGGGATCCAGCCGCTGTTCCGGCTCATCCAGGATAAGGAGCGACGACGGGCGGATGAGCCCGGCGGCAAGCAGTAACCTGCGGCGCTGGCCGGAGGACAACGCATCCGGGATGGCGTGGGCCCTGCCCAGGAGCCCAAAGAAGTCCAGTTCTTCTTCAACGCGAGCTTCGGGGTCATCCAGGGAGTGCCCACGGGCAATGAGGAGCAAATGCTCGCGGACTGTGAGGGACGGGAAGAAGAGATCGTCGTCGAAAACTGCGGAGACTTGCCGACGGAACGGTACCGCGTCCGGATCGATGAGGAGGCCGTGGACCTTGATGTCTCCGGCCAGGGCGCTCTGCCGTCCCGCAATGGTCCGGGCCACCGTGGACTTTCCGGCGCCGTTGACGCCTACCATTCCCAGGACTTCACCAGCGTCCACCGTCGCGGTCACTTCGCCGCAAACCGGAGACCCGGCATAGCCAACCAGCAGCCTTTCGGCCTCCAATACCTTCCCCATGGTGCAACCCTACCGGCGGGATTGCGTCACCCTCTGATAGCCAAAGTTGCTGCCCACTTCGCGGCGGAGAAGAAGAGATGCCTGTTTAGGCCTTGTTGGCGGGTACTGAGGACGGGGCAGTCGTGCGCCTCGAGGTGGATGTCAACCGCTTCCCTAACAGAATCAGCGGCTGTTCGACGGTACGGGCCAGTACCTCTGCAACACCGAATGACATGGCGGCGGCCAGGACCAGCCTGACAATAGCGAGCCCAAAATTTCGTTGGTCAGCAGGGATAGCCATGCTCACCACGTCGATGCAGAAAGGGTGGAAAAGGTAGATCGCATACGTCCTGGTCCCCAGGAAAGCGACAGGCTTCCAGCTCAGCAACCTTGTGAGGGGCGAGGTAGCAAGGATGAATGAAGGGAAAAGAAGCGCAACGGTGAAGGAGAACAGGACGTGCGCATTGCCGCTCTCGGCGCCGCCGGGGAGGACCGGGTCAAGAATGTAGGCGGTGATAGCTACAGGTATGAGCGCGGCAGCCACTCCGGGGTGCGCGAGCTTTGACACCATCTTGAATCCCCGGTGGGTGTGCATGGTGAGGCCAAGGACGCAACCGGCAAGAATGGCGGTGTAAATCCCGAAGTATCGCGCACCTTCACAGTAACTGGCCGCGGAGGCGAGGACGAGCAAAACGCTGGCCGTGGCCAGTCGATGCCTTCTTATCAGCCGTATGGCGAACATGAGGAACGGCCACACGATGTAGAACTTTTCCTCGATGCCAAGCGACCAACTGTGGACAAAGCTGCCACCGCTGGCGAGATCCCCATTGAACGTTGCCAGGAGCGGTAACCGCTCCGCAAATTTGACCGGACCCTCACCCAGGCCGAACATGAAGACGCCCACTGCGGCCGTTGAAAGCGCAATGTAATAAAGCGGCAGGATGCGAAAGGCCCTTCTTACATAGAACTGAAAGATCGACACCCGGCCACGTCGGCGTTCCTCGCGGATCAGGAGCGATGTGATCAGGAAACCGCTGATCACAAAGAAAAGAGTCACTCCCATTGACCCGTTGAGAAATCCCCAGATGTGGGGGTCGCTCATGTGAGAGACGAGGACTATTGCGATGCTGACGGTTCGGAGCCCGTCTAGCTGCGGCCAGTACCGGGCGGACAAGAAGGACGACTCAAGCTTTTCCACAGATCCCTTTTCAGGCTTCACTGCCTGCCTTGAGACATCACGGCAGGTTCACGCCAATCGTCTAAATAGTGTGACCGGGCCAGGGGGTTTGGTCCGTTCACACCATCTATTTGGTCTACGCAGCGCGTTGTTGTGGACCTGCGTAAAGGCGTGTGGTTAGTGCCCGACTTCTCCGTGGCCGCCTATCGTGGCAAACTCAAAGAGCTGGACGGGCACATGAGGGCTGGCCGCCCCTACCTCACTCACTCCACCGGCACCTGATTGACGCCCAGCGCATTGGGTAGAAGTTAAGCGGGCGCATCTAGGAGGAGCACATATGGATACTGCACGGACCTTTGAGTCGATTGTCATCATCTTCAACCCCAACAGCACCGGGGACGCACCTGAGCTCGCGCAGCAGCTGCACGACAAGCTCGAGCAGCTGCTCACGTACCAGTCCGAAATTACACTTCAGCCCACTGAGCATGCCGGGCATGCTGTGGACCTGGCGCGTGAGGCGGCCTCAAAGGGCGGCGACGTCCTGGTGGTCTCCGTCAGCGGCGATGGGGGGTACAACGAGGTTGTCAACGGCGTCATGCAGGCGGAGAATCCGCGAGCCGTTTCCGCGGTTTTGGCTGCAGGCAACGCCAACGACCATAGCCGGATCATTGGCACCAAGCCGTTGGAAGAGGCCATTGTGGAGGGCCGTGTCCACAACATCGATCTTCTTCGGATTCACACGGGTCAGAATGATGATGCGCCCTATGAATACGCGCATTCCTACATCGGATTCGGCCTGACCCCGGTGGTGGCCACTGAACTGGAAAAGGGCAGTAAGGGCGCTCTCAAGGAAATGGTCACCGTGATCCAGACCTTTTCCAAGTTCGAGCCTTTCGGCATCCGCCTGGCGGATGGAAAGCGCCGGAAGTTCGACAGCCTGGTGTTCGCCAACATCAATGAAATGGCCAAGTACGCCACTTTGAGTGAGGCAGAGGATCACCCGTCCGACGGAAAGTTTGAAGTCATCACTTTTCCGCACATGCCCAAGTGGCGTGTTCTGCTGACCGCGCTAAAGGCCACCACCCAGGGCCTTGGTGATCAGCCGAGCGTGAGCAGCTATGAATTCACCACGCTCAAGCCGCTGCCGTATCAAATGGACGGCGAGGTCAAGTCCGTGGAGGCTAACGTCAAGGTCAGGGTGGAGTGTGCTCCCGGGGCGTTGGCTACCCTCGGCTAGGCACCTCTAGCCTGCCGGGGCACAGGCGGCCGTAACGAAGTCATAAATCCGGCCGCGCAGTTCATTCGAGGCCGCAATCTTCAGCACGCCCCTCCGGTCACCAACGGTCACCCTCAGCGGCAGGAGGGTGCCCACCTTGTCTTCAGCAACAGCGTGGGGATCGCAGCGGGCGGGCCGGATAGTAAGAGGTAGTTCCTGTTTGCGCGCGCCCACGGCGAGATGTGCCGGCCAGGGGTCTGCCGGAGATTTCGCCAGCAAGGTGGTCTCCTCAAATGACTCGATAGTGAGGCTTCCCGGGTCAGTCCCCGGCGTGGCCGGCGTGATGAGAAGGCGTACGACGGCGGTGCGGCCGTCAGCGGCAACCTCCAGCGCGGGGTCCAGGACCATGACAGCGACGGCGGCGGCCTCCGATGCCAGGCACAGCTCGCCGGCGTTTCTGGAAAGGACGCCGAAGGGATCGGAAGCGTTGGTGCTGGCCTCCACGGGCTCCTTGCCCGGTTCTGCGTAGGTGATCCTGGCGTTAAGTGCTGTTGTTGTGCCTTCTGATACTTCGCAGGAGGCCGCGGGCAGTATTGCGGGCAGGCTCTTCGGCTGACGCGGCGGCAGTTCGAGGCCGCCAGCAGAAGGCTTCCAGGCGATGTCACCTTGGAACAGCGGGGATTGCAGCTGCGCCACAGTCACAGTTATTGGCGAATCCGTGGTGTTGGTGAGCTGCAGCAGGATGGCCTGTTTTCCGTATTGGTCCCGGGACTGGTTAATCTCCACAGCTACGGGCTGGGTACTCCCGCTGCCGGAGGGAGAGCCGGTACTGCCGGAGCTGCAGGCGGCCAGAAATGGCATGGTCATGGCCAGAGCCAGACCCGCCGCAAGGAAAAGCCACCGCCGGCACGTCATGCGATCAGTGTAGGGGCGCGGACGAGTAGGAGGCTCCGGGCCAACCAGTTGGAGCCCTTCCGCGGTCCGCTCTTGCCCGGTATCCGCTTCGCGGCTAGTACTCTGAAATAAGAGGCGAATATGACAAGGAGATCCATAGCTTCCCCGCACTGCTATGGGCGATTCCGGTGCAGGTTTTTCTCAGAGTCCACAAGTTTGCTGCCCCGCAACGGCGCGAAGCCAGGCCCATTTCGGCTGCCAGGGATTCGGCAGTATGCGGTGCTTCGACCTCTACTGCCATTTCCCGCCAACAACCACCCGATCCACATTCAGTGGAAACAGCCCTTGGTTGACTGGGGCCGGGAATCGAGGGAAATGCTGAATCCGGTGGAACGGCGCCCTCGTCTATTCCTGTCCAGAGGATGGAGCACACCCATGCAAACAAGACCACTCCAATAAGGAGCACGGCAAAGCATCCTAAGCGCGGACGTGTTTGAGTTTTGCCCGGTTCAGCCACTGATTCCCCCATTTTGCCGATCCCAGCCTACATGGGCATGATCTGTTGCCTTGAGCTGGGTAAGATGACCGCACGCACGCAGAATTCTGCTCGTTGATTTCCGGACGAAAGGCCACCCTGATGTCATTCCAGGCTTACCTTGACGCTATTGAAGACAAGACCGGACTCACTCCGCGTCAGTTGGTTGAAATAGCAGACACCAAGGGCTTCAAAGACCCTTCGGTGAAGGCCGGGGCGATTCTTGAATGGCTCAAAGCGGACTACGATCTTGGACGCGGTCACGGAATGGCGTTGGTGCATGTCATCAAGAAGGGGCCGCGGATTGACAGCAAGCATGTGGGATCGGACGGCACGCACCGCGACGAATCGTACACTCTCTGGTTGGATGGCAAGGCGAGCAAGCCCACTCCTTAATGCCCCTGTGACATGCTGACGCTAAGCATGCTTAGGTTAATCAAGCCATCCTGGTGAGCACGCAGAGAGGACCACCATGTCCATAGTGACCCAGTTGTTCAAAAGCCCCGCCGCGGACGTATGGAAAGTGATCGAGGATGGCTGGCTCTATACAGGCTGGGTGGTGGGTGCCTCCCGAATCCGCTCCGTGGACGCGGCATGGCCCCAGCCAGGTGCCAAGCTGCATCATTCCGTGGGCTCTTGGCCCTTCCTCATCGATGACAGCACCAGTGTCACCGCCGTGGAGACCGGCCGTAAGCTGGAGCTGCTTGCCCGGGGATGGCCCATGGGTGAAGCGAAAATAGTGATCACCCTTGAAGATTTGGGTGGCCATCAGTGCCGTGTTTCCATTGCCGAAGACGCCGTGCGTGGGCCGGGAAAAGTGGTTCCCAAGGTCCTGCGGGATCCTGTCATCGGGGTCCGGAACCGGGAGACCTTGAAGCGCCTCGAACTGATGGCCGCTGGTGGGGCAGGCAGGTAGGACTAGGTGGTGTAGCGCGACGGCTTAACCCAGTCAAAGGCCGCTGCCTTGGACCTCGCGCCTTCGGCTGCCTTGGAGCGGTTCGGTTCGCCCAGTTCGGCAAGCAGCTTCTCGGACAGGACTACGAGCTCCCCGAAAACATCCGGGGTGAGCCACTCGGGCCGGGTTGCGAAGAGGATGTCCTCGCTGGAGGTGTTGCCGCTGGCGCCGGGTGCGAACGGGCAGCCGCCCAGTCCGCCGAGGGCCCCGTCCACCATTGCGGCACCGGCTTGGATGGCGGCAAGTGTGTTGGCCACGCCCAGGCCCCAGGTGTCGTGGCCGTGATAGACGATTCGCCGGGCGGGGGACTCGTCCCGGACCCGGGTGATCAGGCGGGCTACCTGCGCTGGAATGGCTTGCCCCAGGGTGTCGCAGATGACGATGTCCGTGGTGCCCTCGGCCCGGGGGTCGTTGGCGATCGAAAGAATGCGCTCCTCCGGAACGTAACCTTCGAACGGGCAGGTGAAGGACGTTGCGATGCACAGCTGGATCTGGCCGTTCACTGCGCGAGTGTACGCAACAGCTTCGGGCAGGGCGGCCAGGCTCTCATCAGTGGTCCGCCCGATGTTCGCCTTGTTGTGGGAGTCGGAGGCTGACAGGCAGTACTGGAAGTTCCGCGCACCAGCTGCTGATGCTTTGGCTACGTGGCCTGGTGTGGCTACCCAGATCCAGCATTTCTCCAGTTCTTCTGGGGTGAGGGCCCGGACTACTTCGAGTGTGTTGGCCATGGTGGGGACAAGGTCGGCGCGGGCCATGGAGCCGAGCTCGATGGCGGGAACGCCCAGCCGCAGCAGTTCCCGCACGGTTTCGATCTTCTGGTCCGTGGGCAGGAGTTTGCCGGTGAGTTGGAGTCCGTCGCGCAGGGTGACGTCCCTGAGGATGACGTTGCCCAGCGTGGATGCCAGGGGGCTTTCGAAGCGGTTCATGGTCGGGCCTCCTCGCGGCCGGAAGCCGCATTGATCTGCGCTGCATCCATGGTGAGGAGTCCGCCAAGGATTTCCTGCGTGTTTTCGCCCAGGTCGGGGCCGAGGTTTCGGATGGGCAGGGACTGGTCTCCGATCACGGGAACAATGCCGGGGAATCCGACGCCGGGGAGGATTTCCTCGCCGGTGGAAACGTCGAACTTCTGGATCATGTTGCGGGCGGCGTACTGGCTGTCCGTGCTGATGTCCGCCGCGGTGTAGATGGGACCGGCGGGAACACCGGCGGCTTCGAGGGCTTCGAGGGCCTCGGCGCCTGACAGCGTGGCTGCCCACTCGCCGATGGCCTGGTCCAACTCTTCACGCTTGGCCCAGCGCCCGGCGTTTGTCTGCAGGGAAGGGTCTTCTGCGAGGTCAGGGCGACCAATGGTCTGCATGTACCGCTGGTAGATCGAATCCCCGTTACCGGCCACCACAATGCTCGCGCCGTCCTTGCACACGTAGGCGTTGGACGGAGCGATGCCCTCCATGCGGCCACCGACGCGCTGCCGGTCCACGCCGTATGCCTGGTAGTCAGGGATCAGTGACTCCATCATGGAGAACATGGCCTCGTTCAACGCGACGTCGATGATGCGCTCGGTGAGCGGAACAGCGCCAGCCGAGTCCCGGCGTCGTGCTTCACGCTGGTACAGGCTCATCATGGAACCGAAGGCGGCGTACAGGCCCGCGATTGAGTCTCCGATGGAGACGCCCACCCGCACCGGCGCGCGGTCCGGGTCGCCTACCAGGTTGCGGAACCCTCCGTAGGCTTCGGCGACGGCGGCGAAACCAGGCCGTTGCGACAGCGGTCCCGTCTGCCCGAAGGCGGAAATGCGGGTGACGATGAGGTCCGGGTTCGCGTCGTTGAGAACCTCGGGCCCCAAACCCCACCTTTCCAGGGTGCCGGGACGGAAGTTCTCCAGAAGGATGTCGCATTTGGCCACGAGCTCCAGCACTGCCTGCTTGCCCGCATCCGTGCGGAGATCCAGGACCACTGACTTTTTGTTGCGGTTCAGGGTGCGGTACAGCATGGACGTGTTGCCCTTGTGCAGGCGCCAGTTGCGTAGTTCGTCGCCGGTTCCGGGCCGCTCCACCTTGATGACTTCAGCTCCGAAGTCGGCCAGCAGCCTGCCTGCCGTGGGCGCGGCGATGTAGTTGCCGAGCTCCAGAACCCGGACGCCGTCCAGAGGGGCGATTGTTTGGTGTGTCATGGTCTTCTTTCGTGCGGGGCGGATAGGCGGTGGGCGCGCCGATGTGAGTGCACCCCTACACTCTGGCTCAAAAGTGACTGCAGGCGCTAGAAGGCGTCGTGGGTTACACGCGGTGGATGGTCGTTATGACGTTCGACGGCGGCGAGGGGTTCCGCTGGCGGCGGCGCGGCCGCTGTCCTGACCCTCGGGGACGACCCTCCGCCTTAGCATGGTCCAGAGGTACGCCGACCGGGGGAGTGTGTGATGGGGCCGTTGGAATCGAACCAAGCCAGTACGAGGCAGGATGAGCAGGCACGTACGGGCCTACGTTCCAGCACCAAGCGAAAGCGCTCCGCGCGGCGACGGAAGCTTGAGTTGGCGATCCTGCTGGTGTTGGTAGTCGCGCTGGCACTTTCGGCTACTCCGTGGCCCTCGGCGCTGCTGATCCGTGCTGTTTTTGAGCGCGGAGCACAGGCAACCATTGACGAAATGACTCCATACGTTCCGGATACGCCGCTGCAAACCCAAGAAGGGGTGGTCTACAAGCCCGGATCCACCTTTGATGTCTTTAGTCCTCAAGGCACCACGGCGGCACTTCCCACTGTGGTGTGGATTCACGGTGGCGCGTGGATTTCAGGAGCGCAGCGCGACGTGAATCCGTACCTGAAGATCATCGCCGCCGAGGGCTACACCACCATCGGCATGAGTTACCCCATTGCACCGGAGGCCACCTACCCCACGGCGGTGCGGGACATCAACGAAGCTCTCGCCTATATCAAGGCCAATGCCGCCGAGCTGAACGTGGACGCCAGCCGCATAGTTCTGGCCGGTGACTCCGCCGGCGCCCAGCTCGCCAGCCAGATGACCACGCTCACCGTAAACCCCGGGTATGCCAATCTGATGGGAATTGAGCCCGCGCTCCAGAAATCGGATCTGGCTGCCACCATCCTGCATTGCGGCGTGTACGACCTCAGGGCCATGGCGGATCTCAACGGGATTGTGGCCTGGGGATTCAAGACGTCACTGTGGGCCTACACGGGCACCAAGGACTGGTCCGCTACCTACGCCGGGGCCACCATGTCCACCATCGATTTCGTGACCGACGACTTCCCTCCCACGTTCATCAGCGGCGGCAATGGTGACGGGCTCACGTGGCTCCAGTCGGTTCCCTACAGCAACCGGCTGAAGGATGCGGGAGTTCCGGTGACCGAGCTGTTCTGGCCGGCCACTCACCAGCCCGAGCTACCTCATGAGTATCAGTTCCATTTGAACTTTGCCGAGGCCCGTGAGGCGCGGGACAAGACGTTCGACTTCCTGTCCGAGCACGCGCTGAGGCGTTGAGCACGGCAGAACCCTAGCGGACTTCAATTTATCTCCATGATGGAACTATTCTTGAGGAATGACTTCCTCTTTGCAGGTCACCGCAGACAAGCGCCTACCGGTTTTGTTCTGGGTTTCCGCCGTGTGCGTGGCCGCGTTGGTCCTAGTTCCGGGGTGGATGCTGCTGGGAAATCCGGCCGTACTGCGTGGTCATCCGCTCCTGCCGTCGCTCCTGGTGACGGCCGCCGTCGTCGGAGTTCTCTGGGGTATTTTGCTGTGGCGTCGACGCCGTAGCTCCTCGAAGCGGTCCTTGGCCAGGGCTGTGGGTGCGTGGGCCGCGCGCGTCGGCGTGCTGGCACTTGTGGCCATGCTGGCGTGGCTGAATCCCTTCGCATACCAGGCCTCCGAAGCGGCTGAAGCGGGATCGGTGGCCGGATCCATGGTGGAATCGCCCACAGCCATCACCATGAAGCCGGCCGGGGCAGCTGTCACCAAGGGGCTCGTTTTCTATCCGGGCGCTCGCGTTGAAGCGCGGGCGTATGCGGACATCCTCAAGCCAGCGGTGGACGCCGGGGTCCTCGTGGTGATTCTCAAGACGCCCCTGAATCTCAGCCTGCTGGACGGAAGCCAGGCACGTGGGGCCATGGCTGACCATCCTGAGATCTCCACATGGACGGTGGGTGGCCACTCGCTGGGAGGGGTGAGCGCGAGCTCTTTTGCTCTGGGAAACAAGGATGTGGATGGTCTGCTGCTTTACGCCTCCTACCCTTTGGACTCCTTGCGTGACCGGTCGGGACTGCAGGTTCTGTCCATTTCCGGCACCGAAGATGGCCTCAGCACGCCGGCGAAGATCGACGCCTCCCGTGAGTTGCTGCCCGCCGATGCCACCTTCGTTGAAATCCGAGGCGGGAATCACGCGTTCTTCGGAAGCTACGGTGCGCAGCCCGGCGACGGCGAACCCTCTGTGGATCGGGGCGTTGCCCAAGAGCAGATTTCCGCGGCAACCGTGGCGTTTCTGATGCAGCTCAAGGAGTAGCCAAGACGCCGCGGGAATACTTCTGACTCATCACCCGTTCAGTGATTTAGATGCAAATGCATGTAAGCTGGATGAACGAGCAACAGGAGAATGCCATGGAAACCCGCCGCATCACCGTACTTTCCGCCGGACTCGGCGTCCCGTCGTCGAGCCGCTTGCTGGCCGACCAGCTGGCCGCCTCCACCGAGCGGCAACTGCGCGCGGCCGGGTACGACGCGAAGATTGACGTCGTTGAACTGCGCGACCTCGCAGTGGACATCGCCAACAACTTCGTCACCGGCTATGCCGCACCGCGCCTGGCGGACGTGATTGCCGGCGTCGAGGATTCTGACGCCATCATCGCCGTCAGCCCCGTCTTCAGCGCCTCTTACAGCGGCCTGTTCAAGTCGTTCATCGACGTCCTGGACCCGAAGTCGTTGGACGGCAAAGCCGTGCTGCTGGGCGCCACAGGCGGCACCGACCGCCACCAGATGGTCCTCGACTACGCAATGCGTCCCCTGTTCAGCTACCTGCGCACCAGGATTGCGGCCACCGGCGTCTTCGCGGGGCCGCAGGACTGGGGAAACACCGACGACGGCGCCTCGCCCCTGTCGGTGCGCGTAGACCGAGCGGCCGGTGAACTCGTGCAACTATTGAGCGGTTCCCAGCCGCACCGGAAGAACGATGCACTTGAGTCGCTGCCGTTTGAACAGTTGCTTGCCGGAATCTCAGCAGGCAGATAGGACGAACTAATTGCCAGGGCCGATCGTTGGGGCAAACATGAAATGTCCTGTGGATTCCATTGACCTGGTGATGAGCGAACGAAGCGGCGTGGAGATCGACTACTGCCCGCAGTGCAGGGGCGTGTGGCTGGATCGCGGGGAGCTGGACAAGATCATTGACCGGGTCGCTGCGGAGACCATTCCAGCCCCTGCCCGGCCTGCCGCCGCACCGTCCCAGCCGCCGATCGCGCCCCCGCCCATCTACAACCCCTTCGAGTCCCGGCCACAGCAGCCGCGGTACGACGATAGGGATAGGCGCGACTACGACCGGAGGGATGACGACCGACGCGACGGCTATGGTCGCGACCAGTACGGCCGCAAGCGCAAGAAGAAGGAAGGTTTCCTGGGGGACTTGTTCGACTTCTAGCTTTTAGTCGTCCAACAGCTCAATGAACTCGCGGGCCTGCTTGATGTTGATGTCTGAGTGGCGCGTCAAAGCAAGTGCCGCGCCCTCAACATCGCCGCTCTTTGCCAGCGTGCGGATACGACCGTAAATCTCGTCGTTGAGCATGTTGCTGCTCACTTCCCGGGTGACATCGCCCTTACTGACGATTGCCCTGTACCTGTAGGGGAAACGTTCAGGCTCGTCGTCGTCGTCGGCAATCAAATCTTTGGGTGTGGCTTCCGGAGTGAACGGCTGGGGGTGCGCCGCCAGTGCGCCGACGGCGTCACGCGAGGCCCGCAGGCCCTCTCCAGTCGCCTGCAGGTAAAGCTTGATGGCCGCCATGCCCTGTCCCTGGGCAATGAGCGAGTAGAGCTGCCTGTGCTGCTCTTGATTCAGCTTCGCTGCAGACTCTCTGGCCAACTCAACCGCGTCCTTGGGTGCATTCGCCGCTGCGAAGTCGGCCTTGCTTTCGACGGAGCGCTTGGTGAAAGAGCGAATAAGCAGGAGCACTCCCGCAATGACCGCAACGAGGATCAGGAGCGGGATGAGGATGGAATCCATGGCGTCGTCATAGCCGATCTACGTAGTTCTTGGCAGTAAGCAAATCTGAATGGGTGGCCTGGCGGAGGACTTTGATGGCCTCGATCTTTTTACCGCTGCGGACCAGGTTTTGTAACTCGAAGGCCAGTTGAGGGTTCAGTTGACCGTTGGGGAGCACTGCTGGTTGGTGTCCCGTTTGTCCGGCAGCGTGAGACCGCGCAGCCTGTGCCTGAATGGCCGTCCTGCTGTTCTCCACCTGCTCGCGATGGCTGGCCTCGTTCTGGCTCGGCTTGGTAGTGGCATCTATGCGGGCGCGAAGGGCCAGTGCCTCCCGCACTTGGGACGCTTGGTGGGCAGCGGAACGTGCCGCCAGTTCGCGTTGATACCTCTCGGCGTCGGAAAGGCCGGTATCGCGCGGCTTGAAGGCTGCCGTGAGCGCCCACAGCAGGCCCACGAGGACAAGAAGCGGAAGGACAATCGTCAGTACGTCACCAAAGTTCATCCCCATGCCTAGAGCTTATGCCAGAACTTGGTTATCCACAGCACATTCCACTTCCGGCATAGGCTTCTGAGAGATCTCTGTCAAATTAAAGACGGTTTTGTAAGATGCATCACATTTCGAGTATGTATCACCGGATTTTCCGTCCTTGGATGACCCCCGGAGCTGTAGTGTCTGTGGATTAATTGCTGGCAAAACTTTCTCGCGTCCACAGCGTGTGGGGAGTGTTTCCGCAGGTCAGAGCGTTATTTCCCGTGAAAGAAATTCTCTATCCACAGGGTAACGCACAGTCTGTGCACAACCTCTGGCTGGTATTCCACAGGTTATCCACAGGGGGTGTGAAGCACCTGCTGTAACGTGTCTGGAGTGTCCATTTTGGGCACGAATATCCCGCGAAAGTGTTTCCTGGGCTTCCAAAAAGTCACCACTTGAGAAGAGCCCATGGAAGCCACTGTGGATAACCTGTGGACGCGGCTATTCTGTCGGGCCTGCGTGACATCGTGAGATGCACCAGGCGGACACTTGGCCACGCACTGCGCTTTACGGGCCGCCAGGGAGTTCAGCTCTACAGCGGCACACAAATGGAGGACGGCTTTGTCAGTAACGCACTTGGACTCAATCGAGGGCTCACGCGCTTCGGACTCGAGCCGGAAACCTCCCCAGGACATCCCCGCTGAACAGTCGGTGCTCGGTGGAATGATGCTGTCCAAGGACGCAATTGCCGACGTCGTGGAGATCGTTCGCGGACACGACTTCTACCGTCCCGCCCACGAGACCATCTATGAGTCCATCATTGACCTCTACGGCCGCGGTGAACCCGCTGACGCCGTCACCGTCTCGGATGAACTGACCAAGCGTGGTGAGATCAACCGTATCGGCGGCCCCGCCTACCTCCACGAGCTCATTCAGACCGTGCCAACGGCGGCCAACGCAGGCTACTACGCTGAGATCGTTGCAGAGCGTGCGGTGCTACGGCGCCTTGTTAACGCCGGCACCAAAATCGTCCAGATGGGCTACGGCCAGGACGGCGAGGTGGAAGACCTCGTCAACCAGGCGCAGGCCGAGGTGTACGCGGTGGCGGAAAAGCGTACTGCCGAGGATTACGTGGCGTTGAAGGACGTCATGGAGTCCACCGTGGACGAGATCGAAGCTTCGGGTCACCGCGGCGAGGGCATGACCGGCGTTCCCACCGGCTTCTACGAACTGGACGAACTGACGCACGGACTCCACCCGGGCCAGATGATCGTTATCGCCGCCCGTCCTGCCGTGGGTAAGTCCACGTTCGCGCTGGACTTTGCCCGCTCCGCTGCCATCAAGAACAACCTGGCCACGGTCATGTTCTCCTTGGAAATGGGCCGGAACGAAATTGCGATGCGTCTTCTCTCAGCAGAAGCGACCATTGGCCTGCAGGATCTCCGCAAGGGCACCATCAAGGACGAGCAATGGTCCAAGATCGCCACCACCATGGGTCGCATGAACGATGCTCCGCTGTTTATTGATGACAGCCCCAACATGTCCCTCATGGAAATCCGCGCCAAGTGCCGCCGCCTCAAGCAACAGCACGACCTCAAGCTCGTGATCCTCGACTACCTCCAGCTCATGAGCTCCGGCAAAAAGGTGGAATCGCGCCAGCAGGAAGTTTCCGAGTTCTCGCGTGCGCTCAAGCTGCTCGCCAAGGAGCTTCAGGTTCCCGTCATTGCCCTGTCGCAGCTGAACCGTGGTTCCGAGCAGCGCCAGGACAAGCGCCCCATGGTGTCCGACCTCCGTGAATCCGGCTCCATCGAGCAGGACGCCGATATGGTGATCCTGCTCCACCGTGAGGACGTCTACGACAAAGAGTCACCGCGCGCAGGCGAAGCTGACATCCTCATCGCCAAGCACCGTAACGGTCCCACCAAGGACATCGTGGTGGCATTCCAGGGCCATTACTCCCGCTTTGCCAACATGGCCGGCGAAACCGGGGCGGGTGGCGGCGGCTTCTAGCCCCTACTGCCCGGCCTGGGAAGAGCTGTTCAGCAGCCCTCGAAGTCCATGAGTACCTTCACCTTGGCGGCCGACCCGGATTCGGGATCGAACGCGTAGCCGATCCATTCCTTGGCCAAGCGACGGGCCAGTTCCACGCCCACAACGCGTTGGCCCATGGTGAGGACCTGGCAGTCGTTGGACAGGATGGACCTCTCCACGGAGAACGAATCATGGGCAGCCGTGGCACGGATACCCGGGACCTTGTTGGCTGCGATCGCCACACCAATGCCTGTGCCGCAGAAAAGGATGGCCCTGTCAGCCTTGCCGTCCCGGATCATTTCACCGGCGGCGATGCCCACGTAGGGGTAGGGCCTGGTGAAGTCCTCGTCCGCGCGGTTCACTCCGATGTCGATCACTTCGGTGATCCTGGAGTCGGCCTCAAGATCGGCCATGATTCGGTCTTTGTAATCAACGCCGGCTTCGTCGGCGCCCACAATGATGCGCATGAAATTCTCCTAGTGGGTTGCTGCAACGGGAACGGCTGTGAAATGGGGCCCGACGGCGGCGAACACCATGGCGAGCGACGTCGCCCCGGGATCCGGCGTGCCGATGCTCTTTTCGGCCAGTGGCCGGGCCCGACCCTTGAGGGGGCGAAGTTCCGCGGTGGACGCAGCAGCCGCTGTAGCGTCGGCTGCGGCAGCTGCCCAAGCGTCCTCCGCAACAGCGCCGGAGGAGATGCGGTCCTCCAGTGAGGACGCGAACGGAAGCAGGGCATCCATCATGGTCTTGTCGCCGATGTCGGCTTTCCCGAGGCTCGCGATGCGGTCCGCGAAAGCTCGAACAGACTGGGCTAGGACGTCCGGCGTCGGGGTTTCTGCGTCCCCCAACCGTTCGCCTAAGGCGCGCAGTCCGGCACCCCAGAGGACGCCCGACGTGCCGCCGGCCTTATCTGCCCACGCGTCGCCGGCAGCGGCCAGTAGCGAGCCGGCACCTGCGCCACGCTCAAGGGCCACGGTTGCTGCTTCCAGGGCGGCTGCTGATCCGCGAACCATGCCACGGCCGTGATCGCCGTCGCCGGCGATTGCGTCCATGTCCCCGAGGATTGATTCGGAATCGCGGAGCAGCGTGGCCGTCGTGTCCAAGGCTCGAAGGCACTGGGCAGCGTATGCGCGGGACTCGGCTGTGGAGGAGTAGTCCGCAGCGGCAACGTTGTCCGTCTCAGCTTCCGCGGTGTCAGAGGAAGCGGCAGCGAACCCCACCGCACCGCGACGGTATGCAGGTGTTAGCGCTGGTGCGGTCCAGTACTCCTCCAGTTCGTCATCCAGCCACGTCAGCGTCAACGAGGCACCGGCCATGTCCAGGCTCGTCACCAGCTCGCCCACCTCCGGCATGACCAGCGTGTAACCGGCCTCGCGCAGCAAGGGAGCCACGGTCCGCCAGAGGACAAAGAGTTCTTCGTGCTTGGTGGAGCCCAGGCCGTTGAGGAGCACGGCCAGGCGGGTGGAAGCGCCCACAGGCGTCTCGGCCAGCACGCGTCGCACCAGTTCCCGGCCAAGCTCGACGGCGGATGGCAGCTCGGTATCGAACAGCCCAGGTTCGCCGTGGATACCAAGACCCAAGCCCATCTGTCCCTCGGGAAGGCGGAACAGAGGCTGCTCGGCGCCGGGGAAGGTGCAGCCGCTGAATGCCGTGCCAATGGTTCGGGTGAACTCATTCGCCTTGCGCCCCAAGCGAACCACGGAGTGGAGGTCCAGCCCGGCTTCGGCAGCAGCTCCCATGACTTTGAAGACCACTAAGTCCCCGGCTATGCCGCGGCGCTTCTCGATCTCGTCGGGGGAGGCGCTGGCGATGTCGTCCGTGACCAGCACGTTCTCCGTCGGGATGCCCTCAGCATTCAGGCGCTCGGTCGCCATGCCGAAATTCATCACGTCGCCGGCGTAGTTCCCGTAAGTGAACACCACTCCCGCTCCGGAATTGGCTGCCTTCGCCACCGAGTAAGCCTGCTGGGCGGAAGGCGAGGTGAAGATGTTGCCCACCACGGCGCCGTCGGCGAATCCCGGACCGATGATGCCGGCAAAGGCAGGGTAGTGCCCGGAGCCGCCACCGGTGATGACGGCAACCTTGGGCGCTGAGGGGCGGCTGCGGCGCACTGCGCCACCTTCCACCTGGCGGACGAGGTCCGAGTGGGCATCGCAGAAGCCAGCGAGGGCTTCGTCGGCGAAGTCGGCGGGATCGTTGAAGATTCTGGTCATGGTGGGTCCTGGTTCTGGATTTCGGACTGGGGGAGGGGCTTAGTGGATGTGGCTGCCGCCGTTGATGTCGATGGTGGTTCCGGTAAGGTACGCGGAGTCTTCCGAGGAGAGGAACGTGATGACGGCGGCTACTTCCTCCGTGGTGGCGTTGCGGCCCAGCGGGATGCCGGCGTTGATGGCGGCTTCCTGCTCATCGGTGCTGCCGACGCGGATGTTCGTGTCCACTGCACCGGGGGTGATGGCGTTGACGGTCACGCCGGTCTCCCCGATTTCGCGGGCGAGTGCCTTGGTGAAGCCCAGGATGGCGGCCTTGGCTGCGGAGTAGGGAACCTTGCCGAACACGCCGCCGCCGCGCTGGGCGGAGACCGAGGACATGTTCACGATCCGGCCCCAGCCGTTGGCAATCATGTCCGGCAGGAAGGCCTTGGTAACCAGGTAGGTTCCCGTGGCGTTGACGTCCATGACTTTGTGCCACAGCTCAAGTGTGGTTTCCAGGAAGGGAACGGGAGAGGTGATGCCGGCAATGTTGGCCAGTGCGCCCACGGGCGGGAGGTTCCCGGCGGCAACCTCTGCGGCAACGGCGGCCTGGGCAGCGATGACGGACGCCTCATTGGCGACGTCGATTTCATAGCCGAAGGCGGGGACGTTGAATTCGTTGGCGACCTCCGCAGCAACCTTGGCGGACTTCTCGCCGTCGAGGTCCAGGATGACTACGCCCCAGCCCTGGTTGGCGTAGCGGCGGGCGGTGGTCAGGCCGATGCCGCGATCGGAGGTAGCTCCGGTGAGGACGGCGGTGCGCTGGATGGTGGTCATGGTGCTCCTTGGGTGGTGGTTGTTAGATGAGGTCTGTGATGAAGCTGGCTGCCTTGGCGGCAGCGGCCGGGCGCTCGCCGTGGGTGACGTCCCGGGTTTCGAGTTCCAGCGAGAAGTGGCCGGAGTAACCGGCGCCTCTCAATGCCGCCAACCCTGCGGCAAAGTTGGCCGCTCCGTTACCGATGCTGAGGTTGATGTTTCCCGGCTGGTCCCCGGAGGCAGGCTTGGCATCCCGGAGGTGGACGTGTTTGACCCGTGATGCGAAGCGGTCAACGAAGTCCACGGGGTCCCCTCCGGAGGCCACGATGTGGCTGAAGTCCATCACCAGGCCAACCTCCGAGCCAGTCAGCCGGTCGGCCAGGAGTTGGGCGCGTTCGGCGTTCCAGCACAGCCGGTAGAAGTGTAGGGATTCAGTCCACAGCTCGATGCCGAACTCTTTAGCGCGAACAGAGGCATGAATCAGCTGTTCAGCTACAACGTCGATGTCTTCTTCCAAGCTCCGCAGCGGCTCGTGATCGATCGCCCCACACGGCAGGACCAAGGCTTTCGCGCCAGTCTTGGCTGCCAAGGCGAGCAGCATCTCGAGGTGCCTCTCGCGCGCCGCTTGGGCGCCGGCGTCGAGCGTTGCGTTCAGGTCGCCGACGTCGCCGTTCACCGAGCGGACGCGCAGGTCCGATTCACGCACGACGGCGGCAACCGCCTTCACTGCCTCGGCGTCAAGCACGTACGGCACATGATCGCAGACGCCCGGAAGCGCGCCCAGATCGATCTCCTCGAAGCCGAGCCCCTGCATGGTGTGGAGTGCCGCACCCAGTTCCTGGTGGCGGAAGCTGATGGACGAGCAGCCCAGTCGTTGATGAAACATCGTCATTGATCCTCTACGTCGAAGCCTCATCGGTGAGGACTCCTTAGTGATGCAAGCCACTTTAGTTGCGTTAACTGTCAACAGTCAACCTTCAGGGTTGACTGTTGACATTGCTGGTGCGCTGCGTCACAGTTGTCGTATTATGTTGACTGTCGACAGTGAGGTCGCCGAAGAAGCGCCGCACTCTTCGAAAGGGAAAAAGACAGATGAGCAATGAAGCTCTGACCATGCGTGGTCCGGTTCATGGAACCAAGGATGCAAAGCGTGTCGCCGTCGGCTCCGGCGTTGGCGCAGTGATCGAAACTTACGACTTCATCGGCTTCGGCACGGCCGCCGCGCTGTACTTCGGCACGGCGTTCTTCCCGGGCGCTGACCCGGTAACAGGCACCTTGGCCTCCTTCGCGACCCTCGGCGTCGGCTTCGCTGCCCGTCCCCTGGGTGGCATCATTGGCGGCCACCTCGGCGACAAGCTCGGACGTAAGCCCGTCCTGGTGGCCTCGCTGATCCTCATGGGCCTGGCCACCTTCGCAATCGGCCTGCTCCCCACCTACCAGCAAGTGGGTCTTTTGGCCCCAGCGCTGTTGGTACTGGTCCGCGTGATCCAAGGCCTCGCCTTCGGCGCCGAATGGGGTGGCGCCATCCTGATGAGCTACGAGCACGCACCATGGCGCAAGAAGGGTCAGTTCACCGGAATCGTGCAGGCCGGCTTCCCAGTGGGGCTGCTCCTGGCCAACCTGGTGTTCCTGAGCAGCGTGGGCCTGGGCTCCGAATGGGCCTGGCGCGTACCGTTCCTGGCCAGTATTGTCCTGGTGGCCGTAGGCCTGATCATCCGTTCCAAGGTTCCGGAATCCCCGGTATTCGAGGACGTCAAATCCAAGGGCGACATCGTCAAATCCCCCATCGTGGAGGTCATCAAGACGGACTGGCGCAACATTGTCCGCGGCATAGGCCTGCGCATCGCTGAAACAGCAGGCTACGCAGTGTCCGTCACGTACATGATCTCCTACCTCCACACCAACAATCTGGCGGACAAAACCGAGACCCTGGTGGCGCTCTGTGTCGCCGCCGGCATTGGCATCTTTGCCACCTACTTCTGGGGCAAGCTGACGGATAAGGTGGGCCGTCGCCCCGTCTACATCTGGTCCACAGCGTTCGCCGTGCTCTTCGGAATCCCCATGTTCATGCTGGTCAACACCGGTTTGTTCTTCCTGATCATTGCCACGATCGTGATCGCCTACGCCGTTTGCCAGAACTCCCTGGCCGGTGCGCAGGGCGCCTGGTTCCCGGAACTCTTCCAAGCCAAGACCCGCTCCTCCGGAGCCTCGCTGGCCTACCAGATCTCGGCCATGGTCTCCGGCTTCACCCCATTCATCACCACCCTGCTGTTTGTCAGCATGGGTTGGATGGGACCGGCCCTGTTGTTCAGCGTCTACGCAGCGATCGGCCTGTGGGCGGCTCTCATCACCAAAGAAACCTGGGGCAAGCGTGAGCGTCAGCTTGCCGAAGAAGCCGCCAGCAAAACTCCCCAGACCATAAACGCCTAAGCACCCCTCGACGTCGGGCGCGTTCTCCCCATCGGTGCGCGCCCGACTCCGGAAGGAAACCTGTGACTCTCTCATCAATTGAAGCGGCGCCCGTAGCCGCTCCCACGGCCGAGCGCGTTGACCGTATCCGCGCCGCCGCCTACCGCATGCGCCACCACGCCTTGAACATGGGCGAGGTCCAGGGCCAGGGCTATGTTGGCCAGGCGCTCGGCGCCGCCGACATGCTGGCCGCCGTCTACGCCGATCAGCTCAGCTACCGTGCCGAAGACCCGCACTGGGAGGGCCGCGACAGGTTCCTTCTCTCCACGGGGCACTACGCGATCGGGCACTACGCAGCGTTGGCCGAAGCCGGAATCGTTCCGCTGGCCGAGCTGGAAACGTACGGTTCCGACGATTCCCGCCTGCCGATGTCCGGCATGTCCACGTACACCCCGGGCATGGAAATCTCCGGAGGCTCATTGGGCCACGGACTCACCATCGCCGTGGGAATGGCCTTGGGCCTGCGCTTGCAGGGTTCCGCATCCCGCGTGATCAACTTCCTTTCCGACGGCGAGCTTGACGAAGGTTCCACGTGGGAGGCTGCCATGGGTGCGCACCACCACCAATTGGGCAACCTGATAGCCATGGTGGACATCAATGCCCTCCAGGCTGACGGTGCCACCAACACCGTTCTGCGGACCGAGCCGGTCACTGAAAAGTGGGAATCGTTCGGTTGGTACACCCAGCGGGTGGACGGGAACGACGTCGGTGCGCTGCTGGCAGCGTTCGACAACATCGCCACGCGCTCGGCTGCTTCGGACCAGCCGTCGGTGATTCTCTGCGACACCAAGGTGGGGCGGGGTGTACCGCTGCTGGAAGACCGTGAAAAAGCACACTTCATGCGGATCGAAGAAAACGAGTGGCAGATCTGCCGTGAGCAGCTGACTGCAGGATACGAAGGGACGGCTGCCCGATGAGCGCCACCACCGAAGCCCCCGGTATGACGGCTGCCGTGAAACCGAAACTCAAGACCTCGGCAATGATTGCGTCCTTTGCCGATCCTGGCCAGAAGACAGCCTCTGCACCCTTCGGCCATGCGCTGGTCAAAGCCGCCGAAGCCGATTCCCGCATTGTTGGCCTCACCGCCGATCTTGGCAAATACACGGATATGCACATCTTTGCCAAGGCCTTCCCGGACCGGTTCTTCCAGATGGGCATGGCCGAGCAGCTCCTTTTCGGTGCAGCAGCGGGCATGGCCGAGACCGGGCTGATTCCCTTCGCATCCACGTATTCTGTGTTCGCCGCTCGCCGCGCCTACGACTTCCTGTGCCTGGACATCGCAGAGCCAAACCTCAACGTCAACGTCATTGGCGGACTCCCCGGCCTCACCACCGGGTACGGTCCCAGCCACCAGGCCACCGAAGATATGGCGATTTTCCGCGGCATGCCCAACCTGACAATCGTGGATCCCTGCGATTCCGTGGACATAGAGCAGGCAGTGCCGCAGCTTGCAGCCTCCGACGGTCCCACGTACCTGCGCCTGCTCCGGGGCAACGTTCCCACGGTCCTGGATGAATACGGCTACACCTTCGAGCTCGGCAAAGCCAAGGTCCTTCGCGGCGGCAACGATGTTGTCTTCGTATCCTCGGGCCTCATGACCATGCGGGCACTCCAGGCGGCGGACGCCCTGGCCAAACACAACGTGGACGTTGCCGTGGTGCACACCCCCACCATCAAGCCGTTCGATTCGGAGACCGTCCTCGCTGAACTGAACACGGATCGGCTGGCCGTCACATTGGAGAACCACACCGTTGTTGGCGGCCTGTTCGAAACTGTTGCCTCCGCCGTCGTTACCGCCGGCCTGGGCAAGCGCGTGGTTCCCATCGGACTGCCGGACCAGTTCCTCGACGCCGGTGCGCTGCCAACGCTGCACGAACGCTACGGACTGTCCGTCGACAGGATTGTGGCCAAGGTCCTGGCCGAACTCGGCTAGGCTTCCGCGAGTTTTTGTACAGCTAATGCCCTTAAAACCCGCTCTAAAGGGCGTTAGCTGTACAAAAACCCACGCGCCCGTAGTATCGACTGTTAACAGTCGCCCATTGACACCGAGGAATCACTATGGCCCTAAGCGCCTCCCTGCTGGGACTGGAAAAGAAAAGCCTGCGCGAACAGGCGCTGGCCGCCCTGCGCACTGCCATCACCAGCGGCGAGCTGGAACCAGGCAAGCATCTTGTGGAGACCGAACTGTCCGAGATGCTCCAGATCAGCCGTGGGACACTGCGCGAAGCCCTGCGCCAACTGGAGCAGGAAGGCCTGATCTCCGCCGGAGCGCGTGGCCGGATGTCCGTGCGTCACCTGGACGTGAAGGAAATCCGGGACATTTTTGCCGTCCGGGGCGTACTGGAGTCCCTGGCTGCCAGGACCCTGAGCGCCATGGCCAATAAGGAAGCCGCGCTCGCCGAGCTGCGTGCCGCCGTCGATGCCATGGACAAAGCTGCGAAGTCGTCGTTGGAAGAGCGGATTGAGGCGGACCTGGAATTCCATCGGACTCTCTGCCGCCTGTCCGGCAACGAGACGTTGCTGCACTCGTGGGAGTCGTTGGAAGGTTCCATCCGCATGTCCATCATGTTTGCCGGCCTGGAACGTGCCACGCGCAATATGAGTGTGGGGCGTCATCACGACATTGTGGCCGCTATTGAAACCGGCAATGCAGCGAAAGCGCGCGAAACCATCATTGAGCACATGAATGGTGCTGCCGAAAACCTGGTGGGCTAGATTTACTCCAGAGTTCATTCAAATTTACAACCGCGAATCTCTGCGATCTCCCTAGAGTACTTTCCGGCCTGCGGCAAATAAGCTTGAAATAGCTTTCTGCGCGGTTGAACCCCAGAGCCTGACTATATATTCTCCATGCGGACCATCAGTGGTCGGATCCTTTCGCCCCTACGTGGTGCCAGTTATTGCCATTGATGAGTTATTCCCAGCAGTTGGCATCATTTAGTGATATTGATTGCAAGCAATCAAGGACGCCGTTGTGTCGTTTGGCAACGCCGGCCCCGCGCAATAGATGGGCTCTCAGGCTGAAATTCGGCCAGGAGCCACTTTCAGGAGGAGGAGCATCACCATGAACACAGGGTCGGCGGCCAGCATCCACGGAAGTACAAGTGGGGTTGATTTGTCGGAAGAACCAGCAAACTTCGCGGGGTCGTACCGACTTAAACTCCGTGTTCTGGGAGCTTCTGTCTCAGTGGTGCTGCAGGCGGGAGTAACTCCGTATCTCTACGCGGAACTGCGGCGAGCATGGGAGCGCTGCCTCGATCTGTCTGACGAGCCGTCTTCCGGAAATAGCGCCGGGGCAGAACCGGTTCACGCAGCGGGACGGCCCTTTCGGGCCACAGTCTCATCGCGTGTTGGAACTTCCGTGGTCACCGGCCGCACATTCAGGCAATTCGCCGCGGATCTGACAAGCGCCATAACCTTGGCGGGCATCACCGCGGGCCGGGGAGAATTGGTGATGCTGCATGCCGCAGCATTGGCGGATACGGGAACCGGCCGGACAGTTGCCCTTGTAGGGCGTTCGGGCATGGGAAAGACCACCGCAACCAGACGTCTGGGGGCTACCCTGGGCTACGTCACTGATGAAACCGTTGCCGTTGATGGCGCAGGAATGATCGTTCCATATGCGAAGCCACTATCGCTGATAGTCGAAGAACTCCCCGCACCCAAGCACCAGATCGGCCCTGACGACCTCGGACTGCTGGTGGCACCTGCCTCGCCGACGCTGGCGTTGGTTGTCCTACTGGACCGAAAGCCCAATGCGTCCACACCTAAGGTCACTCCGCTTTCTCACGCGGAGGCGATCATCGAGCTCGCACCCCACACCTCGTCCCTGGGTGAAGTCCGCCAGCCAGTGAGTCGCCTCTGTGGGATCCTCGACGCGACCGGTGGCGCGGTCCGTGTGACTTACCGCGAGGCCGGAGACTTGGCGGTGGTTTTGCCCGCCCTCCTTGAACAGCCAGCCATACGTAAAACGTGGAGGTCAGTCCTGCATAGGGGCACAGAACCGTTGTCGGAAGAACATTCGCACCTCCATGGCGCCCACTCCAGGGTCCTCAAGAGGGCTGATCTCCTCGACGCCGTTGAGATTCCCTCACCAAACGGCCAGGACCCTGAACTGATCGTGATGACCGGCCAGGGCGTAGTTCGACTTTCAGGCATTGGGCCCGCCATCTGGCACGCACTGGCTACCCCTTGCGATCTAGTCGGAATCTCCGAGCGCATCGCTCCTCATATTGGACTTCCAGGTGGATATGAATCCCATTTGCTGGAGAGTGTTGAGAAGCTTCGGTCTCACGGAATTCTGCTGGATGCATGATCAGTGAGGCCTTTGAAACTTGCATAGTACATCCCAAGCAGCAAAAAATTTGGGATAAGAGCACAATGATAAGTTCCGTTTGCACCGAAATTTCCACGACAGATTTACTTCAGTCAGCTAGCGCGCTGACTGGCTTGAAGGAGCAAACGATGACCTTGGATAAAGGTAAAGCAAAAAGTTCGACTATTGACCGGCGTAAAGTGGTTATCGGGACGGCGTGGAGCATTCCTGCAATTGCTATAGCTGCGGCAACTCCGGCAGTGGCTGCGTCACTCCCTCCGGTGGTTGTGACGCCCGGAACCGGAACCGTCATCAGCAACTGGAAGGGCGACCACCACTACGGGAGCTTCGAAGAGGATCTGGATCAACGAGCCTACGATTTCCCCGTCACGGTAAAGGACGCCAACGGCAACCCTGTTGTAGGCGCTACGGTCACCGTCACCGTATCCGGCCAAAATGGCGACGGCGACGTCCTGGGTATCTACGCGTACCCGGCGCCGGATAACGGCGGACCAGAGTCGGATCAGAGCCGCAGTGTCACCGTCGTCACGGGTGCAGATGGTGTTGCTCTCTTTGCTGTGAGTACTCAAAACCTGGCATCCAGCGAGAGGCCTTCCACCGCAACCATGACTGTGACCGTGACCTACAACGGCACCACCACTGTGTCCGTCATCAGCGTTGTCTTGACCGAATCTGACTAGTAGCCGAAACGTTGGCTGCCCTGCCTTTGATGGGGAGGGCTTTTGCAGTTCCGCTCGTCCCGGGTGGTGGGTGTGTCCGCCCAGCCCGGGAAGGCGCACCTACGGGTTCGACGCTATCCGTCGGGCCCGTAGGTTGCGTTTCAGGGTCTTTTAGAGAGTCTTCACTTACGTACCTGGACTCTTCCTAGTTGCCCACTGCAACCCCGCGCTACTCCCGTTGTATCGGGGCCAGGATCACTTCGCTGTTGGCGTTGCTGCGGGCAAGGCTCGCTGCTGTCTGGTTTGGCACTTTCAGTGGCTCATGCCCGATGCCCCAATCTCAGTGGTGGAGCATGGAATCCCTCAGTGGCATAGGCCGCCTAAGGCCTGTTCACCATCGCCCGGAGGCATGCCACTGAGCGTCAGTGTGGCTGTATCCAATCTCCTGGAGTGCATTCGCCAGCTCCCCGCGTGTGGCGCATTTGAGGCCTGCAGCAGCAAGTTTCCGGCGGCCGCGGAAGAGATGGCCCCGGACGGTGGTGGTACGGAGTCCGAGCGCTGAGGCCAGCGACGAAGCTGTCAGGGCCCGGCGTTGCGCGAAGAGTTCCAAGACTTGGATTTCACGATCGGTGAGCCTGGTGCCGACTCCCGGCTTTGCCGGAAGCGTGGGGGCAGAACCAACCACCACCTCTTCAATCCGCCGTGGAATTTCCGCAGGTGTTGAGTCATCATCCAGGATGGCAACGGCACCCTCTGCGCCTAGCGCAGAGCGTTGAGCTGAGCTCACCCTTCCCAACACAATGCAGCGTCGGCCGGTCGCAGCAATAGTGCGGACCTTCAGCGGAAGAGGGACTTCGTCATCAAAAAAGGCGTCCAGCGCTATCCAGTGGGCAGCTCTGGGATGATCCCGCGAGAAGGAAGCCCAGGAACTGTAGACCTTCCCCAGCGTTGTGGCTTTTGCACTGCTTTCCCACTCAGACATGACTGCACTGTTGAGAACTGGATTCCTGTGGATGAAGTCGACGTCAAAGGTGTATGCAACAGCTCCCATTTTGCCCCCTGATCGATGGCTAGGCCCGCGCTTGCAACGCGCCAGCTATGTGTAGATGTCGATCTGACACATGAGTAAGTTAGCCCGCTCTTTTCGCCCTATCAGTGGCCTTTCCTGTGTTGGCTAAGTGTTGTGGGGCGAAGCTCGGCGAGCGTTGTGACCTGCGCGGCACCGGGCCTACACCCCTAGTACTTTGGGAGTAGTCAGAGCACCTCAGGTCACCAGCGCTTCCATAATCAGACAGGCGGAGCAACTCCGCTTTCAGTCGGGAGTGAGTAGATGACCGAACAAGAGAGGCCACGATGCCAACCTTCCTTGCCTGTTCCGGTCATTCATGCGGGATCTCTTGCCTCACTCCTTCCGGAACCATCAGCTAGCCACATGGGATTTTTTGGTGTTGACATTGATGAATAAACCCACCCAAAGTGTGAGCAGTTCACGCCAGGTAAATGACAAGCTGGACATGCTTGAGCATGACGGCCGGGTAAGAGTCCTGCTGGTTGATTTCCTGTGCATTACGTGGGCTGTCGCGATTGCCGAGCTCCTCCGCTTCGGCCTGGAGCGACCCTCATTGGGCATAGGGTCCGTTCAGACGCCGTACCCGCTGGTTAGCGTGGTCCTCGACGTCCTGTGGTTGATTACCTTGGGGGCCCTAGGAACCCGTGGGCACCGAATCCAAGGCTTCGGCACTGAGGAGTACAGGCGGGTGACCACGGCTTCCCTGTGGCTGTTCGGAGGCATAGCCATCTTCTCGTACGTGTTCCAGCTCGACACTGCCAGAGGCTATGTGGCGGTGGCCCTGCCATTGGGCACCATCAGCCTGCTCATCGGCCGGTGGGCACTGCGGAAAGACTTGATCCTCCGACGGAAGTCCGGCCAGCATCTGCGCCGGGTTCTTGTTGTTGGAGGGGCCCCGAGTGCTGCCCACCTTATTCAGCAACTCCGGGCCCATCCGGCTGCCGGCTACCAGCCTGTGGCCGCATACTTAACCACTCCAGATGCTTTCGACCCTTGGCCGGAAGGGCTCGACCTGCCTGTCATGGGCAAGGGCAAGGACCTGGAAGGAATATTGGCAGCGGTGGAAGCCTCCGCGGCGGACTCCGTGGCCATATCCGGCGCAGTCGTTGACCCGCCCACATTGCGGCAACTTGGCTGGGCGCTAACCGCTCGCGACATCGGCATGTTCATGGCTCCTGCGCTGACCGATGTGGCAGGTCCGCGAATTCACATGCAGCCTTTGGCCGGGTTGCCCCTGATCCATGTCACCACGCCTAAGTTGGAGGGCCTGAAAGCTGTAGCCAAACGCGGGCTGGATGTCTCTGCGTCGTTGGTCATACTCACTATCCTTGCCGTCCCCATGTGCGTCGTTGCCCTTTTGGTCAAACTCGACAGCTCTGGCCCGGCAATGTTTCGGCAGACGCGTATCGGTCGGTCCGGTGAAGTCTTCAGTATGCTGAAGTTTCGATCCATGGTGACCGACGCCGAGCAACAACTGTCCCGGCTCGCCGATCTCAACGAGGGCAACGGAGTCCTTTTCAAGTTGAAAGACGATCCTCGCGTCACAAGGGTCGGCCGATTCATCCGTCGGTATTCCATTGACGAGTTGCCCCAACTCTTCAATGTCCTCATGGGCGACATGAGTTTGGTGGGTCCGCGTCCGCCGCTTCCGGTGGAAGTAGAAACCTACGACGACTTTGCCCACCGCCGGCTCTTGGTCAAACCCGGCCTTACGGGTCCATGGCAGGTTAGCGGGCGCAGCGATCTGTCCTGGGATGACTCGATTCGCCTTGACCTCTACTACGTAGAGAACTGGTCCATGTTTCAAGACATGATCTATCTCCTGCGAACCGTGAGAGCCGTCTTTGCCAAAGACGGCGCCTACTAGAAGGTTCCTCGTCGGGGGCTCGCTGCTGCGGGAGAGCATCCAGGACCGATCCCCGAGTCCGGCTCAAAAGCGATCCATTGTGTCTGTAGTGGGGATGTCACGTGGCACCTAGCGCAGTGCGTCGCTCAACGGTTTGCCATTGGCAAGAATCCAGGTGCTGGAAATCGCACCCTGGGGTGTTGTGGCTGGCATAGTCGCCTTCGGGAAGATACCGAAATCCGATGCATAGTAAACCCGTCTGGCGCTCTTCGTCACAGCGATTGCAGCTGCCTCTGGCACCGTCTCGGCGAAAGCTGCCCCGGCCGCCAGGGCAAACCCTCCGGTGGCGATCAATGCTCGCCGGCGAAAGCTGAGGGCATTCGTTCATGCCGGAGAAATCGCAAGTTTGGTCCTCACGGTTCAACCGACCCCTCGAGGCAGTACATCTAGCCCGGAGGGGCCGAACGCCGGCCTCTGGAGCCATCCTGAGATGCACGCCATCGGCTGAGGGGATCCGACGCGGTTTGTCCCTCCTGGCTTCCAGGCAAAGAATTCACCGGGTGAGCCTCAAGAGCCCTGCCGGGAGCAGACGGTGGATTGTTTTCGGGCGTCAGTGGATTGTGGCCCTGCAAGTCTTCGGCGCTTCCGTATGCTCCGTAGTAGCCATAATTGAGATCTCCGGGACCCTTGGTGGATACGCAGTTAAGAATGACGCCCAGGACGCGCCCGCGCACACGAGTAAGGTTGCCGAGGGCGCGGTACAGGGTGTCACGGGTTGTCTTACGTGCCCTTGCTACCACAAGCGTGCCGTCTGCGACTCGGGCAAGTACAGCGGCGTCAGTGACGGGGAGCAGCGGCGGCGCATCGATGAGGACCATAGCTCTCAGCGACAGTTCCCTGAGCAGATGTTCCATGGCCCGTGAGCCAAGGAGTTCGGAGGGATTCGGGGGGATGCGACCAGCTGTGAGGATCCGGAGGTGGGAATTCGGACCCCATTCCTGAAGTACGTCATCGATGGCCGCCCGGCCCGAGAGGATGTCCGTCACACCAACGTCCGGCAAGACACCAAAAACCTGATGAACTGTGGGACGGCGAAGATCCGCGTCCACAACAATGACGTCCCTGCCGGCAGCGGCTATGGTCGCCGCCAGGTTGCTGGTGACTGTGCTCTTGCCTTCGGAGGGCAAGGAACTGGTAGTCAGCAGGATTCGGGGAGGGTTGTCTACATCAATGAAGTCCAGATTTGTGCGTAGTTCCCTCAAGGCTTCAGCCATGGCATGGCCGCCGGGAACCCGATGAGTTCCCGCAGTATTTTCAAGTACGCTCGACTTTTCGCTGAGCCGTTTGTCCAGAGGCAAAGTACCCACGACGGCCAGGCCAAATAGTCGCTCAATCTCGCTGGCTCCGCGAATCCTCCGGTCCAGGTGGTTTCGTGCCAGCGCGTAGCCAAGACCAATGAGCAATCCCGCGGCCAGTCCAATGCCCAGCGTTGCCGTCAAGAGCGGTGAAACGGGGGCCGATGGAAGGCTCGCCTTCGCCAAAGGGACGATCTTGGTGACGGGTTCTGTCCCGGGGCTGGCATTTCCTTTGTCCAAGTCGTAGACCTGCGCGGCCAAGGCGGTCACCCACGCATCAGCTACGTTCTGGGCTGTCTGGGGGTCGGATGACCGTGCAGTGATCCGGATTTCCACCGAATCGAGGGGGACACTCACGCTGATCGATCTAGTGATGTCCGGGGCCGATTCCTTCAAGCCCAATGACTTGATGACGCTTTCAGCTACCAGGATGGACTCGCCCACCGACTGATAGCCCTTGGCTTTGGACTTGGCGAGGCTGTCTCCCGCCAGGGACATGCCAAGGTTTTCGGCCCCCGCTGCCACCACTATTCCGCTTGACTCCGCTGAGTAGATCTTGGGCTGAAGCGCATACCACCCCAGGGATCCTCCCACCATCAACACTGTGATGAGCAGGATCCCGAGCCAATGTGAGCGGACTACGGAAAGGAGGTCATTGCCCGACATCCCTTGAGGTTTATCGTCCTGCAGCAATTGTGTGGTCCTCTCCATGCATGCCGGGTGCGTACTATTCCAAGACTTGTAGTGTCAGTCTCGGTACTGCCGTGGAGCACTGAGTACCGGATAAGCCGCGCGCCTCAGTACCTTGATCCGCCGTCGTTACCGGGGGTGTCGCAACTCGCGGCGAGGCCATGGAAAGCCAGCCCGGCCAGAAAGTTCCTGACTTGCTGGGCCACGGAAGGTTCATCTGCTCCCGAGTAGGCGCTTGCCAGCTCCATGAGAATGTCGGTTTCAGTACGTGTTCCGTCAATGAGTTCCCAAATCGCGGCCGCCGACCCCTGAAGGACGAGGGGGAAACCGAGTTCCACATTCAGCACCACCACGCGCTCTTCACCCAAGGCCGGAACTTCAGCCACGGCTTCTGCCCTGTGCCAGAACTGATTTACGTCATGGCATCCGTGGTGCTGCTGGGATTGTTCTCCGTATTCACCCCCCAATTTGTCCGTAGTTGGTGAGGGCCCCCCGCGGCCTTTGAGCATTTGCTGTACGGGCGAAGGCGCCTGACCTGCGGTAGAGCTGGCCAAGCTCTGGTAAACGTCTTCAAGCTGACTGGTGACCGCGTACATGGAGAATCGTTCCCTGGCCAGTCCGACGGCGGCTGCGGCCGCCGATGCTCTTAGCCCCGGCTCTTCGACAAAGCGGCGCATGGCTGCGGAGAGTGCCTCGACGCTTGAGTCCGAGACGATCCCCGCCCCTGACTCAGCAATGAACGGGGCGAGCCCGCAGCTGTCTGTCACGATGACGGGGACACCCACGGACATGGCTTCAAGGACGCTCATGGGAAACGGCTCGTTGACGGAGGGCAGCACATACACGGATGCTTTCCGCATACGGTCAAGCGTGCTGCCGGGCTGCAGCGGCCCTTCAATCCGGATCCAGTCTGAGGTCCCGGTATCCAGAATTTGTTGCCGCACTTTGGACTCTTCGCCTTCGTCCGGCCCCACTAAAGCCACTTCTATTTGCTTGTCAATGGTCTTGGCCAGCATGGCGGCCGCATCGACCAGCACCGTGGGCCGTTTTCGACTATGCAGCCGGGCCAGGTAGAGAAATTGAAAGGAACTATTCGCTGTATTCACTACGACCCACCGTTCATCGCGACGTCGGCCTGAGGCACTCCGTTGACGAGCCGTTCGAGGGTTTGGTGACCGTCACCTAGAAGTTCTCCCAAGGATTTCTGTTCCTCGGGCGTCAGCCAAAAGCACCGTTGGCTGGCGCGCAGCACACGAAGGGTAAGCAGCCGGTCCAGGATCTTCGCCAGCTTCTTGTCGGATTCGTCGATCATGCCGTGTGTTTGGACCACGAAGGGTGTTCGCCGGATCAGGCAGAGGAGGGCAGCCGGAAGCATCACCAAGTCACGTGCCAGGTGAAGATGGACAACATCTGCACCTTTGAGTGCCCACCATAGGGACGGCAGCATTGTCGGTGCGCAGAGCCCGGCGAACCCGGTGCGGGGGACAATCTGGAGGGCCTTGAAAAGTCGGGTCCTTACGCCTGGACCAAAGTACGAAGGGTCCACATGCCCGCGTGCACCAGCGAATACCTGCACCTGATGACCCCGTTTGGAAAGCTCTGCCGACTGGTTTTGAGCCACCCGAACGGGCCCGCCGTATGCTCCGTCCGGACTGACCAGCGTTACTACCTGCACAATTTTCATGGGGTGTGACTCCTGCCCCTACCGGACACCAACAACGTTCGCTTGATCGCCGCGAAGTACCGGTCAACCATGACGCTCTCCCGATGTCGGTCCGCATGGGATATGGCGTCTCGCCGCCGCGCGGCAACGTCCTCCGGATTGCTGAGCAGTGCCCTCAGGTGACCGCTTAACGACGTCGGGTCCAAGGGCGTGAAGCCTATGGCTTGCTGACCGGCGGCATCAGGCAGTCCGCCATGATCCGCATAAACCACCACGCACCCGGCGGCGGCCGCCTCCAGAGCCACGGTTCCGAAAGGCTCGGGCATCCGACTCGGTATAACGACGATGGAATTCTGGTTCAGAATCCGGTTGGCCTCCTCCGGACCCTTGGAGCCAAGGAACTTTACTGCCTTGCCCAAACCGCTCTCTTCGGCGAGGGTCTCCAGTCGTTCACGTTCGGTACCATCACCCACGATTGTCAGTGTGAAGCCGTCGTTCTCGCCTACCAGATCAGCTGCTGCCTGGATGAGGAGGTCCACGCCTTTGTCTTGGCTGAGCCGGCCTAAATACACAATGCCCAACGGAGCGCGCACTTCGCCGTCGAGGACGTTGAAGAACTCATCCCGGTAGCTGTTAGGGATCACTTCAACATCACCTTTGATGTGATCCGCCAAAACCTTACTGTTTGCCACAAGGACATCGGCCCGCTCAATAATTTTGTACTTAGCTGAATACTTCAGCCGCTGAAGGCGGGACAGTTCCTGCCCCGGCATGGTCACCCACATCCTGAGGGTGACCATCCAGGGCTTGCGGATGAGTACCAGAGGCCACCACAGCGATATTGCCGGGTTGTTATGGAATACGACGTCGGCCCTGTTCACCAGCGCTAACAGTCGCCATGGTTTTGGCTTCCGGATGACTTCGTAAGGGAATGTCTTCGTCGGGTGCGCTTCTGGTGTGTTGGTGATGACTGTTACGTCGGCACCATGACGCATGAATCCACGGGCCAGAATGTCGGAAGTAATTTCAACTCCGCCGACACTCGGGTGGAACACGTGGGCCACCACTGCGATTTTCAGTGCTCGTTCGGTCTTGAGCTTAGTGACCACGAACACCACTTCCAATCTGTTGAAAGAATTGCGCTGTCCCGTCGCGAAAAGGCCCCCATCCGGAGGCTCTGGCTATCTCCAGGGCTTTGGCACTCCGCGCTTCAACCAGCCCGGGATCGTCCAGAAAACGGTGAAGTTCAGTAGCAATCTGTTCAGGTGCGAAGCGATCCACTATGGCGCCCGCTCCTAGGGCCACGAGGTCGTCAACACCGCTGCCGGCCGTGACCACCGCGGGCAGACCCTGACTGAGTCCTTCCAAAGCGGCAAGCGAACGACCCTCAACAAGACTCGGTAGCAACAGCACGTGGTGCTTGCGCATTTCCAGGAGAATTTCGCTCCTTGGCATCGTCCCGCGGTAATCCACCGTGCGGAGCATGTCTTCAAGGGCTGGAAAAGTCTCGCCGGGAAGTTGGCCAATGGCCGTGACGTGGACGGCGGAAGAGAGGGCCTTGGCCGCTGACACAACGTCAGCGATCCCTTTCATGCCTACGATGCGGCCCACAAACAAGACCTTTAGCGGACCGCGCCCGTCCCACCTCAAGGGCTTTTGCCCGGGATGGACATCAGGACAGCCATAGGGAATCTCAGTGATGTGGCTGTCAATGCCGGCCGCGCGAAGGCTCTCAGTGACCTGTGCCGACGGTGAGATCAGCCGGGTTGCCAACGCTAGCTCAAGGTCTTCCATGGCATGGACCTTGCTTCTGGATAAGTCCTGACGCGCCGTAACGGCCCATCCCGGTGCGCGGCTTTGAAGCTGACCTGCCCAGCTTCTGGTGGTAGCCCAGTGAACGTGAGGAACTTCCAGAATCGTTTCCATGCCGCGTTCCCTGGCCGCCCCGAACACTCTTGAAGCGAAGGTCGAGTATCCGTAGACGGCCGCAGGCTGATTCAGCCGGCTGAGGGCCTTGATCGCCTTGTTCTCCACCTGCCGTGCGACCCAGTGCGCGGAGAGCGGACCTGATCCTGAGCCAAGCCGTCTCAACGCCGCGGGCTGTGCGCGCAGGAGAAGGTTGCGAACAAGTTCACTGGCCGGTGTGACGTGCAGCTGCTGGCTTCCGATCATGGGAAAAAGCCGGCGTTCAACCAATGACTTTGCGGGCCGGAGCCATGACAAGGCCTCCGACTCTGTCCAGCCGATGGAGGTGATGAAGGCAGATAGTTGACGGTGCTCGCTGAGCGCGGTCAGGGTTTGACGGACATTCTCGTTACCGAAGGGGTGCACAAGGACCGTTTCCACATCGGTGGCGGAAGCGTGCTGCGTGGACTCACTCATGGCGCGTTGACGATGTCGGCGGCGATGGTGGCTATGTCATGGGGCCTGAAGACAGCAGCAATTTGCAGGTCGTTGCGGCCGCCTTCTACGTTCTCGCTGTGCAAGGCCTCTCTTTGCGAACGAGGATACATGGTGAGGTGTTGCCCCGCGGCGGCCACCACCCGCCGTCGATATCCATTGCGGATGGCCAGGGCGTTGAGCCAGATATCGTCGGCACGTGGAGCCACTTCCCGGAAAGCAGTCCCAGCCTCACGTATGGCTGACTGAAGCCTGGGAGGCAAGAGCGCGCCGGCCCCGCCCGTCAGGAAATTGGCGTGGCTGGTTGACCCGGTGGGTGCCGGGGCCCATGAGTTGTAGTCCTCCAGGGCGCATTGCGCCGCATCAGTCCTCATGCGGTGCGCACGATAGGCAGGAATTTCATGGGCATGCCCGGCGGCTCCAAGGAGGCCCTCAAGCCAACGCCGTGGGTACATTAGGTCATCGTCGGCTAAGACGAGGTCCATGCGGTCAGTGGTGAAATCACGACAATAGGGAAAGTACTTCTTGTGAGGTCCGAGGTCCTCGCAGGGAAGAATTTCCAACCCGCGGCGCTGAAGACTCCTGAGCATGGGGTACGTGGCTACCTCGAAATCCGGCTTGTCGACCCACAGAATCATCCGTGCCGGACGTACTGAACCCGCTGCGATGGACTCCAGGGCATGGGCAACGATCCCCAACCGGCGGCCATAGGAGGTCATGCTCACCACAACGTCCGCTGAACCCGTTATCTTGTGCCGGCTGAAACGGTTGCGAAGCCTGAGCATACTGATGAGCCCGGCCTTGTACGCAAGCCGGGGAACTCTCGGCAGGAGACTGTCCAAGGCAAGCTGTGGCCCTGGATTATGAGGAGACGGCATGTACGTTCTTCTTTCCTGTCAGGTGTTTGATCGTGGTGCGGACCAGTTGGAAATCCATCCGCCTGAGTCCGTAGAAGCCCCGCATTGCCATGCCGAAATGCGTCCGTAGCCAGACGATGTTCATGGTGCCGGCGACGACACTGCCGGCCAAAGTGGCCAACGCAGCTCCCATCGCACCGAGGGCGGGTACTGCCGCCAAGAGAGTGGCGGTGTTGAGCAGCGCCCCAATGACCATTCCGAAGCTGCGCAGCCCGGGCCGGCCACGAGCGCTCAGACCGGCGCCCGCGACGGAACCGGTGGTGCCCAAGGACACTGCCGCAAGAATTACCCAACACACCGGTACGGCGTCATTGAAAGCCGTACCGAAAAACGTGGGGATGGCCCAAGGAAGGACCAGGCCGATTGCGACGGCCGCCAACCCAGTGGCTGCCGCCGTCAAGCGTGAAGTCTGTTGCAGACGCTCTCCGTCGTCGCGCTGGTGGGAGTCCTCCGCGTCGGAGGAAAAGACGACGTTTCGCACCGCTCCGGAGAGCAGGGCGGGGATCTCACCCAAACTGACCGCCACCGAGTAAAGTCCGAGCTGTGCAGCGTTCCCGAACGGAACCATCAGAAGCTGGTCGAGGCGCAAAAGAACCACACCTGCCAGGGAGCCCACCCACAGACGACTTCCATAGTTGAACAGCCGCACCCTTGCAGCGGTGGCATTTCTCCACCCGCGCCGATACATGATGAGGAACGGCAGAGTCACCAGGCCCTTCAATAGGGGGAAGCCCAGCATCACTATCGTCGCTGCCTGCGGGGTCAAAAGATGTGCTGCTGCCAGGGCGGACAGCGCAACAAGCCGGAGGACCGACAGGGCCAGATCAATCCTTGCCGATAGCCTCCATGCGTGGTTCCCGGCCAGGACACTGTTCGGTATTGAGGCCCAGAAGGTGGGAACGGTCAGGATCGCCGTAAGGAAGATGAGCTGCTCAATCTCCAGGTTTCCATCGGAGAGGAGAGATGCGCTTAGCGCCACAAGGGCCGCTGCTGCCAGCCCTAAGAGTGTGAGAATCCAAAAGGCCCGTCTAACTGCCCTTCGGGCGCCCCGCGCCTGCTTGGCAACATAGAAAGTGAGCGCCTCTGGAATGCCAAGTGCGCCGATTGCCACCGCGAACAGCATGGGAGCCATTCCGGCAGCTAGCTCTCCCCGGCCGGCAACACCGAGGGATTGGGCCAGAATTGGAGCCGTAGCCAGCGACATCAGTGGGGTAATTGCCGAGCCGGCTACCGCATGGAATATCCGGCTTCCATGGCTATCCGTTTGGGTAGCATCCACACTCGACAGAGGGCGTATTCGAATCCTCATCAAGCGGGTACCCGCGTTACTGGAAAACCCGATGATCCACCCGTTGGCCGCAACTCATGAGATGAAGCCCGATGGATGCCGTCCACTGCCGGCAAGGTGCGGGTGGAACGGTAGCTCGCCATGGCGAGCACGAACCAGAAAAGGTGAATGTCGATCGAGTTGCCACCGATTGAGCTGTAGCCGTTGATGGCCACGATGATCAAGGCTGCCGCCGCGGCGCCCGGCCAACTCCCACGGTCCTTGATGTCGATCTGAGCAAAAAGTAGGCAAATCATGAAAATGAAGAACGCTACTGCAGCAAGAGTTCCGAACATGAGAGCCATGATGAAGTAGCCGTTCTCAAGGCTGGAGCCCAGGGTGCCCACGCCCTTGAGGTCCCTAGCTCCCGGGTAACCGCCAGCAAAAAAGTCCGCCGTATGTTCCCAAAACCAGTCGAACGCGGCCACTCTTAGGGCGGCCGAGCCGTTGTCGTCCTCGAACTTTCGCAGGAGCTTCTCGCCGGCCACCCCCTGGACGCTGACCAGAAGGGCTATGAGGACCACAGCGGCGAAGAGAATGCTTCGGATGACTTTTCGTCCCCCGATGATCACCAGGAAGACGAATCCGGCCACCGTAAGAATGAGGCCCATGCGACCGTAGGCTAGCGGCACAGTCACGAGGAGGACCGCCGCCAACGCAAAGCGCAGCAGCATTGACTTGATCAAGGCAAGGAGCGGCATAGTGGCAGCAAAAAGGACACCAACCTGGATGCCGTGGCCAAAGGTTCCAATAGCGGCGCCAAGCTCGGAGGTCGTCCCGCTCAGCCAGATCCTGGAGAAGTCGCTTTCCCACACCACGGGCCTGCCTGTGGCCACTTGGGCCTGCGAGAGCACGGCTTCCGCCAGTGCCAGTAGCGCAAACGTCAGAAGAAAGGCCTTGCCTGCCCTTGGCGATGAGCGGATCGAATATCGCATAAACACGAAGACGTAATACGGTGCCACCACGATGCCAAGGACGAACATCGCTGTATCCAGCAATCCCGCGCTTCCGGGGTTTCCGACGTCGGTCATCATGACCGCCGCCATGCCACCGATGGTTGCTTGGGGCAAAACCCCTGCAGAACGGATCACCCGCCCAAAGACGCTTGGGGTGAATGCCAACTGGACGAGGATAAAGCAGAGGAAGAGGTACGTCGAAGGGTGCAACCCGGGCATGACTTCGTTTTGAACCACCCCCGGAACCAGGATTCTCGCCACGATCACGGCAACCAGCACGATGTGCATGCGACGCACAAAAACGACGCTGAAAACCAGACCGAAACCCAACCAGACGATCAGCGCAGTCAATGCGGCGCTCCGTCTGCCTTGGCTTTCACGGCGGGCCATGCAGTGCCCGTCGGTGCCAGCAGGCGTGTCCCGGGCTGTAGGTTCTTCACTACCAATGCGCCGGCTCCCACCAGGCACGAAGCGCCGATTTCCACGCCGCGCAGCACTGTTGCGCGGGCTCCTATCCAGCTGCCGTCACCAACCACAATCGGAGCGTTATCGAACTCAAAAGTTGGGGAGTCGTACGAATGGCTGCCGGTGCAAATGAAGACATTTTGCGAGATGCAGCAATCGGAACCAATGGTGACAGGCTCAAGATTGAGGATCCAGGCATCGACTCCGATCCACACGTTGTCACCGATTTTCAGCTTCCACGGCCAATGGATTTTGACTCCATGGCGGACTTTTACACCTCGCCCGACGGAGGCACCAAAAGCCCTGAGGATTCGAACCCGCAATGATGACGGGCACCACCAGGTGCTGAAGACAAGATTTTGAACGGCGAACCAGGCCGCTTGCCAGAGTAGTCCGCGGCCTTTGTGGTAGCCGGCCCCGGTGAACCCGGCCAGATCCATGCGGCTCATCCTTGGTGGAGTTCCAAGGCATAGGCGTGGCCTGCGGTTGATACTGAACATGCCAGCGGCCTCGTCGTGGTGTCCATTTGTCCTCGGCATTCTGTCATTCGGATACCCCTTGATTCTTGCCAGAACGCACACCCCCTAGAGCCGGATGGCCTCACTTTCTCAGTAGTGCGTCGTGCCGCTTATCCACGGTGCAGGGGCAACCAGTCACAGGATGCTGCGCTGTCACCATCCGGTTCCGCTCTCTTGCTTTCCGGGTCCTCCGTGGTGGTGTGTGGCTATTCCGTGTTGGCGCAAAGTCCATCTGCGTATCGGGCAAGGACAGGTCAAAGCGGAGCGAAAACCAGCGTCTTCTTCCTCTACACGCAGATGCTTTCCGCTGCCACACCTAATACGGGGAGGACCTCCACGGAGGGTTCGGGTTCTCTAGCTTTCTGCTATCCCCGCGGCAGGCCCCGCCACTGAGAATGGGCGCCCATTGGGGTCTAAGGGGCGCAAACCCCCTTCCACAATCGAGGGGTACCCGATTGAAAGAATGCTGAGGACAAATGGACACCACGACGAGGGCGCCGGCATGTTCACCATCGCTTATTAGCCACGTCCATGCCGTGCAACACCAACCGGTGACTCAAAGCCCGGTTATTCACACTGGCCTGGATATCCCGGCTGAGCCCCAACCCAAGGCCTACGGAAAGGGACGACGCATCGCTTTGATTGCGGGCATCGTCATGGGGCATCTTGTGACCATCTTCGGGCCGTTGCTGCTTGGCCGATGGCCCGTGGCACCCCTGTGACGCGCACATTTGCTCGGCAATGGACATCCGTTCCGGCAATGACTTTCTGCCCGAGCGGGGAGGGCTCATGAAAGCGCTGATTGTGGGTCTGAACTATGCCCCGGAACCCAGCGGAAACGCTCCGTACACCACCAAACTCTCCCAAGGGCTGGCGAGGAGAGGGGTGTCCGTCAAAGTGCTGACAGGTTACCCCCACTACCCCGAATGGAAGATCGCCGACGGCTATACCGGCCTCTCCATGGAAGAGAATTTGGCCGGCGTGCCTGTTAAGCGACTACGGTCCAGCGTCCCAAGACGACCCAACGGACTGAGCCGTCTCCTCATGGAGATTACGTTCGGAGTCCGCACCGTGTTTGAGCGTTGGGACCGCCCGGATGTGGTCCTCGTAGTCAGCCCTGCCCTTTTCTCCGCGGCTTTCGCTATTGTTCGGGCACGCATTTTTCGTGTCCCGGTTGGCATCTGGGTCCAGGACCTCTACAGCAAGGGCATGGAAGAAACGGGCGATTCGCGTTCCCCGCTGGCTTCCATCATGAAGCGCCTCGAAGCCGCGATCTTCAGCTCCGCGGACGGAGTCAGTGTGATTCACGAACGTTTCCGCGATCACGTCGTCAATGACCTGAGGGTGCCCGCCCACCGTGTCCGCGTCATTCGAAACTGGACGCACGTACAACACCACCATTCTTTTGACAGAACGGCCGCCCGCAAACGATTTGGCTGGGCGGCAACGGATTTCGTAGCACTCCACGCGGGCAATATGGGGGTCAAGCAGGGGTTGGAGAACGTCATTGATACCGCGCGCCTGGCTGGACGTAGCGGAAGCGATGTTCGTTTCGTCTTGCTGGGCAACGGTAACCAGCGGCGAACCCTCGAATCCAAAGGTGTGGGCATCGACAGGCTGCAGTTCCTGGAGCCGCTTCCGGACCGCGACTACTCCGAGGCGCTCCGATCCGCCGACGTCCTGCTGGTCAACGAGCGCCCGGGTGTCAAAGAGATGTCAGTGCCGAGCAAGCTGACGAGTTACTTCGTGACCGGTCTTCCGATTATTGCCGCCACTGAAGCAGGCAGCGCAACAGCCCACGAGTTATTGGCCGCAGGGGCCGGGATCCGGGCTGAGTGCGGATCACCCGGAGACCTGGTGGCAGCCATCGAGCGTCTCCGCAAGGACCCTGAAACCGCCAAAGACTTCGGTGCTGCAGGCCGGCAGTACAGCGACAGGGTTCTTACCGAAGAGGTGGCAGTGGAGAGCTACGTCGAGTGGTTGAGCGATCTGGCGTCGCGAAAGCGACTGCGCTGACACGGGATTTACCTCATTTATCTGTACGAAGAGAAGGAAAGACCTTGGCCAAGAAAGCGCTAATAACAGGAATTACGGGGCAGGACGGCTCTTATCTCGCCGAACTCCTGCTCTCTAAAGGCTATGAGGTGCACGGATTGATCCGCCGCTCTTCAACCTTTAATACGTCCCGGATCGACCACCTTTACGTGGATCCGCATAACAGCAAAGCACGCCTCTTCCTCCATTACGGTGACCTTTCCGATGGCGCCCGGCTGGTGACTTTACTGGCTGATATCCGTCCTGACGAGGTCTATAACCTGGGCGCCCAGTCCCATGTGCGGGTTTCTTTCGACGAACCGGAGCACACCGGCAACACCACTGGAATTGGTACAACCCGGCTTCTGGAGGCCGTGCGCATGGCCGGAATCGAAACCCGCTTCTACCAGGCATCCTCGTCCGAGATGTTCGGCGCTACCCCGCCGCCGCAGGACGAGGCCACTCCTTTTTATCCGCGTTCTCCTTATGGCGCGGCCAAGGTTTACAGCTACTGGATGACGAAGAACTACCGGGAAGCTTATGGGATGTTTGCCGTCAACGGCATCCTGTTCAACCATGAATCACCACGCCGTGGAGAGACATTCGTTACGCGCAAAATTACGCGTGCCGTGGCAGCCATCAAGGCAGGTAAACAGTCCGAGTTGTACATGGGCAACCTTCAAGCTGTTCGCGACTGGGGGTACGCCGCGGAGTACGTCGAGGGCATGTGGCGCATGCTTCAGGTAGACGAGCCCGATGACTATGTGCTGGCCACCAATGAGGGCTATACGGTCAAGGACTTTCTTGAGACCGCGTTTGAACATGCTGGTTTGAAATGGGAAGACTACGTTCGCTTTGATGAGCGTTACCTTCGTCCTACAGAGGTTGAAGCACTCATTGGCGACTACTCCAAAGCCAAGGAAAAGTTGGATTGGGAACCGACTGTCAGGACGCCGGAGCTGGCCCGCCTCATGGTGGACGCCGACATTGAAGCTTTGCAGCACGGAGGAAACCCGTGGATCGATGCCGTGGATCTGCAGTCCTGGAAGGCACTCGCCCGATGACGGCCTTTACCCCCGGACGGCTTGATCGATCCTCCCCTTTCTATGTTGCAGGGCATGGAGGCTTGGTGGGATCCGCCCTGTGGCGGAAACTTTCGGCTGAAGGCTTCACGAAGAGGATCGGGCGGACGTCCAAGGAACTGGACCTCAAGGACCGCACTGCCGTATTCGCGTTCTTTGAAAAGGAGAGGCCACGATACGTGGCCTTAGCGGCAGCCAAAGTTGGCGGCATCCTTGCGAACAAGACGTACCCGGTGGATTTCCTCACTGAGAACATTCGGATTCAAGTAAATGTCATGGATGCAGCCCTGGAATATGGGGTGGAACGGCTGCTGTTCTTGGGGTCATCCTGCATCTACCCCAAGCTGGCACCCCAGCCCCTCAAGGAAGAGTACCTACTAACAGGGCCGTTGGAGGAAACCAACGAAGCCTACGCCATAGCCAAAATCTCCGGAATAATGCACGTCCAAGCTGTACGTCGGCAGTACGGTCTACCGTGGATTTCGGCCATGCCCACCAACCTGTACGGTCCTGGAGACAACTTTTCGCCACATGGTTCCCATGTCTTACCGGCCCTTATTCGTCGGATGGACGAGGCCCGGGCTCGGGGCGATGAGTCGGTGACAAACTGGGGAACGGGCGAACCGCGCCGCGAATTTCTTCACGTCGACGATTTGGCTGCTGCCTGCCTGCACCTGCTGGAAAACTACGACGGTCCGGAACACGTCAACGTCGGTGTCGGGGCGGACCTGACCATCAAGGAGCTCGCCGGCTTGGTTGCCGCCGTCGTCGGTTATGAGGGCGCCCTTGAATGGGACGCGACGAAACCCGACGGCACGCCCCGCAAGCTGATGGACGTGGAGAAGCTGGAGGCGCTCGGATGGACCGCGGGCATTTCCTTGAAGGATGGGCTCGAGTCCACCTACGCCTGGTTCAACGAGAACCGAAACGGCCTCAGGGACTAGCTTGTGAAGCCGCTTCACGTTCTGCTCGCGGCTATGAGCCCGCCAACCTCGGCAGCACCAGCACCGGTGGAAGTTCTCAGGATCACTGAGTCGATCCTGCTCTCTGCCGCAGTGGTTTCCCATGTCGCGGCGGAATGCAACATCCGGGTGCTGCTCATCAAGGGTCCAGCAGCAACCATGGTGGGGGCACGTCCCGTAAGACCATCCCTGGACTTGGACATTCTGCTCCATCGCTCGGACCTGAAGGCTCTGCTAAAGGCACTTGAGCAACAGGGGTGGGCGGCCAGAATCCCTGAAGTCTCCGAGGCGTTCCCTGATCACTCGACGACGCTCATCAACCCAGGGTGGCCCTCCGACATCGACGTCCACTGGAGGTTCCCCGGGTTTTACGAGGATGAGTCTGAGGTTTTCGAACACCTTTGGGCTGCCAGGCAAAGCATCGAGCTGGGTGGTCGTCCCGCTTGGACGCTTTCGCGCAACGATGCCCTCCTGGTAACCCTCCTGCACGCCTTGCGAAGTCCGGCAAAGGGGGTCCTCCACGACGACGTCGCATTCTGCCTCCAGGAGATAAGGCAGTCCCCGCAGGAGCACTATGACAGGGCACTGGAACTCGGGGCAATAGGACCTCTGGGACCGTTGTTTGCGGAGTTGCCGGAAACGCGGGCCTTTGACCTTGGTGAGCCGCCCTTTGATTGGGTACTTCGGACGACGGCGCAAAGGTCTGCCACTCTCCGTCTCTTCCACCTCATGGAGATTCCGTGGTCCAGGAAGCCGGCAGCGCTGTGGCAGGCCTTGGTTCCCTCCCGGGAGTCCATTAGCTGGCATGACCTGGACCTTCGCGACATGAACCATTGGCAGCAAACCTCGTTCAGGTTTCGCCGACTATGGCGGAGTTTGACCGAGGGCGTCCAGACCCTGCGGGAAGTCCGCGAAATCCGCGCCCGCATCCAGAAATAGGCGGGGCCCCACCGCGCGGCCGCCCCCACAGTTTTTGATCATCTTTGTCACTCTGAAAAGCGAGAACTCATGCGAATCACCGTCATAGGCACCGGATATCTGGGTGCCACCCATGCCGCCTGTATGGCCGAACTTGGCTTTGAGGTGCTTGGTCTCGATATTGACCCCGCAAGGGTCGCGTCGCTTTCAGAGGGACTGTTGCCGTTCCATGAACCCGGCCTGCCCGAACTTCTTCGGAAGCATGTGAAGAGCGGACGCCTTCGCTTCACCACTTCTTATCAGGAAGTAGGAGCGTGGGGCGATGTTCACTTCATTGGCGTGGGAACTCCCCAGCGCCCCGGAGAAGGTGCTGCCGACATGTCATTCGTGGATGCGGCAACCATCTCCCTCGCCCGAAACATCACCAGGGACGCCCTTATTGTGGGAAAGTCGACAGTTCCGGTGGGAACCACGAGGCGGCTGAAGACCCTTGTTCGTGACAACAAACGCCCCGGCGTCACAGTGAACGTTGCGTGGAATCCGGAATTCCTCAGGGAAGGCTTCGCAGTAGTAGATACTTTGACCCCGGACAGGCTGGTTATTGGTGTGGAATCGCCTGAGGACGAGTCAGTGTTGCGGCAGGTTTATGCGACCGCCCTCGGGGAAGGCGTGCCCTTGATCAGCACCGACTTTGAGACTGCAGAGCTGGTCAAGGTAGCTGCAAATGCTTTCCTCGCTACAAAAATATCCTTCATCAATGCCTTCTCTGAGGTAACAGAGGTCATTGGGGGAGATATTCGAACGCTTGCGGATGCCATTGGCCTCGACGCGCGTATCGGGCGGCGCTTCCTCAACGCCGGCATTGGGTTCGGTGGCGGATGCTTGCCTAAGGACATACGCGCACTTCAGGCACGCGCAGCTGAACTCGGCTTGGATCGAAGCATGCGATTCCTCGACGAGATGGACGGCATCAATTTGAGGCGTCGAGAGCGCGCTGTTGAGTTGGCCCGCGTGATGCTCGGTTCGATTCCCCACAGCAGGATCGCCATCCTTGGTGTTGCGTTCAAGCCCAACAGCGACGACGTCCGGGACTCACCGGCCCTGGACATCGCCAATAGGCTCTTCGACGAGGGTGCGGAGGTATCGATCTATGACCCGGCAGGCAACCTCAACGCCTCCCGGCGATCGCCTCAGCATAATTACGTACCCTCCACAGAAGATGCCGTCAGGAACGCAGATCTTATCCTTCTTCTTACCGAGTGGGACGAGTTCAAAGCCCTGACGCCGGAGGTTCTTTCCGCGCAAACGGGGACACGGAAGATCATTGACGGACGGAACATACTCAAGGTCCGGGAATGGGAAGATTCCGGCTGGTCGCTTGGTTCGCTCGGTCGCCGCTACGAGGCGAACATGGCGACAGAAGACCAACCAAAGCCGCAACTCCACATGAGTTCCGGCCCCTCCGCTTAGAGGCGGCTCTCAATCGATTGCCTCGACGGTGCCGCCGGCCGCACGGTAGCGCGGTACCGTCGGGCTACTGCTGCGCGGCTGGCCTGCGGGGGGATTCCGAGTTTTCGTCGAACCGAGGCCAGTTGGTTACGGAGGGTCGAGTCGGCAATTCCCAGTCGCTTCGCTACTTCAATCCGCGGCAGTTCCTCATCAGTGAGGAAGTAAGCATCGGCCGCCACTTCCTCAGCAGTCGTTAGGGGGACGTGATTTCGGCCGGTGGTGGGATCAAACGGCAAATGTGTTCCGTCGGCGGCGATGCTCCTGACCGCGGCAAGCAGGACGGGCAGCGTGGCTGTTTCCGGTACGTAGCCCCGTACGCCGAGATCCATCAGGCGTAGGACGCGCGAGCTGTGGAGCAGACCGCCGTAGACAAGCACCCTGTAGCTGTCATGGACCAGGTCCACCACATCGGCTTCAAGCTCCGGTAACGTCCCATCAACCACGGCCACGCGACCAGAAGAGACGGCGGGCAACGAGTTAGTGGCCCAATGGATCAGCGCCGTGAACTGCCGGTGCGTACTGACAACAAGTATCTGGGGCAACTCCGTGACTCCTGTCTTGTGGGTCAAGTGAAATAGTGGGGCGCTGAGGAAGACTCCGGGCCGAAGCCTCAGGCTTGGGAGGCCTCACTGGAGCCCGATGTCAAGGGCTTGGGTGCATTCCGAATGAGATCTGCCAGTTGTTTTCGAGTGGTGGTATCGGTCTTCCGCAGAGCGTTGGAAATGTGGCTCTCCACAGTCCGGATGCTGATGCCGAATTGCTCCGCGATGTCCTGATTGCTCTGCTGCCCGGCGACGAGGGCAACTTCGATCTCCCTCATGGTCAGGGAAGAGCCGGGAGGCTCGGACCTGAAATCAAACAAGGTCCCCACCACACCGAAACGGGCAACGAAATCCTTTGCTGCCCTTCTGATCTGGCTGGCAATAGCAGGCTCCCCGCTGAGTTGGCACCTCTGCTCTGCTCCGCGAAGAAGCATGGACACTTGAAACGTGTCTCCGTCCAAGACGTAGGTGTCCAGTAAATGGCGTAGTCGTGGTAGATCCATCGCTATGGCGGCATCCGCAATGGTTAGGAGCTGGTGGTGTGCTGTCATGGAGCGGTCCTCCAGAATTTTTTGGAGGAGACCCCGGACTCGCGGGCCCGGGAGCAGTCCCAGCGCGAAAAGCCCCGTGTGCATGGCTTCGTAGACATAACCACGGGCAAGTGACTTTTCGATGATGCGGCTGGCTCGCTCGTCGAAGGCTTTGGCGCTCGCGGGGCGGCTTGCGGCGAGGTCGTGCAAACCCGTGCCGAAACCAGGTAGCGCACCAATATCCACTGCGTTGGATCCCGCCGACATCCCCAAGGAAGTCGCTGGCACCGCGTCCCGAAGTGAGGAGAGGCGCAGCATGGCCACGTGCAACGGCTCCACGATAAACCCAGGCTTGCCCAAGGAAAAGGCGCGCCCCATGAGATATTCGGCTTCGTCAAACAGACCGTGATGAAGAAGGGAAAGCGCTGCGATGTAACTCTGGCTGACGAAGGCTAACTGATCGACATTCTGCAAAGCCCTTTCCCGACACTCGAGAGCCATGACGAGGGCCGATTCTTCGCGGCCGCTGGAGAGCATTGCCATACCGCGGATAAATGACTCGAAAGGCTGGCAGCCATGTGCTCCCTCGGCGGAGTCCATAGCGCTCTGCGCCCTCTGTGGGTTGAGCTCATAGAGCTCCAGCATTCCCTTGATTATGGGGAGAATGTCGCTTTGTGGTCCGCGCCCGGGGGGATCACCTATAACCTCGTCCCGATCGCCGGGGATGCCGCTCTGTGATGCGTGAAGGAGTGCGATGACCCCTTCGGCTTCATGCCGCAGGCCCGGTTCTTTGGAAGACAGAGCCTGCATTGTCCCGATTGCGCCGGGCAGGTTCCTCTCGTGTGAGAACTGCCACCAAGCCAAAGACATACTGAACAAAAAGAGCTCTGGTAATTCACCGCCGTCGGAGTCGGTTTGGAGCAAAACTTCCTGGATTCGATGCGGGTTGGCAGGCGCTCCCCAATAGAATTTGAGGATCGCGACAGCATTGGCCAGGCTGCGATCACGTTGCCAGTTTTGGTAGCACAACTCTTCAAAGGCGTCGCGCCGCTGCTGGAAGTATCGCGTGGCGGCCGCGTGGTTGCTGCCCATTTCTCCGCGCACCTTGGAAATCGAAGCCGACAACAGGTCATCTGTGGCTGCCGGAGTGGGGAGATCGCCTGGCCCTGCAATGACGTGATCAGTGACTGCGCTCTGGAGAATTCTCCGCGAGCTTAGCGTGTGGGCACGAAGGTAGTCATCCACTATCGGCGGAAAGACAGCAGCAAGTAGGGTTTCTTCCGGACCTTGAATCACAGAGATCAACCCGTTGTATTCGAGGTTATCGAGGATGTCCTCACCCACAGTTGCCACCAATCGGTCAACAGGGCTGGGACCCAGAAGCGACAACTTGTTCAGAGCCCGGACTTCCTCCGGCCGCAGACCCTGGAGCAAGGCTTCCACGGTTCCGTTGAGATGTTCGTTCATCAGTTTGGGGCTGTTCATGCACCACTGACCGTCCTTAAGAATGATGCGCCCGCTGAGGGCCGAGGTCTGGAGGATGCGAACCGCCAACCGCAAATTGCCGCCGGATTTGGTCAGAACAGTCGCAACTACATTCACTTCCGCCGGATGCCCAAGGGTTTCGGTGATGAGTTTGCTGATTTGGTCGTATTCCAGAGGTGCCAGGGCGACGGTGGCTTCGGGAATGCTCCCCAAATAGCCGGAGGTTCTGGGCTGAAAGGGTCGATCATTCATGGTGGTAATCAGCGGGACATTGCTCCTTCTTCGCAGCACGTCCACTACTGCCAACGACTCGCGGTCCAGGTTCTCGAGATCGTCGATCGCTATCAGGTGCGCCCCGGACCTGGCCATCTGGACCGAGAGAAGGTCCACGATGCCGAGAATTCCGATTGTCCTGGAACGAAGATCCAAGCCCAGGGAAAGTACGCCGGCAAAAGGCACGGCAGCAAGCGCTGGAGCAGCGAACATGGTGTAAACAGTGGCGCCGTCTTCCTCCAGTTTCGCAACGACTCTCTTAAGGAGACTGGTTCGGCCACTGCCGGGTGCCCCGACGATTCTCACACCCAGACCTTTGGCAACGTAGTCCAGGACACATTTCATCTTCCGTGTATGCAACTGCTGACCCCTTATGGAGGCGGCTGTTCGACCACGTGACGCCGCCAAAAAGCCGTGCCTCTACTTGACAACTTCCAAGTGGGCCAAGGACTTGATTCGTGTCGAGGAACGGTTGGGGCCTTAGTACATTTGCACGGCAGTCATAGGCACGACGAAGGCGCCCCGGTACTTAGGCCTTGGCATTGGGGGAGAAGGAATGCCTGCCCTAGCTTCCAGCGCGGTCCTGCAGATGGTCCGGCAGCCGGTTTCCCGGGGCCCGGCCACGGATTTCCAGCAGTTCGCGGGCATGTGCATGCAACTTCTTGTCCTCGTCAGACACTGGTTCCCAGGCGGGGACGGGAACGGCCGTCCCCGTTTCGTCGCGCGCCACCATCACCGTGAGGCAATAGGTGGTGAGGTTCATGACCTTGGTTTTAGGGTCACCCGAGCGGACGTGAACCGCGATGTGCATACCCTTGGCGCCGGTGTAGACCAAGCGCGCCTCCACTTCTACGACGTGTCCGATCAGCAAGGGCCGGTAGAAGCGGACACCGCCGGAGAACACCGCCACGGTGTCCATGCCGCAGTAGCGGGAGGCGCACACGTAGGCGGCTTCGTCGATCCACTTCATCACGATGCCACCGTGGACCTTGCCGCCCCAGTTCACATCAGTGGGGGACGCCATGAACCGTAGGACGACGCGCTCGGCGGTCCCGGCGTCGGTATATTCCTGGGCGTTCATCGCGTTGACGATCTGTTCACGGACCTCAATGCGGGCCAGGGCGTGATCGCGCTGCTCGATCTCCGCAGCCGTTGACGGTTCATATTGCGGGACGGGAATCGGCTTGCCGTCCGGACCGACGGCAACGAAGATGACCATGCACTGGCTGTGCATGGTCTCCGGGCCGCCTTTGGGATCCCGTGAGCTGACAACGGTGTGAATGTGCATGGAGGAGCGCCCGGTGTAAACGATGGTGGAGGTTACTTCCACCATGTCGCCGCTGTTGACCGGATCCGTGAAGTGGATATTTCCCACGTAAGCCGTAACGCAATAGGCCTTGGCCCAGCCAACGGCTGCCGCGTACGCTGCTTTGTCCACCCACTCAAGGACGGTGCCGGCGTCGACGGACCCGCTGTGTCCGACGTCCATGGGAGCCGCGAGGAAGCGGAGGGTCACTGAGTTGGCGGCGTCATCGCTCATGGTGGCAGTTTACTGTCGCCAGGTTTCTGTTACGTGACGAAGTCCAAAGGCGGCGGTGTGCCTACCCGCGCTGGATGCCGAGGGTGGCGATGAGATCCTCATGGAGTTCGAACCAGACCCGGTGGAAGGAGTCGCGGTCGGTGGCCGTGAGCCACGCTGTGTCCTGGACAGCGAGCTTGAGTGCGCGCAACAGACGCTGGGAGTAGCCCTCAAAGCGAGGAAGCACGCCGGATAACTGCGCTTCGAGTGGACGCCACGACGCCAAGGCGCCTATCAGGACATCCATGGCCTCTTCACCGGGCGACGTTTGCAGTTGGACGGCGCTGCAGGCCTCCACGACGCCGGTGTTGATGTCCGCGAAATCGGCGTGGACAGCCATCACCGCGTCCCGTGCGCGCGCACGGTCCAGTTCCTCCGCCAGCAACCGCTCGTTTTCGCTTCTCCCGAGATTGGACAACGACCAACCGCTGACCCCAGCGAAAGTACTGTGCGAAACGAAGCCGTTCACCCCGGCGTCGATGAGCTGGAACTCCACCACCGCGGGGTCTTGCGAGAAGCGGGCCGCCACCGACTGTGTGTCAGCGAAACCAAGGAGGCGGACAGCGTGCAAGGTGAGGTGCGTCATTTTCCGTCCATCAGGCTGACTGTCCCCTGGGCTCCGTCGATGGCCAACGGTTCTCCATCGGCAAGCAGGTCCAGCGCATCCCGGACGCCCAGTACGGCAGGTATCCCAAACTCCCGGGCGACGATCGCAGCGTGTGACAACATTCCGCCGGTTTCCGTGACCACCGCTGATGCCATTCCGAAGAGAGGCGTCCAGGCGGGGTCGGTGGTGCGGCACACCAGAACATCGCCGGACTGGAAGCGGCCGAACTCGTCGGGACCGTGGATGAGCCGGGCAGCGCCGAGGGCTCTACCAGTGCTGGCGCCGACTCCGGTAAGAATGGTCATCATTTGGCTATTTCTACCACTGAAAAGCATTTATCGACGATAAGCACTGCCCCGGCACTATGCGGCGCCGGGGCAGTGCTTACCTCAAGAGACGGACTCACTTACCTCCCGTATATGCAATATTCGGCATAGAAGGAGCGTCCATGCCCACACCGATATAGAAGCCCGGGTGGGGCGGCTGGTTGTAGGCGATATTCTCGCGGGCAACCGAGAGCCGGTACACAGGATCGTGCATCAGGGTGCGGAGCCGGACGTCGGTATCGGACGTGGTGGTGTAGATCCGGAGCTCCGTGCTGTCCGCGGAACGCCAGGCAATTTCTTCCCGCCAGTCACCCAGCAGATCGGCCTGGATGGCAGGGTTGCCCTTGGTGCTGTTGTTGGTCAGCGCGCCGGTGGCCGTCAGCAGGCGATCGCTGTTTTGGGTGTTCCAGTTCCACTTGCTGATGCTCGGGGTGCCGCTGTTGCTTGCGACGTCCCAGTCGTGGTCCACGATTTCCCGGAGCAGATCGCCGTCCCACCACGCCAGGAAGTTTGCTGCCGGGATGTTGGTGGAGAGCAGCTCACCCTTGGCTGAGCGAAGTTCGCCTACCGGGGAGTTCCACGCAGCGTCGCCCCCAACGGCCCACCCTTCAGCGCCCAGGTAACGCGGGTCGATATCTCCGGAGGCTCCACGGCCGGTATCCCTGGCCGCCGGAATGCTCCAGAGCACTTCACCTGTGGCGGAGTCGCGGAAGGTGGCTCCAAGGTTCCCGCTGGATGCCATGTCTTCGTGGACTGCAAAGGTTTCCAGGCCCGGACGGGATGGATCCAGGTCGCTGGTGTGGATGGCATCTCCATGGCCCAGGCCCGTGGTGTAGAGCGGCTGGCCATTGTCATCGATGGTCATGGAGCCGAAGATGAACTCGTCCTTGCCATCGGCATCCACATCAGCCACGGACAGGTTGTGGTTGCCCATACTCCGGTACTGATCGCCGGAAACGTTGGAGTCGAACACCCAGCGCTTCACGATTTTGCCGCCCACCAGGTCGTAGGTGGCCAGGACTGCGCGGGTGTAGTAACCGCGGCTGAACATCATGGACGGGTGCTCGCCGTCGAGGTAGGCGACGGCGCCCAGGAAGCGGTCCACGCGGTTGCCGTACGTGTCACCCCAGGCGCCCACGTCACCGCGCGGCGGGTCATACGCCACGGTGTCCATGATGGTGCCCGTCTGCCCATGGAAGACCGTCAGGAATTCCGGACCGGTAAGGACGTAACCGCTGCTGTTCCGGTGATCTGCGTTGGCATTGCCGATCACGGTACCAGCAGCGTCCCGGGTCCCGTCGGCGGTCTTCATGGCCACTTCAGCCTTGCCGTCGCCGTCGAAGTCGTAGGCCAGGAGTTGGGTGTAGTGCGCGCCGGCACGGATGTTCTGGCCGAGGTTGATGCGCCAGAGCTTGGTGCCACCCATGGTGTAGGCGTCCACGTAAACGGTGCCCGTGTACCCGGCCTGCGAGTTGTCCTTGGAGTTGGACGGAGACCACATTTGGATGATCTCGTACCGGCCGTCACCGTCAAGGTCGGCAACTGTGGCGTCACCGGCCGAGTAGCTGTAGGGCTGCCCGTCCTTGGTGTAATCGTCGGCTGGCTTATCCAGTTTGATGGCCAGGTAGTCCTGCGCCAGGGGGCTGAATTCCTTGGTCTCCTTTTCGCCGCTGTTTCCACCGCCGGCTACTTTGATCACGTACTTGGAGGCCGCGGTTCCGGTGGTGTCCAGGTAACTGGTGCTGTTGGTGACGGGTGAGGACGTGATCTTCTTGCCGTCACGGAAAACGTCGAAGCCGATCTTGTCTTCATCGAGGCCGAGCATGCGCCAGCCGATCCGGATGCCCTCCGCCGTGGGTATCGCGACAGGTGCCCGGTCCAGCTTCTCCATCTGGCGGTCCAGAACCACCACGTCGTCGGTGCCGACGGTTTCAGACGGAGCCGATTCCCCGCCGGCGTTCAGGGCCGTCACCCGGTAGTAGTACTTGATGGTGGTCAGGACGGTGGTGTCGGTGAACTTCTTGTCGTCGGCTTTACCTACGTAGGTGAATGCCCCGTCAGCTGCCGTCGAGCGATAGACGAGGTACGCCGTCGAGCCCTTAACCTCGCCCCACTGAAGCGAAACGCTGGTCTTTTCCACCTTCTTGGTTTTCAGCTTTCCAGGTGCTGCGGGCGCTGCGGTTGCGGGGTCGATCAGCGGCACGTCCAAGGTGTTGGACGGGACGGACTCCAGGCCTGTGCGGTCTACGGCAGTGACGTAGTACTTATAGGGCAGGCCTGCCGTGGCGGTGGCGTCCGAATATGCCGGTTCGGCAATGTTCTCCGCAATCAGCTGTGCGGATGTCTCGAAGGGTGCCTGGCGGAAGACGCGGTAGCTGGCGGCGTCGCCAACAGCATCCCAGGAAAGTCCGACGACGGGCGGCTGGGCGGCTGCGTCAACGGACGTGGTTTTGAGGTTAGTGGGGCCAACCAGCAGCGGGGTTACTTCGAGCCCGTTGAGGCGCTGGCCGGAACCACTGATGCTCAGGTTGAGTTGACCGTCGGTTACCAGGACCTCGTTGATGACCTTGGTGGCGGACGCGGCTTTGCCGGAGGTGACGGTGCCGAAGCCCTTGCCTTCCACGGCGACGTCAGTCCGCGTGGAGCCGATCCAGTCGCTGTGGTACGTCTTCAGGGCGTACGTGCCGTTGGGGACGTCCAGCTGAAATTCGAAGCTGGCGCCGCTGAGGACGAAGTCCCGGAGCAGGTTGGTGGTGGTTGCGCCGCGGTCGCGATCGCTGAGGACCGTGATGTCCTTGAAGCCATAACCGCGCTCGGCAGAGTACGCCATGGTGCGGTTGACCTCGGTGTAACCGGCCTCCACCGGCGCGCCGACTGGTCCGAAGTCGAACTTGTACGTGGCCTGCTTGGTGGTCAAGGCCAACGCATCGCTGTACTCGGACAGGCCTTTGCCGTTCATTGCTGCCACGCGGACGGTGTAGGCGGTGCCTTCGGCGAGGCCGTTCAGGTTGGTGGTGGGAATGGTGGAGGTGGTGGCCAGCTTGTAGGCGCTGTCCGGTTCAGTGGACAGTTTGCGGTAGATCTTGTAAATGTCCGCTCCCTCTACCTGCTGCCATTTGAGCAGGGCGCCGGCGTTGGAGACGCTGCCGGCAACCAGGCCTTGCGGCTTGGCAGGAACGTTCGACGGCGGCGTGACCTCCTGGACGCGCGACGCCAGCGGAACGTTGAGCTGCTTCATGCCGCCGGCGAGCAGGCGGGCAATCTGGATGGCGCCGTATTCCTGGAAGTGGGTGTCGTCAGCGGTGCCGCTCGGACGCCCTGGGTACACACCGGCGTCGACATGGAGGAAGACCGACTTGGCTTCTTCCGGTCCGATTTGGTCGTAGTAGCCGCGGCTGAGGGCGGACAGATCCACCAGTGCCACGTTCTCTTCTGCCGCGAGTTCCTTCATCTTGTCCACGTACTCCGGGAAGCTGACGCGGAACTTGCCGGTGGCGGCGTCGAAGTCCCGGCGCCCCACTGGGGTCACCAGGATGGGGGTGGCGCCACGTTGGCGGGCACCGTTGACGTAAGTGCGCAGGTATTCCTTGTAGTCTGCCGGGGACGCGTAGCGGTCGTCGACGCCGATGGTTGCGTCATTGTGGCCGAACTGGACCATGAGGTAATCGCCGGGGTTGATGACGCGGAGGATCTCGTCAAGGCGGCCCTGGCTGATGAAGTTCTTGGAGCTACGGCCGCCGATCGCGTGGTTGTATACGGGGACTTTGTCGTCCAGGTAGCGGTCGATCATTTGGCCCCACCCCGCCTGGGGTGCGTAGCCGGGGTCGTACGTCTGCACGGTGGAGTCGCCGGCCAAGTAAACACCCGGGTCCGTTGTTGCCGTGCGGGGAGCGCGGGCTGCGATGACCAGCGAGTTGATCTTGGCGGCGGTTCCGGTGATGTCCAGATTGAGTTGACCGTCCACCAAGGAGATGGGGAATTCCATTTCCAGGAACTGGCCGGCCGGCTTGTCGGTGGCCTGCACTTTGGCCATTTTCTCGGCCGTGATGGCGATGTTGGTGGCTTCCGTTGCGTCGCCGGCGATGAGCTTCACGGTGTAGTCGCCATTGGGAAGGTCCACTTGAAAGGAGCTGCCCTGAGCTTGGACGAAGTCGCTGCGCAGGGAGTCCGTGGTGCCCCTGTCAGTCCCGGAGGTGACGGCGGTGTCCGTGAAACCGAACTTCGCGGTGGGGCTATAGGCGCTGCCTGCGTTCACTTGCGTGTATCCGTCGGCCACGGCGCCGGGGCCAAAGTCGAACTTGAACCCGCTTCCGGCTGGGGGGAGCGGCGTTTGGGCATGCGCTGCAGGGAGCCCTGTAAAGGCGAGGGCAGCCGAGGCGACGGCGGCAGTTAGGGCGGTTGCGCCTGTTCTGACCGCGCGTTGAGGGGGGTGTTTCACCGAACATCTCCTTTGATGACGCGTGGGGGTGAGTACCGGCCACACTGTCGGACTTTGTATCGTTTCATCAACCCGGGAGGCGCATCCATGGTGGTGTGGCGGAGGGAGGCCGCCGGCTGAGGGATGAGAGTGGAGCAGCTGGAAAACGCTTGCCCGGTGGGACATGTTTACCAGTGTTTGAAATCACGAGTCAAGGAATTGACGGTAGTATTTGTTGTTTTGTGTTCATTGTCGTGAAGTGTGACAGCGTCACCCCAGCATCGATTTGCGACACAAATGAGAATCAATATCATTAACTCATGCCTCATCACCCCATTTTCATGTCCCCTGTCCTGGCCCCGCGCAACCGCCGCCTCCGCGCCCTGCCGATCGCCGCCGTCGGACTTTCTGCTCTGTTGCTGGCGTCCTGCGCCACTCCCGGCGGCTCGGTGGGCAACGCGGTCGATGCAACGCCCTCGGCCGCCTCAACTCCCAGTGCGAAGGAGGCTGGCGCCCCAACCCCTCGTCTCGTTTACACCCACGACGCCGGCATTTCGGTTCTGGATGCAACTTCACTTGAGCCCGTGGGAAGTGCGGAAATGTCCGGTTTCAACCGGTTGAATCCGGCCGGTGACGGCAGGCACGTTTTCGTATCCACCGGCGATGCCTTCCGGCTCTTCGACGCGGGTGCCTGGACCGAACCGCACGGCGATCACAGCCACCACTACACAGCGGAGCCCAAGCTGACTGAGTTGGCGTTTGCGGCGGACAAGGCCGGCCACGTGGTGCTGCACGGAGGTAAGACCGTGCTGTTCAACGACGGCTCCGGCAAGGTGGAGAGCTTCGAGACCTCTGCTCTGGCCGCTGCCGCGGAGGACGGAAAACTGCCTTCGACCGACGTCTACACCACGCCCGAGGCGCATCACGGCGTGGCCGTGGAACTTGAAGATGGCAAGCTGCTGGTGACCTTGGGCAACGAGGAGAGTCGCTCCGGAATTGCGGTGCTCTCTGCGGGAAAGGGACAGGAACGCACTGAAATTGCGCGTAATGAGGACTGCCCCGGCGTTCACGGTGAAGCTGTTGCCGCGGGTGAAGCCGTGGTGGTGGGCTGCGAAAACGGGATGTTGATTTACAAGGATGGTGCCATCACCAAGGTGGCCAGTCCGGATTCGTATGGGCGACTCGGAAACCAGGCAGGCTCGGAAAAGTCCCCAGTGATCCTGGGCGACTACAAGGTAGACAAGTCAGCCAAGCCGGAGCGGCCAACCCGGATCTCGCTGGTCAACACCCAAACCGCCGCGATGCAGTTGGTGGACATCGGCACCAGCTACTCCTTCCGTTCGCTGGGCCGCGGACCGGCTGGCGAGGCGCTGGTACTCGGCACTGACGGTGGATTGCGGGTGATCGATCCGATCTCCGGAGCGATCACCTCCACCATCCCGGTGGTGGGCGCGTGGGAGGAGTCCGCAACCTGGCAGGACCCGCGTCCCACTCTCTTCGTTCAAGGCTCGACGGCGTTCGTCACCGAACCAGCCACCAGCACCATCCACGCGGTGGACCTGAAGACCGGCAAGGTGAAGAAGTCTGCTCAGCTGGAGCATGTGCCGAACGAGCTGACGGGCGTCAAGGGCTAGAAACCCTCTCTCACATCCCACTGCTTAAACGCCGACGGTCTCTCACTTTCCTGAAGGAAGTGAGAGAGCGCCGGTGTTTTGGGGCTGTTATGTGAGAGAGCGTCGGTGGGGGGTGGGGTGTCGGGTGGTGGGGTGGCTAGGCCAGGACGCGGAGCTTGGAGCCGGAGCGGCCAAAGAGAGCGGCGTCGGCGGAGATCCTGCCGGCACCTGCCAGAGCGAGGGCCAAGGCAGCGCCCGCGAAGAGCAGAACCAGTTCGTATCCGCCGTTACCAACAAAGACGCCGGCCGGGGCGTGCACCAGGAACAGTGCTCCGAGCATGTTGACGGCCAGGAGCGCGGCGAACACGCGGGTCAGGAAGCCAATGATCAGCGCGATGCCGCCCACCAGCTCAAGGGTTGCCACGACTGGGGCTACTGCGGAAGCGCCCGGCACACCCATCTGGGCGAACGATGCCTGTGTGCCGGCGATGGTGAATTCGTTGAACTTCTGCCAACCGTGCGCGGCGAAGAGAAATCCTGCAATGACGCGCAGGATGGTCAGGGCTGTGGTGGTCAAGCTGGTCTTGTTCATACCGTCAACCCTTCCGAAAAAAGGTTGAAGTGTCAACTAATTGAGGCTTTTTATGACCAAAGCCTCAGCTGCCCGGCGTGAGCCCCCGCCTCTGGCGCGGTTTCGCCTGAAGCCACGGCTGCAGCAGCCGGGTGGTGATCGGTAGGAAGATGTACGTCATCAGCGGCGTGAGGATCACGATGTTAAGGAGCACCGCGAACACCAGCGGCCAATCCTGCGTCAAGGGGTGCAGCAGGAAATTGGCCAACAGGCTGAGCGGGAAAAACGGCAGAAAGATGCTGATGGCCTGCTTCCAACGCGGAGGAACCACAGTTTCGGGCACAACCACGGAGACGTCGCCGGGACGAGAGAACCAGCCCTCAATCCCCGTGTGCCGCTCCACGCGGGTGGTCTCCATCATGTCCCTGGCGCTGTCGATCCACCAGCGGCGTTCCTCGGAGTCCTCCCACCCCTGCAACGAATCGGCATCGGCGAAACGGTAGAGCATGTGCCATTCCGTGGAATCCACCCCATTGCGCACCCAGCCTGACCCCAAGTATCCCGGCCACTCGCGGGCAAGTTCCTGGCCGGCGTGGGCCCACGCGTTGGCTTGGCGGGTGTAGCCCGGAAGGATAGTGCGGGCGACGGAAACGGTAACGGGATGCTCGTGTGACACGGCCCAAATGTACCCGGCCAGCGGCGGACTAGGCTTGTTTAGTGCCTCAAACCACAACCGCTCCCACCCGCTCCAACGCCCGCGAGATCCTGCGCCTGGCCGTCCCCGCCTTCGGTGCGCTCATTGCCGAGCCGCTGTTCCTGCTGGCTGACTCCGCCATAGTGGGGCACCTGGGCGTCGACCAGCTGGCAGGTGTCGGCCTCGCATCTACCATCCTGCACACCGCCGTAGGGCTCATGGTCTTCCTGGCGTATTCAACGACGCCGGCGGTGGCCCGGGCGATCGGCGACGGCAAATTGGGGAAGGCATTGGCAGCAGGGCGCGACGGCGTGTGGCTGGCACTGCTGCTGGGGCTGGCGCTCGCCGTGGCTGGTTTTGTTGCGGCCGAGCCGCTGGTTGGCTCCATGGGAGCCACTGGAGAGGTTCGCCAGTTCGCCGTCGATTACCTGCGATGGTCCATGCCTGGCCTGGCCGCGATGCTCCTCATCTTCGCCGGTACCGGCGTGCTCCGTGGATTGCAGGACACCCGGACGCCGCTGGTGGTGGCTACCGCAGGCTTCGCCGTGAACATCGTCCTCAACGTGTTCTTCGTGTACGGACTGAATATGTCCGTGGCTGGCTCCGCGATCGGCACGAGCATCGCACAATGGGCCATGGCCGCCGTCTACTTGGTGATGGTCAGCCGGAACGCGCGGCAACACGGGGTGTCCCTTAAGCCCAACTGGCATGGCATCCGGGCCATGACCAAAGTGGGTTCGTGGCTCATGCTGCGTACGCTGAGTCTCCGCCTGGCCATCCTCGCAACTGTCCTGGTGGTGACTGCCCAGGGCGCAGTGAACCTGGCGGCACACCAGTTGGCCATGACCATTTTCTCCTTCCTCGCCTTTGCCCTGGACGCCCTGGCGATCGCCGCACAGGCCCTTATCGGCAAGGAACTGGGCGCCCGGAACGCCCAACGCGTCCGTGAACTCACCCGCACCATGATCCGCTGGGGCCTCGGGTTCGGTGTGATCACCGGCGCACTCCTGGCCATCGCGGCTCCGTGGGCCGGATACCTCTTCACGTCCGACGCCGGCGTTCGCTCCGCCCTCACCGTTGCACTGTGGGTCCTCGCGGTGGGACAACCGCTGGCAGGTTACGTCTTCGTCCTTGACGGAGTGCTCATCGGTGCTGGCGACGCGCGCTATTTGGCGATTGCCGGCGTCGTTAATCTGGTGGTCTATTTGCCGTTGCTGGTGGCGATTCACCAGATAAAGCCCGACGGCGAGGCGGGGCTCCTTTGGTTGTGGGCCGCGTTTGCGCTGGGCTACATGCTGGCCCGCGGCGTGACTTTGGGGCTGCGCGCGCGGACCGATCGGTGGATGGTGCTGGGTTCGCACTAAACTGGACGGGTGACTCTCCCTGCGACTCCTGCCCAGACTCCATCTGCCACCGAGGCCGGACTCTGGAAACCCGTGCTCATCCGCGCGACGGTTGCCCTGGTGTTCGGCGCAGTGACCATCTTCTGGGCTGCTCCATCGGTGCACGTCCTGGCCTGGGCCGTGGGGCTGTATTTGTTGGCGACCGCAGCGGCAGTGTGGATGTCCCGCGCTTTGCCCGTTGCCGTTCCGTTGGTGGTTGCGCTGGGAGGTGTTGGCGCTTTGGTCACACAATCTGACGCGGGCGTTGCGCTGTCGGCCATGCTGGCGCTGCTGGTGCTGGGACTCCTGGAGTTCGTCCATGGCCTCCGGAAGCGGGATGCGTTGGCGCGCGACTGGGTTGTGTCCGGTGTCATTGCTATGGGTACTGCGGTGCTGCTCCCGTTCTTCACGTCACTGGGCGCCCATGCGCTGTTGGGCGTAGCTGGCGGCGGGGCCATCATTTCCGGTGTGCTGTGGATTCTCTCCGGGTTGACGCTGCGGCACGAAGCCAAGACCGCTGCGGGCGGTTCGGCCCGGGCTGCTGCTCCCGGCGCTTCGCCCGAGGCCGTAAACTAGTAGCTGGACGTTCTACTCGTTGTAGAACTTTTGCTGACCGGCGGGGACTAACCGCCATCATTGGAGGAATGACCGTGGCAGACCAGACGCAGGGAGAACCGCGCAAGATGCGGACCTCGGTCAAGGGACCCCTCATGTTCTCCGCATTCTTTGCAGTGCTGGCCTTCGTTGCCGTGCTGATCTTCGCGTCCGGCGGCAGCGCAAAGGCCCCGCGGTTCGACCTCGCCTTCACAGGCGCAGGCATCGCGTTCATCGTGAGCCTCGTCGTGGCAGCCATGCTCTCCATGAGCCACAAAGAGAACGCCGACCACCTCGGCAAGGGTTCCGGCGTCAACCTCAGCTCCAAGCGTCCCGGCCACGGCGGCGCGGCTGCTCCGGGCGACGGGCCTGAAACGCCCGACGCCGGCCGCTAACCTTCCGCCGCTTCCTCACCACGGGTGGGCCGCGCCTTACGGGGCTGGGTGACCACCACTATGAGCACCGCTGTGCCGACGAGTGCCAGTGCCCACCAAGGGAATCCCGGGTCCATAGCTTGACTGGGAAGTGCGTGGGCGGATCCGGCGGCTGGGGCGTCAACGCGCTCGCCACGCACCAGGAGTCTGTGGCTGTTGACCCCTGTGGGCGTGCATGTCACCAGAGTGACGTAATCCTTGTCCTGGACTTTGCGGAGATCGTCCGTTTCCTCCGGCAGTACGGTCTTGATCTGATCGACCTTGTAATAGAACGATTCGCCAAGCACCGTTACGGAGAAGACATCGCCTTGGCGTACTTGGTCCAGGTCATCGAAGAGCGTCGCGTTAACGAAGCCTGAGTGGGCAGTCAGCACGCTGTGGGTCCCCGTTCCGCCAACCGGCAGGCCGGAACCGAAAAGATGCCCGGCACCTTTGGACAGCGTTTCATCATCGGTGCCGTGAAAGATGGGCAGGTCCGAGTGGATGGAGGGGATGCTGATGCGTCCCATCATTCCGCCGGGTCCGACGTCGAGTATTTTTTTGTAAGCGTCCGAGCCGGCCCCGACGACGGTTTTCTCGCCTCGGTTGTTCAACGAGTACGGGTCGCGAAGCGGCCCGGATGGCAGCTCCTTGTTGAACTGCCGGGCCTCGTCCAGAAGTGTTTTTTGGGCCGACGGAGAGAGATTCTCCACGGTGTCCACATAGCCACTGATCTCTGTGGCATGAACCCGGTCGGAGAACCATGCGGCGGCGGTGGGGTACAGCATCACTCCAACGCCCAGGATGGCGACGACGACGATGATGATGCGTTGGACGCTCCATCCGGCGCGGATGTTTCGCTGGGGCCGCAGCTTGGAGTCTTGGTGCTTTGACATGAGAGTCCTGGGGGATTTGTGCTCTGGGGGAGCAAAGCGGGGAAGAGCGCGTGTTCGGCGATCTTCCCCGCTTTGGTGTTCAGGTTGCGAACCCTTGCAGGTTGGCGGTGACTAGCTGTTGGTGCTGCGGCGTGAACGGACCAACAGGAGTCCGGCGCCGGTTACCAGGAGTGCGCCTGCTGCGTACAACAGGCCGGTTCCCACACCACCGGTGAGCGGCAATTCGAAGCCACCGTTGGAGGGGATGTTCTTGACCTCCAGGTCAACACCCACCGTGGTGCTGGCCGAGTTGATCAGGAAGGAGATCGGCTCTGCGAGCAGCTCGTAGCCTTCCGGAGCGGTGGTTTCCACCAGGTAGTACGTGCGGTAATCGGCGGAGCCGGGCAGTACTGCAGCGCCGTTCGCCCAGTCGGAGTAGCGCAGGCCGGAGATGGTGAGGGTGCCATCGGCAGCAACGGTGAAGGTGCTCTGACCGTTGATGACAATAGCGTTGGTTCCGGCCAGGGCATCAGCCTGGTTGGTGTAGACGGAGAAGGAAGCGCCGGCAAGGGCAGCGCCGTTCTCGTTGGTCTTCAGGAGCGTCATCTCGCCCCACTTGGTGACAACCGGGGGAGTGATGATGGGGCCGCCGGGCTGGCCGGGAACGGTGGTGAAGCTGCCCAGGTTCGGGTAAACCATGGCGTCGTTCTCGATTTCGCCGATGGTGTTGACGGCGGTGTTTACAACAACCTGTACCTTGGTGTCGTTGTTGGCAGCCAGCACTGCGAGGCCTGCGGGGGTGAAGACGATGGAGACCGTGTTGGTGGCAGCATCGAAGGCAACCGTGTAGTGGGTGCCTTCGGTGATGACCGTGCCATCAACTAGTGTGGCGCTGGCATCAAGGTAGGTCAGCTTGTCGTCCAGCTGGTCCACGATCTTGTAGCCGTCAATGACTGCTTCGTTCGGGATGTCACCGGTGATGGTGAAGTCGATCTGATCGCCGAGCTTGACGTCGGGAGCATCCGTGACGGTCTTCTCTGCACCCGTGATGGAGTTCTTGGGGTACACATGGACGTTGTAGAGCCAGTTGTCCTTGTTATCCGGGTCAGTCAACGGCACTGAAACCAGGAACGGAGCTGACGGGGTCACGCCGGCCGGGTAGTTGGTTTCCGTTACCAGGTACAGGCCGACGGGGAGGTTGCCGAACGCTGCGGTGCCCGCGGCGTCGGTGACCTGGGCAGTGCCGGATCCCAGAGTGAACCCTGCACCTGTTATGGATCCTGCGGGATCGGCGGGGGAGAAGACGCTGCTCAGGTTGTGGGCAGCGTCCCAGCCGGCATTCGTGGACAGGTCGATGGCGTTGACCTGCTGAATGGTGAATTCGATGCCGGCCAAAGCGGTCAGTCCCGTGGTGTCCACGGCCGTGCCATTGTTGGGCAGTCCGGTGGGGGTGTCCGGGCGTTCGAACTTGTGGACCGTGATGGAACCGATCTGGTCCGCGTCCACCAGCGGGGCTGCCGAGGCCGGGGCGGCGGAGAAGGACATTGCCAGTACCGCACCGGCAATGGTGGTGGCGGCGGCCTTCCAAAGGCGCCGGGAGCTTTGATTACTCACTTTTTCCTCTTTCATGGGTGATGATGCGATGCTCGGGAGCGAACATTTTCTGGGGTTGGACCTGCCGCTTTTGCTGCAGGCGGGGAATGACGTTTTATGGGTGGTTTCGGGTGCGTCGTCCATTGCCTGACGCGAGGACCATGGCAATGAGAAGCAATGACGTTCCAGCGGCTGCAAACGGCCACCAGCCGATGCCGCCGGATTCAGGCATCTTCAGCGCAGGGACGTCGCGGACGGTGACCAGGAAGATACCGTTTCCATCGGCGTCGCTCGTTGTCACGACTCCGCCGCCGCTTCCTTGGCCGATGGTCACGGCACCGTTGGCGGCAACGGTGAATTGCACGGCTTCGGCCAGCAGGTTGAAGCCATCCGGAGCTGTGGTCTCTTCGAGCCAGTACACGCCCGGCTGAATGCCCTCGAGTTGGAACTGTCCGGTCTGGGACGGAACGGGAGCCACGGTGAAGCTGGTGTTGACTGCGCCCGGCGCTCCGGCTGCGTCATTGTGGATGGCCCAAGTGGATCCCGCCATGGGAACCCATTCGTCGTCGGACGATTCGCCGAGTTTTTCGATGAGGATCTTGGCCGGTGTCAGGTGGGTGGTAGAGCATTCCGGTGCCAGCGGTGTGGTGCTGGTTGCGCAGCGGACGGGTGTGACGCTGCCGGCGCCAGTGGCGACGTTGACCAGTTGAGCACTCCAAGCGTCCGCCTTGACGGTGACTTTGTAGCTGAGCACTGCGGTTTGTCCGGCCGGAAGAGTGAACTGCTGGGTAGTCAGCGTGGTGGACGGTGCCACGGGATTCGCGACGGCGACCGGCGCTGCGGAGCCGATGGTGAGGACTGCGGATCCGGGGACGAACGTGGCCTGATCCAGGACGTCTGCGAGGTTGTCCGTGAGGACGACGTTATTGATCTGGCCGCGGTTGCTAGTGGCGGTAACGGTGTACGTGATGGTGTCGCCGGGTTTCACCCATTGGCCGTTTGACGGCTGGGTGCCCACTGAGGCCGACTTGGCGATGGTCCATTGGGGCTCCACGGGCGTATTTACCGTTGCGGAACATCCAACCCCGGGCAAGGGCGGGCAGGCAGGATCGACGGTGGGAACCATGGTGGTTGATCCGGGAACCGGAACGGGCCCACCGCCTGGCATGTTGGGAACAGCTGTTTGGGCTGGAGGCGTGACTTTGGCCGTGTTGGTAATGATTCCGGTGGTGCCCGGTGCCACCGTGCCCTTGATGGTGTACGTCAGGGTTCCGCCCACGTTGATTCTTACGGTGCCGGAAATGCTGCCGGTGCCGGTGGGAGCGTTACAGGCGGTGGGTCCGGCCGGGGGCAGATTTGAGGTTCCCGCAACCGTAACCGCACAGGTCCAGGTTGCACCTGTGATGGATGAGGGCAGGGGGTCGGTGAATACGGCGTTGACAGCATCGCTGGGTCCGTTGTTGTGGACCACAACTGTGTACGTGATCGGCTGGCCCGGGACGTAAGCGGCAATGTTGGCACTCTTGGTGATGGACAGGTCCACCACCGGACGGACGGTCAAAGGCGCCGTTCCGGGAGAGTAAAGCCCCGTGATGGTGGGGAAGTTGTTGGTGCAGTTGGGAATGGCCGTGCCGTCGTTGGCCAAGCACCCTGAGTTGTTGTAAATACCGGGGGTGTTGCTGGTGACGGTTACCGTGATGGTGCACGAGGCACTGCCCTGCGCGAGGTTCCCGGTGACGTCCACCGTACGGCCTGAGACAGTGCCCGCTGTACGGACGCATGTGCCACCGAGTGGGCCGACCGCAGTAAGGCCAGTGGGCAGGGTGTCAACGAAGTGCCAGCCATTCTTGGCCATCAGGTCGCTGGTGTTGGTGACGGTGTAGGTCAAGGTGGTGTTCTGACCCTGGAAGATGCTGGTGGGGCTGAATGCCTTATCCAGCTGTGGCGTAACGTCAACCAGCTGGGGAAGGTCGAATCCGACGTCGTTGCCGGTGCCGGTGGCCTGCAAATTCCTTACCCGGATACCCAGCGTAGGGGTGGTGCCGGTCAGCGGGACCTGGATAGCTCCCGACTGGAGCTTTGCCACGCTGTAATCGGTATTGCCGTAATTGAAGACTTGCCGGCTGGGATCAGCGCAGGGGTCCAGGTTTGAACCGACCACCGTTGCTACGCCATTAATGAGGATGGAGAATTCCTGGCGGGCGTGGTTGGAGAAGCAGTTGGTTTCCCCGAAGATGCCCGAAATCGCGTAGTAATGGCCAGCGATGGTGGGAATCGTGTTCTTGGTGGTTTGGAGCTGAAGCCCCGCCGGTTGGACTCCGTTGGAAGTGTTGGTGTACTCGCTGAGGATCTGGTTTTGAGCGGCCTGAGCGTCGGTCATACCCTGGTATTTGCCCATGACATAGGCCATGTCGCGAAGAAAATTGATGGCATTGTTGCGGTCGCATTGATCGTTGTTGGTGATGACGCCGCCGTTGGCCGGCAACGGAGTGCTCTGCCGTACGATCCAGCCGTTGCAGGCGCCGTAACCGGGAAGCCAGGCTGCATCTGCCGTGTACTGCTCGTTCTGTGCAGCCGCGCCGCCCGTGTATGAAGTCAATGGGATGGGAGCAGTGGCAGCGCTGATGTTGGAGAAGTCTTCGCTGTAGACCAAGGTGCCAGGCTGGGTGACTCCGGGGGAGCCGGGCAGTGCGCTCACGGGCGTGGGAGCGTTGACTACTCCATAAGCTGACATTCCTACTACTACGAGAAGAACGCTCGCAATGAGCGCGAGCAGAGTCCGGCCCTTGCCTTCACCCCGCCCGTCTTGATCGTGGGCACGTTTGTGCTCAAACTTCTGCCGCATGGAGTCCCTTTTCCTAATGCCATGGCCAATCAACCCTCTGGAGGGCCGCCCCTTTATTTCTTACTGAGGAGTAAGTACGGCATGACGGAAAATCATGATGCGGAAATGAATGTGACCCTGGTCACATTTGAAAAAAGGGATGCGAAAGTACCATTGCCGCGCAATAGCGGGGTCAATAGCCGGACTGTCACGTCCAGCGCTGCGGCTGGGAAGTGGCGCCCACTCCCATGAAAAGCCGGGTGCAATCATCAGGTGGATGACCGTATAGACGCGCGGCCGCAGTTATGCCGGCGTCACACGCCCTCGGCGGCTTTTCTTGCCCGGTATGCCGCGACGTGGGCGCGGTTGGCGCAGTTGCCGGTGTCGCAGTAGAGCTTGGAGCGGTTGCGGCTGAGATCCAGGACGACGGCATCGCAGTCCTCCGCAGCGCATACGCGCATGCGATCCATTTCCTTGCTTCGGACGACGTCGATGATGGCCATGGCAGCTTCGGTGCCCATCCGATCTGCCAGCGGCGCTTCCGGGGTTGTGGCGTGGAGGTGCCAGTCCCAGTGGTCATGTTTGACGAGCTGGGGGAGTGCTTTTGCGTCGGCGAGCAGCTTGTTGACGGACTTTGCCGCCGTGTCCTCATCGGCGCTCCACAGGGCTGCCAGTTCGCGACGCAAGTGCTTGATGCTATCCAACTCCGCCGGCGTATGGACCCGCGAGCCTGTGAACTCTTCGGCGTCCAGGAAGGCGTTGAGGTCCTGCACGGTGACCAGCGCTTCCTCTCCGTTGGCGGCGGTGTTGATGAGATTAACGACGCTACGGAGGGCTACCTCGGTGTCAGGCGCAAAAAGCACTTTGACTCCTTACATGTTTCGGGAGTACTGTCATGACCATAAGCCCACTTTACTCCTGACAGGAGGCTGCTGTGTCAGCTCCAACGACGAAGGCTGATGCAAAGAGTTTCCTGGCATCAGGACTCGGCATCGCACTCTTTTCCTCGGCTGTTTTCGGCACGTCCGGCTCGTTTGCCAAATCAATGCTGGAAACCGGCTGGTCACCCGGCGCCGCAGTTGCCGTGCGCCTCACCGGTGCCGCGCTCATCCTGGTGATTCCCGCCGTCGTGGTTCTACGTGGCCGTTGGCACCAACTCAAGGACAACTGGCTGACCATCCTGCTGTTCGGTCTCATCGGCGTAGCAGGTTGCCAGCTCTTCTACTTCAACGCCGTTGCCCGCCTCTCCGTAGGCGTAGCCCTGCTGCTTGAGTACCTGGCCCCGGTGATGATTGTGCTGTGGCTCTGGATTGCCAGCCGACGCCGGCCCCGCGCGCTCACCGCAGCCGGCGCGCTGTTGTCCCTGGGCGGCCTGGTTCTGGTGCTTGATCTGACAGGTGCCGTGAAGGTGGACTTGGTTGGCGTTCTGTGGGGCATGGCCGCAGCCGTGTGCCTGGTCATCTACTTCTTCATCACCGCGAAAGAGAACGACACCCTCCCGCCACTGGTGCTCGCTTCAGGGGGCCTCCTCGTGGGAGCGCTGGTGATGTGGCTCGTAGGCCTGGTGGGCTTGCTGCCCATGACGTTCAGCACCGCCGACACAACGCTGGGGCCGTGGACCACCCCCTGGTGGGTTTCCGCCGTGGGGCTCATCATTCTGGCCACGGTACTCGCGTACGTTACCGGCATCATGGCTGCCCGCAGCCTGGGGTCCAAGGTGGCCTCGTTCGTGTCCCTGACCGAGGTGCTTTTTGCCGTGATCTGGGCCTGGCTGCTTTTGGGCGAACTCCCGGGGACGATCCAGCTGCTGGGAGGGCTCCTCATTGTGGGTGGTGTGGTCCTGGTTCGCGTCGATGAGCTGCGTGGAGATCGGCGGGCAGCTCAGGAAGTAGCCCGGGTCCTGGATCACCCGAACGATGTTGAACCGGTCCCCTCCGTGAACGTCACCGGGAAATAGGCTTTAACAAGAGAATGCCCGGACGCTGTGCGTCCGGGCATTCTTCCCAACTGTCTTAGTTGGAGGCCTGCTGCTGCTGCTCAGCGTTCTTCTGAGCGCGATCGCCGGCTTCGCGAAGTGCGTCGGCAACCTTCTTCAGGTTCGAAGCGTGCTGGCTGTCCCACTCGCCGCGGAACTTGTCAGCGTCCGGGCCCTTCCAGTCGGTGCCGTCAAGTGCGCCCTTGAGCTGTGAACGCTGCTGCTCGATGTTCTCAGCACCGGCCTTCAGCTTGTTACCGAGCTGACGAAGCTGATCAACATCTGCACCCCAAATAGCCATGAGATTCTCCTTCATTTTTCGGACCCGAGCTCTTCGGCATCCCCAGCGGCCTCCGGCTCATCCGGAAGATCCAATAACTAAAACCTATCCCGGGAATGCAAAAACCGTCGATGGGCACCCCTCCCCATGTAGCACTGCCCATAGTTAGCATGGGGTTATGTGCCGCAATATCAGGACCCTGCATAACTTCGAACCGCACGCCACGAGCGCCGAAGTGGAGGCCGCTGCCCTGCAATACGTGCGCAAAATCAGCGGATCCACCAAGCCCTCCAAGGCCAACGAGGAAGCCTTCGCGGAGGCCGTCCACGAGATCGCGCATATTACGCAGCATCTCCTTGACTCCCTGGTGAGCCATGCGCCGGCGAAGAATCGCGACGAGGAAGCCGCCAAGGCGAAGGCCCGGGCCGCCGTCCGGTTTGGGGCTGCCTAGCCGCAGTTCGCGCCGCAAGGCAGTGGTGGGTGACCAGACGTTCCTGAACACCCACAACTGCCCAGTTGGTTGGGTCTACTTCCCGAACGAGCGCAGCCTTAGCGAGTTGGCAACCACCAGCACAGAGCTGGCCGCCATTGCCGCGCCGGCGATCATCGGATTCAGGAATCCAAGTGCTGCCACCGGGATGCCAATCGCGTTGTAGAAGAATGCCCAGAACAAGTTGGTCTTGATGGTGGACAGGGTCTTGCGCGATAGTTCAATCGCCTGCACCAGCTGACCAAGATCACTGCCCATGACCGTCAAGTCCGAGGCTTCGATGGCAACATCGGTCCCCGATCCCATTGCTATACCAAGGTCCGATTGGGCCAGGGCTGCGGCATCGTTCACGCCGTCACCGGCCATGGCAACAGTGGCCCCGGAAGCCTGCAGCTTCCGAACCGCCTCAACTTTGCCCTCCGGAAGTACGCCGGCGAAGACATCTTCCGGTGAAATTCCGACGGCGGCAGCCACTTGGGCGGCCACTGCGGCATTGTCGCCGGTCAGCAGGATGGGACGGATTCCAAGGTCCTTCAACTTCCGGATTGCTGCTGCAGAGCCGGGTTTGATGGTGTCGCTCAGGCTCACGATCCCTGCAGCCTCACCGTTCACAGCTACCCAGATGGCTGTGGCGCCACCGTTTTCCTCTGCCGCCAGGGCCTCGCGTTGGCTTGAATCGAGCGGAATGCCGTTCTCCTCCAACCAGCCGGAACGTCCGACAACTACGGTCTTGGAGACTCCGTCAAGTGAGACGGTGCCCCTCACACCGCCGCCCGGAGCGGAACTGAAGCCTTCGACACCAGGGAGGGTCCCGGCGTCGGGCATCGCATCCTCGGCGGCGGCCGCAATGGCGTGCGCGATCGGATGCTCGGAGGCCGATTCGACAGCCCCAGCCAGGGTTAGAACGGTTGCCGGGGCGTAGCCGTTCAGGCCAACCGTGTGGTCCACGGCGAGCTTCCCGCTGGTGACAGTACCCGTCTTGTCCAGCAAGATGGTGTCCACGTGGCGGGTGTCCTCAAGAACCTGTGGGCCCTTGATGAGGATGCCCAGTTGAGCTCCGCGTCCCGTCCCCGTCAGCAGCCCCACCGGAGTTGCCAGGCCCAGGGCACAGGGGCACGCGATCACCAGAACCGCAACGGCTGCGGTGAATGCTGCGTTGAGGTCGCCCGAGAAGAACAGCCATACAAGGAACGTGATCAGGGCGATGATCAGCACAATTGGAACGAAGACAGAGCTGATCCTGTCAGCGAGCCGTGCAATGGGCGCCTTTCCTGTCTGCGCTTGGCTGACCAGCCGGCCCATCTGAGCGAGGGTCGTGTCCGATCCCACGCGGGTGGCGCGGACCAAGAGCCGACCGGAAGTGTTGATGGTAGCGCCCGTCACCAGGCTGCCCGGCCCAACCTCCACCGGCACCGATTCCCCGGTAACCAGTGAGGCGTCGACGGCGGACGCGCCGTCCGTGACCACGCCATCCGTGGCGATCTTCTCACCAGGGCGGACGACGATGACGTCCCCCACAAGGAGTTGATCCGCCGGGATCTTCTCCTCAACGCCGTCCACAAGGATGGTTGCGTCCTTGGCGCCAAGGTTCAGCAGCGCTTTGAGCGCGTTACCGGCCTTGGCCTTGGCGTTCGCTTCAAGGTAGCGGCCCAGAAGCAGGAAAGTTGTGACTACGGCAGCCACCTCAAAGTAGAGGCCTCCGCCGGACATGCTTTCCATGCCGGGGTGTTCCGTCATGCGGGGATCGGCGAACAGTTGCCACGCCGAGTAAAGGTACGCGGCAATCACACCGATGGAGACGAGGGTATCCATGGTGGAAGCGAAATGCCGGGCATTGACGGCCGCCGCCCGGTGGAAAGGCCAGGCAGCCCAGCTCACCACAGGCAAGGCGAGTACTGCGGCAACCCATCCCCAGTTGGCGAACTGGAGGGCGGGAATCATGGAGATCGCGAAGACCGGCACAGTCAGAATGGCGGCGGCGATCAAGCGTGGGCGGAGCGTGGAGGCGGCGGGGCCGTGAGCCATGTGGTTCTCGTGATCCATATGCGCGGCTCCGCTGGCGCCATGCTCTGCATGCTCGATGAGCGCGGCAATGCCGGTGCCATGCTCTGCATGCTCGGTCGTGCCTCCCTTAGACGCATGCTGCCGCATCCCTCCGGCGTCGCCGCCATGGTCGCGTTCAGGTCCGGCAGGCTCAAGCACATCATCGCCGTGTTCGTGGGTGTGATGAGGGGGAGTGTGTCCGGGGATTTCTCGGGTGTTTGGAGCTGGGGTGTGGCGGATGGTGGCTTTGTAACCCGTCGCGTTGACGGTGTCCACGATTTGCTGGTCTGTCACGGTTGCCGGGACTGTGACGTGGGCTGATTCGAGGGGCAGGTTGACGCTGGCCTCCACACCCTCGAGTTTGCCCAGTTTTCGTTCCACTCGATTGACGCACGAGGCGCAGGTCATGCCCTCGATGTCCAGTTCGATGACCCTTTGTGCGGGTTGGTTGAAAGTCTCCTGGCTACTCAAGAGGACTCCTAAGCTTCGTTGGCTACCACCAGGTAGCCGGCTTCTGCCACGGCCTCGCCGATTTCGGACGGCGAAAGCTCCTTGGTTGATGTGATGGTCACGGTTGACAGGCCGCCGGGATTTAGGTCCACTGCAACGTTTTCGACACCGTTGAGTGACTCGAGTTCTTCGCTCACGCTGGAGACGCAGTGACCGCACGTCATGCCGGAAACGTTGACGTTGGTGTAAATGCTCTGGCTCATGGGGGTCTCCTTGGTGATGAGTTGAATAGTGTGGTGCTTAGTGGCTGAATTACCGCAGCAGGCGCCCGATGGCATCGGTGGCCTCCTTCACTTTGGCGTCGATCTGTTCGGCGCGGGTTTCGGGGTTGGGCTCGGAGGCGGCCCCCACGACGCAGTGGCCGATGTGCTCCTCAACGAGCCCCAGGCTGACGGCGTGAAGGGCCTTGGTGGCGGCGGCTATCTGGGTCAGGATGTCGATGCAGTATTTGTCATCCTCCACCATGCGCGCAATCCCGCGGACCTGGCCCTCAATCCGTTTCAGGCGTTTGAGGTAGGCGTCCTTATTGCTGGTGTACCCGTGGGGAGCGGCGTGCTCCAGGTCCACCTCGATGATGGGTGCATTGGGGTGGCTCATGCTCAGGTCTGGCGTGCTCATGCCTTGAAACTATACCCATAGGGGGTATGGTGTCAAGTACCCCCTGGGGGTATTGCCTTGGAAATATCAGCCACTCCGCCGCCGAGCCGCGACGATTAGTAGGACTAGGACAAATCCCCGACAGCCGGGGGAGCGGTGGCCCAGGCGATGGTCACCATCATTTCCGCGTTCGCCCAGCTTGAACGAGACCAGCTTTCCGAGCGCACCAAGGCTGGCATGGCGGCTGCAGCTGCTAACGGACGCAAAGCAGGACGCCGGGAAATCACGACAGACCACGAGAAGGTCAAGAGAGCACATGAACTGAAAGCCCGGGGCCTCAAGCCATCGGACATCGGAAAGGTCATCGGAGCCAGCCGCGCCACCGTCTACCGATACCTCGGCACGGGCTCCTAAGACCGCAGCGAACTGTCCCGGAAGTTGTCTTTGTGACTGCTGTCCACGGCAGATGATTTGGAACAACATCTGGGACGGAAATATTACGCGAAGGCCGACTGCTGGTCGTGAGTTTTAGAAGTCCTCTGCACGAATGATCAAAGTGCTGTGCACAGGCCTCCTTCCGTCCGGCGGGATGCTTCACCGGACCGCCGTGAGGCTCGGCTCCTATGGGCCGAAGCGGACCACAACTTTGCCACGGCAGTCGCTAGTGGGTCAGTAGGAGTTTGCGGATGCAGCCACGTAGATCTGTGAGCAGTTCGTTATCGGGATTGCTGCGGGCGAGAGCTGCCAAGCCGCGGCAGGCCAGACCTGCGTCGGTGAGTTCACCGCTGACCAGAAAATCCATGAGTTCCGAGATGGGAAGAAGGCGGACCTCTCCGGATTCAGACTCGTCCCAGGCCGCGTCAAATCTTTCCGATGCGTTGGCGGCTATTACAAGATGTTTGCGTCGTGACGAGTTCGCAGCCCACCACTCTGAGCCAGCGTAGAAGGTTGATTCTGAGTGGTAGCCGGTTTCTTCTCGTAACTCTCGAAGAGCTGCATCCGCGGGTTGCTCGTCGGCGTTGAGGTATCCGCCGGGGAGTTCCAGTAGTGCTTTCTCGGGCCCCACACGGAACTGTTCGAAAAGGACGACGTGACTTGCTGCAGGAGTGAAGGCAAGGGTCGCCGCAGAGTCGCGACTGGCAATGACATCCCAGTCTTCCAAGTGTCGATGACAGACACAGTTCTCCTTCTCTGTGGAGGACCAATCCAAGTACCAGCCCACGATAAGCGGCCTCAACACGTCGCTGACACTTCCGGCCCGACAGTGTCCCGTAGCGTGATTTCTAGCGAGCGGGAAGGCGCGAGTACATGTACATGTCCTTGCGCTGGCCGCCAATCTCCAGCCAGCTCCTCATCGTCCCTTCCCGTACGAACCCGCTGCGCTCGGCTGCGCGCCAGGAGCCCTCATTCCAAGGCTCGACGTAGAGTTCCAATCGATGAATCCCGGGTTGCGCAAGACCCCAGGCGGCGAGGGCACCTAAAGCAGAGGAAGCAGCTCCATTCCCCCGATGACTTGGCGCCACCCAATAGCCAATGCTCGCCCGGCCTTGGCTGAGGTTCTTCAGCCACAGCCCGATTTGGCCAACCGCCTGATCAGAGGAGGCATCAGCAATAGCGAAGGAGTACCCGGTGCCATCAACTAAGCGTTGGTGCTGTCTTTCGATGAAGGCCAGAGCTGACTGGCGTGAACCGCTGGCGGGAACTGTCGTGATGGCAGGAATGAGTGGATCGCTCGAGGCTTCCTGGATCACAGGAACATCGGCTGCCGTAAATGAGCGGAGCCTGTAAGGGGGCGTAACGAGTACAGGCTGCTCCAGGGGATTCATTCTAAGACTCTACGCGGAGCCCCCCCGGGCAGCGGGCGAGATTCCGAGGCTGCGATCGTCCCGCTCCCAAGGAAGTGGGTCGATCGCGGGCGAACTGCGTCGGCGTGTAGCAGAACACGGGCCCGAGCTCATTGAACCAGCTTAGTGGGGAACCGGCATGGTCAGGACGACCTCGTTGCAGCCAGGGCCTACGTACTCAGGGCATCGCCGGAGGGTCGATGTCAGCTCGTGCGGCCCGGACAATATCCTGGGCGTCGGTGATGTCGGACGGCTCCGGAGCAGGTGCGAACAGGGCCACGGGTGGCTTCGCTGCACTGCAGTCCTGTTGGGGAAGTGTCACCACGCTGCTGATCCGCAGTTGCCCTGCCTCGAGGTGTTCCATTCGGAACATCACGCCGGTGGCATTCAGTTCATCCGGCACGTCGCCTGTTTCGGACGCCCAACGCACCACGCAACCGCGGACCTCGGCAGTGCCGGCAGTCGGGCCCGGTTTGACCTCCATGGGGAGGAAGGGATCGGGCCCTGGGCGGATGTCCGGGCGTCGTTTCTGCTCAACATCGTTCAAGGGGTGCCTGGAAAGGCGAATTCGGAGATCCAGGCCTGTGGTCTCCACCAGTTGGGGCAACGTGAAATCAGTAAAATTCTGTGCGACGGCCTGAGCCTCGAGTGACTTGCGGGCTGCCATGACCCAGGGATCGGCTTCTATGGCCGCGTTGGGCGCAGTTCCTTGCCATTCGACTGCCGGATAAGGGGGCGTGGGCTTGTTTTCGTCGCGGCACGCAGCGAGCCCGCCAGTGACGGTGACCAGCAGCAGCGAGGTAGCAACGGCATTCAAATACCGCGCCCGGGATGTCCTTGCGTCGCTCATGATCAACCCCTTTTTGCGCGTTTTCGCCTATCGAATCTACCACGGGCCCTCAGGGTGAGGACCAGCTCGACGGCGGGTGGCAGCCCGCGGGGGTGGAACGCCGGCCCGGACCGTAATCGGTCCGGGCCGACGGCTCGGTGTCAGCGGGGTCAGTGCCCTTCCGCTGGGGTGTGGACCACGCAGATGGTGCCGGCCGGAACGTGTGCGGTTCCGCTGACATCCTCTCCGGAGAGCAGGTTTAGTCCGCTCGCCGTGTACTCGGCGTCGGCGTCGGTGTGGTTGATGAGGAAGGTGAAGGTGCCTTCTTCTGAATGGCGCGAAGCTACCTCCAATCCGGCGGGCGGTTGAACTCCGGGCTCAATTCCTGCAGCATTCACGGCGTCAAGTACGACGTCAGCGAGGTGGCCGCCGTCGAGCTTTGTGGAGATGTACCAGGCGGTGCCGCTGCCGAACGTGTTGCGCGTGATGGCGGGGCCGGAGGCCGCCGGGCCGCTGGTGTAACGGCTGAGTACGCTGGCGGTGCTGGCGTGGATTTCTTCGGACCACACCGTTCCGGTGGCGCCGCTGCCCAGAGTGACGATCTCGTGCTCACGCAGAGGCAGGAATTCGTGAATCTCCAGGCCGAGAACATCACGGAGCCCACCCGGGGAGGCGCCGGCCGGGACGGTGTCGTTGGCGTTCACGATTCCGGAGAAATAGGACACCATCAGGTGCCCGCCGTCGCGAACGTAGCGGCTGATGTTCGCAGCCGCCTCGTCACCCACCAGGTAAAGCGCCGGGGCGAGAACCAGGTCATAGCCGGAGAGGTCCGCTTCGGGGTGGGCAAAGTCCACGCTGATGCCGCGGTTCCACAGGACGGAGTAAAACGACTCGATCCGCTCGCGGTGATCAAGGTCGCTGGTGGGCCGCCATTCCAAATCCTGAGCCCAGAAGGATTCCACGTCCCAGAGGATGGCCACCCGCGAATCCACGGTGGAGCCCTTCACGGGGGCGAGTTTCCTGAGGTCGTCGCCCAGATCAAGGACCTCCCGCCAGATCCGGGTGCCGGTACCGGCATGCGGGAGCATGGCGGAGTGGAACTTTTCAGCGCCATAGCGGGAGGCCCGGAACTGGAAGAACATGATGGCGTCTGCCCCGCGTGCCAGGTGGGACACGCTGTTGCGGGCCAATTCCCCGGGCCGCTTGGCAATGTTCCGGCCCTGCCAGTTCACGGCTCCGGTGGAGTGTTCCATCAGCATCCAGGGACGGTTGCCTGCCAAGGAACGGGTGAGGTCGGCATCCATGGCGAGGAGAACGTGGTTGTCTGCGCGCTGCGCAACCAGGTAGTGGTCGTTCGCAACGATGTCCACCTCCTTGGCCCAGGCCCAATAGTCGGCTGAAAGGCAGTTGGTGGCCATGAAGTTGGTGGTCACAGGGAGATCAGGCGTGTACTTCTTGATGACATCGCGCTCGGCAATGAAGCACTGCAGCATGGCGTCCGAGGTGAACCGGCGGAAGTCGAGCCGCTGTGCCTGGTTACTGACGCTGGCCGAAAGCCTGGGTGCGTCAATCTCATCCCACTCGCCGTACTTCTGCCCCCAGAAAAGGGTGCCCCAAGCCTGGTTTAGAGCGTCCAAAGTGCCATAACGGTTGCGGAGCCAGTCGCGGAACGCCAGGACGGACTGCTCGTCGTAGGACTCACTGACCGGTGCGCCGTATTCATTGTGGACGTGCCAAAGAACCAGCGCGGGGTGGGCTGCGTAGCGGCGTGCCAGTTGCTCGGTGATGTTGGTGGCAGCCCTGCGATATTCCGGGGAGCTGGGGCTGGCCATGCCACGCGATCCGTTGCCCAAGGTGACGCCCTCACGGGTCACGGGGCGCGCATGCGGGTACTTCTTCCAGAACCAGGCAGGCGGTGCCGCCGTAGGTGTTCCGAGGTCAACGCTTATGCCTGCCTGCGCGAGCAGGTCCATCAAGTCGTCCAGCCATTCGAAGTCGTATTCACCTTCGCGGGGTTCCAGCAACACCCAGGAGAAGATGCCGATGCTCACCAGGTTGATCCCGGCCTCCTGCATCAGCGCGATGTCTTCCACCCAGACCTCACGGGGCCATTGCTCGGGGTTGTAGTCCCCGCCGTAGCAAAGGCCGGCCGGTCGCTGTACCCAAGGCGCGGGTGCGCGTGGGGCGGCGGGGGCCTGCAGGACGTCTGTCATCGAATAGTCTCCTTAGAACTGTGTGCGCTCCCAGTATTATCACAGCCCTAAAGGCGCTGACTAGATGAAGTTTAGTGTTGACATAGATCACAGAGCTGTGACTAACTGGAACCGCTCACAGTCACACACCGAACTTCCGCTCGGATGAGCGACGAATCCACACAGCACAATTCAGCTTTTCGACAAGGAGGACGAAATGCGCAAGTCATTTCGTGCAGGCGCCGTAGCCATGCTCGCAGCGGCCACAATGCTCGCCGCAGGTTGTTCAGGAGGTTCCACGGCAGGCAGCCAAAGCGCGGCCACCAGCGATCCCAACCAGAAAGTGGAACTGACCTACTGGGCTTGGGCCCCCAACCTGGACAAGGTGGTGGAACTCTGGAATGAGAAAAACCCCACCATCCACGTCACCGTGAACAAGCAGGACGGCGGAGACCCGGCTGTCACCAAGCTGCTCACCGCCGTCAAAGCCGGCAGCGGCGCCCCGGACCTGATCCAGGCCGAGTACCAGAAAATCCCTACCCTGGTAGCAGCCGATGCGCTCGCAGACCTATCCGGCACCGTGGCAAACGACACCAAGAGCCACTTCCCTGATGGCGTTTGGAACGATGTGACGCTGGGCGGCGATGCGCTGTACTCCGTTCCGCAGGACACCGGCCCCATGGTCTTCTACTACCGCGCTGACATCTTTGAGAAGCTGGGCATCGCTGTTCCCAAAACCTGGGATGAGTACGCGGCCGCTGCAAAGACTGTTCATGCAGCTGACCCCGAGGCCTACTTGGGCACGTTCTCCTCCAACGACGCCGGATGGTTTACCGGCATGGCACAACAGGCCGGAGCCTCCTGGTGGGGTGTTGATGGTGACGCCTGGAACGTGAAGATCGCCGAAGAGCCCACGGAAAAGGTGGCCGGATACTGGGGCGGCCTCGTGGAAGAGGGCGTCATCGACAACAAGCCCATGTACACACCGGAGTGGAACACCGCGCTCAACACCGGCAAGCAGGTTGGCTGGCTCAGCGCAGCTTGGGGCCCGGGTGTTCTGGAGGGCAACGCCGGTGCTACGGCGGGCTTGTGGAAGGCCGCACCTATGCCGCAGTGGGATGCTTCCAAGCCGTCCACCGGCAACTGGGGTGGATCTTCTACTGCCGTCACCTCCCAGTCCAAGAACCTCGACGCCGCGGCCAAGTTCGCCACGTGGCTGAACACCGACCCGGAGGCAATCAAAGCCTTGGTCAAGGAAGCGGGCATCTACCCCGCTGACACCGCAGGCGCGGAATCATCACTAACTGAGGCTCCTGCGTTCTTCTCCAACCAGCCCGATTTCTACAAGGTTGTTGGCGAGGCTGCGCAGAACGTGGGCTCGTTCACTTACGGCCCTAACGTCAACGTGGCGTACAACGCCTACAACGACCAGTTCGCTAAAGCTGCACAGTCCAAGGAGAAGAGTGCCTTCCTGGACGCAGTCAGCACCATGCAGCAGGTCACCGTGGATGACCTGAAGAAGACCGGCTTCACGGTCAAGTAACCGCTCCAAGCAACGGTTGTCAGCAACCGTTCCAGCGCGGGAGGGCGTCCGCAAGCGAGACGCCAGACGCCCTCCCACACGCTGATCCCACCTCGAACCACCACACCTCGATCCACCACAAGGAAGTGCACCCGTGGCAATGACCGTAACCAGGCCCGGTCCGGCGGCCGACACTGCAGCCGGAACCCCGAGGAAGTCGCAGAACTTCAAATCCCGGCTGCTCATCCCTTACGCAATGCTCGCCCCGGGCATCATCCTGTTCCTCGTCTTCATGGCAGCGCCCATCATTTACACCCTGGTGCTGAGCTTCCAGAAGAAGAAGGTCAGCGGGCTGGGCCTGGGCAAAGGTTCACAGAGCACGGCGTTCGCCGGTTTGGACAACTACGTCAGCGCGCTATCAGACCCGGAGTTCCTGGGCAGCGTCCTGCGCGTCCTCACCTATGGGCTCATTCTCATCCCGCTGATGCTTGGCTTTGCCCTGCTCTTTGCGCTCCTGCTGGATTCGCGGCGGACAAGGGCCGGCAGTTTCTCCCGAACGGCCATCTTCCTGCCGTACGCGGTACCTGCGGTGATCAGCTCGCTGTTGTGGGGCTTCCTATACCTTCCCGGCGTCAGTCCGTTCCACTTCCTGGCCAGGCAGTTCGGCATGGAATTGCCGTCGCTCCTGGATCCCAACCTGGTCACGTTCGCCATCTGCAACATCGCCCTGTGGGGTGGTGTCGGCTTCAACATGATCGTCATGTACACCTCGCTGAAGGCCGTGCCCAGCGAAATCTACGAGGCCGCAAAGCTGGATGGCTGCTCCGAGATCCAGACGGCCATCAGGATCAAGATCCCCATCATCGCCCCTTCACTGGTGATGACAGCGTTGTTCTCGATGATCGCCACGCTGCAGGTCTTCGCCGAACCCACCACGCTGCGCCCCCTGGCTAACAGCCTTTCCACTAGCTGGTCTCCGCTCATGCTGGTGTACCGGGATGCTTTCACCCGCAATGACGTCTTCTCTGCTGCTGCCACCAGCATCGTGATCGCCTTGGCAACCTTCATCATTTCGTTCCTGTTCCTGCGCATCGTGCAGAAGCGGGCCTTCGGACAGGAGAACTGACCGTGACTGCCCTCGCCACGCCACCCACAAACAGCCGCGCCAACCCCAAGCGAAGCAAGGCCACCAAGCCGGACTTCATCAAGGAAAAGCCCAGCTATCTCTCCACCGGAATCCTGATCCTCGGCGCGCTCTATTGCCTGTTTCCCGTGATTTGGGTTGTGGCTGCGGCGAGCAAGGACGGCACTGAGCTGTTCTCCACCTTCACCTTGGCCCCCAGCACGCACCTTTGGGACAACATTGTGGAGCTCACCGAATACCGCGACGGCCTGTTTTGGCGCTGGATGCTCAACACGGCCCTATACGCGGGCGTCGGCGCGATAGTGTCCACCTGGGTCTCAGCTCTTTCCGGCTACGTGCTGGCGAAGTTCGATTTCCCGGGCAAGTCGGGTGTTTTCAAGGTCCTGCTGATGGGGGTGCTGGTTCCCGGCGTTATTCTGGCCATCCCGCAATATCTGATGCTGGCCCAGGCGGGCCTCACCAACACCTACTGGTCGGTGCTCTTGCCGCAGATCATCAGCCCGTACGGCATTTACCTGGCGCGGATCTACGCCGCGGCCTCCGTTCCCGGTGATGTCATTGAGGCCGCCCGAACCGAGGGCGCCAAGGAAATGTATATCTTCAACCGCATTGCTGCACCCATGATGCTCCCGGGCCTGGTGACCATTTTCCTGTTCCAGTTCGTGGCCATTTGGAACAACTTCATGCTGCCGTACATCATGCTCGGCGACGACCAATTGTTCCCGATCACTGTGGGACTTAACGGTCTGCTGAACCAAGGCGCGTCAGCGCCTGCCCTGTACACGCTGGTGCTCGCCGGTGCGCTGCTCTCCATCGTCCCGCTGGTCATCATGTTCCTCCTGCTGCAGCGCTACTGGCGGGTCGATCTGGCCGCCGGCGCCGTGAAGGCCTAGCGGTAGGTAGGCTTTGGGTCATGACGCAATCCGCCCCCAGGCCCCGGCCCAAAATCGACGATGTGGCCGCAGAAGCCGGCGTATCGCGAGGTACCGTTTCCCGGGTTCTTAACGGTGGCCATTGGGTCAGTCCGTCAGCCTTGGCAGCCGTCAACGCCGCGATCAAGAAGACGGGCTACCGAGTCAACCCTCATGCAAGGAATCTGGCCACCAACCGGGCCAACTCCGTGGCGTTCCTGCTCACCGAAACGCAGGAAAGGTTGTTCGAGGACCCCAACTTCGCTGTCCTCATGCGCGGCGCAGCGGACGCCCTGGCTGTGCATGACATTCCGCTGGTCCTGATCATGGCCGGCACCGATGATGAACAACGGCGTGCCACCGATTTCCTTACCGCGGGCCATGTTGATGGTGTCCTTCTCATTTCCTCCCACGGAAGCCGGAAGGGCATCATCGCGGACATCATTGCCGCGGGTGTCCCGGCGATCGCTTGTGGCGCCCCCTTGGGCTTCGAAAAGAAGATGGGTTACGTCGCTGCCGACGATTACGAGGGCGCCCGCGACGTTTTGCGGTACTTGCGCGACGGCGGTCGGCAGCGGATTGCCACCATCGCCGGCCCTGCGGACACCTCCGGCGGAACGCGGCGACTCGAAGCGTACCGGGACGATCAAGGTGCGGATATCGATGAGGAGCTCATCGCCCAGGGTGACTACAGCCGCGACAGCGGCGTCAAAGCGATGCGCGAACTTCTCGGCCGCACCAAGAACATCGATGCTGTTTTCGCTGCGAACGACCTCATGGCGCTTGGTGCCTTGGACGCTTTGCGGGAGGCGGGCCTGACAACTCCAGGTGACGTCGCCGTCGTCGGCTTTGATGACATTAAGCTCTCGCAGGAGGCGACGCCGCCGCTCACCACGGTCAGGCAGCCGTTTGATCGGATCAGCGAGGAAATGGTGCGGCTGCTGCTGGACGTCATCAGCGGTAAGCGTCCGGCTGCTGTCACCATCCCCACCGAGCTGGTCATTCGCGAATCGGCCTGACTGGTACCGCATAGGCTTGGATCATGCTGAACCTGGTCCTTGGGCTCCTCTTCTCGGGGCTCTTCCTCGCCTCTTTCCAGTCGGATCGGCGGCGGCTTCGCAACGGCGTGTTCCTGCTGGTGGCGGCGTGGTTCCTCCTTCAGGCTGTGCTGGAGTTCCTCATTGACCTGAACCCGTGGTTCGAGTGGCTGAACCTGGTGGTCCTGGTGGTCCCGGTGGTGAGCATCTTTGTGTTCGCGGGCTTCCTGATCGCGAATGGTGCCACGATGGTCCGTAGGGAAGGCCCGGGGATCACCAGCTTCCTGCCCATCGCGGTGGGGCTTGCGGTCTTCCTCGCGCCGGTGGTTGCGTTTCTTTTCGTACTGAGCGGGCAGCCGGTATTGGCCGGCGTCGCCGCCCTCGCCTTCTTCCTCTGCGCCTACCTGGGCTGCGCCTTCGTGGTGTTCCTGGGGTACGCGTTGGTGTATTCGCGGATGCGTTTCAGCCCCAATCCGGCGGCCGTGATTGTCCTCGGTTCCGGCTTGATCAATGGCAAGGTCCCGCCGTTGCTCGCCGCCCGCTTGAACAAGGCTTTGGAAATTTACGACGGCGGCACCCCGGCCAGGCCGGTCTTGGTGCCTTCCGGAGGCCAAGGCCCGGACGAACCCCGGCCCGAGTCCGCCGCCATGAAGGAGTACTTGGTGGCAAAGGGTGCGGTGGCCGCGGATGTGTTGGAGGAGAACCAGGCCACCACCACCCGCGAAAACCTGCGGTACTCCGTTGCCCTGCTGGCAGATAAGGGCATTCAGGGGCCGGTGCTGGTATGCACCAACAATTACCACGTGCTCCGCGCCGCGCTCCTGTCCCGGCGCCAGAAGATCAACGCCGAGGTTGTGGGTGCTCCCACGGCCAGATACTTTGTGCCCAGCGCCTTCCTTCGGGAGTTCGTGGCCGTGATGAGGGACAACCGCCGGACCAACATCATTCTTTGCCTGCCGATGTTCGGGATTGCCCTGCTCATCACGGTCGCACTGATGAACTCGACTGTGGTGTAACTCTTCCTAGGGCTTGGGGAGCCCAGTGGTGAAGGTGTGAGCCCACTGGGTGACAGAACCTTCGGTAAAGACGTACCCGGGCCGCCGTTCCGCTGTGACGGTCACAGTGCCGGAAGGCTTCCTGTAACTTCCGGCTGCCACTTCCTTGCCGTCAATCAGGTACGCCACACCCGGGACAGAGGGGATGGTGTAGCCGTCCTGCCCGTGACCCGGGCGGTCCGTGAAGGTGACAGGGGCCGGCGTCGTCATTTCGTAACTCAGCCCGAAGCCTAACGGCAAGAGGACACCGCTGGCGTCGGCCTTGGGAACGTTGACCGGCAGCTTGCCGCTGGGGTTGACCGCACCAGAGATGGCGCGGACAGCACCGTGGAAGTTGACCTCCTTGACTCCATAACTGTTAAGCACGGCGTCGGCGCCAGGGAAGACGTTGATGTCATAGGGATTGCGGGTTGCCACAACGATCACCGGTGTGCCGGTGGCCGCGAGTTCTGCAACCATCTGTTTCTGTGCAGCATTGCCGGTGGCGTTGTAGGAAGCGAAGACCACGGCATCGACGTTGCCGGCGGCAGCCACCGCACGTGCACGGTAAGCCGCGGAGGGCGAGGCCCCATCCTCGTAGTCTTCAGTGACCGTGAATCCCTGATCCTTCAGCATTGGACCCGCGAGCTCCGGCCACGCTGAACCGGCACCCACCATGAGCACTGAGCTGCCCGAAGCGAGCGGCAAAACCCCGTTCTCATTACGCACCAAGGTGACGGCGTGGTCGGAGATCAGCTTGGCCGTGGCCAGGTTCTCTGCGCTTCCCACTACGGTGTCCACAGCGGCGGGGTCAGCCAGGGGCTGCTCAAAGACCCCACGCTTGACCTTCCATTCAAGGATCCGTCGGACGGACTCATCCAGGCGGGTCTCGGTGATTTCACCGGACTCGACGGCGGCGCGAACCCCAGCGAACGACGCGTCCACGTCCGGGGAGTTGAGGAGGATGTCAGAACCGGCCTGGATGGCCTTGACGGCGATTTCTTCCTGGGGCCACTCGGCGGCCATTGCGGCCATATCCAGGGCATCTGTTGTCACCAAACCCTTGAAGCCCATCTCATCGCGAAGCAAACCGGTGAGTACCTTGTGGGACAGGGTGCCAGGCATTTCCGCGTCGATGGCCTCAACAATGATGTGGGCCGTCATGACCATGTCCACGCCACCGTCAATTGCGGCCTTGAAGGGCTTCAGGTGCTCATTGAGTGTTGCGCGATCGTAAGTGACGGTAGGCAGTCCGTAGTGGGAATCCACCGAGGTGTCGCCATGGCCGGGGAAGTGCTTGGCCGCTGCGCCTACGTTGTGCGCTTGAATGCCTTCGATCTGGGCAACACCGAGGGCACTGACCAGCGCCGGGTCCTCGCCCATGGAGCGGATTCCGATGACCGGGTTGTCCGGGTTGGAGTTCAGGTCCAGGACCGGTGCGAAGTCAACGTTGATACCCATGGCCCGCATTTCGGAGCCAAGGATTTCTCCTTGTGCCTTGGCAAGATTCGCATCCGCGGTGGCGCCGAGGGCCATGTTGCCCGGCAGCACAGTAGCGGGCGGTCCGATGCGGGCAACCAGGCCACCTTCCTGATCGATGGTGACGGCTAGTGGAATGCCGGTCCCGTCCTCCCGCAAGGCCGTTTGCTGCAAGCCATTGGAGAGACCCGCAACCTGCTGGGGGTTGTTGGTGTTGCCGGACCACGCGAAGTAGAGGACGCCGCCCAAGTTGTACTTAGCCACTACCTCGGCCGGCGTGTTGACGCCGTACCTCTCTTGGTTCTTCGTCGCCATGGAGGTGTCGTCCGCCGACGATCCGTAAACGTGGGTCCAGGTCATCTGGCCGATCTTTTCGTCCAGCGTCATGCCGGAAATCATCGCCTCGATGTCCGGCGAGGCGGAGGCCGTCGTCGTACTTCCAGTGGTGGTGGGCGGGGCTGCGACTGCCGTGCCCACGCCGGTCAACACCCCCGCTCCCGTCATCAACAGCGCAGTGGCGGCCGCCGTCATGAGTGAAGTTCGTTTTCTTTGCATGTGTTTCCCAATCCCATCGTCCTTGTTGTGGTTGAGGTTTGCCGGTGCCATTAGCGCTTGCCGTTGTAGAGGAGGTACCCGCGGGTGTCGCGCACGAACTGGTCCAGTTCGGACCGCCAGCTGTCCATGATGGTCCTGGCGTCAGCACCGGCGTCGAGCTGTTGGGCAAAGCGGGCCGAGCCGCTCAGCAAGCCCATCCAGCGTCCGCCGTCGCCTCGCCACCCAAAGCCGGGGTACAGGCGCTTGGCTTCGACCAACATATGGGTGCCCACTTCCAGGGCTTCGACGCGGGTGGGATCGGTGATGTGAACCTGCACGCCCCCACAGATGACGCCTTGGTTTTTGGAAAGTGTTGGCTGGAAATACGCCTCACGGAACGTGACGCCCGCAAGGCCCTTGCTGTTCAGTGCCTCGGCCCAGCGGTAGTCCACGTAGGGCGCGCCGATGAGTTCGAAGGGCCTGGTTGTGCCGCGCCCCTCTGACATGTTGGTGGCCTCGAACAGTGCAGTGCCGGGGTACAGGGTGGCGGTTTCGGGTGTTGGCATGTTGGGGCTTGGCAGGATCCACGCTGCCCGGTTGTCCGGCCCGGTCATGTCGCGCCGCCATCCCTGGACCTCCACCACCTGAAGGTCTTGGATGGGTGTGAGGCCCGCGGCGGGAAGATGAACCGCGTTGAAGTATTTGGCGAGCTCGCCCACGGTCATCCCATGCTGGAGCGCAATGCCCAGCTGGCCAACGCCGGACTCGAAGCCCTTCTGCAGCACCGGTCCGCGGGCCTGGCCGCCGATGGGGTTGGGGCGGTCCAGGACAACAAACGTGGCTCCGGTTTGGGACGCCGCCTGCATGGCACCCCACATGGTCCAGATGTAGGTGTAAAAGCGGGCGCCGACGTCTTGAATGTCGAAGCATATGGTGTCCACGCCGGAGGCTTTGAAGAAGCCCACATAAGCGGCAACGTTGGCGCCGTAGGAGTCGTAGACCGTGATGCCGGTCCGCGGGTCCACGGATGTTCCTTCGCTGGCGCCGTCCTGCGCGGTCCCCCGGAAGCCATGCTCGGGCCCGAAAACTGCCCTGACGTCCACGCCTTTGGCCGCCATGTCATCCACGATCGAGCGGAAGTTTGCCAAGACGCCGGTGGGATTGGTGATGATGCCTACCTTGCGCCCCGCGAAGATGCTCCAGTTATCGGCGGCGGATACATCGGCACCGTTAATAAGTACTCCCGGTTTTCCCGGCCGGTTCTGTGCGTTGGGGTTGTTGGCGGCCGCACCAGGAGCAAAAGGCGCGACGACGGCGGCAGCTGCCGCCAGCCCCGATGCATGAAGCAGTTTTCTACGATCCAGTGCCATGAAAGAGCCTTTCGAGGGGAGCGAGTAGCATGACAAGTTTTGTGATTTTACTTACACCGACCGTATTCGCTTGCCCGCACTGCGTCAATGACTTACCTTCCTAGCGATGCTTGTGTAACTTAATGACAAGGCACTGGTGGCCTTGGATTGGGCTCAAAGGACTCGAAAGGAAACCATGGTGGAAGCGCCGGGGAACGCGCAGTTGTCCCGCACCGTTTTGGTGCGAATACGGTCTGTCATGCCGGGGTTGCGCCCCTCGGAACGGGCCGTGGCCGAGCTGGTTCTCTCGGACCCATCGCGGGCTGCCACCATGTCCATCGGGGATCTGGCCGAGGAATGCGGGACGTCCACCACGTCAGTGGTGCGTTTCTACAAAAAGGTGGGCTACGGCGGCTACTCCGATCTTCGCTTGGACCTTGCCCGCGAAACTGCTCGCGAGAGTGTGGCCCATGGCGTGCCGGCGGAGGTCTACGAGGACATCAACACCGCAGACTCTTTGCAGGACATCGTCTCCAAAATTGCGTTCAACGAAACAATGTCCATCGCCGATACCGCGCAAGTGTTGGACGTGGACCAGCTGGCCAGGGCGGTGAGTGCAGTGTCCACTTCCCGGAAGATCGACATCTTCGGCGTGGGGGCAGGCGGTTTGGTGGGCCAGGACATGCAGCAGAAATTGCACCGGATAGGACTCACCTCCTTCAGCTGGGGGGATCCGCATGCCGCCCTGGCTTCCGCAGCCCTCCTGGATGCCGACGGCGTTGCTGTCGCCATCTCCCACTCGGGAGCCACGCTGGACACCATCGATTTCTTGAAGGCAGGCAAGGCGGCGGGAGCCGTCACCATCGCCATCACCAACCATGCTGATTCGCCACTGGGCAGGGCGGCCGACGTTGTGCTGAGCACGGCTGCCCGCGAGACTCCTTTCCGCCCGGGGGCCATGGGTAGCCGGATTGCGCAGATGATGATCGTTGACTGCCTCTTCGTGGGGGTCGCCCAGCACTCCTATGACGCATCAATTGCTGCACTCCAGAAGACGCACGCAGCTGTGCGGGGCAGGAAGCTGCCGCGAGCGAACCCGTCGGCCTAGCGGCCCGATATGACAACCAGGGAAAGGGCGCCCGCGATAGGGTCGGTCCATGTTCACCCTGGTTGCCCCTGATACGTCCTTTTACCACTCGTTCCTCGAGTCCCACCAAGAGTGGGCCGGGGCCCATCAGGACGGTGCCGCCGTCTTCATGGCTGACGACGTCACCACCCCCGAAGGATTCGAGGAATGGGTTGCCAGGCTGCTGGACGCTGAAAACACCCCGGAGAAGGACGGCATGGTTCCATGCACCTATCGCTGGATCACGGAGGGCTCGCGGTATGTGGGTGCCATCGCATTCCGTCATCACCTGACCCCGGCCCTCCTGAACTCCGGTGGGCACATTGGCTACGGAGTCCGGCCGTCCGATCGTGGACGGGGAGCGGCTTCCTGGGCTCTGCGTGAGATGTGCAGCCTTGTGGCTGCGCGGGGGGAGTTGGATCGCGTTCTCCTAACGTGCGATGACAACAACGCGGCCTCAGCCAAGACGATCGAGCGTTGCGGTGGGCTGCTCGAGGATGTGCGGATGGACGATGACGAGACCGCTTTCCGTCGCTACTGGATTGACGTCCGGACAGCCGCCCTCCGGGCAGCCCCGACAGATTAGTTTTGTCACCCTAGGGTTGACACTTCGGCCTGGTGCGGCGCACCATGGGATGCATGAGCGGTCAACCCCGGGGTGACACGCCCGTTGCGCGGGATTCACCATGGCACAAAATCCTTACTCACCGACCCCCTGGTGATGGCTCCAGGGAGGCGGCGGCCAAACGATTCACAGAACGCGGCATTACCCCGGAACAAGTCAGCGCGGTCATCGCTGATGGCGGGGATGCCCTCTATTCGGCTGCAGCCGAGGGCAAACCGGGCTGGGCAGAGCCGTTCGGCGGGCCTCTCGCCGTCGCTCTCCTCGCAGCCGAAGTCAGCATTTTCGCAGCGCATTTGAACTCCAGGGCGTCCGGAGTCAGATCGGCAGCAGTCGCCGAACTCCTGGACGAATACAGCGCGGTAACCGTAGCCGGTGAGCTCGGTGTGGCGCGCCAGAAGGTCTACGAAATCGCCAGAGCGGGTCTTCGCCCGCCATACATCGAGCAGGTCCCGTGGAGGGCGTCATGAATCCCATCGAAGAAAAGGTCCAACTACCGGACCCGAAAACCCAGTACCTTGTCCATCCCCTGGACCTCCCCGAAGCCCGTAATGAGTACCTGACGGGCTGGTGGCTGGGAATTGTTGCCACCCCGCAGGTCTACACGGCACTTCTGGCCTTCTTTTGGGCGGTCAGCAACAACTACGTCACGCCCATCCTGGTCCCGCTGGTCCTGGTGGTGATCGCGGGGTGGATTAGTTCCAAGCTGACCCGTGGCGCTTGGGACTACATTCCCCGGAAACGCCATGACAAGGACCGGCGGATGACGGTGATGACCACCGCTGCCTCGCTCATCACTTCACTTGCACTTTTCGCAGGTCTGCTGACCTTCATGGTGTGGGCCGCATCCCAGGACTTCGTGCCGGGCTTCAGCGCCTACCCGTTGGGAATGGGTGTGGCAATCGTGGTGATCATGGCCGGAGGGCTGGCGGTCAAACTGATACGGCGCCGGTCACTTGACGTGGCTTCGGATGCCATCAGCTTGGTGGTTGTGGCGGGCGCTGTAGGGCTCGGGTTCGGTATTCTCCCCGCCGGGCGCGAAATCGCACCATTGGACTTGCTGCCCGGCGCGGCGATCCTTCTGGGCGTCTGGCTAAGCTGGCTGCTCTTCACGCAGGTGGAGGCCCGCCGCAACCACGGCTGACCGCTGCATAGCCTGTTCATGTTCCCGTCACCAAGCCTTGTTAGGCTGCCGCGCACTACCCGTAGACGGCGGACACCCGCAGGCCGCGCACACTCACAGACCAGGAGCACTGCATGACGGAGGCAAGCCCATCGAGCCCAACAGGGACATCACTGGACGATTGGTGGATCAGGGACAACCTGCGTGAAACCATCGACCATTTCGTGGAATTGGGCTACACCATCAGCGGAGGGCAAGGGGAGGACCCGGACCTGATCGATCCCGGCGGATCGGCGGTGGAGACGTGGAACGAGGATTATCCCTATGAGCGGCGGATGACCCGCGATGAGTACGAGATTGAGAAGTATCGGCTGCAGATCGAGCTGTTGAAGTTCCAATACTGGGGTCAGGACCTCGGGCTCAAGCACGTGATTGTTTTCGAGGGACGCGACGCTGCCGGTAAAGGCGGCACCATCAAACGCTTCACCGAGCACTTGGATCCACGGTCCGCCCGCACCGTGGCGCTCGCCAAGCCCTCCGACCGCGAGCAAGGCCAGTGGTACTTCCAGCGCTACATCCAACACCTTCCCACCGCAGGCGAGATCGTCATGTTCGACCGCTCCTGGTACAACCGCGCCAACGTGGAACGCGTCATGGGCTTCTGCACCGACGACGAATACGACACCTTCATGGGCCAGGCCCCGGTGTTCGAAAAGATGCTGGTGGACGCCGGCATCCACGTCACCAAGTTCTGGTTCTCCGTGACCCGTCAGGAGCAGCGAACCCGCTTCGCCATCCGCCAGATCGACCCCGTCCGCCGTTGGAAGCTCTCGCCCATGGACCTGGCATCGCTGGATCGCTGGGACGAGTACACGGACGCCAAGGAGCGTACATTCCTATACACGGACTCCGATCACGCGCCGTGGATCACCATCAAATCCAACGACAAGAAACGCGCCCGCATTAACGCCATGCGTTACTTCCTCAATCAGTTCGACTATGCGGACAAGGACACCTCGGTTGTTTACGACGCCGATCCGCTCATCCTTCGCCGCGGTCGCGACGCCGTGGGCGACTAACCCGCAGCGTTCAACCCTCAAGCACGACGTCGGCACTCACCGCGAGTGCCGACGGCGGGCTTTCCGTGTCGTTCCTGAAAGTTGGGTTACATTTTCCTGACTGCCGGACATTAACTGGATATGAGGGTGCAAACGGAGCAGGGGGATCGCGTGGAGTCTGCCGGGCAGAAGCATTTTCTGGCGACGCATGCGGCGTGCCACGACAAGGTGTACCGGTACTTCCGGCGTCGAACGGAGGGGACGCCCGCAGCCGAAGACCTTACCGCCGACGTCTTCCGCATCGTGTGGGAAAAATGCCGTCAGGGCCAGGAATTGTCTGAGTTAGTGGTGTTCGGGATCGCCCGGAATGTCCTCCGCAACCATCACCGTTCGGCCGTTCGCTCCATCAATCTCACACAACAACTGGAACGTCAGAGAACGCGCGGGCTGGGCTCCGACGACGGAATGGTGGCCGACGCACTGGATCGGCTCAAGCCGGAGGAACGCGAGGTTCTCCTCCTGACGTACTGGGACGGGTTCACCTCCGCCGAGGTGTCAGGTCTGCTCGACATTTCCGCCACGGCCGTCAGAATGCGGCTGCACAGAGCACGGAAGCAACTCAGCAATCTGATTCGGGAGGATCAAGCCACAGAGGATGTGCAGCGATGAGTAGCAAGGAAAAATCCACCGTGGATCGCCTGACCGCAGCTGATCCAGCTTCCGCGGTTACCGAAGAAGAGTTGGCCCGGAGCCGTGAGAAGAGCCTGGCTGCCATGGACACTGACGCCGAGCACATCACCGTGGGTGGGTCGGTTGCAGATTTCCATCAACAGCATCCCGGACGCCGGGTACGGTTGGCAGCAGGATTCGGATTGGCGGCGGCTGCAGCCATTGTTGCCGGGGTAGTGGTGACGTCCGCAATGACGGCCCCGCCCACGGAACAAACGGCGCCAGCCGCTACCCAGCTGGATCCCGCGCCGGAAACAGGCTCCTCCAGTGCGCTGCCGCTCCCCGAAATTACGGGCTCCCCGACCCCTACGGTGGAAGCCGACATCGTCACGGGGGGCTCAGGTAAGTTGGCCGTTTCCACGACCGAAATTGACGGTGTGATTTCCGAGGGTATTTACATGCGCCCCGATGTTCTCCGGATACTGAAACTTGAGGCGGACAATAAAGGTTGCATCGGCAACGGCTTCCTCTTTCCGGCTGGCACGAAGGTCACGGACACCGGGTTGGTGTTGCCCGACGGAACAGTCTTCAGCACGGGCGACGTCATCTCCTTTGGGGGGCTGGAGGTGAATTCCAAGGACGTGGGAGAGTGCGCCGACGGCCGCCCGCTCGTCTATATGGAAGAGGTACGTGCTTACCCCGGAAAGGTTCCCAACGTAGGCGGATAGCACCAAACCGCGACGTCGGCACTCACCGTAAGTGCCGACGTCGTGCGTTCTATTCGGTAGCCTCATCCTCTACTACCGGGTCCGTCAGCAGCAGTGCCGTGCCCTGGAAGGCGGGCAACTCGAGGAAGAAGCTGCACAGATCATCCACCTGGGCCACTTCTTCTTCACCGGAGAACAAATCATGGACTGTAGCTCCCGGAACAAGGTGCGGGGACTGGATGCTGCCGGCGATGTCCTGGTCAGAGAAGTTCAGCACCGTCACCTGCAATGCCCCGTCCGCGAGCTGATTGACCAACACCAGCAAGCCGCGGTTGGAAACGTCGGGCACATCAAGGAGCGTGCTGGTGGCGATCCCCGACTCTTCCCGCACCGTAAGGATCTGCTGGAGGCGCCGCGCATAGGAGTTCGGGTCCTTCAGCTGCTCAGGGAGGGAACCGTACAGGCTCCGGGCACGCGCCATCCCGGCCAGGGAGGTCTTGGCGTCCGGGCTGGTCCCCATGAGGTCGTGCGCGCCACGGTTGATCCACCGGGTGTCACCCTGCGAGGTGAGTTCCTTGACGGTTTCGCGGTCCAGCGCTGTGATTCCCGTGAGGTCCCAACCGGAGAGCGCGAACACACCCGGCTGCAACGCGTTGTACATGGACAAGAGCACGTGGGCATCCAGGACCTGCGCTTCCTGCTCCTTGGTGATGGCATCCGGGTCCTTGATCCCGAGGGCGGCCATGATGAAGCTGACGGTGGTGCAGGCGATGCCGTTGGTGGTGAAGACCGCGTTGTAGGGCCCGTTCTCACCCGTGAGCCGTTCACGCATGGTGGTCTGGACCTTCTCGGCCACCTCGGCACCGGTGAGCTCCTCGCCGGCAAGTTCAAAGACTTCATCCCTGTGCCCGGCAGCGAAGTGGAGCAACTCATAGGTCAGTTCATCGTGGTTCTGCAGGGCGTGAACCAGCGATGCCTGGTCCACGCCGATCTCCATGGACAGCCGCAAGGTGAGGCGCAGGAACTCGGTATCTCCGATGACCAGGGCGTAGTGGTAGGCGGGCCTGGTGATGAAGTCGTAAGACAGGTCCGGGCCGGACTCGGACTGCGACTTGATGTCATCGATAGTGAGGTTGAGCTCTTGGAAGGAGAACCCGCCCACCTTGCGGATCATGGAACCAATCAACTGGTTGGCTGCCTCGGACAACGGGTGACCCTCGGACCAGCCCGGTTCTTCCTCGGCGCTCTTCTCCACACCCAGGAAACCGTTGGCATCCAGCCGGAGCGCTCCGGTCCCGAGGTCCAGCAAGGAGTGCAGGGCGTCGCCAACCACCAGGCGCATGCCGGCGAAGGTGGGGTCCAGCCAGTTAATGGAAGGCTGACCGGCCTTGAAGTAGTGGAGATAAACCCAGCGGCGTTTCTTGCCCGTGGTGTCGATGATGGGCTTGGTGGCGCTCCAGTTGGTTTCCTTGACGCCGGGCTCGTAGAAGATAACCCGCTGCAGTCGCCCGATGATGTAGCCGGCCTTTTGCAGCGCTTCCTCAGTCGCGGGGCTGATGTTCACCGAATCTTCGCCCTCGGGGACGTCCGGCAGCAAGTGCCAGTCCTCCTCCGGGATGTCCACCATGTGATAGATGCCGGGGTAATCCCGGAAGTTCATTTCGGCGAGACGGAAGTCCGCTCCCTTGCCGGTGTGCCCCGGGACGATGTCGTCAATGACGGTGCCGCCGTGCTGGTTGGCTACCTCGCACATCTGCCGGAACTCTTCCTCCGTGCCGAAGGCGGGATCGATCGCCATGCTGATCCGGTCGAAGTGGCCGTCCACGCTGGGTGTTTGCGACCATCCGCGGATGCCGCCGGCCAGCTTCACCGGTCCCGTGTGCAGGCCCCTGATGCCGATCTGGCTGAACGCGTCCCAAAGCGCTGGGTCACCCAGCGCAGAAAGGAAGGACTGGCCGTCCTTGGTTATGAAAGACAGGGGATAGGCAGTGAACCACACAGGTGCACGCTCAACAGCTGCGCGTGGGTTGGGCCTGGCATACGAGTTCTGCCACATGCTGGCCTGCCCGGACAACTGCCGGGCCATGGTGTTGGCGTCACCCAGCATGGACTGGTTCCGGAGCCAATCCACGTACGTGGAGTTCAAGCCGTCGAATTCCAAGGAGGGCCGGGCGGCAAAGAACTGCCGACGCCGGGCAATGGGGCGCAGCGCTTTGGGACGGGCAGGGTAGAACTGCTCGTCAAACGTGATTTCCGCCGGTTCGCTTGCGGTTTCATCGGGCGTTTCCTGTGGCGTCTCCTCCGCATTTTCTTCCGGAGTTTCGCTGATTTCTGACACGCTCTCGCTGACTGCAGGCTCCCGCACAGTTGTCTCCTTTACGTGGTCGCCGCGTCAACGCCGACCTTCCGAGGGGGTCGTTCAAGAGGTCACGTACCCGGGCTTGCCCGGACTATTCATGCTAGTCGCGGGAGCCTGCCGTTTGTCTAACCAAGGAACAAGTAAGTCTCGTTATTATGTGCCGAGTTGACCTTGGGCGCGCGGGCCTATCGGTTACCCCCGCAAGCCAGTAGCGTGACTCGTGGAGATCGGAGCACCCATGAAAATCGTCGTGATCGGCGGCAGCGGCCATATCGGGTCCTTCCTGGTGCCCAGGCTTGTGCGTGCCGGGTACGAGGTCATCAACATCAGCCGCGGAAGCCGACCACCCTATGCCGACGTCCCCGAATGGCAGCAGGTCCGCCAGGTTACAGCGGACCGCGAGCACGAGGAACTTGAGGGCGTCTTTGGTGACCGGATAGCGGGACTGGGTGTCGACGTCGTGGTTGACCTCATTTGCTTCACGCTGGAGTCAGCCACTGCGCTGGTGAACCGGCTGCGCGGCGAGACAGCGCATCTGCTGCACTGCGGGTCGATCTGGCGCCACGGTGTCAGCTTGAAATTGCCCATCACCGAAGGATCGGATTCGGCTGGCGAACCCTCGGCCGCAGAACCAACTGACGATTACGGAATCCGGAAACGCGACATCGCCCGAATGCTCAAAGAGGAGACCGCCTCAGGGGGTCTGGCCACAACATCCATCCACCCCGGCCACATCGTGGGACCCGGCTGGTTCCCGATCGGGCCACTGGGCAACCTGGATCCAGGCGTGTGGCCCGTGATTGCTTCCGGGCAGACACTCAAGGTCCCCGGAAGCGGTACCGAGCTGATGCATCACGTGCACGCCGACGACGTGGCGCAGGCCTTTGAGAAAGCCATCCTCAACCGCGACGCTGCAGCCGGGGAAGACTTCACCATTGTTGCTCCCACAGCCCTGACGGTTCGTGGCTACGTGCGCATCGCCGCGTCCTGGTTCGGGCAGGATCCGCACATGGAGACCGTGAGCTGGGAAGAATTCCGACGAATCACCACTCCCGAATTTGCCGATTCCAGCTGGGCCCACCTTTCCCGCAACCACTGCATGAGTATCCACAAAGCCGCCTCCCTCATCGGGTACGCGCCCGGATACGAGCCCGAGCAGGCCATTCGCGAGTCCCTGCAATGGCTCATCAGCAACGGACAACTCCACGTGCCGAAGTTGCTCACGTAAGCCTGTACAAGCTGCATTCGAAGCCCGAAGCTTAAGGGGCCACAAGGGGGAGCTATATGTACAAGGCAGCGGCCAAGGATGTGACCGATTCCCGGCTGGACCACGCCTTCTTCATCCTTGGTGGCGCCGCTGCGGTGTGGTTGGCGTTCCTGCTGGTGGGGGAGAGCTTCCATTTGGGGTGGGGCCAGGTGTGGTTCTACTTCTTCTTTTGGGCGTTCCTCGCGTATCTCCTCCTCCCTCGCCTGCACCGCATCCTCACCACCATCTACGTTCCCGGCTACTTCATCGGCCGCGCCCGGACCAGCGACGGATTACTGGGAGATCCCGTAAACGTCGCGTTGCTGGGCGACGAGCCGCAACTCCATGCCGTCATGCGCGCGGCCGGCTGGACTCAAGCGGACGAAGTGACGCTCAAAAGCAGCCGCCGCATCATCAGCTCCACCATCTTCCGCCGGAGTTACTCCGAAGCCCCGGTCAGCCCGCTCTACCTCTTCGACCGGCAGCAGGACTTCGCCTATCAGCAGGAAGTGGACAACAACCCAGGCAAACGCCACCACGTCCGTTTCTGGCGATGCCCCGAAGGCTGGCTGCTGCCCGGCGGGCACAAAGTGGACTGGCTGGCCGCCGGCACCTACGACCGCAGCGTCGGGTTCTCACTCTTCACCCTGCAAATTACGCACAAGATCGAGCAGAACACCGACGTTGAGCGGGACCACATCATTACCAGCGTTACCGCCGCTGATCCACGCGTCACGGTGCAGGTGATTGAGGACTTCTCCACCGGCTACCACTCCAGGAACGGAGGCGGGGATTCAATTTCCACCGACGGCGACCTCCCCATCGTGGACGCGCGACGCGTGCAGGTCCCGGCCCACCAACCATCCCGCTCTACAGACAGCCGCGACAGACGGCCGGCGCCCACCATGGTGGGCGCCGCGTTGGTGGTGGCCAGGTCCATCGCGGCCTTTATCCTGGCGCTGACACTGGTGACCTCTTCCGATGTGTTCTCGGACATCACCACCGACGGCGACCCCCTTGACCCGCAAACCACGACGACGGTTGTCACCTTTGTTGCCGTGGTAGTGCTGATCTTCGGGCTGGGGGAAGTTTTCCTTGCCTGGCGGATTTTCCTGGGCAGCAACGGGGCAAGGGTGATCGCGATGGGCCTCAGTTCTGTCTCCGTGGTGGTCCAAGCCGTTGACTACTTCACCGGAAGCACCAACATCACCCTCGAAGCCGGACTTTTCGGTGTGGCCACTGACATCCTGGTGCTCCTGGCGTTGTCCAGCCAACGGGCCCGGGTATATGCCAAGCGGCAGCGCGTCCCGGCCGTCCCGGCGTCGGTGGTCACCCGTCGCGTGCCTTCCTGACCCTTTTTGGTGGCTTCTCGCCGGCGACTCGCCGTCGCTACGGGCGTGTCGCGGGGGTTTCGGATTCAAAGTGGGTGGTGGCGGTACGCGGCGCCGCCTAAAGATGGCGCCGCTTAAACAAAAGAGCTCCGGAGTGCGTTATTGGGGGATACGCACTCCGGAGCGGTCTTTGAGCAGGGGCTTTCGCCGTCCTGCAGTAATTACTCTACGTGCCGCGCGACGCCTTTGCCACCACCTCGAATAAGTACTTTCGCTTTAGTTTTTATGAGCAGCTTCGTGCCTCCTCTTTTGGGGCACAATCAGCACCGGACGCCGCTGGTGATGGCTCAGCCAAGCAGCCACCGAGCCATTCAAAGCCTCGGAAATACGGTGTCCCAAGCCAGGCTCGGGAGAGCCAACAATGATCATTGAGGCATCTATGTCAGAGGCCAGGCGTCCCAGCGCCCGGGCAGGATCGCCGGCAAGCAAGCGCAACGTCCAATCTGCCGTGCCACCGTCCATGGCTTCCGCGATGGCCTTACCCAGATCATCCCGGATAACCGCCACGTCCTCGTCATCCTTTTCGGGGTGAAGGGACATCCGGTGAGTCTCACGCGAAGGATCCCACTCCACGAGGTAGCTGGCCTCGTCCACATAAGCGCAAACCAGCGGCACGCCCAGTTGCTCGGCCAAGGTCCTGGCAGTTTGTAGTACTTCCACATGCTGGTCCGGCAGTACGCCCACAACCAAGGGAATCCGTCCGCTGAAACCTTCCGCAGCCATACCCCTATTGTTGCTCCGCGGCGTGTGCTTGAACAGCGTGTTTGGCGGATCCGGCTGCGATAAAGACGTCAGCCCTGAGCCCTTGTAGAGACATCCGCCCCGGCCTACGGTTAATCCGAAGAAAGGCGGTCCGTGATGGAAATCTTCATGTGGTGGCTCGATCTGCACCTGGACAGTAAAGAGTGGCTGCGCGAAAACCTGCGGGCCGATGAACTTCCGCTCCAGGTGCTGCAGCACATTGCAGAAGCCGGAGGGCCCCATCCGGACAAGGTCAGTGGTGTCCTGACCAGTGCGGATTGGGACTTCATCGAGACACAGTCGGAGTTTGTGGACTAACTGGCCCTGGTCAACCCGCTACTCCTGGTGAACCCGCTAGGCGCAGCTGGCTGCCGGGCGAGCAGCCGTGACAATGACCTGAGCGGCAGTGTCCGGGGCAAGTGGGTGACTTTCCTGAGCGTCGGAGGTGACCGAGGCCCGGTGCTGGGCCTTCATGCGCAGCAGTGCAATAGCTGAAATCAGGAACCACGCCACGTTGGTCACCACTGAGGGCCATGCTCCGTGAAGTGTGCCGTTGATGATGAAGGCGCAGGAACCAAAGAGATTTACGGTTTGGAAAGTGCTGCCCGCCTGCAGCCATCCCATGGAGACCGCCATGTAGCCGCCGAGCATTGCCACAGCGCCGGCCCAACCGGCAATTTCGAACAGCAGTTCCATGGGAGTCCTTTCAGATTTGGGCATCCGGAGAGAGCCGGCAGGCGGCGTAAGGTCCGGGATGGGGGCTTGATTCGGGGGTCGATGCTGCGTGACTGAATCGTGCTTGTGAGTCAATATTGAGGGACTTACCCCTTTAGTTCAATTGCATTATTCTGAATCCCATGTTTAGGAGTGCTTAACATGGAAATGGACCCCCGCAGGCTGCTCGTACTTCTCGCAGTTGCCCGCACCGGAGGCGTTCTTGCTGCCGCCGATGAACTGCGGATCACACCGTCCGCAGTGTCGCAGCAGCTCAGCAAACTCGAACACGAGGCGGGTCAGGCCTTACTCCTGCGGACCCCCAAAGGTTCAGTGCTCACCCCCGCGGGACTGGCCATGGCGGAGGCCGGGGAAGAGATAGAACGGGCCCTCAACGTTGCCCGCGCCCGCATGCAAAGCGAAGTCAACATTGCGGGAGTGGTGCGCGTGGGCGGCTTCACCAGCTTCATGCGCACAGTGGTGATCCCGCGACTTCCGGAATGGCGCAACCAGTACCCCCAGCTACAGATCCAGATTGTTGAAGACAGTTTCCCCGCGCTGATGCGGCTGCTACGTCAACGGCAGCTCGACGCCGTAGTGATTGAACAGGATTCGACGGCGGCAGAGCAGCGTCCGATGGCCGCCGGGATGGTCGAAGATCCCCTGCTGGACGAGCCCTGGAAGCTCGTGGTGCCGGCAGGAAGCCTGCTTGGCACGGACAACATAGACCTCAGTCGCCTGCCCTTGCCGTGGCTGGGAGTGGAACCGTCGGCAGCAAACACAGCAGTGCTCGGACGCCTCCGCCACTCAACGGGCAGCCGGATTGACACTGTTCACCAGTACCACGACACACTCACCGCGCTGGCACTTGTAGCGGCCGGTGAGGGTGTGGCCATTGTGCCTACCCTGGCTCTGACGGGCGTGGTCCACGATCACGTGGACATCCTGGATGTTCCAGGTTTAGGGACCCGGCACATCGCACTGCGCCGTTTCGACCGGCGAAAGGCAGCGAGCCTGCCGGTGGACACAGTGGCCCGCCTGCTCCGGGAATCGGCGGCTGCGTTCGATACCCGATCGGGCAGCTGACCGGTCCCGCCTTCGCTGACGGGACCGGCAGGATCAACTAGTTCAGCGCCGGGGTGTCAGTAGGGACCACGCCCGAGCCGTACAGATCAGAGGCAAGATCCCGGAGGGCACGCAGGGCCACCCGCTGGGTGAACGGACCATAGGACACGCGGGCCACACCAAGCGCCTGGAGCTCAGTTGCCGGAAGGGCGCCAGGTGCACCGATGACGGAGAGCTTCCCGTGCCCGAGGCCCTCAACCAGCGGCTCGATGACCTCACGGGTCATGGCTCCGGGCACGAAAACCAGCGATGCGCCGGCGTCGAGGAACGCCCGTCCCCTGACGATGGCGTCCTCGATGCTGTCCTTAATGGGCCGGTCGCCGCCACGGGCAATTGCATCAGTGCGGGCGTTCAGCTGGAACGCAATGCCTTCGTCCTCGGCGGCCGAAATGATCGCCTGAACACGGGCCACGGCCTCGTCGAAGGGCCGCAAACGGTCTTCTACATTCGCGCCAACCACGCCGATCGCGATAGCCCTGCGAATGGTCTCGGCAGGGTTCTCGTAGCCATCGTCCAGGTCAGCAGTGACCGGGTGATCCACGGCGTCGACAATTCGCTTGACCCCTTCCAGCGCGACGTCCAACGGCATGGTTCCATCGGCGTAACCAAAGGCCGCAGCAATGGAATGCCCGGCGGTTGCGATTGCCTTGGTTTCAGGCAGGTCTGCCACAGTGCGGGCACTGATGGCATCCCACACATTGACCACGCTCAGGATTTCCGGTGCCTCATGCAGGGCCTTGAGCTGTAGTGCACGTGCAGCGGTATTTGCTTCAGTCATTGTTGTTCTCCGTCATCGTTGTCCGTCATTCACGGGTGGAACTACCACCCACAGCCTAGGCATAACGTCACACAGGTTCCGGGTAAGGCCTGACGCCATGTCCTCGTATGTCCGTGTACTACGGCCTTTGCTGAATCGTGGGTAGCGGCTCCACCGATTCCGCACCCACCACCTGGTCGCGGCCCTGGGCTTTGGCGCTGTATAACGCCGCGTCTGCCACACTGATCATGAAATTCAGGTCTGCGGCTTTGGCGCCTGTGGATGTCACCCCATAGCTGACCGTGGGGTAGGGCAAACCAGCTGGATCTGCCATGGCGGACAGGCGCTGGCTGATTTCCGAGGCGATGGCCTCTGCCCGTTGTTGCGTCGCGCCCGGCAAGAGAAGAATGAACTCCTCCCCGCCGTATCGCCCCACAAGATCCGTTGACCTTACTGACGCGGTGCAGGCCTCGGCAAAGGCACGCAAAGCAGCATCTCCTGCGGCATGTCCGTGTTCATCATTGACGGCCTTGAAATAGTCCAGGTCCGCCAGGATCAGTGCAGCGTTCTGGTGGGCAGCCGGGCCTGCCAGTTCCTTTTCGGCCAGGCCCAGGAAGGCGCCCCTGTTAAGCAGCCCGGTCAGATGGTCCCGTTCGGCACGTTCCCGGAGCCTCTTGATCAGGTGGCTGTTGCCGAGCGAGTTGATGGTGAAAGACAGCGAGACCAGCAGAATCAGGTGCATCAGCGCCGCCGGTGCATAGCCGAAAAGTGTCCGGAAGGAACTCCCGTCCGGCCCTTCCAGTACAAACGTGACGCCCCGGCCCAAGTAGTACAGGGACGTAAGTCCGGCGATGAGGGCCAGAAACTTCGTCATCCGGGACTGGGCGGACTTCGCCAACCACAACTCTCCTGCGGCCATGCCAAGGCCTGCTGCCGTCATTCCCAGATACATCAAGCCTCCGGACCACAGGCTGGATTCGACACCGTCCATCGCTGATGCAAGGAAGGTGATCAGCGGTGCCGGCGATATCTGCCACGCGCTGACTTTTCGCTCGCGAAGAGCTCGAGCGCCGGCCCAAATGCTGAACGCACCGGCCACGATCAGCGCTTTGCCCGGCGGATTGGCCCAGGCCAGAAAGGAGGTTCCGTTCAGCAGGAAAGCGAAATTTCCGGCGAAGAAGAGAAGGAGGGCAACCCGCCACCATGTGGTGGAGGTGGACCGGATTCGCCGTGAGGAGGCGGCGGACAGCACTATCAGGGTCAACGTGACTATCCCCAGGACCATCCTTACGGAGAACGGGTCCAGGACTATCGCTCCTTCATGCAAAGAGGCTGCAATCATGGCTCGGTCCTGCTACCGGCAAACCACCGCGAACATCCTGTTTGTTGACCTCATGGCTCTTTGACCTCGCAAAACATCTGATCCCCCAGTACGTTGTGGCGGCCGATTGGCCGCAAAACCACAGTCAAGCACGTTTTCCCGCTGCAGCATCCAACGGTCACCACAAGCGGCGAAAAAGTTTTCTGATTTTCGCGTCACGATCAGGGGTTTGGGTGCACTGTAACCGTAAGGGTCCCTCTTGCCCGAAGTTCGGACTATCCACATACGCCCAAAAAACCGTTGCTACCCGCACGCCCTGATGGTTCGATGGGGTTCATGGCTACCGCAGAGAGTTACGTCATCGCGATCGGAACCAAGAAAGGCCTGTGGCTCGCAAGCAGCCCGGACCGCAAAGTATGGTCCCTCTCCGGCCCGCACTTCCTGATGAGTGAAATACCCAGCATCGGGATAGATACACGGGACGGCAAAACACGAATCATGGTGGGTGTGCGGTCCGAGCATTGGGGTCCCACCGTTGCCCACTCGGACAACCTCGGCGCTACATGGACCGAGCCCGAGCACGGCGCCATCAAGTTCCCGGAGGGCACCGACGCCGCGTTGGAGCGCATCTGGCAGATATACCCCGACGCCGCATCACGCCCGGGAGTTGTCTGGGCCGGGTGCGAGCCGATTTCCGTTTGGAAATCAACCGACGGCGGCGAGCACTTCGAGCTGAACCGCGGACTCTGGGACCACCCCCACCGTAGTGAGTGGGGTGCCGGCTACGGCGGGGCGGCGGCGCACTCCATAGTGGTTGATCCTTCCGGGGAGAAGGTTCACATCGCCATGAGTACGGGCGGCGTTTACAGATCGCTCGACGGCGGCGCCTCCTGGGAGCCGCGCAACAAGGGAATCTCGGCCTACTTCATGCCCGATCCCAACCCGGAGTTCGGCCAGTGCGTTCACAAGATCGCGGCGGATGCCGCCGTCGAGGACCGTTTGTACGCGCAGAACCATCACGGCGTGTACCGCACGGACGATGGAGGCGAGAACTGGGACTCAATCGCGGACGGACTTCCGGCGGACTTCGGGTTCGTGATGCTGACTCATCCTCGGCGCGAGGGCACGGCGTGGGTGGTCCCGTTGAAAGCTGATGGCGAACGCATCCCGCCGGACAGCAAGCTCAGCGTCCATCGCACAGACGACGCCGGCCGGACGTGGAAAGAGCTGCATACCGGTCTCCCGGACCACGAATACAACGCCGTGTTGAGGGACGCAGCGTCCGTGGACACCGCCGAACCCACCGGCGTGTACTTCGGAACCCGCGGAGGCGCCGTGTATGCCAGCGCAGACGAGGGCGAGACGTTTACCGAAGTGGCATCGCACTTGCCGGACGTGCTGTGCGTGCGAGCCGCCGTCGTGGTGGGAAACCCGGCAGGGGCAGAAATCCCGCTGGCAGTCGCGGAAGCCACGTTGGTGGCGGAAACTGAACAATTCGTGGAGGCAGCAGCGCAGACGCGGGATCCTGGTACCGAAAACCAAGCCCCGGTGCCTGGTTAGGCCCATCATGGCTGACTATACGGTCGTGTTGCCTGGTGTCCTGCAGCCACTCGTCGGCGGACAGTCCTATCTGACTGCGTCCGCCGACGGGGCTGTGACCGTTGGACAGTTGCTGGACTCGGTGACCGGAGATTATCCGGTGCTGGCCAGGCGTTTGCGTGATGAAACCGGGGCTCTCCGCCGTTTCGTGAATATTTACGTTAACGGTGACGAGATCCGGCGTGTGAAAGGTCTTGATACTGAAGTTGCGGCCGGCCAGGAGGTTTTGATCATCCAATCCGTGGCTGGCGGCTGAGAGGGGTTTGGGGTCGAGCCGGATCAGGCGACACGCCAAACACTGCATTCGTCGGTGTTGATGGCTTTCCGCATTCCTGAGGCGTGGTCCATGATCCACACCACGCCGATGCCCGGCGCAGTTTCCTGGACGCGTCCGCGGCGGATAACCACGTCATCATAGGCGGGTCCCACGGACAGGCGGGCTTCGATCTCGTCTCCCCGATGGAGCTGGCTGATCGCGCGTATACGTGTTGTGTGTGTTGTGACTTCCTTCAACATGGTGGCCTCCTGGGCTGGAGCTTGTGCCTGCACTTGCCGGCTCTTCCAGTGTGGCGCGGCAATGTTGCCACGGTATTTCGGCCCGGTTAGGGTCCCGTTAGCATTCCGGGATGGTTGGGTTTCCAGGTGAACAGCCCCGCCTGCCGGGCTCGGTGACTACCCGGTTGTAGCCTGATCTCGGTTGCTGAGACTCACAGGAACCACAGGCTCCGGCTCAGGGAGATCGAATGGGTGCGCTACGGCGATCAATCGCGTTATCTACAGGCTTGGTGGTGTTTGCTACCGGCCTGTTTTTCGTACAGACCCCCGCGCCGGCGGTGCCGTTGCCCGGGCCGGACAATCCGAACGTCCAGTTCGTGGAGGGTACGCCGCACTCGGAGCATGAGTTCGAGAATCCCCCCGAGCGTGCCACGCCGTTCAATACCGGCCCTGACTCGGGCGCAGGTCCAGACTCCGGCGCGGCGGCTGCCGGGCCCAGCGGCGACATCCGGGTACGGCTGGTCACGGCCAAATTGGCGGACAACGGCAACACGGTCTCCATGACCAGTGCCGAGCAAGCTGTCACTGCGTCCAGCAATTACTGGAAAGCCATGACGGCCAACAAACTGTCCATGACGGTGAATACCAAGGTTGCCGGTCACCAGTCCAAGGCGAAGTCCACCGATAGCTACAGCACCATCATGTCCACCATCACCAGCGAGCTGGGTTGGTCGGCCAGCCCGTACACGGCACTGGTGATTTTCATTCCCACGTCCACGTTGTCCGGAAACGCCCTGGGCGCCGGATACAGCAGCGGAAGCTACAGCGGCCGGGTCCTCCTGCCGCAAATCAGCGGGTTCACGAACAACGTGATGAGCCATGAGTTCGGGCATGTCATCGGCCTGATGCATGCGGACGCGTTGCAGTGCGGCAGTGGTGCGTCCGACGTCGGCGTTGACGGTTACGGTCGGTTCACGGATCCTTCGTGCTACATCCGGGAGTACGGTGACACGACGGACATCATGGGTGCCGCCCAATTCGAATCGCCCGTGGTGAGCAGCTCGCTCTGGGACTACGCGGGGCTGGGTCGTGGCGACGAAATCCGGGACGTGGGGATTGCCACCGGCGCTAAGACCTACACGCTCAAACCATGGGGTGGAACGGATGCCCAGCGTGCCATCAAGTTCACGGATCCCATCAGCAAAGAGGTCTACTACCTTGAGCTGCGGCAGGCCGCCGGATATGACAGCTACCTGGACGACTCCGGCAAGCCAGCAGGAAACAGGGGCGTCAAGATCGTCCAACGCGGCGGAGCCACGGTCGCTTCGTCCCTGATCCTCATGCCGTCCACCAAGCCATTCCCGGAACCTTGGTACGCCACCAACCACGCATGGCAGGCCGGCAGCACTTTCACCACCTATACCGGCACTCAGGTGACCATCAATTCGGTGTCCACCACAACGGCGTCGGTCACTATTTTTGCCGACCCCAAGCTCACGGCGAAGATTCGGTTCTCGGCCGGCGACTTCGACGGCGATAAGCTCGCCGACGTCCTCTCCCGTGAGGCGAACGGCTCCCTGATGCTGTACACAGGACTGCCCGGTAACAGGCTCAACAATCCCCGTGAGATTGGCTCGGGATGGAACATCTTTGATGCCATCACCGGTATCTCGGACTTTGACGGCGACGGCCGCGGGGACATTTTGGCACGCACCAGCGACGGTGCCTTGTGGCTGTATCCGGGCGATGGTCGCGGCGGTTTCCTGGCCAAGCGGCAGATCGGATCAGGTTGGCAGGGCTTCTCAAACCTCATTGGCGTGGGGGATTTCGACGGCGATGCCCGCCCCGATCTCATGGCCACCAAGCCCGATGGCAGTCTGTGGCTCTACCCAAGCGACGGCCAAGGTGGATTCCGGGCATGGTCGCAGATCGGCTCCGGCTGGAACGGCTTCACCAGCATCACTTCCGACGGCTCCTTTAGCGGTGCCGGTGCCGGACTGCTGGCGCGGACAAGCGACGGCACTCTCTACCTGTACCCCGGAAACGGCTGGGGTGGCTTCGTGCCCCGCATCAACCTCGGGGGTGGTTGGAATTCGGTGGGCGACATCGTGAGTGGGCAGGACTTCACGGGTGATGCGAAGTCGGACGTGCTGACCGCGACCTCGTCAGGAACCATGCGCCTCTACCCGGGCAGCGGTTCGGGATTTGCCGATCGGCTGGCCATTGGGGCCGGGTGGAACCAGTTCAGCCAGGTGTGGGAGGCAGGAGATTTCGACGGCGATGGTGTCGCGGACATCCTTGCCCGCGGCACCAATGGTGTGTTGTGGCTCTACCCCGGCAACGGTTCCGGCGGATTCCTTCCAAGGGTCCAAGTGGGTTCTGGGTGGGCCGCGTTCACCTCCGTTCTCAGTGCGGGAGATTTCGACGGCGATGGCCACCCGGACCTTGTGGCTCGGACCTCTGACGGTGTGTTGTGGCTGTATCCGACGGATGGGCGCGGCCAGTTCCTGGCCCGCAAACAGATTGGCACAGGGTGGCAAGGCTTCACGCAGATGCTGGCACCGGGCGACTTTTCGGGCGACGGCAAAGCCGATCTCGTGGCGCGGGCCGCCGACGGAAATCTTTGGCTCTACCCGGGCAACGGAGCCGGTGGTTTCCAGCCATGGCGGCAGATCGGAACCGGCTGGAACATTTTCGATTCAGTCATGCAGGGCGGTGACTTCAACGGCGATGGCCGGGAAGACATCATGGCCCGCGGAAGCGATGGCTCGCTGTGGCTCTACCCGGGCAACGGCAACGGGGGCTTCCTGGCACGGGCTTCCCTGGGGGCAGGCTGGAACATGTTCTCTACCTTCGCCGCTTTGGGGAATGGCTTTACGGGATTGGGGAATCCTTCAGTTGTTGGAATCGCCGGTGATGGAACATTGTTCCTTTACGTCGGCACCGGCCAGGGGGCCTTCCAGAAGGTGGTGGTGGACCCGCGGTAGGGGATTAGCGCCTCGCTCCTGCCCAGTTGCGCCCCTCCCGTTGTGCGCTCCTGCCCAGTTGCGCTCCCGCCCAGTGCCAGACCCGGCCCGCGAGCAGCAAAATGCCCGGCACGTCACAGGACGTGCCGGGCATTTCCGTTGCTCCAGGCCGAGTAACCGGGCAGGAGCGTCGGGGTTAGACGTGCTGGTGTCGCTTGTGGACGCCGAGTTCCGCAGTGGGCGTCTTGGCTGATTCGCGGGCTGTCATGGCCGAGACAGCTGCGATGACGCAGATGACCGCGGTAAAGATGGAGATCTGGACCCAACCGCCGGGTTTGGTGCCACCCAGGGCGGTGACGATTGCGGGAGCGAAGCCTGCCATCAGGAAGCCGAGCTGCGTACCGATGGCCAAGCCGGAGAAGCGGACCTTGGTGCTGAACATTTCACCGTAGAAGGATGGCCAAACGGCGTTGGCTGCGGCGTATCCGAAGGAGAAGTAGACAACGGAGACCAGGAACATCAGCGGCACGTTGCCGCCCTCCAGGGTCAGCAGGAACACCGGCGTCATGATGGCGCTGGACAAAGCTCCGTAGATGAATACGGGTTTGCGGCCGATCTTGTCCGAGAGCATGCCGAACAGTGGCTGGGTTCCCAGGGCAACAACGTTTGCCGCGACCACCAGCCAGAGCGTGATGGTGCTGTTGACGCCGGCAACGTCCTGGGCGTATTTGATGGCGAGCGTACCAAAGACAGTGCTGACGGCGGCGATGAAGGCGCAGCAGACCACGCGGAGAACATCGCGCCAGTGCAGCCTGAGGAGGTCGGCAACGGGGAGCTTGGAGATCTGGTTGTTCTTCTTGGCTTCGGCGAATGCGGGCGGTTCGTGCAGGGTGCGGCGGATGAAGAAGGCCACCAGTACTACCACAGCGCTGAGCCAGAACGGGATGCGCCAACCGATGCCGTACTTGATGTCATCCGGCAGGGCCACCACGGGGATGAAGACGAGGGCTGCAAGGATTTGGCCACCCTGTGTACCGGTGAGGGTCCAGGAGGTGAAGAAGGAGCGGCGGTTGTCCGGGGCGTGCTCAAGGGTCATGGAGGAAGCGCCGGCCTGCTCGCCTGCAGCGGAGAGGCCCTGGCAGAGCCGGGCGAGGACCAGCAGGGCCGGAGCCCACCAGCCAATGGTCTTGAAGTCGGGGAGGCAGCCGATAACAAATGTGGCTGCCCCCATGAGGACCAGCGTGAACATCAGGACCTTCTGCCTGCCAATGCGGTCACCGAAGTGACCCAGAATCACCGCACCCACGGGGCGGGCAACGTAGGCGAAGCCGAAAGTTGCGAAGGACATGATGGCCGCGTTCGCGTCGGCGGAGGGAAAGAAGACGTGGGGGAAGATCAGGGCCGCGGCAGAGCCGAAGATGAAGAAGTCGTAATACTCGACGGCGCTGCCCAGGAAGCTGGCAAGCGCGGCTTTCTTGGGGGTTCCGGAAGTGGTTTCAGTGCCTGGCGTCGCTGACGGCATTGTTTGGCTCATGGGGTGTTCCTTCTGTGACGACGATGTCGCGGATCTGGCTTCTGTGGGGAGACCCAAGCATGGTGCGGCCGGTCGATCCCTGCATTAGTAACCACATGGTGAGAGCTACTTGTGCAATACAGCAATAGTGGCTGTGAGTGGGGTCACTTGTCAAGAGATGTCACCACCATCTAGAAATAGCTCTCACTATGTGAAAGCATCAAAACATGAGTGTGAAAGAGGACACAAAGACCGACATGGTCGGCAAGGCCTTGAGCCTGTTGGTTCTATTGGGAAATGAACCGCGCGGGGCGAGTGCGGCGGATCTGGCAAGGAGTGCGAATCTCCCGTTCAGCACCACGTACAGACTGCTGGGTTCACTGACCCGCGATGGATTTGTTGACTACGAGCCCGATGGGCGTCGGTACCACTTGGGACTACGCGTCTTCCAGCTCGGCCAGCGCGTTTCCAATCACCACGGCTTCGCGGCAACGGCGCTGCCCGTCCTTCAGCGTGTCACTGAAATTACGCATGAGGCCACCATCTTGTCCGTGCGCGACGGCAATCATCACCTCACTGTAAACAAGGTGGACGGACCCAAGACCTTTCGGGTCACCAGCGACCCCGGTCACCTGGGCGCCTTGCACACTACCTCCGTGGGTAAGGCGATCGTGGCGTTTGAGGATGAGATCGAGCGGAAGAGGCTGCTGGAGGAGCTCCCCCTGGATCCGCTCACCGAGCACACCATTACCGACCGCGACAAGTTCCGCGAGGAGATCGAGCAGGTGCGACGCCAGGGTTACGCGGTGATGGATGAAGAAAACGAGATTGGCATGCGCGCCGTCGCTGTTCCGGTTCTCAACTCACAGGGCCATGCGTTCGCCTCCCTCGCCACGGCCGTCCCGGTGTTCCGCATGAGCATGGAGGAATTGATTGCCCACGTCCCTACCCTGCAGGAGGCCGCGGCTGAACTCGCGGCCCGCCTGCCCCAGCGGTGACCCTCACCCAACCAGGTCGCAATAGTGCGCGTTTAGACGGCTCTAAGCGCGCTTAACTGCTACTTGGTTGGGTGCGCACTGTGGAAATGTTCGCGATAAGAACAAGCGTGCGGAATATGAACACTTGTAGTAATCTAAATAACACCCCGGCTGGAAGCGCCCCAGAAAGCGCCAAAAGCTCGGCGGTGCTGAAGTCAAAGGAGCTTTAGGATGAGCAACCGAGCCGAGTCCGTTCTGGTGGGCCTCGTAGGCGAAGGCGTCATGCCCTCGCTCACGCCGCCCATGCACGAACGCGAAGCCGATGTGCAGGGCCTTCGCTTGCTGTACCGCCCCATCGACTTGCTGGAACTGCAGTTGCCGGCCGCCGCCGTCGGGGATCTCCTCACCGCAGCCCAGCGCATGGGCTTCAACGGGCTGAACATCACTCACCCGTGCAAGCAGCTGGTGCTGGGGCACCTTGATGAAATTTCCGACGACGCCGCGCGCCTGGGCGCCGTTAATACAGTCCTGATCCAGGACGGTCGGTTCATCGGCCACAACACGGACTTTTCCGGCTTCGGCTCGGCGCTCGCCGACGGCCTCCCCGAGGCGCGACTGGACCGCGTAGTTCAGTTGGGCGCAGGCGGTGCCGGCTCGGCCGTCGCGTACGCGCTGCTCAAAGCCGGCGTCAGCACGCTGGACCTTGTAGATATGGATCCCGCCCGCGCTGCGGAACGCGCTGCCGAGCTCGGCGGGCTGTTCCCCGAAGCCATAGTGACACCGCGGAGCATCAACGAGCTGCCCGAGATCATGCCCCTCGCTGACGGCTTGGTGCACTGCACTCCCATCGGCATGGCGGCCCACCCCGGGCTCCCCTTGGACATGGGCCTGGTGGAGCCGCGGCATTGGGTGGCGGACATCGTCTACCGCCCCATCGAAACGCAACTGGTCCGCGAGGCGCGGGCCAAGGGATGCGACGTCCTCGACGGCGGTCGCATGGCAGTCGGTCAGGCAGCCGACGCCTTCCAGCTCATCACTGGACGCGAGGCGGACCGCGATCGCATGCGGGCGCACTTCCTGGAGCTGATCGCCGCCGAAGAAGAGGCGCTCTTGGCAAAGGCGGCCAACTGATGCGCACCGGAATCGCCACGGTTTGCCTGTCCGGCACGCTGAAGGAGAAGATGCAGGCCTGCGCGATTGCGGGCTTCGATGGCATCGAGATCTTCGAACAGGACCTCGTCACGTCCCCCCACAGCCCGGAAGAGGTCCGGACAATGGCCGCCGACCTCGGCTTGGGCCTGGATCTCTACCAGCCGTTCCGGGATTTCGACGGCGTCACTCCGGACCTGCTGAAGGCCAACCTCAAGCGGGCCGAGGCCAAGTTCAAGCTCATGTCACGTTTGGGCATGGACACCATCCTGGTCTGCTCCAACGTGGCCACGGCAACCATTGACGACGACGATCTCAGAGCCGAGCAGCTCGCGGAATTGGCAGAGTTGGCCGGGGCGCACGGCGTCAAGGTTGCCTACGAAGCCCTGGCGTGGGGCAAATACGTCAACGACTACGAGCACGCCTACCGCCTGGTTGAGATGGTGGACCACCCCAACCTCGGCACCTGCCTTGACTCCTTCCACATTCTTTCCCGTGACTGGGACACCGCGCCGATCGAGCAGATCAACGCGGAGAAAATCTTCTTCGTTCAGGTTGCCGACGCCCCCAAGCTCTCCATGGACGTGCTGTCCTGGAGCCGCCATTACCGGGTTTTCCCGGGTGAGGGCCAGTTCGAGCTTGCCAAGTTCATGGGCCACGTTGTCCGTGCCGGATACACGGGCCCGGTCTCCCTCGAGGTCTTCAATGATGTCTTCCGCCAGTCGGACACCGAGCGCACCGCCGTGGATGCCATGCGCTCCCTCATCTGGCTGGAGGAACAGAGCGCCAAGTGGCTCGCAAGCACCTCCGTGGCAGATGCACCGGAAGACAAAGCCGCGTCCCGCCGTCGTTATCCCATGGAACTGGCCACGCTGCCCAAGGTGAGCGAACCCGCCGGCTTCAACTTTGCCGAGGTCAAGGCTGACGACACCGCTCAGCTTGAGAAGCTCCTGGGCCAACTCGGCTTCGGGTTCGAAGGCCGCCACCGCACCAAGGATGTCCAGCTCTGGACCATGGGCCAGGCGCGCGTCATCATCAACGAGCAAGCGGCCTCGCACACCGAACCGGCTATCGCCGCGTTGGGGTTCGACGTCGACTCTCCAGTGATTGCCTCCGCTCGCGCCCAGCAGCTCAAGGCGCCCGTGGTGGCCCGCAAGGTCCAGGCCGACGAGGAAGTCTTCCAAGGCATTTCTGCCCCTGACTCCACCGAGATCTTCCTGTGCCAGGGCAGCCCGGACGGGACGGCGGCGTGGACGCACGAGTTCGGCGAGGGTCTGGAACACGCCTCCAGCGCACAGAACGCCGTCATTGACCACGTCAACCTCGCCCAGCCGTGGCAGCACTTCGACGAAGCCGTCCTCTTCTACACCAGCGCCCTCGCCTTGGAACCGCAACCCTTCGCGGAGGTCCCCAGCCCCAGCGGACTGGTGCGCTCGCAGGTGATGCAGACCAGCAACGGCGCCGTCAGGCTGGTGCTCAACCTGGCTCCGGCCCAGCAGGCACAAGAAAAAGCCCGCAAAACGTACCAGGAACACATCGCGTTCGCCGTGGAAGACCTCGTGGCTACGGCCCGGTCCGCCCGCGATCGTGGCCTTGAGTTCCTCCAGATTCCGGCCAACTACTACGAGGACCTGGACGCCCGGTTCGATCTTGAACCCGGATTCCTGGCCACCCTCAAGGAGCTCAACCTCCTCTATGACCGGGACGCCAACGGCGAGTTCCTCCACTTCTACACGGCCACTGTGGGCAGTGTGTTCTTCGAAATGGTGGAGCGCCGCGGCAACTACGACGGCTACGGGGCGCCCAACGCCCCGGTGCGCCACGCCGTCCAATACGACTCGCTCCACCGGGCTTAGACCCGAAACCAAAGAGAATCCATCAACCGAAAGGAGCCGGCCGTGCCGCAAGAACAGACAGCACCAGCGCTCGAATCCGAGGAGCTCGTGCCCGCCGCTGAGCCACACGCTGCGCACGATTCCAAGAAAGTGGAAACCCAGGCCGATCTCAGTGCTGAGATCAAGGGCATCGGGGACCGCTACGCCGAGGCCCTGAAGAATGGCAAAGGCCCGGAAACCATGCCGCGCCTGGACTACGCTCCTTACCGCAGCAGTATCCTCCGCCACCCCACCAAGAGCCTGCACCACGCGGACCCGGAGACAATCGAGCTCTACTCGCCCGCGTTCGGACACCAGGATGTCCACGCCTTGGAATCGGACCTGACCATCCAGCACAACGGCGAGCCCCAGGGCGAACGCATCATCGTGGCCGGCCGCGTCCTTGATGGCGACGGCAGGCCGGTTGCCGGTCAGCTCGTGGAGATCTGGCAGGCCAACGCCTCCGGCCGCTACATCCACAAGCGCGACCAGCACCCCGCACCGCTGGACCCGAACTTCACCGGCGTCGGGCGTTGCATCACCGGCGACGACGGCTCGTACAGCTTCACCACCATCAAGCCCGGCGCGTACCCGTGGAAGAACCACCTGAACGCCTGGCGCCCGGCCCACATCCACTTCTCCATGTTCGGCTCGGAGTTCACCCAGCGAATCGTCACCCAGATGTACTTCCCGGGCGACCAGCTCTTCCCGCTGGACCCCATCTACCAGTCGATTGTGGACCAGGATGCCCGCGACCGCCTGGTGGCACAGTACGACCACGAGCTGACCAGTCCGGAATGGGCCCTCGGCTACAAATGGGACATCATCCTGACAGGTTCCAAGCGGACCTGGACCGAAAACGAAGCATACGGCGACGCCGGGGACGAGGAGTAAAGCGCATGAGCAAGCTGGCACCCACACCGGGTCAGACCGTTGGCCCTTTCTACGGCTACGCCCTCCCCTTCAATAAGGACAACGAACTCCTGGCGCCGGGCAGCCCCGGCAGCATCCGCCTCCAAGGCACGGTCTACGACGGCGCGGGCAATGCCATTCCGGACGCCATCCTGGAAATCTGGCAGCCGGACTCCGAGGGCAAGATCGTCCAGCGCACCGGCTCCCTGGTCCGCGACGGCTACACCTTCACCGGCTGGGGCCGCGGCTCTGTGGGCAACTCAGGCGTGTACACGTTCACCACAGTCAACCCCGGTCCCACGGCACCGGGTGCTGCTGCGTTCATCTCCGTGGCTGTGTTTGCCCGCGGCCTCATGAACCGCCTCTTCACCCGCGTGTACCTGCCGGAAAACGAGGAAGCACTGGCCAACGATCCCCTGCTGAGCTCCCTGGATCCCGAACGCCGCAAGACCCTGATCGCACGCCGCGATCCCGACGGTGGCCTCACCTGGGACATCCGCCTGCAGGGCGGCGACGAGACCGTGTTCCTGGATTTCCAGCAGGACGGATCGCTGGATCTGGCTTCCGAGGATCAGGCAACCCGATGACCGACGGCGACTTCGGCCTCCTGAGCCCCGTTTCGGCGTCGCCCGCTGTGACGGCGCTGACGGGCGACCGTGCCGTGATCACCGCAATTCTCGACGTCGAAGCTGCGTGGGCTTCCGTCCTCGAGGATGCGGGGCTGGTCCCCGCCGGATCCGCCGCTGTGGTGGCCGAAGCCGCCTCGATCGAGCATTACGACGCTGCCTCAATTGCCGAACGCGCCCAAGGCGGCGGCAACCCGGTCATTCCCTTGCTAGGAGACTTGCGCGCCCGCGTCCGGGAGTTGGACTCGGGCGGGATCGGTGCCGGCAAAGCCGTCCACACCTCCCTGACCAGCCAGGACGTCCTGGACTCAGCCCTCATGCTGCTGGCCAGCCGCACCATTTCAGCGTTGCTGGCTGACGTCAAGGGCACGACGACGGCGCTCGCCACCTTGGCGGAGCAGCATGCGGACACGCTGTGCGTGGGCAGGAGCCTGACGCAACACGCGCTTCCGTATACGTTCGGGCTCAAGGCTGCGCAGTGGTTCCAGGGCGTAGCGGCTGCCGCTGCCCGCTTTGAATCCCTGGAATTGCCGGTTCAGTTCGGCGGGGCCGGTGGGACGTTGGCCTCCGGCACGAAGCTCACCGCTGGCTCGGCCTCTACGCCGTTCACCCTTGCGGATTCCTTGGCTGCCGAACTGGGCCTCGCACCTGTTCCGGCCCCTTGGCACACCAACCGGCTGGCCATCACAGCCCTGGGCGACGGCCTCGCTGCCGTCATCGATTCCTTCGGCAAGATCGCTGCCGACCTGCTCTTCCTGAGCCGGCCGGAAGTCGCCGAACTTGGCGAACCCCTGGCTGCCGGGCGGGGTGTTTCCTCGGCCATGCCGCAGAAGCAGAACCCCGTGCTGTCAGTCCTGATCCGCAGCGCAGCGTTGCAGGCTCCTGGTCTTGCCGCGCAACTGCACCTCGCGGCGGCTACCTTCAACGACGAGCGGCCCGATGGCGCCTGGCACAGTGAATGGCCGGCTCTGCGCCAGCTGCTCGCGTTGGCCTTGGGCGCAGCCGGACACCTTCGCGAACTCACCGAAGGCCTCCGGGTCTTCCCGGACGCCATGCGCCGGAACCTCGAGCTCTCGGGACCACTGCTGCTCAGCGAAGGTGTGTCGGCCGCCGTCGCGCCTCTCCTGGGCGAGGACGGAAAACAGAAGCTGCAGGCCGTCGTCGACGAGACCCTGAAGGCGCCCGCCGCCGAGCAGTCCCGGATGTACACCAAGCTGCTGCGCGAAACCGTGCCTGCGGACAAGCTCTCGGACGCCGAGCTTGAGGCCCTCCTGGACCCCGCAAGTTATCTCGGCGAGGCAGCGGAGATCAGCCGCCGGATCCTGGCCGCCTACCCGGACTATGCAGGAACCTCGAAAGGAGCCACTCGTGGCTAAGCCAACCATCAAGGCCGTGCTGCTGTCCCCGCAGCGTGAACTGGGAGCCAAGCCTCTCCTGGTAGTGGGTCCGTCGCTGGGCACGTCCACCATTCTCTGGACTGAGACTGCCGCGCTCCTGGGCGACGAGTACGACGTCATCGGCTGGGACCTCCCCGGCCACGGTATCTCGCCGACCACCACGGAAGGTTTCGATGTTGCGGAACTGGCTGACGCCGTCGTCGATCTTGTTGATTCGGTTGCCCCCGGCGTGAGGTTCCACTACGCCGGTGTTTCGCTGGGCGGGGCCACCGGCCTGCAGCTCGGCATCAAACACGGCGACCGCCTCCGCAGCCTGTCCGTCCAGTGCAGCGGCGCCAAGCTCGGTACCCCCGAAAGCTGGCTGGAGCGTGCGGAGACCGTCCGCAGGCTGGGCACCCCGGTGATGATCCAAGGCTCCGCTGAACGCTGGTTCGGGCCGGGCTTCATGGACCGCCAGCCGGACATCAGCAGCCGCCTCCTGCACGCCCTCCGCGACGCCGATCGCTTTGGATACTCGTTCTGCTGCGAAGCCCTCGCCGCATTCGATGTCCGCGAGCAACTGGGCAGCATCACCATTCCCACGCAGGTGATTGCCGGCGTCGAGGATTCCGTGGCTCCGCCGTCGATGGCCGAATCTGTTGCGGACGGGATCAGGGCTGGCGGCGGTTTCGCCGTGGTGGAAACGCTCGACGGCGTCGCACACCTGGCGCCCGCAGAAGCGCCGGCCGCTGTGGCCGGCTTGATGCGCACTTTCATGAAGGAGAACGGACGATGAGTACTGTTTCCGGCGATGCTGAACGCAACGGCGCCGTGCAGCCAGATGCCACCGCACAGGACATTTACGACGCCGGCATGGTGGTTCGCCGCGAAGTGCTCGGCGACGCGCACGTGGACCGGGCGAACACCAACAAAGATTCCTTTACCGAGGACTACCAGGACATGATCACCAGGATCGCCTGGGGTGGCATCTGGACGCGGCCCGGCTTGAGCCGGCAAATGCGATCCGCCGTTACCCTCACGGCACTGGTGGCGCACGGTCACTGGGAGGAGCTGGCCATGCACGTCCGGGCTGCCCTCAATAACGGCCTGAGCAGGGACGAAATCAAGGAAATCCTGCTGCAGACCGCCATTTATTGCAGTGTGCCGTCGGCCAATTCCGCGTTCAAGACGGCCCAGAAGGTCTTCGCCGAGATCGACGCGGCCTCCACCCCCAACTAGTCCCCACCCCGAAGGAAATCCCATGAACCAGGCTTTCGTGTACGACGCCGTGCGCACGCCCTTCGGCAAGTTCGGCTCCGGTCTTGCCGCTGTCCGTCCCGACGACCTTGCCGCCCATGTGGTCCGCGAGTCCGTTAAGCGTGCCCCGGGGCTTGATGTTGAGCGAATCGACGAAGTGGTGTTCGGCAACGCCAACGGTGCCGGCGAGGAAAACCGCAACGTGGCCCGCATGGCCACCCTGTTGGCTGGCCTGCCCGTCTCCATTCCGGGCACCACGGTCAACCGCCTCTGCGGCTCGTCCCTGGACGCCGCCATCATCGCCTCGCGCCAGATCAACGCAGGCGACGCCGAGCTGATGCTGGTGGGCGGCGCCGAATCCATGAGCCGCGCCCCGTGGGTGCTGCCGAAGACCTCCAAGCCCTACCCGGCCGGCGACATGACCTTGGCGTCCACTACGTTGGGTTGGCGCCTGGTGAACCCGGCCATGAACAAGGACTGGACCATCTCGCTGGGCGAGGCCACCGAACGGCTCCGCGAGAAGTACGGGATCACCCGGGAGCGGCAGGATGCTTTTGCGGCTGATTCGCACAACCTGGCCGACGCCGCGTGGAACGAAGGCTTCTACGATTCTTTGGTGTCGCAGGTTCCGGGCACTGATCTTGTGCGGGACGAAGGCATCCGTGCCGGTTCTTCGGCGGAGAAGCTTGCCGGGTTGAAGACGGTGTTCCGGGCTGAGTCTGACGGGCCCGACGGCGGCACGGTCACCGCCGGGAATGCCTCGCCTTTGTCTGATGGTGCTTCGGCGGCGTGGATCGGATCCGAAGCTGCGTCTTCCATTCTTGGCTTGGACCCGTTGGCGCGCATCGCCGGGCGTGGTGCCCACGGCAACGATCCCCAGTTCTTCGGTTTCGCCCCGGTGGAAGCCGCGAACAAGGCCCTCGCGAAGGCGGGCATCGGCTGGGACCAGGTGGGCGCCGTCGAACTTAACGAAGCGTTCGCCGCGCAATCGCTGGCGTGCGTTGACGCGTGGGGGATCGACCCCACAATAGTGAACCAGCACGGCGGGGCGATCGCGATGGGCCACCCGCTCGGTGCCTCCGGTACCCGCATCCTGGGTACGCTCGCCCGCTCTTTGCAGGCTTCCGGGCAGCGCTGGGGAGTTGCGGCGATCTGCATCGGCGTGGGCCAGGGCCTTGCTGTGGTGCTCGAAAACGTCACTGCCGGCGCGTCAGCATAGAAGGGTAAGAGTCATGTTGAATTTCATTGACACCGTTGGCGAGGCTGTCGCCGGCATCAAGGACGGTTCCGCCGTGATGATCGGCGGTTTCGGCAACGCCGGGCAGCCGTTCGAACTGATCGACGCCCTCATGGATTGCGGCGCGAAGGACCTGACCGTGGTGAACAACAACGCCGGACAGGGCGATCAGGGCCTGGCGTTGCTGATCAAGGAAGGCCGGGTCCGCAAGATGATCTGCTCGTTCCCGCGGCAGTCCGATTCCTGGCACTTCGACGCCAAGTTCCACGCCGGGGAGATTGAGCTGGAGCTGGTTCCGCAGGGCAACCTGGCCGAGCGCATCCGTGCTGCCGGTGCCGGTATTGGTGGGTTCTTCACGCCCACCGGGTACGGCACCACGTTGGCTGAGGGCAAGGAAACCCGGTTGCTGGATGGAAAGTGGCAGGTGTTTGAGACGCCGATCCATGCCGACGTCGCCCTCATCAAGGCACTCAAGTCCGATGGCAAGGGCAACCTCGTTTACCGCAAGACGGCCCGGAACTTCGGCCCCATCATGGCTGCCGCTGCCAAGCACACCATCGTGCAGGTCTCGGACATCGTTCCCACCGGTTCCCTGGATCCGGAGAACGTGGTGACCCCGGGTATTTACGTCAACAGTGTGGTCCGCGTCGATTCTGCCGGCAGTGGAGTCGGCACCAGCGCAGAGAAGGTGGCTTGAGCATGAGCACCCAAACAAGCATCCAGACCTCGGAGACGACGCTGGGCCGCGACGAGCTCGCCCAGCTGGTGGCCCGCGACATCGCCCCGGGTTCGTTCGTGAACCTGGGCATCGGTCAGCCCACGCTCGTGTCCAACTACCTCACCGAAGAGCAGAACATCACCCTCCATACGGAGAACGGGATGCTCGGCATGGGCCCGGCAGCTGAGGGCGACGAGATCGACGGCGACCTGATTAACGCCGGCAAGATCCCCGTCACCGAACTGCCCGGGGCCTCGTACTTCCACCATGCCGACTCGTTCGCGATCATGCGCGGCGGGCATCTGGACATCTGCGTCCTGGGCGCCTTCCAGATCTCCGCCACCGGCGACCTCGCCAACTGGCACACGGGAGCTCCCGACGCGATCCCGGCCGTCGGTGGTGCGATGGATTTGGCCACCGGCGCCAAGGACGTCTTCGTCATGATGACCCTGCTGGCCCGCGACGGCGCGTCCAAACTCGTGGAACACTGCACCTACCCACTCACCGGCGTCGGCTGCGTGACCCGCGTGTACACGGACAAAGCTGTGTTCCTCACAGGGCCCGACGGCGTCACTGTCCGCGAGACCTTCGGCTGCACCTTCGAAGAAATCCAGGAACTCGTGCCGCTGCCCCTGAAGAAGCCGGCCTAAGGGAGGCAGAGTAGGCCTCGCAAGTTCCCGCCCCCGCGTTGTGAGGCCCGCTCTGCAGGGTTTTCGGGGCGTGAGTCCTGCAGAGTAGGCCCCGCAACGCGCTCTAGGATTGGTAACCATGAGCGATTCCGCAGTTACCCCCCAGGCAAGCGATCAATATGTGCAGTCGCTGGCCCGGGGACTTGCCGTGATCCGGGCGTTCGACGCGAACAACCCCGTGATGACACTCAGCGAAGTCGCGGCCCGCACCGATCTGACCCGTGCCACGGCCCGGAGGTTCCTGCACACCTTGGTTGAGCTGGGCTATGTCCGCACCGATGGCAAGACGTTCGCGCTCACGGCCAAGGTGCTGCAGCTCGGATACTCGTATCTGTCAGCGCTGTCTATTCCGCAGCTTGCCCAGCCGCACTTGGAACAACTGAGCCTAAAGCTGGGGGAGTCCACCTCTGCCGCGGTGCTGGACGGACCGGATATTTTCTACGTGGCCCGCGTTGCCACCCGCCGGATCATGAACGTCGGGATCACCGTGGGCACCCGCTTCCCGGCGTATGCCACGTCCATGGGTCGAGTGCTGCTCGCCGGATTGCCGCAGACCAAGCTGGAGGCTTACCTCTCGACGGCGGAACTCACCCCGCTCACCCCGCGGACCGTCGCCAGCGCCTCCGACTTGAGGGCCGCCGTCGAACATGTCCGCAGGCAGGGGTGGTGCCTCCTGGACCAGGAGCTGGAACTTGGGCTGATGTCCATCGCAGCACCGGTGTGGAACCACAACAACGGCGACAACGTGGCTGCGATCAACGTGTCCCTGCAGGCCCAGGCCGTTGCTGCCCAGCCGGACCCGGAGAAGTATCTGGAGGGCGTGCGCCAGGAAGTGGTGGCCACCGCGCAGGCAATCTCCCAAGACGTCTCCGCGAAGCACTAGCCGGTTCGAGCACTGACTACTTCCGGATCGCAGCCAATCGGGTCTCAAGGATCCGGCGGACCATCGAGTCCGGCACGGGGTTGTCCGCCGAGAACCGCAGCGTCCCCGGCGACCATGAGTAGCCCCCCAGCTCTTCGGACATTTCCGGCAGGATCTGCCCACTAAACGGGTACAGGGCAAGGTGCTTCTTGGTTTCGAGCACGCTCACAAAGCCCTTGCCCTCAACCAGCAAAGCGGGCATCCCGTAGCTGACGCCTTCTTCGGCGTCGGGGGCCAATTCGCGGGCGATCGCCACAATTCGCTCCAGAGTCGAGCGGTTGCCCTCGCTGACGCCCGCAAGATATTGGATAACGGTTCCCATGGCCCAATCCTGCGCCATCGACGGGAGTTTTTGTACAGCTAATGACCTCTAGACGCGGTTTTAGGGGCGGTATCTGTACAAAAACTCCAGAGGTTTAGCGTTCCGGGATCACCGCGATGCCCTGAATTTCGATCAGGGCCTCTTTCTGCCAGAGGCGCGTGACACCGATGCCTGCCATGGCGGGGTACTGCGATCCCGCCATTTCGCGCCAGATGCGTCCGATTTCGCGGCCGTTGGCCATGTAGTCGTCAACGTCCGTGAGGTAGATGGTCACGTTGACAAGGTCTTCGGGCTGTCCGCCGGCCTCGCGCAGGGTGGTGATCACGTTGGAGAACGCCTGCGTGAACTGTTCCACGATGCCGCCGGGAACGATCTTCATGTTCTTGTCCAAAGCCGTCTGCCCGCCCAGGAAGACGGTGTTGCCAGCCAGGATGCCGTGCGCAAAACCCGATGGTTTGGGCAGCGATTCCGGGTTGATCGTTGTGTGGCTCATGCTGTTCCTCCTCGTTGTGGCAACTGCAAAAACTTTTGGAAAGCCTCTGTGCAGATCATTTCTGCCGTGCTACGTTGAGCATATGTGACGATCGTAAAAAAGTCGACACATCACAAAATCTCGAAGGGAACCCGCAATGAAACTCGCCACCCTGCGCACGGCCAACGGAGGAACGACGGCGGCACTCGCCACGGGCGCCGACTCTTACCTCACCCTGCCCGCCGATGACGTCGGCGCGCTCCTGGCTCGGCCGGACTGGCGGAACGTTGTTGAAGAGGCTGCAGCGTCGAAGGAGCAGACCATAGTTGCGGCCGCCGACGCTGACCTCGCCCCGCTCCTTCCCCGGGCCGGCAAAGTCATCTGCTGCGGCTTGAACTATGGGGACCACATCCAGGAAATGGGCCGCGAACTTCCCGAATACCCCACACTGTTCGCCAAGTATGCGGACACCTTGGTGGGGGCTGAAGACGCCGTAGAAGTCCACGGCAGCGGCCGTGTCGACTGGGAAGCCGAGCTGGCCGTCGTCGTAGGTTCTGAACTGTTCCATGCAGACGAAGACCAGGCCCGTGCGGCCATTGCCGGGTACACGGTGGCCAACGACGTCTCCATGCGCGACTGGCAGAACCGGACCCTGCAGTGGTTCCAGGGCAAGGCCTGGGACGGCACAACCCCCGTGGGCCCGGTCATGGTCACCGCGGACGAGGCGGACCAACACTTCAACGTCCGCGGATACGTCAACGGCGAGCTTGTGCAGCAGGGAAACACCAGCACCCTGGTATTCGGCCCGGCACAGCTGCTGTCCTACATCTCGCAATTCACCGCTCTGCGTCCCGGCGACCTCGTCCTTACCGGAACACCCGGGGGAGTGGGCATGGGAATGACCCCGCCTCGCTTCCTTAAGGACGGCGACGTCCTCACTACGGAAATCGACGGGATCGGCCGGTTGGAGAACCAGTTCCGAATCCACGCACCCGTCGCAGTCCCCGCCTGACAGCAATCGTCCAGAACCACCAGATAAAAGGAGAAAACCCATGAGCCAGACCACTACCGAGTACCAACTCGAAGGCGATAACTCCATCTACGCGCAGGCTGACGGCAAGGTTGTCCCGGTTGTCACCCGCGCCGGAGCTGAGGACACCAACACTGCGCAGTCCGGCGACTGCATCCGCGTGTCCGGCGTCAGCATCCAGCACACCCCGGCAACCAAGATCTGGTTCGGCCAAGTGTCCAACACCCCCGGGTACCGCTCACTTCCGCACCACCACGGCGAGGCTGAGACCGGCGGCTATGTGTTACGTGGCCACGGCCGCATCTACTTCGGCGAGAACTACTCGGAGTTCATCGACATGAAGGCCGGCGACTGGGTTTTCGTGCCGCCGTTCATGCCCCACGTTGAAGCCAACATGTCCATCACGGAAGAACTCGTCTGGCTCACAGCGCGCACGCCGGAGAACCTCGTGGTGAACCTCGAAGACGTGGCTGACGAAACCCTCGCTGACTACCGCCGGGCCTAAGCCATGATCACTGGAACCCTGACGTCCGAGACCTTCCTTAAGGCAGTTGAACTAACGCCCACAACGGCCGAGGTGTTCGACGAAGCCTATGAAGCAACCACCCAGTACGTGCCGTGGCCAAAAGCCTATGGTGGAGACATGGTGGCACAGGCGGCGGCCGCGATGATGCGGTCCGTTGATGCTGACAGGACTCTGCACTCGATGCACAGCTACTTCATGCGTCCCGTGGATATCGGTTCCAGTGTCCGGTACGAAGTGGAGCGCCTGCGGGATGGCCGAGGGTATTCCACCCGCACGGTCCGGGGTTTCCAGAACGGCAAGGCCGTGTACGCGGCCATGGGTTCGTTCCAGGTCCCTGAGAGCGGCCCGGACTTCCAGCCCGAGGCTCCTGCCGCCGTCGAGCCTGAATCGCTGCGGACTGCGGCCGAAGCGCTGGACGGCGTGGACGGCCAAGCCGCGAAGTACTGGTCGACGGGCCGCAGCTTCGATATGCGCCATATTCCAGGGCCGGTATATATCGATCTCGAAGGCGGTTCCGTGCCGCAGCAGGCCATTTGGGTCAAGGCTTTTGACGCCCTGCCCGACGACGCCGACCTTCACCGCACAGCGCTGGCTTACGTCTGCGATTACACAATTTTGGAGCCGCTGCTCCGGGTGAACGGACTCAACTGGTCCAGCCCGGGACTCGCGACCGCCAGCTTGGACCACTCCATGTGGTTCCACCGCGATGGTCGCGCCGACGACTGGGTGCTCTACGCCCAGGACGCCATTTCCGGTCAAAGCAACAGGGGCCTCGCCATGGGCCGCTTCTTCGATCGTCACGGAAGGCTGCTTGCCACGGTCGCCCAAGAGGGCATGATTCGGGCTGGCACCTAAACAGCATTAGATCTCCGCCAACCATCCGCTTCAACGACGCACCACTGAAAGGACCGGCCATGAGCATGATGCCATCGGCCCACGTGGACACGTTTACCCGCGACCACCTGCCGCCAGCCGATACTTGGCCTGCGCTTGAATTCACCCTTCCCGAACTCCACTACCCGGAGCGGCTCAACGCTGCGGCGGTACTGATCGACGACGCTGTTGAGCAGTACGGCCCAGACCGTCCCGCCCTGTGGACACCTGACGGCTCGGTCTGGACCTACGGTCAGCTCCAGCAGCGTTCCAACCAGGTGGCACAGGTCCTCACCGAAGACCTCGGTGTCGTTCCGGGCAACCGCGTGTTGTTGCGCGGACCCAACAACCCTTGGATCGTGGCTGCCTGGCTGGGTGTCCTGAAAGCCGGCGCCGTAGTAGTCACCACCATGCCCATGCTGCGCTCCACCGAGGTCTCCACCCTCATCCAACTCACCAAACCCGTGGTCGCCATCTCTGATCACCGGTTCGTGGACGAGCTCGCGATCGCGGCGGCGGATGAGGTCAAGGTCCTGACGTACGGGGCCGGCAACGGATTCGACGACGACGGCGACCTCGCCTCGCGCTGCGAGCACAAGAGCGGCAAGTTCACGGCAGTGGACACAGCCGCGGACGACGTCGCCCTGTTAGGACCGACGTCGGGCACCACCGGCGTGCCCAAGGTGACTATGCATTTCCACCGGGACATCCTGGCCAACGCGGATACTTTCGCCCGTTACATCCTGGAACCAACTGCAGATGACGTGTTCGCGGGTTCCCCGCCCTTGGCGTTCACGTTCGGACTTGGCGGTTTGGTGGTCTTCCCGCTCAGGTTCGGCGCGTCGTCGCTACTCACAGAGAAGGCCGGGCCGGTGGAGCTTGCTGAAGCCGCAGCCGCGGCAGGAGCCAGCATCCTCTTCACCGCACCCACGGCTTACCGGGCCATCCTGAAAGAGAAGCGCGGAGACCTCCTCAGGGGCCTGCGTATGGCCGTCTCCGCCGGAGAGCATCTCTCCAAGGAAACCTGGGAAGCGGTGCATGAGGCCACGGGTTTGCGGCTGATCAACGGGATTGGCGCCACGGAAATGCTGCACGTCTTCATTTCCGCGGCAGGGGACGATATCCGCCCTGGGACCACTGGCCGCGCGGTGCCGGGCTTCAGGGCCACCATCCTGGACGACGACGGCAACGAACTCGGCCCGGGCAACATCGGCCGCCTGGCAGTGATCGGCCCCACCGGATGCCGCTACCTCGACGACGCACGGCAGGCCAACTACGTGGTCCGTGGCTGGAACGTCACCGGTGACACGTTCGCCATGGATGCCGACGGGTACTTCACCTACCAGGCACGATCAGACAACATGATCGTCTCCTCCGGCTACAACATCGGTGCGCCCGAGGTTGAGACGGCCATCGACCAGCACCCGGATGTTGTGGAAAACGCGGTCATCGGGGTTCCGGATGAAGAGCGCGGCAGCATCGTCTGCGCATTCGTCGTCCTGCGTGAAGGCGTCACAGGCGATGCCGGCAAGCGCAAAGAGATCCAGGACTTCGTGAAGCAGACCATCGCCCCCTACAAGTACCCCAGGGACGTCCGCTTCGTTACTGAACTTCCACGCAACCCCAGCGGCAAACTCCAGCATTTCAAGCTCCGCGACAGGGTCCTCTCGCAGGACAACACCGGGAACGCGAGCAAGACCGAACAACTTACCCCCGCCGGCCAGAGCCAGGCTTGAGAAGGAGCAACACCATGAAAATCGCAATCGTTGGAGGCGGGCCTGGCGGTCTGTACTTCGCAGCACTGATGAAGCAGCTGGACCCGTCGCATGACATCACCCTCTGGGAACGTAACGCTGCCAGCGACACCTTTGGCTTCGGCGTCGTGTTTTCCGATGAGACCCTGGGCGGCATCGGCAACGCTGATCCCGTAGTGGCCGAGTACATGAGCCGTCGCTTCGCACGCTGGTCCGATATCGACATCCACTTCCGCGAGCAAATGATCACGGTGGGCGGCCAGGGCTTCGCTGCCATGAGCCGCAAGGAACTGCTGGAGCTGCTCCAGCGCCGCTGCATCGAACTGAACGTAGACGTGCGTTTCAGTACCCTGGCTCCTGCCGTGGAGGAGCTTGAAGCCAACTACGATCTTGTTCTCGCAGCGGACGGCATCAACTCCCAGATCCGGGCCAAGTACGCCGACTCCTTCAAGCCCAACCTGGACCCGCGTACCAACAAGTTCATGTGGCTTGGTACGGACCAGGTTTTCGAGGCCTTCAAGTTCTTCGTGAAGGAAACCGAGTGGGGCGTCATGCAGATCCACGGTTACCCCTACTCGGACGAGGGCTCCACCTTCATCGTGGAAATGCACCAGGACGTGTGGCACGCCGCGGGCTTCGACGAAACCGCCAACGAGGTCTTCCCTCCCGGTGTCTCCGATGAGAAGGCCATCGCCAAGATCCGCGAGATCTTCGCCGAGGAACTGAACGGCTACGAGGTCCTCACCAACAACTCCAAGTGGATCAACTTCACCACGGTCCGCAACGAGAGCTGGCGCCACAACAACGTAGTGTTGCTGGGCGACGCCGCCCACACCGCCCACTTCTCCATCGGTTCGGGCACCAAGCTGGCCATGGAGGACTCGCTGGCATTGGCTGCTTGCCTCCACGAGCACCCGGATGTGGAGTCCGCCTTGGTTGCTTATGAGGCCGAGCGTCGGCCCGTGGTTGCCTCCACCCAGCGTGCAGCCCAGGCATCCCTTGAATGGTTTGAGCGCATTGGCCAGTACAAGGACCAGGACCCTACACAGTTCGCGTTCAACCTGCTGACCCGCAGCCGCCGCATCACGCAGGAAAATCTGCGGCTCCGCGATCCCGAGTTCGCGAACGCTGTTGACCGCGACTTCGCTGCCTCGCAGGGACTGACAGAGGTCGCTCCGGCCATGTTCCAGCCGTTCCGGATCGGCCAACTGGAGTTGAAGAACCGCATTGTGGTCTCCCCGATGGACATGTACTCAGCTACGGACGGTGTTCCGGGCGACTTCCACAAGGTCCACCTCGGCTCCAAGGCACTCGGCGGTGCAGGCCTGGTCATGACAGAGATGGTCTGCGTCTCCGAAGCCGGCCGCATCACCCCCGGTTGCAGCGGCCTCTACACGGATGAACAGCGTGAGAGCTGGAAGGAAATCGTGGACTTTGTTCACGCCCGTTCCACCGCCAAGATCGGCGCCCAGCTGGGCCACTCTGGGCGCAAGGGCTCCACCAAGCTCATGTGGGAAGGCATTGACCAGCCGCTCGAGTCCGGTAACTGGACCGCCGTGGGTCCCTCTGCCTTGCCGTACAGCCCGGAGAACCAAACTCCCGTGGAGCTGGATCGCGCTGGAATGGATGCCATCAAGGCCGAGTTCGTCGCCTCCACGGTCCGTGCGGACGAGGCCGGTTTCGATCTCCTGGAAATCCATGCTGCCCACGGTTACCTGCTGTCCTCCTTCCTTTCGCCGGTGTCCAACAAGCGGACCGACGAATACGGTGGCAGCTTGGAGAACCGGCTGCGGTTCCCGCTGGAAGTGTTCGACGCCGTTCGTGCAGCTTGGCCTGTCAGCAAACCGGTGACGGTGCGCATCTCCGCCACAGACTGGATCGAAGGTGGCAACACTTCGGATGATTCCGTGGCCATCGCCAAGGCGTTCGTTGAGCACGGCGCCGCCGGCTTGGACGTTTCCACCGGGCAGGTCGCCAAGGAAGAGAAGCCCGCCTTCGGCCGTAGCTACCAGACGCCGTTCGCGGACCGCATCCGTCAGGAAGTTGCCGCACCTGCAGGCGTGGCGGTGATCGCCGTCGGCGCCATCTCCACCTACGATGACGTGAACTCCATCCTCCTGGCCGGCCGTGCGGATTTGATCGCCTTGGGACGCACGCACCTTTACGACCCCCAATGGACGCTGCACGCAGCTGCCGAGCAGGAATATCAGGGGCCCGGCGCCGACTGGATCCCACAATTCCGTGCTGGTCGCCGCAAGCCTCCGAGCTCACGCACTGACGCCGTTCGTCCCCGCCTGTCCCTGCTTAAGGAAGCCGACATGGAAGAAGTCAACACACACCTCCGCTGGACTCCCGAGTCCGCCGCAGCATCGGTTTTGGTGAAGTAGCCATGGCCACCGCACCAGTCAACGACTGGAACGTGCCCAAGAAGACCACCGGTTTGGTGTTGTTCTGCTGCTGGCTCGCGATCCTCGCCGAAGGCTACGACGTCGGCGTCCTTGGCGCCATCCTGCCGGCACTTGCCGAGTACAAAGAATGGAACCTCAGCCCCCTGGCCTTGGGCGGTCTGGGATCATATGCCCTGATTGGCATGCTTATTGGCGCCCTCTTCATCGGCACGCTCAGCGACCTCGTCGGCCGCAAGAAAATGCTCCTGGCTTCCATGGCGATCTTCACGCTCACCCAAGCAGGCGCTGCTTGGGCGCCGACGCCGGAGCTGTTCGGCTTGTTCCGCCTCATTGGCGGACTGGGCATGGGTGGTGTCATTCCGGTGGCAGCGGCCCTGACCATTGAATACTCGGCGCCGAACAAGCGCTCCTACAACTACGGCCTCATGTACTCCGGCTACTCACTGGGCATCGTTGCCGCCGCTTTGGCTGCGCTGTTCGTCCTGCCCATGGGTGGTTGGCGTGCTGTGATCGCGATCGGTGCCGCACCTGTGGTGCTGATTCCGATCATTTGGAAGTTCCTGCCTGAATCCTTGGAATTCCTGGAGTCGAAGGGCCGGAAGTCCGAGGCCAAGGCCTTGGCCGCCAAGCTGAACATCTCCAACTACAAGCCCGTTGTTGCTGTGGCTCCGGCAGTTCCTGCTGCCCAAGGCGGCCAGGTGGATCCGTGGTGGAAGACCATCACCACCATGTTCTCCCGGAAGTACCTGCGCTCCACCGTTTTCTTCTGGATCTCGCTGTTCTGTGGCTTGGTCCTGGTGTACGGCTTGAACACCTGGTTGCCGAGCATCATGAAGAAGGCCGGCTACGACCTCGGCTCGTCACTGACCTTCCTGCTGGTCTTCAGCCTCGCCTCCGCAATCGGGGGCCTGCTCCTTGGCCGCGCCGCAGACAAGTACGGCAAGAAGCTCATCCTGGTGGTGTTCTACATCCTGGGCGGCTTGGGCATCATGCTGCTGGTCTTCCCCAACACCATGGTGGTCAACCTGCTGTTCGTGGCCTTCGCAGGCGTTGGTTCCATTTCCACATCGCTGGTGCTGACCGGCTATATTGCCGACTACTACCCGGCCAAGGTCCGTGGCACGGCGACGGGATGGGCCCTGAGCTTCGCCCGCCTGGGTGCCATTTCCGGACCGTTGATCGGTGGCTGGATCGCAGGCTCCAAGCTGCCCTTCGAGGCCAACTTCGCAATCTTCGCCGGCATCGCGGTTCTGGCCGCGGGTGCTGTGGCGATGATTCCGAAGCCGCAGCCTGAGGTGGCAGTCGCCGCCGTCGACGTTGATCCTAACGACGCCGCCGTTAGCGCCCGCTAGGAGAATCGTGGATAGGTTTCCGGAGGCGTCTGTCCAGCGAACAGTGGAATGGGTGGACACCGACGCCTCCGGGCACCAGCACAACTCGGCCATTCTGCGCTGGGTTGAGGCTGCGGAGGCCGAGCTCTTCCGTTCGCTGGAGTTGCCGGACTATTTCCCCAGCGCTCCGCGTGTTCAGCAAGTCATCAACTACAAGGCCAAGCTGTGGTTCGGCCAGCGCATCACCGCCACGGTGACGGTAAGCGCGCTGGGCCGGACCTCGCTGACCCTGGCTTTTGAGGTAGCGTCCGACGCCGGTGAGGTCGCCGCCTACGGGACGGTCACCACCGTGTACGTCCCCCATGGAACCGCAGCTGCACAGCCATGGCCGGAACACTTCGTCAAAGCTTTGAAAGGAGCCTGACCCCCTACGCCGAGACGGCGGTTGATGACAATGGTGAGCAATGGGATTGTCATTCACTGCCGTCTCGGCCAGTGGTGGTTGGGGACGCGGGGTGGGTGGCTAGCGCAAGCCCTTGATGATGTTCTTCGGCCGCTGCATCTCGCCGTGCTTTGCGCCGAGGATGATCACCCAGGCCGCGAACGCCGGAATGGCCCACTGCAGTGCTTTGAGCTGGGTCTGAGCGGACTTCAACTCATCGGATGCGCCGGCCCGAGGTTCTGTTGCACCCTTGGCGCCTTCGTCGGAGAGCTCATCCACCTTCTTGCCCACAACACCTGCGTACAACGTGACGGCGGCTCCAGCCAAAGTCACTACAGTCTTGTAGACAGTGTTTGCGGCGACGTTGTCCTGCTTGGCGATCCGGCCCTTGTTCTCCCATGCGATGGCAAGGTCCGAGGCCAGGTGTCCGGCGAAGGCTGCTGTCTGGATGGGGGCCCACTTTCCCCAACCCTTGCTGGAGAGGCGGGTGCGCTCGGTGGGGTCTTTCGCTTCTGCAGCGGCACCATTAAGTCCGATGGCGCCCATCAGTGAGCCGCCAAACCATGCCGCGGCGGTGAGGTCGTGAATGGAGCGGGCTACGAGATTTCCTGCCATGATGTGTTTCCTATCGTTGATACGGAAAGGACCTTTCGGGGCGGTGTGAGCCTCGAATCAGCGTGGCTCCATAGTAAGCATGCTTACTATGACACGGCTAGCCGGACAGTCTCCAGAAGAAGAACGAGCGCCTCAGGCATTCCACATGATCCGTTGATCGGGGCCGAATATGGGCATTGAAGCAATCTGACCGGAAGCATTACCGCGCCTATGATGAACTGGACTGGCGCCGGAACTGCGGCGCGGAAATGAGGATCCTTCGATGTTCGCCGTCCCGGCACCCCCGGTGCGCCACCAGCAGCTGCTCGTCACCATTTTCGGCCTCTACGGACGAAATGCAGGCGACGCATTGCCGGTATCTGCGCTGATCTCCATGTTGGGATCACTGGGCTACGACGCTCCCGGCGTGAGGTCGTCAGTTTCCAGGCTCAAAGCCAAGGGTGTTCTTAAGAGCGTCCGCGAGGGCGGGATTGCCAAGTACAAAATTTCGGAGTCCGTCAGTGATGTGTTCCGGGAAGGTGACCGCAGGATCTTCGCCCCGGAGCAGCCCGCGCCGGTGGATACCTGGGTGCTGGCGGTCTTCTCCGTGCCCGAATCCATGCGGAACCGCCGGCACCAGCTGCGATCAGCCCTGCTGTCCTTGGGCTTTGGTTCAGTCGCCAACGGTGTGTGGATTGCTCCCGCGCATAAATTGGAGCAAGCCCGGGAGCGGCTCACGGCTGGCGGGTTGATCGAGTTCGTGGATCTCTTTCGGAGCGACTACGTTTTTGATGGCCCTATGCGGCCCAAGATTTCGGAGTGGTGGGACCTCAAGGAATTGGACCAGCAGTTCACGGAATTCCTTGAACTCTACGACGGTGCGGAGCAGCGCTGGACCGGACTCGTGGGCAGCGATCCGGACATCGCACTGGCTGAATCCACCGAGGACATGCGTCGCGATGCCTTCCGCTACTACATCCCGATGCTCACCATGTGGCGCAAGTTTCCGTACCGGGATCCAAACCTCCCCACTGACTACTTGCCGCCCGATTGGCACGGTCCTGCCGTGCGCAGGACGTTCCAGGCGGTCCACCGCTTGGCCGCTCCGCTTGCCGCGGCCCATGCGCATGAGGTCATAGCCGAGGCACTCAATCCGGCTGCTGCCTGAGCGCGGGCCGGGTGTTTACTCGCCGATTCGGGGTGCGTCGATGATGCCAAACACCTCACCTTGTGGCGCTCGGATGATGGCCATACGTCCCAGCGGGCTTTCGGTGACAGGCATCAGCAGGCTGGAGCCGAGCTCTACGGCACGATTCGCAGTGCCCTCAACGTAGTCGCTGGCGAACCAGGTCAGCCAGTGGTTGGGGGTGTTGGAGGGAAGGTCAACGTCATGCTGAATCCCGCCCACTTCCCGGCCATCCAGCGGCCTGCGAATGGTGGAGTACACCAAGCCGTCTTCGGTGACGTCCTGGTAGCTGACGTCGAAGACCTCGGAGTAGAAGGACCGCGCCGAGGCGAAGTCCCGGGTGTGGAGCTCATTCCAGCACAGTGCGCCGTGCTCATTGACGCGTTCCGCGCCGATATGGGTGCCTGCCTGCCACACGCCGAAGGTTGCGCCCACGCTGTCAGTCGCCAGCGTCATTCGCCCGGATTCCATGACGTCGAAGGGAGGGGCAAGCAGCTCTCCGCCGGCCGCTCTGATCTTCTTGGCGGTGACATTGACGTCATCCGATGCCAGGAACGTTGTCCATACGGTGGGCGCATCCGGATCCTGCTTGGGCCCTACGCCCGCCACCGCCCGCCCGGCGACGTGTGCAAGCGAGTATTCCCCGGCGTCCTGACCGCCGGCAACAAAATCCCATCCGAAGAGGTCTGCATAAAAGGCCTTCGCCGCTTGGAGATCGTCAACGCCCAGGTCAACCCACATGGGCGTCGCTGCGGGCCAGTTCGAGATTTTGGTGGACATGGAACTCCTCGGGGTGGGACGCTTCGGGGGCAGCTGCCTCCCCGAACGCCTGATGCGCCAGGCATTTAGAGAGGCAGCCACCCATAAAGTGCGCCGTGGTCCCGATTCGTGACACGATTTCGACCCAAAATTCACGGCACCCGCAAAATTCACGGCGCCCGCAAAGGTGGGGCGGCAAGCGTAAGCCCCTTGCCGCCGTCGTGCGTTCCGGGTTAGACCGTGCGCGTTGCCTTGGCGAGGTTCCCGCGCAGTTCCTCCGCGTTCTGGCGGATGACGTAGGCGGGGCGGTCACGCTCTACGCGCCAGCTGTCCTCCAGCGGGCCGATGTTGACGGTGTCGAAGCCGAATTCGTCGTAGAGCTTGGTCACAAGCTCGGCGGCTTCGGGGAAGTCGCTGGAGGTGGCCAGGGCGCGACGGTTGGGTGTGCCGGCAGCGGTGCCGTCCGTGGTGATGTCCTTGGCGAAAATGTGGTTGAAGCCCTTGGCTACCTTGGAGGTGGGCAGGTGCTTCTGAAGCAGGCCGGAAGTGGTGGCCTCTCCGTTGTCCAGCTCAGCGATCCGGCCGTCGCGCTCCCAGTAGTAGTTGTTGGTGTCGATCACGATCTTGCCCTCAAGCGGCTCGGTGGGGATGTCCTTGTAGTTCTTCAAAGGGACGGTCACGACGGCGAAATCTCCTGCTGCTGCTGCCTCACCTGCCGTTGCGGCCCGGGCGCGCGGCCCGAGTTCGGTCACCAGCTCACGGAGGGTTTCCGGCCCTCGGGAGTTGCTGATGACCACGTCATAGCCGAGTTCTACCGCTTTGCGGGCGACTTGGCTGCCAATGTGTCCTGCACCGATGATTCCGATTGTTGTCATGCCTGTGATAACAACAAGTTGCACACGCCTAATTCCCGCGTGACGCAATATTACTGCGAGGTTTATACTAAGTAGTCTTACTATGCTGTTTGGCATCGAAGACGAGGAGGTTCGGATGGCCGGGCATTTGGAACTGGCTGAAACGCCTGATGGGGAATTTCGGATTCTGATGGTGGACGGCGACGACGTGTTGATGGGTCTGTCCAAGCAGTTTTCCACCATGGACGAGGCTGTTGAGGGAGTCGCAGCCATCCGTGAAGTTGCAGGAACGGGGCTGCTAAGACCAGCTTCGGCTGAGCGGTATGCGGTACTCATGCTTGAGGAACCAGTGATCGACTCCGCGCTGGCCGCCCAAGGTGCGCAAGCGCAGACACATGCAGGGGTGGTCAGCTGTGGCAACTGATGAAGCGACAAGAAAGAAACGCGGCGTTCTTTTCGATGTGGATGGAACCCTGATCGATTCCAGCTACTTCCATGCCATGGCGTGGTGGCAAGCCTTCCGACGTGAAGGCCTGGATGTCGAAATGTCCGCCATTCACCGAAGGGTTGGCATGGGAGGTGACCGGCTCGTCCAGAGTCTGCTCCCGGACTGTCCCGAGGACATGCAGGAAGATCTCAAGTCTGCGCACGGTGCGGTCTTTTCGACGTTTTGGCCGGCTCTGCGCACCTTCGATTCGGTCCGTGACCTTCTGGCTGCATGCTCGGACGCGGGACTGGCTGTGGGCTTGGCCTCGTCAGCGCAGGAACGCGACCTTGAAGTAAGCAGGGACCTTCTCGATGCCGGATCCTCCATTGATGCGTGGACCAGCTCAAACGACGCAAAGCAGAGCAAGCCCGCACCGGACATCCTCGAGGCCTGCCTGGAAAAGCTGGGGCTCGGTCCGGAGGATGTGGTGTTCGTAGGCGACGCCGTGTGGGATGTAAAGGCCGGAGCTGCGATCGGCGTTCCCGTCATCGCCCTGACCTGCGGCGGAATCAGCGAAGCCGAACTGCGCGACGCCGGTGCCGCGGAAGTCTATGACAATCCGCGGCACCTGTTGGAGCACTTGGAGACCAGCATCATCGGCCAGCTGATGGCGGGTTCGCGGGACACCTAAGCGCCTGTCCAGCCGCCTGCGGGCATGCCGCCCGGCACCCGGAGCGGTGTTACCGCGTGAGCTTTGCCGAATCCGGTTCCTGATCACCGATGTGGCCGGGCGCGTTGGCGGCGAGGACGCGCTGAACGAACGCGCTGTATTCCTCCATATAGTGGCGCAGAAGCCCGGCTGTCGCTTCGTCCTTAACTGAACCGTCGTCGTCGTACGCATCTGCGACGAAGCGGATGTAAGCCTCAGGTGCGTTCAACTGTGGCGCATCCAGGAAGCTCAAAACGCTGCGCATGGACGACTGCATCACGGCGGTTCCAATACCGCCCGGCGATGCGCCGATGATTCCGGTGGGCTTGCGAGCGAATGAATTGGTGCCCCACGGGCGTGAACCCCAATCGATGGCATTCTTCAAGGCGCCGGGAATAGAGCGGTTGTACTCGGGCGAGATAAACAAGATGCCGTCCGATGCGGCGATGGCATCCTTCAAGTCCCGGCCGGCCGCCGGGAAATCAGCATCGTAATCCGAGCTGTACAACGGAAGGTCTTTGATGGCGATCTCATGGAACTCGAGTTCCGGCGGCGCCACGCTGATGAGGGCCTTGGAGAGGACCCGGTTGATGGAATTGCTTGCCAGGCTTCCGACGAAGTAACCGATTTTGAAGGTGTCCATAGTGGCGTTCCTTTCCGACGGCACGGCCGGAACCGGCTCGTCGACGGTGTGGTGCTGGTTGCTCCCAGCTTCCACCGACCTTAGTGGACTTATGCACATAGCGCAGCCCCTACTCCCGCCGGGCCCCTTGCAGTCATAGACTCATGCCAACTGAGTTCTGGAGGGTTCCGGAAAAGGGGTGGCGGGTGAAGGCAGGCATAGCGCGCGAGACGCTTGACGGTGAGCGACGTGTTGCTGCAACGCCGGAAACGGTGAAGCAACTGATGGGGTTGGGCCTTGACGTTGAACTGGAGTCCGGTGCCGGCATGGCCTCCGGCCATAGCGACGATGACTACCGCACAGCAGGGGCCACGGTAGTGCAGTCCCTGAACCTCGGGACACTAGATGTCTACTGCCATGTGCGCCCCATGGAACCGTCGACGGCGGCAGCTCTCCGCCGGGGTTCGGTCACCGTGGGCCTGGGGTCGCCGTCCTCGGAGCTGCCCACTGTGCGGGCGCTCGCCGCCGGGGGCATCACCTCCTTTGCGCTGGAACTGGTTCCTCGAATATCGCGTGCCCAGTCCATGGATGCGCTCACCTCGCAGGCCCTGGTGGCCGGCTATCGCTGTGTGCTTGAGGCCGCCATGCGATTACCGAGGTTCTTTCCGCTGTACATGACGGCAGCGGGAACCATTCCGCCCGCCCGCGTGCTGGTGCTCGGCGCCGGGGTTGCCGGCCTTCAGGCCATCGGAACCGCCAAGAGACTAGGTGCTCGCGTGTCCGCCAATGACATCCGACCCGCCTCGGCGGACGAAGTGGCATCCATGGGAGGAACCTTCATCAAGCTGGACCTTGAAACCGCAGAGGCTTCGGGCGGCTACGCCAGGGAGCTCAGCGCGGACCGGGGTGCCCTCCAAAGAGCCCTCTTGGCGCCGCACGTGGCCCAGGCCGACGTCCTCATCACCACTGCTGCCGTGCCTGGAAGGCGCGCCCCACTCCTTGTGACCCGCGAAATGGTCCAAGGGATGCGCCGGGGGTCCGTGGTGGTGGACTTGGCTGCGGAATCCGGCGGAAACGTGGAGGGGAGCATCCCTGGGCAGGACATCCCCATCCCCATCGGCGATGGCCAGGGCACAGTGACACTCGTGGGAATCAAGGACGCGGCATCGGCAATGCCTGCGGATGCCTCACGACTGTTCGCCAAGAACGTCGCCAACCTCCTGGCACTCATGACTCGGGACGGCGTGGTGGTTCCGGACTTTGAGGATGAAGTCATTGCAGGCACGTGCCTCACCCACAACGGCCAAGTCCTCCACGCACCAACTGCGGAGGCACTTGCGGCGCTCGCAGGAGAGGCTGCGCCCCTTGTAGGCGGGAATGCCGGCGCCTCCGGAGCCAGCGGTTCACCATCCGGCGGTTCTCGCACTGGCAGTGAACCCGGTAGCGAACCCGGTAGCGAACCCGGCAGCGAACCCGGTAGTGAAGGAGTGCGCTAATGGATGGCATGAGCCTGCTAACGATTACTGTGCTGGCTGTTTTTGTGGGCTTCGAAGTTGTTTCCAAGGTCTCCAGCACCTTGCATACGCCCCTCATGTCAGGCGCCAATGCCATCCACGGCATCATCCTGGTGGGTGCCATCATTGTGGCGGGACAGGCCGCTGACCCGTGGGTGTTGGCAGTTGCGCTGCTGGCCGTAGTCCTTGCCACGGCTAACCTCGTGGGTGGTTTTGTGGTGACCGACCGGATGCTGGAGATGTTCCGCGGACGGCAGCGGCCGCCGTCGAACGCTGCCGTTCCTGAAGGCCGCGGAGGCGCGGAGCCGGCCGCCACCGTGGAGCCGGAGAAGAAGGAGCGCCGGCCATGACCCTTCTGAACCCCACGTGGACCTCGCTGCTGTACCTCGCCGCGGCGGCCTGCTTCATCCTCGCCCTTAAGGGCCTAAGTTCACCACGGACTGCCCGGCGCGGGAACCTGATCGGAGCATTTGGCGCTCTGCTGGCTGTGGTGACGGTGTTTGTCTCTGTGAAACTGGACAACATCCCTTGGATTCTGGGGGCCATCGTTGTGGGCTCGGGTGTGGCAGCGCCGGTGGCCCGCCGGGTGCACATGACCCAGATGCCGCAGCTCGTGGCACTCTTCAACGGTGTGGGTGGTGGTGCTGCGGCGCTGGTGGCGTTGCTGGAACTCTCCCATTCGGGCGATCCGTGGGTTCGCCTGGCCATTGTCTTCACGTTGCTGGTGGGTGCGGTGTCCTTTGCTGGCTCCGGTGTCACTTTCGCCAAACTTCAAGGGCTCATGACCACCCGGCCGGTGACATTTCCCGGGTTACCAGCCTTGATGGCCGTGGTGCTGCTTGCCGCAGTGGGTGCTGGAATTGTGGTGATCCTGAACGGCTGGTTGGTGGTGGCGCTGCTCCTGCTGCTCTTGGGTCTTGGTGCCGGAATCCTGCTGGTGCTGCCGGTGGGAGGCGCGGATGTGCCGATTGTCATTTCACTCCTGAACGCCTTCACTGGCCTGGCTGTCGCGGCGTCCGGACTGGTGCTAGGCAATGTCCTCCTGGTGGTGGCCGGGACGCTGGTGGGGGCTTCCGGCACCATCCTCACCCGCGCCATGGCTGCCGCGATGGGTCGCAGTGTTGCAGGCATCATGTTTGGGGCTTTCAAGGGCGGATCTACCGCAGGTTCAACCACCGTCAGTGAGCGGCCCGTAAGATCCTCCAGCGCGGAGGACGTGGCAGTATTGCTCGGCTATGCACAGCGGGTGATCATCGTCCCGGGATACGGCCTTGCAGTGGCCCAAGGCCAGCACACTGCCGCGGAGCTGGCCTCGGCCTTGGAGTCACGCGGAATTGAGGTGGACTTCGCCATCCACCCGGTGGCCGGGCGCATGCCGGGCCACATGAACGTACTCCTTGCCGAGGCTAACGTGCCCTACGAGTCCTTGAAGGAGATGAGCGACATCAACTCGGAGTTCAAGACCACCGATGTCGCGTTGGTGGTTGGGGCCAACGATGTTGTGAACCCTGCCGCAAAAACCACCTCGGGGTCTCCGATCTACGGCATGCCCATTCTGGAGGTCGCCGACGCCCGGCAGGTGGTTTTCCTCAAACGTTCCATGCGCCCCGGATTTGCCGGTATTGAGAACGAGCTCCTGTATGAGCCCCAGACCACCCTGCTGTTTGGCGACGCGAAGGACTCCTTGACCAAGGTGCTGGGGGCGGTCAAAGCGCTGTAATTGACGCAGGTCACACAACTGGGCCTGGTATTCGCGTCATGTGAGCATCGGCGACGGCACACTTCCTGTACAGAAAGTTTGTCCAGGACGCTAGGAGCCACCCATTGCAGCACCGTAAGAAGGATTCGTTATTTGGAGCACCCTTCGTACAAGCAAGGGGAAAGAGTGTGACCAACTGGAGGTCGCTGGTTGGTCTGAAAGTTCAGATCTGGCGCGGCGACGAGATCGTGGACCAGGGCGTAGTGGAGGCCGTGACATCTGACGGCAGCGTTGTATGGCTCACCCAAACGGGAGCAGTGGAACGTCGGATGGTGGTGAAGGAACGCGGCGCAGGCATCCGGATCCAGCTCATCAACTGAGCTGGATCCGGAGAGCTGGCTGACGCTACACAGCGTCAGCCAGCAAACGGCCCCACTTCGCGTCGAGCAGTGGGGCTCCCGCCAACTTCAGGGCATGCCAGAGGGTGACCGCCACGGAATCGAGAACGGGTACTCCGGTGCGGCTTTCCACCTCCGCCGTGATGTTGGCGCCGTACAGGTTGGTGCATAGGTAGACCAAGGCATCCGGGTGCGAAGCTGCCAACTCGAGTGACCCAGGAAGCATCTCTTGGTCGGTGACCCGCGCGAAGGACTCGTTGTCGCTGAGGTCCAGGTGCCGGTGGTCGACCGTCTTGATCCCTTCACGGGCATAGGACGAGATCACGGACTCGTTCACGTCGGCGGTGTAGGGCGTGAACAGCCCGATCCGCTCGGTTCCAAACGACGCGAACGCGTCAAGATAAGCGAGCGTGGACGTGGTGGCAGGGATGCCCGTGGCCTCTGTGATCTCGCGGACCAAAGCATGGTCATGCGCAGCGCCAAGCCACGATCCCGAGGTACCGTTCCAGGCGATCACGTCCACATTAGCCGTGGCCAGCAGCTCGGCCGCAGCACGCATCACCGAGGAATCGAACTGCTTGTCCGAGGAATCGTCCAAGGCAATGCGGGTTACCGGGATGCGCGTTGAGTGGATGGTGACGTCCTGGCGATCGCCGAGGATCCGGTACGTCTGCGGCTCCAGGCAGGTGTTGGAGGACGGCACGATCATTCCGATCCGGGTGGCGCGATTGTTGGAAGGCATGGTGGCTCCTAGAGAGTAAGCGTAGAAACGGGCACGGCCAGCGAGTCGCGGTGTTCGGTGAAGCCGTTTCGGGCAACGAAACGTCCCACGGGCCCTGGATCATGGAAACCGTCGCCGTCGAGTACCACGCGACCAGCGGAGACGACGACGGCGGGCCAGCCGTTCAGCGTCTTCCCCTCGAAGGGCGAGAAATCAGTTCCCATGTGCAGCGCGCCGCCGTCGACGGTTTGCTGTTTGACGGGATCGAAGACCACCAGATCGGCGTCGAAACCTTCCACGATTGCGCCCTTGCGCGGCACGGCGTTGATCCGTGCGGGGCCGGCAGAGAAGACCTCCACGAAGTCCTCCACGGATCCGCCGGCTTCGGAAACCAAAGCGGTGAAGCTCACCGGCATGCGGGTCTCAACGCCGGGCAGGCCGTGCGGCATGTAGCGGACATCGTCGGTGCGCTCGCGTTTTTGGGAGAGGTCGTAGCAGGAGTGGTCCGAGGAAACCGTGTGGATGGCTCCGGCTGCAAGGCGGTCTTTGAGAGCGGCCACTGTTTCGGCGCTGCGCATGGGCGGGCAGCACGCGTACCACTCGGGAAACGCCGAACCGTAGACAGTGTCATCGAGGGTCAGATAGTGCGGGCACGTCTCGGAGTACGCCTCCTGCCCGCGCTCGCGGGCCTCGGTCACCAGGTCCACGGCGCCGGGTGTTGACTGGTGCACGAAGTACACGGGAGCCCCGGTGTACTCGGCCATGGCAAGCGTCTCTTTGACGGATACTTCCTCGGCGAGTTCCGGCCGGGTCCGGTGCAGGTGCTCGATCCCGATCAGGCCATCGGAGGCGTGTTGTTCCGTGCAGTCGGTGATGATGGCGTCGTGCTCGGCGTGGATGTAGGTCAGGCCGTCCAGGCGAACCATTTCGCGCATGACCTTCAGGACCGTATCTCCATCGGCCATGGTGGAACCACGGTTGGTGGTGTACATCTTCACGGACCGAACACCCTCGGCGGCCAGTTGCTCCAGTTGCCACGGGACGGTCTCGTCCCACGTGACCACTGCCCCGTGCAGTGCGACGTCGCAGCGTGAATCGGCGGCGAGCCGTTTCTTGTTCAGGACGGCATCCAGGGGAGTTTCCTGGGCGTCGCGTGGAATACCGAAGTCAATGATGGTGGTGGTCCCACCCCACAGCGCAGCGGTGGAGGTGGTCCGGTAGTCATCCAGGGTGCGGAAGCGGCCGGTCACTTGGGCCACGTGGCAGTGGCCGTCCACGCCGCCGGGAATGACCAGTTGACCCACCGCTTCTACGGTGCGGACGGCGGCAGGAACGGGCTGGGTGGCGTCAATGAGCTCGATGATGCGGCCTCCGTCCACCACTACATGGGCGTCCTGTCGGCCAAAGCTGTTGACCACGGTGCCGTGGGCAATGACGAGATCGGGGAGTTGGGACATCGTCGTCCTCCTTTGTTCTTGAAAAGTTCTAGACAGTGGCAGGGCGGTGGGCCGACTGCGCTGTGGCCAAGGCGGCGTCGAGGTCTTGCGACAGGCCCCGCCTGGCCTTCACCGGCGGTGCTGCGAACGAACCGCTGCGATGGGCGCCGGAACGCAGGGCCACCACGGCCTCCGTCATACGAATGCCGGCCGAGATACCGTCAACCACCGGCACGGGGATGTGGCCTTCAAGTTCCCGGGCCAGTCCGGCGAGCGGTGCACCTGCGAGGATCACGACGTCGGCGCCGTCCTCGTCGACGGCCTGCCGGCTAAGTGCCAAGAGGGTTTCCTTGAAATCGGCTTGTACGGAGCCGATCGAGTTCAGGCTCTGGTTGATGGAGCGAATGGAGGCCAGGCGGCCACCGAAGCCGAATCGTTCAACACAGTCGAGGTACCAGGCTTGTATGCGGTCCGAAATGGCGATGATGGAGAACCTGTGGCCTTGCAGTGCTGCTGCGCACAGGGCGGCCTCGGTGATGCCGATGACCGGTACGTCCACCAGCTCTTTCAAGGCCGGCATGCCGGGGTCTCCGAAGGCAGCCACCACAACGCCGTCCACCGCGGTTCCGCCGGGTTCGTCCCCGGCGTGAGTGCCGCCGTCGTGCCCGTATTCGGCGATGAGTTCGGCAGCCGCACCCGCAGCGATCAGTGCCTCGAAGCGCGTCTCGATATATTCGACGCCGTGCCCGGCGGTCCGCACGATCAACTCGGTATCCGGACCCGCCGACCGCTGTGCTTCGGCTTCGATCAGGGCTGTGACGTCGTCACTGATATTGGGATTGATGACCAGGAGTTTCATGGTTTCTTCCGTTGCAGCTTGGGCTCCGTCGCGCTGGACTCCTGCGGGAACTGCTCGCGGTACTTGCCGATGTGCGACGCCGATTGCGCGGCGGCGCGGTCTGGATCGCCACTGGCGATGGCGGCGTAGAGGTCGCGGTGTTCCTGGATGAGTTCCGGGAGGTCGCTGACATGGCGGAAGAGCCAATGCATGCGTCCCTGCAGGGGTTCCAGTGCGGAGCGGAGGAAATCGTTGTTGGCGATGCGCGTGATGGCATCGTGGAATTCGCTGTTGGCGCGGTGGGCTTCCAGAATGGAGCCCTTGGCCAGGCAGCGGTCGGCCTCGTTCAGGAGGCCTTGGAGGTGTTCGAGATCTGTCACGGTGGCTCGTTTGGCGGCCAGGCGGCAGGCAAGCACCTCAAGGGATTGGCGAACATCGAAGAGATCTTCCACGTCCTTGGGGCTCAGCCCGCTGACCTCGGAGCCGCGGCCGGCGCGGTCGCGGATCAGGCCCTCCTGCCGGAGCATCCTCAGGGCTTCGCGGATGGGAAGGCGGGAGACATTGAATTCGGCGGCGAGATCGCGTTCCACCAGCCGGGTGCCGGGCGCATAGTGCCCCTCAAAAATCCTGGAACGGAGCGTGTCACGCACAGACTCCCGGAGGGGGCGGTCAGTGTTCTTCGTGTCTTCTGCGGCAAGCATGTCCAGCTCCAATTCGTAATGTGTGAGGCAGTGCGCCCGGCGACCCGACGGGCATCCGGCCATCCGGCGGTTCAGGACCGTCCGGCCGGACCGGTCGATGCGAGTCAGACCGGGAGTCGCTTGTTGTAATCCAGTGCCAGCACCGAGATGCCCATGATGACGGCGGATCCAACAAAGTACAGCAGTGCCCAGGTGTAGGAGCCGGTGGCCCCGACAATCAGGCCTACCACAATCGGGGTGACGAATCCGGCAATGTTGCCGCTGAAGTTCATGGCACCGCCCAGGACACCGGCGTTGGTCCGGCCACCAAGGATGGACGGGATGGACCAGAACAGGCCAACCCAGCGCAGGAAGAACAGGACCACCGAGAGAAGCACGACGGCGGTGATCGGGTCCGCGACAATGGTGACACCTACGAGGCCGCTCACCACGACGACGCTGGAGATGCCCAGCAGCGTACGCATGACGAGGTTCGCGGATGCGCCGGAGGCGCGCCACTTGTCGGCGATGATGCCGCCGAGGATTTCACCGACGAAGCCGGCACCGAAGATGACGAACGTGGACCAGCCGATGGTCTTGAGGTCGAAGCCCTTGGCTTGTGCCAGGTAAAGCGGACCCCAGGTCAGCAGACCGTAGAAGACGCCGTTGAAGCCAAGCCAGCCGAAGCACATGGCCCAGAAGGACCGGAACTTCAAGTAGGGGAGGAGCGCGCGCTTGCCTTGGGCGCCTTCCTTTGCGGCCTCGGCATCGTCCTCGGCGTGGGAAGCCTCGATGTAGGCGGCTTCTGCCTCATTGACGCCCTTGTGCTGGCGGGGGTTGTCGCGGATGTACCACCAGACTGCAAGGCCCATGAGGATGGTGGCTGCTCCGGCGATGATGAAGGACATCCGCCAGCTGCCGGTGGACGCGATCAGCCAGGTGATGAGGATGCCGCCCAGGCCCGCGCCAAGGGGAGCTCCGGCGTCGAGGATGGTGGCGCCGCGGCCACGTTCCTTCTTGTGCATCCAGATGGCATTGAGCTTGCCACCTGCCGGCATGACGCCGGCTTCAGTGACGCCGATACCCAGGCGGGCGATGAACATGCTGACGAATCCGCCAGCGAAACCGGAAGCGGCCGTGGCCGCGCCCCAGCCGATGCAGGAAGCGGTGACCATTTTGCGGGGGCCGAACTTATCGATCAGCCAACCGACGGGGATCTGCATCAGGGCATAGGTCCAGAAGAAGGCCGACAACAAGAGCCCGACGAGCTCGGGAGGCAGGTTGAATTCCTTCTGGATGATGGGGAGGGCTACGGAGATGGAACCACGGTCTATGTAATTGACCGCGACGAGGACCAGAAGCAGGATGAAGAGCTTCCAGCGGACGTTCGTGCGTCGCTGCACGCCGTTCTTGCCGGATGTGGGCTCGTTCTCCTGGGTTTCCTCGGTTGCCAGTTGGGTGTTTTGGGGAGACACAGCTTCTCCTTCATTAGGAGTCAACGGGATGGAATGTCTTGGGGGGATGAGCCGGGCGGGATACCGCTGCAGCCTGACCCGCGCCGGCGGCAGCTGTTGTGGGCCTGCCCATCGATGGGGCGGAACCACAGCCGGAAGCGGGATCATTTGGGATCCCGCTTTGGGATCCCAAAAACAAAACTAGATGTGATGTGCGGCACTGTCAAGGGTTTTGGTATACCTGCGCTCCCCGCCGAATGTGACCGAGCCCGTTGCGGCGCCCTGCCTAACCCCGCTGTCCCTCCGTTGAGGCCGAACTGTATGCCAGAATCTCTGCCAGCTCGGCGAGCCGGTGCGCACGCGCCGATTCTGCCGGAGTGAACGGCTCGCCAGCACGAGAGAAGACCAGTGGTCCATGCCAGGCCGTCGGGATCTTGAGGATGTCTGTTGAAGGCCCGACGCCGGTTGTCGCCTCGCTGCCCGGGCGTTCCGGATCGATGGGAACTACTTTCGCGGAAAGAAGCTCGGCGACAGCCAGGGGGAGTTCCTGCGGATTCCCGGCGACCCTTGTGGCGAGGCTCAGCGCCTTGGTTTGGCCATCGGCCATGGCCAGTGCGGTGGTGGGCCAAACCTGGGACTCACGCCCGCCGCCGTCGTGCAGTGCCTTCAGCAGTTCCTGTTCGGTGACGCTCCCCGGTGCCGAGAGCACGAACTCGTCCATCACCGCACCCTCCATACCGGCTCCGGCCGTCACATGGACATGCAGGCTGAGGATGTTGCTGTCCAACTTCGCGAGTGATTGGGTGATTTTCTGCAGTGATCCCGGCTGGTCGTGGAGCAGGGTACGCGCGCGCCACAGCGAGGGCGCCAGATGAAGCTGCCTGCGCTGGTGAAGGGCTGCGCCGTGCAGCCAACGCCGCAGAACCTTCGCGGCAGACGGCTCAGCCACCCAGATGACCAGCACGGTGGCCGTGACCGCCAGCAACAGGACCTTGGCCACGTAGGGCAGATGGGTTTCCACCACTGCGGCATGGACCAGGAGCTCGATGGGAAGCATGACCGCGATGTTGGCGAGGGTGAGGCGGGCCTTGGGCGGTTCGGGCAACTGGCCGCAGACATCACAGAGGAGGTCCGCGGTGACGGGAGTGCTCGGGTTGGGCTTCATGCTTTCATGCTGCCCTGCCCCTGTTTCGAACCGATTGCCTGTGCGTCACGTTCCGGGGACAGCCCAGTGAACGCAAAGAACCCGGCGTTCTCGCGAGGAGAACGCCGGGTTCTTCAAGCAACCGGGTTCAGTGAAGCAACCGGAAAGGGGCGATCGCGGAGAGCGGGGCCTAGCGGATGCGGTCCGAATCGAGGTCCGGGTCGAGGTCCGAACCCTGGCCTGCGTTGCGGGCGGCGGCCGCGTCCTTCAGGAGATCGCGGATTTCGGCCAGCAGCGCAGTATCTGCAGGCAGCGGCTCCTCCTCGGGCTCCTCGGTGGAGAGCCGGTCCTTGACCAGGGAGTTGATCTTGTTCATGGGTGCCACGAAGATGAAGTACACCACGGCCGCGGTGATCACGAACGTCACCAGGGCGGTCAGCACGGCGCCGAAATCAACGAACGTAGCGGGGTTGTTCTCCCAGATCTTGAAGCCCAGTCCTTCGGCGTTCATGCCGCCGGCGGCAGCGATCACGGGGTTGATGATGTGGTTGGTGAAGGCTCCGACAAGAGCGGTGAAGGCACTGCCGATGACGACGGCAATGGCCAGCTCAATCACGTTGCCGCGAAGTATGAAGTCCTTGAAACCCTTAAACATGGATGGTCCTCCGATTGGGTGCGGGTGTCTGCCTCAGCAGAGATCAAACTACCACTCCGGGGTTTCACGTGGGGGTCAAGCGGTGTCTTTGGCCGCCGGACCCCCACTGGATTCCAGCTTGGGCGTTCCGGATCAGGCGGACGTTGCTTCCAGATCGCGCTGGGAAACCCTTGCGCCCTTCCCTCTGTTCACCATGAGAGCCAGCAGGTCGAACACCACGGTTGCCGCGGCCACGCTGGTGATGTCGGCGTGGTCATAGGCGGGCGCTACTTCAACGACGTCGGCGCCTACGATGTTGATGCCGTTCAGGCCGCGGAGCAGTGCCAGAAGTTCGCGGGAATGCAGTCCGCCCATTTCAGGCGTGCCAGTGCCCGGTGCGTAGGACGGATCCAGGACGTCGATGTCGATGGAAACGTACACGGGAGTATCGCCCAACCGCTGCTTGACCTGGTCAATGGCCGCCGGGACGCCGATGACATCCAGGTCAGAACAGCGAATGATCTGGAAGCCGAACTCGTGGTCCTTAAGGAAGTCGTTGCGATCGTAAACCGGGCCACGGATGCCTACATGCATGGATTTGTCTTCAATCAGGAGCCCCTCTTCGAAGGCCCTGCGGAAGATGGTCCCGTGAGTGACCGGCTGGTCAAAGTAGGTGTCCCACGTGTCCAGGTGGGCATCGAAGTGAAGCAGTGCAACGGGGCCGTGCACTGTGTTGAGGGCCCGCAACATGGGGAGGGCAATGGTGTGGTCGCCGCCGATGGAGATCAATTTCTTGTCCTGGCTGATCAGCGGGCGGGCCTGCTCCTCGATCTCGCGCACTGCCCGGCTGATGTCGTAGGGCGTACACGCGATATCGCCGGCATCCACTACCTGGACTTCGTTGACCGGCTCGACGTCCAGCTCGGGGTGGTATCCGGGGCGCAACAGGCGGGAGGCCTCGCGGACTGCGGCCGGGCCAAACCGGGCGCCGGGACGGTAGGAGGTACCGCCGTCGAACGGGACGCCGACGATCGCGATGTCGTAGTCGGGAACGCGATCGATCTGCGGCAGCCTCGCGAAGGTACCCAATCCTGCGAAGCGGGGAACCTTGGTGGCATCGACGGGGCCAATGGGCTGGTGAGTGGTCATGACAGGGATCCTTCGGTTACTTTGTGGGACTCCGGGGTGCCCGGCTTCTTTTTACTGGTGAGTTCTGAGAGGGACTTGTTGGCCGTTTCCGGCGCGAGCAAGAACGTCGCTATCAGGCCAACCAGAGAGATGACGGCGCCGATGAGCAGGGAACCGGCGGCACCAAAGCTCACAATGGCGATGGGCATCAAGTACGTGCTGGCCGCCGAGCCGATGCGGCTGATTGCCGTGCCGAAGCCCACTGCCGTTGCGCGGACCTCCGTAGGGAAGAGCTCGTTGGGGTAGACAACTTCGAGGAAGCTGGAGGCGCCGGAAGCCAGCGCGAAGATCGCCAACGCGATGAACAGCGGTGCGGCCTGGACGTCGGGAATGAAGGCCGGGATGGCGAGTGCCACCACGATGACGCCGAAGCTCCAAAGGAGCAACTTGCGTCGACCTATTCTTTCCACGAGCCAGAGGCCGGGAATGCCACCCACCACGAACAACATGGAGATCAGGAACGATCCCCCGTAGAGGTTGGCGTCGCCGTGCATCCCGAAAGATGCCAGAAGGTCCGGGGCGAACGTGTAGACGGCGAAGAGCGGGATCACCTGGGCCGTCCAGAAGATGGAGACAAACAACGTGCGCTTCCAATACTGGCCCCTGAAGATATCCAGGAACCGGCCCTGCTTGGCGGGACCCTCGCTGTCAGAAGCGATATCGCTCAGCCCGTATTGCTGCCCGTAGACCTTCTTGATGACTGCGTCAGCCTCATCACGTCGGCCTCGGGAGAGCAGCCAGCGAGGCGACTCTGGGGTGCCGAGACGGCACAGCAGGGTAATGATGGCGAAGATCGCAGGGCTGGCGACCATCCAGCGCCAGGCGTCCGGACCCATGTCCCGAAGCAGATAACCGACGGCGTACGCGACGGCCGCGCCAACGGCCCAGACCACGAAGGTGGCGCCCAGCAGACGGCCGCGGTGCTTCTTCGGCAGGAACTCTGCCAGAAGGGAGGTGGCGATGGGGTAGTCGGCGCCAATGGCCATTCCAAGGAAGAAGCGGCACAGGACAACCTGCCACACTTCGGTCGCGAAGCCGTTCAAGAGGGAGAAGACGGCCAGCGCGATGAGGTCGGCTATGTACATCTTGTGCCGGCCGATCTTGTCGGTGAGCCACCCAAAGACGGCACCGCCGAAGAAAATGCCCACCAAGCTGGCCGCGCCGATCAAACCGATTTCAGCCGTGCTGAGCTGCAGCCCCGGCGTCATGGTGATCAGGGCGATGCCGATGATGGATAGGGCATACCCATCAATGAACGGTCCGCCGGAGGCGAAGAACGTCAGCTTCTTGTGAAACGTGGTCAGTGGGGCATCGTCAATGAGGTTGCTTGTTGCGCTCATTGCAACCCTCTCTCGTGAGTGCTCTTGGGGAGCGGGGGGAGTAAGTACTTCAATTCTTGGTGACCCGCGTCACTCCGGCTATCTGCACTTTGAATACAAATGATGAAGTCTCTTATACCTTTGTCTAAAGCGCCCCATCAACGTACAGAACAGGAGTCCACCCATGGCAATCACCGTCGCCGAACTCGTCGCCGAGCCGCAGCTTGGCCTCACGCTCCTGGCCGGATCTGGCGGCGCCGACAACCGCATCACGTGGGCCCACACCTCGGACCTGCCACGGCTCTGGGAATGGGTCACAGGCGGCGAGCTCATGATGACCAATGGCCTCTCGATTCCAGCTGACGCTGACGGGCAAGTGGCGCTCGCCGAAGCCTTGATGGACTCCGGCGCCAGCGCCTTGGCCATCGGCGAGAAGATGCACGCGCCGCCCCTGACCGCGGAATTCCTGGCCGCTTGCGACAGGCTGCCGTTGCCCCTGCTCAACATCCCGTATCCCTTGCCGTTCATCGCGATCGCCCGCTCGGTTGCTGAGGCGTCGTTGGTGGAAGAATCCCGACGACTCCGGCAGACAGCGCGGGTCTACGATCTACTCCGGACTGTCGGGGCATCCGAGGATCATTGGCAGAGCCTTGTCCAGCGGCTTGCCACGGAGCTCGACGCAGAGCTGTTCGTGGTGGACCGCCGCTGCCTGCATCCGTGGCATCCCGAAGGTCAGCGGCTCCCGGACTTCCTGGCCGACGAATGGGCCCCGCTTCCCGGCCGGGTCTCTGTGGCCGGCAAGAACTTCCAGTGGCACCGGATCCGCGGCAGGCACGTGCTGACCATGGACATTCCCACCCATGCAAACGCGCTTCTGGTGGTGCTGCCCAACAGCGAACCGCACCCGGACGCCGTCGTACTTCTCCATGCCGCGACCGTGCTGGGACTGCAGCTTTCGCGCATCGTCCTGTCGTTGGAAGGCCGCCACCGGCTGGCCGGCGAGTTCCTGATGCAGGCCATGGAGGGACGCCTCGGAGTGGCCGAGATGGAGAGCCGGCTGACGGCTTTTGAGGTGCCGGCCCGGGATTTCGTGCTCGCCTCCATGTCGGCGGACGCTGCCAGGGAATTGGACGCTGTCAAGCAAGCGGACGACGGCGGTGGGCTGGCTGGCGTGCACATCGAACTGTGGCGGCACGGAGTTGCGTCAGCGTCCTTGAAGCGGAACAACAGGCTGCATGTGGTGGTCCCAGCTGATGTGGACGACGACGTCCTGGCGCACTGCGCCGGCGCGGAAACCGTCATCGGCATCAGTGCCCCGGCCGCCGTTGCGGGGCTGCAACGGGCTCTTCAGGAGTCCCTTTGGGCTCTCGGCTCGGCCAAGGCCAACAAGCTGGACGTCGCCCACTATGCGCAGGGACCATCGTGGTTGGGCATGACGGGTTTTGAGGAAGGAACGGCGCTGGTCCGGCGACTGCTGGGCCCAATTTTTGACTACGAGCAGAGCCAGGACGGCGATCTCATCGTCACCTTGCGGACCTATCTGAACTCGCAGCGTTCCTGGCAAAAGACGGCTGCCGCCCTGTTCGCGCACCGGCAAACAATCATCTACCGCATACGAAAAATCGGTGAGCTGACGGGGCTGGACATGGGTGAGACCTCCACGGTGGCGCAACTCTGGTTCGCGTTGCAGATTCACGAGACCATGCACCAGTAGCCGCACCTTGCTTGCGCTTTTTCGAAACTACCCGCTATGGTGTGAAGCGTGTCACTCATGGTGGCGCAACGCTTTTGATCTGCGGCGGGAGAGTCCTGCCGGTACATCCAGTCAGGCGCCGTAGGAGCAAATCCTCCCCAGGAATCTCTCAGGCCCATGTACCGCCGCGGTTAGGCAACTCTGGAAAGCAGTCCGGGCAACCGGGCTCACCGACGGTGCAAGCAGGAGACCATCCCTGCGGAATCTCTCAGGTCCAATACAGAGCGGGGAGGAACCCCACATCATCGTGGCGCTCAGTGGGCGCCTGAATCATGGAGTTCCTCTTGACTGTTAAATCAACCCCCACCGCCTTCGCGGACCGGCATATCGGCGCCAGGCGCCAGGCCGACGTTGACACCATGCTCAAGGCCATCGGCTACGACTCTGTCGACGGCTTGGTGGACGTCGCGGTCCCCGATTCCATCCGCCAGGACACAGCGCTGAAGCTGAACGATGCCCTCACCGAGGTGCAGGTCCTCACAGAGTTGCGCAAGCTGGCTTCGAAGAACAAGACCGCCGTGCAGATGATCGGCCAGGGCTACTACGACACCGTCACGCCCCCGGTTATCCGCCGCAACATCCTCGAAGCTCCCGCTTGGTACACGGCCTACACCCCGTACCAGCCGGAAATTTCCCAGGGTCGCCTTGAAGCGCTCCTCAACTTCCAGACCATGGTCCAGGACCTCACCGGACTGCCGGTGGCGAATGCTTCCCTGCTGGACGAAGCAACTGCTGTTGCTGAAGCTGTGCTGCTGATGCGCCGCGCCAACAAGAACAAGACGGCAAAGGACGGCAAGACCGTCCTGGACGCTGACCTTCTCCCGCAGACCATCGCCATCGTGAAGGGCCGTGCCGAGGCGCTGGGCTTCGAGGTGGAGATCGCTGACCTGTCGGCAGGTCTCCCGGAAGGCGACATCAACGGCATCGTGCTCCAGCAGCCGGGCGTTTCGGGCCGGGTGTTCGATCACACTGCGGTGATCGCCGACGCCAAGGAACGCGGAGCACTGGTCACCGTCGCCGCCGACCTGCTGGCGCTCACCCTCATCACGCCCCCGGGCGAGCAGGGCGCGGACGTCGCCGTCGGAACCGCCCAGCGCTTCGGAGTTCCGCTGTTCTTCGGCGGCCCGCACGCTGCCTACATGGCCGTCCGCGAAGGCATGGAGCGCACGCTTCCCGGCCGCATCGTGGGCGTTTCCAAGGACAACGCAGGAGTGCCCGCCTACCGCCTGGCGCTGCAAACCCGCGAGCAGCACATCCGCCGCGAGAAGGCGACGTCCAACATCTGTACCGCGCAGGCTTTGCTCGCCATCGTTGCGTCGATGTACGCGGTGTACCACGGCCCCGAAGGCCTGAAGGCGATCGCTGAAACCGTCCACGGCCATGCCCGGGTTTTGGCTACCACTCTGCAGAAGGCCGGCCGTGAACTCGTCGCCGATTCCTTCTTCGACACCCTCACGGTCCGCGTCCCCGGCAAGGCGGACAAGGTCATCGCTGCTGCCGAAGCCCGCGGCATCAACCTGCGGCTCATCGACGCAGACACCGTGGGGGTTTCGGTGGATGAAACCACGACGCCGGAGGTCCTGTCCGCGGTGGCCGTCGCCTTTGGTGCCGGCCCGGTAGGGGACGCAGTAGGGTTCGAACTGCCCGCAGACGTAGTCCGCACCTCTGATTTCCTGCAGCACCCGGTGTTCAACACGCACCGTTCCGAGACGCAGCTGTTGCGCTATATCCGCAAGCTGTCCGATCGGGACCTCGCGCTGGACCGAACCATGATCCCCTTGGGATCGTGCACCATGAAGCTGAACGCCACCGCGGAAATGGAAGCCATCTCCTGGCCGGAGTTCGCGTCAATCCACCCGTTCGCTCCGGACCACCAGACAGCGGGTTGGCGCGAACTGATCGAAGACCTCGAGGCCGACCTCACCGAGATCACGGGCTACGACCAAGTTTCTATCCAGCCGAACGCCGGTTCCCAGGGCGAGCTCGCGGGCCTGCTGGCGATCCGCGGCTACCACCTGTCCCGTGGAGACCAGCAGCGCAATGTCTGCCTCATCCCGGCCTCGGCTCACGGCACCAACGCTGCCTCCGCGGTGCTGGCCGGCATGAAGGTTGTTGTGGTGGCCACGGCTGCTGACGGCACCATTGATCACGCGGACCTGGCCGCCAAGATCGAAGCGAACAAGGACGTCCTGTCCTGCATCATGATCACGTACCCGTCCACGCACGGTGTGTACGACGCCGACGTCCGCGAGGTCTGCGACGCGGTCCACGCAGCGGGTGGCCAGGTGTACGTTGACGGCGCCAACTTGAACGCGCTGGTTGGCTTGGCGCAGCCGGGCAAGTTCGGTGGAGACGTGTCCCACCTAAACCTGCACAAGACCTTCTGCATCCCGCACGGTGGCGGCGGACCGGGCGTTGGCCCTGTTGCTGCGAAGGCACACCTGGCTCCGTTCATGCCAGGCGATGCGAACAAAGCGACGCACGAGGAAGGACACGGGGTGGCCATCTCGGCGTCCCGCTATGGTTCTGCCGGCGTTCTGCCGATTTCCTGGGCGTACGTGAAGCTCATGGGCGGCCAGGGTCTCACCGAAGCCACCAAGTCCGCGCTGCTCGCAGCCAATTACGTTGCCTCCCGCCTGGATGAGCACTTCCCGGTTTTGTACACGGGCGAGGGCGGACTGGTAGCCCACGAGTGCATCCTGGACCTCCGCGAGCTGACCGCACGCACGGGTGTCACGGCCGAGGACGTTGCCAAGCGCCTCATCGACTTTGGCTTCCACGCTCCCACGCTCGCGTTCCCGGTTGCGGGGACGCTCATGGTGGAGCCCACGGAGTCGGAAGACCTTGCCGAGATCGACCGCTTCATCGAAGCCATGATCACCATCCGTGCCGAGATCGAGCAGGTGGCCAGCGGTGATTTCACTGTTGAGAAGTCGCCGCTGCGCAACGCGCCGCACACGGCTGCCGCCGTCGTGAGTTCCGACTGGGACCGTGAATACCCGCGTGAGCAGGCCGCCTTCCCGGTCCACCACCTCAAGCAGGAGAAGTACTTCCCTCCTGTTGGCCGCATCGACGGCGCCGCCGGTGACCGCAACCTCGTGTGCTCCTGCCCGCCCCTCGAAGATTTTGAAAACTAAGGACTCCCCACATGTCTGAGAACTACACCGCTCTCTACGAGCAACACAAAAAGGCCGGCGCGTCCTTCACCGACTTCGGTGGCTGGCAGATGCCCCTCAAATACGAATCCGAGCTCGCCGAGCACCACGCTGTCCGCAAGACCGCGGGTTTGTTTGACCTCTCCCACATGGGCGAAGTCTGGGTCACCGGCCCCGACGCGGCTGCTTTCCTGGACTACACGCTGGTGGGCAAACTGTCCGCCGTCGCGGTGGGCAAAGCCAAGTACTCACTGATCTGCAACGCAGACGGTGGCATCATCGATGACCTCATTACCTACCGCCGGCCCTCTCCCGAAGAAGGCGTGGACAGGTACCTGGTGGTGCCCAACGCCGGGAACGCGAAGGTAGTCGCTGCCGCGCTGAAGGATCGTTCGGCCGGTTTCGACGTCGTGGTGGAAGACGCGTCGGCCGAGACATCGCTGATCGCCGTGCAGGGTCCGAACGCCGAAGCGATCCTGCTTGCTCTGGTCCCGACAGAGCAGCACGCTCTGGTCACCGAGCTGAAGTACTACGCAGCCGTGGAGGTCTCCATCAACGGGCAGGACCTTTTGCTCGCGCGTACCGGATACACCGGCGAGGATGGCTTCGAAATCTACCTCCCCAACGTCGATGCGGCTGGCCTTTGGGAAGCCCTGCTCGACGCCGGCGAAGGCCACGGTCTCATCCCCGCCGGACTCGCTGCCCGAGACTCCCTGCGACTGGAAGCCGGGATGCCCCTCTACGGCAACGAGCTTTCCCGGCACGTGAACGCCTACGCTGCAGGGCTGGGCCCGGTGGTTTCCCTGGCCAAGGAAAGCGACTTCATTGGCCGCGATGCACTGACAGCCATCAAGGCCGCCGGCGTCGGATCCACTCTCGGCCAGAAGCTCGTGGGCCTCAAAGGCGCTGGACGCCGCGCCGCCCGCGCCCACTACTCGGTCCTCAAGGACGGCTCCCTGATCGGCGAAGTCACCTCCGGCCAGCCAAGCCCCACGCTCGGCTACCCGATCGCGTTGGCGTATGTCGACGTCGAACATTCAAAACCCGGCACGATGGTGGACGTCGACCTCCGCGGCAAGGCAGAAGCCTTCGAGGTTGTTCAGCTGCCGTTCTACAAGCGCCAAAAATAGGAGTTTTTGTACACATAAAGCCCCTATGAGGCCCCTTTGAGGGCATCAACTGTACAAAAACTCGAAGAGAGAGAAGGAATTGAAATGAGCAAGGTAGTTGCTGAATTGAAGTACTCGGCTGAGCACGAGTGGGTTGCCGTTGATGGTGACGGGCCTGTGGGGATCGGGATCTCCGCGGTTGCCGCTGACGCCCTGGGCGACATCGTGTACGTGGACCTGCCGGAGGTTGGTTCCACTGTGACCGCGGGGGAGACCTGCGGCGAGGTGGAATCCACCAAGTCCGTGTCCGATCTGTACTCGCCCGTGACGGGGGAGGTGACCGAGATCAACGACGCCGTTGTCAGCGATCCGGCGCTCATCAACAACGATCCCTACGGTGCAGGCTGGCTGTTCAAGGTGGCCGCAACGGAAGAAGGGCCGCTCATGTCGGCCGAAGAATACGCTGCAACGAACGGTGGAGAACTGTGAACCCGGTATCTGTAACTGACTACCAGCAGGTGGTGTCGGCGTCGTTGGACGCACAGCTCGCCGAGCTGGACCCCGAGATCGCTGCGAAGATCGACGACGAACTGGGTCGCCAGCGCGACGGCCTGGAAATGATCGCGTCCGAGAACCACACAGCCGTCGCTGTGATGCAGGCTCAGGGCTCGGTGTTGACCAATAAGTACGCCGAAGGTTACCCGGGCAAGCGTTACTACGGTGGCTGCGAGCACGTAGACGTGATCGAGCAGCTGGCCATCGACCGGATCAAGTCCTTGTTCGGGGCCGGGTACGCGAACGTGCAGCCGCACTCTGGAGCGCAGGCCAACGCCTCGGTGATGCACGCGCTGATCAAGCCCGGCGACACCATCATGGGGTTGAACCTCGCCCACGGCGGGCACCTGACGCACGGCATGCGCATCAACTTCTCCGGCAAGCTCTACAACGTGGTCCCGTACGGCGTTCGCGAGGATACGCACACCGTGGACATGGCCGAGGTTGAGCGCCTGGCGCAGGAACACAAACCGGCACTGATCGTTGCCGGCTGGTCCGCATACGCGCGGCAGCTGGACTTCGCTGAATTCCGCCGGATCGCTGATTCTGTGGGCGCTTACCTGATGGTGGATATGGCCCACTTCGCCGGGCTGGTGGCCGCCGGGCTGCACCCGTCCCCGGTCCCGCACGCGCACGTCACCACGTCCACCACGCACAAGACCCTCGCCGGTCCGCGCGGCGGCATCATCCTCTCCAACGACGCCGACATCGCCAAGAAGATCAACTCGGCCGTGTTCCCGGGCCAGCAGGGCGGACCACTTGAGCACGTCATCGCGGGCAAGGCTGTCGCGTTCAAGATTGCCGCTTCGGAGGAGTTCCGTGAGCGCCAGGAACGCGTCCTGGCCGGTTCCCGCATCCTGGCCGAGCGCCTAATCCAGGAAGATGTGGCAGCCAAGGGCATCTCCGTTGTGTCCGGCGGAACAGATGTGCACCTGGTTCTCGTGGACCTGCGCAACTGCGAACTCAACGGCCAACAAGCCGAAGACAGGCTCGCCGCGATCGACATCACCGTCAACCGCAACGCCGTCCCGTTCGACCCGCGCCCGCCCATGGTCACCTCAGGCCTCCGCATCGGCACCCCTGCGTTGGCTACTCGCGGATTCGGCGAAGCAGCCTTCCGGGAGGTCGCGGACATCATCGCCGAAGTACTGATCGCCGACGCCGATGCCGACCTTTCCGGGCTGCGTCACCGCGTTGAGGTTCTTGCGAAGGCGCACCCGCTGTACCCGGGTGTAGCTAACCTCTCGCAGTAGCCCGGCTGGTTTGCCCTTCGGGTTCGCCTGTTGGGTTCGCTCGGGACGCCAGGTCCACAGGGGCCGACGTTCCACTCACCAGTGTTGGGGCCGGGCGCGCTTGTCAGTTTGCTTGGGAAATTATTCCTGGCCGATTCGGGGGTTCCCTGCGCAGTATGCCGTGCGAACGGCATATTGGGCAGCGAACCCCCGGAATGGCGAGGCGCGGTGCCGAGGGGCGGCGTCGGAGGGGGCAGTCGGGCTCGTGGTTGGTGGTTGGTGTTTGGGGTTTGAGGGTCCGCTCCGTTTGTTGGGGGCGGGGCGGGTTCTATTCGTTGTACGTCGTTAGGAAATGACCATGGCCGTTGGGGTCTTTGATCTGTTTACTGTGGGTATTGGCCCGTCGAGTTCTCATACTGTGGGGCCGATGCGGGCTGGTGCGGTGTTTGCCCGGGAGCTCCGTGAGTCCGGGGTGCTCGAATCCGTTGCAGGCTTGCGGGTTGATCTCTACGGCTCCTTGGCCGCCACGGGCAAGGGACACGGGACGTTCACAGCTGTCTTGCTTGGACTTGAGGGCTTCGACCCCGAAAAGATCCTGCCCGCTGAGGTAGAGGAGCGGCTGGCATCCATTGCTGAAACGGGCAAGCTCAATCTGGCCGGCGGGATCCTCCTCGACTACACCCTGGAGGATATGGTTCTTCATCCGTTGACGGTGTTGCCGCGGCATACGAATGGGATGAAGTTTCAGGTCTCTGATGCTGAGGGGAACGTTCTCAGGGAGGCGACGTTCTTTTCGGTGGGTGGTGGGTTCATTGTCCGGGAGGGTGAGGAAGACGCGGCCCTGGAGGATCTTGAGGAGTCGAAGAAGGAGTTGCCGTTGCCGTTTAGGACGGCGGCGGAGTTGATGGGCCGGTGTTCGTCCAAGGGGTTGGGCATTAGCGACATCATGTTCATCAATGAGCGTGCCAGCAGGTCTGAGGAGGAGATCCGTGAGGGTCTTCTGCATATCTGGGCCGTGATGGAGGCCTGTGTTGAAACGTCGTTGAAGCGTGAGGGTGTGTTGCCCGGGGGTTTGAAGGTTCGTCGTCGTTCTCCTGATTGGTTGGAGCGGCTCCTGAAGGAGGACAAGGACCGGAATGATCCGAAGTATTGGCAGGAGTGGGTGAATTTGATCGCGTTGGCGGTCAATGAGGAGAACGCTTCCGGTGGCCGGGTGGTGACGGCGCCGACCAATGGTGCGGCGGGCATTATTCCGGCGGTGTTGTATTACGCGTTGAACTATGCCCCGGGCATGGACAAAGCTACCCAGCGGGACCGGGATGATGTGGTGGTGAAGTTCCTGCTGGCTGCCGGTGCTGTGGGGGTTTTGTATAAGGAGCAGGCGTCCATTTCGGGTGCTGAGGTGGGGTGTCAGGGCGAGGTGGGCTCGGCGTCGTCGATGGCTGCTGCCGGGTTGGCGGAGGTGATGGGCGGTACGCCGGGTCAGGTGGAGAACGCGGCGGAGATCGCCATGGAGCATAATCTGGGGCTGACGTGTGATCCGATCGGGGGGTTGGTGCAGATTCCGTGTATTGAGCGGAACGCGATCGCGGCGGCGAAGGCCATCAACGCGGCGAAGATGGCGTTGTGGGGGGATGGGACGCATCGGGTGTCGTTGGATGAGGTGATCGTGACCATGCGGGAGACGGGCAAGGACATGTCCCATAAGTACAAGGAAACCGCGATGGGCGGCCTGGCCGTCAACGTCGTCGAATGCTAAGTGGCACACCACCATGCATTGCGAGGCCCGCTCTGCGCCCTAAAACGCCCGCTGAACGTGCAGAGCAGGCCTCACAACTGGAAAATCAACACAAAGGAACGTCATGACACTCGCACCTGAAGGCCGTAAGTTGCTGCGCGTTGAGCAGCGTAACTCGGCGGTCCCGGTTGAACGTAAGCCTGAGTGGATCAAGGCCAAGGTCCAGATGGGTCCGGAGTTTGTCCAGCTCAAGAACCTGGTGAAGAAGGAAGGCCTGCACACGGTGTGTGAAGAGGCCGGGTGCCCGAACATTTTTGAGTGCTGGGAAGACAAGGAAGCGACGTTCCTGATCGGCGGGTCCGAGTGCACGCGGCGCTGTGATTTCTGCCAGATCGATACCGGCAAACCCTCACCGGTGGACATGTTCGAACCCACCAAGGTGGCCCGCTCGGTGCAGGCGATGCAGTTGCGGTACGCCACGGTGACCGGGGTGGCCCGTGATGACCTGGCCGATGAAGGTGTGTGGTTGTACGCCGAGACGGTCCGGAAGATCCATGAGCTGAACCCGGGTACGGGGGTGGAGTTGCTGATCCCTGATTTCTCCGGCAAGCCCGAGCACATCGCGGCGATCTGTGATTCCAGGCCCGAGGTGTTCGCCCATAATGTGGAGACGGTGCCGAGGATTTTCAAGCGCATCCGTCCGGCGTTCCGGTACGAGAGGTCCCTGGATGTGATCACGCAGGGCCGGGATTTGGGCATGGTGACCAAGTCCAACCTGATCCTGGGCATGGGTGAGACCCGCGAGGAAATCTCCGAAGCCCTGAGGGACTTGCACGCGGCCGGCTGTGACCTGATCACGATCACCCAGTACCTGCGCCCGTCCGAGCGTCACTTGCCGGTGGACCGGTGGGTCAAGCCGCAGGAGTTCGTGGACCTCCAGCACGAGGCCGAAGAGATCGGGTTCCTGGGCGTCATGTCCGGTCCGTTGGTGCGGTCCTCGTACCGTGCCGGGCGCCTCTGGGCAACCGCGATGCGGAAGAAGGGCCGGGACATCCCCGACGAGCTCGCCCACATCGCCGAGGGCATCCAGGACTCCGGCACCACCCGCCAGGAAGCCTCCACCATCCTCGCCGCCCACGGCTAAACACCCGCACAAGCATTTCGCTGGCCACCAAGTTGCGGGCCATCACAACAGCAGTAGTACGACGGCGGTCGGTTGCCTCTCAGGGGCGACCGGCCGCCGTCGGGCGTGAGTCCTAGACACTAGTAAAACTGTCCGTCAAGGAGCCGACACAATCGAACACCAGCGCAGTTTTTGCTCAAGACGAGCACAATATTCGCGCACTCGCGCCACGGTTCGGGCGTTGGCGGCGGCGACGGCTGTGTCCATATTTTGGACACAGCCCGGGGAAGGTGAGTACTCGACGCACCGCCGAAGCTGGGTATACCTGCGGGGGGCCAAGTAGTGAGGCGGAAAAACTAAGTACCGGCATCGCACAGGTGGGTATCTTTCGACTCCCTGTTCGAATGAAAAGAGAGGTACCCGGAAACCTAGCCACGGCACTTGCGCTGACTGAACCATTGGGGACATCGCTTCATCCGACAACAACGATCGGATGCTTGGGGGTTGCGACGCGGCTCCCCGGGACGTAGATCAACCAAGGAGTCTTATCATGCGCAAGCTTTCCAAGAAGAGCCGGGTCACCGCAGCCGTCGCAGGTGTGGCATTGGTAGCAGTGGGTGGCGGAGCCGCCTACGCCTACTGGACCACCACCGGTTCAGGCAACGGCACGGCAACCAACTCGGCCGGCGGCGGAACGGTCACCCTTCACGCGAACTTCGCAGGAGGACTCGCGCCGGGCAACCAGGTTGATGTTGCCTACACGGCCGACAATTCGACCACTTCCAGCACCGTGGTGGGCGCCCTCACCGCCAGCGTGACCACAAACGTGGCTGGCTGTCTTCCGGAGTGGTTCCAGGTCACGGCCGTCACCAGCAACAGCCCGGTCGCGGCCAACACCACAGGAACATCCGTGGGCGCCGGCGTCCTGAAATTCAAGGACGAAACGGTGAACCAGGACGCCTGCAAGGGTGCAGTCGTCAAAATCACCGTCACCAGCCTGTAGCTCAGGACCGCCGGGGACCACTTTGCCAGTGGTCCCCGGCCTACGCATTTCTGCCCGCAGCACCGAACACGTCCGAAAAGAGCTTCCATGGACCACCGGCCAACGCGAACAATGCCGTTCCACCGAACACGAGTGCCTCTCCGCGCGCTGATACTTGCGCTCGTAGTTGCTTTCGTCCCGGTGGCGGCCCTCGCGGCAAGCAGCGGGCAGGGGACCTCGCAAGGGAACCAGGCGAAGGACAGCAAGGGAATTACCGTGACGCTGTCACCCTCCAGCCGCACCGTGGACCAGGGGCAGTCCGTCACGTTCACGGTGGCTGCGACATCCACCGGGGGCTTCGCCGGCCCGGTGACCTTCGCGGTCGCGGGACTGCCGGCAGGAGCGACAGCCAGCCAGTCGCCGTCGTCGGTTAACCTCACGTCCGGTAGCACCGCACAGGTGACGCTGACCGTTGCCACGGCAACCACGACGCCGGCCACGAAGACCGACTTCACCGTCAAGGCCGGCAGCGGGACAACCGTGTCCAACACGGCACCGGGACAGCTGCAGGTTTTGGAGGTCAAACGGAACTTCGGAGTTTCCGGTTCCGTCGTCGGGCTCCTGGCCCCGGGGGTTTCCCGCGGAGTGGACCTGCAGATCAACAACACCAACAACAAGAGCATCGCGGTGACGAACTTGAGCGTGCAGATCAGCCAAGTGGTCAGGACGCCCGCCGCTGTGGCCGCTAATCTGCCGTGCACGGCCGCGGATTACCACATCGCCCAATACACAGGGTCATACCCACTCACCGTTGAGCCGGGCATCAGTTCACTTTCACGCTTGAACGTGCCGCCAGGGAAGTGGCCGCAGCTCAAAATGCTGGACACCGCCCAGCTTCAGGATGGTTGCAAAGGCGCGACCCTCAAGCTCACGTACTCCGGCACGGGACAGGCGAACTGACATGACTGCGACAGCCCGAACTCCGCGCACTCCAAACACAGGACGCCTGGCACGAACAGCCGCTGCCACCGTGGCCCTCTGCATCCTGGGCGGCGCAGGGACCGCGTACGCCTACTGGGCTACCAGCGGAACCGGCAGTGGATCAGCAACGAATGGCACCATGCAGACCGTCACGGTGGACGCGCTTATCCCGGGCGATACCCTGCAAACCAGCCTTGCACCCGGTGGGACCGCCGACGTCATCTTGCGAGCCATAAACCCCAATTCCCACGCGGTGACCATTTATGGCATCGCGGGCAATGGTGCCGTCACCGCCGACGCAGCCCACCCCGGTTGTGCCACCACAGGCGTCACCTTCACGCCGCCTCCCATTCCTTTGTCACCGCCGATAACTATCCAGGCAAACAGCTCCATCCCGCTGACGCTTCAGGGGGCGGCAAGCATGAGCGCTGCTTCGCCGTCTGCTTGCCAGGGCGCCCAGTTCACTGTTCCCGTCACCATGGAGGTGCGGAAGTGAGTCGGCATCGTCAGACCACCAACATCGGCACCTTTGGCCGGTGGCATCGCATTGCCTTAATCGTGGTGGGAATCCTCTTCGTCTCCTGGGGAGGGCCCGCTGCCGTTGCTTTCTGGGGTTCGGTCAGTGCCGGCTCCGGACTGGCAAAGGCTGATGCCCTTAGCCAAGGCGCGAGGCCAACTACTACCGTTTCCGGCACCAGCGTGACGGTCGCCTGGACCGCTAGTACGACGGCGGCAGGACGGCCCGTAACCGGCTACAGCATCGCGCGCTACGGTTCCGCAACGGGAGGTACAAAGGTTCCGGCAACGGGCAGCTGCAGCGCAACCGTTGCAGCACTGAGCTGCGTTGAAGCCGGCGTCCCGGCCGGGACCTGGTACTACGCGGTGACTCCCCTGCTGTCCCTCTGGCAAGGAGCCGAAAGCCTGCGAAGCAACGCAACCACTCCGGTTACGGACACCACTGCGCCGGACGCGCCAAGTGTGAACGCACCCGCCGCCCTTAACGGGACAACTGCTGCGGAAGTTCTGGTCAAGGGCGCAGCCGAACCGAACTCGACGATCACCCTGACCATCTCCGGCGCAGGAGCGCAGCCCAAAATCCAACAAATAGGCACCGACAGCTCTGGCAAGTGGACGGCTGCAGTGGTTGATCTCCGTGGCTTCGGTGACGGAACCATCACCTATTCTGCGAGGGCAACGGACGCAGCAGGAAACGTCAGCCTCGCAGGGTCTGCGACCTCATCAAAGGACGCAACAGCGCCCAAGGTTACGGGCGTCAGACTGAACAACGGTGGGAGCAGGGATGGGAAGATCGACCCGGGCGATACCGTGACGCTGACGTACTCCGAGGTTCTTAAAGTCAGTACAGTCAACACCGCATGGACTGATTCGCCGGGTGGATCACCTACCCAAAATGTGACGGTCAGTATCAACTCAGGCAACGTGCTCACGGTCAGCGCCGGCAGCTCGCCGACACTTACGGTGGGCAGCGTGGATCTGGGAGCCATCTACGGGCCGTCACCAGGAGTCCTGACGTACTCCGGGTCAACCCTGGTTTGGGATGCCACGGCAAAAACACTCACCATCACCTTGGGTGCAACTGTTTCGGGCACCCCAAGCAACGCAAATCGAAGCGCGCTAGCGGCGACGTACACGCCCGCATCTGGAATCACGGACTTGGCCGGCAACCTACTGGCGACAACCCCGATGGCTGGAGCAGCGTCAAACTTCTAGTCCCAGGGTCCCGGCCATGTTTCAAAGATAGTGCCCCTCGTACACGTGATGAGGGGCACTATCTGCGCCCAATACCCGGGTAGCCCTAAATGCCGGGCGTAACCTTGAAGCGGACGCCAGCGCCGCCGTCGTACGTTTGGTCCTGCGACGAAAGGCGAGCCGCCCCTTGAAGGCTGTAGCGGAAATGTTCACGATGGGTCCTGGAAACAAGGACCACCATCCCGCACTCCGCTGCGCTGTAGGTGTGTTTGTTCCGTTGATTACGTTGACGTTGCTGGGACGGCTGGATCTGGCCGTGTTTGCTTCGTTCGGGGCGTTCACCGGTATTTATGGCAGGAACGAACCTCACAGCGTGCGCTTCCGCAGCCAGTTGCGCGCCGGCGGCTTCATGCTTCTCATTATTCTTCTGGCCACGATGGTTGCCCGCCTGGCGCAAGCAGGGGGCATGGATGGTGCAGCATACTCCTGGCTACTCACGGCAGCGACCACACTGGTTGCCGGCGCCTGCTCCGTGGTGGTTGCAGCGTGGCGGCTCCGGCCCGGTGGCTCCTTGTTTCACATCTTCGCCTTCGCTGCCATTGCCTCGATCACGGCTCAGCCTCCCTTCTGGGAAGCCATGCTGGTGGCGGTGGCGACTACCGTGTTTTGCCTGCTGATCGGTATGTCATCGCGGATCCTCAAAAGCCACCGGACTCCGTGGAAGCGGCCCCCGCCCATTCGTCACACTGCGGCCGAAAAGCGTGCCATCTGGCTTGAGGGTGCCGGCTACCTGGTGGCCGCAGGGCTGGCGGGAACCATCGCTACGTTGGTGGGGGAACGGCTGGGGTTCGGGCATACGTACTGGGCCATGGTGGCAGCTGTTGTTCCGTTGGTGGGTCACTCCACACGGCACAGGGTGAGCCGTGGCATTCAAAGGATCGCAGGAACGGTGATTGGGCTGGTCTTGCTCGCTGGCATTCTCTGGCTGAATCCTGCGCCGTGGGTCATGGTTTTGGTCATTGCCGCGTGCCAGTTCGGGGCGGAGATGTTCATTGCACGCCAGTATCTGGTGGCCCAGGTCTTCGTGACGCCGTTGGCGTTGATTGCTACTCTGCTGGCCGCGCCGGTGGATCCTGCTTTGCTGCTGCGGGACCGCATCATCGAGACCGTCATTGGCGCCGCCGTCGGTGTTGCCGTGGTAGTGGCGCCGGCTGTTTGGCGGCGTTTACGGGCGGCAAATTCGGGCGCTTAGCCTCAGGAAAAACGGATGCGGTCAGCGCCGCCCGGGCAAATCACTTAGTATCAATTGCTTAGACAATCTAGATACATGTCTACCAAAGGACCGGTGATGAGCGACAAAAGTGAACGTCAGGGCTATTGGTACGGGCTGGAAAGCCGCAAGCGGATGGGTGCTGTTGACGTGTTGAATGCACTGAGGGACTATCGCACGGCCGAGGCTGACATGCGTCGTCGAACCCAGGCGGCCATGGGCATGGGTGAGACGGACCTCATGGCATTGAGGTATCTGCTGGAGGCCGAGCGCGCTGGAAGGGACGTGGGCCCCAAGGAGCTGACGGTGCGTTTGGGGATGACGTCTGCCTCCATGACGTCCCTGGTGGACCGCTTGGTCCGTTCCGGCTACGTCACTCGTGAGCCGCATCCAACTGATCGGCGCGCCCTTATTCTCAAGCCCACACCCGGGTCCGATCAGGAGGTTCGTAGCACCCTGGGTGACATGCATGCCCGGATGATGGAGGTCGCCGAGACCCTGGATCCCGAGGAATCGGCAGTAGTGGTGGACTTCCTGCGGCGAATGCGCGGAGCCATAGACAGCGTGGCCAAATAATCCGGACTGGACATTAAGTAGTAAGTACACATATAACTAGATAGCCAAGCTACTTACTAGGGAATGTGTGGGAGAGAACGATGACAGTCGCGCTGCGTGAACCAAGTTCTAAACCAGTGGCTGAAAACACCGTGGATACCGTCACGGAACAGACAATTCCCAGTGGACCCGTGCACTGCGGTTCGCATATGGCAATCTCCGCCGGACCATCCTACGACTCCATGCAGTGGGTCGCAGTGGAGCCGATCTGGCCCGAATGGGCCTGCGGGTGCGGCTTCCGCATGGACATCGACGCCTTGGACCCCGTGAGTGGTGTCTGGATCGCGGCTCTCCGCCGCCAGAGCCTGCAGCATGAACTGGCAATTGCGCAGAACACGCTGGAGCTGGCGTTCAAAAAAGCGGTCGACGCCGGTGTCGACCCTCGCGCTCTGGCCGAGGTGACCGGAGTCCCGGTCACCGAAGTCGACCTCCTCCTCAAGTGACGCTCCTTGAACGGGCGGCCGTCCGCGCTGATCGCGGGGCCGTCTGTACCGAACGCGCCGCTAAGAGGGAAACATCAACCACGGCAGTCGCAACAGCAACGTCCACGAGCATCGTCGCCGGGACTCCCGCCGCAATCGCCGTAGCCTCAAGTGACAGCCAACCGGACGTGGTCCTTGGAGGCCGCTACCGGCTCGGCACCCAACTGGGCGGAGGCTCGGAGGCTTACGTCAATGAGGCCTGGGACCTGGCTACCGGCAAAGCGGTTGCGGTCAAGATTTTCAGGTCCACGGATTCAGCGGATAACGCCCCTTTCCGGCGAGAGCTGGAAATCCACGGACGCCTGCGGCACAAAAACATTGTCAGGGTCCTGGACTCGGGAGACTCCCGCGACGCAGGAATCCACCATCAGGAAAGCCGCAGTTACGTGGTGCTGGAGCTGGTGGGCGGCAAGGATTTGCGCGGGATCATGCACCATAACCCGGCTTCCCCTGAACAAACGGCTGCCTGGATGACGGACATTGCCCGTGCCTTGGCCCACGTTCATCGCAGGGGAATCGTCCACAATGACATCAAACCCGGCAATATCCTGGTGGACTTCGCTTCCGACCCGCAAGGGCCGGGAATTGCGAAACTGACCGACTTCGGAATCGCGCTCAACGGACGCCACGCGGCGCCCAACTCTTCTTCGGGCACACCTCACTACCTCAGCCCCGAGGAGGTGTGCGGCGAAGCATCCACCACCGCCAGCGACATCTACTCACTGGGTTTGGTTGCGCTCGAATGCCTGACCGGGACCAAAGCGTTCCCAGGCACACCCTTGGAGTCCATGGTGGCAAGGACTCTTGGGGAACCCCGAATTCCCGGCACGGTGCGGCGGCGCTGGTCCATGGTGCTTCACGCCATGACTGATCCCCGCCCTGCCGGCAGGCCGTCTGCCAGCCAAACCGTCGGCATGCTCCGACGCCTCAGCTGGTAGCCAAACAATCAGGCAGATAGCGGCACACGTCCCCGTGCCGAACTGGGGCCTCCTTCAGGAAAGAGAGAATGAAAAATGGGAATCATTGGTTGGATCGTCTTGGGTTTGATTGCCGGCGCCATCGCAAAGGCCATCATGCCCGGTAAGCAGGGCGGCGGCTGGATCACCACCATCCTCCTTGGCGTCGTTGGCGCCGTGCTGGGTGGTTGGATCGGCAGCGCACTCTTCAAGGTGGGCATCAACGAGTTCTGGTCGCTTTCCACGTGGTTGCTGGCAATCGGTGGCGCACTGCTGGTCCTCATCATCTGGGGACTGTTCACGCGCAAGAAGGCGTAACTGCCCCAAGCCCAAGAGGCCCCGCCGCTGCACGTTCTGCAGTGGGGGGCCTCTTTGCTGCCCTCCGCACCTCACCCCGCCGGGTAGCCGAGGGCCAGGTCGATCAAGAGGCGGGCGCCGAAGCCAGTGGCACCTTTGCTTCTCCACAAGTCGTCCTTGTCCGACTGCATGGTGCCGGCAATGTCGATGTGCGCCCAAGGGGTCTCCCCAACGAACTCGGCCAAGAACAGCGCAGCTGTGGTGGACCCCGCGTAGGGTCCGCCCAGATTGGAGATATCAGCAACGTCGGAATCCAGCTGGGGACGGTAGGCCCGCTCCAGGGGAAGCTGCCACACCTGCTCGTCAGCACGGCTCCCGGACTCAAGCACCAGGTCCACCAGGCGTTGATCGTTCCCGAACACCGGAGCGGTGAGCTGCCCCAAGGACATCAGCGCCGCGCCGGTGAGGGTGGCTATATCCACAATGCCGTCCACGTGGTCCTCCACCGCCAGCGTCATGGCATCGCACATCACCAGGCGACCTTCGGCGTCGGTATTCTTCACCTCGATGGTGAGGCCGCTGCGGGTGGTGAGGACATCTCCTAACTTGTACGCCGAACCGGAGGGCATATTGTCCGTGCACATCAGGAACCCGGTAACGGCGGCCTTGCAGCCGAGGTCACGGAGAGCGGTGAAAACGGCCAGGACCGCTGCCGCCCCGCCCATGTCCATTTTCATGAGCAGGTGCATGGGATCGCTCGGTTTCAGGCTGACGCCGCCGGAGTCGTACATGATGCCCTTGCCCACCAATCCGAGGTGTCCTGTTGGCGATCCCTCCGGTCGGTAGCTGAGCTTGATCATGCGGGGCTCTTGGGCGCTGCCGGCATTGACGCCGAGGAGGCCGCCGCACCTGAGGTCGATGAGTTGTTGCTTGTTGAACTCCTCCACCGTGAAACCGAACCGATTGGCTAGCTCCTGCGACACCTCGCCCAAACCCGCAGCCGTGAGGTGGCTCGGCGGTGCATTGCACAAATCGCGGGCTATGTTGGTGGCGCGGACCTTCACCCGACCCGTGGTCAGCCCCCGTTCCGCAGCCGCAGTGTCGACGCCCGGGGCGAGGAACTGCACCTCACTCAGAGCCGTTGGCTTGGCCTTGCTCTTTAGTGTGTCGTAGCGGTAGCGGGCCAGCAGTACGCCCTCGGCCAAAACCTGCCCCAGGTGCTCGGCGTCGATTCCCGCAGTATCGGAAAGCTCAAATCCAATCCGCGCGTGGCGCTGCGTGGCGCGAACCAAGGCCGCGGCGGCCTTCCGCCAGCCGTCAGCGTCCAATGAGCCGGGTTTGCCGCCGCCGACCGCAACCACCAGCGTGCCCGAGGCGTTTGCCAACTGCAGCGTGGTTCCGGGTTTGCCGTCGAAGCCCGCACTTTCCAAGGTTTCCCGGTGCAGTCCGACCGACGCCGGAACCTCACCCTCGGAGGGGACAACCACGCCAAGGGCATCCAGCTGGCCAAAGCCGTCCACGAAGTGCAGCTCCGGTTCGTCGGCCTCAAGGGACGGGACAGCCGTGAAACCTTCAGGGATGAGTTTGTAGGGTTCGTGATTCACCGTTTCGCCTGTTCTGTAGTGGTTTGAGCCGCTGTAGTGGTTTGAGCCGCCGTGGTGGCTTGCGCCGCTGTGGCGGTGGGATGCGCCGTAACCGCTTGGTCCGCCGGGAGGCCGGGTTCCGGGATGGCATCCGGATCGTCCGGTTCGAGTTGCTCAGGGAGGTCACCCTTCATGCGTCCGGGCATGCGGCCTGCCGGGACAACCGCCAGCAAGGCAAGCCCGGACAACCCGAGGAGGGAGATCTGCAGGGCCCGAAGGCGAGCTTCCTCATTGACTTCGATCGCGGCCTCCAACTCGGCGGGACTGCTGACCCGGTCGCCGATGACGCCTTCAACTTGGGCATTGGTCATGAAGTCGGCCTCGTTGATGTTCACCTTGTAGATCAACTCCTGGGATACCTCCGGATGCGCGGCGGCGCCGCTGGCTATCAGGCTGGACAACATTCCGACGGCGAACGCGCTCGCCACCGCGATGCCCACACTGCCGGAGAGGTTATGGACCAGCCCGCGCCAAGCTCCGACGTCGCCGGCCAACTCGCGGGGAACCGCGCTGAGCAGCGTGTTGAACACCAAGGCGACGATTGCGCCTTGGCCAAGTCCCAGCAGAATCAGCCCCAGCACCACGAAGACCTGACCCCAGTCATTGCGGATGGTGAAGGCGAGCAGGATGAGTGCGCCGGCCACCACCACGAAGCCGCCCTGGGCGATGACGCGTGGCGGGAATTTGTCGTACAGGAAAGCCACAAAGGTGCTCGCGAGGAAGATCGACAAGGTGTAAGGGATGATCGAAAACGAGGTCTCAATGCTGGAACGGCCCTGAACGATCTGTATATACAGGGGGATCAGGAAGTTTGCGGCCGTACCAACAAACAGCATGATGGCCATACACGCCGTGACTGCGAGCTCGGAACTGGAAGCGAGCACCCTGAGGTCGAAGATCCGCGGAAGCTTGGCATCCTGGCGCTTCCTGATCCACGTGAAGAACACCTGGCCCATGATGAGCCCCAGGATGATCAGGAGTGGCGCGGGTGAGAGGCCGAGGATCTCGAAGGGTGCCTGGCTGGTGGCGAACCACGTACCCCAGGAGGACAGGCCGCTGAAACCGAAGCTCAGCAGGATGACGGCCACCGCGGCGATGATCGACCCCGTCCAGTCGATCTTCAGGTTCGGTTGCGCCGGGACAGTCTTGAGCCTGAAACTCAGCAGCAGGTTGATGGCACCAAGGACCACCATGAGACCAAACGAGTAACGCCAGCCGATGGTGGTTGCGAACCAGCCGGCAATGAGCAGCGCCAAAACACCCGCTGCCGGGATGGCCGCGGCCAGGAGCCCGATGGCTTTGGCTTGTTGTTGGTCCTTGTAATTGGTGGCGATGAAGACGGTGAGGGCCGGTGCGATCAGTGCAATTACCGCGCCTGAAGAAGCCTGGGCAATGAACAGCATTGCGGGACTGAGACTCAGCGCCACACCCGCCATGGCGGCCGCATGGATGGCCACGGCGATCTGGAACACCTTGCGCGTTCCGAACCGCGCGCCCAGCTTAGCTCCCAACAGGATGAAGGCCGCCATTGAAAACGTTCCGGCAGTGATGGCAGTGCCCACGGATGTAGCCGCAGTGTCCAGGTCGGTAGTGATGCCTTGCATTGAAACCGTCAAGGCGTTGACGGCGAACGATGCCTGGATCTGGGTGAGGACCACCACGATCAGGGGCAGCCAGGAAGCCGCCTTGACGGGTGGTGGGGTTTCTTTGGTGGTGCGCTCACTGGCCATGTCTTGCTCCTGGTGTGCTCTGTTGGTTGCATGGGTTTATTGGTGCTAGTTCTGAAGCGGCCAGATCACGGGCACCAGCAGGATGGCCACAGCTGCATAGAGGGCCATGATCGCCAGCCCGAACTTCCAGTAGTCGCCGAACCGATAGCCTGCCGGTTGCATGATCATCATGTTGGCCGGAGTCGCCACCGGCGTCAGTAAGGCAGCGGAGGACGCCACCGACACACACATCAGCACTGCGTAGGGGTTGATGGAGGACTCCTGCGCCACGGACAGGGCAATGGGGATGATGATCAGCGCTGTGGCCGTGTTGCTGATCAACTGCCCCAGGACGGCGGTGACCACGAATAGTCCCACCAGCAACAACAACGGGCCGCCATCTCCCACTACGGACACCATGCCTTCAGCCAGGATCTCGGCAGTGCCCGTCGAGGTGATCGCCGTGGACAACGGGATCATTCCTGCCACCAGGATGAGCGTGGTCCACGCCATGGAACGGTGGGCCTGCTGAACAGGTACCACGCGGAGTACCACCATGGCCAGCGCGGCCAGGAGCGCGGCGACCGGCGCAGGGACGAGATTGGTGGCCAACAGGACAACCATGACGCCGACGACGATCAGCGCCGGTGTGGCGCGGGGCCCCAACGGGACGGTCTGCCTACGGATGGTATCCGGCGAGTCCACCAGCAAGACGTTGTGATCCACTGTGTGCTGGTCCAAGGCAGACCAGGTTCCCTGCAGAAGCAGCCTGTCTCCGGCGGTGATGAGAGTGCGTCCCGACGATTCCGGCTCGCCCGGATGATGGTGGGCCAGCACCACCAGGTCGCCGCTTTCGGTGACCATGCCGGGGTAAGCCTCCGTGCCAACGAGGTTCGAACGGGGTGCGACCACCACCTCGGCTACTCCGTAGCTGCTGCTGATGAGCCCGCACGTCGCGTCGTCGTCCTGTTTCAGGCCATACCGGGCGGCAAGGGCGTTGATGGTTTGCTGTCCCCCTCGCACCACAATCTCATCGCCTCCTTCGAACACATCGCTCTCGGACGGCTTGCCGGCCGGGTCCTGAACGCTGATGAGGTGGAGATGACCGCCGTCGTGCTCGTCCTGAAGACACGCAACCGGCTGGCCCACCAAGGCCGAACCGGCGGGGATGCTGAGCCGGCTCAACCCATCGCCATCCAGATAATGGTTCATGAGCGTCTCACCATGGGAACCCAGATCCTTTGGGAGTGCCTCAGGTGTCCTGGTGGGCAAAAGCCGTGGCCCCAGCCAGAGGGTCAAACCGATGGTTCCCAACAACAGCGGAAGCCCCACCAGCCCGAACTCGAAGAACCCGATCCCCGTTCCGGTAGTGTCCAGCGCCGCATTGAGAATGAGGATGTTCACCGGTGAACCGGTCAGGATCAGCAGTGAACCCGCGTGAGCGGCAAAGGCCAGGGGCATCAACAACTCGGAAGGCCGCCTGCCCAGGCGAACCGCCAGCACAACCACCATGGGAAGCAACGCGGCAACTGCCCCATTGACACTGATGAGTGCCGTTAATAGGGCCGTAAGAACCATCATCAACACCATCAGCCGGGTCCGGCTCGTCCCCGAAAACCTGATGAGCAGGCTTCCCAACCATGTAGTAACGCCTGCGGCATCAATGGCCTCCGCCACCACGAACAGCGCCGCAATCAACACCACGGTCCCGCTCCCGAAACCGGCAAACGTATCGTCCAACCCCACAATGCCGGTGCCATACAAGGCCAAGGCCGCTCCGAGTGCCACTACCTCAACCGGCAGGCGGTTCCACACGAACGCCGCAATCACCACGACGAGCACCAGCAACGTGAGGGCGACGTCTGTCATGAGCGCCTTCGGTAACCCGCAGGATCTTTGGCCAGCATTCTCTCAGACTAGATCCGTGTTCCCGCCGCAGGGTCACCCCAAACAGGTGAGTGATGGGCGTTTTCCGAGGTCACGGCTAGGGTAAATATCCGGTCTTATAGGCCGCTGCCACCGCGTCATGCCGTGAACCGGCCCCCAGCTTCGAATAGATAATGCGAACGTGAGTCTTCACCGTGTTCACGGACAAGTGGAGTTCCGCAGCCATCTGTTCCTGCGACAAATGCGATGGAAGGAGAGCGAGGACCTCCCGTTCCCGGGGAGTCAACGACTGCGCTTGCCGGGTGTCAGTGGGCGGCCGCAAAGTCAGCAGCCGCTGGGCCAGGGCCTCTCGGGGCCCATAGGCGCCTACCCTTTCCACCAGGAAGTCCATCACTTCCCGGGGAGCGATGGCCAGGGGTCGGAGGACGTCCAGTTCGTCGGCTATGTGGAGGGCTTCTTCCAGGAGTTTGCCGGCCAGTGTGCGTCGTCCGGTCCGTAGGGCCATGGAGCATTCCAGAACGGTCACGTGGAGCCTGGTCCATTCCAGCAGCGGCGTTATTGTGCCGGCGTGCAATGGCCTGAGGCGGTCCGAAGCAGCGTCGAAGCGGCTGATCCCGGCTGGCCCCTGAGCACGCAGGAGGCAAAGTTCACCCGTTCCTGGAATTCGCTCTTCCGCCCATTCCAACACCTCACGGGCTTGGTCGGCATGGCCAAATGCCAGTGCAGCGGTGTGCTCGATCACAGCGATGCTGGCAGCCAGCGGCCGGGCAAAGACATGGTTTCTGCTGATCCGCAGCCTGGCTTGCCGCAGGTCGCCAAGGGAGTTGCGCCTGTTCCCGGAATCCAGGTGCGCGCATGCTGTAATGATCTCCAGCGTGGCTCGCATGGCACCCCCGACTCCCGTGGAGGAAGACCCGAGTTGTCCGAGTTCGGAAAGGCCTGCCGCGGCAAACTGCAGGGCCTTGTTCGGTTCAGCACGGAGGAGCGCGGCCGAGGCATGCATGAGTGCGCCAGCAGACCTTCCGGCGCCGGCCGTCCACAGTTGTCTCGGCAGCTTTTCCTCTGAGAGCCGCAGAACTTCACCGGCACGGCGGAGCTGGCCTTGCAGCGAATACATGGCTGCCAGTTTGAGATAGACCTTGCCGGCGAGGTAAGCGTTGCCTGCCTCGCTGGCTTCGATGAGGGCTGCGGAAGCTTCGTTCTCGGCAATCCCATAGCTGCCTTCCACCAACGCCGCAGTGACCGTAACCATCCTCGCCTCGATACGGACGTCGCTGTGCCCCGAGAAACGGAGCGCAGCGTGGTCCACGGTGGCCTGCGGGTCATGGCTGTCCCACGCGTCGCTGAACCAGGAAAGTCGCGCTTTTGCCAGAGCCTGCAGCTCTCGGAGTTCGGCAGGAGGGTCGGCAGTCCGATGCCGGTTAGCCGCAGCTAAATAACGGGTAGCGGTGGTGGGCTGACGGCTTTCAACATAGGCCAGTGCGGCAACCACGCAGAGTTTGGGATTCACAGCGAAGAGGGCGTCAGGCAAAGCAGCAATCGCACGGCGGACGTGCACCACTTCACCCGATCCCAAGAGCGCCGCGCCATGCCGTTCAAGGACGTCGATGATCAAATCATTGTCCGCGGAGTCCATGGCGTGCCTGAGCGCCGCAACAGGCTCGCCGGCACACTCATGCCACCGCGCAGCAATCCGGCTGAAGCGCAGTAGTTCGTCGGGGTGCTTCCGGGCCAGCCTGGCTTTGAAATAGCCGCGGATCAGAGGGTGGACCAGGAAGACATTCCGCCCGATGCCTGACGACTCAACGATTCCCTTGTCATCGGCCAGGCGCGAGAGGATGCAGCCGGCGTTCGTGTTGCCAGCAAGGATGTTGGCCTGTGCCGCAACCACCTCGCGGCAAACGCTGGAGCTGGACAGTACATGCCGTTCCTCACGGGAAAGAGCACTGAGGATCTGGTGGTCCAGGTAATCGGAGAGCTGCCGGTCGTTGGCAGCGAGGTCTCCCAGAGCGGCGTCCGGATTGGCAGCCTCGCGAAGATAACGCAAGGCGAGGACCACACAGGCCGGCCACCCCTGGGTCTGCCTGAAAAGCTCAGGCAGTTGCTGCACCCCCACCAGGGTGGTTGTCCTTGCTGCCAGTACGTTGATGTCGTTCACAGTGAAAGCCAGGTCTTTCGCGCCGACCTCAATGACGCGTCCACTCAGCCGGGCAGGTCCCGGGTCAACCGCAGAGTTGTCCCGGAAAGCAAGGACCAGTTGAAGGGGCAGGCCCGCTTGGTTGAGCAATGCGGGTATCCAGTAATCTCGTTCAACCGGAGCAAAGCCGTCCACGCCGTCGATCACCAGACGAATGGTGGTGCCGGATGCAGTCAGTACTTGGGCAAGATCTCCCAGGACGTCCACAGCACAGTCTTCGGCTCCGGAAAATTGCTCCAAAGCGCCCGGTGGAACGGCAGGGCATCGCCGGAGCGCCCCCAATATGGCGGGCCATAGGGCTTCCCTGTTGTGTTGGTCGGGGCCGAGCCACGCGACGTCGTGCAACTGACCTTCCAGCCACTGGCTCAAGAGCACTGTTTTTCCGTACCCTGCGGGGGCGCAGATCAGCACGGTGCTGGCCGTGCAATCAAGCTTGGCCACGAGTCGGGGGCGTGCCATCAATGCCAAGGGCGGCCGTGGGACCGCAGTTGGCTTCGGGCTTAAGAGGTCCGGGCGGGTACCACCTAGGTCGTCCACACCTTCAGTGTAGGGGCGGGGCTTCGAGGATTCACCCGGTATAGACGATCCGCGTGGCGGCCATGGGACGTAAGGATGATCTTGGCGGCCGTGAGACGCTTGGAGAAGGCCCGCGAGAGGGGTTTCACCATGCAGTTTTTCAAGGACATCATGAGTGCCGCGGACTCCGGGTGGGTCTACCCGCTTGGGGCGATCTTTGTTGCGCTCTCGGCCATCTTCCCGCCGATTCCCACGACGTCATTGTTCGTGGCCTTGGGTGCGCTCGCGGCCACGGATAACCTCCCCAACGCGTTCCTGTTGTTCGCAGCCATGCTCGCCGGTGCCGTGGCCGGCGACGTGGGCGCCTACGAATTGGTCCGTCGCCGGGATATGGCCAACTGGAGGATGCTTCAGGGTCCCCGCCCCCAGAAGGCTCTGCACGCATCCCGGGAACGCTTGGCCAAGCATGCGGCCTCGTGGGTCCTGACGTCCAGGTTCGTGCCTATGGGGCGGCTGACCATGAACGTGGCCAGCGCGATCACCCCGGTTCCACGGGGGAGGTTCGTCCTGTATTCGGTGGTGGCAGGCATCGTGTGGTCCGCATACTCCGTGGGTATTGGTGCCCTCTCCGGGCTCCTGCCCGGGCTTTCCACTGAGTTCGCCGTGGTGATTGCCATAGCGTTCTCATTGCTTCTGGGCCGGGCCATCAGCGCTGGAGTGACCTGGTATCTGCAGTTGGATGACTAACCAAGCCACGCTACTGAAGCGAGGACGTCAACCGCGCCAGGTTATCCAGTGCCTTGTGGCCTACTGGCCGGCGGAGCCAGTCCTCCAGCAGCAACTCCGTGCTGGCCGCGCGGTAGCTGTCCTCGACTGCCCGCATTTGGTCGACTATTGAGCGTCCATGAACCAGTACGGAAACTTCCATGTTGAGGCTGAAGGATCGGACATCCATATTGCTCGAGCCGATCACAGCGACGTCGTAGTCCACGGTGAAGTGCTTGGCATGCAGGACTTGCGGGGCCTTGTACAGGTAAATTCGGACGCCTGCCCGCAGTAGAACCTCGTAGTAGGAACGCTGTGCGTGGTAGACCATGGCTTGGTCGCCCACTTCCGAGACGAAGAGCTCCACGTTGAGGCCACGGGAGGCTGCTGTGATGATGGCCAACTGGATGGCCTCGTCCGGTACGAAGTATGGGCTGGTGATGCTGACGCGGTGCTCGGCCTTGTAGATGAGTGTGGTGTAGAGCTTGAGGTTGTTGTCATTGTCGAAGCTGGGGCCACTGGGAAGGACCTGTGCGTCGATGAGCTCGGGTGCGGAACCAAGGACCACCGGCGAAGTGTCCAACGGCAGCAGTGTCTCGGATTCGCTGTACCAGTCAGTGACGAACACTGCGTCCAGTTCCCGCACCACGGGGCCTTCCAACCGCACCATCAATTCGTGCCATTGGAGGCCACGCTTGATGCTGCTCTTCTTGTTATAGGACGCATCTATGAGGTTTTGCGAGCCCGTGTATCCCACGCTGCCGTCCACTACCACCAGCTTGCGATGATTGCGCAGATCCGGGCGCTGCCACTGTCCTTTGAAAGGACGCAAGGGGAGCATGGCATGCCATTCGGCGCCCATCCCATCAAAAGCGCTCAGCATGTCCCGATACGTGGGGTCGCGGACCGCTGCCAAATGGTCGAAGAGGACGCGGACCGCAACTCCCCGCCGGCAAGCCCTGGCCATGGCCTCGAAGAACGGCTCAGTTGTGGGGTCCAACGCCAAAATGTAGAACTCCACGTGCACGTACTCCGTGGCGGCGTCGATGTCCGCGATCATGCGGTCGAAGCTTCCTTTGTAGTCCTCCAGCAATTCGGCCCGATTGCCGCCCACCATGGGCAGCGCGCCCAGCCGGAGGTTAAGTTCGACGGCGGAGCGCAGCCAAGCGGGCCAGTCCTCACTGTGGCTCACTGCTGAGAGGCCAGGCGTCCGTGCCAGCATGAGCTCGTTGACGACGCGCTGCTTATCGCGCCTGGCCTTGGGAAGTTTTCCGCGGCCAACCAGCAGGAATGCCGCCATTCCCAAATAGGGGATGAAGATGATAGCCAGCACCCAGGCAATGGCAGAAGACGGCCGCCTGTTTGCGGAGACCATCACTGCCGCGATTGATCCGAGCACAATGTGGAGCGCCAACAAGATCCAGGCGACAGCATCGGCGTCGTTCAGTAGTCCTTGCACGCCGCGCTACTTGGCGTTCTGCTGCGGTATGACCACCTTTTTGATGATCAGCAGAATAGAGGCCGTGGTGGGGCACGCTATCAGCGCCCCCAGCAGGCCCAGGAGCGTCCCGCCCACCATCGCGCCAATGAGGACCAGGGAGCCTGGGATGCTGATCGCCTTTCCCACTATGCGTGGTGTGAGCACGTAGGCCTCCACCTGCATGTAAGCCAGCATGACGAGGAAGACCACAAGGGCCGTCGAGGGAGAGGTGAAAAGTGACACCACGGTAATGATTGCCGTGCTGATGGCGCTGCCCACCAAAGGTATGAGGGTGATGGGGAACGCCAGGACAGCGAGGACCGCCGCGTACCTGACTCCTGCAACAGACAGGAGAATGAAGGTGAAGATCGCATTGAACAACGCAAGGATGGACATGCCGCTGAGGTATTTACCCACCGAAGCAACAATTGTGTCGGTTATCTCCGCGAATGATTCCCGTCGTGATGCGGGAACCAGGGAGTAAAGGCTGGCTTTCATCATTTCGTGCCCAGCCACAAAATAGAGGGTCAGGACAACAACAAAAATTACGGCGAAGGTGCCATTCACCACGTTGTAGCCCACCTGCACGGCACCCCCGCCAATGGCGAGCCACACATTGGGATCCGCCGCCGAGGTTTCCAGCCACTCCAAGAGCGGGGTCAGCGCTCCTCCTAAGGTTCCGTTAAATTCCAGGAACCATTCCTGTTCACTGACTGCTTCGAAACTGGATGGCAGCAAACTGACCAGCGCTGCGCCTTCCTCCACCAGGATGGGGACGATGAACCGTATCAGCACGGCCACCAGCAGCAGGAAGCCAACCGCCACGGCAAGGACTGCGCCGCCGCGGGAGAATTTCCACCGTTCCAGCCAACGAACCAGGGGATAGAGGCCCAGGGAGATGAACAATGCGGCAAAGATCAAGGTCAGCGAATACCGCAATGTGATGACTGCGGAGCCCAAAGCCAGGGCTACAAGTACACCGAGCGCTGCGATGAGGCCGAAGCGGAACGGTCCGCCTTCCAACAGGGGGAATGCCTTCAATCGCGTCATGCGGTCCCTTTCGGCTGTACGTGAAGAGCAGACCGTAGCCCGGGTCAGGCCAAAGCGATCTCCTTGAGGCGAGCGTACTCGGCTTCGTTAATGTCTCCAGCGGCAAGCAGCGCTTTGGCCGCTTCGATTTGTTGGGTGGGGGAGGGGGCTCCGGCGACGTCGCGGATGTAGTTCTCCGCCTCTTCCACCGATTCCCTGACCCGAATTTCACTACGCAGAGCCATGCCCTTTCCACGCATGATGACGTAGATCAATGCGGAGATGAAAGGAGCCACGAACAGGCATAGGATCCACAATGCTTTTACGCCACCACTCAGGGCTTTATCGCGGAGAAGATCGGAGATGATCTGAAAGAGGAGGATCAAATAGGCAACAAAGAAAGACGCAACAATGATGCTCCACAACGATTCCAAAAAGCTCATGGTGTCTTTCCCATCGTTCGTTCGGCCCGGGGCTGGACCGTCGTCCTCCGGCTGGGGAATCGCTCCCCGGCTGGACCACAACACCATTCTCGATTCGCCAGCACCCCCAGCGCGCGTGCCTTCAGGGGATCGGTATCGATTGGGTAGAAAGATCACCCACTAAGGGTGAGCGGCTTGATGGCGTTGGACGACTGACGGATTGATACGTGCCCGCTGCCGGTCACAAATCCCCCGTAGCGCCGTGGCTGCAGCTCGCATCCGGAGGTCCGCTACGCTGCTCAGAGCCACGCCAATCCGCACGCATAGGGCCACCAATGACGCACTCTTTCGCAGCCGACAACGCCCTCCCGCAGTCGCAACATTCGCCGGGACCGACGCCCGAGCACAGCCCCGAACGCAGCCCCGAGCGCTCCGCGGCCGGCACCGCTCTGGGAGCCTTCGGAATGGTGGCACTCATCGGCGTGATCGCACTCCTCCTCCACATGCTCGCGGAGCATTCTCCGCGAGTGGGTCCCGGTTACGCCGGCTGGGCGCAGGAAACCATCGGTTCCGCTCTGGCCGCGGTGCGCTGGTTCCTCGGTGACATGACCGAGCCGCTGTTCTACAAGTCCGATCTCGGAGCGGTCGGACTGCTCACGGGTGCCGCGTTAGCGTGGTGCGTTGGCCGTCGCGGTGTGAAGTGGGTCGGCACACTTAGCTACGATTCCGGGCTGTGGCCCTGGGTTTTGGCTTCCGCTTCGATGAGTTTGTTGCTGTCCAACCTGGTGTTCGGTTGGGTGCTCGACGACGGGTGGCAGCCAACGTTCGTTCCGTTCGTTTGCGTCGCTCCCGCTATGGTCCTGCTGTACGGGGCTGGTTGGCGGACCTGCATCACCGGAGCGATCCTGGGTGCAGCTACCACCACACCGTTGGCGTTGCTGTTTATCCCCACTGTTTCAGCCCCGCTTGCCCTGCCGGCTGTGGTGGCAAGCGTGCTCGCCATGTCAGTGGGCTCGGTCATCTCATTCCTGATAGCCCGGCGTCTGCCGTGGCTTGTCCTGCGGGAGTCTCGGGAGGTTCGCCCTGCCACGCAAGCGGAGCTGCCGCCGTCGAGCCTCAACCGGCGCGTTCCCGCCGACGCCGCTTGGGCTGCGCGGCGGGTCCTCAAGGACTTCACGGAAACTCATTTCTTCGCCAACGAGCTCGCCGGCGCCGGTGTAATCCTTGCTGTGGCCGCGGCATTTGTCCTGAACCCGGGACTGCCGTCGTACGGGACCGGCCTGCTGCCGCACATACTGTTTGCCCAGGCACTGACCTCGGCTATCGGTGTCACGCTGTGGCGGGGCTGGTACCGCGAGGGCGGATGGGCGGCCACCTACGCGTCCGTTGTGTCGGTTGCCCCGGCGGCAGTCCTCGCGTACGGCGGCTCCTGGCAGGGAATGGTGGGTGGTGCCGTGATAGGTGCCATCCTGGCACCGCCTGTAGCCAAGGCGATCTCTGCGCGGCTGCCCACCGGCTTCCATCCCGTCATCGGCAACACGGCCGCCATGGCAATCTCGACGGCGGTCGCCTTGCCCCTGATTGGGCTGCTGCCGTAGTTCGCGTGTCCCCGCCCAAGTGACGTGGGGCCAACCCGGCCGGTGTTTAGCCGCCGACGTGATGAATCGTGAACGCACTCAGGAATCCCACCGCGGCCGTTAGCCCGGTCAGATTATGGTGCTCCTCGAAGGCCTCGGGAATCATGGTGTCCGCGAGCATGGCGAGGATTCCGCCCGCGGCAATGGCCGTGATAAACGAGATCACGCTCTCCGGAGCATTTTCCAAGGCGGTGTATCCCAGCAGGGCAGCAAGCCCGCTGAACACTGCAATGCCGGCCCAGGTGCCAAAGACGTAGGCGGGGCTGCGTCCGGCCTTCTTCATGCCTGCCGTGCTGGAGAGGCCTTCCGGGACGTTGGATATGAAGACGGCGGCGAGCATGGCCGGACTCACTGCTCCGCCGGCGAGAAGGCCAACACCAAGGACCACTGATTCCGGGATGCCGTCAATAAGTGCCCCTACTGCGATGGCCCTGCCGCTTCCCGGGGAATCCTTCTCCGAGGGCTGAGGTCCACCGGAACGTTTCCGATGCTTGGCTCCAGCCCGGGCCAGCAAGACGTTGGAGCCCACAAAGATCACCGCCCCCAAAAGGAAGCCAAAGATGGTGGGGATCAGTCCGCCGCCCTCAACGGCCTCATCCACAAGTTCGAACGACAATGCAGAGATCAGGACGCCGGCGCCGAATGCCATCACCGTGGACACGATTTTGGCCGGCACTTTCCAGATCCACGCTATGCCCGCTCCGAGGACTAAAGCGCCACCGGCAAGTGATCCCCACATCAAGGCCTGCAACCACATTGGCATGAGTCCCACCCTTCCATTGGCCGTTCATGTGCATCAAGAAGTGTTGCACATGGGGTTCGATGGGCTATCCCGACGTGCGTAGATTGCCCGGGGTTCGGCTGGGTTGGGCTGGGCTGGGTTGTATTTGGCTGCGGGAGTCTTGAGGTTTTCCTGAGGAAGTGTTGCGGGTATGCAGGATTTGTTCTTGATCCGGGCCCGGCACAGTAGTTCTTGTCAGCCACACAGGCTGGAAACGAACGGCCGGCCGGTCTCACGGTGGCCTCCCGAAAGGAAACTGATCCCCATGGCCATCAGCCTCAAGACCACCTCCGGCAAGATCCTCGCTTCCGTCGCACTGGTCGGCACCGCAGCCGCCGTCGCCGGCATGGGCACCTACGGCGCGTTCACCTCTTCGACCTCCGCCTCCCAAGCCGTCACCGCAGGAACGGTCACCATCGCCCTGGGCGCACCCGGTCCGGCCAACACCCTCAACGTCCCGGTCGCTGGACTGCTGCCCGGTGACAAGGTCGAAAAACTCGTCACCCTGGCCAACACCGGCAACTCGGACCTGAACAACGTCACCCTCACCACCAACGCCGGCACCACCGCATCCCTGCTCACCACGGACGTGACCAACGGCCTGCAGCTGACCATCGAAAACTGCTCCGTGGCCTGGACCGGCGCCGCAGCCCCGTACAACTGCACCGGGACCAAGACCACCGTCCTGGCCTCCGGACCGGTCATCGCAGCGAACAAGGTCCTGAACAACCTCACCTCGCTGACCTCGGCCAAGACCGACAACCTCAAAGTCACCACCGCGTTCCCCACCACCGCGAACAACGACTTCCAAGGCGCCACCTCCACCATCGCCTTCGCCTTCACCGGCACCCAACGCACCGAAACCACCAAGTAAACAACACCACCGGCCCCGCCGGGTCTGATCGGTTCCTTTCCCCCAGCCCGATCAGGCCCGGCGAGTATCCCGTCAAGCACAGCCGCTTCACCAGAACGGAGAATCACCACCAGCCCCGCCGGGCCTGGTCGGGCGCCCCCCTGCCCGATCAGGTCCGCCGGTATTGACGCACCCGGTTCTGCTGTTGGGCAGCGTTTCTGCTGGAGAGCGGTTCTCCTGTGGGTCACCGGTTTCGCTGTTCAACACGGTGAGCGCGCCTTACCCCCCACGAACTTCAACCCCCACCACGGAAGGAACGCCACGTCATGAGCATTATCACCAGCATCAAAGAACCCGCACTCCACGGCCGGCGTTCCGCCGGGGAGGCTAGTGCCGCCGTCGGAATTTCAGCTGATGCGGCCACCCCAACTGTTGCCGCCGCAGCTGCCGTCACAACTGCGGCCCCTACAACTGCTGCCAGGGCCGCTGGCACTGCTGGCCGGTTTCGTCGGATTGCCGGCAAAGTGGTCAAGGGCATCGGCGTGGGCATGCTGATCCTAGGCGCGTTGGTGTTCCTGTTCCTGGCGATCGGGCCACGGATCCTGGGTTACCAAACCTCCACCATGCTCACCGGTTCCATGGCCCCGCTGATCAACCCGGGCGACGTCGTGGTCACCGTCCCCACCCCCACCACCGACGTCAAAGTAGGCGACATCATCACCTACCACATCCCCGTCGAAGACCAGCGCGTGGAAACCCACCGCATCACCGAGATCACCACCACCGCCGACGGCGGAATCGCAGTCCAGACCAAAGGCGACGCCAACAACGGCCTCGACCCCTGGATCGCCACCCTCCAAGGCAACACCGTGGACAAGCACGTAGCCACCATCCCCTACGTTGGCAACGCCATCCGGGCCCTGCGCGAACCCATCGTCATGAACACCCTCATGTACGGCGCACCCGCCATCCTCGTCATCGGAATGCTGGCCTCCATCTGGACCAAAGACCCGGACAACACAGCCCCGCAAGGCACCGCGAAGCCCCAGGCGGCAAACGGTGAGTGAGGACCCGGGCCCCGCAACGGAGGCCACCACCTTGGAACCGTGCCGCCTTCAAGAGTTGGCTGACGAGCTGGGAGATCCATCACCGGCGCTCGGTTTTCTCTCCAATTACCTGTCCATGCTGCCGGACCGGGTGCTGAGCATCTCCAACGGCTTATGCGGGCACAACGCTGAAGCGAGTATGGACGCCATCCTGAGCCTGAAGATTTCCTCGGCCATGGTGGGAGCCATGGAGACGGAGGATCAGTGCCAGGTCATTGAACGGATGATCCGGGAAGACCACTTCGACTCCGCAATCCGGGCATTCCCGGCCCTTCAGAAGTCCACGGACCGCTGCTTTGCCGAGGGTCCGCAGCTGCTGGGGAAAGCACGGGAGTCCCTCTGCACCACGCCCCGGACTTCTCTCTAGTGCGAAGCGCTCACCTGGTGTTCAGCACTCACCGGTCGTTCAGCACTCACCTGGTGTTCAGCGCTCTGCCGGCACGCTGGTGTCGGCCGTTGTGACCTGGTGCGGCACGAGGAACAGCGCGGCTACGGCCAACAGCCCGGCGGCGGCGAAAACGTAGAAGCCTGCAGGGTAAGCGATGTTTGCGGCAACCAAAGTCCCCGTCACCGCCGGCCCGACGATTGCGCCGAGCCGGCCCACCCCTGCTGCGAAGCCCAGCGCCGTACCACGAAGGCGGGGAGGGAAGAGTTGGCTGACCCAGGCGTACACCAGTACCTGGGAGCTGAAGACGAAGACCCCCGTGACGAATACGGCTGCGTTGAGCAGGAACTCGTTCTGGATTTTGACGCTCAGGATCGCCAGCAACACTGCGGACAAACCGAACCACATCAGCACGATCTTTTTGGTCCCGTGTTTGTCGGCCAGGATTCCGGCGAGGAAGAGACCAGCGACGGCGCCGAGGTTGAGGACCAGCAGCAGTGTAAGGCCCGTGCTAACCGGGTAACCTGCGGCTGCCATCAGCTGTGGCAGCCACGTGTTCAGGCCGTAGACCAGCAGCAACCCCATGAACGAGGCGATGCCGATACCCAAGGCAACCATCGGATACGGCTTCTGCAGGAGGTCGCGGAAACCTGTCTTCGGCTTGGCGCTGGTTGAACGCCCGACGGCGGTTGTTGCGTTTGCGGGTTGGCTCGTCTTGAGTTCGCTGGCCTGCGTCGGAGCCGTTGTGGCCGGGGTGCCTGCAGCAGGGGCTGCTTCAGGGAGAGACTCCGGGAGTTTCGCCCACAGGAAGGGCAGAAGGGCGAGACCCGCAACGCCGCCGATGATGAACATGAGCCGCCAGTTCGGAACGATGAAAATTGCCAGAAGCGCCGTTGCTACGGCGCCAACGTGGTAGCCGGTCATGGTCCGGGTAGTGGACTTGCCAGCCGATCCGGCAGGGGCGTAGTCGTTGATGTACGCCAAAGCCGCAGGGAGGCACGCGCCCAAGCCGAGTCCGGCCAGCATACGAAGCAGGGAGAAGACGGCGACATTCGGGGCGAAGGCAACTCCGACGGTGAACAGCGAGAAGCTTGCTACGCAGGCGATCAGGAGTTTACGGCGTCCGAATTTGTCCGAAAGCGGCGCGATGAAGAGGGCGCCGAGGCCCACACCTACCAATGAAATGGTGGCGGCGAAGGTAGCCCCGAACGCGTCAAAGCCCAACTCGCCGGTCTTGATGAGTGTTGGGATGACGGTACCCAGGACAACGAGGTCGAAGCCGTCCAACACCATGGCCAGCCAGCAAAGCCAGACGGGCCATTGAGAGCGGCGGGCAGATGACATCGTTGGCATAGCGTCCTCGGTACTTCGCAGATAGGTCGACCCACCGCAGAACGGTCGGTCGGTCGGTTAAGAGAGTTGTATCACCGCGCGGTGTTGCCTGGCACACGTTCTACCATTGAACGGAAGGGAGCCAGCAGGGCATTCGCCCAGGCCGTGTCCCGGAGCACCGCAATCAGCAGACTGATGAGCGCCCTCATGAGGCGGCGGCCGGAAGCAAAGGAGCAGAGCATGGCAAACTCGGCGTCAGGCGATTCAGTGGTAGACCGCGTGGTGCGGGTCATAGAGGCCTTCCCGGAAGGGACCACCTCGCTGCAGCTAAGCGAGTTGGCTGACCGATCTGGACTTCCGTTGTCATCAGCCCACCGACTGGTCCGGCAACTCTCCGAACATGGACTCTTGGACCTCGGCGCGGGCGGTACTGTTCGCTTGGGTCTGCGTTTATGGGAACTCGTCAACCGCAATTCACCCACACTGGCTCTCAGGCAGGCTGCCATGCCGTTCATGGAAGATATACAGCAAGTCCTCAACCAGAATGTGAATCTGGCGGTGCTTGACGGGTGGGAGGCACTATTTGTGGAGCGGCTTTCGCGTCGGGGATCAGTGGCCAACCGGGCGCGGATCGCCGGGCGGATGCCCGTCCACATTTCCTCGGCCGGTCTGGCCCTGATGTCGAACCAATCGCGCGAATTGCAGACGGAGTACCTCCGGCAATTCGCAGATCCCAGCGCAAAGGTAACTGCCGGCGTCGTGCGTCAACTTCTAGCCGAAGCGGCGCAGCAGGGGTACGCGCAATTGGCTGGTGTGGTGGATCCCGATACGTGGGGGATTGCCGTGCCGGTGATCAACAGCAAGCGTCGCACCGTGGCGGCGCTCGGAGTGGTTGTGCCGCTGGCGGAAATGCGACTTCAGGCGCTGGTGCCCGCGCTCCAAACGGCTGCCCGGGGGATAGGACGTCAACTCGGCGATTAAAGTCTAGCTTCCGTTCAACGGAATTGTTGTCACGCCAATCACTCCTCGCGGGCCACACTGAATACAAGATTCATCCCGCTTCATGGCAAGCAGGGATCCGCAACGAAGCGAGGAACCATGGCACGTACACCGATTACCACCCAAGTGGCCATCATGGGTGCAGGCCCAGCCGGCCTGATGCTCTCCCATCTGCTGGCCAAGCAGGGCATCGAATCTGTGGTGGTGGAAATCCGCAGCCGCAAGGAAATTCAGGAAACGGTTCGTGCAGGCATCCTTGAGCACGGAACAGTGAACCTGCTGGTGGATTCCGGCGTCTCGGACCGGGTATTGCGCGAGGGCGACCGACACGACGGCATCGAACTGCGGTTCAACGGTGAGAGCCACCGCATCAACTTCAAAGAGCTCGTGGGTGAATCCGTGTGGCTGTACCCGCAGACAGACGTGTTCGCGGACCTTGCCGCAAAGCGGGCGGCCGACGGCGGCGACGTCCGGTACAGCGTCACGGACACCACCGTGCACGACCTCGAAGGCAAGCCAAAGGTCTGGTTCACCGACTCCGACGGACAGGAGTTCGAAATCCAGGCCGACTTCCTGGTGGGTGCCGACGGGTCGCGCAGCCACTGCCGCTTCCAGATCCCCGAAGCCAACCGCAAGTGGTACTTCCACGAGTACCCGTTCGCGTGGTTCGGAATACTCGCTGAGGCCCCGCGCAGCGCCGACGAACTCATCTACGCGAACTCCGAGAACGGGTTTGCCCTGATCAGCCAGCGCACCGAAACCGTTCAACGCATGTATTTTCAGTGCGACCCCAAAGAGAACGTGGCCGACTGGGACGACGAACGGATCTGGTCCGAGTTCCGCAAGCGCGTCAACGGCAACGGCTTTGAACTCAAAGAGGGGCCCGTTCTGGAAAAGATGGTTTTGCCTTTCCGCAGCTTTGTTCACACACCCATGCGGCACGGAAACCTCTTCCTCGCCGGCGATGCAGCGCACACAGTGCCGCCCACTGGCGCCAAAGGCCTGAACCTGGCAATCCACGACGTCAAGGTGCTCTTCGAGGGGCTGGATTCCTTCTACTCCAACGGCTCCACCGCGCTGCTCGATTCCTATAGCGACCGCGCCCTGGACCGCGTATGGAAGGCCCAGCACTTCTCTTACTGGATGACGTCCATGCTCCACACCGTGCCAGGTGCCGACGATTTCGACCGCGCCCGCCAGCTTGGTGAGCTTCACTCCGTGGTCACATCCGAGCATGCCAAGGCGTACCTCGCGGAGTCGTACACGGGCTGGCCAACCTCGCGGTAGCGCTCTTTTTTGGGGGCTGCTGGGCGCTGTCGTTGCTGCGCTGGTTGCTGGTTGCTGGTTGCTAGAGAACGAATGTCACGTGTCCGCCGAAGTATGGGTCCTGGGCCACGGGCCTTGGACCCTGGGCCCTGAAACACGGGCGCGGTTCGTAGGAGGTCCTGTGCGGTCATGATCAGGTCACGGTTCGCGTGCGGAGCGCCGGTCCCGGGTTGCAGGTCGAAAGCAGCGAAGGCGCGGCAGTGATCGGAACTCACAGGCCACAGATAGCCAGTAGGGAGTGCGGGGCAGGCAGCTGCACGGGCGGCCCAAGCGCCACCATGAGCGTTGAGCACACGTTCCTGTATCGCTCTTTGCCCATCGCGCCCTGCCGCTCCTCGGGTTCTGCCGCCCCTCGCGCCCTGCCGCCCCTCGGGTTCTGCCGCCCCTCGGGTTCTGCCGCCCCTCGGGTCAGGCCCCGCGCACCCGTTTTCAGGCAATCCCGTTCAGGCAGTCCCGTTCAGGCAGTCCCATTGAGCCTATTCAGACAGACCCGCGTGGGGTTGTTGTGGGTTGGGTTTATGTTCGTTGGGGTGTGTGGTGGTGGTTGCGTCGGGGTTTTTGGTGGGGGTCGATGTGGGGTGGGGGGATGAACCAGGGGGCGCCGGTTGTCATGTCGATGCGCCATTGTTCTTTGTGGATGATGTGGTGGTGGTGGCTGCAGAGCAGGGTGCCGTTGTCTGTGCCTGTGGTGCCGCCGTGGGACCAGTAGGTGGTGTGGTGGGCTTCGCACCAGGGTGCGGGCATGGTGCAGTCGGGGAAGGTGCAGCCTTGGTCGCGGGCGGTGATGGCTTTGCGGATGTGGGGTGGGAAGATCCGGGTGGTGCGGCCGATGTCCAGGATTCGGGAGTCGCTGCCGAGTAGGACGGGGATGATGTCGGCGTCGCAGGCGATTTTGCGGATGGTGGTGGGGTGGATCGGGCCCAGGAACGTCGCTGTCCCTGTGCTGGGCCGGTACCGCGGAGCGCCGGTGCCGGGTTGGTTGGGCGTGTTTGGCTGGTTCGGGGCCGTGGCGGAGCCGCTGGATTGGTCGGCTTGGCGGGTTGTTCTATTTTGGGCTGCGTGGCCGGGCCCGGTGAGCTGGGTGAAGAGGTCGCGGTGGTCGATGGTGACAGTGAGTTGGGGTCGGAGTCCGCCGTTGGAGGGCAGCTTGCCGGTGCTCATCGCGACACTGCACGCACCGACGAGGCCGTCGAGGAGTTTCTGGGCCCTCGAACGCCGGTCCAGGTCCGGGCCGTCAGCGGTGTCCTTACCAGCTGAGTCTGTGGAAGCCGGGCTGAAGACTGCTGATGCGTGCACGGGTGATGCCTGCGGTGTTGATGCGTGCACGGGTGATGCGTGTGGTCCGTGACCGTGCGAGGTTTCGTTGGTTCGTCCGTGACCGGCACCGGTAATGGGGGAGCTGGCGGGTGCTGTGTCGGGTGGTGCGGTGGTGAGGCGTGGGTTGGTGGCGGTGTTCATGGTGGTGGTGAGGGTTTCGTATTGTTCGTCGGTGGCGAAGATTTCGATGTGGTGGAGTCCGTAGCGGCGTCGGCGGCGTAGGAACGCGCCTTGGTGTTGGCGGAGGATTTCTTCGGTGGGTTCGGGGCCGTCGTGGTCTATCAGGTCGGTCCAGCGTCGGGCCATTTTGGTGACGAAGTCCGGGTCGGTTTCGATGGCGGTGGTGGTGAGGGCGTGTTCCATCCGGGTGAGCATTTCTTCATCGGCGAGGTGCCGGACTTTGTCCAGGGCGGTGCTGATGATCGACGCCGAGCGTGAGGGCAGCTCTCCGGAGGCGAGGGCGTCGGCGAGGGCTTCGCGGCGGGCCGGGACGTCCTGGCCGGTCATCCCGGTGTGGGGGAGGACCTCGGTGGCGAGGGCGAGCCTGCGCCGGGCTTCAGCGATACCGATCCGCAACCGGGCCCGAAGGAACTCCGCCGTGTTCCGGTACCCATCATCCACGACGCTGGCAGGAGCTGTGACCTTCGAATCCGGGACGTGTTCGGTCCAGCCGGTCCGCCATTCCGGTGCGGCCGCTGACGCCCCCGGCCGAGCTTGCAGTGCTTGCTTCCGGGACCGTTCCACCGCCTGCGCAGCAACAACTTGCAAGTACTCCACGTTTCGGGAGATCTCCTCGACCCTGCCCGCGAAATCAGCCGCCTCAACAAACCCCAACAACCGCACCTCATCGGCCGCTATTGATCGCAGCGCATCAGTTGCGGCAGCACCCTCAAGGAGCGCGGCCTCCAGGACCGCCGCACCGGCCACCGCGGACACCGCGGACAACCCAGCCGCTGGTTCTTCTGTCAGGGTGGATTCCCCGCGCCCGGACGACTGCTCGAGCAACAACGGGGGCACTTCTTCCGGCCCTGGTTCCCCAAGCCCATGCAACGATTCGAATCCAAGAAGCAGCCCAGCGTTCCAAGAGGGATCAGCGGCGGGTCCTGCCGCCGTCGAGGGCTTGCGCACCGATGGCCGGGGCATGTCCAAGGAAGCTGGGAAGCCAATTCCGGGCACCTCACTGGCACCGGGGGAGCCGTCCCGCCGCGCCACGACCTGCCCAATGCCTTCCATAACCCAACCCTGTCACGAAGGCTTTACCACCATCAGACCCAATCGACGCTATGTGGAAAACCCCACCCAACTGCCAAATGCCAACGCCCGGCGCGAGCGTCTTTTAGCAGGGCTAATCCTTGCACTGGGCCTAACCGACGAGCCCGGTTTGGTGGTGGACGACGGCCTGATCGACTTTCCGGTGGAATCGCATTCCGGCCGCGCCTCCCACGATCGCGCCGGGGAGAGGGACGATTAGGGCGATGGCGAGTCCAACGATGCCGCTGGCGGTCATGAGGCTTCCGTCGACGGGAATCTGCGGGGCGCCGTTAAGATTGCCGAGAATATCGAACTGGCTTCCAGCCACCGCTGCGAGAATCGCCACGATGATGGCGATGATGATGCCCCAAAGCCACACGGCGAGTCCTTGCTTCACGCCGTCGAAACGCGCCATCCGGCCAGCGACGTACCCTCCGCAGTAGTAAGCAAGAAACAAGACGACCGCCAGCACGATTCCACTCACAATGCCTAGGGTTTCCGCGTTCTGCCGGGCTTGCTCCGCCGCTTGTTGGGTCTCGGATGGATTTGCCGCTCCTACTCCTACGCCTATGGCCGTGGCCAAGGCGCTTAGCAGGACGGTCATCCCGATGGCGGTTAACCAGCCGAAGAATGCCGAACCCCACTTGATTCCGCCGAAGCGTTCCTTCTCCGCGGCAACGACGTCGTTCCTACGGCCCTGAGGGGTGCTTGATCCTGCGTCATTTTCATATGCCATGTCAGCTCCTAAGCCGGCTCCCTGAACTCGGGTTAATCAAGAAAACACCACGCCCTGCAGGAAAGCAAGGATGCTTACTAATTGCTGTGCCTCATTCATCGGCGTCAGTCGGGCCAAGAATATGCACGCGCACGTGCCCAGGAGTCGACTTCTGCCAAACCGCGCGTGCCAAACCGCGCTGGACTCCATCCCACCCTTGGCGCCAGGGTTCCCAAATATAGGGATCCGTGCCTGTTGCGTGGGAGAATTTGAAGCATGGAAGCCACCACCGCAGGAGCTCGCACGCTTGAACGCGGACTCAGCCTGATCGACCATGTAGCGGCAGGCAACCATCGGCTCGAGGACATTACCAAAGCCTCGGGACTCAGTCGCTCGGCCACCCATAGGATGCTGACCTCACTTGTTGGAGCAAGGTACCTGAGCCAGGCCGAAGACCGAAGCTACCACCTTGGCGTGAAGCTGCTGGAGCTGGGCACTCAAGCCCAAACCAGCATCGACTTGCCAGGGGCCGTGCAGCAGATCTTGTCCGACATCGCCCGGATTACCCTGGACGCCACCCACTTGGGAATACTCTCCGGGGATGAAGTGGTGTACCTGGCCAAGGCCCGTGGTCACCGTGGGTTCGAGATGACCTCCTACCCCGGCGTCCGCCGACGGGCTCAAACCACTGCACTGGGCAAGGTGCTGCTGGCCGAGAAGGACGAGTCGGAGGCGATCAAGGCCTTTAACCACACCTTCACTCCCACGCCGCTTTCCATTAGGACGGCCGAAGACTTCCTGGATGCGCTGCACCGGGCGAAGCACAATGGTTACGCCATGGATGATCAGGAGAACGAACTCGGGATCACGTGCCTGGCCATCGGGATACCCGATTTGAGCGGTGTCATGGCTGCCGCCGTGTCAGTCTCGGCCCCCAGCGTCCACATGACCCCTGAGCGCATCCAGTCCCTTGTTGTGTTGCTTCAGAAGTTCCAGCCGGAGCTCACCAGTTGCCTTCCTCCCGGATTCGAAAGGGCTTGGATCTAGCCCCGGCAGACCCAGCCCTTCCGACCCGACGGCGGCTACCGCCTCACGGGTTCTGAGGCGTCCAATAGTTCGAGTTCGTGCCGTTGTGGCATGCCTTCCCAGTCGCCGGGGACGAGGCAGGCGAAGGCGCCTGTTCGTACTGCGGTGTGGAGCCGGTCCTGGATGGGGGCTCCGGCTAGGAGGTCGGAGATGTAGCCGGCTACGAAGGCGTCTCCTGCGCCGACGGTGTCCACAGCGTTGATGCGCACTGCTTCCTGGCGGTATTCAGCGTGGTCGATCACACCGACGCAACCGGCTGGGCCGTTTTTGATGATCACTTGGTGGGGGCCCAACGCGGCGATTTTGTGGGCGAGCTGGAGTGAGTCCGCTCCGGGCCCTACTGCGATTTCGGCTTCGTCGTCGCCGGCGAAAACAAGATCTGCTTGTTCGATGAAGCGCCGGAAGACCGGCCCGGCTTCCTCTTCTGTCCAGAGGGCTGCGCGGTAGTTCAGGTCGAACGAGACGGTCACCCCGGCTTCGCGGGCCACGGTTACTGCGTGCAGCGCGGCTTGATGCGCTGTTGCGGAGAGGCCGGGTGTGATGCCGGTCAGGTGCAGGAGTTTCGCGTTTTGGATGGCGTCGACGGGGACGTCTTCCGGTGCCAGGCGTGAGCCGGCGCTGGCGGTGCGGTAGTACCAGACTTTCAGGTGTTCCTGGGTTCGGCGTTCCTTGATCATCAGGCCTGTGGGGGCGTGGGGGTCGCGGATGCCGAGTGTGGTGATGCCTTCGGCGGCCACTTCCCGGAGTACGAGGTCTCCGAGGCTGTCCTGCCCGACGCGCCCGAGCCAGGTCACGCTGGTGCCGAGGCGTTGCAGGGCGATGGCGAAGTTGGTTTCGGCCCCGCCCATGCCCAGCCCCAGTGACCCGGCATGTGCCAGGGGGCCCGGCGTTACGGCTTTCATGAGGGCCATGGTTTCGCCCATGGTCACCACGTCCGTGTATGTCCCGTTACTGCAGCTCATGTGGCTGTCCTCGCGTCCACGGCCTCAGCCACGAGCTTGCTGAGTTTTTCGGCGCGTGCGGTGAGTTCGGTCAGGTTCCCGCCGGTGAAGGCGTCGCGCAGCAGTGGGCCGCCGAGGCTCACGGCCAGGGCGCCGGCCGCGATCCAGGCCGGCGCGTCCTCGATCCCGATGCCGCCGGAGGGAACGATCCGCATTTGTGGGAAGGGTCCGCGGAGTTGGCTGATGTAGCCGGGTCCGACCGTGGAGGCGGGGAAGAGCTTCACGGCGGTGGCGCCGGCTTCCCAGCCGGCGAGTAGTTCGGTGGGTGTCAGGCCACCCGGGAACACCGGAATGTTACGTTCGACGGCGGCGCTCACCACTGCGGTGACCGTTGCGGGGGTGACAAGGTAGTCCGCGCCTACCTCGAGTGCCTGCTTGGCGTGGTCCACGGTGGTGATGGTGCCGACGCCGATTTCGGCGTCCGTACCGAAGCGTTCCTTAAGCCGGGGCAGTTCGGCGAACACGCCCTCGGTGCTCAGTGTCAGCTCAATGGACCGGACCCCGCCGCGGATCAGTGCCTCGATCACGGGGGCGTACTCGCGGGCGTGGTGTGCCCGCATGACGGCCACCACAGGATGGGCTGTCAGGATCGCCGAGGGGGCCGGGCGTGCCGGGCTGTGAGAGTTGTTCATCGGGCCAGCCACCCGCCGTCCACGGGCAGGACGATGCCGTGGATGTAGTCCGCGGCCGGGGAGGCCAGGAACACCACCGCGCCGGCGAGGTCGTTCCCTGTTCCCCAGCGGGCTGCCGGGATCCTGGTGGAGATTTGTTCGTTCCGCACGGTGTCGGCCAAGAGTGCCTCGTTCATGTCCGTGGCGATGTAACCGGGCGCGACGGCGTTGACGTTCACCCCGTGCGGGGCCCATTCGTTGCAGAGGGCTTTGGTCAGTTGGGCTACCGCTCCCTTGGATGCTGCGTAGGCCGGGACCCGTAAGCCGCCCTGGAAGGACAGCAGGGATGCGAGGTTGATGATTTTGCCGTGCCCGCGTTCGACCATGGGCTTGCCGAAGCCTTGGCAAAGCTGGAACACGGCCCGGGTATTGATGTTCATGACCGCGTCGAAGTCTTCCAACGGGAACTCCACGGAATCATGGCGGATCTGCGTGCCGGCGTTGTTGACCAGGATGTCGATCCGGTGCCTGCCCAGCGTCGTTTCGATGCCATGGGTGACGGAGTCCTGGCTGGACAGGTCGATGGCCACGGCCTCGGCCCTCACGCCGGCTTCTGCCGCGGCTGCTGCCAGTTCCGGGGCGAGCGGGCCGCGTTGGAGCGCGACAATGTTCGCGCCCGCCCGGACCAATCCCAACCCGATGCCCAGGCCGATGCCGCGGGAAGCTCCGGTGATGGCCGCCGTCGAGCCGGTCAGGTCAAAAGGCGCCCGCAGCGCCACGGTCTCAGTGGTGCCGGTGTCAGTTCCCGTTGTGTCTTTCATGCTTCTTCCTTGCCGGGGGCCGCTGCCGCCGTGGCGGTGGCGGGGCCCACGAATACTTTGAGGACCGCCCCGGCGGTCATGGCTTTGGTAAACGCGGCCAGCGTTTGATCGAGGGGGAAGACCTCCACGGGGATGCGTCCGAGCCCGAGATTGCCGCCCTCGATCAGTTCCACGGCGCGTTCGACGTCCGCCCGCGTGTAGACGCGGACACCCACCACCGTGTTCTCTGCAAAGGTCAAGGCTTGCAGGTCCACCTCGACGGGTTTCTTGTACACACCCACCAAGACGATGGTGCCCAGCACCCGGACAGCTTTAGGCAACAGTGCCGCCACGGAGGGGTGGGCTGCGGAATCGAACACGATGTCCGCGCCGTCCCCACCCGTAGCGTCCAGAACGGCTGCCACGGGGTCGGAGCCGGTAGGGACGGTGTCAAAGCCCAGCTCCTCGGCCACCTTGCGGCGCTCTTCCGAGGGCTCGGAAATCAGCACGCTGCCGGCCCCTTCATGCCGGGCGACCAAGGCGGTGAGGATGCCGATAGGACCGGCACCGAACACCACCACCCGCTCCCCGCCGCGAAGCCCGGACCGGGACACCGCATGCACCGCCACCGCCAGGGGCTCAGCCAACGCAGCTTCCTGGACCGGAACCCCGGAGCTAATGGGGATGAGTGTTTCCGCCGGCAAAGCAACGTACTCTGCCAGGGACCCGGCGACGTCAATCCCGTACAGCTTCAGGCTCCGGCACACATGCGTGTCACCCTGGCGGCACGGGTGGCAGTTCCCGCAATGAATCAGCGGCTCCACGATCACCCGTGTTCCCACTGCCGGACCCCCCGGGGCTGCGACCTCTACGATTCCCGTGATCTCATGACCCATCACCACCGGCGCTTCGGCCCGGGGGTGGCTGCCATGAAGGATGGAAAAGTCCGTCCCGCAAATACCAGTGAGCTCTGACCGGACCAATGCCCAACCTTCCGGCACCTCGGGGAGCGGAATGGTCCGGTATGCGATGGTGTCCGGACCGGTCCAGACGGCTGCGCCCATGGTCAGTGACGTGGTTTCAGCTGCAGTTTCGATGCTCATGCGGACACGCTCCCCATCAACACCTCAATGTTAAGGATGTTCCGCGGTGTGCGGCCGGCGCACACCTCCACCACATTCTCCACCGTGCGTCGCTTGAGTTCCGCGTAGGATTCCTCGCTGTACCAAGCCGCATGGGGCGTGAGGACCGCGTTGTCCAGCTCGAGCAACGGACTGGTCCTGGGCAACGGTTCGACTTCGAAGACGTCCAGGCCGGCAGCATGCAGACGACCGTCCGTGAGGGCTGCTGCCACGGCCTCGGTATCCACCACTCCGCCGCGGCAAGTGTTGACGAGCACAGCGCCCGGCTTCACCCGGTCCAGGACGTCACCGTTGATCAGGTGATGGGTGTGCTGGTTGAGCGGCACATGGAGGGAGATCACATCAGCACCGGCAATGAGTTCCTCGAAGCTCACCACAGTGATCCCGTCCTCCGTGACATCCCCGGGAGCCAGCAGCGGATCCGAACCAATGACCTGGTAACCGAGTCCCTTTGCTTTCCGGCCCGTGGCTGCACCAATCAGGCCCAAACCCACCACCCCGAACACGCGCTCACTGATCCGGTGCAACGGCTGAACCGGCCCCAGCGAATATTCGCCGCGGCGCACGCCACGGTCCAGCTGCGTAATCCCGCGGGCCAGGCTCACAGCCAACGCGATCGCGTGATCGCTGACGTCTTCGGTGCCGTAGTCGGGAACGTTACAGACGGCGACGCCGCGCGCAGTGGCAGCTGCGACGTCGAGCGTGTCAACCCCGACGCCGTAACGGCCTATCGCTTTCAGGCCCGGCAACGCGTCCAAAACCTTGGCGGAAATAGGCGCGTACTGCACAACGATCGCATCCGCGCCCGCAGCAGCATCGATGACCTCGTCCTCGGTCCGGCACTGAGCCAACACCAGCTCAACGCCGGCAGCCCGGGCGACAGCACGCTCAATATCGATCGAATCATGATCACAGTCAGTGATGACTATTTTGGTGGGATGAGTGGGGGTGGTGGATTGCGGCATTACTTGGCGTCCTCTTCAAGGAGAAGGTCGCGGTCGACCGTCTCCGGGGATTTGATGGTTGTGAACAGGCTGATCCCCATGATGGCCATCATGTAGATGGCAACCGGGACCCAGGATCCGCTAAAGGCAGTAACCAATGCGGAACAGATCAGCGGGGCTATGCCGCCGCCGAAAACGGAGGAGAACTCGCGGCCAAGTGCCACGCCGGCGTAGCGGTAGCGTGCGCCGAAGAGCTCAGGGAAGTATGCGGATTGGACGCCTACGGATCCCTGGGCGGCAAAGATGAAGCCCAGGACGATGACCAGCGAAATCAGGAACAGGTTGCCGGTATTGATCAGCAGGAAGGCCGGGACGGGGAAGATGAAGAGGAACGTGGTGACCACCAAGTACATGGACCGGCGACCGAATCTGTCCGAGAGGTTGCCAAAAACGTAAGCGGACACGCACGCGAACAGGGCGCCCACCAGCAGGACCTTCGGTATGAACGTCGCGTCGATCTTGAGTTGGCTGATGAGGTAGGAACCCAGGAACACCTGGAACAGGTAGGAGTGGGCGTTGGCGCCGACGTTCATGAAGAACACTCGGAAAAGGTTCTTGCGGCCGTTCTTGACCACATCTGCCACCGGGGTGTCCTTCTTGCCGATAGCGCCTTCTTCCTGAAGTTCCTGGAAGACCGGGGACTCTTTGAGCTTTCGGCGGATGACGTAGGCAGCGATCGTCACGAAAATGGAGGAGAAGAAGACCAGTCGCCATCCGTAGGACTCCAGGGCTTCCTTGGGCATCATTTGGACCAGAATCCACACCACAGCTCCAAGCGCCGTGCCGGCCGCGGCCCCTACGAAGACGAGTGAGGCGTACTTGCCGCGCGTGCCCTTGGGAGCGGTTTCCGCAATCAGGACCACGCCGCCGGCCTGCTCAGCACCGGCGCCGAAGCCTTGAAGGAACCTGCAGGCAACCAGCAGCGCTGGTGCCCAGAGCCCGGCTTGCTCGTATGTGGGAAGAAGCCCGATGGCGAAAGTGGCGATGCCCATGAGGAAAAGGGTGGCCACCAGCACCCACTTGCGGCCCAACTTGTCGCCGTATTTGGAGAAGAAGAGTCCGCCCAGGGGCCGCGCGCCGAAGCCCACGGCGTAGGCTCCGAACGCTGCGAGGATGCCGATTGCGGGTTCTACGTTGGGGAAGAAGATCGTGTTGAAGATGATCGCGGAGGCGGTTCCGTAGATCACGAAGTCGTACTGCTCCAAGGCAGTTCCGATCAGTCCGGCCCATGCGGCGCGGCGGACGTTCTTCACCTCGGATGGGGTGCCGGTACCTGGCCGGCGGGCATTCTGAACAACGCTGTTCTCAGTCAATCTTGTCTCCAAGCGAGTGATGGCTAGAGGTTGTAGCCGTGTGAGTAGGGATGCGGATTTCTTGATTCCGATTATAGGGATGGCATCCCGAAAACCGCTGGAGATAAATGTAGCTTATGTTCCTGATCCGTGAAAGCGATTTCTATCAAAGGCCCGACGGCGGGGCCCACTTCCGGGCGAAGGTTGTGAGGCCCGCTCTGCACCCTAAGAACCCACTTAAGTGCGCAGAGCGGGCCTCACAACGCCGGCATCAAGCTATCTCTGGCCACCCAAGGATGGGACCATAGTCATATGGGCGAACAAGAGAATGTGCAGCCCGCCGAGGGCGTAGCAACATACAGTGTGGCGTCAGAAGAACGGGGAGATCCTACAACGCAGCAGATGCGGACCGTCGGCCAGCGTCGCCGCGAAGCCGAACGCAAGCTGGACCTTCACTTGGAGGAAGCCAGCCATAAGGACGGAACGTCTGTCACCGAAGGCGAGGGCCATTCCGAAGGGTAGAGCCGCTGGCTCGCTCTGGATGTTTGGATTGATGGAGCGGCGTGTCACTGCTGTGGGCTTCGCCCTGGTGGAGTTGAAGCGCGCTGTGGATCAGCGGGAAGTGGCTGAATGCCTGCGGTGTGTTTCCGAGGTGCCGTTGCGTCCGAGGATCCCACTCCTCGCTGAGCAGGCCCACATCGTTGCGCAGGCTGAGTAGTCGCTCAAAGAGCTCGGTCGCCTCGCCGGTGCGGCCGATTCCCAGCAGCGCGTCCACCAACCAAAACGAGCACGCCAGAAAGACACCTTCGTCGCCCGGGAGTCCGTCGTGTCCGGACTGGGTGCGGTAACGCAGGACCAAGCCGTCATCGCTAAGTCCCTTCTGGATGGCATCCACGGTCCCGGCAACCCGCGGGTGCCGGTGCGGCAGGAAACCCACCCGTGGAATGAGGAGCAGGCTCGCGTCCAATTCCGTACTGCCGTAGGACTGGACGAAGGTGTTGAGTTTTTCGTCGAAGCCTTTGGTCATGACGTCAGCGTGGATCTCGCTGCGAAGCGCCGCCCACCTGTCAGCCGGGCCGGGCAAGCCGGATGTACGCACCGCCTTGACCATGCGGTCCGCAGCCACCCAGGCCATCACCTTGGAATGGGTGAAGTGCCGGCGCGGTCCGCGCATCTCCCACAGCCCGTTGTCGGGCTGGTTCCATGCACCCTCCAGGTACTCCATCAACGCCACCTGGATGTCCCATGACGTGTCCACCGTGCCCTGAGGAGAAGCAGCCCGGGTCAGTGAGAGACCATCCAGTACCTCGCCCCACACGTCCAACTGAAGCTGCGGGGCAGCGGCATTTCCGGTACGGACCGGCTGTGAACCTTCGTAACCGGAGAGCCAGGGAATGTCCGCCTCCGGAAGTCTCCTGGCGCCGTCGAGCCCATACACAATCTGAAGCTCTGAAGGGTCGCCGGCGATAGCGCGCAGCAGCCAATCCCGCCACGCGCCGGCTTCCTCCGTGTAGCCCGCAGCGAGCAGCGACTGCAAGGTCAGCGTGGCGTCGCGCAGCCAGCAGTACCGGTAGTCCCAGTTCCGCGGCCCGCCCAATTGCTCGGGCAAGGACGTAGTTGCGGCGGCCACAATCCCACCGGTAGGTGCGTACGTCAGGGCTTTAAGGGTGATCAGGGACCGTTCCACCGGCTCCTTGTATTTGCCGGACATCTCACTGCGGCCAATCCATTCAAGCCAAAACTTCTCCGTTCCGGAAACGGCACGGAAGGGATCAATCCGCCGGGGCTCCCGTTCGTGGCTTGGCGCCCATCGCAGCACGAACGGAACGCGGTCGCCTGCTTTCACCGTGAATTCGCTGTAGGTGCGCTTGTCCCGGCCCTCCAGGGTGACCGGGGTGGTGAGGTAGGCCGAGTCGGGGCCGGCCACCGCGCTGATGCCGTGCTCGCTATGCCGGACCCACGGCACCACCCGGCCGTAGTCGAAGCGCAGAACCAACTCCATTTTCATGGTTACCTCGCCGGACAGCCCCTCGACGATCCGCACCAGATCCACGGCGTCGTCGCGGACGGGCATGAAATCGATCACCCGGACCGAGCCGCCGTCAACTTCCCACTCCGTTTCCAGGATCAACGTGTCCTCGCGGTACTGGCGTCGCGTGCTGTTTCCCCCGTCGGGTGTCCCGGCGGGGGCGAGGAGCCAGCGGCCAGCGTCGGGATTGTGCAATAGTGCAGCAAAGCACGCCGGGGAGTCGAAGCGCGGCAGGCACATCCAGTCGATGGAGCCGCTGCGCCCCACCAAGGCAGCCGTGTTCAGGTCCCCGATGATGGCATAGTCCTCGATCCTGGCCATGAACTCAACTCCCTCGCTTCGGCGTCGTCAGCTATGCCCGAACCGTACCCCGCGCGCCTGAGTGCCTCCAATGAGACTCGCGCGTCCTGCCGGAGGGCTTTTATTCGGTGCCGGCTTTCAACCGTTGGAGTCCGTCCAGGATGAGGTCGAGGCCGAACATGAACTCGTCGCCAAAGTCGTATCCGGGTTTGAGGACATGCTCGACGGCGATCTCCACCATGCGCGGATACTCACCTGTGGAGAAGCGCTCCATGATGGGTTTGGTGATTTCCGCTGCAGTGTCGCGGCCTTCGAACGGCAGGGCAGCTTCCTGGACGGCGAATCCGTAGATGTAGCTGTCCAGTAGGGCATAAGCGTGGGCCGTCAGTTGCACAGAGAACCCCGCACTCCGCAAAGTGTCGAGTGTCGCTTCATGGTGCCGGAGTGTGGCCGGTCCCGGGGCGGACCGGCTTTCCACCAGCCCGACTGCCCAGGGGTGCCGCTTTAGTGCCGCTCGCACTCCCGTTGCCCGCCGCTGCATCTCTTCGCGCCAATCGCCGTCGGACGCCGGAAGGTCGATTTCGCTGAAGACCATGTCCACGATTCCGTCCAGGATTTCGTCCTTGTTGGCTACGTAGTAGTAGAGCGACATGGGTTTGGTTCCCATGCTGTGAGCAAGCGTGCGGATGGTCAACGCAGCGAGCCCGGATTCGTCCGCGAGCGCGACGGCGCACTCCAGGACGCGTTCCCGGCTCAGGGGGAGGCGCTGGGCTGCTGCGGTCACGGGATCTCCCTCGGCTTGGAACGGGTTCATGGCGGTTTGGTGCTGGTGGTCTAGGTCCTGGACCTTCAGTACCTCTAGATCTTTAGCACCCCTAGACCTTTAGTACAGTGTACGGTAACGTCTTTGGTACAGCGTACGAAATTGCTGAAACAACCCCGTAACCCATCAACGCACACCCTGAGAGGTCCGGCCATGACCACTGGTCAGCAAGCCAAGGAATCACGTCATCACAAGCGGCGGTCCATGCCGGGCCCGTTCATGAGGGCCATTGTTCAGGAGGGTTACGGTTCCGCCGACGTCCTGCGCGAGGCTCAGGTCCCGCGCCCCGCCATAGGTGAGAATGAAGTGCTGGTGAAGGTTCAGGCCGCCGGGTTGGATCGCGGGACATGGCACATCACCAGCGGTTTGCCGTATGCGCTGCGCCCGGTCTACGGTTTCCGCGCTCCGAGGCATCCCGTTCCCGGGCTGGACCTCGCCGGTACCGTTGAGGCGGTGGGTTCACAAGTGACGCGGTTTGTTGTGGGTGACCATGTCTTCGGGTCGGGGAAGGGAACCTTCGCTGAGTACGCCGCTGCCGGTGAAAATCATCTTGCGCACAAGCCCTCGGGTATTAGCTTCGAGCAGGCCGCTGCGGTGCCGGTTTCAGCCTGCACTGCCCTGATTGCGCTGCGCGCCGGCGGTATTGATCCGATGAAGGCCTCGATGCCAAAGGAAAAGGCGGCGGCATCCAGGGAGCTCAGCGTACTGATCACCGGCGCCTCCGGAGGCGTGGGCAGCTACGCGGTGCAGCTCGCCAAGGCTGCAGGCGCCCGGGTCACCGGCGTTGCCAGCACCGCCAAGCTGGACTTGGTCCGAACCCTCGGCGCAGACCACGTCATCGACTACACCACGGAGGATTTTGCTGATGGCGCGGAACGCTACGACGTCATCATCGACATCGCAGGCAACCCGTCCGTTGCCCGACTTCGGCGGTCACTCACCCCTGCCGGTACTGCCGTGATCACCGGTGGCGAGGAAGGCGGCTCGTGGACGGGGAGCATGGACCGCCAATTGCGGGCAGTGGCACTCTCCCCGTTCATCAAGCAGCGGCTCACCATGATAGTGGGAACCCAGACGGCTGGGGATCTGGAACACCTTGCGGAGCTCTTGGACGCAGGAACCATCACTCCTGCAATAGACCGAACGTTTCCGCTGGCGCAGGTCCCCGAGGCCATGCGTTATTTCGACGCCGGTAAAGCCCGCGGGAAGGTGGTCATCACCATCTAAGCCACGCAGGGTAAGCCACGCAGGCGAGGGCAATGTGCTCGGCTGAACATGCCCTAGCCCGGAGCTCCCGTCGCGTGCTACCACTGACCCTAGGAACAAACCCTTGAGGAGAAGCCGTGGCCGAAGACCTACCTGTCCTTGTTGTTGGTGCTACGGGTTTCCTGGGTGGCCAAGTGGTGGACGAGCTTCTCAAGCGTGGCAAGAAAGTCCGCGCTTTGGTGAGACCGAAGTCCAATGCGGCCAAGCTTGTTGCCAAGGGTGTTGAGATTGCCCGCGGGGATATGCTGGACACCGCCTCCTTGATCACTGCGATGACCGGTGTTTCGGCGGCGATCTCGACGGCGGCCGGCTATACGCGCAATGACAAGAACGCCACAGCGATCGACACTTTCGGCAACAACAACCTGGCTGTCGCGGCGAAGCACGCCCGGGTGCCGCGCTTCGTGCTCATCAGCATCGTCACGTGCGACCAGACTCCCCAGATTCCCCATTTCTGGAACAAGAAGAAGGCCGAGGACACTTTCGAAGATCTCGGTGTTCCCTTTGTGGCCCTCAGGCCCGGCGCGTTCTTCGACCAAGCGGTGGGGATGGGCGGGGATCCCTTCGCGAAGGGCCGCTTCGTGTGGCTCGGGTCCAAGGATGCCCGGCTCACTTTCGTCCTGGCCAGTGACGTCGCCGCGTACCTTGCGGAGGCGGTGGACGCGGACGTTGTTGAGGGTGAGCGGATTGACATCGGGTGGAGCCGGCCGGTGAGTATTCATGAAGCGGCGGAGCTGGCTGGCCGTCGGGCGGGAAAGCAGATCAAGGTGATGTCCGTACCCGCCGGTGCCATAGCGGGACTCGGTAAAGTGACCGCGAAAGTCCTGCCGTTGGTGGGCGATATGGCAAGCATGGTGGCGTGGTTCGAGACCGGCAGGTACGTTGCGGACATCAGCCGCCAGGAGCAGGTATTTGGTCCAGCGCCGACTCCCGAGGATGCAATCGGCAGGGTGGCGGAACGCTACGGTCATTAATCAACGCCGATGAACGCGGCGTGGCGATGACTGGCCGGAGCTCTTGTTCGTAAGTATCCTGATGACACAGATTTGACGCAGGCCCTGACTGCGCCAAAACAATATGAGGAGCACGTTATGAGAATTGGTTCTTCCATTGCACTGATTGCCATCGGAGCTATTCTGGCTTTCGCGCTCGCCCCCGGAATCATCCCCTTCCTCGACCAAGTCCTGGTCGGCTACATTTTGATCGGGGTCGGCATCATCGGCCTCATCATCTCCATCGCCATGTCCAACAGGACCCGCCGCACTGTTGTTGAACGCCGCGGCGATCCCCACACGGTTGTCGAGCGGCGCCCCGAGGTCTAGCAGCCGCAACTTATCGAAGAAGCGCACGACGGCGGGAGGCCGCCGTCGTGCGCTGTTGTGCGTCCGGACCCGAAGGGCCAGTCGCCCGGAGGGCCCGGCGGCGACAGTTCAGGGTGCGCCTGTGGTCAAGCCGTTCGGAGACCATCTTGGCCGGAGCCGAATTCAGATAGCCAAGCCGATGCGGGGTATGTCAGCGCCATCTCCCTAGCGGCGTAGGCTGCTGCCATGGAGAAGTCATTCGACATTGAACTGGTCAATCACAACGAGTACTTGGTGCGGTGGGCCTCGGAAGGCCAAACCGGGGAGTCCCTGGTCCACAACAACCCGGATTTCCTGGCTGAGGCGGGCCTGGACGTCTTTGAGGAGCAGCGTGTTGTTGAAGAAACCACGACGTATCTGGCCGAACATCAACCCGTGATCGATTTCCCGCAGACCGTTGACCTGGAAGAGATTGCTGCCGCCTATTCGGACTACACGGAGCAACTGAGGGCCCGGCTCGACGCCCGATAGCTGCTTCAAGCCTGCGTCTTGGTCCCCGATGCAGCGACTGGTATACGGGGGTCCCGGCTGGGGTTGACGGCTTAGGGCTGGACGTCGGCCGTGACGCGCTCGCCGTTGAAGTACTCCAGCTGCCAGCCGTCGGTCACATGGTGGTGGGCCAGGTTGAGCACAGCGTTCTGCACGCTGCTCAGGGTGCGGCCGATCGCTTGGCTCAAGGTCAGCCGAATCAGGGTGCCGTGTGCAACCACCAGGACGCGTTTGCCGGCGAATTCTTCAGCTAGTGATTCCAAGGCGGCAATGCCGCGGTCAGCAGCGGCCTGGTCTGTTTCGCCTCCACGGAAGCCGCCCGGGATGCGCAATGCCTCCAGCTCGGGCCCTGCCTGGAGTCCTTCGGCGGGACCGAAACTGCGCTCGGTGAGCTCCGGAACCAGCCGGGCAACTTTGAGTCCCAGGCCGTCGGCGATGATCCGGGCAGTTTCGGCGGCACGGCTCAGTGGCGAGGACACTACGGTGTCCCATGCCTGGTCTGAGAGGAAGTCGACGGCGTCGCGCGCCTGTCCGCGGCCGACGTCGTTGAGCGGGATGTCAGTGGCCCCCTGCAACCTGCGCTCCGCGTTCCAGTCGGTTTGGCCGTGGCGGACGAGGGCGAAAGTTGTGAGGGTCATGCTTTCCATTGTGCCCTGCAGGCGCGCCGCTCCGCAGTTTCCTCCGTCACGTAGGGACGTTACGTCACGTGAGGAAGCGCCCGACGGCGGGAGGTCGCCGTCGGGCGTTCTGCTGCGGTTAGTGCCGCCCGGCCCGATCTCCGCCGGATTCACCCAGGTCCATGCTGAGTCCCGGGTGGCGGTGGACCGGCTCCGGATCGCGCCATAGCCGGGCAATTGCGTCTTAGCATTACCCATCCGGCTGCTTAATCAGTATCCTGATTACTTATCTGGTAAACCGGATGATGCTGTGTGGGCTGTTTGCCTGGGCCGCACGTGGCTGAAGCAGACGGCCGCGCGGCCATCGTGAAAGTTTGAATGACGGCATTGCGTGGTGACGCTAGGACAGTGGTTGGGTCCGCGGCTCCAGGTCGGCCTGAAGGACGTGACATTCGTGGGCAACAACTACGAGGCCGTGGACCCCCATCTCCCCGCCTCAGCCGCAACTGCAGGAACAGACGTTGCAGGTGCCGCTGAAACACTTGACGGCCGCTACCAGCTGGGACCCGTTCTGGGCAGAGGCGCCATGTCAGCCGTGTACCAGGCGACGGACCTGCTGCTCGGCCGCGACGTGGCCATCAAAATTTTCCTGCCCGGTTCCGGCGACGAATCGTTCCGGGCCCGCCAGGAAAACGAAATGCGGCTCCTGGCCGCCTTCGACCACCCGGGGCTGGTGGCTGCCTTCGACGCCGGAGTCGACACGCGCAATGACGAAGAACGTGCCTATCTGGTGATGGAACTTGCTGAGGGCAGGGATTTGCGCGCCGTGCTCACTGACGGGCCGCTGACCGTTCCCGAGACCGCGCGGATCGGCATCCGGCTGGCCGGGGCACTCTCCCAGGTCCATCAACACGGCGTTATCCACCGCGACATCAAGCCGGCCAATATTTTGGTATCCGACGACGACGGCCTGGCGCAGACCGTCAAGCTGGCAGACTTTGGCGTCGCTCTGGTCATGAACGACAACAGGCTCACCGCAACCGGCTTCACCGTGGGGACCGCCCAGTACCTTAGCCCCGAGCAGGCTCAAGGCCTGGGCCTGACTCCCGCGAGCGACATCTACTCGCTGGGCTTGGTACTGCTCGAATGCCTCACCGGCAGGGCCGAGTACCCGGGCACCCCCATTGAGACAGCATCAGCGCGCCTCCACCGGGCACCGCAGGTTCCGTTGGAATTGCCGGCTCCGCTGCGGGAGTTGCTCGAAGCAATGACAGACATGGATCCGGGGAAGCGCCCCACTGCGCAGCACGTGGAGCAGGCGCTCGCCGAGGAAGGGATACAGGCCGGGCGAAGGACCGCCGTGCTGCCGCAGGTTCCGAGCCGGCCGCCTCTGCGGGCAGTCACCCGGAAGCAGGCCACAGTTACCGGCATTAGGGACTTCAGCAAACGGCGACCCAAGACCGTCCGTGGCGTGGCCGCGGCAGCGGTGACCATTCCGCTGGCCCTGCTGATTCTCTCTCAGGGTTTCGCGCCCGCAAGCAACACTGCCGATCCCTCCCAGCCTTCGGACACAGGCGTTTCGCAGGCGGAGCCGCAGCCAGCTGCGCCGGTGGTGCCCGCCATCCCTGTTGCGCCATCGCCTGCTGATGCCCAGCCTGCCGACGCCGGTAGCGGCGACGCCGGAAGTGCTGACGTCCAGCCCGCTGACGTCGTCAATCTTCAGGAGCCCGCCCAGAATCCTGCGCCAGTGCAAGCGCCGGCGCCCGCAGCGGTGCCGGGCCCGGACATTGCCAAGGAAAAGAGCAACGGAAAGAGCGAGAAAAAGTCTGAAAAGGCCAAAGGACCCGGCGAGGGTAAGTAGTTTAAAGACCTGCGGGAAAGCTGACCGCCACGGTTGTTCCGCCGCCGGGAGTTTCGGTCAACGTGAGCTCGCCCCCATGTGCTTTGGCGATGCTGCTGCACGTGGCCAGACCAAGTCCGGAACCTGGGCCGTCGCCTTCCCGCCGCAGACGCACCAAGGGCTCCAGGGCTTTGGCGCGATCTCCGGGCTCGATGCCCTTGCCGTTGTCCGCCACGAAGATCGTGGCGCCATGATAATTGGAAACCCCGTTGATCCGGACGCGGAGATCGCGATCAGGACTGCGGTAGTTCATGGCATTGGAGAGCAGGTTCTGCAGCAGCGTCCGGAGTTGTCCATGGTCGGCATGGAGGGCCAAATCCTCCACCTCCACAATCCCGTGATTCTCGATGCCCAGGTCGCGGGCAACTTCTTCGGTCACTTGGCGCAGGGAAACGTGGGTGGGCTGGACTGCGCCGCCCACCCGGGAATAGCTCAGAACATCCTCCAGCATGCCCAGCATCCGTCGTCCGCTGGAGCCGATGCGGTCCAGGTAACGCGCAGCCGTGCTGTTCGGTTCTACATCGGGGTCGTCCTCCACCAGTTCCACATAGCCCAGGATGGTGGTGAGGGGAATGCGGAGATCATGGCTGACGCGTCCGGCAAACCCGGCGAGCTTGGCATTGCTGTCCTTCAACTCGGCATAGGTCCGGTCCAGCTGGGTGGTGCGGTGCTGAAGTTCCAACAACTCCACCACCTGCTTTGCCAAGACCTCCAGCATGCTCACCTGTTCGGGGCGCAGTTCTTTTGTCTTATCCGAGAAGACGCATAAGGTTCCAGGGACGAATCCGGATTCTGTCTGCAGGGGGACCGAAGCATAGAAGCGGACTTTCCCGAGTTCACCGGTAACAAAGGGATTGTCCGCGAAGCGCGGATCCTTTGAGGCATCGGCCACCACTGTCCTCTCACGGGAGAGGAACACCTTGGCGCACATGGAGTCCTCACGGGAGCAGACGCCCGGGTCCACGCCCCAGGCGCCAATCTGGTGCTGGTACTCCGCGCTGATGATGTTGACCACGCCAAAGGGAGCGCCGCACAGCTCCGTGGCGAGCCGCACCAGGTTCTGCAGGGCGCTCATGACGGCAGCATTGGGAAGCAGTACTGAATCCAAGGCCGGGTCCAAGCCATACTCCTGTAGTTCCAGGTCCCGGCTGATGTCATCAGTGAAGGAAAGCTGGCCCTGAACTTCCGTCATATTATTACTCCCCCAAGCGTCATTAGGATTCCCTGCCGATACTACCGGGACGCTGGCGGCGGTGGTTTACTGGGACGCATGACCGAGCAGGAACCGGCCTCCGCCGCGTCTACTGACAGCATCGATCTCTCCCTACGTACCCCCGCGGAAAGATCCCGTACTTTCACCGGGATCCTGGTGAACACTGCCCTGGCAAATATCACCACCAGCTACTTGTGGTTCGCCCTGACGTTCTGGGTGTACTTGGAGACACGCAACGTCATTGCCACCGGAGTGATCGGCGGTGCGTACATGCTGCTGATCGCCCTCTCCAGCATCAGCTTCGGAACGTTCGTGGACCGTTACCGGAAGCTTGCCGTGATGCGTTTCGCCGCAGCCTTCACCATGGGGATGTTCGTCCTCTCAGGCGTCATGTTCCTGCTGACACCGGAGCAGGCGCTCCTGGACCTGACGCAGCCATGGTTCTGGATCTTCACCATGATCATCCTGATCGGTGCAGTGGTGGAAAACATGCGGAACATTGCCCTATCCACCACCGTCACCATCCTGATCGAACCGGATCGGCGGGCCAACGCCAACGGGCTGGTGGGCATGGTGCAAGGGCTCATGTTCATTGTCACCTCGGTCCTCTCCGGGCTATCGGTGGGGTTGCTGGGCATGGGTTGGACCGTAGTTGTCGCCCTGGTGCTGACCGCCTTGGCCTTCGCGCACTTGCTCACCCTGCGTCTGCCGGAGGAAGTGAAGGCGGCGGCCTCCGATGCGCAAGGCGGCTTCGACCTCCGGGGGTCGTGGGCTGCCGTCATGGCAATCTCCGGGCTCTTCGCGCTGATTCTCTTCTCCACGTTCAACAACTTCATCGGCGGCGTCTACATGGCGTTGATGGACCCTTATGGCCTGGAAATGTTCTCCGTTGAAATGTGGGGAGTCGTCTCTGCCATCGGTGCCACAGGCTTCATTGTGGGCGGCGCACTGGTCGGCAAATTCGGCCTGGGGTCCAACCCCCTGCGGACCATGCTCATTGCCGTGGTGCTCATGGGATTCATCGGCGCCTTGTTCACCTTCCGCGAGTGGGCCTGGCTCTACATCGTAGGAATCTGGCTCTACATGGCGCTGGTTCCCGTGGTGGAAGCCGCCGAGCAGACCGTCATCCAAAGCGTGGTGCCACTTCCCCGGCAGGGCAGGGTGTTTGGCTTCGCCATGGCATTCGAGTCCGCTGCGGCGCCCATCACTGCCTTCCTCATTGCCCCGATCGCCCAATTCTGGATCATCCCGTACGCCCGGTCCGCGGAGGGATCTGCCAACCTCGCACCGCTGCTGGGCGAGGGGATCTCCCGCGGCATCGCCCTGGTGTTCCTGGCCGCCGGCATCATCATGATCGTGGTGGCGCTGATCGCTTTCCTCACTCCCGTCTACCGCCGCGTGTCTGCCTCCTATGCGCAAACCTCCAAGACGCAGACGGCAACGGAAGAACGGGAGAGTGAAAGCTCGGAAACGCCGTCCTCGCATTAGGGGTGCCCGGGCGCCCCTCAAGCGAGGGCGCCCGCTTTGACGGGGCTGATCAGGAGGCTGCGCGTACTGCGGCTCCTGCCATGGCAGAAGTGCCCAGGTCACTCTTCTCCAGGGCCTGCCCGCCTTGGACCGCCTTGACCCATGCTTGGGTTGAGGCAACCGCAGCCCAGTTGGAGTTGAGTAACGCCATCAAGGTGGTGTGCACGGTCTTCGCGTCAGCGGTTCCTGCCTCATTGCTGAGGTTGATGGCACCGGTTGCATCTGAGAGGACTTCGGTGGCAAAACCAAGGAATTCTGCCTCGACGGCCGAGGCCAGGATGCAGTTGTTGGTCATGTAACCCACCAAGGTGACGGTGTCGACGTCGTGCTCGCGGAGCCAGGCAGCAACATCGGTGCCGGCGTACACCGAACCGTAACGCTTGACGACGTTCTTCCAGAAACCGGTCCTGCGGGCTTCCACCTCAGGGTGTAGCTCGTATTCAGCAGATCCCGGGGCGAAAACGGGCGCGCCTTCACCTTCGCTGTGCTGGATCGCTGCGATGGGAATGCCTGCGGCGGTTGCAGCATCGATCGCCTGGGTCATCATGGGCAGCGACTCCTGGTGGTGCGGGTACCGAATTTCCAGTGGCCCGCTGAAGTACTGCTGCTGGACGTCTACAAGGATCAGGGCGCGGCGGATTGTGCTCATGGTGTTCTCCGTAGGTGGTTGCTTGTGTTTGGATGTCCCTTCTCATCTTTGGGCCGAGTCCCTTTAGGCACCAGTGGCACGTATGCCTATATACGATTGATTCGGGCCAAAGGATTAGGGAGCACGGTGTGAGGATCGCGGTATATGCCTTCGACGGCATCACGATGTTTCACCTGGCCGTGCCGCAAATGGTGTTCGGCGAAGTGTCACGCCAGGGTTTGGCCGAGTGGACCACCGCCCTGTTCTCCCACCGGGCGGGCCCCGTCCAAACCGCTGAGGGGTACACGCTGGGGGAGGTTCAGGGACCCTCGACGGCGGAACGGGCCGACGTCGTGGTGGTGCCCTCGTGGTTCGACGACGAGCGCGAGCCCGGCGAGGCTTTCAGTAAGATCCTCCGACAAGCCCACGCCAGGGGTGCAACCATTGTGGGGTTGTGCCTGGGAGCCATACCCGTTGCAGATGCCGGCCTTCTGAATGGTCGTTCTGCCGTCACGCACTGGCAAGCGTTTGATTCCCTCGCTGTCCGGCACCCCGAGGTGTCCCTCGACCAAACAGTGCTCTACATTGATCACGGCGACGTCCTCACCTCTGCCGGTACGGCCTCCGGGCTCGATGCCTGCCTGCATGTGGTGAGGGGCCGCTTGGGGTCTGCGGCAGCAAACCAGGTGGCGCGAAGCCTGGTCATCGCTCCGCACCGCGAAGGCGGGCAGGCCCAGTACATCGAGCACCCCCTTCCGCCGCGAGCCGAAGGCGACCCCATGGCAAGGCTGCTTGAATGGGCCATGGGGCGACTGGCTGAACCCCTCAGTATTGACCGGCTCGCGGCCCAAGCCCACATGAGCCGGCGAACCTTTGTGCGCGCCTTCCGTGCCTCAACCGGGACGACGCCGTCTGCCTGGATACGTAGTCGCCGGCTTGATGCTGCCCGCCGACTCCTGGAAACCACCAACTTGTCAATCGATCAGGTTGCGGCCGACTGCGGCTTCGGCAGCGCAGTGACCCTCCGGCAAAACTTTGCCGGCACCTTCTCCACCTCGCCCACGGACTACAGACGCCGCTTCACCGCCTGACGGGATGCGGAACATCCCCACATTCACGGCAAAGATCACTCTATTCGGATGAGACGGGATGATTGCCGCGTGGTGCAGGGTGGAGTCAGTCCGTGGCCCGCGGGCAGTCCTGCGTACCTGCAGAGATGGAGACGGTTCTATGGCTGAGGCGAACCACGTCGATTACACGCTCCAGCTTGAGCCGGACAATGTTCTGTCATTGGCGTGGGCTCCGGGAGCCCGGATCGAAGCCGAGAATGCCCGGGCAGCCGTGGACGCGGTCAACGAGTTCGCTGCCGGCAATCGCTACCCTCTGCTGGTCAGAATGGCCAAAACGAGCCATCTGAGCCGGGCCGCGCGGGACGTCTTCGTAGAGCCCTGCGCGGCATCCAGGATCGCGTTGCTGGGCGAAAACGCGGTTGACCGCATGCTGGTGGATTATCAGCTGGCCGCCCAACCGGCACCCTGCCCCACCCGGTTCTTTTCCTCCGAGGCCGAAGCCATGGCGTGGCTCGTGGAACCGGAGCAGCAAACCGCTGATCGAAATGCCACGGCTCAGCATGCCATGGATCAGCGGAAGGGCGGTTCAGGTTCCTTGGGAGGAGCCGCACCATGACCCAACCGGCAGCAGCGAGAAGAAGCACCTCTGAAACGCCGTCACCCGTCCACCCAACCCCGCAGAACCGGATGGCAACCGAATCCGAGGCGCTCCTGGCCGCATCCTCCGCGGCGGTGGTGGCAGGCCTGGCAGCATTGGTGATCTTCTTTGGCCGGACGCCGCCCTTGTGGGGTGGCGTTTCCCTGGGCCTCATCTCCGCGGGTGCCATTCTGGTGCTCGGGATGGCTGCGGCGTACATTGGCTACTGGCGCTCGCGGTACCTTCCGGACCAGCACTGGCGGCTGGGCCTGCCTCCCTGGAAGTTCATCGTGGATGCGTCCACTGTTGCCTTGGTCCACGCGCTGATCGCAGCGATCGCCACCGTTGCCTCCTTCCTGTTGTTGCAACGCAGCTTCCAAGGCCTCACCGTGGACATCTATGCTGCGACAGTGGGGATGGCGGTGGCCTCCGGTCTTGCCGTCTACTGGATTTACCTTTCCGTGGCGGACATCAGCACCCGGAAACTGTCAGGGCTGCTGGTCCTGTTCATGGTCATGAGCATTGTGGCGAGCATGGCGACGTCGCAGGATCCCAAATGGTGGGAGTACCATTTCAGCCAGCTCGGCACACTGGGCGGGGCGTCCAGTGGCCTGTTCAACCTGTCGTTGATCGTTGCGGGCTTCTTCATCACCACGTTCGCCGTGTACCTGGACCGGGATCTGAAGTCGCTGATCGCGCGCGGTGTGCTGGTGCACCGGTGGAGTGCGGGCCTCTGCTCCGGCGCGTTCGTTGCCATGGGACTGCTGCTGGCCGGCGTAGGGGTTGTGCCGCTATCCGTCAGTTTCCTGATCCATACGCTGTTTGCTTCAGGTATGGCCGTGGTCTTCATTCTGCTGCTACTGGCCTCCCCGTTCATTCTGAGGGGGCTGCCGGGCCGCTTCTTCTTGGTGTGCGGGGGCTTTCTGGCCGCCCTGATCGTCTCGCTCGTGCTGTTCTTCCCGGTGGGCTATTTCAACCTGACCGCTTTTGAGCTGGTCGCTTTTGTGATCATCTACGGCTGGATCGCCGTGTTCATCCGTCTGCTGGACGCCCTCGCCACGGGTAGCAACTGATGTCGGCCGGAGAGGTGGGGGCAGAGCGGAGGGCCCTGGGGATTTCGTTGTGGGTGTCCGTTGGCTCGGCGGCCGGGGCCATCATGCTGGGGGTCCTCAGCGGGACAAGGATCATTGTGTTCGACGGTGCCTACATGGGGATCGGGTTGATACTTACAGCGATCTCCTTGAAAGCGTCGTCTGCGTCCGCAGGCGGACCCACACGTCGCTTCCCTTTCGGACGGGATGCCTTCACCCCGTTGGTGGTGCTCATCCAGGGCCTGGCGGTGGCCGGAACGCTGCTGGTCGCGGCAGGTGACGCTGTGGTAATCATTCGCGACGGCGGTTCTCCGGTCAGCGCCGCCATTATTGCTGTTTATGGGGTCATCACCGCGGCGATTGGGTTCGCGCTTGTCTGGTGGATGGGGCGGGCGGCACCTGATTCGGATCTGGTGGTTGCAGAAATTGCGCAGTGGCGCGCCGGGGCAATCCTGAGCGTCATGATGGTACTGGGTGCTGTGGTGGCGTTGGTCCTGCAGGGCCTTGGCCTGGACGATGTTGCCCTCTACGTTGATCCGGTCCTGGTGCTCGTTGCCTGCCTGATCCTGGCCTACATTCCCGTGGGACTGATCCGGACCGGTTTGAACGAACTCCTCGAAGGTGCACCGTCCAAGGAACTGGACGCAGCCATCACTGATGCAGTTCAGGCCGTGCGGCAAGAATTCGGGCTGCAAAAACCGCTTATTCGATCCGGAAAAGTGGGGCGAAAGCTCTACGTGGAAGTAGATTTCGTGGTGGCGGGAACTGACTGGAACGTGGGCGAGGAAGACGCCGTCCGGCGGGCGGTTGTCAAAGCACTGGAGCCCCTCGGCCTTGATGTGTGGGCCTACGTTGCGCTGACGGCAGCCCCGGATCTCTTCGAATAATCACAGAATCATCGCCTGCTTCGAGTGATAACTCGATAACCTCTTTCCCCCGTCATTGAGGTATGCAAGTATCGGCCAATGGACCAATATCTGTGGGTGTTGAAGGAAGATCAACTGGATTTGATTCGGGAGTTGGAGCCGGCCAGGCTCGAACTCCTTGATGAGGACGGCCTGCTGAAGTTGCACAAACGGGTGCGGCGGGCCCGCAACAAATACACCACCAATTACCGGCGTAAAGCCGCTGACGAGGTCTTGGAGGCCGGCGGGCGCGGAGCTGCTTCCAACAAATCGGACAAAGCCAGGGCACGGGCCTTCGTGTTCGAGGAAGCCCTTTCGATCGTGAGCAACGAACTCGCCCGCGTAGCCCACGAAGCCGCCGAAGCCCTCAAGCATGAGCGCCTGGAACGCGCCAGTGCCGGGAAGTCAACGGGGCCGGATTCCGTGGGTGCCGGTGCCAGGACAGGAACCGGTCCCGGACGGAGCCGGTCCCACCAGAAGACGACCGGCGGCGTGAAACGCGACGCCTCCAGCCGGTCCCAAGGAGCCCAGCGCCAAGCCAAGAAGGATGCGCGCTAAGGCCGGTCACCGGTTATCAGCAGCAAACGCACGACGGCGGGAGGTCGCCGTCGTACGTTTGCTGCGGTGCCGCTGCGGTGCCGCAGCGAATCCGAAGCGGTGCAAGCTGACCGTCAGAGGAGCGTTGCCGTGACCTTTCCGTCCTGAACACGCACCGTGAAAACCCTGCTGCTTCCATCCGGCGAAGGCACCCGCACTCTGCGCTCAAGACCGTCGGGGGCCGCGAAGGCGTGGAATTCCATGTCCTCGCCCCAGTCGTAGTCGGGTCGGTTGGATACCGTGCCGATCGGAATGACAGCGGCCTCCCGTACCCACACCGCCGCGTCCATCACGGTGTACGCCTTGTGATGCCAGCGCGGGCCGTTCAGGGTTTCTCCCGTCTGAAGATGCGTCCATGTGCCCTCGGGAAGATAGAAGGAAACCTCGCCGCCCGGATTCATGACCGGAGCAACCAGGAGATCCGGCCCCAGCATGTACTGCCGGTCCAAAGGTGCGCAGCCGGGGTCCTCCGGGAACTCCAGGAACATGGGGCGCATCAGCGGAATGCCTTGCGAATATGCTTCTTCTGCCGCCATCTGCAAATAGGGCATCAGACGCATTTTCTGCTCGGTGAAGTGTCGGAGAACCTCCACGGACTCCTCGTCCACCAGCCAGGGAACGCGGTAGGAATTGGAGCCATGGAGTCGCGAATGGGAGGAAAGGAGTCCGAAAGCGATCCAGCGTTTGAAGATTTCCGGTTCAGGCGTCCCCTCGAAGCCTCCAATGTCGTGGCTCCAGAACGAAAATCCAGAGGCCGCAAGGGAAAGGCCGCCGCGCAACGACTCTGCCATGGCCGCAAACGTAGATTCGCAATCTCCGCCCCAGTGCACCGGCATGGTCTGGCCGCCGGCAGTTGCGGAACGGGCGAACACTACGGCTTCACCTTCGCCCAGTTCTTTCTTCAGCAGATCAAAGACCGCGCGGTTGTACAGCTGGGAGTAGTAGTTGTGCATCTTCTGCGGATCAGAGCCGTCGTGCCAGGCAACATCGGTGGGAATGCGCTCGCCGAAGTCCGTTTTGAAGGAGTCAACCCCCTGGTCCAGCAGCACCCGCAGCTTGTCCTGATACCAGCGCACCGCATCGGCGTTGGTGAAGTCCACAAGACCCATGCCCGCCTGCCACATGTCCCACTGCCACACCGAACCATCCGGACGCTTCACCAGGTAGCCCAGATCGGCACCCTCACGGAAGAGATGTGAACGTTGGGCGATGTAGGGGTTGATCCACACACAGACCTTGAGTCCACGATCATGCAGGCGTTGAAGCATTCCCTCAGGGTCAGGGAACGTGGCCGGATCCCAGATGAAGTCGCTCCAATGGAAGGAACGCATCCAATGGCTGTCAAAATGGAACACCGATAACGGAAGTTTCCGCTGCTCCATTCCGTCAATGAACGAGGTCACTGTTTTCTCGTCATAGTCCGTGGTGAATGACGTGGACAGCCACAAACCGTAGGACCATGCCGGGATTCGGGACGGCCGGCCCGTCAGTTCGGTGTACCGGCGGATGATGTCCTTGGGGGAGGGCCCATGGATGATGTAGTACTGCAGCCTCTGGCCCTCCACGCTGAACTGGGTCCTGGAGACCACCTCCGAGCCAACTTCGAACGAAACCAACTCCGGGTGGTTCACGAACACGCCATAGCCGTCATTGGTCATGAAGAATGGGACGTTCTTGTAGGCAAGATCGCTGGACGTTCCGCCATCCTCATTCCAGATATCCACGGATTGACCGTTCTTGACGAAGGCGCCGAAGCGCTCGCCCAATCCATAAATGTTGGTCCCAACACCCAGACTGAGTTGCTCATGGACGAAGGTCCGCCCCTGATCGTCCGTAATGACCCCTACACTTCTGGGCGTGGAACTGGTCAGTAAGCGGCCGTCGCCGAAGAAATCGACGCCCCAGTCCCCACGGGTGTTGATTGTGGCCGTGAGGCCTCCCGAGGTGATGTGCGCGGAGTCTTCATCGACCCGGAAGGTTGGTGCGGCGCCGTCGTGCTTGACCTCGAACCTGGGCCCCTTGTCCAAACCGCCTTGGAAATGCTCAATGGTCACCCCGATCACGTCGGGCATCGGGGCGTCGAAAGTGACGGTGATCTGGGGAAGGTTCAACGCGTCCCCGCGGGTGGCGATGCGCTTGGTAGGGGCGTAAACCGTCAAGGCATCTTCATTGACCACCACATCAGAGACGTCTTGCGGGCGCAGGGCGGAAAAGCCCTTGCGGTAGAGCCAATATCCGTCAGTGAATTTCATGGTGACTCAGTTTCCGTTCTTTTGTGGCGAGTGCGGGTTTTGGGTAGTCGGGCCGCATTTCAGGACCAGGACTCCGTAGGGAGGAAGCGTCAGTTCCGCCTCGTGGCTGGTGCCTGTGAGCATGTCTATGGAGGGTCCGTTGGCTCTCATGTGTTGGTTGAGTTCTATGTGGCGGCTCCCGTCCCCATGGTTGAGCAGGAAAAGGTAGTCGCCGCGCTGGACGAGTTCGACGTCGGCCGGCAGTTTCCCGGCCACCACAGAGGCGATTCCTGCATCCCGTAGCGCGCCCTCGACCACCACATCCACGGCGTCCTCGGGCAGGTCGGCTCCGGCATACCAGCTCCACCCCTTGCCGTGGTTGTTACGCACCACCGCCGGCTGGTCGGACAATGGGCCGGCGGCGAAGGACGCCACGGGTGAGGCGCTGCCTGAGTGGATGCGGAGGTCCTCGGACCAGCTGAGCGCCTCTGCGTCCATCGCGACGCCCTGGCCGAATGCCAGGCGCACCGGGCTGGCTAACGGGCGCCACTCTTCCCCTGTCACTCCCAGCAGGTCCGCGAGCACTGCCGGGTGGCGGCCGTTCCGAAGATGGCCGTTGGCATCGGCCACTCCACTAAAGGGACCTACGACGGCGGTGCCCCCCGCGCGTACCCACGCGTCCAGTGCTTCAGCGTCCTTTTCGGTCAGCAGGAACAGGCTCGGTGCCAGCACCAGATCGTAACGTCCCAGGCGGCTTGAGGGGTGGATGACTTCCACGCAGTGCCCGCGCCGGAGCAGGGGCCGGTAATACGCGAGCATCTGGTCCATGACACCCAGCCGGTTGCTGGGGCGGTCCGGTGATTCCGAAGCCCACCAACTGTCCCAGTCGAACAAGACTGCAATCCGGGCGTGAGCAGGGGTGCCTGCCAGAAGGCGAAGCTCTTGAAGGTCTGAACCCAGGGTACAAACTTCGCGGAACACCCTGGTGTCTGCTCCCGCAAGGGGAACCATGGCGGAGTGGAAGCGTTCGGCTCCGAAGGCGGACTGGCGGAATTGGAAGTAGCACACGGCATCGGAGCCCCGTGCGACAGCTGCCAGTGAGTCCACGCGGAGGGCGCCCGGGTCCTTGGGCACGTTGTGACCGCGCCAACTGACCGCCGAGGTTGCCGACTCCATCAGCATCCACGGCGCACCCCCGGCCAGGCCCCGGCAAAGATCGTGGGTGAGCGCTGCGGTTTCCCAAGATTGCGGCTCTGCCGGATCAACGTAGTGGTTGTTGCCAATGAAGTCTGTTTCCTGCGCAAAACGAAAGTAGTCAGCACCCCGGAAGAAGCCCATCAGGTTGGTGGTGACCGGCTGCTCGGCATGGTTTCGGATCACATCACGTTCCGCCACGAACAACTCGAGGAGAGCCTCTGAGGTGAACCGGTGGAAGTCGAGGACCTGGGTGGGATTATGCATGTACGGCGCGGCACGCGGCGGAAGGATCTCTTCCCAACTGCCGTAGCCCTGACTCCAGAAAGCCGTCCCCCACGCCGAGTTGACGGCGTCGAGGGATCCGTAGCGGCGCAGCAGCCATGACCTGAACGCCACGGCCGTTTCGTCGTCGTAACTGATTTGACCCAGCTCGTTGCCTACATGCCACATGGCGACGGCTGGGTGGGCCGCATAGCGCGCGGCGAGCCGGGAGGTGACGGCCAACGCCGCTGCACGGTATGCGGAGGATGACGGCGAAAACTGGTTCCTGGAGCCGTACCAGAGCGTGGTGCCGTCCGCGGCGGTGGGGAGCGAATCAGGGTGTTGGTGGCCCAGCCATGGGGGCGGGGAAGCGGTGGGTGTTGCCAGGCAAACACGGATTCCGTTGTCAGCCAGCAAGTCCAGGAGACGGTCCAGCCAGCCGAAGTTCCACTGCCCTTCTTCGGGCTGGAGCCGGGCCCAGCTGAACACCCCAACGGTCACTATGTTGATGCCTGCCCGCTTCATGAGGGCTATGTCTTCCGGCCAGGTCTCTTCCGGCCATTGTTCGGGGTTGTAGTCCGCGCCGAAGAGCAGGCCGGTCCCATCAGTCACGTTTTTCAGGCCGTGGCTACGGAGTTGCATTGTTTTCCTTGGTTAAATGGTGGCTATGGATAATCGAAGGGCTTCAACAAGTGCGACCATCACCGATGTCGCCCGGGAGGCCGGGGTATCCACCAGCACGGTGTCTTATGTGATGAGTGGTAAGCGGACTATTTCGAAAGAAACACGCGACGTCGTTGAGGCCGCCATGGCGCGGTTGAATTACAGTCCCCGGTCCAGCGCCCGGGCCTTGGCCTCAAGCCGGTCCAACGTTTTGGGATTGGTGGTTCCGCTCCGGCCGGACGTGAACGTTGGCGTGGTGATGCAGTTCGTGACCGCCGTGGTAACCACTGCCCGGACCTTCAACCAGGATGTCCTGCTGTTGACGCAGGACGACCCCGGAAGCATCGAACGAGTCACTTCGCAATCGATGGTGGACGGGTTGTTGATGATGGACATCGAAGCCCGCGATCCCCGTATTCCCGTCCTGGCCCGTTTGCAGAAGCCAGCGGTCCTGATCGGCATGCCGGACGAGCCGCGGGGGCTGAGCTGTGTGGACTTCGATTTCTCCGGCGCATCCCGGCTGGCGGTCCGCCATCTCTGGGACCTGGGGCACCGAAGCATCGCGTTCATCGGCTCACCGCCTGCCTCCCTGAAACGCCACGCCACGTATGCAGACCGCGCCTTGCAGGGGTTCACCGACGCCGCAAACAGTTTTGGCGCCACCGGCCGGGCCGTGGCATGTGAGGCGGATTCCCCGCAGCTGGCAGAGTCCCTGGACGCCATCTTCACCGGAAAACATCCGGCCACTGCGCTGGTGGTGCACAACGAGGCCCTGCTTCCCATGCTCCGGGAAGAGCTTTCACTCCGGGGCCTGGCCATTCCCAAGGACATCTCAGTGGTTGTCATTGCGCCGGCAGATGTAGCCAAAGCGGCAGCCCGCCCGTGGACCGCCGTATCCATTCCGGCCATGGACATTGGGCGGTCCGCAGTGGAAATGGTGATGGATCGGCTGAGCCGTGACAAGCCCGCAGAACTGAGGCTTATTGCGCCATCCTTGACGCCGGGCGAGACAACGGCCGAAGCTCCCTGAACCCCAGTCATCCCTTGACCGCACCGATCATGACGCCCTTGGTGAAGTGCTTCTGAACAAACGGATAAACAAGCAGGATCGGCACCATGGCCAGCACAATGACGGCCATTTGAAGTGCCGGCGAAGCAGCTGCGCCCTGTCCCACGTCGATCTGCCCAGGCACCGTCACGCCCTGAAGGACGTAGGAACGCAGCACCACCTGGAGCGGATTCATGGCGCTGTCGTTGATGTAGAGGACGGCGTTGAAGAAAGCGTTCCAATAGCCAACCCCATAGAAGAGGGCAATGACGGCGGTGACAGCTTTGGACATGGGCAGCACAATCTGCGTGAGCGTCCGCCAGTCGCTGGCGCCGTCCATGCGCGCGCTGTCCAGGATGCCGCGGTCAATGCCCATGAAGAACCCGCGGAGGATGATGATGTTGAAAACGGAGATACAGCTGGGCAGGATCAGCGCCCAGTATGTGTTGATCAGGCCCAGGCTGGACACCAGCAGATAGGCCGGAATGATTCCCGCGCTGAAGAACATGGTGATCAGCAGCGTGAACAGGATGGGTGTGTGTGCGAACGAGCCCGGACGCGACAACCCATAGGCGCACAGCACCGAAACCACCATGCTCAATGCCGTTCCCGTCGCTGTGACGCCCACACTGACCAGGACGGCCCTGGTGACCACCCCGCCGCTGAGGATCTGTTGATACGCGGCAAAGGTGATTTCCCCCGGGATCAACACCAAACCACCGGCTTGCGTGATGGTGGCCTGGGAAGAAACGCTGGTCAGCACAATGGTGTACAGGGGCCCCAGCACGGCCAGGACCACAGCGCCGAGGATCAGGAACTTCCCGGCCTTCGCCACTACGCCGGGTTCCTCCTCCCAGGCTGCGCGTTGGGAGGTGCTGTCCGGTTTTCTGGTATTTCTGACCAGGATGCTCATTTTGAATACACACCGCTCTCGCCAAATATGTGGGCGACTTTGTTTGCCGCAAGGATCAGGGCCAGGCTGATAACGCCTTTGATGAGGCCGGCCGCGGCTGCATAACTCCAATCGCCGTTCTGCACGCCGGTGTAGTAGACGAACGTGTCCAGTACCTCCGCTGCTTCGGCACCTACGGCGTCCCGTTGAAGGATGAGCTGCTCAAAGCCCACGGACAGGGAATCTCCCAGCCTCAGGATCAACAGCAGGACGATCACGCTTCGGAGCCCCGGCAGGGTGACGTGCCACATGCGCTTCCACGGGCCGGCGCCGTCCACTGCAGCCGCCTCGTATTGGGCGGGATCAATGGCGCTCAGCGCAGCGAGGAACACGATGATGCCCCACCCGGCGTCCTTCCAGATGGCTTGGGAGGTGATCAGGAAGAGAAAGGTATCCGGGTTGGTCATGACGTCAACGGCCTCCCAGCCGTTGGCGCGCAGGGACTGGTTCAACAGGCCGGCGCCGCCGAAGATTTGCTGGAATACCGAGACCACCAAAACCCACGAGAAGAAGTGTGGCAGGTACACCACGGCCTGGATGGCTGCGCGCAGCCTGGGGTTGATCAGCGAATTCAGCAGAATGGCCAGAGCGATGGGAATGGGAAAGAAGAAGACCAGCTGAAAGGCAGTGATGACCAGGGTGTTTTTGACGGCCATCCAGAAATCGGGATCGCCGAAGACCCTGGAGAAGTTATCCAGGCCAACCCATGGGCTGTCGGCGAAGCCTATGAAGGGGGAGTAATCCTGGAACGCCACCACGTTACCGAGCATGGGGAGGTAGGCGAATACGGCCAATAGGAGGACCGCGGGCAAGGCCATGAACACCAAGGACCGGTCGCGCTTGAATCGGGCCAGCCTGCCGGCCCGGGGTCGTCCGGACACCTGCTCCTGCAGGCGCTTGCCGGCCCGTGATTTCTTGTCGGCCCGTGATTTCTTGCCGGTCTGGGGTTCCCTGGCTGACCCGCTGCTGTGGGCTGCCGTTTTATCGCCTCCCGCTGAGGGCGAGGGTTTTTCGGTTTCGATAGTCATGGAGTGCCGTCCTAGGCCAGGAAGCCGGCGTAGAAGTCGCGCAGTTCGTCTCCACCCTTGCTCCGCCAGGAGGCCACTTCGCTGTCCAGGTCCTTAATGCTCTTGCGGCCCCGGACGATGTCTTTGGCGAGGTCGTTGAAGGGCTTACCCAATGAGGCGAACTTGGTGGGTTCCTCAATCTGCATACCGAAGAAAGCATCCTCCGTCACATGGGGTGCCTGGCGGGCCTCCCATCCGGACTGGGCTTCTACGAGTCCCGGGTACTGGACCATGGAATTGACGATCGGGCCCGCCACAAGGAAGGCGTAAGTACTGGTAACTTCCTGGCTTCCCTTTTCAGTCATTTTGGGGATGCCCTGGGAGTCCTTGGTGTAGTGCACGCCTTCCACGCCGCTGGTGATCAGCCGGTTTTCCTGTGTTCCAAAGGGGGCAGCAATGAAGTTGGCCAATGCGAGCAGCTCCTCCACCTTGGCGGGGTCATCGGTTTTCTTGATGAAGCTGAAGATTGCTGCCGGCTGGGCACGGAACAGGGTGGGCGCCCCGCCGTCGGGTGCGAAGTAGTCCATGGGGAGCATTTTGAAACCCGGGTTGGAGGGCAGGACCCGGGCCAGTGCTTCGTGCCAGCCACCTACGCCGTCCGATGCCATGAGCGATGCGCCGGACTCGAAGCGCTGCTTGGATTGCTGGGCGTTGCCGGCCACGGCGTCCGGGTGCACCGAACCGTCCGCGAAGAGCTTGGCAGTCCACTCCAACGCAGCGCGGTATTCGTCCGTTTCGAATTTGTTCTGGAGCTTTCCGTCCACTTGCTTCCATTTGGGAACCACTCCGTGAATGATCTGGGCGCCGTTCCACACGTCCTCCGAACCCCAGCGGTTCTTGGCGGGATCCGTCAGCTGCTTGGCCACCTTGAGGTAGTCGTCGGCAGACTTTGGCGGTTCCACTCCCAGCTGCTCGAAGATGTCTGCCCGGTAGAAGATGGCGTCGGAGATCAGGGCGCCGGGGTAGGGAAGTCCGTAGAGGCCGCCATCGAAGCAGCCCAGTTTCCACGAGGCGGTGGGGATGTTGGCAAGGTTGGGGTATTTCTTCACTTTGTCACCGGCCAGGAACTCTGACAGGTCGGTGAAGATGCCCTTGGCCGCCTGACCGAATCGCGGCGGCAGGTTCCAGGAGGGTATGACTACCCAATCCGGGACGTCTTTGGGCGAGGCGAGGACGGTTTGAATTTTGTCTGCATAACTATTGCCGTCGTTGACCTGGAAGTTGATGGTGGTTCCGAGCTCGGCATTCACGGCTTTGTAGTAGCTGTTCTCCGGCAGGGACGGCGGGATTGCCCACCATGCAGGTGTCATGGCTGTATAGGTGCCTCCCTTGCCGGGCGTGTCCTTCACGGACTTAACCAGGGTGGCCGGGAGCGTGGTAAATCCGGGGGTGGATCCCTTGACTGAGGGAATGTCCGGCTTCACCAGATCCAGCGGAATGTAGCTCGGGACCAGTTTGGCGACTGCCTCGGCCAGACCACCGGAAGTTGTGGCAAGGGGTGCGGACGCTCCCGGGCTGCAGGCTGTGAGGGCTGACGGTGCAGCTGCCAGAAATACCGCGCCGCCAAGGACGCCCAGGAAGGACCGGCGGTTGACGTTGATTGCCCCCGTTCCGCGAGGTGGTGCTTCCGTGCGTTTTTCCCGGAAAGTCTTAAACGGCGGCGTGTTGGAACCAAGCATGAAACACTCCTTTGTGATGAATTCATTGCAAGAACTGTCGAAACGCTTCGATTGCGTCCACCCTAGGCTATTCGCTGACTTTGACGCAATGGTTTGGGTGTTGCACATCACAGTGAGCTGATGGAACACTGAAGTTCGACGCCCATTCGTAGAAGCGATTCAACAGTCAATGACAGGACACTCTTCGTGACTAAAAGCCATGTCCAGGCAGTGCAACACCTGCTCCGCCTCCTGACGCTGGAGCAAAAGATCGCCATGCTCCATCAGCATGCCCCCGCGGTTCCCGAGCTTGCCCTGGCACCTTTCAGGACAGGCACCGAAGCTGCCCATGGTGTGGCGTGGCTTGGACCGGCAACCGTCTTCCCGCAGCCCGTAGGGTTGGCTGCAACATGGGACGAGGACCTCATCACCCGGGTGGGCGAAGCCATAGGGCGCGAGGTCAAGGCAAAAAAGGAAATGGACCCCAGCGTCAGCCTCAACGTGTGGGCCCCCGTGGTCAACCCGCTGCGACACCCGCTATGGGGGAGGAACGAGGAAGGCTTTTCCGAGGACCCGCACCTGACTGCCCGGTTTGCCAGCGCCTTTTGCGCAGGACTCAAAGGAGCCGATGCCGGGACCTGGTTGACGGTGCCCACCTTGAAGCATTTCCTTGGCTATAACAACGAGCACGATCGCAGCCTCACCTCCAGCAACCTCAGCGACAGGGTCCTGCACGAATACGAGTTGCCGGCATATCGGCAACCCATCGAGGACGGCGTAGCTGGAGCGGTAATGCTCTCCTATAACCTGGTCAACGGACGCCCGGCCCACGTCTCGGACCTGGTCAACAAGCATCTGCGGACATGGACCAACGGCGGCTCGGTGGTTGTGGTGAGTGACGCAGGTGCGCCCTCCGCACTCTTCCGCGCCGAGAAGTACTTTCCCGACGGCGCGTCCGCCTACGCTGCCGCGCTCAAGGCAGGGGTGGATAACTTCACTGACGACGGCGACAACCCGGGCCCGTCAGTGTCTTACCTTGAGGACGCCTTGGAACGGGGCCTGCTGACGGTGGATGACCTTGACCGAAGCGTGCTCAGGCTCCTCACGCTCCGCGCCAGGACGGGAGAATTCGGCGACCATCACGGCTCTTCTTCGACCAGCGCAGGGGAGAGCGATGCGGCTGCAACCGTGGCCCTGGCCCGCGAAGCTGCCCGGAAGTCCGTGGTCTTGCTGCGTAATCAGCCGGATCCCCACCTGCTCCCACTGGGGAACAACCCTGGATCCATTGCCGTCATTGGAACCTTGGGCCAGCGCGTCCTGAGTGACTGGTACAGCGGCACCTTGCAGAACGAGTGTGGCATAGCAGAGGCTCTTTCCCGGCGTTACCAGGACGTCATAGCTGAGGACGGCCTGGACGTTATAACCCTGCGAAGCGTCCGTACAGGCACCTACCTGGGGCTGCCGTCGCCGTCGGAAACCACCGACGACGACGGCGGCGTCCTGGTCGCGGACACAACCTCACCAGCTGTTGGGGAACACTTCACGCTGAAGGACTGGGGGAGCGGCGAGTTCAGTCTTCAGTCAAGTTTGACCGGGCGTTTTGTCGCAGCCGGCACCGACAACTACCTCAGGGCTTCGGCGGATCGAATCGGAGGGTGGGTGGTGCAGGAAACCTTCCGGCTGGTGCATTCCCACGACGGAACCGTTGCCATCCAGCACGTTGCCTCCTCCCAATGGGTGCGCGTCGAGTCAGGGACAGGGAGTTTGGTGCTGGCCTCCGGGGTGGAAGCCGCCGCTGATCGCTTTGTGGTCAGAACCATCAAATCCGGGCACCATGCAGCGCATGCTGCGGCCGCTTCATCAGATGTGGCAGTGGTAGTAGTAGGCAACGATCCCCACCTTGGCGGGAGGGAAACCCAGGATCGGGAATCCTTGGACCTGCCGCAGTCCGAGCAGGAACTCGTCAGGATCGTGCAGGATGCGAATCCCAAAACCATCCTGCTTGTTGTCTCCTCTTATCCCTATGCACTGGGTGATTTGGCCGATCTCCCCGCTATCGCCTGGACATCGCACGGGGGCCAGGAACTGGGTCCGGGGGTGGTGGACGTGCTCAGCGGAGACGCCGAACCCACGGGACGCCTCCCGCAAACGTGGTTCGCCCGGGACCGGGACCTGCCGGACATTCTTGACTACGACATCATCGGATCCGAATCCACGTACCTGTACACGCGTGCGGAGCCGCTCTATCCGCTGGGTCATGGCCTCGGCTATGGAGATGTCCAGTACACGAATGCCGTTGTCAGCAGCGACCCTGCCAGCAAAACCATCGGCGTGGACGTCACCCTCACCAACCAGGGAGATCGGGTGGCCCACGAGTTGGTGCAGGCCTACGCCTCAGCTCCCACCCATCAGGACCACTTTCCGCGGCGGCTTTTAGTTGCCCACCGGCGGGTTGAACTCGCTCCAGGTGCTCGCATAACGGCCACCCTGCGCATCCCTGTGGAACGTTTGGCCACGTTCAGTACCGTCGCGGAGGCCATGGTGGTGGAACCCGGGGAGTACCGGATCCTGGTGGGCTCTTCCGCCCAGAGGCTGCCAGTGAGCGTGGCCATTCAGGTCCCGGATCGCGGACAGCGTTCCCGGCGGATAGCAGGGACGTGGGTGCCGGCGCGGCTTTACGACACGAAATCAAACATTGACCTGGTGCCCTCTCAGCCCCTCTCGGGTACAGCGATCACTCCAGCAGATCCCTTCGAACCTGCATGGGCGGTTTACCGCAAGTGGGACGGCCTGCCAATAACTGCAGTCAACTGTGAGGTCTTGTCCGCCAGGACAGGGAAGGGCTTTGGTGACTGCAGCATCAGCGTGCAGACCTCCGGGCCAGCCGACACCTGGCTCGATCTTGGCCAGTGCCAACTGAAGGAGGGCTACAGCGGCGAGGTTGGAATCGACGTCGACCCCTCCGTTCTCCCGGCTTGGACCGCGAGCGGGACGCTTCGGCTGGTACTCAAAGGGGCCATAACCGTCCAGCAGTTACAGGTGACCTAAGCGCCGGGTGGATGAGAAGACGGTCAGGGTCCTACCTTGACCACGTATACCTCGACGGCGGCATCCCGGGGGAGCAGGTGCGTGCGGACCGCGCCGGCTACTTCGCGGGCCACGTTGGGTGCGGGGCGAAGGGTGCCCACACCAATCCGGGCCTTGACTTCGAGCGCATCTCCATCGCCGGTGACGGAGACCAAGGGAAGAATCTCCCCGGTCACGGCAGCCATGGCCGCACCCGCTATCGACTGCCATAAGGGCTGGGCCGGATATACGGCAGAAACTCCCTCCACTCCTTGGATGACACCGAGCAGTTCCTCCGCCACTGCGGGTGAAGCACCTGCGGATTGGATGCTCCCGGGTTCCAGATGTTCCGTCATGGCTGATCCTCCCGAGTGGTGGGTGCGGGGCTGGTGGGTGGAGAGGGAACCTGGTCTGCGGCCGAAGGCGGTTCCAGAACGTCCCTCACGGTGATGTTGATGGTCTCGATGTTTAGCTCCGTTTGGAAGGCGAGCGTCTGCGCCAACTCACGGCGCAGCTCTTCGGCACGTTCATCCAGGGGGTGTCCGTACACCACGGCTATCTCCACGTCCACGGTAATTCCGGCTCCTGGTGTGGTGACGTCGCCATGCAACCGGCACTTGCCGGCGGCCGTGCCAGGCAGGGCGTCAGCCACGGATCGGATGAGTGCTGAGATTGAACCCTCGGTTTCCCAAAGGGTGTCCTTCGGGTTCCCGGCCTGCAGGGGAATGCTCCTGCCTGGACGCAGCTCCAGCCGGAGGTTGTCCAGAATGGACTGCATCCAGTCGTCATGGCCCGAGCCTGCATCGGCCAGATCCGACGTCAGCAGTTCGCTGCCCAGTTGGGATAGCCGGCGCAACGATGCCAGGCCAGCTTGGCATTCAGGGCATGAGTGGAGATGGGCGGGATCTGCAATCTCTCCGGTGTCCAGATAAGTGCTTAGTTCGGCAAGGCTGTGCCCGCAGTCCAAGGAGTCTTCGGGGGTGTTCATCGCCATTCCTCCATCATGCGCGCAAGGGTGATCCGTGCCCGGGCCAAGCGGCCGCGGACACTGGCTTGGCTGATATTCAACGTCAGTGCGATCTCCTCGTAGCTCTGGTCATTGAATTCCTTAAGAACCCAACATCGCCGTTGTTCCTCGGGAAGCTTTGCGAGCGCCGCTTTTAGGGCCTCCACGCGGGAGGTGATAACTGCGCTGTGCTCGGGGTCCGCTGCCTGCGGCTTGGCGTCGTGTTCCACCTGGTTCTCCACGGCGTCGAGGCCTGCATGATTGCGGCGTCTCCGGAGGTGGTCGATGCTGCGGCTGCCGACAATCCTGAGCAACCATCCCTTGACTGCTGCGGGGTCGCGGAGGTTGTCCAGTTGCTTCCAGGCTTGGACGAGTGTTTCCTGCACGACGTCGTCGGCGTCGGCTTGTGAGCCGGTCAATCGCCGGGCCGTGGCCCGCATCAACGGGCCGTGGCGCCGCGCCAGTGCCTCGAAGGCTGCGGTGTCACCGTCTGCGGCCCGGCCGGCCAGCAGAGCATCGGGCACCAGATCCAATTGGTGCTGCGCTGCGGGTGAACCAGTCACGTTTTCTGCCTTCCCCATCTATGGTCGTCCAAGGTCTCGGTGGTCCTGATGATGCTCAGTGGCGGGACGGTCCCGCTGGCCAGCAGAACCGTCCCGGGCCGGAAGCTACTTTTTGGAGAAACCTTCTTTGAGCTTCTGCGCCGCATCCTTGATGTTCTCGGTGATATCGGCCGCAGCGTCTTTGACCTTTTCGCCTGCCTGCTGGATCTTGGCTTGTGCCTGATCGTGCTGCCCCTCGCGCTCCAGCGACTGATCGCCGGTGAGCTTTCCGGCGCCTTCCTTGGCTGCACCGAGGTGCTCGGTGGCTGCGTTGTTGATCTTGTCGTTGATTCCCATGGTGTTCCCTTTTCTTGTTGTGCACGGTCTCTGCTGAGTCGCGCGTGTTTTAGTGGAAATTCTGAGAGACGGTCACCGCGCGCGACGGGTTCCGGAAATCTGTGTGCGTGGGCCGCTGGTGATCCGGACCAGCGCGGGCAATGGATGTCCCAGCCAGGAGTCGGTGCTCCGGAGGAGGTGTTCCACCGTGTGCGTGAGCTCCCTGGGGGATGCCCCTTTGCGGGCCTCCAGGCGGATGTGGAGCGCGGTGCCACGGCGTGATTCCCAAGCGGAGACGGAGGTTGAGAGCACATCCTTGTTCCCGTTGAGGGCTTCCCGGATAGCGGTGGAGACCAGCCCGGCGTCAACAACAGTTCGTCCGGCGGTACCCTCGGATTGCTCGGCCAGGCGGGGTGTTTTGCCTCCGCCTTGGCTCGCCAGCCAGGCGACGCTGAGGACTGCGCCCACCAAGGGCAGGGCAACTCCCAGCACCAGCCACCAACTCCGAACGGGTTCGGGTAGAGGTGCCGTCCCGGCAAGGCTCCGGGCCTGGTCCCGCACTGAGGATGCCGTGGTGGTCCAGATGTCCGCCGCCGATGGGAGGGTACCGGTCGCGATGAGTGCGGCACCAATACCCAGCAACAGGATCCCCACGAGGGTCAGCAAAATCCGGTTGAGGCCCCGATGTGTGTTTCTCATTGCCCCACCGCTCCTTCCGTCAGAACCCGGACGCCGGATGTCATCCGGCGGTCCAATCCGTAGGCGGCCAGTTCGCCGTCGACCGCTTCCCGTACCCTGTCCACCGCGAGCGGTTGGCCCGACGTCGGACGCACTTGGACTCGCACTGAGCGTCCGCCCACGGTGGTGGTCGCCTGGCCCGGTGCAAGGCCGGCGGCGAGCCGAACCCGTCCGGAGACGGCTGCTGCGATGACGTCGTCGTCCACCACTACTGCTGCGCGGTCGCTTTCCAGGGAACGGCGGCGCCGACGGCCCCTCCCCACACCGAGTCCCAGGACGAGCAGCCCGAGCAATGCCACGCCGATGCCGGCCGCGATCAGGCCCGCCGGGACAGTCTTTCCCGGAAGTTCCTCCAGCCACCGCAGCATCTGGGCCGGGCTGGCGAGCAGGGGTTGATCCTTGAGTAACCACAGCACGGATTCGAGGCTCAGCCAGAGCGAGGCTGCCAGCAGGACAGAAGCCGTCAGGATGGAGGGCACGGCGCGGGAAGAGTGCGTTTCCCGGCGAACCAGGCGCCGGATGTGTGGATCCTTGCTCATGTCACTCTCCTTTCCTTGGGCACTTCCTGTTTCCCGCCGGTAAGGCGGATGTCCACCCGTCCGATCTCCAGTCCGGTGAGTTCGGTACCCCGGGACGTGATCTCAGCGCGGGCCTGCTGAGCCCGTTCGAAGATGGTGCCGCTACTGTTCCGCGGTTCCAAAAGTGGCTCGAGCCTCAACTTGATGGAGACGCTGACGCCGAGTTTGCCGGCGTCGTCCTCCAAAGCAGCGGTGACGTTGTCTTTGCCGACGCGGAAGGCCCGGGCGGTGACTGCTTCCACGGTTTGCCGGATCGCGTGATGGGTGATCCGGTTATGGCCCCGTGTTTCCTTGCCGTCAGGCCGCCTCGTGGGGGGACTCATGGTGGCGGATCTTGTCCCGTTCATGTGGATGAGCGCTTGCCCCGCAAGGCGTCCAGCACCCCGCGAAGGTCAAGCTTTCCTTCGGCTGCGCGGCCCAGCACTGCTCCGATTCCCATGAACAGTGCCGTGAGCAGCAGGCCCCAGAACCCGAAGGCGAGCCCCGCCACGGCCAGGATGGCGCCGATGGCTACGCCGGCGATAGTGGGGTTCATGACACCCTCGGTTCACGCTCGGAGTCCTCTACGTCTGCGTCGTCGGACGGCACGTGGATGTCAGTGATGGTGACGTTGACTTCCGTGACTTCCATGCCCACCAGGTCTTCGATCGCGGTGTAGACAGCGTCGCGTGCGTTGTCTGCGACTTCCTGAAGCGGATGGGGGTATTCGACCACCAGGGTCACGTCCACAGCCACCTGGGTCTGCCCCACTTCTACGCTGACGCCTTGGGTGAGGTCCTTCTGGCCCACCTTCTCGCGGAGATTGCCGATTGCCCTGGCTGCTCCACCGCCAAGGGCGTGTACGCCGGGAATTTCCTGGATGGCGATGCCCGCAATTTTTGCTACTACGCCGTCGGCGACGGTGGTGGCTCCGCGGCCGTCTTTACCCTTGTTGGGGGTGTCCAGCACGGGTGCCGGGGTCGCCTGGGAGTTCTTGGCGGGAACGTCTGCGGGGGTGTGCGTTTGGATCGTCAAGACGATCACTCCTTTCGGTTTGATGCGGTGCTTGTTGCGCCGTCATGAATAGGACGTGACGACTGGGGCATTCCTCACGGTTGATTTATGTGATGTGCATCACATGTCCGAAGGTCATCACTGGCTTATTTAGTTAGATTCCCATATAACTAGTTTGTCGAGACACATTCTTACACGGGAGGGCTCTAATGACTGCAGTACTTGTGAGTGAAGAACAGGGCGAGGCTCTCCCTACGGTGACCTCCGGGGCGCCAAGTGCCACCTCCAGTCCCTCAGTGAGGACCAGCCTGCTGGACGAAGTGTGGACGGCCTCCGCGCGGGTTGAGGGTCTTCAATGGGAGATGGACGAGGCGCGGGATTGCCTGGCTACGGCAATGCGTGCCGCCGCAGCGGCCGGTGCGGGCCTTCCGGATCTTGCCATCGCGGCGGGACTTGGTTTTGCCGATATAGAGCAGTTGCTGAACGAGCGCCTGGAGGAGTAGCCCTGCGGCCCTGTGCCCGGAAGATGCTGGATATGCCTTGAGTCTCCTCATGCAGTCCCGCTGGTGCGCTGGTGCGAAATCTTGAGGGAATCTTGAGATGACCCGGCGTCCTTCTTGAGGACCCCGTCCGATGGTTGAAACATCAGCCAATTAGCTGACGGGAACTTCCAGGAAGGACCACCGAAATGACTGACCAGATCTCCGCCAAGTCCGTAACTGCCGGCTCGGCTCACACGAAGTCCGAAGCACTTGCGGGCACGGCCGACACCGCTGGCCATGCCGCGGACGCCGCTGGTCAGGCCCGTGCGGTGGTGACCATCCGTGAGCAGTTCAATCCCCTTGGCGCGGGTCTCCGGAGCATCTGGCCGCAGTCGGTTGTTGGGTTCTAGGACACCACGGTTTGTGATTCGGGCAGGGACCTTTCCCTTGGAAGGTACCCTGCCCGACGTCGTTTAAGGGACCATGGAATCCAGTCCACTCAACAAGGAGGCTTGTCATCAAGGATGAGATGAGAAAGGCCGCCGACGTGGCCGAGGAAGCCGCTAATTCGCAGACTTTCGCAGCCGTTGCCCGCGCGGGATACGCCGTGAGCGGCCTGCTGCACGTCCTCATTGGCGTCATCGCAATCCAGCTCGCGGTGGGCCGCAGCGGCGAGGCCGACGTCAGCGGGGCAGTGACCGAGCTGGCCAACAAGCCAGCCGGACCCGTCCTGCTCTGGGCCTGCTTCGCGGCCTGTGCGGCGCTTGCTCTGTGGCAATTGGGAAACGCCATCCTTGGTTATCGGAACGTCTCGGACAACAAGCTGACCAAGAGGCTCTCTGCCCTTGGCCAGGCCTTGGTATTCGCCGCCTTGGCTGCCACCATCGTGTCCTTCGTGCTGGGGCAAGGCCAGAACAGCAGGGAGTCCAGCAGCGACTTCACCGCGACTCTCATGCAGGCGCCGTTCGGGGTATTCCTGCTCATTGCCCTTGGTGCAGGTATCGCCATTACCGGCATCGTGTTTGTGGTCAGGGGCTTCCGGAAGAAGTTCACCAAAGACCTTTCGCTGTCGTCCAAGCAGACGGTGCATAAGTTCCAACTCTGGGTTGGCGTGGTGGGCTACATCGCAAAAGGAATCGCTTTGTTCCTGGTTGGCCTGCTGGTGGTTATTGCCGCGGCCCGCGCCCAGCCCGAACAATCAACCGGGCTTGACGGCGGCCTGAAAGCCCTGAAGGAGCAGCCCTACGGGCCTTATCTGTTGGCTGCCGTGGCTCTGGGGCTCATTGCCTACGGTCTGTTTCTCATGGTCAAAGCGAGGACGCTGCGGACCTAGGGCTATCCGGGTTTAGGAGCTTGGGAGGCTGGGTACAGGGCACAGGAACCGTGTAGTGCAATCTGAAAAGGGGCAGAACCATGACGCAAGGTGATCCGAACCAGGCTGATAAGCCGCTAACCGACGGAAACCGCCTCTCCTCCGCACCATCGGACCCCCGCAGCGGGTACCACTCGGGCAAGTTCCCCCAGCAGGAACAGAAACAGCCCGGACTTACCAGACCGTTGGATCCGCAACCAGATCACGGCGAGAAAAGTTACGTGGGGCATGGGCGTCTCCAAGGCAAGATCGCGCTCATCACCGGCGGTGACTCGGGCATCGGCGCGGCAGTCGCCATCGCGTACGCCCGTGAAGGTGCCAACGTGGCTATCAGCTACCTGCCGGAGGAAGAAGAAGACGCGCAGTCGACGGCGGAATGGATCCGTGAGTGCGGCTCGCAGGTCCTGCTGCTGCCCGGCGACGCACGGGATGAAGGCTTCGCGGCGCAGATCGTGGAACGTACGGTGCAGGAGCTTGGCGGGCTCAATGTAGTGGTGTTGAACGCGGCGTACCAGAAGAACCGCGAAGGGCTGGAGACTATCCCCACCGAGGAGTTCGACCGCGTCTTCAAGACCAATCTGTATTCCCTCATCTGGACGGCACAGGCAGCCATTCCGCATCTTCGTCCAGGTGCCTCCATCATTGTCACGGCCTCGATACAGGCCTTCAACCCCTCCGCACAGTTGGTCGATTACGCCATGACCAAGGCAGCACAAGTAGCCTTCACCAAGGCCATGGCCGAGGAACTGGGACCCAAGGGTATCCGCGTCAATGCTGTGGCGCCGGGCCCCATCTGGACTCCGCTGATCCCAGCTACCGAATGGCCGGACAAACTGCCCACGTTCGGGCAGGACACGCCCCTGGGCCGGGCAGGCCAGCCGGCCGAGCTGGCACCGGCCTACGTGCTGCTGGCATCCGACGAAGGATCCTACATCTCAGGGGCGGTCCTTCCCGTCACGGGTGGCAAGGGGCTTTAACCCGCTTCTTCCCTTTCCACGGGGATCCACAACTGGCCGCGGCCGTGCGTGCCCCCGGGCCCCACTTGGACGCTGAGCATTTCGGGTCCCGGTGCCCACCTGTAAGGGTTGGCAGGAAACCATTCCGTTGCGGCGTCTGCCCACATGCCCTGCAGGACTTCCGGGAACTTTCCCTCAGCTTCAAAGACCACCCATAAGCCTGCCGGGACTTCAAGGGACTCGAAACCTTCCGGAGCCGCTTGGGTAGAGGCCACCGCGTGCCAGTAGTCCAGTTCGCTGCCCTCGGTGCGCTGTTCTTCGAGGTTGTCCGTTACGGACACAGGGCCGGCCGGATCCATATCAGCAAGCTCCAGCAAACGCTTGGTGACAGAAGGATCCACGCCGCGCTGGAATTCGATGATGGCGTTGTTGGGTCCTTCGTAGACCAGCGGTACGCGGGCTTTGAGGCCAATAAGGCGGAAAGCTTCTTTGTCTTCTATGCGGTGTTTCATGTCGGTGTTCCCTTCGACTCGGAGGTGGAACCTCAGTTGAGGCTGGGAATGGAGAACTGCGCCCGGAAGCCGTGCCTCGGAGGGGCTCAGTCCGTGCATGGCCTTGAAGGCACGGGCGAATGCTTCTGCCGATCCGTATCCGTAGCGAACGGACACGTCCAGGACCGTAAGGCCCTCCAGGATCTCCGCCGTGGCTGCGGTGAGGCGCCGCCTACGGATGTACTCAGAAACCGGCATGCCTGCCAGGGAGGAAAACATCCGTCTGAAGTGATACTCGGACGTCAAAGCGGCTTTGGCCAAAAACCGTACTTCGATGTCCGTGGTCAAGTCCTGCTCGATCAGCCCTATTGCCCGGTTCCAGCCGTGCATCATGTCCGGCACCCCGTCTCCCTCTTGCACCTGCCTCCATCCTTTCCTTCGACGCTACCCGCGTGTCCAGGCCGAGCGCCCAACAATCCGTGCCCGAAAATATCAGGTCCCGGGCAACGCAAGAGCCCGGAGACTGCAGCTGCAGTTCTCCGGGCTCTTGACTGTATTCAGATGTTACGGCCGACTGGAGCCTGACGCTTCTTCATCCGGTTCGGATGAGAAGGGCCGGTCCTTTGGGGTGTCTTCCGTGTTGTGCTCGTCGAGCTCTGCGTCCGCGGATGGGACCGTCTTCTCGGCGTAGTCGCCCTCGGTGTAATCACCGCCGGCGTCCTCCTTCAGCGTTTCCGGTGACGCGCCTGCGTCGCCGTAATCGCCCTCGACATACTGGCCGTCGAGTTCATCGCCGTTGGCGTCGTGGTTCTGGCTGTTAGCCATGGTGTGCCTTGCGGCCGGTGACCAGGCCGTAGATCAGCAGCACGATGATGGAGCCGCCGATGGCCAGGAGCCACGTGGTGAGGGAGAAGAATTCCTGCAGCCCGGTGCCGAAGATGAGGCTGCCGATCCAACCACCCAGGAGTGCGCCGACGACGCCCAACACGAGAGTGATGAGCCAGCCGCCACCCTGACGGCCGGGAAGAATAAGCTTAGCGATAGCGCCGGCCAAAAGACCGAGCAGAAGAAAACCAAAGAAACCCATTTTTGTTCCTACTTTCTTGTTGATGGAGATCCCATGAACATTATGAAGAGGTTCAGTTCATCGGGTGCCCTGTTCCAAAATGTAGGCACCAAATGCGGGCCCTGAAGGCCCTATGGAATGTGGGGAGTGGAACGAACTGCGCAACCCCGATGAAATTATGAATTACAGCGAACAAAGTACCCGCGCCGATGGGGTCGGACTGGGTGCTACATCAGCAACGCTAGCTGCTCCCGGGACTAGTAGCAAGTAACCTGACTATTAGCGCGCCCTTGCTTGCGGCCTCCAAACACCGGGGATTCGTGCTCCAGTGGCCCTTATGGGAGTCCATGAACCCCTTGGCAGTGCGCTGAACTTTCTCGCGCGACGGCTTCGGGTTTGCATCCGAATGCTCCTCCGGCCCTCGGCCCGCAGCCCCGGTCCTCAGGGTTTTCATCCATGGGGTTGTCATCCTGTCAGTTCTGTGGAATTCCAATGGTTGGCAAAGCAGTTGAATTTAATGCTCTATTTTGGCGGTCACAGTTAAGTCACCCCGCCATCAAATAAGCCGCCCCGCCGTCAAAGTGCAGGTGACAGGGTGCGGCGCGCGGGGCTAATGTCGATATACAAACACCTCGAAAGGAGTGATCGCTGTGAAAGGCAAAGCATTGTTCGCAGTTGGCGTGGCTGTCGGCTACGTGTGGGGATCGAAGTCCTGGCCGGAGGTGTACCGGCGGATCCGCGGAGGCACGGAGAAGGTCTGGAAGAACCCGGACGTGCAAGAGAACGTCCATCAAGCTACGGAAGCGGTCCAAGAGTCGGTTCCGGACATTCTGGACAACCTGTATGAGGCCGGCAAGAAGTTGATGGAAAAGGCCGAGACCATGTTCCCGGGCATTACTTCCCCCAAGTCGGGCCAGCACACGGACTCCACTTCCAGCAGCACGTCCACCGTTCCCACCATTAAGTCGGATGTCGTCTCTGATCCCGCCCTTGATGACACCACAGGAAGCGACTGGACCGGCGAGGGCGGCGCTGCACCGGAAGGGCCTGCCACCAACACGCCGCCCAAGTCTTAGCTGACGCGTTCCACCACAGTCAGGATCGCCTCGCCCAGTTCCTTGGGTTTGGTGAATTGCGGCCAGTGTCCCGTGGGGAGGTCGATGTACTCGACGTCATGGATCCTGGCGAGTTCCGCGGTGAAGGGGTGCCCGGCATCCATCCACTCCTTGAGGAGAGAGGACGGGAACTGGCAGGCAATGATGGTGGCCGGAACGTCGTAGCGCCGGACATCGCTCAGGTGTTGCTGGTCAAAGGCAACGCCTTTGGGCTCCGGTATGGCCCGCGCACGGAACGCTTCCTTAAGCTCGTCAGTTAGGTCAATCAGGTCTTCGTCTTCGAACAGTTCCCAAGGCGGCAGCGGGAGGTCGTCGCCGTCGTCGGGCAGTTCATCATTGATGACTCCGCCCTCACCGAGCGGTCCGCTGTCAACGTAAATGGCGTGGGCCACCCGGTCCGGGCGGGTGTCTGCCACGCCGTGGATGATGGCGCCTCCACCAGAATGGCCCACAAGGATGACTTTGCCGTCCAGAGAGTCCACCTTCGCCACCACGGAGTCAATGTGCGTGCGGAGGCCGATGCCCGCGCGTGAGGCATCCACCGACTCCAGCCCTGGCAGCGTCAGCGGATGAACCGTGTGGCCAGCTGCTTCCAGGGGCGGCGTCACCTCCTCCCACGACGATGCGTCCAACCAGAATCCGGGTACAAGGATGATGTCCATGCCGGTACCCTACGGGAGCCCACCGACAGTTTGTAGGCTTCCCCCAAACCCACCCTCACCCAACCAGGTCGCAGCAGAGCGCGTTGTGAGCGCTGAAAACGCGCTCTGCTGCTACTCGGTTGGGTGCGTACGGGGGGTTGACGAAGGTCACGTTCGCCGTCATAGTAATTCGTATACGATTTCGTACTTGATCGTATTCGAGGAAGAGGAGGCGCCGTGACATTGGAGTTTCGGACCCAGGAAGTCAGCCAGGACATGCTGGCCCGGACGCGCAAAGTCATTGCCGTCCACATCAACTACCCCAGCCGAGCCGCACAGCGCGGACGCACCCCTGAACAGCCGTCGTACTTCCTGAAGCCGTCGTCCTCGCTGGCGCTCGGCACCACTGAAGCTCCAGGCACGGTAGAGCGCCCGGCCGGTTGTGAACTGCTTGGCTATGAGGGTGAGATCGCGCTGGTGATCGGCAAGTCCGCCCGCCGCGTCAGTCTTGAGGACGCTTGGAGCCACGTCGAGTGGGTCACGGCGTCCAACGACCTCGGCGTGTACGACCTCCGTTACGCGGACAAGGGCTCCAATGTCCGCTCCAAAGGCGGCGACGGCTTCACTCCCGTTGGTCCCGCGCTGATCCCGGCCGACGCCGTTGACCCGGCCCAGTTGCGAATTCGCACCTGGCACAACGGGGACCTGGTCCAGGACGACACCACCGAGGACCTGCTCTTCCCGTTCGCGCAGCTCGTCGCGGACCTTTCCCAGCTGCTCACCCTGGAAGAGGGCGACATCATCCTCACCGGCACCCCCGCCGGAGCGTCCGTCGCCAAGCCAGGTGACGTCGTCGAAATTGAAGTCACCGGCGGTGACTTCAGCAGCGGCCGCCTGGCCACCAGAGTAACGGAAGGTACGACGCCGTTCGCGAACTTTGGTGCGCGGCCCAGGACTGATGACACCCAGCGGGAAGAGGCCTACGGATCGCGCGAAGCTGCCGGTTTGGCTCCTGCCGTTTCCGTGCTGACTCCGGCGCTGAAGGCGAAGCTGGAGTCCGTTGCTACGGCGACCCTTTCTTCCCAGCTCCGCAAGCGTGGACTGAACAATGTCAGCATCGACGGACTGCAGGCAACCCGTCCGGACCGCAAAGTGGTGGGCCTCGCCAGGACTCTCCGTTACGTTCCCAACCGCGAGGACCTGTTTACAACCCATGGCGGCGGATTCAACGCCCAGAAACGTGCCATCGATTCCGTGAACGAGGGCGAAGTCCTGGTCATGGAAGCCCGCGGCGAGAAGGGCACCGGCACCGTGGGGGACATCCTGGCGCTGCGGGCCCAGGTGCGCGGCGCCGCTGCGATCATCACTGACGGCGGCGTCCGCGACTACTCGGCCGTGGCTGACCTTGACATGCCTACTTACTTCGCCAACCCGCACCCGGCAGTGCTGGGCCGCCGCCACATTCCGTGGGACACGGACATCACCATCGCCTGCGGCGGCGCTACCGTGCAGCCGGGGGACATCATTGTGGCCGACTCGGACGGCATTCTGGTGATCCCGCCGGCCATCGCCGATGAACTTGCCGATGACTGCATTGCCCAGGAGAAGGAAGAAACCTTCATCTTCCAGATGGTGCAGGAAGGCAACAGCGTTGACGGGCTCTACCCCATGAACAAGGAATGGCAGGCACGCTTCCAGGAGTGGTCCGCTCGCCAGCAAACCGCGGAAGGAGCCCACGGTGCCTGAAACCGCCGTCGAGAGCGCCGCCGTCGAGAGTAAATCCCAGCAGGCGTATGCCGCCGTCAAGGAGCGGATCATCCAGGGCACCTACACGCCGGGGTACCGGCTAGTGCTCGCCAAGATCGCCGAGGACCTGGGGTTTAGCGTGGTTCCCGTGCGGGAAGCGATCCGCCGGCTGGAGGCCGAAGGGCTGGTGAAGTTCGAGCGGAACGTGGGCGCCACGGTCTCGGGCATTGATCCCACCGAGTACCTCTACACCATGCAGACGCTGAGCATCGTGGAAGGTGCGGCCACCGCGTTGTCCGCGCCACTGATCGATGCCATTGCCATAGAACGTGCGCGTGCGGTCAACGCCGAGATGCGCGAATGCCTGGAGCATTTTGATCCCGTCCGCTTCACCGCGCTGAACCAGGATTTCCACAGCGTCCTGTTTGAGCACTGCCCCAACCCGCACATCCTGGACCTCGTGCACCGGGGGTGGAACAGGCTGGCGTCCCTGCGATCGTCCACCTTCCGTTTTGTCCCCGGACGCGCCCAGGAATCGGTGCGCGAACACGAGGCACTCCTTCAGCTCATCGAGGGCGGAGCAGATGCCGACACCATCGAAAAAGCAGCCCGACAACACCGCGCCGCCACCTTGGACGCGTACCTCGCCACAGCAAAGAACCAGTAAGGACTTCAATGATGAGTACCTCTACAGAAACCATCAAGCACTACGTCCCCCAGGACCTGCCCACCCACATCCAGCACTTCATCAACGGTGAGTTCGTTGACTCGGTGTCCGGCAAGACCTTCGACGTCCTGGATCCGGTATCCAACGGCAACTACGCCACCGCTGCTGCCGGCCAAAAGGAAGACATCGACCTTGCTGTCGCCGCCGCCCGTGAAGCCTTCGTTAATGGGCCGTGGCCGAAGATGAAGCCCCGCGAGCGTGCACGGGTGTTGAACAAGATCGCCGATGCCGTGGAGGCGCAGGAAGCACGCCTCGCCGAACTTGAGACGTTCGATACCGGCTTGCCGATTACCCAGGCCAAGGGCCAGGCCCTCCGTGCGGCGGAGAACTTCCGCTTCTTCGCGGACCTGATCGTGGCCCAGTTCGACGACGCCATGAAGGTCCCGGGCTCACAAATTAACTACGTGAACCGGAAGCCGATCGGCGTCGCCGGCCTGATCACCCCGTGGAACACCCCGTTCATGCTGGAGTCCTGGAAGCTTGCCCCGGCCCTGGCCACGGGCAACACCGTGGTCCTGAAACCTGCCGAATTCACACCTTTGTCCGCGTCACTGTGGGCGCAGATTTTCAAGGACGCAGGCTTGCCTGACGGTGTGTTCAACCTGGTCAACGGCCTGGGTGAAGAAGCCGGCGATGCACTGGTGAAGCACCCGGATGTTCCGCTGATTTCCTTCACCGGTGAGACCACCACGGGCCAGACCATCTTCCGGAACGCGGCCGAAAACCTCAAGGGCCTGTCCATGGAGCTCGGTGGCAAGTCCCCGTGTGTCGTGTTCGCAGATGCAGACCTGGACGCAGCCATTGATTCCGCGCTCTTTGGGGTCTTCTCGCTCAACGGCGAGCGCTGCACCGCCGGCTCCCGCATCCTGGTGGAGCGGGCCATCTACGACGAATTCTGCGAGAAGTACGCCGCCCGGGCCAAGAAGATCGTGGTGGGCGATCCCCACGATCCCAAGACCCAGGTGGGCGCACTCGTCCACCCCGAGCACTACAACAAGGTGGCGTCCTACGTGGAGATCGGCAAGTCCGAAGGCCGGCTCCTGGCCGGTGGCGGCCGACCCGACCACCTCCCTGAAGGCAACTACATCGCACCCACGGTGTTTGCCGACGTCGCGCCTGACGCGCGGATCTTCCAAGAGGAAATCTTCGGTCCCGTCGTGGCCATCACGCCCTTCGAGAACGACGACGAAGCCCTCGCCTTGGCCAACAACACCAAGTACGGCCTGGCGGCCTATATCTGGACGCAGAACCTGACCCGGGCCCACAACTTCTCCCAGAACGTGGAAGCCGGCATGGTGTGGCTCAACAGCCACAATGTCCGCGATCTCCGCACCCCGTTCGGTGGCGTGAAGGCGTCCGGTCTGGGCCATGAGGGCGGCTACCGCTCCATCGATTTCTACACCGACCAGCAGGCCGTGCACATCACCCTCGGATCCGTGCACACCCCCAAATTCGGCGCCTAAACTCGGAGTTTTTGTACAGATAACGCCCCTAAAACCCGTTCTAAAGGGCCGTACCTGTACAAAAACTCCATCCACCTGACCCCTTTCAACGAAGAGAGAATCCCATGAGCAACTTCACCGGCCCCATCCCCACACCGTCGGTCCCCGCGCCGGACATTGTCCGCTGCGCCTACCTGGAACTCGTGGTCACTGACCTCGAGAAGTCCCGCGCGTTCTACGTGGACCTCCTGGGCCTGCACGTCACCGAAGAGGACGAGAACACCATCTACTTGCGCTCCTTCGAGGAGTTCATCCACCACAACCTGGTCCTTCGCAAGGGCCCCGTCGCCGCCGCTGCAGCGTTCGCGTACCGGGTGAAGTCCCCGGCCGAGGTGGACGCCGCCGAGGCATACTACCGCGAGCTGGGCTGCCGGGTGGAACGCCGCAAGGAAGGCTTCACCAAGGGCGTGGGCGACTCCGTCCGCGTGGAGGACCCGCTGGGTTTCCCGTACGAGTTCTTCTACGACGTGGAGCACGTGGAACGCCTCACCCAGCGCTACGACCTCTACTCCGCCGGTGAACTGGTCCGCTTGGACCACTTCAATCAGGTCACCCCGGACGTTCCGCGCGGCCGGGCCTATCTCGAGGATCTGGGCTTCCGCGTCTCTGAGGACATCAAAGATTCCGACGGCGTCACGTACGCCGCCTGGATGCACCGCAAGCAGACCGTGCACGACACCGCCCTGACCGGCGGCAACGGACCCCGCCTGCACCACATCGCGTTCTCCACGCACGAGAAACACAACATCATCCAGATCTGCGACAAGATGGGCGCCTTGCGCATCTCTGACAGGATCGAACGCGGCCCCGGGCGCCACGGCGTGTCCAACGCGTTCTACCTCTACATCCTGGACCCGGACGGCCACCGCGTGGAGATCTACACCCAGGACTACTACACCGGAGACCCGGACAACCCCACCGTCACGTGGGACGTCCACGACAACCAGCGCCGTGACTGGTGGGGGAACCCCGTGGTCCCGTCCTGGTACACGGAGGCCTCCCCGGTCCTGGACCTCGACGGAAACCCGCAGCCCATTATTGAACGCGAAGACAAGTCCGAAATGGCCGTCACCGTGGGCGCCGATGGCTTCTCCTACACCCGCGCCGACGCTGCCTCCGGCGAAGCTGCCGAGGGCTTCAAACTGGGAGCGCAGGTCTAAACCATGATGGACGCGAAGACGATCGAAGCCATTGCCGACGAGCTCCTCGAAGCCGGCCGTTCCCGTACGCCGGTTCCGCGGTTGACTGCCCGCTACCCCGATATGACGGTGGAGGACTCCTACGCCGTTCAGCAGCTCTGGATGCGGCGGAACGAAGAAGCAGGCCGCACGTTGGTGGGGCGGAAGATCGGCCTCACGTCCAAAGCCATGCAGGCCGCCACGGGCATCACCGAGCCTGATTACGGTGCCATTTTCGATGACATGGTCCTGGAAACCGGCTGCTCAGTGGAGTGGGACCAGTACACGCATCCGCGGGTTGAGGTGGAGTTGGCGTTTGTCCTCAAAGACGCGCTCAAAGGACCTGGCTGCACCATTTTCGACGTCCTCAACGCCACCGACTACGTGGTCCCGGCCCTCGAGATCCTGGACTCCAGGATCGAAATGGAGGGCCGGACCATCGTGGACACCATCTCGGACAACGCTGCGATGGGCGCCATGGTGGTGGGCGGCCGCCCGGTGCGGCCCGACGCCGTCGACCTCCGCTGGGTCTCCGCCATTCTGTACAAAAACCAGACCGTGGAAGAGACCGGAGTGGCCGCTGGAGTGCTCGATCACCCGGCCAACGGGGTCCACTGGCTGGCCAACAAAATTGCCGCGCACGGTGACTCGATGAAAGCCGGAGATATCATCCTGGCGGGCTCGTTTACACGTCCCCTATGGGTGTACAAAGGTGATACCGTGCACGCGGACTACGGACCGTTGGGAGTTGTGACATGTCACTTCAGCTGAGCCCCACCTTCTATTCGGCCCTCTCCGAAGCCGGCCGCCCGCTGGCCGGCATGTGGGTCTGTTCCGGCAGTCCGCTCGTGGCGGAGATCTGCGCGGGCTCCGGTTTGGACTGGCTGCTGATCGACGCCGAGCATAGCCCCAACGGGCTCGAATCCATCCTTGCGCAGCTCCACGCCGTCAGCGGGTACCCGCCGCAGGTCATGGTCAGGCCACCCGTCAACGACACCGTGATCATCAAGCAATACCTGGACCTCGGTGTGCAGAACCTGCTGATCCCCATGGTGAACTCGGCCTTCGAGGCAGCCACCGCAGTGGCCGCGGTAAGGTACCCGCCACTCGGGGTGCGGGGAGTCGGCTCGGCTCTGGCCCGCGCATCACGCTGGAACCGGGTCCCGGACTACTTGGCCAACGCCTCCGAGTCCATCAGCCTCACTGTCCAGATCGAATCCGAGGCTGCGGCGTCGGCCGTCGAGGAGATTCTGGCCGTCGACGGTGTTGACGGAATCTTCCTGGGCCCCTCGGACCTAGCAGCCTCCATGGGCTTGCTGGGACAGCAGGAAAATCCCCTGGTGAGGGCCGTCGTCGAGCATTGCCTTGAAGCCGCAAAAGCGGCAAGTAAGCCCGCCGGCGTGAACGCCTTCAACGAATCAACCGCCCGGGCCTATCTCGACGCCGGTGCCTCCTTTGTGCTGGTCGGCGCCGATGTTGCGGTGCTGGCCCGCGCGTCTGAGGGGTTCGCCTCAACGTTCATCCCCGTGTCCGAGACCGCGGAGCGCGACAGCTACTGACTCAGTTGGGTGCGGGCGGGGTGGGCTTCCGCGCCATGTACCACTCGGTGAATTCGCGGGCGCGTCCGTCCTCGGCGAAGCGGATGACCCACAGGTTGTCGTAGGTGGGATCCCCGTTCAGGTACGTGGTCAGGCCTTGGACGAAAGCCGTGTCGCCGTCCTGGCCCAGAAGGTTCCACTCGAACGTCCAGTCCTCGGGCTTGTCGCCGGCGTCAGCCCACGCTTTGACGATCTCTTCGTGGCCCTTCCATGGTTTGTCCGTGTTGGGTTTGTCGTAGTAGACGGCATCCTCGGTGAAGAGTGCCCGGACGTCCTCGGGCTCATTCGAGGTCCACGCGCGTTCGTACTTGTCCATCCAGGAGTTCACGTCGTTGGTCATCTACCCGTTCTACCCTCCGGGGCCGGTGGGTTCAACGGTGAGGGCCAGGGAACTCAGGCCGGCCGGGCGATCCCCCGCGTTGACCGGCGGATGTGGTCCGGAGTGAGGCCGGTCAGTGAGGCGAGCTCCAGGTCGTCGCAGACTCGATTGCGGAGGGCCATCACAATGAGGGCCTCGCGTCGTTCGGTGATCTGGTCCCGATGACATTCGGCGGCCCTGAGTTCGTCGCTCTTCTGCTTTAAGTCGGACAAGTGTACGTTGCGGGGGATCCCGCTCGGGTGGAGATCGTCATAAGCCAAAGCGATGGTTCGGACCGCCTTCATGTTCTCCCCTGTAGCCGCCGAAACAGTGGCGATGGTGAGCCCATCCTCAATGGCCTGCGCAATCAGCTCGTTCCTGGCAGCGGCCAGGGTACGAATGGCGCTCGTTGCGTGGGACAGCAGCTGCCGATGCGCTCCGAGGGCATGCACCAACTTGGCGTGATCACTGTGATCCGTGGTCTGCGGACGCTGGGCCTTGGCCCGGTAGGTGTACCGTCCGGTGGCTGACCTGGCTTGGTGCGAAACTGCGGGCCCTGACTCTTGTTGGGTTGTCATTGGCTCCCTTTCAGTTTCGGAACAGCACTTCTGACCCCTCGAATCTAGGCAGTGTTCACCGGTCCAAGGAAATACCAATACCGCGTGAACCCATAAGCAAAGTGCATGGAAGAGGTGCCTCAGGGTGCGTTCATACGCATTCTGTGCGCCGAATGGGTTCTGAAACCCCATAAAGAGACCCGCGTCATAAGAGCCCCTTATAGATCCACGCACATTAGGTCTTATCCACAGGCCGCGCGAATCCTTAGTCTCGAAAAAGGGGATGCGCGAATCCGTGCGTCCTGAGTCCCACATTCCTGGAGGAGACATGTCGCACTACCTGCCGGCGTCGAGGGTCACCCGCATCAAGTCCTCAGCGAGCGTCGCCGCGGCCGCCCGTGTCCGCGAACTCAAAGCCGAAGGCATCCCGATCATCGACCTGACGGTCGGCGAGCCGGACTTCGATACCCCGGACCACATCAAGGCAGCCGCCATCGACGCGATCAACAATGGAGAGACCAAGTACACCTCCGTGACCGGTACGCCGGAGCTGCAGACCGCCATCCTGCGGAAGATCGAGGGCCACACCGGTCACCACTATGAGCGGAACCGGCTGACCATTGGCGGCGGGGCCAAGCAGGTCCTGTACGTCGCACTGATGGCATCGCTCAATGAGGGCGACGAGGTGATTGTTCCCGCGCCATACTGGGTTTCCTACCCGGACATGGTCCTTGCCAACGACGGCACCCCGGTGATCGTCGCCTGCGGGGAAGACACAGGCTTTAAGCTCACTCCGGCCGCGCTGGCGAAGGCCATCACCCCCAAGACCAAGTGGCTCATCCTCAACGCCCCGTCCAACCCGACCGGTGCCGTCTACACCCGCGAGGAACTGCAGGCACTCGGCGCGGTCCTCGAAGAAAACCCGCACGTCTTCATCCTCACCGATGAGATTTACGACGAAATCCACTTTGGCGACGGCCGCGTGACCAGCCTGGTCACCGCCGCCCCGGCGCTCAAAGACCGCATCCTGCTGGTCAACGGTGTTTCCAAGGCGTACGCAATGACCGGCTGGCGACTCGGGTACGGTGTGGGACCGGCGCCCCTGATTGCGGCCATGAACAAGCTGCAGTCCCAGACGTCGTCGTGCCCGTCGTCCATCAGCCAAGCCGCCGCGGTGGCGGCGCTGAACGGCGACCAATCGTTCGTCCGCGACAGCGTGGAGGTGTACCGCAAGCGCCGGGACGCCGCCGTCGAGGGCCTCAACGCCATCAACGGGCTGTCCGTTGCGCCGGCGGAAGGCGCCTTCTACGCGTACGTGAACTGCAGTGGAGTGATCGGCAAGACTACCCAGTCCGGGTCCGTCATCGAGAACGACCAGGACTTCACCCTGTACCTGTTGGACACCGCCCGCGTGGCTGTCATCCAGGGTTCGGCCTACGGACTCGGCCCGTACTTCCGGATCTCCTTTGCCACCTCGCTGGAGACCATCAACGCGGGCGTGGACTCCATCCGCGATGCCGTCAACGCCCTCAACTAGAAGGAACCCGAAAATGATCCACGTCAAGACCAAATTCGAGCGCCCCGACGCAGACGTCGTCAGCCGCCTCGCGGCCTTTTCCTCAGCAACGATCCACGAAGCCCAAGGCCGCCGCGGCGCTCTGAGCTCCAAGATCAAGCCGATCGACCGCTCCATGTCCTTCTGCGGCCCGGCCGTGACTGTCGCCTGCGCTCCGCAGGACAACCTCATGCTCCAAGTTGCCATTCACTATGCGCAGGCCGGCGACGTGGTCTTGGTCGGCGCGCAGGAAATGGCTGAAGCCGGCACGTTCGGCGATGTCCTGGGCAACGCCATGAAAGCCAAGGGCATTGCCGGGATGGTCACCGACTCCGGCGTCCGCGACACCCAGGACCTGATCGAACTCGGCCTGCCCGTCTTCTCCGGCAGCGTCAGCATCAAGGGCACGGTCAAGGAAACCCTCGGGCCCATCAACCACCCCATCGTTTTCGGCGACGAAATCATCTATCCGGGCGACATCCTCCGCGGCGACGCTGACGGTGTTGTGGTGGTCCGCCGCGAGGAAGCCGAGGAAGTCATCGCCCTGTCCCAGGCGCGCGACGACCACGAGCGCGAACTCATCAAGCTGTACCACGACGGCGGCAACACCATCGAGCTGTGCGGCCTCACGGAGAAGCTCAAGGAAAAGGGCCTCCTGGTCGAAGACTGATCGCTGTTCCGGGGGCCGGTCGCACGTCTTGGAAAGACGCTGCGGCCGGCCCCTTTGGTGTGCTGTTTTGACGGCAGACCGTCTGCGTTCAGGCACAGAAAAGGCGCCCTGCGGTGGCAGGACGCCTTGGATGGTGCAGCTGAGAAGGTGATGCACGACGACGGGTGGCCGGGTTGTGTGGCTGCGCCTGCCGGGGCTATTGGCTCAGTCCAGTCCGGAGTGTCCTGGACGGGTGTCCACCAAGTGCCATTCGATGCTGTTTCCTGCGTGCGTGGGCATCAGGCTTCCTTCAAAGACGAACAGCGGCTCGCCGATCCCTCCGATTGGACGCCAAAAACCATTCCGCGGGCAATGGAATCCGGTCCGTGCGCTGACTGTTCCGCGGGTTGGATTCGATACCCATCCGGCTGTGCTGATCTTTTTCACCGTTGTTTCCTTTGAGCGTGCCCGCGGAATCCGTGAGCTGGTTTCGAATTGTTTGCTAATTCGATACTAGGAAATTAAAACGGTCTTGAATAAGACCAAAGCCGTCTGTCCGGATAAGGCTTTGTTATGGATGGGCCGGCAGTTGCACGGGGTCTGTCCCGTACTTGTTGATCAGTTGTTGATGCAGCATCTCTTTGACCACCAGCAACACGGCAGAGGCGGCCTCGGACAGGGGCTCGTGGTCCGGGGTGCAGAGGGCGATCTTGCTCTGCAGGCCGGGTTCCACGATCCGCAGCACCTTGAAGTCCTGGTCCGGGAAGAGCGCATCCGCGGCAGACTTGGGCAATACCGTGCCGCCGAGGTTGGCGCGGATGAGCCGGGTGAGGGAGGGGACGGATTCCACTTCGCCCACCAGCTTCAAGGGTAGATCTTGTTCTGCCAGGCCTTTCTCTATGAGCTGGCGCAGGGTGTGGTTCTTTTCCGGGAGGAACAGTCCCACGGTGCTGGCTTCGGCAAGGGTGATGGTGTCCTTGCCGTGGTTGATGTCCACATCAGGGTGCACTACCAGGTGAAGGTCTTCCACAATCATGGTGGTGAATTGAACCCCCCGGATCTTCCCGGGCTCGTAGATCAGTGCCATGTCCAAGCGGCCGTTCTTGATGGCCTCACTCAAAACGCCGCCGAAGATCTCCGTCAGATGGACCACGATGTCCGGGTAGCGCCGCCCGACTTCGCTGATGATCTGGGGCGTCAGGCTGGAGGCCATGCTGTACGGGGCGATCGCAATGGAGACGCGGCCTGAGGGTGCCGCTCCGGAGGAGGCGACGTCCTGCCTGGCCTGCTCCACAAGCCGCAGGATCGACTGCGCGTGGCGGTAAAGCGTGTGCCCGGCCGCGGTGGGTTCCACGCCTTGTTTGCTACGGATCAGCAGGCGCTGCTTGAGGTCGTTCTCCAGCGCCGATACCTGCTGGCTCAAGGCCGGCTGGGCCACGTGCAGAGCGGCCGCCGCTTTGGTGATGCTGCCTGAGTCAACGATCTGCACGAAGTATGAGAGCTTGCGCGTATCCATCGGTCTGCCTTCCTGGAGAGCCACGTCCCCGGGTGGCATGCGTTAGGGGAATTCTATCCGGGCACCTGTGGGACCCAAGCCACAGTACAGGGTGGTGCAGGTCATAACGGAGAGCTATCACGGGATAGCTATTAGGTCTTTGTGCAACGAGGTTGGCGGGTGCGAGACTTTTGGAAAGAACTTCAGCCGACGCTTTGGGATTCCAACAGCGTTTGGCATTTACCGGAAATTCAACTCAATACTCTGAGGATAATTTGTGAATTCCCGGAATCCGAAGGCAAACCATGGAAAGAGAACCACGTGAACCCGACAATTGATCTTGTAGCGGATCTTGGAGAGGGATTTGGCGCCTATACCATTGGCGACGATTCCGAACTCCTGGACATCGTTTCAAGCGCCAATATCGCGTGCGGGTTCCATGCCGGTGACCCGGACATCATGGCTGCCACTGTTGCTGAATGCGTTCGCCTCGGAGTAGGCATCGGGGCTCATCCGAGCTTCCCGGACCTGCGTGGCTTCGGTCGACGCGACATGGGCCTCACTGCCACCGAAGTTCAAAACGATGTCCTGTACCAACTGGGCGCCCTGAACGGTTTCGCGTCTTTCCACGGCACCAAGGTCACGCACCTCGCTCCGCACGGCCGGCTCGGCAACCTCGTCGCTGTCCGCGCCGACTACGCCCAAGCTGTGGCTGAGGCCGCGGCCCGCGTGGACAACGAGCTGATCGTGGTGGCCCAGGAAGGCGAACTGGCCGTTGCTGCACGCAATGCCGGGTTGGACGTTGCCATCGTTGGCATCGTGGACCGGGCCTACCAGGAAGACGGCACGTTGGTTCCCCGCAGCCAGTCCGGTGCTGTGCTGCATGATCCCGCAGAGATCGTGGACCGCACGCTTCGTATGGTGATTGACGGCCGGATCCGCTGCGCCAACGGCGTGGACATGGACATCGACGTCAACACCGTCCTCCTTCACGGAGACAACCCCGGCGCTGTTGAGCTGGCGCGCCGAATCCGCTCCGAACTCATCTCCGCCGGTGTCACCATCGCACCGCTGGCCGAGGTCATGGATGCCAAGAGGAAGGCGGCCTGACATGTCCGTTCTTGCAGCGGCCCCTACCGAGATCTACGAATCCGGAGACTCCGCACTGCGTGTTGTCGCGATCTCCGAAGCTAGCGAACACAACTGGCTGACCGTCCACGGTCTGGCCGATTGGCTGGAAAACTGCGGCGCCGAAGGGCTGCATGGCGCAGTTCCCACCTATGACTCCGTGCTGGTTGAGTTTGATCCCATCCTCGTTTCTGCCCGCCAGGTGCGGGCGTTCGTCAAGCTGGGCCTCCTGGAACTCGGACGCTCCGCCGGGTCTTCGACCGCCCCGCGGGAGTTCGACGTTCCCGTGGTTTACGGAGGGGAATTCGGCCCGGACTTGGAGCGCGTCGCCCAGCACCAGGGAATCTCCGTGGACGAGGTCATCCGCCTCCACACCGACAAGACCTACACCGTTCGCTGCCTGGGTGCGCCTGCAGGCTCGCCCATGATGGACGGCCCAGCATTCCCCAAGCCCGTGCCGCGGCTCAAGGACCCCCGGCTCAGCGTCCCCGCTGGAGCCGTGGCAGTTGCGGGTCGCCAGGCGGTCATCGCTCCGGCGGTGGCTCCGGGAGGCTGGTGTGTCATTGGACAGACCCCGTTGTCGGTCCTGAACATCCGCCGCGAACCGTTGGTGCCTTACAAACCCGGCGACATCCTGCGGTTCCGGCAGATACGGGCCGAGGATTTCAACGACTTCGTGGGCATGGAGCTGGAACCGATGGAATTGGAGCCCCTGCCGTGAGCGGCGAGATCCTGATCCAGCAGCCCGGCAGCTCCGTCGTCACAGACCTCGGCAGGACCCGCGGCCCCCGCTTCGGCCTTCCCGTCAACGGCGCACTGGACCAGTACTCGGCCCGTGCCGCCAACATCCTGGCAGGCAACCTGGACAACCACCCCCTGGTGGAGATCACGGCTCTCGACTTCCGGATGAAAGCCACCACAGACATCCTGATCGCCGTCACCGGCGCTCCGCTCACCCTCACGGTTGGTGGCCGCCCGTCCAGCCAGTGGGAACCCGTCTCGGTCCGTGCAGGTGAAACAGTGTCCATCCGCGGAATCCACAGCGGCCTCCGCGCGTACCTGGCGATCCACGGCTCCATCGAGGCAGAAACCCTACTGGGCAGTGTAGCTCCGGACACCGTGGTGGGCTTCGGACTGCAACTCAAGGAAGGCACCCGCCTCCTGACCCGCAGGAGCGTTGGCCCCGTTCGTCAGCCGTACTTTGATCTTCCGCTCTTCCGGCTGGGCCTTGACCGGCCCCGCATGGACTCAGACTTGTTGGTCGATGTGACCGACGGGCCGGACGTCGCCGAGTTCGGCGCATCCGGTGAACTGCTCTTTACCTCGGAATACGCCGTCAGCGGCCGCAGCAACCACATCGGTTTGCGGCTCGGCGGGGAACTTCCGGAAAGAACCTCAAGCGGCGAAGTCCTTTCCCGCGGAGTGCCAGTGGGCGCCGTCGAGGTTCCTTCAAGGGAAGAGCTGCTGGTACTGCACCGGGGACGTGGCGTCACCGCCGGTTATCCCGTCCTCGCAGTAGTCACCAGCACCGGACTGGATGTCCTGGCCCAAGCAAGGCCAGGGGACAAAGTCCGTTTTCGGAAAACCACAGTGGCAGAAGCAACTGCCGCCCACAGGCGCTCGCGGGCCCACCTTGAAACCCTCCGCGAATCCGTCAACACCGTCTTCGGACTCCTCGGCATCGGATGCCGTCCCCAGTGGCAGGACCTACCAGTTGCGGCATGCAGCTAATAACCCTGTCGTCAGACCAGTAGGCGTTGCTACGCTCATCTCAGTAAGGAAAAGTCATGACCGCAAGCACCAACGCTGCGCCAGTGCAGCATGAGCGGCTCACCAGCCGCCAAACCCGCAAGGTTGTCACCGCAGGTTGTGTTGGCATCTTCGTGGAACTGTACGACAACGGCATTTTCGCCTTCATGGCGGGAACGCTGGCGCTCGTCTTCCTGGCCCCGGGCAACCCGGACAACGCACTGCTCTTCGTGTTCGCCGGCTACGCGGTCTCGTTCTTCGTTCGTCCGCTCGGCGCTGTGGTGTGCGGCTACCTCGGAGACCGGATCGGCAGGCAAAAGCTACTGGTCTTTGTCATCCTCCTGATCAGTGTTGCCACCGCCGGCATTGGCCTGCTTCCCCCTTATGCGGCCATCGGCGTCGCGGCCCCCATCCTGCTGGTCCTCCTGCGACTTCTCCAGGGCTTCTCCGTGGGTGGTGAAGCTGCCGGCGCCATGACCTTCCTCGCCGAGCACGCCCCTGAAGGCAAGCGCGGCATCATCACCTCCTACGCACAGATCGCCTCTTTCGCAGCACTGCTCACCGGTACTTTGGTGGCCTACTCCATGTCGCCGTGGCTCACCCAGGCAGCGATCGACGGCGGCGGCTTCGGTTCGTTCGCATGGCGCATCCCGTTCCTGGTGGCCATCCCCATGGGCATTATCGGCTGGTACATCCGCAAGGCCATCAGCGATACCCCCAACTTCGAGAAGCTGAAGGAAGAGGGCGGCCTCTCCAAGAACCCGCTCAAGGAAGCTTTCCAGTCCAAAGAACACCGCCGTGCCATGCTCCTGGCCCTCTTCATCCCGCTGATGAACGGCTCCGGCTACTACGTTCTGTTCTCCTACATGCCCACGTTCCTCAAGGGCAAGCAGCTGAACTTCACCATCGGCGAAGCCCTCCTGGTCACCGCGTGCAGCCTGGTGGTCATCTGCATCGCCATCCCGTTCATGGGAGCCCTGTCCGACCGCGTCGGTCGCAAGAAGGTCATCGCCGGTTCCGCGATCGCCATGGCAGTCCTCGGCATTCCGTCCTACGCCCTGATTGCCACCGGTCAAATGGGCTTGGCCATCCTGGGCGCCTGCATCATGGCCATCGTCTTTGCCGGGCACACCGCAGTCATCCACATTCTGATCGTTGAACTGTTCCCCACCCGTGTCCGCTACTCCGCTTACGGCCTCGGCTACAACATCTCCTCGGCCCTCTTCGGCGGCACCGCCCCGCTGCTCATGACCTGGCTCATCGGCAGCACCGGCAACATCTACATGCCGGCCTTCTACGCAGTCATCACGGCGCTCGGCACGCTCATCGCGGTCAGCACGGTCAAGGACCGCGCCCACGAGCCATTGCGCGACGCCTAGCCTTCACCAATTTCCGGCAAGTGCGCCGGGTTTCACAGCCCGGCGCACTCTGCCCACCGATTCCCCACCTTTGGAGAACACCATGTCTTTTTCTGACTACACCACCGCCCTCGTCACCGGAGCGTCAACCGGTATGGGTGCAGCCATTGCCGAGCGCCTCGCCAAGCGCGGACTGACAGTTCACGCCGTGGCGCGCAACGAGGAACGCCTTGCCGAGTTGGCCGACCGAACCGGAGCCATCCCGCACGTAGTGGACCTGACCGACACAGCCGCGTTGGCCGCCGTCGTGAATGACCTCAAGGTGGACGTCCTGGTGAACTGCGCCGGGGTTTCCCGGCCGGGCAACATCCTGGACTCGTCCGAAGAGGATATTGACGAGCTGGTGGACGTGAACCTCCGCGGCCTGCTGCAGCTCACCCGACTGGTCCTGCCGGGCATGGTGGAGCGCGACCTGGGCCATGTCATCAACATCAGCTCGATCGCAGGCGTCTACAACTTCTACGGCCACACGGTTTACCACGCCACCAAAGCAGCCGTGCACCAGATCTCCCGCCAGCTCCGGAACGACACCGTCGGCAAGCGCATCCGTGTCACCGAAATCTGCCCGGGCCGCGTGGAAACCGAGATCTTTGGACGCAATATGGGCGGCACTCCGGAGGCCATGGAAGAGGCCTGGCAGACCTACTACGAGGGCTACGAGTCGCTGACCACGGACGACATCGTCAATGCCTTGGACTACGCCATCGAAACGCCGCGTCACGTGAACGTGGGCATGCTCGAACTCATGCCGACGTTCCAAGTCCCCGGCGGGCTAACGTTCGACCGGCGCTAACGCGCCCCACAAGTTCCGGTGGCACACACTCCCGTCACCGGATATATAGGCTGGCGGCCGCGTTAATCGCGGCCGCCAGCACCCCGTATAAGGATGTTTACTACTCGAAAGCCACAGTCGATGAGAAGGGCACTGTGCCTCGCTGACCGGAAAGACTGGGATGCCGAGGACTTCGATAACCTCGACGAACACTGGCAGGAGCCACGTAGGCAGCAGTTGGTCTGCCTGGCATGCGGGGGAAAGGCAATGTTCCGCTCGGCAGGGGCTGGCCGGAAGGCGACCTTCAGTGCACGGCATACCGCCGACTGCTGCCTGAACTCCCGCACATGGACCGTTTTCCGGTACCTGCAGTGATGTTCCGTTACCTGCAGTGATAAAGCGCCCGACGGCGCGTGGTTCAGTCTTCGTCGAGCGTTTCCGTCAGGTGGTGCGTGGGGATGCGGTCGCGGTCATACGTGATTTCCGTGTAGCCGTGCGGTTGCGGGCGGCCATCGGGCCCAAGATTCACGAAGACGATTTCCTCGATGGTCAGGATTGCTTCGCGGGTGATCATATTGCGGACCTCGGCGCGCATGGTCAAGGACGTGCGGCCGAAGCGCTTCGCGGTCAACCCCATCTCCACCAGATCACCCTGGACCGCGGAACTGACGAAGTTGATCTCGGATATGTACTTGGTGACGGCGCGGCCATTGCCCAATTGGAGAATGGCGTAGATCGCGGCCTCTTCATCGATCCACTTCAGCAGGCTGCCACCAAAGAGTGTGCCGTTGGCATTGAGGTCCTCGGGCCGCACCCATTTGCGGGTGCGGAAGGTGATGTCTGCTTTTTCCATAATCCGAGATTATCGAACTGGCGCAACCTTCGCTTGATATTGTGCCTGAACTCTCAGCCGTCCCCTCCGTTAGGCCATCGCCGTGTGGGAGGCGCTGTGTGAGTCGATTCGCTTCGAATAGCAATACGACCCGCTGGCACCGACGTACGGGCCGAAGTTCGGCACGGCGGCAAAGCCTGCGCTCTCGTAGAAGCTTCTGCCGTCCGATTGCGCTGATCCTGCCTCAGCTGCGATCACCGTGAACCCGTGGGAATGAGCCTGTGCCTCGAGCGCGGCGAGAATGGAGCTCGCCACTCCGGAGCCGCGGGCATACGGGACCACATAGAGCCGCTTGATCTCGGCGGTGTTCTCATCCAGCATTCTCAAACCGCCGCATCCCAGAGGCTGGCCCGAGCATTTTTCGTAAGCCACCACAAAAACTGCTGTGTCTGCTTCCGTTGGCGGTGGCCCAGGCTCATGGTCCGTGGTGCCGAACCTCGCGTCGAGTTCTGCCTGCTGTGCGGCGCGGAGGTCTGCGCCCACGGGATTCGCCCAAGTTACCTGCCGGATGTTGAGCCGTGGGTTTGTCTGCATCTGTGCCTCTTTTCGCCGGGGTTCGGGGAGGTGTCTATGCGTACTAAGCCTAGGGAGCTGCGGTTACCGCGGTGTTTCCTGCGCGTAAGGGGTGGGAGAATTGCGGGACTTTCTTGCGTTGTGAGGCCCGCTCTGCGCCCTTATGGGTGGTTTTACCGAGCAGAGCAGGCCCCGCAGCGTGCAGAGTAGGGCCCGCAGCGTGCAGAGCAGGCCCCGCAGCGTGCAAGGCGGCCGGTGCGCCGGCACGGGCTGTACGGAATCAGGGGTGAAGTGCCTCGCCCGTCGGGTCCTCCGCGGTGTGGTCTGCCAGCGCCGTGCCTCCGCCAGGGATTTGGTCCCAATGAAGCACCCGCCATCCGCTTTCCGGGTCCCCTTCCAACGCAACGATCCCAGTGTTGGGGAGTTGATGCGTTTCGGCGAACACGGTGTCGATGTCTGTCGCCCGACGGCCCGCCCAGCAACGGATAGCAGCACCGTGGCTGACGATTGCCGCCGTCGAATGTCCTGCGGCCGCAACCTGCTGGACTGAAGCGTCAAATCTGGCAAAGAAGTCGTGTCCGTCAGAAGCCCCGGGCATGCGCACATCCAAGTGGCCATCCGTCCACGCAAAGACGGTGCTCATGTAACGGCGGTGAGATTCGTGGTCGGTCTTCTTTTCAAGTGAGCCCGCCTCGATCTCATGGACTCCGTCCAGGATTGCCGGCTCCAATCCGATAGCTTTCGCCAGGGGAGCGACGGTCCGCTGAGTGCGCAGCAGGGTGGAGGTGTACAGGGCTTCGATTGCTTCATGGGCCAGAGCCTTCGGCAGGGCGGACGCCTGGCGCTCACCGAGCTTGGTCAGCCCGGGGCCCGGGAACGCAGTGTCCAACTGGCCTGCGACGTTGCCGGGTGTCTGTCCGTGCCTGATCAACAGGAGCTTCATGGGTGCTCCGCTCCTTCCGATGTAACAGTTTCGGCCTTGCTCGCCTCCCGCGCTCCTGCCCGGTTACTCCCAGCCAACCAGCCGGCTGAGCACCGGAATAGCCCGACACGCCGTGTCTCAGGGCCCCCGCTGAGCTGCTGGTAGCAGCAACCGGGATGGAACGCGCTTCTGTTCACCAGCCTAATCGCCGATCGCTGGATAAGCCGACGGCGGGCCGAGGCACCCAGCCCCGGCCCGCCGTCGTCGAGCGTTCTGTACTACAACAGATGATCCTTACTGAAGGTGGTCCACCAGTTTGTCCGCGATGCCCGTGTACTTGCCCGGGGTCAGCGCGAGCAGGCGGGCTTCGGCGTCAGCGGAGAGGCCGAGACCCTGCACGAATTCCTGCATGCGGGCGCCGTCCACACGCTGTCCGCGGGTAAGGTCCTTGAGGCGCTCGTAAGGGTTTTCCATGCCTTCGACGCCGGCAATTGCCTCGGCCCGCATGACCATCTGAATGGCTTCGCCAAGGACTTCCCAGTTGGTGTCGAGATCGCCCGCGAGGACCTCTTCTGCGACGTCGAGGGCCTTCAAACCCTTGGCCACATTGGAGATGGCGAGCAACGAGTGGCCGAATGCGACGCCGATGTTCCGCTGCGACGAGGAGTCCGTAAGGTCGCGCTGCCAGCGGGAGGTCACCAGGGTGGCCCCCAAAGTGTCCAAGAGCCCGTTGGAGATTTCCAGGTTGGCTTCGGCGTTCTCGAAGCGGATCGGGTTCACCTTGTGCGGCATGGTGGAGGAGCCGGTGGCCCCGGCAACCGGAATCTGACGGAAGTAGCCGATGGAGATGTAGCTCCAGATGTCCGTGCAAACGTTGTGCAGGATGCGGTTGAAGCGCGCGATGTCCGCGTACAGCTCAGCCTGCCAGTCGTGGCTCTCGATCTGCGTCGTGAGCGGGTTCCACGTGAGGCCCAGGCCTTCCACGAACGTCTTGGCGACCGCTTCCCAGTCAGCGCTGGGAACTGAAGCCACGTGGGCTGCGTACGTTCCGGTGGCGCCGTTGATCTTGCCGAGGTACTCAGTCTTGGCGATGCGCGCCAACTGGCGGTTCAAACGGTGAGCAATGACAGCAAGTTCCTTGCCCAAGGTGGTGGGCGTGGCTGGCTGGCCGTGGGTGCGGGACAGCATGGGCACGGAGCGGTTTGCCTCGGCCATGGCCTCGATCTGCTTCACCAGGGCGGTGGCGTTGGGCAGCCACACATCCTCCACCGCACCCTTGATTCCCACAGCGTAGGAAAGGTTGTTGATGTCCTCGGACGTGCAACCGAAGTGCACCATGGCGGTGAGGTTCTCGATGCCGATTGCCCCTAGGCGGCGGCCGATGTAGTACTCAACAGCTTTGACGTCGTGGACGGTGACGGCTTCTATTTCCGCGAGTTCGTTGACGGACGCAGCGTTGAATTCGGTAACGATGGCACGCAACTGGGCCACCTGCTGGTCAGACAGAGGCCCGGCGCCGGGCAGAACGGACTGGCTGGTCAGGTGGATGAGCCACTCGACTTCGACGTGAACGCGATCGCGGTTAAGCGCGGCCTCGGACAAGTAATCCACGAGGGGCGCGACGGCGGCACGGTAGCGCCCGTCGAGGGCGCCAAGGGCGAGGGGTTCGGAAGCGAGAGACACGCGGAGGGATTCAGCCATGATGCCTATTCTTTCATGTTCCGCGAGGGGTCATGCAGACCATGACGAGGCTATGTGGACGGCCGTTCAGGTTATCCACATAAGCGACAAAGCAACTTCCGGTGGGTTCTGCTGCTCCGTAGCGTCGACCTTATCGATCAGCAGAACAATCAATGGAGTACACAGACAATGAGCGTCGGCTTGATGCCTGCACCCAACCCGCCCACATTTGATCCCTTGCAGTGCGCTTCCCGAAGCCATGAAGTACAGAGGTTGGCCTGGCGAATGCAATCGTGCGTGGACCAAGTGGACGTGGTCCTTGCGTCGCTGCGCAGAGCCCAGGTAGACGACTGGCTTTCCCCTGCCGGGCGGGCATACAGGACAACCCTTGCCTTGCATGCTTCAGCGCTGATGCGAGCACGTGAGTCTCTGGAGGCCGCAGTGGCGGTGGTGCTCAGGCACTCTCAGAACGTCTCCGTCTCCAGCGAACGGGGGCCGTAATGGCAGATTCAGCTCCCGTCGGGGCCGGCGCAGCGCCGCAGCCCACCCCTCCGGCCAACGATGGAATCCTCAGTATCAGGGGAGGTGTGGGCGGAATGTCTTTTCAGCTCGAAGAACTCCTCCGCGGCGCGGGAACGCTCGATGGACTGGTTCAACAACTAGTGGGTATAGAAAACGAGGCCCGCCAGGTCCAAGACGGCCTGGAACCCTTTCTGTACGACTCCTATGAAACAGGCTGCAAAGCCCTTAATGCAGTGGCCGAGAGCCGCAAGGAAGTGGGAAGAGTCCGGCAGGAACTGGTGGAGGTCAGCGCAAGTGTGCGGGCAAGCCACCGGGATTATGTGGAAGGGGAAGCCAAAAACGTCCTGCCGCTGCTCCCGAACCTTAGCGAGATAAAGCCGGCCTGGCCGCCTACCCGGGATATGAGCAACTATCTGGCCTCAGGTCTTCTTCCATTCTGGACGACTCCAGGGGGCGTCGTTCACCAGATCCTTGAGGTGCCCCGGCTTTCGGACATGCGACCAAGACCCGTCAGCATCGAAAAGATGGACGAATCGGTCGAGGATATGGAACCGTCCATGGCGGAAAGCCTTCGTCGTCTCGAGAGACTCCATGCCCGCAACGACGGTGAGATTGAGATTATCTGCCTCGACAACAGCGGCTCGCCTTCTTGGATGGTACTGATCCCGGGCACCCAACCTCATTCACCCAGCTCCAACCCCTTCGACACGCAGGGAATTGGCGAAGCACTGGGATACGACTCTGAAGAAGTTGTCTCTGCCGTTGGCCAGGCACTCCGTGAAGCCGGAGCTGAGGCGGGCGATCAAGTGGTGGCAGTAGGACATAGCCAAGGAGGTCTCCACGCCATGAATCTCAGCCAAAACAGGGCGTTCCTCGAAGAATTCGACCTTAAGTATGTGCTCACGGCCGGATCTCCCGTGGGAGGCATCACCCCCGAGCCCGGTATCAGCTCACTGCATTTGGAACATACCCAAGACTGGGTTCCTGGAGCCGAAGGCCGAGTTAACGTCGACACAAAAGACCGGGTGACGGTGACGCTGACAAATGAGGTCAAAACTCCGGACGGGCAGGATCCCGGCATCGGCCCCGGACATTCCCAGGAGAACTATGCTGCAGGAGCTGCGCTGGTGACCGCGAGCCATGACGAGTCACTGGCAGCCTCGACTGCAGCGTTTGTTGGTGTTGTGGGCGTGGGCGGCGTTGCCAAGGTGACTCGGTTCAAGCTGGAAAGAGCTCCGCTTCCGGTCCAACCGCCGTCTCCACACCCTCCCTCGCCACCTACCATCCAGAAGACTAAGCAGGGAGCTGCAACAAGGTAGGGCTCGTACGGACGTGTCCGGATGGGGAAGTGTTAGCGCTTCTTGGCACCCGGAATAAGGCCCGCCACCATGGAAATGATGCTGATGATGATGGAGGCAAGGATTGCTGTCCAGAAGAAGGAGTCAATAGTGAGGTGCACGGGCGTGAAGGTACTCAGCCATGCCGTCAGGTACAGCATGGCTGCATTGATCACGATAGTGAACAGACCCAGCGTCAGGATGGTCACCGGAAGGGACAACAGCCTGACCAAGGGGCGGACGAAGGCGTTCACCACTCCGAAGATCAGGCCGATGAACAGGTACGCCAGGATGATGCCGGCGGTGTCTGCGCCCTGGGTGAGTCCGGCGTTGGCCGCGGCCGATTCCGTGGCGCTGGTGGAGATGTCCATGCCTTGCAGGAGCCAGGTTGCAACCCACAAGGCAAGCCCGTTGATCAAGACACGAATGATGAATGAACCCATGGACCCATGCTTTCACACGCTGCTGTTAAAGAGCTCGGTGTCAGCCATGGGTGGGCAAGTAGGCTTGAAGCCATGACTACTACTGACAACGTACCGGAGGGCGTAATCCCTCGTCCGGTCGTGGACAGGCTCCCCAAATATGCAGCTGGTAAACCACCTGCTGCGATTGCGGGCCTCACCAGCTATAAATTGTCGTCCAACGAAAACCCTCTGCCTCCGATTCCTGCAGTGTTGCAGGCAATCGCAGATCAGACCGATATCAATCGCTATCCGGACCCGCTGGCCACAAAGCTGCGTAACGCCTTGGCTGACTTCCTTGATGTTCCGGCTGACGATGTTGTCACGGGCGCCGGCAGCCTGGGGGCACTGAACCAAATCCTGGGCACCTTTGCAGGGCAGAATGACGACGGTAAGCAGGACGAGGTGATTTACGCCTGGCGCTCCTTCGAGGCGTACCCCATCTGCGTCGGCCTCGCCGGGGCAGCAAGTGTCCAAATTCCGCTGCTGCCAGACGGGCGCCACGACCTCCAAACCATGGCTGCCGCAGTAACCGTCCGCACCAAGGTCATCCTCCTGTGTACGCCGAACAACCCTACTGGTCCCATCCTTACGGCCGAGGAAACGGAACGCTTCATCCAGGCGGTGCCGCCCAATGTGGTGGTTGTCATCGATGAGGCGTACCAGGAGTTCGTCCGGGATGCGGAGGCTGTGGACGGCATCAAGCTCTACCGTAAATACCCCAATGTGGTGGTTCTGAGGACCTTCTCCAAAGCGCACGGACTGGCTGGCCTGCGCGTTGGCTACAGTGTCTCCGGTCCCTTGCTGACCCAGCATCTCCGGGTGACGGCCACTCCGTTCGCCGTTTCCCAGATTGCGGAGCGAGCTGCCGTTACGTCCATCGAGAATTTCGATCAGGTTGTGGAAAGGGTACAAAGCCTGGTGGATGAACGGGATCGCGTGACGGCTGGCCTGAGGGAACTCGGTTGGTTTGTTCCAGAGGCTCAAGGCAACTTTGTTTGGTTGAATCTTGGGGAGCACAGCGCGGAGTTTGCTGCTTTGGCGGCGGAACAGGCCCTGTCAGTCCGTGCCTTTGGAAACGAGGGTGTACGAGTCAGCATTGGCGAGGTGGAAGCCAACACCCGCTTCTTGGATCTCTGTGCAGGTTATACAAAGGCTCCGCAAGGTTCCTAGCGGTTAACAAATGCGCCAACGCTACTTACTGCCGATAAAGTAAGGGACGAAAGCCAAAGTATATGCCCGTTCCGGAATGCATTCCGGAACGGGCATATATCCCAGCGACAGACATTGCCCGGCGCCTCGCCACGGCAAGCAAGGAGACGGAATGGGCTCGACACAACTGCCCCCCGGGACGGAAGAAACTCTCGCGGCAACCACCGCGGCAGCAGCCGCGCCAGGCGAACCAGTGGAAATGGTGCAGTTGCTCGGACCTGACGGGACATTGGGATCCGATCCCGTCTTTTCGGACTACGCCAAGCGGATTGACCCCGAGAAACTCCGTGTCTTCTACACAGACATGGCAAGGATCCGACGCTTTGACCAGGAAGCCACGGCACTGCAGCGTCAGGGTGAGCTTGCCTTGTGGGTACCGCTGACCGGTCAGGAGGCCGCGCAGATCGGTTCGGCCCACGCAAGCCAGTCGCAGGACTACATTTTCCCCACCTACCGCGAACACGGCGTCGCCCTGGTCCGCAACGTGGACCTTGCCGAACTACTCAAGCAGTTCCGTGGCGTCTCCAACGGCGGCTGGGATCCCCGGGAGAACAACTTCCACCTGTACACCTTGGTCCTCGCAGCTCAAACACTCCACGCAGTTGGCTATGCCATGGGCATCCAGAGAGACCAGAAGCTCGCTGCGGCTACAGATTCCGCGGACCCCAATGCAGCGGTTATCGCCTACTTCGGTGATGGCGCAAGCTCTGAAGGCGACGTCCACGAGTCCATGGTCTTCGCTGCGTCGTACAACGCTCCTGTGGTGTTTTTCTGCCAGAACAACCACTGGGCCATTTCGGTGCCCACAGAGGTCCAGACCAAGGTTCCGTTGGCCAACCGTGCCAAGGGCTACGGTTTCCCGGGAATCAGGGTGGACGGAAACGATGTCATCGCCGTCCACGCTGTTACCGAGTGGGCTCTCGAGCATGCCCGCGAGGGCCGGGGCCCTGTGCTCATTGAGGCCTACACCTACCGGGTAGGTGCACACACCACTGCCGATGACCCCACGAAGTACCGGGAATCCGCGGAAGAAGCTGCCTGGCGCGAAAAGGATCCGCTGGACCGCTTGGAGAAGTACCTGCGCACCGAAGGCCTGGCGGACGAAGCGTTCTTCGACCAAGTAAAGGCCGACGGCGATGAACTCGCCAAGTACGTCCGCAGCACAACACATGGCCTCGAGGTCCCGGACATCCGCGATGCTTTCGCCAGCGTGTACGCCGAACAACACCCGCTGATTGCGGAAGAACTTGCTTGGTTCGAGGAATACTCGGCCGGCTTTGAGAGCGACCAGGAGGCAGCTAACTGATGGCAACAATGACCATTGCGAAGGCCATCAATGAGGGTCTCCGGGCATCGCTGACGAACAACCCCAAGTCCTTGCTGATGGGCGAGGACATCGGTCACCTGGGCGGTGTTTACCGTGTCACCGATGGCTTGATCAAAGAGTTCGGCGACGAACGCGTCGTGGACACCCCGTTGGCTGAATCGGGCATCGTCGGCACTGCCATTGGCTTGGCGCTGCGCGGATACTCGCCGGTCTGCGAGATCCAGTTCGACGGCTTCGTCTACCCGGCTTTTAACCAGATCACCACCCAGCTGGCCAAGATCCACGCGCGCAGCCTCGGGAAGTTGACCGTTCCTGTGGTCATCCGCATCCCGTACGGCGGCGGCATCGGCTCCATCGAGCATCACTCCGAGTCTCCCGAGGCGCTCTTCGCGCACACTGCCGGCCTACGCATCATTTCGCCTTCAAACGCCCACGATGCGTACTGGATGATCCAGAAGGCCATTGAATGCCAGGACCCCGTGATCTTCTTCGAACCCAAGCGCCGTTACTGGCTCAAGGGTGAGGTTGATGTAGAGGACGCCGGGCTGTCCGAGGACCCCTTTAAAGCCCACGTAGTCCGCGAAGGCACGAATGCAACCATCGTGGCCTATGGCCCGCTGGTGCCAGTGGCTCTGGCGGCGGCGAACGCTGCCACGGAGGACGGGCGGAGCATTGAAGTCATCGATCTCCGTTCCATCTCACCTCTGGACTTCGACACTGTGGAAGCGTCGGTAAAGAAGACTGGCCGGTTGATCGTAGCCCACGAGGCCCCCACGTTCGGTGGCATCGGCGGAGAGATCGCTGCCCGCATCAGTGAACGGGCATTCCTGCACCTGGAGGCACCGGTCATCCGAGTCGGTGGATTCCACATGCCGTACCCCGTCGCCAAGGTGGAAGAGGACTACTTGCCGGACATCGACAAAATCCTTGAGGCGCTCGACCGCTCCTTCTCTTACTAGAACCGCCGGTTCCACCAGGACCGCCTGTTCACCGCCGTCCTACTAACCGCCCTGATCCAGCCCGGCTTCGCTGCCGGGTAACCGGAAAACGAGGACCACTGTGACTGTAAAGAAATTCAACCTGCCGGACGTTGGCGAAGGTCTGACCGAGGCCGAGGTAGTGGCTTGGAAGGTCAAGCCGGGTGACGTCGTTGCCATCAACGACGTCCTGTGCGAGATCGAGACCGCCAAGTCCCTCGTCGAGCTCCCCTCGCCTTTTGCGGGTACTGTCACCGAGCTGCTGGTTGAGGAAGGCATCACGGTTGAGGTGGGCACGGCGATCATCGCTGTATCGGAAGGACAGGACGGGGACGCTGCACCGGTAACGCCGGCTGCTCCGGAGGCCCCCGTCGTCGAGACGCCCCTTTACGGCAAGCTGCCTACCGACGACGGCGATGACAACCGTCCGGCCGGCGGGCCGTTGGTCGGTTCCGGCCCCAAGGCCGACGCCGTCAAGCGACGTGCGCGCAAACGCCCAGCCGGGTCAGTGGTTGAGGCAGCCACCATCGCCGAGAGCGCGGAGGGCACCGTACAGGACCATCAGGCAGCCGTTGAAGCCAAAGCAGCCGAAGCTTCGGTTGCACACCGCACGACGGCGGCCTCCGCCGTGGTCGCGGCAGAATCCCGTACAGCGGAATCCCGTACACCGGAGCCCCGGACGCCGGCCAAACCCGAAGCGCCGCAGGCCGCGGCCTCCCGCGGTGCCGCTATCGGCGGAACCATCAGCGGCTTGGTCAACAAGGTCCTGGCAAAGCCTCCCGTACGCAAATTCGCGCGGGATCTGGGAATCGATCTCGCAGATGTGGTGGCTACCGGCCAACGCGGCGAAGTGACCCGCGAGGACCTGGTGAGCTACCAGGCCCAACGCGACGCCGAGCTTGACCAGGCCGATAGCTTCTGGGGGGCTTCCAAGAAACCGCAGGACCAGCGTGTAGAGCGGATGCCGGTCAAGGGCGTACGCAAGGCGACCGCCAAGGCCATGGTGGATTCGGCTTTCTCGGCTCCGCACGTCAGCATTTTCGTGGATGTGGATGCCAGCCGGACTATGGAGTTCGTCAAGCGGCTAAAGGTCTCCCGCGACTTTGAAGGTATCAAGGTGTCGCCGCTGCTTATCCTGGCCAAAGCAGTGATTTGGGCCGCGGCACGAAACCCCAGCGTCAACGCGACCTGGGTGGACAACGTCGACGGTAAAGGTGGTGCGGAAATCCAGGTGAAGCACTACATGAACCTGGGCATTGCCGCCGCGACTCCTCGGGGCCTCATGGTCCCCAACATCAAGGACGCCCAGGATCTGTCCCTCAAGGAACTGGCCCTGGCCCTTAACGAACTGGCGACCAAAGCGAGGGCAGGGAAGACCCAGCCGGCTGAGATGCAGGGTGGAAGTCTGACCATCACCAACATCGGCGCACTCGGCATTGATACAGGAACTCCCATTATCAACCCCGGCGAAGTAGCCATCATTGCGTTCGGAACCATCAAGCAGAAGCCCTGGGTCCTGGACGGCGAGGTCATTCCCCGCTGGATCACCACGCTCGGGGGTTCCTTCGACCACCGCGTAGTAGACGGTGATTTGTCCGCACGCTTCATGGCGGACGTAGCCTCCATACTCGAAGAACCGGCGCTTCTGCTTGACTGACGAGAAAGCCCGTACCGGAGCCGGGACAACAGCGGGCGCCGGGGCAACACTGGAGGAAACCGGCCACGGACAGCTTCACGTGGTGACTGGGCCGTTGCGCAAGGTGGCCCGCGTGCTGACGGAAGTTTTCCAGCCACCGGTTGTCGTGTTCGTTCTTCTGATGATCAGCCCTGCTACGGAACCCGGGTTCCCAGGGACCATGTGGTTCGGGCTGCTCGCGGCGATGTTCGTCTGCGTCTTGCCCTTGGCCTATGTCCTGGTGATGGTGAAGCTGGGCAGGATCACAGACCACCATGTCAGCGACCGCCGTCAACGGCCCGCGTTGCTTCTGATGACGCTTGTTTCCGTGCTGGTTGGGTTGCTGGTGCTGCACTTGCTTAACGGCCCTGTGGGAGTCACGGTGATGATCATCGCGCTCATAGGGGGCATCGGTGTTCTGGCCGTTGTCAGTGCGTTCTGGAAAATGAGTGGTCACGCCTCGGCCCTGGCGGCCGCAGTGGTGATCGCCATCCTCATGTTTGGGCCGGCTTGGCTCCCTTTGCTGCTCCTCGTGCCGGCTGTTGGCTGGTCACGGCTGGTTTTGCGGGCCCACACCCTAGCGCAGGTCATTGCAGGCTCCTTGTTTGGAGGCATTGTGATCGCCGGCCTGTGGTGGCTGTTGCGGGAGTGGATGCTCTAGCCGCAGCACCTCGTAGCCGCAGCACCTTCAGGCGTGCGGTGCCCTCAACCGTCGAGGGTCACGGCTCCACCGCCCCGCACCACCCGCAGTGGAGCGGGCCGGTCTACTACGAGTTCCGGGATGGAGTTCGCAGCAAATTCGAGCCGATCAGGGGATGATGAACCGGTGAAGCTCCTTACCGCAGCGGATCCAACAAGCTCGGCCCCAGCTGAGCTGGCAAGCCGGAAGCAACGCTCCAACTCGGCATCGGTGGATGCTCCTGTGCGGTACCCCAGCAGGTGTGCGCGATCCAGCATGCTGCCGGTGCCGAACGGTGACCAGGCATCGCGGACTCCGTCTGATCCGACGGCAACCTTGACCCCATGCTTTTCCAAGAGGTCAAGGTCAGGTACGGGGTCTGCTCCCAGGGCGCAGGTAGCCATCCAGATTCCGGCCTCGGCCATGGCGTCCAAGGTAAAGCCCAGGGCGGGTTGTGAGGCATCGCAGAGTGCAAAGCCGTGCCCGCTGGTGACTCTGCCCTGCATGCCTTCGATTACGGTGCGTTTGGCGATGAGACGCAGCTGCGCCAACCCTTCTGCGCCGACGTCGTGCAGGTGGATGTCAAGATCCCTGCCGTGTTTGTTCGCCAGCGCGTAGATGACATCCAGATGTCCATGCAGGTCGCCATCCACTGACTCCGGGTCTATGCCTCCCACAAGGTCAGCCCCGTCCGCCAAGGAGGCCTCCATGAGATCGAGCGTGCCGGGGTTGCTCAGCAGTCCGAACTGCGGGAAGGCGACCACCTGAACGTCCAGGAACGGAGCTAAACGCTCAGCGGCTGCACGGACACCGTGGATGTTCCTGAGGCCAATTTGCGGGGCAACGTCCACGTGGGCCCGCATTGCCATGGTTCCGTTGAGCACAGCATGGCTCATGAGGGCAAAAGCCCGGTCCTCGACGCTGTCTTGGAACTCGAGCTGTGCCTTCAGATCGTTCCCTATGAGATCCGTCAGCGTGTGCGCCGGTGAACGGGATAGCCAGCCGGAGCCCCATGTGGTTTTGTCGGGGTGGATATGCGCGTCAACAAAACCCGGCGTGAACAGCAAACCCCGCCCTGGAGAGGGCTCATCCTTGCTGCCGGTCGATGGCGTTTGTGTCATCATTCGCGTCCTCTCGTTTCCTCATTTAGGTATACCAAAATTCGCTAAAGGAAAGAAGACCGCACCAAAGAGGCTACAAATTTCGCAGAGAAGTCGGTACAGAACCAAGTCGCTGGCTTCTCTGGGATACCAAAGCTGTACATGGGCTCATGAGCGATCTACTCTAATGAACAACATTCATTTATGTGACCTGGATCGCATCAAGGAGAACCATGACCATCACTGGAAAAAACGCAACGGATGGACCGCAGTCGGCCCCTACGCTCAAGCGTGTTCTGGGCCTACCGTCGCTCATCGCTTTTGGGTTGACATCAATGGGCATCCTGTCCGTGGTGGCGGTCTATGGGGCTGGGACGGAGATCAGTGACGGGCATTTACCGGCCGCATACATCGCTGCACTGGTGGCGATGCTGTTCACCGCGCATAGCTATGGCCAGATGGCCAGGCGCGTCCCCGTTACTGGTGGTGCGTACGCCTACGCCTCGCGGGCTTTCGGCAGCCCGGTCGGATTCCTGGTGGGTTGGGCCATGATGCTGGACTATTTGTTCCTGCCGATGGTGAACTTCCTGCTGTTCGGCTTGTATCTCAATAGCCTGGTGCCCGTCATACCGCCGCAGCTCGCTGTCCTGATTTGCCTGATGGTGGTGGGGCTCTTCAGCGTGATCGGTGTTGCTTGGATCAAGAAGATGAACATCGTGGTGGTGGCGGCCTCGGTCCTTGTGATTCTGGTGTTCCTCGTCCTGGCAGTGGTCAATGCCCCGGATGTGTCCTTCCACAGTCTTACCCGGCCGCTGACTCCGGGGGAAGGTGGGGTCGCACCGGTGATGGCGGCTGCTGCCATTGTGGCCTTTGCCTTCCTGGGATTCGATGGCGTTTCCACGCTCTCCGAAGAGTCTCGGAATCCCCAACGCGATGTGCCGCGGGGCATCGTCCTGTCCACGCTTTGTGCCGGCTTGGGCTACACCGTGTTTTCCGTGGCCGGTAGTCTGATCGCTCCCGAGTGGAGATCCATCATGAACCTCGACGCCGCGGGGACCGAACTCATGCAGCGCGCAGGAGGGGATGTGCTCATGGTGGTTTTCGTGATCGTGAACCTTTGCGGTTTGGTTCTGTGCGGGACTGCTGCCCAGATGAGCGTTAGCCGGGTTATCTATGCCATGGGAAGGGACAGGATTCTGCCCGTGGCCTTGGCGAGGCTGCACCCGCGCTTCCGGACGCCCTACTTCGCAGCGGTGCTTGTCACTGCGGTGTCTTTGATTGCCCTTGTCATCACGCTGGAACAGGCGGTGTACATGATCAACTTCGGGGCTCTGGTCGCCTTCGCCGTGGTGAACCTGGCAACCATCAAGGTGGTCTTTTTCGACCTGCGGAAGCGGGGAGCAGCGGGGATTGTGCGCAATCTGGTCATGCCGGTGCTGGGTTTTGCCTTCATCGCCTGGCTATGGACTTCGCTGGCCTGGTTCACGTACCTGCTGGGCGCCGCGTGGCTTGCAGTCGGAGCCGTTATTTTCCTGCTGCGCAGGCGGAAGTCCGGAGGGCAGGTAGCTCTCACGTTCGACGACGGCATGGTCGCCGCGGCTGCGGTCCCGGCGGGACCTAAGCCCGGGGAACGCGAGGGCGCTAGAACGCCGGGTAACTGACCAGCAGCGCCTGAAGTTCCGTCGTCGACATGTGGTTTGCCATTTCAACACTGATGCCCATGGCGACAGCGGCCACGGTCACCATGGCGACGCACGCCAGGGACAGGAAGCGCCAATCTTTGCGGAAGACGCTGCCGAATGTTTCGGGCATCTCAAGGCTGGGGGAGATCATGTTGGGGGCGCTGTCCCAGGAGCCGTCGTCGAGCATGGCGATGATGCGATCGTTGCCCCGGTCGTAGCGCATGGTGCTGATGTGGTTGCCGTGGCGGGCAAGCAGGATGTCGTGTCCCACGCGCTGGCGCGGCTGCAAAGTAAGCAAAAGATGATCCCCTGAAGTCAGTAAGTGGAGGTGGCACGCGCCATTGGGGGCATCTCGATTTTATAACGATGACGTTGTGGATCCTGCTTAAAGGGCGCCAAAGGCCGGGTGAGACTCCCCACCCGGCCGCGTGATTCAGCTCGCTTTACGGCTGGTCGGTTTTGGCGATGTAGACATCGCAGGGTGCTGTGTGTGCCACGGTGTTGGCTACGCTTCCAAGCACGCGGCCCAAGCCCTGCATGCGACGATTACCCACCACAATCAGGCGGGCCTCATGCACTTCAGCTTCCTTGACCAAAGCTTCCCCGGGCTTGCCGCGGGCTGCAGAGTAGGTGATCTCAAGGCGGTCGTCAGCCAGACGCTCGGCTACTGCGCGGGCCACAGCTTCGGCCTCGGCGGCATCGGAGACGATCCACTTGTCCGTGCCGATCTCAACAACCTCTGTCCGGTTGCTGTCGAAGGCACTCACCACGCGAAGGCTGGCTCCGAGGCCGATCGCCAACTGCTGGGCGGCCTGCGCTGCCCTCATTGCGGTCTCGCTGCCGTCTACTCCTACAATCACAACTCCGGTCATTGCGGTGCTCCTTCATTGGTAGCTTCAATGGCTTCCGCCAGGACGGGGGCCAATCGGCGGACGCCTTCGGCTATCGTATCCGGCGGCACGGCGCTGAATGCGAGGCGGAGTTTGTTGGACGGCCCGTCGGCTGGTGAGAAGGCTGCGCCGGGGATGAAGACTACGCCGGCGTCGATCGCCTTTCCGAGCAGGGGATAGGTGTCTACGCCTTCAGGCAGGGTGACCCAGACGAAAAAGCCGCCATCCGGGCGGGTCCAGGTGAGTCCGGCCGGCATGTACTCCTGGAGCGCGGACAGGAGTGCCTTGCAGCGCTCTGCATAGAGGGCCCGGTAGGTGTCGATCTGACCTTGCCAGTCGTACTCGCGGAGATATGCCGAGACGAGCATCTGGTTCAGTGGCGGCGGGCAGAGCGTCACTGCCTCGGAGGCCAGGTAGAAGCGCCGCTGCAAGTGTGCGGGAACAAGCGCCCAGCCAATGCGGAGTCCAGGAGCGAAGATCTTGGAGAACGAGCCGAGGTAGATGATGTCGTCCGGGTTGGCGGCCCGCATGGGGGCGATCGCGTGGCCGTCGAACCGCAGCAGTCCATAGGGGTTGTCCTCGAGGACAATAATATTCGCAGTGCGGCATATATCGACGATCCGCTGCCTGCGCTCCTCGGCCAGGGTAATGCCGGAGGGGTTGTTGAAATTGGGGATCGTGTAGAGGAACTTGATGTTCTTGCCCTCTGACTGGAGTGCCGCGATCCTGGCCTCAAGCAGTTCCGGTACCAGGCCGTCGTCGTCCATTTCGATCGGTTCCACCTGAACCTGGTACGCCTCGAACGTGTTCAGGGCGCCTACATATGTGGGGTTCTCCACCAACACAACATCGCCGGGGTTGCAGAAGACCTTGGTGGCAACGTCCTGAGCCGACTGGGATCCCGCGGTGATAACGATGTTGTCGGGGTGGGCGTCGGTGATTCCTTCAGCGGCCATGATGGTGCAGATCTGCTGGCGGAGTTCTTCGGTGCCTTGGCCGCCGCCGTACTGCAGGGCGGTCATTCCCTCCTCCGCGATAATGCGGGCGGCGGTCTGGCCGAGCTTTTCCAGCGGCAGCGACTGCAAGTAGGGGTTGCCGCCAGCAAGGGAGACAAGGCCTGGTTGCATGGAAATGTCGAAGACGTCCCGGACAGCGGACTGTTTGATGTTGGCGGCCCGCGCGGAGAACAGTTCCTCGTGCGGGTGAGAGGCCGTGGCGGCCCGCTCAATGGCGTCGATGGCTTCAGCGGGCAGCGTTGCGCCGGCATCCAATGTTTCGTGGGTCACAGTCTCAGGATACTCCCCGATGTTGCTAATGAGGCAACATATGTTTTCGTAAGCTTTTACTTTCTCAGGTCACGCTTTACGCGGGGATCGGGAAAGGCTGGAATGTAGCTATGACAGCGCACCGGGGATCCGTGACCAAAGCCGAACACTTCCATAAGCTCCACGACGCCGGGCCCGCCCCCTTGGTGTTGGTGAACGTCTGGGATGCCGCGTCCGCCAGGGTTGTGGAGGAGGCAGGTGCGACGGCGATTGCCACCTCGAGTTCAGCCGTTTCCTGGAGCCTGGGGTTCCGCGACGGGGACCACGTGCCGTGGGGTTTGGCCATGGCAGCACTGGGGCGCATCGCGGGGTCAACCCGATTGCCGGTTTCGGCCGACATCGAGACGGGCTACGGGCGAACCGATGACGAACTCCGGGCGACCGTCCACGCCGTCCTGGACGCGGGTGCAGTGGGAATCAACATCGAGGATTCAGCAACCGAGCCGCTCACTGACATCGACGAGCAATCGCGCCGGATCGCGTTGATCCGCCTGGTCGCTGACGAGCGCGGCATTCCGTTGTTCATCAATGCCCGCACGGACACGTACCTGTCAGGCGAGTTCCCGGACACCGCCTACGAGGAGACCCTGCGGCGTGCCGAGGCCTACCTCACGGCGGGTGCGGACGGAATCTTCGTTCCCGGCGTGGTGGATCTGCATGTCCTCCACGAGCTGTCCAACCGGATTCCCGCCCCGCTCAACGCACTTGCGGGAGTCGGTGCGCCGTCGCCTCTGGAACTGCACGACGCCGGCGTTCGGCGCGTCAGCATCGGTGGCAACACCGCCAAAGCGGCGTACGCCCAGGTAGCCCGCGTTGCGAAGGAGATCCTCGGCGATGGCAACTGGGCCGGGCTCTCAGGCACGCGCAGCCATGATGAGATGGATTCGCTCTTCGCCCCGGGGCCCAAATACAGCCTGTGACCTTTCGCTGCACCGGGAACCGTATGAGGCACGACGGCGGCACGCGGCTTTAATGTCAGACCTCGCCACTAGCGTGGGTCACGGAAGACGAGGGGAGAATCCATGGCACGGCGCAGTGTGCAGTTCTGGCGGATCGAACAGCTGAACGGTGACGAGCTCAGCCGTCCGTTTCCGGCCCGCCGTGTGGCCGAGGTATTGAAGAAGGCCCAGGATACGGGGACGGACAGGCACTTCACGAGCATCGACGGCACGGTGTTGCTCGCACAGGCCGCCGCATCATCACCGTTTCCCGTGCTGCTGCTGGACCGGGTAAGGGACACCAACCTGCCGAGTGTCGGCGATGCTCTTGGCCGCCGCAAGCCCCTGCCTTTGGCTCCCGGTGACCACCTGCTGGAGACCACGTACTTTGCCTTCCTGAAGCGCAATGTCATCGCGGTGCTGACCAGCGGTAACGGACCACGTGCGTCCAGGCTGGGCGAGTACCTCGAAGGAATGCTGGGACTTGAGCCCAGCCTGGTGCCGGTAGTCCGCGAGGACATCGAGGAAATCCTGACCCGGCTGGAGGTGAGCCGTTTCGAGTTCGCGCTTCCTGCTGAACGTTTGTCCGGAAAGCTCATGGAGGGCGAATGGGCGGACGTCCTGGACAGCGCTTCCCGTCTCATGAATCAGGGCACGTTCCGGATTTCCTTGAGCGTTGGCAGGTCCGGCAAGGCCGAGGACAAGCAGCGGATTCGGGAGCGGATCCAACAACTGATCCACCTTTTTCGCAGGGCCGGATCCGTGGAGCATTTCGACTACGTGGTGGCTGAGGGCAAGGACTCCCTGACTGGGGACCGTGAAGTGGTGGACCTTCTCAAGGAGCGGTTCATCTCGCACATCGAAGTGGACCCGGACGTCTTCAACGATCCTCAAAAATCCACCGCAGAAGCAATCGTTATCCTCAACAAACAAGCCAGGGACAACGAGGCGTTTTTCGCCAGGACTTTGCCGGACATCAAGGGCTCAGCTGATTCGGGTATGGTGCCGGACATCGTTGCGGGTGGAATGGCCACTGTCCGGGCGGCACTGGCGGCCGCGGAGAGCGCTGAAAGGGCCGGGCAAGTAGCTGGAAAGGCCGGGCAAGTAGCTGAAAGGGCCCGTCAAGTAGCTGGAAAGGCAGGCAAGGCGGCCGGAGAGGCGGATCAGTCAGCAGGGGAGAGCCAAGGTGGTGGCGACCATGAGCTTGTACGAGGTTGACGTCCAGCGGAACGGGCGCCGCAGGACTCTGTGGCGTTGGTTTCTCCTGCATCCCGGTGCTGACTTCGCTTGGGCTGCGCTTGCCGTGATCATCTGGCTGGCAATATCGCTGCTTGCGCGTCAACCGCTGATGCTGGAGAGCGTGGACCCTGGGGCCCGGCGAACACTGTTCCAGACACTCGCCACCCTGGCCGGGGCCACGGCGGGGCTGACTCTCACCAGCGTGTCCATGTTGATCAACGTGTTGGGAAAGAAAGCTGCACCAGGTCAGCGGGAACTTCCCTTGGAGAAGCTGTCCGCCACACACCGGCGCCAGATCGGCGAGGTGTTCCTTTTTGCCATCCCTGGTTTGGGCTTGCTGGTGGTTGCCGCCCTGGTCACGGTGGTTCTGGAGGGAGACTCCGTTACGGGACTGTGGATCCCGGAGGCTCTGGCTTTCCTGCTGGCGTTCGCTTCCGTCCTGGCGCTTCTTCGCGTGGGGTGGGCGCTACGGAGGGTGTTGGCAATCGCCACGGCGTGAAGCTCCAAGCCCCGCCAGCCCGCTATCACGTTGCGAGCCCGCTATCACGTTGCGAGCCCGCTATCACGTTGCCGGGCGACAACGGAACAGCGGCTTCACAACGGGTTGCGGGGCCACCGGCAGCCCGTCATCACCGCACGCTCAGCGCCTCTGTCAGTGTTCGGCCGTTCACGTAGATCTCGGCACGTGAAGCGCCGCTGGCCTGCACTATGGTCTGCGTCAGTTGCGCCTGGATGCGCGGGATGTCGCACACACCCCCGGGCCGCAGTGATCCGCTGAGGTTCACCACCACCGTGGCCCCGTTCATGTAGCCGGAGAGATAGCGCAGCGACGAATTGGCCAGTGCGTCGTAGAGGGCTGCATCGCTATCCACTGGCATTCCGGCTTCCAGGAGCCGGCCGAGGGCAACGGACAGCGGATCGCCGGGTACGGCAACGCCCCTGACGGGTACCAGGCTGTCGTTGCAGCCGAACCGCACGCCCCGGGCGCCGCCGTCGTCAATTGCCACGTAGTAGACCGCCGGCCCGGTGGTGTCAGCATCCACGGGGATGACGGTGGGCGTAGCTGTTGGTTCAGGCGCGCTGGTGCCTGGCTGGGGTGAGGGCTCGACGACGGCGGTCGGCTGGGTCGGTGGGGCCTCGGAAGGAGTGATCGAGGGCGCGGGAGTGGGTGTTGCCGGCGAGGGTGGAGCGGCAGGGACGGCAAGGGAGGGAGTCCCGGACTGTGCAGGGGGAGGAGCAGGTGGGGCAGGAACTGACGCAGCGGGCGCGGATGCCGTGGGCGCGGTGCTGGGTGATGGGGAGCGTGGGGTGACCGAAACCGTCGGTAAGGGGGTGGGACCGGCAGCTGGGGTAGGTGCGGTAGTGCAGCCAGCCACCCACAGACCGAAGATGAGGCAGGCAGCGGTGATCGCCGTCGTGCTTTTTGTTCCCCGTCCGGCATGCATGACAGCCCCGCGCTCCTGTCCATCCACCTGTACTTCCAACGGTAGGACGGGATGGCCGAACACAACATGCCGTTCCGGTGACGGTTCGGACAAGAGTTGATCACGTCCGCCGAGGCAGGCCGCTGGAACGCGAATGCCCCCGCTCCGCGGCTAGCGGAACGGGGGCATCAAAAGCGGGGGATCAGGCTGCTGCTTCTTCTTCTTCCTGAACGGCGGTCAGGGGCTCGAAGATGGCCTTGATCTGCTCTACAACCTCGGCGTCGTCCTTCGGGTGCAGTTCAGCGAAACGGATCATGGAACCCGGTACTGCAAGCTTGACGTCCTCAAGTACCTTGGCGCCGGCGATCCCGGCGGCCTTGCGGGCCTCATCCTGCGCCCACACGCCACCGAACTGGCCAAAAGCGGTTCCGACGACGGCGGTCGGCTTGCCGGAGAGGGCGCCGGCACCGAACGGGCGGGACAGCCAGTCAATGGCGTTCTTCAGGGAGGCGGGCATAGTGCCGTTGTGCTCGGGGGTGACCAGCAGGATGGTGTCGGCGTCGGCTGCTGCAGCGCGGAGGGCGGCGGCTTCGGCGGGGACCTGGCCTTCGACGTCGATGTCTTCGTTGTAGAAGGGGATGGTGCCCAGCGAGCCGTGAATTTGCACGTCAACGTTCTCGGGTGCGTTCAGCTGGATGGCTTCGGCGAGCTTCTTGTTGTGGGAATCGGCGCGCAGGCTGCCGACGAGGGTAAGAACTGTGCTCTTGGACATGGTGTCTCCTTGTGTCTGGCCGGTGCCTTGCGGGTCCGACCTGCATTGTGTGGGCTTTGTGGCCTTCATCGATACTAAACGGACCATGGTCCGCTTTCTATTCCCGGGGTCTAGAATATTTCTGTGAGCTCGATCCCCATGAGGCCGGACGTGCCCCTAGGTGCGCCCCACGAGCGCAGCGACGCAGCGAGAAATCGCGAGCGCCTCCTCAACGCTGCCCGGGATCTGGTGGCCGAGTTTGGTGCCGAAGCGCTGACCATGGATGCGCTCGCTTGCAAGGCTAAGGTGGGCAAGGGGACTGTGTTCCGCCGGTTTGGCAGCCGCGCCGGGCTGATGATGACGCTGCTGAGTGACTCGGAGTCTGAATTCCAGGCTGGTTTCATGTTCGGCCCACCCCCTCTGGGTCCCGGGGCGTCACCGAAGGATCGTTTGGTGGCGTTCGGCGAGGGACGGATCTATTTCGTCTTGGAAAACGGCGAACTCCTGAAGGCCGCCGGGGCTACAACCCGCAACAGGTTCGATGTTCCCGCGACCAAACTTTCGCATCGACATATGGAGGTCCTGCTGCGGGAGGCGGGAATCGCGGATCCTTGGGTGATGGCGATGTCCCTGACGTACGCTCTGGACCCTGAGCGAATCGTGGACGACGTCCGCGTCCGGGGCATTTCACCCACCCGGCTTGCGGATTCCTGGCGTGAGCTGATCACGCGGCTCCTGCGCGCGGCCTAAACAGCCAAGGGCCGGCGAATATGCCCATGGGGCACTCCTACCCGCTCCTCGGTGAGCCCATAAGTACCCCTGGGGTCCTAAACATGACGCAACCTGCACATAACAATCTGGCTGCAGCCGCGAAACTGGACACCGTGAAGCAAAACGTGAAGCAGTTATTGTGGTAGTTTCCTCTTGAATGTGACGCATGCCATACAGGGCTGGTGATCACTGAAGGGGCGTGGGGACCCAACCACCCGCTGCGCAACTTCGCAGCTGACGCCGGCCACAGCCGGGAACCGCGGAAGGACGAGCTTTGAGTTTTGCCACGATTCGGGGCAGCCACCCGACATGCTGAAATATCTGATGAAGCGGTCGGGAATCTACCTGATCATGATCTTCCTGACCACGAGTGCGGGGTATTTCCTGGCGGTCTCGTCGCTGAAGCCCGCAGTTCTGGAGCAGGAGAAAATCCCGCGGCCAACTCCCGAACAGGTAGCGGCGTCCTTCAGGGGACTCGGTCTTGATCCGGAGTTGAACCCGTGGGAACGGTACATTCAATGGCTCTGGGGCATTGTCACCCGCTGGGACTGGGGCCGCAGCCCCAACGGCGCGTTCGTCAACGCCGAGTTCGCCGACCGCGTGTTGGTCTCCACCCGGCTGTTCATCGCCTCGATCATCCTGACCTTGGTGATCGGCGTCGCCCTCGGTGTCTATTCCGCCGCACGCCAGTACAAGTTCCAGGATCGCGTCATCACGTCCTACAGCTACCTTGTCCACATCCTCCCCGCGCCCATCGCCTACTTCCTGGTGCAGCTCGGGGCCATCGGCATCAACGAGGCCGTCGGGGAGCGCATCTTCTTCGTGACAGGAATTTCGACGCCGGGAATCGACCCCGGTTGGCCCGCTTTCGTTGACATGGTGGCCCACTATGCCGTGCCCACCTTCGCGATGACCGTCTTTGGTTGGGCTGGCTACCAGATCGCCCAGCGGCAGTACCTGTTGGACAACGTCAATGCCGACTTTGTCCGCACCGCCCGGGCCAAAGGACTCACCCGCAACCAGGCCATCAGGAAGCACGCGCTGCGCGTGTCCTTCATCCCGGTTGCCCAGAGCATCGCGTTCACCATCCCCGCAATCTTCACCGGCGGCTTCTTCGCCGAGGCCATCTTCGCCTGGCCAGGAATCGGCCTCTGGAGCATCCAGGCCATCAGCCTGCAGGACGTCAACGTGGCCACGGCCACCTTGGCCTACGGGTCAGTGATCTTCGCGATCGGCGCCATCCTTGCTGACTTCGCCACCACACTGGTCGATCCACGAGTGAGGGTCCAGTAATGACAAACATCATTGATCCCGTTGCGGAAATCGACGAATCCCGGGTTGGCGACCAGGACGTCGTCATTGGCAAGTCCCGAATCATCTTCCGCCGCTTCATGCGGAACCGGACCGCCGTCGCCGGCTTGTTCATTTTCCTCGCGTTGTTCCTTTTCTCGATCTTTGGCGGGTTCCTCACCTCATGGGACAAGGACACCATTGATCCGTTGAACATTGGCATGCCGCCGTCGCCGGACCACTTGCTCGGCACCACGCAGGCCGGTATAGACCTCATGGCGCTCATTGTCGATGGCACCCGGACGTCCATTCTCATCGGTCTGATCGTGGGCGGCTTATCTGTCCTGATCTCCGCCGTGTACGGCTGCACCATGGCGTTCTTCGGCGGCAAGGTGGACGCCACCATGCTGTTCATCCTCGAAGCGCTCATCATGATGCCCGCCATTCTGGTGGTGGCAGTGGCAACCAGCGGCAGCGGTGGGCTGAAGGACCTGCCCAGCTGGCTCCTGCTGGTGGTCGTGCTCCTGTTTTTCAGCTGGATGGGAACCGCCCGCCTGGTGCGCTCGCTGTCCATGTCCCTCATGCAGCGCGATTACGTCAAAGCCGCCAAATACATGGGTGTCCCCTCCCGACGCATCGTGTGGCGCCACCTTGTCCCCAACATCGGCTCGCTGCTGGTCCTCGACTTCACCCGTGGCATCACCGGCGCCATCCTGGCCGAAGTCGCGTTCTCCTTCATCGGGATCGGCATCAAACTCCCTGATGTCAGCCTCGGTGTCCTGATCGGGCAAGCCACGGGGCAGGTGTCCTCCTTCCCGTGGATGTTCTGGGTTCCGCTGACCGTCATGTTCCTGCTGACAGGCTCGCTGGCCATGATGAACGACGGACTCCGTGACGCCTTCGATCCCAGCTCCAGTTCAATTGGCCGGGCGAAGCAGGCCAAGCCCCAGACTGCGAAGAAGACCACCAAATGAGCACCAACATCACTCCCGCCGAACGCCTCCGCGACGCCGGACTCTACGCCCCCGGTGACGCCGTCCTCAGCGTCCGCGACCTGAACGTCCGGTTCAACTCTGAGAATGGCGTAGTCCACGCAGTCCGCGGCGTGGATTTCGACCTCATGCCCGGCAAGACCCTGGGCATTGTGGGCGAGTCCGGTTCCGGCAAGTCAGTCACGTCCATGGCCATCATGGGGCTGCTCCCTGAAACCGCTGACATCACCGGCTCCGTCCGCTACAAGGGCAAGGAACTCCTGGGCCTCAGCGACAAAGCCATGTGCAAGCACCGTGGCAGCGACATCGCCATGGTCTTCCAGGACCCGCTGTCCTCGCTCACTCCCGTTTACACGGTGGGTAACCAGATCATCGAGGCACTGACGGTCCACAACCCCACCATGAGCAAGCAGGCCAAAGAAGCCCGCGCCGTCGACCTTTTGCGGATGGTGGGCATCCCAAGCCCCAAGGACCGGCTCAAAGCATTCCCGCACGAATTTTCCGGCGGCATGCGCCAGCGCGTCATGATCGCCATCGCCATCGCCAACGATCCTCGCGTACTTATAGCGGATGAACCCACGACGGCGTTGGACGTCACCATCCAGGCGCAGGTGCTGGAAGTCCTGCACACCGCGCAGGAGGAAACCGGCGCCGCCGTCGTCATGATCACGCACGACCTCGGCGTCGTAGCCGGCATGGCCGACGACATCATGGTCATGTATGCCGGCAAGCCCGTGGAAACCGGAACTGTGGAGGACATCTACTACAACCCCCGGATGCCGTACACGCTCGGCTTGCTGGGTGCCGTCCCGCGCGTGGACACCGCCACCAAGCAGTCGCTGGTTCCTATCGAAGGAACGCCGCCCAACCTCGCATTGCCAGTGACCGGGTGCTCATTCGCCGCCCGCTGCCCCTTGGTCAGCGACGCCTGCCTGCACGGTGAGCCGGAGCTGTTCCCGGTGCCGGGCACGGAAGGCCAGACGCTGGGGCACAAGGCTGCGTGCATCAAGTCCAATGAACTCTCCGGCAACGCTGACGCTCACAAGATTTTCCACGCGCCGCCCAAGCCGGTGTCAAAGTTCGACGGCGTCGCCCGCGCCGAGCGCGCAAAGGTCCTGGAACTCAAGGACGTGAAGAAGCACTTCCCGCTGCTCAAGGGTGCCTTGATCAAGCGACGGATCGGCACGGTCAAGGCCGTGGACGGCCTGAGCTTCGACATCCGCGAAGGCGAGTGCGTCTCCATTGTGGGGGAGTCCGGCTGCGGCAAGACCACCACGCTCCTGGAAATCATGGAGTTCCACCCTGACCAGGTGGGCGAAGTGGTGATCGGCGGCGTCAGCAACAAGGCAGCAACCAACCACAAGACCACCATGGCCATGCGCAAAGAAATGCAGATGGTCTTCCAAGACCCCACGGGCGCCCTGGATCCGCGCTTCACGGTGTACGAGGTCCTGGCCGAACCGCTGGAAAACCTGGGCATGCCCAAGGCCGCCATCAAGAAACGCATCATGGAACTCATGAAGCTGGTGGGCCTGCAACCTGACCATGTGAACCGCTTTCCCAACCAGTTCTCCGGAGGCCAGCGCCAGCGCATCGGCATTGCCCGGGCACTGGCGGTCAACCCCAAGCTCGTGGTCCTGGACGAACCGGTTTCTGCCTTGGACGTCTCCGTCCAGGCCGGCGTGATCAACCTGTTGGACAAGCTCCGGGCAGAGCTGGGCCTGAGCTACCTGATGGTGGCGCATGACCTCTCGGTGGTCCGGCACATTTCAGACCGTGTGGCCGTGATGTACCTCGGCAAGATTGTGGAAACCGGAGACGTGGACGACGTCTTCGACAACCCGCGCCACCCCTACACCCGGGCCCTGCTCTCTGCGATCCCGGTGCCGGACCCTTCCCTGGAACGCACCCGCGAACGCATCATCCTGCAGGGTGACCTTCCCAGCCCGCTTGATGCTCCCAAGGGATGCAACTTCGCCACCCGGTGTCCCGTGTTTGCCGCCCTCCCTGCCGCAAAGCAGGAAAAGTGCCTTACTCTGGAGCCGCCACTGGCTTCGGAAAAGGAAGGCACACAGGACTTCGCCTGCTTCTTCCCGGACGGAGAGATAGATGCCGACATGCTGGTGGTGCATGCCTGACGACATATGAAGCATTGAAGAATCCCTGGTCTCAATTCGCACAAGATATTTCAGTCGTAAACATGAAGGGCAAACCATGAAGAAATACACGACGATCGGTGGCGTAGCGCTCGCAGCAACGCTCATGCTGACCGCTTGCGGCGGGGGAACGCCGTCGGGTCCGGCCTCGCAGAAGGCCGAAGAGAGCGGCGGCGACATCAGCAAGCTGATCAGCGTCAACGCCAAGGAAGCCAAAGACCTGGAGCAGGGTGGCACCGTCACCTTGGCTGTAGGCAGCATTGGTCCCGACTTCAACGGGTTCTCCAATGTGGGCAACAGTGCCGACAACTCCGCGCTGATGACGCCTATCAACACCGCGTCCATCAACAGCGGTGGCATCGGCGGTTGCTGGAAGCTGGACTTCGACGGCAAGGCAGAGCCCAACAAGGACTTCTGCGAAGAGGTCAAGAGCGAAGTCAAGGACGGCAAGCAGACCGTCACCATCAAGATCAACGACAAAGCGACGTGGAACGATGGAACCCCCATCGACGTCAAGACCTTTGAGAACACCTGGAAGATGCTCCGCGGTGAGGACAAGTCCATCGACATCGTGAGCGCCGGTGCTTACGCTTTTGTGGACTCCGTCAAAGCAGGGGCCAACGACAAAGAAGTCATTGTCACCACCACCCAGCCCGTCTTCCCGCTGGAAGGCCTGTTCTTCGGCCTGATCCACCCGGCCATCAACACCCCGGAAATCTTCAACACCGGATTTGCCGGCAACATGCATCCCGAATGGATGGCAGGACCGTTCAAGGTGGAGAACTACGACACCACGGCCAAGACCGTCACCATGGTTCCCAACGACAAATGGTGGGGCCAGAAGCCGGTTCTGGAAAAGGTCATCTGGCGTCAGATGGAACCCAGCGCAACCATTGCCGCTTTCAAGAACGGTGAAATCGATGCGGCCAACGGCCGCACACTGGGCCGCTACAAGCAGCTCGAAGGCACCACCAACTCCGAGGTCCGCCGCGGTCAGCGCCTGTTTGCTGGTGGACTGAACCTGAACGCCAAGCGGCCGGCACTGACCGACGTCGCAGTCCGTAAGGCGATCTTCACAGCCGTAGACCGCAAAGCTATCCGCGATGTGCGCTTCAACGGCCTGAACTGGTCCGAAGAAAGCTCGGGATCCATGATGCTCATGCCGTTCTCCGAGTACTACCAGGACAACTACCCCGTGAAGGACACCGGCGCGGAAGCTGCCAAGAAGGTCCTGACCGACGCTGGCTACACGGCCAACGACAAGGGCATCATGGCCAAGGACGGCACTCCTGTCTCCTTCAAGATCACCAACTTCGGTGATGACCCCACCACGGCTGCCACCTCGCAGACCCTGCAGAAGCAGCTTCAGGCTGCAGGCATGGATGTTGCCATCGACCAGCGCGGTGACGCTGACTTCGGCAAGGTAATTGGTAGCCGCGAGTTCGATGTGACCATCTCCGGTTACACCGTAGGCCCGGACGCCACCGACGCCGTGAAGCAGTACTACGACTCCGCCACCAACGAAAACGGCCTGGGCGACGCTGAGCTCGACGCTGAAATCAAGCGACTTGCAACCATCGCTGATGACAAAGAGCGCAACAAGGCCGCCATGGAAGTAGAGAAGAAGCACATGGAGAAGTACTTCTCCATGGGTACCGTCCTGAACGGCCCGGAGATCCAGTTCGTGCGCACGGGCCTGGCCAACTACGGCCCGTCCCTGTTCAAGAGCCTCTCCAACGTTCCGGACTGGACCACCATCGGCTGGGAAAAGGGCGCTAAGAAGTAGGCTCCCCGCAGCTGTAGTTTGACCAGCTGTAGTTTCCTGAAGGCCGGGAACTTCCCTCAACCTGAATCGGGTTCGGGGAGGTCCCCGGCCTTCGCCATGCCCACCCTCTCTCACTTCCCTCGTGCTTTAGCCGGACCCTCTCTCACTTCCCTCGTGCTTTAGCCGGACCCTCTCTCACCCGGTGATAGAGGGTTGGCGTAAAAGGGCTATTACGTGAGAGAGGATCGGTAGCCTAGGCACATGACTTCCCAGCCGATACGTACCGCCGTTGCAGGTTTTGGCCTTTCGGGCAGCGTCTTCCATGCGCCCTTCATCGCGAGCAACCCTGCTTATGAGCTCGCAGTTATTTCAACCTCGGACGCCGGAAGGCAGGCCAAAGCGAAAGAGCGGTACCCGGAAACGCGCATCGTCAGTTCCCCACAGGACATCCTGGCTCTCGCGGACCAACTGGACCTGGTGGTCCTGGGCACTCCGCCCGCCACCCATTTCCCACTCGCGAAAGCTGCGCTGGAAGCCGGGCTCGACGTCGTCGTTGATAAACCGTTCACGGTGCGCAGCGCCGAGGGTGAGGAACTGATCCGACTGGCTGGGAAACTGGGCCGTGTCCTCACCGTCTACCAAAACCGGCGATGGGATGGTGACTCGCTCACCGTGAAGAAACTGCTCGACGCCGGGACGCTGGGAACCGTGACCCGGTTCGAGGTGGGCATGGAGCGCTGGGCACCGGAAATCGCCAAGGCTTGGAAGGCCAGCGCCACGGCCGAAGACGGTGGCGGTGTCCTGTTTGACCTCGGCACGCACGTGCTCGATCTCGCTCTTCGATTCCTGGGACCGGCCACTGTCACCTTCGCAGAGATCACGGCGCGTCGTCCTCAGGAAAGCGCCGACGACGACGTGTTCCTGGCTCTCCGGCACGAGTCAGGGGTGATCAGCCATGTCACCCTCAACCTCAACAGCCATCTCCATGGCCCACGCTTTCGCATCCTCGGCACAGAGGGCGGCTACGTAAAGTTCGGCACCGATCCGCAGGAGCCGTACCTGCTGGGTGGCGGGCTGCCGACGGATGCGGAGTACGGCGTCGAAGCTCCCCAAAACCACGGCACGCTGGAGGGAGACGGGCAGCGCACCGCTATCCCCACGGAGCGCGGTGCATACCCTGAGTTTTACCGGATCCTCGCCGAAAAGCTCGACGACGGCGGCTCAGCATCCGCGCTTCCGTTACCTGTGGATCCGGCGGACTCGGTTGAGGTGCTGAAGCTGATCGAGCAGGCTAGGACGCTGGCGTAATGTCAGCGCTGGCGACCAACGAATAGATGGCCTTCAGGTCCTCGCCTTCACTGGGCTGGCAGCTGCCAGTCAGCTGGACGATATCCGAAGCGGCGTCCTGATGGACCACCGTCACGGCGGTGAACTGGGTCAGTGAGCCCGCTTGCGGGTGTGTATAACGTGCCTCGCGTACGTACCAGTCCCTTCCGTTGATCACTACCGGTTCTGTGCCCAGCAGGACGGCGTCCGGCAAAGCGTCCAAGAACGAGTCAACGGACGCAGCGATGTCCTGCAGCTGGTAGCCAGGCAATCGACGGGACACGGAGATGACCACGTTTGGCGTGTAGCGGCCTTCGGATGCAGGAGCCATCAAGGCGCCCACGGCGTCGGGGACCACCTGATGGGTCCACCCGGCTGGCGGGCTGAGTTTGATGGTGGGGTAGGCGGGGAAAGCTGTGGACGGGAATACCTGCTGCGACATGGGAGCCTTTCCGGCAGTGGACTGGAGTGAGGAATGTCAGTTGTTCAGGAAATCAACGAATCCGGTGACGGAATCCACCAACCCCTTGGGGCTGAGGGTGATCTGGCCACCCGCACCCAGGCCCAGTTCCGCGGTGAGCTTGGCGCCCGCGCCCAGAGTGAGCCCGTCCTCGTCAACGGATGCCGTGAAGAAGTGACCCTCGCCCGCTCCGGCGGCGACCGTTGCGTTGAGAGTTACGGTTTGGCCCAAAACTTCTACATACCGGCTTCCAGTCAGTTCCGCTCCGGCACCTGCGCTGAAGGCTGTCCCGGTGGTCTCGCGGCCCTTGACGCTGACCTCGCCTTCGCCGGCGCTTGCCCAGGCTCCGGCCCGCAATTCTCCGCCCTGACCCACGGAGAACAAGCCGCCGGCGAACTCGGTCTTGTTATCTATGGTGACCTTTTGACCGGCAAAGCCTTCCCCACCCGCGGAAAACAGGAACGGGCTGCTGGCATTGGCGTGTGCGCTGGCCTCCACTCCTGTCATCATTCGCGTGGTGGAGGTGTCGGTCACCCAGCCGTCAAAGAAATCGGATCGTACGGTGGTCACGTTCTCTGCGCCTGCGAATGCTTCGCCGTTGGCGTGGGCGTTCGGCAGTCCGAACCCGAACGGCACACTGGCCCCGTACTCGCCTTCGGCGCGCGCGCCCACAAACGTTTCGTTGGTAACTGTCGTCTTGACCGGACCGAACTCAGAGCCTGCCTTCCAGGTCATCTCACCTCCGGTGGAAGCCTCGCCGGAGCCGCCAACGTCGATGCCGGCCGGACCTATGGAACCGTGCGTTTCGCCCGACGCTTTACTGTCGAAGGAGCCGCTGCCTTCCACCGTGACCGGGCCGTAGGTAGTGGGATCAAAAGTGAACTCCAGCGGCCCGGGTGCTGTCCTCCCCGTCCCTGCTGAGGGTCCTCCCTTGGATCCCCCGGGACCGCCCGTGGAGGCTTGTTCCTGCTGGTCTGCGTTGAGTTTTAGGGCGCGGGCGTTGGTCCGCAGACATGTGGCTGCTGCTCCCAACCGTCCGCGGAGATCGCTCTGCCACCTGCTCCGGAACTGGTCGGCGTCATTTCCCTGCCAGTACGAACCTGCCTGGATCATGGCTGTGAGCTGCTGTTGAAGACTTGTGATCTTCTCAGCCTCGGCGTCCATGACAGCGGACAAACGCCGGAGATCCCCGACATCAGCGCCTACCAGTCCCTGCCCCATCAGATTCTCAGCCCCATCACGTATCCCCTGAACGTAGTGCCATGTCAATCGCCGGGCGTCCAAAGGTGCCGGGCGGTTTCTTGAGCATAGTTGGCCCCAGCGTGCCCGGCCATGGGGACATCTAGCCAGTGTGGAAAAGGAGCGTTATGTGGATAAGTAGCAGCACGGCCAAGAAGCAGTATCCGAGCTCTTGAAAAAGAATTTCGGACAAGGCGTAACCTCACCGGCGTCGCGAGCGATGTAAGGGGTGTGCGGGCCACGTCCGCACGCTGATCATCCGGTCGCGACCCAACCGCGGCCGGGGCAATCCCAAAATCGTTTGTCGGAGGGTTTCATGTCCTTGTTCACTGTCCTTGCCACCAGCAAAGTCGCCGCGGGCGTCCTGGCTGCCGGAGCTGTAGCTGCCGGTGGAACCGGCGTCGCTGCGTTCAATGGCGCACTTCCCACTGATATTCAGCAGTCCGCCCACGACCTCGTTGGAGCACCGGCCCCGGTGGCCGGGAAGACCGTCGCAGCAGCCGAAGCTGCAGCAGCCGACGCTACCGAAACCGCCAAGTCTCAGGCCACTGACGCCGTCGAGACCGCGAAGGCAACGGCAACCGAGGCCGCCGAAGCCGGCCAGGCCAAGGCTGCCGACGCAGTGTCCGATGCCAAAGCTGCGGCAGAAGATGCCACCTCTCCGGAGGCTTTCGGTCTCTGCACCGCTTTCCTCAACGGCGGCCTGGAGTCCGACACGAAGGTTCCGGGCTTCGAGTCCTTGACCATCGCTGCCGGCGGCGAAGCCAAGGTGGAGGCGCATTGCGAGTCCGTGGTGGAAGCCGGTAAGGCCGCCGGCCTGAAGGCTGACGGTTCGGCAAAGGCTGAGGCTGACGTCGACGCCGCCGTTACGTCCGAACTGCCTGCAACCCCTGCCGTGCCGGCTGTCCCCGCAGTGCCGGGCGTTCCCGCCGCGCCGGCTGTTCCTGCCGTTCCCGCGACTCCTGAGCTGCCCACTCAGCTTCCCTCCGAGGTCCCGGCTGTTCCGGGCGCACCCCTCGATTCTGTCCGCTAAGCAAGCAGCGGTTACGGTTTAAGGGCGGGGCTCCTTGGCTTAGGACAAGGAGCCCCGCTACGTAGTGTGGTGTGGGACGGAGGCATCCACGGGTGCTAGACCCTTTGGCTGATGAATACGTGCAGGCGGATCAGGATGATCCCGCCCTGCTCTTCACGGCTGCCTACAACAACTTCGCCGGACCGGTTTTTGGCTATCTCAGGGCACGCGGCGTGGACGACCCCGAAGCCGTGACGCAGGACGTATTCCTGGCCCTGTATCCCAAGCTGGATTCGATCCGTGGAGGGCTTCAGGGTGCCAAGACGTTGCTGTTCACCATCGCGCACGCGCGGATGGTTGACCACTATCGCAAGCGGGAACGAACGCCCGATTCCACGCCATATGAAGTGGACCTGGACGCGCGCCGGTCACCATCGGCCGAAGACCAGGCTTTTGGACGAGTCGCCGGCCTGGGAGTCACCGAGATTTTGGATGATCTTCCCGACGATTATCGGGAGGTCCTGGCACTTCGGGTCGTCGCAGATGTTTCGGTGGAAGATACGGCGGCCATCATGGGCAAGTCCCAGGGATCCGTCAAACAACTGCAGCGCAGGGCATTGGGTGCACTGAAGAAGCGTGCACTACTAAGGAACGGCACATCATGAGCGAACAATTCACGCCTCGCGGACGCCGCGACCAGCAGGCCATCGACCATTTGCTGGCCGACTCCGGCCTCTCCGGCGACGCAGCCCTCCGCACGGAACTTCTGGAGCTCCGTTCACTGGCTGGCACTGCCCCTTTGCCGTCCGACGCAGTCCGCGCGCTCATGGTCAGCAGCCCAGCCGCCACAGAACGGCTCGCTGTCACCGAACAGCCCTCGACGGCGGAGGGACCGTTCGCGTCGTCGGGTGCACCCACGGCGGTACTCGCCACCGTTGCGCCGGAGCCCCAGCCCGGGTTCGCTCCTGTGGACGAACTCGCTGCACGTCGTCGTAAGAAGCGCCGCGCCGCCATCGCGGGCCTTGCCGTTGCCGTGTCCTTGGCAGGCGGGGCTACCGCTGCCGTCGCATCGGAGGGCGGCCTGCCGGGCGCTTTCCAGCATCTTGGAGCAGCAATCGGTTCGGTGGTGTCACAACTGAACCCGGGTTCGGGCAGCGCTCCCCAACCCGATGCGCCCGCTGGCACCACCCCCGAGCAGCAGGTGCCTGCTCCGGACGTGCCGCAGCAAGGTTCTGCCACTGTCCAACCCCAGCCTGCTCCGTCGGCACCCGTCAGTCCTGTTGTTCCCGAACCCCAGCCGCAGCCCGGGGGCGAACCATCGCAACGCACCCCCAGCGCGCCGTCGCACCAGGAGCCCGGAAACGGCGTCATCCCCACGCCGCCGGTGTTGCCCGTGACCCCGCCGGAGATCGACCCCTCCACGATCGATCCCTCAAAGCTTGGCCCCTCGGGTGTTCCTGTGCCGGTTCCATCGCAGCTGATTCCGTCCCTCCCGTCGAGGCCCTAACCGCAAATCTGTTCTCGGCCCGCTGTTCCGTTGTTGGGCCTCAACGGAACAGCGGCCTCGGCACGTAGTTGTCCACATAGGATGCATCATCGATGGTTGTCGGCCGCCCCTGCACCAAAAATGGGTAGATGCAATCACCAAAGCTTGATGCCCTTCTCGCTGAGCATTGGCCGTCCACCCTTGTTGCCTCAACCCCCGAGCTTGCGGCCACGGGCCTGGGGGACCGCGCGCTGACCGCAGGAGTGCGTTCGGGGAAGCTCCTGAGGCTAGGCGCGGTGCCTATGTCCGGACAGTTGACTGGCGTCGTCGCAAGCCCTGGGAACGGGAGATACTCCGTATTCAGGCCCATGCGTGCAGCACGTCGGGCCAAGCAACGTACAGCCACCTGAGTGCTGCCCGGCTCCATGGGTGCCTTGACTGGGAAGGTGGCCCTCAAGTGCATGTCACCACGCCATTCTCTCCTGCCCAGGCAAGTTCGGGTGCGGATGTGGTTGCCCACGGTGGGCCGTTGAACCCGGAAGAAATCACGGAAGTGCCCGCGCCGTGGGGAGGCCGGGTCAGAGTCACGAGCCTTGAACGGACAGTGATCGACTGTGCGAGAACGTTGGCTTTCGAAGCAGCCGTGGTTATCGCGGACCAGGCCCTCAGGCGGGGTGCTGATCCGGGAATCCTGCAACATTTTCCGGACAGCGGCAGGATCACGCGGGGTGCGCGGCGGCTGCGTCAGGTTCTCGCCGCAATGGATAAGAGATCCGAGTCAGTGGGGGAGACACGCACTCGCCTGCTTCTCCACAAGCTGGGCATCCAGGAGCCTGTGCTGCAGCTTGAGGTGGAGACACCCATCGGAACTTTTCGCGCTGAAACGTCGGAAGCCCGCTGTTCCGTTGCTGGGCAGCAACGGAACAGCGGGCCAGGGACGTGTTTCTGTCGCCGCGAAGGCTTCGCTATGCGGTGACCAGGCTGTGCCAGTCCGTTACCAGCGGCAGGTTGTGTGCCTCGGAAACGGAGTGGTGTGCCACGTGGCCTGCGGCGATGTTGAGGCCGGCAGCCAATGCGGGGTCGCGGTCGAAAGCGGCCTTGACGCCCAGGTTGGCCAGTGCCACGGCGTAGCGCAGGGTGACGTTGGTCAGTGCGTACGTGGAGGTGTTCGGAACGGCGCCAGGCATGTTGGCAACGCAGTAGAAGATCGAGTTGTGGACCTTGTACGTCGGTTCCTGGTGGGTGGTGGGGTGCGTGTCCTCGAAGCAGCCGCCCTGGTCAACGGCGATGTCCACAAGAACCGAGCCCGGCTTCATGCGGGCAACGAGGTCGTTGGTGACCAGCTTGGGTGCCTTGGCGCCGGGGATCAGGACGGAGCCGATCACGAGATCTGCGTCGATGACTGACTTCTCGATCTCGTAGGCGTTGGAGGCAACGGTCTTCAGGCGGCCCTGGTAGAGGGCGTCGAGTTCGCGCAGCCGGTTGATGTTGATGTCCATGATGGTGACATCAGCACCGAGGCCCAGCGCCATGGCTGCGGCGTTGGTTCCCGCAACGCCGGCGCCGAGGACAACAACCTTGGCCGGGCGCACACCCGGTACGCCGCCCAGGAGTACACCCTTGCCACCGGCCGGAGCCATGAGGGAGGAAGCGCCGACCACTACGGACAGGCGACCTGCGACCTCGGACATCGGGGCGAGCAGCGGAAGCGTGCGGCCCTCCTGAACGGTTTCGTAGGCAATGGCCGTGACGCCGGAGTTGATGAGCTCGGCGGTGAGCTCGGGCTCTGCGGCGAGGTGGAGGTAGGTGAAGAGGATGAGGCCCTTGCGGAAGCGGTGGTACTCGGCCGCGATGGGTTCTTTGACCTTCATGACCATGTCTGCGCGGGCCCAGACATCGTCGGCTTCGTTGACGATTTCTGCGCCGGCGATCGAGTATTCCTCGTCGGTGATGCCCGAGCCGAGGCCTGCGCCGCGCTCAACCAGAACGGAGTGTCCGTGGGTGCGGAACTCGTGGACGCCGGCAGCCGTGATGGCTACGCGGAACTCGTTGTTCTTGATTTCTTTGGGGACACCGATGATCATCTGTGGGCTCCATCGTTAGCGGCCTCTTCGGCCGAAAAATGTGTTGCGGGCTGTGATTCCAGAATAAATCCGGCTGTGAGGCAGGCGACATGGAGTCGGAGCAGCCCGCACAGGAAAACCCTGTGGATACAAGGATCTTTGCCAAGCAAGCTCGACATTTGTCGAGCACTGAAGCGTCAAGTGTCGCCTGCTGTTGGTACGCTTTTCCGATGCAGCAGGACGTGGAACAGATCGTTGAACGGGTGGCTTTGAAGCTGGGCCGCGGGCTCTCCCTGGAAGACCTCGACGGCGTTCTCCTCGCCTACAGCTCCAACCAGTCCCACGCCGACCGCGTCCGCGTGAACTTCCTCCTGAGCAAGCGGGTACCCAGCGACGTCAGCGCATGGCAGCTTGCTCACGGCATTGCCACGGCGGTGCGACCCGTGGTGGTTCCAGCCAACGACGAACTGGGCATGTTGGGCCGCGTCTGTGTCCCCTTGCTGGTGCGCGGTTTCCGCGTGGGGTACTTGTGGGTGCAGCTTGACCTTGAAGAACAGAGCGCGACGGCGATACTCGCCGAACTGCCAGGCGTGCGGGACGAGCTGGACCTGCTGGCGGGCTTGCTCCTTGATTCCAACACGGCTGAATCGGAGTTCCGGCGACGGCGTGAACAGGAGTTTCTCTCAGCCTGCGGCGGCGAATCCAACGCTGTGGCCACCGTCGCGGGTTGGAAGGAAATCCAGGGCCGCGGTCCGTGGCAGCTGGTGACTATCCTCGACCCCGATGGCGCGAGGTCCGACGTCGATCCCATTGCAGCTACCCTGACGCATCGATCTGCCGCGCTGCAGTCCACCATTGGCGTGAACGCCGCGTTGTTCAGCGCCGGAACGGAGACGCATTCCGTTGTGTTGTTCCGCGAGTCGGGCGGCCGGGCGGACCATGCCCAGGTTTTGGTGCACTATCAACTGGAGCTCGCCAAACGCGCGGGCCGCAAAGTGGACAGGGTAATCCTGGGGATCAGCGAACCATTCCAAGTTATCCGGCAGCTGTCCGGTGCTTACCGGCAAGCGAAGGTTGCTGCCCAAGCGGCCGCAGTAGACCTCCCTTTGGGTGAGCTCGTGGACAGCCGAACTGTTGGCGTGTACCAGCTGTTCGATCGTTTGGTAGCACCGGGCGGTTGGGATGACACGGGATCTGTGCATTTCAGGGCACTCGAGGACCACGACAAAAACGGCGAACTCCTGCCCGTCCTTGAATTGCTCTATGACAATGACGGCTCGGTTCAGGACGTCGCCGCCAAACTTCATCTCCACAGGAGCAGCATCTACAACAGGCTCGGCCGGATCCGCCAGCTCATCGGTGCTGATCCGTTGAGTGGCGCGATCCGGCTCGAGTTACATGCGGCCCTGAAGGCCAGGCGTTGGGCAGTACGGCCACGGATCTGAGCCTGCTTCCCCTTGTAAGTACGAAGTATGCGGTGTTGGCTTACGAGCGCCGCAAACGCTGGCAGCTCCAGCGCCCCATCCGCCGACGGAACGTGGCGGTCCGGCTGCTGCTGCAGTACCGGCTATGCCACCCCGCATGGGTGGACGTACGGGGCACGCGGGTGCTCAACCGAATACCTTCTGGGCGGCATCGAGGATGTCCTGAAGTGCCGATTCACTGGGCTGCGGTGCTGAGGCAGCGGTCGGCTTGCCCGGTTTCGGCTTGGACGTCGGCGTTGCAGTATCCGTCGGCGTTGCAGTATCCGTCGGCGTTGGAGTCGGTGTGGGAGTCGCAGTTCCTGTGGGAGTCGGGGTCGGTGTGGGAGTGCCCGTTGGCGTCGGCGCAGGCGGTGTAGTGATGGTGTCCGAGGGCGGCACATCGCTCGGCGCGGGGGCCGGCTGGGTGGGTGCCGGGCTGGTGGCGCCAGGAACTGCCGGGACTGCGGACGAGCCCGCTGACGGAACCCATACCGGGTCCGCGAGCGAAACCTGTGGGGTGGGAGTCGACGACGGCGACACCGCCCCGGGTGCCTCCGCGATCGTCGCGGGCTGGCCGGCCTCGGAGGAAGCCGTTGCCCCTGATGCTGTGGATGGCGTGGAGGCCGAAGGTGATGACGCCGTGGTGTAGGAAGCCTTGGGCCCGGGGGATGCCGAACCCGAGGTGCGGCCTTCGCCCCCGCTGGCTTCCTGCGACGGGGTTTCCTGGCCGAAGAACGGAAGTTCAAGGGCTGGCCCCAAAGCGCCGGCTGTCAGCACGAGGCCAAGGGCCCCCGCCACCACGGCCATGCGCTGGCTCATGTGTTTGACCGAAGCTGCCTTGCGCAGGGCGGCCTGTGGTTCACGGCTGAACGGTTCGCGGCCGAACGAGGATGTGGCGCCAAAACCGGACTTGGTGGTGGGCGCAGCGGCCGGCTTTCGAACGTCCCGGCGGCTTGCCAGTGATGCCGAGGCTGTAGCAGCTGCGGCCACCTGAGCTGGAGACTTGCCGCGCGGGGACTCAGCGTCCTTGCGCGGGGACTCCGTGGGTTCCGGCGTGCGCGCGGACTCATCGCGGGCAGTGACTACGGGAATGGCCGCAGTTGCGGGTTCCGGCGTTGCAGGCTGCACTACTGGAATAGCCGTGGTGGCGGGTTCCTGGCTGGCCGGCGGAACGATGGGGATGGCTGCGGTAGGAGGTCCCGGTGTGGTGGACTTCGGAGCTGCCGCCGATTCCTCGGGCGCGAGTACGGCCCGGGCAGCACGCTCGCGCTCGGCTGCGCGGATTTCCGCACGCGTGGTGGGTTTCACCGCGGCGGGCATGGCCGCAGTGGCGGGTTCCGGCGTCGTGCTTGACGTTCCGCTGACGGCGGCGGAATCTGCCGGCGCGTTGTCAAGGAATCCGCTGGGTTGGGCCCGACGGCGTCCGGTTGGCTTGGTGCGCTCGCCTTCAGTCTGGGCGCGGCGCGGCTGATCCATGGTTGGGGACATGGTGGTTGCCTCTCAACGCCTTCGAGGTTAGCTGTCGGGTTCGGACGAGGCCGTCCGGCCGCGCAAGGCGGCTTCACCCCAAGGGCTTGTGGGTAACAAGCCCGGGAACCTGGGTCCCCCGTCTCTGCCGCGGGTCTGGCGGATCCCGGATTGCGGCAGAGCTCGGCGTCAATCCGGAAGCGGCCCAGCGGAGATATGGGTCGCCCTACGACGGTACATGAGCCGGAAAGTAAAGTCACATTAATGTAACGGGCGGTAGTTCAGCCTAAGCGGTAGGCTTCTAGCGCTTAGGCTTCGGGGCCGGTGCTGGGCAGCAGGCATCGGACGGCTCGACCAAGATATCCCTGGCCAACACTAGCTTCGGCGCGCACCGGCGGGTAGACATTGTCTATGGACCTGCCTGTGATGCCACCCGTCTCGCCCATGCTCGCCAAATCCGTTCCGACCATCCCCGATGTTGGGCACTATGAGCCCAAATGGGACGGCTTCCGGACCATCGTCTTCAAGGACGGCGACGAGATCGTCCTGGGCAGCCGCAACGAGAAGCCCATGACCCGCTACTTCCCCGAGGTGGTGGATGCCCTCAGGAAGAACCTGCCGGACAAATGCGTGATTGACGGCGAAATCGTCCTGATCGAGGGTGGCCGGCTCGAATTCGAGGTGCTCCAGCAGCGGATCCACCCCGCCGACAGCCGCGTCCGTATGCTTGCTGAGAAGACCCCGGCGTCCATGATTGCGTTCGACATCCTCGCGCTAGGCGATCAGAACCTCATGGACAAGCCGTTCTCCGAGCGCCGGGCCATCTTGGAACGTGCGCTCGCCGAGGCCGAGCCGCCTGTGTATGTGACTCCTGCGGTGACTGATCTGGAACGGGCACAGGAGTGGTTCGTACAACTGGAGGGCGCGGGCCTGGATGGTGTGCTGTCCAAACCACTGGATGGGGCGTACCTCCCGAACAAGCGGGTGATGTTCAAGACCAAACACGAGCGCACGGCCGATTGCGTGGTGGCTGGGTTCCGCTGGCACAAGACCGCGAAAGTAGTGGGCTCCATGCTGCTTGGCCTGCACGACGACACCGGCCGGCTACATCACGTGGGAGTAGTGGCATCGTTTCCCATGGCCAAGCGCGAGGCCTTGGTGGCTGAGCTTGAGCCGTATCAGATTGAACTCGACCAACACCCGTGGGGCGAATGGGCCAGGCAGGACGAGGCTGCCGGGGGTTCACGCATGCCGGGCGCCCAAAGCCGCTGGAGCGGGGGCAAGGACTTCTCCTTCGTGCCCCTGCGCCCCGAGCTCGTGATCGAAGTGAAGTACGACTACATGGAGGGGGACAGGTTTCGGCACACCACGCAGTTCCGCAGGTGGCGGCCGGACAGGACCCCCGGGAGCTGCACGTACGCGCAGCTGGAAGAGCCCGCTGAGTACGATCTCGGGGAGATCCTGAAGCTACCGAACACCTAGGGCGTTGCCAACCCGCTGTTACGTCGCTGGCCAGCAACGAAACAGCGGGTTAGCAACGTAACAGCGAGGCTTGCAGCGTAGTTACTCGTGGTGGCCTTGGTCGCTGCTCATGCTGCCTTCGGCCGGCGGGGTTTCTCCCGGAGGAACTCCACCGCCGGGCTCCAATCCTGTGACGTTGCCGTCCAGGGGGTCCGGGTTGGCGGAGGCTGCAGGATCCTCGTCCTCGTCCTGGCGCATATCGGGATCTTCGTGGATGCTGTCGGCATCGGAGGTCGTGTCATAGGATCCTGTGGCGAAGGGTCCTGTGGCGCCGGTGGCGCCGAAGCCCTGGGTCTCTTCAGTTGAGTCTTTGTCAGTCACGATCAGCCCTTTCGTAAGCAAACTTACTAATGCGCTTGCTCCGCCAGCCTAGCCGGGACGCGGCTACCCGACAAGCGGCACCCACGCCAGGTGCCGGCGTCGTACGTCAGCGCTTAGCGGTGCGGAGTGGTAGCGGTGACGAAGCTCCGGATGGCATCCGCCACAGCCTTGGGACGCATGTGCTGCGCCACGTGCCCGACGCCCGGAATCTCCACCAAGCGACCCTGTACCACTGTCCTGGACAACCGCAGTGACCAATCCGGGCCCGCCACCTGGTCGCGGCTACCGCGCAGGACCAGCAACGGTACCTGGATGCCGGCCAGCCTTTTCTCCGTGGGGTATTTCATCATCACCGGCAGCTCGGTGAGGTACCAGCGGGGGCCGCAGCGGAAGTAGTCGGACATGACGATCGCGTTGGACGTGGGACTCTCGCGGAGTATTCCGTCGAGGGTCAGGGCCAGCGACTGCCGCCACACATTTTTATGCCGTGAATCCACCACGGGACCCATCAGTACTAACTGCTTGACCTGCTCGGGGGCGCGCAGGGCCGCCTCGATGGCAAATTGCGTACCCATCGAATGCCCCACCAACACGTAGGAGTCGATGCCACACGACGCGAGTGTATCGGCAATGAACGCGCCGTAGTCCTCCACCGAGAGCTGGCGCCCGGGCTTGGGCGTCCCGCCAAAACCGGGCAGGTCCAGCGAGTACGTCGGTGCGCTCGCCGCGAGAACAGCATGCAACCGCGCCAGGTATCTATGCGACACCCCGATCCCGTGAATCAAGATGTACGCGGGTTCGCTCCCCGGCTCTGCGCCCGGCTCCGGCGCAGGCGAGCCCTCGGTCCAATGGATCCTGCCGGTCAGGCCCAGGGCCTGGACGTCGGCAGAAAGCAGTCCTTTTGTGTCCCCTGGCATCTTCACTCGTTTCCCAACCGTTGCAGGAACACCGGAGCTCCGGGTCCGCTCACTTCATCGCTCCCGATCGGCCGCCCTGACACCGCAAGCAGTAATGCGCTGAGTACGGTGGCCCCGTGCTGGGCGGGGTAGTCGCGGCGGATGCCGGAGCACAGGGACGGCGTCTGCCATTGCGCTGGCTCAAGCGGTTCGAGGTCTTGGATCAGCGCACGACGCTCCTGGTGCACCACGGGCCAAACGGTCGAAGGGGAGCTTTTTGCCATACCGCTATTGAACAGCATGCTGGTGATGTGGGTTGGCTAGCTCTGGGAATCGGTGGAGACGTCATCTTCCGCTGCCGCTTGGGCCTGCTGCTTTTTCTTCTGCGTTGCCAGCCATTCAATGATGGCGGCCTGCCGGATGCGACGATGCGTTCCCCGGTACTCCACCGGGATTTCGCCGCGATCGGTCATGTTGCGCAGATAGGTGTGGGAGATGCCGGCAAGCTCAGCGGCTTGTGAGGTGGTGAGCATTTCCTCCACGCTGCTCACCGTCACCGTTTCGCCACGGCTCAGCCTGGCGAGGAGGTCGACGACGGCGTCCCTCGCCTCGGTGGGCAGGCGGTGGACCGTGCCATCTACGAACACGGTGATGTCATCGCTGTCTTGGAGGGAGCGTGCCAGATTCCGGGCGTCATCGGCGGGCAAGCCAGGAGTGACGCGGGGAGCTATCAATGCCATGGCAGAAGCCTAGCGCGTGGCTCACGTTGAACCGTCGCACACCGCGTCCAGCATCCATTGAGACGGATCGCTGCACCTTAGACGACTCCTATCGTCTAAGGTGCAGCGAATCGTCGTATCGGCCAGCCCGGCGAGCAGCTACTCCGCGTCCAAGTCCGTCTCCAGCAGCTTGACCAGTGCGTCCAGCGCGGCGTCGGCTCCGTCCCCCTCGGCCCGCAGCACCACTACGTCACCCTTGGCAGCGCCGAGCGTCATGAGCGAAAGGATGCTCGCGGCGTCGAGCGCGTCATCGGCGGGTTCGCCTTGCATGGCAATGGTGACCTCCACGGGCTGCTCGCCGGCTGCCTCGGCGAACAAGGCGGCGGGACGGGCGTGCAGTCCGGAGCGGCTGGCGATGGTGGCTGTGCGTTCGGGCATGGATTTCTCCTAAAAGTCGGAAGCGAAAAGTTAGAGGCCGAGCTCTTCGAGCACGGGGAGTTTGGCGCGGACCCAGTCGCGGGCCTCAAGAGCGCTCGGAGCAGACAAAGCGAGCCGGGCCAGTTCCTGCGCCTGCTCCAGTGTCACCGTTTTCAGCACGGTCCCGACGGCGGGCAGGGAGCGCGCGGTCATGGACAGTGTGGTGACACCCAGCCCGGTCAGTACGACGGCGAGGGCAGGGTCGGCGGCAGCCTCACCGCAGACGCCCACGGGCTTGGGGTCGCCTTCGCGGCCGGAGCTTTCCTGCGCCGCACCTTCAACGGTGAGCTGCACGAGCCGGAGCACGGCAGGCTGCCACGGGGTGTTGAGTTCCGCGAGGGGGCCGAGCTGGCGGTCGGCGGCCATGGCGTACTGGGTGAGGTCGTTGGTTCCGAGGGACGCGAACCCGACTTCGCGCAGCACGGTGGCGGCGGTCAGCGCAGCGGAGGGGACCTCCACCATCACGCCTGGGGTCTGGATTCCGGCAGCAGCGCAGAGGGAGGCGAAGCGGCCGGCTTCCGCGGCGGTGGAGATCATGGGGGCCATGACCCACACGTCGGCGTCGGATTCCGAAGCTGCCCGGGCAATGGCCTCGAGCTGGCGCTCCAGGACGCCTGGTGTGGTGAAGTCGGTGCGGTAGCCGCGAACACCCAGTGCAGGGTTGGGTTCGGTGGCATCCGTGAGGAAGGGGAGTGGCTTGTCGGCGCCGGCGTCGAGCGTGCGCAGGACAACTTTCTTGCCCGGGAACGCGTCAAAAACGGCCTTGTAAGCCGCGGCCTGCTCCTCCACGGAGGGCTCGGTGTCTCGTTCAAGGAAGCAGAATTCGGTGCGGAACAAGCCAACACCCTGGGCGCCCAAAGCGGCAGCTGCCACGGCGTCCTTGGCTCCGCCGACGTTGGCGAGGAGCGGCACCAGGTGGCCGTCCGCCGTCGTGCCGTTTCCGTCAAACTCCGCAAGTGTCGCGGAGGTCTCGGCCCAGGCAGTCGCCGCGGCGCGTTGCTCATCAGAGGGCGATACGGCCACGAAGCCAGCTGCGCCGTCTACGTAAACCTCGGAACCGTCGGCCACGGAGTCAACGCCATGTGCAGCCACCACGGCGGGCAGGCCGAGTGAGCGCGCAATGATGGCCGTGTGGGACTGCGGGCCGCCGCCCGAGGTCACCAGAGCAAGGACCACGGCGGGATTCAGTGTTGCGGTGTCCGCCGGTGCGAGGTCCTCGGCCACCAGGATGAAGGGCGTGTCCGAGGCGGGAATACCCGGTGCGGGGACGCCGCGGAGTTCGGCAACGATGCGGGCGCGCACGTCCAGGACGTCGGTGGCGCGCTCGGCCATGTAGCCGCCCAGGTTGTGCAGCATTTCGGAGACGGAAGCGCCGGCTTCCCAGATGGCGCGCTCGGCCGAGGAGCCGGCATTGATCAGCTTCGCGGCAGACTTCAGGAGCATGGTGTCCTTGGCCATCAAGGCAGTGGCCTCGAGGACGGCTTTGCCGTCGCCGGAAGCACTGTCCGCGCGTCCCTTGAGTTCGTCATGCACCGCCTGCGCAGCCGCTTTCAAACCCGCGACGGCGTCTTCCGGACTAACGTCCGCTGCCAAACGCTCTCCCGACGGCGGTTCGCTCACCGGCTTGGGCATCTGGCGGACGGAACCAATGATGCGGCCAGGGCTTACCCCTACTCCTTGGAAATTCTGCACTGAATCCTCTGTTCCTGCTTGTTGGTTCAGGCCCGCCGGCGACGGCACCGGGAGCCTCGAAAACTAGCCTACAAAATTCCTTTGTGAGCCACTTCATATAGCAACGCTATAGGTGCTAGGGTAGCGGTTATGAGTTTCGATGACCAGCTTCCGCCCAAAATTCGGTTGCTTCGCGCAGCTGCCGAATTGCTGGCGAATTCGGAGGGGTCAGCGGTCTCAACGCGCCAGATCACCAAGCTTGCCGGGGTCACGGCGCCAACGCTCTACCACCACTTTGGCGACAAGGAAGGCCTGTTCGACGCCGTCGTATCGGCCGGATTTGAAGAGTATGTGGCGGGGGAGCGGGATTTTGCACCGTCCGGGGAGCCCTTGGAAGACGTCCGGAGGATGTGGGACAACCACGTCCAGTTCGGGCTGAGCCAACCCCATCTGTATTTGGTGATGTTCGGCAATATCAGACCGGAAAGCCGGCCGGCAATCGTGGCCGATGCTGAAGCGCTTCTGGAAGAAATGCTGAACAAGGCCGCTATCGCCGGTCAGATCAACGTGCCGCCCCGCGAGGCGGCACGCAGCATTCTGGCCGCCAACGTGGGCGTCACGCTCATGCTGATCGCAGAACCGGTGGAAGAACGGAACCTCGAGCTCTCAACGATGACCCGGGACTCCATGATTTTCGCCGTCTCCACGGACACCGCCCGTGGCGCCGCAGCGGACGACTCCGGTAAGTCGTCCGTGGTTGTTGCGGCAATCGCCCTGAATGCGGCACTGCAGGCCTCACATTCGGACCAACTTTCCAGCTCTGAATTGAAGCTGTTCCTTGAGTGGCTTCACCGCATTTCCAGCAGCTCCTAAGGCTGTTCTCTCTCGATCTATATCGACTGACCCCGCGCCGCAGCGGGACACACGTTAGGAATTCACATGGCAACAGAGACCGTTGCGAAGCCCCGCACCAGCGCCCGCGTTGGTGTCCAAAAGTTCGGAACATTCCTGTCCGGCATGATCATGCCCAACATTGGCGCCTTCATCGCCTGGGGCCTCATCACTGCCCTGTTCATTGAGAAGGGTTGGATTCCCGTAGCCGAGTTGGGCGGCTTCGGAACCAATGCCGAAGGCGAACCCAACGGCGGCATCGTCGGCCCGATGGTCACGTACCTGCTTCCAATCCTGATCGCCTACACCGGCGGCCGGATGGTCTATGACGTCCGAGGCGGCGTGGTGGGCGCCATTGCCACCATGGGCGTGATCGCGGGTACAGACTCTCCCATGTTCATCGGTGCCATGATCATGGGCCCGCTGGGTGCCTGGACCATGAAGCAGATCGACCGGCTCTGGGACGGCAAGATCCGTCCGGGCTTTGAGATGCTGGTCAACAACTTCTCCGCCGGTATTTGGGGCGCAGTGTTGGCGCTGGGCGGTTTCTACGGCCTTTCCTATGTTGTTAAGTGGTTCACGGACCGTGCTGGCGAGGTTGTGGAGTTCCTGGTCAATAACGGCCTGTTGCCGCTGACCAGCATTTTCATCGAGCCCGCCAAGGTCCTGTTCCTCAACAACGCCATCAACCACGGCGTGCTTACTCCGCTGGGTATTCAGCAGTCGCTGGAACAGGGCAAGTCCATCCTGTTCCTGCTCGAAGCCAACCCCGGCCCGGGCCTCGGCATCCTGCTGGCCTACATGTTCTTCGGCCGCGGTGCAGCCAGGGCTTCGGCTCCCGGCGCAGCAATCATTCACTTCCTCGGTGGTATTCACGAGATCTACTTCCCATACGTGCTCATGAAGCCCATCCTGATCCTCGCTGCGATCGGTGGCGGCATGACGGGCATTGCCACTATGGCCGTCACCAATTCCGGCCTCGTGGCTCCGGCTGCCCCGGGTTCGATCATTGCCGTGTTGGCACAGACATCCCGTGACAGCTATGTGGGCGTCATCCTGGCGGTTGTTTTGGCGACGGCCGTGTCCTTCCTCATCGCTGCGGTCATCCTGCGCACGTCCAAGAACAAGGGCGAGGACGACCTTTCCGCAGCCACGTCCCGTATGGAAGCCATGAAGGGCAAGAAGAGCTCCGTCTCCTCTGCACTTGTTGGTGACCGCGCAGACGCCCAGCCGGGCACTGTCCTCACCCGCCCGGTCCAGAACATCGTGTTCGCTTGCGACGCCGGCATGGGTTCCAGCGCCATGGGTGCCTCGGTCCTGCGCAACAAGATCAAGGCGGCCGGCTTCCCGGACGTCAAGGTCACCAACTCGGCCATCGCCAACCTCAACGACAACTACGACGTTGTGGTCACGCACCAGGACCTCACCGAACGTGCCCAGCCGAGGACGGCCAGCGCCGTTCACTACTCGGTGGACAACTTCATGAACAGCCCCAAGTACGACGAAATCGTGGACCTGGTCCGGAGCAGCAACAGCGAAGGTGCGGCATCTGAAACAGGCGTAACGCCCGACTCAGGCACGACGACGGAGCCCGGCGCCGGCGTACAGCCCGCCGCAGCTGCCACAACAGCAGCCCCCGCCCATGGTGCGCATGCCGCTGAGCCGGCCCCCGCCGCAGGCGGTAAAGCAACAGACGGTCAACCCGTTGAAGGTAAAGGTGTCCTGCTCCGCGAAAGCGTGGTCCTGAACGGAACTGCGACTGACCGGGACGCCGCGATCGATGAAGCCGGAAAGCTCCTGCTGGATCGCGGTGCCGTGGATGTCAGCTACGTCCACGCCATGCACGAGCGCGAGGAATCCGTGTCCACGTACATGGGCAGCTTCCTGGCGATCCCGCACGGCACCAACGATGCCAAGGAACACATCAACCACTCGGCAGTGTCCATCATCCGCTACCCGGAGGGCATCGACTGGGGCGGCAAGCAAGTGAAGTTTGTGGTGGGCGTGGCCGGTATCAATAACGAGCACCTCCACATCCTGTCCTCGATCGCCAAGATCTTCACCAACAAGGCGCAGGTTGCCCAGTTGGAGGAAGCCACCACGGTTGATGAAGTGTTGGAGCTGTTCGGAAAGGTCAACGCATAGTGAAGGCAGTTCATTTTGGGGCAGGCAACATCGGGCGTGGTTTCGTGGGGCTGCTGCTCCACGAGGCCGGCTATGAGGTGGTGTTCGCGGACGTAGCGGACGCCCTGATCAGCCAGCTCGCCGACGCAAGCAGCTACGACGTGCACGAGGTTGGTGAAAACCCAGCGGTCAAGACCGTCTCCGGCTTCCGTGCCCTCAACTCCGCCTCGCAGGAAGCCGCTGTTGTTGAGGAAATTTCGACGGCGGATGTGGTCACCACTGCGGTGGGGCCACACATCCTGAAGTTCGTGGCACCAGTAATCGCCCGAGGGCTGGCGGCCCGTCCCGCGGACTTGCCGGCCCTCCAAGTGATGGCTTGCGAGAATGCCATCAACGCCACGGACCTCCTGCACACGGAGATCCAGGCTGCCTGGGACGAATCCGCGGGTGACTTGGGGGCAGTCGCGGTCTTTGCCAACACGGCCGTGGACCGCATCGTCCCCAATCAGGCGGCGGGACAAGGCCTGGACGTCACGGTGGAGACCTTCTACGAGTGGGTCATTGACCGTACGCCGTTTGGAGACAACGCCCCGAAGATTCCCGGAGCTACCTTCGTGGACGAGCTGGGGCCGTACATCGAACGCAAGCTGTTCACGGTGAACACCGGCCACGCTTCTGCTGCGTACTTCGGCTACGCAGCAGGGCTTGAGAAGATCTCCGATGCCATGGCGGATCCGGCTGTGGCAGCGAAGGTCCGGGCGGTGCTGGAGGAAACCAAGGAACTGCTGGTGGCCAAGCATGGGTTTGTGGAGGCTGAGCAGGAAGCCTATGTGCAGAAGATCCTGTCCCGCTTCACCAACCCACACCTGCCGGATACCGTGAACCGCGTGGGCCGGGCGCCTCTGCGGAAGCTCAGCCGCCACGAGCGATTCGTTGGCCCGGCGGCGGAGTTGGCCGAACGCGGTGTCACACCGGTGGCATTGCTTGAGGCGATGTCCGCAGCCCTCCGTTTCGACGACGGCAACGACGACGAAGCGGTGGAACTGGCAAAGCTTCTGTCCGAGCTGGACGCAGCGACCGCCGTCGAGCGCATCACGGAACTGACGCCGCCGCACCCGCTCTTCGCCGCCGTCCAGAAGCTTGTGGAGGACCAGCAGGCCGAAGCGTAAGTTTAACCACCGATCGTCATAGAGGCTCTCCAGCGGGAGAAAAACCAGTGAGATAGCTCACTTTTACCCGCTGGAGGGCCTTTCGGCTTTGAAGTTAGCCTCACCTAACTAATAGAGTCAAAGCGCAATTAGGCAACACATCTATGACTTATTAGTGAGTGGAGTACTGGCGTGAAGAAGAGGCTGTCGAGCTACATTGGGGCACTGGCTGCAGGGGCTGCCTTGCTGACTGTTACGGCTTGTGGGGGCGGGGCAACGGCGTCTTCGCAATCCGAGGAAGCCAGCACCATTACCATCGAGCACGCCCAGGGCTCCACGTCCAACGTTCCCGTGAACCCGGAGAAGGTGGTCACGTTCGATCTGGGCGTTCTGGACACCATGAACGCGCTCGGCGTCGAGCCCACCGGTGTTCCCGAGGCCAGCTACCCGGAAGCGTTGAAGAAGTTCTCCGACGCCAAGTACGCCAAGGTCGGCTCCCTCAAGGAACCCGATTTCGAAGCCGTCAGCTCCGCAGCTCCGGACCTCATCATCGTCTCCGGCCGCACCGCCGGCGCTTACAAAGAACTGAGCAAGATCGCCCCCACCATTGATCTCTCCGTGGACGCCGCAAAGCCCATGGAAAGCTTCAAGGCCCAGACAGAGAAGCTCGGCAAGATCTTCAAGAAGGAAGACGAAGTTGCTTCCAAGCTCGCTGAAGTAGACAAGGTTGTCGCGGACACCAAGACCAAGGCAGCTACCGCCGGCAAGGGCCTGATCGTCCTGACCTCCGGCGGCGAAGTCACAGCGTACGGCGCGGGCTCTCGCTTTGGCATCATCCACGACGTCCTGGGCGTTCCGACGGCCGCTGAGGTCAAGGCTGAAGGCTCCCACGGCGAGGCCGTTTCCTTTGAGTACATCAAGGAAACCAACCCGGACATCCTCTACGTCATCAACCGCGACACCGCCATCGGCACCGCCGGTTCCACGGCAAACCCGATCCTGGACAACGAGCTCGTCAAGTCCACCAACGCCGCCAAGAACAACAAGATCGTCAACCTCGATCCCGCCGGCTGGTACATCGTGGGCTATGGACTGAACAACGTCCAAGCCATGGTCACAGCAGTGGCCGACTCCGTCGCCTAGCCCTTAACTGAAGTGACAATCACAGCCGTGCGCCCCACGGCACCAGCAAGCCGCAACCGGGCTGGCGAGACCGCCCGCCTGGTAGCGGCTGCTGCCGTGGTGCTGGTGATCGCCGTTGGCAGCATCTTCGTAGGGGTCAGTGACGTCTCACTGCCCGCGTTGCTGGCAAACGACGCCGGCGCTTGGGAAATCTTTTGGGTTTCGCGGGTGCCGCGCACCGTGGCTGTGGTCCTGGCCGGGATGGCTGTTGCCGTTGCCGGGTTGATCATGCAGCTCATGGCCCGGAACCGCTTTGTGGAGCCCTCCACCGTGGGAACGGTTGAATCCGCAACGCTCGGAATCCTGGTAGTCACCGTGCTGGCTCCGGACTCTCCAATTCTCACCAAGATGGTGGTGGCTTCTGTGTTCGCGATCCTCGGCACAGCGTTGTTTCTGGCCATCCTGCGGCGGCTCCCGGCCCGCAACACCCTCCTCATTCCCTTGGTGGGCATCATGTTGGGCGGCATTATTGCGGCAGTTACCACGTTCTTTGCCTACCGCTTTGATCTCCTGCAGACACTCAGCAACTGGATGATCGGCGATTTCTCCGGTGTTCTCCGTGGCCGGTACGAGCTGCTGTGGATTGTTGCTGTTCTTGTCCTGGTGGGCCTCTTCGCCGCCGATCGCTTCACGGTGGCAGGCATGGGCCAGGACTTCACCACCAACCTTGGCCTGAACTACGCCCGCACCATGCGGCTTGGCCTAATGATCGTCTCCCTGATCTCCGCCGTGGTGGTCACCACGGTTGGAGCTGTGCCCTTCCTGGGACTCGTGGTCCCCAACATCGTGTCCCTGCTGTTCGGAGACAACCTCCGCCGGGCCGTTCCGTGGACCGCGTTGTTCGGTGCTGCCTTCGTGCTGGTTTGCGACATCATCGGCCGGACCATCAGGTTCCCCTACGAGGTGCCGGTTGGCATGGTCATGTCCGTGCTCGGCGCCATCCTGTTCCTCTTCCTGCTCCTGAGGAAACGCAATGCCTGAAACGCCTGTGACCCCGGCGACGGCCTCCCATATCCGTCCAATGCCCGACGGCGTCAGGCCGGGTCCGCGGCCATGGTCGCCGTCGCGCTGGCGTGATGCCGTCCGAAGCACCCCGCCGGGACTGGTGATCGCCGTATTGGCGATTGCCGCCGTCGTGCTGGTTGCTGTTTTCCTGACAATCGACCTCAAAGGGAACATCGCGTACGTCCTGCCGCGTCGGGTCATCAAGGTCTCCGCGATGCTGCTGGTGGCCGTCGCGGTGGGCGTGTCCACGCTGCTGTTCCAGACAGTGACGGCGAACCGGATCCTGACGCCGTCCATTATGGGCTTCGATTCGCTGTACATTCTGGTGCAGACCGGCTTGGCTTTCGTGGCCGGAGCTGCAACGCTGGCCACGGCGCCGTCCACGCTCAAGTTCGGGGTGGAGATCCTGCTGATGATGGGGTTCAGCGCCATCCTGTACCGGTGGATGTTCACAGGTGCCACGCGATCGCTGCACCTGCTGTTGCTGGTGGGGATTGTGCTGGGGACCTTGTTCCGGGGGTTCTCCTCGCTGCTTCAGCGGCTCATGGAACCCAGCGAATTCATCATCCTGCAGGATTTGTTCTTCGCCAGCTTCAACAACGTTGACCCGGGTTTGCTGGGTGTTTCTGCTGTACTGGTCGCTCTGGTCTGCGTTGGCGTCTGGCGCATGCGGCACACACTGGACGTCCTGGCGCTGGGCCGCGAAGTAGCCATCAACGTGGGCGTCGACCACAAGCCAGTGGTGATGCGCGTGCTGCTGGCATGCTCCCTGCTGGTGGCTATTTCCACGGCGTTGGTGGGTCCGGTGACATTCTTCGGGCTCCTGGTGGTCAGCCTGGGCTACCAACTATGCCGCGGTTTCCGGCACGCCTGGCTTCTCCCGATCGTGGTCCTCCTCGGTGCCATTGCCCTGGTGGGTGGCCAGTTGCTGCTGGAACGCGTGTTCGGGTTCGCCACTGCCTTGAGCGTGATTATCGAATTCACCGGAGGCATTCTTTTCCTCTATTTGTTGCTGAAAGGCTCACTGAAATGATCGGTATCCGTCCATGATTACCGTCCGCAATGTGACCAAGCGCTACGGCGGCACCACTGTGCTGGACGATGTCAGCTGCCAAATCCCCCGCGGCGGCATCACGTCCATCATCGGCCCCAACGGCGCCGGCAAGTCCACGCTGCTCTCTTTGATCAGCCGCCTGCAGCCCATGGACGCAGGGGGAGTATCCGTTGCCGGGCTGGATGTGACGGCCACTCCCAGCAAGGAACTGGCCAAGACCATGGCCATCCTCCGGCAGGAAAACCACCTGACCATGCGATTGACCGTGCGTGATCTGGTGGCGTTCGGGCGCTTTCCGCACAGTGGTGGGCGGCCAACAGTTGAGGACCTTGAGCACGTTGAAGAGGCCATCCGGCAGCTGGACCTGGCCTCCATGGCGGACAAGTTCGTTGATGAGCTCTCCGGTGGTCAGCGCCAGCGCGCCTACATTGCCATGGTCCTGGCGCAGGACACGGAATACCTGTTGCTCGACGAGCCGCTCAACAACCTGGACATGAAGCACTCGGTGGAAATGATGCGGCTTTTGCGTCGTTTGGCTGACGAGCTCGGAAAGACCATCGTGCTGGTGGTCCACGACATCAACTTCGCATCCTGCTATTCGGACACCATCCTGGCAATGAAGAACGGCCGTCTCATCCATCAGGGCACGCCCGCAGACATCATGCGCGCCGGAATGCTGTACGACGTCTACGACATCGATATCCGCATAGAGGAAATCGACGGCAACCGAATCGGCGTGTACTTCGCCTGACACTCCCTTTCCCATGCCGGAGTTATCAACATATGTCCCCGGTCAGCAATCTCTTCGTCACGTTTGCGATACCTCCCCCACTAGATAGGAGAAGAGAGCGAACGCTCACTTTCCAAACCCCGAGCTTCCTTGCCCTGTGCACCGCTGTGTGTGCACCAGGGTTGGGAGGCCGGGACTAGCAAGGGAGCTATAGATGTCCGCAGTACAGTCACGGGGTCGTTTCGGCCGGCGGCAAAAATCGCCGGGTTCGAGGGAGGACTCCACAGTCAAGCCTCGGATACCCCCGTCACGGAGACGCTCTGTGATGCGGATTCCGGCGGCAGCACTGGCCGCAGTGGTCAGTGCGGGTTCGCTGATGCTGGGCGTTTCCCCGGCCATGGCAGCGGCAGGGGATTTCACCATCTCACTGACCGCCCCGGAAACGGTCCCGCTGAGCCAGAATTACAACTACACTGCAACCGTTGATTTCGAGGGCGTCGACGCCTCCCATCCGGCAACCGGTGTAACCATGACCACAACACTCCCGGAGGGCACCACCTTCGCGGGGCTCCCTACCGGTAGCTCTTCACCAGTTTTGAGCCACAGCTACGATCCCGCTACCCGAGTACTGAGCATGATCCTCGACGAAACCACTGAGGATCTTGTCAGCATTGTGTACACGGTGTCTCAGGTGGACAACGGGCGCAAGTACGAGGGCTTTCCGCTGAGCACGGAAATGACCGGTACCGGAGGACCAGGCGGGGAAGTATCATCCGGTCCGGTGACGTCACTGGTCACTGGTCCCCATGATTACCGTGCGCAGAAGACGGCCACCACCATCACCGGCTCCACCCATCGCGAGGTGACCTACCGGTTTAATGTGTGCTCGGAGGAAAGCTACTTGAGTTTCTCCGCCTACGCGCAGAAACTCACTGACGTCTTGCCTGCCGGTGCCGTGTTCGCCTCGGCCTCTACCGGCCTGGGCACATGGGACACGAGTGCATGGCCCACAGCTACGTGGACCAGCACCGAACAATACGACCACACCGGATACTGCCTGGACCGAAGCAACACGGGCATTTGGCTGACCGTCCGGTACCCGGAGGATGTAGCTGGTTGGGAAGACGGCCAGCGGCCTCCGGTCAACACCGCCACGTTGGAGACAACAGACGCCAACGGTGTGGTCAGGGCAGGCGTACCCGCTACTGCACAGGGCCCTGCATTCAGTCCGGCAGGTGGCGTGACAACGGCCATCGAGAAATCTTCAGGAGGCCAGACCTCCGCCGGCATGATCGCCAGAAGCACCTACGTTAATGCCTCCTACCTCGGGCCCCGGGACAGCCCCAAGGCCGAGGACCTCGTAGTCACCGATAGCGGTACCGCCGGCGGCCCGTCGGAGGAGTGGTTTCACCACAACGATGTCACCGCTATCAACGTGGCCTTCAGCCCCGTTTTGGCTACCGATGATCTTCCTTACCGCGTTGAGTACCAGACTGATTATTCTGACGCTTGGCAGACCTTTACACCTGCCCAGCCTTCCACCAGTACCAATCTGGCGCTGACCGTGCAGAACACTGGTTCCAGCAGCTGGGAGACGTTCAATGGGAACAATACGCTCGATCTGCCGCCGGGCTCCGTCCTGACAGGGTGGCGCATCTCCGTTGCACCTGGCGCCGAGACGGTGTCCGTTGGCTCGGAAATGCGAATCACAGTTGCAAGCGTGCCAATCTTCCGGGACATCACCGATGGTGTGGTCGCCGTGAATAGTCCTGCCGGCATTCCGCCAGGACCCGTGAACAACACGGCCACCCTCAAGGCCGGGGACCTGACGGGCGAGGCTTCTGACGTCTTTACTCCGGTGGATTCTGTCTACCTGACCACCAACGTCTCAGCTCCCTCGGTCCTGAGCGTGGGCGACACCGGCACTATCAGGGCCGGTATCGTCAACCAAAACCCGTCGGAAACCTACAAGGACGCCTCGATGTCCGTGGTGCTTCCCTGCGGCGTCCAGTACGATCCCACCAAGGCCATCACACCCATCACCGACCTCTCGGTGGGAGTGGAGCCCATCCCTGCTATCGGCAACGGTGTGAAGGTGGATTCCACCTCGCGGGTGGTTGATGCAGAAGGATGCGAACTGCAGGTCATTACCTTCGCCTTCGATCACATCACTCCCATGCGGGATCCGAAGGAAGCTTCTGACCGCAAGGTTGAGAACACGGGGTGGCAGTACGACATTCCCGTCACGGTCCTCGCCAAGGCCTACCAGCCCACCACCTCCTCGGTTCAGGTCGAATCGTATGCCTCCACAGCAGACCCACGGTTCATCGGAGTTGCTGACGGCGGCACAGCCGAACAGACGGTACCGATGATTGGCTACGCCCCCTTCTTCAGCGAAGACATCTACAATTTCGATGCCGCACGGGCAAGTGTCGCCAAAGATATTGGTCGTGTATCGATCAATATTGCCGGTGGTTTGCTGCTGGATAAGTTGTCCGGAACCTCGGCAACGGGTCCGTGGTCCTTGGCCACCACCGTAGGCGAGGACGCGTTCTGGCAGGTCTACGTCAGCAACGTCCTGCCAAACCCGGTGACTGGCGCCACCTTCTTCGACCGTTTGCCGGCGGTGGCAACGGGCGACGATTTCGATGTGGTCCTTTCGGGCGCCGTAACGGGCGCACCGGCGGGGGCAAGGATCGAATATTCCACAGATGCAACGGATGCCACCTCGGGCAACTGGTCCACTGATCCCCTCAACGCCACTGCCTTCCGGATGTTCGTTGACGTCCTGGCATCCGGGGATGACTTCACCTTGGTGGTTCCCACCAAGGTGGCAGGAGATCCCGGCTTCGGGGCGAAAGCAAGCAACGTACTCCTCGCAACAGGAACGTATAACGGGGAAGCGGTCCAGTTCGCTACTAACGAGGCAGCTGTGAATGTGGCCGGAACTCCTGGGCTCGGAATCGTGAAGAAAACCAACGGGACCGTCTACTCTTCAGCTCCCGGTGCAATAGTGGCTAACGGTTCAGATGTGTCATGGACCTACGAGGTCACCAACACGGGCAATACGCCGCTTTCAAACGTAGCCGTCTCGGATGCCTTCTCCGCAGGGGATGGCAGCACGGGTACGTTGATACCCACCTCGAGCGATACAGGCGCACTGGCCCCCGGAGACACCCGTGTCTTCACCGCTCAGGATGCCGCCGTGGCAGGTCAGTACCACAACACAGCCACTGCCACTGCCACGGCAACGGACGCAGCAGGGACCCCTTTGGCGCAGCAGCCCGCTCCAGTCACCGCTGAATCCTGGTACCTCAGCGGCAACACCGGTTTGTCTGTTGTGAAGACCACCAATGGCGAGGATGTTAAAGCTGCTCCGGGGCCGCAGGTGGTTCCCGGCAGCGAGGTGAAGTGGACGTACACCGTGAAGAACACCGGCGACTTTGTCCTGAAGGATGTCCTGGTTGTTGATAAGGACAGCGCTGGCAGGGAGGTGTTCTCCGGGACAGTTCCCCTGTTGGCGCCGGGTGCTTCTGTGGTGTTGTCGGCTCAGGGCGAGGCTATTGAGGGCCAGTACAAGAACACTGTGACGGCATCGGCGGAGAACCCCCTTGGCGGTTCTGACCTGAGTGCTGCTGATGACTCGTACTACTTCGGTGCTCTCCCCGGCTTGACGGTGGACAAGCTCGTCTCAACTACCCAAGAAGGGCCTTGGAGCGAGGCTGTCACCATCAACCCGGCTGAGACGGTCTTCTGGCAGCTCAGCGTGACCAACACCGGCAACACGGTACTCACGGATGTCCGATTCGACGACCCCGCGCTCGGGGCCATCGAGCCAGTTGCCACTCTCGCACCCGGGCAAACGGTCAGCCGGGTCATTGCCCAGAGCAATGTCACAGAGTCCTACGTCAACGTCGTGGTTGCTTCTGCAACGGTGCCCGGCGGAGGAGAGGCCACGGGGAGTGACTCAAGCGAGGTCACAGTGAAGCCGGTGGTGGATGTTCCTCCCGCCGCGTCAGCCACTGTGCCTCCCGCCGCAGCGTCCACCCCGCCGCCCGCCGCGACGACGGGCGACCTTCCTGACACCGGCGCAACCGGTGTCATGATCGGACTCTGGGGCGCTGCAGGGCTTCTGGTTGCTGGAGGCCTGGCACTGGTTGGCAGCCGTCGGCGAAGGAGCGCCTAACGCAGGGCATAAGGTGAAATAGAACAGCGACGTCGGCACTCAAGTCAGGGTGCCGACGTCGCTGTTTCTGTCCTAAGAGTTAGCGCGTTGCCGCGGTTTCGGTTTCCACCATCGCCTTCCACTCAGCCACGCGGGCCTGGTGCAGGGGTGATTTCCGAACAACCGCGTAGGCCACACCAAGGATGGCGAACCAGATGGGCGTCACCAGCAGGGCGGTGAGCGTGTCCGGCTGAGTGGTCAGCGCCCAGACGAGGAACGCGAAGAAGGCGAACACCACCCACACCATGGGGATTCCGCCGGGCATCTTGAACGATGAGGCCGCGTGCTGTTCGGGGCGGCGTTTACGGTACACGAGGTAACTGGCCAGGATGATCGACCAAACGAACATGAAGCAGACTGCGGACACGGTGGTCACCATGTCGAACGCCACGCCAACGTCCTTGCCCGCGTACAGGAGCGCGACGCCGGCCAGCAGCAGGACGCAGGACAGGAACAGTGCGTTCTGGGGTACTTTGCGGCTGGAAAGGCGGCCGAAGAGCTTGGGTGCGTCGCCATCGTTGGCCAGGCCGTAGACCATACGGGATGTTGAGTAGATTCCCGAGTTGGCGGAGGACATGGCCGAGGTGAGGACCACGAGGTTGACCACGGTAGCTGCCATTCCCAGGCCTGCCAGGGAGAACATGGCAATGAACGGGCTCTGGCCGGCTTTGAACTCGGTCCACGGGGTGACGGACATGAGGATGATCAGGGCACCTACGTAGAAGAGCATGACGCGCAGGGGGATCGCGTTGATGGCGCGGGGGAGGTTGTGCTCAGGGTTCTTGGTTTCGGCGGCGGCCGTACCCACCAGCTCGATGCCCACGAACGCGAACACGGCGATTTGGAAGCCAGCCACGAAGCCCATGAATTCCTTGGGGAAGAACCCGCCGTGGCTCCAGAGATTGGTGAAGCTCGCGGTTCCTGCGTTGGATTGGAAACCGGTGAAGATCATCACCAGGCCCACAACGATCAGTGCCACGATGGCGATGATCTTGATGAGCGCGAACCAGAACTCGGTCTCGCCGAAGGCCTTCACGGTGGGCAGGTTCAGGAGAAGCAGAATGATGATGGTGGCCAGGCCCGGGATCCAGAGTTGGATTCCCGGCCAAAGCTCGTCGGCGTATCCCGCAATAGCGATGACGTCTGCCACACCGGTGACTACCCAGCAGAACCAGTAGGTCCAGCCTGTGAAGAAGCCGGCCCACGGTCCAAGAAGGTCGCCCGCGAAGTCGCTGAAGGATTTGTAGTTCAGGTTGGACAGCAGCAGCTGGCCCATGGCGCGCATGACGAAGAAGAGCATGAAGCCGATGATCATGTACACGAAGATCACGGAGGGGCCGGCGACGGAGATGGTCTTACCGGAGCCCATGAAGAGGCCGGTCCCAATGGCGCCGCCGATGGCCAGGAGCTGGATGTGGCGGTTGCTCAGGGAGCGCGACAGGTGTGGCTCGCTGTCCCTGCTGGAGGCGTGAAGCTTCCCTTGTGTTGTCTGGTCGGACATTAGTTCAAGAACCCTTCGAAGGACCCGCCACAATGGTGACGGCCGTTACAAATCTGTTCGATAAAGCTATAGCTAATGTCTGACCAATGGCGAATCGGTCTGCATGGCGAAAGCTCCTCCCATGACATGGAGGAGCTCTGGCCGTTATAGGAACGTGGTGGGAACCTAGGCGATCTGGCGCTTGTAGGCGGCTGTGGCAAAGGCGTAGGAGACCACGAGGATCCCCAGACACCAGGCCAGCGCTACCCATATGTCCCCACCTACCGGACGCTGCGCGAACAGATCCTGGATGGTATTCACAATGGACGTCACTGGCTGGTTTTCGGCGAACCAGCGGACCGGGCCCGGCATGGTCTCCGTAGGGACGAAGGCGGAGCTGATGAACGGTAGGAAGATCAGCGGGTAGGAGAACCCGCCCGCGCCGTCAACGGACTTCGCCGAGAGGCCCGCGATGATTGCGATCCAGGTCAGCGCCAACGTGAAGAGCGCCAGGATACCCGCCACGGCCAACCAATCCAGGATGTTGGCGGAGCTGCGGAATCCCATGAGAAGTGCCACCAGCACGATGATCACCAGCGACAGTCCGTTGGCCGCCAAGGATGTCAGGACGTGCGCCCAGAGAACCGATGAGCGTGCGATCGGCATGGACTGGAACCGCTCAAAGATCCCGCTCTGCATGTCCGTGAACAGGCGGACTGCCGTGTAGGCGATGCCGGAGGCGATCGCGATCAACATGATGCCTGGGAGCAGGTAGTTCACGTAGTTCTCAGTGTCGGTCCTGATGGCTCCGCCGAAAACGTAGACGAAAAGCAGCATGAGGGCGATCGGTGTGATTGCTGTGGTGATGATGGTATCCACGCTGCGGAAAATGTGCCGCATGGAACGGCCCAGCAGAACAGAAGTGTCTGCGAAGAAGTGGGTGTTCATGACCTGTCCTTTACTGACTCGTTGCCACTGGCCCCAGCGTTGCCGCTACCCACCAGAGCCAGGAAGATGTCCTCCAGGCTCGGTTGCTTTTCTACGTATTCGATCTTGGCCGGCGGCAGCAATTGCTTGAGCTCGGCGAGGGTGCCGTTGGCGATGATGCGTCCCTCATGCAGGATGGCAATCCGGTCTGCCAGTTGTTCAGCCTCATCGAGGTACTGCGTGGTGAGCAGGACTGTGGTGCCTTGGTTGGCGAGGTTCTTGACGATGTCCCACACCTCAAGGCGGGCTTCAGGGTCCAGGCCGGTGGTGGGCTCGTCCAGGAAAATCGGCGTGGGGTTGCCGATCAGGCTCATCGCTATGTCCAATCGACGACGCATGCCGCCGGAATAGGTAGCTACTTTGCGGGACCCGGCTTCCGTGAGGCTGAACTGCGCCAGCAACTCGTCCGCGATCTGTCCCGGGTTCTTCAGGTGGCGCAGCTTAGCCACCAGGACCAGGTTCTCCTTCCCGGACAGGACCTCGTCCACCGCCGCAAACTGCCCGGTCAGGCTGATGGACTGCCTTACCTGTTGTGATTCGGTGGCTACATCAAAACCTTCGACGGCGGCAGAGCCGGCATCCGCTTTGAGCAGGGTGGACAGGATCTTCACCATGGTGGTCTTGCCCGCTCCGTTGGATCCCAGCAGTGCAAAGATGCTGCCGGGGGCCACCTCAAATTCCACACCCCTGAGTACGTGGAGGTCCTTGTATGACTTCTCGATGCCCTCTACGCGGATTGCTGCAGTGGTCATGATTCCGCCTCCCTGGCTTCATCAATCGCCTTGTTCAGGCGCTCGCGTTCTTTGTCGATCCATCGTTTTCCGCCGTAGGCCTGGGCGAAGCTCTCTGCGAACTCGATGGGGTCATCACCCACGATGTCGCTGACGGGGGTGCCGTCCACTGCGGCTCGTTCCCATAGGTCGGCCAGGTCCGTGAACATCTGCACCATGGTGTCGCCTTGCGTGACACCGCCGTAGTACATCAGATAGCGGTTGAAGGCGGTGGCCACAGCGAGGTAGGGCTCGGGCAAGGCGTCCAGCCGTGCCTTGGCTTGCTTGTACTGCTTTTTCTGTTCGAGCGATCCGGTGACCAGCTCGATCCATTTTGCTGCCATGCTATTTTCCTTCCTTGCGGAGCTGTTCCAGCCGTTCGGACAAGAAGCTCCAGGTGTTCCAGAATTCGTTCAGTTCTTTTTTGCCCTGGGTGTTGAGCGTGTACACCTTGCGGGGCGGCCCTTTTTCGGACGGCCTCTTCTCCACGTCCACCAGGCCCTTTTGTTCGATCCGGACCAGCAGTGCGTACACGGTGCCCTCAGCGATCTCGGTGAAGCCTTGCTCTCGGAGCAGCGTGGTGATTTCGTATCCATACGCCGCCTTCCCGGTCAGGAGGGCCAGGACGATTCCCTCCAATGTGCCTTTGAGCATCTCTGTCATTTGCTTGCCCATCGGACACCTCCTTCACTACTCAGTATTACTAGCTACCACTACATAGTAGAACTAAGTACCGGTACTTAGCAACACTGAGTTCCGAAGAATATCTACCGGAGTGGCATGCTGGGTTGGTGACTACTCAATCCGGTTCCGTGCCCGCCCTGCTGACTGCCGCCGTCGAGTATGGGACCTTCACCCTTCGGCGCGCCCGCAGGGGTGACCTCCCGCGCATCCTCGCGCTGCTCGCGGATGACCAGTTGGGTGCCACGCGCGAAAATGCGGACGATTTAGCGCCCTACGAGCGGGCTTTTGACGCGATCGACGCCGACCCGGCGCACCTTTTGGTGGTGGGCGAACTCGACGGTGATGTTGTTGCAACGTTCCAGCTCAGCTATATCCCCGGCTTGTCGCGCCGGGGATCCTGGCGCGCGCAAATCGAGGCGGTCCGGGTCTCCAGCGCGCTGCGGGGTCAGGGGGTTGGCGCGTTGATGATTCAGTGGGCTGTTGATCAGGCCCGGGAGCGCGGCTGCTCTCTGGTGCAGCTCACCACGGATAAGTCCCGCGTGGGGGCCCATCGCTTCTATGAGCGCTTGGGGTTTGTTGCGAGCCATGAGGGTATGAAGCTCACACTCTAAGAGCCTCACCTGCCCTATTCTTTGACATTTAGGTACCCTAACTATTAGGGTACCTAAATATGAACACCTTTGATCCCCGGCTATTGGATCTCGCCCAGGACTTCCGTGAGTCACTTCGGCTCGGCGTGTACATGTTCCGCCGCCTCGATCCCGAAGGCGAGCTAACCGCCGCGCAGCTCAGCCTGCTGTCCATGATTTCCGACGGCGGCCTCCGAGTGGGCGACATCGCCAAGAACCTGGGGATCAAAGTCCCGAGCGCCACGGAGCAGATCATCAAGCTCGAGCGCGCCTCACTGGTTACACGCCAGCCTGACCCGGACGATTCCCGGGCCGTCCAGGTGGTCATCACCGAAGCCGGGACCGCCGCCGTCGAGTCCGCCAATCAGCGGCGCAATGCCATGGTGGCCGAACTACTGCAAGGTCTCAGTAACCAGGAGATCGAGCAGCTCGCCTCAGCGTTGCCCGTGATCGCCAAGCTCAACAGCTCGTTCCAGAACTAACCAGATAAGCACCGACAAGGAGCCATTGAATGTCACGCCAGTTGGCTGACGCTTCAGCAAGCGCCGAAACAACCATCGAAACCACCCTTGAAGCCGAGAAAGCTTCATTTCTCAAACAGCCCAAAGCGGTGTGGGCCACGGCGCTCGCGGCCGTTTTCGCGTTCATGGGCATCGGGCTCGTGGACCCTATTCTCCCCGCGATTGCAAAGAATCTCGAGGCGTCCACCAGTGAAGTCTCGTTGCTGTTCACCAGCTATTTCCTGGTGACCGCAATCGCCATGTTGATCAGCGGATTCGTGTCCTCCAGGATCGGTGGAAAGAAGACGCTGCTCATCGGCTTGGCGATCATCGTGGTGTTCGCGTCGTTGTCCGGCCTCGCCGGCAGCGTTGAGCAGCTGGTGGGATTCCGGGCGGGGTGGGGCCTCGGTAATGCGTTGTTCGTGGCCACGGCACTAGCGGTGATCGTAGGTGTGGCCAGCGGAGGAACCGGCACTGCCATCATCCTTTACGAAGCAGCACTCGGTCTGGGTATCTCCCTTGGCCCGTTGCTGGGCGCCCTCCTGGGTGGCTGGCAGTGGCGAGCTCCGTTCTTCGGCACCGCAGTCCTCATGGCCGCGGCCTTCATTGCGTTGCTGGCGTTGCTTCCCAAAACACCCGCTCCCGCTAAAAAGTCCCGCCTGAGGGATCCGCTCCTTGCGCTCGGCCACAAGGGTCTCCGCACCACCGCAGCCAGCGCACTGTTCTACAACTACGGCTTCTTCACCATCCTTGCCTTCACGCCGTTCATCCTGGGTATGGACGCCTACGGAATCGGGGGAGTGTTCTTCGGCTGGGGCGTTGCTGTTGCGGTCTTCTCGGTGTTTGTCGCCCCTGTACTCCAGAAGCGCTTCGGCGCCGTCAAGGTCCTCACCGGTACGCTGGCCGTCCTCATGCTCGACCTGATCGGCCTGGGACTGGCAGCCGGGCACTCGGTGACTGCCGTCGTCGTGCTTGTCATCGTGGCCGGTGCCCTGCTGGGCATCAACAACACGGTCTATACGGAACTGGCCATGGGCGTTTCTGATTCCCCGCGTCCCGTTGCGTCCGCCGGTTACAACTTTGTGCGCTGGATGGGCGGCGCGCTGGCCCCGTTCGCGGCCGCCCAGCTGGGCGAGCACTTCGGCCCGCAAGTACCGTTCTTCGCCGGAGCGGTGGCCATGGCTATCGCCATCCTCGTTGCTTTCGGAGGACGCGGCTACCTGAAATCTCACGAGCCCCACTTGGTGTAGCGGTCCCGAAACCACAGAAAGCCCGGCGGTTTCCGCCGGGCTTTCTTGTGTCGTGTGCTCTATTTCGTGTCGTCCGAGGTGACCGGCAGGGGAGCCACCGGTGCGCCTTTGGGAACGAACAGCGTTTCAGCCTGTTCCAAGGACATGCCGTTGGTCTCCGGAACCTTGAACATCACAAAGAAGAACGACGCCGCCGCGAATGCCGCGTACATGGCGTAAGTCAGTGGCAGCGAACCTGCCGCCATGATGGGGAAGCTGAGCGTGATGGCAAAATTGGCGATCCACTGCGCCGCTGCGGCCAGACCGAGGGCCCGGGCGCGGATGCGGGACGGGAAGATCTCGCCCAGCAGCACCCAGACGAGCGGCCCCCACGAGGCACCGAAGCTGATCACAAAAATGTTCGCCGCTACCAGGGCTACCGGTCCCCACGCGCCCGGGAGGCTGATCTCGGAGCCCGTACCCACGGCGGACGAGAACGCCATTGCCATGACGCCGAGGGATACAGCCATGCCAACGGAACCGGTGAGCAGGATGGGGCGGCGGCCGATGCGATCCACCAATGCGATGGCAACCAAAGTCACCAGGATGTTGGTGACGGAGGTGGCCACGGAGATTGTCAGTGAGTCCTTCTCCTGGAACCCGACGGCCTTCCACAACGTGGTGGAGTAGTAGAAGATCACGTTGATGCCAACGAACTGCTGCAGGACGGAGAGGATGATGCCGATCCACACCACTGGCAGAAGGCCGAATCTGTTGCCGCGGAGGGACCCCTTCCTGGTGGAGAGCTTCTCCTCCTGAATGGACTCGCGGATCTCGCGGATGTGGCGCTCGATGTCGTCGCCCGGGATGATGTTGTTGAAGATACTGCGGGCCTGGTCTTCCTTGCCGTTCAGTACCAGGAAATGCGGGGACTCGGGCAGGCGGAATGCGATCCAGCCGTACACTGCGGCAGGCACGGCGCAAGCGATGAACATCCACCGCCAGGCTTCAATGCCAAACCACAGCGTGCCATCTGCGCCGCCGGCCGAGTTGGCCAGCACGGCATCGGAGAGAAGGGCCGCGAAAATGCCGGTGGTAATGGCGAGCTGCTGGAGGGAAGCCAAACGGCCACGTACGTGCCGGGGGGAAATTTCGGAGATATACGCAGGGGCAATAACGGAGGCAAGTCCAATGCCCAAACCGCCTACCAATCGCCAGAGGATGAGGTCCCACACACCAAAGGCAAGGCCCGTTCCCACCGCGCTCACCAGGAAGAGCAGCGCACCGATCTTCATGGCAGGTATACGGCCGTAGCGGTCGGCGATCTTGCCGGCAAAGTAGGCCCCGGCGGCACAGCCCAGCAGGGCAACGGCAACGGCGAAGCCTGTGACCGCTTCCGTCATGACGAACTCGTCCGCCATCGCATCCACGGCGCCATTGACCACGGAGGAATCGAAGCCGAAGAGGAAACCGCCCACCGCGCCGGCGACGGCCAGGCCGATCACCTTCCGTGAAACTGGGGGCGCGCCTTCGGTGCTGGAACTGGACATGGGTCTCCCTTAGGGAATGGGGGTTTGGAAGCGATGTGCGGGACGTCGTCGGCTGTCCGACGGGGACGCCGGTGCACTCGCGCTACACAGTGTGGCACGTCATATCGCTCCAGTTCCAGTCAAGTGACGGAGGCGACATGTATTCACGTAGTTAACGCATCATGTTGCTTCCGCACAGCTGGGAGTTGACTGGGTGGACGCTCCCTGGTTGCTGTGGCGGCAAAAGCGGGTTCATGGCTCAACTAGTTGAACACAAAGCACGGCAGGCCGTCCGAAGACTGCCTGCCGTGCTTGTGGTGCGTGACGTAGTACCTGACGCGCAAATCTAGTGCGCGGGAACGGACTCTTTGGCTGCCGCCTTGGGGTCCGTGAGCTTCTTGTTCGGCAACGCGAAGCTGATCAGGAAGGCAACGAGCATGAGCCCGGCAGCAGTAAGCATCACGATGTCGATCGCCTGGGCGAAGCCCTCGGTGATCGGCCTGGTGAGCGTGCTGTTTGCCGTGTGGAGCCAGCTGGTGTCGTTCAGGGACTCGTTGTTGGCGCCGTTCTTGAAGAAGTCGAAGAGCTTGGCGTTGGCGGGATCCGACGCCACGGCAGGGTCCTGCATGACCGCCTGATAGTCCGGGGTAGCGGCGGCAGTTTTCATGCCGTCGGCGATCTTGTCAGCCGCAGTGCTAAAGAGCATGGAGATGAAGACTGCCGTGCCCACTGCACCACCCATGGAACGGAAGAATGCGGCTGTTGAGGTGCCCACGCCCATATCCTTCGGCGGGACCGAAACCTGCATGGCAAGCGTGAGCGGCTGCATGCAGAAACCCAGTCCGACGCCGAAGAACACGGCGATCAGGCCGGGAACCCAGAGGCCGGTATCGACGCCGAGGACCAGGCCCATTACGGTGGCGGCAGCCGCAAGGATAGCCGTACCCATGATGGGGAAGACCCGGTAGACGCCTGATGAGGAGATGGTTCGGCCGGCGGAGATGGAGCCGAAGAGGATGCCCACAGTGAACGTGATCATCATCAGGCCGGCCTCGGTAGGAGTAAGCCCCTTCACGAGCTGCAGGTACATGGGCAGCATGGCGATGGCGCCGAACATACCAATGCCGATGATGAAGTTCAGCAGCGAGGACAATCCGAAAGTGGTGTTCTTGAAAAGACGCAGCGGGATCAAGGCGTAGTCTCCGGCGCGCTTCTCAGCCAGAAGGAAGGCGACGATGCCGATGACGCCAAGCCCATAGCAGAGCCAGGATGCGCCCGAGGCCCAACCCCAGGTGCGGCCCTGCTCTGCAACCAGCAGCAGCGGAACAATCGCAAGGGTGATCGCGGCTGCACCCCAGTAGTCGATCTTTTGCTTCACGTGCCGGGCCGGGAGGTGCAGGTACATGAAGACCACAACAAGGGCGGCGAGCCCAATGGGGAGGTTGATGAAGAAGACCCAGCGCCAGCCTTCAAAGCCCAGGATGTTGGCCGAGCCGGCGAACGCGCCGCCAATGACCGGACCGAGCACGGAAGAAATACCGAACACAGACATGAAGTAGCCCTGGTACTTTGCCCTGTCCTTCAGCGCCACAATGTCGCCGATGATGGTCAGCGCCAAGGCCAGCAAACCGCCGGCGCCCAGGCCTTGGATACCGCGCGCAATGGCAAGCTCGGTCATGGAATGGACGGATCCTGCGTAGAGGGAACCGATCAGGAAGATCACGATGGCCACGAGGTAGAGGGGGCGGCGGCCAAAGATGTCGCTGAGCTTGCCGTACAGCGGGGTGCTCACGGTGGAGGTGATGAGGTACGCCGTGGTGGCCCACGCCTGGAGGGACAGGCCATCGAGGTCGTTGGCGATGGTGTAAATGGAGGTGGACACGATGGTCTGATCCAGCGAGGACAGGAACATGCCGAGCATGAGCCCCACCATGACCGTGAGGGTCTGACGATGCGTCAGGACCTCTCCGGCGGCCCGTACAGGCGCAGTTTTGGACATTTCTTCTCCAGAGGTGGCAGAAAAGTGGATTAAGCAGGATAGTTGCTTTCAGTAACTATCTTACAGGCCGGTTGATTCCCGACGGGATAATATTTCTTCCACTTTCCCTCTAAGTCGGCAGCCCGGTGAGGGTCAGCGCTCGATCAGAATGCCGTCCGGATCGCAGAAGATCATCACGCCTGGCTGGATACGGACGCGATCGATGACCAGCTGGACATCCACTTCGCCCACACCTGTCTTGGCGCTCTTCTTCGGGTTACTGCCGAGTGCCTTGACGCCCAGGGGTAAGCGGGCGATCGCCTCGCGGTCTCGAATGGCACCGTTGATCACTACGCCAGCCCAGCCATTGGCCACAGCGCTTTCCGCAATCATGTCTCCCATGAGTGCTGTCCTCAGTGACCCTTGTCCATCGATGACCAGAACGGCGCCGTCGCCGGGTGTATTGAGGATGGTCTTGACCAGGGCGTTGTCCTCGAAGCAGCGGATGGTGCGGACAGGGCCGCTGAAATGCGTGCGCCCGCCCAGGTTGTGAAACTGGATGGCGATGGACTCGAGTTCCTCGCCGCGATCGTCGTAGAGATCGGCGGTATTTACTTGCTCACTCACAGTGCTGCTCCTCTATCGGTTTGAGGCCACACTAACCCCTGGTTCAGTGCTGCGGCAGGAGTTGTTTCGGCCTATGTGGATAAAAGACCCGACGGCGGTTCAGTGTGGCCGCGTCGCGCTAGGCTGAATCCAAACATTCAAAGAGGGGGAACCTGCTATGAGCTTGTCCGATCTGCCGGGACCGGTGCCGGACCCAGCCGTAGTCCGTGGAGGTACCGCTACGGCGCTGGCCGAGCCGGTCAGCCGTGTGCGACCCCTGTGGGTTACGGGCGTGGTGCTGGTTAACCTGGGCATCAATGCAGCGTTCTTTGGACCCCTCCAGGTTCTTCTTGCGCAACAAGCGGCGTACTTCGACGAGGATGAAAAGAAAGCCATTCTGGCCTTGGTAACGGGCTGCGGCGCGGCCGTTTCCATGGTGGCGAACCCGCTCTTCGGGGCCTTCAGCGACCGCACGACGTCCAGGTTTGGTCGCCGCGTTCCCTGGGTACTGATGGGCGCCATCCTTGGAGCTGCTGCGCTTATTGCTTTGGCCGGTGCTCCCAACGTTGCAGCCATGACTTTGCTGTGGTGCCTGGTGCAGGCCGGAGCCAACGCCATGTACGCGGCTATCTTCGCTGCTATCCCGGACAGAGTGCCCGTACCGCAGCGGGGAACCGTAGGCGGATTGGCAGCCATGGGTCAGACCGTGGGTATCCTCGTTGGCGCAGTAATCGCTGCTGTCGTAGCTGGGAACTTCGCCGCCGGATACTGGGTCTGCGCCGCGGCGCTGCTGGCCGGCGTCGTTCTGTATCTATTCAAGAGCGACGATCAGCCACTGTCGCCTAGCGAGCGTCCCCCGTTCAAAATGGCTGAATTCCTCAAAGGCTTTTGGGTTTCGCCCAAGCGCTACCCGGATTTCGCTTGGGCGTGGTTGACCAGGTTCTTGGTAAGCACGGGAAATCACATGGTTACTATCTACCTGCTCTATTTCCTGACGGATGCTGTCCGCTTGAAGGAGGTCAATGGCATTGACCCCGAGTTCGGGGTGCTGGTCGTTACCGGCCTTTATGCCGTCGCCGTCATCATTACCAGCGTCGTGGGTGGCCGGATGAGCGACAGGACGGGCAAGCGAAAGCCCTTGGTCATTGCCTCATCCGTCGTCATCGCCGTAGCCTCACTGATTCTCGCTTTTTCCCCGACATGGACAGGGGCGATTACGGGCGCAGTGGTTCTCGGGATCGGGTTCGGTGCCTACTTGGCCGTGGACTTCGCACTCATCACTCAGGTACTACCCAAAGCACTTGACCGGGGAAGGGACCTGGGGGTTATCAATATCGCAAACTCAATGCCGCAGGTGCTGGCTCCAGGTATCGCTTTTCTCTTCGTTGACTATTGGGGCGGCTACGTCTCGCTGTACGTAGCCGCCGCAGTCATTGGGCTCTTGGGCGCCGTGTTCGTGGTGAAGATCAAGAGCGTGGACTAGTCCTAAAAGACGTAGTTTATGACGTTCCAGCCACTTCCGACTACCGGCTGCCCCTTCCATTTGAAGCCGTAGATGCCCCAGCTGCTGAAGCCTGAAGGGTCGGCGAGGTACATCGTCAGCAGGCCGTTGGGGCTGATGCCATAGACGTCGTTGTAGCCATCTCCGTTGAAGTCACCGGCAATCCCGAAACGACTAAGCGCCTCCCAGCCCCTGCCAATGGTTCCGTCAAAGGCGTCGGGGCTACCGTAATCGAAGAAGAAGCCGTTGCGCTGCGATGAACGGGCCTGCAAGTCGCCAAAGCGGGTGCGCGCGAGGACCACGGCTTCGGATGTGCCATAGAAATGCCCGGCCCCTGCAGCATCTAGTCCCTGCCAGCTCGTAGTGACCTTGCTCGGCGTGAGCCAACCACCCTGCCCGTTGCCGGGGTAGAGGAAGACATTGCCTGAACCATCCTGGGCAAGGATGTCGTTGGTGCCATCACCGTTGAAGTCACCGGGTGCGATCAGATTGACGAACCCCTGCCATCCCTGACCAATCTGGAAGGCCTGTTTCCAAGCCCCTGCGCCGTTTCCTTGGTAAAGGAAGAGCCGTCCGTAGCCGTCGCGGCCCATGACGTCTACGGTTCCATCGCCGTCAAAGTCGCCCGGTGAAACCAAGAGGTTGTAAATGTGCCAGCCGTTGCCGATCACTTGCGGCGCTCGCCAATTGCCTCGTCCATCGGTGGGGTAGAGGAGCAAGCGGCCCGCGTTGTCCCGGGCGAACAGATCGAAGGTGCCGTCGCCGTCGAAACCCTTCGATCTAGGGGCTGCTTCTACGGGAAGCCCCTGGATGGATTCTTTGCTAGGCACCGCATCTTTTGTGAAGGAGGCCGTGGTGTCCACCGCTTCTTCAGCGGCGGAAGCAGGGACGGCCGAGACCAAGAGGCAAGTGGCTAAAGCCGGGGCCGTAATGAGTGCAAGCAGTCGGCGTGGACTGCGGCGGCGCGCAGGCGCGCGAAGGGCAGAGTTAAAGCCCAAGGATTCCCCCAAAATAAGGCGGCACAGAGTTGGCCGAAGAGATCAATTGGGATGACACTACCGCCTGCTGGCCAGCTGGCATATAGCGGTCCGAATATTGCGACGCCGTGGATGGATGGCGAACACACACCAATTCGATGGTTCCCTGCTCACGGTGCCGTTCGCAACAGCGTAAGCGCCAAGGAACCCTCGAAATGGTGGCTTGAGGCTAGAACAGGTCCGTGAAACCGCCCCAACCCCAGCCGACAACTTCAGCGCCGGCCCAGCCGGCCCTGCCGTTGCCGTAGTAGGCGCGCAGTTGGCCGGAGCCATCCACAGCAAAGACGTCGAGGCTGCCGTCGGCGTTGATGTCGCCGGCGCTGCCGATCTTGCTCATGCCGTTCCAGCCCTGGCCAACTACGGTCATGCCGTTCCAGCCGCCGGCACCGTTGCCGCTGTAGAGCCTCAGGTAACCGGCAGAATCGCGAGCCAGGACGTCAACGTTGGTGTCGCCGTCGAAGTCGCCGGGGGTGATGAGCGCGTTCAGGGAGTTCCAGCCTTGCCCCGCCACGGACCGGGGCAGCCATCCGCCGGCACCATCGCCGGGGTAAAGGTAGAGAACCCCGTTGGCGTCGCGGGCCAGGACATCGTTGGTGCCGTCGCTGTTGAAGTCTCCGGGAGAGACCAGCGAAGTGAAGATGTTCCACCCGGTCCCGACCCTCCGGGGGCCGCTCCAGCCGCCTGAGCCGTCACCGCTGTACAGGTAGAGGCCGCCTGCTGAGTCCCTGCCCAGGACGTCGTTGATGCCGTCGCCGTCGAAGTCACCGGGGGAGAGCACTGTGGGGAAAATATTCCAGCCTGCACCGACCGTCTTCGCCGGTTCCCAGGAGTTCTGGACCCGCGGGTACATCAGCAGCGCGCCATCGGATCGGCGGGCCAGGAGCTCGAACGCCCCGCGGCCAGTGAACCCGTTGGGCCGGTTGGACGCAGAAATCGGAGCGGTTTCCTCGCTGGCGACTTCCATGCCTTCACAGGGATAGTTGGCCACCAGGTGCGCGGCGATGGTTTTGCCGCGGTCTTCTTCAGTGAGGGCATAGTCGGGCCATGTGGGGTGGTCCGTTGCTACTTCACCATCGCGCGTCCAATAGATGCGTGTGTCCGGGCCGGCAGCAGCGCCGCAGCCCTTGTACGCGTAGGGGTCCCAGGTGACCGTGAGGGTGGAACCAACGTATGGCGCGCCCGTGATCACCGGCGGTTCGGGGTCCATGGTGGCCATGGCGGGGGCGGGGGCCAGAACAACTGCTGCAAAGATCGCAGCCCCTATTCCGGCTATAGCCCGGCGCACGCCGGACGTAGGGCGTGATGAAGCAAACATTGTGTCCTCCCCAGACTTTATGGGGTTAATGGTACCGCGACTGGGATCTTCCTAGAAGATTGCTGTGAACCACCCGAATCCGGCGCCCACCGCTTCGGAACCTTTCCACCCCGTCTTGCCGTCGCTGTAGTACGCAAGCAGCCGGCCCTGCTGGTCCACTCCGTAGACGTCGGGGAAGCCGTCACCGTTGAAGTCACCGGCACCGCCAACATATTTGAGGGCGTTCCATCCGACGCCGATCATCCAGGACCGCGACCAGCCTCCTGAGCCATTGCCGCCGTAGAAGAACAGATAGCCGCTGCGGTCACGTGCCAGGATGTCCACATTTCCGTCGCCATTGAAGTCGCCGGGCGTCACCAGTGCGTCCATGACGTTCCAGCCGGTCCCGACGGCGGTTCGCGCCAACCAGCCGCCGGCACCATTGCCCGGGTAGAGATAGAGGGCGCCGCCGGGTTCTCGCGCGAGGACATCGTTATGGCCGTCGCCGTTGAAGTCTCCCGGACCGACGATGGAGTCAAACACGTTCCATCCGTTACCGATGTGCCTGGCCGGCTTCCATCCGCCTGCGCCGTCCCCGCTGAAGAGGTAGAGCCCCCCGACGGAGTCGCGCACTATCACGTCGTTTTTGCCGTCACCGTCGAAGTCGCCTGGGGAAAACGCCGTGTTGAAGATATTGAAGCCGTAACCCACGGTTCGGGCTGGATCCCATGCGCTGCCATTTCGCCCGTAGAGCACCAGCGAGCCATCGCTGGCGCGGGTGAGGAGTTCAAAGCTGCGACCAGTGAAACCTGCAGCCCTGTTCGCGGCTCCCACGGGCTTGGTTTCGTTACTGTGCAGCGATTCTCCGCCGCAGGCCGTGGTGCTGGCTGTCACGTGCGCGGCCATGCGGGCGCCGGTGTCGTCCTGCTCCAGCGTGTAGCTGCGTGTTGTTTCCCCGGCCACCAGAAAGCCGTCCCGGGTCCAGTAGATCGTGAAATCGGGGCCTTTGCCGCCCCCGCATCCGTAGAACGTGTACGGGCCGATGTCCGCGGTCAGCTTCTTGCCGACGAATGCTTGACCGTTGACTATGGGGTCCGGCCCGTTGCTGGGCGCGGCCGACGCCGGCAGGGGGCTAAGTGCCATTGCCGCAACAGTGGCGGTCACCAGCGCTGCTGCCATCCGGCGTCGTAATTTCCCCATGTGTGTGTTCCTCCCGAGTGGCTTCAAAACCTGCATGAAGTGTATGTCTGCCGGGTGGATAGACGGGAAAGGCATGGCTCATGGAAGTAGATCGAGCTCTCAGGAAACGGTCATTTTGCTCCCGTATCATTGATGCGATCGGCCAGCCGTGGTCCTGGACCCAGCCGGCCGTTTCCTTGTCAGCCTGCCAAGAGATCGCCGGAAATGCCCGCAACAAACTCACTGGAACCCTACTCCCTTGACCTGACCACGGGGCTGCCCCGTATGGCTGCCGCGCCCACCACACCGCGGCAGCAGTTGCGCTATGCCCGCATTCTCAAGACGGCCGAAGGCTTCGCCCAACGGCAGTTCGATACGTTGAGCCTTTCTGACGTGGCGGCCCGGGCTGACATTCCGCTCGGTACGCTCTACCGTTACTTCCCCTCCACAGCCCACCTGATGCTGGCCGTCTATCGGCAACAGTTGAGGGAACTCCGCGACGGCGTCCGGCTGCGGGAAGGTAAAGGCCATGCCCTCGCGGGTTTGATGATGGAGATCTTTCACTTGCGGGTTATGCAACCGGGTATTGAGCACTGCCTCATCCGTCCTGCGGGCAAGGATGACGACACGGCGCAGCTGCTGCGCGAGATCGATGCCCTGTCCGAAGAAGTGGTCGGTTCGTTGAGCAAGGACCAGGGGAAGGACACGGTGAAGGCCCGCATCCTGCTGCACCTGGTGAGTGGCTTGGTGCAGGCGGTCCGCTGCCGGAGGTTGTCCCTGTTTGAGGCGGAGAAGGACCTGAAGAAAGCGTGCACGCTGCTCTCTGGTGAATGAGAAATGGACCGCTGGTCTAGACCGATGCGGCCCCGGAACACGCTTTTTGGCGTGAGGTAGCTCACAATTTGGCGTGGTTGAACGTTTTACTCTTGAATCGTCTCTGTTGGTATTGAATCTTGTACCCTCAACGTGTCCCTAGGCTGGAATCACCGAAGCGGCTAGCAGCCCCCTATCTGCAGAAGCAATGCCGGACCAGTCACCCTTGGCCCGCACCAGCAGTTCTGTTCCTGCCCGAATCATGCCGTGGGTCCACGGCTAGCCTGAGGAGACAAAGACGTGTCCATTGAGACAATTGCAACTGATAACGACGCCCTGGTACTGAGTGAAGAAGAGATCTTCACCGCCCACGAAGGCGGCAAGCTGACCATTTCCAGCACCGTCCCGCTCAACAACAAGCGCGACCTCTCCATCGCATACACCCCTGGCGTTGCCCAGGTCAGCCGCGCAATCCACGCCAACCCTGAACTTGCCCGCACCCACACCTGGGCCGAACGCCTGGTTGTTGTGGTCAGCGATGGCACCGCCGTTCTGGGTCTGGGCAACATTGGCCCCAGCGCTTCCTTGCCGGTCATGGAGGGCAAGTCGGCCCTCTTCAAGTCCTTCGGCGACCTCGACTCCATCCCGCTGGTCCTCAACACCACCAATGTGGACGAGATCATCGAAACCCTGGTCCGCCTCCGCCCGAGCTTCGGCGCAGTAAACCTCGAGGACATCTCGGCTCCGCGCTGCTTCGAACTCGAAGAGCGCCTCATCGAAGCCCTGGACTGCCCGGTCATGCACGACGACCAGCACGGTACCGCCGTGGTGGTTCTTGCCGCCCTGACCAACGCCGCCAAGGTGACCCAGCGCGAGCTCGCCGGGCTCAAGGTAGTCGTCTCCGGTGCCGGTGCCGCTGGCATCGCCATTGCTGAGATCCTTCTGGCTGTTGGCATCAAGGACGTCATCCTGCTCGACTCCAAGGGCGTGGTCAACGCGGACCGCGCAGATCTCGTAGCCGATCCCGGCAGCGTCAAAGCCCGCATGGCCCAGCGCACCAACCCCCGCGGCATCAGCGGCGGTCCGGGCGAAGGACTGACCGGCGCCGACGTCTTTGTGGGTGTCTCCTCTTCCAAGCTGGATGAAGAACACCTGAAGCTCATGAACGATCAGTCGATCGTGTTCGCCCTGTCCAACCCGGACCCTGAAGTTCTGCCCGAGGTTGCCCAGAAGTACGCAGCAGTTGTAGCCACCGGCCGCAGCGATTTCCCGAACCAGATCAACAACGTTCTGGCCTTCCCGGGCATCTTCCGCGGAGCGCTCGATGCCAAAGCCCGCCGCATCACGCCCGCCATGAAGATCGCTGCGGCCAACGCCATTGCTGAGCTCGCCGCAGAGGACCTCTCCGCGGACTACATCGTGCCGAGCCCGCTGGACGCCCGCGTGGCACCGGCGGTCACCGCGGCAGTTGCCGCAGCCGTCACCGAGTAGCGGTTACCAACGCAAGACCGACGACGGCGACGCCTCCCGTGCTGGGGAGCGTCGCCGTCGTTTGTGCTTAAGCGGCCGGCCGCGACGCCGGCTAACTCAGTGGCCCATAGACTTGGGGCCATGAACGCCGAACTCATCGTGACCATCCTGTGTGGCCTGGCCATTGCGGTAGGCGTGGCCGGGACCATCATTCCTGTACTGCCCGGCAGTATCCTCATCGGCGCGAGCCTCTTGGCCTGGGCTATCTGGGGAGGTGCCGGTGGCATGGGCTGGGTGATCTTTGCTGTGGGCATGGTGTTTGTGGTCTCTGGAATGGCGGCCAGCGCCGTGTTGACGGGGCGCAAAATGAAGCAGCACGGGATCCCCAACAGATCGGTGCTGATTGGTGTGGTCCTAGGCGTGGTGGGCATGTTCGTTATCCCCGTGGTGGGTCTATTTGTGGGGTTCGCGCTGGGGCTCCTCCTCAGCGAAGTACAGCGCACGCGGAACTTCCAGGCTGCGCTGCGGTCCAGCGGGGCTGCGCTGAAGGCGACCGGCATAGGGATGCTGGTGGAGTTTGCCTTGGCCTGCGCCGCCGCGAGCACCTGGATCATCGGTGTATGGACAGAAGCGGTGTACGGGGGCCCTTAAACACCGTCGCCGGGATGGCGTGCGATACAGAGTTGTCATCACATGCCATCCCGGCGGAAGAATTACCGGAGGGTGGGAATCTTGACCTGCGCCGGGCGGAAGCTTGCTCCAGCACCGGGGAACAACGGGACGTCGATCCGTGCGTGGGTGTGGATTTCCTGCACGGTGTCCTTGGTGTGCTGTGCGATCTCCGCCAGGGTGGTGACCCACATGCCGTCCAGGTCCTTGACCCGCTCCATCAATTGCTCCAAGGCGACGGCACGGGACGGCCTGCCGGAGATGAACGGGTGGTTGGTCAGGACGAAGCAGCTTCCCTGTGAATGATGTGCCTGGGCCTCGAGCGTCCACATTTCCAAAGCCTTGGCCGGGCTCTCGATCACCCCGCTGCCCGTGACTCCGGGGTAGAACCCGTACTGCTCCCAGTCATCAAGCGCCCAGTCCACTGGGATCTCCACAATGTCCCGGGAGTCGCCCTCGGCGACGGCCATGCGGTAGGGGGCATCGCCGTCGAGCAGGCTTGAATCGTAAAGGAAGCCGCGGTCTGCCAGCAGTGCTGGGGACTGCCAGTTCAGCTCCCACCACGGTGCCCGGTAACCAACCGGCCGGATTCCTGCCACGTTGGCCAGTGCTTCGAGGCCGCGGTCCAAATAACTCGCTTCAGCCGCGGCGTCGATCCCCTGCATGGGCTCGTGAAGGTATCCGTGGTGCGCGATCTCATGCCCGCCATCGGCGATCCTGCGTACTACGTCCGGGTAGCTCTCCGCCGTGAAGCCGGGAATGAAGAACGTTGCCTTGATGTCCTGTCGGTCCAAGAGTTGAAGTAAGCGCGGCACGGCGATTTTGGGGCCGTATGACTGGTGGCTCATGAGGGACATCCGGCGGGTGCTGGAAGGATCATGGGCGATGGTGCAGGACTCGGCGTCGACGTCGAAAGTGAAGGACGCTGCGGCCCGGTAGCCCTCGGGCCATGTGATCGGGTGGAGCGAATCAGCGAAAGCGGGCTGGATCATGCTGTAGTCCTTTCGGGAACTGCGGGAGTGACTGGCTGTGTCACTGACACGTGGTTTGAGTCCGCCAGAAGGTACTTCTTGTGGGCCCGTGGCCCGAGGAGTGCGTAGCTCACCGCGCTGGTCAGTCCTCCCGCCAGCCAGGAGAGGTCCCAGCCGCCCAGGGCTACGGCGATGGGACCCTGCATGGCGGGTACCAGGCCGTACATGAACAACCAGGTGGAGAAGATGCCCACCAGCAGCGAGACGATTCCGGCCCAGTTGATGACGGGCAAACGGTGTGTTCCTACGGGATCGAAGAGGCGGTCAACCTTGGCCGGCCAACGCTTCTCAAGCCAGAAGTAGTGCACCAGCATGACCCCGCCCCAAGCGGCCACCCAGGCGACCAGGCCGATCAGCCAGGCATCGAGAACCGCTGCGAAGTCCTCCTGGAAGATGAAGAACACCACGGCGATGAGTGAGAAGACGCCGACGAACAGGTTCAGCTTGCGGCGGCTGATCTTGATGTCCAGGGCCTGCGTGGCCACGGAGAAGGTGTAGATGTTCAGGATGTTGGTGGCGATGGGACCATGCAGGACCATGAGGAGGACCGGGAGGGCCAGGACGCCGAAGTTCTGGACAATGAGTTTTCCGGGGTCGATTTCGCCGCTGTTGGTGGCCAGGCTTGCTCCGAGGACGCCGAGCCACACCACAGGGATGAACTGGCCGAGGACAGAGGCAAGATACACCTTGCGTTTGGGGACCGAGGTGCTGACGAAACGGGAATAGTCCGCAGCGTAGGTGAACCAGGTGATGCCCCAGCCGATGCCGATCGCCGTCATCACAGCGCTCATGGCGGCGATGCGCTCGGAACCTTCAAGGATGTTGCCGGCCGGGCCTGCATAGCCCCAGTCGATCTTCATGCCGAACCACGCCACGCATGACATGACGGCCAGGATGATGATGGTGGGCGGAACCGTCCACTTTTCGAAGGCTGCAATAGCCTTGTAGCCGAACCAGGCGATGGCTACCTGGGCCGCCATGATGGCCGTGGCGACGCCGATCTTCCAGGCGTAGTTCTTGGCCTCCGGGTCAACCCAGCCAAGGGTGCCGAAGAGCGCCATGACCAGATCCAGGATGATCCAGGTGTTGACGGCGCACCAGCCGATCACCAGCAGGGCTTGGATGGCGGCGGGGAGGTAGTTGCCCCTCCGGCCGAACGCTGCGCGGGCCAACACCATTCCGGTGGCGCCGGTCTTCTGGCCAAGGAGGACAAAGCAGCCGAACAGCAGCATGCCGATCAGGTTTCCCAGGACCAGGACGATCACGGTGTCAGCGAAGCCAAGGCCAAGGTGGATGCCGAGGGCGCCGAGCACCCAGTTGATAGGTGCGAGGTTGGCGCCTGCCCAGATCCAGAACTGTCCGGAAACTTTGCGGGTGCGGTCTGATTCGGGGATGGGTTGAAGCCAGGCTTCGCTGTCGTGGCCCGGCGCCGTTGCCGGTCCTGACAGCGTTGAGCCCGGCTGGGAAGAGACTGTTTGCGCTGAACTCGAACGCGAAGAAGAGAGGTTGTCTTGCATGGGGAGAGCCTCCGTGTATGAAAGGGACCCTTTCAGCGTATGTGCCCCGGATCACAGCAACAAGATACGATGTGTCTAAGCAAATAGCTCACCACCGTACGGAGTGTCATGTCCATAGCCCTGGGCTCGGCTTTGAAGTCTCAGAGCCTCAAATCCGCAGAACCCCGCTTCCTCAACAATGTCCCTGAGGCGTTGAGCCGGGGCGTCCGTTGGGTCCACTCCAGTGAAGTCCTGGACATCGCTCCGCTGCTCAGCGGCGGTGAGCTGTTACTCAGTGGCGGCCAAGCCCTGGCCGGCGTCACAGCCGAACGGCAAGCCGACTACGTCCGTGAGCTCGCCGCCCGGGGCATTGCTGCCTTGGCCCTGGAAACTGGTCCAGCCCTGCCCGAAGTTCCTGCAGGCATGCTGGAGATCGCCGAGGCGGCAGGATTGCCCGTGATCGAGCTGCGCCACGTGGTTCCGTTTGTGGCAGTCATGCAGGAGATCAATTCGCTCCTGGTCAGCGAATCCGTGGAGCACCTTCAGCGCGGCGACCAAGCCAGCCACGCCATGGCAGCAGAGCTTGCCCACGGCGGCGGGCTCGATCAACTCCTGGCGGTGCTGTCCGAAAAAACGGGGGCAAGTGCGCGGCTGCTCTCACCATCGGGCGTCACCCTCAGTTCTGCAGGCTCGTTCGAAGTCGCCGGCAGCGTCACCATCGTGGACGTGCCGGTCCGCGGCGTCCTTGCCGCGCGGCTTGAACTGCACATGCCCGACGACGGCGACGGCGGCCTCGCACGGGTGGCCGGCGAACGTTCCGTGGACATTCTGGGCTTGGCACTGTTGCAGCGTATGCCGCCGGGTCTGAAGGAATTGGCGGGCATCGAACTCATGCGTGCCATTAATTCGGGTGGCCAACACTGGCAACTTCAGCAACTGGGTCCGGCATCGGGGTTCCCTGCTCAGGGCGCGGTGGCCGCAGTGGTGATTCGATCAACCGGCGCCGGGCATTTGCGTCCGGCGGTGGACGCGTTGCTCCGGCTCTCTGTGCCGCATAGTGCGAGCTACGCCGATAACGCTGAGCTGATTGCAGTCGCTGCTTTGGGGGAGGGGGACGCCACCAGGCGTGCGCTGGTGGAAGCCTTGCGAGGGCTGGAAGTACCCACCGGATCCTTGGTGGCTGTGGGGCCGTTGGGCAACGGGATTGCTGAGGCGCCCTGGTCCTTGGCGGAGGCCCGCCGAGCCTTTGATCTGGCCTCGCCAGGCAAAGGCGTTGTGGATGCCGACACCTTGGCCGTGGAGCTCCTGGCTCAGGAAACACTTGACCCGGCCACACGTGAAGGGTTCGTCCAGCGGCAGCTGGGTGCCGTCGTCGAGCATGATCGTCTGAAGAAGTCCCAACTCATGAGGACGCTGAGTGTGTGGCTGGATACGGGCTGCAACACGGCCCAGGCCGCCCGCGAGCTGCACTTGGAAAGGCAGTCCCTGCATCACCGGCTGCAACGGATCTTCGAGCTGTGCGGCGGTGACCCACGCGGGAACGGCCGGCTGGCTGCGCTGCATCTGGCAACTCGGCTGGCTCGGGTGTAACCCCGGTCTAACGCGAAATCGCGGGTCCGCTGCGAATTCGCCCGTCAGCAACAGCGAATTCACAGCTGACCCGCGATCTCGGCGGGGCAAGCCCTACTTCAACACGATCGTCCTGTTCCCATTCAGGATGATCCGCCCCTCGCAGTGCCAGCGAACGGCGTTGCTGAGGGCCTTGCATTCGGTGTCCCGACCGGCGGCCACCAGATCGTCCGGTCCGAACGTGTGGTCCACTTCCACTACCTGCTGGGCGATGATGGGACCTTCGTCCAACTCGCCGTTGACGTAGTGGGCGGTGGCACCCACAGTTTTCACACCACGCGCGTACGCCTGGTGGTAGGGCTTGGCACCCTTGAAGCTCGGCAGGAACGAGTGGTGGATGTTGATGGCGCGGCCATCGAGCTTCCGGGCGAGGTCGTCGCTGAGGACCTGCATGTAGCGGGCCAGGACAATGAGTTCCACGTCCAGCTCATCGATGATCTCCAGCAAACGTCCCTCGGCCGCGGGCTTGGTGGCAGCCGTGACGGGGACGTGGAAGAACGGGATCCCGTGCCACTCCGCCAAGCCCTGATGGTCGGTGTGGTTGGACACTACGCCCACCACGTCGATGGGCAGCTCGCCGATCCGTGCCCGGAACAAGAGGTCGTTCAGGCAGTGCCCGAACTTGGAGACCATGATCAGCACGCGTCGCTTGTACCCCTGACGCTTAAGCTGCCAGTTCATGCTGTACTTATCGCCCACAGGGGCAAAAGCGTTCCGCAGCTGATCAACAGTGGAGTCATCGCCGTCGGACGCGAAATGCACGCGCATGAAGAAGTGGCCCTCTGCGCGGTCGCCGAACTGCTTGTTGTCGATGATGTCGCAGCCGTGGTCCAGCAGGAATCCGGACACGGCATGCACGATCCCGGGACCTTCGGGGCAGTCCAGGGTGAGGACGTGTTCCACCGTGGTCTCCGCGGAGGAGGCGGCAGTGGTTTCGGTTTGGATGGCAGTCATGGCTAGCACTCCACTACGTTGACGGCGAGGCCCCCACGGGAGGTCTCTTTGTACTTGGATTTCATGTCCGCGCCTGTCTCGCGCATGGTTTTGATGGCCTTGTCCAGGGACACTTTGTGGCTGCCATCGCCGTGCAAGGCAAGGCGGGCCGCGTTGATGGCTTTGACGCTGGCGATCGCATTGCGTTCGATGCAGGGGATCTGCACCAGCCCGCCCACGGGATCGCAGGTAAGGCCTAGGTTGTGTTCGATGCCCACTTCGGCGGCATTTTCCACTTGCTCGGGCGTCCCGCCAAGGACTTCGCAGAGCCCGGCGGCGGCCATGGAGCAGGCCGAGCCTACCTCGCCCTGGCAGCCAACCTCGGCGCCGGAGATGGAGGCGTTGATCTTGAACAGGATTCCGACGGCGGCCGCCGCCAGCAGGAACCGCACGACGCCGTCGTCGTCGGCTCCCGGAACAAACCTCGTGTAATAGTGCAGCACTGCCGGGACGATCCCGGCGGCACCGTTGGTGGGTGCAGTAACAATCCTGCCGCCCGCGGCGTTTTCCTCGTTCACAGCCAAGGCGAAGAGATTGACCCATTCCATGGCGAGGAGCGGGTCCGCTGAAGCACTACCGTTCAGGTCCGCGTCAGTTTCGGAAAGCTTCTTGAACAACGACGGCGCCCGTCGCCTGACGTTCAGGCCTCCCGGCAGGATTCCCTCGGCAGAGCAGCCGTTGTCCACGCATTCCCGCATGACGGCCCAAATGCCCAGCAGCCGCTCACGAAGTTCTTCCTCGGAACGCCACACCAGTTCGTTGGCCAACATGACGTCCGAGATGGACATGCCCTCGCGCTCGCAGATCGCCAGGAGTTGGTCCGCCGTGGTGAAGGGATAGGGGAGAACGGTGTCATCGGCTACCACTTTGTCGGTGCCGGTTGCGTCCCCGTCCACCACGAAGCCGCCACCGATGGAGTAGTAGCTGCGTTCCCGGAGCACGCCGCCCGTGTGGTCCAACGCGCGGAACGTCATGCCGTTGGGGTGTGCAGGCAGCGACTTGCGGCGGTGCAGGACCACGTCCTCGTCCCAGTTGAAGTCCACCCGGTGGTTGTCGCCCAGACGCAGTTCCGCCTCGAGTGCCGCCGCCGCGACCTGGTCGTCGGCCGTATGGGTGTTCACGGTTTCGGGGGAGTGGCCTTGCAGCCCCAGCACCACGGCTTTGTCTGAGCCGTGGCCTCGGCCGGTGGCGCCCAGGGAGCCGAAAAGCTCAGCCTGGACGCGCACCGTGGCCGGAAGCTGGCCGGACGATTCGAGACCGTCCGTGAACTGCTTTGCCGCGCGCATGGGGCCAACCGTGTGTGAAGACGACGGCCCGATGCCAACAGAAAACAGGTCAAGCACACTCAGTGCCATCAGGGGACCTCAGGGGAGGCGTATTCCCTCATGGCGTCCAGCAGCCAGCGGCCCAGGAAGTCGGCAAACGAGGCCCGGGGAAAGATCCGGTAGGAGTCCTCGGAAGTCTTCCACAGCATCACCGGGATGTGTGCAAGTTCCGTGGAAACGGCCGTGCCCGGCTTGAAGACACGCGGGTGCAAGTCCAGCGCGCAGGTCTTTTCCAACACTGCCCGGGCGTGGCTGCCGGAGAGCTCGAACGTGGTTCGGTTGGCGGACAGGTCCACCACCTGGCCGGCGTCGTTGCCCAGTGCACTGGTCAGATCGCTGACCAAGGATCCGCCCAGGGAGTCGTGGACTTCCTCCGGTGCAACCACCAGGAACTCGGTGGGGCCGAGCCACAGGGTGTTGACGGAATCCGTCCCCGTCACTTCACCGCAAGCGGCAGGCAAGCCGCCGGTCACGGACGCAACGCGGGCGCCGGCGTTGGACGTCCGGTCAACCCGGATGCCCACCATGGCCTGGTACGGGATCTCGGTGAGTGTCACTATGCCCGGAACTGAGCCGGACGTGAACGCCTCAGCCAGGTGCTGGGCCGGGCTGCGCCGTGCCCCACGAACACTGTTCACGGTTTCTGCGGGGGTTGCTGTTTCAGCCATCTTTGCGGGTCCCTTCAGCATCGAAAAGTACGGTTTCGCCAACAACCACGTCCACCAATTGGTCTCCCAGCGAGGCCACCAAGGTCTCGCCGATGCGGTTGCGGCCGTTCTGGATAAGTGCCAGGCCGAAGGAACGGCCCAGCGCGGCGCTGTGGTAGCTGGAGGTCACGAAGCCCTCCATGGGGACGGGTCCGTTGGCCGGGTTGACGGGGATGCCCTTCTCCACCAGCTGCGTGCCTTCCGGCAACCGCAGCGAGTGGTCTACGGGAAGAACGCTCACCAGGTGCTTGCGGTCTTCGCGGCTTGCGTCCTGCCGGAGGTAGGAGCGCTTGCCGATGAAGTCCTTGGCCTTGGAAACGATCCAGTCCATGCCCGCGTCCTGCGGGGTGACCGTACCGTCGGTGTCCTGCCCCACGATCGGGTAGCCCTTCTCGGCGCGGAGCACGTGCATGGTCTCCGTACCGTAGGGGGTGATGTTGAACTCGGCACCCGCGGCAGCAACAGCTTCCCAGGTGTTGAGTCCGTACCAAGACGGGATGTTGATTTCGTAGGCGAGTTCGCCGGAGAAGGAGATGCGGCAAACGCGTGCCTGCACTCCGGACGCCAACGTGGTTTCGCGGAAGGTCATGAACGGGAAGTTCTCGGCCTCCAGGCCACCGTTTTCGGCGAGCTGGGGTGCAACCTTGGCGATCACGGCGCGGGATTTCGGGCCAACCACGGCAATGGTGCTCCACTGTTCCGTGACGGAAGTGCAGACCACGTCGAGTTCCGGCCACTCTGTCTGGTGCCACTCTTCCAGCCAGTCCAGCACCTTGGCTGCGCCGCCGGTGGTGGTGGTCATGAAGTAGCGGTCATCATCCAGGCGCAGGGTCACGCCGTCGTCGAAGATCATGCCGTCCAGGGTGCACATCACGCCGTAGCGTGCGGATCCCGGTGCGAGCTTCTTGAAGGCGTTGGTGTACACGCGGTTCAGGAATTCACCCGCGTCCTTGCCGCGGATCTCGATCTTGCCCAGCGTGGTGGCGTCCATGAAGCCCACGGAATCGCGGACGGCGGCGCATTCACGCAGGACTGCCGTGTCCATGTCCTCACTGCCCTGCGGGTAGTACCAGGGGCGCTTCCACTGTCCAACATCTTCGAACAGTGCGCCTTGGGCCACGTGCCACGGGTGGATGGAGGTGACTCGGGCGGGGTCGAACAACTCGCCGCGCTGGCGGCCTGCCAGGGCTGCGAAGGCGACAGGGGTGAACGGTGCACGGTACGCCGTGGTTCCGATCTCGCCGACGCCGGGGATGCTCTCTGCGCCACCGAACTTCAGTGCTGCGGCGATGACACCGATCGCGTTAACGCCGGACGTCTTGCCCTGATCGTTGGCCGTGCTGATGGAGGTGTACCGCTTCACGTGCTCCACGGACCGCATGCCCGCACCGGTGGAGCGGAGGACATCGGCCACGGACTGGTCGCGCTGGAAGTCCACAAAGTGGTGGTGCCACTCGCCGGGCTCGCCGGTCTGGCCGGGAACCAGCCAGAGCTGACGGCTCGGTGCACTTGCCACGGGAGCCTGCAGTTCCATCGGGGTTGTTGCGGATTCGAACCCGGCAGCGATGGATGCTGCTGCTCCGGCCGAGATACCTTCTGCCAGGCAGTCCTGGAGTTCGTAGCTGCCCCGGCCTGCGCCCACCACTTGCTGGTCCCTTACGGGAGCGGTGGGGATGAACGCTGCGAGCTCGTCATCCCAACGCAGTTTGCCTTGACGCTGGCTGTGGAGGTGAACCACCGGGCTCCAACCACCAGAAACTGCAAGAAGATCGGCAGCCAGCTCTTCGACGCCCGAGGTGAGTTCGCCGTCGTCGTTAATACTGCGGACGGTGACCCCGTTCAGGCGGCCACTCTCATCCGCGGAGGTGTCAGCCACGGCGCTGCCGATGAGGACCCGGGTGCCGGACTCGACGGCGGCGGCGGCCTTCGCGCTGATCTGCGGACGGGCGTCGACGACGGCGGCAACCGCCACGCCTGCTGCCTTCAGATCCGCGGCAAGAGCGTAAGCGGAATCGTTGGTGGTGCTGATGACCACGCGCGATCCGGCGGCCACGGCGTAACGGTTCAGGTAAGTGCGGGCTGCCGAGGCGAGCATGATGCCCGGGCGGTCGTTGTTCTCGAAGACCAGGGGACGCTCATGGGCGCCCGGAGCCAGGACAACCTGCTTGGCACGGATGTGCCAAATACGCTGGCGGGAGACACCCGAGGCTGCCGGGACGCTCAGGTGGTCCGTGCGGTTCTGGGCTGCAATGAAGTAGTTGGAGTCGTAGGAGCCGAATGCGGTGGTGCGGTTCAGCACCGTGCATTCAGCGGCAGAAACCAGCTCGGCCTCCACGTCCGCAACCCACTCCAGGGCCGGCTTGCCCTCGATTTCTTCCGCCAGATCCGGGGCTGTGGAACCGGAGAGCAGTGAGCCGCCGAGCTCGGGCTGGTCGTCGATGAGGATGACGCGGGCGCCGGTGCGGACAGCTTCGCGGGCCGCTGCCAGGCCGGCGATGCCGCCGCCGACAACCAGTACATCCGTGTGGACGTACTTCTTGTCGTACTCGGCCTTGTCCTCGTTCGGGTCAAGCTTGCCCAGACCGGACAGGAGCTCAACGTTCATGCCGTCCACCAAGGAAACTGCGGTGGCGGGAAGCATGGACTCGGCAACGTGGCCCGGGAAGCGGGGAGCGATCTTGACCAAGGCGTTGGACTCTTCTACGCCGGCTGCCATGATGCCGCGGGGGCGGTCCTCATAAAGGGAGTTGCCGGCGTTGATGTGGCCATTGGCCAGCAGTGCCGAAGCGATGGTGTCCCCCGGGTGGCCGGTGAATTCCTGGCCGTCCACGGTGAAGCGCCAGGAGATGCTGCGATCGATGCGTCCGCCGGTGGCGAGGCGTGCGTTCTTGCTGGTCACTTCTAGACTCCTTCCGAAGAGATGGGGGTGGTAGCTGTGGGGGAGGCGGCGCCGGGGGAGAGGCCCGGTTCGCCGGCTTGGCCGAACTCACCGGCCTGGGTGAACTCGCCCGGCTGTTCCGGTGCTTTCTTTGGACTCGTCACCTTGATGTCCGGCCGGGGCTGGCCCATGCCGTAGATGGAGTGAATCTCGTAGCTCACGGTGTCGCGGAGCATGTTGAACCACTGGCGGCAGCCTGTGCTGTGGACCCAGCGTTCTGCGAAAGTTCCCTTGGTGTTCTCGCGGTAGAACAGGTATTCAGCCCATTCGCGGTCCGTGAGGTCGTTGGGGCTCTCCGGGTAGGCGACGTGTGCTTGGCCGCCGTAGTGGAATTCGGTTTCGTCGCGTGGCCCGCAGTTGGGGCATGAAATGAGGAGCATGTCTTTTCCTGTCCTGTCCTGGCTAGTGGGCTACGGCTGCGGCGCCGTGTTCGTCGATCAAGGCGCCGGTCTCGAAGCGTTCCAGCGCGAAGGGCTTGTTCAGCTGGTGCGGAGCGCCGGTGGCGATGGTGTGCGCGAAAGTCAGGCCCGCCGCCGGAGTGCCCTTGAAGCCGCCGGTTCCCCAGCCACAGTTGACGAACATGTTCTCCACCGGGGAGAGGCCAACAATCGGGGAAGCATCCAAGGTGGTGTCCACAATGCCGCCCCAGGTCCGGAGCACGTGGGCCCTGGCGAAGATCGGGAAGAGCTCCACGGCTGCTGCCATCTGCTCCTCGATCACGTGGAACGAGCCGCGCTGGCCGTAGCCGTTGTAGGAGTCCACACCGGCGCCCATTACCAGTTCGCCCTTGTGGGCTTGGGACACGTACACGTGGACGTGGTTGGACATGACCACGGTGGGGTGGACCGGCTCGTGGAGTTCAGACACCAGCGCCTGGAGCGGGTGGCTCTGGATCGGCAGGCGGAAGCCCGCCATTTCCGCCAGGACCGAGCTGTGGCCTGCGGCGCAGAGGCCCACCTTTTCGGTGTTGATGGTGCCGCGCGTGGTCTGGACACCGGTGACCTTGTTGCCGTCCTTGATGAAGCCGGTAACTTCGCAGTTCTGGATGATGTCCACACCGAGTTCATCGCACTTGCGGGCAAAGGCCCACGCCACATGGTCGTGCTTGGCGATGCCTGCACGCGGCTGGTACGTGGCACCCATGACGGGGTAGCGGATGTTGTCGCTGATGTTCAGGATGGGGCAGAGTTCCTTGACCTGCTGCGGGTCCAGCCATTCGGCGTCTACACCGTTGAGGCGGTTGGCACCCACCCGGCGAACGCTTTCGCGAACATCGCCCAAGGTGTGGGCCAGGTTCATGACACCGCGCTGGCTGAAGAGGAAGTCGTACTCCAGCTCTTCCGGGAGGATTTCCCAGAGCTTGAGGGCGTGCTCGTAGATGGCTGCGCTCTCGTCCCAAAGGTAATTGGAACGGATGATGGTGGTGTTGCGGGCCATGTTGCCACCGGCCAGCCAGCCCTTTTCAAGGATGGCGATATTCGTCATCCCGTGGTTCTTCGCCAGGAAGTATGCGGTGGCCAGGCCATGCCCGCCGCCGCCCACAATCACGGCGTCGTAGCTTTTCTTCGGGTCCGGGTTGCGCCAGAGGAAGTCCGGGTGTTCGGGGAGGTGGTCTGCACTCACTTGGCTGCTCCAATCAGTTCTGCTTCGGTTACGGCGCCATTGCCGTTGTGGTTTAGGTGCGGGTAGAGGGGGAACTTGTTCGCCAGGGCGGTCACGCGGTTGCGGAGTTCGACGGCGGTGGTCTCGTCCAGGGTGACGTCACCTTCGGCGGTGGCTGCTTCGGCGCCTGCCTGGGTGCCTGCTTGGGTGCCGCTGTTCGCTGCGGCGATCAACGCCGTCGCAATGATGTCCGAAACTTCGGTGAAGTCCTCGGCGCCGAAGCCGCGGGCGGCTAGGGCTGGGGTGCCGATGCGCAGGCCGGACGACACCATGGGTGGGCGGGGGTCGAACGGGACGGCGTTGCGGTTGACGGTGATGCCGATCCGGTGCAGCGTGTCCTCGGCCTGCTGGCCGTTGAGGACCGAGTGGCGGAGGTCGGCGAGGACAAGGTGGACATCGGTTCCGCCGCTGACAACGGAGATGCCGGCTGCGGCAACGTCGTCCTGCAGGAGGCGCTGGGCCAGGATCTTGGAACCCTCAAGGACGCGGAGCTGGCGTTCCTGGAACTCGGGCTCGGAGGCCATCTTGAAGGCAACGGCCTTGGCTGCGATGACGTGTTCCAGCGGACCACCCTGCTGGCCGGGGAAGACTGCCGAGTTAACCTTCTTGGCGATGTCGGCGTCGTTGGTCAGGATCACGCCACCGCGCGGACCGCCGAGGGTCTTGTGGGTGGTGCTGGTGACAATGTGGGCGTGCGGCACGGGGCTGGGGTGCAGGCCTGCTGCGACGAGGCCGGCAAAGTGGGCCATGTCCACCATGAGGTAGGCGCCCACCAGGTCAGCGATGCGGCGGAACTCAGCGAAGTCCAGCTGGCGGGAATACGCCGACCAGCCGGCGACGATCAGCTGCGGCTTGCTCTCCAGTGCCAAGCGCTCAACTTCGGCCATGTCCACGGTGTGGGTGTCTTCGCGAACTCCGTAAGGAACAACCTTGTACAGCTTGCCGGAGAAGTTGATGCGCATGCCGTGGGTCAGGTGCCCGCCGTGGGCGAGGTTCAGGCCCATGATGGTGTCGCCCGGGGTGATCAGTGCATGCATGGCCGAGGCGTTGGCCTGGGCGCCGGAGTGTGGCTGGACGTTGGCGAACTCTGCGCCGAACAGGGCCTTCAGGCGGTCAATGGCGAGCTGTTCAATCACATCAACGTGTTCGCAGCCGCCGTAGTAGCGCTTGCCGGGATAGCCCTCGGCGTATTTGTTGGTCAGCACCGAGCCCTGGGCTTCCATGACGGCCGTAGGAGCGAAGTTCTCAGAGGCGATCATTTCCAGCGTGGACTGCTGGCGGATGAGTTCCTGGGCGATCGCCTGATCGACCTCCGGGTCCGCCTGTGCAAGCGGGCGGATCAGCGGTTCAACCATGGTGTTCTCCTTCAAAAGCTTGTCTAGTGGCCGACTGTTAGGCAACTGATATATTAGAACTATTGCCATAGTATGTTGAAGATCACATGGTCGTCAACAGGTCCGGGAAACTCATCCGTGGGACCGTGGTTGTGACAACGGGAGAGAGCAATGAGCGCAGCACTGGAAGCACTGGAGTCAGCTCCGCAGGGCACGTCCCTCGCAGAGAACGCCTACCTGCTGCTGCGCGACAGGCTCATCATGCTGGACGTCAAACCCGGCGACCCCATCAACGACGGCCAGATAGCAGCCGAACTCGGCATCGGACGCACCCCCGTCCGTGAGGCCATCAAGCGCCTCGAGAGCGACCACCTCGTGGTGTCCTACCCGCGGCGCGGCACCTTCGCCACGGGCGTTGACATCACCCAGCTCGCCGAAGTCTCCGAAATCCGCGAGCTCTTGGAACCCCTGGCCTCCCGGAAAGCTGCCCGCATGGCCAGCCCCGCCATGCGCTCAGAGCTCCGAGCCGTCGCAGCCGCAATCCGCGATCTTGAAGGCCAGGACAATTCCTCCCAGGACCTCATGCGCTACGACATCCAGGTCCACAGGCTGATCTACAAGGCTTCGGCCAATGCCCACCTGGAAGACGTCCTCATTCGCTACGACAACCTCGCCACCCGCATCTGGTGCCACATGCTCGAGAAGATGCCCTCCGTTTCCGGCCACATCTCCGAGCACGTCGACCTCCTCACGGCCATTGCCGACGGCGACGAAGACCGTGCCGCAGAGCTCGCCCTGCACCACGTAGTCAGCTTCGAAGAGACCATCCGCAAGGTCCTCTAGCTTTCCTGCCCTGCCGTGCTCCCGCCTTCCGGCGGCGGGCTCATCCTCTGCGCGCTAGGTCGTCACTCCCTTAGACGCGCGCTGCCGGATAACCCCACCCCCTCCCGATCCTCTCTCACGTCCCGCGGGTTTTTTGGCGTCGCTCTCTCACGTCCCGCGGGTTTGAGCGGATCGCTCTCTCACGTCTTTCGGTTTTGAGGGGGTCGTTCTCTCACGTCCCGCGGTATTGAGCTGATCGCTCTCTCACGTCTTTCGGTTTTGAGCGGGTCGCTCTCTCACATCCCGCGGTTTTGAGCTGATCGCTCTCTCACGTCCCACTGGGAGTTGCTGGATGCAATCTCCAGTGGGCCTATGGGGCCGACTTGCCCTAGGTTGCAAGCCTCGCCGCCCGGCCCGCGGGAACGTGGACAGCGGCCAGGAACGAAAGGCTCGACGTCGATGTGGACTTGAGTGCCGACGACGCCTCCTCTTCGCCCTAATGAGAGAGCGATCGGGTTTTGGGGGTGGGATGTGAGAGAGCGATTGGGTTTTGGGGGTGGGATGTGAGAGAGCGTCGTTAGGGGCAACTGCGTTGGGTTAGATGCAACAAACGCCTTTTGCGCCATCAGCCCACTCCAGTCAGCGGTTTAGTCCGGCCGGCCAGATTGAGCTGATGCTTATCCGTCACAACTAACCCTTGACCGTGGCGCCGCTCACACATATTCTGGTGCAACAGCGTTGCGCTGAATGCAACCCAAATCAATTTTGGTGGACACATGAGCAATGAATCATCTGTGGCAGCCGCTCCAGGCAGCCCCTCCCACATCTCCCACGCACCAGGTTCCCAACCGGAAGTCAGCAAGGACACTCGACGGCGAGTGGTCACCGCAAGCTTCATCGGGAACTTTGTTGAGTGGTTCGACTACGCCGTGTACGGATACCTGGCCGGCGTCATCTCTACTGTTTTCTTCCCCGAGTCAGACCGCCAGACGGCCCTGCTCGCAACCTTCGGCGTGTTTGCCATCAGCTTCTTCGTCCGGCCCTTGGGTGGTTTCATCTGGGGCCACATCGGGGACAAGCTGGGCCGCAAGCAAGCGCTGAGCCTGTCAATCGTCCTGATGTCCGTGGCGACGTTCTGCATCGCACTCATCCCCGGCTACGCCACGATCGGCGTGATGGCGCCCATCCTGCTCCTCCTGGTAAGAGTCGTCCAAGGCTTCTCCGCAGCCGGCGAGTACGCCGGGGCGTCTGCCTTCCTGGTGGAGTATGCGCCGGCGAATCGGCGCGGACTGTATGCCGCCGTCGTGCCCGCCAGTACTGCAGCGGGTCTGCTGCTGGGGTCCTTGCTGGCAGCCCTGCTGAGTTCAGTCCTGACCGCGGAGCAGCTCAACGAATGGGGTTGGCGATTGCCGTTCCTGTTGGCTGCGCCCATGGGATTGATCGGCCGGTATATCCGGACCAAGCTCGAGGACACGCCGGCTTTCCGGGAGCTCGCTGCCAAGGACAATGCGGTCAAAGCCCCTGCCTTCGCCATGTTCAGGACGTACCGGAAGCAACTCATCATTGCCACCGGCGCGGTGTTGCTGAACGCTGTGGGCTTCTACGTGATCCTCAGCTATATGCCCACTTACCTGTCGGAAGAGCTGGGCTTTGGCGCAACGGAATCATTCCTGGCCACCACCATCGCCCTGGCCAGTTACATCGGCTTCATCTTCCTAACCGGCATGGCGTCGGACAGGTTCGGCCGCAAGCGGATGCTCATCACGGCATCAGTGCTTTTCATGCTGCTAACGGTGCCGGCTTTCATGCTCCTGGATACCCGCAACTTCCTGGTGATCGTGCTGGTGCAGATTCTGCTGGGCGGAATGCTGACCCTCAACGACGGAACCTTGCCGAGCTTCCTGGCCGAGCTCTTTCCCACGAAGGTCCGGTACACCGGATTCGCCGTCAGCTTCAATCTCTCCAATGCCCTGTTCGGCGGCACCGCGCCGTTCATGGCCACCCTTCTTATCGGCATGACCCACAACCAGCTGGCCCCCGGTTGGTACCTCGTGGCTGCCGCTCTGGTTTCCCTCATCGCAGTCCTGTTCGCCACCGAGACTTCCAAAAAGCCTCTGCTGCAGGACTAGTACAACCCACCCATTGAAAGGAACAACCATGACCATCACCCAGAACGAGGCCGTCAACGATGTGGCCAAGCTCGAGCGCACCAAGGTCCTCAACAACGGCGAAAAAGTATCGCTGACCTTCTCCGACGCCGAGTTCGAGCGTCGCCTCTCCGGACTCCGCCGCATCATGGCCGAGAAAGACCTCGACGCCGTCATCCTCACCAGCTACCACTCCATCAAGTACTACTCCGACTTCCTCTTCACCTACTTTGGCCGCTCCTACGGCATGGTGGTCACCAAGGATGACACGGTCACCATCACGGCAAATATCGACGCCGGGATGCCTTGGCGCCGCAGCTACGGCGAGAACCTGGTGTACACGGACTGGCGCCGGGACAACTACATCCACGCCATCCAGGAAGTCCTGCGGACCCGCGGCATCAACCCGCGCCGCATCGGCGTCGAGGATGACTCGCTGCCGCTGGACAACCGCAACAAGATCCAGGCCGCGTTCTCCGGAGCGACGCTAGTTGACGTAGCCCAGGCAGCAATGCGTCAGCGCATGATCAAGTCGGACGAGGAAATCGCGGTCATCAAGCACGGCGCCCGGATCGGTGACCTGGGCGGCGAGGCCATCCGCAACGCCATCACGGCCGGGATCACCGAGTACGAGGTGGCGCTGATCGGTACCGAGGCCATGGTTCACGAGATCGCCCGGACCTTCCCGGACTCTGAAATCCGCGACACCTGGGTGTGGTTCCAGTCCGGCATCAACACAGATGGTGCACATAACTGGGCCACCACCCGCAAGATCCAGGAACACGACATCCTGTCCCTGAACTGTTTCCCCATGACCAGCGGCTACTACACGGCACTGGAGCGCACCCTGTTCTACGGCGAACCGGACGCCCGCTCTCTGGAACTGTGGAACATCAACGTTGAGGTCCACAAGCGTGGTCTGGAGCTCATCAAGCCCGGTGCTGTGTGCAAGGACATCGCGGCAGAGCTCAACGAGATCTACGTCAGCCACGGCTTGTTGGCCAACCGGACCTTTGGCTACGGCCACTCCTTCGGTGTGTTGAGCCACTACTACGGACGCGAGGCAGGCCTTGAACTCCGCGAGGACATTGACACCGTCCTGGAGCCGGGCATGGTGGTGTCCATGGAGCCGATGATCACGGTGATGGACGGCCAGCCGGGTGCTGGCGGCTACCGCGAGCACGACATCCTGGTGGTGGGCGAAGACGGCGCGGAGAACATCACTAAGTTCCCGTTCGGCCCCGAGTACAACATCATCGGAGCCTAGTGACCCGGCCGGTGGACACAGCGTGGTGTCCACCGGCCGAATCCGGTGGGGCGTCCGCCGTCGAAATATCTCCAGCGAAATATAGTGAACCCATGACTCCCACCGAATCCAGCGACACTCTTGAGAACAGCAACAGCACTGGTGACAGCAAAAACACCTCGGTGATCGTCAACGCCATCGCCGTCTTGAGGAGCTTCACTGCTGACGAGCCGCTCCTGGGAGTCACCGAAATCGCCGGCCGCATTGGCCTGCACAAGAGCACCGTCTCCCGGATCCTCGCGACGCTGGAACAGGAGAATCTTGTAGAGCGCGACGTCGATTCGCGCAGGTTCCGCTTGGGGCTGGGCATGATCGCCATGGCGGGCCCCCTCCTGGCGGAACTCGAAGAGCGTCGCGTTGCCTACCCTGTGCTGCGCGAACTTACTGAGCGGACGGGGGAGACCAGCGCGCTGATGGTGTGGAACGGCAACGAGTCCATGTGTGTGGAGCAGATCCCCAGCCGTCACCAGGTCAAGCATCTCGCTCCGTTGGGTGCCCGCTACAACGAGGCCCTGAGTTCATCGGTGCAGGTCTTCCTTGCTTCGGAGAACGAGGACCGGGTGCGCCAGTTGCTGCGCAGCGGATCGATCACGCTGACCGGCGTGGACGAGGACGCGGTGGAGGCTTATTTGCTTCGCCTGAAGGAATCGATGGAGCGTGGGTGGGCAGTGAACTTCGGTGAGACATCCATCGAAGAAGTGGGCGTGGCCTCACCCGTGTACGACCACCGCGGCAACATGGTGGCCTCCGTCCTGATCCCGGCCCCGAAGTTCCGTGTTTCGCAGGACACCCTCAACAGTCTCGGCGAAGCCTGCGCCGCAGCAGCGGCTAAGGTGACCACGCGGTTGGGTGGCCGCGCCCCGCGCTAAGCCGGGTACCGCCGTCGGTCCCTCAAGCGGTGGGCGCAAAAAAACGGCGGCCGTCCCGCTTAAGGGGACTGCCGCCGTCGTTAATCTGCAAGACGTGCGGAAGGGGCTACATCTTCCGTCGCGCTGTGGTTGTTTCGTCCATGGCGTCCCTACCGAGCCAGGCTCCCAGACCGATCATGGCAACGCCGAGGATCAGGTGCAGCCAGTTGTCAGCGGTGTTGAAGGGGACAAAGTTGGCGCCTGTTTCCTGGTTGATGACCAGGCCATAGATCCAAAGAACGATGTACACGGCGCCGCCGCCCAAGAGGAACAGGCGGGCCATGCGTGCGTTCCTTGCCATGGCCAAGCCGGCCACGCCAAACAGCAGATGAACGATGTTGTGGAGTACGGACACTTGGAAGACTCCAAGCAGCATGGCGCCGGATTCATGTCCCGCAAAGGTCATGGCGCCGAAATTGGTGGTGATCCCGGGGATGAAGCCCAGGACGCCTACCAGCAGAAATACAATGCCAACGCCCATGGCGGTGTTGCGTAGCGTCAACCCCATCATGTGGTGGTGTTCGGCGGGGTGCGAAGCGGTGGTCATCAAGTCCTCCCTTTCACGCTGTTACCCGGCTCTTCTCATGGAGAGCCGACCTGCGGCAAGGGCTGTGGCAAAAACCTTGCCGACGCCGCCATAATACTCCTGAAATGCCTCCGATAGCAGGGGATGTGCCCAGTTCAGCGGCGGTTAGCATGGAATTATGAGCCAAGCTCCCAACGGACGCGTGCACACGATTTTCCACGACACCCGCGATCTCACTCCTTTCCGCGAGGGCTACGTCCGCACCTCTGTGCGGGGGCTCGCTGACGGCGTGAATGATGTGCTCTCCGGTGTCCTGAGCGGCCGCGATCATGCACGGTTGACGGTAGCCGGCAACGTACCGCGGCTGAGGATGTTGTCCTCCAAGACGGCGAAGGCCATGCACGAGGCCGTTTTCACCTCCACGGAGCCGGATCGGCTTCTGGCCTTCGGCCGCATGTATCCCGGGTGGGCGGGCCTGTGCCATGTGATGGCTGGGTTGCTCGCGTACAAACATGGCGGGTTTTTGAGGGCGTCCGAGCTTCTGCAACGCGGTTTAACAACAAGGATCGACGACGACGCCAGCCAGTTCTCGGCAATGTACCTTGGGCAGGTGGTCACCAAGGTTGAGGTGGCCGAACGGATTGAGGTTCCGGTCCTGTTCAGTGAGGAGTCCGTGTTTTTGGCGCTGTCCCATTGCCTTCGGGAAATGGGGATGACCGAGGCGGCGTTGGAAGCAGTGGTGACGTTGCCGCCGTCGTTGCCTTCGGCGTTGGCGCGCTGCACAGCGGCGTACTCGTTGGAACGGCACCGTGATGTGGTCCTGTGGACTGAGGGTTTGCTGAACACGGACGACCTCTCGGCGGCGCTTTTGCTGATCCGGGCGCGGTCGCAACGGGCCAGGGGTGACTTCGAGTCGGCTCAGGTGGCCCTCAAAGAAGTGCTCCGGCGTCGTAAGACCAATTTGGCGCTGAAGAATGATGCGTTGACTGACAGGGCCCTGCTCGCTCTTGACCAGGGCCGGCGGACGTTGACTCCGTGGTCCAAACGGCCGGCCCCGCCTGCGGAGCTGGAGACTTTGGAAGTGATCCGGAAGGATGCCGAGATGCGGCGTCTATGGGAGAACGACTTCAGGCAGCTGGGCGGCGAATAACAACCATTGTGCCTTCCCTGGGAAAGGCGTAATCTCTTAATCAATCAAACGGTTGATCAATTATTCAGTTGATCAAAGAGTCGATGACGAGAGGTTGATGCGGCCGTGGAGGAAGAAGCTCTGGACAGGGCCTTCATGGCTTTGGCGGATCCGGTGAGGCGGGCCATGGTGGCACGCCTGTCCCGGGGAGACGCCACCGTCAACGAGCTCGCTGAACCGTTCGCCATCACCAAGCAGGCGGTTTCCAAACACATACAAGTCCTGGAGCACGCAGGATTGGTAACCCGCTCACGCGATGCCCAGCGCAGGCCTGTCCACTTGGATGCTGCCGCCTTGGAGCGGCTGACCGCATGGATTGACCAGTACCGGCTGATCGCCGAATCGCGCTTCCGGCAGCTGGACGAGCTGCTGGGTGCCGGTGACTCCACCCAACAACAAGAAACAAACCAGCAAAAAAAAGGAACTGAAATGAGCAATCCAACAACAATCACCGCTGACCCTGGCGTCCCGTTCGTTGACACGGTCCGCGAATTCGATGCCCCGGTCAGTGCGGTCTTCATAGCCCACGTTGACCCGGATCTCTTGGCTAAGTGGCTGGGCCCGCGCAGTACTCAAACGAAAATTACCGAGTACAACGCCACCACTGGCGGCAGCTGGCGCTACGAGAGCGGCGACGATAACGGAATGGCCGGATTCCGCGGCGTTTTCCACACGGTCGAACCCGACGCTTTGATCATCCAGACCGTCGAGTTCGAGGGCGCGCCCAACCAAGTGGTCATCAGCACCACCACTTTCGAAGATATCGATGGCAGGACGCGGATGTCCGCGCACGAGGTCTACCCCTCGGTTGAAGCAAGGGACATGGCTTTGGCTACCGGGATGGACTACGGCGTGATCGAAGGATACGAGCGCCTGGATGAGCTGCTTGCGGCCTAGCGGCGTGCCGGCTATATCTGCTGTAGAAGCGGAAGGAGTTGCTCGGATAGCAGCACTGTCCCCAGCCCGATCATGATGATTCCGCTGATCAGGGTCACAACGCGGGCGGCGCCGGGCCGGGAAGCCAGCAGCTTCCTGGAGGTCAGTGCGACTGCGGTGTACACCATGCCGGCCAGGATCACGAAGGTCAGGCCCAGCAAGCCGGACTGGACCGGAACCGGCAGTGCCGCCTCGGGGCTGACGAACTGTGGCACCAGCGCCACGAAGAAGAGCAGGCCTTTGGGATTTATACCGCTGGTGCCCATGCCCTGAAGGAAGGTGCGGAGCTGGTTTCCGGACTGCACGACGCCGCCTTCCGCACTGAAGCTCGCGCCTCGCCACGAGCGGATGGTAGTCACGCCGAGCCACAGCAGGTAGGCAGCTCCTGCGATGGTCAGCCACCCCAGTAGTCCCGGGACTCCCGCCAAGAGGGCTGCCAACCCTGCCGTCATCAGCGCGGTGTGGACGACATATCCGCTGCACAGGCCGGCGACGGCGGGGACGAAGCTGCGTTGCTTGAGTCCGGCCGAAATCGAGTAAGCCCAGTCGACGCCGGGCGTGCACGCCAAGCTGACGGCGACGATCATGAAGGCCATAAACAGCTGCGGGTTCACGTTTTCTCTCCAGGGCTAGGTGGTAGGAAAACTCTAGGGAAAAACCGACCATAAGTGTTCCTCTTTTTAGCCCCACCCCCGCCGTTCCCGGTAAGATTATTGCGTGATTGACGGGATCGATAGAAGTATTTTGCGCCACCTCCAAGATGACGGCCGGATGACTGCCACAGCCCTTGCTTCGAAGGTGGGTTTGACGGTGGCTCCCTGCCACCGGCGGCTCCGCGATTTGGAATCCTCAGGGGTGATCCGCGGCTACCGTGCAGACATCGACCCTGCCGCAGTGGGCCTGGGTTTCGAAGCGATTGTTTTTGTGACCCTCAAGCAGGTGGAACGCACCATCATGGCGGAGTTTGAAGAGCGCGTCACCGCCAGTCCCAACATCGTGGAGGCGCAGCGGCTCTTCGGATCGCCGGACTATCTGCTCAAGGTCATTGCCGCGGACCTCCCCGCGTATCAGCGGTTCTACGACGACGAACTGGCGGCCCTTCCCGCGGTTGAACGGCTGACCTCAACGCTGGTGATGAAGAACCTGAAAACCAACATCGGACCCCCGGTCTAAGGCCCTACTCCGCGAGCAAGCCAGTGGTCCGGTAGGGGATCACTTCCCGGAGGAACATGCTGGTTGACGTGCGCACTATGCCAGGGCACAGGCGAATCTCTTCCGATACCCGGTAGAGATCGTCCGGACTCTTGGCAACCACCCTGATGATGAGGTCGGTATCGCCGGCCGGGGCGTGGCATTCCAGGACTTCCGGGATCTCCCGCAGCGCAGCGATGGCCTCATTCAGGTGACTTTGATCGAGTTCGGCACTCACGGCAGCTGCCACGCCACGGCCTAAAGCCGAGGGCAGGACGCGGCTGCTGTTGGGGCGGAGGGCGCCGGACGCCGTCATTCGCTCAAGGCGTGACTGAACTGTTCCGCGAGCGAGGTGCAACTTCTGGGCCAACACCATGATGGGCACGCGGGGATCTTCATCCAAAGCGGCGAGGATCCGGCGGTCCGTGGCGTCGAGTTCCTGCAAAGTGACCACTCCCTGACTAAGTTTTCACGTAAGACTGGTCAGATCGACTAATCGTTCTGATGTCCGTTGCACCAACTGTATGTCTTCTGCTCAAATGATGACAACGAAGCAGGACGAGGCTACCGCCAAAACCCGCAGGCACCAGGACCCCGGAACACCACCCGGAGCCCTGCACAGGTTTCCCGCAAGGAAGCAGCCGCTGATTGACTCTTGTTCACAGCATTGTCATTCTGCACCCGCCCCTTCACCCGGGCGTCACAGCAAGAGCCCCTGAGCTACCGGATCGTTGCGGTAGCTGAGGGGCTCTTGTGGTTGGCTTGGATCATGACTTCCGCTGGCCGCTTCGCCCCGAGCCCCTCCGGCGAACTGCACGTCGGCAACCTTCGCACCGCAATTCTCGCCTGGCTATTCGCCAAGTCCAGCGGCCGGGATTTCCTGCTGCGCGTCGAGGATCTGGACCGCGCCCGCTCCGGTGCCGAGGCTGAGCAGCTCCGCGACCTGCAGGCCGTCGGCGTCAGGTGGGACGCCGCCGTCGTGCGCCAGACCGAGCGCGCGGAACTGTATGACCACGCAATCGAGCGGCTGACTGCCGAAGGCCGGACCTATGAGTGTTTCTGCACGCGGCGCGAGATCCAGGAAGCGCCGTCAGCGCCGCATGCCCCGCAAGGCGCCTACCCCGGGACGTGCCGGCGGCTTTCGAAGGCTGAGCGCGAGATCCGGCGATCGACGCGTCCGGCTTCCATCCGCTTGCGCTCAGAGGTTTCGGAGTGGGCTGTTGAGGACCAGTTGCACGGCACCTACGTGGGAGTGGTGGATGACTTTGTGCTTCGCCGGAACGACGGCGTCACCGCCTACAACCTCGCGGTAGTTGTTGACGATGCTGCCCAAGGAATTGACCAGGTGGTGCGCGGCGATGACCTCCTCCCGTCCACCCCGCGGCAAGCCTACCTGGCGACGCTGCTGGGGCTGCAGGTCCCTGAATACGCCCACGTTCCGCTGGTGGTGAATCACGACGGCGTCAGGCTGGCAAAGCGCGACGGTGCCGTGACGCTGGGCGACCTCGCCGCCGTCGGAATTCCCGTCCAACGCGTGCGTGACCTGATCCTTGGGTCCCTGGATTTGCCTGCCGGAAGCGTCCAGGATGCGCTCCAGCACTTCACCCCGCAAAATGTGCCAAAAACGCCTTGGGTGTGGAAAACTCCCCAGGCCTGAATCGGCCGCCGCGTAGGCTGTCTGAATGCAGTCACAGCTGATCGCCCCAGGTTTCGAACCCGTCGCCGAGCTCTTTGGCCGTTTTCTCGAGCAGGATCCTGACTATTCTGCGCAAGTGGCGGCGTACCATCGCGGCGTCAAGGTGCTGGACCTCAGCGGCGGCCCGCACATCCGCCCTGATTCCGTCACGGGCGTCTTCTCGTGTTCCAAAGGCATGGCCGGCCTGGTCATCGCGTTGCTCGTCCAGGACGGCCAGTTGGATCTTGAAGCCGAAGTGGTCAAGTACTGGCCCGAGTTCGGCGCTGAGGGCAAGTCCTCAGTGACGGTGGCGCAGCTACTTTCGCATCAGGCCGGGCTCCTTGGACTGGAAGGTGGCCTGACCCTCCACGAGGTCAACAACTCAGAGCTCGCAGCCGCTAAGCTCGCACAGCTGCCGCCCCTGTGGAAGCCCGGCGCGGCATTCGGATATCACGCGCTGACCATTGGCATCTTCATGGAAGAGCTGTGCCGGCGCATCACCGGTTCCACGCTGCAGCAGGTTTTCGAGCAGCGCATCCGCGCAGTCACGGGCGCGCATTTCTACCTTGGCCTCCCGGAGTCCCAGGAAGCCCGCTTTGCACCTTTCCGTTGGGCGGCCGACCCGTCGTGGCCATGGGTGGACCCGGCCAGTCACTTCGGCCTGGCTGCCAACTCGGCAGTCGGTGACATCCTGGACCTGCCCAACATCCGTGAAGTCAGGGCCGCGGGGCTGAGCTCGGCGGCCGGCGTGGCCAGCGCGGAAGGCATGGCGAGGATCTATGCTGCGGCGCTGACCGGGCTGGAAGGCGAAGCCGCCACGCCACCTCTCCTGACAGAGGAAACCATCCGGACAGTCTCCGCTGAACAGGTCTTCGGGATCGACCGCGTGTTTGGCGAGACGGGCTGCTTCGGCACCGTTTTCATGAAATCCCATACGCGGATGCCGTTCGGCAGCTACCGTGCGTTCGGGCACGACGGCGCCAGCGCATCTTTGGGGTTCGCGGACCCTGTGTATGAACTCGGCTTTGGGTACGTGCCGCAGACGGCCGAGCCCGGGGGAGTGGGCTGCCGCAACTTCCTCCTGAGCTCGGCGGTGCGGGAAGTGATTGCCGGGATCGCGGCTTAGTGGACTTGCGAGGCTTAGTTGACTTGCGCGGCCGGGACTCCGGCCGTCATTCCTGCCCATAAAGTGTCCGTGGTGGCAATGACCACGTCTTCCACTGAATTTCCGTCCAACTGCCCGCCAGCCGCGAGAAGGGCTGTGCCATGGAGGCTGACGAAGCACACCATAGCCAGTGTCTCGGGGTTGCCGGGAGCCAGGACGCCGGCCTCCTGCGCTTCAGCGATCATGGCCTGAGCGAGGTGTATGCCTTGGGCGCCGGTGCTTCGAAGTTCATCGCTGGAATCGGGGTGGTGCTTGGTGGAGTACATCACCGTCAGCAGTGCGGGGTGCTCAACGGCGAAGTCGACGTACGCCTTCCCAACGCTGACGAAACGTCCCCGGAGGTTTTCATAGGACTGGGCGGCATCCCGAATGCGGCGGTTCATCGACTCAAAGCCGGCCATGGCCACGGCGTCGATCAGGGCCTGCTTGTCGCGGAAGTGTTTGGCCGGGGCTCCGTGGCTGACGTTCACGTCGCGGGCCAGCTGCCGCAGGGAGAGTCCGTCCACGCCAGCTTCTTCGATGGTTTCCATGGCACGCTCCAAAAGTGCTTCCCGGAGTTTGCCGTGGTGGTAGGGCTGGTCAGTCATGGGTCAAGTCTAGGCCAATGTAGTCATTGACAACAATGTAGACACTGCCTACCATGTAGACAGCGACTACATTAGTCTTCGACTCAACCGACGGGATCCAGCCATGACCATGACCTACGCAGGTACCACCGCACTCATCACCGGTGCCAGCTCCGGACTCGGCGCCGAATTCGCCGGGCAATTTGCTGCCCGGGGTTCCAACCTCGTCCTGGTGGCCAGGCGCGCAGACCGTCTTGAGGAGTTGGCCCAGGACCTGCGCTCCCGGCACGGTGTCACCGTTACTGTGCTCCCCATGGACCTCGGCCGGGCAGGAGTTGGACGCGAGCTCCTCGGCGAACTGTCCGGCCGCGGAATCACCGTGGACACGTTGATCAACAACGCGGGTTTCGGTACCCATGGTCCGTTGGTGGAGGAGGACCCGGACACCATTGCGTCCGAGATCTCCTTGAATGTGGCCGCCCTCGTGGACATTACCCGTGCCTTCCTGCCCGGACTGCTCGCCTCGGGGAAGGGTGCCCTGTTGAATGTTGCAAGCACGGCCGCTTTCCAGCCCATTCCCGGCATGGCCGTTTACGGCGCCACCAAGGCCTTCGTCCTGAGCTTCACCGAAGCCGTGGCCCACGAAACTAAAAACTCCGGTCTCAACGTCCTGGCCCTTTGCCCGGGTGCCACGCGCACCGAGTTCTTCGACGTCCTTGGCGGCGACTCAGCCGCCGTGGGCAAGATGCAGACCTCTGCGCAAGTTGTGGGAACAGCGCTCAAGGCGTTGGATCGCAAGGACACCCCCGGCAGCGTGGTCTCCGGTTGGGTCAACCGCGTCGCTGCAGGCTTCGCGCAGCGTTTGCCCAGGGCCGTCACCGTTGCCATCGCTGCTCGCGCAGTTCAGGACTGGTAGAGCGGGCAGAGCCGGTAGGCCGGGTAGCTCGGTGTTTCGGGGCCCGAACAGCGGATAGCCTGAAGGGAAGGACCGATCCCCGTCGGTCCCTCTTCAAGCCGGAGGCCAGCATGACTGAACCACGCTTTACCGTAGAGACAGCCCAGGTTTTGGCCGAGGTGGCTCACAACCGGCAGAAGGACAAGCTCAAACGGCCGTATCGGGAGCACGTTCTGGCCGTGGGCGACGCGCTCGCCGACTTCGATGAAGATATCCAGATCGCCGGATACCTTCATGACATCGCCGAAGATACGCCCATCACCCGCCAAGCCCTGCTGGATATGGGAGTTTCCCAGCGTGCGGTGGACATCATCGAGCGAGTCACCCGCCGCTTCCATGAAGACCCGGATGATTACGACGCCGGTATTCGTTTCGTCGCGGAGGACCACGACGCAACGTTGGTGAAGATCGCGGACAACGCCCACAACTCCTTGCCAGAGAGGGTCAAAGCACTTGCCGAAAAGTGGCCGGATAAGCCGCCGGTAACGCGTTACGCCGACGCCCGCCCTGTGCTGTACACGGCCGTTCCACGCGAAGAGGTCCGGATGATTCTGGAGCGAATCAACCCGTACTTGCTCCGGGAACTGGACGAGATCGTCCCCGAGTAACCCCAAATCCACCCGTTGTGGGGCCTACTCTGCATGGTTTCGAGGCGATATTGCGTGCAGAGCGGGCCTCGCAACGCACCGGAATGCCCTAGCCAGCGGCGGATTCGAGCCGACGGAGTGCTGCCGCCCTGCCTTTGTGCCCGCGCCGTTCGTCGTACGCGATGGACAGGCCCAGCACCAGCATCATTGCCAGCATGCAGATGGGCACGGATGCACCGGCCGCGGCCAGGGCAATACTGGACGCCAGACCCAGGACCACCAGCGCGGAACTCCAGATGAGGTCGCGATCCGGACCCAGCATGATGCAGTAAAGGGTGGTGAGTGAGGCCTTGAAGAGGATCACCGGGATGGCGATGGAGGCCACGGCAGCAGCCGCCGGGATGTGTGTCTCGTGATCGATGAAGTACGCAGCGACGTGGAGTCCCGCGCCTGTAGCCGCAATGGCTGCGAAGACCGGCATGTGCCCATAGCCAAACACCCATGAGCGATGCCGCTGGACGTGAAGTGCAGGGCCTGATGGCAGGATGAAGTAGATCCACCACATGGCGAAGGCCAGCCCGGTTCCACTCAAGCCCACCAAGGCGGCATCCATGGACCAACTGTGTGTGGCAACGATTGCCCGCAGGGTTTCAATGGCGCCAATCAAACATTCACCCAGGGCGATGATGGCAAGCAGGCCGTATCTTTCAGCAATGTGGTGAGCATGCCAGGGCGTACGGATCTTGCGTTCTGCGAAGTACGGTGTCGCCATCTCCAGGACAAACAAAGGGGCCGCCAGGAGGAACGTGGTGAGCACATCCGTCTCAATCACCAAGGCGATGACCCAGCCAACTTGCACGATTGCCAGATACTTCGCGTAACGGAGGCATGTCTCGCGGCGTTCCGGGTCTTGGCGGGCAGCGCGCAGCCACTGGAAGATCAAAGCTACGCGCATGATGATGTAACCGATGAGGATGGCCACGTTGTTGACATGATCCCCTTCCACAATCGAGTGGAACATCGGCTCAATGCCCATGGCCAGGATGAGGACGCCAACCATCTGGATCATGGTGACCACCCTGAACACCCAGTCATCGGTGTCGTAGGCGCTGGCGAACCACGTGAAGTTGATCCAAGCCCAGATCACCGCGAACATAGCGAAGCTAAAGCCCAAAAGGCCCGCCCCGAAATGCGCTTCGGCCACCGCGTGCGCGAACTGGCTGCCGGCAACACCGAAGGCAATAACAAAGGTCAGGTCGAAGAACAGCTCAAGCGGGGTGGCGGTGCGGTGTTTTTCGTGGGGATCGCGGCCGCCCATGCGGGAGAGCGCATGGCGAAGGGGATTCGAGGACATGGCTCAAAGATTACCGCCACCCATGGGCCCCTCGCCGAGATCGCTGGAATGCGTCCAGATCGCCGGATAGACCCGGCGATCTCACACCATTCCGGCGGCCCGGCAGCGTTCCGGCGATCTCGCCGCCGGAAACCTACACCCGCCCCAGCACGTCGATGTCTTCCAGGAAGTCCTGATGCACCTCGGGGCTCACGGTGGTCCGGGTATCCGCAATCGCGTCGAGGTAGTCCTGCGTCTCGGGTCCCTTGCGCCCGGTGGACCCGGCCCCGGACGCAAGGCCGGCTGAACCGCCCGAGGCAGCATCGTCGTCGTACACTGCTTTCTCCAAAGCCCGCTGGGAGGCGCTGCGGGCAGCGAACTCGATGTCCGCCGGTGAGAAGCCTTCGGTTCGTTCCACCAGCTGGGCAATATCGACTGAGTCCACCACGGTTGCGGGGATGAACCGCTGCCACATGGCCTCGCGGGCATGGACGTCCGGGAGACCGATGGGGATGACGTAATCGAACCGGCCGTGGCGCAGGAACGCGGTGTCCAGGGCGCGGATGAAGTTGGTAGCGCACACCAGCAGCCGGCCGGGTTGTTCGCGGAAAGCCGGGATGATTTTGAGGAGTTCGTTGGTGACGCCCTGCAGTGGCGACGGCGGATCGCCGGCCCGCTGCGACGCGATCTCTTCCACTTCGTCGATGAACACCACGGCGTGTTCCAGTTCGGCAATTTCCAGGAACGTCTCGCGCAGAGCACCGGCCAGGCCCTTGGGATCGGAGGCGAGGCGAGACGGGAACACCTCCACAAACGGCCACTCAAGCCGGGACGCAATGGCTTTTGCGAACGTGGTTTTGCCGGTGCCTGGAGGACCGAAAAGTACCACGGCCCGGGGCGGAACAACGCCGTATTCATCGGCCAGATCAGCCTCAGCCAATGGCAGAACCAGCCGGCGTTCCAGGAGTTCCTTCTCGCGGCGCATGCCGGCCACGTTCTCCCAGAGATCCCGCGCCAGGATTCGCCCGCCCAAGAGCCCCAACGCCCCGAGTTCCTGCCGCTGCACGGGGATGGTCCGCTCGAAGTAGCGCAGGTTCTTCTTCACCACAAAGCCGCGGCCCAGGAATGCTTCCACCCGCGTTTCCGTTTCCGGCATCAGCGCGGAGAGTTTGTTGAGCCCGTGCGGGGCCATGCGGTTCTCGACGGCGGACAGCAGTGAGGTGCCGATGCCGCGTCCGCGGAACTCCGTCAGCGTTGCCAGGAAAACGATCCAGCCTTGGTCGTGGGCGGCGCGTCCGACGGCGGCTCCCACCACCTGCTCACCCTGCACCGCCACCACGGCATGGTCCTTTTCACAGGACGCCAGAACCTCGGACAGTGCGTATACGGGTTCCACGCCGTCGGCTTTGAGTGACTCCCAGAGGTGCAGGATGCCGTCCAAATCGGACGAGTGGAAGTCCCTGATGCGCCAGTTGCTCATGGCTGTATCTCCTGAGTCTGCTAAGTGAGTCGCCGTTGATCTCTTGGAGTTGAGCATAGGCGAATCACCGCTGCCGGAGGTTGCGGGACCGTTGCGTTACGAAGCAACGCACGACGGCGGCCTGTCGGCGCGCGCGTTCGCTCCGGCGTCGTACCTCCCACCTAAGAAGACTGAACCGGCCGCAACCGCAGTCCCTGCATGCCGCCGTCCACCGCCAGGGAGGTTCCCGACGTCGATCCGGATAGCGGGCTCGCCAGGTAAGCGACGGCACCGGCCACCTCAGCAGGGTCCACCATCCGGCCATGCGGTTGGCGGGCATTGAGGGCGGCGCGCTCGCCGGCGGGGTCAGCGGCTGAATCGAGCAACCGGCCAACCCACGGGGTGTCTACTGTGCCGGGGTTCACGCAGTTCACGCGGATGCCCTCCCGAACGTGATCCGCGGCCATGGCGAGCGTCAGCGCCAAGACGGCGCCCTTCGACGCCGAGTACAGGGCACGCTGCGGGAGTCCGGCCGTCGCGGCGATGGAACAGGTGTTCACGATCGCAGCCGCCGGGGATTTGCGCAGGTACGGGAGTGCTGCCCGGCTGACGCGCGCTATGCCCACCACGTTGACGTTAAGGACTCGCAGCCATTCGTCGTCATCGTTGGCCGAGATGTCACCTTGCGCGCCGATGCCGGCGTTGTTGATCACGATGTCCAGGCGGCCGAACTGCTGTACAACGCGCTCGACGGCGGTACGCACCGAGGCGTCATCGGCGACGTTGCACTGCACTCCACAGTGCGGGCTGGCTTCGGGGGCCAGGTCCAGAACGGCTACCTGCGCGCCCCCTGCCGCCAGGCGGTCCGCGATGGCTGCCCCGATGCCCGAGGCGCCGCCGGTTACGAGTGCTGTGAGGCCTTCGAAGTCGTTGCCCACCGAGGTTGCCATGGCCTTAGGCGTAGATGTGGGTGGTCGCGCCGGACTGCGCGCCGGCCTGCGCACGGAAATACTCCTGGCGCTGGCGTCCGAGTCCTTCAATTTCCAGTTCCACCGCGTCGCCGGGCTGGATGAAGGGGAAACGGCCGGACAGTGCCACACCCTCCGGCGTGCCCGTGATGATCACGTCGCCCGGTTCCAGGACCATGTACTGGCTGAGGTGGTGCACGATCGCTGCGGGGTGGAAGATCATGTCCGAGGTACTGGAATCCTGGCGGGCCTCGCCGTTGACCAGGGTCTGCAGGCGGAGGTTGCCGGCATCGATGTCCGAGGCTGGAACCAGCCACGGGCCCAGGGGAGTGGAGCCGGGAAGGGATTTGCCTTTGGTCCACTGTCCTGCGGCGCCGGGGATTTGGTAGTCGCGCTCCGAGAGGTCGTTGGCCACGGCGTAGCCGGCGATGCATGCTTCGGCGTCGGATAGGGAGGAAAGGTATGACGCTTCCTTGCCGATCACGATTGCCAGTTCCACTTCCCAGTCGTACTTTTCCGACGACGGCGGGATGGGGGCGGCGTCGAACGGCCCGGCGATGGTGTTGGTGGGCTTGAGGAAAACTACGGGAACCTCGGGCGGCGTAGCACCGGATTCGGCAGCATGCGCGGTGTAATTGAGGCCGATGGCGACGACGGCGCCCGGGCGGGCAATGGGTGCACCGATGCGCAGGCCCTCCGCTGAGATCTCGGGAAGTTCCCCATTGTTCAGGGCTTCCCGGGTGCGTTCGATGCCGTCCGAGGCGAGGAAACCGCCGTCGATGTCTTGGGTCAGGGCCGTAAGGCTGAAGTACTTTTCAACACCGGCGGCGTCCTGGGCGATGACGGCCGGTTGTTCGTTTCCGGCCGTACCCAGCCTGGCGAATTTCAAGGTCATGGCTTCCTCCGTGCGTTCGGGACTAACATCCGAACTCTAGTGTGGTGTTGTTACCCATAATACGGAAATGTGACCCATTGACAAGGTATACATCCGATGTTTAGTGTCGGGTAAAGATAGAGCAACGCACTTCAGGAGCCGTATGAGCACCATCACCGCAGTGGAAACGTTCGATGTCCGCTTCCCAACGTCCTTGGAACTTGATGGTTCCGATGCCATGAATCCGGACCCGGACTATTCAGCGGCGTACCTCATCATCCGCACGGATGCCGGGGATGGGCACGAGGGCCACGGGTTTGTGTTCACGATTGGGCGCGGGAACGAGGTTGAAACGGCGGCGCTTGATGCCCTCCGCGGGCACATCCTCGGCCGGTCCGTTGAGGAACTGCTCGCTGACATGGGCGCCACCTGGAAACTGTTGGCCCATGATTCCCAACTCAGGTGGCTGGGGCCGGAGAAGGGCGTTATGCACATGGCTATCGGTGCGGTGGTCAATGCTCTGTGGGACCTGAAAGCCAAACGTGCAGGTCTGCCCCTGTGGGAGTTGCTCGCAGGTATGACGCCCGAAGAACTCGTAGCGCTCGTGGACTTCCGGTACCTCACGGACGCGCTCACTCCGGACGAGGCGCTGAGCATACTTCGCGCCGCCGAACCCGGACGCGAAGCCCGCAAAGCGGCACTTCGCGCTGAGGGTTACCCCGCGTACACCACGACGCCGGGTTGGCTGGGTTACAGCGACGAGAAACTGACGCGGCTGGCCAAGGAAGCCGTGGCTGACGGATTCGCCCAGATCAAGTTGAAGGTGGGCGCCTCCTTGGAGGACGACATCCGCCGCGTGAGGACTGCGCGCGCTGCTGTGGGCCCCGACATCAAGATCGCCGTGGACGCCAACCAGCGTTGGGACGTGCAGGAAGCCATCGACTGGATGGCCCACCTCGCTCCCTACGACATCGCCTGGATTGAGGAGCCCACCAGCCCGGACGACATCCTGGGCCACGCAGCAATCTCCCGTGGAGTTGCGCCCATCCCCGTTGCCACCGGTGAACATGTCCAGAACCGTGTGGTGTTCAAACAGATGCTTCAGGCAGGGTCACTTCAGGTCCTGCAGATTGACGCCGCCAGGGTAGCGGGCGTGAACGAGAACATCGCGATACTACTTCTTGCTGCCAAGTTCGGTGTGCCGGTATGTCCGCACGCCGGCGGGGTTGGCCTTTGCGAAGCCGTGCAGCACCTGTCCATGTTCGACTTCGTAGCTGTCTCCGGTACCAGGGAGAACAGGACCATCGAGTTCGTGGACCACCTCCATGAACACTTCATCACTCCCGTGGTGGTCCACGACGGCGCCTACTGGCCGCCCGCTGGGCCGGGTGCAGGAAACGAAATGCTCCGTGAAACACTGGCCGCCTACAGTTTTCCGAACGGCCCCATCTGGAAGGAATCCCGTTGATTCAGCACGCACCTTGGTTTGAAGAGGCACGCTTTGGGATGTTCGTGCACTGGGGCATCTACGCCCTGCCTGCCCGGCACGAGTGGGTGATGAACCAGGAAGAAATCACCGTGGAGGAGTACTCAAAGTATTTCCAACGCTTCGACCCGGACCTCTACGATCCCAGGGAATGGGCCCGCGCCGCCCGGAATGCGGGGATGAAGTACGTGGTCCTCACCACCAAGCACCATGACGGCTTCTGCCTGTGGGACTCAGCCTTGACTGATTACAAAGCCACCAACACGCCGGCCGGCCGCGACCTGATCACACCGTATGTGGAAGCACTCAAGGCTGAGGGGCTGAAGGTCGGCTTCTACCACTCGCTCGTTGACTGGCACCACCCCGACTTCACCGTTGACGGGGTACACCCGCAACGCAACGCTGCCGACGTCGAAAGCTTGAACGCCGGACGCGACATGGCCCGTTACCGCGAGTACCTGCACGGTCAGGTGCGTGAGCTCCTGAGCAACTACGGAACCATCGACTACCTGTTCTTCGACTTCTCCTACACAGGTGGACATGAAGAGGAATTCTGGGGCGGCAAGGGGCGAAAGGATTGGGATTCTGAGGCGTTGCTCGCCATGGTGCGGGAGCTGCAACCCGGCATTATTGTCAACGACCGGCTGGAAATCCCGGGAGACTTCGTCACGCCGGAACAGTACCAGCCCGCCGGCCCCATGATGCTCGACGGCGAACCGGTCACCTGGGAGGCATGCCAGACACTGAACGGAAGCTGGGGCTACGACAGGGACAACCTGAACTACAAATCCGTGGACCTGCTCATCCGCATGCTGGTAGACGGTGTTTCCAAGGGCGGCAACTTGCTGCTCAACGTCGGCCCTACCGGAAGGGGAAACCTCGATCCTCGGGCCCTGGCATCCTTGGAAGGCATTGGCGGCTGGATGAAGCTGCACTCGCGCGCCATCTACGGGGCGGGGGCCTCGCAGTTCACGGCCCCGGCAGATACGCGATACACGCAGCGCGGTGACAGGCTTTACGTCCACCTGTTCGCTTGGCCGTTCGAGTACGTCCACCTCCCGGACCTTGCCGGGAAGGTCGAGTACGCGCAGTTGCTGAACGACGCGTCCGAGGTGTTCCTCAAAGAAGTAAACCCCGGACAGCAGGCCATGAACATGACCCAGGGAGGCCAACCGCCAGGGACGTTAACCATCAAGCTGCCAGTGCAGCGGCCGGACGTCGCCGTACCTGTGGTGGAACTCTTCCTGAAACCGTCGGCTGCAGAGCCGGAGGCCGTGAATGGTTGAGAGCATCGCCCTCCACACACGGCTCAAACCAGGGTTGGAAGAGGCGTACGCTGACGCCCACTCGCACATTCCCCCTGAGCTGGTGACAGCGCTCAAGGAAGCCGGTGTGCGGAACTGGCGTATCTGGCGCAGCGGGCTCGACCTCTTCCACGTAGTGGACGTCGACAACTATCAAGAAATGCGGCATGCGCTCGCCCACCACCCGGCCAATGTGCCATGGCAGGCCCGAATGGCTGAACTCTTAGAGGTCCACGACGATTACTCAGGGGCGGATACGGGTATCCAAAGGGTATGGGAACTGCCATGAACTCACTCGATCTGCGAAAACTGGGCAAACTGGGCTTCGGCGGGGCGGGCATCGGTAACCTCTACCGGGCCATCCCCGACGGAGAGGCGCTCGCAACCGTCCTGGCAGCCTGGGACGCCGGCATCCGATACTTCGACACCGCGCCCCACTACGGGCTGGGCCTCTCCGAGCAGAGACTGGGTGCTGTTCTCCGGGACAAGCCCCGCGACGAATTCGTCATCTCCACCAAGGTAGGCCGGCTCCTGGAACCCAACACACGTGGGGGCCAGGACCCCGAAGGCTTCGACGTCCCCGCCACCACCCAGCGTGTGTGGGACTTCTCCGAAAAGGGCGTCCGCCGCAGCATCGAAGACTCCCTGGAACGGCTCGGCCTGGACCACGTGGACATCGCATACCTGCACGATCCCGACGTCCACGATCTCCAGGCCGGAATCACCCACGCGCTCCCGGCCCTGGAGAAACTCCGCTCCGAGGGTGTAGTCCGGGCGATCGGAGTGGGCATCAACTCTGCCGAAGCGGCGTTGGAATGCGTCGAAGCCGCGGACCTGGACCTTGTGATGCTCGCCGGTAGGTACACCCTGCTTGAGCAGCCCGGCGTCCCGCTACTTGAACGCTGTGCCGAGCGCAGCACCGGCGTCGTCAGCGTTGGTGCCTACAACTCGGGCCTCCTGGCCCGGCCCGAAGTCCCCGAGGACGCCCACTACAACTACAGTCAGGCACCACCGGATGTGCTGGAACGGGCGCGTGCGCTCGCAGCCGTTTGCCGCGATTTCGGCGTGGAACTTCCGACGGCGGCACTCCAGTTTCCGCTGCGGCACCCGGCAGTGGTGAACGTGACAGCCGGGGCGACTTCTCCTGAACAAGTCTCCATCAACGCTGCCCGTATGGAGGCGACCGTGCCGGAGGAGCTGTGGGAGGCTTTGGAGGGCGTTGGGCGGTGATTGATTCGCACCTGCATTTGTGGACCCTGGACACCTTCGTCACCGGCGGTGCGCGCCACTATCCGTGGCTGGGCCCGCAGCATGGTGAACTCTTCCGCAGCTTCGGCGAAGATGAGGCGCGCCAGACGTTGGACGCTGCCGGAGTCAGGGGAGCCGTGCTGGTGCAGGCCGACGATTCCGTTGCCGATACCGAAAGCATGTTGGCCGTCGCCGCGAGGAATCCCTGGGTGTTCGGAGTGGTGGGCTGGATCAGGTTGGACGCGCCGGCTGACGCCGCTGAGCAGTTGCACCGATTCACGGCTCAAGCGGTTTTCAGGGGAGTGCGGCATCTGGTGCATGACGATCCCCGGGATGATTTCCTGGATCTTCCGCCTGTTCGGGAGTCGCTGGCGCTGGTGGCGCGGCGCGGCCTCACCTTGGACATCCCCGATGCTTTTCCGCGGCACCTGAGTTCTGCGGTTCGGCTCGCCCGTGAGATGCCGGAACTGACCGTTGTGCTGGATCATTTGGGTAAGCCGCCGCTGGCTGATCCTTCGCTCATGGACCTATGGCGCGCAGACTTCCTGGCGCTGGGACGGGAGCCGAACACAGTGGCCAAACTTTCCGGCTTACATTTGCCCGGAGTCGACTACACCGCGGATGCGTTGCGGCCGCTGTTTGAAACAGCATTGGAGGCATTCGGGCCGGGGCGTTTGATGATTGGCGGTGACTGGCCAGTGAGTACTGTGGGTGCACCGTACGGCCGGACGCTGGATGTCCTGCTGGAACTGGTGTCTTCCTTGAGTCCCTCGGAGCAGGACCTTGTGCTGGAGGAGACGGCGGTGCGGACCTACGGCTTGGCAGTCACCCCTTTGCCGGACAATTAGAGCGCCTGCCGCAACCAGTTCTCTACGCCGCTGATATGCACGGTGACCAGGGCTCGCACCAGTTCAGCGTCGCCGCGTTCCAAGGCGTCAGCAATTGCGTGGTGCTCCGCCAGGGTGTGCGCCACAGCTTTTTCCTGCGTCAGTCCACGCCAGATCCGGGCCCGCACGGTGCTGCTGGACAGTGCTTCCAAGAGGCTCCCGAGGTAGTCGTTTCCCGCGGCCTCGGTAATGATGCTGTGAAATTGCAGGTCATGCGCGACGAGTTCCTCGACGTCCGTGTTCTCGTCGATGCCGTCCATGGTGCTTCGCAGGGCTTGCAGCTCGGCCGGCGTGATTTTAGCGGCCGCCAGGTGTGCGGTTGCGGGCTCCAGGATTCGTCGGACCTCAAAGAGTTCCAGGATGGACCGGTCCTGGTGCAGGTCAACGACGAACCCAACGGCTTCGTTGAGCAGCTTCGCGTCGAGGCTTGTCACGTAGGTGCCATCGCCGCGGCGAACATCCAGCACACGGATCAGCTCCAGAGCCTTCACAGCCTCACGCAATGAACTCCTTGAAAGGCCGAGCCGTTCGCTCAGTTCTTTTTCCGGCGGGAGTCGGTCGCCGGCCTTGAGTTCGCCGCGGATCAGCATGTCTTTGATCTTGCTGATCGCCTCGTCTGTGACAGCCATGGACCAATAGTAGCCACGAATGATCGGATGTCTGTGTCCGCCCCCTTCTCAGTTGAGTGCGTTAACGTACGACGGCGGCACCTGGGTTCCGATTGGTACGGAACCCGGGTGCCGCCGTCGTGAACTAGCGGTAGTTGCCTGTTACTTGTCGCCGCCGGGAAGAGGGCGGTTGGCGATGACGGGGGCGCTGCCCGTGTAGCCGTCACGGGTGGCAGCAAGCTCATGGATTTGCTTGCGGCACAGGAACCAGCCCCAGACCATGAGTCCACAGGCAATCGCGGTGACCAGCATGGTCAACGGGGATTCGATGAACACCATGATCAGCACGGCCGCCAGGAAGATCAAGGACAACCAGCCGGTGTAGGGGGCACCAAACATCCGGAAGGACGGGCGCTTGAGCCACCCCTTGTCGGCCCATCGTTTGAGCTGCATCTGGCACAGGACGATGGTGGCCCACGTGACGATGATGCCCACGGATGCGACGTTGAGGACGATCTCGAAAGCATCGGACGGGACCAGGTAGTTCAGAGGAACGCCGAGCAGGGAAACGCCGGCCGTGATGGCAATGCCACCGTACGGGACGCCAGCCTTATTCATGCGCTGGGCGAACTTCGGGGCCGAACCGGCCACGGACATGGAGCGGAGGATGCGGCCCGTGGAGTAAAGCCCGGCGTTGAGTGAGGACAAGGCTGCGGTGAGCACCACGAGGTTCATGATGACGTCCACGCCCTCAACACCAATGGAGCCGAAGAACGTCACGAAGGGGCTGACACCCTTCTCGTAAGCGGTGAACGGGAGCAACAGGGCCAGGAGGATGACGGAACCAACGTAGAAGAGGGCGATGCGGATGACCACGGAGTTGATGGCCTTGGGCATGATCTTTTCCGGGTTGGCAGTTTCGCCGGCTGCAGTGCCGATGAGCTCAATCGATGCGTAGGCGAACAGCACGCCCTGCATGAGGATGATCATGGGAAGGACGCCGTTGGGGAAGACGCCGCCGTTGTCTGCGATGAGGCTGAAGCCGACTTCCTGGCCTTCCACGGGTGTGCCGAAGATGACGAAGTAGGTGCCCACCAGGAGGAAGGCCACCAGTGCTGCCACCTTGATCAGCGCGAACCAGAACTCCATTTCGCCGAAGACCTTCACGGACACCAGGTTGAGGCAAAGGACTACCACCAGGGCAATCAGCGCCCAGGCCCATTGCGGAACCGCACCAATCCACGCGACGTATTTTCCGAAGAAGTTCATGTACAGCGCCGCGGCGGTGATGTCCACAATGGTGGTGGTGGCCCAGTTGATCCAGTAGAACCACCCAGAAACGAAGGCGGCCTTCTCGCCGTAGAACTCACGGGCGTAGGAAACGAAGGAACCCGACGACGGGCGGTGCAGAACCAGTTCACCGAGTGCGCGGAGGATCAGGAAAGCGAAGAAACCACAGATTGCGTACGCGATGACAAGGGAAGGGCCAGCTGCGTTGAGTCGGCCGCCGGCACCCAGGAACAGCCCGGTGCCGATCGCGCCGCCGATCGCGATCATCTGGATCTGGCGGGGCTTGAGGTCCTTGTGGTAGCCGGAGTCCTCCTGGTGGAGGGCTTTCTCGCTGGCGTGCGCTTGGGCCGGGACCGTGTGGTCCGTGATGGGGTTGGTCATTGGAATCCTTAGGGGTGTCCTGTTGGGGGTGTCCTGGGCGCGCCCGGGGAGGGATTCGGGCACGCAGAACAAAGCCTCGTGGGGGTATGCCTCATGGGGCGGGACGGCTGGTCGGAGCGCTTACAGGCCAGTTTCGGCCTATTTGCTGAGATTTGCCAGACGCTCGGGGCTCAGCAGTTCCTCCAGCTGGGCAGCGGTCAGGAGACCGTGCTCCAACACGAGTTCTGCAACGCCCTTGCCCGTTGCCAACGCTTCCTGGGCGATAGCGGTGGCGGAGGCGTAGCCGATATGGGGGTTCAATGCCGTGACGAGACCGATCGACTGCTCCACGGTAAGCCGTAGCCGTTCGGTGTTTGCAGTGATGCCCCGGACGCAGCGCGCCGTAAGGGTGCGGCACGCTGCTTCCAGGTGGGAGATGCTCTTGTGCAGGCTGTGCACAATGATCGGTTCGAAGGCGTTCAGCTGGAGCTGGCCGGCCTCCGCGGCCATGGTGACTGTGACATCGTTGCCGATGACCTCATACGCCACCTGGCTGACCACTTCCGGGATCACCGGATTGATCTTGCCGGGCATGATCGACGAACCGGACTGCACGGCCGGAAGGTTGATCTCGCCCAAACCCGCACGCGGTCCGGAAGACAGCAAGCGGAGATCGTTACAAATCTTGGAGAGTTTCACGGCCACGCGCTTCAGCACGCCGGACAGGTGGACGAACGCACCCACGTCCTGCGTGGCCTCAATGAGGTCAGCAGCAGTAATGAGGGGAAGGCCAGTGATGTCGGCCAGATGGCGGCACGCGGCATCCGCGTAACCGGCCGGGGCATTCAACCCCGTGCCGATTGCCGTGGCACCGAGGTTGATCTCGTGGATCAGCATGTGGGATTCGTCCAGGCGCGCCCGGTCCTCGCCGATGGTCACGGCGTACCCGCCGAACTCCTGGCCAAGTGTCATGGGAACCGCGTCCTGCAACTGCGTGCGACCCATCTTCACCACGGTCCGGAACTCCCGGCCCTTCTCGGCGAAGGCCAACTCGAGTTCCTCGAGGGCCTCCAGGAGTTCCTTCACGGAGAAGATCGTGGCGAGGTTCACGGCCGTCGGGTAAACGTCGTTGGTGGACTGGCTCAGGTTCACGTGGTCATTGGGGTGAAGCTTGGAGTACTCGCCCTTGGGGTGGCCCAGGATCTCTAACGCCCGGTTGGCGATGACCTCATTGGCGTTCATGTTGGAACTGGTTCCCGCACCGCCCTGGATCACGTCCACCATGAACTGCTCGTGCAGCATGCCGTCAAGGATGTCCTGGCATGCCTGCTCGATGGCGCCTGCCTTCTCGGCATCCAGCAGGCCAAGCTCATGGTTGGTGCGTGCGGCTGCCTGCTTTACGGCCGCCAGGCCCCTAACCAGGTGCTTGTTGGTGGAGAGGGGTTGCCCGGTGATGGGGAAGTTCTCGATAGCGCGGAGGGTGTGCACGCCCCAGTAGGCATCCGCGGGGACATTGCGGTCGCCCAAAAGGTCGTGTTCGGAACGGAGGGGGATCGCCTGATCGACGGTGGTCATAGCTGTCCTTGGTTTAGTTGCTGAAAATTTGGGCTGCGCGGAGCTCGCCGACCGGAAGGCCGCCGCCCAGCACAGGGGGGCTTTGAAGCGTGTCCAGGCTGCCGCCGTCGACGCCCAACCGGCGAAGAACCTCGACGGTGACGGGCATGCGGGCGCGATCGCCGCCGTCGGAAATCTTCACTGCGACGCCGGTGCCGTCCGGGAGGCCAACCAGCTGGAGGCCTTCAAAACCATCCTTCGCGAGCAAGCCGGGAACGGCCCGCATGAGGGCTGTAACGTCACGGCTCTCACCAGCCACCATCTCCGGGAACCGGCGCATGGCGTGGGCAACCTTGCCCTCGTCTGTGCTTTCATCGGCAGCGGCGAGGCGGCCGTAAGCGCGCGCCATGCCGTGCAGCGAGTGCGCGAAGAGCGGGGTACCACAGCCGTCCGTGCTGACCGCAGCGGCTTCTTCGCCAGTGAGCTCTGTGATGGTGTCGCGGACCAGGACCTGCAAGGGGTGCCCGGGGTGCAAGTAGCCCTCCACAGGCCAGCCGTTGATGACGCAGACGGCGGTCATGGAGGCGTGCTTGCCGGAGCAGTTCTGCGCGAGCTGGGTGGGGCCGTTGCCGGCGCGGAGCCACTCTTCACGTTCAGGGACACCGAAGGGGAGGTCCTGGCTGTTACCCAAGGCCGCCTCGGTGAGGCCGTGCAGCTTCAGGATCTCAACGGCGCCGTCGCGGTGCATCTGCGCGCCGGAGTGGCTGGCCGCCGTAAGGGCCAAGAGGTGCTGGGGGATGTCCAACCCGGCCTTGAGCAAGGCAACAGCCTGTAATGGCTTCAGGCTGGAACGCGGGTACATGGGGGCGGCCGGCTCGCCAGCCTCGACGGCGGTGCTGCCGCCCGCTGTGAGGGCGATCAACGAGCCGTAGTGGATGCTCTCCACCAAGCCGTCACGTGTTACCTCTACGAGCGGGACGTGGTGGGGCGGCTTTATGTTCAGTGCCGCGGCCTGGTGGGCCGGTGCTGCAGGGGCGGGCATAGTGTCCTTCGGATGTGTCATTTGCTGAGGATCGTGTCCAGTGCCACGCTGACGGCCTGCAGATGAGCGGCCATCGCGTTGCTCGCGGCTTCGGAGTCGCCGGCTTCGATTGCGTTGAGTACTGCGACGTGTTCCTCGTCCGAGCGGTGTTGCCGGTCTGCGACGAGGTTCAAGGTTTCGGACTGGTGGGCCAGGGCTTCACGAATGTCCGAGACGACGCTGGCAAACACACGGTTCCCGCTGGCGCGGGCAACGGCTGAATGGAAGCTGGCGTCCAGGTTCACCCACGCTTCGGGATCGTTCTCGGTGAGCATCTCCTGGACGATTTCCTTGAGGTGTTCCAGTTCTTCCTCGGTCCTTCTTTGAGCCGCCAGTCCCGCTGCCGGGATCTCGATGTGAGGACGTGCTTCGTTAAGATCCCGCGCACTGTACTGACCCAAGGTAAGGTCGTTAGCAACCTTGTTGGCCACAATGAACGTGCCCTTGCCGGTCTTGGTCACCGTGAGGCCCAAGGTGTTGCAGGACCTCAAAGCTTCCCTGATGACTGAGCGGCTCACGCCGTACTGGCCTGCCAACGTTGCCTCGGAACTCAGCTTGGTGCCGATATCGAACTGGCCGCCCTCAATGGCGCGGCGGAGTGCCGCAAAGACCGCCTCGGCTGCGGAGATGCGTGAGATGGGCGTATGCCCACCCTGAGGTCCTTGCTGTCCGGCTGTCCGGCTGTCTGACAGGTTCACGCTCTGAATATGGCACGGGTCACAAGGGCGTGTCAACGCTGAAAGAGTCGCTTCACGGTTTGGGGACTTTCTTGTGGACCCCGGCGTCCCCTCGGGGCAACGTGGGATACGTTCTATCTGCGCGTTCGTTTACCATCGGACATTGCCCGTCTCGCTGTTGCGAATGGCAATTTCGAATCCCAGAGCTTGGAAGACGTCCATGAATTTCGATGTCTCCACGGTGGCTTTGCCGGACTCCACATCGATCACGAAGGTTCGCGACACGTTCGCCCGGCGGGCGAGTTCCTTCTGTGACCAGCCACACTCGTCGCGAAGCTCACGCACCAGCGGACCAGCCTCTCGAACCGTACGCAATTCCACTCCTGTCGCCGTACGGCAACTTTGGAGGATGTCGCCGTACGCCGACTTTAGCTTTTGTTGCCGTATGGCGACAGTGCATCTTCTGCCTCCTTGAAAAGCCCTGGTCCAAATTGACGGACGCCGGGCTGGCAGCAGAGGTTATGACGTGGGCTTGACACAATGAACCATGATCTTCACCAAAAAGTCCCTCACCGAGAACGGGTTCACCGGCTTCCGGCCGATCGACGAACTCGATCTTATGAGGATTCCGCAGGGCCCGGGCATTTTCGTGATCCTCCGCCCCGCGGACTTCGAGCCCTTATTCCTCGGTAAGAGCACTGCAGGCACGTTCAAGAAGAAAGACCCCAATCTCAAGCGTGACGAACTGGAAGCCGAATGGGTGCCCGACGCTTCTGTGCTCTACATCGGCAAAGCCAGCGCCGGGAGCCAAGGTAATCGCGGGCTCCGCAAGCAGATCCAAGAGTTTCTGGACTACGGCCGTGGACGGCCAACCGTCGTTTGGGACGCACGGCTCATCTGGCAACTCCGCGACGCCTTGGACCTGATCATCGCGTGGAAGGAACTCCCGGCTTCCGAGGTCAATGCAGCCGAGGCCGCCTTCCACGCAGGCTTCGTGGCCGCTCATGGGCGCCTGCCGTTCGCCAACCTGGTTCAGGCTCGCCCCAAGAAGTGAAACCCTGCCACCCGCCAACAGCACCACGACGGCGGAACTTGAGATCCGCCGTCGGCCTCCCGCTCGCAGGCCTTACGGCGCATAATGGCAACCATGACGGGCAGTCATCATCCCGCTGCAGGCAAACCGCATGGACCTCGCATCACAGTTGAGGTGCCTGTCCTTCGGGTGGGCGCAGGAGCGTCGGACTACGACGGGCTGAACCGGTTCGTTGAGGCCCTCCGCAAACCGCAGGGCCTGCATATGACGTTGCTCCATGTTGGCATCCTGGATGAACTGGGCCGCGACATTGCTGCCTGGACCAAAGGGTTGTCAGCTCCAGAGAAGACGCTTCCGGAGATCGCCAGTTGGTTGACGGAGTTGCCGGTATTGCAGGGCTTTCTGGGGAAGTCGGACAAACTGATCCCTTTGGGCGGGGGCCGTCTGATGGGGCTCGAAGTCGAAGTGCCTCAAGAAGTGCACGACTATCAGGCACTTTTGGTGCAAGGGCTACACGTACTTTTCGACGACCTGGGCCTGGACAACATCGACGACTTCATCCTCAGCTCGCCCGCCCTTGGTTACAAGTCGCCGCGGTGGTTGCCCCACATCGCTGTTGGCAAAGCCCGCTCACGCCACGAGCCGGAGGTGGAGATAGCTCCCGTGGCTATTGAGTTGGGCGACTCGCAGATCCGGAATCGGAAGGCGCTGCCTTTGCCGTAACGCTGCGAGGCCCATGCCGTGACGTGGGGGCAGTTCTACAGCCGGTAAAATAGCGCGTGTCTCCCGTTTCCGACCTGAGGACTTCAATGCAGCCCCGCACCTTGTTCCGTACCGTTGCTTTTGCCGAGGCCGTGACATGGACGTTGCTGTTGATCGGGCTGTTCCTTAAGTACGTCACGCGCACCACTGAGGTTGGGGTGAGCATTGCCGGAGGCATCCACGGCTTCGTTTTCCTTTGCTACGCTGCGACGGCGGCATTCACGTGGATCAACCAAAAGTGGTCTACCCGAACGGGTCTGCTCGCGATCGGTTCAGCCGTTATCCCCTACGCCACCATCCCAACGGAGAAGTCGCTGGATCGTCGCGGCCTTCTCGACGGCGGCTGGCGCTTGGCCGCTGGCGGCGACGCACCCCGAGGCGGATTTGAGAAAGCCCAGGCCTGGGTTCTCCGGAACCCGATTCTCGCCGTAGTTGTTACTCTCGTCGCCGTGGGGGCCGTCTTTAGCTTCCTGCTGTTCATGGGTCCTCCAGGTACCTGGTTCTCCTAGAGCTTGGCAGGCTAGAAGCATCAGTTCTTAGGAACTGATGCTTCTCTTCACTTAAGGCGAAGGATCCCTGAATTCCTGGGCCGCAACCACCCACTTTGAATCGTGGGTGGTACGCGGCGTCGTCCGTTTACTTGGAAACTGCCCCGGGGCAGCCCCAGGAGTTGGGGTTTTCCTGGCAGGTGTCGGCGACGAGTGCTCTTTCTGTTTTCCAGACGTGGATGGTTTTGGTGGGTGTGGTGATGTCCAGGGTGCCGTTGATGGGTAGTGGTGGGCCGTTGTTGACGGAGTAGGTTCCGGTGAAGCTGGTGGTGACTGCTGCTTGGTAGTTGCCGGTTTCTGTGTAGATGTGGCTGGTGCGGGTCTGGTTGTTGAGCCATTCGGTTTCGGGGATGGAGTAGCCGGCGGCTGGTGTGGGGCCGAGGGTGGTGCCGTCGCCGAAGGTGTAGGTGTAGTTGGTGGGTGTGGCGGTGAGGTGGACTGTTTGGCCGAGGATGGTGAGGTCGAAGGTTTGGTCGTTGGTGGTGGTGTAGAAGTTGGTGGGGCCGCCTTTGAGGGTGTGGGGGAAGGGTTGGGCTTGGAGGTTTCCGGGGTTGACGGGTAGTTGGCGGAAATCGGCAAGGATCCGGGCGGCGATATCTTCCATGACATTTTCGGGCTCGGCGTCATACAAACATGCGGGCTTGCCGTCGACTGGCTGCCAATCAGTGAAGGTCGGATTGGTGATCCCCTTGGGAGCCTTCAACCAAATAACAGGCGAGCCCTTCTCGCCGCCGGATGTAGTAGGCGGGCATTCAAGAGTTAGGCAGCCCATTTCGCGGGAGCCCGGACCGCCAACGCGGCAGCGGAAGTCCGCCTTGTATTGGTATGGATCCTCCCCGGCGGCGTCTGATCCCATGTTTGTGGATGGCACGCCAGTAACTGGATCGATGATGAACTTGGAGCCGACCTCAATTGAGCGATCAGTGAAGCCGGTTCCCGGGCTTGGTGTGTTCGCCGCCCAAGAAGGCGCCGAAGAAAGCGTTGCCGAAACAAGTAGAACGGTGACAGCCACGAAACGGGCAGAGATGGATCTCATCGAATCACGCCGAGATCCGCTGTAGACCAAGAATTATTGGCGAACTTGCCAAAGAAGGCCGCTGCATCATTTATTGCAGCCGTCGGCTCCCTGCCATTAGACCCATCCGGGTTCATATACAGGATCTGGTCTTGCAGCACTTGGACCTTTGCAGGTTGCGATGGTGCCGACGGCTCCCAAAGGACTTCGATTACAGGCGTCTGATATTTTCCGCCGACCAGCCACCGGCCCTCCGTGTAGTTTGTTGCGACGTTGGACAGGAGGTCTGTGCAAAGCACGCAACTTTCATTGGACAACTCTTTTGCCTTGGCTGTGTCGCCGGTTTCGTACGCGTAGCTAAGCAACTGGAACCAGTACCCAATGAACGCTTCCAGCCCGGCCTTCGAGTTCTCCTTCGCCAGCTCTGGCATCACGGGAACGGGCACGTTCTGCGCCTTTCCGTGGGCGTCTGCAGGCTTGTATACGGGGGAGGCCGTCGCAGTAGCCGAAGCCGCCGGAGCCGAAACGCTCAAGCTGGGCGACGCCGTCGTCGAGATGCTCTCTGAGGGTGACGCGCCTGGTGCGGAGCCGCCCTGGCAACCGCTCAAAAGCACCACAGCGGCGAGTCCCGCGACCCACGTTCGGACGTGAACAAAAGGAAAAGTGGCAAACGAAAGGCGTGACATGACAGGCTCCCCAGCAGCTGTTTGGCGGTGTGCCGGTCAGTCTAGGCCGGGGACGGGCATCCATTCATGTCAGAAAACGCAGCCTGTGGATAACGTCCGCGAGGGCCCGCCTAGCCCCGCAGCTTCTCCATGTCCCGTCGGTCCTTCTTGGTGGGCCGGCCGGTTCCGCGGTCACGCTGGGGTAGGCCTAGCTTAGGGGCTACGGGACGCGGGGGAGTATGGTCCGTGAAGCAGTGGGAAGCGGCTTCGGCTCCGACGCGTTTGGCGATAAGTCGCCGTACCTCAAGGATGCGTTCCCAGCCTGACTCCCGGACCCGGATGGTGTCTCCAATGATCACGCTCTGCGACGCCTTGACCGGGTTCCCGTTGATCCGGATGTGCCCTGCGCGGCAGGCAGCCGTGGCAGCGGAACGGGTCTTATAGGCGCGGATCGCCCACAGCCAAGCATCGACTCGGACGTTGGCCGGGGACGAGGACGGGATGCTCATCATTGAATTGTCGCCGATAACCGGGGTGTGTGCACGGCAGACCCAGTTTCGAGGCGTCAAAGGGGCCCGAGCGAGCCGGTGTGGAACGGACCCAATGAATGTGACTTGCAGCAATTCTGCATTTCCTGTATTCCTGCCGTAATCCCACGAAGCGTCATTCTGGCGCAATTTCCAATGCACTAAGAACTCCGATCAAAGTAAATTTAGGAAACCCTCGGGAATCGTCAATGGGCGAATAATGTGTGTTAGCTTGTGATTCGTAATGATGAGACCCAGTGCCCGAGTTCAATCTGCAAAGGACCTGCTCGCGCGGGAATAGCGTGATGTCACAACGAATCGGTTCAACGGAGGACCCGGCGGCGTCGAGCGCTGCTACCCACACTGTCCTATCTCCTCGGACGTTTGCCTCCCTGGCCGGGACCATGTTTGCAGTCGATCTCCTGAGCGCCGGAAATGGAGCTATTGACCTGGCCTTCGTGGCCCCTTTCGGTGCCCTCATGGTGGCCGGCATAGGTTTGGGCGATCTCGTGACGGCGCTCTTCATGGCCTTCTTCGCGGGAATCATCGATGTTTTTGCTGTGAAATTGGCTCGCGCCGAAGGGCGGAATGATGCCAGCAGGTTATTGCCCAAATTATTTGCCGCGCTGTTGATCGTTGCTGCCGTCTGGACTGCAGCCGGGATGGTGGTCACCCGGGTTGTTCCCCTGATCTTTGCCGTTGTAGGCTCCGAGCCTGCTGTGGCTGCCATAGCCACCGATTACTTGACCGTACGCATGATGGGCATTCCCTTCACGTTGGCTCTGGCCGCCGTCTCGGTCACCCTCCGCATCGTGGGGAGACAACGCGCTTCCATTGTCCTCATTGCCACCGTGTTCGTGTTGAATGCGGCGTTCAATGCCGCCTTGGTTTACGGTCCGCTGAATGTGCTGGCAGCCAACCCGGTGATTGCTGTAGCCATTGCTACGGTGATCGCTCAGGTTTTCACTGCTGCCTGCGGGGTTGTTGTCCTCGCACGGCATTTCTCCCGAGGTCACGGGGAAAGCGGAGCCGCGGCTGATCAACCCCGGATCATCCTGCTGACCCGCGAGATGTTTGTAACAAGCCTTGGAGTCGGGTTGCGGCAAATGAACAACTACGCCGCTGCCGTGGTGCCCTTCATGCTCATCAGCCGTTTGGACGTGGCCACCGTTGCTGCGGCAGCGGTGGCCACGAGGATCTGGACCCTCTACTGCCGGGTTCCGCAAGCGACCCTCAGCGCTGTTGGCGTTTTTGTTGGGTACTCCCGGGGCCGAAGCCAGCCGGACGCCCACGCTGTGGTGCAACGTTCGGGTAAGTATGTTGTCTGGCCCAGTTTCATCGCGGCGGCCGGTGTGGCAGCGGCCGTTCCCGTCTTTGCCAGGGTCTTTGGCGGCGATGAGATTGACGTTGGATTGGTGTGGATGCTGACTGCTGCCTATCTCCTCGCAGTGCCTGCCTATGTCGTGGAGAATTTGTGCGGGGAGATCTTGACGGTGGAACAGCGGGCATCGTGGCTCTCCCTACCATCAACCGTGGTTACGTATCTGGTAACCATCCCGATTGCCATCATCGGGATCCTGATGTGGGAATCGGCGATGGTCGCCGTTGCCTCCGCAGCCGTGGCGTCGCTTCTTCTTGCCCTGCGGTACAGCATGCGGACAAGGCAGCTCGGCTATCGGATAATCGGGAGGTTCTGAGTGGCGCGTCTGACCATCTGGTCGGGATCCCGCCGTCGGAAACCGCCGCTGGCAGCCCGCCGAGAGCCAACTACCGCACCGTCACCTCAACCACCTGCGCCATGTTGTTCCCGATGCCCTGGTAGTTCCACACCTGTTCAGTGGGCTGGAGCGCGCCCGACGAATCCATGGCCCGGCACCGCAGAACATGGTCCCCGGGGCTCGCGACCCACACCATGGACCACCGCCGCCACGCGAAATCACCCAGCGGCGGATCCACATGCGCGGGCATCCACTCGCCGTCGATCCCCACCTCCACGCGATCCACCTCACCGTGCCCGGACCAGGCACGCCCGTGGAGCATCACGGGACCGGCGTCCACGACGCGTCGCCGCGTGTAGAAGTCCGGGATTCCCGGCGGCACCATCAGGGAGCGGACGCGAATGTGGGACACGGGTATGCCGGGCCCGTCTGGACCTTGGAGGTAGTGGTACGCGACCGCCTGCTGGAAACCCATGAACCGCGACGTCACAGCTTCGATCGACGTCAACCACTTCACACTGGCCATGCCGTACCAACCCGGCACCAGCAACCTGAGCGGAAAGCCGTGCTGAATGGGCAGCGGGTTGCCGTTCATGGCGTAGACCAGCATGACTTCGGGATGCATGGCTTCCGCCACCGAGAGGCTGCGCGCGTAAGGCTCTTCGACGCCCCCTTGTATGCCGTTGTCGGCACCGGTAAAGACAAGTTCGACGGCGTCACTCGCCAGGCCTGCTTCCTCCAGCAAGGGTGCCAACGGGGTTCCGGTCCACTCTGCCGTGCCCACCGCGCCGAGAACCCAGGGTTGGCTGACGGGACGTGGCTGCAGAAGCGACCGTCCGTTTCCTGCGCATTCAAGGGTGACGGGCATGGTGACGGCGGGCCGGGCTTTGATGTCCTCGAGACTCAGCTCGAGGCTCCGGTCAACGGCGCCACCCAGCCGAAGCCGCCATGTCTCAGCGGAAACATGGGGGATGTCGAAGTGGATCAGCAGGTAATGCAGCCCGGCCGGCGTGATGTCGTCGTGCAGGGCCTCAAGCGGCATGGAGTGGTTCCGCCCGGAAAGTTGTAGTTCTTCGTGAGTCAGCGGACCTTGGGTTGGCTGGCCTGGGTTGGCTGCTTTCGTTGCTTTTTGTTTGACGTGGTGTTTGGACATGGGGCGGCGGCGTTCTACTGGAAGCTAAACGCTGCGGAGTGCCGCAGCACTTAGGTCAAGGATCACGCCGCGGCCGAACCCGCGTCAATAGCCTGTTGTGAGGCCTGCTTTGCGCGCTAACGCGTGCCGGGAGCGTGCAAAGCGGGCCTCACAACGGAAGGGGGCTACCGGCGTCGAAGTTCCGGGTACTCAAGGTGGGGCGCAACAGTGCCGGCGTCCCGCTCCAGGAAATTCACGGCCGGGGCCACGATGTCGTCGATCTCATCCAAAACGGACTCGCTCAGCACCACATCTGCGGCCTTCAAGTAATCGGTGAGGTGATCCTCGGTCCGCGGTCCGATGACCACGCTGGTGACCGCCGGATGGTTCAGGGCGAAGGCGACGGCGAGCTGTATCAGGGTCAACTCATGGCGTGTCGCAAGCTGCGCGAGCGCATCCGCGGCGTGCAGCTTGCCCTGGTTAAAGGGTGCGTTCACATCGAAACGGCCCGGAACCGCTGCCGATCGCGAACTCTCCGGCTGGCCCCCGCCGACGCGATAACCGCCCGCCAGCCAGCCGCCGTCGAGCGGTCCGTAACTCAAAACCCCGACGCCGTACTGCTGGGTGATGGGGAAAACGTCCCGTTCGTTGGCGCGCACCAGAAGGGAGTAAGGAACCTGGTCCACCACGGGCGGGGTCAGGTGGTTGGTGTTCGCGATCCACTGGGCCTCAACAAGTTGGGCGGGGCTGAACACGGACGTGCCGTAATAGAGGATCTTGCCCTGGCGGATGAGGTCGTTGAGGGCAGTGATGGTCTCAAGGAGATCGGTGTTGTAGTCCGGACGGTGCGCCTGGTAGAGATCGATCCTGTCCGTGTTCAGCCGCCGCAAGCTGTCCTCCACAGCCCGGACGATCCACCGTCGTGAGTTGCCGGCGTGTGCCGGGTTGGAGCCCATCTGGCCGTGGAACTTCGTGGCCAGGAAAACGTCGTCGCGCCGGCTGTGGATGGCCTGGCCAACCACGGTCTCGGCCTCGCCCTGTGAGTAGATGTCGGCGGTGTCAACGCTGGTGATACCGGCGTCGAGGGCGGCCTTGATGATGCGGATGCTCTCGGCCGGACCCGTGGGTGCGGCGCCGGTGCCGAAATTCAGGGTGCCCAGCGTGAGGGGGCTGATCAGGGCGCCAGTGCGTCCAAGCGTTCGTAGCTCGTTGAGGCTCATGTCGGCTTCCTGTGGTGGAACGGTGCGGATGTTCAATCGAGGCTACACACGGCTACCGGAGGCATAAACGCAAATGGTAGAAGTTCTTCGTTTTTCTTCTTGCGAGGTAATGGAGGAGGCCTTACTTCGCGACATTTCTTGACACGCGGCAACACAAATGTCTTTCGAATCAACAAATATTGCCGTTACCGGAAGCAGGTGAATCATGGGTAGGGAACTCAGGCATCGCACGATAGGGGACACCGGAATGACACAGACCACAGTGGAAGAAACGGCGGCCATCAAGGCAGCATTCGCGCAGTTCCCGTCCGGAGTTGCGGCGTTCAGTGCCATGGTGGACTTCACGCCGGAAGCCTTGGTTGCATCGTCCTTCACGGTGGGTGTATCGCTGGAGCCGCCATTGGTGATGTTCGCCGTGCAGAACTCCTCCACCACTTGGCCGAAGCTCCGTCAAGCGCAGCGGCTTGGCGTTTCGGTGCTCGCCGAGGGCCAGGAAGCGGCCGCCCTCCAGCTGGCCTCCAAAACGCGCGACCGTTTTGCCGGATTGGACACCAGCGTGAGCGACTCAGGTGCAGTTCTGATCGACGGCGCGGTGCTGGGTTTCGAATGCGAAATTGTGTCTGAGACGCCCGCGGGGGATCACGCGATCGTCGTTCTGGAGGTCAAGGCCACCACCATCAATTTCGAATCCAAACCATTGATCTACCACGGTGCTGCGTTTAGGCAGTTGGCAGCCTAGGCATCTAGGAGTTGCGGCTGGCGCCGCTGAGCGAACCTTTTCGGATCGGGCTCGGAGACTTTCCATCCTTGGAAGTGTCCGGGCCCGGCTTCTTTGCCCCATTGCCTGAGGCCGGGCTCTTGGTGTCGCGGCTCTGTGCGGGACCCTGCTCCGGCTTCTTGGGTGGAAAGTCGGGACGCTTGGGAGCCGGGGTTTTGCCGTTGGACGACGGCGTCGGCTCGTCAAGGTCGCGGACGGTGACCTTGATGGCCGGTGGCTGTTGCGCTTTGGCGCGTGCGGCAGCCCGCTCGTCTGCTTCTGCCACTGCGTCTGCCCAGTCCTTCGCGAGGACGGGTGGTTCCTTGGCGGCTGCAACAACGATCGGGTGGTGGGCGGTCTGGTGTTCCACCACTGATTTAACCTCAGCCGGTTTGGGCAGGTTGCGGGGGTCTACTTTTGCCTTCCACGCGCCTTCCTTGAGCGCAGAAGACGCACCCTGGAGGCGTCGTCGGGCACCGCCCAGGAGGTCTCGCTTGGGCGCTGCGGGTGGGGCCCCGGCTCCGGGCGCGGAAGCAGCTCCAACCCCGGCCGACGCGAGAGCGGGCTCCGGCGCAGCGGGAGGCACAAAATGGTGGTGTGCCTCAGCGGGATCAGGTACGCGTTCAGGGTGCTGGGGGAGGTGAACTATGGGAGTGTTGGCCTTCTTGGGAAAGATCCCCACCATGGCCAAAAGGATGATGGACAGTAGCCGTCCGATTCCGGCGATCACCAGGGTGATGATGACGATCAACATCAGACCCAGGAACATCAGGACCGCCAGTCCGAGTGTCCCCAAATACGTCAGGTTGATGGCGAGTGTTGTCGGATCCTCCACGTTAGCCTCCCCTGGCCGTCGTTTTGTGATGCGCCCAATGCCCACCCAGCTTGCATATATAGCCTAAGGTCCAGCACCGACGGAATCACGCCCCGCCCCACCCTCTGGCGGGGTTGTTTCGAAGCTGTTATAAGGCGTGGGAAAATATGTTGCCCAGCTCTCATTTTTGGTCTCAGATTGGCGCTCCATGACCCCTGATTCAACCCGTCTCCGCAACGGTGCCTGCCCGTGCCTCTCCGGCGAACAATACGAGGAATGTTGTGGGCGCTTTCATGGCAGCGCGGCGGATGCGCCAACGGCTGAGCAACTCATGCGGTCCCGCTATTCGGCGTTCGTCGTCCTGGATCCCGGCTACCTCCTGCGCACCTGGCACTCGTCCACCCGCCCCGCGTCGATGGACCTGGATCCGGACATGGAATGGCGCAGGCTGGACATTGTGTCGGCCACGGGCGGTGGCCCCCTGGACACGACGGGAACAGTGGAGTTCGCTGCGCACTACAGGCTCGACGGCGAACGCGGGGTCCAGCGCGAGCTAAGCCGCTTCGTCCGGGAAGACAAGCGTTGGTTCTATGTGGATGGGGACGTGCGCTAGTCGCGTTCCTTCCCAGTTGCCTCCATATTGCCGAGCGCCGATCACGGTGGTTCCGCGGCCTGACCCGTCAAAGTCACGGTGTCCCCCGCACTAACTGGGAAGGAACGCCGCAGGAACGCCCTACCGGTAGTTCCGGTGCAGGTTCTCCTTGGTTGAAGCGCCAGGGGAGGCATCGCCGATCCAGGGCCCGGTGCCTTCGGACTGATCCAGAACGCCGGCCTCCAACCAGGCATAGTCGCCGGCGAGGACCTTCCGCGAAAGGTCGTGATCGCCGTCGTCAGTATTCCTCCACAGCTGATCGAAGTATTCGTCCACCCGCACACGCGCCTGCTCACAGAACGCCTCAGCCAGCTCAAAAGCGGTAGCGCCCTGTTCAGGATGGGTCCGGAGCAGCATCTCCGCCCGCGAACAGCACGCAGCCATGGCGAACAGCTCAGCGCCGATGTCCACGATCCTGCCCAGGAACGCCTGCTTGTGCTCCAGCTTCGCCTGCCAACGCCCCATGCCGTAGAACGTCTGGCGGGCCAGCCGCCGCGAGGACCTCTCCACAAAGCGCAGCTGCTTGCCAAGGCGTCCAAATTCCGCATAGGACCGCGGATCCATTCCGGCGCCAGCCACCAGTTTCGGGAGCCACTTAGCGTAAAAGCCGGAAGCCCCGACGGCGGCCCGCGCCTTATCCTGCAGGCTCGCGTCCGCTGAGGCGAGGTCTCCCGCGGCGGCAAGGTGTGCATCCACGGCTTCCCGGGCGATCAGGAGTTTCATGATCTCGCTGGAGCCCTCGAAAATCCGGTTGATGCGGAGGTCGCGGAGAAGTTGCTCAGCGGCCACGGCACGTTCGCCCCGGGCTTCCAGGGAGTCGGCCGTTTCGAAGCCGCGTCCACCGCGGATCTGAACGAGTTCGTCGGCAATCCGGCAGCTCAGTTCCGTGGACCACAGCTTGGCCAGCGCGGCCTCGATGCGAACGTCCTTCTGGCCCGCGTCGGCCATCTCAGCGGAAAGCTCGAACACAGCCTCCAGCGCGAAGGTGGTGGCGGCGATGAACGCGATCTTCTTGCCCACGGCTTCGTGTTTGCCCACCGGACGGCCCCACTGCGTCCTCGCGTTGGACCATTCGCGGGAGATCTTCAGGCTCCACTTTCCGGCGGCAACACACAGGCCCGGAATGGAGAGCCGCCCCGTGTTGAGGGTGGTGAGGGCAATCTTGAGCCCTTGGCCTTCACGACCCAGCCGGTTGGCTGCAGGGACGCGGACTTGGTGGAAGCGGGTCACACCATTCTCTATTCCGCGCAGGCCCATGAACGTGTTGCGGTTTTCCACGGTGATGCCGGGGGAGTCCATTTCCACCACAAAGGCGGAGATCCCGCCCTTATGTTCCGTCCCGTCAGCATCGGTATGGGAGGGAACCCTGGCCATGACCACCACCAGTTCAGCGATCACACCGTTGGTGGTCCACAGTTTCACGCCGTCCAAAAGGTAAGAGTCGCCGTCGTCGGACAGTAAGGCAGTGGCGCCCATGCGCGCGGGGTCGCTGCCGACGTCGGGCTCTGTGAGGAGGAACGCGGTAATGGCGCCGGCGGCGCAACGCGGCAGGTATTCCTGCTTCTGCTCGGGCGTGCCGAACTCCTTCACCGGTTCCGGAACTCCGATGGATTGGTGGGCTGAAATCAGTGCGCCCAGGCTCGGATGGACCGATCCCAGCAGGGCAAGGGCGCGGCCGTAGTAGACCAAGGACAGTCCCAAGCCGCCATATTCGCGCGGGACTTTCATGCCGAAAACGCCTAAGTCCGCGAGCCCTTTCAGGTATTCGTCGGGAATTTTTGCGTCCCGCTCGATTGTGCGGCCGGACATTGTTTTGGCGAAGGGCACCAAGCGGGCCATGAATTCTTCGCCCCGCTGGACGTCTTCTGTTTTTGCTTGCGGCCAGGGGTGTATCAGGCTCAGGTCGAAGCTGCCCAGATAAAGGCCCTTGGCGAAGCTGGGCCGGTTCCATTCTGTTTCGCGCGCGGCTTCGGCGACGGCGCGGGCTTCTTCTGCGGTGGCGTCGACGCTTGCGGCGGCGAGACTGTTGTCAGTGGCGGACGTCATGGGATAACTCCTCTAGCCGGTGGTGCCGGATGGAGCCAGGGTCCGCCGTGGGTGCGAACCCTTCAGCTGTCCCTCAATGCTACCCGCGAGTAGCTACCTGTGCTAGGGGAAACCTGCGGCTGGAATTCGGCCGGAATTTCCACTTGTCCGGCGTGGTGAACCACCCGGTCCCACGCAAAGTTAATGCCATGGACCAGACCACCCAGAACGGCCTTAATGGCGTACCAGGCGATGCCCATTGCTCCGATAAGAATGATTGTTGCCAGTGCTGCGGCGGCAATGAAGGCCACCAGAATTGCAGCGAAAACCAGTGTTCCAATGAATACGTACGTGGCGGTATCAAGCGCAGAGAAGTCGAAATTCATGGTTCCCCCCGGGGCGACGGTGCGTGGGTTGACGCGGCGTGGCTGCGTCGATGCTCTGACACTAGGGGCGTCCATGGTTTCCGGCCAGTGCGGAAACGCCTCGCGGCGGCGTTGATATGGGATCGAAACCATACCAGGCGGTAGGTTACGGAATGGTTGCGACGGCGTTGCTTCCGGCAAGGCTCGACGGCGCCGCTTCCGGCGGTCGGTCGCCCCGGCGACGCTCTGCGTTAACCTTGTACGGGGCAGTTTTCGCTGCCAGCCAGGTTTCGCAGCAGCTGAAGGAGAGTAGTTGTCCCGTTCAGCCATGTCCTCCGCCGACGCCATCGGCGCCCGGCTCCGTGATCTCGAGCAGCTGACCAAAGGGCCTGCCTGGGCCCTGACGCGGTCGGCACCGTGGGTGATCGCCGTGCTGCAGGCATCCTTTACCCGAACCCGGCCGCAGCTTCCGCTCGAAGAGTTCCATGCCGACGTCGATGCTTTCCTTGAGCAGCTCCGCCGCCAGGACCCGGCGTTGGGCGGCCAACAGAACGGCAAGCTTTTCGGCGACGAGTGGACCAGGAAACAATTCCTGACCCGGCGTAACCAATCAGGTCAGATCGTTTACGAAGTCACCGAACCGGCCGCCCGTGTGTTGGCTTTCCTGGACAGCCTCTCCAGCGAGCGTTCCACGCTGAACGGTTCTCGGCTCGGCACATTGTTGGGCGACGTTGAGAAGCTCGCCAACGAGACCAACCCGGACCAGAGCGCGCGCTTGGAAGCCCTCGAAGAGGAAATCCAGGAGCGGCAGCAGTTGGTTGAGGACATCAGCTCCGGTGAGTTCGATGGACTTCTGGATGACGAAGAAGCTGTTGAAGCCGCAGGTAACATCCTGGACCTCGCAGCCAGCCTGCCTGCCGACTACAAGAAAATGCGCGACCGGATCGAAGAACTGGTGGGTGAGCTCCGGAACCAGATTATTGAGGAATCCCTGAGCAAGGGTGCCACCATGGCGCAGGTTTTGGAGGCCGACAAGCGCCTGCGGCAAAGCCCGGAAGGCCGCACGTTCCGCTCCTTCACGGCCTTCCTCGAGGATCCGCAGCAGCAACTGCGGTTCCGCTCGGCGATCGGTGAGGTGCTGAGCCGTCAATTTGCGGACGACCTATCCCATGAGGACCGCGAAACGCTGAAAAACCTGGTGGCCGAGTTGCGATATCAGCACAGCCAGATCCAGCGAATCTACGGCAAGCTCTCCGAAAGCCTGAACACCTACATTCAGAGCGACGACGTCAGGCAGTCCGTCAGCCTGCGCAAGGTGCTTGCCGAAGCCGAGCAAGCCATCCGGTCCATGCCGTACGAGCGAGACCGTCCCGGTCTGGTCCGCGGGCCCGTGCTGTTTAACGCCGGGTTCGAGTCGTTGGCCATGGTCAAACTTTTCGACCCCGACGAATTTGCCACACCCCCGCGCCTGGCCGATCCCATCGCGTTCAGCGACTCGGACCGCGTCAGGTCGGCGCGCACGGGCAAGGCCAAGCCCGCTGTCGTCCGGGCAGCCATGGCCGGTGCCGCCACCCTGGGCGACGCCTGGGAAAACCTGCCCGCCGAAGAACGCCACATCAACACCGTGCGCACCCTGCTGTCCATGGCGCTTCAGACGGGCGCAGCCTTCGACAGGGCCACCTGGGAACACATCGACTTCGAACAAATCGACGGCAGCATCCGCACGGCGTACCTGCCTGTCGTCAAGCTGAATGAGGATTCTGATGACTGAAGAAATCACGACGACGGACGTCACCGCAGCGGACAGCGTCACCGAAGCGGTGGCTGAAGTCGGTGTCGAGCCCGAGCTGGCTGCGGAGGCTGCGCTGGCTGCGGAGGCTGAGCCGGTTCCGGAAATCAGCCACTCGGACCCCTTCCGGATCACTCCGCGGGACACTTTTGTGGATGGCGCTGCTCTCTTCCCCGGCGATACCGGAGTGTTGCCCATGAAAGTTCGGCATGCGCTGGTGAAACTCCTGAAAGGGCCGTACATTGACGGTGGCCGCGACGAGAAGCTGTGGACCACGCTGCTGGACAACCAGCTGATCCTCCGCAGCCGCCTCTCCGAGCTGTTCCTCACCCTGCAGCTCGATCACGACCGCAAAATCGCAGTCCTCCGACCCGTTGACCCGGAAGTGATCGGCGCCAGCTCCCGCTCCAGCATCCTGCGCCAGCAGCGTGCCCTGAGCCGCGTGGAAACCATTGTGTTGCTGCGTCTGCGTCTCCTGCTGGACCGCCATGTCACAGCCCAAACGGACCCCACCATCACCCGCGAAGAGATCTCGGACCTCGTGGCCAACTACACGCCGTCTGGCCAACAGGACGCCCTCCGCGACTCCGACGTGGTCACCCGGACCATCACCAAACTCCTGGCCCGCCAACTCATCCTCCCCACCCCGCTGGACGACACCTACACCATCAGCAACGCCCTCCCACTGGCCCTGCCCTTCGAAAACATCGGCGACATCCCAGCCCAAATCGAGGCCCTGATAGCAGTAGCAGCCGACGAATCAGGCACGGAGCCCCTCCTGGATCTCGATCCCGATTCCAACCCAACCAGCCCTTCAGATGACGAGTTGGACGACGGGGATGGCGACGGGCCTGCGATGGTGCGTACCGCCGCGGACAGTGACCCGTCAACAGAGGAGGCAGCCAAGTGACCATCGCAAGCATGCTCCCTCTCGGCGAGCTCACGAATCCCGGCCAAATGCGCCTCGCGTTGGTGCAGGTGGTCAACTGGGGCACCTTCCATGGCGCCCACACCATGCACGTGGACCGCAAGGGCACCCTCCTGACGGGTAATTCGGGCGTCGGCAAGTCGACTCTTTTTGATGCGATGCTCCGTGTTTTCGATGCCCGCCCGCGCTCGAACGAGGCCGCCGCCCAGCGTTCCGGTGGCGCTGTAGAGGATAAGAGGACCACCTTCACTTACATGCGCGGCAAGGTTGGTGATAAGGCGGTCGGCGACAGCTCGGCGAGTGCCTTCCAGCGCCCTGGTGCCACGTGGTCCGCCGTCGCGCTGACGTTTGATAACGCAGCCGGCACGAAGGTGACGGTGTCGGCGCTGTTCGACCTTCCGAAAAACGGCACGGAGTCCAGTGTCGGGCGCTTCTATGTCATTGACAGCAAACCGCTGGACCTCGAGGCAATCGAGGGCATTGCGCAGAAGCGGTTCACCAAGGGCGCGTTGGAGTCGATTTTCCCGGATGGGCAGGTCTTCGATGTGCACAAGGCCTTCGCCGAGCGCTTCCGCAGGCTTCTGGGCATCAACTCTGACCAGGCCCTTCCGCTGCTTCGCGTGATCCAGGCCGGCAAGGGCTTGGGCGGCAGCGTGAATACGTTCTTCCGCGATCAGGTGCTTGATGCTCCTGCAACGTTGGCTGCAGCCGATGATGTGGTGGAGGAATTCAGCAACCTGATGTCCATTCGGCAACGGTTGGAGGACGTCCGGCAGCAGCGGGACCAGTTGGCTCCGGTACCGGGGTTGAACAAGGAGTACGCGCAGGCATTGCTGGACGCGAACCGTCTCCGTGAGTTGGCTGGCGAAGAGTTCGAGGCTTACAAGCAGCAACTGGCAGTCACGGTCCATGCCAAGACGTTGGCCCGGTTCAAGGAGTTGGCTCAGTCCAAGGCCCAGGAACTGGCTGCCGAGCGCACGGTGCGGGATGATTTGGCCAAGGAACTCCGCGACCTTGAGCTGGACTACAACAACCGCGGCGGCAACGCCATTTCGGCGATTGAGCAGTCGTTGGAGAACGCCAAGGTTGGCCTGAAGCTGCGTCAGCAAGTTGAGGATTCGGCGAAGAAGGCTTTGGCCGATGCCGGACTGAACCTTGAATGGTCCGCCGAAGGGTGGGATCAGGCGCATGAGCAGGCAGCCGCCCGCTCGGCCGAGTTGAAGGACGATTCGGAGGCACTCAAAGAGCTTCGCTTCGAGGCTTTTGACGGCCACGCCACTAAGAAGCGTGAGCTTGCCGCAGCTCAGCAGGAGCTGATTTCCTTGCGCACGCGCAAGTCCCTGCTGCCGCCGTCGAGCATTGAAAACCGGGCAGCCATCGCAGCGGCAACCGGGGTCCCAGAAGAGCGGATGCCGTTTGGTGGCGAGCTGATCGATCTCGCCGACGGTCAGAATCAATGGCGTCCCGCCGCCGAGCGCGCGCTTCGTGACCTGGCCACCACGTTGCTGGTACCGGGTGAGCATTTCGCGGCGGTGACCCGATATTTGAATGACAACACCGTCCGCGGTGCCCTCCGTGCTGTTGATGTGTCCAAGCCGCTCGCCGGTGGCGCCCTGGCTGTTGAGGAAGTGTCCGACGGCGACCTCTTGACTAAGTTGAGCATTCTCACCTCGGGTGCCAATGCTGACGCGGGAGAGTGGATCCGGGAGCGGATCGCCCTGGACTTCGCCTACCCGTGTGTCGAGGACCCGGACGAGCTTGCCTCGATGGACAAGGGCCTGAGCCTGGGCGGCGTGGTCAAACGCAACCGCCACACCGTGGAGAAGGACGACCGTTTCACGAGCCGCCAGGATTACGTCCTCGGTTTCGACAACGCTTCCAAGCTCGAACTTGTGGCAGCACGTGTGGGCGAGCTGGAAAACGAGCTTGTGAAGGCCGCGGAACTTGCGCAGAGCCGCGAAGATTCGCATCAGGGTATGGCGCGGCAGCTCGAAGCCCTGCGTCGCGTCGCTGAAGATGAACGGTCATGGGAACAGGTTTCCGCAGCCGTGGCCGCGGACGAGCTGGCCAGGATCGAACAGCGGCTGACAGATGCGTTGGCCGCGCAAGCGGACCTGGAACCGCTGCGGGCCAGCATCGAAACCGTCAGGGAAAAGCACCAGTCCTCCACAGGTACCGCTGCCGTTCTGCAGAGCGAATACAAGGCGCTGGATCACAAGATGACCACGGCGGACGGCCTGCTCGATGCCGCGAGGCTGAAGCTGGAGCAAGCACCGCCGTCGGCCTCTACTGTCACTGCTTTGGAGCCGTACTTCCAGGGCGTCACCGACCTCTCTGAACTGTACGAACTCGACAACCTGGCCAACAGCGTCCGCAACAAGCTGCTGGACGAACTGCATGCGGCGGAATCGCGCGGGCAGGCAACGGCCGAGCGGTTGACCCGCATGTTCGAAGCGTTCGTGCGGGACTGGGGAAGTGCCATCAGCGCCGATCATGGCACGTCGATCGGCGCCGCCGGGGACTTCGAATCCCGGTACCACGCGATCGTCAGTGATGGCTTGCCCGCCCAGGAGGCCGAGTTCCGGCTGTTCTTCAACCAGCGCACGCACGAGTCGTTCAGCACGCTCCTGCACTTGCTGGATGAGGAACGCCGCAGCATCACCAGCCGCATCCTGCCCCTCAACGGCATCCTGTCCCAGGTGAACTTCCATGAGGGCAGCTTCCTGGAACTGGACATCAAACAGACGCTCCCGGCCACAGCCAAACAGTTCAAAGATGCGATCCAGAACGCCCTGAAGGCGAAGCACACCAGGCCCTCGCGCGGAGCTGCCGCTGGTCCGGCCGAAACGGACGACGACGCCGAGCTCACCGCGCGCTATAAGTCGTTGGAGACCCTGGTCAAGCGGCTCGGATCGCAGACGCCGGAGGATCGGCGTTGGCGGGCTGAGGTGCTGGACGTCCGCGGGCACCTGTTTATTCAGTGCAAGGAGCACAGGGAAGTTGCTTCCAAAGCCGCCGCGGGCAAGGCCGGCAAGAAGAAGACCGAAGTCTTCATGCATGCCGATACCGGTTCCATGTCCGGCGGTGAGCGCCAGCGATTCACGGCGTTCATCATGGCTGCTGCGCTGAGCTACCAGTTGGGCATCGCCGAACAGGGCTTCACCACCTACGGCACCGTGATGATGGACGAAGCGTTCGTGCTGGCTTCCGAGGAATTCGCAGGCGCGGGCATCAAGGCGCTCCACGAGTTCGGTTTCCAGCTGTTGCTGGCTGCGCCGGAAAACGTCATTGATCTCTCCAGGCACCTTGGGTCCGTCACCGAGATCCTCCGCGACAAGCGAACCAACCGCTCGGGAGTGCTCACGGCTCCGGTTATCGCCGGGCCCGGCGAACCGGGAGCGTGGCGTTCCGAGGCGAACCCGGTGGATATCGTCCTGCGGTGACGTCACCTCTCCCCGGCTGGCCCAAGTAGGTAGCAGTTAAGGCCGTTTTGACGCCTCAAAACGGCACCTGCTGCTACCTACTTGGGGAATTATTCGCGGCTACTTCGCGCGGACGCGGTCAAGGAACTGTTCGGTTCTGGATTCCAGTCCCGCGATTTGTCGAACGACGACGGCGGCAGGGTCCGGGTTGATCTCATTGACGGGCGGTTCCTTGCGCACGTTGGCGCTACAACCGAACTCAGCGCAGATCAGTGTCCCCACCGTGTTCCCGTCCTTACCGGATTGTCCGGCTTTTTTGGCCACCCACAGATAAACGTCATCCTTCGAAAATACGTCCCGGCACAGTTCGCAGAGGACTACACGCCTTTTTCCGGATCCGCCTTCAGGAGCGCGGAGCATGATCCCGGTGAGCTTGCCCCGGTGCGGAAGCACAAGGTATCCGCGCTGGGGCATTTTCTCGTCGCGCCAACCCAGGAACTCCAGGTTGTCCCAGTCGAGGGTTTCGAAGTTCCGGGGGAGATTCAGCTTGGCAGCCTCTGAGCGGCTGGCATTGATGAACGACGAACGGATTTGTTGGGCAGTGATTTTCTGCATGGCAAAGCTTCTTCTTTCGGAAATGGTCGACGTCCGCGTGCCTTAGTGGGCGCGCGGGAAATGGCAGGGGTCGTCGGTCATCTCAGAAAGCGGGCGCAGCAAAAGACCCGGAAAACGGTGCCCGGCTAAGAGCCTAGGAAGATACCGACGTGCGGGGGAGTGCCAAGCAGGCCAAAGCGGCCACCTCGCCAACCGTGGCTGCAGCCACTGAAACAGTGCGCACGCTCATCCCCTCGATCGATTCCATAAGAAGCGGTAGTCCGCTGCCGCCAATACTTTCAAACCTTCCGGCAGGTGTCCACTGCGAGAGGGTCTGGCTGAAGGGCACGGGATGTGAGAGAGGGTCTGGCTGAAGGGCGCGGGATGTGAGAGAGGGTGTGATCTGCGACGCATTTAACCAGTTGAGCGGATTACGTGACGCAAACGTTTCGTAATTATCCAGAGGCTAGGCTAGCCTTACTTAGGTTCGCATCACTTACTTAAGGAGTCCCGTGGCTTCCCTTCTCCCACGCCGCGCCCTGCTCAAGACAGCAGGAACCGCGACGGCCGCTCTGGCCGCCGTCGCTCTTACCCTCACCGGCTGCTCCACTGGTCCGGCAACGTCCACTCCGGCAACTGAGCAGGCAGCATCCTCAGCTTTCCCCGTGACCATCAAAAACGTCTTCGGCGAGACCACCATCAAGGAACAGCCCAAGCGCGTAGTCACCGTTTCGTGGGTCAATGATGACGTCGCGATCGCCCTGGGTGTTGTCCCGGTTGGTGTTCCGAAGAACGAGTGGGGCAATAACGACAAGGGCTCCACCCCTTGGAAGGACGCAGCACTGGAGAAGCTCGGCGCCGGCTTTGGCACCGACAAGGCCCCGGTCCAGTTCTCCGAGGCAGATGGCATCAACTTCACCGAGATCGCCAAGCTCAACCCGGACGTCATCCTGGCCGCCTACTCCGGCCTGGAAGAAGCTGACTACAAGAAGCTCAGCGAAATCGCTCCCGTGGTGGCCCAGCCCGAGCTCGCCTACGGCACGCCTTGGCAGGAAAGCACCACCCTGATCGGCAAGGCACTGGGCAAAGAATCCGAAGCCAAGAAGCTGGTGGAAGACACCGAATCCACCGTCAAGGAGAAGGTCGCCAAGTTCCCGCAGATTAAGGACAAGACCTTCATCTACGGCAACCTCGAGCCTGCCAAGGGTGACGGCGCCAACGTATACACCGCCATCGACAACCGCCCCCGCTTCCTCTCCGAAATCGGCATGAAGCTCGCCCCCGTGGTTACTGAGAACACCAAGAGCAACACGGAATTCTTCATCCCGTGGTCTGCTGAAAAGGCCAATGAGCTCGAATCCGACGTTTTCGTCACCTGGGTTCCGGACGCGACCACTGCCGACGCCATCAAGGCTGACCCGCTGCTCGGCCAGATCCCTGCCATCAAGAAGGGTGCCCTGGTTGCTGATTCGGACCAGACCTTGACGCTCTCCATCTCCGCTTCATCGCCGCTGAGCCTGCCGTGGGCATTGGACACGTTCCTCCCGCAGCTGGGTAAAGCAGCAGACGCAGCAGGCAAGTAACTGCAATGAAACTGAGTACGACGACGACACTCCGGGGGCGGGGCGGTGGCACTTTGGTGTCGGCCGGCCCGGGAGGCATCACCCCCGATCCCGCGGAAACCGGCAGGGGAGCCGGCACCCGTGGGACAGCGGACAAGCGCACTGCACTCACGCGCACCGCTTGGCTGCTGGTGGCCGTCGTCGTACTCGCAGCAGTATCCGCCGCATCCTTGGCGATCGGCGCGCGCGGAGTTCCCCTCTCCACGGTGTGGGAAGCCCTCACTAACTTCAATGCGGCGGACGGCAACCACGCCGTGGTCATCGCCCGGATCCCCCGCACGGTCCTGGGTCTCCTGGCCGGTGCCGCGCTGGGCCTGGCAGGCGCGGCCATGCAGGGCGTGGCCCGCAACCCGTTGGCAGATCCAGGCATCCTGGGCCTCAACGCCGGAGCGGCGCTGGCGGTGGTCATCGGGATTTACGTCTTTGGCGTTGGCTCCCTGACCGGATACATCTGGTTCGCCTTCATTGGGGCCGCAGCGGCCGCCGTCGTGGTGTACGCCATTGCTTCCCGCGGACGGGACGGTGCCACCCCGGTCAAACTCGCGCTTGCGGGCGCTGCCCTCAGCGCCGGTCTTTTCTCCCTGCTGAATGTGATCCTGGTATCGAGCCAGGACACGTTTGACCGTTTCCGCTTCTGGCAAGTGGGCAGCATCGGCGGCCGCGACTGGTCCGTGCTTCTGCCCGCACTCCCGTTCCTTGCAACCGGCGCCGTGATCATCCTGGCCGGCGGCCGCGTCCTTAACAGCTTGGCGCTGGGCGACGACATTGCCCGCGGGCTGGGCCAGAACGTCGGCCTCTCCCGTGGGATCACCGGCTTGGGGATCGTCCTGCTGTGTGGCTCGGCCACCGCGTTGGCGGGTCCCATTGGCTTCCTTGGCTTGGTCATTCCGCACGCTGTCCGTTTCCTGACCGGCCCCGACTACCGCTGGATTCTGCCGTTCTCCATGGTCTCAGCTCCCATTCTGCTGATTAGCGCGGACATTATTGGCCGCGTGATCCTCCTTCCGGGCGAGGTCCCCGCTGGAATCATGACGGCCTTGGTAGGAGCACCGGTGTTCATCTGGCTCATCCGCCGCGGCAAGGGGGCAGGACTGTGAGCACTACCAAAACGGTCCCCCAGGTGTCGCCTCATTCTGTGCAACTTCGGCGGACACTGAGCCCCACTTTCTGGTTAGGCTTCGCCGTCCTGGCCATGTTTGCCGTGTACGTGCTCCTGGGCAGTTACACCGTGACCATCCCGGATTTCTTCACTATCGTCATCAACCACCTGACCGGCGGCGAGAAAATCCCCGGGGCGAGCTTCATCGTGATGGAGCACAAACTGCCCCGGGCAGTCGTTGGAACCATGATCGGCGTTGCCTTCGGCCTGGCCGGTGCACTGTTCCAAACCATGCTCCGGAACCCCTTGGCGAGCCCGGACATCATTGGCATCAGCTACGGCGCCAGTGCTGCGGCAGTGACGGCGATCGTGATATTTGGTGCCTCAGGTGCCGTGGTTTCCGGGGCCGCGTTGGGCGGCGCCTTGGGTGTTGCCGCCATTATTTACATGATTTCCCGCGGAACAGGTTCCGGTGCAGGCGGAGGTAGCCGCGGCAACGCTGCCGGCAACCGTCTCATCCTGGCGGGCGTTGGCATCGCCGCTGCCCTGCACGCAGTGGTCAACTTCCTCATGACCCGCGCCGATATCCGCACCGCAGCGGATGCCCTGATCTGGCTCAACGGTTCCCTCAATTCGGCCACGTGGGACCGTGCAGGCGTGCTGTTGGTCTCCCTGCTGGTCCTGATACCGGCCGTTATTGCCCTCGCGGGGCCTTTGCGCATCCTCGAATTGGGGGATGACACCGCCGCGGGCCTTGGCATCAAGGTCAACGCCGCCCGGCTGGGACTGGTGCTAACCGCCGTCGGACTTGCCGCCGTCGCAACTGCCGCCGCCGGTCCGGTCGCCTTCGTCGCTTTCCTCGCCGGACCCATCGCCCGGCGCATCGTCCGCAAACCCAGCCTCCCGGCGTCGGCCCTCACCGGTGCGCTGATCGTGCTCCTGGCCGACTTCTTCGCCTCCAACATTGCACCCGTCATCCTTGACGGGACCGTCCTCCCGGTCGGCGTCGTCACCGGCGCCCTCGGTGCCCCCTTCCTGTTGTGGCTGCTGGTCACGTCGAACCGAAAGGAGGCCTGAGATGGCCGTCCTTAATGCCCAGGACCTTACGCTGCAATACGAGCAGCGCAAAGTGGTGGAGGGCCTGTCCACCGAAATCCCCGAGGGTAAAGTGACCATGATCGTGGGCGCCAACGCCTGCGGAAAGTCCACTTTGCTCCGCGGCCTTTCGCGCCTGCTGAAGCCGGCCGGTGGTGCCGTCACGCTGGACGGCAAGAATATCCACAGCCGCCCCGCCAAGGAACTTGCCCGGACCCTCGGCCTGCTGCCCCAGCACCCCACCGCCCCGGACGGCATTACCGTCCGCGACCTGGTGGGCCGGGGCCGGTACCCGCACCAAGGCTTCTTCCGGAGTTGGAGCGAGTCCGACGACGCCGCGGTGCAGCGTGCGCTGGACGCCACGGACACGCTGGAGCTTGCTGAGCGGGACATCGATGAACTCTCCGGCGGGCAGCGTCAGCGCGTGTGGATCGCCATGGCCCTGGCCCAGGAAACCGACGTTCTGCTGCTGGACGAGCCCACCACCTACCTGGACCTGGCGCACCAGGTTGAGGTCCTGGACCTGATCACCGACCTCAACCGCAGCCGCGGCACCACCGTGGCGATCGTGCTGCACGATCTCAACCTTGCTGCACGCTACGCGGACCACGTCATCGCCATGAAAGGCGGGTGCATCGTGGCCGAAGGCGCCGCCACTGCAGTGGTCACGGAGGAACTTGTGTTCAACGTTTTCGGCTTGGAATCCCGGGTGGTCCCGGACCCCATTTCAGGCACACCGCTGATCGTCCCCATCGGACGCCACCACGCACGTACCGCTTCAACCAACGAACTGGAGATCGCATCATGAGTGCACAACCGACCCAGGCCAAAGCAAGCGCCGCAGTGGAACCCATGACCCTCGCCTTCGATGTCACTGTGACCGCGGTGCAGGAGCTCAGCCCCAACTTCCGCAGGATTACTTTCGGCGGATACTGCCTGCGCGACTTTGGAGTGGCCGGTGACACCCTGGACCTCCGCGTGAAGCTGATGATTCCGTCCCGCGACGCATCCGGCAACGTCATTCCTTTGCCTGTTTTCAAGATGGAAGAATCCGGGTGGTACCAGGAATGGTTGGCCATGGACCCGTCCGTCCGCGGTGACATGCGCACGTACACCGTCCGCTCCGAGCGCCTCGACGCCGTGTATCCCGAGATCGACATCGACTTCGTGATGCACTTCGACGACGCCGGCAATGGTGGACCCGCAGCCAACTGGGCCGCTGCCGCGAAGCCCGGCGATGCCCTCACCATCATTGGGCCCAACAACAGGGCCGCGCAGTGCACCACCGCCGGAGCTTACGGCGGCATCGAGTGGCGGCCGGGCCTGGCGCAGCGCATTCTCCTTGCGGGCGACGAAACTGCCGTTCCAGCCATCAGCGCCATTCTTGAGAGCCTGCCGGCTGACATGACCGGCCACGCCTTCCTCGAAGTACCCGAGGCCGGCGACTTCCAGGACATCGTCACCCCGGCCGATATCGAAATCACCTGGCTTGCCCGCGGTGCCGCGATCGGACGCTCCCGTCCCCACGGCGAACTCCTCAAGGAAGCCGTCGCCAAGGCCGTTCCCGTGCCCGGCTGGGTGGGCATCAAAGGCACCGAAACCGCCGCCGGTCCCGAGCCGGAAGACGTCAACGTGGATCAGGAAATCCTCTGGGAAACCCCGCAGCGCATGGACACTGCAGCCATCGAAGCCAGCAAGAACCCCACGCTGCCTGCCGGAGCCTTGCCCTTCTACGCTTGGATCGCCGGCGAAGCATTCGTGATCAAGGAGATGCGCCGCTACCTGGTGCGGGACGTTGGTATCGACCGCAAGCAGGTTGCCTTCATGGGCTACTGGCGGCGAGGCAAGGCGGAGGGCTAAGCCCCTGGGTGCGGGCCGGGCCGCCCGCAGCGGCGGTTTTGCCGTCGCTTAGACACGGCCCATAGGTGACGTTGCGGTCGCTGGGCGACCTTCACATCACGATGGGCCGCGATGCGCTCCTACCCAAAACCGCCGCCGCGGCCGTGAACGCCCCACCTTCCGATGCTCTCTCACTTCCCGACGGTTTTTGGGCGTTGCTCTCTCACATCCCGTTCGTTGTGTTCATTTGGGGTTGGCTCTGGTGTAACCGGGGGCGGGTAGCGTCGCTGCCGTGCGGGAGGAACTCGGGGGCGGGAACAGCGTTCGACGGCGGTATGTCGCCATCGGGGACTCCTTCACCGAAGGCGTGGGGGACCTCAGCCCGGTGTTGCCCAACGGGGTGCGCGGCTGGGCAGACAGGGTGGCCGAGAAGTTGGCCAAGGACCAGCCCGGCTGGGAGTACGCCAACTTGGCCGTGCGCAGCAAGAGGCTCCGGCACATCATCGATGAACAACTTGAGCCAGCCCTCGCCATGGAACCGACGCTCGTTACGGTCTATGCAGGGGGTAACGACATCCTCGATTTCGGTACAGACATGGATGCTCTCCTCAATGACTACGAGATGCTGGTCGCGCGCCTCAGCGAAAGCGGGGCGACGCTGGTCCTGTTCACTGGCTTCGATGTTAAAGTCTCGGCGGTCCTGGAGCCTTTCAAGAAGCGAAACACCCTGTACAACCAACGGGTCCGGGAAATTGCGGCCAAGTACGGTGCGGTGCTGGTGGATTATTGGTGCTTCGATGCCTTCAAGGACAAACGGATGTGGGCTCCTGACCGCCTGCACATGTCTAAAGCCGGGCACAAGTACTTAGCCGCGCAGGTCCTCAATCACTTGAATGTGCCGCACAAGATCAGGCCAAAGGAATGGGAACCACCGTCGCGGGTGACGCTCCGGGAGTGGGAACGAGCCCAACGCCGCTGGGTCAACGATTGGGTGGTGCCGTTGTTTGGGCGGAAACTGCGGGGAGTGACTTTGGGTGATTCCACCCGGGCCCGCTGGCCGGAGCCGGTCACTGTGCCACGCAAAGGCGGTTTAAGGAAGCTGGTTGAAAGCAAGGCGCAGGATGTGAGAGAGCGCCCGGCTGGGGAGGGTGAGATGTGAGAGAGCGTGCGGAAAGCTCTAGCTGTCCAGCAGATTCTCGTAACCCTCGGCCACACTGGTAGCCGTGAATTCAATGATCTCGAACTCCGCCACGCCATTGCTGTAGAACGGGTCCTTGGCCAGCGAAGCATCCAACGTGGCCCGGTCCACTTTGGACAGCAGCACCCCTCCCGTGGCAGGGACGCGACGTCCGGACGCAAGGAAGATGCCGCCGTCGAACGCTTCCTTCAGCCAGGCCATGTGGCCCGGGCGGTGGAAGTCGACAATTTCGTCGGGAACTTTATAGGTCAATGAGACGACAAACATGCCGCCAGCCTATCGCCTGAGCAGGGGCGGCGACCTAGGAATCAGCGAATTCTCATAAGATGGAGGCATGACTCAACCCCGCTGGCTGAATGCCGACGAACGCCGTGCTTGGCTGGCCCTGCTGAGCATCAACACCTTGCTCCCCTCGGCGTTGGACACCCAGCTTCAGTCGGCAGGCAAACTGTCCTTGTTCGACTACAACGTGCTCGCGATGCTCTCCGAGACCGAGGGCCGGTACCTGCCTATGAGTGAGCTCGCTGCGCGGACCAGTGCCTCCCTGTCACGGCTTTCGCACGTCGTCACCAAGCTGCAGAAACGCGGCTGGGTGGAACGGCAGGCGCACCCCGGCGACGCCCGTGTGACCGTTGCCCACCTGACGGACGCCGGTATGTCCACCATCGTGTCCCTCGCCCCGGGGCATGTTGAATCAGTGCGGACGCTGATGCTCGATTCGCTCAGCCCCGACGACGTCGCGGATCTTGCCCGCATCGGTGAGAAAATCGTGGCCCGCTTGGACAACAACCACTGGATCCTCCGTGACTCGTAACCCCCTTTACGGGTGCTTTGTGGCCTCGGGCGCCGAAGTGGCAGACTGACGGCATGGATTTTTCTGCCCGTTATGTTGCCTTGGGGGACTCGTTTACTGAGGGCGTCGGAGACGACGATCCCACCCGCCCCAACGGTGTTCGCGGCTGGGCCGACGTCGTCGCCGGACAGTTGGCGCACAGCAACGCCGACTTCGGCTACGCCAACCTGGCGATCCGCGGCCGGAAGCTGCGCCAGATCATGGCCGAGCAGGTTGACGCCGCCGTCGCCATGAACCCCACCTTGGTAACGCTGTACGCGGGGGCCAACGACATCCTGCGGCCGAAGATCGATATTGACTCACTTTTGGACGAGTACGACGCCGGCATTGCCAAGTTGAGCGCGTCCGGCGCCACCGTGGTCCTCTTCACGGGCTTTGACGCCAAGGGATCCAAAGTTTTCAGCGCCATGCGCGGGCGGACTGCCATCTACAACGAGCTGGTGCGGGAAATCGCGGACAATCACGGTGCGTTGCTGGTGGACTACTGGCGTTTTGATGAGTACAACGATTGGCGCCTCTGGGGTGAGGACAGGATGCACATGTCCTCGGCCGGACACGTCAACATGGCCAAACGGGTCCTGGATGTCCTGGAACACGAGCATGCGGTGGAGGTGCCGGAACTTGCCCCGATCCGCCTGGCCAACCGCGTGGAAACCCTCAAGGCCAATGCGCGCTGGGTGAAGGAATCGGCTGCACCGTGGGTATCACGGAGGCTCCGTGGAGTTTCCTCCGGTGATGGACTCAGCCCCAAGTACGCGGAACTGATCAAGCCCCTTTAGGCGCGGAAGCCTGGTGTTGCCAGCAACGACCCGTCGCGCTGGACCGCCAGGACATCCACGCCCCACTGCTCCACCGCGTGATCCAACGCCCGGGTGCCGCCAGCAACAATCGCTGTTGCCAGCACGTCCGCTGTGACGATCTCCGTCGCCGCGACCGATGCCTGGATGAATTCCGGGCGATCCGAGCCGGCTGTCCAGATATGCTCTCCGCGCTCGGCGGACCCCGAAGTAGCAAGGGCCCGGTTGGCCGCCAGCGGGTAGGCGCCAAGCAGTGACTGACGATCGCCGGGGTCCACGATGCCGGCCAACCAGGGACCCGCTGCCGCCTTGGTTTCCGGTGATCCGCTGACCAGTACGTCCCCGCCGGCATTTACGCACCAATCATGCAGCCCCAAGGCCCGGAGGGACAGCGCGGCTTCCCGGACTGCGTGCGCTTTGACGATTCCCGAAAGATCGATCCTGCCGTCCGGGCGCTCTGCCGTGAAAGCCCCATCAGTGGCCAATCGCCATTCCGAGGCCTCTGTGTACAGGTCGCGGAGAGACTCGGATGCATAAGCCAGAGCCAGCTCGCCGCTGTTGATTCTGTTTGCTTCGGACCCGGACCGGTAGAGGCTGAACGTCAGGTCGAGGCTGGCAAAGATCCCTTCCAGGACCTCGACGGCGGACTCCAGCTCGTCCACGGCGGTATCAGGTGCGGAGGTGCTCGCCACCGTCAGGCTCACCACGGTGCCCATGCTGTGGAAGGTCCGCGCACGGAGCTGCGGGCGGCTAGAAGTTTGCTGCATCGAGGGCCGCCTGGAGTGAGGTGAGGTAGGCGTCGCTGGTGATGGTTGCGCCGCCTACCGTTTGGACATTGGCCGATTGTGCCTGGAGGACTTCAGACCGCAATACGGGGGCCGCGCGACTGCTGATCTGGGCGGACTTTCGTTCCGCGTCGGTCAGCTGCAGTGGGGTGATCTCGGTGATTTTGCCGGCTTGGATGGTGACCCGGACCTGCACGGAACCGTAGCGGGTCTGGACGGTGGAACCGTCGTACGTTGCCGCCGTCGTACTTCCCGTCCCTGTGCTGCCGGTGCTGCCTGAGTTGCCGGTACTGCCGGTGTCAGAAGAGCCGGTGCTGCCGTTGGACCCGCTGCTGCCTGTCCCGGAACCTTCGCTCGCGGCGGATCCGGCGCCGCCGCCGGTGGTGTTGCTGCTGAGGCTGGTGGTGGCTGTGCCAGTCTCGGCCACGTGCGATCCCGATTGCCACCCCGCCAGCAGGATGCCTGCCGATGCAACGGCTGTTGCCAAAGCTGCCCGTATTCTCACCAGTCGAACCTTTCGTAGTGGAGTTGCTGTGCGGGGACGCCTGCCAGTTCGACGTCCCGGATGACGGACGCAGCCCAGGGGGACGGCCCGCAGACATAAACATCGGCGTCCGCGATGCCCCGAACGTAGGAATGGAGTCCAAAACCGGCCTGGACTGCGTCCTGGGGAAGCCAGGCGTGATCGCCCTGCGAACGTGGGCCCAGAAGGTGGAACAGGGTGACGCCCCGGGCTTTGCAGAGGGCCATGATCTCCTTGCCCAGGAACAACTCCGAGTCTTGGTGGCCACGGAGCAGAACGGTTGCTTCGCCGGGCTGGAACGGTGTTGTTTCGAGCAACGAGCGCAGGGGAGTAATCCCAATGCCGGCACCGATCATCACCACCTTGTTCCGGGTCCTGGCGGCCGTGCTGAACATGCCGTAGGGTCCTTCGATTGCCACTTTGGTGCCGGGCCTGATGTGCGCAAGCTTGGCCGTGCCTTTGCCAAGCGTGCGTACGGTGATGCGGAGTTTGCCGGGCTGATTGCCCCTCCCTGGAATGGGCTCTGCCGACAGGCTGAACGGATGGGGCTGCCACCAGTGCCCGGGGGCCAGGAACCTCCAGAAGAAGAACCGGCCGCCGGCCCCGGACAAGCGCTCCAGATTTCTTCCTGTCATTTCGATGCTGAAGACATCCGCCGAAACACGGACCACCCTGCTCACCGTGAGCTGGTGCTTGAAACTGGCGGCAATGGGTTGGTAGATCCGGAACCAAAGGAGGGCCGCGCCGGTTCCCACACAGAGCAGCAACCAGTACCAGCGCTGCCACGTGCCCTCCGCAAACAGGCCGCCCACGCTGAATTGGTGCGGAATGGCGGTTCCCACTGCGGCGTAGGTGAGCAGGTGGACTGCGTACCAGAATTCATAGGGGCACTTGCGCCGGACTGCCACCAGGGACGTCACCACCACGGCAAAGAACAGGGCCATGGAGACGAAAGCCAGCCACATATCCGGAACATTCACCCACAACGAGATTGATTCACTGACAGGATCCAGTCCTTCTGCGGCGCCGTACCCGATAGCCAGCAGCACGCCGTGGGCAAGCAGAAGATAGAGCGCCGGCTTGCCCAACCATTTGTGGACTTCCAGGGCGCGGTCATGGCCGATGGTGTTGTCAATGAACGGGATCCGGGCTGCCAGAAGCAGCATCAGCAAAACCACATCCATGCCGATCAGTCCTGCAATGATTCCCAGCGCCGTCATGGTTCCGGCGAACGAGGAGAACCCGCTGATACCGCCATCGGCCAGCCCCAGCGCCACCGCCGCCACGGGTGACAACCACGCAAGGAAACCCAGGACGTCGGTCCGGGCCAGCCGCCGTCGTGCCTGTCTGTGGAAACGTTCGACGGCGGCGGGCCGCTTGCGTTTCGCCCCTTCCGGGGCGCTATTCGCCGGTGCGTCGGAGGTGAGTAGCGAAGTCATGAATCAAGACTCGCCACGATTCCTTTCATTCTGCTGTGAAAGGCCTGACGGGGGCTTATGATTCCTGATTGGTCTTAATTTGGCCTGGCCCGTAGAATAGTTAGGCGCTAGGTAGTGCGGATCGTGTGCAATTGCTCCGGTTGGTGGTGAAGGTCAGTCTCACTGACGTCCCGTTGGCCGGTAGTTAGGGGCTCAAGTTGCGTGCATTCCTGTATTCGCCCGGTATCCCAGGTTCTGATCCAGTGGTTTCCACTGCCCGGACCTGAGGCCAACCCTCTTCGCCGCAGTTGCTGCGGAAACTACCGAAATGGTTTGGAACGGATGCGGACGCTGCCTGTCGCACGGTAACGCAGGAACATCTGCACGCCGTTACATTCAATCTTTGGAGGAGAGTCATGGCAGCACACTGCCAAGTGACCGGAGCCGAGCCGGGCTTTGGACACAGCATTTCGCACTCGCACCGTCGCAACAAGCGTCGGTTCGACCCGAACATTCAGAAGAAGCGCTACTGGGTTCCGTCCCTGCGCCGTAATGTCACGCTGACCCTGTCAGCCCGTGGCATCAAGACCATCGACGTACGCGGCATCGACTCAGTCGTTGCTGACATCCTGGCACGAGGAGTAAAGCTCTAATGGCAAAGGACAAGGACGTACGTCCGATCATCAAGCTGAAGTCCACTGCGGGCACCGGTTACACCTACGTAACCCGCAAGAACCGTCGTAACGATCCTGACCGCCTGGTCTTGAAGAAGTACGACCCCAAGATCCGCCAGCACGTCGAATTCCGAGAGGAGCGCTAAACACATGGCAAAGAAGTCCAAGATTGCTCGCAACGAGCAGCGCAAGGTCATTGTTGAGCGTTACGCTGCCAAGCGTCTCGAACTGAAGAAGACCCTGGTTGACCCCAACGCGACTGACGAAGCACGCGAAGCTGCACGCCTCGGCCTGCAGAAGCTGCCCCGCAACGCCTCCCCGATCCGTCTGCGTAACCGCGACCAGATCGACGGCCGTCCCCGTGGCACGCTCCAGAAGTTCGGCATCTCCCGTGTTCGCTTCCGCGACATGGCTCACCGTGGTGAGCTCCCGGGCATCACCAAGTCTTCCTGGTAATCACGAAGCTCTGAAAGGGCCGGCAACCGTTATGGTTGCCGGCCCTTTTTGCGTTTAAGCGTGCCTTCTGGTGCTGGGGCCCTCTGTCGTTGGCGCGGGCGTGGCGCGGTGAGTGTGGTTGGCGCGGTGGGTGGTTGGTGGGGTTGGCGCTGTGTCTGGTTGGTGCGGTGTCTGGTTGGTGGGGTTGGCGCGGTGTCTGGTTGGTGGGGTTGGCGGCGGTCATCCTCTGTGCGCTCGGTCATTCCTCCCTTGGACGCGTGCTGCCGGATGACCGCCTCCACCTTCCGACGCTCTCTCACGTCCCGCGGGTTTTTGTGGATCGCTCTCTCACCTATTTGCCGTTTTTGGGCGTCGCTCTCTCACTTCCCGCGGGTTTGGGGGCGTCGCTCTCTGGTTTTGCGGGTTGGGTGGGTGTTCGACGGCGGGTGGTTGTGGTGTGTTCGGGGTCTTGCCTGTGGTGGGATGGTTGGCTTGTGTGACGTGTTTCACTGACGATGCTTTCCTGGGGTTTTTGCTGGTTTGGGGTCTTGGTGAGCGTGTTGGGCCCGTGTTTGCGGGGTTTTGTGGTCGCTGGGGGTTGATTTGTGCCGGGACCCGTGGGCGTGTAATGTCTTCTGAGTCGCCGCGAGTGAGACAGCTTGGAGCTGAGAACCGCGGAGGCCAACCCCTTTGATAACAGCCTGAAAATTGGCACGCTTTTGAGTGTGCACGTGGAGGGTGGGGCCGAGGCCTGGATCGGGAATCGCGGAAACGTTGATTTGCAAAGATCTGGCTGATCGGGTAAGTTTGAAAAGTTGCTCCGGAGCGATCCCGGGCCCCTGTGGGGGTTTGGGTGGTGCCGGTTAGTGTCTGTTGTTTGAGAACTCAATAGTGTGCCAAGTTTGTTGATACCGATTGTTTTTTTGATTGGTTGAAATTATGGCTGGATCATTGCGCACCCCCGTGTGTGGTGGTCTGGTTTTCAGCTGGTTTCGAATTTTGTGCAGCCGCGTTTACCGTTATTTCCGGTGGGTGTGGTTGTGTCTGTTTGATTTGTTTTTTTCAACGGAGAGTTTGATCCTGGCTCAGGATGAACGCTGGCGGCGTGCTTAACACATGCAAGTCGAACGATGATCCCAGCTTGCTGGGGGATTAGTGGCGAACGGGTGAGTAACACGTGAGTAACCTGCCCTTGACTCTGGGATAAGCCTGGGAAACTGGGTCTAATACCGGATACGACCATTCCACGCATGTGGTGGTGGTGGAAAGCTTTTGTGGTTTTGGATGGACTCGCGGCCTATCAGCTTGTTGGTGGGGTAATGGCCTACCAAGGCGACGACGGGTAGCCGGCCTGAGAGGGTGACCGGCCACACTGGGACTGAGACACGGCCCAGACTCCTACGGGAGGCAGCAGTGGGGAATATTGCACAATGGGCGCAAGCCTGATGCAGCGACGCCGCGTGAGGGATGACGGCCTTCGGGTTGTAAACCTCTTTCAGTAGGGAAGAAGCGTAAGTGACGGTACCTGCAGAAGAAGCGCCGGCTAACTACGTGCCAGCAGCCGCGGTAATACGTAGGGCGCAAGCGTTATCCGGAATTATTGGGCGTAAAGAGCTCGTAGGCGGTTTGTCGCGTCTGCTGTGAAAGACCGGGGCTCAACTCCGGTTCTGCAGTGGGTACGGGCAGACTAGAGTGCAGTAGGGGAGACTGGAATTCCTGGTGTAGCGGTGAAATGCGCAGATATCAGGAGGAACACCGATGGCGAAGGCAGGTCTCTGGGCTGTAACTGACGCTGAGGAGCGAAAGCATGGGGAGCGAACAGGATTAGATACCCTGGTAGTCCATGCCGTAAACGTTGGGCACTAGGTGTGGGGGACATTCCACGTTTTCCGCGCCGTAGCTAACGCATTAAGTGCCCCGCCTGGGGAGTACGGCCGCAAGGCTAAAACTCAAAGGAATTGACGGGGGCCCGCACAAGCGGCGGAGCATGCGGATTAATTCGATGCAACGCGAAGAACCTTACCAAGGCTTGACATGAACCGGAAAGACCTGGAAACAGGTGCCCCGCTTGCGGTCGGTTTACAGGTGGTGCATGGTTGTCGTCAGCTCGTGTCGTGAGATGTTGGGTTAAGTCCCGCAACGAGCGCAACCCTCGTTCTATGTTGCCAGCGCGTGATGGCGGGGACTCATAGGAGACTGCCGGGGTCAACTCGGAGGAAGGTGGGGACGACGTCAAATCATCATGCCCCTTATGTCTTGGGCTTCACGCATGCTACAATGGCCGGTACAAAGGGTTGCGATACTGTGAGGTGGAGCTAATCCCAAAAAGCCGGTCTCAGTTCGGATTGGGGTCTGCAACTCGACCCCATGAAGTCGGAGTCGCTAGTAATCGCAGATCAGCAACGCTGCGGTGAATACGTTCCCGGGCCTTGTACACACCGCCCGTCAAGTCACGAAAGTTGGTAACACCCGAAGCCGGTGGCCTAACCCTTGTGGGGGGAGCCGTCGAAGGTGGGACCGGCGATTGGGACTAAGTCGTAACAAGGTAGCCGTACCGGAAGGTGCGGCTGGATCACCTCCTTTCTAAGGAGCTGCTAACAACTGGTTGCTGTGCCTGCATGGGTGTGGTGGTGGTTGTCAGTGTTGCCCATTGCGCAGGCGTCTGTTCTGCGGTGGGTGCTCATGGGTGGAATATCAACGAATCAAATTTTTTTGGCATGGCCTTTCCTGGTTGTGTCCTGGTGCTAGTACGGCGGTCTGTGTCCCTTTTGTGGGGGTGTGGGTTGTGTGGAACGTGGCTGGGGCGTGGTTGGTGTGGGGTTGTGTTTGGCGCACTGTTGGGTCCTGAGGCAACAGGACCTTTTTGCAGCAATGCATAGGGGGCACTTCTGGTGTTTCTTTTGTTCCTGCTTCCGGTACGGCCGCTCGTGTGCATGGCTCCCCTTTTTTGGTGGGGGTTGTGGTGGGTGGTGGTCTGGTTGACGGGGTTGTTGTTTGAGAACTACATAGTGGACGCGAGCATCTAGAACACACACGCTTTGGTGTGTGTGTTCTTACAGCAATTTCTTATGAATGAACCTGGCCCTTGTGGTCGTGGTTCTCTCGAATAGATGATGCATGACCGGATGAGAGTCCGGTCTTTGTGTGGTCAAGTTTTTAAGGGCACACGGTGGATGCCTTGGCATTAGGAGCCGAAGAAGGACGTAGGAATCTGCGATAAGCCTGGGGGAGTTGATAACCGAGCGTTGATCCCAGGATGTCCGAATGGGGAAACCCCGCACAACGCTGTCATGGTGATTGTGTGACCCGCATCTGAACACATAGGGTGCGTGGGGGGAACGCGGGGAAGTGAAACATCTCAGTACCCGCAGGAAGAGAAAACAATAGTGATTCCGTTAGTAGTGGCGAGCGAACGCGGATCAGGCTAAACCGTTTCATGTGTGATAGCCGGCGGGCGTTGCATGGGCGGGGTTGTGGGACTTTCCGTTCTGGTTCTGCCGGACCAGTGAGGTGAGGTGCAGGCATAGGTGAACGGTCTTGAAAGGCCGGCCAGAGAGGGTGTGAGCCCCGTAACCGTAATGTTGTGCACGGCCTGGGGAGTATCCCAAGTAGCACGGGGCCCGAGAAATCCCGTGCGAATCTGTCAGGACCACCTGATAAGCCTAAATACTTCCTAATGACCGATAGCGGACCAGTACCGTGAGGGAAAGGTGAAAAGTACCCCGGGAGGGGAGTGAAACAGTACCTGAAACCGTGTGCTTACAATCCGTCGGAGCAGTCTTGTTACTGTGACGGCGTGCCTTTTGAAGAATGAGCCTGCGAGTTAGTGTTACGTCGCGAGGTTAACCCGTGTGGGGTAGCCGTAGCGAAAGCGAGTCTGAATAGGGCGAGTGTAGTGGCGTGATCTAGACCCGAAGCGGAGTGATCTACCCATGGCCAGGTTGAAGCGACGGTAAGACGTCGTGGAGGACCGAACCCACTTCAGTTGAAAATGGAGGGGATGAGCTGTGGGTAGGGGTGAAAGGCCAATCAAACTCCGTGATAGCTGGTTCTCCCCGAAATGCATTTAGGTGCAGCGTTGCGTGTTTCTTGCCGGAGGTAGAGCTACTGGATGGCCGATGGGCCCTACAAGGTTACTGACGTCAGCCAAACTCCGAATGCCGGTAAGTCAGAGCGCAGCAGTGAGACTGTGGGGGATAAGCTTCATAGTCGAGAGGGAAACAGCCCAGACCACCAACTAAGGCCCCTAAGCGTGTGCTAAGTGGGAAAGGATGTGGAGTTGCGAAGACAACCAGGAGGTTGGCTTAGAAGCAGCCATCCTTGAAAGAGTGCGTAATAGCTCACTGGTCAAGTGATTCCGCGCCGACAATGTAGCGGGGCTCAAGTACACCGCCGAAGTTGTGGATTTCACATATTGCCCTAGCCTTCGTGGTTCAGGGGTGTGGAGTGGTAGGGGAGCGTCGTGTGGGCAGTGAAGTCGCGGTGGAAACCAGCGGTGGAGCCTACACGAGTGAGAATGCAGGCATGAGTAGCGAAAGACGGGTGAGAAACCCGTCCGCCGAATGATCAAGGGTTCCAGGGTCAAGCTAATCTGCCCTGGGTAAGTCGGGACCTAAGGCGAGGCCGACAGGCGTAGTCGATGGACAACGGGTTGATATTCCCGTACCGGCGAAAAACCGTCCATGCCAAGCGGGGGATACTAACCGCCCGGAGCCTGCCCTATCACCCTTGTGGTGTGTGGGTTTTGGCCGAGCGCGGGATCTGATCCCGGGAGGTAAGCGTATTAACAGGTGTGACGCAGGAAGGTAGCCGGGCCGGGCGATGGTTGCCCCGGTCTAAGGATGTAGGGTCAGGGATAGGCAAATCCGTTCCTGTGTGTTTCGAGCACGATCCTGAGATCTGATGGGACCCCCGTTCGGGGGGATCCGGTGATCCTATGCTGCCAAGAAAAGCATCGACGCGAGGTTTTAGCCGCCCGTACCCCAAACCGACACAGGTGATCAGGTAGAGAATACCAAGGCGATCGAGAGAATTATGGTTAAGGAACTCGGCAAAATGCCCCCGTAACTTCGGGAGAAGGGGGGCCTGCCCCGTGATGGAGACTTGCTCTCCGTGAGCGGGTGTGGGCCGCAGAGACCAGGGGGAAGCGACTGTTTACTAAAAACACAGGTCCGTGCGAAGTCGCAAGACGATGTATACGGACTGACTCCTGCCCGGTGCTGGAAGGTTAAGAGGACCGGTTAGCCCTTACGGGCGAAGCTGAGAATTTAAGCCCCAGTAAACGGCGGTGGTAACTATAACCATCCTAAGGTAGCGAAATTCCTTGTCGGGTAAGTTCCGACCTGCACGAATGGAGTAACGACTTCCCCGCTGTCTCAACCATAAACTCGGCGAAATTGCAGTACGAGTAAAGATGCTCGTTACGCGCAGCAGGACGGAAAGACCCCGAGACCTTTACTATAGTTTGGTATTGGTGTTCGGAGTGGCTTGTGTAGGATAGGTGGGAGACGTTGAAACCCGGACGCCAGTTCGGGTGGAGTCATCGTTGAAATACCACTCTGGTCACTTTGGACATCTAACTTCGGCCCGTGATCCGGGTCAGGGACAGTGCCTGATGGGTAGTTTAACTGGGGCGGTTGCCTCCTAAAAAGTAACGGAGGCGCCCAAAGGTTCCCTCAGCCTGGTTGGCAATCAGGTGTCGAGTGTAAGTGCACAAGGGAGCTTGACTGTGAGAGAGACATCTCAAGCAGGGACGAAAGTCGGGACTAGTGATCCGGCGGTACATTGTGGAATGGCCGTCGCTCAACGGATAAAAGGTACCTCGGGGATAACAGGCTGATCTTGCCCAAGAGTCCATATCGACGGCATGGTTTGGCACCTCGATGTCGGCTCGTCGCATCCTGGGGCTGGAGTAGGTCCCAAGGGTTGGGCTGTTCGCCCATTAAAGCGGTACGCGAGCTGGGTTTAGAACGTCGTGAGACAGTTCGGTCCCTATCCGCTGCGCGCGCAGGAAATTTGAGAAGGGCTGTCCTTAGTACGAGAGGACCGGGACGGACGAACCTCTGGTGTGTCAGTTGTACTGCCAAGTGCATCGCTGATTAGCTACGTTCGGATGGGATAACCGCTGAAAGCATCTAAGCGGGAAGCTCGCTTCAAGATGAGATTTCCATACACATTTATGTGTGAGAGGCCCCCAGCCAGACCACTGGGTTGATAGGCCGGATGTGGAAGCGAGGACTAAAGACTCGTGAAGCTGACCGGTACTAATAGGCCAACAACTTACACCACACAACACACACTGCACGCGTCCACTATGTGGTTCCCGAACAACAACCGTTCGAACCAGGAACCAACAACTAAATAACAACACCACAGTTGTAACCCAAAGATTTCCCACCCCCACACCAGAACAACACCTGGCACACGGGGGACGGGTAACAGAGTTACGGCGGTCATAGCGTGGGGGAAACGCCCGGTCCCATTCCGAACCCGGAAGCTAAGACCCACAGCGCCGATGGTACTGCACCCGGGAGGGTGTGGGAGAGTAGGACACCGCCGGACAACCATTCACGGAGGAGCCCTGACCACACGGTCGGGGCTCCCCGCATTTAACAACCAAACACACAGCCCTCACACCTCAACGACGTCGCCACGCGCCAACGCGAAGGGCAAGCGATCGAAGATGATGCGAATCTCAACAATCTGATCGTTCTGAATGCGGTAGAGCTCTGCGCCAGGAGCGCTCGGTACTGCCCGATTGGCTGTGTTGTACATCAGCAGTGCTTCTTCGTCCGTGCCGAAGGCAGCAAGAAGCGTGGATTGCGTGAGCGAAGCAGCGAAGGGCTCCATAAAGGCCCGGACCGCCGCTTTCCCTTCGATGAAGCCTGAAGGTGCATGGCAAATGACATCGTCGGCCAAGTGGGCGGCTGCCGCGTCCAGTCTGCCGGTAGTCCAGGCCTGGTGGTATTCCACTGCGATCTTTACGGCGGCAGCTTGAGAGTTGGACATGGTGCTGTTCCTTTCGTAGAGGGCTACTTCTGTTGAGACACCGGAAGTAGCCATATCGGAACGACTGTAGGGGTACATGCCAAGATTGAACCGTGACGTCAGCTGAGTTGGACGCAGCCCGATCCGGCGATAAGGAGGCCTTCGCCGCGCTGGTTGCGCCCTTGCGCCGGGAGCTCCATCTGCACTGTTACCGGATCATAGGCAATGTTGATGATGCTGACGATGTACTGCAGGAGGTTCTGCTCGCAGCGTGGCAGGGCTTGTCCGGATTCGCCGGCAGGTCATCGTTGCGGACCTGGCTCTACCGAATTGCGACTACCCGTTCGCTCAATGCACGAAGGGATCGTGCCCGCCGTCCTCGTCCCGCACCTCTGCCGCCGTTCGAACCGCCGGCCCCAAGCGATCGGTTCGACCACGCGCATTTGCAGCCCTACCCCGACTCTTTGGTCAACGAACTTGATCCTGCAGCCCAGGTTGTTGCCCGCGAAAGTATCGAGCTCGCCTTTGTGATTGCCCTTCAGCGAATGCCACCGCGCCAAGCTGCGGTGTTGATGCTCTGCGATGTGCTGGACTTCAGCGTTGGTGAAGCCGCGGAGATGCTCTCGATTGGTCCAACAGCAGCTAAGGGTCTGCTGCAGCGCGCCCGCTCTGCCCGGCCTACTCCATTGCCGCTCGCCAGGCGAGAAGACCATCGCGACCTCGCCCGCAAGTTTGCGGATGCCTTCTCTCGAGATGACGTCGATGCGGTCCTGGAGCTCCTTACCGATCGGTGCTGGCTGGCTATGCCCCCGGCCAGTGAATTCTACGTAGAGCGTGAGGCTGTCGGAGACTTTCTTCGTGCCAGTGCGGCTGGACGGCCAGGCGGTAGTTATGAGCTGGCCGACGTCACCGCAGGCGGGAGGCCGGCTTTCGTCTGTTACCTCGAGGGCCGGGCGCGGGGCCTGCTGGTCGTTGAGCCTTCTCAGGATGGACGCAAGATCGCATCGATCCTCCGATTCCTCGACGATGGTTTGCACCGACACTTTGGGATGCCCGATTCCCTCACGTGATGTGGCGCGACGGCAGGCTTGCTCGTGCGTCAGAGTGCAGGCGTTCGACGGCGGTTTGGTGGGGTTTTGTGGGTGTGTGGGGTTGGGTTGGGGGTGGATTTGCGTTGGGGGTGTGGGGCGTGTATTGTTTTCTGAGTCGCCGGGTGCGAAACGGAAAGCCGGAAGGTGTGTACGGTTCGGTAGGCGGCCTAAAATAACTCTTCTTTTCCAATGGCCCTGTTGGGTGTGCTGCTTTTGTGGTGTGCTGTGGGTGATGTTTTGGAGGGTCTGTTGTTTGAGAACTCAATAGTGTGCCAAGTTTGTTGATACCGATTGTTTTTTTGATTGGTTGAAATTATGGCTGGATCATTGCGCACCCCCGTGTGTGGTGGTCTGGTTTTCAGCTGGTTTCGAATTTTGTGCAGCCGCGTTTACCGTTATTTCCGGTGGGTGTGGTTGTGTCTGTTTGATTTGTTTTTTTCAACGGAGAGTTTGATCCTGGCTCAGGATGAACGCTGGCGGCGTGCTTAACACATGCAAGTCGAACGATGATCCCAGCTTGCTGGGGGATTAGTGGCGAACGGGTGAGTAACACGTGAGTAACCTGCCCTTGACTCTGGGATAAGCCTGGGAAACTGGGTCTAATACCGGATACGACCATTCCACGCATGTGGTGGTGGTGGAAAGCTTTTGTGGTTTTGGATGGACTCGCGGCCTATCAGCTTGTTGGTGGGGTAATGGCCTACCAAGGCGACGACGGGTAGCCGGCCTGAGAGGGTGACCGGCCACACTGGGACTGAGACACGGCCCAGACTCCTACGGGAGGCAGCAGTGGGGAATATTGCACAATGGGCGCAAGCCTGATGCAGCGACGCCGCGTGAGGGATGACGGCCTTCGGGTTGTAAACCTCTTTCAGTAGGGAAGAAGCGTAAGTGACGGTACCTGCAGAAGAAGCGCCGGCTAACTACGTGCCAGCAGCCGCGGTAATACGTAGGGCGCAAGCGTTATCCGGAATTATTGGGCGTAAAGAGCTCGTAGGCGGTTTGTCGCGTCTGCTGTGAAAGACCGGGGCTCAACTCCGGTTCTGCAGTGGGTACGGGCAGACTAGAGTGCAGTAGGGGAGACTGGAATTCCTGGTGTAGCGGTGAAATGCGCAGATATCAGGAGGAACACCGATGGCGAAGGCAGGTCTCTGGGCTGTAACTGACGCTGAGGAGCGAAAGCATGGGGAGCGAACAGGATTAGATACCCTGGTAGTCCATGCCGTAAACGTTGGGCACTAGGTGTGGGGGACATTCCACGTTTTCCGCGCCGTAGCTAACGCATTAAGTGCCCCGCCTGGGGAGTACGGCCGCAAGGCTAAAACTCAAAGGAATTGACGGGGGCCCGCACAAGCGGCGGAGCATGCGGATTAATTCGATGCAACGCGAAGAACCTTACCAAGGCTTGACATGAACCGGAAAGACCTGGAAACAGGTGCCCCGCTTGCGGTCGGTTTACAGGTGGTGCATGGTTGTCGTCAGCTCGTGTCGTGAGATGTTGGGTTAAGTCCCGCAACGAGCGCAACCCTCGTTCTATGTTGCCAGCGCGTGATGGCGGGGACTCATAGGAGACTGCCGGGGTCAACTCGGAGGAAGGTGGGGACGACGTCAAATCATCATGCCCCTTATGTCTTGGGCTTCACGCATGCTACAATGGCCGGTACAAAGGGTTGCGATACTGTGAGGTGGAGCTAATCCCAAAAAGCCGGTCTCAGTTCGGATTGGGGTCTGCAACTCGACCCCATGAAGTCGGAGTCGCTAGTAATCGCAGATCAGCAACGCTGCGGTGAATACGTTCCCGGGCCTTGTACACACCGCCCGTCAAGTCACGAAAGTTGGTAACACCCGAAGCCGGTGGCCTAACCCTTGTGGGGGGAGCCGTCGAAGGTGGGACCGGCGATTGGGACTAAGTCGTAACAAGGTAGCCGTACCGGAAGGTGCGGCTGGATCACCTCCTTTCTAAGGAGCTGCTAACAACTGGTTGCTGTGCCTGCATGGGTGTGGTGGTGGTTGTCAGTGTTGCCCATTGCGCAGGCGTCTGTTCTGCGGTGGGTGCTCATGGGTGGAATATCAACGAATCAAATTTTTTTGGCATGGCCTTTCCTGGTTGTGTCCTGGTGCTAGTACGGCGGTCTGTGTCCCTTTTGTGGGGGTGTGGGTTGTGTGGAACGTGGCTGGGGCGTGGTTGGTGTGGGGTTGTGTTTGGCGCACTGTTGGGTCCTGAGGCAACAGGACCTTTTTGCAGCAATGCATAGGGGGCACTTCTGGTGTTTCTTTTGTTCCTGCTTCCGGTACGGCCGCTCGTGTGCATGGCTCCCCTTTTTTGGTGGGGGTTGTGGTGGGTGGTGGTCTGGTTGACGGGGTTGTTGTTTGAGAACTACATAGTGGACGCGAGCATCTGGAACACACACGCTTTGGTGTGTGTGTTCTTACAGCAATTTCTTATGAATGAACCTGGCCCTTGTGGTCGTGGTTCTCTCGAGTAGATGATGCATGACCGGATGAGAGTCCGGTCTTTGTGTGGTCAAGTTTTTAAGGGCACACGGTGGATGCCTTGGCATTAGGAGCCGAAGAAGGACGTAGGAATCTGCGATAAGCCTGGGGGAGTTGATAACCGAGCGTTGATCCCAGGATGTCCGAATGGGGAAACCCCGCACAACGCTGTCATGGTGATTGTGTGACCCGCATCTGAACACATAGGGTGCGTGGGGGGAACGCGGGGAAGTGAAACATCTCAGTACCCGCAGGAAGAGAAAACAATAGTGATTCCGTTAGTAGTGGCGAGCGAACGCGGATCAGGCTAAACCGTTTCATGTGTGATAGCCGGCGGGCGTTGCATGGGCGGGGTTGTGGGACTTTCCGTTCTGGTTCTGCCGGACCAGTGAGGTGAGGTGCAGGCATAGGTGAACGGTCTTGAAAGGCCGGCCAGAGAGGGTGTGAGCCCCGTAACCGTAATGTTGTGCACGGCCTGGGGAGTATCCCAAGTAGCACGGGGCCCGAGAAATCCCGTGCGAATCTGTCAGGACCACCTGATAAGCCTAAATACTTCCTAATGACCGATAGCGGACCAGTACCGTGAGGGAAAGGTGAAAAGTACCCCGGGAGGGGAGTGAAACAGTACCTGAAACCGTGTGCTTACAATCCGTCGGAGCAGTCTTGTTACTGTGACGGCGTGCCTTTTGAAGAATGAGCCTGCGAGTTAGTGTTACGTCGCGAGGTTAACCCGTGTGGGGTAGCCGTAGCGAAAGCGAGTCTGAATAGGGCGAGTGTAGTGGCGTGATCTAGACCCGAAGCGGAGTGATCTACCCATGGCCAGGTTGAAGCGACGGTAAGACGTCGTGGAGGACCGAACCCACTTCAGTTGAAAATGGAGGGGATGAGCTGTGGGTAGGGGTGAAAGGCCAATCAAACTCCGTGATAGCTGGTTCTCCCCGAAATGCATTTAGGTGCAGCGTTGCGTGTTTCTTGCCGGAGGTAGAGCTACTGGATGGCCGATGGGCCCTACAAGGTTACTGACGTCAGCCAAACTCCGAATGCCGGTAAGTCAGAGCGCAGCAGTGAGACTGTGGGGGATAAGCTTCATAGTCGAGAGGGAAACAGCCCAGACCACCAACTAAGGCCCCTAAGCGTGTGCTAAGTGGGAAAGGATGTGGAGTTGCGAAGACAACCAGGAGGTTGGCTTAGAAGCAGCCATCCTTGAAAGAGTGCGTAATAGCTCACTGGTCAAGTGATTCCGCGCCGACAATGTAGCGGGGCTCAAGTACACCGCCGAAGTTGTGGATTTCACATATTGCCCTAGCCTTCGTGGTTCAGGGGTGTGGAGTGGTAGGGGAGCGTCGTGTGGGCAGTGAAGTCGCGGTGGAAACCAGCGGTGGAGCCTACACGAGTGAGAATGCAGGCATGAGTAGCGAAAGACGGGTGAGAAACCCGTCCGCCGAATGATCAAGGGTTCCAGGGTCAAGCTAATCTGCCCTGGGTAAGTCGGGACCTAAGGCGAGGCCGACAGGCGTAGTCGATGGACAACGGGTTGATATTCCCGTACCGGCGAAAAACCGTCCATGCCAAGCGGGGGATACTAACCGCCCGGAGCCTGCCCTATCACCCTTGTGGTGTGTGGGTTTTGGCCGAGCGCGGGATCTGATCCCGGGAGGTAAGCGTATTAACAGGTGTGACGCAGGAAGGTAGCCGGGCCGGGCGATGGTTGCCCCGGTCTAAGGATGTAGGGTCAGGGATAGGCAAATCCGTTCCTGTGTGTTTCGAGCACGATCCTGAGATCTGATGGGACCCCCGTTCGGGGGGATCCGGTGATCCTATGCTGCCAAGAAAAGCATCGACGCGAGGTTTTAGCCGCCCGTACCCCAAACCGACACAGGTGATCAGGTAGAGAATACCAAGGCGATCGAGAGAATTATGGTTAAGGAACTCGGCAAAATGCCCCCGTAACTTCGGGAGAAGGGGGGCCTGCCCCGTGATGGAGACTTGCTCTCCGTGAGCGGGTGTGGGCCGCAGAGACCAGGGGGAAGCGACTGTTTACTAAAAACACAGGTCCGTGCGAAGTCGCAAGACGATGTATACGGACTGACTCCTGCCCGGTGCTGGAAGGTTAAGAGGACCGGTTAGCCCTTACGGGCGAAGCTGAGAATTTAAGCCCCAGTAAACGGCGGTGGTAACTATAACCATCCTAAGGTAGCGAAATTCCTTGTCGGGTAAGTTCCGACCTGCACGAATGGAGTAACGACTTCCCCGCTGTCTCAACCATAAACTCGGCGAAATTGCAGTACGAGTAAAGATGCTCGTTACGCGCAGCAGGACGGAAAGACCCCGAGACCTTTACTATAGTTTGGTATTGGTGTTCGGAGTGGCTTGTGTAGGATAGGTGGGAGACGTTGAAACCCGGACGCCAGTTCGGGTGGAGTCATCGTTGAAATACCACTCTGGTCACTTTGGACATCTAACTTCGGCCCGTGATCCGGGTCAGGGACAGTGCCTGATGGGTAGTTTAACTGGGGCGGTTGCCTCCTAAAAAGTAACGGAGGCGCCCAAAGGTTCCCTCAGCCTGGTTGGCAATCAGGTGTCGAGTGTAAGTGCACAAGGGAGCTTGACTGTGAGAGAGACATCTCAAGCAGGGACGAAAGTCGGGACTAGTGATCCGGCGGTACATTGTGGAATGGCCGTCGCTCAACGGATAAAAGGTACCTCGGGGATAACAGGCTGATCTTGCCCAAGAGTCCATATCGACGGCATGGTTTGGCACCTCGATGTCGGCTCGTCGCATCCTGGGGCTGGAGTAGGTCCCAAGGGTTGGGCTGTTCGCCCATTAAAGCGGTACGCGAGCTGGGTTTAGAACGTCGTGAGACAGTTCGGTCCCTATCCGCTGCGCGCGCAGGAAATTTGAGAAGGGCTGTCCTTAGTACGAGAGGACCGGGACGGACGAACCTCTGGTGTGTCAGTTGTACTGCCAAGTGCATCGCTGATTAGCTACGTTCGGATGGGATAACCGCTGAAAGCATCTAAGCGGGAAGCTCGCTTCAAGATGAGATTTCCATACACATTATGTGTGAGAGGCCCCCAGCCAGACCACTGGGTTGATAGGCCGGATGTGGAAGCGAGGACTAAAGACTCGTGAAGCTGACCGGTACTAATAGGCCAACAACTTACACCACACAACACACACTGCACGCGTCCACTATGTGGTTCCCGAACAACAACCGTTCGAACCAGGAACCAACAACTAAATAACAACACCACAGTTGTAACCACAGTCTTCCCACCCGGGAAAGCAGCCCCCACAAGGGCCCGCACACCCGGGACGGGTAACAGAGTTACGGCGGTCATAGCGTGGGGGAAACGCCCGGTCCCATTCCGAACCCGGAAGCTAAGACCCACAGCGCCGATGGTACTGCACCCGGGAGGGTGTGGGAGAGTAGGACACCGCCGGACAACCATTCACGGAGGAGCCCTGACCACACGGTCGGGGCTCCCCGCATTTAACAACCAAGCCACCCACGAACACGGCCGGGAACGCAGCCGCGACTGACGGTTGAAGAACCCCCAGTCGCGGCTGACATACCGACGGGTTAGCGCCAGAATGCGCTGAGCGGGCCGGCCAAGGCTTTGCCCTGATCGAAGCCGGCCTGGGCAGCTGCCTGCCGGAGCGAGAGATCCATCGCGTTGACGCCGAACAGGTGCTCAGCCCCGCTGTCAGGGAAGAGCGTTTCAACCCGGCTGCCGCTGCGGCGGAGTTCATCTACTTGTGCGGATAAGTGCATGCCCCATTCCAGGGGAGTCCGTGTCCTCCCTCCAAAGGGTGACAGCACCAGCACACGGCTGTATCCGGCCCCGAGGTCGGCGTTATCGGCATTGGACCGGTAACCGCCGTCGATATAGCGCTTGCTGCCGATGCCATAAGCGAACCCACTGGCACAGCTGGCGGCCACAGCGTCAACCAACTCCACTCCGCTATGGCGGTCGAACACCACGGGTTCCCCGGTGCGGGCGTCAACGGCCGTGAGGAGCATTAATCGTTCCGGCCATTCCTGATGGGATAGTCGGGCAGCAACGGTTTGGCGCCAGCGTGCACTGGGGCCTTCCATCGCTTCGGCCATGTCCAGAGCCGCGGCACCCATGAGGCGTCTCATATCGGCCATGTCCGTGGAGTCCTCCAGGATTTTGGCGGTTCGTTCCATATGGTCGGTCACAGCCCGAGCTCCGTTCCTCCCGCCGGCGTGCTTGGCAGGCGCGGATTCGGCGCCAGGGATCACTCCGGGCACCGCCGCGGGCTTCGGCGGGGCCGCGGCAAGGACGGCATCAAAGAGCTCGGGTGGAGTTGCCCCCACCAACTGGGCCGCCGCCGTCGAACCGGCCGACGTGCCAACGGTGAGGTCCGGAGCGGTTACGTCCAAGCCGGCGTCGAAAAGTCCAGCGACGACGCCGATAAGCCATGCGTTGCCTGTGGACCCGCCGCCACCGAGGATCAGCGCCCGCTCTCCGGCGGGCACTCTTTGTGAGGCGTCAATAGCCGGGTGAGGCTGGTGAAACACCAGCTGATCGGAATCCTGCCGATAGGACGGTGCAGGGACGTCTAAAGAAGAAGGAGTCGTGTTCATGGGAGGCGCCTTTCGCGAATTGCCTGTTCGGCGCTCCCAGTGGCGACTAACTCAGTCGCGGGATCATGGACAGGGGAGCGCCCAGTGTGGATACTGCGTTCATGGGTCTCACCTCCTGTCGAAAAGCACGATCACGGGAAAGCTATCACTCCGCTGAATCGTGCGCAATCGCCGCGGGCGACCACCGGTAGAGTCCAGGGATGAGTCTCACGCGAAACCTGGACATTGCATCAGCGGGCGGAGACGCCGCTCAGTTCCTCCTGCGTCCGCTGGAAATTTCTGACGCGTCCTCCCTGGCCGCTGCCTACCGGCGGAACCGTGAGCACCTGGCACCCTGGGAACCAGCCCGGGATGACGAGTTCTTCAGTACCGCGGGTCAGACGGCGGTATTAAAGGGCAAGCTGGACCTCTATGAACAAGGCACGGAGGTGCCTTGGGTTTTGACCGCTGGACAGAAAATATTGGGGATGATCACCCTCTCCGGTATTGTCCGCGGGCCCTTCTTGAATGCCAACCTCGGCTACTGGGTGGATGAGTTGTGCACCGGCAAGGGCGTAGCGTCCGGTGCGGTAGCCGCCGTCGTGAGTATGGCCGCTGACGAACTCGGCCTCCATCGTATTCAGGCCGCTACGCTGGCCCACAACGCAGCCTCCCAAGCGGTGCTGAAACGGTCCGGCTTCGAGCGAATTGGGGTGGCACCGTCCTACCTCCAAATCGCCGGTGAGTGGCAGGACCATGTGTTGTTCCAACGCATTTTGTTCTAGTTGCGGAGGCCAGCGGAGTGCCTGCTTGCGCCTGACGCCAAAGCCGTAGGGTACGCCAAGGGCGTAAAGCACCCCTAAAAACCCCGAAATTCCGGTGATTTTGGTCAAAAAGGCGCGGAAACACGCGGAATTTGCTGGCCATGCCAGCCCAAGCTGGTAAGTTTTCGAACAGTGGCTTGCTCGCATTCCGCTTGAAAGCTCAAAAACGTATGAGTCCAGGAGGACGTAAATGGCTAAGAACCGTAGTGAACTCGTTGCAGAGGTAGCAGGCAAGGCTGGCACCAGCCAGGCAGCAGTCAACTCCGTGCTCGATGCACTGTTCGAAGTTTTCGAGACTTCTGTCGCCGCTGGCGAAAAGATCACCATCCCGGGCTGGCTCGCAGTTGAGCGCACCGACCGTGCAGCTCGCACCGGCCGCAACCCGCAGACCGGCGAAACCATCCAGATCGCAGCCGGCCACAGCGTCAAGCTGACCGCTGGCTCCAAGCTGAAGGCAGCTGTCGCCAAGAAGAAGTAATTACTCTTCGGCGAAAGCCTTGAAGGGACGGCAACCGCGAGGTTGCCGTCCCTTCTGCTTTGAGTTAATCCACATAGCGCCTTCCCGATTCGCAGCCCGGCGGCAGGTAGCGGACAATGGATAAGTGCCATCAGCAAGAAGCTCCGCTACTGCCCCTTCGCCTGTTCCCAAACCGGGAGCGCGGGGAGGCACTGCTGCCGCGGGCATTTCCTTGCCGTGGCAACTGGCCGGTCTGGCGGTGCTGTTCCTGGCACTCGCAGCGGCCCTCATCTTCTCCGGCGCCTCAGCTGCGCGGCAGGTTTCCGATCCCGGTGAATTGGTCCGGTGGGGCCTCCCCATCGCAAAAGCCGTCCACAACGTGTCAGTAGCAACGGTAGTTGGCGGCCTGATCTTTGCTGTGGGCATCCTGCCCAAAAACCTTGGAGGCTCGCGGGCCCGCGAAAAGGACATCGACGCGACTGAACATCCGGCCTTCGCACGGGCCTTGGCCGTTGCGGCGGCAGCAGGCGCAGCCTGGACATTATCCGCAGTGGCGGTCCTCGTCATGACGTACGCAGATGTCGCAGGACAGGGCCTCTCCGGTGATGCGGAGTTCACCCGTTCGCTGGTCTACTTCATGACGGACATTGAAACCGGCAAGGCCTGGCTAGCAGTCACCATCATCGCTGCCGTGGTCACCACTGCACTGTTTGGTGTGAGGTCCCTGACGGGCCTGGCGTTCACGCTCCTGTTGGCCCTGATCGGCCTGATTCCTACTGCCCTGATCGGGCACTCCTCCAGTTCCAGCGACCATGAGGGGGCCATCAACTCCCTGGGCCTCCACCTGGTGGGTGTGTCCACCTGGGTTGGCGGCATCATCATGCTGGCGGTCCTCTCCGGCATTCTCACGGGTTCCCGGAGCAAGGGAACGCCTGACATCACCGAGCAAACCCTGCGCCGCTTCTCATCGCTGGCCGGTTTTGCTTTTGTCCTGGTGTTCGCTTCCGGGGTGATCAACGCCGCCATCCGTGTGACTAACCCTGCTGACCTTTTCGGCTCCGCCTATGGCCAGCTCATTGTCGCCAAGTCCCTAGCCACGCTGGTGCTGGGTGGTATCGGCTTCATGCACCGCCAGTGGGTTATCCCGCAGCTTGGGAAGAGCGGTTCCCTGTCTGCCCGCCGGGTGCTGTGGCAGCTGGTTTTGGTGGAGCTGCTGGTGATGGGCGCGACGTCGGGACTCGCCGTTGCGCTCGGACGCTCAGCGCCGCCGCAGCCAACCACGTATGCACCCGACGCTTCGCCGTCGTTCATCCTTTCCGGCTACGAGCTCCCACCTGAGCTCACACCGGAACGCTGGTTGACTGAGTGGCGCTTCGACTGGTTGTGGGTGGGCGTCGCCCTGTTCGGTGCCGTTTCCTACATCCTTGGCATCGTCAAGGTGCGTAAGCGTGGCGACAAGTGGTCCTGGTTCCGGACGGTGAACTGGCTCATCGGGCTGGTGGTGCTCATGTACATCACGTCCGGTCCGCCCGCCGTTTACGGACGCGTGCTGTTCTCTGCCCACATGGTGGATCACATGGCCCTCACCATGGTGGCTCCCATCTTCCTGGTCCTGGGTTCCCCTGTAACTCTTGCCTTGCGGGCCTTGCCGGCCCGGGGTGAAGGAGCTCACGGGTCACGCGGCCTGCGCGAATGGTTGCTGTTGTTTGTGCACTCAAAGTTCTCGCAGGTGGTGACGCACCCACTGTTCGCTGCCGCCAACTTCGCGGGCTCGATCGTCCTGTTCTACTACTCGGACCTGTTCAGCCTGGCGATGCGTGAGCACGTGGGACATGAGCTCATGAATGTGCACTTCCTGCTGACCGGCTACATTTTTGTGCTGACCATGATCGGGAGCGATCCTCTTCCTCGTCGTGCCCCCTACCCCATGCGCCTGCTTCTCCTTCTGGCCACCATGGGCTTCCACGCATTCTTCGGTGTGGCCATTATGGGTGGCACCGGGCTGCTGGCCGCCGATTACTTTGGAAACCTGGGCAGGGCCTGGGGCCCGTCGGCCATTGGGGACCAGCAAATCGGTGGCGCAGTGGCCTGGGGCATCGGGGAGGTGCCCACCTTGCTGGTGGCAATTGGCGTCGCTGTGATGTGGTCCCGTTCGGACGAGCGGGAGACCCGGAGGGTGGATCGGGCGGCCGACAGGAATAACGACGCCGATCTCAGTGCTTACAACGATATGTTTGCCCGGCTCGCTGATCGCGATGCCAAGATGACTACTCGAACTACCCAGGCAGCCAGGACGCCCCAGGCAGCCAGGACCCCTCAGGTGTCCAGGACCCCTCAGGTTTCCATGGAGGCCCAAGAATCCACGCCGGCGCGGTCGGAACGCGGCAACGCCGAACACGCCACCACAGACTCTGCCGGGCAGACCGAACCGAATACCAAGCTGGAAGGACGCTGATGAGCGAAACCGTACGTACCCAACACCGGGTCCGGGCCTCCGAACTGGAGGGCCGCGGCTGGCTCAACACGGGTGGGAAATCGCTGGACCTCGAGTCCTTGCGCGGCAAGATCGTGCTGCTGGATTTCTGGACCTTCTGCTGCATCAACTGCCTGCACGTCCTGGACGAGCTGCGACCGCTCGAGGAAAAGTACTCGGACGTCCTGGTGACGGTCGGCGTGCATTCGCCCAAATTCGAACACGAAGCAGATCCAGTGGCATTGGCATCTGCCGTTGAACGCTACGAAATTCACCACCCGGTTCTGGATGACCCCGAGCTGGCAACGTGGAAGGCCTACACCGCCCGCGCATGGCCCACACTTGTGGTCATTGACCCCGAGGGCTACATCGTGGCCCACCTCTCCGGTGAGGGTCACGCAGGCGGCCTCGCTGTTCTCCTGGAGGAACTCGTAGCCGAGCACGAGGCCAAGGGGACCCTCCACCGCGGTAACGGTCCCTACGTGGCCCCGGAGCCGACGTCGGGCACTTTGCGCTTCCCCGGAAAGGCGACTCAGCTCGCCAACGGCAACTACCTCGTGGTGGACTCCGGCCACCACCGGCTGGTGGAACTACGCCCCGATCTTGAAACCGTGGAGCGCATCATTGGCTCCGGCACCAAGGGATTCCTGGACGGACAGTCGGAGATCGCCCAGTTCAACGAACCCCAGGGCGTGACCGTCCTGCCGTCGGAATTGGCGTGGAAGCTCGGCTACGACGCCGTGGTTGCGGACACTGTCAACCATCGCCTGCGTGGCGTCACGTTGAGCTCAGGCTACGTGCAGACCCTCGCCGGCAACGGTGTTCAGCGCCTGCTCGACGCCGGTCCCGCGCGAGTGACGGACACCGGTGCCGGAACGTGGTCTGAACACCACGACGGCGGCCCTGCTGACTTCGCTGCCGACGCAATCGATGTTGGGGCGTTGGGCTTGGGCACCGAGGTCTCACTGTCCTCACCGTGGGACGTGGTTTGGAGCGAAAAGCTGCAGCGCGTAGTCATCGCCATGGCGGGAACTCACCAGATCTTCGCCTTCGACCCCCTGGCCAACGAGGTTTCCATCCTCGCCGGTTCCGGGCTTGAAGGCCTGCTTGACGGCAAAGCGGAGGAAGCCTGGTTCGCCCAGTCGTCCGGTTTGGCCATTGATGGTGACGACAACATCTGGGTTGCCGACTCGGAGACGTCGTCCTTGCGCCGCCTGGTGGTGGGTGATTCCGGTGTGACCGTGGAAACCGCCGTAGGCAAGGGCCTGTTCGACTTCGGGTTCCGCGACGGCGGTGCCGATGATGCACGTCTGCAGCACCCGCTGGGCGTGACTGTCCTACCGGACAATTCCGTGGCCATCGCAGACACCTACAACGGTGCCGTGCGTCGCTACGATCCCGCCACCAAGTCCGTTTCCACCTTGGCGAGGGGCCTAGCGGAGCCGAGCGACGTCGTCGTGGTCCAGGTGGAAGGCAGCGATCCTCTCCTTGTTGTAGTGGAGTCAAACAAGCACCAACTGGTCCTGGTTCCCATTCCCAAGGAAGCTCTGCAGGTAGATGAGGGAGCATCGCAAACGCACCGTCCCAAGAGCCCGGTGACCCCCGGTAACCTTGAGCTCGCGGTACGTTTCAAGGCTCCCACCGGCCAGAAGCTGGACGACCGCTGGGGCGACCCCACGCAGCTGAAGATTTCCTCTACCCCGCCTGAACTGCTGGTCTCCGGCGGTGGGACCTCGGTGGGCTTGCTGCGAACCTTGGAACTTTCTGCCGATGTTCCTGAGGGCATCCTTCACATCACGGCCCGCGCGGCTGCATGCGATGGTCCCGAGACTGAGGACGGCGAAATTCCGGACCACGCTGCCTGTCACCTTTACCAGCAGGACTGGGGCATTCCCGTGGTGCTTCAGGCCGACGGTGAATCCGAGCTGGTGCTGGACCTGCGCGGCATGGACTAAGCGGTACCTATCGAGAATGGCCCGGGTTTGACCTCTCAAGAGGTTGCCCGGGCCATTCTTATGCCGTCGGACCGTCCAAAAGTGGGCCGCTCCGGAGCCTCGGACTATCTACATAGCCGGATTCGGCCCTGCCGGCCCCTTAGCTGGAGCTGCAGGCTGGAGGGATGGAACCCGAGGAAGCCTTGCGACGATTGGGTGGCGTTGCCATGACCCGGCAGGTGCAGGCTCAGGGCGCCAGCGAAGCGGCGATTCGATCCGCTGTGCGGAAGGGAAGCGTTCAGCGCGTCGAACGTGGAGTGTTGAGTCTTCCGGGCGCAGATACGGCATTGGTTGCCGCAGTCAAAGCGAGGTCGCTGCTCACCTGTGCTTCAGCTGCGAGCCGCTATGGCCTATGGTTGCTGCACGAACCCGCTGAGCCCCATTACTGGCAAAGCAACGGCCGGCGCACGGCTAAGTGCATCAGCCACCGCCTGTCCCTGTCTCAACCTAGACCTAACGAGCCGTACGTCGCTCTGCCGGATGTTCTTCTGCACGCACTTCTCTGTCTGCCACCGTTGGAATCGCTGGTGATGGTAGAGAGCGCCTATATCCGCGGCGATATCGGGCTCGGGTATCTGCGACGCCATCTACTGGGCAACCGGGGTGGTCAAGCCCGTGAAGTTCTGGCCAGAGTGGACCGGGGTGCAGGGTCCTTGTTGGAAACCCTGGCACGGGTGCTTTTCCGTGATGCAGGCATCCGCACCGAGACGCAGGTCTGGATCGACGGCGTAGGAACCGTGGACTTTCTTCTTGAAGGCTTCCTCATAGTTGAACTCGATGGCATTGCTTTCCATCTGGAGCTACGTCAGTTCAAGAAAGACCGCCGGCGGGATAACGAAGCAACCAGGCAAGGAATGCTGGTGCTGAGGTTCTTCTATGACGATGTGGTGTACGCGCCGGAGAAGATGCTCCGGCATGTGCGCGAAGTTCTTCTTCGTGGGCCAGCTCGGTTGTGGTCGAAGTAGCCCATTTCTGGGCGCTCTCATGCCTCGGTGGGCAGTGATTGCGGGACCTAGGGGGTAGAAACTGGGCCATTCCGGCGAGGCCAGCCCGGCGGGACCAGACCCAGAGAAGGAGAGGGCGCCGAAGACTCAGAATGTCAGCATGGGTGTGACCGTCACAGTGTCTGCGCCCACATCCAATTGGGTGGTGAAGCTGAAATCGTGTTCCACATTGAGGTCGTTGACGAACCCGGTGAAGAGGTTGATCTCCCGGGCGGTCAGTGTGGCCTTGCCGTTGAGGGGAGCCACCACCCATTTTCCACCGAACGGCTCAATGGTGATCTTGGGGTACTCGGTGATGGCCCACTTGATGGTTCCGTCCACCACACGGGCATTGCTGGCGTGGTAGAACGGGCAATCGGGTTGCAGTCGCTGCTGCTCGGTGGCTTGGGCGGCACAGGTGTCCAGGAATTCCCGGACCTTACCCGCGACGGCCTCATTCATGGCCTTGGTGGAACGGGTCTGCAGGTTCAGGGGCGCCTGGCCGCCGTCGCGTGTTGTGACAAGGGCCGAGGCTGCCGGGGCTTCGAAATAGGTGCCGTTCAGGCTTGCCTCGTACTTGCCGGGGAAGAACACGGCAAAGTTGTTGCGCCCGTTGGGCATGTTCACGGGTACGCCGTTGAGGGTGGCCTCGCTGGCGTTGACCACGGTGACTTCTATGGTGGGAAGCGTCGTGGGAACGAAGGCCCACTTAGCGAAGAACAGCCACTGGGTCCCGGTGCGTTCCATCAGGAATTCCGTGTGAAGCCGGCTTCCGTCAAGGGTGTAGTCCACTGGCACAGCGACGCGGTTGCTGCCCCGGGTTTCAGGGTTTCCAACCTTGATATCGGACATCTTGGAGGCGGCCGTTTGGAGCGCTGTACCGTCCAGCATGGCGGGGTTCGCGCTGGGGACTTTGGCACGGAGCAAGCCGAGCGCTGCTTCTCCTTCGCCGTGCTGCAAAGCTGCTAAATACTCCTTGACGGGCTGTTGCGGACTGGCAACAGAGGAGCTCACCAGGTTGATGCACACTATGGCTCCGGCGGCAGCAAGCATCAGACCGAGCAGCCATCCGGCTGCGGTCTTGACCAATGCTTGACTCAACTGCACGCCCTTTACGTTACCTGCCGCGGCAGCCAACGCCGTGCAGGAAGGCCTCGGAACGACTTATATCCACCGTCTGGAGAAGGCTCGACGCCGGGTGGCAGCTGGCGTTGCAGCCGCCCGGCGTCGTGGTTCCGGCCGTCAAACAGGACTAGCGGCGACGCCGCGAGGAGGTGCCGAAGACCCCGCGCATGAGGTCGCGCCCAAGCTGCGTTCCCATGGATCGGACCATGCTCTTGAGCCCGCCACCCAGGGCTCCTCCGAGGGCGCCGGCGATGTCACCGAACATACCGTCCTGCTGTGAGGACTGCGGTGCCGGAGCGGGAGGCGCCGGCGGTGCGGGGAAAGGCTCTGGCGACGAGGACCGTGAGCTGGGACGGCCCAGGATTTCCTCCTCGATCCGGCGCGCTTCGGCGTCGATGTCCGCTTGCGAACCCCCCGAACCTCCCGAAGACCCCGAAGAGGGCACTGGCGGCAAACCCGGCGCGGCAGCCCCGGTAGCGGCCGCGGCCTTGCCATTGAGCTTCTCGTAAGCGGAGAGGTTGTCCACAGCGGTGCCGTATTTCCCCAGCAAGGGAGATGCGGCCACGGTGCTCTTGATAAGTTCGTCAGAGCTGGGCCCCATCACGGATTCCGGAGCGCGGAGCCGGGTCAAGGCCACGGGGGTGGGTGCGCCTTTTTCATTCATGACGGTGATGACGGCCTCGCCGATGCCTGCGGAGGTGAGTGTCTCTTCGAGGTCGTAGTCGCTGACCGGGAACGTGGAGACGGTGGCCTTCAATGCCTTGGCATCCTCGGGTGTGAAGGCGCGGAGGGCGTGCTGGACGCGGTTTGCCAGCTGGCCTAGGACGTCCGCAGGAACATCCTTGGGTGTTTGGGTGACGAAGAAGATGCCCACCCCCTTGGAACGGATGAGCCGAACGGTAGTGGTGATGGCTTCAAGGAAGGCCTTGGATGCACCGTTGAACAGCAGGTGCGCTTCATCCAGAAAGAAGACCAGCTTGGGCTTGTCCAGGTCGCCGGCCTCGGGCAGGTCTTCGAAGAGGTCCGCGAGGAGCCACATGAGGAACGTGGAGAACAACAACGGCTTGGTCTGCAAGGTGGGCAGTTCAAGGCAGCTGATCACACCGCGGCCGTCCGGTGCAGTGCGGAGGAGCTCTGCGGTGTCGAACTCCGGCTCCCCAAAGAACTTCTCCATGCCTTGCGCTTCCAAACCCACCAGTTCGCGGAGGATCACACCGGCCGTGGCCTTGGACAGCCCGCCTAGGTTTGCGAGTTCGGCTTTCCCCTCATCCGAGGTGAGGAACTGGATGACGGCCCGGAGGTCCTTGAGGTCCACCAGTTCCAGGTTGTTCTTGTCCGCAAAGTGGAAGATCAGCTGGAGGCTGGATTCCTGAGTGTCGTTGAGGTCCATGATGCGGGAAAGCAGGATGGGCCCAAACGACGTAATGGTGGCGCGGACTGGAATGCCGTAACCATCCCCACCGAGCGAGAGGAACTCAACCGGAAAGTTCTTCGCAGACCATTCCTGCCCCAGCGCAGACGTACGGGCGGTCAACTTCTCACTGCCCGTTGCCGGCGTGGCCAATCCTGACAGATCACCTTTGATGTCCGCGAGGAAAACCGGAACGCCCGCCGTGGACAATTGCTCGGCAATCATGTGCAGCGTGACCGTCTTGCCGGTGCCCGTGGCGCCGGCCACCAGCCCATGCCGGTTCATCATGGCGAGCGGGAGCCGGACCTGGGCTTCCTTGTGGATTTCACCGTCCACGATCGCGGCGCCCAGCTCGATCGTGGCACCTTCCAGGGTGTACCCCTGTTGGATGGTGGCGAGTTTTTCGGCAGTCGTTTTGTTGGCCATGCGGATAGCTTAGCCCTGCTCGGCAAGATCCTTGCTGAAGGCCAAATGCTTGATTTCCTCGGGGTCTGCGGCGAGATCGAACAGTGCTTTGTAGCCGGTGGCGAGGTAGAGGTTTTTGGCCTCCGGCTGTCGCGGCCCGGTGGTGAGGTAGAGCTTTCGGTAGCCCCGGCGTCGAGCCTCATTTTCCAGTTCGGTCAGCACCAGCCGTGCCAAACCGCGACGGCGATGGGCTGAGTGCGTCCAGATCCGTTTCAGTTCGGCGGTGTGGGAGTCGTAGCGGCGGAACGCGCCGCCAGCCACGGACTCGCCGTTTTCCTGAATGATGATCAGGGCGCCGTGCGGGGCGACGAACTCTTCAGCCGGGTAGCGGTTCAGTTCCTCGGCCGCTCCTTCGCTGCTGAACAGGTCCCCGTAGCGGGTGTTGTATTCGACGGCGAGCTCGTCCAGGAGCGGGCGTACCCGGGGGTCGCGCATGGACAGGCTGAGGACGGTCAGGCCTGACGTCGGCAGGGTGGGCGTGGTGGTCATGTCAGGCCTTTCGTAGGTGGATCCCAAGCAGGTGGCAGCTGTGTCAAAACGCGCTCAACTGCGACTCAGTTGGGTGACTGGTGGCGGCGACCGTGGACAGGATCCGGCGTGCCAGGGCGTCGTTTTCCCTGAAGGGTGCTGCGTTGGTGTTGGGACGGGCAAACGCCCCCGCACCCCAACCGGACGTCCACGGTCCCACCGCGAACAAACCCTCCTGTGGAGTTCCAACAGGGGACAGGACCTGGTGATTCCCGGAGACCAGGAGCTTGCCTGTGGAGTGGGCGCCCTCGGAGGTGAGGAGCCTTTGCTCGGTACCCCATCCGGAGTGGTGCAGGTCAGCCAAGGCGGGATTCGCTGAACGTTCTACGGACGCGGAAGGCAGCCGAGCCTCAATGTATGCAGAAGCATCCACCACCACGGGCGACTGGAACGTCCCGGCAACGAACCTGCCAACGGATTCGTCGGCGCGGACCCACATGCCGGGGCCCAGGAACTTCAAGAGCCCGGCCCTGTGTAGCGCGAGCATTTCGCGGAGCCGGTGCGCGGGCGGCCCCGAGTCCACGAAACTGAAGAAGCCGTGCCACCAACCGTGGATGGTCTGCTGGGAGCGCGCGTTGAGCCGGTCTTGCGGAACCAAACGCCCCAAGTCCATGTACACGTACAACAACGCCGTGAACAGGGCGAGGGTTTCGGAGTGATCCGGGCTGGTCCTGAGGTTCAGGTCGTTCTGGATGTAGGCGGCCACGGAGCGCTGGACGGTTTCATGATCGGCGAAAGCGCAGCCGCTCAGGGGGTGGTCCAGCTCTTCGAGGTCCAGGCGCAGTGCAGGGTCAGGCACGGAGTAGGCCGCCAGCTCTTCCCTGGCAGCGCTGTACCAATCAACAGCGTCGAGGCGCGACTCAAAGTCGGCCCACGTTCCCAGCACCCGCGAGGGATAGCCTGTGAACAGCTCGCGGTAGTACGCATAACCGGCGTCCTTGGCGATCAACGGCCACAGGTGGGTGCGGAAATCGAGTTCCTGATGCGTGGCCAGCAAAGCGTCAATGGCCTCGTCGGTGAAGTATCGCGGACGGGATACCGGCTCCCCGCGCAGAGCGGAGGAGATCTTGGAGTGGTACGGCACTCCGCGTCGTGACCCGGCCCAAACCCGCGGCTCGGCGCCGGAGGGCACATAGTCCAGCTCGCCGTCGGGCCTTTCTTCAAAGCGGCCGCCACGGCCCTCAAACAACAGCACCAGCAGGTCCACGAAGGCGAGTCCCATGCCGGAGACAATCACGTCCTGCCCGGCTTCAATCGTGGAGTAGTCCACGTCCGTGGTGTACGACGGCGGCGCATGGAACCCGCCGTGCCGGGCAGCGAACTCGCTGTGGCGGGCAGATTCGGGATCAGTCAGGGAATCGGTGTGGCCCAGCGCGTAAACCACGACGTCGGCAACCACCTTGTCGCCGGAAGCCAGCCGCACGCGGTGCGCACCGTCGCGGTGCGCACCGTCGTGGTGCGGGCCGGAAGCAGCCTGGCCGTCCGAGAAGCGCTCGACGCCGGTGGCTGTGCTGCGGTGAACGGTCACCGTGACCTCGGGGCCAAGATTGCTCACGGCCCGGCGGAAGAACCACTCAAGGTACTTGCTCTGCAGTTGCCGGGTAGGAAAGGACGAAGGGGTTAGCGAGCGGAGCTGGTCCAGCAGGTGCGACTCCAGCGCCGGAACATCGCGGATGGTGCCATCCAGCACGCCTGCCGCCCAGGTGGAAAGCCCGGGCCCGTCAACGGAAGGCCCATCGCAGGCCACCGAGGCATCGGTGAACATGGTGACATCCGCAGCCGTGGAGTTCAGCAGCAGCCCGGGATCCTGGTCATAGCGCCAGATCCTCCCGGAACCCGGTTCATGGGGGTCGATCACATGGATGTGCAGGGGACGGTCGAACAGTTCGGGACGGTTTGCAGCTAGCCGTTCCAGGACACCGGCAGTGCGTGGGCCGCCGCCGATGAAGGCGATGGCGGGTACTCGTGACGGCATGGGATCTCCTGAAAAACAGTGGTTGGTGATGCCCAATCTAAGGACCAGGCAGGCTGCGGGTCGAGGCGCCGGTAACCGCCGTTCACCACACGTCACGCAGCGTTATGGCGCGCAAAATCAGGACGCATATGGCGCTTCATGACGAGGATTGTGACGCTGTGCGAACCCCGGCGAAGCCGCGCGAAGTCCAGTGAAGAAGTGCAAATTCCCGCCTTGCTGCCGGGTTTCGCGCGGCCCTAGATTGGCAGCCATCCGATAGACAACAACCGATCTGAAATGAGGTGGCGCATGAGTGCAATCGCACCGCCTGCCACGGCGGAAACTGCACCGCCCACCCCGGATTACTCCGACTACCAGCTGGTACCGGCCCGGCATCCCTGGCGTTGGGTGGGCACCGTGCTGGTGGCTGCCGGCGTCGCAGCCATCGCGTGGTCGCTGGTCACCAACCCTCGCTGGGAGTGGGGAGTGGTGGCCGAATGGTTCACCGCGCAGTCCGTGGTCAATGGACTGATCGAAACCCTCAAGCTCACGGCCATTTCCGGCGTCCTGGGTTTCGTCCTCGGATTCATTCTGGCCCTCATGCGCTTGTCCGCCTCACCGCTGCTGGTCTCGGTGTCATGGACGTTCTCCTGGATTTTCCGCTCCACTCCACTGTTGGTCCAGCTCCTGCTCTGGTACAACCTGGGCTACCTCTACGAGAAGATCAGCCTGGGCATCCCCTTCACGGACGTCCGCTTCTTCGAGGCCCAGACCACCACGCTCATCAGCCAGTTCGCCGCAGCTGTCCTGGGACTCACGCTGAACCAGGCGGCCTACTCTGCCGAAATCATCCGTGGTGGCATCCTCTCCGTGGACCAGGGCCAGCTCGAAGCTGCCTCAGCCTTGGGCATCCCGGCGTGGAAGCGTTCCACCAGGATCGTGCTTCCCCAGGCGATGCGCGCCATCCTGCCCAACGCGTTCAACGAGATCATCGGCCTGGTCAAGGGAACGTCGATCGTTTACGTACTGGCCTACTCGGAGCTCTTCTACACGGTGCAGGTCATCTACAACCGGACCCAGCAAGTGCTTCCGCTGCTGCTGGTGGCCACGCTCTGGTACGTGGTGATCACCTCGGTGCTGAGCGTTTTCCAGTACTACATCGAACGCCACTTCTCCAAGGGCGCCCTGCGGACCCTTCCGCTCACTCCCTTGCAGAAGGCCCGTAAGTTCTTCACCACCCACGTTGCTGCCTCTCCCACGAAGGACGCCCGATGAGCATTATTGCTGCACGCAAAGAATCCGCAACGGCGGCAAAGGTCGCAGAGGAAAAGCAGGCTGCCGCTTCGGCCGCTTCTGCTGAAGGCACGACGGCGGCCCAGCCCGCCACGGTGAAGAGGGCAGCAACCCGTGGGCAGGTGGACATCACGAATGTCCGGAAGTCCTTTGGCGCCACCGAGGTCCTCAAGGGTGTTTCCTTATCCGTCCCGCCGGGTGGTGTGGCCGTGATTGTTGGCCCGTCAGGCTCCGGCAAGTCCACCCTGCTGCGCACCATCAACCACTTGGAAAAAGTCGACGGCGGTTACATCACCATCGACGGCGAACTGGTGGGCTACGAGGTCCGCGGCAACAAGCTCCACGAGCTGCGTGAAAAGGACATCCTCAAGCAGCGCACCCACATTGGCATGGTGTTCCAGAGTTTCAACCTGTTTCCGCACCTCACGGCGCTGGAGAACGTGATCGAGGCGCCGATTGTGGCCCAGAAGCGTTCCAAGGCCGAGGCCCGGAAGCGCGGCTTGGAACTCCTGGACCGCGTGGGTCTGAAGGATCGCGCTGATGCGTACCCCCGCCAGCTTTCCGGCGGCCAGCAGCAGCGAGTCGCGATTGCCCGGGCTCTTGCATTGGACCCCAAGATTCTCCTGTTTGATGAGCCCACGTCCGCGCTGGACCCTGAGCTCGTCAACGAGGTTCTGGACGTTATCCGCGAACTCGCCAAGTCCGGCACCACGCTGATTGTGGTGACCCATGAGATGGGTTTCGCCCGGGATGTGGCGGACACCGTGGTGTTCATGGACCAGGGCCAGATTGTGGAGTCCGGCACACCGCAGGACATCTTCGCCAACCCCCGCGAGGAACGCACCCGCAGCTTCTTCTCCAAAGTCATCGAACCAGCTTTCAACATCTAGGACACCCCTATGCTTCGCACCACCAGCTCCACCAAGAAACACAAGATCCTGGCACTCGCTGTACTTCCCGCCGTCGTGCTTCCCGTGCTGGCCGGGTGCTCCGATCCTGGAGCGTCGGCAGCCCAGCCGGAGTCCGAAGCTGCCAAGAACGGGATTGTTTACAACACGTCCGTGGATCAGAACCGGATCCGCGGCGAGAAAGACGCGGCCGCAGCCGCCACTGTTCCTGCGGCCATCGCCAAGGACGGCAAGCTGACGGTAGCCACCACCGCGGGTTCCATCCCGCTGTCCTTCCATGCCACGGACGACAAGACTCCGATCGGCGTTGAGGTGGACATTGCCCAACTTGTGGCGGACAAGCTCGGGCTGGAACTGGACCTTCAAGTGACGTCCTGGGAGAACTGGCCGCTCAAGACACAGTCCGGTGATTTTGAAGCCGTTTTCTCCAACGTGGGCATCAACGCAGCTCGAGTGAAGCTGTTTGATTTCTCCACCTACCGGGCGGCGTACATGGGCTTCGAAGCGAAGAAGAGCTCCACGTACGACATCAAGGGCTCGGATGACATTTCCGGACTGAAGATCTCCGTGGGCTCCGGCACCAACCAGGAGAAGATCCTGTTGGCCTGGAACAAGGAGCTCGAAGCCAAGGGCAAGGCACCGGCCACCTTGCAGTACTACTCCTCCGACGCCGACACCATCCTGGCGCTGTCCTCGGGCCGCACCGACCTGAACCTGGCACCGTACCCGTCGGTGACCTACCGCGAGAACACCCGTGATGACCTCAAAGTTGTGGGCAAGGTCAACGCCGGCTGGCCCGCGGAAACACTCGTTGCCGCCACCACCCTCAAGGGCAACGGTCTGGCTCCGGCCATCACGGACGCCCTGAACTCCACCGTCAAGGACGGCTCCTACGGCAAGGTCCTGGAGCGCTGGGGCCTCTCCGAGGAAGCCATCCCCGAATCCAAGACAGTCACCGAAGCTACTTTTGGTACGGGCAAATGAAGTTCCAAGTCCTGGACATCATTCCCCACCTGAAGAACCCGGTGACGGGGGAGATCGTCTCCACCGCTGACCGCTTGAACCAGGTTGTTGAGTCGGCGAAACGGGCCGAGGAACTGGGTTTCGACAGTTTCTCCGTGGGGGAACGCCACGCCGGTGAGTTTGTCTCGTCCTCCCCGACGACGGTCCTCGCCGCGATCGCCGCCGTCACCAACCGCATCCGCCTCCAAACGGGCGTCACAGTGCTCTCCGTACTGGACCCCGTACGTGTGGCGGAGGACTATGCCACCATCGACCAATTGAGCCGTGGCCGCTTGGAACTGGTGATCGGCAAAGGCAACGAGGTTCTTCAGTACCCGTTGTTTGGCCTGTCCCTGGATGACCAGTGGGACCTGCTCGCTGAGAAGTACGCGCTGCTGCGCACGCTGTGGCGCAAGGAAAGCGTCACCTGGTCCGGCCGCTTCAGGCCCGCGCTCACCGAGCCAACGACGACGACGCCACGCCCCTTCGCGGGGTCGCCCCGGATTTGGCACGGCTCGGCTACAACCCTGACGTCCGCTGCGCTCGCCGCCAAGTGGGGAGACCCGTTGTTCACGGCCAACGCGATCCAGCCCCGCGAGAACTACAAGGTCCTGATCGACCACTACCGCGAAGAGTACGAGCGTCACGGCCATGATCCCCGGCACCATTACCTTGGCTCGGGGAGCGGCGCCGGCGGTGTCTTCATCGCGGACACCACGCAGGAAGCCATCCGCCAGTACGGCCCGGTCTATGAAGGACTCACCGCCAGCCGTAACGTCCCCGGCAACAACTCACCCTTCCGCGACATCCAGCACGCCGTGGCAGAGGGGCCCGCCCTGGTAGGCAGCCCGGAGCAGGTCATCGACAAGATCCTCAGCTACCACTCGTTGTACGCCCACGATCTCCAGTCGATCTCCTTGCCCACTACACTGCCCTTCGAGCAGCAGCTGGAGATCCTGGAACGTTTCGCCCTGGAGGTCATCCCGGCCGTCCGTGCCGCTGCACCCACCACGCTGTGGGAAGCCGGGGATCCTTTCGCGGGCCGACCCGAATTTGCCGGGGCCACCGAACCCGACGCCGCAGCAGCAGTCACCGCAGACCACGCCTTCAACAGGACGGACAACGCCCATGTCTTTGCACACTGATACAGCACTCGAATCCTTCGGCGAGGAATGGCAGGAGTGGCACGCCGCCCACGAACGCCAGCGCGCCCACCCGCACGGCTTCCTCGCCGTCACGCACCTGCACTGGCTCGGCAGCGAGGCGACCCGCCTGGAAGGCGCGCCGGGAACCTGGAGTGTGGAGTCCGACGTCGTGCGCGTTGTCCTGGAACCTGGCGAAAGCCTGCAGCTGGACGGCGTGGAACTCAACGCCGGAGAGCCGCTGGAATTCGGTCCCATCGAGGAACGCGGCGGGATCAACCTGGTCTCCGGCGGCACCGTGATTGAGGTGGCCAAGCGGGGCGGCGAGTACATCGTCCGGCCGCGAAACCCGGACAATCAACTCTTGCAGGACTACCAGGGGACGCCCGCCTACACACCCAACGCGGCGTTTGCCGTGGCTGGAACTTTTGTCCCGTTTGAAGCGCCGCGCGCCACCACGGTGGGTGCCGCCGTCGAAGGTATCCAGCACGTCTACGAAGCCCCGGGCGAGATCCGTTTCAAGCTGGCCGGCGAGGAATTGGCGCTGACGGCATTCAACGGGCACGCACCGGGCTCGTTGTCCGTGCTGTTCACCGACCAGACCTCCGGCAAAACCACCTACGCAGCCAACCGCTCGCTGTCCGTGGTTCCCGCCCCTGATGGCTCCGTGCAGCTCGACTTCAACCGGGCCGTGAACCTGCCGTGCGCCTACACAGACCTCGCCACCTGCCCTTTGCCGCCAGCTGAAAACCGGCTCCCGGTGGCGATCGAAGCCGGCGAAAAGATCCCCTACGAACGTCAGGACCAGAAGTGAGTACCTTCGAAGAACGCAAGGCCGGGTTCCTGGCCATTGAACTCGACGGCGCCGGGTACCAGAACCTCGCCACCGCCGTCCTCGCAGCCGAGTCCGCTGGTTTCCATGCGGCAACCTTCAAGGACACGCCGGAAGCCGGACGGACCAACGCCCTGCAGCGCGCCGCCTTTGCCGGGCCGGTCACCCGGACCATCGCTGTGGTCCCTGAGGTGGACACCGTCTACACGGAGCCTTTCCACGTTTCTACGCAACTGGCCAGCCTGGACTACGTGTCCGGCGGCCGGGCTGGCTGGATCGCTACCGCAGCGGTGTCACCCGAGGCCGCAGCCGCCGTCGGACGTTCGTTTGTTGAGGGCGACGCGCTGGCGCAAGAGGCTGCCGCGTCCATCGAGGTGAGCCGCCGTTTGTGGGATTCCTGGGAGGATGACGCCGTGATCCGCGACGTCGCCACCGGGCGGTACATCGACGTGGACAAGCTGCACTACGCGGAGTTCGAAACGCCCGCTGACTTTGCCGGCACCGCCTATTCGGTGAAGGGACCATCCATCATTCCAAGGCCCCTCCAAGGGCAGCTGCCGGTGCTCGCCGCGGTGTCGCTGGTGGGCGAGGGCCTGGTTCCGGTAGACGCCGTGGACGCCGTGCTCGTTTCCGCTCCGACCCCGGAGCTGCTGGCTGCCGAGGTCCGCGACGCGAGGGCCCGGCTTGGTTCTTCGGTGGCGATTATTGCCGAGCTCGACGTCCTTCTTGACTCGCGTGGACAGGCTGCGGCTTCCCGCGTCGTGACGTCCCACGACAGCGGCATCGCGCGGTTTGTCGGCACGGCAGCGGTCCTCACCGAGCTCCTCGCCCCACTGCTCCAGGAAGCCGACGGCGTTCGGCTCCATCCGGCCGTCCTTGACGTGGAGCTGGAGGAACTGTCCAGGCTGGTCCTCCCGGAGCTGCGTCGCCGCGGCTTGTTGCGGGCACCGATCCAGGACGGCACCTTCCGCGACGTCCTCGGACTGGCTCCGGCAGAGAACCGCTATTCGACCACTGCCGCGGCTCCTGTTGCCGCCGGAAAGTAGGGGAACACCATGACACGCGACATTTTCCAGCCAAGCGGGCAGATCCAGTTCGGGATCTTCTTCCAAGGCGTCAACTCCGGGACCATCTGGAAGGCGCCCCAAGCGGGTTCGCAGACGGACTTCGAATCCTTCCGCCACATCGCCCAAACTGCCGAGCGCGGTAAGTTTGCCGCCTTCTTCCTGGGCGAAGGGCTGCGCCTGCGCGAACACCTCGGCCGCCCCCATGCCCTCGATGTGGTGGGCCGGCCTGACGCTCAGACCATGCTTGCCGCGCTCGCCGCAGTGACCAGCAACATCGGCCTTGTGGCGACGCAGAACACCACGTACAACGACCCCGCTGACCTGGCACACCGCTTGCAGTCCTTGGACCTGATCTCCGGGGGCCGGGCCGCGTGGAACATCGTCACCACGGACAATGCTTGGACCGGTGCGAACTTCCGCCGCGGTGGCTATCTGGACCACGCCGACCGCTACAAGCATGCCGAAGCGTTCGTGGAGACCGCCAAGAGGATCTGGGACTCGTGGGAAACCCCCACCGGACCCGCCCGGCCAGTCCTTCACGAAGGCCAGCACTACACCGTTGATGTGACCCCGCGCCTGCCGCGCAGCGCCCAGTACCGCCCCGTGCTCTTCCAAGCCGGCGATTCCCCGGACGGGCGTGACTTCGCAGCCCGCCAAGCCGACGTGATCTTCTCCGCCCACCCCAAGTTCGATGACGCCGTGGAGTTCCGCCGGGACATCGTGGCACGTTCCATCGCCGCGGGCCGCGGTGCCAACGCCGTGCAGATCATGCCGGCCAGTGAATTCATCCTGGGTGCCACCGATCAGGAAGCACAGGAGAAGAAGGCATGGGTACGGAGCCTGCAGATCGGACCGCAGCAGGCCATCGCCTACCTGGAACAGTTCTGGGGGCGGGAGCTCTCCTCCTACGACCCCGACGGCCCACTCCCCGAGATTGACCCCGTGGTGGAGGAAACCTCTGAGACGCGCGGCAGCGGCTTCCACGGCGCCAAGGCCCGTCAGCTTGCGGATCAGTGGAGGGCCGAGGCGAAAGACAAGGGCCTGTCCATCCGCCAGTTCGTCACCTCCAAGACGGCACGCATCGACTCCACGTTTACCGGCTCCTACACCGCGGTGGCGGACCACCTCGCCGAGTATGCCCGGGTTGGGGCGGTGGATGGCTTCAACATCTCACCATGGCTCATTCCCACAGGCTTGGACGAGATCGTGAACCACCTGGTCCCCGAACTCCAGGAACGCGGCGTCTACCCCACCGAATACCGGGGCGCTACCCTCCGCGAAAACCTGGGTCTGGAGACGCCGGTGCGGACCGAAGAGCCGGCGCACGCCTGATGAAGGCTGAACACCTGCTGAAAAACGTGCTGCGGCGGCTCGGCTTCCAGCCGCGCCCCGGAGCAACAGCGCCCGACGACGGCGGCGTGAGTGCCGCCGTCGTCGACGTTTCGCGCGGGACAGTCAGCTTGCAACTGACGGTGGGCAGCCAGTCGCTATAGTTTCTCCCCAGAATCTAAAGGAGTTCGCGGAACACGTTCCATCCGTTTCCAATAGGCCCGTAAGGGCCGTAGAGGCCTGTAGTGGCGGCGCCGGTGGAGTACGTGACGAGGTCGCCGTTGCCGTTGATGGCGACAAGATTGTTGTACTTCTGATGAGCGAAACTGCCAAGGCCCGCCACATCCAGGAACTCATTCCAGCCACCACCCATGAAGGCCTGGGCGCCCCAGCCGCCCTGGCCGTTGGCTGAGTAGAGCTGGAGGCCGCCGTTGATGTCCCGGCCGAAGACCTCCACGGTGCCGTCACCGTTCATGTCGCCCCCGGGGATGATCTTGTTCATGACCTGCCAGCCCCAACCCACCTTGGACGGGGTGAGCCAGCCACCGTTGCCGTCGCCGGGGTAGAGGAACAGCTCGCCGGCCGGGTTTCTTGCCAGGACGTCGTTGGTGCCGTCGCCAGTGAAATCCCCGGGACCCACGATCGAGTCGAAAATGTTCCACCCTGCACCAACCTGACGGGTGGGGAGCCAGCCGCCGTTGCCGTCGCCGGGATACAGGAACAACTGACCTGACGCGTTCCGCGCCAATAGGTCGTTGAACCCGTCGCCGTCAAAATCTCCGGGGGAGAAGACGATGTTGAACATGTTCCAGCCGGCACCCACCTGCCGGGGTTCATCCCAAGAGCCGAAGTAGGCCGGGCAAGGGCCCTCGCACATGCCTTTGTAATAGGTGTACGTGCGCGGATACAGGACCAGCCTGCCGTCATGGGTGCGGGCAAGAGGTTCAAAATTGCCGCGCCCAGTCCAGCCCATGGCTCGGCTGGAAGCCTTGATGGGTGTGGTCTCGGCGCTGACTTGCGTTCCAGTGGGGCAGCCTTGTTCACCAGGAGTGAGCGGGTAGACCCTCAAGGAGATGCGGCTGCCTTGGTCTTCAGGGAGGACACGCAGAGTTTCACCCTGACGCTCCGCCGGGAGTGGTTCGCCGTCCCTTAACCACTCCAAGGTGATCGCATCCCCGGAGCCATCCGGGTTCCGGCAGCCCCAGTAGTCGTAGTTGTACTGCCGCCTCATCTCGGAGCCCACATAAGGGACGCCGTCGATGAACGGCGTAGGCTGTGATGCCGCAGTGGCCGGACCAGCGGCGACTAGCCCTGAGCCCAGTAGTCCCATTGCGAGTGCGGTGGTGGCGGCGCTCTTGAATAGGCGCGCCTTAAAGATCCCCATGTTTCCCCCCGGAAAGTATCGCGTGGTAGCCGCGTGGTGTGTGCTGAGGGTACCGCACTTCCGACCACGTAGTCAGGGGGTGGTGGTTAGGGGGGGTGGCGGTCAGGGGGTTGGTGGTTAGGGGGTGGCGGTCACGGCTTGGCGGGCGTCATCATGAAGACATCAACGGGGTCCTCGGATTCCAGCACGAAGCCGTGGCGTTCATACAGGCGACGGGCCGGGCTTCCCTGCAACACGTCCAGACGAAACGGGCGCTCGTCCACCGTTGCCGACATCACGTGGCGAAGCACGGCACCGCCCAGCCCTTTGCCCTGATGCGCCGGAGCCACATAGAAATGTTCAATCCACCGGCTGTCCGGCTCGGGGCGGATAGCGATCACACCCGCGTCAACGCCGTCCGAATGGATGATGTACGTGTGCTCGGGCTGGAAGCCTTTCAGAAAGCGCTCGCGGACCCTCACTGGATCAAAGCGCTGCAGCCGTTCGAGATCCGGGCGCATCACCACGGCGCGCAGTTCGGCAATCCAGGAAGCGTCGGTGGCAACGGTGGGGCGGAGGACGAAGTCAACGGACATGGGTTCAAGCCTATGTCCACCCCCATATCGTTTTGTTCAGGACGCCTTGGCCAGGTACTCGGCCAATGCATCACGCATGATGGCTGAGGGCTTTCTCTGCTCAGCAGCGGCGCGGGCCACCAGTTGTGCGTCCATTTCCTCCGGAAGCCGGAGGGAACGAGACGGCGAGGTGCCCCGGGCACTCAATGACGGCTTTCCAACGGCGCGTCGTACAGCTTCCGCTGAACCCAGCGCAGCCTCAAGAATCGATCGTCCAGCTTCGGGACCGCTAGCCTTCGTGATGTGAGCATCAGGTCCGATGTCCGCTATCTCAGCCCAGTCGGCGAGACCCGCGTAGCGGTCCTCCTCTTTTGCTTCCATTCCAGCGTCACTCATAGCGCACTGCCCCTTTCTGCAATATCAAGAATCTTACGTCTGGCTTCCATGACGTGAAAGACAAAGATGTCGTCTGGCGGTGTAATAGACGCCATCACCTCTAAGGTCATCCGGTTGTCCCTACTGGGTCCGATAAAAAGATCAGGCCTGGTGGTTGTGTCCACGCGAGGCTCATCAAATTGTTGGATGCGGTAGGTGTAATTGAGGATTGCGTTCAGGGCATCTTCCCGCGTTACGCCATGTTTACCTGAGCTGCTAGCCCATCTAATCCCCATGGATTATTGTCACACAATAATGGTTAATATTGCAAGACAATACAAGTGGATGCTGGAACCGGCAGGACGTCGCGCGCCCACGCGAACCATAGGATGACATGGACGAAAGGTGCAGCCAGGATGGTCACACGTGAAGAGGTAGAAGCAGCGTACTCAAGGACGGCAGGTTGGGTTCGTCATACTCCGCTGGCTGAGAGCGGCGACCAAGAGGCCTATCAGCTGTGGTTCAAATGCGAGTACATGCAGCACACTGGATCCTTCAAGGCACGCGGCGCCTTCAACAGGCTCCTCACGGCGCAGGAAAGCGGCGAGCTAAACCCGGAGGTGGGCATCGTGGTGGCGTCCGGTGGCAATGCCGGCTTGGCCAATGCCTACGCCGCGGCCAGGATGGGGGTCCCGGCGACTGTATTCGTCCCGGAGTCTGCTCCGGCAAACAAAGTGCACAAGCTCTACGCGATTGGTGCCACTGTGGTCCAGGGCGGCGCGGAGTATGCGGACGCTTATGCCGCTGCGATCCGTTACGCGGAGGAAAAGGGCGCGGTCTACTGCCACGCTTATGATCAGCCCGAGATCGTAGCCGGTGCCGGTGGTGTTGGGCTTGAGCTCCTGGATGAACTGCCCGACGTCGACACCATTCTTGTTGCTGTAGGCGGCGGCGGGTTAATGGGTGGCATTGCTGCGGCCGCCGAGGGCAGGGCGCAGGTGGTGGGCGTCGAACCCGAGACAGTCCCCACGCTGCACACCGCGTTGGCCCAAGGTGAGCCGGTGGATGTGGCCGTGTCCGGAATCGCTGCGGACTCCCTTGGCGCCCGGCGGATTGGCGAAATCGGCTTTGGAGTGGCCCGGCGTACCGGTGTCCGGAGCGTCCTCGTCAGCGATGAAGACATTGTGACCGCCCGCAGGGCTCTCTGGGAAAATTACAGGATTGTGGTGGAGCACGGTGCAGCAGCGGCCTACGCGGCGTTGCTCTCAGGCGCCTACGCTCCACGGGCGGGCGAAACCGTTGCAGTGATCCTCTGCGGAGCCAACACCGATCCCGCCCACTTCTAACCGCACCCAACTGAGTAACAGCAGCACACAAAGAATCCCCGCCGGTTGATGTCCGGCGGGGATTCGTCGTCGGCAGGTGGCCCTGCCATAGCGGTTCCTACTTCTTGGGCAGGCCTGCCGGGTTCAGCTCGGACGCAGGAATCGCCTCGGATGAGAGGCCCCAACGGTCCAGGATCTTCGCGTAGCTTCCGTCCTTGATGAGGGTGTTCAGTGCAGCCTGAGCAGCCACCGCAAGGCCGTTGCCTTTCTGGGTGGTGAAAGCAATCTCAGCCTTCAGCGGCCAACCGCCTTCCAGAGTGCCCACTTCCTTGGTCTTGCCATCCTTCGCAGCTTTGTACGCCGCGGATGCGTTGGGTCCGAACGTCAGGTCCGCACGGCCCGACTGGAGGGCCAGCTGGGAGGCGGAGTCGTCGTCGTAATACTGGAACTCAACCGGCTTCAAGCCGTTCTTCTTGTTCTCCTCGTCCCAGCGCACCAGGATGGCTTCCTGGTTGGTGCCCGAGCCAACGATGATTCGCTTGCCGGCAACATCCTTGGCTTCCTTGATGGGTGCGATGTCCGAATCAGTCTTGGCGTAGAAGCCCAACAGGTCATTGCGGTACGTGGCGAAGTCGAACTTCTCCTTGCGCGCCTCGGTGACCGTGACATTGGATAGGACTGCCTCGTACTTGCCGGACTCGACACCCAGCGGCCAGTCTGCCCACGCCACCGGGAGCACTTCGACCTGCAGGCCCAGGCTCTCGCCCACCGCGTAGGCAATGTCCACTTCGCTGCCGATGAGGGTCTTGTTGTCCGTGGCGAAGGTGCTCAACGGGGGAGTGCCGCCTGTGGTCACCACGGTTAGCTTGCCATCGGCCTTGATGGCATCGGGAACCAGGGCAGCCGCGGCAGAGTCCACCGTCACCTTGATGCGGTCCTGCTGCGGGGTCAGGTTGAACTCTTTGGTGGAGGAGTTGGAAGAAACGTTCGACGCCGGAGCTGACGCCCCGGTTGCGGCGGTCGCCCCAGGATCGGAGCAGGCAGCCAGCCCCAGTATCGCCGTAGCGGCCAGCGCCGCGGTGGCCCCGGTCTTGAGAGCAAAGCGTGCCATGTGTTTCTCCTTGGGTTCCCCTAATCATCACGATAGGGAGGTCTGATGCGTACTTGTGGCTGCAACTATCCGGCAGCTTCCGGGAGCGGGTCAAAGCGTTCTGAAACGCTGGGATACAGGGGTTCACGGCAGTTAATCGGGCGTCGAAATGGGTCACAAAACACGGGCCAGGACACCGCGCGACGCAACTCACAGAAATAAGCCGGGGGCCGTCGTCGTTGTCCATAGAGTGCCCGGCAATCAACCGTGCGGGCACCACAACGTACCGAAAGGCTTTCCTGTGACTGTTCCTCTTTCCATCCTCGACCTGGCAACCATCGGGAAGGGCCAGACGGTGGCGGAGAGCTTGGCGGGCAGTGTTGCCATGGCGCAGAAAGCCGAAGAGGTTGGGTACCGCCGTGTTTGGTACGCCGAGCACCACAACATGTCTGCGATTGCCTCCTCCGCTACCAGCGTGCTGATCGCTCACGTCGCCGCCCACACCAACACCATCCGCCTCGGGGCCGGTGGTGTGATGCTGCCCAACCACTCGCCGCTGACCATCGCTGAGCAGTTCGGCACGCTGGAAACACTGCACCCGGGGCGAATCGACCTCGGACTGGGCCGTGCCCCCGGCAGCGACCAGAACACCATGCGCGCGTTGCGTAGGGACCATACTTCCTCGGACCGCTTCCCGCAGGACGTGTTGGAACTGCAGGGCTACCTCACCGGTCCCACCCGCATTCAAGGTGTTGAAGCGACGCCGGGCAAGGGCACCAACGTGCCGCTGTACATCCTGGGATCCTCGCTGTTCGGCGCCCAGCTGGCAGCCCAGTTGGGTCTTCCGTACGCGTTCGCTTCACACTTTGCCCCCGCCGCGCTTCAGGACGCTGTTGCCGTTTACCGCCGCGAATTCAAGCCCTCGGATCAGTTGTCCGAGCCGTACGTGATCGCCGGCGTGAACGTTACTGCCGCGGACTCCAACGCCGAGGCACAGGCCATCCACCTCGCTGTGAAGCGCGCCCGCGTCTCACTGTTCTTCGGTGGCGGCCGCGAGTTCACCGACGACGAAGCAGACATGGTGCTTGATTCCCCGCAAGGCCAGCACATTGCCCAAATGATGAAGTTCTCCGCTGTGGGAACCAAAGATGTGGTGCGTGACTACCTCGACGAGTTTGCGGCATTCGCTGATGCTGATGAACTGATCGTGGCCCACCAGAGCATCGGCACCGAAGAGCGCCTGCGGTCGGTGGAACTTGTGGCTGAGGTCGCGGGGCTTGTGGCCGCGTAGGCTGACTCCGCTAGCCCCCATGCCCCGCGAATTCGGGAGCCACGGGATGGCGACCAGCCCACGGAAGTGTGGATTCCACGGCCGCCCCGAGGTGGAAAACGGTGGCGTCATCAAATGGGTGTCCCACAATCTGCACTCCTGTGGGAATACCGCAGTCAGCCATTCCACTGGGAATGGCCAGGACCGGGCAACGGTTGGCGATATTGAACGGTGCCGTCATGTGTGCCTGCCAATAATGGCTGAGGTGCTGGCCGTTGACGTCGATTCCGTTGAGATAGTGGGCGTCTGCGTCCAAAGCCGGAGTAGCCGACGCAGGACACAGCAGCGCATCGAACCCGGTCATGGCCTCTGCCAGCTGTCCCTGCAGGAGGGTTTCGGCCCTGAGCCCGTCCACAAAACGGTTTTCTTCGGCGGCCGCGCGGGCATCAGCCATAAAACGCCTGGTGTAAGCGGCGAGCTGGGGCTCAGTCCCGGCCGTGTCGTCCTCCATGGCGGGACCCAGCAGGTATCCGAAATGCGTGAACATGGTTTTGCTGATCTTCTGGACGGTCCACGGGAGGGTGATCTCTTCCACCACGGCCCCCGCCGCCGTGAGGGCTTGCGCCACTCGCCGCGTGTTGGCCTCAACATCGGGAGCTACGGGGTAATCGCCCAAGCGTATGCACAGCGCAACCCGTAAACCGGCCACAAATGCAGGATCGGGAGTTATGGACGCCGCATCCGCCACAGTGGTGTGATCGCCGGGGTGTCGCCCGGACATGATATTCGCCAGCAACGCGGTATCTGCCACGGTACGTGCCATGGGCCCATCGCCGCGGTAGTGGTCCGCTGACAGAGGGGCTAATCCCGGGATCCTTCCGTAGGGAGCCTTATAGCCCACGGTTCCTGTGAACGACGCCGGCAGCCGGGTTGATCCCGCAATGTCTGATGCCGTGGCCAGGGGTGCGAAGCCTGCAGCCAATGCCGCACCGGAACCTCCCGAAGACCCGCCGGGGGAGAACCGCAGATTCCAGGGGTTTCGGGTGACACCCCAGAGCGGGCTGTGCGTCACCGTGGCGCAGCTCAATTCCGGGGTGGTGGTCCGGGCATGAATGATTCCGCCGGCGCGTTGAATTCTCTCGATCACAGGATGGTCCGCCGCTGCAATGGTGTCCCTCCGCGCCACCAGGCCTTGGGAGAGTGTGCGCCCTTGAATCCCGTGCTTTTCTTTTGCAGCCACCGGCAACCCCAGAAGGGGAGTGATATCGCGTCCGCGGGCGTACCGCGTGGCGGCTTTTTGCGCAGCCGGCAGAGCGTCGTCGAAGAGCGTCTCCGTCAACGCATTGATGCCGCCGTTCACTTCCTCGATGCGGCTGATCAGCGATTGCAGGAGCTCCACAGGCGAGAGCTCACGGCGTCGGAACAAGCCCAGGGCAGTACTGGCGTCCAAGTAGTGCAATTCGGTCATGCCAGTTCTCCCTGCACCAGAGCCCGGGTAACACCCGTCAGCATCTCCACGCCGGTCACCATATCCTCGTCCGTGGTGAACTCGCGCTCGCAATGGGATACGCCGTCCACACTAGGTACAAACAGCATCACCGAGGGAACAGCAGTGTTCATGGCCACGGAATCATGCCCGGCCATGGTCTGGATGCGGCGGGAAGACAGCCCAAGGTTGGCAGCGACCTTGGCGGAGAGCTCCAGTCCAGCTTCCGGAAACCGGCGGATGGGGCGGATATCGAAGTCTTTGACGTTGACCTTGATGTCATGCTCAGCGGCCAGCTCCTGGATATCTGCCAGTAACTTGGCCCGGGCCGACTTCACGATGTCCGGTTCACCGGATCTCAGGTCCGCCACCAAGTGCACACGACGTGCCACGACGATTGGCGAGTTGGGCTCCAGCGTCAGTTGGCCCACGGAGGAGACCAGGGCCTCTTCTGCGAATTCCTCGGTGACTTGATGGACCATCAGGATGATTTTCGATGCAGCTACCAGCGCATCGTGGCGGTCTGCCATGGCCGTTGCACCGGTGTGGGACTGTTCGCCCAGCACTTCAATATCCAACTTCTGCGTGTACCAGCTGCTATCAACGAGCCCGATGCTGATCCCTTCCCGCTCCAGGATCCGGCCCTGCTCGATGTGGATTTCTGCGTACCCCGCCGCTTTCGGTCCCGTATCTGTGCCGAGGTAGCCGATGCCTTCCAAGGCTTCACGGACTGAGACGCCTTGGAGATCTTTCACGGACAGCATCTCTTCGCGGTCAAACAGCCCCGTGAAAACAGAGCTTCCCATGACCGAAGGTGCGAACCTGCCGCCTTCCTCGTTGAACCAGTTGACCACGGCCAGGTTGAAGCGGGGCGCGTCGCCGGTGGTCTTGACGTCCAGGTCGATGGCCCGGGCAGCATGCAGAGCGGCAATGACGCCATAGGCGCCGTCAAACCGCCCACCCAGGGGTTGGCTGTCCAGGTGGGAACCGATCAGGATGAAGGGCGCCCCGGGCGTCCACTCAACCAGCCCGAACATATTGCCGATGCCGTCTACCTGAAGCTGCCATCCGGCGTCGTGAATCCACTGCCCAAACCAGGCGCGGGTTTCGGCATCTTCCGGCGTTGCGGCCTGGCGGTCTACGCCGTTGTTGGCTGTGGCACCGATGGTGGCCACGTGGTGGAAGTCCTGAAGAAAAGCTGAGGAAGTCATGGAGGTCCTTAGGGTGCTGTGGAATGCGGTGGGTGCGGTGTGCGTCAGCCCATTCGGCCGCGGGTCTCGGGCACCTTGGTGAAGAGGATCAGGAGAAGCACGACGGCGGCAGCTGCCGCCATGTAGAGGCCCGGCGCGTGCGGTACTCCAGTAGCGCCTACCAAAGCCGTGCCGATGAGTGGAGCGGTGCCGCCGAAGATCGCATAGGCGCCGTTATAACTAACCGCGGCCGAGGTGAAGCGTGTTTTTGTGGTGAAGATCTCGACGAAGAACGTGTAGCAGCCGCCGCCGTAGATGCACAGGGCCACCACGAAGATGGACTGGCCGAGCAATGCCAGGGGCAGGCTGCCGCTGGTGACGAGCATGAAGCTCGGTATGGACAGCAAAGCCAAGGCAGCGGAACCAGCAATCAACATTGGCTTGCGGCCGAAACGATCCCCGATTCGTCCGCCGATCGGCAGGAGTACGGCATACAGTGCCAGTGCTGCGGCGTTGACCATCAGCGACTGCTCGCGGCTGAGCTTTCCTGTGGTCTGGACATATGAAACGAAGTAGGCAGAGAGGAAGTAGAATCCCATGGCTGTCAGGCCCATGACGAAGATGACCTGCACCATGCGGAGCTTGTTCTCGCGGAAAGCCTCGCGGATGGGGCTGAATTCCTTGGTCTGACCGGATTGTGCCTCTTTGAAGACATCGCTTTCTTCGGTACGGCTGCGAATCCACACTCCAAACAAGGCAAGGGGGAGGGCCAGCAGGAACGGAAGGCGCCATCCCCATTCCATGAATGCTGAGTTGGGCATGGACTGGCTGAGGATCAGGATCATGGAACCTGCCACCACAGAGGGCAGCGCTGTTGCCGCGATGGTGATGTTGAGCCAGAAGCCACGTTTGCTCACGGGCGCGTGTTCGAACACGAAGGACGGGGCGCCAACAGATTCGCCACCCGCGGAGAATCCTTGGATAAGCCGGCAGAGCACCAGGAGGGCCGGTGCCCAAGCTCCGATTTGAGCGTAGGTGGGGAGCAGTCCCATGAGGGCAGTGGCTCCGCCGATCGCTATGAGGGTGATGGTGAGGACGCGCCGCCGACCGATCCGATCACCCAGTGCACCGAAGAACAGGCCGCCGAGGGGGCGGACCACGAAAGCCACGCCGAACGTCGCGAACGTAGCGAGCATGGCTGTCAGCGGGTTGCTGCCCGGGAAGAAGAGTTGGGAGAACACCACAGCTGTGAGGCCGTAGAGGGTGAAGTCGTAGAATTCGATGAACTGACCGACGCTGCCGCCTGCCAGAACACGCTTCTGCATGGTTGTGGACTTGTCACTGGTGGAGGGCGCCGAGGCCGCTGGATCTTTGGCCGATTCGTGTGCGGCGAGCTTGTTGAGGGTCATGACTGCCACGCTAGGTTGCTCAGGTTTCCTGTTGCCGATTCAGTGTTTCGGCTATGGGAAATGATGTGGGCGATTATTGCCTGGTTATTGCTGACGGGGCCATGCGGGGAAACCGCGCGGACATTTTCGACGCTGTTCTGCACCATCGAATCTCCTCTGATCAGGATGGCAAACCGGGGTCCGGCCAAGGCGACTTTCCTGCAGTGGCGGGGACCTGGGGGTCTTCCGCGCTGATGTCGATGCCGGACTTGTTCAACCATCGGTGACCCGCGTCACATCTGTCCAATTGATTGTTTTTGATTCTGCGATCGATTTATTTGATAGAAGCTGGAGCGAAACCTAGTCGCGCGCAGCTCCGTACAAGGTCAGGCAGGTCTCTTCGAAAGCGAGGACGCGCTTGGTGGCCTGGACACCCTCGGGCCTGACCAGCATCACCTCGATCGGGGGAAACGCATCCGTTAATGCCAACGGGACCACCTTGCCGCCCGAGTAGGTCACGTCGCTGTGCAGGCGCTGGTTGAGGATGGCATAGCCGTGACCCTTGGCAACAAACGAGCGGACCGTCTCGTAGCCGGCAAATCGATGGCGGACATTCTGGACTACCCCTGCTGTGGCATACAACTGCTCGTAGTACTCCCGGCTGTGCGGGAGGTCCAACACCACGGAAGGCTCGCCGTCGAGCTCTTTCAGGGCAATTTCGCGTTCCGGGCGCCCCGCCGCCGGATGACCCTGGTGGACCAGGATGTGCGGCGGAACCCGCTCCACCACCTTGTAGGCGAACCCCTTGCCAAGACCCAGCCCGTAAGTGAGGGCAACATCGCAGCGGCCATCCATCAGCGCGTCCTGCAACGTGGCCAGGTCCGCCTCCAGAATGGAAACTTCGACGCCGGGATGCCGGGTTTCGAAGGTCTGCAGGATGGCGGGAAGACGGAAAGGCGCCAAGGGGGCAAAAACGCCCACTTTCAACTCACCTACCAGCGTGGTGGAAAGTCCCCGCGCCGACTCATACAGCGAATCTGCCTGCTCCAGGAAGGACTTGATGTCCTGGGCGAATTGGCGGCCGCTCTGCGTCAACCGCAAACCGCGGGACTTGTGGCGCACGAACAACTGCGTAGCCAGGCTTGCTTCCAGCTGAGCCATGGCAGCCGACAGGGCAGACTGCGTCACCATGAGCCGCTGGGCGGCAGCTGTCATATTCTCGAGTTCGGCCACCACGGCGAAGTACCGAAGTTGCGTCAGGGTGAAGGGCTTGGCCATCTGTCCATGGTGCCATCAACAGCGAGACGTCACTGCCCCCGGATGAGGTGTGCCAGGAGCGCCACGTGCAGTGAGGTCCGCGATTCCGCGTCCTCCAAATCCACCCCCAGCAGATCCTCGAGTTTCCTGAGCCTGGCGTAAAGAGTGGGCCGGCTCAGGTAGCCACTGCGTGCCATGGCGGCCTTGTTGCCACCGGATCCGAGGTACCGTCCCAGCAGGTCCAGGTATTCGCCTTTGCCTTCGGCGTCCGCTCGGAGGACGGCGGACAACTCCGACTCCACGAACTGCTGAACGCGGGGATCCTTGCGCAAGAGAGCCAGCAGCCCGCGGAGGCGCACGTCGGTAGCCCGGAAGTAGGGCTTGCCCGTATCCCGGAGCGTGGCGGCGCTTTCGGCCACATGCGCTGCTTCGTCGATGCCCGCTGCGGCCTCCAAGAGCGTTGGCTGCAGACGGCCAACTCCGATGATCCAGCCGGGGGGTGTGGCCTCAGCCGGACCGGCGGCTGCCTCCGCGAGGATGTGGAGCGTCGGTTCCTCCTGCTGCCGGGCGGGGAGGGAAAGGATCATTCCTACTGAACCGGACTGGATGCTTGCCGCCAACGCTGTGCCGGCGCTGGACTTCAATGCTTTGGCCAGCCTCTCCAAGAGTTCGCGCTCGTCCTGCTGGCCGGCGAAGGGGTCGCCGGAAAGGATGGGCGAACCCCATGCTGTGAGGGCAGTCCTGAATACGAGCGGCACATAGTAGGAGGATCGCTTCAACCCCAAGGAACCGGCGCGTGCCAATGCTTCTGCTTCGCTGAGCCCACGGGGTTGGCGGAGTGCGTTCAGGAGTCCGGCTTGCGCATGGTGGCTGAGCTCGCGCTGATCGCGATCCGCCAATCGGTTGATGGCCAGGGTCTGGGCCGCCCGTTCCAGAACCATGATGGCCATGTCCTGATCAGCGTCCAAATCGGCGGGTGGCATAGGCACTACCAACCTGCCCCACACTTGTTGCCGTACTCCCACTGCCGCCTGGAGCCACTGTTCCGGTCCGGATCGTGCGGTGTGGGCAGGGAAGGGGGTGGTCCGGGATCGCCGCTCCCAGTCGTTCAGAAGATCCGTGGTGGATACGCGCTGCCCGGCATAGGCAAGAACCAGGTGTGAGAGGTCCTCCAGCACTACCGATGCACCGATCATGGAGGCCGCTTGCTCCACCACACGTTGGGTGTCGGCACTTTCCAAGCTCAGCACGGTGAAGGCCTCATGGACGTCGCGGGCACGTTCCACACGCTCCAGTTGTTCAGCCACGATCATCCTGTGCACAATCTCCGTGACCTGGACAAAGCGCACCCGATGCTCCACCACAACCACGGGCATGGAGGCGGAGCGGGCCGCTTTCTCCAGGGCCCTGCGGCTGCGGGGGCGCTGGCCAATGAGTTCCACAATCAGTCCGGCCGCTCCGGCGGCCTCCAGCGAAGAGATGAACGACGCCGACTCTTCCGGGGACTTCTCCAACTCCAGTCCTGTGGTCAGCACCAATTCTCCGCCGGACAGCAGGCCGCCGACGTCGAGAATTTCGCTGACGTGCACCCAGCGAACGGGCGCCTCCAAGCGGTCAGTACCGCCAAGAACGGTGGGTACGGCGGCCCGCAACACGGGAAGCTCAAGGACGGCGCGAACAGTGGGCAGCATTTACACAGTGTAAGGCTCTCAAGGAATTCTCTTACACATAGGCCCTACTGCGGCTGCTGAACGCCGGACAGACTGAATCCAGCCTTCACATCACCCCGCACCAAGGAGAACTCTTGAACACCATCGAGCACTGGATCAACGGCAGCTACGTCCCGGCCGGAGACCGCACCGCTCCCGTTACCAACCCGGCCACGGGTAAGGTCACCGGGCAGGTTGCCCTGGCCAGCGTGGAGGACGGAAACACCGCAGTCGCCGCCGCCAAAGCGGCCTTCCCGGCGTGGCGCGATACCTCCCTGGCCCGCCGAACCCAGGTTCTTTTCGCTTTCCGTGAGCTCCTCAACTCCCGCAAGGACGAGCTCGCCGCGATCATCACCTCCGAGCATGGCAAGGTCCTGGACGACGCCCTGGGCGAAGTAAGCCGCGGCCAGGAAGTGGTGGAGTTCGCCTGCGGTATTCCGCACCTGCTCAAGGGCAGCTACACCGAAAACGCCTCCACCAAGGTGGACATCCACTCCATCCGGCAAGCGCTGGGTCCCGTGGCAATCATCAGCCCGTTCAACTTCCCGGCAATGGTCCCCATGTGGTTCTTCCCCATCGCCATCGCGGCAGGCAACACCGTGATCATCAAGCCCAGCGAGAAGGACCCCACGGCCGTCAACTGGGTGGCCGAGCTCTGGAAGGAAGCCGGCCTTCCCGACGGCGTCTTCAACGTCCTTCACGGTGACAAAGTAGCGGTGGATACCCTGCTGACACACCCCGACGTCAAGGCCGTTTCCTTTGTGGGATCCACCCCGATTGCCAAGTACGTCTACGAGACCGCCACCGCCCACGGCAAGCGGGTCCAAGCCTTGGGCGGCGCGAAGAACCACATGATTGTCCTGCCCGACGCCGATCTTGACCTCGCCGCCGACGCCGCCGTCAACGCCGGGTTCGGTTCGGCCGGTGAACGGTGCATGGCTGTCTCGGCGCTGCTGGCCGTCGGCGACATCGCTGATGCTTTGGTGGATAAAATCGCTGACCGTGCCCGCTCGCTGCGCACCGGCGATGGACTGCGAGGTTGCGATATGGGCCCGCTGGTGACCTCCCAGCACAGGGACAAGGTGTCCGGATACGTCGACGCCGGTGAAGCGGCAGGTGCCACGCTCGTCGTCGACGGTCGCAGCGTAGTTCCCGACTCCGAAGGCGACGGCTTCTTCGTAGGCCCCACCCTGTTCGATCACGTCACCACGGACATGTCCATCTACCAGGAAGAGATCTTCGGCCCGGTGCTCTCAGTGGTGCGGGTGGACAGCTACGACGACGCCCTGGCCACCATCAACGCCAACCCGTACGGCAACGGCACCGCGATTTTCACGAACGACGGCGGTGCCGCCCGCCGCTTCGAAAATGAGGTTGAGGTGGGAATGGTTGGCATCAACGTCCCCGTCCCGGTGCCCATGGCCTACTACTCGTTTGGCGGATGGAAGAACTCCCTGTTCGGAGACACCCACGCCCACGGTTCTGAAGGAGTGGGCTTCTTCACCCGGGGCAAAGCCGTCACCACCCGCTGGCTGGATCCCAGCCACGGCGGGATCAACCTCGGTTTCCCGCAAAACTCCTAAGCGTTCCCCCGAACTACTCAGAGACGACGTCAGGAAAACCATCATGACCGCCATTCTTGAACCGCAGCAGACGGACCGTGAGGCAGCCCAGCGCGCCTACGATCTTGACCGTCAACACGTCTTCCACTCCTGGTCCGCACAGGACACGCTGGATCCCATGGTCATCACAGCCGCAGAGGGCTCACACGTTTGGGACGGTGAGGGCAACAAGTACCTGGACTTCTCTTCCCAGCTGGTCAACACCAACATCGGGCACCAGCACCCTGCCGTCGTCGCAGCAATCGCCGCACAGGCAGCCAAGCTGTGCACTATTGCTCCCAGCTACGTCAACGACGCCCGATCCGAAGCCGCACGGTTGATCGCCGAGCGAACCCCGGGGGAGCTGGACAGGATCTTCTTCACCAACGGCGGAGCGGACGCCAACGAGCACGCCGTCCGGATGGCCCGCTTGCACACGGGCCGCCACAAGGTCCTCTCCGCCTACCGCTCGTACCATGGCGGAACGCACTTAGCCGTTAACATCACCGGAGACCCACGGCGGTGGGCCAGCGACAACGGCTCCACGGGAACCCTGCATTTCTTCCCGCCGTACCTCTACCGCACGGCCTTCCACTCCACCACCGAGGAGCAGGAAGCTCAACGGGCCCTGGAGCACCTGGAACAGCTCATCGAGCTCGAAGGTCCCACCAGCATCGCTGCGATCATGCTGGAAAGTATCCCTGGAACGGCCGGGATCTATGTTCCGCCGGTTGACTACATGCGGGGCGTGCGGGAACTATGCACCAAACACGGCATCGTCCTGATCGCCGACGAGGTCATGGCCGGCTTCGGACGCACCGGCAAGTGGTTCGCCGTCGAGCATTTTGACGTTGTCCCGGACCTCATCACCTTCGCGAAAGGAGTGAACTCCGGCTACGTACCGCTTGGTGGCGTTGCCATTAGCCCGGAAATCGCAGCCACTTTCGGTACACGCGCCTATCCCGGCGGGCTGACCTACTCAGGCCACCCCCTGGCTACCGCGGCCGCAGTGGCCACCATCAACGCCATGGAACGCGAAGGCATGGTGCAGCATGCGGCAAACCTGGGCACCGAGGTGATCGGCCCGGCGCTCGCCGGATTCGCCCAACGCCACCGCTCCGTGGGCGAAGTGCGGGGCCGGGGTGTTTTCTGGGCCATCGAGCTGGTCAAGGACCGCGCCACCCGCGAACCACTGGCTCCTTATGGTTCTTCCAGCCCCGAAATGAACCAACTCGTGGCGGCCTGCAAGTCACGCGGTCTCATCCCCTTCGCCAACTTCAACCGCATCCACGTGGTTCCGCCCTGCAACATCAGTGCTGAGGATGCCCGTGCGGGTCTGGCGATCCTGGACGACGTCCTGGACATCGCGGACACGTTCGCGGAGTAGCCGTGCTGCAGCATGTCCCGTTTCCCGAGCCGGTGGTGGCGTTCGGGGAGCGGGACCTGCCGGGGGATAAATCCAAGGAAAAGCTTTACGCATTTGCAACTTACTAGGTAGTCAAGCGAAACCGGAAGGGCGGAAACTGTAGCTATCCGCCCCGGAAGGATCCGCCATGCCTACGCACCTGAACCAAGCAGTAGCCGACTCTGCTCTGCTCATGAAGTCTCTCCCGCTTGGCCTCCTCCGCACCGTTCTCCAGTCTGACGCGGAGAGCGGAATTACGCCGCAGCTGTTCGCCGAACTCAGGGCACTCGCCCGCGTCCCCGGACTACTGGTGGCGTGCAATTACGGTGGGACTCTCTGCTCCGCTGAGGGCGTGTCCACCGAGACCTTGCCACTGGATAGCGCTGCGGTGGCACTCCGTGCGCTCGCCGCCTTGCCCAACACGCACACAGCCATCATTTCCGGGCGCTCGTTGCGGGACCTGGCCGCCGTTTCCCGGCTTCCGGCTGAGGTTCATCTGGTGGGTTCCCACGGTGTGGAATTCGACATGGGCTATGCCTACACCTTGTCCCTGGCCACGGAACAGCTCCTCCAACAGGTGGCTACGGCGTTGACCGAGGCTGTGGGCTTTGAGAAGGGCATCAGCATTGTCCGCAAACCCGTGGGCGTGGCCGTGCATACCCGGCCGGCTACCCCCGAGGTGGTGGATCGGGTGATTTTCCTTTCGCAGAAGATCGCCATTGAGTTCGGTCTGTACTTCATCATCGATGGCACCGTTTTGGACCTCACCGTGGAAGAGCCTGCCAAAGGCCAGGCGCTTGAGCAGCTACGTGCACGGCTCGGGGTAAGTGCCGCGCTGTACGCCGGTGACGCCGAGAGCGACGAAAAAGCAATCGCCACCCTGCGCGGACCGGACCTCGGCCTTCATGTGGGCCCCGGGGATACGACGGCGGCGCACACCATCGCTGACCCGGAAGCCTTTGCGCGCGTACTGGCGTTGCTGTTCGAACTCCGGCGGGCGTGGCTGTTTGGCGAAGATGCGGTGGGGCTGGAACGGCATTCCATGATCGGCAACGGGAGCTCCACAGCATTGCTGACCCCGGACGCCAAAGTCTGCTGGATGAGTCACCCCCTTCCGGATTCCGGATCCATTTTTGCGCACATTCTTGGCGGTGAACCCGCCGGTCACTTCAGCATAGAACCGGTGAAGCCATCGCAGGTGCTGGCTCAGCGGTATGTGGATAACACCATGATCGTGGAGACGCGCTGGGCTGACGTGACGGTGACCGACTACTTGGAACCTGCACCCGAAGGGATCACCAGCCTGGTGCGGGTGCTCTCCGGGACGGGCTCTGCACGCGTGGTGTTCGCGCCCAGGCCGGACTACGCCAACGCGCCGTTCAGCATGGAGGTCCGGGGCGACGAGGTCCATATCATGGGTACTTCGGATCCGATCATCCTCTCCGCACCCGGGGTTTCGTTCCGGATTACCAGCGACGGCAAATACGCCACGGCCACCGCAGAGGTTCCACTCAACCAGGGCCCCGTGGTGTTGAACCTTCGCTGCGGTGACACCGAGCCGCCACCCGCGGACCCGGGCGGCGAACCAAACCGGCGCACCGCCGTCGGGCAGTCCTCCCGTGACTGGATCAAGGCACTGCAGCTGCCCACCATCAAAACATCATTGGTGCGCCGCTCCGCGTTGGTGCTGAAGTCGCTTGTTCATGAGCCCACCGGCGCCGTGTTGGCCGCGCCCACCACCTCACTGCCTGAGGGCATCGGCGGGACCCGGAACTGGGATTACCGCTACTGCTGGCTGCGTGACGGTTCCATGACCGTGAATGCCCTGGTGTCGTTGGGCTCCACGCAGGAGGCCGACGGTTTCCTGACCTGGCTGGACCGCATCCTCCAGAATGCGCCGGGGCCCGAGTGGCTGCATCCGCTCTACTCGGTGACCGGGGCGCCACTCTCCACGGAGGCAATTGTGGAGAGCCTGCCCGGCTACGCGGGCTCGCGGCCGGTGCGCATTGGCAACGCGGCAGACCATCAGGTGCAGCTGGACGTGTTCGGACCCATCGCCGAGTTGATACATGACCTTGCCGAGCGCCGCGGATTCCTGCCCGATGAACACTGGTTCCTGATGGAGCAGATGGCCCATGCGGTGCTGGCCCGCTGGTACGAACCTGATCACGGGATTTGGGAAGCGCGGAGGGCCCCAAGGCACCACGTTTACACCAAGGTGATGTGCTGGGTCACGCTGGACCGGGCCCTCCGGGCTGCCGCTTTGCACGGGCGCACACCCCACGCCGACTGGGAGCCCACTGCCCGGACAATCCGGGAGGAAGTCCTTCGCGAGGGCTGGGATGAGTCCGCAGCTTCTTACACTGTGGCCTACGACAGCCCTGACCTGGATGCCGCGGTCCTGCACATCGGGCTCTCGGGCCTGCTGGATGTCCAGGACCAGCGCTTCCTGGATACCGTCACGGCGGTTGAACGCGAGTTGCGCGTGGGACCCACCGTTTTCCGATACAGGTACGACGACGGGCTGCCGGGTTTGGAGGGTGGCTTCCACATTTGCACCACTTGGCTGATCGAGGCGTACCTGGCTGTTGGCCGCTTGGATGATGCCTTGGAGTTGTTCAATCAGTTGGTGGCACTGTTCGGACCCACTGGCCTGTTGCCGGAGGAGTACGATCCCGGCACGGAAACACATCTGGGCAACCATCCTCAGGCATACTCGCATCTGGGCTTCATCCGCTGCGCCCAGCTCTTGGACTACTACCTGGCCAGCGCGGACGTGGAGTAACCCTCGCTTGGGCGGCACAGCTAGGCGAGCAGGAGCGCTACGGCGATCATGGCCGGCACAGCCACGATGGTGGTGATCAGCACTGTGTCCTTGGCAACCGTGATACCCGCTTGGTAACGGTTCGCAGCAACGAAAACATTCTGGGCCGTGGGCAGGGCCGAAGTGACCACCACGGCAAAGAGCGCGTGCCCGTCCATTCCCAAGGCGAAGCGGGCGAACAAGTAGGCGATCAGGGGATGGACAACCAGCTTGAATCCGCTGGCCAACAAGGTATCCAACCTCCGGCCTGCGGCTTTTTGCAGTGGCTTGGACCCGTTCAGGCTCATGCCGAAGGACATCAGCATGGCCGGAATCGCTGCGCCGCCAATGAGGTGGATGGGTTCCAAAATCAGTGTGGGGACCTGGAAGCCCGTACCCGCCACCAGAAGCCCCAGCGCTGAGCCCACAATCATGGGGTTCTTCACGATCATCAGCAGGAAACGCGCGGGAGTGGTGCGGTGCGAGCTGGTGCTGGCGTCCAGGGCCATCAGGTACATCGGCGTGAAGAACGCCAACTGGAAGATCAGCAGGGGAGCCACATAGCTGGCGTCACCCAGGACGAACACGGCGATGGGGATGCCAAGGTTGGCGGAGTTGGCCAAGGACGAGCTCATGGAGGACATCAGGGCTTCGGGCATGGCCCGCTTCAGCCAGAACTTCGCTATCAGGAAGAACAGCAAGCCCGTCACCACAGCGCCCACGGCTGTGACCAGCAACGGGGCGGCGAAGACGTCATGCAGTTTGGCTTTGCTCAAGGTCTCGAACAAGAGCGCCGGACTCGCCACGAAGAAGGTCAGCGAGCTTAGGACGGACCGGGCATTCTCGCCAAGGATGTTCCGGCGTCCAACGAACATGCCCACCAGGATGATGGCCCACACCACGAAGAACCCGGAAAGGACGCCGATCATGGCGCTGTGCGGGTGGGGGTTTGCTGGGTCACGGTTCCCAGCCTAGCCAGAACCGCCGTTCGAGTAAGCGTTTTCTGCCCAGAGTTCCGTCATACGGACTCACAACGCGCTCGACGTCGGCCCTCCGGTGAGTGCCGACGTCGAGCGTTGCTGTGGAGCCTTAGCTGAGGTGCGCGGCGTTGCTGAGCGCGTGCGGCGGGCGCATCAGCCCGGGAGTGTGGCCCTCGGCTGGGTCATTGCCCAGCTGCAGGATCTTGTTGTCCTTGCCCACGTGGACCACCCGCGGCTCGTACGTCCGGGCTTCTTCCGTGGTCATCTCAGCGTAGGTAATGAGAATGACGGTGTCTCCAACGTGGACCATATGGGCGGCCGCCCCGTTGATCCCGATCACGCCGGAACCGCGCTCGCCGGCAATGGTGTACGTCTCCAGCCGGGCACCGTTGGTGACGTCCACAATGGAGACGAGCTCGCCGGGAAGGATGTCGGCCGCGTCCAGGAGGTCCAGGTCGACAGTGACCGAGCCGACGTAGTGGAGGTCGGCGTGCGTCACCGTTGCGCGGTGAATCTTGGACTTGAACATTGTGCGGATCATAATGCGATCAGTTTAGCGCGGCACCCTCATCCGGCGCTGTGACGTACCAGACGTTCGGCCGATGGCGGTGTGGCTTCCTGACCTTGATTGAACGATGGATGGCCGCAAAGCAACCCCTGCGGGTTGTTTCGCGGCCATCCTCTTGCCAATGAGGGTCAGAAGGCCACGCCGCTGACCTCAGGGGCCGGCTCGTAGCGCGCCAGCTCCGTTCCGGCGGCAGCCAGCTTACGCAGCTGGTCCAGTCCGCCATCCACCACACCGGCAGCACGCGCCTGCACCAGCACGTTGCCCAGCGCGGTGGCTTCGACAGGTCCTGAAACCACAGGCTTTCCGGTGGCATTCGCGGTGAGCTGGCACAGAAGCCGGTTCTGCGAACCGCCGCCCACAATGTGCACCACGTCCACGCTGCGGCCGGTGAGCCGTTCGGCGTCGGCCAGTGTGCGAGCGTAGCCGGCCGCGAGGCTGTCCATGATGCAACGCACGACGGCGGCAGGACGGTCTGCGAGCAGCGCACCTGTGTTGCGCACGGCTGCGCGGATGCGGTCCGGCATGTTGTCCGGGGCGGTGAAGGCGGGGTCGTCGGCGTTGATCTGTGGGCCGCCCTCAGGCAGCGCCGCAGCTGAGTCCAACAATGCCGGCAGTGATTGGCTGAACCCCTGCGCAGCCCAAGCCCTCTGACATTCGCTGAGCAGCCACAGGCCGCCTACGTTTCGCAGGTACCGGATGGTGCCGTCCACGCCGCGTTCGTTGGTGAAGTTGGCCTTGCGGCTTGTTTCAGTCAGCACAGGCTTGTTCAGTTCCACTCCTACCAGCGACCACGTGCCGGAGGAGATGTAAGCGAAGTCCTGTTCCCGGGCGGGAACGGCTGCGACGGCCGAGGCTGTGTCGTGCGAGCCGACAGCCACCACTGTGGTCTCAGCGGGCAGGCCGGTCCGCTCCAGGATCCCCGGAAGCAGTGTGCCCACAGTTTCTCCGGGCTGGACCAGTGGAGGGAAGCCGTTCCGGGGCAGGCCCAGCGCGTCCAGGAATTCTGTTGCCCACTCACCTTTCACGGCATCGAAGAGTCCCGTGGTGGACGCGTTGGTGGCCTCGGTCCTGCGCTCACCTGTCAGCAGGAAAGCGATCAGGTCCGGGATCAGCAGAGCCTGCAGCCCTTCCAAATGCGGTTCGGCAGCGAGCTGGTAGATCGTGTTGAACTGCAGATATTGCAAGCCGGTGGTGGCGTACAACTTTTCCGGCGGAACGGCTGCATGCACCCGCTGCACCGTGGCCCGGCTGCGCTCGTCCCGGTAGCTGAACGGAACCGAGGTGAGTTCACCGGCGTCGTTCACCAATCCGTAGTCCACAGCCCAGGTGTCGATGCCGATGCTGGTGATGTGCTCGCCGTTCGTGGCCGCCACGCAAGCGGCGGCCGTCAGTCCCTTGAGTACCTCTGCGAAGAGGGCGTCGAAGTCCCAGTGGAGGCCGCCGTCGAGCTCCACTACTCCGTTGGGGAAGCGGTGGATGGTCTCGAGCGAAACGCCTGTGGAGGAGGAGACGCGGCCGAGCATGACGCGGCCGGACGAGGCCCCGATGTCGACGGCGGCGAACACTGTGTTGGGGGCTGCGGGAGCGGACACCGCCCCGGCATGTGCCGGGGCGGTGTCCGTGGTGGTTCCGTTGGTCACTGTCCGGTCCTAGCGGAGGAAGGCTGCTGCCACGCCGGCGTCCACGGGGATGTGGAGGCCGGTGGTGTGGGAGAGCTCGTTGCTGGTGAGCACGGACGCGGCGTTGGCCACGTGTTCGGGGAGGACTTCGCGCTTGAGGAGGGTGCGCTGGGCGTAGTACTTGCCCAGTTCCTGCTCGTCCACGCCGTAGACCGCTGCACGCTTGGCGCCCCAGCCGCCGGCGAAGATGCCGGAGCCGCGGACCACGCCGTCGGGGTTGATGCCGTTGACGCGGATGCCGTGATCGCCCAGTTCAGCGGCGAGCAGGCGGACCTGGTGGGCCTGGTCCGCCTTGGTGGCGGAGTAGGCGATGTTGTTGGGGCCGGCGAACACGGAGTTCTTGGAGGAGATGTAGATGATGTCTCCGCCCAGGCCCTGCTCGATCATGACCTTGGCCGCGGCCTTGGACACCAGGAACGAGCCCTTGGCCATGACGTTGTGCTGGAGGTCCCAGTCCTTTTCGGTGGTTTCCAGCAGCGGCTTGGAGATGGACAGGCCGGCGTTGTTGACCACCAGGTCCAGGCCACCGAACGCGAGCACGGCTTCCTGGATGGCGGCGGCGATCTGGGCTTCGTCGGTCACGTCGGCCTGGACGCCGATGGCGACGTCGGAACCGCCTAGTTCCTCGGCGACCCTTTGCGCATTCTCAAGGTTGAGGTCGGCAATAACCACGCACGCGCCGTCGGACGCCAAACGGGTGGCGATCGCCTTGCCAATACCCGACGCCGCACCGGTCACCAGGGCGATGCGGGTGGCGTGGGACTTGGGCTTGGGCATGCGGGCGAGCTTGGCTTCTTCCAAGGCCCAGTACTCGATGCGGAATTTCTCGGATTCCTCGATCGGAGCGTAGGTGGAGATGGCCTCGGCGCCGCGCATCACGTTGATGGCGTTGATGTAGAACTCGCCAGCCACGCGTGCGGTCTGCTTGTCCTTGCCGAAGGAGAACATGCCCACGCCGGGGACCAGCACGATTGCCGGGTCCGCACCGCGGAGGGCCGGGCTGTCCTGGTCAGCATGACGGTCGTAGTACGCCTGGTAGTCCTCGCGGTACGCGGCGTGCAGTTCCTTGAGGCGGTTGGTTGACTCCTCGATGGTGGCGTCGGCCGGCAGGTCCAGGACCAGCGGTTTGACCTTGGTGCGTAGGAAGTGGTCCGGGCAGGAGGTGCCCAGCGCGCCGAGGCGCGGGTGCTCTGCGGACTCAAGGAATTCAAGCACGACGGCGTCATCACTGAAGTGCCCCAGCTGCGGTTTGTCCGTGGAAGCCAGGCCGCGGATCACCGGTGCGAGGGCGGCTGCCTTGGCACGGCGCTCAGCTTCGGGGAGGGCGCCGTAGCCGGGAAGCTGGGCGCCGAAGGGCTCAGTCTTGCCGTTGTCCTTGATGTAGTTCTCGGCAGTATCGATGATCCAGAGCGAGTTGGCCTCGGCTTCTTCGCTGGTGGCACCCCACGCGGTGATGCCGTGGCCGCCCAGGATGGTGCCGATGGCCTGCGGGTTGGCATCCTTGATCGCCGCGATGTCCAGGCCCAGTTGGAAACCGGGCCGACGCCACGGAACCCACACCACTTTGTCGCCGAAGACCTTGGAGGTCAGTGCCTCGCCGTCAACCGCGGTAGCGATCGCGATGCCCGAGTCCGGGTGCAGATGGTCAACATGGGCAGCATCAACCAGGCCATGCATGGCGGTGTCGATCGACGGCGCGGCGCCGCCCTTTCCGTGCAGGCAGTAATCAAAGGCGGCCACCATTTCGTCTTCTCGCTCGACGCCGGGGTAAACAGACTTGAGTGCCTGCAGGCGGTCCAGCCGGAGTACTGCAAGGTTCTCGGCCTTCAGGGTGCCGAGGTCGCCGCCGGAGCCCTTGACCCAGAGGAGCTCAACGTCCTGGCCAGTGACAGGGTCCTTCTCGGTGCCCTTGGCGGAGGTGTTGCCGCCGGCGAAGTTGGTGTTCCGCTTGTCCGCGCCGAGGCGGTTGGAACGGGAAATCAGCTCTTCAACAGTCTTGCTGGTCATGCTTATGCGCCCCATCCGGCTTGCTGGCCGCCTGCGCGGTCCTCGTTGATCTTCTTCTGGTATCCGCTGGCCTTGTAAGCGGCCATCGGGTCGGCGGGCAGGCCGCGGGATTCGCGCCACTCAGCCAGGACCGGGCGGACGTCGGTGTAGAAGGCATCGTTGAAGATGCCGTTGGCGGCCAGGACATCGCCGGCACGCTGCGCTTCGGAGAGTGCTGCGGTGTCCACGAGCAGGGCGCGGGCGGTCATTTCCTGGACGTTCAGGACCGAGCGGATCTGGCCCGGGATTTTCTCTTCGAGGTTGTGGCACTGGTCCAACATCAGCGCGACACCGGAGTCCTTGCCGAACCCGCCACCGCGGATGACCTCGTGCATGATGCGGAACAGTTGGAAAGGATCAGCCGCGCCAACAATCAGGTCATCGTCGGCGTAGAAGCGGGAGTTGAAGTCGAATGAACCCAGTTTGCCCAGGCGCAGGAGCTGCATGACGATGAACTCGATGTTGGTGCCCGGGGCGTGGTGGCCGGTGTCCAGGCAGACGAAAGCCTTCTCGCCCAGGGCAAGGGTCTGCGCGTAGGAGGTTCCCCAGTCCGGAACATCGGTGTGATAGAAAGCCGGCTCGAAGAACTTGTACTCCAACACCAGGCGCTGCTCGTCACCGAGGCCCGCGTAGATCTCCTGCAGGGACTCGGCCAGGCGGTCCTGGCGGCCGCGGATGTCATCCTGGCCCGGGTAGTTGGTGCCGTCCGCCAGCCAGATCTTCAGGTCCCTGGACCCGGTAGCGTGCATGATCTCGATGCATTCCAAATGATGATCGATCGCACGGCGGCGGACGGACTCGTTGGAAGAAGTCAGGGAGCCGAACTTGTACTCGTCATCCTGGAAAGTGTTGGAGTTGATGGTGCCCAGTCCAACGCCCAAACCTGCGGCGTATTCGCGCAGCGCTGCGTAGTCATCCACCTTGTCCCACGGGATGTGCAATGCCACAGTAGGTGCCAGCCCGGTGAGCTCGTGCACCTTGGCGGCGTCGGCGATCTTTTCCTGAACGGTGCGTGGAGTACCGGGGGTGCCGAAGACCTTGAACCGGGTCCCGGAATTTCCGTAGGCCCAGGACGGCACTTCAATGGCCAGTTCCCCTAGACGGCCCAGGGCCGATTCTGTGGTGTTCATGCTTGTTCCTTTTGGTACTCGTGGGCGGGGTCTTTATCTATGTGTGTGACGCCGGCGGCTATGACGTCGTCCGCGGCGGCAAGCTGGTCTTCAAGGTTGAAAACTTCTTCAATGACTTCGAAGCCCTGGTCCGGAGGGACATCGCTGTTCGCGAAGAGGGTGGCCATCTCGGCCTGCCAGCGGGCATTGATCTCCGTGACAGCCATGCGAGCTTGGGCGGCCTCGTAGTCTTCGCATTCCAGGTAGCCGATCAATTGGCCATCCGGAGCGAGGAACAGGGAGTAGTTGTTCCACCCTGCGTTTTTCAGTGCGGACAGCATCTCCGGCCATACGGCGGCGTGGCGCTGCTTGTACTCGGCCATCAGTTCCGGCTGGACTGAAGAGCGGAAACAAACCCTCATGTGCGGATCTCCAGGGTTACTCGTCTTTGAATCGTTTCATTTGTTACGATTCAAATTACCCTCGTAAACGGGAGGGTGTCAAGACGTTTCCAACACATTGACGTCAGCCAGCGGAGATCGGAAAGCATGTCCCAGACAGCCAGCATCAAAGACGTTGCCACTCACGCCCAGGTAGCAGTGGGAACTGTTTCCAATGTGCTGAACTATCCGGACAGGGTTTCGCAGAGGACCAAGGAACGTGTCCTCAAATCCATTGCTGAACTCGGCTTCGTCCGCAACGACGCCGCCCGTCAGCTCCGCGCCGGCCAAAGCCGCACCATTGGCCTGATCGTGTTGGACGTTGGAAACCCCTTCTTCTCCTCAGTGGCTCGCGCGGCGGAAGATGCTGCGGCGGCCCTGGGCAGTGTCGTGCTGGTGGGGGACAGCGGTCAGGACTCCTCCCGCGAAGCGCACTACATGGACCTTTTCCAAGAGCAACGCGTCCAAGGCCTGCTGATTTCTCCGGTAGGAGATGTGGGGGAGCGGATCGATACCCTCCGCGAACGCGGCGTGCCCACTGTTCTGGTGGACGAACTCGCGGACACCGATCGCTGCAGCTCGGTCTCCGTGGATGACCAAGAAGGTGGCTACTTGGCCGCCAAGCACCTGCTGGACCAGGGCCGCCGTCGTTTAGCTTTTGTTGGTACGCCGTCCATACGACAGGTGGCCAGCCGACTCAAGGGCGCGCAGCGTGCCGTCAGCGAAGTGGCGGATGCCAGCATTGAAGTGCTCGACTCCGCCGGACAGACCGTTCTTGCGGGCCGACAAGTAGGCAATAGCCTGGTGGAGCGCTCGCCGGAAAAGCGTCCCGAAGCCGTGTTCTGCTCCAACGACCTCCTGGCACTCGGCGTCATGCAGTCGTTGACCATGCTGCGGACCGTCCGGATACCCGAGGACATCGCGCTCATTGGCTATGACGACATCGATTTCGCCATTTCCGCAGTGGTCCCGTTGTCCTCCATCCGCCAGCCCACGGAAGCGCTGGGCCGCACGGCGATCGAGCTGCTCGCGGAAGAACAGGAGAGCGGCGGCGCCAAGCACCGGGCGGTGGTGTTCACGCCCGAGCTGGTGGTCCGCCAAAGCACCGCCGGCGCTTAGCTGCGCTCCTGCCCAGTTAGTCCCCGAAAAGCCCGGATTCCCGCGAGCAGTTTCGCGGAAAGCCGGGCTTGTGCCCCCCGTTGCCTCGGCTAACTGGGCAGGAACGCGCTACAGGGTGTAGATGCTCCACGACGCCGTGTGCTCGGCCCCGGGTTCCAGTCGGATCAGGTCTGTTCCGCTGTTGAAGGCATCCGGCGGACACGTCATGGGCTCCACGGCAAGGCCGATTCGCCCAGGGATCGGTGCCGGCTTGTCTGCCGTATGGATCTGCAGCCAAGGGCAGCTTTCGTCCCAGGACATTCCGACGCCGGTGCCCGCCGGGTCGCGGACGGACAGCCGCGCCAGCCCGCCGTCGAACGTTATGTCCGTAAAGGCGTGGTCGATTTCGGTGGTGCCGATGGCGCGCGGGGAACGGAAGTCGAAAGCGTGCCCCTCCACGCCCACCACCTCAACGGGCAGCAGCCTGTCCGGGGTGACTTCCAAGAATGAATCCGCAGCGAACTCAAGCACCCACTCATCCAGGGGCGACGAGCCGGCCACCAGGTACGGGTGCGGGCACACGCCGTAGGGAGCTGCGATGTCAGCGGCGTTCCGGGCAGTCACCGTGGTGTGCAATCCGTCAGCGTCCAGCACGAACCGAGCCGACAGCTCCAGCACGAACGGGTAGCCCGCGGTGGGACCCACAGTGCATGTCAAGGTGAGCGACCCGGCGTCGGACTCTTTCGGAGTCCAATCGAGCGGGAAGGCCAGGCCGTGCAGGGCAGTGCCCCGCTCAGGTTCGTTGACAGGCAACTGGTGATCGACGCCGTCGGACGTGTATTTGCCGTCGGCGATCCTGTTGGGCCACGGCGCAGCAATGATGCCGCGGTAATCCGGGATCGGACCGCCCTCCGGAAACGGCACAACCAGGTCCCTGCCCTGAAACTGCAGAACGCGCAGTGCGGCCGCCCGGGCGGTCACAACTGCCGTGTAACCGCCAGCGCTCAGCGTGAATTCAGTGCTCACAGGCCGCCGGCCAGCTTGTAGTACGCGGCGTTCCAGTTGAGTTCCTTTTTGAACTGTTTGATGGTGGTGTCCTCATCAATGGTGAGAAGTTCGGTTTTGGCGATGTCGGCGAAGTCCTCGAATACTTCGAGGCCCACCTGTGTGGACAATACCGTGTGGTGCGCGGCGCCGGCGGTGAGCCACGCGGCGGCCGATGTGGCGAAGTTGGGCTTCGGTTCCCAGAGCGCGCGGGCTACGGGCAGGTTGGGCAGCGGCTGGTCAAGGTCGACGACGTCAACCACGTTCGCCACCAGGCGGAACCGATCGCGCATATCGGACAGCGCTACGACGATGCCGGGGCCGGCGTCCGTGTCAAACACCATGCGGACGGGGTCTTCCTTGCCGCCAATTCCCAGCGGGTGGATCTCCACCCGCGGCTTGGTGGCCGTCAGCGAGGGGCAGACTTCCAGCATGTGGGCACCCAGGATCTTCTCCGAGCCGGGCTCCAAGTGGTAGGTGTAGTCCTCCATGAGCGACGCGCCTCCGGGCAGGTCGCCGCCCATCACCTTGGCCGCGCGGACCAGGATGGCGGTCTTCCAGTCACCTTCGGCGCCGAAGCCGTAGCCGTCGGCCATGAGGCGTTGGACGGCCATACCGGGGAGTTGGCGCAGTTCCCCCAAATCCTCGAAGGACGTGGTGAACGCTGCCGATCCGTTGGCTTCAAGGAAACTGCGGAGACCCAGCTCGATCTTGGCGCTGTAGCGCAGCGACTCGTGGCGGGCAGCGCCCTTTTTTAGTTCGTCGGCCACCTCGTAAAGTCGCTCATACTCGGCAACCAGGGCGTCGACGTCGGACTCTGCAGTTGCGTGGACAGCGTCAGCGAGCTCGTTGACGGACCAGGTGTTGACCGAGACGCCGAAGCGAAGCTCGGCTTCTGTCTTGTCACCTTCTGTGACGGCGACGTTACGCATGTTGTCACCAAAACGGGTCAGCTTCAAGGTTCGCACGGCGGCCCATCCGGCCGAGGCGCGCTGCCACGCACCCACCTGGCGGGCCACCTCAGGGTTGCTGACATGCCCGACGACGGTCTTCCGCGGCACGCCGAGGCGCGACTGGATGTACCCAAATTCGCGGTCGCCGTGGGCAGCCTGGTTGAGGTTCATGAAGTCGAAATCGATGTCAGCCCAGGGCAGGTCGCGGTTGGCCTGGGTGTGCAGGTGCAGCAGCGGTTTGCGGAGCAGGTCCAGGCCCTGGATCCACATCTTGGCGGGGCTGAACGTGTGCATCCAAGCGGTCACGCCAATGACGGAATCGTCTGAGTTGGCTTCCAATGCGGTACGGCGGATGGCATCGGAATCGGTGAGGACCGGCTTCCACACGAGCTTGACGGGAACATCGCTGTTGGCGTTGAGGGCGTTGGCAATCTCCTGCGACTGCGCTGCCACCTGCTTGAGGACGTCCTCGCCGTAGAGGTGCTGGCTACCGGTGAGGAACCAGACCTCGTACTGGCCCAGGGACGTACTGTTGGCGGAAGTGTTGTTGGCGCTGGGCATTTAGTGGCTCCTGAGGTGCTTTTGAGTTTCGAGTGGCTTGGGTGGTCCGCAATGGCGGCCGGGCTGTCCGCGGCGGCAGCCGGGTTGTCCGCTTTAGCGGCCCGGTTGTCCGCGTTAGCGGCCGTAAACGTTCTGGTATCGGTTGTAGAGGGAGTCGATCTTGTCCTGATCAATGGGCAACGGCTCGCCCAGCTGGCGGGAGATGTGGACCGTCCTGGCCACTTCCTCGCACATCACTGCTGCCTTGACTGCATCGCGGGCGGACTTGCCGATAGTGAAGGGACCGTGGTTCTGCATGAGCACCGCGGGGGAGCTGGAGTTCTTCAGAGTCTCCACGATTCCCTGGCCAATGGAGTCGTCGCCGATCAGCGCGAACGGTCCCACCGGAATCGATCCGCCGAATTCGTCGCCCATCATGGTCAGTACGCAGGGGATTGCCTCACCGCGTGCAGCCCAGGCCGTGGCGTAGGTCGAGTGCGTGTGGACCACGCCGCCTACCTCAGGCATGTGCCGGTAGACGTACGCGTGCGCGGCGGTATCGGAGGACGGGGAGAGGTCCGGGTTGCCCCAATCCACGGTCCCCGCGCTGCCGGTGTTCATTCCCCGCACAGGTGTGCCATAAAGGTCGGTGACCACCATGAGCTCGGGTGCGAGGTCATCGTAGGAAACGCCCGACGGTTTGATCACCATGAGATCGTGCCCGGGGATGCGGCCCGAGACGTTGCCAGCGGTCCATACCACCAGTTCGTAGCGGGTCAGTTCGGCGTGCAGATCGCAGACTTCCTTGCGGACTTTGGCAATGGACTCCAAGAGCGTGCTCATGCCGAGGCTCCTTCCAGGGTGGCGGGCTGGCCGGCGTGTTGTCCGGAGCCTTGGATTGCCGCGCGCTGGATGGCCTTGAGGCGGTGCATGACGTTGTTGGTGCCGCGGCCGAAGTAATCGTGCAGAGCCTTGTATTCCTGGAAAAGGACCTCGTAGGCGGCAACGTTTTCCGGGATGGGGGTGTAGACCGCGCCAGGAGCGGCAGCCATGGACGCTGCGGCGTCGAGGATGTCCTTGTATTTCCCTGCGGCCACGGCGGCGTGGATTGCCGAGCCCAGCGCAGGACCCTGCTCCGATCCGATGGTGGAGAGCTGCAGGCCGCTTATGTCCGCGTACACCTGCATCAGGAACTTGTTCTTCAGGAGCCCGCCGGCCACGATGAACTCCTTGACCGGGACGCCGGAATCGCGGAACGCGTCCACAATGGTGCGTGTGCCGAAGGCTGTGGCTTCCAGGAGTGCCCGGTAGGTGTCCTCCGGTTTGGTGGCCAAGGTCTGGCCTACCACTACGCCGGAAAGTTCATGGTCCACCAGCACTGAGCGGTTGCCCGAGTGCCAGTCCAAGGCGATCAGTCCATGCTCGCCGATTGCCTGCTTTTCCGCGAGTTCGGTGAGGTATTCGTGGATGCCCAGGCCCTTGTCCTTGGCGGCTTGGTGGTATTCCGGCGGGACGCCGTTCTTGGTGAACCAACCGAAGATGTCGCCTACGCCGGACTGGCCTGCTTCGTAACCCCAGAGGCCATCCACAATGCCGCCGTCCACTACTCCGCACATGCCCGGGACTTCGCGGAGAACGTCGCCATTCATGACGTGGCAGGTGGAGGTGCCCATGATCGCGACGAGCTGCCCTGGTTCAACGGCGTTTGCGGCGGGTGCGCTGACGTGGGCATCAACATTTCCCACAGCCACTGCGATTCCCGCAGGAAGCCCGGTCCAGGCCGCTGCTTCTTCCGTGAGGTAGCCGGCGGCATCTCCCAAGCGGCCGATGGTGTGTTCAAGCTTTTGGGACACAAAGTCTTTGAAGTCCGGGTTAAGCGCAGCCAGGAAGTCCCGGGAGGGGTACTTTCCGTCCTGGTAGATGCCCTTGTACCCGGCGGTGCAGGCGTTGCGGACGTAGCTGCCGCAGAGCTGCCAAACGATCCAGTCGGCGGCCTCAACCCAGTGGTCCATGGCGCCGTAGACTTCCGGATCTTCCTCGAGGAGCTGCAGCCCCTTGGCGAACTCCCATTCGGAGGAGATCAGGCCGCCGTAGCGGGGAAGCCATGATTCGCGCCGTTCTTCGGCGAGCTGGTTGATGCGGTCGGCCTGTGGCTGGGCTGCGTGGTGGCGCCACAGTTTGACGAAGGCGTGCGGGCGATCCGCGAAGCGTTCCAGTTCGTTCAGCGGCGTGCCGTCCGCCGTCGTCGGAACCATGGTGCAAGCGGTGAAGTCGGTGGCGATGCCCACCACATTTTCCGGGTTGATTCCGGCGTCGGCGACGGCGGACGGGACAGCGTTGCGCAGGACGTCGCGGTAGTCGTTGGGTACTTGGAGGGCCCAGTCGGCAGGGAGTCGCTGTCCGCTGCCGGGGAGTGTTTCCGACACGACAGCGTGCGGGTATTCAAAGACGCCGCTGCCGATCTCGGCGCCGTCAGAAACGCGCACCACGACGGCGCGGCCGGACAGGGTTCCATAGTCCACGCCAATGACGAACTGCTCGTCCAGCGGGAGGTTTTCAGAGGTATTCATGGGGTCTCCATCCGGCTGGCCTGGGCCTCATTGCCGGGGGTAGGGGTGGAAAACTGAAGAAGGTCTGATGCAATTGTTAGCGCTCACAACTTTGATGTCAAGAGCGGGCCGCGCGGAATGGGTCCTTCTGAAGAAGTCAGTGGCTGGCGCACCCAAGTACGTAGCAGCTGAGCACGTTTAGAGTCCTCAAAACGTGCTCAGCTGCTATTTAGTTGGGTGGGGGATGCCTAGTGGGCTGCTTGGGCCGTGGTGGATCTGACCACCAGCCGCGGCACCACTGTTGCAGGCGTGCCCGTGGCGCCGCTCTCCAGCCGATCCAACAGCAAGCCGATGCATCGCCGGCCGAGTTCCTCGAAATCTTGCGCCACGGTGGTCAGTGGAGGTATGAAATATGCCGACTCCGGTTGGTCGTCAAAGCCCACTACGCTGATGTCCTCCGGCACCCGGACGCCAACTTCATTGAATGCCCGGAGAACGCCAAGAGCCATCTGGTCATTAGCCACAAAGAGAGCCGTCACGGATCGATCCGCGGCGATCTTCAAGCCTTCCCGGTACCCGCACTCAGCGCTCCAGTCGCCCTCGATAAGGGTCTCCGCCTCGATCCCGGCCACGCCCAGCGCATCCCGCCAACCCTCGATCCGGGCAGCGGCATCAATCCAATCGGACGGCCCGGACAAGTGGCCGATCTGAGTGTGGCCGAGGTCCAAAAGGTGCTGGACCGCGAGCCGTGCCCCCTGCTTCTGATCGACCGTGGCGCCGCTGAGGTGTTCGTCGCCCACTGACCCCACGGCCACCAGCGGAACCTGGGCGGTGACATCGCGGAGGACGTCGAACGTACCCGGGTGGGGAACAGTGACCACGATGCCATCTACGCCTTGGTCCATGAAGTGGGCAATAGCGTCCTTGATGGTCTCCGGGGTGACTTCCCGCAAACCGGCGACGCTCACAAAATAGCCCGCATCCCGGGCGGCTTGCTGCACACCAAGGAGGGTGTGAGACGGCCCGTACTGTGCCATTTCGCTGCCGAGCACGCCAATGGTCTGGGAACGCCGCGTCACCAGGCTGCGAGCAGCCGTGTTTCGTCGGTAGCCCAGCTCGGTGATTGCCTGTTCCACGCGCTCGCGGGTCTTGGAACTCACGTTGGGGTGGTTGTTCAGAACGCGCGACACGGTTTGATGCGAGACGCCTGCCACGCGGGCCACATCCTCCATGACAGGAGGTCGCTGATGTGCAGATTGTTCAATGCTCACCCTGTCACGATAGAGCACCGGTGTGGGATCAGCCTTTCGCGGCCCCCGCGGCGTAAAGCCGGTACCGGGCCAGGAACCCAGGAACTCCGGAAGCACTCTGCGGTGTCAGCTCCCGCCCTTCAAGCTTCCAGCCCGGGAGCTGACCGGTGAGAACGCCTGCGGCCTGCCTGGCAGCGCCATCGGCCACGTACTCGCCGGGCCTTGGGACGAAGACAGGCAAGCCGAAAGTTGAGGCTGCAATCTGTTGGACGGCGTCTGATTGCGCTCCGCCGCCAATCAGAATGATGCGCTGGGCAGAGACACTCTGCGCCTGCAGAGCAGCCAGCCCGTCGGCCAAGGAACACAGCACACCCTCAATGGCTGCCCGGGCCATGTTGGCTGGAGTGTAGTTGGAGACGGTGATGCCGTGGAGCGATCCCGTGGCATCGGGCAGGTTGGGTGTCCGCTCCCCGTCGAAGTACGGGACGAGGGTCAGCCCGTCGGCGCCTTCCGGAGCTGACAGGGCCAGGTTGCCGAGTTCCGTTAGGGTCACTCCCAGAAGTGCAGCTGTCGCGTCGAAGATCCGGGTCGCATTGAGCGTGCAGGCCAGCGGAAGGTAGTTGCCGGTCGCATCCGCGAAGCTTGCCACGAGTCCGCTGGCATCATGAGAGGGAACATCTGATACCGCGAACACCGTCCCCGATGTTCCGATCGAAATGACAACGTCCCCGACGGCGGCGTTGACGCCCAGCCCTGCTGCGGCGTTGTCTCCCGCACCCGGGCCGATCAACGCGCCCGTGGGAGTCTTGCCCGCCGCTTCCAAAGGCCCGACGACGGTTGGCAGCACCGGGACGTGGCCCAGCGTGCGTTCCAGGACTGCGGGTAAGTACTCCCCAGTGGTTGCCGAAAAGTAGCCTGTGCCGGAGGCGTCGGAACGGTCGGTGCGGAGGAGCTCCAACGATGCCGGGCCGGTTCCGGGTCCGTGACCCGCCAAACGCCAAGACAGCCAATCATGCGGAAGGCACACCGCAGCCGTACGTTGGGCATTGGCGGGTTCGTTCCCTGCGAGCCAGCGAAGCTTGGTGGCGGTCAGGGATGCTACGGGAACTGTGCCTGTGGTGGATGCCCAATATGCTGCCCCGGCGGCGGCATCGCCACCACCGGCCTCAAGGATTAATTCCTCTGCGTCGGGCGCCGAACGGGTATCGTTCCACAGCAAGGCCGGTCGGACGACGTTGCCGTAGTCGTCCAAGCACACCATGCCGTGCTGTTGTCCACCGATGGAGACGGCATCGACGTCGTCAAGGCCGCCTGCCTGGCTGATCGCGTCCTGCAGGGCTGTCCACCAGTGATCCGGGTGGACTTCGGTGCCGTCAGGGTGGGAGGCCCTGCCCTGGCGCACCAAGGTACCGGTGACGGAGTCCCGGATGATCACTTTGCAGGACTGGGTTGAGCTATCGATCCCGGCTACGAGAGGCATGCGTTAATCCTTTTGGGGTCCGCCGCCAAGCCGTTCCGTGAGTGAATTCCGGAACGACCTGGCGGCGGGATATCAGTGTGGTGGTCTGATTTAGCGGGCGCCGAGCAGGTGCTCGATGGCCAGCTGGTTGAGGCGGACGAAAGCGAACGAGCGTTCGGCGGCCTTGTCGGCGTCGAACGTTTCGAAGGCGCTGGCGTCAGCGAGCAGGTCCGCCGTGGTTTCGCCGGCGTTCAACGTCGGCTCACCCAGCTCGAACACGCCCGACGTAGCAAGTGCCTCCTGAACGTCTGGATCAGCGCGGAAGGCCAAAGCGCGTTCCTTCAGCAAGAGGTACATGGACATGTTGGACTTGGCCGATTCCCACACGCCGTCGTAGCCGTCGGTACGTGAGGGCTTGTAATCAAAGTGGCGGGGGCCATCGTATTTTGGTCCGCCGTTGGGGAAGCCGTTCTCCAGCAGGTCCACCGTGAAGAAGGCGCTGGTGAGGTCGCCGTGGCCGAAAACGAGGTCTTGGTCGTACTTGATGCCGCGCTGGCCATTGAGGTCAATGTGGAAGAGCTTGCCCGCCCACAGGGCCTGGGCGATGCCGTGGGTGAAGTTCAGCCCGGCCATCTGTTCGTGGCCGGTCTCCGGGTTGAGGCCCACGATGTCGCCATGCTCGAGCTGCGCGATGAACGCCAGGCCGTGGCCGACCGTGGGGAGGAAGATGTCGCCGCGGGGTTCGTTCGGCTTGGGCTCGAGCGCGATCCGGAGGCCGTAGCCCTTTTCCTTGATATACCCGGCTGCGGTGTCCACGCCTTCCTTCATGCGGTCCAGCGCTGCGGAGAGGTCCTTGGAGCCGTCGTATTCGCTGCCTTCACGGCCGCCCCACATCACGAAAGTTTCTGCGCCAAGCTCTGCGGCGAGGTCAATGTTCCGGAGGATCTTGCTGAGGGCAAAGCGGCGGATGGAGCGATCGTTCGACGTGAAACCGCCGTCCTTAAATACCGGGTGGCTGAAGAGGTTGGTGGTCACCATGGGCGTCTTCAGCCCGGTCTCTGCCAAGGCTGCCTTGAAGTTCTTCAGAATGAGGTCGCGCTCGGAGGCAGTGGCGTCAAAGGGGATCAGATCATTGTCGTGGAAAGTGATGCCGTAAGCGCCCAGCTCGCTGAGTTTATGCACGGCTTCCACAGGGTCCAGTGCCGGACGGGTGGCCACGCCGAAGGGATCGGCGCCGGTCCATCCGACAGTCCAGAGGCCAAAGGTGAAGCGGTCCTGCGGGGTGGGCTGCGGGGTCATATTTGCTCCTTTGCAAAGCACTGGGGAAGAACTTGGAGAAGTGCATTCCAATTAGTTTTCAATCTGAACTATATGGGGGATAATGGATCATGGTCAATGGAAGCCGGAAAAAAGTTCTTTGAATCTGCAGGGAGGTCCCACGCCAGTGAATGAAGCAGCCGCGCCCGGGCGTGTAGGGGACGTCCGCCGTCGAAATCTTTCGCTCGTCTTGGACTCCATCGCCCGAACCGGGGACGCCAAACCCAGCCGCGCGCAGCTCGCGGCCGGAACCGGACTCACTAAAGCCGCCGTATCCAGTCTTGTTGCCGACCTCGTGGAATCCGGGCTGGTTTCCGAGGTGGGTCTCTATCGTGACGGCGAGCGGGGTCGGCCGGGGCAGGGGCTCGAACTCAGCTCGCGCCGCGGCGTGGTGGGAATGGAAATCAACGTTGACTACCTGGCTGTTGGGCTGGTGGACCTTGGCGGAAACCTTCGGTTCCACTCAACCGTGGAGTCGCGGAACCGCGGTCTGGCTCCGGCCAAGGTTATGGAACGCCTAGGCCTCTTGACGGCTGAGGTGAAAGCCGAGGCCGCCGCCGCCAACATCGCCATCCTGGGTGGTGGCCTCGCGGTCCCGGGGCTGGTGGATGAGCAGCGCAACCTTGTCCTTTCCGCGCCTAACCTGCACTGGGAGCAAGAGGAGCTGAATCCCCGGGCCCTGCTGGAGGGCGCCCCGCTGGGTGTCAGGTTGTCCAACGAGGCCAATAGTGCTGCTCTCGGTGAGCTTTGGTATGGCACTGGCCAGCCGGACTTCCTCTACGTTTCCGGCGAAGTCGGCGTGGGCGGTGGCGTGATCATCGGCTCCGAGCTTTACACCGGGCCGGGCGGCTCTGCGGGTGAGCTCGGCCACATCGTAGTCCACCCGGATGGGCCGGGCTGCTCCTGCGGAGGCACGGGCTGCCTGGAAACGTTCGCTGGCCAGGAAGCCATTTTCGAGGCCGCCGGCATTCCTGAGGGCTCGCTCGGTGCGCGTACGGAACTGCTGCTGGCGGCCTTGGCTGCCCAGGAGCCGCAGGCCACTCGGGCGGTACACGACGCCGGAAAGTATTTGGGCGTCGCGCTCGCTTCTTCTGCCCGGTTGATGGACATAGAGGCAGTAGTTCTCGGCGGACACTTTGCGGTCCTGGCGGAATGGCTCAAACCGGCGCTGCTGACCAGCTTGGACCGTTATGCGCCCGGCCTGCTTGATCCGGGCAACCTGACGGTTTCGGCCCTGGAGCACTCCGGAACCCTTCTTGGTGCTGCGGGCCAGGTGATCCGGTCCGTTATTGAGTCGCCGTTCGAGTTCCTGCTGGCGAGCAAGCTAGCCTGAGCGGGGGCGCCCGGGTCCGCGTTTGCGTTCGCTGGCGATAAAACGGCGTGGGTCCTTCCGAATGAATCATCAGCATGCTTACTATTGATGGATCAGTTGTTCGCGCAAACTACCCCCACGGACGAGTGCCCCATGACTTCACAAGACTCAGCCCACACCAGTACCGCCAAGGCGCAGACCGCTCCCTCTCCGGAGGATTCGCGTAAGCCGGACAGTCCCAACGATCTCGCCAAGCCCACATGGATGTACATCGCCAAGCGGACGCTCCGGGAGTTCACCAAGGATCAATGCCCTGACGCGGCGGCCGGCCTAACGTACTACGCCGTCCTCTCCTTGTTTCCAGCGCTCTTGGCGCTGGTTTCCCTCATTGGCATCTTCGGAGACGCCGGCAAGACAACGTCATCACTGTTGGATATTGTGCAGCAGTTCGCGCCGGGGCCGGGCGTTGACGCCATGCGCCAGCCGATCGAGGAACTGACTCAGTCCAACACGGCCGGGCTCGCCCTGGTTTTCGGTATCTTGGTGGCGCTCTGGTCCGCCTCGGGCTACGTCACCGCCTTCAGTCGAGCGATGAACCGGGTTTACGAAGTGGACGAAGGCCGCGGCTTCATCAAGCTGCGGGGCACCATGCTCGCCGTCACCGTCGTCGCCGTCGTGGGTGCAGCGCTCGCCGCTGCCATGCTGGTCCTGAGTGGTCCCGTGGCGGAGGCCATCGGTGGCGCCATCGGATTGTCGGAGACCTTCCTGACCGTCTGGAACATTGCCAAATGGCCGGTCCTCATAGTTATTGTGGTCGCGATCATTGCCGTGCTCTACTACTTCACGCCCAACGTCAAGCAGCCCAAGTTTCGCTGGATGAGCATGGGCTCTCTCATTGCCTTGGTGATTTTCGCCCTTGCCTCGCTGGGCTTCGGTTTCTACGTTGCCAACTTCAGCAACTACAACAAGACGTACGGTGCCCTCGCGGGCGTCATCATCATGCTGCTGTGGCTCTGGATCCTCAACATGTCCTTGCTGTTCGGCGCCGAGTTCGACGCCGAAATGGAGCGCGGCCGCCAACTCCAGGGCGGCATTGAGGCCGAGGAGAGCATTCAACTCCCGCCGCGCGATACCAAGAAGAGCGACAAAATGCAGGAAAAGGAAGACGAAGTAATTCGGGACGGCGAAGAAATCCGCGAAACGCACGGTGACGAGCCCAAGAAGAACAAGTAGCCGGACGAGGAGACACCCGCAGTGAGAACTGAAACGCACAACGCCAAGCTCAAAGCCATCCGTAACGGCGACAGCGTCCGGATCAGCGGTAAGGTTTTCCACGTCGACTCAATCGAACCCCAAGCGGGCTCGCGGAACATCAGGTTGGAATTGACAGCGCCCGACGGCGGCTCGGTCACCTTGATCGGCCGGCCGAAAGCCCGCATGCAGCTGACTGCTCGAGCTTCATGAGCCATCAGGCCTCGGCAGGGAAACCCTGATCGGCGTCATCCCACCAGCCCTCCCAGGCGCTGGAGGTCAGGCGTTCGGTGGCGACAGCAGGGGCGTGTTCGCTGGCGGAATCGCCGGACGGCCCGCTGTGGCTGCCGCTGGCGTCGAGGAAAAAGGTCAGTGTCTTCAAGAGCATCATGGTGGTGTCCTTTCAGGGGTTTCGTGGACGTCTTTGTCCAGGTAAAACCAGCGTAGGTGCCCATTGTTTCCTCCCATCGACGCCATGTTTCAGCTGTGTACCACTTATCTCACCTGCGCGTTCGAGGACTTTTAGCTGACACAAAAGCGGGCCCCTGCCGTGACCTTGGCAGGAGCCCGCTGGCTTTGGAGCGATCCTCCCGCGGAACTTAGGGCATCCGCGGGAGGACCACGTTGTTAGGCGAACGGGAGGACGAGCTCCGCGTAGCGCTGCTTCATGGTTTCCAGGACTGCGTCGCCATCGGCGTCCCAGATTTCCTGGTTGAAGATCTCTACCTCGATGTCGCCCTTGTACCCGGCGTCCCTGACCCAGGTGCCGATGGTGGCGAAGTCGATGACGCCGTCGCCCATCATGCCGCGGGACAACAGCGCGTCCGCAGCGATGGGCAGGTTGAAGTCGCACACCTGGTACGAGGCAATGCGGTTCTCGCGGCCGGCACGTTCGATCTGCGCCTTCAGTTCCGGGTCCCACCAGACGTGGAAGGTGTCGACGGCGACGCCAACAGCCTTTGCGTCGTACGGCGCGGCGAGATCCAAGGCCTGGCCAAGGGTGGAGATGAGTGCGCGGTCCGCTGCGTACATCGGGTGCAAGGGTTCCAGCACCAGGCGGACGCCGTTTTCGGAGGCGAAGGGAACAAGTTCCTGGAGCCGGTCCGCCACGCGCTGGCGTGCAGCGACGACGTCCTTCTCTCCGGGAGCAAGCCCGCCAACCACCAGGAACAGTTCCTGGGTGTCCAGCGCTACTGCTTCGCGGACGGCTTCGAAATTGTCAGCCAGAGCTGCGGCCTGTCCCTCGGCATCGGCTGCGGTGAGGAAGCCACCGCGGCAGAGCGAGGAAACACGCAGACCGGCGTCCTTGATGAGCTTGGCGGCCTTGTCCAGTCCGGCCTCGGCCACGCGGTCGCGCCACGGCCCGATCGCGGGGATGCCGGCGCGGGCGCAACCGTCAACGGCTTCGGCCAGGGTCCATTTTTTGGTGGTGGCGCTGTTCAGGGAGAGTCGCGAGAAATCGGAGCTCATGCGCCCACCCCGTTGATCCGCAGGAAGTCAGACATCCGGAACGCGGCCAGCGACGGATCCTTCAGCAAGCCGGCTTGGTCTGCCAGTTCGAAGGTCTTGGCCAAGTGCAGCACCGAACGGCCGGAGTGCAGGCCGCCCACCATCTGGAAGCCGGGCTGCTTGCCGCTGAGCCAGGACATGAAGGCGATGCCCGTCTTGTAGTAGAACGTGGGGGCGCTGAAGATGTGCTTTCCGAGCTCACGGGTGGAGTCCAGGATGGCGCGCCCTTCGGCGCCCTGACCGGCGTCGTACTTCTGCAACGCTACCGAAGCGGCCGGGTAGATCGCCGCGAAGATGCCCAGAAGGGCGTCCGAGTGGTGCGTTTGGTCGCCGTCGATCAGTTCCGGGTAGTTGAAGTCGTCGCCGGTGTAGAGGCGGACGCCTTCCGGCAGGTTGGCGCGGAGGGCGACCTCGTGTGAGGCGTCCAGCAGCGAAACCTTCACGCCGTCAACCTTGTCCGAGTGTTCGCGGATCAGGCTGAGGAACGTTTCGGTGGCAACGGAGACGTCATCGGAGCCCCAGTAGCCTGCCAGCGCGGGGTCGAACATGGTGCCCAGCCAGTGCAGGATGACGGGCTGGTCCACTTCCTGCAGGAGTGTCGAGTAGACGTGCAGGTAGTCGTCGGCGCCGTTGGCAACCTTGGCCAGGGCGCGGGATGCCATGAGGATGACCTTGGGACCGGCCTCACTGACCACCGCGATCTGCTCGCGGTAAGCATCAATGACGGCCTGGATACCCGCTGCACCCTCGGGAAGGGCGGTGATGTCCAGCTGGTCGGTGCCGGCGCCGCAGGAAACGAGGTCCCGGACGGACTTGCCGGCGATGGCGGCGTTGCCCGCTGCCACGGCGGAAGCGGCCTCGGTGCCGGTGCGCTTGATGAGCTGCTGGGTCGCGGCCCAATCCAGGCCCATGCCGCGCTGTGCGGTGTCCATGGCATCGGCAACGCCCAAGCCATAGGACCACAGCTCGTGCCGGTACGCCAGGGTGGCGTCCCAGTCAAGCTGGGCCGGGGCGCCGGGAGTGTTGTCCGCGGAGACCTCAGGGATGACGTGTGCTGCGGCGTAGGCGCGGCGGGCCGTCAAAGGAGCAGTCGGTTTGGTCCACGATGTGGCCGCCTGAAGGCGGTACTCGCGGGTGCCGCCGTCGTCGGTGGGAAGAATCAGTGACGTCATTAGAGGGTGATCTCCGGGATGTCGATGGTGCGGCGCTCAGCCGAGGACTGCAGGCCGAGTTCGGCCAGCTGCACACCGCGTGCTGCGGAAAGCAGGCCGAAGCGGTGCTCGCGACCGGCGACGACGTCGCGCAGGAATTCTTCCCACTGCAGCTTGAAGCCGTTGTCCAGTTCAGCGTTGGCGGGGACTTCCTGCCACTGGCTGCGGAAGGATTCCGTGACGGGCAGGTCCGGGTTCCAGACCGGCTTGGGGGTGTGGGCGCGCTGCTGCGCAACGCACTTGTTCAAACCGGCGACGGCGGAACCGTGCGTGCCGTCGATCTGGAACTCAACCAGTTCGTCGCGGTAGACGCGAACGGCCCAGGACGAGTTGATCTGGCCGATGACGTCGTCGCCACCCGGGGTTTCGAGTTCGAAGATGCCGTAGGAGGCGTCGTCGGCGGTGGCCTTGTATTCCTTGCCGGCCTCGTCCCAACGTGCGGGGATGTGCGTTGCGGTCTTGGCGTTGACGCTCTTGACCTTGCCGATGATGCCTTCAAGGACGTAGTTCCAGTGGCAGAACATGTCCGTGGTCATTCCGCCGCCGTCTTCCTTGCGGTAGTTCCAGGACGGGCGCTGGGCAGCCTGGACGTCGCCTTCGAAGACCCAGTAACCGAATTCGCCACGGATGGAAAGGATGCGGCCGAAGAAGCCTTCATCCACCAGGCGGCGGAGCTTGACCAGGCCGGGGAGGTACAGCTTGTCGTGCACTACGCCTGCGGTGACGCCGGCTTCCTTGCCGATCTGTGCCAGCTCGATTGCTTCTTCCAGGGTCTCGGCCGTGGGCTTCTCGGTGAAGATGTGCTTGCCGGCGCGCATTGCCTTCTTCAGGGTGGCGGCGCGGAGGCTGGTCATGGACGCGTCGAAGATGATGTCAACGGTGGGGTCGGCAATGACGGCGTCCAGGTCGGTGGTCCACTCGGAGACCTTGTGGAGTTCGGCGAGCTCGCGGATCTTGGCTTCGTTGCGGCCAACCAGGATCGGCTCCACCTGAACCTTGGTGCCGTCTTCCAAGGTGAAGCCGCCGGCATCGCGGATGGGGAGGATGGACCGCAGCAGGTGCTGGCGGTAGCCCATACGGCCGGTGATGCCGTTCATGGCGATACGGATCGTCTTTGTTTCGAAGCCCATGTTTTCTCCAGTGCCTTGTGTGCCGGCCGCTGAGCGTTGCCGGTGCTTACTTATGTCATGTGGGAAAGCGCATTCCCGCTGCAATCGATCATGCACCATGGCGCGCCGTATTGGCAAGCGCTTTCCCAAAATTCCAAGAGAACTGCCATAATTTCCTTAGCGCCAGTCCCGACGCTTGCAGAAAAGGAGTTCCCCGTGGCCGCCAGCACACTGAGTGAAGTTGCCCGTTTGGCCGGGGTCTCCCTCGCTACGGCATCCCGGGTCCTCAACGGCTCGTCCCGCAAACCAGCAGAAGATATCGCGCAACGCGTCCGCGAAGCCGCCGACAAACTGGGTTATGTTCCCAATGCGCAGGCGCAGGCGCTCGCAAAGTCCAGTTCAGGGTTGATCGGCCTTATTGTCCACGACATCGCCGATCCCTACTTCTCTGCCATCGCCCGCGGCGTCCAGGAAGCGGCCCGCCAACAGAACCGCATGGTCCTGCTGGCCAGCACATCAGGCACCCCGCACGACGAGAAGGAAGCAGTAGCTGCATTCGCTGCCCGCCGTGCCGACTCCATCGTGATCGCCGGATCGCGCTCAGTCCGCGCCGAGGACAAGCAAGGAAACAGTGAACTCGCTGCCGAACTGGACCGCTACTGCCGCAACGGCGGGCACGTGGGAGTGGTGGGTCACCCCGTAGTTGGAGCGTCCACCACCGAGGGCTACCACGTGGTGAAGGTCCCCAATGAAGAGCTCGCCGCCGGCCTGGCCGCCGAACTGGCCGCTACCCACGACGGCGAATTCCTGATCGTTGCCGGCCCCGAAGGGCTCTACACCTCCGACGACAGGGTCCGCGGATTCCAGCGAGGACTCGAAGACGCCGGCAGGCCCACAGCGGAAATCATCCGCACCGGATTCAACCGCGCCGGGGGATATGAAGCCGGCCTGGCGCTCGCGGACCGGATCAAGGCGTCCCAAGAACGGCTCTGCATCTTCGCCGTGAACGACGTCATGGCTATCGGAGTCACTGCGGCCCTACGGCCCGAAGGGGTGTGGATTCCCCGTGATGCCACCATCGCCGGCTTTGACGACATCGAAACCCTCCGCGACTTCCGGCCCGCTCTTTCAACGGTGCATTTACCGCTCGAGGACATTGGACGCCTCGCCGCAGGAGATCCTGACACTCCGCCTGTCAGCGGGGCGGTCAAGCTCCGCCGCAGCACCGAAACCCCGGTGGAATCGCAGGTATGACCGCAGCGGAGGCCCAGGCGCCCCGAGCGCTCACGGTGATTCCCGCCGTCGGGCCTTCCGGTCTGGCGGCGCCCGCAGTTCTGGTTCTGCCCGGGGGCGGCTACGCGAAAACGGCAGACCATGAAGCCGAACCTGTGGCAGAGTGGCTCGCTTCGCTGGGGATTCACGCGTTTGTGTTGCGATACCCGGTGGCGCCGGAGCGGCATCCTGCGCCTCTGATGGCCGCCAAGGAAGCCATGCTGTGGATCCGGAGCGGGGCGCACGGGTTGACCGTTGATCCCTCACGTGTGGGGGTTCTCGGGTTTTCGGCGGGTGGGCATCTTGCCGCTACTTTGTCGGTAGGCGTGCTCGCCGGAAATCCCGGGCTGGATCGTGCTGCGTCAGTGCCGGACCTCAGCATCCTCTGCTATCCGGTGATTTCCTTCGTCGATTCCGCGCATCAGGGGTCCGTGGAGAATCTCGCCGGAGTTGGTGCCCCTGCGGATGTCCTGCGGCAGCTCTCCGCCGAGCTGCACGTCACCCCGGCAACACCGCCGGCGTTCCTCTGGCACACGGCAGACGACGAATCCGTTCCCGTCAGCCACAGCCTGGCCTACGCAGGAGCGCTCAGCCGAGCCGGAGTTGCCACGGAGCTGCACGTTTTTCCCAACGGTATCCACGGCATCGGCCTGGCAGCCGGAACGCCCGGTGCCGAGCAATGGACCGGGCTCTGCGCCGCGTGGCTTCGCCGGATGGGTTGGACTGCGTAGCGGTCTCCGGGCTAGTCCTCACCCAGAGTGATGGTGTGCAGGAACGCGGCGTCGTTGAGCACGTTGTCCGGGAGGTCGTCCTCCACGAATTCCAGCATGATGTCCATGTCCTTGCCGTTGCCCCGGAGGACATCGGTGACGGTCTGCCACAGCAACTTCCGATTCCGAAGCGGGAAACGCTCAGCTTCGGGGCCCCACGAGAAACAGTGCACGCCCACCAGATGCGGCAAGACTTCGTGGAGGGACTCAAGGGCCTGCTTGTCTGAAAGCCCGACGGCGGGCTGCCAGTAGGTGCCGACGTTGGCGTGGTTGACCCGGTCCAGTAGGTCGAGGGTGGTGGCGGGGGAGTCGGTGAGAGTGTTGCCGTGGTACTCGAAAGCGATGGCGACTCCGCGCGCCGCGGCAAGATCGGCAATGCGCCGGGTGTCCTTCACAACTGCGTCCCAGTGTTCTTGGCTGGCGTTCGCGGAACCGAGTTCCCCTGCCCAGACGCGGATCCTTGGCGCGCCTAAGGAGGCGGCGAGGTCCAGTGCCCGGCCGAAGTCTCCAAAGGCCCCGCAGCGGTAGTACGAGCCGAGCGATAGGACTGTCAGTCCGGCAGCCGCCGTGGCGTCCTTCGCGTGCGCGGCTGATTCTGCGTCACTGACATGGACGTCAGTACCCCACTCGATGCCGGCCAGGCCCGCATTCGAGGAAATTCGGACCACCTCGTCGATTCCGTGTGCGCGGAGGGTGACGGAACAAATGCCAGGCGTGAGGTCAGCCAGCGTGGTGAGGTCGATCATCGTCTTAGGATACCGGGAATGCGCTTACCCAGTAATGGCGTATCGCATGTCGAACACATCCGCACCCGTTTCCGCCGCGCGCACCCCTTGAGCGCCGGCGGCGCACCCAGTCCCGCCGTGCGCGCCCGTTTTCGACCCGTGCACCCGTTTTCGACCCGTGCACCCCTTGAACGCCGGCGTCGCACCCGTTTCCGGCGTGCGCAGCAGCGGTTATGGGTGCATTCGGCGTTAAGGGGTGCGCAGGTGGAACCCAGCCCGGCCAAGCCGCCCGGTCCACTAGTTCGACTTGCTCAGCGTCCGGCCCATGATCGCCTGGGTGAGGGCATCGATCACTTCGGCGTTGGCCAGCGGGTTCCGGATCAGGGTGAAGTCGACGTCCCCCACTGGCGGGAGGCCGAACCGCTGGGTGATCACTTTCAGGTCCTCGGGCACCAGCGAGGCGGGCATGACCGCAACTCCAATGCCCGCGCGTACCGCAGCCAACACTCCGCTGATCTGCTTGGTGCTGCACGTGATCCGCCAGGTCCGCCCCTCGGCTTCCAAGGCATCGATGGCGAGCTTTCGGCTGAGGCTGGGTGCCGGGTAGGCGATGAGCGGGACCGGCGCCCCGGGCTCAAGAATGGTTTGCTCGACGCCCACCCACGCAAAGTTGTCGTGCCGGACTACAGTGCCTTCCTTGGCTCCGGCCACCCATTTCACGAACACCAGGTCCAGTTGCCCGGCATTGAGCCGCTTGTAGAGCTGGTCACTTTGGCTGACGGTGAGCTCCAGGTTGATTTGCGGGTACAGCTGCCGGAACTCGCGAAGGATCCGGGGAAGGCCGGTGATGGCGAGGTCGTCTGCGGTGCCAAAGCGGAGCCGCCCGCGCATGGCTGAACCGGAGAAGTAGCGGGCGGCGGAGTCGTGGGCGGCAAGGATGCTGCGGGCAAATCCGGCCATTGCGTCGCCGTTATCAGTGAGCCGGACCTCGCGCGTATCGCGGGCAACCAACACCCGTTTGGCGGAGGCCTCGAGCTTGCGGACGTGCTGGCTTACGGTTGGTTGCGCGAGTCCCAGGCGTTCTGCAGCCTTGGTGAAACTCAGCGTCTCTGCGACGGCCAAAAAGGAACGGAGCTGGACAGGTTCGAACACGTAACTCCTCAAGCGCAGGTCAGCGCCGGGCCGGAGTACTGCGCCATTGGAGAGGGCTCATTGCATTCCGCAATGCTAGTTATAGGCGCAATACGCTTCCATAATTGCTGCTGGCAACCATAGCGTTAAACGTATCCCACCGAAACTCTCGATCCGAGGACTACTTTTGGCACCCCCACCGCCTTCAGCGGCAAACGTCAGCCAGCCCGTCATCGATTCCCTCTCCGCGCCTCAGCCGCCGGACACCGTCACCCAGCCGCTCGCCGTCGTGAGTGAAAAGCTGCCCTGGCGGCATACTTTCATCTCCCTGAAGGTCCCCAACTTCAGGATCTTCGCGATTGGCCACTTTATAGCCGTGATCGCCATCTGGATGCAGCGCATTGCCCAGGACTGGATGGTGCTTCAACTCTCCGGGTCCGTCACCGCGGTCGGAATTACGGTGGCGTTGCAGTTCATGCCGTCACTTTTCCTTGGCCCTTGGGGTGGCATGATTGCCGACCGTTTTGCCAAGCGCAAGATCCTCATCATCTGCCAATCGGCGGCCGCGGTACTGGCCGCCCTCCTCGCGGTGCTGTCCCTGAGTGGCCGCGTCGAAGTATGGCACGTCTACGTGATCGCCCTTGCCTTGGGCTTCGTGACTGTTCTGGACCAGCCAGCCAGGCAGGTGTTCGTCAACGAGCTCGTCGGACCCAAGTACCTGCGCAACGCCATCAGTGTGAACTCCACGACCTTCCAGCTCGGCGGGCTGATCGGTCCCGCCCTGGCCGGTGTGCTGCTCACAGCAGTTGGTGCCGGCTGGGCCTTCGCCGCCAACGCCGTGGCATGCTGCTCCACGGTGGCCATGCTGCTGATCCTCCGCAAGGACCAGCTGCACCTCAGCCAACCGACGCCGCGCAAGAAGGGCATGCTGCGCGAAGGCCTCAACTACGCGCTCAGCAAGCCAACCATCTACTGGCCATGGTTGATGGCCGGCTTCGTAGCAGTTTTCGCCATGAGCCTGCCGGTACTGCTGGCCGCCTTCGCGGACCACGTGTACGACGCCGGTGCCGGAGGCTACGGCCTGCTGAACGCTATGGTTGCGCTCGGTGCACTCGCGGGAGCGGTGGCGTCCACCCGGCGTCGTCAGTTGCGGTTGCGCTCGGTGGTGACCTCCGCCGGGTTGTACGGTTTGATGCTCTGCGTGTCCTCACTGATGCCAACCATGGTGTGGTTCAGCGTCACTATGGTCCTGGCCGGATTCTGGTGCCTGATGTTCCTCACTGCAGCCAACCAAATGGTGCAGACCAGCTCCAACATGAGCATCCGCGGCCGCGTCATGAGCCTGTACCTGGTGGTGCTGATCGGCGGCCAGGCAATCGGCGGTCCCATGATGGGTTGGCTCGCCGAGCACCTCGGTCCGCACCTGGCCGTCCTGATCTCCGGTGGGGTGCCGGCCATCGCAGCTGCGGTAGTCGCCGTCGTACTGGCCAGGAAGTCATCCCTGCACATCAAGGTGGACCTGCGTGATCGGCGTCGGGTGCTGCGGATCGTGCGGGAGCCGCAGACCGCCTAAACAGGTGAAGCGCCCCAGCCGAACCGGGGCGCTTCATGTGGCGTGGCGCTAGGCCGCAGGTATGTGCGGATACTCCGCTGAGCGTCTCTGGAACTCCAGGACGTCCGGGTTCCGGATCACGCCGTCACGGATTTCGATGGCGCGGGAGATGGTCTCGTTGGCATCCCACCCGTCCGGTCCCGCCACCACGGTGTCCAGGAACGGCAGCAGGGCCTCGCTGATTTCCCAGCTGGCCGAGTTCCACAGGTAGGACGGGCTGTGGTCCACTGCGTAGTAATTGACGTGCCCACCAACGCGGAACATGGGCTCGTCGAACGTGGTGGTCCGTGCCCAGCTGAAGCCCATGCCTTCGTCGCACGAAACATCCACGATGAGGCTGTCCGGCTGGAATTCGGCCAGGTCCTCCGTGCGCAGATATGTCAGCGGCGCATTGGGGTCCTGCAGGGTGCAGTTCACCACGATGTCCGCCGCTGCAAGGAACGGCGCAAGGGGTTTGCGGCCCTTGTCCGTGATGACTTCGCTCAGGAAAGGCGCCTTGCTGTCATGGTCGAACTGCACGATCCGCACTGAGTGGATCGGAGACCCGACGGCGGCGACGCCACGGTTTGTCAGGACCTGGACGTCGTGGATGCCATGGGCATTGAGCGCCGTGACAGCACCGCGGGCGGTGGCACCGAAGCCAATGACGACGGCGCTGAGCCGGCGGCCGTAGTCGCCGGTGGAACCCGTCAGGGCCAGGGCGTGCAGCACGGAGCAGTACCCGGCGAGCTCATTGTTCTTGTGGAAGACGTGGAGGCCGAAGCCACCATCGCCCGCCCAGTGGTTCATCGCTTCAAAAGCAATGAGCGTGAGCTTCTTGTCGATTGCCAACTGGGTGATCGCCCGGTCCTGCACGCAGTGCGGCCAGCCCCACAACGTTTGACCGTCACGGAGTTCAGCCAGATCCTGGGCCTGCGGCTTAGGGAGGAGGATGACGTCGCTGTTGGCAATCAATTCCTCACGCGTTCCGAGCCCGCCTACCAAAGACTCAAGTTTGCTGTCCGGAACGCCGAACCGCTCGCCGTAGCCATGCTCGAAGCGAAGTTGCCCGCGAACTTCAGGGGCAATCCGCTCCAAATGCTGCGGGTGGATCGGTAGACGGCGCTCATTGGGCTTCAGCGAGGAAGCCAGGACGCCTATGCTGAGCTGGCCGGTTGGCGCGGTCACTTCTTGTTGCCGGTGGAAGGCTTCGCGGCCTCGGTGGCGGAAGACTCGGAAGCCCGCTTATCCGCACGTTTTTCCTTGATGGATTTACTGGATTTCTTTGATGCGGTTTGGCGCGGTGATTTGTCGCCCATGATGGCTCCCTTAGAGCGGAGCCGCGATGGCTCCTGACTCCTGACGATACACCTTCCCCGGACCGGGTTGTGGCCGGAGTCACGAGGGCTGGGCGGCAGCCTGGAGACAAAAGAAACCCCGGATCGTTGGATCCGGGGTTTTCTTGGAGCGGGCGACGGGAATCGAACCCGCGTATCGAGCTTGGGAAGCTAGCGCTCTACCATTGAGCTACGCCCGCGTTGCCCGGGAAAAATCCCCTGAGCGAGTCCTAGCTTAGCGCAGTTGCGGGACTCCTCATGACCGGCGCACCGTAGACCGCTGCGGGCCGTCACCGCGGCCCACCCCGGCCCTATTTGAACAGCTTCATGCCATTCCAGCCGTTGCCCACCTGGCGCTGGGCACCCCAGACCCCCGCACCCAGGGCGTAGTCCACAAGATAGCCGTCCACGGTATGGGCAGTGATGCTGCGCGTTCCCGGGCCCGACAAACCGAAGCTCGGAACCAGCGCCTTCATGGTGCCCCAGCCGGAACCAATGGTGGTGGGCAGTCCCGCGAAGCCGCCACTGCCGTTGCCGGGGTAGCTGAGCAGGTGCCCGGAGGTTGTGGTGGCCAGGATGTCGTTGGCGCCGTCGGCATTCCAGTCGGCCATGGTCAGGCCCATTCCAGCCCAGCCGCTTCCAATGTCCACGCGGTAGATCAATGCCCTGCCCATGGTATTGGGGTAGTAGCGCAGCCCGCCATCCGGGAAGTAGCCAACGACCCCCGGGAAGCGTTCCGCGGCGGACCATTTGCCCACGGTGATGTTCATCTTGTCCCAGTCACCGGTTCCCACCACGATCTGAGTGGAGAAAGCACCGCCAGGCCAGCCCGTAAACAAGCCCAGAGTGCCGTTGTCCCATTGAGCCAGGATGTCGTACACGCCATCAGAATCCCAGTCCACTACGAAGGCCTGCTTCAAGCCATGCCAGTTGGAGCCGATCACCGTGGGAACGCCGTAGCCGCCACCGCCGTGCGCAGGGTAGCGAAGGAGCCGGCCGGAAGAGTCTGCGGCCACCAAGTCCGCTCCGGAGGTGATGCTCGCATAAGCGGTGGGATTGCCCGCAAAGTACTGTTCCATGGTGGGAAAGCCCCGGCGTTTCATATCGGTGGCCAGATCCACGCCGACGTAACGCAGGTGCCACGGCTCATAGCTGTAGCCCGTGATGTTCGTATAACCGTTGGGATAGCGGACTATGAAGCCGTACTTGTGGGCATTCGCGGCCACCCAGATGCCGGCGGCCGTGTCACCGAAACACGTACTAAGCCCGCACGATCCGTTGGCGTTCCCCACATCCACAGCCAATCCGGTCTGATGCTCGCTGTGTCCTGGGCGTGCCGAAATGAGATCCGCCTGGGCCTGGCCGTAGATGCTGACGTAGTAGGAGTAAACCTGCTGCTGCTGCGCGTAGGAACGGTAGCCGCTCACCACTGCAAGCCCGCCCGTGCCGGCATCGGCCGCACCTTGGAACAAACCGTTGAGCCATGCCGCAGCTTCGGCGCGCAGGTACTGCCCGGAGCCGCGGGCATTAACAAGGTCGCCCGGAGCGTAGCTCACAGGATTCAGGGGCCTGGATTTATTGACCAAAACAGAGTAGCTCGCGGGGTTTCCCACAGGATCGACGCTCGGCAGCGGATTCGCTGCGGTTGGCACCGCTGCTTGAACGACGGCGGCCTGTGCTGCCGTGCCAGGGACCGGCGCTGCCGTGGCAGGCGCCCCAGCCATGACCCCGCCAGCTACCGCCAGGCTGAAGATCGCAGCGCAAGCTGCCAGTCGTCGTCGTGCGTTCCCCACGGAACCCGAATGATTTTTCCCTCGCATAACGCCCCCAATTTTTTTGTAACCAGCCGCAGGCACTCTACCCGGCCCGCGGTCGCCTGTCAGCAGTTACCCGCAATAATCGGCAGATAACCATTCGGTCAAGGCTCGGCAGTCTTGTGTCGTGGGCGCCCCGCCCCTGACTATTCTGAAGGTGTTAGCTGCAGCGTATGGGGAACCGGGCTACGAATATTCGACCGTACGCCGAAAGAGGTTCCGTGGCATTCGCAGCCCATGAAGTGGTGATCAATAGGGACGCCATGACCGTCTACGGATTCCTCATGGACGGGATGAACAACTCCCTCTGGCGTTCCGGAGTGCGCAGCATCGCGCTTCGGTCCGGCGTTCGCGGCCAAAAAGGTGCCCTGTACCAGCAGACGATAACCGGCCCCGGCGGCCGCCCCGTCGCCGCCGACTTCAGGATCACCGACGCCCGCCCAGGAGCCGAAGTCCGCTATTCCGTGGTGACAGGGCCAGCACGGTCCACCGGCGGTTTCTACCTCAGCACCGAAGGCAACACCACCCGGCTCCGGTTCGCCCTTGAATACCACCCCAAGGGCCTGCGTAAGCTCATGAACGGCGTGATCCAGAAAGCGTTAGAGGGCGAAGTGGCGCAGCTGGAACAGCTCAAGATTGCCATCGAAGCCCACCCTGAGGGGTAGTCGCCGCTGTTGACGTACGACGCCGACGCCCGGGTTAGGCGTTGAGGCGCAGCTTCTACTGGGCGAACTTCAGCCCGCCCCAACCGATGCCTATAGTCACCGGAGTTGTGAGGCGTCCGGTATTGAGATCCCAATACTCAACAACACCGTTGCGGTTCAGCCCGGCAACACCCGTCGAGTCGGGACCGGTCACACCTCGCAGCGTTCGCAGCCCGATGTAATCCGTCCATTCAGCACCCACTACCGGACGCGATTCCTGCTTGGGCGTGCCCAGTCCGCTGCCCCGATACAAGCGGAGGGTGCCGTTGGCCTCAGTGGTGAGCAAATCCTGGAATCCGTCGGCGTTGTAATCCACCATGTTCAGTCTGATGGCCGGGAAACCCGTTCCAATCGCCGCCTGCGCACGAATATAGGCCAGGCCCGCGTTCTTGTAGAGGTACAGGTTACCGCCCGAGTCCATGGCTACGATCTGGGGAAGCCGGTTGTTGGCGCACCACGTGCCCACGGCAATGTTTAGCGTCCCCCAGCCCTGGCCCAGTGCAACGGGATCCTTGAAACCTCCTGCCTGAAGACCGGGATACACCAAGAGGGCGCCGTCGAGTCTTTGGGCGATCAGGTCAAACACCCCGTCGCGGTCCCAGTCCGTAATGAAGAGGTCCTTCAGCCCGGTGAACCCGAGTCCGATTCTCTTGCCACCGCCGTACCGGCCGCCACCCCACGAAGGGTAGGCCACCACGGAACCGTCGCCGGCGATTGATACCAGGTCTGCAGCGCTGCTGATCGATGCCGCGCTGAGGTTAAGGGTGGGTGGTTGGTGCTTGCTGCCAGGTTCGCAGACACCTACAGGATCCGTTGGTGGCGGGACGGTGCCGCCCGGGCTGGTGGTGGTCCCTGCCGGCAAGGTGGTGTAGCCGAAGAAATTCACCACACCCCAGAGCGTGAATCGATTCGGGGTGGTCTGCCAATTTCCATCCGTGTACGTGATGCCGATGCCCATGACATTGAACCGAGGATCACGGAGAAGCGCATCGTGCCCCGGCGATCCCTTCCACCACTCCACAAGCTGCGCCGCGTCCCGGTCCCAGCGGACAGCGATCACCTCACCCGCGCCGTTGTTGGGGTTCAGCGCTCGAGGATCCGTCCAGAAATTGGCGCGGTGCTGGATCACCTCACGCGTTGCAATGTTGTTGGACCAATCCTGCGCCAGGCTGGCCACAGTTGCGTGGTACTTCACGGGGGCCAGGCCGAGCGATGCGCGGTAACTGTTGATCGCGTTGAAAACCGTCAGGATCGCTGCCGTGTTGCTGTCAGGGAGGAGGGCCAGGGCGCCGTTGTCAGGATTAATGTCGCCGCTGGGGGCCTTTCCCGGGAACGGCGCGGGGGCGGTGGGTGAGGGTGCCGGGTTTTGGGTTACTGCAGGGGGCGGAGGCGGAGCTGATCCAGATGGTGCGGTGTCGACTGCTGGGGGTTCGGTTGCCGGAGGTTCGGTCGCCGGGGGTGGAGAGGCGGTGTCAGTGGGCGACGGGCTCGGAGAGCCCGTCGGTTCCGTCGGTTCGGTGGGTGAGGCTGGTTCGGTGGGTGAGGCTGGTTCGGTGGGTAAGGAGTCCGCGGGGTTCGGTCCTGCGGCCGGGGCCGTCGGCGGTGCCTCACTGGGGACGGTGCCGGCGGTCACTGGTGGCGCCGGTTCAGTTGCCGGCGGTCCGGAGACACCAGGGTCCGAGGGGTTGTCCGGACCCCACGAGGGCCCGATGCTGGGCAACGGCGGCGGAGTTTCAAAGACGGGATCCACGGCGACGGGACCACCGTTTGAGTCGGCTCCCGTCGTGATGCCTGGTGTCGGCGTCGAAGTCCCTGCGTCCGGGGCGGGCGCCGTGGACGGCTGGGATACGTTGCCGGCTGCCGGGAGGGGCGCGGAAGGTGCGGGCTCCGCCGTCGTGCTTTCCGTCGGTCCCGTCAGTCCTGACGGGACCTCTGCCGAAGGGGTGGACGTGGGGCCGGGGTTGGTCTGCGTTGAGGGAAAAATCTGGCTGGAAGCAACCACCCCGAGAGCCAGGGTGCAGGCCAGCACAATGGCGGCAGGCGCAGCCAGTTTTCTCACAATTACCCCGCGAATGCTCGTTGCCCCCAAGTACGGGCGCGGTTGTACATGTCCGGGAACTATAGTCCCATGGGGCGGCGTGGACAATGCATGGGGTATTTTTGATGCTGTGCTGATCTCTGACCGCGATATTCGTGCCGAAATAGAATCCCAACGGATTGTTCTTGAACCGTACGACCCCGCGATGGTTCAGCCGTCTTCCGTGGACGTGCGGATTGACCGGTTCTTCCGGCTCTTCGACAACCATAAATACGCCCACATCGACCCCGCCGAGGAACAACCAGAACTCACCCGGTTGGTGGAAGTGGAGGGCGACGAGCCATTCATTCTTCACCCAGGGGAGTTCGTGCTCGGTTCCACCTACGAAACTGTCAGCTTGGCCGACGACATTGCCGCGCGCCTCGAGGGGAAGTCATCCCTGGGGCGGCTTGGGCTGCTGACGCACTCTACGGCCGGCTTCATTGACCCCGGTTTCTCGGGTCACGTGACCTTGGAGCTCTCCAACGTTGCCACGTTGCCCATCAAACTGTGGCCGGGCATGAAGATCGGCCAGCTGTGCTTCTTCCGTCTGACGTCCTCCGCTGAGCACCCCTACGGTTCCGGTGAGTACGGCAACCGCTACCAAGGCCAGCGTGGACCCACCGCCAGCCGCAGCCACCAGAACTTCCACCGGACGTCCATTTAGCGTCTTCTGGCGTGCCGCCGAGGGGTTAGCCCCCTGGCTTTGGGTGTGTCTTTGGGGTGAGATCCCGCCCCCTCGGCGGAGGGGGGACACGCTCGCTACGCGGGTGCGCGTTCCGGCGTGCGGGGTGGTGTTCCCGGAGTTTTTCGGATGGCCTTGACCACTGGCTCCACGAAGCGGGCCGCAAGCGGGCCGAGGATGGCCATGATGAGTACGTAAGCGGTAGCGAGGGCTGCAAGTTCATCGGGCACGGCCCCGGAAGCAACAGCCAGCCCTGCGATGACAATGGAGAACTCACCGCGGGCGATCAACGCAGCTCCTGCGCGGAAGCGGCCCGGCACAGCGATGCCCGCGCGCTTGGCGGCCCAAATTCCTGTGAGCATCTTGGTTGCGGCGGTGACGAATGCCAGCACCAGCGCCCATCCAAGGACCGGGGGAATGGAGGTGGGGTCCGTGTTGAGTCCAAACGCCACGAAGAAGATGGCAGCAAAAAGATCCCGCAAAGGTTCGAGGATCCTGGTGGCGTTGTGGGCCGTCGCACCGGAGATAGCGATGCCCAACATGAACGCACCCACTGCGGCGGAGACTTGCAGGGCAGATGCAATGCCTGCCACGAGGAGAGCCAGGCCAAGCACGTTGAGGAGGAAGACCTCCGAGTTCTCGCTGTGCACTGCCTGCGAGACACGGTGGCCGTGCTTGAGTGCAATCACCAGAACCACCGTGACCACGGCCAGGGCAATTCCCACCGTTTGCAGTCCGCCAAGGAATCCCACACCGGCAAGGATGGCGGTCAGGATGGGCAGGTAAATGGCCATGGCCAGGTCTTCAAAGACCAGGATGGAAAGCACAACGGGCGTCTCGCGGTTACCGATTCGGCCGAGGTCGGTGATCACCTTCGCGGCGATGCCGGACGATGAGATATAGGTGACGCCACCCATGACGATTGCACCCACGAGTCCCCATCCCAAAAGCACGGCCAATCCGGCGCCCGGCAGGAAGTTGAGGACAAAGTCCATGACGCCGGCCTGCCACGATCTTCGAAGACCTGTAACAAGCTCCGACGCCGTATATTCCAGTCCGAGCATCAGCAGCAGGAGGATGACGCCGATTTCTCCCGAGAGATGGGCGAACTCGTGCATGCCATCGAGTTTGACGAACCCGCCGGCTCCGAAAGCCAAGCCCCCCACCAAGTAGAGGGGTATGGGGGACATGCCTATTCGGCCCGCTAGTCGAGCCAGGAGACCGAGGCAGAAGACGACGGCCCCCAGTTCAACGAGGGCTAATGCAAGCGGATCCATACCGGTCAACCGTTGCGGAGGATGTCGGCTGCCGAGTCAAGACCTTCCTGCGTGCCGACCGCTACGAGCAAATCGCCGGTGTGAAGTACGACGTCGGGAGCCGGCGACGGGACCACCTCGCCTTCGCGCATGATCGCCACGATGGAGACACCGCTGCGTGTGCGGATCTGCGCTTTGCCCATGGGTTGGTTCACGAAGGGCGATTCCGGTGTGATGGAGAACTGGCGGGTGACGATGCCCGGTATCTCGCGATGCTCCTCGGCCAATCGCATGGCAATGTGTTGCCCGCCCAGGAGGTTACCTAATGTGGACGCCTCGTCGGCTGTCAAAGGGATGGATGCCTGGCAGGTGTCAGGATCATCCCAGGTGGACACGAAAAGCTCTGTCTCGCCCTCTCGAAGTTCCACGACACCGATGCGACGGCCCGAGGCCGTGACGAAATCCTTACGGACCCCGAGGCCTGGGAGTTCAGTCTCATCCACGTTCATAGCTTCACCCTAACTCTGTTGTACGGGTCCGGTACGGCGTTCATGCCCAACCGGCCCTATGTAGTTAACGCTCGGGGACCACGGCTATTTCCACTTGGGCCGGCGGCTTCACCGGGAGGATCACCAAGAGGCCCGCGAGCAGCACCACCATGATTCCCAGGATGCCCCAGCGTTGGGCTTCACCTTCTGCAACAAGCGGCGAGGCAATGGTGATGCACAGGGTGAAAAGTGTGGGGGCGAGGAAGCTGACTGCCCTGCCAGTTGTGGCGTAAAGCCCGAACAGTTCACCGGATTCCCCGGCCGGGGCCAGCCTTGCCAGGTACGCCCGTGATGACGATTGGGCTGGTCCCACGAATAAGCAGAGCATCAGACCGAAGACCCAGAACGTGGTGGTCCCGGGCCAATCATTTCCGAAGAAGACGTAGTCCCCATTGCCGAGAACCAGGATGGCTGTGCCCGCGATGAGGAGGCCAACCAAGGAAAGGATAATGACTGACTTGGGTCCGATCCTGTCATCCAGGAAGCCTCCGACGATGGCACCGACAGCCGCTACAACGTTGCCGAAGATGGCGAAGAAGATGACGTCCTTGAGTTCAAATCCGAAAGTACCGGCGGCGATGACGCCGCCGAAGGTAAACACGGCCGCGAGGCCGTCGCGGAAGATGGCGCTGGATAGCAGGAAGTAGATGGTGTGGGGACTGGTCTTGTAGATCGCGCTGATGCGGCGGAACAGAAGTTTGTAGGAGTCCACAAAACCCAGGGACGTGGTGTTTCGCCTCGCGGAAACTTCCGGAACCGCGAACATCACGGGAAGTGCAAAGATGAAGAACCAGAGGGCGGAGAAGATGGCAACGAGCCGGATGTTCAGTGAGTCCTGCGTTGACGAGCCGAACCAGTCGAAGGAAGGCTGGACAAACAACTGCAGGACAAGGAGGAGCGCCACGATTCCTCCGAGGTACCCCATGGCCCAGCCAAAGCCACTGACCCTGCCAATGTTCTTGGGGGTTGAGATCTGGGCCAGCATGGCGTTGTAGTTCACGCCTGCAAACTCGAAGAAGATGTTGCCCAGAGCGATCAGGCAGACGCCGAGGAGCAGGAATTCCGGCCTCGGGAAAACGAAGAAGCACAGCGCAGTCAGGACGGCTGTGGCGGTCGTGTTGACTCCAAGCCAGAGCTTGCGGCGCCCTCCGGCATCTGAACGTTGGCCCGTGACGGGAGCAAACAGTGCAATAGCCAGGCCCGCAATTGCCAGCGCGGCACCGAGGGCTGCCGAGGCAGCGTCCTCACCTCCGAAGGCATTAGACGTCAAATACACGGTGAAAACGAAGGTGGTCATGACCGCTTGAAAGGCAGCTGATCCCCAGTCCCAGGATGCCCAAGCGAGGATTTGTGCCTTTTTGGAGGCTACAGGTCCCGAGGCAAGCTCGGACGTCGGATGGGAGGCTTCGGGAACTGCGGCCGCGTTCATAGCTTGAATGCTATAGGGGGTAGGGATATCGGTGGGCACATGACAGACCGGTATGTGGACAACGCGGCTTTAAGCCGTCCGCGCAGACGGGTTCCCATGCCGAAAACTGTCGGTCCGCCTTGATAAACTGAGTAAGCCGAACCCAACGTATGACCGCCTGCTCCAACTTTTGACAATATGTTCCTGACTTTGCGGAGATAACAGTGATCACAGTTCTCGCCATCACCTTTGTAGCGGCAACTGTGGCGCCCTTGATCTTCCGCAAACTGGGCAGAAATGCGTTCTACGCCCTCGCGGCTGTTCCTGCGGGCGCCTTTGTTTGGCTGGTCTTCCAGTACGAGGCCGCATATTCCGGTGGAGGAATGGAAGAAATCCTTCCATGGATCCCCACCCTTAAGCTCGAGCTCGCTTTCCGTATGGATCCCCTGGCGTGGGTGATGTCGCTCCTGATCCTCGGCGTTGGATCTTTGGTGCTGATTTATTGCGCCCGCTACTTCAAAAACAAGGACGCGGATCTGGGCGGATTCGGAGCTCAACTCCTGGCCTTTGCCGGCGCGATGTTCGGTTTGGTGACCTCCGATGACCTGCTGATGCTCTTCATCTTCTGGGAACTCACCACCATCCTGTCCTACCTGCTGATCGGCTATGCGCGCACCCGTTTGGCTGCACGCCGTTCGGCGCTCCAGGCACTCATGGTCACCACAGCTGGTGGTTTGGCAATGCTCGTGGGCCTCATCGTCTTGGGCCAGGCTGCAGGAACATACCGGATTTCAGAGATTTTGGACCAAGCCGGGACGCTCATGAGCGGACCGATGCAAGGAGCGGTGGCTGCCGCCGTCGTACTTGTCCTTGCCGGTGCGGTGACTAAATCGGCGCTTGTTCCGTTCCACTTCTGGCTGCCGGGCGCCATGGCGGCTCCCACACCTGTCAGCGCGTACTTGCACGCGGCAGCGATGGTCAAGGCCGGCATCTATATTGTGGCGCGTCTGGCTCCGGGATTTTCGACGTCGGAGTTCTGGCTTCCCGTGGTTCTCGGCCTGGGCCTGGCCACCATGCTGGTAGGTGGCTACCGTGCGCTTCGCCAAACCGACATCAAACTCATTCTCGCCTATGGCACCGTCAGCCAGCTCGGGTTCCTCACCATGGTGGTAGGCCTGGGCCGACCGGATGCTGCCCTCGCGGGACTGGGTCTGCTGCTGGCCCACGGCCTGTTCAAAGCGGCTCTCTTCTTGGTGGTGGGCATCATTGACCACCAATCCGGAACGCGCGATATCCGCAAGCTTTCCGGGGTTTTCCGTTCTTCGCGTGCCCTCGGAGTGGTGGCCGGTATTGCTGCCGCGTCCATGGCCGGCGTGCCGCCGTTAGCTGGTTTCGTGGCCAAGGAATCGGTATTTGAGGCCTTCGTCCACTACGGCACCGGCGATCATGCTCCGGTGTGGGGCATCTGGATCCTGGTTGGGCTGGTCATCGGTTCCATCCTCACTTTCGCCTACAGCGCCCGCTTCATGTGGGGTGCGTTCGCCGTCAAGCCCGGCGTGGAGCCCACGCCTTTCAAGCCCATCAAGCCCGCCTTCCTGGCCGCACCGGCGATCTTGAGCCTCCTGACCATCGCTTACGGTGTATGGCCGGCACCCGTGGACACATGGATCCAGCCTTACGCAGCGCTATTCGCTGATGGCGCGGACGCGGTCGACGCCGGACACTTGGCTTTGTGGCATGGCATCACTCCAGCTTTGGGGCTGACAGCGATAACCTTCGCGGCAGGCGCCGCGATGTTCTACGGACGCAACCTCGTCTCCCGGGCACAAAGCGTGGTTCCGGACTGGGTGGATGGCGACCGCGCGTACCAGAACACCATTGGCGCCTTGGACGATATTGCCGTCTGGGTTACCGGCCGCACACAGCGTGGTTCGTTGTACTTCTATCTGGCAGTAATTCTGACGGTAGCGTTCGCTGTGCCGGCCACCGCCTTGATCATGGCCAACAAGCCCCTGCCGGACGGCATCTACCTCATTGACCCGAACTCCCCGCTGCAGATCGTGGCCGGAATCGGGATCGTGGTGGGTGCCCTGGCTGCGGTCCGGGCCAACAAGCGCTTCCTTGCGGTCCTCATGGTGTCAGTAACCGGCTACGGCATCGCCCTCATGTTCGCGTTGCAAGGTGCTCCGGACCTTGCCTTGACCCAGATGCTCGTGGAAACCATCGTGCTGGTGGCCTTTGTGCTCGCCATGCGCAGCCTGCCCGCTGAGCTAAGGGACCGGACCGGTGGCAGGCTCCGGGTGATCCGAGTGATCATCGGCGCAGCCTTCGGTATCACCATGATCTTCGTGGCCATCTACGCCATGGGCGCGCGCGTTGCCACCCCCATCTCACTCGATTTCCCGCGACTGGCCTATGAAGGTGGCGGGGGTCTGAACGTGGTCAACGTGACCCTCGTGGACATTCGGGCCTGGGACACCTTCGGGGAAATCTCCGTGTTGGCCATTGCCGCCACGGGCGTTGCCAGCCTGATCTTCGTCCGCAGCCGCGGCGATCGCATCAAGACCTCCGAAGCCGTGCCTGAAGGCAGTGTGGGGCGCCGCACCGGTGTCGACCGTGATTCGCACGACGGAGCCGCCCTGGCCGTCGCCAAGAAGTTCACCGACGTCACGCGCGATGCCTGGCTGGTGGCGGGACGCACGCTGGCGCCGGAGCGACGCTCGATCATCTTTGAAGTAGTGACCAGGCTGATTTTCCACTCGATGATCGTCTTTTCCATCTACCTTCTCCTGGCCGGACACAACTTACCGGGCGGCGGCTTCGCGGGCGGTCTCACCGCCGGCCTAGCCCTCACCATCCGGTACTTGGCCGGTGGCCGGTTCGAGTTGAGCGAGGCAGCGACCATCAGTGCCGGCACCCTTCTGGGGACGGGACTTGCCACCGCGGCAGCCTCCGGTGTGGTTCCACTCTTCCTGGGAGGACAGGTGTTCCAGAGCGCGATCATCGAGTTCTGGCTGCCCGTCTTTGGTGACGTCAAGTTCGTCACGTCCACGATCTTCGACATCGGCGTGTACATCGTGGTGGTGGGGTTGGCGCTGGATGTCCTCCGCAGCCTCGGCGCCGAAATCGACGAGCACTTCGAAGGCAAAGGCGCGCCGCTCGCGGATGAAGATGCCGCCGAGCATCCCGAACTTGCCCACGAAGCCGCTGAATCCGCTGCGCTCGGGAAGGGTAACGCATGAGCATCAACCTGACCCTGCTGATCGTCATGGGCGTGCTGTACGCCTGCGGTATCTACCTAATCCTGGAACGCAGTCTGACCCGAGTGCTGTTGGGTTTGATGCTGCTGGCCAACGCCACCAACATTCTCATCCTGAGCACCGGAGGGTATGCAGGCCTTGCGCCGCTGTTCAGCAAGGAAACGGCCCCGGAGGCATACAGTGATCCTCTGCCGCAGGCACTGATCCTGACGTCGATTGTCATTTCCTTCGCGGTGACGGCCTTCATGTTGGGCATTATTTACCGCACGTGGGTCCTGGCTCGTCAGGATGAGATCCAGGATGACCTTGAAGACGTTCGCGTGGCGAAGACGCCGAGCTTCGATGCCGAGGACGATGCCATCGTGCCGCTGGAAACCTCGGAATTCGCGGTCACTCCTGCCAGCCCGGCGGATCGTGACAAACCGGACGCCACAGAGACCCCCAACACGGCAACAACCCGGGAAGGAGGCAGCGCGTGAATCTCGCGAACCTGTCGCCGCTAGCTGTCCTCCTACCAATTCTGGGTGCTGCCCTGGCGTTCTTGCTGATCCGCCATCAAAGCGCGCAGCGGGTGGTGAGCATTGGCATTCTCAGTGCAACCCTTCTGCTCGAGTGCCTGCTCCTGATCTCCGTATGGGATGGGGGCACCACCTCGGTCACTTTGGGCGGATGGCTGCCCCCGTGGGGTGTGGTCCTGGTAGTGGACCAGTTCTCCTCGCTCATGCTGGTGGTCTCTACCGTGGTGAGCCTTGCGGTGCTCATCTACGCAACGGGTCAGGGTATGGCCGACGGTGACCAGGAAGCCCCGGTCTCAATCTTCCACCCCACCTATCTGATCCTGGTGGCTGGCGTGTCCAACGCCTTCCTCACCGGTGACCTCTTCAACCTCTATGTCGGTTTCGAGATCCTGCTGACAGCAAGCTACGTGCTGATGACGCTGGGCGGAACGGGGCCGCGTATCCGGGCCGGTGTTACGTATGTGGTGGTTTCCGTGGTCTCGTCCGTACTGTTCCTCATTGCGATCGCCATGATCTACGGAGCCACGGGAACCATCACCATGGCGGACCTGGCCATCAAGCTGGCCGAGCTGGACCAGGGCACCCAGAACCTCCTGCATGTGATGCTGTTGGTGGCGTTCGGCATCAAGGCTGCAGTCTTCCCACTGTCTTTCTGGCTTCCTGACTCCTATCCAACTGCTCCCGCCCCAGTCACCGCCGTGTTCGCAGGATTGCTGACAAAGGTGGGTGTCTACGCGATGGTCCGGACAGAGACGCTCTTATTCCCAGGGGACACGCTGAACGTCCCACTGATGGTGGTGGCGCTATTGACCATGATTGTCGGAATTCTGGGTGCCTTGGCCCAGAGCGACATTAAACGTCTGCTGTCCTTTACCTTGGTGAGCCACATCGGTTACATGGTGTTTGGCCTGGCCATGAGCTCAGTGGCAGGTTTGGGCGCCGCGGTCTTCTACGTAGCCCACCACATCACCGTCCAGACCAGTTTGTTCCTGGTCACCGGCCTCATTGAGCGGCGTGGTGGCAGCTCGTCCATAGACCGCTTGGGTGGCTTGGCCAAGCTCTCCCCGCTGCTGGCCTTGTTGTTCTTTATCCCCGCGATGAACCTGGCGGGGATTCCGCCGTTCTCCGGTTTCCTTGGAAAGCTGGGGTTGTTGCAAGCAGGTGTGGAGCTGGGGACGCCGTTGGCGATCACGTTGGTGGTGGGCGGCGTGGTCACCAGCCTGCTGACACTGCTGGCGATCGCCCGTGTCTGGAACAGGGCGTTCTGGCGCAGGCCCGAGGACGCTGAGTATCCGGACCCCGTGCTAAAAACGCCCGGGAACGTGGGAGTACTTCCACGGACCATGGTGGGATCCACAGCTGGACTGGTGGTGTTCGGCGTGGCACTGACCGTCTTTGCAGGCCCGTTGTTCAAGGTCGCTGACGGCTCCGCAGGAATCATGCTGGACCGTTCGGCCTATATTCACTCGGTCCTCGGAGATTCGGTTGTGGTGCCGCCGCTGGTTCGAAGGGATGACGTGCAGACGGGGGATGCCAAATGAGCCGTAAACCGATCTCGTTCCGCACGGAGCTGCCGCTGCTCATCTGGTTGGTGATCGTATGGGGTGCCCTGTGGCGGGACTTCAGCCCCGGGAATCTCCTGTTTGGCGCCTTGATTGCCGTGCTGGTGGCCAAGTTCTTCTACCTTCCGCCCGTCGAGCTCAGCGGCAGGTTCAACATTCTTCGCGCCATTCCCTTTGCGCTGATGTTCCTCGCCAAAGTGGTGGCAGCGAGCTTCCTGGTGCTGTACCTGGCTGTAGCAAAAGGGCCCAAGGTCCGCAGCGCCGTCGTCGCCGTTCCGTTGCGGAGCCATTCCGACCTCATGGTGACGGCCACCGGCCACGTGATCTCGTTGATCCCAGGCTCCCTGGTGGTGGAGGTGGACCGCTCCACTTCCACGCTGTACCTGCACGCACTGAACATTTATGAAGAGGCGGATATCGACAAAATTCGTCAGGAAACCCAAGACATCGAAGCAGGATTGATCCGCATTATGGGTACACGCGAAGAAGTCGAGGCGCTCAAGGCCGAAGAACGGCCAGGGCTGGAAGGGGCGGCGCTGTGAAGGAAGTAGTTCTGGTGGTTACCGCCGTCATCCTCAGCCTGGCGGCCGCAGGTGCGATTGTCCGCATCGCCGTCGGTCCGTCCCTTCTGGACCGTGTTCTGGCATCAGATGTTTTGCTGGCCATCCTGGGCGCTGCCTTGGCGATCGATATGGCGCTGAACAAGCACCTGAACAACCTGATGCTGCTGGTGGCTCTGGCAGTGATCGGGTTTATTGGCTCGGTGACCGTTGCCCGGTTTGTGGCCGAGCGAAGGGAACAGAGCAATGAATCCTGACGCTTCGGGCCTTGACTTCGTCGTTGATGCTGTCACCGCCGTGTTCCTGGTGGTGGGCGCGCTGATGTCCCTGGGCGCAGCCATTGGCTTGTTGAGGTTCCCGGACCTCATGAGCCGCATGCACGCAGCCACCAAACCGCAGGTCCTGGGTCTGTTCCTCATGCTGGCCGCGATCGGACTTCAGATGCGGACATGGTGGGTGTGGCCGGTTCTGTTGGTGGCATGGATCTTCCAGCTCCTCACAGCACCAGTGTCAGCGCACATGGTTGGCCGTTCCGCCTACCGCACCAAACATGGACACCGGGAGAAGCTCACCAAGGATGAACTGGAGGCCGTGGTCCAAAGGGCGGCTGCCGGCCAGGAACCGCGGAGCGACAGCTAGCAGCAGCAACAACGAACGCCGGGATCACCTGCAGGTGATCCCGGCGTCGTGGTTTGGATGCTTAGACGATGTCGTGGCTCTTGGCGAAGCGCGCGATGGCCCGCTGGGTGCCCCGGCTCGCCAGGACTTGGATGAGCGTGCTGACAAAGGCGGAGATCAAAGCGAAGGTCAAGGCCGAGCGCAGGCTGGTTTCTGCGTCGTCATGACCCAGGGGCGGCTTGTTGCCTGTCGCTTTTTCCCACCCTTTGTTGACGAGTTTGGTGCCCACAAAGCCTGCCCCGAGGCTCACTCCGGCACCGATCAGCTTAAAGAAGAGGTTCATGTCCCCAGCCTAGCTGGCTACACCCATCGCACGCGTTAGCGACGGTTTTCCCGCTCCTTAAGGAACGCTGCCATGGAGCCCACCGGCGCCAGCACCGGGACGACGCTGTGCTCGGCCGTCCAAACCTGGTCAACTGTTCCGAACCCGGCAAGTTCCTTGAGGAGGTAATAGGTTGGCGGCATCAACTTCAAAGTGCCGGCCGCTTCCGCTGCAAGAATCTCCGCCACAGGCATCCACAATGATTGCCAAGCCTCGGTTGTTTGGTGCTGGGGCTTAGCACCAGCTGTTGGCTTGGCGATGTAGAAGAAGGTGTCGAAGCGCTTGGGCATGTCCGCGGGCGTGATCCAGTTGGCCCACGGGCGGAGGTGTCCGGCTTCGATGGTGAGCCCGGCCTCCTCCTGAACTTCGCGGATGGCCGCAGTGAGTATTCTCCCGGCGTTCCTCACGGCTTCGGCAGAATCCGCGCCCACGGAGCTCTGGTTCCATTCTGACGCGTGGCGTTGAAGCAATTCCTCCGGGTAGTCCCACCCGGACCCGTCCGCGGAGTCCACACGTCCTCCCGGGAAGACCACCATTCCGGCCGCGAAGTCCATGGTGCTGACCCTGTGTTGGACGAAGGCTTCGAGCCCGGCAGGGGCATCACGGAGCAGGATGACGCTTGCGGCCAGACGTGGTTGGGACACAGCGCTATGGGTGGTGGGAAGGTCCGTCATGAAGTGTGCCCCTTTGCCGCGGTGAAGTCTGCTGGTTCATTCTCTCAGGTCCCGTTGTATGGCCCGGTGTGCAGGGAATGGTGTGGGTTTAGGGTGCAGAGTGGGCCTCGCAACGCACGCGGGGGTCCGCACTGGGCTCTACCGCGGCTGATTGTGACTGAATGCCGGCCAACGGACCAGCGCCCGCCGCGGACACAGGTGTAAACTGAACCAGCCCATCAGGGCAGATTTGATAACGACAGGGGAGCGCCGCCGTCGGACTCTGCAGAGATGCAGGAGACGCGAGGGCGCTGAGAGTGCGGATAGCCGCAGACCCTCGAACCTGATCCGGTTAGTACCGGCGCAAGGGAGTCGAGCTTCTCAGAGTGTCCGGATCCGGGCGGCGCAGGCCAGCTGGATGACGGGTAGCACTTTCCCCTCCTGTAACCTCAGGAGGCAGAAAATGACCACGGTAAACGTGAAGAAGACCAGTTATAACTGGCGTGTTGTAGACATTGTTGTGGCGGCTTTGATCGCCATTGCCGGCGGCGTGATTTTCTGGGCATGGTCCCAGGGCGCCGCACTGGTCTCCATCCCCATGAATGCGACGTATCCGCCGCTCACCGGTCTGATCGCCGGCGGCTGGATGATCCCCGCGGTCCTGGGCATGCTCATTATCCGCAAGCCGGGTGCAGCGCTATTCTGCGAGGCTGTTGCCGCCACGGGTGAGCTCATCATGGGTTCGCAGTACGGCACCACGGTGCTCATCTCCGGCATTTTGCAGGGCCTGGGCGCCGAACTCATCTTCGCGGCGTTCCGGTACAAGAAGTTCAACCTGCCCACTGCTCTCCTTGCGGGCGCCGGCGCGGGCCTGTTCTGCGGCTTGAACGACTCCTTCCTGCCCTGGGGCTGGAACATCGCTTACGAGGCCATCGACAAGCTGGCCTACATCACCTTCACCACGATCTCCGGGGCGATCATCGCGGGCGCACTCTCGTGGATTGCGACGCGCGGACTGGCCAAGACCGGGGTGCTGAGCTCCTTTGCCTCGCGCAAGGCCGCTTCGGAGCCAGTCTTCAACTGATGTCCGCCACACTTAGCGGCGCGGTGCAGCCTGCTGCCATCTCCGCCGAGGGCTGGGGGTGGCGGCATGCAGGCCGGGCCCAAGCTGCCATTGAGGGCCTGGACCTTCGGATTGAACCGGGGGAGCGCGTGCTGCTGCTGGGTCCTTCGGGTGCGGGCAAGTCCACGCTCCTGCATGCCCTTGCCGGGGTTCTGGGGGACGAGGAAGACGACTCGGATGAGACCGGCTCCCTGCTGATTGACGGCGTCGCGCCCCGCGAGCAGCGTGGCCGTGCCGGGCTGATGCAGCAGGACCCTGAGACGCAGGTGGTGCTCTCGCGGGTGGGTGACGACGTCGCCTTCGGCGCGGAGAACCTCGCCGTCCCACGGGACGAGATCTGGGAACGCGTCCATGAAGCGCTCGACGACGTGGGGTTGCGTACCGCGGCAGGCGGCGGTTTGGCGTTGGATCACCCGACGGCGGCACTCTCCGGTGGACAGAAGCAGCGCCTGGCGCTGGCCGGCATTTTGGCGATGCGACCCGGCCTGATCCTGCTGGACGAACCAACAGCAAACTTGGACCCGGCGGGCGTTCTGGAGGTCCGGGATGCGGTAGGGCGGTGCCTGGACAAGACCGGCGCCACCCTTGTTGTGGTGGAACACCGAGTGTCCGTGTGGAAGGACCTGGTGGACCGGATTGTGGTCCTGCAGCCAGGGTCAACAAAGGCGGCGGGCTCGGACGGCTTGGGAGCGGGCCGGGCTACAGGGGGCGTCCTCTTGGACGGGCCGCCGGACCAGGTACTTTCTGAAGCCCGCACCATGCTGATGTCAGCCGGCGTCTGGGTGCCGGGATATGTTCCGGCGACCCGGGAACGGCGGAATGATCCCCACGCCGAACCCCACACCGCGCAGCTCCTCCTCGCGGCGCAGGACCTCGCAGTTTCCCGAGAAAAGCCACGACGCAAGAGGTTCAAGACCATCCCACCCGTGCCGGTTCAAACGGGCATCAGTGCACAGGTCAGGGCAGGCCAAGCGCTGACCATCACGGGTCCGAACGGTGCCGGCAAATCCACTTTCGCGCTCACGTTGGCCGGCCTTCTTGCGCCGGTGGACGGCAAGGTCAGTGCCGCCGTCGACCTTTCCCAGGGTGCCGGTATTGACCCGTACAAGTGGAAAGCCGAGCAGTTGATCTCCCGCATTGGGACGGTTTTCCAGGAACCTGAGCACCAGTTCGTCACAGGCAACGTCCTGGATGAGCTCATGTTTGGTCCAAAGCATCTTGGCCACGGCGAGGAACGCGTGGATGAACTGCTGGAGCGGTTGCGGTTGACGCACTTGGTGGATGCCAACCCGTACACGTTGTCCGGCGGGGAGAAGCGGCGGCTCTCGGTGGCCACGGTGCTCGCGGCCCATCCGAAAGTGCTTGTCCTGGACGAGCCCACGTTCGGTCAGGACGCCAACACCTGGGCAGAACTGGCGTCGTTCCTTTCCGAGCTGCTGGACGCTGGAACCGCGGTGGTCTCCGTGACCCACGATCAGGAATTCAGTGCCGTACTCGGCGGAACGGAATTGCGGCTCGGCCCGATCCAACAGGGTGAAGCCACACGTCAGGAAGCGGGTGCAGCATGAGGGACGCCTTGAACCTGCGCGGGAACCATGCCCTCCTGACCAAAGCCAACCCGTTGGCCAAGTTCGTATCCGTTTTCCTGATTTCCTTGGTGCTGGCCCTGTCCATCGACTGGGTCTCGGCCTCCACAGCACTGGTTGCGGAACTGGCGCTCTTTCCACTGGCCGGACTCACCCTCAGGCTTCTGTGGCAGCGGGCCTGGCCCCTGATCATCGCGGCGGCGATCGGCGGCTGGAGTACCGCGATTGTGGCGGCGGACAGCGGAGCTGTGCTGCTCGACGTCGGACTCTGGTCCATCAGTGAAGGTTCCCTGGAGCTGGGGCTGGGTTTCATGCTGCGCGGTTTGGCGATTGCGTTGCCGGCCATTCTCCTGATGACCTGCACCGATCCCACCGACTTGGCTGATGCCTTGGCGCAGAAAGCAAAGCTGCCACACCGCTTTGTCCTGGGGTCCCTCGCGGCGATGAGGCTGGTGGGGCTCATGGCCGAGGAATGGCAGACCATTGGCATGGCCCGCCGCGCCCGTGGGGTGGGTTCACAAGGCAGCCCGTTCCAACGCCTGAAAGCAACCCTCGGCCAGAGCTTCGGGCTCCTGGTCCAAGCTGTTCGCAGGGCTTCCCGGCTGGCTGTGACCATGGAAGCGCGCGGTTTCGGCGGGGGCCGGCGGACGTGGGCGCGCGAATCTACGTACTCGCTGTTGGATGCGTGGGTGGTCCTTGGCGGACTGGTGATCGCCGCCGGTGCGGTGCTGACGGCCGTTGGAGCGGGAACTTGGAGTTTCGTCTGGCGTTAGCGCTGGAGGCGTTGGTGAGCTGGGCACCAAGCGTGCCGCCGGTAGCGTTGGGGGCCGCCGGCGGCACTTTTTGTCCTCTCTACGCGGGCTCAGAGAGCCTGCTGCTCCTGGATTTCATCGAAGCCTGCGCGGGTCAGGAACCCCAACTGGGCTTCCTTCTCAGCGAGCTGAATGATGGGACCCAACTCAAAGCACGTCGCTTCCAGGCGGCGGAGGGCCTTGGCGTTGCGGGAGTCCGGTTCCACCACAATCCGGTCCTTGCCCGGCAGGGAGAACATGTACTTGATCAAGGACGTGCCCAGCTTCGGGGTGAAATGCGGGATAGGCCGTGTGGCGGGGGCCAGAAGCAGGTGCATGCCGATGTCCGCCTCGCGGGCGGGGTATGCCTCACCCACGGGATCGTGCAGGGGCTCGTAGGTCTGGAAGAGGGCCAGTGGCTCCCCGTCAAGGAGGGCCAGGAAGGCGTGGTGGGTCTCCAAGGAGTCCAGGAACTCGTAGATCCCTTGGACTTCGTCCCTGGAGTTTTCCGTCATGCCCCAGAACTTGGCGCGGGGTTGGGTGACCCATTCGAAGATGAAGTGGATGTCCTCGGCAGGAACCAGCGGGACAAGCCGCAATGCGCCCCATCCCTCGAGGTCTTCAGCGTAAACGGTGGTGCGGACAGAGAAGTCCTGGGTGGTGGTGGTCATGGCTTCCTTCGGGGCTGATGCGTTCTGATGCGGATGCTGGCGGATGTGGGGTCACGAGAGGGACGGAACGGGCTGGTCAGGGATGATCTTTGGCCAACGAAGGCCAGTCAGTGACCACCAGGGCGAGTTGACCCGCGGTCCAGAGCGGCAGCTGATCGGCGAAGTGCCGGTGACCTGGCGAGCCGGAAGCACCGAAAGGCACAATCCAACGGCTGTTACGCCGATCAGCCAGGTCCCAGACGTAGCGGGCCACGGGCCCACGGAAGCTTCGGTCTTCGACACCTGGGAGACTCTCGGTGCACAGGACGCACCCGGTGTCTCCGCTGAGCTCTGAGGTGGGCGCCGATGACGCGAGGGGGCCGGGGAGGACGTTGACGGCCAGAAGTTTGTGCCGGTCACCCCAGGCGGCTCCGTCCAGCAAAGCCTCCTCCAAAGCAGCAACCTCGAGCGCTGCCGCAGCTTCCACTCCAACGTTGATGCCCAGTTCGGAGCCACGCGCCAGCAGGGTCTCCAAGGCGAATCCAATGCGGGATGCCACGGATAACCAAGGCCCGAACAATGCTGAGTAACCAGTGGGCTCATTCAGGGGTGCCAACGCGGAATGCCGTGCCAGTCGCTGGACGATAGCTCCGCGCCACGCTGCAAAGACCGCAGCTTGGTGGCTGCCGGCATCCATCAGTCCATCCCACGTCAACAACAGCGCACGCAGTTCCTTGGCCTCCCTGGACAGGTCCTGGGTGTCAAGGCCGGAGAGCGTTGACCGGAACAACGGCCACGGACCCAGCAGAGTGTCCGTGTGGATGGCCTGCATGGCGTCCACTGATAACGGACCGGCGGTCGACTCCAGCAACTGCCGGATGCGGAGGGCCCGATGCGCGGGCGCGAACTCCATGGCCACGACGTCACCGCCGCCAGCTTCGCGGTCGTTCGCGCTGACGGTAAACCTCTGGACCTCGGTGCGGGGCAGGACCACGTACTGTCCCTCCCACTCGTGACGGGCCGAGAGGGCCGGGACGGGCAAGCGCCGGTTGGCCGGATTCCGTTGCGGAACCAACCCGGCGACGAAATGCCGTACGGACCCGGAAACGTCGGCGGCCACTACGCTGTTGACGGGCTCCACCCACGCATCGAAGGCGGCTTCCACGTCGGAAACGCTCCGGCTCCGCAGCAGCGGCAGGAGGGCCTCGAAACCCAACCGCCCCTCGACCCTGGCCGGGAAACGCAAACTCAGTGCGCCGCCGTCGGGCGTTTCAGAGATGACCGGGCCGCGCGCGGTTTCAATAATTTCAACGGCCACTGTCTCACCGTCGCGGACGGTGATGGTTTCGGAACTCACGACGACGGGCTCCCAGCCTTCCGCTCCGCGCGCCTCGATGCGATCACCGGATCTGTCGCTGATCCGGCGCAATTCCTCCACGAAGAGGTCCTGGTAATCGGCCATGGCGTTGGTGATCGCCCAGGCGGTGTTGCCGGTGTGGGCGAAATGGGGGAGGCCGGGAACTCCGGGGAACGCGAATCCGATCGCGTCGAACTCGGGGCAGGCCAGCCGTACCTGTTGGTAGACGCCGGGGAGTTCCATGAGGCGGTGGGGGTCGCCGGCTATCAGCGGCAGGCCGCTGGCCGTCGTCGAGCCGTGGGCCGCCCACGCGTTACTGCCTGACCAGACGGGTGCCTCGATGCTGAACAGGCTGACGGCGTGGTCGCCGAGTGTCCGCGCGACGTGTGCCCGGAACAGTTTGTTGGGGAAGGTGGAGAAGAGGATGTGGTGCACCAGGAAGACGCCCAGCGGGGTCCATGGATTCCACGGCTCGGGTTCGCTGCCGGACTCGTCAAACTCGGCTCCGCCCCGATGCCCGTCCGTCAGTGCTTGATTGATGCCTGCCACGTACTGTCCGCACCAGCGTTGAGTGCCTGCGTCGAGGTTTTCGAAGCAGCGGCGCGCGGTGACATCCAGCCGCGCCTGCCGGGCAAAACGGTCCCAGAGCACCGCGTCTGGGCCCAATACTTCGGCTGTGCGGCCTTCCGAACGCCACCGTTCCAGCTCGATCTGCCAAGAGCGGTCCGTGGCCGCATTCTGACCTTGCAGAAAGGCGAGTTCGTCTGGGGAATCAGCCCATAAATGCGGGATTCCCCACTGATCCCGGTATGTTCCGGAGCCGCCTGCCGGGGCGGGATGGTGCGTCGGGGCAGACGTCATAATCTCTGGCCGCTTTCAAGCTTAGGTTAGGCTTACTTAAGCTCAAGATAAAGGGCTTTGGCCCCGTTCACAAATCGTGGACATTCGTGAAGGAGTGTTGCTTGAAGCGCAATTGGGAAGGCGTCGTCCTCAAAGTCATGGGCGCCAAGGACTTCACCCTGGAGGTCACAGGAAGTGAAGAAATCACCCCGGACTTCCTCCGTGTGCACGTGCGGGACGGCGGACTACTGGAGCGCAGCGGCCTGCATCCCACCATGTGGATCCGGCTCTGGTTCAACGACTCCGGCAAGGCCCACCAGCGCGCCTACACCTTGGTCAACGCCTCCCCTGCGGACGGTACGTTCAGCATGGACTTCGCGATGCATCACGGCGTTGCTGCGGATTGGGCGCGCTCAGTGCAGCCCGGCGACACCATTGATGCCACCGTCCAAGGCAGCTCCTTCACGTTCCCGCAGCCCGCCCCGCGGCGGACGTGGATTGTGGGAGATCCCGCTTCCATCCCGGCCATTAATTCGCTGCTGGACGAGCGCGGGCGTGTAGCTGCCGGCGCAGCTCCCGTGACGGCGTGGCTTGAATACCAACACGACGCCGACCCCTCGCTTGAGGTGCGTACCGTCGATTCCGACGTCGTCACCTGGGTTCCGCGCAAACGTGACGGTGCCGCTCTGGTGGAGGAAGTCTGCGCTGCGCTCACGGCAGACGCTGTTTCCGTGGGAGACGACTTTTTCTGGATCAGCTGCGAAGCATCAAGTACGCGGGCAATCGTCAAGCACCTGAGGAAAGAACTCGGAGTGGACAAGCACCGGATTGATGCGTTGGGGTACTGGCGGGCCTAACGATTGACGGGTTCCTCGCGGTGGGCGTTACTCGCGCCAGGTGAGGTAGCCCTTCTGCCCCTCCGGCGGAGTGAGGACCACATCGCGGCCGTACTTCTTCCTGGCATCGGCCCCCGAGAAGGCGTCCGGGACAATACTGACCGCTTTGGTAACTTTGCCGTCTTTCAGGAAAACGAAAAGTGCCGGTGAGGCGGTGTAGCGGCTCTCCTTGGTGAGCGGTTCCCCAAAGGCTTCCTCGATGTCCTTGGCCGGGGTTCCAGACGTGACAAAACCTGCTTGGTCCCAGTCGAAATCCGTGGCATCGGACAGCTTGAGCGCCGTGCCGTTCGTGGCGGACTCCAGGACCTGATTGTTGAGGTGGTCGTTCGTTTCGGGCATGACGGATCCTCCGAGGGAACAGGCGGCCAAGGCGCAGGCCAGAACTAAGGTGAGCAGGCTGGTCATGGTGACGCGGGGCACCGCAGTCCTGGTGCGGCGTCGTGCGTTTGGGGTGGCAGGACGACTCACGACGTAGTCCTGGACTCGTCGTTGAACTCAGGATCTTCACCAGGGGCTGGCTCGGCGTTGCCGGCGTCACCCGTCTGATCAGCGGGGATCTGGTTTGACGGATGCGGCAAAAGGTCAGGTCCCACCACCACGGTGTCTCCGTTATTGACGGCTTCCTCGATCAAGTCTGCAAGCTCCTCAGCACTGGCGTCCGGATTGGCGATGGCCACGTTGCGTCCAACCTCATTGTTGTACAGATCCATTGCTTCGCGTGGAGCAGGGTTTCCCGGGAGCTGTTCGTGGGCGGTGGCGTAGTCCTCGGCCCAGTCTGCGCCGAACTCCTTCACCATGAGGGCGTTCCAGTAGGCGTGGCGGAAGGCGTCGTTCTGGTCATCGTTGCGATCTTCGCTGGGGAAGCGCTCATCGGCAACACTGAAGGCGTCGTCGTGAATGCCCTTGAAAGCGTTCAGCTCAAAAGGTCCAAGGCCGTTCAGCAGTTCCGCTTCCTTCTCGGTAACCACCCTCTGATCCGTCACGAATCGCAGCGGATCCCAGTCGCCGGGCCAGTTGGTGGTCTCGGCGTCGCTGACCTGGTACTGGTCCAGGATCTCCTGGGGCGTGGGCTGGGTGGGATTGGAGGTCTTTGTTGTGGCGTCCTTCGCCGGTTTGGCGGAGTCGTTCCCGGTCCCGCTTCCGCCGGAGCCGCCTGGGCCGCTGTTGCCTGCGCTGGCGCCCTCAGTGGAGGCACCCGACTGCTGGTCCGCGTTGGTGAGCACAGACTTGGACGCTTCTTCTATCCCACGCGAGGTCCTTTCAAGCAGCGGCCGTAAGTGGCCCTGCCACTCGGAGGCGAAGCGTTTGGCATCCTGTCCCTGCCAATAGCCGCCCTGCGCGATCAGGGAATCGAGTTCCCGGGCGCGGGTGGTCAGCAGCGAGGCCCCGCTGGCAAGGGTTTTCGATAGTGCTTTGAGCTGATCGACGTCGGCGCCGTAGAAAGGCATATTTCCCCCTGAGCTTTCCTGTACATCCTTCGCCAACTCCCGTTGGGGCACAATGGGGAGCTCTACCCTTGAAGAAGCTGAGGGAAAGCGTTCACCCAAGGCGAGCCGCCGACGTCGTGCCCTATATCGCACAGGGCGGGTATGGTGTGATGTTTACCGCTGAATTGGCATGTTGCACTGAACTCCTAGCTCACTTGTGATATTTATTGGTTATGACGCAACCTACCGCCGAACATGTAGGCCTCCTGCTCCGCGACGCCCGTGGCGAAAAAGGCTGGACGCAGGGGCAGCTGGCTACTGAATTGGGAACCAGCCAGAGCGCAATCGCCCGGATGGAACAGGGCAAACAAAACCTCAGCCTCCGCATGATTGAACGCCTCGAAGCCATTTTTGGGCGGTCCATCGTCAAAGTGGCCAAGCCGCAGATGACCCACCTCCGCGTGGAGGGCGGCCGGACCCTCTCCGGTGAAGTGGACGTCAACAGCAGCAAAAACGCCGGCGTAGCCCTCTTGTGCGCGAGTCTCATTAACCGCGGCACCACCACGCTGCGACGGCTCGCCCGGATCGAGGAAGTCAACAGGATCGTTGAGGTGCTGACCTCCATCGGCATGGAATGTACATGGCTCAACGGCAGCGATCTCCGCATCCGGCGCCCCGAGGTACTGGATCTCGAGTCCATGGATGTTGACGCCGCCCGGCGTACCCGCAGCGTCATCATGCTGCTGGGTCCCCTCCTGGACGAAACCAGCGAATATCTTCTTCCCTACGCCGGTGGCTGTGACCTCGGAACCCGCACGGTGGAACCTCACATGCAGGCGCTTCGCCAGTTCGGCCTCGAAGTGGAGGCGAAGTCCGGTTTCTACTCCGTGACCGCTCCTCCCGCCGACGACCTCGATCGCTCCTTCGTCCTGACCGAACGCGGCGACACCGTCACGGAGAATGCCATCATGGCGGCCGCCCACCGTGAAGGCACCACCATCATCCGCAACGCCAGCCCTAACTACATGGTGCAGGACCTTTGCTTCTACTTGCAGGGCCTCGGTGTGGAAATTGACGGCGTGGGAACCACAACGCTGAAGATCACCGGGCGTTCCGCCATTGATGTGGACATTGAGTACTTCCCGTCCGAAGACCCGATTGAGGCCATGAGCCTGATCACCGCAGGCATCGTGACCAACTCAGAGGTCACCATCCGCAGGGTGCCCATCGAGTTCATGGAAATTGAGCTTGCCACCCTGGAACAGATGGGCCAGAACCTCGAGGTATCCGGGGAATACATGGCACGCAACGGACGCACCAGGCTGGTGGACGTCACCACCAAGCCGTCGGAGCTTCACGCCCCACAGGACAAGATCCACCCCATGCCGTTCCCCGGCCTGAATATCGACAACCTGCCGTTCTTCGCAGTGATCGCAGGCAACGCCGAGGGCCAGACCATGATCCACGACTGGGTGTACGAGAACCGAGCCATCTACCTGACGGAACTCAACAAATTGGGCGCACAGGTGCAGTTGCTGGATCCGCACCGAATCTACGTCAACGGACCCACCAAATGGCGTGCCGCGGAAATCGGCTGCCCGCCGGCCCTCCGCCCGGCCGCTTGCCTGCTCCTTGCCATGTTGGCAGCCAGGGGCACCTCCGAACTTCGCAACATCTACGTGATTGAGCGCGGCTATGAGGACCTTGCAGAGCGACTGAACACCATTGGCGCGAAAATCGAGTACTTCCAGGACTGACGCTGGCGCTGCCGGGACATCCGGGGGCACCCGTTAGTGCTTTTGGCGCTCCCGTTCGCGCCGGCGGCACCCGTAAGTGTTTTTGGCGCTCCCGTTTCCGCCGTTTGCGCCAGATACCTCTGGTGCGGATGGCGGGAACTGGTGCGGAACGGATGGGTGGCCGGCCCCAGCCCTGTCCCCACCCGGCCTCCTGACGCAGAATGGAGCACACACGGACTTTCGGGGTTGCGGATGAGCTACTCTCATGACGCCAAAGTGACCGTGCGGGGTACTGCCCCCGCGCGCATCAGGAACGACCTCTCATGCTGACCCGGGTCAGGAGGCCTTTGCGTCCTGTTCTTCCCACGTCATCAGGTAGGCGCCGACGAGTCCCTCCACCAGATAGAAGCAGAACGGCGGGATGTCCTTTTTGGCTGCCAGGATGGCACCGTAAACGGGTGCGCTGGCCGCAGCCGTGATACCAATCCAGCGGCTTGCGGGCAAGGAAAGAAGGCTCCCGCCGAGCGCGGCCAACGCCACAACATGCAGCCCGGAGTACGCCAGGAACGGCGCGTTGGATCCCCTGCGGTAGGCGAACCCTTCAAGGTCGGATGCTCGCCGGGCGAGGCTTGAGACGAAGAACGGGGCGCCCGCGAGTAAGGCGGTGGCTGCACCGAAAGCCCACTTCCTCGCCCTCCGATGCGATGCGTTTCCTTGAACGGCATCTTGGTCCTGAACAGCGCGGGCAAAGGCGGCGAATCCCACCGGCACTGCAACTGTTCCCGCGGCGGTTAGGTGCTGACCCACGATCCAGCCGCGCTGTCCGGCTGTGAGCATGCGCAGCCGCTCGGCGTTGTCGGGGGTGATGTAAACGCGTGAGACTGGAGAGATTCCTACGAACCACACCACCGTGCCGGCAACGATGACCGCTCCGGCACGGCGATAGGGATGGTTCCCGCTCATGGCAGCAAGGTTAGACCTGTTTGAGGGCCTTCTCCAGATCCAGGATGAGGTCGTTTACATCTTCAAGCCCTACGGACAGGCGGACAACACCATCCGAAAGCCCGATCGCCGCCCGCCCCTCCGGTCCCATGGCCCGGTGGGTGGTGGTGGCAGGGTGGGTGATGAGGGATTTGGAGTCGCCCAGGTTGTTGGAGATGTCAATGACGGAGAGACCGTCGAGCAAGGCGAAGGCAGCCTCTTTGGCTGATCGTCCGGCCGAAGGAGATAGCTCAAAGGTCAGGACGGTGCCGCCCGCCTTCATCTGCTTCGCCGCAAGTTCGTACTGCGGGTGAGACTTTAACAGCGGGTACTTAACCCAGCTGATGTCGGGTTGCTGCTCGAGCCACTCTGCGATCTTCAACGCGGATGCCGAGCTGTGGTTTACACGCAGTCCGATGGTCTCCAAGCCCTTGGTCAGCACCCAGGCGTTGAACGCGGATAGTGAAGGGCCGGTGTGCCGCATGAGTTGCTTGACGGGGCCGTCGATGAGTTCTTTGGTGCCCAGGATCGCGCCGCCAAGGACGCGTCCCTGGCCGTCGATGTGCTTGGTGCCGGAGTAAACAATGACGTCCGCTCCCAGCTCACCGCAGCGTTGTAGCAGGGGCGTGGCAAAGACGTTGTCCACCACCACGGTGGCCCCGGCAGCATGCGCCAGTTCGCTGACCGCAGCGATGTCCACGATCTCCTGCATGGGGTTGGACGGAGATTCGAAGAAGACCGCGGTAGTGGGCTCGGAGAGGGCTTCGCGCCACTGCTCCAAGTCCGGGCCGTCTACGAAGACCGTGTGAACGCCCCACCGTGGCAGGATCTCATTGAGGATCACAAAGCAGGAACCGAACAGGGAACGGGCGGCAACCACGCGGTCACCGGCAGCCAGCAGGGCACCCAAGGCAGTGAAGACCGCGGACATACCTGACGCAGTCGCAAAGCAGGCTTCGGTTCCTTCGAGCAGGCGCAGCCGCTCCTGGAACGTTGCAACGGAAGGGTTGCCGTAGCGGGAGTAAACGAAACGTTCGTCCTCACCGGTGAAGGCGCGCTCGGCGGCAGCAGCGGATTCGTAGACGAAACCGGAGTTCAGAAAAACGGGCTCGGACGTTTCCTGGAAGTTGGTACGGTCAAGGCCACCGCGGACGGCCTGGGTATCAGGGCTCCACCCGGCGGCATCGGGATTAAAAGTCACTTACTCAGTCCCCAGATTCGTCGGCAGGCCACGGTTCTTCCAACCGTTGACGGTGCGCTCACCATAGCGGTCCGGTTCACCTTCAAAGCCCTCCAAGACGTTGTAGGCAGTGAAACCGGCTTGCGTGGCGGCGATGGCTGCGGAGATGGAGCGCTGGCCGGAACGGCATAGGAACACCAGCTCAACGCCGTGGTCCTCGGGTGCCTGCTGACGCAAGTCCTCGATGAAGCGGGAGTTGGGGATGCCGCCGGCGAGGTTCCACTGGATGAACAGGGGATCGTTTTCCGTGGCTTTGGTGTCGGGGATACCGATGTGGGCCCACTCGCCCTCGGTGCGGACGTCCACCAGGATGGCACCTTCTTCGAGTTTGGCCCACGCATCCTGCGGGGTCAGGTCACCTGCGTAGCTCATGCGTGTCCCTCGAATGCTTCGTCGTCGTCGCTCTCAAGCTGGTCAACGGCACTGGCAACGGCGGCATCGGCATTGGCGATCGCGGCGGGCAGCACCACTGCTTGGGCAACGATGACGTCGGTGCCGTTGAACGTGGCAGCCGGGCTGCCATGGAGCACATAGCCCTCCGCGAGGGCGCTGTGGATCCGCTCGCAGAAATCACGGGTGTCCGGGCCAGTAATCAGGCGATAGGAAAGTTTTTCTTCAGTAGGTTCAGGCATAGCTGGTGCTCCTCAGTCACGCTTGCAGTTCGAGTTGTCGATACGCCGAGTAGTCACCTGAGGCACCCCGCCGGAGAGAGGGTTGCCGACCAGCAAGTCAGGGCTTCGCGCTGGTACTCATTACTCAAGAAAAACGTAACATCCGCGGGCCTCGGGCTGCACTTGCGGGCTGGTGTCCGGCCGTCATGTTGCGTAATCGGCGGTGCTTCCCTTATGCGTTTTTCAGTGCGCGCACGGCTGCGCCCACAGTGGGGAAGAAGTGCTCGGGCGTAAAACGGGCTGCAGTGCCCAGGCGGAGTAGTTTGTCTTTGACAGGCCCCTTCAGTTCGGCGAACACTAAATCCACGCCTTTGCGGGCCAGCCATTCGTCCAATGTGACCAGGTCATCCAGCGCCGTAGTGTCGATCCCGGTGATGGGCTCCGCGGCGAGGATGACATGGGTAACCGGATCCGCGGTCTCCTCCGGGGCTTCGTCCAGTTGCTCCCGGACAAAGGCAGCTAGGACCTGCCCATTACCGAAGAACAGGGGCGCATCAAAGCGGAGGATGAGGAGTCCGGGGATGCGCTCGCCTTCGGGGTGCCGCTCCAGATCGTGATAGCCAGGGAGCCCTTCTTCGGCGCCGAGTTCTGTCCGGTACGGATCCCAGGCCCGCCGAACAAAGTCCAAAAGCGCCAAGGCAATGGCCACCACGATTCCCTGCAGTACCCCAACGGTGAGGACGCCCAGGAACGCAGCCAGCATGACCACGGATTCGCTTCGGCTCAGGCTGAAGAGCCGCCTAACACCGGCGGGGTCGGCCAAGGCAATTGCCGCAGCGATGACGACGGCCGCCAGGGTGGCCGAAGGCAGGTACCCGGTCACTCCGGGAGCCAGCAGCATGAAAGCCAGAACCAGCACCGCACCAACCACCCCGGTCATCTGGGATTTGGCGCCGGCGTCCACAGCCACGGGCGTCCGCGAGGTACTGCCGGATATAGGGAACCCGCCCAGCAAGCCGGTGGCTGCGTTGGCTGCCCCCAACGCCGCCATCTCCCGGTTGCCCGAGACTCTCTTTCCCTCCTTCGCTGCCAATGTCTGGGACAGGACGCCAGTGTCTGCGAAAGCCATGAGGGCAATACCGGCCGCAGCGGGAAGCAGCATCAGAGCGTCAGCCCAGCCAATGCCGCCGAGCGCGGGCATCGGCAGCCCCTGCGGCAAAACCCCGGTGACCTTGACGTCGTCGTTCAGGCCCCAAACAGCCGTTGCAACGCACGAGCCGACCACCGCCAGCAGGACGCCGGGTACCTTCCACTTCAGCAGCCGCGGGATCCAAATGAGGGCCAGGGAACCGACGCCTAGCAGCAGCGCGGTGACATTGACCCCGCCGCCCAGCAACCCGGTGGTGACCTTCGCGAGCTTTTGCCAGATGTCGCCGTCGGCCTCTATCCCCAGGAACGCCGGAAGCTGCGATAACGCCACCAGCAAGGCGATTCCGTTCAGGTATCCGAGCCTGATGGGTTTGGACAGCAGCCCGGTGATGGCACCGAGATTCAGGGCGGAGCCCGCGAGCATGATCACCCCGATCAACACAGCCAACAGCCCGGCGAGTGCCACCGATCTCTCACTACTGCCGGCTGCGAGCGGAACAATAGCTGCGGCAATCATGGGGGCAAGGGATGAATCGGGTCCCAGGACCAAAATGCGCGAAGGCCCCACCACGGCGTAAACCAGCAACGGAATCACCGTGGCGTAGAGCCCTGTGACGGGTGGCAAACCGGCCGCCTGCGCGTAGGCCATGCCCGCAGGCACCAGCAGGGCAAAGAGCGCAGCACCCGCCACGGCGTCGTGCCGCAGCCATTCACGTTTGTACCCCTTGAGTGCCCAGACGCCCCAAAGGCGGTCCTTGGCGGAAGTGCGGGTGGCTGAACTCATACAGCGATCATTCCGGACGCATGGTGTTTGCGGAACAAGGCGAACGCCGTATGTGGAAATCCATACCGTCATGGGCGGGGCCCAAATGTGACGTCCCGGGAGCATAATTGACCCAGTACGACCCCCTGTAACTTCGCATGAAATCAGGTCGCGGTGAACGGACAAAGCAGTTCTACACTCAAGCCCATGCTGCACTTTGGATGGTTCGTGGGCCACGGTTTCGGTGTCCAGGGTTGGGGGACTCCCGGCTATGGCCTGGGCTACGACTGGAAGAAACCCGCCCTCTATCAGGAGGCCGTCCGGGCGTTTGAGCGATCCGGCTTGGACCTGTTCATCATTGAAGATTCCCTCACCGTTCCGGACACCTATGGGGGTACGGCCGAGGTTTCCTTGGCCCACGCCTCGTTTGCACCTAAGCACGATCCCCTTGCCTTGGTCCCGTACCTTCTCTCCGCCACGGAGCACCTCGGAATCGTGCCCACGGTCAGCGCTTCCTTCTACCCGCCCTTCACCGCCGCCAGGCTCCTGGCCACGCTGCAACACTTTTCAGAAGGACAGCTCGGCTGGAACGTCGTCACCTCCGGCAGCGACCTCGCCGCACAGAACTATGGGCTGGACCAGCAGATTGAACACGATCTCCGCTATGAGAAAGCGGAGGAGTTCGTGGACGTCGTTAGGCGCCTTTGGCGGAGTTGGGAACCTGGGGCCGTGCTTGAGGATGTTGAAGCCGGGGTGTTCGCGGACCATAACAAAGTGCACCCCATCAACCACCAAGGAGACTTTTTCAAGGTCAGAGGCCCGTTGAACACGGCGCCCCTGCCTGAGGAACCTGTGCTGGTTCAGGCTGGTGCCTCGCCCCGGGGCAAGGCATTCGCGGGCGGCCATGCCGACGTCGCCATTGCCCTCGCTCGTGGGGTTGACGGGATGAAGTCCTACCGTGACTCCATCCGCGCGGAAGCTGCGAAGGCCGGCCGAAATCCCGATGACGTCAAGGTACTTTTCGTCCTGAAGCCCACCGTTGTTGGTTCTACAGCCGAGGCACAGGAGCTGCGGGCGCAGCGGCGTGAACTCACCCAGAGAGACATCGACAGCCAGCTCAACTCGATCTCCTACCTCTCCGTCATCGACTTCAAGCAGTTCGACCTCGACGCTCCGTTGCCCGAGCTGAGCACCAACAGCAACCAAGGCACATTGGAACACTTCGCCAAGGCTGCCCCTCCAGGTTCCACCCTTCGCCAGATCCTCGAGGCACGCAGCGGCGGAGCAGGCGACTCGATCATCGGCACGGCTGGCGAAATCGCTGACTACCTGGAGGAAACAGGCTCCGCCGTGGGCGGCGATGGGTTCCTGTTCTCCGGCTTCGTGGACCCGGTAACAGTGCACAGCGTGCTGGACAAGCTGACGCCGGAACTGAGGCGTCGCGGGCTGTTGAGGAAGAGTTACGGCAACGGCGGGTTTCGGCAAAACCTCCTGGACTTCTGATGGTGCCCGGAAAGCCGCAGACCCTGGTGATCGGATCGTCTCCGGTGCTGGCTGCGGACGTGGCCCGGGCGGCGGCAGACCCGAGGTTTCATGTGAAACTCAACCAAGATGCGTTGTCTTTGCTAGGCCGCTCGCGGGAAATCGTGGAGTATACCGCCGCCTCCGGCGAACGGGTCTACGGACTGAATACCTTGCTCGGTTCCGGCCGGGATACCGCTGTGGAGGAGAAGTCGCTCCTTTCGTACCAGATCCAGGTGGTCAGGTATCACAACAGCGGGGTTGGCTCATATCTGGACCGCGCGGCATCCAGATCCGTGATCCTGGCCCGGCTCATCGGTTTCAGCAGAGGCGGTTCCGGCGTACGCCCTGGAACCGCCGAGTTCTATGCCGAAATGCTCAACCGCGGGGTCTTTCCCGCCATCCCGCGTGAGGGCTCGGTGGGTTCATCGGACCTGACCCAGCTTGCCGCCGTCGCCGCCGTTGCCATCGGAGAAGGTGAAGCGTTCAATGCGGACGGCGCACTGGTCCCCGGCGCCAAAGCGCTTGCCGACGCCGGTCTCCAACCCCTTGTCCTCGCCCCGGGGGAGGCCCTCGCCTTGGTAAGTGCCAACGCGTATTCGGTGGGTGTTGGAACCCTCGCATTGCTGCGGCTGCAGCAGCTGGCCGAGCTGGCCGACGTCGCGCTTTCCCTCTCGCTGGAGACGATCGCAAGGTACGACGGCGGCGGGAACCTCAGCCCCTTTTCGCCGGCGATCCAAGCGGCCAAGGCGGTGGACGGGCAGCGGGACTCGGCTGCTGCTGTGCGTCGCCTGCTGAGCGGTGGGTGGTTGGAAGATGTTCGGCCGGAGGTGTCGGTGCAGGACGCGTTGTCGTTCCGGGCCGCACCGCAGACGCACGGAGCCTTTCGATCGCTTGTTGCGCAGCTTGCCTCGGCTTTGGACGTGGAGCTGAACGGCCGTGGTGACAATCCGCTGGTCGATGTCGAATCCGGGCGCATGATCTCCGGCGGGAACTTCCAGCCGATGCAGCTGGCGCTCGCCTTTGAGGGTTTGCGGCTGGCCTTGGCGCACGTAGGGATTTCCTGTGAGCGGCGTATCGCCAAGTTGTATCCGCCGCAACGGGCCATCAGGGCGCGCCATTTGCAGGCTGCAGCATCCGGGGAAGCTCTGGCCCAAGAGGAACTTCCCGGGTTGCTCTGGTACTCGGCGGCGGGACTGCTGGCCGAGCTCAAGGCCCTGGCCGCTCCGGCGACGCTCGGCGCACCAACCCTCTCGGCCGACGTCGAAGACCATTCAACGCTGGCCCCGCTCGCGTTGCAGCAACTCGAAAAATCGTTGGACGCAGCGGAGAAGCTCTTGGCGATCGAAGCGCTGACGGCGTCGTACCTGCTGCTCGAAGCGGGAGCCGCGCAACCGCTCGGGAAGGGGACCGGCGCCGTCGTGGGTCGCTTGGCTGACGTACTGGCCCGCCGGCCATCGGCGCCCGACTTGGTGGAACTGGCGCGGACCGAGCTGCGGGACCTCGTTGACCAGGAACTTTCTGAGGAAGGGGAGAAGACCTGGTGAGTACAGAGATTCGCAAACATGGTGTTCACGCCGCTTCCGGGCCTCCTGACGGCTTGGATGCTTCGGTCTTGGAGAGGGTCGGAAACACGCCGTTGGTGAGATTGGAGTCGCTGGGCCGCGGCCTGGGCAGCACCATCCACATCAAGCTCGAGTCCGAAAACCCTGGCGGCTCCATCAAGGACCGGACCGCGCTGAGCATGGTTAGGGCGGCCGAGAAATCCGGGGAACTGCAGCCCGGCGCCACAATTGTGGAGAGCACGTCCGGCAATACCGGGATCGGGCTGGCCCTCATAGGACACCTGACAGGCCACCCGGTGGTGGTGGTTACGGGCGACACGATTTCCGAGGAGAAGCTCGCCGCGCTGCACAACTATGGCGCCCGCGTGATCCTCACCGACTGGAACGCGCCGTCGGAGTCGCCTGAGAACGCACGCGCTGTAGCTGCGCGGATAACCGCTGAGACACCCGGCGCGTGGCGGCCCATGCAGTTTGATAACCCTGCCAATCCCGCCGCGCACTACCAAACCACCGGCCCGGAAATCTGGGAACAAACGGGTGGTTTGGTGACCCACCTTGTCGCAGGTATCGGAACCGGGGGGACCATCAGTGGGAACGGCAGGTTCTTGAAGGAACGCGTGGCAGCTTCGCTGCCGGGCGGGCACCTGGAGGTTGTTGGTGCCGATCCCTATGGCTCGGCCTACAGTGGTGGACATCCAGGCGAGATCCTGGTGGACGGGGTGGGCAACTCCTGGCCCGAGCCTGAATGGCCCAAAGCCTTCGATCGCTCCATCGTGGACCGTTTCCTGCGCATTCCCAACGACGAGGTCTACACCACCGTCCACCGGCTCCTTGACGAGGAAGGTCTTGCACTCGGTCCGTCGTCCGGGCTGGCTGTGGCTGCGGCCATTCGCGTGGCTCGCGCTGCGCCCCACGGTTCCGTTGTGGTGGCCATAGCGCCCGACGCCGGTACCAACTATATGAGCAAGGCCTTCAACCCGGTGTGGCTGGCCGAGCACGGCATCCGCCTTGCTGCGGACACCCCTGCAGCCCGGGACGCCCGCGACGCCCGCGAGTAGGATCCTCTCTCACGTCCCGCGGGTTTTGGGCGGTCCCTCTCTCACGTCCCGCGGGTTTTGGGCGGTCCCTCTCTCACGTCCCGCGGGTTTTGGGCGGATCCTTTCTCACGTCCCGCGGGTTTTCATGGGGGCTGCTAGCATCTGATACTTCGGTCCGGCACCCTGCCGCCGCAAAATTGGGGGTTTTCTTGTTTTCACTTGTTGGTATTCTCTACACCCTGCTGATGGTGGCTGTCGCGGCTCTGGTGATTTACGCCTTGGTGCTCGCTATCATCTTCTTGCGCCTGCGCATTCAGGAGCTGAAGCGTGGGCAGGAACCCCCGTTGCGCTAGGCTCCAAGCATGCCCGAACAGGAAACAAAACCACGTCTGGCCGGCTATCTGGATAAGCAGCAGCCGGATCTTTACGCGACACTGAGCCACTATTCCCAGCAGCTGGTAGATGAAGCCGACCGGCTTGGCATCCCGCGACGCACCCTTGAACTCATCAACTACTTGTGCTCGCAGATCAATGGCTGTGCCTTTTGCCTTGACCTTCACCACCGGAGGGCCCTGAAATTCGGGGAAACGGAACAACGGCTGTCCCTCGTTGCCGTGTACAAGGAAGTGCAGTTGTTTGAGCCGGCTGAGGCCGTGGCCATGGAGATTGCTGAGCAGATCACCCGCATGAGTTCGTCGAGGCCTAGCCCTCAACTTTTCGAGCAAGCACGCCAGCACTATAGCGACGAGCAGATCAGCGTCCTGTGCATGGCGGCGATCGGGATCAATGCCTTCAACCGCCTTTCAATTTTGAGTGAGCACCCCGTGCGGGTCGCCAAGAAATAGATCGGCAGCCTTTCTTCCAAACCGCGGGCCGCCACCACCTACTTTGGGCGTAAAAGCCGTCCGACATGCCACTTGCAGGGCGTGTCCGGGGTGCCGCGGGTTCAATGTGGGTGGTGAAGGCCCGCAGCCCGGCGCGCGTCCTGGCCCTCTTTCACACCAGATCAGCCCTTGGGCAACCGCAACAGGTTGCCCAAGGGCTGATCTGCTTCTAAACAAGGTCGGGAAGCCGCCGCCGTAGCGTTGGCAGGTAAGGCGTGTGCCGCCGTCGTGAGTTCTTCAAACCGCGGGCCGCCACCACCTACTTTGGGGCGGAAAAATCGTCCGACACGCCACTTGCACGGTGTGTCGGGGTGCCGCGGGTTCAATGTGGGTGGTGAAGGCCCGCAGCCCACTACATGGAGGCCTAAGCGTCAACCGCCTTTTTGAGCGAACGCCGCCGCCCGTACTTGAAGTAGAAGATGGCGTAGCAGGCGCCCACGAACGGAACCCCAAAGAAGAGTGCCGCCACCTGGTTGGGGTCGAACGCGATGCCGATCAACGACACCAAACAGAGCGCGAACGCGAGGAGCGGAACCAGCGGAAACAGTGGAGCCTTGTAAGGGAGCGTTGAAAGGTCGCCACCGTTTTTGATGAACGTTCGGCGGTAGACGAAGTGTGAAGCGACAATGGACATCCACACACCAACGGTGGCGAAACCGGCTACGGAGACCAGTACCAAGTAAACTGTTTCAGCCGCCACTACGCTGCTGATCAGTGAAGCAAGGCCACCCAGCATGCTGACGCAGAGGGCCACCATGGGGATCCCGCGCTTGGTCAACTTCCGGAATGCCTTGGGTGCGTGGCCTTCATCGGCCAGCGAGAAGAGCATGCGGGCACAGGAGAAGAGCCCGCAGTTGCCGGCGGACAGCAGTGCCGTGATGATCACGAAGTTCATGATGTCCGCCGCATAGGGGATGCCCAGCATGGAGAAGACTGTGACGAACGGGCTCTCGTCCACGCTGACTTGTTCGTACGGGATGGTAGCTGCGATGACCACGATCGCTCCAACGAAGAAGATCATGAGTCTGATGACTGTGGTGCGCATTGCTTTGGGGATGTTCGCGCCCGGGTTGGCTGTCTCTCCTGCGGCGACACCGATCAATTCGGAACCCGAGAACGCGTAGAAAACCGCCAGGCAGGTGACGAAGACGCCGGTGAATCCGTTCGGGAACAACCCGTCAGGCGTGGTGAAGTTCTCGCCGAAGGAGGGAAACTCGCCGGGGGCCAAGGGGTGGAATCCCGCCAAGGCGGCCCCGCCCAGGATGATCAGGCCGACGACGGCGGCGACCTTGATGAGCGCGAACCAGAACTCTGATTCACCAAAGACGCGCGATGAAATGGCGTTCAGTGTGAACAGGACGGTGGCGAAGACGAAGCACCAGATCCAGACGTCGACGCCCGGAAACCACCGTTGCATGAGTAAGCCTGCCGCGGTGAACTCGGAACCTAGAGCCACTGCCCAGCAGAGCCAGTACAGCCAAGCGGTGGCAAAGCCAGTGGCCGGGCCGATGGTCCGGGCGGCATAAATGTGGAAGGCACCAGAGACGGGGAACGCAACAGCGAGCTCCCCGAGGCATGCCATCACCAAATAGACGACTACTGCGCCAATGAGGAAGGCGAGGACCGCACCCAAGGGGCCGGCGGTGGCGATGGTGTATCCGGAACTAACGAACAGGCCTGAGCCGATGACGCCGCCCATGGCGATCATGACCAGGTGCCGGGCCTCCATGGACCGGCGGAGTCCTGTTTGGGAGGCATCAGTCTGAGACTGCGCCTCGGTTGCCGATGCTTCGGCTTCTGTGGGGGAGCTGAGTCCCATATTCCCTCCGGGAAGTTTAGCCAGCAAAGTCAGAAGTAGTACCAGCCGGACGTGATCCAACTAACACGATTACAAGATTCATCACATGACGAATCACCATTTCAAGGAGCCTAAGAAACGCGATTCAAGGCGCGGACCACTCACAGTCGAGGGCAAGAAGTTCTAATCATTAAGTCATGCGAGCGATTACTCTACTTGCCATCTGCTAGGTTCCTAGCGGAGCTCCGTCAACGAAAACTCTCGACGTCCGGTGGCTTACTCGATGCCCGCAAACAACGCGTTGAGCTCGGCGGTCAGTTGCTTCCGAACAGCCGGTGTACCGATTTCCTTGCCGTTAATGTGATTCACGGGAGCAATCAAACGGATGCTCGAGATCAGCCACACGGCGTCGGCGTCAAAAAGGTCCTGCGGGACCAGCGGCCCGTAGCCGAGCTCCCAGCCAGCTGATTTCGCCGCTGCGAACAGCGCCCCCTGCGAGGTGCCGGGCAGGATTCCACTGTCATGCTGCGGGGTGATGAGGCGACGGACAGTCCTGACGGAACCTTCGCCGTCGTCCACTGTTTCAAGGTGAGCCAGCAACACCGTGGAGGTGGGGCCTTCCAGGACGCGGCCGTCCGTTGAGGTGAAAATTGCGTCATCTGCGCCTTGCTTATGCGCAAAACGAAGCGCAGCCATGTTGACCGCATAGGACAGCGTCTTGGCGCCCAGCAACAGCCACGGCGCGCGCTCGCCGGCTTCGGTGTCGAAGCCGCGGTCCAAAAGGACGACGTCGATGCCCGTCTCGCGCTGCCGCCGACTGCCCGCCGGTGAAGGGGAAGCCTGCACCCAGCATGTGGGGCTGGCTGCGCCTTCGACGCCTCGGGTCACGATCAGCTTGACGACTACTTCGTCTTCCTCCGGAGTGGGCGCCGGGTGGACCTCGCGGAACTCGCTGATGGCGGTATCAATCGCCTTGCGCCAGGCATCCTGCTCCGGAAGCACCAGGTCCAATGCAGCGGCCGAACCGCTCAAGCGGTTCAGGTGGGCCTGCACCTTACGGGGGCGTCCCTGGACGGCGAGGAGTGATTCGAACACGCCATCGCCGCGGGTGGCGCCAAGGTCCGTAGCCATGAGCTGGGGCTGGCTGGAGTCGGCAATGCGTCCGTTTTCGAAGGCCGGGTCCAGGAAAACAAGGACCGTCGGGGCAGAGGAAGTCATGGTCCCAGCTTAGTGCGGTGCCGTTGCGGATGACTTTGCGCAAGACTTTGCCGGATAGGCTGAGGTTACTGTTGTTCTTGGAGCGTGGGGGTTTGTAGGTGCTCTTTCCTTTTCCGTTCGGCCAGGAGTGGACTTGGCTATTGGGCGCGTGGGCTATTGCGGAAGTGGTCATGCGGATCGTCCTTCTGGGCATCATTCCCGGTAACAGGCGTCCCACCACGGCCATGGCCTGGCTTTTGGCGGTGTTCCTCATCCCCTCGGTGGGCTTCGTCCTCTTCCTCCTTTTCGGCAATTTCAAGCTGTCCAAGCGGCGGCGTGAGCAGCAGGAAGAAGTTAACCGGCGTGTCCGGGCGGTGACGTCCGATCTTGCGGATCCGGTGAGCGTCTACTCGGGTCCGGAATGGGTGAAGTCGGCCGGTGAGCTGAACCATCGCCTGGGATCCCTGCCCATGGTTGATGGCAATAAGGTTGAACTGATCCCCGGCTACCATGAATCCATCGCAGCCATGGCTCAAGCGGTGAAGGGTGCCAAGACCTACATCAACGCCGAGTTCTACATCATGAGCAGCGACTCCGTGACGGACGAACTGCTCACTGAGCTGGAGAAAGCTGCTGAGCGGGGTGTCACCGTCAGGCTGCTCTTCGACCACATTGGGACGCTGCGGGTCAAGGGATACCGTCGCCTGATCCGCCGGCTCAAGGCAGGCAAGATCCAATGGAAGCGAATGCTTCCGCTGCTGCCTATCCATGGTCAGTGGAGGCGTCCGGACCTCAGGAACCACCGCAAGATCATGGTGATCGACGGCGAGATTGCTTTCACCGGCTCCCAGAACCTGATTGAACCGTCCTACAACAATCCCAAACACCACAAAGTGGGCCGTAAATGGGTTGAGCTCATGTCCCGGCTCGAGGGGCCAATCGTGGCAACCCTCAATGTAGTGTTCGCCACGGACTGGCTCAGCGAGACCGATGAGTCGCTTGAGGACCAGTTGCGCCTTCCAAGCCGGCCGTCTCCAGGGCACGTCACCGCCCAAGTAGTGCCGAGCGGTCCGGGGTTCGCCACAGAGAACAACCTTCGCTTGTTCAATACACTGATCTATTCAGCGCAGCACAGAATCTCCATTTGCAGCCCGTACTTCGTTCCTGATGACTCCTTGCTTTACGCCATCACCACCGCTGCGCAGCGGGGTGTGGATGTGGAGCTCTTTGTGTCCGAAAAAGGCGACCAGTTCCTGGTCCACCACGCCCAGCGCTCCTACTACGAAGCCTTGTTGGACGCAGGAGTGCGGATCTACCTGTACCGGGCGCCGTATGTCCTCCATGCCAAGCACTTCACCATCGATGACGAAGTGGCCGTTCTCGGTTCCAGCAACATGGACATGCGCTCCTTCTCCCTGAACATGGAGGTTTCGGTGATGCTCTTGGGCGCCGAAACCGTGGACCTCATGCGGACGGTTGAATCCACGTATCGCGAGGTTTCCAAGGAGCTTACGTTGGACGACTGGATGGATAGACCCCCAATTGCCAAGTATGTGGATAACGTGGCCAGATTGACCGCCACGCTCCAGTAGTTGTGTACAGCTAACGCCCTTTAGAGACGTTCTTGAGGGCATTAGCTGTACAAAAACTCAGGCGGGGAAGTCAGCACCCAGCGTGGACAGCACACCGTATGCCTTGGTCCGGATTTCCTCGTACTCGTCATCAGCCACGGAATCCGCAGTAATGGCCCCACCCACGCCGAGGGACAGGGTTCGCCCGCCAGTGCCGTCAGGATTGACCACCAGAGTGCGGATCACCACCGCGAGGTCCGTTGCGGCGTTCAGTGAGAAGTAGCCGATTGCGCCGGAGTAGATCCCCCTGGGCCCGGATTCGAGCTGGTCAAGGATGTCCATGGTGCTGATCTTCGGGGCACCTGTCATGGACCCTGCGGGAAAGGCTGCAGCCAGGGCTTCCGCCCGCGGAGCACCCGGACGAAGGTGTGCGTCTATGGTGCTCACCATTTGGTGGACGGTGGCGTAGCTTTCTATGGCGCACAGCCGGCTGACCGTCACGGAACCCGGGATGGCGAAGTGGCTGAGGTCGTTGCGCAGCAGGTCCACAATCATGATGTTCTCCGCGCGGTCCTTCAGCGACGTCTCAAGGTCGTGCCGCAAAGCAGCGTCCTCAGAAGGGTCAGCAGAACGGCCGCGGGTGCCCTTGATCGGCTCGGCGCGCATACCGCCGTCGGACATGATGCGGAGGAACCGCTCAGGTGATGTACTTGCCACCACCAAGTCGCCGAACCGAAGGTAACTGGCGAAGGGTGCAGGGTTCCGGCGCCTCAGTGCCAGGTAGCTCGCCCACGGGTCCAGGCCGCCGGCAGGGGCTTCCAGCGTGGTGGTAAGGCAGATCTCGTAGGAGTTACCTTCGCTGATTTGGTGCTGCGAGTCCGCGATTTTGCGCTTGTAGTCAGTGGCAGAGTCGCGGCTGACGAACTCAAGGCCGGCAGGCTCCGGATTGAAAGAGACCGCGAGGCCGGCAGCCGGGGAGACTGAAGCCTCGACGGCGGTGCGGGCCGCACGCAACCATTCCTCGGCATCGGGCGCTTCCAAGGCGAGCAGCCAGACAGCCTGTTCGCGATGATCTACCACCACAGCCCGGCAGGCGAAGAGCAAAGCGGCGTCGGGGGTGTCGGAGGGGATGTGGTTCCCGCCGGTTTCGCGCTTGAGTTCGTAGCCGAGGTATCCGAGCCAGCCGAGTGTGAACTGGCCGTCGTAACCTCGGGGTGCGCGGACGGCCCGGCGGCCCCAGACGGAATCGAGCCAGCGGAAGAACGGCCCGGAGGTGCTGACGGAGGCGGAACCTGCGGTCACTTGGGTGGTTCCGGAGCGGTGCAGTACCGACTGGCCGAACGTGCCGCCGTCGTCAGCCAGGATGCTGAAGCGGCTGCGCGCGGCGGCTTGGGAACGGCCGGCGACGGCGGAGGCATTGGAAGAATCCAGCCACACAGCGTTGGTGGACTTGCCGTAGAGGGAGGCGAAGAGCAGCTCAGCGTCGGGCGTCGCGTCCAGGCGCTCGGATCGCAGCTGAAGTCCCCGCCGCGCACTGAGTTCCGGCGACAAAATCGAAGCAACCGAAGGAAGGTACATCAGGGTTCGGAGGACATCGTCCGGAGCGCTGCCGTCGGCAAGGTTCTGCACCCGAATGTCAGCGGCACTGATCACCTGGTCGCTTGAAAGCCACTCATCCTCCTGGGCGGCCCAGCTGTCCCAGTACGGTTCGTAGGTACTTCCGTCACGAGTCAAAGCCCGACGACGGCGCTCGTCGCCGGAGGCTTGCACCCACACCACGGCGTCCAGCATGGGACGGGCGGCGTCCGCCGCCGCGCCTACCCCTTCAACGATCACGATCTCAGCTGGCAGCGTAACGTTCAGGCCGCCGTCGTAGTGTTTGTCCCAATCCCAGCTGGTCCACTCTGCCGCCATGCCTTCGCTGAGCGGCTTCAGGACCGTGCCCACGTAGCGCTCAATGCCGGGCATGAGGCCGTTCCAGCCGGGGTAGATGTCTTCCAGGTGGAACAGCGAAACCTTATGGTGTTGCCGCAATCGGGCCGCCAGCTCAACGGCCAGCGTGGTCTTTCCTGCGCCGGACCTGCCGTCAACTGCGATGATCACGGGTGCAGGGGTCATGTCATAGAGGTTACCTGCTGGGGCTCGGGGGCTTTCGCGTCATGAGACGCTGCGATGGCTGCTTTGACGTGCTGCACGATCCCTGGGATGGCGGCGTTGATGAGCGTCCACGTGTTGTCGAAGTCCGTGTGGCCGCCGTACCAAGGGTCTTCGATGCCGAGGTCAAGGGAGCTGCGGCCTGCCATGTGGGGATCGAAGCTGCGGAGCATCCGGACTTTTCCGAGGGAGGCGTGATCCGGGGCCCCTTCCTGAAGCCAGCCGAAATGGTCAACATCCAGTGCCAGGATCAGGTCCCGTTCGGCGTACCATTCACGCCGCCACTCGCGGGCAACGTGGTCCTCGGACGCGAGGTGCTGGGCCGTTAGAACCCGTGCGGCGCGGGGGTCGATGGGGTGTCCAACTTCGTAGCCCGTAGTGCCCGCGGAGTCCACCGCCACGAGTTCGCCGAGCCCTTCCGCGCCGAAGGCTTCGGTGAGCATGAGCGCTGCCATGGGCGAGCGGCAGATGTTTCCAGTGCAGACCGTGATGATGCGGTATGGGCTCGTCGTTGAGTACATTCAGCAAGCATGGTTCATGGCGCCCCCTCTTGGCTAGGGGTAACTTCACAACTAAGTCACTTTTCGTGTCAAAGTTGTCACGATGGGCCGTGCGGGCAAGCGGGTTGCGCTTAGGTGCGGGCCGGTTCCTGCGCCTCGGCGGCAAGCGCTGCAGCCGCCAAGTAGACGGTACGTACGACGGCGGCGCGTCGCCTTTGTGCGCGGCCGGGGTCGTTGCCGGCCATCAGTCCATCGAGTGCCGGGAGTACCGGGGCGGCGTCGCACAGGCTCACGATGGTGATGAGGAGATCCCCTGCATCTTCCCTGGAGACGCCGGGGAGGGCGGCGATGGTGCTGTTGACCTTGGATGCGCAGTTGGCCATCCGCTTTGGCAGCCCCACCACTTCCGTGCCCCGTTCCAGTCCTTCCCAGAACAGGAGGCGTGGGGCCGTGGCATCTTGCTGATGGTGGTCGAAGAGCCTGCCGGCGTAGTCCGCCATGGCTTCGGGTCCGCTGCCTTCGATGGGTACTTCGTCCATGAGGGAGCTGAGGGCGGCGACGATCACGGCGTCGAAGAGCGCGTTCTTATTGCCGAAGTACTGGTAGATCCGCTCCTTGTTGACCCCGGCCTCCGCCGCGATGCGATCAATGCGGGCGCCGGCCAATCCGCGGGTGCAAAACTCACTGGTAGCTGCCTCTAGAAGCAGCGCCTTGGTTCGCTCTGTGTCCCATGCCATAGGAGTCATATTACCAGTTTCCAACTGGATGGTTGTATTTGTTGGAGAGTGGGGTTATTGTAATTCCAAGCCAAAAGCAACCGTTTAGTTGGAGAATGCCATGACGACACAAACAAGCTCCCACATCGCCGTTGAAACCCCAGCCGCCCCGGCCGCCCCTGCCCGTCCGAAAGCGCCGTCCGTTCACATGCGGGCCCTCATCACCTGGCTGGCCATCTTCCCGCTGGTGTCCATCGGCATGCTGCTCCTTGGTCCCATCATGGAGCCGCTCCACCCGGTCCTCCGGGCGCTGCTGCTCACGGCCCTGGTGGTTCCCGCCGCTGTGTATGTTGTGGTTCCCCGCCTCATGGCCGGCCACGGAACCCTGTCCCGCAAGGCAGTAGAGCGGGCGGCCCAACGAGCAGCCCGCAAGTCCGCTTAACCCAAGTAGGTCGCACTTAAGCGCGTTTTGACGGCTCAAAACGCGCTTAAGTGCGACCCAGTTGGGTGCGAGGCTGGTACTAAGCGCCCCGCAGCTGTTCTACGTCGGTGATGGTTGGGTAGGCGGCCTGCGTACCCTTCTTCGTGGCAGCCAAGGCCGCAGCCACCGAGGCGAAAGATGCAGCATCTGCGAGGGATTCACCAGCTGCCAAGCGAGCAGCCACAGCACCAGTGAAGGCATCACCGGCACCCGTGGTGTCCACTGCGGAAACACGCGTAGGGGCGATACGGGTGATCTGGTCTTCAGTGCCACGGGCCAAGGAATCCAGAACCACGGATCCGTGTGCGCCCAGGGTCACCAGCACCCGCTGCAACCCACGGTCGGCGAACTGGCTCCTGACCGGCTCCCACGCCTCCGCCTCTGCAGCGGCGTCCGGAATGTCCGCTTCCGAGCCCAGGAACAACGACGCCTCGTGCGCGTTCACCAGCAGCACATCGCTCAACCCGGCCAAAGCCTCCGGCACCTCCGCGTAAGGCGAGAGGTTTAGCAGAACGGTCGCACCGGCGTCGTGCCCTGCTTGGGCAGCGGCAATCACGGTATCCGTCTCCACCTCCAGGCAGAGGCACACCACGGCTGCATCCTGGAAGGCGTCGGGCGTGACATCCGAAGGCCGTAGGGTCCCATTGGCGCCTGCGGAAATGATGATGCTGTTCTCGCCGCCGGCGTCTACGGAAATGACCGCAACACCAGTAGCGACGTCGGAGCGTCGGACGCGGGACACGTCCACTCCCGCGCTGGCCGTAGAGTCGAGGAGCATGGTGCCGTTGGGGTCGTCTCCCACGGCACCGATCAGGCTGACCTGACCGCCGAGCTTGCTGGCAGCCACGGCCTGGTTGGCGCTCTTGCCGCCGGGATTGACGGCGAAACCGTTGCCGTGGACCGTCTCGCCGGGTTGAGGGAGGCGGTCGCAGTAGATGGTGAGGTCGGCGTTCAGGGAGCCGACGACGACGATTCCCGCCTTGGGTGCGCTGGTCATGCGGTCACCTTTTCGGTTTCGGTCACTTCTGCGTCCACCGGCTTGGGGATCAGGAGTGAGGCTGCGAAGGCTGCCAGGGTGATGGCGAGTCCCACCACAACAACGGTCAGGTAGGACGCCTTGGCATCATTGAGCGAAGCGGTGGCCACGAGGACCGCGGGCAGGACAAGGAAGCTCAGCCCGGCACCGAGGTTGAAGGCGCCGGCGTTCATGCCAGGCAGGAAGCCTGGGTTGCCCTGCGGGGAGAGAACCACGCCCAGTCCGTTGAGCATGATGTTGACGGTACCGGCGTACATGATGCCCAGCAAGGCCGTTCCCACAATCATCATGGGCAGGTTGTTGAGGCCGAAGAACGCGATGATCGCCAGCGCCACCAAGCTGCCAAGCAGGCCGATGCGCAGGACCTTGGTGTAGCCGAGCACGGGTGCCAGTCGGCCGCTGATCGGACCAAAGAGCCAGCCCAGCAGCGCGTATGGAGTCAGGATGATGAGCGACATCTCTGTGGGACCAACGCCGAAGCCCGGATCCGCTGCTTGCACGTAGGCCGGGACGATGCCGTTGATGACCGCGAAGATGCCGGTCATGGTGAGCGTGGTGGTCAGCAGCGGCGCCCACGTGGAGCGCTGGCGCAGATGCACAGTTTCCACCATGGGCTGCTTGGCCCGCTTTTCAACGGTCCAGAACGCGTAGAACGCGACGGTGGCGATCACGGTGAGGACCACCGCGAGGGTCAGGGTGCCGGAGTCGAAGGCGGAGGCAAGCTTGGCGCCCTCGTTCAAGGCTGTCAGCAAAGCGCCCACGGCAATCACAATGCAGAACACACCCAGCCAGTCCATGGTGGTACCCGCAGCAGGCTTGCTTTCACCGGCCAGGACGGCAATCAGCACGGTGGCAACGAGGGCCAGGGCGACCATGAGCCAGAAAATGCTGCGGAAGCCGAAGTTCTCAGCGAAGTAGCCACCCACGAAGGAGTCCACGCCGGCCACGCCACCGTTGACCGCGGTGATGAGGCCCATGAGGGTGCCGTACTTGCGGGGGTTGCTGACCGCGGAGCGGAGCATGATCAGGCACAACGGAACCGTGGGGCCGCTGACGCCCTGGATGATGCGGCCCACGAAGAGCCAGGTAACGTCCGGGGCCAGCGCGGCAATGACCGAGCCCACTGCCATCAGGAGCATCATGCCCACAAGGATCTTCTTGCGGCCCACGATGTCGCTCAGGCGCGGGAGGAAGAGGGAGAACAGGGCGGCAGCCGTGAAGAACCAGGTCTGGGACAGGCCGATGGTGGCCTGGTCAGTGTTGAGTTCGTTGCCCATGGTCACCAGGGCCGGGCTGAGCATGGAGGCGTTGAGCTGGAAGGCCACGCAGGCTGCCAGCAGGGCCACCATGAGCGCGGTGACGTTGCCGCGGGTGGATGTGGATTCGGTTGCGGGGGAGGACATTACTTTGCCTCTCCAGCCAGAACGGTCTCAGCAGCAGCGGTGGCGTCAGCGCCGCCGTCGAGCGTTGGTTCGCCGATCCGTTCGATCGCGTCGGTGACCAGATCCCAGAACTTCTTGTGGTCCAGGTCCACGGCCACGGAGGTGTGGCAGTCCTCCGGCGCAGGCGCGCGGAAGTCGGCCACGGTCATGCCGAGAGTGAGCTTGCCTTGGAGCTCGATGTCCACGGGGACCTTGCGGGTTGTCATGACCGAGGGGTCGATCACGTAGGCAACGGCGCAGGGATCGTGCACCGGCGGGAAGTCGAAGCCCTGGGCGTCCTTGTAGGTCTTCTGGAAGAAGTCCATGAGTTCCATGACGAACTTAGCCGGCTTGGTGCCGATGGCCGCGATGCGGTCCACCACCTCGTCGGTGGCCAGGGCCTGGTGCGTGAGATCGAGGCCCACCATCACCACGGGCCACTTCTCATTGAAGACGATGTGCGCGGCTTCAGGGTCAATGATGATGTTGAACTCCGCTACGGCGCTCCAGTTGCCCACGTGGTAGCCGCCGCCCATGAGGACAACTTCCTTGACGCGCTCAACGATGCGGGGCTCTTTGCGGGCAGCCATGGCGATGTTGGTGAGGCCCGCTGTGGGGACCAGAGTGACGGTGCCCGGCTCATGTGCCATGACGGTTTCAATGATGAGATCGACGGCGTGGCGCGGGTCCAGCTCGATGGCGGACTCAGGCTGTTCCGGTCCGTCCATGCCGGAGTCGCCATGGATGCTGGGGGCCGTTTCGATGGTGCGCACCAAGGGGCGGTCACAGCCGGCGGCGAAGGGGACTCCCGTGATGCCGGCAATGGTGGCCACGGAGAGGGCATTCCGGGTGACCTTTTCCAAGGTCTGGTTGCCCACCACGGTGGTGACCGCCAGCAGTTCGATGTCCGGGTTGCCGTGCGCCAGCAGCAATGCCACTGCGTCGTCATGGCCAGGGTCGCAGTCAAGAATGATCTTCCTGGGTGCGGGCGTCATGGTGTTGGGGTCCACGTTTTTCTCCACGTCATTGGGGCCTGCCTGGAACTTTCCCGGGCAGGGCAGTATGCATTCAGGGAGATTCTGGCACTGCTTGGCTACTTACGTCAAACGCTTAACGTGACCTTTGAACCTTCAACGTCAAGCGCTTGATGCCTTCTCGCAGGTCAGGGCTGGTTGGAGCCGCTACGATCGATGCATGGAATCCCTGGAACGGCCCCACGGCCGCGCGCCCCGCTCGCAACGCGTGACGGCCGCGATGGTGGCCGCCCGCGCAGGCGTTTCCACGGCCACCGTGTCCTTGGTGGCGAACGGCAAAACCCAGGGCCGGGTATCCGATGACAACATCTCCCGGGTCCGCTCGGCGATTGCCGAGCTCGGCTACGTGGTGGACAGCATCGGCAGCTCGCTGGCCCGCGGGGTCAGCTCAATCGTCATACTTGTGACGCCGGATGTGTCCAACCCCTTCTTTGCCAACGTCATCGCGGGGGTGCGCGATTCATTGGGTTCCGAGTATCAGTTGCTGCTCTCCGTGACCGACGCCGGTGAATCACCGCAGGCTGATGACGTCCGCAAGTTGCTGGCTCTCCGCCCTGCTGGACTGCTGGTGGGCGCACCCAGCGCGGAATTCCTGGAAGACCTGTCTGCAGCCCCGCCCCTTGTCTTGCTGGATGCCCCGGGGCTCGAGTCCTATGCACCGTCCGTGAACCTTGATGTCGCCCAGGGCGCCCGCGAGCTTGCCCGGCACCTCGCTGCTTCCGGGCACACCCGGGCCGCCTACGTGGACGGCATCACCGGCACGGCCACGTTCCAACTGCGCCGTGAAGCCTTCTTGGCGGAGGCTGCAGCCTGTGGGCTTTTAGTGGCCGACGGGCATGTCATCAGCACCCCGATCGACGTCGGTGCTGCCGCTGCCGCGTTCGCCGAGGCCTGGCCGGAGTGGCAGCGTGAGGGAGTTACCGCCGTCGTTTGCGGTACCGATACGCATGCCTACGGCGTGCTGCAGGAAGCGCGCGTGGAGGGTGTCCGGATCCCTGAGGAGTTGGCCGTGGCGGGCTTCGATGACCTGCCGTACTCAGCCACCAGCAACCCCAGCCTCACCACCGTCCACTTGCCGGCCACACCGCTAGGGCGCAAGGCCGGGGAACAACTGCGGGGACTCATGGAAGGCCTACCGCTGGCAGAGCCACATGTGACGCTAGAAAGTTCGTTGGTAGTGCGGGGATCTACGTCTCTTGGCTAGGTGACAGCGGGCGAAGCTGGTCCTCCGTGATGGGTAGCGACACCGTGAAGTAAATCTGCGGCGCTGTCATATCGCCCCAGTCTTCCTTTTTCACGCGGACAGCGGAGGGCGTAACCTCGGCGATCCGCACGCGAAGCCAACCGCCGTCGTCGAGCAGTAATTCGTGAGGGTCGGCCAGGTAGCGCAGCCCGAGTTCATCAAGAGTTTCCTCGGCGCTCAACCAGTCCACCGTCTCCGTCCTGGGGCGTCCCAGAAGGTCAATGGCAACGAATCCATCGTCTACCGGCTTCATCCAGCCCACGTGCTCGCCATCGTCAGCTCGTCGGTGTTCGATCCAATCGGATTCCATGGCTTCGACGGTAGCACCGCGTTTTGCTATGACGCGCCGTGGCTAGTGGATAACTGCCAGCAGGATGCCGACCAACACGAACAAGCAGCCAAAGACGCGGTTGAGGACTTTCTGGCCCTTTTGGTCATGGGTGAATCTTTGGAAGGACCGGGCTGCGAGGGCGAAGAAGAACCACATCACCATGATGTCAATGACAATCACCGTGGCAGAGAGCACCACATACTGCTGAAGCAGGGGTTCGTTTGGCCTAATGAACTGGGGCATGAAGGCCAGGAAGAACACAATGGCTTTAGGGTTCAGCAGGTTCACCCAGATGCCGCGTTGGAACATGGACAGGGCGGACTCGTTCTTCTTGTCCTCAACCTCTTCCTTGTCCAGGTCCGGCTTGTGCAGGAACTGCCGGATGCCCAGGTACACCAGGTATGCGGCGCCGGCGTAGCGGATCACATTGAAGATCACCGGCGAGTTGGACACCAGCACGCCAACGCCCAGAGCGACGATCACAATGTGGATGACCAAGGCCACCTGTTGACCAAGGATGCCCCAGATGGAGCGTCGGAAGCCGGAATTGAGCGAGTTGCTCATGGTGAAAATGGCACCGGCGCCGGGAGTGAAACTGATCAGGGTGCCGGCGCCAACCAGGGCCAGCCAGAGTGAAAACTGCACATCTCAGCTTATGCCCGTGAAGTGGGTGGTTTGGACGCGTTGCTTCCTGACCCTGTTTGGCTGCGCTGACCACGGAATGCACCCGGAATGGGTTGATTATGGCGCTCCAGGACCTCAAAGTGGGTCAGGAAGCTACAGCCCAAGCCGCGGCTTAGGGCAAACTGGTGCCGTGAGCGGAATCCCGTGGGTGCTGCACGTCGATCTGGACCAGTTCATTGCCGCTGTCGAGATACTCCGGCGGCCCGAGCTCGCGGGCAAACCGATCATCGTGGGAGGCCGGGGGGACCCCACGGAGCGGGCTGTGGTGTCCACCGCGTCCTATGAAGCCAGGGCGTTCGGCGTCGGTTCCGGGATGCCCCTCAGGATCGCAGCCCGGAAAGTGCCGGACGCCATCATCCTGCCGGTTGATCAGGAGGCGTACTTGGCGGCCTCGCACGTGGTGATGACCACGCTGCGCGCGCAGCCGGGAGCCACGGTTCAAGTGCTCGGCTGGGACGAGGCTTTTGTGGGCATCCAAACGGAGGATCCGGACGCCTACGCCAAGCAGATCCAGGCCGCCGTCCTGGAGCAAACGCAGCTGCACTGCAGCGTAGGCATCGGCGACACGTTGGTCCGTGCCAAGAACGCCACGGATTTCGGCAAACCGGCAGGCATCTTTCGGCTGACCAAGGAGAACTGGCTGGACGTTATGGGCGACAAGCCCACCAAGGAATTGTGGGGCATTGGAAGCAAAGTGTCCCAGCGCTTGGCGAAGCACAAGATCACTACAGTCGCTGAACTCGCGGCGGTCGATCCCCAGGACTTAGTCTCCGAGTTCGGCCCCAAGATGGGTCCTTGGTACGCGCAGTTGGGACGCGGTGAGGGTTCCAGCGAGGTGGATGATACTCCGTGGGTGGCCCGGGCGCATGGCCGCGAGACCACCTTCCAACAGGACCTCACCGCGCCCGCCCAGATCAGCGACGCCATCAAGGAACTGACCGCCCGCGTCCTGGAAGACGTCGCGGCGGAAGGACGCCCGGTGATCGGGCTAACTCTGAAAGTCCGCTACGCTCCGTTCGTCACCAAGACCTACGCCAGGAAGATTCCCGAGACTTTCGACCGCGGGGAAGTCCTTGCGCAGGCCTTGGAGCTCAGCGGAAAAATCGAGCCGGACCGTCCCATCCGGCTCCTCGGATTGCGGGCAGAGATGCCGATGCCTGAAGAAGCCCGAAAGGGACATACGCCCACGCGCGGCGGCTGGTGACGCCGTCGTACGTTTACGCCCGACGGCGGCCCGGCAGCTACCAGCGCGGGTGAATCGCTGCGCGGAAGTAACGGTCGTAGATGTCCTGGACCCCGTCCGTGAGCCCGGCGCCTACAGACTGCAGGCCACCTGCCTCGGCATTTGCCGCTGCCTGCGAAGCGGATCGTGCACCGGGAATGACCGAGGTGACACCGTCCTGCGCGATGACCCAGGCGAGGGCCGCTTGGGCGGTGCTGACGCCGTCGGGCACTAATCCGCTGAACTCCTGCGCGGCCTTGACGCCGGTTGCGAAATCGACGCCTGAGAACGTCTCGCCGACGTCGAAGGAAGACCCGTCGCGGTTGTAATTGCGGTGATCGTTTTCAGGGAACTCGGTGTCCGGCGTGTACTTCCCGGACAGCAAACCGGACGCCAGCGGCACCCTCGCAATAATGCCTACGCCCGCTTCCTTGGCTGCGGGCAGAACCTCATCCAAGGGCTTGAGGCGGAAGGCGTTGAGGATGATCTGCACGGATGCAGTATTCCCGCGCTTGATGGCTTCGAGGGCCTCATCGGTGCGCTCAACGCTGACGCCGTAGTTGCGGATGGCCCCTTCGCTGACGAGGGTGTCCAGTGCGTCGTAGATTTCGTCGCTGCTGTAGACGGACGTGGGAGGGCAGTGCAGTTGAACGAGGTCCAAGGTGTCCTGCTGCAGGTTGCGCCGGGAGCGGTCGGTCCACGCCCGGAAGTTCTCCAAGGTGTAATTTTCGGGGACCTGATCCACGCGGCGGCCCATCTTGGTGGCAACCGTGATGTCCGTGTCCGGGTTGGCGCGGAGGAAGCGGCCGATGAACTGCTCGCTCCTCCCGTCGCCGTAGACGTCTGCGGTGTCGAAGAAATTGACGCCGCCTTCCACCGAGGTTTCAAGGACGGCAAAGGCGTCCTCTTCGGTGACGGAACCCCAATCGGCTCCCAGTTGCCACGTTCCCAGTCCGACGGTGGAGACGGACCGGCCGGTCTTGCCAAGTATGCGTTGTTCCATGGTTCCGACTATATGGGGTTACTGCTGGTCCATCCGCGCGACTTTTTCCATGAGGTACTTTCGTTCGGGCAGGCTTCCGGTCTTCTTGGCCGCCAAGAGGTACGCTGCGCGGGCCTCCACATAGGCGCCCGACATCTCCAGCAGGTGGCCCCGCACGGCGTCCAAACGGTGTGTGCGGCCCAGCGCCGTATCCAGTCCCGCCAGCAGTTCAAGCCCGGCGGCCGGACCATGCACCATGGCCACGGCAACCGCGCGATTCAGCGTGACCACGGGGCTGGGTGCCACCGCTTCAAGCACTGTGTACAGCGCCAGAATTTGAGGCCAGTCGGTCTGATCGCTGGAGGCGGCCTCTGCATGAACGGCAGCGATGGCCGCTTGGAGCTGATAGGGCCCCGCGGCACCGCGACCCAGCACGGCGGACAGCAGAGTGATGCCTTCCTCGATCTGGTCCCGGTTCCAGAGGCGCCGGTCCTGCTCCGCCAACGGCACAGGCGTTCCGTCTGCCAACGCACGGGCTGCGCGCCGGGAATCGGTGAGCAGCATCAGCGCCAGCAGGCCAGTCGCCTCCGGCTCTCGCGGCGCAACGGCTACGAGCAGACGCACCACCCGGATGGCTTCAGTGGTGAGTTCCTCACGCTGCAACGACGGACCCGAGCTGGCCGCGTAGCCTTCGTTGAAGATCAGGTACAGCACGTGAAGTACGACGCCGAGCCTTGCCTTGCGCTCGGAAGGCGGCGGCATGGTGAACGTGGCTCCTGCCTTCTGGATCCCCTGTTTCGCACGGCTGATGCGCTGACCCATGGTCGCTTCGGGGACCAGGAAAGCTGAGGCGATTTCCGCCGTCGTGAGTCCGCCAACGGCCCGGAGCGTTAGGGCGAGTTGCGATGGTGCGGACAACGCGGGGTGGCAGCAGAGGAACATCAGGGTGAGGGTGTCGTCGGCTTCCGAAACTGAGCTGTAGTGGAAGTCGGCGTCTATGGCCGCAACACGTTCCTCGCGTGCGCGGCGGGCGCTTTCGCTTCGCCAGTAATCAACCAGCCGGCGTGACGCGACCGCCATCAGCCATGCCTTCGGGTTGTCCGGGAGTCCGGAAGGCCACTGCAGGGAGGCCTCAAGGAGTGCCTCCTGGACGGCATCCTCGCAGGCATCGAACTGGCCGTGTGTCCGTGCCAGCACGCCGAGGACCTGCGGCGCCAGAGTGCGCAGCAGGTCCTCGATTCGTGCGTCCGGCGGGGAACCCAGTTAGACCTCCGGCGGCGCTTCCTGAACTGCGCGGAGTTCGACTACCTGCGCGTACTTCACAATGCTGGAACAGATCTCCACCGCGCGTTCTTCGCTGGCAACATCGACCACCCAATACCCAACAAGCGACTCCTTGGATTCGGCATAGGGTCCGTCGGTGGTGATGACGCCGTCGGGGGTCTGCTTGACGAGCTTCGCGGTGCTGCCATCGGCGAGGCCCGCGTTGAACACCATCTCACCGGATTCGGTCAGGTCCTTGTCGATCTGGATCATGAATCCGATCATTTCCTGAATCCATGCAGGGTCAGCGGTCTCCATCATGCCCTCGGCAGAACCGAACATCATGATCATGTATTTCATCTCAAACTCCTTGTGAGGGGCGCCCTTTGTAGGTGCTTTCACTCATGGGTCGGAACTGCGGCGGGCTTTTCTACATGGTTCGGCAAACTTTCTCCGGAGATTATGCCCGAGCGATCACCTCGCCGTTGGGAATGAGGAAGAAGCCGTCGTCGGAGGCTCCCCAGCGGTGCCAGCCTGCAGCAATCCGGGCGAGGTCGGCCTCGTTGGCGAAACCGTACTCCAAGGCTTGCTCGGCGAACGCTGAGTGCAGCACCCGTTCGCTCCAGACCCGGGACTGCCACGCGCGTTGTTGGGCGGTGGCGTAGAGCCAGTTGCTGCTGGTGGGCGCTACCTGAGTGAATCCTGCTTGCTGGGCCCACGAAACAAGGCGACGGCCGGCGTCGGGTTCTGCTCCGTTGCGGCGGGCGATCTTCTGGTAGAGCTCCATCCAGTCGTCCAGCTCGGGGACTTCCGGGTACCAGCTCATGCCGTGGAAATCGGCGTCGCGGACCGCAACTATGGCGCCGGGTTTCGCCACCCGGCGCATTTCACGGAGGGCGGCGACGGGGTCTGTCAGGTGCTGGAGGACCTGGTGTGCGTGAACGAGGTCGAAGGACTCGTCCTCAAAATCGAGATCGTAGATGTTGCCGGTCTGGAAGGAAACATTGTCCACGCCGCGCTCGGTTGCCAGTTCGGTGGCCTGTGCCACGATGTCGGCGGACCGGTCCAAGCCGATCACTTGCCCGGGCGCAACCAGCCCCGCGAAGTCGCAGGTGATGCTGCCGGGTCCGCACCCGACGTCGAGAACTGACGTTCCGGGGGTGAGATGGGGAATCACAAACGCGGCCGAATTCTGGACCGTCCGTGAGGCGTGGGCCCGGACAACCGACTCGTGGTGCCCGTGGGTATAGACATCTTCAGGCTGCTGCGCGTTCATAGGGAAACGCTACCCAACTGGGTCGCATTTTGCGCGTTTTGGACCCTCAAAACGCGCACAAATGCGACTCAGTTGGGTTCGGATTGGGCCGCTTCTTCGCGGGCGGCGAGGGTGGCCTCCACCATGTCAGTCATGAACCGGGTCACCAGCGCCAGCTCCGAAGGGCTGTAAGCGGCCATTGCCTTACCCATGCGTATGGCGAGCGGCATGAACATGGCGCTTCCGTCCTGGTACGCCTTGGGGGTCATCTGCAACTGGACCTGCCGGCGGTCCGTCCCGAGTCGTTCGCGCACCACATGTCCGGAGGCGTGCAGGCGATCAACCAATGCGGTAGTGGCAGGGGAGCTGAGCCGGAGTTCGGCGCGGAGAACACCCGGGGTGACCACCTTGCCCGCTGCGGAGTGGCGCATAATGACGGCCAGCGCGTTGAGGTCCGTGCGGTGCATGTCGTTCCGGCCGCCTGCGGCGTCTACATAGTGGTTGGCCTCGAGGGTGAAGTCCTGGAGGAGCCGCACAAGTTCTTGGGGAGCCGCGTTCTCGGGGCGCCCCTCGCCGGGGCGCGGGTCTGTGGGGTTCGACATGTCCGCCCTCCTGCCAGCGTTGTCATGTGATTACTGCCTTCCGGATATTACTCCCAGCCATAGGGGATTCCGTCATTAGCAGTGATGAGGCCTTGGAATAGTTCCATCATAGAGATAATCTATGATGGAATAAAGCCCTCAAGCACTCCCACCAAAAGAAGGACTCATGAACTCGCAGAAGATACCGTTCTGGCTGCGCTGGCTGATACCAGTGGTGCTGGTCATCACCTGGCTGGGCATCGCAGGAATCGGCGGCCCCACGTTCGGCCGGCTGGAAGAGGTCTCATCCAACGACCAAGCTTCCTTCCTTCCCGCTGGCGCCGAAGCCACGGAAGCCGCTGACTGGCAGGCCAAATTCCGGGACTCCGAAGAGATCCCGGCAATTGTCATCATCGAGAGCGACGCTTCCTTCACCCCCGCGCAGCTGGGCGAAGCAGCCCAGCTGAAAGCCGACATTGAGGCGCTCAAGCTGGGGAGCGCCGTCGTTGGGCCCATCCCGTCGCAAGACGGCAAGGCAGTTCAGTTCGTTGTCCCCATGGCGTCCTCGGATGAGCTGCGGGAGAAAGTCCAGGAGCTGCGTGACGTCGTGCAGCCCGGCGCGCCGGACGGCATGAAGGCATTTGTCACTGGTCCGGCAGGCCTGACCGCCGACCTCGTCAACGCTTTTGGTGGAATTGATGGCATCCTGCTGCTGGTTGCCCTGGGTGCCGTGTTCGTAATCCTGCTGCTGGTCTACCGCTCGGTGGTGCTGCCAATCGCAGTGCTGCTCACCTCCGTGTTTGCCCTGTGCGCCGCGATCCTTCTGGTGTTTGGAATGGCGAAGGCCGGCTGGATTCAGTTGAACGGGCAGAGCCAAGGCATCCTGTCCATTCTGGTCATTGGCGCCGCGACGGACTACGCGCTGCTGTTCGTGGCGCGGTTCCGGGAGGCGCTCACGCACACCACCAACCGCACCCAAGCGGTGATCACGGCATGGAAGGCCTCCTTCGAGCCCATCCTCGCTTCCGGGGCCACTGTCATCATTGCGCTGCTCTGCCTGCTGTTCTCCGATCTGAATTCCAACAAGGCGCTGGGACCTGTAGCCGCCGCAGGTATTCTTTGCTCCTTGTTCGCTGCGCTCACGCTGCTGCCCGCGCTCATGGCGTTGCTGGGCCGTTCGGCTTTCTGGCCCTTCCGGCCCAAGCTGCTGCCCGACGACGAACGCGAACCGGAGATTGTCACCGGCCTTGAGGGGCAAAAGGGTCTGTGGCGAGCCACGGGTCGTCTGGTCTCCAAGCGCCCGCGGGTTGTGTGGGTGGCTTCGGTCCTTCTCCTCCTGGTCGCTTCCACAGGCTTGTTGCAGTTGAAAGCCAATGGGGTTCCGCAAACGGATGTCATACTTTCAGCGTCCGACGCCGTGGACGGGCAGGAAGCGCTGGCGCGCCACTTCGACGCCGGTAGCGGCAGCCCCGCCGTCGTGGTCGCCTCACAAGGTTCCGCGCAGCAGGTCCTGGACAAGGTCAAAGCAGCCGACGGCGTGGGTGACGCCTACCTGCTGGCTGACGGAAATGTTCCCATCACCGGTGCCCCCGGTGCTCCTGCTGAGCCGGCAGTTCGCGACGGCAGGGTCCTCATCAATGCCACGTTGAACTCGGCGGCAGACTCGATTGAGGCTGAAGAGGCCGTGAAGTCGTTGCGTGTGGCTGTTCGCGAGGTTGATTCCGCAGCATTGGTGGGCGGCGTGACAGCAACTGCGCTGGATACCAACACCACAGCCCAGCGCGACCTGGTGGTCATCATCCCGATCGTGCTGGTGGTCATCCTCTTCATCCTGATGCTCCTGCTGCGCTCCGTGGTAGCACCGGTGTTGCTGGTGCTGTCCGTGGTGCTCTCCTATGGCGCCGCCATGGGAGTTTCCGCCTGGGTCTTCAATGGAGTGTTCGGCTTCTCCGGTGCCGACGCCACTGTGCCGTTGTTCGGTTTCGTGTTCCTGGTGGCCCTCGGCGTGGACTACAACATCTTCCTCATGAGTCGGGTCCGGGAAGAGTCCTTGAAACATGGGACGCGTCCGGGAATCCTGCGCGGACTGGCCGTCACTGGTGGTGTGATCACCTCTGCCGGCGTGGTCCTGGCGGCCACGTTCGCAGCCCTCGGTGTCATTCCCATCATGTTCCTGGTCCAGCTCGCCTTCATCGTGGCATTCGGCGTGCTACTGGACACGGTGCTGGTCCGATCCCTGCTGGTGCCAGCGCTGGCTTACGACATCGGCAGCAAGATCTGGTGGCCGAGCAAGCTTGCGCGTGAGTCTTCCACGGACGTTGTGGGTCCTCGTGAGGAGGAGCAGGCGTCGGTGGGGCGGTAAGCGTCAGTCAATGACGGGCGAGCGGCGCTCTAGCAGCAGGGTGTCGCGCCATTGTCCGGCGGCGGGTCCGGTGCTCACGCGAGCAATACGGTTCCGCCGCCCGACAATGGCAAACCCATTGGCTTGATGGAGTCGAAGGCTGGTCTCGTTCTCCGGGAAAATGCTGGACTGGATGGTCCAGATTCCCTGCGCCTCGGTGGAAGCAGCCAGGGCCTGCAGAAGGAGTTTCCCAACGCCGTGGCCGCGTGCAGCGCCCGCAACGTAGATGGAATGCTCAACGACGCCGGCGTAGGCCGGACGCGAGGAAACCGGTGAGACTGCGGTCCAGCCGAGGATCACCCCAGTCTCGTTGACCGCTACCAGCCGGTGGTCCGGAAGCCTGGAGTTGTTGAAGGCGGGCCATTCGGGGGCATTTGTTTCGAAAGTGGCGTAGCCGGTGTCGATTCCTTCTTGGAAGATCTCCCTGACCGCCCGCCAGTCTTTGGGCTCCATAGCCCTCAGCGCTACCGTCACAGCGCGGCCAGGGCGCCGGCTACACTGTCCAATGCGCCCGGGACCATGGAGTAATACGCCCACGTGCCGCGCTTCTCCCGGTGAAGCAGGCCTGCATCCACAAGGATCTTCAGGTGGTGCGACACCGTCGGCTGTCCCAGGCCCAGTGGCTCAGTGAGGTCGCAGACGCAGGATTCTCCTGACGGTTCAGCCTTGACCATGGACAGAAGCCGCAGCCGGTTAGGGTCTGCGAGGGCTTTGAAAACCGTTGCCTTCTGCTTGGCTTCATCCGCATTCAGGGCAGGGTGACCCGTTGCTTCGCAGCAGTCTTGCTCCGAGGCGGCTTGCAGTATTGGTAAGGCGGTCATGAACCCATTATGCGCCTACATTGACGGCCATCAATGTCCTTTACTTGGGCATTACCCCCGAGTGCAAGGGTGGATCATGCGTGCTTGTCCGCTGGGTGCGGTACTACGACGTCCTCTGGTGCGCGCGATTCCGTGGGGAACAGAACCGCCAGAAATCCCAGTCCTATGGCAGCGCCAACCAACTGCGCCAGAACAAATCCAGGCGCGGAGGCGGGTGCGATCCCTGCGAAGGTGTCGCTGAAGACCCGTCCTACCGTGACTGCGGGGTTCGCGAAGGACGTCGAGGAAGTGAACCAATAAGCCGCCCCGATGTAGGCGCCAACAGCTGGGGCTGCCAAGAAGCCCCGTTTGGTTGCGGCGAGGGAGAAAATCAGCAGAATAAGTCCGGCCGTGGCCACGATTTCGCCCAACAGGTGGCCCGGAGTTGTGCGCTCCTTGCTGGAGATTGACGTACCCACCTCAAACATGGCGTTCGCCAGCACGCTGCCGCAGATGGCACCCGCAGTCTGCGACGCAATGTACGCGCCTAATTCCCCTAGCGACAGCCCGCCGCCGGTTCGCCTGGCCAGGACCCAGTCCACCAGTGACACCGCAGGATTGAAGTGCGCGCCACTAATGGGTCCAAGGATCAGTATGAGGACGGTCAGCCCGAGCACGGTGGCGGTGCTGTTCTGCAGTAACTGCAGGCCGACGTCATGCGGCGAGAGCTGCTGGGCCGCGATGCCGGAACCGACAACGATGGCTACCAGCAGGCAGGTACCCAGTGCTTCGGCGAGGGCGCGCCGCCAGAGGGCGGTCGGGGAAGAAGTCATGAAGACAGCTTGACTGATGAAAGTAGTTCAGTCAAAATTGAATCAATGGATATTGATCAAAGCTCAAGCCCTCTGGAGAGGGCAGCTCTTCTGGAGAGAGCCGCCAAGTACGCGGCCCTGAGTGACCCTGCGCGGCTCCGCATCGTAGACCTGCTCACCTTGGGGGACCTGTCGCCCACGGAGCTGCAATCGGAATTGGGGATGCCGGCGAATCTGCTGTCGCACCATCTGCGATCCATGGAGCTCGCGGGGCTGGCGGTGCGGCATCGTTCCGAAGCTGACAAGCGCCGAAGCTATGTTCGTCTGGCGCCCGGCGCCCTGGAAGGCCTCACTCCCGGCCGCGAGCACGGGGCGCGGCGCGTCTTATTTGTGTGCACCCGCAATAGCGCCCGCTCGCAACTGGCTACCGCTCTGTGGCGAACGGCTAGTGACATCCCAGCGGTTTCGGCGGGAACGCATCCGGCCGAACATGTGGCACCCGGTGCCGTGGATGTGGCCCGCCGCCACGGCTTGGACCTTGAGGGCGCCAAGCCCCGCTTGATCGACCACGTGGCGGGTGCCGAAGACCTGGTGATCACCGTCTGCGATAACGCCCACGAGGAGCTGCCGGGGCTCCAGGGCATCCACTGGTCCATTCCGGATCCGGTGCGACTTGATAGCGAGCAAGCGTTTGAGGACGCGTTCGCCGACATTTCACGCCGAGTCCACGATCTCGCCCCCCGGCTGCGTGCCGCCTAGCTCTGCAGCCCTCAATATATTGACAATCATCAATCTATGGACCGATACTCAATGCATCGATGATTATCGATATGACACATCGCGGCATTGGTGCGGATCGATCCCGACCAGACCCAACTGACACAGGAGAACACCGTGAGCACCGAAACCGCTAAGAAGCCGTCCGTTCTGTTCGTCTGCGTTCACAACGCAGGGCGCTCACAGATGGCCGCAGCTTTTCTCACCACCCTTTCCAAGGGTGCCATTGAGGTCCGTTCAGCCGGCTCGCAGCCCGCAGACAAGGTGAACCCCGCCGCGGTGGAAGCCATGTCTGAGCTTGGTATCGACATGTCGGCCGAGATCCCCAAAGTCCTCACCACTGAAGCCGTCAAAGAATCAGACGTCGTGATCACCATGGGCTGCGGAGACGAGTGCCCGTACTTCCCCGGCAAGCGCTACGAGGACTGGGTTCTTGAGGACCCCGCCGGGCAAGGTGTGGACGCGGTCCGGCCGATCCGCGACGATATCAAGACCCGCATCGAAGGCCTTATCGCGTCACTGATCCCCGCGGCCAAGTAACCCCGACTACCAGGAGCAACTCCCGTGAGCAACGAACAACTCATCATTATCGGGTCCGGCCCTGCTGGCTACACAGCGGCGATCTACGCAGCCCGAGCCGGCTTGAATCCCCTGGTGCTGGCAGGTTCCGTCACCGCCGGCGGCGCCCTCATGAACACCACCGAAGTGGAAAACTTCCCCGGCTTCCCCGGCGGTATTCAGGGACCCGAACTCATGGATGGACTCCAGGAGCAAGCGGAAAAGTTCGGCGCCCGGATAGTGTTCGACGACGTCACTGAGGTTGATCTCAAGGCTCACCTCAAGCGCGTAGTCACCGGAGCCGGTGAGACCCACGAGGCACCTGCCGTCATTCTGGCTACGGGCTCGGCGTATAAGGAGCTCGGTCTTCCGGAGGAAAAGAAGCTCAGCGGCCACGGAGTATCCTGGTGCGCCACATGCGACGGCTTCTTCTTCCGTGAGCAAGACATCATCGTTGTTGGTGGTGGTGACTCCGCCATGGAGGAAGCGACGTTCCTGACGCGCTTTGGGAAGTCCGTCACGGTAGTGGTCCGGAAGGGTGAGCTGCGGGCATCCCGGATCATGGCGCAGCGTGCCAAGGACAATCCCAAGATCACCTTCGCTTGGAACTCGGCTATCACGGCCATCCATGGAGACACGAAGGTCACGGGAGTGACGCTCAAGGACACGCGTACCGGTGAAACCCGAGAGCAGGCCGCCACAGGAATCTTCGTAGCCATCGGTCATCTGCCGCGAACAGAACTGGTGGAGGGACAAGTGGACCTCGACGCCGAGGGCTACATCAAGGTGGCCTCGCCAACCACCATGACCAACCTCACCGGTGTGTTCGCGTGTGGCGACGCCGTGGATCACCGCTATCGCCAGGCCATCACTGCGGCGGGCACAGGATGCGCTGCCGCCCTCGACGCTGAGCGTTACCTCGCTGCCCTGGACGACGCCGACAGCATTGCAACAGCACTGGTCGAAGAGCCCACCCACTTCTGAGCTTTACCCAACGGAGGTATGAGTTACCCATGGTTGAGAACCTTCCTGTCGCCGTGATCGGCGCCGGCCCCATCGGCTTGGCTGCAGCGGCCCACCTGCTGGAGCGGGGTCTGGAACCGATAATCTTCGAGGCCGGGCCGTCAGCGGGTTCAGCGATTGAGCAGTGGCGGCACATACGGTTGTTCTCCCCGTGGCGATTCAACCTCGACGCAGCGGCAGTTCGGTTGCTGGAGCCCACGGGCTGGGAGTCGCCTCGGCTGACCGCCCTGCCCTACGGCGGCGAACTTGTTGATAAGTACCTCAGTCCGTTGGCAGCACACCCGGCCCTTGCCTCCCGTTTGCAGACCGGCGCACGCGTCACCGCGGTTACCCGCGCCGGCCTCGATAAAACCCACGTGCGCGACCGCGACACCACCCCGTTTATGGTCCGAGTGGAACACGCTGATGGGGAGGTGCGCGACTATACCGTTTCGGCTGTCATCGACGCCTCCGGCACCTGGTCCACCCGCAATCCCCTTGGTACGTCAGGGTTACCTGCTATCGGTGAGGTCCGCGCATCAGACCGGATCTCCTCACCCCTTCCCGATGTTTCCGGACGCGATCGGGCATCGTTCGCTGGCCGACGTGCCTTGGTGGTCGGAGCAGGCCACTCCGCAGCGAACACGCTGATCAACCTCGCGGAACTGGCCAGGACAGAGCCCGAAACACGCATTCTCTGGGCCATCCGCGGTGCATCCCCGGAGAAGGTCTACGGCGGCGGTGATGCCGACGGCCTGCCCGCACGCGGACAGCTCGGCTCCCGGCTTCGCCGTCTGGTGGATGCCGGCACGATCGAACTGCACACAAGCTTCGGCATCAACTCGCTGGTCGATTCGGAGAACGGCGTGACCGTAACCTCCGGTGACGGTCGCAGTGTGGTGACGGACGTCGTCGTGCCTTGTACCGGCTTCCGCCCCGATCTGGACATGCTCCGGGAACTGCGCCTGAACCTGGACTCTGCTGTTGAAGCCCCTACGGAACTGGGCCCGCTGATCGATCCCGAGTTCCACTCCTGCGGCACTGTCCCGCCGCACGGCGCGAAGGTTCTCGCCCACCCGGAGAAAGACTTCTACATCGTGGGCATGAAGTCGTACGGCCGTGCACCCACCTTCCTGTTGGCCACCGGCTACGAGCAGGTCCGTTCCGTGGCTGCCGCGCTGGGCGGGGATCAGGCGGCGGCTGACACGGTGCACCTGGAGCTACCCGAAACCGGTGTCTGCTCATCCGACGCCGGTACCAGCTGCGACGTGCCTGCCGCAGTTCAGTCCTCGGAGGGCGAGCAGTCCGGCGGTTGCTGCTCCGCTCCGGAACCGGTGCTCATTGGCATCCCCACGGGATTGGCTCACGGCCGCTCCGGGGCCAACCTGGACTAGGCGCTGACGGTGTTCCGTTCGCGGTAACCATCGGCGGCGTAAACACCAAGGACCCGAACCTCGGTGGTGAAGAACTCGAGTTCCTCCAGTGCACGGCGGAGACGAGCATCCGCAGGGTGCCCCTCGACGTCGGAAAGGAACATGGTGGCGGCGAATTCGTCGCCCACCATGTAGCTTTCCAGCCGCGTCATGTTGAGGCCGTTGGTCGCAAAACCGCCTAGTGCCTTATAAAGGGCCGACGGAACGTTTCGGACTCGGAAAACAAAACTGGTGATCGCTGGACCGGGCAGTTCTTCCTTGGTGGGAAGCTCGCGTTCACGGGCCAGAACAACAAAGCGTGTGGTGTTGGTGGGATCGTCCTCCACACCGGAGGCCAACACCTCAAGCCCGTAGAGGCCAGCGGCGAGCGGCGGAGCGAGGGACAGCTTCCGGGGATCGTTCCAGTCCCGGACTTCGCGGGCTGAGCCTGCGGTGTCACCAGCGATGACGGGCTTGAGGCCGGCTTCCCGGATGATCCTGCGGCACTGCCCCAAGGCGTGAATGTGGCTGTGGACCTCCGTGGCGCCTTCAATGGTGCTGCCCGGGATTCCCAAAAGGTCGAAGCGGATGGGCAAGAAGTACTCGCCGACGATCTGCAGCTTGGACTGGGGGAGAAGGACGTGGATATCGGCCACACGCCCGGCGATGGAGTTCTCGATCGGGATCATGGCCAGATCCACTTCGCCAGTGGACACCAGCTCAAATGCGTCCTCAAAGCTCGCACATGGAACGCTTTGGAGGTCGGGGAACATTTCCTTGCACGCGAGATCCGAGTTGGCTCCCGGCTCACCTTGGTACGCAATTTTCTGGGCCATGATGCTCATGGTTACACGCAGAGCGCCCGGCCTCCCAACCGCGTCCACCCTGTGACTGGACACCCTAAGACCCCATCTATGTAGCAGCAGAGCGCGTTTTGGGTGCTCAAAACGCGCTCTGCTGCGACTCAGTTGGGTGGAAGGTTAGCCGTTGATGACCTGCGGGACGCCCAGGGCCTTGAGGCCCTCGGCGCCGAACTCCAGGCCGTAGCCGGACTGCTTGGCACCGCCGAACGGGACGCGGGGGTCCACGGCGCCGTGCTTGTTGATCCACACGGTGCCGGCCTGGATTCGTGAAGCCACTTCCCGTGCGGCACCCAAGTCGGAGGACCAGACTGAGGCGCCCAAGCCGACGTCGAGCGCGTTCGCTTTGGCGACTGCCTCGTCAACGGTGCTGTATTTGATGATCGGCAGGGCGGGTCCGAATTGTTCCTCGGCCACCAGCGGGTTGTCGTTGTCGATGTCGGCCACCAGGGTGGTGGGGTAGAAGTTGCCGGGTGCGTCGGCGTCGGGGTTTCCGCCCACCAGGATACGCGCGCCGGAGTCACGGGCGGCCTCCACCAGCCGGGCGACGATGTCGAATTGCTGCCGGTTTTGCAGCGGGCCAAGGACGTTGTTCTCATCGAGCCCAACACCCATGGGCATCGCAGCAGCAACAGCGGTGAGCTCGTTGCAGACGGCCTCGTACTGGGATTCGTGGACGTACAGGCGCTTAAGGGCGGCGCATGTCTGGCCTGTGTTGATGAACGCACCCCAGAACAGGCCTTCGGCGATGGCTTTGGGGTCCGAGTCCGGCAGGACGATGCCGGCGTCGTTGCCACCAAGTTCCAGTGTGAGCCGCTTGACGGTGTCAGCGGACGAGCGGATGATCGCCTTGCCTGTGGCGGTGGAGCCGGTGAACATGACCTTGCCAATGGCATCGTGCGAGGCCAGCGCTTCGCCGACATCGCGCCCGCCAGAGACAACGGACAGCAGGCCTTCGGGCAGCTCTTCGTTGATGATCGAAGCCAGTGCCAGCACGGACAAGGGAGTGTATTCCGAGGGCTTGACCACTACGGCGTTGCCCATGCGCAGGGCCGGGGCGATCTGCCAGACGGTGATCATCATGGGCCAGTTCCACGGGCCGATGGCACCTACGACGCCGATGGGCCGGTAGTGCAGTTCGGCGCGGGTTTCGCCGTCGTCCACTACGGTTTCGGGGTCCAACGGGGTGGCGGCCGTGGCGCGGAGCCACGCTGCGCAGGCGCCGACTTCGAAGCGCGCGTTCGGGCCGTTCAGCGGCTTGCCTTGCTCGCGGGAGAGGAGCTGGGCAAGTTCTTCGGCGGAACGTTCGACGGCGTCGGCGGCTTTCATGAGCGCGGCGGACCGGGCGTCGTGGCCCAGAGCAGCCCACGCGGGTTGGGCAGCGGCGGCCGCGGTGATGGCGGATTCGAGGTCCTCGACAGTGTGAACCGGTGCTTCGCCGACGGCCTCGCCCGTCGCCGGGTCAAAAATGGTGCGGCTGTTCTGGCCGGGGGCCGGGGTGATCGAGGCCAGCAGGGCGTCGTAAGTCTCCATTGGTACTCCGCTCATGTAGTAATTCTTGGCGGCCAGTGAGGCACGCGGCGATGTTTCCAGTGTGGTGGGAGCCACGTGCGTAAACCTTGTCTATGCACGAACAGCCCTTGACCGGAAGCGAACGCTTTCCGAAGCGGGGTCTGTGCCTGATAATCGAGCTTGTGACTCTTGCTTCCCTCGCTGCCTTTGCCGGCCTATGCCTCGTCCTTTCCGTGACGCCAGGGCCGGACACATTCCTTGTCCTGCGCATCGCGTTGAACCGTCCCAGTGCGGGCATTGCTGCGGCGGCAGGGTCTGCGGTTGGCGCCATAGCCTGGGCTGCATTGGTGGGAGTGGGCCTAGCCGCCATCCTTGAGCAATCCGCGGAACTGTTCCGCTGGGTCAAGATCGCGGGCGGCTTGTACTTGCTGTATTTGGGCGTTTCGTCATTCATCAAATCCCGCAAGGCAGCCAAAGCCGGCGCCGACGGAACAAGCGCGGACGCGCCCCTCCCTTACAGTCGGCTTTCGGCCATGGGGGCGGGGGCGCTGTCTACGCTGCTCAACCCGAAGGTGGGCCTGTTCTACTTGGCTGTGGTCCCGCAGTTCATCCCGCACGGTGGCGACACCATGGGAACCTCCCTCATCCTGGGTGTAGTGGTGGCTGTCATCGCCTTCGCCTATCTGTCGATGATCGCCGTCGTCGCGTTCAAGGCGATGAGGTGGCTCAAGCGCCCCAAGGTGAGTACCGTCGTCGAGCGTGTCAGTAGCGGTGTGATCGCCGGGCTGGGCGTGGGCGTGGTGGCGTCCGGCGCGACCAGCTGAATTTACTGTGCGAATTCAAATTCAAGCTGTATTTTTGGATCCACGCTCGCGATGACTCCAGAGTAAAAAGCCTGGGCCTGCTCCCGGAGAGCACCGTCATTTTGAGAGATGTACTTCTGCTTGTTGTCGTCGCTGAGAATGTTGGTGATCATGCGGGTTTGGACCGCTGCCGGTGTTAGCCAGCTGAGCGCTTCACTGCTTTCCAGCGGATCTTCGAACACGGGATCTTCGTAACCAATCCCGATGAATTCGGGGATGGTCACCCGGTATGAGTCTTTACCGGTGGGTTCGATTTTCACCTTTGACCCGTCGATGCCAAGTTTTGCGTCGAACTTGTACTGGATCAGCGTGGTCTTCTCGCTGGCAGGTACAACCACTCCGAGGATTTCGCCTGAACTTTCGTGCCGTGCCACCCCCTCAATGTGCAGGCTGACCAAAGCAACCTCTTGCACGCGGGTGACGGACTGTTGCACCTGGGAATCGCGTTCGCTCGAGTTGCTGCCGAAGAGAGAATTGAGTGCCAGGGCATTGAGGGCGCCGGAAGCGAATATGGCGACCAATCCTGCAATAACCAAAGGGGTGACCAGGACGAGTGGCCAGAGCAGAACCCTTGCTTTGAAGAACTTCATTACTTTTTCATTCCCCGGTCTTTGATGTCGAAATGTCTTCGAAGGTGCGCGGCGGTCGACGGCAGCAACAGAGCACCGTTTCAGTCCTTTCGAACCATACAAAGGCGGACAGGTGCAGTTCGACTGTTACGTGCTCCAGAGTGCGGCGTAATGCAGTGACGCGAGTCGGGGCTACGCCGCGAGTAGCGCCAGATAGTCATCCAACTGCCCCGCAAGATCCTGCGAAAAATGTTCAGCCGGGGACAATGCCACCACGATCTGTGCGCCGAGCATCATGTTGAGCAGGTGGTCGGCGACGGCGGCGTCCCCGATAGGGGTGCTGATCTCACCGGCCGCCCGGGCTGCTGCGCAATGAGCCGTGATGGTGGCATGCCACTGGCTCATGGAATCGCTGTGGAGTGCTGCCATGTCAGCGTCGTTCAGCGCCTTCTGCCAGAACGGAATCACGATGCGGGCTTCGTTGACGCGTTCTTCATCCAGCGGCAGGACTTCGGCGCAGAACGCGCGGAGTGCCGCCACTCCTGAGAGTCCATCCGTCATGGTGGCGATGCGCTGGTTGGTGCGGTTGAAGACGTGCGCGAACGCCGACGTCAGCAGGAGGTCCTTGGTGGGGAAGTAGGGCTTGAGGGCGCCGTTGGCGAAGCCTGCTTCCTCGGCGATTTCGCGCATGGTTGCACCTTCCATGCCCAGCCTCGCGATGATCCGCCAAGTCGCGTCCACTAGTTCGAGGCGTCGTTGATCGTGGTCAACAATCTTTGGCACTGGGCGGGCTCCCGAAAAAAATAAAGGCTGGACAGGTCTTGTGACCCATCTTACGTTTTGGTTATTCTCTACACCTATAGAAAATAAATCCCGACCGTTCCAGGTCCCGGACAAGAGGCAGCCATGACGCTTACATCATCTGAGACAGCAACAGACGCCGTCGCCATTGTGGAAACGCAGAACGCCCTGGCAACGGGCGCCGAGATCTCTGAGGTCCAGGGAATCCTGCAGGCCGCCGGACACCTAGGCGCCGAGAAGCGCATCGCCTATCTGGGACTGGTGGACCCGGCCCGAGGCCAGTCAGAGCAGGACCGCCGTTTCCGCGTCTTCCTCCACGACATCTCCGGAGGCGCCCCCACTGACGTCCTCGTCTCCGTGACCCGCGGCGAGATCCTCTCCTCCATAGAGCTCGACACCAAGGTCTCCGGCGAACTCCCTGTCCTGGAGGAGGAATTCGAAGTGGTGGAGACACTCCTCGCCACCGATGAGCGGTGGCTCGCCGCCCTCGATGCCCGGGACCTGGACGTCACCAAGGTCCGTGTTGCTCCGCTGTCCGCTGGCGTCTTTGAGTATGAAGAAGAACGCGGCCGTCGCATCCTGCGTGGCCTCGCCTTCGTTCAGGATTTCCCGGAGGACAGTGCTTGGGCACACCCCGTGGATGGACTCGTAGCCTACGTGGACGTGGTCAACAAGGAAGTCACCCAGGTCATCGATCTGGGCGTCATGCCGATCCCGGCAGAGCACGGAAACTACACGGATCCTGAACTGACTGGACCGCTCCGCACCACGCAAAAGCCCATCAGCATCACCCAGCCGGAGGGCCCCAGTTTCACCGTCACAGGTGGCAACCACGTCGAATGGGAAAAGTGGAGCGTGGACGTCGGCTTCGATGTCCGCGAAGGTGTTGTCCTCCACAACCTTGCCTTCCAGGACGGTGACCGGCTCAGGCCCATCATCAACCGCGCCTCCATCGCCGAAATGGTGGTTCCCTACGGCGATCCTTCGCCCATCAGGTCCTGGCAGAACTACTTCGACACCGGCGAGTACCTGGTGGGCCAGTACGCCAACTCTTTGGAACTGGGCTGCGACTGCCTGGGCGACATCACCTACCTCAGTCCTGTCATCAGCGACGCCTTCGGCAACCCCCGCGAAATCCGCAACGGCATCTGCATGCACGAGGAAGACTGGGGCATCCTCTCCAAGCACTCAGACCTGTGGACCGGCATCAATTACACCCGCCGCAACCGCCGCCTGGTGATCTCCTTCTTCACCACTATCGGCAACTACGACTACGGCTTCTACTGGTACCTCTACTTGGACGGCACCATCGAATTCGAAGCCAAGGCCACCGGCGTCGTCTTCACCAGCGCGTTCCCGGAAGGCGGCTCGGACAACATCTCCCAACTCGCCCCGGGCCTCGGTGCCCCCTTCCACCAGCACCTCTTCAGCGCGCGCCTGGACATGGCCATTGACGGCTTCACCAACCGCGTGGAGGAAGAAGACGTAGTCCGCCAGGCCATGGGCGCAGGCAACGAGCGCGGCAACGCGTTCTCCCGCAAGCGCACACTCCTGACCAAAGAATCCGAAGGCGTCCGGGAAGCCGACGCCCGTGCAGGCCGCACCTGGATCATCTCCAACCCGGAATCAAAAAACCGTCTGGGTGAGCCGGTCGGCTACAAACTCCATGCCCAGAACCAGCCCACGCTGCTGGCCGATCCCGGTTCGTCCATCGCCAAGCGCGCAGCGTTCGCCACCAAGGACGTGTGGGTCACCCGCTACGCCGACGAGGAACGCTACCCCACGGGCGACTTCGTGAACCAACACTCCGGCGGCGCCGGCTTGCCGGCTTACATTGCCCAGGACCGCGACATCGACGGTCAGGACATCGTCCTCTGGCACACCTTCGGCCTCACGCATTTCCCGCGCGTGGAGGACTGGCCCATCATGCCCGTGGATACCGTCGGCTTCAAACTCCGGCCGGAAGGCTTCTTTGACCGCAGCCCGGTTCTGGACGTGCCGGCCAGCGCCTCGGGTTCGAGCTGCCACAGCACAGGCGCGGCAGCCGAATCAGAAGATCACAGCCAGCCCGCCGGGCACTGCCACTAGAACCGCTCCGGGACACACAATGACCACGACGGCGGGACGGGTCCGGTCAGCCGGGCCCGTCCTGCACCCCCGGATCTGCGCAGCGCTCACGGCAGTCTCGTGCCTGGTGCACCTGTGGCTCGCCGCTTCAGGACACCACGACGTCTGGCTGGGCATCCTCATGATCGCGTTGGCCGCCGTCTGCGTCCCCTGCACGGTCCACATATGGCGCCACAGCCGGGTGGGCGCACTCCATCAAGTGACCATCTCCGCATTGGCAATGGTGGGACTCCATGCCGTCCTGCTGCTTGGAGCGGGAGGTGCCGGACACATCCATGGCGGCAGGCCGACGTCGAACGCTGTTGATACCTCCGGCGCGGCCGGATTGTTGCTGGTGATCGGGCTGGAAATCACGACGGCGTTACTCGCCGCCACGCTGGTGGCGCGCCTGAGGCGTCGGGTGGCAGGCTGACCCACACCTGCCGCCGAAGTGGCCCATCTTTGCAGGAGCAAAGCCCGGTTTTCGGGGTCGAGGACCATGCCGGAGAACCAAAGAAGGGCCAAAGGGGCCAGGTCTTGTTGCTGCGGCCGATGTTGATGCGGGGCATGGTGGGCACCGAAAGTGTGACAGCGGCCGCCAATTGTTAGAGTCGGTCAGTGCGCGCAGTAGTTTTTGATGAAGTCCGGACCCAGCCCGACGTAAGGGATGTTGCCAAACCCCAGGCTCCCGCGGGAGGTGTGGTGGTAAAAGTGCTGGCAACAGGAATGTGCCGCAGCGACTGGCATGCCTGGGCCGGCCACGATGATATCGCCATGCCCCATGTGCCAGGTCACGAGCTCGCCGGGGTGATCGACGCCGTCGGAGAAGGCGTTCAGCGCTGGAAGGTGGGCGACCGCGTCACCGTCCCCTTCGTCTGCGGGTGCGGCGCCTGCGAATGGTGCCTGGCCGGCGAGGCGCAGGTCTGCCCGGACCAGCAGCAGCCCGGCTTCACCCACTGGGGATCGTTCGCCGAGTTTGTGGCCCTGCATGCTGCGGACAGCAACTTGGTTGCCATTCCTGACGGTGTTGAGTTCACGACGGCGGCAAGCCTCGGCTGCCGCTTCGCCACGGCATACCGTGCGCTGGCAGCCCGTGCTCAGGTGAAGCCCGGCGAATGGGTGACCGTAGTGGGCGCCGGCGGCGTGGGGCTGAGCGCTGTGATGATCGCTAAGGCCATGGGAGCAAAGGTCATTGCCGTGGACCGAAACCCTCAGGCCCTGGCTGTGGCCGCACGGTTGGGCGCCGACCATACGGTGCTCGCTGATGGTGCGGATATCCCGGCCGCAGTCAACGCCCTCTCCGGCGGAGGCACCCATGTGGCGGTGGACGCCGTCGGAAGTGAACAGACCTGCGCCGATGCGATCCTGAGCCTTCGACGGCGCGGCCGGCACGTCCAGATCGGTTTGCTGCCGTCAGTCGACGGTAACCCGCAAGTACCCATGGCGCGTGTGATCGGCTGGGAGTTGGACCTCTTGGGCAGTCACGGTATGGCCGCCGTGGACTATCCGGGCATGATGGCGCTCATTGAACAGGGCGCGCTCCAGCCACAGCTGCTGATCGAACGCACCATTGGCTTGGAAGACGCCGCTGCACTGTTGCCCGGGTTCGACCAAGCCAACCCCGCTGGCATGACCATGATTGACCCTGCGCTGTAACTGCTCGCGGGCACCCAACTAAGTAGCAGCAGAGCGCGTTTTGAGCGCTCAAAACGCGCACAAATGCGACCTACTTGGGTGCGTCCGCGGGGCGGTTCCGGTACGCGGCGAGGAAAAGGTCGATCCGGCGCACCGCTTCCTCAATGTCCTCCGTCGCCGGCAGGATCACAAACCGGAAATGGTCAGGCGTGGGCCAATTGAAGGCGGTTCCGTGCGAGACCAGGATTTTCTGCTCCTGCAGGAGTTGGAGGACGAACTTCTCGTCTGAGGCAATCGGGTAGATCTCGGGATCCAAGCGAGGAAACAGGTACATGGCACCCGCTGCGGGAACGCAACTGACGCCCGGGATCGCGGTGAGGAGCTTCCACGCCAGGTCCCGCTGGTCGCGGAGCCTTCCGCCAGGACGGATGAGCGCTTCGATGCTTTGGTACCCACCCAGGCAGGTCTGGATTGCGTGCTGGGCCGGAACGTTCGCACACAACCGCAATGAGGCCAGCAGTTCCAAGGACTCCCGGTAAGCAGCGGTTGCCGTCCGGGGGCCGGTAACAGCAACCCAACCTGCCCGGTATCCGGGCATGCGATACGCCTTGGACAACCCGCTGAAGGTCAAGACGCAGACGTCCTCCGCAACCGAGGCCGTGTGAATATGGGGGGCATCGACGTAGCGGATCTTCTCGTAAATCTCATCGGAGAACAGAACGAGGTCATGCTTACGGGCCAGGTCCGCGAACTGTTCCAGAATGTGCCGGGGGTAGACGGCGCCGGTGGGGTTGTTCGGGTTGATGATCACAATGCCCTTGGTGCGCGGGGTGATCTTGGCTTCGACATCGGCCATGTCCGGCCACCAGTTCTCCTCCTCATCGCACAAATAGTGCACCGGGTTTCCGCCAGTCAGGGTCACCGCTGCGGTCCACAGAGGGTAATCGGGCGCCGGGATGAGGATTTCGTCGCCGTTCTCCATGAACGCCTGCAGGGTCATGGAGATGAGCTCGCTGACGCCGTTGCCAACAAAGACATCTTCGACGCCGATCGTCATCAGTCCGCGCGTCTGGTAGTACTGCGAGATGGCGGTGCGGGCGGAGAAAATGCCCTTGGAGTCGCTGTAACCCTGTGCGCCGCGAAGGTGATGGATCATATCCACCACAACAGACTCCGGTGCCTCCAGTCCAAACGGTGCCGTGTCACCCAGATTCATTTTGAGAATGCGGTGCCCCTCGGCCTCCATGGCCTTGGCCGCTTGGAGGATGGGCCCACGGAGTTCGTAGCGGACATTCTGAAGTTTGCTGGAGTGCTGCATCGGACGCATGGTTGATCTTTTCATGGCAGCGGCCCGGGTGAGCAAACTGTTCCGGAATCAGACCCAGCGTAAGACCACGGGAAGGCGCCGGGTGCTTGCCGAAACTTCCCGTTCAGTGCCGTCCACAGCAACAGCGAAGTGCTGAATATCGTCCGCTGAAGCCAGGACCTCAAAGTGCCCGGTCGCGTCACTGACGGCGGCAGTAGCCGATGAATGCGCGTGGATGTAGGCGTCGGAGATGCCCTTGTTGTGGCCATCCACCAGTCGTCCCCGGATGCGGCGTCCGGCAGCCGCGTTGCCCACTGCCGCCTGTGCGGGCGGATCCGACGGTTCCTCGAAGCGGAGGGATACAGGGATGCAGACCAGAAAACCCAGCCCTTGCCCGATTGCGCCGTCATACTCCGCAGGTCGGAACTCGCCGTTGGACACCACTGAGTACTGGCCATGGAGTTCCACAGCCAGAAGCAGTTGCTCCATGTTGTCCAACTGCTCAGGGCCGTGGCATTCAACGGCCACCTTCAGCTCCAGATCCAGTGCCGGGCCGTCGCGGCGTGACCGCCCAACCCTGTTGAGGGTTACGGCGCGCACGGTGACCGGAGCGTCGGGTGGCGGAACGACGGCGGTGGGGGACCCGTCGTCGAACCTTACGTGTTGAGGGGCGACGGCGTCGGAAAGTACCCCCAGGAGGTCGGACAGCGACGATTGCACATGGCCCACGAAGAACCCCAGCCGGACGGAGATCCACTAATTCAACTGGAACAAGGCTACTCCCGGAGATGCCCGTAGCGCACGGCGCATGCCCGGGTTTTTGTACAGATAATGCCCCTAAAGCCGCCGCAGGAGGGCATTATCTGTACAAAAATTCAGGAGAGTCCCGGTACTCCGTCGTTGATGGTGAATGACTTCTTGGTGCTGACCGGGGCGCCCGGCGTGGTGACGTAGTCCAGTACACGGAAGTCGGCGGTCATGGCCTCCTTGGTAATGCGAGTGTTCACGTAGCCGCGGTTGTCGTTGTAGAACTTCAGGTGCGGGTTCCAGGCCATGGTGGAGTCGGTGGTGGATCCTGTGCCGTCACCCGTGGAGGTAATGGACGAGCACACCAGTTCTGTTCCCACCACCGCTGCCGCAGGGTCTTTGTAGTCCACTTTGAGGTTGGTGGCCCAGTGGCGGTGAACGTCGCCGGTGAGTACGACGGCGTTGCGCACCTTGGCGTCCAACCAGCCTTGGGTGATCCTGCGGCGGGAAGCGGCATAGCCGTCCCAGCCGTCCATGGAGACGTCGTCGATGTTCGGCGCCTTGTCGCGGTCCCGTTCGGCGAAGAAGACCTGCTGGCCCAGGATGTCCCAGCGTTGCGTGGAGTTCTTGAATCCGTCCAGCAGCCACTTTTCCTGCTCAGCACCGGTGATGGTGCGGTTCTCGTCCAGACGCTCGGCCACGTTCTTCTTCCAGCCGTCCCCGGCGAGCTGGTCGTCCCGGTACTGGCGGGTGTCCATCATGTGGAAGTTGGCCAGCTGGCCCCACTGGATGCTGCGGTAGATCTTCATGTCGAATCCAGCCGGAACCGATGACGCGCGCAGCGGCATGTTTTCGTAGTACGCCTGGAAGGCTGCGGAGCGGCGCTGCCGGAAGTGCTCCGTGGTGTCGTTGAGCTGGCCGGGGTCGCTGTTCTCGGGGATCTCGTCCGCCCAGTTGTTGTCCACCTCGTGGTCATCCCAAACCACCAGCCAAGGCGCGATTGCGTGCGCAGCCTGCAGATCGGCGTCGGCCTTGTATTGGGCGTGCCGCTGGCGGTAACCCGCCAGACTGACTGTCTCCGGGCCCTCATGATCACGGGGGTTGCCGCCGCCGATCACGTAGCTGTCCTTTTTGTACTCGTAGAGGTAGTCGCCGAGGTGCAGCACCAGGTCCGGGTGGTCTTCGGCCAGCCGCTTGTACGCGGTGAAGTAGCCGTGCTCGTACTGTGCGCAACTTGCGAATGCCATGGCCAGCGCAGCAGGGGTCTCGCCGGGTGCGGGGCTTGTCAAGGTGCGGCCAACTTCGCTCAGGTGCCGTCCTGTCCGGAAGCGGTAGAAGTACTCCCGGCCGGGTCGGAGACCTTTGAGTTCTACGTGCACCGAGTGGGCGGTTTCGATTCTGGCATGTTCGACGCCGCGGGCTACTACCCGGCGCATCGCCGGATCTTCTGCGACTTCCCAGGCGACGGCGACGTTGCGGGAGGGCATGCCGCCCAAGCCATCTTCGGCCACGGGGTTCACTGCCAGCCGGGTCCAGATCACAAAGCCGTCGGGCCACGGCTCGCCCGATGCGATGCCAAGCGTGAACGGATGGGTGCGGAGACCGGCGTCGTCCGCTGTTGAAACCGCTACGGCGGGACTGGCGACGGCGGTGCCAGGCAGGGCGGCGACGAGTCCGGCCCCGAGGCTGGCGGTGATGAGGGATCGGCGGGAGATGTTTTCCATACGACCGAGCCTAGGAAGCCCGGGTTGACTGGATTCAAGGGAGACGTGAATGAGTGGTTAATTGTGTGACAAAAGGTGTAACTCCGGGTTGGGGTGGAGGAAGGCTCGTCTATGCTCAGTTCATGACTACGGGGGAGAGCCGTCAGCGGCCCGGAGTGGTGACGTTCTCAGTGGTGCTGATGTACATCGGCGGCATCGCGCAAATCCTCTTGGGAATCCTGACGATTTTCCTGCGCTACGCCCCGGAAGCCCAATCCGGCGGCATTGCTTTGCCTATCACGTTGCTGGGCGCAGGCATGATTCTGTTCGGCTTGTTGGTGATCGGGCTGGCCTCCGGAGTGGCGCGGGGAAGCGAAGCAGCCCGCCGCGGCGCCACAGCAGTCATGCTGCTCGGACTGGCTTTTGCCGTGCTGGACCTCATTATTGCCGCGGACGGAGATTGGTCCGCTGTGATCTCACAATCCATCGCAACGGTGGCTGTGCTGGTGCCGCTGTGGGCAGGCCGGGGACGCCGCTACTTCGAGACGCGCTGATGTAGTGCTTCCTGGGCATCCCGGTAGGCAACACGGCGGTGAACGAAGCGGACAACCTCGATCAGTGCGATGCAGGCAACGGATGTTCCCAGGATCAGAACTGCCGTGGGCAGCGTCGGATCCGTGAATTGCAGGAAGTCACGGGCAATCGGTACCGAATAGACCAGTACAAGCCCGATCATCATGGCGCCGATGACCATGCCCTTGAAACGGGTGACGGGACGCGAGAGCACCACCAGAATCCAGATGCCGATGATCGCCAGGATGAGTGTGGACCCGGTCCGGATCTCCGCTTCCGGAATTTGCATGTTCGCTGCGAGCCGGGCGTAGGAGGCAAGCCCCAAAGTCACGGAGACTCCGGCAGGTACGGCGAAAGTGAGTGAGCGCCGCAGGAAACCGGGAACGTAGCGCTGAGCATTGGGCAGCAGCGCCAGGAAGAAGGCAGGAATGCCGATGGTCAGGCCGTCAGTCACGCTCAGCTGACGGGGAAGGAACGGGAACGGCAGCAGCAGGATTCCGAACGCGATGGCAAGGAAGGTGGCGTACGCGGTTTTAGTCAGGAACAGCATGGAGACGCGCTCAATGTTGGCAATGACCTGACGGCCCTCGGCAACCACGCTGGGCAGGTGCGAGAACTTGCCGTCAAGGAGCACCAGCCGGGCCACCGCTTTGGTGGCGGCGGCACCGGAATTCATGGCCACACCGATGTCGGCTTCCTTGATGGCCAAGGCATCGTTGACGCCGTCGCCGGTCATGGCAACCGTGCGGCCCGCACCCTTCAGCGCAACGACGATCCTTTTCTTCTGGTCTGGAGTCACCCGGCCAAAGACCACGTTGTTGTTGATGACTTCCAGCAAATCGTGGTCGTCGTCGGGCAATTCGCGGGCATCAAAGCCGTGAGGTGCATCCAGCCCCACTTCCCGGGCGATCGCGGCCACCGTTTGTGGGTTGTCACCGGAAATGATCCGGACATCCACATCTTGTGCTGCGAAATACGTGAGTGTCCCCGCAGCGTCGGGACGGATATTCTCCTTGAACGTCAGGAGGACCACAGGGACAGCATCTGGCGGAACAGTCTCGTCGTCGGTGGGCGTGCCGTGGGCTAAGACCAGCGTGCGCCGGCCGGTGGTTGCCAACTCCGCGGCTTGGGTGGCAAGTTGCCGCTTCACGGGATCGCTGGAGTCGCGGTCCGGGAACACCATTTCCGGGCCGCCCAGGATCCACATCCCGTCCTCGAAAATCACCGCGCTCCATTTGCGGGCGGACGAGAATGGCACCCGGTCAAGTGGGAGGCTGGCTGGCTCGTTGAAGTGGCCGGCGAGGCTGCGGGCCGTTGCGTTCGCATCTTTCTGCACGCCATACCAGGACAGCACCGACTCCCAACCAGGACGGGCGGTGAGCGGGTGCGCGTCGTCGAAAACGATGTCGCCCTGGGTGAGAGTTCCGGTCTTGTCGAGGCAAATGATATCCACCCGGGCAAGGCCTTCCACTGCGGGCAGCTCCTGCACCAGCACCTGTTGGCGGGCCAGCTTTACCGCCCCCACAGCGAAGGTGATGCTGGTCATCAGCACCAGCCCCAGTGGGACCATGGCGACGACGGCGGCAATAGTCGCCGTCGCTGCGTCCCGCCACGCTCCACTTGCCGAGGCCTCTGCCCACCCGCCCTGGGCAATCATCTGTGCGTTCAGAACCAATAACGCCACGGGACCGACGAACCAGGTGACCCATTTCAGGACGCGGTCGATCGAGGAGCGGAGCTCGGACGCTACAAGGGAGAATCGTTTGGCTTCCGCGGCGAGCGAGTTGGCGAAGGAATCTGCGCCCACCCGATCCACCACCGCTGACCCTTCACCGGCGACCACCACAGAGCCGGACAACACGCGATCCCCGATTTCCTTCTCCACGGCATCGGATTCGCCTGTCAGCATGGATTCGTCCACTTGGAGTCCGCGTGATCCAGACACCAAACCGTCCGCCGGCACCTGGTCTCCGGCCCTCAGGACGAGGGTGTCGTCCAGCACAACGTCATCGAGGGCGATCTCTGCCTCTGATCCATCACGCATTACCCGGGCATGCGGGGCGTTCAGCAAGGCCAGTCGGTCCAAAGCCCGCTTGGCCCGGTACTCCTGGACACTGCCGATCACGGCGTTGGCGATGGCGCTGAAACCGAAGAGGGCATCCTGCCAGCGGCCGATCGCGAACAGAACAATGAAGCAGGCCAGGATGATGCCGTTGAACAGGGTGAGCACGTTGGCGCGGACGATGCTCCAGACGCTGCGGCTGGTGTCTTGGACGAACGCGTTGGTTTGCCCTGCGGCCACCCTCTCGGCAACGTCTGCCGCGCCCAGCCCCTGCGTCGATGACACCGTCTGCCGGACGGCGGCCCCTTGAAGATCCTTCTCCATGCCAATCACACCTCCGTTGGCCGCCACGGGGTGAGCCGGGGCCACCATCCCGGGACATTTTGCCGGTAATCCAAGTACTGCCCACCTTATGTCCTGGTGAGGGTTGGTTCCTCGTAGCCCTTCACGAAGGCGACCTCCGCGGCGAAGACGATCGTCCCGATCCACGCACGTGCTGGCGAGGTTGCCTGGGCCATGCGCGCCACAATAGTCCCATTGCTCCGTGTGCGCGAGGGTTGGTGGCCGGTCGGCGGACCCTGATTCCGAACGCCCTCCCGCTTGCCGCCCGGCGGGACTAGGATGGCCCGCATCCAAGGGCAGCTCGGACTTTCACCGAAGGAACACACTATGGGCACTCTTTCTGTTGACCTTTTCCTCACCCTCGACGGCGTCTACCAAGCACCGGGTGGACCCGACGAGGACACTTCCGACGGCTTCACGTTCGGCGGCTGGCAGGCGGCGTATTCAGACGAAGAAGCCGGTGCCGCGATCGTCGCCGGGATTGACCGCATGGACGCGCTCCTCCTGGGACGCAGGACCTACGACATCTTCGCGGGCTACTGGCCAAAGCAAAGCGACCACATTGGCGACACCTTGAACGCACTGCCCAAGTTCGTCGTATCGCGGACCCTGACCGAACCCAGGTGGGAGGAAACGACGGCCCTGACGGATGTGAAGGAGGTGGCTGCGGTGAAGGAGCGGTTCAATGACGTCCACGTCATAGGCAGCGGCGTCCTGGCACGCTCGCTCCTCGAAGCCGACCTTGTGGACCGGCTCAACCTGTACCTGTACCCACTGACGTTCGGAACGGGTAAGCGGTTGTTCCCGGACGGTGCAGGCGTGCCCGCAGCCTTCCGATTGGCCCAGCCACCCCAGGCATTCCCCAATGGCGCCATCCTGCTCGCCTACGACCGCGCCGGCGACCCCGTTACGGGCATTGATATCAGCCAGTCGTAGCCGGTCATCTTCCAACAGAAGCGTTCGACGGCGGGTGCGCACCCGCCGTCGAACGCTTCTGTTTTCTGGTTCTTACGGTGGGCGCCCGCCACCGTCAATTCCCCGCCAGGGGCAGCGTAATCCGCATGCAGGTGCCTTCCGGGCCGGTGTATGCGACGTCCGCGGAGCCGCCCGCGGCGACGGCTATATCGCGGACCAGGGACAGTCCGATCCCGAAGCTACGCTGCTGTTGGCCGGGATGGGGGTCGGGTGTCCTGGCGAAACGGTCGAAGATCCGGTCCTGGTCGATACCTGTAATACCGTGGCCGGTATCAGTGACAGTGATGACCGCCTGGTTAGCGGCCACGGTGCTGGCAACCGTGATGAGGCCGCCCGCTGGCGTGTGGACGAGTGCGTTCTCGGCCAAACCGAGGATGGCGCGGTGAAGTCGCTGCGGGGTGATCATGGCCCGGGGGTGCCCAGTGCTCGAACAGTGCAGGGTGATGCCCCGGTCCGCGGCCAATTGCTGGAGGCTGTCCACGACCTCCTGTGTGATGTCGGGGATATTCGTTGCCGTGGCGGCGGGTTCTTGGAGCGTGCCGGTAGCGGATTCGAGGAGTTCGTTGACTATTCCGGTGAGGGCGGCTGTGTCGTCCCGGATCCGTGTCAGTTGCCGGCCGACGGGCGATTCCGGAGCGGTGCTGCGTTGTGCCACTTGGATGCGGGCATCAAGGATGGCCAAGGGCGTCCGCATTTCATGGCTGGCGTCCTGGATGAAACGTCGTTGCAGGATCAGGGCTTCGCCGAGGGGGCGGATGGCACTGCGCGCGCTGAGCCAGCCAACACCGCCCGCCAGCAGGATGCCCGCTGCCCCGGCGATGACCATGGCTTTGATCAGGTCTTTGGTGTCGAGATAGGCATAGACGGCCCCAGGTTCGGTTGGTTCCGGATTGCCGGCCTGGCTCAGCAGGTACATGGTGGCCGCGGTCAGGAGGCATAGGACCAGCAGGGCGCAGACTGCACTGATTCGTAGCGCGATCTTCAAGGAGGCCTTGCGAAGGATTGCCTGATCCTGGGCCGGGGCCATGGACTGATCAGTCATGGGCTTCGCCTATCTGGTAACCCACACCGTGGACGGTCCGGATGACCGATCGGGCGACTTTTCGGCGAAGGTGGTGAACATGGGTGTCGATGACTCCGGGCAGGTCACCTTGGCTATCGGTGGCGACAATCAGCTCCTCCCTGGTGAACACCCGGTCCGGCTCGGCAGCAAGAACCGACAGCAACTCCGATTCGGTCGCGGTCAACGAGGCAAGGAACCCGTGAATGGAGCGCATGGATCTGGTGGTGGAGTCCAGTTCCCAGTCGCCGATGACGGTGATCCGGGGTGCCTGGTGGTAGCTGCGGGTCAAAGCCCTCAGGCGTGCCCCCAATTCCATGGCGTCGAAGGGCTTGGTCATGTAGTCGTTCGCGCCGGCGTCGAGCCCCCGAACCTTCTCGTCCACAGAACCAATGGCGGTGAGGATGAGGATTGGGGTGGCGATCCCCTTGGAACGTAGCGCGGCGATCAGCGCGATGCCATCCAGGCCCGGAAGCCCCCGGTCAATCACCATCGCATCCCACGTTCCCACCAGGGCCTGGCTCAAGCCTTCATGGCCGTCGACGGCGATGTGCACCTGATAGTCGGGCTCAAGGAGCTCCGCGATCAGTGGCCCCAGGGCAGGATCGTCTTCCACCAGCAGGACGGACAGCTTGGAGTCAGTGGTCACGGATCTATTCTTGCGCGGAGGAGGACTCCGCCGCGCGGCTACGCCTGCGTTTGAGGTATTCGATACCCCACGGCAGCACGGAGGCCAGCACCATCACCACGGCTATGACGTCGATGTTCTTTGCGATGATCTCGAAATGGCCCAACCAGGAGCCAAGGAGCGTAACGGAGCTCGCCCAAAGGATCGCCCCAGTGATGTTCCAGAGGGCAAAGGACTTGTAGTGATACCGGGCGATGCCGGCACTGAGGGGCGCGAAGGTGCGCACCACCGGCACGAAACGGGCGAGGATCAGCGCGGGCCCGCCCCGGCGTCGGAAGAAGTCTTCGGCCTTTGCCAGATGGGACGTTTTCAGGACCCTGGCGTCGTCGGAGAACCATCGGCGTCCGAAGCGGCGCCCCAGCAGATAGCCCACCTGATCACCCGCGATGGCGGCCACAGTCACCACTGTTATCAGCACAGGAAGTGTCAGGTTCAGTTGCTGGTGAAGGAGCCCGGCAGTGAAGAGCAAGGAGTCACCGGGCAGGAAGGGGAACAGAACACCTGATTCAATGAAGATCATCAGGGCCACCACCCCGAGGGTCGCGGGTCCCAATCCCTGCAGAAGGCTGGCCGGGTCCAGGAGGGGGAGGAGCTCGGTAGGGTTCAGTGCAGGCACCAAGGCAAGGGCTTCCATAGAGTCTCTTTCATTTGGGAGAGCGTGGGGACGTGGCCCGGGAATGAATCGCGGCCATGACAGCTGGTGCAAAGCGGTTCCAGGTTCCGGCCATGATCAGGACCGCCGCGATCGTTGCCGGGAACGAGGCAACAACGTCCAACGGATAATGGGCGCCGATGTACACCCGGGACCAAGCGACCACCACGGCCATGACCGTCCCTGCCCAGAGGACCGGTTTCGCCCACCGTGTTTCACGAACCAGAAGGAACGTCGCCAGTGTGAGCGCGACGGCCAAGGACGTGTGGCCGCTGGGGAAGCTGTTGGACACGGGCTCCGGCACCAGGGGATCGAACAGCAAGGCAGGATCCGGCCTGATCCGGCCGGTAACCACCTTGAACAATTGGCACGTCAGCCATCCACACGCCACCGTAAGGGAAAAGAGCGCTGCATTCTGCGGAGAACGTCGGATCAGTGCCAGATACAAACTGACAGCGATCACGATCAGCGTTCCCGCCACCGGACCGAAAAGCGCGTTCAACACCAGGGCCAGCCCGGTCAGCACGGGTGTGTGATGGCGGCTGAAGTCATCGTCCACCGCCAGTTCAGCCAAGGTCAGGCCAGGGACCACCTGAATCGCCCACCCCGCCAAGACAACGGCGGCCGCAAGTACCAGCCCGATGATCAGCCAGTGCTTGGGTGCGGGCAGGGGGTTGAAGCGCACGGGATGCGGCGCGGAATGCGGAAACATGGAACCCCTCGACAGGACGACTCGTTTCTTGGATTCTCCGCCGCGGGTTTTAAGAACTCGTTAAGAACTGCGCTGGTCCGCCCCGCGCCACCACGCCATGGTCGCGGCAGCGGCCTCCGGCAGGGGAGTCGGGTCCAGGTCCAGTATCCGCTGGCTTTCGGAGGAATCCATCACGAATGGGCGCTCAAACTGGTACAGCAACTCAGCCAATTCGCGCATATCGGTCGAGACCAGTCCGGCGGCCCGCAGCACCCAGCCGGGAACAGCGCTCACCTTTGGTTCCGTCAGACCAGCCGCTTGGGCATGTGCTACTGCGATGTCCCGCTGGGTCACGGCCGCGCCGGTGGGTGCATGCAGCACGCTGTTCCAGAGTGCGGGCTTCCCTGCGGCGGCGATCATGGCCGCAGCAAGATCCGGCACATAGGTGAAGGAATGCGGCTGGCTGGCGCTGCCAATGAACTGCAGCCGTTTGCCCGCCAGTATTGGCGTGACCATGCGCTCGCCGGCATGTGCCATCTTCACGCGCGGTCCAAAGAAATCGCCGGCCACTACGCTCACGGTGTTGGCCGCATGCGCCCGCCGCGCCTTCAACAGCGCCGTTCGGATGCCACGTTTTCCGCCCGCAGCTTCGCGGGGGCTCGATTCGGTCATGATGCGTGCGGGCTCACTGTACGAGTACAGGCTTTCGGGAAATACGACGACGGCGCCCGCGGCTGCGGCTGCGTCCATCACCGCTTGTTCGGCCCGGGGGAGTTCCGCGGCCCAAGCTGCAGCGCTGTACGCCGATCCGTGGATGCAGTGGAAGGTGGCCGCTGATCCCGCGACGGCTTCCTTGAGCTGTTCAGGATCGGATGCATCTACGCGCATCTTCTCCACCAGTGGGTGGTCCGGGCCGCTGCCCGAGCGCGTCAGTACGCGTACCGGGTGCCCCAGCCCTGCGAGTTGTTCGGCGATGGTGTGGCCCACCGGTCCTGCTCCTGTGACGACGTACATGATGGTCCTCTTTCTTTGTGTAGGTGAGGTGCAAAGCAAGAGCAGTGCTCTCTGAATCCAGAATGACTGTCCTTTGGCGTGAAGTCAAGAGCAGTGCTCTTGTTTGTTGACGCCGCTCTCCTTTGTGGCAAGCTATGGGCATGACTTCAGCTGCAACCAAGGCCAAGCCGACTACTCCCAGGGAGCGGGCACGTGCACAAACCATCGCCGACATCATCCGGCTGGGCCGTCAGCATCTGGCCCTCCACGGCGCGGCAGCCCTGTCCCTTCGCGCGGTAGCCAGGGACCTCGGCGTCGTGTCCTCGGCCGTGTATCGCTACGTGGAGAGCCGCGACGAGCTCCTCACCCTCCTGCTCATCGACGCGTACAACGAGCTGGGCGACCATGTGGAGGCAGCCGTGGAGGCCGTTCCCGACAACGACTTCGCCGGGCAATTCCGGGCGCTTGGCACTGCCGTCCGGTCGTGGGCGCTCCGCGAACCGGCAAGCTACGCCCTGCTGTTCGGTAGTCCCGTCCCCGGCTACCAGGCGCCGGGCGAGCGCACCACCGTCCCCGGAACCCGCGTCATCGTCCGCCTCGTGGGCATTTTTGACGCCGCATTCCGCGCCGGAGCCATGCGCGCAGACGTGAGTCCCGCCGTCGTGATTCCCCCGGCGTTGGCCGAAGACCTGTCGGCCATTCGCGCCGAAATGAATCTCGCGGCACCAGACGCGTCGTTAGCGCGTGGTGTTCTGGTGTGGACGTCGGTGTTCGGGGCCATCAGCTTCGAGGTTTTTGGGCAGTACGGGCCGGAGACTTTCAAGGCCCGCGACGAGCTTTTTGAGCATCAGCTGGGCGTGCTTCAGGGCGTCGTGGGGCTCCAAGGCTAGGGCGCTACAGTATTCAGATGGTTCGTGGACTGGCTGACATTGGTGCGGAGGGTGTCCTCCTTGCCGGCGCGGGCCGCGCAATTCTCCTGCAAATCGCGGACCCCAAAGTGGGCCACGGCGTGGCCGAGCACAGCAATTTCGCGGAGCGCCCCATGGATCGGCTCCGCGCCACCATGACCTACGTGTATGCGGTGGTTTACGGCTCGGAGGAACAGCTGAAGGCCGTTCGCCGCGCCGTCAACCGAGCCCATGCCCCGGTCCGCCGCGGACCCGATGGTGCTTCACACGGCTACAGCGCTTTCGACGCCGACTCCCAACTCTGGGTGGTCGCCACCCTCTACGACACCGCCGTCACCGTCTATCAGCAGGTCCATGGAATGCTCGACGACGATACCGCCGACCGTATCTACCGCGAGTATGCGCGGATCGGGACAGCCCTGCAGCTTCCGGCGGATAAATGGCCGGCTGACCGGGCAGCCTTTGCAAGGTACTGGGAATCCCAGGTGCGCGGACTTCGCCCGGATGACAAGGCGCTCAAGGTAGCCAGGGACCTTCTCTACCCGGCTGGAGGACCACGGTTGCTGCGCCTGGCCATGCCGACGGCGCGGTTCCTCACCGCAGGCCTGCTGCCGGATCACGTGCGCGAGGGATTCGGCTTCACCTGGGGCGAAAGCCAGGCGCGGCGGTTCGAGCGGACCATGCGGATGGTGGGTCGCGTGTATCCGCGCTTGCCCCAGCGGATCCGGCACTGGCCCCGCGACCATTATTTGGGCCAGCTTGTGGTGGATTCCGCGGTGCCCCATGCGTAACTCCACGTCGGTGGAAGAGTCCATCGACGCCCTTGCGCACCGCTACCTTGACCGCACTCGCGGTGGCCGTGTGCGGGCCGGGCTGACCGAGTTTGTGGTGTTCGGGCTGAAGCAGGCGTGGGCGTGTGTGTTCGGGGCGGCTTTGCTCGCGGTGATCATCGCTGCCCGGCTTTGGTACCCGGACAACGCGGCGCTTGCCCGCAACGATTTCCTGACCCTTGCCGCCGTCGTTATCCAAGTTCTGATGATCTCTTTCAGGCTGGAGACGCTGCGGGAATTGCGGGTCATCCTGCTCTTCCATGTGGTGGGGACGGTGATGGAGCTGTTCAAGACGGACGTCGGCTCCTGGGCGTACGAGGCCGAAGGCGTCCTTCGGATCGGGGCCGTTCCACTGTTCAGCGGCTTCATGTATGCCGCAGTGGGGTCCTATATGGTGCGGGTGTTCCGGCTGTTCGACCTCCGCTTCGAACGGTACCCGCGGCGGTGGATCACGGCACTTGTTGCGGCCGCGATCTACATCAACTTCTTCTCGCACCACTACATCTTTGACGCGCGCTGGGTGCTGCTGGCCGCCGTCGTGCTTGTCTATGGCCGGTGCGTGATGCACTTCCGGGTGTTCCGGCGTCGCTTCCGTATGCCCATCCTGGTCTCGTTCCTGCTGGTGGCGCTGTTCATTTGGTTCGCGGAGAATATCGGCACGTGGTCCCGTGCGTGGCTGTATCCCAACCAGCTGAACGGCTGGCAGGCGGTCTCCATCGACAAGCTCCTGGCATGGTTCCTGCTGATGATCATCTCCGTGGTGCTGGTGGCGTGGGTCTATAAGCCGGAACCGCTTGACGCTCCTGCTGAGGTGGCTAGGCTTCGCCGCGTATCGCCTTGAGTGCCGCGCGGCGTGCCTGAAGCAAGGGTTCGACGTCGGACACCCGGCTCAGGCGGACGGCTTGCCAGTTCACCGTGGGCGAAACCACCCCCTGAGCCGCGTGATTCCGGGGCTTTCCTAGGCCCTCAGATCAAAGTTGAGCGAACTCGACTCAACTTTGGATTGACATCTTTCCGAGGCTGAGTACAGTTGAGTGCAGAACGCTCAACTAGCCGATTGTTGAGCAGGCTTCCGGCACGTAGACCGCCCAGCGGACCGCTGTCAGGTGCAATCTCCAACATCGGCCATTGAAAGGAAACAAGATATGTCACGTGCAGTAGGTATCGACCTCGGAACCACCAACTCCGTGGTCTCTGTTCTCGAAGGTGGCGAGCCCACCGTTATCGCCAACGCAGAAGGCGGCCGCACCACGCCGTCCGTCGTTGCGTTCTCCAAGTCCGGCGAAGTCCTGGTCGGCGAAATCGCCAAGCGCCAGGCCGTCAACAACATCGACCGCACCATCGCTTCCGTCAAGCGCCACATGGGCACCGACTGGAACGTCGCCGTCGATGACAAGAAGTACACGCCGCAGGAAATCTCCGCGCGTATCCTCATGAAGCTTAAGAACGACGCCGAGAGCTACCTGGGTGAAAAGGTCACTGACGCTGTGATCACCGTTCCGGCCTACTTCAATGACGCCGAGCGCCAGTCCACCAAGGAAGCTGGCGAAATCGCAGGCCTCAACGTCCTCCGTATTGTCAACGAGCCCACCGCTGCTGCACTGGCCTACGGCTTGGACAAGGGCAAGGAAGACGAACTCATCCTGGTCTTCGACCTCGGTGGCGGAACCTTCGACGTCTCCCTCCTCGAGGTTGGCAAGGACGAAGACAACTTCTCCACCATCCAGGTCCGTGCAACCGCCGGTGACAACCGCCTCGGTGGCGACGACTGGGACAACCGCGTTGTCGAGTGGCTCCTGAGCCAGCTCAAGGTCAAGGGCATCGACCTCTCCAAGGACAAGATCGCCCTCCAGCGTTTGCGTGAAGCTGCCGAGCAGGCCAAGAAGGAACTGTCCTCCTCCACCAGCACCAACATCTCCCTCCAGTACCTGTCCGTCACCCCCGACGGCCCGGTTCACCTGGACGAGCAGCTGACCCGTGCCAAGTTCCAGGACCTCACCAAGGACCTGCTGGACCGCACCAAGAAGCCGTTCCAGGACGTCATCGCTGAAGCCGGCATCAAGGTTTCCGACATCGACCACATCGTGCTCGTCGGTGGCTCCACCCGTATGCCTGCTGTCTCCGAGCTCGTCAAGGAACTCGCCGGCGGCAAGGAGCCCAACAAGGGCGTCAACCCGGACGAAGTTGTGGCCGTTGGTGCCGCACTCCAGGCCGGTGTCCTGAAGGGCGAGCGCAAGGACGTCCTCCTCATCGACGTCACCCCGCTGTCCCTCGGCATCGAAACCAAGGGTGGCGTCATGACGCACCTCATCGAGCGCAACACCGCTATCCCCACCAAGCGTTCGGAGACCTTCACCACCGCTGACGACAACCAGCCGTCCGTGGCCATCCAGGTCTTCCAGGGCGAACGTGAATTCACCCGCGACAACAAGCCGCTGGGCACGTTCGAACTGACCGGCATCGCCCCGGCACCTCGTGGCGTTCCGCAGGTTGAGGTCACCTTCGACATCGACGCCAACGGCATCGTCCACGTGTCCGCCAAGGACAAGGGCACGGGCAAGGAACAGTCCATGACCATCACCGGTGGCACGGCACTGTCCAAGGACGACATCGACCGCATGGTCCGTGAAGCCGAAGAGCACGCTGCAGAGGACAAGGCACGCCGCGAAGCTACGGACACCCGTAACTCCGCAGAGCAGCTTGCTTACTCAGTGGACAAGCTGATCGCCGACAACGACGACAAGCTTCCCGAGGAAGTCAAGACCGAGGTCAAGGCCGACGTCGACGCCCTCAAGTCCGCGTTGGAAGGCACCGACGACGCCGCCGTGAAGACTGCGTTCGAGAAGCTCCAGGCCTCACAGACCAAGCTCGGCGAAGCCATCTACTCCCAGGCCTCCGCAGCTGACGCTCCGGGTGCCGGTGCAGAAGGCGCTCCTGCCGGTGACAAGGCTGCCGACGAGGACATCGTCGACGCCGAAATCATCGACGAAGACGAAGCGAAGAAGTAGCCATGCCTCACCACGGCAACGAAGCAGAGCACTCAGAAAGCGGCGAGCCGCGCAAGCCCGTTATCCGGGACAACCGCAAGGTTGACCCGGAGACCGGGGCAGCCCGTCACCCCGATAGCGAAGCTGCAGCTCCCACCGAAGGCAACGCCGCTCCTACAGACGGCGACGCCCTCTCCCAGGCTGAGGAAATCCTCAACGGGGTAGAGGTGCCGGCCGAGGAATCGGTAGCCTCCGGTGCCGCGGCTGAAGCCCAGGCAGCGGAGCTCCGCAACGACCTCCTCCGCCTCCAGGCTGAGTACGTCAACTACCGCAAGCGCGTCGAACGCGACCGCGCCGTAGCAGGAGAGATGGCCGTCATCGGCGTCCTGAACTCACTGCTCCCGGTGCTGGACGACGTCGATGCCGCCCGCCAGCACGGTGACCTCGAAGACGGCCCCTTCGCCGCCATCGCCACCAAACTGGAGAACGCGCTGAAGACGTACGGACTGGAACGCATCGCGGATACCGGAGTCGAATTCGACCCCACCATCCACGAGGCACTCATCCAGCAGCCCGGCGAGGACATCGAGGTTGACACGGTCAGCCAGGTGCTGCGCTCCGGATACCGCTCAGGTGAGCGGGTCCTGCGTGCAGCCCAAGTGATCGTCGCGGTTCCCGCTTAGTCCCACCGCGAAGCGAGACAAGGGGCCCCGCCCCTACGCGTGGCGGCTTTAGTCCTACGGACTTAGCCGCCACGCTCCGGTAGGCCCGAAGCCACTCCCGGGCCCCTTGTCTCGCTCCGCTCCGGCGGTCGGCTCGCCTAAGGTGGGTGGACGCAGGTGCTTGTTTATTGATTTGAAAGGAAACGCTCTTGGCCAGCCAGGACTGGGTTGAAAAGGATTTTTACGCGATCCTTGGTATTGCCAAGGATGCGTCCGATGCGGATATTAAGAAGGCCTACCGCAAGCTAGCGCGGGAGCATCACCCTGATACGAACTCTGGGGATGCTGCTGCGGAGAAGAAGTTCAAGGACATTTCCGAGGCTTACTCGGTGTTGTCGAACCCTGAGGACCGGCAGCAGTACGACGCCATCCGTGCCATGGGCGGTGCCCGGTTTGCTCCGGGTGCCGGTGCCGGACGCGGTGGTGCCGGAGCTAACGGTGGGTTTGAGGACCTGTTCGGCGGCCTGTTTGGCGGTGGGCCTGGTGCCCGTCAGCCTGCGGGCGGTGGCATCCCTCCGGAGTTCGCTGACCTGTTTGGTGGTGGGTTTGGAGGTGCCGGCCCCACCGGGTTCCAACGGGCTCCGCAGAAGGGCGCGGACCGGACGGCTACAACGTCCATCTCCTTTGCCGGATCCATCAAGGGCACCACGGTGAGCCTGCGTGAGAGCAACGGCAACGTGATCGACGTCAAGATCCCGGCCGGCATCAAGGACGGGCAGAAGGTCCGCCAGCGTGGCAAGGGCAACGCTGGCCCTGCCGGCAACGGCGACCTCATCATCACGGTGAGCGTCAAGCCTCACGACTTTTTCCACCGCGACGGCGACAACATCCGCATCCACGTGCCCGTCACGTTTGCGGAGGCGGCGCTCGGCGCCACCATTGAAGTTCCAACGCTCGACGGCGACACCGTCAAGGTGCGCGTTCCGGCCGGGACTCCGTCGGGCCGTACCCTCCGGGTGAAAGGTCGTGGCGTGAAGACGTCCAAGTCCACCGGCGACCTGCTGGTGACAATCGACGTCGCGGTCCCGCTGAACCTCAACAAAGAAGCAGAGGAAGCCGTGAAGGCTTTCGCGGCGGCCACCACTGATGCCAACCCGCGCAGCGACTTGGCCGCGAAGGCCCGGTTGTAAGGAGGCGGTCATGGCAATCGACGTCAACCAGCCGATCTTTGTCATCTCCGTGGCTGCGGAGCTTGCCGATATGCATCCGCAGACGTTGCGCCAGTACGACCGTTTGGGCATCGTTTCGCCCAGCCGCGCTCCCGGCAAGTCCCGCCGCTATTCGCAGAACGACGTCAATAAACTGCGGGAGGTCCAGCGCCTCTCGCAGTCCGGCGTCTCGCTCGAGGGCATCAAACGCATCCTCGACCTCGAAAACCAGGTTGCTGCCTTGCAGTACCGGGTTACTGAGCTGACCGAGGAGTTGTCGCGCCGCCGCTCACCCGTGGATGCACGGATCTTCGCGGCAGGTGCCGCGGGCGACGTCGTTAGCTTGGCCCGCGGGCAGCGTCCACGAGCGCGGTCGCAGGCCGTAGTGGTGTGGCGGCCGCGGTCGGGGGACTAGCTCGGGCTACGCCCGGCTGCGGTCCCAGCTGACCACTACCCGGGCAGCGCCGGCTTCGGTCCGCTCTACGTCCACCACGATCTGCGACTCTTTGGCTCCCATGTCCCGGATCTGCTGCTTGTACTCCTCAAGGTGCTCCTGCAGGGACTCCTCGGTCCACTCGCCCGGGCGCATCCTGGTGGAGATTTCCACAGGCTCCTCCCTGACCAGAATCTCCTCCGGTTGACGCCGCGGTGTCTTGGCCGGCTCAGATTCGCTGGACGGTACCAGCATGCGGAAGCCGAAAACTCCGCCAGCTATGCCAGCGACGAGGCCCGCGGCAATAAGCCAAATGGCCTTTCGGGGTCCGCGGCGCCCAGGAACCGCTTCAGTGATGCTCTGTGCTTTTCTAGCGCTTCGTCGTGCCATGGGGAGTTCAACTTTCCAGTCGGCGGTGGGGGTTCCATGCTGGTGGTGCGTCTGAATCCTGCCCATCCATCGTAAGCATGCTTAGAACCTTTGGTAAGTCGATACCTGGACCTGCCGCCGGTGATGAAGGGGGACCGTCATATGGCTAGAACACCTCAACGGGAAGATAATGAAGGCATAGCACGGCAAGCAGCGCTCGTGCAGGTGTTCTGAGCATTGACGCAGCCTCGGCGGCCCTGCTCGTGTGGTGAGGAATTCCGATGTCGTTGTCGGATGAAGAACGCAGGAGCTTGGAAGAGCTGGAGCGGGATCTCGCTTCAACGGATCCCGGCCTCGCCTATGAGCTGAAGTCCGGTCGCCCACGTGGCGCTCTGGCGCGCAAACGTTCTTGGCAGCCTGGCCGTTCTGGTCGGCTTCATCATGGTGATCGCCGGGATCGTCACCCAGCTGGTCATCCTGGGCGTCGCGGGGTTCCTGCTGGCCAGTGGCGGAGCCTATTGGCTCGTGACCGGGACATCGCTACGGAGACTGTTCGGACGGCACGACGACCACGCGGCACCTTAGCAGGTTCGGCACCTGAGTCGCCCCGCACCACCCTGCCGGCGCGATGGGAAGCGGCGGCTAGGGACGACGTTCGGGGGAGACCTTCCGGGAAGACGTTACCTAGGGAACCGGTGGGACCGGCGGCTGGACCGGGGTTTCCGGCCGCTGGACAGGCTCGGGTTCGCCCGGAGGCATCATCATTCGCCAAGCAAACACTGCGCCCGCTCCCACGACGGCAGCAGCAATGGCGGTGAACCATACTGCACGGCCGGAGCTGCGCTGCGTGGTCTTCCGGCTGAGCGCCCGGGTGGCCTTCTTTACTGCCTTGGCGGCAGTGCGTTTAGCTTCCTTGGCGGCCTTTTTGTTGCCGGTCAAAGTGAGCATCACACCCTGGACCACGGACGGCACGTCGGCGTGGTTGATCCGGGACAAAGCCCACCTCACCACTGCGTCTGTTTGTGCGGTTGTGCCCTCTGTCGCATGCGTTACCCATTCCCGGGCAAGATCCTGGGCGGCGGGAATGATGCTTTGCGCTTTGTACATGCTGAGCCCCTCACGTGGTTAGACGACCTGCTTGCCAGCCTACGCTTGAGCACCTGTGATCAACAGATGCCCCCCGGCGCGCGCTCCTTCCCAGTTGCCCAGTGCCACCCCGCATATAACGCGGGCCTGGGGGCCGACACGCCGTGGCTTACAGGCGGCGAGGCAGGGCAACCGGGAAGGAGCGGCGCGAAGTATCCGGGTGATTAGGTCCGCACTACCGAGGCCAGCTCCACCGGCTCCTCCAGTCCGGCCCACTGTCCGTTGAGAATCAACTCCCCGTGAAGCTCCTGGGCCGCTGCGGTGCTGGCCGAAGCATCTGCGGCTACATCCAGAACCCGGGTAACTTTCAACCTCAGGGCACCCGCATCAATGATGGTCACGCCGCTGCCGGATACCGGCGCCGAGGCACTCAACGCGGGGACGCCGTCGTCGAGCTTTCCGCTGCCCTTCACCGTGACCGTGCTGGGCCGGGGCTCAGGCTCGCCGTCGACGATCAGTTCGGCCTCGTTCTGGCCGGTCAGGATGGCGGTGGCCAGGACTTTGACGTATACGGGATCAGCGCAGGCGTCGTACACCCAGCGCTTTCCCAGGACCGAGTGGTCCATGGTGCCGATGAGCCACTCCTCGGCGCCGGCAAGCTCGTAGCCGCGGTAGCTGAGCGGCACCTGGTAGATGCGCTCGCCGGCCGCGACCACGTGTGTTTCGAGCCCCACCTCGCCGGTGGGATCGTCAAAGCGGTAGGCGCCGATGAGCTCCGGGGTGCCGTCCTGGATGAACCAGGGCTGCTTCGGTAGGTAGTCAGCGATGAGTTCGAGCTTGGACGGGGACAGGGTTGCCTTGTGAATGATCGCCATGCTCCCAAGCCTAGGGCAGGGCAGGACTGGCTCCCGAAGGCGGCCCCGGGTGGGGCGGCCTACGCTCCCGGTTTGGGCACCAGCGAACCTCGGGCGGCGCCCACCATTCCCTCGACGGCGCGTGCAAGGTGCGTGCCGCGGTCGTTGACGCCGTCCCATCGGACCAAGGCCTGCGCGTTCAGGCCATCAACCATGCCGAGGATCTGCCAGGCGACGGCGGCGGCGTCGGAAACGTTGAACACTCCTGTGGCGTTCCCGTCCTCCACCACGTCCTGGAAGACCTTCTGCCAGGCATCCATCTGCTCCCGGACGGCGGCGGCAAGGGTTTCATTGCGGCGCCCCAAGGTCCAGGCTTCCACCCAGATTGCGGTGACGTCGAGCCTGCTGTTGTCCAGAAGGGTTTCCACCAGCAGGGCCAGGCGTTCAGATGGTCCTGGGCACTGGCTCAGCAAGGCGGCGACTTCCTGTGTTTCCGCTGCCACGATGGTGGCGAAGGTGTTCGAAACGAGGGCATCCATAGTGGGCTGATAGTGCGCCACCAGACCGGAAGCAACGCCAATTCGCGCGGCGACGTTGCGCAGCGTGAGCGCCGTGAGGCCTGCCTCGAGGGCGATCTCGCGGGCGGCTTCGGTGATTTCTGCGGCGCGCTCAGCCGGTGACTTACGGACTGCGCGCTTCTGTTGAGTGCTTGACATTACAGACCAGTCTAGATTAGGTTTTCTGCATTGTTGATCATGCGATCAACAAGAGAATGTCTGAAGACGAAGGAGTCACCCATGGCTTGGAGAATGCCGGCCGAAACCGCACCGCATGAGCGCACTTGGATGGCGTTCCCCCGCACCGGCCTGACGCTTGGCGACGACGCCGCCTCTGCCGAAGAGGCCTACGGGGCCTGGACCGCCGTCGCCCATGCTGTAGCCGAATTCGAGCCGGTCACCATGGTGGTGGACCCCAGCGAACGCGAGCGCGCCGCCCGGATGCTGGGTAACGGCATCGAACAGATCGAGGCGCCGCTGGATGAGTTCTGGATGCGCGACGTCGGACCCACCTTTGTGCTGGACGACGAACGCCCCGGCGTGCTTGGCGCCGTGGACTGGATCTTCAACGGCTGGGGTGCTCCGGCATGGTCCGAATGGCAGAAGAGCGCCGGAATGGGCTGTTTCGTTGCGGAGAAGTCCGGTGCCGAACTTGTCAGCTCTTTGCTGGTCAATGAAGGCGGTGCCATCCACGTAGACGGCAAAGGAACGGTGCTGGTAACAGAAACAGTCCAGTTGGATCCAAACCGGAACCCTTACGCCAACAAGGCAGCAGTTGAAGCCGAACTGGCCCGCACCATCAGCGCCACCAAGGTCATTTGGGTACCCCGCGGACTGACCCGCGACTACGAGGACCTGGGCACGCGAGGCCACATCGACATGGTGGCCACGCTGCCCGCACCCGGCCAAATCCTGCTGCATTCCCAGACCAACCCGGAGCACCCGGACTACGAGGTCAGCCGCACACTTCGGGCATTCCTTGAAACGCAAACAGATGCGGCGGGCAAGCCGTTCGAGATCGTGCCGCTGCCGGCGCCGGAAACGCTGCGCGACGAAGACGGCTTTGTGGACTGGAGCTACGTCAACCACTTGGTGGTCAACGGCGGGGTCATCGCTTGTGGATACGGGGAAGAACATGCCGACTCCCTCGCCGCTGAAATCCTGGCCGAGGCCTACCCCGGCCGCCGTGTTGTCACGGTGGATGCCCGGCCCATCCTCGCCCGCGGCGGCGGCATCCACTGCATCACGCAGCAGCAGCCCAAACTTGCAGGAGGTGCAGCGTGACGGCTCCATTCGACGTCGTTGAGGCCTCCATCGCAGAGCTGCGCGAGGCCCTGGAAACAGGGGAGGTGACCAGTGAGGAACTGACCCAGGCGTACCTTGACCGCATCGAGGCCTACGATCACAACGGCATCAGACTCAACGCACTGGTGGTCATGAACCCCGATGCTTTGGCGGACGCCCGGGCCTCGGACGAACGCCGGACGGAGGGCGCGCTGCTTGGGCCACTGGATGGCATCCCCTACACCGCCAAGGATAGCTACCTGGCCAAAGGGCTCACCGCGGCGGCGGGTTCGCCCGCCTTCGAGCACCTGATTGCGCAGCGCGACGCCTTCACCATCGAGCGGCTCCGCGATGCCGGTGCGGTGCTGATCGGGCTGACCAACATGCCGCCCATGGCCAACGGCGGCATGCAGCGCGGCGTGTACGGTCGCGCCGAAAGCCCGTATAACGCCGGCTTCCTCACTGCGGCGTTCGGCTCCGGTTCCTCCAACGGTTCCGGGACCGCGACGGCGGCCAGTTTCGCTGCCTTCGGCCTTGGTGAGGAAACCTGGTCAAGTGGCCGCGCACCGGCGTCGAACAATGCTCTGTGCGCCTACACGCCCTCCCGCGGCGTCATCTCCGTACGGGGCAATTGGCCGTTGGTCCCCACCATGGACGTCGTGGTCCCGCACACCCGCAGCATGGCCGACATGCTCGAGCTGCTGGACGTCATTGTGGCCGACGACGCCGAGACCCGCGGCGACTTCTGGCGGGCGCAGCCCTGGGTTCAGATACCCAAAGCTTCAGAGGTGCGGCCGGAGTCATACACGGCGCTGGCTTCGGAAACGCTCGACGGCGGACGGTCGGCTCTGCGGGGCAAGCGCCTTGGAGTGCCGCGCATGTACGTCAACGCAGATCCGGACGCCGGGACCAGTGCGCAGCCGGGCATCGGCGGGCCGACCGGGCAGCGCATCCAGACGAGGGCTTCCGTGATTGATCTGTGGGAGGCCGCCAAACAGGACCTTGAAGCAGCCGGGGCCGAGGTTGTTCTGGTGGACTTCCCGGTGGTCTCCAACTATGAAGGGGACCGTCCGGGCGCACCCACCATCGCCACGCGGGGCCTTGTCACCCCTGGATACCTCAAGCGTGAAATCGTGGACCTGTCAGCCTGGGCGTGGGACGACTTTCTGCGTGCAAACGGCGACCCCGCACTAAGCGGCCTTGCTGAGGTGGACGGTTCCAGGATTTTCCCGCACCCTGAATGCGCCCTGCCGGACCGCTACACCGGGTTCGACGACGACATTGCTGAGTATCCGGGACACGTCCGTGAACGCGGAGTTTCCCGGTTCACGGATATCCCCGAGCTGGAAAACGGGGTGCGTGGCTTGGAGGAGACCCGGCGGGTGGACTTGGAGGACTGGATGGACAGGCTCGGACTGGACGCAGTCCTGTTCCCGGCAGCGGCCGACGTCGGGCCCGCCGATATGGACGTCAACCCGGCCTCGGCTGACCTGGGCTGGCGCAACGGCGTATGGGTGTCCAACGGAAACCTCGTCCCGCGCCACCTCGGCATCCCCACGGTCACTGTGCCGATGGGAACCATGGCAGACATTGGCATGCCCGTGGGCCTCACGTTCGCGGGCCGCGCCTACGATGACACAGCACTGCTGACCCTGGCTGCCGCCTTTGAAGCAACAGGTTCTCGTCGGACCGTGCCACCGCGCACGCCGGCGCTGTAGTTTCGCCGCCAGCCCTGCGCTCCTGCCCGGTTGCTTTCCCGCTGTCACCGTAGATAGGCTCCGACACCGGTGAGTCGACCTAGTTTGCTGCCCGACCGGGGGTCTAACTGGGAAGGAGCGCGGGCAAGCGGCCTGGCGCCGATGCGTGGACGGGCCCCGGCACTGATTACAATCAAAGGGACGTCGACCACTGAGGGAATCATGAAGAAACTCACCACTGTCCTGATCGCTGCCGGGCTCATCGCCTCGGCATCCGCCTGTTCCGCCCAGCAGCAGCTGACTACCGCGGAAACGTGTGACCGCGTGGGCGTCGCCGCATCCGGCATTCCCCAAAACGCTAGCAAGACCGCCACCAACCGCGTGGCCAACGCCATCCGGCCCATCGAAGTCGTTGCATCGGACGAAATGAAGCCGGTTGTCACCGCCATCCTGGAGTACATGGATGAGCAGTCCAAGGAAACCCCGGACGAGGCGAAGCTTGGCGAGCTCGGCCAGGCCTACCAGGAAGCCGGCACCAAGTACGGCGAGCTCTGCCGCGGCTAATGACGCCCGCGCGCTGAACACACAGACGTGCTGAACACGAGAGGGACCGGTTGAAGGACCGGTCCCTTTCGCGTCCCAACCATCTCTCACATTCTGGCCCTTAAACCGGAACCGTCTCTCACTTCGTAGCCGTTATGGCGCGACGCTCTATCACTCCTCTGAGAAGAGCGAGAGAGGGTTGCCGGGAAGGGCGTGGGATGTGAGAGACGGTTGGGTTCAAGCAGGTGGGATGTGAGAGAGGGTTACTTTTCGTCGGGGCCCAGGTCAGGCCCGACGGCGAAACTCACCTCACGCGTCGCGCTTCCGTGGAGTTCCAGGATGGCGAGCTCATTGGCGCCTTCCCGAATGAGCGGACCGGGAACATAGAGCGTGCGCTGGGGCCCGCGGCTCCAGTACCGTCCGAGGTTGAAGCCATTGATGAAGGCGTTGCCCTTGGTCCAACCGTCCAGGCGGAGGAACCTGTCTCCGGGGCCGTCGGCGTCGAAGGTCGCGAACGAAACAGATGGCCCAGCCACCCCGGCAGACGCGAAACCGCGGGGAAGCGTAACCGCTGCGGACCGGTAGGCCTCCAGCGAGTTCACATCAACAGCGCCCACTTCCCAGTCGAAAAGCTCCACACCGTTCAGCATCGCGGGACCGATCAAGCCCTTGGCCTCGCCGATCCGTTGGCCGTAGTTCACCCGGCCCTGGTCCTCCAGAAGAACCTGCAGACGGCCGCCGCCCGGGATGACAACAGCGCGTTCGCCCAATTCCCGGCTCAGGACGCCCACGGGCACGCCATCCAGGAAGAACTGTGCCCGGTCCCGTATTTCCGAGAAGGACAGCACTCCGCCGGAAGGCAGCGATGCCTCGTACAGGTAGAAGCCCCGGTATTGGCCGGTCACTTCCACCGGCGGTACCGGCCCGGGAACCAGCTGCGCAGCGGTCGGAACGGAGAGCAGCGGGACGGAGGACGTGACGGACAGGACAGAGGATTCCGGAACAGGCGTCCGCCGATGCGGCACCTCGGAAGGAACCGGGAAGTGCTTGGCAATGACGTCCCGGAAGGCGAAGTACTTGGCCGTGGGTTGTCCGTCCTCGGAGAGCGGAGCGTCGTAGTCGTACGAGGTAATGGTGGGCTCGTAAATACCCTTGTCGTTTGCCCCGTTGCTGAACCCGAAGTTGGTCCCGCCGTGGAACATGTAGATGTTCACCGAAGCCCCGGCAGTCAGCAGCGCATCCAGTTCGGCGGCGGAAGCAGCGGCGTCGGTGGTGTGGTGGTGCGTGCCCCAGTTGTCGAACCAGCCGTTCCAGAACTCTGCGCACATCAGAGGGCCGGTAGGCTGACGCTCCCGCAGGAACGCCAGCCGCTCATCCGCGCGTGATCCAAACGTTCCTGTCTTGTGAAGTTCGGGCAGCGAGCCGTCCTCGATCATGGTCTCGAATGGTTGGTCGCAGGTGAACAGCGGAACATCAACACCCAACCGTTTGGACAGGTCAACCAAGTGCTGCAGGTAGGCCTTGTCGCTGCCGTATGCGCCGTACTCGTTCTCGATCTGGAACATGATCACGGGCCCGCCTTGGGTGATTTGCCGCGGCACCACAATCTCCAGCACGGACTCCATGTAGGAGGAGACGGCGGCGAGGTAGCCGGCTTCGCTGCTGCGCACTCCCACGGTGGGATCGGTGAAAAGCCAGGCAGGGAGTCCACCGTTGTCCCATTCGGCGCAGATATACGGGCCGGGCCGCACGATGGCCTGCATCCCGGCATCGGCCACCAGGTCCAGGAACCGGCCAAGATCCAGGCCGCCGTCGCACACAAAAGCGCCGGGAACGGGGGAATGCTCATTCCAGGGCACATAGGTTTCGATGGTGTTCAGACCCATCAGCCGGGCCTTCTCAATCCGGTCCGCCCACTGGTCCGGATGGACCCGGAAGTAGTGGATGGCTCCGGACAGGATACGGAAAGGCTGATCGTTCAGGAGGAAATCCTGACGGCCGATTGCGAAGGTCTGCAACTAAAAATCCTAAAAATCAGGCCGAACGGAGAACGGCATGGAAAGCGAACGACGCATTGCTCCAGATCACGAACAGCAGCGGCGCCGGTGCCAAGGCAACGCCGAGAACGGGCTGTAGCACGGCAGCGGACACGATGATTCCCAGCAGGATCAGCATGGCGGCGCTGAGGTACCAGCGCTGCACCACCAGATACAGCGAGGCCTTCAGCACGCTCTTGAGCTTCGCATCGGGCAACAGCACGACGCCGGCAATCGCCGTGACGGTGAGGCTCACCGTCACGGCGGCTGCTACGACGATCAGAGGCACCAAAACTGCGGCGCCGGGGATGGCCTGGTTCTGGACGACGGCCAGGTCCACGCCGAGGAACATCAGGAGGCCCACCGCCCCGACGCCCAACAGCGCGGCCTTGCCGAAACTGCGTTTGTATCCCCGAAGGAAAGCGGCAACCGGCTTGACCGCACCGCCGTCGTCGTTCAAGGCCTTGAAGGCGGCGAAGATGCCGGCGAGCGACGGTGCGACGGTGACGGAGAGAGCCAGGAAGAAGGGCCAGGCCGCCGCCGGATCTGCAACCAGTGACAAGGAAAGTACCAACGGGGCATTGGCCACCGCCATCAGCACATTCCCGGCAAGGAAGGTGTAGATGAAACCGAAGATGCTGCCAAAAGCCTCGAACCCCGGGCTGGGGATTCGTCCTGCCAGGCCGCGCCGTTTTGTTCCACCCACAACACTCATCCTTTCATCCCGCTGGTGGCGATGCCCTGGATGAAGTAGCGCTGCCCGATCAGGAAGATGATGAGGATGGGGATTACGGAGATCACCGAGCCGGTCATGATCATGGCGTATTCGGCGTCGAACTGGCCCACGAAGGACCGCAGGCCCAACTGGACGGTCCAGAGACGGTTGGACGTGAGGTAGATGAACGGACCCATGTAATCGTTCCATGTGTTCACGAACGTCAGCAGCGCCAGGCTGGCCAGGGCCGGCTTGGACAGGGGCAGGATCACCCGCGCCCAGATGCCATACTCGCTCAGGCCATCGATCCGGGCGGCCTCGCAGAGCTCATCCGGGATGGTCATGTAGTACTGGCGCATCAGGAACACGCCGAACGCACCGAACGCCTGCAGGAGGATCAAGGCGTTGAAGCTGTTGGTGAGGCCCAGGTTCTGCATCATGATGTACTGCGGCACCATGTAGGCCTGCCACGGAACGGCGATGGTGCCGATGTAGGCGAGGAACAGGACATCACGGCCCGGGAATCGGACCTTGGAGAACCCGTATGCGGCCAGCGAGCCCGTGAGGACCTGCAGGCAGGTGATGATCACCGCGAGGTAGAGCGAGTTCTGCAGGTAGCCCATCATGGGGATACGGGTCCAGATGTCCGTGTAGTTGCTCCACACGAACTCCTGCGGAATCCATTGGATGGGAACGGTCAGGACCTGGTTGTTTTCCTTCAGCGAGGAGGACAGCATCCAGATGAACGGCACCATGAGCGCCACCACCAGGACCACCAGGACGCCGTAAATAATGACGTTCGCGGTCCGCTTCTTTTGCTCCCGCGGGGAGCGCTTGCGGTCAGTACGACGGCGGTCTTCCGCAGTGGGTGCGCCGTTCGGCAGCGGCGATGCGTCCGTCACATGAGTGGCTTTGAGGTCTTCGGCCATGTTGGTCATCAGCGTTCCCTCCGCTGTTGGATCTTGAACTGCAGGACGGTAACCGTCAGCACGATGATGAACAGGACCAGTGAAATGGCCGAGGAGTAGCCGAACTTACCTTCGCCGATGCCCTCCTGGTAGATCAGCTGGGACAGCACCGTGGTGGAGCGGCCCGGGCCACCGTTGGTCATGACCACAATGAGGTCGAACACCTTGAAGCTGGAGACCGTCAGCATGACCACCACAAAGAACGTGGTGGGACGCAGGGACGGGATGGTGACGTTCCAGAAACGCTGCCAGGCGCTGGCACCGTCAACTTCGGCGGCTTCGTACAGCTCGGTGGGGATCGCCTGCAGGCCGGCCAAGTACAGCACCATGTAGTAGCCCATATCGCGCCACACACTGGTGATGATCACAGCCGGCATGGCCCAGTCCGAACTGGAGGTCCAGCCCGGCGGGTTGGCGATGCCGATTGCGCCAAGGAACTGGTTGATGGGGCCGCTGTCCGGGCTGAACAGCATGTTCCACACGACGGCGACAGCAACCAAAGAGGTGATGTACGGGAAGAAGATGGCCACCCGGAAGAAGCCGATGCCCTTGAGCTTACGGTTCAGCAGCATGGCCAGTAGCAGTGCCAGGGCCATGGTCAGCGGGACGTGCCCCAAGGCGTAAACAACAGTGTTTCGCAGCGCGATCCAGAAGGAGTCGGACGCGAACATGCGCTCAAAGTTGGCCAGGCCAATCCATTTTGGAGCGCTGAACGAGGTCCATTCCATGAAGGAGAGCGCGAATGCGGCCACGACTGGAATGAGGGTGAAGGCCAGGAAGCCAAGGAAGTTCGGAAGGATGAACGTCCAGCCGATCAGCGTGTTGCGCCTGGCTTGCTTCCTGTTGCCGCGGCTCTGCACGGGGGCAGGTGCCTGGGTGATTGTTTCTGTAGTCATGATGACCGCTCCCGGGGCGGGGGCGTTCCTCCATTTCAGGATCCGGAGAGTTCAGATCCGGTGCTGGTGCTGCGCCTGACGGACGCAGCACCAGGACCGGGGGAGTGTTACTGGGAGCTACTTGCCCAGAACTTCGCTCGTGACGCGCTTGCCCATCTCGGCGATGCCATCAGTGACGGAGCGCTCGCCCACCATGATCAGATCATGTTCCTGGTTGAGGATCTTGTCCGTGGCGGCCGACTTGTCGCTGACAGGCATTTCCAGCTCGGTGGTGTCCGGCGTGAAGGCCTTCTTGGACAGCTCATCCGTGGGCATGCCATCGAGCTTGAAGTACTCAGCGGTGATGGAGTCGTTCTGCAGCGCCGGAACTACGCCGATCTTTGAGATCGCCTTGGCGCCTTCTTCGCCTGCTGCCCACTCGATGAACTTCTTGGCTTCATCGGAGTGCGTGGCGTTCTTGTTCACGGCGAAGGCCGTGGGCGAACCGAACGTGGTGACCTTGCCGTCGTCGTTCTTCTGCGGCATGGGAGCCAAGCCCCAGTTGACGTTGGTCTTGCCGTCCTTCTTGGCCTGCAGGATGCCGGCGATGTACCAGGTACCCATGGGCATCATGGCTGCCTGGCCTGACTCGAACATGGTGCGGTAGCTGGTCTTCTGGCTCTTGGCGGTGCCGAAGTCCAAGGTGGCGCCGGACTTCTGCAGGTCCAGAGCGGTGTTGTACTGGTCCTGCATGAAGCCGTAGTCGCCGCTGTTCTGGTCAGCGCCGTTCTGTGCTGCCGCGATGGCCTGGACCACCGAACGCCAGATGTGGTGGTAGGTGCCGTAGGTCTTCTTGCCGCCAGCCTCGGTGGAGAGCTTCTTGGCGATCTCCGTGTACTTCTCCCATGTCAGATCCTTGGGATCTTCAATTCCGGCAGCCTTGAACAGATCCTTGTTGTAGTACAGGAGCCAGAAGTCCTGGCGGTAGGGAGCTGCGTAGTACTTTCCGTCAATGTTGAAGGCATCCGTGCCGGCCAGGTTGTCCTTGCCCAGCTTGTCCACCACGCTGTTGATCTCCTGGAGCTGGCCGTTGTTGGCGTAGCGGGAGTAGTCAATGACGTTCTTCATGGTGAGGACGTCAGTGGTGTCGCCGCCGGCAAGCATGGTGGTGACTTTCTGGGGGTAGTCATCGGCCAGGATGTCCACGGGTTCAATGTCAACGTTGGGGTTGGCGGCCTCGTAGCTGTCAAAGAGGGCCTTGAACTCCGGGGTGCCCTCGTAGTTCCACACCGAGACGGTCAGCCGGGTCTTGCCTTCGGCCGCCTGCGGTTCGGCGGGACCGGCAGCGCCGGCACAGCCGGTGAGTCCGAGCCCTGCAGTCACCGCAAGGGCGATTGCGGCGAGGGTTGTGCGCTTCATTGCGTTCTCCTTTAGTACTGGTTCTTAAGTTTGCCGTAGGTGCGGCTTTGTTTTAGTGCCGAGGTGTTCTTGAGGAAGCTAGGCGCTGAGGCCGAGGTCCGCGTGGACCACTTGGGCCAGGAGGTCCTTGCCGGCGAGGTACCGTTCAAGGTCATCCAGTGCGGCATCGGACATCCGCCTGGTTTCGGTCCCAAGCGAACCTGCGATGTGCGGGGTGAGGATCACGTTGGGGAGACTGTACAGGGTGGAATTTGCGGGCAGTGGCTCGGGTTCCGTGACATCCAACAGGGCGGTGATACGTCCGGTGGCGCATTCTTTCTCGAGGGCTTCAGTGTCAACGAGCGAACCGCGGGCGGTGTTGATAAGCGTCGCATGGTCCTTCATGGACTGCAGCTCCGCGGTGCTGATCATGTTGCGGGTTTCCGGAAGTGCGGGCGCATGAATGGTGACGACGTCGGACACTGGCAGGAGTTCCTGAAGGCTGACCAGCGTGCCGCCTGCTGCCGCAACTTCAAGCGGATCTGCATAAGGATCGCTCACCAGGCAGGTGACGTCCTGGAGCTGCTGAACCAGCTGGACTACCCGGCGGCCAATACGGGAGAACCCGATGACGCCGATGACCCGGCCGATGTTCCCCAGCTCCCCGCGGTCGCCGATGTAGCTCCAGTCGTCCCGGTACATGCGGGCGTCGTTGGCCAGGACGTGTGCTTTCTTGCCTGCCAGGACTATGGAAGCGAACGTGAACTCGGCTACGGGGATTGCATTGGCGTCGGCGCCGTTGGTGACGGTGATGCCGCGATCCCAGAGTTCCTCGCTGACAAAGCTGCGCACCGTTCCTGCACAGTGGAAAACTGCCCGGAGTTTGGGCATGCGCTCCAGACGCTCTGCGTTGAGCTGCGGAACTCCCCAACTGGTGAGGAGAATTTCCACTTCTTCCAGGCGGCCCGTCAGCTCCGGTGCGTCCAACGTATCCGTCCACGGCTGGTCGCCGAGATCCACCATTCCCGCCAGCCGCTCCAGTCGCGTGGAATCGAACTGATCAGCAAAGGTTCCGCTATTCATGACCAGCAGTGCCTGGGGCTTGAGCGACATTGAGGGGATCCTCCTTTCGAAACTAACAGCGGTCTGTTCGACCGTGATTTATGTGTTGCATCACATCTAATAATCAGTACATACTCATAAACAAGACAGTTCATTCAACTCAATCGAGCTTGATCTAAAACATTCAAACTCGAACAAGTGAGAGAGAATTCCTATGGCAACCGGCACGGCCGCCGTTCAAGCGCCTCCCCTCCTGAGTGCATGGGGTTCCAGCGCCAATGCCTCCGCCTTGATGGAGTCACTCCGCGGCGCCCGTGATCGCCTTACCGTTCGTCCAGCGTCCGACGCCGGGTGGCGGCTCACTGCCGACCGCCCCCTTGTGGAGCTACGCGCCCAAGCGGAAGCGGAGAAGGGGAGCCCCTGGCCGCAGCCGCTCGTTTCGCACTATTCGCGCTACTTCCGCGACGGGAACCGCACGGCGTACGAGGGACTCGTGGCGAGCCGACAGCAGCGCCTGACCCGCGCCGTCGTGATGGTCTTGGTCAATGACGGACCCGGCAGTGACTGGCTCGACGAGGTGATCGACGGCGCCTACCTCCTCTGCGAACAGAGCTCATGGAGCTGGGCTGCCCACGATGACGTGTTTACACGCAACGGCGACGTTGTTCCGGACCGTTCCCGCCCGTACCTGGACCTGGGTGCAGGGGAAGTGGTGGCGCAGCTGGCGTGGCTTGACCACGTCGTGGGTGCTCAGCTTGATGAACGGGCCCCCGGGTTGCGGAAACGTCTTCGCGAGGAGGCTAACGAGCGAGTCATCCGCCCGTTTCTGGACCGTCTCGACTGGCACTGGCTTGGGTTGGACGGCGATGTCCACAACTGGAACCCGTGGATCCACTCGAACATACTTGTGGCAGCGCTGGTGCTGGTGGACGATCCGCAGTTGCAGGCGAGGGTCGTTGCCCGCTGCATCGAGGGGTTGGATCGCTTCCTCGCCTCCATCCCGGCAGACGGCGCCATCGACGAAGGGTTCGCCTATTGGTGGAACGGTGCAGGCCGTGCACTTGAGGGCCTTGCAGTGTTGGAGGAGGCCAGCAACGGTGTCCTGAACCCGGACCTGCCCGTAATCCGTGCACTGGTTGCTTTCCCGCACCGGATGCACTTGGGGCACCGTTGGTTCCTTAACGTCGCCGACGGCCCGGCTCGCGCCCACGAAGGACTGCCGTGGGGCATGCTGCACCGTTGGGCTGTGAGGCTTGGGGATTCCGAGGCCGCCGCGCATGCCGCAACCTTTGCCGCCGTCGAGCCTGAACCTCAAGCAGCCGCCGGCCTGGGCCGCGTCCTCACCCAACTAAGTAGCAGCACAGCGCGTTTTGAGCCCTCAAAACGCGCTCAGCTGCGACCTGGTTGGGGGACGTACCTGCCGTCTGTGCAGATCATGGTGGCGCGGCAAACCCCGGGCTCCTCCGCCGGGCTGACCCTAGCGGCCAAGGGCGGGCACAACGGTGAACACCACAACCACCGGGATGTTGGCTCCGTGGTGGTCGCCGTGGACGGCGTGCCCTTGTTGGTGGACGCCGGCCAGCCCACGTACACCGCCCAAACGTTCGGACCTGATCGGTATCAGATTCGGGCCATGCAGAGCGCCTGGCATAGCGTGCCCGCGCCGTTCGGGCTGGAACAGGGGACGGGGTCCTCGTTTGCGGCAACCGTTGTGCAGGAGCCCACCCCGGAGGAACCGACCCTCGCCCTTGGTCTCGGAGCTGCTTACGGCCTGGACCACGCCGAACAGTGGATTCGCACCTCGCTCATGAACCGCGAGTTGGGCAACGTGGTCATTGATGACCGCTGGAACCTCGCAGCGACTCCGCCCGAAGGAACGCCCGACGTCGACATCACCTATCTGGTTGCCGGCGCCGTCCGCGTCGGTACAGACGCGACCGCGACCATCACCTCTGTCGGAATTCCGACAGTCAGTAGCCCCGTGGGATTGCGCTTGCGATGGAAGCCGGCCACCGCCGTCGTACTGGTGGATGAATGGCTCCTGGACGATCCGCTCCTCAGCGATATCTGGGGCGCAAAACTGACCCGGCTCCGTTTTCGCATGCCGGCCGAAAACCGCGCTTCCGGCGCATTCACCCTCACCGTGGAGGCAACATCTTGAGTTCCGAACAGACCCCCGAAGTGGGCGGAAAGTCGCTGTTTTCGCTGCAACGTCGTGAGCGGCTCATGGAGGAGCTGCGTGCCCACGGGGCCATCACAGTGCGCGACATCGCCGCGAAGCTGGGCGTCAGCGAGCTGACCATTCGGCGCGACGTGAACACGCTCGCCGACGAAGGCCTGGTGTCACGTGTTCACGGCGGTGCCACGTTGCCCAGCCCGTTGGATCGATCGGCGGCTGTGGGGAGGCCGTCGGCGCACAGTTACTCCATTGGCATGGTGGTCCCGTCATTGGACTACTACTGGCCGCAGGTGATTTCGGGGGCACGCGGGGAGGCCGAGGTGCAAAATCTCCGTATCCTGGTGCGCGGCTCGGCTTACGATGCCGCAGATAACCGCCGCCAGGTCCAGGCGCTCCTTGATACGCAGAACATTGACGGCTTGATCGTGGCCCCGGATATGGGTGGTGAACATGGCAAGGAGCTGCTCCGCTGGCTGAACGCCCTGCCCATCCCGGTGATCATGGCTGAGCGTCGGGCGCCATCGGAGATTCCCTCACACCGCCTCGAGTGGGTCGCGACGGATCACTCCTTCGGTGCGGGCATGGCCGTGCGGCACCTGTGGCAGGAGGGGCACCGGATGATCGGCTGCCTCACTGATTCCACGAGCCCCACCAGTCCCCACGTGGTCCGCGGTTGGAAGCAGGCCCTTGCTGCCTTGAAGATTCCGCTGGAAAAGTCCATCCATGAGGACTCGGCCAAGCTGGACAACGGTGACCGGGCCAAGCACTTTGATCGGGTCTTGGAGCTCTGCCGATCCACGGGAACAACGGCCATGCTGGTGCACTCGGATACCCAGGCCGTGGCGTTCGTGCAGCACTGCGTGGACCGCGGCGTGGATGTGCCCGGCAGCATGGCGATCGTGGGATACGACGACGAAGTTGCCTACCTTGCCGAGCCCGCGATCTCCGCGGTTCGGCCACCCAAGAGCTACGTGGGCAAGGTGGCGGTGCAGTTGATGGCCGCACGCCTGGCCGAAGGAAGGATGCGCCCTGTGCACCGGATCGACCTGAACCCTGAGTTGATAGTCCGCGATTCGTCATTGGGGGCGCCGCGGGGGCTCGCCGGAGTTGTGCAGGAGGATTCGCTCTGATGCTTTTGCCCCCTCTTGACCACAAGCTTTCCCCTCTCACCGGCCTGACCCGCGAGCACTGGTGCGCGTATGCGGATCACCTCCTCCGTTCCGCCCACCGTTTTGGGACCGAGGACCACGCCAATATCCACCTCCCCGGGGCCAACAGCCGGTACGGCCCACGGAGTGATTCGTTGGAAGCCTTCGCCCGGACGTTCCTGCTGGCCTCGTTCCGGATTGCCGGCGATCCCGCCAACACGGGCTGGATCGCCGAGTGGTATGCCTCCGGCCTCGACGCCGGGACCAACCCAGCGAACCCTGACCGCTGGCCGACGCCAGGTGAGCTGGGGCAGGCGAAGGTTGAGGCGGCGTCGTTGGCTGTTGGCCTGGCGTTGACCCGCGATGTGCTGTGGGACAAGCTGCCGGAGCGCGTCCAGGAGCAGCTCATTGCCTGGTTCGAGACGGTGATCGGCGAGGAGTACCCGCCCATCAACTGGGTGTGGTTCCAAATTGTGGTGGAGACGTTCCTGGCTTCGGTTGGTGGCCGGTATTCCGACGAGGACATCGATGCCGGGCTCGCCATCCACGACTCCCTGTACCGGGGCGGTGGCTGGTTCGCGGACGGGCCAGAGCGCGCCTACGACCATTACGTCGGCTGGGCCTTTCAGGTGTATCCGCAGCTCTGGGCGTTGATGGCGCCTTCTGATCCCCGGGTTACCGCGCGGAAAACGCTCGACGGCGACCGGCTGGCTGACTTCCTGGACGACGCCGCCTACCTTGTTGGCGCCAACGGAGCACCGCTCATCCAGGGCCGGAGCTTGATCTACCGGTTCGCTGCCGCGGCGCCATTCTGGGTAGGGGAGTTGTCCGGGCACACGCGGTTGGCGCCTGGTCTTTCCCGGCGCGCGGCGTCCGGGATGCTCCACTACTTTGCCCGGCATGGATCGATCACCGAGGACGGGCTTCTGTCCATTGGCTGGCACGGAGAATTTGCAGGCATGAAGCAGGCCTACTCCGGATTTGGCTCGCCCTATTGGGCCGCGAAGGGGATGCTCGGATTGGCAATGCCCGCCGATCACCGGGTGTGGACTTCCGTTGAAGAGCCCTTGCCCGTTGAAGTTGCTGACACTCAGCGGCTGATCGCGGCACCGGGCTGGCAGGTTGATGGAACTCGTGCCGACGGTGTGGTCCGGATCCGGAACCACGCCACGGATCACGCTGTTGTTGGAGCCGTGGTGGCTGATTCGCCCCTCTACGCACGGCTTGGCTATTCGACGCACACGTTCCCTGACTTGGTACCGGAGTCCGTGGACAACGCAGTGACGTTTGTTGATTCCTCAGGCCGACTGACGCATCGGACGGGTTTCGAGCACCTCGGCTCGTTCTCCGAAGGCGGTTTCCAGATGGGGGCGTCCCGGTTCACGGCTCATTGGATTGAACCCGATCCCGACGCCGGTCCGGATCACGGCAGCGGCGTCGCCGGCACTGCGACTCCTGGGCCGTCGGTGACGGTGGTTTCGGTGACGCGCGGGGCCGTGGAGCTTCGACTGGTACGTGTTTCCGGTGCTGGGGATTCGGGTGGCTCCCTCCGGATAGGCGGCTGGCCGGTGGATGCTGCTTCGTCCGTGGTCAGCTCGGTGCTTCCCGCGCCGGGCTTCGGCATGGCGTTGGATTCGTCCGGGACGTTTGCCCGCTCCGGCGCCCACCCCATGGGTTCGGAACTCACCATTCCATGGTTGGGAACCTCGGGCACCGCGCACGACGGCGACTACGCCGCCGTCGTGATCCTCGCCGGCGAAGGAGGTGCTTCGCCGGATGCAGGTGTCACGTATGCCGATGGCCACTTCGAATTCCCGGACGGCAAGCGCCTCACTGGTGATCTGCTTGCCCGATTCGATGCCTAGCTGCCGAACGTGCCGTGCGCACGGCACAGTGCGCAGCAAGCCATCGAATTGGGTTCCTCCCGGGCTGCAGTAGGCTCGCGGGATGACGGATTCCGACACCAAAGCACGGCTTCTCGCTGCCTACGATCAGCAACTGCGCACCGACGCCGAGACTCCAAGCGCTGTGGCGGTCAAAGAACTTGGCCCGCTCCGCTTGGTGAAGTTCCTGGGCGGCCGTGGTTTCATCACCTACCAGGACCTGGCCGGCGCGGATGAGCAGGGTATCCGCGGCCTTGTGGAAGCGGCGGTTTCCCACTTCGAGGGCCAGCCGGACATCACCAAGGTCGAGTGGAAGACCCGCGGGCATGACCACGCACCCGGCCTCCACGAAGCCCTCATCGCCAACGGCTTCACGGAGGATGAGCCGGAATCGATCATGATCGGCGAGGCCCAGGCTTTGAGCGCAGCTGTGCCACTTCCTGACGGCGTGACCCTCCGGCAGGTGACGGAGGAAGCCGACGTGCGGGCCATGAGCGCCATGCAGGACGAGGTCTTCGGCGAGCCGGTCTCAGATGAGATGGCTGATGCCTTGTTGCATCGGCTCTCGCTAGGTGACGGAATGCAGCTGTGGGTGGCCGAGGCTGACGGGCAAATTGTCAGCGCAGGACGCTTGGAGCCAGTGCCCGGCACAGCCTTCGCCGGGATCTGGGGTGGTGCCACCAGAGCAGAGTGGCGCGGCAAGGGGATCTACCGGGCATTGACGGCCCGCCGCGCTCAGGCCGCCCTCGACATGGGAAAGACCCTCATCCACAGCGACTCCACGGAATTCTCTCGACCAATCCTCGAGCGTTCGGGACTGCTCAAGGTCTCGACGACGACGCCGTACCGCTGGGCGCGGAGCTGAAAGCTTAGACGGCTTTGGCGGCCAACCGCCTGTTCAGTCGATCTACCTCATCCAAGACTTCCATCGCTGCCCAAGCGCGATTCCGCTGCGATAGCGAGACGAGGGACAGTACACCGGCTTCGGTCATTCGGTTCAGGGTTTTGTATATGGACGTTTCCTCAACACCAGCGATGTATGCTGCCCGGTGCGCTTCGAAAACGGGCTGTTCCAGCAGCCAAGGGATGAGCTTTGCTTCCGCAGAGTTTTTCCTGGGGCGGAGCAAGTCGGTCCACAATGCCGGGAGCTCATCGAGAGCCGCGACCGATTCACTGGCGGCTTGGGAAGCACGCATCGCTGACTTTGCCAGATAGAGGACGAATGGATCCACGTCACCGTTGCGGTAATTGTTGAGTAAGGAAAAGTAGGTCTCCACGTCCGCTACCATCGCAGAGGCTATGGGAGTGACCGTGTTCTTGGTCAGTCTTCTACGACGTGAAATTGAACCGATCAGAGCACGTCCTATGCGGCCATTACCGTCGGTAAAAGGGTGGATGGACTCGAAGTGGGCATGGGCAATGGCCGCCTGCGCCACGATGGGGATGTCCTTCCGGGCACAGAATGCCATGAGGTCGTCCATGAGTTCGGGTACCAGCGCCGGGGGAGGGGGAACGTGGATGGCTCCTCGAGGTGAATAGTCACTTCCGCCGATCCAATTTTGCACATCCCGGAATGAACCAGCGTTGTGCCCGTCCATTGGGTCATCTTTCATCAGGGCCTTGTGGGCCTTAAGCAGAGCCTCCACACGGACCTCGCCAGTGTCCCCCGCATCGCTGATCATGCTCTGCACGGCCTCCGCTGCTGCGACCATGGATCTCGCTTGATCGGTGGCCTTCAGCCCGATCATGGCACGGGCGTAGTCGTTTCGATTGGCGTCGACGTGTTCGATCTTTGAAGAGGAGACCGCTTCGCTTCGCAGCAGAAAGCCGCTGATGGCAGCCATGCGAGAACCCGCCGACACGTCCAACGATGCGACGGCAACAGCGGCCTCTTCGAGTGCCACGATCGTTTCCCGGCTGGGTTCGAACCAAAGCCCCGCAATTTTGGGGGGAAGTGAAACTTCGACTTCGGTGAACAAGCGGTCCTCCCGTGGGGGACGACCTGACGATTTCCAGGGCATGACCTTGTTTCCATGCGCCGGCCAAGCTGCCAAGAGGTGCTCCAAAGCCTAGTAGGGTGTCCTTTACTGTTATTTTAGCCTTTAAATAACAGTAAAGGACACGTAGCTGTTCATTTGCCCGTCTGCATCCCACTTGTGTGAAGGCACAGTGAGGCCCCTCAGGATCAGAATCCCAAGGGGCCTCACTAGCTCAGAATTTTCTTATTTCCCTGCCGCGAAGCTGCTCACGCACTGCCCCTGATTGGCGAACACGGGCTGAGGGCTCGTCTTCCAGCCGTCGCTCTTGCACGCGTCCTTCCCCGTGGAGACCGTCACGCGGTAGACCTTCGTGGTGCCGTCCGGCGCCGTCACGGTGACTACCGCCGTCGGGTTCTCAGCGGTGGGCTGCTCGACCGTCACCTTCGCGTTAGTGTCCAACGGGTAGCCGACGACGGCGGGAGTCGCCGTCGCGGTCAGTGCCCGGTAGTCGGTGCTCGCCGGGGCGAAGCCCACTACCGAGGACTGGTTCACGAGGAGTCGGCCAAGATCGGCAAGCCCTGCGTCGGCCAGGCGGGAACCGGCGATGGCCACTTCAGCGATCTTCGTGTAGGACGCCGTGGTCACGAACGAAACCCTGATCCCGCGTGTGGTGACGGGATCGAAGCGGACGGTGGCCGGTGATGAGAGCGAGAGTCCCGTGATGGTTCCCGCGGAGGTGTCCTTCCACGCTCCGGAAGCATCCTGGTACTGGACCTTGAGGCTCTGCGCTGCCTTCTCCGCGGAGGTAACGGTCACCGAGGAGACGGTGTAATCGCGGGTAAAGGTGTAGCTCAGGTTGTCGCCGGCCCGGCCGCCGCTCACCCAGTTGGACCAGCGCGTGGAGGCGTTGGCGTCGCAGGTGTTCTTGGCGATGTAGGAGCCCTCGGTGTAGCTTGCGGTGGCCGTGGTGGTGGGGTCGTCCTTGCAGATGTTGGCGACGGGCACACGGTCAACCACGATCACGGTCAGTGTTGCCGGGAGTCCGTTGGCGTTTCCCTGCACCGTAACGGTTCCCGGAGTTTGCAATGAGGAATCGGAGACTGAGGACCAGTCCCAGGTCACCGCGAGTGGGTTCCGGGCTGGGCCGTCCGCTATCTGGCCAGGAACTGTGGCCGGCGCCGCAGCTTGCGCGGAAGCCAACGACGATCCAACCCCAACGGTCACTGAAGTCGGATCCGTGGCGATGTAGGAGCCGACCGTGACGGTCAGGACGGCCTCGAACGTTTGGCCGTAGGGGTCCACTCCGGAGCCGTACACGGTGACTTTGCCGGCCTTTTGCCAGGAGGCGGGATCCACGGGTGTCCACGTAACAGCCAGTGGTTTGCCGGGACCGTCCTCGTAAACGGGGGTGACAGTTGCGGGCAGGGCAGGTGCCGTACCTACGGGTGTGCTCATTTCAACGGGCGAGACTCCCAGGAGCTTCAAGTCCTCGATGTCCGTGAAAGCCCACGCCTGATGAGGGTTGGCCGATGCGGTGGCTGTGGTTCCGGTGGATGATGCCAGTGCCACGGATGTCCCTGCGGCAGTCTGGTTGCCGGAAACCTGCAGGGCAATCGCCGCCCCGGCGTTCACCAGGGACCACTGCTTGCCGTTCTCCGTGGTCACAATCCACTGTGCAGAAGGAGTGGCCTTGGCTTGCTCAAGAGTTATGGAAGCCAGGGAAGCAGCACCGCTTTGGCTGCCATTCAGCACTCCACCGTTGCCTGTAAGGACCCGTCCGTCTGCGCTGGAAACAACCCAGCGGCGATCGTTGGCGAAGTCATTCCCGCCAACGGCGTTGAACGTCCACATCTGCGGTGCCACGCCGGCAGCGTCCATACCCAGCTCCTCGATCGACGCTGTTCCGTTAGCACGCCCGGTCAGGTACTTGCCGCTCGCCTCACCGCTGAGGTGGTAGCTGTGGCCGTCCTGCACAGGCGTGGCATCCTCTGAAACTCCACTGACGCCGTCGACGACGAACGTCACCACTGATGCGGCAGGAACCTCCAGCGTGGCGGACTTAGCCGCGGTGTCCACGGCCACCGGCGTACCCTTCACCAGGGCGTTCTTCTCAATGTCATCCAGCGGCGACTTGGTGGTGACCACGGGAGTGACCTTTGCACCGGGTGCGATTGCACCGAAGCGGCTGAGGTCTATGGTGACCTTTTCCGGCGTCGGGGTGTCATTGAAGTGGACCAGTGTGGCGCCGTTGCCGTCGGCGCGGAGGGCGCTGGCGGTCTTGGCGTTGTCATTTTGGATGAGGAAGTCGCCGGGCCGGATGTAGTGCGTGAAGTTCCGGGTGGTGTTGTACTTCTGGTTGGTCAATACCTTGCATTTGGCGTTGTCCAGGGTGGCGCCATCGTTGATGCGGCGGTTGGAGAATCCTTCGCGGCCCTCGTAGTTGCAGTCGAAGTCCACGTAGATAGAGCCCCAGCCTTTGTCGGCCTTCTCTTGCTTGTACGTGTCCTCCACGGGCTGCCAGAACACCCAGGCGTCGGGCTCGAGTTCGCGGAGGTCGTTGACCATGCGGCCTGCGATGCCCAATCCGTTGGTGATGTTGGAGCGGTCCCAGCCGCTGGTGGAATCGCCCAGCGCCGGGTTTCCCGTCCAGAAGCCACCCACCTCACTCATCCACAGTGGCTTGTCCGTGGAGCTGGCGAGGTCCCGGACCCGGCGGCGATCATTGGTGCCGTAGGTGTGGACGTTGAGCTGCGCAACTGCGTCCTTGGCCTCCTGGCTGTAACCGTTCCAGTTGGTCATGAATTTGCTGGGATCCGTCTCGTCCATCGCAGAGATGACGGCGTCCGTGCTGCCCTTTTCCAGTTCTGCGGCCAGCAGCTTGGTCACGCGGTCCTGGGCAGCCGGGTAAATCAGGGCGCCCTCCTGCTTCTGCGTGTACGAGGTGGGTGGTTTGCCGGTAGCGGCGTCAATGTCCGTACCCCAGTAGCCCGAGTTCGGCTCGTTGAACGGATCGATGGTGTCCACGGTGATGCCGCTGCCTTTTTCGAGGAGCTCGACGGCGTTCCTCATGTAGGCGGCGAACTTGGCCTCCGCTTCGGGCAGCAGATTCTCGCCCTTGGCGGTGTTCACCTGGCCGGACACGTAGCCGCTCTTGGTCATGAACCAGGGCGGGGAGTTGCTGAAGGCTTCCCAGTGGGTGATCTGCTGGTCCGCGGCGAGGCGTTCCACCCACCAGCGCTGGTTCTGATCGGCGTCGGGGTTGTAAGAGGCGGGGTCGTCCGGGTCCCACTCGTTCAGGAACGCGAGCTTGTTGGCCTGCGTTTTGTCCACGGTTCCGTCGGGGTTGTAAAGGTTCGACGCCGGCTGGCCGGGTTGCGCTTGGGTCACCGGCTTCCACCATCCCTCCACAGCGCTGCCGTCATTGAGGTAGTTGGCAACGTCCGAGGCGTTGCCACCGCCCACGTTGTAACGGGCGATGTTGAGGTTCAGCCCGTTCTCGCCGAAGACCTTCTGGTACAGCTCCTCGCGCAGCTCGGGGGAGTAGCCCGCCGTCGCATTCGCGAACCAGACCAAGCTTGTGCCCCAACCTTCGAAGGCCTCGCTACGGCTTGCCGGGTTGGGAGTGATGGTGACGGCGGTTGCGTCGGCTGCGTGTGCTTGCGGTGCAGTTGCCGGGCTGAGCGCAAGGCCGGCCGCTGCAGTAACGGCTGCCACCAGCACTGCCACAGGCCTTCGGATTCTTCGAGCGGTAAACGCCATGGGTGGACCTCATCTTTGGGGTTTCAACGGGTGCTGCCCGGTTTTGCGGGAAGCCCGGGCAAGCCGAGACTATGAGGCTCTTGGGGCCACAACAAGGCATTCGAACAGGCTCGTTCGTGGTCAGTCAGAAGTGGTCGCAGGTGTAACCCTTTGCGTGGTCCTCCAAGCTGGGTGTATAGATGTATACAAGTACACTTCCGAGCCGAGGCAGCGATATATGGCGGATCCACAACCACGAAACACAGGGGCACACGTCGTCTACGGCGAGCTGAAACGCCAGATCCTCAGTTTGGAACTCAAACCTGGTGCGCGAATCTACGAGCCCGCCATGGCCGCGTCCCTCCAAGTCAGCCGAACGCCACTGCGGGAGGCCATCCGGCGGCTTATTTCTGAGAGCCTGCTCGAGCAGCAGGCAACCGGGGGAGTTGTTGTTCCGACGCTGGAAAGGAGGGCGATTTCCGAGCTGTACGACGTCCGTGCCGCCCTGGAGTCGCTGATGGCTCGGGAAGCGTGCGCCAACGCCAGTGCCGCGGACCTTGAAGAGCTTCGGGGAATCGTGGCCCGCAATGCCGCGATGGTGGAGTTCGCCGATGAAGCCATGAAGTACGGGGTGGCCCTCCACGCAGCCATCGCCAGGATCGCCGGTAACTTCTGGGCCCAGCGCTTCCATGGGCAGATCAGCAGTCAGGTTGAACGCTACAGATACTTCACCAACAACGCTCCCGAACGCCGCGATGAGGCTCTCGCCAATCACCGGCTCCTGGTCGAGGCCATTGCATCCAAGGATCCGGAAAGGGCCGCAAAGATTGCCTTCGATCACGTGATCGGCGCACGTGATGAGACCTTGCGCGTCATCTCAAGCACCGGCCTGGTGGTCGAATGATCGGCGTCGAATGATCGGCGAACTTGGACGGCGTTCCTCCACCGCACTCCTGATTCACTCGGCACTCATCCAGGCCGTCACGTTCCTGGTCCGGCCCGCCACCACGTACCGCGCGCTTGAATTGGACGTTCCAGGGTTCGCTTTGGGTCTTCTTGCCGCGAGCTACGCGGTGTTCCCCCTGCTGCTTGCCTTGCCCATCGGCGGACTGGTGGACCGCCTGGGTGAGCGCAGGCTCATGGCCATCGGGGCCGCCGTCGTGCTGGGCTGTTCTGCGTTTCTGTTGTTCTGGGGGTCCTCGGTTCCGGCGCTCGTGGCCGGGACAGCGCTTCTGGGTGCGGGGCAACTGGCCTGCGTGGTGGGGCAGCAAGCGGTGGTGGCGAACAATGCTGCGTCCTCGCGCCTGGACTCTGCCTTCGGATATCTGACCTTCGCCGCATCGCTGGGCCAGGCATTGGGGCCGTTGGCCATTTCCGTGGTGGGCGGCGCGTCCGTTCGGCCGAATACGCAGGCCATCTTCGTGCTCGCCACGGCCATGAGCTTGGTGCTGTTTCTGACTACGTTCGTGATTTCGTCAAAGGTCAGCAAAGGGAGGCGCACCGGCAAGGGCGGACCAAAGGGCAGTGCGGTCGCACTTCTCAGGACTCCCGGCGTCGTCCGTGCGCTGGCAACCAGCGCCACAGTCCTGGCAGTAGTGGATCTGACCGTTGTCTATCTGCCGGCACTCGGTGCTGAACGGGGCCTGACCGCAGCAACCGTGGGCCTCATGCTGACTGTTCGCGCCCTGTTTTCCATGGTTTCCCGGCTGGGTCTGGGCAGCATGTCCCGCAAACTGGGCCGGATGAAGCTGCTGGTCCTGAGCCTGGCCATCTCCACCGTTGCCTTGGGTGTCGCAGCCATTCCGATGCCGGAGTGGTTGCTGTTCATCGTCATGGCATTCCTTGGCTTAGGGCTCGGAATCGGCCAACCACTGACCATGTCCTGGCTCTCGGCCCAAGCCCCCGAAGGCCAGCGCGGGCGTGCGCTAGCCCTGCGGTTGGCTGGAAACAGGATTGGACAAGTGGTGCTGCCCAGCGCAATCGGCGTGGTGGCGGTAGGCCTCGGTGCGGCGGGCGTGTTCCTGGCATCCGCCGTTGCCGTGGGCGGAACCATGCTCCTGCTGCGGGGTGTGAGGCTGGACGACTGAACCCCTGCCGAGTTTTTGTACAGATAACGCGCTTATGGGGTGGCCTTAGGGGCATCAACTGTACAAAAACCAACTACTCCGCGAACAGCGCCGCGAGGTCGTCCGCCGTCAACGAGCCACCGGCCAAGGCATCGCCTTCCATCACGTCCGCGAACAGTTGTGATTTCTTGGCCTTCAGCGCCATGACCTTCTCCTCGATGGTGTCCTTCGCCACCAGCCGGTAGACCATCACGTTCCTGGCCTGCCCAATACGGTGCGTGCGGTCCACGGCCTGGGCCTCTGACGCCGGGTTCCACCAAGGGTCCAGCAGGAACACATAGTCTGCCTCCGTCAGGTTGAGCCCGAAGCCACCGGCCTTCAGCGAAATCAGGAACACCGGAGCGGCACCGTTCTTGAATTCGCTGACAACATCTCCACGGTTGCGGGTGGAGCCGTCGAGGTAGCAGTACTCCACGCCTTCGTCGTCCAGGCGTTCGCGGACCTTGCCCAGGAAGCCCGTGAACTGGCTGAAGATCAGGGCGCGGTGGCCCTCGGAGATGAGGTCTTCCAGCTGCTCGAACAGCACGTCCAGTTTGGACGAGCGAACACCGGACAACGAGGAATCCACCAACGAGGCATCCAGACTGAGCTGACGCAGCAACGTCAAGGACTGGAAGATGGTGAACCGGTTCTTGTTCACATCATCAATCAAGCCCAGGATCTTCTGCCGTTCGCGCTGCAGGTGCGTCTGGTAAACCTTCTGGTGCCGCGGGTTCAGCACCACGTCAAGGATCTGCTCCTGCTTGGGCGGCAGGTCCTTGATGACTTGCTCTTTGGTGCGGCGCATCATGAGCGGACGCACACGACGCCGGAGCTTGCCCAGCTGGGCGGAGTCGCCGTTCTTTTCCACCGGCTTTTGGTAGTTCTCCGCGAACCGTTTGGGGCTCGGGAACAGTCCCGGCGCCACAATGGAGGTCAGCGCCCAGAACTCCATGAGGTTGTTCTCCAGGGGCGTGCCCGTTATCGCCAGCTTGAACCGCGCCGGCAGCTTGCGAGCGCACTGGTAGGCCTTGGACTGGTGGTTCTTCACGAACTGCGCTTCGTCCAGCATCAGCCCGGCCCACTGGAAGGACGCGTAGGCATCGTAATCAATGCGGAACAGTGCGTACGAGGTAATGACGACGTCGGCACCTGCCAACGCTTCGGCCGGCGACAACCCGCTCTTGGCGAAGGTTTCACCGACGGTCCGCACTACCAATCCCGGGGCAAAACGCTGTGCTTCAGCCGCCCAGTTGCTCACCACGCTGGTGGGCGCAACCACTAGGAAAGGAGCCCTCGGGGTTACCTCGGAAGAGTCGCCCTGAGCGGCAGCAGTAGTTTCCGCGGCCAAGTCCTTCGCCGCGCAGATCAGAGCAATGGCCTGCACGGTCTTACCCAGGCCCATGTCGTCAGCCAGCACGCCGCCCAGGCTGTGCTTGTACAGGAAGCTGAGCCAGTTGAAGCCTTCAAGCTGATACGGACGAAGATCGGCGTTAAGTCCCGCCGGGAGGGGAAGTCCGGTCACGCCGTCGTCGAGCAGCCCGCCAACGGCTTCGCGCCACGCGGCGGCCTGTTCGTCCACGATTCCCAACTGCGCCAGCTCGTCCCAGAGGCCGGCCTGGAAGCGGCTGATCTGCAGGGTGCCGTCCTTGTTGTCGGGGTTGTCCTGCAGGGACCGGGCTTCGTCGATCAGCGCGCGGAGCTGGTGCAACTCCGGAAGGTCCAGCGAGAAGTAGGCACCGCTGGGCAGCAGCATGCGGCTCATTCCGGCGGCGAGCGCGGAGAAGACTGCGGCGAAAGAGACGGGTTCGCCTTCGAGGGTGATCACGATTCCGAGGTCGAACCAGTCGCCGCTTGCCGTTTCCTTGGTGGAAATGGACACCACGGGTGCTTCGGCGGCCTCACGGTAATCGGCGATGGCGCCGGAGGTTTCGACCACGACGTCGGGCAGGTCCTGAAGCGCGGGCAGTACCTCCTCGGTGAACGCCAACGTGTCCAGGCCACTGAGCTCAGCCGAGGCAGCGATGCGGGGAGCACCCCAGCCGCCTGTTGCCGATTCGGCCAGTGCGGGCACCACGTCCCACGGCCGTCCGAGTGACTCCAGAATCCGTGCTTCTTCGACGTCGTCCCGGTAGCCGCGATCGTCCGGGTGCCGCCACAACGGCTGGGCGGTGACCAGCGTGCCGGATTTGTAGTGCCACTCCCAGTGCAGCCGGACCTTGTGATCGTTGCCGTAGTTGGCCAGCAGGGACAGTGTGGGGACGGCCAGCGTGGGCAGCTCCACCGATTCGTCCGCGGCCTGCACGGGCGTTGACTGCCGCAGCTTCGGGTAGAACGAGGTCAGGAACCGGCTCTCGTCCTCGGCCGGGATCTGCAGCGTTTGGCCATCCATGACGAACTCCAGCAGCTCGTCCGTGATGCCGCCCTCGATGGGGGCAAGGGTGATGAGGTTCTTCTGCTGGGGCACGCCGGGCAGGGTTTCCCCGGAGTGCGTGAAGAAGATTCCGTTGGCCGGTTTGCCCAGGAAACCCACGGATCCGGGATCCACGGCTTCCCCGCCCAGGGTGACTGACGGCGCAAGCTGCAGGCCGCCGTCGGGCGCTTCGTGCTTTGCGGTGTCCGGGGCAGCGTCCGGATCGGCACCAAGACGCGCCAAACTGAGTCCGACGACGGCGGGTTGCGTCTCCACGCGGACAGGCTCGCTACCAGCGGAGTGGATGAGAGGGATGCCGGCCTTGTTGGCATCGGCAAGGAGGGTCCACAGGTTCTTGGCAGCGAAATCGTTCAGGCTCAACCACATGGCACCGGATGGTTGCTGCCGGCCGTTGCTGGAACCGTGCGCAGCCAAGAAAGTCTGAAGCCATTCGACGTGGACCTCGTTGAACTCACGCCGGAAACTGACGTAGCTCAGGTTGTTCCAGGAGACGTCGCCGCGGATCCATTTGCCCTTGGCACCCATCATCACCGGGCGGGCCTTGAGCTGGCGGACGCTGCGCATAGGATCGCGGCGGCCTGTGTAGGAGAAGTGGGCCGCCGGCTCCTCCACCTCGAACTGCAGCGCCAGCTGGATGCCCGCGGCGCTCGGAGCTGTGCCGGGCTTGGCGATCAGCCTGTTGAGGGCTTGTTCCCAGGCAGGACGTGCCGAGCCGCCCTGCTGACCCGAACCAACCCGGGAGGTCTGAATTCCGGGCGCTTGGGAGAGGAGCTGGGCGCGGATGGTGGGGTGGTCTTCGGCAGTGAAGAGCAACGCGGCCACGTGTTTGCAGTCTTTACGGACCGGGCAGCTGCAAATACCCACCGTGCAACTCCAGCCGCTGGGCTTGCGGACCAGTTTGGCCGACGTCGAATATGGCTGCGGACCGGTGCCGCGGACCTTGCCCATCAGGAGGCCCGTAGCCGCGTCAAAAGTAATCCCGTTCACGCGGCTGCCCATGGCATAAGCCAGTCCGGCCGCGAGCGAGCGGTCCGTGATGGCAGGAGTCTGAATGGCCAGTTCCCAGTTTTCGTCTGTGTGGGACGGCATGCGTAGGGCTACTTTCGGCAGGAGGATATCTGTTCAATCTTAGTCAGCAGAAAACGGCTCCCAAACTTCGCCCTCCGTTAACCTCATCCTCGATTGCCGCGCTGCTCCCGCGCGTACGTTGAAAGTGTCCGGAGCACCATCAGCTTTCAGCAGTGAGGATTTCCCATGACTACCAACGAGTACCCCGTTGTCCTGAGCAAGAGCAGCTTCGAAGCCGGCAACGCGGATGTGGTGGATTCCAATGTCAACGTGGTGAACCACATGTACCAAGAGCTCCTCAACAGCGACGAAATTGCCACCGCTGCGCTCAACAGCTACTTTGTGGACTTCTACCTCACCCAGGCGTTGGCCGGCGGCTTCGCCCAGTACGTCTTCACAGCACCGGAGCGTGAAGAAGTGGACGCTTTTGTGCGGTCAGGGCTTGCGGAAATGGGCGCCGTACGCCACCTTGAGTTGTTCAACCGGACCGCGGCTGCCTTTGACGCACTGACCGAGAACGAAGCCGAGGCCTACCTTGACGGCGAGCTGGACGAGTCCGAAACTCCGCCGGCTTCCGTGGTCACCTTGGACGAGCTGGACGGGGAGTTTGAGGCTCTGCTGGAAGAAGAGGACATCATCGAGCTCAACGGCGCGTTCCTCCGCGATCAGTCGGGGCTGCTGGTTCTCTCCGACGAAGAAATCGAAGAGCACATCGCACATCGTGTGGCCCAGATCCCGGACCTCGCCGAGCGCCAAGCCGAAGCCGACGAAGAAGCCCTGGCCAACGCCCCCGAGTTCGAGGTCATCATCCGCGAACTGTGCGACGTTGCCGGCTACGCCCTGGAAAAGATCACCATGGGCGACCCCAACTACGAGCACGACGGCGTCAAGACCCTCGCCTGGCACTTCTCCACCGACCACGGCGACTACCTCATGATCGAGGACGACGACGAGGCCTTCATGATCCACCCGGAGACCAAGGAAATCATCGCGGCCGTAGAGTTCGAAGAGTCCGAGGAGTTCGCCGACGCCTAAGCCCTTGCCGCCTCGAGACCGCCGGAACGCTGCGAGAACTCCGTAGCGTTCCGGTGGTCTCGACGCGTTTCCGGCGAATTCGGCGCTCTAGCGTGGTCTGGCTTGGCGGAACTTAAGGAAGCCCCACACGATGGATGCCTGCCAGCAGACCAACAGGCCCACCCAGATCCAGTCCAGGCCACGCTCAGAGGCATTGATGATCATGGCCACGAGCCCCAAAGTCCACGCGAGTTCCTGCACCCCCAGGAACGTCAAGGTTGGCGCCTTTTTTCTGCTGATGTCCTGTGTCATGCCCTCTCCCCAGTGAGTAGCCTGCAGTCTAGCGGACCCGTTACCGGCCTTTCTTGCGGCTTGGACCATCGAGTTCGCCCCAAAGCTGCGGCGGCGTGCGCAAAACTCCCGCGAATTCACCGCATTCCCGGAGTTTCGGCGCGGCACTTTCCACATAGCCGGAAATGCCCGTTCCGGCCACGGTCCGCGGTGGCCAAGCTGAACCGATGAACACACCTTCAACGCGCAAAGGCGACACCCCGGCGGCCTCGGCACTACCTTCGCGGGGCCACATGTGGAGAACAGACGAGTTACTCCGTTTCGGTCTCAACAGTCGAAATATCAAGGCCTTGGTGGACTCCGGCGAACTGCTTCGCTTGAGATATGGCTGCTATATCAGGAGTGATACATGGAACGCCTTGGGCCCCAGGCGGCAGGCTTTGGAGCGGATTCTGGCGCACGCTCATGGGACTCTGACGTCGTCAACGGGAGGTTTCGTCTACAGCCATCTGTCGGCGGCACGACTCCACGGTCTCTTCGTATGGGGTGTTGATGACAAGGTTCATATCCTTCACTCCGCCCGGCCTTCCTCTGACCGTTCGGGGAAGGACGTTAGAGGACACACGCAAAGCTTTACCGAAGACGATGTTGTGGTGGTTCAGGGTTTGCGGGTGACTACGCTTGAGCGCACGATGTCTGACTGCGCCAGGATGCTGAGTTATCCGAAAGCGCTGGTGATCCTGGACCATGGATTGCGTGTGGGCGCAGACCACAGGGTACTTTCCCAGCTGGCGGCAGTTTCGGCCGGAAAACGCGGTGTCCGCACACTGCGCAAGGCCTTGGACAACGCGGATCCACGCTCCGAGTCTGCGGGAGAAACGCTAACCCGTGAGTTGATGCAGCGGCTGCGCATCAGGCCTCCACAGCCGCAGTTTGAGGTGCAGTCCCGCCTGGGTCGACATCGCATGGATTTCGCTTGGGAAGAGGAGAAACTAGCTCTGGAGTTTGACGGGCGGACAAAGTACTTCGACTTCGCGCCCACCAACGAGGTCATCTTCCAAGAGCGGCGTCGGGAAAAGGCGCTCGTCGAGGAGGGGTGGCGGTTTATCCGGGTCGAGTGGAAGGACTTGTTTCAAGAGCGTGCTTTCAAAGATCGCATCCTTCGTGCACTCGGGTGATGGGCCGTACCCCCAGTTCGCGGGAATCCTGCGTGCTCGCACGGAAACTTCCGGTGACGTGGCAGGCTTCCCGCGACCTCGGCGCGCTTCCAATGGCAGGCCTACTTGATCATCTCACCGGCAGGGCTGACCAGATACCAGACACCGCCCACGCCCTGACCTGTGACATCGCCGGGAGCTTTGTCCTTGACGTAGTAGTAGAGCGGCATGCCGTTGATTGTCACGTGCTTCTTCCCGTCAGGTGACGCGATGGTTCCCACGGTGCCCGTGACGCCCTCAACAGTGGGGGACTCCGACGTCGTAGTGAAAATAGGCCACGCGTCCAGGCAGGCCGCTGTGCAAGCACTGGTTCCCGAGTCCTTCACGTCTTTGGTGAAGAAGTAGAGGCTCATGCCTTTGCTGTCCACCACGATCTGGCCGGCGCTTGAAGACGCAACCTTCATCTCAGCACCGGCTGCAGCGCTGGCTGCCGGAGCGCTGGAGGTAGGTGCTGCGGGGGAGGTAGTGGCGGGCGGTGGTGCGGAGGTTGTGGTGGTTCCCGGACCTCCACCACATCCGGCCAGAGCGGCGGTCAGGATCAACGCACCGATTCCAAAAACCCATGGCTTCTTCATATCTAGCTCCTTTGACGAGCCGGCCGGGATGGGCCGGCGCTAACCACTACGACGCCGGTGGGGGAAGAATGGTTCATGAAGCTGAACCTTTTCCTTGCATGCATCGTCGTATAAGCGAAGGGGCAGCGGAGAGAAGGAGGTGGCTATGCCGTTGGATGAAGACGTGGTGGCTGCGATCTACCGCGAGCACGGCACGGCGCTGAAGCGCTTCGTTCTGAGTTGCACCTCGGACACCCACCAGGCCGATGACGTCGTTCAGGAAACCATCCTCAAGGTGTGGCAGCACGCTCCGCAGATCACGGGGAGTTTGCGCAGCTACCTCTTCCGGACGGCCCGCAACGTGATCATCGACAACTACAGGAAGGCTCAGCGCCGGCCCTCCGAGGCAGGCGAACAAGACCTCCCGGACCATCCTGCGACGGAACGCGTTGATGAACTCCTGAACCGAGTCCTCATGGAGGAGGCGCTGATCCGGCTCAGCCACGAACACCGCCAGGTTTTGGTGGCCCTTCACTACCAGCGGTTCACCGTCACCGAGGCAGCATTGCAGCTGAACATCCCGGCGGGAACCGTGAAATCCCGGGCTTTCTACGCCGTGAAAGCTCTCCGAACAATCCTTGATGAAATGGGGGTGGAACGATGAACGGCAACTCCGTCCACCACTTGCTGGGTGCCTACCTGCTGGGTGGCCTCGAGCCACAGGAAGCGCGCTTGTTTGAAGACCACCTCGCCGCATGCGCTCAATGCCGCCAAGAGTTGGAGCAACTGGAGAGCGTGCCCGCATTGCTTGACGCCGTTCCCGCAGCCGACGCCGTGGCACTGACCGTCGCCGGTGGCGCGAACGTACTCTCGCCATTGGAACCGAAACCCGAGATGCTTCCAGAGAAGGTCCTGGTTGACTTGTCGGTCCGTAGACGCAAATCACGACGCCGGTGGGCGGCTCTGGTGGGTGCCGTTGCCGCTGCCTGCCTTGCGGTTGGTTTTCTCGCCGGGCCGCTGCTGAATCAGCCGCCGAAACCGGACGCCAGCTATTCGGTTCAGTCAGACGACGGGCTGCAGTTGACCGTGGGCATGGTGAAGAAGAACTGGGGGACCGAGCTCGAGGTGGAGGGACGCAGCATGCCGCTTGAAGGGACCCTGTACTTGTGGGTGAAGGGCCGGGACGGTGCCGAGGAACGTACCTGCGGATGGACGGCCACGGCCAGCGGCCGGATCAAGATCACAGGTGCCACACCGGTGCAGTTGGCTGGCATCGCTGGTGTTGAGCTTCGCGACGAAGCCCAGAAAACGGTGGCCTCGATTTCGGTGCCGTGAGCCTTACCGGTCCGTAACCTCGTTGGCCTGGGCGCGGAGCTCTGCCACCAAGGCGTGGTCTTCGCAGGCCCGGGCAAACGCCTCGATCCGACGCTCAATTTCCCGGCCGAGCACCCAGCTGCCGATCCTCTCGGCTACGGGCTTCAGGAATGCGGGGCGGCAGGAAAAAGTGTACTTCCAGACTGCCCGTGTGCCGTCGCCGTCCGGGGCGAACCGCCAACCGCCTCCGAAGTTCTCAAAGAACCAAGGCCCGGAAACCATGGTCATACCAACATTCCGTGGAGGTGTGTAAGAGACGTATTCGCTGACCATTTTCAGGCCCATGCGCGAGACGGTCCGCGTCCGGACGCCTTTACCGGCTGCCGTGGCTCCGTCCAGAAAAGCCTGGGCTGAGATGAACGGATCCCATTTGAGCCTGAACTCACCGGTGGTCTGGGACAGTGCGAAGGCCATTTCCGGATCCAACCGAATGAACCGCTCGGCGCGTACCTGCGGCATTTAGAACCCCTGACCCGAGCCGAGCACCAGGAACACCATGAGGACAATGCCAAAGATGTTGACCGCCATGATGGCCAATCCGATGATGCCCGTAATGCGTCCTGCGTTCATGCGGCCGGCACGGAAGACGGCGATCAGCCCGCTCACCACAGCAACCAGGGCCAGTAGGACGGCGACACCCGCCAGGATGAGCGCACCAAACCACCAAGCGTCGTTGCCCTGGTTGTAGCGGCTAATTGATGAAGCAATGGCTGCAATGCCCAACGGAATGCTGACTACTGCCGCGATCGGCGAGAGCACGGCTGCGACGATGCTCGTGATCCCGGCGCCCAGCCCCCGGTTCCCGGAACGTTGCGGTTGCTGGTAGTAATCGATCGGTGGCTGGTAGCTCATGATTCCCCCAAAGTCCTGCGGTTAGATTTTGCGGTAGGTGAGATCAAAGATCATGCGCCCGGCCTCGTGGGCTTTGTTCTCGAAGCTTGTCCGGATCCGGCCATCGAACCGGGGAGCCCAGCCGCCTTCAACATCCACGCCCTCGTTCGGTCCGGTGTGCTCGGTGCTAACGGGCGCGCGACCTTCCCTGACCGGTGCACCGCCCACCACAGACTCGACGCCGGACTGCCACACCTGCGTTAGCGGGCTCTCTTCGCCGCTGCGCTCGCCTTCGTGCATATTCTCGAACTCTGTGGACCCTGCCAGCACTTCGCGAACGTGGACTGCGTAGTTGGACCAGTCGGTTGCGATGCGCCAGTAGCCGCCCGTGACCAGTGCCTTGGCAGCTACGGAAGCGAAGGCAGGCTGGATGAGCCGGCGCTTGTGGTGCCGTGCCTTGTGCCAAGGGTCCGGAAAGAACACCCAAAGCTCGCTGACCGACCCCTCCGGGAGCATCGACTCCAAGACCTCGGGAGCGTTGGCTTCCACCACGCGCACGTTGGTCAGCCCGCGGCTGTTGATCTTGATGATGGTGTTGGCCAGCCCCGGCGTGTAGACCTCTACGGCAAGGAAGTCCTTGTCCGGGTTCTGCTCCGCGGCGTGAACCACGGCGTCACCCAGGCCGGACCCGATCTCCACGATCAGGGGTGCCTTGCGTCCAAAGACTGCCTCGGCGTCGAAGGTGTAATCAGGGTGAACGGACGTATTGGCTACGTGGCGCGGCACCTGAATGGCCCAGCGCTCGGCGTGCTCTTCCCACGCGGCCTGCCTGCGGCCCTGCAAACGGGTGCCACGGCGCACGAAGCTGACCGGGCGGCCACCGTAGGTTCCGAAGGAGGCCTGGGTGCCGGGCGTGACGGGTCGCGGGGAATCTGGGGTTTCACTCATCACTTCCAGAATACTTGGGTTCGGATGCGAGTCTCCTCTGCGTTCCGGATCAGACGATCAGCGCCGGTCCACGGCCGTGGCAGGGAGAGTTGTGACCCTGTGGGTAGAGTTGCCTGATGCTTGAGATCCGCCCGAACTGTGAATGCTGCAACCGTGACATCCCGCCCTCTGGAGAGGCCTACATTTGTACGTTTGAGTGCACGTGGTGCCCGGACTGTGTTGACCGGTTCCCTCATCGGTCTTGCCCGAACTGCGGTGGAAACCTTCAGCTACGCCCTGTCCGGCCCGCTGCCGCCTTGGTCAACAATCCTGCCAGCACCACGCGGGTTGTTTCTCCCCGCTGTCTCGGGCAATGAATACAAGCGAGGAGACGCTGGAGCGGGTTCTGGGATCTCTGGTGGCGGCCACCAAAGGGCGCACCCCTTTTACGCTCGGTTTCCTGGGCACCACGGGAACGGACGGAGGAGCGCGGGTCCGTGCGGTCATCATCCGGGAGGTGGACCGCGCCGCTTACCGGGTCATGGTGGCCACCAACTCCTTGTCCCGTAAGGTCTCGGAGATTGGCCACCAGCCACGGGTGGCACTGACCTTGTACGACGACGAGCGCGGGGTTCAGCTGCGCATCAGAGGTGACGCTGCGGTGGTCGACGATGAGAAGGAACGACGCCGGGCATGGGAGCGGTTCAGCCCGAACAGCCGGCACCTTTATGCGTCCCGGCTGGTTCCGGGGACTCCCTGCCCGGATGAGCGTGTTGATGGCCCGGGTGATGTTGAGACGGCCATGGAGCGTTTTGCCTGGATCAGAATCGACATGACGGATCTGGACTGGTTGGACCTGTCGGGCGATGCCCACATCCGCTGGCAGTTCACCCGCGACGACGACGGCTGGCACGGACAGGAAATTGTTGCCTGAGATCCGGTCACATCCCGGGCAATGACTGCCAGCTGGGGGCTTAGGAATCACTGGCTGACAGAATAGGGCGGGTGACCTCCTCCAAGACCCCCGGCTACCCAGAGAAGTCTGTCCTCCCTGAGATCGCGGTGGACGCGGAGATCGACGAAGAGCCGGCACCCGATCCCACCCAGCTCCGAGGCAAGAGGGGCCTGGTTTACCTGGGCATCTGCCTGGTCCTGATCGGTCTAAACCTGCGGACGGTCTTCTCCAGCTTCTCCGCCGTCCTGCCGGAAATAACCTCCGACGCCGGTCTGCCGGGCTGGTCGCTGGTGGTCCTCACCACCGTGCCGGTGACGTTGCTGGGCGTCTTCGCCCCGCTCGCCCCCATTCTGGCCCGCAGGTTCGGCGCAGAACGGGTGCTCCTCGGGGCCATGGCTCTGCTTACCGCGGGGCTGGTGATCAGGCCCCTGGAGATCCCCGGCGCCGGACACCTCCCCGCACTCCTCGCCGGAACCGCCGCCTGCGGTGCTGCAATCGCCTTGTGCAATGTCCTTCTTCCCGGCGTCGTCAAAAGGGATTTCCCACACCGGCTTGGCCTGATGGGCGGCCTCTACACGACGGCGATCTGCGCTTCGGCCGCCCTTGGAGCGGGCTTCACGTATCCGGTGTTTACGGCAACCGGCCACTGGACTTCGGCGCTGTGGTTCTGGGCGGTGCCCGCCGCCGTCGTGCTTTTGCTCTTTCTGCCGCTGGCAATCCGGCAACCTTCCGTGAAGCACCAGGCAGTCCACGGCGGCGTGAACGTGTGGCGGTCAGCCGTGGCGTGGCAGGTGACGATGTTCATGGTGCTGCAGGCCATGATGTCGTTCAGCGTATTTGCGTGGATGGCGCCCATACTCCGCGACCGGGGGATCGACGGGGGAACGGCGGGGCTGATCGTGTCGGTGTCGATTGTGCTTCAGATGCTGGGCTCACTGTTTGCCCCTGCGCTGGCTACGCGTTTCAAGGACCAGCGGATCATCAACATGGTGGTGGCTCTGATGACGGGTGGCGGTTTTGCGCTCACGATCTTTGGCCCCACGGAACTCATCTGGATCTGGACCGGGCTCAACGGCCTGGGCCAGGGGTCGTTGACCGCCGTGGCCCTCACTATGATCATGGTCCGTACCCGCGACGCCCACACTGCCGCGCACCTGTCCGGAATGATGCAGGGCGTCGGCTACGGAGTGGGTTCCCTTGGCACGTTGATGGTGGGCCAGCTGCACCAAGCCACAGGAGGGTTCGCGGCCGCCGGAATCCTGTTCCTGGTGGTCGGTTCCCTGGCGGCCTTCTTCGGATACCGGGCCGGCCGCGACCGCTTCGTTTAACGTTGTGAGGCCCACTCTGCATCCCAAAAGCCCAGGGAAGAGCGCAGAGCGGGCCTCGCAACGAAATCCGGAGTAGTTAGACGGTGAGGTCCTTGCCCTTGGTCTCCGGGATAGAGAAGGCAAACGCGATGCCCACCAGAAGCAGGATCACTGCGTACACGTTGAACAGTTGAGCTTGCCCGATGGTGCCGAGCCACGTCTGCAGGTACGGAGCCGTGCCACCGAACACGGCGACGCAGATGGAGTACGGGACGCCGACGCCGATGGTGCGGATGTGCGTGGGGAAGAGCTCTGCGTAGACGGCCGGGACGATCGCAGCGCTGCCGGCGATGAAGAACAGCATCACGGACATGGACACTGCCAGCTGCCAGGGTGAGTCTTTGAGGAGCCACGTCATGGGGAAGTGCATGAGCGCGGCACCTGCGGAGGAAGCGATGATCACCGGTTTACGGCCGATGCGATCGGACAGTTTGCCCCAGAACGGCAGGGCGGCAATGAACACCACGTTGGCGATCACACCTGCCCAGAGCGCCTCTCCGCGGTCCATCTTCAGGGAGGTTGCAGCGTAGCTGGGTGCCACCACGCCCCAGATGTAGTACACAACGGTCAGGCCAACAGTGAGGCCGATGACCTGCATCGCCTGCTTGCGGTACTTCACGATCTGCGGCCAGATGGGCAAGCGCTTCTCGTTGGGAGTCTCAGCCTCAAAAGCCTCGGTTTCCTTCATCTTGGCCCGCATGAACAGGGCATAGATGCCCAGTGCGCCACCGATCAGGAACGGGATACGCCAACCCCATGCGCTCATGTCCTCCTTGCTCAGCACGTTGCTCAGGATCGCTCCCAGCAGCGTTCCGGCGAGGATGCCGGCAGTGCCGGAGGTGTAGATGAGGGTGGCCCAGAAGCCGCGGTGTTCCTTGGGCGCCATCTCGGACAAATACGTTTGCGACGACGGCAACTCGCCACCGTGCGCCAGGCCCTGGATGAGCCGGGCCACCAGAAGCGTCACCGAAGCGAAGGCTCCAACAGCAGCGAACGTTGGGGCGATGCCGATGAGGAGGCTGCCCACCGCGCCCAATGCCACAGCCACAGTCATGGATGTCTTGCGGCCAATCCTGTCGCCGATCCAGCCGAACACGAACCCACCGAACGGACGGGCAACGAACCCGACGGCGAAGATCGCCAAGGTGGACAGCACGGCTGAGGTGGGGTCGGCTTGGCTGAAGAGAGCACTCGCGATGAACGGCGAGAACGTGGCGTAGATTGCCCAGTCGTACCATTCAACGGCGTTGCCGATGCCGGTGCCACCCAGCGTGCGCATGTGGGATTTGTGGACCTTGACGTCGGGGGACGTTCCTACGGTGGTGCTCATGTGGTTCTCCAAGATCAGGCGGGCAGGGAGTTAGTTGCCGGCGAGGGCAGCGATGCGGGATACGGCAAGTTCGGCATACAGCGCCGCGCCGTCGGTGAGGACGCCGTCGTCGAACAGTGCGTACGGCGAGTGGTTGAACGGCGACGTCGTGTGGTCGGCGCCGGGGGCAACGGCGCTGAGCCCCACAAAGGTGCCCGGGACTTCGGCGAGGACGCGGGAGAAGTCCTCGGAACCGCTCAGGGGAGTTGCCATGCGGGTGTGGCGGGATTCGCCGAACATTCCGGCGATCACCTTCTCCGCGGTGGTGGTTTGGTCCTCGTCGTTGATGGTGAGGGGGTATTCCTCTTGGTAGTGCACGTCTGCCTCCAAACCGTGGGCTGCCGCGATGCCATGCAGAAGCCTGGGCACTGCTTCCATCATCTTGCGGCGGGACTCTTCGGAGAAGGTCCTGATGGTGGCTTCGATGCGGGCGGTCTCGGGGATGACGTTGCGCTTGGTTCCTGCATGCAGGACGCCGACGGTCAGGACTACGGGATCGAACATGTTGAACTGGCGCGTGACCATGACCTGGAGTGCGGTGACCATCTCGGCAGCGGCGGTGACGGGGTCCTTGGCGGAGTGGGGGGCGGAGCCGTGGCCGCCCGCGCCAAGCACGGTGACAACGAGTCCGTCGGAGGAGCTGAGCATGACGCCGGGCTTGGTGACGAACTGGCCATGCGGTTCGAGCGCGGAGAACACGTGCATTCCGTAGGCGGTGTCGGCGCGACGACCGGCAGCATCCAAAACGCCTTCCTTGATCATGTAGCTCGCACCGTCAAAGCCTTCTTCGCCGGGCTGGAACATGAGGATGACATCGCCGGCCAGCTGATCGCGACGCTCCGCGAGCAGGGTGGCCGCGCCGGCAAGCATTGAGGTGTGAAGATCATGGCCGCAAGCGTGCATCGCGTTGTCCACACGGGAGGTGTAGTCCACGCCGGTCCTCTCCTGCACAGGGAGTCCGTCCATGTCGGCGCGCAACAGCACCACCGGCTTCTCGGCTGAAGCGTGAGCTGCACCGCCGCGCAGAACCGCAGTGACCGACGTCGTCTCCTTGCCGAGGGTGATCTCATACGGAAGTCCGTCCAGCGCCTTGAGTACCTTCTCCTGCGTGCGGGGGAGCTGCAGCCCAATCTCCGGTTCGCGGTGGAGGTCGTGGCGGAGGCGGACGATGTCGTCCCGCAGTTCCTTGGCTTCGGAAGCAATGGTCATGAGTTCTCCTGTGGTGCTCGGGGATAGGTTCCTTATGCAATTCTGAGGTGATGTGATTCACATGCTGTGAAACATCTGGAAATATGCATATTCTCTACCCAAGCCGCAGGATTCATGCAGACATCTGGGACAATTAGCTCATGGAGCTCAGTGAAGAAGATCTTCGACTCATCAACGCCTTGCAGATATCGCCCCGGATCAGTTGGTCCGACGCCGGCGACGTCCTCGGCGTCCACGCCACCACCCTTGCGTCCCGGTGGGAGCGCATGCGGGCGTCAGGCGCAGCTTGGACCACCGCGCACCTGATGGGCGATCCAAAAGATATGTGCCTGGCCATGGTGGACATCGACTGCGAAATGCACCTCAGGCCGGACGTTACCTCGGCCGTCGCTCAGCTTCCCGAGGTGATCACCGTGGAAGAAGCTGCCAGCAACCGTGACCTCATGCTGACGGTGATCACCCAGGACCTGGGGCAATTCAGCACTCAGGTAGTGCCCAGGCTCAAGGAAATTCGAGGACTCACCAAGTACCACACAGCTCTCTGTACGCGGATTCATACCAGCGGCTACGCGTGGCGGCTCAACGTCCTCAGCAAAGCGGAACAACAAGCGCTCAAGGCGCTCGCCGGACCCGAATCAGCAAACCCGTACGACGCCACGGTGGCCCCACTCCCGGACACCCACTTGGCTCTCATCCCGTTCCTGGCTCGCGACGGACGGGCCACGGCAGCAGAAATCGCCCGTGCCCTGAACAGAAACCCCGCCACCGTCCAGCGGCAACTGGGCAGGGTCCTGAGCAGCCGGACGCTGTCCTTCCGCTGCGAAATCGCCCAACAATTCTCCGGCTTCCCTATCACGGTCCAGTGGTTCGCGAACGTGCCCGCAGGCGAGCACGAGGCCGCCGCAACGGAACTCAGGGCCATCCGTAACATCCGCTTCTCCGCATCCACCACGGGCCGCACCAACTTCACCATGATCATGTGGCTGCGATCCCTGGCGGACGTCATGGAAATGGAGCTCACCATCCAGCAACGGATCCCGGGCATCGAACTGGTGGAGAGCGTGGTCATGCTGAACACGGCCAAGCGCGTCGGCTGGATGCTGAACCCGGACTCCACCGCCACCGGAACAGTGGTGCCGCCCTACGGTGAGCTACTTCCGTCCGGTATTTAGACGCGCCGGTGTTTAGGCGTGCTTCCTTGCTCTCAGGACCGTGTCCAACGTGGTGCCGGACTCACCGTTAGGTCCTTCAATAGTCCGCGCCCTGTCCGTGAGGACCTCAACAAACCACGGCTCGCGGTCCAGCCGCAGGGCACCTGCCAATTGCTCCGGTGTGAAGAACATGCCGGACTCGTGATGGTGACTCCATGGAGGGAGCCCGTGCGGGTGATGACCCACGATCAGCAAGGTGCCACCGGGTGCGACGGCCGCAGCCGCTTTTGACGCCGAGTCCCGCCACGGCAACAAGGGGGAGTGCAGGAACTGTGCCGAGACCAAATCAAACACCGGCTCCGGCTCCCACTCGGTGAGGTCCTGCTGCTGCCACGTGATCCGGTCCGCGTGATCGGTCTCCGCTGCATGGGCTGCTGCCCGTTCAAGCGCGACGGCGGACACGTCCAGTGCGGTGACAGTCCAGCCCTGCTGTGCCAACCAGATAGCGTCGCCGCCTTCCCCGGAGCCCAGATCCAGCGCCTTCCCCGGCTTCAGTCCGGTAACCTCGGCAACCAGCTGCGGGTTGGGGTTCCCGCTCCAAATCTTGGCGCGCTCCCGGTACATGCCGTCCCACATGTCCACGGCATTGTCAGCGTCCTCGTGGAGGTTCAGGCCGCCCTGCTGAGAGCCATCATGGGTGTGCTGCGCCCCTTCATGGGCGTGCTGACCGTGGTGGTGAGTGCCGGCGTCGTGCGTTTGTTCAGTCATAACCCAAGCGTGCCGCGACGCTGCGCTCAAAGGCAATGCCTGTTGCTATTCCGGCAAAGTCCAACGCTGCGCGCCCGCACCGGAGGCTCCGAGCTCGTCCGACGGATTCTGCAGCGTGCACGACTTCAGGCTCAAGCAGCCGCAGCCGATGCACCCGTCCAGGTCATTGCGAAGGTGCTGGAGGGCTGCGATGCGCTGGTCCAGTTCCTCGCGCCACCGCTGGGAGAGCCTGGCCCAGTCGCGTTTGGTGGGTGTCCGGCCGTCAGGCAGGGAATCCAGCGCCTCGCGGATGTCCTTCAGGGGCAGGCCCACCCGTTGGGAGGTCTTGATGAACGCGACCCGCCGCAGCGTTTCGCGGCGGTAGCGCCGTTGGTTGCCGGCCGTCCGGTCTGCTTCGATGAGCCCGTTCCGCTCGTAAAAATGAAGGGCCGACGCCGACACTCCACTCCGCTCGGACAACTCACCGATAGTGAGGGGCCGGTGCGTTGTGGCTTGTTGCATGGGTTCGCTTTCCTGGCGGGCGGTGGATTGACCTCAACATTAGTTGAGGTTCTAGGCTGGCGTCCATGACCTCTGACACCTCAACGGCCGGGATACTGCGCCGCCCATACCTGCTGGCCACCGTGGGGGCGTGCGCGCTCGTGTTCCTGAGCGCGTTCGAGTCCCTCGCGGTGACCACCATCATGCCGCTCGTCAGCCGCGACCTGGACGGAGCCAGCCTCTACGCGCTGGCCTTCGCCGGCCCGCTTGCTACGGGCGTGATGGGCATGGTGGCCGCGGGTAACTGGTCGGATCGTCGTGGTCCCGCGGCGCCGCTGTACACCTCCGTAGCATTGTTCGTGGCTGGCCTGTTGATCGCCGGAATGGCCGGAACCATGGAAATGCTGGTGCTCGGACGCTTGGTCCAGGGACTTGGTGGCGGCGCAATGACCGTGGCCCTCTACGTCCTGGTGGCCCGCGTATACCCGCCTGTACTGCACCCTAAAATCTTTGCCGCCTTCGCCGCCTCCTGGGTGGTACCGTCCCTGATTGGTCCCTTTGCCGCGGGTGTGGTGGCCCAGCTCAGCAGTTGGCACTGGGTGTTCCTCGGGGTTGTGGGCCTGGTCATTCCTGCGCTGCTGATGGTGGTTCCGGCAGTGCGCGGGATGGATACGCGGCCTCCCGAGGAGCCTGTCCCCTGGGCCTTCGGCCGGATGGGGTGGGCGGCGCTCGCAGCCGCCGCCGTCCTCGGACTGAACCTGTCCGCAGAGGTTCCGGGCGTGGGTGGGGCGATTGCCGTCGTCGCTCTTGTCCTTGCTCTGGTGGCTGTCCGCCCGTTGGTTCCGCGGGGGACCCTCACTGCCCGGCGCGGCCTGCCCAGTGTGATCCTGGTGCGCGGTTTGGCATCGGCGGCGTTCTTCGGGGCCGAGGTGTATTTGCCGTATTTGCTGACTGAGCGCTACGCGTTCACCCCCACCTTCGCCGGGCTGACGCTGACTGGTGCCGCGTTGGCATGGGCCGGGGCGTCGGCCATTCAGGGGCGGCTCGGTGCCCGGCTGGCGGACGATCTCGCAGTGAAGATCGGAGCTCTCTTGGTACTGATAGCCATCATTTCGACACTGGTGACTGCGGCGTTTGCCCTGCCCGCGGCTGTGGCCATTGCCGGCTGGATCCTGGCCGGCGGCGGGATGGGGCTCATGTACCCGAGGCTCTCCGTGATGACGTTGGCGCTGTCCACAGAGGAGAACCAAGGCTTCAACAGTGCGGCCATGTCCATCTCCGATTCCCTCGGCGGGGCCCTGTCCCTTGCGGCAACGGGGCTCGTTTTCGCGGCTTTTGCGGCCAGCCCGTTCGCTGCGGTCTTTGCGCTTACCGCAGTGATCGCCGTCGTCGGGGTGGTCATTGCACCCAGGGTTGCCGCCCGCTCTGCCGCGCCCGTGCCTCGTGACTCCGAACCGGAGCTCACGCGCCACTCCTGACCCGTTGTGAGGCCTGCTCTGCATGGTTTGGGGGCCGTGAGCCATGCAAAGCGGGCCTCGCAACGCGGAGGGCGTGCGTTGTGAGGCCTACTCTGCATGGTTTGGGGGCCGTGAGCCATGCAAAGGCCCCGCAACGCGAGCCTGAACAGCCCCGATGCGGGCCCGCCGTGGAATCACTGCTAAGCTAGGAACACTTGATGTGCGGTGACGCCCTGAAGCAGGTGGCCGGAAAGGCTACGCGGCGGGGCATTTTTCATGTGAGAGGCACATCCTGCGTCGATGAACGCGTTCTATTTGGTCCCGGCCACCGCTGCTAAAGCGAATCGGTAGACCACCTGACTTTTCCTCGGCGAACCCCTGGCCCAACCGGCGTCGGGGGCCGATGTCCGCACCTGGACACCGCCCGAAAGACATGAAGTTTATGACTACTTTTGCTGCCCTTGGCACGCCCAAGCCCATTGCTGAATCCCTCGCCGCAGATGGCATCGAAGAGGCATTCCCCATCCAGGTCAAGACCCTCCCGGATACGCTCGCAGGCCGCGACGTCCTGGGCCGTGGCCGCACCGGTTCCGGTAAGACCATCGCCTTCGCCATCCCGCTCGTGGCCCGCTTGGCCGAGCGCGAAGCAAAGCACTTCCGCAAGCCCGGCCGCCCCATGGGCCTCGTCCTTGCACCGACCCGCGAACTGGCAACCCAGATCAACGCCACCATTGAGCCGCTGGCCAAGGCCATGGGCCTGAACACCACGGTCATCTACGGCGGCATCTCCCAGGCACGCCAGGAAAAGGCGCTGCGCGCCGGCGTCGACATCGTCATCGCCTGCCCGGGCCGCCTCGAAGACCTGATCCGCCAGCGCATCCTGACCCTCGAAGCTGTTGAGGTCACCGTGCTGGACGAGGCAGACCACATGGCTGACCTCGGCTTCCTCCCGGTAGTCAAGAAGCTCATGGACATGACCCCCACCCAGGGTCAGCGCCTGCTCTTCTCCGCGACGTTGGACAACGGTGTTGACAAGCTGGTCAACCGTTACCTCTCCAACCCGCTGACGCACTCCGTGGACGATCCCCAGGCCGCTGTCACCACCATGGAACACCACGTCCTGGTGGTCAACGATCAGACCGTCAAGAAGCAGCTCATTGTTGAACTGGCCTCCGGCGCCGGCCGCCGCGTCCTCTTCATGCGGACCAAGCACCACGCCCGCAAGCTCGCAAAGACCCTCACGGATGCCGGCATCCCCGCCGTCGACCTTCACGGCAACCTGTCGCAGAACGCCCGCGACCGTAACCTTGCCGAGTTCTCCAACGGTGACGTCCGCGTCCTGGTGGCCACCGACGTCGCAGCCCGCGGCGTGCACGTTGACGACGTCGAACTCGTCATCCACGTGGACCCGCCCACAGAGCACAAGGCTTACCTGCACCGCTCCGGCCGTACGGCCCGCGCCGGTTCCGATGGCACTGTGGTCACTCTGACGCTCCCCGAGCAGCAGAGCGACGTCAAGAAGCTCATGAAGGCTGCCGGCGTTGACGTTAGCTTCGAGCGCGTCACGGCGAACTCACCGCTGGTTTCCAAGCTCGTGGGCGACATCGCTGACAAGGTTGATCCCCGCACCCGTGCGGCCCTCCTTGCTGCGAAAACCCAGCAGGGTGGGGGCACCTCCACCGGCGCCAACGCCCAGCGCAAGCGCGCACGCCGCTCCGCGCAGGCGGCTCCCACCGCTGGTGGCCGCGGCGGTCGCAACGGTCGCGGCAAGGTTGGGGCTGAGCCGGTTCGTACGGACACCAACCGTGCAGATCGTCGCGCAGCAATGAACGACGACGTCGCACGCAGCCCCCGCGGTCGCGGCAAGGCCGGCGCTACTCACCGCAATGACGTTCCCGGCTCGCAGGGCCAGAACGGCCGCAGCGGACGTCCGGCTACCGGACAGCGCTCAGCTTCGGCTCCGCGCACGGCATCCACCACGAGCACCCGTACCGGCGGAAACAAGGCCGTTTGGTCTTCCGCAACGGGCGCTACGTCCGGCGGATCCTACGGTTCAGGTGCTTCCGGCAACTCCGGTCGCGGTGGCTCGGGCGCAGGTCGTCCGGCACGCAGCGGCCCGCGTCGTGCATCGGCTCCCGCGTCCAACGAGCGTCGCGGCCGCTAAGTCTCGCGTTGTGAGGCCCGCTCTGCACCCTATTCCTTGGGTTTAGGACGCAGAGCAGGCCCCGCAAGTTACCAGCCTCGGGCGCGCCACTCCTCAAGGTGTGGCCGCTCGGCACCCAGTGTCGTGGGCAATCCATGGCCCGGGTGAACCAGGGTTTCGTCCGGATAAGCGTCGAACAGTCGCTCCTGCACGTCGTTCAACAGAGAAGTGAAGCGTGCGGAATCGTTCTGTGTGTTGCCGACGCCACCCGGAAACAACGAGTCGCCACTGAAAATGTGGGCCGGCCCGTCCGGATCCTGGTAAACGAAAGCGATCGAGCCCGGGGTGTGTCCACGCAGGTGGACCGCCGTGAGCTCAACATCGTCAAACCGCTCAACGTCGCCGTGACCAAGGCGGACATCCACCGGAACCGGCAACGCATCGGCGTCGTCTGCTCCAGCTGAGGTGCTTGCGCTGGTGACGGCGACCAACTCAGGCAGCGCACGGACGTGGTCCCAGTGCTGGTGGGTGGTGGCAATCCTGGCCAGTTTGGGCTGCGCGGCCGTGTCAGCGGCACTGTCCATCAGAAGCTGCTGAATGGCAGGGAGGTCGTCGGCGGCATCGATCAGCACCTGCGTACCCGTGGACTTGGAAGTCAACAGATACACGTTGTTGTTCATCTCGCTGACAGAAATGCGGCGGATAGTGACGTCACGCAGTGAGTGAATAAGTGAATCCATTCGTTCAGCCTACGTTCTTGGCTTCGCGGCCCTGTGACACCCAGTTGGGGTCGGCGGATCGTGAACCCACGACGGCGGCCGCTGCTTGGTCGAGTACCTCAAGATGTGCTGTCCCCAGTTGCAGGGACAGTGCCCCCAGGTTCTCGTCGATCCGGTGCGTCTTGCGCGTGCCGGGGATGGGAACCACCGAAATCCCGAGGCGCTGACCTTGGGTGAACAGCCAAGCCAGGGCTACCTGGGCCGGAGTTGCATCCAGCCCGCTGGCTACCTCGCGAACCGCGGCCACGACGGCCTGGTTCGCATCAAGTGCCTCATCACCAAAACGGGGGATCTTATGGCGGAAGTCATTTTCCCCAAGGTCGCCCGCGCTGACGGTTCCCGTGAGGAACCCGCGGCCAAGCGGCGAATAAGGCACAAACCCGACGCCAAGTTCCTTGGCTGCAGGAACAACGTTGAATTCAACATCCCTGCTCCAGATTGACCATTCACTCTGGACCGCGGCAATGGGATGGACAGCGTTGGCCTGCCTGAGCTCCTCGGCTGTCACTTCAGACAGTCCCAGGTGCCGGACCTTGCCCTCTCGGACCAGCTCCGCCATGGCCTCCACGGTTTCCACTATCGGAACGCGGAGGTCACGGCGGTGCATGTAGTAGAGGTCAATAACGTCAGTGCCCAGACGGCGGAGGCTCGCTTCCGCCGCTTGCCTGATGTAGGGCGCATCCCCGCGGACTCCCGTGTACCCGTCCGCGGGGTTGCCCTCAATTCCAAACTTTGTGGCTACTTGGATGTCGTCGCGCCGCTCCTTCAAGAGCCTGCCTACGAGTTCCTCGTTGCTGCCTGCGCCGTATACATCTGCGGTGTCGATGAACGTAATACCGGCGTCCACCGCGTGCCGCAGCGTTTTGAGCCCTTCATCAGGCTCGATTCCGCCATAGACCGGGGTCAGGGCCATTCCGCCGAAACCGAGCTGGCTTACAGTGAGGCCATCGCCGAGTTGAACTTCAGTCATGAACTTCTCCAATACGCGTAGGTGTTCCAGAGTGCCCTTTGATGGCGTGAACCCGGCTACGGGCGCGGGTATTCCTGCGCTCCTTCCCAGTTGGTCCGGTGTTGCCCGGTTTGTTGGCTCGACGGGTCCCGTATTTCCGGGGTTTCCGTTTGCTGGTGGAGGGGTGCTGGGGGAAGCAACCGGGATGGAGCGCTGCGGTGTAGGAGACTACTCGGCCTTGGCGGTTGCTTTCTCAGCAGGCAACGCCTTCAAACCAGCAGCACAGCCCACGATTCCCGCGATGAACAGCAACTTGAGCGGGCTGGCAGATTCAACACCCGTGATCATGGCCCAGCCAACGGTCAGTGCCGCACCAACACCCACCCACACTGCATAAGCAGTGCCGAGGGGGATGCGTTTGACGGCAATGCCCAGCCCCAGCATGCTGAGGACGGCAGTGACGGCGAAAACCACCGTTGGCGTGAGTTGCGTAAAGCCGCTGGACAGGCCCAAAGCGGTGGCCCATACGGCTTCGAGCAGAGCTGAAGCCAAGAGGATGATCCAGAAGATTCCGTTGCCGGTGTTCTTAGTGCTTCCAGTGTTCTCAGTCATGGCTACGCCACCACCTTCAGGCCAATGACACATGCGCCGATGCCCGCAAGCAAAAGCAGCCGGGCCGTCGTCGCGCGTTCAACTTTGGTGACCATGGCGTACGTGGCGGTCAGGACCACGCCCACGCCAACCCACACTGCATAAGCCGTGCCCGTGGGAATGGATTGCATCGCAATGGCGAGTCCGGCCATGCTGGCTACAACGGACACCAGGAATACAACGGTGGGGACAGGTTTGCGGAAGCCTTTGGAACGGTGAAGAGCCGCAGCCCACACGGCTTCGAGTGCTCCGGAGAGAATCAGAATTATCCACGACATGACATTTTCCTTTGGCCAGTCTTGTCGCATGCCGGGTACTGAACCGTCGTCCGGAGGTTCCAGAGGGGAACCTTCATTTCAGGCTAGCAACTCCCATGCGGGGTGGCCACTTCTGGTGGTTAACCTCACCGGTTCAGGAATGCGACGGCTCCACGTGATCGATCGAGATCACCGCTACGAAGCCCCGGCCTGAGATCTCGGGACTGCGGATATCCGAGCCAACCACGGCGTCGTATCTGGACAACTCGACAGGTTCGCTGACGCTGGGTGCCCCACCGTCGTCGTCGGACTTTCCCTCCACAGCGATGTGTTCCTCCACAGCCGCGCCGGGCGCCACCGTGGCCTTGCCCTCAAGCAGGACGGCCAACTGGCCCTCGAAGACCGGGTGCGCGCGTTTCTTGGAGATCTCCACAATGGAGGTGTAGCCCTTGAAAGCGCCGGCGCGTGCGATGACGTTCAAGTCCCGGATGTCACCGGTGGGGAGGGCGGCCGATGAAGCGGCTTCCCCCGAGAAGCGGAACGGACGGTATCTCTCCAAGGGGTGCTCAGCGCCGTCCACGGTGAGGAGCAGCAGTTCACCGTCGATGATGGTGATGACCCGCTCCATGCCCGGAAAGACAGAAAATTCGCCCGCCTTGGAAACGTCCGCGATGCTGACGCGCCAATCCCAGGCGCCGTCCTGTGCGGAGGCAGCCTTCGGATGGCTGGCGAGTTCGCGCGTCACCCCGCCCCCATTACGCCACGGTTCGGGACGGATGTCGGCAAAGCGGATAATCTCCATTCGACCAGCCTAGTGGTGGACGCGGCTTCTGCGTTGGCTTTGCAGCTTGCTAACGTCATATGTGGAAAACGTTCTGACTACGGCTGGAGGCATGGGAATGTTCGTCAAAGTGTGCGGCTTGAGCACGCCCGAATCCGTCCGTGAAGCGGTGGACTCCGGTGCCGACGCGGTCGGTTTCGTGCTCACCTCCAGCCCCCGCGAAGTCAGCCCGGACCAAGTGCGCATTTTGCTGCCGCTGGTGCCGGAGGGTGTCCATGCTGTGGGTGTTTTCCGGCATGAGGAAGCCGATGCGGCGGTGGCTACGGCTCGTGCCGCCGGCCTCGAATGGGTGCAATTGCACGGTCACCGGACAGCCAACGACGTCACAACAGTGCACGACGGCGGGATGCGGCTCATCCGGGCCGTCACCATGGGTGCCTCGCAGGATGAGTTCGCTGATCTGGGCGAGGACATTTTCTTGATCGATGCCGCTCTTCCCGGCTCAGGGGAGTCGTGGGACTACGCCTCCGTGCGCGCAAAAGAGCTCGATGGGCGCGAGTGGCTCCTTGCCGGCGGTCTCGAATCCGGAAACGTAGCTTTCGCCGCCGCCGCAGCCGGCGCATGGGGAGTGGACGTGTCTTCCGGCGTCGAGGAATCCCGCGGTGTGAAGGACCTGGCCAAGATCCGCGCTTTCGTCGAAGCAGCCAAGGCCTGACGCTCTCTCACTTCTCGTTGGCTTTTCGCGGACGTTCTCGCACTTCCCGTTGGCTTTTCGCTGACGCTCTCGCAGTTCCCGTTCTTCCTGGTGGTGATGTGAGAAGGATCGGTGGAAACCCGCGATTTAGTGAGAGAGGATCGGTGGAAACCCGCGATTTAGTGAGAGAGGGTCTGCCTGTCGCGGGCACCCCCTAGACTCACTTCCAAGAGCACGATTAACCTCGAAACTTCGAACCCACGGAAGCCAGGAGTCACGCAATGAGCACGGAACAGTACACCCTGACCATGAGCCGCGAATTCGATGCTCCCCGCGAGAAGGTTTTCGAGGCCTGGATGGAGCCGGACAAGCTCACCCAGTGGTTCGGGCCCGTGGAAGTGGAGGCTCCCCGCGATCAGATCATCGTCGAGCCCCGGGTTGGCGGGGTTTGGCAGGTAGTGATGGTGTGGTCGGATGAGAACGGCGAGCAATCTGCCCCGATCGAAGCCACTATCTCCGAGCTGAACAGCCCGGCTCTTTTGGTGGCACAGGCCAAAGCCGCCCCGGACGCGGACCACGAGTACGAGGAAATGCACCTTGAATTCGAGGACCTCAACGGCCGAACCAAGATGAATCTCATACAGGGTCCGTTCGCTTCCGAAGAGTGGGTGGAAATGACGCGCGACGGCTGGGGCACCTCGTTCGACAAGCTGGATGCGCTCCTGGCTAGTTGAGGAACTGACCTGGGCCTGGGCGCCGCTGGAAGTCAGGGAAGATTCAGGGCAGACCCCTAGGCTTTTTGTCGGGCCTGCAGGGGAGAATGAAGACTATGAAAACGCTCCTTAACATCATCTGGCTTGTCTTCGGTGGGTTCTGGCTGGCCTTGGGTTACTTCGCGGCAGGCATCATTTGCTGCGTGCTCATCGTCACTATCCCGTGGGGCATCGCTTCGTTCCGGATCGGTGCTTACTGCCTGTGGCCCTTCGGCCAAATGGTGGTTGAGAAGCCGGGCGGTTCCGGGGTGTTTGCGCTCTTGGGCAACGTGATTTGGCTTCTGGTTGCAGGTATCTGGATTGCGATCGGTCACGTGGTCACGGCAGTTGCCATGGCCATCACCATCATCGGAATCCCGCTAGCCATCGCCAACCTGAAACTGATCCCGGTATCGCTGATGCCCCTCGGTAAGCAGATTGTGCCCACCAGCCAGCCGTTCGTGAGCACCTACCGCTAAGCAGCACCTACCGCTAAGACGCAACCACTGCGCCGGTGAGCAGGTCGAACCGGAAGGTGCGCTCCGAACGCACCCTTCCGGCGTCGGCCTCTGCCGTGAAAGTGAGGTCCAGCGTTTTCCGGGCCAGATCGGTCTCCGTGATGGTGTACGTCGGGGTGAAGTACAGCGCGTATTCGCCGGGTTGCAGGTCCGATGGCGGGAAACTGTCGGGGTTGTTGTGCGGTCCGAGAAGCACGACGCCGGCAGCCGGCTCGGTGCCGCGGTTGCGGATGCGTCCGGTGAAAGCCAAGATGTCCCCGGCCTTGTAGCCAGCGATGATGGGGCCGTAGTTGAGGTCTTGGGCTTCGCGGGTGCCAAGGACCTGGTTACCGGCGTAGCCTTGGCCGATTTCCTTCCAGGTCTGCACGTCCCATTCGCCATCGCTGTTGGCCGGAATCACGTGGTAGTCACCCGCGTTTTGCCATTCCGCAGGCCTGCCCGGAGTGATGGACCGCAGCTCCATGTCGAAGACGAGCCCCGCAGTGTCCGAAGAGTCCTGAACCTCTGCAGCTCGGTGAAGCTGCCCCGTCAGTTGCCGGGCAGGGATCGACGCGAACACGATCTCGCGGTAGCCGTGCCGCTCGTACAGCACCCCGATGTTTCCATTTGGCAGCCGCGTAACCGTCGAGTAAGCGGAACTGCCCTCGCACAGCAACAGCTTGGCCGGCCAGGTGGCGCCGTTGTCGGGGGAGAGGCTCAGGACCGTGTTCCGACGAAGATGAGGGTCCTGATTGTTGCTGGCGATCAGCCACTTGGAGGTCGCAGGTGTCGCGTAGGAATCAACGCTGGGAAGGCCGTCGAAGCGCGCCACGGAGCCGTTGTCACTGGGGTCGGGTAGTTCCGGGATGGCCTGCAGCGGGCTCCATGTTTGACCGCCGTCCTCGGACACAGCAGACAACCTGCACGGCGTTGCCCGCGAATGCAGGAGCAGCCGGCCATCGTCCAAGCACACAACCTTGTTTTCGTTGGGCCCAATGCCGCCGGGACCGGTTCCGATCATGTCTCCGAGGGACCAGGTCCCGCCGTGGTCGTCGCTGTATGCGGACGCCGCCATGATGGCTCCGTCTGCCAACAGCACATACTGTTGCACCAGCCGGCCTGCAAAAGGGCCGGTGTGTATCTGGATTCCCTGACCAGCCGCGGCGAACAGGCCAGTGACGGCACCGTGCTTGAGCTGTCCGGTGAGCCGGCGGTGTTGCCAGGTGTCGCCGTCGTCGTCTGAGAAGCTGACGTCCGCATGCTGCACTTCGTCCTCGGGCTCCAAGCCGGTGACGGCTTCGAAGAAGCCCGCATGCGTGCCTGCGGCGTGGAACATGAAAATCCGCCCGGTTTCCGTGTCGACCAGCAAGCTTGGATCGCCGAAGCCGTGGAGCCCCGAGCCCGTGCGCACAAGCTGCTGAGGCTCCCAGGTAATTCCGTTGTCGTAGCTGCGGCGCAGGAGAAGATCTATGGGATTGGGGAGGTCGTCCAAGTTGGGTCGGCCGTCGTAGGCAGCCAGCACGGTTCCCCGAGTACTGACGGCGAGGGCCGGGATGCGGTACTGGCGGTAGCCGCCCACGCCGCGGACAGCCAGGACGTGTTCGACGTCGGGTATAGCCAGCGGGAGTTTGGGGGAATCCAGGAGGTAGGAGGTCACACCTCCATGGTAGCCCCGGCCGCAAAGACCACCAGAAACGTTGACGAGTAATCTTGGCGGGTGACCACCAAAGCCCAGCCCAGCGCCCAGCACCGAGCCGAAGCACTCAAGGAGCGGGTCTATGTGACCTTCACCGGGCTGGCGGTTGTCCTCGCCCTGCAGTCGCACGCGGAGACACTCACTCCAGGGGAAGCCGCTTCGACGCTGGCCATCACAGTGGTGGGAACATTGCTGGCGGTGTTCGTGGCCGACTTCGTCTCGCACCTGGCCGTGCATGCGAAGACCCCCAGCCGTTCTGAGCTGGCGCATATGGCGCGGACCAGCTTTGGCGCCTTCGGGGCGATTGTTCTCCCATTGATCTTTATCGCGGTGGCTGCCATGGGCCGGTGGAGCGTCGAAACCTCATTGCGCGCATCAACGGTCGCCCTGATTACTGCCCTGGTCCTCATCGGCTATCTGGCGGTTCGCCGGGTGAAGATGTCTTGGTGGAAGAAGGTGATTGTGCTCGGTGCGGAGTTCCTCCTGGGCTTGGCAGTGGTAGGACTGGAACTCCTCGCGCACGGCTGAAGCGCGGAACTCGCGCGGGGCGTCGAGCGAACCGCTCACCCGAGTTCGCCGGTGAGGTTCCGTCGCGCGGCCGTCAACCAGAGTGCCTTGGCGCGTTCGCTGTGGAACAGGGGATCCAGCCTCAGGAGGTCACGTACGACGGCGGCGCGCCCCTTCGCGAAGTCGTCGTCACTGACGTGGGCGTAGTCTTCGCGGACGGCGGCACGATAGCGGGCATAGGACTGCTGGTCGCTGCCGAGCACCGAGAGGTCTGCGTCGCACAACATTGCACCCGCGTAGTCGCCTGTCTTTGGACTGTGTGTGGCGGTGAGCCGGACCAAGCGTGCCACCTCGGCCACCTCGTGCGGAGCCAAACCAGTGGACGTTAGCCGGTCCTCTGCCAAGCGAGCGGACTCTTCTTCGTCCTGCCCGGCCACACCTTCATAGACGGCATCGTGAAACCATGCTGCCAGCAGGACGGTTCGGGCAGGCTGGTCCGGTTCGGCCAGCACATCCAAGGCCTCAAGGACTGCCAGGAGATGTGTCCGGCTGTGGTACTTCCTGCGGTCCTCTCCCCAGCGTTCCAGCAACTCAAGGCCCAGCTCCTCGTGGCCGGGATAGGTGCTGTTCCATCGTTCCATTAAAGGTATTGTCAAGGCCTTGCTCCGTTCACGAGCGGGGATGCGGAGTCCGCTGGCTATGAGTTTGCGGACCAGGATGCGGGCCTCCACAGGGATGGCGCCCGCGGATACGAGGTCGTCGTATCGTCGTTCGGGGACGTCGTAGTGGTCTCCGTCGAAGGCTCGTTCGGGAACGCCGGCGGAGGCTGCGAACGAGTGCAGCTCTTCCAGCGACGTGTCCGAAACCAGGTGTGAAAAAACGGTTCCGTGCGCTGGCCACAAGGGCGGATCCACGTAGATGGCCATGGCCAAAGTGTAGTCCCGGACGATCCTTCCCAGTTGCCGGCCATCGGGACGTCTACCGCCGTGCTACCGTCCCGGAAGTACAGGCTTCACTGCCCGCGCTGATCACGGCAACTGGGAAGGAGTGCAGGAAACTCAGCGCTCGGCCGGCAGGATGTTCTGGTTGCCGCGGAACACGTTGTCGGGGTCGAACTCGCCCTTCACCAAGGACAGCCGGCGGTAGTTCTGTTCGCCGTAGGCCGCCATGATCCGGTCTTGACCCTCGTCACCAATGAAGTTCAGCCATACGCCGCCCGTGGTGTGGGGAGCGATGTCCTGCCGGAACTGTTTGACCCAAGCCTTGGCTTCCTGCCCGCCCTCACGGGTCTCGGACAGGCCGAACGGGTGGCTGACCCACGAGGCTCCGCGGTGTTGCAATGGTGTGTTCGCGGCAGCCGGTCCGCCCACGGCTCCGCCCCAACGAGCCACCAGCTGCTGCGAGTGCGGGCCTGGAAGGCGCTGTGCCGAGTCCACCAGGAGGTCCAGGGCAGCATCGGACAGTTCGTCGTGGTAGTCGGCGCTCCAGTAGTTGTAGAGGTCCGGAGGGTCATCGATCATGCATTGGAAGTCCGCGTATCCCATGGGTGAAACCAGGTCCACCGAGGGGCCGAGGTCCTTGAACGGCTTTGCATGCTCCTCGCCGGCCTCAAGATCGCCCGCGTAGATGTATGCCATCCCGACGGCGAGCTTGCCCACCATCTCTTCGGGGACGAACTCTTCCGGCGGGGCGGTGAGGTACACCAGTGCTGTCCCCACGGCGTCGGGTGCCTCCAAAGCAATCTGCCTGTAGGCGCGCGACAGATCCGGTGCGTCGTCCCCGGGGAACAGCATGAGGCCGGCCACCACCGAAGGTCCGAGGTCGTGGAGTTGGAACGTCAAGGACGTAGCCACGCCAAAGTTTCCGCCGCCTCCGTGGAGGGCCCAGAACAGCTCCGGATTCTCGTCCCGGCTGGCGGTCACGCGATCGCCGGAGGCTGTGACGAGGTCTACCGAGAGCAGGTTGTCGCACGCGAATCCGTATGAGCGCTCCAGCCATCCGGAACCACCGCCAAGTGTGAAGCCCGAAACTCCCGTGGTGGACGCGCGTCCGCCCGTCACGGCCAGCCCGTATTGCTGGGTTGCGCGGTCGAACTCGCCCCATGTGAGTCCGGCGCCGGCCGTGGCGGTCTTGGAATCGGGGTCCACGCTGATGGACTTCATGGGGCGGACGTCAATGACCAATCCGTTGTCGTTGGTAGACATGCCGGCCACCGAGTGCCCGCCCGAGCGCACGGCAACATCCAGATTGTGGTTGTGCGCATAGCGCAGCGCCTCGGCAACCTCGCCGGAATCCGAGCATTTGGCGATGACAGCCGGCCTGCGGTCGATCATCGCGTTGAAGAGTTTTCGGGCGTCGTCGTAGTCCGGGCTGTCCGGCCGAATCCATTCCATGGGACGTTCCTTTGAATATGAAACTCTCCCCTAGAACAGGGTACGGCGGCCGGTCCCCGTGGACCATGGGTAACGCAAAGAAGTACGACGACGGCGGCGCACCACTTTCCGCCATGCGCACCAGAGCTTAAGGGAGCGTCGGGCGGCATCGGATGCGCCAAGAATGCAAAAGGGTGCGGGCGACGGAAAAGGGTGCAGCCAACGGGCGGCCCGCTGTCCGCGGTCATCTTTTGTTTGCGGGTCATCAGGTGCCCCAGATCCGCAAATACGGCACTATGATGCATTTATGCCGCACATACGAATTTCCGAAGCCGCGCGTTTCCTAGGTGTCAGCGACGACACCGTGAGGCGCTGGACGGAAAATGGAACTCTCACTGCGCTCAAGGACTCAGCCGGGCGGCTCGCGGTGGATGGACTGGAACTGGCCACCCTTGCCCGCGGGCAGTCCCATCTCCCTGATGATCCCTCCCGCGCGGCAAGCTCAGCACGAAACCGCTTCGTGGGCCTGGTCACCGGCATCACCGCGGACAAGGTGATGGCCCAGGTCGAGCTTCAGTGCGGTCCGTTCCGCGTGGTGTCGCTGATGAGTAGCGAAGCCGTCCGGGAACTCGGGTTGGAGCTCGGCTCGGTAGCCACAGCCGTAGTGAAGGCCACCACTGTCATCATCGAAACACCGCAGGGAAAGAGCGTTATATGAGCATCCTCCGCAAGCCTCTTGCCGCACTAATGGTTGCAGGTGCGGTCGCGGCAAGCTTGGCGGCCTGCGCCTCGGGCACCACACGTCCGTCCACAGGCTCGGCCAACCCGGGGTCGTCCATGTCCGGAGAGATCACCGTTTTTGCTGCGGCATCCCTGAAAACCACGTTTACCCAGTTGGCCAAGGACTTCGAAGTTCAGCACCCGGGCACCAAAGTGACTCTCAGCTTTGCGGGCTCCTCAGATCTGGTCACGCAGATTACCCAAGGCGCTCCCGCGGATATTCTCGCTTCGGCCGATACCAGGAACATGACCAAGCTTGACGACCAAGGGCTCGTGGAAGGCACCGCAACCAACTTCGCTACCAACGTCCTGGAGATCGCCGTCCCACCCGGCAATCCGGCGTCGATCTCTTCTTTTGCGGACCTTGCCAAGCCGGGCGTCAAAGTGGTGACCTGCGCCAGCCAGGTTCCCTGCGGAGCTGCAACGGAGGCCGTTGAAAAGGCCGCGGGAACAACGTTGAGCCCGGTGAGCGAGGAATCGTCAGTGACCGATGTCCTGGGCAAAGTCACCTCGGGCGAAGCTGACGCTGGCTTGGTGTATGTCACAGACGTCAGGGGCGCCGGCGACAAGGTCAAGGGCATAGCATTCCCGGAATCGGACAAGGCCGTCAACACTTACCCGATTGCCACGGTTGGCACTAGTAAGAACAAGGAACTCGCAGCCGCCTTCATCGCAAACATCACCAGTGAAGCAGGCAAGAAGGTCCTCAGGGATGCCGGCTTTGGAACGCCGTAGCGGAGGCCACGGGGAATGATCAGGCATAGCGGCTACCACGGCGTCCCGCGCTGGACTTATGTGGTCGCGGCCGGGGGCGGACTTTTGGTGGTCCTTCCCTTGGTGGCGATGGTGGCGAAGGTCAACTGGCCGCAGTTCATTCCGCTCATCACTTCGGATTCCTCCGTAGCTGCGCTGGGTCTGAGTTTGAGGACCTCCGCAGCCAGCACAGTGCTCTGCATCGTGTTGGGTGTTCCCTTGGCGTTGGTCCTGGCGCGTGGCGATTTTCCGGGCCAGCGGTTACTGAGGGCGTTCGTCCTCTTGCCGCTGGTACTGCCACCGGTGGTGGGGGGCATTGCGCTCCTGTACACCTTCGGCCGGCAGGGTCTCCTCGGCAAATCCCTGGAGCTGGTGGGAATCCAGATCGCGTTCACTACTACCGCAGTTGTTCTGGCTCAGACGTTCGTGGCCTTGCCGTTCCTTGTGGTGAGCCTGGAGGGGGCGCTGCGATCGGCGGGGAACAAGTACGAAGCCGTTGCGGCCACCCTGGGCGCTAAACCCACCACGGTCCTTCGCCGGGTTACCCTGCCGCTGGTTCTGCCCGGGCTCGCGTCCGGGGCCGTGTTGTCGTTCGCGCGTAGCTTGGGCGAGTTCGGCGCTACCCTGACCTTCGCGGGCAGCCTGGAGGGGGTAACCCGTACGCTGCCGTTGGAAATTTACTTGCAGCGCGAGACCGACGCCGATGCCGCCGTCGCACTTTCCTTGGTGCTGGTGGCGGTGGCAGTGGCGGTGGTTGGGCTGAGCTACGGTCGCCGACGAAACAATAGTCACGTGGAGGTGCAGCCATGACTTTTGAACTGCAAGCCAGCCTCCACTCCAGAAATTTCGAGATGTCCCTCAGCCTTAAAGATGGCGAAACCGTGGCCGTCCTGGGCCCCAATGGCGCGGGCAAGTCGACGCTGCTGGGGGTCATTGCCGGATTGCTGCGGCCGGACACCGGTTCGGCACGCATCGGGGATAGGGAGCTCTTCAGGCTCGACGGCGGAACCCGCCTGTGGAGCCCGCCGCACCTTCGCGGGACTGCGCTTTTGGCCCAGGAAGCTTTGCTGTTTCCGCATTTGACCGCGGTGGATAACGTGGCTTTTGGGCCGCGCAGCTCTGGGATTCCGAAGGCAGCGGCCAGGGAAACTGCGCGCCACTGGCTTGCTGAGGTGGACGCCCTCCCGTTGGCTGACCGCAAGCCGGCCCAGCTGTCTGGTGGGCAGGCTCAGCGGGTGGCGGTTGCCCGGGCCTTGGCCGCCGATCCCGAACTCCTGCTGCTTGACGAACCGATGGCCGCGCTGGACATCCATGCTGCCCCGTTGCTGCGCCGTGTGCTCAAGCGGGTCCTCAGGGATCGCAAGGCCATTGTTGTCACGCACGATGTCCTGGACGCCTACATGCTGGCCGACCGCGTGGTGGTGGTGGAGGGTGGCTGCATCACCGAAGAAGGGCCCACGCGCCAAGTGCTTGAACGGCCACGAAGCCACTTCGCCGCCGGACTCGCAGGGCTGAACCTCGTCACCGGGATCATCACCGAGGAAGGAATCACAACGCCGGATGGCCGGGTTTTCGCTGGCCAGCACGATCCTGACTGGTCACCCCTGCCCGGCCAGGCAGGCGTGGCAGCGTTCCCGCCGTCGAGCGTTTCCGTTTTCCTGGGTGACGTCCACGGAAGCCCCCGCAATTCGTTCCCGGTGACCATCACGGATTTGGAACCCTACGGGGATCAGATCCGCGTCCGTGCGGGAGACTCGGCCCAGGCCCTGTCCGCGGACATCACTCCGGCAGCGTCCGCTGACCTGGGCCTTGCGCCGGGCATGGAGGTGCGGTTCGTGGTGAAGTCCGCGCTGGTGTCCGTCTACCCGGCCTAAGCCCAAGGATTATTCCCGGTACATCCTCTCGGCGTAGGACGGCCCGTAGTAGGTCTCGAGCTCTTCCAAGGGAGTTTCGGGCTGGGTGTAAGTCTTTGCGAGCGCCGCGATGCTCGGCAGGCCGTCGGCATCCCAGGTTTCGGGCTGCCACAGGCCACTGCGCATGAACGCCTTGCCGCAGTGCGTGAACACTTCCTCCACCGAAACTACGACGGCGGCGCGCGGCCGGTGCCCTTTGACCACCATGAGATCAAAGAAGTCGGCATCGCGGACAATCTGTGCGGTCCCGTTGATCCGGAGGGTGTCGGTGCGGCCCGGGACGACGGAAAGGATGCCGACGTTCGGGTTTTCAAGGATGTTGTGGAAGCCGAACACCAGCTTGTTGCCGGGCCGCTCCGGGATGGCGATAGTGTGCTCGTCCAGGACCTGAATGAAGCCCGCGGGATCGCCCTTGGGTGAGGCATCCACGCGACCCTGCGCGTCCGTCGTCGAGATCACGCAGAAGGGGCTGGCTGCCAGCCATTGGCGGTCGAAATCGCTGAGGACTGTGCGCACCTTTTGGCGCACGCGATCGAGGGGCAATCCGATGAGTTCTTCAAGTTCGGCCGCGGTTGAAATGGTCTCCATGGCCCCAGCCTACCCACACGATTCCCGCGGACTCTGGACACTGGTTTCGCCGTGGGCAAACATGGAACACAATGGGCCAAAATCAAAGTTGAGCGTAGTAGACTCAACTTTGAAAGTATTGGTTCAACTCCAGAAAGGGAGCACTCTTTGGACGTCAAATTCACCACCAAAAGCCAGGAGGCCCTTTCTGCGGCCGCCATGAACGCCTCGACTGCGGGCAACCCGCAGCTCGAGCCCGCCCACCTGCTGAAGGCCCTCATGGACCAGCGCGAGGGCGTCGCTGTGGCACTGCTGCGTGCTACCGGTGCAGACCCTGATGCAGTGAGCGTGCAGGCCAGCTCGGCCATCAAAGCGCTTCCGTCCTCCTCGGGTAGTTCGGTCCAGCAGGCGCAGTTGTCCCGCCAGTCCATGCAGGCCATCCAGGCGGCCCAAGCCGAGGCCGACAAACTCGGTGACTCCTTCGTGTCCACCGAGCACTTACTGCTGGGGCTCTCGGCCGGAAGCGACGCCGTCGGGAAGTTAATGCGCGACGCCGGTGCCTCCCATGAGGCGCTGCTCGCCGCCCTGCCGGGTGTCCGGGGCGACAGGAATGTGAACTCGCCCGATCCGGAGAACACCTTCCAGGCCTTGGAGAAGTTCGGGACAGACCTCACTGCTGTGGCCCGTTCCGGCAAGCTGGATCCCGTCATCGGGCGTGACAGCGAGATCCGACGCGTCGTCCAGGTCTTGAGCCGCCGCACCAAGAACAACCCCGTGCTGATTGGTGAGCCGGGCGTTGGCAAGACGGCCGTCGTCGAAGGACTAGCCCAGCGCATGGTGGCCGGAGACGTGCCGGAAAGCCTGCGTGGCAAGACCCTCATCGCCTTGGACCTCGCCTCCATGGTGGCTGGCGCCAAATACCGTGGCGAGTTCGAGGAACGACTCAAGGCTGTCCTTGAGGAAATCAAGAACTCCAACGGTCAGATCGTCACGTTCATTGATGAGATCCACACGGTGGTGGGGGCTGGCGCCACAGGTGAGAGCGCCATGGATGCCGGCAACATGCTCAAGCCCATGTTGGCCCGCGGCGAGCTGCGCCTCATCGGTGCCACTACTTTGGACGAGTACCGCGAGAACATCGAGAAGGACCCTGCGCTGGAGCGCCGCTTCCAGCAGGTCTATGTTGGCGAGCCCAGTGTTGAGGACACCATCGGTATCCTCCGCGGCCTGAAGGAACGCTACGAGGCACACCACAAGGTAGCTATTGCTGACTCCGCCCTTGTGGCCGCGGCGACTCTGTCCAACCGGTACATCTCTGGCAGGCAGCTTCCGGACAAGGCAATCGACCTCGTTGATGAGGCCGCGTCAAGGCTCCGCATGGAAATCGATTCGGCGCCGGAGGAGATCGACCAGCTTCGCCGTGCCGTGGACCGTCTGACCATGGAGGAACTGGCCCTCCAAGGCGAGACCGATCCTGCCTCGGTGGAACGATTGGCGGCGCTCCGTGCGGACAAAGCCGACAAGAACGAAGAACTGAGTGCCTTGAATGCGCGCTGGGAAGCCGAGAAGGCCGGGCTCAACCGAGTTGGTGATCTTAAAGCGAAGATCGACGAACTGCGTTCCGTCGCGGACAAAGCCCAGCGTGAAGGCGACCTCGAATCGGCGTCGCGGATCCTTTACGGCGAACTGCCCGCCTTGGAGCGGGAGCTGAGCGCCGCTGCTGAGGAGGAGTCGGCACGGAGCGATTCAAAACCGGAACTGATGGTTGCCGAGGACGTGACGGCGGACGACATCGCTGAAGTCATTTCGGCGTGGACCGGGATCCCGGCCGGTCGCATGCTCCAAGGTGAGTCGCAGAAACTGCTGCACATGGAAGAGGAACTCGGCAAGCGGCTCATCGGACAGACCAAAGCCGTCCAAGCTGTGTCCGACGCCGTGCGCCGTGCCCGTGCCGGCATCAGCGACCCCAACCGTCCCACAGGTTCTTTCCTGTTCCTTGGGCCCACCGGTGTGGGTAAGACCGAGCTGGCCAAGGCACTGGCGGACTTCCTCTTTGACGACGAACGCGCCATGATCCGGATTGACATGTCCGAGTACAGCGAGAAGCACTCGGTGGCCCGCCTGGTGGGTGCCCCTCCGGGATACGTGGGCTACGAGGAAGGTGGCCAGCTGACCGAGGCTGTCCGCCGCAGGCCGTACTCCGTAGTGCTGCTGGACGAGGTGGAAAAGGCCCACCCGGAGGTCTTCGACATCCTCCTGCAGGTTCTCGACGACGGACGACTCACCGACGGCCAGGGCCGCACAGTGGACTTCCGCAACACCATCCTGGTGCTGACGTCCAACTCCGGTAGCCAGTTCCTGGTGGACCCCACCATGGATGCCAAAGCAAAGCGTGAGGCTGTCATGGCGGTAGTGCAGGCATCGTTCAAGCCCGAGTTCCTGAACCGCCTGGACGAGATCGTGCTGTTTGATCCCCTGTCCGTGGAGGAACTGGCCCGGATTGTTGAGTTGCATGTGGCCGAGTTGGGCAACCGGCTCCGTGAGCGCCGCCTGAGCCTGGAAGTCTCTGATGGCGCACGTGCGTGGTTGGCCATGTCCGGCTTCGATCCCGCCTACGGTGCACGGCCACTACGCAGACTGGTGCAACGGGAGATCGGCGACCGCCTCGCCAAGGAGATTCTTGCAGGCGAAATCAGCGACGGCGACACCGTGCTGGTGGACACCGCCGCTGACCTGAACGAACTCACCGTTGAGGGCTTCGAAGCGCTGACGGGTCCCGACGGCGGCACTCCCGCCGGTACGGGCCTCACGGTCCGCAGGAAGCAGGGATAGCGGGCTACTTCTTGAGGAGATCCTCCTTGATGGTGTTGCCTGAATCCACCACGATGAAGCAATCAACGCGGCGGTCGCCCCGATCCCAACTAGTGGTGCTCGGGTAGACGTTCTGCTGGAGCAGTACGTAGTTGTCGGCCGCCTCGTTGAGCTTCACGTCCTTGCAAACCTCGCGTCCTTTGTCCCTCAGGGCGTTGGTTCCCGGGAAGGACTCATCAGCCGCGTAGCTAAAGACGGCACCCAGTTGGGCGGAGTGCTCCGTGTCGCAGGCAACGGTTCTGGCTTTTGAAGAGTTGGCATCAAAGTCTGAGAAGCAGTCGCCCACTTGGAAGTCCTTGGCCTCTGCGTCGCGGGGGAGCGGCCCGGCTGTGGGGGCTGGGCTGGGCGTAGACACGGCCGCTTCAGGGCGCGTCCCCAGCAGGTTGAGCAAAACCCAGATGACAACACCAATAAGTATGAGAACGCCCACGACGATCCCGCCGATCACCAAACGTTGGCGCTTGATGGGGTCTCCGTGAGGTTCCGGCTGCCCATCCGGGGCCGGCCATTGCTGGCCTGGATAAGGTTGCTCGCTGGTGTACGGCTGCTGGCCCTGGTAAGCCTGTGAGCCCGGCTGCTGGCCCTGGTAAGGCTGTGAGCCCGCGTAAATGGGTGCGGCGCCGTCTTTGCCTGAGTCTGCACCCGCGGGTGGCAGCGCGGGGTCGGGCTGCTCTGCCGGGTTGGGCACAAAATCCGGGTCAAGCTCAGGGGCGGGATCCGGTTGAAGGCCTGACGGCGGCGCCCAAGGAGCTGCTGGCGGTTGTTGGCCTGGTGACGGCGGCGTTTGGGGCGCGGAAGGTACTCCATCCTCGCCTTGATCGCGTGGTGAACCATCGCGGGGTGAAGTGTTGTCCTGGCTCATATTCCGGGGTGTGCCTTCCTGCTGTGGAGCCGCATTGAGGCCGACTCTACCCAATTTTCGCCTCTCTTGGAGGTGCATCGGCGTGGTTTCGACTGTAGTCGGCCCGGGCGCGGGCTCCCGGTGGCGCGCAGGCACCCTCGAAAGCATGTAATCTAGACATACGACAAATTGACCAAACATTCCGGGGCCTCACCGATAGCCAAGGTGACCACCTCCGGTCCAAGTACAAAAGGGGGTCACGCCATGGGGCGCGGCCGTCAAAAGGCAAAAGCTACCAAGCAGGCTCGGGATATTAAGTACTACTCCCCGAACACTGACTATTCGGCACTTGAGCGGGAGCTCACGGGTCCGTCCAGTCGTGTAAAGAGCCACTTCCCCGACGATCCCCCGGAGCCGGACTACTCGGCCTACGAGGATAAGTACGCGGAAGATGACGACGACGAGGTTGACACCCGCCGGATCGGATAGCTGTCGCAACCAACAGGTGCCTTTGGCGCTGAGTTGCGGACCGCCGTCGTACATTACGGTCATCGCGCATTTTCGAATGCCGTATTTCTTTTAAAAAGGGCCCTCAGGCCACGCCGATCATAGGCGTACCCTGAGGGTCCTTTTTTGCGTAGGCTGGAGTCCGGGCGCGTTGAAAGGGTAATCCATGCCGGAGGTCCAGAGTTATCAGCAGGGAACACCGTGTTGGGTGGACCTGTCCTCCACCGATATTGATGTCTCCAAGGCGTTTTACGGGGACCTCTTCGGCTGGGAGTTGGACGCCATGGATGCCGGAAATGGCATGACCTATTACATGGCCAAACTCCAAAATCGCTACGTCGCCGGAATGATGCAGCAGCAGCCTGATGCTCCAGAGGGAATGCCCTCATATTGGGCAAATTACCTTGCTGTTGATTCCGCGGACGAGGCAGCCCGGAGAGTAGAGGCAGCTGGCGGCACCCTTCTTTCTCCTCCGGATTCGGTTCCTAACGGCAGCGGCCGTATGTTCTTCGCCACAGATCCCACCGGTGCCCAGATCGGTTTCTGGGAGGCGGGCAGCCATCCCGGGTCGGGTCTGGTCAACGAGCCGGGAGCCATGATTTGGAATGAACTGCAGACAAATGATGTCCCCAAAGCCGTAGCCTTCTATGAAGCTGTGACTGGGTGCAGCAGCGAAACCGGGCCAGCCGGAGACCTGCAGGAGTACACCAGCCTGCTGGTGAACGGGAGACGTATTGCCGGTGCGCTCAAGCTGCCCATTGAGGGGCTGTCACCGTTCTGGATGACGTACTTCAACGTGGTGGATATTGACTCCACGGTGGAGCAGGCCGTTGAGTTGGGGAGCCACGTGATCGCCCCGGCCTTTGACGTAGCGGGAGTTGGACGAATGGCAGTTCTCATGGACCCTGCGGGCGCAGCGTTCAGCATCATGACAGGTTTGACGGCATGAGCTCCCGCAAGCATTACGCCAGTGGTGAGCCGTGCTGGGCCGACCTTCAGACGAGGGACGTCGCGGCAGCCAAGACCTTCTACGGGCAGGTGTTCGGCTGGACCTTCAAGGACCTGCCCACCCCGGACGGCCGCAGCTATGCGCAGGCGTTCGTCAAGGATCAGCTGGTGGCCGTCATTGCGCCGCAAAATCCGAGGCAGGAGGCCGCTGGCACGCATGGCCAGTGGAACATCTATATCTCGGCCACTGACACCGAGGAAATTGCCGAGGACGCGGTCCATGCGGGCGGGACGCTTCAGTTCGGTCCCGAGCCCGTTGCGGACACGGGAGTCCTGGCGTTCATTGAACCTCCGGGCGGTGGGACCACCGGGATCTGGCAAGCCGGAACCCACACAGGTAGTCATTTGTTCAACGAGCCAGGGGCGTTGGCGTGGGCTGAACTATTGACGCCTGAGCCGCAGGCCGCCGTCGCGTTTTTCCAGCAGCTTTTCAAGCACGAAGTCACTGAATATCCCCAGGACGACGGCGGCAGCTACAGCACGTTGATGGTCAACGGTGACGAAGTGGCCGGCGTTGTTCCTGCCGATGAGGGCGATGACGCCGGCTGGCAGATTTACTTTGGCGTAGCGGATCTGCGCGCAGCAGCTGAGGCGGCCGTGGAAGCCGGGGGAGAGCTTCTGGTGGAGCCGGAAGACAAGCCTGAGACGGGCTCCCTCGCTACCATCCGGGATCCGCAAGGCGGGGTACTGAGCCTGATTCAGGTCTAGGAAGAGCAAAAGAGCGGCCGGGCACTGCCCGGCCGCTCTCTTTACAAAGCCATAACGCGCTTAGGCGTAGGCGTTCACCAAACGGACAGCGCCGCCGTCGACGCCCTTGGCACCCTGGACGTAGTCCGGATCGGTCTTGTCGATCGAGTCAGAGTCCGCGGAAACGGTGCCCATCACCCAGGACGGCAGGCCGCGGTCGTTGAGGCGGGCCACTGCGGCGTCTGCTGCTTCGGCCGAAACAATGGCAACCATGCCCACGCCAAGGTTCAGCGTGCGCTCCAGGTCGGCCAGCGGAACGTTGCCCAGCTCGGAAACCAGTTTGAAGATGGCGGGCAGTTCCCAGGTGTTGCGGTCAACCGTGGCCACCAGGCCCTGCGGGAGGACGCGTGCGAGGTTGGCTGCCAGGCCGCCGCCGGTGACGTGGCTGAAGCCGTGAACGGCGTTGGCCGAGTGCACCGGGAAGGCGCGGGCCAGGTCCAGGCAGTCGGCTGCGTAAACGCGGGTGGGCTCCAGGAGTTCTTCGCCCAAGGTGCGTCCGAGTTCGGACACCTGGCGGTCCAGGGCCCAACCGGCGTGGTTGATGACGCGGCGGACCAGGGAGTAACCGTTGGAGTGCAGTCCGGAGGAGGCCATGCCGATCACCACGTCGCCGGCGCGGACGCGGTCCGGGCCCAGCAGGGCGTCGGCCTCGACGATGCCGGTGGCGGCACCTGCCACATCGTATTCGTGCTCGCCCAGAAGGCCGGGGTGCTCGGCGGTTTCGCCGCCAACCAGTGCGGTGCCGGCAACGGAGCACGCCGCTGCGATACCGCGCACAATGTCAGCGATGCGCTCCGGGACAACCTTGCCGCAGGCGATGTAGTCGGTCATGTAGAGCGGCTCAGCACCCACCACCACGATGTCGTCCACCACCATGCCCACCAGGTCGAAACCGATGGTGTCGTGGATGTCCATGGCCTGGGCAATGGCCACCTTGGTGCCAACACCGTCCGTGGAGGTTGCCAGCAGCGGCTTCTTGTAGGTCAGCAGCTTTGAGACGTCGTACAGGCCAGCGAAACCGCCGACGCCGCCAATCACCGAGGTGTTGTGGGTCGCCTTGATGGCGCCCTTCATGAGTTCGACGGCGCGGTCTCCCGCTTCGACGTCGACACCCGCGGAGGCGTAGGTGATACCGGAGTTGTTCTCAGCGGCGGGTGTTGCGGAGCTCATACAGACTCTTTCTTGTCGGCGTCGGTCAAACGATCAGCGTCGGTAAGCAGGTTTTCGAATTCAGCGTCAGGTCCGGGATCGCAACCCGTGGCACCCGGCTTGTCGGCAGGGTCCTCGGTATCGTCCACGGACTCGGTCTGGGCGGCCGGTTCCAGGCCACCAAGATCGGTGCGCTCCAGCAGGTTCTTGCCCAACTTGTCCGCGTGCGGCAGCTCGATGGGGTATTTGCCGGTGAAACAGGCCGTGCAGAGGCGCTCGCGCGGCTGCTGGGTAGCGCCGATCATGCCGTCCTCGGAGATGTAGGCCAGCGAGTCAGCGCCGATAGCCTGGGAGATCTCCTCGATGGTGGCGCCGTTGGCGATGAGTTCCGCGCGGGACGCGAAGTCGATGCCGTAGAAGCAAGGCCACTGAACCGGGGGTGAGGAAATCTTGACGTGCACTGCTGCGGCACCGGCTTCGCGGAGCATCCGAACAATGGCACGCTGCGTGTTGCCGCGGACGATCGAGTCATCAACTACAACAATGCGCTTGCCACGGATCACGGATTCCAAGGCGTTGAGCTTGAGCCGGATACCCAGCTGGCGCAGCGTCTGCGAGGGCTGGATGAAGGTGCGGCCCACGTACGCGTTCTTGACGAAGCCGTGCGCGAACGGGATGCCGGACTGCTCAGCGTAACCAACAGCCGCGGGGGTGCCGGACTCGGGAACCGGAATGACGAGGTCTGCCTCATGCGTGTTTTCGCGGGCCAACTGGCGGCCCATCTCAACACGGGCCTCGTACACGGAGCGGCCGGCAATGGCAGCATCCGGGCGGGCGAGGTAAACGTACTCGAAGACACAGCCGGCGGGAGTTGCCTCGGCGAAGCGCTGCGAGCGGACGCCGTCCTCATCGATGGCAATGAATTCGCCGGGCTCGATCTCACGGATGAAGCTGGCGCCAACAGTAGCCAAGCCGGCTTGCTCAGAGGCGACAACCCAGCCGCGCTCCAGGCGGCCCAGACACAGCGGGCGGATGCCGTATGTATCGCGGGCTGCGTAGAGGGTTCCCTCATCCATGAAGACGAAGCAGAAGCCACCTTTGATCTTGGGCAGCAGCTCCAGGGCAGTCTGCTCCAGGGTCTTTCCCTCTTCGCCCTCAAGGAGAGCGGTCACCAGTGCGGTGTCCGAGGTGTTGCCCTGCTTCATTTCACCAGTCAGCTGGCCGTCGTTGCGCTCCAGGATCATTTCCCGGAGTTCAGCGGTGTTGGTCAGGTTGCCGTTGTGGGCCAGGGCAACAGTGCCTGTTGCGGTAGCGCCCAGGGTGGGCTGCGCATTGGCCCAGTGGCTTGCACCGGTGGTGGAGTACCGGCAGTGGCCAACGGCCAGGTGCCCGGTCAGGGTGTTCAGGGTTGTCTCATCGAAGACCTGGGACACAAGGCCCATGTCCTTATAGACATTAATGCGCTTGCCGTCACTGGTAGCAATACCAGCCGATTCTTGTCCGCGGTGCTGCAGCGCATACAGCCCGTAATAGGTGAGTTTTGCTACTTCTTCACCGGGAGCCCAAACCCCAAAGACGCCACAAGCGTCCTGAGGGCCTTTTTCGCCGGGGAGAAGATCATGAGAAAGTTTTCCGTCGCCACGTGCCACTGGTCGATTGTCTCATGATGTAGGCGTGGTACGTTCCCCCGCGGGCTATGTGACCCCGCGAACTGGCGTGTTCCCAAGAAAATGCGGTGTGTCTCACATCCGACGAGCCTCCGAAGGGGCGGGTCAAGCGCCTGACTCAGCGGCCGTCGTCGTGCTCTGGCCCTTCATCCGGAACCGAGTCCGGAACGGGCTCAACCACGGCGCGCTGGGTGCGCTTGACGCTGATGCGGTCCAGGATCAAGGCGAGAATCGAGAACAGGATGACGCCGCCGCCCGCGCAGACGATCAGGAAGAAGCCGAACACTGTGCCGGCGTCGAAAGCGGGATCGGCCTGGCGGCCATAGGCGATAATTGCGGCCACGATCGCACCAACCACGGCCCCCAAAATCATGAAGGGTACAAACTTGGGTGCCCGGCGAACCGTGATCTCGCGTCGGGCGGAGTTGGGGGTGGTGTCCTCTGAAGCCATGCCTTCAAGCGTACCGTTCCGCGTTTGGGTACAGATAATGCCCCTAAGGAGACTCCTTAGGGGCATTATCTGTACACAAACTTCCGGGGTTAGCTGCCGCGGTACGTCGAGAACGCGAACGGGCTCAGCAGCAGGGGCACGTGGTAGTGCTCGCCGGCGTCGGAGACTGTGAAGTTCAAGTCCACTTCCGGGAAGAATGTTTCCGTGCCCAGGCCTTCGTAGTAAGCACCCGTGGCGAAGTTCAGGCGGTAGGCGCCGCCCGGAATCCGTTCCGGGCCGAGCGTTTTGATGCGGCCGTCGGCGTCGGTTTCGCCCTTCGCCACCAGGGTCCAGTCGTCACCTTCGCGGACGTAGAGTACGACGGCGACACCCGCCGCCGGGCGTCCGGAACCGGTGTCGAGAATATGGGTTGTTACTTGTGAAACGCTCATGCGTTGGCTCCTTCGCTGATCAGTCCGGAGAGGCGCAGCAGTGCGATCTCCCGCAACTGGCCAGCCACGATCGTGTCTTCTTCTTCAGGGGTGTGGGTGATGCGCTCCTGCAGGGTGCTGAGGATTTCCTCGGCGCTGCGACCGGCAGCACGAATCAGGAAGACCCTGCCGAACTTCTCCTCGTACGCCCGGTTGCCCTCGGCGAGTGCGGCTGTTGTGTGATTGTCGCCGGGATCAACTCCTGCCTGCTCCGAACGCGACATGGCCGCCTCGGTGGTCTGGGCTTTGGGGCGTTCGCCAATCCTGGGGTGGTGCGCCATGGCGGACTCCACCTCGGCCGCTGTGAATGGCTCGGCGGCACGCTGGGCCTGCCCCAGCAGTTCGTCGACGCTGGCGTAGGGGCGCGCGTCCACGATGGTCTCCACCCAACGGCTGATATCCAGGCAGGGGGTGAGGGTCCTGATGGCCTGGTCCCGGTCAACACTGTTGAATACTGCAAGCTCCATGCTTGTGTCATCCTCATGCAAAATGCTGGCATCCATGGTGTGGGCTATGCGGAACCCCTGCTGGTGCAGGAGGAAGCCCGGGCTTCAAGCTTCCGCATCATGGAACTGTTATTTCAGCATACGTAATTCAGTTAAGCCGAGTTGGCGGGTCGGTGTCAAGAGGCTACCGCGCTGTGACGGCGCGTTCGCGCCGTGAGGTAGAGGCGATGCGCCGTGATGACCAACGCCAGCCAAGCGATGCCAATAGCCCACGCCGCCAAGACATCCGTCAGCCAGTGGTGGCCAAGGTAAACCCGACTCAGGCCCATGGTGAAGGCGAACACCGACGCGACCAGCACGGTGATAACCCTCGCTTTGGTGGTCTTGAGCCTCAGGATGATCAAGTAAGCCACGATTCCGGCAATCACAATCGAGTTGAGCGAATGGCCGCTGGGGAATGATGCCGAGTGTTCGTAGGGTGGAATTGCGTCGGCGATGTCCGGGCGGCTGCGGCCGAAGATGGGCTTGCCCAGGAGGGTGATGACCAGAGAACCCAGCCCCGCTGCGAGCATCAGGATCACAGGAGTCCACGACCTCCGTTTGGTGGCGAGGAATATCATGATGCCCACGGCGATGAGGGGCATGCCTACCGTTCCGCCAATGTTCGTATATGCCGTGGCAGCCACGTCCAAGGCGGGGGAGCGCACGCTCTTGGCTGCTGCCAGCACGGGATCATCCAGCCCGGCGACGCCGTCCGCCTCCGTCACGGACTCATAGACCTCACCAAACACCAATGCCAGGGACAAGGCAACGGCAAGTCCAGCAACAAGGGTGATGATCAGCGCTGCGTAGGGGCCCAGTAGGGAGGTGACCTTCTCAGCGCCTCCGGCCAGTATCCGTCCAGCAGGGGATTTCCAGCGCGTCAGGTCCTGGCCGGCGACGAACCGGTCCTGGCTGACTTCGCCCGTGACGCCTTGCTCGGGCGCCCCGTTGCCTTCGGTTTTTCCTTCAGTCGTCACTCTCGTCCCCTATCCGTGGCGGCCTCAGTATTGGTGAGTAACCTTAGCAGTTAGGCCTTGGAGGATCGGTTATAGCCCTCTCCCAGAACGTTGCGAGGCCCACTCTGCGCGCTATGGGGGCGTTTTAGCGTGCAGAGCGGGCCCCGCAACGTTGGGTGGGGCAGAATGACCTCAAGCAGCTGAAGGAGTTCGCACATGCCCGAGATTCTGACGTCCAGGTTCCTGTTTGGTCCCGGCCCGAGCAATTGCTACCCCGAAGCCATGGCCGCCCTGGCCTACCCCGTGCTGGGCCACCTCGATCCCGTGTTCATCGAGCGGCTGGACCGCACCTGCGAGGGCCTCCGCACCGTCTGGGGTACGGCCAACGCACGGACCCTGCCGTTGAGCGCCACCGGTTCCGGCGGCATGGAAGCGGCCTTCGTGAACACAGTGTCCGACGGCGACGTGGCAGTGATCGCCGTCAACGGACTTTTTGGGGTGCGGATGTGCGAAGTTGCGCGACGCTGTGGAGCCACAGTGGTCCGGGTTGATCACGAATGGGGCCAGCCCGTGGATGCCGAGCGGGTACTCGCAGCGCACCCTAATCCAAAGGTGATCGCTGCCGTCCATGCCGAGACGTCGGTGGGGGTGCTCTCCAACATAGCCGCGCTCGGCGCAGGCAAGGGTGACGCGCTGCTGATAACGGACGCTGTCACCTCCATCGGCGGATTGGAACTCCAGGCAGACCACTGGGGGATCGACGTCGGATACGCCGGAACGCAGAAATGCCTGGGCGTGCCGCCGGGACTCTCGCCCTTCACTGTTTCTGACCAGGCCTTCGAGCGTCGCATCAAGGACCCACGGTCCTGGTACCTCGATATCGGACTGCTCGGCGGGTACGTGGGCGCGGCCAGTGGCGCCCGGACCTACCACCACACCGCACCTGTCACCATGATCGCCGGCCTCGAAGCTGCCTTGGACCGCATCCTCGCCGAAGGGCTGGACGTTGTGCAGGCCCGGCACCGCGCTGCTGGCGCTGCGTTGCAGGATGGCCTGCAGGACATGGGCTTGGAGCTGTTCGCCGCCGAAGGTGCCCGGTTGCCGAGCCTCACCACCGTGAAAGTGCCCGACGGCGTCAACTCGGCTGCCGTCCGCGCATACCTTTTAGAGAACTTCAGTATGGAAATCGGCTCGGGTGTGGGGGAGTTCGCGGACACTGTGTGGCGCATCGGGATGATGGGCCCCAACGCCAACCCCGCTTCCGTAACCCTGGTGCTGGGCGCGCTGAAAGAGGCCCTCGCCAAAGCCTGATCCTCTCTCACATCCCGGCCGTTTAACCGGATCGCTCTCTCACGTTCCGGGCGTTTAACCGGATCGCTCTCTCACCCCGTCCGGCGCCGACGCTCAATCGGTGACGTTACCGGCGTCGTACGTTAAGGTCGCCGATGCGGCGGTGCTGCCTTCCGCGGGTTGGATCGACGTGACCGTCAGGAGGCCAGCGCCCGGGAGGGTGATCGACTGGCCCTCCCGGAAGGCCTGCTTGCGCTGCTGTTCGGCGGTCCGGATCCAAAACTGGATAGCAGGAGCACCGTCAGCTACCCCGATCTTGACTACTCCCACTTTGACGCCGTCGAAGGTGGGCTGCATGCCTTGCTTGACTGTTACCAGCTGTTCCACGGCCATCCTTACTTCACGTCCACGGAGTACACGGAGTCAAAGTTTTCCTTGTACTCATCCTCGGTCAGTTCCAGGGTGCCGGACTTGAGGTCGTCGTCGCCTTCCATGTAACCGCCGGAGGGTCCCCACGGGTTGGCCAAGACGATCACTTTTTCGCCGTCGTCGTTGGTTTTCACATCAACCACAACGTACGCATGGTTGGGCACGACGTCGGTTCGGTTGACTTCGTCGGACTCCCAGACCCAGTCGAAGTCGTCGTCCTTGACGTCCTCGGTGCCCACGGAAATGGCCTGGCCGTCCGAGAGTTTGTCCTCAATGGCATCAAAGTTCAGTTCGCCATCCTTGTCAGCGGACTGCCCGGTCATCAGCTCCATGGCTTCGTTGCTGAAGCCGCCGTCGATGTCGTCATAGGACCCGCCGCGGTGCTCGGCTGCCGCGCGTTCGTAGATGGAGAGCCAGTTGGGTTCGCCGTCGGCGCCGCGGACTCCGCCGTCAACCGACTTGGCCTCCACAGTGACCTCCACGGGTTCGCCGTCCTCGTAGAGGGTGACCACCCAGTGTGTGGGCGGGTCGCCCACTGGACGCATGTGTTCTTCGAGGAATTCGTCGAGTTTGCCTTCGCGCTCCAGCACCTGGGCCACCGAACCGATTCCTGCCAACAGCCAGCAGTCGCCAATCTGTCCTTGATTGATATCGCTGGGGTCCCCCGCATCAGGGTCATTGCGCACATCGCCGGGCACATCGACGTCGGGTTTGTCCGGGTCCAGCGGACCCGGGTCGCCGGGAGGGTTCGAATCTCCCCGCCCGGAACGATCGGAGCCCGAGGAACCCGAGCTGGACTTGTCCTGCTCGTCCGCATTGCGGATCAGCTCGTTGGCTTGGTTCTGCAGTTCGCTGGAGATCTTCTTCAGCATGGGACGGTGCTGGGAGTCCCACGAGGCGCGGAACATCACGGCGTCACGGCCGTCCCACGGAGCGTTGTTGATGAGGTTGCCCAGTTCCATGGACAGCGAGGTCATCCGTTCGGACTGCCTCGACATCGTTTTGGCGAGTGCCCGCAATTGGGCAATATCAGCACCGTAGAATCCCGCCATTTATCTGTCCCCCTGAGGAATTTCGTTGGAATCGCAGTTCTCGGACTGAACCGGAACCGATATTCGCAGGTACGCCGGGCTCTTGGATTCGATGGTCACCGTGGCCCCGGAGCCATTCGTGCTGCGCGTGACCACCCAGCCGCCCGGGACTGGATCTGTGCCGTCGAAGGCAGGGAATCCGTGCTTTTCCAGGACGGGATCGGCCGCGGCGAAGACGTCCTTAAAGTTTTTGGAGGGCTCCACGATGTCTGCGCTGCTTTTCATGCTCCGCGGCGAGAGCATGCACCTGCCGTCTTGGGTGCGGCTCATCCTTGCCGGATCATCCACGGTCCAGGTGATGGCCGGCATCTTCGCTTCCAAGGCTGCAATGAGGTCAGCGGTCAGTGCGTTGTACCTGGCGGCGCTTTCGGCCACGGGCGCGGGCTCCACAGATACGGCCGGAGCGTTGCTGGGTTCCCGTTTTGGGTCGTTAGGGGTGTTGCTGCAGCCAGCAGTAACGGTCACCACCGCCAGGGCAGCAACCAGCGCCCAAGGTTTGCAGTGAATGCGGCGGTTCATTTCTTCCCCGGTTTCAATAAGTGCTCGACGGCGGATCTCACCGAATGCTGTCACGCTGCGTTGCGCTTGGCTATGGGTAGAACAACCCGTTGCCCTTCAATGTTCGGCTCAAGCGGGTGGGATGTGAGAGAGGGTTTGCGGTCGTCAAGTTTTTGAGACAGGTCTCGTTGTTGTTTTTGGTTAGGCGGCCAGGGGTTGCTGGGCGCGGGTTTGGTAGTTGGTGTGGGCTTTGGCTGGTGGTATGCCGCCGGCTCGGCGGTTGGGCCGGCGGCGGTTGTACCAGCCCTCGATGTATTCCATGACACCGGTTCGGGCGGCGAGTCGGGAGCCGTAGCGTTGGTGGTGGTAGAACTCGGTTTTGAGGTGGGAGAAGAAGTTCTCCGCGACGGCGTTGTCCCAGCAGACCCCGACTTTCCCCATGGACTGCGTCACCGAGTTATCGCCGCACCATTTCTGGAATTCATCCGAGGTGTATTGGGTGCCCCGGTCCGAATGGAACACCACCGAGGCCCCGGTCAGGTGGCCGTGGTTGCGGGCCATTTGCAGCGCCGCGGTGCACAGGCTCGCGCGCATGTGCCCGGCCATGGACCAGCCGATGACCATGCCGGAGAAAAGATCGATCACCGTAGCCAGGTAGAGCCAGCCCTCACCCGTGCGCAGGTAGGTGATGTCACCGACCAGGCGGGTTCCGGGCACTGTTGAGGTGAAGTCCCGCTTGCCCTCTGCATCGAGCATGTGGTTCTCGATGTGGGCTGTTTTGGCCTGCGGATCCTGGACGGTAGTTGCCTTCCAGGCCTGGGTGCGGACGGCCCGCAGCCCGTGCTCACGCATGATCGCCCCGACAGTGGGGGCCGAGACCCGCACTCCCTTCTCGTTCAAAAGCAGGGTCAGTTGGTCCCGGCCGGCACGGCCCTTCTCCTCCTTATACAGCTCGGTAACCGCGGCGGCGAGATCCTGATGCCGTACTGCCCGCGGGGATGGCCCGGCCGGGTTGCGCCATCGGTAGAACGAGGCCCTGGAAACCTTCAACGCCCGGCATAGCCAGGCCACGGAATGGTTGGCCTTCTCCGCTTCGATGAACTCGTAGAAGTCCTCTACTTTTGCTTCGCGGCAAAGAAGGCGCTGACTTTTCCCAAGAACTCGACCTCGGCCTTCAATCTCTCGTTCTCAGCCAAGGCCTTCCGGTGTTCATCCCAGGACACCGGGCCCCGGTCCACAGGCTCTAGAGCAGGACCGTCCTGATGTTTTCCCCGGTGCCGATGAAGCCAGTTCCCCAACGTGCTCTCCTTCACCCCGAGCTCGTCAGCGACTTGCTTCACTGAACGATCCGAGGACAACACCAGCTGCACAGCTTCCTCACGGAAAGCCGCATCATATTTTCTTCTAGGACCAGTCATTCTGAAGTCGATCTCCCATCAACCTGTCTCAGAAAACCATACGTCCGCAGTTCGGCTCAAGCCGGTGGGATGTGAGAGAGCGTGCGGTTATGACCCGTGGGATGTGAGAGAGCGTGCGGTTATGACCGGTGGGATGTGAGAGAGGGTCAGGTGTTGCGGGTCAGGATCCAGGTGTTGGTGCCGTCCTGGCGTTCGAAGGTCACCGTGGTCACCAAGGCTTCGATGAGCGCCAACCCACGCCCGGACTCCGCCTCCGCATCCGGCATGGACGCCTGCATGTCATCCGCGAAGGGCTCCCGGGCGTTGTGGGCGCTGACCCGGGCAATCAGCCGGGAGGGCTGGACGCTGATGTCGACGTCGATCTCTACGGGCTTCTCCGCCACAGGCTCCGCATGCTGCACGATGTTTGCGGCGGCCTCGATCACGGCCGTAGCGAACGTCATCCGGTCCATGTCCGGCACGAAGGAGGCGTCGTCCCAGAGGGCATCAAGCTCGTTGTGGATGGCTTCGATTGCTTCCTCATTGGACGGCCCGTGGAATCCCCGGCGGGCAATGACCTCAGTCATCGCCGAACGCCTCCTCGGCTGAAGGGTAGGCCGTGAGTACCCTGTCCATGTTGGTCAGTTCCAGGACCATCTTGACCTGTGGCTGAACGCCGGCGATCCGGAGGTCCCCGCCGGCTTGTCGGGCGGCTTTAAGGCAGCCGATCAGGGCGCCGAGCCCGGAGGAATCCATGAAGTCGGTTTCTGCCAGGTTCACCACAACACGGCTGGACCCACCGGCCACCACCTCGTTCACTACCTCGCGCAGCTTGGGGGCAGCAACCATGTTCAGCCGGCCCACGCTCTTCACCTCCGCGTAGGAGTCTTTGACCTCGTAGCTAAACTGCATCTGCATTCCTCTCCTCGGGGCGCTCCGGCCCAACATCTTCAGGCTCAAAACCCTTGTACAAAACTGCCTTGACCAGAACGCTCAGGACCACCAGGTCGAACGCAACCCATGCCACGTTCACCAGTGTGCCCAAGGGCTCGGACATTCCGGCAAGAAGCCGGATAAGGCCAACTACCAGCGCTATGGCAAGCAGCACCGCCACAATGATCTGGGGACGGATGAGGCTCCAACTGGGTCCACCGCTCTGGCGGGCCTTGGGGGTGACCGCGAACCCGAGGGGACGTCCGAACCAAACGTTCCGCGCCGCCGTCGTGCAGGCCTTGATCCAGGTGGGGAACAGCGCAAGGCTGTACTGCTGCCCGCGCCAGGTGGGGATGCCGTGCCCGGCCACAAGGAACAAGAGTTGGTTCACCACCATGAACGGGATGAAGCGGATGAAGAAGTCGTAGCTGAGGCTGCTCACCGGGAGGATGCCGAGCGTCAGGTAGATGATGGGCGCGGCGAAGTAGACGACAGCCGCGAATCCGCTCAGGTAGCTCCACATGGTGGAGAAGTACATCAGCCTCTGGCCCCACGTGAGCCGGCGTTGCACCAGCGGATTCTCGCGGAGCAGCACCTGCATGGTGCCTTGGGCCCAACGGAGGCGCTGGGTGAGCATGGTTTTGAGGTCCTCGGGCGCCAGACCGTTGGCCAGGATTTCGTGGTGGTACACGCTCTTCCACCCCAGGCCGTGCAGGCGCATGGCGGTGGCCATGTCCTCCGTGACGGAGATGGTGGCCAGCGGCATGATGGGCTGGGCTTCGTCGGTGCGTTCCACTGAGATGGCGTCAAGGACGGCGTGTACGGATTCGAGCGCACCCAAGGGGGACCAGTCGCGTCCGGACTCGCCCACGTGGGCCAGTTCCATGGCCGCGATCTCTTCGAGGTCGGATTGGAGTGCGGAGAAGTCGGCGGCCACGAGGGTGCGCACAGCGTCATCCACTTGGCGGCGGACCCGGTAGGTGATTTCGCTGAGGGATGCCCCGGCTTCGAGTTCTTTCTGGGCGGATTCCGTAGCAGCCTCAACCTCGTTGAGCATCTGCTCCACCAACGGGTTCTCCGCCTCGGGCGACCGCCGGGCCTTCTTGATGGCGGTACGTGATGCGGCGAGGGCACGCCGGATACTCTTCTCCGTGGCTTTGACGTAGCCCACCAACCCCAGCTGCATGAGGGCTTCCCGGCGGAGGATCGCGTTGGAGCCGCAGAAGAACGCGGCGTTCCACCCGTCCTTGCCCTGCTGGATGGGACCGTAGAACAGGGGTGCCTGGCTGCCCAGGGGATCGTCGGCGGGGACGTTGATGAAGTATTGCGGGGTCTGGACCAGTGCCACTTTGTCGTCGTTGAAGTAGCCCAGCGTCTTGTCCAGGATGTCCGGCTCGGGGATCTGGTCGGCGTCGAGGATCAACAGGTACTCGCCCGAGGTGAGCATCAGCGCGTTGTTCAGGTTGCCCGCCTTGGCGTGCCGCGGCATGTCCGGCGTCCAATCGGCGGTTCGCGTCACGTAACCGATCCCGTTCGACTCGGCGAGTTCGCGCATCTCCGGGCGGTTGCCGTCGTCCAGGATCCAGGTGCTGTGGGGCCAGCGAATGTCCTTGGCGGCCAGGGCGGTGGTCATCACCAGGTCAAGGGGCTCGTTGTAGGTGGTGATGAAAACGTCCACGGTGGCGTCGGCCGGGGCAGGGGGCGGAGGTTTCCGGAATTTGATGTTCCACACGGTGAGGCCGAACAGCATGACGTCAATCAGGCTGTACGTCTCGGCAAGCACCAGCGGGACCGCGATCCACCACGCGTCCCAGTTCAGCGAGGCCATCCAGCGCCACGCAACATAGTTGACGCCCAAAATGACTGTGAGAAGAACGATCAGCCGAGTCCAGAAACGTGTCACAAATCCCCCCTTTTGTTATCTACAGTTCTGCGTGTGGTTTTCGGCGTACGACGACGGCAGTTACGTCATCTTCAGCGGTTGACGCCGGTGCCAACTCCAGCAGGGCGGCGCACACGTCGTCCGACGTAGGCCCGGTGCGCGCCACCTTCTCCACGTTCCGTTGGAACTCCTCCAGGGAATCGTGCGCGTCCAACACTCCATCGCTGACGATCACCAAGGAATCGCCCGGCTCCAGTTGCAGCTCCGAAGCAGGCCACTGTTGGTCGTCCAGGATGCCGACAGGCGGGCCCGCGGAAACCAACCTCCGCGCCGCCCCCTCAGCAGGAACGTGCAGTGCGAGGCCGTGACCGGCGTCGATGTAACTGAGTTTTCCGCTGGCGCTGTCCAGCCGCGCGTGGAACATGGTGACGAAGGACCCCGAATGGTCCAAGTCAGAGGTGATGGTGGCGCTGGCTGAGCCAAAAGCGGCGTCAATGGCCGGGGTGTCAGTTACCGAGCGCATCACTGCACGGACCGTTGCTGCGATGAGGGCGGCTCCCATTCCTTTGCCCATGGCGTCGGCGAAGGTGAGGTGCATGCCGTCGCGGGTCTGGTACCAGTCGTAGAAGTCCCCGCCCACGCTGCGCGAAGGGCGGAAGGCGCCCGCGACGTCGTAGCCGTTGAGGCGGACCGTTTCGCGCGGCAGGAGGCTCTGCTGCACCACTGCTGCGCGGGCGAGCTCGTCCGTTTGGCGCTGGTCCTCGGCGGGTGCGGCAGGCGTGCGGGCCCGGCGGAACAAGGCGCGGATACGGGCCTGAAGTTCCTTGGGGCTGAACGGTTTGTTGATGTAGTCGTCCGCACCGGTGTCCAGGCCGTTGAGCCGGTCAATCTCATCGGCTCGGGCCGTGAGCATCAGGATGTATGCGTCCGAGAATTCGCGGAGGCGGCGGCAGACTTCCATGCCATCGATGTCCGGAAGGTTGATGTCCAGCGTCACCAATTCGGCGTTGGTTCTGCGGACAGCCTCGACGCCGGAGAGACCGTCAGGTGCCTCTGTCACCACGAAGTCGAGCTGCTCCAGGACGAGAACAAGAAGTCCGCGAATGTCAGCGTCGTCTTCGACAACGACAGCGTGGCGCACGGGCGTGGGAGAGACCATGGCTCCATTAACTAATGCTGCTGGGTATTTGTCACGTTTAGTCACGACACATGAAACGCCCGCTCACAAAAGTGGGCGGGCGTTACACGATTTGTGCAGTTATGTGAGAGAGGGATTCGCTCAAGCACGCGGGATGTGAGAGAGGGTTAGACGCCCAGCTCTTCCTTGAGCGCCTGGACGTGGCCCTGGGCGGCAACCTGGTACTGGGTGAGCTTCACGGTGCCTTCGCCGTCCACCACGACGGTGGAGCGGACCAGGCCTTCGTGGATTTCGCCGTCAACCAGCTTCTCGCCCCAGGCGCCATATGCCAGGGCAACCTTGTGGTCTTCGTCGGAGAGCAGCGGGAAGGTCAGCGCAAAGTCACCCGTGAACTTGGACAATGCCTCAGGGGCGTCCGGGGAGATCCCGATGACTTCGTAGCCTTTGCCCTGCAGGCTGGCAAGGTTGTCGCGGAAATCGCAAGCTTCGGTGGTGCAACCGGGGGTGGCTGCCTTCGGGTAGAAGTACACAATGACGTTGCGTCCGCGGTAATCGGACAGCGAGACCTTGGTGCCGTCGGCGTCGAGAAGCGCGAAATCAGGTGCTTGCGTTCCGACGAGGAGTTTCTGGGTCATGGCGATCCTTTACGTTTCACCGGCAAACAGCCGGCATTCATCATTCAAAAAACGGATTGTCTATAGGACAGAACAGCGAACTTAGATGCTGTATTCCGCAGGTCCGCGCACTGTGGCATAAGGGCCTGGCACGAACTGGTAGCCGCCACCACGGACGGTGGCGACGGTGTGTCGGGCGGAGCCGAGCTTCCGCCGCACCCTTCCAACATAAACGTCGATCGAGCGAAATGCCGCGCCGGGGAGGTCAAATGACTCCAGGAAGCGTTGCAATTCTTCACGTGCAATGGCGCGGGAGCAGTTCACCACGAGGTAGCGAAGCAGCTTGTATTCCATGCCAGTAAAGGCAACAGGCTCGCCGTCCAGGAGGACTACTTCAGCGGCGAGGTCTACCGCAAGTTGGCTGCGGCGGCTCGCCAACGTTACGGGCTCGACGGCGGTGCTGTCACCCGTTTCGGTGCGTCCCCCTCTTCCGGTTTCGGTGCGTCCCCCTCTTCCGGACAAATCACCCTCGCGTGCGCTGGTGAATTGTCCGTTGGAGGGTGAATTTCCGGCAGCGCGGGCGTCCGAACGGGCGTCCGCGAGGGCATCGGCGAGCGTTACCGTACTCGAAGAGCGCCCGTTGGTACCGGCGTCGGCGGCTTCCTGCGGAGTGCCGCCCCAGGAAGTGTCGCCGACGCCGGAGTGCTCTGCCCCGGTGGCGGGCCAGATGCGGACTTCCGCCTCCGGGGCAAGTTTCATGGCGCGGGCCAGCACAAGTCGTGCTGCCCGCTCCCAGACTTCAGGATCGATCTCGTCGCCCTCGGCGGGGTTGACCCAGAGCGCCAGGCCGTGTGCTGTCAGGCTGTTGCGATCGTTGAGGTTCCGAGGATTCAAGCCAGCCCGTCGTCCCGAGACGCCGCGTGCTGCGGGTCCTCGCGACGGCGGTGGCCCGTAGGCATTGACTGCCATGACGGTTGACCTAAACGTTGCCGCGGCGGAGCAGCTTGCCGCCGGGGTTCTGGCCGTCGATCGGGGTGCCGCGCAGGTAGGTCTTGCGGACGACGCCGGCCAGGGGACGGCCGTCGTACGGTGTGATCGGGTTCTTGTGCTTGAGCTTGCTGACGTCCACCACGAAGGCTTCGTCCTGGGCGAAGATGGAGAAATCGGCGTCGTAGCCCAGGGCCAGCTGGCCCTTGTTGTGCAGGCGGGCCAGGGCAGCGGGCTTTTCAGCCATCCAGGAGACAACTTGTTCCAGCGGGATGCCGCGGTGGCGGGCTTCGGTCCAGATCAGGGACAGGCCCAGCTGGAGCGAGGAAACGCCGCCCCAGGCCACGGCGAAGTCGCCGTTTTCCAGGTCCTTCAAATCCAGCGTGGAGGGGGAGTGGTCCGAGACGATGCAGTCGATGGTGCCGTCCTGCAGGCCCTTCCAGAGGAGCTCCCGGTTGGAGGCCTCACGGATCGGCGGGCAGCACTTGTACGCCGTGGCGCCGTCGGGGATTTCTTCGGCCATGAGCGTCAGGTAGTGCGGGCAGGTCTCAACGGTGAGGTTGACGCCGTCGCGCTTTGCCGAAGCGATCATCGGCAGCGCGTCGGAGGAGGAGAGGTGCAGGATGTGGGCGCGGGCGCCGGTCCAGCGGGCACGTTCGATGACCTCGGCGATTGCCTTGTTCTCGGCGCCGCGGGGACGGGATGCCAGGAAGGTCTCGTAGTGGTCGCCGCCGGGATGCGGGGCGCGGTCGATCGCGTGGGAGTCCTCGGCGTGCACGATCATGAGGGAGTCGAAGGACTTGAGTTCCTTCATGTCCTCTTCCATCTCGTCAGCATCGAGGTGGGGGAACTCGTCCACGCCGGAGTGCAGGAGGAAGCACTTGAAGCCGAAGACGCCTTCGTCGTGCAGCGGGCGGAGGTCGGCCTTGTTGCCCGGGATGGCACCGCCCCAGAATCCGACGTCCACGAATGCCTGGTCCTTGGCGACCACGCGCTTCTGCTCCAGGCCGTCCACGGTGGTGGTGGGCGGGATGCTGTTCAGCGGCATGTCGATGATGGTGGTCACGCCACCGGCAGCTGCGGCACGCGTGGCGGAGGCGAAGCCTTCCCACTCGGTGCGGCCGGGCTCGTTGACGTGGACGTGGGTGTCCACCAGGCCGGGGAGGAGCGTTTCGTCGTCTGCGAGTTCGATGACCTCGTTGCCGGTCAGGCCGTTACCGAGGGGTTCGATCGCGACGATGACGCCATCGCGGATGCCAACTTCGCGGGCTGCGATGCCTGCGGTGGTGAGGATGCGCTGTCCCCGGATAACGAGGTCATAGGCGCCGATTGCTTCAGACATTGAGGTACTCCTTGTTTTCGGTCCGTTCCGCCAGGTACACGCCTATGTGCTTACCTAATTGTTCAAGCAACGGACCTGCTTCTGCGATACATTTTTGGACATCTTTTTCCAGATCGGTCAGGGCATGGACCGTGTGGAAGCCGGCGTCCGTGAGTTGTTCCCGGCTCAGGGTACTCCGGCCGCAGACTGCGATCACGGGAACCCCGTTCCGCTGCGCTGCACGCGAGACGCCCATGGGGGTCTTGCCTAGCAGGCTTTGCTCGTCCAGGCTGCCTTCTCCGGTGATCACCAGATCGGCGCCCTTCAGGCGTTCTTCCAGTTCAGTGAATTCAAGCACGACGTCGATGCCCGGCCGCCGCTCTGCCTTCAGCGCCGCGATGGCAATGTAGCCAACGCCGCCTGCTGCTCCTGCGCCTTCTGCCTTGGCCGCGAACTTGGCATGTTGCCCGGTAGTGGCTGCAAGGACGTCGACGAAGTGGCTCAGTGCCGCATCCAGTTCGGTGACGTCGTCCGGCGTCGCGCCCTTCTGCGGACCGAAGATGGCTGGTGCTCCGCTGGCCCCCAAAAGGGGATTGTCGACGTCGGACGCCAACACGAACTCCGTGGCCTCAACGCGGACGTCGAAGTTGGAGAAGTCGATGCTGTTCAGCTGTGCCAAGGCGGCACCGCCGCCGGGGAGCTCGTTGCCGTTCTCGTCCAGGAAGACGGCGCCGAGGCCTTGCAGGACTCCCGCGCCGGCGTCGGTGTTAGCGCTGCCGCCGACACCCAGGATGATCTTGCGGCAGCCGAGGTCCAGCGCGGCGCGGATGAGTTCGCCCGTGCCGATGCTGGTTGCTGTCTTGGCCGTTTCCGACGTGGGGCCGTCCGGGAGGAGGGCGAGACCGGAAGCTGCCGCCATTTCGATGACAGCTTCCTGGTCCCGCACCGCGAAGTCGGCCTTCACTGGCTCGCCGATCGGGCCGGTGACGGTGGTGGTCCGGCGGGTGAAGCCGGAGCCGATGGCGGCGTCGATGGTTCCTTCGCCGCCGTCGGCCACCGGAATGCGTGTTGCTTCAAAGCCGTTGTGCCCGTAGCCCGCCAGCAGCCCTGTTGCCAGGTGCTCGGCGACGTCGGGCGCGGACAGCGAGCCCTTGAATTTGTCCGGGGCGATGACAACACGCATTCCGGTGCCTCCTTACTGTTTTCTCTAGGCCTTGGTCAGGATCGCGGTGGGTGCGTCCGCCGCGGTCTCTGCCAACTCTTCGAACTCGTTCACGCCGTTGATCTCAACGCCCATGGAGATGTTGGTGATCTTTTCCAGGATCACTTCAACAACCACGGGAACCTTGAACTCGCCCATCAGTGCCTTGGCCTTGTCGAAAGCGGCAGGCAGATCGTTCGGGTCCTCAACGCGGATGGCTTTGACGCCCAAGCCCTCGGCAACCTTGATGTGGTCCACGCCGTAGCCCGCTGCGTTCGCAGAGAGCCCAGTCGAGTTGATGTTCTCGAAGGCCAGGGAAACGTTCTGTTCCATGTTGAAGCCGCGCTGGCTCTGACGGATCAGGCCCAGGTAGCTGTTGTTCACTACAACGTGGATGTACGGCAGGTTGAACTGTGCGCCTACAGCCAGTTCCTCGATCATGAACTGGAAGTCGTAGTCACCGGACAGGGCAACAACGGTGGCATCCGGGGTTCCCCTCACTACACCGAGTGCTGCCGGAGCGGTCCAACCCAGCGGGCCGGCCTGGCCTGCGTTGATCCACTTGCGGGCACCGAACACGTGCAGCATCTGTGCGCCGGCGATCTGCGAGAGGCCGATGGTGGACACGTAGGTGGTGTCGCGGCCGAAGGCCTTGTTCATCTCCTGGTACACGCGCTGCGGCTTGATGGGCACGTTGTCGAAGTTGGTCTTGCGGTGCAGGGAGCCCTTGCGCTCCTGGCACTCGGCAACCCAACCCGAGTAGTCCGGCAGGGTCTTTGCAGCCTGGCGTTCGCGAGCCAGCTCCAACAGACCGTCCAGCGCCGCACCGGCGTCGGATGCAATGCCCAAATCCGGGGAGAAAACGCGACCGATCTGGGTCGGCTCGATGTCGATGTGCACGAACTTACGGCCAGCCATGTAGGTGTCCAGGCCACCGGTGTGGCGGTTGGCCCAACGGTTGCCGATGCCGATCACGAAGTCGCTCTGCAGGAACGTCTCGTTGCCGTAGCGGTGCGAGGTCTGCAGGCCAACCATGCCAGCCATCAGCTGGTGGTCGTCCGGAATGGCGCCCCAGCCCATCAGGGTGGGGATCACAGGAACGTTCAGGATCTCGGCCAGCTCAACCAGCTGGGCCGAAGCGCCGGCGTTGATGATGCCGCCACCGGCGACGATCAGCGGGTGCTTGGCTGCGGTCAGCAGGTCCAGTGCCTTTTCCAGCTGCTTGCGGGAAGCCTTGGGCTTCTCGATGGGCAGGGGCTCGTAGGCGTCGATGTCGAACTCGATCTCGGCCATCTGAACGTCGATGGGCAGGTCCAAAAGAACCGGACCCGGACGACCCGAACGCATCAGCTGGAAGGCCTTCTGGAACGCACCGGGAACCTGGCCCGGCTCCAAGATGGTCATGGCGAACTTGGTCAACGGCTTGGCGATGGACTCGATGTCCACAGCCTGGAAGTCTTCCTTGTGCAGCTTGGCAACCGGAGCCTGGCCGGTGATGCAGAGCATGGGGATCGAGTCTGCCTGGGCTGCGTACAGGCCCGTGATCATGTCCGTGCCAGCGGGGCCCGAGGTGCCGATGCAGATGCCGATGTTGCCATCAGCTGCGCGGCTGTAGCCGTCAGCCATGTGGCTGGCGCCTTCAACGTGGCGGGCCAGCGTGTGGCGGATGCCGCCGTGGGCACGCATTGCTGAGTAGAAGGGGTTGATCGCTGCGCCGGGCAGACCGAAAGCTTCGGTTGCGCCTTCCTTTTCCAGGATGGCTACGGCCGCATCAACGGTGCGCATCTTTGCCATGGTGTACTCCTTGTTTTTTGCCCTGACGGGCGAAGTCTGTGGTGTTTTTGGGTGTGGTGAGGGAGCCGCCGTCGTTTAAGTACGACGGCGGGTTCCCTGCTTTTCGTTTCTGTCCGGCTTTTGCCGGGGTGCTTACTTCCGGCCGCTGAGCTGGAGGACCTGCTTGAAGAGGCCCGAGTGGTCCAGGCCGCCGTCGCCCTGGTTGACGGTTGCGGCGACGAGCTGGGCGACGACGGCGCCGAGCGGGACAGCGACGTTGGCTTCGCGGGCTGCGGAGGTGACGATGCCGAGGTCCTTATGGTGGAGGGCCAGGCGGAAGCCGGGGTCGAAGTTGCGGTCGAGCATCTTCTGACCCTTCTGGTCGAGGACCTTGGAGCCGGCCAAGCCGCCGCCCAGGACCTTCAGTGCTGCGTCGGTGTCTACGCCGTAGGCCTCGAGGAAGGCGATGGCCTCGCCGAGGACCTGGATGTTGACGGCTACGATCAGCTGGTTGGCTGCTTTGACGGTCTGGCCGGAGCCGGACGGGCCGACGTGGACGATGGTCTTGCCCACTGCGTTGAGGACATCCTGTGCTGCCTCGAAGTCTGCAGCTTCGCCGCCGACCATGATGGACAGGACGGCGTCGATGGCGCCCTGTTCACCACCGGACACAGGAGCGTCGAGCGGGCGGATGCCTGCTGCTACTGCGTCGTCGGAGAGGCGCTTGGCGACGTCCGGGCGGATGCTGGATGCGTCGATCCAGATGGTGCCCTTCTTCGCGTTGGCGAAGACGCCGTCCTTGCCGCTGACAACACCCTCAACATCGGGGGAGTCCGGGACCATGGTGATGACGACGTCGGCGTCCTTGACAGCGTCCGCGATGCTCGTAGCACCCTGGCCGCCCTCAGAGACGAGCTTGTCGATCTTGTCCTGGCTGCGGTTGAAACCGGTGACCGTGTGGCCGGCCTTGACGAGGTTGATGGCCATGGGGAGGCCCATGATTCCGAGTCCGATGACTGCAACGTTGCTCATTGTGGTTCTCTTTCTGAAAGTCTGTTTTAGCTCAGGTGTGCTGTTTGGTGAGTCAGCCGCTTTTGGCGAGTGCCGCCGTCGTTGTTAGTTGGCGTTGGCGCGCTGGCGGATGGCCCAGCTGAAGGCCGATTCCTGCGGTTCCTTGTACTCGAGGCCGATGTAGCCGTCGTAGCCGAGTTCGCGGCTGCGGGCGATCCATTCGCCGAGGGGGAGGGTGCCGGTTCCGGGAGCGCCGCGGCCGGGGTTGTCGGCGATCTGGATGTGGCCGAAGTCCTTGGCGTGGTTCTCGATGACGGATTCGACGTCGTCGCCGTTGACTGCCAGGTGGTAGAAGTCGGCGAGGAGCTTGATGTTCTGGGCGCCGGATTCTGCCTTGACTCGGGCGATGACCTTGAGGGCGTCTTCGGCGGTGAGGAGCGGGTACTTGGGTGCGCCGCTGACCGGTTCGAGGAGGACGGTGCCGCCGATGCGGGCGACGCCTTCCGCTGCCGCAGCGAGGTTCTTTGCCGCGAGTTCGTCCTGCTCTTCAGGGGTGAACTCATCCTGGCGGTTGCCGTAGAGGGCGTTGAAGGCCTTGCAGCCGAGGCGCTCACCGATGCCGGCTACGACGTCGATGTTGTCCTTGAACTCGGAGCAACGTCCCTTCCAGGAAACCAGGCCACGGTCGCCGCCAGGCATGTTGCCGGCGTTGAAGTTCAAGCCCGTGAGCTGTACGCCGGCGTCCTTGATGGCGGTTTCAAACTCGGTTACTTGTGCGTCGGTGGGGACGGAGGTTTCGAAGGGCCACCAGAACTCGACGGCGTCAAAACCGGCTGCCTTCGCGGCGGCGGGGCGCTCGAGCAAGGGCAGCTCCGTCAGGAGGATGGAGCAGTTCACTGTGTACGTCATCGTAGGTCCTTCCGAGGAGGGGCTTGGATCTATCTTCCGTTGCTTGGCTGCTGCCTTGGTGCTTGGCTTCAGTTTCCGCTTTGTGGAATTTAGATTCTGCTTTATGAAAAGTTTAGGGAAGGTGGGGGTGGGAGTCAAGGGGGTGGGTGGGGAGATTGGGGGTTTGGGATACCAGGCGCGTTCTCCAGATTTGGTTAGCTCGGGGGAAGAGGTCAGGTCGATGCTTGTGCAGCCGGTGGGGTGGAGCCAGCGGTCTAAAGATCACGTGCTGTGCCGTCTATTCAGGGTGTGCTGAGGGGCCAAATGCGTCGCTTTACTTGCGCGCGCGAGGCGTTTCGCCGAGTCTTTGCCGTAGTGCATGTTGACTGCGGCAGTGGCACTGCACCGCCGGATCTGCGACGACGCTCAAGCGGACGATCTGGTTCTATTTGGGATGCACAGAACGGACTCATTCCGAAGGCGCGAGTCAGAGCCCGACCTCGTCTAGTGGGGTTTTATGACACGCTGAACAATCGCATTTAGGCGCATAGCTCGTTCGTGGTTCTAATTCAAAAGTGACTTCATGCCAGAATCGGAGTCTTTCCGATCGAGTCTTCAGGCGGAGTCCTGACTCGCAATGTATGAGGGCTTCCGATTAGGAACACAAGGAGGCTGTCAGCTATATTTCATTCATGGTAAACCCGATTAGCATAGAATCGCAAGAAAGTCACGGCGAAGGCGACGTCTTTGAAGAACTAGTTGAAAAGGCTACCGCTGCAAATATTCAAGCAAAGTTTGTTCCGCGAGAACAGTCAGATGATGAAGATGATGATGACCTCGGGTATATAGAAATCCATCTCCCGGCTGGCCGAGACACTCAGCGATTCTACCTATTTCGACACAGTGTCAAAACACTAGTTAGATATGATCTCTCTTGCATTCGTGCTTTGGGCGAATATTCCGGCCTTGTTGATACTTCGCAGGGTTCGATTGAGGTATTGCTAATGAGCGGAGATGCGCGCAACGGTCCCCTCTTTAGGACTGCTATTTGGGACTTGCCTGGAGCGGAAGTTCTCGATTCAGAGTCCGAGAGTACTCTGGATGTTGATGATGACGTCGAGATTTCTCCTCCGCGTCGGCCGACCAATTGGCGCCTTCGCGTAGAGTCCGGTAACCAGAGCGTAGAGATCTCACCGCCCTCCGAGCTTTCTGCGGCCGTCTTTGGTGGGAGGCATTACACGCTCAAAATTCAAGGCTATGATGTACACCGTCACGAGAGGGCTCTTTCTGTTCTAACAAGCGTTGGCAATGCCTTCATATTTGATCTAGATGTGCGTTATGGAATAGCTCTCTCTCTTTCGCGCAGGCGAAATAGAACCCGGACCAGGAGGCAGAAGCCGGTTGAGCATGGTCCTGATTTTCCTCAGAATGAATACTCCCAAGAGGCCCTAGCTCTTTACCAATACGGGAGGAGCGCCAGTGGACTTCCACTCTTGCAGTTTCTTGCCTATTATCAGTGCCTAGAGTATTTCTTTCCTGTTTTTGCGAGAGAAGCCACTGTGAACTCTATGAGATCTGCATTGCTGAACCCTCGATTTAGCCCGACCAGTGAGGCTGACATCAACCGGCTCATCAATCTGGCTGCCCCCGCAGTAAAGGCTGGCATCGGGGAGCGTGAGCAACTTCGAGCGACTCTTCGTGCGTCAATCGATTCGGCTGACCTGCGCGCCTTCATCGAGTCAGAAGAGACGTACCCGGAACACTTTTCTGCAAGCAAACAGAAGATTCGTGGTGCAACGCCGATAAAACTCAAGGATGAGCACGCAGATCTTAGGGATCAGGTGTCTGAGCGGTTGTACAAAATCCGTTGCAGAGTGGTTCACACTAAGCAGGACGGGTCCGGGCAGGGCGAGGAGCTGCTTCTACCTTCCAGTTCGGAAGTCGAAGCTTTGGGCCCGGACATTGACCTCCTCCGACTAATCGCCCAGCATGCACTGGTAGCACGGGCAAGGCGTCCCTAGTTGCATTTGATGAAGGGATGGGGTGGGAATGTCCGGAGCGGGCACGATCCCGACAACTGCTTACCGGACTGCTCTCGTGTCATGAATTTATGAACGAATCTCTCTCCATTTGCGAAGGAGTCCCCTGGGAATTGACTCTCTGCTTCAACACGAACGATGGGGCGGTTTCACTCGTCTGAGGCTCACGTTCTACACCCAATGCCCTAGCCGTCCCATGAATCGATCACTTGGGGCTGATTCTGTAGATTAAAGAGCTAGCGTCGTGATTACGATGACAATGAAGGCTTGTTCTCGACGGCAGGAGCCAGACTATGCAACGTCGACTCATCGTCTGTACGAAAGCTAGTATCCCGTCGCTACGGAAGTGTTGTTCCCGCAACAGCAGCCAGGTAGGCCTGGATCCGTCCAATAGCCGCCTGCGCTGTGACGTGATTTCCAGTGAGGGCATCGATAGCCGACTCAAATCTTCGATCGTATGGGTCTGTTTCGTCCATTGGATCGATATACTTCATGGCAAAGCGTCCAAGTTTACAGTGCTTCACCGTCCAAGTGCCCTTTTCACTGATTGGGCTATACACGAGCCCATTTTTCTCAAGATGATCTTCCCAACGATCAAAGTGGGGGTGGACTATTACATATGAAGTAGGAGACGTTGGGTAGTCGGTAACCGTCGGGTCGGTCAAAGTATCTGCATTTAATTTGGCAATATTGCAGTCTGGGCAGGCGACGGCAAGGTTACGCGACTCGAACATGAAGTGCGGATGTACTGCCTTCGGTACGACGTGTTCCAGATCCCACACGCGGCCGTTCTCCGTTAGCCATTGCTCAGCGCAGTAGCAGCACCGGTTTTTCTGCTCCTTAATATAATGCTTCTTTGCCCGCGCTTTCAGATCGGCGACACGGGTATCAGCCCAGGCGCCCGTTGTAAGTGGGCCACCCGATACTGCTCGGATAGCATCTAAATCCTCTGGGGAAAACGGTGCAGGCTGGGCGATCATGCGATGGCACCGTTACGTGTGGGACGTGCGTGACTTAGGTCCGCCACTAACTGTCGCACCGGACTCGTGGATGGCAGAGTGCCCGCTATGCCCTGAAGTTCTGTCAGGATATCCACGAACCGCTTCTCATTGGTATCCCGATCGGCGACGAGCCGCAGTGCTTCGACCAGAAGCTGACGAAGATAAAGGTTGCCATCTTGGGCAACGCCAAAGGTGCGAACCAGTACCTCGTCAGCCGACTTGCCAGACATGACCTCCCCACCACCTCCACTCGTTTCGATATCAACAACGCTTGACTGCTCGGGAGGGGCACCCGAGACGAGTGTTGCTGAATGGGTCGCGAGAACGAAGTGACAGCCATGAAAAGCCCCCAGAATATCTGACAGGTGCCGCAGGTAGTCCGCCTGCCACGCGGGATGGAGGCTGATTTCGGGCTCATCGATCAGGATAAGGCTGTGGTCGTCAATGGATGACGCGATTCCAAGCATCGCCGTAGCGAGCGCAAGCTCACCCGAGCTTGCATCCTCGATGTTGATAATCGCGCCAGTCAGTTTCTTCCGCAACCTTACTTCCTGCATTTCGATGAGGCGGGCGCGAGAGAGCTGTTGAGCTTGTTGAAAAGTAGGATCTTCCGACCACTGCTGAGTTGAAAACTCAGCCATTAGGGCAAGAGTCTTGCCGTCGCCCAAACCCATGAGATAGTCGGCCGCCCGTCCCAGTTGGCTGATGGCCGACGGCTCCTCAAAGAAGTAATTACCCAGGATGGGCCGCAAATCACTAGATCGCTCAGCGCGTTCATTCTCCAGAAACATGCGGTAACCGGTTGGTCCCTTATTGGCGCCTGCTTCCAAGAACGCCCGGCCACGCTTGGTCCATCGGTAGAGGACCTCTACCTGCGGCTTATAGCCAAGGTATTCGAACACGCGAGCTATGCGCCCTCTACGTTGAGCGTTGAGTCTGGTGGCCTCGAAAAGATTATCAAGTGCACGAAATACGCCGGACTTCGTCGATACTCGCCCGCGAGGATCCTTTAGTCCGAGGTAGCGGTACAACCCCGTGCGCTGGCGGGACGGGTCAAACAAGCTCTGGGAGATCGGAAGATGAAACTTATCGAAGGCGCCTGCGGTAATCGCCGCTACCGCCCGTGGCCGTGGCAACAGGTCAAGCGGGACTTCCCTACCGTCGAGGAAGCCGGAAGCCATTTTCCGTTCGATGTGAATCGCGCATAGGTGACCGTTGAGCATGTACTCGACGGACGCATTCACAGTGCGTCGTGGCTTGTTCCCGTCGAGAGCGTCGAACGCTAAGGCTATGGCGGATAAGAGCCGCGACTTCCCTGAGCCATTTCGGCCGGTTATGAGCGTAGTCCACGACTCAGGGCCAGGCTCCGACGCAAAATCGACGTCGACAATGGTGCCGTCATCCTCGATGATTTCTGCGCGCAGGAGCCGCAGAGCAGACGTTGTGATCATGAATAGCACCCCAAATTGTACTTCCCCAACAATCCGTTATAAACCGTGTCGAAACCGTCTCGGATAGTCAATCTTAATCTGAAGAGATTAGTCCCTCGACCAGCAAAAACCAGAGCTGCTTATCACTTTGCCGGTTCAGGACTGCAAGCAGCTTTGCATGAGGGAAGAGCTGCAGCCCAGCTTGATCCGATCAGTTGCTTGTGTCCTTTTGGACAGGATCGTAGGAAAACTGAATCCATAGGATTGAAGCTCCACAGCGCGAGAGGTTCGCCGTCGTGGCCGTCGCACGTCTTTTGGCTCAAACGAGACAGGTTGCACGAGCCACGCGGACCAATCAAAGAGTGCACACGGGTGCACGTTCTGCGGCCGTCAGGTGCTCGTTAGACGATCTTTCACCTGGCAGGGAGTTCAACCGCCCCCTCCGCAGGTGATTTCATCCAGTCAGGGCGCGTTCGAAGTCGAGCCTCGGCTCGCAGATGGCCGTGCCGACCCTCTTGGAGTTGTCGTTCACCGTGCTGATCGAAAGCCCCGCCTGAGCGGCCACTCATTCTGCGGTTACGTTCGAAACGTCGATTGAAGTGTGGGTTCGACCGCAACGCGAGGGGGTACGTGCACCCGGAATATGCGGTCAAACACATAGTGGATATGCTGATGCTACCGAACGGGGATTGGGGGCTGATTGTCAGAGCAAATAGTTGTGGTGGGCTCCGGCGATATCGACTTCCGCTTCCTTGAAACGCGATTCGCCGGCCCTGCAGGTGCTCGCGAAGCCTTTGAACGACTTATTGCAGACATTGTTGGGATAGTTCACCCCGATGTCCAAGAGGTTCAAGCTAACCCAGGCGATTGGGGCATCGACGCCTACATCGGCGATCTCGGAAAACAAGGTGAAGTCCACATCTGGCAGTCGAAGTACTTTATCGACGGGTTCGGCAGCACACAGCAGGGCGACGTTCGAGAATCGTACAAGTCGGCACAAAAGGCTGCCACCGATAACGGCTACAGGATCGCTTCCTGGACGCTCTGCGTCCCTTGCGAATTGGATGGTCCGATGCTTACGTGGTGGGAAGGATGGAAAAAGCGAACTTCAAAAACAGACACCCTCACGCTGGACCTCCAGACTGCAGGGCGGCTGCGGCGACTACTCCAGGCTACGGCCGCGGCGGACGTTCGGAACCACTACTTCTCGCCTTTGTTTCCGCTGCCGCAGAAAACCTCTGACGTTGAGGAGCCGCGCGGACTCGAAGAACTAGTCGACGACACCAAGTATGATGGCGCCCTCTTTGTGCGGCAGATGGACGAAGCCGGATTGCCGGAGACTTTTGCTGCTCGAGAGGCGTTCTTCAATGCGGAGATATTAGAGCGCGAGGTCGTGGACAAGGGTGTCCGGCCCGAAGTCGCGGCACTCTCGACATGGCGTGTGCGGGTTTCATCCACCTGGTCGACAGCCTTCAACACGGCATGTCAGATGTCGACGGACCGGCATTTCCCGCAACTGTATGGCGATGTAATTGGAGCCATCGAAACAAGCCACTCGCAGGAGGCCGCCAGCCTCCGTGCGCACGTCCTTCACGGCGTCGGCCTTCTGCATCAAGCTGTAGACAATGGCCGCGCTGGTTGGGTTAGGGACTGGCGTGATGTGGCCAAGGACCACCGTTCGAGGATCCCGAGCACCGCTTTCGAGCCAAACAACGAGGAAGGAACAGAGGAGGAAACGTGAGCGCCCAGGCTGAGCCCACCGAGCAAGCAGCTTCCACTCTTCGCGCCGAGTCCATACCCGCATTTCGGATGGCGCAGATCATCCTCGTTCTGGTGGGCGCAAAGGCTAAGGATAGCAAGCTGGATCTCGAGCGGCTTTCGGTGATTGAGTTTCTGTCGGCGAATCCGTTCCTCGTGTTGGGCGCAGATTCTCCCGCTTCTAATCAGCTACGGTTGCAAGGATTCGGCCGCCACTCCATCACCTACGCCTCGCCGAGTCAGCGTTTCGTTTCGCGGAGGGAACGAGTGGTATCGGACGTCGCGCAGCTGGTTGCCTTCGGGCTTGTGCAACTCACAGTCCACGAGGGGCAGAGGGTCTTCACCGTTACCGAATTGGGGAAGCAATCAGCGGACAGTCTGTGCTCCGTCTACGCCGACGCATTCCGGCTCAGTGTTGCGACCGTTACTCCAATCGTGATGAAGCTTTCTTCAGCGAAGATGCGCGAGCACCTTCAAACATGGCTTCGCGTGGACCCAGTACTCTTCGACCTCATTGACAGTCCAACAATGGACGAGTTCGAGGCTGAGGCCTCCGGGCTCGCCTCGCGCGACATGCTCTTCTAGGAAACGACGACCCAATGACGAATCATCCCGCCTTCAACCTACGAGCCCTCCGCTTGGTCGGCCCAAACCACTCGTACCGCGTTGACTTCACAGACCAACACGAGGAGGGTCGGGTCCGGCCCCTGTCGGTTATAGCTGGTGAGATCAGCACTGGTAAGACCACCGTGCTGGAGTTTGTCGACTGGTGTCTTGGCGCGAAAGAGCATCCCGAACATGATGAGGTGATGGCGAACGTACGATCCGCTCAGCTTGCAATTGATGTCACGGGACCGGGCGATGCTAACACAGCACAGTACGTTATCGAGCGGTCACTTGGCTCGAAGGCAACGAGTGCCTACCTTTACACCGGCAACCTTGACACGATGTCTGGCACGCCGGTGCGGTCCTTCACTTCCGACCCCGCCGACGCCGACTCACTGTCCCATTATCTCCTGCAGTTGTGCGGTCTCAGCGGACTACGCCTGGACCAGTCGCCGTCTCAAGCGGACTCGAAAACCAGCGCACTGAGCTTCAGGGACCTGCAGCCTCTTTGGTTTCTCACGAACCGGCGACTCGACAACGGGGACCTTGCGTACGAAAGGCAACCGCACCGATCCATCAAGCTCAACCAAGTCGTAAATATTCTCTTCGGTGTCTCGGACAATGAGCAGTCGACGCTGTCCAGGGCCGTCGAAGAACTCGGCGCAGAGGAGCGGGAGCTCGCACGTGCTGTCCAGACGCTTCGGACGTTCATGACCGATGCGGGATTCACCACCATCGAGGAGATAGACTCCGAATCGGACAGGCTCAGAATCCGGGTAGCAGAGCTCAACGCACAGAAGCGGGCCATAGACGACAACATATCCGCCCGCGGAGACTTCACCGCCGAGCTACGTGCAAACTACTCCAGGAGCGAGAAGCACGCGCAGCTCCTCCAGGCCGAGTTGCGAGACCGGGACACCCTTTCACAGCGGCTTGAACCCCTCCGTGCTCAGTATGCGGACGAGATCCGACGGCTCGATCTTGTCGCTGAATCGCTGAACCTCTTCGACTCGCTGAATGTGGTGACCTGCCCGGCCTGCCAGAGTAAGCTCCAATCGCTGCCCAGCGTCGTCGAGAACGAATGTTCGCTGTGCCACTCGCACCTGACCGCAGACCTCACCAATGGCCAGAGTGTTCCCGACCTGAGCACGGAACGACGCAGTCTTGTGCGTCGCTTGAATCAGCTCCTTGAGTTCGCTCAAGAAGTGCGAGCCGAGGGCGACAAGCTGCGGAGGAACCTGAGCGTCGCCAACGCAGCTGTACGAGAGGCGCAATCAGCCCTAGACCGGGTCTCCGGCGATATTATCTCGCCATTCCTGATGGAACGCGACGAAATTCAGCAGTCTGTGGCAGACACCCGCGTCGAGCTTAAGACGATGCTCCGAGCACGGCAGATGCTGTTGCAACTTCAGCAAAAGGAAGTGGAGCTTCTGCAGACGTCAGCCGCCCTCAAAGAAGCGCGAACACGCAAGGGGCGATATCTCCAGAACGCGACGCCTCGCGACACGACACTCGCCCGTATCGGTAAACGCTTGTACGACATCCTCGAAGACTTCGGCTATCCAAAAGTTGATCTCGTGCGTGTTGAAAGGAACCTCGTGCCGTTCGTTCGGGGGCGCCGATATGACAAGGTCGGTTCTTCTGGGGCTATGACGCTGATCGCACTCGCCTGGGAGCTCGCACTTTTCGAGCTGGCATTCGAGGAGGGTTCTGGACATCCCGGATTCCTCATCGTTGATAGCCCCCAAAAGAACCTCGTACCTGGATCTATCACTGTCCCGACTACGCAGGATCCACGGGCCGACGATGACGGTGTCCAAATCGGCCTGCTCATCACCGCTCGTAGCCGCAACATCGTAGAGAACATCTACCGCCATGTCGCAAGCTGGCTCGCCACACATCCAGGGGCCCAGATTGTCTTCGTCGACAACCAACCACCGACGGTGGCTGATCGGCACATCGTGGTTCGCTACTCGCAGAACCCTGACGACCCGCCCTACGGTCTTATCGAGAACGAAGACGGGCGCGCTTCGGAGACTCAGAATCGAGAGAGTCGCTGAGGCAATCCTGACGCTCAAGGGTCCATTCACAGGTGGAGGTGCCCGAAGATGTCTTGGTGAAGCCTTTAGCCATTCAAAGGACAGTGATCTTGCTCAAAGCTCGGTCTGCTCGAGGAGGAAGACAAATCCGTCGCCCTGCCGCCTACGTATCCAGAAGTCCAGCTGCCCACTCACACTCGGTAGCCGAACGCCGCTCACGTGGCAGCGGGATCGTGAGGAGATGATCATGGAGTGCAAAGGGCGCCTACACCGTGACGGTAGATTAAGGCGCTACCCCCGCGTTAGGTCAATATCGGCGCTCACCTTGTAGTCGGGTCCGCCTTGATTCTTGTCATTGGTAGGGCGAACGACTGGCCCGTCGTCCGTGAGCGTCCTCCAACCCCAGCTATGCTGGGGAACGCCGGTGGGTACGGCGGTGACGTGGCGGCTAGGACCATCGTCGCTGCTCGCGGAAGGACAAACTAATGGCTCGGCCGACAGTTCAAGACGTCGCCAAAACGGCGGGGGTGTCCGTGGGGACGGTGTCTCGTGTCTTGAACGGCAGCCCTGCTGTCAGTGCGGCGGCCAAGGAGAAGGTCAACGCAGCGATTCGGGAGCTCAGCTATCGTCCTCTTGCCTCGGCAAGGGATCTCCGAAGAGACCGCACGATGCGCGTCCTGGCCCTCGCCAAGAACCTGGACTCGCTGGTGATCAGCGAAGTTTTCCGCGGTGTCGGTGACGCAGCAGCGGATAGCGGCTATGTCAGCCTCATCGCAGCCACCGACGGAGACCTCGATCGCGAGCAGCAGCTCGTGGACATGCTGAGGAACGGCTCCGTGGACGGTCTGGTGATCTTTTCGCCGACGATGCCAGACGATGACGTCAACATAGTCGCCGAGCAACTCAGCGTGATCCAGGTCTGTGAAATCGTGGACGCCGAGGCGGCCTTCGGGGTGTCCATTGATGACCGCCAAGCCGCCTACGACATCACCAAGCACCTGATCGACACGGGTGCCAAGAAGCTGGCCATGCTCGCTCATAGGGGTGCCCGCTCGGGCCGACTGCGTGAGGAAGGCTTCCGCCAGGCACTCGCGGAAGAGGGCCTGGAACCAGACCAGATCCTATTCGGCGAAGGCAACTTCGGCTTCCACGCCGGCCGCAATCTCACGAAGAAACTCCTGGAAGCAAAGAACCTCCCCGACGCCGTTTTCTGCGGCACCGACGTAGTCGCAGCGGGTTGCGTCCGTGAACTGACCGACGCCGGTCTCCGCGTTCCACAAGACATCGCCGTGGCAGGTTTCGATGACTCTGCTCAGGCAGAAATGTGCGTCCCGGAGCTGACCACCGTCCGCCAGCCGGCCTATGAAATGGGTCGAGTCGCGTTCGCTGAACTCCTGGAGCGGATGACCGTCGAGGGTTCACATCGCACGGGGAGAACTTTCCTCCCGCACGAACTCGTCATCCGGGACTCCACCAAATAGAGAGGGTTGACAGCCCTTAGTGGTCCCTGTCACACTACTTTGGAATCGATTCCACGGCCGCAAGGCCGATTCTTTTGGAAACATTTGGAATCGATTCCATGGATCACACTGCACCACCGGCAAAGAAGCCACCCTCAGCACGCGGGACAGCCAGAACGCGCACTGAACGCCACTCACCCACAGCCACCAAAGGAGCCACTTGTGGACTTGAACCGACCTGCTCTCCCGCTCCAGAACAAAGCCCCCCGAAACCGAAAAGCCCTAGCGGCGACCGCCATAGCAGCAGCCCTCCTCCTCAGCGCATGCGGCGGGGGAGCCGCACCCCAAGGTGCCGAGCAAGCGGCAGCTGCCGACCCGGCGTCGGGCGCTAATGCGAGCGGTGCCGTGAACATCTGCGGCGTCAAGGACGCGAGCGGTATCTACAAGGGCACCGCGGAGGCGTTCACCAAGGCGAACGGCAAGGTCACGGCCAAGTACACCGAGATCGGCGCCACCACGGATGAAGCCCGCACGCAGATCGTACAGCGGCTCGAAGGCAAGTCCACTGAGTGCGACCTCTTCGTCACGGACGTCATCTGGACCTCGGAGTTCGCGTCCCAAGGTTGGCTGCTGGACCAGACCAAGCTGGTGGAAGCCAACAAGGATCGGCTCATTCCCTCCACTGTGGAAACCACCAAGTACCAGGACAAGTACTGGGGCTCGCCGTTCTTCACCAACGCCGGGTTAATCTACTACCAGAAGGACAAGGTGGCCAAGCCCGAGTCCTGGCAGCAGCTCTACGCAGAAGCCGCCAAGGCTCCCGGCAACGGATATGTCTACCAGGGCAAGCAGTACGAGGGCCTCACAGTGAACTTCCTCGAAATGCTCTACAGCGCAGGCGGCGAAGTCCTCAACGATCAGGGCGAGGTCACCATCGACTCCAAGGAAACCCGCGACGTTCTCAACTTCATGAGCGACGGACTCAAGAAGGGTTCAGCCGACCGCGCCGTCCTCACCTACAACGAAGACCCGGCTCGCCTCGCCTACGAGTCCGGCGACTTCGGGTACCAGCGCAACTGGCCGCACGTGTACCGCCTGCTCAACGCGACACCTCTGGCGTCCAGCTTCGGCGTCGCGCCGCTGCCGGCATGGGAAGGCGGCAAGGCCTCCGGCGTGCTCGGCGGCTGGAACCTCGCGATCTCGGCCCACTCCACCAACCAGGCCGGGGCTGTCGCGTTCATCGACTTCGCCACCACCCCGGACTGGCAGAAGCACGTGGCTATGGACTACTCCCAGGCACCCGTCAACGAAGCTGCCTACTCTGACGCCGCGGTACTGCAGAAGATGCCGTTCGCCACCGAACTCCTCGCCTCGGTGAAGGGTGCCAAGCCGCGCCCCATCTCGCCGGTCTACCCGCAGATCTCGCAGGCAATCTACAAGAACGTCTACGCCGTCCTCTCCGGCACCGCCTCCACCGAGGAAGCGGTGCAGAAGATGGCCGAGGAAATCACCACCGCCAAGGCGAGCTTCTGATCATGGCCATCAAGACACTCCTACCGGGCCGCAGCGCGCCGAACCGCCGCGGCCCAGCGAAGACAAGCGGCCGCGACCGCGCCGAACGCAAACTCGCGTTCCGCATGACCGCCCCTTCGCTGGTCATCATGGCGCTGGTCGCGGCAGTCCCCATCGGCTACGCGATCTGGCTCTCGCTGAACCAGTACAGCGTCCGCACCGCCGGCCTGTCTCGTTTCGTCGGCCTGGAAAACTACATCAACGCCCTGGCAAGCCAAGAGTGGTGGGCGGCGTTCGGCCAGACGTTCCTCTTCGCAGGTTTGTCGGTCAGCTTGGAACTCGTCCTCGGCACGGCCATGGCGCTCCTGCTCAACCTCGCGTTCAAGGGCCGGGCCGTCCTGCGCACCGTGGTTCTGCTGCCGTACGCGATCATCACCGTGGTCAGCGCCATCACCTGGCAGACGATGTTCCAGCCCAACATGGGCCTGGTCACCAACGTCCTCTCCGCACTGGGGCTGCCGGGCGGCGACGTCGTCTGGCTCGGTGAGCACGGCTATGCGATGGCCGTGATCGTCATGGCCGACGTCTGGAAGACCACGCCCTTCGCGGCGCTCATCATCCTGGCCGGACTGCAGGTCATCTCCGCCGAAACGTACGAGGCCGCGGAACTCGACGGCGCCAGCAAATGGCAGACCTTCGTCAACATCACCCTGCCGCTGTTGCGTCCGGCGATCGTCCTCGCCGCGATCTTCCGCACCATGGATGCCCTCCGCGTCTTCGACCTGCCGTTCGTGCTCACCCGCGGCGCCAACGGCACCGAATCCATGTCCATGCTCGCCTACACCCAACTGCGCGAAAACCGGCTGGTGGGCGAAGGCTCGGCGCTGTCCATCCTGACCTTCCTTACCGTCATGGTGGTCTCGGTCATCTACGTCCGCTTCGCCGGCGGCAACATCCGCGACGTCGCGAAGGAGGAACAATGAGCACGCTGATTGCAGAACGCCCGACGGCGGAACTCACCACCGGGCGCAAGGCGCCGAAGCGTCGCTTGCGTGGGGAATCGAAACTGCATCCCCTGGTGTGGGTGTTCGTGGTGGCCGTCATGGCTTTCTCGCTCATCCCGTTCTACTGGCTCGTCAACACCTCCCTTAAGAAGGGTGCGAGCCTGTCCCAAGGCGAGCTCTTCCCGAGCCAGCCGACCCTCGAGAACTATCTGGTGGTCTTCCAGAACCCCGAGTTCCTCCTGGCCTTGCGCAACTCGGTGATTATCGCCGTCGTGACTACAACGGTGGCGCTGGTGTTCGCGTCCTTCGCCGCCTATGCGCTGGCGAGGCTGAAGATGCGCCGCAAGGCGATGATCCTGACGCTGATCCTCTCGGTCACCACGTTCCCGGCCATCGCCATCGCGGCCCCGATGTTCTCCATCTGGCGCGAGATCGGGCTGTACGACACTCTGCTCGGCCTCATCATCCCGAAACTGACGTTCGCGTTGCCGCTGGCGATCTACACGCTGACGTCCTTCTTCAAGGAGATCCCGCGTGAGCTGGAGGAATCCGCGTACATGGATGGCGCCACACCGTTCGTCGCCTTCCGCAAGGTGATCCTGCCGCTGGCGGTCCCCGGCTTGGCGACCACGGCGATCCTGGTGTTCATCTCGGTTTGGAATGAATTCCTCCTGGCCGTCACGCTGACCACCTCGCCCGAAGCCCGACCCGTGCCGGTCGCGATTGCGTTCTTCAGCGGCACCAGCGAGTTCGACCAACCCCTCGGCACCATTAGCGCAGCGTCGGTGATCATCACCGTCCCGCTCGTGATCCTGGTGCTCGTGTGCCAGAAGCGAATTGTCTCCGGCATGACGGCCGGCGCCGTCAAGGGCTAACCCCAAAACCTAGTAACCACAGAAAGAACAGGAACAACGTGAGCATTCAGCAGCAGGCCCCGTCCACAACCCTCAAAGTGGGAGTTGTGGGCATCGGTTGGGCCGGCCAGCAGCACCTTAAGGCGTACAGCAACATCGACGGCGTCGAGATTGTCGCCGTCGCAGGCATGGAAGCTGATCTTCTTGCCCAGCTGAAGGAGGAATACAGCATTCCCCACGCCTTCGCCCGCTGGGAAGACATGATCGAGCTCGAAGGTCTCGACGCCGTCAGCGTCGCCGTGCCGACGTTCCTGCACGCGCCGATTGCGATTGCCTCGCTCGAGCGCGGACTGCATGTGTTGAGCGAAAAGCCTTTGGCGCGTAACGCCGTCGAGGGTCAGCAGATGGTGGACGCCGCCCGTAAGGCAGGCCGCGTGCTGGACGTCGCGTTCAACCACCGCCGCCGCGGCGACATCCAGGCGCTCAAGGAAGTGATCGATGCCGGCACGCTCGGTCGCCCGTACTACGCCAAGGCATCGTGGCTCCGGCGCCAAGGCATTCCGATGCTGGGCAGCTGGTTCACCAACCCGGAACTCGCCGGCGGCGGTCCGCTGGCTGACATCGGCGTGCACGTCCTGGACTACTCGCTGCACCTCCTGGGCGAGCCCAAGGTTCTGGCCGTCTCGGCGTCCACCCATTCCGAACTCGGCCCGCGCGGCCTCGGCGGCAACGCCCGGTACACGGCGTCGAACTCCAGCCACAAGTTTGAAGTGGAAGACTTCGCCTCCGCGTTCCTCCGGCTGGAAGGCGGCGGGACCCTGATACTGGAAGCGGGATGGGCCACGTACCGCGACGAGCGGGACCTGATGGACTTCACCGTTTACGGGACCGACGGCGGAGCGGACTTGCGCTCTGTGGGCGCCTCCGAGAACCCGGTGGCGGACGTTCACGTCTTCACGGAGAAGGACGGCGAGAACGCCGACTTTGAGGTGGTGGCCGAACCCGGGCGAGCCCACCAGGCCGTCGTCGACGATTTCATTGCTGCCGTGCGCGGCGGCGAAACTGTATGGGGAAGCCATGATGGTTCACTGGCCCTCAGCCGGGCCCTGGTGCTCGATGCCTGCTACAAATCCGCCCTCGAACAACGTGAAGTGGTGCTCTGAAATGTCTGATGCGAAATTGAAGATTGTCGTCTGGAACGAAGCTGTTCACGAGGCCCGCAACGAGCCTGCGACCATCGGCGAGATGTACCCCGAAGGGATCCACGGTGCCATCGCCGCCGGACTGCGCGGCTTCTACCCGGACTCGGAAATCACGACGGCGACACTCGCCGATCCCGAGCACGGACTCTCCGAAGAGGTGCTGGAGCAGACCGACGTTCTGCTGTGGTGGGGGCATATCGCCCATGGGGAAGTCGCTGAGGAAGTAGTGGAGCGCGTGCAGCGGCATGTCCTCGGCGGCATGGGCCTCGTGGTCCTGCACTCCGGGCATTTCGCCAAGATCTTCACTCGATTGTTGGGGACCACGTGCTCGCTGAAGTGGCGCAACGAGGGCGAACGCGAGCTGGTGTGGACGGTGAAGCCTTCGCACCCGATCGCGGCCGGCATTGAGAGCCCTATCGTGATTCCGCAGCAGGAAATGTACGGCGAACTGTTCGACATTCCAGAACCCGATGACCTGATCTTCATCAGCTCGTTTACTGGGGGAGAGGTGTTCCGCTCCGGCGTGACGTTCTCCCGCGGCAAGGGCCGGATTTTCTACTTCAGCCCCGGAGACCAGGAATACCCCGTGTACCACCAGCCGCAGATCCAGAAGGTCATCGCCAACGGGGTTGGCTGGGTGGCGCAGCCCGGCGTTTTCCGGGAAGCGCCCGAGGTCTCCAACCCGGCGCGGGGCTGGTTCGAGGAAGCCTAGCGCAGAGGGCTTCCACTCGTGAATCCTCTGTTCCACACTGGATTAATCTGCTTGTACTGAGCGGTGGATCGGGGAGGGCCGAATCGAGGGAAGGCTATGCAGAAAGCGCGTGTGGCGGCCGTGCTGACCTGGATTTACGCGGCGGCGTTCGGGATTCCTGCGATTCCAGTCAGCATCTACCTCCTCCAAAACGGGTATCTACCAATGTTCATGGACCTGTTCCCGATGTACGCGGGACCGTGGGACGGCCTGGACGGCTGGGTCTTCGTGACGCTGCTGATGGCATTCCTGATTGTGGTGTTGGTGGCGTCGTGGGCTGCTTGGCTCGCATGGAAGGGACGCCGGTCTGGGCTTATTCTCGGGCTGGCACTCCTACCTGTCGAAGCAGTGTTCTGGCTAGGCTTTGATCTGCCGTTCCCGTGGTTGTTCGGTGTGGCCCGGGGGCTGCTGTACGCGCTCGTTGTGATGTCCTTGCGTCAACGTCCGGAGGGGCGGCTGGTGGCGTAAGTGCGTTCACTCATGCTCTCCCGCGATTAGCCGTTGCCTTCGGCGCAACCCAATAAATCGATCTACTGCGACAGCAATGGCCATCACGACGAGTCCTATTCCGAAGGCGGTCATCGGGCCATATATTGGCCAGAATATAGCGAACGTGAAAGTGATTTATACGCACTCATGAATCGATTGAGGCCCCAAGGATTAGCCACCTATAAGTGGGAAATATCACCTACCGGTCCGCTGCGAAAATGTTATCAACTGACAAATGCGGGGTTTGAAGAATTGGAGCACCGGCACGCAACGTGGAACCCACAGCAGCCACAAACGCATCCCTCTCAGTCCCGGCACGTGTGGAGGAACGAGTCAGACAAGGTGGGTGCCACAGCAATTCATTGGTTTCAACTTATGCTCCTCGTTTTTTAGATTTCAGTTGTCTGCTTGTTTGGGCGCGAGCATCCGTCCAGACGCTAAGTACGGCACACCCGGTGAGAACGATCAGCCCCGTGATCTGTCGGCCGTCCAAGTACTGGTTAAGGCCTAGTACGCCGACGATCGCAGCCAACGCGGCTATGGTCAGCAGTGCCACGACAAGCGCCTGGCCCACCCACCGGTCTGCTGTCTGCAAGTCAGGAACTGGGGTTAGGATCTGCCCTGCTAGAACAACTAGGAACGCGAACCACAAAGCCTTGGATAACACTGCCAGCGGATGGGACGCAGTCGGCATAGTCGTCCCCACCTTGATATAAACGCTCAACAGAATCCCGGTAGCCACGGCCCACAGGATTCCCGCGGGATCCGGTCGGCTGGCGAAGTCCACGATGAGGAAAAGTCCTGCCACGGCGCCCAAAACCGCAAGCCGGACCGCCCGAGGGCGCGTACGCAGACAGCCGAGTACCAAGGGGACAATGAATTCAATGGAAACCGCTAGAGACAGCGAAATATGGGAAATTGCTTGATAGAAGCAAAGCTGCATCAATCCCAAAACGACACCGTAGCCGACGATGCGGCGCAGGGATACCACAGCGGAGTATCTTACAAACCAGAGGGCAGGAAGGAGCGCCAAAGCTCCGATTCCTACTCTCAGGCACGTCGCAATTCCTGCGCCAGCAGCTCCAATGAGCCCAACGGCCATACCGTTACCGAGCTGAAGCGCGGCCAGGCTTACGGCCACGGCAGCCACACCCGCCGAGGAAGCCCTTGGCTTCCTCATGTAAACCGCGCGAACGACAAAACCACGGCTGCTGTCCCCCATGCCGCCATAGGCCTATATCCCCCAATACGTCGTACCATCTGCCTGCGTACAAGGGAGCCGCTGCTGTATCAGCACAGAAGTGCTGCGCCGACGGTCCGCCTGTAAACCGAACCCAAGATGCCTGAATGCGCTTACAGGGGCGCGTCGATGCTCCCACTATCGAGTGCGTGCAGCTTGGAGTTCGTGACGCAGCTATCCATGCAAACATGCGAGGACACCGAAGCGTACAAGCTTCTAGGCCGTTTAGGTTTCATCTGACGGGACAACCACTGGCGTCGGCCGCGCAGTTATGTAGTAGAGGGCAGCCCCGCCGCAAACGCCTCTATCCGATCGAACACCTCGGTTTGAGCTAGCTGGGAGGCCCGCCAGTCTTCCGGGATTTGCAGGGAATGATCGGCCCCGGGCACCTCAAAGAACGTCCCGGCACTCTCAGACTTACGTCCGCCGTCCCACAGCTTGTCCAATGAACCGCCGATAAAGAGATCGTCCTTTGAAGACATGCTGATAGTACTTCTGACCCTCTCGTCTGTGAGCAGCGGCGTCAGCCAGATACCCGGGATGCGCTCTTCCTCGGCCCAAGGGATACACAGGGTGCTGAAGGACTTGGCGACAATCAATCGTTGATCGGCGTCTGGTGCGGCCGCGAAAGCCGTCTTAGCGGCAGCCGCCGCGAACTCTTGAGGGCCAGCACCGGGCAAATCGTCAGGAGTCCACCGGACAGCCTGAACATGCCAGCCCAGTGCTCCCAGCATTTCACCAACCCAGAAGAGGACTGGGCCCTCAACCGGGTACCCGGAACCGGGAAGCAGGACGGCTACCTTGGTTCGTGCCGAGTGATCAGTGGAGGGTTTAGCCCAGGTGAAGGATTCCATAAGGCATGCTAACCGGCGACCGATGACGCGAGCCTGACCGCCGGAGATCAGCCTGCGTGCTCCCTTTCCTGATTGAGCGAAAACTCGGGGGCACTCCGATGGAAGTGACCATAACGGCGTAGGCAAAGGTACGTGCCGACGAAGGTGGCAAAGCCCAGAAGTGGCCCGGCCCAGGCGACGATGGGTGAGCCGCGCAGGAACATCGCCACGATGGCAAATGCCGTGGCTGTGATGACGATCGCCGGTTTTTCCGGGGCGAGGTGGTACTGGACCTTCCGGCCGATCTGGCCGTAAAAGAACCCCACGATCAAGGGGAAGACGATGAAAACGCCGCCCACAATCAAAAGCCACGGCATCGCTGCCATGGTGGCGGCGCCGATGGTCAGCCCGTAACAGCCAGCCAGCGTCAGCCAATAGCTGTTGGCACTTTTACCGTGTTTCTTCTTCATGTTCAGACGTCCCCAAATCGGCGAGGGCCCAGCATAGCGGCTCCCAAGCCGAGCCCGAAGTCATGCAATCAGACGCTGGCTCCGCACACCTAGGCCATCCCAAAACGCCACCTAGTTGCTCCAAATTGACCCCTAATTTCGGCCAAATCACCACCTAGTTTCGCCTTTCCGCCCTGTGGGCCCTGAACCCGCCCATAGTGTCCTTCTCAGAACGCAGCCCCGGATTAAATGCGGAGCTGCCGGTGAAGACAACTATGGGGTTGGGGAAATGAAGCTGAGTCAGCAACAGAGCATTGCCGCCGCTGTGGATCAGTGGATCACAGGGGTACCCGGACGGATACCGGGTCACGTTATTTTTGTTGAGAATCCCGAGCACGCCGATTACGCGAAGACTCTCGCCGGCGAAGGCTCTACGGTTCTGGTTCTGAACGGCGACAAAGCCGATGACGGCATCGTCACGGCATCGGGGTCATTCGACGCCGCGGGGGAAGAGCTCCTGGTGGACGGCACCCTCAGCTTGGAGATTCAGGACTATGTGGCTATCCCGTTCGTCAATCTGGTGGGTGTGACGGTAGTCAGGATCACCACCAAGGAGGACTGGCAAGCCTTTTTCGACGATGCAGAAGAAGCTGTCCGCTCCGGTCATTTTGTCCAGCAACTCACTGAGGTCAACGCCGTTCTGGCGGAGCGCGGGTTGTTGAGCGGGGCCGCGAAGGACACCCTGTTGCTGACGCGGCTTCACATCACCTGGGATGGTTCCGTCAGGTCCGGTCCCTATGGAACCAAAATCGGCAAGGTAGGTGACTCGCTTCCGGACATCAGGGTCCGGGCCGTTTCTCTGAGGCCGGAGTCCGCCGTTGCCGCTGTCTACTACCCCTGGGACATTCAGGACTCCCTTGAGGCCAGGACCTGGATCCCGCGCTACCTGGCCGCCTTGGATGCTTGGAAGTTCATTCCCCGTGAAGACCGGGCCACCACAAGTCTGGTCGGATTCGGCACCAGTCTTTACGGCGCCACTCTCAATGACGGCCTCCCGTCAGCGGACGCTCCTTTTATCCTCAAGCGGGCTGCCGAATACACTCTGCTGGACCCTAAGACAGGCCGGCTCTTCAAGATCGGCACGGACGCCGCCGCCATTATTGAGGCCGTCTCCACCATGCGAGACATCAAGGTTGCTGCCAGGGTGGTGGCACCCGCACTCAAGGTTTCAGCTGGTGTGGCTGAGAGTGCCGCCAGAGCGGTGGTCACGCATTTTGAACAGCTGGGCATCGACATCATGGGTGCGGGCCGATGACTGTTGAGCCGGTCCTGCCAACCCCGCGGACACAACTTCCCCTCTGGGTTCCGCTAACCACCCAGCATGACTTCGACGAGGCCGGCTACACGGCGGTCAGCGCCAACGGCGTGCATGTCACCTTCGAGGACGGCCAGCAACGGATCTGCGCAAAGAGCGGCCTGTGGAACACCAATCTCGGTTACGGAAACCAGCAAATAGCTGAAGCCGTGGCTACGGAACTTCACGCCGCCTCCTACCTTCCGCTGTTCCGCACGTCCCACCGGAAAGCGATCGAGGCTTCAAGGGCCCTCCTGAGTCTGCCTGCACATGACTTCCAACGAGTGGTGTTTTCCACCTCTGGCGGTGCGGCCAATGACGCAGCGATGAAGCTCGCCCGCCAGTATTTTGTTTTGAACGGCCAGCCCGAGAGGAAGCTCATTGTTGGCCTGAGTGGCAGCTACCACGGGCTGACCTATGGAAGCCAGGCCCTCAGCGGTGATGAACTCGGACAGGCAGTTTACGGCGTGGACCGGCGCAATATCCGCCACATCAGATTCGACGACGACGGCGCGGAACTCACCCGGCTGATGCACAGGGAAGGGCACAGGATCGCGGCCGTCATCATGGAACCGGTCCTGGGTTCAGGCGCGGAATCAGTGCCGGACGGCTTCATTGAGGAGGTCATCAAACACCGGGACCACCACGGCTACCTGGTGGTCGCCGACGAGGTTGCCACCGGCTTCGGCAGGGTGAACGGTTGGTTCGCCTCGGATGCATGGCCTCAACAGCCGGACATTATTATCACGTCAAAGGGCCTGACCAATGGCACCAGCGCTTGCGCCGCCCTCTTGATAGCCCACCGCGTAACCCAACTCTTTGACGCATCAGAGTCCATCTTTGTTCACGGGGAAACCCAAGCTGGAACTCCGGCAACATGTGCCGCGATCCTCAGCACCATCGCTGAGATGAAGCGCTTGGACCACCACACCCTGAACAAGCAGGTGGCTGAGGGTCTCAACACAGTCATTGAAGACCTTCAACACACCCCGGGAGTAGGTAACTCAACGGGTCGCGGCTGTATGCGCGGCCTCAAGCTTCACGCGAAAAACGGCATGCCGCTCTCTTCGGACGGCGTCCTGACTGTAGTGAGGAACATTCATCAAGCCGGTGCCATAGTCCAGCCGGGGCCTGGGCGGATCCAACTGCTGCCTGCCCTGACTTACACGGAGGACAACTTTGCAGAGCTCCGGGCCGCGGTAAAGGCAGGCCTGTTCAGTGCCGAACGCGACGGAGTTTTCGAGTGATTGCCGATCACGGCTTGAGGACCCGTTGCGTCATTGCCGACGACGGGACGGCACCAAAGTACGTGGGCGGCCTCACTCGCGGCAGAACGGGCTTGGTAGTCGATCGGGACCTCAAAGTGCACCGAGACAAACTTCTTGAAGGTGACCTCAAAGGTTCAGCTGTCCTGGAATTGACTGCGGAGCCCGTCACCGTGGAAACGCTGAGGACCGTGGGCCGCTTCATCCGCGAAAACGGACTTCAGACGGTGGTGGGACTCGGCGGCGGTTCAGTCCTTGACGCGGTAAAGCTCGCCGCAATCTTTACCGCTGATCCCGCTTTGACCATATTCGCTGAGCGCCACGCCAAGCGCTCCGGACTGTTGGTGTTGCCGCCGATCACTAACCCCAACGATCGTCCGAAGACCATTCTCATGCCGTCCACGGTGGGTACCGGCGCTGAAGTCAGCGCTGTAGCGTGCCTGGACACCGCCGTCGGACGCCGCTTGATTGCCACGCGCAATTTGGTGGGTGACGTGGCAATGCTCGACGCCGGGCACCTGGCCACCCTGCCCAAGTATCTGGTTTTCGAAGGTCTGCTTGAAGCTCTGCTGAGAGTGGCGGGGACCATGGTTGGCAGCCAGCACAGCATCTTTGACGACGACGGCCATGTCCTCATCCAACGGATGGTCCGGTTGGGAGAGCGGCTGACTCTTTACGATACGGCGGAACTCCGCCTAACTGCGGCCCGCCTCAGCATGGAGACGCACACCGGATGGGCACTCATGGGCCGCAACCCCTATGGGGCAAGGCACTGGTACCTCGCAAACGAGCTCGCGTACGTGACAGGGGCGAGAAAAATGACGGCGACAGCGTCTGTGATCGGGCCTATCTGGGCCGAAATTACCAACGGTGCAGCAGCCTGGGGTGACCGCCGGAGGCTCCAACAACTGTGGTCCGTGGTCACCGAGGCGGTCCCTGAGCTGGACCCGGACCCGGCTCAGGGTATCAACCACCTGATGCGGCGGTGGGGTATCGCCGGACTCGAGAACATCGGCGGCGAAACGCTTCTCCGAACCACGGAAGCTGCTATCCGAAATTGGGGCGGATCACTGCCCATGCTTCGCGGCATTGACGCCGCGCAGATTCAGTACGTCCTCCATAGCGCGGCGAGGACACACAGTCTTGTCCGCCCAATCGGGTGATCTACGAGCGACAAGAGGAAGGAGGTGAGTACATGAACAGCACAGCACTCAAAGCCTTGGACCTCAACATCCAAGAGCTGGAGGCCATGGACGTTCCGGACGACTGGGACGAACGCATCAAGGGCATCACGGCGGGACTGGCATTGGTGGGCATCGCGGTGGCCATCACCTGATCGCGCAGCTAACTCAAAACGCGCACTGAAGGGAGGTGAAAACGAATGCAAAATCAGCTCAACATCTCCGTCCAGGAGATCGAGTCGATGGATACCCCGGACTTCAACAACTGGTTCATCGGTGTGTCCCAAGGAGTTGCCATCGGCCTGATCGCCGTCAGCATCACCTAATCAGGGGTCCGCTACACAAGCTCCGCTCCGTATCCAGAGACCTAAGAAAGGAGAATTCAATGATCGCAGCCTCGAACCTTCAGCTGACCATCGAAGAGCTGGAAAACCTCGACACCCCGGACGATACACCGTGGTACATCCGCGTTGGTGACGTCATCATCATTGCCGGCGTCGTCGTCGGCCTCGCCGCTACCTAAGCAAGTCCACGCGGGTGGTGCCATCTTGGCCACCACCCGCGTGCACCCACACCACCACACCGACTCCCGGAGAGCACGAGCTGATGAACACCGCACCAGATGAGACCGCCGACGCCATTTTGCGGATCCTTGGACACGTCGATCCTCCTGAGGATTTGTATAGCGTTTCGGGATCGAGACTCTACGACCAGATCACCGCCAACGACCTCACCGAGCTTCCCGAGATCCTGGCCGCTGCGCGGAAAACCTCCGGGCCTATCTTGGAACTTGCGGCAGGATCCGGACGGATCACGCGACCCCTCCTTGCCTTGGGGCGTCCGCTCACCGCAGTCGATTCGTCACCGGAAATGTTGGCCATGCTGAAGGAGAAGACAGACACCAAGGCCTTCAACCCCCGCGATGTAAAGGTTGAACTGGTGGAGGCGGACATGTCCCGCTTTGAGATCGACGGCGGTTTCGGTTGTGTGGTTCTCGGTGCCAGTTCCATCACGCTCCTTGATCCGGCGGGGCGCTGGGAGCTGTTCCGCAGAGTGCGCGAATGTTTAACGCCGGACGGTCAATTCCTACTGACGGTCCTGAACGCGGACAACCACCAAGCCCCACTAGGCAGTGTAGGCCGCTGCACGGTTTCAGCTCTGGGGGACGATTCGTTCCTGATCACTGCGGAAGGCCGGGACGCTGCCAACGGAGCGCGTCACGTGACCATGATCCATGTCAGTTTTGGCTTGGACGGGACATATGGATCCTCCGCCTACGCAAGCGACGTCGCCTTCCTGAGCAACAGCCTCCTCGAGGAGGAGATCGCTGCAGAAGGACTCAAGATTATTGAGCGCCGCCCGGTACGGATAGCGTCGCCAAGCCCGGGTTTGAATGATGTGGAGCTATGGGTTTGCGGCAAATGAGCGTAGATCCCGTACGGACGCTGCACCCTTCCCTGGGGCTGGTGTCTGAAGCCTCCATCTATGTGCCCAATGACGTGGGGCTGTGGCGAACCGTGGGGCGATTAGCCAACAGCACACCGGGTGCTCGGATCGCCTCTGCAGTAGGGGCCTTTGATGTCACAAAGCGGGCGTCTCTGACGAGAGGTGCCGGCGAAGCGGTTGAACGATTCGCCCTGGTTCCCGTGCCGGAAGATTCCGAGTATCTGCTGGCCGGGAACGGCAGCCCCGGCACCAGGATTGACTTTGTCGGCGCCGGCCTGGGATGCGCCTCCGCCTTGCACTGGGACTTCCCTTGGTACCGTGCCATCGACTTGCTGACTGGCGAGCCCACGCTAGTTCCCGCCCCTGTTGTGGATTACTCCCCTGGATGCGGACAGACGAAACCGTGGGAAAGGTACTTCGATCCCTCGCCCAACGGTGCGGCGTCCGGACCCTCGGAATCCTTCGCCCAGCGCTCCGGGATCGCAGAAGTCATGGAACGCGACGCCTTTCTTACAGCGTGGCGTCAGAGGATCCCACTGGAAAAGTTCGACGCAGAGAGCATGCCCGTGATGGTGCGCCAGTCATCTGAAACCAGAGGACTTAGTCTGCTCCTTGTGGCTGCCCGGGCAGCCGGTGTTGAGCCCATCCTCGCCTTCATTCCGAGCAACGATGCTCCGCTGTTGACCGCCGTGTGCATCATTACTGAGGAAAACGGTTCAGCCGGATTCGGCGCTGTGGGACTCAAATCTGCCTCGGACCCAGTGGTGGCGTTGAGGGGAGCGCTTCAAGAAGGGCTCCAAATCCGGGAGTTGTTCCATACACGCATGCCTTCTGCCGGGCGGGTCCCAACCGGTTCGGATTCCGGCCGCTCGCCCACCGCAGGGACGTATGCACCCGTGACCGACGACGATTCCCGCGCTGACTTCTGGACGACTGCACCGGCGGTAACCGAATTGCGGCAGTGGGTTGGGTCCTTCATACCATCCAGCTTTCCTGGATGCCGGCCCATGCCCGACGTGGATGGTCTGGTGCAGTACCTGGCCGGACGAAACATTCGCACCCACTGGGTCAACCTCACGCATAGGCTTCCTCGAGCTATCCAAGAGCTGGGTTGGACGGCCGGCAAGACCATCTGCCCGGGGGCTGTTCCCTTGACCATGGACGAGACCAAGGAGCTGTTCGTGATGCCGGGCTGCCCTGCAACGCCTCATCCGTTGATATGAGCAGGCCCGGGAAGGCTGTACATGGCGGGCTCGAGTGGCCGGTGCAGCTCGCGTCGGCAGCTTCCATCGACCGGCCGTTGCAGGAAGGCGGGCCGTGGATTGTCGCCATCAATGGCGTGCCGAAAGCGCGGGTCTCCTCCGACGTCGCCGATGTCTTGAAAGCGGTGGACGGCTCCATGCAACCGGCCCAGATCGCCCAGCTACTGGGACCACTTTGGACGCCTGCGGACGTGGAAGGGATTGTGCGCCAGCTGGCGCACACGGGAATTTTCGACGACGGCGCGGGGCCGGCTGAGACTCGACGGATTCAGTTCAGGCCGCCCTTCACAGTGCAGTTCACCCTTTTCAATCCGGCACAGCTGTTGGAGAGTTTCCGCCCGGCAGTCACAGCCATGATCAGACCTGCAGGCGCCGTCACAGCGTTGCTTCTCCTGCTCAGCGGATTGATCGGTGCGTCTTTTGCGGGGCACAGCATGTGGCGTGTCCTGTCTACCCCTCTTCCTATGGAGGCCTATCTGTACGTGGTGGCAGCGATGTTCGCGTCGACGTTGCTGCACGAACTGGGCCATGGCATGGCGCTTACCTACTTTGGGGGCACACCGCGGCGGATCGGGATCATGCTGTTCTACCTCTCACCAGCCTTCTTCTGCGATGTTACCGATGGGTGGCGGCTAAGTTCGCGCAGGCAGCGGGTGCTCGTCGCCCTTGCCGGTCCTTTGGTGCACGTTGCCTTGGGGAGCATTGTGATGGCGGTGCAAGTGTTCCTCCCGGAGTCATCAGTGAAGGACGCAGCTGTTCTCTACGGATTGATTTGCTACGCCGTGGCGGTGCTGAACCTCTTTCCCTTCATCAAACTGGACGGTTACGTGGCTTTGATGTCCGCCGTAGACCTTCCCCATCTCCGGAAGAAATCGATCGATGCGCTGGCCGACGTCGTCAGCTCCCGCGTTCTCGGATCCCGGCGCTGTATTCCGAACCAAGGTCTCTTGCCCTGGTTCGGTCTAGCAAGCTTCCTGTCAGGGATTGCCTTCATGGTGATCGGCTACCAAAGGCTTGTGCCCATCTTCCTGCAACTTGGATATGCAGGGCACCTGGTTGTTTTCGGTGTTCTTTGCCTGCTGATGGTGATGGCCGCCAAGGGTGTCGTCGCCTTTTTCCGTGCAGCAACCAAGAATGGAAGCCCAGCGTGGAGGCAGGTTCTGGTTGTCGGTTTGGGTGTTGTGGCCGCCGGAGCACTCATAGCCTCCATTCCAGTAAGACCCGTGACCGTAGCCGGCTACACCTACGTAAACGGCGAACTGAATATCGTGGCACCGCTGCAAGGTTCCGGCGCCGCGTTCGAACCCGGCGATCACGTCACGCTCCAATCGCAGGGAATGATCATCCACGAGAACCTGGGCCGGGCCACCATTGGTGACCCGCCGCCGTCGAACGCCATGGCAGCGCTGGACACCATCGCCCCGGTTGCACTGGCCGGGAACAACCTGCCGGTACTTGCCTACCCAAGCGAGTTGGAATCAGGCATGAACCTGTCCTCGTCTGGTCGTGCTGAAGTGACAAGCCAGCGGGAGATGAGCTTGGGGGAGTGGCTGCTGGACACGGCCATGAATTCGCCGCTGTGGCCAGTGCAGTCCGGGCAAACCACCGAATCCAAGGGAGGGCACTCATGATTGTCCACGCCAGCTTCGAGGCGTTTAGTAAGAAGAGAGGCCCGCGGTTTGCTGTTGAAGACCTAACTTTCGATGTCCCGGCCGGGCGGGTGGTGGGCCTGATTGGACCCAACGGGGCGGGAAAGAGCACAGCGCTCGCAGGGCTGACCGGCCTTGTGGAGGCCACGTCGGGAAGTGCAACCGTCTTCGGGCGTAACTACCGGACACTGCCCCGGCCCGCCACCAAAGTTGGCGTGAACCTGGACGGAATGGACGTGGAGCCCGGGCTGACAGGACGCCGGCACCTGCAGATCTGCCGGCTGGCCGTGGGGGCTGAGCCGGAGACTGTGGAGCGCGTACTGGAATTGGTGGATCTCGCAGCTGAAGGAAACAAGAAGGTACGGGACTACTCGCTGGGAATGCGGCAACGTCTGGGGATTGCTTCCGCATTGGTGGGCAGTCCGGAGATGCTTGTTCTTGATGAGCCCGCTAACGGCCTGGACCCTGAGGGTGTCCAGTGGCTCCGGAGGTTCCTCCGGGAATTCGCCGCATCCGGCGGGAGCGCCCTCGTTTCCAGCCATCAACTCATGGAGTTGGAACAAGTTGCGGACGAGGTTGTGGTTCTCAGGCAAAGGACCCTGTTTCGAGGAACCCTCAAGGAGGCCAAAGCGCTCGGTGGGGGCAGCCTGGAATCCGCGTACTTCAAGATTCTGGAGGGCAACCGGTGAATGGAACGGCAGTAAGTTCCATGGGCAGTGGACTCCGTTCAGAGCTCCTGCGGTATGTCAGCGGTTATTCAGTGCTCGGCATTCTGGCTTTTACCGCATTGGTCCCTTGGTTCGTTGCAAACTTCCTGGGCTGGCCAGATAACTCAGAAGGGCTATCCGCCGCGGACAACGTCCGGACATTTTGGACTCTTTCAGCAAGCATTGCACCCGTGGCTACGTTCGCAGGAAGCTATGTGGTCACCCGGGAATCCTATTACGGAACACTCCGGCGCAGTGTGGTGTTGTCAGGGCTGAAGCAGGTGCTGATATCCAAATACTTGGCCGCAGCGATTGTTGGCCTCGCTACGGTCACCACAGGAACAGTGCTTTGGGGCGTAAGTGCGGCGTTTTCACTGCCCCCAGGTGTTCTGGGCAAACTGCTGGCGGCAGAGTCCTGGAACCAGATGCCGGGTGTGGTGCTGGCCGCGACCATGGGTTCATTGTGGGGATGTTCGCTGGGTTGGATCATCCGGCACTACTACGCGACCACCATACTCACCCTGCTGATTCCGCTGGCCGTCGAGGTGCCACTCATGGCAAGTGCACCGGAAGTAGCGCGCTGGCTTCCCTCCGGAGCTTTGGCGGGAATTGCGTCCCTGCCCTTCGACGGACTTCTGGCACCATTTCCTGCTCTCCTTGTATCCCTTGGCTGGCTCATGGCGGCAGGTCTATGTGCCGTGCGTCTTCTCCTAGGGAAGGAGTTCTAGATGGTGTCAGCCTTTCTCTCTGACGTCAGAAGGCCCTGGTTGTGGCTGGGATCAGCCCTATGCGCCCTCTTGGTGGTAGGGCTCGTGGGCGTACTCATTGGCATGGCGCGACTGGAATCTCAAACATCACCGGGGTTCGACCTTGTTCTCCGTCAAGCCGGCACGTCGCTCATGCTCACAGTGGCTGCGGTGATGGGGTCGTTCTCCTTTACCTCGGACTATAGGGCGGGCTGTTTCACGCGCAGGGTCTTGCTGTTTCAGCGCGCACCGGCGTTCACTGCCAGGTTAGTCAGCACCGTCCTGGCGGCGCTCCTTGCGGGAACAACCGTAGGAGTGCTGTTCGGAGTTTCCGGAGAACTTATGGACAGCGCTTGGGGAATTACACCTAATGCAGTTCTGGCTTTCACGGGCACGGCCGCTATGGGATCGATGTGGGGCTTTGCGCTGGGATCCCTCATCCGGAGCCACATGGTGAGCCTCTTCGCGGTGCCGTTGAGCCTGGTACTTCCTGACCTCCTATCAGCCACCTCAAGGAACGTCGAACAATTCCTCTTCCCAGTCTTGGCCGCTGACTGGGCTGACCACGTAGCAATCCACATACCAGCTACAGGTTCTTTTGCAGGGGCCATGATTTGGCTTGTAGTGGTTACAGCGGTTGCGTTCGGGATGTTCCTGAAGCGGGATCTGGCATGACATTTCATCTACTTCAACAAAGGAATTCGCAATGAACCGCAGTCCGTTGGTATGGCTCTTTCTGGCATTGGTCCTGGGCGCCTATGCCGTGACCGTTTTCGTCTCCGATTCAGAGCAAACGTGGTGGTCCATCCTTTCCGGGATCTTCATAGCGGCCGCGTCATTGGTGACACTGTGGAGGTTTAACCGGGAGGTCAGGAAAAACCGCCAACCGTGAATGGATCCACTGCGCCAAGGTTTACTTTCCAGGCTTTGCCGGTTTTACCACCATCGCCGAACCTCCGCCACGGCGTTGGGGCTCGGCTGCCGCGGTCAACGATCCGTCCGGATTGAACTCGACGGCGGTTGCCGCCCCGATTTCAGCCGCGGACGTAAAAGCGTCCCCGGCCGGAACCAGATCGTGCCCCAACGACTCCAGCGCAGGGCCGTACGCGTCAATGAAGGCTGGCTCCGAGCTGATGGTTGCACCATTCCGGGGTGCAGCCCGCGGGGCAGCCAAGGCCTCCGAAACCGTCATGCCCAAGTCCACGCGGTTCAGGATGGTCTGCAGCACAGTGGTGATAATGGTCGATCCGCCGGGGGAGCCCAGTGCCAGGAACGGCTTCTGGTCCTTCAAGATGATGGTGGGCGACATCGAGGACCGCGGCCGCTTGTTCGGTTCGATCCGGTTGGGGTCCTTGGGGTCATAGACGGTGCTGAAATCAGTCAGCTCGTTGTTCAGCAGGAAGCCCCGGCCTGGAACAACGATTCCCGAACCGCCCGTCTGCTCGATCGTCAGCGTGTATTCCACCACGTTTCCCCACTTGTCGGCGACCGTCAGGTTGGTGGTGGAAATGTTCTCTGTATCCGTCTCATTGGCGAGCGGTGCAGCAGCAGCCGGGCACGCGCCGTCGTACGTTTCTACGTTGCCGGGGGCTACTGGCTTGGGAGCTGCCGCCGCCGGATCTATTTCGCAGGAGCGTTCCTTGGCGAAGACGTCGTCCAGCAGCGTGCTGGTGGGGACCTTCACGAAAGCAGGATCACCAACGTAAGCGCCGCGGTCCGCGAAGGCCAACGAGCTGGCCTCGAAGTAGTGGTGCAGGGCATCCACTGGCGTCATGCCCTTGAGGTCGTAGTTTTCCAGGATGTTCAGGGACTCACCCACCGTGGTGCCGCCGCTGCTGGAAGGAGCCATGCCGTAGACGTCGTACCCCCGGTACTCAACCTTTGTGGGATCTTGGTCCACCACCTTGTAGTTGGCCAGGTCCTGGGTGGTCATGGAACCAACGGGGACAGGCAGCTCTGTTGTTGCCGTCTTGGGTGGAGCTTGCACGGTTTTGACGATTTCCTCGGCGAGAGGGCCGCCGTAGAAGGCGTCAGTGCCCTCCTTGGCCAGTTGCCTGTACGTCGCCGCAAGATCGTGGTTCTTGAAGACACTTCCGACGGCGGGAGCGTCACCACCGGGCAGGAACAGGTCCCGTGTGGAGGTGAAAGCGTCGAAGCGGAGTTTGTTGTCCAACGTTTGCTGGCGGAAGGTCTGGTCCACAACAAAACCGCGGTTTGCCACCTTGATGGCTGGTTTCAGCGCGTCTCCCAAGTCCATGCTTCCCCAGCGTTCCAGCGCGCGCTCCCACGTGGCGGGCGTGCCGGGGACGCCCACGGAGACTCCGCTGGTGACCAGGTCCGGTGTGAATTTGTAGGGCTTGCCGTCGGGGTCCGCGGGGTTGATGAAGGCGTCCGGCTTGATACCCGCCGGAGCGGTTTCACGCCCGTCAATAGTTCCCACCTGCTTGGTCTTCGCGTCATAGAAGACGAAGTAGCCACCGCCTCCAATGCCGGCGCTGTAGGGCTCGGTAACACCCAGGGTTGCTGCTGCGGCCACGGCGGCGTCGGCAGCATTGCCGCCCTTTCGTAGTACTTCGATTGCGGCTGCGGAGGCTTCGGGATCCACGGTGCTCACGGCGCCGCCATAGCCAGTGGCCGTGGCCGTCTTGTCAGTTTCGCGAGGATCGGCGAAGGCCGGACTGGTCATCGCGCCGCTCGTCGCGGTCAATGCCAAGGCTGCCGTGACCGCAGCCAATTGACGTCTCACATGTGTCATGGTGTCTCCCAGAGTTGTTCCAGACGTTGATGTGGGTGGACGGTCCGGTCACCCTACCCCGAGGCTCTGCAAGGGGACAACGGTTGATATTCGGGTCTGGTGGGAGTACGGCACCGGGCTAGGCGCCAGGATTCCGACGTTGTGAAACCGGCCGGTTACGGCTCATTCCGGGCCGAATAGCGAGCACGCATGAGCGGACTGGCTGCCGAGCTCGGTGCAATCGGATCAGCCGATCATTTGACGGACCTGAGGACGATCGAGTCGAAAACGGCGTATGCCTCTCTCATCAGCTCCGGATTGATCGATTCGTCGATTTGGCAGGAACTCGAACGGGCAAGGTCCGAAAAGGGCGCTGCTTCCGCGTTGCTCGATATTGCCCACGGCCTCCTCATGAAGTCTCACGTCAGCATGGGCGAGTTCGCCGCAATGAAGGAAACGGTCCTCGCACGCTTCGACGAGCTAGACCTCGACAAGCAGCGCGAGATAGTACGAGCACTCCTCTACATCGAAGTTCGTTCTGGTCGCGACATTTCGCGAGTATGGATCGAGAATAAATTGGCGACGCGCCTGAACCCCGACGCCCCCGAAAGGAGCTATGACGACTATCGAACGAAACCATGCCGGCGACCATCTACGGCGGCGAACAGACATTCGAACTCAGCTAGCAGCCCGGCGCCGAGGACTGGAGGCGATGGCTACTCGCGGACGCCGAGCGCACCGTCCGCGCCGAGCAGGAGCGCTTACAAGACCCACCCGACGACGACTAATCCGAGAGAGGCCCCAGGCTACGACTGGAGGGCCTCTTTCCCTTTGTCCTCGTCCTTTGCGTCGGCAGTACCAAGTTCCTCACGAACAAGGTTCACAAACTCAGTTGTAGCTGCCGTGGCCTTTTCCAGCTTAGCCTTCCACCTAAGCGCAGCTTCCCTCTCCCGCTCTTTGTCCGATGCAAGGTCCTCCGTGGTCTGTTTAATCACTCGGGCATACACATTGCGTGCTATGACCGTTTGGCCAACGAGAAGATGAACCTCGCGCGACTGCACACGTAGCTGGTCAGTTCCAATGAGCCGGATTCGACCTCGTAGCGACGCCACAGCATCCAATTCCGACAAGGGAATATGCTCTGTATCCCCTTTTCGAAGGCGTGTTGTCATCTTCTCCACCTCGTCGAAGAACGCCACATAAGATTCCTGGCGATTATCGCGCAACCAGATTTGATGCTCTCGCTTTTGGGTGCGCTGCCACTGATCGTCAGTGGTCTTCCTTGCTGCGGCGAGCGTGTCTGTCGTGTTTTTGCGGTTGAAATATCCAGACAGAGTGGCGCTGCCTAGACCAGCGACAATGGCGACGCCACCGGTGATCAGAGGCGGAATGATTGCGGGGTCCATACCCCAAACCTAAACTTAAAGACACCGTCAAGAAGTAAGGCAATGGTGCGCGGAAACGGGACAATCGTCCGCGCCACGATGGCCATCGGCAACCAGTTTGTTACAGGACCGTTATACCCATTTTGTATTACTACAAAGCCCTAGACTCAGAGACTTTTGCAGTACGTGTACCCCTAACCTGGCCGATTAAGAGTGTGAGGGGAATGAGGATCCCCTCAATCTCCCGGCCCCGTCACTGCGGTCCTAGCGCAGCCTCAGGCGGGGCTCATGCTTGGGCACTCTGGCCGACTATATGAGTGAGGGGAAGACAAACCCTCCCGCCTTCAAACTTCAGGCAGGCTCCACGAGGAGTTTCTTGGTTGTGGTCCGTTTCCGCTCCCGCGTCGTAGTCGCCTGAATGTTTTCACAAATAGAAGCGATCCCCTTGGGGGTCGCCCTTTTTTGTGCCCATTCAACCGAACGCAACGAGAACGATTTCTCTACGAGCCGGACGACTGCCCTGGCCACGGTCGCGGCTCGAATAGCGGAATTCTTTGCCGCCGTTGCGGCATCGAGCTTGACGACGACGAGCAGCCCATCGGCAAGAAGCCCTGTAACATAAGGCCCCTCTCAAAGCCCAAGGAACCCCTTCCTAGGCCGCGAGAGAACCCTTATGCGTTAATCAGAGCAGCATCACGCGCCCATTTACGCTTCTTCGAGCTCGTTCTGTTCCTGCGGACGCGGGCCGAACTTGCCTCCGGGGTAGGCGTAAACGTTCATGTCGATTATCTGTTGCTTGAACCTGCCGAACTTCCACTCCTCGCCGAAGGCTCTAATCAAGCTCATAGTCGGCTCCATGAGCCGCAAAGCCAACAGCCGCACAACAAGAAGCGCAACTTTCCCGGCGACATACGTATGCTCGGCAGGAGGCATTGGGCCTCGGTTCGCGTGCTTGACGTCGTTGTAGTTGTTCGCGATCGCCCTAGCGAGCGCTAGCGGGGACTCTGATATATCGGACCAATCGAGATTCACGGTGGAGAGACTGCGAAAGACATACGTGGCAGTCGTGGGCTGAGGCCGCCGCCCCTTCGACCACGAATCACGCTCACCCTCGACCTCGCCGATTATGTGACCTGCTGCCTCGAGACTCACGGAGGCGTTCACAATATGATCCTCGACGTAAGACTCCGGCCGCCGCAGTGTTCCAGCGCCGGGCTGAATTAAACGCTCCCATTCGTCGAACGCATCCAACCAACGCTGTAGGCCCTCAATTCCGACTTCCGAGGCTGTGGCTAGTGGATCCTTCAGTTTCCCCGGCACGGGGCGCCGGTAATCGGAGACGGTATTCTCGGACACCATTTCAAAGAACGGCACGTCGACGACCTTCCCGGTGAGAACTTTGGCGTTAAATCGGGAGTCCCGTAGCTCATGACGCCTGAATGCTATGGGTTGGCCGTACATAAGAGTCAGAAGCGCGACAAGCTTGCGTTGTTCTTCCAAGTGGTCGGCGCACGGACGCGACGTCTCGTACTTCGTCGTCAGACAAACCCACTCACGTACACGGAAACCCGGCTCCTCTTGATCCGTCCTCCAGCCAGTGCTCAACTCAAAAGTCACGTCTCCGTGACTCCAGATCCAAGCTGGCGGTGACTCCACCTCGACGCTTATCTTCTGAGCGCGATTTTTCTCGTCAGCAACGACGGAGTACGAAGTGGCACCCATACTCGTCCACTCAGTAAGGCCGTCGAGTTGCGAGCGAAGTTCAGTAACCTCCAAGGCATCTTCAAAGTCTCCATCGCGGTCCTTAAAGACGATTTCTTGCGGGGTCACCCTCACTGTCGAGAACCCCTGTCCTCCAAAGTTCAGCGACGATCCGGAGGTGCGGCAACCATACAAAGTGAACCGGCCAGTGCTCGTAAGCAACTGGAGGTTTGACGGCGGTCGACCCTCGCGCACCCACCCTCTCACCGCCTTGAACTGAGGAGTGTTATTTAGGAACGGGACTAAAAGACTGATCCCTTTCAGTTCATCAAAACTCAGGATCCCCGTCACGTACGGGCTGTTCTCAACATTGTCGATGATGAGCCCCGGCACGGTATCCCCCATTGTGAAACCCTGCTTGTTCAGTGCACTCCCCCATGTGTAGGCCGATGAGACGGAGTCTATCGAGCGGTTCTGGCAATCCCCATCGCAATACATATATTTGCATCTTCCGCTGCCAAGATTCCATTCCCGTACGGCTAATGGTTGGTCCGCTGTCCGGGACCCCTGCGCGATATGGCAGCGTGGACTCCGACTCCCGCCAGCCCGATAGCCAGAGCCAGCAAAATCGTTGGCAAAGCCCCTCCGTCGGGACCCAGGGCTGCCGTCAGAACTTGCCTGCCCATCGACAGCATTTCAGGAATATCCCCTGCCAGCACTCGGGTTCCAAGGACGGCTTGGACGGCGGTAAACAGCGCCGGAAGTAGCCACAGGAAGACGAGGTTGAGCACCCAGGCAATCGCCCTCTTGGCGGGCCTGAGACCACACCAAGCCAGCGCACAACCTACCAGGACGGCGGGGATCCATCGTGCGATGGTCGGCACGGCAGTGGGTACATTGAGGAATCCCACCACGCTCACTACCCAAACCACCGCCCAGGAAGTGAAGGGAACAGCCATGAGCCCGAATCCGATGGTGGCTTTGACATGGGAGGGTGAAGCGATGAGCAGCATGGCAACAAATGCCGCGATCACGGAACCGACGACGCCCGCCAGGAGACCGCCGAAGTAAAGGCTGGCCAAGGTGCCTGTGGCGAGGCCCTGGTGAAGTGCAGAAAATGATTGAACGGTGGCCGTGAAGTGCACCGCGAAAACACCGGCAGCCGCGCACCCCATGACGAGTCGACGGCGGGCGGGTGACCAAGTGCGAACAGCAAGCCCGGCCAATGCTCCGCCAACCGTCAGCAGCGCGACAATGGTCGTCGCTTCGTACTGACTCAGGGGTAGGAGAGCGGGAGGCATCTGAGCTGGCATCACTTGTGTGGCCCACAAGTTCTGGAGTGGCAGTGTGCCGCCCGTGATCCACCATGGCACCAGACCAAGAATGCCGGCAAGGAGTCCCACCAAACATCCCCATAGAGCGTCTCGGCCGGGCTTTCCAGAAGGGTTCGGGGCCGGGGTAGAAGTCTGGGCAGTGTTCTCAGGGTGGCTCACGAGGCTCCTCGTATGAGTCTGAACGGAGTGCCGGAGCCTAATTTAGGCGGGCAAGCCACCCATGCTACACCGAATGGATTAACTGGTGTGAAAGCATGGTGGGAGGTGATCAGTCACCTCCCACCAGAGATCAGAGGTAGCTCTTTACGGTTGCCCGGAGAAGTTCTGTGTGCTCGTAGATTTCCTCTAAGGAAGCGATTGGCATGCGAGTCTCTTCCTTGTTGGTGTCAAACAAGCCGAGGTACTTCTGAGTTCTATTGAAATGGAGCCGAGCGATTGGCTTACGGTTGTTGTCATCAAGTAGCACTGCGAAGTATGACTTGGCGTCACGTTGGACGACCCGGTTTGGTTTGACTTCGCTGCAAACGATAGCGCGAACGATTTGGTACCCCTCAATTTCCTCAAGAGTGGTTTCCAAGGCGTCTGCCTCTGCTAGATCGGCCTCAGCAACAGGCTTGCTCGACACTGCGGCGGCAGCTATATCGTCACTGGGCGCATACGCCTGGGCCCCAAGTGCTTTCTTCAGACGTTCATTGACCTGATCATTCAGAAACTGCTTTGTCGCCTTAGCTACAAGTGCTGTGAACTGCTCGCGAACACGCTGCGTATACGCGCCCGTATAGACGCGTGAAGTGAGGAATTTGACCCATTCATCTTCGGGCTCCCGGAACTGTGCCGCGAGGGTCCTTTTGAGTTCACCGATATATTTCAGTTCGCCTGCTGCACTGATAATGGAATCGAGGTCGAAGACATCTTTGGAAAGCTTCTGTAGCTCGGGCAACAGGGTTTCATCGATGTCGTTCAGATCCAGCACCAGGAACGGCTTCGCATCCATCCTGTTGGGAGCATCGAGATCGGTGAAAAACTGATAGGTTTCCCCGTTAGTGAGAATAGCTATTCTGGCGTTCGTCACCGCGAAATAGCGAAAGAGCTGAGAAGCGTGTTCGATCTTCACGGGCTCAACCGATTTTTTGCACTCAATGAGAATCTGAACTTCGCCATCCTTGACGATGGCATAGTCAATTTTCTCACCCTTTTTCACGCCCACATCCGCGGTGAACTCGGGAACTACCTCCAGCGGGTTGAAAACATCGTAGCCAAGGATTGAGGAGATGAAAGGCATGACGAAGGCATTCTTCGTTGCTTCCTCTGTCTCAATAATGCCTCGCTGTTGACGGACTTTTGCTGCTAGTGCCGACAGCCGTTCTGCAAATTCCATGTGACCCCCATTGGTCTCAATTTCGACAGGTGTGCCTACCCTAGCGGAGCTTTAGACCATTGAGACGCAAGAAACCGGTGCTTCCTTGTTGTCACACTCGCCAACTCATGACCGCACGGTTCATTCAAACGACCAGCCGCAGCGGCTTCTGCCCCAACTGCACCGTGATCTCCTGCCCCCACGATGCCGTGAGCCGGTCATCTTCCATGCCGTCGCCGAAGACCACCAGCTGATCGGAAGCGACGGTAATCCGCAGAACCTCGCCGCTTTCCAGGACGCCCTCGGTCAGTGAAGCTCCAGTGACGGGGGAGGGCCATGCTTCACGGACGAACCACGCCAGCCGCGGATCGGTGGGCGCCGGGAGGGCCCGTCCGCCGCGTTCCAAGGCGATCGAGGCGCACCAGCCCGTGGCGCCGGTGCCCGTGGAAACGATAAGGCCCGACGACGACTGCCGCTCGTTCTGCCCGCCTGGAACCGTGAAGCTCGGAACCGTGATGGAGTACTTGGCGGATTGGTGTGAGGCGTGCCCGATGAAAACTTCGTTGAGCGCCGAAAGCTGCTGACCGTCGTCGAGGGTTGCCGTCACGGTGGTGAGATTTTGGCAGCGAAGGCGGGCAGCGTCGCCACTAGCCATAAGTGCTGCGGCCGCTGCGGGGGTGTGCCGGACCAGTACGCCGGGGTTGGCGCCTGGCTCAGGATCGATGCCGATCACCGGCTGGCCATTCAGGTACTTGGCAACGTTCGCCACGAGTCCGTCCTGACCTACCACGGCGATAATGTCCTCGGCGGTGAGCAGGAACCGGCTGAGGTCTGCGCGTTCCACCTCGGCTTGCCGCCAATCAGATGGTACGGAAGCCCTGATGGTTGCCAGCGCGTCAGTCAGGCGGTCGTGCCGGTCCTGTACGTCCTGGATGCTGCGGCCACGGGTGCGGAGGAAAAACTCGGCCTGGCCCCGGGTGGCATGCCGGTCCAGGAGTTCCTGGAGTTCGGTCCGCCGGTGGACGATGACGATGCGCGGGGTTGCCATGACGTGTCCTTACTTGGTGGCTTCTACAGTAGCGGCGGGTTCCTTGAACAGTCCGGCAAGTGCTCCGCTGAGCAGGTCCGGGGTGATGGTGAGGTTCCCGATGTTCGGCAGGCTGCCGGCTGCGTCCTTGAGTGCCAAAGCGAGCAGCGTGGCCTGTTCCATGCCGCGGTAGACCTCCATGGTTGCTGCTTCGCGGGCCGCTGCTGCTTCGCCCACCAACCGGATCTGGTGTGCTTCAGCCTCGGCGCCAATACCTTTTCGTTCAGCTGAACCCTGTGCCTCAATCAGACCGGCGGCAGCTTTCTCTTCGGCGGCGCGGCGGGCGTTGGCACCCTCTTGGGCCACCAGGTTCTCCCGCCGGACGGCGAGTTCAATCTGGCTCGCCATCTCGTTCTCGGAAATAGTGCGTTCACGTTCGACGGCGACTGCCCGCCTCTCGTACACAGCCCGGTCCGCTTCGGCTTGGAGTTGTTCGCGCACTGGAGTCTGCAGCGCACGTTCGACGTCGGCCTCGGGTCGGATGGCCAGTACCTGCACGCCGAGGATTTCGATGCCGGTGGACTGGAGCCTCGCGTCGGCACGGAGTGCGTCGGTCAGCACCAGCCGGAGTTGGCTGACTCCGCGTGCCAATGCTTCGGCCAGTGTGGTGGTGGCGATCTGGTCGATCGCGTGGCTCTGGCAGAGCTGGCCGATGATGGTGGACACCTGCTCGCGTCCGGTTGCAGGTGCTTTGCCGGCGGTCTGGAGTCCAAAGTCGAGGCGGGTGGAGACGGCTACGGGATCAATGAAGCGGTAGGTCACGTTGGCCTGAACGCTCACGTCCTGGTGGTCGCGGGTGATGGCGTGGAAGAGGGTGGGCAGTTCCTGATCGTCCACGGGGACCTCACTCAGCACGGAGTTCGCGGGGCGGAAGAAGAATGCCTGACCCACGCCCTCGTGCCTGACCGTCCCCTTCTGGAGGTGTACGACGTAACCGGTGGGGCTGCCAAGGAAGTGGCTGATCCAGGGGTAGCGCTTGATGATTGCCATGATGTTCGCCTCTTTCGTTTGGTTCTCGTCAAGTTGACGATAATTAAACAATAGAGTCACCAAGCTTTATTGTCAACATGACGATAACTATCTAGAATTGACGTATGCCTGCATCCCATCCAGCGCCCGAACGCTTCCCGGTGACGGTCGACGTCGTCGCTCTGACTGTGCGCGACGGCGAGTTGAACGTCCTTCTCATCACCCGCCTCATCGACCCCTTCAAGGGCAAGCCTGCGCTCCCCGGCGGTTTCGTTCTCGCTGGCGAGGAACTGCTTGAGGCAGCCGGCCGGGAGCTCGCGGAGGAAACCGGCGTCGAGCATCTTCCGGGACACATGGAACAGTTGGGTAGTTACGGCCCGAAGGGGCGCGACCCCCGCGGTGACGTCCTCACGGTGGCGCACCTGCTCCTGGCACCGGACTTTCCGGTGTTGTCGGCGGGCAGCGACGCCGAACACGCCGCCTGGTATCCGGTGCGGGACATCCTTGACGGGAAGCTTGAGCTGGCCTTCGATCACGCACGCATCCTTGACGACGCCTTGGAGCGGGCAAAGTCCAAACTCGAATACTCACCCCTGGGCGCCGCATTCTGCGACGAGGAATTCACCATCGCCCAGCTCCGCGCAGTGTACGAGGCAGTGTGGGGGACGCGCCTTGACCCGCGGAACTTCCACAGAAAAGCCACCGGAACGCCGGGCTTCCTGGAGGACACAGGACGAATGACAACGGGCGACGCCGGTCGGCCAGCTGCCCTGTTCAGGCTCGCCCCCGAGGCGCGTCCGACGCCGGGCCAGCCCACCCGCGCGGTACTGAACCCGCCGCTGATGCGGCCGAGGGAATAACGTACCTGCGCACCCACCTGGGTAACAGCAAACGCTCTACTGAGGGCTTAATAGGCCGTCATCTGTCCCTCAGTTTGCCAGCATGGGTCAGGATGGACGCTGCTGTGGACTCGGGGTCCTGCGTGGAGATGAGCCACGTGCGGCTGGGGGTCTCCAGGACGATGGCCGGACCGCCGACCAGCAGCCCCCACGTTCGCTGGCCCAAGTACCGGACGCCGAAGCCTTCGATCATGGAACTGGATGGCGCAGGGGAGGCATCAACGATGTCCTGCAGCGGAATTGTCTTGGAGTAGAACGGCCGACATTTGACCGTCAGGTTCTGGCCTGTCGCTTCGATGGTCACGCTTATTCGGAGTACCGAAACTGTCAGGAGCGCAATCGCCGCAACCAGCGCTGCGCTCATCATCAGAACTCCGCTGGGAATGGCCGTTGCAATGATGAAGAAACAGAGCAGGCCCACCACGCTAGCGATGACCTTCTGAGAGCCGCGACTGATTCGGGCCTCTGAAATCACTATTTTCGCCTTATCGCCGCTCACGTTCGTGCGATTCACGGTTTTCCGTCCTACTTATCCGTTTCGATTGCACCAATTGATCTACAGACAGAACCACCGCTACAAGAACAAAGCCGATCAGCATCGCGTAGACAAAGCCCAATGGCCGCACCAATAGTGCGTAGGTCCCGAATCCGCACACGAACATCAGAAGACTGCGTCTGGTTTTCGCGCTCATGGCCTCCCCCCAAGAATATTGCCCCGTTTGAGCATGGGGTGAGCCTACCCGGCAAGCGACGGGGCGCAAGTCAAGCCAGGTTTAGGGGCGGGGGTACGGCCGCGTCTTTGCTGGCGGACGAGGTGATGACCCGGTTCAGCTGGGCCAGGGCGTCGCCGGGTTTGCCGTTGGCGTCCACCACAACAAAGTTTTCATACTCGGGTAGCGAACGGTATGCCTCCCGGAACGCCCGCAGATCCGCCACTGTTTCCTTGTCCGTGCCGCGTGCCATGACCCGCGCGTGGGCAACGGTGGGATCTGCGTCGAAGTGAACGTGAACGTCGGCTGCGGGCAGCTTCTCCAGCAGCCACGGAAGCAGCCGCCCACGCCGCAAGCCGTACGCTTCCCGGAGTGCCAGCTGGCAGTGGAGATGGCGGTCCATCACCACCAAGCCATCAAACTGCCGGGCCCGCGCATGATTGACCAGCACATTGAACAATCGAACGCCGGTTTCAATGACGTCCAATACGCGCGGTGGCAGCTGCCAACCGAAACGTTCAGACCACAGCGATAGTCGGCGGCGGGCAGCGTGATTACTAAGCAGCAGGGCGTTTCGTCCTTCAGCGCGAGCCGAATCGACCAAGGCACGGGCCGCCGTCGTTTTTCCTGAGCCGTCAATTCCCGTCAGAACAATCAGCATGAGCCCTCCCTTCGTCTTCTGTACAACTCGTTCCATGTACAACGCGGGGAGGGCGCTACTTGTGCCGGTTGAGGTGCAGATCACACCCCAGGGTGGGGCTCAGCCGCTGGTCGCCAGGTGAACTCAGGCTGCTCGCGGTTCAGGAATGCTCTGATGCCGATCCCCATATCCGGGCTGTCCGGCATCGCCGACCAAGCCTCAGCCCATTCCCGATCAACATCCGATGGGGCGGCGTCCATCAGTCTTTTCATGGCGTGCATGGAGAACCGGGAGCGGCTCCGCAGCGTGCTGACAAGTGCTGCGCACTTCTCCTCAAAGAATTCGGAAGGCACGACGTCGGCCGTCAGCCCGAGCGTCCGGGCTTCGGTTGCGCTGAACGTCAGTCCGCTGAGGAGGATGTACTTGGCGTTGGCATGTCCCACAAGCCGGACGAGCCGTTCAATGCCCGGGCGGGGGTAGATAATCCCGATCTTGGCCGGGGTCAAGCCGATCACGGCACGCTCGTTGGCGATAATGAAGTCGCAAGCCGAAGCGATCTGCCAGCCGCCGCCCATGCAGGCGCCATCCACCAAAGCGACAGAAGGCTTGGACAGGGAAGCGATGGCTGCATCGGCCCCACTGAGATGATCCACTGAGGTGCCGTCCGGTTGAGGATCCATCAGCACCGACGAAAGTTCACTGATGGAAGCCCCGGCGCAGAACGTGTCCCCGGCACCCCTCAGCACCACCACCGCAACATCCGGATCGGCGTCCAGTCGTGGCATGAGTTCCTGGATTTCCAAGCACATATCCCGGGTCAGGGCGTTCCGCTGTGCCAGGTTGCAGATCTCCATGGTGGCCACGCCATCAATGATCGAGACGGACATACGGCCCGCCCTGACGTCGGAAACCGTGGTCATCGCTGTGCTCCAATCTTTGCCGACCCGCACATAATGCGGCCTTCGCGCTCAAGCCGGGTGACGTCGTCGTGCGTCATTCCAAACTCCATCAGTACATCCGCGGTGTGCTCGCCCAGAAGCGGTGGGGGCGAGAGGATTTCGCTGGCCTCGCTATCCAAGCTGAGGGGCCCGCGCAGCAGGGGGAGCTCGGATCCGTCCAAGCGCTCGCGGCGTTGCACCAGTCCCAAAGCGGCAACCTGCTCCGAGGCGAGGGCTTGCGTGTAGTCATAAATCGGTCCGCAGGGGATCCCGGCCTGGCTGATCAGCGGAACCCAATCGGCGGCGGATTTGGCCGCGAGGGCTGTTTCGATGAGTTCCGATAACTGATCCCTGTTGGCTGATCTGTCCGCCCCGGTAATGAACCGGGGGTCCTCCACAGCCCCGGGAACACCGATCAAGCCGCAAAATGCCCGCCATTGCTTGTCGCTTCCCACGGCAATATTGATGGACTCCGTGGCCGTGGCGAACATGCCGTAGGGGGCGATCACCGGGTGGTTGTTGCCCTGCGGTGTGGGTGCTTCGCCGAGGCTAAGTGCCTTCTGTCCTTGGAAAGCGGACAAATTCAGCGCAGTTTCCAACAGGGAAGTGGACACCCGGCTGGGACGCTCGCCGTTCCGTGCACCCATGAGCGAGGCCACGATTCCAAAAGCACAAATCATTCCTGAGGTGATGTCCACAATGGGCACACCTACGCGGTAGGCCGAGCCCGGTCCGGGGCCTGTCACTGACATCAGCCCGGACATTCCTTGGATGACCTGGTCCAGGCCGGCGTCGTCCTTGAGGGGACCGGTGTTGCCAAATCCGGTCACGGACCCCACTACGAGCGCCGGGTTCAGCTCTTCCAGCCGGGCAGGAGTGAAACTCATTTTCTCCAGTGTGCCGGGCTTGAAGTTTTCCACCAGGACGTCCGCGTCGGCGATCAAGCCTGAGAGGATTCCGCGTCCCTCTTCAGAGTAGAAGTCGATGCACACGGAGACTTTGTTGCGGTTAACGGAGTCGAAGTACAAGCTATGGCCGTCCTGGAACGGGGGCCACTGGCGGGCCGTGTCACCGCCGTTGACGCTTTCCACTTTGATGATCCTGGCACCCATGTCGGCCAGGAGCGCGGTGCAGTAGGGGCCGGCGAGGGCACGGCTGAGGTCGATAACGGTTATCCCGCGGAGTGGTTTGAGCATGGTGTGCACCTTTCGTGCCTGCAAAACTTGCGCTTGCTTTATCGGTTCACTGGATGAACCGTTGGTTCATTTTGGGAAGTCGCCTGTAATGTAGGGCACTGAGGGAAGTCGGTCAAGCGGGAGTGTGGATGAGTACGCAGAGCGTGGTCACGGCGATTCGTGTGTTGGAAGCGGTCTCGGACAACCAGCCGGCCGGCCTGTCTGAGCTAAGCCGCGAGGTGGACGTTCCCAAGGCCACCGTGCTCCGCATGCTGAGGACGTTGGCCGAGCTGGGCTGGGTTGCGCAGTCAGAAGCGCAGGCCGGTAAATGGGTGCTGACCAACCACGCCTTTGCTGTGGCAAGCCGCGGAAGCAGTGGCTCGGTGATTCGGGACGCGGCCATGGGACCGCTGAACGCGCTTCAGCTGGACACTACCGAGACCGTTCACTTAGCCGTGCCGGACCGCGGATACATGCTAATCATCGAGCGCCTCGACACCCCGCACGTTCTCCGGGCGTTCCTGCCCTTGGGTTCGCGGCTCCCCATGCACGCGTCCTCCACGGGGATGGCCTACCTTTCGGCAGCGGACGACGCATTTGTGGATGAATATCTGGCCGGTCCGCTGGAAGCTTTGACGCCCCAGACCGTAGTAGATCCTGCCCGGCTTCGGGCTATGATCGCAGACACCAGGGCTCGGGGGTACTCCATCAACGAGCAAGGCCTCAGCACAGGAATCACATCAATCGGTGTTCCTTTGTTGGGCTCGGGCGGTGTCGCGGCGGGCTCGATCTCCATTTCCGGACCGTCAAGCAGAATTGTTCCGGCCAAGTACCAGGAGTACGGCGAGGCGGCGGCGGGGACTGCTTTGGAGATCAGCCGCGCCTTGGGAGCGTTCTCCACAAAGGGCTACTAAGTTTCCTCTCTGAATACTTCGTTCCGGCCTAATGCGCGCCTATCATGATGCTATGTACGTACCCCTTCACGGGCAGAGGGTCCGTTTGAACTAATTCCGTGGGGGTACGTAAGCGATATAGGGAAGAAATTCTCTCATCGGTGCCCGTTGGCATGGGTGGCGCTTCAGTAATGGAGTACCAGCGGACGCCTTCCTGAATAGACAACAGTTATTGAAAGGGATGCGTAGCTCAATGAACACTCTCTTAATAATCGCCGGTGTTATAGCGATCATCTTGCTCTTGGTAGGCGGATTCAATCAGGCCCTCAGCTTCCTGCTGTGGGTGGGAATCATCCTGCTGGTGCTGGCACTGATTGGCTGGGTAGTAGGCCGAGGCCGGTCGCGCGTATGACAACAGACCCAAGCGAAGTTGCAGGTTTTGCCCAAGTTCGCGATGGGACCACCACCCCCGGCAACCCTATTCCCAGGGATCCGGGGACGCCCGGCCAGAGCAGCCAAGTGCCTGCAGGTGATGCTTCGTCGGAAAGTCCGGACGACGCCGTCGATACCGGTCCCAGCGAATCGGCCAGTCCGCCCGGACCAGCCGAAGAAAAGGACGAGAAGACCGCGGACCCGCGTGGTCTGACTACCGAAACAAATCCTACGGATTGATCGGCACCAGCGCGGCCGCGAGCAGGAGATATCCCGTCCGCGGCCGCGTTCTCGTGGCAAACCAGGATCTGTGGTTTGCTGCTAATTGCCGGGCCTTGTCTTAGCGATTGGGAAAAAGATGCGAATCGGTTCAATCATCGGGTTGTTGGTGGTGGTGTGGCTCATTATTGGAGCTATTGCTGCCGGTCAGCGGGGATATTTCACATCACCGCCCGCGCAGTGTTCGCAGTTTGCCACCATAGCGCTGAATATCGTTGCCGGCCCGCTGAATTACACAGGCTTGGATCCTCAGGGTGGCTGTGAGATTCCACAGCCGTCATAAGTAGATCCGCAGGACACCTCGTTGGCGCGTTGGCGCCCGCGCGCACTCAAGCCCGCCCGCACTCAAGCCCGCGCCCGCTCAAGCCCGCCCGCTCACGCCGCGCGCGCTGATGGCGCCTGCCGTGATGGCATCCAACCCGCGGCGGCATCCTAGCCCCCGAATAGCCTTTTACTAAGTTTGCTGACTATTATCGTCAAAGGCATGGACATGCCACCAAGGGGCCTTATAGGTTCGAAGTGTTCCATTAACACGTTCCACCGCTCAGGGAAAGGACAGTTCACATGGACAAGCAGAATGCCACACCGGAAGAGGAAGTGGGAGGCTACGGCACTCCTACCGCGGAGCAGGAAGCCGGCGGAGGGCAGGCACAGCCCCGCGTGGAAGAAGACATCGAGGAGGCTTCCCTCGGAGAGGGCACTGGCGCGCCAAACCTCAGCCACCTGAATCCTGAGGACTCAGACAGTGCGGGCGAGCCCGGTGCCGGCCGATTCGGCGGTACCGAGGAGCAGGCCCACGCGGAGCAGTCCTCGTTGCCTGACGGCAATGACGGCAACCTTCCGGACGGAAGCGGCAACGACCTTCCTGAGGAAGAGTCTCCCAACGACGATGACGAAGAAAGTTTCGACGCCGGCTAAGAGCTTTGGCTGGCGCGCTTTAGACAGGCGCGCCACTGGTTAAGCAGCCAGCTGGCTGGCGCGCCACCAGCAGTACAGCATGAGCACCCGAGACGAGATCGAAGGAGCAAAATCTATGGCTACCGTCCATAAATCAGTCGAAGTGGATGTCCCCGTATCTGTCGCCTACAACCAGTGGACACAGTTTGAGGCGTTCCCCCAGTTCATGAATGGAGTGGAGGCCGTACAGCAGATTGACGAGACCGGCCTGCACTTTTCAACCAATGTGGGTGGAGTGAAGCGCGAGTACAACGCGCAGATCATCGAGCAAGTCCCGGATACTTTGGTGAGTTGGGCCAGCGTTGACGGGCCCCGCAACGGCGGCACCGTAAGCTTTGAGCCCCTCGACGCCAGCCGCACGCGGGTGAACGTTGAGATTGTCTGGGAACCCGAGGGCCTTGCTGAGAAGGCGGGTTCAGCCCTTGGTGCGGACAGCCTCCGGGTTGGCGCGGATTTGGACAAGTTCAAGAAGTTCATTGAAGCCCAAGGCCATGAAACGGGTGCTTGGCGCGGCACGGTGTCCGGGGGCGATGTTGATGACACCGGTGAACCTTTTGGTAGCGAGGGAGTGGCAACAGCCGAATTCCCGTCCGTCGACCCGGATCTCTCAGCCCCCGCGGCCAATGAGGGGCCTGCGGAGCCGCCCCAGCCGCGTGCTCCTGGTCTCTAGGCACTCTGGCGCCAGGCTGAGGACTGGTTCAAACTGGATATCGAATCATCAGTAGCACTAGCGAGGGCCGGCCACCACAAGGGCCGGCCCTCGCGGCATAGCTAAGACCAGCGGCAGAAGGAGTTCTGACAGCGATGGCAACGTCTTGGAGCGTGGAAGCTGAGCAGAAATTCGACGCCGAAGCGTCCACGCCGCTGCCACGCCTTGACGCGATTGACGGGGTAAGCCGTGTGGGCGAGCCTGGCACGTACAACCTGGAAGCCGTCTACTTCGATACACGGCATTTGGCCCTCGCCGCCCGCGGGATCACGCTGCGCCGCCGCACGGGCGGACCCGATGCAGGCTGGCACTTGAAGCTCCCACATAGCGCGGGACGGCGAACGGAGATTCAGGCACCTTTGGGTACTGCCGATACCGTCCCGGTTGAACTCATGGACCGCATACTGGCCTACACCCGGGGTCATGCAGTGGCCGCCATCGCAACTCTGAACACGGAACGTACCAGCTACTCCTTGTACGGCAAGGATGGCCACCGCATGGCCGACTTTGTGGATGACCGCGTCCGCGCCCGGTCGATGCTCGGCGAACCGCGCGATATGACTTGGCGGGAATGGGAGGTGGAGCTGGCACCGGATGGAACTGACGACGGTGACGACACCCTGCTGGGCACACTGACACAGCAACTTTCCCATGCCGGAGCAAAGCCGAGCGAGCGTACCTCCAAGCTGGCTACTGCGTTGGGCGACGCTTGGCCTACGTCGGAACAGACAGAACGTGAAGCGCCCAGCGGTAGTGGTCCTGCAGTGACACCAGTGCTCCGTTATCTGGAGGAGCAGGTGGCTGAGATGCTCCTCCAGGACTCCCACGTACGCCTCGCCCGGGACGATTCAGTCCACCAAATGAGGTCCCAGATTCGCCGAATCCGTGCAGTGCTGCATGGTTATAGCGAGCTTTTTGCGCAGGCCGCGGTGAAGGATCTGGAAAGGGAGCTGAAATCGCTTGCAAAGACACTTGGCCGGTACCGCGATGTGGAGGTTTTGCACGAACGGTTGAAGGTCAGCCTCGATCAATTGCCGGGGAAGCTTGTTCTGGGTCAGCTCGGGGACGAGTTGGAAGAGCGAATGACCCTGAGGGCCCGGAATGCGATGTCTGCCGTGAAGAACCGGTTGAACAGCCCGCGCTACTTCACGTTGCTGGACAATCTGGAGTCCTTTCTTAATCATCCGCCGCTGACATCAGAGGCTTCCGCGCCGGCGAAGAAGGCCACGGCAAGGCTCGTCAACAAAGCCGGCAAAAGGCTCCGCAAACGGCATGACGCAGCGGTGGGAGCCGCCGTCGGGCCTCAACGCGACACGGCGTTCCACGAAGTTCGGAAGGCTGCCAAAAAGTTGCGTTTTGCCGCAGCGGCAGTGGAGGCCATCCACGGCAAACCCGCGGTGAAGCTGGAGGATGCCGCCCACAGGATTCAATCGATCCTTGGCGACCATCAGGACAGCGTCATGGCCCAAACGGAACTGCTGAAGCTGGGGTCCGCGCCAGGCGTCAGCAACGGCGCTTTCACCTATGGAGTGCTCCATGCGATGGAAAGCACCGCCGCTGAAGCGACGCTGGACGAGTACCTGCGGAAGGGAAAGAAGGCGCGAAAGCTTCGCCTTAAGAAGTAGGAGTTTGTGTACAGCAAATGCCCTTAAAACGCCTTCTAAAGGTCATCTGCTGTACACAAACTCCGCGCTTTACTTCTTGAGGAACGCCAGCAGGGCCTCATTGACTTCGGCGCCGTGCGTCCACAGCAAGCCGTGCGGCGCGCCTTCGATTTCCAGGTACTCGGCGCTGGGCAGGGCGTCCTTGAAACGCCGGCCGGTGACGTCGATCGGCAGGATGTTGTCCGCAGTGCCGTGAACAATCAAGGCAGGCACGTCAATCTTGGGGATGTCGGCACGGAAGTCGGTGAGCCACGTGGGCTGGGCGGCCACCGAGGCGAAAGCACCCGACTTGCTGGCCAGGTTCCAGCTCGCATTCACGGCTTCCTGGCTGAGACGATCCGTGCCCAGGAAGGTGTCGCTGTTGTAGAAGTTCTTGAAGAACTCGGTGAAGAAGGCGTAGCGGTCAGCCTTGACGCCGGCGGCGAGGCCATCGAAGACTTCCTGCGGCACGCCGTCCGGGTTGTCGTCGGTTTGCAGCAGGAACGGTTCCAACGAACCGAGGAACACGGCCTTGGCGACACGGGCCGAACCGTAGGTGCTGATGTAGCGCGCAACTTCGCCTGTGCCCATGGAGAATCCCACCAGAACGGCGTCGTTCACGTCCAGAGTGTCCAGCAAGGTCTTCAAGTCAGCGGCGAAGGTGTCGTAGTCGTAACCCTCCGTGGGCTGGCTGGACTTACCGAACCCGCGGCGATCGTAGGTGATGACGCGGTAGCCGGCGTCCAGCAGCGCGGCTGTCTGCTTCTCCCAGGAGGACCCATCCAAGGGGTAGCCGTGAATCAGGACCACTGCCTGGCCGGTCCCATGGTCCTCGTAGTAAAGCTCAATCTCAGTGCTGTTTTCGTTTCCGACGGTGATGTAAGCCAAAACTCAAGTCCCTTCGATGCGGTTCAACACGAACGCTTTCCAGCCTACTGTCCGGCTGCGGCGCCGGCACGGGTTTACAGGTTGGTCATCCGCTCGCCAGCCTCGTTGTAGCGGCCACCCTCCACGGTGATTTTCGCCGCGGCCGCCTCGATTTCGTCCAGATCAGCAGATGAAAGTTCGACGTCGGCCGCGGCCAGGTTTTCTTCCAGGCGGTGCAGTTTCCGTGTACCGGGAATGGGAACAATCCAAGGCTTCTGTGCCAGCAGCCATGCCAAGGCGATCTGGCCCGGCGTCGCGCCTTTTCGTTCAGCGATTCCGGCGAGGAGGTCCACCACGGCCTGGTTGTTCTGCATGGCCTCGGGCGTGAACCGGGGGATGGTGCTGCGGATGTCGTTGCCGGATTCGAAGCTGGTGGAAGCGTTGATGGTTCCGGTCAGGAACCCTTTGCCCAGTGGACTGAAGGGTACAAAACCAATCCCCAGCTCTTCGCACACGTCCAGGACTTCTTCCTCGGGGCGGCGCCACCACAACGAGTACTCGCTCTGAACCGCAGCCACGGGGAGAACTGCGTGGGCTCGCCGGATGGTGCCTGCGGCTGCCTCCGACATACCGAAGTGCTTCACCTTTCCGGCGTCTACCAACTCCTTGACGGCTCCTGCCACGTCCTCGATTGGCACCTCCGGATCGACGCGGTGCTGGTAGTAGAGGTCCAGTGCGTCCACGCCGAGCCGCCGCAGGGATCCCTCAACTACTTCTTTGATGACCTCGGGCCTGCTGGTGACCTTGCCGCTTGGCTTCCGCTCAGCGGGGTCGATGTCCCAGCCGAACTTGGTGGCGATGACCACCCGATCCTTGAACGGTGCCAATGCTTCGCCAACAAGTTCCTCATTAGCGTAGGGCCCGTAGATCTCGGCGGTATCGAAGAACGTCACGCCGCGTTCCACGCCTGTGCGGATGAGGGAGATCATTTCGTCGCGATCCGGCCGCTCGCTGTAGCCGCCGCTCATGCTCATGCATCCCATGCCAATCGCGGAAACCTCCAGGCCGCCGGTGCCGAGTGTGCGCTTCTCCATGGTTGTTCTCCTCTGCTGTTCGGGCTGATGACTACTTCGACGTTATGGGGCCGGACCGGTGTGAGGGAGTCCCTGACATTACCCCTCACATCCCTCTAGTTGCCCACAGCAACCAGACGTAAACTGGCCTTCGGTTTACATCGATCTGGCTGGGAGTCCCATGCTGTGGAAGGTACTTGTTCGGTTCCTGCGGCCGCATCAGCGGCTGCTGATCGCCGTCGTTCTCTTCCAACTGGCGCAGTCCATTGCGTCCCTTTACCTTCCGACGCTGAATGCCGACATCATCGATAACGGCGTCGCCACCGGGGACACGGACTACATCCTGCGCATGGGCGGACTCATGCTCCTCATTACCCTGGTGCAGATCGCGTGTGCGGTGGTGGCCGTGTATTTCGGCGCGAAGGCCGCCATGGGCATGGGCCGGGATCTTCGCGACGCGATTTTCAGCAGGGTGGGGGAGTTCTCCGAGCAGGAGGTCACCAAATTCGGGGCGCCGTCCTTAATCACGCGCTCCACCAATGACGTGCAGCAGGTGCAACAACTGGTGCTCATGTCCTGCACGCTCATGGTGGCGGCACCCATGCTCAGCATTGGCGGCGTGATCATGGCCGTGCGGCAGGACGCCCAACTCTCCTGGCTGATCGCCGTCTGCGTGCCGGTGCTGCTGGTGGCCGTCGGTTTGATCGTGACGCGCATGGTGCCGCTCTTCCGCAAGATGCAGGTCCGGATCGACGCCGTGAACCGGGTCCTCCGTGAGCAGCTCACCGGTATCCGTGTGGTGCGGGCCTTCGTCCGGGAGGACATGGAAGCCGCCCGTTTTGCCAAAGCGAACGACGACGTCACTGACGTTGCGCTGCGGGCCGGCCGTCTGATGGCTCTCATGTTCCCTGTGGTCATGCTGGTGATGAACGTTTCCTCCGTGGCGGTGATCTGGTTCGGATCCTTCAGGATCGAGGACGGCTCCATGCAGGTTGGCACCCTGATCGCGTTCCTGAGTTACCTCATGCAAATCCTTATGTCGGTCATGATGGCCACGTTCATGGCTGTGATGATCCCGCGTGCGTCCGTTTCTGCCGACCGGATCGGCGAGGTTCTGGACACCGCATCCAGTGTCCAGCCGCCGTCGAACCCTGTCACCGGCGGTATCCGCCGCGGCGAACTGGAGATGCGCGACGTCGGATTCGCCTACCCGGGTGCCGAACAGCCGGTGCTGAGCGGGCTTTCTTTCACCGCCCGAGCGGGGGAGACCACCGCAATCATCGGCAGCACCGGCGCCGGCAAAACCACGCTCGTGAACCTCATGCCTCGGCTGTTCGACGCCACCTCCGGGTCGGTTCGGATGGACGGCGTGGACGTCCGCGAACTGCACCCGGATCTGCTCTGGGGCCACATCGGGCTGGTGCCGCAGCGGCCCTACCTCTTCTCCGGAACAGTCCGCAGCAACCTTCAGTACGGCAAACCCGATGCCACTGAGGACGAGCTGTGGCAGGTGCTGTCCGTGGCCCAGGCCCGGGATTTTGTGGAAGAGATGGAAGGCGGACTGGATGCGGTCATTTCGCAAGGAGGCATCAACGTTTCCGGCGGTCAACGGCAGCGGCTTGCGATCGCCCGGGCACTGGTGAAACAACCGGAGCTCTACATCTTTGACGACTCCTTCTCATCCTTGGACACCGCCACCGATGCCCGGCTCCGGCAGGCCCTCAAACGCCACACCAACGGAGCCACGCTGGTGATCGTGGCGCAGCGGGTCTCCAGCATCGCGGATGCGGACCAGATCTTAGTGCTCGACGACGGCAGGATTGTTGGGCGCGGAACGCACCATGAGTTGCTGGAGACCTCCGAAACCTACAGGGAAATCGTGTCCTCCCAGCTCGCGGCGGAGGAGGCAGCATGAGTGCGGTATCAGCCGGGCCACGCGGTCCTCAACGGCCAGCCATGGGACCGGGCCGCGGAGGACCCTTCGCTGGGATGAACATTCCGGCTGAGAAAGCATCGAACTTCAGTGCTTCAGCCCGGCGGCTATTGGGGACCTTGCGGCCGGAGCGGTTCTGGCTGACGCTGGTGCTGGTGTTCGCCGTGGCCAGTGTTGCCTTGTCTGTCATTGGTCCGAGGCTATTGGGCGAAGGCACCAACCTGATCTTCGCCGGCGTCGTCTCAAAACAGCTTCCCGCCGGCGCCTCCAAAGCCGACGTGATCGCGGGCTTGCGCGCTTCTGGCGACGACAGCAAGGCCGACATGCTAAGCGCCATGACGCTCACTCCCGGCGTCGGAATCGACTTCACAGCGCTGGCCTCTGTGCTGCTATGGGCGCTGGCGCTGTATGTCCTGGCTTCAGCGTTCGGTTGGATGCAGGCGTACGTGCTCAACGGCGTTGTCCAACGCACCGTGTACCGCTTGCGTGAACGGATCGAAGCGAAAATACACCGGCTGCCCCTGAGCTACTTCGACAAAATCCAGCGTGGAGAACTGCTCAGCCGCGTCACCAATGATGTGGACAACATCTCCCAAAGCCTCCAGCAATCCATCAGCCAAGTGGTCTCCTCCCTTCTGACCGTGCTGGGTGTGCTGGTGATGATGTTCCTGCTCTCACCGCTGCTGGCCCTGATCGCCTTGGTAACCATTCCGCTGACGCTGGGAACCACACTGCTGATCGCCAAACGCTCGCAGAAATTGTTCGTGGCGCAGTGGAAGAACACCGGTGAACTCAACGGCCAGATCGAGGAGACCTACACCGGGCATGCGCTGGTGAAAGTCTTCGGACGGCAGAGCGAGGTGCAGGAGAAGTTCCGGGCCAAGAACGCCGAGCTGTATCAGGCAAGCTTCGGAGCACAATTTGTGAGCGGGCTGATCATGCCCGCCATGACGTTCATCGGGAACCTGGTGTATGTGGGGATTGCAGTGGTGGGCGGGCTGCAAGTAGCCTCCGGCGCCATGCAATTGGGCGATGTGCAGGCTTTCATCCAGTACTCGCGGCAGTTCACCATGCCCTTGGCGCAGCTGGGGTCCATGGCCAACATGCTGCAATCCGGGGTGGCCTCGGCCGAGCGTGTGTTCGATCTGTTGGATGAGGAGGAAGAATCGGAGGAGCCTCCTGCTTCTGCTTCCGGTCCTTCGCGGGGGCGGCTCGTGTTCGAGAATGTGTCCTTCCGGTACTCACCGGACAAGCCGCTCATCACGGATCTCAGCTTGGTAGCCGAGCCCGGACAGAGCATCGCGATTGTGGGTCCCACAGGAGCGGGAAAAACCACCCTGGTGAACCTCATGATGCGGTTCTACGAGCTGGACTCCGGGCGCATCACCCTGGACGGCGTGGATATTGCGTCTCTCTCGCGGCAGGAACTGCGCTCGCGGATGGGGATGGTTCTCCAAGACACTTGGCTGTTCGGCGGGACCATCCGGGACAACATCGCCTACGGCCGTCCCACGGCTTCGGAATCTGAAATTCAGGAGGCTGCGAAGGCAACCTATGTGGATCGCTTTGTTCGGTCCTTGCCCGAGGGCTACGACACCCTGCTGGACGACGAAGGCGGGAATGTCTCCGCTGGCGAAAAGCAGTTGCTGACCATAGCCCGGGCGTTTTTGTCCAGGCCATCGGTGCTGATCCTGGATGAAGCCACCAGCTCCGTGGACACCCGGACAGAGGTGCTGGTGCAGAAAGCCATGAACGCGTTGAGGTCCGACAGAACCAGCTTCGTGATCGCCCACCGGCTCTCCACCATCCGGGACGCCGATCTCATTCTGGTGATGGAGGCCGGGCAGATCGTGGAGCAGGGGACACACTCGGAGCTGCTGGCCGCGGGTGGGGCGTACTCGCGACTGTACGAGGCCCAGTTCGCGGCGCCCGTCTCTGAGGTGTGAGGCGCGGCGTACGCTTCTGGCCTGTCGCTTCTGGCCCAACTTTCGACGCCGATGGGCCGCTTTGCAACTAGTATAGGTTGATTTTGGGGTACTGATGGCTCAAAGAAGGGCTGGAAGCGACGGGATTATGGCAACCTCGATGGCCTCAGCACGTTGGCGTCCCCGGCCTTAGCGGGGTCGAGCGGCACGGGGCTCACGAGTACTGCCGGGCCTCGATGCAGCACGCCGCCTGTGATCACCTGGCACCGGACGCCACCACGCCCCCGCATCGCCTTGTGGGCGCCGGGAGCGAGCATTTCATCCATCCAGGCGCAGGGGTGGGCGGGTCGCCCGGCCTTGAGCCGCACGGTGTCTCCGCCGGACTCAAGGGTGAACTCGTGTCCGAGCAGGGGAGCCAGCTCAACGCCTCGCAGCACCACATTTCGACGGGTCAGGAGAGGGTCAAACGGTCCAGCCCCAAGCTCGGCTGCCATGGACTCAAGTGCCTCCACCGCGAACAGCGTCACGGCAGCATCCATGTGTGCGGCCTTGCCGTAGAATCGGTCGCCAACGATGCCTTTGCCCGCTACCAATTCCGCGTGGTCCGCGTCGGTGGTGGGGACATCTGCAGCTCCCTCCCGGGCGCGGCCGAAGTAGGCGTGTGCCGGCGACACCAAAAGGTGCAGCACCTCGACGTCGTACCTGTAGTCAGCGCTCATCCCCCAACGCTAGCCCCGATGCGCAACCATTGCCTCCACATGTAAAGGGTGCTTTACTTTGAAGATGAGTAAAGCTTCCTTTACATCCAGGCGGGCGCCGTTCCATCACTACGTGTTGGCGGTGACGCTCGGCATCATCCTGACCATGGCGGTTTCTGTTCTGGTGGGTGCATCAAACCCGGATGACTTCTGGCTAGCTGCGGGGATCGGAGCCCTTTGTGCCGTTTACCCGGCTATGTCGCTGGGTGCCAAGGTTTTCGTGTCGAACCACACGGTGGCCCGCGATGCCCACGGCGAACAGAGCGTGGAGCTGCAGTGGATGCGCCAAGCCGGCGCCGGAGCTTTCATCGACGTCCTCGTCGCCACCATCGCGGCTGCTATGGTGCTGGTCATCGGACGCATCGCTGTGGATGCCCTTCCGATCCTTTTGGCCCTGGTCGGCTTGAGCGCGGTGGACGCCGGAGCGCGCTACCTTGTCATCCGCTACCGGGCTCTGAAGTGAAGAACAACCTCGCGGAGCGTCGCGCGGAACGGCGCTGGACGCAAGCGGATCTGGCTGCCGCGCTCGGAGTGTCCCGCCAGACGGTGATTTCTATCGAGCGGGAGAAGTTCGATCCCTCGCTCCCGTTGGCGTTCCAGATTGCCAGGACCTTCGACTGCGCCATCGAGGACATCTTCACTGCTGATTGACACACTGTGTCCTGCGCCGCAGCGCTTTGAGGGCGGCCCGGATACTGTGGCACGGTGAACTTTGCTGAGGCCGCCGACGGCGCTGAACTCGCATGGACGTCCGAAGGCGAGGGTGAACCAATGCTCCTGATCGCAGGACAGGCCACGTCCATGGACGGTTGGGGTCCGACGGCGGAACTTCTGTCCCGCACATACCGCGTCATTCGCTTCGATCACCGCGGGATTGGTCGGAGTGGGAAGGGTGACGCCGAGCGCTACACGACGCGGCTTCTCGCCGAGGATGCCGTAGCCGTCCTTGACGCCGCGGGCGTGGATTTAGCACACGTGTACGGTCATTCGATGGGCGGGCGCATGGCCCAGTGGTTGGCCATCGACTACCCGAAGAGAGTCCGTACGCTGGTTCTTGCCGCAACGAGCGGTGGAAAATGGCCCGACGCTGTGACCCAGCCGGATCGAGAGGCTTTGGACGCCTTGACCAGTGGAGATATGTCCCGGCTGGAGCCGCTCTTCTTCGACGCCGAATGGGCGCAAAGCAATCCTGCGGAGGTTCACACGTTCTTCAACTCCCAAGCGTCGGCATGGGCCAAGGCACGACACTTTAACGCCAGCCGCGAGCACGACGCCTGGAGTCATCTCGGTTTCATCCAAGCCCCCACGCTCTTACTCCATGGAACTGAGGACGTGCTCACGCCCTTGCCCAATGCACTGCTGATGCGCCAGCACATCCGTGGCTCCGTACTGGTGCGGGTTCCTGGTGCAGGGCACGGCCTCCACTTGGACCACCCCGAGACAGTTGAGTGGATCCGGCAATTCATCGCCAGAAAGAGCCGCTAGCCAGCGGGAACCTTCAACACCTCCAGGGCAGCCAGCAGGTACGGGGTCGGATCTGGATCCGCGCCGGCCGCCCACTGCATCCATGCTTCGAAGGTGGCTGCGAGGTACGCGGCGCTCAGGTAGCGTGCCGCCGTTTCGGAAAGGCCACTCTCAGCAAGGAAAGCCAGGGCCCTTTCGCGCTGGGGGGCCAGGGTCTCGTAGCTGCGGCTGGTCAGTTCAGGGTGCTCGGCAATCAGGCGGAGCCGGCCGCGGGTGACGGACAGGTCCGGGATGACGGCTACTCCGGCGATCGCCGCCGCGCGCAACCCGGCCAACACGCCGCCGTCGGACTTTCCGGGACTGTGGAACGAGCCGAAGGCGAGCGTCGAGGCTTCCACCACCGGTTTGCTTCCGCCCCACACGAGGTCGGCTTTGCTGGCGAAGTAGCGGTAGAGGCTCTTGCGCCCGATTCCGGCCGCCTTGGCGATGTCCTCCATGGAGGTGTTCTCGTAGCCGTGTTCAGCGAAGAGGTCCAAAGCCAGTCCGGCCACGGCGTCGGGGTCAATGGTCGCTGGCCTGCCGCTGGGACGCGGGGGTTTGGCATCGTCCGAAGTCATTTCTCCAGTATTCACTCTTACATAATGACACAGAGTGTCATAAGATGGGCGGACCACTCAGCAATCATCGGAAGGACATCATGGGCAACGACGCTTCATGGCAGGAGACCATTACCTCCGGCCGTTTTGCCGGCAAGACCATCATCGTCACGGGCGCAGCCTCGGGAATCGGCCAGGCGACCGCGCTTCGGATTGCGAAGGAGGGCGGTAGGGTCATTGCTGCGGACATCAGCCAGGAGCGCCTTGACGCTCTTGTGGAGGAGAACGCCGGCCTGGACCTGATACCGGTGGCTGGCGACATTTCCACTGAAGAGACGGTGGCCTCTGTCCTCGCCGCTGCGGGCGGACGCGTGGATGCACTGGCTAACGTTGCCGGCATCATGGACAATTTTGCACCCATTCACGAGGTTGATGACGAACTCTGGGAGCGCGTGTTCCGCATCAACGTCACGGCACTTATGCGACTGACCCGCGCAGTGGTGCCGCTCATGCTGGAAGCCGGATCCGGCTCCGTAGTCAACGTCGCGTCGGAGGCTGGCCTGCGCGGCTCGGCCGCCGGAGCTGCTTACACGGCGTCCAAGCATGCGGTGGTGGGCCTGACCAAGAATTCTGCAGTGCTGTATGGTCCCAAGGGTTTGCGGTTCAACGCCGTGGCTCCCGGTCCCACCATCACCAACATTGTGGCTAACTGGGGATCGCAACTCGCGGCCGAACGCCTCGGTCCGCTGATGCAGGCAACGGTTCCCACCCCCGCAACCGCAGCACAATTGGCTGCTTCCATCACCTTCCTGCTCAGTGACGACGGCACCAACGTCAACGGCGCCATTCTGGCGTCCGACGGCGGCTGGTCGGCCTTATAGGGTTTTCTCACCAAGGTGCCGGACCAGTGCGTCCACAATGGGCAATTGCCCTTTGACGAGCTTGGTCCGGGCCACTGTTTCCTCAAACCACCTGGCGTCGTCGATCTCCGGGAAATCCTTGATGGCACCCGAGCCCTTGGGCCATTCCATGGGGAAGGTGTTGCTGACAATCTTTTCCGGTTGAAAGTCGCTGGCTTCTGCTGTGAACGCGGTGATCAGCTTTCCGGAGGGCTGTTTAAAAACGCCCAAAAGTTCGTAATCCGCCAACGGTGGCGGTGTTCCTATTTCTTCAGTGAATTCCCGCTGGGCGGCATCCAATGCGTCTTCGTCCTCAGGGAATTCTCCCTTGGGAATGGACCAAGCGTGTTCATCTTTGCGGGCCCAAAAGGGTCCGCCCATATGGGCTATCCAAAGCTCCAATTGCCCGGCCATGTTTCGCCGGTGAAGGAGGATGCCAGCGCTGCGGATTGTGATGTTCCCTCCAGGGTTCGGCGATGCGGCAAAAGTCTCTCGGACACGTCAAGGCTACTCGCGGATTTGGCGCCGTTATCCAATTGATGTCGGGCCAATGATTATTGCTTGTTCATTTTCCTTCCGACAGGGCCCTTGCTACTTGATAATCGAGGACAGGCGTTCCTCGGGGGTGGAACGTCGTTGCGGTCACCGGCATCAGCCGTTGACGGGTCTGGGCGCATCAGCAGGAGGAAACAGCTATGGCATTGTCAGTGAGGCTCCTTCCACATGGGGGAAGAAAAGCAATGGGGTTGGCCGTCATCGTTGCGGTCGGTTTATCGATGTTCACAGGAATAGGTCCATCACATGCGGCGGACACCACGCCCATGGCTGAGGATCCCGGCCCGGTGGGAAGTTTTGCCTGGAAAGGTTTCAACTGGCAGAAGCGTTTTTGGGGCGGGGCGCCCATGTATAACGCCAGTTGGGATGCGAATAATGTGAGTAACCCGGATGCCAACGGGTACGTCAAGCTCTCCATCAGCAACCCCACCGGCTCGGCTCCGAAGGGTGCTGAGTTCCAGTCCACGCGTGAAGGTTTCGGGTACGGAACGTACAGCACTACCGTGGAAAAAGACGTCAGTTCCCTGCAGAAGGAAGTGGTGTGGGGTTGCCTGTTCACGTACGATCCCAATGCCGAGCCCGGATACACGGAGATTGACCTTTGTGAGGCCTCGGCCTGGGGCGGGGGCGCCGCGTACGGTGAGGATTGGCCGGTGACCCAAGGGCATGGATATTGGTTTGACGCCACCTTGCCGCCCGGACAGGGAAACAACACTGTCACCTTCGATGTCACCAATGTTCCGATTCTCACTCACAGGATGGTGTGGGAACCGGGCAAGCTGACGTATGAGACGTTTGCAGGCGAGGGCTACGACGGAACCCTCCTGAAGCGGACTGTCCTTGAAGGTTCTACTGTCCCGCTTCCGGCAAAGGAGCAAATTCACTTCAACCTGTGGGTCACCGGTGGTGGCGGAGGGGACGCCGCACACGTTTCTCCTGAAACGGTGACCATCCGTGACTTCTCCTTCGTGCCTGCAGATCAAGGTCAGCTCACCGCACCAACGCCCACCGTCTCAGGCACGGCCGCTGTGGGCTCAACGCTGACAGCAGCACCGGGAACCTGGACCACAGGAACCGCCCTGAGCTACCAATGGTTCCGGAACGGCACAGCAATTGCCGGCGCAACCGGTGCCGCCCGGGTCCTTGCAGCAGCCGACCAAGGTAGCACTCTGACGGTTCGTGTAACGGGAACCAAAGCCGGATATGCCACAGCCATCAAGGAGTCCGCACCCACGGCAACCGTGGTGGCAGGGACGCTGGTAGCCCCAACCCCCGTCATCACCGGAACGCTCGCCGTGGGTTCTACGCTCACGGCCAACCCCGGAACGTGGACGTCCGGGAGCACCCTGACGTATCAGTGGTACCGGTCGGGTGCGGCAATCGCCGGAGCTACCTCCAGGAGCTACAAGCTGGTGAGCGCTGACCAGGCTGATTCCATGAGTGTGCGGGTAACAGGTTCCAAGGCCGGCTACACCACGGTGGCTAAATTCTCGGCCGGCACGGCACTGGTTCTGTAGGCCGTTATTCCGCATGCACTCAGCCCGCAGTCGTGTCGCGCTGGGGGTAGCGACACAACTGCGGGCTAAGTGGCCGGCCTGGATGCTCCGGCCTAGCCCTTTTGGGCCCGGACAGGGACGATCCTCTTGATGGCAAGGCCGAGTGCCAGCATGGCAAAGGCTGCCAGTGCGAACCAGAAGAGGTCCCCTGCACCGGTCAATGCGAGCGTTCCGGAACCCATTCCGGCTGCTGCTGCCCCTGTCACTGGGGCTACTGGGTTGTTGTACATGAGTCGGTTACCAAACTTTCTTTCTGTTGAGTGCTGCATCCAGGTACGCCTTGGCGTGGACAGCCTGGAGGAAGATGTCGATCACGGTTTCGTACATGGTTGCGGCCAGGAGCATGTACCTCCAGCCCCGGAAGCGCACAGTAACTATGCGTTCCAGGATGAAAATGCCGGTGACGGTGATCCAGAAAGGCTGAAGGTTCAGGCCCATTCCGGATATCAGCGCGAACAGGAGGGAACCAAAGTAAGCCAGCGTCACTACGACGCCGATCATGGAGAGGAACTGGCGTCCCCAGTACGGCCGAGTCACTTTGGTCCATCCGTATTGCACGCAGTTCTCCACCGCGCCGCGCTTCCACCGGAGCCGCTGGGACCACAGTTCACGCCACGTGGGCATGACCTCTGTGACCAGCGTGCAGTTCGAGGGAGATGCTATGCGGTAGCCCAGGGTCAACAGGGCAAAGGAGAGTTCGTTATCTTCGGTCAAAACCGACGTATCGTAGACGCCGCCCTTGCCGTTGCCGGGAGGGAGTGTGCCCTTCAACCGGGCGGCTACGACGTCGCGCAATGTCTTGACACGGAAAAGGGCTGCAGTGCCGGTGACCACCAGGCACTTGCCGTGAAGCCGCTTCACGTCCCGGGCGTAGCGGGCGTATTCGTTGCGCTGGAGGTGGCCCACAAAGCCGCCGCCGGGGCCGCCGCTGAACACTCCGCCAACGGCGCCGAGCAGTTCGTCGGCCAGCAGGTTCTTGGTGGCGTTTTCAATGAAGTCCAGGGCCAGTTGTGAGTCGGCATCCTGTACCAGGACCAAGTCCTCGGGGTCGGCATCAGGAAGGAGCTGGCTGAGGGCGAAGTTCAGGGCACCGGCTTTTTTGTCCTTGTTCCCCACGGTGCGGATCACCTCGGCACCCTGGGCCAGTGCAAGTTCCTCAGTATCGTCAGTGCAGTTGTCTGCCACCACAATGACGCGATCCGGGCGATGGGTCTGGTTGTTCAGGGAGTGGAGCGTCTCGGTGATGCCGGCGGACTCGTTGTGCGCCGGAACCAGGACGGTGACTACCCCGCCGGCCGCACGGTGGGATCGGCGACGCCTGGTGGCAGTGTCCGGGGCGCTTGCCGGGGCAGGTGCCGCTGTTGTTTCCGTGAGCATTGTGATCCCTCCGTTCGTGCCTTGAAGCGTTGACTCACTTAGAGTTCCAACGCGAACGCAAGATCAGGGGAGGGAAACCATCAAGGAAGTCTCAAGGTTTGCTCAGGACTTTCTGAGCGCCGTCACGTTTCGGGGTAGGGGCCCACTTGTACTGACTTTGGGATGGCTGTACTCATTTGGGGTGGGTGTACTGACGTGGCGTGGCGCGCTTTAACGCAAGAGGACGACGTCGGGGCGTCCCGGCGTCGTCCTCTTTCGTGGAGCTTGAGCTGCTTAGCGGTTCAGGCTGACCGTGAAGGTCTTGGGGCCGCTAAGGGTTACCGCGATTCCGCAGTTTTCGGCGGCAGCGCGGTGGGAGAGGGATTCAATGGCGGCATCGATCGTGTGGTCGATTGCCGACTTGTCCCAGATTTTCAGCGTGATGGAGTCAGTATGTGTCGTCATTGTCAGTACTTTCACTCAGGCCGGTGACAGCCCCAAGCTTCTTCGCCCGGGGCCCGCATCCTCGTCGGTGAGGATTGCTGATTCAGCTTGTGCGGGAACGAATTCCCTCATTCATGGTTCATGCTGCCCGGCGCCGTTGACAAGTCAATCCGGCTAAGTGTGACCGATTACACGTCGCTCGTGACGCCGTGTATCGCCGCTGGAGTCACCTCGATGCAGCCAGTTCCAGCGTGTAAACAACCAGTTGGACCTTCGGCGCAGGGCGCTCCTTTTCACGCTCCAGCCGGCGGACGTAGCCAAGGCGGCGGTAGAGCCGCTGGGACGGTTCATTATCGACGGCGGTGTCCAGGACTACGCGGTCTGCGCCCCGGGCGGCGGCAATACGGGCGGATTCATCCAGGAGCCGCTGGCCAAGCCCCGCGCGGCGGGCCTCCGGGAGCACGGCCAGCAGCCTGAGCTCCACTTCACCTTCTTCGGCCTGCCGGCTCAGGTACGAACCGAACGGCAGGAGGCTGGCAGTGCCCACAAGTCGTCCGGTGTCAGTGTCCTCGGCCACCAGCAGCACGCCCTCGCGGGCGCGGGCTTCAGCGTCCAACAACAGAGCGAGCCGCTCGCCGTCGGGCTGACGCGAGCCGGGAAGATGATGACCGAAACCTTGGTACGTCAGCCGCCCTACGGCGTCGTACTCCTCGTGGCGGGCCTCGCGAATCACGTAGGTGCCGGTGGCAACGGTTGCTTGGGTGGTCATGATTGTCCTTTCGGCTGCGGATGAAGTCCCAGGTGCGATTTCAGGGTGGTGCCCGCATATTCGGTGCGCGCAAGGCCGCGTTCCTGAAGCAGGGGAATAACGCCGGTGGCGAAACGCTCCAGGTCCTGGGGGAGAAGGGAGAACATGAGGTTGAAGCCGTCCGCGGCGCCTTCGGCGTGCCAGCGTTCCAAGGAGTCGGCCACATGTTGCGGGGTCCCGATGAAGTCGTGATTCCGTTTGTCGCCGGTGAGGATCGAGTAGAGGTCCTTGAGCGTCACCTCATCCTCCCGGCCGCGAATCTGTTCGCCAGCGGAGCGGAAATCGGTCCTAGGCTGCGTGATGCCGGGGATGCCGGACTGGGCCACGGTGGCATCCGCTCCGAGCCCGGTGAAGTCGAGCTGCCCGGCGAAGTATTCCTGCAGGAAATCCAGCACCTGCTGATCGGCTATGAGGCTGTCCAGCTCCCGGATGCGTTCCAGAGCTTCTTCCCGGCTGTCAGCCACAACCGGCGAGATGGCCTGGTAGACGTAGAGCTCGTCGGGATTCCGGCCGAACGCCTTCGCCTGGGCCCGGATGGATTCCCTGTACTGACGTGCTTGAGAAACGTCGGGGTGGCTCGCGAAGAGGGCGCTGGCGAAGCGTGCCCCTAGCTTCTGGCCCGGCACGGAAGTGCCTGCTTGGGCCAGCAAAGGGGAGTGCTGCGGAGAGGGCCCGATGTTCAGGGGGCCGGCGACCTGGAAGAACTCGCCTTGGTAGTCCAGCCGGCTGAGTTTGCGGCGATCAAAGAAGCGTCCTTGCGCTTTGTTGTAGAGGAAAGCGTCCGCGTCCCAGGAATTCCAGAGCCCTTGGGTGACCTCCACGAATTCTTCAGCGCGGCGGTAGCGGAGGCTGTGGTCGAAGTGCTCAACGGCGCTGAAGTTGCTGGCTGTGCTATTGGTGAGGTCCCGCGTGGTGACGATGTTCCAGCCAACACGGCCGCCGCTGATGTGGTCAGCTGTGAGTGCCGCCCGGGCAAAGTTGAAGGGCTCGTCATAGGACGTGGAGGACGTGGCGATGAGGCCGATGTTACTGGTGACCGCGCCAAGGGCCGTGACCAGGCCGATGGGGTCGAACCTGTTGAGGATGCCCGGATTGGAGGTCTCGTCAATCGCGAGGGAATCCCCCAGAAAGATCGCGTCGAATCTGGCGGCCTCGGCAGTTTTGGCGAGCTGTACCTGGTGGGCGAAATCGATGCTGGCCTGGGGAAAGGCTGTCTCGTGGCGCCATGAAGCCAGATGGATGCCTGTGCCCACAAGGTAGGCGAAGAAGTGAATCTGTTGGCGTTCACGGATGAGTGTCTGGTTCATGGGCCTGTTTCGGTGCTGTTGCTTTTTGGGGTCAGGAAGGTTGAGGGGCGGCGGCACTCTGTGGCGCAGGGCCGCCGCCCCTCAAGTGCTATTTGCTCTTCTTGATGGCTGCTTCTTCAGCAGTGAGGACTTCCTGCAGCTTCGCAGCGGTCCAGTCAGCCTTGAACTGCAGGTTGCCGTCGTTGAGCTTGGTCACCGAGGCCTCAACTTCGGGGGAGTGGTAGGCATCAACGATCTTCTTCCACGTGGCGTCGTCCTTACGGTCGGCCTTCACCACGAAGCCGTTGATGTACGGGGCCAGGGACTCGGAGTTCAGGTCTTCCTTGAAGATGATCTTCTCGTCACCCAGTCCACCCTTCTGGGCTTGGGTGTTGTTCACGACGGCGGCGTCCGTGGTTCCCTTGAGCGCGTTCACCGTTTGGTTGCTGTCAACGGGGACAACCTTGATCTTGCTCGAGGTGATCTCAGCCGGAGTGGACAGCGAGTTGCCGCCATCCTTGAGCTGCAGCAAGCCGGCGGTCTGCAGGTTCAGCAGTGCGCGGGCCTGGTTTGTGGGGTTGTTCGGAATCGCAACCTCGGCGTCCGCCGGCAGCTCACCAACGGATTTGAATTTCTCCGAGTACAGAGCCAGCGGGTAAACGGCGGTAGCGCCTACCGGGACCAGCGTGCCATTGCTGTTGACGTTGAACTGGGACAGGTACTTCAGGTGCTGGAAGAGGTTGATGTCCACCTGGCCCTGCTGGGTTGCCGTATTGATCTGCGCGCCATCTGTGAAGTTCTTGACCTCAAGATCAACGCCCTGATCTTTGAGCTTGTTCTTCAGGATGGTCCAGTGCTCCTCGGCACCGTCGTCCACGCCGATGACCACCTTGGTGTTCGCAGAGGTTGTGGAACCACTTGACGGACCCCCGCATGCCGAGAGCGATAGGGCGGCGATCAGGCCGACGGCGGCGACTAACAGGCGGTTCTTCATGATGCTTCTCCGTACAAAGGGTCTTGATGCGAATGGAAGGTGCAGGGTGTTCCCCTCGGCTCACGCTAGGCACGGTGGATGGTGTGAATCGAATGCCTGCGCAACACTCCGTCGCGGGCCGTCAAGGGAAGAAACCGCAGGTCACAGGGCTTCACGCGGTTCGGTCACCCGGTGACCGCGCTGCTGGAATGGGCATTCAATCAACCCCGAAGGAGGCTCCGGTGAGCGCGATCGTTTCCCTGCGCGGAGTCAGCAAGCTGTTCCCGATCCAAGGAAGCAAGCGCAGCCAACGCACCGAAGCAGTGCGGGCCGTAGACGAGGTCACCTTGGACATTGAAGAGGGCACTGTAGTAGGCATCGTGGGATATTCCGGTGCCGGAAAATCCACGCTGGTCCGCCTGCTCAACGGCTTGGAACGTCCCACCGAGGGCCACGTTTACGTCAAAGGCCAGGACATCTCGTCGCTCCCCGAAAGCCAGTTGCGCACAGTCCGTGCCGGCATCGGCATGATCTTCCAACAATTCAATCTCCTGAAGTCCCGCACCGTGTTCGGGAACGTCGCGTATCCGTTGAAGGTGGCAGGGTGGCCCAAAGAGAAGATCAAGCCGCGCGTGGAGGAGCTTCTTGAGTTCGTGGGTATCGCGGACAAGGCAGGCTCCTACCCACGCCGGCTCTCCGGAGGGCAGCAGCAACGCGTAGGCATTGCCCGTGCGCTGGCAAACGCCCCGGACATCCTCCTCGCTGACGAAGCAACCAGCGCACTGGACCCGGAAACCACCCGCGACGTCCTGCGCCTTCTACGCCGCATCAACAAAGAACTCGGCACCACCGTTGTGGTGATCACCCACGAGATGCACGTTGTCCGGGAAATCTGCGACACCGTAGTGATGATGGAATCCGGCCGGGTAGTGGAATCCGGGCCTACATACTCCGTATTCGCCGACCCCCGCAGCGACTCCACCCAACGCTTCGTTTCCACGGCCGTCCACGGCACCCCGGGACCGGACACCGTCAGCCGCCTCGCCGCGGCACACCCCGGCCAGCTTGTCTCCATTGGCATCTCCGAGGCAGCGCCTACTCCTCTGGTTGCGGCCACCTTTGAGCGCCACGGCGTGGGCTCCAGCGTAGTGTTCGGGGGCGTCACCGAGATCCAGAACAAGATCCTGGGCACACTCACGTACGAGCTCACAGGCAGCGACGCCGCGATTGACGCCGCGCTCGCCGACCTGGGCGACGTCACCGCCGTCGAACGTGAATTCCCGACGGCGGCCCCCGCCGATAGTGCCGTTCCGCACCTTCCCGTCCCCGCGAACGCAGGAGAATAGCCATGACCGACTGGACAACCCTCCTGCCCGTCCTGGGCGAATCCTTCCAACAGACCATCTACATGGTGGTCATCACCGTCCTGCTCAGCGGCATCGCCGGACTGGCGTTGGGCGTCACCCTTTACGCCACCAGGCCCGGAAACTTGTTCGCCAATAAGGCCGTGTTCTCGTTCCTGAACTTCCTGGTGAACATCATCCGGCCCATCCCGTTCATCATCTTCATCACGGCCATCGCGCCGCTGACCTTGATCATCATGGGCACCACTATTGGCACTACTGCCGCGATCCTGCCCATGGCGTTGATGGCCGGTGTGGTGATTGGGCGGGTAGTGGAGCAAAACCTGGTGGCGTCAGATCCCGGCGTGGTTGAGGCCGCTCGGGCCATGGGAGACAGCAGGCTGCACATCCTGTGGTCCGTGGTGATTCCAGAGTCGCTCGCGCCGCTGATTCTGGGCTACACGTTCATGATCATCGCGATTGTGGACATGTCTGCCATGGCCGGGTACATCGGCGGCGGTGGGCTGGGCAACTTCGCCATCATGTACGGCTACCAGCAGTTCAACTGGGAAGTCACCCTGGTGACAGTCCTGATCATCATCGTCATGGTCCAGGCCGCGCAGTTGCTGGGTAATTTCCTGGCCCAGCGCATCCTTCGCCGCTAAGTCTTTTTGGAGAATTATTATGCCTATCGAGTTTCTCGGCATGGGCGCCGGCAACGACTCCACGGAGACGTCGCCTGCCACCACGTCTTTCTTCGACACTCAGTACGCGGCCCGCATTGCGCGGATCCACGAGGACAACAACTGGGACCACGTACTTTTTGCGTACAACTCCACCACACAGGATCCCTCTGTCCACGCGGCGTGGGTCGCTGCGAACACGGAGCGAATCCAGCTGCGGTTGGCGCACCGGCCCAACGTCTCCCATCCGACGTTCGCCGCCCGTTCCTTCCTGACGCTGGACCACATCGCGCAAGGGCGGCTGACCGTGCACTTCATCACCGGCGGAAGCCAAGCGGACCAGGCCCGCGAGGGTGATTTCCTGGCCAAGGATGCCCGGTACGGCCGGACGCAGGAGTACATGCAGATCGTTCGGCGGTCGTGGTCCGGGGAGTCGTTCAGCTGGGACAGCGAGCACTATCGCTTTGAGGACTTTGCCTCTGGTTTGGGGCCCTTTGCCGGCAAGAGGCCGGGTATTTCCTTTGGCGGCTCCTCCGAGGCTGCGTGGTCTGTGGGCGCCGCTGAAGCAGACATCTATGCGCTCTTCGGCGAGCCGCTGGCCGACGCCGCTTCGCAGCAAGAGCAGATCCTTGCGCGGGCCGCCGCGGTGGGGCGGATTGAGCCGTTGCGCTGGCAGATCGCGTTCCGGCCCATAGTTGCAGCGACTGATGAGCTCGCCTGGGAGAAGGCACACGCCATCCTTGGAACGTTCGAGGCGCGGCGCTCCGCCGGCGAGGTGATTGATCCCGTCCGCCACTACAACCAGAAGCCTGAAGCTGCCGGCACCCAAAGGCTGCTCGCCGCCGCGGAACGTGGCGACCTTCACGACCGCGCCCTCTGGACGGCACTCGCCAAAGCAGCGGGCGGCGGGGGCGGAAGCGCGACGGCGTTGGTCGGCTCCTACGACACCGTCACCCAAGCGATCCTGGACTACCACGACCTCGGATTCGAGATCTTCGGCCTCCGAGGTTACGACTTCGTCCCGGACGCACTGGAGTTTGGCCAGCACGTCATCCCGCAGTTGAAGCAGGAAGTGGCACATCGGGAGCAGGGCCGGACCGCCGAGGAGCTCCGGGCAGGCCAAGCCGCCGCCCGAGCGCGGGTGCTGGCCCACACTTCCTGACCCTCTCTCACATCCCGCGGGTTTTTTGGCGTCCCTCTCTCACATCCCGCGGGTTTTTGGGCGTCCCTCTCTCACGAACCGCTTTCCCTTCAGGTGCAATGCCGCCCGTCGTTCCCCGCCGACGCTATGATCCGCCGACAAACGGCACTCCGGATGCTCCATTCGGGAGTGTCCGTTTATCGGTGGGGCCGGGCCTTGGGTGCTGATTCACACACGGTCATGCGGTTCCTGCAGGCACACGGCGCCGCCACCGGCCAAGCTTCCTAGGACGCCTTCCACCAGGGCATCGTCATGTGCCGCATTCTTCTGGGAGTCGCCCCGCTCGCCGCTGGAATCGACTGGCTTGGTGAGGCGCGGGATCGCGCAAAGACGAGTGCCGCCGTCGTGACTTCCGGAAAGGAAGCCGCGACGACGGCGGTGGTGCTGACGCCGGAAGGCCCGACGGCGGCAGGTACTCAGCGCTCGGAGGCCACCGAATCGGTGGACGCCTGAGTGGTGGCTGCGGGCGGAGTCGCTTCGACGGGCGGGGCGGTGGGCCCGGTGGTGGGGACGCCGGCATCGCGGAGGGCCGGGAAGCCGCCGTCCACGTGGACAGCGTTGGTGTAGCCGAGGACCTTGAGTTTTTGCGCGACGGGTCGTGAACCGTTCACGGAGCCGCAGAACACCACGATTTTCTGGTCGGTGCCGCTGAGCTGGGCGAGGCGGTGTGCGGATTCAGGGCTGAAGTCTTCGTCCACGTGCTCGCGGTTCACCACCACAGCGCCGGGGACTGCGCCGGTGCTGGCGCGGCCGCCTTCGCTGCGGACATCGATCAGCAGGGCACCTTCTTTGATGAGCTTGGCCGCGGCATCGGCGGTGATCAGTTGGGTGTCCTGGACTGATTCCTGGACGGGTTCCTGGACGGCGGTTTCGTTGGACATGGTGCTCCCTTGCTAGGTGGTGGTTGGAAAATCGGAAAAGGCTAGAGGCCCCAGGCTTCGGCCAGCAGCTGGTAGGAGTTCTGACGGTCGGCGGGGTCATGGGCAATGGTGGTGATGAGCAGTTCCTGGGCGCCGGTGGCTCGCTGCAAGGTACGGAGACCTTCGCTGACCTGGTGGGGATCGCCCACGAACCGTGTGTCCAAGCGGTCCTTGATGAGGTCCTTGGCTTCCGCATCCAGGGTGAGCTCCAACGCATCGTCTGGTGACGGGTACGGGATGGCGCCGTGGCCGCTGCGGATGCCGTGCACCCAGTGTTCGTAGCCGCGGGCCAAGCGCTGGGCCTGGCGTTCGTCCGGAGCTACCAGCACGTCCGCGGAGACGATCACATGCGGTTCCCGCAAGGCTGCGGAGGGTTCGAAGTGGGCCCTGTACTCGGCAATGGAGTCCAGAACCCCCGCCGGTGCCACGTGGTAGTTCGCGCCGAAGGGGAGGCCCAACTTGCCGGCCAGCCGTGCACTGGGTCCGGCTGTTGAGCCGTGGACCCAGAACTGCGGCGCGTGGCCGAGGGCGGGTGTAGCAGTGACTTCCTCGCCGTGTTTGGTCCTGTACTCGCCGGTGAAAAATCCGATGATGTCCTGGATGTCATTCTCAAAGTTGTCCGCGTCTCCCGGGAAGCGGCCCAGCAGTTCACCCTGCAGCCGGAACTTCCTGGGCAGGACAGCGCCGAAGATGGGGCGCGGCGCGGGGATCAGCAGTCCGTCAACCACTCGATCGGTGGGCTTCGAAGAGTCAGCGGCCACCACTCCCGGTGCGGGCTCGCTGGGCGACTTGGGCGGGCCGGAGCGGCCAAAGCCCAAGTCCACGCGGTCCGGGAAAACGGCGGCGAGCGTTCCAATGCTCTCGGCAATCTGGAGAGGCCGGTAGTTCCCCAGCAACGTTGCCGCGGTGCCCACCCTGATGGTCTTGGTGGCGGAGGCAACCAACCCGGCCAGAATATGCGGGGCTGACCCGGCAACGCCGGTGTTGAGGTGGTGCTCGGCCAGCCAATACCGCGAGTAGCCGGAAGCCTCGGCAGCGGCGGCAAGGGCAAGGGTGCTCCGCAGGGCATCGCCGGGAGTCTGACCGGCCGATACCGGGCTCAGATCGAGGACGGAGAGCGGAGTGGCTGAAGGCTTCGGCATGGCTCGACACTACGGAGCGAGGTGCCTGCGCCCAAGCCGGTCTGTCACCCCGCTCAACCGTGCTAAATCCTACGAAACGCAGCGAAACGGCTCGTCACAAGGGAGGAGCGATTAGTGCTGTCCCGGCAGGAAGCCGCTCTGTGGCGGTATGAAGCCCGGTCCGCGGTCCTCGTCCTGCTTCCGTTCTGCGGCACTGCGCGTGTCGCTCTCGGCGGTTTCGTCGGAGTCGCCATCCACGTCGGCCAGGCCGTTGGTCTGATCGAACGGGTGGGTGATGGGATCCACGATCGGTGTCGAGTCCGAGGCGGGGGTAGCCGACGCCCCGGCAGCGGCAGTCCCTGGCCTGGGGTTCTCGTCGCCGGTCTCCGGTGCCTGCTTTTCGATGTACTCCTTGAACTTCTTCAAGTCTGACTCAGCCTGCCTTTCAACAATGTGCAACTTGTCGCCCAGGAACTCGAGGACGCCGTGCGGTTCGTATTCCAAGGACAGATGCAGTGACGTCTGGCTTGGGCCTGCTTCTTTGAAATCAACCCAACCTGCGTTCTTGGCACCCTCAACGGCGGCCCATGCCACCGCTCGGTCCAGGTCCTGTTGGACGATTTTGGCTTCCCAGCGGCGATGGACGCCGGCGATTTGGGCCACCCATTCCAGCCGGTCGTCGCTGAGCCGTGTCACGCGCTCAACGCCGCCCATGAAGTGTGGAAACTCCTCGAACTTGGTCCACTGCCTGTAGGCCGTACTGACCGGGACATTGACCATGATTGTCTTGTTCACTTTCGTGGTCACTGTGTCCTCCTCTTAGTCTTGCCCGATAATAATCAGCATACTTACATTGTCGGTCTTTGAGGAGGGAAATAACAGGCCCGGTCAGCCCAGACGCTCTCTCACATAACAGCCCCTTCCGCCCAACGCTCTATCACCCGGTGATAGAGCGTCGGCGGAAATGGCGCGTTATGTGAGAGAGCGCCGGGAAGGCGATTGGTGGCGCGGGTGGGTGGCCCTGGTGAATGTGCGTGTCGCCGGCGAACTGGCGCCGGCGAACTGTCGCCGGCCAGTTGTCGCGTCGGTAACCCGTTGACACCATTGCGAGTCGGCGATATCGTACAACCAAATGGTTGTAGATCAGCTCCGTACACACCTCTCCGACGCCGAGATCGACCGGATCTTTCAGGCTTTGGCCGATGCCACCCGTAGGGACATCGTGGCCCGGGTGACCGAGGGGGAGTACTCGGTCTCCGGGCTTGCTGCGCTCTACACCATGAGTTTCGCGGCCGTACAAAAACATGTTGCGGTCCTGGAACGGGCCTCCCTGGTGACCAAGGAGAAGCGTGGGAGGGAACAGATCGTGCGGGGAAACCATGAAGGACTACAGAAAGCCCGCCATCTGCTGGATCAACTGGAAATGATCTGGAGGCAACGAGCCGACCGGATTGCGGACATACTCGCCGAAGATGATGAAAGGGATCTGCCATGACTGTTGTCAGCGTAAACAAGGATGTTGAGGCCCTGAGCTTCAGCATTGTTTCTGAATTCGATGCCGACGTGAAGCGCGTCTGGCAGGTTTGGGAAGACCCCCGGCAGCTTGAGCGTTGGTGGGGACCGCCCACCTGGCCGGCCACTTTTGAGACGCACGAATTCACCGTTGGCGGGAAGGCCGCGTACTACATGACCGGTCCGGACGGCACCAAAGCGCGGGGCTGGTGGAAGTTCACCGCCATCAACTCCCCGGACCACCTTGAGTTCGACGACGGATTCGCCGACGAACAAGGCGAGCCGGTAGATGACCTGGGTATCACCCACGCCACCGTGAAACTTGAGCCCCTGGAAAACCGCACCCGCATGACCATCACGTCCACCTTCGACTCCGAAGAACAGATGCAGAAGATGGTCGAGATGGGCATGGATGAGGGAATGCGGGAAGCAGTCGGGCAGATCGACGCCATGCTTGCCAATGCCTGATCACTGAACCCAAAGCAAAAAGATGCCGACGACGGCGGGCGCCTCCCGCCGTCGCCGGCGTATGGTTAAGTCCCTGTTGCCTCTCGAAACGGACCAGTGTCATGGCGCGAATGATCATCATGGGTCCTCCCGGTTCCGGTAAAGGTACGCAGGCAGAGCACATTGCCCGGCATTTTGGGATCCCCGCCATTTCCACTGGTGAGCTGTTCCGCGACCACGTCCGCGACAAAACGGAATTGGGGGCAGAAGCCAGCGGCCATATGGATCGCGGGGAGTTTGTGCCGGATCACGTCACCACGGCCATGCTGAGGGTGCGGCTCGAAGAGGCAGATGCGGCGGCCGGGTTCCTGTTGGACGGCTACCCACGGACGGTCATCCAGATCGGCGCCCTGGACGAGATCCTGGCCGACCGTCAGCAAACCCTTGAAGTAGTTCTTGAGTTGACCGCATCAGACGACGAATTGCTTTCCCGGATGCTCCGCAGGGCGCAGGAACAGGGACGCGCCGACGATACCGAACCCGTGATTCAGCGGCGGCTTGAGCTGTATCGGGACCAAACGCAGCCAGTGCTGACGGCGTACTCGAACCGGGGGATTCTGCTCAGCGTTGACGGAACGGGCGAACGCCGAACGATCACGAAGGCTGCGATTGCCGCGTTGGAGGGGGCGTTGGCGGTTTAGCCGCTGGCTGTCAGCCGCTGGCGGGAGTCGGAAGCTCGGCTGCGAGCGACCGCAGGTACGCGGCGAACCCTTCCGGCGCGCGGGAATGTGTCCGCCCAGAGGTTACAACGCGGATGGTGTCCGTGGCTGACACTGCGAAACCTCGGTGACGGAGCCGTTCCACCAGAACGCGGTCCTCGTGGGAGCGCAGCCCGGGGAAGCCTCCCGCACTGATATAGGCCGAGGCCCGGATTCCCAAGTTGGCGCCGTAGATGTGCTGGTGGTCCTCCCGGAACGGATGGAGTTCCATCCAACGACGATGGATGGCCGGGTCCATGTCCGCCGGGTCGGGTTCCACGGACCCAAGGAGGGCGTCCGCTCCGGCGTTGGCCAATTCCACTTGCCGCGTCAGCCAGTGCCGGGGAACAACGGAATCGGCGTCCGTGGTGGCCAGCCAGATACCGGCGGTGTCATTAGCTCGCAGGCTTTCCAAGGCAGCGCGGAAGCCAAAGCCCCGGCTCGCGCCCGTGCTGCGCAGGTTCACGTTGACCACGCTGAAGCGGTTGTCGCCGGAGGTGTGCGCCGCGGCAATCTCCGCAGAGCGGTCGGTGCAGTGATCCAGGACCACCACCATCCTGGCCTCCACGCCTGGGCAATCACGGTTGAGTGCGTCCGCGGCGGCCTTTAGTGCCACCAGTGCCTTCCCGATGTGTTGGTCCTCGTTGTGGGCGGGCATGACCACTGCCACGCTCTTGATCTCCAAAGGCCCGGTCATGGTTATGGCGTCCTCTCAGGTGCCAGAAGGATCTCCAACATGAAGTCTTTCTCACGGTAGAGGCCGTGCGTGGGCCAGCCGAGTTTCTTACGAGCCATGGCATGGACCGCTTCGGCGTCCAGTTGCCAGCCCGAAATCGGGTGCCGCCAATGGCACAACACCAAGGTCCCGCAGGGCCGCGTGGACGCTTCAATCCGCGCCAGGAGTTCCGTGAGTTCATCCGGCGAAAGGTAGTAGCCCGTCTCGGACAGCACCACAAGATCGAAAGTGCCCTCGGGCCACTCGCCGGGCATGGTCAGGTGCCGGGTCTCTGCCGAGGGGAACCGTGAGAGCCGCTTAGCTGCCTGGGCAAGGGCTCCGCTGCTGGCGTCCACTCCAAGGAACTGTTGGCAGCGCTGGGCGAGTTCCTCGCTGAGAGTGCCAATGGAGCAACCCAGTTCCAGCCCGGATTCATATGATTCCTCCGGCAGCGCGGCCAAGGTCAGTGACCGTTTGCGCCGTTCGTACCAGCTGGTGGTGTAACTCCAGGGATCTTCCTCCCTGGAGTGGACCTCGTCGAAGATCCGCTCGGCGTCTGCGGCACTGTTGCTCCCGGCCGTGGAAGGATGCCAAGCGAAGGCCTCCCATGGCCTTCTGAAGTGTTCAAGGAACGTATCTGAAAGGAGCGTCTCATCTCCGGGTTGATCGGACAGCGGCTTCGTTTGGGAGAGGTGGGCACCCATTGCCCGTTGTTTGGCGCGCTGATCCTGATCCGCTAACGGCACCCGCACCCACGAGTTCCATGTGGAGTCATCCGGACCAGCCCACAACCAGTACCAGATGGGATACTCCAGCAGGCCATGGCCGCCCTGTGCCGCGACGTCCGCGGCGATGCTGCCAAGGGTGTCATGGTCGATGTGCCCGTCATGGCGATAGGGGGCAATAATCGTGACGCTGTCTGCCGGCCTTCCCGCAACCGCTGCCCGAAGAGAGTCCGCGATCCTCTCCGTACTGGCCGCGAGCTGCCCATCGGCAAGTTCCAGGAACCGCCACGTGGCGCTCGGATTCAACCCGGACACTGCCGAGTCGAACTCCGTGAGCCTGACAGCGGCAAGCTGTTCCGGCGTCGTGGTTTGCGAGTCAGGATGCGAAGCTTCGCCGGCGGTGCACAGCAGAACCTCCACTGCAGCTCCGGCTTCATGAAGTTTGGCAAGGAAACCGCCTGCGCCCAGTGTTTCGTCGTCCGGGTGGGCCGCGAGAACTACGAACGTCATGTCAGCCAGTTCGTCTGCGCTCAGGGGCAGTTCGGGCAAGGCAGCAACCCCGCTGGCAGCCCATTCAGACTCCGACGTGCCGGTGTCCGTGTGCGAGAAAGCTACCAACTGCGGTCCCCTTTCAGAGCCAGGGCGCCCAACTGGGCGTCGTCCCGCATGGCGTGATGCTGCCTGATGTACAGCGACAGGTCCGCCATGCGCTTGCCATAAGCTTCGTCGAAAGCCAGCGGGCCGGGGCCCAGGTTCTGCGTCACCAAGGTTTGCACACGCTCGACGGCGGTGGCAACAGTTCCGCGGATACGGAGGGCTTCTGGCCAGGGGCTTGGGCCGTCAGGATCTGAGCCTTCCAAATCACCGGCGTCGATGCGTTCCGCGGTCTGGGCGAGGTGGCTCGTGGTGGTGGCAAGGATACGGTCGATCTCGCCCAGGGAAGCCAGCGCAATCTGGTCCGGTTCGCGGCCGTTGGCTGCGGCCTTGGTCAACGCATCCGTGTAGTCTCGCGCTACGGCGACGGCTCCGCCTAACCAACACGCAGCCACACCCATGCCGCCCCAAGCGAAACCCGGGCGCTGGAAATACCAGTTTCCGTGGTTGACGGGCCGTGCTTCCACTTGGTCAAAGTGGACTGTTCCGCTGGGGATTTCCTGCAGGCCGCGACTGGTCCACGCAGGTGTCTCCGCTGTCACGCCTTGGTGCTTTAAGTCAACGGCGAAGGCCGCTCTGGTGTTGTCTTCCGTGTGGGCGGTGATCACTGCGCCGTCCAGCTGCGCGGCCAGTGAGCACCACGGCTTGGATCCGTTGAGGACGTAGCTGCCGTTTGCGGTTCGCCTGGCCTCGAGCTTTGTTTCGGGGCCTTCCGCTGCGAAGACTCCCCATGTTCCCTCTTGCGGTTCTTCTGCCCCCGCTTGAGAGAGGATTGCCAAGGCATCAAGGTGTGGTTCGAGCACTCGCCCGGCCGCGACATCCACGGCTGTGACGGAGGCCAACAATTCCCACAGCTTGGCGGTGTTTCCCTCGCCGGGCTTCGGGGCGGTCCGGCCGATGTCCTCGGCAATGGTGAGCAATGCCGGCACGTCGCCCACTGCTGCCCGCACTTTTTCGAGCACAGGACCCAGTGCTTGCAACTGCGCGGGTTCGGAACTGATGCGGACTGGCTGGGCTTCGGAATAGCTCATGATGCCAAGCCTAAACTAAGGAACCTTAGGTTATGGGTTCGGAAAGCAAGCGGACGACGGCGGGAGGTTCCCGCCGTCGTCCGCTTTGCTTTGTTTTTGGTTGCTAGATGATCAGGTTCATGGCGTTCCAGCCGGAGCCGACCAGGCCTCGGGGGTGCCAGCCTCCCTGGCCGTTGCTCGGGTAGAGCCAGAGGGCCCCGCCTGCGTCGCGGGCCAGGAGGTCCACGTTGCCGTCGCCGTTGAAGTCACCGGGGCCCACGATTGCGGTCATGGCGTTCCAGCCGTTGCCTACGGTGGTGGGGCCGGTGAAGTACGAATGCACTCCCCACTCATACCGTGTCTGGTGACCTCTGTATTCCTGCAATGCTCCGGGGCCGTCAGTAGCCAGAAGATCGGGAACGCCGTCCTTGGTGAAATCGCCGGGCCCCATCATCGCAGTCAATACCTGCCACCCGTTCCCCATCCGGCTCGGCGGAAGCCAGCCACCTTTTCCGTTCCCTCGATAGAGCCAGAGGTAGCTGTCCGCGTCCCTGGCTACCAAGTCGGCACTTCCGTCAAGGTCGAGGTCTCCGACTGCTGTGACAGCGCTCATCGAATTCCATCCCTGTCCCACTTGGACTCGAGCAAACCAACCGCCTCCGCCGTTGCCTGGGTAAAGCCAGAGTGCGCCGCCGCCATCACGCGCCAGAACGTCGGCATTGCCGTCCCCATTGAAGTCTCCGGGGGCAACCATGGACGTCATCACGTTCCAGCCTTGGCCAACCTGAATCCGCGGAAGCCAGCCACCGTTGCCCTGACCGGGGTAAAGCCACAAGTTCCCGTTTCCATCGCGGGAAAGGACATCGGGCTTTCGGTCTCCGTTGAAGTCGTGCCCCACGCTAGCCGCTTTGATCGTGATGGTCAGGAGTGCGCTGATCGCATCTGAACCGTAGCCATTAGTGGACGCGACGCGGAACGTGTAAGTGCCTGGTGTGGTGGGAACGCCGGTTAGCACCCCGCCAGGATTTAGTGATTGCAGAGTGAGGCCGGGCGGTAATGAGCCGCTTGCAACCTTGAACTGGGGTACCAGCGAGCCGCTAGCCGTGAAGTAGTGCTGGTACCGGACCCCGACAGTCCCTGCGTTTGGCGGGTTACCGGAGGTGAAGACCGGCGCAACGTTCTTCCCGTCAATGATCCGGATTTCAGCGGCACCTGAGTCGAGGACATAGATCTTGTTCGTGGCCTCGTTCACGGCCAGGTCAGCCGGATTATTGAAGTCCCTGACATCACCCAGCAGGTTTGCCTGCGAATCAAATACCGTTACACGGTAGTTGTAAAGATCAGATGCATAGACCTTATTGGTGGTTTCGTTGACTGCCATGCTCTGATAATTGGTGTCGTCCACCGGGGTATTAGTAACTTTCAGGGTGGCACCGTCGAGCGCCGTCAGGTACTGGCCGCCTTCATCTGAGGCATAGACCATGTTGGCTTTGCGGTTGATGGCCATGACCCCGGGACGCGCATCTGTTCCAGTTGGAGCAACAGTCACAGCATTGGTTTGTCCATCGAGAACCGCAAATGCCTTGGCGGCCGGGCAGGCAAAGAAAATCTTTTGGGCAGCGCTATTCAAGACCATGGACTGGGCGACACATCCAAGGTCAATGGTGCTGAAAGTGTGGTTAGCTCCGTCGAGAACCGCAGTCTTCTTACCGACCCAATCCGTGACAAAGATCCGGTTCGTTGTCTCATCAACGGCCATTGATTCAACAGCCAAGGGCGAAGGCAAAAGAGTAGCTGTCCGAGTGGACCCGTCGATAACTGAGAGTCCTGCGCCCCTGTGGCTAACGTAGATCTTGTTGGTTTTGCTGTTGACGGCGAGAACCGATGGGCGTGCCGCGAGAGCGATGGTCGTCGTCACTTCAGATGCGCCGTCGATTACTGTGACCACTTTGCTGCCAGCATGGGAGACGTAAATCTTGTTGGTAATTTCATTGACGGCAATTTCCTCGGGAAATTCGGTAACGGCGATCGATTTCGAGGTCATGGTGTTTCCATCAACGACCATCACCGACTTGGCGGTGTAGTTCGTTACGTAGATCTTGTTGGTCTTGGCATTCAACACTTCGTCTATAGGCATGCTGCCTTTGAACTTTTGGTCAGTCAGAATGTCAGCCTGCGCCGACCCGGCTCCCACTCCGACCAGGATGCTCGCCGCCGTGAGCAGCACAAGAAGCCCGGCAGCAAGACGCCTCCCCGCGGCACCGACAAAAGACCTGGATATACCCCGAGCAGCCAAGGCTCAACCCCCAATAAATTCGATGAGCGACTATCGCTTCAACCAGCGAAGTTTACAGCCGGCCGAGCATTGGATGTGATCCGGGTCCCAATGTTTCGTCCAGCGGCCAAAGCTTCGGACCCCCAACGCGCTCAACCCCCGCCAAAGTTCCCATTGGTCCCAACATGAAGCGCATCTTCACAGCTTTTGTCACGCTTGTCACATCTTGTTGTCATTAACGGTGACAAGTTCCGTAGCTTGGAAAGGTCAGCAGTCCAGAGCTAGGAGTTCCCATGCCGCAGTCCAACGAATCCGCCACCGTTCCCGCCGACTCACACAGCCCGCCAGGCCCCAAGGCCCGTAAGACCAGCCTCCTGAGCAACCTGGGAGCAGACCTACCCGCATCGCTCGTCGTCTTCCTCGTAGCACTCCCGCTTTCCCTCGGCATCGCCGCCGCCTCAGGTGCTCCGATCATGGCGGGCCTCATTGCCGCAGCCGTCGGCGGCATTGTTGCAGGCAGCCTGGGCGGCTCCCCACTGCAGGTGAGCGGCCCAGCCGCCGGTCTGACCGTCGTCGTTGCCGGTCTGGTAGACGAGTTCGGCTGGCAGGTGACATGCGCAATCACCGCTGCTGCAGGCGTCGTGCAGCTCCTCATGGGTGTCAGCCGCATCGGGCGTGCTGCGCTGGCAGTCTCGCCGGTGGTAGTCAAGGCGATGCTCGCGGGCATCGGCATCACCATCATCCTGCAGCAACTACACGTACTTCTTGGCGGTCAGGCCGCTGGATCTGCCATCGAAAACCTCACAGCGCTCCCCGCAGCCATCACCAACGTCGAGCTGCACTCGGCGTTGCTGGGCGTGGCCGTCGTCGCGATTCTACTGACGTGGAAGTTCCTCCCCGCCGCAGTCCGGAAGATCCCCGGGCCGCTTGCCGCCGTCGTCGCCGTGACGGCGCTGTCCGTCGCAGTTGCGCCAAGCGTGGAGCGCATTAGCTTCAGCGGATCCATCTTCGACGCCATCGCCCTCCCAAGCCTGCCCGACGGAAACTGGCGCGCCGCGGCCATGGCCGTCATCACGGTGGCTCTGATCGCTAGCATCGAGTCGCTCCTGTCAGCCGTCGCCGTAGACAAAATGGGCGGCTCGCGCACCAACCTCAACCGGGAACTCGTGGGCCAAGGCTCCGCGAACGTCGTTTCCGGCATGCTCGGCGGGCTGCCCGTCACCGGTGTGATTGTCCGTAGTGCCACCAACGTAGAAGCCGGAGCGAAGAGCCGTACCTCCGCAATCCTGCACGGCGTGTGGGTTCTGGTGTTTTCGGCCCTCTTCGCCGGACTCATCCAACTGATTCCGTTGTCCGTGCTCGCCGGGCTCCTGCTGGTGATCGGCGCCAAGCTCATCAAAGTCGCGGACATCCGCACCAGCCTCCGCACGGGAGACCTCCTCGTCTACAGCGTCACCCTGGTCTGCGTGGTGGCCCTCAACCTCCTTGAAGGCGTCATCATCGGCCTCGCACTGGCCGCCCTCTGCGTCCTGTGGCGCGTGCTCCGGGCACAGATCCATGCGCACGCTCCCTCTGCAGAAGCACTGCCGTGGCGCGTGACCATCGCCGGCTCCTGCAGCTTCTTCGCGCTGCCCCGGCTCAACCGCGTCCTCCATTCCGTGCCAGAAGGCCAGGATGTGGTGGTGGAACTCAACGCCGACTACCTTGACCACGCCTTCCGCGAAGCACTGGTCGCTTGGCAGAAGCAGCAGCGCAACACCGGCGCCTCCGTGATCCTCGAAGAGCACGGAACCACTGCATTCAGCGACGCCGCGGACAACACCCCGCAGCGCCAAGACCCGCGCGAATTCCCGCTGCCGCCCCGTACGTCCTGGTTGCCTGCCGGTGTCACCCCAGCTCACGACGACGACGGCGGGCGGCTGCCGCTGCGGTCAATCCTCCTGGGCATCGATAAGTATCACCGGCGGCACGCAGACAAGGTCCGTCCCCTGGTTCAGGACCTCACCGAAGGGCAGAATCCGGACACGCTCTTTGTTGCCTGTGTGGACTCCAGGGTCAATCCCAACCTGATCACCAGCAGCGGGCCCGGCGACCTCCTCACTCTCCGGAACATTGGCAACGTGGTGTGCAATGACGGCAGCGATGCTTCGATCGACTCTGCCCTGTCCTTCGCCGTCAAGGGCTTGTCCGTGGACTCGATTGTGGTCTGTGGGCACTCCAACTGCGGTGCGATGAAAGCTGTCATTGCCGATGCTGAGGGGGCTGCGCCGGCCATGGGCAAAGGCTTTGATACGTGGCTGGAGCACGCCCGGCCGAGCTACTCTGCCCTGATGACCGGCCACCCTGTAGCGATTGCTGCAGCGGCTGAGGGTTACAGCCGGCTGGACCAATTGAGCATGGTGAACGTGGCCCTCCAACTCCGGAAGCTGGAAGAACACCCGGTCACCGGGCCAGCCTTGGCGTCCGGTCAACTTGAGGCCACTGGCTTGTTCTACGACATTTGCACGGCCCGGGTTGTCCTGGTGACGCCGGAGGGCATCGAGCAACTGGACCCGAGCATGGCGGTTCGCGCGTAGCTCCACGTGCCCCAGACTGGCCCCATCCACCCACTTTGGGAGGACAACAGCCCCGACACTCCGCTTCGGCGGCGTGTCGGGGCTGTTTCAGTTTTAATGTGGGTGGTGGAGGCCCGGGCCACCCACAGCGTGCGCAATACTGGACTCAGAGACCACGATTTCCGGCAGGCGAGGGCTGCCGTGTGAGGAGGTGGCGGGGAACGTGAATGCCGAGAACAACGCCTTCAGACGGAAGCTCGAGCGGGGCGCGGAACTGCGGGCAGTACGGTCTTGGGGCGGGAATGCCGAAGAAGACGCAGAGCTTGAGGCCGCGGATGCCGAAGAACGCGAGAAACGCCGCAAGGTGGATGGCGCTGCACGGGTTGAATACCTCATCCGCGATGCCATGAACCAGGGCAAGTTCGACAACCTGAAGTACGCCGGCAAACCAATCCCCGGTTTGGGGGAGCACTACGACCCCGACTGGTGGGTCAAGGGGCTCATCCAGCGTGAACGGCTCAGCGGCATCGGGCCGCCCGCCATCTTACTGCGGATTGAGGACTCGGAACTCGACGCCAAGGTGGACCTGCAATATACCGAGAAACAAGTCCGGGATCTGCTGGAGGACTTCAACAAACGCGTGGTGGAGGCGCGGCGGCAATTACAAGGCGGCCCGCCAGTGATCACTAAGCTCCGCGACGTGGAGGCTGAAATTGTAAGGTGGCGGGAGCGCAGGGCCGCAGCAGCCCCACCCGAGCCGGAGCCTGACCCGCCCGGCAAACGAACGTGGTGGCAGCGACTCTGGAACGGCCCCGGGTGAGGGGCACACAACAGCAGCCGACGGCGAAACCTGAGTTCCGCCGTCGGCTGCTGTTCTGCGTGTGAGGACTTTAGGCGAAGCTGTCTTCCTTGGCCTCCGGGGCAGCTGGAGCCGGTTTCCGGCCGATCAGGGCTGAGAGGTGAGCCTGCTGCTGGCGGAAGTGGCCGTGGGCGGTGAGGCCGAACTCGTACGCGGACTCTGCGTGCTGGGTGAGATCCACGCCGGTGACTTCGTGCTCCAGGGGAACCCGGAATCCGATGGTCTTGTGGATGATTCGGCCGATCACCAGTGTGCCCAAACCGGACAGGACGATGGTGATCAGTACGGCAACTGTTTGGGCAATCAGCTGCTGCGGGCCGCCGCCGTAGAAGAGGCCGCCGGCCGTGCCCTCGGTGGGGAACGCGATGAAGCCCAGGGAGAGGGTGCCGATGACGCCCGCACCGAAGTGCACGCCCACCACGTCCAGGGAGTCGTCGAACCCGAACTTGTACTTCAGGTCCACGAACACGGCGCAGGCGGCGCCGGCAACCAGGCCAAGGCCCAGTGCGGCAAGCGGACTGATGTTGGCGCAGGAAGGCGTGATGGCCACCAGGCCGGCCACGACCCCGGACGCCGCACCCAGCGATGTCGGGTGACCGTGACGGACTTTTTCTACAATGAGCCAGCTGAGCATTGCTGCTGCCGGTGTGACCAGGGTGTTGATCCAGATGAGGCCGGCTTGCTCGGCGGTGGTTGCTGCGCCGCCGTTGAATCCGAACCAGCCGAACCAGAGAATGGCCGCGCCGATCATGATGAACGGCACGTTGTGCGGGCGGTGGTTGGGGTCTTTGGCGAATCCGTGACGCTTTCCCACGATCAATGCGAGGACGAAAGCGGCGGTTCCGGAGCTGACCTCAACCACTGCGCCACCGGCGAAGTCGATGACCTGACCGAAGATTTGCGTCACGGCACCGCCGGCGCTCATGAGACCGCCGCCCCAGATCATGTAGGCCAGCGGGCAGTAGACCACGGTGATCCAGATCGGTACGAACAGCGCCCAGGCGCCGAACTTGGCACGGTCGGCAATTGCTCCGCTGATCAGGGCCACGGTGATGATGGCGAAGGTGGCTGCAAAGCCGGCCTTGATGAGGTCAGGCGACCCGATCAGGTCCTGCAAGCCGAAGTGCGCGAAAGGGTTGCCGAACAGGCCGAGGAAGCCGTCACCCGTGGTCATGGAGTAGCCCCACAGGACCCACACCACGCCAACAATTCCCGCCGAGATGAAGCTCATCATGATCATGTTGAGCGCTGCCTTGGCGCGGGTCATGCCGCCGTAGAACAGGCCGAGGCCGGGCGTCATGAACAGCACCATTGCCGCCGACAACATCATCCAGACGTGTTGCGCAGAGATCTCCACCTGCGTTCCCTTCTCATTGAGTCCAACCCCCCGATCAATATTCGGTGAGCTATGTTTCCGACTCAGAAGAGCTAAGTTGCAGCTAAGTTACAGAAATACCCCGTTCGTGAAGATCACGTCACTGGCATGTTTCGGAAATGTTAACGGCGCTTCTCCCGGGGTCCGGCGGGGTAGCCTCCGCGACGGCTGGCGATGATGATCACCAAGGCGATAGCCGTGGGCAGGGCCGCGGCCAGAGGCACCAACTGTGCCCCCACCGAGGTGAGGGCGAAGGCGCCATAGACAGCCCCAACGGCGATACCCAGCTGAATGGTCACCACGGTGAGGCCGTTGGCAGCATCCTTATGCTCACCACCGGCACGGAGAATCGCGGCCTGGTTGTAGATACCCACCGCGCCAAAGGCGATGCCCCACAGCGTCATCAGTCCGAACGCGCCCACCCAGGTGCCGCCCAGCGCCGGCAGCAGGGCAAATGCCAACGTCAAGAGCCCGACGGCGGCAATCACCGAAGTGCGCGGGCGGGAGTCAGCGGTCATGCCGGCAATCCAGATACCCACGAGGCTTGCCACGCCCACCACCGAGAGGGAGAGGCTGGTGGCGGACTCCGGCAGTCCTGATGCGAGGAGGAAGGGCGCAACGTAGGTGAACAGCGTGAAATGGGCCAGCAACAAGAGTGGCCATGCGATGGCGATTGCGACCACGCCAGGCAGCTTCATGGCCGCCCGGAGAGAGGGAGTTTTCTGGCTGGCTTGGTCGTGGGCGCCGGGGAGGAGCCAGAAAGCCAATACGGCCAGCAGGACGCCCACCCCGGCCAACACCAGGAACGAGGCACGCCACGTCATAAGTGAACCCATGAGCGTTCCGATGGGAGCACCCACGGCCAGTGCAATGCTGTTGCCGCTGAACACCACAGCCATGGCCTTGCCTACTGAATGGGCGGGAACGATGCGGGCCACATACGGGGCCATGCTGGACCACAACATGCCGTGGGCTATGCCGCCAAGGAGCCTCGCTCCGATAGCCCAACCCAGTGTCGGGCTGAAGGCCAGGAGGACGTTACTGAGGGCAAACGCCAGCACGGTGGCTATCAGCAGCGTCTTGCGGGGAAACCGTCCAGCGAGGAACCGGGATAGAGGCAGGGCAGTGAAAACGATAATCGCAGCGTAGACAGCAGTCAGGGAACCCACGGCCGATTCGTCCACGCCCAGATCACGGCTGATTTGGGGGAGCAGGCCGGAGGGCAGGAGCTCGGTGGTCACGGCGGTGAAACCTGCAGCCGCCAAGACCAACAGCCCGCCCCACGGGATCTTCTTCGGTTGCTGCGTTGCAGCACGTGACGCCTCGGCAGATGGCGTTCCGACAACCGTGGGGTCCTGCTTCAAAAGGTGGCTCCTCTGGGATGAGTCATGAGTTATGTCATGGGGTTCCTACAACGTTATGCAGCCACGGCGATGCGAGGGAGTCTCTGTCAGAAACCCCCTCCGGTTAGCAACACACTTTGTCCGTCAGTCATTCCTCGCGCAGACTGGGCCTGTGAAGCCCTTTCTCTTGCTGGCCACCCGAGCCGAAGACGCCGCAGCCGATGACGAGTACCAGGCCTACCTCCGGTACTGCGGTCTGGAACCGGAGGAATTGGTCCGGATTCGGCTGGAATCAGGGCCTTTGCCGGCTCTTGAACTGTCCGACTATTCCGGCGTGATCGTGGGCGGCAGCCCTTACACCTCCAGCGATCCTGTGGAGGAGAAGAGTGCAGCCCAGATCCGGGTTGAGGCGGAACTTTCATCCTTGCTGGATCGGATCGTGGCCGAGGACTTCCCGTTCCTGGGCGCCTGCTACGGCGTCGGTACACTTGGCGTGCATCAGGGCGCTGTCATTGATCGTCGGTTTGGTGAGCTCGTGGGGGCGACTCAGATCACGCTCAGTGCAGAGGGCAAAGGAGACCCGCTTCTGCGCGGAGTCCCGCAGTCGTTCGAAGCCTTCGTAGGACATAAGGAGGCGTGCAGCGAACTTCCCGAACATGCAGTGTTGTTGGCCAGTTCGGCGGCCTGCCCGGTGCACATGTTCCGGATCAAGAACAACCTTTACGCCACGCAGTTCCACCCCGAACTCGACGCCGACGGGCTGATCACGCGCATCGACATCTACAAGAACGCTGGCTACTTCCCGCCTCACACGGCCGACGAGCTCATCCAGTCGGCGCGCCAATCATCCGTGACGGAGCCGATGCGGGTGCTCAGGAACTTCGCGGAGCGCTACGCCCGCTAGCCCGTGCGTTGTGGGGCCTGCTTTGCGCCCCTTGCGCACGAAATAGGGCGCAGAGCGGGCCTCGCAACGCCCAACGCTCGACGGCGGTAGTCGCCGTCGAGCGTTCGTCCCCCAAAACGTAGGTGTCCCCTAAGATGCGGCTACGTGAGCCGGGCCGCCAGGTCCTCCCCAACAGCAAAGGCACGCGTGATCGCCGAGCCCAGTGTGGCGCCCCCGCCGGGGTAATTGTTTCGGAACACGCCGGCCGAGACGTTGCCTGCCGCGTAGAGCCCCGGAATGGGCGATTGCCGATGGTCGAGCACTCGCCCGTTGGCGTCCGTGGCAAGCCCGCCGGAAGTGCCCAATACCCCGGCGTGGATGGGAACGGCGTAGAACGGTGCCGCAAGTAGAGGCGCAAGGCAGGGGTTGGGAGTGTTGCCGGCGTCGCCCAGGAATCGGTCCTGCGGGGTGGCGCCGCGTCCGAACTCCGTGTCCACCCCAAGGGCAGCGTCAGCGTTGAACCGGGCAACCGTAGCGTCCAGCCCGGCCGGGTTGATGCCCAGATCCAGTGCCAACAATTCAAGGCTCGGCGCAGACACCATCCACTCGGCTGCCAAGCCCGGAGTGGAACCCGCCACGGGGTACTTGGCTAAGTAGGTGGAGTCGAACACCAGCCATGCGGGGTTGTTCTGTTGCCTGCCCGTATGCGGGTTGATGGACGCGAAAACCCGGCTGGCATCGTGATAGTTGAGGGCTTCGTTAACGAAACGCTTGCCGTCGCTGTTCACGGTGATCGACCCCGGGAGTGTCATCTCGACGTTCCCCATTCGGCCGGAACGCTGCCCAGCGTACTGATGCGCCGCCGTCGATATGACAGGAACGCCCCACACAGCGGACATGTCCTCCACAGCCGCTCCGGCTTTAAATCCCAGTTCCAACCCGTCGCCCTCGTTGGACGGTGCGCTGATGGGCGTCACCGGATACGGCAGGAAGGCGTTGCGGAGTCGCGGGTTCCATTCGAACCCTCCGGAGGCGAGTACGACGGCGGTCGCGGCCACGTGCGCTCCGGCGCCGCCGCCGAGACGCACGTTCCATCCGGTGCCGGACGGCGACAAGTCCTCCACAGGACTGGAGGCAACGATGTGAACACCACGATCCAAAGCGCTCGCCACAAGGCTGCCCACCAGTGCACCGCCCATGGTCCGGATCCCTGAGGAGGCCCGGCGCGACAGGAGCGCCGGATCGGCCGCACGGCCATTGAGTTCATCGCGCTCGGTCATAGTGAGCAGCGGGAAATAGGAGGACGGCCGGATCAGTTCCGAAAGGCCTGGATAATCTTGGGGATCGAACGCGTTGTTATCCAGGCCCCGGCCCCCATCTGCGGATCCCTTCCACTCCATGTGGTAATCCGGACGGGCGATCGGAACCATGGAAACCTTCGTGTTCCGGTTGAGGAATTCCACGGCCCGCGGCGCAGTGGACACGTACCATTCGATCTCCTCGGCCGTCATCACGTGCCCGGCCGCCTCGGAAAGGTACGCGACGCCGTCGGCATGGCTGTCCTGGTATCCCGCAGCCTTGGCGAGATGGTTGTTGGGCGCCCACATCACGCCACCCCCAGCCGCCGTGGTGCCTCCCAGCAGGTCAGCCTTTTCCACAACCAGGACGCTGAGGCCGGCGTCGGCCGAGCGGACGGCAGCCACCAGCCCGGCGGCGCCACTGCCCATGATGACGACGTCGTAGCTTGCGTTGAGTTGCTCGGGTGCGGTGAGGATGGGGGTGCTCATGCGGTGGTTCCTGCTGGCATCTCGATGAGGATTTTGCCGATCTTTTCCGTGCGTCCCTGCATCAGGCGGTATGCCTGTTCCAAGTCCGCGAAGGCGAAGCGGTGGGTCATGAGGGCACTGGCCTGCTTTGGGTGTCTGGCCAGGAGGGCCAGACCGTCAGGGATGAGGTTGAGACTCATGCGGCTTCCCATGATGTCCAGTTCCTTATAAGGGATGTCCTTCATGGACACGTTGGCCTGTCTGGGCGAAATGCCTACTTGGACGATTCTCCCGGCACTTGCCACAAGCCTGATGGCGTTCTCCAAAGACGAAGGGACGCCTGTGGCCTCGATGACCAGCTGGGGCCCGTAGCCATCGGTGAGTGCATCCAACCGAGGTCCCTGATGTCTGTCCGGGAAGTCTGTACCGGGTGTGACCAGCAGCGTGTCCGTGGCGCCGAACTCCATGGCAAGGTCCAGACGGTGCTGCTCGGTATCAGCGCAGACCACGGTGACTCCCAACTCTGTCAGGTACAACGTTGCCAACAAACCGATGGGACCACTGCCCAGCACCAGCGCGGTTTCCCCGGCCTCAGGCCGGCCCCGGTTGACTGCCTGCATGGCGATGGATGCTGGTTCTCCCATGGCAGCGATATCCAACGGGAGCTCGTCCGGCACCGGGCAGAGCTTGTCCAGTGGGACGCTGATCAACTCGCTGAGTGCCCCGTCCGAGTAGCAGCCCAGGCAGCCTACGTTGTGGCAGACGTTGTAGCGGCCCGTCAGGCATGGGCGGCACTTGCCGCAGTAGATGATGGGATTGACGGCCACGCGATCGCCGATGGCGATGGCAGCGTCGTCGTTCGACACCTCGCCGGGCGTCAAGGCCTCCACGATCCCGGAGAATTCGTGACCTTGGATGAGCGGCAAATCTGTGGGGTAGTCGTCTTCCCAGATATGGAGGTCGGTGCCGCACAGAGTGACGTTGTGGACCCGGACAAGGGCGTGGCCTGATTGAAGGGTGGGCTCCGGGGAGTCCCGGAATTCAATGGTTTCCTGGGAGACGGTGACAGCGGAGAGCATTCCCGGACCTCAGTTCTGAACGGCCGGCGCTGCGGAAACATCGGTGTCAGAGCCAAAGAAGATGTTCCACTGGCGCACGGTCCGTTCCTGGATGAGTCCGGCCTGCTGGAATGGATCCTGGTCCATGAGGGCTTCGACGTCGGCCTTGGAATCGCCGGAAATGATCAGCAATGCGCCGGGAGTTTCCTCGGGACCGAAGGGTCCGCTCTTCAGGAGGCGACCGCCGTCGAACTGGGCTTTGAGGAACTCGACATGAGACGGACGGATCGTATCCCGGCTGGCGGATGTTGTGGGGGAGTAAGCGTAGGTAACGGCGAAAGTGGCCATGAGGGTGTCCTCTTCATTGAGTGAGTGGGGGCTTTCCTCAATGCTGGGCAAACTATTAGCTCTTGTCCAATACTTAATTGCTCTCTCACTATGTGCTAAAAACACATAGTGATCAGGGTGCCGGTGTGGGGAGCACTTCTTCGGCCAACCGCAGGGCTGCACGGATGGCTGGCGACGTTGTTGCCGGGTTCCACGCGAGACCTGAAAACAGCAGGACATCCTCCCCCGCCAAGGAGAGGAAGATGGTGCCCGCCGGCATGATTCCTTGGATGGATTCGGGCATCAGGCTGATTCCCACGCCGCCTGCTACCAAGGAAAGGGCTGTGTACGGATCGGCCACTTCCTGGCTGATACGGGGCCGGAATCCAGCAGCGGCGCAGGCTGCGAAAGTGACGTCCCGGAGTGTGGACCCTTGAGCGGCAGGCATGGTGATGAACGGGTCGCTTGCGAGTTCGGCCATCTCCACCGACGTCTGCCCGGCCAAAGGATGGTCCGCGGGAACTGTGACCCCCAGACGCTCCGTGGCAATCCGGCGGGTGGCTAACGACGGCGAGTCGATGGGGAGGCCGATGAAGGCCAGATCCAACACGTTGTTGCCCAACTGATGGAGTGCTTCCTGGGTCAGTAGCCCGCCATGCAATGTCACCTCCAGTTGCGGGTAATGCTGGCGAAGAGCGCGTGCCAGAGGGGGAAGCGTGGTGTGGTTCAACGCCCCGGAAAAGCCAATGGCAAGCTTGCCGTAAACGGTCCCGGTTCCGGCGTTCACTGCACGGCGGGCCAAGTCCACTTCGTCGAGGATTTTCCGGGCGTGCGGAAGCAGTGAATGCCCCGCTGCCGTTAGCGTGACAGACCTGGTGTTGCGTTCGAACAGCGCCGACCCCAAGTCCTTTTCGAGCTTTTTGATGGTTTGGCTCAGTGGTGACTGCGCCATCCGGAGCCGCTCCGCCGCGCGGCCGAAGTGAAGTTCCTCGGCCACCGCCAGGAAGGCCTCAATTTGCCGCAGTTCCACGTTGCCTCCCACATTTTCAAGGTCAAGTGCAAGGCTATATTGGGTTCACGTCCGGGACGTCCGGGGTGGCCGGATTGCCGGGAAGCTAACGGGAGGCATCATGGCTAACTCAGCGTCGGGGGAGTCCGTCATTGAGCGTGTTGTGAAAATCATGGATGCGTTCTCCAAGGGCCAACCGTGGCTTCCACTCAAGGAGCTGGTCCGGATTACCGGGATGTCCAGCAGTACCGTGCATCGGCTGGCCATGGACTTGGCCTCCAGTGGACTCCTGGAACGTAATGCTTCAGGGGAGTTTGGGGTCGGCATGAAGATGTGGGAGCTGGCCTCCCGCAGCAACCCCTTGGAGGAGTTCCGCCGTCGGGGTTTGCCGTTTTTGGAAGGCGTTCATGCGGCCGTCCGGGAGCATGTGGCGTTGTCCATACCTGACGTGGAGAACAACAGCGTGCTCTACCTGGAGCGTCTGGACCGGCATGGAACGGTCATGAACCTGGCCGAGGTGGCGGGCCGACTGGACATCCACACCACATCCTCCGGGATGGCCATGATGGCGCACATGCCGGGCTGGGTGCAGGACCGATTCCTGGCCGGGGCGTTGGAGAAGACCACTCCGGCTACGGAAACAGATCCTGCAAGAGTCAGGGCCAACCTCGCGCTGATCCGGGAGCGCGGCTACGCCCGGTTGGTCGGCGTCCTTGTGGAGGAGAACACCGCCTACTCCGTTCCCGTATTCGGCCAGGGCCATGCGGTCATAGGTGCGATTTCCGTCGTCGTGCCCTCCGTTGACGAGGACGCCGGGCTGATTCTTCCGGTGCTGGTGGCCGCTGGCCGTGGCCTGTCACGGACCATGGGTGCTGAGCGTCGGCCCTACGGATCCCGGCCCTGGTTGTCTGCCACTGACTAAGCCAGGCATGCCTGTGTCCCGTTCAACGGGAAGTTTCCCCTCGGCCTGTGACCTGGGTCCTACAGTCGATCCCAGAGGAACTATCGCCAGTGACCTGGACCACACATCCTGAATTCGTTATCAACGGCCACAGGATGGACTGCCCAACAAATCGGCAGCCGGCGATTCGTGACTCATCTAATTCTTTGCCGGGCAAGGCACCATGGCGGTGCCACTTCCCGCGCACTCAATGAGGAGACAGTATGGGAAACGTGCAGCAGCACTCGCCCTCGGACGTCAACCCGGCAGCGCCGGTTGAGCACGTCAAAATGCCCAAGAAGGCGGCCCTCGCCTCCTTCCTGGGATCCACCCTGGAGTACTACGACTTCTTCATCTACGGCACCGCCGCCGCCCTGATCTTCCCCAAGATCTTCTTCCCGGGCGGCGACCCCGTAGTGGCACTCCTTGGAGCGATGGCTACGTTCGGCGTCGGGTATCTGGCCAGGCCGCTGGGTGGCTTGGTGATGAGCCACTACGGCGACAAGATCGGCCGCAAACAAGCGCTGATGATCACGCTGGTGATCATGGGCGTGGCCTCCATTGGCATAGGATTCCTGCCCACGTACGGGCAGATCGGGTACTGGGCAACGGCGCTGTTGCTGGTAGGCCGTTTGGCCCAAGGATTCTCCGCCGGCGCCGAAGCCGCAGGTGCGTCAACACTCACCATGGAGCACTCGCCGGAAGGCCGCCGCGCGTTCTTCACCAGCTTCGTGATGACCGGCTACGCCTCGGGAATGGTGCTGTCCACCATCGTCTTCATCCCGTTGGCAGCACTGCCTGAGGATCAGCTCCTCAGCTGGGGTTGGCGTGTGCCGTTCTGGCTTTCGGTAGTGGTTCTAGCTGTGGCTTACTGGATCCGGACCCGCCTGGATGAGCCGCCTGTGTTCGAAGAGATCGTGGAGCACAACAAACCCAAGGCGATCCCCGCCGTCGCGGTTTTCAAAACGCAGTGGCGCGACGTCCTGCGCGTGGGTGTGGTGATGCTGTTCTCCGTTATGCAGACCACCTTCACCGTGTACGCCCTGGCCTACGCCACCGGACCGGCCGTGGGCATCGACCGCACCCTCATGCTCACCGTGAACGCTGTAACTATCGGGCTCTCCATGGTGACCATTCCCATCTCCGCCATGATCTCGGACCGCATCGGCAGGAAGAAGGTCCTGCTGGTGGGAGCACTCGGCTGCGCACTGACCACCATTGGCTACTTCTGGGCCATCAGCGGGCAGAACATCCCCCTGATCTTCCTGTTCGGCCTCCTGAACATGACCGTCTTCTACTCCTGCTGGAACGGTGTGTGGACGGTCTTCTTCCCGGAGATGTTCCCGGCAGCTGTTCGCTACTCCGGCATGGCGATCGGCAGCCAGATTGGCCTCATCCTCGCCGGGTTCGCACCCGCCATCGCAACGCTCCTTGCGCAACCCGGCCCCAACGGTTGGTGGCCTGTAGCGGGCTTCACTATTCTTTGCCTGGCAGCCTCGGCCATCGCCATCATGACGGCCCGCGAGACTTACAACGTCCCGCTCGAGGACCTCGGCAAACCCCGCGGCGCGCAGGTAAGCAGATAAAGCACGACGCCGGGCGGCGGCACCCAGCCGCCCGGCACCCGTTCGCCTCCGGGCAACCCGCCGCGCCCCTGACTCCGGCGCTCGCCACATCAGCACAAACCCCTACGACTCATGCCCTGAAAGTTGGATACCCATGACTTCGTCAGCAACCGCACCCCGTACCTTCCGCGTTGGAATCGCGGGTTGCGGCGCCATTTCCCGAAACCACCTGGAAGCGTTCCGTGCCCTGGACAACGTGGAGATCGTGGGCGTCTGCGATGTGGATGCGGACCGGGCAAAGGCCACAGCGGAAGCGTGGGACATACCGAACGCTGTAGCAAGTGTGGAGGAACTCCTCACCCTGGGACTGGACGTCGTCTCCGTTTGCACACCCCACCCCACCCACGAGGAAGTGGTGCTCCAAGCTGCGGCGGCCGGGGTGAACGTCCTTTGCGAGAAGCCCATCGCCACCAGGCTGGAGTCTGCTGAGCGCATGGTGGAGGCCTGCGAGAACGCCGGGGTCCAACTAGGGGTTTTGTTCCAGCGCCGCTTCTGGCCGGCCTCTCAGAAGATCCGCGCCGCGATCGACGACGGCACGTTGGGCAAGGCAATCCTGGCCCAGTGTTCGGTCATGCTGCACCGTGCCCCGGACTACTACAACCGCGACGCGTGGCGCGGCACGTGGGAGAGCGACGGCGGTGGAGTCCTCATGTCACAGGCGGTCCACCAGATCGACCTCCTCCAGTGGTATCTGGGAGACGTGGCCGAGGTTTACGGCAAGGTCAACACCTACCGTCACGCCGACTATATAGAGGTAGAGGATTCCGCAACGGCGGTAATCACCTTCACCTCCGGAGCCATGGCCACGCTGGAAGCCTCCACGGCAGTGTCTCCCAACCTCGGAATCCAGCTCCGCATCACCGGCGAAACAGGGGCTTCGGCTTCCCTCACCGAGTTTCCGGAAGGCAGCGACGGCCGGCTGGACCTGTGGGCGGTAGGCGAGCAAATCGTCGTCGAGCCTGTCCACCCGGAAGGCGTGGAGCCGAACGTCGATCTGTCCGTCATCAACGGCCAGCTGATCCCGTTCCACAAACTGCAGGTGCAGGACTTTGTCCAGGCACTGGAAAACGGGACGGAACCGGCAATTACCGGCAAAGACGCCCTGAAATCCTTGCGGATACTCCTCGCCGTTTACGAATCTTCACGCACCGGCCAACCCGTCCGCTTCGCACCAGCCCAGCCCTCCCACGCAGCCATTCCCGAGCTGCGCGGCCGCGAAAAGGTGGCTCGCTGACCATGCCTCCCACCACGCCCGCAGCGGGAATGCCCCTGACCCTGGGTCGCAACGGCCGCACCCCCAAGACCCTTCGCAACCGCCTGGCCTCCGCACCCATGGAACGCAACTATGGCACCACGGATGGCTTCATCACCGAGCAATACATCGACTACCTCGTGACCCGTGCCAAGGCCGGCCTCGGCATGGTCACCACGGAGGCCACCTACGTCCGCGCTGACGGTAAGGGCCGCATCCACCAACTCGGCCTGCACACCGATGACATGATTCCGGGGCTTCGCCGCCTCACCGACGCCCTGCACGCCGAAGGTGCGTTGGCCGCCGTCGAACTTAATCACGGTGGCCGCACCGCCCAAGCGGCAGTCTCGGGCTTCAAGAACCTCGCGCCGTCGCCGGTTCCCTGCCCGACGGCGGGTGGTGAAATTCCGCGGGAGCTCACCGCCGCTGAGTGCTACGAACTTGTGGAAGCTTATGGGGCTGCGGCCCGCCGCGCGGTGGCCGCCGGGTTCGACGTGATCAACCTGCACGGCGCCCACGGCTACCTCATCCATCAGTTCATGTCGCCCATTTCCAACCACCGAACTGACGAGTTCGCAGCACCGGAGTTCTTCATGAACCTGGTGATCGACGCCGTGCGGCAGGCCGTGCCGGACACGATTGTGGGAATGCGTGTCTCGGTAGTGGAAGGTCCGGCCGACGGTATCAGCGCCGAGCAGCAAGTGGCCATCATCGCCAATGCCCACTTGGACAAGCTCGATTTCCTGGACATCTCTGCGGGTAGCTACGACGCCGGTGAGTGGATCGTCCAGTCGGGGGAGTGGAAGCCCGGGATACTGGCCGAGTACGCCAAGGCCTACCGTCAGTTCGGACTTCCACTGGGTATGGCCGGGCGACTCAACAGCCCGGAAATCATCGAGGAAGTCCTATCCCAGGGAACTTGCGACTTTGTGAGCCTTGCCCGCGCCCTCCACGCCGATCCCGCGTTCGTGGGCGGGGTGCTGCGGGGCGAACGCTACCGGCCATGCATCGCGTGCAATGTGTGCATAGATAACCTTGGCCTCGGTCAGGTCACCTGTACGGTCAATCCGGCAGTTGGCCGCTCACGTGTTCCCGTTCCCACGCCCGTTGTTCGCCCGGGCTCCCGGGTGCTGGTGGTCGGCGCCGGGCCTGCGGGCCTCACCGCTGCCCGCGAACTCGCCGAAGCCGGTGCCAGCGTGACATTGATGGACGACGGCGTGCGGCCGGGTGGGCAATTCGCGCTCGCTGAGCGGATGAAATCGACGCCGGATTTCCACCGCTTTGCAGATTGGTCCAGCGCGGAAAGCGAGCGGCTGGGCGTTGAGGTTTGCCAGGGAGTCCACGTGGACACGTTCGACGTCGGCTCGCTGGCCCGCGACTTCGGCGCAGACGCAGTGGTGGTGGCCACGGGCGGGGTGCGCCCTGCTCCCGGGTTCATCGGCGGCGACTCGCCCCGTGTTTCTGACATCCGGGATTGGCTAGCCGCGCATCCTGAGGTCCTTGACGGCAGCGTGTCCAGGCCCTCAGGAAGCGGGTCCGGTCCCGTGGGGAGCTCGTCCGGGTTGTTGGTCAGTGCGGACGATTCTGTGGGCAGTGCGCCGGAAGCGGTGACAATTTGGGGTGCGGATTCTGTTGCCATGAGCGTGGCCGACACCCTTGCAGCACTTGGTACTGCCGTGCTGATCATTGGGCCGCAGGAAGCCCTGGCTCCTGAATCCGGCCGTCGAGCCAAGATCCTCGCAGTACCCCGGCTTGAAGCCAATCCGAAGGTGCGGATCTTCCTGTCCAGCACTATCGAGGAGTTTGACGGTACTGGTGAGCCTGGCGTCAATAGGGTTCGGATCAGGCGCTCGGGTGTGGAGGACGAGTGGATTGATGCCCCGGGCGATCTTTTGGTTTCGCGTTCGGTGCTGCCGCTGGACGGGCCGCCCATGCTGGAGCAACCGCTGACATTGGAGCGACGGGAAGCCGAGCTCAGCTTTGCGGCTTCGCTCCCCATTGCCCTCGCCGGAACGGTCGTGGACAAGGCACCGGCCATTGTGTCCAACGCGGTCAAGAGCGGTTACGACGCAGCCCAGCGCATTGCCGCGGCACTGGCCACCCCCTCCGCCGACACCCCCTTCGCCGAGATCGCTGGAACAGCGCCGGATCGCCGGAGAGTTCCGGCGAATTCGCAGCATTCCAGCGACCTCGCCGACACCCAGCATGACTTCACCCTGAACGGAGCCCGAAAGTGACCACACCTACGCGCCGGCTGGGAATCGCCCAGCTCTCCCTCGTCGGAACCGCACCGCCGGATTTGGTGAGCATCGCGGCACAGGCGGGCTTCGACTTCATCGGAGCCAGAGTCCGTCCAGTCACCGCCACGGAGCGGCCATACGATCTCCAGCCCGGTTCCCACCTGCTCAAGGAGACGCTGCAACGGATGGCGGATACAGGGATCACGGTTGAGGATGTTGAGTTTCTCCTCTTGGACGGAACTGGCCTGCAGGGCGGGCAGGATCAACGCGAAGCCTGGCTGCGAATGATGGAGGCCGGCCAAGCCCTCGGGGCATCAACACTGACGGTGGCCTGCGCAGACCCGGACCTTGACCGTTTCGGTGACCACCTCGCGCAGATGACCCAGGACGGTAAGTCCTACGGAATCATGCCGACGCTGGAACCCATCGCCTACCAAACCGTTCGTTCCCTTCCCCAGGCAGTGAAGCTGTCCCGGCGGGCGGGCTGCAAGATTGTTGTTGACGCACTCCACGTCAACCGCTTCGGCGCAACTACGGCTGAGCTCGAGGCGGCCACGGATCTGGTTCCTTTGGTCCAACTCTGCGATGGTCCTGCTGCTGCGCCGGAAAACAGGGAAGCCCTGATTGTCGAGTCGCGCTCGGAGCGAGGCGTACCCGGCGACGGTGAATTCCACCTAGCGAGCATACTCGCGACCTTCGCCGCAGGAACCCCGGTCAGCATCGAAACGCCATCGGACAAAAGGGCGGCCGAGATGGGCGAACTGGCATGGGCCAAACATCTCAAAGCGGCGGCAGATTCCGTCCTCACCGCCACAGCAGTCAACAGCCCAGCAGTCACCACCACAGCAGTCAACAGCCCAGCACACAACATCTCAGCACTTACCGGGAGCAACAAATGATGGACAGTACACCTAGCCCCGTGGACTGCGACGTCCTGGTTATCGGCTCAGGCGCCGGTGGCATGTCTGCAGCTGTCACAGCAGCCTTCCACGGAATGAAGGTGATTGTGGTGGAGAAGGCAGAGGTTTGCGGCGGTGCAACCTCCTGGTCCGGAGGTTGGGCTTGGGCACCGGGCAACCCATTGGCGAAGGCTGAAGGGGTCAATGAGGACAAGGAAACCTTCCGCACATACCTCCGGGAGGTTCTCGGGGACGACTACCAAGCAGAAAAAGTGGATGCCTTCCTTGAAGCTGCCCCGCACATGGTGGGCTTCTTCCACCAAAAGACCTCCCTGGAATTCGTTCCCGGCAGCAAAATCAACGACATCTACGGTGACCTTCCAGGTGCAGGAACTGGCAATCGTTCCGTCGGGCCTAAGCCTCTGAACGCCCGCACGTTCAAGCCCGGACTGAGGGCGAAGATGCGTCATCAGCTCTACGAAACCTCGTTCCTAGGCATGGGCATCATGGCCGGTCCGGACCTTGGTAAGTTCCTGTCAGCCTCCCGGGGCAACCCCAAGGGCCTGTTCCACGCAGGCTGGCGCTTCGGATTCCACCTCCTGGACCTGCTGACGCACCGGAGGAACATGCAACTGGTCAACGGCACAGCGTTGACCGGAAGGCTCATGAAATCCGCTGACGATCTCGGAGTGGACATCCGGGTCGCCACGCCGGCCACAGCGCTGCTCAGCGATGAAAACGGCAAGGTGACCGGCGCCGTCGTGCGTTCTACCGAAGGTGAGGTGCAGATCAACGCGAGACGCGGCGTCGTGCTGGCAACCGGCGGCTTCCCCAACGATGTGCAGCGGCGCAAGGAGCTGTTCCCCAAGACGCCCACCGGCCGGGAGCACTGGACGCTGTCCCCGGGCGAAACCACGGGTGATGGCATCAACCTGGCGCAGGCTATGGGTGCACGCTTTACCACCGCAGTGAAGTCGCCGGCCGCCTGGTGCCCGGTGTCTTTGGTGCCGTACCGCAACGGCAGGACCGGGGTTTTCCCGCACATCATGGACCGCGCGAAGCCGGGCAGCATCGGCGTCCGTGCGGATGGGAAGAGGTTCGTCAACGAGGCAAACGGCTACTACGACTATGTTGAGGCACTCCTGGCAGCCACACCTGAGGGTGAAACCGTGGAGTCGTGGCAGATTGCGGACAGCCGCTTTGTCCGCAAGTTCCCCTTGGGAATGGCCAAGCCGCTGCCCGTGCCGCTCTTTCCCTACCTGCGCTCCGGCTACCTCATCAAGGGCCGGACGCTGGAGGAACTGGCGACGAAATGCGGTATTGACCCCGCGGAGTTGCGCCGGACGGTGGCGCGCTTCAACGCGAATGCCCGTTCCGGCGTCGACCCGGACTTCGGACGCGGCGAATCCGCGTTCAACCGCTACGGCGGCGACGCCACGCACCGGCCGAATCCGTCATTGGGGCCTATCGAGAAGGGGCCGTTCTATGCGGTGCGGGTTGTGCCAGGGAGCTTCGGGACATTCGCGGGCGTGGAAACTGACGGCCGAGGGCGGGCGCTCAACAACCAAGGCCACCCCATAGATGGCCTCTACGTAGCCGGCAACGATCAAGCAAGTGTCATGGGCGGGCATTACCCCGCCGGCGGCATCAACCTGGGACCCGCACTGACCTTTGGCTACATCGCCGGACGGGACCTCGCCGGCGTCACTGCATATGAGGACGACGGCACGCAGGCGGAGATGGAGCTCGCACTGTAGAAGTTCGTTGTGAGGCCTGCTCTGCAGGGTTTGGCCTTGGAATTGTGTGGAGAGCGGGCCTCGCAACGCGAGGCAAGGTGGGTGCAACGCGTGGGGTCAGCGGCGCGTGGGCTGCGGTGTCGACGGGGTGGGCGTTGGGGGAGGGGCCGGTGCCGGGAAAGGCCCGCTCGGGTATAGGGACGTGGCTGTCATCATGTAGTTGGCCCACTGTGGGCCGGCGATCATGTAGCCATCCAAGGACTTGTAGAACTTGCCGTTGATGGTGACGTTTTGCCCGGCTCGCTGCTGGCCCGCCGTCGTGTCCCCGAAGAACGACGCCGTTGCAAGAGTTGTGGTGTAGCCGGCAACCCAGGTGGCGCCGTTGTTATTGGACGTGCCTGTTTTTGCCGCCACCGGAGCCTGACTCTGGACCTTGGGTTCGATGTAAACGCCCGAGCCCATCTTGAGAACATCCTGCAGGACGGCATTGACGCCCCGCGCCACGGCTGGCTTCACTGCCTCCCTGCACTCAGGGGTCTGGGCTTGGAACTGGCGTCCTTGGGCATCGCTGATCTCGGTGATGGCAATGGGCTTGCAGTAGGTGCCGTCGTTGGCGAAGGTGGCGTAGGCGCTCGCCAGGACCACAGGGGCCACTCCAATGGAGCCAAGGAGATTGCCGATCTGGTGCATGTTGACCGGTGCGTTGTCCAAGCCGCTGTGCAGGCCCACGGTGTCCACCATTTTTTGGATCCCGCAGAAATCCAACTGGGCTGCGGTGGCGAAAGTGGCCGTGTTGATGGAGTTGTAAAGGCCGTAGTTGATGGGCATTGGCCGGTAGTAGCCGGCGTCGTTGTTTTGCAGGTCGTCATCGGCGCCAAGGTTCTGGGCTTTCTGCGCGGTGCTGTAACCCCCAAGGACCCTGCCGCAGCTTGAGCGCCACGGGAAACCGACTGGATAGACCCGGCGGGAAGCGTCAACAACTGCAGTGGGATTCTTGCCTTCATTGAGCCATTCGGCGTAAATGAACGGTTTCATGGTGGAACCGGGCTGGAAGCCGCCTGCGCCATTGAGGTCGTAGCCGTTCTCGTCTTTGGCATCGACGTTGAAGTTCAGTTGGGTATCGTATTTTCCTTCCTGGGGAACGAACACCGTGTTTTGGGCCATCGCAAGGATCTTGCCTGTGCCCGGCTGGACGGTGCTCATCGCGGCGCCCCATTTATCCGGGTTGTCGCCGGCGGAGGCGTCAACTTGCTCCTGCGCGGCGTTCTGGAGCCGGCTGTCCAAGGTGGTGGTGATGGTCAATCCGCCACGGTAGAGGAAGCGTTCACGTTCCTCCACGGTGTCACCGTAGGCCTCGTCGTTAAGGATGAGGTGGGAGACGTAGTCACAGAAGTAGGTGGCAAACGAGGTACCCGCGCAACCTTGCAGGGACGGGGTGATGTCGAGCTCAAGGGGAGAGGCTACAGCGACGCCGTGATCCACAGCCGTGATCTTGCCCTGTGCCAGCATCCGGTCCAGCACCAGGTTGCGCCGGTTGAGTGCAGCCTGAGGATCCACAATGGGGTCGTAAATGCTGGGGCCATTGACCAGACCAGCCAGGAGGGCTGCTTGCGGCAAGGTCAGGTCCATCGCGGAGGTGCTGAAGAAATAGCGGGATGCAGCCTCGATGCCGTAGGCGTTCCGGTTGAAGAACACGATGTTCAGGTATCCCTCAAGAATCTGATCCTTGCTGAACCGCTTTTCCAGCTCAAGTGCGAGCTTCACTTCGCGCAGTTTGTCACCCACGGTCTTCTGCCCGCTGAGCACCACATCCTCCGGACGCCCCTCGGATAAGCGGGACTCGTTGAGCACATTGGTGACGTACTGCTGCGTCAAGGTGGAGGCGCCTTGCCGGGTGCCCTGTGTCAGGTTGGAACTCAGCGCCCGCATGATGCCTTGGGCGTCCACGCCCGCGTGCTCGTAGAAGCGGTTGTCCTCAATGGCGATGATCGCTTCGCGGATGAACGGGGACATCTCCTCCAGCGGGACCTTTACCCGGTTCTCCGCATAGAAGGTGGCAATGAGCTGCCCGTCCGCGGAGACCACGGTGCTGGAAAGCGAAGGTGAATCAACGTTCAGCTCGCTCGGCAAACTTTGATAGAACCCCAGGGAACCGCCCACGGTGGTGCTGGTGAAAGCAACCACGGGTGCCAGGAATCCTGTGATCAGAACTCCGCAGAGGGTGCTCACGAAGAAGAACCCGAAGACCCTCAAAAGGACCTTGCCAAGACCTATCTTTGGACCCTTGTTCCGCGCCATTTTCGTGCCAATCCGTAGGGATAACCCGGCTGAAAAGTAGCTATAGAATACGTCCGGCAAAGCTGCGCGGCTACGGGTTGGGCGCCCGAATATGGTCCCAAATAGGACTCAATCCAGCGGCAGAGTAACCCTCACACTGGTGCCCCGCCCAACCGCGGAGTCGATGTCTACTGTCCCGCCGGCGTCGTGTACTGCTATTGACATCAGAAGCAATCCGAATCCGTGCCTGCGGCCGCTGGGCGCGGCGTGGATTTCGAAACCGCAGCCGTCGTCCGTGATGGTGAGCTGGATGCCGTGGTAGACGGCGTTGAGCCGGACCGTGAGCTCGCTGGCATTGGCGTAATTGAGGGTGTTGCTGAAGGTCTCCTGAGCCACGTGATACAGGAGGGCGGCGGCTGAGGAGGAGATCTCGATGCCGTGGTGCGGGGTGTGCCAATGGACGGTGACGCCCTCGCGCCGGAGAGGTGCGGCAAGCCGGTCGATGCATCCGGCGACACCCAGCGCATAGAAATCCACGGGGTGCTGGTCCTGGATGATGCCTTTGATGGCTATCACCTCGGTGAGTGCTGATGCCTGTTCCATTGCTTCCCCCATATCGTTGTGTTTCATATCTGGAATTCGTTGCCGAAACCCCTTGGTATTGGTGCTTCGTGCTTCCAGCGTGGCGCTGCTATATCAAGGAAGCTTTTCGATTGGCTCAAGTTCGCATCAAGTTTGCGGGGAGCCTTAAGGGGGACGGCCTGCCCGTGTGGAGGCTCGACGGCGGCACGTCGCTTACCGTCGTCGAGCCCTGTTGCGAAGCTACGCGCTCTCGGGCTGCTTCAGTACCAGCAGGCTGTCCGCGTTCCGATCGCACTGCAGCACGCCCTCATGGACGGTGAGTTCGGCAACGAGCACCGATGACCGCCGGCTCTCGACAGTCGGGTGGCTCGCACCGGCGCGGCTGGGGTGCGTGAAGTAGAAGATCCATCCGCGGCCATGGTTGACAACCACGTCTGCGTGGAGGCCCGGCCCCACATCATCGGTCCGTGCGAAGGTGTCGCCGATGGCTGCGTCCAGGATGACCCCTTGTTTCTCCCATGAATCGAGATCGTCAGAGCGGTACACTTCCTGGCCGGACCACGTGTCCACGATCATCCAGTACCAGCCGCCCAGGCGGAAAACGTTGGCCCCTTCGTGGCCCGAGGGTGTGGTCAGTACGTGGCCCCGGACCTTCCAATCGAAGAGGTTGTCGCTGTCCGCCGCCCAGGTTTCCGAGCCTTGCACCTCGTCCTTAAACCACATGCGGAATCCGCCGCCGGGGTGTGGGTGCACGCAGGCGTCGATGACCCGGTTGGAGCTCAGCGGAACTAATCCGTGGTGGGTCCATGCCAGAAGGTCCGGGCTGGTGTAGTGGTGGATTTCCATGGAATGCGGATTGCCGTGGGCGGGGATGCCGCGGATGTAGCTGACGTACATGTGGAAAGTGCCCGCGTGCTCGAAGACTTCGGGTGCCCAGAAAGTGTTGTGGCCCCATTCGAAGTCAAGGCCCTCAAGGGTTCCGCGGTAGTCCCAGTGTGTGCCGTCCGTGGATGATGCAACTCCGAGCTTGGAACCGTAGAGCCAGCTGAGTCCGTCCTCGAACGGGACCGTGGTGCGGCGGTTGGTGTAGATCATCCACCAGGCCTGCTCGCGCGGGTTGTAGATGACGGTGGGATCTGCGGCACCGTCCTCGATGGGGTCCCTGAAGAGTGGTGACTTCACCGGGGATTGGGTTTGGTTGCTCACGTAGTTCCTTGCTGATGGGCTGTGTTAGCGCTAACAAATTAAACCTAAGCAACACTCTGAAACACGTCAATGGGGGACTGGTCCGAAATCCAGTCCCCCATTGTCTGACTTACCAGCGGCCGCCGCCACCACCGGGACCTTGGGCCTGCGTGTACTGGCCCGCGGTCGCGGTGCCTTGTTCTTCTGCGCCGTCGATGGAGCCTGTGGTGACGCCGGCTTCCGTGTCAGCACTGCCTCCCGTGTACACCGTGTACGTCGCACCGTCGGTGATCGCGGCGGAGGAGAACACCAGGGATGCGATGGTTTTGGTGGTCACGAATGTCGCCACCACCGCTCCCGTGGCGTCGACGATGTGCACAGGCGTGCCGGAAGACACCGAAGAGTCGAAGGTCAACTGCACACCGGACTGCGTGGAAGAGGTACCCGGGGTCACCGCCATTCCGGCACTGCCTGCCGCTGCTACGGTGCCGCCGGTCACGGTCAGTTCACCGTTCACATCCAAGGCCCCGTTGCCGTCGTTGGTGGGGCCGTTGACCACCACGGTCCCGCCGGAAATGCTGGCGTTGCCGTTGGAGTCCAGGCCGTCACCTTCTGAGTTGATGGTGAGGTTTCCGCCGGAGACGTCCACGGTGTAGTCGCCAACGGTCTCCCCGCCGCCCATACCGCCACCCATTGGACCTCCGCCGCCTGCCGTGCCCGCATCGGTACTGGTCGAAGAGCCACCCGAGGCGTTCACGCCGTCGTCGTTCGCTGTGACGGTGACGTCGCCGCCGGAGACCACAATGTGCTGCGCTTCCAGTCCTTCCTCCGACTCGGCCACGGTGACTGTTCCGCCGGAAACGGTGAGGGTGTTGAACGCCTTCACGCCGTCGTCGCCCGCGTTGACTGTCAACGAGCCGCCGCTGACCAACAGCCACCCCCGCCCCTCGTCGGTGTCGTTGTCTGCCTTCACGCCGTCACCGCCTGCGGTCACCTGGTACGCGCCGTCCAGCAGCACTGTGTAGTCCTTGCCGCGAATGCCGTCGTCCACGGCGTCCACGGTGACCTTGCCGGCAGCCATCACCAGGCCGTCCTTGGAAACGATGCCGTCGTTGGATTTCCCGTTGACGGTGAGGGCACCGGTCCCGGCGATGGTCAGGTCCGCCATGGAGTAGAGGGCTGCGTTGGGGGAGTCCTCGCCCTGGTCGGCGTAGGTGGTGGCATCCGTTAACGTGTTGGTGCTGCCCTCGTCCAAGTACACGATCGCTTCGTCGGCGCTCTGCACTACAAACGGCGAGCCGGTGGAGTTGCCCAGTTCCACGCCGTCCAGAATGATGCGAACCGTATCCTCCTCACCGGCTGCAACCACGATCTGCCCGTCGCTCAGCGAGCCGCTGAGGCGGTACGTTCCCGCGGCGCTGATGGTGACGGTGTTGCCGTCTACAGCCACGCCGGTGGAGGACGACGACGTCACTTTACTGCCGCCGTCGGACAGGCTGATTGCCACTTCCGTTGCGGCGTCCCACGTGAGGTCGTCGCTGTCGTAGTGGGTGTCTTCTTCAATGGTCCCGGCCGTTACGGCCTGCTGGGTGGTGCTGGTTGACGTGCCGGTGGTGCCGGTGGACGTTGAGCTGGTGGCGGCCGTGGAGCAGCCGGCCAAGGAAATGGCCAGGGCGACGGCGGCAACGGAAAGGGAAGTGCGGAAGGAGCGCATAGTGGATTCCTAAGTCTGTGGAGGGAAAGTCTGTGGAGGGAATGTCAGTGGAGGGGGCGCAGGGGCATCCTGCGTCGAAGGGTTTGATTCCAGCGGTTGGCCGGAAGCTCGGGGTGGAGTGCGGCCATGCCGGTGGCGAACTTGGAGATGCGGCAAGGCCGGACGCCGTGTGCCCACAGGTGCTTGTCCAAAGGGCCGGGCGCTGAGCCGGACTTCGTCTCCACCACCACCGCGTTGTCCAACACCCAGGGATGGCCGTCTGGGCTTTGCCACGTGACGTCGGAGTCGATGGTCGCGCGGCTTCCGGACTCGGGGAGGAAGAGTGTGGTGCGGTCGTAGCGGGTGGAAAGCACCGGCTCCAGCGGTCCGATGCTCATGTCACCGATGGCCGCGGCCAGCGTCTCATTCACGTAGGCCAGGCCCTCTTCCGTGAGCCGGTCGCGGTCGCCCATCTCATAGGGGATGCGCTCCTTGACGGTGGCCTCGCGAGCGCCTTCGGTCTTCACTTCCAGGAAGCTGACCGCGCTGTCCAGGTAGGTGCGGGTACGGATCTTGAACCGCCTTCGCCTGCCGTGCGCGGCGAGCATGTAGCTGTCCAACTCGGCGGTGTCGAAGTACACGGAGTCGTAAGCGAACGTGCGGTTCCCGTCCATGTCCAAGACCCGGGCCTCGGAGCTGAAGGTGCTCAGGACCTTGCGTGCCGTTGCCGAAGGAACCAGATACTTTCGGTCCACCCGGGTCAGCAGGGCGGCTTCGGTAGTGAGCTCTTCAATCCCGACGGCGGGAAGCTGGCTCAGTTGCGGGATGATCGGTTCGGCGTCGATGCGGCTCATGCGACACCGGCCGAGGTGGGTACGGATTGCTGGGTGTGCTGGGGTGCTGGCTGAGCGGAGTGAGCCGGCTGAACCGGCTGCGCGGACTGGGCCGGGAGTTCCTCCGGAGCCGGGGTCAACGCACCGGCTGGTTGGTTGAAGCCAAGCTGGGCGTGCCGCGGCTGGGATAGGTCCTCATGGAGGGGCCGCACCGCGTATCGTACGTCCACGATCGTTTTGTCGTTCACCAGGTCCAGTTCCTGAATGGTGGCCGAGTGGACAGTGCCGTGGAGGACTTCTTCCAGCCGGGCGTAGAGCTCGGGTTCGTTGTTGATGGCCCGGTCCAGCACCACCACCTGGTGGCGGTAGGCCGGGAGGACCCGGGGGTTGTCGCCGACGAACATCACCAGCAGGACCAACGCCATGAGGGACAGCGTCAGCCAGAGAGGTTCGACGCCGATGCCTGCGATCAAGCCCAGCGCCAACGCCGAGAAGTAGTAGGCCACCTCGTGCTGGGCCAGTTCCGTGGACCGGAGCCGAATGATGGAGAGAACACCAAACAAACCCAGCCCCAAGCCAACGCCTGCGGCCGAACCGGACAATGCCGTGGCGACTGCCAGGACGCCGACGTTCATGCCCAGGTAAGAAACAACCAGGTCGCGGCGCCTGTGCCGGCGGAGGTAGAGGGCAAGCGTCAAAATGGTGATGGCGGCCAGGTCTGCCGCGATGAGGATGATGGTGTTCATCGGTTACTCCGGAATCTCTTGGGGGATTGATCTCCACTTTTCCCGGCCATGCTGTGCTGAAACTGTGCCGGGACCAAGGCTGGGATATGTGTTTCGACCACGGTCGGTTCCAATGGTTTGGGCCCTGTTGTTTGGGCGGCGTGAACCGTTGACGCGGCATGTCCCTTGCGCGCAAACAGGAAGCGCTGTTGTACTGCATAGCTGACTCCCAGCAGCGTCATCTCGGTGGCAAGCTTGGCCAGCACGTCTGGAACGGCGAGGGAGGTGAGGGTCCACATAGCGGCGTAGTTTGCGGACAGGAGGACCACAACCAGCGCAACGTATCCTGTGGCGGCGGCGCGGAACGAGGTGTCCCTGCCGTGCTCAAAGACCATCCGGCGGTTGATGAGGAAATTCACCGTGGCACTGACCAGACGGGCTCCCACCACCGCCAGAAGCAGCGAGTCCGTGAACGCGCTGAAGATCAGGAACATCACCAGGTCCACCACGAATGCGGACAGCGAGGACCCCAGGAACTTCAGCAGCGGGGCGTAGATCCTGATGGAGTCGGCGATGGGCCGGAAATGCGAGCCCGAATTGTGGTCCAGGTAGACGGTTGCGATCTCCACTGTGACGATGCCGTAGCCGGCTTGCTTCGACTCGAGCAGCAGGTTCAGCTCGTACTCGTAGCGTTCGCCGCGCACGGTCAGCAACCACGGGAGCATGTCAGCCCGGTACCCGCGGAGGCCGGTTTGCGTGTCCGTGATCCCTTGGCCGGTGGCGAGCCTGAACAGACCCCGGGTCACTGTATTGCCGAATCGGCTCCGGGCCGGGACGTTACCTGTGAAGTTCCGGCAACCGAGCACCATGGCCCCCGCTACGTCGCGAACCCGGTCCGCCACAGCCAGGATGTCGGCCACGCCGTGTTGGCCGTCGCTGTCCGCGCACACCACGTTGTGGCCGGGAAAACGCTCTGCGATGAAGGCAAAGCCACTCTTGAGCGCGTGGCCTTTTCCGCCGTTCACGTCGTAACTGAGCAGGTGGCACCCAAGCCGCGAAACGGCGTCGAACGTTTCCTGATAGTCCGGCCCTGAACCGTCATCCACCACCACCATGGTGAGCCACGGGTCAGCCGTCTGGAGGTTCCGCACAAGCGTGATGAGCTGGTGGTCCGGCTCGTAGGCCGGTATCAGGATGATCATGACTGGGCGATGTAGAGGATGTCCGAGGTGCCGCGCTCTTTGTTTTCGCCGAGCGGGTTGTTCACCAGGGAGCCGTTGAAGTACATGGTGGAGGAGCCGCCGCCGTCCACGTTGTACGCGGTGGTGGCGCCCAGGTCCTTCATGATCTGGGCCAGGCCGGACATGGTGACGCCGGAGCTGTAGCCGGGGCTGCGGCCATCCACCACCACGAACACCAGGTGGTTCTCATCGATGACACCTACAGCGGTGCGCGGCTGTTCGCCCTGGATGGAGTGGTTGCCGAAGTTCGTATCAACCTCCACGTCCTCGATGCCGGACGCGATCTGACCGTTGTCCAGCAGCGACGGCCCGAACGAGAGCGTGTTCCACACGCCGTCCGCGATGAGCTGATCAGCGGTAATTGTGGTCTCGTCGTAAACCTTGACCGTGCCGTCCTTGTAGAACGCCAAGCCCTGCCGCGCGCCCTCGTCCCGGTACACCACGCCGTTACGGATCACGATGCCGGTGTCCCGGAAGCCGTAATAGTCGCCGTTGATCGCGAAAATGGCGTTATGGTCCTCGGCGATCGCGGATGTAGTTTCGGTGATGTTCTCGCCGTACGTGTCCTCGGCAAACGCCGACTTCAGCGTGGTGGCATCATCAAGCACGACGTCGGCAACGTAGTACGTCACGGTGTCGTCACCGGTGCCTGTGGTCACCGTGGAGATGGTGACCCCCGTGTCCCCGGAGGCGTAGGACGTATCGGTGACCACGGCGCTCGCCGACGTTTCTGCGGAAGCCTCATCCGCCGTCGTTGTTGTTGTGGTGCCGGCCTGGCTCGCCTCGTATTCGGAGACGTTGGTGATCTCAGCGTGTGGGACCACAAACCGGTCCAGGGCCCAGGCGGCGGCACCCCCGGCAGAGAGAGTGATCGCCAGAACGGCGGAGATCACGGCGCGCCGTGTCCGGCCGCCCTTACGGTGTTCAGTCTGTGGAGAAGTCATGCCTCATTTCTACGGAGCGAGGCTACGCCGGAGGTTTGCCCAAGATATGCGGGGGCTGTGAAGTTTCAGGTTTGCTGTGGCCCGCCTCCAGGGCTGCCTGTTCAATGCGTGCACGGTGGGCTGCCCATTCTTCCGTGGTCCGGCTGGGGATGTTCGGATCCCCAGGCCTCTGCCCCATGGAGCCGTCAATGAGTTCGCGGATGATGTCCGCGTGCCCAGCGTGCCGGGCTGTCTCAACACACATGTGAACCAGAATCTGGTGCAGCGTCACGTTCTTCTTCTCCTCCGACCACCATGGCACCGCACCCGGCGCATCCAAGGGGAGGGATCTGATGGTTTCATCGCTGTGTTTGGCGGAGAAATGATGGAGATCCAGGATTTCCTCGCGGCTCTCCGTTGCCGGAACCCACATGTCCGAATCCGGTTCGGCATCATCGGCCAACCAGGGCAGGTCGCGCCCGCTTGGCCGGCCGAAGACCTCCCCGAAATACCCCAACTCCACACTGGCTACGTGCTTCACGAGCCCCAGCAGATTGGTCCCCGTGGGGGTCATGGGTCTCCGGGCATCGTATTCACTGAGGCCATCCAATTTCCCCAGCAGGTCCGCCCTGCGGAGTCGCAAATAAGTGAGCAGCGTCGCTTTGTCATCCATGGCTGCACTCTACCCATGGCCCACACCCGCCCCCCGCGCCCCCCGCGCGACTTCGCCGGAGCAGTGCGACTTCGCCGGAGAGCTCCAGCGGTCTCGCACACCTCCAGCGGTCAAGCACGTTTCCGGCGAAGTCGCTTGCGGCAGCATGAACGCCAATGCCACAGTGAACCATGGCCACAGAAGAGGATGTCAGGAGAATCTGCCTGGACATGCCGGGCGTCAGCGAACGCCTGAGTTGGGGGCAGCCGGCATGGTTTGCCAAGTCCCTCATGGCACGGATCTGGGAAGAGGGGGTTGTCACGGTCAAGACTGATGAACGCGAGGCGCTCGCAGCCATGGAACCGGATACCTTCTTCTGGACCCCGCATCACGAGCAATCCCCGAAGCTCCTGTTGATCCGGCTGGAGCGAATCGAGACGGACGAGCTCGACGAACTGCTTCAAGAGTCGTACAGAATCGCCGGCGCCCCGTCGGGTCGGCACGCAGACTAGACTCGGCCGCATGGGGGAACATAACAAACTGGGGGAACACAACAAACCGAAGCCAACGCGCGGAGTCTCTGCCGTCGTCGTGCCTTTGCTGGGCTTGATCGCCGTGATCGTGGGGGTGGTGGTGGCGTGGAACAACCAGAGCACGGACTTCGGCTGGTTCGCCTATGCGCCGCTGAGCGAGACAGTGTTCATCGGGAACGGCGCGGCCATGGTCAGCCAAGGGACGCAGCTCGGGCTCGCCGTGACAGTCCTGGGCCTGTTGGTCCTCGCGTTCTGGGCCGGGCTCGCTGTGGGCCGCCGCCGTCACCAGAATCGCTGAGTTCGCCGGAGAAACGCGAAATCGCCGGATAGCTCCAGCGAACTGGCAGCTTTCCGGCGATCTCGGCGCACATCAGGTGAGTTTCACCTGGCGGTTCATGTCCTTGTACAGCAGGTAACGGAACTCGCCCGGACCACCGGCGTAGCAAGCCTGCGGGCAGAACGCGCGCAGCCACATGAAGTCGCCGGCTTCCACCTCAACCCAGTCGTTGTTGAGCAAGTACATGGCCTTGCCCTCCAGGACGTACAGGCCGTGCTCCATGACGTGGGTCTCCGGGAAGGGGATCACACCGCCGGGCTGGAAGGTGACGATGTTGACCTGCATGTCGTGGGCGAGGTCGCTGGAGTCCGTGAAGCGCGTGGTCTTCCAGACGTCGTCGGTGTCCGGCATGGAGGTGGGCTCCACGTCCTTCTCGTTGGTGACGAAGGACTTGGCCTCGAAGCCTTCAAGGCGTTCGTAGGCCTTGCGGATCCAGTGGAAGGAAACGATGTCGTCGGACACGTTCTCCAGGCCCCACTCTGCTCCGGCGGCAAGGTAGGCGTACCCGCCCTCCTCAAGGTGGTGCAGCTCGCCGTCGAGGGTGAGGTTGACCTGGCCCTTGGTCACGAAGATGACGCCTTCAACGCCGGACTCGAACTCGGCCTTCGGTGCGCCGCCACCCGGAGCGATCTCCACGATCAGCTGGGAGAACGTGGTGGCGAAGCCGGAGATTGGCCGTGCGATGATCCACGAGCGCGTGTTGGAGAAGCCCGGCAGGTTGCTGGTGACGATGTCCGTCATGACGCCCTTGGGGATCACCGTGTAAGCCTCGGTGACGATGGCCCGTTCGGTGGTCAGTTGGGTCTGCGGCGGCAGGCCGCCCTGCGGGTAGTAGTACTTGCCCATTCGAGTTGCTCCTATCAGTGGGAAGTCGGTTGTGCGAGCCGCGGGTGCGCCAGCGCGGTCAGCTGTGAAAGTTCGACGCCGGCAAGCGCCTTGACCTCGTCGGTCCCCACCGCGCCACACTGGACACCGCGGAGGACGAAGCCGGCCAACGCGCGGGCCGTGGCGGGCTCGTCCATGACGCCGCCTTCTGTGCGCTCCACGTAGTTGCGGAGGCGCAGGGCCGCGGCGGGCAAGCCTTCGCGGTAGAAAGCGTACGACGCCGAGAAGCGGCTGGGCAGCTGCGCGGCGTGGAGGTCCCAGCCCTGGTAGTAGCCGTTTTCCAGTGAGCGGCGGACCAAGCGGCCATGCAGCTTCCAGGCGTCTTCAACAGCGTCACCCACGGGGATGATGTTGGTGGAACCGTCGGACAGGCGGATGCCCGTGCCGGCGACAGCGAGCTGCATGACCTGCTTGGCGAAGTCGGCCACTGGGTGCTCCATGGACTGGTATTCCGCGGAAATTCCGAGCGAAGCGCTGTAGTCGTAGGTCCCGTAGTGCAGGGCGCTGATGCGGCCCGGAACCACGTGGGGGAGCTGTGCCACAGGGGAGGTTCCGTCAGCGCCGATGATGAGCTGGGGTGTTTCCACCTGCACCTCAAAACGGAGCCGGCCGGCGGGAAGCCCGTGGACTTCCTCAAGGCGGGACACTGCGAAGTCCATGGCCTGCACCTGGGCCACCGTGGTGACCTTAGGCAGGGTAAGGATCAGCCCTGCGGGGAGCTCCCCGGCTTCAACCAACGTGGAGACGAACAGATCCAACGTCTTCAGGCCGCGGGCCCGAGTGGGGGCTTCGAAGCACTTGAAGCGGATGCCGATGAACGGCGGAGCTGTTCCGGCCGCAACTGCAGCGGCAACAGCCTGGGCGGCAGCAACGGCGTCGGCGTCTTCTGCCTCATCGCCGCGGTCACCGTAGCCGTCCTCGAAGTCCAAACGCAGGTCCTCGATCGGTTCGGCCGAAAGCTTCGCAGCTACACGCTCCGCAACCGCGGAAGCCAGGTGAGACTCCTGGCCCAACAGCTGACCGAGCTTTTCCAGACCACCGTGGGCCTCCGCCGTCGTCAGCGCCTGGGCGCCCCAGTCCGCCACGAAGGTGGGCGTGAAGCGATCGGCCGGGATGTAGACGGTGTGGATGGGCTGGCGCGAGCCGTCGTCGCCGGGGTAGTTGCGGTCCAGCAACTGGTCGGTCGCTTCAAGCTGCGACTCGATGTGGGCCAGGTCTGCGGGCGTCAAGGAACTCATCAGCCCACCAACTCATACGCCGGAGTGGTGAGGAAGTCCGTGTAATCGTCGGACAAGCAGATGTCCTCGATCAGCTTGGACGCAGGCTCGTAGTACTTTGCGAAGTTCTCGTCGCCGAATTCAATGCGCAGGCGTTCGGTTTCCTCGCCCAGGATCCTGGTCACCAGTTCGCGGGTAACAGTGTTGCCCGTGTCCGCCAGGATGGACTTGTTCCGCAACTGCTGCCAGACCTGCGAGCGGGAGATCTCCGCCGTCGCGGCGTCTTCCATCAGGTTATGGATGGCAACGGCGCCGCTGCCGGAAATCCACACACCGGTGTAGGCGACCGCGACGTACAGGTTCAGGCGCAGGCCTGCCTCGGTGACGGTGCCGCCAGCGGAGGCGACGTCGATCAGCTGCTCAGCGGTGACGTTCACCTCGGGGCGCTGCTTGTCCAGCTGATTGGGTCGGTCGCCCAGCACGGAGTCGAAGACTTCGCGACAAGTGGGAACCAGGTCCGGGTGGGCAACCCAGGAGCCGTCGAAGCCATCGTTCGCTTCGCGGGTCTTGTCGGCGCGGACCTTGTCGAAGGCTGCGGCGGTGACATCCGGCTGCTTGCGGTTGGGGATGACGGCGGCCATGCCACCCATGGCGAAGGCGCCGCGCTTGTGGCAGGTCTTGACCAGGAGTTCGGTGTAGGCGCGCATGAACGGTGCCGTCATGGCCACGGTGGCGCGATCCGGGAGCACGAACTCTTCGCCGGCATCACGGAAGTACTTGATGATGCTGAAGAGGTAGTCCCAGCGGCCGGCGTTCAGGCCGCTTGCGTGGTCACGCAGTTCGTACAGGATCTCGTCCATTTCGAACGCTGCCGGGATGGTCTCGATCAGCACGGTGGCGCGGACGCTGCCCTGGGGAACGCCGAGGTAGTCCTGTGCGAACACGAAGACGTCATTCCACAAGCGGGCCTCAAGGTGGCTCTCCATCTTGGGGAGGTAGTAGTACGGGCCGTGACCGTTTTCGAGCAACTGCTTGGCGATGTGGAAGAAGTGCAGGCCGAAGTCCACCAGCGCACCCACGGCGGGGGCGCCGTCGAGCAGTACATGGCTTTCCTCCATGTGCCAGCCGCGGGGGCGGGCCACCACAACTGCCAGGGGAGCGTCCGTGCGGAGACGGTATTCCTTGCCCTCGGGGGAGGTAAAGCTCAAAGTGCCCCGGGCGGCGTCGCGGAGGTTGAGGATCGCGTCAACAACGTTGGACCAGGTGGGCGTGCTGGCGTCTTCGAGGTCAGCCAGCCACACCTTGGCGCCGGAGTTCAGCGCGTTGATGGCCATCTTGGCCGGGGTGGCCGGTCCCGTCATCTCAACACGGCGGTCCTGCAAAGCTGCCGGTGCTTCGGCAACCTTCCAGTCGCCGTCGCGGATGTCCTGGGTCTCCGGGAGGAAATCAAGGCGGGAGGTGTCCGCGACCTGCTGGCGCTTGGCCTTGCGGGCCTGCAGAAGGTCATTGCGGGTGCCGGCAAAGCGGGTGTGCAGTTCTTCGATGAAGGCCAGTGCCTCCGGGGTGAGGATCTCCTCGGCGCGATCGATCGGCCGGGGATCAGTGACTGTAATAGCCATGTGAGCGGATTCCTTTTTCTAGGGTGCGCTGGTGCTACAGCGCGCTGGCGGCGTTTGCGTGCGCGGCGGCTGCCACCGCAGCAGCAACATCGGCAGCAACATGGGGATCGAAGACGCTGGGGATAATGTAACTCGCGTTGAGCTCATCGTCAGCCACCCGGTTGGCAATTGCTTCGGCGGCGGCCACCAGCATGTTCGGGGTGATGTCCGAGGCCCCTGCGTCCAGCAGCCCGCGGAAGAAGCCAGGGAATGCCAGCACGTTGTTGATCTGGTTGGGGAAGTCGCTGCGGCCGGTAGCAACCACGGCTGCATGCTTGGACGCTACAACGGGGTCAATTTCCGGGGTCGGGTTGGCCATGGCGAACACAATTGCGTCCTCGGCCATGGAAGCAACCTGCTCTTCGCCGATCACGTGCGGGGCGCTGACGCCGATGAACACGTCCGCACCCTTGAGGGCGTCGTGCAGGCTTCCGGAGAAGCCTTCTTCGTTGGTGTTCGCGGCGATCCAGCTGCGGTGCTCGTCGCCGTATTCCTCGCCGGAGTGGATGGCGCCGGAACGGCCGGCGGCGATGATGTGTTGCGCGCCCTGGGCCTTGAGGAGCTGGATGATGGCCGAGCCGGCAGCGCCGACGCCCGAGACCACGATCTTGACCTCGGAGAGCTTCTTGTCCACAACGCGGAGGGCATTGACCAGGGCAGCGAGGGTGACAATCGCGGTGCCGTGCTGGTCATCGTGGAACACCGGGATGTCCAGTTCTTCGCGGAGGCGGTTCTCGATCTCAAAGCAGCGCGGTGCGGCGATGTCTTCGAGGTTGATGCCACCGTAGACCGGGGCCATGGCCTTGGCGATCATGATGATTTCCTCGGTGTCCTGGGTGTCCAGGCAGACCGGCCAGGCGTCAACGTTGGCGAACTGCTTGAACAGTGCGGCCTTGCCTTCCATCACGGGAAGGGCTGCGGCGGGGCCGATGTTGCCCAGGCCCAGGACGGCCGAACCGTCGGTGAGGACGGCGATGGTGTTGCGCTTGACCGTCAGGTTACGGGCGGCGGCCGGGTCTTCTGCGATCGCCATGCAAACGCGGGCGACGCCGGGAGTGTAGGCACGCGAGAGGTCGTCGCGGTTGCGCAGGGCTACTTTGGGGACGACCTCGAGCTTGCCGCCGAGGTGCATGAGGAAGGTGCGGTCCGAAACGTGCTGGACCGTGACGCCGTCGAGGGCGTTCAAAGCGTCCTTCACGCGGGCTGCGTGGTCGTCATCGGTGGTGTTGCACGTGACGTCAACAACGATCTTCTCGTGGTGGGATTCCGTGACGTCCAGCGCGGTGATTGCTGCACCGGCGGCGCCGACTGCTGCGGCAAGTTCGCTGGTTGCGGTGAAGCTCGACGGTGCGGCGACGCGCAGGGTGATCGAGTTTCCGGGGCTCGGATTCGCCATTGAAATTCCTCCTGTTAGGCCCGTTCCCGGGCCGCCGTTCCAACTAAATGTTTTCGTATTATGGATATTATTATCTACAAAGTGGAAACACAACCCCCTGCTTGGTCATGTTCGGTGTCATCGCGCAGCTTGCACGCGTGCTGTATGTTGGGTGTTCTAAGCAATTCTTTTCACGATGCGGATAAGAGTTGTCGGAATCTGAGTCATTGGAGACAAGGGAATGGCTGAAAAAGCCTCCGGAGGCGTGCAGTCCGTTGAGCGCGTCTTTGAACTGCTGGAACTGATCACGGACGCGGGCGGAGACGTCACGTTGAGCGAACTCTCGTCGTCCACTGACCTGCCCCTGCCTACCATCCATCGCCTTTTGCGGACCCTGGTGTCCCTTGGCTACATCCGGCAGCTGCCCAACCGCCGCTACGCCCTGGGCCCGCGGCTCATCCGCCTCGGCGAAGGAGCCAGCAAGCAACTCGGCGCCGTGGCCCGTCCGCAGCTCAAGACCCTGGTGGAGCGGCTGGGCGAGACGTCCAACATGGCCGTCCTGGACTCGGACATGGTCATTTACGTGGCACAGGTCCCGTCCATGCACTCCATGCGCATGTTCACCGAGGTTGGCCGGCGCGCCCACACGCACGACACCGGCGTGGGCAAAGCAATTCTCGCCCAGCTGGATGACGAAGTGGTCCGTGGCATCGTGGCCCGCACCGGCATGCCCACTCCCACGGCCAAGAGCATCGGTGACATCGACTCCCTGCTCGCAGACCTGGCACTGATCCGTGAGCGTGGGTACTCCATCGACGAGGAAGAGCAGGAACTGGGCGTCCGGTGCTTCGCCATGGCCGTTCCCAACGCACCCACGCCGACGGCGATCTCCGTCTCGGGCCCGATCACACGCGTTGACCAGAGCTTCGCAGACCGCGCCGTGCCCATGCTGCGCGAGGCTGCCCTGGCGATCTCCGCGGAGCTCAACCAAAACTAACCCCCGCCTCCCGCGCGCGGAATGGCAAAAGATGGCAACGTTTCCCAGAAACATTGCCATCTTTTGTCGTTTCGGCGAGGTCCTGGAGCGGGCTAGTGGCCAAGCCGCAAAGGCGAGAGCCGCCGTCATACATTCCATGCAAAGGCGACAACAGGCGGCAGTGTCCCCCAAGGAAAACACTGCCGCCTGCTGTCATCTGCGGAAGGGTGCTAGTGCTCAGAAGCGCTGGACGTCTTGAGCGGGACTTCCTTGCCGTCGGCGTCAATCAGCTTGCCGTTCTCAAAGCGGTCGCCTTCGCTGAGGCACTTGATGTCCTCTTCGCTGACAACGCGGTCAGTGCCCGCCACAAACACCGACTGGTTGTCCGAGTTGCCGGCCTTGAAGTGGTTGAAAAGGATGTTCAGCAGAATCGCCATGACCGCTGCCGAGCTGATGCCGGAGTGGAAGATCGTGGCGAACCAGGAGGGGAACTGGTCGTAGAACTTCGGGGCGGCGATCGGGATCATGCCGAAGCCAATCGAGGCCGCCACGATGATCAGGTTCATGTTGTTCTTGTACTCAACCTTGGCCAGGGTACGGATACCGCTGGCGGCCACCGTACCGAAGAGCACGACGCCGGCGCCGCCCAGGACGGGCGTCGGAACCGCTGCGACTACTCGCCCAAGAATCGGCAGGAGGCCGAGGATCACCAGGATGAGGCCGCCGGCGCTGACCACGAAGCGGCTCTTGATGCCCGTGATGGCCACGAGGCCGACGTTCTGGGCGAAGGCACTCTGCGTGAAGGAGTTGAACAGCGGGGAGATGGCGCTGGAGAGCATGTCTGCGCGGAGGCCGTCGCCGATGCGGCGTGAATCAACCTTGGTGTCCACGATCTCGCCCACGGCGATGATGTCCGCGGAGGTTTCGGTGAGGGTCACCAGGATGACGATGAGCATGGAGATGATCGCGGCGATTTCAAACGTGGGAGCGCCGAAAGCGAACGGCGTGGGGAATGCGACGATGTCGCCCTGGCCAACCTTGGAGAAGTCAGCCATGCCCGCAATCAACGCGATGATGGTGCCGATGACCATGGCCAGCAGGATGGAGAGCCGGGAGATGGCGGCGTTGCCAACCTTGCTCAGGAGCAGGACAACACCCATGGTTGCTGCGGCCAGGCCGATGTTGGCCATGCTGCCGTAGTTGTCAGCCTTGGCGTTGCCACCCATGGCCCAGTTCGCGGCCACCGGCATCAGGGTGAGCCCAATGGTGGTGATGACTGTGCCGGTAACTACGGGCGGGAAGAATTTGATGATCTTGGAGAACAGGGGTGTGATTGCCAGGCCAATCAACGAGGCAACAATCACCGATCCGAACACCGCCTGGATCCCGCCGCCACCTTGGACAATCGCCACCATGGTGGAGACTCCGGCGAAGGACACGCCCTGGACCAACGGCAGTTGCGAGCCGAACCACGGGATGCCCACCGTTTGCAGGATGGTGGCCAGGCCGCCAACGAACAAACAGGCAGCGATCAACAGGCCGATGTCCTGTGAGTTCATGCCGGCCGCCGCGCCGATGATCAGGGGCGGGGCAATGATTCCGCCATACATGGTGAGGACGTGCTGGAAGCCGTAAGCGAAGGTGCTTCCGATGGAGAGTCGCTTGTCCTCGGGCCGCTCGGGTCGTCCTGCGCGTTCTGCGCGGGACGAGGTGGTATTCGCGGGGCGGGACTTCTTCTTGATGTTCATGGCAGACTTTCTGGGTTCATGGCAGACGTCTTCGTCTGGCTAACTGTGTCTGGCTAACAAATCTTTGGTTTTTGGGGTTGGCATTGTGTGCAGGTCCGGCCTTTACGGGGCGCCGTTGGGGGGACCTGCACACAAACCTTTGAGATGGTGCGGCTTAGTCCGCGTTTGGTGCGGGTTTAGCAGAAGCCGGCGATGCCGCTCCATGCCACCGGTGCAGCCTCGATGTTCTCGCGCTGGACCGTGGCTTCGATGAGGCCGTACGGGCGATCCGCGGCGAAGAAGACCTCGTTGGGGTTGTCCAGGCCGAACGGGCTCAGGTCAACCAGGAAGTGGTGCTTGTTGGGCATGGAGAACTTGATCTCGTCCACTTCGCTGTGTGCTTCCAGGACCTTCTTGCCCATGTCGAACAGCGTCTGCTGCAGTGCGTGGGAGTAGTTCTCGGTGAAGCCTTCAAGCAGGAGTGCTTTGATGTCCTCGTAGCTCTTGTTGAAGTCCGTGCCGGCGAAGTCCAGGTTGGTGTTGTAGCGCCAGCGGGCGGATACATCGGTGGCCAGGATGCGGTCGGTGGTCTCCGGCAGGGTGGTGTACTTGTCGCGCGGGTAGCCGACAAAACCGGACTGCGTGGTCTTCAGGACGGTCAGGTCCTTGAGGCCGCTGATGACGTGCGTGGTTGCGCCATCACGGACGACGACGGCGGTACGCACCTCTTGCCCGTTGCGGACGAAGCTGTGGTCGTGTCCCTCGCCGTGGGCCTGGATGCGATCCCAGCTGTAGGCTTCGGCTTCCCAGCGGCCGCCGGTGACCCAGTCAAAGCCGCCGGTGAAGTGGTCTGCGAGACGAAGCAGGAAGGACTCGGGTGAGCCGATGCCTTCACGGGCGAAGGCGTAAACCGTGTTCTTCTGGGTGTCGGTGGCAACGACGTGGCCGTTGTCGCCTTCGAGGTGGGCCGCCTGGAAGTCACCGCGCAGCTGCGAGGTGACGTTCAAGTCTTCGATGTGGTGGCGGTCGGTATCCCGGGTGACCTTGACGACGCGGACTTCTGCTTTGCCGTACTGGTTTTCGCCGAGGACGATGTTGTTGCTCATGGTCATATCCCAACTTCTGTGAGGTGGAACCTAGGTTCCATCAATGAAATTAAGCGCGTGTTTCCACTGCGTTTCTGGTGGAGCCGACCCAACAAAAAAAGAGCCGACATCCATTGATGCCAGCTCATTACGACCCTGCCTGCTGCTCTCAGGTTACGTGACCTACGCCACGAACTCATTCGAGAGTAGCGCACTATTTCGTCTTGTGTATACGGGTTCCCGTGGATCGTTATGAACCATCCAAATGTGACCGGGGCAACTCGGTATGGCTTCTCGGGGGTCTTGACGGCTCGTTTCCCGACTGCCTAGACTTTCCACATAACAATAAAAGTTTTCCGAAGAGCGGAAACTGGGTGCATGAGAAAGAGGAGGAACAGATGGACTCGAAGGATACGAACAACGTCGTGGAATTCCCGGCGCCGGGTCAGGAGCTGTACCTGCCTTTCGGTGCGACAGATCCGGACTTCTACATTCCGGCCGACTGCGACCGCAAAGCCGGCGGGTTCTCCCGTTGGCTGCGCGCGCTCCCTGTGTTCGGTCGGCAGCGCCCCTAGGCACTTAGGGGCGCGGACTCTGCGCAACAGAGCCAAAGAGGCGGGCGATACCTGGGGAGGTATCGCCCGCCTTTCCGCATGCTGCCTGCACCGCCTCCGCTCCGCCGCCCGTTTCGACCCTTCGCTGCGTAGGGTGCCGTGCGCGACATCGAGTGCGCAGCGAGCCCACGAATTGGGTGGCCCTATTCCCGGAGAGCGCGCAGGAGTCGAACCTTGAACTCGTGCTCGCGGAAAAGGTCCTGCCACGTGATCCGGATGAACCTCCAGCCGAGTTCCATGAGGGCCTTTTCGCGCTGGCGTTCCCGGTAGATCACTTCGTCGGTGGGGGCGTAGTCGAAGTACTTGACCTTCCCGTCAAACTCCAACGCCAACCTCTTCGCGCGCCACGCGAAGTCCAGGCGGTGTTTGCCCTTCTTGGTTGTTACCTCAACTTGCAGCTCAGGCATGGCGATTCCCAGCCGTAGGATCAGCTCACGGGTAAGCGTTTCACCTGGTGATTCCGATTTTTGATCGGCATTCTCCAGAGCCCTTCGAAGATTAATGACGCCATTCCGCCCACCCAGGCTGTGGCACATGTCCTGCAAAACAAGGGCGTTGGCACCCATCCTGAGCGCGTGGTCCACCACGATGAGGCATTGCTTGAAGTTGAGCATGAGGCAACAGTCCACGACGGTTCGTTCCAGGGACGTGCATGGCATGCCCTGCACGGTTTCCACCTCTAGGGGACTCAATGCCCCCGTGTGTGGAATAACGTCAACGCCGTGCGAAGTGCGGGATGGGGTTGTCACGGTGTTGATGTGTACGCGGTCATCCACATCCCAGAGAAACAAGCCGTGGAGGCGGGCGGCGGAGGTATGGCTGTAGACAAAGCCGCCGGCCGCCGTCGTGAGTGTTCCGTGGGCATGTGCGGCAATCAGCTGACGGCTTCGAATCCAGGGTTTCTGCGCCTCCCAGGTGCTGCCGCGGATGTAACAGCCTCGGCGAAGCCGGACCAAAACTCCGCTCCGCACCAAGGCTGCAATTTTCCGATCATTGAATCCGGCAGCGTGAAGTTCTTCTGTTCGCCACAGATCCATACCTTCAGGGAGTTTGCGCTGGGTAATCCTCGTCATCTGACCAGCCTCGAAGGTGCGCGGCTCGGGGAAAAGGATCCAATTGCCCTATGTGGAAAACGCCCGATTCGTGGAATCGCTGCGTGCTGTGCCGAACGCACGGCATAGTACGCAGCGAACCATCGAATCGGGCGAGGCCTCAGCGCCCCGGAGCTACCCCGCCACCAGCTTCCGGGCCGCGGCCGAGTGCTCAGCGATCAGCCCGGCCACGTCCAGCCCGGGAATCGCGCCATCAACAACCCGCCAAACACCCCCAACCATCACGCGATCAGCACGGTCAGCCCCGCAGAGCAACAACGCTGCCACGGGATCGTGGCTGCCGGAGAAACGCAGCTCGTCCGGCTTGAACAGGGCGAGGTCTGCTTGGAGACCCGGAGACAACTGGCCAATGTCGGAGCGCCCCAGGACTGCGGCGGAGCCACGGGTGGCCCAGCCGAGTGCACGTTCCACGGGAACGGACGCTCCGTAGCGGAGTCGCTGCAAATACAGGGCCTGCCTGGCTTCAAGGATCATGTTGGAAGCGTCATTGGACGCCGAACCATCCACTCCCAGCCCCACGGGAACACCCGCAGCCTCGAGTTCCAGGACCCGCGCGGTGCCGGATGCCAGGCGCATGTTCGACGTCGGGCAGTGGGCCACCGCTGTTCCGGCAGCACCCAACCGCGCAATTTCCTCGTCGTTGAAGTGGATGCCGTGACCCAGCCAGGTGCGTGATCCCAGCCAGCCCACGGACTCCAGGTAATCCACGGTCCGCAGCCCGAACATGGATTTGCAGAAGTCTTCCTCGTCGATCGTTTCGGCAAGGTGCGTGTGGAGCCGGACGTCGAACCGTTCGGCCATGGCGGCAGATTCGGCCATGATTTCCTTGGTCACCGAGAATGGCGAGCAGGGGGCAAGGGCGATCTGAACAACTGCCCCGTCACCCGTCTCGTGATACTTGCGAATCAGCCGTTCGCTGTCCGCAAGGATCGCCTCAGGTGACTGGACCGTGGTCCTGGGCGGCAGCCCGCCGTCGTCCTCTCCCAAGGTCATGGAGCCGCGGGTCAGCGTGGCCCGCATCCCCATGGCTCTGACCGCGGCCACCTCGATGTCGATTGCGTCTCCCATGCCGTCGGGGAAGAGGTAGTGGTGGTCGGCGGCGGTGGTGCAGCCTGAAAGCAGCAGCTCGGCCAGTGCCACTTGCACGGCTAGTTCGAGGCTGCGAGGAGTAAGCCGGGCCCAGACGGGGTAGAGGTTCTGCAACCAGGGGAACAGGGGAGCGTTGGCCACGGGACCCCAGGCGCGGGTGAGGGTTTGGTAGAAGTGGTGGTGCGTGTTGATGAGCCCCGGGAGAACCACGTGCCCGGATGCATCAAAAACGGTTGCGGGAGAAGAAGGCTGCCCGCCCGACGGCACCAGCTCAATGATGGTGCCGGAGTCGGAAACCACCAGGCCGCCGCCGGCGTCGTGGTCATTTGCGGTGAAGATACCCAGCGGGTTCTTGATCCAAAGAGGGGTCATTACAGGTTCCTTGTCTGGTCGGCATGTATGCGTTCCAGCTCAGTTAGGCCCTGTCTGCTGATCCAGGTTGCCGGACCGTCAGAACGCGGCCCAGTCCGAAAAGCGTAAAATGCTCGACGGCGGCAGTCAACGCTTGCGGGCGGGCTGCGGTCATATTCGGGCACCAGGACCGCAGAGCAAGTAATTTCGCATGACGAAATTAAGTTTTCAAAAAACTATGGCGCGGCTCACAAACCTGGTGCTACGCTCTAACTGCCAAAGGCGGGCACCCGGACCCCGGGAAGCTATCTACCAGGCGCAACTTAACCTTCATCGCACATGCTGAAGCCTGGTAACCAAGCTAACTGGAGCTCATCTCTGTGGCGCCCCCAAACAGGTCACCTGGCTTCCTCAGCACTAAGGAAGTCGCAACATGAGTACAACCGTCACGGCCGAGCAATTCCTGGCCACATCCATTGAGCTGGCAACAGCCAATGTCCTCAACAGTGGGGGCCCCTTCGGCGCCGTCATTGTCACCGCGGACGGACGAGCCTTCGAAGGCGTCAACCGCGTCACCGCCACGAACGATCCCACCGCACACGCAGAAGTCACGGCAATCCGTAACGCCTGCCGCGAACTGGGTACCTTCGATCTCAGCGGAGCAACCCTCTACACCAGCTGCGAGCCATGCCCCATGTGCTTGGCCTCCGCACTCTGGGCACGCGTGGACCGCGTGTTCTTTGCCGCAGACCGTCACGACGCCGCATCCGTTGGCTTCGATGACGCAGTCTTCTACGAATACTTTGAGAACGACAACCGGGACGCGCTGATGCCGGTAGCCAAGCTGGAACTGGGCGACCCCCAGGCTCCGGAGGCCCTCCAGCCGTTCACCACATGGAACACGCTTGATTCCAGGATTGACTACTAGGGCCCGGTGGCTGACATGACAATCCTGGACAATTCAGCTGAGAAGCAGGCTGCACTCTTTCCCAAGGGAGACGGCGCAGAGCCCACAGCTGCAAAGCACACGGCAACGGGCCTGGCGGATGGCAACAAGAAGCCTCCGGTGTCGAACTCCTTCCTGGATAAGTTCTTCCAGATCTCCAAGCGTGGCTCCACGTTGGCCCGCGAATTCCGCGGCGGCTTGGTCACCTTCTTCACCATGGCGTACATCGTCATCCTCAATCCGCTCATCCTGGGTGGTTTCTCGGCAGACAACGCCCCTGTGGACGTTGCCGGGGGGTGGCTGTCGGCTGCACAGGTTGGTGCCGTCACGGGCCTGACTGCCGGCGTCATGACCATCGTTTTCGGATTGGTGGCCAACCTGCCGTTCGGCCTCGCTGCCGGCTTGGGCATCAACTCGTTCCTCGCCGTCGCGGTCATTCAGGAAGTCACGTGGCCCGAAGCCATGGGCCTGGTGGTTATCAACGGCATCCTGATTGTCCTCTTCGGCGCTACCGGTGCCCGAACGGCGATCTTCAAAGCAGTTCCCAAGGAGCTCAAGGCCGCCATCACCGTTGGCATCGGCCTGTTCATCGCCTTCATTGGCTTCGTGGACTCCGGCTTTGTCCGCGCCACCACAGGCGGACCGCCGGTTCAGCTGGGGGACAACGGCTCCATCACGTCCATCCCCACCCTCGTCTTCATTGTGGGACTGCTGACCATGGGCATCCTCGTGGCACGCAAAATCCAGGGCGGCCTGCTGATCGGCATCGTCGCCACCACTGTCCTCGCCGCTGTAGCCGAGGCCGTGTTCCGGATTGGTCCCGGAAGCGCCCAGAACCCCGGCGGCTGGCACCTGAATGTCCCCATCCTGTCCAGCCAGCTCGTTTCGGTCCCGGATCTGAGCCTGGTAGGCCAGTTCGATCTGTTCGGCTCCTTCGCCAGGATCGGCGGATTGGCGGCCACCATGTTGGTCTTCACTTTGGTGTTCACCAACTTCTTCGACGCCATGGGCACCATGACGGGCCTGGCCAAGAGCGCTGGCGTGGCACACAAGGACGGTACGTTCCCCAAGCTGAAGTCGGCCTTCATTGTTGAAGGCATGGGCGCAGTGGTGGGCGGCGCAACGTCCGGTTCGTCCAACACCGTGTACATCGACTCGGCGGCGGGCATCGGCGAAGGCGCACGCACCGGCCTGGCCTCGGTGGTCACCGGCTTGCTGTTCCTGGGTTCGATGTTCTTCACACCGCTCACCTCCGTGGTTCCGCTGGAAGTTGCAGCTGCAGCCCTGGTGGTAGTGGGTGCCATGATGATGGCCCAGATCCGGGAGATCAAGTTCACCAAGTTCTCCATCGCACTCCCGGCGTTCCTGACCATCGTGACCATGCCCCTGACGTACTCCATCGCCAACGGCATCGGTGTCGGCTTCATCTCCTTCGCCGTCATTAGCGCGGCGTCGGGCAAGGCCAAGAAGGTCCACCCGCTGATGTGGGTTGTCACGGCGGGCTTCATCATCTACTTCGCCCGGGGCCCCATCAACGCCCTGATGGGCGTCTAGCCAGGAGCCCCACCCCGCGCCGGCGGGCACCATTCCGGCACTCCGATCGACGGTCCACCGGTACCCACCGCACGAATAGGCGTCCGCCGTCGTGGTCCTTCCCGACCTTTACGGACTGGAAAAGGCACGACGGCGGGCGGCGGCTGGTTACCGCGCGCTCCGTCAGGGAACGGGGGCAGGGAGATGAAGCCCTCGCCCCCGTTCCTATGAACTCTTGCTGATTGAACTTTTGCTGATTACCCGCGACTACCCCTCAACATCCTCTGTCAATGAGAATATGAGGCAAGATCGCGCACTGCTCCGGACGGGCCACCCGGCCGGGACACCTGGAATAAGGATGTGTTGCCATGCTGGATCTAATGCCTTCACTGGGCAGCTGGCGGCCTGCGGTCTCTGGCCAACTGTGTGCTGTGGCCACGATCGTAGGGACCGGCGGCTCCGTGCCGCGGCCCCTGGGGACCTCCATGATGGTCTCCGAAGACGGCGAAATCCTGGGCAGCTTGTCCGGCGGTTGCGTGGAAGGCGCCGTGGTTGAGGCGGCACTGGAAGCAATGCGCGACGGCGGCCCTCGCCTTGAGTCTTTTGGCTACAGTTCCGAGGACGCGTTCGCCGTTGGACTCACCTGTGGAGGGGAACTGGAAGTCCACATCCAGCCGCTCATGGCTGGATCGCCCGAACTTTCCGTGTTTGCTGAAGCGAAGCGTCCAGCGGCCCTGATCCGCCGGCTCGATGCTAAGGGCGGAGTCATGGTGGTCCATGACCCTGTCCGTTTCCGGGCCATGGAATCCGAGGAACTCGCCACTTTGCTGGGCGACCATCCCTCCACACTTTTCGCCGCCGCTGCCCAAGTGGAGCCACTGCTCCAAGGTGGCCGCGCCGGACTGGTCCGTCTGGCACCGCCGGAAGGGTGCATTGACGGGTGGATGACCACCGAAAGGCTGGCTATGCCTCCACAGGAAGAAACCCAGCCGGAACCGATCACCCTGTTCATCGAAAGCCGTTTGCCGGCCGCGCGGATGCTGGTTTTCGGTGCCAACGACTTCAGCGCAGCCCTTCTGCCTGCCGGGCAGCTCCTCGGCTACAACGTCACCCTTTGCGACGCCCGGCCTGCCTTCTCGACGCAGAGCCGCTTTGCCGGAGCAGAGCAAGTGGTCACCGAGTGGCCGCACCGCTACCTCGAATCCGAAGCCGCTGCAGGACGCATCGACGCCCGCACGGTGGTGTGCATCCTGACCCACGACCCCAAGTTCGATGTCCCCTTGCTCGAAAGCGCCCTCCGGTTGAGGCTGGCATATGTTGGGGCAATGGGCTCGCGGCGCAGCCACCGCCAACGGATCGACGCCCTGCTTGAGGCAGGCACGCCGTTGGAGTCCCTGGAACGGCTGCACTCGCCCATCGGCCTGAACCTCGGCGCCGTGACTCCTGCCGAGGTCGCCGTGTCCATCACGGCAGAAATCATCGCCCACCGCGGTGCCGGCGGACAAACCAGCACCCCCGGGTTCCCTTCCCTGAAGGACAGCACCGGCCCGATTCATCCAGCACCTCAACACCTCACTCAGGAGGACCCATGGACATGAACACCATCGAGGCCGTGGTCCCCACCACGGACCCGGCACAATGGCGCGACGGCGACGCCTGGCTCGCCGGAGGCACTGTCCTTTTCTCCTACGGCAGCACCGTCCTGAAGCGGTTCCTTGACCTCGGACAAGCAGGGTGGCCTGCCATCAGTGTCACGGATGCGGGCCTCGAACTGGCCGCCACCTGCACCGTCGCCGAACTTTACGCCCTGCCACGGTCCGCGGAAGCAGCCAACCGCGAATGGCCTGGACTTGCCCTGATCCGCCCGTGCTGCGACTCGTTCGTGGCCTCGTTCAAGATCTGGAACATGTCCACCGTGGGTGGCAACATTTGCACCGGCCTGCCGGCGGGGCCCATGACCTCACTCTGCGCAGGTCTGGACGGCATCGCCACCATCCTCAGCCCGGACGGCAGCAGCCGGGATGTTCCGGTGGCGGACGTCGTCACCGGGGATATGCAGACTCTCCTGGCACCGGGGGACCTGCTCCGCAGTATCCATCTTCCCGCGTCCGCATTGTCCGCCCGCGTCGCTTTCCGGCGTTTATCGCTTAGCAACCTTGGCCGTTCCGGTGTGCTCCTGATCGGGCGGCTCGATCCCGACGGCGCCCTGGTCATCACCGTCACCGCGTCCACTAAACGGCCTGTGCAACTGAGGTTCCCCGCAGGTCAGGTTCCTGACGCCGGGACGCTGGCTGACGCCGTCGGCGATTCCATTCCCTGGCCGCTGTACCACGACGACATCCACGGGCTCCCTGCCTGGCGGCGGGACATGACGTTCAAGCTTGCCGAGGAGATCAGGGCGGAGCTGCTGGGCGAGTCCATGAGCGTGTCCGGTGATTTTTGGCCGCCGCATAACACCTCACCCCAGCTGTCCACCCAGCCCACCACATCAAGCACCCAGCAGAAGGAGGCCCCGAATGGCAATTGAGATCAACGGAACTGCCTGGCAGGCCACCCCCCGCCCCGGCCAGTGCTTGCGCACGTTCCTCCGCGAAGAGGGCAATTTTGGCGTCAAGAAAGGCTGCGACGGCGGTGACTGCGGTGCGTGCACCGTGCACGTTGACGGCATGCCCGTCCACAGCTGCATTTACCCTGCTGTCCGTGCCGAGGGCAAAGCGGTCACCACCATCGAGGGCCTCGCCTCCGCTGATGGGCTGCACCCTGTGCAGGAGCAGTTCCTGGAGGCCCAGGGGTTCCAGTGTGGTTTCTGCACCGCCGGCATGATGATGACCGCTGCAACGTTCGACGACGAGCAGCGCGCCAACCTGCCCCGCAACCTCAAGGGCAATCTGTGCCGCTGCACCGGCTACCGCTCCATCGCGGACGCGGTCTGTGGCCACGGCAGCGATCACCAGCACGACGCCGGTGCGGACGTTTCGGGGGCCCAGACAGTTTCGGGGGCGCATTCCGTGTCGGGTACTCAGCCGCCAGTCGCTGTAGAAGCGACGCCGGGCCAGCTCGGCGACAACGTTCCGGCACCCGCCGGCCAGGCGATCGTCACCGGAACTGCCCGTTACACCCTTGATGTTCCGGCTGAGCAACTTCCGGGCTTGCTGCACATGAAGTTGCTGCGTTCGCCGCACCCGCATGCCCGGATCGTGTCCATCGACAAAGCGCCTGCTCTGGCAGTTCCCGGCGTCGTGGCGGTCTTCACTTATGAGGATGCTCCGCAGCTTCTGTTCTCCACAGCCCAACACGAGAATTACACGGACGACCCCGACGACACCCGTGTGCTGGACAACGTGGTGCGGTTCATCGGGCAACGGGTTGCAGCGGTGGTGGCTGAGTCCGTGGGCGCAGCCGAGGCTGGTGCGCGGGCCTTGGAAGTGCAGTACGAACTCCTGGAACCGGTGTTCACTCCGCAGGAAGCCATCCTCCCCGGCGCCCCGGCGATTCACGGTGAAAAGGACGGCGTCTTCTCCCGGATTTCCCGCCCGCATCACAACGTAGTGGCCGAGGTCCACGCCGAACTGGGTAGCGTGGCCGACGGCTTCGCGGCTGCCGACTTTATCCACGAGCACACCTACAAGACGCAGCGGGTCCAGCACGTGGCCATGGAAACCCACGCGTCCATTGCCTGGCTTGATGAGGATGGCCGCTTGATGATCCGGTCCTCCACGCAGGTTCCCTTCCTGGTGAAGAGGACCCTGAGCCGGGTGTTCAACCTGGCGCCGGAGACCATCCGCGTAGTTGCCGGCAGGGTTGGCGGCGGATTCGGCGGAAAACAGGAAGTCCTCACTGAGGATCTTGTAGCCCTCGCGGCCCTGGCCCTTCGCAGGCCGGTGCAGTTGGAGTTCACCCGCACGGAGCAGTTCACGTCAACCACCACCCGGCACCCCTTCACCATCAAGCTCAAGGCCGGCGCCAGCCGCGATGGGTATCTCACAGCGCTCCAGCTGGACGTCCTTACCAACACCGGCGCCTACGGAAACCACGCTCCCGGTGTGATGTTCCACGGCTGTGGAGAATCGCTGGCCGTCTACAAGTGTGTGAACAAGAAGGTTGACGCCCACGCGGTCTACACCAACACCGTCCCAGCAGGTGCTTTCAGGGGCTATGGGTTGAGCCAGATGATCTTCGCGATCGAGTCGGCCATTGACGAACTCGCCATCGGCATCGGCATGGATCCGCTCGAGTTCCGGCTCAAGAACATGGTTCGGCCCGGCGATCACATGCTCTCCACAACACCCGAGCCCGAGGAAGACGTCCACTACGGCAGCTACGGCCTGGACCAGTGCGTGGCGTTGGTCCGGGACGCGCTGGACCGTGGCAAGGAACGCTACCGCGCCGCGGGCTTGGATGATCTGGGGCCGGACTGGGTGGTGGGGGAGGGCTCGGCCTTGTCCATGATCGACACCGTCCCGCCCCGCGGCCACTTCGCCCACACCCGGGTGAGCCTGGAAGCGGACGGAAGGTTCGCCGTCGACGTCGGTACTGCCGAATTCGGGAACGGCACCACAACTGTTCATGCGCAACTGGCTGCCACCGCGCTGGCCACGACCGCGTCCAAAGTGACCGTGCGTCAGTCGGATACCGACCTCGTGGAGCACGACACCGGTGCGTTCGGTTCTGCCGGCACGGTGGTGGCCGGGAAGGCGACGCTCGGGGCCGCGCTGGAACTCGCCACGCGGATCCAGACGGTTGCCGCTTCGCTGACCGGAGCGGCCTTGACGGATTGCCGTTTGGTGGATGGCGCCGTTGAATGCGGCGATCGGGTGTTGTCTCTGACGGAAATCGTTGACGCCGCCCGGTTGCAGGGCGTTCGGCTCGCCACGGACGGCAACTGGGGAGGAACGCCGCGGTCGGTCGCATTCAACGTGCACGGGTTCAGGGTTGCTGTTAATACGGGAACCGGTGAGCTGCGGATCCTGCAAAGTGTCCAGGCCGCCGATGCCGGTGTTGTGGTGAATCCGCGGCAGTGCCGCGGCCAGATCGAGGGCGGCATTGCGCAGGCGCTCGGCGCGGTGCTGTACGAGGAAGTGAAAGTGGACGACGCCGGACGCGTCACCACGGACATCCTGCGGCAGTACCACATACCGTCGTTCGCGGACGTGCCCAGGAGCGAGGTCTACTTCGCAACCACTAACGACTCCACCGGCCCTCTGGGTGCAAAGTCCATGAGCGAGAGCCCGTTCAACCCCGTGGCTCCCGCCCTGGCCAACGCGATCCGCAACGCAACCGGAATCCGTTTCGGCGAGCTGCCCATCGCGCGGGACAAGATCTACCTGGCGCTCCGCGACCGCACCACTGCGCCCGTGTAACCCAACTCACCCACCCACCCGCACCCAACTGAGTCGCAGCAGAGCCCTCAAAACGCGCTCTGCTGCGACTTACTTGGGTGAGACGGTGAGCTCCATGAACACGCTGTTGGGATCCAGGGTGTAGTCCCCGAACGGCGGGCACTCCGTAAATCCGTGCCGGGCATATAGCCTGCGGGCAGGAGCAAAGTAGTCTTCCGTTCCTGTCTCCAGGCTCACGCGCTCGTAGCCCCGCCGGGCCGCCTCGGCCACAATGTGCTCAAGCATCAGCGTGGCCACACCACGTCCGCGGGCACTGGCTGTGGTCCGCATGGACTTGATCTCGGCGTGCCCGGAAGAGAGCACCTTCAGCGCCCCACATCCCAGCAGAACCCCGTCCTCGCGTGCAGTCCAGAACGTGATCGACTCGTGCGACAATGCCGAGTGGTCCAGGGCATGAACACTCTCCGCAGGGGAGGTGGCGAACATATCGGCCAAGTGCTCGCTCAGGAGCTGATGGACATCAGGGCGCGCGAGATCATCAGTTTCGATGCGGATCATGCCCCTAACTTACCCGCCTCTACCCGTCCAAAAGATGCAGTTGATCCTTGGTGTCCAGGTCTTCGCCGGAGCAGAGGTCGCTGCAGTCCACCAAGTCCACCAGGCCGGGATGCGCCTTGAGGAAGGAGCGCGCACCCGTGTCACCATTCGCGGCTGCGGCCGCTTCGGAGCGAAGCCCGACGTCGATAATCACCGGGTGCCTGCGTTTCAGGTGGCCGTGCTCATCAGGGTATGCGGCTGCGGTGACCCGGCCGGGACGGTGGCTGCCCAGCAGCCTGCTCACCGCCGTCGGGGTTAACCCGGGCTGGTCCACCAGCGCCACCATGATGCTGTTGCCTGGCGTGGCCGCGTCAATGCCGGCGCGGAAGGAACCGGCCATTCCTTTGGCCCAGTTCTGGTTCTCCACCACCGTATGAGTGCCCAAATCGGTGCTCCGCCGGACGTGGTCGGCCTCCGCGCCGAGCACCACCACAACTTCGCGGCAGCCGCCGTCGAACAGGGTGTCGGCCAAGACTTCCACCAAAGTCCTGCCCCGGAAGGGGAGCAGCGCCTTGGGGCCACGGCCCAGCCGTGTTCCGGCGCCTGCAGCGAGGAGCACGCCCGTGGTGGGGGCCGTGCCGGTGTCAGTCATATCCTCACGATACGCGCGGCGGTCCATGCGGTCTCTAGCTCCTAGGGGTTGTTTCCAAGAGATCTACCAAAATCGGTTGTAGATTACCGATCAGTAGGGCTTTTGGTCGCCAGAAATGGCCGATATGGTCTTTGAGGGAGTTATGAAGTCAGCTCGGTACGCAATGTCGCGTGAAAGAACAGGGGAACATGGCTGGCAGTTTTGAAATTCTCAAGGCAGGAACCAACTCGTTCCGGTTCCGGCTGACCGCGGAGGATGGAACGGTTGTGGCAGTGTCGCCACAGTTCCCGAATCTGAAAGCTGTAGTGGCTGGTATCAACGCAGTTCGCGAGAACGCGGCAACCGGCTTCGTGGTTGATAGAAGGAACCTGGGCACCTGAGCCCGTTTCCGCAAAACCCGTTCAACCACAAATTGGCGGCAGTGTTCTTCACGAACACTGCCGCCAATTGTGTTGTGCGGGCTGTTTAGGCGTCGCCGCCTGCTCCGCCGGTAGTACCGGCGTTCACGTCCAGCAACTTGTAGCGGTCAATGGCGTACGACGGCGCGCCCTCCTCTACCTCGCCCCTCGCCGCCAGCAACTGGAGGGTTTTGGCGACGATGGAGTGGGTGTCGTTTTTGAAGTAGCGGCGTGCGGCTTGGCGGGTGTCGGAGAAGCCGAAGCCGTCTGCTCCGAGGGAGGCGAAGTCGTTGGGGATGAATTGGCGGATTTGGTCGGGGACGGCTTTCATGTAGTCGGACACGGCGATGACGGGTCCGGTGGTGTCTTTGAGTTGTTCGGTGATGAACGGGGTGCGGGCGGGTTGGCCGGGGTTGAGGAAGGCGTGTTCTTCGGCGGCGAGTCCGTCGCGGCGGAGTTCGTTCCAGGAGGTCACGGACCAGACTTCGGCGGCGACTCCCCAGTCTTCGTTCAGGATCCGGGCGGCTTCGATGGCCCAGGGCACGGACACGCCGGAGGCGAGGATGTTCGCGGTGGGCCGGTTTGAGTCGCCTTGCGGGGCTTCTGCGAGGCGGTAGATGCCTTTGAGGAGTCCGTTGATGTCGAGGTTTTCCGGTTCCGCGGGTTGGGTGATGGGTTCGTTGTAGACGGTGAGGTAGTACATCACGTTCCGGTCTTCACCGGTGCCGTCAGTACTGTCGGGTCCGTACATTTCTTCGAGGCCGTGGCGGATGATGTGGCCGATTTCGTAGCCGTAGGCGGGGTCGTAGGTTTTCACGGCGGGGTTGGTGGAGGCCAGGACGGGGGAGTGTCCGTCGGCGTGTTGGAGTCCTTCGCCGGTGAGGGTGGTTCGTCCTGCGGTGGCGCCGATGATGAAGCCGCGGGTCATTTGGTCTGCTGCGGCCCAGAACGAATCCCCGGTGCGTTGGAAGCCGAACATGGAGTAGAACACGTAGATCGGGACCAGGGGTTCGCCGTGGGTGGCGTAGGAGGTCCCGGCGGCGGTGAACGCTGCCACGGCGCCGGCTTCGTTGATGCCGGGGTGGATCAGTTGCCCGGCGGGTGATTCTTTGTAGGCCAGGACGAGGTCGCGGTCCACGGAGAGGTAGTTCTGGCCTTTGGGGTTGTAGATTTTCGCGGTCGGGAAGAACGCGTCCATCCCGAAGGTCCGGGATTCGTCGGGGACGACGGGCACGAACCGGGCGCCGAAGTTCTTATCCCGCATCAGGTCCTTCAACAGCCGGACGAAGGCCATGGTGGTGGCGGCTTGTTGTTTACCGGATCCGCGTTTGGCGACCTCGTAGGATTTGGCCTCGGGCAGGGTCACGGGGGTGTGGTTGCGGCGGCGTTCGGGGACGAACCCGCCGAGCTCTGCCCGGCGTTCCATGAGGTATTTGATTTCGGGGGCGTCCATGCCGGGGTGGTAGTACGGGGGACGGTAGAGGTCAGCGTCGAGTTGGTCATCGCTGATGGGGATGCGGAGGTGGTCACGGAAGGCTTTGAGGTCTTCCATGGTCAGTTTCTTCATCTGGTGGGTCGCGTTGCGGCCCTCGAAGTGCGGGCCCAGGCCGTAGCCCTTGACCGTTTTGGCCAGGATCACGGTGGGTTTGCCCTTGAACTCGGTGGCTGCCTTGTACGCGGCGTAGACCTTGCGGTAGTCGTGACCGCCGCGTTTGAGGCCCCAGATCTGTTCGTCGTCCAAATCCGCCACCATGTCTTTGGTCTGCGGGGATTTGCCGAAGAAGTGTTCCCGGACGAACCCGCCGGACTCGGCCTTGTAGGTTTGGTAGTCACCATCGGGGGTTTCGTTCATGATTTTCACCAACGCCCCGTCCTTGTCCGCTTCCAGGAGGGAATCCCACTCACGGCCCCAGACGACCTTGATCACGTTCCAGCCCGCACCGCGGAAGAACGCTTCGAGTTCCTGCATGATCTTGCCGTTACCGCGGACCGGTCCGTCCAGGCGCTGGAGGTTGCAGTTGATCACGAAGTTCAGGTTGTCCAGGTTCTCGTTCGCGGCGAGCTGGAGCAGGCCACGGGACTCGGGCTCGTCCATTTCCCCGTCCCCCAGGAACGCCCAGACCTGCTGATCCGAGGTGTCTTTGATGCCACGGTTCTGCAAATACCGGTTGGACTGGGCCTGGTAGATCGCGTTCATCGGGCCGATACCCATGGACACGGTCGGGAATTCCCAGAAATCCGGCATCAGGCGCGGGTGCGGGTACGAGGACAGGGCATGGCCTTCTTTGGACTTTTCCTGACGGAACCCGTCCAAGTCCTCTTCCGTGAGGCGGCCTTCCATGAACGCCCGGGCGTACATGCCCGGCGAGGCGTGACCCTGGAAAAACACCTGGTCCCCGCCACTGGGGTGGTCCTTGCCGCGGAAGAAGTGGTTGAACCCCACCTCATACAGGGTCGCAGCACCGGCATAGGTGGAAATGTGCCCGCCGACACCAATATCGGAGCGCTGCGCACGATGGACCATCACCGCAGCGTTCCACCGCATATACGCACGGTACCGGCGCTCGAACTCCTCGTTCCCCGGGAACTGTGCTTCCTGGTCCACCGGGATCGTGTTCACATAATCAGTGGTCGTCACCATCGGCACACCCACCGACCTGGCACCAGCACGCTGCAACAACGAACGCATAATGTACTGGGCACGCTCGGTACCCTGCTCCGCGATCAACGCATCAAGGGACTCAATCCACTCCGCGGTCTCTTCCGGATCACGATCAGGCAGCTGGGCAGTCAACCCGCTGAGGATGTGTGAGGTCTCTTCTCCTGCAGCCACGTCCAACCTCTCTTCATTGAATGTCTGGGCGCTTGCTCTGTGGGGGCGCTCAAGGAATTTCGTATTGTGAGAATAAAATTCTGCAATTCGAGATTACGTCTGCTGATGGGCAGCGTCAACACGGATTGCGTAACCAAAACAGTCAACTGGGAAAGCAGTGCTCAAGCAACCGAATGTGACCCTGCATACACCGGGAACTCTTGACGTTACGTGACCTGAGTCATAAAGTGCTTTCACTATTCAATAACTAGATTCCGCATTATGGAATCAGTACGAAGTGGAGATCCACGATGCAGACGACTTCATCAGTCGGCGTCACTGAGACTCCGGGAGACAAAAACGCAGGTGGCCCCAACCACCCAGTGGTGGGAAACACTGACCTCTGCGCCATTGCTTCCGAAGCCGCAGGCCGTACCATCAGCCCCAGCCTTTACAACATTGACCTTGCGCCCACTAGGGCCAAGGGCCGCAAGTGGACCAGCTACAGCATCTTTACCCTCTGGGCCAACGACGTCCACAGCCTGGGTAACTATGCCTTCGCCATCGGCCTCTTCTCCCTCGGTCTGGGCGGCTGGCAGATCCTGGTAGCACTGGGTATCGGTGCCATTCTCCTCTTCGGGCTCCTGAACTTTTCCGGGTTCATGGGCGAGAAGACCGGCGTCCCTTTCCCGGTCATGAGCCGCATCAGCTTCGGTATCCGTGGAGCGCAGATCGCCAGCCTGGTTCGCGGCGCCGTTGCCGTGGCATGGTTTGGCATCCAGACCTACCTGGCCTCGGTGGTCCTTCGCGTGATGCTGGTGGCCATGGCTCCCGGTCTGAAGGACCTGGACAGCAACTCCATTCTTGGCCTCTCCACTCTGGGCTGGTTCTCCTTCGTGGCGCTCTGGATTGTCCAGCTGATCATTGTCAGCTTCGGTATGGAAATGATCCGTAAATACGAGGCCTTCGCAGGACCCATCATCCTGGTCACCATGGCCGCGATTGCCGTGTGGGTCTTCATCGAAGCCGGCGGTGCTATCCAGTGGAGCGGCATCAAGGGCCTTGAGGGGACCGAGATGTGGTTGACCATCTTTGCCGGCGGCGCACTGTGGGTCTCCATCTACGGAACGTTCGTCCTGAATTTCTGCGACTTCACGCGTTCTTCCGCCTCCAAGAAGTCAATCGTCAAGGGCAACTTCTGGGGCATTCCCATCAACATGCTGCTCTTCGGCGCAATCGTTGTGGTCATGGCCGGCGGTCAGTACAAGATCAATGGCACTGTGATCGAGAGCCCTTCGGACATTGTGGAGAGCATCCCCAATACGCTTCTGCTGGTCCTTGCCTGCCTGGCACTGCTGATCCTGACCATCGCCGTGAACCTGATGGCCAACTTCGTCGCTCCCGTCTACGCCCTGACCAACCTCTTCCCGCGGCACTTGAACTTCCGCAAAGCGGCGTGGGTCAGCGGCACCATCGGCCTGATCATCCTGCCGTGGAACCTTTACAACAACCCGATTGTGATCGTGTACTTCCTGGGTGGCCTCGGGGCCTTGCTAGGCCCGCTGTTCGGTGTGGTCATGGCCGATTACTGGCTGGTCCGCCGCGGCAAGGTCAACGTCCCGGAGCTCTACACCGAGGACCCCAAGGGTGCCTACTTCTACAAGCGCGGCGTGAACCCGAAGGCCATCATTGCCATGATCCCGGCCGCCGGCCTTGCCATCGCCATCGCCTTCATCCCGGGGCTGGCAGCAGCTGCCCCGTTCGCCTGGTTCATCGGGGCCGGCGTCGCTGCCCTGACGTACTTCGCTGTCGCGGATAAGAAGCAGGTCCACGAGGACGTATCCGGCGAGCCGATCGCCGTCGCGAGCACCCACTGACTCACCGAAAACATCAAGGCTCGCCCGTCCTCTCCGTTCCATCGGAAGAGGACGGGCGTTGCCGTCGAGAGGAAAACCATGCGCATCCTTGTAGCAAACGTGAACACCACCCAGTCCATGACGGAGTCCATAGCAGCCCAGGCCCGTGCAGCAGCTGCCCCCGGCACGGAAATTATCGGTATCACTCCGCGTTTTGGCGCCGACTCCTGTGAGGGCAATTTCGAAAGCTTCCTCGCCGCAATTGCCGTCATGGATGCTGTGGTGAATTATCCCGAACCCTTCGACGCTGTCATCCAGGCCGGCTATGGCGAGCACGGCCGCGAAGGCCTCCAAGAACTTCTGGACGTCCCGGTGGTGGATATTACCGAGGCGGCAGCCAGCACCGCGATGTTCCTTGGACACAAATACTCAGTGGTCACCACGCTGGATCGCGCCGTTCCGCTGATCGAGGACCGCCTGAAACTCGCCGGCCTGGACGCACGGTGTGCTTCTGTTAGGGCCAGCGGCATGGCCGTGCTGGAACTTGAGGAATACCCGGAGCGTGCTGTTGAGGCAATCGTGAGCCAGGCCGAACGAGCGGTACACCAGGACAAGGCCGAGGTTATCGTCCTGGGTTGCGGCGGCATGGCAGGGCTGGATGAGCAGATCGGCCAGCGCACGGGCGTCCCCGTGGTGGACGGCGTGGCTGCGGCAGTCACCATCGCCGAGTCCCTGGTCCGCCTTGGTCTGTCCACGTCCAAGGTGCGAACCTACGCCACGCCGCGCCCGAAGACTGTCATAGGCTGGCCGATAACTGCAGCCAAAGCCACAGCAGCCCAACCCGCTCAAGCTGCACACTGACTGCACCATCCTGAAAGGCAACCACATGACTGACTCCAGCCAGCCCGCAAACCCGAGGGTCGCCGTCGTGACCGGGGCCGGTTCGGGTATTGGGCGGGCCGTCGCCAGGCTCATGCTCGCCGAAGGTTACCGTGTTGCGTTGGCCGGGCGCCGTGAGGCGCAACTGTTGGAAACCGCCGGCGGTCATGCGGAGGCGCTAGCGGTTCCGTGCGACGTAACAGTGCCCGACGACGTCGCACGCCTTTTCGCGGAGGTCCGCCAGCGCTGGGGTCGGGTTGATGTGCTGTTCAACAATGCGGGCATCTTCGGCCCGGCCGGCGACGTCGGCGAGATCAGCGTGGAGGACTGGGAAGCAACGTTGCGGGTGAACGTCACTGGTTCCATGCTGTGTGCGGCCGAGGCTGTGCGGACCATGAAGGCCCAAGAGCCGCAGGGTGGCCGCATCATCAACAATGGATCCATCTCCGCGCACTCGCCCAGGCCCAGGTCCGTGGCTTATACGGTCACCAAGCACGCGATGACCGGCCTGACCAAGAGCATCGAGCTCGATGGCCGGGAATTTGGCATCACGTGCGGGCAGATCGACATCGGAAATACGCGCACCGAGATCATGGACACCATCGGCGTCGGGTCCGGCGCGCTGCAGGCTGATGGCAGCCGCAAGGTGGAGCCCATGTTCCCTGTGGAGGACGCTTCCCGCGCCGTGCTGATGATGGCCAACATGCCGGCGTCGGCCAGTGTTGGATCCTTGGTGGTGACCGCCGCCGGCATGCCGTTCGTAGGCCGCGGCTAGCGAGTTTTTGTACACATAACGCCCTCAAAATAGCCCTTTACGGGCATCTGCTGTACAAAAACTCCTGGCTGAAGCGAGTCATCTGTGGATAACCCTCCGACGCCTCGGCCGTTATGACTGAATGGGGCATGCGTCCCTTACCCGCTCTTCCTCCCGCACTCTCTGACCGCGCCTTTACGTTGGCTGAGGCTGATGAATTCGGCATTGCCCCGAAGAGACTGCGGGCATCGGACCTGCTAGTGCCCAGCAGGGGAATCCGGCTGCCGCGGCGAGTGCAGACGTTGCTGGAGGTTGCCCGGCCACATCTTGACCTCCGTCAGGGTGATTTCCTGAGCCACATCAGTGCCGCGGAGGTGCTCGGCCTACCGCTGCCTGCTTGGGCGCAGTTCAAGCCCGACGACGGCGGCCCGGTGACCGCCGTCGTCGAGCCTGTACCCTGGGGGCCAAAAAGCGGGCCCCACTTCCGGGAACCGGGGCGATTCATCCATCTATCTCGTCCAAGGAACGGATCGCTGCCTCGGCGTAGGGGAGTGGCTGGCCATCGCCTGACGTTGAGGGATGGGGATCTCACGGACCTGGAGGGCGCTGTCCTCACGTCTGTTGCGCGGACGTGGGTGGATCTGGCCTCGATGCTGCCCATGGAAGATTTGGTGGTTGCGGGCGATGCCATCGTCAGCGAACACGAACGCTCGTTCGGGCCTCCTCGGGTTGCCATGGTGTCTATGCCGAAGCTGCAACACTTCGTTGAGAAGGCCCACGGTATCCATGGCATTCGCAAGGCCCGCATAGCGTTGGATCTCCTGCGTGTTGGCGTTGATTCTCCCCCTGAAACAAAGCTGCGCTTGATGCTGGAAGATGCCGGACTGCCTGCCTTCGTTCCTAACTGCAGGGTTGACGATGCCCTTGGTAGGCCGGTGTGGACGGATCTCGGATGCCCGGAGTATCGGACCTGCCTCGAATACGAGGGTCTGCATCACCTTTCTCCAGAGCAGCAAGCGCTGGATGCGTACCGGGATCAGCGCGTCTCTGAGGCCGGCTGGCGCCAGGTCAAGATCAACAAGGTGGACATGAAGCACGGGAGGAAATGGGTGGTGGCCCGCGTGGTTCAAGCCCTCCGGAAGCAGGGGTGGAGGTCTTGAGTTTTTGTACAGATCCGGCCCTTATGAGCTACTCATCAGGGCAGTAGCTGTACAAAAAACCAATTGTGACTTCCGCATTATGGAAACATAATTTCCCCTTGCGGAATGGTGTGACCAGGCTTACATTTGAAAAACCCCCTCAAAATGTGGGGCTGTTCCCAACTGATTGGTTCAGATCAATGAAGATCCCAGACTCCGCGGCGCTGAAGGCGAGTTCGGCCCCGCAGAAGAAAAAGCGGCTGTACAAGTCGCTCTTTTTTCAAATCCTGATCGCCGTCGTCGCAGGTGTACTCATCGGTCATTTCTGGCCGACCATTGGGTCCGCCCTCCGGCCACTGGGTGATGGATTCATTCAACTCATCAAGATGATCATCGCCCCGCTGATTTTCCTCGTGATCGTCACGGGCATCTCGGCAGTGGGCGACGTCAAGGCGGTCGGAAGGGTCGGGGTCAAAGCGCTCCTGTACTTCACCGGCGCCACTCTTTTCGCCCTCGTCTTCGGGCTCATCGTCGGAAACATCGTTCAGCCCGGTGCTGGCCTTAATATCGACCCCGCTACGCTCTCCCAGGACGCGCTCAACGCCAAGACCGGCAATGCGCCTCCCAAGGACGCCGCAGCGTTCATCCTGGATGTCATTCCCGTCAGCGTGATCGGTGCTTTTGCCAACAACAGCCTGCTTCAGGTGCTGTTCTTCTCCGTCTTCTTCGGCGCAGCCATCGTGGTCATCGGCCGCGAACGTTGCATGCCGGTCATCAGCCTCATGGAGACCGTTCTGGAACTGATCTTCAAGATCATGTCCTGGATCATGAAAGTGGCTCCCATCGGTGCCTTCGGTGCCATGGCATTCATCATCGGCCAGTACGGTCTGGGCACACTCAGTACCTATGCCCTCCTGATAGCCGCCTGCTACGGCGCAGCGATTGTCTTCATCGCATTGCTGTTCCTGGTGGCCTGGAGCTTCGCCAGGGTTCCGCTGTGGTCATTCCTCAAGTACACCCGCGAAGAATTCCTGCTGGCACTCGGAACAGCCTCCACGGAAGCTGTCATGCCGCGCATCATGACCAAGCTGACCAACGCCGGTTGCTCCCGTGCCACCACCGGACTGGTAGTCCCTACCGGCTACTCCTTCAACCTGGACGGCGCCGCGATCTACCTGTCGATTTCGCTGCTGTTCCTGGCCCAGGCCTTCGGGCACAACCTCGATCTAGGCCAGCAGTTGGCGGCCCTGGGCGTCCTGCTCCTGACTTCCAAGGGCATGGCAGGCGTGCCGGGTTCGTCCTTCCTGGCACTCTCCGCCACGGCAGCAGCGCTCGGCATCTTCCCGGTGGCAGGCGTCGCACTCCTCCTGGGAGCCGACCGCCTCATGGACTCCATGCGCGTGGTGGTGAACCTGCTGGGCAACTGCGTGGCAACGTTCGTCGTCGCCAAGTGGGAGGGCCAGTTCGACCGCAGCGTCATGGTCCGCGCCTTCAACGGTGAGATCACCAATCATGACTCGGCCGTCATGCTCGGCAAGGAAGAAGTCTTCGAAGAACAGGAACTCCAGCGCATCAGCGAGGGCCAGGAACCTTCGCCGAAGTTCCGCGGCGGTCCCTCGGCGGACGACATCCCGCAATTCGAAATGAGCAAGCGCGGGCAACCATCCACCCCGGTCTGCCCGGACTGACCGGATAGTTTTTGTACAGCTAATGCCCTTAAGACGCCGTCTTAGGGGCATTAGCTGTACAAAAACTCTTAGAGGGGGAGCAGCTCCGAAAGATCGGCACGCAAGCCGGATGCACTCAGCCTGTGCTCCGAAACCGCGTCAGCCCACGCAATCCGTCCCGTCACCAGAGACAGCCAGGTGGCGGCGTCGCACTCGATCACGTTCGGGGGAGTGCCGCGCGTGTGGCGGGGCCCCTCCACGCATTGGGTGACGCCGAACGGCGGCACCCTGACTTCCACGGAGTTGCCGGGTGCGCGGGCGGTGACTTCCTCCAGGGAGTAGCGCACCGCCGTCGCAATTAAAGAGCGCGACGGCGGTGGCCCGGCAAGGCTGCCCGGCTCACCATCTGAAGGCTCGACGGCGGCCTGCCAGGCTGCCAGCGCAGCGCGGCCCTCGGAAACATCGACGCGGCGTCGTGCGACAGCCATGGTTTTTCTCCTCAGAAGTACTAGTCCAGCAGGGCGGAGACGGCGTGGCCCAGGCGGATCTTGCCAACCTCGTGACCGCCGCCAAGCACTGGCTCAACCACCCGTTCCAGGACATTGGAAACTGCCGGGATGTCCACGGCGCCGCTTACTGCAAGAAGAGTCAGCCCCACCAGGGACGTGGCCCGCAGGTTCCCGTCCAGCATTTTCACAGCTACGGTGGCGCCGGTGGGGGTTGCGAGGACAAGGACGCCCTCAGCCCCGATTTTGGCCAGGACCTCGAGTTCTTCCATGACGATGGTGTTGGACTCGCCTTTGCCTTGGACGGCCCAGGGGTAATCCAGCATGGAGGTGGCAATGGTGGCGGCACGCGCATTGGACAATTTATCACCGGGGGACTTGGCCAGGCGGGAGTAAGCCCGGGCGAGGCCGGTCAGCGAAATGGCGGCAACGGGTGCGCCGCAGCCGTCGATGCCAAGGTGGGAGATGGTTTCGCCGCTGTATTCCTCAATCACGGAGCGAACACGCTGTTGAAGGGGGTGATTGGGTTCAAGGTAGCTGCGCAGGTCCCAGCCGTTTTCGGTGCACGCCCATAGGAAGGCTGCGTGCTTGCCGGAGCAGTTGAAAGCCAGCCTGGATTGGCCGCGTTCGGAGCGGACCAGCCAGTTTCTAGCAGTCTCATCCTGGGGCCAGGCGGTGGGGCATTGGAGGTTATCTTCCTTAACGCCCGCTGCTTTGAGCATCCCCTCAACAATGTCCATATGGTCCAGGGACCCGGTGTGGCTGCCGCAGGCAACAGCAACCTGTGCGCCACGGAGGGGCACGCCGGACTGCATGGAGGCCAGGGCCTGGAACGGTTTGAGGGTGGAGCGGGCCATGATGGGAGCCTCGATGTAGCCAAGACGGGTGACCACCGAGCCGTCGCCGGCAAGGACCACGGCTGCGCCGATGTGCCGGGACTCAATAAAGCCACTTCGTTCGATCACTGCCAGTTCCACCGCGGACTCAACGTTGAACGTTTCATGCGAACTTATGGGCATACAGCCAAGTCTAGAGGCGTGCAGGGTCCGGTGAATGACACAGCTTAGGCCGCGCGCCCTTCACAAAGTACCCTTGAAGACTGTGAAGGTACTCGTCATTGGCCCAGGCGGCCGCGAACACGCCATTGTCCGCTCTCTGCTTGAAGATCCGAACGTTTCCGAGGTCCACGCGGCCCCGGGCAACGCGGGCATCAGCAAACTTGTTCCCACCCATGCGATTGACGGGAACAACCCGGAAGCCGTGTCCGCCCTCGCCACCAAGCTGGGCGTGGACCTGGTGGTGGTTGGCCCTGAGGCCCCCCTCGCCGCCGGTGTTTCCGACGCCGTCCGCGAGGCCGGCATTCCCGTCTTCGGTCCCAGCAAGGAAGCAGCACAGCTGGAAGCGTCCAAGGCCTTCGCCAAGCAGATCATGGCTGAAGCGAACGTTCCCACGGCTATGGCCCGCGTTGCCACCAACGTTGAGGAAGCCGCCGATGCCCTGGATACTTTCGGTGCACCGCATGTTGTTAAGGACGACGGCCTGGCCGCCGGTAAGGGCGTGGTGGTCACCAAGGACCGCGCGGAAGCCCTGGCCCACGCCCAGGCCTGCTTCGACGCCGGTGGAACCGTGGTCATCGAAGAGTTCCTGGACGGCCCCGAGGTCTCCCTGTTCGTCCTCTGCGACGGCCGCACTACTGTTCCCCTGTCCCCGGCACAGGACTTCAAGCGCATCTTCGACAATGACGAAGGCCCCAACACCGGCGGCATGGGCGCGTACACCCCGCTCGAGTGGGCTCCCGAGGGCTTGGTCCAGGAAGTCATCGACCGCGTGGCCCAGCCCACCGTGGATGAGATGGCCCGCCGCGGCACCCCCTTTGTTGGCGTGCTCTACTGCGGCCTCGCCCTGACGTCCCGCGGCACACGCGTCATCGAGTTCAACGTCCGCTTCGGCGACCCCGAGACCCAGGCCGTCCTGGCACGCCTCAAGACCCCGCTCGGTGCGCTGCTGCTGGCAGCTGCCAAGGGCGAACTGGACACCGCAGAAGAGCTGCGCTGGTCCAAGGACACGGCAGTCGCCGTCGTCGTCGCCGCCGAAAACTACCCGGACGCACCCCGCACCGGTGATCGCATCCGCGGCCTGAAGAAGGTTGACGAGCTGGACGGTGTCCACGTGGTCCACGCCGGCACCAAGCTGGACGACGAAGGCAAGGTGGTCTCCGCTGGTGGCCGCGTCCTCGCCGTGGTCGCGCTCGGTTCCGATCTGGTGGAAGCACGCGAAAAGGCGTACGACGGCGTTGAGCTGGTTCAGCTTGAAGGCTCACAGTTCCGTACGGACATCGGAGGCAAGGCCGCTCGCGGCGAAATCCGCGTGCCTTACACCGCAACCGGAACCATCCCGAAAGTGCAGGCTTGAGCATGACTGAGGGCATCCCCACCGGCGGCTTCGAAACCGAAACACTGGAACTTCCGGGCTGGACGCACGTCTACTCCGGCAAGGTCCGTGATCTCTACGTCCCGGCCGACGAAGCCATCACGGAAAAGATCGGCCAGGAATGCGTCTTGGTTGTGGCCAGTGACCGCATCAGTGCTTACGACCACGTGTTGAGCAGCGAGATCCCGGACAAGGGCCGCGTCCTGACGCAGCTGAGCCTGTGGTGGTTCGATCAGTTGGACGTTGAGCACCACGTGCTGGCGTCCACGGTTGAAGGTGGCGTTCCTGCCGCCGTCGAGGGCCGGGCCATGATCTGCAAGAAGCTGGACATGTTCCCGGTGGAATGCATCGCACGCGGTTACCTCACCGGTTCCGGCCTGGCTGAGTACAAGGAATCCCGCACGGTGTGCGATATCCCGCTGCCGGAGGGCCTGGTTGATGGCTCGCGCTTGGAGAAGGCACTCTTCACGCCCTCTGCCAAGGCCGAAGTGGGCGAGCACGACGTCAACATCACCTATGACGACGTTGTGGCCATGGTGGGCGACGACATCGCTGCCCGCCTCAGTGAGCTCACGCTGAAGATCTACACCCGCGCCGAGGAGATCGCCCGCGAACGTGGCATTATCCTGGCTGACACCAAGGTGGAGTTCGGCATTGACGCTGCCACTGGCGTGATTACCCTGGGTGACGAGGTCCTCACCCCGGACTCTTCACGGTTCTGGGATGCGTCCACGTACGCGCCGGGACAGTCGCAGCCTTCGTATGACAAGCAGTACGTCCGTGACTGGCTGACCTCAGCAGAGTCCGGCTGGGACAAGTCCTCTGACACCCCGCCGCCGGCTCTTCCCGCCGAGGTAGTTGAGCGCACCCGCGCCCGCTACGTCGAAGCGTATGAGAAGCTCACGGGCCGCACCTTCGCCTAACCGCACCCGACTTACTTGGGTTAGTCAGGCCTGCGAGTGTTCCTTCGCGGCACGGCGCTCGGCCAAGCGGATCTCCAAGACCGCGTCCATGGCCTGCTGGACCCGGTCCGAGGCTCCCGCCGCGCTGAAGTCATGCTGGGCCTCTTCCAGGAATTGGAGCGCCTCAGCGGCTTCCCCTGCTGCTTTCAAGGACTTACCCAGCAGCAGCGACACTTCGCCGGCGGTGTGCCGGGCCAGCACCTTGCGGTCCGCGTAGATTTCGCGGAGCTTCTCCACGGCTGCAGGGATGTCCCCGGTCAAGTACAGCCAGCGGGCGCGGATGAACGCGACCTCCAACTGGTCTGTCTTGTTTCCGCCCACAATGGACAGCGCGAGTTCCGCTCGTTCAATGGCGGACAACGTTTCCGGTTCCACAATCCCGGAGGACAGTCGAACGGCTGCTGAAGCCTTGTTGAAGCGGGCCCACAGCTCAATGTCGTTGGCGGGGGAGAGGAGCTTGGCTGCTCGCTCGTGGTGCTTGATGCCCTCAACGTAGTCGTGGCGCATGAAGGCGACGTTGCCCACCACCCAGGCCACTTCGCCTGCCAGCTGCGACATGGAGTGCTCGTCCATGTGCTCAATCATCGCCAGACAGTATTCCCAGGCCTCGTCCAGTTTGCCGCTCTCGGCAAGAGCACCGATCAGCGCGCGGTGCGCACCAATAATGAGCGTGGAACCCTTGGGCAGCTGCTCGCTGAGCTTGACGGCTTGCTTGGCATGCTCGACGGCGGTGGCCAACTGGCCTTGTCCGTGACACACCGCGGCAAGCATCTGCCAGGCGCGAACTCCAAGGCCGGCGGACTCCGTGGCCATGGGGTGTTCCAAGAGGTGCTCAACAATCTGTTGGCATTCCTTGAGCTGCCCTTGCTTCATCACACACTCGGCCTGCATGTACGTCATGTTCCACCAGGCGCTGTTGTTCTTGGCCTCAAGAGCGATCTGCGCTGCGGTTGCTGCGTGGCTGGCGGCGAGTTGATAGTCGCGGAGGTCCCAGGCCTGCCGGGCATACAAGCCGGCGAGGACGTACTCGGCATCACTGACGGAGACTGGTTGGCTCCACGCTTCAAGTGCTTTGGGCGCCAGTTCCAGCCGACGGGCGAGTTCCTCGATGACCTCGGCCGTAGGCTCGCGGCGACCGGTCTCCAGCAGCGAAATATAGCTCGGTGAATACAGGTTCTTGCCTAGCTCTGCCTGCGTCAACCCACGTTCGAGCCGTTCGGCACGTAGCTTCTCGCCGAATCCGTTTCCCACGGGTCCCTCCTACAGGTGTCTTTTGACCAAAACCTTGACAGTCTCTGTGGAAAACATTTTACAATGTATGTCAACAGGGACCGTGCAATTTCCGTAACGAATCCGACTCGCATTGGGGTACAACATCATGTTCAAGAAAATCATTGCTTCAGTGGCCGTGGCGGGCGCACTGACGCTGGCAGTTGCGGCTCCCGGTGTAGTCTCTGCTGCTCCCGCGGCAGATTCCAGCACAGTAAGCGCCATTGGCAACTGGCCGGACCCTATGCGGTCCACCACCACGGCGCCCAAGAAGGACAAGTCCGAGACGACCATCTCTACGATGTCCATCGGCAACTGGCCCGACCCTATGTAAAACAATTGTAGTAAAAGAAACCCCGGAGCGTGACGAGCGATGCTCCGGGGTTTTCTTTGTGCCCTGCCTTCGGTGGCCACTGAAATCATAGTGAGGCGCGGCGGGGACGCCAATCGGCACGATAGTACATATGGATAGGTGCGGTGCGTTGACAGACTTAAAACAAAAATGGCGCCGATTTCTCGACGCCATTTTCGTGTTTGGTCGGGATGACAGGATTTGAACCTGCGACCTCTTCGTCCCGAACGAAGCGCGCTACCAAGCTGCGCTACATCCCGATCCGCTGCGAAAGCAACTGTTCAAGAATAGCCGAAACGTCCCGTGATGCGAAATCGAGGAGCCGGTGTGCGTCGTCACAGCTGCGACGCTGCGAAAGCTACACCAGCGAGTCCCGCCACGCCCCATGCAACTGGGCAAACCGTCCGCCACCGCTAATCAGTTCAGCAGGGGTTCCATCCTCCACAATGCGTCCGTCGTGGACCACCAAGACCCTGTCCGCCGTCTCCACTGTGGAAAGGCGGTGGGCAATGATGATCGCCGTCCGAGCTCCCCTTCCGCCGGCCACTCCCTCCAACAGTTTGGACAATCCCTGCTGGACCATGCGCTCAGAAGGGATGTCCAGGGATGACGTTGCCTCGTCCAGGATCAGCACAGCCGGTGCGGCCAGGAAGGCGCGGGCGAAGCCGATGAGCTGTCGTTGACCCGAAGAAACCCGGCCACCGCGCTTGTTGACGTCTGTGTCGTAGCCTTCGGGGAGGCTCATGATGAACTCGTGGGCTCCCACTGCTGCAGCGGCGGCCTCGATTTCGGACCGCGACGCCTCGGGCCTGCCCAAGGCGATGTTGTCCGCCACGGAGCCGCTGAAGAGGAAAGCTTCCTGCGTCACCATCACCACTGCACGGCGGAGATCCGTGGTGGAAAGGTCCCTGAGATCAACACCGTCAAGGGTGATCGCACCGGAGGTGACATCGTAGAAGCGTGCCACGAGCTTGGCCAGCGTGGACTTGCCCGCTCCCGTCTGGCCAACCAGCGCAACAGTCTGCCCGGCAGGGATGTGCAGGTCCAGCTTGGGAACCACCACCTTGCCGTCGCTGTAGCCGAACTCCACGCCCTTGAAGTCGATTTCGCCGAGTGAGCTCTTCAACGGCACAGGGTTCTTCGGCGGGCGGACGGTAGGTATTTCCTCAAGAAGTCCGGACACCTTTTCCAGCGCTGCCTGGGCGCTCTGGAACGAGTTGTAGAACATGGCCATCTGGTCCACCGGCTGGAAGAAACGTTTAGTGGAGAGGATCAGTGCCAGCAGGACGCCGACAGCCAAGTCCCCACTCAGCACGCGGAAGCCGCCAAACAGCAGGACCACGGCCACACAAACATTGCCGATCAGCACCAAGCCCGGCTGGAAAATGCCGTTCAGGTTGATGGAGCGGACGGTGTTCTTGCGGTAGTCCTCAGCCAACTCGCCGTAACGGGATGCATTCTCGCGCTCTTTGCGGAACGCCTTCACCGCACGGATACCGGTCATGGTCTCCACAAAGTGCACGATCAGGCGCGCGGACACCACGCGGGATTCACGGAACGCGATCTGCGAATGCTTCTGGTACCAGCGGGCAAGGAAGAACATGGGCACGCCGGCTGCCAGGACAATCAATCCGCTGCGCCAATCCAGGGCAAAAACAGTCACAGCGGTGAACACCATGAACAGCATGCCGGAGGCCAAGGAGCTGACCCCGGAATCCAAGAGTTCACGCAACGCCTCAAGGTCCGAGGTTTGCCGGGCGATGATGCGGCCCGAGGTGTACTTCTCGTGGAACTCGAGGCTCAACCGTTGGGTGTGCCGGAAGACCCGCAGGCGCAAATCCAGAAGCATTGCCTGGCTGAGCCGGGCAGTGGAGGTCACATACAGCGCAGTCATCCCAGCAGTGGCGATCGCGGCCGCCAGGTACAACGAACCAGCAAGCACCAGGGGTCCGTTGTCGCCAGCCTGCAGCGCAGGCAGGGCGTTGTCGATGCCAAAGGCGATCAGCGCAGGCCCGGCAACCCGGGTGAGCTGCGAGACCACCACCATCGCAATCGTTAGCCAGAAACGCAGCCGCACGGGACGGATGAGTGAGGCAAGCAAGGTGAGCGACCGGCGTCGTACGGCTTTGCTGTCCGCTTTGGTGAGGTGTGTGTTGTCCTCGTTGGCCGTGCCAAAAGTTGCGGCGCTCATCGGCGGGCCTCCTCGGCTTCTTCGAGCTCGTCCAGTTCGGTGTCCAGGTCCTTCGGGCCGGCGTCCAGGCTGGCGATGACATAGCGGTAGTGATCGTTCTCGGCCAACAGTTCCGTATGGGTTCCGACGGCGGTAATGGTTCCGCCTTCGAGCAAGGCCACCCGGTCCGCCAAGGCCACCGTGGAAGGTCGGTGCGCAACGATCAGTGTGGTTGTCTCGCGGAGGACCTCGCGCAAACGGGCTTCCACGCGTTCTTCCGTGTTCACGTCGAGGGCGGACAAAGGATCGTCAAGGACCAACACCTTGGGCTTGGCGGCGATGGCTCGGGCTAGGGCAATCCGCTGCCTCTGGCCGCCGGACAGGCTCAAACCTTCCTCGCCGATCAAGGTGTCCACGCCGTCCGGCAACGAGTACGCGAACTGCGCCTGTGCCACGTCCAAGGCTTCGTCCAGGGCAGCGTCGCTGGGATTCGGGGCGCCCAGGAGGACGTTGTCCCGCACCGAACTGGAGAACAGTGTGGTGTCTTCGAACGCCACGGCAACGATCTTTCGCAGTTCGTCGATGTCGTAGTCGCGGACATCCACGCCGTCGATCGTCACCGCACCCGAGGTCACGTCATACAGCCGGGGGACCAGCTGGAGCAGGGCGCTCTTGCCGCTACCCGTAATGCCCACCAGGGCCATGGTCTCGCCGGGGCGGATGTCCAGGGTGACGTCGTGCAGGAGGGTACCGCCGTCGTCGAACCCGAAACCGGCGTGCTCAAAGCGCAAGGCGCCCTTCACGCTTACCGGAACCTTGGGCTGGTCCGGGGAGGTGATGGTGTTTTCCGTGTCCATCACCTCGAAGTGGCGGTCCAACGCGGTCTTGGCGGTCAGCGCCATGGCCAGCAGCATGCCCGAGAACTCGACGGGAGTGGCCACCACCGCGGCTGTGGCAAAGAACGCCACCAGCGCGCCGATGCTCAGTTGTCCGTTAGCCACAAGCATGATGCCCACCACCAGACCGACGCCCAGCGCCAACTCCGGCAGCAAGGTGACCACCAGCGTGAACCCGGCTTGCTGCTTGGCCTTGGCGATCTCGGTCTGACGAAGTTCCTCAGCCTGGCCGTTGAAGTTCTCCAGGGCTTCACGGCTCCGCCCAAAAGCTTTCAGGACGCGGATGCCGTGGACGGATTCCTCCACGGTGGTGGCGAGGTCGCCGGCCTGGTCCTGGCTGAGGCGGGTGACCAAACTGAAGCGGCGGCGGAAGCGGAACGAGTTGATCATGATCGGCACGGCCGCTGCAAGGAAGATCAGCGCCAGCTGCCAGCTCATGGAGAACATCACACCCACGCCGATGATCACCGTCAGCGTGGTGACTACCAACATGATGGCGCCGAACGCCATCCAGCGGCGCAGGAAGCTCAGGTCCGTCATGGCGCGCGAGAGCAACTGACCGGAACCCCAGCGGTCGTGGAACGCCACGGTGAGCTGTTGCAGGTGGCCGTAAAGGGTCACGCGCATCCGGGTTTCCACCGTGGTGGCGGGGTTGATGACGAACTGCCGGCGCAAGGCCACCAGCCCGGCTTCAGCAATGCCCAAGGCAAGAATCACGACGGCGGCGATCCAGACGGCGTCCGTGGAACCGCCGGGCTGCAGGGAGTTGTTGACCAGGACCCGCAGCACTTGCGGGATGGTCAGCGCGACGATGCTCGCCAGTAGGGCGCAGATGAGCCCCATGAATAGTCGGGGGAGGATAGGCCGCACAGGAGGGTACAGGCGGCCGACGGAGGTGAAAAATGACGTTTGCTTGGACATGCCCGCTTCTCAACAGCTGGATCTTCAGATGGTGCGGAGGTAGTTTCCCGTAGCAACTACCCTATGTCATGGCGTGATTCGTTTCACAGGACAACGCAACGTTGGTGAAATGTTTGACCCAGTTATTGAGGATCGTAATGATCCCCTGGCTTGGCTGCGGGGTACCTAATTGCGCGGCGTGAGCGTCAGCAGCACGGCTTCCGGGCGGCAGGCGATGCGGACCGGTGCGAAGCGAGACGTGCCGATACCGCCGGAGACGTTTACCGGCGTCGTGAAGCTATCGCTTTCCCAATCGTGGAGGCCTTTGGCGCGCCACGTAGGAAGGTCGCAGTTGGCCACCAGCGCCCCGTAGCCGGGGATGCAGATCTGGCCGCCGTGTGTGTGGCCGGCGAGGATCAGGTCTGCTCCGGCCTCGGTGAAGTGATCCAGCACGCGCTGGTACGGAGCGTGAATGACGGCCACCTTCAGGTGGGGGCGGGCGTCTTGGTTGACTGTTCCGCGGGGCCAGCCGGCATAACGTTCACGGCCAAGGTGCGGATCATCAACTCCCGAGAAATCGAATCGCAAACCGTTCAGCACCACTGACTGGGCGCGGTTGGTGAGGTCGATCCAGCCGCCCATTCCGAACGCCGAGCGGAGCTTGGGCCAGTCAAGGGCGATGGGGTCGGTTCGCATCCGCGAAGGACCGCGGAAGTAACCCGCCGGGTTCTTGATTCGCGGGCCGTAGTAGTCGTTGGAGCCCGGTACGAATACGCCGGGGAACTCCAGCAGTGGTCGAAGTGCCTGGATCAGGGGGTCGATGGCTTTGGCGTGGCTAAGGTTGTCACCCGTGTTGACCACAAGGTCAGGCTTGAGGTCTGCCAGCGATTGCAGCCACTGCGTCTTCTTGTCCTGGCCTGGGACGAAGTGAATATCGCTCAGGTGCAGGACCCGGAGCGGCCCGGATCCCTCCGGAAGAATGGGCAGGGTTTCGTGGCGGACCTCGAACTGGTCCTTCTCCCACCAGCCGTAAGCGGCGGCCGCTGCACCTGCTGCTGCGCCGACGGCAGCAGTGACGGCGAAACCGCGCCCGACGGTGCGGACGCGGTTTGCCAATGAATCACTGAAGGTCATGATCAGTTCTTGTTGCCGTTGCCGTTGCCGTTGTTACCGTTCCCGTTGTTGCCGTTACCGGAGGGCGGGGCGGGGTTGGGCGCTGTTGACGGCGTGTTGGACGGGGAGTTGTTCCGCTGCGGCGCGGGAGCCGTACCGAGCAGGTTCGATGGCGGCTGCTGGAACGGGTTGGTTCCGTACGCAGGTGCCACAGCCAACATGTAGTTGGTGAACTGCGGACCGGCGATCATGTAACCGTCGATTGAGGGGTAAAACTTGCCGTTGATGGTCAGGTTGCGTCCGTAGCGCGACTGATCAGCCAAAGGATCGCCGAACCAGGAGGCCGTTGCCAAACCTGAGGTGTAGCCCACTACCCAGGTGGAGCCGTTGGTGTCGTTGGTACCCGTCTTTGCAGCCACCGGGAAGTTCTTGGAGTTCAGCGCCGGACGGATCAAAGAGCCGGAACCTTCATCCAGCACCTTGCCCATGGCGTAAGCAACGCCGCGGGCCACTTCAGGCTTTACGGCATCTTTACAGCTGGAAGACTGGGCAGGAAGCTGAGCTCCGGACTGGTCCTTCACCGAGGTGATGGCAATCGGCTCGCAGTACTTGCCGTCGGCTGCGAATGTTGCAAAGGCTGCAGCCATGGTGAGCGGAGCCGTTTGCGTTGCGCCAATGAGGTTTGACAACCGTGTCATGGGAACCTGGGGGTTGGGATCCGTGACCTTGCCCGTATTGTCACGCGTGGGAAGACCGCCGTGGATGCCGGTGGCGTCCACAATTCCCTGAATGCCACAGAGGTCAACCTGAGCAGCTGAAGCAAAAGTCGCGGTGTTGATGGAGTTCATGAGGCCATAGAGGACAGTCATGTTCCGGTAGTAGCCCAAGTCCGAGTTTTGCAGGTCAAAGCTTCCCGGCACGTTGGCGTCATAGAAGCCGTCCGTCGGTGTAGGACAGGTGTTCTTCCAAGGGAAGTTGACGCCGTATTTACGTTGGGCCGCGTTGACGTTCTGGTTCATCGACTTGCCCTCGTTCAGCCACTGGGCAAACGTGAAGGGCTTCATGGTTGAACCGGGCTGAAACCCGCCAATGCCATTGAGGTCATTTCCGTCGGCGTCGAGGACGTCCACGTTGAAGTTCTGCGTCTGATCGAACTTGCCCTCTTGAGGCAGCCACACAGTGTTTTGCGCCATGCTGACGATCTGGCCGGTGCCGGGCTGGACGGAGACGATCGAGGCGCCCCACTTGTCCGGGTTTGCGCCCGCCGTCGCGTCAACCTGCTGCTGAGCTACGTTCTGTGCTGTCGGGTCGAGGGTGGTCTGGATGGTGAGGCCGCCACGCTGGACACGCTTGATGCGTTCTTCCTGGGTATCGCCGTAGGCAGGATTGTTGAACAGCAGGTGCAGCACGTAGTCACAGAAGTACGGCGCCATGGTGGCGTAGGCGCAGCCTTGGCGCGCCGGGGTGACCTGCGTGGTGACCGGGGTGGCAACAGCTTCGTCGTACTGTGCCTGGGTGATCTTGCCCTGATTGACCATGGCTGCCAGCACAAGATCACGGCGCACCTTGGCGTTGTCCGGGTTGGCAATCGGATCGAACGCAGAGGGGCTGTTCACAAGGCCGGCCAGGAGGGCCGCCTGCGGAAGAGTGAGGTCCTTGGCAGTGGTGCTGAAGAAGAACTTTGAGGCAGCTTCAATTCCGTAAGCGTCACGGTTGAAGAAGACGATGTTGAGGTAGCCCTCGAGGATCTGCTCTTTGGAGAACTTCTTCTCCAGGGCGATGGCGAGCTTCATTTCGCGGAGCTTGTCGCCCACGCCCTTGCCGCCACCGTTGAGTTTGACGTCTTCTTCGCGGTCGGACGCCACCAGGGACTCGTTGATGACGTTGTTCACGTATTGCTGCGTGATGGTGGACGCGCCCTGCTTGTTGCCACGGGCGGTGCTGACGATGGCTCGCATGATGCCGGTGGTGTCGATGCCGCCGTGCTCATAGAAACGGCTGTCCTCGATCGCGATGACAGCGTCCTTAATGAACGGGCTCATCGAATCCAAGGGAACCTTGGTCCGGTTCTCCGCGTAGATCGAGGCGATCGGCGTACCGTCCTTCGCCAGGATGGTGGTGTTCTGGCTGGGCGGATCCACCTGAAGTTCCGCCGGCAGAGTGTCAAAGAACTGAATTGAACCACTTGCGGCACTGCCCGAAACGGCGGCGGCGGGGACCAAAAGGCCCGCGACCAGGACGCCACAAATCGCGCTCACACCAAGGAAGCCTAGAATCTTTCCGAGGGTGGTGGCAGTGTCGAATAGTGGGTTCTTGCGAGTCACCATGTTTTCCACTTTACCGGCAAGGGCTAGGCTTTCTGTCATGACCAAATGGGAGTACGCCACGATTCCGCTCATTATTCACGCTACAAAGCAGATCCTGGACCAGTGGGGCGAGGACGGCTGGGAGCTCGTCCAGGTCGTCGGTGGACCCGATGGCAAAGGCCTCGTAGCATACCTGAAGAGGGAGAAGCAGTAATCATGACAACCCCCGCAGAAACCACGTCTGCCGCGGAATCCGGCGCCCCCACGTCTGCTGTTGAGCAGCGTCTGGCTGAGCTCGGGTTGACCCTGCCTGAGGTAGCCGCGCCGGTGGCTGATTACGTCCCCGCAATCGTTTCCGGCAACTACGTTTACACGTCCGGCCAGCTGCCCTTTATTAACGGCAAACTCGAAGCTACGGGCAAGGTCTCCCTCGGCGAGTTGGGCACGTCCGACGAACCCACTGTTGACCCGGAAGACGCCAAACGTTACGCCGCTCTCTGTGCCATTAACGCCCTCGCCGCAGTCAAGAGCGTTATCGGCGATCTGGACCGCGTCACCCGCATCGTCAAAGTTGTGGGCTTCGTAGCCTCCGAGTCCACCTTCACCGGACAGCCCGGCGTGATCAACGGTGCGTCCGAACTCCTCGGCCAGGTATTTGGCGACGCCGGCAAGCACGCACGCTCCGCCGTCGGCGTTTCTGTCCTGCCGCTCGACTCTCCCGTTGAAGTCGAGCTCATCGCTGAATTCAGCTAAGGAACCGGTTCACCCACGTGCCACAGCTTGCCCGCCGTCTGTTTGTACTGCCCCCGGAACTCGAAGGGGCAGCACAAAACTGGCTTGAGCTTGGCGAACGGACCCCCAGGGCCGCCCGCTACGCCTCCTCCGTTGTGCTGTTGCGCGATTCGCCCACCGGCTTGGAAACCTGGCTTGGATACAGGCCGGGTTCCTCGCCGTTGGGCGTTGTCGCGTTCCCGGGCGGTTCTTTGGACCCGTCCGACGACGACCCCGTCGGTTGGTTGGGCCCGTCACCCCAGCAGTGGGCTGAGCAGATGGGAACGGACGACGTCGGACTCGCCCGCCGTCACGTGGTGGGCGCCATCCGCGAACTCTTCGAAGAAACGGGTGTCCTGCTCGCAGGCCCTGACGCTTCTTCCACGGTCGAATCGAACTCCACCATTGACTGGATGCGCGCCCGCGAAGCCGTGGCCGCTCAGGAGAAGTCCTTCACGGAGATGCTTACCAAGCGCGGGTTGTCCCTCCGCACCGACCTCCTGAAACCGTTGGTGAACTGGCTCAGCCCGGACTTTGCGCACGCGCGTTTCAACACCCGGTACTTTGCCGCCACTGTCCCGGTGAACCAGCAGCCCAGCATCCTGGGCAGCAAGGGTGTGTGGGGCCGCTGGGTGTGTGCCTCCCAAGCCATTGCACTGCGGGACACCTCAGCACTTGGTGATGAGATAGGCCAGGAGAATACTGTGGGCCTCAAGCTCGGCCAGCTCCTGGTGCCGGGCTCGGAAATCATGCTCGAAAAAATGGCCAACGCCAACGGCTGTATCGCCTACCTGAGCTACAAGCGCAAAGCGCACGTGTACCAGGCGAAACTGGTGGATGAGGGTGGCATCCTCATGCTCGAGGTCGAAGCAGCCCGCACCGTGGCAGGGGAGCCCCAGCGCGAACGCTAGGCCTTCCGACGCTCTCTCACATCCCTCGGGTTTGAGCCGGTCGCTCTCTCACATCCCTCGGGTTTGAGCCGGTCGCTCTCTCACGTCCCTCGGGTTTGAGCCGGACGCTCTCTCACCGGCAAAGTCGTTATATCGAGTCAGCCAAGTAATCGATGGCCAGTTTGTAGCCCAGAACCCCCGCACCCACGATGATCGCGTTGCACACGCCGGACAGGTACGAATGGTGGCGGAACTCTTCACGCTGGTGCACGTTGGTGATGTGCACCTCGACGGCGGGCAGCTGCACAGCCGCCAAGGCGTCGCGAAGGGCCACGGAAGTATGCGTGTAGGCGCCGGCGTTGATCACAATTCCGACGGCGGTGCCTCGCGCTGCGTGGATGGCGTCCAGGAGGTCGCCCTCGTGGTTGGACTGAACGCAGTCAACAGTGAATCCATGGGCGGCCGCAGCTTTCATGGCCAATTGCTCCACGTCAGCCAAGGTGGACGTTCCGTACTTCTCCGGTTCGCGGGTGCCCAGAAGGTTCAGGTTGGGGCCGTTGATCACAAGGATGGTGCCGCGACCGGTTTCGGTGGCAGGAGAGGCTTCAGTCATGACTCCCAATCTATAGCGGTGCGGGAGTGCGCGGGAATTGTGCCCACAGGGTGAGCGAGGGTGCCCTGAAAACAGTCACCATGTGAGAGAGCGACGTCCAAACAGCCGCGTGATGTGAGAGATCGTTGGCTACTTGCGGGTGCACTGGCCAGCCGATACGGGACTGCTCAGACCGGGAGCCTGCGCAGCCACGGGTTCCAGGTCCGCCATGGTGAGCGCGAAGCCGAGAGCGGCGTCGGTGGTGGTCTTGGCGAAGATCAGGCCGGCCACCTGTCCCTGCGTGGTCAGCAGCGGACCGCCCGAGTTACCCGGCTGAACGTCGCCTGCCAGCCTGTAGACCAGCTCAGGCGAAGGATTGTTGCCATAAATGTCCGGAACCAGAATGGTTGAAATGCCTTGGACAGTGGCGGGCTTGGATTGGAAGGGACCGCCGTGCGGGTATCCCGCGAAAGCGGCAGAGCTGCCTGCGGGCAGGTCGGCACTCAAGGTCAGCGGGCTGGACTGCAGTCCGTCCACGGCCAGCACTGCGATGTCCCGCTGGGAGTCGAAGTAAACCACCCGACCCGGCAACGCGCCGCCGTCGGGGACTTCCACAACAGGCTGCGACACGCCCGCCACAACGTGCGCGTTGGTGACGACGCGCCCGGGCGAGACAACAAATCCGGATCCGGTCTGGTTCTGCCCGCACTCGAATGCGGTGCCGGCGATCTTGAGGACGGAATCCGCAGCCTGGTTCAGGGCAGGTGTGTCGGTTGACTCGTTGGGAACGGGCACCGGTGTGACAGGCCCGATGCCCTCGATGAGCTTAGGTATTCCGTCACCGATCACCGTGGACCGCAGCTGAGCCATGGTGCTCTTGACGGGCGTGGGCGTCAGGTTGTCGATGTAGCGAATGACGCGGGACTCGGCCAACTGCTGCGAAACGAACGGCACACCCAGAGAGCTGATGCTGAAGGCCAGCATGGACATCACCAGCGCCGCCACCACCACACTCACCACGCCGCCGATCAACCGGTCCACCGCATGCAGCGGCTTGATCCGCACGGCGTGGCGGACTTTACGCCCGATCATGGTGCCCAAGCCATGCCCCAAAGCAATAAGCACGACGGCGGCACCCACCGTGGCGGTCAGCCTCCAACCGCTGTCGGTCACCCAGCCGCTGACGAGGGGCACGGCCATGAAGGCAGCAATAGCGCCGACGATGAATCCCGCGATTCCACCCAGCGTGACCATAAAGCCGTTACGCAGGCCATAGATCAGGTAGGACAGCAGCATCAGAATCAATGCCAAATCCAATATCGTCAAGCCAAACACCAATGCTCCTCATAGCCGGGTAGCGCCAATTCTAGGTGTCCACCCTGACAACCAACCGTTAGTCCGATCACGATATGGGCCGTTTAGTCCGATGTGAGAGGCTTCAGAGTGGGTCGAATGCCCCGAAATCCGCGCCATTTCAGCGTTTCACGTGCCAAGTACGTCACAGAAGCTTAAAAATTCTGAAACAATGGCCTGAGCGCCACGACCGAAACTTATATTCAGGAGATTTCATGGACATCGAGGTATTGCGCCGCGCACCCCTCTTCGCCACCCTTGACGACGACGCATTCCGCTTGCTGACGGACGAACTCACCGAGGTGGACCTTTCACGTGGAGCGTCGGTGTTCCGCGAAGGTGATCAGGGTGACCAGCTCTACTTCATCGTTTCCGGCAAGGTAAAGCTCGGCCGCACGTCCCCCGACGGCCGCGAGTCGCTTCTGGCCATCCTCGGCCCGGGTGAGCTCTTCGGCGAAATGGCGTTGTTCGACCCCAGCCCGCGTACCGCCACGGCCACCGCCGTTTCGGAAACCCGTCTGGCCGGCCTCAAGAACGAGAGCCTCAACGCTCTGCTCCGCACGCGTCCCGAGGTTTCCGCGCAGCTGCTGCAGGCTCTGGCCCGCCGCCTTCGCCGTACCAACGACTCGCTGTCCGACCTCGTCTTCTCTGACGTCCCGGGCCGTGTTGCCAAGGCCCTCCTGGACCTGGCGGACCGCTTCGGGCGTCCTGCCACCGACGGCGTTCTGGTTGCCCACGAGCTGACCCAGGAAGAACTGGCCCAACTGGTGGGCGCTTCCCGCGAAACCGTGAACAAGGCACTGGCCGAGTTCGTCCAGCGCGGATGGCTCCGCCTGGAAGCCCGCGCCGTGGTGATCCTGGACATGCAGCGCCTCCGCCAGCGCTCACGCTAAACAGCTAGGAAAAAAAGCCGCCCCGGTTTCGCCGGGGCGGCTTTTTTGTCTGTGGATGTGAGAGAGGGTTCGGTTTTAGCCCGAGGGATGTGAGAGAGGGTCAGAGGGCCGTGAACCGCAGCAGGATGGCGTGCTCCGGGTTCAGGACGGGCGTCGGAAGGCCTACCTCGGCCAGGAACCGACCCGTTGCTTCGGCCCCGGACGCCAGCCAGGGTGCCGGCTTGGCCTCAATGAACGTGTGCCCGTGGTCGGCGTCACCCGGGGAGGGGAAGATGGCTTCCACACGGTATGCACGCGAAGGATCCAACCCCGGAATAGCCACACGACCGGGCTTTTCCGTAAAGCCCGTCCGCGTCTTCACCACAGCGAAGAGCGCCGCCGTGGCACCCACCGGGGTGCCGCCGTCGGACTCGTTAGCGACCACGCCGTGCACCATCAGCGACTCGTCCGGCACATCGGCGCGCACCATCCGTCCACTGTGGATGAGTCCGCGGTGTTCCTTGTAGAGGCCGATGAAGCGCTTGAGTTCCTGGCGCTCCGCCCCGGTGACGGAGCGGACATCCCACTCCATGCCGAAGTGACCGAACAGGGCGGTGATGGCCCTGAAGGAGAGGTCGTGCGTCCGCCCGGTAGTGTGCGATGTTGTGGGCCCAATGTGCCCGCCCACCAGCTCCGGCGGAACCACCATGCCGGTCCAGCGTTGGATGGTTTGCCGTTCCAAGGCGTCGTTGCAGTCCGAGGCCCAGATGCGGTCGGTCCGCTCCAGGATTCCAAGATCCACGCGGGCGCCGCCGGAGGAGCAGCTTTCGATCTCTACTCCGGGGTGTGCCGCTCGGAGCGCATCGAACAGCCGGTACGCCGCCAAGGTCTGTTCGTGTACCGAAGCCCGGCCCGCGTGGCCATGTTCCAGGAGGTCCCGGTTTTGGTCCCACTTGAGGTAGCTGATGTTATTCTCGCGCAGAAGAGTGTCCATGCGCTCGTAGATGTATTGCCACGCGTCCGGATTCACGAGGTCGATCACGTGCTGCTGCCGCCACTCAAGAGGCAGCCTGCCACCGTCCTTGTAGGACGTGGCTGAGGGCCCCACGATCCACTCCGGATGTGCCCGGGCGATGTCGGAGTCCAGGTTCACCATCTCCGGCTCCACCCAGAGCCCGAACTCCATGCCCCGGCTGGTCACGGCATCAATCAAAGGCGTCAGACCGCCAGGCCATACGGTTTCGTCCACGTACCAGTCGCCCAACCCGGCGTGGTCGTCACGGCGCCCGCGGAACCAGCCGTCGTCGAGCACGAAGCGCTCAACCCCAAGGTCGGCGGCCGACTCAGCCAGCTCGATCAGGGTGTCCAGGTTGTGGTCGAAGTACACCGCTTCCCAGGTGTTGAGGACTACTGGGCGGGCCTTACCGGAAACTGCCCCCACATGGTGTGGCCGCGAACGGAACCAGGCGTAGAAGGCCTCCGAAATCCCGTCCAAACCGCGGTCAGAGTATGCGGCAAACAGTGCCGGCGTGGTGTAGCTTTCCCCGGATTGCAGCACCACTTCGGCAGGTCCCAACAGCTCGGAGCCGCCCACCATGGTGCGGCCATCGGCAATGCTGTCCGCAAACTGCTCGTGGTTCCCGCTCCAGGCCAGATGTGTCGCCCACACCTTGCCGTGCCTGTTCCCAAAACCGGCAGTTCCAGCGGCGAGCAGCAGCGACGAGTCATGACCGGTGCGGCCGTGACGGCCCGTGCGGACCCAGGTCCCCTGCTGAATGGTCCTACGCTGCGGATGCCGCTCGCGGCACCAGCGGCCGGTCAGGTCCAGAAGTTCGACGGCGTCTGGCGCCACCGGGAGCATCGTCGCCAGCTCGTCTACTTGGAAAGGCGACGTGCCGTGGTTGCTGACCGTGTGCTTCAGTTCGAGAAGCCCGCCCGGGTGCAAGGTGAGGGTGGACGTGACGGAGATGCCGGCGTCGGGGTCCGCTTGGACAATCACCGCTGTGCCGCCATTCACCGTCGCACTCACAACCCGCAGGCGTACTGAGAAATCAAAGCCCGGCACGCCGTCTGTGAAGCGGTGCCCGCGAAGTCCTGGCCTGCCCTGCCACGATGACGACGCCTGGGGGAGGAGCCCCGCCGGGACGTTAGCGTCGATGGACGACGGCGGAATGGGCTCGTTGAGGATGGCAAGGTCAGGCAGTGTGTCGCCCAGATCGGCTCCCCAGTGGATGATCTCAGCCTCCCCGCGATGGGTGCTGATGACCAAGCTGGTACCTGCGGAACGGAGGTGGAGCGGTTGCATAAGGGTGGGTCGCTTTCATGTCGATGCGCCCCGAGGCGGGGCAGGTACGTGTGTTGCGAGGCCCGCTCCGCGGGATTCGGGTGGTTTATAACCCGCAGAGCGGGCCTCGCAACGGGATCTACTCGAGTTGAGTCTATGAGTGATGAGAGGCGTTCTACTTGAAGAGCGCGTTGACCTGTTCGTTCGCGGCTGTCAGCGAACTCGCCGGGGCCTTGCCGGCGATTACCGCGTCCACAGCAGGCTTCATGATTCCCGCAACCTTGGAGGCATTGTCCGTGATGGGAAGCATGAAGGTGGTCTTGTCCGCCACATGCTGGGTGAAGGCGCTGACATCCACGTTCTTGGCCTTGAAGGCCTCTGCAGCCTTCTCGGAGGAGGTGCTGATGGCCGGGAAGACCACGGCCTTGGAGGCCACAACGTCCTGGCAGGCGGTGGAGCCGAGGTATTCCACCCACTTGATGGCGGCGTCCTTCTTCTTAGTACCAGCCCACACGGAATCGGCCAGGCCGTTGAACATGGAGGCACGCTTGCCTTCGGGGCCCTGCGGTGTGGGGGCGATGCCGAGGTCGATTCCCTTGTAGCCGGTGTACTGGCCGATCATCCACGAACCGTTGCTGTTGATGGCTGCTTTGCCTGCTCCGAAGCTGTCGGCGGCGTTGGCGCCAACGGTGGTTTCAAGTTTGGGCATGTAGCCCTTTTCGGCGAGTGAGGCCCACCAGTCGATGGTGTCCTGGAGCCTCTTGTCGTCGTAGTTGAAATGGGTGCCCCACGGGTTCTTGTCAGTGGTGGTCCAGCCAGTGGTAGCGGAGAGGTAGCTCCACTGCGTCTGGCCGGCGTTCTCGGCATCGGAGCCGGGCAGCCCTAAGCCGTAAACGGCAACATTGTTCTTGTCGAAGCCTGCCTCGTCGCCGCGTTTGCCGTTCTTGTCCACAGTGAGTCGGGCGATTGCTTTCTCGTACGTTCCGCCGTCCTTCGGGTTCCAGGTCAGGGAGCCCATCTCTTCAGGGGTGATGCCGGCGTCGGTGGCCATCTTCTGGTTGAAGAACAAAGCCACGGTGTCCCAGTCTTTGGGCAGGCCGTAGCGCTTGCCATCTTCGCCAACCCAGAGGTCTGCGAGGCCTTCGTTGTACTGGGAAAGGTCTATCTTGTCCTGGGCGATGCTGTCGTCAAGGGCCACCAGTTGCTTGGTCTTGAGGAACTCCGGGTACTTGGAGAGGTGGTCCGTGAAGACGTCAGGTGCAGTGCCGGAGGCCATGCCGTTGGTGATCTTGGACCAGTAGTCATCCCAACCGGTTTGGGTGATTTTGACGGTGATGTCCGGATTGGCCTTGGTGAAGTCCGTGGCGCACTGCTGGTAGGCAGGGAGCTGGTTGGCGTCCCAGAGCCAATAACTGATCTCGCCCTTGGCGGCGTCTCCTCCGGAGCTTCCGCCGGCGCAGGCGGAGAGTGCGAGGACGGCGGCTGCTGCGACGGCGACGGCGCCGACTGCCTTCTTTTTCATCATGGTTGGTCCTTTCGGGACGGGAGGGTGCGAGCCGGCACAGGCCGGTTTTTGCGGGTGGAAAGAGAAAGAGCTATTTGGTGCCGTTGAAGCCGATGGAGTTGACAATCCGTTTGCCGAAGATGGCGAAGAGGATCAGCACCGGCGTAGCAGACACGAGCGTTGCGGCCATGAGCCCGGACCAGTCCGGTGCGCCTTGCGGGGACTGGGATTTGAAGACTCCGAGTCCCACGGTGAGCACCCTGGATTCCTCGGACGTGCCTACGAGCAGCGGCCAGAAGTATTCGTTCCACTGACCCATGAAGGTCAGAAGCGCCAGGGTGGCAATCGGGGCAGCGGCGTTGGGCATGATGATCTGGAAGAAGATCCGCCAGTGCTTTGCGCCGTCCAGCATTGCAGCTTCTTCAACTTCCCTGGACATGTTCAGGAAGAACTGGCGCATGAAGAAGATCGCGAACGGGGTCATGAACAAGTAGGGCAAAACGAGTCCGAGCATGGAATTCAGCAGGTCCAGGTTCTTGATGAGCAGGAAGTTGGGGAGGGCAGTGAAGATCGGCGGGACGAGCATGGTGGCAAGGAACAGCGAGAAGACTGCGTCGCGGCCTTTCCACCGGAGCCGGGAGAAGGCATAGGCGGCCATTGAGCTGAAGAACACGGCGCAGGCTGTAGTGATGCCGGAAAAGAGCAGCGAGTTCCAAAGGTACTGCCAGAAATTGATCGAAGCACCCGAGCCGCCTTCTGCGATAGCGTCGGCGGCACTTTGGAGGCCGAAGACCCGCTTGAACGCGCCAAGATTAAAGTCGGCGGGCAGCAGGTTGGCGGAGTTCGCTGCGAGGGAGCCGTTGGAAGACAGGGCCGTGCGCAGTACCCAGTAGAAGGGCAGGATGCTCACGGCGACGGCCAGGGCGAGGAGGGTCAGGGCGATGGCGCGGCGCCAGTTGAAGGGGCGGCTGAGCGGGCGACGCCGGCTGCCGTTCTTGGGTGAGGCAAGAGTGGTCATGGCGAGTCCTTAGTCCAGGTCCGACTGGTTGCCGCGGAGGAACTTCATCTGGATGAAAGCGACGATGGCGAGGATGAGGAAGAGGATCACAGCCAGGGCGGAGCCATAGCCGAAGTCCTGTTCATTGAAGGCGCGTTGATAGATGTAGAACTGCAGCACGCGGGTGGCGTTAACAGGACCGCCGGCCGTCGTGACGGCAACAGTGTCAAAGACCTGGAAAGAACCGATCACGGTTACTACCAGGACCAGTACCAGGACTGGCCGGAGCAGTGGCAGGGTGATCCGCCAGAAAGTGCTCATGGCCTTGGAGCCGTCGATGCTGGCGGCCTCATAGACACTGTTCGGGATTGCCTGGAGTCCGGCGAAGATCAGGAGAGCTGTGTAGCCCATGTGCCGCCACGTGTTGATGAGAGCCTGGGTGGGGATGGCCCATTGCTCGCTGCCGAAGAAGGCTACCCGGGGCAGCCCGGTCCATTCGATGATCTGGTTGATGATGCCGATCTGGTAGTCAAGCATCCAGAACCACAGGAGAGCCGCAATGACATTTGCCATCAGATAGGGCATCAGAAGCGCACCGCGGACGAGGGTGGACTTTGCGACGCGGTGCATCAGGATTGCAAGGCCCAACGCCAATGCCGTCTGAAGAACAATGTTGATCACCACGTATTCCGAGGTGACGCCCAAAGCGTTCCAGAACAGCGGATCCTTGGCTATGCGTTCGTAGTTCCGCGTGCCGATCCATTCCGGGTCGCCCAGGATGCTGTATTCAGTGAAGCTGAGGTAGATGCCCCGGATGGTGGGGACGAGGTAGAAGAGGATCAGTCCGAGCATCGCTGGAGCGATGAAGAAGAGTGCAACCTTGAGGTCCCCTACTCCGCGGAACCCGTCGGCTGGTTTCACCCGCTTGCGTGACTTCCGCGGCGCCCCGACGGAGGAGAGCTCCGGATCCGGTTGCTTGGTGAGCGTGGTCATCGTCGACCCTTTCGTGACTGTGATGTGCATAACAACTGGATGAGAATCTACACGAGTAGATTTGGTGATAGCAATAGCGGAGGCAAAATTTTGGTGAAAAATGTTCAAAGATGTTCTTTCTGTTGACTCGAGTAGATTCCGATGCAAAACTCGACAGGACAGTCACACAGGGACACAGCGGAGGCTGCTTTGGCAGTCCCAGGGAAGGTAAACAATGACGTTTTCGATCGGGGTTGTGGGTGCCGGGCAGTTCGGCAGCCAGTTCGCCCACCTGTTCAAGCTCCACCCGGGCGTCAGCGCGGTTTATGCAATAGATGAACTCCCTGAGCGGGCAGTTGCAGCGCAGGAACGCTGGGGACTGGACGGCGTAATGGGCAGCTTTGAAGAGTTGCTGGACTCCGACGTCGATGCTGTCGCCATCTTCACGCAGCGCTGGACTCACGGACCACTGGTAGAGCGGGCCCTGCGTGCTGGAAAGCACGTCTACTCAGCGGTGCCGATGGCCATATCCGAAGAGGAAATTGAACGGATCATTGAGGCCGTTCGAGAGACCAAACTGGTCTACGCCATGGGTGAGACCAGCTACTACAACCCCGCCACGGTCTTCGCCCGGCAACAACATGCAGCAGGTAAGTTTGGCCGCATCTTCTACACCGAGGGTGACTACGTCCACGACATGGACCTGGGCTTCTACGAGGCGTACCAATACAGCGGTGGTGATCGGTGGAAGGAAACCGCCAGCTACCCGCCCATGCTCTACCCCACCCACGCCATAGGTGGGGTCCTCGGCGCCGTCCCCGGCCATGCGGTCAGCGTCAGCTGCATCGGCGTGAAGGACCAGCGCGGGGATGGCGTTTTTGATAAGGACGTCAGCATGTTCGCCAACGACTTCTCCAACGCCACGGCGCTGTTTGAAATGAACGACGGCGGCGCGATGCGCACCAACGAGATGCGCCGGGTGGGGTACCCCTCCCACATCCGGGAGTCCCGCTTCCGTTTCTTCGGCACCGACGCCAGCTTTGAGCAACTTGCCACCACCACCGTGTGGCAGGACAAGTCCACCGTGGAAGACGTGTCCGAGCAAGTGGAAACCAAGCCCACCATGTCCCTGGATGACCCGGCCCTGGCGGACGTGGCGCCGGAGCTGCGCGATGCCTTTATCTCCGGGCTGGCTCCGGTCCATGACCAGTCCAGGCTTCCGCAGGAATTCCTCGGAGCGCCCAACGGGCACGAAGGAAGCCACCAATTCCTGGTGGACGACTTCGTCACGGCCGTAAACAACCGCAGCCTTCCTCCCGTTAATGCCTGGGTCGCGGCCCGGTTCACGTTGCCGGGCATCATTGCCCACGAGTCCGCGCTCCGTGGCGGGGAGCGCCTTCCCATCCGCGACTTCGGTGATGCTCCCGTGGAGTAGCTAGCATTTACCTCATGACAACTTCGGCGGTACAAACCTCGCGCGGCCCGGTTACACGCAAAGACGTGGCCCGGTACGCCGGGGTGAGTACCGCCGTCGTGAGTTATGTGGTGAACGGAGGGCCCAAGAACGTGGCCCCGGGGACGGAAGCCAAGGTTCGCGAGGCCATCCGCGTCCTTGGATACCGACCCAACGCTGCGGCCCGTGCCCTGAAGTTGGGATCCAGCGAGACCATTGGCGTGGTGGTTCCGGACAACACCAACCCGTTCTTCACTCAGCTGGCCCACGCTGTGGAAGATGCGGCCGCGGAACTTGGCTTCGGCATGGTGCTCACCAACTCGGATGGAAGCCTTACCCGCGAACGCAAGAACATCCGTACCTTGGCTGCCCGGCAGGTGGACGGGGTATTCCTGGCCAGCTGCGTGTTCGATCCCGATGTCACGGAACTGGAGGCCTCCGAAATCCCCTCCGTTTTGTTGAATAACGCAGGCTCACCGCCGGGAATCAACAGTGTGGGTGTGGACCTGGAAGCCGGTGCCCGTGCCGCCGTGGAACATCTGATAGGCCACGGCCATACGAACATTGGCTTGGCGATCGGCACCAATACGGGGAACCAACTGGACGGGCGCGAAGTAGGCTGGCTGGCCACTTTGCGTGACGCCGGACTGCCGGACGGACCCATGCTTCACGGTCCCTTCACCCGTCCGGGCGGGTACGAGGTAGGCAAGCGTTTCCTCTCCATGGCCAACCGTCCAACGGCGATCTTTGCCAGCAATGACATGCAAGCCATCGGTATCCTCAGGGCGCTTCATGAGGCAGGCGTCAGGGTGCCCGAGGACCTGGCATTGGTATCCTTCGACGGCTCCCTGGACTCCGAATACAGCTGGCCTGCGCTGACCACCGTTGCGCAGCCCGTCAAGGCGATGGCCGAAGCCGCTGTGCAGGCACTGGTGGGCAAGGGCCGTGGCGATGAGCTGAAACACCAGATCCTCTCCACCGAGCTGATCATCCGGCAGTCCTGCGGCTGCAAATAACCCGGGGATGACGACGGCGGTGGGCCGGGTTACGAATCCATGCTCGCGTACCGCTCCGGCCGGGCCAGCACCTGGCTGATCTGGGCCGTGCCGGCAGCGACAGCGAGCCGAACCAGCAGGAACCCCGCCGCGAAAACCCCACCGATGGTCAGGAACACCACGGGCTGGGTCAGCAGAACTGCGCCCGTCAGAGGCAGGACCAGGACGGCCGCTGCGGCAGCTGAAATGCCCGCTACCAGGAACAACGGCGACATGACGGCCTTGACCCTGGCTGCCACCATGAGTTTCTGCGGCATCCCCACGCGGTCCAGTGCCACCAGGGTTGAAGCCCGGTCCAGCACTGCCGCTGCCTGGTTCACGCCCGCAGAGCAGGCAACCATCAGGAACGAGCCCAGCAGGGTGATCATCACTCCGGTGTTGATGTCCCGGACAAGGAGCGTAGTTTCAGCGTCGCCCCCGGTTCCCATGGTGTCCGCCACCGCCATGCCGACGCCCACGAACACGCCCACAAAACTGGTCATCGCGACGCCCCCAACTTGCCGCCACGATTCTTTAGGGCTCTCCAGCACGGTCCGCGCGGCCAGCAGTTGCTCAGGCTTCTTGGCGTGTTTGAGTTGCGAGGACGCCCGCAGCCGCAGGATCCACGGTCCCATGAGGTTCAACGCCAGCAAAGCCAGGCCAAAGCAACCGCCCATCACCGCGATGATCACAATGAACGCGCCGAAGCTGCTGAGCATCCCCATAGCCACCACTCCGATGACCACCACCACAGCTGCGATGAGTCCGCGAACCCAGTGCGCGCCGTCGGCCGTTTGCCGGGTCCGGACACCTAACGGCGTCACCACAACTTTCCGCAGCCCCAACGCAGCGCTGGCCGCGGCAAGCACGCAGACTGCCAGGACGCAGCCGAGAATGGACGGCACCGACAACCACGCGTGGCTTCCGAGTGCCTGGCCGCGGAACTGGATCAGGCCCAGGAACGGTGCAATGCACGCATAGAGCCCCGCACCCGCCACAGCTCCCACGGCAGCGAGGACAGTGGACTCAATGACCGTCATCCAGACCACCGTTGCGCTGTTGGCGCCAAGCAACCGCAAGGAGGCCAAGCGGTCATCACGACGGCGGGCGGCGAGTCGGGCGGCCGAGGCACCGAGCGTCAGCAAGGGGATGATCAGCAGCACCATGGCGACGACGGCCAAGGCCTGGTAGGTGCCAGCGATGTCGTCGGACCAGGACCAGAAAACCTGTGAACCACCGGCAACGGTGAGCAGCAGGGCCGTAACCGTCCCGAAAGCGAGGATGGGAAGCCCGGCGTCGCGAAGACCGGCTTCCCGGAAGCTGCTCCCATTGCTTCGAGCCAGATACGGGGTGAGGCGCAGGGCCATGGAGAGACTAGACATTGAAGGCCCCCTTGAAGTTGGTGGTGGCTGGCGCGGCCGGGCCGGAAGCCGGAACTGTTCCGCTGTCTGCCACGATCCTGCCGTCGCGGAGCTCCACCACCCGTTGGCAGCGGGCAGCAACGTTGGGATCGTGGGTGACAACCAGAAGCGTGCGACCGTTGGCGGCTACTGAATGGAGGAGTACGTCCAGGACTTCGCTGGAGGTGGCCGAATCCAAAGCGCCGGTGGGCTCGTCGGCGAAGACAACCCTGGCGCCGGTGACCTGTGCGCGGGCGATGGCCACGCGCTGGACCTGCCCGCCGGAGAGCTCGCCCAGACGGCGCTGCTCCATCCCGGCGAGGCCCAGGGCTGCCAACCATTCGGCGGCCCTGGTCTCTGAAGTGTTGCGGTCCGTGCCGTTGAGCATGAGAGCCAGGGCCACGTTTTCCACGGCGGTGAGCTCCGGCAGCAGCATGCCTTGCTGGAAGACGAAGCCGAACTCCTCGCGCCGCAGCCGGGACAGCGCAGCATCCCCCAAGGTGTCCAGCCGCAACAGTACCGACGCCGTGTTCAAGGTGATCGAACCAGCGTCGGGCCTCAAAATCCCGGCGAGGCAGTGCAGAAGGGTGGTCTTACCGGAACCAGAAGGGCCGATGATCGCAATGGACTCCCCGGCATTCGCTATGAAGTCGACGCGGTCCAAGGCGATGCTGCCGGGGTAGTGCTTGGTGAGCTGCTGGGCGTGGAGGATGGCGTTCATATATCCAGCATCCTTGCGGGCCCTATCCCACGGCGTCAGTCCACCGGCTGAACTCCGTGGGCCGGTCTCCACCCGCGGTATGAGACCCAAGTGTTAACTACGTGGTTCAGGCCTCGGCGATCCGCAGCTTGGCCACGTTTTCGGCCAGCACACGCCGGGCGTCTTCACCAAGGAGCGAGTCCGTGATCAGCTCGTCCGCTTCTTCCAGCCGGGCGATCGAGGCGATGCCCACCACGCCCCACTTGCTGTGGTCGGCCAGAATAACCGTGCTCCGGGCCGAGGCCATGAACGCTCGGTTGGTCTCGGCTTCCAGCAGGTTCGGAGTGGTAAAGCCGGCGTGGGCATCCATGCCGTGGACACCCAGGAACAGGACGTCCAAGTGGAGTTGCTTCAGCGATGACGTGGCAATGGGGCCTACCAGGGCGTCCGACGGTGTCCGCTCGCCGCCGATCAGGATCACTGTGGACCCGAAGCGTGCCGGGCCGGACGACGAGCCGTGGTGGAAAAGATCGGCGATCCTCACCGAGTTAGTGACCACGGTGATGCGGGGCCCGTTGACGAGTTCCTTCGCCAAGGCCCAGGTGGTGGTGCCGGCGCCAAGGCCGATCGCCATGCCTTCCTGGACCAGGCTCGCGGCTTCCACCGCGATGGCGTGTTTCTCCGCGGGCAGCTGTGTGGACTTGAGTTCGAAGCCGGGCTCGTGGGTGCTGGCATCGCCTGGAAGCTTGGCTCCGCCGTGAATTCGCTCGACGCGGCCGGCTTCCTCGAGCGCTTCGATGTCGCGGCGTACGGTCATGGGTGAGACCCCCAGCAACTGGGCGAGGTCCGAGACCCGCACTACGCGTTCGCGCTGGACGGCGTCGATGATGGCGGAGTGGCGTGCTGCCTGAAGCATCAGGGCCTTTCTGGGGAACCTCGTCAAACATGGGGCTGAGTCTGGCTCCAGTGTAGGGTGCGGGGCCGCTACGGGCCGGTAAGGCACCGCACCACTGTCATAACGACGACGGCGCCGCTCGCCTGGGGAGGTGAGCGGCGCCGTCGTGAATTACCTACTTGCGGAGGGAGTCCGCAATCTGGGTCATGATGCCGGGGTCAGCCAGTGTGGTGGCGTCGCCGGTGTCGCGGCCTTCAGCGATGTCCTTGAGGAGGCGGCGGACGATCTTGCCGGAGCGGGTCTTGGGCAGTTCCGGGACGATCAGAAGCTGCTTGGGCTTGGCGATCGGGCCGATTTCCTTGCCCACGTGGTTGCGGAGTTCCAGGACGGTTTCGTCGCCGTTGTTCGCGGCGTCACCGCGGAGGATGACGAACGCGACGACGGCCTGGCCGGTGGTCTCGTCCGCGGCACCTACCACTGCGGCTTCGGCCACCGACGGGTGGCTGACCAGGGCAGACTCGATTTCGGTGGTGGAGAGGCGGTGGCCGGAGACGTTCATGACGTCGTCCACGCGGCCCAGGAGCCAGACGTCGCCGTCTTCGTCCTTCTTGGCGCCATCACCGGCGAAGTACATGGCCTCGAACCGGGACCAGTAGGTGTCCTTGAAGCGCTCGGGGTCGCCCCAAATGCCGCGCAGCATGGAGGGCCACGGTTCGCGGACCACCAGGTAGCCGCCTTCACCGTTGGCTACCGGCTGGCCGTTTTCGTCCACGACGTCCACGGCGATGCCGGGCAGCGGAACCTGCGCCGAGCCGGGCTTGGTGGCGGTGACGCCGGGCAGCGGCGCGATCATCTGCGCACCGGTTTCGGTCTGCCACCAGGTGTCCACGATCGGTGCCGGGTTGTCCTTCTTCTCGCCGTTCTTGCCGGCGTTGGCGCCTATGACGTCCCGGTACCACATCCACGCTTCGGGGTTGATGGATTCGCCCACGGAGCCCAGGACGCGGATGGAGGAGAGATCGTACTTGTCCGGGATGCCCCGGCCCCACTTCATGAACGTCCGGATCGCAGTGGGGGCGGTGTAGAGGATGGAGACCTTGTACTTTTCCACGATTTCCCACCAGCGGCCCTGGTGCGGGGAGTCCGGGGTGCCTTCGTACATGACCTGGGTGGCGCCGTTGATGAGCGGTGCGTAGGTGACATAGGAGTGGCCGGTGACCCATCCGACGTCGGCGGTGCACCAGTAGACGTCCGTTTCCGGGTGGAGGTCAAAAACGGCCTTGTGCGTGTACGCGCCCTGGGTGAGGTAGCCGCCGGTGGTGTGCAGGATGCCCTTGGGCTTGCCGGTGGTGCCGGAGGTGTAGAGGATGAACAGCGGGTGCTCGGAGTCATGCCCGACGGCGGTGTGCTCGGTATCTGCCTTGTCTACGGTGTCGGACCACCAGAGGTCGCGGCCTTCCACCCAGTTGACGTCCTCGCCGTTGCGCTTGACCACCACAACGTTTTGTACGGTGTGGCCTTCTTTGGAGAGGGCTTCGTCCACCGCTGGCTTCAGGGCACTCGGCTTGCCGCGGCGGTAGGTGCCGTCCGCGGTAACAACGAGCTTGGCTTCGGCGTCCTCGATCCGGGAACGCAGCGCGTCCGCGGAGAATCCACCGAACACTACCGAGTGCACGGCCCCGATCCTGGCGCAGGCAAGGAGCGTGATCACGGCTTCAGGGATCATGGGCAGGTACACGGCCACGCGGTCGCCCTTGGCCACGCCCAGGGACTCGAACGCGTTGGCGGCCTTCTTGACCTCTTCGGTCAGCTCCGCGTAGGTGTAGCTGCGGGTGTCCCCGGGTTCTCCTTCGAAGTAGATGGCCACGCGGTCGCCCAGGCCGTTTTCCACGTGCCGGTCCAGTGCGTTGTAAGCGGCGTTGATCTCGCCGCCCACGAACCACTTGGCGAATGGCGGGTTGGACCAGTCAAGGGCTTCGGTGAAGTCCTTGTCCCAGGTCAACAGCTCACGGGCCTGCTTAGCCCAGAACGCGGGACGGTCCGCTTCTGCCTCAGCATAGGCGTCGGCGCTTGCGACCGCGTTCGCGGCGAACTCTGCAGAAGGGGCGAACTTGCGGTTCTCGTGGAGGAGGTTTTCAAGCGCCTCGACGTGCGGGGCCGATCCGTTGTGAGCTGTTGAAGCTGCAGCGGTGGCCGTGGATCCGGTGGTGTCCTGGGACATGGTGAACCTCATCATTCATCGATCTTTGCTGCGCGGATCCTGACGTGAGGTCCCCGCCCGGGCCGTCGTCGGCGTCGAGCGCTTCCCCCAAGGGTCCGCAAAGTGCTGTCCGGCATCAACACTATCGCTTCAAGAAGTCGAACGTGGGCGTCGTCACAAATGCGGCCGTGAGCGGCACGGATTTAGCGACGAATGGCGGCTGTGGCGGTGGGGAACCGTTTACATGACGCACGACGGCGGCACCGGGCTGCCGTTGCTGGCGGGCTTACTGTCGGCCACATTCTGTAAGGAACCTTGGAGTTTGCTGTGGGCGAAGCCGTATGGCCGTTTTCAGCTAGAACCCTGTCAGGGGGGTGGCATAGGCTGAAGAAGTCTTGGGACGCACTTCTGGCGTGTCCGGTTCACTGCGGAGTCCCGCGGAGGTCGCCGGGCCGGACTGTCCAAGACGCCGCCGTACGAAGGAGATATAGATGAACCAGCTGAGCCCAGGCCCGCACGACTCACACCCGACGGGACCGGACACCGCGGCTGGAACGGTCACCGCTGCGGGTGGAAACGCTGCTGACGGCACCGCTGTTGGGAATCCGGCGACGGGTACGTCCGGAACTCCTTTCAAGAAGGACACTGCTGCCAAGAACGATGCTCCTAAAAACGACGCTGCCAAGTATGACGCCGTCGCTGGGCCGTTCACCATCCGGGATCTTACTGTTTTCGGCTCCACGCTCCTGATGTTCGTTGCCTCGCTTCTGCCCATGTTCGGGGAGCGCTACAACCTGTGGAACCTGGGTAACTTGTTCTTCCTGCTGCTGGGAATCCTGCTGCCGCTGGTTGTGGTGGCTCTCTTCGTAGCCCGCAGGCTGCAGCCGGGTACTATCCTCCGCATAGGTTCGCTGTCCGTTGACCAGTTCGCGTCCGTGGTTGCCTCGTTTGCGTTCCCCTTGTTCTTCCTGACCATTGCCAACTCGTTCAACGGCAGCGTACTGCTGGGCCTGGTCGGCTCCGTGGGTCTGCTGGCAGCGACGGTTCTGGCCCCGCATCTTCCGTGGCTTTCCGCCGACTTCAAGGGCCGTGCTGAAACGCCGGCGCACGTGGTTGCCCGCGAAGCAGCAGTGCCCAGCCGCAAGCCGGCTGCTCCCAAAGCACCGAAGGCGCCCACCACACCCAAGCCCGCAGACGCCACAGGTTCAAGCGGCGGATTCCGGAGTTCAACCCCCGGATACCAGGGATCGGCACCCGGTTACCAGGCTCCCGCTCCGCACGTTTCCGGTACAGCGGCTGCAGCAGCCTCCACGGGTGCTCCCGGTGCAGGTGCCGCGACCGGCGCCGCAACGGGCGCAAGCCCCTTCGCTCCGCCGGCCAGCTACGGAACATCGCCGTCGCCGGCAACTGAAGCTTCCGCCGTCGTGCACGCAGCTGACGCAAAACCTGCGGACGGTAGCGGCTATGCAAGCAGTGGACCCACAGGAAGTGGGCCCGCTACTGGCAGCACCGCTGCCACTGAACCCGCTGCTGCCGCTTCGCCCGCTACGTCTTCGCCTGAGAAGGCCGAGCCCGTTGGCGAGCCTGGCGCTAAGGATGCCCACGTTCCTGCCACGGGTTCAGCGGCTCAGCCCGCCACTACCCAGCACACGGCCCAGCCCGCTACAACCCAGCACGCCGCTCAGCAGGCGGCCCAACCAGCGGCCCAGCAGCCGTGGGTTGCCACCATGGCAACGCCCATTGTTTCCGGTGATACGCGCAGGGTGAGCGACTCGATCGGCGCTACCGTGGACCCGGCCAGCCGACCGGAAGAGTCCGATTCGCCGCAGTATGAGGCTTTCTGGTTCGCTGTTGCACAACCCAGGATTGCGTACGACGAACACTCGGGGACCCCGGCCTTCACCATCGAACCCGGTGGATGGGTTCTGGCCCTGGAAGACCGCGGCCATGAGTTCCTGGTACAGGACACCGACGGCAAGGTTGGGGTTCTTCGGGAGCTCAGCAACATCGAACGCGGCTAAGCAGGGACGCCGTGGCCATCGCCGAAGCTGGTTCGCTGCTCGCGCTCAAACGCCGGGCACGGAAGATCAATAGGGTTCTCGCGGAGAAGTATCCCTACGCGCATGCGGAGTTGGATTTTAGGAACCCTTTTGAACTGGTGGTGGCCACTGTCCTTTCCGCCCAAACCACCGATGTGGCGGTCAACCAGGTCACCAAGATCCTGTTTGCCCGCTACCCGGATGCCCGCGCCATGGCTGAGGCGGATCCCCTCGAGCTGGAGACAATACTCCAGCCGACGGGCTTCTTCCGTGCCAAAGCACGGAACGTTTTGGCGCTCAGTACGCGGCTCGTAGATGAGTACGACGGCGTGGTCCCGGGACGTCTCGAAGATCTGGTGACGCTCCCGGGCGTCGGGCGCAAAACCGCCAACGTGGTCCTGGGCAATGCCTTTGGTGTCCCCGGGATCACGGTGGACACTCACTTCGGCCGGCTTGCCCGCCGATTCGGGTGGACGGCCTCGGACGATCCTGTGAAGATCGAGTTCGACGTCGCCGAACTGTTTGAACCCCGGGACTGGACCATGCTCTCGCACAGAGTGGTGTTCCACGGACGCAGAGTCTGCCATTCCAGGAAGCCGGCCTGTGGTGCCTGCCCGGTGGCAAGCCTCTGCCCGAGCTACGGCGAGGGCGAAACTGATCCCGTCAAGGCAGCCAAATTGTTGAAGTACGAGCTAGCGCCGGGCAGCGAAGCTTTGCTCGAGAAGCTCCTGGCCGAGACGCACAGGGCAGCGGAGATCCGCATGGAATCGCAAAGGAGGCCCGGGTGACCGCGCTTGAGGAACTGTCCGCGCTGGTTGCTCGCTTCGATGAGGGCCAACAGCAGCACTCGGCATTGTGGGAGCAGCTTCCCGTCACCCCGGAAACAAACCGCGCCGCGGCAGTCCTGATGCTTTTCGGTGTACTGGACAACATCCCTGCCGAGTCGGGGCGGCCAATAGCGCCGGCGGACCTCGATGTTCTGCTGCTGGAACGGGCACATACCCTGGACGACCATCCGGGTCAGGTGGCGTTCCCGGGCGGCAGCGTGGACGAGGAAGATGAGTCGATCGTCGCCGCAGCCCTTCGTGAAGCAGTGGAAGAAACCGGCTTGGATGCCAGTGGTGTCCGGGTTCTTGGAGTCATCCCGGAGCTTGGGCTCATCCGGAGCAACTTCCGTGTGACACCTGTGCTGGCATGGTGGGATGCGCCGTCACCGGTTCGCGTGGTGGACTACGCCGAATCCGCTCAGGTCTTCAGGGTACCGGTGCGCGACCTTTTGGACCCGGTCAACCGTGTCACTGCCACCATCTCGAGGTTCGGCCGCACCTATACCAGCCCAGGTTTCACCGTCAATGGTGTGCTCGTGTGGGGCTTCACGGGGATGGTCCTCAGTGGCCTCTTCGACGAACTGGGCTGGACAGTTCCCTGGGATAAAGACAAATTGCGGGACATAGACCTTTAGGTGGTCCGTCGAGGCTTACGCTGCCTCGCGGGCTTTTACGCTGCCTCGCGGGCCGTCGTGGACCGGTCCACGATCAGACCGGTGGCGGCGTTTTCCCGTACGGCGTTGATGCCGGCCACAACACCCTCGAGGTGCGGGAACGTGGGTGACTCGGCAACCACCGTACCGTCGGCCGCTGTAAGGCGGAACCGGTAGCCCTCGGCATTGTCCTTGAGAATTTCAAACCTGCCAGCCATCGAATGCTTCCCCCTTGTGATGCTGTTTTGATTCTGCGGTGGACCAGCAAAAGTATCCACATCATGAAACTATCCAGAACCCGGGCGGAACCAAAGCTACTTTGCGGTACCTGTCATGGGCGGGTCATCCCGGCTCATATAGCGGGATGTGACTGGATAGTGCCGCTGCATCAGGCTATGGTCCGCTACTTCGCTTTGTCGTAGGAATCGACGACGGCCAGGCTCACTGGAAACTCCACAGGGATCCGTCCGAACATAAGTTCCTTCGCCGATGCTGCCGCTTCTTCGATGGCGCGGATACAGGCGTCCACGGCGTTCACTGGAGCGTGAATCATCACCTCATCGTGGAGAAAAAAGACGAGTTCACCGCTGGGTGAGCCTTCGGCGCGTAAGGTTCGCAGCCGTCGTCGTAATTCTGCCAACCAGCAGGCCGCCCACTCAGCAGCCGAGCCCTGCACCACGAAGTTGCGGGTGAAACGGCCCCGTGATCGGGCAAGATTGTCGGCGCGCCGCTGTTCCTCGGCGGTGGTGGATTGCTGGCTGCGCAGCCAGCCGGGCGACGGCGGTGGGCTGCTTCTGCCCAGCCGGGTGGTGACGGTTCGGCCTGCTTCGCCCTCGCGCGCTGCTTGCTCCACGAAGCCGACAGCGCGTGGATAGGTCCGCGTGAGCTGCGGCATAAGCCGCCCCGACTCGCCCGTGGTGGCGCCGTAAATAGCTCCCAGCAGGGCAATTTTCGCCTTGGCCCGATCACCCCCAAAGCCTTGGGCTGCGATGCCTGCGTAGAGGTCCTTGTCCCGTGCTGCCTCTGCCATTTTCGTGTCTTGGGCCAGCGCCACGAGAACACGCGGCTCCAGTTGGGAGGCGTCGGCAACAATGAGCTTGTGCCCGGGATCCGCATGGACCGCTGCCCGGATATTTCGCGGGATCTGGAGGGCGCCGCCACCGCGCGAAGCCCAACGCCCCGACACAACCCCACCCACCACATACTCGGGATGGAACCGCCCGTCACGCACCCAGGCGTCCAGCCAAGACCAGCCGTTGGCGGTGTGCAGCCGGGAAAGCTTCTTGTAGGCGAGCAACGGCTGAATGGCCGGATGCTTCGATTCCTGAAGCTCCCACTGCCGGGTACTTTTGACCTCGATCCCGTTCCGGTGCAAGGCGCGCATCAGATCCTGCGGGGAATCCGGATTCAGGCCGGGGGAGTTGAGGATGCTCCTGAGCTCGGCGCAAAGAGCCTCAAGTGCCGGCGGACGGTGCCCCAGCGGCGGCCGGGGCCCTAGGACATCGGCAAGGATTTGCTGATGCAACTCTTCTCGCCAAGGGACGCCGGCGTGCTGCATCTCCAGGGCGATCATCGCGCAAGCGGACTCAGCGGCGAGCAGTAACTGGAGGCGCTGTTTCTGTTGGTGGGCCTCGGAGACTTGTGAGACCGCGTGCTGTTGGGCCGCGAATTCCTCCCTGAGTTCAGCCAACCCCACTTTGGGGTTGGACTGGGCCAGGTCCTCGAAGAGAGCGCCCTGGTCTGCGGGAGGCGGTGGGGGCTGAAGAGCGCGGGGTGGTGCGGAGTCGTCGTCCTGCGTGAGTTTGACCGCATACCGGGCATAATCCGTGTGCGCCGTGAATTCGGAGTGGGCAAGGATGGCTCCGCAGAGCACGAGGTCGTGGCAACGCTCCAGCTCTATGCCATGGTTTAGCAGCTCCGGATACCAGTCCTGGGCGCGGTGCCACACCCAGCGGGGCCGCTGGGTTTCGAATTCACGCACGACGCCGGGCAACTCACCCCGGGTGAGGACGCGTGCGTCTGCAGTGGCCTTGCCGGTGGGGGAGATCCTTTGTATGGCTGCGCCTTGCTGGTGGGCGGCGAGCAGCAAATACATGGTGTCCATTCTGCCCTGTGCGGAGGTGTGCTGTTGCTGGGAGGACTGCTCCTCCACAACTTCCGGCCGCACTATGTTGTGCACATACGGGAATTCGAACCTTATGTTGGTTTGCCGATTCAACCAGTGTGGACGCCATGAGCAAGCGAGATCGTCGGCAGAGGCAACCCGCACACATCCAGCAGACCACTGACAATTACGGGCACCCCCACAAGAAAGCAGTTGAAGGGGACCCGGACGGATCTTGGCTGCCACGCGAAGCCGTCGGCATTCTGCTCGTTTCCGCTGACTCCTACCTTCAGGAAGAGGCCAAACGGATAGTCGCGGCTGCAGGGGGGAGTCTCCGTTTAGCCGCGGACGTGGCCGAAGCCGTCCACGGCTGGGACAATGCCGACGTCGTATTGGTAGGCAGCGATATTCAAGAGTTGCCGCCCAGGCGAAGGGCTCCCACTGTGTTGCTCGGCAAAGCCTCTGAAGGTGATGGGCTATGGAGTTTGGCCGCGTCGCTTGGAGCTGAGCGGGTCGCTGTCCTTCCCGAGGCCGCCGGCTGGCTGGCTGAACACCTCAGTATGTCCGGCTCACCGGACCCTGGGGGGACGGTCATCGGAATCATCGGCGGTAGTGGTGGGGCGGGAGCTACCACTACCGCAATCTGGCTTGCCCAGGCTGCGGCAGGGCATGGCATCAGCACCGTGCTCATCGATGGCGACCGCTGGGGTGGAGGCCTCGAGCTGGCAGTGACGGCGGATGAGGTGCCCGGCCTCCGATGGCCGGACTTCGCCGAAACCCGGGGAAGCATTGATCCTTCCCAATTCCGGGATTCATTGCCCGTGGCTGGCGGATTCGCATACCTGTCCTGGCCCGGGACGAGGGAACCGGTCCACATCCCGGCGGTCGGCGCTGTGGCTGCTGTTGTTGACGCTGCACGCCGGAGCTTCGAACTCATCCTCGTGGATATCGGACGCAGCGTTGAGGGGCTGGGAACGCTTGCATGGGACTGCGACAGGATCCTGGTGCTGACCACGGCCCACCTTAAGTCTGCAGTGGCGGCCGCGCGCGTCCTCAACGAACTCCCACCCATAGATGCAGGACTCTTGATCCGGGGAAGCGGCGCCAGTTCAGTGGATGCGCCACTGATCGCCGAGTCGCTTGGCTTGCCGCTGCTGGGTGTCCTACCGGAGATGCGTGGTGTAGCGGCCAGCACTGAGCTGGGGCGATTGCTGGAGATCGGACGCCGAAAACCAATCAGGCGCTTAGCCGGTTCCGTCCTGGAACTGAACGGGGCCGCCCAGTGAGCCCCTTTGCCGACGGAACCCGCCGCCGGCAGAGCCGCAGGCTGGACTCGGTTCTTCTTGAAACGGTGCGGGAATCGGTGCTCGCCGGGAGCGGACCCGTGACACCTTCCACTGTCGCCGCAGCCGTGCAGGCAAGCGGCAGACTACTGGGTACCGCCGGAGCGTTGGAGGCGGCTGAGTCCATCAATGCTGAACTCAACGGACTGGGTCCTCTTCAGCCGCTCGCACAGGATCCTGGCGTCACTGACATTTTCGTCAACGGCCCCGACTCCGTCTGGTTTGACCGCGGGAACGGCCTGGAACGTACATCTGTTTACTTCGACACCGAGCAACAGGTCAGATCGCTGGCCACCCGCCTGATCTCAGCCGGGGGAAGACGGTTGGACGATGGCTCCCCCTGCGTGGACGTCCGGCTCAACGGCGGATACCGGGTCCACGCAGTCCTTGCTCCCATATCAACGGCAGGGACGTTGCTGTCCATTCGAATCCGCCGGGACGAAGTGTTTACCCTCGCCGAGTTGCGGGAATCCGGCATGTTTTCGGAGCACGTTGAGTCGGTTCTTCGTGCCGTCATGGCCAACAAACTGAGTTTCCTCATTAGCGGTGCCACCGGCTCAGGAAAGACAACCCTGCTCTCCACAATGCTCGGGCTGAGCCATCCGGCGGAACGTTTAGTACTGATAGAGGACGCCGCAGAGCTCAACCCTGTTCACCCGCATGTTGTCACGCTGGAATCCCGCCACGGAAACCTTGAGGGCGGAGGTGCACTGGACCTCGGAGAACTGGTCCGCCAAGCACTGCGCATGCGGCCGGACAGGCTGATCGTGGGGGAATGCCGTGGCGCTGAAGTCCGCGAATTGCTGACCGCACTCAACACTGGGCACACCGGTGGTGGTGGCACTATCCACGCCAACACCGCAGAGGCCGTGCCGGCACGGTTGGTGGCCCTCGGCGCCTTGGCGGGGTTGAACGCCGAAGCCGTTCGGTTGCAGGTCTCTAGCGCCCTTGACGTCGTGATCCACGTAGACCGGACACCGTCGGGACGGAAGGTCGCGTCCATCGGAGTAGTCACAGACACACGGCAACAGCAAAAGGTTGTGCCGGCCCTCAGCTGGAGCCCGGCAGGAATGACGCCAGGGCCGGCATGGCCGGAACTTGCCTCCCGGCTCTCGTTGGCACCGCTGGAGATGGACCATCTACCAGCACAGGAAGTCGACCGGCCTGAACCTGATGATCCGCCACGACGCAGGTCCCGGAAGACGGCCAATCCAACATCAACCGGGTCACGTCCGGTGGGGATGCATGACTTCGGTGATATCCGGTGATTGGCCTCTTCGTCCTGGTTGCGGCGCTCGCGGTTTGGTTGCAGTTCACAGGCCACAGGGATGGAATCAGGCGTCTCCGGACGAGGCTGGGGGAACCAGCGGGCCGGACCTTGCGCACCGATGCCCGTCCCATGACGCGGCGCGGAGGTCCAAGGCCGCGAAAGCGTCCGGAGCCCTTGTCACTTGTGGTGTTGGTGCAGCAGCTCGCAGCCCTCCTGCGCGGCGGACGGGGAGCTTTCAGGCTGTGGGAGGAGCTATGGATAGTCCACGGTGCAGGGCAGCTAGCGGACAATGGCGCGGGTTCGGCAGCAGCAAAGGGAAACACCGGGCTTTCCCACCCGTCCCTGCAAGTTCTAGCAGCAGCGCGGGCAGCATCCACGGTGGGAAATTCGCCGGCCGAAGCCATCCGGGGCACAGCCGCAAAAGCGTATCCGCAACGCGGAAGTTCTGAGCGCCGCGTGTGGATGGAGTTGGCAGCATGCCTGGACATCGCGGAGACCAGCGGCTGTCCGTTGGCTGACCTCCTCACCCGGTTTGCAGCGCAGTTGGAGGCCGAAGAGGACTCCGAGGCTGCCCGTCAGACGGCGCTCGCAGGCCCCAAAGCTACCGTGCGCCTGTTGTCATGGCTCCCGGTATTTGGACTGGGGCTGGGGGTGGCATTAGGCGTGGATCCGGTGGGGATCTTGTTGAACAACTTCCTGGGTGTTGCCACCTTCGCGGTTGGTCTGCTTCTCACAGCGGCGGGTCGTGTATGGTCATCGCGGCTGGTCGCATCCGCGATCGGAGCCTACTGATGCACCAGACGCCGGTGTTAGTGATGATCGCGGTCATGGTGCTCGCAGCAATCCTGAGCTTCGCGGCGCCCGCACGGTTGGGAACTCAGTTGACGTCCCGGGGAAGGGACTCAGCAGCGGCGCAGGAGTCCTCCGCATCAACCCCACCGGAACAGGAAGAAGACGGACTGCGCGATACGGCAATGATGCTGGAATTGGTGGCTTCCATGCTCGACGCCGGAGCCGGAATCGGGCGGGCATTGGAACTTATCGCCAAGTGCGCGTCTCCTCCCATCAGGAATTCCCTCCGGCCCGTTGTTGCCGCGCTGGCCCTCGGTGCCGACTGGGAGACTGCCTGGCGGACGCCCACCAATCACGCCCCTGAAGTGGTCCGCCTCAAGGATGCGTTGGCTTTCGCGGCGCTGACTGGTGCGCCGTCTGCCTCTATCCTCTATGCACAAGCGGCGAGGGAACGGCGCGAGCAGTTCCGGGCCGCGGAGAAGCGGGCAGCTGCCTTGGGCGTGAAGCTTGTAGTTCCTCTGGGTCTCTGCTCCCTGCCTGCTTTTATCTGCCTTGGCATTGTCCCGGTCCTGATCGCCATGCTCCCCTCGGGGTGAAACGGGGAGAGGGCCGTCAACGCCACAACCTTTCCTCCACACCCAGCGGGACGGGACGGGTTATCCACTTGCGGAGAGCACCCACTTCCGGGCCTTTCCGGAACACGGAAGAGTCGGTTCTGTCAGCAGAGAGCTGGCACTTTATGGAAAGGAAACCACCATGAAAACACTGTCCGCTACGCTTCCAGGCCTCCTGAGTGATATGCCGCGGGATCGGCCGGTTCCCGCTGAATTCCTTGGGGCTCCCTTCGAGGAACCACAGACGACCCAGCATGAGGAACTCTCCGAGTACGAGCTCGACCACAACGATCCCGAGCGATTCGGTTTCGAGGACGAGCTCCTGCAGTTAGGACTCGGCTTCGGGGATCTTGCGGAGTCCGAGGACGGCCCATGTGAGGACGAAGGCTTCTGGTCAAGGTTAAGCACACGGACAAAGCTGACGGGCTCGGAAATGGGCATGGCCACGGCCGAGTATGCCATTGCTACCCTTGCCGCCGTAGGCCTGGCGGGTTTGTTGGTAGTTATCCTCCGGAGCGAAGAGGTCCGCGGCTTCCTGCTCAACCTGATCCGTACGGCGTTGTCCCTGCCATGACCGCTCTGCTGCCTGCCGACAGGAGATCCCGGAATGCAAAGGAAAAGGGTGCTGTCACTGCGGAGTTCGCGGTCGCTTTGCCGGCCGTTGTGTTGCTCCTGGCATTCCTGCTGGCAGGCGGCGCCGCAGGTATCACCCAACTCAGGCTGGAGGAGGCGGCGAGGGCAGGAGCACGAGCCTCGGCGCGGGGTGAGGCCTCCGGCTCGGTGGATGGGATCGTCAAGCGGCTTGCCGGGGGAGGCGTTACGTCGTCAATAAACGGGGACGGCGAGTGGGTCACAGTGACTGCTTCCTCGGCAGTTGGCGGGGCTTTGGGCCCGTTGATCCCATGGACGCTGAAGGCCTCGGCTACAGCACGGGAAGAAGTGGTCACCCCGTGAAAAACCTTTGGCCAAACACCGAGCATGAAGGCGGCGCTGGCACCGTGCTGGCGCTGGCCTTGGGCGCGGTGGTCATGCTGCTGTTGCTGGGCTTGCTCCTACTGGCGCAGGCCGGAGTGATGGCATCCCGGGCGGCGTCTGCGGCTGACCTGGCAGCGCTGGCCGCCGCAGATGCGGCCCGGGGGCTTACGTCCGGGGAGCCTTGCGCCGTTGCCGCAAGTGTGGCCGGGAAGCACGATGCAAAGATCACGTCCTGCAGTGTTGCTGGTGGGGTGGTGGAGGTCGGCACGGAGCTGGCCCATCCCTTCCAGTGGGGCGTTGCCACTGGCCGCGCACGAGCCGGACCTCCTCCTTAGCAGCTAACAGGGCCAAGCACACAGGCTTCGTGCCGGGCGGCTGGCTTCAGGGAATCTAGCTGGCGTCCTTCAACAGGACGTTCAGGAGGGTGATGGCGGCTGCCTTGTCCAGCGGGTTGTTCTTGTTGCCGCACTTGGGGGACTGAACACAGGACGGGCAGCCGGCATCACACTCACAGGCCTTGATGGCTTCCCGGGTGGCTGTCAGCCATATCTTGGCCTTCTCAAAGCCCCGCTCAGCGAACCCGGCGCCACCAGGGTGGCCGTCGTAAACGAAAATCGTTGGTACCCCTGTGTCGGCATGCAAGGCAGTGGATACCCCGCCGATATCCCAGCGGTCGCTGGACGCCACCAAAGGGAGGAGCCCAATTGCAGCATGTTCAGCCGCATGCAGCGCCCCGGGGAACTCCGCTTCCACCAGCCCGGCTCCGTGCAGCGAACGGTTGTCCACCACGAACCACACGGCCTTGGTAAACAGGTCCCTTGCTCCCAAATCGAGGGGTTCCTCGCCGAGGATCTCATTGGAAATCAAGGCCTTGCGTTGGAAGGAGACCACTTGGGTAGTTACTTTGACGTCCCCAAAGTGCACGGTGATGTCGCCCCACTGGACGGAACGGGAAGTTTCAAGGACCTCGATCTGGGTTACGTCCCGTGCCGTGGTGTAGAAGTCGGGGTTGACCCGGCGCACCATCACGCAGTGGTCGGCTTCGTTGAGGTCCTCCACCAGGTAGCTCTCGCCTTGATGGACGTAGATGGCACCCGTGTGCGCCTGGTAATGGGTTTGCGGCGAGTCCATGGTTCCCAGGAGGGACCCGGTTTCAGCGTCAACGATGCTGACAGGACCGCCGCCGTCGGCCCGGAGGTTCACCATGCCTGCGGCACTCTCAGGGTGGGTCCAGAACCATCCGGCGGGCCTCTTTCGAAGGTACCCCTGCACTACCAAACGGTCCAGAAGCCCCTCGGCAGTCGGCCCAAACAGGTCAAGCTCGGCGGGTCCGATCGGCAATTCGGCTGCTGCCGCGCACAGGTGCGGGCCAAGGACGTACGGGTTGCCGGGATCGAAGACGGTGGCCTCAACCGACACGTCAAAGATGGCCTCGGGATGGTTCACCAGATACGTATCCAAGGGGTCATCGCTTGCCACGAAGGCGGCAATGGCGTCCTGCCCTGCCCGTCCTGCGCGGCCGATCTGTTGAAAGAGCGAAGCCCGCGTGCCGGGCCATCCAGCTACCAGCACGGCATCAAGGCCCGAGATATCGATGCCAAGTTCCAAGGCGGAAGTGCTGGAGACCCCCAGCAATTGCCCGGATCTCAACGCCTGCTCCAAAGCCCGCCGCTCCTCGGGCAGATACCCGGACCGGTACGCGGCCACGCGCCCGGGAAGACTGGGATCCACCTCGTCCAGCAGTCTCTTGGTGATGGATGCAATGGACTCCGCCCCGCGGCGGGACTTGATGAACGCGATGGTCCTGACGCGCGAGGAAACGAGGTTGGCCAGGATGTCCGCAGTCTCAGCTACGGCCGTCCTCCTCTGCTTGGCGCCGTTCTCGCCCTTGACGTCGGTGAGGGCCGGTTCCCAGAACGCCACCGTCGTGGAACCGTGGGGCGAGCAGTCTTCGGAAACTTCCCGGACGGGAGCGCCGATGAGCCGCCCAAAGGAAATCCCGGGGTCCGAGGCCGTGGCGGAAGCGGCAATGAACACCGGCTCGGGGAAGGAGGTCCCAGCCCCGTAGTAGGCGCAGATCCGGCGGAGTCGTCGCATCAGATTGGCCACGTGCGAGCCGAACACGCCGCGATAACTATGTGCTTCGTCTACAATCACGTAGCGCAGCCGCCGGAAGAACCTGGCCCACCATGTGTGGTTGGGAAGGATGCCGAAGTGCAGCATGTCCGGGTTGGCGAGGATGAAGTTGGCGTGGTCACGAATCCACCGTCGGGAGGAGACGTCAGTATCCCCGTCATACGTTTCAGCCCGGACCGTGGGTAACTTCAGCGAGCGGATTGCTGCCAGCTGGTCTGCTGCCAAGGCCTTGGTAGGGGATAGGTAGAGCGTAACGGCGCCGTCGTCGTGGATCTTGCCGGGATCTGACAAGACCCGCAACTCGGAACGGTGTATCGCATCCAACGCCGGCAACTGGTAGGCGAGCGACTTTCCCGAAGCAGTTCCCGTGGCAATGACAACATGCTGTCCGGAATGAGCGAGGTCTGCCGCCTGGATCTGGTGTCGGTACGGTTCGTGGATGCCCAGGGAACCGTAGGCTGCCACAACGTCCGGATGGACCCAGCCGGGCCAGGGCTCATTGACCGCTTTCCGGGCGGGGATGGTGTGGACATGGCGCAGCTGCTCAGGGTCCGGCGTCCGGCCCAGCAAGGAGATCATTGAATTTGGTGCAGCCACCGAATCATTCTGTCACTGTGCGGGGACGCCAACAGCGGCACCCTGGGGGCGCCGCCGTCGGGCATTGCTTTTGGTTGGGAGGTTCTATGCTCCTGAGAGGTCCGATCCTTCGGTGCCGCTGGACATCATAAGGACGTGGCACACCACGTCCCATCCCAGATGGGAGTAGAGCTTTTGGCCGTCCAGGGATGCCAGGAGCAGGCCGTTCTCCACATCGTGCGCGAAGGCTTGTGCCGCCAAGGCCTTCATGATGAAACTGCCCAAGCCGCGGCGTTGAAAATCGGGTTCGGTGACGATCTTGTCGAAGATGGCCGTGCCGTTGACCACATACACCCGGCCGCTGGCAGCCACCTGCTCGCCGGAATGGACCACCGCGTAATGGACACCGTTGGATTCCGAGGTAGCCAGCTCCAGATCGTCGTCAGGGAGCCACGGATCCTCGGCATCCTGAGTTTCCATGTCCACGATCATCATGGTCTGGGACGCGGAGGTCACCGTCAGTCCGCGCTGTTCAGCGAGGTATTTGTACCGTTGGACATCGTTGGTGAGGATCGTCAGGACCCGGGTTGGAGCTTCTGCCGTCTTGTCAGCCAGGACGGCGAATTCTTCGTCTGACGGATCGTGGGCGAAATACTCCCAGTCACCGGTTTTGTCGGCGCGAAGTGCGGCAGGGAAGCGGCCCTCTTGGCGTAGTTCATAGCCGCGGCAGCCGGACCAGCCGGCTACCCAGACTTCCAAGAGGTGCGCAATGTCTTCAACCAAGGCGTCTGGACTCATGTAGAGAGAGTATGCCAGCGCATCATGAAGCAACAGAGCCACGTCAGCCCGGGGATGGTTGCTTATGGAATTGTGACTTCCCGACCACGGTCCCTCAGGCAAACCTGCCCGGAACCCTGCTTGGAATCCGGCACGGGAGGCGAGGATTTTACTGCACCAAGTACCCTTTAATAGTGGCTCTGAACCGAATTGTGCTCTTCTATGGCTTTACTCCGATCGCCGACCCCGACGCCGTGCGTCTGTGGCAGCGTGCCCTCTGCGAAAAGCTGGGTCTCACCGGCAGGATCCTGATCTCAAAGGACGGCATCAACGCCACGGTGGGCGGCGAGCTCAACAACATGAAGCAGTATGTGAAGACCACCCGTGAATACAAGGGCTTTCATGGCATCGACTTCAAGTGGTCAGAGGGGGGCGCTGCAGATTTCCCGCGCCTCAGCGTCAAAGTGCGCGATGAGATCGTGTCGTTCGGTGCGCCCGGTGAGCTGAAGGTGGACGCCAACGGCGTGGTGGGCGGCGGAAAGCACCTCCAACCGGAGGAACTGCACGCATTGGTGGATGCCAAGAAGTCCAGTGGCGAAGACGTGGTGTTCTTTGACGGCCGCAACGCGTTCGAAGCCCAAATCGGCAAGTTCAAGGACGCAATCGTCCCGGACGTGGACACCACCCACGATTTCATCAAGGAACTCGATTCGGGCAAGTACGACTCCCTCAAGGACAAGCCCGTTGTCACCTATTGCACGGGCGGTATCCGCTGCGAAGTGCTGTCCAGCCTGATGGTCAACAGGGGCTTCAAAGAGGTGTACCAGCTGGATGGCGGGATTGTCCGCTACGGCGAGACCTTCAAGGATCAAGGCCTGTGGGAGGGCTCTCTGTACGTCTTCGATAAGCGCATGCATGTCGAGTTCAGCGAGGAAGCCAAAACCATTGGTGAATGCGTCCGCTGTGCGGCTCCCACCAACAAGTTTGAGAACTGCTCAAACCTCAGCTGCCGTACTTTGACCCTTTACTGCGCGGAATGTGCCTCCAGCCCGGAAACACTCCGCTGCCCCGGAGGCTGCGAAGCCGCCTGACGGCCGGTTCAGAGGCGGCTCACCCGGTACGCGAAGTTGGAGTCCGATCTGGACCCCACCGTGATGGAGAGTACTGCGTCCTTTTCCAACTGGACTACGCTCACGCGGGCATTGGCGCACCCCAAGGTCAGATCCACCAGCTTGGCCTCGCCCAACGCGACGCTGAAGGTAACGCGGCGTGTTCCGCGGCATGCCAGCGTCACCGCGTACGTTCCGCCAGGCAGCTGCACAGTCTGCTCAGACTTGGACTCGCCGGGGTTGAGGTAGCCGCTGCTTGAGTAGAAGGACTGTCCCTGGGACTCAGGCAAAGCCATTTTGGCCCACTCTTCCAGTGCCTCGCCGGTGACTGTATCCTCCAGCGCGGGGTCGGGCGGAAGAACAACATTGCCGGCAGTGGATGTAGGGCTGGCATCCGGCCTGCCATCCTCGTCAAAGGTGTATTCGCAAGCCGTCAGACTGCTGCTCAGCGCAATAAGGATCACGACGGCGGCCCTCACCGGCCGTTGCGGCATCACCGAGCGAGCTGCCTTGCTGCCCATGGACTGACTTTACGCCCGTACAGCCGCAAGCCAAAGGCCTGCCGGGGGCGGGCATCGGCCAGGTCCTAGGCAGCAGCAGCGACCACGTGGTAGGCGAAGATCAGCGGGGCATCGACGCTACTTGTAGAGATGTTCAAAGTACCGGAAACGGGCATTTTGATCTTCACCACGTCAAGGCTGCCGTTGCAAGCGGCGGCCGCGTCTGCGATCTTGGTGCCGCCAGAGGAAACCGCAAAATAGGCTTTGCCGCCACCATCACACGCCATGGTAAGCGTGTAGCTTCCGGCCGGAACGTTGGGAGATTCCTTGACCAAGGGGTCACGGTTGAGGATTTTGCCGGAGTCCTCCAGCACTACGCCACTCGCCGCGGGGAGGACCTTTTCCTTCCAGGCAGGAACGTCGGCATCTTCGATATTAACCGGTGCCTGGCAGCCGCAGACTCCCAGCAGCGCCGCAGTGGTGATGGCAACAAGGCCCGCGCGGCGCCTTGTGGAGGAGAAGTTGAGCATGAATCCAACGCTACCGGGTTCCTGCAGGGAGCTTTGTCCACCCCTGCCCATTCCGCTTGGCCAGGTTCCCGATTGTCCACATAGGACCCGATTGTCCACATAGGACAGGTTCAGCATCCCAGGGCACGGCACGCCGCCCCTACACTTGCAAGGTGACTGACACAGCTTCCTCCTTTACCTCCGGCAACACTGACGATGCTCCCCGCAGCGACCAACCCCAACTGCTGTCGGCGCTTGCCGCGGACCTTCGTGCACTCTCCTACACAGTGGATGGTGTGGCTGAACTTCTGGGGACCTCCGCCTCTGAAGCACTCGGCAGGGACCAGCTCATCCCTGCTCTGCTGGCCAGCGAGCGGCACATGGACTCTCAGGACCCGGCCCTCCGATCGTCGGCAGTTGTCGTTCGCCTGTGGTTGTTGGCCGTTCCGCAGTCTGTGGCGGACATCGATTCCGCTCTCCCCGGCATCCGCACTCATGGACTTGCGGAACTGGGGCTCGTCACAGTGGATTCAGGGGTGGTCAAGGCCAAAGTGGACCTGCGCCCTTACGGTTGGGACGCCAATGCAGACGGCAGTGGCGGCGCGGAACTCTGGGTTGCCAGCGACCTCGCAGCCCACCAACAGCCGGGAGTGTTGAGGCATGATCATGTCCTGGGGATCGGGCGCGCCTCCACCACGCTGGTGCAGACCACAGTCAGGAAGCACATCAAACGAGCGCTGGACGTGGGCACCGGCTGCGGTATCCAAACGTTCCACTTGCTCCATCACTGCGACCATGTGACGGCCACGGACATTTCCGAGAGGGCACTCGCTTTCACACGCTTTAATCTTCTGTTGAACGCTGCGGAACTGGAGCTGGACCCCGAAAACCTGGAGGGCAGGGTGAGCCTGCGGCATGGGTCGCTTCTGGAACCGGTGGCAGGGGAACAGTTCGGCCTGGTGGTGTCCAATCCGCCCTTCGTCATCACTCCGCGAACGGGTGGTGAATCCTCCTCCGACCAGTTCACCTACCGCGACGGCGGGCTTCCGGGGGACGACATCGTGGCTTCCCTTGTACAGTCCCTGGCGGAGGTCCTGGAGCCCGGCGGCATAGCGCAGATGCTGGGCAACTGGGAGATAACCTCTGGTTCGGACTGGAAGGACCGGCCCCAGGCATGGCTTAGGAACTCAGGTTTGGACGTCTGGTTTATTCAACGGGAACAGGTTGGCCCTGAGCAGTACGCGGAGACGTGGCTTCAGGATGCTTCCCAGAACCGCGAGGACGGGCAATACCAGGACGCGTACGCGGCATATTTGGATGATTTTTCTTCCAGGGACGTTGAGGGAATCGGCTTCGGCATGATCTGGTTGCGTCGCCCGGCGCAAGCGCTCGGGGCCGTCATCAACCGCTTCGAGGAAATCACGTACCCGATCGAACAACCCATCGGTCCCCATCTCGGCGCCGCCGTGGAACGGGCTGACTGGGCTGCTGCACATTCAGTTTCCTTGGCGCACTTGGTGGTTGCCGAGGATGTCACGGAGGAAAGGCACCAACGTCCAGGGGCTGCCCATCCGGGGGTCATCCTGCTCCGGCAAGGGGCAGGGCTTCGGCGGACCAACCTGCTGAGCACCGAACTCGCCGGTTTCGTCTCCGCATGCGACGGCCAATTGTCCGTCCGGCAGATCACTTCGGCCTTGGTATCGCTCCTGGGCGGGGGCGAGGGCTTCGATGAAGAGGCTTTCCGCGAAGGACTCTTCCGCGACGTCACCAACCTGGTGTTGGACGGATTCCTCCTTCCGGACCCGGAGCAGGTGGGCGAATGATCCGGACTACGGCGCGCTCATCAAGTGCCGGACCTCCGGGAAGTGACCCTGACTACACTGATGAAGTGACTGTGAACAACGAAACATCCCAAGCGTCAGGAGACGTTCCTCGACGGAAACGTGCCGAGAAGACGGTTGTGATCACCGATCCCAAGGCCATCCGTGCTTTGGCGCATGCCGCCCGGCTGGAGGTCATCTCTGAGCTGTACGCCACACAGGTCAGCCACACAGCCACCGAACTCGCTGCCAGGACAGGCCTGACGCCCAGTGCAATGAGCTACCACCTCAGGGCTCTCCAAAAGTGGGGCATCGTGGCTCCGGCGGAAAATGCGGGCGACGCCAGGGAACGCCGCTGGAAGGCAGCGGGAACAGACTTCACCATCTCCGGAGGCAGCGTCGCCAGTCCTGAGATAGCCGTCGTGGACCTTGAGCTGGATGCCTTCCGACGCAGGGCTTCTGCATTCGCCAGGGCCCGCGGCGAACGCCGGCAGCGGGGGGAAACCGGGGAAGAACCGGCAGCGGTTGTTCTCTCCAGCAACTTGTTGTATCTGACCAACCCGCAGCGCAGGGAACTTTTGGACAGAATCCGCGCGGTTCTGCGGGAGTACGAACTTGAGGATCCCACTCACATACCCGAAGGTGCCGAACGTGTGGCAACCTTGTGGTCAATGATCCCGGACGACCGCTTAGCGCCCGGTCAGTAACAGCCCGCCGGACCATCGAATGTCCGTCCTTGTTCCGCACCAGAACGCAGGATTCTGCAAACTATGGTGAACTAGGCCAATATGGGCACCAGCCCAATTACACATTTTTTCTGTAGGAGCACCGTGCCCAGCAAGGCAAAAACCGGCAAGAAACTCGTGATCGTGGAGTCTCCCGCCAAGAGCAAGACCATCGCCAAGTATCTTGGCGAGGGCTTCATCGTCGAGGCTTCGATCGGCCATATCCGGGACCTCCCGCAGCCATCTGACCTCCCTGCCGAACTGAAGAAGACCTCGCTGGGCAAGTTCGCAGTAGACGTCGAAAACGACTTCAAACCGTACTACGTTGTCTCCCCGGACAAGAAGAAAAAGGTTGCCGAGCTCAAGGCCCAGCTGAAAGACGCTGACGCGCTCTACCTCGCAACCGATGGGGACCGCGAAGGCGAAGCCATCGCGTGGCACCTCCTGGAGGTCCTCAAGCCCAAGGTTCCCGTCTATCGCATGACGTTCGGTGAAATCACCAAGGAAGCCATCCACCGCGCCATGGACAACCTCCGTGACGTCGACACCGCTTTGGTGGATGCCCAGGAGACGCGTCGTATTCTTGACCGCCTCTACGGCTACGAGATCTCCCCCGTGTTGTGGCGCAAGGTGGCCCGCGGGCTCTCGGCTGGCCGTGTGCAGTCCGTGGTGACCCGCATGGTGGTGGACCGCGAACGTGAACGCATGGCCTTCCGCGCAGCGTCCTACTGGGATCTCACGGGCCAGTTCGGTTCGGACTCGGGTTCGTTCAAGGCAAAGCTTGCCGCCGTGGATGGTTCCAAGGTAGCCAGCGGCCGGGACTTCAATGACAACGGGCAGCTGACGTCCTCCAACGTGGTGCACCTCAACCAGGAACTTGCCACCTCTTTGGCTGCCGGACTGGAAAACGCTGATTTCCGTGTCCGCTCCGTAGATACCAAGCCCTACACCCGCCGCCCTGCCGCGCCGTTCACCACCTCCACCCTGCAGCAGGAAGCCGGCCGTAAGCTCCGCTTCTCCTCCAAGAGCACCATGCAGGTTGCCCAGCGCCTGTATGAAAACGGCTACATCACCTATATGCGTACGGACTCATCCGCCTTGAGCGATGAAGCACTCACCGCAGCCCGCCGCCAGGCTTCCGAGCTGTATGGTCCCGAGTACGTTCCCCAGAGCCCCCGCGTTTACGCGAACAAGGCTGCCAACGCCCAGGAAGCTCACGAGGCCATTCGTCCCGCGGGTGACTCGTTCCGTACGCCGGCGCAGGTTGCCAAGCAGCTGAGCGGTGACGAGTTCCGCCTGTACGAGCTCATCTGGAAGCGCACCGTGGCCTCCCAGATGGCTGATGCCAAGGGTTCCACTGCCACCATCCGCCTCGGCGCAGTGGCCGCTGACGGCCGCGACGCCGAATTCTCGGCTTCCGGTACGGTCATCACCTTCCCGGGCTTCCTTGCAGCCTATGAAGAGGGCAAGGACGAGAGCCGCGGGGACGATGATTCCGACGAAGCCCGTCGCCTGCCGAACGTTTCCAAGGATGATTCCCTTACGGCTTCGGAGATCGTGGCTGTCGGCCACGAAACGTCCCCGCCTCCGCGTTACACGGAAGCATCGCTGACCGCTGAGTTGGAAAAGCGTGGCATCGGCCGCCCGTCCACCTACGCGTCCACCATTTCCACCATCCAGGACCGTGGCTACGTCCGTAAGCAGGGCTCCGCTTTGGTTCCCAGCTGGATCGCGTTCTCTGTGATCCGCTTGCTGGAACAGCACTTCACGGATTATGTGGACTACGAGTTCACCGCAGACATGGAAGGGGATCTGGATAAGATCGCCAACGGCCAGGCTGTGGGCGCTGCCTGGCTCAAGCACTTCTACTACGGTGAAGATGCAGACCCCGGCCTGCTGAGCATCGTCAACAACCTTGGCGAAATCGATGCGCGCGAGATCAATTCCGTGCCGATCGCCGAGGGCATCACGCTGCGTGTGGGCAAATTCGGCCCGTACTTGGAAAGCTCCATCCCCACCCTTGATGCGAAGACCGGCGAAGTGGTTGAGTCCGCGCGGGCCAACGTCCCCGAAGAACTCGCTCCGGACGAACTCACGGCCGACAAAGCCAAAGAGCTCATGGAGACGGCGGCCCCCGAGGAACGGGTTCTGGGAACGGACCCGCACACCGGCCACACCATCGTTGCCAAGAACGGCCGCTATGGCGCGTACGTCACTGAGATCATCCCGGAGATGACCGAGGAACAACTAGCCAACCAACCGGTGGAGTATTACAAGAACGGCAAGCCCAAGCCTCCCAAGAAGCCGGTGAAAGCCAAGCCGCGTACGGGTTCCCTGTTCAAGTCCATGACCGTGGATACGGTCACCTTGGATGAAGCGCTTGCCCTGATGAGCCTGCCCCGGGTCCTCGGTGAGGACGCGGACGGCAACCCCATCACGGTGCAGAATGGCAGATTCGGTCCGTACCTGAAGAAGGGCACGGACTCCCGCTCCATAGGTTCGGAAGAGGAGATCTTCACGATCACCCTGGAACAGGCCCTGGAGATCTACTCGCAGCCCAAGCAGCGTGGCGCCCGCGCGGCCGTCCCGCCGCTGGCTGAGTTTGGTCCGGACCCCGTGTCCGAGAAGAACATTGTGGTGAAGGAAGGCCGTTTCGGCCCTTACATCACTGACGGCGTCACCAACATCACCGTCCCGCGCTCAACCTCACTTGAGGAGTTGACTCGGGAACAAGCCGTTGAGCTGTTGGCGGAAAAGCGTGCCAAGGGACCGGTCAAGCGGACCACCACCCGCAAGGCGCCGGCCAAGAGGGCAACAGCCAAAAAGTAGCTTGAATGACGGCCGGGGCAGCACTCACGAATTGCGTCCCGGCCGGCATCGTGGTCGAGTAGAACCATGACTGAACAGACCGTTTCACCGGATAGTGAACCCTTGAACGACCTCGAGGCCAAGCTGGCCTCGGCCGAACAGCCGGACGCTAACCCGGTGGACGTCATCCTCGCTTTCCTGAACAACGAGGTTTACCTCGTCAGCTCGGAAGCTGTGGACGGCCCGGACTCATCGGTGGAGCCCTTGGTGCTCTCGAACGCCGACGGCCAGCCTGTTTTGGCCGTCTTCAGCCACCCGAGCCGCGTCGATGACCGCTTCCTCGAGGCAGCCCCGCACGTTCTGGGCACCATGGGCTCTGCCATCCTGGGCAACATCGGGGACGAACTGGGCATGGTCATCAACCCCGGGAGCGAATTCGGCTTCGAAATCGATCCCGAGGGCATTGCCAACATTCGCCGCGACTTCAAGCGCGCCGACGAAGCCGGGGAGCCCGCCGAATAGGGCCCGCCCAAGCTGTCGGGAACCAATCGACCGGCGAAACGTCTTGGCTAAGTTGCTTCGCAGGCTTCGAATCGGTGAATAATGGCAGAATGCGTCTTGGCGTTCTCGACATCGGGTCCAACACCGTCCACCTACTGCTGGTGGACGCTCACCCTGGCGCGCGTCCGGTAGCTTTCGCTTCCCACAAGCGCCCGCTTTCTCTGGTGCAGTACCTCGACGGTGACGGCAACATCAACGACGCCGGACAGCACGAGCTCATTGAATTCGTCCTGGAGGCCTGGGAGTTCGCGGCCAGGCATAAGGCCGAGGACCTCCTTGCGTTCTGTACCTCGGCCATTCGGGAAGCAACCAATGGCCCCGAGGTTCTGGCCCTGGTCAAGCACGAAACCACGGTGACCCTCCAGGAACTTACGGGCAGCGAAGAAGCCTCCATGACGTTCTTCGCCGTACGCCGTTGGTACGGATGGGGCGCAGGTCCCATTCTTGACCTGGACATCGGGGGCGGCTCGTTCGAAATGGCGTATGGAACGGACGAACTTCCTGAGCACGCCACGTCAGTTCCCCTTGGTGCCAGCCGTTTGACGCGGGACTGGCTCCACGACGATCCGCCTACTGCCAAGAGCGTCAAGGAACTGCGCCGGTATATCCGGTCCACGTTGAAGCCCGTGGTCCGGGACTTCCACGAGCTGGGCCGGGCCAACTTGGTGGCTGGCACGTCCAAAACGTTCCGGTCGTTGGCGCGCATCGCCGGTGCAGCCCCCAGCGGGGCAGGACCGTACGTTAAGCGCGAACTCCACGCAGCAGATCTGGGACTGTGGGCGCAACGGATTTCGGCCATGACAGTGGAGGACCGGTTGTACCTTCCCGGCGTTTCCGACGCCCGTGCCCGCCAGTTACTGGCGGGAGCCTTGGTGGCTGAAGCGGCGCTGGAACTCTTCGAATTCCCCAAGATGGAAATTTGCCCCTGGGCCCTCCGCGAGGGCCTGATCCTGCGCCGCCTGGACCAGTTGGTCTTTGAGGAAGCATTGGACCCGGCGCCGCACGTGGGGAAGCGTAAGAAGGATAAGTCAAAGAAGAAGGCAGCAAAGGAAGCCGGCAAGGCTCCTGAAAAAGATGAAGAACCCCACCCGGGGTTCAAAGAATTCCCGGTCCCTGTCAACACACCGTCCCCAACACCGGTCCCAGCCCCTGTGGCAGGCGGGCTGGCCTCCTGAGATGAGCAACGACGTCGAACCTGAAGTGAATGCCCGCCAAATCCCCGTGGCGCTGTCCAGCGCGTCCGTGTATCCCCTGAGCGTCCATGACGCCTTCGCCGTGGCGCAGGATCTGGGCTACGAGGGCGTTGAGGTGATGGTCACCAACAATGCGGTGAGCCAGAACCCCGATGCCCTGATCCAGCTGAGCCACCGGTACCACCAGGAGATCGTCTCCATCCACGCGCCTACTTTGCTGTTGACGCAGCAGGTTTGGGGCACGGCGTGGAACAAGATCGAAAAGTCCTGCCAAATGGCCGCGGATGTCGGCTGCGACACCGTGGTGGTTCACCCGCCGTTCCGGTGGCAGTCCAATTACGCGGAGAACTTCGTAGAAGGCGTGCGTGAAATCGCTGCGAGGTACCGCGTTCGGATCGCCGTGGAGAACATGTACCCGTGGCGGGTCCGTGGGCGTGAGGCGGTGGCCTACCTACCGCACTGGGACCCGTTGGGCCAGGATTACGACGACGTCACGTGGGACTTCTCGCACGCTGCCACTGCCGGGGCCAACAGTTTGGAAGCCATCAAAGCGCTCGGGAACAAGCTCCGGCACGTCCATCTCACCGATGGCTCGGGTTCGGGCAAGGACGAGCATCTGGTGCCTGGCACTGGAACGCAACAATGCGCCGATGCCTTGCAGCACCTGGCCGCCACCGGTTTTGACGGCGTAGTAGTAGCGGAGATTTCCACCCGCAAGGCCAAGGTTGCGGGGGAACGTGAGGAAATGCTGGCTGAAACGTTGCGTTTCGCCCGGCAGCACCTCAGCGTGCCGTCGCTGCGCAGCGTAGACAACTAGCCGGCGTCGGGCGCTGGACCCGGCGCCCGACGCTGGAACGCTGTGTTAAAAGCGAAAGCACCGGCGGCCGAATCGGGAAATGGGGGAAAACCCGCCCGGCCACCGGTGCTGCTGGCGGACATCCCCATGCCCGCCTTCATCACTCGCACCCTCAATGAGGTAACTACTAAGTTACGGACCAAGCATGAGTGCTGCCTGCAATAACCTTGGGAGCAAGCTGGGAATCCGGCATTCGTTAGACCCCGTCCACGGCCAACTGCAATGATGGAGCCATGAGCAACCGAATCGCATTCCTTGGCTGTGGATCCATGAACGAGGCAATTCTGGGAGGCCTTGTCGCCGCCGGGACGGACCCTTCGGACATCGTCGCTACCGTGCGCCGTGCAGAACGCGCCGATGAATTGGCCCAGCGCCACGGGGTCATGGCCATTGCAGGCGAGGAAGAGCCGGACAACAACAAGCTGGCCACCAAGGGCTCGGGCATGGTCATCCTGGGCGTCAAGCCGGTGGGCATCCTTGACCTGGCCCGGGAGATCGGCCCCGCGCTGGCGAAGGACACGATCGTTGTCAGCGTCGCGGCTGCCGTCTCCATCGAACAGCTTGAAGCGGCATTGCCGGATGGGCAGCCGGTGATCCGCACCATGCCCAACACCCCCGCACGGCTGGGTCGTGGGGTCATCTCCGTCTCCCCAGGTACCCATTGCACATCTGAGCAGCTCGAAAGGGCCAAGACGGCGTTCGCCGGGGCGGGAACAGTGGTGGAGATTCCTGAAGAGCAAGTGGATGCGCTCTCTGCTATCAGCGGCTCCGGGCCGGCCTACGCTTTCTATCTGGCTGAGGCCATGGCTGCTGCCGGCGTCGAACTTGGCCTGGACCAGGAACTGTCCGTGATGCTCGCCCGCGAAACGGTGGCAGGCGCGGGTTTCATGTTGGCTGAGCCGGGAGCGGACCCCACACAGCTGAGGGTCGCCGTCACCAGCCCCAACGGCACCACCGAGCGCGCCATTGCGGCCTTTGACGACGGCGGCATCCCCAAGATCATCGCTGACGGTGCACGCGCGGCAGCGGCCCGTGCAGCTGAAATCACCAAACAGCTCGGCTGATTTTTTGTACAGATAACGCCCCTAAAAGAGCGTCTAAAGGGCGTTAGCTGTACAAAAACTCCAGCTGGATTATGGCCGCGCCGCGAAGCGCTCCAGCAAGTCCACGTGTCCGGACACGATCAACATGTCGTGGCCGGACACCTTGGTTTCCGGGCGGGCGTAGGTGAAGTCCTCGCCCGGAGTTTTTACACCTACGATCGTCACGCCGTACTTCGAGCGGACTTTGGATTCTTCCAAGGTGAAGCCCACGGTCTCCTTGGGCGGGTACATCTTGACGATTGCGTAGTCGTCGTCAAACTCGATGAAGTCCAGCATGCGGCCGGACACCAGGTGTGCTGCACGGACACCGGCGTCGGCCTCCGGGTAGATCACGTGGTTGGCGCCGATCCGGGTGAGGATCTTGCCGTGCGAGGGCGTGATGGCCTTGACCCACAGGTGTTGAATGCCCAGGTCCACCAAGTTCACGGTGATGAGCACCGAGGACTCGATGGACGTACCAACACCCACCACCGCCGAACTGAATTCCTGGGCGCCCAACTGGCGCAGCGCATCGATGTTGGTGGCGTCGGCTTCCACCACGTGAGTGAGGACAGGGGCCCACTTCTGGACGAGGATGCGGTCACGCTCAATAGCCAGGACTTCACGGCCTTGCTTGACCAGTTGCTCTGCGGTGGCGGAGCCGAAACGGCCGAGGCCAATGACCAGCACTGGTGAGTTGTGGGCGGGGCGGTTTGCTGCCCCTGTGCTACTAGCCAATGATTGGCCTCTCTTCCGGGTAGTGGTACAGCTGGCTGCGTTGGCGAAGGGCCAACCCGGCCGCCAGGGTTACGGTGCCTACGCGTCCTGCGAACATGAGGGCGGTCAGGACATAAACGCCCGACGGCGGCAGCTCGGCACTGAGGTTAGTGCTCAGTCCCACGGTGGCGAAGGCGGAAATGGATTCGAAGAGCACCCTGTCCAGGGAGGCGCCGCTGATGGAGAGCAACAGGAAAGCGGCAACTGAGACCAGGGTGGCTCCGGCCACGATTACGGAGATCGCCACGCGCATAGTTCCTTGGGGAATGGTGCGTCCGTAGACCTTGACGTCGGCGTCGCCGCGCGCTTCAGCCATGATGGCCAGGAACATCACCGCGATGGTTGTCACCTTGATGCCGCCTGCGGTGGACGCGGATCCGCCACCGGCAAACATGAGGGCATCGGTGAGGAGCATGGTGGTGGACTCCATGTGGTTTTGATCCACCAGGTTGAAGCCGCCGGAACGGGTCATCACGGAGGCGAACAAGGAATGGATCACTTTGTCGCCCATGCTCATATGGCCGATGGTCCGTACGTTGTCCCACTCCATCAACGCCCACAGGACCGTGCCTGCCGCGAGCAGGATGAAGGAGACCTGGATAGTGAGCTTGGTGTGGAGGTTCCACTTCTTCCAGTTGAGCCCGTTCTGCTGCAGCACCATCACCACGGGGAAGCCAAGGCTGCCGAGGAAGACGCCCAGCATCAGCGGAATGAGGATCCAAAGATCTGTCTCGTAAGGGACGATGCCATCGGAGTGCGGCGTGAATCCAGCGTTGTTGAACGCGGAAATCGAGTAAAAAACGCCGTGCCACACCGATTGCCAGAAGCTCTCGCCAAGCACCATGAAGCGGGGGATCAGCACGATGGCCAGAACGGCCTCAATCACCACTGACGTTACGATGACGATCCGGAGCAGGGTACCCACCTCGCCGAGCCTGCCCGCGTTGTTCATGGCTTCCTGTGCGATGAGCTTGCCGCGCACGCCCAGCCGTTTGCTGACCATGAGGGCAAGCAGGGAGGCCAGCGTCAGGGTGCCGAGGCCACCAACGAAGATGCCGATCAGGATGACCAGCTGACCGAAGAAGGTCCAGTGAGTGGCGGTTGAAACTACAGTGAGCCCGGTGACGCAGACAGCGGAAACCGCCGTGAACATGGACTGGTGCAGAGGCGTGACCGTGCCGGCCGCAGAAGCGGCGGGCAAGGACAACAACCCGGTGAAAACCAGGATCACCACGGCAAAGACGGTCAACGCCAAACGCGCGGGCGAGGTGTTGGCAATGTTGTCGACGAAGTCGCGCACGCGCGTGAAGATCCAGAGACCTTCCCGCTCCTGCTGGTTGGGTTGCCAGTTGGTCGGGCTCGTGGACCGCGACTGGCTTTGAGACATGGCGCTCTTCCTCGGTTGAACAAGCTTTCCTGAGTAGTAAACCACTATTCCCACGGCGTAACCGGGCGGAAGGGTACTCCGGGCTCAGGTAGCCTGTTCTGGATGAACTCAAGGCTTGGAACAACAGCTTCCAGCATTACGCGCTCCGCACTGCCAACGACGGTGGTGTGGGATGCAGCCATGACTGCCTACAACTTTGGTCCGGGTCATCCCATGGCGCCGCAGCGGCTTGAGCTGACAGCGCGGCTCGCCGAATCACTGGGCCTGTTCAACCACAACCATGTGGCCGTTCAGGCACCCACGGTGGCCACCGACGTCGAACTTTTTTCCGTCCATAGCCGCGAATATGTGGAGGCTGTACGCCGGGTCAGTGCTGATCCTTTCGCTCCTGAGGAGGATCGCGGACTGGGAACGGAGGACGATCCCGCGTTCGCCGGCATGCACGAGGCCAGTGCCCGCCTCGCGGGCGGTTCGCTGGTTGCAGCTGAGGCCATCCTTAGCGGCCAGGCCGTGCGCGCTGTGAACTTCAGCGGCGGGATGCACCATGCCGCGCGTGAGCGGGCCAGCGGCTTTTGTGTCTATAACGACGTCGCGCTGGCCATCCAACGGCTGCTCGACGGCGGCGTGCAACGGGTGGTGAGCATAGACGTCGATGCGCACCACGGCGACGGTACGCAGAGTATTTTCTGGAACGACCCCCGCGTCATGACCATCAGCCTGCACGAAACCGGGCTCACCCTTTTCCCCGGGACCGGCTTTGCCAATGAAACCGGAGGCCCGCATGCCCCTGGGACGGCGGTCAACGTGGCACTCCCCGCCTTCACCGGCGACGCCGCCTGGCTCCGGGCTTTCCATGCGGTGGTGCCACAGCTTGTTGGGGCGTTCCAACCAGAAGTCATCGTCAGCCAGCACGGCTGCGATTCCCACCGGGATGACCCCCTGACGCACCTCAACCTCAGCGTTGATGGGCAGCGTGAGGCGGCCTCCGCCGTCGCCGGACTTGCCGCCCGCTATTGCGACAACCGCTGGATCGCTACCGGCGGGGGCGGCTACGACGTCACCGGTGTTGTGCCCCGGTCCTGGAGCCATCTGATCGGCATGGTGACCCAACGGCCGGTGCCGCTGAAAACACCCGTGCCGGAAGCGTGGCGGAATTACGTGAAGGAAACGTACGGCGTGTGGGCTCCGGAGTCGATGGGCGATGACGTGGACGTCTGGTGGCGCTCCTGGGAAGTTGGTTACGATCCCGCGGATGAGGTTGACCGGACCGTTATTGCCACGCGCAAGGAGATCTTCCCCCTCTACGGCCTGGATCCCTGGTTCGACTGAGCGGTGCCGGTCTGGCTAGGGCCTGTAGCGCCACGAAACAGGGATGCCAATTGGCGTATATGTCGCTAGGGTGTAAGGCATGGTGACTGACGACGTATTTGCCGTCATAGCTGAGGCAACCAGGCGCGATATCCTGGTCTCCCTCCGCTCTGGGGATAAAGCTGTAGGCGAATTGGTGGAAGAACTGGCTGCGAGCCAGCCCACCATTTCCAAGCATTTGAAAGTGCTCCGTGAGGCAGATCTCGTCAGCATGCGCGCGCAGGGCCAGAAGCGTTTCTATGCCCTGAATCCCAAGCCGCTGGCCGGCGTCGCCAGCTGGCTGGAAACGTTCGACGTCGGCACCCCGGCGCCCGCAGTCGTCGCACCTTCGGAGGTGCCGGCCGCAGCAGTGCCGGCCGTAGCGGTGCCGGCCGCTGAGCCTTCCGCCGAGCCGGCGGCCGCTGAGCCTTCAGCCGTTGGTGCCCCCGCTCCGGAGGTCCCGCCTACCCGTGCGGACGCCGTAGGCCAAGCTGTCAAGGTTCACGCGAGCGGAACGCCGGTCACGTTGGATCCGTCCTCGGACGATACTGTGCCCCAACAGATCGGCCGAACCGTTGGCCGCGCTGCCACTAAGGCCGCTGATCTTTTGGCGAATCTTCCGAACCTGCCTAACCTTCCCAAGTTCGGCCGTAAGCGATAGTCGTACCCGACTTAACGTGATCCTCATCACATTGTGAGTTTTTGTTAATCTCTTGTTTCCTTGAGTTTTCAACGATTTTCTACAGTTGTGTTAACTCCGCGATGTGGGTCACATTGGCTTCGGATGGAGATCCCACGTCCCTCGGTGCAACCATGAGCGGGACTGATCGTCTCGCCGCTGGCCGGCGCACTGAGGATAGGAAGACGCATGGATTCAAGGCTGGAAGCTGTCCGCGACACTGTGTTGGCGCGGAACCCGGGGGAGAAGGAATTCCACCAAGCCGTCACTGAGGTCTTTGAAAGCCTCGGCCCTGTGCACGATCGTCATCCTGAATTCCTTGAAGGCGCTGTTCTGGAACGCCTGTGCGAACCGGAGCGCCAGATCATCTTCCGTGTGCCCTGGACCGATGATGCCGGCCGCGTCCACGTAAACCGCGGGTTCCGTGTGGAGTTCAACTCCGCCCTCGGCCCGTACAAGGGTGGGCTCCGGTTCCATCCCTCGGTGTACCTGGGAATTGTGAAGTTCCTCGGCTTCGAGCAGATTTTCAAGAACGCGCTCACCGGCATGCCCATCGGCGGTGGCAAGGGTGGCTCGGACTTCGATCCCCGCGGGCGTTCCGACGCTGAGATCATGCGGTTCTGCCAGTCCTTCATGACCGAGCTGTACCGTCACATCGGCGAGTACACCGACGTCCCGGCCGGCGATATCGGTGTGGGTGGGCGCGAAATCGGCTACCTCTTCGGCCAGTACAAGCGCATCACCAACCGCTATGAATCCGGCGTCCTCACGGGCAAAGGCATCTCATGGGGCGGTTCCCTGGTGCGTCCCGAAGCCACCGGCTACGGTACGGTGATTTTCGCCCAGGAGATGCTCAAAACCCGTGGACAGTCCTTCGACGGACAGCGCGTTGTGGTGTCTGGCTCGGGTAATGTGGCCATCCATGCAATCGCCAAGGCGCAATCCCTTGGTGCCAACGTGGTGGCGTGTTCGGACTCCGCTGGCTACATCGTGGACGAAGCCGGGATCGACGTCGCGCTTCTAAGCCAGATCAAGGAAGTGGAGCGTGGTCGCCTCACGGACTACGCCGCACGCCGGCCGGGCGCCAGCCATGTTGCCGGTGGTTCTGTGTGGGACGTGAACGGCACCGTGGCCTTGCCCTGCGCCACGCAGAACGAACTCGACGGCGACGCTGCGGCCAAGTTGGTCAGCAACGGACTGATCGCCGTGGCTGAGGGTGCCAACATGCCGTCCACACGTTCTGCCGTATCCGTGTTCCAGGAAGCCGGGATCCTGTTCGGTCCGGGCAAGGCAGCCAATGCCGGTGGTGTGGCTACATCTGCCTTGGAAATGCAGCAGAATGCCAGCCGTGACTCCTGGTCCTTTGAGCACACGGAGCAGCGGCTCACGGAGATCATGGTGGGCATCCATGATCGCTGCGCCCAAACCGCGGACGAATACGGTGCGCCCGGAAACTATGTGGTGGGCGCCAACATCGGTGGCTTCGTCAAGGTAGCCGACGCGATGCTCGCCCAAGGTCTGATCTAACACTTTTACCCAGCTGGGTAGCAGCAGAGCGCGTTTTGAGCCGGCCTCAAAACGCGCTCTGCTGCTACCTACATGGGTGACGGTCAGCGCTGGAGTAGCCGCACGTGGTCCGGGTTCAGGTCCGCCACCTTGCTGACGCCCAGCAGCGCCATGGTGCGGGTCATGTCCTTCTCCAGGATCTGGATGGTGCGGTCCACGCCCTCACGTCCACCGGCCATCAGGCCGTAGAGGTAGGCGCGGCCGATCAGTGCGAAGTCGGCGCCCAGGGCCAGGGCTGCCACAATGTCTGCTCCGCTCATGATGCCCGTATCCAGCATGACCGCGGCCTTGCTGTTGTCCGCCTTCAGGGCTGCGGTAACGTCCGGGAGCAGGTGGAACGGAATGGGGGCGCGGTCCAGTTGGCGTCCGCCGTGGTTGGACAGGATGATGCCGTCGGCACCGTGATCCACAACCTTGCGGGCGTCCTCCACGGTCTGAATGCCCTTGACCACCAGCTTGCCCTTCCACGTTTCGCGGAGCCAGTCCAGGTCCTCGTAGGTCAGGGTGGGGTCGAACATGGAGTTGATGAGGTCAGCAACGGTGCCCGTGTACCGGGAGAGCGAGGCGAATGTCAGTGGCTCGTGGGTGAGGAAGTTGAACCACCAGGCCGGGCGGTACGAGGCGTCCAGCACGGTCTTGATGGTCAGTGCCGGCGGGATGGTCATGCCGTTGCGGACATCGCGGAGACGGGCGCCGGCAACGGCGGTGTCCACGGTGACCATGAGGGTGTCATTGCCGGCCTTGGCGGCGCGCTCGATTAGTTCCAGGGAACGGGCGCGGTCCGTCCACAGGTACAACTGGAACCAGTTCCGGCCGTTGGGGGCGGAAGTGGCCACGTCTTCAATGGACGCCGTGCCCATGGTGGACAGGGTGTATGGAATTCCGGCGGCTTCTGCTGCCTGGGAGCCTGCATATTCGCCTTCGGACTGCATCATGCGCGTGAACCCTGTGGGCGCGATGCCGAACGGAAGGCGTGATTCCTTGCCCAGGATGTCCGTACGGAGATCAATCTTCGAGACGTCGCGGAGAATTCCGGGCCGGAACTCTATGTCCTGGAACGCCTGGCGTGCACGGCGGAGAGTGATTTCTTCTTCGGCAGCACCGTCGGTGTAATCGAAAGGCGCCTGCGGGGTGCGGCGCTTGGCGATCTCGCGCAGTTCCCAGATGGTGCTGGCACGCTTCAGGCGGGCGGTCTTGCTGAATTCGGGCTTCTTGAACTGCATCAGCGGCGCCAGATCGGAGACCTTGGGAACGCGGCGCTTCAGTGCCGGTGGAAGCACGACGGCGGGTCGCGGCTGTGCGGGACGGGTCACGGTTTCGTCGCTACCGGCATTGGCTGGCGCAGCCGTGATCTTGGGGTCGAGGGTGTCGGTCATGCGGTTCTCCCTTGAATTCTGTGGTCCTACCACTGTGGTCTAACCACACTGTAATCCATGTGGTTGGACCACATCAACTAGTATTCCGGTATGCGTACCCACGAGTTGGTCCTGCAATGGATCGAGAAGCAGCTGTCTGACGGAGACCTCGCCCTGGGGGGACGGCTGCCGGGTGAGCGCGCCATGGCCGAACAACTGCAGGTTTCCCGGACCTCGGTGCGAGAGGCTGTCAGGATCCTTGAGGCAATGGGCGTGGTCCGTGCCGGTGTGGGGTCGGGTAAGGACGCCGGCACGGTGGTGATCGCCGAGCCGGGGTCGGCTCTGGGGTCCACGCTAAGGCTTCATGTTGCTACGCGCCATCTCCCGGTAGCGGACATTGTGGAGACCCGCGTCCTGCTTGAATCCTGGGCTGCGGAACGGGCTAAGGTGGGCGTGCCGGAGCTGGAGGAAGCGGCTGCGCTCCTGGATGAGATGGATACGGCGCCTGACATCGACACTTTCCTGGCCCTTGATGCCCGGTTCCATGTGGCCTTGGCTCAGGCCGCGGGAAACTCGGTGGTCAGCGCGATGATGGCCTCGCTCCGGGGTGCGATCGAGAACTATGCAAGTGAGCTGACGGGACACCTCCCGGACTGGGAAACAACCTGCGCAAGGCTTCGCTCCGAACACCGTGCCATCCTCGCCGCCGTGAACATTCACGACGGCGGCAAGGCGGCTGAGCTTGTTGCAGCGCACATCCAGGGCTTCTACAAAGAGGCGGGAGTGGGCTCCAACCCATCGCCGAAGTAGAGTGCCCCGCGTTGTTTTAGGAGGCGGGCGTGAGTGCGGGCGCCGCGGTGCTCTTGCGGATCTCCACCCGGGGTGAGAACTCATCCTGCGCCTGGGTGGCAGTTTCGCCCGCCTGTTGTATCTGTTCGCGCATCCTCCGCCAGGCCAGGCTTCCGAGCTCGTTGATGGGCACAGCTGCCGTGGTCAACGGGGGCGTGGTGTATTTGGCGAACGGGATGTCATCGAAGCCGGTCACGGAAATGTCCTCCGGAACGCGGACGCCGCGCTCGTGCAAGCCGCTGAGCAGGCCCATGGCCACCAGGTCATTGAAGGCCAGGATTCCGGTGGCGCCGCTGGCGATGATGGCCTCGGTGGATTCGTGGCCGGAGTCGAAGTTGGAGCCACCATAGAGCATCTGCAGCTCGATTTCCGGGTGTTCTGTCCGGAATTGGTCCAGGCCAACAAGGCGCTGGCGGTTGGATGCGCTGTGCTCCGGGCCGGAGAGGAACACCAGGCGGCGGTGCCCGAGTGATACCAGGTGGTGGGCCAGTTCCTGGATGCCTTGCCCGTAATCCACGCTCAGGCTCGGCGTGTTGGTGGCAATGGTGGTGCGGTTGATCAGCACCAGTGGGTGCAGGGTGGGCGCTAGTTCTTCCAGCTCCGCATCGCTCATGCGGGGGGCGCAGAGCACTACGCCATCGCAGCGGCGTCGGGCCTCGCCGGCAAGGATGGCTTCTTCGCTGGTAACTTCCGAGGAATCAGCAATGAGGACGCGGTACCCGTCCTGGGCCGCGGCGATGCTGAGTCCACGGAGGATTGCCTGGAACGTGGGGTTGGCCAGGTCCGGAACTACGATCCCAATGGTGTCAGTTTTTCCGAGGGCCAGGCTGCGCCCCACCGGATTGGGCTGGTACTTCAATTCAACAGCGGCGGCCCTGACCCGTGCGGCAATGCCGGGGTCCACGGCGGCGTTACCGTTCATGACGCGTGACACGGTGGCGTGCGAGACGCCCGCCTTCTCTGCGACATCGGCAATGCCAACGCGCCTGTTGGTGTTCCTGCGTGCCATGTGGCCCCTTCCCATTGGTCGCCTCCCGCATGCTCCGTCGTTGGAGCAGTGGTTGACGTGACCACCAGAGTCTTGATACAAAGCTTATAACGCTCTGAGAAAACGCTTTCTCATGATTCTTCCCATACGAAGCCGGGCCGTCAAGCGGTTCACTCCTGCCTTTTGAAAGGGGCATTCAATATGGTCAACGTCGACTCAGCTGAGACCCAGACCGCATCTGCCGCACCCGCAGCCCAGACTGAAGGCCCCCACCGAACCCGGATAGCGCTCATTGGCACCGGTGGCCGCTCAGAGATGTACATCCGGGCCATCTACGGACAGCACTCGGACGTCGCTGAACTTATTGCGCTTTCCGACGTCAACCAAGGCCGGGTGGACTTCTACCAGGACCTCATCAAGGAACTGGGCGGAACGGAGCCGGTGGCATCCTTCGAACCTGGCCAACTCACCAGCTTCATCCGGGCAAACGGCATTGAGCGGGTGATCGTCACCACGCCCGACTACACCCACGCGGACTACATCGTGGAGGCACTTGAGGCGGGTGCCGACGTCGTGGTGGAAAAGCCGCTCACCATCGACGTTGAGGGCTGCCGCCGGATCACCGACGCAGTGGCCAAGACGGGCCGCAACGTGGTGGTCACGTTCAACTACCGCTACTCGCCGCGCAACAGTGCGTTGAAGGAAGTTATCCAGAACGGCGTGATCGGGAAGGTAACGTCCGTCGACTTCAGCTGGGTGCTGGATACCGTGCACGGCGCTGACTACTTCCGCCGCTGGCACCGCGAGAAGAAGAACTCCGGCGGCCTGCTCATTCACAAGGCTTCGCACCACTTCGACCTGGTCAACTGGTGGATCAACGATGTTCCGGAGCGCGTCTTTGCCTCCGGTGGCCTGCGCTTCTACGGCGACAAGAATGCAGCCGAACGTGGCCTGGGAGCCCGTCCGGAACGCGGCACCGTTGATGGCCTTGAGTACGATCCATTCCGCCTGGACATGCGCGACGACGAGCGCCTGAAGGCCCTGTACTACGACAACGAAAAGTTTGACGGCTACATCCGTGACCAGGACGTCTTCACCGAGGGCATCACTATCGAGGACAACCTCGCCCTGGTGGTTGACTATCAGGGCGGCCCGACGCTGAGCTACTCCCTCAACGCCCACAGCCCGTGGGAAGGTTACCGCGTCACCGTCAACGGCACCGAAGGCCGGGCTGAGCTCGAAGTGGTGGAACGTGCCGCCGTCGAATCCAGCACCGATAAAAAGACCGTGGTGGATCCGAGCGCCACTCCCATCGAGGAAGAGGACGCCGTACGCCGCATCGGTGAACGCCTGGTAGTCCAGCGCCACTGGGAAGCAGCCTACGAAGTCCCTATTATCAACGGCGAAGGTGGCCATGGTGGCGGCGACAACCTGCTGCTCTCGGACCTCTTCAACGGCCCCGGCCTTGATCCGCTGGGCCGCCCGTCCGGCTACATTGACGGCCTCCGTTCGGTGTCGGTGGGCATCGCCGGCAACAAGTCCCTGGACACCGACCTTCCCGTCCGCATCAGCGAACTTGGCCTCGGCGCCGACCTCAGCCGCGGCCAGGACTGACCAGCCAACAGAAACCAGGAAACGCACATGAGCAGGATTTTTGTCACCGGCGGTTCCGGCCGGCTGGGCCGCAGCGTGGTGGCCGGACTGGCCCAGGCCGGCCACACCGTGATTTCGGTTGACCGGGATGCCATTCCGGCAGAGCACTTGCCGCCCGGAGCCGAGCAATACACCGCAGATCTGCTGGCGCCGGGGGAGGCGGAGCGGCTCATCCGGGAAACAGCGCCCGACGCCGTCATCCACCTCGCTGCTATTGCGGTACCTTTCAGCGCACCTGAGGATGTCATTTTCAGCACGAACACCCGGCTCGCCTTTGCGGTTGTCAGTGCGGCCACCGACGCCGGTGTCCCGAAGATCGTGACGGCGTCCAGCCCCACCGCCCTGGGCTACGGTTCACCGGCCGGGTGGCTGCCGCCGTCGTTCCCCTTGGACGAGCAGACGCCGCCCAAGCCGTGGAACGCCTATGCGCTGTCCAAACTGATCGCCGAGCAAACCGTGCAGATGTTCGCGGCCGCGCAGGGCGAGAAGATTCGTTATGCGGCATTCCGCCCGTGCTACGTCATCTCGCCGGAGGAATGGGAAGGTGCGCTGACGCAGCAGGGACACACTGTCCGCGAGCGCCTGGATGATCCTGCGCTGTCCGCTCCCGCCCAGTTCAACTATGTTGACGCCCGGGACGTAGCCGATTTCCTGGATGTGCTCCTGGACAAGATGGACTCGATCCCCAACGGCGAGGTGTTCTTCGTTGGCGCGAAGGATGCCTTGGCCACGGCTCCGCTGGCAGAGCTCTTCCCGCGGTTTTTGCCGGGTAGCGGTCCCATCACCGGGCACCTTTCCGGCACCAGTCCGGCGTTTTCCATTAGTAAGGCCCGGGAATTGCTGGGGTGGGAGCCCAAGCGCTCGTGGCGCAGCGAACTCACGCCTCCCTACCAAGGCGCCGACACCGCGTCTGACCAAGAGAACCAACAAGCAGCACTCAATGACGAGAATCCCGCGCGCCTGGTGGCAGCGGGAGCAACAAAGGAGACCCCATGAACTTCGACGGCGTACTGTTCTTCCCCGTCACACCCTTCGCCGAGGACGGCAGCGTGGACGTTGCCCTGTTGAAGGAGCACATCACTTCCCGGCTTCCGTTCGGCCCGGGCGGCGTGTTCCCTGCTTGCGGCACCGGTGAATTCCATGCGCTCTCCCTGGATGAGATCCGCACGGTGGTGACCGCCGCCGTCGAGGCCGTTGCGGGAGCGGTGCCGGTGGTTTCCGGTGCGGGTGGTCCGCTGGGTCACGCGATCGCTGCAGCCAAGGTTGCTGAGGAAGCCGGTGCGGACGCCCTTCTGGTGCTCCCGCCGTATCTGGTGACCGGGCCTACCGATGGCGTGGTGGCTTACGTCGAAGCCATCGCGGCCGCGAGTAGCCTGCCGGTGATCGTGTACCACCGTGGGACTGCCAAGTTTACCGCCGAGGCCATCACCCGCCTGACGGCCAACCCCAAGGTTGTTGGATTTAAGGACGGGATCGGCGATGTGGGCCTGGCCCAGGAAATCGTGTCGGCCATCAACGCCAGCGGTCGCACCGACTTCGCACTCTTCAACGGCCTCCTCACGGCGGAACTGACCCAGGGCGCCTACCGCGGCCTCGGCATCCCGCTGTATTCCTCGGCTGCTTTCGCCATGGCCCCCGAAATCGCCAAGGCCTACTACGACGCCTATGTGTCCGGTGACGAAGAGCGCCGCCACGCCCTGCTTGAAGGTTTCTACGCGCCGCTGGTCCGGCTCCGCGACCAGACTCCTGGCTTCGGCGTCTCATTGATCAAGGCTGGCTTGCGCCTCGCCGGGCTTCCTGTCGGTCCGGTCCGCCCACCGCTGGTGGACCCCAGCGAGGAACAGCTCTTGGAGCTCAAGTCCATCCTGGCCAAGGGCCACGAGCTGGCCGGCCGCTGATGCCCGCCCGCATCACGGGCCTCTCCACCCGGCTGATCACGGTCCCGCTGCTGCGCAGCTGGGGCGTGGAGGCGCCGGAGAACCATGTGATTGTCACCGAGCTGACCACGGACGACGGCGGCACGGGCCACGGCTTCTCGTGGACACCCACCATTGGTCCCCATGCGGTGAAGGCCCTGCTGGATCACGACATCGCCCCGTTCATCCTGGGGTTGGAAGCGAATCCGGAGATCGTGTGGGACCAACTCTGGAAGAGGCTTCACGAGGCTGGCGGGGGAGGACTGACCACCATCGCGATGGCCGGCGTGGACCTGGCGCTGTGGGACCTGAAGGCGCGGCAGGCCGGGACGTCCGTCACGGGGCTTTTGGGCCAGCGCCAGGAATCCGTGGAGGTGTACGGCTCCGGAGTGAACCTGCATTACACCTTGGAGCAGCTGGTGGAGCAGGCGCAGCGCTGGGTTGCTGCGGGACACAACGCGGTGAAGATCAAAGTGGGCAAGCCCGAGCTTCGGGAAGACGCCGAGCGCGTTGCTGCCGTCCGCCAGGTGATCGGCCCGGACCGGCTGCTCATGATCGACGCCAACCAGCGCTGGGACCTGGCCCACACGTTCCGTGCATTGGATATCTTGGGGGAGTACGGACTGGAGTGGTTGGAGGAGCCGATCCGTGCCGATGACCTGTGGGCCTACCGCCGCCTGCGCAAGCACTCCCCGGTGCCCATTGCCCTGGGCGAGAACGTCCACACCATCTACCGCTTCCGCGACTTCATCGAGGCCGAAGCGGTGGACATCATCCAGCCCAACATCGTCCGGGTGGGTGGTATTACCCCCTTCCGGAGAATTGTTGAACTGGCACGGGCCAACAGCATCCGGGTTGCTCCGCACCTTCTTCCGGAACTCTCCGGACAGTTGGCCCTCACCCTGGCTGAGGCCGTGAGCGTTGAAGACGTGGAGGATGCCTCGTTCCAGCAGCTGGGCATCCTGGCAGGACCTTCTCCGATCCGGATCCACAACAGCCGGCTCACCTCGTCCGGCCTTCGCGGGCTTGGCTTCGACTTCAGCTCTACGCCGCACACAGCAGGGCCGCACGCACCTGAGGCGGCAGCCCCAGAGCATTCCGCCCCTGAGAGTAAAGGAAACCGCATTGAGTACAGCAACTCTTGACCTGACCGCCGTTACAGCGGCAGCTACCGAGGCGGCAAAGGTGACCGCAGCGGCCTCCGACGCCGAGCGCGCCGCTTGGCTGACCGCCGTCGCCGACGCTTTGGACGCCAACGTCACCGAACTGGTGGCCATTGCCGATTCCGAGACGAGCCTTGGCACAGTCCGGCTCACAGGTGAGGTGGCGAGGACCAGCGGGCAACTGCGGTTGTTCGCCAACGTGATCACTGAGGGCTCGTACCTCGAAGCCGTCATCGACCACGCCGACCCAACGGCAACTCCGCCCAAGCCCGACCTTCGCCGCATCCTGCGTCCGATTGGTCCGGTGGCCGTGTTCTCGGCGTCGAACTTCCCGTTTGCGTTTTCCGTGGCGGGCGGCGACACCGCGTCCGCGTTGGCCGTTGGCTGCCCGGTGATCGTCAAGGCGCACTCGGGTCACCTCCGCCTGTCCCAGCGGACCGCCGAGATCGTCACCGAAGCGCTGGCAAAGGCCGGAGCCGCGGACGGAATCTTTGCCCTGGTTAGTGGCCGGGAGGCCGGTACTGCCTTGGTCCAGGATCCTGCCATCAAGGCCGTCGGCTTCACCGGCTCCATCCCGGGCGGGCGCGCGTTGTTCGATCTCGCGTCCTCCCGGCCGGAGCCCATTCCTTTCTACGGCGAGCTGGGCAGCCTCAACCCCGTCGTCATCACTGCGGACGCCCTCGCGGAACGAGGACAGCAACTCGCCGCCGGTCTGGCTGGGTCCTTCACCCAGGGCGCCGGCCAGTTCTGCACCAAGCCCGGGCTGGTCTTCATCCCCGAAGGCACGGACTTTGCTTCACACCTGGCCGAGGCCAGCAAGGACAAGCCCACCGCTGCCATGTTGACCGAGCGGATCGCAGAGGCCTACCCGGACGGGCTCCGTAACGTCGCAGACCAGCCGGGTGTCGCCGTCGTCAGTGGCACCGTCCAGCAGGACAGCCTGGCCGACGGCGCCGCGCCCGTGGTGTTCTCCACCAGCGCCGCCAACGTGTTGGCACGCCCGAATGAACTGTTGGAGGAGTGCTTCGGCCCCACCACGCTGCTCATTGAGTATGCCAACCAGGAAGAACTCTCCGCGGCACTCGCGAAGGTCCCTGGCAGCCTCACGGGCACGGTGCACGCCCAGCCGGGCGAGGATGTCTCCGCCCTTGTGGAGCAGCTCAGCGGTCTGGCCGGGCGGGTCCTGTTCGATGGCTGGCCCACGGGTGTCGCCGTGAACTGGGCCCAGCAGCACGGTGGCCCCTACCCGGCTACGACGTCCCTGTTCACCTCGGTGGGCGCTACTGCTGTGCGCCGCTTCCAGCGTCCGGTGGCTTACCAGGACGCCCCGGAAAGCGTGCTGCACCCTGCCTTGCATGACGCCAACCCGCTGGGCATCCCGCGGCGCGTGGACGGCGTACTCACGCTCAGCTAACCCCGGCTACCGCTCCCAAACCCGACCACCCGCACCCAACCGAGTCGCAGCAGAGCGCGTTTTGAGCCCTCAAAACGCGCTCTGCTGCGACTCGGTTGGGTAAGAGCACACGATGAAGGGGCGGGGTCACCAACACGGTGACCCCGCCCCTTTCGGGTTGCTTACGGGCGCAGCGTCAGCGGACGACGACGGCCGTCAACTGGGGTGGTCGGCCACCGTTCGTCGACGGTCAGGACGCGCATGCCGGATTCAGTGAGCAGCACCGTGTCCTCGATCTTCACACCGGGGCCGGACGGGTTCCACGTGAAAGGCTGGTTGAGCACCACGGTATCCGTAACGTCTGCGGTGACCCGGGGATCGCGCCCCGCATAGCCGGCCGGGCCGCCCTGGTGGTGAAGCGTCCACTGGTCCTCGCCAAAGCCGTGCCGGAGGTATGCCAGTTTGATCTCGGCGAAGATCTCATTGAGGCGGGCGCCGGGAACCGTCGCCCGGAGAATGTCCGCCTCAACTGCGGCGATGCGGGCCTCGGCATCGAGCTCCTGGGGAGTGCCGGCGTCGAATGCTACCCAACGGGTGACGTTGGCAACCAGTCCGTTCCGACGGGCGCAGACCACAGCCATGGCGCGGCGTCCGATGGGGGAGTGCGTGGCCAAGGGGTGGCGGAAGTCGCTGCGGGACGCTCCGTTGCAAAGGAGGACCAGCGGCTCGGCTCCCACCGAAACAATCCGCGCGGCCAGCTCCGAGACGAGCTGGAATTCCGTGGTTTCCGGCGTCGCAGCAGCAAGGACATCGGTCATGGCGGCGGCTGCGTCGGCGGAAAGTTCGGCGTAGCGGGCCGTCTCGCCGGGAAGGAGTTGCTGCCGGGCCGCTCGCAGTTCAGCGGTCACAGCCGCTTCCAGCAACGGGTCGCCGTCAAGGGCCAGCCCGGCCGCGAAGGCCTGCAACTGGCCATGCCAGGGAACCGTGTCAAGGCTGACGTCCTCGGGCAATTCTTCAGCTGCGATCCGGCCGGCCTCGTTGTTGAACGTGACCAGGTGATCACCGGTGCGGTCGACCAAGAGGGCGGCAATGGGGTCGCCGGCCAGGCTGATGTGCACACGGCTGCCGTCCAGGTACCAGGTAAGGGCTGTGTTGGATGTCAGTAGCAGCGAGTCGCGACCCGCAGCGTCCATGATGTCCAACACGCGCCGGCGCTTCACTGCACGGTCGGCGACGTTGCCGGGCGCAGTCAGAGGGCCGGGTGCAGTGGGCTGGCTTCGCGCAGTGACTGCGGTCAGAGCTGGCGTGAATTGAGTAGGCGTGGTCATGCCGGTTCCCCCAAAGTTGTGATGAGTTGTTCAATGTCTTGTGTGGCCAGGAAGCCGTCCGTGATGAGGACGGTGACGGTTCTGTGGACAGGTTTTCCCGGTTCGGCGGTCACCGGGGTGTCCCAGGCCAAGGACAGCCCAACCCCGGGGTACCCCGAGTGCCGCACGAACCACGGATCCGGTGCCTGCGGTGAGGCAAGGAACACGAGGGTTGCCGGGCGTCCCAGCCCGGGGACGCCGGTGACGGGCGTAGCGGTGGCTGTGCCGGCGTCGAACGTTCCGGACCAAGCCAGCCATGGCGCCACGGTGCCATGTACGGCGTCCTCGCCCCGCGCGTCCGGTGTCCAATTAGTCGCGTCGCCAACCTTGGGGAGCCGCCAGAAGAAGCCGCCGTAACCACCTTGCGGCCGCCCGTTGGAGCCCGGGCTGCCCAGCAGCACCGGACGTCCTGTGGCTGAGTCCAGTGTGAAGTCCAGCGTCAGTTTCCACGTTGAATGTCCGACGGCGGACCAGCGCCACTCGCGCTGTTCGCGGAGCACGGGTGTGCCGTCCGGGCCGATCCAGCTCAGCTGTTCGCGCCTGTGTCCTTCACTGTGCTCCGCGGACTCTGTGACGATCCTGCCGTGATCCTTACGCCAAACGTACGCTCCGGCGTCGCGGGTGTAGGTCCGGCCGCCCCAGAAGTTGATGCCGTCCACGTCCTGGAGGGCCACTCCCGCCCCGAGGTGCCACACATGGTCCTCTGGCACGTGGTCCGTGACCACGGTTCCCGCCAGCGTCCGCACCGGGTGGAGGTAGGGGCGGGGGGAGGACGTAGGCCGGATCCGGGTCCCGTCCTGCAGGGTAGCGACAGGGACGCCATTAACGTGCAGAGTTTCATAGGCTTGCAGGGCGGGCTCGTCGGAAACGGTCCAGGGCGCTCCAAGCTCCGCGAACGTGGCCTGCCCCAGGGCTGCCCGGCGGATCAGCGATTCGATGCCATGGACCACGGGGTGGGCGGCGTCGCCCTCACCTTCCCAGGTGATGAATTCCGGGTGGATCAGCCGGGGAGCATCTGCTGTGCGGATGGCCTCCAAGACAGAAACGTAGGCACCCGATCCGGACAGCGGGCTGAGCAGATCCCGCTCCGTGCGGGCGGCCAGCAGGTTCTCCAGCAGGTCGGTCCGCCCAAAGGTCTCCGTCCGGGTGCCTTGGGGGGAGGTAACCTCCACGCGGTCCTCCGTGTAGAAGAGGGTGAGCTGACCGAGAGTCCCGTCAATGGTGACCGTCGGCGCGGACTGCACGGGCGCGCACAGGGTCAGGGCGCACGTCAGCACAGTACTTCCCGCAATCCGGACCCGCACCACGGACGTGTCGTCGCTTTCGGTGTGGTTGGCGCGGTACAAGTCCGTCTCCACGGAATCAACGTCCGCCACAGTCCGCGCACCAGCTAGCCGGAGACCGGTAGCCACAGCATGTGCCAAGGCATTGGTGGCCACTCCGTCCACCACGTCGGTCCCGTTGAGGCCCCGCTTGCCGGCCCATCGTGACCGCTTGAAGTACGCCTTGTTCCGCAGCCACAGTCCGGTAGCGCTGATGCCTCGGACATCGCCGATCTCGCCGGATGCCACCACGGCCTCGATTGCGGGCAAAGCCTCCGAGCCCAGGCTCTGAAAACCCACCTGCACCAGACGGCCGGCGCTCGCAGCCGCCTCCATGAGCTCCTCGAATTGGGCCATGGAAGCCACCGGCGGTTTTTCCAAGTACACGTTGGCACCTGCGTTGAGGGCGGCGAGGGCAAGAGGTGCGTGGGTTTGGATGGGGGTGGAGACGATGACCACGTCCGGTTTGGTACCTGCAGCCAGGAGCTCGTCAAGGGAAGCGAAGACCTTCACCTCCGGGCCCAGCGTTCCGTCCGCCGGGGGCAGGGGATCGGCGACGGCCACCAACTCCAAGACGCCGTTGGCACTCAGCCTGCCGAGGTTGTCCAAGTGCCGTTCGCCGAAACCGTGCACGCCCACCAGCGCGATGCGCGGGAGCCGGGCAATGCGCTCGGTGGTGGCGGTCAGGGGTTGTGTCATGAGGCTGTCCTAGCGGGGTCAGGTGCGTGGGTAGCGGTGGTGGGGCGGGGCTGCAATGCGGAGGTGAGGAACGCGGCGGCCTCGTCCTGCATGGCCCGGGTGAAGACGTGTGGTTCCTGCCAAGAACTTCCGGTGTAGCGGGCGGGCATGCCCTCCACTAGATGCTGGTGCGCGTCGCGCATACCCCGTTCCGGGAACAGGGGGTCATCCAGGGCGTATTGGACCAGCACTTTTTCGGCAGTGGAACGGATGGCCAGGTCCGGCCAGTCACCCAGCCCGGCCAGGCCCGGAGAGTGCAGTAACCAGGAATGCGCGTCCAAGTATGAGGGCAGGAGTGACTCGAAGGTGGTCATCATGCACGTGACCACGTAGCTGCGGATCAGCGGGCTCAGGGCACCGAGTACCATCGCCCGTCCGCCGCCGCCGGAGAATCCCAGGCAACCGAGCCGATCCCTATCCACGCCCGGCAGGGACGCGAGGACACCCAGGGCCGCGAGGTCGTCATGCGCAACGGTCCCGGCCACGGTGGTCCCGATCAGCGTTGCGGCTTTCGCCACGGTTTCCTCGTGGGAAGCCGCCGCGGCGTCGTAATGTTCCGCCACGGAAAGTTCGACGCCGGCCTCCCGCCATAGTGCCTTCCGGCCGTTGACGGCGTTGGCAGTCCGCCACGGAAGGGGATCGAGTTCAAAGCGTCGGCTGCCCCACATGAAGGCATCGTGCGCAAGGACGGCAAAGCCCTGCCGGGCCAACCACGTGGCGAGTGCCCGGCCGCCGTAGAGCTTTGCCCTGACGTCCAGGGGCGGCAACGCAAGCGACGAAAAACCGGAGCCGACCGCCGCGGAGGTGCCGCCCTCGTTGCCTTCCGGGTTGTGTTCGAACCGCACCAGCCGCTCAGCGCCGTATGCCTTGATTCCGCCATGGCAGTGAAGGGCGAGCAGTCCGGGCTGCGGGCCGGTTGCCCCGGCGGGTCGTACGAACCAGGCGGATGTGGCAGGGCCGAAACCCAACTGCCACTGCAGATGCGAGGTGATGACGCCGTCGTGCTCCGATTCGGCAAGCACTGTGTACTCAATGTCTGGTATTACGGCGGGCACGCCAAGGGTGTCGGCAAGTTGTCTGGCTTCTGGTGGGCCGGCGGTGAGCTCGGCAGCGAATCGGTGCTTGGCTGCATAGGCCGGCCAATCCTCGTAACCAGCAAGTGCACTGGGTCGGGTGGGGGATGCTGCCATGTCAACGGTGGTCATGGCAGGCGGAGTCGGTGGGGAACAATAGTGTCCTGCCTTATCGATGCGGAAGGTGTGCTCCAGCGCACGCCGGGCTTCGTCAGCGTGGAAAAACAAGTTTTGGCGGCTTCGCAAGAAAACGCTTTCTCAAAAATTAGCAAAAGGCTGTACAAGGGTCAAGAAAACGTTTACTTTGATACGGAGCCGCTGAAACCCGGGACCTCGATCCTGGCACCTCAGGAGGGAACGCCGGAAGGTCGGCGTCCCGGAAGGCAAGTACCAACCAGACTCGATGTCCGTGGATGGCCACGATGACCAAAGGAGACCACATGGCCGCTGTACTACGCATGGGGACGCCGCGAAGCGTCCGCGGGCCTGTGAGGGGGAAGCGATGAGCGCTATTGGCGAACTCTCCACGATGACCCGCCGTAAGGGCCCTGCTACCAAGGAAGAGAAGAAGGCGAACGGCCGGGATAACAAGGCTGCGTATATCTTCCTCTTGCCGTGGTTGGTGGGGTTGGTGGCTATTACCATCGGTCCGATGCTGATGTCGTTGTATCTGTCGTTCACGGATTACAACCTGTTGCAGCCCCCGGAATGGGTGGGCCTGGATAACTTCGTCCGGATGTTCGGTGATGCGCGCCTGCATAACTCGCTCGGCGTGACGTTCACGTATGTGCTGGTGGGTGTGCCGTTGCAGTTGGCGGTGGCGTTGTTGATCGCATTGGTCCTGGACAAGGGGCTGCGTGGCCTTCCGTTCTACCGTTCAGTGTTCTACTTGCCCTCACTGTTGGGCGGTTCAGTAGCGATCGCTATCTTGTGGAAGCAGATCTTCGGCACCACGGGCTTGGTGAACCAGGTCCTGGCGATGGTGGGCATCCAGGGGCCCGGCTGGATCTCCGATCCCGGGACCGCGCTGGGTTCGATCATCCTGCTGCACGTGTGGACGTTCGGTGCCCCGATGATCATCTTCCTTGCCGGTCTTCGGCAGATCCCGGTGATGTACTACGAGGCCGCCAAGGTGGATGGTGCCACCACGTTGCAGCAGTTCTGGCGGATCACGCTTCCGATGCTGAGCCCCATCATTTTCTTCAACCTGGTGTTGCAGATCATCGGTTCGTTCCAGTCGTTCACGCAGGCGTTCATCGTCTCCGGCGGTAACGGCGGCCCGTCCGACTCCACCATGTTCTTCACCCTGTACCTGTACCAAAAGGGCTTCGGCCAGTTCGATATGGGTTACGCCTCAGCGATGGCCTGGTTCCTGCTGGTCATCATCGGTGTCTTCACTGCCATCAACTTCATCGCTTCAAAGTATTGGGTGTTCTACGATGACTAAACTCCAGAGCCTTCCCGCAGCGTCTTCCTCCGACGCCAAAGCCGGCCAGTCCGGCAAGAGCCCGCGCCGCCGCGAATCCCGGGGGAACCTGGCCTTCAGCCGCTCTGCCCGGACCAAGGGCCTGATCAAGCACGCCATCCTGATCCTCGTGGGCGGTGTGATGATCTACCCGCTGCTGTGGATGGTGGTCTCCTCCCTGCGCCCCAACGACCTCATCTTCCGCGAACCCGGCCTCTGGCTGGAGAACCTGGAAATGAGCAACTACACCGATGGCTGGTCCGCGCTGACTCACCCGTTCGGGCACTATATGATCAACTCCGCGGTCGTGGTCCTGGGCTCGATCGTTGGCAACCTGGTTTCCTGCTCCATGGCGGCCTATGCCTTCGCCCGTTTGCAGTTCAGCGGTAAGAAACTCTTCTTCGGCATCATGCTGCTGACCATCATGCTGCCCTTCCATGTAGTGATCGTGCCGCAGTACATCCTGTTCTCCCAGATTGGCTGGGTGAACACCTTCTGGCCGCTGATCGTGCCCAAGCTCCTGGCCACGGACGCGTTCTTCGTCTTCCTCATGGTCCAGTTCATCCGCGGCATCCCCAAGGACCTCGACGAAGCAGCCCGCATTGACGGTGCCGGCCACCCCAGGATCTTCCTGCGCGTGATTCTGCCTCTGATGGTCCCGGCCCTGGCAACCACCACCATCTTCACGTTCATCTGGACCTGGAATGACTTCTTCGGCGCACTGATTTACCTCACGGACCCGGACATGTTCACTGTTCCCGTGGCCCTGCGCGCCTTCGTTGACTCGCAGTCGGCAACCAGCTGGGGATCGCTCTTCGCAATGTCCATCGTGTCCCTGCTCCCGGTGTTCCTAGTGTTCCTCTTCGGCCAGCGATTCCTCATCAAGGGAATCGCCACCACCGGCATCAAGTAGGCCGCCGGCTTCTCTGAAGGGGGCGGTTGGTCCCGCCCCCTTTTGCTGGATACCGCTGTAGGGCGTGCCCGTCGACGCCGGTGCGTGCCGACTGCATGGCTGCATGCCGCCGTCGACAATCCAACAACTAAGACAAGTTGATATCTTGTAATACAAGCATGTGACTTGTATCATAATGACCAGTAAGAAAACGCTTTCCCAATCGCATCAGGATCAATGAAGATCGGAGACAATAGTGCCGGTACATCCCAAGGGTGAAGCAGTCGCCCCCGCAGAAGAGTCGGGAACCGCAGCCCTCAAGGCCCGGGCCCCCAAGGCAAGGCGTAGAGTTCGTGCCTCAGCCCTGGTGGCAGCAACAGCTGCTGCAGTTCTTGCCCTCACCGCTTGCGGCGGTGGGGGTTCCGAGGCCAAGAGTGCTGACGGCAAGGTGGAGTTGCGCTTCTCCTGGTGGGGCAGCGACAAGCGCGCCCAGGTGACGCAGGCTGCCATCGCCGCCTTCGAGGCCGAAAATCCCAACATCAAGATCAAGCCGGAGTATGGCGACTGGAGTGGCTACTGGGACAAGCTGGCTACGCAGGTGGCAGCTAATGACGCCCCGGACATCATCCAGATGGACGAGAAGTACATCACCGAGTACTCCACCCGCGGAGCCTTGCTGGACCTCTCCAAATATCAGATCGATACCTCAAAGCTCGACAAGGCCGCGCTGGAGGCCGGACAGGGCGAGGACGGCCTGACCGGTATCGCTGCAGGCATCAACGCCGCCACCATCCTGGCCAACCCGGCAGTGTTCGAGGCTGCCGGAGTCGCTATCCCCGATGACAAGACCTGGACGTGGGAAGACTTCGAGCGCGTCGCCGCCGAGATCACGGCCAAGTCGCCCAAGGGCACCTACGGCGCAGCCGCTTATGGTACGGATGAAGCTTCCCTCGGGGTGTGGCTCCGCCAGAACGGCAAGTCCCTCTACACCGAGGACGGCAAGCTTGGCTTCGAGCCCTCGGACATCGCCCAGTGGTGGGGTTTCCTGAAGGAACTCAGCGAGAAGAAGGCTGTTCCCTCAGCGTCCGAGGTTGTTGAAGCCGAGGCAGCCCCGCTGGACCAGAGCGGCCTGGCTACGGGTAAGAACGGACTGGCCTTCTGGTGGTCCAACCAGCTTCCGGCCTTGGAGAAGGCGGCAGGCGGAGAACTGCAGATCATGCGCTTCCCGTCCAAGACGGGCAAGGCTGAGGACTCCAAGCTCTGGTACAAGGCTTCGCAGTTCTGGTCCGCATCATCACGCACCAAGCACCCTGAAGAGACGGCCAAGTTCATCAACTTCCTGGCCAACGACGTCAAGGCTGGCGAGGCACTTCTGGCCGACCGCGGCGTGTACCCCAACTCGGAGGTCCGCGAGGCCATCGCTCCCAAGCTGGCCAAGGCCGACGTCAAGGTTGTCAGCTTCATTGACGCGATCAAGGACGAACTTGGAGAGGCTCCGGCAGCACCGCCGAAGGGTGCGGGAGCCATTCAGGAGATCATCAAGCGCTACACCTCGGAGGTCCTGTTCAACAGGCTTTCCACCGAAGAAGCCGGCAAGAAGGCGGTGGATGAAATGAAGTCCGCCATCAGCTAGATTTCGCACCGTAAACCGCGCCCCGGGCGAATCATTCGTGATCCGTCCGGGGCGCGGTTTTTGCGTGTGCTGTCCCTTCTTGGGTCAGTCTTCCGCGATGACGGCCACGGCTCCGGCGGGTACCACCCCAGTGAAGCGTTCGCCGCTGAGCAGTTCGCCGCCGTCGGCCTTCACTGTGACGTCTTCCCGGCTGTGGTTGATGGCAAACAGGAAGGTGCGGCCGTTCGCGGCGCGCCGTCGGACAAGTTCGACGCCGGAAGAAACCTCAGCAACGGGTGTCACCCCTGCTTCGTCCACCAACCGGGCGGTGAGTGCGTCGATGCCTTCGGGGTCGGGGAGGGTTGCGAGGTACCAGGCTGAACCGGTGCCCACACTTCGCCGCGTCAGGGCCGGGACATCGGTGAGCGGGTACTCGGTGAAGGCTGCCAAAACTTCCGTATCGCCGGCGGCACGCACGTTCTCGCTCCACACGGATCCCACTGTTCCGGAGTCAAATACCGTGCCGTCGCTCAACGTGACCGAGGTACCGGGGAAGAGCGGGTGAAATTCTTCACCCCGAACGCCCAAAAGTTCACGGAAAGCGCCCGGGTAGCCGCCCAATCGAACGTGGTCCCGTTCATCAACAATGCCGCTGAAGTAGCTGATCAGCACGGTGGCGCCACCCTCCGCGGCTGCCGCGATGGAGGCGGCCGCTGAATCCGTGACGGCGTACAACGTGCACACCAGGATGAGGTCATATCCGGAGATGTCCGATGACGGGTGAACGAAGTCCGCAGTGATCCCGCGCTTATAGAGGGAACGGTGGAACGCCCGCATGGTGTCCAAATACTTCAGTGAATTGCTCGGGTGTGAGTCCAGCTCGGAGGCCCACCAGGCTTCGTAGTCGAACACGATCGCGACCCGCGAGTCCACGCGGGAGCCTTTGACGGATTCCAGCCTGGACAGCGCCTCGCCGAGGTCCACCACGTTACGCCACACCTGCGTGTCGCGGCCGCCGTGGGGGACCATGGCGGAGTGGAACTTCTCCGAGCCGGCCTTGCTTTGGCGCCACTGGAAGAACATGACGGCATCGGCGCCGCGGGCCACATGCGTCAGGGAATTCCGGAGCATTTCGCCGGGCATCTTGGGCTGGTTGTGCGGCTGCCAGTTGACCGCCGACGTCGAGTGTTCCATGAGGATCCACGGCTCACCGCCGGCTACACCGCGGGTCAGGTCCGCGCTGAACGCGAGTTCGATTTCCCGCTCCGGGTCAGCGGCCACGAGGTAGTGATCGTTGGCGATCACGTCCATGTCTTTGGACCAATCGAAGTAGTCCAGGGCCTTGGTGGCGCTGGAGACCATGAAGTTGGTGGTCGCCGGAACGTTGGGGGTGACGTCACGGATCACGGCCAGCAGCTCGCGGTAGTAGTCGATGAAGGCCCAGGAGTTGAAGCGCGCGAAGTCCAGCTGTTGCCCAGGGTTCAATGTAGTGGGAGCTGCGCCCGGCGGGATGATCTCGTCAAACGATGCGTAATGCTGGGACCAGAACGCCGTACCCCAGGCCTCGTTGAGGGCCTCGATGGAACCGTAGCGCCGTTCCAGCCAAGCGCGGAAAGCGGTTGCGTCTTCCTCGCCATGGAACTCGCCAACGTGGCAGCCAAGCTCGTTGTCCACGTGCCAGAGTGCCAAGGCCGGGTGGTTTTTGTAGCGTTCGGCGATGACCCGCGTCATGGCGGTGGCGTACCTGCGGTACACGGACGACGACGGCGTGTAGTGGCGTCGCGAGCCACGTTCAAGCCGGATTCCTTCCGCGGTAACGGGCAGGATCTCGGGGTATTTGCGGGCCAACCAGGCAGGGGGAGAGGCTGTGGCGGTTGCCAGGGCCACCTTAATTCCGGCTCCGTGGAGGTTGTCCATGACATCGTCCAACCAGCCGAAGTCGTAGTTCCCTTCATTGGGCTCCAGGAGCCCCCAGGAGAAAATGCCGACGCTGAGGAAGTTGACCCCGGCTTCTTTCATGAGCTCAATGTCCTCAAGCCGGATGTCCTCCGGCCACTGCTCGGGGTTGTAGTCGCCGCCGTATGCGAGTCCGTCGATGCTGTTCCAGACGGATGGACTGCGTGGGATTTCGGGGGAAGTCAAGGGGACTCCTTCGTCAGGTGGGCCGTGCTGGTACTGGAGGTACTGAAGGTATGAATGCAGCGTACCGGTCAAATTGCGATCTTTGGAAAACGCTTGCCCAGATCCGCCATTAGGGATATTGTATCGATTCAGAAGGAGTGTAAGCGAAGTCACTACCACGTTGTAGAGAACTCGGAAGCTTGCACCAACTGAGCAAGGAGGCTCTTATGTTCGATAGAAGGAAATTCCTCACCACGGTGGCTCTGGGCACCGCATCTGCCGCGTTCCTGTCCGCTTGTGGCCAATCCTCAACGGCAGGACAGACGGGTTCCGCGGAGAACCCCGTCACCATCACCTACACCTGGTGGGGCAACGATGACCGAGCTGAGCGCACCCGCAAAGCCATTGCGCTCTTCGAGTCCAAGAATCCGGACATCAAGGTCAACGGCAACTTCTCCGACTTCGCAGGCTACTGGCAGAAGCGTGCCACCGAAGCCGCCGGTGGTGGCCTGCCGGACGTGATGCAGTGGGACCTCTCCTACCTGCGTGACTACGGTCAGCGGAACCAGCTCCTGGACCTTGGCACCGTCAAGATCAACACGGACGCATTCGACAAGTCGCTCCTTCCCTCGGGCCAGATCCGCGGCAAGACCTACGGCATCCCCACCAGCACCAACGCCTTCGCGGTCTACTACGATCCCGCCAAACTCGCTTCCTTGGGAATCGCAGAGCCCGATGGCACGTGGAACTACAAAGAATTCAACACCTTCCTGGCCGAGGTTGGCACCAAGGGCAACGGCACGTTGTTCGGTGGCACCGACTACACCGGCATTTGGTGGAACTTCAACATCTGGCTGCGCCAGAACAACATCCAGGCCTTCACCGAGGACGGCAAGCTTGGGTTCTCCAAGGACGATCTGAAGAAGTGGTGGAACCTTACCGCGGACCTGCGCGGTACCGGGGCAATTGTTGGCGAAGACAAGGCCACTCAGTTGCTGCCCAAGTCCCCGTTCGGATCCAATGTCACTGCCACGGAAGTTACGTGGGACAACTTCATGGCCGGCTACCTCGCTGACAGCGGTGCCAAGGAACTCAAGCTGGTTCCTGTCCCGTCGGATGACCCGGACAACCTGGGCCTGTTCCTCAAGCCGTCCATGCTCATGGTGGCCAGCGCTAAGACCAAGTACAAGGATGCTGCCGCCCGCTTCATTGACTTCATGGTCAACGATCCCGAGGTGGGCCAGATCTTCAAGACCTCCCGCGGTGTTCCTGCGTCCAAGACCCAGCGCGACGGCACCACTTTCGAAGGCACGGACAAGCTCGTGGTGGATTACGAGAAGTCCATCGAGAAGTACCTCAAGGACGCCCCCGAGCCGCCCATCGTCGGTTTCGGCACCCTGGAGTCCACGTTCAAGCGCGTCACCCAGGACCTCAACTACGGCAAGCTCACCGTGGACGGCGCAGTTGATGCGTGGTTCAAGGAAGCCGAAGACCTCATCAAGCAGAACGCCTGATACAGGCTTCATAACTGACGGACTGATCCTGTGACTCAAAGCCCAACCCTGAGCAGGCGCACCGCTTCCGCTCCCACGCCGCCGCGTAAATCGCGCCGGCGCGGGGCGGACGCTCGCGCCGGCTACACGTTCCTGTTGCCCTGGCTGCTGGGATTCATCGCCCTGACCGTAGGCCCGATGATTTCCTCGCTGTACCTTTCCTTCACCAACTACAACCTCTTCGATGCCCCCAAGTGGATCGGCTTCGATAACTACGTCAGCCTCTTCCAGGACGAACGGTTCCTGCAGTCGGTGGGCGTGACCATGCAGTACGTGGTCTTCGGTACTCCGCTGAAGCTCGCGGCGGCGTTGGCGATCGCGATGCTGCTCAACAGCAAACGCAAAGGCCAGGGCTTCTACCGGTCCTCGTTCTACGCCCCGTCCCTGATCGGCGCGTCGGTGTCCATCGCGATTGTCTGGAAAGCCATGTTCGGCGATTCCGGCCCCGTGGACCAAGGCCTGTCCTTCTTCGGGATCAACCTCGGCGGTTGGGTGGGCAACCCCAACATGACCATGGGCATGATGATCCTGCTGACCGTCTGGCAGTTCGGCGCCCCGATGGTCATCTTTCTGGCCGGCCTCAAGCAGATCCCTGCCGACCTATACGAGGCAGCCTCGATGGACGGCGCCGGCCCGGTGCGGAAATTCATCAACATCACCTGGCCCATGCTCTCCCCGGTGATCTTCTTCAACCTGTTGATGGAAACCATCCACGCGTTCCAGATCTTCGCCTCGGCCTACATCATCTCCAACGGTGAAGGCGGCCCGGCAGGTTCCACCCTCTTCTACACCCTCTACCTGTACTTGCGCGGTTTCTCCGATTTCCGGATGGGCTACGCCTCGGCGATGGCCTGGCTCCTGGTGATCGTGGTCGGCATCATCACGCTGATCTTCTTCAAGACCTCCAAGTCCTGGGTCCACTACAGCGGTGATGCAAAGTGACAACCATGGCAACCCCCACCCAGAACCAACCAACAACAACCACCCCGGCGCCGGTCTATAACCCGAAGTCCGAATCCACCACGGTCAAACGGATCAAGAGCACCATCTTCCACATCGTGGCCCTGGGCTTGGTGGCGATGGTCCTCTACCCGGCCCTGTGGATGATCTCCGCGGCGTTCAAGCCGAACTCGGAGATCGGCGGCGCCAACAACGCGCTGTGGTCCAACAATTTCAGCTTCGATAACTTCGCAACGGCCATGGAAGGCATCGGCGGGGTCTCCACCCTGACGTTCTTCACCAACTCGCTGATCCTGGCCGTCGGAGCTGTCGTCGGCACGGTCCTCTCGGCGTCCATTTCCGCTTACGCCTTCGCCCGGATCAATTTCCCCGGCCGTGGACTGTTCTTCGGCATGATGATCGCCACTCTGCTGCTGCCCTTCCACGTGGTGATCATCCCGCAGTACATCGTGTTCCAGCAGCTTGGCCTCGTGGACACCTACGTGCCGCTGCTGATCGGCAAGTTCCTCGCCGCGGACGCATTCTTCGTGTTCCTCATGGTCCAGTTCATGCGCGGCCTCCCGGCCGAACTCGACGAAGCCGCCCGCATCGACGGCGCCGGACACGTCCGGATCTTCGGGTCCATCATGCTCCCGCTGATGAAACCGGCCCTGATCTCCACCTCCATCTTCTCCTTCATCTGGAGCTGGAACGACTTCCTGGGCCCGCTGCTCTACCTGAACACTCCGGACAAATACCCGCTACCCCTGGCGCTGCGGCTCTTCGTGGACCAGACCCAGAGCTCGGACTACGGAGCCATGATCGCCATGTCCGTCCTGGCGCTCCTGCCCGTGCTGGTCTTCTTCCTGGTCTTCCAGCGCTACATCGTCGAAGGCGTCTCAACCCAGGGTCTCAAGGGTTAAGGAGTAGCAGAGAATGAGCACTATGAACGCCACAGGAAAGTCCTCGGGGAACCCCGGGATTCCGGTCAACCGTTTTGCCCTCTTTGCCGAGACCATCCTGGCGGGAGTCATCGTGCTCCTCCTTTCCGTGCCGTTGGTGACGGCGCCGGCTGCCTACGCGGCCGGCGTCGCGCACCTGGAAAGGCACCTCAGCGGCAGGGATGATTCCCTGCGAAGCCTGTGGGGCACTTTCCGCCGTGCGCTGCCCGGCAGTTGGAAGATCGGCATCACGACGGCGGCAGCCGCCGTCGTGATTGTCCTGAACCTGTTGCTCGCCCTGGTAGGTCAACTGCCCGGCCGGGCAGCGATCCTGCCCGCCACGCTGATCCTGGCTGCGGCCGGCGCCGTGCTGTTCCTGCGTATCGCCGCCAACTGGAGCGGGAGCGTGACCTGGAGCGGCGACGCAGGCCAGCAATCCGCCGACGTTCCCGGCCCGCAGCGCTGGGCTGCCGCGTATGCCAATGCCAAGGCCGACTCGCTGCGCGACTGGACCGGATCCCTGCTGCTGCTCGCGGCCGTGTTCATGACGGTGGTCTTCGTGTGGATGCTGCAGGCCCTGTTCGTGATCGTCCCCGGGACCCTGGTTCTGGCCGCTGCCGCCATCAAAATCCGCGCCAATCGCTGAGTTTTTGTACAGCTAATGCCCTTTAGGAGCGCACTTAAGGGCATCAGCTGTACAAAAACTCCACAAGAATCCGTCCCGAACCGCTGAATCGAGCAGAACACTCCGTGTCGCCGCGCCCGTTCCCACTGCGCCCCAAATCCACCGCCCCGCGTGCCCGATCCACGGACAGCTGGCATTACCCGCTGAGGCATCACAACTACCGGATCTTCGTCACTCTCTCCCTTGTAGGAAGTGGCGGGGTGTGGATGCAACGCCTCGCCCAGGACTGGCTGGTGCTGCAGCTCACGGGGAGTCCGGCCGCCGTAGGTGTCGCCGTTGCACTCCAGTTCCTGCCCATGCTGGTGGTGGGTCCAATCAGCGGAGTGCTGGTGGACCTGTTCCCTAAACGCCGCATCCTTCTGGTTTGCCAGTCCGTCGCCGCGTTGCTGGCCGCAGCTTTGGCTGTGTGGAACGCGACGGGCGGCACGGACGTCTGGGTGGTCTATGCGTCCTGCATAGCCCTGGGAATCACCAGTGCGATCGATGGACCGGCACGGCAGGTCTTTGTCAACGAGGTAGTGGGCGACGCCGGACTGCCCGCCGCAATCGGCCTCAACAGCGCAATAGGGCAGTTGGGGGCCATGGCAGGCCCCGCTCTGGCAGGGGTAGTCATTGCCCAGGCCGGTTCAGCAGCGGCTTTCGCGGCCAACGCTTTGATAGGGGTTTCGGTCCTGGTGATGATCGCCTCCATCAGGCCCGGCGAACTGCACCATTCTCACGAGCCCACTGAGCCGGGTGCCCGGCGCGGCCAGATCCTGGCCGGTTTCCGCTTCGTCATCGCTCGTCCGCCCCTGCTGCTGACCATGCTGCTTGCGGGCTTACTGGGTGCCTTTGGCATGAACGGGCCCGTAGTCCTCGCCGCGTTCGCTGACGGAGTGTGGCATAGCGGTCCCGCAGGCTTTGGGCTCTTCAATACCGTCAGCGCCTTGGGCGCACTGGCAGGTGCGCTGGTGGCCACGCGCATCAAACGCTTTGGACGAAAAGGGATTGTGGCCAGCGCCGGGCTTTTCGGCTTGACGCAAGCCCTCGCTGCCGTGATGCCCACCCAGGAGTGGTTTGTGTTGATGCTCATTGTGGTGGGTTTCATGACCCTGGTGTTCCTCACGAGCGCGGCAACGGCGGTGCAGCTCGAGGCCGGCGCCAGCGTGCGTGGCAGGGTTCTGGCCCTGTATTTCCCGCTCCTGCTGGGTGGCCATGCTTTGGGCGGTTTGCTGGCCGGCTGGCTTACAGAAGACTTTGGGGTCCGCACGGGACTGGTTGTCACGGGCGCACTGGGCATGGTGTCGGCGGCAGTGATTGGCTTGCTGCTGTGGCTCTACTCGGCTCGCCGGCGCGCCTAGCCACCCCCCACAAGCCGGCTTTTGTCCGTCCTCCCTGTTGATGAAAAGTGACGAGGACGGACAAGCGCGCTACATCCTGACGCTGCCCACCAGGTCCTCGATCTCCGCTGCGTCCAACGTTCCGTCGCTGATCCACACCGTGTTGGTCCGGGTGATCGAGTCACCTGCAGCCAGTTCTACGGCGGTGTCCCACGCCAGCGCCGAACCCACTGCGGGGTAGCCGCTGCACCGAACGAACCACGGGTCCGCCGACTCCAAAGGTGCGCCGAACACCAAAGTGGCAGGGCCGCCGTCGAACTCTCCCGTCCAAGCGAGCCACGGCGCCACCGAGCCGTGCACGGACGGCTCACCCTCGGCTGTGGAGGAGAAGACGCGCGGGGCGGTACAGACTGGAAGCCGCCAGAAGAATCCGCCGTAGCCGCTGCCGGCAGCCCCATGCGAACCGGGACTGCCCAGCGAAACATCCACGACGGCGGTAAGCCGGGTCTGAATGTCGAGTCGCCATGTGCGGGCGTCCAGGGGCGTGCGGCTCAGGGAACGGCTTTCCTTCAGGACCAGTTCACCGTCTGCTGCGAGCCAGCTGAGGTCAAGCGTGGTGTGGTCTTTTTCCCGGGAGATGCTCGCCGTTTCGATCCTGCCGTGGTCCTTCGAGTCCACGTACCTGCCCGTTGTTCTGCGGTAGCTGCGGCCGCCCCAGAAGTTGCTGCCGTTGACGTCCTGCAGGGCAAATCCTGCGCCGAGGTGCCATACGTGGTCTGAGGGCAAGTGATCCGTAACCACCACGCCGGCTTGTGTGGTCACCGGGTGCAAGTAGGGCCTCGGGGAGAGATCCGGCTCGAGGGTGCTTCCGGAGCGCAGGACGGCGGCGCTGTTGTTGGAGGCGTCAGCGTTGGCGTCCACGTCAGGGGAGAAGAGTGCCTCGGCACCAGCGGTGACCGGCAGAGCCCAAGGAAGTCCCAACTCGGAGAAGGTAGCGTGGGCGCGGGTGGCGCGTTCCAGGATGTCCTCAATGTTCGGAATCACTGCGTGGGCTTGCTCGCCCGTTCCTACCCAATTCACGCATTCCGTGGGAATCAGCGCAGGTGCCTCTGCTGTTCGGATGGCTTCCACTACCTTCATGAAGGCGCCGCTGTGATCGAGTGGGCTGAGCAGCGGCGTGCCGTGGGACAGGTGTTGGAGGAGGTTCTCCGTGAGATCGTCTCGACCGAACGTGTGAGCGGTTTCGCCCGCTTCGGTGCGGACCGTCACCCGGTCCTCCGTGTAGTGGAATATTGCCGTGCCTTCAGTGCCGTGGAGCGTGACATACGGTTCCACGGATTCGGTGGCGCACAGCGTGAGGGCGCAGGTGATGGGCAAACCGTTGATGGTCCGCATGCGGATCACAGAGGTGTCGTCCGCTTCGATGTCATTGGCGCGGTAGAGATCGGTGTCCACGGATACCAGATCCGCTGCTTCCCTGGCTCCGGCAATGCGGAGTGCGGTGGCAATCGCATGAGCCAGCGGATTGGTCGCCACGCCATCCACCACATCCACGCCGTCGAGGCTGCGTTTGCCTGCCCAGCGGGACCGCTTGTAATAGGCCCGATCCCGGACCCAGCGTCCCGTAGCGGAAATCCCCTTCAAAGTGCCGATACCCGGCAACTCTTCCGCCGCATCCCCGCCGGCCAGCTTCTCCAACGCTGCCAAGGCATGGGATCCGAGGCTCTGAAAACCGATCTGAACGCTGCGGCCAGCCTTTGCCGCCGCTTCCTGGAGGCGGAGGAAGTCGCTCATCGAGGCAACCGGGGGCTTCTCCAAGTAAAGATCAGCCTCGGAAGCAAGAACGGACAGCGCCAACGGGGCGTGGGTCTGGATGGGAGTTGCCACGATGATGACGTCCGGTCTATGCTCGCCGGCCAGCAGTTCGTCCAGATTGGCATGCACTGCCGTGGTGGCCGGCAAAGCTCCGGGTGCCGGCGGATTCGGGTCGGCCACGGCAACAAGGTCCACCAGGCCCTGGCTGCTTAGCCGCTCCAGGTTGCGGAGATGGTGCGTGCCGAAGCCGTGCACGCCCACCAGGGCGATTCGGGCGGGGGGAGTGGCGGGCCCAGTGGCACGTCCAGCGGCGCCGGCAGGCCCGGTTGACGCTGCAGTCCCGGTCGAAGCAGGCCTGTTGGGTGTTGGGCTACTGACGGACTTGGTGTCCATGGGCTCTCCTCGGCTGGCGCGGCGACGATGGCGCGTGACGCCGTCGTTTGGGTCTTCACAAAAGTGTTCGGGCGGGTTTAGGCTACACCTCAGCAAGCGCTTTCCCGTGGTTGGCTGTGTTTAGTTTAGCCTGATCCGCCTCGAAATGTAACGATTCAAATTGAGCAACCATTAGAGCCTCTCATGACGTAGGATGTCCTCAATCAGCCTTCGACTCCAGCAGCTCAGCCAGCTCAGTCAGACCCACCCGAACCGGAATGGACCATGCCCCTCTTCGACCTCCCCCTTGACCAGCTCCGCACCTACTCCTCCACGGCCGTAGCACCAGCCGATCTCAGTGACTTCTGGGATCGCACCATCGCTGAGGCCCGGGCGCTCCCGCTCAATGCCGTGTTCGAACCCGTGGACAACTACCTCAGCGTGATCAACACCTTCGATGTCACGTTCTCCGGCTTCGGGGGAGACCGCATCAAGGGCTGGCTGCACGTGCCGTCACAGCTTGAGCCGGGGGAGCAGCTTCCCGTGGTGGTGGAGTACATCGGCTACTCAGGCGGGCGCGGCCTGGTCAACCAGAACACCCGCTGGGCCCAGGCCGGGTACGCGCACTTCATCATGGACACCCGCGGCCAAGGCTATGGCGGCGTCTCCGGAGACACCCCGGATCCACACCCCTCGGCGGGCGAGGTCAATTACGCCGGGCTCATGACCCGTGGGTCCGGGCACCAGGACGATTACTACTTCCGCCGGGTCTACGTGGACGCCTTCCGTGCGGTAGAAGCGGCACAGAACCATCCCGCCGTCGACCCTTCACAGGTAATCCTTACCGGCGTGAGCCAAGGTGGCGGGATTACTGTTGCCGCTGCCGGGCTGACCGCTGGAAGGCTCGACGGCGTCATCGCCGCGCTGCCCGACGTCCCATTCCTGCAGGACTTCCCCCGCGCGATCGACATCACCCCGCGTGGCCCGTACCCCGAGATTGCCGGATTCCTGGGCCGGCACCGCGAAAAGTATGAGCCCATGCTGGCAGTGCTGAACTACTTCGACGGCGTGCACTTGGGCCGTGCCGCCACAGTTCCCGCTCTATTCTCCGCTGCGCAAATGGATGACATCTGCCCTCCGTCAACGGTGTTCGCGAGCTACAACAGCTACGGCACTGGCTTCGGCACTGGCTTCGGCACAGGCTTCGGCGGGGTTGAGAAGGACATCGAGGTTTACCGCTTCAACAACCACGAAGGCGGGCAGGAACACCACTGGATCAAGCAGCTGCAGTTCCTGCGCAAACTACTGTCATCTTGATGGAAGCGATTTGCCCAAGGTGAAGAACCGCGGTTATGGTGTGGCTATGACAAACCGTTGGTATGCGTATTTTTCGTTGGCTCTGGAGGGGCCCGCGTCTAACTGACACGCATCCAACTTTCCTTCAGAGCCAACAGGGCAGAGATTACTCTCTGCCCTTCGCCATATCCGGCGGGTTCTGACAAGGGGCCCGCTCCGCATCCCGGAACAGGACCCAGACATGACCAGCATCGCTGCAGAACCCACACCGCTCCACCCGGCTGATTCCGCCCAGCCCGCCACCTCCAACCTGCGGGTGGCCCGTTTCGAACCGCTTCCGGCGCCCCAGGACCTCATCGCCGAGTTGCCGCTGGACGCCCGCTCAGCTGCCGTCGTCGACCGCGGCCGTGACCAGGTCCGCGCCATCATGGACGGCGTGGACGATCGCCTGTTGGTGATTGTGGGCCCGTGCTCCATCCACGATCCCAAGGCCGGGCTCGAATACGCCCGCCGGTTGGTCAGCCAGGCCGAGAAGCACAAGGAAGACTTGCTGATCGTGATGCGGACCTACTTCGAGAAGCCCCGCACCACCGTCGGCTGGAAGGGCCTCATCAACGATCCCCACCTGGACGGCAGCCACGATATCGCCGCAGGCCTGCGCGCCGCCCGCGGCTTCCTCAAGCAGGTCACCGCCCTGGGCCTGCCCACGGCCACGGAGTTCCTGGAACCCATCAGCCCGCAGTACATGGCGGACCTCGTCTCCTGGGGCGCCATCGGTGCGCGCACCACCGAAAGCCAGATCCACCGCCAGCTCGCCTCCGGTCTGTCCATGCCGATCGGGTTCAAGAACGGCACCGACGGCGACCTCCAGGTGGCCATCGACGCGTGCGGCGCCTCTGCCGCTGAGCAAGCCTTCCTGGGAATCGACGACGACGGCCGGGCAGCTCTCGTAGCGACCTCCGGAAACCCCGACACCCACGTGATCCTCCGGGGCGGACGCAAGGGTCCCAACTACTCTGCCGACGACGTCGCAGCGGCCTCGGGCAAGCTTGCTGCCAAGGGCCTCAACCCTCGCCTGATCGTGGACGCCAGCCACGCCAACAGTGGCAAGAGCCATCACCGCCAGGCCGAGGTTGCACTGGAAATCGGTGCGCAGCTGGAAGCAGGGGAGACCTCGCCGATTGCCGGTGTGATGCTGGAAAGCTTCCTTGTGGGAGGGGCGCAGAACCTGGATACCGCCCAGCAGCTTTCCGGGGAGCAGGAGCTGGTGTACGGCCAGAGCGTTACGGATGCCTGCATGGAATGGGACGTCACGGCCTCGGTTTTGGATCAGCTCGCGGCGTCGGCACGCAAGCGTCGCGCGGTGGTCGCGGCGTAGACCCGGTAACGCCGGGCAGATCTGTGTCGCTGGCTCTTTCACATTGGCCCCATCAGCCTCTAGAGTATCTAGCACATGGTTGTTTGATGGCTCAGCATCGGCACACCGTTCCACTGGGGGTGTCCTATCGTCTGAGAGCAAAGGAATATGGGAAATGTCCGCGGAGACTAACTTCTCGAATGCGCGTTTCATGACGGTGGCCGAGGTGGCCGACGTCCTGCGCGTTTCCAAAATGACCGTGTACCGCCTGGTTCACTCCGGAGAGATGCCCGCTGTAAGGTTTGGCCGTTCCTTCCGGGTTCCCGAAGAGGCTGTTGCCCAGTACCTCAAGGGTGCTGTGGTGGACGGACAATCCGAGACCGCCTGAGACTTGCCGCAGTCCGTCCTCCGGACCGTGGTCACAGGGTGCCTCTTTGAAGCGGTACTCTGTTAAGGAACGTTTTACGTCAATGTAAGAATCTGTCAGTTGTACTGTCTGCTTCCGCGGATCGGTTCCAACAGACAGGAACTTCTAGTTTGTAAGGAACTTTCGTGGGTTCAGTTATTAAGAAGCGCCGCAAGCGTATGGCCAAGAAGAAGCACCGCAAGCTGCTTCGTAAGACTCGCCACCAGCGCCGCAATAAGAAGTAGAGATACTTCATCAAGCGTGAATGCCCGTTGCCTCTCGAGGTGGCGGGCATTTTTGCACCCCCGTCGCTCTCTCACGTCCCGCGGGGTTTTTCCGGTCGCTCTCTCACGTCCTGCGGGATTTTTCCGTTCGCTCTCTCATGTCCCGCGGGAAAAGCCTGAGCTGACGGCGGGATCCTGCCAGGCTGATCTCAGAGCGCGTTTAATCTTCCCAATGGCTGATGAAAAATGGTCCGCCAGGTCATCTTTTCCGAACTTGAGGACCGTCCAACCTGCTGCTTCGAATGCTTTGTCGCGTCGCCGGTCGCTAAATATCTGTTCCTGCTCAAGGTGATGGCCGCCGTCGTACTGTATCGCTACTCGCCGATCGCGGAAGCCCAGGTCCGCGGACGGGGAGAACGGGTCGCCCGGCCGGAGCTGTACCTGCAGCTCCGGTTCGGGAATACCAGCGTCCAGCATCGCCAAGCGGAGTAGCGACTCGGGTGCGGAGTCGGCGCCCACGCGCATGAGGTCGAGTGCTTCTCTTGCCCGAACCACACCCTGGAGATTCTTGTGCCTATCCACCATTTTGCGGAGCGCCTCAAGTGTAGTGAATGGTGTATCGCGTTCTTCGAACTCCAGCCTGGGAGTTCGGATGAGTTCGTCGCCCATGCAGACGAGGTCGGGGACCGGAAGGCGTCTTGCGAGATCCAACCAAGTCCGCGATCGAGTGCTGATCCAGATGCCACGGACAAACTCGATCTCGTCCTCGGAGGCGACTACCGTGTGCCCGATCACTCCCTTGCGCCGAACTGAAGGGAGATGCCTCGGCTTGCTGAGATGCAATTCGTTGGAGTCCGACAACCAAGGCGGAAGACAGGATCCATGTAGCCTCGCGGCCGTTACATGTGAAATCCAAGCGCCAGGAGTTGCAGCTGAGAGCGCTCTTGCAGCCGCTGACAGGTCGAAATTCCAGTCGGAAGGTCGATAAACACCTCGGCTAACGCCATCAATCTTGGTTCGGTTCCTTAGGTGCGATCGCTTGAGGCCCGCAACCTCGGCCTCGTCGAGAGTGAAGGGTGCAACCGTCAGTTGCGGAGGAATCGGCGTGAAGTTCTTCATACCGGCATTCTTGCCCAGATACGTTTAAGGCACCGGAAGTTATCCACAGGCTGTGTGAGGCCCGCGCGTGATGTGAGGGAGCGCTGGGTTTAGGCGCGCGTGATGTGAGAGAGCGTTGGGTTTAGGCGCGCGTGATGTGAGAGAGCGTTAGACGTGGGGGCCGCGGAATTTCGCGAATCCGCGCCATAGACCGTAGACGGCTCCGCCGACGGTCGCGGCTTTGAGGCCGAATGTTGCGGCGCGGCGTCCGGAACGGAAATCGTAAACGGGCCAATTGTTTTCACGCGCATGCCGGCGCAGCTTTGCATCCGGGTTGATGACCACTGGATGTCCCACCATGGTGAGCAAGGGAATGTCATTGGCGGAGTCGCTGTAAGCCCAGCAATGGTCCAGGTCCAGCCCTTCGCGATCTGCAACGATTTGGACAGCGATCGCCTTGGCAGGTCCGTGCAGGATGTCGCCTACAAGCTTCCCCGTGTACACGCCGTCGTCCACCTCGCCCACGGTGCCCAGGGCGCCGGTCAGACCGAGCCGGGTGGAGATGACTGTGGCCACTTCGATGGGCGTGGCAGTCACGAGCCACACTTTACGGCCCACCCGGAGGTGTTGGTCGGCCAGCGCCTTGGTTCCGGGCCAGATCCGCGACTCGATCATTTCGTCGTAAACCTCTTCGCCCAAGGCCTTGATGTCCTCGACCGTAATGCCCGCAGCAAGTGTCAGCGCGGAGTCACGCACCGAATGGACATCTTCCATGTTCTCGCCGCGCATGACGAACTTGAATTGCTTCCAGGCGAATCCGGCGGCCTGCGAAAGAGTGAACGCTTTGCGCTCATACATTTTGCGAGCCACGTGGAAGAGGCTGGCACCTTTCATCAACGTATTGTCGACATCGAAAAAAGCGGCCTCGCCAGCGTACTTCCGCGCCATGTCCTTTTTGGCCGCGTCCCTCTGTACGGCGTCCTGCTGCACCAAGGCATCTGCGACCACGGCGGCGTTCTTCTCCTCGGGCATGCTTTGAGTCTAGTCAATCACCGGGGCCAGTGTTGAGGACGCACGGTGGCGTGCGGCCGTATGGTTTTCTGAGACAGGTTGATGGGAGATCGACTTCAGAATGACTGGTCCTAGAAGAAAATATGATGCGGCTTTCCGTGAGGAAGCTGTGCAGCTGGTGTTGTCCTCGGATCGTTCAGTGAAGCAAGTCGCTGACGAGCTCGGGGTTAAGGAGAGCACGTTGGGGAACTGGCTTCATCGGCACCGGGGAAAACATCAGGACGGTCCTGCTCTAGAGCCTGTGGACCCGGGCCCGGTGTCCTGGGATGAACACCGGAAAGCCTTGGCTGAGAACGAGAGATTGAAGGCCGAGGTCGAGTTCTTGGGAAAAGTCAGCGCCTTCTTTGCCGCGAAGCAAAAGTAGAGGACTTCTACGAGTTCATCGAAGCGGAGAAGGCCAACCATTCCGTGGCCTGGCTATGCCGGGCGTTGAAGGTTTCCAGGGCCTCGTTCTACCGATGGCGCAACCCGGCCGGGCCATCCCCGCGGGCAGTACGGCATCAGGATCTCGCCGCCGCGGTTACCGAGCTGTATAAGGAGGAGAAGGGCCGTGCCGGCCGGGACCAACTGACCCTGCTTTTGAACGAGAAGGGAGTGCGGGTCTCGGCCCCCACTGTCGGGGCGATCATGCGTGAGCACGGGCTGCGGGCCGTCCGCACCCAGGCCTGGAAGGCAACTACCGTCCAGGATCCGCAGGCCAAAACAGCCCACATCGAGAACCACATGCTCGATGCAGAGGGCAAGCGGGACTTCACCTCAACAGTGCCCGGAACCCGCCTGGTCGGTGACATCACCTACCTGCGCACGGGTGAGGGCTGGCTCTACCTGGCTACGGTGATCGATCTTTTCTCCGGCATGGTCATCGGCTGGTCCATGGCCGGGCACATGCGCGCGAGCCTGTGCACCGCGGCGCTGCAAATGGCCCGCAACCACGGCCACCTGACCGGGGCCTCGGTGGTGTTCCATTCGGACCGGGGCACCCAATACACCTCGGATGAATTCCAGAAATGGTGCGGCGATAACTCGGTGACGCAGTCCATGGGGAAAGTCGGGGTCTGCTGGGACAACGCCGTCGCGGAGAACTTCTTCTCCCACCTCAAAACCGAGTTCTACCACCACCAACGCTACGGCTCCCGACTCGCCGCCCGAACCGGTGTCATGGAATACATCGAGGGCTGGTACAACCGCCGCCGGCCCAACCGCCGAGCCGGCGGCATACCACCAGCCAAAGCCCACACCAACTACCAAACCCGCGCCCAGCAACCCCTGGCCGCCTAACCAAAAACAACAACGAGACCTGTCTCAAAAACTTGACGACCGCAGCGTCACCCACGGCGTGGGATGTGAGAGAGCGTTGGCGGGACGGGCTTGGGATGTGAGAGAGGGACGGCGGAAGGGGGTGGGATGTGAGAGAGGGACGGCGGACGGGCATGGGATGTGAGAGAGGGACGGCCGGAAGGGGGTGGGATGTGAGAGAGCGTGGGGCCGGTACCTTTGAGACATGGCTATTCCCGACGTCGTTCTCCTCACCAAAGCTGACTGCCACCTCTGCACTGAGGCTCGTGCCGCCGTCGAGCGTGTCACAAAAAGTCTTGGCGTTCAGTGGACCGAGCAGAAGATTGACGGCGACCCCCAACTGCAGGAGCGGTTCGCAGAGGAGATCCCGGTGGTGCTGGTGGACGGTATCCAGCGCGATTTCTGGAAGATCGACGAGCAGCGACTTACCCGGACCTTGAAGAAAGTCCTGGAGGGCTGAGGGTGGGGTTACCCGCAGGTAATGGCTTTTGTTGAGTCCGCCCGAGGGTCATAGAGTGGAACAACAAAGCGACGCAATGGAGAATACCGTGACTGCGCTGGAACCGTCCCCGGAAGCCACAACCGGAGACAATGAGCCTGCCGCCAAGCAGATCCCGCCCGCGGCCGTGGCCCGGATGACCCTCTATTTGCGTGCGCTCAACTCTCTTCTGGCCGAAGGCGTTGAACGGGTTTCCTCTGAAGCACTGGCGGAAGCCTCGGGCGTTAGCTCATCCACGCTCCGCAAAGACCTTTCCTACGTTGGTTCCTACGGGACCCGCGGCGTAGGTTACGAAGTCCAGAACCTGAGCCGCCACATAGCAGCAGCCTTGGGGCTGACCCACGACTGGAAGGTGGCGATTGTGGGCGCCGGCAACCTCGGCAAAGCCCTCGCCCGGTACGGCGGCTTCGAGTCCCGAGGCTTCGACGTCGTAGCCATTTTCGACGCTGACCCCATGGTGATCGGCAATGAAGTGGGTTGGTTGCGGGTCAGTGACTCAGCCGAGCTGGAACGGGTCCTGGAACGGACCCACACCAACATGGTGGTGCTGGCCCTGCCTGCCACGGTGGCCCAAGCCGTGTGCGACCGCGTCATTGCCGCAGGCATCCGGAGCATCCTCAGCTTCGCCCCGGTACTGCTGCAGGTCCCGCCGCACGTCAACCTCCGCAAGGTGGACATGGCAACCGAGCTACAGATCCTTGCCTACCACGCACAGCGGGCGCAGACACCGGGCCAGGCTGTTTAGCCTTCGCCGGGTCCGCGCCCGCGTGTACTGCTCGGAAGCGTGGGTGTTTAGCGCCCGTACGGATTCTGGTACGGGTTGCCGAAAGGCTGTGCCTTGCGGAAGTACGGCGCCGACGCCGGCAGGTACAGCAGAACGATCGCGGCAACACCCAGCAGGATCACAATGAGCTGCAGGACGCCGTAGGTGGCACCGAACTGGAACAAGCTGGTGAGGCCCAGAACAGAAATGGCAGCGAAGACCGTGCCCAGGATCCTTGCCCAGTTCTTGCCCTTCCGGACAGGGAAGGCAACCAGTGCGTAGAGGCCCAGGGAAATAAAGGCACCCACGATGGCACTGACGCCAATGACGCCACGCATGCCTTCCATGGACCCTTCAGGCAAATCGGTACCCTGCTGGGCCGCCTGCTGGTTCATGGCATTGATGAAGGCATCCGCACCGGTGGTGGCCAGGATAATCGAGCTGATGGCGGATAGAACTCCGGCGGCGATGATCATCCAGAAGGCGTAATTGACCATCTGCGGGACGGTGGTGGGTCCGGGCTGCTGGCTTGGCCAGTTGGTGTCCTGGCCGTACTGCGGAGCTGCGGGAGGCTGACCATACGGGGAGCCCTGCTGACCGTATTGCGGTGCGGCGGGGGACTGCTGACCATACTGCGGCGCGGCTGGCTGGCCATACTGCGGTGCGGAGGGGGACTGCTGACCGTACTGCGGTGCCGGGGGCTGGGAGCCGTTTGTGCCGGGCTGGTTAGTGTCGCCCGGGTTTGACGGCGGGTACGGAGGGTTGCTCATGGCATTCCTTTGCTTGTTCGACTGCTGGTGCGGCCGCCGGGATCAGCAAAACGACCCTGCCCCCAGCGTGGTTCTGCTACCACCGTACCTCCAGGTCCTTGCGCTGCAGACGATCACACGCAGGTATTTACAGCTGGCGGGAAAAATCATCATGTGGGCTTACGCCTTCATGATGAAGGCCGCGGGATCCCTGGGGATTCAACCGCGGCCTTCAGCCTGCATTTGCGTCGAAAACGCCCGACGGCGGCAGCTGGGTACGTGTCAGGCGTGGCCCTTGACTGCCTTGAACCACAGCTGTGAATTAGGTAGCCACATCAGTACCACGGCTACGGCGCTGACCAGGAAGCCGAACCAGTTGCCACCCAGGCCCATCCCTGAGCCGCCGCCGCTTGCTGCGCCGAAGATGGCCAGCAGAAGGGAGATGCCGGCCAGGATGGTCAGGGCGAGGCGTGCCCATTCTTTGCCTTCCTTCATCTTCATGGCCAGGACCACCTGGGCGGCAGAGACGGCCAGGGTGAGGAGTAGGAGGATCAGTGCGATGGCAGCGAATCCTGGAGCGAACGCGAAGGCGGCGATCACCGCGAAGAAGGCGATGAGGCCTAACAACAATCCCAGGAGACCGGAGATCACCCAGATGAAGTAGGAAACCTTCAGTTCCGTTGGCAGGCCCTGGGTTTTGAACATTCCCGAGAAGCCGCCCTGGGGCATGACGTCGTTGAAGTTTCGCGGTCCGTCAGTGGGCATTTCAAAGTGGAAACCCGGCTGGCCGGGTGCGGGCTGGGCCGGTCCGGGCTGTGAGTATTGGCCGGGTTGCGACGGCGGCTGGTAACCCTGCGGTGGCTGGTAACCCTGGGGCGGTTGGTAGCCGGAGGGAGGGACGTCGCCGTGCTGCGGAGGTTGGGGACCCGCAGGAGGAACATTGCCGGGCTGCGGAGGCTGAGCGCCGGGCTGCTGTGGCTGTGGTGTTTCGTCTGGGGTACTCATGGCATCACTTTAGACCGGAGGTTGAAGGATGCATAGGAAATTCGGAGCTAACGCGCAGCTAAATACAGGCTTTTTGCCGAACAATTGCGGGGTGACTTCTCCCTACGCGAAACGGCGCCCCCACAGATTGGACTGTGCAGGGCGCCGTTTGCGGACGCGGGCCGGCAGAAGCCGGCCGGGTGGTGAAGGACTACGCGGCAGCCGGTGCGATGAAAGCGAGTTCCAGGTTGATGACAACCTTGTCGCTGACCAGGACGCCACCGGCTTCAAGGACGGCGTTCCAGGTAAGGCCGAAGTCCTTGCGGCTGATGGTGGTTTCACCGGAAACGCCGGCGCGGGTGTTGCCGAAGGGGTCCACTGCTACACCGTTGAATTCGGTCTCGATGGAAACTTCCTTGGTCACTCCCTTGATTGTGAGATCGCCCACGAGGTCGAAGCTGTTTCCGTTGGCCTTGACGTGCCGGGACACGAAGGTGATTTCCGGGAATTTCTCTACGTCAAAGAAGTCTTCGCCCTTGACGTGCCCGTCGCGGTTGACGTCGCCGGAGTCGAAGCTGGCGGTCTGGATGGTGGCGGTGACCTTGGAATCGGTCAGGGTTTCGCCAACTTCCAAGGTGGCCGTGGCGTCCTTGAACTGGCCGCGGACCTTGCTGATGCCTGCGTGGCGGACGGTGAAGCCGATTTCGCTGTGGGAAGCGTCGAGGGTCCAGGTGCCGGTGGTGACGGAAGCGGGGAGAGTCATCATGGTGTTACTCCTATATCAAGTGGTGGGTACTGCGTGCTTGTCCGGTCGAGCTCATTGCTTGAAGCGTCAACCGAGCTTCGTACCCAGTATAAACATGCATATGCATCTTTTATTCCAACTCCACGGAACATTTCAGGAAAAGTTTGAGTTCTACTAGCGGTAGAAGATTTCGGATCGCCCCGCTTCTTTGAGAAACTGGTAAACATGCCCCAAGCAACTGTCCATCTGCTTCGCCATGGCGAGGTCCACAATCCCGACGCCGTCCTCTACGGCCGGCTGCCGGAATTCCACCTCTCAGAGCGTGGCCGGGAGATGGCCCGGATGTTGGCGGACCACTTCACGGCCCGCGCCAGTGAAGGTGCCAAGTTTGTGCATTTGGTAGCCTCGCCGCTGACTCGCGCCCAGGAAACAGCCATGCCGACCTCCGAGGCGCTGAACCTGGACATCACCACGGATCCTCGCATCATCGAAGCCGAGAACCACTTTGAGGGACTCCATCCCACCAAGAGCGAGTTCCTCAAGCCCAAGCACTGGTTCTACTTCCGGAATCCCCTGCGGCCTTCCTGGGGCGAGCCCTATAAAGAGCAGGCGGCCCGCGTTCTGGCGGCTGTGGAAGACGCGCGGGTGAAGGCGATCGAGCTCGGTGGCGACGGCGCTGAAGCCATTCTGGTGAGCCACCAACTTCCCATTTGGTCAACCCGTTTGACCGCTGAGGGCCGCCGCCTCGCGCACGATCCCCGCAAGCGTGAATGCACCCTCACCTCCCTGACATCCTTGACTTTGGACGATGCCGGCAAGATCGTGCGCGTCGAATACTCCGAGCCTGCTGCCGTTCTGCTCCCCGGCGCGGCGAGCACCCCGGGGGCATAGAGGCATGGACAACAATCTTTCACGCCGCGGCGTGCTGACCGCCGGTGGAGTTCTCCTGGCAGGACTGACCATGGGCCTGTCCGCATGCGCTCAGGAAGACTCCCTTGCCAAGCAGGCCAAGGCCGGCGATAACAAGAACTACGTGGCAGGCGACGGCTCGGTGACGGAATTCGCGAAGGCTGACCGCGCAGCTCCGGTGGCGCTCAAGGGCACTTTGTTTAATGGACAGACCGTCAAGCCTGAGGATCTCCAGGGCAAAGTCACCGTGCTCAACTTCTGGTTTGCCGCCTGCGCTCCGTGTCGCATCGAAGCTCCCCAGCTTGAAGCCCTGCACCAGGACTTCAAGGACCAGGGAGTCCAGTTCTTCGGCGTTAACCTTCGTGACGAAAAAGCCACCGCTGAGGCCTTCGACAAGACCTTCAACATCACCTACCCGAGCTTCGATGACAAGGACGGCGCAGTGCTGCTGTCCGTGTCCGGCATTGTCCCTCCAGGTGCGGTTCCCACCACCCTGGTCCTGGACAAGGAAGGCAAGGTTGCCTCCCGCGTGCTGGGCGAGATTGAGAAGAGCACCCTAAAGGCCCTCATCACCTCCGCAGCGGCGGAGTAGCACCCATGAACAGTCCATTCGCCGAGACGATCCTCAACGGATCACTGCTGCTGGCTGTGCCGGTGGCATTGCTGGCCGGGCTGGTCTCCTTCCTTTCGCCGTGCGTCCTGCCGCTGGTCCCTGGTTACCTTGGCTACGTCACGGGACTGACCGGCGTCGACCTCCAAAAGCAGCGGCGAGGCCGTATGCTGGCCGGAATCGGGCTGTTCGTCCTGGGATTCTCGGTGATTTTTGTCCTCTTGGGCGGTGCTTTCGGGCAGCTTGGAACGTTGCTGACGGGTCCGCAAAACGCCTGGATCACTCAACTGCTGGGCATCCTGGTGATCATCATGGGCGTGGTGTTCATGGGTGGTTTCGGCTGGCTCCAGCGGGACGCGAAAATCCATGCCAAACCGCCGGCAGGCTTGTGGGGTGCTCCGCTCCTGGGGCTGACGTTCGGCTTGGGTTGGGCGCCCTGCATTGGTCCGACGTACTCCGCGGTACAGTTGCTGAGCTTGTCCGGCGGTTCGTCGGCGGCCAAGGGTGCCCTCCTGGCGTTCGTTTACAGCCTTGGCCTTGGCATTCCGTTCCTCCTGATTGCGTTGGCCGTACGCCGGGGCATGGGAGTCATGTCCTTCTTCCGAAAGCATCGGCTGGCCATCCAGCGGATCGGCGGAGGCATTCTGATTTTGCTCGGCATCCTGATGGCCACCGGAGTGTGGGGAGCCTGGGTGACCGAGTTGCAGTACTGGTTCCAAAACGATGTGAAGTTGCCAATCTGATGAGCGAGTCCGTGAAAGCCAAGAAGAAGTCACCAGCCGCTGAGAACACAGCGGACGGAAAACTCCAGCAGGCCAAGTCCGAGGCTGCCCTGCCCGCGCTTGGTTTCAAGGGCATGCTCCGGTGGTCCTGGACCCAACTGACCAGCATGCGCACGGCTCTGTTCCTGCTGCTTCTGCTGGCCGTTGGCGCGGTCCCGGGTTCCCTGTTTCCGCAGCGGCCGGCCAATCCGGTGGTGGTTACTGACTGGATCAGGAACAACCCAACAACCGGCCCATTCCTGGACGCCCTCCAGATGTTCGACGTCTATTCCTCGGCCTGGTTCTCGGCCATCTACATCCTGCTGTTCATTTCCTTGATCGGCTGCGTTACTCCCCGCGCCATTGCCCATTACAAGGCCATGAAGTCTCAGCCGCCGCGCACTCCCAGGCGTCTTTCGCGCCTGCCGGAATACGGCACTCTGGCGCTGCCCGCCGACGCCGGGATCCCGGCGTCGAAGGCCGTCACCGATGCCGCCGGGCTGCTCAAGAAGCGCGGCTACCGCGTGGAAGTCAGGGACGTCGACGGCGACCTGCCGTCCTTGGGTGCCGAGCGCGGCTTCCTGAAGGAAGTGGGGAACCTGGTGTTCCACACCTCATTGATCGGGGTGCTGGTGTCCGTGGCCATTGGTGGCCTTTTCGGGTACAGCGGCCAGCGAATCCTGGTGGAGGGCGACACGTTCGTCAACACCCTGGTGGGCTATGACCAATTCACTCCGGGTACCAACTTCCAGAGCAGTTCACTCCAGCCGTACTCCATGCAATTGGACAAGTTCGAGGCCACGTTCGATCGCGGTGAGTCTCCCGGCAAGGCCGGCCAGCCCATCGATTACACCGCTGAGGTGACCACCAAGGAAACCCCTGATGCGCCGGGCAAGAAGGAAACACTGAAGGTCAACGACCCCGTTTCCCTCGGAGGAACCAGCCTTTATCTCACCGGAAACGGCTACGCGCCCATGGTCACTATCCGCGATGGGGAGGGCAACGTCTCCTTCGAAGGGCCAGTGATTGCCAAGGTCCAGGGCGACAACTATTACTCGTCCGTGGTCATCAAGGTCCCGGATGCCAAGCCGGAACAGCTGGGCTTTGTGGGCTTCTTCCTTCCGACGGCGTTCGTTACAGAGACCGGCACCTCGTTCAGCGCTTCCCCGGAACTCTTCAACCCCCAGCTGAGCCTGAATTCCTTCTACGGAGACCTCGGCCTGGACAAGGGCGTGCCCCAGAACGTGTTCGAGTTGGACGTCAAGGACTTGAAACCCCTTAATGCCCGCGACCTCGCTGCGGGCGGCATCACCTTAACGCCCGGAGCCACCGTGGACCTGCCCGAAGGCAAGGGCAGCATCACGTTCGATGGCGTCAAGAAGTACATCGGCGTGGACATCCACCACAACCCCGGCCAGCTGTACGCCTTGATCTTCGGTTTCCTCGCAGTCGCCGGTCTGGTCATGTCGCTGTACATCAACCGCCGCCGCGTCTGGGTCCGCACCGGAACCCACTCCGATGGCCGCACCATGGTGGAATACGGCCTGCTGGCTCGCGGCGAAGACCACCGCCTCGCCGGTGAAGCAGCAGCCCTCCGCGAGATCTTTGCCCGGGAATGGAACATCCCGGAAACGCCGGCCACGCCGGACACCGCTACAACAACTGCAGGATCTTCCTCAACCTCGAAGGACCAGTAATGCCCGTCATCAACGAAACCCTGGGCCAGTACAGCGAGCTGTTCATGCTGTTGGCCGCCGGCACGTACACCGTGGCGTTCATCGCCTTTGCCTGGGACCTGGCCAAGAGCAGCAAGATGCTCCGCGCCGTGGACCAGAAGGCTGCGGCCAGCACCACCGACCACAAGGTGAGCGTTGCTGCGGGCCGTGTCGCGGCAGGTTTGGGAGGTCCCGACGCCGGTGGGCCGGCTGGCCGCGCCGAGCGTCCGACGTCGGGCCTCACCGTTGAGGGCGGTACCGCCGCCGGCGACATGAAGTACGCAGGCGAACGCCGCGCTCCTGCCCGCGTGGCCGTCGCGCTGACCGTGCTGGGTGTGCTGATCCATGGTGCGGGTGTGGTGACGCGTGCCTTCGGTGCAGGCCGCGTGCCGTGGGGCAACATGTACGAGTTCCTCACCACCGGTGCTTTCGTGGCAGTGGCTGTCTTCCTTATAGTCCTCATCCGTAGGGATCTCCGCTTCCTGGGCACGTTCGTGATCGGCTTGGCCATCATCATGCTGGTAGCGGCTTCGGCTGCTTTCTGGACTCCAGTGGGCCATTTGGTTCCGGCGCTGCAGAGTTACTGGTTGATCATCCACGTCTCCATCGCGGTGCTGTCCTCGGCACTGTTCACCCTGACGTTTGCCATGTCCGTGCTGCAGTTGCTGCAATCGCATCGCCAAAAGAACCTGGCTGCCGGCCGTGCGGACAAGTTGGGCTTCATGCGCCTGGTTCCGAACGCCTTGAGCCTTGAGAATCTCTCCTACCGCATTAACGCCATCGCTTTCATCGGCTGGACGTTTACCCTCATGTTCGGGGCGATCTGGGCTGAGAAAGCCTGGGGCCGGTTCTGGGGCTGGGACCCCAAGGAAGTGTGGACCTTTGTGATCTGGGTGGTCTACGCGGGCTACCTGCATGCCCGGGCCACACGCGGTTGGACCGGAACCCGTGCCGCATGGTTGTCAATTGTTGGCTACGCCTGCGTCATCATCAACTTCACGCTCGTCAATACCGTTTTCAACGGTCTGCACTCCTACTCGGGGCTGTAGGCCGAGGGGCCTGCCGCTTTGGCCCTCTGAGCAGGGGCTTTGCTCCTGCACGCGGATGACGGTCGCGGAGTATGACAAATCGGTGTAGCAATCATGACAATTTGGTGTTGCAACTAAGCCTTTTGCCCGTCAGGGGCAGGTGCTACCTTGTTCAGGACCCGCTTGTGATGCAGCCCGCTAGCGACGCGCCGTGACCTTTTCGAGGTAACCATGAGCTATGTTCTCGCCATCGATGTCGGAACAAGTTTTACCGCCGCAGCCCTTGTCAAGCCCTGCCAAGGACCCACTCCAACCCCTGAAATTCTCTCGTTGGGATTGCATGGCAGTGCCGTGCCCTCGGTGCTGTTTTATGCCGGCGACGGCCGGGTGCTGGTAGGAGAAGCCGCCGAACGTCGCGGTCTGGACGACCCCCAACGCATGGTGCGGGAGTTCAAGCGCCGCATAGGTGACTCCGTTCCCCTCGCTGTGGGCGAAAGCTGGCTGGCACCAGAGGACGTGTACGCCACCATGGCCCGATGGGTGGTGGATAAGGCCCAAGAGCGCGAGGGCACCGCGCCGACGTCGATCATCATGACCCACCCTGCAGCGTGGGGTCAGCACCGCACCTCACTGGTCCTGGCAGCGCTCACCATGGCAGGCCTGCAGGACATCACCCTGATCAGCGAGCCGGAAGCGGCTGCGCTGCACTACGCCTCCCAAACGCGCGTGGAGGACGGCAGCATCATCGCGGTGTACGACCTCGGCGGCGGTACGTTCGACACCGCAATCCTTCGCAAAGCCGGAGCGGGCAACTTTGAGCTATTGGGCCGTCCGGACGGCATTGAAACTCTGGGCGGCGCCGATTTCGACGCCGCCGTCCTGCGCCACGTCATGGGTCACCTTGGCGACGGCCCGGCCATGGACCCGGCCTCTCCCGAGACCTTGGCTGCACTGGCGCGGTTGAGGCGGGAGTGCCGGGAAGCCAAGGAGGCACTCTCACTGGACAGCGAAGCCAGCGTGGCCGTATCCCTGCCCGGAACCCAGACGTCGGTGCGGCTGGTCCGCTCCGAATTCGAGGCGATGATCGAGGCCCCTGTCAGGGATACCGTGGACGCCCTCCAACGCAGCCTGAGAACCATCAACCTCCAAGCCCAGGATCTCAGCGCAGTGCTGCTCATCGGCGGGTCTTCCCGGATTCCACTCGTGGCAGAGCTGATTTCCGTGGAACTTGACCGTCCAATCGCCGTTGACGCCGATCCCAAATCGTCTATCTGCCGTGGCGCTGCTGTCGCTGGCCTGCTCTCGCAGGGGGCGGACGCAGTGGATGCCGCGGCAGCCTCGGCCACGGCCGCTTCAGCTCCGGCCGCTGCAGCCTTGCCATCCGGGCCTGTAAAAACAAGCGCGGCGGCTGCGATGCGGAGGCCGCACGTCCCGGGCAGGGCTCCGGCATTCAACCACCCCAAATCCAGTGTGACCACACCAGGCCGGCATGCCCCGCGGCCCCGCGTGCGGATGGCGGCAGCAGCCGCTGCGGCCGCTACCGCGCTGACCATCGCGACTGCCACGGCGGCCCAAAGCCCCGTAGGCTCAGGACTGCTGGCCACCATGTTCGGCAATCAGGCAGCGGATGTCATGCGCGACGGCGGTGCTCAGGCAGCCGGGGCACAGGCTCCCGGCGCCCAAGGCAACGGCGCTGGAGGCGCAGGGGGTTCGATCCCGGTTGTCGGAGGACTGGCGGGCGGTCTCGAAGCGAGCGCCAAGGCGGGCGTCACGAGGGCTGGATCCAACGGAAAGGCGCCAGCCAAAGGTGCAAACACTCAGGGTACGAACCCCGGGTCAACCAGCGCGGGCACCGGTGGTACAGGAAGCGCCGGGTCCGGCTCCGGAACCACTGCCGGGACGGGAACCGGCGCGGCCGGCACCACCCCACCGGTTGCGCCGGGGGCGTCCACCCCACCGGCTGCACCGGCTCCGGGTACTCAGACGCCGGGTACCCAGGCCCCGGGTACCCAGGCTCCAGGTACCCAGACCCCGCCAGCGACCCCTGCACCTGATCCCACAGGAGGTGCCGCCAGCGGACCGACTCCGCCACCGACCACAACACCGCCAACGACCGAGCCCACCACCCCACCGGTAACAGAACCGACAACACCTCCGAGTACTCCCGCGGACCCAGTGACTCCACCCCCAACGCCGGAACCGACCGTGCCGGCGCCCGAGCCGACGGTGGTCCAAGACCCTCCACCCCCGGCACAGGAACCAATACTGCCGCAAGAGACCACACCGCCGGCCGTCCCTGACCCGGCTCCGTTACCAACGGAAACCAGCCCCGCTGCGGATCCAGCGCTGCTCTCGGCGGTCTAACCCATGACGGGACATGACCATATGCCCGGCCACTATGGTCCCGGCGCAGAAGATCACCCCCTCACAGAGACAACCGATACCTGGGATGCAGCAACGGCACGGTATGCCTTGCTGAAGGAAACTCCACCTGCCCGCACCCGTGCAATGCAAAAAGAGCTGGTGGACAAGACCATTCAGGACGGCCAGCACTTGGGGGAACTGGCCCGTGACCTTGCGCGGACGGGTTTCAAGGATCCCCGCGTGGTGGCTGAGCTCGAACGCTGCGCAGATGAAGCGCTGGAAAATGACCCGCGGCTGGCTGCAGAGCTCTACGCCGAAGCTCTTTTGGCCGGGGGTGACGAGGCCGCCAAGGCCGCAAGACGCGCCCAGGCTGCTGCCGCGACTGGTGATTTGGATGCTGCAGGCAGAATCGCGGACAGACTCCTGGCGGTGCCCAAGGCACCGGACCTGCGACTGGGAGTAGACGTAGCCTCGGCGGTCTGGGCGCAGCGCGGAATGCTGTCCCGGAGCGCCGATACTTACAGCTGGCTTGGGCCGAACAGGATCGATGGTTCGGCACCCCTTGCTGCTGTGGCCATGATCGGGACGGGAAATGCCGCGGCCGCCGAAGAGTTTCTGGCAGCTGCTCCGCCGAGCGGTTCTCCGACGCTCCTGGCAGTGGCCTTGTCACTGACCCAGGAGGGTCTCCGCCGAACCTTGGGGCCGGCCCCGGAACTGGCACTGCCTGAGCTCATCCGGGCCTCGGACATGATGAACGCGGCAGGCACAACCATCCCCCTTCCGGAAACACCCGGAGCCTTGGCAGCCTTATGCGCCCTCCACAGCGGGGAGCCGGAGGTGGCGGACACAGTGCTCAAAGCAGCGCTGGCGGCTGGTCAAGGGGGCGATGCAGCGCGACCACGGCTGTTCCTGTTGCGGGCGTGGTCCTCCATGCAACAGGACAACGCCGATGACGCCATCCTGGCCATCAACGAGGCCCTCAAGGCCAACCATTGGTCCTTGGCACCAAGGGATGGGTTCTTGCTTGCGGCACTGGAGGTGGGCCTTGCCCGGCGCGGCAGTGACATGCACGAGCTCGTGCTTGCCTGGGAGAGAGCCCGCGAAGCGATGATGCATGTGTCCGTGGATCTCTTCAGCCTCCTGCCGTGGGGCGAACTCATGATCACCGCGGCCCGGCTTCGGGAATCAAGGAGGGTTGGCCATTACCTGGACAACGCCTGGGAGCTGCTGGGCAGGCTGGGCAAACCGCCCTTGTGGTCCGTTCCATTGCACTGGGCGGCGGTGCAGGCGGCTTTGCTCAGCGAAGACCCCGCCGGACTGGCACCACACGCTGCAGCACTCGTGCGCGCCTCTGAACACAGCCATCTGGCGTCCGTGCTCGCCACAGGCGGCAAGGCGTGGGTCTCCGTCCTGGCAGGCCGATTTGAAGCGTCCGACGTCGAAACAGCGGCCCGTGGGTTGGCCGCCGTCGGGATGCCTTGGGAGGGCGCGCGCTTGGCGGGCCACGCCGCCGCGCACGCGGATGAGCGACGAGACATGGTGAAACTACTGGCGTGCGCCAGGGATATTCATCCCCAAAGTGCAGCACCGCCTGCCGGGGCGGCCCAACGGCCAGAGGACGCGCGCTCTAGCGCTACAGCTCAACCCGTCATGGACTTTGGCAATGGTGGTCCCGGAACTCCCGACACCTCAGGGCTCAGCGCCCGGGAACGTGAAGTGGGCCGACTCATCCTTGAAGGCAAGACCTACCGGGAGATCGGTGAGGCCATCTATATCTCTCCCCGCACGGCGGAGCATCACGTGGCACGTATGCGGCGACGTCTGGGAGCGGAAAACCGTTCGGAGCTCTTGGTCCGCCTACGGCTGGCGTTGGGGGAGGGGTACCCGCCTCCGTAGGCGGCATACCCCTTCACCCCCTAACGGGAAACCCCGCCATCCCCTAACGGTGGGTGACTGGGTAGGGGGACCACCCCCGATGCCCGGACCCCCGGCCCGGCAATACGTTGAATTCAAGCCCGGCAAAGGCGCCGGGCCAACCACACACCACAGAATTTGAGGGAGCACTCCAATGCCTACACTCGCACAACAGCTCGTGCAGTTCCTGATGAGCCTGTTCAATGATCCAGATGCCGCTGAAGAGTTCGTCCGTGATCCGGAAGCTGCGCTCGCTGCAGCGGGTTTGCGTGACGTCTCCTCGGCCGACGTCGACGCCGTTCGTCCGGTTGTCCTGGACTATGCACCCATCAACGCCCGTTCCTCTTTCGACCGCGAATACAACACTGGCGGCAATCACGCTTCCACCGGTGGCGGGGGTGCCTGGGGTGGCCGCGACGACGATGATCACCCCCACGGCGGCGGCGGCGGCGGACGCCCGGACCATGATGACGACGATCACGGACATGGCGGCCACGGTGGTGGCGGCGGTGGCGGCGGCTGGGGTGGACACGACGGCGGCGGTCACGGTGGCCACGACGGCGGCGGCCACGGTGGCGGCGGCGGTGGCGGCGGCTGGGGTGGACACGACGACGACGATCACGGACATGGCGGCCACGGTGGTGGCGGGGGCGGCGACCACGGTGGCCACGACGGCGGCGGTCACGGTGGCGGCGACTGGGACGACCACGCACATGCCGTTCAGCAGCTGGTCCACGTGGTGAACAATTACTCCTACACCACCACCATCGACGACCGCGACACCATCACTGACCAGTCGGTGAACCAGAACATCTGGGCCGACGGCGATGTCACGCAACTCTTCAACCAGGACGCTGTGGTGGCCTCCGGCGACGGCGCTATTGCTGCCGGCGACGACGTCAGCAATTCGGGCAACACCACCACGACTACAACCACTACCACCACCGATGACCATTCAACGGATAACTCGGTGAACATTACGGAGTCCGGCGACGGAGATGTTGAAGTAGGCAACACGGACATTGAGGTCAAGGATTCGTTCAACGACAACTCCGATCATTCGGTGACCAAGGACTCCTACAACACCGATGTTGATGTTGATGTGGACATCGAGGACTCGTTCAACACGGACAACTCCGTGGACAACTCGGATAACTCGGTCAACGTCTCGGATTCGTTCAACGACAACTCTGACAACTCGGACAACTCGGATAATTCCGACAACTCCGTCACGGACAACTCCGTGAACGTCACCGATTCGTTCAACGACAACTCCACGGATGTGGACGTCGAAGACGTTCAGCTCATCAACGAATCCATCGTTGTACAGGACAACGAGCTGGAAGTTGATAACTCCACCGACATCGACGTCGAGGACGTGCAGGTCAACTACGACTCCACGGTCATCCAGGACAACGAGCTGGAACTCGAATACACCAACGTCGAGGACAACACCGTCATCGCCGACAACGAACTCGACGTTGAGGTTGAATACAACGACATTGATGATTCGATCGTCGTCGCCAAGAACGATGTGGAAATCGACTAGCACCAGGAAGGTCCAAACGTCGTAAAGAATTTTTGACACAACATTTACGAAAACCCCAGCAGTGCCCGGCAGACGCCATAACGTTTGCCGGGCACTTCGTGGCCTCTTCACTGGAGCGGCGCTGGAAAACAAGGGACAAAGGACAGACGGTGACGGAAACAGGACGCATGACCATCTTGGTGGAACAGGGCATGGCGCTGGCAGGGGACCGGAACGACCTCCGGCGTCGTCTGGAAAATACCCTCACCCGCCTCAGCGATCCCAGTGTCCGTGTGATCGTGGTGGGCGAGTTCAAACAAGGGAAGAGCCAGCTCATCAACGCGCTGGTGAACGCACCTGTCTGCCCGGTGGATGACGACATTGCCACCGCCGTCCCAACAGTTGTGCGGCACGGGGACCCGGCGTCGGCGGTCGTTCTCGTTCCCGCCCAACAAAGCAGCGGACCGGAGGCCGAAGGAGATGCCGGAAAACGCGAAAACGGCTTGGAAAGGCAACCCGTCCACCTGGATCAACTCGCGGAATACGTCTCAGAGAAAGGTAATCCGGGCAACGCGAAGAACATCGTGGCCGCAGAAGTGTCACTGCCCCGGAAGCTGCTGAGCGGTGGACTGACGATCGTCGATTCCCCTGGCGTTGGCGGACTGGGCTCAACACACACACTGACCACGTTGACTGCCTTGCCATCGGCCCACGCCATGGTGTTCGTCTCCGATGCATCGCAGGAATACACCGAACCGGAGATGCGGTTCCTGAGTCAAGCGATGCGCATCAGCCCGAACGTCCTGTGTGTGTTGTCCAAGACAGATCTTTATCCCAGTTGGCGCCAAATCGCTGAGCTGGATCAAAGACACCTGGCCAGCGTCGGGCCCGATATTCCACTCTTTCCAGTGTCCTCGGAGTTGCGGCTCCATGCGGCGCGGCTGCAGGACCAGGAATTGAACGCCGAATCAGGATTTCCCGCGCTGATCGGCCATTTGCGGAACAACATTGTGGGCGGGGCGGCCAGGATGCAACGCAGATCCGTCAGCAACGACCTTTTGTCTGTCACCGAAAACCTTCGGCTGGCTTTGCAGTCGGAACTTGAAGCCTTGGAAAACCCGGCAGGAACACCACAAATGATCGCTGGCCTGAACGCGGCGAAGGAGGACGCGGACTCGCTGCGCAAACGCTCCGCCCGTTGGCAGATCACCCTCAATGACGGCATTGGTGACCTGATCGCCGACCTGGAGTACGACTTGAGGGACAGGCTCCGCCGGATACAACGCGAGGCCGAAACTGCCATTGATCAAGGGGACCCTGGACCCGCGTGGGAGCAGTTCACGCAATGGCTGGAACAGAGCACGGCAGCGGCGGTTTCAGATACCTTCGTGTGGACCAGCGAACGTGCGCAATGGTTGGCCACCCAGGTGGCGGAGCACTTCTCAGAGGAAGTGGTGGCCCTCCCCGCCTTGAAAGTGGCAGACACCGGCGGCGTACTGGACCCTGTAGCCGACATCCAGGAGATGCAGGATGGCAGGCTCGGGCCGCTGCAGAAAGTGCTGATCGGGATGCGCGGGTCCTACGGAGGCGTACTGATGTTCGGCCTCCTGACGGGCATCTTTGGGATGGCCCTTATCAATCCGCTATCGGTTGGGGCCGGCCTGATGCTGGGACGGAAAGCCTATAGGGAAGACAAAGAAGCGCGCCTGAAACAACGCCAGTCCGAAGCGAAGGTGCTGGTACGGAAGCACGTTGATGATGTTGTGTTCCAAGTGGGCAAGCAGCTCAAAGACAGGCTGCGGCTGGTCCAGCGTGCCACACGCGACCATTTCACGGAGATCGCCGAAGAGCACCACCGTTCCCTGACAGAATCCGTTGCGGCCGCACAGAAAGCGGCAGCCACGTACGCGGTTGAGCGGGACATGAGAATCAAAGAGATACGGAACCAGCTCACAGCAGTGGACGCCCTGGCGAAGGCCGCGCATCAACTGCACCAAGAGCCACCCGCAACCGCCCAGGCCAACAACCTGCCCCAATCCACCACGTCAACGTCGGCGGTCCCGGCAGGATGATGGACTCGGGCATCGCCGGAGCCTCTGACCTGCTCCGGCAAGCAAGGGAGGCTTTCCAGCACGACGCAGCGGCTCTGGCAGTGGTGGAGGAGCTCGAGGGCAGGCTGGAAGGGCCGTTGCGGGTAGCCGTGGCCGGCATGGTCAAGGCCGGCAAATCCACTCTTCTCAATGCGATCATCGGGGAAGAAATCGCGCCCACCGATGCCGGGGAATGCACCCGAATCGTCACCTGGTACCGGTACGGGCATACTCCCAGGATTACGCTTCATCCCATCATCGGGGAGCCGCTTGCGCTCCCGGTTACCCGTGAGGATGGCCGTTTGATCTTCAGCTTGGGCGATGTCCGGCCTGAGGACGTGGAACGCTTGGTGGTGGATTGGCCGGCAGCGAGCCTGAGGGAGCTGACGCTGATCGATACCCCGGGGATCGCCTCTTTGTCACGGGATGTGTCAGGGCGCTCCGCAGAATTCCTCCTACCCGAGGACGCCCCCATGGCTGCCGATGCTGTCATCTATCTCATGCGGCATCTTCATGCCTCCGATGTCAGGTTCCTCGAGTCCTTTAAGGACACCGCCGCGGGTCAATCCGGGACTGTCAATGCGTTGGCGGTCCTGTCCCGGGCCGACGAGATCGGTGCGGGAAGAATCGACTCCCTCATCTCCGCCGCGGTGATCGCTGATAGATACAGCAGGGACCAGAACCTTAGGCCGCTTGCGCTGGGCGTCGTGCCGGTTGCCGGGCTGCTTGCGCAAAGCTCGCGGACCATGCGCCAAACGGATTTTGAAGCCATGCAGGTGTTGGCGCTGATGGACAGGAACCAGCGGGAAAGGCTGATGCTATCAGCGGACCTCTTTGTCCGGGCCAGCGAACCCGCTGAGCTGACACCGGAAGCCAAAGCGTTCCTCGTGCAAAGATTCGGCCTTTTCGGCATTCGCCTTGGTGTTGCACTGATCCGGGGCGGAATCAGCAACCCCACGGAACTAGCCCATGAGTTGGCACGGCGCAGCGGACTTGGCCAGTTGCTTCAGAATATCGCCTCTTTGTTCCAAACCCGGGCGGACGCACTCAAGACTCGTGCCGCCGTCGTGGGTTTGGAAGCTTTGCTGCGCGGTTCACCGCGGGATACCGTGCTTCCGCTGGAAGCCGGCTTGGAGAGGCTGCAGGCTGGCGCGCACGAGTTCCGGGAGTTGAAACTCCTAGGGACGCTGCGAACGACGGGACTAAGCCTGACCCCGGAGTTGTCTGCGGAAGCCGAGCAGTTGGTAGGCGGCCACGGCAGTACCCCCCAGCTGAGGTTGGGCTTGGATCCCGGGGCAACCCCGGAGCAGATCAGTGAGGCGGCACGGAACGCCTTTAACCGTTGGCGGTTAATCGCGGAAAACCCGCTCACTGAGCCGGCCGCACTGGACGCATGCCGCGTAGTCCTGCGCAGTTGCGAAGGGATGTTGGCCGCAATTCCGGCCGTTCGCTAAGAAAACCGTTCGCTCAGCAGCCAGCTGGTGGTGGATGGGAGAAACAGCAGGATCAGGCCAGCAGCGGCCAGGATGAATTGGGCCGCCAAGAGCACAGTTGTCAGGACGCCATCGGCTCCGGGCGCCACCACGAAGTCGGCGGTGATGACGGTGACCACAGCGTGCAGGAGGACCAGCGGGGCCAAGGCCCAGCGCGCCCAGATGCGGCGTCTAAACAGGGCCGCCAGCAGGGTCGCTTCCATGGCCACCACCAGGGCCAGCATGGCGAGGCTTCCCAGGAACACCACCGCAGTGGCCCCCTCCACTGCATTGGCGTCGCCCTCGGGAACCATGCCTCCGATGACCCCCTTCAAGCGTTCGAAGTGGGAATCACGGCCCAGAAAGCCTGTGGCCACCACGGCTATCCCCGCCACGAAGCTGGCCACCCATAGTGAGCGCGACCATCGCGCTAGTGCGGGAGGTTTGACCACCGCTGCTATGGGCGGGGGCGTGGAAAGTGAAATGCCGGGGCGCGGCGGTGGTGCGGAGGGTGACGCGGGCCCGCTGACTGATGGCGTGGAGGAAGGTGTCTGCCGTGATCCATCAGGTTGCTGGGCCATGTTCCCTACTTCAGCTCGTCCGTATCATGCGGATCCGGCTCGGTACGCTTGGCATCGCCGGGTTTGAATCCGTTGTTTTTGGCGTCGCCGCTGCCATCGCCGGGCTTCTCGCCAAGATCGCGTTCCTTGGCTTCCAAGTCCGCTTTGAGCTTTTTCAGGCGATCGTCTTCAGCCTGGTTACGGCGGCCGGTTTCCAGGTTGCGGAGGAATTCGGGGTCGTCATCCGGAGCTGTGGGCTGGCGTCGAACCGGTGCGGCTTTGGGTTTGTTGTAAGGGCGGCCGAAAATGAACCAGAGGATCGCGCCCAGCAGCGGGAGGACGATCATCACAATGATCCACGCGGGTTTGGAGATCCCGCGTGTCTGGTGGCCGTCGGTGCGGATGACGTCCACCAAGGCATAGACAAAGATGACCAATACAATGACGACGCCTACAACCCGGAGCATGCACCAAGTCTAGTCGCCGGAAGCCAATCACTGGACGCCCTCTTGCGGCTGTGATCAGAGTGCAACCATCCGGGCGGCTAAACTTGGACGGTGGCTTTCCTGAAGTATTCCCTCATCCGCCTGGCACTGTTCGTGCCGTTGTTCGTGTTGTTCGCCTTTTTGGGGGTTGGTTGGATCCTGGCTGTGGTGTTCGCCGGTCTGATTGCCTTCGCCATCAGCTACCTCTTCTTCCAAAAACAGCGCGACGCCGCCACTGCGGCCATGCGTGAACGTTTCTCCGGGCGGGCCAAGCCGATTCGCACTGCGGGTGAGGTTGAAGACGCCGCAGCCGAGGACGGCTTGGTAGAGAAAAACCCGGACATCGCCGTTAACAACGACAAACGCCCGGGCACTGTCTAGAAGTTTTTGTACAGCTAACGCCCCTAAGAGAGCTTCATGGGGGCGTTAGCTGTACAAAAACTCGTATAAAGGTTTAGAAGCCGCGGCTTAGGATCAGCCCCAGCGAGAACAGCAGGCTGTAGCCGAGGTTGATCATGCCGGTCTGCTTGAGGACCGGGATGAGGCTCTTGCGCTTCTTGCCGTTCACCATCAGCCAGGCAGGCATGAGGCACGCGGGGATCAGCAGCAGGACAATGAGCATCCACGGTTTGGTGGGTGCCAGCACGATCACCAGCAGAATGGCGACGGCCAGCATCAGGACGTAGCTTTCACGGGCATGCCTGTCACCAAGCCGCACAGCAAGGGTGCGCTTTCCTGCTGCCGCATCCGTGGGGATGTCCCTCACGTTGTTGGCCATCAGCAATGCGCAGGCAATGAGCCCGGTGCCGATCGCACCAATCACCGCGGCGAGGCTGACCTGCCCGGCCTGGGTGTAGGTGGTGCCAAGGGTGGCCACAAGACCGAAGAACACGAAGACAAAGACGTCACCCAAGCCCAGGTACCCGTAGGGGTTCTTCCCGCCGGTGTATCCCCAAGCTGCCAGGACGCAGCCAATGCCCACCAGGATCAGCCACCACGTCTGGGTAATGATCACCAGGATCAGGCCGCAGATCATCGCCGCCCCGAAGAGCGCGAAGGCTGCCCATTTCACCTGTTCCGGTTTGGCTGCGCCGGAACCCACCAAGCGAAGAGGACCCACCCGGTCCTCGTCCGTCCCGCGGATCCCGTCCGAGTAGTCGTTGGCGTAGTTGACTCCGATTTGAAGCAAGAGAGCCACAAGTGCCGCCAGGATCGCGTTCGGCAGCCGGAAAGCCTGGAGCTCGTACGCCGCTGCCGAACCGATGAGGACCGGCGCAATCGCCGCGGGCAGTGTGCGGAGCCGGGCTCCTTGAATCCATTGTGCAGCTGTCGCCACGTGTAGTACCTCGTGTATTTCGCGGTTGATCTTGAGTCAGGCTCGGGAGGAAGAACGTGTCTATTGTCCCTGATGCAGATTGGAAAGCAGGTCAATCATGGCCATGCGGTCCGGTTTTCCGTTGGGAAGCATCGGCAGTTCCTTCTCGGCCAGCACCGTCTTGGGTGCAAGGACGCCCAGTGCCTCTTCGCGTCGGGCGGTGAATCCCTTCACGCCTTCGGGCGAGGGATCGGTCACGGCAACGTAGGCTGCCACGGCCTGGCCCCATTCGCGCGACGGGACGCCGGTCACGAAAGCCGCGGTGACGCCGTCGAGCTCTTCCAACTTGCCTTGGATGTATGCGGCGGAGGCTTTGACGCCGCCGGTGATGATCACGTCATCGGCGCGGCCCAGAACCGTAAGCTTGCCGTCGTCGGACAGTTCCCCAAGATCCCCGGTGATGTACCAGCGGGTCCCGTCTTCCTCGAAGAACGCAGCCTTTGAAGCCCGGGCAGCATCCATATAGCCTGCCGCCACGGTGTCGCCACCCAGCAGGATGCGGCCTTCCAGTTCGCCCTGGCCGATGCGGACCTCGACGCCGTCCAGCGGCTCGCCGTCGTATACGCACCCCCCGCAAGTCTCGGCTGAGCCGTAGGTGGTCACCACCTTGAGTCCCTGCTCCCGGGCAGTGCTGAGGAGTTCAGCCGAAGCGGGTGCGCCGCCCAGCAGAATCGCGTTGAAGCGGCGCAGCACGGCGAGGGTTTCCGGCACGGGGGAGTCCAGCAGCCGCTGGAGCTGCGTGGGCACCAGGGAGGTAAAACGGATCTTGTCCGTGAGTTCCTCGGCCGCTGCTGTGAAGGCCTCAGGCGTGAAGCCACTGGACTGGTCCATGACCCACGGGCGCGTGCCCGCATACAGCGAACGGACCAGCACCTGAACCCCGGCCACATACTGCAGGGGGAGGGCCAGCAGCCACTGGCCTTCGCCGCGCAGGGCCATGGCTGTGGACACGGAGGACGCAGCCAGGGCGTCAATGGTCAGAACGGTGGCTTTGGGCGTCCCCGTGGAGCCGGAGGTGCGGACCACAACGGCTGCCTCTTCGACGCCGGTCTCTACCGGAACCGCTTGCGGCTCGCCGAGTTCGTCCACGACGATTTCGATGGCGGGGCCCTCGCCGTGGAGGGCGGCCATCAGGGCTTTGAGTATGGGATCGATGTCCACCGGGTGTCCTAGAAGTAGTAAGGGAAGTTGGACCAGTCGGGATCGCGCTTCTGGAGGAACGCTTCTTTGCCCTCCACGGCCTCGTCCGTCATGTACGCGAGGCGGGTGGCTTCGCCGGCAAATACCTGCTGCCCGGCGAGGCCGTCGTCTGCCAGGTTGAAGGCAAACTTGAGCATGCGAATGGCCTGCGGAGATTGGCGGGCGATGTCCGCGGCGTATTCCAGGGCCACTTCTTCCAGCCGTTCATGATCCACGGCCTCGTTGACAGCGCCCATCCGGACCATGTCTTCGGCAGAGTATTCGCGGGCCAGGAAGAAGATCTCCCGCGCGGCCTTCTGACCGATTTGGCGGGCCAGCAGCGCAGAGCCGTATCCGGCGTCGAAACTTCCCACGGTGGCGTCGGTCTGCTTGAACTTGCCGTGCTCGCGCGAGGCGATGGTGAGGTCGCTGACCACGTGCAAAGAGTGGCCGCCACCGGCCGCCCAACCGTTCACGACGGCGATGACAACCTTGGGCATGGTGCGCATGAGGCGCTGGACTTCCAGAATGTGGAGGCGGCCGGCCCGGGCGGGGTCTATGGTCTCCTGGGTATCCCCTTCGGCATAGCGGTACCCGTCCCTGCCGCGGATCCGCTGGTCTCCGCCGGAGCAGAACGAGTGGCCGCCGTCTTTCTCCGAGGGGCCGTTACCCGTGAGCAGGACGGTGGCGACGTCGGGTGTCATGCGGGCATGGTCCATGGCGCGGTAGAGCTCGTCCACGGTGCCCGGGCGGAACGCGTTACGGACCTCGGGGCGGTTGAAGGCGATGCGGACCGTGGGGAGGTCCTTGACGGAGCCGTCCGTTGAACGCTCAACCTGCCGGTGATAGGTCATGTCTTTGAAGTCGTCGAAGCCGGAAACGGTGCGCCAGCGTGAGGGGTCAAAGACGTCGGAAACCTTGGCAGGGAGTTGGTTGTTCACACCCTGAGTCTAGTAATGGCCTTAGCTGATGCAGAACTCGTTGCCCTCGGGGTCGGCCATGGTGTGCCATTCGTGGGGTCCTTGGTTGGCGGTCCATAAGTGTTTGGCACCGCGTGCTTCCAGCTGTTTACGCACGTCGTCCTTGTCACGGCCGTCCAGGCGGACGTCCCAATGGACGCGGTTTTTGACGGACTTTTGGTTGGGATCGGCTTGGAAAAGGATCCGCCGGCCGGTCGTCGGGTCTTTGTCTTCCGCCGGGACAATTGCGCAGCCTTCTGCCCACACCAGTTTGCCGTTGTGGGTGATGGTCTGATCCTCGGTTGCGTAACCCTGCTCGATCATGGACCGGATGAACGCCTCGTCCTGGGGCTCTACCGTCCATTCGAGGGTTTCGGCCCACCAATCGGCAAGCTCGTGCGGCTTCTTGCAATCGACTACTACCTGAATGTTCAGTGTCATGCCCTCAAGCTATTCCCGACTGCGGGTGACCGGGTAGGGCCTTGCGGTCACCTTCCGTCCGGGTTCCCGACTCAGTTGGGTAGGAGTTCGGGGGGAACAGCGTAGATCAGGACAACGGCCATGAGGTTCTTGGCGGCGTGCACAAAGTAGGAGAACATCAGGTTTTTCCCCGTCCACACATAGACCCCCACCAGCACCACGGCCATCCCCAAGTACGGTGCCAACGCGGGCAAAGCAAGCCCTTCGCGGCCCACCACGTGGATGGATGCGAAAACCACTACGGAGATCACGCAGCAGATCCAGATGTTCAGGTACTGCGACAACTTGCCGATCAGGAGGTGACGGAAGAGGTATTCCTCCACGAACGGGCCCAGGATCACCAATAGTGGCACCATCAACCACGCGGGGACCTGTTGCAGCATGCCCTGGATGCCCAGTTGGTTTTCAGAGCTTTGAACGCCTCCGAAGGCCGCCACCAGCAGGGCTGTAAGGATCAGCATCACCACGATGGCCAGCGGCACCATGCCCAGCGTGAACCATGGACGGGTCCCCAGGATTTTGAGGTCGCGCCCGGCTACGCGCCAGGCCGATGCCACGGAGAATATTCCGACGCCGGCATAAAAGATTGCGTTGACGGCAAACGACGCTGTAGCCGGGTTCGCGAAAAGCTGCAGCATCAGGAGGTTGAGCGTCTCTCCGGCCAGCAGGAAGTAGGCCGTGAAGCCTACGTAGACGGCAACAGCGAGGCCGTCCAAGGCAGTGAACTTGAACTCAGGTGCCTTGGTGGAAAGAGTGCCCATATGACCAGCCTAGCTTTGCCGGGCGGCCCATGCGTCGCTACAATTTTCGGTATGCCTAACTTTCCGTTTCGGCGCGCCAAAGATGTCCGCCGTTTCGCTGCTGCCCTGACCGCAATCGCACTTGCCCTGGGGGTCTCCGCCTGCGGTGGGAATTCCTCGGCCGGAAGCGATGACAAACCGGTGGTGCTCACAACGTTCACCGTGCTGGCGGACGTTGCAAAAAACGTTGCAGGAGACAAACTGCGCGTAGAGTCCATCACCAAAGCCGGAGCTGAAATCCACGGCTATGAACCGACGCCAGGCGATATTCGGAAAGCCGCCCAAGCCGACCTCATCCTTGACAACGGGCTGAATCTCGAAGCCTGGTTCGCCCAGTTCGTCGAAGACCTTGATGTGCCGCACGTAGTAGTCAGCGATGGCGTGGAGGTCATGCCCATTGCCGAGGACTCCTACCAGGGCAAGCCGAACCCCCACGCATGGATGTCGCCCAAGAACGTTCAGATCTACGCCAACAACATGGCCAAGGCTTTCGCCAAGCTGGACCCGTCCCACGCCGCCGAGTTCGAAGCCAACGCGAAGGCCTACAACACCCAACTTCAGGCCGTGCAGGACGAAATGGTGTCCAAACTGTCCGTACTTTCGGAAAAACAGAGGGCCCTGGTCACCTGTGAAGGCGCATTCTCATATCTGGCCCGTGATGCCGGCCTCAAAGAGGTCTACATCTGGGCCGTGAACGCAGAGCAGCAGGCCACGCCACAGCAGATCACGCGGGCCATCGAATTCGTCAAGGAGAACCAGGTTCCGGCCGTGTTCTGTGAATCCACGGTGTCCGACGCCCCCATGCAACAGGTTGTCGGAGCCACCGATGCCAAGTTCGGCGGGGTGCTCTACGTTGATTCCCTCTCTGAAGCGGACGGGCCTGTTCCCACGTACCTGGACCTCATGCGCCACGACGCCAAAGTCATCACCACGGCACTGACAGGAGGAACGTCATGAGCACAACCGCCATTGCGGTTGAGGACGTCACGGTCCATTACGGTGAAGTTCTAGCCCTGGACTCCGCGTCGCTTTCCTTGGAGCATTCACGGATCTGCGGATTGGTGGGCATGAATGGCTCCGGCAAGTCCACTCTGTTCAAAGTCATCATGGGCATGGTCAAACCGGATTCCGGCAGGGTGCTCATCAACGGTCAACCCCCGGTGAAAATGCGCAAGGACGCGGGGATCGGCTACGTTCCCCAAAGTGAAGACGTGGACTGGGCATTTCCCCTGTCCGTCCGGGATGTGGTGATGATGGGCCGTTACGGGCACTTGGGATTCACGCGCCGGCCCCGTAAAGCCGACCGGGACGCCGTCGAACATGCTTTGGAGCGTGTAGAGCTGAGCGAATATGCGGACCGGCAAATCGGGCAGCTGTCCGGCGGGCAGAAGAAGCGTGCCTTCGTTGCCCGGGGCATCGCTCAAGGCGCCACCATGATGCTTTTGGACGAGCCGTTCGCGGGCGTGGATAAACGGTCCGAGGCCACCATCACCAGGCTGCTCCGGGAGTTGGCTGATAACGGCGCCACCATCCTCATCTCCACCCACGACCTTCACGCCCTGCCCCAACTCTGTGACGAAGCCGTGCTGCTGATGCGCAAGGTGCTCATGCATGGAAGCCCGGACACCGTCCTCCAACCGGAGAACCTTGCCATGGCCTTCGGCCTCGACGTCATGAACAGGGGCTAGGCCATGGAATTCCTGCTGGAACCCCTCAGCTACGACTTCATGGTCCGGGCCCTGGCAACCACAGCAATTGCCGCCGTGGTCTGCGCGGTCCTGAGTTGCTGGCTCGTCCTGATCGGCTGGTCCCTCATGGGCGACGCCGTCTCGCATGCGGTGCTTCCCGGCGTCGTCCTCGCCTACATTGTGGGTGCGCCATTTGCGTTGGGTGCCTTGGTGTTCGCGCTGATCGCGGTGACATTGATCGGCGTGGTGCGCAATACCAGCCGTGTGAAGGAAGATGCGGCGATCGGCATTGTGTTCACGTCGCTGTTCGCACTGGGCCTGGTGCTGATCTCAGTGACCCCGAGCCAGACCGACCTGAACCACATCATCTTCGGCAACCTCCTGGGTGTCAGTGTTCCGGACCTCATCCAGGTGGTGGTTCTGGGTGTGGTGGCCTTCGCGATCCTGATCCTCAAACGCCGTGACCTCACGCTCTACGCCTTTGACCCTACGCACGCCCACGCGATTGGTCTGTCACCCAAAAGGCTCGGGGCACTGCTCTTGGGCCTGCTGGCGCTGACCTCCGTGGTTGCACTGCAGACCGTGGGCGTGGTGCTGGTGGTGGCCATGCTGATCATCCCGGGTGCCACCGCGTACCTGCTGACCGACCGGTTCGCCCGGATGCTGGTGATTGCCCCCGTCATTTCAGTGGTGTGCTCCGTGGCCGGCATCTACCTCAGCTACTATCTGGACACGGCTTCCGGGGCCATGGTGGTCCTTACCCAGGGAGTGGTGTTCGGCTTTGTGTATCTGTTCAGCCCGCGGCAGGGACTGATCGGTACGCGACTGGCCAAAGCCCGCAGGAAGCGGGCCCTCGCCACAGCTACCGCGCGCTGACAGGGGACCGCATCACCGCGATATCGCCATAGGCGTTGCGGGCGCGGATCTCCACTCTGTCCACGGTGTCGCCCGGTCCGTTGGTAGCTTTGAGGGCATTGCGCACACGTCCGTATTTGGTGCTGAGGTCGAGCCACGCGGCAGTGCCTTCAGACACACCCACGGCCAGCGTGCCGGCAGCAGTCTGAACTGTGAGGCTGCCGGCGGCCACTTCGCCCACGGTGACATCGCCGCTGGATGTTTTGACGGTGGTGGAAAGGCCGGCCCGTTCCAGCGAAATGTCGCCATTGGCTGCGCTGACGCTGAGTTCTCCGGAGGCGTGGGCGATGTACGTGTTGCCATTGCCGTTCTTGACGGTGGCAACTCCGTCCAGGTGGTGGATGCGGATTTTTCCTGAGCCCGTCTTGATCCGGCACCGGCCCACAGCCCGCTCCACCGTGATGTCTCCCATGTCCGTATGTGCCCTCAGCTCGCCGCAGTGATCAACGCGGATGTGGCCCATATCGGTCCTGAGGTCGGCTGCGCCGAATTCGCCGTCACAGCTGAGGTCTCCCATGGCTGACTTCAGCTCCAGGCTGCTGCCGGTAGGAACCTCCACCGTGATCTCTACAGCGCCGCCGTCGCTGAACCAGCTATGGCGGAACGATGGGTGAAGCCTTACCTGCAGGCGGCCGTCGGAGTAGTCCACGGTGGTCTGCTCGGCCATTTTGACGTCCAGGTTTCGTGTGGCCTTGCGGGGTTGGACCGTCACCTCGGTGTCGTGGCGATCTTGGGCTACCACCTGGATATCGCCGCGGACGGAGACGTCAATGACGACGGCGATTGGCTGCGGGGTCTGGAAGGTTGCCATTAGCGGGCCCATCCTGTGAAGTTTTGCTCGCCGGGTTCGCGGCGTGTGCCTTTCCTGGGCGCGTTGCCGCCGTTCAACGCTTCGGCGATGGTGCGGACCAGCCAGGAGTTCACGGAGAGGCTGTCCCGGCCGGCCGCCTCTTCAACTTGTTGCTTGAGCTGATCCGGAAGCCGGAGCGTGGTGCGCGAGGTACTGGTGCCATCGAAGTCTTCCGGTGCCATGGTGCCTTGGATGGTTTGTTCGATCATGGCCTCGAAGTCCCCGCCGTGCGGATTTGTGACCACGAATTCCGGGTCACGCCCCCGGAGCCTGACTTCCACGGACCCGGGAGCGAGCTCCAAGGTAATCTCGCTGGCGGCATCAGAGAGGGCCTCCAGGAGGACCAGACGGACCGTGGATTCGACCGCGGCAGTGAGGCGTTCGCTGAGGGCGCGAGCCTCCGGGCCGCCAGCCTCGGCAGCGGTCTCCAGCTGGTGCTGCACCGCCGTGATGTACTGGTTTAGCTGCATGACACCATTTTGACGCCATTTTGGTGTCATCACAATGGTATTTCGGAACAACTGACGCCAAGGGGTGTTGCGTCGGCTTGACGCATCCGGCTTCCGCCGTCAGGCTTGAGCAATGAAGTCTTGAGCGCAGCCCCCTCCCAACGGCTGCATCCCCAGTACCCACATGGCTTTCTGCCACCCACTGCGGACTTGCGAGGATTCCTCTTGACTAACCACCTGCACCTTTCCGGCGTTTCCCACGGCTACGGGGACCGCCAACTCCTGAATGCTGTTGACCTCGCCATCCACCACGGCGAACACGTCGCTATTGTCGGCGAAAACGGTGCCGGCAAATCCACCATGCTTCGCTTGCTGGCCGGTGTGGAGACGCCCGACGACGGCACGGCGGGTTTGTCCGGTAACCCCGGCTACCGCGTGGGTTACCTCGCGCAAACTCACGGGTTCTCCGAGTCCCTGACCGTAGGTGACGCCATTGATGCTTCCCTTGGTTCGCTGCGTTCCCTGGAGGCACGCATTGCCGAGCTCGAGTCGGGTTTGGCTGACGCCGATTCGGAGGATTTGGAGCTCTACGGAAGCCTGCAAACGGAGTACCAACTCCGTGAAGGCTACGCTGCCGAATCCCGGGTGGAATCAGCGTTGGACAAGCTGGGGCTGGGAGGCTTGGACCGGCGTCGAACACTGGGGTCTCTGTCCGGCGGCGAGCAGGAGCGGGTAGCGCTGGCCTGTCTTTTGGCCGACCCGGCTGAGGCCTTGCTGCTGGACGAGCCCACCAATCATCTGGATGCGAACGGCACGGCCTGGCTTGAGTCGAGATTGGCGGCGCATCGGGGCACGGTTGTGGTGGTCTCGCACGATCGCGTGCTGCTGCGGAAGGTGGCCAGCACCATCATCGAAGTTGACGCTGACCGGCGGTCCGTAAACCGGTACGGGAACGGATATGAGGGCTACCTCCGCGAAAAGGCGGCCGAGCGTGCCCGCTGGATCCAGGAATACGATCAATGGCTCGACGCCATGGCTGCTGAACGCCACCAGGCTGCCACGGTTGCAGATGGCATGGGCTATGGCCGCAAACGCGACAACGACAAGATGGCGTTCGGATTCAAGACCGGAACCTGGCAAAGCGCCGCGGCCAGTAAGGTCCGTAACGCCCAGGAGCGGCTGCGCAGGCTCGAGGACAACCCGGTGGATCGGCCACCAGTGCCGTTGAAATTGGCAGCACCGTCCCGGGCCGCGGCCGTGGCGGAGATTGCGTCCGCTCCCGCGTTGGAAGCCAGGGGTGTGAGTGTCCCCGGGCGTCTCCAGCCCACCGATCTTAGGGTGGAAACCGGACAGAAAGTGCTCATCACCGGCCCCAACGGCGCTGGCAAGTCCACGCTGCTGTCCGTCCTTGCCCGGACTCTGGAGCCCGCTGCAGGCACTGTGAACGTCAACGGCAAGGTGGGCTATCTGCAACAAGAACTCGAGGTGCCCGCCCGGCCCGGGCTGCGGCTGCTCCCTGCGTTCGCTGCGGGATTGGGCGGCAACATCGACGAACATGCTGAGGGGCTGCTGCGGCTGGGGCTGTTCCGACCGGCCGAATTTCATGTTCCTGTGGGAGGCCTTTCAGCCGGGCAGCAGCGCCGACTTGCCCTTGCCCGGCTCCTCCTGGGTGGATTCGACACCATGATCGTGGACGAGCCAACCAACCATCTGGCCCCGGTGCTGGTGGAGCAGCTGGAAGCGGCTCTTGCTTCCTTTGAGGGCACGGTGGTGATCGTGAGCCACGATCGTGCGCTGGGGGAGTGGTTCGATCGGAGTGCTTCCCACCATGCCCGCCCCGCTGCGGGCACGTGGGTGCGGTACGGGATGCAGGGCGGCGAATTGCAGTAGTCCCCGGGCGGCTTCCCTGCCGGTGAGCTGTTGGCAAAGAGATGGTTACCGCATGGCCCGAAGGTGGAAACACGGCGTCCAGCGTCCTGAAACAGCGGCAATGGATCATGGGAAGGGAACGGCCGAAAGGACTTGTCCCGTGATCATTCAGAATCTCTTCCTGCAGGGCATCTACACCTTTGACGGCGCTGGCCTGGACAAACCGGTGCCCCTCCATGCCGAGCTCTCCCACTTCGTGCCCGATGGCGTTATCAACCAGACGCTCTACTTTCGCGGGGGCAATTCGAGCCCGGAACTGGTCACCGTGGTGCTGATGCGGGACCGCATTCCCTTGCGCTATTTCCCCATTGGAGCCAAGAGCGATGTTCATATCCCGCTCAGGGTAGTGGAAGACACCGAGGGCGGATCGGTGATTGAGCTTTTCATCGTGGCTCCCGTGGGAACCAGGGGATATGTGGTGGTGGACCTGGGGATGGTGGAGCACTGATGAGCGTGCTGGTGAAGAAGCGGCTGGTGGTGATCGGCAACGGCACGGCCGGCGCGCGGGCAGTGGAAGAGGTCCTGGCCAGGGGTGGCGCGGATCTTTTCGACATCACGGTGTTCGGCGACGAACCCTATGGGAATTACAACCGGACCAGGCTTGGGCGGGTGCTGTCCGGGAAGGAAAGTGAGGCGGACATACTCATCCATTCCCTGCCCTGGTACCAGGAGAACAACATCACGTTTCATGCAGGGGTCCGGGTGGAACGCATCGACAAGTTCAGCCGGCACGTCTTCGCCGCCGATGGCCGCGTTGTCCAGTACCACCAGCTGATCATCGCAACCGGCAGCCACCCGTTCCTGCCACCCATGGCCGGGCTCCACACTCCCAGCGGAACCATCCGCAACGGAGTCTTTACCTTCCGAAGCTTGGACGATGCCCGCAGGATGATCACGTTCGCTCAGCAGGAGCACCACCGACGGGCAGCGGTGATTGGCGGGGACTCATTCGCTCTGGAAGCAGCCCGAGGTCTGGAGTCCTGCGGTCTGGATGTTCAGGTTCTTTCCGGAAGCCGGGTCACCGCGATCCTCGGGGCTGATCGCATCACGGGACTGAGCGTACGCAACCAACCCGACATCGACTGCCACATGGTGGTGGTCTCCGCAGGCGTCCGACCGAACGTTGACGTCGCCGTCGTCAGTGGTTTGGCGGTTGAGCGCGGAATCGTGGTGGACGACCACCTGAGGGTGATGGACGAGGATGACATTTACGCTGTGGGCGAGTGCGCCCAGCACCGCGGTGAGGTGTACGGGATGGTGGCGCCCTTGTGGGAGCAGGCCGCCGTGTTGGCCGACCAGATCACGGGCTCGGATCGCAGCTCGATATACCTGGGAACCAGAGCCGCGGCGTAGCCGGAGGACGCCTTATCCGCAGCCACCTGTTGCCTGCGTCACGGGCATTCGCGTTAATCCCGTAAGATAGACGGGTTGCGCGAAGCTTCGGCGTTCTGCGTCCTTTGTCACACTTCGGGCCCTCCAAAGAGGGAAAGATCGAATTTTGTGTGCCAAAGCCGCCTGTGTCCCGGCACTGGCGTAACACCTACAGCAACACCCCAACCCACAAGGAACAGCTGTGCCGCAAAGTACTCCCACAGATCTCCAGAGCCCCAAGGCCTCATCTGCAGCCTCGGACTCCAACCTCAGCGCCGAGGGATATCAGAAGACCCTGAGCCGCCGTCACGTCACCATGATCGCCATGGGTGGCGCTATTGGCGTCGGCCTCTTCATGGGCGCCGGTGGCCGCCTGGCCTCCACCGGCCCGGCCCTGATCTTCTCCTACGCCATTGCCGGCGTCATCGCATACCTGCTGATGCGCGCCCTCGGCGAACTCATCATGTACCGCCAGACCTCCGGCTCGTTCGTAAGCTACGCCGGCGAAATGTTCGGCAAGAAGGGCGCCTTCCTTTCCGGCTGGATGTACTTCATCAACTGGGCCATGACAGGCATTGCTGAGCTGATCGCGATCGGCCTGTACTTCCAGTTCTTCTTCCCCAACGTGCCCATTGAACTGTCCGCCATTGCCGCATTGGTGCTGCTGGTGGCCGTGAACCTGTTCAGCGTCAAGGCGTTCGGCGAATTCGAATTCTGGGCATCCTGCCTCAAGGTCGCGGCAATCGTGATCTTCCTGGCTGTTGGCACATTCATGGTGGTCACCAACGCCAAGGTGGGCGACGGAAACGCGTCTGTGGCCAACCTCTTCCACGAAGACGGTGGCATGTTCCCCAAGGGCGGCCTGGTGATGATCCTGGTCCTCAACGCCGTGATCTTCGCTTACAACGCCATCGAGCTCGTCGGCATTACTGCTGGTGAGATGGAAAACCCGGAACGCGAAGTTCCCAAGGCGATCCGCGCCGTCGTGATCCGTATTGTGGTCTTCTACGTCGGTTCGGTGACGCTGCTGGCTATGCTGCTGCCGTCCGACCAGTACGTTGCCGGCACCTCGCCGTTCGTTACCGTGTTCGGCCAGATGGGCCTCGGCTGGATGGGTGACGTCATGAACATGATCGTCATCACCGCCGCGCTGTCCTCCTGCAACTCGGGCCTGTACTCGATCGGCCGCATCTTCCGCACCATGGCCAACAACGGCCACGCTCCTCAGTGGCTCACCAAGATGTCCACACGCCACGTGCCGTACGCGGCCATCCTGGCCATCGGCGGCGTGTACTTGGTGGGTATTCTCCTCAACATCTGGCTGGGCGGCTCGCACGCGTTCGACCTCGCACTTAACACCGCGTCCATCGGCGTGATCTTCACGTGGGGCTCCATTTTCGCGAGCCAGATTGCCCTGCGAAAGAAGCGCGGCAACGTCTCCAGCCTGCCGATGCCCGGTTCGCCGTGGACCAGCTGGCTCGGCCTCATTGCGCTGCTGGCCATCACCGTGCTGATCGGTTTCGATTCCATGACGGACAAGGAAACCGGCGAGGTCTTCCTCCTGGGCCTGTGGACCCTTGCCACGATCCCGTTCTTCGCATTGGTGCTGTGGCTCGGGTGGCAGAAGGTCAAGAACAACGAGCCCAAGAGCGAGCTGTTCAGCTAAGGCTCCAAACGCTTTAGACGCTTCAAACGTACGACGGCGCGTGCCTCCTTTCGGGGGCACGCGCCGTTCGTGTTTGCTGACCCCGGCGTTGTGAGGCCTGCTTTGCTCGTCATTCCTCGCGCATAGGGTGCAGAGCGGGCCTCGCAACGGGAGGTGTCCGTGTTGTGAGGCCTGCTTTGCTCGTTATTCCTCGCGCATAGGGTGCAGAGCGGACCTCGCAACGGGAGGTGTCCGAGTTGTGAGGCCTGCTGTGCGTTCTAGCCGAGCTTGGGGATCAACACCGGTGTGTTCTTCTTGTAAGCCTCGTACCCCGCTTCGCCGCCCCAGGTCTTGTCCGCCTTCTTCTCCAGCAGGGGGATGCCACTGACCCTGGTGAGGAGGAGGGCCACGAAGACCGGTGAGATCATGGCAACCCACTGCCAGCCTTGGAGTACGGGGATGGTGACGATCGCAACGCCAATCCAGAGCAGGATTTCGCCAAAGTAGTTCGGGTGCCTGGACTTGGACCACAGCCCAGTGGATATGAACTTGCCCTTGTTGGCGGGGTTGGCCTTGAACCGGCTCTTTTGCAGGTCGGCCACAATTTCGATGGCGAACCCGGCTGCCCACACTAAGAGCCCCACGATGGCCAGCCAGTCCACGGCCACCCGGTTGGTGCTTGTGATGGCCACCCAGGCGGCTGCTGCCGTGAAGACCACCCAGAGTCCCTGCATGGTCCAGACGTTCAGAAAGCGGATGAACGAGGGCTTGATCTCGTCGAATCGATCGTCCTTGCCTGCTTTGTGGATCCGCCGCGACAGGAAGGTGCCCAGGCGGAGTGCCCAAGCGGTCACCATGGCCGCGAGGAGCAGCGAGCGGGCGTCAATTCCGGGTGTGGCAAGCACCAAAAACACTGTGATGGCTACGTAGGTCAGCGAACCGGTGAGGTCGAAGAATTTTTCCGTCTGGGCTTTGAAGGACGGGATGAAGACGATCCATTGAATGATGAAGGCGGCGGCGACTGCTGCCGCAAAGAGTGGAATGTCTGCCAAGACTTGCCCATGCTGGCTTCCTGCCCAAGCGACCAGTGCCCCCAGCAGCACTACCACGGGAAGGGCAATGAGGCCCTTCCTGTCTGAATCCTTCACGGCGTGGTTCCTTTCGCGGTGGGTCCCTCGCGACGAGTCGTGAAGGATTACCTAGCCTGTTTGATGTTCAATCTATTTTGATTACTATATAACCATGCAAAACCATGAGAGTGCTACCGAAGGCTCGGAACATCCGGTTTCCCTGACCTTGCAGGGCCTTTTCGGCCTCGCGAACGAGACGGAACGTGAGGTAGCCCGGACTCTGGGCCTCAACCTCACCGACTACAGGGCGCTGACCGTCCTTGCCGACTCCGGACCCGTCACCGTTGGAGCACTTGCCGCGGACCTAGGTGCGACAGCGGCCACCACCACAGCGCTGGTCAGCCGCTTGGAATCGCATGGTTACGTTGAACGCATGCGCAGTACCGAGGACCGGCGCCAAGTGCACGTGAACGTTACAGAGGCGGCATCCAGCAAGGTCAAGGATCTGATGCTGCCATTGCTGTCCGCTGCCAGCCGGCAACTGGACGCATTGCCCCAGGACCGCCAGGAAGTCGTCACGGAATTCCTGGACGCCGTCTTGAACCTCATGCAGGATCACTTGCAAGCGATATCAACAGAGGGTGTCCGATGAGAGAATTCACCTCCCCGCCGTTGGTTGACGCCACAGTTCACCGCAATGCCACCGACCTTCTCATGCAACGTTTGCGGACAAGCCCAGGGCATGTCGCGTTCGAAGTCCGCGAGTCCGGTGCTGCCATCACCGATCCGTGGCGGCAGGTAACCACCGAGCAGTTCGTGGATGAGGTTCGCGCCTTGGCCAAGGGCTTCATCGCAGCCGGGATTCAACCGGGTGAGTCGCTGGCCATCATGTCCCCAACCCGTTACGAATGGGCGCTTGCCGACATGGCGGCGTGGTTCGCCGGCGCCGTCGTGGTTCCTGTTTATGAAACCTCCGCGGCACCGCAGGTGACAGCGATCCTTGCCGATGCCGACGTCCGGCTCGCCGTGGGGGGCAGCACCGAACACGCGGCGCTCTTGGAGCAGGGCTTCGCGGGAGCCGGACTGACGGCGTTGGGGATCTGGACCTTTGATGCCCGGCCGGGCGCTGACCTGTCTGACCTGGTGGCGCGTGGCGCGGGCATTCCGGACCACACCGTGGAGGAACGGCGGCTCCTTGCTGACCTACATACCGTTGCCACCATCGTCTACACCTCCGGAACAACAGCCGCTCCCAAGGGTGCCCTGATCACGCACGGCAACTTTGTGGGACAGGTACTGAATGTGGCGGCCGCGTATACCGAGGTGGTCCGTGAAGGCGGCAACACCATCATTTTCCTGCCCATGGCGCATGTGCTGGCCCGCGGGCTGCAGCTGATCTGCCTGGCCAACGGCATGCGCATCGCCCACCTGTCCGATCCCCGCGACGTCGTGCCAGCCCTGGGTGCCCTGAAGCCCACGTTCCTGGTGGTGGTCCCGAGGGTCCTCCAGAAGATCCAGGCATCCGCGGCTGCTGCCGCAACGCAGAAACGTCTGGGGCGGGTGTGGTCTGCAGCGCAGCGCACCGCTGTGGAGTGGGGCAGGTTCGCAGAAGCGCACGACGCCGACCCCCGGCTGCGTGCCTCAGCCGGCCTCCGCGTCAGACGCGCCCTGTTCGACCGCCTCTTCTACTCGCGGCTGCGGCAGTTGGTGGGTGGGCGGCTGGACTACCTGCTATCCGGTGCAGGCGCCCTTGACGCCGAACTATCCCTGTTCTTCCGAGGATTAGGGCTTCCTGTGATCGAAGGCTACGGCCTCACCGAAACCACGGCACCGCTGACTGGCAACCTTCCAGGGGCCATCAACTCCGGGTCGGTGGGCGTTCCCATGCCGGGGACCACCGTCCGGCTCTCGGAACAAGGAGAAGTGCTGGCGCGCGGCGTGGGCGTTTTCTCCGGGTATCGCCGCGACGCAGACAACGCTGAAGCCTTCGTTGACGGATTCTTCCGTACAGGCGACCTCGGCGAACTGGACCACTTGGGCCGCCTGACACTGAAGGGTCGCATCAAGGATGTGATCGTTACTGCCGGTGGCAAGACCATCTCACCAGCCATCTGGGAGGGCTATGTAGAAGGTGATCCCTTGGTGGCCCACGCCGTCATGGTGGGGGAGGGCAAGCCCTATCTGGGCGGGCTGGTGCTCCTGGACCCCGAATCAGTGGCCGCATGGGCTGAGCGCGAAGGCATCTCCGATCTGAAGGGCCTCACGATTCCGGACGACGGCGGTGCTGTCCAGATTGACGACGTCCGGCTTCTGGCCGTGATTGGTAAGGCCGTCAGCGCTGCCAATTCCAAAATTGCCCGCTCCGAGCAGGTGCGCCGGTTCGTTTTGTTGCTGACAGACCTTAGTGAGGCCAACGGATTTGTCACTCCCACCATGAAGCTCAAACGGAGTGCTTTCACCAGCCGCGCAGGCCACATTGTGGAAAGCCTCTACAACCAGCCCCGGAGTCGAGCATGAAGCGGTGGTTGCTCGCCTACGCCCTGGCAGCAGTGATCTTCGCCGCGATCGATGTCGTCTGGATCCTCACTGTGGCGCAGCGGCAGTATCAGAGCCAGATGGGGCATCTCCTGGCAGCCAGCCCGCAGCCGGTCGCGGCCGTGCTGTTCTACCTCGTCTTCGTTGCGGGGATAGTGCACTACGGGGTGCGGCCCGGGAGGGCGGACTCGACGCTGCGCCGGCGGATCTTCGCAGGTGCCTTGTTCGGTTTCTTCACCTACGCAACCTGGGCGTTGACGGCGCTCGCTGTCCTCAAGGACTTCCCTGCCCTGGTGGCCTTGACTGACATCGCCTGGGGCGTTGGTGTGTGCGGTGTGGTCACGTGGCTTACGGTGGTGCTGCTTCGACTGATTCCGTGGGGGCGCCCGGCGTCGTAGGCCTTTGCGGTTTGGAGTGTCGGGGGTCGGGTCTAGGCTCGATGTATGGAACACACCACCACCTTGACGCAGCACGTCAACGCACGCCCGGAGAAGGTTTGGGCCGTCATTTCGGACATTCCCGGCTCGGCCGGCACGCTCTCAGGCATCAACTCAATCCAGATGCTCAGTGAAGGCCCCTACGGGGAGGGAACGCGCTGGAAGGAAACCCGGACCATGATGGGTAAGCAGGAGACGGTTGAGATGTGGGTTTCCGAGACTGACCCTCCGCGGAGCACCACGGTCAAGGCAGTTCAGGGCGGTGCGGACTACACCACCCGTTTCAACCTCACCGAGCGCGATGGCGGTACGGATCTGACCCTGACCTTCGGCGCCGAGGTGATCAATCCCTCGCTCATCAGCAAGGTGGGGATGGCCCTGTTCGGGAAGTTAGGGATGAGCATGACCCGTAAGGCTCTCAGCAAGGACCTCGCCGAGATCGCTGCCAAAGCGGAATCGCTCTGATGGCGGTTGCGAAGGTTGCCGCGCCCAAGATTTCGCCGGTGCGCCTGGATGAACTACGCGACGACGACGCCCCGGACTTCCAGCGTGGCGAACGGTACGACGGCGTCAGGCTCACCCGTGTTTCTGCCGACGGAGAGGAACTCAGCGGCGCCGATTTCATAGAGTGCGAGCTGAACGGGGTCTCCTTCAACGAGGCTCAGCTGCGGGGGGCAACGTTCCGCGAGTGCATCTTCTCCGAGCCGTATGCCCCGGTCTTCATGGCTGCGCGAACTTCCTGGCAGGACGTGGAGATCACCAACCCGCGGTGGGGGTCGGCCGAACTCTATGAGGGTAACTGGCGCTCTGTCAGAATCGACGGCGGCAAGCTGGACTATGTGAATCTGCGTGGTTCCAAGCTCATGGACCTTCAGATTTCCGATTGCATCATCAATGAACTTGATCTTGGCGGCTGCACGGGTACGCGGTTGGCCTTGAAGAACTGCACCATCGGAACGCTGGATGTCACGGGCGCCAAGCTGAAGGACGTGGATCTGCGGACCTCGGAGTTCCGCGGAATCAACGGATTGGCCGGACTGGCAGGAGTGGTGATCGACGACTACCAGCTGAGCCTCATGGCACCGCTACTGGCCGGGCATTTGGGAATTCGAGTGCTCTGACGCCGGCAGGGGCCGGTCTCAGCTGATCCGTAACTGAGGACTTCAACTGTTGACCGGCTCCCCGGGCCGTGTAATCTTTATAGAACGAACGGTCGGTATATTATTCCAGGCCGGTCCCTTTCACTTCGCGAAGGATGTTCTCATGGTCGAGGCTTTTCTTGTTGGCGGCGCACGCACGCCTGTAGGTCGCTACGGTGGGGCGCTGTCCTCCGTTCGTCCGGACGATCTCGCCGCGCTGGTGGTCCGGGAAGCGGTGGCGCGTGCCGGCGTCGATCCTGACACCATTGACGAGGTGATCCTCGGTAATGCCAACGGCGCGGGTGAGGAAAACCGAAACGTGGCCCGTATGGCCACCCTCCTCGCCGGACTTCCCCTCCACATTCCCGGCATCACGGTGAACCGCCTCTGTGCCTCGGGCCTCAGCGCCATCATCATGGCCAGCCATATGATCAAGTCCGGAGCTGCGGACATCGTAGTGGCCGGTGGCGTCGAGTCCATGAGCCGCGCACCTTGGGTACAGGAGAAGCCCACCACGGCGTTCGCCAAGCCGGGCCAGATCTTTGACACCTCCATCGGCTGGCGCTTCGCCAACCCGCTGTTCACCAAGGGCGAGCTGTCCCGCGACGGCAAGATGACCTACTCCATGCCGGAAACCGCCGAGGAAGTGGGACGGGTGGACAACATTTCCCGCGAGGACGCTGACGCGTTTGCCGTCCGCTCACACGAACGTGCGCTGGCAGCGATCGCGGGCGGTCGCTTCAAGGATGAGATCGTTCCTGTCACTGTAAAGACCCGTAAGTCGGAAACCGTGGTGGACACCGATGAAGGTCCCCGTTTGGGCACCACCATGGACGTTTTGGCCGGCCTGCGGCCTGTTGTTCCCGGCGGTTCAGTGGTCACGGCAGGTAACTCCTCCACGCTCAACGACGGCGCATCAGCCATCATCGTTGCCTCCGAGGCCGCCATCAAGAAGTTCGGCCTGACACCCCGCGCGCGCATCGTGGACGGCGCATCGGCCGGCTGCGAACCGGAGATCATGGGAATCGGCCCGGTCCCCGCCACCCAGAAGGTTCTGGCACGCACCGGACTAACGGTCGGACAGCTAGGCGCCGTGGAACTGAACGAAGCCTTCGCCACGCAGTCGCTGGCCAGCATGCGTCGGCTCGGCCTGGACCCGGACATCGTTAACAACGACGGCGGTGCCATCAGTTTGGGGCACCCGCTCGGTTCCAGCGGCTCGCGTATCGCGATCACGTTGCTGGGCCGTATGGAGCGGGAGCTCGCCTCAACCACCGGACCTAAGCTCGGGCTGGCGACCATGTGCATCGGCGTCGGGCAGGGTACCGCGATGCTGCTGGAAGGCGTGTAATGGCCTTGGATACGAAAGACTTCACCACCCTCCTGATCGAGGAACGCGAGGACCGCCTCACTGTCTTGCTGAACCGTCCCGAGGTCCGTAATGCGATCGACCAGACCATGGTGGACGAGCTTCACACGGTTTGCGCTGAGCTTGAGCGGAACCCGAAAGTGCTGATCATTGCAGGCACTGAGGGTGTGTTCGCCTCCGGCGCGGACATTGGACAGCTCCGCGAACGCCGCCGGGACGACGCCTTGCAGGGGATCAACTCCACCATCTTTGTGCGCATCGCCAAACTGCCCATGCCGGTTATTGCGGCTCTGGACGGGTATTGCCTGGGCGGGGGAGCGGAACTCGCCTACGCCGCCGATTTCCGTATTGGCACACCGAGCGTTCGGATCGGCAACCCCGAGACCGGGCTGGGAATCCTCGCGGCCGCCGGGGCCAGTTGGCGGCTGAAGGAGCTTGTGGGTGAGCCGAAAGCCAAGGAGATCCTCCTGGCCGGTGCCGTTCTCCGTGCCGAGGAAGCCCTGCGCATCAGCCTCATCACTGAAATCCACGAGGCTCCCGAACTCATGGATGCAGCACACAAACTGGCGGACCGGATCGGGCGTCAGGACCCTCTAGCTGTGCGGATCACCAAATCGGTCTTCCACGCCCCGGCTGAAGCTCACCCGCTGATCGATACCCTTGCGCAGGGAATCCTCTTTGAATCCCAAGCCAAGTTTGATCGCATGCAGGCCTTTTTGGACAAGAAAACGGCCAAGGCTTCGCAAGACACCGCAGCCGCACCCGACACCGCAACCCACACCGCCGATTCGCAAGACAGGACCCGGAAATGACCCAAACTCCCACCATCCCGCACGTCGTTGGAGTTCTCGGTGGTGGCCGGATGGGTGCGGGCATCGCGCACGCTTTCCTCACCAAAGGCGCCAATGTGATCGTTGTAGAACGCGACCACGAGGCAGCAGCCGGAGCCCAGGATCGCGTTGCTGACGCCGTCACCAAGTCAGTCGCCCGCGGGACCCTGAACGAATCTCACGAAAAGGCGATGTCCCGTTTCAGCACTTCCACGGACTACGAATCCTTCATTCATTGCGGCCTCGTGGTGGAGGCAGTGCCGGAGGACTTCGACCTCAAGGTCACAGCGCTGAAGGCCGTAGAGCAACACCTCTCAGCCGACGCCTACCTGGCCTCGAACACGTCCTCGTTGTCAGTGACCGGACTCGCCGACGAACTTCGCCGTCCGGCTAACTTCGTGGGGTTGCACTTCTTCAACCCGGTGCCCGCTTCCACCCTCATTGAGGTGGTTCTGGGCATGAAAACCTCCCCCGAACTCGCTGTGGCGGCCAAAAACTGGACCGAGGCACTCGGCAAGACCGCCGTCGTCGTCAATGACGCCCCGGGTTTCGCCTCTTCCAGGCTGGGTGTCGCGATTGCCCTTGAAGCGATGCGTATGGTGGAAGAGGGAGTGGCATCGGCGGAAGACATCGATGCCGCCATGGTCCTGGGCTATAAGCACCCCACCGGTCCGCTCAAGACCACGGATATTGTTGGCTTGGACGTTCGGTTGGGTATCGCCGAATATTTGCACGCCACGTTGGGCGACCGTTTCGCTCCGCCGCAGATCCTTCGGGACAAAGTGGCGCGCGGGGAGCTTGGCCGGAAGACCGGCAAGGGATTCTTCGACTGGAACCACTAACGGCCGGGCCGGTTAGGCTAACCGGGTGACTTCCATTGAACCCATCACCCTGACCGGCCAGTTCGTAACGCTGGAACCGTTGAGCCAGGAACACCATGACGGACTGGTAGACGCTGCACGCGACGGCGATCTCTGGAAACTTTGGTACACCTCGGTCCCCACACCCGAGGGTATGGCCGCTGAAATCGATCGCCGCCTGGGACTACAGGCAAAGGGATCCATGCTGCCTTTTGCGACGCGATCAAACCTCACAGGCGAGCTGATCGGCATGACGACCTATATGAATATCGACGCCCAAACACCTCGCTTGGAGATCGGATCCACATGGAACGCAGCGTCGGCTCACGGCACTGGCACCAACCCGGATTCCAAGCTGTTGCTACTGCGCCACGCCTTTGAAACCTTGGGCTGCCCCGCCGTGGAATTCCGCACCCACTGGATGAACCAGCAGTCCCGCGAAGCAATCGCCAGGCTCGGCGCCAAGCAGGACGGCGTGCTTCGAAGCCATTCCCGCAGTGCCGATGGAGCCCTCCGCGACACGGTGGTCTTCTCCATCCTCGACCACGAATGGCCAGCTGTTCGCAACGGGCTGGAATTCCGGCTGGCCAAGTACGGCGCATAGCTCGGCATGGTGTCAAGGTCTTTCCCCTGCACACCCTTAAGCGTAATCTTGCCAACACATTGCCCCGGTACACGGCCGAATGGTGGGCGAGCCGCGACTTCCGCACATGCGGGACCGGAGCCCCGAGCGGTAAAAGAGGGGATTCACCATGGCAACTCATCAAGGACGACGGCGGCATGCGGCTTTTGCAGGCGGGCTCGCCATTGTGGCACTTTGTTTAGGTTTCGTGGCCAGTCCAGCGACGGCCGCTCCACCGCCACCGGTCGACTACGTTGCGCTCGGGGACTCGTATACGGCGGGGACCGGGGCGGGCGGACTGTATCGGGACGCGGTTTGTTGGCAAAGCGAACCCGGATATGTAGACGTTGTGGCGGCTTCCGGTCGCGTGGATTTACTGAGCAATTTAGCCTGCCATGGTGCTTTACTGTCCTTTGATCCGCTGAATCCGAGCCCGTTCTACAACGGAGCTCCAACCGTTGTTGAGCAGATTTTCTCTGGCCAGGCTGACCTCCAAAAAGCCGAGCTCGTGAGCATTACGGCCGGCGCCATAGATGCCGGAAGCCTTCTTGCTTTGCAGGCCTGCGCTTCACCGGACACCGCCACGTGCGCGGGCACGGTTGCGGGGATCCGCGCCAACTTCGGCTCTATAACTACTGCACTTGCGGGTACGTACGGGCTCATCCGTGCGGCGGCTCCCAACGCGACTATTGCCGTGATGGGCTATCCTCGCCTCTTTGATCCGAGCCAGGGTGATCTGGTTATCCCGGGCGTAACCATTGTCCCTGTCGCTAACCAGGTCATGGCCAATAGTGCCGTTGATGATTTGAACAAGGCCATCGCAGCAGCCGTACAACTCAGCGGGAAGAACGTGGTCTTCGTCGACGTCACCAAGCGCTTCGGTGGACACGCCGTCAACTCCGCAGATCCTTGGATTGTGTTGGTCCCCGTTCCCGTGGCCCCGTTCGATCGTCTTCCGGACGCAAACTTCCATCCAAACGTGGCAGGGCACCAGGCCTATGCCTCAGCACTCATCTCCACGGTGAAACCCGCGCAGCTGGCCAAGCGATAGCCCGTTCGTTGAAGGGTGGGCTCTCGGCGGTCATCGAAGGCTATGACGCCGAGAGCCAACCCCGCGTGCTTTCCCGCGACCGTCTCTCACATCCCGCGTGCTTTCCCGCGACCGTCTCTCACATCCCACCCCATGGCGCCGATGTGCTTAGCTGGCTCCTATGGAAGGGACTACTTCAGCTCACCAGAGCGTCCAGTGGGACGGCGCCGTCAACGCTTGGCGAATCGCGGGGGACATTTACCGTATGGGTCGCCACGAATGGGTCACCGAGTCCGGTTGGCAGCAAATGTACGACGACGGCGTCCGCACCGTGATCGATCTCCGCGCCTCGCGCGAGCGGCGGCAACGCGACACCGACCCCCAGGTGCCTGACGAGGCGAAGGCGCGTATCGCCGTCGTGCATTGCCCGACGGAAGATCCGGACCATCAGGATTTCAGCGAACTTTTCGGCCCGTACCTCAAAGATCCCGCCCAGTATGGCGATTACCTCGAACTGTTCGCGGACAGGATCGCTGCAGTCTTCAAGGCTATTGCCGCCTCGCCCGGCAAAGTGGTGGTCCATTGCTCCGCGGGCAGGGACCGCAGCGGCATGATCGCGGTGATGTTGCAACGATTGGCCGGCGCCGACGATGAGGAGATCATGCACGGATACGTACTTGCAGCGCGGGGGATCAATGAGCGGCATCGTACGCACGGGGCGCCGCACGCCCACGATCCCTACCTGTCCCACGAAGACCTGGAGGCGATGCTGACCGATCGTCGGAACAGTCTGCGGGCCTTTCTTGCCACGTTGGACGTCATCGGGTTCCTGAAGGCCAACGGCGTCTCGGACAGGGAGCTGGACGCCGTCCGGGCCAAGCTGGGTGTACCTCCGCTGCTAAAATGGAGAGTTGACTAATTCCGAAACGGACGGACCAGAAATGACTTCCGGCGCCCGCGTCACTATCGTGACGCGAACCAAGAACCGACCCATCTTCCTGGCTCGGGCTTTGGACGACATCTTCGCCCAGACGTTCCAGGACTTTGAGCTGGTGATTGTTAACGACGGCGGGGACCCGGGCGACGTCGACCATCTCACCGCCCAGCGTTCGGAAGCCGAACGGTCCCGCATTACCACTCTTCACCACACAGAGTCAGCTGGCATGGAAGGTGCATCGAACGCTGGACTCAAGGCCGGTTCCGGCGAATTTGTGGTGATTCATGACGACGACGACTTCTGGGCTCCCGAGTTCCTGGCCCGCACAGTGGCCTACCTCGACGATCCCGCGCACGCTGCCGAAAGCGGCGTGATGGTGCGGACGGAAATCGTCATTGAAGAGCTTGTTGACGGCAAGATCGAGCCCATTCGCCGTGAGATCTTCTGGGCTGACATGCGGCAGATAACGCTGGCAGACATGCTCAAGATCAACCGTGCGGTCCCCATTTCTTTCCTGTACCGGCGCAACCTTCACGATCATGTGGGCTACTACAACGAGAACCTGCCGGTGGTGGGGGACTGGGAATTCCACCTCCGCGTCCTGAGCCACTCGCGCATCGGATTTCTCGACGGCGAACCGCTCGCCTTCTGGTCGCAGCGGCCCCAATCCGATGGTCATCACAGCAACAGCATCTTCGCGAAGGTTGCCGAACACGCCCAATACGATGCCTTGGTCCGTGACGACTACCTCCGCGACCAGGCCGCGCAGGGCGGACTTGGAGCCATGTTGTACCTGACTCGGGTGCTGTCAGAGCAGGAGGAACTCATCGTTACCCAGCAGCGCCGCTTGGATGAGTCCGCAGCCAAACTCGATCACATTCTGGAACGCCTCGAAGCGCTGAACCAGACCGTGGTGGTGCGGACCAGTGTGGGTGAGTTCCTGAAGAAGCCCATGCTGTTGGTGAGGAAGATGCTCCGCCGGAGCTAAACGGTCATGCAAGCGTTCTTCGCTCGATGTGTCATGTGAGCCTCGACTATCGACTGTGCTGTGCCTGAGGCCCTATGATCTCGGAAGGGCTGCTGATTAAGCGGCCCTTTCGTTCGCATAAATATGGGGGACCCATGAGGGGTTATTCTCGCGGCCGTTTTCGGCTCGCACTCACACTCTTAGCAGCACTCATTTTGGGTACATTCCCCGTCGGGCTCGCATCCCCAGCTTCAGCCGCGCCCGCGGGGAGCATTTCCGGAACTGTCGCGGTGCCCGCCGGTGTGGATGTTACCGCGGTCTACATCTATGCCGAAGGCGGTCCGACCTCTGCGAGCGCTCGGCCGAATGCCAGCGGTCAGTTTACTGTCTCAGGACTAGCAGCGGGCGAGTATCGGCTGCGCTTCGTGAATTTTGCCTACGATCATCTGGTCATCCATTCCTACTACGGTAGTTTCAAATTTGCTGACGCAACAAAGATCGCGGTGGCACAGGGTGCGGCGGTCACGGGAATCAATCACACGATGACCCCAGGTGGAAGAATCAAGGGAAGAGTGGCGATGCCGGCAGGTACCAATGCCGGAAATGTCTTTGTACATGCCCGGGTTCACAACGACTATCAAGCAGACAGCGATTGGTCATATCCCTCCGACGGCGAGGGTAACTTCGAGCTTGGTCCTCTGGCCCCTGGTGAATATGTTGTCTCATTTACGCAAGCTTTTGGCTCCGAACCTTTTATTGAGACGCACTATCCGGGAGTCCCCAACGGAGACTTGGCCACAAGGGTCAAGGTTGTTGATGGGCAGACAACTACCGGCATAAATCAGGTCTTGAGGAAGTCCGCATTGATTTCAGGGACCCTATCGAGCCCCGTACCGTTCGGCGGCACCGTTTTCGCAAAGCCGATCGGTGACCTCGGAAAGATGGCAGGATACGCCGCCGTTAAAGGTGGGTCTTACACCATCGGAGGACTTGAGGCGGGAACCTACAAACTTGAATTCCGTCCCGATGAGGCCACTTTTGCGTCCATGTGGCACGGCGGTGTTGCCGGACCGGCTGCATCACCATCCGTAACTGTTGGGAATGCGCAGCATCTCAGTGGACTATCGGACACAGCAGTAAAAGGGGCAACGATCAGGGGCTTTACGGCAGGTGACGTCAACTATCAAAGTGTGGACGTGGTCAACCTTGACGGCTCGCTCGCAGAATACGTCAACACGGTCAGGTTGCTCAAACCGGAGGAATACGCGGTCAGCGGGCTGTTTCCGGGGACTTACAAGGTCCAATTTAATCGCTACACCCATGACACTTACCGGACCGCTCAGGAAGGGCAGTATTACAATGCTGTGCCCGAAAGTGCCGGTCTGGGAAGTGCCGCCGCAATTACTGTTGCTCCGGGTCAAACCGTCTCGAATATTAACCAAGTGAGACGCGTCGGAGGAACCCTGACGGGCAAACTTATGGGTGCCAACGGCGCGCCTTTGAAGGATGCATCAGTTCGGGTTTACAGCAAGGATGGTCTTCTGGTCGCCCGTCGCGGGACAACGGCAGCTGATGGGGCATTCAAAGTGACCGGGCTCAGTACAGGGCTCTATTTCGTGTCGGCTACATCTGCCGGTGAGTCGGGCCCCATCTACTCCGGCAATGTTCTCACAGAGGTCAATGCCCGGTCCGTTTCCGCGTTCGCAGGGCAAAACACCGACGTTGGAACATTGAGCTACGCCGCCGCTTCGCAGGGCGTCCAGGGCTTTGATGATGTCCCGATCGGCGCACAGTTTGAGAATGAAATGCAGTGGTTGGCTGACAAACAGATATCCACGGGGTGGGAGTCCAACGGGACGAGGATTTATAAGCCGCTAACTCCTGTCAACCGTGATGCCATGGCTGCGTTTATGTACCGGTTGTCGGGCAAACCCGACTTCACGGCACCCAACGTTTCCCCTTTCAAAGACCTGCCGGTGACGGCGCAGTTCTACAAAGAGATCACGTGGCTTGCCGACAAGGGGATTTCTACCGGCTGGGAAGAGGCTGACAAGACCAGGACCTACCGGCCGTTGCAGCCCGTGAATCGTGACGCCATGGCGGCGTTCATGTACCGCTTCGCTGGTGAGCCTGAGTTCACGCCGCCGGCGGAGTCGCCGTTCATCGATGTGTCCGTTGAATCCGAGTTTTACAAGGAGATCACCTGGCTCGCGGCTCAGGGCATCTCCACGGGTTGGGCTGAACAGGGAACCACCAGGTCGTTCAAGCCTTTGCTGCCCGTGAACCGTGATGCCATGGCAGCATTCATGTTCCGCTACAACACGAAGTTCGGCGTCAGCTAGCCAGAGCTTTCAACCGGAAAGGGTTGGTTCCGATGCATCCGGGACCAACTCTTTCGGTTTAAGAGCCAAGTTCAAAAAACGGCGTTTAGAAGAGATCTATTTCTCGACTAGGATCGCGAGGGGCCGCCATTTGCGGCCCCTTCGTTCGCATGAAACATGGGGGACCCATGAGGGGTTATTCTCGCGGCCGCTACCGGCTCGCACTCACACTTTTAGCAGCACTCATTTTGGGTGCATTGCCTGCCGGGATCGCATCCCCGGCGTTTGCAGCTGCTACAGGCAGTATTTCAGGAACGGTCACTGTGCCCGCGGGCGTGGATGCCACCAAGATAACTGTCTTCGCCGGCCCCGAAGTCGGTTATTACCAAACGGCGACTGTGGCTTCGGACGGAACGTTCACGGTTAGTGGGCTTCCGGCGGGGAGCGTTTGGGTCAACTTCAACTACTTTCCCCAGCCTTCGCCGGTGGTGAATGCCCACTATTCAACATCCCCGGATGGTGCCAAGACCCTCGTTAGCGTCACCGGGGGTGCCACCACCACGGGCATCAACCAGACGCTGAAGCCAGCAGCCTTCATTTCCGGAAAGATCTCCGTTCCGGCTGGCTCTGCTGCCTTTACCGGTCAGGTTAATGTCATCAAGGGTCCTGACTACGCGAACAGCGGCTACGCGGGGAATGCATTTCTCCAAAGCTCGGACTCCGGAAACTATGTGGTGGGTGGCCTCGCGCCGGGCACTTACAAGATTCAGTTCCAAGCCCAGGGTGGGTGGGCGAACATGTGGCATGGCGGTGTTGCGGGAGTCGGGAGCTCACAGTCAGTGACGGTTACTGAAGGACAGCAACTCGCTGGTGTCCAGGACACTGCCGTTGCGGCTGCCACTATCGGAGGCTCCATCGCGGGTGCCCCCGCCCCTGGCCCCACTATGAGTGGTCCGGGCATGAGCATTACTGCCATTGCCCAAGACGGCACTGTTGCAGCGTCAACGGTCATGGAAACCTCCCAGACCACCTACGCGCTGAAGAACCTGCTGCCTGGCACGTATAAGGTTCAGTTCAATCGGACCAAGGGTTTCTTGTCCAAATACGAGGCACAGCTTTATAGGGATCTTCCCGAGTCCGGGGGCGCGGGTAACGCAACGCCGGTGACCGTGGCCGCCGGACAGGCCTTGAACAGCGTCAACGCAACCGTTCGCCAGGGCGGAACCCTTACGGGAAAGATCCTTGGATCCACCGGAGCACCCTTGAGCGGTGTCCGAGTCAACGTTTACACCAAGGACGATTCGCTTGTGACTCGTTTTTCCTACACCGCAGCGGACGGTACCTTCAATGTCACAGGCCTGACCACGGGACTCTACTTCGTGGTGGCTGAGCCCGAGGGGGCGGAGCCGATCTACTCCGGCAATGTCCTCACCGAGGCCAACGCCAGGTCTGTTTCCTCATTCGTGGGCCAGAACACGAACCTTGGGACACTGAGTTACGCCACTGCCACGCAGGGTACTCGGGGCTTTGACGATGTTCCCCTCGGAGCCCAGTTCCAGGATGAAATCCTTTGGCTGGCCAACGCCGGAATCTCCACTGGCTGGGAAGCTAATGGGTCCAGGACTTACCAGCCCCTGACCCCTGTGAACCGTGACGCGATGGCTGCGTTCATGTACAGGTTGTCGGGTGAGCCTGAGTTCACACCGCCCGCAGTTTCCCCCTTCGCTGACCTCCCGGTTGATGCGAAGTTCTACAAGGAGATCACCTGGCTTGCAGACAAGGGCATCTCCACCGGTTGGGAAGAGGCTGACAAGACCAGGACATACCGGCCGTTGCAGCCCGTGAATCGTGACGCGATGGCTGCGTTCATGTACCGCTTGGCTGAGCAGCCCGAGTTCATTGCGCCGGCGACGTCGCCTTTCAACGATGTCCCCGTCGGCGCCCAGTTCTACAAGGAGATCACCTGGCTCGCAGCTCAGGGCATTTCCACGGGTTGGGCCGAAGGGGGTGGCAAGGCGTTCAAGCCTTTGCTCCCGGTGAACCGTGATGCCATGGCAGCGTTCATGTTCCGCTACAACACCAAGTTCGGATCCTCGTAGCCATACTGCGTGTGCCAGCAATGCGAAGGGTCGGTCTCCCGCTATGGAGGCCGGCCCTTCGCCGTATCCGGGGCGAGCATAAGAAATTCCTGCTGTACTCCACCGGGCATTCATGTACCCTGTATATATTACCGAACGGCCGGTCAGTAATGTTGGCTCCAGTCAGCAATGACCGTGCCGATTTCACGTGCCTTGGAAGGACCCGTCGACGATGACCACTACCGCAGTCGCCCCGGAAACCACAGCCGTTGCAACCGTTCCCAGCTACGTCCAGGATGCCTGGTGGACGCCGGCACCCGATGCCAAGAGAGTCCCGGTCCGTGATGCCAGCACCGGAGAGGTCCTGGCCAACGTCAGCACCGACGGACTGGACCTTGCCGCCGTCGTCAATCACGGCCGCACCACCGGCCAAACGGAACTTGGCAAGCTGACGTTCCACCAGCGCGCGCTCAAGCTCAAAGAGCTGGCCATGTACCTCAACGGCCGTCGCGAAGAGCTCTATGAATCCTCTTCGCAGAGCGGTGCCACCAAGATCGACAACATGATCGACATTGACGGCGGCATCGGCGTGCTCTTCACGTTCGGCTCCAAGGGGCGGCGCGAACTGCCCAACTCGCAGGTTGTGGTGGACGGTCCCATGGAGACGCTGTCCAAGGACGGATCGTTCGTCGCCGAACACATCTACACCCGGATTCCCGGCGTTGCCGTCCAAATCAACGCGTTCAACTTCCCGGTCTGGGGCATGCTGGAGAAGTTCGCTCCCGCGTTCCTGGCCGGTGTCCCCACCATCGTGAAGCCGGCAACGCCCACGGGCTACGTTGCCGCCGCAGCGGTCAAGGCAATCGTTGAGTCCGGCATCCTGCCCGCAGGTTCGCTCCAGTTGATTTCCGGTTCCGCCCGCACCATCCTGGACGAGCTCGACTACCGTGACCTCGTCTCCTTCACGGGCTCGGCATCCACTGCCAACTCGCTGAAGGGCCACAAGAATGTGGTCCAGGGCGGCGTCCGTTTCACGTCCGAAACCGACTCCCTGAACGCCGCAATCCTCGGACCAGACGCCGTTCCGGGCACCCCCGAGTTCGACGCTTTCATCAAGGCAGTTGTCACTGAGATGACCGTCAAGGCGGGCCAGAAGTGCACGGCCATCCGACGCGTCATCGTCCCGCAGGAGCTGACGTCCGACGTCGCAGCCGCCATCGGCGCGCGCATCAACGAGCGCGTCGTGATTGGCGATCCCCGCGCCGAGGGCGTCACCATGGGCGCCTTGGCGTCGCTGGAACAGCTCGCTGACGTTCGCGCCGCCGTTCAGTCCATGCTCGACGCCGGTGGTGAGCTTGCGTACGGATCTCTCGATTCGCCGTCGGTCACTTCCGTCGGCGGCACCGTAGGCGTAGTGGAAGACGGCGCGTTCATGTCCCCGGTCCTCCTGAGCTGGGCAGACGCCGAAGCCGAAGAAGTTCACTCGTTGGAGGCCTTCGGGCCGGTTTCCTCAGTGATCGGGTACTCGGATCTTTCCGACGCCATTCGCTTGGCAGCCCGTGGTTCCGGCTCGTTGGTGGCATCGGTCTGCACCAACGATCCCGCTGTTGCTCGGGAGCTGGTGCTCGGCATCGCTGCCCACCACGGACGCGTCCACATGCTCAACCGTGAAGACGCCCGGTCATCCACGGGCCACGGATCCCCGGTCCCGCACTTGGTCCACGGCGGCCCCGGGCGTGCCGGCGGCGGTGAGGAGCTTGGCGGTATCCGCTCTGTCATGCACCACATGCAGCGCACAGCCATTCAGGGATCACCGAACATGCTGACCGCAGTTACCGGTCTTTGGCACACCGGCGCTGACCGGAACTTCACCGTGGAGACCGAAGGCGAGCACCCCTTCCGGAAGCACCTGTCCACGTTGCGGATCGGTGATGCCGTGCGTTCGGAACTCCGTGAGGTCACTCTCGAAGACATCACTGCCTTCGCCAACTCCACTGGTGACACGTTTTACGCGCACACCAACGAGGAAGCCGCAGAAGCCAACCCGTTCTTCCCCGGCATCGTGGCCCACGGCTACCTGCTGCTGAGCTGGGCTGCCGGACTCTTCGTTGAGCCCGCTCCGGGTCCCGTGCTGGCCAACTATGGCCTGGAGAACCTTCGCTTCATCACCCCTGTTGCCGCCGGCGACTCCATTCGGGTCACGCTGACAGCCAAGAAGATCACGCCTCGCGAGACCGACGAATACGGAGAGGTAGCCTGGGACGCCGTCCTGACCAACCAGAACGACGAAATTGTGGCCACCTACGATGTCCTGACCCTCGTGGAGAAGTAACCCTCTCGCACATCCCTCGGGTTTGGGCGGGTCCCTCTCTCAGATCCCTCGGGTTTGGCCGGGACGCTCTAGCAGCAACGACAAAACGCCTTTCCGCTTCAATGCGGAAAGGCGTTTCGTCGTTCCGGAGGAGGGCGGCCGATACGAATTTCACGACGACGGCGGCACAGGGCATCGTCACGCCCGCCACCGTGGGATGTGAGAGAGGGGTGGCCGAGAGGGGGTGGGATGTGAGAGAGCGTCAGGCGGCCGTGTGGAGGCCGTCGAAGGCCATGGTGATCACGTCGTCGGCGAGCTTTTCCGGGGACAGCGAGCCGCCGGGCTTGTACCACTCCACGATCGAGTTGATGGTGCCGAACAGCAGGCGTGTAACGGTGCGGGGATCAATGTCCTGGCGCAGGGAGCCGTCTTCCCGGGCAGCGGCAATCAGCTCGGCCACTTTGTGGTCGAAGGCGCGGCGGCGTTCCAGGGCGTTGCGCTCGATCTCCGTGTTGCCCCTCAAACGCAGGAGCAAGGTCACGAACGGCAACCGGTCCACCAGCACGGCAATGGTCTGGCGAAGCACGAACTCCAGCCGCGCATCAGCAGGCCCGGATGTAGCGGACGGCTCCTCCAGGATGGCTTCCAGGCCACCCAACGCGTGGTCCAGGGCGAGCTTCAGCAGATCGCCCTTGGACGGCACGTGGTGGTAAATGGCTGACTTTGAGATCCCGAGGTTCTCAGCCAGGATGCCCATGGACGTTGCGTCGTACCCGTGGCGGTTGAAGACGTCGACGGCGATGCGGAGCACCGACTGCTGGTCATAACCGGGCCGTCCGCGCTTGGTGGTGGTCTCAGTAGGCATGCTGGCATTTTCTCACGATCTCAGTGGTGGAAGGTGCTCAGCCCTTGGGTCGCATGTCGTAGATCCGGCGAAGCTTGCCGTTGGACCGTTCCAGGGAACCGGGCTCTACAACGTCTACTACGCAAGATGACCCAACGTGAATCTTGATCTGCTCGCGCAAGGTGTGTGCCGCCGTCGTGCCTGCCTCGGACGGGACGTTCTCGCGGCGCTCGATCTTGACGGTCAGCGAATCCATGCGCTTGCCTTCGGGGCGGGTGATTTCCAGCTGGAAGTGCGGGCTGAGCTCCGGGATGCGGAGCGCGATTTCCTCGATCTGTGACGGGAACAGGTTCACGCCTCGAAGAATGATCATGTCGTCGCTGCGGCCGGTGATGCGGCCCATGCGGCGGTGCGCGGGACGTGCGGTACCGGGGAGCAGGCGGGTGAGGTCCTTGGTGCGGTAGCGGATGATCGGCAGCGCTTCCTTGGTGAGGGAAGTGAAGACGAGCTCGCCGGGTTCGCCGTCGGCCAGGACTGTGGAGTGGTCGAACGGATCGATGATTTCCGGGCGGAAGTGATCCTCCCAGATGTGGCAGCCGTCCTGCGTTTCAACGGCTTCGCCGGCCACGCCAGGGCCCATGACTTCGGAGAGCCCGTAGATGTCCGAGGCCTTGATGTTCATGGTGGTTTCCAGCTCGTGGCGCATCTCTTCAGTCCACGGTTCGGCGCCCAGAACGGCGTACTTGAGCGACGTGGACGTGGGGTCGATGCCTTGGTGCTGCATGGCATCGGCGATGGTCAGCAGGTATGTGGGTGTGGCCAGAATGGCGTCCGGCTTGAAGTCCTGGATGAGCTGGATCTGGCGTTCGGTCTGGCCTCCGGAGATGGGAATGACGGTGCAGCCGAGCGCTTCAGCGCCTGCGTGCGCGCCCAGGCCGCCGGTGAACAGGCCGTAGCCGTAGGCGTTGTGGACCTTCATGCCGGGGCGGACACCGGAGGCGCGGAAGGAACGGGCCACCAGGGTTGCCCAGTTGGCGAGGTCGTTCTTGGTGTAGCCAACAACGGTGGGCCGGCCGGTGGTTCCGGAGCTGGCGTGGATGCGTGCCACTTGGTCCTGCGGGACGGCGAACATGCCAAAGGGGTACTCCAGGCGGAGGTCTTCCTTGGTGGTGTACGGGAATTTTCCAAGGTCGCTGAGCTCGCGGAGGTCCGAGGGGTGCACGCCGGCCTCATCGAACTTCCGTTTGTACAGCGGCACGCGATCGTAGGCGTACGCCACCGTGTGCTGGAGGCGCGTGAGCTGCAGGGCCTCGAGTTCGTCGCGGGAGATGGTCTCTTCACGGTCCAGCACGGCGTCGGCCTCCTTGGAGGAGGAAGCTGCGGGTGCGGCCACGGTGTTCTGCGTCATGGGATTCCTACTTCCTGGAGATGGTGCGGCTGCGGCCACGGAACTCAGCAATGAGTTCTCCGGGCTCGGTGTCGGGGGCGGCGTCGGCGTTGGTCGCGTAGATCTGGATGTCGTAGAGGCCGCTTCGGCCGGTGCTCGCACGGCGGTTGGCGACGGCGGTGATCACCTGGCCTTGGAACGCGGGCTTGATGAAGTTGATGTCGACGCCGGACGCCACCGTGATGTTGGCGGCTTGCTTGGGCGTGGGGTTGGCCGGGTTGCAGGCCAGGGCGAAGGCTGTGTCACCGAAGGCGAAGATCATTCCGCCGTGGGCCATGCCGAATCCGTTGAGCATTTCCTGACGGAGGTGCATGCGGATGGTGGCGTGGCCGTCGTCGAGTTTGAGGACCTCAATGCCCATCCATTCAGACGCGTAGTCGTTCGTCAGGATGTGGTGCTGTGCACCGGAGAGGGTTGTTTCAACCATGCGTCATTGCCTCCAGCTTTATTTACCGAATGTTCATTAGGTAATCCCAGATCGCGCCACGTGTCAAGGCTGGACCACGAATCGCCTGCACCTAGTAGCCTCGGAAGCATGCCCGAAATTGAGCTTCCCATCACCACCGATCGACTCATCCTGCGGCGCTTCGAGGCCGAGGACCTTGAGCGGTTCCATGGATACCAGTCCCTTCCCCAAACTGCGCGGTTCCTCCTACGTAACGAGCTGAGCAAAACCAAGTCCATGGAAGTCCTTGGCCGCTACGCGAACTTCGAGTTCCAGCAGGAAGGGGACTGGGTGTGCCTTGCCATCGAGCGCCAGGACCATCCGGGTCTGATGGGCGAGGTTGTGCTGAAGTGGCTTGAAGGAACCGGGCAAGCTGAGCTGGGCTGGATCCTCCACCCTGATGCCCAGGGCCACGGAATCGCCACTGAGGCAGCGGAGGCCGTGCTAAGGCTGGCCTTTGAGAAACTGTCATTCCACCGCGTGGATGCCAAGCTGGATGCCCTCAATGAAGGATCTGCCGGCGTCGCCAAACGCCTGGGTATGCGGCTTGAAGCAACTCTGGTGGACAACTGGCACTACAAGGGCAAGTGGGCCACGGAGAACATCTACGCCATCCTGGACTCCGAATGGCGCACCCGGCACCACCCTTGGACGCGGACCATCAGCTGACGGGCCAGGTCTTGTGGTGCTTTAGTTGTTCGGTCAACTGCGCCTCAGGCAGCGGACGGCTGAAATAGTATCCCTGGCCGCTGGTGCAACCGATGCTCAGCAGATACTCCGCTTGCTCAGCGCTTTCGATGCCTTCCCACACTGCCGCCAGTCCGCAGGCGCGGATCAATTGCAGGACAGCAGCCAGGAGAGCCGGTTGTGCGGGGTCGCTGCCCAAGGCCGAAAGGAGCGTCCGGTCCACTTTGACCGTGTCCACGGGCAGTTGGCGCAAGTAACTGATGGAGGAGTAGCCCGTGCCGAAGTCGTCGATTTCCAACCCCACTCCGAGGCGCCGGAGGCTGTTGAGCGTGTAACGGTCCAGGTCGTTTCCTTGAATAACAGCACTTTCGGTCAGCTCCAGGACCAGCAGCGACGGGTCCAGTCCGGCTGAAGAGAGGGCCTCGCGTACGTCCTCAATGAACTCCAGCCGCTGCAGGTCCGCCGCTGAAACATTGATGCGCATGCTGAAGTCGTGGGCCGAGGTCAGGGGGTCGCTGCGCCATTGTTTCAACTGCTCGACGGCGGTGCGGAGCACCCACCCGCCCAGATCGGAAATCATGCCCGTTTCCTCGGCAATGGGGATGAACTCGTCGGGCATGATGATCCCACGGGTGGGGTGGTTCCACCGGACCAAGGCTTCCACGCCCTCAATCCCGCGGGTGTCCAGCCTGATGATCGGCTGGTAATAGAGCACCAACTGAGAACCGGCGATCGCCTCTTTGAGTTCGCCCACCATCTGATTCCGCATTTGCCGGGCAAGCAGCATGTCAGGTTCGAACACCTTGAGCTTGCCGCGTCCGTTGGCCTTGGACTCGTACATGGCAATGTCCGCTTCCATCATGAGTTCCTCCGCACGATGGCCAGGATCGGCCATTCGAAGACCCATGCTGACCCCGCAGCGAAGGTGTTGGCCCTCAATCTCCATCACATCCGCCACAGCGGTGAGGATACGGCTGCCGATGGCGCTGGCCTCCGAAGGCGTCACGCCGGGAAGCAGGACAGCGAACTCGTCTCCGCCCATGCGCGCCACCATGTCCTGTTCGCGAACCGCGCCGCTGATACGCGTGGCTACTGTTTCCAGGACCTTGTCACCGATGGTGTGCCCCAGGGAATCGTTGATGGCTTTGAACCCGTCCATGTCCAGCAACAGGATTGCGGGCCGTTGGTTGCCCAGCACGCCATGAGCCTGGGCCTCGCTCAGGGCGTTGGCGAAAGCGGAGCGGTTGCTCAAGCCTGTCAGGGGATCGGTCATTGCCATCCGCTGCATTGCCAGATGGGCTTCATTGAGCTGCCGTGTGCGGGCCTGCACCCTTTGCTCGAGTTCTTCGTAGACGATCTGCAGGTCTTCGGCCAAGAGGTTGGTCCCCATGATCACGGCGTCAATTTCGTCCCGGGCATCGGACACTTCAATCCTGGTGTGCAGGTCACCCGCGGCCAACCTCACAATGCCCTCAAGAAGTAGCCCCAAGCGGGGGTCGTTCGCGGAGTACGATTCTGCGTCAGGCATGCTCACTTCCCGTGTGGCCCGCCCCGGCGACTGACACTTTGCCGAAGGTGTTCGCGGACGGCTGCGCTGCGCTCCGGCAAGGCGGCCTGTTCGAAGAGTATGGCTGCTTCTTCGAATGCCGTGAGGCTTTCTTCAAGTCGTTGTGATTCCAGCAAAGTCCGCCCAAAAAGAAAATGCGCTTCGGCGGATGTTTGCGTAGCCAAAATAGAGGAGCGGGCACACAGCGGTTCCAGGATGGCCAAAGCTTCATGCATATCACCGGCCAGGTAATTCCAATGAGCGCGGACCAAGGACATTTCCAGGTGGTCCCGCTCGGATCCACCCACAATGTCGGTAGCCAGTTCTGCCCGCTCAATGCAGCGAAGTGTGGCCGCGTCACCGAGTTTTGCCTGCAGGCGCATTTCGGCTGAAGCGCGGTTGAAACGTGCCCACAAATCAACATCTTTGGACGGTGAAAGCCTTTCGGCGGCCAGATCGTGGTACCGGCCCCCATCCGCTACCCGGTCCGCCAGAAAAGCAACGTTACCGATCACCCAATAACCCTTGCCCGCTGTGTCTTCATCAACGTCGTCGGTAATCAAGGTCTCCAGGACAAGACATTCCCGCCATGCATCATCCAGCAGCCGGCTCTCCGCCAAGGCCGCGATCAGGGCGCGCTGGGCCAGGACCTGGACGTAGAGGAGATCGGGGTCCGCGGCAGCGAGTTTTGCCGCGTCTGCTGCCACGGTTGCAGCTTCGGCAAGCCGGCCTAGGCCTTGCAACCCAATGGCCACCATCGTTCCAGCCTTGGCCCCGAGCTCGGGGGAGGTAGCGGTAAGACTGTGCTCATTCAGTGTGATGGCCAGTGCCAGATATTCTTCGATGCTTCCTTGATCGCGCAGGCACTCCGCCTGCAAGTAGCGCATGTTCCACCAAGCGGTTTCGTCGCCGGCGTCGCGGGCCAGTTCGGCAGCCTCTGCAGCCAGACTGAAGGCCTCGTCAAAGTCCCGCACCTTCCATTTGGCGCGTGCATTGAGTCCGGCAACAAGGTGGGGGGCCAGGTGTGGACTTTGCATATGCCCATTATCCATGTCATTGCGGAAGAAAAGCTCGTATAGTTTGCCCCGTGACTTTATTCAAGTCACGGTCAACAAATTCGCATCAGTACGAAAGGGCATAGCGGATGAAAAAATTTGCGGCAACCCTGCTCATGGCGGCGGTTCTGGCAGTCACCGGTTTCGCTGCCCCGGCCAATGCCGAGCCTACGCAGGACAGCACGGCAATTGGCTGGTGGCCGAACAGCACCACCACAGGTAAGACGAACACCACCAGCATCGGTTGGTGGCCGAACTAAACATTGGGGGAGCGCCTCTCAAGGCCTCATTAGCTGAATTGATGCCCCGGGCTGCTGCCCGGGGCATCAGTTTTGTTTCGCCAGATGTCGACTATTAGTGACGGGAGCCCAAATTTTTTGGGCCCCGCGTTGACTCGGATGTCACAGCCGCTGGCTCGCAATTCACAACTACGGCCCGCCCACCGGCAACTCCACCGACACCGTGGTCCCGGACCCAAGGATGGAGTCGAAGGCCATACGTCCCATGTGACGGCTGATGATGTCATTGGCGATTGCCAGCCCCAGTCCGCTCCCCGGCACTGCCGCTGAGGTGGCGTTGGAAGCGCGGTAGAACCTGGTCAGGATGTGGGGGAGGTCGTGCTCAGGGATGCCAAGGCCGTTGTCCGCTATCCGGACGAGGGCTGCGGGGCCGCCATCCTCGAACGCGGACATGGCGCTGGTGATGCCAACGCGGCCGCCCTCGGGGGTGAACTTGATGGCGTTGGCCACGATGTTCGTGAACACCTGTTCCAGCTTGGCTTCGTCTGCCGTGACCTCAATATCCTCGGCGGCCTCCGTGAAGGACACGGAAACGTGGCGGGATTCGGCCAGGGGACGGAGCGTTGCCACCACCACTTGGAGGAGTTTGTCTATATCAACCGGTTTGAGGTCCAAGTTGCTGCCGTCCTGCATGGAGACGGTGAGCATGTCCTCAATGAGCCTGCGCAGGCGGTTTGAGTTCCGGGCTATGACTTCCAGCATTTTCCTGATGCCGTCGGGAACCGGGCCGCCGGAACCGTCCTGGATCATGTCCAAGTAGGCGGTGATGGACGTCAGGGGCGTCCGCAGTTCATGGTTTACGGTGGCCAGGAAGTCAGTCTTGGCCTTATCGAGCTGCCTTAGCTGGTGCAGGACGCGCTGTTGGGCGCTGATGAGGTGGCCTTGGATGAGCCCGTGGGCTACGTTTCCGGCGACGTGCTGCATCAAGGCGATTTCCGGACGGGTCCAGTCGTGCCGCTCCTTCACCGTGGACAAGAGGATGATTCCCATGGCGGAGGCGCCTTCGCCCACGGGAAGCAGCACAGTGGAGACCGGCTTGAGCTCTCCGGACCATCCTCTCAGTGCCTTTGCGATTTCTGAATCGGGGAATTCGCGGTGGTCCTCCACAGCCAGGACATCGGCGTCGGACCATAGCTTGTTGGCCGTCTGGGTGATGATGTCCCCGCTCTCGCCTAACTTGGCGGGCAGGAGCGGCAGACCGGGCCGGTTCCATTGTGCCCGGATACTGGGTACCCGTTCATCACGGAAAGTGGCGAACCAGACGTGGTCCACGTCCAAGGCCTCACCAAATCCTCGAACCACGTGCTCTGCGATGAGTTGCGGATCGTTGGTCTGCCGGATTGCCGAAGAGACGTTGCGGAGGCTTTCCCGCAGCGCTTCGACTTCGCCCCGGGAACGTGAGCGTTCCCGTGCCCGGCCAATCAGGGTCTCCACCCGGTGGACCAGTTCCCCTGGACGCGGGGGGTTGATGACGTAGTCCGCTACGCGCCAGGACTCCACTTCTTCAAGGTCCACCGACTCCTGCTCATCAAGAAGGAGCAGCACGGGAGCTCCAAGGATGCCCAGTCCATGAGCGAGAGCGTTCTCCGCCACCACCACCGAGGGGTGTTGCTGTTGAAGGTGGTGGGCCATGGACGCAGAATCCTTGGCAGAAAAGACCTGGAAACCCGCGGCGTGTAGCGCGGATGTAGTGGCCGCCATGCGGTCATGGTTGGAGTCCGCTACGACTGCCGAACGCGAGGCATGCTGTTCCCCGGCAACGGTCTCGCCCACTGAGCCCCTTCCGTTCCACCACTTGTGCGCATTATTTCAGGATTTGGCAACACACTATCAGCGGCATCGCGGCCAGCGGCCGCCCAACCGGAAATGTGCTTTTGAGTCGCGGGTCACACCTTTACTTTGGCTCCGGGATTAGACAGCCTTGAGGGAATGAGCGAGGGGCGATCCATTCCGGGTTTCCCTGCAGCTGCCTTGAATGTGCGAGGAGAATTGTGGACCACCCAGCTACACCGCAAGACCACCAGGAAGTGATGTTCGAATTGGAGCTCGAACAGCCAGGGATACTGCGCCTGACATGGCCGCGTGGCGCCCGGATCCAGGAACGGGACGCGCAGAGGGCCATGGACAAGGTCAACGAACTCTGCGGAACGGACAGGCACCCCATGATTGTTGACATGGCAACAACGGACGATGTCACCAGGGGTGCCCGATCAGTTTTTGCCAAACCCTGCCAGGCGTCCCGGATCGCTCTCTGGGGTTCATCCCCGGTGGACAGGGTTATTGCCAATTTCTTCCTGGGCATCATGAAGCCGCCATGCCCTACCAAGTTCTTCACGTCCGAAACAGAAGCGTTGGAGTGGCTGGTGGAGGCGTAGCGCCCCATATATTTGGAGCATGATCTCCGCTCTCCGAAAGTACCTGCTGATACCCCGGCTCATCAGGCTTTCCTCGGCCGCCCCCAAGGATCCGCTCACGGCCTGGGACCAGTATTGGGGCAGAATCCGTTCCACCGGTGCCGCCGGCGATGTCCTGTGGGACTCGGGAAGCGCTCATGAATTGAACAGCTATCTTCCCCACCTGCAGCTGTTGGATCCTACGATCCCCATAGTGGATGTTGGGTGCGGGAACGGCAGTTTCACCCGGCTACTGGCCCAGCATTTCCCGCACGCATTGGGGCTCGACTACTCCGCCAACGCAGTGGACCGCGCACGGCAGGAAGCAGCAGGAATCACGACGGCGTCGTTCGCCGTGTGCGACATGACGGCACCTGACGCTGCGCAGACGGTGGGAAAGGCCCTTGAAGCTGCGGGCTGGACGGGAAACGCAAACGTGTTCATCCGAGGTGTTCTGCACGTACTGGACCGCAATGGCCAGGCCGCTTTGGCCGCAAACCTGCTGCCCGTCGTCGGGGCCCGCGGTGGCGTTTTCCTGGCCGAGACCAACTTCCCGGGCACCCCCGTGGACTATGTCAGCCACCTCGGGGCCACACGGAAATTCATTCCGGCTCCGCTTGAGGGAGCCATCCGGGGACTGCCTATGCCTGGCCGCTTCGGTGCTACGCAACGGGCAAAGGCCTTCCCGACGGCGGATTGGAACCTCGTGCGGGACGGTTCAGCGAGCATCGAGACACGCCCGTTGAGCAACCCAACGTCTCCGGATCTCATCCCTGGCTACTACGCACTGCTCAGGGCGCACCAAAGCTGAGGTTAGCGCAGCTGATGCCCCCGGACAGGCTTCATGAGGGCATCACCTGTACTAAAACTCTTATTTGAGTCCGGCCCCGGGGAGCAGCTCCGTGGCACCGAGGGAATCGGCGATGAATGCGTAATCCCAAGCCCGCTCGCGCCACTGAACGTACCGGCCCGATGCGCCGCCGTGGCCACCATCCATTTCGATCTTCATGACGATCGGCTCGGAACCGGTGGATGCGGAGCGCAGTGCCTGGACCCACTTGGCCGGTTCAACGTACAGCACCCTGGTGTCGTTGAAGGACGTCACGGCAGCGATCTTGGGGTAGGCCGCAGCCTTCACATTCTCGTACGGAGTGTAGGACTTCATGTACGCGTACGCCTCGGGGTCCGTGATGGGGTTGCCCCATTCCTCCCACTCCAAGGCTGACAGCGGAAGCTCAGGGTCCAGGATGGTGGTCAGAGCATCCACGAACGGTACCTGCGCCACCACGGCAGCGTACTTCTCCGGCGCCATGTTGGCCACCGCACCCATGAGCAGTCCGCCGGCGGATCCACCCATTGCAGCAATACGCGAAGGATCAACCCAGCCGGAGCCTGCCAGCCAGTCCGTGGCCGCAATGAAGTCGGTGAACGTGTTCTTCTTGGTGAACTTCTTGCCATCCTCATACCATGTGCGTCCCAGTTCACCGCCCCCGCGGATGTGGGCAATAACCATGACGATTCCGCGGTCAAGAAGGGACAAGCGGGCCACGCCGAAGCCGGGATCCATGCTCATTTCGTACGAGCCGTAGCCGTATACCAACCCTGCGGCTGTGCCATCCTGCTTGACCGAAGCGTGACGAAGCACTGACAGCGGGACCTGGGTGCCGTCGTCGGCCGTTGCCCATTCGCGGGTGGCGACGTAATCCGCTGCCGAGTAGCCACCCAAAACAGGGCTTTCCTTGCGGAGCAGCAGCTCGCCACGGGGCTGTTCGGCTGTAGGCAGGACGAAGTCGTAGACGCGGGACGGCGTGAAGTACGAGGTATAACCCATGCGGATCACCGGGGCTTCGTAATCAGAGCCGGCAACACCTGCAGTGTAGAGCTCTTCATCGAAGGCAGGCTCCACGGGCGTCCCCTGAGCCGCCGTGCCCAAGCCTGCCAGCGGGATCACCTGCACGCGCTCAATGGTGTCCTTGCGGACGGACAACACCAAGTGCGTGGACGTCACTCCCGCGCCGTTGACACGAACGGCGTCGGAGTGCTCGACGACGGTGCGCCAGTCCTGCTCAGCCAGCGGCTTGGTGAGGTTGGCCGGGTCCACCAGGCTCACCATCGAGTTGATGGCGTCTTTGTTGTGGGTGAGGAGCAGTGTTTCCTTGCCGTCCAGCAGGAAGGGCTCAGCCTCGTAGAGAACCTTGTGGTCGCGGGAGATGACGGTGGTGAGTCCGGCGTCGTAGTCCTCGAAGCGGAGCAGCCGCGTTTCGCTGAACTCGGAGCAGCCGACGCTCAGCACCAAGTGCCGGCGGTCGGAGGAGAGGTCGAAGCCGAGCCACATGGCGACGTCGTCCTCCTGATAGATGACTTCATCCTCGGCCACTGGCGTACCCAGACGGTGTGCTTTCACCTGGTAGGGGCGCCACGAATCATCCACGACGGTGTAGAAAAGGCGGGTTCCGTCCGGGGAGAAAGCAACCCCGTAGAAGATGTCCTCGATGATGTCCGGGAGGAGCTCGCCAGTGCGCAGATCCTTGATCCGCAAGGTGAAGCGTTCGTCTCCGGAGTTGTCCACCGCGTAGGCGTACAGGTTGCCGTCGACGGTCACGGCGGCACCGCCGACGCTGAAGAACGGCTGGCCTTCTGCCTCGATATTGCCGTCCAGGAGTACCTCCTCACCGGGAAGCGCGACGCCTGCGTCAACTGCCGGGGGAGTCCAGTCCGCCACAGGATCGCCGGTGTTGTTGGCCAGCACACGGCACTGGATGCTGTACTCCTTGCCCTCCACCGAACGGCTGTGGTACCACCAGCCATCCTTGCGGCTGGGTACGGAGAGATCCGTTTCCTGGGTCCGGCCTTTGATCTCCTGGAACATGGCCTCCCGCAGTGGCTCCTGGTGCGCCGTGACCGCTTCCTGGTAGGCGTTCTCTGCTTTGAGGTGGTCAACAACCTCGGCTGATTCCTTGTCCCTGAGCCACTCATAGTTGTCCACGAAGACATCGCCGTGATGTTCGCGGCGGGTGGGAATCTGCTGGGCGACAGGAGGCTGGAGTGTAGTTTCCTTGGCAGCGGCAGGGACGGAAGAAGTGTGGCTCATGTGGCCACTCTATAGACGGGCTCTGACACAGAACCAGCAATTTCGCTCAGAGCGGCCGGGGTGCGGGCGAATTGTGAGAGTGGCCCATGACTTGGAGCACAACACGCCGGACCAGCGTCATGACTTGCCTAGTGGCAACACTCCATAGTGCGAGCACGATTTACGCCCCGTTCCCGGATATTGGAGATTCAAATGGTTCCGCTTCACGCGCATAGTGTTCAGATCGGCAGGAGGGAAAGTTTTCAGGCAACGCGGCATCCAGACTCTTTGCGTCGCTCCTACGTAGATCTCGAAGTCATTATCCCGGCTTACAACGAGGCCTCAAGGATCTCCGGCACCCTGACTCAAACCGTGGATTTCCTGGCAGTTCAGCCATGGTCTTCGCGCATTGTGGTGGTTGATAACGGCAGTGTGGACGACACCGCTTCGGTTGTCCGCCGGATCTCCCGGGAGAAGGGAGACTCTGTGCCTATCTCGCTGGTGGGCTGCTCCCGTCGCGGAAAGGGGGCGGCTGTCCGGCGCGGCCTCCTGAGCGGGACGTCCAAGTACACGGGTTTCTTTGACGCCGACCTCGCCACTCCTTTGGAAACGCTCACATTGGCCATGTCTTACCTTGCCGGCGGCGCGGCGGCGGTGATCGCCTCCCGCTACGCCCCGGGTTCCACCCTTGTTGTGCCTCAACACCTTGGGCGCCGAATGGGTGGCACGGCTTTCCGGGCACTGACCAAGTCAAAGGTCAAAGGCATCCAGGACACCCAGTGCGGGTTCAAGTTTTTTGAACGTGACGCGCTCACGACTGCCATGGTGCAGTGCCGCAGTATCGGATTTGCCTTCGATGTTGAACTGCTCCTCAGGCTTCAGGACAACGACGCCGGCATTGTGGAACTGCCCGTGGCCTGGACCGATGGGGCAGAGTCCACGTTCCGCCCCTTCCAGGACGGAGTAGCCAGCTTTGCCTCGGTGATCCAACTTCAGAAAGCAGCATCATGACGGACTCCCCAACTGACATGAATTCACCCACCATGCTCGCTGGAAAGCACGTGTTGGTTCTGAATTGGCGCGACGTCATGCACTCCCAGGCCGGCGGTGCCGAGCAGTACATGCATGAAATCTCACGCCGATGGGTGAACAGCGGAGTTCGTGTCACGTGGTTTACGGGGCGCGATGCCGGTCAGGCGGCCGAGGAGATCATTGACGGCATTCGCCTTCTGCGCGGCGGCGGAGCGCTCTCCCTTTATGGACAGGCAGCACTGAGGCTCCTGCGCACCAACGGACGGTTCGATGCTGTGGTGGATTGCCAAAACGGAATCCCGTTCTTCTCTCCGTTGTTCCTGCGCAGAGACATCCCGATCGTCCAGCTGGTCCACCACGTTCACCAGGATCAGTTCCGCACCCGGTTTTCTCCGCCCATGGCCGCCGTGGGCCGCTTTCTCGAAAGCACCGGCGCCAAGACGGTCTATGGGCAGCGAGCCATGGTGGCAGTATCCCCTTCCACGCGCATGGAATTGCGGAAGCTCGGATTCTCGGCCCCCATCCATGTGGTGCCGAACGGAACCATCGATATCCCACCGGCTGTTTCCACGCGGGCCGCTGAGCCCACCATCGCCGTCGTGAGCCGCTTGGTGCCCCACAAACGGTTGGACCTCCTGCTCGGCCAGTTTGCTGTTGCGGCGCGGAAGCTTCCGCACCTGCGCATGGACATCGTCGGTGACGGGCCGGAGCGGGCACGGCTGCAGCAACTGGCAATGGATCTCGGCCTGGTCCACGCCGTCACCTTCCACGGATACCAATCCGACGACGTCCGTGATGCTTTGCTGAGCCGCTCCTGGATGACGGCTTCCACGTCCGCTTCCGAAGGCTGGGGTTGCTCGGTGATTGAAGCAGCAGCCTGGGGAGTGCCCTGTTTGGCTTTGAGGGTTCCGGGTATCAGGGATTCCGTGGTGGATGGCCGTACCGGATGGCTGGTAGACAATCCCAAGGATTTTGGCGCCGCCATAGTTGATGCAATGACCGAGTTGGCTGCGCCGGAGGCCGCCATCATCGTCTCCGGTGAGTGCCGTGAATGGGCCCGTTGCTTTACATGGGATCGCAGCACCAAGCTGCTCACCGGGGTGCTGTTGGAGGAAATCATGATGCAGCGGGACGGCGGGGACCCCCTGGCCCGCCACTCGGATCTTTCCACTCTGGTTCAGTTCGAATTACCGGTTCAGTTTGAGGAATCCGGCGATGCCCATTTCGCCGCCGCACTGAGGCCGACTGATGAGTATGCAGTGGCTGACGGCAACGTATCCATCATCATGAAAGGCCGCGATGAATTCGAGGCCTCCGCTGCGATGAAACGGCTCGGGGTGGTTTCCGCGGAGATCCACTCCGCGGGCCGCAGTACTCTGCTTGCCGGGCCAGGGAGTGTCTTCGCCCCGGCCGATGCCCTCGATGGTCGGCAACGGTAACTGATCAGTGGTTGTATCCGATCAGACAATGACCCCGATAGTGAGCTTGAGACCCAGGGCGGAAGGTAGGAAGGGGACTCCGCATCAGGACGTCAACATAGCCCAAAACAGTGGCTTCCTTGCTGTGTCAGCCGGCCTCGTGGGAGTGGTGAGCTATGCGTGTTCCCTGCTCATGGCCAACATGCTGGGCACAGCGGACTACACACAATTTGCGGCCGCCGCCATGATCCTTGGCGTGGTGGGAATCGTTGCCAACGCGCTGGTGCCGCTGCCTCTGTCACATGTGGTGGCCGTACACCGGCAGGGGTCCCGGGAGCGGCAGGACGGCGTGGCCTTCTCGGTGTTCGTGTCCTGCCTGGCCGGACTGGTCGCCGCCACCATCACAGGCAGCGTGACGCTAGCCATTGCTACGCCGGAGCTGGCTGCTGCGGTGGCTCTCGCCGCTTTTGCCATTTTCGTGGTGAACGCGCCCGCCGGTTGGCTTCAGGGGGAGCTGCGCTTCACGTGGTACGCCGTGTCCACCATGGGCGAGGTGGTCCTGCGGTTGCTCTTCAGCCTGCTGGTCATTCTGATGGCATGGGGCGCAGGGGGAGCGGTCCTCGGCTTTGTGGTGGGTTGCCTGGCACCGTTGGTGGTGCCGTGGGGCTTCTATCAGGATCTCCGCTGGCGTCCCCGGGTGTTGCTTCAGAAGTGGCGATGGGCTGAAACCAGTGATATCGCGTCGGTCCTGTGTGTGGTGTCCGTGCTGGTGGGTGTGGATGTGGTGGTGGTCGGCTTCCTGGATAACGGCTCTGTTGACGCGGCCGGATTCCAAGCGCTCGCCACCATCGCCAAGGGCCCCGTCTATGTGGCCGCGGGCACGGCATTGGTAGCATTCCCGCTTTTGCGCGCCCCCGGCGTGAAGCCTGGCGAGGTGCTTGGTGCTTCCTTTGCCTCCTTCGGGCAGCTTGCGGTGGTGGCCTTCGCCATCATCGCTACTGCTCCGCCCATGATGTCCGGGCTGATTGTTCCGCTGAAGTACCACGGATCGCTCCACCTCCTGCCATGGCTGGCGGCTTCCGGCCTCGGCTACGCCGTCCTGATGGTGCTTTCCACCATCCTCCTTGCCATGCGCGCTTACCGTCGCTGCCAAATAGGTCTGGCGTGTGCCTGTGCCCTGGTGATTGGCGGGCTGTGGATTGGTTGGCAGTTGAACGCTGTCACGGGCATGGCCGTTGGCTCGGCTGTTGGGGCGGTGATGGCTGGCGTGGTCCTCGCAGTCCTGGCGCGTCCTGTCCTGGTTGCGGCCCGCCCCGGACGTGGTGCCGGCACGTTCCTGGTCCTGGCCGGCGTCCTGATCGTGATCCTGGCATTCGTCGGGCAGGTGCAGCCCCTGGTCTGGTTTGCTGTCGCCGCCATCAGTGGCATCACCGTTCTTGCCTACCAGCGCGGCATTTTGCCGCACAGGAATGACTTAAGGATTTCCCGACGGCGACAGGTTGGCAGGCGCAGCAAGGCTTCAGGCCGCCGGGCCAAGCCTCAACCGCTGTCCCCTGGCCCTGTGCGCGGGTGGAGGCTCCGGGGGCGTTCCAGCAACCTGACAGCATTCATCGCTGTGGTTGTTGTGGCGTTCGGCGTCCGTGCCCTGGGCCTCGAGCGCGGCTTCGAGCTGTGGGTGGACGAGATGTTGTACGTCCGGCTCGGTGAGTCCGTGGCCGCCGGAGAGTTCCCTACTTTGCCGGACGGGCCTTTCTTCCTCCACCCGCCCGGGTACTTCCTCCTTGAAGCCGGGGTGGTGAAGATTTTTGGGATTACCGGCCAGATAATTGAGGTGACGCTTCAGTTACGTTGGCTCAATGCGGTGATGGGTGCTGTAACAGTGGGTCTCGGCTTCCTGCTGGTCCGGAAACTGGCAACTCCTACCGCCGCCTGGCTCACGGCGGTGCTGCTGGCGTTCGAGCCGTTTATTTTGCGGAACAACAGCCATGCATTCCTTGAAACCACGGCCATGGTGCCGGGACTGGCTGGGCTGCTGCTCCTGGTCTCACCCCGGGGTTCGCAGCACAAACCGTTTTCCTTCCTCAGGCTCGCAACGGCTGGGCTCTTGCTGGGGTATTCCATCCTTTGCAAGGACTTCTTTTTGATCTGCACGGTGGCGCCGGTGGTTGCGGCAATGGTGTGGAAGAAGTCGTTCCCTTGGCGGAAGGGTCTGATGGTCACGGGCTTTGGCTTTCTGCCTTACGTGGCCTATTTGGTGGTGGTGGCCGCACACGGGCACTTTCCAAGCTGGGTGTGGGCCAAGAGCAATGGTCTGGTGCGCATGTCCGGCGTGGAGAAGACCACCGGGTTCACTTCCGAGGGCTCGCCGAGCATCGTGTCCAGGCTCATCGAACAGAGCGGGCATTTTGGGACCAGCTATTTCTTGTTGGGTCTTTGCCCGGTGGTGGGTTTGCTCTTGTGCTTCAGCCACCACCCCGGCCGCCGTCTCATGGGGTTGGCCGGCGCGGCTCTGGGTGCAGCGGGCGTATACAGCGCAGTGTTCGGCACTTTTGAGGAACAGTACGGTTACGGCGTCATGGTGGCCGGAGCCATTTGTTCTGTGCTGGTGGTGGTGGAAATCCGGGAGAGGTACCCCAAAACCCGTCGAACCCTGGCCGTTATCAGTGTCTGCTACGTCATGCTGACCGTGATCTTGGGGCTTCGCACGGCACTAACCCTGGATAACGGCTTCGTCCGGGCAAATGATTGGATCCAGGCCAACCTTCCTGCCGACGCCAGGATCAGTGTTACCAACAGCACCGGTCACTTTGCGTATATGCATGATTCCCGGTTCGGGATATGGCCCTCCGCACCACTAATGAAACAGAACGGCGTGAGTTACATCCTCACCCAGTCCAAGCCCACCAGCCAAGGTTACGGCTATGCAAACCCCACCATGCTGGCCTGGCTGAAAGAGCATGCGACTCCCATGGTCACAACGGCCGGCCCCACCAATGGGGAAACCACTATCTGGTTGGTGGATCCCGCCGCCCTTGATGTGGCAGCTGAGGATGGCATCGGCGAGCCTTCGAAAGAATTCGGGACGGAAAAATAGCGATGAAAGTTTTGCATCTGGGCTTCGAGGATCCCCGCATGCCCGGGGCAGGGGGAGGGTCTGTTAGGACCCACGAAATCAATCGCCGCCTGGCGGCACAGGGCTTCCGCATCACTGTCCTGACCACCCGGTATCCCGGCTGGCAGGAGCGTGTGGAGGACGGCGTGCATTATGTCCCCATCGGCATCGGATCGGGAAAGAACCGTTTGACCAGGTTGGTTGCCTATGTTGTCCGGCTGCCGTTGGAGGTACGGAAACGCCGTCCGGCTGCCGAGCTGGTGGTGGAGGATTTCTTTGCGCCCTTTTCCACCATGGCCGCACCCCTCTGGACCAAACGCCCCACCATCGGCGTTGTCCAATGGCTTCACGCGAGGGACAAGGCGCGGCAGTACAAGCTACCTCTGCACTGGATAGAGCGGCTGGGCGTCCGGAAATACCGCAGGCTCATCTCCGTGTCCCAGGGCATCGCGGCCCGGCTCAAGCAACTGAACCCGGACGTGCAGGTGGATGTGATCGGTAACGGCGTGGACCCAGGTATATGGAACACTCAGCCGCACCTGGGACAAGATGTCCTCTTTCTGGGGCGCTTGGAGTACGGGCACAAGGGCCTGGACCTCCTTCTGGAAGCCTGGGCTATCGCCTGCGAGCAGGTGGAGGGTAACTTGCTGATTGCCGGCACGGGCCCGGACGAAGAACGGTTGCGCACGTCCATTCAGCAAGCGGGTCTCTCCGATCGCGTGCGGATGCTCGGATGGCTGTCCGGCGACAAGAAGTTTCAGGCACTCAGCGACGCCCGTTTGTTGGTTGTGCCGTCCCGGCACGAGACCTTCGGACTGGTGGCCATCGATGCCCTTGCGGCAGGCACTCCGGTGATCGCCTTTGATATTCCCTGCCTCAAGGAGATCGTCCCGCCGGGCACGGGGTGGATCGTGGAAGCGTTCGATGTTAAGGCCCTGGGAGAAGAGATTGCCCGCCGCTATTCACAGGCGGGGTTGGCGCACGTGGCTGAGCAGGGACGAAAATTTGCCGCCGGTTATAACTGGGATGCGCTCGCCGGGATGCAGGCGCGGACCTACCACAGCGCGCTTGCCCACCTCAATGAACTTCAAACCCGGCAGCAGCCTGTCCGCCACGTTGAAGGGTCCTGAATGCCGTTTCCGTCACGAGTTGAACGTTCCATGGCAGGCGACGCGCCGTGGCTGTTTTTGTCACCCCATCTTGATGATGCTGTGTTGTCATGCGGTGCGCTGATTGAAGCACAGGCCCGAGGACGCGAGATTATCGTGGCCACGATCTTCACCGAGGCAACACCGGCACCGCATACGCGCGCAGCACGGTCCTTCATGCGCCAATGCACCGTTCCGGACGCCGGGGAACTGTTCCAGGCGAGACAGTCCGAGGACCGCGCCGTCTTGGAGGACATGGGAGTGCAATCCATACATTTGGGGGAGGTGGACGCCCTGTTCCGACGCCGACGCAAGCCATTAGCGATGGGGAGCAGCGCATGGGACCGCCTGCTCCCGGAGCTGACTCACCGGTACCCCACCTACAGGTTTGATATCGCGCACGGAAGGGTCGCCAAAGGGGATCGGACACTCATCCGCCAGCTCCGCACCGACGTCGCAGTTCTCATGGCGCAAACCCAAGCCGAACTGCTGTTTTGCCCGGCGGGTGTGGGGAAGCACGTGGACCACCTCATCACCCGCGAGGTAGGCAAAGGACACCCGGAGAACCTGGTGATGTATTCAGACTTTCCCTACGATCTGACGGCCGGCCCGGATGAACGGTGCTTGTCCGCTATGGGATTCGTTCCGTGGACCTGGGACGAGGGCCTTGACGCAAAACCCGGGCGCATCAGGCAATACCCCACACAGGTAGATGCACTGTTTCCCGGCGGAGTGATCCCACTGAAACCGGAAACATACTTTGTGCCCGGCCGTGGCGGGCCTAGGGCGCGGTCATTCTGAGCGGAGGGCACCAGCCAAGGACACCCGGTTCCGGCCGGAGGCCTTTGCCGCGTAGAGCGCCAGGTCAGCTTCACGCAGGAGTTGTTCGGTTCCTGCCCGGTGACCGGCGGTAAAGGCGGAGATTCCAGCGCTGATGGTCAGGACGCCGTCGGGATCGCCGGAATGTTCAATCCTCAAGTCCTGCACTGCGGACCGGACACGCTCCATGACAGTCCTTGCGCCGTCCACATGCTGATCGCGCAGGACAAGGAGAAATTCCTCGCCGCCAAACCTGTAGACGGCATCGGACTTTCGTACCGCGCCGGCCAGCGTCGACGCAATGGCAATCAGTGCGGCGTCGCCCGCCTGATGGCCGTAGATGTCGTTGTAGCTTTTGAAATTGTCCACATCCACCATGGCCAGGCAATAGTCGTGATCCTTGTTGCCCCCGCCGTGCAGCGTGCCGAGGTCTTCGGCCAGCTTCAGGCGGTTGTGCAGTTTGGTGAGGGGATCGGTCCGTGCCTGCTCTGTCAGCGCCGAACGGTACCGGGCAAGGTCCGCGTGCAAGGAGGTAATGCGGTGGGCCGCAAGGAGACGGATGTGAAGGCTGAACGGATCCAGTGGTTTGGTGACGTAGTCGTCAGCTCCGGCTTCCATTCCGGCCAGAACGTCTTTCCGTGAACCGTGGGAGGTCACCAGGATCACGTAGGTGTAGCTGTCGGCCTCGGCCGCACGGATGGCGCGGCAAAGATCCAGCCCGTTGAGGCCGGGCATCATGAGGTCTGTCACCACAGCTTCGGGGCTGTGTTCCTTGTAGAGTTCCCAGGCCGAGTCGCCGTCCACGGCCACGATGCACTCATGGCCGGACTGTTCCACGGCGGCTTTGGTGATCATCCTGGAGATCTGGTCGTCGTCAGCGATGAGGATTTTCATGACGTTTCCCGCAGTGGTGCTTCCCGCACGTGTGCCCCCGTTAGTGTTCGTTCCAGTGCTTCGTCCACGCGCGTGAGTTCGGCGCGCAATTGGTCCAGTATTGGCAATCCGCTGGCTCCAAGGTCTGGTCCCGCAACGTGGCCCAGCCGTTCCAGTTCCTTGCACAGGCCGGCGGCACCGGCTGCTCCTATATTGGCGGCCGCACCGGCAAGCTTGTGCGCTGCGGACTCCACACTTGCGGCGTGCCCGGTGTCCAGCGCCCATCGCAAGGTCTCCAAAGCTCCTTGGGAATCCTGCCGGAAAGCCTTCACGGCTTCAGGCAACAAACCCAAACCGTCGGCGGGCCCGAGCTCGCGGAGGATCTCCAGTCGCGCCAGGTCAAGGACAACAGAGCCCGACGCCGGTGCTTCCGCCGGCTGCTGCGCTGCCTCCACCACGGCGTCCGTCGCCGCAATAGCGTTCACCCCGCCAGCCGCCGTCGACTCTTGCTCTTGTTGCGGTACCCAGCGCGAGAGGACCTCAGAGAGTTTGGCCAGATCCACGGGCTTGCTGATGTAGTCATCCATGCCAGCAGCGAAGCAGCGCTCGCGGTCCTCGTCCAGGGCTCCGGCCGTCATGGCGATGATGGGGATTCTGGCGGCGTGGCCGTTGCGGGCACGGATGGCCCGGGTCGCGTCGAAGCCGTCCATGACCGGCATGTGGCAGTCCATGAGGACCGCTGCGTACTTGCCGGACAGTGCCGCGGACACGGCTTGCTCGCCGTCGTCCACAATATGTACTTCGTAGCCGAGGCGGTTGGCCATTCCGCGCGCCACCAACTGGTTTACTTCGTTGTCTTCGGCCACCAACAGCGTCCCGAGGCGGGGCCTGGGATCCGAAGTTTCAACAACGGCAAGCACCGGCGGTGAAGCCGCACCAGCGCTCTTGGTGGCCAGCACGCGCAGGAGGCGGTTGTAGAGCTCGGAGCTGCGGACGGGTTTGGTGAGGTATTCGCGGATTCCGGCTGAGGTGAGGTCGCTTCTTTCCACCTGCATGGTGGAGGTTAACAGGATGATTCCCGGGCCGCCGGAGCCGTTGGCGTCGTTCTTGATGTTGCGGGCAAGTTGGAGCCCATCGGTGTCGGGCATGCACATGTCCACCACCGCGATGTCGTACGGGTGGCTTGTTAGGGCAGCGGCACGGTATTCGTCCAGGGCGGACGCGGCGTCGGCAACGGAGACGGGAAGCATGCCCCAACTGGCCAGTTGTGTTTCCAGCACCAGACGGTTGGTGGCGTTGTCGTCCACCACCAACACCCGGCGGCCGGCCAGCGTGGCAGGTAGGTTTTCCGTGTCGGAGGAGGCCGGGCCAAGGGGCAGTTCAAGGTCGAACCAGAACCGGCTGCCCACTCCGGGCTCACTGTCCAGTCCGATCTTGCCGCCCATGACTTCGGTGAGGCGCCGGGAGATTGCCAAGCCGAGTCCGGTTCCTCCGTAGCGGCGGGTGGTGGAAGCGTCTGCCTGGGCGAAGGATTCGAAGAGCCTCTGATGATTCTCGGCGCTGATGCCAATGCCGGTGTCCCTGACCTCGAAGCGCAGTGATGCGTTGTTCGCGTCTTGGGCGAGGACTGAGACCTGGACTTCCACTTCGCCGGTGGGGGTGAACTTGACGGCATTGGATGACAGGTTCAGCAGAATCTGCCTGATGCGGCCGGCGTCGCCCATCAGACGTGCCGGCACGTCCGGGTGGCAGTAGGAAATGAGCTCCAGGTTTTTCCCCTGTGCAGCTTCCACCACCAGTCCCGCTACTTCCTCCACCAGCGCCCGGGGGTCGAAGACGTTGATGTCCAGGTCCACTTTCCCGGCTTCCAGCTTGGAGAAGTCAAGGATGTCGTTGATCAAGGTCAGCAGGACCTCGCCGGCGCCTTTGACTCCTTGGGCGTACTGCCTTTGTCCTTCGCTGAGGGGCGTGTCCATCATGAGCGAGGTCAGGCCGATCACCGCGTTCAGTGGGGTGCGGATCTCGTGGCTCATGGTGGCCAGGAACTCGGACTTGAGGCGGCTGGACTCCAACGCTGCCTCGCGGGCTGTCAGTAGTTCTTTCTCGGCAGCTTTGCGTTCGGTGATGTCGCGGGAGATGGTGGCCACGCCGCGGATGCCGGATTCACCCCGCACCGGGGACAACGTCACGGACACCGGAATGACTTCGCCGTCGCGGCGTCGCCTCTGGCTTTCGTAGTTCTGCACCTCACCGCTTTGTGCGGTGCTTTCCAAGGCGAGGCGTTCGTTCTCCATCAGTTCCTGCGGAACGAAGAAGTCTCCCTTCCGTCCGATTGCTTCAGAAGCTGGGTAGCCGAAGATCCTCTCGGCACCGGGGTTCCAACTGGTGATCACGCCGTCGGGGGTTTCGCCGATGATGGCGTCGCCGGAGGAATTCACGATCGCCCCCAGCCCCTCCAGCTCTGCGGTGCGTTCGGCCACTTTCGATTCGAGGTCACGGGTCAGCGTCACATTTTCGACGACGATCAGCACCTGCCGCACCATCACAAAGACAATCACCACCAGCCCGGTGAGCAGCAGGACGCGGTCCTCCCCGATGGGGCGGCTGCGGGAGAAGAACACGGCACTGAACACGGGCAGGTAGGGAAGCAGCTCAAGGGCTGCGGCGTAAACCCGCCCGTCTTTTTGCGTGGTGCCGGCTTCCGGAAGCAAGGGGCTCAGGGCCACCAACAGGAAGGCCAGTACCCACCCCAACGCCAAAGGGGATCCCGTGACACCGGATACGCCTTGGAGCGTGAAACTCATATACGCCATATCCGTGATGGCGAGGACCCAGAAGCCAATTCCCAGGCTCAGCCAGGGAAGCCTGCGGCCCCGGGCTGCGCGCATGGTCAGGACGATCACCACGGAGACCATGAAGACGTCTGCGATGGGATAAGCCATCTGTGTGGCCTGGGCAAAAGCGTCCTGGCCGGTGGCCCCGGCCAAGGGTCCCAGCACGGAGCTCCACGCAATGAAGAACGTAGAGCTTGCCACTACTCCTGCGTCCAGGATGGTGCGACGCAGCGGGATGCGGCGCCCTTGGCCTTTTAGCAGCAGCACTAATCCGATGGAGGTGGGCAGCGCGTACCAAACAAAGCCGACATCCGCGAAGGACGGGAAAGGGTACTGGTGGTTCAGGGTGATGCCGTTGATGGTCCAGACTGTTTGACCGGCGCTCCAGATGGCCAGGCCGGCCACGATGAACCAGCGACCCGGATTGTTGTCCGGGTTTCTCCGGCCAGCAAGGGCAGCGAGGGTATGGGTTGAGAGCGCGGTGAGTGCAGCCAGAAGGATTGCCAGGTCGCCGGCGAGTTGCGCCGTCGTGGTTCCTGATCCGCTTGCCAGACCGAAAGCCAGCAAAACCAAACAGACCCCAACAGGCACCAGGAAGAGCGGCCAACCATGCCGCAAAGCCGGGCGCGTATGAAGAACCCCGTGCTTCACTCCTGCCACTGAACCCCCGCCTTCAAAAGTGGCCCCACCAAAAGCGAACAAACGCGTTTATCCAGCGCTGAGGAGAGCATACGCCGAAAAGCCCGGTTGAGGGATGGATCACACTCATAGTCCATGCGTGTTGGGCCACCAGGGCGGCAGCCCGTTCACTCCTATAGTTGGTGTAGTTCACTGCCGCAAACCCCAGACGGCGCCGGAAGCCTCAGGAAAGGCCAGAAGTGCTTGTACGGCAGTACGCCACGTGGTGGCTAAAGACCCTTTTCGTCGCCTACCTGGTTGCGCTCGCATTTGTTGTCTTCCTGCCCGCACGCGAAGCCAGCACGGTCACAGGTTTTGTGGGGGTCATTGCCGGCTGGCTTTCGGTTCTCGGCATTCCACAGGAGGCGGCGGGCATCGGAGTGGAATTCATGGCGAACATCGTCATGTTTGTCCCTTTCGGGGTGTTTGTCCGGCTGCTGAAACCAACGCTGTGGAAGTGGTGGCCGCTTGCCCTTCTCGCTGCTGCATCGTCCGGGACCATCGAAGTCGTTCAATTGCTGATACCTGGGCGGGTGACTGCTTGGTCGGACATCGTTGCCAACACCTTGGGGGCCTTGGCGGGCCTGGTGGTAGCCAAGAGGCTCGCGTCCACTATCCGGTAGAAGTGGGCTGGACAGCCTAGCCCTTCCTACTACAGCAGCTGTTGCCCTGCGTCCCGGGTATCGTAACGTCGGCTCAAAATGAGTGAAAGAAGAGCGATGAGCAACGAAGGTACCGTTTCCAAGCCGCATGCCCGTCGCGCTGTGGTTAAGGGTGTGGCATGGTCCATGCCCGTCATTGCTGCCGCCGTTGCGGCCCCCGCTGCGGTAGCCTCCGTGAATACCTTGGGCCTTGCCTTCACCGCTTCCTCCACATCGCTGCTCAGCCTCCGGCTACTGGACGGAGCCAGTGCACTCACAGCCCAGTCATTGGTCACCGTCCCCACCATCCTTACCCTCACCAACGGCCCCGGAGCGGTCACGGACAACGCTCTGGTGACAGTGTCGATTTCCCGCCCTACCGGCATCAACATCCCGGTTGGCCGGGCTCGCGGATTCGGTGTGTACTCCTTCAACGGGACAGCCACCACCGCCGGCCAGCGCACTACGACGTACCAGTCCGCGCCGGTCATCGGACAGTACGGCTTTCCCTCCACCACGTGGAGCAACAGCGTCCCCATTACGGTGGCGAGCAACGGCACACTGAATCTGCCGATTGTTTTCGGATTGGCAGGCACCAGCACCGGCGTGTCCGTCAGTTTGCTGGCCTTATTCCCGGTCACCGTGACCGTGGTCATTGGGGGTCGCACCCTGATCGCAACCAGTAGCATCTCCGTTCCGATCGGTGCGGGCATCCTCTAGACCTTCAACGCTGATCCTTTCCGCAAACATGACTCCCAAGACGGTGAAAGCCCGTACGCTGCTCCGCTCGCCATGGATTCACGTCCTGCTCGCACTGATGGCGGTGTCGCTGGTTCAGGGATTCCTTGTGAAGGTCTACTCGGTGCCGTCGGGCTCCATGGAACAGACACTCAACGTCGGTGACCGGGTGCTGGTCAACCGCACCGCTTACACCGGCTCGGAACCCAAACGCGGCGACGTCGTTGTTTTCAGGAAACCGGCGGGATGGGGGCCAGCGCCCCAACGCGGCACCCTGCGCACAGGAGTTGGCTGGTTTGGTGAGGTGACCGGAATCGGCCCCGCCAACACCGAATACCTGGCCAAGCGGGTGGTCGGTTTGCCCGGCGATGCTGTGGAATGCTGTGACGTCGGCGGACACGTCACAGTCAATGGTGGGGCCGTTGCGGAACCCTACGTTTTCGAGGATCTCGCGTTCATTACCGGCAGCACGGACTGTTCGACGACGGTGAGGTCGCCGCGCTGCTTCGGGCCCATCCTTCTTGGCGAGGATCAGTACCTGCTCTTGGGCGACCACCGCTCCCGGTCCGAGGATTCCGTTACCGCCTGCCGGGCCGCGGGGTCAACGGGTAGCTGCGTCAAGACTGCCGGCCGCGCAGACATTATTGGCCGTGTGGACGGATTCCTGTTTCCGTTCACCAAGTGGGGAAGCGCCCACACCATCACACAGCCCCTCACCAGCGCCCAGCGATGAGGGCCCGATTTGCTCACTGTCCTTTATCAAGGGCATGCGCCACGATGTACGTGCCCAATTGGTCCTTGGAGAGTGCGGTGGCGATGTCCGCGATCGCCGTGGTGTCAGCCAGGACAATCGACTGCCCGTCCGCTGAGGTTCCCGTGCCAAGGGTGGGAAGGGTAAACATCACTATGTCCTGGGCCCGGACATCCTTCATGGACAGGGAGAGACTGCCGATCGCAGCAGCATCAAAGTTCTTATCCACGCTCACGAACGGGGACACCGCCGTGACCATGTTGCTGATGGTCACCGGATTGGTCAGTGTTTCGCGGGCAATGATTTTGCCCATCACGGACTTGAGGTATCCCTGTTGGTTTCGCACACGTTGGTAGTCGCCATCACTGAACGCCAGTCGCTCACGGACGAAGGCGAGGGCTTCATCTCCATCAAAGGTCTGCTTGCCAGCCTTATAGGCCTGTCCGGCCATGGGTCCTGAGCTTGGCGCAAACGGAATCTGCACGTCCACCTCCACGCCGCCAAGAGCATCGGTGAGGCCCTTGAAGCCCTCGAAATCGATCATGGCTACGTGGTCGATGCGTTGATCAAAAAGCGTCTCCACAGTTTGAACCATCAGGGGGACACCACCGTAGGCGAGGGCGGCGTTGATCTTTGATTCGCCTTTTCCGGGAATATCAATCCACAGATCCCGCATCAGGGATATTGCATAGGCTTTTTTTCGGTCGGCGGGAAGGTGTACCAACATCAGAGTGTCGGCGCGCTGGTTAGTGGCGGCATTGGTTTCAACGTCCATGTCAGAACCGCGTGTATCACTGCCCATCACAAGAATGTTCATTGCCGTGTTGCCGTCGGCTTTCTGCGGCCGGGTGGACTCTTCAGGAAAGGCATTCTCAATCCTGGTAGAGCCTGAGTTGAAAGTTTGTATCAGCGTGAATACATAGGCCCCGGCAATAAGCCCAACAACAAGCACTGCCGCCGCGAATCCTAAAAGCACATTCCTGGCGGTCTTCCTACTCTTTGGACTGTGTGAACGTCGTTCCGCGGAGCGGTTTTGGGCAGGGGTGGGGAGCGTCATGTGTTCCTTGGTGTTGGCAGCAGCAGCGAGGGCTTGGCCCAACGTACTGCGGCGGAGCGCTGACGAGCCGATTGCTGATCCGTTTGATCCATGCCCGGGAATCAACGATTACTGCCTGCTGGACGACGTTCCAGGCCGGTTGGAGCAAGTAGTCCATTTCCGGAAACTGCGTAATGCCCAAGTAACCGTTCCGGCCCTTGGGAGGAAAGTCGAGTAGTTCCTACTCGTGCACCGGGAACAGCCCATTCCTACTATTGAAATTCGTAGGGTTATTGCACTTCCGTTCCTCCGGCTCAGCGGTGGACTGCACCCCCGCCCTTTGTGGGTGGTGCTCCTCCCAATACGTAGCTGCGCTTTCTCATTTGGGCCAAGATCGGCCTGCATTGCGCGGTCCAGAGCCATGGATTCCGGGGTTTCCCATGAATATGAATGACTTAGATCTTCAAACTTCCCTCACAACCAAGAGCGGTGGCGATGTTCGGCAGCCGCAGTCCACAAAATCCAAGCTGTTGATTGCCGGCGCAGTGCTCGCAATATTAGCTCTGATTCCCTTGCTTTTCGGCGTGGTGAACTGGGCGACGCAACCGGCAGGTGATGTTGACCAAACTGTTTCGCAGGACCAAGTCCCGTTCTCCAAAGGCGACGGGGCCCAACCGCCTGCAGCCCTGCCTGTCCAGGACGTGGAAGCAGAAGCTGCGCCGCCCGCAGCTGCAGTGCCCGCAGCGGTTCCTGCACCCGCAGCCCCGGCGCCGGAACCCGCAGCGCCGGCTCCGGATGCTGTGGAGGCACCGATAGTGGCGGCCGTCCCTGCAGCGCCGGCTGGTGACCCCAACCTCTACACGGTTGCTTCGGGGGACACGGTTGGTTCCATAGCTTCCCGCTACGGTGTGGATGTTACTGCCATGTTGGCTGCCAACGGCCTCAGCGCCTATTCGGTGATCGTGCCGGGACAGGTCTTGAAGCTCACCGGACCGCCTGTGGCGGTAGTCGCACCAGCACCAGCACCAGCACCGGCTGCTCAGGCTGCACCTGTCCAGGCACCAGCCGCGGCCGCTCCCGCTGCTCCAGCCCCAGCTCCGGCACCCGCTCCCGCTCCGGCGCCCGCCGTCAGGACCATCTACGTAGCAGGAGCCGGCGGGCAGTCCATGGTGGACGCGTGCATCGGGCCGATTCACTACACGCCAACCAACGCCTACGCCACGTTCATAACGGAGCATGATTTCTGTGGAGGATGGGGCCGGTTCTCCGGCATCAGCGTGGGGGAAACCGTCTCCATTCCGGGTTACGGAACCTTCACGGCCACCGGCAGGGGCCAGGTACCCAATCCGGGAAGCACCAATGACGTGGCAGCAGTCTTCGGCGGATTTCCCGCAGTGGTCCTGCAGACCTGCATCCCGGGCACCAGTCAGATGCTGGTGATTGCGCTCAACTAATCAGGAAATACTAGGCCGGCGCCGTCAGGCGCGCGAACCGGAGGATGCCCAGGATGGCCGGGGCCAGCTCATCCTCCATCTGGTGGTAGACCTCTTCCGATCGTCGGTAGGGGTCTACCACGTCGTTGTCTGCAGGATCGGAGGGCAACGCGAGGTGGCGGACGGAGGCCGCGCGGCTGGGAAGTGCGCGCCAAAAGTCCGTGATGTCTTCGGCCGGGGTAGTATCGCCACGGTTCTCCAGCACAGCCAGCATGCGGGCAAATTCGCGGACGGTGAAGGTGCGCTTCAACAGGGACGCATCCAGCTGAAGGACCTCGCCGCGGTGCTTGGATGTCATGGCCAGCACCAGGTCGGTTTCTTTGAGGATCCGGGGGGTCAGTTGCCTGGCTGCGAAGTCGTCCGGGCTGCCGCGGAATGTGCTGATGATTTGGGCTGAGAGCGGCTGGATGGGTTCTCCCACCATGGCCCGCGTTCCGGCACTGCGAACCTCAAAGGAGCCGGGGCGTACCTGGTTGAGCCCCGTTTGCAGCAACCGTTCGGCCACGGGGGAGCGGCAGATGTTCCCTGTGCAGACGGTGAGAATCCTGAACGGCTGGGGCGATTCCACGTAAGGCTCTTTTCTAGCGTTGATGGGGGACAACTGAGGTCCCACCCCAAGTTAACACGGCGGGCAGCACGGATCTTGTCAACAACGCGGAGCCGCTGAATCAAGTCCAAACGCGGGAACGAACGCTTGACTGAAATCACCCGCTCCGCATATTCTGAACGAACGGTCGGTAATTTATTAGGAGCAACCATGGCATCGCAGAATCTGCAGTCAGTGCCCGCTGAGCTGTCCCCGGAAGAGCAGGAGCGGGAGGCGGCCGGTCAGGCGTATTTTGATCGCATCATTTCGGAGGACTCGCGCATTGAACCGCGCGACTGGATGCCGGCGGCTTACCGCAAGACTTTGCTGCGCCAGATCTCGCAGCACGCACACTCGGAAATCATCGGCATGCAGCCGGAAGCCAACTGGATCACCAGGGCGCCGAGCTTGAAGCGCAAGTCAATCCTCATGGCCAAAGTTCAGGACGAGGCCGGTCATGGCCTGTACCTCTATTCGGCCGCTGAGACCCTGGGCCAGTCCCGGGACCAGATGATGGAAGACCTGATCGCCGGTAAGGCCCGGTACTCGTCCATCTTCAACTACCCCACGATTTCCTGGGCAGACATGGGAGCCATCGGTTGGCTTGTTGATGGCGCTGCCATCTGCAACCAGGTGCCCTTGTGCCGTGCCTCGTACGGTCCTTACGGTCGCGCAATGGTGCGCATCTGCAAGGAAGAGTCGTTCCACCAGCGCCAGGGTTTCGAAATCCTGCTTGAACTCTCCAACGGCACGCCTGCGCAGAAGCAGATGGCCCAGGATGCAGTGAACCGCTGGTACGCACCATCTCTGATGATGTTCGGCCCGCCGGATGACGATTCACCTAACTCCAAGCAATCCATGGCCTGGAACATCAAGCGCTTCAGCAATGACGAGCTGCGCAGCCGGTTCGTGGGCATGATGGTGGAGCAGGTCCGGGTACTCGGCCTGACCCTGCCTGATAAGGACATCCGTTTCAACGAAGAAACCAAGAAGTGGGAGCACGGACCTTTGGACTGGAACGAGTTCAAGGAAGTCCTGGCCGGCCGCGGTCCCTGCAACTCGCAGCGCGTCGAGCGCCGCCGCGAGGCACACGAAAATGGTGCCTGGGTTCGCGAAGCCGCCGTGGCCTACGCCCGCAAGCAAGCACAGAAAGAGAACGCAGCATAATGGCTCCTCACGGTAACCCGGAAGCACCGGCCAGCGCCGCCAGCGAAATCAACCGCGAGGCCCCCAAGGTTGCGGCCACCACCAACGTTGAAAGCACGACGACGGCACCAGCCTCAGGCCCGGACGTCGCCTCGCATGGGGCAAAGGAAGAGTCTCCCTGGTCACTCTGGGAGGTTTTTGTGCGCTCCAGCCGCGGCCTGTCCCACGTGCACGCCGGTTCCTTGCACGCACCGGATGCGGCCATGGCCCTCCGGAATGCCCGGGACCTCTACACCCGCCGCAATGAAGGTGTCTCCATTTGGGTTGTCCCGGCCGAGGCGATTTCCTCCAGCGATCCCGATTCCAAGGGTTCCTTCTTCGAATCCCCGCAGGGCAAGGATTACCGCCACGCAACGTACTACACCAAGAGTGAGGGCGTGAAGCACCTGTGACTACCGAAGACGTGAGCACCAAAGACGTGACTACCAAAGATACTGACTTCGCAATCGAAGGCCACGGCGACATCTCCGTTGGCGTGCACGGAGCAGGTGCGTCCGGTGACGGTTCGGCAAGCGCCACCCGCATCACGCCGGGCAACGCATTGCGCCCGGAGGACATTGCCCTTGAGATCAGCCGGGGACAGGTCAAGCCCACCGACGATGTTGCAGAGTTTGCCCTGCGCATCGGCGACGATGGCCTGATCCTCGCCCAGCGCCTGGGCCACTGGATTTCCCGGGCCCCCGAGCTTGAGGAAGACATTGCCCTCGGCAACATCGCACTGGACCAGTTGGGCCATGCAAGGTCGTTCCTGACCTATGCCGGTGCCGCCTGGGGCAAGTCCGAGGACGACCTCGCGTACTTCCGCCGCGAACACGAATTCCGTTCCGCCCACCTGTTTGAGCAGCCCAACGGCGACTTCGCGGTGACCATCGCCCGGCAGTTCATTGTGAGCTTCTACCAGTTCGAGCTCTACACCAAGCTCATGGAGTCCACCGATCCCACCATCGCTGCCATCTCCGCGAAGGCCGTGAAAGAGGTGGATTACCACCGCGACCACAGCGCACAGTGGGTGCTTAGGCTCGCCGGCGGCACTGATGAGTCCCGTGCACGCATCATCCAAGGCTTCAAGCTGGTGTGGCCGTATGTGGACGAACTCTTCGAGGATGACGATCTCACCACCCGCCTGGCTGAAGCTGGAGTTACTGTTCAGCCTTCCAGCCTCCGTGCGGAATTCGATCGCCTCACCGGCAACATCATGGCCGAGGCAGAGCTGGAAGTTCCCGGTGTCCCGCAGTCATTGGGCGGCGGGCGGCACGGCAAGCACTCCGAGTTCCTGGGCTACATTCTGGCTGAAATGCAGGTCCTGGCCCGCGAGCATCCAGGCGCGAGCTGGTGACCAGCATGGCGATGCAGTCAAAGACGGCTGAGCAGCGGGCCTGGGACATCGCGTCCACGGTCTGCGATCCGGAAATCCCGGTCCTCACCATCGAGGACCTGGGGATTCTCCGCGGCGTTCGGGTTGTTGAGTCGCCTGAGGCGGCCACCGCAGATGGCCAGCACGACGGCGGCACCGCAACTACCGCCGTCGAGGTCACCATCACGCCCACGTACTCGGGTTGCCCGGCGATGGATGCCATTGGTGACGACCTGCGGACAGCCTTCCAAAAGGAGGGTTACGCGAGCGTGCACGTAAACCTGGTGCTGTCCCCGGCGTGGACCACTGACTGGATGACCGAGTCCGGCAAGGCCAAGCTGGAGGAGTACGGGATTGCCCCGCCCAGCGGCATGGCTGCCGCCGGGGGCCACTCCGGTCCTATTCGCCTGAGCCTGGCTGTGAAATGTCCGCAGTGTTCGTCGTTGAACACCAAGGAAATCACCCGCTTTGGTTCCACATCCTGCAAGGCGTTGTTCGTCTGCCAGGACTGCAAGGAACCGTTCGACTACTTCAAAGTCCTCTAAGGAATTCCATGACCACCGAAACCCAGACGGCCAGCCGCCGTCGTGCGTCTTTCCACAACCTGACCGTCGCGGAAGTCCGGCGCCTCACGGACGATGCCATTGAGGTCACGTTTGGTGTTCCGGCCGAGCTTGCCGGGCAATACGACTACCTCCCGGGGCAGTACGTCGCCCTGCGCGCCACGCTGCCGGATGAGAACGGTGAGCCGCACGAGGTCCGCCGCAGTTACTCGATTTGCGCAGAGCCGCGCAGCTTTGACGACGGCAGCAGCGAGATCCGCGTGGCCATCAAAAAAGACCTGGGCGGCCTTTTCTCCACGTGGGCCAACGCCGAGCTCAAAGCCGGGGATGTCCTGGATGTGATGAGCCCGCAGGGTGCGTTCATCTCCCGGCACGGCAGAGACGGCGCCTCGGTTCAGCACAACGTCATGAACTCCATGAACCACCCGGAGGAGCTGGCGGGGGAGCCGGGCAACTTCGTGGCGATCGCCGCGGGTTCGGGCATCACGCCGGTCATCGCCATCGCCCGGACGCTGCTGGCCGCCAATCCGGAGACAACTTTTGACCTGGTGTACGCCAACAAGGCTGCCATGGACGTGATGTTCCTCGAAGAGCTGGCGGACCTGAAGGACAAGTACCCGTCCCGCCTGGCATTGCACCACGTGTTGTCCCGCGAGCAGCGCATTGCGCCGCTGATGACCGGACGTATCGATTCCGAGAAACTTCAGGCCCTGCTCAGCAGTGCCATCCGTGCCGAGGACGTGGACGAGTGGTTCCTGTGCGGGCCGTTTGAGTTGGTCCAGTTGTGCCGCGACACCCTCGCTGCCCGCGGCGTGGAGCCCGAGCATGTTCGGTTCGAGCTGTTCACCACGGGCCGTCCGGATCGTCCCGAGGGCAACGCCGGCCGCCCGGTTGTGGAGGACGAGTCGCAGGACACCTACAAGATCACCTTCACCCTGGATGGGTTGACCGGTGATGTTGCCAGCCCCACCCACGCCCGCGAGTCCATCCTCAACGCTGCATTGCGCGTCCGCCCGGACGTTCCGTTCGCGTGCGCCGGTGGCGTTTGTGGCACCTGCCGCGCCAAGCTGATCACCGGTACGGTGACCATGGATGAGAACTACGCCCTTGAACAGGACGAGCTGGACAAAGGCTACGTCCTCACCTGCCAGTCCCACCCCACCAGCGAAGAAGTTACCGTCGACTTCGACGTCTAAGGAGTCCCATGATCGAGCTCTCCATTGCCAACGGCATTGCCGAAATCGTCCTCAATTACCCGGACAAGCTGAACTCGCTCAACGAGGACGCGCTTGCCCAGCTGGACAAAGCGTACGACGACGCTGCTGCCGCCGCCTCACGCGGTGAGGTGCGGGCGCTGCTGCTTCGCGGAGAAGGCCGCGCCTTCTGTGCCGGGCGCGACATTTCAGGGGTGACACCGGAAACCGATGATGCCCAGGCTTATCTTGGCGGACTTGTTGAACCGCTGCTGAGGAAGATGGCTGCGTTCCCGGCGCCCACGTTTGCCGCCGCGCACGGCGCCTGCCTGGGGGTTGGGCTGGGACTGCTGCTGGCCACGGACGTGGTGTATGTGGCGGACAATGCCAAGTTCGGTTCACCCTTTGCCAAGCTTGGGGCCACGTTGGACTCGGGCGGGCACTGGTACTTCACGGAACGTCTGGGCATGCACCGCACGCTGGACTTGATCTACACCGCGGACCTTATTTCCGGGGCGGAAGCCGTGGAGCAGGGGATGTTCAGCAGGGCAATGCCGGCGGATGTTTTGCTGGACGAGACGCGGGCCATCGTTTCCCGTGTTGCCGTCGGCGCCACCGAAGCCTTCAATGCTTCGAAGGAACTGGTGGCGCACATCCGCGATCAGCGCCTGGGCCTGTGGGCATCCATGGCCGAGGAAAACTCGGAACAGGCACGGCTCTGCAAAACCGACGATTACGCCGAGGGTTTCCGTGCGTTCCAGGAGAAGCGGGCGCCCGTTTTCAAGGGGTGACCGGTGGCCGCGGCCGCGACTACCGAAACTCTTCATGCACTGAGAAGGCTAGGATTCACCAACTGAAGGTGTTGGTGATTGCACGGTCGGTCTTGTAGTCGGCCTTATCCGGATAGGCCCAGCGAAGGATTTTGTACTCGTCTCCCCGCTGTATCGCTTCAATGGCAACAAACTCTTGGTTTCCTGCCCGGTTGAACTCCACCACTATTCCGAGAATCTTTTCTTTCCCGGGGATCAGCTGGTAGATCTTGGGCACCCACATTATTGGCTCTTGGTAGGCCCCTTGCTTGGCAGCTGCTTCCGCTTCGCTCTTCTTACAGTCCTCCACGCTTTGTTCACTGGAACTGTCCAGGTGCTCGCAGAATTTGCCGTTGTGACCCGCCAATGAGTAAGCGAAGGTGGTGCCGAGATCGCTGGCTTTGGCGTCGTCGTGCCCCTGAGCGCATCCACTCAGGACAAGGGTGGCCGCTGCAAGCAATGCCACCGCTGTCAGGTACTTCCTCATGCTGTGTTGCTCCTATTTTGCTGCCTGGCCGGCAAGCACCTTGGCCAATTCTTCGGTGCTTAGTTTCCTCCACGCCGAATCCGTTGAGCCCTGCAATGCGGCTTCCGGACTCTGCGTTTGGACCCACCATTTGGCTTCGAAGACTCGCTGCTCCAGCATCACCCGGTCGCCCTTGTGGTAGACGGTTGTGGCAGACCACGCAGGGTAAGTTCCTGGGGGCACAGTGACCTCAGGCTTGGGCCGGTCGCCGGGTAGGACTGGCCCGATTAGTTTCCAGGGGGCCGCTGCCCGGTCCGGGACGGGGTCATTGGGAACGTCTTCTTTTGTCCACCACTTGGCCTCGTAGACGTTGCCTTGCCACACGATCCTGTCCGACTGCACGTATGTGGCTACCGGCGACCACACCGGATAGGGGCTGGTGGCTGGGTCATCCACTACGGCGGTGGCAGTGGTGGTTGGCAGCATCGGGCTGGGTGAGGCTGTTGCTTTGGAGCCAATGTCTGTACCCAGGACGTCGGAGAAACGCGCGGCGCCTTGTGGCACACCGCTGCAGGCGTCGGACACCACAGTCAGGGTGGGGTAGTTAGGCCCGCATTCGGCATCCCGGTTCAAGGACCACATGGACATGCGGCCAACACCCTTGCCCTGCGCGAAGTCGTGCAAACCCTGGGCGTCGGACAGGGTGAACACGTCAGCCACAATGTCGTTCTGGCCGATCATGGGGGTCAGCCCGATCTTGCGCCACAGGGTCTGTGCACCAAGACTCTGCTTCGCCGCCGAGTAAGCATCGTCCAACTGGGCATGCGTTGCCTCGGCGGCCGCGATGGAGGCCTGCAGCATCGACTGCCCGGCCACCCTGCTTTCGCCATAATCCATGGTCATGATGTTCACACCGGCCAGTTCCACGCCGCCGGAGAGCATCTGAGCGACGGCGGCCGTCCCGTCCGCGGTCAGCCCCGATGGGGCCACGGGTAACGTCAACCAAACGGACAGGCTCTTGCCCTCGGCCTGCCGGTCCTTCTGTAGAGCGGAGATGGCTTTGGCTTGCCGTGCAAGGGCGGCTTTGTCTGCCAGGGCGGTGCCCTCGATGTCCAGGTCAATGGTGTTGAGCTCGTAGCGTTCAACCACAGTCGAATAGGCCTGCTGGAGCCGTTCGTCGTCCCTGCACGCGGTGGCGAGTTCCTGGTTGGACAACCCGCCGAAGGAAACAGCTATATCGCCGCCGGTCTGCCGGAGGCGGGCTATGCGCCGGTCAAGATCAAGGTCTGAAGCGGCTGCGTCCAGGCTGTAGAAGGATCCCCATGAGGGGGTGCATCCGTCCTTGGCATCGGCCACGATGAAGGACAGGACTACTGATTTGCTGGTGGCGCCGGCCGGTTGCTCAAACGCGTACCGGGGTGTTGCCGTCACATCAACGTATCCCATGAAATGCGATGGTGACGCTGCCGCGGCACGGGTATCGGTGTAATTACGCCAGGAAACCACGCCGGCACCTACAACTACCGCTACGACGGCCAGCAGCACGGAGAGCCGAACCCAGGACAACTTTCGCCCAGGAAAGTGCTTCGACATTATTCCCCCAACATAATAAATTTCCCTAGACCGCATTGGAATCCAAGGCTCCTGTTATCGATTACTATAAGGGCAATTGGCGACGCTTCTGACACGGAAGCGGACGTTCAACCGGCTATGCGGCCGGAAGGCGCGTTTCGCAGTCTGATGGGGAATAATGACGGACCAGTTGGTTGATTTATCCGACGTCGAGCGGGATCCCAAAGAGCATCCTGCGGACCGTCCGGAAAATGCAGGTAGGAAGAGGCAATGGGGGTCTGAGCGGCGGTCTGAACCGTTGGCTATTGTTCATCCGACGCCGTCTTCCCGGAAGATCGTGCTCGGCAGGCTCGCCATGCTTGTGACGGTAGGGGCTTGGCTCTACTACGTGGTTTCCACCATTATTCGGCAGTTTGTTGACAACCCGAACTCGGGATTCCGATTCGGATTTGAGTCCATTTCCTACCTCATTGTTGTGACGTTCTTGACCTTTTCCGCCTTGATGTACCTTATGGCGCGGCAAGGGGCGCTGTACCGGTTCAAGGAGCATCGCAGGGTACCCCGAGGCGAACTTGACGCCCACTTTGCCAACTATAAAGAGGCCGTGACGGTGTTGGTGCCCTCCTATGCCGAAGAACCGCAGGTGGTCAGGGGAACGCTGTGGTCGGCTGCACTCCAGGAGTTTCCGGATTTGCGGGTGGTCTTGCTCTTGGACGATCCACCGCACCCTACTGAGCCGGAAAAGATTCACCGCCTTGAACAGACCAGGGCGCTGGCGGGTCAGATCGCGGATGCTTTGTCCTCCCCGGCGGAACGTGCGAACAAAGCCCTGAATACCTTCCGGGAGAGGCGCGGATTGCTCCTTCAAGAGGGGAGCCGGGGCGTAAATCAAGCAGACAAAGCCCATGAGCTCGGTCTCCTGATTGCGGAATATGAAGCGGCCGTGGAGTGGCTGGAAGCGATGGCTGAAGCCGAGACTGTAGAAGACCATGTGGACGAGTTCTTTGTGGACCTGGTCATCATGGGACTGGCACGTGAACTGAGGCTCGTTCTGTTGGCGCTGGACGCCGCAAAAGCCCAAAACACGGCGCCCAGCCCCGAACGGATGGAGCAGCTTTACCTACGGCTCACGTGGATTTTCAATGTCCGCACTGAGACTTTTGAACGTAAGCGCTACGCCAGCCTTTCCCACGAGGCGAATAAGGCCATGAACCTCAACGCCTACATCTCCCTCATGGGTAAGCGGTGGCGGCGGGAAGAGACAGCCGGGAGCGTGGTGCTTCGCCCGTCCCTGGTTCCGCGTGAAGACGATGTGTTGGTTCCGGACAGCACCTATTTGCTGACATTGGACGCCGATTCTCTACTGCTGCGGGACTACTGCCTGCGGTTGGTCTATTTCCTGGAATCTGCGGGCAACGAGCGTGTGGCAGTTACGCAGACCCCGTATTCGTCGTTCCGCGGTGCGCCCACCCGCATCGAGAGGATTGCCGGTGCCACCACGGATATTCAGCACATCCTCCATCAAGGAATGACGTTCCATGGAGCCACTTTCTGGGTGGGTGCCAACGCGATTATCCGCAAATGCGCCATTGAGGACATCGTTGAAGTTGAAACGGTTGGCGGGTTCGAAATTCGAACCTATATTCAGGACCGGACCGTCATTGAGGACACGGAATCCAGCATTGACCTGGGAACCCACGGATGGACCCTGGTGAATTATCCGGAGCGTTTGAGTTACAGCGCCACGCCGCCGGACTTCGGTTCCCTGGTGGTGCAGCGTCGACGCTGGGCAAATGGCGGCCTGCTGATCCTTCCCAAGCTCTGGAACCAACTCTCGCAGCGGCGAAGTCAACGCCAACGGATACTGATCCGCGAGGTTCTCCTGCGCGTCAATTACATGGCGTCTATTACCTGGGCCAGCTTTGGGCTTCTATTCCTCTTGGCGTACCCCTATGACAGTAGGCTCCTCAGCCCTGCAGTCTTCATTGCCGCCCTGCCGTACTTCCTCTGCATGGGATCCGATCTCCGCGATTGTGGCCACCGCTTCAGCGACATCTTCCGCATCTATGGCTTCAACCTCATCCTGCTGCCGGTCAACCTGGCCGGTGTTTTGAAGTCTCTCCAGCAGGGCCTCACAGGGGACAAGATTCCCTTTGTCCGAACGCCCAAAGTCAAGGACCGGACAGCTGCCCCCGCCATCTACGTCCTGATTCCGTACGCAATCGTCGCGTTCTCTGTCCTGACGGTTTGGCGGGACGCCCAACAGGGCAATTGGGGCAACGTCGCTTTCGCCTCACTGAACGCGGTGTTGGCCATGTGGTGTATCCAGGCATACATCGGCTTGTGGAACTCCGTGGTGGATGTTGTCCTGGGGGCGGTCAACTGGCTTTACGTTGAACCGAAGAAGAAGGACAAGCCGGAATCGTTGGTTGTTCCCAAGACTCCCGAGGAAGTGGATTGGGAATCCATCCTCTACCACGGTGACCGCCGGCTTAACCGTGACCTCCGCGGCGGGACGGACCGCCGTCGTCGAATTTCACTGCGGTAGTCGATTTACGGAGGCTTATCAAAAAAACAGGGCCTTCCGCCTGATGGCGGAAGGCCCTGTTTTGTTGATCGGATCTAGTCGGACCAGATGCCTCCGTCGAGCAATGCCACGGCACTGTCGAGGATGCCGTCGCTGGTGTCAGCAACAGCAATTTCCACGGTGACAGGAACGCCCGGTTGCACCGGAACTGAACACGTAAGGGCGGTGGTCATACCGTCCATGGTGGTGTTGAATCCGCTTGCTCCGGCGGTGTTGTCAATGTAATAGCTTTGGTTCGTGTGATCGTTGACGTTGTTGACGCTGATCGGGGTTTGTGTCCCGGGTACCAACGCGCAGTTGGTGCCGTTGACAAAGACGCCCATGACGTCGTTGTAGTTGCTGCCTACATACTCCGGGTATTCTTCGCTGGCGAAGAAATACCGAACGTGGAGGGTGTCACCGGAGGGAACAACTTTTGCCCAGTACGAGGCTGCATCGAATGTGGGCAGACCTCCAATGAATTCGGACAATGTGGTGTTACCAGGGGTTCCCAAATCGCTGGAAGCCTCCTGTCCAGGTGTTCCCACTGAGTTCTGCATGTTGCCTGTTGACAGGATCCACGCAGCACCACCAGGGCCGTAGTCAGTGGCCCGGCCCCACTGGGATGAGTCCCCGGCGCCGCCCTTTTCCTGTACGGCAATGCCGTCACCGAAGACTTCTTCGGTGACGTCCTCAACCGGCGGCGTCACGGGCTTGCAGAGGTCGCCTTGCCAGAGGACAAGGTTCTTGGTGAGCTCCTTCTTCCACTCATCTGTCAGCTTCATGCCAAAGACCTCGACGCCGGCAATCACGCCTATCCGCCCTGCCAGTCCCACCTCGTGGGCGCACGTTTCAGGCCCGGTGGCGTACTTTGCATAGGCATCGAAACCACCCGTGAGGCCAGCAATTCCGTACAACTTGGCAGTCAGTGTGGGGCCGATGGTTACGGAAGACTCGCTGGTCAACTGCGGTCCTTGGAACGTTGCCTCAGCGTTGCCGCCGTACTCAGCTACAGGCTGGAAGTTGCCGTCCTTATAGGACATACCAACCGTGGTGGTGGCAGATGCCGCCGCCGTGACGAACGTATCTGCCGTCCATTCGCTCTTGGCCTTGAGATCAATGGAGGAAATGAACTGGATTTCCACAGGCACAGGACCCACTTGGACGTGAGCCCAGGTGTTGACGGTTCCCAGGTTCTTCTCGGCCGTGCCGGTCAAAGTACCCGTTGCCCTGGCTGTCGTTTCAGCGGACAAGCCCGTGTCCAGCGTGAACTTAGCCTGTTTGAGTGAGGCCCAGTGGATATCTACTTCCGCGTTGACATCGGAACTGACGCCGAATTCGCTGCTGAGTGCCAGCGTGCCGGTGCCCTCTACGTCCACCGTCTTCCACGCTGTACCGGTTACGGATTTACTCAGGGTGTCGGAGAACTTGAAGGTCTTCTCGAAAATGGGCAGTGACACGTCACTGGCTGTGGCCAGTTCATCTGCCGGAATTCGCCCGCCATTGCGGTTGAAAGGAGCAGCGGATGCCTGGGCGTTGTCGATCACTTCGACGCCGTCGGCGGGAAGGAACTCTTGCTTGACGATGGTGGTGGTTGGCGTCACCAGGCCGTTGGTGTCGTAGATGGCGTCAGGCAGGGTGGCTTGCTGAACAACGGCTGTTTGTTTGCCGTCGGGGGCATTAGTGACCTGCTGGACCCGAACCAGCATTCCGTCAGGGGTGAATTCTGAGAATCCGGATACAAGTACGTTTCCGGGATCGATATCCGGGGCACCCGCTCCTACGGAGTTGAAGGTGATGATGGTATCGCCCTGAACGTACTTCTGTGCCAAGGCGGCGCTGTCAATGATGAGCGTATCCGGCGAGGTGACCACGCCATCCTCTGCTGGTGGCAACGACAACCGGTAAAGATAGGCCGCCATGGCATCACGATTGATGGGCGAAAGCGGACGGTAGGAAGCAGTACCGTCTCCGTTGTCCCAACCCGTAGCGATTCCCTTCGCATGGAGCCAGGAAATCTCAGTGTAGAACTGCGTGGTGCTGCTGATGTCAGAGAACGGAGGCGTGGTTGGTGCTTGGAATTCAGGCTTATTTTCAAAGCGATAGAGGAAGGCCGCCATCGCATCCCGGTTAATCGCGGATGTGGGCCGGTACTCCCGTTTGCCGTTTCCCACGTCCCAGCCAGTGGAGATTTGTTGCTGATGCAGCCAAGCCATTTCCTTGTAATGCTGCTGGCCCGGACTGACGTCTTGGAACGGCGAGGTGCCGGGTGCCGTGAACTCAGGGCTCCCTGCTAGCCGGTAGAGGAATGCCGCCATCGCGTCACGGTTTATGGCAGTGAGGGGGCGGTATGTTCCATCGGACCAGCCGGTGGAGATTCCCTCATTTGCCAGCCACGACATTTCTTTGGCGAACATCATGCCTGCGGGGACATCGGTGAAGGTAACGGCTTTTTCGGTTTCACCAGCGGCGGTAGCTGCTGTCTGGCCTGTGAGGACCAACGAAGCACAGAAAAAACCAACCATCACGGTACGGCTGGATCGGGAAAAGCGCTGTCTTTTGTGATGCCCCGCAGGGGGTATGGGCGCGGTGGGGTCAGGCGATCTGCTCAAGGGGCGCTCTCTCATAAAACGTCATGTGCCCGTCACCAATTGCCTCACTGGTGATGGACCTGGGTGCGAACGGAAATTTTTATGTTGCTTTAGTTGCAATACTGAGCTATTGCGGTGGGCTGGTATCAGCATCTTTTCACTGGGTGTGTAAGTACGCTGGTGCGGTGATCATAAAGGCTTTTTAGTAAATAAGTCCATAAAAGTGCTCGATATTAATTTCCAGCAAACGGCAGGGCAGCCGGTAAGCACCACGTCCCCGATGGCGGCGTTTCTATATCGAATCGCGGACAAGGCCCGCTAAGGCGTCGCAAAAGCGGGTCCGGCTCATAGTGAGCCGGACCCGCTTTTTTGGTGGCCCCTTACGGGTGGCCGGGCAAGGTCTCGCAGGCGATGCGGTCCTTGTCTGAGTCCAACTTCGCGACGTCCCCGTACCACGGGTAGTACTTGTCGAACCATGCCTGGGCGGCCTGCCACGTACTGAAACTCGTGCATTTTACGCTGTCACCCGGATTTGCCGGTGGCTGCGGTGTTACCGGCGGCGGAGGTGTGACCGGAGGCTGCGGTGTTACCGGCGGCGGCGTCACGGGAGGCGGCGGCGGCGAACAGGTGCTGCCCGTGATGCCACCGTTGCCGCCGTTGACGAACCGGTACATGAACGCTGCCATGGCGTCACGCGCCACTGGCTGGACCGGGTTGTAGGCGCGGCAGCCGTATCCGATGTCCCAGCCGGTGGAGATGCCCTTGGACGCCAGCCACGTGATTTGTTGGTAGAACTGGCTTCCGACCTGGACGTCCACGAATGGAGAAGTGCCAGGAGCAGTGAAGGCGGGGTTGCCCCCGAACCTGTAGAGGAAGGCAGCCATGGCATCGCGATTGACCGGGCTGAGTGGGCGATAGGTTGTGGAGCCATCCAGTTCGGTCCAACCCGTGGAAATGCCGCTCGCTGCGAGCCAGGTGATTTCCTTGTAGAACTTGGTCGACGGCGTGATGTCGGCGAAGGGCGACGTCGCCGGGGGTGTGAAGCCAGGTTCGCCGGCCAGTCGATAGAGGAAGGCCGCCATGGCGTCACGGTTCACGGCAGTAAGTGGCCTGTAGGTTCGGCTCCCGTCCGCTTCCACCCAACCGGTGGAGATGCCTTGCGAGGCGAGCCATGCGATTTCCGCGTTGAATTGTGTGGACCCAGTGACGTCGCTGAAAGTGACGGGGCCTGGGTCAACGGGTGTGCTTTCAACCGCGATGGTTGGCACAGCAACCGTGGTGGTTCCGCAGCCGCCCTGCAATGTGGACGAAATTGCCGCCGATTCAGCCGCATCCACAGTCAACTGCCAACGGTATTTTACGAGGACCCAGTCCGTGACGTATCGGCAAGCAGTCCCAGCCAGTGGAGGCATCCACTCTGCCGGATCGCGGTCGCTTTTGGACTGGTTCACATTGTCTGTCACAGCTTCCAAGGCCACGTTTAACGTGAGGTCGTTGGCGTAGTCGCGCCGCTGCTCGGCCGTCCAGGCGCTCGCGCCGGAACCCCACGCCTCGGCGAGGGGGACCATATGGTCGATGTCGACGTCGGACGCTACAGTCCAGGTGCCGCCGTCGTACCAGGAGTTCCATTGCCCCGCAGCTACGGTGCATCCCGAGCTGAACGTCACCGGCGTCAGGGACTCCTGTTGGAGCACTTCGGAGCGTGTGTCGCAGCCGTCGCCGTCAGCATCTATCCAATGCTGAAAGAGGTCGCGGTTATAGCCGGTGTTCGTTTCTGAAGTGACAGATAACGATGAGAAAAGAGTTGAAACGCTGGCCGTATCTGAGGCCATCGCGGTTTGCGGCATGAAGACAGCCGCCGACGCGGTCAGCGAAAGGATCGCCAACCACGAAAGTGCCTTGGGCATCTGGGTTCCCCATATTCGATTTTGTGCGCTCTGAGCAGCGCATTCTTTGGGATGCTACCCGCAGAAACGTCCTGGGCAAGGTACGTCGCGGCTCATGGACCGCGTGGCGGGCAGTTATCGTGGACAAATGTGGCTCCGCAAACATCCCTATTTAGCACTGGCCATTGGCTACCTTTTAGTCTTCGTGTTCACAAGCTGTGTCTGGCTCATTGTGGGCTCGAATGACTTGGCGGATTCCCTGTCCAAAGCGTTCATTAGTACCTGGATTTACGTTCTACTGGCGCTGTTCCAGATCAAAAATCTGCGTAAAACACAGAAACGGCTTGATGAAGCCGGGCAGTTCAGGGCCTTCATCCGTTATCCCGACTCTTTGCCGGGGTCACTCAGCGGGATATGGAACCAAGGTATTGCAACACCGGCTCCGGGGTCGTTGCGTTTCCAGCCTGCTGTGTACGAAAACCTGGAACTGTCGGGTAGGTCCACGGAGCTTAACGTGGTGGAAGTTTTGCCGGAGCGCCGGAAAGTGACCGGCAAGGACCGCAAGTACATGCCAGCGTAGGGGTTCCGGGCCATAACCTTGGTGACAGAGACAAACAAAGTAGAACTCGCCGCGAGCCCCGAATCATTGGACAAACTGATTGAAATCGCGGGGCGGGTTTCCATCCGGGCTCCGCGAATGGGTGGATAGTTTCACATCTGCTCAGAGCTGAGCCGCGGCTGCCGCCTGCTACCAGCCACGCGACGGACGAGTAGGACGGCGGACCCAATCGGCGCCAGGAACGCGGACATCATCACCACGGGGAGTCCCACCACGGAAGCAGCAAGACCCATCATTGCCACCACAGTGATGCGCGTAAGTCGGCCGCCAGCCACCAAGCCACCCAACGGCAGTGCGATGGCAAAACCCATAAGGGTTGCTGCAATGAGGATGCCGTTCCACTGCAAGGTGTGGCCGGCTCCCAGGAGCTGCGCGCACCCTTGGACAACCATGGACGCGCATCCAAGAAGAACAGACCACGGCGTCGTGGGCCCCAAGCGAGGGGCAAGTACCCGTCCCGCAAGAACCAGCAAAGGGATGCTGGCGAACGCGCCGTAGGCCAACCCGAGGTTCATGGCGTGGGTGGAATCCGTGGCAATGGGTGCCCAGGTACTCCCCGTAACGGCAAAGACCGCACACGCCAGCCCGACCACCAGCAGTCCCAGCGCCGCTCCGCCCACAACGCGGCGGCTCGGTGCAACCACTTTCCGGGGAACTACGCGTGGAGGGACCACGTCCCGCGAGGCGGCGGGCATGCCCTGTCTCAAGGCCACCACCAGCAGCACCATGGCTCCCAATGTTCCCATCATGGGAGGCATGAACATGATTGCCCCGAGAATGAGCGCCAGCGGTGCCGCCAGGACAACGGCTTGTAAGAGTCGGACGGGATGCGAACGCCGGCTTGCCAGCAAGGAGTAGAAGGCAACAGCCACGCACGCCGTCCCGGCGATCCACCTGTCCATGGGAGATGGAAGGTGTTACTGAAGAAGAGGGCCATACCGCCCAGGAATGCGAGCAAGGACGTGGCTGCAAGCCCCACGGCCCACCCTCTTGTTGCTGGAAAACGACGCACTTGCGCAGATGAAGCCACTTATTGCCTAACTTTTTGGCGGAAACCGCCCCCATTGATCTCCCGCCATATGGCAGTGGTTCACATGCTAGCCGGGGATGGACCATCATTTCGCGCCGTGTACAGCATCTATATCCTTGAGAGATGAGTGAAGTCGCGCATTCCACTGTCGCCTTTGAGGGCCGTTTCGCCCGGGAGCTCCCGGAGCTGGCCATTCCTTGGCAGGCGGAGGAAGCACCGGATCCGCAGCTTCTGGTGCTCAACCAGCCACTCGCCGTCGAACTTGGTTTTGATCCGGATTTTCTCCGGAGCCCGGAGGGCGTACGGCTGCTGATCGGTAATACCATCCCGGAGGAAGCTACACCTGTGGCCCAAGGGTATTCGGGTCACCAGTTCGGTTTCTATTCTCCGCGTTTGGGGGACGGGCGCGCGCTTTTGCTCGGTGAGGTTGCCTGCGCTGACGGGAAGCTCCGCGATGTCCATCTCAAGGGTTCGGGGCGGACGCCGTTTGCCCGGAACGGGGATGGTTTGGCCGCGGTGGGGCCCATGCTGCGGGAGTACATCGTGAGCGAGTCGATGTCTGCACTGAACATCCCCACCACCCGGTCCCTAGCGGTGGTCGCCACCGGGCGGCAGGTTCAGCGCGAGACTCTTCTGCCGGGGGCCGTCCTGACGCGGGTGGCCAGCAGTCACCTGCGGGTGGGCAGTTTTCAGTACGCCAGGGCCAGCAATGACATGGATCTGTTGCGGCGCCTGGCTGATCATGCGATCGAACGGCACCACCCGTCGTCGGGCGGTGAGAGTAACCGGTACCTCGCGCTCCTGAAGGACGTGATTTCTGTCCAGGCGAGACTTCTGGCGCAGTGGATGCTGGTTGGGTTTGTACACGGCGTGATGAACACGGACAACATGACTGTGTCCGGCGAGACCATCGACTACGGCCCGTGCGCTTTCATGGACGGCTTTGATCCGGGGGCGGTGTACAGCTCCATTGATGAAATGGGACGCTACGCCTACCGTAACCAGCCGCTGATTGCGGAGTGGAACCTGGCCCGGTTCGCCGAATCAATCGCGGCTTTGATCCATGAGGATGAGGAGCAAGCGGTGGAACTTGCCGTTGATGCCCTGGGCGGATTCCGCAAGGAATACAGCGCCACATGGTTCAACGGTATGAAGGCCAAGCTTGGGCTGGCTGAGGAGATTGACGACGCCGTCGCCTCGCCTTTGGTGGATGAGCTCCTTGAGTTGGTCCAAGAGGCGCGCGCAGACTACACGTCGTTCTTCCGCAGTCTCGGCAAGGCGGCCCGCGGGGATGTTGAACCTGCACGCCGTCAGGTCCTGGATTTGGCTGCCTTCGATTCGTGGCTGGCTCGTTGGCGGGATACCGTCCCGGACGCCGACGCCATGGACCGGGTCAACCCGATCTACATCCCGCGCAACCACTTGGTGGAGGAAGCTCTTGCTGCTGCAACCGCGGGGGACACGCGCCCAACGGAACAGTTGCTCGCAGCTTTATCTGACCCCTACAGCGAACGCCCTGGCTTGGAAAAGTTCGCCGAGCCTGCACCGGAGAGCTTTGGCCCGTACCGGACTTTCTGCGGTACATAGGGCGGTTGGCGGTTGAAGCTGCTGACAGGCTAGCGACGCAGCCGCCAGGCCGGGTCGCTAGCCGTCGGCTTGCTCAGCTCCAGGCCGCCCGAACCACCATGTCTGCCCCTGCAGACAAATGGTTGCCGGTGTGCCCTGCATCCAGGACGCACACGTGCTCCGATTCGTCGGCGCTTGTTGATACCAGGCATTCTGCGGCCCTGAAACTCAGAAGTTCCACTGGAAGGCTATCGCCTATTTGAAGTTCACTCATGACGCCCTTTTTGCTTGTCCGGGCATCACGCTCTTTATGGCTAGCCCGGGGTGGGGAAGAGAATTGTCCCCTCGGATCGCCGGGCTTCATCAGCGGTTGACTCAATACTGCCTTGTTTGGCGGAGTTTCGTCTACGCAGCCTATCCTCAACCGTTAGTTGAAGTTTGTATGCCGCACGATTGCCAGCAATTCTTCACGGAGCCCCTCGGAGTCCAGATTGATCACGGACAATACGTTGTCCTCCTGTTGGTGGGATTGCTCCAGCAGTGACCGGCCCAGGTCAGTGATTGATATCAGTTGGCTGCGTCTGTCGAATCTGTTGGGTTGACGGCTGATGTACCCACGCGATTCGAGTCTGGTCAGTAGCGGGCCCATGGTCTGGGCCTGCACGCGGACGCTCCGGGCAAGATCCCCGGGCGTAATGGGTCCTGCCGTCGCCACGGCGTCAAGGGTCAGCACCGCTGGATAGGTCAGCCCCAGCGGACGTAATTTGTCGTTCCATGCCAATTCCACAAGCCGCGCCGCAGTGGACAGCAGCCGGCTGGTTGGCCATCGTTCCATATCAGGCATTCAGGCACCCCCACGCTTCCGAATAGTCAGGTTGCTTACTAGGTTACATTAGGCCTGTGCTGCAATCGGACGTGGCGGTGAACGATGGGGTCCCGCGGCTTCTTAGATCAGGCTGCTGAAGATGTTCCAGCCGTTGCCGATCTGACCTTGGTTGAAAAGCGAGCAGTCTCCTTCCATGCCGAGGTTGGCGTAGCTGTAGAGATTTCCGTCTCGGTTGTAAGCGAGGAGGTCACTGCGGGAAATGTTGTATGACTTAATGAAGGGGCCGGCGCTGCTGATTTCGGGCATTTCGTCCCAGCCGTGGCCCACCCTCGATGGTGTACTCCAGCCGCCCTGTCCATCCGTGGGGTACTGGAAGAGGATGCCGTTACGGTCGCGGGCGAAGATGTCCGCTGTCCCGTCACCGGTGGTGTCTCCGGCGGCAATGATCTTGTCGAAGATCTGCCAGCCTGAGCCCACCTGAGAGGGGGCAAGCCAGCCGCCTTCGCCGTCGCCGGGGTAGAGATGAAGCTTGCCTTGACGGTCGCGAGCGAGGACGTCGTTGATGCCGTCACCGTCGAAATCACCCGGTCCCACGATTGAATCGAAGATATTCCAGCCGGCACCGACTTGAGAGGGCGCCAGCCAGCCGCCTTCGCCATCACCGGGATAAAGATGGAGGTTGCCGGTGCTGTCACGGCTCAGGACGTCGTTGTGTCCGTCTCCATCGAAGTCGCCGGGGGAGAAGACGATGTTGAAGATATTCCAGCCCGTTCCCACCACCCGGGGTTCATCCCAGGAGCTGGGGAATTGGAGAAGTTCCATGCCAGGTCCCCAATAGACCCAGTTCGGCTCGTATGTCCGCGGATAGAGAACAAGGTCGCCGTCGTCAGTCCGTCCCAGCAGTTCAAAGTTGCCGCGGCCCGTCCACCCCATGGCCCGGTTGGACGCGGCGACGGGACGCGTCTCCCTGCTGTGGAAGACCCTCGGTGTTTCGCACGTGGTGTGGACATTCATGGAGATTCGGTTGCCCCGGTCCTCCGGGGTTAGCGTGAGGAATTCCCCTTGCCGCTCGGTTGGCAGAGGAACGCCGTTACTGAGCCACTCAAGGATGAATCCGTTAGGTGCTTCCTCGGTCTTGCACTTTTGGAACTGAGTGATGCCCAAGGTCAGCTCGGAACCCACGTAAGGCAAACCCACAATGGGCGGCACAAAAACGTATGGCGGTGTGGGCTCTGATGGCGCTGTGGCTTCGGCTGGTGATACTCCGGCAACGGCAGCGGGTCCCACCAACACTGCGGCAAGTACAGCCGATTTCACGGCAGATGCAAAAGTCCCCAAGATTCCCCCAGCTCCGCCCATTCAGGCTCCGATTTGAGCTGAGCATAGCAGTCCGTCGGTGGCCTCAGAGCGGAGCAAAGCGCTGTGGAGCGTGTCAGGCTAGGAGAGCTCGTACGCGGATCGTCCTGCGCCTTGATCGGCACTGTGAACATGGAGGGCGTGCCGCATGGCTTGGCGGTTTTCTTCGGCAAGGTCAGGTTGACCGGCGACGCGGTATAGGTCTGCCGCCCATTGAAACTCATCGGCGGCAGCACGGAAGCGGGCCTCGTCGAAGAGTCTCCGGGCAATGTGGTGACGAACGTAGGCTTCCTCTTCGGGGGACCGGACTGTTCGCAAGGCTTTTTCGTGGAGCACGGCGGCATCATGCCAGCGGTACTGGCGCTGATGGATGTGGGCGAGCACCAGCAGCAGCTCCCGGCGGTCAGGCGAGTTCGGTAGCAGCTTGAAGCCTTGGTCCAGGGCTTCAGCGTCCCGGCCGAGTAATGCCAAGTACCTGACTCGTTCAACGGGTGGACAATCGCCTTCCAGCGCAGCTTCCAAGGCTTGACGGTTGATCACCACGTCGCGGAACGTCGTAGGGTCAGTGCGCCAAAGACTTGCAGTATCTTCCACCGTGATGTGCCCCCCATAGGCTTGTTATGGAGCCAACTGAGTCGCAGCACTGTCAATGCCAGGCTGCCGGAAACTCCATAATCTCATGAACGGTGAAGCCCGCAAGTTCGCCGGGCTGGGTGGCCTCAGTGGAGCTGGCTGTCCGGGGGCGTAGCCCGCCAGGAGTGAAAGGGGACGGTCAGCCCTGAGCGTGTTGGTGCGCAGGTGAACGGCCCGGCAGCGGCCACCAATTCGGGTGCCAACGGCACAACCCGCACCAGTTGGAGGTCGTTGCTGCCTGCAGCGGCACGGATGGTGAGGGCGTCGCCGGAGCGGCTGACCCGAATGCGGACCCGGCCACCGTTCCATTCCGGAACAGGTGCTAGGGACCAGTCCGAAAAGCGGTGGGTAACCACCGCGCCCAGTTGAGCGGCGCCGTCGGCGAATTCCACGCCAGCCTTAATCCAATGCTCGGCGCTGATGCGGACGAAGATGCCCGCTTGGTCGAACTGTTGGGAGAACGCGGCCGTGAACTCAACCTCCATAGCGCTCTCCTGCGCGAAGGGGGCCAGTAGGGCGTGTTCGGTGTCGTGGATGAAACCGTAAGACGTGACGCGCCAAGCGTCGCTGCCTTCGGCGGCGGTGACCAGGAGGTCGCCTTCCTGCTCGACGACGGCGGCTGGCTGGTTGGTCCACTCACCGCGGTTCCAGGGGATGTCAGTCGGCACAGGACTCCTTGAGGTTTCAGCGCATGAAAGTTCCAGTGCTTCTAGGCAGCTGGCGTTTGGATCAGCGTATTCGATGCGGACTTTCCGATTCCAAGGACATGCGGCAAGCAGACGTGTTATCGTTTATCAATATATTGATAAACGATAAGGAGCGGGCGCGTGAAAACTGCATTCTCGACCAAAACGTCGGTTAACGTGGTGGCAAAGGTGGGCTTGTGGCTCCTGCTTGTAGCTGCCTGTGGAGTCGCTGTGGCGGCGATCCTTAGGCTTGTGTCCACAATTGGATATGCGTTTGCCGGGGTGACCACGGTGGCATTACCAACCTTGGGCATCAGCAGGACAGATCCCTCCGCTCCCAGCATTCTTGGCCCCAAAGTTCAGCAGGTTCTCCATGGAGGCAATATCGACCTCGTCCTCCACGACCTTCCTGGAGACGCGCTGGTCCTGAATACCGCAGCCGCGGTCCTCGGGCAGCTAACCACTCTGCTGGTGTGTGCGGCCGTGATCATGCTGTGCTGGCGTTTGCTGCGGGGGGTGCCGTTCGCACCGACACTAACTCGTTCTATCTCCATCATGGGTGGGGTGCTTGTCCTGATCGGGGTGGTTGTTCCGATTCTTCAGGGATTCAGCAAACTCTTGATCGTAGACAGCTTGGACAATGTGCTCACTGTCGAGAGTCCAATTGGCAAGGGCAATCTCGACTACTACATAGTCTTCAGCGTCGACCTCCTGCCAGTGGTATTGGGGGTCGCCCTTCTGCTCCTGGCCGCTGTGTTCGCGAAGGGTGCGCAACTGCAGCGCGACACCGAGGGGCTGGTATAGCGATGGCTCCGGCTAAACAAGCCGACGAGGACATGATTCATTGCCGGCTCGATGAGCTTCTGGAGCAGCGGGGTATGACGTTGACAGACTTGAGCCGGGAGGTAGGGGTTACTCTCGCAAATCTCTCCGTCCTAAAAAATGACAGGGCTAGGGCTATCCGTTTCTCCACCTTGGCAGCCATCTGCCGGGTACTTGAATGTGAGGTCGGCGACCTGCTCGTCATCGACTAGGGCCAGGCAACGAGTGGTTTGTGTCTTTCCTGTCAGGGGCGCTGGTCCTATGAGGTCCACGGGTTCTGCTGGTGATCCCGACCGGGGGTGTTGGCTTATGTTCTCTGCGAAGCCGGTGAGGGTTTGGTCCAGCTGTGGGAGCTCAGCTTGGGGCAGCCCGTACTTGGTGAACTCCGTGGGGTCGAGGGTGCGGTGGCCAAGATCAATCACGACGGTCGTTTCAGCCTTGGTCACGGTCAGGCTGGCGAACTCTTGGTATTGGCGAGTGACCTCCACCAGGTACCCGGCCCCAGCTAGCGTATCCGTGATCTTGTCCACGGAGGCTGCGAAGGTCTCCGGGGTGTGGCTGCGGTATTGGGCAAAGAGATCAATGTCATCGGACATCCGGCTGGTGACACCGTGTTCGGCAAGTGCCTGACCGCCGGCGAGGATGAACCCGTCAGCGGCGAGAACGGAAAGGGCTATTTCTGTTGCTGCGCGTTGAGCGTCGTCCATGCCGGATGTTCCTTGCTTTCGCGGTGGGTGGGCAGCTGGGCAAACGCGTCATTCCATAGCTGCCGGCAGCGGTTCGGGAGGCGCATGGAGGGCCATAAAGTAATCAGTCTGCCGGCGTTGATGATCCGGGCCATCTCCTGGGTGGAGCCGGAGTTCTGCAGCGTCAGCTGGTAGAGCGTTCTGCAGCGGGCGTCATCGGCGACGTCGTAGTGACGCTCGGGTCCCCAGTCCAAGTGGATGGGTAGTTCCACAACGCCGGATGATGGGCCGTTCAGTTCTTCAAGGGAATCAGGGACGAGGTAGAAGAGGGAATCGGCGATGGTGTGTCTGGCCTCTGGTCCGTGGACGTACTCTCGAAGGCCGGCGCGGACTCGTTCAGCGACAGTCGTCCCTTCTCTGGCCGCTTTGGCGTGTGCTTGATTCCATAGCTCGTCCTCAATACGGACCGAACGTCTGGGCGTACCTGCCGACATGGTGACCTCCCTATAGGGGCCTCTTCGGTCCTATTCTACAGGGGTGTCATGACACCTCAACCTGCCGCGCAGGGTCCTGGTACCGCGAGCTTTCCGCACTTGGGCTATGGCGCGATTCCGGCCTGAGGACTCCAGCGTTTCCTCGGCGGCCAGCATGGCCACCGCGATACCCGCACACCTTTCTACGGGCGTGCGGGTATCGGGCGGGGCCTGAGCCGTTACTCCGCGTACTGGAGGCTCGTCAGGAGGGCCTTGAGCTTGCTGTACTGCTCGGTTTCCATCCAGGCCGCGGCGCTTTCGGGGGTCATGGAAACTTCGATGTTGGTGGTGGCTTGGGCTCCGCCGTTGCCCATGATCAGGAAGCTGCTGGCCGAGGTGCTGTCCGGGCCCTCAGTCAGTAAGTCATCTGTCACCACACCCATGAAGTAGCGGGTGTATTCGGTGTCAAAGGGGTACTCGTCCTTGAAGAAGGCGAAGTGGGAGGCTCCGTGTCGGCTATTGAAGCCGGTCAGTGGCTGGGAGTCCAGGATGGTGCGGTTCACGGGCCCGCCCACCACGCCGCCGTAAATACCGCTGGTGATCTGCGCAACCTCAGCGCCCGTTTCGTCATGGATGTGCGCTGTGACTGTTTCGTAGTGCTTACCGTTCAAGTCGAAGGGCAGTCGCTCGGTTTGAGCGGTCCAGCCCGCCGGCAGCAGGAAGGAGATGTGCCCGTCCGGGAACGTGTACAAGCCGATCTGCGGGTAATCGGGCGAGACGTGAGGGGTTGACGGTTCGGTGGGTGTTATCGGCGCTGGTTCTGGCGCGGAAGGAGCAACGGTCGACGGCGGATTGGTTGCCTGCGGTGCCGGTTCCACCGGCGGCGCGGGTACAACAGGTGGCGCCGGAACAACAGGTTCAGCGGACACTGCGGGAGTTGTCGGTGCTGCCGGAGACGGAACGTTTACTTCCTGCACGGGAGTGATCACGACGGGAGCATTGGCCAGGGGAACAGCGACTTCCGGCTGGCTGACTTGTGCGGAGGGGTTGTGTTCGGAAACCGGAGCAGCAACTACTTCTTCCAAAGGGACTGCGGGGAGATCCACCAGGCTACTGGTTTCTGCTGCCGCAGTGGTGAATGAATTACTGGCGACCGGGGTAGCCGGTGCGCAGGCGGCGAGCGTAAGTGCCAGGGTCAGCGTTGCGAGAGTGGCGTACTTGGCATGTCCGGATCGACGGTACTTCATTTTGGGTTCCTTCCCCCACGGAGTGATGGAGCAGTTCTCCTGCTCATACATGTTGTTTCCGGCAGGGGAGGATTGATTACACCTGGGGTAAAAAAGTTTGAACAGAATTGTCCGGGGGCACATCTGGTTATGAATTTGATTCAATGCTCCGCCGCACAACCCGCGGCGGCCGTCCAGAAAGCCACACGTAGGTGCCCGCCGCCACGATCACTCCGCCGGCGGTGACCAACCACCACGGAAAGCCGGGGATGTCCGGTCTCTGTCCGGCTGCGTCAACGTCTGACTGCGGGGTGGGGATGACGCGCTCACCGGTCACGAGGATCCGGTGGCTATTGATGCCCAGAGGGGTGCAAGTAACCAGCGTGAGAAGGTCTTTGCCGGGCTGGATGAGGAGGCTTTCGGTGTCTTCGGGCTCAACTACCAGGGTTTCGATGACCCGGTATGTCAGGACCTCGTCGAATACCTCAATGGTGAAAGTGTCGTCCACCGCCACCTTGTCCAGATTGGAGAACAGCTCCGAGGTTGCAAGTCCCCTGTGCCCGGTGACTACGGAGTGAGTGGATGGTCCGCCCACGGGGAGCGCGGTGCCTTCGAGGTGACCGATGCCGTGTTCCAGGACGGTCTCGCTGGTGCCGTGATAAATCGGCAGATCAACGTCAATGGAGGGGATTCTGATGCGGGCCATGAGCCCTTCGGAATCTCCCCGAAGCATGTCGAGGTATTTTTGCTTGTCGGGCTGGGCGTCATTTGCCAGAGGCAGGCGCTCATTCGCCGCAATAGCCGCTCCACTGCCACTCAGGCCCTGGTTGTAATCCCGCGCCTCGGCGATCCGCTCACGCAAGGTTTCAGCGCCCAGGTCTCTGATTCCCTGCGTTAGTTTGTCAATCTTTTGTGACTGCTCCACTGCGCTGAACCAGGCCGCCGCGGGAGGGTAGAGGAGTAGACCTGATCCGGCGATGACTGAAATGGCTACAAGCAACGGCAATAGCGGAAGCCGCCAGCGCAGTAGCCGCTTCCGTTCGCGCCTGGTGAGCCCCGACGTCGGACCCTTACCAACCGGTGGTACTTCTTCGCCCGGGAACAGCGAAGGCGGGACGCCTTTTTGACGCCCCGCCTTCGTATTCACAGTGCTAGATTACGCGGTTGCCGGTGCCAGAGCGGCACGACGACGACGCGCGGCGAGGATTCCGGTACCGAGGGCAATGGCTAGGAGACCAATGCCACCCACGGTGAACCAGAGCGCACCGTCACCACCGGTGAGGGGGAGCGCGAAGGCCGGAACCTGATCGTGCTCGAACTCAACGTAGTTCTGTACCGGCGCTGTGGTGGAGCTGGGACCGGCCACAACCTGGGTCTGAACCTGGCTGGGCGTCGGCAGCTGGAAACCGGCCGGCGGAGAGATTTCACGCACGTAGTAGTTACCCGGCGTGATGATCGGGATGGCTACGAAACCGTTGGCCGCAGTTGTCCAGTTGGTGATGCCGTTGATGGACACCGGGTTCTGGCCAAGGTTGGCGTCGTTCTGGTTCAAGAACACTTGGTACACGGCCCCAGCGAGCGGGGTACGTACATTGCTCTCGTTCTGGTATGCGAAGACGGTGAGCTGGCCGATCGGTGTGCTGCCGGTGACCGTCTCGGTAGCGCCGTTCACAACGCTCGTGGCCGTGTTGGTGATGATGCCGTTGGCCGGGATGGTCACTGCGCGGCTCAGCACGGTGAGCGTCACGTCTCCTCCGGGCAGGGCTGCCAGGCGGGTAAGCCCCGTGGGAGTGAAAGTAGCAGTGAGGTTCCGGCTGGTGGCGTCATACACCAAGGTGTAATCCGTGCCCTCCACGAAGTTTTGGGCGACGTTGGCCGCGTTTGCCACCCGCACGCTGGTGGGAGCAACGCCGGTGGGGCCTGTTGCGAGGTATTCGAGTTCCACCGGCAGCGTATCCGTGAGGGTGAAGATGTCCAAGGTGTCGCCACCCGCGAGCGTAGGCACATCAGAGTTGATCGCCCATCGAATCAGATCCGGGTTGCGGGCTTCCACTGAGTTAGCAGGAGCCGGGACACGGGTCTTGGTCAGATCCGTAACAGCGTTCTTGGGGTACGCGTGAACGTCGTAGATCCACTGGTTCGCCGGTGCGCCGCCCGGGCCCGTGGGGAACGGCAGGGTGACCAGGAACGGTGCGGCCGGGTTGGTGGCCCCGGCCGGCAACGCGGTCTCCGTCACGAGGTAGAGACCGATGGGAAGGGTGTCGCCGTTGTTGAACGTGGCCACACCGTTGGTGCCCGTGGTGGCTGTGTAGGTATCAGCAACGGTGACTCGTCCGGCAGCCGTCGCGGGGGTCAGCGCAGACACCTGATCCCAGCCTGCGGGCGTCGTGAGGTCTACACCCTGGACCAGCGCAGCGGTGAAGGTTGCGCCGGCAAGCGGCGTGCCGGGAACTGTCACTTCCTGGCCAGTGCCGACTGTCTGACCGTTTTCGGGACCCAGAGCGTACTTGTGAAGGGTCAGGGTGCGGGCGATCGAGGGATCGATGTTTCCCGGTTGAGTGACGGCTGCCGCTGGTGCGACGGCGACAAGAGTCGCCGCCGCGCCCAGCGCCAGCACGCCGGCAGCGGCCGAAAGCCGCTGAAGGAGGCGGATGGACATGTGATTTTCTCCTATGAGTGAAGTGAGGGTGAGACCGAATGAAACGAGTGATTGGAATCTTGGACGTCGGACTGGGAGGTGGAGAAGCGCATCACCGAGAGGCGCCTCGCATTCGTCGACGCCCATGCCACACCGAAAGAGCCAATGCCAGACCAAGCACCAGCCCCCCTCCGATGAAGAATGCGTCGGCGCTTGTACCGCCGGTGAGCGGTAGTCTTGTTGGCTCCACGGGGGCGTTGACGAAGCGGTAGACCGCCGTCTGTCCAGCCGCTGGAGCTGAAATTGTCCGTGACGAGACCGGGGTCCACGTTGACCCGGTGAGCAGTTCGAGACGGAGTTCCTTATAGGCGATTCGCCGAGTGGGATCGGTGGCAGCCTCTGTAAGTGTGTAGCTGTGGCCCGGCCTGACATCAAAGGTGTTCGCCGGATTGCCGGAGGCCACATATTCGGCGCCTATGCGGCTCTCCGTCGGGAGGGCGGAACCTGCCAAGACCGCTGGGGTGGCAGTGACCCTCCAGTCCTGGGCTTGGAAACCCGGTTGCGGGTTTTGCACCTGTTTGACCAAGGTGATGGCCGCCGTCGCGTTCGTTACGGTGCACGTGACGGATGCCGTGGCCGGTGGGGTGATGTCTCCGGCAGAGGTGACTTCCACTGGGGCGCCAGTAGCAGTGAGGCATCGCCAAGTGCCGGTCTGTACATAGGTGGCAGGACCGCCGGTCTCGGCCAAACGGTAGGTGACGCCTGGAGTAACGGGAACTCCTGAAGCCGCTGCCGTGCCGGATCGCCCGGAGGGACCGGGAAGCGCTCCGTTGGGGCCGGCGGCACTCAGAGTCCAGTCGGTGGGCAGCGCGGATCCAAAGCCCACTTCTTTCACCAGGGTCAGTGACGCAGTAGGGCGGTTAATGAGGGTGCATTCGACCGCTGAGCCGGGAGCTATGGCTGTGAGGCTTGCACTGATGTTCGTTCCGGTCTGGTTGAATGTGACCGCGCGGTTGGCACCGTTCACCGTGCATGACCCGCTGACGAACGCGTAACCGTCCTGCTGGGTTTCCGAGACCACCAACGTTGCCCGTGAGGCCGTCGAGCCAAACAGGACAGTCCAGCTGGCCTGTCCCGCGGCATCGGTTTGCTGTCTCGGTGCCAAGCTCGGCAAAGCTGTCGCGGTGCCGGTGGTGGCCGTCGCCGTCGTGCCCACGCTCCAGTCCACGCCGGGGCGCGTGAGTCCGGAGAACTCCCGGATGGTCTTGGTGATCCGCACGCTGGACACCGGAGAAGGTGAGTTGAAGTAGGTGCACGTCACGTTCGCGCTGAGTCGATTCGGCATGGTGACAGTGCCCGTGGTGGTGTTTCCGCTGCTCAGCCGCACGCCATCAGACCAGCACTCATAGAGCGTGGTGTAGACGCCGATTGCGGAAGTGGACCCGGTGGCCATGGCTTCGGAGATGGTGATGGTGTTCCCGATGACGGTGGGGAAGGGCCCGATCTGTGCCTGCTGACGCCCGGTGGCCGCCCCGGTGGTTGTGGCCGTGGCGAAAGCTGTAAGAGGTGATCCCGATGACGCTGTCAGAGTGAACTGGTCACTCGCCGCTTGGCGTCCCACCACGTTCTTCTGCACAGTGATGGTCGGTGGAGATGCGCAGCCGGCGAGGTCCACTGAGTTAACTGCCACCCGTGATGTGCCTGGGACCCTGGTCCATGTGGTGGCGTCGAACTCATAGGCGCTGCCGGCGTTGGAAAGATAGACGGTGCCGCGGGGCGAGAACGCGATGCCGTTGATGTTGGCGAATGCGGCATCCGTGCCGGTTGTGGGCTTGGTGGAGGAAGCGCTCACCGCCAGTGTGCCCCCGGATGCTCCCGCGAGTGCCTCAGCGGACACCGTATAGATGGTGGCACTATTGGTGGAGTTGATAGTGGCCGCGCCCACTACATAGAGATTGCCTCGGGCGTCAAAAGCCATGTCGCCGTTGCCATTGGGTGCCGTGCCCGTGGGGAAGGCACCCACATAGGAGAAGCGTGTGGCAGCGGGGTTAGATTCGGTAAAACTCCAGATGTAGAACTGCGAGTTAACGAACTTGCCAAAAAGATAGCGTCCCGTGGAGAGGTCGATCGCGCCTGCAACAATGCTTCCGTCCACCGTGGTCCCGCCTGCGACGGTGGTGTATGCGGTATTCGCCAGTTTTTGGAAGCCTCCGCCGGGGGTCCATTTAAGAATTGAAGCGACGTCGCTCGCGTCCGTGGAACGGTCCAAAGCGTATGCCAGGCTTCCGTCAGAGCCGACGCCCAGGGCATTTGCCGCCGTCACGCCGGTCCAGCTTCCCACTGAGGTCAGTCCGCCTGATACAACATCGCCCTGTTCCAATCCTCCGGCAGCTGTGATGGAGTAAAAGTGGTTCGAATCGCAGAATAGCCGGGTTGCTTGGACAGTGTTGGTAAAGGTGCAGAGGACTTCGATTCCCACTTCGTCAGGGATGGTGATGGTGCCCGAGGCTCCCGCCCCTGATGCGATCACTGTCCCGGCCCGGGTGCATTCGTAAGCGTTGGAGTAGCCCAAGCCAGCGCCGGAGGTTTGTGCCTCGTGGATGGTGTACGTGGAGCCGGGCTGAACCACTGAGCGGGTTACCTGCGCCGCTTGGATTCCCGTGGCCGTGCCCGTGGTGGTGGCTGACGCCAGCACGGTGGTCCCGCTTCGCAACGACAAAGTGAACTGGTCCGTAGGAGAGCCCCGCCCAGGGAGATTCTTACGCACCGTGATGGTGGTGGCAGGTGCCACTACCAGGCTGTCAGCCGCTGAAGGGATCAGCCCTGACGGCGTTACTGTGCCGCTCGTGTAGGTTGCGGCGCTCGCGGCCACCACGGATACCGAGATGGTGCACGAGGTTGTTCCCGCCGCGAGGTCACCGCCTTGGACCGAAATGGTACCCGAACCCGCCGCTGCAGTGACGCCGAAGGCGGTCCCGGCAGCGTTAGTGCACGTGCCCGCAACCGCGGGGGTGGGGGCTACCGTCAGCCCGGTCGGGAGGGCGGTTGAGAAACCCCAGTCCGTCTTGGCTAGCAGGTCCGTGGTGTTGGTGATCGTATAGGTCAGAGTGCTGGGGACTGTGGCTGTGGCGGTGGCAGCATCGAATGCGACGTCCAAGGCCGGGGTGACATCGAGTATGCGGATGTTGTCCACGCCAAATCCGCTGCCTGTGCCGGTTACGGTGTTGACAAGCTGCACTTGGGCCGTGGAGATCTGTGCGGGTGTGAGGAGCGCAGCGTTCGTTCCGTTGTTGGTGCCTGCCCGGACAGAGGCGGACCATGCCGGGTCCACGATGCCGGAGATCGTGCCCAGGGTAGGAAGCGCTGGGGACGTGTAGTAGACGTTGCCCGTCCTGGTGCAGGGGACCACAGGGGTGGTGTAACCGCTCAGAAGGGTAGTGGAGCCTGAGACGAGGTTCAGCGAAAGCGAGGCGTTGTTGGTGCCGCATTGGGTTCCCACCGCGTTCATTCCCATGGCGTAGAACCGCGAATCGGGTGCGGTGATGCCGGTTCCTGCTATGGATTGAAGAACTGTGGTGCCGCCGGCAACAGTGGTGTAGGGAATTGAAACCAGTGCGTGATTGCCCTGGGTAGTGGCGGTGGATCCGTTGGCAGGTGCTGTTGCCGACGTGGAGCCAACAACACCGGCGGACACTTGGCCGAGGACGTCTGCCATGCGCCGGGCGTCACGTGCAGCGAGGGAGGACTGCCCTACCGTGAGAAGTGGCTGAGTGGGGCAGAAGGCGGCATTCGGGAACGGGGAGGAGTAGTTGACAAGGACACCTGTGCAACTGGTTCCACTTCGCCAGCCTGTGGAAGCCGTATATTTGCTCGACGAATATGTAGGAAGTCCGCTGGCCGCTGTGGTTAGTCCTTGTTCGAAGGCCTCGATCCAGACTTGGCGGGATGTCTCCGGCACGCCGGCAGCAAAGATGCTTGCGTCTGGGGTGGCCATTGCTTGGGCGTCTGTGCCGGACGTAGCTGGGGGTCCCCGGCCGGTCTGGGCCACGGTGTGGTCACCCGGCAGACCTGGCTCGGTAGAGGCGGTGGTCCCGGGATGTGGATCGGGTTCCGATGACATGACGGGTTCGACTGTGGCTGGCTCTGGCTTTTCTGTGGTCGGATCGTCAGCGGTGGCCGGTTGGGTTAACGGCTGCCCAGGAGTCGGCGACGGCGATGCAGCCGGCGTCGGATTTTCAGTGACCGCTGGGGCTTGGGAAGCGTCGGTGGGTTCGGGCGGTGACGACGGCTCCCCAGGCGTACGAACAACATTTGCTGCGGCAGCGACGGGGGCGGCGAGAGGTGCCCACCCACCCAGAACGACCGCGAGGGCAGCCGCGACGGCAAGAATGCCGGTCCTACGACGCGCGCTCGATGGGGCACTGAGGTGCCTCCGGGCGTTTGAGTGTTCCAACAGTGTTCAGCGACTCTCCGTGAAATGGTCGTAGTTGAAGACGACCGCAACGGAAGGGACGCAAACGTCACCAGTTCCGAGGAAGAGCCCCCCAACTCAGGAGTCGGCGAGCGCTAGAGGCTCGCTGACACGATGAATATAGCGCATTAGTTAAGCCCGCACAATTGTGATTCTCGCAACGTAATTCAGCAGCTTGGATATGCCTCATCGGGGCCTGAACTGGGAAGATGTCAAGTCAAAAACCACCCAATTCGGGTAACTTCCGTTTCTTCAAAGCATGGCGAGTGCCTTTGAACAACACCTTGCTTGCGCCGGCCAGCATATTCCGGACAATCCGTTGTTTCTGGTGTGAAACACTAAATCTCGGACTGGAAGGACAGATCATGTATTCAGACCGCGAGCGCCACAATGACGCCGTGTATGCCGAGCACAAGGCGGCGGTTGCAGCAGGGGAGAAGCGGGTCCTTCTCAACACCAAAACCGGCGAACTTCACAGCTACCCGGCGGACGAGATTGGTTTTGCGCCTGGCCGCGGTCATGCGCAGGTCAGCACGTGGTGGGGCATGGGGATTCTGGCCGTGGTTGCCGCCATGCTCACGGTTTTTTCTGTGGTGCTGTTGCTGGCGCCGCTGGGGCAAGGGCAGGGACCGATGTGGGGTGCGCTGTTTCTGACTGCTTTGGCTGGTGGCTTCACGTTCTATGCGGTCACGCTGTCCGTTCAGGAGTTCCGGGCTTCGCAGCTCCGCACGCTGCGGAGCTCACCTAAGCCGAGTTCCACCGGCAGGGTAGATATTCCGTTGGAGCACTAATCAAAACCTGCCTTGGGGGACAACGGAATGCGTTGTGAAACAAAAATAGGCTTTGCTCTGCTTGCGCTGCTAACTCTGACGGCCGCGGGCTGTGACGAGCGCCCATTTACCCGCGACTATGCCCGGTCCGTTCCAAACTCTGTGATTCAGGGGGGCGAGAAGCCGGACAGGACGTGGGAGTACGTGGACCGGGACGGCGTATGCAGGCATCTCAACGCCTGCGAAGACCTGAGTCCGTGGAACGGTGCCTACAGCTGCAACTCAACCGACGGCGCAGTTGAGTTGAGCTACTCAGCCAAACGCATGCGACATCCCACGCTCCTCGTCGGCGACGAGGCGGTGCCGCTGTTCTGCACCAATAGCGGATTTTGGGGCGACGGGCTGAGGTTCTGTATACCGGCGTCGGACCCTGCGGTCCCGCCCCAGCCGGTTCCGCGTCGCGATAAGTCCTAACCTGTTTTCAACCCTGAGTAGCCAAACGTCGACGGCGGCTGGTTCTGTCCTGTGGCCCTAGCTCAGGAAGCCGCGCGTTCGGCGGGTGTGCACTTCTCAGGGGTCTCGGCAAAGGTGAACCAGTCGGGGAGCGCTGCGGTGTAGGCCTCCCGAACCAGCGGGTCCTTGGTCGCAGTCCAGTCCACGGTGGCCTTGACCTCTACTTCGTTCTTGTCCCACTCGAACCAGTTGATCATCTTCAGGGCGGGGGAGTCCTTGGGGATGGCGGGATCGAAGAGTTGGCCCCACCAGGCTTCCTTGATCGCCAAAACGTCGGCACCCTCGCCGGATGCCACTGTGAGAGCTGCAGTTTCGGGGATAGCCACTGGCTTGTTCCGGGCGGTTCCATAGTCGGCATAGAAGTCGGGGACGGCCAGATCGTTTCCGCCGGCTCCGTTGTAGGTGCCGGTGAGCTGCTGAAGGAATTTCCCCGGTTCCGGGATGACGTTTGCGCCCCACGGATAAGTGTTACCCCAGTGGTAGAGGGACATGCCAACCCAATCCACGGCATTGTCGCCGGGGTAGTAGGGCGCGTAGGGATCGTCAGAGCCTGTGATGGCTCCGTCTTTGTCAGTGTCCAGGGTTGCGAAGTCAGGGGATCCGGTCACGGCTTCATATTTGCCGCCGCTGAACGGGTAACCGCCGCCGTAGTTGGGTGCCCACATCATGGCGGTGCCGGCAGCCTTGGTGTGGACCGCTTCGGCCACCAGTTGGTACGCGGCGACGTATGCGGCCGGTTGCTGACCCCAGGGGTACCAGGAGCCGTTCATCTCGTGGGCGAACCTCACTATGACAGGGACGCCTGCGTTGTTGAATCGGGCCAGCGTTGATGCGAGTTCGTCTGCTTTCTCCGACGTCACTGATGCCAAACCCTGTTTGGGCTCCAGAGTGAGGAGCATGGTTCCACCATTGGCACGGATCTGTTCGAAGGCTGCGTCGACGTTCTCTTTGTCTTTCTCTGACATGGGAAAGTCGGTGAAGGTCACTGTAACGGCCGGGCGGCTGCCAAGATTGGCCGCATACTGCTCCAGGGTCTCGTGCTCCCAATCGAGGTTCACGCCGGCAAGAATCCCGTCCTTTGGCGCCAACGGACGGGTGGGCTCACACACCGGCAGGGGAGTAGGTGAGCTGCCCGGCTGCGGCCCGGCGCAACCTACAACGACGCCGCCCAACAACGCGCCGGTAGTGATCACAGCGCCAAACTTCCCGAGCCCCCAAGTCATGGCTTTCAATGTAGCAGCGCCGCTGTAGCATCAGAAGCACCACCGCATTTCGCGCGTTAAGGAGACCGAAAATGCCTGAAACACCTGACGGTTCTGCCACCACAATCAGTAAAACTTTCAGCCGTGAAACCCGGGTCTCCATCACCATCGACGCGCCTCCGTCCACTGTGTGGCGGCTTCTCACTGATGCCAAAGGCTATCCCGCATGGAACTCCACGGTGGTTTCGGTGGACGGTGAAATCGCCCCGGGATCAAAAATCAAGCTGGTCTCCACGCTGGATCCCAGCCGTACCTTCACACTCAAGGTCAAAGAGTTCCAAGCCCCACAAAAGCTCGCCTGGGGTGACGCTCTGGGAACCAGGACTTACACCATCACTGAGACTAACGACGGGCGCTCCCTCTTTGAAATGGCCGAGAAGATCGGCGGTCCCGTCTTTCCGCTCTTTGCGTCAAAGATCCCGTCCTTTGACGCGAGCTTCACCCGGTTTGCGGCAGACCTGCAGGCGGCGGCCGAAAAGGAAAAGGAATAACGACGGCGCTGCTGCCGCCGGCTACGGGACGAACCAGCAACGGAACGAACCAGCTACGGAACAAACCTGTAGCCCATGCCCGGCTCGGTGATCAGATGCCGGGGGTTGCCACGCGGAACTGGACTTCGGCTGGAAGGTGGCCGCCGGCGTCGGTGACAAATTTCCCGACGGCGGACGCCGCACCTTTGCGGATAAGGCGCCCGTCCACGTCCAGGCCGCTCATACGGGTGCTGGCCGTGAACTCCACTATGGCGATCTCCGAGTAACTGTTGCGGAGACCGGCGAGATCGGGGCCCTCTACTCCCTTGGCGTCAGCGAGTTCCACAATGGAACGGCCTTCCGGGGTTTCGTCGGCGAGGCTGGACAGCCGGGCGGCGGTGATGAGTTGGTTCAGCTGGACGTCGTTGGCCGGGAAGAAATTGACGGCCGGCTTCGCGGAGGACCCTTGGATCATCGTTCCCATTTGCGCTGCCATCATTGCCGGGGGACTCGGTTTCCCGGTGATCATCCAGTTATTCAGGAATCCCTTCAACGTCAAGAACTGGACCATTCACCTTCGCCTGACCATCTTCGGCTATGTGCTGCTGTTTATTGCAGGCATCGTGCTCTTCGGTGCCTTTGAGTGGAACCGTCCGGAGACGTTAGGTCCTTTGAGCTTTGGCGGCAAGATTCTGGGGGCGCTTGGGGGAGGAGTTTTTCCCCGGACGGCAGGATTCAACAGCATCGACTACGGGGCAGCCACTCCCGAAACCCTCATGGTCACCAACATCCTGATGTTCATTGGCGGTGGCAGCGCAGGAACGGCCGGCGGAATCAAGATCACCACCTTCCTGGTTTTGGGGTTTGCCATGTGGAACGAAGTTCGGGGACGCGAGCACGTCACCATCGCACACCGGTCCATCAGTTCTTCCACCCAACGCCAGGCTCTCACTGTGGCCCTGCTGGGCGTGGGAGTGGTGATCCTTGGGACGCTGTTGCTCCTCATGTCCACCGACTACAGCCTGGAGAAAGTGCTTTTCGAGACCATCTCGGCGTTCGGAACCGTAGGGCTGAGCACGGGCATTGCCTACAACCTGCCTCCCACCGCCGAATGGGTGCTGATGGCGTTGATGTTTGCCGGCCGTATAGGAACCGTCACGGTTGCCTCAGCCATCGCCTTGGCATCCCGGCCAAGGCTTTTCCAGCTACCCGAAGAGCGGCCCATCATCGGCTGATAATTTCAGCCGGTCTGTTCCCGGGTTGTATCAATCCGTAGTGCGTTTTCAGCCGCGGGATTTCAAGGAAAACGGGCTCCCACAGCAAGTAGCCAGCTCTCGGATACGGCAGAAAGTCGAGTACCCACTACTCGTGCCCGGTGAGTACCCCATGGACTTAACTGATCTCAGCGGCTCATGAACTACCTCCAATAAACCCCCAATAGTTGGCGGTTGTACGAACCGCAGGCCGGGGCCGGACACAGTACGCAGGTACAGGTGTCCGGCCCCGGGGCCTAAAGCGGCCGGCCACGGTAACACGGCGTCGTCGGACGGAAAGATCCCCAGTCATCCGGATCACTGGTGAGCCGGATATGGTTCAACTCATGAACTGCGGGAAATATTTCGCAAGTTTAGGCCCCCAAAGAATCAGGCGGTCACGCGCATGCTACGTTTTCCCCAACGTTTGCATTTGGGGGTGCATCTGTAGCTCCCCCCGGAAGACAGAGGCTCGGGCATGGGATCTAAGAAAACGCGGCGTTTGGCGGCAACCGTTGTAGCAACCTGTTTTGTGAGCGGGCTAATGCAGGGCCCAGCCCTGGCTACAGCACCTCCTTCCGTGTCGTTTGAACAGGAAGATGTAACGCCTTCTGCCGTAAGTGGTTCGGGCCAGCAGTTCACTGATGTTCCAACAACTGCTCAATTCTTTAACGAAATTCAGTGGATGGGCTCGAAGGGTATCTCTACGGGGTGGGCCCAACCAGACGGTACACGTCTTTACCAGCCGCTCCTTTCCGTTAATCGGGACGCGATGGCAGCCTTCATGTACCGGCTGGCCGGATCCCCGCCGTTCACGGCTCCCGCGATCTCCCCATTTGCCGATGTACCTCCCACAGCGCAGTTCTTTAAGGAAATTACCTGGCTAGCGGCGCAGGGTGTCTCCACGGGATGGGTTGAGTCAGATGGCTCCAAAACCTACCGCCCTCTTCAGCCGGTAAACCGGGACGCAATGGCAGCATTTATGTATCGCTTGGCGGGATCTCCCGCGTTCACGGCTCCCACGACGTCTCCGTTCGCTGATGTCCCTCCCACAGCGCAGTTCTACAAGGAGATCACGTGGTTGGCGTCCACCCAGATCACCACGGGTTGGACGGAAGCTAATGGCTCCAAGACCTACAGGGCGCTATCGCCCGTGGCCAGGGATGCCATGGCGGCTTTCATGTATCGGTACGACGAGATGAAGAACCCGCCACAAACAAGTCCCCTGGAGCTTGGTTCAAGATGGCCATGGGCTGGTGTGGGGGAGCCATACTATGGCTCGCTATCGGCTTCCGGTGGTACATATCCTTACACCTTCTCCATCTCGGGTGCGGTCCCAGCCGGTCTCACCCTCAACACGTCCATCGGGCAGCTAAAGGGAACACCGTCCGCGGCAGGAACCTTTGCTCTGAAGGTCACAGTCACAGATGCCAAAGGCGTCAAAAAGACGGTGGACACCCTCTTCGGTGTTTCGCCCTCGCCTCTGGCGAACATCAAGTCAGTGACTACAGGAAATAGCTCCGTCTTTGCTGTCGGCAAGGACGGCCGCGTCTGGGCTTGGGGGTTGAACTACCAGCAGCGTTTGGGCTTATCCACTCTGGCTACAAACACGGCGGTCGTCTCGGCTCCTTTCCAAATTCCTGGTCTGACCGACGTGCAGAGTGTCACAGTGAACAGGGGAGGCACCTCAACCACTGCCTTTGCGGTAAAGACCGATGGCTCCGTCTGGGCGAGGGGCAGCAACAAAGAGGGTCTATTCGCTGACGGCACCACAATAGATGCCACAACCCCGGTAAGGATTCCCAATCTCACTGGGGTCAAGAGCATCGACACGGCTATACCTCCATCAGGAGTCGGCAGCACCGTGTACGCCACCAAAATTGATGGAACTGTGTGGGCGTGGGGTGCAAACGGTTACGGTCAGCTCGGTAACGGAACAACGACACCCAGCACAACGCCTGTGCAGGTAAAAGGCCTTTCAGGAGTTCAGAGCATCTCGGTCCCTCGAGGAACGGTCTATGCCCTGAAGACTGACGGAAGCGTTTGGGCGTGGGGCGACAACCATGGTGCCGGCCTCGGGTCAATCCAGGTGGACAACACAGGGATGAATCTGTCCTATTCGCCAACCCCGGTTCAGGTGACGGCGTTAGCGGGGGTCACCTCACTGGCAATGATCGACGACAATATTGTCTTCGCTTTGCAGAACGACGGCACCGTCTGGGCATGGGGCTATGGGTACAGCGGAGAACTTGGGAATGGGATCAAGGACTACTCACCCAATCCGGTGAAGGTCCACGGCCTGACGAACGTCAAGGCAATTTCCGCGAGTACGTCATGGCTCGGCGGCGGAGGTGCGGGCCATGCCCTCAAATCCGATGGCACTGTATGGTCTTGGGGTTCGAATGGGGATGGCCAATTGGGCAACGGCGTCGCAGGCGATTCGTCGGTTCCGGTTCTGACGGCAGGGCTCTCGGATGTTCGTGAGTTCGCATCCTCCACGTACGGGGCAGCAACGTTTGCGATTACTACGGCCGGGGCAGTCTGGTCATGGGGCGGCAACTCGTCCGGTCAGTTGGGCGACGGGACAACCACTCCGCACGGTTCATCCGACCCGTCACTCCTACCCAAGCAAATCGCTGGCTTGCCGCCTGTACAGAGCATCAACTTTGACGGCGGTTCAGTATTCGCGCTCACTGTTGATGGTCCGGTATGGGGTTGGGGGCAGAACGGCTTTAGCCAGCTCGGGAACCGCGACCACACTGAAGTGCTGGGCCCGGTTCAGGTTGGTTGGTAAAACTCCGGCGCACCGTTTATTGAATACGCCACCCGTTACCCGAAGAAAGTGACGGCGTTCGAAGGCATGGATACCAGTGTCCCCGGACAACCCGGCATGGACACCAGTTCCCGACGGGCCTGATGTGCGCGGCAACGAACCTAGGCCTGATTCCGGCTGATCAGCGCTGTGTCAGCAGCCAGCGGGCGATGGGTCGTAGTTGCTGCCGACACTTCGGCCTCTATCCGAACCCCGCATGCCAAGCAATCGAACAGCCGTGGCTAGCCGTCACCCGCGCCCAACTGCAAACGCCCGCGCTGAGTGCGATCAGTCGTCCTCGGTAGACGCCGAAGGTGCATGAGGGGCGAGTAGGAGGATCAGCTCGTCAATTTCATGTGCTGATGTGCTGGGGTGTCGGAAGTGTTGGTGGGGTTCCAGGGTGTAGTGGGTGCGGCGTCCCACTCGGCTGCGGTGAAGATACCCTTCGTTTTCGAGGTCCTTGAGTATTTGAAGTGCCGCACGTGGTGTGATCCCAACACGTTCAGCTATTTCCGTGACCCTGATCCCGGGGTCTGTGGCCACGGAAAGCAGGACGTGTCCGTGGTTCGTCAGGAAGGTCCAGCTATGCCGTTTCCGCGGACGCGGGGGCGGCATAGCTGGCAACGCTTCCTTCGAGCTCATTGGGAGCGACGCATTTGTTCGCAGATGCCCCGCCGGCGTTTCCGTGACTGATAAGGACACATGGCCCGGTGCGGGTCAACGCTCATTTCTTGTCTCCTTCGCTCACTGAGGGGCGGTGTTCCCCGCTGCCCTGAGGGTGTTCCTGTGGGGTGTGCTGTTTCTTCGTCCAGCTGTTTCGCCAGAGTGGTTCCAGTGCTTCGAGTTCTTGGGGTGTGGCTGTCCCGAAGGGCGGTTTTGCTGGCGCGGGGAGTTCTTTGCGGCCTTGTCCCCGGGTAGCCCAGAGGCTCATGCCGATGGATACGCCCAAGATGGTGGCGATGACGGCGAGGGAAATGGGGGTGGGAATGTAGTAGATGTCGATTTTGAGGAGCATCTTGATGCCCACCCAGATGAGAACGAGTGCGAGGCCGATTTTGAGGTAGATGAAGCGGTGGATCAGGTCCGCGAGGAGGAAGTACATGGCTCTGAGCCCGAGGATCGCGAAGGCGTTGGCGGTGAAGACGAGGAAGACTTCGTCAGTGACCGCGAAGATCGCCGGGATGGAGTCCACGGCGAAGATGATGTCCGTGAATTCGACCAGGGCCAGGACTGCTAGCAACGGGGTGGCAAGAAGGACGCCGTTCTTCCGGATGAGGAATCTTTGGCCGTGGAAGTCATTGGTCATGGGGACCTTTTTCCTGAACAGCGCCAGGGTTTTGGACTTTTCCGGGTCGAGGTGTTCGTTGCGGTGCCGGATCATTCGGTAGCCGGTGATGAGGAGGAAGGCTGCGAACAGGTAGAGCACCCATCCGGCGCTGGCGATGATGGCTGATCCTGCCGCGATGAAGATGCCGCGGAAAATGAGAGCCCCCAGCACGCCGAAGAACAGCACACGGTGCTGGTACTCGCGGGGGACGGCGAAGTAGGTGAAGATGATGGCCCAGATGAATACGTTGTCCACGGCGAGGGACTTCTCTATCAGGTATCCGGCGAAGTACTGCTGACCGAATTCGGCTCCGTAGAGTTGCCACACGAGAGCGCCGAAACCAACTCCAAAGGCAACCCACACCGCTGACCATAGGGCTGCTTCCCGGACGCCGATTACGTGGGCTTTGCGGTGGGCGAATAAGTCCACGGCGAGCATCAGAACAATAACGCCGAGAACGGCTAGCCACGCCCATAGGGGAACATTCATGAGGAAACCTCTTCCAGTCGGTGAACCAACTGGAGGTCTTTCCCAGCCACTTTCAAGAAGTGGCCTGTCCCGCCGGGCCGTACACGGACGGCCGGATTGACGACGGAACATTGGGGGATACTCCCCTCCGTGGAAATAGTGAACCATGCTTCACCTATTGAGGCAACAGGGCCAGCCTGACAAGCCGCGAGCGTACGCTGGTGTCATGGAGTCCGTGGTCAGGACCGTAGCTTTGAGCACCGGGATCAGTGTGCCCTGTTTCGTGCAGGGGAACCTTGAGCAAATAGCCGACGACGGCGGCGCACCGCTGCTGCTATTGCATGCGTGGGGTGAATCCCGGCGGAGTTTCGGTCGCCTCATTGCCTCGCTTCCGACGTTTGCGATGGTGGCGCCCGATCTGCGCGGTCATGGTGAGGCGGACAAGCCCGAAAGCGGTTATGCGTTGCCCGAAGTAGTTGGGGACGTAGTTGCCCTGACGGATGCTTTGGACGTCAAGCATGCGCATGTCTTGGGCTCGTCCAGCGGGGGATACGTGGCACAGCAACTCGCTGTCACTCATCCAGATCTTGTAGCATCCCTGACGTTGGTTGGCACACCCCTGAGCCTGCATGGAAAGCCACCATTTGCTGACGACGTAGAGGGGCTGAAAGATCCGATCTCAGAGGACTGGGTTCGGGATTCCCTATCTTGGTACAGATTGCTGCACGCCGTTCCCGCCTCCTACATCGACGACCGGGTAAAAGACGGCCTCGCTATGCCGGCATCAATCTGGAAAGCTTCGTTGCGCGGATTTTACGAAGCCGTTCCTCCGACGGAAACCGGCCACATTTCCGTCCCCACACTGATGCTCTGGGGCGCCCACGACCACTTGGTGCCCCGACAGCACCAAGAAACCTTGGCTAGACGCATCAACGGTGCACGATTGAAGATCTACGAGGACACCGGTCACTTGGTGCTTTGGGAGTGTCCGGAGCGCGTGGCGGTGGATGTGACGAGCTTCCTGGGAGAGCTATCCGAACGTCCGCGACTTGGCTGAACGTGTGGCTGTGCCCAGTTCCCCCGGGCCTGTTGTCCGCTGCGAAGAACCTCGGATTGCTCCGGCTGATGACCACAGTCTCTTACGCCCAACGACACCTCCTGGAACTACACCGCCCACGCCCGTGAGCAGATGCGGATGCTCATCGACCGGAACTCTGTCTAAGCTACTTATCTCAACGAGATGGGCATCATCAAGAGCAGCTTCGAACGAGGCTGGGTACCGGCATATTCCGAAGGATCCGCCGCTGTTGTTGTTCGTGGTGGCGGAAAACGGGAAGGTCCCGGAATGGCTTAAGTTGCACCACAGCCCGCCCGCGAGCGTCACTAACGGCACCGTGGTTCCCCTCCCGGACGAGCACTACCTCCACCACACGCATGCGGGGGGAGATCGCGGATGGGGTTAGGGAGTGGGAGGCGGAGCGGGGGTAGGTCTCACCTTCCTGTCAGCGGCGGGGCGAGCGTACGCTGGGGCCATGGAGGCCGAGGTCAGGACCGTCTCTTTGAGCACCGGGATCAGTGTGCCCTGTTTCGTGCAAGGGAACCTTGAGCAAACAGCCGACGACGGCGGCGCGCCACTGCTGCTATTGCATGCGTGGGGCGAATCCTGGCGGAGTTTTGGTCGTCTGATTGCCTCGCTTCCGACGTTCGTGATTATGGCGTCTGACCTACGAGGTCATGGTGGTGCGGACAAGCCGGTAGACGGCTACTCGCTGTACGAAGTCGCTGAGGACGTCGTTGCTCTCATGGACGCCATAGGCGTCAAACAAGCTCATGTCCTGGGGTCATCCAGCGGTGGTTATGTTGCGCAGCAACTCGCTGTCACTCATCCAGATCTTGTTGCATCCCTGACCTTGGTTGGCGCACCCCTGAGCCTGCATGGGAAGCCACCATTTGCGAACGAGGTCGAGGGACTCCGCGACCCGATCTCGGAAAGCTGGATGCGCGAGTCTTTGGCGTGGTATCGGCTGCTGCACGCCGTGCCAACCTCATATATCGAGGATCGGGTCAAGGACGGTCTCGCCATGCCGGCCTCAATCTGGATGGCTTCCTTGCGGGGATTCTACGAGGCCGTTCCTCCGACGGAAACCGGCGATATCTCCGTCCCCACTCTCATGCTTTGGGGTGCCCACGATCACCTCGTGCCGCGACAGCACCAAGAAACCTTGGCTGGCCGCAACAAGGGCGCACGATTGAAAATCTATGAGAACACCGGTCACCTGGTGCTGTGGGAGTGTCCGGAGCGAGTGGCAGAGGATGTGACGAGATTCCTCGGAGAGCTGCCCAAGGGCCAGTAACTTTGCAGAACATTCATCCGTGCAGCCGCAAAGCAACCAGTGTGGTTCTCTATGGTCATGGCATCCTTCCGAAAACCGACAACTCCGGCTGGTGAATCGGCGGAACTAGGTCAGCCCCCTTTCAGCAGACCGAACGAAACCCGAGTCGGCTGGATGGTGGGTGGCGGTCGGATTCTGCTCGGTTACGCCGTACTTACGCCAATTTTTGCTGTGCTGGCAGCCGGAGGCGGAGGCGGTCCCCTTGGGGTTCTTTTAGCCCTAGGTTTCGTCCCCGCGCTGACAATAGTGTTAACGTCCTAGCAGGGTGGCCCGTGCGCCGCATCCCTAGAATTCGGCAATGGTGGATCCGTCACGGCGAGATCGCCATGGTCGGCCTGGTTTTCAGCGTTGGACTAACCTTGTACGGCTACGCCATGGGATATGACGTAACTGTGATGGATCCGGAGCTTTCCATTCCCATCACTCTGTATCAACCTGAGTGGGCCTACTCCCTGCCCGGCTGGTTCATGACCTCTTTCTTCGCTACGCACATGTGGATTCCTCAGCGTTGGAGAAAGCGGAAGGTGACTTGAGTTGCACCACCGCCGGGCCTCTAGCGTCAACGACGGCACCGTGGAGGCTCCATGGCCGACTTCGTTATTGAGGACGCGCAAGTCCCTTGAGAAGTCCTGCCAATACGGGGGCCCGAGAGCCGGGCGACGTGGATACCAGATGCTTATTTCACAAGTGGCGACAAGGTATCTAGGAACAACGAGCGGCCGCTATAGGCGAGACTGTCTAACCTTTTGCCGGCGGAACGCTGCAACCGCCACAGCCAAGCAGCGGAGATTAGGGACGCGGGGCTCAGTGCTGGGTCAGCACTATTGCAGTTACTGCGATGGTTGCAATGAGCAGTAACGCGAGGCCAACGTAAGCGGGCCACCTCGGCTTCGATTTGTGCGGATTAATGTCTACGTAGGGCAAGAGGCTTCCTTTCAACCAGCAACATTGCTGTTTCGGTGCGGTGAGTTATTGGGTCTGCACAAGTGCACCCAGGGGATCGTGGCAGCGGCACGCCCCTGTTTGGGCAACAATGAATGGGCGTGCCGCCCGAATCATCATAAGGCTACTTTTCAAGATGCCGGAATGTTTCGCAGTCGACACATTACGGGCGGTTGCTAGGCCAATGAAGTACAAGGTCAGGAATGTGGCCCTGAGCGCCGGAATTAGCGTGCCATGTTCTGTTCACGGGAGTGTCGGCGAGACCGCCCGGGACGACACCCGGCTCCGGACATGCCCGGGGACGGTACTCACTCCGTGACGTTGTGAGGGATGTGGTGGCACTGCTGGATGCGTTGGGAATGAACCAGTTGCACATTTTGGGCTCATCCAGCGGCGGATGCGTTGCGCGGCAAAGGCTGTTGGTTCTCGTGCTCGTGGCCGAGCTGATCGCGGATAATTTGGTGCCCTGGCAGTGCCCATTGCGCGTGGAGGCGGAAGTGATTAGGTTTCCTACTTAGCGTCAAAAGTGCGAGACTCGCGGATCGTCTGCACGTGCCCCTTCAATCTCGTCTCCTGTGCGCGGCTATCAGCATCATAGAACCACCACTGGCTATTGCCCTCGATCGCACTTGCGGCCACGATGACTTCTTCACTTTGGAGTCCCTCATTGATGATGTACTTTGGCATATTTTCCCCAACTCTGTGCAAGCAGCACAGTCCAGTTATCCAATCGGGCACATTAGCAGTTCCCATGTATACAGCGACGGCAGGATGGCAGCAGCCCTCCCTGAAAGAAGCCGCCCACATCAAGCTTGGGCAAGGGCGCGATGTGGGCAGCTTCGGCCCCATAATAAGGTCACTTAGGAAGCTCGAAGGAGATTTGCCATATATTTTCGCGAATTATCCGCATTATAAGAGGGATGGTCATGTCCGAATGGGGAGCAGTGCGACGCGAAAAACTGTCGTACCTGCGAGGGCCGGTGAGCTGAGATACAAGAATCTCTGGTGGGCTGGCATGGGCTTATGCCTTGGCCGGTCTGGGCCGAGTGACTCGAGTTAGCAGGCGGGCACAGCCGATACCCATGACAGCACCGCAAGTATTCGTGACAACATCCAGAGGGCTTGCAAAGCGAGCTGAAATAAATAGCAGCTGCCCGGCTTCCATGGATAGGGATGCTAACAGCCCTATGGCCGCGAGGTGCCACCAAGGTTTTGCCGGCAGGGCCATGGCGGCCAAAATGCCAAGGGGAATAAACATCGCAACGTTGGCTGAAGACTCAACAAAATGATAGTTAAACCAGCCGGGGGCACCGTGTCTGTGGAGATATTTGAGGGCAGCCGTCAGCGTGCCAAAGATTGGTTTGTCTACGGGGGTGGGCCAGAAACCAACAACAGCCAGACCCGTCAAATAGGCTGTCAGGGCTATTCGCCAGGGGAGTGGTGTGTTCAAGCGCGCCCTCATGAAGTTCGAATAAGTGCCCAAGCGCTGACGCCGAGGGATACTACAGCCAGAAGGCAAAGCAATGCGTATTGTGGGAATTCCGGAGGCAGTTGAGGCCTACGAACCTGGGGGATGCGCAGTCCAATATGCCACCGTCGCCTTCTCCAATGTCGCCCCATGGTTCCTATGGATACCACAGGCAGACTTCCTTGGGGAAACAAAACAAAAAAATAAGGGTGGCTTGCCAACAATAACTTGTTGGCAAACCACCCTCACGTGGTTCTGGCCTGGTTAGGCAGAAACCTCGGTGCCCTTTGCGCGACGGCGAGCTACCACGACGGATGCCGTGCCGGCTGCCAGTGCGCCTGCGCCCACGAGGGACCACAGGATGAGGCTGGAGTCAGCGCCCGTGTTGGCCAGCGGCACACCACCGGTGTTTGCCAATCCGGTACCCGTACCGGTGGTGCTGCCCGTGTTGGAGAGAGCGGCGCCGCCGACTACTACCGTTACCGGTCCGACGGTGACGCCGGAGGAGTTGCCGGTAGCCGTAAGTGCGTATGCACCGGGCTCGTTGATGACGATGGAGGCGGCGAACGCGCCGTTTCCATCAGCGACAGCGCCCAAGGTGGACGGTGCCAACGGAATGCGTGCGGAGACCGACAGGCTACCGGCGGAAGCGCTGCCGCCGCTGGCTGCAGGCGTCCCCGTCGGGGTGATCGTGATAGTGATACCTTCACCGGGGGTAAAGCCGGTACCGCTGAAGATAAATGCTTCGCCCGGTGCCAAGGAAGCGTCAGAAACGGCGACGCTGGGTTCTTGTGCTGGGTAGTTGGCGTTGTTGGCTACGGCCGGTACTGCGCCGAGAAGTGCAATGGAACCTGCGAGCGTAAGCGCTGCAAGAGATTTCCTCATGTGTGTCCCCCCTGAGACTTTTGTGGTACGACGTGGTGTTTGGAGATTTCCGAGACCCTACGAGACCGTAAGAGAAACCTCATGTGCTGCTGCCCAGATAGAACTTACCATTTTATGGTTGTCAGCAGCAAAGAAAATCCAAGCTCGTTACAAAGGATTAACGTACCCGTCTTTCCCTATTCACAAGGAGTCGTCTGCGGAGCCAGCAGTACATCCTTGAGCGGTTGGACCGTAGGTGTGACAACTATTTCAGGCTGGGAGTGCTGAACGATGTGGCCGAAGTTGAACTCTAAAGTCGTGCTTTCTCCCGGGGCTAAGCGGATGGTGGAGGTTCCAACGCCTCGTTGGCTGTGCCGCTGCGCAGCAAAAGGTATCTTGACACCATCTTTTACAACCGTGTCAATATTTGCCTGTACTGGCCCATAGGCAACAACATTGGTTTGCACAGTGCCCGCTGGAACTCCGAACGCGCCTTCGCCAGTCACATATGCGGGCAATGACGTTGCGGCATCAATAGGTGCCGTATTGGTACTTGTAACCCTGACAGCTACCTCCCGGTACCCATCCCTGGTGCAGTCCTTAACTACTTGCACGCTGCGCTTCATCCAGTAGTCCATTTTGGCGCCGGTGCCGTCATTGAAGTAGACACCAAACTGGGCAGGCGGGATGGCGACGCCCGTTACCAGGCCGCCAATGGAGTACTGCCCGATGGTGGCCTGTTCCGCGTCGGTAGCCGACCACAAAAGGATCCGGCGTTCCTCAGCACCTTTGGTGAGGGCATCCATCAGCTTTTTTGGATCCGTCTTTCCTGAAGACAAAGCGCCAAAGATCTCTTTGGCGGCCCCCGCGAAGTAGACGTCCTGGAGCTTTGGCTGCTCGATCTTCATGTACGCATCGGACAAGAGTGTTTGAACCACATTCTTGCCGGTGAGTTCCTCCGGCAGATCGCTGCCGATCTGCTGAACGATCGGGTCTGTGATTTTCACTGGACCAGTGGCTTCGAGTATGAAGCTCAGGGCAACTGGGTCGAGTGAAAGTACTCCATCCAGTCGTTCACCGGTACTTTTCTCCCACATAGCTTGGGCAGTGCTCGCTGTCGTGGCAAAGTCCGGAGTTAAGTTAACATCCTGCATAAATCTGCCAACCCGGGCGGTATATATCGACTGCTGTTCAGCATCGATTGCGATGGGTGGCACGAATGCCCCGAGGGCTGTCGCACTTGTTTGTGACTCCAGCTTCAAACTACCTTTGTCCACGCTCAGTACCGCCAACGCTCCGGGAATACCGCCGGTCGCACGAGATTCGGCGTTGTTTTGCATTAGCAGAAGGTAGCGGCGTGGGCTTTCCGCTCCAAGCATCGCTGGCGCCAGCGTGGCCGCGCTGGATGCTGAATTCAGGTCCTTGCTGAGTTCCGACAGTTCCGTCCGTGCCTCTGTCAGGGGACCAACGATCTGAGGGAGAAGATTTCCAGTGTCGATGTTGTCCAAGCGTTGGGTTGATTCACGAACTGCGTGAGCGGCAGCCTGGATGCGAGGGGTGGCTTCCCTTAAGGGTTCGAGATTCATCCCGGAAGCGGTCGGAGTGAGGGTTTTCCAGTCCAATGATTGGAAGGCGTTGACCAACGGCACCGCTGCCAGCCGAGCTACATCGTCGGCCGTCATGGCGACTTCGCTGGCGGCTTGCAAATTTGGCCCGAACCAAGGCAGCGCGGAGGCGGCCTTCCAAACTGGGTCTGAAGATGCTTCCCTGGCGGCGCTGGTGTGATCCACGAGCGACTTGGAGATTGCATTGGCACTTGCGGCGTCGTTATTGGCGATCGCCTTCTTCAGGTCGGGCAGCAACCCGGTGGCGGCCGTTAGTTCGTTCTTGACAGTGCTCGCCTTGAATCCGAGCCAAGCCGTTGCCCCAGTTATCACCAGCAGGATGCCAACTGTCCACGATCCAATGACTAATCGCCTGCGGCGAACCATGGCCTTGGAACGAGTCGGCTTCGTCCGTTTACGAATTGGCCGTACATTTTCACTTCCTGAGCTCATGGACTACGGCCGTCCAAGTCCACGGTACTGCCATCCGGCAGCTCGCCATTTGGCTGGGTCGAGGACGTTGCGCCCATCGAGAATCCGGGGCGTGGAAACAACTTGGCTAATCACGTGAGGGTCCAGATCCCGATACTCCTGCCATTCAGTGAGCAGCAGTACAAGATCGGCATTGTGAAGTGCAGAGTCGACGTCCGGGATGTACTGAAGCTCAGGGAACCGACGTGCCGCGTTCGTTAAGGCCTTGGGGTCGGTGACGGTGACAACGGCACCCTGCAACTGGAGTTGAGCAGCAATGCTCAGTGCCGGCGAGTCGCGAACGTCGTCGCTTTCGGGCTTGAAGGCCGCTCCCAGAACCGTGATTCGCTTCCCAAGGAGGCCGTCGCCGCAAAGTTCGCGGCTCAACTCCACGACCCTCGTCCGACGACGCATATTGATCGCGTCGACCTCCCGGAGGAATGTCAGCGCTTGGTCGGCTCCGAGCTCTCCTGCTCGGGCCATGAACGCGCGGATGTCCTTTGGCAGGCAACCGCCTCCGAAGCCAATTCCAGCGTGAAGGAACTTGCGCCCGATTCTGTCGTCCATGCCGATCGCGTCCGCAAGGCGCGTCACGTCTGCACCAGCTGCTTCGCATAGTTCAGCCATGGCATTGATAAACGAGATCTTCGTAGCAAGGAACGAGTTTGCGGCAGTTTTTACCAATTCCGCTGTCGGCAAGTCCGTCACCAACCTGGGTGTGCCTGTGGCGAGAGGCGCCGCGTAGACCTCGTCCAGGACTGCTACGGAGGGATGTTCTTCGGAGCCGTCCGGAACCCCGTAAACAAACCGATCGGGACCCAGCGTGTCAGACACAGCATGCCCCTCGCGGAGGAACTCGGGGTTCCAGACAAGGTGTGCTTCCGGCTCTTGCTCGGCGATGAGCTCGGCGAGCCTGCCGGCGGTTCCGACTGGAACCGTCGACTTCCCCACTACCAAGTCGCCTGGCCTCAAGTACGGCAGGAGCCCCCGGGCAGCTGCATCGACATAAGTGAGATCTGCGCCATTTTCACCCTTTTTCTGTGGCGTTCCGACGCAGATGAAGTGCACGTCGGAACCCGCTGCTGCCTCCAGATCGGTGGTGAACGTGAGCCTGCCTGTTTCCTGCACGTCTCGCAGTAACTCGTCAAGACCGGGCTCGTAGAACGGCGCAGTTGCCGAGGAAAGCTGGGCGATCTTCCGCTCGTCCACGTCGATGCCGATCACCTCGTGACCAAGCTTTGCCATGCATGCGGCGTGCACAGCCCCGAGGTAGCCGCAACCGATGACGGAAATACGCATGTGAGTTTGTTCCTTTCGCAGTAACTGCGTTGGAGGGAAGGATTAGTAGGCGCCGGTGCTTCTGAAGACAGCGCGGATGGTTCGGAGGATGATAACGAGGTCTCCAGCAAGGGACCAGTTTTCGACGTAGTAGAGATCCAATCTGACAGAGTCCTGCCACGACAGATTGGACCTGCCGCTCACCTGCCAAAGTCCGGTCAGCCCGGGCTTGACCAGTAGGCGGCGACGGACATCATGCTCATAAGCTGCGACTTCACTGGGTAGCGGAGGGCGAGGACCCACCAAGCTCATGGACCCACTGAGGATGTTGAATAGCTGAGGAAGTTCGTCCAAGCTGTACTTCCGCAGTACGCCGCCAACTCGGGTTACTCGGGGGTCGTCTTTCATCTTGAAGAGCAAGCCACTGCCCTCGTTGCGCTTTTGAAGTTCCACGAGGCGATCTTCCGCGTCAACCACCATGGATCGGAATTTGAGCATCTGGAAGCGTGCGCCCTCCATACCCACGCGATCTTGCCTGAAAAGAACCGGGCCAGGGCTCCCAAGCTTTACCACCAAGGCGATTCCAAGCATCAAAGGGGAAGCCAAAATAATAAGGAGTCCGGACATCACGACGTCGAAGAGTCGCTTGGCTACCTGCTGGCCACCTTCAAGAGTTGGCGTAGTGACGTGAATCAGCGGAAGCCCGGCAACTTGTTGCGTATGAATACGCGGGCCGGCGATATCTGTGAGTGCAGGAGCCATGATGAGGCTGACATTTCGGGACGCGAGTTCCCAGCCGAGGTAGCGCAAAGACTGCGGAGTCAGCTGAACCCCAGCCGAGACTGCTACGGCATCTGCTTTGCACGACTCAATGGCATCAAGGATCAGTTGTGGTTCCGGTTTGTTCCCCAAGATGGGCAGCCCCGAAGATGGTTCGTGTGTTTGTATTTCACTGGAGCCGGGCGAATATGCGGCCACGGGAAGATAGCCCGCATGTGTCGACTTGGTGAGGGATGCGGCCAGATGGGCTATCGCCCCTTCACCGCCGACCAAGAGCAGCCGATTCATGCTTTGTCCACGCTGACGATTTAGATGCAGGTGCTGGCGAACCAACCAACGTGCCACCAGGAGTCCGCCCAGCCCGACTGGCAGCGCTATGCCGACGTATCCCCGTGCTGTGTCGATGCCGAACGCATAGGAAAATATGGCTAATGCACCAAAAAGCCACAATGAGGCGGCAGCAACTCGTTTATATTCCTCTGCCCCGGAGCCAAGTACTCGATGATGCCGACTAGTCCACGCACCCAACATCGCCCACCAAACGACCGCCAGAAGAGCTGAGATCCAAATGTAGGCGTCTGCGGTACTCGACGTGCTGAGCCCGTTGTCTACGCCGAAGCGCAGAACAAAGGCGCCGGTCACTGCCCAAACAACCACAACAGCGTCGACCACGGCGAGGAGCCGTGACGCTCTACCGCGCCAATCGGTGTCCTGACTCGATGTCATCTCGTCCCCAATAATCTGTGTCAAGGCCGCCGTATCCATTGCACTCTGCGCGAACGCGGGTTCGGAAAATTTTTGTGACAAGCTGCTTTACCTAGACCAGGGCAAGCTACTTGTTCAGCAGATCTGCTGCCGTAATAATCGCTGATTCGCGGCCTTCCGTGCAAATAAGTCCGCAAGCTGGGCTCTTGGTCGAGAGGCTTGTGAACAGCGCATGTCGGGAGTGTGACAAATGAGTCACTTCAAGTCTCAAAGTTGCAACCCCAGCTGAAAATTTTTCGACATGCTCTATATTAGAGCCATGGGGCTGGGGTCTAGCATTAAATCGGTCGAGGGCGCATCAGTGCGACCCGTGGTGCACGTCACAGAAAGCTTTGGGGGTGGTGTGGCTGCTGCCATACGCGACTATTGCCGTAATTATCCTGCGGCTGAACACCACCTAGTGTATGCACCTCGAACAGATGCGCCGATCGAGGCTTCTGATATAAGCGAGTTCGCATCCGTCACCCGGCTTCCGGAGGGTCATCTTCGACGAATCACCGTTCTTCGACGATTACTGAAAGGTCACCCGGAAGCCGTTATTCATGCGCATTCAAGCTTTGCCGGGGTTTATGTGCGGGCTGCGGTTGCTAAGAGTCATCAACGACCCATCGTTTACACCCCGCACTGCTATGGCTTTGAAAGGCGCGATACGGGGATCGCGCAGAGGTCTGTTTTTTGGGTTTTGGAGTGGCTGTTTGCCTTCAACACCACCGCATTCGCTGCCTGCTCGCAGCGAGAAGAAGAACTTTCCAACTGGCCTCTGACGTCGGCCAGGGCGGTACATGTCCCCAACGTAGTCTCCGGTGACATTCCAGTTACAGACATGCACATTCCCTCAGGACGCATTATGCGCGTGGTGGGTGCAGGGCGGTTGGGTCCGCAAAAGGACCCCGCGTTCTTTCGTGACTGCGTCGTCGCTCTACGCAATGCTGGTTATGAAATCGAGGCGACCTGGATAGGCGGGGGCGACGCAGATACGGAGCTCATGCTTGCGTCCGCGGGTGTCGTCACAACTGGATGGCTAACACGGCAAGGTGTGCTTGAGAACTTCAAGGCGGCGGATGTATACATACACTCAGCCAGGTGGGAAGGTTTTCCCATCGCTGTACTAGAAGCGTCGACCATGGGAGTCCCGATTGTGGCCCGAGATATCTCCGCCTTCTCGGGTGTGGATATCCCGCTTCTCATCGGTTCGCCTATAGACCTGGTTGAGGCGTGGCCTGACCTTCAATCCGCCTCCGTCCGGCGGGACATGGTGAGGTCAGCTACTTTGGCTCTCGAGCACTGTAACGATGGCGAACAAGCAAGAGCACTGCAAGATCTTTATGGCTCTCGACTCCCGGTCACATCCCGTCTCTAAGAGAGCTTCTCTCGAATGGTGGCAACGAAAGCTACGCCGCCGCTCGCGGCAGGAATGGCCTGAGTTGTTAAGCAATCACCGATTCGTTGATTTAGTCGCGTTCCACTCCTTGACTCATAACTACATAAACCTGAACGCCTGCAGGGCAAAGATAGGATCGCGGTATGAATGTGGGGAACGTAGTGCTTGAGAGGACGTTGATTTATGATGCTGATTGCGGGTTTTGTACCCGATCAGCACGATGGCTTGCCCATGGGGGGAACGTAAAGATCCAACCATGGCAGGGCATTAGTGATCTCGATGCCATTGGACTGAACGAAGAGATGGTGGAGACAGCGGCCTACTGGGCGGACGGTGGCGCGGTCATTGCCGGCGCTGAGCAGGCAATCGCTAAGGCGCTGATTGCCAAAGGATCTGGATGGCAATTAGCTGGACGCTTCATCCTCCTGCCTGGAGTGAAATGGGTGTCGTCGCGGGTCTACAAAGTAATCGCGAAGAATCGTCATGCGATGCCCGGTGGGACTGACGCATGCCGGCTCCCAAACTAGCGAGACGCAGACTAGCCGGGGTGATTCTCTTCGGTGGTCTTCTGTTGGTTCAAGGTGTGTACTCCTTCGCAGTAGAACCGGAACCATACCCTGCCATTCGAATGCCGTCCTTCGGTGCCGCACCCACGAAGGACGGGCTGTTTCCGAGCCGAATGGTCACTATTAAGGTGACCTACGTAGATGGGTCGACTGGAAATCCCCGGGTCTCTGAGCTGATGAACGGCGTCAGATTCTCTTCAGCGCGACCGACTCTCAACTTTGCGCTCGCCCCCGGGAAATCAATTGATGAGCCCACCCGTTCCTGGTTAAGAGATCGGGCCAAGGACGTCGGCCCGGGTGCTGATCCGGCAAATGTAGAGATCTGCTGGCAAGATGCCGCGGTTGACATTCGGAATGCCCGCGTTGTCAATGCGGAACCTTGTGAGACAACGGTGGTGTCATTTTGAATCGGATCATAGACACAGCCGCTGGGTGGATTGACCGCCTAGCGGATTCATATCGAGTCCAGCCGAGGTACCTCGGTGTCATTCGTATCTTGTTTGCACTCCACGTGATCGTATTCCCCGTGGACTACACGTGGACTGCCAAAGTCCCGGATTCGTTCTTCCAGCCTCGGCCCGGCCTGTTTGCCTGGATGACAGCAGCCCCAGACCTCTGGTTTATGGTGCTTCTGCAGGTTGCCCAAGTTGCCTTGGCAGCGCTTGTGCTCGTGGGATTCAAGACCTTTCACGTATCACTTTGCCTCACCATGATCATGATCATCGGTGCTGGCATCACGCATTCATTTGGCAAGCTCGATCACTTCATCCTTTATGAAATCTTCCCAGCTTTCATGGCATTCGCTGGGTGGGGAGCGGCGCTTTCCTTGGATGCGCGGATGGCGCGGGGGCGCACGTCTAAAGGCTTGCCAATGCTTCTGTGGGGGATCACGGTTGCTTTTGCACTCTTTAGCGCCGCGCTCCCCAAAATGCTTGCTGGTTGGCTGGACCCGGCGAAAGAGGCCAGCCGGGCATTCATCGCTCGCGACCTGGCAGAAGCCGAGAAGCTTGGGCCGATGGTGGATTTAATCTTTGCACTGGATAACCATCTCTTTTGGAAGTTCATGGACTACGCCACAATCTTCGCTGAAGGGTGGCTCGTAGTCGCCGTCTTCATGCCCAAGCTTTTCCGTCTGGGCCTCTTGGCGTTGCTGACCTTCCACGTTGGGGTTTACCTGAGCCTGGGTATCGACTTCGCAAGCTATTTCCTTCTATACGCCGTCTTCTTCTCCCCGCTCCTCATATGGGTTCAACGACAGTTTTCCCGTCAGAGCGGCAGACACAGAGAAATGGCCCAACGCATCGAGTGAAGCGACGGTCTGGGGGCCTTTCCTGCACTGCCGGCTATCGCAGTCCGAGCTATTTTCAGCCCGTTACATCCCGCGCCCGCGCCTACAGGCGATCCAGCCTTCGGATTCTAAACCCGTGTAGTCGAGTTCACTGAGGTCTCGTCCCTCTCAGATGGACGAAGGCCACTCGTATGGAACGATGCCACGTAGGCCAGGATCAAAGGGAGCCAGTACTGCTGCTGATCATAGAAGGCAGACCCGAGGGCGTAGACGATCACGGCAGCCATTATCGCGGCCTCCGGTCCTTTTTCTCCCAGAACCATGGCTCGAATTATGCGGACCGCGATAGCAATCGATATGGCCGATATAGCTAGGAACATCGCGAGGCCACCCTGGTACCAAGCATGCAAGATGTAGTTGTGTACCACGGTGATGCCGTTGTAAGTGCCTTGATTAGTAGGATCCATGCCGACCCCGACCAGTGGATCTGACTTAATGTAGTCCCAAGCAAATGCATACGTCTGCTGACGAATACCCAGAGATGCCACGCCAACAGATTCGCCCGTTACCACGTCAATCCGGTGATTGACCGGAGCCAAAAGCGCGGTCGGATCAAAGCCAGCTGCAAAGAACAAGACCACGGTGGCTGCCAGTCCCAGGGTTCCCAGTAGGAGGCTACGGACTCCTGCGCGATAGACGATGATCAAAACAACGGCTGCTGCTCCCAAAGACAGCAGGGAGCTCAGACTTCCAGTAGCTATCAATGCGCCCAAATTGAGGCCCGTGAAGAGCAGAATGGTTAATCTTTGTGTGCCGCGAGTGGAACGGAACATTGCAACTATGAGAACCAGGGCAATGACGCACATGAGGCCCTGCACGTTTGGATGCCCGGCCAGCCCGTTGGCTCGGCCGCTGTTTGCTGCGGCCCCGAGAACACGCAAACCAGCAACTTGGGCCAGGGCTGCAGTTGCGGACACGGATTGGACGCACAAGAAGGCAATTGCAATACGTCGTCCGAACAAAGGTGATGTCGTGAAGTAGTAATTGAAGACAAACGGTGCGAGCGCCACCAATGCAGCCAAACCTACGGCTGTCCGGAGGCTCGCGGAAACGTCGCTGGACGTTCCAGAGATGGCGCCGGCCAACACAAGGAGCGCCGCCGAAGCCACCCAAACTATTGCGTTAGGTAGCGCACGGACCCGGCCCATCAGAAGTGGCAACACGAGCAGCACGATGATTATCTGGGGAAGCCAGCTAAAACCTGATTCGGCGATAAATCGATATACGGGGATGATTCCACCGACTGCGATCCAGATGAAGCTGCCTATCCGCCCATCGGACGATGCAGCTTTGACTGTCCGTGGAGATCCCGGTGTGGAGTGGCGAAGCGCGTACTTCGGACGAAGATAACCTTGGCTCACTGTATTCTTCTCTTCCCGCATCAGCGAGCCTTTCTAGCTACCATTCGCACTGAGTGCGCAACGGTCCGGACGAACGGGAATACGAGGTACGACAGCGCTCCATATACGAGCATTCCCAGAACGCCAGCGCCGAGTGCAAACCAAGAATTATCGATGAAGATCGTGGACGCGATGCCAATGGCGGTTACAGGGACCACACAGATCAGAATGGACTTGATTCCATTTTTCAAGAGTGGGGCCATTTCGGTGTTAGTTGCCCTTCCACACCACCAGAGGGACAGCATCCAGTTGACGAGGTATCCAGCAGAGTGACCGATCGCGACACCTAGGGCACCCCACGGCAGCCCCGCGAGCATGCAGATCACTATCAGAGGCTGGGAGACCAAGTAGAAGCGGAATTGAGCTCCGGTTTTGTCCTTGGCCAAGAAGATCCAAAAAGTTATCTGGTTCAAACCCCGGAAGACGCCACCTACTGCCAAGGCCTGAAGAATTGGTGCCATGGACGTCCAATTCGGGCCAAAGACAATATCTACCAGTGGGAGAGCCAACCCGCATGCGACGCCATAAATGATACCCAGCCCGACTCCACCGACCAGCTGTCCTTGAAGCAGGAATCGGTTGAATCGGTCCTTGTCATGAGCGACCCGGGTCAGGACCGGTACCGCCACTCGCGTAAGGGGCGCAGCGAGTTGACTGAGGGGAAGCATAAGCAATTGATAAGCGCGCCCGTATACGCCCAAGACGGTTGGTCCCCAGAAATATCCAAGCGAGAGGTTGTCTATGTTCTTTGTTACGTAGGCGACTGCTTGCGACCCGAAGACACCCAGGCCAAAGCTCATAACATCGCGAATCGACGTTCGCCGAGAAGGCCACCCTGGCCACCAGCCAGAGAGCGCGACCGCAAGCACCATCCCGACGAGCCCGACAACGAGTTGCTGGACAACAAGAACCCAATAGTCTGCCGCGAAGAGCCATGCGTACCCAATGGCGCACAGAAGGCCCACCAAGGCGGGGACTGTGTCAACAATTGCCAGCCGCTTGAACCGCATTTTTTGATTGATCCGTGCGCGAAACTGCGTTGAGAAGCCTGAGAATACGAAGGTAAGTGACAACCAGATGACGATGTTCTCGAGCGCTGGCTGTGAAAAGACCTGAGCCACCGGCTTGGCCAGAAGGTACGCAGCGCCACCCAAGATCAAACCGAAAGCGGTGTTGATCCAGAAGAGGTTCGACATCTGCCGGTGAGATAGCCGCACGCTGCGGGCGGCAGCCATCGACAGACCGAAGTCCCTGAACAGCTCGCCCAAAGCCACGAGGCTCAAGACTATGGCAACGAGGCCGAAGTCGGCCGGGGACAGCAAACGTGCAAGGATGACCGTCGAAGCGAGCAGCACAACTAACCGGACCAGTTGTCCGGCTATCGTTGCGGATGCTCCTCGGACGGCCTGCTTTCCGAGCTGCTGGTTCCGACGCGAACTGCGTGTTGGGAGTTCGTCTGTTGTCATTTTGGTCGTTCCTGTCTAAAAGCACTTTCCCAAACGAAGGTGATGTGCCGGATGCTCTAGTTCGCAGGCAGGGTACGACGAATGCCCTCAGCAGTTTCATCCAAGTTCTGTCGGGCGGTGTCCACGGCATCCTTCAGACCACTAGCGAGTAGGGCCAATTCTTCAGCTGTCGGCACCGTCAGAACATCTGCGGAAGAACCTTCATGGCGTCCCACCCAGTCAAGGCCAACGACTTTGAAATGCCTTCCGATCTTTCCCTTGGAAGACTCCACCCAGCCAAGGGGAACGGCGCCTTCCGTGGCCGCGACGATAAGCCCGTGAAGTCTGTCACCCACGACGATGGCCGATTGGGCATACAGTCCGCGGACTGCGGCCTCTTGTTCGGCGTGATCTTCATGGTCCCAAGCCAGCAATCCCGCACCGAGTTTGTCCGCCAGCTCCGTAGCCCGTGAATCGTCTCTCTTCACCTGCACAACAAGGGTGGGTTCGAGTTGGAGAGTCTCAGCGAGGTTCTTAATCCAATTTATCCACTCAGTTGTGGGTGCTTGACGGTCACCACGAAGAACCACCGCCATTTGGGATCGGGATCCGTGGTCCTGCCATTTCGAGGTTGGGTCACCCAGAGCGAAGGCCCAGTCTGGTGACGTGCCTCGGTTTATCACTATCGCCTCGGACCCTGGCTCCCGCCAGCGCACGAACACGCATGCTCGTGCGGCAGCCTTGTAGGCAAGAACGAGACCGGGCTTGGTTGAGGGCACACCAGCGCCAACCCAGATACCGCCCCCGCCACGAAGCCGGCAAATCATTGCCAGCAATGCAAGCGCGGATAGCCTGGCAGCTCCCTTGCGGGAGACCGGAACCTCTCCTGCATTCAGAGCAACAAACGTGGGACGCTTTAGCGCGCTCTTGAGGGCGTCGCCGTACCATTCCTTGAATGATCTAATTTGGCGGTCATCTGGCTTGAGGCCCAAACCGGACGAGAAGCCTTTGGAAGCTGGCCCTGACCAGACATGAAGTGATCCAAGCTGGCGCAACGCATCCAGATACGCGCGTCGGAGGAGTGAATCGCCAATGTTGTCGTCCTGGCCCGTCGCCCATACAAAAACTTCTGGGGTGGTCGTTAGGCTTTGACCAGTTCGTTCGGTTGGCAGTGAACGAGCCGCAGCGCTGCCTTGGTTTAGTTCCGTTTCCATGGACGTCCCTTCAATTTTTTCAATGCCGCTGCAGGGTTCTTGAGTATCCAAGCAAAGATTGTGCGCGCTGCATCGATACGTCGGCCCGAAGACCAATGAGCCCTTGCCACGCGAACGAGAGCGGCCATTTCCCGATCGTTCTGTGTCATTTCTTCGATTTCAAGACCAAGGTGTGACGCGTAGTGCCGTCGAATATCCTCTTTGGCCTCGATGGCATCGATAGCGGAAACAACAGATTTACCACCCGCGAGACTGTAACGGCATGTGGGGTCGCTGCGTACATCAATGCCCCCCACCATGGAAAGCCGGATGAGCATCTCGTAGTCTTCGGCGAACCGTGGCTTCAAAGCCGCTGGCTGGATGTTCTGTGACGCCTCATAAGAGGAGCGCCGAACAACTGCCGCGCAGGGAGGCCACGGCCCGTGCCCCACCTTTAGCAGCGACTCTGTAGTCACTGGACTGAATCGAATGGGAAATGGACGTTCCTCACCCTGAGTGGTCAAGCCCACCACTGTGCCGGCTGCAACAGCGAGCTGGGAGTCACCTGTCATCACTTCCAGGGAACGCTTCACGCCGTCAGGTATGAGTTGATCATCGGCATCCAGAAACACGATGTACTCTGCCGTGACAGAGCGGGCGCCTTTAGTCCGAGCCTGCGCAGCGCCTGCATTCTCTTGCCGAATGCAGACTGCGCCGGCCTTTTCCGCCACGACATCGGTGCCATCGTCCGACCCATCGTCAACAACAATTACTTCGGTAGCGCCGCTGGCGAACGCCGATGAGACTGCAGACTCAATCGTCGCTTTGGCGCGAAACGCGGGGATTACGACGGCGAGCGTACCGGACCCCACTTCTGCGGTGGTGCCACTTGTCTGTTCTCCGGACATGTCCACCCTTAGAGTTTCGCGAGTTCTTGGATATCGCCGATCAGTTGCGTGCGTGCAGCAGCTGCTCCTGAACGGGAGTCCCGGAGCCTACGGTCATAGTCCAGCCGCCGCTCAGGATCGGCCAGTAAGCCTTGTATCAATGCCTGGACTTTATCGACATCAAATGAATTGACATTGAAGACGTGGTCAGAGAGGCCAAGATCATCAAATGCGCCAAATCCCTTGCGTTCGTAAGCGAGGTGAACCACCCAGTGGCCTGCATTGATCGCCATCAGCGCTGCATGGAGCCTGACAGCGACAACCACGCGGCGCTGGCCGGTTGAGCCCAGGAGTTCTTCTTTGGAGAGTGTTCGATCCGGACCCAACGAAGCCATAGCGGATGTGTCATCGTTGCCTGCACCACGGCTCTGGACGTAACCATCGAAGCTGCCGATTCTTGCCGCCAAAGCTTTTACCGGATCACTAATACTGCCCCGGACAGACCTGACGCTAAGAACCGGCTTGGAAGCAACCGCGACGTCCTGTCGAGTTACGTAGGTGCCGGTCATCGTAGCAAGGTCCTGGATCCTTACAGCGTTGGCAAGTTTTAGTTCGTGGATACTCCGATCGTCGCGGAGATATACCTTATTCATTCGACTCAGGAAGTGCTTTGCTAGCGGCAGTGAACCAAAACGGAGTGGCCCTATGCTTTGGGGAAGATAAGCCACCGGGACTTTGGCTCGGCTGGCCTTTACCAACTGGTACCCATGTGCTGCAATCATCTTCAGCGCCTCCACGGGATGACCGGCGCGAATGTAGCCACCTCCGACGCCGACTACCAGATCAAAGGTTGAGAGTGAATTGAGGGCCTTTCGCAGTTCTGGTGAGAAGCCCTTTAGCTTCGGCGAAGCATCCAGAATATTGATGCCGGGGAGGTTGAACGTGTTGGGGTGCAGCGCGGCTATCGTAATATCGCATTCCGAGAATGCTTCCCGCAGCAGCTCGATGGTCTCTTCGACCAGGAGGCCGTCTCCAGCGTTTGTTGCGCTGTAAGCATGGAGCACAAGAATTCTCAACGTTGCACCAATCGGTTATAGGTTTCGAGGTGACTGTCGATGCTTTGCGACCAAGTGAATCGCGATGCCCATGATCGGCCTTCTGCACGGACGCCGCTCTGCCAAACGTCATCTGACAGGGCTTCGACCAAGCTAGCTGACATGCCTTCCGCATCCAAGGACGACAGCTCCCACGCGGGGCCTGCCACTTCAGCCAAAGAACCTCTTCGGGAGGTGGCCACCGGAGCTCCAGCCGCCATGGCTTCGAGAACGGGGAATCCGAAGCCTTCATAGAGACTTGGGAACACAAAGAGAGAGCATCTCTGCATAAGGGCGATACGGTCTTGATCGCTCACAAATCCGACGTAATTGACGGCCGATGAGGACTTGATGACTTCCATCGCTGCATCGAAGTTCCAGGCGGGTCGTCCCGCTATAACCAGTTGTATCCCGAGGGCGCGCATTTCAGGGGTTTCAAAGGCGCGCACTAGCTCGACGATGTTTTTTCTGGGTTCGATATTGCCAAGGTAGAGCGCAAAGTGCTTTGGTATCTTCGCTTCCGTCTCTGGGGAGAGGGCGGCCGGGGAGCTGAAAGCCTCGCTGTCGATCCCATGGTGAATGACCTTGATGGATTCGCGATCAATAGAGAACACGTCGGCAATGTCATCAGCGGAAGATTCGGAGACGGTGATGACTTCGTCCGTGCAGTCGATGGCCTTCTTGACGCGATAGCGCCACTGCGCTTCCTGCCGTGAGTTCCTCGCGACGGTCGTCCATCGACTGGCAACACCATGCACGGTTACAACTGATGGAACCGTAGTTCGGACAAGCGGACCCGTATCCGCGGAGTAGTGCAGGACCGAGGACCGTCGGGGAAGTACGCCCCAGGCGCTTTCCAGCATCATGGTTACAAGGGCGTGCGGTCCGCTCGGAATTGTACCGGTGGCAATGCCGCGCTCAGTCAGGCTGGTTTTGAGCTGCCGAGCATAGGTCGTATTTCCGCCAACGTGACGGTTAACTATTCTGTCTGGGAACAGAATTTTCATGGTTCCCCCGTGTTTGAGTCTAGGTTCAAGAGAAGGCCGTAAGAGTGCGTTTGCGGCCTAGGTGAGCTGCCAAGTGGGTGGGCCCAGTGCTGATCCGATGTGGGGCCGTCAGACCTCAGCGTGGGCCATATATTCGTACAGAGTCAGCTTCGCTGAGAGAGTTCGTAGGCGTCAGTTGGTTGTTCGCCCTTCCGACGCCTTTCGTTCGAAACCGGCATGCGACGGACGCCATTCTCCGCGCTGGCGGCGGCGATTTCGTCGTGGGAGTAGTAGCTGTAGGCGTAAGCGTCCGGACCCTTCACGGGGAGCCGATTCAGGACAACACCGAGGAGCTTCGCGCCAACCATTTCAAGGGCATTCAAAGACTTGGCCAAGTCCGTTCGTTGCACCTTCTGTGCACCGATGACGAGCAGGACGCCGCCGACATGCTGCGAAAGAACCGCTGCATCCGTGACCGGCAATAGTGGCGGAGCATCAATGATGACCGTGTCAAAGGCTTCTTCCAAGCGGAGGAGGAGGTCGCTCATTCCCTTGGACCCGAGCAATTCGCTGGGGTTTGGCGGGATTTGCCCGGAAGTGAGCACATACATCTTGTCTTCGCCCCAGGGTTGGATCAGATCGCCCACGTCAGTCTGGCCCAGAAGGGCTGTGGTGAGGCCGGCGTTGCGGTCTAGTCCCAAGTATTCACCGACCATGGGGCGACGGAGATCCCCATCAATGAGGCAGACTGACTGACCCGCTTGCGCTAGTGCGATGGCGAGGTTGATCGAGGTCGTTGTTTTGCCCTCGCCGGGGAGCGAAGACGTGATGAGGACGGTCCTGGCCGTGCCACCAACATTTGCAAACTGCAGATTGGTTCGAAGCTGCCGGAATGACTCGGCGCGTGGGCTCTGATGCTTCGCCTGCGTCAACAGGGGCTTCTTCGTGGCGTCCTGGTCGAACGTGATGCCGCCGAGGAGAGGTACATCGGTGATGTCGCGGAGGTCCGCTTCACCACGCACTCGGTCGTCGAGCTTGGTTCGAAGAAGTGCGCCACCGACGCCTAGTATGGCGCCGCCAAGCAGCCCAACAATGAGATTGAGACGAGTGTTGGGAGCAGATGGCGAGGTGGGAGCCTGAGCCGGAGTGATAATCGACAAACCAATGGGTGAGGCACCACCCGTCTTGGGCTTTTCCAACGTCTCGATGGCCTTTATGAGGCTGTTCGAGATGGCTTCGGCGATTGCGGCCGCCTGAACGGGCGAGGTATCGGAAACGGAGATGGAGATAAGCACGGTGTTGAGTTCCGTCTCAGCTTCGACCTTCTTAGCCAGCTCGTCTGTAGTCAGATCTAGTCCGAGTGCGTCGATGGCCGGCTGAAGAACCACAGGAGTTCGTATTGTCTTTACGTACGACTGGACCCGGGCCTGGCTAAAGGTATTACCCTGTTGCAATTCCTGAACCGAGCCGGAGCTTTGTAGAGCCACGAATAGCTGCGTGTGTGCCTTATATGTGGGCTGCACCAAGATTGAAGCCGCTGCCCCGATTAGCAAGCCAGCCATTGTCGCGGCAACGACCAATACCCAGTTTCTCCTCAGGATGCGGAGATAGTCGTGAAGATCCAAGCCGGTTCCCCCTGTAGATGCCTGGAGTCTGCCGGGGGCATGTACCAGGACGGCATTATTCCTATGGTTAGTCACATCATACCGTCAGATCCACGACCGGCTTATCCCGGGTGAACGTCATGGAGCGACATATGACAGGCTGGTTGCGTTGATGTCACAGAGCATGCTTACAGCCGTCTTTTGGGGGAAGCAGTGTCGCATCTTTACCCTGCCACCAGGGCTTTTTTGCCCCGGGGTTACTAACCCTTTGCCCCAAAGATGCGGCATCCTGTGTACATCAAACCATCGACAAAACAGTTAGTTGATGGATTGTCATTTTTCCCATTTCGGATGTCACAACGCTCGTCTCAAATCAGTCTGTGATGCATCTTGCCGTTGACTTCCGCCGCCATACTTGGCCACATGCGCGCTTTGCAAGCAGCTCTCTAGGGGCCAGAGGCGGATTCAGTAGGCCCGCTCCATCCCGAACTCCTCCACCCGACGCCCCACACCCAGCAGCTCAGCAATCGCCGCGATCGTTCGCTCTGACGCCAACCCGTCCCCATAGGGGTTCACGGCATTCGCCATGGCCTCAAAATGTGAAGCATCGTGAAGCAGCCGGCTGACCTCGGCCACAATGCGCTCCTCGTCCGTGCCGATCAGGGCCACGGTGCCGGCTTCCACGGCTTCGGGGCGTTCGGTGTTGTCCCGCATCACCAGCACGGGTTTGCCCAGGCTGGGTGCTTCTTCCTGGACTCCACCGGAGTCGGTGAGGACGATGTGGGCCAGGGAGAGCATGCGGGTGAACTCGCCATAGGCCAGGGGCTCGGTAACCACCACGTTTCGCCTTGCCCTCCAAAGATGGAAGCACGGCTTCGCGGACCACGGGGTTCTTGTGGGCGGGAAGGACGATGACCAGATCCGGCTCCGCGTCCGCGATGCGGGCGAGGGCCCGGCCGACTCCGCGCATGGCGTCGCCCTGGTTCTCCCGGCGGTGCGTCGTCACCAAAAGCACACGGCTGCCACTCGCGGCAAGGGATTCCAGCTGGGGATCGGAGAACGGAACCTGCTTATCCACAGTAGTGAGCAGAGCGTCTATTACCGAGTTGCCCGTCACCACGATGTTCTCCGCGGCCACGCCCTCAGCGAGGAGGTTCGCCCGGCTGGTACTGGTGGGCGCCAAGTGCAGGGATGCGATCTGGCTGGTGATCTTACGGTTCGCCTCTTCCGGGAACGGCGAAAGCAGGTTGCCGCTGCGGAGGCCGGCTTCAACATGGATGACGGGAATGCCGTGATAGAAAGCGGCGACAGCGCCGGCAGTGGACGTAGTGGTGTCGCCCTGGACGATCACCGCGTCCGGCTTGGAAAGAGCGAACAACTTATCGAGCCCGCTCATGGTGCGGGTCATGATGTCCGTGAGTGACTGCCCGGGCTGGAGAATGTTGAGGTCGTGATCCGGAGAAATGCCGAACAACTCGTTGACCTGATCCAGCATTTCCCGGTGCTGCCCGGTGAAGGTAACCACGCACTCAAAGAGGTCCGACTCCATCAACGCCCGCACAATGGGAGCCATCTTGATGGCTTCCGGGCGAGTCCCAAAAATAGGCATGATGGTGTGCACGATTTCCCCCAAATGACCGGCCCCGGAGGGCGCTCGAAACTAGTGCAATCCTAGCCGTTCAGAACACCAAGGAAGTGAGCAGATCAGCCACAGGACACCCGCCAGAACGCTGGCCGCCAGCGTCCAGGCGAGCTTTCGTTTGAACGTCACCGGGTGTCTACGTCCTCGAACACCAGGAAGGTTTGGGTGTCCAGGATTCCGTCCATGGATTGGAGCTGATCGAAGATGACGCGGCGGAGGTGGATGTTGTCTGTGGCGCGGACGAGGAGGATGACGTCGAAGTCGCCGCCCACCAAAGCGATGTGATGGATCTCCGGGATGGCCCGCAGCTGTTCCTTCAACTCACGCCACGAGTGCTGCTGAACCTTCAACGTCACGTACGCCGAGGAACGCAGGCCCGCCTTAATGGGATCCACCAGTGCCGTGAACTTGGTCAGCACGCCCTCACCCGTGAGCCGGGCGATCCGGGAGTAGGCATGGGCGCGGCTGATGTGGACGTTCTCCGCCACCTGTGTGATGGACATGCGCCCATCGGTGGTCAGCTCGCGGATGATGTCCCGGTCCACACTGTCCAGCGGTACGGCGGTCTGCTCCGCCTCGGCCTCGCTCACTGGCTCTCCAATTCGTCTACAGCACGGGCACGTTACCCAGCTCACAATTGCAATTCGTCTTTCAGACTACCCAGTTTAGGCAATGGCTTCCATGATTTGGCCGAAAGCTGGATACGAAACAAGCCCGGGGAACATACTGGAAGCACATAGTGGCTAAAGAAGGACGGACCAATGACGATCCACGCAGATCACTCTGCGCCGGAAACGGCGGTAGAGGACCAAGCTGCTGACGTTCGGACAAAATTCGGCATCAGCGTTGAGGACTACATGCTCCCCGCCCGGCACCAGATCCAAATGGTGAACCCGGACGGCACCCTCCGCTCCCATGACGAGCAAGGCACCGAACCCGGCCACGAATACCCCACACCCAGCGATGCTGAACTTATGGCCGCGTACGAGCAGCTCGTCGTCGGACGCCGCGTCAATGATCAGAACTCTGCGCTGGTCCGGCAGGGCCGCATGGCCGTCTACCCCTCAAGCCACGGCCAGGAAGCTTGCCAGGTTGCAGCCGCCATGTGCCTGAGCGAAGGCGACTGGCTGTTCCCCACCTACCGTGACGCCGTCGCCGTCATGACCCGCGGGGTGGATCCCGTTGAGGTGATGACCATCTTCCGTGGCGACTGGCACGGCGGGTACGACCCCAGCGCGCACAACGTCGGCATCCAATGCACCCCGCTGACCACCCAGCTGCTCCACGCCGTCGGCGTCGCTCACGCTGCCAAGCTCCGCGGCGAAAACACCGTAGTGATGGCCATGTGCGGCGACGGCGCCACCAGCGAAGGCGACTTCCACGAGGCACTGAACTTCGCCGCCGTCTTCCACCTGCCCGTCATCTTCTTCGTGCAGAACAACAAGTACGCCATCTCCGTGCCGCTCAGCCACCAGTCCGTGGCTCCGTCGCTGGCCCACAAGGCTGTTGGCTACGGCATGGCCGGTGAGCGCGTTGACGGCAACGACCTCGTGGCACTGCTCGCCGTGATGGACCGGGCCGTGAAGCTGGCCCGCGAAGGCTCCGGCCCGCTCCTGATCGAAGCCCACACCTACCGAATGCAGGCCCACACCAACGCCGACGACGCCACCCGCTACCGCCCGGACAGCGAAGTTGCCGAATGGCAGGCCAAGGATCCGCTGGCACGCATGAAGTCCTACCTGACGGACAAGGGACTCTTGGACGCCGCCGCTTCGGAGCGTATCGCCTCGCATGCTGAAGCCGTGGCCACCCAGCTGCGTGAAGGCCTGGGCGAGGACGTTCCCGTCCAGCCGCTGGACCTCTTCAAGTACGTCTTCGATAAGCAAACGCCGCAGCTGAAAGAACAGTCAGAGCTGCTGGCCAGCGAACTCGCCCGCGCTGAAAGCGCCGAAAATACCGGAACGGAGAGCGCAAAATGACCGTCACAACCACCGTTAACGGCAACGTCAGCGCAGCCACCGCCAGCGCCGCCGCTTCCGCCGCGGCCACCGCCGAAGCCACCGGCCCGCAGAGCCTCACCATGGCCAAAGCGCTGAACACCGCCATGGCCGACGCCATGCGGGCAGACTCCTCAGTCCTGGTCTTCGGCGAAGACGTCGGAATGCTGGGCGGCGTTTTCCGCATCACCGACGGCCTCATGGCCGAATTCGGCGAACAACGCTGCTTCGACACCCCGTTGGCAGAATCCGGCATCGTCGGCATGGCCGTAGGTATGGCAATCAACGGCATGCGCCCCGTGATCGAAATGCAGTTCGATGCCTTTGCCTACCCGGCCTTTGAGCAGATCGTCAGCCACGTAGCCAAAATGCACAACCGCACCAAGGGCAAACTCAAAATGCCCATGGTCATCCGTGTTCCCTACGCCGGCGGCATCGGGGGAGTGGAGCACCACTGCGACTCCTCCGAGTCCTACTACGCCCACACCGCCGGCCTGAAGGTCTACACCCCAGCCACCGTGGCCGACGGCTACCGCATGCTCCGCGAAGCAATCGACTCCGACGACCCCGTCATGTTCATGGAACCCAAGAAGCTCTACTGGTCCAAGGACCAGGTTGACCTGGGTGCCTTGCGAGCAGAGCACGACGCCGGAACCTCCACCGAGGGCCGCGCAGCTGTTGCCCGTCCCGGCACAGACGCAACACTCATCGCCTACGGCCCCTCCGTTCCCACCGCGCTCGCCGCTGCAGCTGCCGCCGCCAAAGAGGGCCGCTCACTCGAAGTCATCGATGTCCGAACCCTCGTCCCCTTCGACGACGAAACCGTCTGCGCGTCCGTACGCAAGACGGGACGCGCCGTCGTGATCGCCGAAGCCCACGGATTCGCCTCCGTGTCCTCCGAGATCGTTGCCCGCGTCCAGGAACGCGTGTTCCACTACCTAGCCGCTCCGGTACTCCGCGTCACCGGCTTCGATGTCCCGTTCCCGTCTCCCAAGCTGGAGCACTACTACCTGCCAAGCGTCGACCGTATCCTCGACGCCGTCGACGACCTTCAATGGGAGGACTGACCATGAGCTCAGATATGCAGGTCTTCAAACTGCCCGATCTTGGGGAGGGCCTCACCGAGGCCGAACTGGTGAACTGGCTCGTTGCCGTGGGCGACGAGATTGTGGTTGACCAGCCCATCGCCGAGGTCGAGACCGCCAAGTCCATGGTTGAGGTGCCCTCGCCTTACGCCGGCACCGTGGCCGAGCTGCACGGTGAAGCGGGTCAAACGCTCGACGTCGGCAAGCCGCTGATCTCGATCGCTCGCGCTGGTTCTTCTGCGGCTTCGCCCGCTGCCGCGGCTCCTGTTCCGGCTGGTTCTGTTGATCCTGCGCCGGTGTCCTCAGGTCTTGACGCTTCGCCGGCCGCGGAAGCTGCCGCCGAGACGTACCGGACCGAGGAGAAGGCCGGATCTGGCAACGTGCTCATTGGGTACGGAACGCCCGGAGGAGTGACCGGTGGGCGGACCCGACCGCGGAAGGCGAGTGTTTCTGTTGCTTCTTCAGCTGTTGAGCCTTCAGTTGAGCCTGCTGCTGTGCCCTTGATGGAGCCTTCCGTGGCCGGGACGCGGATCCCTGGCAAGCTCAGTGCTGTGATCTCGCCGCTCGTCCGGAAAATGGCGCGCGATAACGGGGTTTCCCTCGACGCCATTGAGGGCTCTGGTTCCAGTGGGCTGATCATGCGGCGGGATGTGGAGGCGGCTATCACTGCGCCTTCTGTGCCTGTTGCTGCTCCTGCTCCGGTGGCCGCCCCTGTTGCCGCTCCTGCTATTGCTTCTATTGATGCGGGTGCCGTGGACAGCCGGACTGGTTTGTCAGTCTCGGCTCGGACGCCTGTCCGTGGGGTCCGCAAGGCCGTGGCCGCCAACATGACCCGCAGCCGCTCGGAGATCCCCGAAGCCACCGTGTGGGTGGACGTGGACGCGACCGCCCTGTTGGAGATGCGTGCCGAACTTAAGAAGCGCGCGCCGCACGACACCCCTGGCTTGTTGGCTTTCATCGCCCGTTTTGTCACGGCTGGGTTAAAAAAGTATCCGGCCTTGAACACGCGCTTTGAAACCGCTTCGGATGGCTCGCAGGAGATCGTTGGGTTCGACGGGATCAACCTCGGCTTCGCCGCGCAGACCGACCGCGGGCTCGTGGTTCCTTCTGTCCGGAACGCTCACGAGCTGAGTGCCCGCGAACTGGACGCAGAGATCCGCCGACTCACCGCCGTCGCGCGTGACGGAAAGGCAACCCCCACGGAACTGGGCTCCGGCACCTTCACGCTGAACAACTACGGTGTGTTCGGTGTAGACGGCTCGGCCGCGATCATCAACTATCCCGAGGTCGCGATGCTGGGCGTGGGCCGCATCATCGACAAGCCCTGGGTGGTCAACGGTGAGCTGGCCGTCCGCAAGGTCACCGAACTGACCCTCGCCTTCGACCACCGCGTGTGCGACGGCGAAACCGCGGCAGGCTTCCTCCGGTACGTGGCCGACGCAATCGAGAACCCGGGCGGCGCGCTCGCGGACATGTAACCCTCTCTCACATCCGATCCCCAATTCGGGATCCCTCTCTCACATCCCGAGGGTTTGAGCCGAACGCTCTATCAGTTCCCGGGGGTTTGAGCCGGACGCTCTATCAGTTCCGGGGGTTTGAGCCGAACGTTCTCTCACATCCCTGCGCGTATAGGACCACTGGCGGGCCGCCCATTCCGGGTAGCCCGCCAGTAGGGCCGAATCGGCTCCCAAAGCACCCCAGAGTCATCACAACCAGCAAGGTCTTGACGCGGCACTTGCATTTTGCAAGTATGGGCCGCATGAGCCTCTTTATCACATGCCCGGTCGAAGACGTCGAGCGCGCGACAGCTTTCTATAACGCCCTCGGCTGGACCCTCAACACTGAGATGTCCGATCACAACGTGTCATGCTTCGCGATCGCCCCCGAGCAGTACGTCATGCTCGGTAGCCGTGAGATGTACGCGAGTGTCGGTGGCGTCGAGGAGTTGGTGGGTGGACCCGAAACCCCCTCGAAGGTCACAGTTTCATTCGATCTCGACAGCCGAGAGGCGGTGGACGAACTCATCGAACGCGCCAGTGCCGCTGGTGGCCGGATAGGTGACACCGATGACTACCCCTTCATGTACCAGCGCCAATTCGATGACCCTGACGGCTACCACTACTCACCGTTTTGGATGAAGCCGGACGCCCAGCCGACCGCGTGAGCAACCTTGCCGCGGCCCTCGACATCGTCGGACCACGGTGGGCATTGCTTATCGTGGAGCGGCTGCTCGACGGGCCACAGCGTTACGGCGATCTGCACCGCGACCTCGGGGTACCGACCAACATCCTCGCGACCCGACTGCGCGAGCTCGAAGCCGCCGGTGTACTGTCCCGATTGCCGCTCCGGCATAACACCCGGGCCTACGCGCTGACCGATAAAGGGCTCGCCTTGCGCGAGGCGATCGTCGCGCTGGAACGCTGGGGCGGATGCTGTGCTTGAATGCGTCTATAAGAAGCGAGCGTGGGATTGAACCCACCACACTCATGTGGAGGAAGCAGGAAGTTATGGGGAAACTTTCGGACGGCCATCTTTGGGCCCTGGTTCACGCTGAGCGCGAAGCGCTGATGGAGGACTTGATGGGCCTTAGTGTGGAACAGTGGCGTCACAAGACCCTGTGCGGGCAGTGGGATGTGGAGAAAGTAGTCGCACATCTCACGGCAGCGGCGAGCCTTAACCAGTGGCAGTGGCTGCGCAGCATGCTCGGTGCGCGTTTCCGCCCCGACGTGCATAACCAGCGCAGGCTTGAGGAGCACCGTGGTAGCACCCCGGCTAAGACTTTGGACCGGTTTCGCTTCGTCATTCACAGCAGTATCGCACCGTCCTCCGATATACCGGCGTATCTGGGGGAGGTAGTGGTGCATGCCCAGGACATCCGTCGGCCCCTGGGACTTCCACGCACTCCGAGCATTGACGCTTTGACGCCCGTCGCGGAGTTCTACGCCCGCCGGGACTTTGCGGTCGCCAGCCGCACGCACGCCGCCGACCTGCGGCTGGAGGCGAGTGACGGTCCCTTCTCTTCAGGTACAGGACCGCTGGTTACTGGTACGACCCTCGCCCTGGTGATGGCGATGGCCGGACGTCATCCCTACCTTGAGGACCTCAAGGGTCCCGGCGTTCCTACTCTTCGCTCACGCCTGGACATCTCGGCCGCGAGATCCGCCTAGTTCCCCAGCCGCCCGTTCAGTTACTGGGCCCGAACACCATCGAGTCGAAAACGGCGCGTGCCTCTCTCATCAGCTCCGGATCGAGCGATTCGTGGAATTGCACCACCCAGCTCACAGCGCGCTTGCCGTTCACGTCCACCACCCGGTAGGTTTCGCGCTCAGCGGCGCTCGAGTACCAGCGTGTGCATTCGTTTGAGAATCCAGAGTGGATGCAGAACTTGTCGCGATCGCAGCCTGTGATGTCCACGCCGCCCTTGACGAAATGGTCGAACTCGAAGCCGGAGTAATCACCCACTTTGACCTTGACGGGAGGGGTGCTCGCCGTTGACGTCTGCGCCGTCAATGCGTCGACGAAGCTCTTAACCGACGGATCGACCTTGACGAGCGCGCCCTCCCAGGCGCATGCGTCGGTCGGTACATAGTCGGAGGGCCACCAACCCACGAAAACGCCCCATTCATCCGGGTGATTAGGGTCGTCTTTGGCCACAGCATCGCCCTCGTCAGTCGACCAGCCGGCTGGGACTGTGATCTCGAAAGGCGCCGAGAAGCCCTTGACGAGGACCCGGTAGGTTCCGGCGTCGAGGTTGCCACTCTCCGGCAGCAGTGGGACTGTTTGGGGGGCGCCACCTTCAGTCTGTGCCGGGGCCGTGCGGGCCTCCGTCGTCGAAGAACTTGGGGACGGGAGGGAGGCGTCGTCGGGCTTGGAGTCACACCCTCCGAGGCATCCAATGAGTGCGATAACCAGCAAAGGTAAGAGATAGCGCCGTCTTTGAGTAGCCAGATCCAGGGGTGTCATGGGGCTCACCGATCCACCAAGCCGCTTTGGGGTACTGCGAGGCCCCGCAGCTCAGTGGCCTCGCGGGCGGCCCCAGATGGGATGCCCTCGGCTCAAGTCTCCTCCGGCACACAACCCATGACAATAAGGGTTGTTAGGAGATCAGTTACGACGCAGGCAACCCCATGAAAATGACAGGAGCCCACTGAAATCAGTGGTGTGGCTACTACCAACCGCAGGTCCCGGCCCCGGCTGGATGGTCCTACTGATTCTCATGGGTGCCATCCAGTGCGTCGTCGCCCAATGAATGGATCATGCTTCGCAACGCCTTGAATGCGGCCTTTTGTTCGTCGTGCGTCATGCCAGCTAGCATCCTGTTTTCCACCTCGCGGACCGCAGCGCTCGCCGTCGAAAGGCTGCTCCGACCCAGCGGAGTCAGCTGCGCAGGAAGGACTTTTCCTACTCGGGCCTCCGCAGGGCGGGTCACGTAGCCGTCGCGTTCCAAGGCTTGGAGCAGTACATTCATGGATTGTCGGGTGACGAACGCGCCGCGGGCCAGCTCGGAGTTAGATAAGCCCGGGCGCTGCGCCAGGAGTTCCAAGCAAGAGTAATGGGTAATGGTCATGCCAAGTGGCCGCAGCGCTGCTTCCATGGAGGCGCGAAGGGCACTCGACGCTTCCTTCAGTAGATATCCCAGTGACGTGGTGAGGTCGATCCCGGGTTGACTCATGTCAGTATTCTGACATAGATTCCTCGTGTCAGATAACTGACAAAAAATCATAGGAGCATCACATGCCCGTCACCGGCCCCGACTTCATCTCACTCCAAGCGCGCGACCTCGACGCGTCTCAAGCGTTCTACGAGCAGTACCTCGGCCTTGTCCGCTCGCAAGCAGGGCCGCCCCACGCCGTCGTGTTCGACACGAAGCCGATCACCTTCGCACTCCGCACCATCGCTCCGGGGACGGACCTGACGTCCGTTGATCAGCCGGGCGTCGGCGCCGCAATCTGGCTGCACGCCACGGATGTCCAGGCTATCCATGACTCGCTCCTGGCCGACGGCCACACCATCGTCGCCGCACCCATGGACGGTCCCTTCGGACGCACATTCACGTTCGCCGATCCCGACGGCTACCACGTGACGCTTCACGACCGCGCCTGAAACCCAAAGGTTCCCCACCGGCGTCGAGTAGCCTTGCACGCAACCGTCCAGCAACCGAAGGAAGTGGCGCAAATGCAGCAATACGTGGTTCTCCAGGTGATCCTGAAAGAAAAAATGTGGGGCGCCGGTTCGGGCAACCTGCCTTCCCTGGAAAAGGCCATCAACGATCAAGCCGCTAAGGGTTACAGGCTCCACACCATCACCACCGCCAGCAGCGGAAGCAAGGGCATGATCGGCGGCGGCGATCGCATACAGGCGACCATGGTGTTTGAGCGCGTCGGCTAGGGCTCCATGCATGCCGGATCAGAAGGCCGGAACTTCCTGCGGAACGTAAGAGTCTGCAGTTGTGCCGTTTCCTAGTTGTCCCAGACCGTTCTCTCCCCAAGACCAGAGTCTTCCGTCGCCGGTTAGGGCATAGGACGTGTAGAGGCCTCCAGTGACAAACTGGACACCGTTTAGCTGCTGCACGCGAACCGGTGCGGTTGCGTTGTTTCGGGTGCCATCTCCCAGCTCCCCTGAATAGTTGTACCCCCAGGCCCAAAACTCATCTGCACCGTTGGAAGCGAAGGCGCTATTAGTGTTAGCCCCTATGCTTTCCATGCCACTTAGCCCGGGGATCTGAACGGGAACATCGCTATATCCCTGGTATGTTCCGTTTGCCAACAGGCCAAGCCCGTTGTGACCCCAAGCCCAGACGGTTCCATCGTTGCGAAGGGCAAGGGCGCCATAGCTGGTGCCCACAATGTCCCGCACTCCGTCCAAGCCCGAAACCCTGACCGGTACCAAGGAGTTGGCGGTTGTTCCGTTGCCTAGCTGGCCCTCCCCGTTGTAACCCCAAGCCCACACTGTACCGTCGCTTTTTAGGGCGTAACCCGAATTTCCGCCGCCCGAGATTTTGGTGACATCCGTGAGACCTTGCACCTGAAGGGGTGTACTTCCTGTCCCCAGAGTGTGGCCTTGCCCTTGCTGGCCTTTGGTGTTGTTACCCCATGCCCAAACAGTGCCGTCGGAGTGCAACGCGTAGGCTGTGTTCCCGTTAGTGGCGATACTCCTGACGCTGTTCAATCCCTGGACCTCCAGTGGAACCGATGAATATTGCCCACCACTTGAGTTGCCAAGCTGGCCGTAATAGTTGCTCCCCCAGGCCCACACGGATCCGTCGCTCTTGAGGGCGTAGGTGTTGTATCCGTATGCTGCGACACCTTTGACCTTCCGAAGTCCCAAAACCTGAGCGGGCACGTAGGTGGCATACGCATCGGAGCCTGTCCCCAAATTTCCGGAGGCATTGAAACCCCATGCCCACAGTGTCCCGTCAGCTTTCAGAGCGAAGGCGCTCTCAATCCCCGCCGCCATGCCGATGACGCCGGTTTGTACTGGGTCGGACGGTTTGACTACCGGGGTGTTTTGGCAGGGGTTTGCGGTGAAGAGGGGCCAGGTGTTGGTTGCGGTGGCTTTCCATTCGCCGAGGTCGAAGCCGAGTATTTTGATGCCTGCCAGGACGCCGAGTCGGCCTTCGACGCCGAGTTCCAGGGGGCAGGTCCAGGTGAGGTCTTGTCCGCTGGCGGCGGTCACGGTGATGGTGGTGGTCGCGTAGGGGCCGATGCCGAAGGTGATCCCGGCGATGCCGTAAAGCTTGATGGTGGCATCGAAGTCCAGGGATGCTCGTGCGGTCAGGGATGCTGAGGCTTTGTATTCGTTTTCGATTCCTGCGGTGGTGGGTTTGTCGTTGACCAGGTTGAACGAGCCGTTGTTGTATTTGAAGCCGTGGTTGCTGGTGACGGTCTGGGATGAGGAGAACACCACCTCGGCGTTTCCGTCCAGGGAGAAGTTCGCGTTCATGGTCGCGTTGCTGGTCACTACTACCGGGACCGGGCCGGCCATGAATGTAAACGCGGAGTTCAGTTCGCCCAGTTTGGCGGTGACCTGGCCTTTCAACGATCCCTCGGCCGTGAGGGAGTGTTCGGCTTTGATGGAGGGGGTGATGACCACGGAGACTTCCTTCAGGCTCAGGAAGGCGGTCTCCAGTGTCATTTTCGCTGTGGCTTTGGCCGTGACGGAGGACTTCAGGGTCACTGACCCGTCACCGGTCAAGGGCGCGTCGGGTTTGCCGAACTCGCCCTTGACGGTCCTGCTCAGGACCATGGATTTGTTGAACACCTCCGCAGCTGCCGCCGCGTAGGGCCGGGCCATATCCGGTGTGGTTCTGGTTGAGGTGGAGGCCGTGTCGGGTTCAACCACGACGTCGGGCGCGGGGATGAACTCGGAACTCACCGGGGTGCCGGTCACTTCGAGCAAACCTCCCGTGGAGACCACGGCCTCGGGCACGGTGGCGGGTTTGGTCTTCACCAGGGTGGTTCCGCCCGGGTCCCTCACTACCTGGACCACCCGGACCAGGAGCCCGTCCGGGGTGCCGGTAGTAGCACCGGAGACCAGTACGTCATTGGGTTTGATGTCCGTGGCCTGATCCGAAGGCAACGCAATGGTGTTGGTGGACACCTGGGCGGTTTGGAGTTGGGCGGGTTCCAGGACTTCAACATCCGGGGCCACCGTGACCGTCCCCGCTGCAGGGTTTCCCGGGTCGGCCGGGGTTTTCTGGCCCGCGTACCGGTAGAGGAACGCGGCCATCGCATCACGGGCGATCCCGTCAAAGGGCCGGTACTGACGCGCCCCGTTACCAGCATCCCAGCCCGTGGAAATCCCGGCCCCGGCCAACCAGGTGATCTCCGTGTAGAACCCGCCACCGGCGGGAACATCCGTAAAAGGAGACACCGGTGGGGCCGTGAACGCTGGTTTGTCAGCGTACCGGTAAAGGAACGCGGCCATCGCATCACGGGCTATCGGAGACAACGGACGATACTCACGCACCCCGGAACCAACATCCCAGCCCGTGGAAATGCCCTCCGAAGCAAGCCAGGTGATTTCCTTATAAAACGCAGCCTCTACCGGAACATCCGTGAACGGCGACACCGTGGGCGGTGTGAACGCCGGAGACCCGGCATGGCGGTACAAGAATGCGGCCATCGCGTTCCGGGCAATGGACTCCAACGGCCGGTACTGCCGCACCCCGCCGGTGTCCCAGCCCGTGGAAATACCCGACGCGGCCAACCACGAAATCTCCGTCGCGAACTGCGACTCCGCCGGCACATCCGAGAACGACACCACGTTCTCCACCACCGGATCCGCAGCCACCGCCGACGGCACCACCAACAACCCCGGCACCACCACCACAACAACAGCAACCAACCACGCCACACCACGACGAAACACCGCAACCCCCACACACCGGCGACACCCAGAAAACACTCAGACAGCTAACTAGATGACATAACTGACGGTTGAAGCAACAGAAATAGCATCATGACGCTGACTTTTCGCTTGTCTTCCCGGCAAACCCGCAAGAGCCAACCCGCCCTGACAAACCCGGTACGCTGGAAGCTGTTTTTTGCGTCCAACCACCGGAGTGTCGTGCGAGTTGTAGTTCTTGGGGATATTGGTCAGCCCGTTTATCACGTGGGTGACGAAGCCATGACCCATGCCGTGGTGGACGAACTGCGCGCCAGGGGAGTGACGGACATTGTGCTGTTGTCGCGGGACCCGGAGCAGAGCACCAGGATTTTTGGCACCGAGTCAGTGAAGACCTTGGAGTTCCCGTGGCCTCCTCACCGGCGTGAGAGGTACCTGCGCGAGATCAAGGCCATCCTGGAAGGGGACATGTCTGCCCTTCCCGCCGAGGACCAGGTTCATGCACTCATTGAGACCATGAAGGGTTGCGATGGCGTAGTAATCGCCGGTGGCGGGAACATGACTTCCCCCTACGGCTGGCTGCTCTACGAAAGGGCAGCGGTGGGCGCCATCGCCAACGCCTTGGGCAAGCCGCTGGTCATTTCCGGGCAAACTCTTGGGCCTGTTCTGACGGGCCCTGACTATGACACGGTTGTGGAACTCTTCCGCTCAGCAACGCTCACCAGTGTCCGCGAACAAACCTCGTGGGAACTGATGCGGAACGCCGACGTGCCGGCCGGGTTGACGCTCGACGACGCGAGCTTCTTTGAGGTGGACCACGCCCTTCCGGCCGCCCTCGAACTGGATCAGGTGACATACAAGCCCCAACCGGGCCGACCTTTCCTGGTAGCCACTTTTGCGCCCGGCACCGGCGCCATGGACAAGGATGCCTTCAATCAGCGGATCGCTGAGGTGCTGGACAGAATCGCCGACGCCGGCAAGCTGGATGTTGTGATGATCGCCCACATGTCGCACCCGGGCCAAGCTGACATCGACATTGAAACCCACCAGGACATCCGGCGCAGGATGAACACGGAGAACGTGATGGTCTGCGGTCAGCTGTCAGCGGAGGAGTCTGCGTCGTTGACGATGCAGGCCGAGATAGTGGTGGCGAGCCGGTACCACCCGATCGTCTTCGCACTGTCCGCAGGCGTTCCTTGCCTGGGTATCGCCGTGGACTACTACGGTGAGGTGCGGATCGGTGGGGCACTTGCAAACTGGGGTCTCGGCCACACCATGCGTTCCCTCCGCCACTTGGCCACTCCGGAATTCGATGCTTTCGTAGACCAGTTCCTGGCCAGCAACAATGACATCCGTTCATATCTGAAGCAACTGAGCCCCGCCCAAGGCGAGTTCCAACGCGAGTGGTGGGACGCCGTCGTCGAGACCCTGCAGGGGGCCCGACCAGAGGCGCCGGTTCTTGTCAGCCCGGAACCGGCCCTTCCGGAACTCGCCTCCGGTGAGCACCCGTCCGTGGCTAAGCTGACGGCCAACAACGAGCTGCACATCGGCCACCAGTCGGTGGAGCTCTATGGCCTGACCCACATTCTGGAAGACACCCGTGGAAGCCTCGGCGCAGTGGAAGCGGACCGGGACCGGCTGCGGGACGACCTGAATCACCTCACCGGAACGCTTGCCGCCAGGGAGTCTGAACGCGACCATCTTCAGACTGAACGCGACCAGCTCCAGGATGAGCTTCAGGTGCTGAAGTCTTCCCTGCTGGTGCGGGCCGGCCGAAAGCTCAGGCTGCTCCGACGCTGAGGAACGTTCGCCAGCCTTCCAGCATCCGCTCGGGTTCCGTGGGTAGAGTAGAGGCCTGAACATCGCCGGATTGCAGTGGATACGGAGCACGAATTGTCAGCTTGGCTAGAACTTGGACCGGACAACTACGTCTTGGAAACCGAGGGATCGTTACTCAACACCGGGCTTGTGGTGGGCTCTGAACTCGCCATGGTCATCGACACCGGCTGCGGCCCGCGCCAAGGCCGGGAGATCCTCGCTGCAGTTCGCGAAAAGACCCAGCTTCCGCTGGTTGTGGTGAACACCCACGCGCACTACGACCACTTCTTCGGTAACGCAGTATTTGCCGACGACGGCGTCACGGAGTTTTGGGCGCACGCCAACTGTGCGGCCGCTATAGAACGCAACGCCGACAACCAGCGACGCTTCGTAGCCACCAACGAACCCGAGATGGCTGCGGGGGAGGGCGACGCCGTCGACATCGTGGTCCCCAACGCCCTGGTCCATGACCAGCCTGTCCTCGTTGACCTTGGCGGTATCACCGCCACGCTGTTCTACCTGGGCCGGGCACACACTGACGGTGACCTCCTTGTTGGCACCAACTCCACCCTGTACGTAGGTGACCTGGTGGAACAGGGCGCGCATCCCTCGTTTGAGGACTCGTACCCGGAGGAATGGGCGGATGCCCTGCGGCACATCTCTGCCCTGCGCCACCGCTACGAGTTCCTTGTCCCGGGCCACGGCAAACCCGCCAGCGATGAGTTCGTGAAAACCATGGCTGACACCATGGGAACTGCAGTCCGGCAGGCAACCCAGTCCATTCGCGATATGCCCTCCGATGCCACCAAAGCCATTCCTGTGCTGCCGTACGGCCCGGAGCAATCACGCTGGTTCATTAAGAGGCTTCAGGAAACCAACGCCCACGGACGTTCTTCAGCGGGCACTCCGGACTTCGGGCCGGAAAAGACGGGTTTTTATCCTTCGTAAAACAAGCTTCCTTACAAATTTGTCATTTTCTTTACTCCCAACCATGGACTAACCGCTTAATGCCGTCCTAGGATGAAGGCGACCATTGGTTCGCGACTACCTGGGGGTGTCGAGATGACGGGTTCACGCGTGTTTCCGCGTGCTACCAGCATTCTCCGCTCCGTCATGGTCGCTGGCGCTGGCACCGCAATCTGGATGGCACTTTCCGCTTCGGCCGCAAGTGCAGATACGGGAACCTCTGACAAAACCCTTCTTGGATCTGTCACGTCCTCAACATCGGTGAGCATCCCGGTGCCGAACGTACCTCTACCGAACGTGGTCAAGGGACTGGTACCCACCAACCAGATCAACGTCCACGTGCCTGCCGTGACGCCCCTCGTGGAACACGTCGGCGGCACGGTTGATCATGTGGTTTCAGCCGTCCCGGTGGTCAATAACGTGGTCCCGTCAGGCACTGCAGGAACTGTGGTGAACACGGTGGTGGCTCCTGTCACTAACACCGTAGACCACACCGTGAACGTAGTTGTTCCGCCGGTGAACCAGGTTTTGGAACCTGCCCGGCTGGAACCTGTCACTGAGATAGTGTCCCCGGTTGTGGACCCGATTGTCGGCGTTGTGGACGGTGTTGTAGGCACCGTGCTGCCGCCCGTCGAAGCCGTAGTTCCGCCAGTAGTCGCTCCGCCTGTTCCGCCTGTGGCAGTTCCGCCGGTGGTGGCGCCTCCCGTCACGGCACCCGAGACTCCCGCTGTGCCGGGAACCGACGCTTCTGTTGCTCCCGCTGCGGCGGAAGCCGGCACTTTGGCGACTACCGGCGTCGTACATTCCACGGGCACAACTCTTCTTGAGACCGGCAAACTGGACCCGCGCGTCACTCGACCAGGAGTGAACGCCAGCGCTTCAGGGCTGCTGAATCCCGCACGAAACTTCGGTCCCACCGGGATCACGGCGGTGCTCGGCGGTGCCTCCTCAGCCGACGATCCCGCCGCGCCTGCGGACCTGACTCCCGACCGCGCAGCAGTCCCCGGCAGCCTCACGGGAGCCGGCTCCGGGAACTCCCAAAACGGTCCACCCAGCCCCGCAGCAGCATTCCTGCAGGGCGCCCTGATCATCCCCGTCGACGCTCTTCCCGGCCTGGCAACGGCCGGCACCGAACAACATCCAACGCCGGTGTGCTTCGACCCCGGCTCCTCTCCTGACTAGTTCCTCCACCAGCCGCACAGCTCTTCGCGGCAGACGGTCATTCAGGCGATCCGTCACTCGGACGCCCTTGGGAACAACGTCTTCAGGAGAGAACCACAATGAACACGACCATACGCAAGTGCCTCATCGGCACATGCTTTGCAGGGGGCATGATCGTCCTCAGCGCCACAGCGGCAAACGCCGCTGACACCACCAGCGGCAAAGACGGAATCCTTTCCGGCACGCAAGTGGTTGCACCCGTAACAGCGCCGATAAGCCTCGGCGGAACATCACTTGGACTATTGGGGGATTCAGCAGCTACCGTCTCGGCACCTGCTGCAGGTTCGAGTGCCGCCGGCGCGGGCCCGGCGCCCACGGCCACCACCAACGGTTCCAACAGCATCGGCTCCGGAACGCAGATAGTTGCTCCGGTAACGGTGCCCATAAACCTGGGCTCGTCATCAGTGGGTCTGCTGGGGGGCTCCACTGCGACGAGCTCAGCCACACCTGCCGCTCCAGCCGCACCTGCGGCTCCCGCGGCTGCAACAAGCCCGACGCCGGCAGCCAGCACCAGCGGTTCGGACGGTATCGCCTCGGGAACCCAAGTAGTGGCACCGGTGACAGTGCCGATCAGCTTGGGTTCGACCTCAGCTGGTGTACTTGGCGACTCCGTTGCTACATCTTCAGCTCCTGCGCCGGCCCCTGCTGTGGCTCCGGCCCCAGCCTCAGCACCGGCGCAGGCAACCACGTCGGGGGGAGAGAGTATCGCATCCGGCGCTCAGGTAGTGGCTCCGATTTCGGTCCCTGTTAACATCGGAGCCACTGCCGTGGGTGTTGGCGGAGACTCCTCTGCTACCTCCGGCTCAGCTGCTTCTTCTGGTGCGTCGGCTCCTTCGGGTGCTTCGACCTCGGGTGCTTCCACTTCCGGTTCAGAAGGCATTGCCTCAGGTACGCAGGTTGTTGCTCCTGTGACGGTGCCGATCAACGTGGGTTCCACCTCCGCTGGTTTGTTGGGCGACTCATCTGCCGCGAACACGGGTACCGGCACCGGTGGAACTGCTTCGGCAGGCACCGCGTCCGGCAGCACCACCACCGGCAGCGATGGAGTTCTTTCCGGCACCCAGGTTGTTGCTCCGATTACGGCTCCCGTAACCCTCGGTTCCACCTCGGCTGGTTTGCTGGGTGATTCCTCCGCTACGAACACTGGTACCACTGGTGGAACTGCTCCGTCGGGCACCACGTCCGGCAGCACCACGTCCGGCAGCGATGGAGTTCTTTCCGGCACCCAGCTGATCATCCCGATCACGGCTCCGATCAACGCGGGTTCCACCTCGGCTGGTTTGCTGGGTGATTCCTCCGCTTCGAACACCGGCACCACTGGTGGAACTGCTCCGACGGGCACCACGTCCGGCAGCACCACCTCCGGCAGCGATGGAATTCTTTCCGGCACCCAGCTGATCGTCCCGATTACGGCTCCCGTAACCCTCGGTTCCACCTCGGTGGGAATTGGTGGGGGATCGACGGCCACTGTGAACCCTCCGGTTGTGAATCCTCCTGTGGTGAACCCTCCGGTGGTGAATCCTCCCGTGGTGAATCCTCCCGTGGTGAATCCTCCCGTGGTGAATCCTCCGGTTGTGAACCCGCCGGTTGTGAACCCTCCGGTGGTCAACCCTCCTGTTGTGAACCCGCCGGTTGTGAACCCTCCGGTGGTCAAGCCTCCTGTTGTGAACCCGTCGGTGGTCAATCCTCCTGCAAGTGTCGGAGTTAGCACGGGTACCGATACCCAGGCCAGCGCTGTAGTGGCGCAGGGTGCCGCCAAGGGTGCAGGGACGGCCGCAGCCTACACCGCCGTCGGAAGTGCCAACACCTTGGCCAACACCGGCCTGAACGGTCAGTGGGTTCTCTGGGCAGGGGCCATGCTCCTGATGGGGCTCCTGCTCGCAGTCGCTGGCCGCCGTAAGGCAGCAGCCAGCCGCCGCTAAGCCAAGGAAGTAATCTCACTTCGCGTGTAGTTGTTGCGGCTCCGACACCCCGGAGCCGCAACAATTGCGCGCACCCCCCCGCACGCCCCACCCCCGCACCCCCACGCTGCGTCGCTACCGTTAGCGCCGACCGCCCCGGTAAACCCACACCAACGTGTCGTCGCTACCGTTAGCGCCGATCGCCCCCGTAAACCCACACCAACGTGTCGTCGCTACCGTTAGCGCCGATCGCCCCCGTTGCCTCTGGTGCGATTGGCGCGAAAGGGTGCGGCCCTGATCACGAAGGGGAGCGCTGGGCGGCAAAGGGTGCGCAGCGAGGAAAACGGTGCGAGTCACGAAGGGGAGCGCCGGGCGGCAAGGGGTGCGCAGCGCGGAAAACGGTGCGAGCCAGCCGGTCACACGGGCCTGCCCCAGCCACCACCAACCACCAGCATTCACCGACCACGAACCAAGAACCACCGATCACCGCTACCGTTAGCGCCGATCGCCCCCGTAACCTCTGGCGCGATTGGCGCGTAAGGGTGCGGCCCTGACCACGAAGGGGAGCGCCCGGCGGCAAAGGGTGCGCAGCGAGGAAAACGGTGCGAGTCGCGAAGGGGAGCGCCGGGCGGCAAGGGGTGCGCAGCGCGGAAAACGGTGCGAGTCACGAGGTGGAGAGCCCGGCGGCAAAGGATGCGCAGCGCGGTAACAGTGTGAGCCAGCCAGCCCCTCCAAGCAACCACGGTGAGGGCGGTCATAGGATGAAAGGGATGACCACCACCCAAGCAGACAAAAACTTCAGCCTCCGCAGTGTAGCGCTCCCGGCATTCGGGCCAGCTGTGCTCTTCTGTCTCGGCGAGGGGGCTGTCCTGCCGGTCATTGCCCTCTCCGCCCGGGACCTGGGCGCTTCGGTGGCTGTATCGGCGTTGATCGTGACGCTGATAGGCCTGGGATCGTGGCTGTTCAACATTCCGGCGTCGATCATCACCGAGAAATTCGGTGAACGGTGGTCAATCGTCGGAGCGGGAACTGTGGGTGCGATTGCCCTCGGCGCGGCGGCGTTCGCCCCGCAGATGGAACATGGGCTCTGGCTCTTGGCCGCCTCCATGACCCTGGTTGGCATGTCGGCCAGTGTCTTCAACCTCGCACGGCAAAAGTTCCTCACTGAGGCAGTCCCCGTCATGTTTCGGGCGCGTGCACTCTCAACCTTGGGCGGTGTCACCAGGATCGGCCTCTTCATCGGGCCATTCGTGGGCGCCGGCGTCATGCAGTTCGCCGGGATCAGCGGCGCCTATTGGGTGGGCTTTGGTGGCATGCTTGCCGCGGCTGTTTTGTCTCTCACCATTCCGGATCTGGTAGCCCCCGGAACGTCCGACGGCGGTCCCCGGCCCCCGGCGTCGACGTTGCGGAGCGTCGCAGTTTCCCATGCCGGGGTGTTCCTGACGGTTGGCTTCGGCATCCTCCTGCTGAGCGCATTGCGCGCATCGCGGCAGGTGGTCATCCCGCTGTGGGCGGATCATTTGGGACTCGACGCCACCCATGCGTCGTTGATCTTCGGCTTGTCCGGAGCGATCGACATGTTGGTTTTCTACCCCGCGGGGAAACTCATGGACAGGAAGGGACGTCAGTGGGTGGCCATCCCGTCAACGCTGATCATGGGAACCGCTCTGATTCTGATTCCCTTCACGGCCGGATTCGTCCCGCTCCTCTTGGTTGCTTTGCTCATCGGGTTCGGCAACGGCATCAGTTCGGGGCTCATTATGACGCTCGGCGCCGACTTCTCGCCGGACAACGGGCGGAGCCACTTCCTGGGCATCTGGCGATTCATGGCTGACTCGGGTGGTACCGGAGGACCTGTGCTGCTGTCCGGGTTAACGGCCGCGTTCTCGTTGTCGGCGGGCGTCTGGGCCACAGGCGTACTGGGGTTCGCAGCGGCAGTGGTGTTCGCCGTCGCAATTCCACGGCTGAAGCACCGGCGTAATTATTAGCTTTGCGAGGGTGGCTTCGAAACTCTTTTGGCTGTCCGCAGATGCATCTGAAACCTGAAGAAGTTGGATTTGTGCAGTATGCAATAGGTAGGGTCAGGTCGCCTCGCTCGAAGCGCCGGGAGACTCCCAGGGAATTCGCAGGAAAGCCCAAGTGTGGCTAAACTCATGCTGGCCGCAGTCTCGCGGCCATTTTTCCGCGCTCTTGGGGGCGTTTGAGCAGAGGGCGCTGTCTTATGCAGATCCGACGGAGAGCCCGCATGCGCTCTCAAGTAATTCTTGCTGGCATTATCGCGATAGTGGGAGCCAGCTTGCCTGCGCTCCCAGCGGTAGCGGATGAGGTGCCGGCTCCGCCGAGTGCCGCAACTGAACCCACGCCCCACGGGACCGGTGTAATTGCAACGGACCAGTTCATTGTGAAATTCAAGGATCGGTACGGCATCAAGTCCGCGGATCGCCAGGCATCATTTGGACATGCCGCCAGTGCTGTGGGCGTTCCTGTACAAGCTGTCCGAACCACGGCCACAGGTGAAGACGTGGTGAAGACGGACCGGAGGCTCGGAACCGATGAAGCCAAAGAGCTTGTGGCGGCCCTGGCATCGGATCCGAACGTGGAATACGCGGAGCCGGACGTCATCATGCGTGCGTTTTCGGCAGCGCCGAACGATACTCACTACCCTATCCAGTGGGCCCACTCGGCTGAACCCGGAGGGATCCACGTCCGGGAGGCATGGGACTACAGCCAAGGTGAAGGGGCCGTGGTGGCCGTCATCGACACCGGCATCCTTGATCACAGCGATCTAAACCCCAATATCCTGCCTGGCTACGACATGATTAGCACAGCTGCGGTGGCACGTGATGGCAATGGGCGGGATGCGGACCCCACCGACAAGGGCGACTACAGCAGCGCCGGTCAGTGCGGTGTCGGAGAGCCTGCAGAACCGTCGTCCTGGCACGGAACGCATGTGTCCGGCATTATCGCAGCGGTTGCCGGAAATGGGAAAGGCATAGCGGGTGTGGCACCCAAAGCCAAAGTAGTGCCAGTCAGGGTGCTGGGTTTGTGCGGTGGTTACACCTCGGACATCACCGACGGAATCGTATGGGCAGTAGGCGGCAACGTTCCTGGCGTACCGGTCAATCCCAATCCCGCCCGGGTTGTCAATCTCAGCCTGGGAGCGGAGGCTGCATGCCCCTCCGCGTTCCAGAGTGCTCTGGATTTCGCGTCGACACGCAACGCGTCCGTGGTGGTGGCAGCCGGAAACGAGAACATGGACGCAACCTATGTCAGCCCCGCAAATTGCCGGAACGTCATCACTGTGGCGGCCAGTACCCGCGCAAAGCAACGTGCGTATTACTCCAATTACGGGAACAACGTTGATCTTTCAGCCCCGGGAGGTGACATGAGATACCAGGTTACGGATGGCGTGGTATCTACGCTCAACAATGGTCGGGACGTTGCAACCGGGGAAGAGTATTACATCAAGGCCGGAACCTCCATGGCGGCGCCACACGTTTCAGCCGTGGCCGCCATGATCACTGTGATGAAGCCATCTGCTACGCCATTCGAAGTGGAACAGAGACTTCGCGCCAATATTTCTCTGATGAGCTACTGTGCTGTCTGCGGTACGGGATTGCTGAACGCTGCGGCGGCCTTGAAGGATGTATGGATGGACGTGACTCCCATCGTTCCGAGCAAACCGACCATTGAAGGCAAGCCGAAAGTCGGCGAAACTCTGTCTGCCTATACGAGCCCATGGGTTCCAGTCGGACGGCTAGCAATGTACTACCAGTGGAATCGGAACGGCGTTCCCATTCCCGATGGTTACCCTTTTTCCTACACTCTGACACCTGAGGACCTGGGTGCCATCATCACCATTACTCAAACCGGGGTTCGAGCGGACGGGGCATCAGCCTCGGCGGTGTCTTTGCCGACCGCTCCCATCGGCCCGGGGCCGCTGGCTGCCTTAGAGCCGACCATCAGCGGCAGTGCCTACGTGGGCAGTGTTCTTACTGCGGAGACAGGTACCTGGGAACCTTCCCCTGTGGTCCACTCCTATCAGTGGAATCTAGGCGGTATTCCCATTGACGGTGCAGTGAACAGGGACTACACAGTGGTCAACGGGGACGCCGGTAAGCCCATCAGTGTCACAGTGACGGGGGACAAGCTGGGCTACACAACACAGTCACTAAGCAGTAAGCCGACTGTTGCCGTGGTGCCGGCGGACAAGGTGGTTTCTCCGCTGCCGGTTACCTTCGCCGAAGCCCCTTATATGGAAGACGATAGGTACACGATTCCAACATCTCCGGGTGTTAAGTACCAGGTGGACGGCGTAACGGTAGCCGCGGGATTGCACCTTGCCAGAGGGCAGGTGAGAGTTGTTGCAACCGCCGAAGATGGATACATGCTCCGAACGGGAGCACCAGCCCTGTGGACCGCTTACTTCAGCATGAGGGGGCCAAACTTCACCGCTCCAGCGGTTTCACCCTTCAAGGATGTTCTGACAACGCAACAGTTTTACAAAGAGATGTCCTGGTTGGCCGATCGGAAGATCTCCGCGGGTTGGACGGACGTAAATCAGAACGTCACCTACCGTCCGTTGACGGCGATCAACCGCGACGCCATGGCAGCATTCCTATATCGCATGGCTGGCTCGCCAGAGTACACCCCGCCCGTCCAGTCGCCCTTCAAAGACGTGCTGACAACCCAGCAGTTTTACAAGGAGATGGCGTGGTTGGCGGAGACCGGGATTTCGTCGGGGTGGACGGAGAACGGTGCGCGTTTGTACAAGCCATTGACACCCATCAACCGCGACGCCATGGCAGCCTTCCTCTACCGCCTGGCTAACAAGCCTGACTACGTGGCCCCTCCGTGGCTGCCCTTCAACGACGTAAGCGCGAGTCAGCAGTTCTACAAGGAGATGGCTTGGATGTATGAGTCCGGTATTTCTTCCGGCTGGACTGATGCATACGGATCACGCACGTATCAGCCGCTGGCGCCCATCAACCGTGATGCCATGGCTGCTTTCCTGTACCGGATGCCTTAGCGCACCATAAAGAGGAACAAGCGAAAATCAACCGGGGCCGGTTGCAGGAATTTCTGCAACTGGCCCCGGCCCTTTTGGGGTGACCATCAAGACTCACAGGGAATTCGCAGGAAAGTCCAAACTATGGCTAAACTCATGCAGGCCGCACTCTCGCGGCCATTTTTCCGCGCTCTTGGGGGCGTACGAGTAGAGGGCGCTGTTCATGCAGATCCGACGGAGAGCCAGTGTGCGCTCTCAAGTTATTATTGCGGGCGTTATTGCCCTGGTTGGAGCCGCCCTTCCGGCGTTTCCGGCCGTAGCCGATGAGACCCCGGTGCCAATGCCGAGTGCCGCGCCTCAGACGATGTCCACCTTTTCCGAAGAAATCCCCACGGATCAGTTCATTGTGAAGTTCAAGGAACGTGCCGGCATCCAATCGGCGGACAGAAAGTCATCTTTCGGTCGGGCTGCCAGTGCAGTGGGCGTGCCTGTTGAATCCGTGCGCACCATGGCCACAGGTGAAGAAGTGGTCAGGACTGATCGGAAACTCGGCGCGGCAGAAGCCAGCGAACTCGTTTCAAACCTTGCGTCTGACCCGAGTGTTGAGTACGCCGAGCCGGACTCCATTATGCGGCCGTTTGCTACTTCGCCTAACGACAACTACTACGACCTCCAGTGGGCCCACGGCACAGGTAACGGTGGAATGGGCGTTCTTGGTGCCTGGGATGTCAGCCAAGGTGAGGGGAGCGTGGTTGCGGTTATCGACAGCGGCATCCTGAACCACAGCGACCTGAATGCGAACATCCTTCCCGGCTACGACATGATCAGCGAGCCGGAAATCGCCCGCGACGGCAACGGCCGTGACTCAAACCCGCGTGATGAAGGTGATGGGACCTACTACGGCCAGTGCGGCACCGGATGGCCCGCGGAGTACTCCTCGTGGCACGGAACGCATGTAGCAGGAATTATTGGTGCGGTTGCCGGGAACGGTAAGGGCGTTGCTGGCGTAGCCCCCAAAGCAAAGATTGTTCCGGTTCGCGCACTGGGTATCTGCGGTGGCTACGTTTCGGACATCGCTGACGCGATCGTCTGGGCCGCTGGTGGAACTGTTGCCGGGGTCCCTGCAAACCAGAATCCCGCACGCGTCATCAACCTCAGTCTTGGGGGCCCCGGAGCTTGCCCCGCTTCCTACCAAAATGCAGCAGATTTTGCCCGTGGCAAGGGCGCTTCTGTAGTAGTCGCTGCAGGCAATGAAAACATTGACGCATCTCAGGTCAGTCCCGCAAACTGCAAGAATGTTTTGGTTGTTGGAGCCACCAAGAAGGACGGCAACAGGGCCTATTACTCCAACTTTGGCGTGAACGTAGATGTTGCTGCGCCGGGCGGCGACATGAGGTTTTCCGGTGCCGATGGAATCGTCTCAACGCTAAATGCTGGTTTGGACGTAGCCACCACGGAGGACTACTACCTTAAGGAAGGCACCTCCATGGCTGCCCCGCATGTAGCTGCGGTGGCCGCAATGATGTACTCCAAGCTGCCCGCGCTGACCCCCGCCGACATCGAGTACCGTTTGAAGGAGACGGCCCGGCCCGTCTACAACTGTAACTGTGGTGCGGGTTTGGTGGACGCCGGCAAAGCCCTCAAAATGCTCGCTGAAGATGTAGCGCCCATCGTTCCAGGAACGCCCACTATCTATGGTCAGACCAAGGTGGGCGCGATGCTGACCGCCAATCCGGGATACTGGAGTCCAGGCCGGGTAGTCAACAGCTATCAGTGGCTGCGCAACGGGGAGCCCATTCCTTACCAGAGGCTTGACCAGTACGTGCTTGCCCCCGAAGACGCAAACGCAGTCATCTCGGTACGGGTGACCGGAGCAAAGACGTATGCCACGAGTGTGTCGGCAACCTCGGCCCCTACTTCCCCCATCACCCCTGCGGACATTTACTCGGTCGCCCCGAAGATCACCGGCCCAGCCTATGTTGGCAGCGTTCTCAAGGCAGACGTGCAGCCTTGGGGACCGGCTCCGGTAGCGCTCGCATACGAATGGAAGCGCAACGACGATCCGATAACCGGAGCCACTGGTTCGGAGTACAGCGTCACCGAGACTGATATCGGTGCGACGATCACCGTTACAGTGACAGGTACCAAATTTGGCCACACCACGGTGTCCTTGACCAGTGATGCGACTGCTGCAGTACTGCCAGCTGACAAGGCTGTGACCCCGGGAAGCGTCGCATTCGTGGACGCCCCGCTTACCGACCAGGACACGTACACCATCCCCGACACGGAGGGTGTTGAGTATCGCGTCGCAGGTGAAGTAGTAGCTGCAGGGACGCATCCGGCCACTGGTCGGATCACGGTCACGGCAGCGGCGAAGGACGGTTTCGTGCTCAGAGCCGGTTCTACGGTGGAGTGGACGGAACGCTTTAGTGCCAAGGGCCCGGACTTCGTGCCTCCCGCTGTATCGCCTTTCAAGGACGTGCTGACAACTCAGCAGTTCTACCGGGAAATGGCGTGGATGGCTGATGCAGGAATCTCCAAGGGATGGGTTGAGGCGGACAACTCAGTTACTTACCGCCCGCTGACTCCGATCAACCGCGACGCCATGGCAGCATTCCTGTACCGCATTGCCGGTTCACCGGAGTACACCGCGCCGGCCCAGTCCCCCTTCAAGGACGTATCCACTACCCAGCAGTTCTACAAAGAGATGGCCTGGCTGGCGGAAAAGGGAATCTCCTCAGGCTGGACCGAGGGCGATGGATCCAAAACCTACAGGCCCTTGACGCCAATCAACCGCGACGCGATGGCGGCATTCCTTTACCGCTTGGCTGAGAAGCCGGACTTCCAGGAGCCCGCTACGTCACCCTTCCACGATGTGCTGACCACTCAGCAGTTCTACAAGGAAATGGCTTGGATGCTGGAGATGGAAATTTCCACGGGCTGGCTGGAAGCTAACGGCTCACGTAGCTATAAGCCACTTTCTCCCATCAACCGCGACGCCATGGCGGCATTCCTTTACCGCATGCCATAGCTGTTCGCGGGGGTCGCGACTTACCGACCTCTTTTGAACAAAGAACGGCCGCAGAACAACCCCATTAGGTTGTTCTGCGGCCCTTCGTCTTTCAAAGCAGGTCAGGAAGCCACGGCCCGGACGAAACAGTTCGCGGGGTCTTCCATGCCCGGTCCGGCAGCTTCCCGGACACCAGAGCTACGGCGAGCACCAGCAGCACCAGCCCCCAGCCAGCATTCGAAACGTCCAGCGCAGACCTCATCACCACGAACGGCGGGATGATCGCCAGCACGGTTCCGAGGGCGATGCGCCACATCGCCGGCCGCGATGCACCCGGTGCCAGCGCTGTGCTGGCAAGTTCCAGCCGGACCAGTGGGGTGGAAACGAGCAGCACCAGGGCCCAAGCAGCTACGTAGAACAGCGGCCGGGTGAGCCACCATTCGGTGCCGGCCGGTTCGGGGAACGGCAGTCGCAGGACCAGAGCAATGCCAAACATGGCGATGATCAACGGCAGGTGCCACAAGTAGATGGTCATGGCCCGACTACCCACCACGAACATCACCTTCTGCACCCAACCGATGTGGACGCATCGCTGCAGCGCCGGGTAGACGGCCTTCACCAACAGAATGTGTGCCAGCCCTACCAGGATCAGGGGAAACATGGGCGGGTTCTGGCTGGTCAGCATGTCCACCGGATACGGCCCGGCATGCGTGAGTGGAACCATCACGGCGTAGCAGCCGGCAGCAGCAAGAACCAGCTTCCACGTGGCGAAACGGTCAAAGAAGCCGTCGGCGTAGAAGAACCCAAGCTGTTGAAGGAGGCCCCACACGAACACCATGTTCAGCAGGCCGATCGGGTTCGAGTCGAAACCCCAAGGGTTGCGTTCCAGGCCCAGACGAAAGACATCGACGACGACGGCGCCCGCGGCCAGCGCTGCGATGGTCCGGTAAGGCGCTGCCTCGTGGAATTTTGCCATGGTGGGGACCATGGCTTGGCAGATAAGATACGCGGCCAGGAACCACAACTGCACTCCGGCGCCCGCAGCGATAACGGTGAGCAAATCGACGGGGACACCAGCCGCCGTCGCACTCCACAAAGCAATGGCGAGGAAGATGTATAAGGCGACCGTAGGCCGAACCAACCGCAGCACCCTGTTCCTGAGGTAATCGCCGGCATCGCCGCCTCTACGATTCAGGCTGCGCCACGACGTGAGCGAGGCGAAGCCGCCCACAATAAAGAACAGGGGCATGACCTGGCCGAACCACGTACCTTGCGCAAACCAGCTCAGCGACGTCAGGGGATTGCCCACGCCGATGCCGGACTCGTCCACGCTGATCCCCATCATGAGCAAATGAACCGCAACAACAGCAAACATGCAGGCAACGCGGATGAAGTCCACCACCAAATCGCGGGATGCGGGAACGGTGCCAGCCGGGGTGCTCCGGCGCGGGGCGGATTTGCGGGAGTCGGGCCTGAGGGTGGATGACATGCGAGCTCCTGTGCTTAGCAGTTGTTTGTCCATCGATTGGACTAACTGTAACTCATGAGGAGTAAGTAGTCGACGTCATCCCCGAAAATGTTGGTGATTGCAGGGTGGAATCGGCGCGGGTCGGCGTAGCCTAGAAGAGCACCTCCGTCCCTGATCAACCGAGTGTTCCACCGCCGCGCATGGCGCAGTTTGCGAATCTACCCCCACCAATGAAGGGCAGTGCTGATCGTTGTGCACATCAAAGAATTTTGGGACCAGCTTTCTCCCGAAACACAGCAATGGCTCGTCGACAATCCGGGAACCATGATCGTGCCAAGGACCGTCACCGCGATCATCAATGCGGAAACGGGGGAGGGGGACACCATGGATGCCCATGGTGGCACGGTGCTCACCGATGAGGATCGGCACTTCATCCAGGAGCAGGCCCGGAACCGCGTTTCGCCTTCTCCGGAGCCCATATTTTTCGACTCGGTCCGTCCAGAGGACTAAGCGCCGGGTGCGGCGCACCCCTTAGCGCCGATCGCCCCTCAAAGAGCGTCAGCCCTTGCGCGCCGCCATACCAAAAAGCCATGTGCCACCAAGGGCGGACAGGTATCCGGCGATCACGATGAAGGCGGTGCCGGCCCAGAAGTAGTCGATGGTGCTGTCTGTGCTGAGGCCGGGCATGACCTGGAGCAGCGAGTAGGCGGCAACAAAAGTAGCGATCGCCAGGGCCGCAACGGTAAGCCACACCCACAGCCGGGAAGCGGCCCAGTGTTCGCCGTAACCCGCCCAGACGTTCCAGCTGTTGCCGGTGCGGAGGATGAGCCATCCTGCCGGGAGCATGACGACGGCCACTACCAGGAATGCGGCCACGACGTCGGCCGGGCGGTGCCACTGGTTGATGAGCGTGGAGACGCCTGTTGCTACAGCGAAGGTGCTGCCCAGGAAGCCTGCCAGGGGGCGCCAGCGGGGCGAGACCATGAGGAACACGGCGGCTGCGGCGGACGCGGCCAGTGTGGTGTGTCCGGAGGGGAGTGAGTTCAGTACGAGTGTTTGTACGCCGCGGTCGGGCCGGTCCGGGATGAGGAGCTTGAGAATTTGTGTGGCTGCGTTGGCGGCGATGCAGGCTGCCACTGCGATTACGGCGGCGGTCCATCGCCTGCGCGCCACGGTCACGAAGAGAACCATGATGGCTGCAATTGCCAGCGAAAGCATGGGGAGCATATCCAGGAATTCGGTGGAAGCCCTGCCGGCTGTTCCGCCCAGAACGGTAGCTTCAACCAGTGCGGACTCGTCGATGAACTGGCCGGCGGTGGTGCGCACAAAGAAGTAGTACGTCGCGGCCAGGCCAACGGCGCTGGCAATCGTGGCGAGGCAGAAGAGAAATCCTGTGCCCGCGCCGGCGGGGCGTCCTTGAAGCGGCCGTTTGTTCGACCTCCCGCTGGTGCGGAATTGCTGGGAACTCATTCAGACTAGACTGCCACAGTTCTCTGGATAGCTCGTGTGAGCCGCCCCCGAGCGTGGCGGCCGAAGGTGAGCCCTTGGCAACATTCCTGTGATGCTTGACACGTGTTAGGTGACAGGAATAGGCTTCCTAACACGTGTTAGGGAAGGAAATCTACATGTCGGGAACCAATGGGGCTTTGCGTGAATTCACACGTAGGAGTGCCCTCACAGCCCTCGGCGCAGGAATTGTTGGAGTCACAGCGGCGTCGTGGCCGCGCTTGACCGGGGCCGACATTCCAGGCCGCGGAGACAATAGCCTCAGCATCGCCATCATGGGTACCGCCGCGGACGCTGAAGCCCGCCAGAAGGTCATCGACGCTTTCGCCAAGGTCCACCCCGAAATCAAGGTCAAGGTCCAGGCAATCCAAGCGGTGGACTGGAAGGACTTCTTCACCAAGATCCTCACCATGGTTGCAGCAGGCACCCCGCCGGACGTCGTGTACGTGGCCACGGAAGGCGCCCAGCTCTTCGCCGAGAAACTGGCCCACCCCTTGGATGAGTACCTGCGCCGCGACGCCGACCATATGCGTGAGTACTTCGAGGACGTTCACCCCAGCCTGGTGGAAGCGTTCATGTACAAGGGCAGCCTGTTCCAGCTCCCCATCGACTGGAACGCCGCCAATATGTACTACAACACCACGGCACTGACCAAAGCAGGTCTGGAACGGCCGTCCGACAACTGGACGCAGACGGACTTCCGCAGCACCCTCGCCGCCATGAAGAAGGCCAACCCCAAGGACTTCACCCCGTACTACTGGACCAACCGGCTCTTCGGTGGAGTGGTGCCGTGGCTCTACGCCAATGACACCAGCTTCCTCAAGGAGACCAAGTCCCCGGGTGGCGAATGGCTGTGGGACGGCTTCTATGCCAACGACCCCTCGCGCAGCCTCCGCTCCGGCGGCTACCAGTGGCTTGAGCCCAACGCCGATGATCCCAGGGTCTTCGAATCCTTCGATTACCTCCGCGGACTCGTGAAGGACGGATTGGGTGTGCGGCCGGAGGAAGGCGGCGGTAACTCGCTGATCGGCCTCTTCGCCTCCAACAGGATAGGTACGACGCCGGCGGGCGGCTATTGGGTGCAAGGCCTCCACGAGGCGGGGATGACGGAGAACGACTTCGACGTCCAGTTCTTCCCCAAGTGGCGGACCCAGCGGCATCAGTTCGGCACGGCGGGCTACGCGATTATGAAGACCGCCAAGGACAAGGACGCCGCCTGGGAATGGGTGAAATTCAGCTCCAGCCGTGAAGCCATGCAAATCGTGTTCCCCACACCGAACACCACCCCTGCGCGTCGTTCAATGGCCAACCAACAGCTCTACGCAGGAACAGGTCCGCGGAACTGGAAGGTCTTCTACGACACCCTGGACAGGTTCCCCACCACAGGTCCCATTCCAGCGCCACCCCAGCAGGCTTCCGTGGAAACAGCCCTCATGAAAAACGTAAGCCTGGCTGTCAGTGGAGACGAGCGTCAACTCAAGGACGCCCTCAGTTCCATGCAGCGCGATCTTGAACTGGCCCTGAGGAGGCAGCCATGAGCACCGCAACCAGTACGCCCACGGGGACGGGGAGCGAGTCGGGGCGGAAGCCGACCCATAAACACGCGCAGCCGTCCAAGCGCGGCCGGATGCAGCAACGCTGGCTGCCCTGGGCTTTCCTGGCGCCCACCATCGTGGGCATGGGCATCTTCACCTTGCTGCCAATCGTCGCTTCGATCGCGCTCGCGTTCTTCCGCTGGGACATCATCTCGGCACCAACGTTCGTGGGCTTCAACAACTTCGCTGAGGTGGTACAGGACCCCACCGTCAGGGTGTCATTCCTGAACACCATCGTCTTCGTGGTGGTGGCTGTGGCCCTCCAGCTCGGACTGGCACTTGGCCTGGCCATCATGGTGCAGGAGAAGCTCCCATCCTGGCTTAGGGTGTTCTTCCGATCGGCATTCTTCTTCCCGCTGATCCTCTCCGCGGCATCAGTATCGATTTTCATGCGGTACCTCTTCAACGAGCAATTCGGCGTCGTGAACTGGTTGCTGTCCATCGTTGGCATCCCCGCGGTCCCGTGGCTGACAACGCCAACCGGGTCAGCCGCCGTCGTAATTCTTGTCTATGTGTGGCAGAACTTCGGCTTCTCGTTCCTGCTGTTCATTGGCGGGCTGGCCTCCATTCCGGTGGAGACGTACGAGGCCGCATCGATCGATGGCGCCACCGGTTGGCGCAAGCATTGGTTCGTCACCCTGCCCCTGCTGAGCCCCACCACCTTGGTGGCCTCGGTGATGGCGATCATCAACGCGCTGCAAGTGTTCGATCAGCCCTACGTGCTCACCCGCGGCGGACCCGGTGACTCAACACGAACAGCCGTGATGGTGATCTTCGAGTCCGCGTTCCAGCGCCTTGAGTTCGGCCAGGCATCGGCGATCGGCGTGATCCTGACCCTGATCATCATGGCCATCACCGCCGCGCAATTCCGGCTCAGCAAACGATTCGTCTTCTACCAGTAAGGCCCGCCATGACCACCATTCAAGAACGTGTCACCACTACGGCGCCTGTAGTGAAGCGGAAGAAGCGCGACTGGTCCGTAGCCATCCGCGTGGTTGTCTTGCTAATAGCGTCCGTCTTTGTCCTGGGCCCGGTGATGTGGACGCTGTCCACTTCGCTGCGACCGCCGTCGGAATCCTTCCAGCTGCCGCCCGCGTTCCTTCCGCTGAACCCGGACCTGACCTCTTATGAGCAAGTGTTCAAGCAGCTCAACATCGTGGCCCTGGTCATTAACAGTGCCCTGGTGACCGGTTTGATCGCGGTGGGGCAGATGATCACCGCAGCGCTGGCAGGCTACGCGTTTGCGCACTTGAAGTTCCGGGGGCGCGGCGCGCTGTTCTCGATCGTGCTGGCCACCATGATGGTGCCTGCGCAGGTCACCATTGTGCCCGTCTTCATGCTGATCCGTGGCGTCGGACTCTCCGACACACTGCTCGCGCTGATCATTCCGGCCATCCCGACGGCGTTCGGCACCTTCCTGATGCGCCAGTACTTCATGGGGTTGCCGGGCGAGCTCGCTGAAGCGGCCGCGATCGACGGTGCCTCGCCGTGGCGGACGTTCCGCTCCGTGTACGCACCGCTGGCCATGCCTGGCCTGGCCATTGTGGGCATCCTGGCGTTCAACTTCCACTGGAACGAGTTCTTCAGGCCACTGATTATGACCATCTCCGAGCAGAACTTCACCCTGCCCCTGGGCTTGGTCTCGCTCCAAGGCAACCTCGGCACCGGAAGCATCTCCGTGGTCCTGGCCGGCGTTGTCCTCTCCATGATTCCCGCGCTGGTGGTGTTCATGTTCGGCCAGCGCGCGCTGCAGGACGGGCTCACCGCAGGCACGGGCAAGTAATTACCGATCTTTTTGAAAGGGGTTCCGTTGACGGACCTTGCACTCTCTTCCTCTCTTTCCATGGCGGCGACGCACCCGGATCCCGCCTTCCCGCGCTTCCACCCGCGGCCTGCGCAGGGATGGATCAACGATCCCAACGGTGTCAGCTACATCAACGGCCGCTACCACGTGTTCTTCCAGTACAACCCGCTGTCCGCGCGGCACTCCCAGATCAACTGGGGGCATGTGAGCTCCACTGATTTAGTGCGCTGGGAAGAGCACCCCGTAGCGCTTTCGCCGCAGGCGGGCGGCCCTGACTCCGCTGGATGCTGGACCGGTGTGGTGACCGACGACGACGGCGTGCCAACCGCTTGTTATTCCGGTATCAAGGACCACGGGGGTCATTCCCAGGTGGTCATTGCCCGCGGATCAGCCGACCTGGTTACGTGGAACCAGGACGGGCACGTTGCGGCGTCCATGCCCTCGGATCCGCTGGTCACCGCAGTGCGGGACCCTTTTATTTTTTGGTTTGGCGGTGCGCGTTACGCCATGCAAGGGGCAGGTCTGTCCGACGGCCGCGCCGCTTTGCTGCTGTACACGGTGTCTGACATGGACGCGTGGGAGTACCAGGGCATCTGGCTCACCAGCGACCACCCCGTGGCCGCTGCCCATACGCCCGCCGAGATCTGGGAATGCCCGCAGCTGGTGGAAGTGCCTTCTTCTTCCGGTGGGTCCAGCTGGGTCATGATGTTCTCCCTGTGGCTCTCCGGCGACGACCACGAGCACGCCAACGGGGTAGGGCACTTGATCGGGTCCCTGTCCTTGGACCCTGTGTCCGGGCTGCCGGTGTTTGCGCCTTCCTCCGGGGGGAAGTCCGATTTCGGCCGCGACTTCTACGCCCCTCAGATTGTGCAGCTCGCCCATGGGTCCTCACCCGCGGCACTGCTGTGGGGGTGGGCCAACGAGGGGCCAGGACGTGATGGTCGCCGGGGCCGCATGCAAGAAGAAGTCGACGACGCCGGGTGGTCGGGTGTGTTGACGCACCCCCGGGTTTTGTCCGTAGTTGGCGGGGCGCTCGCTGTTTCTCCTGCGCCCGAGGTTGAGGCGTATCGGGGTACTGCTGTGGTTACAGGTGCTGCCGGTGCCGTTGCGGTTCCCGAATTCGCCGAAGTGCTGGTGCGCGGTGCTGCAGGTGCCGGTTCCGTGGAACTGGTGCTTGGGTCCGGGGCCGCCGCTCAAGTGGTTTACTCAGGCTCCCTGACTCTGGACGAGGAGTTGCGCATCTTCATCGATGCGTCCCTCGTGGAGGTTTACCGCACCGGTTCCGTGGCCACCACCGTCCGGGCTTACCCGGCTCCGGGGGAGGAATGGCAGCTCACCTTGCCCGATGGCGCGACTGCCGACGTCTGGGTGTTGACGCTGCCCGAGTAGGCGGCAGGCCGCCGTCGTACGTCCGTTGTGAGGCCTGCTTTGCAGGCTTTCCGCTCGTCTTAGGGTGTAGAGCGGGCCTCGCAACGAGGGGGCTGCGTGTTGTGAGGCCTGCTTTGCAGGCTTTGGGTGTGTCGAGGGGTGCAGAGCGGGCCTCGCAACGGGCGGTGTTAGCGGGTGGGGGCGGGGCCTGTGGACTCGCGCACCACTAAGCGGCAGGGAACCATCGTTTCGACCGTGGTTCCCTTTCCTGCTGTGGGGGTGCCCGCGCCTACGCCCGCGCTTTCGCCCGTGCCCTCGATCGCGTCCAGCAGCGTGGTCATGGCGGCACGGCCGATCTCCCGCAGGGGCAACGCCATGGTGGTGAGTGAAGGCACCATGGTGTCGGCGATCCGGGTTTCGTCGTCGTAGCCCATGATGGACAGGTCCCCGGGAACACTGAGTCCCAAACGCGCGGCAGCAAGGGTCACACCCACCGCCAGGCGATCGTTCGCGCACATGATGGCCGTGGGCCGATCAGCCGGGGACACGCCGTCGAGCAGTTTCATGGCGCCGCGGAAACCGGCGTCGATATCCCAGCCGGCCATGAAGATCCGGTCTGCATGGACCGGGATATCGGCCGCTGCGTGTGCATCCCGGTAGCCCTGAACACGCAACGGGGCCGCGGGCGAGTCCTCCAACCCGGCAAGCAGCGCAATGTCCCGGTGGCCAAGTTCCAACAAGTGCTCCGTGGCCATCCTGCCACCGGATACCTCGTCAGGAATGACGTGATGCAGCTGCTGTTGAGGGTGGTTGTCATAGCAGTTGGCAAGGACCGAGGGGACGCGGAGCATGCCGTGCGGAATCTCAATGGGTTTCAAGCCAACTGTCACGTACATGAGCCCATCAACCTGCCGATCCAGGAGCGTTTCAATGGCGCTCGCATCCCTGGCGGTATCACTTTCGGTGTCCATCACTACGGTCACAAAGCCGCGGCTGCGGGCGACGTCGTCGGCGCCACCGATGATGTTGCCGTCAAAGGGGCTGACCACTACTTCGTCGGACAGGATGCCGATCACACGAGAACGCTGGTTCCGCAGGCTCAGGGCAATAGCGTTGGGGGAGTAGTTCAATTCAAGGGCGGCCTGCCGGATCCGGTCCTGGCTCTCCTTGGCCACGTTCCCGTCGCCACGCCCATTTAGAACCAGCGAGACCGCGCTCCTGGACACACCCGCCCTCTTGGCGACGTCCAGTGCAGTGGCCTTGCGGTTCATGGAAGTCCTTCCGTCCTTTATTGTCAGCAGTCTACCTAACGCGTGTGAGGATCCGGTGGGGTCAGGCTGGGTAACCCAATTCACGCAACGCGGCCTCCATGAAGTCCAAGGCCTTGATAGTCCCCGCCACGAAATAAAGTCCCCACGCCGCGAGGATGACCACCAGTGGCCACAAGCCCCGCCGTGGAGCCACCTTGTGGATTACCACCGACCGTCCAATGACATAGGGAATCCCTCCCAGAAAGGACCATGCCCAGTGGAATGGTCGCGTGACGCCCGTTTTCAGCAAGCGTCGGGTATCAAGCAGGGCCAGCACCACTGTGGAGCAATAGGTTAAGACCAATCCGCCCCAGATCAGGAAGTAGCCAGTGCTGATGATCGTGGCGGGGTCCAGGGTGAGGGCGCCGTTCCGGGTGTAGGTACGGATCTCGATATGCCACGTCAACATGAGTAGGCCCGGAAGGAAAGGCAGGACGGCAATAAGCCAGAAGTACGGATTCACAACGCTCTGGCCTTGGCGAAGCATCGGGCGCTGAATCGCTGGAAGTGGGACCCCTGCAGGTACCACGTAGTCTACCCACTCAGTACCGTTCCACCATCGGAGGCTGTGGGGGTCCCGAGCATCTGCATACCACCCGGGAACTGTCACGTCTGGACCGAATACCCCAACTGGGAATACACGGACTGCATGAAATTGGACATCCAGATGCCGGTGATCACCATGCTGATAACAAACACGGCGATTGTTGCCCAGACAGGCCACAGCCCACGATTAGGCGCCACTTTCCTAACGATCACAGAGCGGCCGATCACGTACACCAGCGCGCTAAGGAACGCCCACGCCCAGTGAAATGGACGGACGACGCCGGACTTGAGGAGGCGCTGACGGTCCAGGAAAGCGAAAAACACCGAAAGCCCGTAGGACAGGAAACTAGCGCCCATCAGCAGGAAATAGCCAGGGGTGTACATGGAGAAAGGATCCATGGTGGTGACCCCCTGCCGGGTGGTGATCATCCTGAACTCCGGCTGCCACGTGAGTAGAAGCAGGATGGACAGCAGCGGCAACAAGGTGATCGCCCAGATAAACGGGTTGTACACCGGAGTCTCCGGGCTGAGCTGCGGACGTGGCTGCTGGACGGGAACCTGGAACTGTCCTGGCGCCTGGAACTGAGCCGGCGCCTGGTTGGCTGTCCACGCGCGTCCGTCCCACCATCGGACGAGCCGCGGGTCTGAAGGGTCCGGGTACCAGCCGGGAGGCGTCGCGGAACCGGGCGTTGATTGAGTCATATCTCCCCCACTTTGAGTCGTATTCCGAGAATATCGCGATTGCTGCCTCTCGGTTGCCACACACCTCTCCCGGTCCCGTTGCGGCGGTGTAAGGATGGATCATGAGCTTCTTCGATGACGTCTCCGAGCAGCCCGCCCGGCCGCGGGAACCGCAGCCTGCCCAGCCGGGGTGGCTCGGCCCGCCGTCGGACGAGCTGCCCGGTATTGCCCGCGTCGGAGGGTTCGTTCACAAGGACAGCCGCACCGTGGTGGTCCTGAAACTTGTGGAGGTGTACTCCACCGGTTGCCTGTTTGACCTGGTCTGGTCGGTGCAGCGGGGCAGCGAATCGGACCAGGAGTGGCGGGAGATGGTGGAGGAGAGCTACAACCGCCCGCGATCAAGCCTGGACACCCGGACGGGACTGGAACTGGGTGTAGCTGTTGCGGACGGACGCAAGGCTGTTGCGGCCATCCACGGACCGGCGGCCTTCGAAGATGCAGCCGTCACTGGCCCTGTGCTGACAACCTTGGGAGGTGGCGGAGGAAGCAACAACTCCGAGTTCGTTCAATTCACCGGCAGGTACTGGTTATGGCCGTTGCCAATGGAAGACATCACGCTCGTACTGCGATGGGAAGCGCTGGGGATACCGGAAAGCTCACTTGTCCTGTCCGGTGAGCAGTTGGCTGAAGCCTTGGCGGATGCGCAGAAATACTGGGACCAGTAGCTTTTCCACATAGCCGAATTGGCCTGCCTCTTGGGTGGGAAGCCGCCGGTACAGTGGCAATATGCCTGCATTTCCCTCGCTCGAAGAACTCCTCGATTCCGCCCACGTAGTCTCGCTACCCATGCGCGTGAAATTCCGCGGCATCATGGAGCGCGAGACCCTCCTCCTGCGAGGACCTCTTGGATGGGGTGAGTTCTGCCCCTTCCCCGAATACGACGACGACGAATCCTCCCGCTGGCTGGCCGCAGCTTTGGAAGCGGGCTGGCTTGGTTTCCCCCCGCCTTTGCGGGACAGGATCCCGGTCAATGCTACAGTTCCCGCCGTCGCGGCCGAACGTGTGCCTGAGGTGCTTGCGCGCTTCGGCAGGGTTGACGCCGTCAAGATCAAAGTCGCGGAGCGGGGCCAGGAACTGGCGGACGACGTCGCGCGGGTACACGCAGTCCGTGACGCCCTTCCTGATGCTGCCATCCGGGTGGATGCCAACGGGGGATGGGACACAGATCAGGCCGTGGAAGCCCTTGGCAAACTATCCGCAGTAGGCCTCGAATATGCTGAACAACCCGTCCCCACCATTGACGGCCTGGCGGAGGTCCGGCGTCGGCTGACTGCAGCCGGTACGCCGGTCCTCGTCGCCGCAGACGAGAGCGTCCGGAAGGAAGACGACCCCCTTCGTGTTGCCCGGGCCGGTGCTGCCGACCTGATCGTGGTCAAGGTCGCGCCACTTGGGGGAGTCGCACGCGCACTGCACATCGTGGAGCAGGCTGGACTGCCCGCCGTCGTAAGCTCGGCACTGGACACCTCGGTGGGAATACGTGCCGGCCTGGCGCTCGCAGCCGCGCTCCCGTCCCTTCCCTATGCCTGCGGCCTTGGCACCGTTTCGCTGTTCGCTTCGGACATCACGCTGGACCCGCTGGTGGCCGACGACGGCGCCATCCAGTTACGTGAGACCCTGGCCGATGCCGGGCTGCTTGAGCAGTACGCGGCACCGGGGGAGCGCCGGGACTGGTGGCTGGACCGGCTCCGCCGCGTGCACTCAACGTTGGCGCGAAACCAGCACGGTTTGTTCACCGGGTCTTAACCAGAGGGACCTCTCAGCTTTGGATTCCGCTGAAAGGCTCAGCGGGAACCTCGTACATCCTCTGGAAGGTCTATACCCCCATGTCTGAAACCACCGGACGCACGTTTCCGCTGCTCCCCATGCTCGGCCACACAAAAGGCAAGCGCAGCCCCGTCACGTGTGCCTTGAAATGCGACAACGCCTGCTCAGGCGATGTTTGCAACACCAGCGCCAATGGATACTTCCGCGACATCGCCTCAACCGCTATGTCCCGCCGCGCTGCGCTGGGGCTCGGGGCCGCCGGAGCGCTTGCAATCGTGCTCGGTGGTGCCGTAACCGGTGGTGACACCGCTGTGGCCGACTCCGGTCAAGGGCTCTCCGATGCCGCAAAGAAGGGCTTCGACAAGTCCAAGCTGAAGTTCACCGCCATCAAGCCCGTAGACGCAGCAGTGGATGCCTTCACTGTCCCCGAGGGCTTTGACTGGAAACCGATCATCCGCTGGGGCGATCCCCTCTTCGCCGACTCGCCGGCCTTCGACCTCAACGCGCAGACCGCGGCAGCACAGGCCCGCCAGTTCGGCTACAACAACGACTACACGGACATCCTGCCGATCCCCGGATCCAAAGACCGCCGGGCCGTGCTGTTCAGCAACCACGAGTACACCAACGAGAACATCATGCTGCCCGTAGGCTTCGACCCCGCCGAAGCACGGGCAATCGGTCGCGCAGGGCACGGACTGGCCGTGGTGGAGCTCGAGCGCAAGAACAAAAACAAGCCGTGGAGCTACGTCCAGGGCGCACCGTTGAACCGGCGCTTCCTCACAGACACTGTCTACGAGCTGACCGGACCCGCGGCTGGCACCAACCTTGTCAAGACCATTGATGACCCCGCCGGCCGCTGGATCAAGGGCACGCTGGGCAACTGTGCCGGTGGGACCACCCCGTGGGGAACCATCCTCTCCGGTGAGGAGAACTTCAACGGATACTTCGCAGCTCCGGGCACCAGCGACGGCGACAAGCGCTATGGGATTTCCGCGAAGGCAACCACACGCCAGTGGGAGCTCGACGAGCCTCGTTTCGACACCCGTAACTCCGGCTACGCCAACGAGACCAATCGCTTCGGCTGGATCGTGGAAGTGGACCCGTTCGATCCCACCTCTACCCCCAAGAAGCACTCCGCCATGGGCCGCTTCAAGCACGAGGGCGCCAACGTCATCGTCGCTCCTTCCGGTCACGTAGTGGCGTACATGGGCGACGACGAGCGTTTTGATTACCTTTACAAGTTCGTCTCCAAGGGGAAGTACCAGGCTGGTGACTCCAAGGAAGCCCGCAAGAACAACATGAGCTTGCTTTCTGAGGGCGACCTCTACGTGGCTCGTTTCACGGGTGACTCTCCTGCCGACATTGACGGCACGGGCAAACTCCCTGCCGACGGTGCGTTCGATGGCACTGGTGAATGGCTTCCGCTGGTGGTCAACGGCACCTCCGCTGTGCCGGGCATGACCGTCCCCGAAGTTCTCGTCTACACCCGCCTCGCTGCCGACAAGGTTGGCCCCACCAAGATGGACCGTTGTGAGGACGTGGAGCCCAACCCGCGTACGGGCAAGGTCTACGTCGCCTGCACCAACAACACGGACCGTGGCAAGCCGGGCAAGGAAGGCGCCACCGAGGTCAACCCGCGCACCCTGAACCGTGACGGCCACGTCGTGGAGATCACCGAAGGACGCGAGCAAACAGGCACCAAGTTCAACTGGAGCCTCCTGTTGGTAGCTGGCGATCCCTCCAAGAACACCTCCACGTACTTCTCCGGATTCCCGGCCAACAAGGTCTCGCCCATTTCATGCCCGGACAATGTGGCCTTCGATTCCGTGGGCAACCTCTGGATCTCCACCGACGGCGCCCCCGGCACCATCGGCTACGCGGACGGGCTCTTCAAGGTCACCCTCGAAGGACCTGAGCGCGGCAAGGTTGAGCAGTTCCTCGCTGTCCCGCGCGACGCCGAAACATGCGGACCTATCATTCACGATGAAGAACGCACCGTCTTCGTCGCCGTTCAGCACCCTGGCGAGGACGGCTCATTCGCAGCCCAGAACTCCTTCTTCCCGGACTACGTTCCGGCCGGAGCCACACCTCCCGCCGGTGCAGTGCGCGCCCCTCGCCCCTCGGTGGTGCAGGTCTTCCGCAAGTAACGCCTGCTTCTTTCGACACTGACAAATGCTCCCTCTCCCGCTGTCATGGGTGGGGGAGCATTTTCGTCATCCGACGCTCGCTCACATCACGCGTGCCTGAACCAAACTGCGGCCGTATGGTTTTCTGAGACAGGTTGATGGGAGATCGACTTCAGAATGACTGGTCCTAGAAGAAAATATGATGCGGCTTTCCGTAAGGAAGCTGTGCAGCTGGTGTTGTCCTCGGATCGTTCAGTGAAGCAAGTCGCTGACGAGCTCGGGGTTAAGGAGAGCACGTTGGGGAACTGGCTTCATCGGCACCGGGGAAAACATCAGGACGGTCCTGCTCTAGAGCCTGTGGACCCGGGCCCGGTGTCCTGGGATGAACACCGGAAAGCCTTGGCTGAGAACGAGAGATTGAAGGCCGAGGTCGAGTTCTTGGGAAAAGTCAGCGCCTTCTTTGCCGCGAAGCAAAAGTAGAGGACTTCTACGAGTTCATCGAAGCGGAGAAGGCCAACCATTCCGTGGCCTGGCTATGCCGGGCGTTGAAGGTTTCCAGGGCCTCGTTCTACCGATGGCGCAACCCGGCCGGGCCATCCCCGCGGGCAGTACGGCATCAGGATCTCGCCGCCGCGGTTACCGAGCTGTATAAGGAGGAGAAGGGCCGTGCCGGCCGGGACCAACTGACCCTGCTTTTGAACGAGAAGGGAGTGCGGGTCTCGGCCCCCACTGTCGGGGCGATCATGCGTGAGCACGGGCTGCGGGCCGTCCGCACCCAGGCCTGGAAGGCAACTACCGTCCAGGATCCGCAGGCCAAAACAGCCCACATCGAGAACCACATGCTCGATGCAGAGGGCAAGCGGGACTTCACCTCAACAGTGCCCGGAACCCGCCTGGTCGGTGACATCACCTACCTGCGCACGGGTGAGGGCTGGCTCTACCTGGCTACGGTGATCGATCTTTTCTCCGGCATGGTCATCGGCTGGTCCATGGCCGGGCACATGCGCGCGAGCCTGTGCACCGCGGCGCTGCAAATGGCCCGCAACCACGGCCACCTGACCGGGGCCTCGGTGGTGTTCCATTCGGACCGGGGCACCCAATACACCTCGGATGAATTCCAGAAATGGTGCGGCGATAACTCGGTGACGCAGTCCATGGGGAAAGTCGGGGTCTGCTGGGACAACGCCGTCGCGGAGAACTTCTTCTCCCACCTCAAAACCGAGTTCTACCACCACCAACGCTACGGCTCCCGACTCGCCGCCCGAACCGGTGTCATGGAATACATCGAGGGCTGGTACAACCGCCGCCGGCCCAACCGCCGAGCCGGCGGCATACCACCAGCCAAAGCCCACACCAACTACCAAACCCGCGCCCAGCAACCCCTGGCCGCCTAACCAAAAACAACAACGAGACCTGTCTCAAAAACTTGACGACCGCACACCCTCTATCACGTCCCGCGTGCTTGCGGCGGGACCTTCTCTCACATTCCACTGCTCTCTGGCGGCTAGTGCCGCGGCGGCGTAGGGTCGATTGGACCATGACTGAACAGCAGCCGTACGATCTGGTCCAGCAGTATCCGCACTTCGAGCTTCGTCGCTACCCCGCGCATGTCCTCGCGGAGGTGCAAGTCCACTCGGCGTTCGATCGCGCCGGGAACGAGGCCTTCCGTTACCTTTTCAACTACATCAGCGGCAACAACACCAGCAGGCAGAAGCTGTCCATGACCGCGCCTGTCATTCAAGAAAGCGGAACGTCGGAGGAACTGGTCATGACGGCGCCGGTCTTGCAAAGCGGACCGATCTCTGGGGCTGCAGATGATGACTACGTTGTTGCTTTCGTCCTGCCAGCAGGACTGACAGCAGAGACTGCTCCAAAACCTGAAGAGCCCAGGGTCAAAATCCGTGAGGTACCGGGGGCGTTATCTGCTGTAGCACGATTCACAGGCAATGGCTCAGCCGCGGCCTTTCAACGCCATACTGTAGCGCTGATGGAGGCCCTTCAACTGGCTGATCTGACTCCCATCGGTTCGCCCAGGTTCGCGCGCTTCGACCCACCTTTCAAACCTTGGTTCCTCCGCCACAACGAGGTAGTCCTTGACGTTAAGGAACCCTAACCTGACCGATGTGAGAGATGGTTGGCCGGGAGGGCTCGGGATGTGAGAGACGGTTGGCCGGGAGGGCTCGGGATGTGAGAGACGGTTGGCCGGGAGGGCTCGGGATGTGAGCGAGCGTTTGGGTCCGGACGCCCCAATAGACTGGAACGGTGACTTCCCAGGACTCTCTGACATCCATAGGCGCCGCCCGGATCGCCGTTACGGCACTGCTCGACGGCGGTGTGCGGCACGTGGTGGTGGCGCCTGGTTCGCGTTCGGCGCCCATGGCCTACGCGCTCGCGGAAGCTGAAGCTGAAGGCCGGGTTCGGATCCACGTCCGCATCGATGAGCGGGATGCAGGGTTCACCGCGCTGGGCCTTGCCCTCTCCACAGAGGCTCCCGTGGCGGTGGTGACAACCTCCGGGACGGCGGTCGGCAACCTCCTGCCCTCGGTCATGGAAGCCAATCATTCGGCTGTCCCCGTGGTGGTGATCTCAGCTGACCGTCCCCAGGAACTTCACGGCACCGGGGCGAACCAAACCACCACCCAACTGGACCTTTTCGGCGATCACGTGAGATTCGCCGTCGACGTCCCGGCAGGTGATCACCCTCAAAAGGCGGTTGCCACAGCACTTTACGCCGCCACGGGGGCCCTTGAAGACACCCCGCCCGGCCCTGTCCAGGTGAACCTCGCGTTCCGGGATCCGCTGGTTCCGGACGCAGGCGACGCTCTTCCCGAGACCGCCGGTCGCGGGGTGTTCCATTACGACGCCGGTCCGCAGGCACTGGATCTTCCGGCAGCTTCCCGGCAACTCGCCGAAAGACGAACCGTGGTCCTTGCCGGGCATGACGCCGGCCCCGTAGCTGAAGCCTTTGCCCGCGCCCACGGTCTGCCACTGTTGGCGGAACCTTCGTCCAACGCACGCTTCGGGCCGAACGCTATTGGACCTTACCGGGTCTTGCTGGCCCACTTTGGTCCGGATTCACCCACGCCGATCGAACGCGTTGTCCTGTTCGGACGGGCAACGCTCTCCCGTCCTGTGGCTGCCCTGCTGGCGCGTGAGTCTGTTGAATCCGCCATCTACCAGCCCGTCCCGGTTGCCTGGTATGAAGCAGGGCGGCGCCGCGAAACACCCATCGAAACTCTTCCCGAGCTCGCCGACTTTGCCGGACGTGGGTCTGCCGAATGGCTCGATTCCTGGCTGCTCGCCGGCGCGGCCGCCCAGCATGGCCTCGACGGCGTGCTCGCGGGGGAGAGCCTTGCAACCGGTCCCTCGGTTGGCGCTACCGTCTGGGAGCACTCCCGCGGACAGTTGGTGCTGGGTTCTTCCAACGGCATCCGCGACGTCGACCTCGCGGGAGCACCTCACCCTGAACCCATTGCTACGGTTCACGCCAACCGCGGCCTCGCCGGCATCGATGGAACCATCGCCACAGCCACCGGAATCGCGCTGGGCAGTGGCCGCGAGACCACGGTTCTGCTGGGCGACGTCACCTTCCTTCACGACGCCGGTGGGCTCCTCCTCGGCCACGGAGAACCCGCGCCGGATCTCAGGATCGTGGTGCTCAACGACTCCGGCGGCGCCATTTTCGGCCTTCTCGAACACGGTGCTGTGGAGGATTCGGGAGCCTACGGCACCGCCGTCGAGCGCCTTTTCGCTACCCCGCACTCAGTGGACATCTTCGCACTCGCGGCGGCTTACGGCGTCGGGCACCAAGCGGTAAGCACGACGGCGGAACTCGCCGCGGCCCTCAAGTCGCCTGTGAAGGGCCGCACCATAGTGGAGGTGCGCGTGGACCGGGCGGGTTTGAGGGCACTCCATGCGCGGATCAAAGAAGCCATATCGGCTGCGGTGGGCCAAGTCCTGACGGCGGGCTAACCCGCTCCGCCCCACCTCGCTACCGTTACCGCCGATCGCACCCGTAACCGCTGGTGCGAATGGCGCGAAGGGGTGCGCCGCGGGTGAAGGAGTGGTGCGCCGAGCGCGAAGGGGTGAGCCGCCCGCCGTCGTACTTCACTAGGGACAGACACCCACAATTCGACGGTGACGCAAAACGGGAGGGCGACACCCAAATGTGGGTGTCGCCCTCCCGTTTGGGTGGTGCTAACGACTATGCGCGGGGTTAGTCCTCCACCACGTCAATGTGTGTAGGGTCCAGGACGCGGCGCAGGAATTCCTTGGTGCGCGGCTGGGTGGGAGCACTGATGACGTTCTCCGCCGGCCCTTCTTCCACCACAACACCGGCGTCCATGAACACCACGCGGTCTGCCACTTCGCGGGCGAAGCCCATCTCGTGGGTGACCACCAGCATGGTCATGCCTTCCTGGGCCAGCTTGCGCATGACGGCCAGGACGTCGCCCACTGTTTCCGGGTCCAGGGCTGACGTGGGCTCATCGAAAAGCATGAGCTGCGGGTCCATGGAGAGGGCCCGGGCAATGGCCACACGCTGCTGCTGGCCACCGGAGAGCTGGTCCGGGAAACGGTCGGCAAGGTGACCCAGGCCGACGCGCTCGAGGTTGTGGCGCGCTACTTCGCCAGCCTCGGACTTGGACCGTTTGAGAACCTTCACCTGCGAGATGGTGCAGTTGTCCAGCACGCTCAAGTGCGGGAACAGGTTGAAGTGCTGGAACACCATCCCAACGTTCCGGCGCATCCTGTTGAGGTCCACGTCCGGGTCTGTTGCCTCGAACTCACCCACGTTGATGGTGCCGCCGTTGGGCTGTTCGAGCAGGTTGACGCAGCGCAGGAGGGTGGATTTACCCGAACCCGAAGGCCCAATCAGGCAAACAACCTGGCCTGGTTCAACGGTCAGCGAGATGCCTTTGAGGACCTCGTTGCTGCCGTAGGACTTGCGCAGATCCTTGATGTTTACACCGGCGGCTTGAACGGTGGACGTGCTCCCAGTGGAGTTATTCATGACTGTCCTGCCTATCGCTTAGTCCGCGCGGAGCGGCTTTCGAACTTCCGTGCCAGGAGGCTCAACGGGATGGTGATGACCAGGTAGAAAGCACCGGCTACGAGCAGCGGCGTGAGGCCGGCGCCGAGGCTGGAGATGCCGTCACGGCCAAACTTGGTGAGCTCGTACTGGGACGCGGTGAGACCCAGAACGTAGATCAGCGAGGAGTCCTTGGTGAGCAGGATGATCTCGTTGGTCAGCGGCGGCAGGACGATTTTGAATGCCTGGGGGATGACGATTGAGATCATGGCCCGCCAGTGCGGCATGCCCAGTGAGCGGGCTGCTTCCATCTGGCCCTTGGGCACAGCCTGAAGGCCGGCGCGGAGTGTTTCAGCGATATAGGCCGAGGCCACCATGCCCAACGAAACCATGACCACGATGTTGACGTCCCACTGCACGCCGAACGCCAGCGGAACGCCGTAGCCGAACGCGATGAAGACCAGCAGGGCGGGAACGCCGCGGAAAAACTCGATGTAGCCGGTGGCCAGCCAGCGGTACAGAGGGAAGGAGGAGAGCTTCATCAGGGCAAGCAGAAGGCCGCCGGACAAGCCCACTATGAAAGCTAGTGCCGTGTAAATGAGGGTGTTCTTGAGGCCCACCAGGAAGATGTCCGGGAACATCGGCCCGATCTTGGCGAAGTTGAAGACGCTGGTACCAATGGTCTTCCAGTCCACAGCAAGGATCACTGCGACCACGGCCACTACGAAGATTCCGGCCTGGACGTACAGACTGACTTTGGCGCGTTGACGTGCAGTCATTGCCATGGTGTTCTCACATTCGTGTTGCGCAGGTGGGGCCCCGAAACAACATATGGTTTCGGGGCCCGCCTGCGTGGATCTCGGGAGCCGGGGCTCGGACTACTTGGTGGCTTCGCCGAACCAGGTGGTCTCGAACTTCTTCAGGGAACCGTCATCGGTGATGCGCTTCAGGGTGGAGTTCACGGCGTCGGCCATGGCGGTGTTGCCCTTCTTGATGGCAATGCCAAGCTTCTCGCCCGTGGCGTAGTCTTCAACGCGCTTGAGGTTGGAGTCGTCCTTGATGGCGTAGCCCAGAACGGACTGGTTGCCGATTGCGGCGTCAATGGTTCCGGCCTTGAGGGCCTGGACCAGGAGGCCGGAATCCTCGAACTGCTGTGCGTCGATGCCCTTGTCCTTGGCGTACTGGGCGCCGGTGGTTGCCTGCTGGACGCCCACCTTCTTGCCCTTGGCGCCGTCAATGTTGTTGATGCCGGAGGAGGACGTGGCCACGAGGGTCAGGTCGTCGTCCAGGTACGGGGTGGAGAAGTCCATGACGCTCTTGCGGACGTCCGTGATGGAGATCGAGGAAATGGAGACGTCGCAACCGGTCAGGGCGGTGCCGGTCTCGATTGCTTCGAAGGAGCTGTCCACCACATTGAGTTCGGTCTTGGTGTCCTTGGCAATTTCGGCCGCGATGTCCATATCGAAGCCAACGATCTTGCCGTCCTTCTGGAATTCGAAGGGCTCGTAAGGCACGTCCGAGCAAACGGTCAGCTTGCCGGCGTTGATGAGCTTAAGGCCGGAGTCCGAGGACGCAGCCGGGGTGGAGGAACCACCGCAGGCGGTGAGGGCCAGGGCGCCGGCGGCGAGCACGGCGGCAATCTTGGTGCCGGACAGAACCGAACGGGAGATCTGCATGTTGTTTACCTTTTGTTGCAGTGGATGCTGAACTGAGTCGGTTTTAGTGTAGCGCCGAACGTGAGATGTGCATCACAGGAAACGAAGTTTCACTATTGGATAACAAGTTTACGCACTAATCAACCACTGCAGAAGTGATGGTGTCTGAAATCCCAGATTCAGCGCTTGATGCCCAGGGCTTCCAGCATCGGCCGGAATTTGGCCCACGTTTCGGCCAGTTCGGCCTCCGGCACGGAGCCTTCCACGATCCCGCAGCCCGCATACAGGCGCACGGTATTGGCGTCCTCAATCACAGCGCCACGGAGGGCGATGCCCCATTCACCATTCCCGGCAGCGTCCAGCCAACCTACGGGGCCGGCGTAAGGGCCGCGGTCCAAATGCTCCAGTTTGCGGATCAGGGCACCGGCTACCAACGTGGGTGTTCCGCAGACTGCGGCGGTCGGATGCAGTGCATTGATCAAGGCCAGGCAGGTAGGAACGTGTCCCTCAATGTCCGCCAGTTCAGCTTTCACATCCGAGGCCAGGTGCCACACATTTGGCAGTTCCAGGATGAAAGGCTCGCTATGGGAATTCATTGCCTCGGAGAAAGGAGCGAGCTGCCGCGTCAATGAATCAATGGCGATCTCGTGTTCGTGGCGTTGCTTTTCTGAACCGGCCAGGACCCGCTCGGCGTACTCCATGGGGGAGCCGTCCATGCCATCCGCGTCGCGGCGATCCAGTGTTCCTGCCAGCACCCGCGCCTGCGCAGTCCGGCCCTCCACTTGAATCAGCATCTCCGGCGTAGCACCAACCAGGCCGTCCACGCCGTACGTCCAGCATTCGCGGTATCTCGCAGCAAGCTGGCGAAGAACCTCGGCAGCGTTGACGCCCTCCGGAAGGTTGGCGACGACGTCGCGCGCCAGCACCAGCTTCTCCAGTTTTCCGGCTCGGATCTCCTCCACACCGTTGGAAACGGCCTGCATCCAAGCGGCCTCACTCAGGGACCCGCGGCTGAGGTGACCGGCGGAACCGTCCGCATCAACAGCCTCCGGTGAGAGCCCGACGTCGGGCCCTCCGGTGGCTGAAGCGTCGCCGTTGGGCTCCGGCTGAGTAAGCCAGCGGTCCACGGAGGCGAGGACGCCGGCCTCGGTGAGGGGGCCGTCGTCGAACGTCAACTGGGTGGCCCAGGCGCTACCGTCGCGGATTCCAATCACGAGTTCGGGAAGGATCAGGCGGGAGACGTGGGGTGAGGTTTTGGAGAAAGCGAAGGATCCAAAAGCCACCGGACCGGTGCCCGGAACCTCCACCAGATCCGTGATTTCCGCCTCAATAATGAGGTGTCGCCACCAGATATCGGCCTCAAGGAATCTCTCGGGCCCGGTGGCGTTGAAGCGGGTCAGCTCGCCATAGCCAACCAGGCCGGCCTCCCTGCGGGACCAGCACAGGACGTCGTCCCGCACCAGAAACGACGGCAGCCCCCCGGAGGATGATTCAACATTCAGGGGGACTGTCAAGGTGCGGAGCGTGCTCGTCATGATGGAACAACAGTACTCCCGTGCCCAGCCAGAATCTGAGCCGACTTCTACAGCGCAGCAAAGTCGGTTGAATGTCTGAGACAATTACAGGGTGAACCGAGCATCCTTGGAAAAGCGTCCGGACGAAGTTGCGACGATGTTTGATGATGTCGCCCCAAAATACGACGTCGTCAACGATGTCCTGTCCATGGGACAGACCCGGCGTTGGCGCCGGATCGTGGTGGACGCCATGGATGTGAAAAAAGGCCAGAAGGTCCTGGACCTCGCCGCCGGAACGGGAACATCCAGCGAACCCTACGCCGACGCAGGCGTGGACGTTGTGGCCTGCGACTTTTCCCTGGGCATGCTCAAAGTAGGCAAGCGCCGCCGCCCGGACATCGACTTCATTGCCGGCGACGCCACTAACCTGCCGTTCGCTGACAACAGCTTCGACGCTTCCACCATCTCCTTCGGCCTCCGCAATGTGGTGGAACCGCGCAAGGCTCTTGAAGAGATGCTGCGCGTCACCAAGCCTGGCGGCCGCCTGGTCATCGCCGAGTTCTCGCACCCCGTGGTTCCCTTGTGGCGCAACCTCTACACCGAGTACCTGATGCGTGCGCTTCCGGCCATCGCCACCAAGGTCTCCTCCAACCCGGACGCCTACGTGTACCTCGCCGAATCCATCCGCGCCTGGCCGGACCAGGACCACCTGGCCCAGTGGCTCAGCGACGCCGGCTGGACGGGCGTTACTTACCGGAACCTTAGCGGCGGCATTGTTGCCGTGCACCGTGCGCAGAAGCCCGCCGAGCACCGCGAAAGTGTTCCCGTGGCCAAGCTCCGCCGCCAGATTAAGCCGCGCCACCAAGCCGGCTAACAAGCACAGCCTGTTGATTAGGACGTCGTGAAAGTACTGATTGTTGGCGCGGGCCCGGCCGGGTCCACCGCTGCGTATTACCTCGCCCAGCAGGGCATCGATGTCACGGTGCTGGAAAAGACCTCGTTTCCCCGTGAAAAAGTCTGCGGCGATGGGCTCACTCCACGCGCCGTCCGCGAGATCCAGAAGCTTGGGCTGCCCCATGCTGTCTCGGAGGGTTGGCGCCGGAACAAGGGCCTTCGCCTTATTGCCGGTGGCCGCACCATCGAATTGCCGTGGCCCGAGGTTGCCGACTTCCCCACCTACGGCCTGATCCGGACCCGACTCGGTTTTGACGAGGACCTGGCCCGCCACGCCGAGTCCGCGGGCGCCGTCGTGCTTGAACGCCACAGCGTCACCTCCGCGTTGACAACAGAGGATGGCCGCGTGATCGGCGTCCAGGCTTCCGTCCTTGACGAGTCCGGACGCAAGACGGGCGAAACGCGCGACTTCCACGCCGACGTCGTACTCGCCGCGGACGGCAACTCAACGCGAACTGCGGTGTCGTTGGGTATGCACAAACGCGACGACCGTCCGCTGGGCGTCGCAGTGCGCACCTATTTCACTTCGCCCAGGCATAACGATGACTGGATGGAGGGCTGGCTGGAACTCCCCGGCAAGTCCGGTAAACCGCTGCCCGGATACGGTTGGGTGTTCGGGGTTGGCGACGGAACCTCCAACGTGGGCCTGGGGATACTGAACTCGTCCAAGGAATTCGGCAAACTCGACTACAAGCAGGTCCTGCGCGAATGGACCGCCGGCATGCCGTCCGATTGGGGCTTCACACCGGAAAACCAGGTGGGGGAGATCCGCGGTGCCGCGCTGCCCATGGGCTTCAACCGCACCCCGCACTACTCACCCGGGCTTCTCCTGTTGGGTGACGCCGGCGGAATGGTGTCCCCGTTCAACGGAGAGGGCATTTCCTACGCCATGGAGTCGGCCCGGTTCGCGGCTGAGTTCCTGATTGACGCGTCGTCGCGCTCGGCTTCCGCCGGTTGGTCCACGCACGACGCCGATGCTCACCTTTCGCGGTACGCGGACTATGTGCGTGACCAGTGGGGTTCACACTTCACCCTGGGCCGCATGTTCGCCTCTCTGATCGGGAAGCCTGCCGTGATGAAGCTGGCATTGCGCACGGGTATGCCCATCCCTGTGCTCATGCGCTTTGTGGTTCGAATGCTCGCGAACCTCACGGATCCGTCCGCGAAGGGCTTCGAAGACCGGGTTATCCGGGTCCTCGAAATGCTGGTTCCGGCCACCTCCAACACTTCGCCTGCCCGCGCCCTTACGCCGGCAGGCTCCAACACCGCGGTTTCCGCAACAACTAGTTAGGGTTAACCCGTGACGAACTCTGCCGAACACAGCTGGACTCATGCCGGGCACGGCTTGCCGCAGGCCGTTGAGCCTGCTCCCAACACCACCGCAATAGCAACGGGACTCCAGCTGCCCGCCGGATTCGCCGCCATTGCCGGCGATGCCGAGCTCGGACCGGCCATCACCACCAACCTTGCCCGGGTTGAGAAAAAGCTCCGCGAAGCCATTTCCAACTCGGACCCCCTGGCTGACGCGACGTCGCGCCACCTGGTGGAAGCCGGCGGCAAGCGCATTCGTCCGCTGTTGACTTTGCTGTGCGCCCACCTTGGCGATGCTTCCCGCCCCGAGGTTGTCCAAGCTGCTGTTGTGGTGGAACTGACACACCTCGCCACGCTGTACCACGACGACGTCATGGACTCCGCACCCTTCCGCCGCGGTGCTCCCACGGCCCACGAAGTATGGGGCAACTCCGTCGCCATCCTCACCGGTGACCTCATCTTTGCCCGTGCCTCCATCCTGGTGTCCGAGCTCGGTTCCCGCGCGTTGGGCATCCAAGCGCGGACCTTCGAGCGCTTGTGCCTCGGCCAGCTCCACGAAACCGTGGGCCCGCGCGAAGACGAAGATCCCGTGGAGCACTACCTGTCCGTCATCGCAGACAAGACCGGCTCACTGGTGGCAGCGTCCGGCCAGCTCGGGGCGATCTTCGCCGGCGCCGATGAGTCCTACGAGGACCTGCTGGTGGAATACGGCGAGAAAGTTGGCGTAGCTTTCCAGCTTGCCGACGACGTCATTGATGTCACCGGTGTGAAGGTCAAGTCCGGTAAGTCCCCGGGCACCGACCTCCGCGAAGGTGTTCCCACTTTGCCTGTCCTGCTGCTTCGCCGGGATGCTGGTGCAGGGGATGCCTCCGCTACTGCCCTCCTTGAACTGATCGACGGCGACCTGTCTTCCGACGCGGCTTTGGCTGAAGCCGTTGCTGGCCTGCGCGAGCACCCGGTCACCAACGAGTCCTGGAAGATCGCCCGCCAGTGGTCCGCCGAAGCCGTTGCGGCTCTGGACCCGCTGCCGGAGGGCGTCGTGAAGGCGTCGCTGACCAACTTCGCCCATGCTGTGGTGGACCGCAGTAGCTAGGTTTCTCTTTGCTTGCGGCAGGCGTCCGGCCCTTAAGGGGCTGGGCGCCTGTTTTGTTGGCTGCCCGTGTACCGCTGCCACCTACTTTGGGTGTAATGAGGACTGCATGGCCCTCGTTTTACGGCAAGTCCGGCTTTCTTGGCTTCAAAGTAAGTGGTGGCCGCACAGCCGTTTCGGCGCAGCCCCTGGTTTAAGAAGGAATGGCCCCGGTTCGTTGCAACGTTACGAGTCATACGCTGCACCGAACCGGGACCACAATCTCCGTTCGCATCAGACCCACCGGAGGCATTTAGTGGATCCGTGAAAAGCTTATGACAATCCTGTCACATATGCAACTTTCCAGGTCAACGGTTTTTTCGTTCACGCAGCGTGATTTACAGGACGGCGTTGGTCCTCCACCACCTACTTTGATCCTGGGAAACCCGGGACACGCCTACTGCGGGGTGTGTCGCAGCCTTCGAGCCCTCAAAGTAGGTGGTGGCGGCCCGCGAGAGTTGTCCACATAAGGAACTTCTCAACAACTGCAGGCTCTCCGCCGAAGTCAGCATGGCCTTATGAACATCGAGAACTTCCTCCATAGCCGCCACGGAGCAGCGACCACTCGGACCCTGCTGACCGCAGGCTTTACTCGCCGCGTGCTCGCGAATGCAGTCAGGGACGGCCGAGTGACCCGCCTTCATCGTGGCGTCTACACGTCCAGAAAAGCGGACCCCGACATCGTTGCCGCCTTTCGAGCCGATGGCTTACTTACCTGCGTTTCAGCAGCTCGCTTCTATCGGCTTTGGACTCTTGGCGACCCCGGCTCTCTCCATTTGAGCTGCAGTACGGGCCAAGCGAGACGGGGCGTAGTCCACCACGGAGACTGCCTACACCCGGCACACTCGGATCTACCAGTTGCAGGGGTGGCCGATGTCCTGATCCACTCCCTCAGGTGCCTACCGGAACTTGAATCACTGGTCATGGTGCAGAGCGCAGTTAGCCAAGCACTCCTGTCTACGGATTTCCTGAGATCCAAGCTTCCCGGCAACCGGAATGGCAAGGTCCGCGGGATCTTGGGTTTGGTTCTCCCTCGTGCCGACTCCCTCTTGGAGGTGCTGGCCCATACACACTTCACCCGGGCAGGTCTCCGAGTCCGTATGCATGTGGACGTACCAGGCGTGGGAGAAGTGGACTGTCTGGTCAATGAATGCCTGATCGTAGAACTCGACGGCGGGACTCACCTTGAGGGAAAACAGGCCAAGAAGGACCAATACAGGAACAACGCGGGCATCCGGGGAGGCCTTTTGACGCTCCACTATTACTACGTGGACGTCGTACACCATCCGGAGAGAATGGTCGCCGAAGTCCTGACAGTCCTGCTCAATAGGGAAGCCGGCCGTTTCGGCCCGTTCCGATACATCGCCGGCCGCCCGCCGTCGTAATCCTTCGCGAGAGGTGTACCGCCACCACCAACTTTGACTCCGAAATGCCCCAACAACGCCCTCCGAAGGTGTGTCGCCGTTGGAGTTGGCTCAAAGTGGGTGGTGGCGGTTTGGGGAGGGGAAACAAAACAGCCCCTTCCCAACCCGGAATGGGTGAGAAGAGGCTGCTCGAAAACTTCAAACTTAGTCTTCGTCGTCGTTGAATGCCCACTCGAACATGTCGAACACGAACTCGGAGAACGTACCTTCTTCGCTCTTCCACTGGCCGCGGGCGTTATTGCGGCGCCAGACGATGGGGTCCGGGATGCTGAGATCCGCGGTGCGGAAGCCCCACGTGAATTGCTCGTCCTCGTCTTCGAGGAACATGAGGAAGCCTTCGTCATCCACCTCGAGTTCCTCAGGGTCCCAGAAATAGTGGTAGGCCTCCATGAGGTCCTCGCAGCCGCCGATGGCAAGGTAGAACTCGCGCAGAACCAGCGGGATGGTGAAGGAATGATCGGCCAGGGCGTCGTCCAGCTCGGCCGGCGTGAGGCCGTCTTCTTCCTGCCATTCATCCTCGAGATACTTTGGGACCAGCGCGCGGAACTTCTCGAGGAACATGTCAGTCATGCTCTTATCCTAGCTAATCCCGGGGGCCCGAAATTGCGCCCCCACCGGTGGCTGCTCGATGCCATCCGCGCACAGCCAACGGCACATACCAACTGCGCCGCCACGCGGTCACCCGGAAAGCGAAAACAACGCCAGCGATGACACAAGCGGTAACCCCATTGAACAGGCCAAGGTTCCACAACAAGGTGGTCAAGCCGGCACCCGCGAAGGCCGGCAGCGCATAGATGTCGCGGTTGTTGAACAGGGTAGGGATTTCGTTCGCGGTGATGTCACGGAGCAGGCCTCCGCCCACGGCAGTGGTGACCCCCAGCAGGATCGCAGCCACCGGATTCATGCCCGCGCCGATTGCCTTCAGCGTGCCCGTGATGCAGAACAAGGCCAGCCCGCCGGCGTCGAACAGGGTCAGCAGAGAGGTGAAGCGCTGCACGGAGGAAAACAAGTAGTAAACCAGCAGCGCAGCCAACAACGGCGGGGCCAGGTACGCGGGGTTGGTGAAAGCGATAGGGGGACCGGCGTTGATCACGATGTCACGGATTACGCCACCGCCCAGTGCCGCGATGGACGCGAGAAGTATGGAGCCCACGAAGTCGAACTGCTTCCGGGCCGCCAACAACGAGCCTGACACAGCAAAAAAGAACACGCCGATGAGGTCAAGCCAAAGAAGAACAATGTCAAAGGAAATCAAGTGGACGGGTTCTTTCTTAACGCGCTTAACAACAGGTGCTGGCTCAACGTTACGCTAGCTCCCATGAACAGCCCCGTTTTGATCGCTTGCGCCCACGGCACCCGGAACGCCGAAGGCCAGGCAGCCATTCGCCAGGTCATGGCCGAAATCGAAGCACTCCGCCCCGGTTTGCGTGTTGTTGAGGCGTACGTTGACGTTCAGGAACCCGAGTTGGGCGGCGTGGTGGAGGGCCTGCCGGAGGGGACTCCCGCCGTCGTCGTACCGCTTTTGCTCTCTACCGGCTTCCACATCAAAGTGGACGTGCCCAAAGCCATCAAGAGCCGCCCTGAGGTAATTGCCGCCAGGCCCCTGGGTCCGGACCCTCGGCTGGCAGAGCTGTTGGCCACCCACCTGCGCGCGGCCGGGCTGACTGAGAACGACGGCGTGCTGCTGGCCGCCGCTGGATCGTCCCTTCCGGACGGCTCGGTTGACTCGGAAGAGCAGGGGAGGCTGCTCGGCGAGCTGCTGCCGAACAAAGTGCGCGTCGCCTATGGCGCCAGTGCCCAGCCAACAGTGCCCGACGGCGTCGCCTCCTTGCGTGCCGAACTCGCCGCAGACGGTGGGACAGGCAGGGTTTTCATTGCCTCATACCTGCTGGCAACCGGCTATTTCCACGACCAGTTGGCCAAAGCGGGCGCGGACGTTGTGGCGGCACCTTTGCTGCCTTCTCCTGTGTTGGCAGAGATCGCGCTGGAACGGTATGACGCAGTGGTGGCTAGCCGCTGACGACAGGTTTGCGGCGAGGGTTGTTGAGTAGTTCGGGGGGTAACTGCCGCAGTTTGTCGGCGACTTCCGAGCGGGCTTCTGCCCCTCCTTGACTGATGTAGGCCGTCTCTTTAGGGTGCAGCAGGGCAACGCCGACCAAGGCCACATCACCATTTGGGGTGGTGACTACTGACGGTATGCGCGGATGATTGATGCCCATGATGAGATCGGCTTTGCCGGCCGCGTTGAGCCACCGCCGGGGAGTTCTTGCTGGCACAATGTTGTGCAGAATCAGGGCCTCGTAGTGCCTCAGCGCGGCGATAATGCCCGGGTTATCTGCACATACCTGCGCAGCCATGTAGAGCAGTTTGAACTGCCAGACCTTATCAAGGTTGAGAATGTCTTTGCCGACGAGGCCGGTGCTGGCCAGATACACCTCGAGACCGTCGCCAATGGGGGAATTGCCTTCCAGTCAGGGGTCGGAGAGCCCGTCGGACGCAACGACCGATACACGCCCGACATTGTCAATTTTCTGGAAAGCTTGCCGAAGGCCGGGCCACCTGGGGCCGCCGAAGAAGACTGGATTCAGTATGTGCGTATAAAGAATCGGGTCAAGAGTACCGACTTCCGACCACAGCGCATCCAGGGCCTCGGCTGTCTGCTCAAGAACGCGGTCATGGGCTTCCCGGCGTGCATTGTCCAGTTCTTCTTGGGAAGGGGTCTTGATGCCCTTGAGTTCGTCCCTGAACCAGTCGGGGATGTGCTCGTCATCCCGGGGGAAGATCCGTAATTCGTCGGCGTAATCTGCGGTTCCCTGTTCTTCGGACTCCCAAGAGGGCTTTTTCGAGTGGTTGTAGATGGACGACTTCCCGCTTCCATCCGCCCAAACCTCAAACTGCATCGACAGCCACGTTCCGTGGTCAGGCTGGCTCATGTGTTCGCGGATTCTCAGTGCGGCAGCACGAACTGCCCCGTCCGGCTCAATGCGGCCCACTTCCTTGTCTTCAACGCAGAGCCGTACGATGCAACATTGCTTTGATCCGGTCGCCGATATGTCCAGTCTGATGCTGTCCCATTTCGAGTTCCGAGGTCCCAGGTCCAAAAGTCGATCGGCCAGGACCTGACTCCGAGCGTCGTTTTCCTTCGTCCATTCCGGATTGGAAAGCTGCTCCGACATGCGTTACTCCTTTTGCGCCGCCGAGTAGACCGTGCGTTTGCGGGAGTCTGGGTCTCCAAATGGGTGTGACTTTCGCCTCGGGGAAGGGGAATTTCTAGGGTGCGGGCGGGAGGCTGGAGATCTAATCAGTCTCCGGGGTCCAGGTGGAGTTCTTTATTTTCTCCTTGAACCAGTCGGGGATGTGTTCCTCGTGGCGGGGGAAAAGGTAGAGCTCCTGGGCGTAGGTGTCGTCGACTGGGTCTCCGAGTTCCCATACGGGCTTCTCGGTGTAGTTGTAGTCCGCTTCCCAGCCGTCGCCTTTCGGTGTGATCTTCAGGGTCATGGAAATCCATGTTCCCTTGCCCGGTTTGTACATGACTTCCCTGAGTGTCCGGGCTGCAATGAGAACGTTATCGTTCACGTGCACGCGTTTCACCTCGTGATCGGTTAGGTAGGCCTTTGCGTTTGAGCTCGCTCTGCTTCCAATATCGGCGCGAATATACACAAAGGAATCCCACTGGATGTCCTGGGGACAGCCCAGAGTCCTTCCGCAATGGTTCTCTCCAATTCTCTGGCTTCCGCAAAATCGTTCAATTAAGTTGCTCCCTGGTGGCGCTGACGTAGCGGGTTCCGCCGTACACTCCGCGGATCTTGTTCGCGCAGTCCTGCTCGGCTTCTGCGAACCGGGCTTTGATCTTGTTGAGTTCGGCGAGGAGCCGGTGCTGTTCGTCCACGATCGCCGGGACGGTCCCCCAGTCATCACCTTTGAGGTCGATGCGACTACTGAGCTTCGAGGCGTCCTCCGTGAGATTCCCGGACAGGGTCTTCACGGCTTGGCAGGCAGTGGCAAATTCGGACAAAGCCGCGGCGGCCACGGACGTGCCGTCGTTGACTGTGCCGGCCATGACTCTCACCGGGGTGAAAGCGGCCAGGAGGTCAGGGAGTTCCGGGGTGTGGAACCGGACGGCCAGAGCGTTCCAGTTCGTTGCGGTTGTGGTGACAGCATCCCGGAGTCCGGCTCCTGCGGCGTGTAGGTCCTTTGCCGCCAAATCGAGTGCGGCGGGATCCGGGACCATCGGCAACGCCGCTAAGTCCAGGCCCGGGACGCCGCCCTGCGGGGCGATACACCTGCCAAAGTTGTCTGCCATGCCGTACTCAGCCGCGCTCGGGCGAACGGCGACCGCCCCACGACAGCGAGCCGCCGCCGTCGAGCCCCGAGACACGACCCAACCCTGACCCGTCGGCTGCCAGGGTGGATGCCGAGGCCTGCGCCTGTCGTGCCATGTCGGCGTCGGCCCGTACATAAGCCGTCAACGCGACCGCTGCGCCTTCGATGATGCGGTTGGACCGTCCGGCGATGGCTGTGAGGTGGGGGAGTACGGAGATCTCGGCGTGCTCATGAAGGGCCTTGCCCACCAGACCACCGCCCACCACAGTGCCTGCGTCATCGAGCGAGGCGCCCAACCGTGCGGCAGCTTGGTTCTGCCCGTCCGCATCCGCCGCCGCGGTAGCCAGCACAGCCCGCGTACCGGCAGGGTCGATATCCCAGCTGATCGTCACCACATCCCCCCAAAACGGCTCCTCCGGGACCGGAAAAGCAGGACTTGAGAGGATGCTACTAATTCGTAGGGCCGGCATCGCAGCCCAGAAAAAACCCAAAAAAAGCGTCACGAAGAGGGCCACCGCGCCACAATATGAACCTGCATAAGAAGCCCGCTGCAACAAGGCCGATGAAGCCTTCGTGACGAAATGTTTCCCTAGGTGACTTCGCGTTTCCGGACCTTTGCTGGCGAAAACTGGCCAGACCTACAGTCGATGTATGACAGATACAGCTGTAGCCGGTGCGTCGGCTGAGACCACCAAGCGTCCGGCACGCACCCGCCCTGCCGCCAAGCCCCACGGCCAGTGGAAGGTTGACGGCACCGCGCCCCTCAATGCCAACGAAACTTGGAAGCAGGAAGACAACGGGCTGAACGTCCGTGAGCGCATTGAGTCTGTCTACTCCAAAGAAGGCTTTGATTCGATCGACGGCACGGACCTTCACGGCCGCTTCCGTTGGTGGGGCCTCTACACCCAGCGCAAGCCCGGGATCGACGGCGGCAAGACCGCAACGCTTGAACCGCACGAGCTCGAAGACAAGTACTTCATGCTGCGCGTGCGCATCGACGGCGGCGCGCTGACCACCGAGCAGCTTCGCGTTATTGGCCAGATTTCCGTGGACTTCGCCCGCGGCTCAGCGGACCTCACGGACCGCCAGAACATCCAGCTGCACTGGATCCGTGTTGAGGACGTGCCGGAAATCTGGCGCCGCCTCGAAGGTATCGGGCTGTCTACTACTGAGGCTTGTGGCGACGTTCCCCGCGTCATCCTCGGCTCCCCGGTTGCGGGCATTGCCAAGGACGAGATCATCGATCCCACGCCGCTGATCCACGAGCTCGCCGAGCGTTTCATCGGCGATCCCGAGCTGGCTAACCTGCCGCGCAAATACAAGACCGCCATCACGGGCCACCCGTCCCAGGACGTGGTGCATGAGATCAACGACTTCGCCTTGGTGGGCGTCGTCCACCCCGAACTCGGTGCGGGCTACGACCTCTGGGTTGGCGGCGGCCTGTCAACCAACCCGCGTCTGGCCGAACGCCTGGGTGTGTTCGTTTCCGCCGACGTTGCCGCTGAAGTGTGGCTCGGCGTCACCAGCATCTTCCGCGATTACGGTTACCGCCGCATGCGCACCAAGGCCCGCCTGAAGTTCCTCATGAACGACTGGGGACCGGCCAAGTTCCGCCAGATCCTTGAGGACGAATACCTCGGCTTCAAGCTCCCGGACGGCCCTGCAGCTCCCAAGCCCACGGCTCCCGGTGACCACATTGGTGTTCATGAGCAGAAGGACGGCAAGTTCTTCATCGGCGTGACCCCGACTGTGGGACGCACGTCCGGCGAGGCACTCGTTACGCTGGCGGACACTTTGGAGAAGCACGGCAGCTACCGCCTGCGCACTACTCCTCACCAGAAGCTCGTGATCCTGGACGTGGCCAAGGAACAGGTTGAACCGCTCATCGCCGAACTGGACACTTTGGGCCTCTCGGCTCGTCCGTCCGTGTTCCGCCGCGGCACCATCGCCTGCACGGGCATCGAGTTCTGCAAGCTGGCCATCGTGGAAACCAAGGTCACAGCTGCTACGGCCATCGCTGAGCTGGAGCGCCGCTTGGCCGACCTCGTGGAATCCAAGCAACTGCCGTCGGCACTGTCCCTCCACATCAACGGCTGCCCGAACTCCTGCGCACGTATCCAGACGGCCGATATCGGCCTGAAGGGCATGATGCTGCCAACGCCCGACGGCGACCCCACCCCGGGTTTCCAGGTCCACCTCGGTGGCGGGCTGGCCAACAACGAGCGCGAGGAAGCCGGTTTGGGACGTACCGTCCGCGGCCTCAAGGTCACGGTGGAAGACCTGCCCGACTATGTGGAGCGCGTGGTCCGTAAGTTCGTCGCTGTTGGCGCCGAGGGCCAGACCTTCGCAGAGTGGGCACACTCGGCAGATGAAGGAGATCTCCAATGACAGATCCCGTCACCATTACCAACCTCGCCAGCGCACCAGCCCGTCCGGCGCTGCGTTCCCATGAGGAACTTAAGGCCCTGGCCGAATCCGGCGCCGCTGAGCTCGGCTGGAACGCTCCTGCTAGGGATGTCATCGCCTGGGTGGCCCGCAACTTCGAGCTGCCTACGGTCACGGTCGCCTGCTCCATGGCCGACGCGGTCCTGCCGGCTTTGGTCGCGGACCAGCTTCCCGGCGTCGATGTCTTGTTCCTGGAAACCGGCTACCACTTCAAGGAAACGTACGAGACGCGCGACGAAGTCGCGGCGAATCTCCGCGTCAACGTGGTGGACGTCCTTCCCGAAACCACTGTGGAACAGCAGGACCGGCTCCTGGGCAAGGACCTGTTCGCCCGCGACCCCGCCCAGTGCTGCGCGCTGCGCAAGGTCCAGCCGTTGCGCCGCTCGCTGGCCGGCTACGAGGTGTGGTTCACCGGTGTCCGCCGAGACGAAGCACCCACCCGCACCAACACGCCCGTGGTCACCTGGGATGAAGGCTTCGGCCTGGTCAAGGTGAACCCGATGGTCGACTGGACCTTCGATCAGCTGATCGAGTACTCCGAGGACAACATCCTTCCCGTCAACCCCCTCCTGAGCCAGGGCTACCCGTCCATCGGCTGCCAGCCCTGCACCCGCAAAGTGGCCCCGGGTGAAGACCCCCGCGCCGGCCGCTGGGCAGGTTCCGACAAGACAGAATGCGGACTACACACATGAGCACGTACACAACAGAGGAGTCCACGGTGGAAGTTGCAGCGGCAGTCGACGCCCCCTCAGCCGAGCGACTCTCCAGCTTGGACACCCTCGAGTCCGAAGCAATCCACATCATCCGCGAGGTTGTTGCCGAGTTCGAGAAGCCTGCGCTGCTGTTCTCCGGCGGCAAGGATTCCGTGGTCATGCTGCACCTGGCCACCAAGGCGTTCTGGCCGGGCAAGGTTCCCTTCCCTGTCCTTCACGTGGACACCGGCCACAACTTCCCGGAGGTCATCGACTTTCGCGATCGCACCGTTGAGCGCCTGGGCCTGAAGCTGGTTGTTGGCTCAGTCCAGGAATTCATCGACCGCGGCGAGTTGGCTGAGCGTGCCGATGGGACCCGGAACCCGCTGCAGACCGTTCCGCTGTTGGATGCGATCCAGCGCAACAAGTTCGACGCCGTGTTCGGCGGCGGCCGTCGCGACGAGGACAAGGCCCGCGCCAAAGAACGCATCCTGAGCCTCCGTGACGAGTTCGGCCAGTGGGACCCGCGCAACCAGCGCCCCGAACTGTGGAACCTGTACAACGGCCGCCACACTGTGGGCCAGCACGTCCGTGCGTTCCCCATCAGCAACTGGACCGAGCTGGACATTTGGCGCTACATCGAACGCGAGAACATCGAACTGCCCAGCCTCTACTACGCTCACGAGCGCGAAGTTTTCGCCCGCGAAGGCATGTGGCGCGCTGTGGGCGAGGTTTCCCAGCCGCTGCCGCACGAGGAAGTCATCACCAAGCTGGTGCGCTACCGCACGGTGGGCGACATGTCCTGCACAGGTGCCGTCGAGTCAGACGCCCGCACCGTGGCCGACGTCGTTGTTGAAGTCGCTGCCTCCACCCTGACCGAACGTGGCGCCACCCGAGCAGATGACCGCATCTCCGAGGCAGCCATGGAAGACCGCAAGAAGGACGGCTACTTCTAAATGACCACCGAAACTTTGGCTGCCGGGCTGGAAACAGCCCTGCCCACAACCCTCTTCCGCTTCGCTACCGCCGGCTCGGTGGACGACGGCAAGTCCACTTTGGTGGGCCGCCTCCTCCACGATTCCAAGGCCATTCTTGCTGACACGCTCGACGCCGTTGCCCGCACCTCTGCGGACCGCGGCTTCGGCGGGGAAAAAGGTGGGATTGACCTGGCCCTCCTGACCGACGGCCTGCGTGCCGAGCGCGAGCAGGGCATCACCATCGACGTCGCTTACCGCTACTTCGCCACGGACCGCCGCAGCTTCATCCTGGCGGACTGCCCCGGGCACGTTCAGTACACCAAGAACACGGTGACCGGCGCGTCCACTGCGGATGCCGTCGTCGTACTCATTGACGCCCGCAAGGGTGTGCTGGAGCAGACCCGCCGGCACCTGTCCGTGCTGCAACTGCTTCGGGTTGCCCACGTCATTGTGGCCGTGAACAAGATCGACTTGGTGGACTTCAGCGAGCAGGTGTTCCGCGACATCGAAGCGGACGTGCAGAAGGTTGCCCGAGAACTTGGCCTTGGATCCGATGGTGTTGCTGACCTGCTGGTGGTGCCGGTGTCGGCCCTTGATGGCGACAACGTGGTGGACCGCTCCGAGCGCACCCCTTGGTACACGGGCCCGGCACTGCTGGAGGTCCTCGAAACCCTCCCTGCTGCTGACGAGCTTGAGGCCGAACTGGAGAGCTTCCGCTTCCCGGTCCAGCTGGTGATCCGTCCGCAGGGCGCCCTCGCTCCCGACGCTGTAGCTGGTGGGCTCGATGTGGAGGCGTACCGCGATTACCGCGCCTACGCAGGCCAGATCACCGAAGGCTCCGTGAAAGTTGGCGACGAAGTTTCCGTGATCAGCCCGGGCCACGAGCCGCGCACCACCACGGTGATCGGCATCGACTTCGCCGGCCAATCGCTGGACGAGGCAGCTGCTCCGCAGTCTGTGGCTGTCCGTTTGGCCGACGAGATCGACATTGCCCGCGGAGACACCATCGCCGCCGCCGGAACGGTCCGCGAAAGCACTGCTGACCTGTATGCGTCGCTCGCATGGCTTTCACCGAAGCCGCTCCGCGAAGGCCAGAAGGTCCTGGTGAAGCACGGTACGCGCACCGTCCAGGCACTGGTCCGCAACGTCACGGGCAAGCTTGACCTGGCCACGTTCAACGTGGAGCCCGCGACCAATCTGGAGCTCAACGACATCGGACACGCACAGCTGCGCCTGTCCGCTCCGTTGCCGCTGGAGAACTACCTGCACCACCGCCGCACCGGCGCTTTCCTGGTGATCGACCCCATCGACGGCAACACCCTTGCCGCTGGTCTGGTGAAGGACCACCCCGGCGACCACGAAGACGAACGTTACGTCATTTAGGGTCACACGTAGTCACAAAACCGCAGCTTGTTCGCGACTCCTCACGTTGTACGGCGGGAATTTCGAACAAGTTGCGGTTTTCTTTTTGGGAAGGACCCATGCCACAGAACACCACGCTCAGCACGCTCCTCAACGCCGGCACGGACCTGGTCCTGGACGGTGCTTTGGCCACGGAACTGGAGGCCCACGGATGCGATCTGGAAGACGCTTTGTGGTCCGCCAAGGTGCTGCTGGAACAGCCGCATCTGATCAAGCAGGTTCACCGGGATTACTTCGACGCCGGTGCCTCCGTGGCCATCACGGCCAGCTACCAGGCGACCCCGCAGGGTTTCGCCAGGCGCGGGTTGTCCGTTGAAGAGTCGTTGGAGTTGGTGGCGTTGAGCTTCCGGCTGGCCGATGAAGCCCGCCAGGAAGCCTTGGCGGAAGGTTCAGCGAGTGGGCCTTTATTGGTGGCCGGATCCGTTGGCCCGTACGGCGCCTACCTCGCTGATGGCTCTGAATACCGCGGCGATTACACGCTTTCCGCCGCGGAATTCCGGGACTTCCACCGCCCGCGCATCTCTGCGCTCGTGGAGGCCGGCGTGGATTTCCTGGCATGCGAGACCCTGCCGTCGTACGCCGAAGCAGAGGCGCTGTTGGCGCTCGTGGCGGAGTTCGACGTCGAATCCTGGTTTACGTTCACGCTGCGGGACAGCGGCCACATCAGTGACGGAACGCCGATTGCTGACGTGACTGCGCTGCTCAGCGCGGAACCGCGGGTGGCCGCCGTCGGCGTCAATTGCGTGCCGCTGGAACTGGTGACCGAAGCGCTTGGCAACCTTCAGAAGTCCTCGACCAAGCCGCTGGCGGCGTACCCGAATTCGGGGGAGACCTACGATGCTGTCACCAAGACGTGGGGTCCTTCGGAGGGCGTTCAAGGTAACGGAACTTTGGCGGGCAACGCAGCTTTTTGGCTTGACCGGGGCGCCCATCTCATAGGTGGATGCTGCCGCACAACTCCACGCGACATTGAAGGCCTGGCAACGAATATGACGCCACGTGAACCTGCGTGAACCTTGATTTCTACGGGATTGAAGCCGAAATATGACAGTCCCTACTGTGAAGGCATGACCTCTCCGGAATGGTCCTTGCTTGCCCTCGACGGGCGATGTCACGGGGCCTGATCTTCGCCCCTCTCGCATCCCACATCTCCTAAGGACCCACCCCCATGGCTAACACACCCGAGTCGCCCAACACGGGCACCACCCGCATCGTCGCCGGTGAATCCGCATCCAAGCCCAAGCGCCGCCGCACACTGGAAATCGGCCTCGCCGTCGGCCTCGTGCTGCTGATCGGTGCAGGCGCTGCAGTTGCTTCCGCTGTCTCGCAAAACAACCAAGCTGCACCGGCACCCACCACCACGCCTGCAGCCGAACTCAAACTCGGATACTTCAGCAACGTCACGCACGGCCCCGCGCTGGTAGGCACCAGCCAGGGCCTCATTGCCAAGGAACTTGGCGAAACCAAGCTCAGCACCCAGGTCTTCAACGCCGGCCCCGCCGCAATCGAAGCCTTGAACGCCGGCGCCATCGACGCCACGTACATCGGCCCGAACCCGGCCATCAACTCCTTCGTCAAGAGCAAGGGCGAGTCCATCAGCATCATCGCCGGTGCCGCTTCAGGCGGTGCCCAGCTGGTGGTCAAGCCGGAGATCACCTCCGCAGCCGACCTCAAAGGCAAGATCCTCAGTTCCCCGCAGCTCGGCGGAACCCAGGATGTGGCCCTCCGGGCCTGGTTGGGCGATCAAGGCTTCAAGACCAACACCGATGGCAGCGGCGACGTCAACATTAACCCGACAGAAAACGCCCAGTCGCTGAAGCTCTTCCAAGACGGAAAGCTCGACGGCGCGTGGTTGCCTGAGCCGTGGGCCTCCCGCCTGGTGCTCGAAGCCGGTGCGAAGGTCCTGGTTGATGAGAAGGATCTGTGGGAGAACGGTGACTTCACCACCACCATCCTGATCGTGAACAAGAAGTTCGCTGCCGAACACCCGGAAACCGTGAAGGCGCTCCTGAAGGGCCACGTTGAATCCGTGAACTGGCTCAACTCGGCCTCGGCTGAGGAGAAGGCGACCACCATCAACGCGGTTCTCAAGGACACGGCAGGCAAGCCGCTTCCCGCGAACGTGATTGAACGCGCTCTGCAGAACATCAAGTTCACCACCGATCCGCTGGCTGGAACCTACAACAAGCTCCTGGAAGACGGCGTCAAAGCCGGAACCACTCAGAAGGCCGATATCAACGGCATCTTCGACCTTCGCACATTGAACGAGGTTGAAGGCAAGAAGACCTCAGCTGCAGGTCTTGGCCAGGACTAAGCAGTAACAGGCTGGTCCGCTTCCCTCTACCCGGGGGGAGCGGGCCGGCCTTTATCCACATCAGCTCTACCAATCAACACGAAGGACGGGACCATGCCAGTCGTACTCGAGAACCTGGGCAAGCGCTTCGGCGACGGCGCCCCGGTGCTGGACGACGTCAACGCCACCATCGCGCAGGGCGAGTTCGTCGCCCTCCTCGGTGCGTCCGGCTGCGGCAAGTCCACCCTGCTAAACATCATGGCGGGACTGGAAAGGCCGACGTCGGGCGCTCTTGAAGTACCCAGCGACGGTGCCGCCTTCATGTTCCAGGACGCGTCCCTGTTCCCTTGGCTGACCGCGCGCGGAAACATTGAGTTGGCGTTGCAGCTTGCAGACAAGTCCAGCACCAAGGCCAGCCGGCGTGCCCGCGCCACGGAACTCTTGGAACTGGTGCATTTGGGCGGCGCGGGGGATAAGCGTCCCCACGAACTGTCAGGCGGCATGAGGCAGCGCGTTGCCTTGGCCCGCTCCTTGGCTCAGGACCGTCAGTTGCTGCTGATGGACGAGCCGTTTGCTGCCCTTGACGCCATCACCCGCGACCTTCTGCACGATGAACTTGAGCGTATTTGGAAGGAAACGGGCCGGACCATCGTGTTCGTTACCCACAACGTCCGCGAGGCCGTTCGCCTGGGCCAACGCGTACTGCTGCTTTCCTCGCGTCCCGGCCGTGTGGTGGCCGAATGGGACGTCACCGAAGAGCACCGCACCGATGCCGGTCGCGCCGGGGAGCTCACCGGAACCATCACGCGCCGCCTTCGCGAGGAGATCCGCCGCCATGCCAAGTAACCCCATCACCACCGAAGAGCGGACCCTTCCAGTGACAGATTCCAAAGAGCACATCACCTCGCCGTCGCTGAAGGGCAACGCCTCGGAACTCCGGGACCTTGAAGCAGGCCTGGACAACCTCCAGTCGGACAGCGGACGCAAAGCCGGCATCGAATGGAAACGGGTACTGCTGCCTGTTGCCGCCTTGGTAGTCCTGATTCTTGCGTGGCAGTTCTACGTATCCCTCGAGTTCAAACGACGTGACCTGGTTCCCGGGCCCCTGGACGTTCTCACCCAGTTCGTCACCATGTGGGGCGAAGGTAAAGTCCAGGAAGCAGTGTGGACATCGCTGCAGCGTGGTGTGATCGGCTTCCTGATTTCGGTAGTCATCGCTACCCCCGTGGGGTTGATCCTGGCTCAAGTGGCTCCCTTGCGCCGTGCATTCGGGCCGCTCATTTCCGGTTTGCAGGTGCTCCCTTCCGTGGCATGGGTTCCCGCTGCCATCATCTGGTTTGGCCTCACTGACGCCACCGTCTACTTCGTGGTGTTCATGGGCGCTATCCCGTCCATCATCAACGGGCTCATCTCCGGTGTGGACCAGATCCCGCCGCAGTACCGCAGCGTGGGCACAGTTCTCGGAGCGAACCGTCTCCAGATGGCACTGCAGATTGTCCTGCCAGCAGCTCTTCCCGGGTACATCGGCGGCTTGAAGCAGGGCTGGGCTTTCTCCTGGCGTTCACTCATGGCCGCAGAGATCATCGCAGTGGGCGGAACGATTGGGTTCGGCCTGGGCTCGCTGCTGGATCAGGGGCGTTTGCTCTCCGACATGACAATCGTGATGTCCGCGATCCTGCTGATCCTGTTTGTGGGAATCCTGATCGAACTGCTTGTGTTCGGGCCCATTGAGAAGCGTTTGCTGCAGCGTCGGGGTTTGCTGGCGGGAAGCAGCCGCTAACCCTCCGGAGTTTTCGTACACATAATGCCCTTAAGAGCCCTTCTTAGGGGCATTATGTGTACACAAACTCCTGTTCGCGGGTTCACACCCATCGGCTTCTGGCTCCCCTTCCTCCGCTCTCTGCGCGCACCTAGAATCGTCGAATGGGCCTTCTAACGTTCAGTATCAACGTCACTCTTGATGGTTGCGTCGACCACCGGGAGGGAATCGCGGACGACGAGACTCATGCCCTCTTCACCCGTCTTCTGGAGCAGGGGGGTGCAATGCTCTGGGGCCGTACTACCTACGAAATGATGGAGAGCTATTGGCCCTTGGTGGCAAGCGGTGAAGTAGACGCACCGCCAGCGTTGCGGGAGTGGGCGCTGACCCTGGAGACAATACCCAAGTACGTCGTATCGTCCACTCGGTCAAAATTCCCCTGGACCAATAGCCACCATCTTGTTGGCGATCTGCAGACTGCGGTGCAGGAACTCAAGGACAGGACCCCCGAGGGCGTGCTGGTCGGCAGCGGCAAACTAGCCACAGAACTGGACCGTCTTGATTTGATCGACGAATACAAGTTCCTTATCCATCCCATGATCGCTGGCCACGGGCCCACCCTGTATCAGGGCGGACTGCCCAGCACCCGGCACCTCAAGCTTGTCTCATCGGAGCCGCTCAGCAACGGCGCGGTCTACATGCACTATCGACGAGCCGATTGAGTGCCGGGCCCGCACCGCGCGCCCGTTTCCGCCTACCGCACCCGTTTCCGCCTACCGCACCTTTTCGGCGTGGGGACCGCTCCCTTTCGCGCCTTCCGCGCCAGAGGTTACGGGGGCGCCAGGCGGTAGAGACTGCGGTGCCTGGCGGAAAACCCGACGCGAACGCACGACGGCGACCTGCCGCCGTCGTGTGTTCGCCGTGCAACAGGCCTGCTAGAGGGTGGCCAGCAGGGCTTTCATCTCCTGAATCTCCTTCTCCTGCGAGGTCACGATGTCCTTGCTCAACTGGATGGCCTCCGGGAACTTGCCTTGGCTGGTCTCCGTCTTAGCCATGCTGATGGCGCCTTCATGGTGGGCAATCATCTGTGAGAGGAAGAGCTTGGACGCTTCCGTGCCCTGGGCTTCACTGAGTTTCTGGAGGTCGCTTTCGCTGACCATGCCGTCCATGCCGTGGCCGCCATGACCTGAGGAACCCATGACCGGCATGTTCCAGCTCTGGAGCCAGCCCGTCATCTTGTCAATTTCGGGTGCCTGAGCCGCTTTGATCTTATTGGCCAACTCCGTTATCGCGGCAGGAATGTTGGCCTTTGCGAGCATGGCATCGGACATCTCCACCGCTTGGGCATGATGGGGAATCATCATCTGGGCAAACATGACGTCCGCCGCGTTGTGCTCTGCAGAAGTGATATTGGTGGGCGCGCTGGTATTGGAGTTTCCGTGGTCCATTCCCGGCATGGAGCCAGGGTTCGCGGGAGAGGCACAGCCCGCCACAGCAAGGAGACCTGCAAAAGTGGCGGCGCTAAGGGTGAGCTGGGTTTTGTTCATCAGGGTTGTGGTCTTTCGATAGTGGGGCGGCCCGGGGCGCGAGCCATCCTGGTGATAAGCACGATGATTGCCTCGTGGTCCTACGTGGAGGGATGCGAGGCCTTGCGAAGGCGGCAAAACTTGGGGCCGCCAAGGCAAAACGCTTACGTCCTACTGATCGAAAGTTGACTCAGGGACGGCTTGGGAGGGACATAGGTCCACGCTCGCGGTGCTTCGACTGTGGCCCACGGACCATCAGCCAAGCCGCCAGCTCCGCTGCCCGGAAGCGGAGCGACCAAGGAGCCAGTCTTCAACGAGGGGGTGCAGTGCTCAGCGGTTGATTCTGCACATGAGCAGCTACCCGAGGAGCAGGACTGTGCATCAATGCTGGAACCCAGCGGGTGGTGGAGCGTGCTGGCTGCTTGGGAGCCGGGCGTTGAATGCCCGAGATGAGCACTGTGCAGCGCTAAAGCCTGAGTAGAGGGAGCGGAATGGGTCGCATGGGAGTCCGTCACCACATGCATGCCGAAAATTCCGGCAATGACGCCAAACACCAGTACGAGCAGGGAAGCCCGACGAAGGGGTTGTAGAAGTGCTGATGGGCTCACGTTGGGCCTCCTTCCGCCGACTATCCACTGGGGTTACGTTCACCTCTACCATACCCCTGGAGGGTATGGATGCAAACGAGGAATCAGCGTATGTGGAATTCCCTCGCCCCCCGCACGGTTGTCCTGAGCATGCACAAGAAACGGATCGGCTTCCTCTCCTTCGGACACTGGGCGCGTGTACCTGGCTCATTGGTTCCCACGGCTGGGGAGGCCCTGAAGCAGGGGATTGAACTCGCTGTCGCGGCGGAGGAACTGGGCATAGACGGGGCTTTCTTCCGGGTCCACCACTTCGCCCGGCAGCAGGCTTCTCCCTTCCCGCTCCTCAGCGCGATCGCGGCCAGGACCAGCCGGATCGAAATCGGCACAGGCGTGATCGACATGCGCTACGAAAACCCGCTCTACATGGCCGAGGAAGCCGCCGCCACGGACCTCATCAGCGATGGGCGTCTGCAGCTCGGCGTGAGCCGCGGTTCACCTGAGCCCGCCCGGAACGGCGCCGCGAACTTTGGCTACGTCCCCGCCGACGGCGAGGACGGCGGCGACATGGCACGCCGTCACACGGCGCTGTTCCGGAAAGCCATCGCCGGGCACGGTGTTGCCGAAGCCGATCCGCACTACGCTGGCGGAGCCACGGGGCTGCTACCCATCCAACCCCAGTCACCGGGCCTCTCACAGGGGATCTGGTGGGGAGCCGGCACCCGGAAAACTGCCGTGTGGGCCGCAGAGCAGGGCATGAACCTTATGAGCTCCACACTCCTCACCGAGGACACAGGCGTGCCGTTTGATGAGTTGCAGGCCGAACAGATCCACATGTTCCGTGAGGCCTGGGCCGCAGCCGGGCACGGCCTTGAGCCGAGGATCTCAGTCAGCCGCAGCGTGATCCCGATTGTGGACGAGGTAGACAACCACTACTTCGGCCTCCGCGCCCAAGCCGACAGCAAGGACCAGGTGGGCGTCCTCGACGGCGCGCTGTCCCGCTTCGGCAAAAGCTACATCGGGGAGCCGGATCAGTTGGCGGAGGAACTTGCCAAGGACGCTGCGGTTCAAGCGGCTGACACCGTCCTGCTCACTGTGCCCAACCAGCTGGGAGTGGATTACAACGCCAAGCTCCTGAGGAACGTAGCAAAGCACGTAGCCCCTGCCATCGGATGGAGTCCACACCTGGCCACATAACCTATGGCTGTGCGTAACGTCCCTGCGTGTACGCCAGCGGTCCACACGGAGCCGCTTTAAGGCAGGTAGTGTTGCTGGCTGTGTGTTGTTGCGCCAAGAGCGCGCGAACACTTGTCAGTCCCTTCAACGGCGAGGGGACTACGCAGAAAGCAAAGGTTATCCCGTGGACATTCAAAACCTTCTCGAAGATATTGTCGGGGCGGTTCAACCGCACATCGGCCAAGGCAAGGTAGCGGACTACATCCCGCAACTCGGCGCAGTAGACCCGCATCAATTCGGGATCTCGGTAGTCACCCGGGAAGGCGATGTCTTCTCCGCAGGGGACGCCCATGTGGAATTCTCCATTCAAAGCATCTCGAAGGTCTTCGCCCTCGCCCTGGTGTTGGCTGCCGACGGTGACCACATCTGGAAGCGCGTGTTCCGGGAACCTTCGGGAAACCCCTTCAACTCGCTGGTTCAGCTCGAGAGCGAGGACGGCATTCCCCGGAACCCGTTCATCAACGCCGGAGCCATTGTGGTGACGGACAGGCTCCTTAGCCTGACGGGCAACGCCGCCCACGCCGTCCGGGACCTGATGCGCCAAGAGACCGGCAATGCCGGCGTCGACACGGATCACCGCGTGGCGTCCTCCGAATTGGGCAAAGGGCACCGCAACGCCTCGCTGGCGCATTTCCTGGCGAGCTGCGGCAACTTGGAAAACCCCGTGGAGGAGGTCCTGAACTCCTACGCCGAGCAATGCGCCCTGGCCATGACGTGCGAAGACCTGGCGCTCGCAACCCGGTTCCTTGCATCCAACGGTTTGGGTGCAGATGGGACACTGGTGCTTTCCCCCGCGCAGACCAAAAGAATCAACGCTGTCATGCTCACCTGCGGTACCTACGATGCTGCGGGCGAATTCGCGTACAGGGTGGGGCTGCCGGGCAAGAGTGGCGTCGGCGGAGGGATAGTGGCCGTGGTGCCGAACAAGTGCTCCATCAGTGTGTGGAGTCCCGGCCTGGGAAGGTCGGGCAACTCGGTGGCTGGTGTGGCCGCGCTGGACGAATTCACTACGCGTACTGGCTGGTCGGTCTTTTAGGCGCATTATTGAGTGATGACCCCCAAGTCCGGAAAGACCCCAGACACCGGTAAGAAACTCAACACCGGGAAGACGGCCACCGCTGCCAAGGCCCCCAAGGCGGGCAAGTCCCCAAGAGCCGCGCTGGCGCCGGGCACCCAGCCCACCGCCGTCGAGTTTCTGGCACGGCTGCAAGTGCGGCAGTCCGACGTCGAACAGGCCAAATACCAGCGGTATTTCAAGACGGGCCAGGGAGACTATGCCGAGGGTGACTTTTTCCTGGGCGTCCGCATGGGCGAGGTTTTCACTCTCGGCAAGGAGTTCGCAGCCATGCCCCCGAAGGAGATTGAGGAACTCCTGGAGCAGGACATCCACGAGGCAAGGGCCGGGGCCGTGAAGATCATGGCCCTGCAAATGCAGAAAAAGAAGACCACTGAAGATCGGCGCAGGGAACTTTACGAGCTGTATCTGCGCAGGCACGACCGCATCAACAACTGGGACCTTGTTGACCTGGGTGCCGGACGGGTTGTGGGTGGGTGGCTGATGGCTAAGCCGCGCGATCCCCTCTATCACTTGGCCCGTTCGGAGGACATGTGGGAGCGCCGGACAGCCATCGTGGCGACGTCGGCGTTCATCCGCGAAGGCCAGCTGGACGACACTTTCGCCATCGCCGAGATCCTGCTCCATGACACTGAAGACCTCATTAACAAAGCCGTGGGTGGTTGGGTCCGGGATGCCGGGCGCAGTAGCCGCGAGCGCCTCCTGGCTTTCTTGGATGAACACGCTGCCACCATGCCGCGGACGGCGCTTCGTTACGCGATCGAGCACCTCGGCAAGGAGCAGCGGGCCTATTACCTGAGGCTCAGGGACAGTGTTTCTCCGACTTGAGCGGGGAATTATGTGACGTTGGATTACCCAGCGTTACCGGGTGTTTCCGAGCCTTTGAAGCATGTTACGGAGCCGCCCTACAGTTTTTTCATGGCAATACAGGACATTTACCCCACCGCCCTGCGGCTGCTCGGCCGCCCGGTGCTGGTGGTTGGCGGCGGCCCCGTTGCGCAGCGTCGCGCCAAGGGACTGCTCGACGCCGGTGCTGAAGTCACCGTGGTCGCACCCGTTGCCACCGAAACACTTCGCGGTCAGGCAGCATCCGGGCTTCTCACCTGGGAGCCGCGCGAGTACCGCACCTCGGACCTCGACGGCGTCTGGTTCGTCCAGACCGCCACTGGCGCAGCCGCTGTGGACACCCGGGTTGCCGCCGACGCCGAGGCTCAGCGCATCTGGTGCGTCAACGCCTCTGATCACGAAGCATCCGCTGCATGGACGCCGGCCGTTGCCGTGGTGGACGACGTCAAGATCGCCATCAATGCCGGGGGAGACCCTCGCCGCGCCATGGCCCTTCGCAACGCTGTTGCCACCGCACTGGAAACGGGTGATCTTCCGCTCCGCCGGCACCGTAAGCTGGACGCCGCCGGCAGGACACCCCTTGGCTCTGTGGCTTTGGTGGGTGGCGGCCCCGGCGACTCGGGACTCATCACCGTCCGCGGCCGACGCCTGCTGGGCCAGGCCGACGTCGTGGTTGCAGACCGTCTTGGCCCCCGTGAGCTGCTGAATGAACTCGCTCCGGATGTCCGCGTGATCGAGGTAGGCAAGACGCCCGGCCATCATCCCGTGCCGCAGCTGGAGATCAACCGCATCCTGGTGGAGGAAGCCCTGAAGGGCAACCGCGTGGTCCGCCTCAAAGGCGGCGACCCCTACGTCCTGGGGCGCGGAGGCGAGGAAGCAGAATTTTGCCGGCAGAACGGCGTCGAGGTTGAAGTAGTGTCCGGCGTGACGTCGGCAATCTCGGTTCCGGCCGCCGCCGGTATCCCGGTGACGCACCGTGGCCTCGCCAAAGGCTTCAGCGTGGTGACCGGCCACGAAGAGCTGTCCGAAGTCCCCGCACGCCCCGATCACACTGTGGTTTTGCTCATGGGAGTGGCGCAATTGCGTGATTCCGCGGCTGCGCTGGCAGGCTCGGGTCTGCCTTTGGACACGCCAGTAGGTATCGTAGAGAACGGGTATTTGCCGGATCAGCGCGTCACCATCGGCACTCTGGGCACCATTGCGGACCAGGCGGAAGCCGTCGGCGTGGCCAACCCGGCGGTCATTGTGATCGGCGATGTGGTCCGTGTCAGCCCCTTTGCCCCGCAACATTTCAAGACCGCTGACTACAGCACTATTACCCCCAACCGTCCCCGCGTCCGCAGTAACTGAGAAGAAGAAGGAACACAGCCGTGTCAATTAGCACCCCCGTAGGTTCTGCGGACCGTCCGCTTCGCGTCGCCGTCATCGGCTCCGGCCCGGCCGGCGTGTACGCAGCGGACATCCTGACCAAGAGCGAGGCCGTCAAGAGAGGCGAACTCACGGTCAGCATCGACCTCTTCGATCGCTACCCGGCACCGTACGGCCTGATCCGCTACGGCGTCGCACCGGACCACCCCCGCATCAAGGGCATCGTCAACGCCTTGCACAAGGTTCTGGACCGCGGCGACATCCGCTTCTTCGGCAACGTGGACTACGGCACGGACATCTCCATTGAGGACCTCCGCAAGCACTACGACGCCATTATCTTCGCCACCGGCGCCATCAAGGACGCGGACCTGAACATCCCGGGCATCGAACTTGAGGGTTCTTTCGGCGGCGCGGACTTCGTTTCCTGGTTCGATGGACACCCGGACGTTCCCCGCGAATGGCCGCTGGAGGCCACCGAAATCGCTGTCCTCGGCAACGGCAACGTGGCCTTGGACGTAGCGCGCGTTCTGTCCAAGCACGCCGATGACCTGCTGGTCACCGAAATCCCGGACAACGTCTACGCCGGTCTGAAGGCCTCACCCGTTACGGACGTGCACGTCTTCGGTCGCCGCGGCCCGGCACAGGTGAAGTTCACCCCGCTGGAACTCCGCGAACTCTCGCACTCCAAGGACGTAGACATCATCCTCTACGCCGAGGACTTCGAATTCGACGAAGAGTCCGACCGCCAGGTCCAGACGAACAACCAGATCAAGACCATGGTTGGCACGCTCACCAACTGGATCGCCGAGCAGCCCGAGGACCTCTCCGAGCTGAAGGCTTCCCGCCGCCTGCACCTTCACTTCCTGCACAGCCCGGTGGAGATCGTTGACTCCGCCGAAACCCCGGGCAAGGTTGCGGGCATCAAGTTCGAGCGCACTGAACTGGACGGCACGGGCAACGCCCGCGGCACCGGCGAGTTCGTCGACTACCCGGTCCAGGCCGTGTACCGCGCAATCGGCTACTTCGGTTCGGCCCTGCCGGACGTCGAGTTCGACCACAAGAAGGGCGTCATCACCAACGACGGCGGCCGCGTCCTGGACGCCGACGGCCAGCACGTCCCGGGCCTCTACGCCACGGGCTGGATCAAGCGTGGTCCCGTAGGCCTGATCGGCCACACCAAGGGCGACGCCCTGGAAACCGTCACGTACCTGCTGGAAGACCGCGAGAACCTACCGGTTGCCGAGGTTCCCGCAGCTGATGCAGTGGTTGATCTCCTGGACTCCCGCGGCGTGAAGTTCACCAGCTGGGAGGGCTGGCTGGCACTGGACGCCCACGAGCTCGCGCTCGGCGCCGCAGCAACCGAGGCCGGCACCTCCCACGGTGTTGAGGTCAAGCGCGAGCGCATCAAGGTTGTACCGCGCGAGGACATGGTCAACATCTCCCGTGATGGCGTAGCCGCACAGGTCTAGTCGTTCCATGCAGGGCGGGGTCACTCATTTCGGGTGGCCCCGCTTCTGTTTAAACCCAGCGGTTTTGGGCCTCAGCGGTACCCTGAAGCATGGATGTCGTCGTCATCGAAACTCCTCCGTTGGGCGACCGCAGCTACCTTGTGCACGACGGCGATGTGGCTCTGGTAGTTGATCCCCAACGAGACATTGACCGGGTGGAAGCCGCTGCGAGGGACGCGGGCGTCCGTATTACGCACGTTGCCGAAACCCACCTCCATAACGACTACGTCACCGGCGGGTTGGTGCTGGCCGAAAAACACGGGGCTGCCTATCTGGTGAACGCCGAGGACCACGTCACGTTCACCCGTGTCCCCGTTTCCGATGGCCAGGTCCTCCGCGTCGGCCGCCTTGTAGTCACCGTGGTGGCGACCCCCGGGCACACCCATACCCACCTGTCATATGTGGTGCGGGATGAAGCGCACGACGGCGGCCCGGCGGCTGTGTTTTCCGGCGGCAGCTTGCTCTACGGCTCGGTGGGGCGGACGGACCTGGTCTCGCCCCATGACACCGCGACGCTGGCACACCATCAGTATTCATCGGTCCGTCGATTGGTGTCCTCGGCTCATCCAGACGCTCCGCTCTACCCGACCCACGGCTTCGGATCCTTCTGCTCGACCGGGCCTGCCAGCCGCCAGGAATCGTCAACCATTGGCGAGCAAGCTCTCTCCAACCACGCACTGACGGACCCTGATGAGGACCACTTCGTTGCAGAGTTGCTGGAGAATCTCACGGCGTACCCCGCGTATTACGCCCACATGAGCCCTCTCAACGCCGCCGGTCCGGGCGCAGCGGACCTGTCCGTGCCGGATTCCGTGGAAGCCGGTGAGCTGGGCCGGCGGTTGAGGGCCGGGGAGTGGGTGGTGGATTTGCGGCACCGCGTAGCCTTCGCGGACAGCCATCTCCAGGGCAGCGTGTGTTTTGAGTACGGCCGCGGAGAGAATTTCACCAGCTACCTCGGCTGGGTGATCCCGTGGAACCAGCCCCTCACACTATTGGGACCTTTCGACGAGGTTGAGAAGGCGATCCGCGACCTGGCGAGAATCGGCATCGATAGTCCGGATGCCGCCGTCGGGCCCCACCCTGGTGAGTGGGCGCCGGGGTACCCGCAGGCAAGCTACCCGCACGGGGACTGGACGTTGCTGTTGGAAGAGCGGAACCCGGAGGACGTGGTCCTGGATGTTCGCCGACCGGATGAGTTTGGGACCTCGCACGTGGCGGGCGCGCTGAACATCCCCGTCTACGAGCTCTTGGGGAGGATCACGGAGGTACCGGATGCCCGGATCTGGGTGCACTGCGCCACTGGATACCGGGCCAGTGTTGCCGCGAGCCTGCTGGACCGGGCCGGGCGCGACGTGGTGCTGGTCAATGCGAGGTTCAGGGACGCGGCCGGGGCGGGGATCGAGGTGGCAACCTGATGCGTTGCGGTCCTGTCCTGACTGGGGCCAGGCTATTCCAAGCCATCAAGGCGGCGCAGCGCACCGATCCGGTGCAGAGGTACCAGCAGGGTACGCCTTATGGCGTTGCCTCATAGGTCCGGATTTTTGTGATCGCTGCGGTCTTTGCGGTGTTCGCGAAACGAAGCACATGGCAGAAGTTCACCACCTGACCGTCTTTGAACAGCGTCACGCCGTCAATGCTTGCTTCCCTGCCGTGGGTGATGACCGAGAGAACACGTAGCTCGACGGCCGGGCTCCTCGGCTCGGCATTGGCAAGAATTGCAGGTAGGCCCCGGGATGCTGCCTTTCCCAGAACGTCCCACTCGGCATCGGGAGAGAGCAGCGATTCCAGTTCTGTTGAATCAGCGCCTGCGAGAGCTACGGCTAAGCGGCGGGCAACCTCATGCCGAGGCGCGTTACCGCAGTTGGGTTCGGTGTGAACGCGGATGACCATACGACCAGTTTGGACTTTTCCTGAGGGCACGTGTCAACCGGACACGCCCTGAGTCGTTCCTCAGCATCACCTTCATCGTCTTCGTCGCCTTCATCGCCGAAAGTTACCGAGGCGCTGGGTCCGAGCAGTAATCCAGGTTCCGGTACACGCTCTGCACGGCGGCATCGGGATCGTGCGCTTCGAGGGCATCAACCAATTCGTCGTGGCCTTCGCGGGGGATGCCATTGAAGCCACCCTTGCGCTGCTGACGCAGGAGATCGTTGTGGAAGACACCGCCAAAGGAAGCGTAGAGCTGGTGCAGTAGCGGATTGCCGGAGGCCAGGGCTACGCGCTCGTGGAATTCCCAGTCGGCGCTGGCCCAGGTGGGGTAGTCCCCGGCCTGCCAGGCATCGTGCCGCAAGGCAAGGAGGCGCCGCATCTCGGCCAGGTCCTCGGTGGTGGCATGCTTGGTGGCCAGACGGGCTGCCTGGGTGTCCAGGCCCAGGCGGACTTCCACGATATGTTCCTGGGTGTGCTCCAGGTACATGCGCTGGGCTGCGCCGGACATCTCGCTGTTGGCCCTGACGTAGGTGCCATCGCCGCGGCGGACTTCCAGCATGCCGGAGTGGGCCAGCGCCTTGATGGCTTCGCGGAGGGTGCCGCGCGAAACGCCCAGTGTGGACATGAGCTCGGGCTCGGCAGGAATTCGCTCCTGCAGCGGCCATTCACCGGACTTGATCATGTCCCGCAGCTTGGCGGTGATCTCCTCGGCAAGGGCCGGGCGATGCGAAGGCGTAAGGGTCATGCTGTCCTCGGTCCGGTCTTGGTGGCAGTGCGCTTACTGGTGAGCATGTGGCAAGTAACCATGAGCGCCACGGCAACCACCGACAGCAGGCTCAGGGGCAACACCCAGCCGCCCGTGGCGCTGTGGAGAAGTCCCATGCCGAAGGGACCAATTGCCGCAATCAAGTATCCCAGCGATTGGGCGATGGTGGAGAGCGCGGTGGTTTCCGCCGTCGAGCGTCCGCTGCGGCTGATGATCACCAGAACCAGCGGGAAAATGCCCAAGCCGAACCCGAACAGAACAGCAGGGACAACGGCCAATGACGTTGGCAGCCAGAGCATGGCGGCAATGGCCACCAGCGTGGAGCTGCTGGCGAGATACAGTGCGGGGCGGAGCATTCCCGGCCGAGAGCCGAAGGCAAGCAGGATCATTCCGGCGGCAACGGACACCAGCTGCATCACGCCAAACTGCAGGCCGCTTTCGGAGGCGCTGAGGCCTTGGGACGTGAGGATGTATGCAAACCAGCTCATCACGGCGTAGGCAAGAAACGCCTGGAAGGTGAAGATTGCGGTGATCAGGATGCCCAAGCGCGTGCGCAGGAGAGGCCACATGGAGACCCTTGGACGATCAGTTTTGGTGGTGTTCCGGTGAGTGTGCAGGACAACCGGCAGGAATCCAAGCAGGGCCGCGACGCCCAGCAAGCCCCAGGCAGCCAGGCCCATGGACGGGGAACCGAGCTCCTGGGCCAAGGGAACGCTGACGACTGCGGCGAAGGTGGCGCCGCCGGACATGGTGAAGGTATAGAGGCCTGTCATCATGGAGGTGCGCTCGGAGTAGTGCTCACGGATGAAGGACGGCATGGCCACGTTGCACACGGCCAGGCCGGACATCGCCAGGACGGTGCCTCCGAGGAGTGCACCTGTTACCGGAACGCCGCGGACCAGCAGGCCGCCAGTCAGCAGTGCCAGCGCAATTGCGATGGCTTTCTCCACACCCACCCGACGCGTGAGCCATGACGTTCCCATGCCCGCAACCGCAAAGCACAACAGGGGGATGGACGGCAGAATCGACGCGACCAAAGCACCGTAGCCCAGTACCTGTTGCAGATCGTGGAACAACGCCGCGGCACTGGTGATGCCTGCCCGAAGGTTCAGACCGATGAGCACCACGGCAATAATGCCGACGACGGCGACGACGCGCGTCTTGGGAGCCGAAGGGTTCGCAAGGACTGCGGGGGCAACCTGGGCGTTGCTCACAGTGGGGATGTTTCCGGTGCTGGGGGTAAGAGGAGTCGTCGCGGCCATACCTAAAGGTTAGACGTTTGACGTCTAATGTCTAGAACTTTGTGGCGAACCTCTCCACGCTCACTGCAGAGGGGACTATCGCGGGTTGCGCGAACCCAACCGTTGCACGGCAAGGGCGAGCCACAGCTGCACCCGGTCTTGCGTCTGTGAGGGGTCGTAGCCCGTCAGCTCCGTGATTTGGGCCAGACGGTAACGCACCGTATTGCGGTGCAGGGTCAAGGCCTCGGCGACGGCGGCCACTGACCCATTGTGGTTCAGGTAGCTTTCCAGCGTGGCCACCAGTTCGGCGCCGTGGGCGGCATCGAACTTCCGCAGCGGCGTGAGGGACTCGCTGGCCATATCCGCCAAAGGAACATCCTCGCTGGCGAGCAACAGCGACGTCAGGCTCAGCCGTTCGGGTTCGTTGACCGGCAAGCCGTGCGCCACGGCGTCGCGCGCTTCAAAGTAGCTCCAGCGCAGGCCGTTTGGCTTCGTGTAGGCACCGCCGATGCCGATGACGGCGTGGATTCCGGCCTCCTGCAAGTGATCACTGAGGCTTTTGGCCAAAGCGGTGGCCGAGCTGCCGTCGTCGTTGATGACCGTGACCAGGTCCTTCCCGACGACGGCGCTCACGCCGGCTTCCAGCGCCTGGGGCAGGGAAATGCTGACCAGCTGCTTGTGGTGTGCTGTGGACTCCGCCACGAGCACCACGTTCTTCCTGGTGCTGTTGATTCCCACTCCAGCCAGGCGCCGGGCGGCCTCGATGCTCTCCAGAGTGCCGTGGATAACGTCGTCCAACACTTGCCCGGCCATGGCGCGCTGGGACTGGCGCTGCTTGACCATGTTGTTGAGCTCAACGCTGATGAGGTTCTGCGCGTAGCTGACTATCCCGGAGTCCACAAAAGGCTGCCTAAGCCACAGCGTGCATGCATCCCTGCGGCCGGTGGGAATCGGATACGAAGCCCAGCCGTCCGCCGTCGGGGCCGGTTTCCCAGCCACGCTGTTGTAAAGCTGCGCGCTGAACTGGGTGAGCACCACGTCGGTGCGGAGCATGCTGCCCAATTGTTTGAGGAGCTCGTTCAGGCCGCCGCCGGTGAGGAGTGAGCGTGCCAGGATCTGGTGCCCGGCGAGGAGCCGCTCCAAGTTGGAGTAGTGGTCAGCCGAATGCGATTCCGCCACCAGTTTGCCGATGGCTATGAAGGGGGTCTCGTAGGGGACTTCCACCAGCGGTAAACCCCAGCGGTTGGCTTCGGCGATGAGGGCTTCCGGAACGGACTCGTGGGTGAGGCCGATGCCGAAGCCGATCCCCACCGCGCCGGCGCGCTGGGCCTGACGAACGAACCGCCGCTGGTCCGCGGCGCTCTTGAGGCGGAGCCCGGTGGTAAGGACCAATTCGCCGCCGCTGAGGAAGCGCTGCGGATCTTCCAGTTCCGTCACGGCAACCCAGCTGATGTCCTGGTTCCAGGTAGTTTCGGCAAGGCCGGCCTGGCGGAGTTTCAGGGAGGGGACAGCGACGAGCGAAGCGAGGGACATTGCCATGCTTTAAAGCCTAACCCGGCACTGGTCAAGCGCACTAAGCGGAGGGCTCTTGTGTGTGCAGCTGGCTATTCCTTGGTCCACCTCCCTGGCATAGGCTCTGATCAGCTAAACCCATGCCCAGACTCCGAAAGAGGGTTGCACACCGTGGTTCAAACCTTGCAGAACTTCATCAACGGCGAATTCGTTACGCCGGCAGGTACGGGTCTTCTGGACATCGTGAACCCCGCCACCGGGGACATCGTTGCCAAGTCGCCGATTTCGGTGCAGGAAGACGTGGACGCCGCCATGACTGCGGCCAACCAGGCCTTCAAGTCCTGGAAGAAGGCCACCCCGGGCCAGCGCCAGCTGATGCTCCTCAAGCTCGCCGACGCCGTGGAGGCCAACAGCGACGAACTGGTCGAAGCCCAGCACCGCAACACCGGCCAGGTCCGCTCCCTGATCGCCTCAGAGGAAGTTGCCGCCGGCGCAGACCAGCTCCGCTTCTTCGCCGGTGCTGCCCGCATCATGGAAGGCAAGTCCGCGGGCGAGTACTTCGAGGGCCACACCTCCTACGTACGCCGCGAACCGATCGGCGTGGTAGCCCAGGTTGCTCCGTGGAACTACCCGTTCCTCATGGCTATCTGGAAGATCGGCCCCGCGCTGGCCGCAGGCAACACCGTGGTCCTGAAGCCCTCGGACACCACTCCTGAGTCCACCCTCGTATTGGCACGTCTCGCCGGGGAGATCTTCCCGGCCGGTGTCCTCAACGTTGTCCTCGGCACCGGCGAAACCGGCGCCATGATGGTTGACCACAAGGTCCCCGGGTTGGTTTCCATCACCGGCTCCGTCCGCGCAGGCATCGCCGTGGCAAGCGGCGCAGCCAAGGGCCTCAAGCGTGCCCACCTGGAACTTGGCGGCAAGGCTCCGGCCATTGTGTTCAAGGACGCCGACATCAAGAAGAGCGCCGCGGCCATCGCCGAGTTCGCTTTCTTCAACGCCGGCCAGGACTGCACGGCCATCACCCGCGTTCTGGTGGAAGACTCCGTTCACGACGACGTCGTGGCAGCCATGGTGGAGCACACCAAGACCCTGCACACCGGTTCGCAGAACGACGAAGACAACTACTTCGGCCCGCTCAACAACGTGAACCACTTCAACGCGGTCACGTCCGTGGTGGAGAACCTGCCGGCCAACTGCAAGATCGAGACCGGCGGCCACCGGGCAGGGGAGAAGGGCTTCTTCTTCGAACCCACCATCATCTCCGGCGCCAAGCAGACCGATGACATTGTGCAGAAGGAGACCTTCGGCCCGGTCATCACTGTCCAAAAGTTCAGCTCGGAAGAAGAAGCGCTGGAGCTGGCCAACGACGTCGAATACGCCCTGGCGTCCAGCGTCTGGACCACCGACCACGGCACGGCCATGCGCATGAGCCGCGACCTTGACTTCGGTGCAGTCTGGATCAACACCCACATCCTCCTGACGGCAGAGATGCCGCACGGTGGCTTCAAGCAGTCCGGCTACGGCAAGGACCTCTCCATGTACGGCGTTGAGGACTACACGCGCATCAAGCACGTCATGTCCGCACTCGATGCATAACCCGGCTGCATAGCGCAGCCGCGTAACCCGTACGAATTTCCCAGAAAGGCAACCACCCCATGACCACCACCGCGAACGAGCTCTCGTACCGCATCGAGCAGAAGCGCAACATCAACGGCACCTTCCCCGGACCCAAGTCGCAGGCACTTGCCGAGCGTCGCGCCGCCGTCGTTGCTGCCGGAGTTGCGTCCGGCGTCCCTGTCTACGTTGAAGACGCCGACGGCGGAATCATCCGCGACGTCGACGGCAACTCCTTCATTGACCTCGGCTCAGGCATCGCCGTGACCAGCGTCGGCGCGTCCGATCCCGCCGTCGTCGCCGCTGTCCAGGAAGCTGCCACGCACTTCACCCACACCTGCTTCATGGTGACCCCGTACGAGGGCTACGTTGCAGTTGCCGAGCAGCTCAACCGCCTCACCCCGGGCGACCACGCCAAGCGCACCGTGCTGTTCAACTCCGGCGCTGAAGCCGTGGAAAACGCCGTCAAGGTTGCCCGCCTGGCCACCGGCCGCGACGCCGTCGTAGCCTTCGACCACGCCTACCACGGCCGCACCAACCTGACCATGGCACTGACTGCCAAGGCCATGCCGTACAAGACCAACTTCGGCCCGTTCGCGCCCGAGGTCTACCGCATGCCCATGAGCTACCCGTTCCGTGAAGAGAACCCGGAAATCACCGGTGCCGAGGCTGCCAAGCGTGCCATCACCATGATCGAGAAGCAGATCGGTGGCGACCAGGTTGCCGCGATCATCATCGAACCCATCCAGGGCGAAGGTGGCTTCATTGTTCCGGCCGAAGGCTTCCTCCCGGCACTGTCCGCATGGGCCAAGGAAAAGGGCATCGTCTTCATCGCTGACGAGGTCCAGTCCGGCTTCTGCCGCACGGGCGAGTGGTTCGCCGTTGACCACGAAGGTGTTGTCCCGGACATCATCACCATGGCCAAGGGCATCGCCGGCGGCCTTCCGCTCTCGGCCATCACCGGCCGCGCCGACCTCCTCGACGCCGTTCACCCCGGCGGCCTCGGCGGCACCTACGGTGGCAACCCGGTTGCCTGCGCCGCAGCACTGGCAGCCATCGACACCATGGAACAGCACGACCTCAACGGTCGCGCCCGCCACATCGAAGAGCTCGCCCTGGGCAAGCTCCGCGAACTGGCTGAAGAAGTTTCCGTGGTTGGCGACATCCGTGGCCGCGGCGCCATGCTGGCCATCGAGCTCGTTCAGTCCGGCTCCAAGGAACCGAACGCCGAGCTCACCAAGGCTGTTGCGGCTGCTTGCCTCAAAGAAGGCGTCGTGATCCTGACTTGCGGTACCTACGGCAACGTGATCCGCCTGCTCCCGCCGCTGGTCATCAGCGACGAACTGCTGATCGACGGCCTGGAGGTTCTCGCGAACGCCATCAAGGCTCACGCGTAAGTTTCACCCACAAGCAGGGCCGGATTCAATCGTGGATCCGGCCCTGCTTGCTTTAACCGGTCGCGCTCTCACATCCCACCGGTCTTTCGGGATTGCTCTCTCACATCCGGCAGGTTTTTGGCGGTTCCTCTCTCAGCTTCCGCCGGGCACGGGTGGCGGGGGCCGACGGCGGCTCCGGGCTAGGCCGCGGCCGTTGCCTCGCGTCGGGCCTGCTTTTTCATGACGGAGTTCTTGCGCGTTGTCCGGAGCATGTCCACTGTCAGCAAAACCAGGGCCAACCACACCACGCAAAAGCCGATCCAACGGGCCGTGGTCATGGTTTCGTGGAACACCGTCAGCGCCACAATGAACTGGAGGACCGGGGCAAAGTACTGCAGCAGCCCGATGGTGGTCATGGGCAGGCGGCGTGCGGAGGCACCGAAGAAGAGCAGCGGCACGGCGGTGATCACGCCCGAGGCCACCAGCAACCAGAAGTGGCCGGCGCCTTGGGTGGTGAGCGTTGCAGCGCCCGTCACGCCCAGGACAACCATGGTGATACCGGCGAGGGGAGCCAACACCACGGTCTCGACGCTGAGGCTGGTGAGGGCGTCAACCTTGGGTCCCACGCGCTTCTTGACGAAGCCGTAGAGGCCAAAGCTGAACGCGAGGATCAAGGCGATCCAGGGAAGCTGCCCGTAGGAGAACGTCAGCACTCCAACGGCCACGAACCCGATGCCCACAGCTGCCCACTGCAGGGGACGCAGCTTCTCCTTCAGGACGAAAACGCCGAGCAACACCGAAACCAACGGGTTGATGAAATAGCCCAGAGACGTCTCAACGGCGTGCCCGGTGGTGACACCAAAGGTATATGTCAGCCAGTTGATGGCAATCAGCACAGCAGCCAAGGCTAACGGGCCGAACACAGTGCGGTCCTTAACCGCAGCGCCGAAAACCCGCCAGGCCCGGGTGATGGTGATGAGCAGGGCACAGAAGATCAAGGACCACACGATCCGGTTGGCTACGATCTCGATGGCGCTGGCCGGCATCAGGACAAAGAAGTACAGCGGAAGCAGGCCCCACAGGCCGTAAGCGCCGATGCCGAACAGGATTCCCGCGGTCGACTCGCTCCTCATGGGCTTGCCGCCCGCTTTACCGGAACCGCCGGTACCACCAACGCCGCCGCCGACGGTCGCCGTCGTTGGCTGGTTTGAAGAGGGTGGGTTGGCAGCTATCTGATCCGGAGTCGACACAATGTCGCCAACGCCACCTCCCCCAGCAATATTCCGCAATCTTTACTAATTTCTGTGACTCCTGCCATATAGGCGGCCCGGTGTGGGGTGGACATCTAGAATTGGAATCTGCGCGCCCCACACAATGGCGTGGCTCACTGCTTCGGAAGGGCTAACGGTGTCCAACTCAGCCGCAACAACCCCCAATCGTCCGCTTCGCGTCGCGATCGTCGGCGCGGGACCCGCAGGTGTGTACGCCGCGGACATCCTGACCAAATCCAATGAGGTCAAGGACGGGCAGGTGGAGGTCAGCATTGATCTCTTCGAGGCGTATCCGGCGCCCTACGGGCTGATCCGCTACGGGGTGGCCCCGGACCACCCCCGCATCAAGGGCATCGTCAACGCGCTGCACAAGGTGCTGGACCGCGGCGACATCCGTTTCCTGGGCAACGTGACCTACGGCAAGGACCTCACGCTCCACGATTTCCGTGCTTTCTACGACGCCGTGATTTTCTCCACCGGTGCCATCAAGGACGCAGACCTGAACATCCCGGGCGTCGGTATGGAGGGTTCTTTCGGGGGCGCTGACTTCGTGTCCTGGTACGACGGACACCCGGACGTTCCCCGCGACTGGCCGCTCGATGCCAAGGAGATCGCCGTGATCGGCAATGGCAACGTGGCTTTGGATGTGGCCCGGATGCTGGTCAAGCACCCTGAGGAACTCCTGGTCACGGAGATCCCGGACAATGTCTACGCCGGGCTGAAAAAGTCGCCGGTTACCGACGTCCATGTGTTCGGCCGTCGCGGCCCGGCCCAGGTGAAGTTCACGCCGTTGGAGCTTCGGGAGTTGTCCCACTGCAAGGACGTGGACATTGTCCTGTACCCGGAGGACTTCGAATTTGATGAGGCCTCCGATGAAGCGATCAAGACCAACAACCAAATCAAGACCATGGTCAACACCATGACCAACTGGCTGGTGGAGGAGCACGCAGAATCGGAGCAGCCTTCCTCCCGCCGCCTGCACTTGCACTTCCTGCACAGTCCCGTGGAGATACTCGACTCACCTGAGACGCCCGGCAAGGTCTCCGGGATCAAGTTCGAACGCATGCAGTTGGATGGCGCGGGTAACGTCAAGGGAACCGGGGAGTTCATTCAATACCCTGTCCAATCGGTCTACCGGGCAATCGGCTACCACGGTTCGCCGTTGGAAGAGCTGGAGTACGACGCCCGCCGCGGCGTCATACCGAACGACGGCGGTCGCGTCCTGGATTCCGATGGCAACCCGGTGCCGGGGATCTACGCCACGGGCTGGATCAAGCGCGGACCGGTGGGGCTGATCGGACACACCAAGGGTGATGCTTTGGAGACTATCGGCTTCCTCCTGGAGGACAGGCTCAATCTGCCCCCGGCGGAAAACCCGGACCCGCAAGCGATCATCGACCTCCTTGAAGAACGCGGGGTGGAGTACACCACGTGGGAGGGCTGGAACAGGCTGGATGCCCACGAGGCCGCCCTGGGTGCTGCGTGGACCGGCAGTGACGGAGATGGCAATGGCGTAGTCCGTGAGCGCATCAAGGTTGTTCCCCGCGAGGAAATGATCCGGATCTCCCGCGGCTGACGAGGGAGTTTTTGTACAGCTGATGCCCTCATTCGACCACTTTGGGGGCCTTAGCTGTACAAAAACTCCAGCCCTGGAACTAGACTGCTGGGTACTGTCCCGCCCACCACACGTGCAGCGCACTGTTGTTGCGGACTATCAGGGAGTTCGATGAGGAATCCAGTCCATCCGCCCGTTCCTGGCAGCGATGCCGCGGAGCTGCTGCAGAAGCATGCCCTGGTTGGCCATGAACGCTTGGACTCCCTGCGCCTTGGGGCACCGGAGGACATTGTTGGATTACGCCGCTTGGTTCGTGAATCCTGGCAGCGTTCGGCAAACCTGCAGGCCAATCCGGACGTCCCCGAGGCGCCCCTCGCGATGGACCAGGATGAGCTGGAGGAGTACCGTCGGCAGCATCCCTTGGCCACCATCATGCCCGTCATTAAGAAGCTCCTGGTTCAGCCCAGCCATGACAGTGGCCTGCTGGTGGCGGTGGGTGACGACGTCGGCCGGCTTCTGTGGGTGGATGGTGATCCGGTGATGCAGCGCCGCGCTGAAGGCATGATGTTCGTGGCCGGTGCTGACTGGTCCGAGGCCTCCGTGGGCACCAGCGCACCCGGTACCGCACTTGCTTTGGACCGCAGTATCCAGATTTCGGGAGCGGAGCACTTCAAGCGCTCCGTGCATCCGTGGAGTTGCACGGCTGTTCCCTTCCACGATCCCGATTCGGGCGCTGTGCTGGGCGTTGTGGACATCACAGGCACTGAGACTGCCGTGGCGGCGCACACCCTTTCCCTGGTGGAGGCGACAGTTGCTGCCGCTCAGGCACAGCTGCGGATCGAGCGTCTTCAGCTTGCCGCAGCGGTCAAGGACAAACCTCGACGCCGGAGCGCGGCTGCCGCCTCCAGCCACGCGCTGTACCGGAACAGCCTGCAGCTGTTGGGCCGTGACCAGGCCTTGCTCAGCATCGATGGGCGGACGGTTTCCCTCTCTGCCCGGCACAGCGAAATCCTGGCCATCCTCAGCAGCCAGCCCGCCGGACTCAGTGCTGAAGACCTCTGCACGCAGCTGTATCCCGGGGATGGCTCTGCGGTGACCCTTCGCGCGGAGATGGTGCGGCTTCGCAAGGTCATCCAGGAGCTCAGCCCGGACGCGGTCCCCGGGTCCCGTCCTTACCGTCTGCCGGTTGAGCTCTTGCCCGATTCCGGCCAGGTGCTTAGCTGCCTTCAGCGCGGCGCCCACCGCATCGCCTTGGAAATCTACAAAGGTGCGCTCTTGCCACGTTCGGAGGCGCCCGGCGTCGTGCAGTTGCGCGAGCGGGTTTCGCACCTGCTGCGCGAAGCGCTGCTCAGCGACGGCAGCGTTGATTCGCTCCTCAAGTACGCTGAGCTGCCCGAGGCGAAGTACGACGTCGACCTCCGCCTTGCGCTCCTGAAGCTGCTGCCGCCTCGCTCGCCCAAGCGGGCCGCCGTCGTGGCAGACCTTGAGCGGATCGAAACGGAACTGAAAGCGTGAGCTGACTCACATGGTTGCAACGTAGCTGCAACCTCCCCGCTCCTAGGCTCGGATCAATGGCGACAGCCACCGTGATTCGCAGCAAAGGAGCTAGCAATGACTGTTTACGCACAGCCGGGTGCCGAGGGTTCGAAGGTCACGTTCAAGGACCGTTACGAGAATTGGATCGGCGGCGAGTGGGTGGCCCCTGTCAAGGGCGGCTACTTCGAGAACATCACCCCTGTTACGGGCAAGGCTTTCTGCGAAGTTGCCCGCGGCACTTCCGAGGACATCGAGCTGGCACTGGACGCCGCCCACAAGGTTGCACCCTCGTGGGGCAAGACGTCCGCCACGGAACGCGCAGCCATCCTGAACAAGATCGCGGACCGCATCGATGAGAATGTGGAGCTCCTCGCGGTCGCTGAAACGTGGGACAACGGCAAGCCCGTCCGTGAAACCCTCAACGCTGACATCCCGTTGGCGGCGGACCACTTCCGCTACTTCGCCTCTGCCGTTCGTGCGCAGGAAGGCCACCTCTCCCAGCTGGACGAGGACACCACGGCCTACCACTTCAAGGAGCCGCTGGGTGTGGTGGGCCAGATCATCCCGTGGAACTTCCCCATCCTCATGGCAGTCTGGAAGCTGGCGCCGGCGCTGGCAGCGGGCAACGCCGTGGTGCTCAAGCCAGCTGAGCAGACGCCCACGTCCATCCTGGTTCTCATGGAACTCATCGGTGATCTCCTCCCGGCCGGTGTGGTGAACGTGGTGAACGGTTTCGGCGTTGAAGCCGGCAAGCCGCTCGCCTCCAGCTCGCGGATCCGTAAGATCGCCTTCACCGGTGAGACCACCACGGGCCGGCTGATCAGCCAGTACGCCTCCAACAACCTCATCCCGGTCACCCTGGAACTGGGCGGCAAGAGCCCTAACATCTTCTTCGACGACGTCGCTGACCAGAACGATGCTTTCTACGACAAAGCCCAGGAAGGCTTCACGCTTTTTGCCTTCAACCAAGGTGAAGTCTGCACCTGCCCCTCACGGGCACTGGTCCAGGAGGGCATCTACGACTCGTTCATGACGGACGTCGTGGCCCGGACCAACAAGATCATCCAGGGCAACCCGTTGGACACCGAGACCCAGGTTGGAGCCCAAGCATCCAATGACCAGCTGGAGAAGATCCTGTCCTACATCGATATCGGAAAGCAGGAGGGTGCCAAGCTGCTCACCGGAGGCGCCCGGGCGGAGCTGTCAGGCGACCTGGCCGGCGGCTACTACGTCCAGCCCACCATTTTCGAAGGGCACAACCGGATGCGGATCTTCCAGGAGGAAATCTTCGGCCCGGTAGTGTCCGTCACCAAGTTCAGCGACTACAACGACGCCATCGGCATCGCCAACGACACCCTCTACGGACTGGGCGCCGGTGTCTGGTCGCGCAACGGAAACGTGGCCTACCGCGCAGGCCGGGAAATCCAGGCCGGCCGTGTGTGGGTCAACAACTACCACGCCTACCCGGCAGGTGCCGCTTTCGGCGGCTACAAGTCCTCAGGTATTGGCCGTGAGAACCACGCCATGATGCTGGACCACTACCAGCAGACCAAGAACCTCCTGGTCAGCTACAACGAGAACAAGCTGGGCTTCTTCTAAGAGTTTTTGTACAGCAGATGCCCTTATTGAGCGTTCTTAGGGGCATCAGCTGTACAAAAACTTCCACTATTCGTATAGATCAAAGGAGATCGTCAATGACTACAACCATGCGAGCTGCAGTAGTTACGGAATTCGGAACCGACCTTACGGTCAAGGATGTTGAACGCCCGACGCCGGGGCCAGGCCAGGCGCTGGTCCGTCTCATAACGTCGGGGGTATGTCATACCGACCTGCACGCCGCCGAAGGCGACTGGCCGGTCAAGCCGACGCCACCGTTTATCCCAGGCCATGAAGGTGTGGGAGAAGTAGTGGCCCTCGGGGAAGGCGTCACGGATGTCGCCGTGGGCGACCTCGTAGGGAATGCCTGGTTGTGGTCTGCCTGCGGGGACTGCCAGTACTGCCGGACCGGCTGGGAAACCCTGTGCGAGTCCCAGCAGAACGGCGGCTACAGCGTGGACGGCTCGTTCGGGGAGTACATGCTGGTGGATACACGCTTTGCGGCGCGGATTCCCGAGGGCTCGGACCCCGTTGAAGTTGCTCCGGTGCTGTGTGCTGGAGTCACTGTGTACAAGGGCCTGAAGATGACAGAGACCAGGCCCGGCCAGTGGGTCACCATCTCCGGCATCGGCGGTCTGGGACACATCGCCGTGCAGTACGCGGTGGCCATGGGCCTGCGGGTAGCCGCGGTGGACATTGCCGATGACAAGCTGGCTCTGGCACGTGAGCACGGCGCCGAACTGACGGTCAATGCCTTGCACGAGGATCCGGCGGAAGTCATCCAGCGCGAAACAGGCGGCTGCCACGGTGTCTTGGTGACCGCAGTCCACCCCTCTGCATTCGGCCAGGCGATCGGCATGGCACGGCGTGGTGGAACCATCGTCTTCAACGGCTTGCCTCCGGGAGACTTCCCTGCGCCGATCTTCGAGATCGTCCTCAAGGGACTGACCGTCCGGGGCTCCATTGTGGGCACGCGGCAGGACCTTGAAGAAGCATTGGAGTTCTATGCCCAGGGAAAGATCAAGCCCACAGTCTCAACAAGGGAACTCTCCGAGGTCAACGCTGTGTTTGACGAGATGAAGCACGCCAAGATCGACGGCCGCGTGGTGCTGAAGTTCTGATGAACAACATCAGCGTAGAAGCCGCGGTGACGCTACCCGGGGAAAATTTCTCCCGGGTGGCGCTCACCGCGGTGTCCGTGGACCTGCTCCGCAAGCTCTGGAAGCAGCACGGGCCGCTCATGTTCCATCAGTCCGGTGGCTGCTGCGATGGATCCGCCCCTATGTGCTTTCCGGCGGGGGAGTTCGTGACAGGCGATTCCGACGTTCTCCTCGGCAGGTTCGATATCGGCACCGGAGGAGAGCCGCAGCCGCTCGAGTTTTGGATGTCCAAGGAACAGTTCAATTACTGGTCCCACACCCACCTGACCGTGGATGTCGTCAACGGCCGAGGCAGTGGTTTCTCGGTTGAGTCACCCGAGGGCAAGCGATTCCTGATTCGTTCCACCCTCATGGACTGGGATGTGCCTAGCATCTAGGGCCAGATAGCTGGTGTGACGGGGGTTACCGGACCTCCGTCACATCAGTCCCACCGGCCTCGCCTTTCACAAGCCGTCTCACTATCTGGGATAAATATGGTCGTCCATTGGCCGGACACTATTCTTGATGAGTCCTATACCACTCCCATCCAGAATGTGGCATTTTTATGAACATTTTCAGGACCAAGTCGATCGAGCAGTCGATCGCCGATGCCGATGAGCCCGGGCGTAAGCTGAAGCGCAGCCTCAGTACCTGGGACCTGATGATCATGGGCGTCGCCGTTGCTGTCGGCGCCGGTATCTTCTCCGTCGGTGCCAAGGCTGCTGCAAACTTTGCCGGCCCGGCCGTCACCATCTCGTTTGCCATTGCCGCTGTCACGTGTGCTTTGGCCATCATGTGCTACGCCGAGTTCGCCACGGCGATCCCCGTTGCAGGCTCCGCCTACGTCTTCACTTATGCCACCATGGGCGAGGTCCTGGCTTGGATCATCGGCTGGAACCTCATCCTTGAACTCTTCACCGCCGCTGCCGTGATCGCCAAGTACTGGGGCATCTACCTCAGTACGGTCTTCGGCCTGATGGGCGTGGAGATGCCGCCGTCATTCCAAGTGGCTGGTGTTGACCTCTACTGGGGTGCCTTCCTGATTGTTGCGATCTTCACGGTCCTGCTGGTGCTGGGGACAAAGTTGTCCGCCCGTGTTGGCAACATCTTCACCCTGATCAAGATCGCCGTGGTGCTCTTCGTGATCGTTGTTGGCTTCAGCTACGTGAAGTTCTCCAACTACACGCCGTTCATCCCTGCCTCGGAGCCCACCGAATCCGGCGCCGCTGACGTCATGAAGCAGTCCTTCTTCGGCTTCCTCACCGGCGCTGCTCCCGCCCAATATGGAACCCTCGGCGTCTTCGCCGGTGCAGCCCTGGTGTTCTTTGCCTTCATCGGCTTTGACGTGGTGGCAACCTCGGCGGAAGAAGTCAAGAACCCGCAGAAGACCCTTCCCCGCGGCATCTTCGGTGGCCTCGCAGTGGTCACGCTTCTCTACATTTTGGTCTCCCTGGCGCTGACGGGAATGGTTTCCTACACGCAATTGGCCGAGGTGAAGAACCCCACCCTGACCACGGCTTTTGAGGCCGTGGGTAACACTGATGCTGCCAAGATCATCGCATTTGGCTCCCTGGTGGGCCTGACCACCGTGATTATGGTGCTGCTCATGGGCCTGTCCCGTGTGGTCCTTGCCATGAGCCGCGACGGACTCCTGCCGCGTTCTCTGTCCAAGACCAGCGACAAGCGCTCCACGCCGGCCCGCCTGCAGATCATCTGTGGCGCAGCAGTGGCCATTGTGGCAGGCGTAACCAAGGTGGACTTGCTCGAGGAAATGATCAACATCGGGACGCTCTCTGCGTTCGTGATGGTGAGCCTGGGCATCCTGGTGCTCCGCAAGAAGCGCCCGGACCTGAAGCCTGCCTTCCGTGTCCCGTTCGGCAAGGTCCTGCCGTGGGTCTCCGCAGTACTCTGCTTCTACCTCATGACCAACCTCGCCGTTGAAACCTGGATCTTCTTCGCCATCTGGCTGGTCATCGGCATGGGCATCTACTTCGCTTACGGCCAGCGCCACTCGCGGCTGAACGAGAAGTTCGCTGTAGCCAAGGCCTCTGTCAACAACAGCCCGGAAGGCCGCCAGGGCAAGGGCGACGAGGACGAGGATACCTTCACCAAGGTATAGACCAATGTGAGCAGCTTGTCAGACAGCTGCCTGATACAGCTGTACCAGTCGTCTAAATAGCTCTCTAGGCGCCCGGGAACCATCGGTTTACGAACCATCGGTCTCCGGGCGCTTTTGCGTGGCGGCGGCAGCAGCGCCGGCATCGGTTCGCGCCCGCATCGGTTCGCGCCAGCCTCGCCTCGGCTACGGCGCTGCATGCTCACCCACCCACTCAACCAGCGGCCTCAGCACTTCCCACCGGGCAGCAATCTCCTGACGGGCTGCGGACGTGGACACCCACTCCGGTTGGCCCACCTCTAGGCCCGCTGACAAGGACTTGTGCTTGAGAAGCTCGGCCCGTGGATGGTCCTTATCGAAACCTCGCGGAACGGTCTTGAGTCTCTCACCTTCAATGGCGAAACCTGCCGCCGCCACCGCATCCACAATCTTCTGGAGCTCCAACCCGCTCTCAGGGGCGTCCACTGCAGCCCGGAAACGTGCCAGTTGCGCCGGAGTGTGGGAGTGGTAGCCGCCGCCGATCAGCAGGCCGTCGGCGCTGATCTGCAGATAGAAGCCCACGCCCTCCTGCCCGGCAGCAAAAGCCCCTTGAGCTGTCTTGTACGGGGACTTGTCCTGGGAAAACCTGACGTCCCTGTTCGGCCGAAAGATCTTTGCCGGCCCGAACTCCGGCTCCAGCTCCGAAAGGAGCGATACCAGCGGTTGCTTCACCTCGGCGTCGTACGTTGTTTTGTGTTCCAGCCACCACTCACGGTTGTTGTTCTCTTCAAGCTCGGCGTAGAAACGGAATGCGGCGGTAGGGATGCCTTCAAATGTGGTCATAGAAGGATCCTAGGGACGGCAACGTCTGCCCAGCCATAGCCTGGGTGGGCTATGTGGAAAACAAAAGAACACCCCGCCGCGGAGAAGATCCGCAGCGGGGTGTTCTGGAAAGCACTAGAGCAAAAGACGCTTAGACCTTGTTGGCTGCTTCGGCGTCGGACTCGGTCTGGCCTGCACCGAGGTTGGCACGGAGCTTGGCGCCAAGATCGGAGTCGACGTTGGTCCAGTACTGGATGGCGCGTTCCTTGATGTCGGCGTTCTTCACGCCGCCAACAGCACCGGTGATGGTGTCCAGGAGGCGGGCCTTTGCGGCGTCGTCGTAGACCTCGCGGTACAGGGTCCCGGCCTGGCCGAAGTCGTCGTCCTCAGCGTGCAGGGTGTGGGCGGAGAGGGTGAGCTCGCCGTCGTTCTCCCAGCCGCCAGCCGGTGAAGTCGGCTCAACAGCAGCCGGGCCACCCACCGAGTTCGGTGCGTACACCGGGGTGGAGGGGGAATTGAACAGGAAACGACCCTGGCCGTCCTGGCTGTAGTTGTTGACCTGGTTCTTCGGCTGGTTCACCGGGATCTGAGCGTGGTTGGTGCCCACGCGGTAGCGGTGTGCGTCTGCGTAGGAGAAGATGCGGGCCTGCAGCATCTTGTCCGGGGAAGCGGCGATGCCCGGTACGAAGTTCGACGGCGCGAAGGTGGCCTGCTCGATCTGCGCGAAGTAGTTCTCAGGGTTCTTGTTCAGCTCCATGGTGCCCACGTGGATCAGCGGGTAGTCAGAGTGCGGCCACACCTTGGTGAGGTCGAACGGGTTGAAGCGGTACGTCTTGGCATCCTCGTACGGCATGACCTGGACGTGCAGTTCCCAGGAGGGGAAGTTGCCATCGGCAATGTTCTCCTGGAGGTCGCGGATGTAGAAGTCCGCGTCCGAACCGGCGAGTTCTTCGGCCTGGTCGCCCGTGATGGTCTTGACGCCCTGGTTGGACTTGAAGTGGTACTTGACCCAGAAGCGCTCACCGGCGGCGTTGATCCACTGGTAGGTGTGCGAGCCGTAGCCCTGCATTTCACGCCAGGAAGCCGGGAGGCCGCGGTCGCCCATAAGCCAGGTGACCTGGTGGGCGGACTCGGGGGAGAGGGTCCAGAAGTCCCACTGCATGTCAGCGTCACGCAGGTGGCTGCCCGGGAGGCGCTTCTGGGAGTGGATAAAGTCCGGGAACTTGATGCCGTCGCGGATGAAGAAGACGGGGGTGTTGTTGCCAACGAGGTCGTAGTTGCCCTCGGAGGTGTAGAACTTCACGGCGAAACCGCGGGGGTCGCGCCAGGTATCGGGAGAACCGTTCTCGCCTGCGACGGAGGAGAAACGGATCAGCATGTCCGTCTCGACGCCCGGCTGAAGGAAAGCTGCCTTGGTGTAGGCCGAAACGTCCGAGGTGGTCTTGAACGTACCGAAAGCGCCGCCGCCCTTGGCGTGCACTACGCGCTCCGGCACCCGCTCGCGGTTGAACTGCGCAAGCTTTTCCACCAGGTAGTGGTCGGTGAGGATGATGGCACCGTCAGCGCCGACGGACTTCGAGTGCGCGTCGGACGTAACGGGGGCACCTGACTGAGTCGTTGAAATGGCAGTCATTGTTCTCCTTTTTCTTATTTCTGAGTTACGGAAGTTACGGGAAGCTGTTGTTTGGACTGGCAGTCCTGGCAGATGCCTTGGTACAGGACATCTGCGATCTGAATGGTCATGGGCTTGGAATTCTCATCCCAATGCGGTGTGAGGCACGGGGCGTGGCCCACGGCGCAATCCACGTCCTCCACCTTGCCGCAGCTGATACAGACGGCGTGATGGTGGTTGTCGCCCACGCGGGTCTCGTATAGAGCAGGGGAGTGCGGCGGTTCAAAGCGGCGCAGCATCTGCAGGTCCGTGAGGTCGCTGAGCACAACATAAACGGACTGCGCCGTCAGTTCAGGAAGCTCTGTGCGGGCAGCGGCAAGAATGCCTTCTGCCGGGGAGTGCGGATGGTGCTGGACTGCGGCGAGCACTGCCAGCCGCTGTTTTGTCACACGCCGGCCGTGGGCATGCAGGGCGGCTGCCCATTCTGCTTGCTCGGCTGTGTGATCTGTCATGCACTCATTGAAACACTTATTTTGAGGAGTTCACAATAAGGCAAGGCTAACTTCCGGTGAACTCATCAGCGCTTCCAGCGGATTGGCTTCCTCTGCCGCGGATCGGCCCAGCGCATGGACCCGCAGCGGACTACCTGCTGTCTCCGATTCCAGTGCCAGGCAGCTGAATCCGCTCAGACCCCCGCTCAAGGGAAGCTCAGCCAAGGCGGCCGCCATGGCCAGCAACTCCGCCGGCAAAACATCACGGACCAGCGCCACCGCCCGGACAGGCTCAATCACTGTGTGGTGCGGTCCTGCTTGCACCGCCCGCACCAGCGGACCGGGAATAGTGGAAGGCTCGACGGCGTCGCCCGCCCCCGGCTCAGAACTCATGGCGGCTTCTGGCCGCCTCCGCCGCAGCGCCTCACGGACGGCGGCATCGGTAGCTTCCAAGTGATCGGGCTCCCCGAGACGACGGTGGGCCGGCAACGAAAGCTGAGCCCCCGGCGTCGTGGTTTCTCCGTCCCAGCGCCCGAACAGATGGAACGTAGGTGTTGAAGACTCAGCCACAGGCTCGCCGATGGCGGAGCCCAGCGGATGCCAACGGTGGGCGAACATCACCGCGTAGCGGGTTGCCCCCAACACGTCATGGAGTGCTGCGCGCACAAGGTTGTGGCAGAAAAGCCAGTCGGTCGCTGATGCATGGGCGAACTCGGTGGCAGGGTCAGACAACCGGATCAGGATGTGCCCGGCCGTGAGGGGGTGGCGCGGCCGGGCTATTTCCCAAAACCCCGAACGGTACAGCAATCGTCGCTCCAAGCCCATGTCAACTCCTTCCCCGGGGTGAGCCTACCAAGCGTTACCGAAGGCGGGGAGAGTTACGGGAGGTTGCCTCAGGGGTAGTTAGGGTAAGACGGTGGCGAAACTATTGGCAGATATCACCCCTTTGAAGGAGAGCCCGGCTTTTCGGCGGCTCTGGCTGGGGGCCTCGGTAGCTGCCATAGGAACCCAATTGACCTTGGTGGCCGTTAGCCTGGAGGTTTACCGGCTCACACAGGAGAGCTTCTACGTGGGCCTCCTGGGCATCTTTGCGCTGGTGCCCTTGGTCATCGCCGGGCTTTACGGAGGCTCCGTTTCGGACGCCTATGATCGCCGCAAAGTTGCCCTCGTTGCTTCGCTTGTCCTATGGGCCACCACGGCCGCCCTGGCCTTGCAGGCGTGGCTGGAAATCGGAAACATCTGGCTCCTTTATGCGCTGGTGGCCGTACAAAGCGGCGCCCAAGGCATCAACGGCCCGGCCCGCAGTGCCATCATTCCGCTCCTGGTCCGCAAGGATCTGCTTCCCGCGGCCAATGCCCTGAGCATGCTGACATTCGGCCTGTCCATGACAGCCGGGCCGCTTCTGGCAGGTGTCCTGGTGGCAACCATTGGATTCGGATGGACGTACACCATTGACGTCATTAGCTTCACCTTCGCTTTGTGGGGGCTTTTCAAACTCCCGCCCCTACCGCCTTCCAAAGACGCTGTGCGGCCAGGGCTCCGCTCCGTGGTGGAGGGATTCCGGTTCCTGGGGACGCGGCCTAATGTTCGCATGACGTTCATCATCGACCTCATCGCCATGATCTGCGCCCAACCCCGGGCCTTGATGCCGGCCATCGGGGCAGTAATGATCGGCGGAGGCGAAACCACGGTGGGTGTTCTGCTTGCCTCCACAGCCGTGGGTGCTTTCCTGGCCGGGCTCTTTTCAGGGCCCCTGGGGAGAGTCCGCAAGCAGGGCAGCGCCGTGGTGTGGTCGGTGATCGGCTGGGGCGCGTCCATTGCCGGTTTTGGGCTGGTGGTGCTGCTGGCCGGCGACTCAGGGAAGGGTGGCGTCACCGCCTGGCTGATCCCCGCCGCGCTGTGTTGCGCCCTCGCAGGGATCTCGGACTCCATTAGCGCCGTCTTCCGTACCACCATCCTCCAGTCAGCCACGCCGGACCACATGAGGGGGCGGCTTCAGGGTGTGTTCATCGTGGTGGTGGCCGGAGGTCCCCGAGTGGGGGACATGCTGGCCGGCGGTGTCACCCAGTTCCTGAGTGAAGGCGGAGTGTTGCTCCTTGGGGGACTTCTCTGCATAGTCCTGGCCTGGGTGGCTTCGCGAATGCAGCCCGGATTCGTCGCCTACGACGCCAAGCATCCGGTGCCCTAGGCCACCAGGCTCACGCCTTGGCGTCCGGGCCCCTTCGCGTAGCCCCTTTTGCGTTGCGAGGCCAGCTCTGCCGGGTTTCGGGGACGTTTACCCTGCGTAGCGGGCCCCGCAACGTAGGCTGACAACGGAACACGACGGCCGCCGTCGGCGTTAATCCGTACAGAACCCCTACCACAGCCGAGGAAAGTGACCAGATCTACCGTGCATAAACACAACAATGGACTCAAGACCGCGGCGCTCTTTGGTGTGCTGTGGGCGGTGTTGTTGGGTTTGGGCGCCATCATCGCGGCCGGGACGCGCAGTACCACGCCCATCTGGATCATGGCGTTGATCGGTGTGGGAACCACTGCTTATGGCTACTGGAACAGCGACAAGATCGCCATACGCTCCATGGCCGCCTACCCGGTCACCGAGGCGCAGGCACCGCAGCTCTACCAGATTGTTCGGGAGTTGTCCGCACGTGCCAACAAACCCATGCCCCGTATCTACCTTTCACCCACCATGACGCCCAACGCCTTCGCAACCGGTCGCAATCCCAAGAACGCTGCCGTGTGCTGCACCGAGGGGATCCTCCATCTGCTGGATGCCCGTGAACTCAGGGGCGTCCTGGGTCATGAGCTGATGCACGTGTACAACCGCGACATCCTCACTTCGTCGGTAGCTGCGGCCGTGGCCGGCGTCATCACTTCCGTGGGCCAGATGCTGCTGATCTTCGGCAGCGGCGACCGGCGCAACGCCAACCCGCTGGCCACCATCGCCATGGCCCTGCTCGCGCCATTCGCAGCGTCGCTGATCCAGATGGCGATATCCCGCACCCGCGAATTCGACGCCGATGAGGACGGCGCGGAGCTCACCGGCGATCCGTTGGCGCTCGCCTCAGCTCTGCGCAAGATCGAATCCGGCGTCACCCAGTTGCCGCTCCCGCAGGACCAGCGGCTGGTCAACGCCTCACACCTGATGATCGCCAACCCGTTCCGCGGTGGTGGCATGCGGCGTATGTTCTCCACGCACCCGCCCATGAAGGAACGGATCAACCGACTGGAACGGATGGCCGGGCGACCGCTTTTGTAATTGGCATAAACGTCGCTGGCCCGCTTTTCCGTGGTTGAACAACCACGGAAAAGCGGGCCAGCGACGTTTTAAGAGGGGACTAGCTGCGGAAGTTTACAAACTGCAGGTCAGCCTCTTCGAACTTCTTGAGGATGTTCATGGTCTCCTGCAGGTCATCACGCGACTTGGAGGTGACGCGAAGTTCGTCGCCCTGGATCTGGGACTTGACGGACTTAGGGGCCTCATCGCGGATGATCTTGTTGATCTTTTTGGCGATGTCCTGGGCGATGCCCTCCTTGATGGTGCACTCCAGTCGGAACTCCTTGCCGGAAGGGAAAGGTTCGCCCTGGTCGAGGGACTTCAGGGAGATGCCGCGCTTGATGAGCTTGGACTGGAAGACATCCAGGACAGCCAGGACGCGGTCCTCGGAGTTGGCCTTCATGAGGATCTTCTCGCCGCTGAAGTCGATCTCAGCGCCGACGCCCTTGAAGTCGTATCGCTGCGCAATTTCCTTCTGGGACTGGTTCAGCGCGTTGGCAACCTCTTGCTTGTCTACTTTGCTTACGACGTCGAATGTGGATTCGCCTGCCATGACTCTCCTTAGGTTGGGGGCCCTGTGAGGGCGGGTTGGTCTGGCATCCAGCCTAGTACGGAAGGCGTCGGTTGGGGCCGGGCAGTTCATTCACAGTTCGCTCACAGCGCATGCAGGGTTGGAACAGAGGCGGGCGGTTGAGAGTTGAACCAGTTGGAAGAACGCATCCACGGAGGATCAGCATGAGCAGCAAGGCCGTCCAATCCATCAGCAAGTCCGCTTCTGCAGCAGCAGGGTCCATTGGCACGGCCGCAGCAAGTGCTGTAGCCGCAGCAGCTGTGGCGGCATCGATTGTTCTGAGTCCGGTTCCCGATGCTGCCTCCCGTATGGACGGAGTGCATGCGGACTTGCTGCGCGCTGTGCAGCTCAACCAGATCACTGCCGAGCAGGCCGAAAAGTTCGAGGCCAAACTGGCCGGAAGGATCCTCGGAGAAGCCTGAAATCCCGCGAAATCCCGGGCGTCAGACGCCGATTAGATTCTTCGCCGAAAGTTCTGTAAGGTTGTCTCTGCCTTCGGTTACCGGATCTAAAAGAAACGGTCTCCGGAAGTGATCTTCTTTTGAAGTTCGGCAGATTACCCGAGCGGCCAAAGGGGGCTGACTGTAAATCAGCTGGCAACGCCTACGGGGGTTCGAATCCCTCATCTGCCACCCAAGGAAAATCCCCGGAACCACTGGTTCCGGGGATTTTTTGTGTGCCCACGAGTAGTTTTGGCTTCTTGATTCCGCTTCGCCCAGGGAGGCGCCCTAGGAGGGTGTGCGGCTACCACCCACTTTGATTGCACTAAACCGGCAACACGCAGGAATGCGGGGCGTGTCGCAATACCCGGGTCGCAAAGTAGGTGGTGACGGTACGGGGGATAGGGCCCGACGCCGGATAGGGCCTGACGCCGGGACTAAGCCTCGCGCTCCGGCCCGCGTTCTGCAGCCGGCCTGAGTTCCGTGGCCTGCCTGACTTCGGTGGCTTGCCGGAGCTCGGCGATCTCCATCCTCAGCGCGGCGATCTCCGTCACGAGGTCCGCCATCTCGGCGCGGACCGGTTCCTCGGCAGCTGCGGCCTTGACTTCCGCTGCTGCGGCCACCTCCTCGGCATTCTCCTCGATTCGTTGCAGGAGCCAGGAGGCAATGGACGCCGTGACCATACCCAGGACCGCGATCCCGCTCATCATCAGGGCGGCAGCCACCATCCTGCCGATGGGAGTTACTGGGTAGAGGTCTCCGTAGCCCACGGTGGTGATAGTGGTGATGGCCCACCAAGCGGCGTCTCCGAAGGTGAGAATTTTGGCGTCGGGCGCGTTCTGCTCAACGTCCAGCACGGCCAGGGCTCCGATGAGGATCAGCATCGCGGCTGCGCCGGCAACATAGGTGGCCACACGCCCGCGCAGTGTTTCGCCCACGGTGCGCTGCAGGACGGAGAGCAGCGTGACCAGCCTCAGAAGGCGGAGGGGGCGGAAGAAGGGGAGTATCACGATCAGAAGTTCGTGGAGATTCCAGAGGAACCACCGCATGCGGTCCTCGGCAAGCCAAAGATTAGCGAAGTAATCCACCGCGAAAATTCCCCACGTGATCCACAGAACCACTTCGAAGGGGATTGCCTCGGCCCCGCTGACGCGACCGATGACCTGCCACGCGTAAGCCGTGAGGAAAATCAATGCGGTGGCCATGAGGGGCCATTCAACCAGGTCCCTGTATCGCGCTTGAGTCATACGGGAATACTAGCCACAGCGAGCGCCCTGTCTTGACGGGGCGGGATCAGGCGGCCGGCGTCTCCAGCCAGTAGCCGTCCAAGTGGTGCACCAGTTGGCGCCCCAAGCCACCCTTGAGTTGGATCCACAGTGTACTGCGATCGTCGGTCATGCCATCGATGGTTCCCTCGATCCGGTTGCCGCGGGCATCCTGGAGGACCACATGCTGGTGGCGGGAAAGTTCGGGCCAAACGTCGCCTTGCGGCCTGACGGTTTGCAGCGTGCTCATAGGGGTCCCCCTTGTATCTTCCATCAATATGAGTTTCAGACATTATTCACGTCTTTGATGAACCGGCGGTAAACGTTAGACATAAACCTGCTGCGCCCAAGAAAAGGGTCCACTATGCGGTCCATGCATTCCCCAACAAGTTACTGGCGGGTAACATTGAGTTATGCATCTGCTTCTTCGCACCCTCATGTTGCTGTTCACGTCCTCCAAGCGCTCGCCGCTCGGCGTTTGGGAAGAATCGTCGCTGCCCCTACGGGTTCTGCCCACTGACATCGACATCGCGATGCACGTCAACAACGGCATGTATTTCTCGTTGATGGACCTCGGCCGTTTCGACCTCATGGTCCGCAGCGGCATCTGGACAAGAATGCGCAAGCGGGGTTGGAGCCCGGTGGCAGCCGGTGAAACCATCGCCTTTCGCAAATCTCTTCAACTCTGGCAGCAATACACCATCGAAACCCGCATCATTGGCCTGGACACGAAGGCCATCTATTTTGAACAGCGCATGGTAGTAGACGGTGAAATCTATGCGCGGGCGCACATCGCCACCCGCTTGGTCTGTAAGGGTAAGCCAGTTACGCAGGAAGAAATCATCGCTGAGTTCGGAGCGCCACCGGCTGACCTTGAGTTGCCCGAATGGATCCACGAATGGCGGGAAAACAATGCCCTTCCCGGATCGCGGCGGCCAGCGCCGCACGTCTGGAGCTAAACCCCCACATCGCGTCGCTGCAGCGCGACTGCGCCCAGCACAATTAGCCCCGCCGAAATGCCGTACAAGCCCGCGGCAGCTCCCCAGTCTGCGCCGTTGGCTACAGGGGAGTTACCGTACGCCCAGTGGTACGGCGAAAGGTTCAGCAACCACTGGACGTCGGGACTTTGCCGTCCCACGGCGTTGAACACATAACCAAGAACAGCTACGGCGGCACCGGCGGCGATCCCGTAGACTTTCCGGCCGCTCAGTGCCCCGGCGAAGAGCGCGGCGGTCCCGCTGAGAAGTGCCAGGGCTGCGAACAGCAGTACCGCACCTGCGAGATGTCCGACGTCGATGCCCAGTTGCGAGGGCCCGTTCAGTCCCAGCACCAACAGAAAAACAAGGACCGAAAGCAACGCAATGCGAACCACGATTGCCAAGGCGCGTTCAAGGACTATCTGCACCCGGGTAACACTGTGGGCAAGCGTCAGTTCCAGCAAGCCGGATTCCTCGTCGCCCCCTACGGCCGCGGCACCCCAGCCGATGGAGGCCATGGACATCAGCAGGAATCCGATCAACCCGAACATGGTGGCCTGGGTGTAGCCGGGTCCCGAAGCGATTTGATCGTAGTTCAGGGCTTTGGTCATCTCAGGAGGAAGCGCATTGATCAGGTCCTGCATCTGCGCACTGCCTCCAATCGAGGGATAGAGCGGCAGGTACAGCATGCATGCCGCCGACAAACCAACTGCCCAAGCAAGCGTTGAACGCCATGAGTCAGTCAGGGCCTTGGTGAACAAGGGGAGGATTCTAGGCACGGTGTGCTCCTTCCACGTGCCGGCCCTGTGTTTGACCATTTCCAAGCCCCGGAGGTTGGCCAAGCCCCGGAGACTGGCCCGGCTGAGAAGACTGGCCCGGCTGAGGAGTTTGGGCTGTGTATAGAGTGAGCACAGCTTCCTCCAGGTCCGGTTCTTCGAGGACCAGGTCCGTCAAGTTCAACCTGGCCAGCGCCTGAACCAAGGGCTGAACGTGGCCGGACAGCATCGCCGTGGCCTCAACTGTTCCGGATGTGTGACCGTCGGCCTTGAGCTCCCCCACCACCATATTGGCGACGCCTGGCACCCGGGCCAGCAGCGCGCCGACGTCGTGCGCTTCCGTTTCGGTGCTGGTGAACCGTACCTGCCGGACTGCTGCAGTCCGGAGCGCTTCCACGGTGGAAACGGTCACGATGCCGCCGTCGCGGAGGATGGCGACGGCGTCGGCGGCCTGCTGCACTTCGCTGAGAACGTGCGAACTGAGGAACACAGTTGCGCCGCCATCCACTGCCTCGCGGACCATCGCATGGAACACCTGTTGGACCAGGGGATCCAGGCCGCTGGTGGGTTCGTCCAGCACCAGGAGTTCGGGCTTATGCATGAAGGCCTGAAGCAGCCCCAGCTTTTGCTTGTTGCCTTTGGAGAGTTTCCGGGTCTGTCGATCCAGATCAAGGTTCAGCCGCTCGGCGAGTTCGTTGACATGCTTGGGGTCCACCGGGCCGCTGATCGCCGCGAAGTGCTCCAGCATGCGGCGCCCCGTGGTCCTGTTTTCCAAGTGAAGCTCGCCGGGGAGGTAGCCGATCCGGCGGCGGAGGGCAGTGCCGGCAGAACGCGGATCTTCTCCCAAAACGGAAATGGACCCCGCGCTGGGCCGAATAATATCCAGCAGGCAGCGCATGGTGGTGGTCTTGCCTGCGCCGTTCGGGCCAATGACGCCGAAGACTGTCCCGCGGTCAACCGCGAAATCGAGTCCGTGCAGGACTTCGCGGTGACCGAACTTTTTGCGTAAACCCTCGACGACGATTGCCTGGGTCACGGGGCATGCTCCTTTCCGTGGTTGCTGGTTTCTTGTTCAAGGGCGTCGCGGGCCGCATACAGGAAACGCGCATCGGTGTAGAAGCCGTGCGTGTAAATCTCCAGGGCGGGCAGGGTCAGTTGCCGGAGAAGGTCGGGGCCGATGCCGTGCGGTTCAGGGTCCACCAGTCCCAGCGTCCGTGAGAGGTGCCGGCCCAGCATGAGGATTGAGAGGCTGTTGGAGGCGATCACGACGGCGGTGGACCGGACGTCGTCGAACGCCCTGATGGTTCCCGCCGCTATCCCGGCGTGGATGATGTCCTGCGTTTGCTTCACGACGGCGTCGAAGAAGGCGTCGCCGGCCTCGGATTCGTCGCTGAGGGTGCGTCGGATGTAGGTGATTTCGTCGGAGTATTGGTCGGGGTGGTTCATGTAGTCCTGGATCAGCTGCCGCGTGGAGACCGGATCGGTTTTTTCGCGGCCCTGGGTGGCTGTTTGCGCAAGGACATGCTGATCACAGGCATCACGAAGCCCGGTTTTGCTGCCGAAGTGGTGGATGACCAGGCCTGGACTGACCCCTGCGGCAGAGGCAACTGACCTGATAGTTGCGCGGGCGAAACCATCGCGGCCGAAGATCCCAATGGCGGCGTCGCGGATCCGGGCCCGGGTGGTCAAATCCTCTGCGTTTGAACGCATGTTTCAAAGACTAAACACTTGTTCAATCCGGGACAAGGCTTGCTTTAAAACTTCCCTCTCGGCGTTTATTCCCGGTGACGCAGACAGCGAACAGGGAGCCCCTCCGCGGGACTTCGCGGGCGGGGTCGCGTACCGTGGAAGCATGGCTACAGTTGACATCACTGGAGAACAGTTCGCATCGACCATTGAGGACAATGACATTGTCCTGGTGGATTTTTGGGCATCTTGGTGTGCCCCGTGCCGTCAGTTTGCCCCCACGTACGGGGCTGCTTCTGAGAAGCACACTGACGTGGTGTTCGCGAAGGTAGACACCGAGGCTGAGCAGCAGCTTGCCGCCGAGGCCGGGATCACGTCCATCCCCACGCTCATGGCTTTCCGCGAAAAGGTTCTGGTCTTCTCGCAGCCGGGTGCCCTGAACGGCCCGCAGCTTGAGCAGGTCATCGAGGCCGTGAAGGGGCTGGACATGGAAGAGGTCCACGCGCACGTCGCCAAGGCACGTGCCGAGGCTCAGGAAAACTAAGACTCATCGGCGGCTTCGAAACATCGATGCCGCCGGAAAGCATCGAGGTCGCCGGAAAATTCCGGCGACATCGATGCTTTAAGGCGTTCTCGCAGTTTTGCGGCGATTACAGCCGTTCGAGCTTGACCGGCTCGGCAAGCAGAGCGCTGAGGGATTCGTTGAGGTCCTGGACGGCGATGCCCTTGGAGTGCTTCTCCAGAAGCTCTTCGGATTCCCAACGCTCGGTCAGGACGAGCTTTTCCTCGGTCGCTTCGGTCAGTTCGTAACGGATGCAGCCGGGCTCGTTGACGACCTCGTCGATCGCGATTTCCAAAGCGAGCTTCACGCGGAAGAACTCGCCTTCGTTGGGGATGAACGTGGCCTGCAGGTCAATGGGTGCACTCATGGTTCCAACCCTACCGGCAGGACACGCCGCCGCTGGAGGTGGTTACGGTTCTGTTGCGGGCAGTCCCTTGGTAGCGTTCCGTCATGTTGTCCTATACCGCCGGAGACACTGCCGTCCCGCTGCTCGAAGAGACCATTGGTGCCAATTTTGAGCGCGTCGCGGCGCAGTTCCCCTTGCGGGATGCGCTGATCGAGGCCGCTGCAACACCAGGCGGCGATGCTCGCCGGTGGAGCTACCAAAAGTTGAACGACGACGTCGATCACCTCGCCCGCGCACTGCTCGCCATGGACGTGGGCAAAGGTGAAAGGATCGGCATTTGGAGTCCCAACTGCGCAGAGTGGACCATCCTTCAATACGCCACAGCAAAGATTGGCGCCGTGCTGGTCAATGTTAACCCGGCGTATCGCAGCCACGAGCTGGAGTTCGTGGTGAAACAGAACGGCATGAGAATGCTGGTGGCCGCACCAAGCGACAAGAACAGCGACTATGTGGGCATGGCCAGGGATGCGGCCGGCAACTGTCCCGAGCTCCGGGAGATCGTTTTCCTTCCGGGAGCGCCGGAACTGGGACTCACTGTGGGCGTCCCCGTAGCCAACCACGAACTCACGTACAGCCAACTCCTGACCCGGGCAGACGGCGTCGGGCCTTCAGCACTGCGTGAACGCATGGCGGAACTGGACCCTCACGATCCCATCAACCTGCAATACACCTCAGGCACCACGGGATTCCCCAAGGGCGCCACGTTGACGCACCACAACATCCTCAACAACGGGCACTCGATCGGCCGGCTCCTGAACTACACCGAGCATGACCGGGTGGTGATTCCCGTGCCGTTTTATCACTGCTTCGGCATGGTGATCGGAAACCTGAATGCCCTGAGCTTCGGCGCGGCCACCATCATTCCAGGACGCGGGTTCAATGCATCGGCGGCGTTGGAAGCCGTGCAGGACTTCGGCGGGACTTCCTTGTACGGAGTGCCCACCATGTTCATCGCCGAGCTCGCGCTGGAGGACTTCACCTCCTACGATCTCTCCACGTTGCGGACAGGAGTGATGGCAGGCTCCTTGTGTCCCATCGAAGTGATGCGCCGGGTGATCGATGAGATGCACATGGTGGATGTTGCCATTTGCTACGGCATGACCGAGACCTCGCCCGTGTCCACCATGACCCGCCCGGGGGACACGCTGGAGCAGCGGACCAGCACGGTAGGCCGGACAATGCCGCACCTGGAGAGCCGCATCATCGACCCGGGTTCCGGGGAAGTGGTGGAGCGTGGCGTGATCGGCGAGCTCTGCACGCGGGGTTACTCGGTGATGAAGGGTTACTGGGGCCAGCCGGACAAAACCGCGGAGGCAATCGACGCTGATGGCTGGATGCACACCGGTGACCTGGCCCGCATGGACGAGGATGGCTACCTGGTGATCGAGGGCCGCATCAAGGACATGGTGATCCGTGGCGGCGAGAATATCTACCCCCGCGAGATCGAGGAATTCCTGTACCTCCACCCGTCCATCCAGGATGTTCAGGTCATCGGCGTCCCGGACCGGAAATACGGAGAAGAGCTCATGGCCTGCATCATCCTCAAACCCGGTGTTGCCGCGCTGACGGTCCAGGACATTGCCGAGTACTGTCGCGGCAAACTGGCCCACTACAAGATCCCGCGCTACATCGACGTCCGCGAATCCTTCCCCATGACGGTCTCCGGCAAGGTGCGGAAGGTGGACATGCGGCAGGACGCGATTTCCCGGCTACATCTCCAAGCGCAAGGCAGGTAGTTAGTTGGTATTGCGCTTGATGGTCCGGATTCCCACCGCAAGCCCGACGGCGGCCGTCACCACAGCGGCCACGAGCCCCCACATGGTGTCCGTACCGATACGTCCGGCAAACAACTCACGTTCAGCATTGACCAGGTAGGTCAGTGGATTGAACAGGCTGGCCACCTTCATCCACCCCGGACCGGCCTCAATGGGCAGCATGATTCCGGAGAGGATCATCAGCGGGAACAGCAGGGTTTGCTGCACGCCCCAGAAGATCCATTCCTTGTTCTGCGAAACCAAGGCCAGCGAATAGGACAAAGCGCCCAGCCCGATGCCGAAGATGCCCAGAATGACCAAACCCAACACCACGTGCATGGGGTAGAAAACGAAGCCGAAGGGGATGCAGACCACGGCGATCAGCAAGCCCTGCAGTACCAAGGGAGCCCACTCCTTCAACGCCCGGCCAATCATCAGGGAGGACCGCGAGAGCGGCGTGGCAAGAATCCGCTCATAGGAACCGGTCATGAGTTCGTACTGCAGGTTGGAACCGGTCATGGAGGTGCCGAACAAGGCAATCATCACCACCACCCCGGGAAGGAACCATTGAAGCGTGGACTGGCCACCGAAGGCTGGAGCCCCCACGGCCGCACCCAGCAGTGGCCCGAACAACCCGAGGAACACCAGGGGTTGGATGAGGGAGAAAATCAGCGAGAACGGATCCCGCAGCGGCAGCAACATCTCACGCCAGAACACAAACCACGTGTCCGTCACAACGCTGCGCGGCCCCCGCTTCTGGAGAGTCACACCCGGGGCAACGGCTTGTTCAATCATCAGACTTCAGCTCCTTCCCGCAGGCTGCGGCCGGTCAGTTCCAGGAAAACGTCGTCCAGCGTTGGCGGTTTCAACTCCAGGGACTGGGCGGGAGCGCCGGCGTCGTGCATTTCCTTCAGCAACCCCGGCGCAAGCCGGGCACCGTGGGCCAGCCGAAGCCGGAAGCGGACTACGCCGTCGTACGCGTTTTCCTCCATGTCGCCTTCGGCGGCAGCGCGGCCCAGCAGCCCCCGCACCTCGGACGCGGCACCGGCGGCGACCTCCACTGCCAGGAGGTCCCCGGCAAGATTCGCTTTGAGCCGTGAAGCGGTGTCGTCGGCGATGATGGTTCCGTGGTCGATCACAATGACGCGCTCGGACATCGAATCGGCCTCATCCATGTAGTGGGTAGTCAGTACGATGGTGGTCCCGTGTTCCTCGCGCATCCGCATGATGTGCTCCCAGAGGTTGGCGCGGTTCTGGGGATCCATGCCTGTGGACGGCTCATCGAGGAACAGCAAGCCGGGCGAGTGCATCAGCCCGAGGGCAACGTCCATGCGTCGCCGTTGCCCGCCGGAAAGTTTGATGACCGTGCGCTTGGCGAGTTCGCTGAGGTCCAGGGAAGCCATGAGAGATTCGGCGCGGGCTTTGGCGTCTGTGGTGTTCATTCCGTAGAAGCGGCCTTGCATGATCAATTCGTCGATCACCCGGTAGCTGTGCCCGCCCCCGTTGCCTTGTCCGATGTACCCGATCCGGGCACGGACGCCCGCAGGATCCTTGTCCACATCAACCCCAGCTACGGTGGCGGAGCCGGACGTGGGTCTCAACAGCGTGGTGAGCATCCGCAGGGTTGTGGATTTGCCGGCGCCGTTGGGGCCCAGGAAAGCAACCAGTTCGCCGGGGGCGACGTCAATGTCCACGCCCTTCACGGCCTCGACGGTTTCCTTCTTCACGGTGAAGGTCTTGGTGAGCTTGTTGGTGTGGATCACGGTCACTCCAGGGACGGCTGGTGATGGCTCCTAAGCGCCACCGTATACCCGCCCGGAGAGGCCGTCCATGCCCCTGCGGACACCTTCGGTCCGCAATGAAAGCTCAGTGTCCGCGGTGATCCTGAACGGTCATCCGGGGCCCGAACGTGGGCTTGCGGAAGCCGCTGAGGTACAGCATCCGGACCAGTCGCTGCCTGTGTCCGCGCCACGGCTCCAAGAGTTGGATCATGCCTGCGTCGTCTGTTTTTTGTCCTGTCAGGGCGTACCCGACGTAAGCAGCCAGGTGGTAGTCGCCTACGGAAATCGAGTCCGGGCAGCCGTGGGTTCGTTGAACTACTTCTGCTGCGGTCCAAATGCCGATGCCCGGTATGGTCTGCAGCTTGGCGCCGGCTTTCGCCGCGTCCAGCCCGGCAAGACGTTCAAGCGCGACGGCGGACTGCAGCGCCCGCATGACAGTTGCCGAGCGCTGTGGTCCAACACCGGCTTTGTGCCACTCCCACGAAGGGATGGCCAGCCACTGCCTGGCGGTAGGAGGGACCAGAAGCCCGGCAGGAGCCTTACCCGGGGCAGGCGTTCCGTAGCGGTACATCAAATACCGGTACCCGCGCCGTGCCTCCAAAGAGGTGACCTTTTGTTCCAGGACGGCGGGCACCAGTGCGTCCACCATCCGCCCGGTGGAGGGCAGCCGCAGAGCCAGGTTCCGGCGTCGGGATTCTGTGACCAAGCGCGGGAGGGTGGCATGGAAGGCGGGCTCGTCGAAGGCCGACCAATCGTCGTCGGCGCCCAGCAACCTGGGCACAGCGGCCACGGCGTCCTCCGCCCCGGGCCCCCAGGCCTGTGCGTCCACGAAGGATTCGGTCCCCAGCCCACCTCCCGAGAGGCGCAGCGTCACTGGGCCGGAGGGTGCGGTGAACGCCATCCAAAATCCGCTGGAATGCGTTGCGAAGGACGGATCCGCCTTGCCGCGCATGAGCGGAAACATGGTGTGGTCCAAACGGAAGGAACTGCCCGGATACCACCGGACGGCCGCATCTGCCGCGGCCGCGACAATAGGCGGGGCGTCTGCGATGGTCATATATTTATGGTCCCACGATCGACTGACAATCTGCTGACGGTAACCCCCTGAAGTATCCCCTTACAGCAGCAGCCGGCCAGGGCTAGACTCCGTGATGTGGCGAGGATGCGCCGCGCCATGAACCATCACAAATCCACGGAACAAGGAGCGCGAATCATGGCCGCCATTGTGCATTTCGAGATTCCTACGGACAATCAAGACCGGGCCAACACCTTCTACCAGAGTGCCTTCGGCTGGAACCTGAGTCCCATGCAGGGGATGGACTATACGATCGCCATCACAGCACCTTCCGATGAACAGACAGGCGCGCCAAAAGAGCCCGGTGCCATCAACGGCGCACTGTTCCCACGGACCGATGCCCTGAAGACACCCGTCCTCACGCTGGATGTAGAGGACATCGATGCCGCGCTCAAGCAGGTGGAATCTGCTGGCGGCAGTGTGGTCCAAGCCAAGGAGGCCATGCCCGCCATGGGCTGGTATGCCTACTTCAAGGACACCGAAGGCAACGTTTTGGGCGTATGGCAGAACGACACCTCTGCCGGCGCATGATCGCTGACGGCGCCGGGTCCAGCCCCTTAGCAACCAGACGGTAACTTTGTATCTATGAAGTATGCCCAGTCCGTGTTGGACCTCATCGGCAATACGCCGCTCATCAAGCTCAACCACGTCACCGAGGGAATCAGGGCCACCGTCCTGGTGAAGCTCGAATACATCAATCCCGGCGGATCCATCAAGGACCGGATCGCCGTGAAGATGATCGAAGACGCGGAAAAGGACGGCCGGCTCAAGCCGGGCGGAACCATCGTTGAGCCGACGTCGGGCAACACCGGGGTGGGACTGGCGCTTGTCGCCCAGCAAAAGGGTTACAAGTGCGTCTTTGTGGTGCCGGATAAGGTGGGCGAGGACAAGCGGGCCGTGCTGAGGGCGTACGGGGCCGAAGTGGTGGTGACGCCCACCGCGGTAGCACCTGACAGCCCGCAGAGCTACTACGGCGTCTCCGACCGTCTGGTCAAGGAGATCCCAGGCGCCTTCAAACCGGACCAGTTCTCCAATCCCGCCGCCCCTGGCAGCCACTTCGAGACCACAGGCCCGGAAATCTGGCGGGACACGGACGGCCGGGTCACTCACGTGGTCATTGGCGCCGGAACCGGCGGCACCATCACCGGTACGGGCCGCTACCTTAAGCAGGTCTCGGCGGACCGCGCGGATTCCGACGGCGGCCAGGTCAAGGTCATTGGGGCGGACCCGGAAGGCTCGGTCTACTCAGGCGGAACCGGCCGGCCGTACTTCGTGGAGGGCGTGGGCGAGGACATGTGGCCCGGCAACTACGATCCCGCGGTGCCGGATGACGTGATTGCCGTATCCGACGCTGACTCCTTCTCCATGACCCGCCGCCTCGCCCGCGAGGAGGGCCTGCTGGTGGGCGGTTCCTCCGGCATGGCCGTCGTTGCGGCGTTGCACGCAGCCAAGGACCTGGACGAGTCCGCCGTGGTTGTGGTGATCCTCCCGGACTCGGGCCGTGGCTACCTTGCCAAGATCTTCAACGATCAGTGGATGCGTTCCTACGGCTTCCTGGCCGGCGGCGAGGAAGCTTCCGTGGGCGAGGTGCTCAAATCCAAGACGGGAGAGATGCCGGACCTGGTCCACATCCACCCGAACGAAACGGTCCGCGATGTCATCAACATCATGAACGAGTTCGGCGTATCCCACATACCGGTTCTTTCACAGGAACCCCCGGTGGTGATGGGCGAGGTCCTCGGGGCAGTTGATGAGCGCAGCCTCACCACAAAACTGTTCCGCGGCGAAGCCAAGCTGGCTGACAAGGTCTCCGAACACATGGGCGAGCGCCTGCCCGTGATCGGCTCCTTGGAGACCCTTTCCGCCGCCCGGGAGCTGCTGTCCGACGTCGATACCCTGATGGTGACCTTCGCGGGAGCCCCCGTGGGAATCCTGACCCGGCACGACCTCCTGGCCTACTTGAGCAACTGAGCGCCCCGCGCCGATTCCACTGCAATCCCTGAACGAAACTAGAGGAGCTTCAATGTCTGCCATCAACAACGCCGGGTTCAACACGCGCGCCGTCCACGCTGGACAGGCTTTCGAACCGGTGACCGGCGCTGTTGTGCCGCCACTGCACTTCAGCACCACGTACGCCCAGGACGGGATCGGCAACCTCCGTTCAGGATACGAATACGGCCGTGGAGGCAACCCCACCCGCGACGCCCTCCAAGAGCAACTCGCCGCCCTTGAAGGTGGCACGGCTGCGTTTTCCTTCGGCTCGGGGCTGGCAGCGGAGGATTCACTGATCCGGGCGCTTGCCCGGCCGGGGGACCACATTGTGCTGGGCAATGATGCCTACGGTGGCACCTATCGCCTGATCAACCGCGTGCTGGGGGACTGGGGCATCGGCAACACCCCGGTGGACATGGCCGATCTCGATGCCGTTGCTGCTGCTGTTGCTGCCAACAAGACGCGCCTGGTGTGGGTGGAGACGCCGTCCAACCCGATGATGAAAATCACGGACATCGAGGCGCTCGCCGCAGTAGCGCACGACGCCGGTGCCCTCCTTGTGGTGGATAACACCTTCGCGTCGCCCTACTTGCAGACCCCGCTCGCCCTGGGGGCCGATGTTGTGGTGCACTCCACCACCAAGTACATCGGGGGCCACTCCGACGTTGTTGGCGGCGCCGTTGTGGTCAAGGACGCGGATCTTGCCGAGAAGATCGGGTTCGTTCAGTTTGCGGTGGGTGCGGTGTCCGGCCCGATGGATGCCTTCCTGACTACCCGCGGTTTGAAAACGCTGGGTGTTCGCATGGACCGTCACAGTGAGAATGGCCAGGCTGTGGCCGAATGGTTGCTGCAGCGTCCCGAGGTTGAAGCCGTCCTTTACCCGGGCCTCCCGGATCACCCAGGTCATGAGCTCGCTGCCAAGCAGATGAAGAAGTTCGGCGGCATGGTGTCCGTACAGTTCAAGGGCGGCGAAGCGGCTGCCCGTATGGTCGCCGAATCCACCTCGGTGTTCACTCTGGCAGAGTCCCTGGGCGGCATCGAGTCCCTCATGAACTACCCCTCGGAGATGACCCACGCTTCGGTGAAGGGCACCGAGTTGGCTGTTCCGGTCAACCTTTTGCGCCTTTCCTGCGGCATCGAGGAAGCGGAGGACCTGATCGCAGACCTGGAACAGGCCTTCGCCAAAATCAGATAGTCCTTCGCTGCCCGTCCTTCGAATCCGGCTCTTGTTCGCACTCTCACCGGGGAAGTGAGGAACAAGAGCCGGATCTTTTCGCCTGCGCAACACCTAGCTTTCTTTAGCGAAGTCAGCTAATTTTGTGCGCATGCCTCTTCGTTCTGACTGGTCTGCGCGCACGTGCAGCCTTGCCCGTGGGTTGGATGTCCTCGGCGACCCCTGGGGGAGCCTGGTCCTCCGCGAGATCTTCTTCGGCAACGGCCGCTTCGATGCGATCAAGCAACGCCTCGAAGTAGCCGACAACGTCCTCAGTAAACGCCTGGGATGGCTTCTGGACGCTGGGCTGCTCGCCCAACGCCCCTATCAGGACGGCGCCCGCACACGGCAGGAATACGTCCTCACCCCCAAGGGAGAGGACACGCTTCCCGTGCTCAACGCCATCATCATCTGGGCTGAGAAACACCTGGACGCTCCCAACGAGGTGCCCCACATGAAGGTCATCCACACTGACTGCGGTCAAGCCACCATGTCCGCCGATACCTGCACCAGCTGTGGCGCCCGGCTGACCGCAGCCAACACCAGCTGGCACAGCTTCAAACGCAGTGACCATCCACTTCCGCTCGCCGTCGCACCCCTTGAAACCCGAAACACAGCTGGAACCCGAACTACAGCTTCCCCTGGTACGGAGATCCCCGCATGACCGCTCCCGACGTCACAGGGACCCCGCCCGAAGAAACACGGACCCCCACGGGAAAGGCGGGTAGGCGCCGACGCCTCCACCCCGCCTGGATCGTTGCAGCGGTTGCCTTCCTGGCGCTGGTTGGAGCCGCCGGATTCCGTGCGGCGCCCGGCGTCCTCATGGTCCCGCTGCAGGAGGAATTCGGCTGGTCCACCACGGTCCTGTCCCTGGCCGTAAGCATCAACCTGGTCCTGTTCGGCTTGACGGCTCCGTTCGCCGCGGCCCTAATGGAGCGCTTCGGTATCCGGAAGGTCACCTCGCTGGCTCTCTGCCTCATCGGGCTCGGCTCCGCCCTGACGGTCTTCGTCAACCAGTCCTGGCAGATCCTGCTCACCTGGGGCCTGCTGATCGGACTGGGCACCGGTTCCATGGCCCTTGTCTTCGCCGCCACCATCGCCAACACCTGGTTCGCCAAAAGCCGTGGCCTGGTGATCGGCATCCTGACGGCCGGTAGTGCAGCCGGCCAGTTGGTATTCCTGCCCTTTATCGCGGCCCTTGCCCAAAACCCGGGCTGGCGCGGTGCATCCTTGCTCATCGCGGCAGGTGCGCTCGCAGTAGTCCCGCTGGTGCTGCGTTGGCTGCGGAACTCACCTGCCGACGTCGGGGTGTTGCCTTACGGTGCCGAGGAAGCCGCAGCGGCTGAAGCTGCCGCCGAGAAACCTGAGGCTACAGCCGCCGACGCCGGAACAACCGCTGCGACGTTAGGCAAGCCCGCCGCTGTGGTTGCTGTGCCGGGGCAGGGGATTCTCCCAACGCCGCGATTCGTGCACTGCAGGTCCTCAAACGCGCGAGTAAAGTACGGACGTTTTGGGCATTGGCTGCGGGTTTCGCGATCTGTGGTGCTACCACCAATGGACTGATCGGCACGCACTTCATTCCGTCCGCACACGATCACGGCATGCCTGAAACCACAGCGGCGGGTTTGCTGGCCGTCGTCGGGATCTTCGACATCGTGGGGACCATCGCGTCCGGATGGTTGACGGACCGCTTCAACCCCAAAGTGCTGCTGGCTGTGTATTACCAGTTCCGGGGGATCGGTCTGCTGGTGTTGCCGCTGCTTCTGGGCTCGTCGGTTGAGCCGAGCATGATTATCTTCGTGGTGGTCTACGGGCTCGATTGGGTAGCCACCGTGCCTCCCACCGCCGCTATTTGCCGCTCGGTTTTCGGTGCCGACGGGTCTGTGGTGTTCGGCTGGGTGTTCGCAGCCCACCAGCTCGGGGCTGCCGTTGCGGCACTCCTGGCCGGGTTCATCCGCGATGCCACCGGGCACTACAACTACGCCTGGCTGGGCGCAGCCGCCATGTGCACGGTGGCCGCTGTCATTAGTGCCACCATCCGCAAGGATGCAGCTAAGAAGGAGCCCGTGGCGGTCGCCTGACACCCCTGCCCTTTCGTTGTGGGGCCCGCTCTGCGTGGTATTCCCGCGTCGAATCGCGCAAAACGGGCCCCGCAACGCACGGGGGTGGTGTTGTGGGGCCCGCTCTGCGCGCTATTCGTGCCCGGAAGCATGCAGAGCGGGCCCCGCAACGGGGGGAGCTAGCCCGCTTCGGTGATCCGGAACGTCAGCGTCCGTGCTTCCGGACGCAGTGCGTGGTCCGGCCAGACGTCCGGACCGCACGCCCTGGACCCGAGCCCGTGCTGGGCGGCATCGAGGTACAAGTAGCTGCCCTTGCTTGCCGGCAACTCGTGCGGGTGGGCTGCGGCGGAAATCTCCTGCGCCGTGTGCCGTGAGAGCGTGAAACCGGGCAGGCGCCCACGGGAATCAGGGATAGCGCTGAACCCCAGCCAGGGTTCTCCGGAGTTCTGCAGGTCCAGCGCGCGAACCGCACTCCGGTGTCCCGTTTCCTGCGGTTTGGCGTAGTTCACCGAAAGCTCGTCGATGCCCGCCGAGTAGCGGCCCACAAGCGTTGCATGCATGCTGTCCGGGTAGGACTCACGGGGGCCGGCGCCGAACCACGACGCACCATCCACTGACCCGGGTAGGTCAAAGCGGACCCCCACCCTCGGCCAGATGATGTCCCACCCCGAGCTGGGAACAATGTCCAGACGGAGCCACAGCTCGCCATCGGACAGTTGCCAGTTCTCCTCCACAGAGACCCAATGTGCGGCATCGGCTGCAGCGTAGCGGGTACGGACGGAGACGCCCGATCCGGTGGCCGAGACCTTCTCCACCCTGGCCGTCAACCGTTCAAGACCGGCGGCACGCCAGATGCTCTCGGATGACGGGGCCGGAACACCGTCGCCGTTGTTGAGCCACGGATCGGCGAGGTCGTAGCTGCCCCGGCCGGCGCCGGCGTCGTTATCGGTGGGAGCCCGCCACAATTCCAGGCGCGGCCCGGACACCGGCAGTCCGGCCAGCGAGACCAGCCGGCCGTCGTCAAAGACCCCGGGCCCCAGCGCAACCGTACCCGCCACTCCGTGGACGGCACGGTTGGCCGAAGACTGAGGGCGCGGGACGCTCAGACGAGGCGCAGCGTCTGAGAGTTGGAGCTGCGCAGCGGAGATCACGTGCCCGGCCTCGGCCCACGCTGTGTCCTTGCGAAGGACCGACTCCACAGTCAGCCAGCACTCTCCCGAGTCCATGGATGCGAACTCCGGCAACTCAATCAGCGCCGAATTCCCCGCGGGGAGGGGGACGCCGGCCGAGGTGACGACGTCGAGCTCACCGGACGCGGTCACCTCGCCGTCCACTTCGGTGCGCCAGCGAAGGGCGACGTCGGACGCATCAGCGGTGTGCCGCAGGTTGGCAACGGAAACGGAACGGCGCGTGCCGCCGTCGTGCGTTTCCGTGCTGAAACCCAGGCGCAGGGGCGCGACGATCTGTTTGTACTCAAAGAGACCGGGGCTGGGCGTGGAGTCGGAGAGGACCATGCCGTCCATCACAAAGTTGCCGTCGTGGACCACTTCGCCGAAGTCCCCGCCGTAGGCAAAGAACTCGGTGCCGTTGGCGTCCGTGGTGCGGATACCGTGGTCCCGCCATTCCCAGACAAAGCCGCCATGCAGCCGCGGGTAGCGGTCCACCAGGTCCTCGTACTGGTCGATTGCGCCGGGTCCGTTGCCCATGGCATGGACGTATTCGCAGAGAATGAACGGTTTGGTGCGCTGGCGTGCGGACTCCGCCGCGGAACATCCCAGGAGCAGCGAGCCGGAATCGTCCCGGCCGATCGCTTCGGTTTCCGGCACGGAGGAGTACATCCGGGAATAGACGTCGGTATAAGCGCCGGTGTAGTCGCCTTCGTAGTGGACGGGGCGGCCAGTGTCCCGGGCATGCGTCCATGCGGACATCGCGGCCAGGTTGGAGCCGCTGCCCGACTCGTTGCCCAGGGACCACATGACGATCGAGGGGTGGTTCTTGTCCCGCTCCACGGTCCGTTCCATGCGGTCCAGGTACGCTTCACGCCACGCGGGATCATCGCTGGGGTTACCCACCCAGCCGTGCCGTTCAAAGCCGTGGGTTTCAAGATCGCATTCGAGGATCACCCAGAAGCCCATCTCGTCCGCGATGTCCAACAGGCGGGGATGCGGCGGGTAGTGGCTGGTGCGGATGGCGTTGACGTTGAACTTCTTCATCAAGGCAAGGTCCTGGCGGGCAAAGTCCTCGTCAAACACGCGGCCGCGGTCAGGGTGGGTCTCATGCCTGTTGACGCCATGGAACACCACGCGCTTGCCGTTCACCAGGAACCGGTCGCCCTTGATCTCCACGGTCCGGAATCCCAGGCGCAGCGAAATGGTTTCCCCATCGCTGGACACGGTGGCGTTGTAGAGGCGCGGAACCTCTGCGGACCAGGGCTCGACGGCGGCAATTGCCACCGGGGTGACGTCGGCAGGGGAGTTCCAGACGACGTCGACGTCCAGCTCGGGTACGGACAGCCGCACCGGGTAGGCGGCGTTGTCAGCCGTGATTTCGGGGTCGATGACGCCCGCGTTGTTGGCATAAGACGTGCGCAACCAGACGTCGTCGATGCCCTTCGCAGGGCGGGCCTGGAGGGTGACATCGCGGAAGATGCCCGGCATCCACCACTGGTCCTGGTCCTCCACGTAGCTGGACGCAGACCATTGATGGACCCGCACAGCCAGGACGTTCTGTCCGGGGCGTGCTGCCTCGGTGACGTCGAATTCCTGGGCGAGCCGGCTGCCGGTGCCCACACCGATCTCGCTGCCGTTGAGCCACACCTTGTAACGGGATTCGACGCCGTCGAACCTCAGAACAAGGCGTTCGGTGTCCTTCCAGTCGGCGGGCAGTTCGAAGCTTCGGCGGTAATCCCCGGTGGGGTTCTCATCCGGGACATGGGGTGCATCGGTAGGGAAAGGAAACTGGACGTTGGTGTAGATGGGCCGTCCATAACGGCCATCGCCTTCCAGGACCCAGTGCGCGGGAACCGGGATCTGGTCCCAAGTGGAGTCATCCAGGGCTTCCTCGGCGACGCCTTCAGTGGGTTCGCCGGCGGGGAGGACACCTCGGCCGCCCGGGGTTCCGGGAGCCCCCGGGAGAAGCCGGAAACGCCACGTCCCGTTCAGGGAGATGGTGGGTGCGTCGGTGTGCAGCCAGGAACGGGCAGGGAGTCTCTTGCCGGATCCCGGACCGGTGTCAGTGATGTAGCTGGCGTCCAATGACGTGGTCATTACTTAACGGCTCCTTCTGTCAGTCCGCCGCGCCAGAAGCGCTGCAGGACAACCATGGCGATGCTGAGAGGAATGATGGAAAGCAGCACCCCGCCCGTGGTCAGTTCATAGAATTCGGGCAAACGGTCAACCTGGCTCAACCAGTTGTTCAGGCCCAGCGTGATGGGGTAAAGCTCGGAATCGGACAGCATGACCAAAGGCAGGAAGTAGTTGTTCCAGATGCCCACCAGTTGGAACAGGAACACGGTGACCAAGGCCGGCGTCAGTACCTTGAGCCCAATGGTGTGGAAGATGCGGAGCTCGCCCGCGCCGTCGATCCGTGCGGCCTCAATCAGCGAGGTATCCACTGTGGCTTGGGCGTAGATCCGGCAGAGGAACAGGCCAAATGGTGAAACCAGGGAGGGCAGCAGGACGCTCCAGTACGTGTTGGCCAGGCCCATCTGGCTGAACAGCAGGAAGAGCGGCAGGGCAGTGGCAGTACCCGGAACCAGGACGCCGCCAAGGATGGTGCCGAACACCAGGTTGCGTCCCTTGAACTGGTACTTGGCCAAGGCATAGCCGCCTGCTGCGGCAAAGTATGTGGCCAGGAGCGCGCCGACACCTGCGTAGATGGCCGAGTTCAGGAACCAGCGGCCAAAAATGCCGTTGTCGTAGCTGACCACACGGCCGATATTTTCCCACAGAGAGAAAGTGGGCGCGAACCAGAAGCCATTGGTGGAGAAGAGGTCTTCCGTGGATTTCGTGGAGGCCACGAACACCCAATACACGGGAATCAGGAAGTACAAGGCCACCACCACCAAAAGTGCGGTGACAATGATGGTGGATGACCGCCGTCGTCCGGCCGAACGGTCCGGACCCGCCGATGTCTTGCTGCGGATGGCGGGAGTGGCGGGCTTCGTTGCTGTGGAGGTCATGAGGACTTCCTGTTCGTCAGTGCGAGGAAAGCGAAGGAAAGGGCGAATGCGGCCACGGCGATGATGACCGACTGGGCTGCAGCGACGTTGTAGTCGTTGTAGGCGAACGCGGTGGTGTACGCGCTGAGATTGGGCGTGTATTGGCTGTCGATGGCCGGAGCAACGGTCTTGAGGACCTGCGCTTCAGCGAACAGTTGCAGCGTTCCGATGATGGAAAACACCGTGGTGAGCATCAGTGCGGGGCGGATCAAGGGGAGTTGGATGCTCCGGGCAACACGCCACGTGGAAGCGCCGTCCACCTTGGCTGCCTCATAGAGTTCCACCGGGATGGCCTTGAGCTGCGCCACGATGATCAGCATGTTGTAGCCCGTGTAGCTCCACGTGACGATGTTGGCAATGGACCACAGGACGCTGTTGGCGCCCAGGAAATCGGGAGTCAAGCCAACGATCTTGGCTGCGTCAAACAGCGGGCTGAGCCCGGGCACGTACAGGAAGGACCAGAGGATGGTGGCGATGACGCCCGGTACACCGTAGGGGAGGAAGTAGGCGGCACGGAAGAAGCCAGGCCACTTTGCCGATGCTGACTCGAGCATGAGAGCCAACGCCGTGCACAGGACGATCATCACGGGAACCTGGACGATACCAAAGAGCAGCATTCGGCCAATGGACGCCACAAAGCTGCCGTCGGCCAGAGCCTGGGCGTAATTGCTGAAGCCGGCGAACTCACTGGTCACGCCGGCTTCACCGAAGAGCCCGCTGCGGGTCACCTTGGTAAAGCTGGACATGATGGCCACAACAATGGGCAGCAGGAAGGTGAGGACAAAGAGCCCCAGGAACGGAGCCAGCAGAAGCCAAGGGGCGCGTGCAGCAGCGCCGGCCCGCTTGCCCGGACGGTTTGGTGCCGTGGCGGCGGGGCGCTGCACTGTAGATGCGGTGCGGGTGGTGGTCATGCCGTTTCCTTCCGAATGCTGAGGCCCTTGTTCTTGAAAACGGTGATGATCTGCTGCTCGGAAGCTGCGATTGAATCGACCAATGAGGTACCGAAAGCCTTTTTGCGGAAGCCGTCGCTGAGGATGTTGAACGACTGCTGGGTCACCGGCCACCAGGACCAGTCCGGGTTCTGCTGTTGGGCGGCGGGAACAAAGACTTCCTCGTTATAGCGTTGGCCACCGAAGAACGCCGAGGGCTGCTGCCGATCCGTGCCAATAAAGTCGGGGTTGGGTGACCAGCCGATGCCGCTGTGCTTGATCTCGGCGTCGATTCCCTCTTTGGACGTGGTCAGCCACACCGCAAACTCGAGTGCTTCCTTGGGGTGTTTGCTGTTGGCCAACACCGCCGCCGTAGAGCCACCCAGGTAGCTGGAGCCAAAGCCGGTGTCGCCCCACGTGGGCATCGGCGCGACGCGCCACTTACCTTCGGAGCCACTGACGCCCTGCACCAAAGCATCGCCCCAGCTGCCGGTGATGGTGGAGGCAATGCCACCCTTGCCGGCGGCCGCAAACCAACCCGGGGAGAAGGCGCCGTACGCGGTGGTGACGAGGTCGTCGTCGATCGCTTTGTCGAAGAAACGCGCGGTGTTGAGCGTGGCGTCGTCGGTCATGTTGATGACCCAGCCATCCTCTTCCGGTCGCAGCCACTGGGCGCCGGCCTGCCCCGCGAAGGACGCGAAGGGAGAGGCATCGCTGATGGGGAAGCAGTCCAAGTAACTGTCCACGGAGCGAAGTTCGGCGGCTAAGGCAGCCCACTCGTCCCAGGTCTTCGGGGCGCTGCCCCCCACCTTGTCCAGGATGGCGGGCTGGTAGAACATGCCCATGGGGCCGGCGTCCTGGGGGATGCCGTAAACGCCCCCGGTGTAGCTGACTTGCTTCCACAGGGTGGGGTCGTACAAGTGTTCGTGTTCCTTGGCGCCATAGCGGTTCAGGTCAACCAGTCCGTTCACCAGCATGAACTCCGGGATGGACCGTAGTTCCACCTGAGCCAGGTCAGGTCCGCCGCCAGCGGCCAGGGCTGAGTACAGCTTCTGGTACCCGCCTGCGTTGCCGCCCGGGATCCACACCACATCCACTTGGATGTTGGGATTGGACGCATTCCAGACATCAGCGACGTTTTGGAAGTCCTTAAGCCAAGCCCAGTAGGTCAGCCGCACGGGCTCCCCGGCGGCGGGGATGGTTGGTGCGGCGTTGACGGACTGCGTTCCTGGAGTAGCGCACCCGCTCAGCAAGCCCATGGCTGCTGTTCCCAGGCCTGCGCCCAGGAGTTGTCTTCGCGTGAATCGGGTCACGAGCCTTCACCTCTTCGTGTCAGGTTGACGATGACGCGGCTGGGAATTCCTTCAGTCCGCCGCGGCAAGTGTGACTACGGTAACAGAAAATTCGAGTAGTCACTCGAATTTCATTTTTGAGTCGAAACACACATGTACACTGGCTAGCCATGACCACAAAGGACGTGGGCCGAGCAGCGCGGCGGGGCCCCTACGCAAAATCCGAAGAACGGCGCCGGACCATTCTTGATGCCGCCCATGAGGTGTTCGCTGCCCACGGCTACCGGGGCGGGTCACTGCAGGACGTTGCCGACCGGGTGGGGCTGAGCCAAACCAGCCTGCTGCACTATTTCCCGTCCAAGCGTGATCTCCTGATGGCAGTCCTGGAGCGACGCGACGAAATCACCGGCGATGCCTTCCCTGATGACATGGAAGAGGGCCTGGTCGATTCAGTACTCCGGACGGCGCTGTTCAACGAGAACATTCCGGGCCTGGTTGAGCTGTACACCATTCTGTGCGCGGAGTCCGTTACCGATTCGCATCCAGGGCGCGTTTACTTCACCGAGCGCTTCGATCGGCTGAGGAAAAGCTATGCACGGCGCTTCGCCGAGCTGGCTGCAGAAGGCAGGTTGAGGGCCGGCGTCGATCCTGATGAAGCTGCAATGTCCTTGGTTGCACTGTGGGACGGGCTCCAAACACAGTGGCTGCTGGCCCCCGACGACGTGGACGTGGTCAAGGGGCTCCGCGGCTACTTCAAACTTCTGGTCCTCCCCGAACCCAAATCCGATCCCAACCCAACCCCGAACCCAACCCCAACTGAGTCGCAGTAGTGCGCCTTATGAGGCCGGCTCAAAACGCGCTCTACTGCGACTCAGTTGGGTGCGCTAGCCACGGAAAGCTCCGATGCCCGTGATGTGCTGACCCAGGATCAGGGTGTGGACCTCATCAGTTCCCTCATAGGTCCGCACCGACTCCAGGTTGTTGGCGTGCCGCAGCGGTGAGTAGTCCAAGGTGACGCCGTTGCCGCCCAGGATCCTCCGAGCCTCCCGGGCGATCTTGATGGCCTCGCGGACGTTATTCAGCTTGCCCAAAGAAATCTGCTGGGGCTGAAGATGGCCGGTGTCCTTCAAGCGGCCCAAATGAAGGGCCAGCATGGTGCCCTTCTGGATTTCCACCAGCATGTTCACAAGTTTCTCCTGCGTCAGCTGGTAGCCCGCCAGCGGCCGACCAAATTGGAGGCGATTGCCGGCATAATCCAACGCAGCTTCGTAGCAGTCCCGGGCCGCTCCCATGGCACCCCATGCGATCCCGTATCGCGCCTCATTCAGGCATGAAAATGGTCCCCGAAGTCCCGAGGCACCCGGGAGGATGGCTTCAGGACTCAGCCTCACGCCGTCGAACTTTACATCGCACTGAATGGAAGCGCGCATGGAGAGCTTCGGCTCAATCGGCGTAGCGCTCACACCGGAGGTCCCGGCGGGAACCAGGAACCCTCGGATGCCGTCTTCAGTGTTCGCCCATACCACCATGACGTCTGCAATGGTCGCGAGGCCGATCCAGCGTTTGGCACCATCCAGGACCCAACCGTCTGCTGTTTGGCGGGCAAAAGTGGTCATGGATGACGGATCAGAACCGGCAGTCGGCTCGGTCAGCGCGAAACAGCCGATCAGCTCCCCGGCGGCCATTCGAGGAAGCCATTGCTCTTTCTGTTCCTCCGAGCCCCATTTATGGATGGCCGTCATGGCAAGGGAGCCCTGGACCGAGACGAACGTGCGGATCCCCGAATCGCCGGCCTCAAGTTCCATCGCGGCGAGGCCATATTCGACGGCGGTCCGGCCGGGGCAGCCGTAACCGTCCAGGTGCATTCCCAGAACACCGAGCTCACCCAGCTCCGTTGCGATCCCGCGGGGGAAATGAGCGTCCTCGTACCAGCGTGCGATGTTGGGGCGGATCCGCTGTGCGGTGAAGTCGCGGACCCGCTCGCGGAGGGCCAGCTCGTCTGCCGTCAGCAGGGAATCGAGGGCAAGGACGTCGGAGGTGTTCGTCGTTGAATCGCTCATTCCAGCATCTTAAGCGGCCAACGCTGCGTTCCTCCCCGGTTAGTTCCCCGGTTCAACGAAAGAAGGGCCGGAAACGCCCGTGTCGCAGGGTGTTTCCGGCCCTTTCGGGAGACTAACTGGGGAGGAACGCAGCCTACTCGCCGCGGACCACACCCACCTCGGCGCGCTCACCGGTGAAGTAACCCCGGGTGGAGGGTGCGAAGCGGCAGACGACCGCCAACACAACGCCTAGGGCCAACAACAGTACGCCGCTGACGAACGCCCCGCCGATGCCGAAGATCTGCGTGTCGCCGTAGGCCGGGTCCCACATCTGCACTGCGGAGATGAAGAAAGCCGCAGCAAGGGATAGTGCACCAAGGAACGGCAGGATGCCGCGGAACCACAGGTTCCTGGCCGAATCCCGGAGCGTGGAGCGGAAGAACCATAAACAGGAGAAACCAGTCAGCGAATAGTAAAACGCAATGAACAAACTGATAGCACTGATGGAGTCCGAGAGCAGGTTTTCACTCAGGAAGCTCATGGCAACGTAGTACACCACAGCCACCGCACCCATCACCTGAGTGGAGAAGCCCGGAGTCATGAAGCGCTCGTGGACCTTGCCGAACCGAGGAGGAAGCGCGCCGTGGACACCCATGGACAGGGTTCCGCGGGCGGTGGGCAGGATGGTGGTCTGCGTGGAGGACAGGACTGAGGCAAGCACAGCCACAATGATCAGCCAGCCCCAAGGACCCAGCACAACGTCTTTCATGGCCAGGAAGACGTCGTCCTGGTTTGCCTCGTTGCCCAGTCCGATGCCGTCGGTACCGATCGTGGCGTACATCATCACCAGGAGGGCCACGGAAACGTAAATCGCCAGAAGGACTGTGGCGGAGAGAACGGCGCCACGGCCGGGGGTCTTGGCAGGGTTTTCCGTCTCCTCATTCAGCGCCAGGCACGTGTCCCAGCCCCAATAAATGAACAAAGCCAGCAGGACACCATGAACCACGGCGCCGGGATCTGCAAAGGCGCCGGCAGGATTGAACCACTCAAAGTCGAAGGCCTGCCCTTCAGGCGCACCGCCTGCGATCCGGAAAACAATGGCCACCGCAAAGATGCCCAGCGAAATGTACTGAATGTAGGTCAGTGTTCGCTGGACATGCTCGCCCAAACGGATGCCGCGGTGGTTCACGTACGTCATGAACACAATGAACAGCACACCGGTGGCAGTGACCAGCCAGGTGTTATCGGCCAGTGAACCGTCGCCGATCAGCAGCCACACGTACTTGCCCGCGATTTGCGCCAGGTTGGCCAGCACCACCACACCTGCCAGGGCCACGCCCCAGCCGCCCAGCCAGCCAGCCCACGGACCGAAGGCTTTGCGGGCCCAGAAGAACGTAGTACCGCAATCCGGCATGGCGCTGTTGAGCTCACGGAAAGCGTAGGCAATGAACAGCACGGGGATGAAGCCGAGGATCAGGATCAGGGGAGTGTAGTTGCCGTTGACTGCAACAATGAGTCCCAGCGTTGCCGCAAGCGAGTAGACGGGCGCGGTGGAGGCGAGGCCCAGCATGACGGAGTCGCCCAGGTCCAGGATCCCGGCGTGGAGGCCTTTGGAAGGTACGACGGCGGTGCGGTCGCCGCCCGCTGAGCCGCCACCCGGCGTCGAGGTTTCTGTGCTCATAGTGCAGCTCCGTAGGCAGTAGCAGGGGGCGCGATGGGCGCCGGGGCGTCAATGGTATTGGGGACAAAGCGGCAGAAATAGTCCGTGATGGGTCCGTCTGATTCGCGGATTCCGCAGCCCACGGATTCGCCATCCACTACCCACAGGCCCAGGACAGGATGGTTGCCGTCGAAGTCGGGGAGGGAGTGGTACTGCTGGAAACACCAGCCTTCGCGACCATAACCACCTGGCTGTTGGATTTCGATGCCGGGGGCGTGAATGCGAATGTTATCGCCCTCGCGTCCATGCAGCGGCTTGGCCACCCATTCCTTGAGAGGACCGGGATCGCCGAGGTAGGCAGGCAGCAGGTTCTCATGATTGGGGTAGAGGTGCCACAGCGCAGCCAGCAGGGCTTTGTTGGACAACAGCATCTTCCACGCCGGCTCAACCCAGCGCGGGTTGTGGGCGCGCTGAAGGAGACGGTGTCCGAAGGGTTCCTTCATCATCAGTTCCCACGGGTACAGCTTGAACATGGTGCTGATCATGAAGTTGTCCAGGTCCACGAACCGGTTCAGGTTGGGGTCCCAGCCAATATCGGACATATTGATCCCGATGGTGGTCCAACCGCCCTGGCTTGCAACATCCCGCATGTACGCCGCCGTCATCCAGTCCTCGCCGGATTCCTCCGCCTCGGAGTGGGCAACATGCAAGGTGCTCATGCCGGTGCGGAACTGCAGCTTCTTCCACTGACGGATCAGGGCCTCATGGATTCCGTTCCACTGGTCCTTCTCCGGGAAGACGTCCTGCAGCCAGAACCACTGAGCCACGGAAGCCTCGATCAGCCCGGTAGGGGTATCGGCGTTGTACTCCAGCATCTTGGCCGGACCACCCTTGCCGTCATAGATGAAGTCGAAGCGACCGTAAATATCCATGTCGCCGGCCTGCAGCGACTCCCCGGCCAATTCCAGAGCCTGCCGCCCGATGCCGATATCGCCCATGGCCCCGGTGGCGAGGTACTTCGCCGCCTCCAAGCACATGATGTGCATGTCCTCGGCGGTTTTCTCGAGGGTTTCAACCTCGTCTTCGGTGAATTCGTAATAGGCCGATTCGTTCCAGTACTCGATGTTCCGGCCATCGGGCATGGTGGTAGTGGAAAATACCAGGCCCTGTTCTTCGATCTTCTGCTTCCAGTCCGGCCTGGGCTCGGAGGGGAGTCGACGCACGCCTAGCCCCCCGAGCTTCCGCCGCTTTTGGAGCTGCTGCCAAAGCCGCCGCGGCTGACGGTGCCGCCCTTGGTGCTGTACCCCTTGGAGGCCTTGGCGTCCGTGGGCACATTCTTGGTGTAGCTCGGGTAGGAGCTGCGGTTTTGGCCCACGGCAGGCACGCTGGCCCCGCGGGAATAGAAGTACCAGGCGTAAACCCCTGAACTGCGGCCCGCCGAACTGCTGTTGTCGCACTGGTTGTCATCAACGCGCTCGCCGGTTTCCTCATTGAAACAGACCTGCGCGTAGTCAGCTTCCTCCTTGTTGCTGGCCACAATCGCAGTGATGGTTCCGGCCAGGAGGGCAGTCACACCCAGACCCACCACCAGGGTGCGGCGATGCGAGCGCTTCTTCTTCTTGGCCGCCTCCGCCTCACCGCGCTCGCGTTCTTTAGCGAAGGGGTCAACTACGGGGAGGGGTTGGCCGGGCTTGGGTGCTCCAGCCCCAGGCTGGGGTGCCCCGGCGGGCTTTTTCCTGCGCTTGCCGGTGCTGCCCTGCGCCGGTTCTTTCTCGACGGGCGTGAACAGCTCAGGGTGGAGCTCGGGCTTGGGTACCTGCCACGGAGGAGGCTTGGGCGGATTGTTGCCCGCCGCAAAGTCGCCGTTGTTGTCCCTGCTGCCGCCGTTGTTGCCGGCTGCGTCAGGGCTGTCATTCGGGCCCATGTATATCCCCCTGGATAGACCGTTGAAGTGTCCGGCGCCACGCCGGACCAGAATACTCAGAGCAAGCCTAGTCCCTGTGCGCCGCGCAGGCACGGGTGACGGCCGTGAATGGGGATAAGTCCCCATGTTTGGAAGCATGTAAGGATGTAGCCATGGCGGGACCTGAAGCAAACAGCAACGGCGACGACGGCGTGCTGCTGCGGCTCCCGCCGATCCGCGGCATCGGCACCGCCCGGGTGATCACGGGCCTGGTGTTGGCTGTTGTGTTGCCGCCAGGCATTGAACTCATGGTCACTGTCCTTGGCTTCCGCAACTTCGCGATCATCATGCTGTTGCAACTGGCTGTAGCTGTTGCGGTGGCGGCCATTGGTGGTTTGTGGCCGGCGGTGGTGGCCGCGGTGCTGGGCAGCTTCCTCCTTAACTACTTCTCCGCGGATCCGGTGGGGTCCCTCTCCATCGCCGATCCCACCACCTTGTTTACGTTGGTGGTTTTCCTTGCGGTGGCCTGCGGGGTTGCGCTCGCGGTGGGCCTTGCCAGCCGCAGGGCGCAGGAGGCAGCCCGCTCTGGGGCAGAGGCCACGGCCTTGAGTGAGCTCGCCCTGCGCATCCTGAGCTCTGATGGGAGCCTGGAGTCCTTCCTTGAGAAAGTGCGCAGCAATTTGGGAATGGAAGCGGTGACGCTACTGGGTTCATCGCAGCAGGGCGCGTCAGCCGGTTCGACGCCGGAGTGGCGGGTCCTGGCGGGTGCCGGCCCGAATCCGCCGGTGACCCATGCCGCCGCAGACCATGCCGCCGTCGTCGATCCCCATTACACGTTGCTGCTGCGGGGCGGACCGTTGTCAGCCCATCAGCAACGGATGCTGGCCGCCTTCGGGGCTTTTGTTGTGGCTGTCCGTGATCGGCAACAGTTGGTGAAAAGCCGGCGGGACAACGTGAGGTTGGCTGAAAGCAACAAGATGCGCACCTCCATCCTGCGCGCCGTCTCCCATGACCTCCGGACTCCTTTGGCCGGGATTAAGCTCGCTGTCAGCAGCCTGCGCCAGGAGGACGTGACATTTCCTCCCGACGTGGAACGCGAGTTGCTGGAGACCATCGAAGAGTACGCCGACCGCTTGGACCATTTGGTGGACAACCTCTTGGACATGTCGCGCATTACGGCTGACGCGGTCAATCCGCTGCTGACGGGCATTGTGTGGGCTGAGGTGTTGCCGCAGGCGCTACGGGGGGTCCCCAGGGAACGGCTGCGCAATGAATTGCCGCCCAATCTTCCCCCGGTGCAGGCCGACGCCGGGATGCTTGAACGGGTGGTGGCCAACATTGTGGAGAACGCCATGAAGTATGCGCCGGAGTCCGATGTGGTCCTCACGGCGCGTGCCGGAGAGGGCATCACCCTGGGGGACCGGCCCGCCAGCGAACTGAGAATCATCGATCACGGCGGGGGAGTGGGGCATAAGGAAGTGGTGGATATATTCCAGCCGTTTCAACGATTTGGTGATTCCCCACCTCAGTCGCCTGCAGGCGGGATCAGCGCCGGTGGCGGGATCGGATTGGGCCTTGCAGTGGCGAAGGGCTTCAGTGAAGCCATGGGCGGCAGGCTGGCTGCGGAGCCGACGCCGGGTGGTGGCTTGACCATGGTGGTCACGTTGCCGCTATGGACCGGGGGTGCGCAATGACGCTGGTGCTCATTGTTGAGGATGAAGCCCGTATTGCCCGCGCCATGCAGGTGACCCTCCAAGCGCACGGCTATCAGGCGCTGACCGTCGGCACCGGTGCCGAGGCCTTGCAGGCTGCGGCCAAGCAACCAGTGGAGATTGTGGTGCTGGACCTCGGGTTGCCGGACATGGACGGAGTGGAGATCATTCGTCGCATTCGCGGGTGGAGCAGCATGCCAATCATTGTGCTGTCCGCGCGGCACGCCTCTGAGGACAAGGTAGAAGCGCTCGACGCCGGTGCGGACGACTACGTGACCAAGCCCTTCGGTTTGGATGAGCTGCTTGCGCGGCTTCGGGTCGCCTCGCGCCGGGTTGTTACCGAACATGAGGAACCAACACTGGCCACCACGGACTTTATGGTGGACCTGGCTGGCAAGAAGATCATCAAGGATGGCGCGGAAGTGCGCCTGACACCCACGGAGTGGAACATCCTGGAGCTGCTGGTCCGTAATAAGGGGAAGCTGGTGAGCCAGCAGCAGATCCTCACCCAGGTGTGGGGGCAGGCGTATGCGAAGGAAACGCAGTATTTGCGCGTATATATTGCCCAGCTTCGGCGGAAGTTGGAGCGGGATCCTGCCGAACCCAGGCACCTTCACACGGAAGCGGGCATGGGCTACCGTTTCGATCCTTAATCCTGGCCCCTTGCGTCCGTACACTGTTGTCCATGAACACCGCATCCCTCCTTGCCGTCTGCCGTGTGCACCAGTTGCTGCCCGACCCCGAGGGGAGCGTGGGCGTCACCGGCATGGACAAGCGCCCCGTGGAGGGGCCGGTTAAGGTCCACAGACTCGGACTGCATGGGGATGTGCAGGCAAACCGGGTTGATCACGGCGGGGAGGACCAGGCTCTGTACGCGTATTCGCAGGCTGATGCTGACTATTGGTCAGGTGAGCTGCAGCGGAAGATGCCAGCCGGAATTTTCGGCGAGAACCTGCGCGTCACCGGCATCGAAACCACCGGGGCTGTCATTGGCGAACGTTGGAAGATCGGTTTGGATGTGGAGCTGGAAGTCACCTCACCACGGGTTCCGTGCGCCACCTTCCAACGGGTGATCGGCGAGCCGCAATGGGTGAAGCGTTTCACGCAGGCCGGCCGGGTTGGCACCTACCTTCGGGTGATCAAGACAGGCACCATTTCCGCGGGGGATCACATCCACCGCACTTTCGTCCCCCGGCACGGAATTACCGTGGGTCAGTGGTTTAGTGAGCCCACTCCGGAACTGGTCCAGATCCTGCTCGATGCCGATGCCGACGGCGAGATCCGATTGCAGGAGGACTACCACCCCGTCTTCGAAAAGGTCCTGCGCAGAAACGGACTCTAGGTCCCCACCGTGTGGCCGTAGATCCGGGTGTGAACAAGCTCACCCCGCCCTTGTGCTCCCTCGGGTCGCGCTGATGGGCCTGCGTGCCCTACACTTGAAATATCCCCCACTCCGGAAATCCCTTTATCCTGCCCAATTCTTGAGGCAGGACTGGTAAGTGTTGGGGCCCGCAAATGTGTGTGGGCATTTTCATAGGGAGAGCCGGCTAAAGAAAACGCTGTACAGACTGCTGGGATAGCAGCCAAGAGATGCAGCGGGAAGTCCTGCCATGGGATTGCGATAGCGCCGGACTTCTTGCGACAAACAGGGCACCTTTCCTGTTTCTCGCGACGAGTAATGCGGCCAAGCCCAACCGGGCCGCGCCGACTGCCCTATGGATGAGGAATTTCCCCCTATGACCGAAAATCTCAACGAAAACTTCGACGCCCAGACCGCCGAGTCCGCTGCTGTAGCTGAGACCTCCGCACCCGCCGAAGCTGAAGCACCGGCTGCTGCCGCTGCCCCCGTCGAGACTCCTGCAGCTGAGACTGCAGCCCCCGCCTTCACCGAAGCTCCTGCCCCCAAGGCAGGGGACGAGGACGAAGAAGGCGTCAAGTTCGTCGATCTTGGCATCGATGGACGCGTCCTGGCCGCCCTGCAGGATGTCGGCTATGAGAAGCCGTCCCCCATCCAGGCAGCCACCATTCCGTTGCTGCTCGAAGGCCGCGACGTCGTAGGCCTCGCCCAGACCGGTACCGGCAAGACCGCGGCATTCGCCGTTCCTGCCCTGTCCCGCCTGGCTGAACTCCACGACCTCAACGGCCCGTCCCGCAAGACCCAGGCGCTTGTCCTGGCTCCGACGCGTGAACTGGCCCTCCAGGTTGCTGAGGCATTCACTTCCTACGCCAAGCACATTGACGATTTCACCGTCCTCCCGGTGTACGGTGGCTCCGCTTACGGCCCACAGCTGGCCGGCCTGCGCCGCGGTGCACAGGTAGTTGTCGGCACCCCCGGCCGCGTGATTGACCACATCGCCAAGGGTTCATTGGACCTCTCCGAGCTCCAGTACCTGGTGCTGGACGAAGCTGACGAGATGCTGCGCATGGGCTTTGCCGATGACGTTGAGCAGATCTTCCAGCAGACCCCTGATACCCGTCAGGTTGCGTTGTTCTCCGCCACCATGCCGGGCCAGATCCGCCGCATGTCCAAGCAGTACCTGAACAACCCGGCTGAGATCTCGGTGAAGTCCAAGACCACCACCGGTGCCAACACCAAGCAGCGCTACCTGCAGGTCATGGGCCCGCACAAGCTGGACGCCCTGACCCGCATCCTCGAAGTTGAAGAGTTCGACGGCGTTATCGCCTTCGTGCGCACCAAGATGGCTACCGAGGACCTCGCCGACAAGTTGAAGTCCCGCGGTTTCCAGGCTGCCGCCATCAACGGCGACATCCCGCAGCAGCAGCGCGAACGCACTGTTGACGCGCTGAAGGAAGGCCGCATTGACATCCTGGTTGCTACCGACGTCGCCGCCCGTGGCCTTGACGTTGAGCGCATCAGCCACGTGATCAACTACGACATCCCTCACGACACCGAGTCCTACGTGCACCGCATCGGCCGCACGGGCCGTGCGGGTCGTTCGGGTGACGCTATCCTCTTCATGACGCCGCGTGAGAAGTACTTGCTGCGTTCCATCGAAAAGGCGACGCGTCAGCCGGTTGAGCAGATGCACCTTCCTACTGCCGAGACTGTGAACACCCTGCGTCTGGGCAAGTTCGCAGAGCGCATTACGGAGACCCTCGCATCCGAAGACGTTGCCGCGTTCCGCGACCTCATATCTTCCTACGAGGAAGAGCACAACGTTCCGGCCTCTGAGATCGCCGCAGCCCTGGCCGTCATGGCGCAGGGTGGACAGCCTCTGCTGGTGAAGGAACTGCCTGCAGCTCCCGAGTACCAGAAGCGTGAGCGCTCCAAGGATGGCTTCGGCTCACGTGGGCCGACCCGCGCGCTGACCGAGGGCAACGCCACCTACCGTATCTCCGTGGGACGCCGCCAGCGTGTCATGCCGGGTTCGATCGTAGGCGCCATTGCCAACGAAGGCGGCATCTCCTCCGCACAGATCGGCGGCATCGATATCCGCTCGGACCACTCCTTGGTGGAGCTCCCGGCAGACCTGAGCGCCGATCAGTTGCGTGCATTGTCCCGCACCCGCATCGGTGGTGAGCTGATCAACCTCGAGCTGGATAACGGCCGCAGGCCCAACAGCGAGCGCGGCGGCTACTCCGGTGGCGGCGCTGGCGGACGCGGTGGCTACGGCGACCGCGAAAACCGCGGTGGCGGAAACTTCAAGGGTTCCGGCGGCTTCAAGAAGGACTTCCGTAAGTCCGACGGCGAGCGTACCTCCGCTGACCGCGGTGGCCGCTCCTACAGCGACCGCTCCGAGCGGACCGCAGGCAGCTTCGGCGACCGCGATCGCGGCCAGGCCAGCGGATCCCGCTTCGGCGGCCACGGTGATGGTGCACGCAAGCCCCGCAGTGGCGGCGAAGGCGGACACCGCGATTTCAACCGCAAGGGCAAATGGTAAACACTTTCGCAAGTGGTAAACACTAAGTAGTTCCCGTCAGGGGGTCGGCTATCGAGCCGGCCCCCTGACGTGTTTAACGCTTACCTCCGGGTCCTGGTGTCTGCGCGCCGGTGTGCGGCGGGAATTTCCCATGAGGCGGGTTCCGTGCGGCCGCGGACGCTGCAGCAGCGCAGGAGGCCGCTACGGGGGCCGGACAGCCAGGTCCAGTGGCGCCGCGGGCCACTGAGGTTGTGGTGGAGCAGGGTGACACCATGAACGGGATCGCCGCGCTGTATGGGTGGACCTTGGTTCCCTGATTGCCACCAACGCGGATACGGTGCCAAATCCGGACCGGATCTACCCTGGATAGGTGCTCCGGTTGCCCTGAAGCTTGCCTGTTTGAAGCCGAAAATAGATCAAGGATTGAGCGTCTTCGCAAATTGTGTCGGCGCTGTCTTTTCGCGTTTTTTCGCCGATTTGTAGCTTCTGAAAACGTCCGGTAGAGTATTTACTCGTTGCCCCCCTAGCTCAGTGGTAGAGCGCGTTCTTGGTAAGAACGAGGTCACCGGATCGATTCCGGTGGGGGGCTCTGGATGAGGGCCTGTGTCAAGGCGGTTTTGACCGGCTTGACACAGGTTTTTCTCATTCGTGGCGGTGTAGCTCAGTTGGTTAGAGCGCACGACTCATAATCGTGAGGTCGGGAGATCGAGCCTCCCCACCGCTACAGAGCAAGGCCCCGCAGCTTCTGCCTGCGGGGTCTTTTTTCGTTGAGTGGGACAGAATGGTTTCATGAGCCGAATCGCAATCATTGGTGGCCACGGGAAAGTGGCCCTGCATCTGTCCCGCATTCTTAGTGGCGAAGGTCACGACGTCACATCCTTCATCCGAAATCCCGACCATGTGGCAGATGTCACGGAGACCGGTGCCTCGGCTGAGGTGCTGGATGTGGAGAACTCGACGACGGCGGAACTCGCCCAAGCGCTCAAGGGCCACGATGCCGTGGTCTGGTCAGCAGGAGCCGGTGGAGGGAATCCTGACAGGACCTATGCCGTGGATCGGGACGCAGCCATCAGGTCGATGGACGCCGCCGCAGAGGCGGGGGTTAAACGGTATGTGATGGTTTCTTATATTGGTGCTGCCAAGGACCACGGTGTGCCCGCCGACAACCCGTTCTTTGCCTATGCCGAGGCCAAAGCGGCGGCCGACGATTACCTGCGGGCTACCGAGTTGGACTGGACCGTCCTGGGCCCTGGAACCCTGACCGACGAGCCGGCCACGGGTCAGATCCAGACTGACCCGGAGAACCCCGGTAGCGGCACGGAGACCTCACGGGCCAATGTTGCCTTGGTCACTGCGGCGGTGCTGGAGTTGCCGGGCACCATCCACCGGACCATCGCCTTTAAGGACGGATCCAAGGACGTGGTGGATGCCCTCACGGAGGACTGATCCTGCACTGGAGACGCGGACCACGCACAGGGTGAGCCTGCGCACCGGGATATGTTGGTAGGGACCTTTTTCGGCTTCGCCCGGGGAAGGGCCTTACAACCTCTGGGGAAGCAGGAACATGGATCAGTTGGCGCTCATTGTCGGGTTGCTGCTCGCGACGGTGGTGGCAGTGGGCTTGGGGGACAGGCTTCGGCTTCCGTACCCGGTGTTGATGTTGCTCCTGGCCGTTGGGCTGACCTTCATACCGGGCTTTCCCGAGTTTGAGATTTCGCCGGAACTGATCCTGCCGATCTTCCTTCCGCCCTTGTTGTTCGCGACCGCGCAAAAGAGCTCCTGGGCGGTTTTTCGCGTACGCTGGCGGACACTGCTGCTGTTGGCCGTGGCCCTGGTGGTGGTCTCCACTGCAGTAGTGGCTGGTGCTGCCTGGCTGATGATCCCGGGTATCGGCATTCCGGCGGCAATTGCGCTGGGTGCCATGGTGGCCCCTCCGGACCCCGTTGCGGTGGAATCCGTGGCGGGTCGTGTGCACATGCCGCGACGGCTCATCACTGTCCTCCAGAGCGAAGGACTCTTCAACGACGCCGCGGCAATCGTGATCTTCCAGGCAGCGGTTGCGGCAACCATGTCCGGCAAGGAAGTTGGCCCCGAGGTCATTCCCCAGTTTGTCATTGGCGCCGCACTGGCCGTGGTGATTGGCGTCGCGATGGGTTGGCTGACCAAGTTCATCACTACGTTGGTGACGTCCATGGTTGCCCGCAGTGCCGTGACCCTGGTTGTTCCCTTCGCCGCCTACATCCTCGCGGAGGAGCTGCACGCCTCAGGTGTGGTGGCCGTCGTCGTCACCGCCTTGGAACTGCAGCGCCATACGCGGCCTCAGGATGCCGCCGAACGCATCACGCGGACCGCCTTCTGGGACGTGGTGGAGCTGCTGGCAACCGGGCTGGCTTTTGGGCTGGTGGGGCTGGAAATCCGTCACGTCATCCGCGATGAAGGCACGGCTATCTTTGGCATGATCGGCATGGCGGTGGTGATCTGCGTCCTGGTGTTTGTGGTGCGCTTCCTGTGGTTGGGTCTACTCGCCCTCACCGCTCGAAAGCGCCGAAACCTGTTGCAGCCAACCTCGCCCAAGGAAGTGTTGATCCTGACATGGTGCGGCATGCGCGGCCTCGCCACCCTGGCGCTGGCCCTGGCACTCCCCATGACGTTGCCGGACGGCAGCGACTTCCCGGCCCGCCACGAGATCCTGGTGATCGCCTGCGCGGTGCTCCTAGCCACCCTGGTCCTGCCCGGGCTCACGCTGCCGTGGCTCATGCGGGTCCTGGATGCGACCGAGGACGGATCACACGAACAGGACGCCGCGAAGGTCCTGGCTAAGCGTGCACAGTCTGCCGCCGTGGCCGCTCTGAAGGACCACGACCTCATGAAGGAACTCCCGGCCGAGAAGGTGACCTTGGTGAAGGAGAAGATGCGCCGCCTTCACGCTGAGCTGTTGGACGGCACATTGCAGAACGAGTCCGTCGCCGAGAAGCGTAAGCGTGGACGGGAACTCTCCATTGCCGTGCAAACCATCGCCCTGGACGCAGCCCGCCAGGAAGTGGTGGCGGCCCGCAATGAGCCAGGCACCGATCCGGAAGTCGCTGACAGGGTCCTCCGGCAGCTGGACCTGCGGACCATGTCCATGCCGGATTAGGATCGACACCGGACGGGGCTCAGCGAATCAACTGGCCGTCACTTGCTGTGACAGTGAGGCCGGGTAGAGATCCAGTGCGTGTTCCTCGACGTAGTCCAGTGCGTGCCGGATTGCGCCGAGGGAGACAATGCCGTCCCCGAGGGGCGAGGTTGCCAGGCGCGGGGGAGTGAAGGTGAACTCTGTCATCTTTTCCTCTATGCCCGGAATCAGTGTGTGGGCCGAGGCCGCCACGGCCCCGGCTATGACCACCAGGTCCGGGTTCACCAACGTACTGACTGAACCGATGACCCGGGCCATGCGTTCGGACAGGCGGTCCAGCACGGTTCGCGCGGCGTTATCGCCCTCTGCTGCGGCTTCGAAGACCATCTCGGCGCTTAGGGATTCGGGATGGCCGCCACAGAGAGTGTGCAGCGAGGTCGTGGCGCTGGCTTCCATGGCTTCGCGGCCCCACCGTGCAGCGTAGTGGGCAATTCCGTAGGTGTCTCCCACGCCTTCCACGGTGTCCAGGTAGCCCAGTTCACCGAAGCCTCCGAGCTGGCCGCGGAGCAGGCGTCCGGATTCAAGGATGCCCGAGCCCAGGCGGTCACCGGCCAACATGACCACGAGGTTGTCCACTCCTTGCGCGGTGCCCTGCCACCGTTCGGCCAAGGCGGCCAGGTTGGCGTCATTTTCCAGGAGGACATGCCAGCCGTGCCGCTCAGCGACGATCCTGCGGACGTCGAAGGACCTCCAGAATTCCTGGACGGTGAGGACTTCGCCGTCGCGGCTGACCGGTGCAGCAACCCCCACGGCGACCGCCAGCACGGAATCCGCAGTGACTCCTGCCTGCTTCAGGGCGTCTGCGGCAATGCGGTCCAGCACGTCGGCGCGTTCATCGGCAGAGAGGTTGAAGGCACGGAAGGGCATGGTGACCCTGGACAGGGATGCCCCTGCCATGTTGGCCACGATTGCCGTGATCTTGGTGGCGCCGATGTCGATGCCGATGACGCTGGCCGCGTCGTCGTCGAATACGAAGCGGCGGGCCGGGCGTCCCTTGACGTAGTCCCCGGTGCCCCGTTGGTTCTCCAACTCCTGGAGCCAACCGAGCCGGACCAGTTCATCGCAGATCGATATGACAGTGGCGCGCGAGAGTCCGGTGGAGTCCATCAACTCGGTTCCGGTGAGGACACCGGCTCCGCGCATGGCCTTGAGCATTGCGCTGGCGTTGACCCGGCGTACCAGTTGGGTTGACGGTGCAGTCCCGCTCAGCATGGGGTACTCCAAACTCTTGGGCGTCCATCGGGAGCGATGGAACGATCTCTCTAAATTTAGTACATAAATTTAGATTGTGACGCAATTCCGTTAAAAGCTTGACCCTGTGGCGCACGTCACTCAGACTAGCGATAGGTCATAAATTTATCTCCTATCTAAACTCGGGCTGGTCAGCAGCGACCTCCCCGGGCACGGCGGCCACAGCGGTCCGCACGACGAAAGGACCACGGAGTCTGTGAAACCTACGCGTAAGAAGCGCCTTGCGGCGATGACCCTCGGACTGGCCCTGTTGGCCGGTCTCCTCTCCGGTTGCACGGGGGAATCGGGCAAGGAAACCATCCGCTTCACGTTCAGCAAGCGCGAAGCCATTGGCTTCATGACCAAGCTCGTTGCCGACTACAACGCCTCCCAGAACGACACCGAGGTTGTCCTGGACACCTCGGGGGTGGATGTGGTGTCCGCGAGCTTCGTTCGGGGAAATCCGCCGGACATCGCCTTGGCGAACTACAACATGGAAACCTCACGCTTTGTCCAGCGGGGCGCCTTGAGCGATCTCTCCGGTACGGCAGCGGCGTCAAAGATCCGGGAAGATCTCCAGCCGTTGATGGACCAATACGGGACCTATCCGGACCGCACCAGCGCGCTGCCGTACTCGATCATGGCCTCCTCGGTCATCTACAACAAGGAAATCTTCGCGGCCAACAACATCAAGGTGCCCACCACCTGGAGTGAGTTGACCGCAGCATGCGAGCAACTCAAAGCCGCTGGAGTGACGCCGTTCTACGCCACGTGGAAGGACGACTGGACCATCGCCCAGGGCTGGTTCGACTACTCGGTGGGTGGCCAGGTGGACACGCTGGACTTCTTTGACAAGCTTTCCGCCGAAGGCGCCAACGTGGGGCCAAAATCTGCAGTGTCCTTCCAGAAAGACTTTGAAAAGCCTGTTGGCAAGATGCTGGAACTGGCCTCGAAGTACGTCAACAAGGATGCTGCAAGCCGGGCCTACGGCGACGGCAACCTGGCCTTCTCCCAGGGCAAGGCTGCCATGTACCTGCAGGGTCCGTGGGCCTTCAGCGAGATCGCCAAGACGGCCCCTGACCTGAAGCTTGGAACCTTCCCGCTGCCCATGACCGAGAACCCCGAGGACCTGCGCGTGCGCGTCAACGTGGATCTCGCGGCATGGATCCCGGAGGCCTCCAAGCACAAGGAGGCCGCGCAGGACTTTCTCGAGTACCTTTACCGGCCCGAAGTAATCGATGCCTACAACAAATCTCAGCTGGGCTTCACGCCCACCAAGGACTCTGCGAACGTCCCCGACCCCCGGATTGAAGGAATGGTGCGGTACTACGAGCAAGCCCAGGTCTACCAGGGTCCTTCAGTGCTGGTACCAAAAACCATCCCGATCATGAACTACACGCAGGCGCTCGTTTTCGGCGCCAGCCCCACCTCCACCCTTAGCACCCTCGACGCAGATTGGGCGCGGCTGGCTTTCCGCCAGTAGCGCTGAAGCAGGGAGTCAACATCATGTCCATCATCACCACCCCCACCACGTCCGGGCAGGACGGCCGGAAGCAGGATTCGGCCAAGCAGGGCCGTCAGCAGCAGGGCAGCAAGCGCCGGGTCGAGCCGATCTTCTACTTTTTCCTCGTCCCCAGCCTCATCCTCTTCACGTTGGCCATCACCGTTCCGGGAATCATCGGCATCTTCTTCAGTTTCACCAACTCGATCGGAATCGGTGACTGGGAATTTGTCGGCCTGACCAACTACATTGCGATTTTCAGCGATCCCGCCATCCTGCAGAGCTACCTGTTCACGTTCGGGTTCTCCATCGTCACCGTGATCGCCGTGAACGTGGTGGCGTTCCTCCTGGCCGTCGGGCTGACCTCACGCATCAGGATGAAATCGGCGCTGCGGACCATTTTCGTCATCCCCATGGTGGTCTCGGGCATCATCATCGCCTATGTCTTCAACTTCCTGTTCTCCAACTCGCTGCCGTCCCTGGGTGCCGCTGCCGGGATTCCCTGGTTGGAGAACAGCTTGCTGGCAAACCCGGACCTCGCCTGGGTAGCCATTGTGTTGGTCACTGCCTGGCAGGCTGTGCCGGGTGCACTGCTGATTTATATCGCAGGACTGGTGGCCGTGCCGGGCGACGTCTATGAAGCTGCGGAGATCGATGGAGCCAGCAAGTTCCAGCAGTTGGTCAAGATCACGCTTCCGTTGGTGTCGGGCTACGTGGTCATCAACATCATCCTGGGATTCAAGGGCTTCCTGAACGCCTACGACATCATTGTTGGCCTGACCAACGGTGGCCCGGGCACGTCCACCCGAAGCATCGCGATGACCGTCATCTCGGGCTTCAACGGCGGCGACTACGCCTACCAGATGGCCAACGCCACGATCTTCTTCGTAGTAGCCATTGTTATCTCTCTCGTACAGCTTTCGCTGACTCGCGGACGGAATGCACTCTGATGACCAATCAAGCCACCCTCGCCATCACCGAGCCCACCACCCAGCCCACCGGAAAGAGCCGGCGCCGGTCCGAGTCCGCCGTCGAACGCGTGAACTGGCCGGCAACCACCATCCTCATCCTGTGCGCGGTCACCGTGCTGCTTCCCCTGTATGTCACGGTCTCCATGGCGTTCAAGACCCAAGGGCAAGCCGTGGACGGCAACGCCTTCTCCTTTCCCGCCCCGTTCAGCATTGAGGGCTTTGTCCAAGCCTGGACCCTGACCAACTTCCCGGTGGGGGCTGCTATGTCTTTGCTGGTGACAGCGGGGACCGTGGTGGCCACCATTGTCCTGGCTGCCTTCGCCTCGTACGCGATCGTGCGCAACTGGGAGCGTCGGCTGTTCAGGTACTCGTTCTTCTACCTTCTGGGAGCAATGTTCATTCCGTTCCCCGTAGTTGCGCTGCCGCAGATTCAGCTCACGGGCCGCCTTGGCTTGGATAATCCGTTTGGCGTCATCCTGCTTGCCACCATGTTCCAGCTGAGCTTCAGCGTCCTGCTCTTCACTGCCTTCCTGCGCTCCATCCCGATGGAACTCGAAGAGAGCGCCAGGATTGACGGCGCAACTACGTGGCAGACTTTCTGGAAGCTGATTTTTCCGTTGCTGGCGCCGATGAGCGCCACCGTGGGCATCTTCGCCTTCCTCTACGCGTGGAATGACTTCATGATGCCCTCGCTCATCATCTCGGACCCGTCCCTCCAGACGCTACCGGTGCGGCAGAACCTGTTCCAGACCCAATTCAGCAACAACTACCACGTGTCATTCGCGTCGTACCTGATGGCGATGGCTCCGGCGATCATTGCGTACTTGTTCACCCAGCGCTGGGTCATGGCAGGGGTGACCCAGGGTGCGGTCAAGGGCTAAGCACTGTTGACCTTCAACCTCCGGGCGTTTCATACTGGTCCGGGACATAAATTTAGATTCTAAATCAAAGGAGTTTCGTGAGTACTTCCGCCACGCAGGCACACCGTACCGATTCAGACCGCATGGCCGATCCGAACTGGTGGCGTCAGGCAGCCGTTTACCAGATCTACCCGCGCAGCTTCTACGACGCGAACGGTGATGGACTCGGGGACATCAAGGGCATCACGGCCAAGGTCCCGTACTTGAAGGAGTTGGGGATCGACGCCGTCTGGCTGAGCCCGTTCTACCCGTCGGCGCTCGCGGACGGCGGCTACGACGTTGACGACTACCGCAATGTGGACCCCAAGCTGGGCACCCTTGAGGACTTCGACGAGATGGCCGCTGCCCTCCACGCCGCAGGAATCAAGATCGTGGTGGACATCGTTCCCAACCACTCCTCGGACCGGCACGAATGGTTCAAGGAAGCGCTGGCCTCGCCCAAGGGCTCCGCGGCACGCGACCGCTACATCTTCCGCGACGGCCGGGGCGAGAACGGTGAGTTGCCGCCGTCGGACTGGGACTCTGTCTTCGGCGGACCCATCTGGGACCGCATCACTGAACCAGACGGCACTCCCGGCCAGTGGTACCTGCACATCTTCGCCAAGGAGCAGCCGGACTTCAACTGGGAGAACCCGGAGATCCGCGAGGACTTCCTCAAGACGCTGCGCTTCTGGTCGGATCGCGGCGTGGACGGGTTCCGCATCGATGTTGCCCACGGCATGGCCAAGGACCTGTCCGAGCCGCTGCCCATGAAGGCTGACTTGGAAGCCAAGGCACACGGTACGGATGGCTTCACCGATGGCTCCCACCCATTCTGGGACCGTGATGAAGTGCACGAGGTCTACGCCGAGTGGCGCAAGCTCTTCAACGAGTACAACCCGCCGCGCACTGCCGTTGCCGAGGCCTGGGTTCACGAGTCCCGCCGTGCCCGCTACGCCAGCCCTGAGGGACTGGGCCAGGCGTTCAACTTCGACCTGCTTCAGTCCGATTTCGATGCCGCGTCCTTCAAGAAAATCATCACGGACAACCTGGTAGCCGCCAAGGAGTCCGGGGCCTCATCCACGTGGGTTTTCTCCAACCACGACGTCGTCCGCCACGCCACCCGCTACGGTCTGCCCAAGGGGGGTTCCGTGGCGCAAGGAACCAACGCGGCCCAGGACATCACCGGCGGAGAGCCCAAGGGTCAGGACGGCAAGGGCTGGCTGCTGGCCGGCGCGCCGGCAGAAGAGCTCGACGTCGAACTCGGCTTGCGTCGTGCCCGCGCCGCAACGCTCCTGCTGCTCGCCCTTCCCGGTTCTGCCTACCTCTACCAGGGCGAAGAGCTTGGCTTGCGCGAAGTCTCGGAAATTCCCGATTCCGAACGCCAGGACCCGTCCTTCTTCCGTAACCCGGGCGTTGAGATTGGCAGGGATGGTTGCCGCGTGCCATTGCCGTGGACCGAGGAAGGTTCTTCCTTCGGTTTCGGTGCTGGCAAGGCACACCTCCCGCAGCCGGAGTGGTTCAAGGATTATGCAGTTGCCACCCAAGAGGGAGTGGAAGGCTCCACACTGGAGCTTTACCGGAAGGCACTGAGCCTGCGCAGTGAACTCCAGACTGACGAGGAACTTCAGTGGGTGGAGACCGGCAACCAGGACGTACTGCACTTCAGCCGCCCCGGTGGCTGGCACACGGTCACCAACTTCGGCAGCAAGCCCGTTGAGCTTCCGGAGGGAAGCATCGTGGTAACCAGCGGCCCGCTGGAGGATGGCAAGCTGCCGTCAGACACCACGGCGTGGATTGTCAGCAACGCCTAGGGCCTGCGGACAATACTGAAGTATGACTACTGCGAACGGGCGGGGACGCCTGATCTATGGCTGTATGGGACTCGGTGGTCCGTGGGACGGCACGTCCTACGGGGCGTCGGAGATTGATCAGGCCGCGGCGGTGATCGAAGCCGCGCAGGGAATTGGCATTGGGCTTTTCGACCACGCGGATATCTATCGCAGCGGAAAGTCCGAGGCTGTCTTTGGCGAAGTCCTCGCCCGTTCGCAGGGTCTGCGCGAAAAGATCCAGCTCCAGACTAAGTGCGGGATCCGGCTGGGGGAGCGCGGGTTGGAGACGCATTATGATCTCTCCCGCGAGGCCATCCTTGAACGGGTCAACCAGAGCTTGAAGCGGCTCCAAACGGACTACGTGGACGTGTTGCTCCTGCACCGTCCAGATCCGTTGATGGACCCGCGCGAGGTGGCGGACGCCGTCGGGCAGTTGATGGCCGAAGGCAAGGTGCGGCAGTTAGGCGCGTCAAACATGTCCGGCGCTCAGATCGCCTACCTCCAGGATGAGTTGGAGACGCCCATTGTGGCGAACCAATTGGAAATGAGCCTGCTGCACCGGGACTGGCTGGAGAGCACTGTGCTGGTCAACCATGCAGAGGGGCTTGAGTACAGCTTCCCGCACGGGACTCTTGAACACTGCATGGCCAAGGGTATTGAACTGCAGGCGTACGGTTCACTGGCCCAGGGGCGCTATACGGGTGCGCAGCCTGAGGAGTTGTCACCGGCCGAGTCGGCAACGGCGGGCATGCTGGAACGGTTGGCGGGGGAGAAGGGCACCACGCCGGAATCGGTGCTGCTGGGTTGGCTGATGAAGCACCCCGCCAGGATCTCGCCAGTTGTGGGCACCACCAACCCTGCGCGCATCAAGGCCTGCGCTGATGCCGCCTCCGTTGCTGCCACCATGACCCGCGCCCAGTGGTACGGCCTGTGGGTGGCAGCGCGTGGGATCAACATCCCCTAACCCCGGTTTTAACCCAACTGAGTCGCAGTTGTGCGCGTTATGACCTCTCTAAACGCGCTTAACTGCGACTCAGCTGGGTGCGGACAGCAACACACAGCTACGAGGCGGGGCTGGCCGGAGCCACCACGGAGTAGGTGCTCGAGTCACCCTGCAAGGCTTGGCTGGGCTTGCCGTCGATGCTCACCGGGATGTCCCCGGCAATGGTCACACGGTTGAGTTTGCGCGGCTGGCCATCGTAGTTGTCTGGGGCATAGTGCTGGGTGATGCGGTTGTCGAACAGGACCACTTGGTTGGGCTCCCAATTCACCCGGACCACATTCTCCGGGCGCGTCACGTAAGCCTGCAACAGACGGATGATGTCCTTTGACTCAGTGTTGGACAAGCCCACAATCCGAAGCCGCTGCGCGAAGCCCCCAATGAACAATCCGCGCTCGCCGGTCAACGGGTGGACCCGCACCACAGGGTGGGCGGTTTCGAACTTCAGCCGGGTGAACTCCTTGCGTCGCTCCTCCGCGTTGGAGTGCTCAAGGTTCTTGGGCACCGAGTAGTCGTAGTCGTTGGTGTGAATGGCCCACAGGTTGTCTGCGAAGCTGCGCAACTCCTCGGGCAGGTCCTGATATGCGCCGGCCGAGGACGCGATCAGGGTCTCGCCGCCGTATGCCGGAAGGTCGATGCTGCGCAGCGTGGAGGCCTGCGGCGGGTTGACCACGAAAGTGACGTCCGTGTGCCAGTTGTTGGCCGAGCCGTTCTCGCTGTCCACAGGCAGGACATTCTCTTCGCCGTCCACGGAGGCCACAGTGGGGTGTGCCTTGGTCAGCGGACCGAAATGCGAAGCGAACTTCACCTGGGCTTCGTCTGTGAGGATGTTGGCCTCGCGGAACACCAGTGCCTTGTGCTCGTTCAGTGCTGCCCGGATCTGCGCCACCGTTTCGTGGCTAAGGTCACCGCTGATGTCCAAGCCACGGATTTCGGCGCCGATGCGGGAGCCGAGCTTTGCGAACTCGAGTTTGGTTTCGGTAATGACGGTCATGGTTCTTTCCTTACTTGTTGTGATGGTTGCGGCAAGAGCCGCGGGGTGGGTCTAGGAAGCGGCGGCGCCAACAGCGGTCCGCCAGCGGGAGAAGTGCCGTTCAAGGGCTACCAACAGGAAGTTCACGCCGAGCCCCAGCAAGGAAACCGTGAGGATGCCGGCGTACATGTCCGGGATGAGGAAGCTGCTCTGTGCATTCACGATCAGATAACCCAGGCCGGCCTTGGCTCCCACCATTTCGGCGGCGATCAACACCAGGATGGATGCGGTGCCGGCCATGCGGATGCCCGTGAAAATGGTGGGAACCGCCGAGGGCAGGATGACTTTCTGGAACAGCCGGAAACTGTTGAGCCCCAAAGAACGCGCGGCCCTGATCAACAACGGGTCCACGGTCCTGACGCCGGCAATGGTGTTCAGGAGCACCGGGAAGAACGCAGCGTAGGCCACGATGCTGATCTTGGATTCCTCACCGATACCCAGCAGCAGCGTGAACACCGGAAGCAGAGCCAACGCGGCGGTGTTGCGGAAAAGCTCCAGCAAGGGATTTAGGACCGAGTTCAGCCGCCCGTACCAGGCAATAAGCAGGCCCAGCGAGACACCCGCCACCAGGGCAGCACCGAAACCGGCAACTGAGCGTGTGAGGCTGGCTGCGATGTGGCCCTGGATGGTCCCGGCTTCGAAAAGCTTGCCCCAGGCCACCAGCACTTCGTGCAGCGGCGGGAGGAACACCCTGGTGGACGGGCTGGCCAGGTACGTCGGCCCAAGCTCCCAAAGCGCCAGGAATGCCAGGATCGCGGCGGACTTCCACAGACCCGCCCCCACCGCCCCGGTGACTCGTCGCATCAGGCCAGGTGCCGGCGTCGTACCATCTGCCGCTGCCGTCGAAGTAGTGGAATGTTCGACGGCGGCACTGGGGTCGGGCGCGAAGCCCGTCTTGGGCGCGGCTTCTGTTTGCGTGAGCGTGGTGGTCATCAGGCGGCACTCCTTTCGGTGATGGTTGCCGGTTCGTCCGGTGCGCTGCCATCAGGCAGGATTTTGCGGTGGCCGGCGTCCTGGGCTCGGCGGACTTCGTCGTGCAGGAGCGTCCACACCTGGTGGCGGTGCTCAACGAAGGCTGGGTGAGAGCGGATGTCCTCATCGCCGTCGCGGTCCGGAATGTTGATGTCCACGATTTCCTTGAGCCGGCCGGGCCTCGCGCTGAGAACAGCCACGCGCTCGCCGAGGTACACGGCTTCATCGATGCCGTGGGTGATGAAGACGATGGTCTTGCCCGTGGCTTTCCAGATCCGGAGGAGTTCGTCCTGCAACTGCTCGCGGGTCTGGGCGTCCAACGCAGCAAACGGTTCATCCATCAGCAGCACATCGGGCTCGTACGCCAGGCTCCGGGCGATGGCCACGCGCTGCTTCATTCCGCCGGAGAGCTCATGCGGGTAGCGGTCCTCAAAACCGGCAAGCCCCACCAAAGCCAGGTATTCCTTTGCTTTGGCAGCCCGTTCACGGCGGTTCAGTTTCCTGCCGTCAGGGCCCGCTCCCTCAAGCCCGATGGACACGTTGGCAGAGGCCGTCCGCCACGGGAACAACGCGTACTGCTGGAACACCACAGCGCGGTCCTTGCCCGGACCGGTGACAGCTTTGCCGTCCACCAATACCTCGCCGGAGGTGGGCGTGGAGAGCCCGGCCAGCAGGTCCAGGAGCGTGGTCTTGCCCGAACCGCTGGGACCCACCAAAGTGAGGAACTCGCCGTCACGGACATCCAGGCTCAGCGAATCGATGGCGGTCAGCCGGGTAGCTGCCGTGTCCTTCGTTGCCCGGACCGTGAATTCCTTGGTGACGTTCCGGAGACTGATTTTGGCTGTCATAACTATCCCTTCTTCGCTGCAGCGAGCTCGTTGAACTCGTTCGTGTAGTACTTGGAGGGTGAGAGCTTGTCCTTGACGATCCCGGCTGAGCTGAGCCAAGCCTCCCAACGGGTGAAGTCTTCGTCCGTGATGACCCCGGCGTCCGGAACTCCGGGGCTCTTCCAGAACTTCAGGTTTGCGGTGCTCTCATTGCGTCCACGGCTATCGATGATCTTGGTGAAGCGGGCAATGACTTCGTCACGGGGTGTTTCAGCTGCCCACTTGATGGCTTTGGCAACGCCGGTGGTAAACGTGCGGGTGGTGGTGGGGTTCTTTGCGATGAAGTCGTTGCGGAGCACGATCTGTCCGCCGGCGAAAGTTCCGAACAGCTCCACGTCGCTGAACAGTGACCTCAGTCCGCCGGCCTCAATGGCCCGGTCCTGCAGCACACCGCCCAGCGTTCCGGCGTCCACTTGTCCCCGGCGAATGGCTTCCTCAGTATCGTTCGGCGCCAACGGGACCAACTGAACCTGCTTGATGTCGTCCTGACTGAGTCCGTTCTTGGTCAGCCAGGTGTTGATGACGGCTTCGTGGTGTGCGCCCAGAGTATTGACAGCGATCTTCTTGCCGATCAGGTCACGGGGTTCCTTGATGGTGCTATCGGCCTTGACGTAGTAACCGCTGAAGGTCTTCTCGTCGGAGCCGTAGTAGTTGGTCACTGCCTTGACGGGAGCGCCGGCTTCGATCAGCTTGACCACCGCTCCGGAGAACGCGCCGCCAAAATCGGTCTGATTGGTCGCAGCGGACTGGATGTCCTGCGGGCCGCTGGTGGTGTTTCCCACCCAGTTCAATTTCAGGTCCCCGAGGTAGCCCAGATCGGCAGCGAGTTCAGGAAAGGTGACGTTGTTAGCGGAGCCTTGATACCGAAGTTCCTTGACTTCGTTACCGGCTGGCGCGCCGGGTCCGGCTTCGGCTGCACCGCCGCAGCCGGACACCGTCAGCGCAAGTACGACGGCGGCCGCGACGCTCAGCAGGGGCAGGTGCAGTTTCATGGGAGCTACTTTCGATGGATTGGGATGTGTTGGGTGGCCGGCTGATGCATGAGTTTGCAAACCCGTGCAACGGCTTGGGAACGATGTAAACCCATCCCAACGCCGGCTGGGAAGTGCCGCGGTAACGCCCGGAAACGCTGCGAAACAGCCCGAAACGGAAGGAAATCCGGGGCCATTCCCGGCAACTCTGGGACACAAAGACGCCGTGTTGAGCCCTATGAACAACAGCGACAGGCGGGCCGGATATGACTGGCGGGTACCGGCGTCGGGCGTTCATACTGCCGGACCCCACAGTCATATGGGGTTTAGTTCGTATTGATCCTCACAAGCGGGCGGAATTCTTCGCTGTGCAGGGCGCTGGCCGGATACGGTAGATACATGACGTCTAGCATCGCCGCCGAATCAGTTCGGCCTACCCGCAATATTCCCGCCGACATCGCCCGTTCATGGCTCCTTGTGAATGCCATGAAAACGGAGCTTTTTGACGAATCTGCGGGTTCACGGGCAGACGCGATCATCCTTGACATCGAAGACGCAGTTGACCCTTCGCAGAAGGACATGGCCCGAGAGAACGTAGTCAACTGGCTGACCGCCGGTGGCAAGGCCTGGGTCCGCATCAATGACGCAACCAGCAAGTTCTGGGCCGATGACCTCGCCGGCCTGCGCGGCACCCCCGGCCTGCTCGGCGTGATGCTGGCAAAGACCGAGTCCTCAGACCAGGTCACCGAGAGCTTCCACCGCATGGATGGCAAGACCCCCGTCATCGCGCTGGTTGAGTCAGCCCTTGGCATCGAGGAAGCCAACCACATTGCCCGCGCGCAGGGTGCTTTCCGCCTGGCGTTCGGCTCCGGCGACTTCCGCCGCGACACCGGCATGGCAGCCACCCCGGAGGCCATGGCGTACCCGCGTGCAAAGCTCGTTGTCGCCAGCCGCGTAGGTAACCTGCCGGGCCCCATCGACGGTCCCACCGTCGGCACCAACCACCCCATCTTGCGTGAGCAGACCGGCATCACAGTGACCATGGGCATGACCGGCAAGCTTTGCCTGGCCATCGACCAGACCACTGTGATCAACGAGGTCATCAGCCCCACGCCGTCGGACGTCGCCTGGGCCACGGACTTCATGAACGACTTTGAGGCCAACGGCCGTGTCATCCGCGATGGTTCCGACCTCCCGCGTCTGGGCCGCGCCGAAAAGATCATGAAGCTCGCAGTGGCCTTCGGAGTCCAGCCTTCCCTGTAAGCGTGCTGGTCAGGTAAAGATGCTGGTCCACGGAGTCGCGTGGGATTCGTCGTCCCCTTCGCTGCGTATCTTCACGCTGGACGAGGAGTTCGTTGATATGGCGTTGGCCCGGGGTTCAGCCCTGGGCCTGCGCGTTCTCCCGGGTTTGTGGTGCCTTGGGCACACGAAGGTCCACGGCCCGGGGGACCGCACCCATGTTCCGTGCCGCAGCGGTTCCCCAGCCGAGCGTGCAAAGCAATGCGGGGCCTGCTTTGCGCGGGACGACTCCCGCCTGATGCACGACTTCCACCGCGGAACATCCGTTCCCACCGGCCTCCGTGCTTACCTGATGCAGCCTCATTGGCTCTATGTGGCCACGTTCGCGAACGGTGCCACCAAAGTGGGGACTGCCTCTGCGCCCCGAAAATGGAACCGGCTTGCTGAGCAGGGAGCTGTGCACGCTTCCTATGTGGCACACGCTGAAGACGGACGCGTTGTTCGCGTTCTCGAGGACCTCGTGACCCGCGAACTCGGCCTCGTCCAGCAAGTCCGCTCCGCGGCCAAGGTGGCGGGCCTCGTGGAGCCGCGTGCCGCCGTCGAGCTTTCAACCGTGAACCGTCAGCACGCGGGCAGGGTGCGTGAGTTGCTGGGCGGGCTGGCCATGACAGGCTACGCCGTTGTGGAGGAAGAGTGGGGGCGGCCGGCATTGGCCGACGCGCTGTGCACCGCCCGCGCCCAGGGCGGCTTGCGGCACCCCTACCCGGCAACGTTCGACGGCGGCGGGCACGGTTTGCGGATTCATTCAGTGTCCGGGGCGATCGCCTTGGCGGCCCTGCCCGACGCAGCGGGGACCGAGGTGGAGGGCAGTTTTGTGGCGGACCTGGGTGCGTTGAAAGGCCGCAAGATCGAGTTCGGCCCCCACACCACGGAAATCCCGGCCCTACAGGACTCCCTCTTCTAGCGTTCCCTCCCGGCCAGGGCCCTCGCGTTGTGGGGCCCGCTTCGCAGGGTATTCCGGGTTCCAAGGGTGCAGAGTAGGCCTCGCAACACCCGGCCGCAACGCACCACGTAGACTTGGACGGTGCTGGAACAATTTTGGGCCACGGCCTCCACATCGTACAAAGTGCTGGTTTTCGGTGCCATGGGACTGATTGCCGTCGGGCTCGTCCTGTCCATTGTGGGGAACACGTCAGGGAACCAAGGCCTGGCCATCGCTTCGTTGCCCATCATTGGTGTCGGGCTGTTGCTCCACGTTGCCGGGCTTGTGGTGCGCGGCCAGAAGATCCGCAAGAGCTACAAGAAGTAACGCCTTCACCTCTTAAGGCGCTGCCTGCGGGCCTTAAGGCCCGATAGGGTTGGATCATGAGTATCAATCCGGACTTGCAGGGCCGTAGCTACCCTGCCGCAGAGGTATACGACGTCGGCCGTGAAAAGATCCGCGAGTTCGCCAAGGCTGTGAAAGCCAGCAACCCCGCGCATTTTGATGTTGAGGCAGCCAAAGCCTTGGGCCACAGCGACCTCGTTGCCCCGCCAACGTTTGCCATCATCGTCGCCCAGCGTGCCGACGCCCAGCTCGTCCAGGATCCGGAGTCGGGCATCGACTTTTCCCGGGTGGTCCACGCCGATCAGCGTTTCACGCACCACCGCGCCATTGTTGCCGGTGACCGCCTCGTGGCCGAACTGCACGTTGACGGTGTCCGGGCCATGGGCGGGGGAGCCATGATCACCACACGCTCCGAGATTTCCACCGAAGCCGGCGAGAAGGTCGCCACCACAACCTCGTCCATCCTGGTCCGCGGAGAGGGACAGTAACCATGAGCCCTACATTCGAAGAACTGACGGTCGGCCAGGAAATCGGTACCCGCAGCATTGACGTCACCCGTCAGGACCTGGTGAAGTACGCCGGAGCATCGGGCGACTTCAACCCGATCCACTGGAACGAATCTTTCGCCACCTCCGTGGAACTGCCGGGCGTCATCGCCCACGGCATGTTCACCATGGGCGCCGCAGTGCAGCTGGTGAGCGACTGGGCCGGGGACCCTGCCGCCGTCGTCGATTACCAGACCCGCTTCACCAAGCCCGTCCTTGTTACCGATACCACTGGCACCGATGAGGCCGGCGCTGTCATTGACGTGACCGGTGTTGTGGGAGCGCTCGACGCCGATGCCCGCACCGTGCGCGTCGACCTCACCGTCGTTGCGGGTGGACAGAAGGTCCTCATGAAATCGCAGGCGGTTGTGAAGGTCTCTTGAACCTAACGAACACCTGGCAACATCGCAGCAAACCGAGCGCCACTCCGACCGAAATGTCGCGGTGGCGCGCCGCTGTTCTTGCTTCCTACGCGGCCAGCGGCATCGCCTTCGCCACGTGGGTTTCACGGCTTCCCGCCATTCGCGACGGACTGAATCTCACGCCGGGTGGCATCGGCCTTTTGCTGATGTGCATGACGGTGGCGTCCTTCATTTCGATCTCGGCTTCGGGCCTGATTGTGCTGCGGCTCGGTCCTCAGCTGACCACGAGGATCGGCAGCAGCATGGTGGGGGCGGGCCTTGTCACTGTGGGTGTTGGAACCTCCTTGGCGGCCAACCCCTTGGTGGTGGCGGCAGGCTTGATCATCCTGGGCCTGGGTACGGCCAGTTGGAATACCGCATCCAACGTGGAAGGGGCCTCGCTCGAACGCGAATTGGAGCGGCACATCATGCCGCATTTGCACGGTTCCTTCAGCCTCGGAACGGTAGCCGCTGCGGGCTTCGGCGCCTGGGCGGCCGCCATCCACATGCCGGTGTTCTGGCATTTTTTGATCTCCGGCGTAGTAGTGACGGCGTCTGTGGTCACCGCTACCTTTTGGTTCCGCGCCGAAAAGACCGCTGCAGTGACAAAGACCTACCACCCTGAAGAGACCGATACTTTCCAGGACCCCTCCACCGGCCCGCTGCCCATCATCTCCGGCGAGCCGGACGGCGCTCAGCCGGTTGCCCGTAAGACTGCCGTCCCGCTGGACAACAAGCGACTCGTGGCTTTGGCATGGCGTGATCGTCGGACTCTACTGATCGGTGTCCTGGTCCTTGGCCTGGCATTGGCCGAAGGAGCCGCGGGGGACTGGGTGGCCCTGGCACTTGCCGACGGTTATGGGCAGTCCGATGCCGCTGGCGCTGTGGGTTATGGGCTCTTTGTGACGTTCATGACCATTGGCCGTTTCGCGGGAACGGTCATCCTGGACCGTTTCGGGCGGGTGGTGGTGATGCGCTGGTGCTCGGCAACCGCCGTCGTGGGTCTTTCACTCTTTGTGTTTTCTCCGGTTCCGTGGCTCGCGTTCGTGGCGTTGGCGGTGTGGGGTCTGGGCGCTTCGCTCGGGTTCCCGGTGGGTATGTCCGCCGCCGCCGATGATCCAGTGCACGCGGCGGCCCGTGTATCGGTAGTTTCCACCATTGGTTACGGTGCCTTCCTGTGTGGCCCTCCGCTCCTGGGGTTGCTGGCTGAACATTTCGGCATCCTGCATTCGCTGCTGGCACCCCTGGTTCTGCTGGTGGTCAGTTTCTTCCTGGCACCCCTGGCTGGCCGCAAGGCGGCGGAGTCGGCGCAGCCCAACGAAGCCCGTTAGGCTTGATTGGTGACCCAAACGCTGCTTTCTGAACTGACCACTGCTGCCGTTGGCGGCCCCGCGGGCAACTACGTTGAGGCCCGCACCGAGGCGGAGATCATCGACGCCGTCCGGTCGGCCGACGCTGCAGGTGACAAAATCCTGATCATTGGCGGTGGCTCCAATCTGCTGGTCTCCGACGACGGCTACCCCGGAACTGTCCTGAAGATCGCCTCCGAGGGCTTCACCGTGAACTCCGAGGACAGCTGTGGCGGAGTGTCTGTGGTGGTTCAGGCGGGCCATAACTGGGACGCGCTGGTGGAATACTCCGTCCTGCACGCATGGTCCGGCTTGGAGGCGTTGTCCGGGATTCCAGGTGCCACTGGTGCCACTCCTGTGCAGAACGTTGGAGCCTATGGAGCGGACGTTTCACAAACCATTGCGGCCGTTCGGACGTGGGACCGTGAGCGCAACGCAGTGCAGACGTTCACCAACTCGGAGCTCAAGTTCGGGTACCGCGACTCCATCTTGAAACAGACCACCGTTGAGGGCTCGCCCCGCTACGTTGTGCTGACCGTGGAGTTCCAATTGCCGTTGGGGCGGATGAGTGCGCCAATCCGTTACGCCGAGCTGGCCCGCGTGCTGGGTGTGGAGGCAGGGAAACGCGCCTACTCAAACGATGTCCGCCGGGAAGTCCTCCGGCTCCGCGCGTCCAAGGGAATGGTCTTGGACGCAGCAGACCGCGACACCTATTCCACGGGCTCATTTTTCACCAACCCGATTGTGCCTGCGGATCTTGCCTCGACTTTGCCGGACAACGCGCCCAAATATCCGGCAGGGGATGACGGACTGGTGAAGCTTTCCGCTGCCTGGTTGATTGATCAGGCAGGATTCGGCAAGGGCTTCGGACTGGAGGATTCCAGTGTCTCCGGCGGACGGGCCTCCCTTTCCACCAAACACACTCTTGCCATCACCAACAGGGGCTCAGCCACGGCCGCGGACATGGTGGCCATCGCGCGTGAGGTGCGTTCCGGCGTCGTCGAGCGTTTTGGTATTGAACTGCACCCGGAGCCCTTGCTGATCGGCGTTAGCCTCTAGCTAAAACTCAGCGCGTGCGCCGTTCCGCGATCGGAAGCACCTTGTTGAGCAGCAGGAACGTCAGTCCGCAGCTGACCGCTCCCAGCAGGAAGATCTGGCTGAACGCGATACTTTGCGGTGAGGGTCCGCTGGGCATGAACAGCCCGGCCGTGGCGAAGCCGACCAAGCCCAGGAGAAGGACGATCGCTCCGAGAAGGAAACTGCGGACCTGCGCCGCGGCGGCCGGGTAGAACCAGGGCTCGGGGGCGTCGTCGTCCCGGTCGGCAACTGGCTGGGTGGCGGCAGCGGTCCCAATGAGAACCGCAGCAGCTGCAGTTGCTACCAAACTCACTGTCTGGATTGCCTGCATCGCGGGGGAGAGACTCACACCGGTCCCTACCGCCACTATCAGTCCGGCGGCGAGCCCGGCGAGCGTGCAGAACCAGCCGGCGGTAGCCAACCACCGGCTCATCGGCCGCACGAACGGAGCAAGATCACCAAAAAGCATGAATCCATCCTAGGATCCGCTGCTGGGTGACGGCTGGGAGGCACAACAAGGTTCCCTGTGCTGGATGGTCCTCTTAGGATGAAGCATGCCTGCCGAGAGAACCAACCCCACTCCGCGCGTCATGGGCCGTTTGCGGCTCGTCAGTCAAGGCCTGTTGGGCGGTGGCTTTCCAACGGTCCCGGAGGCGGTCCGGTGGATGACGTGCATGCAGGCGCAGGACTTGGGTTCAGCACTGTGGGCGGTGGGGCAGCGGGTACCTGGAACGACGGCGTCAGACGTTCGGGCTGCCCTCGACGCCGGGACGGTGGTCCGTTCATGGCCTATGCGCGGCACGCTGCATTTACGGCACCGGAAGATCTCCGCTGGATTCTGAAAATCACGAGTGACCGGCTGATGAACTCGTTGGCGGGCCGACACCGTGAACTCAACATCACGTCCCATGACATCAGCCACTGCAGGGACATCGCTTTCAAAACCGCGGAGGTTCTCAAGGCCGGTGGTGCCCAGGGAGCAAGCCGCGAGCAGCTGTTCCAGGCTTTCGAGGATGCCGGTCAGATCACCAAGGCCCAGCGAGGCATTCATCTGTTGGGCAGTCTCTGCCAGCTCGCGTGGCTGGTGCAAGGACCCATGGCCGGAACCAACGGCAAAGTGGGCGTGCAGCAGCTGTTTGTGCCCTTCGAGGAGTGGATTCCGGACTCGCGGGAGCTGGGACGTGCAGAGGGGATTGCTGAGCTCCTGCTCCGCTATGTAAGGAGCCACGGCCCTGCCAGCATCAAGGATTTTGCGTGGTGGAGCCAAATTCCGCTCACCGAGGCCCGGGCCGCCCTCTACGAGGTGCAGGACCGCCTGGTTGAACTTGAGTTTGGGGGCAGTAGCTATTGGCTCTCACCGGAGACTGCGGCAATGCTCGACGACGGCGTCCCCGGCTCGCGCTCGTTGCTGGCGCTCCCGGCGTTCGACGAGTTCCTGCTCGGCTACCAGGACCGGAGCCTGGTGCTGGCTCCTGAACACGCGGAGTTGGTGGTGCCGGGAAAGAACGGAGTTTTCAAACGGATTATGGTGTCCGGCGGAGAAGTGGTGGGTACGTGGGCCAGGACCGTGAATGGCAAGACCATAGGTGTCACGCCGGAACCGTTTGCGGGGGTACTGGGTACAGCCGCTGAGCGTTCCTTCCACGCCCAGGGCCGTGCGTACCTGAAGTTCATGGCAGGGTGAGCCCTCTGGCCTGCTGAGCCCTAATACGTCGAAAACCCGCTGTTCCGTTGCCGGGCAGCAACGGAACAGCGGGTTAGGGACGTGCTAAGCCGGGCAGGCTAGAGCTTGCCCGTCACAATGTTGAGCATGCGGCGGAGCGGCTCGGCTGCACCCCAGAGGAGCTGGTCTCCCACGGTGAAGGCGCTGATGTACTCCGGGCCCATTTCGAGCTTGCGGATACGGCCCACCGGGATGTCCAGGGTGCCGGACGCTGCCACAGGGGTCAGGTCAGCCATGGAGGCTTCCTTGGTGTTGGGAACAACCTTGGCCCACTCGTTGTCCTTGGCCAGGAGATTCTCGATTTCCGTCACGGACAGGTCTTCGCGCAGCTTGAGCGTGAGGGCCTGGGAGTGTGAACGCATGGCGCCGATGCGGATGCACAAGCCGTCCATGGCGATGTGGTCCTTGCCGGCGGTGCCGTTGCCGGTGCCGAGAATTTTGTTGGTCTCTACTCCGGCTTTCCATTCTTCCTTGGACTGGCCGTTGCCGAGGTCGGCATCGATCCACGGAATGAGGGATCCGGCCAGGGGCACGCCAAACTGGGTGGCGTCAACGCCGGTGCGCTGGGCGGCGAGGACCTTGTGATCGATTTCGAGAATGGCAGACGCGGGATCGTCCAGCTCGCTGCTGACCTCGTTGTTGAGGGTGCCGAACTGGTTGAGGAGTTCACGCATGTGCCGGGCACCGCCGCCTGAAGCCGCCTGGTACGTCATGGAGGTGCCCCACTCCACCAGATTGTTCTTGAACAGGCCGCCGAGGCCCATCAGCATGCAGGAAACCGTACAGTTGCCGCCGATGAAGTCCTTCACGCCACCGGACAGGCCGGCGTCGATGACGTCGCGGTTGATGGGGTCCAGCACGATGATCGAGTCATCGTTCATGCGCAGGGTGGACGCAGCGTCGATCCACAGGCCATCCCAGCCGCGGTTGCGGAGCTCGCCGTGGACCTGCTTGGTGTAGTCGCCACCCTGAGCGGTGACAATAATCGGCAGCTTGGCCAGGGTCTCAATATCGAACGCATCCTCGAGCTTGCCAGCCCCCTGCGCGAACGTCGGGGCGGCACCTCCTGCGTTCGAGGTGGAGAAAAATACCGGGTTGATGTTGGCGAAGTCGTTCTCGTCCTGCATGCGCTGCATCAGGACGGAGCCGACCATGCCACGCCAACCGACCAGTCCAACGGACGGATTAGCTGCTGTAGTCATTTCCCAAGTCTAAACTTTCGGGGCTCAGTGCCGCTGTTGGTTACGTCACGCACGCACTGCACGACGACGGCACCCGCCACAGCGGCCCGCAAGCTGACCGCCCGGGCTAGTGGCCGGCGTCGTGTTCCTGCAACAGGACTGCCTTACGCTTGCGCAGGGCAAAGAACGCACCAAACGTAAACACCTGCGTGACAACGATCAGCACAATGATCCCGGCAATTTTGTTCCCGCCCAGGATCATGGTGAGTCCCACAATGGCGGAGATCAGGGCAAAAAGCGGCAGGAGCATGTAGCCCAGCACGAACAAGGTTTCAGGTTTTTTCAGCATGCTTAGCTCTCTTGGCTTTCCTGGCTTGCGTTCCGGCGCCACGTGGTGAACCGGTAGTTGGTGCCGTTCTTGGAGGTGAGCCACCCGTCGGAGGGGGCTACGGCGTCGAAGGCCCAATCATCACCGAGTTCGGGGGCGAAAGTGTCGCCTTCCAAGTCGGCGTCGATGATGGTGATGACGGCCAGGTTGGCGATGCCCATGGATTGTTCAAAGATTTCGCCGCCGCCAATGATCCACACTTTCTGGCCACCCGGTGCGAATTGAGATTCCAGCAGCGCGGCGTCAAGAGAGGAAACCACGACGGCGCCCTCCGCCTCGGGCGTGGACGCCCACTTTTCGTTACGGGTCACCACAATGTTGGTGCGGCCCGGAAGGGGACGGTACTTTTCGGGGAATGACAACCACGTCTTGCGGCCCATGATGACGGGGTGACCGGTGGTGAGCTGGCTGAAGTGTTTCAGGTCCTCGGGGAGGTGCCACGGCATGGATCCGTCTTTGCCGATCACGCCGGCCTTGGTCTGGGCCCACACCAGTCCGATGCCGGACATGCGGGCCGCGGTCTCTTGGGTGAAGATGACACCGGGGAGTTGGTCCGGAACCTCTGAAGATGATGTGCTCATACCGCGATCGGCGCCTTGATAGTGGGGTGGTGGCGGTAATCCACAACCTCAAAGTCATCCAGCGTGTAGTCAAAGATGGAGTCCGGCTTGCGGAGGATCTTCAGCTGCGGGTACTCGTACGGCTCACGGCTGAGCTGCTCGGAAACCTGGTCCACGTGGTTGTCGTAGACATGGACGTCGCCGCCGGTCCAGACGAATTCGCCCGGCTCAAGCCCAAGCTGCTGGGCCACCATGCGGGTCAGCAGGGCGTACGAGGCAATGTTGAAGGGGACGCCCAGGAACGTGTCCGCCGAACGCTGGTACAGCTGGCAGGACAACTTGCCGTCAGCCACATAGAACTGGAAGAACGCGTGGCATGGGGGCAGCGCCATGTCTTTGAGTTCGGAGACGTTCCACGCGGACACGATGTGCCGCCGGGAATCCGGGTTGGAGGCCAGGTTGGTCATGAGCTCGGAGATCTGGTCGATGTGCCCGCCGTCGGGAGTGGGCCAGCTCCGCCACTGCACCCCATAAACGGGGCCCAGCTCGCCGTCGGCATCCGCCCATTCGTCCCAGATGGAGACGCCTTGGTCCTGCATCCACTTCACGTTCGAATCGCCGCGCAGGAACCACAGGAGCTCCACCGCCACGGATTTGAAGTGAACCCGCTTGGTGGTGATCAGCGGGAAGCTCTCGGCAAGATCGAACCTCAGCTGACGGCCAAAAACGCTGCGCGTTCCGGTTCCGGTGCGGTCCGACTTGTGCGTGCCGTTAGCCATGACATCGCGCAGAAGGTCTTCATAAGGGGTGGGGATGCTCACGAGTCAAGCTTACTGGCCAGCCGCCCGCGGAGAAGATCAATGAGCGTTTCATCACTCACGCCCGCGTCGCGCGCCGTCTGAATCAAGCCGTCGACGGCGGCAATCACCGCGGCGTTTTCACTTTTGCTTGCCTGCCGACGAAACACCTAGACGCGCTTCATCACCACTCATTTTTGGTGTTTTGGCTACCTATTTATTGCCAAAAGAGCACCTAGTTTGCTCGTTTTGACACCTAGACGGCTCCAGGTGGGGGAATCTGGGCTGGCTTGTCCAACATACTGCGGGGCTTCGGCCCGCTACCCGAATTGCCTATCTCTTGGGGGAATCATTGGCCATCTTTGACGTGGGAGCCGAAACACTCGGGAGCCTGAGCAAACGAACGGTCGCGTCCCACCAGCGCCTCGGCGACGCGACCGGGATCGTGACCGTCCAGTCCGGGATGAACACCGCCTTCACCCAAGGGGACCTGACCGCTTTGGACAACGCAAGCCGCTCTGAAGGAGTCGCGAACTTCGACGCCGCACGATTCCAAGGACAGGCCCACCTGCAAAGCCATCATCGCCTTGGTCCGGGCCACCCTGGGCAGCAACGACGAGACTGCCACCACCGCCGCGACCTCTGCCCGCAACGCCGTGCAGAGCATCGGCTAACCCGCCGGCTTCCAGAGACAAGGTGACTGGTATGGCTGTGTGGAGTGTTGATGTTGGCACCGCGCGGGCGGTGATCTCCTCGACCGCGGGCTCGGTGTCGGCGTTGGAGGAACCGTTGACACGGTTGCGGGGCGCGGTGGACGGGATCGCCGCAACCGTGCACCTGCCCGTTTCGGCGTTAGGGCGGTAAGCATGGACTTCAGTCAGGTGTGTGCCGCAGGTCCGGGCGCGTCCGGGATCAGTGTTGACGGGCTCCCGCCGCTGCCGGACCCCGACGCCCTGGACAGTCACGGCCAGGCCCTCGCAGTCTCCGGGAACGCCGTTCATTCCGGGGTCAACGACGCGGCAAAAACCTGGGCCGGACTCGCGGGGGCGTATGAGGCCCCCGAAGCCGGGCAGGTCCTGACCGCTTTCAACCCCGTGTTCTCCCGCTCCCAAGACCTCGCCAACCTGACAGGCAAGACCGCGACCGTGCTGGCCGCGTACGCGGACCGGGCCAGGGAACTGAAACAACGCATCAACACCCTCCGTACAGAAGTCCACGCCCTGGACGAGCTCATCGGCGGCAACGACGACTGGCGCTCCAACCTCAAAATCGTGGACCAGCACCGTAACACCATGGACAAAGCCAGCGCCCTGGCCCAAGCCATTCTCGACTCCGACGCCACCTGCGCCACCGCACTGGCCGCCCTGACCGGCGGGCAAAGCTACGCTCCCCCAACCATCCCCAGGGCAAACCTGAACAGCTCCACCGACTTCATCTCCAACGCCTTCACCCACACCCAGCACTACCTGGGCAACGACGAGAAACTCCCCGACCTTCCCTGGGGACCACCGAACATCTCCGTCCGGCTGGCCGGGCCCGCCTCGGCCGCCCAAGGATTCACCAGCGCCCTGATCGGCGCCGGGCAAGGCCTGCACACCCTGCTATTGACCACCGACAAAGTCAAACAAGCCCTGGCCTGGCAAGGGATGTTCGCCCTCGGCGCCGCAGCGCTCACCACCAAGAACGTCATCGACCGCGGCTTCAAAGACGCCTCACCCGAGGACATCAACGCCGTCCTGACCACCGTCAACGTAGCCAAGGAAACCATCCACTACGACGAATGGGGCACCAACCCCGGCTACGCCATCGGCGCCACCACCTTCGACGTCGGCTCGATGTTCGTCGGCGGCACCGGACTGGGGATCAAGGGAGCATCCCTCGGCGGCAAACTAGGTGCCGAAACCGCGGCCCTTTCCAAAGCTGCCACCAGTATCACCGGCGCAACCCGCTCTGTGCTCGGCGAAGCCACAGCAGCTGTCACCGCCAAACTCACCCAAGCACGCACCGCCATCTGGGACCACGGCATCGGCACAGCCCTGAACAAACTCGACACCGGGCTGGCCAAACTCAACCAAACCCTCAACGGACCACAACCCGCCTACGCCGGCGCACCGCACCAACTCCCCACCCCAGTCCCAGAAACCGCATGGCTGGCCAAGGTCGACGAGACTAGCGCAGCAGGCGCTAAGGCCCAGCCAGCCCCGGACCCCGTCCCCAGCATCTCCGACCAAACCCTCGGAGACCCTTCCCTCCCAGGACGCCACCCAGACCTGCAACCCACCATCGGCGACACCGATGGTGGACCTGGGAGCTGGCAAGAACCCACCGGCGGTCGAAGCAAGAATGGCGTCGCTGACCAGATCTTCGGGACCGGGGTTGATAGCGTTGGCCCCAAAGGCAAGTTGGTTGAGTATGTCGTAATCCAAGACAACATCACAGTTGAATTCGACGGGCATCTGTGGCGAGGACATCCACCAGTTGAGGTTTTTCAGGAGGTCAAGGGAAACTACAGCTACCTTGAGAAGCCCTTCTTTCGAGGTATTGGTGCCACCGATGCTGCGATTGCTAAGTGGGTCCGTGGTCAAATGAAGAGCCAACTTGAAGCGTTACCCGTAGGTGCACGATTGGAGTGGATTTTCACAACTAATGAAGAACTCGCTCAGCTTGTGCGCACCGCTGTGCGTCGCGCCAGGTTTCCAATCGATGTGAAATTCAATCCTCTGGAAAAATAGAACAATTGGATGAAATATAGATGACTACAGTTGATGCGATGCAAAAGCCTTTTATCCTTGGCCACTGGCAAGCGAGACCCGAAAATTTGTCCGAGATTGCTGTCAAGCTGCTAAAGACGCTCACGTTGGTCGAGAGTTCAGTTAACTCTGATCGGATGGAATGGGCCTTCGATGCAGGTGGCGAAGCCGAGTTCAGGCTTCGGCCCTTTCCCACGGACGCTGATCCCTCCGACATAGACCTGAAGTCGTTTTTTCAGAAGGATGATGCCAAACAGGTTTGGACGAAGGGCGGCCTTACTTTGCTGCTCTACGGGAGAGCCAGCGACTGGCCTACCGGAAAGATGGTATCCGTGACTGGGACAGTTGGTGCCGATACTCGTCTAGGAAACTCGCTGGAAATTGCTTTTCTTCCTCGAGATGGCGATTTAATGCCTTCGAGTTCTGGCTTGTCGTACCTCGTCGAAGAAATCGGAGAACTCTGGAATGCTACATGGTTTGCCGTACTAACAGATGAGATTATTGATGCTATTGAACAACCATTCGGCGAACCGGAAGTTGGAATTATTTCGTACTGGGCAGACTCTATCAATCGCCCGCTCCCGGCGTCCAGCGATGTAACCATCCGAAAGACCGTCAAGGGCATGCTCGCACAAGTACACGATATGAGCAGCAAAGGGGCAATCACCTACGCACTGAAAGTGAAACAGATGTACAGCAACGGATAACGTCCCCGTCGGCACCTTCAAGCAGGCAACGATTGCGAGCAGGGAAACTCTAGCTGGCAGCTCAATAAGGGCATCCCGAACGGCCGTTCTGCGAGGTCCCTCACAGGTCCCCGTAAATAAGGTAGCCCGATCAGAAGACTGTGCCAGCACGAGGCGTGGGGATCTGGAAGTGATCGACCGGCAGGGACGTGTGAGGACGAACTCACCGCCGCCGGGTCAGTCGTCGAACGGTTTGACCTGCTCCACAGACACAATTTTCCGCTCGGATCCCCGCGCTACCTGGCAAACAATGACTTCGCCGGGAGAAAGGTAAGGATCCGTTGTGGGAAGAAGTGCACGTAGGGCCTGCGACATGTGCTGGCCCAGCTGCTTCAGCGCCGTCGGCAGAGCCGGGCGATGCGTGCACACAGCGATCGGCAGCTGCTTGTCGAACAAAGCCTCAACAGCGGCAGCCGTCTTCTTAGGGGAGCGCTGATGGGTGTGCTCGGTGAGTGCTTCCACCAGTTTCACCTTGACGCCGCTGGCCTTGGCATAGGGGGCGATAGTGGCAACGCAACGCGCCCAGGGGCTGGTGACCACACGTTGTGGTTTCCACACCTCCAACAGGCGCTGGACGGCAACTGCTTGCCGCTGGCCCGTGGCAGCCAAGGGACGGTCGCCCTCGGCTTTGGTCCATGAGGACCGCGGCTTCGCTTTGGCATGGCGGATCAGCACCAGCGGCCATGTGTCCAGTTCACCGCGGACGTGGGCCTTCTGAAGGTATTCCAGCGGCTCCACATCTGATGGGTTACTCAGGAAGCTTGCAGCCCGGTCCGGGCTGCACCACATGACACTGTCCACTTCTTTGCCATCGGGCCGAAGCTGGGCGCCGTTGACCTTCACTGCCCAGTACCTGACCACCTTCAAGCCGGCACTGACGCGGTAGTGAATTGCCGGAAGAGGTATGCCCAGCGGGGCCTGGAGTCCTATCTCTTCCCACACCTCACGGGCAGCACACTCGGGAACTGTTTCCCCGGCGTCGAGTTTTCCTTTGGGCCATGACCAGTCGTCATACCGGGGACGATGGATCAGGAGGACCTCGAGGGCACCTTTGGTGATGCGCCAAGGAATGGCGCCGGCGGCGACAACGGCCACCGCCTCGCCGGGGTGGTCTGTTTGATCCGCCACGGGGGTATCGCTGTTCAACTGGGTCCTTACCGCCGGGCCGCAGCACGTTGGCGCGAGCGGGAAGCCAGGAGCCAGGACTGCATGTCCAGCAACGGCTTGCCCTCGTCATCCAAGTGATGCCTTGTCCAGTGTCCGCTGCTGTCCAAGTGCCAACTGGCTGTCCCGTCGTCGACGTAGCGACGCATCAAGTCCATGACCGTTGCCGTGTCCTCCTTGCTGGCCAGCTGAACCAGCGCCTCAACGCGGCGATCCAGGTTGCGGTGCATCATGTCAGCGGAACCGATGTACACCACTGGCTCGCCACCGTTGCCAAAGGCAAAGACGCGTGAGTGTTCAAGGAAGCGACCCAGGACGGAACGGACCCTGATGTTCTCGCTGAGTCCCGGGACGCCGGGCCGCAGGGAGCAAATACCGCGCACCACGACGTCAACCCTCACACCCGCCTGGGAGGCTCGGTAAAGGGCATCAATGATGGCTTCATCCACCATGGAGTTGACCTTGATCTGCACCAGTCCGGGAGTGCCGGCCTGGGCCCTGCGGATTTCGCCTTCAATCCTGTCCATCAAGCCCGCACGCACCGATCGCGGCGCTACAAGCAACCGCTTGAACGTGGACTTCGGGGCGTAGCCGGAGAGCTGGTTGAACAGTTTGGACAGATCCTCGCCCACTTGCTCATTGGCTGTCAGGAGGCCAAGGTCTTCGTAATAGCGGGCGGTGCGCGGGTGGTAGTTGCCGGTGCCGATGTGGCAGTAGCGGCGCAACCCGTCCACCTCCTGGCGCACCACCAAGGACAACTTGCAGTGAGTTTTCAGGCCCACGATGCCATACACCACGTGAACGCCCGCTTGCTCGAGCTTTCGCGCCCAGGAGATGTTGGCCTGCTCATCAAAGCGGGCTTTGATTTCAACGAGGGCCAGGACCTGCTTGCCTGCCTCAGCAGCATCGATGAGGGCGTCAACGATGGGGGAGTCACCGGAGGTCCGGTACAGGGTTTGCTTAATGGCCTGCACCTTGGGGTCCGCGGCCGCCTGCTCCAGGAAAGCCTGGACGGAGGTGGAAAACGAGTCATACGGGTGGTGGAGCAGAATATCCCTTCGGCGCATCGCGGCGAACACGTTGGCGGCCTTCGAGGTCTCGGACTCGTTGAGGTACCGGGACGTATGCGGGACATGCTTGGGGTAATGCAGATCCGCGCGATCAATGGCACTGATGGCTGACAGTCCACGGAGATCCAACGGCGCGGGAACGGAGTAGACCTCGGACTCTTCAACACCAAGCTCCCGGATCAGCAGAGCTTTGATGTTCGGGTTGATGTCCGTGGTTACTTCCAGACGTACCGGAGGGCCGAAGCGGCGGCGCAGCAGTTCCTTCTCCAAGGCCTGCAGGAGGTTCTCGGCGTCGTCCTCTTCTACTTCCAGGTCCTCGTTGCGGGTGACGCGGAAGGTGTGGTGCTCCAGGACTTCCATGCCCGGGAACAGCTTGTCCAGGTGGACAGCGATGACTTCTTCCAGGGCGATGAATCGGGCCACGCGGCCCGGGATGGCACCGGCACGGGGGCCGTCCACTGAGATGAGTCGGGGGAGTTGGTCCGGGACCTTCACACGGGCGAAGAGCTCCTTGTCGCTGATCGGATTGCTGACGATCACGGCAAGGTTCAGGGAGAGGCCCGAGATGTACGGGAATGGGTGCGCCGGGTCCACCGCCAGCGGAGTCAGGATGGGGAAGACCTTCTCCTGGAACATAACGCTGATCCGGTGGCGTGCATCTTCGTCCAGCTCATGCCAGTGCATGATGTGGATGTGCTCATAGGCCAGTGCCGGGCGAATTTGCTCGGCGAAAACCCTGGCGTGGCGTTCCTGCAGCCTATGGGCCTCTTCGCTGATTTGCTCCAGCACTTCAATGGGGCTCAGCCCTGCAGGGGAGGGCACGGCCAAACCTGTGGCGATGCGCCGCTTGAGGCCGGCCACCCGAACCATGAAGAACTCGTCCAGGTTGGACGCGAAAATGGACAGGAAGCTGACGCGTTCCAGCAGGAAGAGGTCAGGATCTTCAGCGAGCTCCAGCACGCGGGAGTTGAAGGCCAGCCAGCTGAGTTCGCGGTCCAGGAAGCGGTCCGGGGAGATGTCGCCTTCGGGCTCCAGGCTCGGTGCGAATTCCGGAATATCGATGCGGTCCTGAGTGGCTCGCGAAGCCGGCACTTCCGATGATCCGAAGCGCGGGGGCAGTGTTGCTCCCTTCGAAGTGGATCCGGCGGTGCCGACGGGGTCCGGCTGCATGGGGTTCTCCTAAGCTCAGGACGGGGTTTCCTCCCACATTACAAGCAATTCCGGCGCTCGAATCCAAGATGTCACCTGCTTTCAGGCAAGTGATCCCGTCAGGTTAATTTTTGGTTAAAGGCCCATACATCACATCGGTGTCCCAACGAACAAAGCCGAGTTTCTGATATAGAGCTACTGCTGCCTCGTTGTCTGCGTCCACGTACAGCATCACGGCATGCAGGCCTAGGTCCTGGAGGTGCTTGATGCCCGCAACGGTAAGGGCCTTGCCCAGACCCAAACCCTGCGCCGCAGGAGTCACCCCCACCACGTAGACCTCGCCGATGGCCGGGTGCGGACCCTGCCGGGGGTGGACCTTGGTCCAGTGGAATCCCAACAGCTCGCCTTCACCATTGACGGCCAACAGGAAACCTTCGGGATCGAACCAATCTTCAGCCTTGCGAGCCTCAAGGTCCGCCAGTGTCATGGAACCTTGCTCTGGGTGGTGGGAGAAAGCGGCCCTGTTGGCTTCCAGCCAAGGCTGCTCATCCTGGCCCGGCACGAAGGTGCGGATCGAAATCCCGTCCGGAAGTCCGGCGTCGGGCAGTGCGGAGGTTGAGGACATCAGCCGCATCTTCCACAATTCGCGCACCGGACCGTAGCCAAAGCTCGTGGCGAGCTCGGCGGCCGCTTCGTGGTTGCCGTGCGACCACGCACTTAAACCCTTGAGGCCCCGCTTGCCCTGCAGGGCACCCAGCAGCTTTCCTGCCACGCCCTGATTGCGGTAGCTGGGGTGGACGGCCAACTCCAGCACGCCGCTCCCGTCATCACTTTCGACGACCACCGCGACCCCCGCCAGGTCATCAGCGGTGGCAGGATCTGAGTCTTCGTCAGGGGCATATAGGACCAAAGACAGGACAGAGTGGTCCCCGGCGTCTGCGCCGCGCAGCATGACCAACGTCTGCTCGGAGAAGGGGGGATTCCCGTCCGATTCCCCGGCAGCGGCGGCCAGGGCCGTGACGTCCTTGAGGAGCTCACTGTCCAAGGCGCCGGCAATAATCAGTACGGGCCAGTTTTCCGGGTGCGCGTGACTCATGATGCAAGGCTATACGTCCAGTGCAAGCTGCGTGATTTGATGTCCTCGGAAATGGGAGGTAGTCTCGTTATCTCGTTCGCCTCGCGGTTTATCCGTGAGTCAGCGCAGGGGGGATCCACCAGTGGGGTGGCCTCGATACGTTCGACCCGTATGTCCTCCACCAAGTAGCAAAGAAAAAGGCCAGGATCCTTGTGGATCCTGGCCTTTTTCTTGTCTAATCCAGTGGTCGCTCGAAAACAGCCTTCAGGCTTCGGACAACTCTTCGTCCGTGAGACGGACAAGGGTCAGCCGGTAGCCAACGTTGCGGACAGTGCTGATCAGGTTCTCGTGATCCACGCCCAGCTTGGCGCGTAGCCGCCGGATGTGGACGTCCACGGTCCGGGTGCCGCCGTAATAGTCGTAGCCCCAGACTTCCGTCAGCAACTGCTGACGGGTGAACACCCTGCCCGGGTGCTGGGCGAGGTACTTCAGGAGTTCGAACTCCTTGAACGTCAGGTTGAGGGGCTGGCCGCTGACACGGGCGGTGTAGCTCGCCTCGTCAATCACGACGCCGGCTGCCCGGATTTCGGTCTGGGCTTCCTCTTCGCCGGGCACGGCACGCGCCATGGCGAGCCGAATACGCGCCTCGACTTCTGCGGGTCCGGCCGAGTCCAGCACGATGTCATCTACTGCCCACGCGGACGAGACAGCAGCCATGCCACCTTCCGTGAGGATCAGCATGAGCGGTGCGCTGAGGCCGGTCGCCTTCAACAACTGGGTGAGCGAGCGGGCGCCCACTAGATCTTTGCGGGCATCAAGGAAGACGATGTCCGTGGGGTCGGTCTCCAGGAGGGCCGTGGGTTCTGCCGGGAGGATGTGCACACGGTGGTTCAGCAACTCCAAAGCAGGCAAAATGTCCACCGATGAGCCGGTGCTGTTCGTTAGGAGCAGGATGTGCGACATAGTTCCTCCAATGGGCTGTACGCGCATCATCGGGCGTCGAAACCGGCTTCTCACCGGTCGGTCACAACACATGCGCAGCCTCTACCGTTGTAACGGGATTGCGGCAAACACAGTGCGCTGTTGAAGTCCGAGTATACCCATCAGTGCCTTGCGACACATGGATTCGTGACGGGCAAGCACTGGAATTACGACATATTGGGCCGGCTTAAGGCAGGATTGTCGGGAGGTCGTAAGGCACATCGGATTGAGGTCGGCACACAGTGAAGTCTTGGAGCATCGGGGTATTCGGACTCGTGGCGCTCGTAGCCATCGTGGCCAGCACCTTCGTTTCCCGGGAAGCCATGGTGGGTGCTGGCATCGCGGCGTCCGCGGCGGTGGGGATAGGCTGGCCGCATTTCCTCGCTGTTCCCGCCAAGAAGACGTTGGCCGCCGTTATTGGACTTGCCGGTGCAGGATCGGCCGTCGCCGCTGCCTACATGCCGGCGCCGGGATTCCTGGACGGTACCCCGGCGTTCGTAGCGCTGGGTGTGATGGCGGTGTTCGTGGTCCAGCTCATCAGGGGGACAGGGCAGGCCCAACGCCTGGAGTCCACTCTTGGCTGCTCCGCCGGTGTGTTGCTGAACTGCCTGGGCGCGGGGTGGATCGCCAGCGCGCGATTCAACGGCGTCAAGGAGATGGTCCTGGTGGCGGGCCTCAGCGCGGCAGTTGCCCTCATTGTGGGAATCATTCGCTGGCCGGATCGCATTGTGGCTCCGCTCGGTGTGGTGATGGCCGGACTCATGGGACCGTTGGCAGGTCTGGTCTTCTCGGATATCGCCGTACTTCCCGCAGCCCTGGTGGGCGTGGTGGTGGGATCCGTTCTGGTGTGTTTCCGCCGAATGACCACCCTTCGGCGGGGGCGACTCAATATCCCGGCGGCGATCGGAATGGGCGTGGCGCCCGTTTGGGCTGTGGGGGCCTTGGCTTACTTCATAGACAAACTACTCATCTACTAACGGTTAGGATTGCATCATGTCTGTACTCGCATTTGAAATCTTCTTCCTCGTTCTCCTTGGCCTGGCCAGCGTCGCCATGGCATGGTTTGCGGGTTTTGTCGTCTACCGCCTTTTCAAGGGCCAGAAGTAACCCTTCTGATCCTGCAGCCCAACAGAGGTAATCGTTGTGCCTATTGAGATCCCCACAGATCTGACGCCTGAACTCGTCCCCCTTTCCTGGCTCATTGGTGAGTGGGAAGGCCGCGGCCGGCTCGGCAGCGGAGACGAGGATTCCGAGCATTTTGTCCAGCATGTGTCATTCACGCACAACGGGCTCCCGTACCTGCAGTACAGGGCCGAGACCTGGCTCAGTGATGACGCCGGCGAAAAGTTGCGCCCGTTGACTGTTGAGACGGGGTTCTGGGCTTTGGAGCGGAAGCTTGAAGAAGGCGACGGAGGCCCGGGTCTGATCCCGGCCGACATCGTCCCCGTTCTCAAGACTGCCGACGAAGTCGAGGAGCGGCGCAACAAGGAGGGCGGTTTCGACATCTCCGTATCGATCTCCCACCCTGGCGGAATCACTGAGCTCTACTACGGCCAAATCAAGGGACCCCAGATCCAGCTGAGCACCGACATGGTGATGCGCGGAAGCCACTCCAAGGAGTACACAGCGGCAACACGGATCTTTGGCTTGGTTGATGGCAACCTCCTGTGGCGCTGGGACGTCGCTGCCAGCGGCAAGGCCCTTGAAGCGCACGCCTCGGCATTCCTCAACAAGGTTTCCTGACCCGAGGCCTCACCGTACGTTCCAGCACGCAGCAAGCAAGCAGCCAGCAGAAGGAGCAGAAAGTGAACACCCACCTCAAGCCGGAAGGTTATGAGGGCCTTAAGGCCGTCTTCTTCAATGGCACCCTGAAACCTTCGCCGCAGCTCAGCAACACTGATGGCCTGATCAAAATCAGCCGGGACATCATGGAGAAGCAGGGCGTCACAACCCGGCTCTTCCGGACAGTGGACCACGACATCGCCAGCGGTGTGTATCCGGATATGCGCGAGCACGGATGGAAGACCGATGAGTGGCCGGAGATCTACGGCGACGTCCGCGACGCCGATATTGTCGTGGTCGCCGGGCCTATCTGGCTGGGCGACAACTCGTCCCAAACCAAGAAGCTGATCGAGCGGCTGTACGCCCATTCGGGCGAGTTGACCAGCAAGGGCCAATGGGCGTTTTACCCCAAGGTGGGCGGTTGCCTGATCACTGGCAACGAGGACGGCATCAAGCACTGTTCCATGAATGTGCTGTACAGCCTGCAGCACGTGGGCTTCACCATTCCTCCCCAGGCCGACGCCGGGTGGATCGGTCCTGTTGGTCCGGGTCCCAGCTATCTGGACGAAGGATCGGGTGGGCCGGAGAGTGATTTTACTAACAGGAACACCACCTTCATGACGTGGAACCTCCTCCACATGGCCAAGCTCCTGCGCGATGCCGGGGGCATTCCGGCCTACGGCAACTTGCCGGAGGAATGGAAAGCGGGCACCCGATTTGATTTCGAAAACCCGGAATACCGCTGATACCGGAATACCGCTGAGTCGCAAGGACTTCTACTACATATGACTTACAAGAGCCCTCTGTTGTCGCGCCCCGGCGCCGTCGAGGACACCGGCCTGGACGCCGGCGTCGCCGCTCACTATGGCGAACCGCTGCGTGAGCAGCGCGCCCTGGCAACCGGTACCGCCGTCGTAGATCTTTCGCACCGTGGCGTGGTGACCGTGACTGGCCCGGACCGGCTCAGCTGGCTCAACACGCTCTCGTCCCAACAGGTCACCAACCTTCAGCCCGGTGTTGCCAGCGAACTGTTGCTGCTCAGCGTTCAGGGCCGCATCGAGTTCGATGCCCGCGTCATTGACGATGGCACCACCACATGGCTGATCGTGGAGACTGCAGAGGCAGGGCCATTGGCTGAATGGCTGAACAGGATGAAGTTCATGCTCCGCGTCGACATTGAGGACGTCTCTGAGCAGTGGGCCGTGGTGGGTGCCACCAAACCGCAGGAGCAACTGACCGGGCGCTTGGTGTGGGAGGATCCCTGGCCGCACGTAAGCCCCGGCGGCTACGCCTACAGCATCGTTCCCGAGGAATCGCATCCCGGGCTCGAGCGCCCTTGGTTCGAGTACCTTGTCCCGGCGGCCCAACTGGAGCAATCCGTGGAGGGCCTTCCGTTGGCAGGCGCCATGGCAGCGGATGCCCTGCGGATTGCTGCTTGGCGGCCCCGCCTCGGTGCCGAGACAGACGAGAAGACGATTCCCCACGAACTGGACCTTTTGAGGACCTCAGTACACCTGAACAAGGGCTGCTACAAGGGCCAGGAAACCATTGCTCGTGTCCACAACCTGGGCCACCCGCCGCGGCGCCTCGTGTTCCTGCAGCTTGATGGCTCACAGCACACACTGCCAGCCGTTGGCAGTGTTGTATTTGTCGGGGAGCGCAAGGTGGGTACTCTGACATCGGTGGCGCAGCACTTTGAAATGGGACCCGTTGCTTTGGCCGTGATCAAGCGGTCCGTATCGGCGGAGGAAACCCTGACGGTGATGGACGGTGAAGAACCTTACATCGCAGCCCAGGAAGTGATCGTCGCCCCCGACGCCGGCCAGGTTGTCGGGCGCCAGACCGGATTCCTGAAGGGACCCCACAGATGAGCCAAGCTACAGGCCCCGACGACGAAACGTTGGCCCTGGCCCACGCCCTGTTCGATGCTGCCCGCGAAGGGGACACCGAACTGCTACGAGGCTACTTGAGCGCCGGCGCTCCTGCCACGCTGACCAACGCCGCCGGCGACTCCCTCCTGATGCTGGCCGCGTATCACGGGCACGAGGAAGCCGTACAACTCATCCTCCATCACGGTGCCGACGTCAATGCCGCCAACGATCGCGGACAGACTCCGCTGGCCGGGGCGGTCTTCAAGGGATACACCGGCGTCGCCCGGGTGCTGCTGGATGCTGGAGCAGATCCCGACGCCGGAACTCCCTCCGCGCGCGATGCCGCCACAATGTTCGCCAGGTCAGAGATTCAGGCCCTGCTGGACTAACGCAACTAGTGCTTGGAAAGCCCAGCCGCCTGGCGGCTGGGCTTTCTGTGTCTCCGGGTTCCTTTGCATCCTTATACTCCACGTGGAATAGTTGTTGTGGAGTATTTGATTCGGAAGGGGGTTTGTTATGCCCAAGGCCGCTGCCTTGACCCCACTGGGGGTAGCCGCGCTGGCCCTTTTGGCGGAGGGGCCCATGCATCCTTACGAGATGTACCAGTTGCTGATGGCCCGTCATGAGGACCGCCTCGTGAAAGTGCGCCCCGGGACCCTGTATCACGCCATGGGCCGGCTCGAGGAAAGCCGGCTCATCGAGGCTACGGGAACCGAACGCGAAGGAAACCGCCCGGAACGGACCACCTACCGGATCACTTCAGCCGGACATGTTGCCCTCGATGCCCGTCTGCAGGCCATGCTCTCCACCCCTGTGAATGAATACCCCGTCTTCCCTCACGCAATCGCCGAGGCCCATCACCTTCCCGCGGAGGTGGTGATGGGGCTGTTGGAGGAGCGGGTTGTTGCACTGAATGCCGATCTTGACTTCCTCGTCCACGCCGAAGCCACCGTGACGGGCAAGGGACTGGCCCGTAAGTACTGGATCGACATCACGTACCAACAGGCAATGCGCCGAACGGAGATCGCGTGGATCCGCGGCCTCCTTGAGGAGTTGGGCAACGGGCGCCTGCCCTGGGATGAACCCCAACCGGCTCCAACCGAACTTATAAGCAAACCAAAGGAATCCCTTGGAAAACGTAGCTAAGCCGTGGCCCGCGCTGTGGTCACTCGTGGTGGGTTTCTTCATGATCCTCATCGACACCACCATTGTGTCGGTCGCGAACCCGCGGATCATGGAGGGCCTCAACACGGATATCAACGCCGTCATTTGGGTCACCAGCGCCTACTTGCTGGCCTATGCCGTGCCCCTGTTGATCACGGGCAGGCTGGGTGATCGGTTCGGCCCCAAGAACCTTTACCTGATCGGCCTGGTGGTCTTTACCCTCGCTTCCCTCTGGTGCGGGCTCTCCGGCGACATCACCATGTTGATCGCTGCGCGCGCCGTCCAAGGCTTCGGTGCCGCCATGATGACGCCTCAGACCATGGCCGTGATTACGCGAATCTTCCCGCCCGACCGCCGCGGCGCAGCCATGGGGCTGTGGGGAGCTACGGCAGGAATGGCAGTACTGATCGGCCCGATCCTTGGTGGTCTGCTGGTGGACAGCCTTGGCTGGGAGTGGATCTTCTTCGTCAACGTCCCCATCGGCATCGTGGCCTTTATCCTTGTCACGCGTTTCGTGCCGAAACTGAGCACTCACACCCACACGTTCGACGTCGTGGGCGTGGTGCTGTCCGCCGTCGGTATGTTCTTGCTGGTGTTTGGCATCCAAGAGGGCCAAACCTACAAGTGGGGAACGGTTACCGGGTTCGTTTCGGTGTGGGGTTTGATCATTACCGGACTTGTAGTCCTGGTTCTGTTTGTCGCCTGGCAGTGGCTTCTTGAACGCCGTGGAGGGGAACCACTGCTGCCGCTTGGCCTGTTCAAAGACCGCAATTTCTCCCTGGGAAACAGCACCATCATGGCCGTGGGCTTCACGGTGACAGCCTTCCCGCTGCCCACCATTTTCTACTACCAAACGGTGCGGGGCCTGACGCCAACGCAGTCTGCCTTGCTGATGATTCCCATGGCTGTTATTTCGGGTGCGCTCGCTCCGTTCGTCGGCAAGCTCATAGACCGCGCAAACCCGCGCTGGTTCGCATCCTTCGGCCTCGTCTGCCTTTCCGGAGCATTGTTCTGGACCGCGTCCCTGCTGGGCCCGGACACTCCTATCTGGATGTTCCTGCTGCCCAGCGCATTGCAGGGCGTTGCCAACGCCTTCATCTGGGGTCCGGTGTCCAACGCGACCACCCGCAACCTGGAACCACGCCAGGCAGGGGCCGGTTCCGGCGTTTTCAACACCACACGCCAGATCGGTGCTGTGTTGGGTTCGGCTGCCATTGCTGCCCTCATTCAGTCTCGGCTCGCGGCAGAACTGCCTGCGGCTCCAGCCGGAGCTCCTGCGGGTGAAGCCTCCATGACCGGAGTGTTGCCGGAGGCGCTGCACGCGGGATTCTCGACGGCGATGAGCCAGTCCATCCTGTTGCCCGCCTGTGCGATTCTTCTGGGAGCGGTGATGGCACTGTTCTTTGGCAAGCCCAAGTCGGTGCAAGGCTGGGGCGGAAAGGCCCCCGAGGTACCGGCCGTTCAGGAAACAGTGGGCAAGTAGCGCTGACATTTTCCGGACAACAGCGCAGGACCAGCCCACTTTTGGGGTGGTCCTGAGCTGTTGTAGGGCAGGATCAATCCCTTCCGGGTTCAAAGCCGGGCCAGTTCAGTTCTGTGTCAGCCGAGGATGACGCTGGCGTGGAGCCCGCCCGTGGCAAATCCCAGGCTGCGGGCCATCGCCAGCGCACCGGTGTTACTGACATCGGCCTTCCACTGGAGGGTCAGGCCGGAGGCAAGTGCTTCATGTGCAGCGATGGAAGCGGCCAGGGTGCCCAAGCCTCGCCGCCGCCAGGGAGGTGCAACCAGCACGCCCATATTGGCCAGAATGCCCTCCCACTCGGAATAGGCACCGCAGGCCACCGGCGTGGGCTGATCTTCCTCGGGATGCATGATGGTGAAGCGATGTTCGAGCCCTTGAAGGCCGACCTCGTTGACGTCATCCGGGGGACACAAGCCCTCAAGGCTGATGGCCTCGGGGTTGCCTTGCGAAACCGTCAGTTCTTCGGATGGTTGCTGAAGCGGGAGATCGTCTGCAAAGAACAATGCGGAGGATCCAAGCCCGTGTCCGCCGTGCGAGCGAGTGATGGTCAACAGCGTTACGTGCTGGGCCAGTTCGGTATCGGGGATGGCTGCCGCTGCATCAAGGGCCCACTGCGGTCCCACTAGCGCCGAGACGCCAAACAGGCGAAGGAAAACCAGCGACCGCGCTGCGTCATCCACACGGGTAATGCGGTTGCCAAGGTCGCCTGGGTCCGCCGCGGAAGTGGTGAGCCGGGCAGCTGCGGTGGCGAAAGCGTCGTCGTCGAGCCCCAAACGACGAGCCCACGCCAGCTGGATGATGGCAGCGGACGTGGGCTCTAAGGTCATGGATTCAGCCTAGCCGACTAGCCGAACAGCACAGACGCTTCGTCGTAGCGGTGTTGTGGCACGGTCTTGAGCTTGCCCAAGGCTTCCTCGAAGCCCACATGGGAAATGTCTGTGCCCTTCAGAGCCACCATGGTGCCCCAGCGGCCTTCCACCACGGAGTCGATGGCGGCCATGCCCAGGCGCGTCGCCAGAACGCGGTCGTAGGCGGTAGGAACGCCACCACGCTGGATGTGGCCGAGGATCGTGGCCCGGGTTTCGATGCCGGTGCGGGCCTCGATCTCCGGTGCCAACTGGTCAGCGATGCCGCCCAGGCGGGGACGGCCGAACGTGTCCAGGCCGCGCTCGGAGTGCGGGGACTCCATGTGATCAGGGACGAAGCCCTCAGCAACCACCACCAGCGGCGCACGGCCACGGTCGTGGGCTTCCTGGACCCATTCGGTGATCTGCTCGATGCTGGCCTTCTGCTCGGGGATCAGGATGGCGTGTGCGCCGGCAGCCATACCGGCGTGCAGTGCGATCCAGCCGACGTGGCGTCCCATCACTTCGGCAATCATGCAACGGTGGTGGGATTCGCCGGTGGTGCGGAGCCGGTCGATGGCCTCAGTGGCAATCTGGACGGCGGTATCGAATCCGAACGTGTAGTCGGTGGCATCGAGGTCGTTGTCCACGGTCTTGGGGACTCCGACGATCTTCAGGCCGGCGTCGGTAAGCCGCTTGGCAGCTGCCAGGGTGCCCTCGCCGCCGATGGCGATGATCGCGTCAATGCCCAGGCGTTCCATGTGGGCTTTGATGACGTCGGGGCCTCCACCGTTTTCGAACGGGTTGGTGCGGGAGGTGCCCAGAATGGTGCCGCCCTGCTTGGCAATACCGCGGACCATGGTGCGGGGGATGTCGATGACATCACCTTCAACCACACCACGCCAGCCGTCGCGGAAGCCAACAAACTCCTGGCCGTGGATTGCGATGCCCTTGAGGACTGCTCCGCGGATCACTGCGTTGAGGCCGGGGCAATCGCCACCGCTGGTAAGAATGCCAATTTTCATGTTTGCTCACTCATGGCTTGGAGGAATACGTGCAGAGCGCCACGCTGAGCTCCCCATGATTGTAGACGCGCATGTGGGGTGGGACACAAACGGTTACTTTTGACCCTGGCCGTGCGGTATTGGAAACCTGGCCGAAAACAGCGAAACGCCCCGCCGGCCGGCAGGGCGTTTCGTGTTCTTCGGCCGCTGTAAACGAAAACTACCGGGAACGTTGGCTGATGAAGGATTCGAGCGCGATCTTGTTGTTCTGGTCCGGCAGGAGGAGCCAGCCCAGGATGTAGACCACGAATGCCGGCCCGGGCAGCAGGCAGAAAAGCAGGAAAGCCACCCGAACGTACGCGACGTCTACCCGGAGCTTTGCTGCGATTCCTCCGCAGACGCCACCCAGCCATCGTTGCGGTCCACGCTTCAGGCCGAAGCCCCTGACGATGCTGAAGAACTTGTCCATGGCTACAGCCTTCCCTGTTGTGGTTGCTTTGTCACGTTGCTGCGTGCGGTCACTTGGCCGGACTCTTCGGTGTGCCGGAACCCCTGCGGGCTGCCAGGAGCCCACCGACCACCAGTGCCGCACCGGCACCGATCATCAAACCGATCAGCACGTACGTGCCGTTCAGAGTGACCCATCCGAGCGTAGAGATGACGATCAAGGCCGCGAGGGCGATCACAATCAACCCCCACACCACAGTTCCTATCCGCGCCTGGCGGGGTTCGTCGTCGTCAGTGTGCTGTACTGCGAAGCTGGGCTCCAACGGCGGGGTGAGCGGGATTGGCTTGAGGCTCGGCTTGGTGAGGGCTTCCGTGGGGCGGGTTTCGCGGGGGAGGGCTTCCGTGGGGCGGGTTTCCGCCGAACGTTGCTCCCTGGGCAGCGGTTCTGTTGGCTGCGCAGGCTCAGTCGGCTGCGCGTCGCGTGCTTTGCCTGGCTCGTTGGTGTTCATGTCAGTTTCCTTCCTGGATGGTCACGTTGCTGAACGTGCCGTCAATTTCCACCACGAGGTTGGCTCCCGGCTTTTCAGTGTTGTAAAGCGTCCTCTCGTCCTGGAGGCGCCCACCGCGGTCTGTGCCACGTTCGTTGAGGTTGCCGAACGTCATATCGGCCCTGACCTCAACAGGAACATCGTCGGGGATGATGACCGTGACATTGCTGGCGGTGGCGTCAACCGGAATGAGTACCTCGGAGATCAGCGGAGGCGTTAGGGCGATCTCGCTCAAGTCCACCCGCCCCTGCGCCCCCGTGACGTCAATGCCGAGCCGTGCTTGTTCAATGCTGGTGGGTGCCCAGTTCACGTCGTGGAAGGTGAAGCGGTCGCCGTCTCTGGGGACCACGTTGAAGATTCCGCCAGTGATCAGGGCCGCCACGGCGAGGAAGCCAAGGAAGCCCGAGGTCCGTCCGCGAAGTCCTGCAATGAGGATGCCCAAGCCAAGTACGGCTGCGCCGGTAGCCCACACCACGGCGTTACCCGAGTTACCCAGTTCAATGACATTTCCGGCGTCGAGCGCTTTCAGCGTGCCGCCGGCAAGGAGGGCTGCACCGGCTGAGACTGAGACGATTGCAGCTCCTGGACCCTTGTGCTTAGGAGCGGCGGGTTTAGGCTGCCATTGTTGCGGGGGAGTTGGTCCGTAAGGAGGGCGAGGGCCGGAAGGCCCGGACGGCGAGGGCACGGACCCGGAGGGCCCGGACGGTGTGGCACCTGACCTGCCGGGCGCGCCGTATACGGGTACGCCGGTATTGGTTCCGGTGGTTGTGGAGCCGGTGGTTGTGCTGGACGCGAACTGCGTGGGCGTACCGTAACCCGTGCCGCCGGGAGCCGCGGCATAGGGCGTTGAGGAGTAATTTTGTTGACCCACGGTCGGTGCTCCTTTTGAGGTTTTGTTGCGTTGGACCAGGAAGTAGATGAGGTAGAAGACTCCGCCCATCCAGAAGAGGGTCCAGAACAGGCCGGGCATACCATCCCAGCCCCAGCCCCAGAATCCGCGGCCAAGGCTCGGCAGGCCGATGATGGTGGTGATCAATGCGCCGGTCATACCCCCTGACCAACGGCCCGCGGCGGCTTCCTGTACGTGGATCCGGCCGTCAGGCTCGGGCAGGAGCGCCCAGGCAATGCCGTAAAGCAGCACGCCGACGCCTGCAAAGAGTGCCAGGACAATGAAGATGCCCCGCACGATCAGGGGGTCGATGCCGAATCGGTGGGCCACACCGCTTGCGACGCCGCCAATCCAACGGTCCGGTCCCCGGCGGATGCCTTGATTGCGGATCCAGTCGAAGAAGTTCTGCTGGGAGGTTGCCGGAGCGGTGCCGGTGGGCGGGTAGTTGCCACCGGTGGGACCGGTTCCCGCGGAAGTCCCGGCCTCTCCAGGTGTTCCCGAAGGCGTCCCGGACGTGGCACCGGTGGCACCGGTGGAAGCGCCGGTGTTGGCGCTGGAGCCGGATCCGCTGGCCGTGCTTGGCGTTCCGGGTTCCTCTGGGTTCATGCTGTTCGCGTTCATACTTCGATCCTGCCGCCCAGACCACCCCGCCCTCTACTGGGGGATACCCTGAATGATCCCTGAGGGACCCCCGAACAACACCGGTTTCCCGTCCGGGGCACTCTGATCCGTGTTTGGATTGGTATATGACAACCGCTGTACAACGCCCCACGCTGGTCCGCAGCAGCGACCGCATGATCGCGGGCGTCTGCAGCGGACTCGCCGACCATTTGGGCTGGCCCGTCAACTTGGTCCGGCTTGGCATGATCCTTGCCTGTTTCGCCGGTGGAGCAGGCGTGGCCTTCTACGCATGGTTGTGGACCATGGTTCCCACCGCGGATGAAAACGCCAAGCGCAACGCCCGCCGTCCGGCGTCGCCCATTGCTCCTGCGGTGAGCCTGGCGCCTCCGTCCGTCTCCGCCCCCGCCCCTTCCGTGGCACCAAAAACGTACGACGCCGGCGCGTCGCCGGCGGGGGTCGCCGCACCACCGGTATCCGGTTCCGTCCAGGCCGGCCCTCCTGTTCCTGGTACGGCTTATAGCCCTACTGCCGGGACCATGCCCGGCACCCCTTTGCCCGGTGTGTCTTTGCCCGGCAGCGGTCCTTTGCCGGCTACTGATTCATTGATCGGCGCGGACGCTCCATCCGGTCAGCTTGCGGGCCCGCCCCGTTCGGGCACTGCAGGTGGCAGCAACGAAAGCACGCTGGCGACGTTGTTCTCGTTCCGCAAGATCCACTACGGCAAGGAAATCCTGCTCGGAGCGGCACTGCTCCTGGTGGCCGCGATCTTGATTGCACGCCAGTTGGGCGTTGATGTCCCTTTGGGCACGCTCATTCCGGCAGCCGCCATCCTGGGTGGTGCTGCCATCGCCTGGATGCAACTGGATGAGACCCGGCGAGCCGGGTTGGTGGACAAGACGAAGGCCGATCAAGCAGGTGGATGGACCCGCCTGGCAGCGGGGTTGGCCTTGGTGGTGGCCGGCGTCCTGGTGATGGTTTCCGGGTCTGGATCCTGGGAGCAGACTTGGCTGGCACTACTGGCTTCCGTCGCTGTCCTCGGCGGAGTTGCCTTGGTACTGCTGCCGTGGGGCCTGAAGTTCTGGAAGGACCTCGAGGCCGAACGCGCCGGCCGCGTCCGCGAAACCGAGCGCGCAGAGATCGCTGCCCACCTGCACGACTCCGTACTTCAAACCTTGGCGCTCATCCAGCGGCGTGCAGGTTCCGAGCAGGACGTGGTGCGGCTTGCAAGGGCCCAGGAACGCGAGCTCCGGTCCTGGCTGTTCAGCGACCCCGCCAAGGAGTCTGGCCTCCTCGCTGACCGGATCAAGTTCGTGGCCGCGGAAGTGGAAGACTCCCACGGCTACGCGGTTGAGGTGGTGACAGTGGGAGATACCGAGATGACGGACCGGCATGAAGCCCTGGTCCAGGCCGCAAGGGAAGCCATGCTCAATGCCGCAAGGCACGGCGGCGGAACAGTATCCGTGTACTTGGAGAGCAATACCGGCAGTACCGAGATTTTCATCAAGGACCGCGGCCCGGGCTTTGACCTCGACGCTGTTCCGGACGACAGGCTGGGCGTCAAGGAATCGATCATTGGCCGGATGAAGCGGCACGGCGGTACAGCGGTCATCAACAGCAGCAGTGATGGAACGGAAGTTCGTTTGTCCCTCCCGTCAGCAAATCCGGACACCGGCGAGCAACGGAATGCTGATGCGCGAAACGGTGAACAGCGGAATGGAGAAGCCAAGCAATGAACAACAGCTCTGAAAACGGCGTTGGACGCAGGGTACGCGTGGTCATCGTGGACGATCACACCATATTCCGCTCCGGATTGAAGGCCGACCTCGACGAACGCATCGACGTTGTGGGCGAAGCCGGAACCGTGGAACAGGCCATCGCTGTCATAGCCGAGATCCGCCCCGAAGTAGTGCTGTTGGATGTGCACCTTCCCGGCGGTCTGGGTGGTGGCGGACGTGAAGTCATTGCGGGCTCCATGTCGTTGCTCGCCACCACCAGCTTCCTGGCCCTGAGCGTGTCTGACGCCGCTGAGGACGTGGTGTCGGTCATCAGGGCAGGAGCCCGGGGGTACGTCACAAAAACTATTTCCGGGAAGGAAATTTCGGACGCCGTCATCCGTGTGGCCGATGGTGACGCTGTCTTCTCTCCACGGCTGGCGGGCTTCGTGTTGGACGCCTTTGGAACCGCACCTGCTGACATCGCTGACGATGAGCTGGACAAGCTATCCGCCCGCGAACTGGAAGTCATGCGGCTCATCGCCCGCGGGTACAGCTACAAGGAGGTAGCCAAGGAGCTGTTCATCTCCATCAAAACGGTGGAAACCCACGTCTCGGCCGTGCTGCGCAAACTCCAGCTTTCCAGCCGCCACGAACTCACCAAATGGGCAGCCGAACGCCGCCTCCTCTAGCGCTCTATCACATCTCTCGGGCCTAAACCGGACGCTCTCTCACATCCCGCGCCTTAAACGAAAACGCTCTTCCACCTGTCACGGCGGAAGAGCGTTTTCGTTGGCTGATTCCTACTTGGCCTTGCCCAGGAACTCCTGGATGCGACGGACACCTTCTGCCAGATCCTCATCGCCGAGTGCGTAGGACAACCGTACGTAGCCGGAGGGACCGAATGCCTCGCCCGGAACCACGGCAACCTCAACCTCGTCGAGGATGAGCGTCGCGAGTTCAGCGGAAGTCTCCGGACGGACGGGACCGTTGGAGGTCTCGAATTCCTTACCCAGAAGGCCGCGGACGTCCGCGTAGACGTAGAAGGCGCCGGTCGGCGTCGGGCATTCAACGCCTTCGATCGCGTTCAGGCCGGCCACGATCGCCTTGCGGCGGCGGTCGAAGGCCACCTTCATCTCGTCGACGGCGGTCAGCGGGCCCGTGAGCGCAGCGGCAGCGGCAATCTGCATGATGTTGGAGACGTTGGACGTCGCGTGCGACTGAAGGTTGGTGGCCGCCTTGATGACATCGGCAGGGCCGATCATCCATCCCACGCGCCAACCGGTCATGGCGTAGGTCTTGGCCACACCGTTGAGGATGACCACTTTGTCGCCCAGTTCCGGCGCGGCAGTGGCGATGGAGGTGAACTCCACGCCGTCGTAGGTCAGGTGCTCGTAGATTTCGTCGGTAACAACCCAAAGGCCCTTGGACGCTGCCCACTTGCCGATCTCGGCAACCTGTTCCGGGCTGTACACGGCGCCGGTGGGGTTGGAGGGGGAAACGAACAACAGGATCTTGGTCTTGTCCGTCACCGCAGCCTCAAGCTGCTCGACAGTTACCAGGTAGCCCTGTTCGGGACCGGCGAAGACCTCAACCGGCACGCCGCCAGCAAGGCGGATGGCCTCCGGGTACGTGGTCCAGAAGGGGGTAGGGATGATGACTTCGTCGCCCGGATCAACCAAGGTTGCGAACGTGTTGTAAACGGCCTGCTTGCCGCCATTGGTCACCAGGACCTGGGACGGGTCAACCGTGTAGCCGGAGTCCCGCAGGGTTTTCTCTGCGATGGCCTTCTTCAGCTCGGGGAGACCGCCCGCGGGGGAGTAGCGGTGGTACTTCGGCTGGCTGGCTGCCTCAATCGCGGCCTGAACGATGTAGTCAGGGGTAGGAAAATCGGGTTCGCCGGCACCGAAACCGATCACGGGACGTCCCGCGGCCTTCAGTGCCTTGGCCTTGGCGTCAACGGCAAGGGTGGCGGACTCTGCAATGGCGGAGATTCGCTGTGAAATGCGGGCGGTAGTTGTTCCGGCAGACATCTATGTACCGTTCTTCGCAGGCAGCTCGTGGGCTGGATGATGGGATTCGACGTAAACTACCTTATGCTGTTCTGCGGAGCTCCCGGGTGCCTGCAGAACTTTGTGACTGATAATGCTGGTCACAGGCTTTTAGGGCTGGGAGGTCCGGAATCAGTCCGGTTCGACTATCGCGAAATTCTTGCGTAGACTGGTTCACCGGTGTTGAAAAGCACCACAGGCTGAAGTGCGGCCTGAAACATGGATTCGATCCATAGGGTAGTGGCGCAATTGGTAGCGCAGCGGTCTCCAAAACCGCAGGTTGCAGGTTCGAGTCCTGTCTGCCCTGCGCAAGCTGTTCCGGCGGAAACGCCGGGGCACGCGCAGCAACCATGGCTCTGATCAGAGTCGGGTCAACGACTTTGCAAGGTGAGTGAGGACCAGGTGACCGAAACAGCTGCCAGCAGCTCGAAGGGCCGTCCCGCCAAGAAAGCCGACCGCGGCTTCTTCGCCCGAATTGCACTCTTCGTCCGCCAGGTTATTGGTGAACTGAAGAAGGTCGTTGCTCCAACCCGCAAGGAACTGATCAACTACACGCTCGTGGTGCTGGTGTTCGTGGCCATCATGATGCTCATCGTTACCCTGCTGGACCTGGCTTTCGGCACGGGAGTCAGCTGGGTCTTCGGTGGGTCAGGCGCTACGGACCGCTAGACGGATCTGTCCGCAAACTGTGCGAAATTCCTTAGTGATTCAAGGGTTTTGCGGGGTTTGCGGAATTGAGCCATTTAAATAGGCATGTTAGGCAATGAGGAAGCAGGAGACCAAGTGTCTGAGCAGGAGCTCGAGGTAAACGAGACTGAGCTGGGCGAATCCGCCGAGGACTCAGCCGACGCCACGGCAATTGTCGTGGAAGAGTCCGAGGTCGATTCTGCTGCGCCCGAATCTGCCGACGCCGACGATTCCGTAGAGGATTTCGAAGCTGACGTAGACGCCGAGTCTGACGACGCGTCCGGTGATGTTGCCGATGAAGACGACGCTTCGAAAGAGTCCGACGGCGACGACCTGGCAGTTGCTGCTGCAGCAGCGCCGGCTGATCCGGCCGAAGAGTTCAAGGCCAAGCTGCGCCGCCAGGAAGGTGACTGGTACGTCATCCACTCCTACGCCGGTTACGAGAACCGCGTGAAGGCAAACCTTGAGACCCGCATCCAGACCTTGGACATGGAAGATTACATCTTCGAGATCCAGGTCCCCATGGAAGAGGTTGTCGAGATCAAGAACGCGCAGCGCAAGGTCATCAACCGCGTGCGCATTCCCGGCTACGTTCTGGTTCGTATGGACCTGACTGACGCTTCCTGGGGCGCCGTTCGTCACACTCCGGGTGTCACCGGCTTCGTGGGTAACGCCCACAACCCTGTCCCGCTGCGGCTCGATGAGGTCTTCTCCATGCTCGCCCCCGTCTTCGAAGAAGAGCAGGCAGAGCAGGGCAAGCCCGTCAACAAGCAGAACCAGGCTCCCGTGGCTGTCGACTTCGAGGTCGGCGAGTCGGTCATCGTCAAGGAAGGTCCGTTCGAGACCCTCCCGGCTACGATCTCCGAGATCAAGCCCGAGTCCCAGACCCTGGTGGTTCTGGTCTCGATCTTCGAGCGCGAAACCCCGGTTACGCTCGCGTTCAACCAGGTCACCAAGATCTAGCTGAATCCAAAATTTCGCTCCAGCCCTGCCTGCTTAGCAGTTCGGGAGCGGCCGGCCGCCTCGCCATGGCGGCCACCAACCTGGGACGCGCTCCTGTGTCCCAGGAAGCTATTGAGAGAAGGACCCTACATTGGCTCCCAAGAAGAAGGTCACCGGCCTCATCAAGCTGCAGATCCAGGCAGGTGCCGCTAACCCGGCTCCGCCGATCGGTCCTGCGCTTGGCCAGCACGGTGTCAACATCATGGAATTCTGCAAGGCGTACAACGCTGCAACGGAATCCCAGCGCGGAAACGTTATCCCGGTTGAAATCACGGTCTACGAGGACCGTTCCTTCACCTTCATCACTAAGACCCCGCCGGCTGCAGAGCTCATCAAGAAGGCTGCAGGCGTTGCCAAGGGTTCGGCTACCCCGCACACCGTCAAGGTTGCCAAGCTGACCCAGGCACAGGTTGAGGAAATTGCTTCCACCAAGATGGAAGACCTCAACGCCAACGACATCAAGGCTGCCGCCCTGATCATCGCCGGCACCGCCCGCTCCATGGGCATCACCGTAGAAGGCTAGTAACCTTCGAAGGCCCTTGTGGCCTTCACCCGCCGGGAAACCGGCATCTGAAACATTGAAATGTCGCAGGATCCTTGCCGGATCCGCGGCTTGTGGCAGGGCCCAGCGCGGTCCGCAGACCACAACTGCACAAGGAGAAATAGCAGCATGGCAAAGCGCAGCAAAGCATATGAGGCAGCCGTAGCCAAGATCGAGGCAGACAAGGTCTACGCCCCGGTCGAGGCCATCACCCTCGCGAAGGACACCAACCCTTCCAAGTTCGACGCAACCGTTGAGGTCGCTTTCCGCCTGGGCGTTGACCCGCGTAAGGCTGACCAGATGGTTCGTGGCACCGTCAACCTGCCCCACGGCACCGGTAAGACCGCTCGCGTCCTCGTTTTCGCGACCGGCGACAAGGCTGAAGCAGCAATCGCTGCCGGCGCCGACTTCGTTGGTTCCGACGACCTGATCGAAAAGATCGCAGCCGGCTGGACCGACTTCGATGCCGCAGTGGCTACCCCTGACCTCATGGGCAAGGTTGGCCGCCTGGGTAAGGTCCTCGGTCCGCGTAACCTGATGCCGAACCCGAAGACCGGTACGGTTACCCCGGATGTCACCAAGGCTGTCAACGACATCAAGGGTGGCAAGATCGACTTCCGCGTCGACAAGCACTCCAACCTGCACTTCATCATTGGCAAGGTGTCTTTCGACGTCAACAAGCTGGCTGAGAACTACGCAGCTGCACTGGAAGAGGTGCTTCGTCTGAAGCCGTCCGCTTCCAAGGGCCGCTACATCCAGAAGGCTACCGTTGCCACCACTTTCGGTCCGGGCATCACCGTTGACCCGAACGTCACCAAGGTCCTCGTCGACGCGTAAGCTTCGCGAGCACTTGCTCTGATAAAAGGACCGTCCGGCATTGCCGGGCGGTCCTTTTTCTTGTCTTGCTACCTGTTCACCGCCGGTGGTGCGCCGTAGGCTGTGGTTCGTGTCGTCGTCGAACTTTCACGCCCTTGCCGGGTTGTCCGTTGAACGGATTCCGGTCCCGTCAAGCACCGACGCGAGCGGGGCGCCCGACTTCCGTGCCTTCCATGATCTGGACGTTGCCCACCATATGGATCTTTGGGGCAACCTCGACCGGTGCTCCACCCTGGCCGAGGCAGTCCTCTTCTGGCGGGGCAATGAATACGAAGAGCGCCACGTATTCCTGGCTCGCCTCGACGGAACTGTGGTTGGCAGGGGCACACTGACGTTGCCCTTAAGCGAGAACACGACGACGGCGGGTGTGGACGTCCTGGTGGACGCCGGCTGTCGTCGACGCGGCATCGGGTCGGAAATCCTCCTGGTGCTGGAACGGGTTGCCCGCGAGAGGGGCCGCACCTCCTTTGACGGGTTTTGCGCGGAACCTCTTGGGCTGCTAATCCCTGGTGGTGAGTTGCTGGAGGCGAAGTCCGGCACGGGTGGCGTCCCGCTGGACACCGTCTCAACGCGTTTTGCCGTTCACCACGGGTATTCCCTGGAGCAGGTTGAAACCAACAGCACTCTGGCCCTCCCGGTAGGGGAAAGGCTGCTGCAGGACCTTGAAGCGCAGGCAACGCAGAGGGCAGCCGGCTACAGCTTAATCGGATGGCAGGACCGTTGCCCTGATGAACTCGTAGACGTATTTGCCAAGCTGAAAAGCCTCATGAGCACCGAGGTGCCCATCGCAGGACTGGGTTGGGAGGGCGAGGAATGGGATGCCGACCGCGTCCGCCTCGAGGAATCCACGTGGCTGGCAGGCGGTATCGCTTCCACGGTTTCAGTTGCACGCCACGACGCCACAGGGGACTTAGCGGCGTACACCACCCTCACCCACCGCGATGCTACCCCGGGCATGGTCTACCAGGAGGATACCTTGGTTGCTCCTGGACACCGCGGACATAGCCTTGGCATGTTGGTCAAGATCGCCAACCTTCGCCGTGTTCAGGAGCTATGGCCGGCCGCCACGTCTGTGATGACGTGGAACGCCAATGAAAACCGGCATATGCTGGCCATAAATATCGCCTTGGGGTTCAAGCCTTCCGGCTATGACGGCGAATGGCAGAAACGGCTGGAATGACTGTAGAAGAGGCGAAGACGGTTCACGTCGAGCAACTGTGGGTGCCCGACACCCTGGACAGCCCCGACGCCGCTGATTTCCTGGATGCCGTAGAAGTAGGGCGCCGGGTACGCATGGAAACCTGGGGGAGCGACGACCTCGCCTACACGCCCATGGAAAAGCTGCTGGAGTTGTCCGACCCCTATGAGCGCCAAGTCATCCTGGTGGCAAAAGTAGATGGCGTCATTGTGGGAACCGTGGATATCGCCTTGCCGTTGGCGGACAACCTTGATCTGGCAGAGTTCACCTTGGACATCCTTCCCGAGTTCCAGGGCCAGGGCGTCGGACGTCAATTGCTGGAGGCCGCGGAGCAGCTCGCCCGGGCTGAGGGCCGCATCATGGCCTTGGTGGATACCAATCATCCGGCAACGTCTCTCACCGAGATACCTGAGGACCAGCTGATCCCGGGCAGCGGCGCTGGATTTGTCCCTGTGAGCAGCAGGGAAGTGGACTTCGCCAAACGGGCCGGGTACACCCTTCAGCATATTGAGCAGTTCAGTTCCTGCCTGCTGCCCCTGGATTCCAAGCTTGTGGGGGATCTGCAGCTTGAAGCCGAAGAAGCCAACGGTGGCCGGTACACCGTGCACCACTGGACGGACCGGTGCCCCGAACCCTGGTTGGAAGCCGTGGCCGCGCTGGAGAACGCCGCCGGTGAGGTGGTTCGTGACGAAGGGGACGAAGACGCACCTGAAGTTGAGGCGAGCGGGATGGTTTTCGATGCAGCGGTCCTGCGCGAAACCGAGGACGCCGCTTTGGCGCAGGGCCGACGCACGGTGGTGACCGCCGTCGAGCATATCGAGACCGGACGCTTGGTGGGCCTGACCACCATCAGCGTCCTTGCCCACCGCCAGGATGTGGTTTTCCAAGACGACACCTTGGTGCTGCAGGAGCACCGTGGCAATAAGCTCGGCTTGTTGATTAAAGTTGCCAATATGGAACGGCTGAGCGAGCAGTTCCCGGATGCCCGCGTTATCTACACTTGGAATGCGCCGGAGAACAGGTACCTCCTGACCGTGAATAAGCAGCTGGGATTCACCACTGCGGGCATCACGGGACTGTGGCAGAAGGAACTGCCAGGCAGGCTGTCGGGAGCAACGTTGTCAGACTAGGCAGGGCCGATTTGGTTTGCCGAACGCTCTCCCGTAACCTTGAAGTACCAAAGACCGTCGGTTGATGGGAATCCACTCTTACGAGCACAGCTCAATTCTGTAGTTGCGCCCGTGAGATGAAAGTGAATTCCTTGACGAAGGACCCTGAACATAGGGCGGCCGGCGCAGGTGAACGAAGCAAGTCTCCACGGGTCAAAACCGTGTTGAGCCAAGCCCCGTGCATCTGCGCGGGGCGTTTTTAGTTTTAGCTCTCGTGAGCGGGGACCCGGAAGACCGGCTTTATTCCCCGGAAGGAGGGTTATGACAACGCCTAGCAAGATCTCCGCAGTTGCAGAGATCACCAACGATTTCAAGGAATCGAACGCGGCTGTCCTGACCGAATACCGCGGGCTCACTGTTGCACAGCTCAAGGAACTGCGTGTTGCGCTCGGCCAGGACACCAAGTTCTCGGTCGTCAAGAACACCCTGAGTGCCATTGCAGCCAAGGAAGCTGGAGTTGAAGCATTCAACGATCAGCTTGCCGGCCCTACTGCAATCGCCTTCATCAAGGGTGACGCTGTTGCTGCTGCCAAGAGCCTGACGGACTTTGCCAAGGCCAACAAGCAGCTGGTTATCAAGACCGGCGTCTTCGAAGGCAAGGCATTGGACGCAGCAGGAGTTGCCGCACTGGCAGCCCTCGAGTCCCGCGAGCTGCAGCTTGCACGTGTTGCTGGTGTCCTCAAGGCTCCCGCATCCGCTGCTGCACGCATCATCGACGCTCTGCGCCTCAAGCTTGAAGAAGAGGGCGGCGCTTCTGCACCGGCCGCTGAAGAAGCTCCGGCTGAAGAGGCTGCATCCGAGGAAGCTCCGGCTGCTGAAGAAGCACCGGCAGCTGCCGAAGCTGCAACCGAAGAGAACTAAGTTCTCCCCTCAATCAAACTCCGGTGCACGGAACGGATTTGTCCGGGCCTGCACCAACTAATGGAAGGACGCCACCATGGCGAAGCTCAGCAACGAAGAGCTCATTGAAGCTTTCAAGGAACTGACCATCATCGAGCTCTCCGAGTTCGTCAAGCTCTTCGAAGAGACCTTCGAAGTTACGGCTGCTGCTGTTGCAGTTGCTGGCCCCGCTGCCGGCGGTGCTGCTGAAGCTGCTGAAGAGAAGACCGAATTCGACGTCGTTCTCGAAGCTGCTGGCGACAAGAAGATCGCAGTGATCAAGGAAGTTCGCGCCATCACCTCCCTCGGCCTCAAGGAAGCCAAGGACCTGGTTGACAGCGCACCGAAGGCTGTTCTCGAAGGCGCCACCAAGGAAGCTGCCGAGAAGGCTAAGGCTCAGCTCGAAGAAGCTGGCGCAACGGTTACCCTCAAGTAACTCGTTTTGCTTTGTGGAAGCCCCGTCCGGTTCGCCGGGCGGGGCTTCCTGCGTTCCACAGCACCCAATTAGGTCGCAGTTGTGCGCGTTTTGAGGGTTCTAAACGCGCTTAACTGCGACTTAGTTAGGTTCGCTGATGTCCGCTACTACCGCTCCCAGAGCTGCCGTGAGTGCGTCCGCGTCCACAAACGCACTCCGGCCGTGCGCGCCGGCACCCATGGAGATCCGACGCCCGGTGATGGTGGCGTCGGCATACACCGGCCACGGGGTGGTGCTGCCCAACGGGGTGATGGTGCCGCGTTCATAGCCGGTGGCAGCCAGGGCGACGTCGGCGTGGGGGAGCGAGAGCTTATTGACGCCCAGCAGGGCACGCAGCTTGGGCCAGGAGATTTGCCGATCCCCGGGTATCAGCGCGAACAAGAAGCTGCCATCCTTGTGCTTGACCACCAGCGACTTCACGATGTCTGCGGGGCTTATGCCCAGGATTGCGGCGGCCTCTTCGAGGCTGCGGGCAGCCGGGCGCTCGACGACGTCGACGTCCAGTCCGCGCGCCGCGGCGTCGGACAGGAATCGTTCCGCACCTGCCATCCCGGGTGCAGCCACTCCCTCAGCCATCAGTCGCGGTACAAGAGGAGGGCTTCACCCTGGCCTCCGCCTCCGCAGAGGGAGACAGCGGCTTTCCCGGTTCCCCTGCGTTTGAGCTCGTGCGCGGCGTGCAGTGCCAACCGCGCTCCTGATGCTCCAATGGGGTGGCCCAAGGCGATGGCGCCGCCATGGATGTTGCACTTCTCCAGTGGGTAGCGGAGGTCTTTGAGTGACTGGACGGCCACCGAGCCGAATGCCTCGTTGATTTCGATGAAATCCAGGTCCTCCGCCGTCCAGCCAGCCCGCTTCAGAGCTTGGGCAATAGCGTTGGATGGTTGGGAGTGCAGCGAATTATCGGGGCCGGCTACCTGGCCTGGCTTTCCCACGACGGCCAGGAAGTCCAACCCGTTGTCCGTGGCGAAGCGGCGGCTGGTCAGCACCAACGCGGAGGCGCCGTCGGACAGGGGAGAGGAGTTGCCGGCCGTGATGGTGCCGTCGGTGGCGAAAGCGGCCTTGAGCGGCGCCAAGGTTTCCAAGGAAGTGTTGGGTCGAACGCCTTCATCCGTGGTGAGTACCACTGGATCTCCCTTGCGCTGCTTGACGCTTACCGGGGCGATTTCGACGTCGAAGATTCCGTCCGCGATAGCGGCAGCGGCGCGCTGGTGGGAAGCAGCCGCTACTTCATCCTGGGATTTGCGGTCAATGCCGAGTGTCACGTTCTTGGTTTCTGTGGACAGGCCCATGGACTGCCCGTCGAACGCGTCCGTGAGGCCGTCATGGGCAGCAACGTCCAGGGCCTGAATGGCGCCATAGGTCCAGCCCTGCCGCGAGCCAGGCAGGAGGTGGGGTGCCCGGGTCATGGATTCCTGGCCTCCGGCGACGACCACCGTGGCATCGCCGCTGCGGATCATGCGCGCGGCATCAATGACGGCGGTGAGCCCGGAGAGGCAGACCTTGTTGATGGTGACGGCAGGGATGTTCCAACCAACACCGGCGGCGATGGCGCTTTGCCGGGCCGGATTTTGGCCCGTGCCGGCCTGAAGCACCTGGCCCATGATGACGGCGTCCACCTGTTCGGCTTTGACCCCGCTGGCCGCCAAAGCGGCGGTAATGGCATGAGCGCCGAGGTCGACGGCGGTGAAGCCCGCCAATTGTCCGTTGAGCCGACCCTGTGGGGTACGGGAAGCAGCAAGGATGACAACGTCATTGTCGTCAGCGGAGTTCGTCATGGTCTCTCTTCCGATCCGGGAGTGGTGTAGCAAGGCTATCGCGGAGTGCGCTCGAGCCCACTTCTTCAACAACTGCGTTGATCATCCCATTCCTTGCCTGCTCTCCTCTGACAGTTCGGCCTTCACGGTTCGGCGAATTTTCGCTGGCATTGGTGCCCGCAGCAACCGTGCTTGCAATCACGGACGATCTGGGGTAGACAGAAAGGCTACTTTGCCGTATCGTAGATATTTGCGTCTTCCCTGTTAACCTTCAGCCTTCATATAGCGGTGGGCTTTACCTCTCAGCTGCGTCATTGACGTGCCGTTCCGAAACGTGCACTGTCATAAGCGGACTGGGTCCGGGTCATATAGCGGAACCGGAACAAGTATTCTGCGGAGCACTCTGCAGGATGCAAACGGGGGAGATCTGAAAACGCCTGAAGGTCTGTGGAAGGATCCCTCTTGGTCGCCTCGAGCACCTCTAATAACGAAACCGCTAACACGGCAAGCACCGATGGTGCCACCCGCCGCCTCTCATTCGCAAAGATTCACGAACCGCTTGACGTTCCGAATCTTCTCGCCCTGCAGACAGACAGCTTTGACTGGCTGGTCGGAAACGAACGCTGGCAGGCGCGGGTAGCGAAGGCTGTCGAGGAGGGCGACCTCAGCGTCGCCACCACCTCCGGACTTGCCGACATCTTCGAAGAGATCTCCCCCATCGAGGATTTCCAGGGCACTATGTCCTTGAGCTTCTCCGAGCCGGAGTTCGCTGACCCGAAGTACACCATGGCCGAATGCAAAGACCGTGACGCCACTTACTCGGCACCGCTGTATGTCAAGGCCGAGTTCATGAACAACAACACGGGCGAAATCAAGCAGCAGACCGTGTTCATGGGCGACTTCCCCCTCATGACTGAGAAGGGTACGTTCGTCGTCAACGGCACCGAGCGTGTTGTTGTCTCCCAGTTGGTCCGCTCACCGGGCGCCTACTTTGAGCGCACGGCTGACAAGACCAGTGACAAGGACATCTTCACTGCGAAGATCATCCCGTCCCGTGGTGCATGGTTCGAACTTGAAATCGACAAGCGCGACCAGGTCGGCGTACGCCTCGACCGTAAGCGCAAGCAGTCGGTCACGGTTCTCCTGAAGGCCCTCGGCTGGACCGAAGGCCAGATCCTGGAAGAGTTCGGCCAGTACGACTCCATGCGTGCAACGCTGGAGAAGGACGCCACCGAAACCCGCGAAGATGCGCTTCTGGACATCTACCGCAAGCTGCGTCCGGGCGAGCCGCCCACAGTTGAGGCTGCCCAGTCCCTGCTGGACAACCTGTACTTCAACGCCAAGCGCTACGATCTTGCCAAGGTTGGCCGTTACAAGATCAACCGCAAGCTCGGCATCGACCGTTCCCTTGGTGACAAGGAAGCTTCGGTCCTGCACGTTGAAGACATCGTCGCCATGATCAAGTTCCTCGTCGCGCTTCACGCCGGCGAGAAGACCCTCATGGGCAAGCGCGACGGCGAAGACCACGAACTTCGCGTCGACGTCGACGACATCGACCACTTCGGCAACCGTCGCATCCGCGCCGTGGGCGAACTGATCGAGAACCAGGTCCGCACCGGCCTCTCCCGCATGGAACGCGTCGTTCGCGAACGCATGACCACGCAGGACGTCGAGGCCATCACGCCGCAGACACTGATCAACATCCGTCCCGTTGTGGCAGCCATCAAGGAGTTCTTCGGAACCTCCCAGCTGTCGCAGTTCATGGACCAGAACAACCCGCTTTCGGGTTTGACCCACAAGCGCCGCCTGTCGGCACTTGGCCCGGGTGGTCTGTCCCGTGACCGTGCAGGCATGGAAGTTCGAGACGTTCACCCGTCCCACTACGGACGTATGTGCCCCATCGAAACCCCTGAAGGCCCGAACATTGGTCTGATCGGCTCGCTGGCTTCCTACGGCCGCATCAACCCGTTCGGCTTCATTGAGACGCCGTACCGTCTGGTTTCCGAAGGCGTCGTTTCCGATGAGGTCCAGTACCTCACGGCTGACGACGAAGCAGAGGTCCTGATCGCACAGGCCAACGCTCCGCTGGACGCTGACAAGAAGTTCGCGGAAGAGACCGTGCTTGTCCGTGCCCGTGGTGGTGGAGGCGAGCCCGTTCTGGTTCCCGCTGCAGACGTTCAGTTCATGGACGTTTCCCCGCGCCAAATGGTTTCCGTGGCAACCGCCCTGATTCCGTTCCTCGAGCATGACGATGCCAACCGTGCACTCATGGGTGCCAACATGCAGCGTCAGGCCGTGCCCCTGGTCCGTTCCGAGGCTCCTTTCGTGGGCACCGGCATGGAACGCGCAGCAGCAGTCGACGCCGGTGACGTTGTCATCGCGAAGAAGGCAGGTGTGGTTACCGAGGTTTCCGCCGAGCTCGTTGTGATGATCAACGATGACGGTACCGAGACCAACTACCGCATCAACAAGTTCGCCCGTTCCAACCAGGGCAACTGCTACAACCACCGCGTGTTGGTCAACGAAGGCCAGCGCCTGGAAGTTGGCGGCATCATCGCCGACGGTCCCGCAACGGACCAGGGTGAGCTTGCCCTCGGTAAGAACCTGCTTGTGGCATTCATGTCATGGGAGGGCCACAACTTCGAGGACGCCATCATCCTGTCCCAGCGCATTGTTGCTGAGGATGTTCTTTCCTCCATCCACATCGAGGAGCACGAAATTGATGCCCGCGACACCAAGCTTGGTGCCGAGGAAATCACCCGTGATATCCCCAACGTGTCCGAGGAAGTCCTTGCAGGACTGGACGAGCGCGGCATCATCCACATCGGTGCCGAGGTTGAAGCCGGCGACATCCTGGTCGGAAAGGTCACCCCTAAGGGTGAAACCGAACTGACCCCGGAAGAGCGCCTCCTCCGCGCCATCTTCGGTGAGAAGTCCCGCGAAGTCCGAGACACCTCCCTGAAGGTGCCCCACGGCGAGTCCGGTACGGTCATCGGCGTGCGCGTCTTCGACCGCGACAACGACGACGAACTGCCCCCGGGCGTGAACCAGCTGGTCCGCGTCTACGTTGCAGCCAAGCGTAAGATCACCGACGGCGACAAGCTCGCCGGCCGTCACGGCAACAAGGGTGTTATCTCCAAGATCCTCCCGATCGAGGACATGCCCTTCCTTGCAGACGGTACCCCGGTGGACATCGTCCTGAACCCCCTTGGTGTTCCGGGTCGAATGAACGTTGGACAGGTCCTGGAAACCCACCTCGGTTGGGTTGCCAAGACTGGTTGGAAGATCGAAGGCGAGCCGGAGTGGGTCAAGAACCTGCCCAACCTGCCCCGTGAAACCGGCCAGACCACCGTTGCCACACCGGTGTTCGATGGCGCCCGCGAAGAAGAAATCACGGGCCTGCTTGACTCCACCAACGTGACCCGCGATGGCGATCGCCTGATCGATTCCTCCGGCAAGACCCGTCTGTTCGACGGCCGCTCCGGCGAGCCGTTCCCGGACCCGATCTCCGTCGGTTACATGTACATCCTGAAGCTCCACCACTTGGTGGACGACAAGATCCACGCGCGCTCCACCGGCCCGTACTCCATGATCACGCAGCAGCCGCTGGGTGGTAAGGCTCAGTTCGGTGGCCAGCGCTTCGGTGAAATGGAAGTGTGGGCGCTCGAAGCTTACGGCGCTGCTTACACCCTTCAGGAACTCCTCACGATCAAGTCCGATGACATCCATGGTCGTGTGAAGGTCTACGAAGCCATCGTCAAGGGCGAGAACATCCCTGAGCCTGGCGTTCCCGAGTCCTTCAAGGTCTTGATCAAGGAAATGCAGTCGTTGTGCCTGAACGTGGAAGTTCTTTCCACGGACGGAACCACGATCGAAATGCGTGACTCTGATGACGCAGTCTTCACGGCTGCGGAAGAACTGGGCATCGATCTGTCTCGTGCAGAGCCCAGTTCCGTAGAAGAGGTTTAGCAGCTGTTCCGGCGGACAGCTTCAACAACTGTCCGTCGGAACAACTCCCTCTTCCCGTAACCAAGACTTCAGAATTTAGAGAACAAGAGAGAACAGGGACCATATGTCCAGCGAATCCTCCTTCGGCCTCATGCAGATCGGCCTCGCCACCGCGGAAGACATCCGCGGATGGTCTTACGGTGAGGTCAAGAAGCCGGAAACCATCAACTACCGCACGCTAAAGCCTGAGAAGGACGGCCTCTTCTGCGAGAAGATCTTTGGCCCGTCCCGCGACTGGGAATGCTACTGCGGTAAGTACAAGCGCGTCCGCTTCAAGGGCATCATTTGCGAGCGTTGTGGCGTTGAAGTCACCCGTGCCAAGGTGCGCCGTGAGCGCATGGGCCACATCGAGCTGGCCGCGCCTGTAACCCACATCTGGTACTTCAAGGGCGTCCCCTCGCGCTTGGGTTACCTTTTGGACCTGGCGCCGAAGGACCTTGAGAAGGTCATCTACTTCGCTGCCTACATGATCACCAGCGTTGACACCGAGAGCCGTCACGCAGAACTGCCGAACCTCCAGGTTGAGCACGACCTCGAGAAGAAGCAGATGGTGGACAACCGCGACAGCGACATCGCCACGATCGCCCGCGACCTTGAAGACGAGCTTGCCCGTCTTGAAGGCGAAGGCGCCAAGGCTGCCGACAAGAAGAAGGCCCGCGACTCTGCTGACCGCCAGATGGCGAACGTCCGTAAGCGTGCCGACGCCGACATCGAGCGCCTTGAGCAGGTTTGGGACCGCTTCAAGAACCTCAAGGTTGCTGACCTTGAAGGTGACGAAGGCCTGTACCGCGAACTGCGCGACCGTTACGGACTGTACTTCGAGGGCTCCATGGGTGCCGAGGCGATCAAGAAGCGCCTCGAGACCTTTGACATGCAGGCTGAAGCCGAGTCACTGCGCGACACCATCCAGAACGGCAAGGGCCAGCGCAAGACGCGTGCCCTGAAGCGCCTGAAGGTTGTCAACGCGTTCCTGACCACCAACAACAGCCCGCTCGGCATGGTTCTCGACGCCGTCCCGGTGATCCCGCCGGAACTGCGCCCGATGGTCCAGCTGGACGGTGGCCGCTTCGCGACCTCCGACCTCAACGACCTCTACCGTCGCGTGATCAACCGCAACAACCGACTCAAGCGACTGCTTGACCTCGGTGCTCCGGAGATCATCGTCAACAACGAGAAGCGCATGCTTCAGGAAGCTGTTGACAGCCTCTTCGACAACGGTCGTCGTGGCCGCCCCGTTACGGGTCCGGGCAACCGTCCCTTGAAGTCCCTGAGCGACATGCTCAAGGGCAAGCAGGGTCGTTTCCGCCAGAACCTCCTCGGCAAGCGCGTTGACTACTCGGGTCGTTCGGTTATCGTCGTCGGCCCGCAGCTGAAGCTGCACCAGTGTGGTCTGCCCAAGCAGATGGCCTTGGAGCTCTTCAAGCCGTTCGTGATGAAGCGCTTGGTTGACCTCAACCACGCACAGAACATCAAGTCGGCCAAGCGCATGGTTGAGCGTTACCGTCCGCAGGTTTGGGACGTGCTGGAAGAGATCATCACCGAACACCCGGTGCTGCTCAACCGTGCACCTACCCTTCACCGCCTCGGCATCCAGGCCTTCGAACCCCAGCTTGTGGAAGGCAAGGCAATCCAGCTTCACCCGTTGGTTTGTGGCGCCTTCAACGCTGACTTCGACGGCGACCAGATGGCAGTCCACCTGCCGCTGAGCCCGGAAGCCCAGGCCGAAGCACGCATCCTGATGCTGTCCTCGAACAACATCCTGAAGCCCTCTGATGGCCGTCCGGTGACCCTTCCTTCGCAGGATATGATCATCGGCCTGTACCACCTGACCACCAAGCGCGTCGGCTCCGCCGGCGAAGGCCGCATCTTCTCCTCGGTTTCGGAAGCCATCATGGCCTACGATGCCCGTGATCTGCACCTGAACTCCCAGGTCAAGATCCGCTTGGACGACTTCGTGCCTTACGCAGGATGGGAAGCTCCGGAAGGTTGGGAGCCCGGTCAGCCGGCTCTCGTTGAAACCTCCCTGGGCCAGGTCATCTTCAACCAGACGCTGCCTGAGGATTACCCGTGGGTTGAGGCTGTTGCAGATAAGGGCGAACTGTCCCGTATCGTCAACGACCTCGCCGAGCGCTACCCGAAGGTTGTTACCGCGGCAACGCTGGACAACTTGAAGGACGCCGGTTTCTACTGGGCCACCCGTTCGGGTGTCACGGTTGCCATCTCTGACATCGAGGTGCCTACTTCCAAGCCTGCCATCCTGGCCGGTTACGAGAACATGGCCGCCAAGATCCAGGGCCAGTACGACAAGGGCCTGATCGACGACGACGAGCGTCGCCAGGAACTGATCGAAATCTGGAACAAGGCAACCAACGAAATCGCCCAGGCGATGCGTGACAGCCTGTCCCCGATGAACACCATCAACCGCATGGTGTCCTCCGGTGCACGTGGTAACTGGATGCAGGTCCGCCAGATCGCGGGTATCCGTGGTCTTGTGGCCAACCCGAAGGGTGAGATCATTCCTCGCCCGATCAAGTCCTCCTACCGCGAGGGCCTGTCGGTTCTGGAATACTTCATCGCCACGCACGGTGCCCGTAAGGGTCTGGCCGATACCGCTCTGCGTACTGCCAACTCGGGTTACCTGACCCGTCGTCTGGTGGACGTTTCGCAGGATGTCATCGTCCGCGAAGAGGACTGTGGTACCGAACGCGGTCTGGTCACCCCGATCGCCGTGCCGGATTCCAACGGTGAGCTCGTCCTGGACGAGAACGTCGAGAACAGCGCCTACGCACGTACGCTGGCTGTCGACGTCGTCGATGCCCAGGGCAACGTCCTGGCTGCCGGCGGCACCGACTGCGGCGACGTCGTTATCGACCAGCTGCTGGCTGCAGGCATCACCGAGGTCAAGGTCCGCTCCGTACTCACGTGTGAGTCCAAGGTGGGCACGTGTGCACTCTGCTACGGCCGTTCGCTGGCTACCGGTAAGACCGTGGACATCGGCGAGGCCGTGGGCATCATTGCCGCACAGTCCATCGGTGAGCCCGGTACACAGCTGACCATGCGTACGTTCCACACCGGTGGTGCTGTTTCCGCCGGTGGCGGCGACGACATCACCCAGGGTCTGCCCCGTATCCAGGAGCTCTTCGAAGCCCGTACTCCGAAGGGTGTGGCACCGATTGCAGAAGCAGCCGGCCGCATCACCATCGAAGAGTCCGAGCGTCAGATGCGCCTGGTCATCACTCCGGACGATGGTTCCGAAGAGATTGCCTACCCGGTGCTCCGCCGTTCACGTTTGCTCATCGAAGATGGCGATCACGTAAGCGTCGGCCAGAAGCTGATCAACGGTCCTGTGGACCCGAAGCAGGTTCTGCGCATCATGGGTCCGCGTGCTGCACAGAAGTTCCTTGTGGACGAAGTTCAGGGCGTGTACCGCAGCCAGGGTATTGGTATCCACGACAAGCACGTCGAGGTTATCGTCCGCCAGATGCTGCGCCGCGTGACCGTCATCGAATCCGGCGACTCCGACCTGCTCCCCGGTGAGCTGGCAGAGCGCGCCCGCTTCGAGGACGAGAACCGCCGCGTCGTGTCTGAGGGCAAGGCGCCGGCATCCGGTCGTCCGGAACTCATGGGTATCACCAAGGCTTCCTTGGCTACCGAGTCCTGGCTGTCGGCTGCTTCCTTCCAGGAAACCACCCGCGTCCTGACGCAGGCGGCCATGGAAGGCAAGAGCGATCCTCTGCTCGGCCTCAAGGAAAACGTCATCATCGGTAAGCTCATCCCGGCTGGTACGGGTCTGCCCCGCTACACAGAGGTCACCGTGGAGCCGACGGAAGAAGCAAAGGCAAGCCTGTTCACAGGCCCCAGCGCTTTCACCGACTTCTCCTATGACGCCCTGGGTGGCGACGGTGCGCCTGAGTTCCACGCCATCCCGCTGGATGACTACGATCTCGGTAACGATTTCCGCTGACGCGTGAGTTGACGCCAAAAGGCCAGGCCCCGCACTTTCGAGTGCGGGGCCTGGCCCGTTAACGCCGCCTTTTCGGGCGGGAACCCGGGGGAGTGGAGGACGACGGCGGCGCCCGGCTTCCGCCGTCGTCCTCCATACACCCGATTAAGGCGCTAGATCAAGCCGTGCTAGACTTTTGGTAATTGTTCTGTGTGGCAGTGGATGAAGGCCGCCGCAGCATCATTTTGGTTTTGTTCTCATGGTGCTGGGTGGAGCCTGTTTCCGGGTTGCGGGCAACATGCGCAACGAATGCCGCACTTTTGCACGCCTACCGGAGTTTCGGCCGGCTGCACGAGCAACGCCAAAGTTCCCACGTTTACACAGGCTGGCGCCTGTGTGTGGGGGCAGAGATCAAACAACGGAGAACACGAAAGTGCCTACGATTAACCAGCTGGTCCGCAAGGGCCGCACGCCGAAGGTCTCCAAGACCAAGGCTCCCGCGCTGAAGGGCAGCCCGATGCGCCGCGGTGTTTGCACCCGCGTTTACACCACCACCCCCAAGAAGCCGAACTCGGCTCTCCGTAAGGTGGCACGTGTGCGCCTCAACGGTGGCGTAGAAGTTACCGCCTACATCCCCGGTGTTGGCCACAACCTCCAGGAGCACTCCATCGTGCTCGTCCGTGGTGGTCGTGTTAAGGACCTTCCGGGTGTCCGCTACAAGATCGTCCGCGGCGCACTCGACACCCAGGGTGTCAAGAACCGCAAGCAGGCTCGCAGCCGTTACGGCGCAAAGATGGAGAAGAAGTAATATGCCTCGCAAGGGTCCGGCCCCGAAGCGGCCGCTAGTTTCCGATCCCGTTTACGGCTCCCCGTTGGTCACGCAGCTGATCAACAAGGTTCTTGTCGACGGCAAGAAGTCCACTGCAGAGCGCATCGTTTACGGTGCACTCGAAGGTGCACGTGCCAAGTCCGGCGGCGACCCCGTTGCCGCTCTCAAGAAGGCCATGGACAACGTCAAGCCTTCTCTCGAGGTGCGTTCACGCCGTGTTGGTGGCGCTACCTACCAGGTTCCGGTTGAGGTCAAGCCGGGTCGCTCCACCGCTCTCGCTCTGCGTTGGCTCGTGGGCTACTCCAAGGCCCGCCGCGAGAAGACCATGACCGAGCGCCTCCAGAACGAAATCCTGGATGCCTCAAATGGTCTTGGTGCCGCTGTGAAGCGTCGCGAAGACACCCACAAGATGGCCGAGTCCAACAAGGCCTTCGCACACTACCGCTGGTAAAAACTTTCCGGACGCCGCCGGCTCACTGAGCCGGCGGCGAACGTGTAGTCCATCCGAAAGGGAGACCCCGTGGCACAGGACGTGCTTACCGACCTTAATAAGGTCCGCAACATCGGCATCATGGCCCACATCGATGCCGGCAAGACCACCACTACCGAGCGCATCCTGTTCTACACGGGTGTGAACCACAAGATCGGCGAGACGCACGACGGCGCTTCGACGACTGACTGGATGGAACAGGAAAAGGAACGCGGCATCACCATCACGTCTGCCGCCGTGACTTGCTTCTGGGACAAGAACCAGATCAACATCATTGACACCCCGGGCCACGTTGACTTCACGGTTGAGGTTGAGCGCTCCCTGCGCGTCCTCGACGGTGCAGTCGCAGTGTTCGATGGCAAGGAAGGCGTGGAGCCGCAGTCCGAGACTGTTTGGCGCCAGGCCGACAAGTACAACGTTCCGCGTATCTGCTTTGTCAACAAGATGGACAAGCTGGGTGCTGACTTCTACTTCACCGTAGATACCATCATCTCCCGCCTTGGTGCCAAGCCGCTGGTTATGCAGCTGCCCATTGGCGCTGAGAACGACTTCATCGGTGTTGTTGACCTCCTCGAAATGCGCGCCCTGGTTTGGCCTGGCGACGCAAAGGGTGACGTCACCATGGGCGCTTCCTACGAAGTGCAGGAAATCCCGGCGGATCTCCAGGCCAAGGCCGAAGAGTACCGTGCACAGCTCGTTGAGACTGTGGCCGAGGCTTCCGAAGAACTTATGGAGAAGTACCTCGAAGGTGAAGAACTCACCCTCGAAGAGATCAAAGCCGGCATCCGCAAGATGACCATCAACTCTGAGCTCTACCCGGTCTTCTGTGGTTCTGCCTTCAAGAACCGCGGTGTCCAGCCGATGCTTGACGCTGTTGTTGACTTCCTGCCGAACCCGCTCGACGTCCCGCCGATGATCGGTCACGATCCTCGCGACGAAGAGAAGGAACTCACCCGCAAGCCCTCTGCTGACGAGCCGTTCTCGGCCCTCGCCTTCAAGATTGCTGCGCACCCGTTCTTCGGTCAGCTGACCTTCGTTCGCGTGTACTCCGGTCACGTCGAGGCTGGCGCCCAGGTGGTTAACTCCACCAAGGGCAAGAAGGAACGCATCGGCAAGCTGTTCCAGATGCACGCCAACAAGGAAATGCCTGTTGAGGGCGCTACCGCCGGCCACATCTACGCGGCTATCGGTCTGAAGGACACCACCACGGGCGACACCCTGTGTGATGCCAACAACCAGATCGTCCTCGAGTCCATGAGCTTCCCGGAGCCCGTGATCTCTGTTGCGATCGAGCCCAACACCAAGGGTGACCAGGAGAAGCTCTCCACGGCCATCCAGAAGCTCTCCGCTGAGGACCCGACCTTCCAGGTCTCCCTCAACGAAGACACGGGCCAGACCATCATCGCCGGCATGGGCGAGCTCCACCTGGACATCCTGGTGGACCGCATGCGCCGCGAATTCAAGGTCGAGGCAAACGTTGGCAAGCCGCAGGTTGCTTACCGCGAAACCATCAAGCGCGCCGTTGAGCGCCTTGACTACACGCACAAGAAGCAGACCGGTGGTTCGGGTCAGTTCGCAAAGATCCAGATTGCGATCGAGCCCATGGACACCGCTTCCGGCGAGCTGTACGCGTTCGAAAACAAGGTCACTGGTGGCCGTGTTCCGCGCGAATACATCCCGTCCGTTGACGCTGGTATCCAGGATGCACTGAACGACGGCGTCCTGGCCGGTTACCCGGTTGTCGGCATCAAGGCCACGCTGATTGATGGCGCGTCCCACGATGTTGACTCCTCGGAAATGGCGTTCAAGATCGCCGGACGTATGGCTTTCAAGGAAGCTGCACGCAAGGCGAACCCTGTTCTGCTTGAACCGCTGATGGATGTTGAGGTCCGCACACCTGAGGAATACATGGGTGATGTTATCGGTGACCTTAACGCCCGTCGTGGCCAGATGCAGTCCATGGAAGACGCAGCAGGTGTGAAGGTTATCCGTGCACACGTTCCGCTGTCCGGCATGTTCGGCTACATCGGTGACCTCCGGTCCAAGACCCAGGGTCGCGCTGTGTACTCCATGACGTTCAACAGCTACGCGGAGGTCCCCAAGGCAGTAGCCGACGAGATCATCCAGAAAACCCGCGGCGAGTAATCTCCCGGTAACGGATGCAATTCCGGTATCGGGAAGGCATCTGAGCGCTTGAGGCGGGGCTGCGGCGAGAGCTGCAGCCTGGCCCCTGCGCAAACAGGCTCGAGGAACTACCATTGGTTCCTGAATCTGCAATTTCACCAAAACCAAGCCCCCAAGTAGACTTGCTAAAGTTTCTGCCGCGAAAAGCGCGGCCGAGGAGCACTTCACTTGAAATCGTTCTAGGAGGAACCTGTGGCAAAGGCAAAGTTCGAGCGGACTAAGCCGCACGTCAACATCGGCACCATTGGTCACGTTGACCACGGTAAGACGACGCTGACTGCCGCCATTTCCAAGGTGCTGTACGACCAGTACCCGGATCTCAACGAGCAGCGCGACTTCGCGTCGATCGACTCTGCTCCGGAAGAGCGCCAGCGCGGTATTACCATCAACATCTCCCACGTGGAGTACCAGACCGAGAAGCGCCACTACGCACACGTAGACGCCCCGGGTCACGCTGACTACATCAAGAACATGATCACCGGTGCTGCCCAGATGGACGGCGCAATCCTCGTGGTTGCTGCAACCGATGGTCCGATGGCTCAGACCCGTGAGCACGTTCTGCTCGCCCGCCAGGTTGGTGTTCCCTACCTGCTGGTTGCACTGAACAAGTCCGACATGGTTGATGACGAAGAACTCCTCGACCTCGTCGAAATGGAAGTTCGTGAGCTCCTGAGCTCGCAGGGCTTCGATGGCGATGAGGCTCCGGTTGTTCGCGTTTCCGGTCTCAAGGCTCTGGAAGGCGACCCGGTTTGGGTCAAGTCCGTCCAGGACCTGATGGCAGCAGTCGACGAGTCCGTTCCGGACCCCGTACGTGACCGCGACAAGCCGTTCCTGATGCCGATCGAAGACGTCTTCACGATCACCGGTCGTGGAACCGTTGTTACGGGCCGCGCCGAGCGTGGAACCCTCGCCATCAACTCCGAGGTTGAGATCGTTGGCATCCGCCCGATCCAGAAGACCACGGTTACCGGTATCGAGATGTTCCACAAGCAGCTCGACGAAGCATGGGCCGGCGAGAACTGTGGCCTCCTGCTCCGCGGTCTGAAGCGCGACGATGTCGAGCGTGGCCAGGTTGTCGTCAAGCCGGGTTCCATCACCCCGCACACCGACTTCGAGGCTAACGTCTACATCCTTTCCAAGGACGAAGGCGGACGTCACAACCCGTTCTACTCCAACTACCGCCCGCAGTTCTACTTCCGTACCACGGACGTAACCGGCGTTATCACCCTGCCGGAAGGCACGGAAATGGTTATGCCTGGCGACAACACTGAGATGACCGTTGCGCTCATCCAGCCGATCGCTATGGAAGAGGGCCTCGGCTTCGCTATCCGCGAAGGCGGCCGCACCGTTGGTTCGGGACGTGTTACCAGCATCATCAAGTAGTCTCTACTTGTAGATCGGTGACACTCCGGCCCAGCCGGTAGTTAGCTAAGAGAACCCCACCGCTACGGCGGTGGGGTTCTTTTTGCTACAGTTACTCTATCGAATGGATAAAGGCCGTGCACTTGCTGCGTCCGGCGCAACCAAGGAGCTACCATGACTGCATTTCTCATCCTGCTGCTCGTCGTCATTGTCGGCGGGATTGGCTTTGCAGTCGGGCTTGCGAAGGGACGCCGCGGGACTGCTCATGCCCCTACTGCGGAGCCTCACCACGCAGCCTCCTACCAGGCAGGTTTTCTCGCCGGGCACCTGGCTGGTTGGCGGGATGCTGAGGCCAAGGGGCAGGCATTGGGCGGGTCCGCGGCCGGGAGTCCTGCTCCTGCCTCTGTTAGCCCGCCGGCTCCGTCTGCCCCGTACCGCCCAGTGCCGCCGCCGGCGCCCGCTTTCCACCCGCCTACGCCTCAGCCACCTGCACAACAACAGGCCGCGGCCGCGCAGCAGCCCATCCCACAGCAGCCCCTTCCGCAGCAGCCCGTCCGGCGGCAGCCGAACCCGCACCAGCCGAACCCACAGCCGTCGAATCCACAGCAGCCCGTTCGGCAATGGACTGCTCCCCGGGAACAGGCGACACAACGGGCCGTGCCACCTGTGGCACAACAGCAACCTGGTTTCTACGTCAACCAACCCCCGGTAGTTCGAGAGACTCCTGAGGCCGCCGCTGCGCGCAAGGAAAAGCGCGATCAGCAGAACATCAACATCACGCTCTACGTCGCCAGCCTCCTCTTGGTTGCAGCCGGAGCTTTGTTCCTGGGCACGAGCCTTCCGGCCCTCTTGCGGTTCGTGGGGATCTGGTTCATCACTGCGCTGTTCTATGGTGCAGGCATGGTCATCCACTCGCGCGTACCGCGGCTTCGGCCTGCTGCTGTGGCCTTTGTTGGAACAGGACTTGCGCTGGTTCCGGTCACCGGGTTGGCCATGTACAACTTTGTGCTTCACAACGGCCCGGCGGCATGGTTGGTCACTTCGTTGCTGGGCACCGCAGTCTACGCTTACACCGCAGTGAAGTTGGACAACAAAGTCCTGGCCTTCCTGTCCCTCAGCTTCATCGTCTCAACGGCGTGGTCCGGCGTATCGGTCCTTGGCGGCGCGCTGGTCTGGTACTTCACGGCGCTCATTGGGGTGGCAGTTCTCCTGACAGTAGTGTCCTTGCTGCGTCCTAAGTGGCTTCCGCCTCTTTACGTCCGTCCTCTGATGATGCTGCACCCGGCGTTGGTTCCCCTTGTAGCCGTTGCTGTTACGCTCACCCCTCACCTTTTGTCCAAGGGGGAGTACGCCTGGGTCATGTTGATGTGCGGCATCTACTTCGCCGTGATGTTCTTCGTTCCGCGGGCTCGCTATAGGGTGCAGCACCTCTATGCGGCGCGGGCCGCGCTGACCCTCGCCCTGCTCGGGGTGGTGTGGGATGTCACCGCGAACGTGAGCACGGTGTTGTTGGCCGCCGTCATCTGCCTCGGAGTCCAGGCCTTGGGGGTTGCCTTCGGAGGAAGGAAGTTGCTGCCCCGCTCCTGGTGGGCTGACGCCGTGTCATGTTTGGCGCTGCAACTGATAACTTCAACTATCCTCACCGTGGTGCTGGAGTTCAGGCCGTTCGACCCCCCAAACTATGTTCCTCTCGCTGTGACGATGCTGACTGCCATGGTGATGGGTTGGAAGTTGCGCCAAGGCCTGGAGTTTGCCCCGGCCGCTGTGCTGGGAGTGGGCGGAGCCCTCGGTGCGTTGCTCGGGGCATGGCCCGTCTCGATATTCCTGGGGTCAGCAGCGCTTTACTGGTTCCTGCTGGCACTGACCGCAGCAACCACTTCCCGCCAATACTTGATTCTCGCGGGGAGGATCGCGCTCACCTTGGCTGTGCCTTTGGGGGTAGCCGGTGTGATGACGGGAAATCCGGAACGAACGTCGTACTCCTTGATTGCGCTCGTGGCCGCGGCCGCCGTGCAGCAACTACTGAGCGCCGGGTTGGCACGTGGGGGAGTCCGGCTGTTGGCGCCGCAGGCTTCGGTAGCCGGCTTTGGCGCCGCCGCCGTCGCGGGCCTTCTTGTACTGCCGATATTTGACGACACTTCCGGGCGTCCGGTTGTTGCAGTAGCTGTACTCCTTGTTGTGCTGGCAGGTTTGGTAACGGGACTTCTGATGTTTCCGCCAGTTCGTACGGAATCCGCTGGCAAGGTTGGATGGCGTGCAACAGTGGCCGAAGTCATTGCGCCCGCAACCGCAGTCATCGCGGGCGCAATGGCAACTGCATTCGTGTCGTTGACGTTGGGAAATGGCGTCCTTTTGGCATTGCTTGCCTACTTCGTGGTCACTGCCCTAAGAATCTCCCCGTCCTTCCACAGGCAGTGCTACTGGTGGCTGTCCCGGGCGGCTGGCACGCTGTTGGCGGTCTCGGCTTACGGGGACGCGATGCGCGATGGCTGGAGCATTCGGGTCGCCGGTGAAGTTCCCACCACAGGATTTGTACTGGTGGTGGCGGCCGCGGTCCAGCTGGTCCTTCCCCTCCTTGTCGGCAGCCGACGCCGTTACCCTCGAGCTTCCGTAGCAGATGCCGGTGTTGTGGTTGCCGTCATGGCGGCGGCAACCACGTTCCTTACTGTCACTGGAGCGTTTTCCGGGGGGACCGTTAGGGATAGCTGGCAGCCTGGAGTTGCAGCGGTATCGACTGCCTTGGCGGCCGTCCTCGTCAGTGCGATTCTGCGACGCCACTCCGCTGGCTGGATCTTTGCGCCCGCTGCTTTTGTCCTCCTCCTGGCACTCCGAGGAGGGAACGTCCGGGACGTCGAAATTCTGTTGGGCATCTTTGCCGCCTACAGCGGGTTCATGATGGGCGCGGTTCGCCACCGATTGATCCGCGGTTACTACCTGCTGGCGGTCCGGGTGCTTACCGGCGCCTTCGTCGCGGTGACAGTGGCTGATGTCACGGACTCGGCGACGGCTCTGTCCATTAGCCTCGCTCTGGTTCTTGCCTTGCAGCATGCGTTGACCATGGTCCTGCGAGGGCGAGGCATTGATGTCGCATTCCAGCAGGCAACAGTCCACGCCACCTTGGGTGCCCAGCTATTGCTGCCGTTCTCATACCTGCTCGCAGGGGATTACGACGGCGGAGGCCGCTGGGTAGCGATGCTTGAATTGGCTGTGGCCGCGGCTTCGGCCGCTATTGCATGGCGGATTCTCCGAGCCCGAGGATCCCAGTACTTCGGTACCGCGGCCGTTGTGGCTGGCGTCATCGCTGCTGGGCCGGCCCTCGTGTTCCCAGCTTCAACGTGGCTGTATCAGCCGCTTCTGGACAAGTCTCAAGTCCCTGTTGTCCTGCTCGCCCTGGCTGTTGCCACGGTTGCTGCGCGGGGGATATCCCGCCCGCAGAAGTCGTACGAGGGTTCTGCTGCCGGCGGCGCGGAGCGCTGGTTCTGGCTCATCTCGGCAATGGCATTTACGTTGGTTGGCGGCACTTTGACCTTGGGCATCTCACACTCCCTGACAGGACTGTCGGTACTGGTCCTGGCTGGTGTCTTGTTCGCTGCCTCGCACTTTGAACGGATGCCGGTCCTTTACACCGCAGCTGCCCCGGCTGTGCTGGTAGGGGCGGTGCCCGCCGTCGACGGTTTGTTGGTGGAGCTGCCTGCGGGTGTCTGGAGCGACTACGCTGCCTGGCTTATTGGCGGAGTGGGGACCGCGGTGCTCCTCTATTCCCTGAGAGTATTTGGCGGAGCGGCCATCAAAGGCAATGACTGGCGACGTAACTCCTTGGCTGCCATTGCGGCCGTGGCGGTTGCAACATCTGCGGCCGTGGGGTTGGGGCGCGATCAAACATCCATGCTGGGATTTGTCCTGGTGGTGGTTACCGGGGTACTGGTTGTGATTGAGGTACCGAACGGGAAGTGGCTGGCAGCGGAGCTTGCGGGGATTGTCTCCGTCGCGGCTCTGCAACGGGCGGTGCTTTTCGTGGACGGATCCAGTCCGGATTTGTTCTGGACCGCGCAATGGTACGTGGTGGCGGGGGCCGTTATAGCAGGGCTGCGCTATGCAAAGGGGCAGCGCGCGGAGGCCCTCCTTCGGCTTTGCCTTGCCGCTGGCTTGCTGTCTCTCATGTCCCTGGGGACCGTCGTCGGCGGTACGTCTTCGCAACAGCTCTACGTACTGGTGGCACACGTCGTGCTTCTGGCAGCGGGCCTGCTCCTGGCTGAACGCGTACTGGTGTGGTGGGGAGCCGTCGCCGTAGCGCTGAGCATTATGTGGGCGCTGCGGTCCTACGCCTTTGCCATGCTCGCGTTGGTCGCCTTGGGTCTGATCGTGCTGGCGGTATGGCGTTTGAATCGGAAGCCGCCCAGCAATACCGGCGGGCCGGTCAAGGGCGGGGATCCGAGCGATGTTCCGCCGGAGCGGACCCGTGACGGAATCCGATAATGTTGCAGTCTACGAAGAGGAGAGCACCATGGAATTTCTGATTTTCCTGGCAGTCATTGCCGCTATCGGTGGCGGGGTGCTGTGGGGTCGAAAGAACTTCAAGAGCGAGATCGAACGCGCCAAGCGGATACGTCGCGCCAACAAGAGCAAGTAGGGTTCGGACTCCAAGCCTGATCGATTTAACTCACACATGCTACGAGTGATGGTGGCGTGCGCGGACCAGGGATCGATACCAGTAGAACGAGTCCTTGGGAGTCCGCTCCATGGTCTCGAAGTCCACGTGGGTCAGGCCGAACCGTTGTGAGTAGCCTGCTGCCCACTCGAAGTTATCCAGTAAGGTCCAGACGTAATATCCCCGGAGATCCACATCTGCGGCGAGGCCACCAGGCCCCGTTGCCGTCAAGGCATGGCCAAGATGCTCAGCCAGGTAGGTAATGCGGTTAGTGTCTTGGATGGGTCCGTCAACGTGGGCAGGCTCGGGGAAGCTTGCTCCACCTTCCGTGATGTAGACGGGGGGAAGTGCCGCTCCATACCGGTCCTTCATGTCGCGGAGCAGCAACGCCAGGTATTCCGGCGCAACAGGCCAGCCGAACCCTGTGGTCTCATACTCCTGGTAGGCGGCCAAATGGAAAGGAACATTGGTCATCTCGGGAGAACTTCCGGTAGGGATCTCCGCCGGTCCAGGGCCCACTGCCACCTTCACGGGGTAGTAGTAGTTGAGCCCGTAAAAGTCCAGAGGTTGGCTGATCAGTTCAAGATCACCGTCGTGGACGGTACCCAGCGAGCGGAACCACGGTTTCATGGGCCACGGTGGCTTGGGGTATTGGCCAAGCAGGATCGCATCGGCGTAGATGCGGTTGAGGATCAGGTCCAGCGCCTGCGTCATCAGCCTGTCGCCGAGACTGTTGCTGGCCGGCTCCACGGGGCAATGCATGTTTGACACCCCGATCTGCCCCTTGACGCCAGCGTTCCGGAGAGCCCGCACGGCCATCCCATGACCCAGCAATTGATGATGCGCGGCAGGCAGTGAGTCGAACAGCAGTTGCCGGCCAGGGGCGTGCACTCCCAGCGCGTATCCCTGAACTGTGACGGACACAGGCTCGTTCATGGTGACCCAGTGCTCAACGCGGTCACCGAACCGTTTGGCGGCGGCTTCGCAGTACACTCCGAAGCGTTCTGCAGTGTCCCGGTTCATCCACCCCCCGGCATGCTCCAACTCCAGCGGGGTATCCCAGTGGTACAGCGTTGCCATGGGGGAAATGCCTGCGGCCAGGAGTTTGTCGATCAGGCGATCATAGAAGTCCAGGCCGCGCTGGTTGACTGCACCTTTGCCTCCAGGTTGGATACGCGGCCACGAGAGCGAAAAGCGGTAGGAATCGACACCAAGCTCCTGCATCAAGGCAATATCTTCGTCGGAGCGGTTGTAGTGATCGCAGGCCATGGCGGGGGAGCCGCCGTCGACTATTGCCCCGGGCTTTTCGGAGAAAGCATCCCATCCCGACGGCCCGCGGCCGTCAGCGGTCAGCGAGCCCTCAATCTGGAAAGCTGCAGCAGCCACACCCAACGTGAACCCGGGAGGCAGGCGGGCGGCGAGATCTTCCACGGAGCCTGAATCCTGGGCGTTCATGCCCCTATCATCCTCACGGGACGAGTGGCGGGCAATGGCTCTTCAGGGCCGATTAGCCTTTACACCATATTTCCGCCATACTGGATGAGTTGTTCAAGCGCTTCTTCGTGTCCCGATCCGGATAATGCCGGGTGTCAGGGTCCAGGCTGAAGCCCAAACATAACCCTGAACCCCATGATTGCGGTCGAGTTTGCGTGGAAATCGCGACACGCCCGACCGCGGGGGTCGGTGCGCCGGCAAGGTGAGGAACCCGGATTTTTCCGGATTCAGCTTGTGCGGCGTGTGGTGGCACTGCCTCAAACGCTTCGGCGGCCACATCAACAGGTAAGTAAACAGAGCAGCCCTAACTAGAGCAGCACTAGCTGAAAGAGAGTCAGGCGACATGGCGGGACAAAAAATCCGCATCCGGCTGAAGTCATATGACCACGAGGTCATTGATGTTTCAGCGCGGAAGATCGTTGAGACGGTCACGCGCGCAGGCGCAACGGTAGTCGGCCCGGTGCCGCTGCCCACGGAGAAGAACGTTTACTGCGTTATTCGCTCTCCTCACAAGTACAAGGACAGCCGTGAGCACTTCGAAATGCGTACTCACAAGCGTCTGATCGACATCATCGACCCCACGCCGAAGGCTGTTGACTCGCTTATGCGTCTCGACCTGCCCGCAGACGTGAACATCGAAATCAAGCTCTAGGGAGGTGCTGAGAGACTATGACCGCAACCCGTAACGTAAAGGGCCTGCTGGGCACGAAGCTCGGCATGACCCAGGTCTGGGACGAGAACAACAAGCTCATCCCGGTAACTGTTGTCCAGGCTGACTCCAACGTCATCACCCAGCTGCGTAACGCAGAGGTAGATGGCTACGTCGCCGTACAGATCGGCTACGGCCAGATCGACCCCCGCAAGGTCACCAAGCCGCTGGCTGGTCACTTTGAAAAGGCTGGCGTAACTCCTCGCCGCCACGTCGTCGAACTGCGTACCGCAGACGCCGCATCCTACGAGCTGGGCCAGGAGCTCTCTGTTGAGATCTTCGAAGCCGGCCAGAAGATCGACGTCGTCGGCACCTCCAAAGGTAAGGGCTTCGCCGGTGTTATGAAGCGTCACGGCTTCCACGGCGTTGGCGCTTCCCACGGTGCCCACAAGAACCACCGTAAGCCTGGCTCCATCGGTGGCGCATCCACCCCGAGCCGCGTCTTCAAGGGCCTGAAAATGGCCGGCCGCATGGGCGCCGAGCGTCACACCACGCTGAACCTCACGGTTCACGCCATTGACGCTGAGAAGTCGCTGCTCCTTATCAAGGGTGCCGTCCCCGGTGCCCGCGGCCAGGTCGTACTCGTACGCACCGCCGTGAAGGGAGCCTAGTTAAATGACTAGCACTGTCAAGGTAGACCTGCCCGCAGAGATCTTCGACGTCCAGACCAACGTGCCGCTGCTGCACCAGGTCGTCGTCGCACAGCTCGCTGCTGCACGCCAGGGTACCCACAAGACGAAGACCCGCGCCGAGGTTTCCGGTGCAGGTCGCAAGCCGTTCAAGCAGAAGGGCACCGGCCGCGCCCGTCAGGGTTCAATCCGTGCTCCTCACATGACCGGCGGTGGCGTTGTCCACGGTCCGACCCCTCGTGACTACAGCCAGCGCACCCCCAAGAAGATGAAGGCCGCTGCACTCCGCGGTGCCCTGTCTGACCGCGCCCGTAACGGCCGTATCCACGTCATCGCTGAACTGGTAGCCGGCACCAAGCCGTCCGCCAAAGAAGCACTGGCGTCGCTGCGCGCAGTCTCCGAGCGCAAGAACCTGCTCGTCGTTATCGAGCGCGCCAATGATGTTGCAGCACTCTCCGTGCGCAACCTCGAAGGTATTCACGTTCTGTACGCAGATCAGCTGAACACCTACGACGTGCTCATCTCCGACGACGTGGTCTTCACCAAGGCTGCTTTCGAGGCGTTCGTCGCTGACAAGGCAAAGAACGAGGAGGCCTCCAAGTGAGCGTAACCACCATCAAGGACCCGCGCGACGTCGTGCTTGCACCCGTCGTGTCGGAAAAGAGCTACGGTCTGATCGACGAAGGCAAGTACACCTTCCTGGTGGACCCTCGTTCGAACAAGACCGAGATCAAATTGGCCGTTGAGAAGATCTTCTCGGTCAAGGTTGACTCGATCAACACCATCAACCGTGCCGGTAAGCGCAAGCGCACCAAATTCGGCTGGGGTACGCGCAAGAGCACCAAGCGTGCAATTGTCACCCTCAAAGAAGGCACAATCGACATCTTCGGCGGTCCGCTCGCGTAGCGGAGACCACTTTAACGAGGAAATAAATTATGGGAATCCGTAAATACAAGCCGACTACCCCGGGCCGTCGTGGCTCGAGCGTAGCCGACTTCGCTGAAATCACGCGATCGACTCCGGAAAAGTCGTTGCTGCGTCCGCTGCACAAAACTGGCGGCCGTAACAACTCCGGTAAGATCACCACCCGTCACAAGGGTGGTGGGCACAAGCGCCAGTACCGTCTGATCGACTTCCGTCGTCACGACAAAGACGGCATCAACGCCCGCGTTGCCGAAATTGAGTACGACCCGAACCGTACGGCTCGCATCGCACTCCTGCACTACGTTGATGGCACCAAGCGTTACATCATCGCTCCTAACAAGCTGTCCCAGGGTGACTTCGTCGAGGCTGGTCCTGACGCTGACATCAAGCCGGGCAACAACCTGCCGCTGCGCAACATCCCGGTTGGTACCGTAATCCACGCAGTTGAACTGCGTCCGGGTGGCGGCGCCAAGATGGCACGTTCCGCAGGTGCTTCGGTGCAGCTCGTTGCCAAGGAAGGCCGCTTCGCTCAGTTGCGTCTGCCCTCCGGCGAAATCCGCAACGTTGACGTGCGCTGCCGCGCAACCGTCGGCGAGGTTGGCAACGCCGAGCAGTCGAACATCAACTGGGGCAAGGCCGGCCGTATGCGCTGGAAGGGCGTTCGCCCGACCGTCCGTGGTGTAGCCATGAACCCGGTTGACCACCCGCACGGTGGTGGTGAAGGTAAGACTTCCGGTGGACGTCACCCGGTTAACCCGAACGGCAAGCCCGAGGGCCGTACCCGCCGTCCGAACAAAGAGAGCGACAAGCTTATTGTTCGTCGCCGCCGTACTGGCAAGAACAAGCGATAGGAGCCTGGACACATGCCACGCAGCCTGAAAAAAGGTCCTTTCGTTGACCAGCACCTCTTTGTGAAGGTCGCACGGGAAAACGATAAGGGCACCAAGAACGTCATCAAGACCTGGTCCCGCCGTTCGATGATCATCCCCGACATGCTCGGGCACACGATCGCCGTACACGACGGACGCAAGCACATTCCGGTGTTTGTCACAGAGTCGATGGTCGGGCACAAGCTCGGCGAATTCGCTCCCACGCGGACATTCCGCGGCCATGTTAAGGACGACCGTAAGGGCAAGCGCCGCTAGGCGCCTGACTTTACGTCTTAGACGAGAGAAGGAAAGCAATGGAAGCCAAGGCTATTGCGCGTCACATCCGCGTAACGCCTATGAAGGCCCGGCGCGTCGTCAACCTTGTTCGTGGTAAGCAAGCGAATGAGGCTCTGGCAATTCTGAAGTTTGCCCCCCAGGCAGCTTCGGAGCCGGTATTCAAGGTACTTCAGTCGGCAATGGCCAACGCACGTGTCCTCGCGGACCGTGACGGCGTTGCATTCGACGACAGCGACCTCTTCATCACCGAAGCATTTGTTGATGAAGGCCCGACCATGAAGCGGTTCCAGCCGCGTGCCCAGGGCCGCGCCTACCGCATTAGGAAGCGGACCAGCCACATCACGCTGGTTGTCGCAACCCCGGAGAAAGAGGAGGCTCGCTAAGTGGGACAGAAAGTTAACCCGCACGGGTTCCGACTCGGCATCACCACCGACCACGTTTCGCACTGGTTCGCTGACAGCACCAAGCCCGGACAGCGCTACAAGGATTTCGTCCGCGAGGACATCAAGATCCGTCAGCTCATGTCCACGGGCATGGAGCGCGCCGGCATCGCCAAGGTCGAGATCGAGCGCACCCGTGACCGTGTCCGCGTGGATATCCACACGGCACGCCCGGGTATCGTTATCGGCCGCCGCGGCGCTGAAGCAGACCGCATTCGCGGCGAGCTCGAAAAGCTCACCGGCAAGCAGGTTCAGCTGAACATCCTCGAGGTCAAGAACCCCGAGATGGAAGCACAGCTTGTTGCCCAGGGCATCGCTGAGCAGCTGACTTCCCGCGTGGCTTTCCGCCGTGCGATGAAGAAGGCCATGCAGTCCGCACAGCGTGCGGGTGCCAAGGGTATCCGTGTTGCTTGCTCGGGTCGTCTGGGCGGCGCAGAAATGTCCCGCTCGGAGTTCTACCGCGAAGGCCGTGTGCCCCTGCACACCCTCCGTGCGAACATCGACTACGGCTTCTACGAAGCCAAGACCACCTTCGGCCGCATCGGCGTGAAGGTCTGGATCTACAAGGGCGACGTCACTGCCAAGGAACTGGCTCAGCAGGCAGCTGCTGCTCCTTCCCGTGGCCGTGCAGGAGACCGTCCGGGCCGCCCGGGTGGCGACCGCCGTCGTCGTAACGACCGTCCGGCAGCTGAGGCAGCACCTGCTGCCGTTGAAGCACCGGCCGCTGAAGCTGCTGCACCTGCAGCAGAAGGAGGACAGGCTTAAATGCTTATCCCACGTCGAGTCAAGCACCGTAAGCAGCACCACCCGGGTCGTTCCGGCGCTGCAACGGGCGGCACCAAGGTCAGCTTCGGTGAGTACGGTATCCAGGCTCTCAGCCCGGCATACGTAACCAACCGTCAGATCGAGTCCGCTCGTATCGCGATGACCCGCCACATCAAGCGTGGCGGTAAGGTCTGGATCAACATCTACCCGGACCGTCCGCTGACGAAGAAGCCTGCTGAAACCCGCATGGGTTCCGGTAAGGGTTCTCCTGAGTGGTGGGTCGCAAACGTCAAGCCGGGCCGGGTTCTCTTCGAACTCTCCGGTGTCAATGAAGAGGTAGCTCGCGAGGCACTGCGCCTGGCAATCCACAAGCTGCCGTTGAAGGCACGCATTGTGCGTCGCGAAGGTGGTGAATAGAAATGGCAGTAGGGTCGAAGGATCTCGCACCCGCACAGCTGGACGGTTTCGACAACGAGCGTCTCGTTGAAGAACTCCGCAAGTCCAAGGAAGAGCTGTTCAACCTGCGTTTCCAGTCCGCCACCGGACAGCTGGAGAACCACGGTCGCCTGCGTGCGGTAAAGAAGGACATCGCACGCATCTACACCGTTCTCCGTGAGCGCGAGCTGGGCATTCGTGCCGAGGTTGCCGCACCGGTTGTGGAAGCCAAGGAAGAAAAGAAGTCCAAGAAGGCTGCCAAGGCTGAAAAGGCCGAGGTTGAAGCTGGAGAGGACGCCAAGTGAGCGAGAAGGAAACTGTGACGGAAGCAGCAGCCAGCGCTGAACAGCGCGGTTACCGTAAGACGCGTCGCGGCTACGTTGTCTCTGACAAGATGGAAAAGACCATCGTTGTTCAGGTTGAAGACCGCGTAAAGCACGCTCTGTACGGCAAGGTTATTCGCCGCACCTCGAAGGTCAAGGCTCATGACGAAGAGAACACCGCCGGCATCGGCGACCTCGTTCTCATCTCTGAGACCCGCCCGCTGTCCGCTACCAAGCGGTGGCGTCTGGTGGAGATCCTCGAAAAGGCCAAGTAAATCCAACGCCGGGCTTGCCCGGCAGGGTTGACTGGAAGGACCCGTATTCCCTGGGGAATGCGGGTCTTTCCGCGTTTCAGGCCCGTTGGTTTCGAGTGCATAAACGTGCTAGGATATTGAGTTTGTATGGCGCCATTAGTGGGCCGTCAACTACCTCGTAAACAATCGTGCTGCTGCATACTGCCCCGCGCAGAGTTTTCTGCAAGGGAAGCTGATGCTTGTGGCACGGGCGTTTAGGCCCGTCCTGGCAAAATCCAGACGGGTCAAGAGACACCCCGATCAACCGTTCCGCAAGGCTCATTCCGTATGCATGATTTCGGTCTGAGAACCGGCGCGACGCAAGGAGTAAAAATTGATTCAGCAGGAGTCGCGACTGAAGGTCGCCGACAACACGGGTGCTAAGGAAATCCTTACCATTCGCGTTCTCGGTGGATCTGGCCGTCGCTACGCAGGCATTGGCGACGTCATCGTCGCAACCGTCAAGGACGCTATCCCTGGCGGCAACGTAAAGAAGGGTGACGTCGTCAAGGCTGTCATCGTTCGTACCAAGAAGGAACGCCGCCGTGCGGATGGTTCCTACATCAAGTTTGACGAAAACGCAGCTGTGATCCTGAAGAACGACGGTGACCCCCGCGGTACCCGTATCTTCGGCCCGGTTGGTCGTGAACTTCGCGACAAGAAGTTCATGAAGATCGTTTCGCTGGCCCCGGAGGTGCTTTAGTCCATGGCTAAAATCAAGAAGGGTGACCTCGTTCAGGTCATCACCGGCGCCAAGCAGGAACGTGGCGGAGACCGCGGCAAGCAGGGCAAAGTCCTGCGCGTATTCCCGGACACCAACCGCGTGTTGGTAGAGGGCATCAACCGCGTCACCAAGCACACCAAGGTCGGTCAGTCGCAGCGCGGCACCAAGACCGGTGGCATCGAGGTCGTTGAGGCCCCGATCCACGTTTCCAACGTTGCTTTGGTTGACCCGTCGACCAAGAAGCCGACCCGTGTTGGTTTCCGTCTCGACACCGTTGAAAAGGATGGTCGTTCAAAGACTGTCCGTATCCGCGTGTCCAAGGCCTCCGGGAAGGACATCTAATGAGCGAGACACTGTCTGCAAACAAGATCGTTCCGCGTCTGAAGACCAAGTATGCAGAGGACATCAAGAAGTCCCTGCAGGACGAATTCAACTACGCGAACGTGAACCAGGTTCCCCGTCTGGTGAAGGTTGTTGTGAACATGGGTGTTGGAGATGCCGCCAAGGACTCCAAGCTGATCGACGGCGCTGTCCGCGACCTCACCCTGATCACCGGCCAGAAGCCGCAGGTAACCAAGGCCCGTAAGTCGATCGCACAGTTCAAGCTGCGCGAAGGCATGCCCATTGGTGCACACGCTACCCTGCGTGGCGACCGCATGTGGGAATTCGTGGACCGTCTGGTTTCGCTGGCCCTGCCGCGTATCCGTGACTTCCGCGGCCTCAACGGCAAGCAGTTTGATGGCAACGGCAACTACACCTTCGGTCTGACCGAGCAGGTTATGTTCCACGAAATCGACCAGGATTCCATTGACCGCGTTCGCGGCATGGACATCACGGTTGTGACCACTGCCAAGACCGACGACGAAGGCCGCGCGCTGCTCAAGGCGCTTGGTTTCCCGTTCAAAACCGAAAACTAACTACGTGACAGGTCCGTCCGCGTTTGCTCATGAGGGCAAGCGCAGCGGAAACCGGTACGAGGAAGGGCTATAGCCCAAATGACTATGACAGATCCTGTCGCAGACATGCTTACGCGTCTGCGCAATGCAAACTCGGCATACCACGACACCGTGTCCATGCCGTACAGCAAACTGAAGGCACGCGTTGCCGACATCCTTAAGGCCGAGGGCTACATTGCCGGCTGGAAGGAAGAGGAAGCAGAGGTTGGCAAGAAGCTGACCATCGACCTCAAGTTCGGTCCCAACCGCGAGCGTTCAATCGCTGGTGTCCGCCGCATCTCCAAGCCGGGTCTCCGCGTTTACGCGAAGTCCACCAACCTGCCGCACGTGCTGGGTGGCCTGGGTATCGCTATCCTGTCCACCTCTTCCGGCCTCCTGACTGACAAGCAGGCCGGCAAGAAGGGCGTGGGCGGCGAAGTCCTCGCGTACGTCTGGTAACGGGAAAGGAAGAGAATAATGTCACGTATTGGACGTCTCCCCATCACCGTTCCTGCCGGAGTTGAGGTCAAGCTCGATGGCTCCGTCATCAGCGTCAAAGGTGCCAAAGGCGAGCTGAGCCACACTGTGGCCAGCCCGATCGAGGTTACCCAGGAAGAAAACACTCTCACGGTCACCCGCCCGAACGACGAGCGCAACTCGCGTTCGCTGCACGGCTTGACCCGCACCCTGATCGCAAACATGATCCAGGGCGTTACCGAGGGCTACGAGAAGAAGCTTGAAATCGTTGGTACTGGTTACCGCGTTCAGGCCAAGGGTTCTGACCTGGAGTTCGCTCTGGGCTACAGCCACCCGGTTAGCGTCTCTGCACCCGAAGGCATCACCTTCGTAGTAGAGGGTCCGACCAAGCTCTCTGTTGCGGGTATCAACAAGCAGCAGGTCGGCGAGGTTGCTGCCAACATTCGCAAGCTGCGCAAGCCTGACCCCTACAAGGGCAAGGGTGTCCGTTACGCCGGCGAAGTCATCCGCCGCAAGGTCGGAAAGGCTGGTAAGTAAACCATGGCCATCGCAATTAACAAGAAGCGTACGAACAAGAGCAAGTCGGCTGCACGCAGCCGTCGCCAGCTTCGTATCCGCAAGCGCATCACAGGTACGGCCGTACGTCCTCGTATGGTTGTTAACCGCTCTGCACGTCACATGTTCGTCCAGGTTGTCGATGACAGCAAGGGTGTAACCGTGGCTTTCGCTTCCACTTTGGAGGCGGACCTCCGTGCATTCGACGGTGACAAGACTGCCAAGGCCAAGCGCGTTGGCGAGCTCGTTGCCGAGCGTGCCAAGGCTGCAGGCGTCGAAGCTGTTGTCTTCGACCGTGGCGGTAACAAGTACCACGGCCGTATCGCCGCCGTCGCTGACGGTGCTCGCGAAGGTGGGCTGGCACTGTGACCGTTGAAAATAACGAAAAGGACGTTCAGGTGACTGAAGCTGTAGCTGCTGAAGCAACTGAGACCGCACCCGCTACCGACGACCGCCGCGGCGGACGTCGTGGCGAGCGCGGCGACCGTGGCCAAGGCCGCGGCGACCGTGGTGGCCGTGGTGGCCGCGACGGCGGTCGTGAGGCTGAGAAGAGCCAGTTCGTAGAGCGCGTTGTCACCATCAACCGCGTTGCCAAGGTCGTCAAGGGTGGTCGTCGCTTCAGCTTCACCGCGCTCGTCGTCGTCGGTGACGGCAACGGTATGGTCGGCGTCGGCTACGGCAAGGCCAAGGAAGTTCCCGCGGCTATCGCAAAGGGCGTTGAAGAGGCTAAGAAGTCCTTCTTCCGCGTTCCCCGCGTTGGCAGCACCATCCCGCACCGTGTGCAGGGTGAGGCCGCTGCAGGTGTAGTCCTGCTGCGTCCGGCTTCCGCCGGTACCGGTGTTATCGCCGGTGGTCCGGTCCGCGCGGTACTGGAGTGCGTGGGTATCCACGACATCCTCTCCAAGTCGCTCGGTTCCTCAAACGCGATCAACATCGTTCACGCGACTGTTGCCGCTCTGAAGCAGCTCGAAGAGCCCGCTTCCGTGGCTGCCCGCCGTGGCCTGCCGCTGGACGAGGTTGCTCCTGCTGCTCTGGTGCGCGCGCTCCAGAACCAGAAGGCAGGTGTTTAGTCATGGCTAAGAACCTGACTCCCTCCGACGCCAAGTTGGAGATCACCCAGATCAAGGGCGTCATTGGCGCCAAGCAGAACCAGAAGGCTACCCTTCGGTCCCTCGGCCTGAAGCGCATCGGACACACCGTTGTCCGCAACGCCGACGCCGTGACCGTGGGCATGCTGAACACGGTTCCGCACCTCGTGAATGTAGAGGAGGCGAAGTAATGGCAGAGAACAAGACCGCCGAAGAGACTGCTGAGAAGCAGCACGCTCTGAAGGTCCACCACCTGCGCCCCGCCCCGGGTGCCAAGACCGCCAAGACCCGTGTTGGTCGTGGTGAAGGCTCCAAGGGTAAGACCGCTGGTCGCGGAACCAAGGGTACGAAGGCCCGCTACCAGGTGAAGGCTGGCTTTGCCGGCGGCCAGTTGCCGCTGCACATGCGCCTGCCGAAGCTGCGCGGCTTCAAGAACCCGTTCCGGGTTGAGTTCCAGGTTGTGAACCTGGAGAAGCTCAACGAGCTGTTCCCGGAAGGTGGCACTGTCACCGTAGAGTCCCTGGTTGAGAAGGGTGCCGTTCGCAAGAACCAGCCCGTCAAGGTGCTGGGCACCGGCGACATCACCGTCAAGGTTGACGTCACCGCCCACGCATTCTCTTCCAGCGCTGCGGAAAAGATTGCTGCAGCAGGCGGAAGCACCACTGCTCTCTAAGAGCCAGTTGGGCAAATGCCCGTTGTAAAAGGATCCCGGTATGCGGGGCTTCGGCCCTGTATACCGGGATTTTTTGCGTGGTTGTGGACTCTCGATTATTCCGACGGCGTCCCAAGCGGTTAGACTCGGTTGTTGGGTTTCATTGATCCCATCCACATCCTTGTACTTTCTACTCAGGAGGACGCTTGCTAAGCGCATTCGGCCGGGCGTTTCGGACGCCTGATTTGCGACGCAAGTTGTTGTTCACGCTGGGAATCATCACAATCTTCCGCTTGGGAGCTTTCATCCCCTCGCCTGGTGTGAACTACCAGAATGTCCAGCAATGCTTGAACACCGGTGACACCTCGCAGGGCATCTACCAGCTGGTGAACTTGTTCAGCGGCGGCGCGTTGCTGCAGGTTTCAGTGTTTGCCTTGGGCATCATGCCCTACATCACGGCGAGCATCATCGTGCAGTTGCTCCGGGTGGTCATTCCCCGGTTCCAGCAGCTTTACGAAGAGGGCGCCTCCGGTCAGTCAAAGTTGACGCAGTACACCCGGTACCTCACCATCGCATTGGGCCTGCTGAACGCCACTACGTTGGTTTCGCTGGCTCGATCCGGCCAGTTGCTCCCAGGGTGTAACCTGCCCATCATTCCTAATGAGAGCATCATGACCACCATCCTGATCATCATCACGTTGACGGCCGGCACCGGCCTCATCATGTGGATGGGCGAGTTGGTCACGGAAAAGGGTGTGGGTAACGGTATGTCGTTGCTGATCTTCACCTCTATCGCTGCAAGCTTCCCCGGCTCGCTGGGCTCCATCTGGGAATCCAAGGGCCCGGGAACGTTCTTCACCGTGCTGGCTGTAGGCCTGCTCACGGTGGCCTTGGTGGTCTTCGTGGAGCAGTCCCAGCGCCGCGTTCCCGTTCAATATGCCAAGCGCATGATCGGACGCCGCACCGTGGGCGGCACCAGCACCTACATTCCCATCAAAGTGAACATGGCCGGCGTCGTGCCTGTCATCTTCGCTTCCTCCATGCTGTACCTGCCCGGGCTGATTTCACAGTTCAACCAGCCCGCGCCGGGGGAGCAGATGGCCCCGTGGGTTGAGTGGATCAATAACAACCTCACCCGTGGCGACCACCCCATCTACATGGCACTGTATTTCGCCATGATTGTGTTCTTCACCTACTTCTACGTTGCCATCACCTTCAACCCTGAAGAAGTGTCGGACAACATGAAGAAGTACGGCGGGTTTATTCCGGGCATCCGGGCGGGTAAACCGACCGCGGACTACCTGCAGTACGTGCTTTCCAGGATCACCTTGCCTGGAGCCCTTTACCTGGGCTTCGTGGCGTTGATTCCGCTGGTTGCGCTCGTCCTGATCAACGCCAACCAGAACTTCCCGTTCGGTGGCACGTCAATTCTGATCATGGTGGGTGTTGGCCTGGAGACCGTCAAGCAGATTGATGCGCAGCTACAACAACGTCACTACGAAGGGCTTTTGCGATGACGAGAATGCTGATCATTGGACCTCCCGGTTCGGGTAAGGGTACGCAGGCTGAGCGAATTTCGGAGCGCCTCGGCGTAGTCGCCATCTCCACCGGCGACATCTTCCGTGCCAACGTCAAGGGCGAAACCCCTTTGGGCATCGAAGCCAAGAAGTACATGGACGCCGGCGACTTTGTTCCGGACAGCGTCACGAACGACATGGTTCGCGATCGCCTGAGCCAAAGCGATGTGGAGAACGGTTTCCTGCTGGACGGATACCCGCGCACCACAGCGCAGGTGGACTACCTAGACCAGATCCTCGCTGAGGGTGAGCAGGAGCTCGACGTCGTGCTCCAGCTGACCGCTGACGACGAAGAACTGGTGACCCGTCTTCTTGGCCGTGCCAAGGAAACGGGCCGCTCGGACGACAACGAAGCCGTAATCCGTCACCGCCTGGATCTCTACCATGAGCAGACCGAGGCAGTTGTGGCTAAGTACGCCGAGCGTGGCATCCTCACGCAGGTAGATGGCATCGGTGGTATCGATGAAGTTACCGACCGCGTGCTGACAGCGATCGAGGCGGCCAAGACCGTTTAGTGTGTTCTCCACGAAGCCGGTAAAACGGTGGTGGAGTGAGGGTGTGTCCCGTACAGTGCGTGCGGGACACACCCTCTTTTCTTTTCACCCTGCATTCCAATTTCGGCCACGCACCCCGGTACGGGAAAATGGTTGAAGCATGGGGCCTGATCGGCCTCTACAGCAAACCTTCCAGAGGAGATCATGGCGTTCGGTCAGCCCCGCATTGAATACAAAACCAACGAGCAGATGCGCACCATGCACCAGGCCGGTCTCGTCCTGAGCCGGGCACTGGATGCTGCCGTTGCGGCGGCCAAGCCGGGGGTCACCACCAAGGACCTGGACGACGTCTTCGCCGCGGTCCTCAACAATGCCGGCGCAAAGTCGAACTTCCTCGGGTATCACGGCTTTCCGGCCACCATTTGCACCTCTGTCAATGAAGAAGTGGTCCATGGAATCCCTGGCGGCAAGGTGCTCAACGACGGCGACATCATCTCCATTGACGGCGGATGCATAGTTGACGGTTGGCATTCCGACTCCGCCAGGACGGTGATCGTCGGTAACGCAGATCCTGAAGACCAGAGACTCTCTGATGTCACCGAGGCAGCTATGTGGCGCGGTATCGCAGCCTTGGCCAAGGGCAAGTTCGTCGGGGACATCGGAAACGCAATTGATGATTACGTATCGTCCGTCCCGGGCAAGCCCTTGGGCATCCTGGAGGACTATGTGGGCCACGGCATCGGCTCGGAAATGCACATGGCCCCGGACGTTTTGAATTATCGGACCGGCCACCGCGGCCCCAAGATCCGGCCCGGCCTGTGCCTGGCCATCGAACCCATGCTGGTTCGTGGTGACATCGAGACCGCGACCCTCGACGACGACTGGACCGTGGTCACCACGGACGGCAAGCGTTCCTGCCAGTGGGAGCATTCCGTGGCTGTGCATGACAAAGGCATCTGGGTTCTTTCGGCCCCGGATGGAGGAGCCGAGCAGTTGGCGCCACTCGGCGTGGTGCCCGTCCCCATCCCGTAGCACCGCAAAAAAGAGCTGGGCTACGTCAGTAGCCCAGCTCTTTTCGCAGGGATGAAAAGCAGTCACGCCTTCAGCTTGGGCTTCACGTCCTTGGTGTAGATACCCTCGAGTGTCTTCTTCAGCTCGGTCATGGTTGCCTGGACGTCGCCCTGCTGCGTCAGGATCTTGGCCGCAGCCTTGGCCATCTCCTGGTCCGCTCCCGGCAGGAACACGCGGGCATTGTCCTGGACCTTGGTGGCTGCAAGCTGGTCCATGGCGGTCTTGATTTGCGGTGTTGCTGCCAGGACCGCGGACATGTCAGCTGAGAGCCTGGTAGGCATGTAACCGGTGGCGGCCGAGAACGCCGCAGTGTTCTCCGGCTCGGTCATGAACTTCAGGAACGTCGCGGCGGCAAGCTGCTCTTCCTTGCTGATGCCGCTGGGGATGCCCAGCCCAGCGCCGCCGGTGGGGCATACGCCGCTGGGTGCCTCCGGGCCGCCGGGAAGGAACCCGACGCCCACGTTGAACTTGGCTGCTTTCAGGACGCCGAGCAGTGAGCCGGTAGAGGAAATGGTGGATGAGGTGATACCTGCGGCGAAGTCATCGGCTGCTTCCTTGGACGAGACCCCGGCCCAACCGTCCTTGTAGATGGTGTCCTGCGCCCACTGCAGTGCAGCCACGGACTGGGGAGAATCGCAGGTGATGTCCCAGTCCTTTGACCAGCTTCCGCCCCAGCCCCACAGGTTGTTTTGCAACGTCCAGCCCGCGTAGCCAGCCAGGGCCGGGTAGATGTAGGCGTACTGCGCACCTGATGTGGCCTTGAGCTTGGGCGCCCACTCGGCAAACTCCTGCCACGTGGCCGGGGCCCGATCCGGAAGCCCCGCTGCCTTGAAGTGGTCCTTGTTGTAGTAGAACAAGGGCGTGGAGCGGCCGTAGGGGAGCGCCCACTGCTTGTCGTCGTATTTGTAGTCGTCCACCAGCGACTTTTGGAAGTCGTCCATCTTGATGTCCAGCTGCTTCACCAAGCCATCGATGGGAATGATGCTGCCGTTGGAGAAGTAGCGGAACCACCACACATCCGAGAGGACCACCAACCCGGGAAGGCCTGTCTTGGCTGCCTGGGACGTCTGGAATTTCTGGGCTATTTCTTCGTAGTTGGCGCCCGCTGTCACCAGGTTCACCTTGATGTCCGGGTACTTGGCGTGGAACTTTTCAATGATCGCCTTTTCCACGTCCTGCGACTTGCCGGGGTGGTTGGTCCAGAAATCGATGGAGGCGGCGGGCTTTATGCCACTGAAATCGATCGTTGCGGTGTCGACGGCGTCTGCCGTGCCCGCCGTCGACGGTCCGCCGCATGCGGCAAGTGCCGCAGCTCCGGCGCCGAGGCCTGCTAGGCCCAGGAAATGTCGGCGGTCAAGGTTGGTGCGCATGGTGCTTCCTCTCAATAATTTACTTCGATGCGAATGGTGCGGTTGGAGAAAATCAGCCGGTGACACTGCCTTGGGTCAGCCCGGCAACGATGTATCGCTGGAGCGCTGCGAATACCAGCAAGATGGGAACGATCACCAAAACGGCTCCCGCCATGAGAATTCCCCATCCGGCGCCGTTGCCCTCCGAGTTCTGCAGCAACGTCAGCCCCACTGGCAATGTCATGGTTTCGGGACGGTCCGTGATGATGAGGGGCCAGATGTAGTCGTTCCATTCACTGACCACGGTCACCAAAGCCACCGTCGCAATAGATGGAACCGACACCGGGACGATGATCTGCCACAACCGCCGCCAATGGCCCGCACCGTCGATTTCAGCTGCTTCGAGAATCGACGGCGGTAACGTCAGGAAGTGTTGGCGCAGCAGGAACGTGCCAAACGCCGTCCCCAGGCCCGGAAGGATGATGCCCCACAGGGTGTTCTTGCCGCCCATGCCCGCTATGAGGATGTAATTGGGCAGGATGGACACCTGCGCGGGCACCATGAGTGCCACCAGAATCAGCACGAAGATTACGTTCTTGAACGGGAAACGAACGAACACCAGCGCGTAAGCCGTCAGAATGGCCAGGATGACCTTGATGGACGCGCCAACCACGGTGACGATGAGGCTGTTGGCGAAGAACTGCGCGAACGGAACCGTAGTCATCGCCGTGGCGTAGTTCTCCAGGTTCACAGACTCCGGAAGGATTCTGAGGTCCGTGGTAACGATCTCGCCCGGTTGCTTGAACGAGCTCAGCAACATCCACATCAGCGGCAGGAACACCACCAGCGTGGCGATGATCAGGGGCACGTATCCGGTTGCCATGGTCCGGATGAGGTTGGCTTTGGAGAATGGTCGCGGCGGCTCATGCGGCGCCTTCTCCTGCATGCTCTCCTGTAAGGAATCAACGACGACGGCGGGTGAAGGCGCGCTCATGAATAGTGGACCTTTCGCTCAACGAACCGCAGTTGAAGAACAGTAATGATCAGCAGGATGGCGAAAAGAATCACCGATATCGCGGCCGAATAGCCTGCCCTGTTGTAGGCCCCGAACGCCTGCAGGTATGCCTCGTAGATCAGTGTGCTGGTGCCATTGCCCAGCGGCGTCATGATGCGGATGAGGTCGAACGCCTGCAACGAGCTGAGCATGGTGGTAATCAACAGGAAGAACGTGGTGGGGGACAGCAGCGGCAAGGAAATATTGAGGAACCTGCGTGCGCCATTGGCTCCATCCAGTGCCGCAGCTTCCATGACGTCGCGTGGAAGGGACTGCAGGCCGGCCAAGTAGACCACGGCGCAGTAGCCCAGGTTCTTCCAGACGTACACAATGATCACCATCACCAAGGACAGCTGGGGATCGTTGATCCACTGTGGGCTCTGCTGTCCCAGGCCCCGGAGGAGCCAAGCAAGTACGCCGTAGCCGGGATCGAAAATGAACAGCCACACCAGGCCAACACCAACACCGGACAGTACATAAGGCGCGAACACGGCAGAACGGGCGAACGTGGTGCCGCGGACCTTGGAGTTCAAAGCAAGGGCAACCAACAAGCCCAGGATCATGGAACCGCCAACCGTTACCAGCGTGAAAATCGCTGTAGTCCCAAGGACCTTTGACGCGTCCTCACCGGTGAAAAACGTGACGTAGTTCTGTAAGCCCACCACCGTGGCCGAGGCCGAGCCGAGGGTCCAATCCAACGTGGAGTAGTAGATGTTGTTGATCAGCGGCCAATAAGTGAACGTGCCGATCAACACCAAGTTCGGCAAGGCCATGGCCAGGAACACCAGGAAATCCCGGCGGTCTCGGCCGGACCAGCGCTTCCTAACCTGTCTGGGCTTGGCTGCTGTGGCGGGCGGAACCGGAGGCTCGGCCGGCTTGTCTGCAGGCGCAGCACTGCTGCTGTGAATCTGTCGGGTAGTCATGAGTCACTAACGGTTTCTGGCTAATGTGGGGCGCCAGCTCCCGGACCGGGGCGGCGAAGACAGGCCTAGCTCACCACACCGAAAGCCTGCGTTTGGGCCAAAATGGGGAGCCGCAGCGATAGTTGGCTTACACTTCCTAACCCGTTTACTCAGCGTTACTCGCCTGTTCGTATTTGAGGCCCGGCTCCCACTTGTTGCCGCGCCTTGGGCCGCCAGTTGGCTCACCAGTGGAGAATGGAGCCATGAATTCGATCACCGATGTTGCCGGCATACGGGTTGGGCATGTGCAGAGGGTGGGGGAGGGGTGGTTGTCCGGGGTTACTGTGGTGCTTCCTCCGCCGGGGACCGTGGGGTCTGTGGACGTGCGCGGTGGTGGGCCCGGGACGCATGAGACCGATGCGCTGGATCCCACCACGTTGGTTTCCACTGTGGACGCTGTGGTGTTGACCGGAGGTAGCGCCTTTGGGTTGGCGTCGGCGACGGGTGCTCAGTTGTGGTGTGAAGAACAGGGGCGGGGTTTCGCTGTTCCCGGGACCGTGGTGCCCATTGTGCCGGCGGCCGCCATCTTCGACCTTGGTAGGGGCGGCGACGTTATAGCCCGACCTGATGCCGACATGGGCTACCAGGCAGCCGCCGCAGCCTTCGCCTCAGGCGACCATGCCGCCGTCGTACGTGGAAACGTTGGTGCCGGGACTGGCGCCGTTGTTGCACGTGGACAATACAAGGGCGGCGTGGGGACGTCCTCGATCGAACTCGACGACGGCGTGGTAGTGGGGGCCATCGCAATAGTCAACGCCCTGGGATCGCCGGTGGGGCTGGGACCCGGCAGCGCGCGTCTAAGGGAGGAGCGACCGAGCGCGCAGAGGGTCGCAGGCCCACCGGCTCCACCGCAGGGACTCAACACCACGCTCGTGGTGATCGCCACCAATGCTGTCTTGGATGTTGCCGAGTGCAAGCGGACTGCTTCTTCCGGGCATGCCGGGCTTGCGCGTGCTTTGGATCCGTCCCATACCCTCGTGGACGGCGATACCGTGTTCGCTGTGGCGACCGGCGCCGTCGTGCTTGACCGCAGTACTGAACAGGCGCGGCAGGCGTCCTTGATAACACTCCAAAGTGCGGCGGCGGAAGCCGTTCGACTAGCCATTCTGGATGGTGTCCTTGCAGCGCAAGCCGTCTCGACGGCGGCGGGCGACTTCCCGGCCTATCGGCCAGCGGGGGAGTGACGACTGGAGACAGGTGCGCTACCATTGACGGATTTAACTTTCCGGCTTCATTGGCGTAGAGTTATTTGTTGGTTGTCTGTGCAGCCACGCCCTTTTTAGTGTCGTGGTTCCAAGAGAGCCAAGCAAACAAAAAACGTCCGCTGGATCTTCGGTGCCTAACTGAAGGACGGCGGCAAACAACAGTTAGCGGAGGATATGGCCAAGAAGGACGGGGTCATTGAGATCGAGGGCGTTGTGACTGAGGCGCTGCCCAATGCGATGTTTCGTGTTGAGCTCACCAATAAGCACGTCGTTCTCGCACACATCTCTGGGAAGATGCGACAGCACTACATTCGAATCCTCCCCGAGGACCGGGTAGTGGTTGAGCTGAGCCCATACGACCTCACACGTGGTCGTATCGTCTACCGCTACAAGTAAATTGCTGGGCGGCAAGGCAATAGTGCCTAAGCCGCTCCAGCAGATCAACTGCAAAACACGCAAAGGAACGCCATGAAGGTCAAGCCGAGCGTCAAGCAGATCTGCGACAAGTGCAAAGTGATCCGCCGTAACGGCCGGGTCATGGTGATCTGCGAGAACCCGCGCCACAAGCAGCGCCAGGGCTAATTCCCCTCACGGGAATCTGCGTCCGCAAGGACAAACCTGGGCTGCTAGCCCACGCAAGTAAATAAAGGCAGCACAAGCTGTGCCAGGACTGCATTACAGAGCCTGGTCAGCGAACCCCCGGTCGGAGGCTGGGGCCACACTGAACGTGTGGGTGTACTGCCTACGACCTCCGGTTTATTCAAGGAGTACTGCCACTATGGCTCGTCTCGCTGGCGTAGACATTCCCCGCGAAAAGCGGTTGGAAATTGCGCTTACTTACATCTACGGCGTGGGCAAGACCCGTGCACACGAAACCCTGGCTGCCACCGGCATCAGCGCTGACGTTCGCGTCAAGGACCTGACTGACGCCGAGCTGGTCCAGCTGCGTGACTACATTGAAGGCAACTACAAGGTTGAGGGTGACCTTCGCCGCGAGGTAGCCGCTGACATCCGCCGCAAGGTAGAGATCGGCAGCTACGAAGGCCTGCGCCACCGCAAGGGCCTGCCCGTACGCGGACAGCGTACGAAGACCAACGCTCGTACCCGCAAGGGCCCCAAGCGCACCGTCGCCGGCAAGAAGAAGGCCGGACGTTAATCCCTCGGGATTGATCCGGTTTTCCCCCGATAACTTTCTGTAGGAGAAACAATGCCCCCGAAGACTCGTGGAGCGGTTCGTAAGCCGCGTCGCAAGGATAAGAAGAATATTGCGCTTGGCCAGGCGCACATCAAGAGCACCTTTAACAACACCATCGTGTCCATCACGGACCCGAACGGTGCTGTAATCTCATGGGCTTCCGCCGGTGAGGTTGGCTTCAAGGGCTCCCGTAAGTCCACCCCGTTCGCTGCCCAGATGGCTGCTGAAGCTGCTGCAAAGCGCGCTCAGGAGCACGGTCTGCGCAAGGTTGACGTATTCGTCAAGGGCCCGGGATCCGGACGCGAAACCGCAATCCGTTCGCTTCAGGCCGCTGGCCTCGAGGTTGGCTCCATCCAGGACGTCACCCCCAGCGCCCACAACGGTTGCCGCCCGCCGAAGCGCCGCCGCGTCTAATTAGGTCTTCCCCGCCTGACCGGCCGGGCCTGCTATGGATGGTTTCGATCATCCATCAGCATGGCCCGGCTGGTCAGGCTGGAAACCGAAGCCGATTTCCACCACCTGTGTTGCGTCATATAGCGGATGCTCGCCGAAAGGAAACCTAAGTGCTCATTGCACAGCGCCCCACCCTGTCTGAAGAAGTTGTATCCGAGAACCGCTCCCGTTTCATCATTGAACCGCTGGAGCCGGGCTTCGGCTACACCCTCGGAAACTCCCTCCGCCGTACCCTGCTCTCCTCCATCCCCGGTGCCGCTGTAACCAGCATCCGGATCGATGGCGTGCTGCACGAGTTCACCACGGTTCCGGGTGTCAAGGAAGATGTCACCGAGATCATCCTGAACATCAAGAACCTTTCGGTTTCCTCCGAGCACGATGAGCCGGTTGTTGCTTACCTGCGCAAGCAGGGCCCCGGAGTCGTCACCGCCGCGGACATCGCTCCGCCGGCCGGCGTCGAATTCCACAACCCGGATCTGCACATTGCCACTCTGAACTCGAAGGGCAAGTTCGAACTCGAACTGACCATCGAGCGCGGCCGTGGCTACGTTTCGGCAGCTCAGAACAAGTCCGGCGACTCCGAGATCGGCCGTATTCCGGTTGACTCGATCTACTCGCCGGTCATGAAGGTAACTTTCCGCGTGGAAGCTACCCGTGTTGAGCAGCGCACCGACTTCGACAAGCTCATTGTCGACGTCGAGACCAAGCAGGCTATCGCCCCTCGCGATGCTGTTGCTTCCGCAGGCACCACCTTGGTGGAACTGTTCGGTCTGGCTCGTGAGCTGAACACCGCAGCTGAAGGTATCGAGATTGGCCCGTCGCCGACGGACGCTGCCCTGGCAGCGGACATGGCTCTGCCGATCGAGGATCTGGACCTCACCGTCCGTTCCTACAACTGCCTCAAGCGTGAGGGCATCCACACCGTGGGTGAACTCGTTGCCCGCTCCGAGGCTGACCTGATGGACATTCGTAACTTCGGTGCGAAGTCCATTGACGAGGTCAAGGCAAAGCTCGTGGAACTGGGTCTGTCCCTCAAGGACTCCCCTCCCGGTTTCGATCTCGCAGCCCGCGCCGCAGCCATCGAAGAGGACGACGCCGCGTTCAGCGACGACGAGCTCTAAACAGCAGATCTTGGCCGCCGGGTCCAGCGATGGACCTGAACGGCTTACATAACAGGAGAAATAACTATGCCTACCCCCACTAAGGGTCCGCGCCTCGGAGGCGGCCCGGCTCACGAGCGCCTGATGCTCGCGAACCTGGCAGCTGCTCTCTTTGAGCACAAGCGCATCACCACCACGGTCACCAAGGCCAAGCGCCTTAAGCCGTACGCAGAGCGTCTGGTCACCTTCGCCAAGCGTGGCGACCTCGCTTCCCGCCGCCGCGTTCTCGGCCTGATCAGCGACAAGGGCGTTGTCCACGAGCTGTTCACCGACATTGCCGGCGCCGTTGCTAACCGCGATGGTGGCTACACCCGCATCACCAAGATCGGCAACCGCAAGGGCGACAACGCTCCCATGGCTGTCATCGAGCTCGTTCTCGAGCCGGTTTCCCCCAAGCAGGCTGTAGTTGCTGAAGCAACCAACGCTGCTGCCAAGGCTGCTCCGGCCGCCGAAGCTCCGGCTGCTGAAGAAGAGGTTGTAGAGACCGAAGCTGCTGAAACCGAAGAGGCTCCGGCCGCTGAGGCAGAAGCTGCTGAGACCGAAGCTGCTGAAACCGAAGAGGCTCCGGCCGCTGAGGACAAGAAGTAATTCACTGAATTCTTCACAGTAGACTTAAGTCTATGAACGAACGAAAACCCGCTGCCCCCGTTATGGGGGGCGGCGGGTTTTTGCGTGTCCGGCTTGATCTTTCCTACGACGGCGGCCCTTTCAACGGGTGGGCCGTGCAGCCCGGTCTTCGCACCGTTCAAGGATCCCTTGAAGAAGCTTTGGCGCTCATCCTGCAACGCCCGATTCGCGTGACGGTTGCTGGCAGGACCGACGCCGGCGTCCATGCCCGGGGTCAAGTTGTTCACCTGGACCTGACGGAAGCCGAGTGGCTGTCACTGCCGCGTGGGCACGAACTCGATCCCGCCGTCGCGCTTTTGCGCCGACTCCGCGGCGCTTTGAGCCGCATTCTCGGCGATCTGACGGGGACCATTGAAGTGCACGACGCCGGTCTGGCGCCGGAAGGTTTCGACGCCCGCTTCTCAGCGTTGTGGCGCAGGTACAGCTACCGGATTGCCGATGGTCCGGGTCGCTGGGACCCTGTGCTGCGGGGAATCACTTTGTGGCATAAAACGTCTTTGGAGGTTGAGCTCATGAATCACGGTGCGCATTCTCTGCTGGGCCTTCAGGACTTCCGCTCTTACTGCAAACCCCGCGAGGGAGCCACCACCATTCGTGAACTGCAGCAATTTTCGTTCGACCGTGGAAGCGACGGTGTCATAGTTGCCACCGTCCAGGCCGACGCTTTCTGTCACAACATGGTGCGGTCCTTGGTAGGTTCTGCGCTCCGCGTGGGGGAGGGCTTGGAAACTCCGGGTTGGCTGCACTCGCGTCTTCTGGAACGTCAACGTGACGCCAAATCAGTGCTCGCTGCTCCACATCCCCTGGTGCTTGAAGAAGTCGCCTACCCTTCCGATAGTGAGTTGCTGGCGCGGGCCGAGCTGACGCGGGCACGGCGCGAGTAGCTCTTCTGTCCGTGACCAAGGACCTATCCGGGCGTTGGGGGGACCCCCTCCCGGCTCTGGGTACCGGAAGGGGGCCGTTGTGGCACTCCGTGGTCTGGGATCCGCGAAGTGCCGGTCTTTAGGGCAAGAACACCAGAGCCCTAGAACGTTCCGGCAAGGTTAGTCATTACGTTGATGACGGCCGGACCCATGATGACGATGAAGAGCACCGGAAGGATGCAAAACATCAGGGGGAAGAGAACCTTTACCGGCAGTTTCATGGCCTGCTCTTCTGCCCTCTGCCGACGCTTGATACGCATTTGCTTGGCTTGTGTACGAAGGACGTTGGCGATCGCGATCCCGTAGGTGTCTGCCTGGACTATGGCCCCAACGAATGCCCGCAGGTCGTGAACGTCAACACGTTCGGCCAGGGCAATGTAGGCTTCCTTCCGGCTTCGTCCTGCCTGCATGTCCTGCAGCGTACGGAGCATTTCCATAGCGAGCGGTCCCGAACCGTTTTGTCCGGCCCTTGCCATGGCACCTTCAAAACCAAGACCGGCTTCCACGGAGATCAGCATCTGGTCCAGGGTGTTGGGAAGCTCCGTCTGGATGGCCTTCTGCCGCTCGGCTGCCCGGCCGTGGATGAGCAGGTCCGGAATGAAATACACCAACGAGACCGCTGCCAGATAAAGCACGAAGCCCGGGCCGGATGGCGCCCGTAGAAAGAACAGCAGGCCCACGAGCCCTGCTGCCAGGGCCAACGCCGGCTTGAGGATGAGAAGGCGCCCAAGGGGCATTCCCGCTGGTCGGCCCAATTTGGCCAGCAGCTTGTCCAACCAGATTGTGTAGCCCTTGGGGGTGAGCCTTGCTCCGAGGCGTTGGAGGTTGAATGATGATGACTGTGCTCCCAGCTCCGTTGCCATCCCGGCGCTTCGGCTCAAGTTGGCTCGAACAGTCGCCAGGCCGGCACGATCAACTGAAATGAAGGCCCACGCCATGAAAGCGATGGGGATGACGATCAAGGCGACGGACGCCCATGCAATAACGTTCATGATCACTCCCTAAAACTTGATCTTGACCACGCGGCTGAGCCAGAAGGTGCCCAACCCCAAAAGGACTATTGCGGCCACCAGCATGATCCAACCCAGGGGATGGGTGAACAACGGCTGGATGTACGTCCCGTTCGCAAGGCTGAGGTACAGGAACATGCCAGTCGGCAGCGCTATGAGCACATAGGCGGACATACGACCTTCAGCGCTGAGTGCCCTGACTTGCCCCTTGATTTGGGACCGTTCACGGATCGTCTCGGCCACATGGTCCAGGACTTCAGCCAAGTCGCCGCCCACTTCGCGATGAATTTCGATGGCCTGCGTCGCCCAGAGGAAGTCCTCGCTATGGAGACGCGAGGCCGCGTCCAAGAGGGCGTCACGCAAGTCGCGACCCAGGCGAACTTCTCCCACGATCCTGGCAAATTCTTCTTTGGTAGGTGACTGGGCCTCTTGGGCAACAGCATCCACCGCCCGGAGCAAGCTGTGGCCGGCCCGCATGCTGCCGGACAGCATTTGCAACGTGTCACCCAGTTGAGCCTCGAACTGGGCCCTGCGTCGGGAGGTCATAATGCTCAGAACCATGCGTGCGCCGATGGGCACGATGATTCCGAAGAGAATCGCCACCAAGACGCCGCCAAGGATGAAGCCTAGAACGGCGCCAGTGAACGTGGCGCAGATGACCAAAAGAACGTAGTCCGCTGGTCTCATCCGCGAGCCGGCCTGTTCAAGCAAAATCCTGGTTCCTGAAGCCCGGCTTGCAGAAACCGAACCATCCACCATGGCCACAGCGGAATTCGTCACTCGGGTCAGGACGGATTCCTGTGGGCCCGAGTCCGGACGGCGCCGGGACAACGCAATCGTTGAGTTCCTCGACCTGGGGATGAGGAACAGCCCGATCGCCAGAGCGGAGAATCCGAGAAGCACGCCGGCTATGAGCAGGAGCGGGTTGGTGGCGGTCATCGCTGACCACCGCCAGTGTGCACGCTGCCAAAGACCGCCGGCGACAAGTAGATTCCAAGGTCCGCGAAGTGGTCCACGAACCGTGGCCGCACCCCTGTAGGAACGGGCTTCCCAAGGAACCTCCCGTTGGCGTCCATGCCTGCCGAGTAGTCGAACGTGAAAGCATCCTGCAAGGTAACAACGTCACCTTCCATGCCCTGGACTTCTGTCACGTGGGTGATTCGGCGGGTTCCATCGCGCAGCCGAGAGATCTGAACCACCAGGTTCACGGCGGACGAGATCTGCTCGCGGATTGCCCTGAGGGGCAAATCCATTCCAGCCATAAGCACCAACGTCTCGAGGCGTGCAATGGCGTCCCGTGGCGAATTCGCGTGAACAGTGGAGATGGATCCATCATGGCCGGTGTTCATTGCCTGAAGCATGTCCAAGGCTTCGCCGCCACGAACCTCGCCCACCACGATCCTGTCCGGGCGCATGCGCAGCGAATTGCGAACCAGGTCCCGGATGGCGATTTCGCCCTTGCCTTCGATGTTGCTGGGGCGGCTTTCCAAACGAACCACATGTGATTGCTGGAGTTGCAACTCCACTGCGTCTTCGATGGTGACGATGCGCTCATCGGAGGGCAGGAAGGACGAAAGGACATTAAGGAGAGTTGTCTTTCCCGTTCCAGTACCGCCGGAGACGATGATGTTCAGCCGGGCCTGTACACATGCATGAAGGAGTTCCGTGATCTCGGGGCTCGTAGTTCCCAACTGGATGAGATTCTGGGCCGTTAGAGGGACGCGCCCAAACTTACGGATAGTCAGCGACGATCCATTGACGGCCAGCGGCGGAATGATCGCGTTGACACGGGACCCATCCGAAAGCCGCGCGTCCACAAGAGGTGAGGACTCGTCGATGCGGCGGCCAACCTTTGAGACGATCCGCTCAATGATTCTGCGCAGGTGCTCTTCGGACGAGAAATGAACGTTGGTCAAATGGAGTTTTCCTGCAATTTCCACGTAGACCTTATCTGCGCCGTTCACCATGATTTCCGTGACGTCCTTGTCGTCAAGGAAACGCTGTAGTGGCCCCAGGCCAAGCACGTCGTCAGCGATTTCCTGAACCAGCCGTTGCCTTTCCGAGGACGTCAGGGGGATATCGTCCTCGTCGATGACGGCGCGGAGTTCCTCCTTGACATAGCGGTGCAGCTCGGCTTCGTCGAGTGTGGTATCCGAGATCCGGGAGCCCATGCGGTCAAACAAGGCGCTGCTGGTACGTTCCTTGACCGCAGACAAGGCCTGGCTGGAGTCCTCGGTGGCTCCTCCGGACCCCGGCGAATCGGCGAGATAATCCGGGGCTTGCGTTGCCGGTCCGGCCCACGGATCTCCCGGCGTTGATGTTCCAGGTGTCTCAACTTCAAGTCCACGGACCGTTTGAAGGCGTTTTGCGAGGTTCACTTGACTACCGCCCTTCGATGCAACTGCTTGTGTGGCCGTTCTTCCCATCCGGGCTTGAACCGCTCCACAAGCTGGCGGAGGCCCCGAAGGGTGACATCCTTCGCTCCATCTTGGAGTACGGGGATGCCTCTGTTGGTTGAGTAGGGGAGTGAGCGGGACCGGGGCAACGTGACATCCACCGGGCAACCGATGGTGGCTTCCACATCCACCAAGGTGAGCCCGCTCCGCTTGTCCGCGAAGTTCAGGACAACATGGCGCTGTTCCGGGACCAACCCAATCTCGTCCAAAATCTCCAAGCCGTTCCGGAGCCCCCTGATGCTGGGGATGTCCATTCCGCATACCCAGACGACGTCGGAGGCACGTTCCAGAGTCGCCAGGACATGTTCACCGAGACCGGGGGCCGTATCCACAATCACGTAATCGAATTCCTTGGCCAACTGTTCAAGGAGATGCCCCACTTGTTCTGCGGAGATCTGTTCGATTTGAGATGGGTTGCGCGGCGCGCAGAGTGCGTAGATGCCAGCGGGATGGGCTGAGAGGTATGACTTGAGCACCATGCTGTCTTGGACTGCCGCGCCAGTGACGGCATCCGCGATGGTCCGTTCAGGGTCTATGAGCAGACCGGATGCGACGTCGCCGAATTGGAGGTCCAGGTCGGCTATGACTACCTTCATGGGCGCGGTACGCCCCAAGCCAATGGCCAGGTTGGTTGAGATGGTTGTTTTGCCCACGCCACCCTTGGGAGACATAACGGCGATGATCCGGCCTCCCTGTGGACCTGCGTCCACTTGGGCACCCAAGCCCCTGCGTCGCCCGGCGGCTGCAAGGCTGGCACGCTCCAACAGGGCTCGAATGGCCACTGCATCTGCAGATGGCTCCAACAAGTCACGGATTCCTGCACGCATGGCTGGCAGCGCGATCTCGGCCGCATCCGTCGATGCGAGTACGACGCTGATCTCGGGATACTGGAGGTCGAAAAGGCTGGCCAGGCGAATGGCGTCGTCTGCTTGCAGTCCGGGGCCCAGCACCAGGACTTCCAGCAGTTGACCGGACAACACGCGTAGGACGTCGTCCGGGCCCTGCGGCAAGTAGTCGGCAATGATGGACTGCACGTCGCCGTGCAGACCGGACGCAGCGTGCCGGACGCGCTTTTCGAACTCAACGTCAGCTGTGATGACTAGGAAGCGGCTCATTGGAGTACCTCTGCCTTCTTGATGGTGACGCGTGCGCTTTCCTGTGCTTCTGCGGGTTCTTTGGTCAGCCAGATGTCCCCGTACTTTGCGCCATAAACAATCTTGGTAGCGTCTACATCGCTACGGGCCAGGGTCACTATGAAGGAACCTTCTGGCAGCTGGGTATTGGCCTGCTCGGAGCTTGCCTGCGCCGTATTGGTGTTTCTCGAGGTGGCCCGCTGAACGCTGGTCACAAGAACCTTGTGGAAGACGAGCTGCGCTGATGCCTCAGATTCGGCCTGCCCGGGCTGGCCAAGCAGTACCATGACGCCGACGGTGTCGCCGGCAGCCAATCGCCCGCCAACCACACGCTGGGCGTCCAGTTGAACTGAAACTTCTTGAAGTCCGTCTGGAACGGGGACTGATCCCGGAGCCGCCAGGCTGTTGGGGTCCACCAGACGGTTTCCCAGCAGCGCTTCACCCGGCATGAGTTCTGCCCCGGCGACTTTGCCTTCCATACCGGAGAGGCTCTTGAGGGCGCCATTGGGCACCGAAGCCGCAGGTAGCGAAGCAAGCTTTACAGCAGATCTGATCTGCTGAAGATCGGCTCCCTCCGGAACCTGACTTTGAATAACGAGGACATCAACGGGCTGGAGGTCCTTTTGAGCCCGCGCGTCTGCTGCTTGAACATATGTGACCAGTAACAGCGTGCCGACTATTGCCAGCACTACTGCGACTATGCCTCCCAGTAGGCGAGTTTTCACTTTGATTCTCCTTAATGCAATGGAGTTTTCTCCCAGATTGGTTATTACTCGGTGAGTTGGACGCCCAAGGCGCCGTACGTGGTGGGGCCGCCCAGAGTTGCGGCTTCCGTCAGACTTACTTTCTTGATGAAGGTGCCGAACAGCCCGGTATCGCTGTTCTTGAGGCCCAGGGACTTCTGGAGCGCCGAGGCATCGGAAGTCATGTAGGTCGGTCCGCCGCCTGTCAGATGCCATCCTCGGAGTGAGATCTGGGCAAAGGCCTCGATCTTGAAGGACTTCTTATACGGAGAAGAAGCGCAGGGGTTGGTTCCCGTACCCTTCTTCACCGGGCAGGCAGTTTCAAAAATGGGAATCAGGAGTTCCACAGGCTTGCCGGCTTTGAGCTTGGCCTCCCAGGATGCGAAGGCCGAGCTGCATGTGGAATCGAAGTCGTTGCCCTCGTTGGCCTCCACCCACGGATCATCAATGTCCACATGCACGGTGCACGTAGCACCGGGATGTTTGAGCCAACCGAAACCGCCGGGAAGCTCGAAGCCGGACGAAGACTGATGCTTACACGCGTAATCCGGGTCATCGGACAACTTGGTCCCGTGGACCGGGAAGAACTGAAGGCCTTTAGTGAAACCCGGGTCCGCTTCGCATTGCGAGAAAGTCAGCGGTATTGCATCCGTTGCGGAAAAGCCACCGAATTTGGCTTGGGCGGTGGCCTTGATATCCGCCGTCTGGACACCCAGTGCCCGAGCGAACACCAAGCTGAAGTGATTGTCACCGGAGGCGTTGCGGGATTGGGTAGTGACATCAATGGTTCCGGTGGCCAGATTCACCGTTGCCACCGGCGCATTGCTGACACCGTCCAGGGCATTCAGTCCTGCCAAGGTGGTAGCTGTGGATGCGGGCGAGACGCAGTCGGCAGAGCCTGCACTCTTGGCGCAAGCCTGGGCGATGCCTATTGCCGACGAGTCGGCGCCATTCTGCAGTTGAGCATGCTCGGAGTACATCATTGCCACGTCCACGGCGAAGGCGGTCATTCCCAGCAGCGCCACCATCAGCATGGCCGTCATGGGAGCAACAGCACCGCGTTCGGCATCACCGTGTTTCAGCCGCCGCATCGCATGACCCCTGTCCCTGAGATGTTCAGTTCAGCCGGCATTCCAGGCACGAGGCCCGGGAACCCGGTCATCCAGGGCGTGCTGTAGGAGATGGTGACTTCCACGTTGCAAGGGTTGGTTCCGGTTGACGTAATGGCAATGTCACCAGGATCCAGATCCACCGAAGGTGCCGCAGCCACACCGGCAGCCTGTGCATCGCCCACGGTGTAGGTGGAGTCCGACTGGTGAATGGCTGCATATCGGGCGGCTTCCCGGGCGGCTTCAGACAAGGAAATCTGGATGTTGAATGCGCGGCCGAACTCAAAAATTCCCAGTACCAGCACGAGGAATATGGGCAACACCAATGCAAATTCAACCGCAACGGCTCCGGACTGGTTCTTGGATGTGGAGGGCTTCCGTGTGCGGAGCTTTTTCCTCTTCTTATCGTTGGATCTCATAGCTACTCCCAGATAAAACGAATCCGGGCCGGCTGCAGCCGATGAATGCATCGGGGCAGCCGGCCCGGGATCGGTAGTGAAGCCGGCCGGTATGGGTTACGGCAGCGCCTTTTCTACGGTTTGGAAGCCCTTGAGGACGTCCGTGCCCAAAGTAACCACAGTGCCAACGATGATTGCGGCGATGAGGGCCACGAGCAGACCGTATTCAACAGCCGTTGCGCCCTTCTCCTCGGAGGTGAAGCGATCCTTGACGCCGGCGATGAACGAGATAACGGAAACCATAAGAGATGACATTGGAAAATCCTTCCCAGAATTAATGTGGCAGTGATTCATGAATAGCAGGGCGGCAAATTATCTAAATTTACCCGAATATCGAACCGCGTCAGTGGAGCCTTTAGCTGTTCGTAATTCGATGAGATAAGAATTCACCCTGGGCCGCTGAAGTCACAATGCGTAGCCGTACTCGAATTATCCGGGCGCCTATTACTTGCCGGATGTGCCAGCGGGCAGAAAGTACTCAGTTTCGGTGCCTGGGCGGGTGGAAACTACTTGCTTTACAAAGGAGCCTTATGTATTCCGGGCGGGCTGAAGCCTGGGTAAGGACGTACTAACCACGGGCTAGTTCATGAACAGAACTACGCCAACCGCAGCAATGAGCATTGCGGGTCCATGGGCTGTTTCTGCGGGCTTTTCGGCGGATCGCAGGCGTAACATCAGCACCGTCAGCAACCCGCCCACCACGAATCCCAGTAGCCCGCCAATGAGTACTTGCTGCCAACCCAAGTAGCCCAAGTACAAACCCAGGGGCGCTGCGAGCTTCACATCGCCCATTCCGAGGCTTCTTGGCGAAATAAGTTTGAGAATGACGTAGCCGGCGAACATCATCGCCCCGCCGGCGAGGGCGCGGAAGAGGTCCGGCCAGCCCGGCGCGAGAGCTGCTGAGGCCAGTAGCAGCAGAAATCCACCACCGAGCAAAAGCAATACAAGGGGGTTGGGCAGCAAATGGAGTGTGAAATCAATCCGCGAAAGTTGCACTCCGAGTAATGCCAATAAAAGGAATGCCGGCAATTCGTGGGCAACGCCGAACCGCCACGCAAGCAAGCCAAACAGCAACGCGGTGGCAGCCGCCGTCGTGATCCGGACCTTAGCTACAGGGAGGCCGCCGAGTCGCGGCAGCGCGCGGGCAATCAGAAGCTCGGTAACAGGGCTCAGCAGCAAACCAAGGAGCGCAAGAAGGAGCGCGAAGCCGGGTCCGTTGGGCATCTGTTCTCCCTCAATCAGCGCATGGCCCCCAAGGGCGGTTACCCCATTTTGACCCGGACGCCCTCATGGCGGTATTGTTTAGAGTCGTTGTGCGTGTCCTATCTCGATGACACATGCCTTGCGGGGGATCCAGTTGCAGGATCGCTAACTCCCTAGGCATTTTCGAGATCTTGGGATAACTGGTACATAGAGCCCTCACCTCTGCTCCGGTAGCGCATACATAGATAGGTACACGCCTTATTGCGTGTCGCCTAAAACATGAACGCCAGAACAAGAACGAGGCAAAACCGTGCGTACGTACACCCCGAAGCCCGGCGATATCAACCGCCAGTGGCACGTCATTGACGCCACCGACGTTGTCCTTGGTCGTCTTGCCAGCCAGACCGCAACACTGCTGCGCGGAAAGCACAAGCCGACCTTTGCGTCCCACATGGACATGGGCGACTTCGTCATCATCATCAACGCTGAAAAGGTAGCCCTCACCGGCGCCAAGCTGGAGCAGAAGCGCGCATACCGCCACTCCGGTTACCCGGGCGGCCTGACCTCCGTCAACTACGCCGAGCTGTTGGAATCCAACCCGGTTCGCGCTGTTGAGAAGGCCATCAAGGGCATGCTCCCCAAGAACTCCCTCGCTGCACAGCAGTTGGGCAAGCTCAAGGTCTACCGTGGCGCTGAGCACCCCCACGCTGCACAGCAGCCGAAGACTTTCGAAATCACCCAGGTCGCCCAGTAGTCCTGGCCACCAACTAAACTTTTTATTACAAGGAGAACCGTGGCTCAGAACGAAGAACTGACCGCCGAAGCCGTCGAGGCCGAGGAAACCCTCACCAGCTACACCTCTGAAAGCAGCAACGCTGCCGAAGATGCTCCCAAGAAGGAGCGCCCGGCACTGACCGTTGCCGGCGCAGCTGTTGGCCGCCGCAAGGAAGCCGTTGCACGCGTCCGCGTTGTGCCTGGCTCCGGCAAGTGGACCATCAACGGCCGCACGCTGGACAACTACTTCCCGAACAAGCTGCACCAGCAGGATGTCAACGAGCCCTTCAAGATCCTTGATCTCGAAGGCGCCTACGACGTCATCGCCCGTATCCACGGTGGTGGCATCTCCGGCCAGGCCGGCGCACTGCGCCTTGGCGTTGCTCGCTCGCTGAACGAGATCGACGTCGACAACAACCGCGCCACCCTCAAGAAGGCCGGTTACTTGAGCCGTGACGCACGCGTCATCGAGCGCAAGAAGGCTGGTCTCAAGAAGGCCCGCAAGGCTCAGCAGTACTCCAAGCGTTAATCTACGCTTACTCGAAAGCCCGTTCCGCCGTTTCGGCGGGGCGGGCTTTCGCCGTTTCAGATACCAGGCAGCGGAGTCAAGGAAGGCGCCGCACATGACCTTCTGGCGGCCGCTTGAACCAGTGCTGTCCTGTCGTCGTCTAAACTTGACCCGATGTCTAGATTATTTGGAACAGATGGCGTCCGCGGTCTCGCGAACGGATTGCTCACCGCCGAACTGGCTATGCAGCTCGCGCAAGCAGCCGCCGTCGTACTCGGCCATGAACGCTCTACCGATGGCAAGCGGCCGCGCGCCGTCGTCGCAAGGGATCCCAGAGCCAGCGGCGAGTTCCTCGCCGCTGCCGTCGAAGCCGGGCTGTCCAGTTCCGGCATCGACGTCTACGACGCCGGCGTGCTCCCCACCCCTGCCGCGGCTTACCTCGTGGCGGATCTCGACGCCGACTTTGGAGTCATGCTCTCGGCGTCGCATAACCCTGCGCCGGACAACGGAATTAAGTTCTTCGCCCGCGGCGGCCAGAAGCTTCCGGACGATGTTGAGGACGCCATCGAGGCTCAGCTGGGCAAAGAGCCGCAGCGCCCGGTGGGAGCCGACGTCGGACGAATCCAGAGGTTCTCAGACGCCGAAGACCGGTACATTGTGCACCTGCTTGGCACGCTACCCAAGCGCTTGGAAGGCTTGAAGGTAGTTCTGGACTGCGCCCATGGTGCAGCTAGCGGCTGTTCGCCCCAGGTATTCAAGGATGCTGGCGCCGACGTGGTGGTCATCGGCGCAGAGCCGGACGGCTTGAACATTAATGAAGGCGTTGGATCCACGCACCTGGGCCCGCTCAAGGAGGCCGTGGTCAAGCATGGCGCGGACCTTGGCGTAGCCCATGACGGTGACGCTGACCGCTGCCTGGCCGTTGACCATGAAGGCAACGAAGTGGACGGCGACCAGATCATGGCGATTCTGGCACTGGCGCTCAAGGACGCAGGAAAGCTCAAGGACAACATCCTCGTGGCTACAGTCATGAGTAACCTCGGCCTGAAGATCGCCCTGCGCGATGCGGGTATCGCCATCCGCGAGACTGGTGTTGGTGACCGTTACGTATTGGAGGCAATGCGAGACGGCGGATACAACCTTGGTGGTGAACAGTCCGGCCACGTGATCTTCTCGGACTTCGCCACCACAGGTGACGGCGTCCTGACCGGTCTGCAGCTTGCAGCCCAGGTTGCCTTGACCGGACGCAGCCTCAAGGACCTGTCCAGTGCCATGACCAAGCTGCCGCAGCTCATGATCAACGTCAAGGGCGTCGATAAAGCCCGGGCTGCCACTGACGAGGGCGTTGCCGAGGCTGTAGCCGCGGCGGAGCTTGAACTGGGTGAGACCGGCCGTGTGCTCCTCAGGCCCTCAGGGACCGAGGCGTTGGTGCGTGTGATGGTGGAAGCCGCTGACATGGAAACGGCCGAGCGTGTCTGCAAGGGGCTCGCCGCCGTCGTCAAGGAACGTTTGGGCGCTCCCAGCGAAATGGCAGTCTAGGAGAGCACATTTTGAGGCCCGTACCCCAGCTTGAGTCGGAGCAGGGGTGCGGGCCTCGGTGTTTAAGGATGAGAGCCTCAGTTACTAAGGATTAGAGGTAGTCCGGAGCTGCTTCAAGCCCGAAATACTCTTCCAGGGTTGCGATGCCGCGGGCGGTCATGTCCGTAGCTGCCTCCACCCCGATGTACCGCAGATGCCAGGACTCGTAAAAGTACCCTGTGGTGTCGTGGAACATCCACGGATAGCGGACCACGAATCCAAACTTGTGGGCGTTGGCTTTGGCCCAGATGGCAGCGGGTTGCTCGGCGAAGCATGGTTGGAAGCTGCAGGCTCCCGCACCGTCGCCGATGTCAAAGGACCAGCCCGTTTGATGCTCGGAGTGCCCTGGGCGGGCGGAAGCGCGGTCGGCGGCGGCCTGGCCGGTGCTGGCGACGTAGCCGTTGTAGGTAGCAACCTGGGTGGAATACGAACGGTATCCGGAGGCCAGCGTCATGATGACGCCCTCCGTGGCTGCGGCCCCGAACATCTTTTCAGCGGCAGTCGCCGTCGTGCTGTTAATCAGGGCCGCTTCGCCGCTGACGGCGAGCCGTACGCCTGGCTGCACCAAGTCTGCCGGAACGAAGGCCTGGGGGACCAGGGGCCGGTGCTTGTTCACCACTACCCAGGGACTCGTTGGATCCGTAAGGGAGTGCTGCGGGGCAACGGCGTGCGAGGGGGCTGTATTGGAGGGAGTCGCGTTGGGGGCTGATTCAACGGGTGCAGGCTCGCTTGCTGCGGCGCTGGGGGTGCCCACGGAGGACGGTGTGGCCTCGCTGGCGGCGTTCGCCGCGACGGGGGAGGGGGCGGCGTTTTCAGGCGTGCAGGCCGCCAATGCTGCCATTCCCGCGCCGGCGGTCAGGAGGCTGGCGAAAGTCCGCCGGCTAGGCAACGGTTGGGAATTGTTGGGCACCCTAGACCTTTCTGAGCAGCATGCGGCGGATCGAGTGGTCTGCGTCCTTGGTGAGTACCAGTTGTGCACGTCCGCGGGTGGGCAGCACATTTTCCTCGAGGTTCGGCTCGTTGATGCGTTTCCATATGCCCCGTGCCGTTGACTCGGCGTCCTCGTCCGACAGTGTGGCGTAGCGGTGAAAGTAGGACTCGGGCTGGGCGAATGCCGTGGTCCGCAATTTCCGGAAGCGGTCCACGTACCACTCTTCAATGTAGGAGGTCTTGGCATCCACATAGATGGAGAAGTCGAAGAAGTCGCTGACGGCCAGTCCCTGCTTGCCGTCCATCCGAGGGCGGGCCGGGGCCAGGACGTTCAGTCCCTCGACAATCAGGACGTCGGGGCGCCGCACTACGACTTCCTTTCCCGGCACGATGTCATAGGTGACGTGGGAGTACCAAGGCGCGCGGACTTCCTCGGCGCCGCCTTTGACTTCAGAAACGAAACGAAGAAGTCCACGGCGGTCGTAGGACTCCGGGAAACCTTTCCGCTCCAGCAAGTGCCGGCGCTTCAGCTCAGCCAAAGGATAAAGGAAGCCATCTGTGGTGATGAGTTCCACGTTGGGCGTTCCGGGCCAGCGCCGGAGCATTTCCCGGAGCACACGGGCAATGGTGGACTTGCCAACGGCAACTGACCCGGCCACCCCGATCACGAACGGCGTGCGTTGGGTTTGCTCACCCAGGAACGTAGTGGTGGCTGCGTGGAGTTGGTGTGAGGCCTCAACGTACAGGTGAAGGAGGCGGGAGAGAGGGAGGTAAACCTCCCTGACTTCTTTCATGTCCAGGGGGTCGCCGAGGCCGCGGAGACGGAAGACGTCCTCTTCGTTGAGGGGCTGCTCCATCTGCGCTGCAAGCCTGGACCACGTTTGACGGTCCAGCTCTACAAACGGGGAAGCGCCGTCGCCATTAGCTTCGGTGCGTTGCAAAGTCACGCTCATGATTCTGCCCTCCGCGGAGCGGATCAGGAAATGCACGACGAAGGGCAGGTGAATTGTGAGGGCTGGAAGGCCGTCAATGAAACGGGGGAGAGAGGATGTCCCACATCAGTTGTTTGCACTAGCCGCTACGCTTGTACCCATGTGTGGAATCGTAGGCTATGTTGGCAATTCGTCTCGCAAGGCAGCTGGATACAGCGCTCTTGACGTTGTGGTGGAAGGGCTGCGCCGTCTGGAATACCGCGGCTATGACTCCGCAGGCGTCGCAGTAGTGGCTGACGGGAGCATCTCCTCCCGTAAAAAGTCCGGCAAGCTGAGCAACTTGATCGCAGAACTGGAAGCAAGCCCGGTTCCTGAGTCCCTGACCGGCATCGGCCATACCCGTTGGGCAACGCATGGCGGACCCACGGACCGTAACGCGCACCCGCACCTCTCCGACGGTGGCAAGCTGGCGGTCATTCACAACGGGATCATTGAGAACTTCGCCGAGCTCAAGCAGGAACTGCTGGGCAAGGGCGTCACCTTCGAGTCGGAAACGGACACCGAAGTTGCTGCCGCACTTATCGGCGACATTTTCCGCACCCAGCTCAACGGCGACGGCGGCAACCTCACCGAGGCAATGCGCCTGGCCTGCCAGCGACTCGAGGGCGCATTCACTCTTCTCGCCGTCCACGCTGACCAGCCCGACGTCGTCGTGGCCGCCCGCCGTAACTCCCCGCTTGTAGTGGGCCTGGGCGACGGTGAGAACTTCCTCGGCTCCGACGTCTCCGGCTTCATCGACTACACCCGCCGTGCCGTCGAACTGGGTCAGGACCAGATCGTCACCATCACCGCGGACTCCGTGGAGATCACCGACTTCTTCGGCGCTCCTGCCGAGGGCAAGGAATACCACGTTGACTGGGACCCGGCTTCCGCCGAAAAGGGTGGTTTCAGCTCCTTCATGGAGAAGGAAATCCACGACCAGCCGGACGCCGTAGCTCAGACCCTCCTGGGCCGCTCGGACCTCAACGGCCAGCTCACCCTGGACGAGGTCCGCATCGACCCCGAGCTGCTCAAGCAGGTGGACAAGATCATCGTGCTGGCTTGCGGTACCGCGGCCTACGCTGGTCTGGTAGCCAAGTACGCCATTGAAAACTGGTGCCGCATTCCCACCGAGGTGGAGCTCGCGCACGAGTTCCGCTACCGCGATCCCATTGTTGACTCCAACACCCTGGTGGTTTCCATCAGCCAGTCGGGCGAAACCATGGACACGCTGATGGCTGTCCGTTACGCCCGCGAACAGGGCGCCAAGACAATCTCCATCTGCAACACCAACGGTTCCACCATCCCGCGTGAATCCGATGCTGTGCTTTACACGCACGCAGGCCCCGAAATCGCTGTTGCTTCCACCAAGGCGTTCCTGGCGCAGATCACTGCTGCCTACCTGCTTGGCCTGTACCTGGCCCAGTTGCGGGGCAACATCTTCTCCGGCCAAATCAAGGATGTCCTGGCGGACCTGAACAAGATCCCCGCCAAGATCCAGAAAATCCTGGACAACGCAGGGCCGCTGCGTGAGCTTGCCCGCAGCATGAAGGACGAGAAATCCGTCTTGTTCCTGGGCCGCCACGTTGGCTATCCGGTAGCCCTTGAAGGCGCGCTGAAGCTCAAGGAAATCGCCTACATCCACGCTGAAGGCTTTGCCGCCGGCGAGCTCAAGCACGGTCCTATCGCTTTGATCGACGACGGCCAGCCGGTCTTCGTGGTGGTTCCGTCCCCGCGTGGCCGCGACTCGCTGCACTCGAAGGTTGTCAGCAACATCCAGGAAGTCCGTGCACGTGGTGCCCGGACCCTGGTCATCGCTGAAGAGGGCGACGAATCGGTCAAGGATTACGCAGAGCACGTCTTCTACGTACCCGAAACCCCCACCCTGCTGATGCCGCTGCTCACCACGGTTCCGCTGCAGATCTTTGCTGCTGAACTGGCCGGTGCCAAGGGTTACGACGTCGATCAGCCGCGTAACCTCGCCAAGAGCGTCACCGTAGAGTAGTGCCATGATTGTTGGCATCGGCGTGGACGTCGTAGACATCGAGCGGTTTGGTCGGCAGTTGGAACGGACACCGGGACTCCGGGACCGTCTGTTTGTTCCTGCCGAGCGGGAACTCAACACCCGGTCCCTGGCGGCGCGTTTCGCGGCCAAGGAAGCTGTTGCCAAGGTGCTGGGCGCTCCGGCAGGCATGAACTGGCAGGATTGCTGGATCGGCCTCGATGAGAATGGACCCACCGTCCAGGTCAAGGGGACGGTGCTTGCCGTTGCCGAGGCCAAGGGCGTCAAGCGCTGGCACTTGTCCATGAGCCACGACGGCGGCATAGCTACGGCTACTGTCCTCGCCGAAGGCTAAAGGGACTTCACAAGCAATGATCAGCGCCTTCACCGGACAACAGATCAGGGATGCGGAAAAACCGCTCCTGGACTCCGGTGAGGGCGCTGTTCTTATGCGACGGGCCGCCTACGGGTTGGCCCACGTTGTGGCTCGCGAGGTCAAAAGCAAGCGGAAGCTTGCAGGGGCGAGTGTTGCAGTGCTGGTTGGGAAGGGTAATAACGGTGGCGACGGCATGTTCGCTGCAGCTTTCCTTGCCCGCCGCGGTGTCCGAGCGACGGCGGTACTCGCCGCCGCTGAAGTACACCCGGAGGCGCTGGCTGCTTTAGTCGCCGTAGGCGGAACTGTTGTGGCGTTGGAGGCCGCTAACGCGGAAGAGCTGGCCGTCCTGTGCGCGGGCCATGACGTCATTATTGATGCCCTGCTCGGGACCGGTGCGCGCGGTGGGCTGCGGGACGCCTCTGCCGAACTGGTGGCTTCGCTTCAAGAGTTGCGTCCACAGTTGGTAGTGGCCTGCGACCTTCCCAGTGGACTGGACGCCAACACCGGCGAAGTGCATTGGCCGGTGCTTGGTGCGGATGTGACCGTGACGTTTGGCGGTATCAAGGCCGGGCTGATGACTGACCCGGGTGAAGGGTGTGCCGGGCGCGTGGAGCTGATACCCATCGGCATTGAGAATTCTTTGGAACGCTACCGCCCTGAGCTTCGACGCCTCACTGCCTCGGACCTTGGAGCCTTGCTGCCCCATCCTGGCCGGCGCGCCCACAAATATTCGCGGGGCGTGTTGGGCGTAGTCGCCGGTTCTGCGCGCTTTGCCGGAGCTGCTGTCCTGAGTGTCCACGCTGCCGCCCTCTCGGGGGCGGGAATGGTGCGCTACAACGGGCCCCGGGACGCGGCGCAGCTGGTGCTCGCGCGAACCCCGGAAGCCCTTTGGGAGACCGACAACCCCGGCCGCGTCCAAGCGTGGCTGCTGGGATCCGGGGTGGACGGCGAGGAGCAGCTGCAACGGGCAAGGGACGCCGGTGCGTCGGCCCTCACCAACGATTTGCCCGTGGTTGTAGATGCCGGAGCTTTGAGCCTCCTGCCGGAACGCTGCCCGGCCCACTGGATCCTGACACCTCACGCCGGAGAGCTGGCTGCGTTGTTGAACTCGCTTCCTTCGACGGGCGAAATAGAGGTAACCCGCGACGACGTCGAATCCCGTACCCTGCACTATGTGCGGCAGGCCGCCCAACAAACCGGCGCCACAGTGCTCCTGAAGGGTGCCACCACACTGGTGGCGTCGCCGTCGGGCGTTGTTTTCAGTCAATCCGAAGGCACCCCGTGGATGGCAACCGCGGGCAGCGGCGATGTCTTGGCGGGCGTGCTGGGAGCCTTGTTGGCACAGTCTGCGGAGATGGTACGGCACGACGACGGCGCATATGCCGCGTTGGGCTTGGATCCCGCCGACCGCTGGGCTGCTCTGGCAGCCGTTGCTGCCAGCGTCCACGGGCGAGCCGGAGCCCTTGCATCCGCTCATTTTGACGAAGGTCCCATTACAGCCTCGGCCGTCATGAATGCGGTTCCGCGCGTCATTGGTTCGCTCAACGCGGAATACGACCGAACAATACCCTAAGGTTGCTGTCGGTGTCTGGGGGCTTGAGTAGGCTTGCAACAGTTGTTCGCATCATCAAGAGGAGAACGCATGGAAGTCTGGCCTGGATCGGCTTATCCGCTAGGTGCCACGTTTGACGGCACCGGCACCAACTTCGCGCTGTTTAGCGAGAAGGCCGAAAAAGTGGAATTGTGTCTCTTCGACGACGACGGCGGGGAAGTCCGCGTAGAAGTTACCGAAGTAGATGGTTACGTTTGGCACTGTTATCTGCCGCAGGTCCAACCGGGGCAAAAGTACGGCTACAGGGTGCACGGTCCCTACGACCCTGACGCCGGCCAACGCTTCAACCCCAACAAGCTGCTGCTGGATCCTTACGCGAAGGCCATCCACCGGCAGATTGACTGGGACCCGTCCCTGTTCTCATACAACATGGGTGACCCAGATTCGCGAAATGATGAGGACTCTGCGCCGCACATGATGCTGGGCGTTGTTATCAACCCCTTCTTTGACTGGGACGGCGACAAACTCCTGCGCATTCCGTATCACAAGTCCGTGATCTATGAGGCACACGTCAAGGGCCTTACCCAGATGCACCCCGAGGTGCCCGAAGAGCAGCGCGGCACCTACGCCGGCGTCGCGCATCCGGCGGTTATTTCCCACCTGCAGAAGCTGGGCATCACGGCGATCGAACTCATGCCGGTGCACCAGTTCGTCAACGACGGCATTCTGCAGGACAAGGGCCTGAACAACTACTGGGGCTATAACACCATCGGGTTCTTCGCACCCCACAACAGCTACAGCTCCAAGGGAGACACTGGACAGCAGGTCCAGGACTTCAAAGCCATGGTGCGGGCGCTGCATACGGCTGGCATCGAGGTCATCCTCGATGTCGTGTACAACCACACAGCCGAGGGAAACCACCTCGGACCCACACTGTCCTTCAAGGGCATCGACAACTCCGCGTACTACCGCCTGGTGGAAGACGACCAGAAGTACTACATGGATTACACCGGCACGGGCAACTCGCTTAACGTCCGCAGCCCCCACTCCCTCCAACTGCTCATGGACTCCCTGCGCTACTGGGTGACCGAGATGCACGTGGACGGATTCCGATTCGACCTCGCCTCAACGCTGGCACGTGAGTTCTACGACGTGGACAAACTCTCCACCTTCTTCGAACTCATCCAGCAGGACCCGGTAGTCTCCCAGGTGAAGCTCATCGCTGAGCCGTGGGACGTTGGGCCCGGTGGGTACCAAGTGGGCAACTTCCCGCCTCAGTGGACAGAATGGAACGGCCAATACCGCGACACGGTCCGTGACTTCTGGCGCGGCGAACCTTCCACCCTTGGCGAGTTCGCTTCACGTCTGACCGGATCGGCGGACCTCTACGAGCACTCTGGCCGTCGACCCGTGGCGTCCATTAACTTCGTCACCGCGCACGATGGCTTCACGCTGGCCGACCTTGTGTCCTACAACGAGAAACACAATGAGGCCAACGGCGAAGACAACAACGACGGCGAGTCCCACAACCGTTCCTGGAACTGCGGCGCAGAAGGACCCACGGACGATCCCACCGTCCTTGGCCTCAGGGCCCGCCAGCAGCGTAACTTCATTGCCTCGCTGTTCCTGTCCCAGGGCGTCCCCATGCTGCTGCACGGCGACGAACTGGGCAGGACGCAAAACGGCAACAACAACGGTTACTGCCAGGATTCCGAACTCACCTGGATCAACTGGGAGAACGTGGACCAGCCGCTGATCGAGTTCACTGCCGCGGTCAGCGCGCTCCGTGCCAAACACCCCAGCCTGCGCCGCAGCCGCTTCTTCGATGGCCGTCCCGTGCTTCGTGGTGAAGGCGAACGGCTCCCGGACATCGTATGGCTCGATGCCGACGCCAGCACCATGTCTCCGTCCGACTGGGACGAAGCTTTGGGGCGCTCCGTTGGTGTGTTCCTCAACGGCGATGGCATCCACGGCCTGGACACCCAGGGCCGACGCATCACGGACGTCAACTTCCTCTTGTACTTCAACGCGGACCAGGACGAGGTAGGCTTCCGGATTCCTTCCGACGAGTACGCGCCGGCCTGGGACGTCATGATCGACACCGCCGGGGAAGGCGCCGAAGCGGGCGTGGTCAAGCCAGACCAGATCCTGATGGTAGGCGGCAAGTCGCTGGTGGTACTCCGTGCCCACAGCACCCCGGAAATTGAACCCGATCACTCGGTGGCAGCTTCCCTCGCAGCTTTGACGCAAACGAGCACTCCGGAGACGGCATCCATTACCGCCCCGGCAGTGACGTCCTTGCCTTTCGATTACAAAGGCTCAGCCCCGGAGGACGACGAAAAGGCAGATGAAACGAAGGAGCCTGGATCATGAGGACGCCTGTCTCCACGTATCGACTCCAGATCCGGCCGAGCTTCACCCTGCAGGATGCGGCGGAGCTCACCGGATACCTGCAATCCCTGGGAATTGATTGGGTCTATGTTTCACCCATCCTGACAGCGGAAAAGGGTTCCGATCACGGCTATGACGTGACCGATCCCTCCACCGTCGACCCCTCCCGCGGAGGCTCCGAAGGACTAGCCGCGTTGTCCCGTGCTGCCAAAGACAAAGGCCTGGGCGTTCTTGCCGACATCGTCCCCAATCACATGGGTGTCGCTTCGCCGAAGCAAAACGCCTGGTGGTGGCAGCTGCTCAAGGAAGGCCAGGGTTCAAAGTACGCCGAGGCTTTCGACGTCGACTGGGACTTTGGCGGGGGGAAGATCCGCATCCCGGTCCTGGGAAGTGATGACGACCTTGATGAACTGAAAATCGTGGACGACGAACTGCGTTACTACGATCACAGTTTCCCCTTGGCAGAGGGGACGTACACGGCCGGGGACAACCCGCGTGAGGTCCACGAACGGCAGCACTACGAGTTGGTTGGCTGGCGCCGCGCCGACGCCGATCTGAACTACCGCCGCTTCTTCGCAGTGAACACCTTGGCCGGCTTACGAGTCGAAGTTCCATGGGTCTTTGACGAGTCCCACGCAGAGATCGTCCGCTGGTTCCGTGAAGGACTGGTGGACGGGCTGAGGATCGACCACCCCGATGGTCTGGCCGACCCCGAGGGCTACCTCGCAAGGTTGCGCGAAGCTACTGGTGGCTCCTACCTTCTGGTGGAGAAGATCCTGGAACCGGGGGAGCAATTGCCGGATACCTTCGAGTGCGAAGGGACCACGGGATACGACGCCTTGGCCGACGTCGACCGCCTTTTCGTGGATCCGGCGGCAGAGGAATATCTGAACTCCCTCGATGCCCGACTCCGGAATGCAGATGCTCCCGCGGACTACCACTCCATGATCCATGCGACCAAGCGCCGGATCGCCGACGGCATCCTGAGATCGGAAGTCCTAAGGCTGGCCCGCCTTGTGCCTGAATCCTTGGAGCTGCCGTTCGCGAAGGTAGCCGATGCCTTGGCTGAAGTCATCTGCTGTTTCCCCATCTACAGGACGTATCTGCCCTATGGTGGGAAAACGCTGATCGAGTCCGTGGAGAACGCCGCCAAGCAGCGCCCTGACCTGGCAGCTGTCCTTAGCGGGCTTCAGCCGCTCTTGCTGGATGAGTCCAGCCTGCTGGCCCGGCGTTTCCAACAGACGTCCGGCATGGTGATGGCCAAGGGTGTGGAGGACACCGCATTTTTCCGGTACACCCGTCTAGGGTCACTGACGGAAGTGGGTGCGGATCCCACGGAGTTCTCCATTCCCGGCAATGTCTTCCACGAACGCATGGCCCGGAGGCAGCAGCTCTTGCCGCTGTCCATGACAACGCTGAGCACCCACGACACCAAACGGAGCGAGGATGCGAGGGCCAGGATCTCGGTGATCTCCGAGGCCGTACCGGAATGGGAGCTCTTCCTCGGAATCGTCCATGAGCTCGCGCCCATCCCCGATGGGCCCCTCTCGGCCTTGGTCTGGCAATCCATCGCAGGCGCGTGGCCGGCAGATCGCCAACGGTTGCAGTCCTACGCCTTGAAAGCGGCACGGGAAGCCGGCAATTCCACCAACTGGACCGATCCCAACCAGGATTTCGAACGCCAGTTGGCGGCCGCCGTCGACGCCGTCTTCGATGTTCCGGAGGTTGCAGCCGCCCTGACGAACTTCATCAACGAGCTCGAACCGTATGGAACATCCAACTCGTTGTCCGCCAAGTTGATCCAGCTGACCATGCCCGGCGTTCCGGACGTCTACCAAGGCACTGAATTCAGGGACGGTTCGCTGACCGACCCCGACAACCGGCGTCCCGTGGACTTCAAGGCTCGGATCGCAGCCCTGGAAGAGTTGGACGGCGGCGCCAAGCCCGCATTCACCGATGAAGCCGCCAAACTGCTGGTGACCTCGCGTGCCCTGAGGCTACGGCGCGACAGGCCGGAACTGTTCGCCGGCTACCTCCCGGTGGCTGCCCAAGGCGCCGCTGCGGGACACGTGGTGGCCTTCGACCGGGGAGCCGAACATCGTGGAGCTCTCACCGTTGCCACCCGCCTGCCCAAGCGGCTGGCCAGTGAAGGCGGCTGGCGGGACACGGCCATTGAATTGACGGTGGCCTGCCGGGACGAACTCACCGGGGTCAGCTACGGGGCAGGCGCCGTCCCTCTGGCCACCTTGCTGGAGCATTACCCGGTGGCTTTGTTGGTCCCTACGGACTGATTTCCGGACGGTGCGATCACCGAATAGCGGTGATCGCACCGTCAACACCGTCATTGCAAAGCACGCTTGAAACACGTACAGGGGAGCATGATGCTGGAGCACGCTGCTGGAAAGAATCTTTACGACGTCTGGGCTCCGAATGCGGATTCGGTTCAGTTGCTCGCCGGAGGCCACGAGTACTCCATGGAGAGGCATCACGACGGCGCCGCAGCCGGTTGGTGGCGGGCGCCTGCTGACGCAGTGGCCCAGGATGGCGACGACGTGCGGTACGGCTACATCGTGGACGGCGAGGGACCGTTTCCCGATCCGCGCTCGCGGAGGCAGCCGGACGGGGTCCATGGTCTGTCAGCGACCTTCGATCCTTCCGCCCATGAGTGGAAGGACAGCGAATGGAAAGGCCGGAGCCTCAAGGGTTCGGTCATCTATGAGCTACACCTCGGCACCTTCACCGCGGAAGGCACGCTGGATGCCGCAGCCGAGAAACTGAAGTATTTGGTGGACCTTGGCGTCGACTTCGTAGAGCTACTCCCGGTCAACGGATTCAATGGTGTTCACAACTGGGGTTATGACGGCGTCCTTTGGTACGCCGTGCACCAGCCGTATGGTGGCCCCGCCGCCTACCAACGCTTTGTGGATGCAGCGCATGCCGCGGGCTTGGGCGTTATTCAGGACGTCGTCTACAACCACCTCGGTCCAAGCGGCAACTACCTGCCCAAGTTCGGCCCCTACCTGAAATCGGGGGAGGGCAACACCTGGGGTGACTCCGTGAACCTTGACGGCCCCGGCTCGGACGATGTTCGTCGATACATCCTGGAGAACGCAGAGATGTGGCTTCGGGATTACCACGTGGACGGACTCCGCCTCGATGCCGTGCACGCGTTGCGTGATGAGCGTGCCGTGCACATCCTTGAGGAATTCGGCGCGCTGGGAGACGAGGTGGAGGCAGCCACCGGAATCCCCAGGACGCTGATTGCGGAATCGGATTTGAACAACCCGCGGCTCATCTACCCGCGGCAAGACAACGGCTACGGCTTGGAAGGCCAGTGGAGCGACGACTTCCATCACGCCGTCCACGTCAACCTCAGCGGGGAAACCACCGGCTACTACGCGGACTTTGACTCGCTCGCAGTGTTGGCCAAGGTCCTGGAACATGGATTCCTCCACGACGGCAGCTACTCCAGCTTCCGGGGCAGGCACCACGGCCGCCCGATCCGCCGCGATATGGCCCACCCTTCCGCGCTTGTGGTCTGCCTGCAGAACCACGACCAAATCGGGAACAGGGCCACCGGGGACCGCCTCACTGCGTCGTTGTCGTACGGAAAGCTGGCCATCGGTGCTGTGCTGACCATGACATCCCCCTTCACGCCCATGCTGTTCATGGGTGAGGAATTTGCTGCCTCCACTCCATGGCAGTTCTTCACCTCCCACCCGGAACCTGAGCTCGGCAAAGCTACAGCAGAAGGGCGAATCAAGGAATTCGAACGTATGGGATGGGACCCGGCGGTTGTTCCTGACCCGCAGGATCCTCAGACGTTCCAGCGCTCCAAACTCAAGTGGGACGAAGCCGGCGAAGGTGAGCACGCACGCTTGCTGCAGCTGTACAAGGATTTGGCACAGCTGCGCCGCAACACTCCGGAATTGGTGGACGGCGGCTTCGGCGAGACACACGTTGAGTTTGACGACGACGAGCACTGGCTCCAGTTCTCCCGCGGCCCCATCCGGGTAGTCTGCAACTTCGGGGACGAAGCACTGGGCACGCCATTGAATGGCTCCGTGTTGCTGGCTACCGACGACGAAGCAGCGCTGAACGACGGGACGCTGACCCTTCCCGGCGGTAGCGCCGCCGTCGTGCGCGTCCAGTAAGCCACAGAAATTGAGGTGACGGCGCCCACATGGCGGACGGCGCCGTCACCACTGTTTCTGCAGTGGCAGGATGGTACGTATGACTTATTCGGCCGCGGAAAACCGCTACGAAACCATGCCCTACCGCCGCGTCGGACGCAGCGGACTCAAACTCCCCGCCATCTCGTTGGGCCTCTGGCACAACTTCGGCGATGACAAACGATTCGACGAACAACGCGCCATCCTGCGCCGTGCGTTCGATCTCGGTGTCAACCACTTTGACCTCGCCAACAACTACGGTCCGCCGGATGGCTCGGCAGAGACAAACTTCGGCCGTCACCTCAAGGACGACTTCAAGCCGTACCGTGACGAACTGGTCATCTCCACCAAAGCCGGTTACTACATGTGGCCCGGCCCGTACGGCGAGTGGGGATCCCGCAAATACCTGATCTCCAGCCTGGACCAGTCGCTGGAGCGCATGGGCCTGGATTACGTGGACATCTTCTACAGCCACCGCCCCGATCCTGAAACTCCACTGGAAGAAACCATGGGCGCTTTGGACTATGCAGTCCGGTCCGGCAAGGCACTGTACGCGGGAATCTCTTCCTACACGCCGGAACAGACGATCGAAGCCGCCCGGATCCTCAAGGAACTCGGCACTCCTCTTCTCATCCACCAGCCCAGCTACTCCATGCTGAACCGGTGGACGGAGAACGGCTCACCCAACCTGTACGAGGCCTTGGACCAGGTGGGCGCCGGTTCCATCGCTTTCTCGCCGCTGGCGCAGGGCATGCTCACCAACCGGTACCTCAACGGTGTGCCGGCCGATTCGCGGGCCGCCAAAGAACGGTTCCTGTCCGAATCTGCACTCACTGAAGACAAACTCGACCGCGTGCGGGGCATGAACGCCATAGCCGAAGGGCGTGGGCAGACCCTTGCCCAGATGGCCATCGCGTGGATCCTGCGTGATCAGCCCAAGGGTTCGCCGGTGACCTCAGCCCTGATTGGTGCTTCCAGCGTTGCCCAGCTTGAGGACACGCTCAGCGCGATCAACAACCTGGGGTTCACCAGCGAAGAGCTCACGGCCATTGACGAATTTGCTGTGGAATCGGACATCAACCTTTGGGCTCAGAAGTAGCCTTCAACAACTGACATAAACAGCGGAGGCCGGGAGGGAACAAAACCGGCTTCCGCTGTGTTGGTTACAATGCAAGTGTGCGCCGAATGGCGCCGTGCCACTCAGCCGTGCCCTGGACTCAGTCAGGGATGCGCCTGGCACCTGAGGTTAGTTCTCAAAAAGGAGTTCCGTGTCTTCACATCCGATTCGTGTTGCCATTGTCGGCGTAGGCAACTGCGCCGCATCGCTGGTCCAAGGTGTTCAGTACTATCGCGACGCTGACCCCAAGGCCACGATCCCGGGTCTGATGCACGTCGAGTTCGGCCAGTACCACGTCAACGACGTTCACTTCGTTGCTGCTTTCGATGTCGATAGCAAGAAGGTTGGGCTCGACCTCGCTGACGCCATCGGTGCCAGCGAAAACAACACCATCAAGATCGCCGACGTTCCCGCAACAGGCGTGACTGTCCAGCGCGGTCACACCCTCGATGGTCTGGGCAAGTACTACCGCGAGACGATCGTGGAGGCTCCGGAAGAAGCTGTAGACATCGTTGCCGCGCTCCGCGAAGCCAAAGCAGACGTTATGGTCTGCTACCTGCCCGTCGGTTCGGACCAGGCCGCCAAGTTCTACGCCCAGTGCGCCATCGACGCAGGCGTGGCCTTTGTCAACGCCTTGCCCGTTTTCATCGCCGGGACCAAGGAGTGGGCTGACAAATTCACCGAAGCCGGCGTCCCGATTGTGGGCGACGACATCAAGAGCCAGATCGGTGCCACCATCACCCACCGTGTCATGGCCAAGCTGTTCGAAGACCGCGGCGTCACCCTGGACCGCACGTACCAGCTGAACGTTGGCGGCAACATGGACTTCAAGAACATGCTTGAGCGCGATCGCCTCGAGTCCAAGAAGATCTCCAAGACCCAGGCCGTCACCTCCAACGTTGAGGCTGAGCTGCACGCCGACGACGTCCACATCGGACCGTCCGACTACGTTGCCTGGCTCGATGACCGCAAGTGGGCCTTCGTCCGCCTTGAAGGCCGTAACTTCGGTGACGCCCCTGTTTCGCTCGAGTACAAGCTCGAAGTGTGGGACTCCCCGAACTCTGCCGGTGTGATCATTGACGCCATCCGCGCTGCGAAGATCGGCCTGGACCGCGGAATCGGCGGCCCGCTGCTCTCCGCATCCAGCTACTTCATGAAGTCGCCGCCGGAGCAGTTCAACGACGACATCGCCCGCGACAAGGTTGAAGCCTTCATCCGCGGCGACATCGAACGCTAAACACCCCGCCTTACCAAGCGCCAAACCGCGCGACGCCAAACGCCCTCGTCTTCCGATACGGGGGCGTTTGCCGTACCCAACGCTCTATCAGATCCCTGCCCTCTGAGCGCAACGCTCTATCCCTTTCCTCAATGAAGTGAGAGACGGTTGGGGTGTAGGGCCTGGGATGTGAGAGAGGGTTAGAAGAGGCCGGTAGGGTTGCCGTCGACATCCACATCCATGCGCATGGCGGCCGGTTCCTTGGGAAGGCCGGGCATGGTCATCACCGCACCGGTCAGCGCAACGATGAATCCAGCACCGGTCTTGGGAATCAGATCGCGAACGTGCACGCGGAATCCTTTGGGCGCACCCAGCCGGGACGCATCGTCGGTGAAGGAGTATTGTGTCTTGGCCATACACACGGGGAGCTCTGACCAGCCGTTCTTCTCGATCTCGGCGAGACGTTTTATTGCCGGCACGGAGAATTCCACCCCGTCGGCCCCGTAGATCTCCTGCGCGATCGTCCGGATCTTGTCCTCAACACTGAGTTCCAGCGGGTAGAGGTGGTGGAAGTCGGTTGGCACATCCAGTGCGGCTGCCACCTTGGCGGCGAGCTCATCACCACCGTCGCCTCCGCCACCGCGCCCCCAAACATCGGCAACCGCCGCCTGAACGCCTTCCGCGGCGCACCAGGCAAGGAGCCACTGAAGTTCCTCCGGACTGTCCGTTCCGAATTTGTTGATGGACACAACGGGGGAAATACCGAACTTTGCCACGTTTCCCACGTGCCTTTTCAAATTCTCGACGCCGGCCGCCACGGCTTCGATGTTTGGCTCGCTGAGATTTTCCTTGGCAACGCCGCCCTGCATCTTGAGCGCGCGGATGGTTGCCACCACCACGACGGCGGATGGCGCCACGTCGGCGATGCGCGCCTTGATGTCCATGTATTTCTCGGCGCCAAGGTCCGCGCCGAAGCCGGCCTCAGTGACCACGACGTCGGCGAGCTGCATTGCGGTGCGGGTGGCGATCAACGAATTGCACCCGTGGGCAATGTTCGCGAAGGGACCGCCATGGACCAACGCGGGAGTCCCTGCGATGGTTTGGACGAGGTTGGGCTTGACGGCGTCTTTCAAGAGCATGGTGAGGGCACCTTCGACGCCGAGGTCCGAAACCGTGACTGGCGTGCGGTCGTAGGTGTACCCGAAGGTGATGCGTCCCAGCCGGTCCCGAAGATCGTCGAGATCTGAGGCGAGGCAGAAGACTGCCATGATTTCCGAGGCCACGGTGATATCGAAGCCGTCTTGCCTGGGCACTCCCTGCATGGGGCCGCCGAGTCCGATGATGACTTCCCGCAGGGCGCGGTCGTTCATGTCCAGCACGCGTTTGAACGTCATGCGGCGCGGGTCGATGCCGAGGTGGTTGCCTTGGAAAATGTGGTTATCCACTAAGGCCATGAGGGCGTTGTTTGCCGATGTGATGGCGTGGAAGTCGCCCGTGAAATGCAGGTTGATGTCATCCATGGGCAACACCTGGGAGTACCCACCGCCCGTGGCTCCACCTTTCATGCCCAGAATCGGACCGAGAGAGGGCTCACGCAGGGCGATCATCACGTTGTGGCCTGCGCGGGCCAGGGAATCCGCGAGTCCCACTGTGGTGGTCGACTTTCCTTCGCCGGCAGGAGTGGGGGACATGGCGGAGACGAGCACTACCTTGCCGGGGGCCTTTCCCTGAGGCAGGCCCAGTTTGGCCGTGTTGATCTTGGCCTTGTAGGGCCCGTACAGCTCAAGTGCATCCACGGGAATGCCGGCGCGTTCGGCCACCTCTTCAATGGAAAGCATGGTGGCGTGGTGGGCAATCTCAAGATCACTCATGACCTTGTTTTCAGACATCTTTGTCCTTCGGTTCTGCCCGCAGCGGGGATGCTGCTGCCGGGGGTTTACGCTGTGCGCGACAATCTATCAGCCCCGGTGCAGATACCGGCGGAGACTCAGCGCCGCGGGACCAAGAGTCCGCCCACAGCCTCACGGTAGCTTTCCAACGTGATGGCGGCGGTGCGTTGCCATCCGAAGGACTCGGCGTAGGTGGCAGCGAGCCGGCCCATGTCCTCGCGGGTCTGGACGTCGTCGTAAAGATCTTCGAGGGCGTCTGCCCAATCGGAAGGATCGTGTCCGTTTACCAGGATGCCCGTTCGCCCGTCGGAGATGGCGCGGGAGAGACCACCAACATTGGTGGCCACCACAGGTGTACCGCACGCCTGTGCTTCCAACGCCACCAAACCGAAGGACTCGCTGAAGGAGGGCATCACCACCACATCTGCTGACCGGAACCAGCTGGCCAGCTCCGGTGCCACAACAGGCGGCCGGTGAGTAACGACGTCGGAGAGTCCAGCGTCTTCAATGATGTGCTGGAGGTTGAAGTCCTTCGCCCCGCTCAGAGAGCCCAGTATGGTCATTTCCAAATCAATGTCCGGCCGGCGTTTTCGGAGTATGCCGGCCGCCTTGACGAATACCTGGGGACCTTTGAGCCGCTGGATCCTGCCGGCAAAGAGGATGTGGAAGCTGTCCGGCCTGATGCCCCGCAATGAACGCGATTTTCGCCGGAACGAGGGCGTGAACACCTTGAGGTCCACTCCCGGCGGGGCTACATCTATCCGGTCAGGATCCGCCCCGTAGTGTGAAACCAATTCCTCCGCTTCGGCAGGAGTATTGGCAACCAGCCTCGAAGCGCCGTCCACAATGCGTTGCTCTCCGTCTTCCCGGCGCCGCGGCTCAGGCCGTTCACCGGATTCCAGGACAAGATTTTTGACCTTGGCCATGGTGTGCATGGTGTGGATGAGGGGGACGCCCCAGAGTTCTGAGAGCTCGAGCCCTGCCACGCCTGAAACCCAGTAGTGGGAGTGGATGGCGTCGTAGCGGCCGTGGAGCTGTTGGTGGCGGATTTTGTCGATTTCCTCGACCATGTGGTGCAGAAGTGCCGGCAGTTCTTCCTTGGGCAGTTTGCGGCGTGGTCCTGCCATGACGTTGTGTACGCAGACGCCGGGGCCAGGGTGCTCGACGGCGGGCTGGCCGGCTTTGGTGGATCGCGTGAAGATTTCCACCTCCACCCCGGACTCCGCAAGTGCCATGGCCAAGGCGCGCACGTAAACGTTCATTCCGCCGGCATCTCCCGCGCCGGGCTGCTCCATGGGGGAGGTATGGAGGGACAGAAAGGCCACACGACGGATCAACGGCATCCGGGACCTCCTCACGATCACAGCAAATTCAACTTTGCGCTGCAGAAAACATTACTCCTGCCGTTGAGTCCTCAGCCGGGCAAGCTTCGCTATGTGGACAAGACTGCTAGCGTGGCCGCTGTGAGCCAAGAACAATCTTTTGACATCCGTAAAGCAACACCTGAGGACTGGCCCGGAATGTGGTCGATCCTGCAGCCGGTGATCCGCGAGGGCGAGACCTTCACATGGGATCGCGACACCACAGAAGAGGTGGCCAGGAGCAAATGGGTGAAGGAAGCTCCCGGCCAGACCTTCGTTGCTGTGCGCCAGGGCAGCGGCGAGATCCTGGGAACAGGGGAGTTCCACGCCAATCAAGCCGGTGGTGGAAGCCATGTTGCCAACGCCGGATACATGGTGGGGGCCAACAACTCGGGTCAAGGTATTGCCAGGGCCCTGTGCGCCTACTCACTGAGCGAAGCGAAAGCGGCAGGCTTCCGTTCCATGCAGTACAACGCCGTGGTGGAGAGCAACGTGCGTGCCGTGTGGTTGTGGCAGTCCATGGGTTTCAAGATTCTGGCTACGGTGCCTGAAGCCTTCAACCACCCTGAAATCGGCTACGTGGGCTTGCACGTGATGTACCGAAAACTTTAGGCCCACAGCTGGGTTAATTCAGGAAAAGCGGCCTCGTATCCGTCAAGCAGTTGCCGGCCCAGGGCGAGCGAACCTACCAGGGGATGTGCCGCAAAGGCTTCCACAGCTGCCTCGCGCTCGCCGGACACCACGGCGCGGATTGTCAGCCGCTCCACCTCCTTGATGTGCTGCATCAGGGTGAGGAACTGCCCGTCCGGCCGGTCCTGGGCCAGCGGCAACGCGCCGTCGGGCGTTACCTCGCAGGGAACCTCGACGACGGCGTCCCCAGGCAGTCCGGGCACCGCCGCCTCGGCAGCGGGCCCAGTGGGAGACACCGGCGAGTTGGGCACATTGAGGATCAACTGCGCCCTACCTCCGCCGGACAGCGCACGCATTGCCGAAAGCGCTACACGTTCGTATCCGCCTCCTGCGAGATCGGACTCGTCCCGCTGTTCCCCGTGGGTCCTCGCTTCTGCCAGGTAACCTTCCTCCCGGGAGCGCCGGGCGTCATCCCACAGCCGGTATGGCTGTGAAGCATGGAGAAGCGACGGGTACAGCAACTGTTGCTGGCCGTGGATGGACGCCCCGCGGGTTTGCTGCTGCTGTCCAATGGCCTGGGTGGCCTGCGACGTTTGGTAGTAGTAGTAAAGGTATTCGTTGGGCAGGCAGCCAAGGAGAAGGAGGGTGTGCTGCCCGAACAAGCGGCCCTCCTCCATGGTTTCAAGTGCACCGTGATCAGACAGCAGATCCGGTAAGAGGTCCCGTCCAGCGGGTGCCAGCCGGTAAAGCCAGCCGAGGTGGTTCAGCCCGAAGTAGCCCACGCCGTCGAGGTGCCCTTCAGCAAGGGGGGCCCCGGCGGCGCGGGCAGCACGCTGGACCAATCCTCCGGCGGAATCGCAGATGCCGATCACCCGGTTACCCAAAACCGGCACCAAAGCCTCGGTAACCATGCCGGCCGGATTGGTGAAGTTGATGAGCCACGCATCGGGGCAATACTCCCGCATGGCCTCAGCGAGTTCCAGCATCCGGGGGATGGAGCGCAGCGCATAGGAGATGCCGCCGGCGCCGGTGGTCTCCTGGCCCAGCAACCCCAACCTCAGGGGAATCTGTTCGTCCGCGATCCTCCCCGCGGTACCACCGGGTCTGATCGCCGCGAACACCATGTCCGTGCCGGTGAGTGCCTGCCCAAGATCCGTGGAAACAACGACGACGGGCCCGGAACCGCCCGTGGGCATGTCGCGAAGCACCGCCTCAATGGCAGCGAGCCGTAATTCATCCACGTCAAAGAGAACAAGCTCGTCCACCAAACCTGCGAAAGGTCCCTCACACAAAGCCCGGTACACGAGGGGAACCCGGAATCCGCCGCCACCGGCGATCATGAGCCGCATGGTCCGAGTCTATGCAGGCATGCAAGTCTATGCAGCCCAGCACGTGCAGCGTAGTCTGCCGTGCATGGACGCTATGCCCCAGCGACGATTCGACCCCCTGGCTGCCGTGCGGTCTGACGGGGACCACCAGTGTGACCTCCTCCTGACCGGCACGGTTTTCCAAGACATCATCTTTACCGGACTTCCGCACGCACCCGAACCCGGCACGGAGGTGTGGAGCGATGGCATGGGCAGCTGCCCCGGCGGTGTGGCCAACCAAGCCATTGCTGCCGCGCGGCTCGGCTTGCGAACCAACCTCGCGGCAACGTTCGGGGACGACGGCTACGGCGACTACAACTGGCAGATCCTGGAAAGCCAGGAGCACGTTGACCTCTCACTCTCGCAGCGGGTTTCGGGCTGGCATTCTCCAGTGACGGTATCCATGTGCGTAAACCAGGACCGGTCCATGGTCACGCACGGCCACCCCGCCCCGATCACCTCCTCGGAACTGATCGGGAAGCCACCCAAGGCGCTCGCCGCCGTCGCCGATTTAGGTGAGGAGATGGAACCGTGGATGCTTGCAGCCAGGGATGCAGGCACCAAACTCTTTGGCGTGGTGGGCTGGGACCCCACCGGGGAGTGGTCCGAGCGCCGGCTGGACCAGCTGGCCAACTTCCATGCCTTCCTTCCCAATGCTCCCGAAGCGATGGCGTTCACCGGCAAGGCGGACCCGTGGGCGGCGTTGTATTCGCTGGCTGACCGCGTCCCAGTGGCAGTGGTAACCCTCGGCCCCCAAGGCGCCGTGGCAGTGGACTCAGAAACCGGGGAAGAAGAATGGGTGCCGTCCCTGCCCGTATCAGCCTCAGATCCCACCGGCGCCGGGGACTGTTTCGGGGCGGCCTTCATTGTGGGGTGCCTGGCAGGGTGGAGACTGGGGGACCGGCTCCGGTTCGCGAACCTTTGCGCCTCCCTGGCGGTCCAGGAAGTGGGAGGCTCACTGGCCGCACCGGGGTGGGGCGACATCGCCGACTGGTGGCAACGGGCAAACGCACGGAAAGAGCGCCAGTCGAGTCAATGGTTGCGGCGCTTCGCCTTCCTGGAACCGATCGTGAAGGACATCCCGGCCGAAGCCCAACGACGAGCCCGGGCCACCATCGCGCATCTGTCTGACGCTCAGTAGCCCCTGATGGAGCCCCGCAGTTAACCCGAGTTCACTGACAGCACTAGAATCTCTAGGGTGACTTACGAAGCAGCTGCAGATATCGGGATCGGGACGAAAGCCTCCATAGCAAAGTCAGCGGTGCTGGAGCGCTCCGCCGTCATCGACCTCGACGCCGTGCGGCACAACGTTCGTCAGTTCGTGGGCATTGCCTCCCCGGCCGCTGTCATGGCTGTGGTGAAGGCGGACGCCTATGGGCACGGTGCCGTGCAGGTGGCGCGGGCAGCCCTCGACGCCGGAGCTGCCTGGCTGGGTGTCGCCCACATTTCCGAGGCGCTCGCCTTGCGCGCCGCCGGAGTCGAGGCCCCGCTCCTCGCCTGGTTGCACACCCGCGAAAGCAACTTCCAAGCGGCAGTCGCCGCCGGCATCGACGTCGGGATCTCCGGTTGGGAGCTGGAAGCGGTTGTCGCCGCAGCACGGGAACAGGAACGCCCCGCGCGCGTGCATCTCAAGGTGGACACGGGACTGGGCCGGAACGGCTGCACCATTGCGGACTGGGACCAGCTGTTGGGACAGGCCATGGACTACCAGGATCAGGGCCTCCTGCGGGTGGTGGGTATCTTCTCGCACCTGGCCGTTGCAGACGAGCCGCAACGCCCCGAAACGGACCATCAACTGGCCGTCTTCCGCGAGGCAATCGCCATGGCCGAGGACGCCGGCGTTGACACCGAGGTCCGGCATATAGCCAACACGCCGGCGGCTTTGTCCCGGCCCGACTCTCACTTCGACCTTGTCCGCGTAGGCCTCGGTGTGTACGGACTTTCGCCCTTCGAAGGGGCCACATCTGCCGAATTGGGCCTGCATCCCGCCATGACTGTCCGGACTCTCCTGTCCAACTGCAAAAAGGTACCCGAAGGCCAAGGCGTCTCTTACGGACTCAATTACCGGACCAGCGAGGAAAGCACGCTGGGCCTGGTGCCGCTGGGCTATGCGGACGGCGTCCCCAGGGTCGCCACCGGGGGTCCTGTACGGGTAAACGGCACGACGTATCCGGTTGTTGGCAGGATCGCCATGGACCAGATGGTCATCGACCTCGGACCCCTGTCGTCGGAGGAGGCGGCAGGCCTCAAGGGTGCCGAGGCTGTCATGTTTGGTAATGGAGCAGACGGTGGCCCCACCGCCGATGATTGGGCGGCCGCAGCAGGAACCAACAACTACGAAATCGTGACGCGCATCAGCCCCCGGGTCCCTCGCAGCTACGTCAACGAAATGCCCGCCACGCCGGAGTCACCAGCGGCCCTCAATGACGCAGCTGGAACGGCAACGCTGTGAGCGACGCCCAGTGGGAGCGCACGCTCACGGTCACGACGGCGGAACAGACACACGCGCTCGCAGCGGCTGTGGGCGGGGTGCTTGAGGCCGGGGATCTCCTGGTCCTGACAGGCGAGCTGGGTGCGGGCAAGACGACGTTCACCCAGGGACTTGGCGAAGGCCTGGGGGTGCGTGCAGGCATCATTTCGCCAACGTTTGTCCTGGTACGGATCCACCCAAATCTCCCGGATGGCCCCAGGCCTGGTGGTCCGGACCTGGTCCATGTTGATGCTTACCGGCTGGACTCGGCAGCGGAGATCGACGACATCGATCTTGAGAACACCATGGATACAGCGGTCACCGTGGTGGAGTGGGGCAGGGACCGGGTGGAGCATCTCTCGGACAGCCGTCTGGAGGTTGACCTGCACCGGTCCGTTGGCGGGGCAGCCGCTGCGCCCACCACGGACGGGGACGTTATGGACTTCGACACCGATGACGACGACGAGCCCCGCACCATTGTTTTCCGCGGATTCGGTCCCCGCTGGGCCGAAGCGCCGCAGGTCCTTGAAACTACGTCACCTGTGAAAGGCCTCTAATGCTGATCCTGGCCATTGATACGTCAGCGGTTGCCAGTGCGGCGCTGATTTCGGACGATGCCATGGAGTCCGTGGTGGAATCTTTCGCCACGGAGGATACCCGCAGCCACGCCGAAGTCCTTGCTCCCGGGATCGCAAAGCTTTTGGCCGGTGCCGGTGTCACCGGCGCTGACATTGACGCGATCGTCACGGGTGTGGGACCCGGCCCGTTCACCGGGCTCCGTTCGGGCATTGCGACGGCCCGCACCCTCGCCTACGTTTGGAACAAGCCGTTGTATGGGCTGATGAGCCTGGACGCCATTGCCTTGGAAGTTGCGGAGTCAACGGCCTCCACACCCGAGTTCCTTGTGGCTACCGATGCCCGACGCAAAGAGGTTTATTGGGCCCGTTATGTGCTGGCTGACGGACAGCTTCCGGAACTCGTGGACGGCCCTCATGTGGGTTTCGCCTCCGAGCTCCCGGACTTGCCGGTGTTTGGGGCGGGTGCAGGTTTGTACGCCGATGTCCTCACTGCGGACGTTGATTTCGCTCAGACCCAGCCGGACGCGGCCTCGCTGGGGCAGTTCGCTTTGGCAAAGCTCACGGCCGGTCAGACCTTGCTGGACTCTACACCGTTGTATCTGCGCGAATCCGATGCCCAGGTGCCTGGACCCAGGAAGCGTGCGCTGTGACGGAAAGGAAATTCTCACCCAAGCTGGAACTCGCCGGTCTTTCCCTGCGGGACATGACCGAGGCTGATATCCCGGCAGTGGAGACGTTGGAGCGCCGGTTGTTCCCCGTGGATGCCTGGCCGTTGCAGATGTTCTTCGACGAATTGGCCCAGCCGGAGACCCGGCGCTATGTGGTGGCGGAGGTTTCCGGGGAGATCGTGGCCTACGCCGGGTTGATGTGTATTGAGCCGATCGCGGACGTCCAGACGATCGCCGTCGTGCCTGAATTCGAGGGCAAGGGCATCGGTTCGGCTGTCCTGACTGAACTGATTGATGAAGCGCGTCGCCGCCGTGCGGCAGACGTCCTGCTGGAAGTCCGGGCGGACAACCCCCGCGCCCAGCAGCTGTACTTGCGGTTCGGCTTCGAGCAGATCCACGTGCGTCCCCGCTATTACCGGGACGGCACGGACGCCCTGATCATGCGTCTTGAACTGAACAAACCACAGTCCCACGAAGGAGCCACGGCGTGAGCGGGCAGTATCCGGAACAGTCACAGCAGCAGCCGCTGGTGCTGGGCATCGAGTCTTCCTGCGATGAGACCGGCGTGGGGATCGTGCGGGGGACCACCCTCTTGACCAACACCGTGTCCTCGTCCATGGATGAGCATGTCCGCTTCGGCGGTGTCATCCCGGAGATCGCGTCGCGCGCGCACCTGGACGCTTTTGTGCCCACTTTGCAGGAGTCGCTGCATGAAGCCGGTGTCACCTTGGACGAGATTGATGCCATTGCCGTGACATCCGGTCCCGGCTTGGCAGGTGCGCTCATGGTAGGCGTCTGTGCTGCCAAGGCGCTGGCTGTGGCCACGGGAAAACCGCTGTACGCCATCAACCACCTGGTGGCGCATGTGGGCGTGGGACTCCTGAACGGACGTCAAGGAACTGAGGGAAAGAACGACGCCGGTGCTGCCGCCGGCTTGGGAGCCGGCAAGCTGCCGGAGAACCTCGGAGCCCTCCTGGTCTCGGGCGGGCATACGGAAATCCTGCGCATCCGCAGCATCACGGACGACGTCGAACTCCTCGGTTCAACCATTGACGACGCCGCCGGCGAAGCCTACGACAAAGTGGCCCGCATCCTTGGCCTCGGGTATCCGGGTGGGCCCGCAATCGACAAACTGGCGCGCCAGGGTAACCCCAAGTCCATCCGTTTCCCGCGCGGACTCACTCAGCCCAAGTACATGGGTACGGCGGAGGAGAAGGGGCCGCACCGCTACGACTGGTCTTTCAGCGGCCTGAAAACAGCGGTGGCCCGGTGCGTTGAGCAGTTCGAAGCCCGTGGCGAAGAAGTCCCCGTGGCGGACATTGCCGCAGCGTTCCAGGAAGCCGTGGTGGACGTCATCAGTTCCAAGGCAGTCCTGGCTTGCAAAGAGCATGGCATCACGGACGTCTTGCTCGGTGGGGGTGTAGCAGCGAACTCGCGGCTCCGGGAACTGACCGGGCAGCGCTGTACTTCCGCCGGAATCAAGCTCCACGTCCCGCCGCTGGACCTGTGCACGGATAACGGCGCCATGGTTGCAGCGCTCGGTGCCCAGCTGATCATGGCCGGCATCGGCCCCAGCGGAGTCTCCTTCGCGCCGGATTCCTCCATGCCGGTGACCACGGTGTCAGTGCCCGCCTGAGATTCAGACTCAGGCAAACAGGGAACTAGGCGTCAGGTCCTTTGCGCATTTGGTGCACGAGGTCCATGACCACTGCCTGCAGGTCACCGTTGTGTTCGGCGGCGACGCGGCGCTGGCGCTGGTAGCTTGCCCCACGCTCAATGATCTTCAGGACGTCTGCCAATTCTTCGGAGCAGCCGAGCTTTGCTGCCACGGGCTCAAGCCGCGCGACGGTCTCCGTGAGGTGCTCTGTGACAAGCTGCTCGTTGCCTTCGGCGTCGAGGATGATGATGGCTTCCATGCCGTAACGCGCGGCCCGCCATTTGTTCTCCTGCACATGCCAGGGCGGCATGGTGGGGATGCTGCCGCCTGCATCAAGGATGGAGGAGAACTCGTCCACCAGGCATTGGGTCAGCGCGGCAATGGCTCCTACTTCTTCAAGAGTGGCCAGCCCGTCGCAGATGCGCATCTCGATGGTCCCAAGGTTGGCCACCGGGCGGATGTCCCAGCGGATTTCTGAGGTCGCATCGATGACGCCGGTGGTGAACATGTCCTGGACATAGGACTCGTACGCTTCCCACGTGTCGAATTGGAAGGGGAGGCCTGCGGTGGGAAGCTGCTGGAACATGAGCGCACGCTGGGAGGCGTAGCCGGTCTCTTCTCCGGCCCAGTAAGGGCTTGAGGCGGACAGGGCTTGGAAGTGCGGGAAGTAGTTGACCAGCCCGTCCAGGATGGGAAGGACCTTTTCCTTGCGGTCGATGCCCACGTGGACGTGAACACCGTAGATCACCATTTGGCGTCCCCACCATTGGGTCCGCTCAATGAGCTTGGCGTAACGCTCCTTGTCCGTGACGGGCTGGAGCAGGGGAGGGCTGAAGGGGTGGCTGCCTGCGCAGAACACTTCGACGCCCATGGGATCGGTGACTTCACGCACGGCGGCCAGGGAGCGGCTGAGGTCTTCCTTGGCGTCTTTGACTGTTTCGCAGATCCCGGTGACCAGTTCCACCGTATTGAGGAGCAGTTCGCGCTTGATATGGGGGTGTTCGTCGTCCTCGTTGAGGTCGGGGTGGTTCGCGGCGACGCCTTTGAGGACGTCGTTGGCCACTGATACCAGTTCCCCGGTGCGTGCATTGACGAGCGCCAACTCCCATTCCACACCCAGTGTCGATTGCCTGGATGGCGCAAAATCAATCTGCACGTAGTCCCCTCATTTGTCTTGTCTCAGCCGGACACGGTTCCCCGCTGTGGGGCCGCCAGCGGTCGGAACAAGTCTAATGCAGCTGGAACGCAGGTTTCTGCTGTGGTCTTGCGAGGGGGAAAGTCCCGTCATTTGCTATTGAGAATGCTTCTCAATAGAATCGCTGCATGCATCTCACAGTTGTCAGTTCCTTGGACACCCAATGCCGCGAGTCCGCCGCTGCCCGGCTCGGCCAAACCCACGCCAATTCCGTGGTGGTCCTTCACGATCTCCTTGATGGCTCGATGGTCCTGCGGCGGGTATACCGGAACGGCCAGTTGTTCGAGCGCGAAACCACAGTTCTGGAGCATGGTTGCCTCAGCTGCACTGTCAGATTAGATGTAGTCCCGACGGCGGAACGTCTCGCCTCCTGCGGTTTCGACCATGTAGTGCTGGGCCTCCCTCCCGGCGTTGCGGCCGGCATGGCCGTTGGCGAGCTTCGGCGTGGCCTGAGCCGCCCTGCGGTGATAGACAACGCCGTACTGGCTTTGGACCCTGCGGACTTGGATGACCATATTTGGGACCGTCACACGCTGTTCGAGTCCGGGTTTACGTCCATGCCCACAGATGAGCGAACCAGCGGAGAATTCCTGATCGGCGAGTTCGGGCAGGTGGATACGGTGATGGTGCACCCCGGCCTGGGTGCAGTGCTGAGCGGCGAACCTCGCGAAGGCACTTCGCAGTGGCAGTTGGGTGTCCAGTTGCTTGGCCAGTTGGCGTCCCACGCAGGCGTCATTGGCGCCGCTGACGCCTACAGGCCGGGATGCTTCGACGACGCTGAAGCGGCGGCACGCAACCGTCCCGGCGTCGTGCGTGTGCCCGTCAGCGATGGGGGTGGGTCCTACCGGACGGTGCTCCACAAAGTGGGTCGGCCGCTGCATCCGGGACGCTTCCGCGAAGCCCTGCCCCAACTGGCCGCCGGAACGCACTGGCTGCGAGGCCGCCTCTGGATCGCATCAGCGCCGAAAACAAGGATCGCCGTCCAAGGTATTGGGCCTAGGGTCTGGCTCGAAAGTACCGGGAAATGGCTGGCGGACTCGGCCGAACCTGGCCAGGCGCACCCCGGAAAGGCGGGTGCCGACGTCGACTCTGTCCTGGACTGGCATCCCAGCCGCGGCGACCGTGGAACTGTGCTGGCGATCACCGGCCTTTCGGAGGACATCGACGCCCGGGAATTTCGCGGGCTCTTGGACGGTTGCCAACTCACCCAAGCTGAAATGCAGCAGGATTTCGGCGTGTGGGACGACCCCCTGGAACTCAGCGACGCCCTTTAAACCAACCACCCAACCAAAGGAGAAACACCATGAAGGTCAGGAATTCGCTGCGTGCCCTCAAGAAGATCCCCGGCGCCCAGATTGTGCGCAGGCGCGGGCGTACCTTCGTCATCAACAAGAACAATCCGCGGATGAAGGCGCGGCAGGGCTAACCGCACGTCGGTGATAAGGGGGCGTGTTTAATGGGGGAATGCCAATCCTGAACAAAGACATGTCCCTGTGCATTTCGCTTGCGGCCCGGCCCAGCAATATCGGCACCCGGTTCCACAATTATTTATACGATCTGCTCGGCCTGAACTTTGTCTACAAAGCATTCGCCCCTGCGGACATCACCCTTGCAGTGGCTGGCATCCGCGGCCTCCCCATCCGGGGCGCCGCGGTGTCCATGCCTTACAAGGAAGCCGTCATCCCGTTGGTTGACGTGATGGACCCGTCGGCCAAGGCCATTGATTCGGTGAACACCATCGTCAACGACAATGGCGTGCTGACTGCCTACAACACGGACTACATCGCCATTGCCCGGCTGCTAAAGGACCACCAGGTTCCCAGCAGCCACAGCGTGCTCCTCCGCGGTGCAGGCGGTATGGCCAAGGCCGTAGCCGCAGCACTTCGGGACGCCGGGTTCACCGCCGTCACCATCGTGGCCCGCAACGAGGACACCGGCCGTGCACTGGCAGATCTTTACGGCTTCGCCTGGCAGGATGACGTCAACGGCTCCACAGCTGATCTCATCATCAACGTCACGCCGTTGGGAATGGCAGGTGCGGACGAAACAGCGCAGTCCTTCGACGACGCCACGATAGCCGCGGCGCAAGTAGTGTTTGACGTCGTGGCTTTGCCGTCCGAGACGCCACTTATCAGTGCTGCCCGGAAGGCGGACAAGAAGGTGATCACGGGCGCTGAAGTTATTGCCATCCAAGCCGAGGAACAATTTGTCCTCTACACCGGCGTGCGCCCTAGCCCTGAGCAGGTCCGCGAAGCCTCGGAGTTTTCACGCCGCTGACTGCCGGGTGCCGCTGACTGCTAGGCAGTGACCGGTTCCACCACAACAGCCACTCTCTCCTCGCCGATCCTGGTGAGGACCAGGGTGGCTGTTTTCGTCCCAAGGGACTTATCCGGTTTGGCGGGCAGCAACTGCTTCCGGAGTTCCTCGGGAGTGACTGCCGTGCCGCGCTTCTTGATGTCCAGCACAGTGATCCCGTTGGCCTTGACCCAAGCCTTGAGGGCCTTGACGTTATAGGGCATCACCTCAAGAACCTTGTAGGCACGGGCGAAGGGAGTGTCGTGCAGCGCAGGCGCGCAGATGTAGGCAATGTGCTCGTCCACCAGGTGCCCGCCCAGCCGTTCGGCGACGTCGGCCACCAGTCCTGCGCGGATCACCGCACCATCGGGTTCGTAGAGGAAACCTTCTACAGGCCCGACGGCGGCTACCGGGCCGCCGTCGAAATCCGTGCCGCTGGTGATCTCAGCGGCGCCTTGGCCGCCAATCACCAGCGCGGCGCGACGCACGCCGGGGCGGGACACTGCGTTGAACCACAGGGTCACTTCGGTGACGTCGCCGCCTACCGAAACCCACTGGGCTTCGCAGCCTGAAGGCACGGACTCATGCGGGATGCCGGGACCCATCTTGACGCCGATGGCGCGGCCGGTAGCCGCCAGGCGTTCCACGAAGGACAACGGGGGAGAGAAGGCTTCAGGGTCCCAGATCCGTTTGGTTCCGGAGGTGGACGTGGTTCGCCGGGCGGGATCCAGCCATACGCCGTCCACCCCGTCCAATTCCACGGTTGTTGCGTCGGAGTGCACCACGGTGGCATGCGGGAAGGGCATGAGATTGATGGTGGCGCAGGCGGCGGTGGTTTCATCCATCTCAACCGCGGTCACGGAAATGTCCATTGACGCCATCGCCATGGAGTCGGCGCCAAGGCCGCAGCCCAGGTCTGCAACGTGCGAGATGCCGGCCTTCGCGAAGCGCTCGGCGTGACGGGCTGCGACGTTCAATCGCGTTGCCTGCTCCAAGCCGGCTTGGGTAAAGAGCATCTGCCGGGCAAACTCGCCGAACTTTGCCTCTGCGCGCGTCCGCAGCCTGGATTGCGTGAGGACCGCAGCTACCAGCTCCGGGGAGTGACCCGCTTTGCGGAGGTCTGCGTTGACGCTGAAGGAATCGGCCTCCCGATAGGGTCCCAGTGAGGCAAGAAGTTCCCATCCTTCAGTAGTCAGCAAGGGTGCGATCTGTTCCTGCGGTGCGTGAGGCATGGAATCAAGCCTAACGGCGCGGCGCTTGACAGCGTGACCGGCGAATCAGCCGGATAGGGTTGTTTTCATGGAAGACAACGCAGCACCGCACCCCTCCCTGACGAAGATTGCGCGCCCCGCCCTGATAGCGGGGGTCGTGATCGCGGTGGTCTGCATCGGCCTGCTGATCATTATCTTCGCGTTGGATTCCTTCAATGCGGCTACTTACTCGGTGGCCGGCAAGAGCGTCAATGACGCCACCGATGAAGCGCGGGGCATCCGCGAACTTTACAGCGGCGCCCGGACCGGTGGAATTATCACGCTGGTGATCTCCGGCATCGTGGCTATAGCCGCCGCCGTGGTGCTGTACCTGAACCGCGGCAATGCTCCGCTGGATGAGGATGACGACGGCGAAGACTACGATCTGGACGACCTGACGGGCAGGTAAGGGACGTTCACCCATGACGAAATGCTGGCACTCACCTTGACCGAGTGCTAACGCTTACATAGAGTCTTGTTAGCACTCTCCCCCGGAGGGTGCTAACTACGCCAAGCGTTCTCCGGCACCGCGACGACGGTTGAACGCCCAGGCACCCTAGTTCTTAGTCCATGAATCAGCTCATGAAAAGGAGAGTCCGAGTGTCGGTCTCGATTAAGCCTCTTGAGGATCGTATTGTTGTTCGCCCGCTCGAAGCAGAGCAGACCACGGCTTCCGGCCTGGTCATTCCGGACTCCGCACAGGAGAAGCCGCAGGAAGGCGAAGTTGTTGCAATCGGCCCCGGCCGCTTCGATGACAACGGAAACCGCGTACCGGTTGACGTAGCTGTTGGCGACGTCGTCATCTACTCCAAGTACGGTGGAACCGAAGTCAAGACCGGCGGCAACGAGTACCTCGTTCTGTCCGCCCGCGACGTCCTTGCGATCGTCGTAAAGTAACTTCCCGGAGCCCCGCACCGCCGTCGAGTTGGAATGATTCCAGCCGCCAGCGGTGCGGGTTTTCTGTCTTGAAAGGACACAACCATGGCAAAGCAGCTTGCTTTTAACGATGCTGCCCGCCGGTCTCTTGAGGCCGGTATCGACAAGCTCGCCAACACTGTCAAGGTGACGCTTGGTCCGCGCGGCCGCAACGTCGTGCTGGACAAGAAGTGGGGCGCACCCACCATCACCAACGATGGCGTAACCATCGCCCGTGAAGTTGAGCTTGATGACCCCTACGAGAACCTTGGCGCACAGCTGGCCAAGGAAGTAGCCACCAAGACCAACGATGTTGCCGGCGACGGCACCACCACGGCCACCGTGCTGGCACAGGCCCTGGTCAAGGAAGGCCTGCGCAACGTGGCTGCCGGCGCCGCTCCGGGCGAGATCAAGCGCGGCATCGAGGTTTCCGTTGAAGCAGTAGCCGCCCGCCTCCTGGAGAATGCCCGCGAAGTCGAAGGCACCCAGGTTGCCAGCGTCGCAGCCATCTCCGCACAGAGCGACGAGGTTGGCGAACTGCTGGCCGAAGCGTTCGGCAAGGTTGGCAAGGATGGTGTCATCACCATTGAAGAATCCTCCACCACCCAGACCGAACTGGTCCTCACCGAGGGCATGCAGTTCGACAAGGGCTACCTGTCCCCGTACTTCGTCACCGACGCTGAGCGCCAGGAAGCCGTCCTCGAGGACGCCCTCATCCTGATCAACCAGGGCAAGATTTCCTCGCTGCAGGACTTCCTGCCGCTGCTGGAGAAGGCCCTGCAGGCAAACAAGCCGCTCTTCATCATTGCTGAAGACATTGAAGGCGAAGCCCTGTCCACGCTGATCGTCAACCGCATCCGCGGCACGCTCAACGTTGTTGCCGTCAAGGCTCCGGGCTTCGGCGACCGCCGCAAGGCCATGCTCCAGGACATCGCCACGCTGACGGGCGCCCAGGTTGTTTCCCCGGACCTTGGCCTGAGCCTGGACACCGTTGGCCTCGAGGTACTCGGTACCGCACGCCGCATCACAGTCACCAAGGACAACACCACCATTGTTGATGGTGCCGGTACGGCTGAGGACGTCGCTGACCGCGTTGCACAGCTGCGCGCCGAGCTTACCCGGACGGACTCCGACTGGGACAAGGAAAAGCTGCAGGAACGCCTGGCCAAGCTGGCCGGCGGCATCGGCGTGATTAAGGTTGGCGCAGCCACCGAGGTTGAGCTGAAGGAAAAGAAGCACCGCATCGAGGACGCTGTTTCCTCCACGCGTGCAGCCCTCGAAGAAGGCATCGTTTCCGGTGGCGGTTCCGCTCTCATCCACGCCCTCAAGGCACTGGACGAGTCCCCGGCCGTCAAGGCGCTGGAGGGTGACGCAGCAGCTGCTGTGGGCATCGTCCGCCGCGCCCTGGTCCAGCCGCTGCGCTGGATCGCCCAGAACGCTGGCTTCGACGGCTTCGTTGTTGTTGCCAAGGTTTCCGAGCTGGAAGCAAACCACGGCTTCAACGCCAAGTCCGGCGAGTACGAGGACCTGATCGCCGCTGGCGTGATCGACCCCGTGAAGGTCACCCGTTCGGCTCTCCGCAACGCCGCTTCCATTGCTGCTCTGGTTCTCACCACCGAGACCCTGGTTGCCGAAAAGCCGGCTGAGGAAGAAGACGCACACGCAGGCCACCAGCACTAACGGCCTGGTTTAACAGAAGCCCCGGTCACGTTGACCGGGGCTTTTGTTGTCTGCGGCTTTCCGCGGGGCGGCTATTGTGAGCGTACGACGGCGGCGGTAACCTGACGCTACTAGGGCGGCTTGGGTGCGTCATTCGGTCTGTTCCCGGTCGCAAGGTGAGCCATGACAGTTCCGGACACAGACTTGGATTTGGGACGCTCGGCCTTCCACGAGCGCCGTTGGCGCGATGCGCTTGAGTGCCTCACCCGCGCCGATTCAGAGGGCGGACTCCCTCCGCAGGACATCGAATTGGCGGCATCTGTGGCGATGCTGCTTGGCTTGAATAGCCAAAGCATTGAGTACCTGACCCGGGCGCACGACGAATTCCTGACCATGGGAGACACTGACAATGCCGCGAGGTGTGCGGCCTGGCTGGTTATGTTCCTGATGGACATGGGAGAGCCGGCCCGTGGAAACGGGTGGTTGTCCCGTGCCAAGCACGTGCTGGAAGGTATGTCAGGTCCCTGTGCAGCCGAGGGATACCTCATGATTCCAGCGGCCCTCGGTTTGTTGCGCAGTGGAGCCCCGGCAGCTGGACACGGTCTGTTCGCCAAAGCCTTGGAGCTGGGAACCTCCTTCCACGACAAAGACCTCCAGGCCTTGGGCCGGCTCGGTGTCGGCACCACCCGCGTTTCCCTCGGGCACGTGGAAGAAGGTTTGCAGCTTTTGGATGAAGTGATGGTCTCTGTCACCTCAGGTGAGGTCTCTCCCATCCCCGCAGGGATCATCTACTGTGCAGTCTTGGGCAGTTGTCGTCTTTCCAACGATGTGCGCCGCGCCCACGAGTGGACTGCGGCCTTGGAACGCTGGTGCGGGGATCGCCCGGACATGGTGATGTTCAGTGGACAATGCCAGGCTTACCGTGCCGAACTGTTGATACTTCACGGAGCGTGGGAAGAGGCCCTGTCGGTGGCGCGGGCCGCCGAAGGCAGGGTGCGGAAGGGCGACCCGGATGCCACGTTTGGATCCTGGTATCAACAGGGCGAAGTACTTCGCCTGCAGGGTTTCCTGGTGGAAGCGGGGAAAGCCTACGCCATAGCTGCCGGGACCGGATTCGAACCTGTTCCCGGCATCGCGCTGCTTGAGCTGGCCGAGCACAAAACGGCCCAGGCACAGGCCACCATGCGGCGGGCGATGGCAGGGGCCGACCCAGCCAATCGACGTCGCTTGCTGCCTGCCGTCGTCGAGGTTGAACTTGCCGCTGGCGACGCGGCTGCTGCCAGGCTCGCGCTGGACGAACTGTCCGAGCCTCTTCAGCAGGGCGGCCGTCCATTGGAGATGGCCCTGGTTGCCCATGCCGCTGCCCAGGTGCTGTTGGTCGAAGCCGAGCCCCAGGCCGCGCTTCGTGAGGCGAGAAGGGCGTGGCGGATCTGGTACAGCCTCGAAGCTCCCTATCAAGCCGCCCGGTGCAGGGTACTTGCGGCGCGTGCGTGTGCCCTGTTGGGCGATCCCGATTCTGCTGCCATGGAGTTCGAGGCTGCCAAAGCCGACTTGGCAGATCTTGGGGCGATGCCGGCAGTAGCAGAGGTCCTGGAACTCACCGGCGAGAAGAACAAAGGCAGCTCACCGTTGACTGACCGCGAGGTGGAAGTGCTCCGGCTGGTGGCCGGTGGGCACTCCAACCGAACCATCGCCCGGGAGCTTTACCTCAGTGAAAAGACAGTGGCCAGGCATGTGAGCAACATTCTTTCCAAACTCGCGGTGCCGTCCAGAGCGGCCGCGACCGGCTACGCCTTTGAGCACGGCCTGATTCGCTGAAAACCACTGCGAGTGGTCAGAAATACCCATCCCGCTGGAAATGAGTGGCTCACTTGACCGATGCGGACCCAGGCGCCGCGCTCATAGCGTGGCTCCTATCAGGTCACAGCAAAGATCAGTGATCCACTGCAAGCGAGATAGGAGACGATGATGTCCGTTCACCACAATCCAGAAGTTGACACCGTCATTGTGGGTGGCGGCCAGTCCGGGCTCGCGCTCGGGTACTGGTTGGCAAGGCAGGGCAGGAACTTCCTCATCCTGGACCAGCACCAGAGGCCAGGGGATGCTTGGCGTCAACGCTGGGACTCCTTGCGCCTCTTCACTCCGGCCAAGTATGACGGCCTTCCCGGCGCACCTTTCCCCGGCGACCCCTTGGCATTTCCCACCAAGGATCAGCTGGCTGACTACTTGGAAGACTATGTGCGCCGCTTTGAATTGCCTTACGTTGCCGGCGTACGCGTGGAGGACATCAGCTCTGAGGGTGAGGCTTTCGTGCTCCGGTCGGGAGACCGCGAATGGAGAAGCAGGAATGTGGTCATCGCCACAGGTGGTCACCGTATCCCCAAAGTTCCTGCCTTCGCGGGCGAACTGGATCGGAGCATCCTTCAGCTGCACTCTCAGGATTACAAAAACCCCGGTCAGTTAAAGGAAGGCCCTGTCCTGGTGGTGGGCCTGGGCAATTCCGGTGCGGAGATTGCCCTTGAAGTTGCCCGCTCCCGGCCCACACTTCTTGCTGGCAAGCCCAGCGCCGAGATGCCTATGCGGCATGGCCGTGCAGCTGCGCGTTTTGCCCTGCCGGTAGTCCGCTTCCTGGGCCTTTACGTGCTCAACCTCAATACCCCCATGGGACGAAAAGCGGCTCCCAAGTTCAAATCCATGGCGGCCCCGCTGATCCGCACCAAGAGCAAGGACCTGGCCGCTGCCGGTGTCCGCCTCCATCCCAGGTTGGCTGGTGTGCAGGACGGACTCCCGGTACTGGAAGACGGGACGCAGGTGGAGGCCGCGAACGTCATATGGTGCACTGGCTATCACGAGGATTACTCATGGGTGAACCTGCCGGCATTCGACAGTCACGGGGAACCGCAGCAGACCAGGGGAGTGGCAGACAGCGTCCCGGGCCTGTACTTCCTTGGCCAGGAGTTCCTGTTCGCGGCAGCCTCGGCAACGCTGCCCGGTGCCTGCCGGGACGCCCGATACCTCGCCGGGCGGGTCACGGCGCCGCGTTCCAGCGGCCTCGTCAACGTGTAATAGCTCACGTCGTAGTGGGTTGTGCCGGGCGTCAAGGTTGAGGAGCGCCAGGAGTATCAGCACAGGTCACGCACAGGTTTGGGTGGCAGAATGTATGGCTGGACCTGTGCTGATGGGGCATCGAATGGCGGCCGGGAACACTCTCCCACATGGGTTGCGTGACTGAAAACGCGTAATATTGATGCTTTGTGCCACAGCTTTGAGGAACTGCCTACCGTGACGACGCCAACGATTCCAGCCCCTGCCCACCACGGTAGGCGGGCTTCCGGACCCGTTGCGAAATCCAAATTCCGACCCGAAATCCAAGGCCTTCGGTCCTTGGCTGTCCTTATGGTGGTGAGCTACCACATCTGGATCGGCAGGGTCTCCGGCGGCGTTGATGTCTTCCTTTTGATCTCCGCATTCCTTATGACTCTCCAGTTCACGGGCCGGTACAAACAAGGCCGTCCCATGGACCTTGTGCGGCACTGGCTGCACTTGTTCAGACGGCTGCTACCCGCCGTGGTCGTGGTTCTTGTGTCAACTCTGGCAGCAACCTTTATTTTCCTGCCGGCCACGCGATGGTTCGAGATTGTCCAGCAAACCTGGGCGTCGCTGTTCTACTTCGAAAACCGGCTGCTGCAGGATCTGGCCGTGGACTATTACGCCACTGACCACAGCATGGCCAGCCCTGTGCAGCACTTCTGGTCGCTGTCCATCCAGGGTCAGGTATTCATTCTGTGGCCCGTCATTTTCGCCACTGCAGCGCTGGTGTGCCGACGCTTCGCCCTGCGATACCGGGCCACGTTGGTGTACGTCTTTGCCATCATCTTCCTGGTCTCGTTTGTCTACTCCATCATTTTCACGGCCAGCAATCAGGCAGTGGCATACTTCGATACCTTTGCCCGTTTGTGGGAGTTCGCCCTGGGCACGTTGGTGGCGTTGATTCTTCCCGCCCTGAACTTTTCCAAACCTGTCCGTATTGTCATGGGCTGGGTTGGTGTGGTGGCGATGCTCACGTGCGGCATCCTGCTGCAAGTACAAACGGCCTTCCCCGGATTCGTCGCATTGTGGCCAACACTGGCTGCGGTGGCCGTTATTGCGGCCGGACAGACCGGAAGCCGTTTCGGTGTGGACCGGATACTGAGTTCCAAATTCCTGGTACGGCTCGGTGACAATTCGTATGCGCTCTACCTCTGGCACTGGCCCATCCTGGTGATTGCTTTGGCCTGGAGCGGAAAGGATCACGCTGGCTGGCTGTCCGGCACGGCAATCGTGGCGTTGTCGCTCATCCTGGCTTTCCTCACCACCAAATTCGTGGAGAAGCCATTCCGCGAATGGAAATGGCCCGAGGTAAAGAGGCGCCGCTCGGTCATCGCGATCGTGGCCTGCCTGGCCGTGGTGTCCGCACCCCTGATGGCATTCCAATACCGCCTGGACCTGGACCAGCAAGCTGCGGAGGCGCGGATGGTCTTTGATAACCCCGGCGCGAAGGCCCTCCTGCCCGGGTACGTCAATGAAGCAGCTCCGAATGCGCTCACTCAACCAACCGCTGAAAGGATTGGGCGTGACTGGGCCAATCTGCCCAACGGATGCTCCGGTGACACGAAACCCGAATCACAGCTGCTGCAGGACAACTGCAAGCAGAACGGCGTGGGAGATGATGCCACCAAGACGGTCCTTGTTGTAGGCAACTCCCACTCCCAGCAATGGCTTGCTGCCATGGAAGTGCTGGCGGAGCAGCACCATTGGCGCCTCTACTCCTTGCTGTACGGGGCCTGCCCCTTTATGACTGAAGATCCCGAGTCCGAGCCGGGCTGCAACAAGTTCAACAGTGAAGTGCGCAGCCATATCCGGGAACAGGCGCCGGACGCCCTTTTCATGGTGGGTACGGCGGCTGTTTCCTCCTTGCCTGATGAAAGACTGACGCACGGATTCGAGGACCTCATTCCCGAGGTCACGGGGCTGGGCATCCACGTAGTGGCGGTGCGTGACAATCCGCGGTTTACCTACAGCCTGACGGATTGCACCCTTTCCAAGGGGGTGGACAGCCGGGATTGCCGCCCGCTCAAAGCTGACGTCCTGGCCGAACCCAGCCCCTTTGATGCGGTGACTGGCAAGTACCAGAACCTTTCCTTGCTGGATATGTCCGACCTGATGTGCCAAGGACTCTATTGCCCGCCGATCATCGGTAATACGTTCGTCTACCTGGATGACAACCACCTGACCAAAACCTACGTCAAGAGCATGGCAGGCATGTTGGATGAAAGGTGGTTTACCGCGACAGGGTGGCAGCGATGATGGAGAAGAAGGCCGCCGCACCGGCCACTCCCGCAGAAAAGCCCGCGACCCGGGCCAAACCAGGCTTCCGGCCCGAAGTCCAGGGGCTGCGTGCACTGGCTGTGCTGATGGTTGCGGCTTACCATATCTGGCTCGGTAAGGTTTCCGGCGGCGTGGACGTCTTCCTGCTGATTTCGGCTTTCCTTCTGACATTGTCCTTCACACGCAAGCTCGAAAGCCGCGCGCCACTAAGGCTTGTGCGGCACTGGCTGCACGTGTTCAAGCGTCTGCTGCCCGCTGTCGTCGTTGTCCTGCTGGCGATCCTCGTCGGCACCTGGGCATTGATCCCGCAAAGCAGGTGGCCGGATGTCCTCACCGAGGCGTGGGCATCGCTGATGTATCGCCAAAACTGGCAGCTTGCCGCTTTCGCGGTTGACTACTACGCCCAGCAGCACGTGGACGCCAGCCCGCTCCAACATTTTTGGTCGTTATCCGTCCAAGGCCAGGTGTTTATTCTGTGGCCTTTGATTTTCGCCGGGGTCGGCCTTGCCCAGCCGCTGCTGGCCAGGCTGTTCCCGCAGCGGAAGGCCGTGGGCCACAGGCAACTGCTGTTCATCACCTTCGGTGCGGTCTTTCTGGCATCGCTCGTGTTCTCCGTGGAGCAGACCGCCACCAACCAGGCATACGCGTACTTTGATACCCGTGCCCGTCTGTGGGAGTTCGCCCTGGGTTCCCTGCTTGCCTTGGCGATTCCCTATCTGAAACCGGGACGCCGGCTCCGTGTCGTCCTGGGCTGGGCCGGTATTGCTGCGATGCTAGCGTGCGGGCTGGTGCTCCCCGTGGATCGTTCCTTCCCGGGTTTTGTGGCTCTCTGGCCAACCCTTGCAGCCGCGGCCGTGATCGTCGCCGGCCACAGCGGAAGCCGCTTTGGCGCAGACCGTCTCCTGAGTTCGCGCCCGCTGGTGGTGCTGGGGGACAACTCGTACGCCCTGTACCTGTGGCACTGGCCGGTGTTGGTGTTCTTCCTCCTGGCCTCCGGCACCAAGCAGCCGAGCCTCCTCCAGGGCTTGGGAATCATGGCGGTTTCCCTTCTCCTCGCGGTAGCCACCACGAGGTTCGTCGAACTTCCCTTGCGCAGCTGGAAGTGGCCGGACGTGCGGTCCTGGCGGGCCGCCGTCGTGATTGCTGCCTGCGGTGCGCTGCTGGCGCTACCTGTCACCGCCTGGCAAAGCGCCATCACCGCGGAAGCGGCAGCGATTGCCGATCAGCCTCACGAACTGACGCCCGGCGCGGCAGCGCTGGCCCCGGATTACGCAGGTAAGCCGAGCGAAGAAGCCCTGATCATCCCGGCGCCGGCGGCCATGAAGGACGAATGGGCCAACGTAGACGGCGCGTGCACAGGGGACAATGTGCCCACCGACCCCGTGTTGGAGGGATGCCTGCAGAATGAGGAACCCGAGGTAGTCACCAAACGAATTGTGGTGTTGGGTGACTCCCACTCCCAGCAGTACATGGCCGCACTTGGCCCGATTGCCAAGCAGCACGGCTGGGAAGTGGTCACGCTGCTCAAGGGTGGGTGCCGGTTTGGCGCGCAATCGCCGGAACGCCCGGAGTTCTGTAACGACTTCAATAAGGCGAGTTCTGCCTACGTTCTGGAACACAAACCCGACGCCGTGTTTACGGTGGCATCGCTGACGCACGTTGACGCGCCTTTCGAGACCGAAGTCCCCGGTTACCTTGAAGGCATCAAGCCGTTCACGGACCTGGGAATTGATGTGGTGGGTGTCCGGGACAACCCGCGATTCAGCTTTAACATGCCTGAGTGCGTCCAAAAAAAGGGCAAGGATTCTCCCGACTGCAACGTTCCGCTTGAAGAATCCTTGGCGGCTTCCTCACCCTTGGATGACTACGTCGGCAAGGTTGAAGGGCTCCATCTCATGGACATGAGCGACTTCATCTGCGAGCAAGGGACATGCCCGGCTGTTGTGGGGAACGTCTACGTCTACAAGGACGACAACCATCTTTCCAAGACCTACGTGCAGACCATGATTCCAATGTTTGAGGAGCGGCTGCTCGCCGCTACCGGCTGGTCCGCCAGCTAGGTTCGCTGTCCGGCGGTTTTAAACGCACGACGCCGGCCTGCCGCCAGTGCGATTGCTCACAGTCGGGCGTCGCGGAATATGGCGATAGGCGCGGAGGTTCTAGTATTTATCCAATACCTTCTGCGCAGGCAACTTCTGCACAGGTACCTCATGCACAGGCCAGTCCCGTAATGACGGGCTGGTCATCAGTTGCAACCCCTACCAGTTAAGCCCCCGGAAACCCAGGTAAGAGGCGCACACTCATGACCCAGCCCGAACACGATCCCTTTGGCTTTGTTGGCCTGACCTACGACGACGTCCTGTTGCTGCCCGGCCACACGGACGTCATCCCGTCCGACGCAGACACCTCGTCACGCATTTCCAGGCGCATCTCCGTCCAGACGCCCTTGCTTTCAGCAGCAATGGACACGGTGACCGAGTCGCGCATGGCCATTGCCATGGCCCGCCAAGGTGGTTTGGGCGTGGTTCACCGCAACCTTTCCATCGATGACCAGGCCGAGCACGTTGACCGCGTCAAGCGCAGTGAATCCGGCATGATCACCAACCCGCTGACCATTGGCCCGCAGGCAACGCTGCAGGAACTGGACGAGCTGTGTTCCCGCTACCGCGTGTCCGGCCTTCCCGTGGTGGACACGGACGGACGCCTCCTGGGCATTGTCACCAACCGCGATACCCGCTTCATCCCGGAATCGGAATTTCCGCTGCGTAGCGTCAGCGACGCCATGACCAAGATGCCCCTCATCACCGGTCATGTGGGCATCAGCCGTGAAGAAGCCTCGCACAAGCTGGCCACCAACAAGATCGAGAAGCTCCCGCTGGTTGACGAGCAAGGCCGCCTGATGGGCCTGATCACCACCAAGGACTTCACCAAGGCCGAACAGTACCCGTTGGCCACCAAGGATGACGAAGGCCGCCTCCGCGTGGGTGCCGCAATCGGCTTCTTCGGTGACGGCTGGGAACGCGCCATGAAGCTCATCGACGCCGGCGTGGACGCACTGTTCGTTGATACAGCCAACGGACACTCCCAGGGCGTGCTGGACATGATCCGCCGCCTGAAGTCCGATCCCATTGCTGCGCACGTGGACATCATCGGCGGCCAGGCTGCCACCCGGGAAGGTGCCCAGGCACTCATCGACGCCGGCGCTGACGGCATCAAGGTGGGCGTGGGTCCCGGATCCATCTGCACCACCCGCGTTGTTGCCGGTGTTGGCGTGCCGCAGATCACCGCTATCTACGAATCTGCCAAGGCCGCGATCCCGGCAGGAGTTCCGCTGATCGCCGACGGCGGCCTCCAGTACTCGGGCGACATTGGCAAAGCGCTGGTTGCCGGCGCAGACACCGTCATGCTGGGCTCGCTTCTGGCCGGTTGCGAGGAATCCCCGGGTGACCTGATTTTTGTCAACGGCAAGCAGTTTAAGAGCTACCGCGGCATGGGTTCGCTGGGAGCCATGCAGTCCCGCGGCAAGAACACCTCCTATTCCAAGGACCGCTACTTCCAAGCGGACGTTTCCGGCGACGACAAGCTCATCCCGGAAGGCATCGAGGGCCGTGTGGCCTACCGTGGTCCGCTGGCTTCGGTTGCTTACCAGCTGGTTGGTGGCCTCCGCCAAACCATGTTCTACACCGGCGCCCCCACCATCCCGGAACTGAAAGCACGCGGCAAGTTCGTCCGTATCACCCCGGCAGGACTCAAAGAGTCCCACCCGCATGACATCCAGATGACTGTTGAGGCACCCAACTACGGTTCCCGCTGATCCATCACCTGCATCAACAGTTGTTCCCCGTGGAAGTTTCCACGGGGAACAACTGTTTAACATGACGCGGCAGAATTGTCGGTCCCGAAGAATAGGCTGGGCACATGTCAGAAAAGCCCGCGCAACCGCGGCACCCGGAGTCGATCAGGCTAAATGCCTTCCCACCGGGCAAGACGCCGCCCCGCAAGTTGGCCCTGCGTCCTTATGCACGCGCCGTCGGGCAGGTCCTCAAGGTGAGTTTCAAAGCCTCACCTGGTGCGGTCATCATGAAGGTGGCAGGGTCCTTGATCTCGGCAACCCTTCCGCTGGTCACCACGTATTTCGCGGCCCTCACCACCACCGCGCTGGCAGCAGGTTATGCGGGAGACCCCGACGCCGGTCCACGGGCCATCCTGTACGTCATCATCACGGCGGCGCTGGGCTTGTTCTGGGGAGCCTTCAACAGCGTGGACCGGTACATCCAGCAGCTGATGAGCTTCAAAGTCGGTGCGATCGTGGGGGACATGATGTACCAGCGTTTTCTGGCGTTGGAGTTCTGGCGCTATGACGACAAAGAAACAGTGGATCTTTACGACCGCGCCAAAAGGTTCTCCGATTCTTACGCCCGTGTGCTGGACCGTATCGCAGCCATTTTCACCCAGTTCGTCTCAGTGGTCCTGGCCATTGGTGCTTTGTTGCTTGTCAGCTGGTGGATCGCGGTCATTGTGCTGGTTGCCATCGTGCCCAGCGTCTACCTGCAGTTCAAACTGTCCCGCGAGCAGATCGCGCACTGGAATACGCAGGTGGATTCGCGGCGGCAACGCCGCATGATCGAACAGAACCTCCTCCGGCCCCAGCACATCGCAGAGATGCGGCTTTACGGGATCGTTGGGTATCTCATGGACCTGAGGTCGAGGCTTCGCGACGCTGACGAACGCAGGCGCCTTGATTTCCAAAAGCGCTACATCCCCAAGCAGCTGGCCGCTGATGCCCTTCAATACGGAGCCGAGGTTGTGTCCTTGGTCTGGGTGGTGGGGCAGATCATCGCGAGGGCGCAACCGGTGGGGCAGTTCCTTTACGTGCAGCAGATTGTGAGCCGTGCCCTGTCCACGGCCAATAGCCTCGTCTCGTCGCTGAGTTCCATTGATGAGGACCTGGCCAACCTCAAAGACTACGAGCTTTTCATGGCACTTCCCGTTCCCAGCGGAGAAGAGGAACCGCTCCCGAAGTCGCCAACCACGGTGGAACTGCGGGACATCCGGTTCAGTTACACCGGGAGCGACATTGAGGTCATCAAGGGCATATCCATGACCATCAAGGCCGGCCAGCACATCGCCATTGTGGGGGAGAACGGTGCCGGCAAGTCCACGCTGATCCGCATCCTGGCTGGTTTATACCGGCCCGATTCCGGCCAGGTCCTTCTGGACGGCGTGGACCTCACCACGATTGACGTCACCAGCTGGCACCGGCACCTCGCGGTTTTGAGCCAGGAGTTCCTGAAATACGAATTCGCTACCGCTGCGGAGAACATCTACCTGGGAGATGTTGACCAGCCCCGTGACGATACCCGCATCCGGCGGGCGGCCTCGGACGCCGAAGCCATGGAGTTCATCAACAAGTTGCCCAACGGTCTGGAGAACCACGTCAGTAACTGGATGGAGGACCCCAGGGGACGGAAGGGAAGCGGGCTTTCAGGTGGCCAATGGCAGAGGCTGGCGATGGCCCGTAATTTCTACCGGGATGCCTCGTTCATGGTCATGGACGAGCCCACATCTGCCATTGATGCCCTGGCGGAGCACCGCATCTTCACCAGGCTCTTCGCGGACCGGAGCAGCACCATCATTGCCATCAGCCACCGCTTGGCCACCATCGAGAAGGCGGACATCGTGTACATGCTGGAGGACGGGCGCGTTGCTGAGCAAGGGACACACAAGGAACTCGTAGCGTTGCGGGGCCGCTATTTCCGGATGTTCGAATCCCAGCTCTCCGTGGATGAGAGCACTCAGAACACACCCTGAGGCTTAGAGCGGGCCGTATCCTGCGTTGCCGTAGGGATCACGCCACGTGGCGAGGTCCTGCTCCAGAAGCGCCCGGAAGTGGGGATCAGTTGCAGCCTTGCGGCGAAGCGACTCCCTCGAACGGCCCGCGATGGTGGCCGGGACGATGATCCCAACCACCAGGAGCGACACCATGAAGGCAAGAACCGTAACCAGCGTTAGCAGCGCGGCAGGATCCTGCCAGGTGGACGGTTTGGCCGTGAAAGCAAACAGTCCCGTGAAGACGAGCAGGACGAACGCCACAAAAGAGAATGCACCGCGCAGGTTTCCAGGACCACGATTGACCAGCGCCCGGTCTGTCCGTGGCAACCGGTTCCTAACCCGCGCGAAGTAGATTCCGCACAGGACGGCGAGGGCTGCGCCGGGAATGCCGAGGGCAGCCAGCGTTACCGGGGTGCCGAGCCGAACAGCTAGGACTACACCCAGGAGGACAAGGAACCCGCCCACTCCGATTCCCGCAGCCCACGCGCCCATGTAAGCTCCTCGGGCGCTGGCGAGCTCACGCAGGCGGGAACGCGCATTCGTCGGGGTGATGGCCGAGAGCTCCGGGGAAAGCCAATAGTCAAGGGAACGGTCTGAGTGGTAAAGCGGTGCAGGACCTGACTGGTAGCTCACCGGGGCTATCGCTCCAAGCCTGCGCGGACCCGTGCGTCGAGTTGATCACGCGTTAGGGCCGTAGAGTCGAGATTTTCGCCTTCGCCCGCAGCGATTGACAGGGAACCGTCGGCCTCAGCTTTGACGTGCACCGCTCGGGAGGTTCCGTCGTTGAAGTGCCGTCGGGTAGTTGCGGCCGCGGGAAAGCCGTCCGGCGCCTGATTCAGGTAATAGTCAGCCATCTGCACTGCGGTGGTGACCATACCTTCGGAGCCCGTAATGGGGTGCAGCTCGTGAACGCCGTACTTGCTCAGATTGAGCAACAGGGCACCCTGCTCGGCGCCGAACATGAAGGAAACGTGTTCCGAGGCCGGGGTGACCAGGGCTGTTTCCAGCCATGCCGTGGCATCCGCCAGGACAGCCGTAACGGTGGCGGCCGGCCCAACCGGCAGGAGTGCGTCGTTTTCGATCTTCATCAACCCACGTTCCAACAGCGTGGCAACACCGGCCTGTTCCAGCGGCGACCCGGCGGCGTGATCGAGGCGGAAGAGGGTCTGGCATTTCAGTGCGCCGTCGGTGCCGGCCAGCGCAATGAGGGCGATGAGCTCGTGTTCGGTGATGAGCAATGCCTGGGTTTCTTCTGTCTGCGTGGTCATTTCTGCCTTCTGTTATGGGTTGCTCTGTCCAGTGTAGGAAGTGGCGCGATCATGTAAGCCATCCCCAGACCTTCTTTGCGCCGTCGGCTATTGCTCCGGCGGCGTCCTGTGCTCCTTCCCAGACATGTTCTGCGCCATCAGCGATCATGGAGGACGCGGAGTCGTAGCCCATGTTCGTCGCCAGGAGGCCTAAGCCACCCCAGGCGATGCCAGCGATGGCGCAGGCAGGGCCAACCACCGGAAAAAAGCTACCCACGGCCAACGCGGCGGAGATTCCGCCGTCCACCGCCATTCCGGGATGACCCGTCTGGATACCCTGGTAGACCTGAATTCCGCCCGTGACAAAGCCCAAGGCCCCCGACAACCGCCCGAGCATTGAACTGCCGTTGAGCAGTTGGGTGCCCCTGACATACCCGGCGCCTGCCGCCTGGCCGTACTGGGCACTGAGCCAGGGCCACCGGGTCAGTTCCGTGACCAACCCGCCCTTGGCCATCTGGGTAAGAATTGAGTCCGTCGCCAAACCGCTGGCGGTGACGAGGGCGTTGCCGGCCCACCAACCCTGGCTGCCGGTGACGCCCAACAGCCCCTCCCACCCAGTGGTCGCGGTGTCGTCGTTGACAGTGCCGCCGGGAGCCTGCGGGCTGTTGGCCTCCGTAGACCCTCCGCTGGAGGACCCGCCCTGGGTGCTGGCCTTTTGCTGTTCATCAGCCTGGGCGCGCAGCATTCTGGAGGCGTCATCCAAGGAACGGGAGGCCCTGTGCAACATAGGCCGCAGGGTGCTGCTCCATTCGCGGCGAAAGCGCTCGCCGTCGGCTCCCTTCCACGCAACGCCCGAGATCAGGCCATTGACCTGGAGTTCCTGGTTCTGGAGCCGGCTTCCCGCTTGTCCCATTTGTTGGGATAGCGAGTTGAGCTGTTCAATGTCGGCTCCGTATAACCCAGGCGCCATGGTTCCCCCTTGCAAGATGTGCGTATGGTTTCGCAGGCTATCGGATGCGTCCGGGCCTCTGCCATGGGCAGCCCTGCCCATGTGGAAAGCTGCCCGGCACGCGCGGGGATGCTCCCGTTGCCGGGGACACACTTGATTCCTCGAATCGGGGTTCCGGGAGGGGTCCAGTAAAGTAAGAGCCGTGACTTATGAGATTGAGATTGGCCGTGGCAAGCGTGGGCGTCGTGCCTACTCCCTGGATGACATCGCGATCGTTCCCAACCGACGGACGCGTGATCCGAAGGACGTCTCGGTTTCGTGGCAGATCGACGCCTACAAGTTCGACATGCCCGTCATCGCCGCGCCCATGGACTCGGTGATGTCACCTGAGTCCGCCATCGCCTTGGGGCGCTTGGGCGGGCTGGGTGTCCTGGACCTTGAAGGACTGTGGACCCGCTACGAAGACCCGCAGAAGGTGCTCGACGAGATCGCCGCCCTGGCGGACGAGACCAGTAGCCCAGCCGTCACCCGGCGCATGCAGGACTTGTACCAGGCTCCCGTGCAGCCGGAACTCATCAGCTCCCGCCTGGCTGAGATCCGCGCCGCGGGCGTGACTGTAGCCGGTTCCCTCACGCCGCAGCGCACCCAGGAGCACTACAAGACTGTGGTGGCTGCCGGCGTCGACATCTTTGTTATTCGTGGCACCACCGTCTCAGCCGAGCATGTCTCCAAGAACCACGAACCGCTCAACCTCAAGCAGTTCATCTACGAACTTGATGTTCCCGTCATCGTTGGCGGTGCAGCCGGATATACCCCTGCCCTTCACTTGATGCGAACAGGTGCTGCCGGCGTCCTGGTCGGATTTGGAGGCGGCGCCACAAGCACCACCCGCCGTGCGTTGGGTATACATTCACCCATGGCTTCCGCTATCTCCGACGTCGCTGCCGCCCGCCGCGACTACATGGACGAGTCCGGCGGACGGTACGTCCACGTCATTGCCGACGGCGGCATGGGCAGCTCCGGCGACATCGTCAAAGCAATCGCCATGGGTGCGGATGCCGTAATGCTCGGAAGCGCCCTTGCCCGCGCCGAAGAGGCCCCTGGCCGTGGCTGGCACTGGGGTCCGGAAGCCCACCACCTCGAGTCTCCGCGTGGTGACCGCGTCAACGTGGGCACCGTGGGCCCGCTTGAGGAGGTCCTGTTCGGACCAGGCCACCATACCGATGGAACGTCCAACCTGATTGGCGCCCTGCGCCGCTCGATGGCGACCACCGGCTACTCGGACCTGAAAGAGTTCCAGCGGGTGGACGTCGTCGTCTCGCCGTATCTCGGCTAAGCCTCCGGGAGCCCCTGCCCAAGGCGGCGAGCAGCAAGTAGGGTAGGGGACTACCAAGCTGTTGCGTTTGAGGAGGGGTCCGATGAGCAATGTCGCAGGCGGTCCACAGGTGAATTCACCGGGAGCACTAAGCCCGGAATCCCGCGCCGCATCAATCGAAGTTTTGAAGTCCACCGCCCAGGCGGGCAAAGAGCTCGACATCCTGATTGTCGGGGGCGGTGTGGTGGGCGCCGGTGCGGCTTTGGATGCCGTGACGCGTGGCCTCACCGTAGGCATCGTGGAGGCAAGGGACTGGTCGTCCGGTACGTCGTCCCGATCCTCAAAGCTCATTCACGGCGGACTGCGGTATTTGGAGATGCTGGATTTTGGCCTCGTCCAGGAAGCGCTCCAAGAGCGGGGGCTGCTGATACAGCGCATCGCACCGCACCTGGTGCGCCCAGTACCTTTTCTGTACCCACTGACCCGCCGTATCTGGGAGCGCCCGTATGTGGGTGCTGGGATTATGCTCTATGACACTCTGGGTTTGACGTCCGGCAACAGCCGGGGCGTCCCCATGCATAAGCACCTGTTCCGGCGTGGAACCCTCCGCGCGGCTCCCAGCCTCAAGGAAGATGCCTTCGTAGGTTCCATCCGCTATTACGACGCGCAGGTAGACGATGCGCGTCTGGTGGTCAACGTCGTAAGGACCGCGGCACACTATGGAGCCCACGCAGCGAATCGCGTACGTGTGGTGGACTTCCTCCGTGAAGGGGAACGCGTTGTTGGGGCCAAGGTGGAAAACCAGGAGGACGGTAGCGTCTTCGAGATACGGGCCAAGCAAGTGGTCAACGCCACTGGCGTCTGGACTGACGAAACGCAGGCTATGGTGACCGACCGTGGCCAGCTCAAGGTCCGCGCGTCCAAGGGAATCCACCTTGTGGTGCCGCGCGACCGGTTCCAGTCCACCGTCGGGCTGATTCTTCGCACGGAGAAATCAGTGCTCTTTGTGATCCCTTGGGGTCGGCACTGGATTATCGGCACTACTGATACGGATTGGACGCTGGACAAAGCCCACCCGGCAGCTTCCAGCAAGGACATCGATTATGTGCTGGAACATGTCAACAAGGTCCTCAAGCGCCCGCTGACCCGTGAGGACGTGGAAGGCGTTTACGCAGGCCTCCGCCCGTTGCTGGCCGGGGACAATGACTCCACCGCCAAGTTGTCCCGCGAGCACGTAGTGGCGCATCCAGTGCCCGGACTCGTGGTGGTAGCCGGGGGGAAATACACAACCTACCGGGTCATGGCCAAAGATGCCGTGGACGAGGCAACAAGGGCCATGGATGAACGTGTTCCATCCAGCTGCACCGAAACCATTCCGCTGCTCGGCGCCGAGGGATTCAAAGCCGCATGGAACCGGCGCGGCAGGTTGGCGGAACAGGCGGGAGTGCATGTGGCGCGGGTGGAGCACCTGCTCAACCGTTTTGGCTCCATGACCCCCGAAGTTCTGGAAATCATCGCCGCCCGACCCGAATTGGGGGAGCCTCTTCCCGGTGCGGATGACTACTTGGCTGCCGAAGTCGTCTATGCAGCAACCCATGAGGGCGCACGGCACGTTGACGACGTCTTGACCCGCCGCACCCGCATCTCCATCGAAGCATGGGACCGGGGTGTGTCTGCCGCGCCCGTAGTAGCTAAGCTGATGGGAGAAATCCTTGGCTGGAGCGAGACTCAGCGCGAAAGCGAAATCAAGCACTACCTGGCGCGAGTGGAAGCTGAACGGCTTAGTCAGCAGCAACCCGACGACGAATCGGCCGATGCTGCGCGCATGGGAGTGGATGACATCGTTCCCCTCCGCTGACCAGCTCAAGGAATTGAGGCCTGCAGGCCACACGGAGGGAACACAACTTGGCTGAACCACTTGACCGGTACGATGCGGAACTGACAACCCCGGATACGGTCATTCTTGAACTTGTTGCCCAAGACAAGATCGATGCCGCGGCGCAACTGGCTCACAGGCTCTATGCAGCCGGCAGGATTACCAACCTTGAGGGCTTCCTGGAGCAAGTGCATTCACGGGAGCACCAGCTTGCCACCGGCCTTCCGGGCGGCATCGGTCTGCCGCATGCCCGCAGCGAATTCGTGGACAGGATCTCCATAGCCGTAGGGGTAACCAAATTTGGCCATGCCTTGGACTTCGGAGCCACCGACGGTCCGGCAACCCTGATCCTCCTGATCGCCACGCCTGCCAGTTCCTTCTCCGACCACCTCGAGGTTCTGGCCACGCTGGCCCGCTCCCTGTCCAAGGAGTCCTTCCGCGAGTCCCTCCGGCGGGCGCATGACCCCGAAGTCATCTCCGAGCTCATCAACTCCAGCCTGGTGTTCTTCGACCACTAGGGCGTTTCGTTGTTCTACAGCCGGACGAAGTACGGTTAAGGGGTGTTGAAAACCGCGTTGAAACCCCGCTGGATCGCAGGACTGATCTTTGCGCTTCTGTTGTCCGGGGTGTTTGTGCTGCTCAGCCAATGGCAGCTCAGCCGGTCCGCCCAGCATGAGCCCCCGGCACCGTCCAGCATCGAAGAAGTGAAACCCCTGGTGGACGTCCTCCAACCGGGCCAGTTCTTTCCCGGCTCGGTTTCGGACCAGATGGTCACGGCCACGGGTGCCTACGATCCCAGCAAGCAGGTCCTGGTTGAAGGCCGCCTCTACAACAACCAAAAGGGCTTCTGGATCGTCTCCGCCTTTGCCGTCAATGACGCCCCCACGCTCAAGGGCGCTGGTGCCTCACCCAAGACGTGGATTCCGGTAGCCCGCGGGTGGGTGGCGGATGCCGCCCAAGCCGGCCCGCCGCCGTCGGGAACCATCACCGTGACGGGCCGCCTCATCCCGTCCGAAGCGCCGCTTCCAAACGTCGACGCCGGCCCGGACCGCGCGTCCGCAGTCTCAACGGCGGAACTCATCAATAAATGGGAAGTTTCCAGCTACCAGGGCTTTATCGCAGCTACCACGGAGGTGGCTGGAGGCGCGCAAATTCCCCTCGGAGATGACGTTAAGGCACTGAACATTCCTCCCCAGCCTCCTGCAGAGCAGGTCAACTGGCTGAACCTCTTCTATGCGGTGGAATGGGTTGTCTTTGCCGGGTTCTCGATCTTCATCTGGTGGCGCCTGGTGAAGGACGACTACCGGCGGGACTTGGAAGAGGACGAATTCGACGACGAATTCGCCGATGACGACTTGGACCAGGCAGGCCACCCCGAGGCAACTACAGAACCTACAAACCCAGAGCCAGAACAAAAGGTGCAGCAATGATTGAGCCAAAACCGGCTATCCAGCCCGAACAGTCCGGACCCAAGCCCAGGAAGCGGCGCTTCGGCGGTACGGAAGCGCAAATTCGTTCGGCGTTGAAGTTCTACAAGGTCATGGCGTACCTCACGGGTGCCATGCTTCTCTTGCTGTGCGCTGAATTGATTGCCCGTTACGGCTTTGGCGTCTCGCTCTTCGCGGGCGGCACGAACGCAGTGACGGGCCAGCCGTTTGGCTTCGGTTTCGCTGAATCCGAACCCAAGGGCGTCATTGGCGGATTCAACATCTCCACCTCGATTCTGATTGTGCACGGTTGGATGTACGTGGTTTACCTGGTCTCCAACTTCCGCTTGTGGTCGCTCATGCGCTGGCCGTTCTCCAAAATGATCCTTTTGGCACTTGGTGGAGTCATCCCCTTGCTGTCCTTCATCGTGGAGAAGAAATTCCACGCGCAGGTTGAAGCGGAACTCGCAGCCAATCCGCAGGCGTCCAAGCGCTACTAGCACCTCACGGCGTCCCGGTGTGAGATGCCTAACGGCGGGGCCGTTTTGGTCCTCTGACGCCTCTGCCAACGTGCACCGGGACGGCTCGGCAAAGTAGTCTTGTCTGGTGACTACTCCCACCGCACCCCAAACTTCCCAGAAGCCGGTGCTGGTTGTTGACTACGGTGCCCAGTACGCGCAGCTGATTGCCCGCCGCGTCCGCGAAGCGAATGTGTATTCGGAAATTGTTCCGCATACCTTCACCACCGAGCAGCTTCTGGCCAAGAACCCGGCAGCCATCATTCTCTCCGGAGGGCCCTCCAGTGTTTACGCGGAGGGCGCGCCCTTCGTGGGTGCCGACCTCTTCGAGGCCGGCGTTCCGGTATTCGGCATCTGCTACGGATTCCAGGCCATGGCAAATGCCTTGGGCGGCAAGGTGGCCCAGACTGGTTTGCGGGAATACGGAGCTACCGAAGCCCTTCTTGTGGGTGATGCACGCTCCATCCTCGACGGCGTCCCGTCCTCCCAGAACACATGGATGAGCCACGGAGACTCCGTTCATGAGGCTCCGGAGGGCTTCGAGGTGCTGGCAACTACGGCCGGAGCTCCGGTGGCTGCCTTCGCCAATGATGAGAAGCGCCTCTACGGTGTGCAGTGGCACCCGGAAGTGAAGCACTCCGTTCTTGGACAGCACGTCCTGGAAAACTTCCTGTTCAAGGGCGCGGGCTTGAGCCCCAACTGGACAACGGGCAACATCCTCGAAGAGCAGGTGGACCGGATCCGCCAGCAGATCGGGGACTCCAAGGTTATCTGTGGCCTTTCCGGCGGCGTCGATTCCGCCGTAGCCGCTGCTCTGGTCCAGCGCGCTGTTGGTGACCAGCTGACGTGTGTCTTCGTTGACCATGGCCTTCTGCGTGAAGGCGAAGCCGAGCAGGTTGAACGCGACTTCGTGGCCGCCACCGGCGTCAACCTTTACGTTGCCAACGAGCAGGAACGCTTCCAGTCGGCATTGGCAGGCGTCAGCGATCCTGAGACCAAGCGCAAGATCATTGGCCGCGAGTTCATTCGTGCCTTCGAAGAAGCGGAACGGGCCATCATTGCCCAGGCCGCTGCCGAGGGTGAAAAGATCAAGTTCCTCGTCCAAGGAACGCTTTACCCGGACGTCGTGGAATCAGGCGGCGGCGAGGGTGCTGCAAACATCAAGAGCCACCACAACGTGGGCGGACTCCCCGAAGATCTTCAGTTCGAGCTCGTTGAGCCGCTGCGTGCCCTGTTCAAGGACGAAGTCCGCGCTGTGGGTGCACAGCTTGGCCTGCCGCAGGAGATCGTCGGCCGCCAGCCGTTCCCGGGCCCCGGCTTGGGAATCCGCATTGTGGGTGAAGTGACCAAGGAGCGCCTGGATCTGCTGCGTAAGGCTGATGCCATTGCACGTGCGGAACTCACGGCCGCAGGCTTGGATAACGACGTCTGGCAGATGCCGGTAGTTCTCCTGGCTGATGTTCGCAGCGTTGGTGTCCAGGGCGATGGCCGCACCTACGGTCACCCGATTGTGTTGCGTCCGGTGTCTTCCGAGGACGCCATGACGGCAGACTGGTCACGGTTGCCGTATGACCTGCTTGCCCGGATCTCCAACAGAATTACCAACGAGGTGGATGGAGTCAACCGCGTGGTGCTGGACGTCACCAGCAAGCCACCGGGAACCATCGAGTGGGAATAGCACATTGAGTGGCCGGCTTCCTCTGGGAGGCCGGCCACTTTGTTTGAAGCCGGGATGCTTCTTTGCCCCACTCTTTGCCCTCGGCTGTGAAATGACGGCGAATTTCGCAGTGGAACAGCGTTGCGGAGCGAGCTGTCCGCGGATTCCCGCTACCCTCGAAAGTATGCCGGTATGGTCCAAGGCGTCTAAAGCTAGTACAGAAAAGAAGGCAGAAGTCGTGTCAGTAGGTCAAGGCCAGGAAGAGGGCTCCGAAGAGCTCCGCAAATGGCTGTCTGGTCTCAAACCCGTCACCGGGGCCGACACCATGCTGCGCTTCGTCAAGACGCCTGAAGGCGCCATCGATCTCAGCAACGCCCACCCGTCCGGGCTGGCGCAGTTGCTTGCAGGCCGACGAACACGGCTTTCCACGCTCATCAGGGATCGTCAACAGTACCTGGTAGCAGCCAGGGCGGCCCGCAACATCCGGTCCAAGATCTTCGAGCTCAGCAACGACCGCGGCATCGAGGCCGGGTACTTGTCCGCCGGGACCGTCGTGTGGACCTCTGCCGTTGGCGGTAAGCCCCAACGCGTTTCTGCCCCCGTGATGCTTACTTCCATTGTCCTCACGGTCAGGCCGGGCGAGGACGACTTTGAGCTTCAGCTCACCGAGCAGGCGCGAATGAACCCTGCCCTTGTGCGCCATCTGAAGACAGTTCATGGCATCGTCTTTGATGTTAACGCTGTAGCGCGCATGGCCTACAACACTGCCCGGCTTGATCCCCAGCCTGTCCTGGATCGGTTATCCACGCTGATTCAGCCGATTCATGGCGCAGAGGTGGAGTTTAACCTGCTGGTCACTACGCTGGCTGATCTCTCCGGCAACCTGGATGATCCATGGATCAACATGAACAACCCCACGGTTGCAACACTCTCGACTGCCGCCAACGGCGGAGACATTGAACCAGAGCCGATCAAGGCAGGCCGGTTCCCAAGCCTGGACCTTCGGGATCCGGCCGATGAGCTTCTCCTGCTCGATGCTGATACGGATCAGCAGTATGTAGTTGATGCCGTTCGTGCCGGGGACTCACTTGTTGTCAGCACCCCGCCAGGAAGCGGCCAAACGCAAACAGCAATCAACGCAATAGGTGCGTTGGTCAGCGAAGGCAAGTCCGTTCTGGTGGTGGGGGACAGGCAGACCAGCCTTGCAGGACTTTCCGGCCACCTTGAATCCCTGGGCCTGGAGTCGATGCTCTTCCGGCCCGGTAATGGAACCACTCCTCAGCAACTCAAGGGCCAGCTGGTCAGAGCCATCATGCGCAATGAGAAAGCGCTTGAGCCACAGCTGGGCAACCTTCACCAGACACTTACCAGCCACCGTCATGCGCTGATGGACCACGTAGCCTCCCTGCATAACGTCCGTGAGCGGTGGGGTTGCTCGCCGTACCAGGCAATGCAGTCACTTGCCGAATTGACCTCAATTCACCCTGCACCCTCCACTACGGTGCGCTTGAAGCGAAGCGTCCTGGACAATATCAAGGACCGTGAAGAGCTCGCTGGCCGATTGCATCGGGCTGCCGAGCTTGGCAGCTTCAGCCGGTCCTCCACTTCGAGCCCCTGGTATGGCGCTCGTTTGGTGACCCGCAAGGAGACCGAGGAAGCACAGCAGCTTGCCCGCTCGGCCGAGGAGAAACTCCCGGTCCTGCGGGATCGCATGAAGCAGCTTTCCGATCACGCCGAGATCCGCCTGGGTGAAACTTTCACCGAATGGGGCGCTCAGCTTGAACTGCTCATTGCCGTACGCGAGAGCCTGGATAAGTTCACCCCGGATATCTTTGACCGGCCGGTGCACGATCTCATCTCCGCCACTGCCACCTCTGCATGGCGCCGTGAGCGCAACCTTGAGATGCCCTCCATGCAGCGCTCCCGCCTGCGTCGGGTGGCTAAGGAATACGTGCGGCCCGGTGTTCACATTGCGGACCTTCACAGCTCCTTGGTGCTGGTCCAGGAGCAGCGTGCTCTGTGGGCAGGGTATGCAACAACCCAGCGGCACCCGGCTGTTCCCTCCGGCCTTGCCGATCTCGGTGCACTCTACCGGGAACTCGATGGCGAGCTGGGCCGCCTGGGTGATGCGCTCAAGCACACCTCCGATGGCGGAGCCCTGCACGGGACGCGGTATGCCCCACTCATGGAACGGTTGGAGCGGCTCGTTGCAGACACAGCCACGTTGGAGACGCTTCCTGAGCGGACACTCCTTATCGAGGAAATGCGCGAGCACGGGCTCGGTGAACTGCTGGCGGATCTTGCTGCCCGGGAAGTCCCGGCGTCTTCTGTAGCCGCCGAACTGGATCTGGCTTGGTGGCAGTCCGCGCTGGAGGCGATGATCAGCGGTGATGATTACCTCGCCATGTCCGACGGCGATTCACTGCGCCGCCTCGAAGCTGAATACCGCCTTGCGGACCAAGCCCACATTGCCAGTGGCGCCGCTCGCCTCCGTTGGCAGCTGGCCCAGAAATGGCGTCAGAGTCTCCTTGAACATCCCAGGCAGGCGGAGCTACTCCGCGCCCTGTTGAAGGATGGCCGGGTGACGCTGCCCGCCCTGAGCGCCCAGGCCCCTGACCTGGTACCCCTGCTGGTGCCGGTATGGTCCGTCAGTCCTTACTTGCTCACCGGGGTGCTCCCGGCCGAGCAAAAATTCGATGCCGTGGTGATCATCGACGCCGAATCCACTTCATTGCAGGCTGTTCTCCCGGCCATCGCCCGGGCACGTCAGGTAGTTGCCTTCGGTGACGCGAAAATTGCCCATGCGCGCACGTTCAGCGTCGCCGTGGAGCCGCCTGTGGCCGGGGTAGCCAGCCACGAGAATGTGGACAGTGCCTTCAAGGCATTGGCCAGGGTCCTTCCCACCTGGCAGCTGAACTGGGTCTACCGTGCGGTGGACGAGGACCTGATCCTCCAGTTGAGCAAAAACTACTACGACGGTGGCCTGCGTCGTTTGCCCGACGGCAACTCGGTCACCGGCTTGGACCGTTCGATCCACGTAGAGTACATACCGGACGGCACCGGGCTGCCCGGGGCGGACCATGAGGGCGTTGAGTCCGTCACCGCGGAGGTCAACCGCGTTGTGGATCTTGTGTTCGAACACGCAAGGCTCCGGCCCCGTACATCACTCGCCGTGGTGACGGCGAGCCTGCGCCATGCTGCCAGGATTGGCGAAGCCATCAGGCTGCAATTGCCCAACCACCCCCTGCTGTCCAGCTTCTTCGGAGCCGGCCCCGAGTCTTTCCGTGTGGTGGACCTTGAGCGCGCACAGGGCCTTGTACGCGACCATGTGATCTTCTCACTGGGCTATGGCCGCACACCGCATGGCCGTGCGCTCCATTCCTTCGGTCCGTTGTCCGCCGAGGGCGGGCGTAACCGTTTCGCCCTGGCAATGACACGTGCCCGGCGCTCCATGCACGTCCTGACGTGCTTCCGGCCCGAGGATCTCGACCTTGATCGCCTGGCCCATGGTGCTGTGGACTTCTACGAACTCCTGGACCGGGAGCTCTCCGGCAACAGCAACCTCGGAACGCCCGCCTCCCGCGCTGTCGCCAGTGAGCAGGCTTTAGGTGAAGATCCGTTGGTGGCCGATCTGGGCGACCGTTTGCGCGCCCGCGGAGCCAGGGTATGGCATCTCTACGACGGCGTGCTGGATATAGCGGCGGCTGCGGACCCCGTCCACACCATTGGCCGGGAGGGTGCTGAAATCCCCACCCCCGTTGCCATCGAATCCGATGGTACTGAACGCTACCGGCGGATGAGCGTCCGTGAACGGAGCCGCCTGCGGCCGCAACTGTTGGAGCGCATGGGATGGCGCTATATGTCGCTCTGGACGATCGAGGTCTTCACCGATCCTTCGTCCTGCGCGGACAGGATAGGCTCCTACTTGGGCCTTGAGAATCACCTTGCACAGTCTGCCTCTACCCACAGTGGTTTCCTTCACGCCCCTGGGGAAGAATTGACCTCGGTAACTGACCAGCCTTTGTTGGCCGGAGATTCCGTTGAGCATGCTGAGGGTGAAGAACCTCAACACGACGTTCAAGAAGCTGAGAATTCGAAAGAAGCACCACTGATGGATCAGGAAACAGGCGGCGAGGACCGCGCTACTGAGGAAACCGGCGAGAACACCGTTGGTCCTACGGAAGCGGCCGGGGAACCGAAGTCCCCGGCAGCCAAGACCGGCCCGAGCGGGATTCTGCCCACCAAGGCCGCTGAGGATGATCCCCGGCGGTGGGGCGATGACTCCAACTACGACCATGAGCAGTGGCTCAAGGAACAGAAACCCCCGCACTGGGGCTGAGCGGACAATGATCATTGAGAAGCCCGCTAGGGGCTAACCAAAACAAAGAAAAGCTTGCCTTGCGTTGATGCGCCGGCAAGCTTTTCTGCTTGTTGAGGATCAGCCGCCACCACTACCAGACCGTCGGTGTCACCTGTACCCAGCCATTCACCGGGCTTGCCGCCCTGGGCTGACGTCCAGAGTACGGGTACAGGTCCTGCGAGGACTTGGCTTTGCCGTGATTCGTCATAGGACCCCGCTGCCGTGAGGACCACTGATACCAGCTGACCGGGGGAGAGTAGCTGGATGGACGAAGGATCGGCCATCCGGAGGGGGACAGCTGCCGATCCCACGGGTGCGCCTGTCAGAAGGCCGGGTCCCAGTAGACTCGTCTCCGAAGGGATCTGTCCCTTACTTAGAGGGGACGCAAGTTGGCGGCCAACAAGGGCGCCGACGCTGTCCAAAGCTCCGCTGCTCGCGAGATTGGGTGGTACCTCAACAGTGGTGAAGTCCGCTGCGGTGAGGTGGGTCCCCGTTGGAAGGTCCCGGGCTGCCACGAGGACGCTCACCTGTTGCTCAGACGCAGGGGTGAGTTCCTGGACTGCGATGCCGGCAGCCACGCATAACAGCAGCGCTACTGCCAAGCGGCGGTTACGTGCAATCCAGGAACCAAATCCCGTCCGGCGTCCGCGCTGACCTGAGCGCCCTCCTGGACGACCGCGGTTGAACCGTGAACTGGTCCGGGAGCGGGAATGCGGTTGCAGGGAGCGCGAAGGGCTGATGGGCGGCCAAGTACCGGCGGCTCGCGATGAGCGTTCAGCACGGGCGAGGAGGGCGCTGCGTGACATATGTGGCATGCCGCCACGGTAGCCAGCTTCCCGGGCCGCAAACAGCGCCCGGGTGCCCTATGTGGAAAACCAGTTAGTTGGTTGCCGCTGCAGTTGCCGGTGCTGCTGAAGGCGCGGGTGTAGAAGCAGCAGGCGCCGCTGAAACAGTGCTGCCCTTGGCATCCCGGGAATCAGTCCGGTAAAACCCGGAGCCCTTGAAAACGACGCCTACGCTGTTGAACTTCTTCCGCAGGGCGCCTTTGCATTCGGGGCACTCCGTCAAGGAGCTGTCAGAGAAGGACTGGACGATGTCGAAGGCATGGTCACAGTCTTTGCAAGCGTATGCGTATGTGGGCACTGAGTTCCTCCTTTAGGACAAAGTTCAGGTCCTGGGCAGCGTCGGTGGAGATAGTCCGCCTTAGCAGTCACAGGGCCTGAGTGCTAATTCTATCATCGGTCGCCGCAGGGCGTACCCGCGGTAGTTCCGGCCTCACTTGATAAGCCGGCCACCATCAGCGCTGCTCGGCGTCGTCGCCGAGTTCAACCACTCCGGACGGTGTCAGCACTTGACGCACGGGGCGATCAAAGGCCTCGGCGGGAATGGACCCCGAAGGTAACAAATCGTCGTCGAACACTACGGCGATGGTGGGCGGCCTGCCGCCGGAAGCATCCAGGCCCTGGAGGAGCCTGTCGTAATAGCCGCCTCCCTGGCCGATCCGGTTGCCGTCCCGGTCCACCGCCGTCGCGGGCATGAAGATCCCCGCGGTACCGGCAACTACCGAGCTCTCCAGCCGCTCACCCTCCGGCTCGTCTATCGGCGCAAAGGTGGACCGGACAAATGCAGTGTCAGGTGTCCAATACACCCAGCTCAAAAGCCGCCCCGGCTCGCAGACGGGCAGTAGCACCCGGTGCCCGGCCTTGTGCAGGGCTGTGATCAAAGGGATGGTGGGCGGCTCGAAAGCGACGCCCAGGTACACGGCAAAGGTCGAGGAAGCGCCGGGGGAGACCTTGGCCGCCCAGGCCGTGCCATGCTGTGCAAGGGACTCTCCAGCGCGAGCCAGGTGTTCAGGACTGAGGGCCCGCCTGTGCAGCCGCCGACTGCTGCGAATGTCTTCCTTCGATGCCATCTCTGTCCGTTCGGGTGGTTGTCGCGCGCCGGTTGAGCTGCAGAGGTTATCCACTGCGGAAAACCAAATGTGCTAACGACGCGGCGAGGGGTTTAGCCGTTGGTGTGTTCCGTCCGTTACATTAGTCCGGTGACTCTAGAAAACAACGCTGTCCGCAAGGCCGTCATTCCCGCAGCAGGCCTTGGCACCCGCTTCCTGCCCGCCACCAAGGCGATGCCAAAGGAAATGCTGCCCGTGGTGGACAAGCCTGCCATCCAGTATGTCGTCGAAGAAGCGGTCAAGGTGGGCCTGCATGACGTCCTGATGATTACAGGGCGCAGCAAGCGGGCACTCGAAGACCACTTTGACCGTGTGCCGGCTCTTGAGGCCACGCTTGCTGAAAAGGGCGACACCGCCAAGCTTGAAGCCATTCAGTCCGCCACCAACCTCGGTGATATCCACTACGTCCGCCAGGGCGACCCTAACGGCCTCGGTCATGCTGTCCTTCGTGCAAAGCAGCACGTTGGCTACGAGCCCTTCGCCGTTCTGCTCGGCGATGACCTGATCGATGCCCGTGAAGACCTGCTGAGCGAAATGATTGCTGTTCAGCAGAAGACCGGTGGTTCCGTTGTTGCACTCATCGAGGTAGAGCCTTCCAAGATCAGCGCCTATGGTTGCGCCGATGTTGAGGACAACGGTGAAGATGGCTACGTGCGCATCAAGCAACTCGTCGAAAAGCCTTCTCCGGAAGAGGCGCCCTCCAACCTTGCCGTGATTGGACGTTACGTGCTGCACCCGGCCGTGTTCGACGTCTTGGAGAAGACGGCTCCCGGTCGCGGCGGAGAAATCCAGTTGACCGATGCCCTTGAGGTGCTTGCTGCCGGCGAAGGTGAAGGTTACGGCGTCTACGGCGTTGTGTTCCGTGGCCGTCGTTACGACACCGGCGACAAGCTCAGCTACCTCAAGGCCTGCATCGAGCTTGCCTGCGAACGCGAAGACCTCGGTCCTGAGCTTCGCGAGTGGCTGCCCAACTTCACCGCCACACTTCCCAAATAGACAAATGATGTATGGCTCTGCGATCTGGCCGGTAACGCTGGAAAGCGGAGACCTGCTGCTCCGGCCCATCCGATACCGCGACAAGCGGGAATGGTCCGAAGTCCGTTCGCGGAACAGCGAGTGGCTGGCGCCGTGGGAGGCGTCCAACCCGGCTCCGGGTGGGCGCCTGCCCAGCTACCGTCAAATGGTGGGGTCCTTGAATGAGCAGGCCCGTCAGTCAACCGCTTTGCCGTTTCTCATAGTTGAGAGAACGGCCGGTTTTCGCGAGCCGCAAATCGTCGGCCAGTTGACGGTCTCATCCATCGTGTGGGGATCGGCCATGATGGCCACCCTCGGCTATTGGGTGGATAAGGACCGCGCCGGGCGTGGCATTGCGCCCACAGCGGTTGCGATGGCAACTGACCACTGCTTCCGGGTGCTCGGCTTGCACCGTATGGAAATCAACATCCGTCCAGAGAACTCTCCGAGTTTGAGGGTTGTGGAGAAGCTCGGATTCCGCGATGAAGGTTACCGGGAACGCTACCTGCACATCAACGGCGAATGGGCTGATCACCGCTCTTTTGCGTTGACGGCCGAGGAGGTGCCGGAAGGACTCCTGCGCAGGTGGCTGAGAGGATAAACGGGCAGGTCATCGGCCTTTTCGCTCATATCTCCAGTCATTTGCGGACTCGCCCACGACACACCGGCCGCAATGCCGCCGCACCCGGCGATTTGCTTCTACGGTTTTGAATGTGGACTTCCCTCTCAGCAGCTCAGTGATACTCGTGGTCACTGTCGCGCTGTGGATGGTCTGGGTGGCGCCCTATGTTTTGCGGAACAGGCGCCAACAAGTCCAAACGGCCACTGTTCCAGCAGAGGCTCTTGATGACGAACCAGACGAAACGCAGGCAGGGGTGGTACTGACTTTGGCACCTCAGCAGGAGAAACCGATGGAGACCATGCACAGCAAAGCACCGGCGTCGCCCCAGGACTCCCCAGCGGCGGAGTCCTCGCTCCGGAAGGCGCCCCCTACGCCGTTCACGATCCGTTACGCCCGGCTCACGCTCGCCTTGGCAGGCCTGGCCCTGTTAGTTACGGCCGCGGTGTCAGGGGTTCTCAGAATTCTCGGCATCGGTTCTGTGTGGTTGCCGCTGGTTTCCCTCATTGGCGCTGTGCTGGCTGTCGTTACCTTGCGTAAGCTCGCCTTGCGGGACCTTCGTGAACGGCGGGCTCGCCGTGCGGCTCAGGCCTCACCCATCCCCACGCCTGCCCGGTACTTGCCCAAGGAGCCGCTTGTCGCAGCGAAGGAAACCACGGTTTTTGACGCCGAAGCCTCTAGCCGTGAAGCTCCTCGATTGTCAGCCAAGGAATTGCGCGAGGCAGCGCTTGCTGTGGCAGTTGCCGCAGGCGATAAATCCGCTCAAGTTGCCAACGACTCCAAAGGCGCCAGCTGGCAGCCGGTGGAGGTCCCCAAGCCAACGTACGTGGCCGCTGCGAAAGCACCGCGACCAGCTCCAGAGCCCTTGGACCTGCCCGAGGCACCAAAGCCCGTTGGCAAGCCTGTGCTGAAGCAGAACGTTGAGCAGGCCGAGGCAGCAGTTGCTGTAGTGGCCACTGCTAAGAACCACAGCGCCCTGAGCAACTTGGACGATGTCCTGCAGCGTCGCCGCGCCTAAGTCCTGGAAGCGACCACAGGTGCAAGGCCAGGAGACGTTCGTGTGGTGGTTGGAAAAGCGCAGGGAAAGTTTGTAGCCTAGGGACACTGGCCGGGCAGTTGAGGCTCTCGGTCCAGGGGCTATAGCTCAGTTGGTAGAGCGCTTCGTTCGCATCGAAGAGGTCAGGAGTTCGAATCTCCTTAGCTCCACAGATTTTATTGCACTCAATCGTTCAAGTGCGGAAGTATCCACCATGCCGGCTGAGCGAAACATGCGCTGCGCGAATGAGGTTGGACCGTGATGCAAGGCAGCGGTCCGTTGTTTGCCTCAGCGCCGGGAGTGCTTGGGCGGCGTCGTCGAAATGATTTTCACGGATCATTGATTCCATCGCCCGGCACTGGTGCTCTGTTTCCAAGGCGCCCACCATGGCTGAACTGATCTTCAGGCTGAGGAGTGCCGTTGTGGTCTCTGATGCGTCGCCCTCATCCACAGCATGAACGATCCTTTCCACCCGTTGAGGGAGCATTGAAAGGTACTTTGCCAAGAACCGCAATGCCGGCCTCGGGTTTCCAAGCTCGTCGGCGAGTGACTGGATTCGGCTCAAGTCCCAGTCGCCGGCGGCAGCGCTACGCGGCGCTTTCATCCCCGGCTCCTACTGTGGCTTGCGGGGCTGTGTTGTCCGGGTTTTTGGTCCAGATGGAGGCCAGCATTCCGATGACGAGGATGGCGGGTGCGCCGTACATGAGGGTGTTCATGACGATGGGTTCACGTAGGGCCCGGATGGCGTTGCCAACGTAGGGGATGGTGGCTACGTGCTTGTCCACGGTTTTGCCTTGGAGGGTGGCGATCCAGGGGTCGATGCCGTTGTTGGCGTCGCCTTTGGTCTGGACTGCGATACCGCCGTCGGCGGTGGTGGTGATCTCGGTGATGCGGTGGGTTTCCACGCGCTGGTCTTCGACGGGGATGTGGTAGGTGATGATGTCGCCTACTTTGACGTCGGTGGTGGGTGTGGGGACGGTGACCACGACGTCGCCCGGGTTGATCAGCGGGGCCATGGAACCGGTGAGCATGGTGGAGGTTTGGTAGCCCAGGATCCGTGGCCCGATCGCCAGGAACAGGAACACCAACGCGCCTAGGATCAGCATGCCCACGCCGATGCCCTTGACCACATTGCCGGCAATCCGACGGAACCGGCCCGAAGTGCCAGCGGCGCTGGCAGCAGTTGTAGGGGCCGCTGCGGGCTGCTTCACAGCGGCGGTCTCGGCGGCGGTTACGGACTTTGCGGCTGAACGCCGGCCGTGGACGGCGGGGGTGGAGATGGTGCTCAGTGCGCTCATGCCTGGCGTTCCCTTCAGGTGTTCGTTGTGCTTTTAGTGTCTCTGGACAGGCTCAAGGGTTGGTGTGCAATGCCCTCAAGACTTGCTCAGGATATGGACCGGGGACCGGCCTGAAGGGCAAACGGGCCGGCCCCCGGGGCCTTGGGTGGGAGCCTTTGGCTCCCTCTGGCTTTACTTGGTGGTTTCGGTGCGTTGGGTGCCGGTGAAGGCGAAGGCGATGGTGGAGGTGGCGCCTTGGAAGTCGTTGTTCGCGGTGGTGGGGAACGCGGTGGTGACTTTGAGGTTGTCGGTCTTGGCCGAGGTCAGCGAGGTGAGGTTGTTCAGGACCTTGTTCGCTGCGATGACCGGGCCGGAGGCCAGGACGGTGGTCTTGGTCCCGGTGCAGTTGTACGGGGCTGCGGCGCCGGTCCAGGCCACGGAGCAGTTTTCGATGGTCAGCTGCAGGCCGTTGGTCACGTCCGTGGTGAGCAGGGATGCGGTGGTGCCGGCGTTGGTGGTGAGGGTGACGTTGTTCAGGTCCGAGTTGCCGGTGTTGGCCAGGGTGACGAGTTTTTCGACCTTGTCGCCGGGCAGCAGTCCAGCGACCGGGACGTTGAGGGTGTTCGCGGGGCCGGGTGCGCCCAGGGCGATGGTGACCGTTCCTGCGGTGACGGCTTGGGAGGCGGAGGTCGAAGAGGTGAACGCGCCGTAGGTGCCCATGCCGGCGACGGCGGCTGCGGTGCCGACCAGTGCGACGGAAGCGAGGATCTTGCCGGAGGTGGTCTTGAGGCTGATGGCCATGGGAATCAGTTTCCTTTCGGGAGGCCACCGTGAGACCGGCCGGCCGTTCGTTTCCAGCCTCTCTGGCTGACAAGAACTACTGTGCCGGGCCCGGATCAAGAACAAATCCTGCATACCCGCAACACTTCCTCAGGAAAACCTCAAGACTCCCGCACGGGTCCAGACTGGAACTCCGATCCTTTTGCCCCTGGAAGTAGGCTGTAGGTGTGAGTCAACCGCTGATGAATCAACCGCTTGACGAGGGTCCCTTTTATCACGGGACGAAGGCCGACCTCACGACGGGCGATCTCCTGAGTCCCGGCTTCAGATCCAACTATCGTCCTGAAGTCGTGATGAATCACATCTACTTCACAGCTCTTCGGGATGGCGCGGGGCTGGCTGCCGAGCTCGCTGCCGGCGATGGCGAACCGCGCGTCTATGCCGTTGAGCCAACCGGAGCTTTCGAGGACGACCCGAATGTGACGGACAAGAAATTTCCTGGCAACCCCACCCGGTCTTATCGCAGCAGCGCCCCCCTCAAAGTTATCGGTGAAGTTGACGGGTGGACTCGCCTAACTCCTGAGGCGCTGCAGGAGTGGCGGGTACGACTGGCGGCGATCGTTGCGGACGAACGCGGCGAAATCATCAACTAAGGATGACGAACACGAAGGGTGCGTTAGCCTGCCAGGCAGCCATTGTTTCGCGCATCCAGCATGTATATCGTTAAGTATCGTTCAGTATCGTTCACGACCAACCGAGGTGAGCTTGATGCACAATTCATTCCCTGCAAGCGGATTTATGGGTAACAACCTTGACGGCATGTGGCAGGCCGTGGAGGAGTTCAGGTCGCGGTTTGAAAAGCGCTCCGGAACCCGTGCTGGACGGGGTGAGTTGAGGACAGCCATTCTGGCCCTCCTCGCTGAACGACCCATGCACGGTTATCAGATCATCCGTGAAATCGAAGAGCGCAGTGGCGGAAGCTGGAAGCCAAGCGCCGGCTCGGTGTACCCCACCTTGCAACTGCTGGCAGATGAGGGTTTCGTCAGCACTGAGGAATCCAATGGCCGCAAAATATACTCCCTCACTGAGGCGGGCCGCGAAGATGTCGCAAGCGCCGAAACGGCAGCGCCTTGGGAATCCACAGGCAGCACCTCAGGTTTCGCGGCATTGCCCAAAGCGGGGGTGGAGCTTGCCCAGGCTGCTGCGCAAGTAGGGCGGACAGGAACCCCCAAACAGGTGCAAGAGGCCGTGACGGTGCTGGAAGAGGCTCGTCGTCGGCTGTATTCGATCCTCGCCCGGGACTGAAGGGAGTGACGTCGCTTCGACGCGACCGGACAGATCCCATGGCCGGGGAAGCCCGTGCCCGCTATCGTCGAATCCTCAGGTTTGCTGCATGGCATTTGCTGGTGACCTGGTGGTTTGAGCTGTTCCTTCCTCGTGTGGGCCTGCGAAAACTGACTGAACGCAGCCGTTCGCGGAGGATGCAACGCTTTGCCCGGCGATTCCATGGCCTCGCCGTGGAGCTTGGTGGGCTAATGATCAAGGTAGGCCAGTTCATGTCCTCCCGGCTGGATGTTCTACCGCCTGAGATTACGGCTGAACTGGAGGGCCTTCAGGACGAAGTGCCGCCGGTTCCCTTCCCCGCCATCAGGGCCCTTGCCGAGGCGGAGCTGGGGGCGCCCTTGGAATCAGTGTTCGCTTCGATAGAGGAGTCGCCCATAGCCGCGGCATCCTTGGGGCAGGCGCACCGGGCGAAGCTGCTCGCGGGCAATGCCGAGGATACTGGCCTAAGCAGCGTGGTTTTCAAGGTACAAAGGCCGGGCATCGACAAGATCGTGGACGTCGATCTTGCCGCTCTGCGACGGGTGGGAGGCTGGCTTAGCCGCATCCGCCTCGTCTCAAACCGCGCCGATGTTCCTGCTCTGATCAAGGAGTTTGCGCAGACCAGCCTTGAGGAGATCGATTACCTTAATGAGGCCGCAAATTCAGAGCGCTTTGCAGCTGATTTCGCCGCCGATGGCAGGGTGACCGTGCCGGGGGTGGTTTGGGAACGGACTACACGCCGGGTGCTCACCCTGGAAGACGTCACAGCCATCAAGATCACGGACGCAGAGTCGCTTCGTATGGCGGGGATTGACCCGGCGGAGGTTGCCCCCGTTTTCGCGTCAGTGATGTTTGACCAATTGTTCACCAAGGGCTTCTTTCACGCCGATCCACACCCCGGCAACATCTTTGTCACACCCGATTCCGGGTCAGTGGAACATCCATGGAAGCTGACGTTCATCGACTTCGGCATGATGGGGGAGGTTCCTGCGAAGACCAGAAGCGGATTGCGCAAGCTCCTGATTGCGGCTGCTTCGCGGGATGGAAGGGGGCTCGTGGCTGCCATCAGCGATGTTGGCGTTCTGATGCCTTCGGCTGACACGGCCGAGCTGGAGCGGGCCATGACGCAGCTCTTCGCACGCTTTGGCGGCATGGGCTTTGCCGAACTTCGAGAAGTGGACCCGCGGGATTTCCGAGATTTTGGGACGGAGTTCGGCAGCGTCATCAGGTCGCTTCCGTTTCAGCTGCCGGAGAATTTCCTGCTCATCATCCGCGCCATGTCACTGACGTCGGGTGTATGTAGTTCGCTGGATGCCCGGTTCAACTTGTGGGACTCGGTGGAACCATACGCTGCGCAACTGCTGCGGGATGAGCGAGGCAACCTGGTCACTGACGTCGCAGGGCAGGCATTCGAGGCCGCGGCGGTCGCCTTGCGATTGCCGAAACGGCTGGATGGGCTGGTTACCCGGTTCGAAGACGGAACACTCCAAGTATCCAACCGCCGTCTGGAACGACAAATGTCCCGGCTTATTATCCTGGCGCGGCGAGCAGTAGCTGCCGTGATCTTTGCAGCCCTCCTGGTGGCTGGATCCGTGATGAGAGCTGACGACCTCATACTTGGCAACGTGGTGATGATCGCGTCGGCGGTTCCGCTGCTCTATGGTCTGTGGCCCGGCCGCGGCAATCTGTGAGCCGACTCCGTCGTCGTAGAATTGCGCTGTGACTGAGACCCCTACACCCCATCCCGAGGCCTCCGGCAAGATGTCCGGACCCGTCCTGGTAGGCGTGATGCCCGGGCAGCAGCCCGCAGTCCTGGAGCAGGCAGCACGGTTTGCCGCCCGTGCGGGCCTGCCACTTGTTTGCGCGTATGCCGACGTCACGGTGTATCCAGTCGATGGGACCACCGGAGGGCCGGCAGCGCCCATCGACCCCGATACCGTTGATGGAGCCCAAGGGATCCCGGAATCACTAGCGACCACCATTGCCCAACTCTTGGCTGATCAAGACGTTGAGTGGTCCATTGTCCCGCTTGCAGGGGAACCAGCGCACGCCTTGGCCCGCGAGGCCAGGAGCATCGGCGCCTCCATGATTGTGGTGGGCACCCGTGAGCATAAGCTGACGGCCGCGATCAAGGAGCTGACGGCTGGTTCCGTGGCCCGGCATCTGTTTCATCGGCAGGACGTGCCGGTCCTTGTGGTGCCCGTGAACCCCCGGGTCCCGGACGACGATGACGAGGACTGAGGCAAGCAAGCCAGTTCACCTTCACTGGGGTTTCATCGGCATCGTGGCGGCAGGCGGCGTGTTCGGAACGCTCGCCCGGTACAGCCTTGGACTGGTGATCCCAGCGCCGGATGCCTGGCCGCTGCCTACCTTGGTCATCAACCTCTCAGGTGCCTTGGCCCTGGGGGCCCTGCTGGAAGGACTCTCGCGCAGGGGGCCCGACGTCGGCAGCCGCCGGGTTGTGCGCCTCGCCTTGGGTACGGGGTTCCTGGGCGCGTTTACGACGTACAGCACACTGGCTTTGGATGCCATCCACTTATTCAGAGCGGATGCGGCCCCGGAGGCTGCCGGGTACCTCGCAGCGAGCTTGTTCGGCGGGGCCGCTGCCACTACTGCCGGCATCTGGTTGGGTGCCTGGCATCACCGTCGCGTTACCGGGCGTGTGCCGTGACGGTGATACTTCTCGCCCTTGCTGGCGGAGTCGGTGCAGCGGTCAGGTTTATGGTGGACGGATTGATCCGGCAGCGCCTCAGGACTGCACTTCCCTGGGGAACCATCCTGATAAATGTCACGGGCTCGTTTGCTCTCGGGTTCCTTGCCGGACTGGTAATGCGGGGCCAGGCGCCGGAGTCCCTGTTGCTAATACTGGGGACGGGCTTCCTGGGCGGGTACACGACCTTCAGCACGGCGAGTCTGGAGACCATCAGACTGGTACAGAGTGGAAGGGTGGGTTTGGCGCTCATCAATGGATTGGGATCCATGGTGGCGAGCGTTATCTCTGCTGCGGCCGGTGTTGGGATCAGCCTTCTGCTGCCTTGAGTAGTGGCCAACCTCACCAATAAAAGTGTCATGCCCCGGCTGTAGGATCGAGCCATGGCTAAGAAGACTTTCAATGAGCTGTTGTCCGCCCAGGTTGCCAATGAGTTTGCGGCCTCCCAGCAATACATCGCCGTGGCTGTGTATTTTGATGGCGAAGACTTGCCACAGTTGGCCCGCCACTTTTATCGCCAGTCCCTGGAAGAGCGCAACCACGCCATGATGATGGTCCAGTACATGCTGGACCGCAACGTCCACGTGGAGATTCCGGGCATCGCCCCGGTTCGCAATAACTTCGCCAACGCCAAGGAGCCCATTGCGCTCGCCTTGGAGCAGGAAAAGGAAGTCACCCGCAACATCGAGGAGATGTTCCGTGTTGCCCGTTCAGAGGGCGATGCCTTGGGTGAGCAGTTCATGCTGTGGTTCCTGAAGGAGCAGGTTGAGGAAGTTGCCTCCATGACCACGCTGCTGAACATCACCGAGCGCGCCGAGAACCTCTTCGACATCGAGAATTATGTAGCCCGCGAAACCGTTGGCGACGGCGGTCACGACGCCAGTGCTCCCTCCGCGGCCGGCGGCGTCATTTAGCTGCCAGCCTCGGGGTATTTACTACAGGAGGCCGTTGGAACCTTACCTTCCGGCGGCCTCTTCGCGTTCCAAGGCCTGGTCCGGATGGGATCGACTCAGCGGGGATAACCGGCTGGCGATGCGCGCGAGATCCACGGGTAGAGCGTTGCCGTTAGGCTCGATGTCCCAGTCGAGGGGGCCGTTGCCGATCAGGAAGAGGGTGATGTCCTGGTCGTAGAGCACATCCACCACGTTGCTGAAGCGCTGCCAGGCCGGCGCGGACGCAGCGTCACCTACCGCTGGCGAAGGGACGTCGTCGATGACCCACGTCCTGAATGTTTCGGCCAGGACCAGAAAGTCCGACGTCGAGGTCAAGCCACCGCACAGTTCCGCAAAACCAACCCATAGAAGGTCCGGGTCGGAGTTCTTGACCACTATCGGCTGGGTAGTTGGATGTCACCACGAGGGAGACGCGACGCTGCGCGGCGGTCCGCAAGAGTCGGTAAATGAACATGCCGTCACCGATGTCGTGGACGTGGAACTCGTCAAAGATCAGCACCTCAACACCGTCCAACAGCGCGTCCACGGACTGTTGGATTGCTGTTCCATTGCCAGCTTCCAAGCCATGTGTTCCGCTGTGGACCTTGCGGAAGAAGTCGTGGAAGTGGACACGCCGTTACCGCGCCTCAAGCCTTCCGTAGAAGCTGTCCATCAGCCAGGTTTTCCCGCGGCCCACAGGGCCGTGCAGGTAGAGGCTTCGTGGCGGCTTTCGGGGAAGCGCCCGACGGCGGCCTGTCACCTGGGCGCCAAAGGTCGCCAACCGCTCAGCTGCTTGCCGCTGGCTGGGTTCAAAGGCAAAACCGGACTGCCCGGCGTCGTGTGCCATGCCCTCGAGTAAAGTCCTGGCAATGTCGCGTTGACTTTGAGGACGTCCCAAGGAAGGCGTCACAGCCAACCTTTGCGTTTGAAGATGGCGTACATGAGGAGGGCTGCGCCAAACATCAGCCCTACCGCCAGGGGATAACCGAAGTCCCAGTGGAGTTCGGGCATATGGTCGAAGTTCATTCCGTAGACGCCGGCTACGAAGGACGGCGCAAACAAGATGGCCGCCCAGGATGAGATCTTCTTGACCTGCTCGTTTTGGGCGGCGCTTGCCTCGTTTTGGCGGTTGGCCGTTAGCGTTCCATCTAGGGTGAGCGCATTCTGGAGGAGGTCCCTGAACGAGTTGGCCCTTGAGATCACCCGTTGGACGTGGTCCTCCACGTCGCGGAGGGAGCGCTGGAGCTCGATGTCAACGCCGTACTTTTCGAAGCCCTTTTCCAGTAGCACCATCATGTCCGGCAGAGGGTGGATGGCACGCTGGAACTGGATCACTTCACGGGCCAGCTCATAGATACGACGTGAAACAGCGCTGTCGCCGCTGAAGAGCTGGTCTTCGATCTCGTCGATGTCGTTTTCCAGGCCTGCGACCACGGGAGCGTAATCATCCACCACTTGGTCCAGGAGGGCGTACAGCACAGCCTCGGGGCCATGGCGAAGGAGATCGGGGCGCTCCTCAAGCCGTTTGCGCACTCGAGCCACGCCACCGGTTTCGGCATGGCGGATGGTCACCACAAAGTTTGGTCCGGTGAAGACATGGAGCTCGCCGAATTCCACCGTCTCGGTTTCGTCCAGGTACCGGGCCGGCCGTAGGACGGTGAACAGGTTGTGGTCGTAGCGCTCCAGCTTGGGCCGTTGGTGCGCCGAGACGGCGTCTTCCACGGCGAGGTGGTGAAGCCCGAACTCGTGAGCGACGGCGGCCATCTCATCCTTGGTGGGACGGTACAGCCCAATCCAAGCCATGCCCCCATGTTCGGAGAGCGTCTCAAACGTCTGTTCAAGGCTGTGAGGGGTGGCGGTGCGCACGCCGTCTACATATACGGCGTTGTCGATAATGGTCACTGGTTGAACGCTACTGCATGGCACCGATGATGGCGCCCGCAATGGTCATTGCCAGGAGGTCGTGGCCGGAATCAATGACGGTTACTGCGGTGGGGCGGCCAGCGAACCCGTTGTGAATGACGTGGCCCCCGGCACGGAATACCAAGGCAAGGATGAGGGCGAAGAAACCGCCGGCAACAAAAGTATTGAGATCCAGGGCGCTGATGAGGACGGCCAGGAGAATGCTGGTCACGGCCGCTGCCACCATCATGGGAACCCAGATGCCCGCTCCGCCTTCGATGTTCTTGAGGTCGTCTTCGGTCTTACCGATTGCCTGCATCCACCTGCGGCCCAGAACGGCCGGCATGTACCAGACAAAGCCGATCACCATGGATGAAACGAAAGCCAGAAGTACGGCGAGCCAGTTGATCTGGGAAATGTGTGAGAGCCAATCCATGCCTAAAAGCCTAGTCCGTTTAGCCCTCCGAGCCGGCGCTCCGGCCCTCTTGCCGGGGCCGTGTTGGCGTTGCCGCCATCCTGCCGATCAATGGCTCCGTGCGGTACGGGATGTGGGTGTGCAGAGCAAGCACCGTTTCGGTTCTGATGACTCCCTTAGTGCGAAGCACCGAGCGCAATGCAGACTGCAGGTTGTGGGTGTCCGTTGCCACCACCCGGCACCACAGGTCGCCGCGACCGGAAATTTCGTGGACCTCCAACACTTGGGGGATCAGGCGCAAGGCGCCAATAACGCCGTCGAGTTCCCGGTGGGTGACTTCAATGGTCACAAAGGCGACGACGTCGTACCCCACCTTTTCGAGGTCTACTTCCCGCCCGGCTGCATGAAGCACCCCGGACCGGAGAAGGCGCTTGACCCGGCTTTGAGCAGTGTTACGCGCTATGCCCAGTTCCTCGCTCAACTCGGCGATCTGGATGCGTGGATCCTTAATGAGTTCCAGGAGGATCTTCAGGTCCATGGGGTCAAGGGTGTTCAAATGGTCACTCCAGCTCATTTGGCTCGCAGTACTTTGAGTATTTTGCTCAATTCTTGCATCTCCATAGCTCTTCGAGGTCAATGCCATTGCATTCTGTTGCCATCAATACTTAGCCGGACTGCGCTTCCCACAAGGAGATCAACAGCCCGGCCACCGAGCCCGAAGGCAATGAAATGACTGTCTTGAGCGAACTCCGCATGCGCCCGGCCACAGCCGCGCGCTGGGGATGGGATGCCTCCACCACCGCCAGGCTGGTCCTGGCCGGGGTTGTGATCTTTACGCTGCTGGTTGGCGCCAACCTCGCTACGCCCTTGTATCCCTTGCTCCAAGCCAGGCTCGGAATGTCATCGCTGGGCGTCACTGTCGCTTTCTCGAGCTACGTCCTTGCCCTGGTAGCCGTCCTCATGGTGGCTGGCCACTGGTCCGACCACATAGGGCGGAGGGCTGCGCTGGTCCTGGCTGTGCTTGTCGGTTTGGCAGGCGGGATCATCTTCGCCAATGCGGACTCGCTGGTCTGGTTGTGCCTTGGCAGGGCGCTGCAGGGCGTGGCCGTAGGGCTTGCTACGGGAGCCAGCTCCGCGGCGCTGCGCGAACTGCTTCCCCTGCGACCTGACTGGGCCTCCCGTTTTACATTGCTGTCCTCAGCCGGAGGTGTAGCGGCAGGCCCCGCCATCGGTGGCCTCTTGTCGCTCTTGCCGGACCCCACCCGCACCCCGTACTTCGTCCATTCGGCAGTGTTGATTGCTGCCCTCATTCCCCTGTGGCTCCTGAAGGCCAGGCCTGCGATCGCTCCGGCGGAAGGCCCCAAACCCCTCAAGGTCCTGGCTCCCCGGAAGCCGTCCATCTCCCGGGATGCCCGCGGAGCCTTCTGGATGGCTGCGGCAACGGGGTTCCTCAGCTTCGCGGTATTCGGCTTCTGCCTTTCGTTGGCACCCGGATACTTCGCCAGCGTGGTCCACGCCGATTCAAGGCCCCTGATCGGGCTGCTTGCCGGTGTCACTTTGGGTGCCTCGGCCCTGAGCCAGCTGCTGGGTGCCCGTGGAAGCTTGGTTGTTCCTGTGTCCCTTGGCGTGCTGGGGGTCTCGGTGGTTCTGGTGGGAGCCGCGGCGGCGTGGTCCAGCCCTTGGCTGCTGGTGGCTGCCAGCATAACTGCCGGGGTAGGCCAAGGGATTGCCTTCCGGCAGGTTTTCAACGAGGTGGCCGGAAAGGTCGAAGCAGCGCGTCACGCCCAGGTGATCAGCACCGTCTACGTCATCACCTACCTGGGCAGTGCTGCTCCGGTGATTGGGCTGGGACTTGCAGTCACCGCACTCGGCCTGCAGACCGCCGTCGTAGTTTTCACTGCTCTGTGCGGCGTGGCAGCCATGATCCTCGCGGCAGTGTCCCTGCGGAGTTCAGTGTCTCGCCGTAGCGCCCTGTCTCTTCGAGGTTCTTCGGGTTCCTGAGGTTTACTCGGGCAACGGTCCGCGATTGCCGGGAATGTGCTGGAAGACCATGGTGGTTTCGGTGTGGCCGACCACGGGGTCCGTGGCGAGGTTGTCTAGGAGCCAGTTACGGAGGTCGTCGGTGTTGGCGACGGCAATGTGGAGAAGGTAGTCCACTGAGCCGGTGGTGTGAAACGTGGAAATGACCGCCGGAAGCTTGGGGACGCGCGCCGTGAAACGGTCAATCTGGTCCCGGTCATGGGCGCGCAGGCGTACAGCGATGAGGGCCTGAACAGAGCGGCCGATGGCCGGCAGACTCAACACGGCCTCGAAGCCTTCAATGATTCCGCGTTCGGAGAGTGCCCTGGTGCGCATCAGGGCCGTGGAGGGGGCGATCCCCACTAGTTCAGCCAATTGCTTATTGGAGATGCGGGCGTCGTCCACCAACGCTGCGAGAATCCGTTCATCGATCGCGTCAAGGGGCTCTGCGCTGCCCGTGGTTGACCGAACATTCTTCGTGGGGTTGCTCACGGATCCTCCTGAAATTGCCTTTCATTCATCTTAGGCCGTCAATTCTTCAGGTGACTATCGTTTCAGGGACGAGCGGGCGCCTCGTCGCCGGTCCAAGCGTTGGAGCGGCTCGCTCAGGAGCATCAACAGCAGGGGCCAATTTCCCGCGCCGGGGATAACGACGGACAGGACCAGGGCCGCCAGGAAGAGCCCGGAAACGATGAAACTGGCTCGAATCCCCATAACAGCGTCGTCGTCAGACATCTGGTGGAGGTCAGGGTGGGACCGCAGATAAGTGCGTGTCAGGAGAAGCATCAGGCTGGTGGCCAACAGGGTTCCTATGTAGACCAAAGGCTGGGCCCAATCAGACTCCATCTGGGTGGACAACGATGTTGCCACCGGCATCACCACAATGGTGAACATCCATGCAACGGTCAACCACAACAAACCCGCGTCCACCTGCTTGACGCTGCGAAAGAGCTTATGGTGGTGCACCCAAAAAACTGCGATGAGGATGAAGCTCAGGGCAAAACCGAGAAGGGCGTATTGTTCCTCCGCCAACCACTCAGCCGTAGTGCCGTCATGGTCCGCCAGTTCACCCACGCTCTCCATGAGCGGCAAGATCAACAACGTCAATGCAATCGCCACCACGGCATCCGTAAACGCCTGCAAACGCTCCGGTGACGACAGCTCCCGGTTTTTCGTGACCTGTGTCATGCCTCCGATTGTAGGGGCAGACCGCCTTGAATCAGCGGGAGTGGCGCGGTGGGCGGTGAACAATCAAAGTGACGGCCGCCGTCGTGCAAGACAGTGCGATCACGCTCAACGCCAAAGCCGGCCAGCCAAAAGCCTGAAAGGCAAGACCGCCCGCCCAGCCAATGACGCTGGAACCCAGGTAATAGGACAGGTTGTATAAGGACGCTGCTTGCGCCCTGCCTGTTGTGGCGATGGCCCCGGTCCACCCTGAACCCACGCTATGGGCGGCGAAGAAACCGCCGGTGAAGATCACCAGCCCCACCAAGGTGGCTGCCAGGTTCTCCACCAACGTCATGGCCAAACCTGCCGACATAATGGCGATACCTGCCACCAGGACGTTCCGCCGTCCAAACCTGGTGGTCAGGCCCGCTGCCCAGCGCGAACTGACCGTCCCGGACAAGTACGCCAGGAAAATGAGGCTCACAACGGTGGCAGGAAGCCCAAAGGGTTCTGCGTGCAAACGGAAGCCAAGGTAGTTATAGACGGCCACGAAGCCACCCATGAGCAGGAACGCCTGCAAGTAGAGGGACAGCAGCTTGGGATTGCTTGAGTGCCCACCCAGGGTCCGGAGAGCTCCGCGAAATCCCAAAGCAGGGGCGGGGCTGAACCTGCGTTGCTTCGGAACAAGCACCAGGAACAGGACAGCTGAGACCGTGGCCAACAGGGATACCGCCAGGGCTGCGGCGCGCCATCCCCATAGTTCTCCAACGGGCCCGGCCACCAGGCGCCCGGCCAATCCGCCCAGGGTGGTTCCGGCAACGTACGTGCCCGCTGCGAGGGCTGTGTGGACTTTGGTGACTTCCTCGTTGAGGTAGGCGATGGCGATTGCGGGGATGCCTCCCAAGGCCATGCCTTCCAAGGTCCGCAGTCCCAACAGCACAGGCACGGTGGGCGCAAGGGGCACCAGTAATCCCAACAACGTGGCGATGGCGATGCCAAGGGCCATGGCGCGGACCCGGCCAATTCTGTCCGCCAGGAAGGACCATGGAAGTACGGTGGCAGCCAGGCCCACAGTGGCAAGGGAAATGCTCAGCGCGGCTCCGGCTGCAGTGATCTGGAGGTCAGCTGCCATGAGTGGAAGGACGGCTTGGGTGGAGTACAACTGCGCGAAAGTCGCGACGCCGGCAAGGGCCAGCGCTGCCAGGACGCGGCTGTAACCGCGGGATCCCTTCGCATGCCCGTCCCAGGCTACGGTGCTGGTCACGGAGGTTGTTTTGCTCACTGGGCCAGATTAGGAGGGAGCACACTCCCCGTTCCAATGCATAGGTCTACTAGGATCAATGCATTGACGCATCAATCGTGAATGGCAAAGGAATGCTGTGGAGCCGAATCATCAGCAACTCGTCCAGCTTCTGCCCCTGTTGCCCGTCCTGGCTGAACTGGGACGTACGGAACACATGACTGAAACGGCGGAGATCCTCGGCGTGCCCCAGTCAACGGTCAGCCGGGCTGTGGCACGGGCCAGCGCCATAGTCGGCGTGGATCTGCTCATCCGGGACGGCAGGGGGATCCGGCTTACGTCAGCAGCCAGGACCTTGCTGCCCTACATTGAGGCAGCACTCCAGGATTTTCAGTCGGGGCTGGACAAGGTACGGCACGAATCGGACGTGGTGCGCGGGCGCATAGGGGTCTCCTTCCAGCACACCTTTGGCGAAGCGACGCTGCCCCTTCTCATCAGTGCCTTCCGCAGCCGGTACCCGCATACGGTCTTCGAACTCTGGCAGGGTCCCCGCGACGACTGCCTGACGCAGCTGGCCAGCGGGGACATGGATTTCGCCCTCACGGCGCCTATTGCACCGGAGGGGCGGGGCGTTCGTGCCATGCCGCTGTACCGCGAACCGTTGCGGGCCGTCCTTCACTACAGGCATCCCTTGGCGGAGCGGAGCAGCGTGCACCTCTCCGAGCTCCGGCACGATCCCTACATCACCCTGCCCGAGGGAGTGGGCCTGCGGGCGCTTGGGGAGGCGCTGCTGCGGGAAGCCGGCTTTCGTCCGCGGATTGCCTTTGAAGTCCAGGAGTCCACCTCGGCCCGTGGCCTGGTCTCCGCCGGGCTGGGGTTCAGCATCCTGCCCCCGGCAGGCCCCGGCTCAGGGACAGGCCAGTTCCTTCCTGAAGCTGAACTTGGTCTGGTGGAAGTGCCGATCGAATCGGACCTGGCCTTCCGGCAGATCGGTATTGCCTGGCGGGAGCGCAGCTTCGAACCGGACGCCGTCAGGCTTTTCCGGGAACTCGTTGCCAATGAGGGCGGGGACTTGCTCGCCGAACTTGTCAGAGCCCGTTCAGGAACTCCCTGACCACATCCGCCGCCGAACCGTCCTTGGCCCGCTGCCAACCTGTCCCGGCCCATAGGTTGAGGCGGTGGGGGTCTCCGGCCGCAGCTGCCGCAGCCCGAACAGGGCTGGTGAGATGGTGGATGGCGGGGTAGCCCTCCGGTGCGTCCCGGTGGTCCCGGACGAAGTCGTTAACCAGGGATCGGGCCCATCGTCCCGTGAAAGCCCGCGTCATTGCCGTCTCCGTAAATGCCGGATCGCCCAGCGCGTCCTTATGCGGCTTCCGTGCACCGCTCTCCTCGGTGCGCACCAAAGCGGTACCCACCTGCGCGGCCTCCGCACCCGCTGCCAGCACTTCACGCAGCGCGGAACTGTCCATGATGGCGCCTGCCGCAATGAGCGGAAGCCCGACGGCGGCACGCACCTGGGCGACCAGTTCCGCCGTCGTACGGGCTAATGGTTCCCGGCCGCCAGGCAGAAAGGCTGCCGCGTGTCCCCCCGCGGAGCTATGTTGCACGGCGATGGCATCAGGGCCTTCCTCTGCCGCAGCTAGAGCTTCCTCCACACTGGTGACACTGGAGATGACCCGGCTGCCGGCTTTTTGCAGGGCCCGGACCACCGGCTTTCCCGGGAGGCCAAACGCGAAGCTTACAAACTCCACCGGGTCGGCCAGCAGGGCGTCGATCTTGTCCTGCCATGAGTCGTCGTCATTGAGCCGAAGGGGCGGAATCGATACACCGTAGCGGGCTGCCTCGGTTTCCAATGCGGCACGGTACGCCTCCAGGCTTGCCTGGGCTTGAGGAGTTGGAGGGAGCTGACTTGCATCCGGTACGAACACATTCATGCCAAACGGAACGTTGAGGGCCCGCGTGGCAGCGATTTCGGCCGTCATGCCTTCGGGGCTCTTGTATCCGGCTGCGATGAAACCCAGCCCACCACCCTCATGAACTGCCTTCACCAACGCCGGTGTGGACGTTCCCCCAGCCATGGGAGCTGCAATAAACGGTTTTCCAAACAACGATTCGGACATGTGCGGTTTCTCCTCCGGACGCTCCAAGCTAGTCTTTCACGGTGAACAATCCTGACTCTGGCCAGCATTCCCACGCCCGCCCGGAAGCCGTGAGCGGCACCGTCATAGGGCTCGACATTGGCGGCACAAAGACCCGCGGCGTTCGGTTCGAAAACGGTACGCCGGTCCGTGATGAGAATGCAGGCAGTTCCAACGTCCAGAACGTCAGCCGGGAGCAAGCCGCAGCCAACCTGGCTGAGCTGTTCGGGAAGATCGGTGGCGGCCATGTCGATCAGGTGTACGCCGGGGCCGGCGGTATCGATACCGACCAAGACGCCCAGGCGCTGGCTGATCTGATTGCACCGCATGCGCCGGGCGCGCGCATCACTGTGGTGCACGATTCGCGCCTGTTGCTGGCAGCAGGGGGAGCGAGCACGGGCGTTGCGGTCATCGCCGGCACCGGCTCGGCCGCGTGGGGACGGAACGACGCCGGTGAGGAAGCCCGGGCTGGCGGCTGGGGCTACCTCCTTGGGGATGAAGGTAGCGGTTACTGGCTTGGACGCGAAGCTGTCCGGCACAGCCTGCGCCGGATGAACCAGGGCCTGGAGCCTGATCGGCTTAGCCGGGCATTGTTGGAATCCGTCGGTGTGGACGAGCCGGGCAAGCTGATCGCATTGTTCCACTCCCCGGACACGGGCCGTCGCTATTGGGCCCAGCAGGCCCGGTTGGTGGTGGAAGCCGCCGACGCCGGTGATGAAACCTGCCGGGCATTGGTGGATCAGGCGGGTGGTGATCTGGCTGACCTTGCCGAACAAGCCATCCGTCAACTGGGCCTGGACGGTCCGGTGATCCTCGGCAGCGGACTCGGCATGAACGTCCCCCGGCTTCAGGAAGCATTCAAGGCCAAGCTGGCCGAGGGCGGTATCACTGATGTGCGCATCCTCCAGCAGGACCCCGTGTTTGGTGTCCCGCGGCTTGTAGCGGAGCAGCGACCCTAGCGGAGTTTTTGTACACCTAATGACCTCAAAGGGGCCTCTTTAGGGCATTAGCTGTACAAAATCTCAGCCGCGGGTTCGTGGACGCAGCTTTACACCCGGCAGGGGCGGGGCCGGAATGCGGCCGGCTTCCGGACCTGCGTCAGGGCCATGGCCGGGAACGAAACCGAAGCGTGAGCTGGCGGCAGCATCGTCGTCGAGCAGCCCGTCGGCTTCCCATTCCTCACGGGCCTTCTCCACTTCTTCGTGCGTCCTGCCTACAAAGTTCCACCACATGAGCAGGTCTTCACCGAACGGTTCGCCGCCGAGGAGCATGAAGCGGGTGTCCGGCTGCGCTTCCACAAAAAGGCTGGACCTTCCGGCTCCCAGGTAGGCCAGGGGGCCCGCTTCAATGTCCTCACCATCGATCAAGAGGTGGCCGTCAAGGACCAACACTGCGTGCTCGAAGTCCGGCCGTAACGGCAGTTCAAGGGAGCCTGTTCCGGTGATGTCCGCTCCAACTATGGGGCTGAACATGGTGGCGGGGGAACGGTGACCGGCAAACTCTCCCACCATAACGGTGGCCCTGAACCCATCGCCCACTGCCACCGGCAGATTCTTCACTTGTTCAAAGGACGGCGCCCGGTGCCGGTGCTCGTCCGGTAGCGCCACCCACAGTTGGAGTCCGCGGGACATGGGAATTTCTTCCACCAACGCAGCGGAGCCGCCCTGGGGCCCGGCTGTAAGGACAGAGAACTCGGAGTGGGAGATGCCATGGCCTGCTGTCATGATGTTCAGCTCACCGGGCTGGACTACAACATCGCTACCCACGCTGTCGCGGTGCCGGACCGAGCCTTCCATGGGCCAGGTGACGGTTTGAAGCCCGCAGTGCGGGTGGGGGAGTACGCTCATGGCCACCCGATCCGGACCGAAGCTGTCCAGGAAGCACCACGCACCTACGGTGGGCAGTCCCCGCTGGGGCAGTGTCCGCATCACGTTCATGGCGCGCACTCCACCCAAAGGAACCTCGCGCTCGGGCCACAGTTGAACGCAGGGACCTTGACCTTCCGGCGCTGCGGGGCAGACTTCCTGTGCGGGAGAAGTATCAAGATTGGTCATGTGATCATCGCCTGTGCATAAATGTTGGAAATTGAGCTAATCTGTTGCACGTGAACAACGCCCTCCTGAGCTACCGTGACGCTGTCCTTTACCGTTCGGGTGAACCGTATCGCATCCTCGCCGGAGCCATCCACTACTTCCGTGTTCACCCGGCCCTGTGGCAGGACCGGTTGCGTCGGCTCAAAGCGATGGGCGCCAACACGGTGGACACGTACGTTGCATGGAACTTCCACCAGCCTAAGCGCGATGAGGCGCCCGACTTTAGCGACTGGCGCGACCTGGGCCGGTTCATCGACCTCGCCGCCGAGGAAGGGCTGGATGTCATCGTCCGCCCCGGCCCCTATATCTGCGCCGAATGGGACAACGGCGGCTTCCCCGCCTGGCTGACCGGCATCCCCGGCATCGGCCTGCGCTGCATGGACCCGGTGTTTACCGCTGCCATCGAGGAATGGTTCGATCACTTGCTTCCCATCGTCGCCTCACGGCAGGCGTCCGCGGGTGGCCCGGTGGTGGCGGTACAAATCGAGAATGAGTACGGCAGCTACGGCGATGACCACGAGTACATTCGCTGGAACCGGCGCGCACTGGAGGACCGCGGCATCACTGAGCTCCTTTTCACCGCCGACGGCGGCACGGACTACTTCCTCGACGGCGGTTCCATAGAGGGAACTTGGGCGACGGCGACGCTGGGAAGCCGGGGCGACGAAGCGATGGCCACATGGCAGCGACGCCGGCCCGGCGAACCCTTCTTCAACGTGGAGTTCTGGGGAGGCTGGTTCGATCACTGGGGTGAACACCATCACCGCCGGGATGCCGATGAAGCTGCTGTTGAAGCGCGCAAGATGCTGGACCTTGGCGGATCGATCTGCGTCTACATGGCCCATGGCGGGACCAACTTCGGCCTCAGCTCCGGAAGTAACCACGATGGCACCATGCTGCAGCCGACGGTCACCAGCTACGACTCGGACGCGCCCATCGCAGAGAACGGCGCACTGACGGCCAAGTTCCATGCCTTCCGCAAAGAGTTCTTCCGCGCCCAGGGAATCGAAGAGCTGCCCGAGCTGCCCGCTGAATTGCTGGCTGACGCTCCCGTACTGCCCGCCCAGTCCTTGCCTCTGAGCGATGGCCTGGACCTGTTGGAGTTGGCGCGCTCCGCCGGAACGCCGATAACCAGTGTCAAGCCACTGGGCTTCGAGCAGCTGGGACTCGACACCGGCATGGTCCTCTACGCCTCCGAAGCCATCCTTCCCGGGCGCGCCGATGCTCCCACAGAGAGCCGGTTGAAGATCACAGGGCTTAACGACCGTGCCTACGTGTGGGTGGACGGCACCTTCGCCGGGGTCCTTGATGACGTCACAGGAGCGGAGGGTCTCGCCGTTACGGGCACAGGCGTCGCCGCCAAGCTGGAGATCCTCGTAGAGAACCTGGGCCGCATCAATTACGGCCCCCTGACGGGTCACGGCAAAGGAATTCTGGGCGGCGTTCTGGTCAACCAGCGCTACACCTTCCACTGGACACAGACCCCCGTGGCGCTCGCCGACTGGAAGCTTGAAGACCTTGAAAGCTTGGCAGGAGCCGACTTCGAGGTGGACGAGCCGGCCGACACCTATATCGCCTTGCCGGATTCCGGAAAGGGCTTCGTCTGGCTCAACGGCTTCCTCCTGGGCCGCTACTGGGATCAAGGCCCACAGGTCACCCTTTACGCACCGGCTCCACTGCTGAAATCCGGCCGCAACAGCATCAAGGTGCTGGAACTCGTGACGCCCGGCAGCGTGGTTGAACTACGCGGTGTACCGGACCTGGGTCCCGAAGAAGCGGGTCTCATCGAGGCCGCCGAACTTCCCTAGCGTTCGACGCAAGGATTTATGCTGACACCATGACCCTGCAGTTCGATACCCGCCCAGCCGCTTACGCCGTGATGATCCATGAAGGGAAGATCCTGCTGGCGTATTGGAAGCAGGACGGCAAAGAAGGTTGGACATTGCCGGGCGGCGGCTTGGATCTGGCAGAACATCCTGTGGATGGTTGCAGGCGTGAGGTCTTTGAGGAAACCGGATACGAAGCCAGGATTGAACGAATGCTGGGTATCGATGTCGGACACTGGCCGGGCGAGATCCGCCCCGACGGTTCGGTGAAGGATTTTCAAGCCCTCAGGCTGGTCTACGAGGCCACAGTCGTGGGCGGCGAACTGACACACGAAGTGGATGGCAGCACCACCCACGCAGCATGGATCCCGCTGGAGGACGTACAGAAACTCAACCGCGTCTCCTTGGTGGATACAGCACTCCGCCTACACCGGGAGCGTCCTGCCAACGGAAAACTGAGCTAAAGCCTAGCCAAGAGCACTTCGCCTTGGCTACGCTATACATCGTTGCCGGCTCACCAGTTGCCGGCGCGGATGCCAAGGAGGTGGATTTGATGATTGCCGAGACCTTGCGCGCCCCGCACTCAGTTGCGGCGCGCCGTCATCAGCCCACCATTCCTGTCCCGGCGTCAGCCTGCCAAAACTAGGCGGCCGGGCCTCATCAGAGGCATTTCATTGAACACTTACGCTTCTTCAAGCGAACCATTTTTCAGCACCACGTCAGAACAAATGCAGGGGCCTGTGGAGTACGGCTTCACAGACAAAACCGCGGACCTTTTCCGTGCCCATGCCGCTCCTGATGGCCAGGAAACGGCCGTCCCCGGCCGCGTAGTCCGCTTGGACCGGAATCGGGTCCTCGTAGCCTCGGCAGAAGGCCTCCTGCATCTGCCGTATCCACACCACGGCCTTGTGCCGGCCACAGGGGACTGGGTCTGGGTCGGCCACAACAACGCCGGTGAGCCATCCGTCGTCGAGGTCCTGCCCCGCCATTCCGCTCTAAGCCGCAAGCGTGCCTTTGAGGCCTCCTCGGAGGAACAGATCCTGGGCAGCAACATTGACATTGTTGCCGTTGTGGTCCCCGTGGATCGTCCGCTGACCCATAACCGGCTCGAGCGGACGCTGGTGGCGGCATGGGATTCCGGTGCCACGCCGCTGGTGGTCATCACCAAAGCAGACCTCGCCCACCTTGCGGACGACGTTGTAGGGGAGGTTATCCTGCAGGCCGCCGGCGTGGACGTTGTCACTACCTCCGCGGAGCAGGGCGACGGCCTGGAGGAACTGATGCAGCACATACCCCAAGGTGCCACGTTGGTATTACTGGGTCCTTCCGGCGCCGGTAAGTCAACACTCATTAACGCCCTCGCCGGGCGTGACATTCAACAGACAGGTTCCGTCCGAGCCGGTGACGGCAAAGGCAAGCACACCACCACCTCGCGGGAGCTGGTGCCTCTAGCCGGCGGCGCCGTACTCATGGATACGCCGGGAGTCCGTGGCTTCGGGCTCTTCGACGCCGATGAGGGCATGGAGGAAATGTTCGGCGATCTGGAGGAACTTTTCTCCAAATGCCGCTTTACGGACTGCGCGCATCAAGCAGAGCCGGGATGTGCGGTTCAGGAGGCGCTCGCGGAGGAAACCCTTGATCACCGGCGTTGGGCCAGTTACCTCAAGCTGCAACGCGAATTGGCAGCCTTGGCCAGAAAACACGATGCGGCCGCACGCCGCGCCTACCAGCGTGAATGGCACCAGAAGGTGATGTCGGCTGACCGGGGCCAGCGCGCCGCTGAGCGGTACAGGCACGATCAAGCTGAGGAGCGGGCCGGAAAAGGCGGCAAACGACGGAAACGCTGAACATTGCCGATTCATTACGGAACTCGTGGCGGCGCTGACATCGTCGGTGGTGCTGGCTACGCTGGGTGAAGATTGCTTTGCAGCCAAGTAATAAGAGTGCATATGATCATCAGGCTCTACCGATGTTCTCCTCCACAGATAGGTAAGCCCGGGTATGGCCGAAGCCATGATTGAGTTCAAGAGCGTCACCAAGCAATACCAAGGCGGGCAACCGGCGGTGGATGCCCTCACCATGTCCATCGACAAGGGCGCTATTACTGTGTTCGTCGGCCCCTCGGGCTGCGGCAAGACAACCTCCCTGCGCATGATCAACCGGATGGTGGAGCCCACCAGCGGAACCATCACCGTTGCCGGGGAAGATGTCTCGCGGGTTCCCGCAGCCCAGCTTCGTCGTTCCATGGGTTACGTGATGCAGTCATCAGGCCTGCTGCCGCACCGTTCCGTACTGGACAACATCGCTACGGTTCCGCGGCTCAACGGCGTTCCCAAAGCGGCGGCGAGGAAACGCGCTGCGGAACTGCTCGACGTCGTCGGGTTGGCTTCCGTTCTGGGCAAACGGTATCCGTCGAAACTTTCGGGTGGTCAGCAGCAGCGTGTGGGGGTTGCCCGGGCGCTCGCTGCTGATCCGCCGGTACTGCTGATGGACGAGCCCTTCAGTGCCGTGGATCCTGTGGTCCGTGACGAACTTCAGCAGGAACTTCTCCGACTTCAGCGGGAGCTGGCCAAGACCATCGTGTTCGTCACCCACGACATCGACGAGGCAACCGTTCTTGGCGACAAAGTGGCTGTTTTCGCCGTCGGGGGAAAGCTCGCACAGTACTCGGCGCCGGAAGAGATTCTGCGCGCACCCGCCAACGACTTCGTTGCCTCCTTCGTGGGACGTGACCGCGGTTTCCGGCACTTGGCCTTCAACGCCGCAGATGCCGTGACCTTGCACCCGGTGACCATGGTGAGTCCCTCCGACGGCCACCACGCGGGACGCCAATCGGGGGAGTGGGCATTGGTGGTCGATGACGCTTCGAGGCCACTGGGCTGGTCCTCGCCGCGCGACGGCGCCGGACTGATCCCCGGAGGGTCACTCTTTCGCAAGGGAGACACTTTGCGGCGGGCGCTGGACGCGGCGTTGTCGTCGCCGTCCGGCCTTGGCGTTGCGGTAGACGACGACGGCCGGGTGGCCGGAGTCCTGAAGGCCCCGGAAGTCCTGGCACTGATCGAAGAAGTCCGCCACCACAGGGAGGATGCCACCTGATGGAGTGGTTCCTTGCCAACAGTGGCATGGTCCTGGGGCTTGCCGGTCAGCACATTGTCCTGGCCGTCATCCCCATGATCCTTGGCCTGCTGATTTCGGTTCCCCTGGCCCAGTTGGCCAGACGTAACAGCACGCTCAGGTCAGTGGTGGCCACTGCGACGTCGCTGCTCTACACCATTCCATCACTGGCCCTGTTCATTATTCTTCCCACTATCCTGGGCACGCGGATCCTGGATCCCCTGAATGTGGTGGTGGCGCTAACAATCTATGCGGTGGCCCTGCTGGTGCGTGCTGCGATGGATGCCTTCGACTCCGTGGACGACGACCTCCGGAACGCTGCGGTGGCCATGGGTTTCAAACCCTTGGCACGCTTCTTCCAGGTGGACCTTCCGCTGTCCCTGCCAGTGCTGTTCGCAGGTCTCCGTGTGGTTTCGGTCAGCAATATCTCCCTGGTGAGCGTGGCGGCACTGCTGGGGGTGGGCAACCTGGGGGTCCTTTTCACGGATGGCTTGCAGCGCACCTTCATTACCGAAGTGGTGGTGGGCATCATCGCCATCCTGGTGCTGGCGCTGTTGATGGATGCAGTGCTGGTGGTCTTGGAGCGGCTGTTGACCCCGTGGACCCGGGCAGCTGGTGGAAAGTCGCCGCGTCCGGACACCAACGCCCTGGTAACTGAGCCCAAGACCGGGGCTGCCAAGCCCGTCGCGGCAGTACGCCCGGACCCGGGAGCGTCTGCATGAACATCTTTGCCGAAACCATCGCCTGGCTGACCAACCCCAAAAGCTGGGCCGGTAGCGGGGGAATCCCCACCCGCTTGCTGGAGCATCTGCAGTACAGCGCGTTGGTCCTGGTTATCGCCGCTGCGATCGCCATACCCATCGGCCTCTATATTGGGCACACCGGCCGTGGCCGCGTAGTTGCGGTTGCCGTGGCGGGCGCTTTGCGTGCTCTCCCCACGCTCGGGTTGCTGGTCCTTTTTGCGTTGCTGGCCGGTAGTGGCCTGATGCCTCCTGTGTGGGCGCTTGTCATTCTCACTGTGCCGCCGCTGCTGGCCGGGACCTACGCCGGCATTTCCAGCGTTGACGCCACTGTGGTCGACGCCGCCCGGGCCATGGGGATGACCGAACTTCAGATCCTGTTTCGGGTGGAAGTACCCAACGGGTTGCAGGTGATGTTCGGCGGTATTCGCACCGCCGTTCTGCAGGTCATTGCCACAGTCTCCGTGGTTGCCTACCTACCGTTGGGCGGGCTGGGCCGGTATCTATTCGATGGCCTGGTCCTGCAGGATTTCCCCAGGATGCTCGGTGGTTCCCTGCTCATAGCGGGGCTGGCCATTGCCGTGGACCTGGTCCTCGCCGGAGTGCAACGGCTCGTTATTTCGCCAGGACTCACCCTCGACTCTCGCGGCCGCCAGAAGGCAGCCGACGATCTCACAGCCGCGGCTCCCGCCGAGGCTGCCGTTCAAGGAGGTACACCATGAAAAACCCCGTCCCCATGACCCTGACGCGCCGTGGTCTCGGCGGCCTCGCCGCTGGACTGGGCGTGGCCCTCGCTTTGAGCGCGTGCGGCGGCAGCCCCTTGGCCACCCCGTCCACCTCCGCAGCCAGTGGCTCCGCCGAAGGCGGCTCGTTGGTGGTTGGCTCCGCTGACTTCCCGGAGAGCCAGGTTGTCGCAGAGATCTATGTGGGTGCCCTCAACGCTGCTGGTCTGACGGCAACGTCCAAGCCGAATATCGGTTCGCGCGAGATCTACTTCAAGGCGGTCCAGGACGGCTCCATAGACCTCGTCCCGGACTACTCCGGCAACCTCCTGTCCTATGTGGACACGGAAGCTACCGAGGTCTCCGCCGACGACGTTTACAAGGCACTCCCAGGCAAGCTTCCGGAAGGCCTTGCAGTCCTGGAGCCGGCCAAGGCCGAGTCCAAGGACGCCATGGTGGTCACTAAGGCCACCGCCGAGAAGTACCAGCTGAAGTCCATCGAGGACCTGGCGAAGGTGTGCAAGGACTTCACCATGGCTGCACCGGCCACTTTCGAGACCCGCGCCTACGGCTTCCCGGGACTGAAGGCCAACTACGGTTGTGAGCTCAAGGGTTTGCAGCCTTTCAATGACGGTGGCGGCAATCTGACGCTCCAGGCCCTCCTCGAAGACAAGGTCCAGGTGGCGGACATTTACACCACCACTCCGTCCATCGCAGATAATGACCTTGTGGTCCTGGAGGATCCGAAGAACAACTTCAAGGCCCAGCAGGTCCTGCCGTTGGTCAAGGAAGCCAAGATGACGGACAAGGCCAAGGAAGCACTCAACAACGTCTCCAAGATCCTCACCACCGAGGACCTGATCAACCTGAACCGCGCAGTCAGTGGCGACCAGAAGCAGGCCCCCAAGGACGCAGCCGCAGCCTGGCTGAAGGACAAGGGAATCGTCAAGTAACACCTGAACAAAACCGCGTACGACGGCGGTGACGGGCCCGCGCGGGACCGTCACCGCCGTCGTCGTTTCTGTGAGTTAAGTCTCAACTAAACTCCATCACCCGTATGGCATATTTGAGGGATGGCGAATTTCAAGCAGTCCACCAAGCTTCATAATGTGCTTTACGACATCCGTGGACCGATTCTTCAGGCCGCCCAGCAAATGGAAGCAGAGGGTCATCGGATCCTCAAACTGAACATCGGAAACCCGGCACCTTTTGGTTTTGAAGCGCCCGACGCCATTTTGGTGGACATGATCCGGCACTTGCCTAATGCCCAGGGCTACAGCGACTCCCGTGGCATTTTCTCTGCCCGGACCGCGGTCTCGCAGTACTACCAAACGCGTGGCATCCAGAACATCCACGTTGACGATATCTACCTGGGCAACGGGGTCAGTGAGCTCATCACCATGTCCCTCATGGCGCTCCTGGACGACGGCGACGAAGTGCTGATTCCCACTCCGGATTACCCGCTGTGGACCGCCTCGGTGGCCCTTGCCGGGGGCCGTCCCGTGCACTACCTCTGCGACGAAGATTCCGGATGGCAACCCGATCTTGAGGATATGGAATCCAAGATCACGCCGCGGACCAAGGGCATTGTGGTGATCAACCCCAACAACCCCACCGGAGCCGTCTACCCGGAGGAGACCCTCAAGAAGATCGTGGCTTTGGCGGAGAAACATGGACTGGTTCTCTTCGCTGATGAGATCTACGAGAAGATTCTCTACGAAGACGCCGTCCATGTGAATCTCGCCGGGCTCACCGGGGACGACGTCCTGTGCCTGACGTTCAGTGGATTGTCCAAGGCCTACCGTGTGTGCGGTTACCGCGCCGGCTGGATGGCCATTTCCGGTCCCAAGAAGGATGCTGCGGACTATCTTGAGGGCATCAACCTGCTGGCCAACATGCGGTTGTGCGCCAATGTTCCTGCACAGCACGCCATCCAAACTGCGCTGGGGGGCTACCAAAGCATCAACGACCTCATCCTGCCCGGCGGCAGGCTCCTGGAGCAGCGCAATAAGGCCTACGACCTCTTGAACGAGATTCCCGGCGTCAGCACCCAGCAGGCTCGAGGTGCCCTCTATTTGTTCCCGAAGTTGGACCCGGAGGTCTTCCACATTCGGGATGACGAGAAGTTCGTCCTCGATTTGCTGAAGGAACAAAAAATCCTGGTTTCCCACGGACGTGCCTTCAACTGGGTTCGACCGGACCACTTCCGAATGGTGACCTTGCCCAACGTCAAGGACATTGAAGAAGCGATTGGCCGCATGGCGGACTTCCTGTCGAGGTACCCGGGCAACTAGCCTGAGGTCCATAGCCGCGCCACGGAGGCGCGGCAGGGCAGAAAGGCATGCCGATGGCTGCAGCAGTTGAGTTCGCCACAAGTCCGGCCGAAGCCCTCAGGGTGGGATCAGGGTTTTCGCTGGCAGAAGTGGATCCTGAATCCACCCCCGGCTACACAGGCGCGAAAGCGGATGGCACAGAACTGCTGGGGGCGCAGGACGCGCAGCTGGCGGAGCTGCAGGAGAAGCTCTTTGCCGCTGGTAGGGCCGGCAGCCAAAAACGGCTCCTGCTGATACTCCAAGCCATGGACACTGCGGGCAAGGGCGGCATCGTCAGCCACGTGGTGGGGGCCATGGATGTGCAAGGCGTTCAAGTGTCCGCTTTCAAAGCCCCAACTGACGAGGAAAAGGCGCACGACTTCCTGTGGAGGATCGAAAAGCGGGTTCCCGACGCCGGGATGGTGGGGGTCTTCGACAGGTCACACTACGAAGACGTCCTGATCCACCGCGTCCACGGCTGGGCTGACGCTCCCGAGCTGGAACGCAGGTATGCCGCGATCAATGACTTCGAGGCTCGCCTTACCGAGCAGGGAACCACCGTGGTGAAGGTCATGCTCAACATCAGCAAGGACGAGCAGAAGAAACGCCTCATTGCCAGGCTGGACGATCCCACCAAACATTGGAAGTACAGCCGCGGTGACCTCGCGGAGCGTGCATTCTGGGACGACTACATGGACGCCTATCGCGTTGCCTTCGAGAAGACCTCCACGGAGATTGCTCCCTGGCACGTGGTGCCGGCCAACAGGAAGTGGTACGCGCGCATCGCAGTGCAGCAACTCCTGTTGGATGCCCTCGGTGGGCTGCAGCTGGACTGGCCCAAGGCTGACTTTGACGTCGCCGAGGAACGCGCCCTCGTGGAGGAGTCCTAAACGGTCCGGTTGCCGGGTGCCGAAGTGCCGTCGTCGTTGCTTGCATCGCGGGCGGTTGCCAGGCGCTGACGGGCTCCTTCAAGCCAGTCCTCGCAGCGCTTGGCCAATGCCTCGCCGCGTTCCCAGAGAGCCAGCGATTCTTCCAAACTGGCTCCGCCTGCCTCCAGGCGTCCCACCACCGCCACAAGTTGTTCGCGGGCTTCCTCATAGCTCATCCCGTCAAGGGATTCCGGGGTAGGTGCTGTCTGGTTGTTCTCAGTCATGGTGGTCCTTCGTGGTGGTGACGGTGTAACCGGCGCATCAAGTTCGGGTGAGAGGTGGGTGCTGGGAGGGTTGTCAGCGTTCCATAAGCTGACCCGATCCAGCCGAGACTGCCCTGAAACGACCCTCAGCTACCCGAACGCTCAGTGGAGTTCCGTCCGGAGCTTCTTCGGGGCTGCTGACCACGTGGTGACCCGCTTGGTCCTGGCCAATGAGCTGAACGACGGCGTAGCCCCGGTCCAGCGTCTTCTGGGGTGACAGGGCGCGAACCTGCGCACGGAGGTGGTGGACCTGGTCCAAGGCCCGGAGAACCGCGGTGCTGACCGCTGAATGAGTTCGTCGCTGGAGGCGGTGGATGTCCTCGGAACGGGCATCCACCATCGAAGAGGGGGTGGCCAGGACGGGCCGGGACCTCAATGCGTGGAGCCGATCAGTCTCCCGGTCCACCATGCGGCCAATGCTCCGGCGAAGATGGTCCCTGGCCTGCCGGACCATGGCCAGTTCCTCGGCCACATCCGGAACGATTCGTTTGGCCGCATCAGTGGGTGTTGACGCCCGGAGGTCCGCGACGTCGTCCAGGATAGGACGGTCGGCTTCATGGCCGATCGCACTAACAACCGGTGTAGTGGCCGCAGACACGGCACGGATGAGGTCCTCATTGCTGAAAGGCAGGAGATCTTCCAAAGCGCCGCCGCCGCGGGCAAGGACAATCACATCCACGTGCGGGTCGGCATCCAGTTTCTTCAAGGCGGCTATGATCTGTGAAACGGCGTTGTTGCCCTGGACAGCCACTTCGCGGACGTCAAACTCCACCGCCGGCCAACGCAAAGCAGCGTTGCGCATGACGTCCTTCTTGGCATCGGAATCCCTGCCGGTAATGAGGCCGATGCGGTGGGGAAGAAGAGGAAGCTTCCGCTTCCGGGAGTCAGCGAACAGGCCCTCGGCCGCCAGCGCCTGGCGCAGCCGTTCAATTCTTGCCAGCAGATCGCCGAGGCCTACCGGACGGATGTCCTTCACGGACATGTTCAGGCGTCCTGTCTTCACCCAGAAGTCCGCTTTCACCAAGGCAACCACGCGGGAGCCACGTTCCAGGGGTATCTTCTGGCGGTCAAGCACCGTTGACCACACAGATGCAGGGAGTGAAATCTCCGCGTCCACATCACGCAAGGTCAGAAAAGCGTTACCGCCCCTGCGGTTCAGTTCGATGACCTGACCCTCAATCCACGCAGCCGGCGCCCGCTCTATGTGTGCCTTGAGCTTGCGGGAGAGCAACTGCAGGGGCCATGGATTGTCCGGGCTGGTCTCAGCAGCGGTCCCAGGCAGCGTCGATTCCGGCGTTGCTTCAGCGGACATGGGTGGTCCATGCCTGGTTCAAGCGCCGTGTTTGTACCTGCATTGTCATTGTCCTCGCTCAGGGGTGCGGCTGTGGTGCCAACCGGCCTTCCAACTCTATCCATAGCTTGGGCGAGGCCTCCGACATTTTTTCTGCTATGTGGACACACCTAGGATGGTGGCATAGCCCCCGAACCCCGAGGATGACCTTGCGTAGTTTTGTTTCAGCATTGGGAGTGATCCTCGCTTTACTCCTCACAGCCGTCGCCGTTCCTACCGCGTGGGTTGACCAGAACATCGTCAAAGAAGAGGGCTTTGTCCGGATGGCAGGTGCACTGGGCAATGATCCGGAATTCCAAAGCAAACTGGCCGCTGCCGCAGTTGGAACCTTCGAGTCATCCGTGGATCTCCCAGGGCCCATCCAATCGTTGGCGGCTGACGCACTCCGCAGCGCTGCATCTGGAGTGCAATCGTGGAGCGACTACCCCCGGGCGTGGGAAGAGACAGTGCGCAACAGCCACAGGTTGAACTTCGGCGCGGCGAACCAATCAGAGGAAGCAGCCACCACCTCTGCGCTGGTCCTTGATATCAGCCCCATGGTCAGACTCATTCGCGATCATTTCGCCGAGGCCACCCGGATCCGGATTGATGTTCCAGCGGAAAGCCTGGTCTCTCTGGGGGAGCCCTCCCACCGCCAACTGGTGGAGCGGGTGGCTGCGTTTGCGCCCCTATGGTGGGTGGCCGCACTCGGCGCTCTCATTTCCTTATTGCTGGCTCTTGTGGTTGCACGCAGGCGTTCCCTGGTGCTGGTCTTCGTTGGGCTTGGCGGCCTGGCGCTGGCTGCGCTCTGGACGGCGGGCGCGGACCTGGCCGGAGGAGTAGTGGGTAACCTGTCCAGCGCAAACGGTGTGGCTGAGCTTTTCAAACAAGAGTTCTTCACGGCCGCAAAGACAAGCTTCGGGCAATGGATCCTGATCGCAGCGGTGACATCCGGCGCATTGTTTGTGGCAGGCGTCATAGGATCCTTCGTGTCAGGGCGACGACGGTCACGTTCGGCCCCCGGGTAAAGGCCGGGCCGGTAGCATGGAGGAATGACCAGCACAGCAGTTTCCATTCCTATGCCCACGGTGCCCCGCAGACGCCGTTCTCCGGAAGAGGTCCAGGCAGCGGCGCCCGTCACGGGTCCCAAGAAGGTCCTGTTGGCGGCCCCTCGAGGTTATTGCGCTGGCGTAGACCGGGCTGTCATTGCTGTGGAAAAGGCTTTGGAGCACTACGGGCCTCCCGTCTACGTACGCAAGCAGATCGTCCACAACGTGCACGTTGTTAGCTCCCTGGAGGAGCAAGGCGCCATCTTCGTTGAGGAAACCGACGAGGTCCCCGAAGGCGCACTGGTCATCTTCTCCGCACACGGCGTCTCACCTGCAGTGGTGCAGTCAGCCGAGGATCGCGGATTGCGCACCATCGATGCAACCTGCCCTCTGGTCACCAAAGTGCACAAGGAAGCTGTGCGCTTTGCCAAGGAAGATTACGACATCCTGCTCATTGGCCACGAAGGCCACGAGGAAGTCGAAGGAACAGCCGGCGAAGCTCCGGAGCATATCCAGATCATTAACGGGCCCCATGAAGTGGACAAGGTCACCGTCCGTGACCCTGAGAAAACCATCTGGCTTTCTCAGACCACGCTCAGCGTGGACGAAACCATGGAAACCGTTCGCCTCCTCAAGGACCGTTTCCCCACCCTGCAGGATCCGCCCAGCGATGACATTTGCTATGCCACCACCAACCGGCAGGTGGCTATCAAGAAGATCGCCCCGCAGGCTGACCTCGTGATCGTTGTTGGTTCGGCCAACTCTTCCAACTCCGTGCGCTTGGTTGAAGTAGCGCTGGAATATGGTGCCAAGAGCTCGTACCGCGTGGATTTTGCCAATGAAGTGGACGAGTCCTGGTTCGAGGGCGTTGCCACCGTGGGCGTGACTTCCGGCGCTTCCGTTCCTGAGGTGCTCGTCAAGGATGTTCTGCGGCTTCTGGCTGACTACGGTTACGGTGAGGTCCAGGAAGTGGTGACAGCAGAGGAAGACCTGCTTTTCTCGCTTCCCAAGGAACTGCGGGCCACCTTGAAAAAGGCCGGCGACGTCACACGCGCCCTTGGTGGTCGCGGAAACCGCACAACGTCCTAGCAAACAGTTGCTAGACAACTTGCCCGCAGTGGTTACCTTCCTTCGGGAAAATCTCCACTGCGGGCCAGTTCAGTTAAGCGGCATATCTTCTAGGCTGCCGACTCCCGGTCGTCGCTGTCATCTTGGTCGCGGGCTGTCTCCTGATGTCCGAGGGTGTCAACCGCCAGCAACTCCGGGGCTGCCAACGCGCGGGGGACAACCTCGACGGATATCGGTGCGGACAGGCCGGCATCGTCCATGGTGTTGAGCTTTCGCGCCGTCGGGAGAACCCGGGCCTCCAACGTGCCCACCATGGCGTTATAGCGATCCACGGAGGTCTTCAATGAGCTTCCCAGCTTGCTGACATTGTCCCCGAGGGTGCCCATGCGTTCGTACAGTTGCTTGGCGAGCTCGAACAGCTCATGGGCGCTGTCGGTGAGGACATCCTGTCGCCAAGTGAAGGCTACGGACTTGAGGACCGCCAGCAGGGTGCCTGGCGAGGCGAGAACTACATTCCTGGACAAAGCGTGTTCCAGCAGGGCAGGGTCGGCCTCAAGGGCTGACGCCAGAATGGACTCTGCCGGAAGGAAGCAGATCACCAGCTCGGGGGAGTTCCCAGGAATGTCCCAGTACTTCTTGGCCGCCAACGCATCGATGTGGGCCTTGAGAGCCTTTGCATGCTGTGCCAGCAGCGTCTTGGAGTCATGGCTGATGGCAGGACCTACCGACTCACCGAAGGATCCGTCTCCGTGGAGTTGTTCCTGCGCAGCGAGGTAGGAAGCCAAGGGCACCTTGGCATCTACTACCAGCTGCTTACCACCAGGAAGCTGAACCACCAGGTCCGGCCGCAGCGTGTTGTCGTTACGGCCCGAATGAACCTGCTCATGGAAGTCCACGTGCTTGAGCATTCCAGAGGCCTCCACCACTCTGCGGAGCTGAACCTCGCCCCACTGGCCGCGTGCACTGTTGGAACGGAGTGCTGAGGCCAAGGCGTGCGTTGACCGCAAGAGCTGTTCGTCGGATGAACGCGCATCCTGCAATTGCTGGGCCAGTTGGCCGTACTGCTCCACCCTGTCCCGCTCGAGCAGCGATACCTGTTGCTGCACCGCTGTGAGCTTTTCGGCCACGGGAGCGAGCGCGCGCAAAACACTGCCGTCGGAGTTCCTTGCTGCGCTCAACTCCCGGTTCTGTGTGAACAAAAGCCGCCGCTCGGCGTCGGCGGCTGCCAGCTGTGCCGTCACTTCCGAAAGCCGTGACGAAACGGCATCAAAGTCCTCCTCCAGCCCAGCGCCCCGGCGTCGGAAGACAATATAGCCGGCCGCAAGCCCAACCGCGGCGCCAATCAGCAGCATGAGCAGGGCCAATACCAATCCAAATCCATCCATGTGGCAACCCTGTCACAGGGGTACGACAGTTTTAGCGAGGCTGTACGCGTGGGCCCGGTTTGCGGGTGGTGGCAACCCCGGACGTGGTTCCAACGGGTAGAATCAATGCTCGTGGCTCTTACTATTGGCATCGTCGGACTGCCCAACGTCGGCAAATCAACTCTTTTCAATGCACTGACTCGTAACCAGGTGCTCGCTGCGAACTATCCGTTCGCAACGATTGAACCCAACGTCGGCGTGGTGAACCTTCCCGATCCGCGTCTGGCGAAGCTGGCGGAGATCTTCGGTTCGCAGAAGTTGCTGCCCGCTCCGGTGTCCTTCGTGGACATCGCAGGCATCGTGAAGGGTGCCTCGGAAGGCGAAGGCCTGGGGAACAAATTCCTGGCCAACATCCGCGAAGCGGAGGCCATCGCGCAGGTGGTTCGTGTTTTTGATGACCCGGATGTCATCCACGTCGATGGCAAGGTTGATCCGCGCTCCGACATGGAAACCATCAACACCGAGCTGATCCTTGCTGATCTTCAGACCATCGAAAACGCCATCCCGCGTATCGAAAAAGAAGTCAAGATCAAAAAGCGCGAAGCAGCTGAACTGGCCGCCATCAAGGCAGCCCAGGCAGTCCTGGAACGCGGCGACACCATCTTCTCCTCGATCAAGAGCGACAAGCTGGAGATGGAGCACCTCAAGGAGCTCGGGCTTTTGACTGCCAAGCCCTTCATCTACGTCTTCAATGCCGATGAAGGCATCCTTGGTGACCAGGAAAAGCAGGATGAGCTGCGTGCTTTGGTGGCCCCTGCTGATGCGGTGTTCCTTGATGCCAAGCTCGAATCCGACCTCGTTGAACTGGACGAGGAAGAAGCCCGCGAAATGCTGGAAATGAACGGCCAGAGCGAATCCGGCCTGGACCAGTTGGCCCGCGTTGGGTTCCACACCCTTGGCTTGCAGACCTACCTCACAGCCGGTCCCAAGGAAACCCGTGCATGGTCCATTCGCCAAGGCGACACTGCGCCTCAGGCCGCTGGCGTGATCCACTCCGACTTCCAGCGCGGCTTCATCAAAGCTGAAGTTGTTTCCTTCGACGATCTCATCGACGCCGGTTCCATGGCTGAGGCCAAGTCCCGAGGCAAGGTCCGTATTGAAGGCAAAGAGTACGTGATGGCCGACGGCGACGTGGTGGAGTTCCGCTTCAACGTGTAGGTCCACAGCCAAAAAATCCTTGGTCCGCTCGCAGACCATGCGTTATCCACATATGGCCACTGGCCGGGCCTTCCGAGGTCAGCCAGTGGCCATACTTGGCAAATGGGAATCAGATACTACGCATATGCCTTCGACGCTGACGTCACGGACTTAGTCCTCGCCGATCCGAGACGCTTTTTATCGACAGACCCAATTGCTGACGCTTGGGGTCTCAAAGCTGCCGACGGGTTTGAGATCGCCACCTTCGAACAAGCCGTACCGGAGTGCGACATGCTCTACCTGGACAAAGCATGGCGCTACTTGCAGGCCTTCTTCGCGCCCTCAAGGGCCGGAGGCGAAGCAAGGCCTGCGTTTCGCATGTTTGAAGGTGCAGTGACCATGCATCATGACGGGTGGGAATCATGGGTGCGCGTCCTTCCTCCGTCCGACGTGGTGGCCATTGCCGAGGATCTGCACGATGTATCTGACTCGGAGTTCGGCGACTGGCTGCAGGAGTACTTGCCGACCGAGAGGGACTCGAATGTCCCGTACGGTGTTGGCTATCTCCAACAGGCCCGGGTTTTCGTCACGGATCTGGCGGCCGTCGGTCGCGGGCTGGTCTACCTGATTGGCTAAAAGCCAGCGACGACATATCACGCGATATCATGGCTGCATGGGAAACGCGGTGAGGGAAGTCCGTGAGGCTGCTGGCATCAGCCAGGGCGAGTTGGCTCGGCGCTCTGGGGTGGCCCAGCCAAACATTGCTGCTTACGAAGCTGGTCGGCGCACGGCATCCCCGGTGATGTTGGACCGTCTTCGTGCAGCAGCGCGCCCTTTGCCGCATGAAGTCCTTGCATCGCGGGGCCAGGAATTGCTTCAGCTGGCACTGCGCTATGGTTTCAGCAATGTTCGCGTCTTCGGTTCTGTGGCCCGCGGACTCGATCGCCCAGGAAGCGATCTGGACATCCTGGTCACACGATCACCCGGCGTCGGGTTATTGACTGTCGCGGCGTTTGCCGCCGAAGCAAGTGAATTGTTGGGGGTAGAAGTTGACGTCGTCACCGATGGCGGCTTGCGGGAAGATCACGAAATCCTGACCACCGCGGTGGCCCTATGAATCAAAGGGACGCAGCCGCACTCAGAGAGATCGTCCGTTTGTGTGGCGTCGGGGCTGCCCTCGTCAAGCGCGGCCGTGCCTGGTACCTCGGCGACGCTGACAATGTGCCGGGCTTGGCGGCGGAGTCGTTGATCATCAAAATCGGAGAAAATGTCGCTCGCTTGAGCATCGAGACGACCGATCGGTACCCCGAAGTTCCGTGGTCTCTGATCAAGCGAATGCGGGATCGGCTCGCGCATCACTATGAGGGGACAGACTACGACGCGGTCTGGGACACCCTCGACGCTGACTTACCGACGATAGAGCACCTTATCCGATCGATCAACTAGTTCCTCTATCAGGAGCCTCGATCCACTGTATGTTCAGCGCGGACCGGGGCTCCTTTTTCGTCTGAAAATCGTCCTGTCCTGCTGTCAGACAGCGTATGCTACCACCGAGTAACGTTTGACTTGAAATCCGCGGCAAATTAGGCATGTGTAGGTTGCGGAACGGTTACAGTTTGGCCAGCATGTCCCATCATCTGGACACAATGTGGGTAGGCTTACACTCACATGTAGGCAACGTCACAGTAGGAAACTGTGCCTGTGCCTGGGGGAAATCACGAATTTTCCCTGCTCAACTCCACGACTCATAGGAGGCGGAATGCGTTTCTCGCGCACTTCCAAAGCTCTAGGCGTAGCGGCGATCATCGCCCTCGCAGCTACCGGTTGCGGTGGCGGCGGCAGCAACGACTCCGGTACATCCGCGGGCGACCCGAACAAGGTCATCATTGCCGACGGCTCCGAGCCGCAGCGTCCGCTCATGCCGGCTGACATCAACGAAGTCGGCGGTGGCAAGATTGCCACGCTGATCTTCTCTGGCCTTGTCAGCTATGACCCTTCCGGCAAGCCGGTGAACGAGTTGGCGGAGTCCATTGAGGCGCCTGACGCGCAGAACTTCACCATCAAGATCAAGAAGGACCAGAAGTTCACCAATGGTGACGCCATCACGGCCAAGACCTTTGTTGACTCCTGGAACTACGGTGCAGCGGCAAAGAACGCGCAACTGAGCGCCACCTTCTTTGAGAGCATCAAGGGTTACGACGAAGCCAGTGCAGAGGGTTCCACGGTGGACACGCTGTCCGGCCTGAAGGTTGTCGATGACACCACCTTCACCGTCGAACTCAAGCAGCCGGAATCTGACTGGCCGCTCCGTCTCGGTTACACGGCGTTCATGCCGGTTCCGGCGGCAGCACTTGCCGACCCCAAGACCTACGGCGAGAAGCCCGTGGGCAACGGCCCGTACAAGATGGCGGAGAACGGTTGGCAGCACAACGTGCAGATCCAACTGGTCCCGAACCCCGATTACAACGGTCCCCGTAAGGCAAAGAACGGTGGCGTGACGTTCAAGATCTTCCAGAACGATGACGCTGCCTACCAGGATCTGCTGTCCAACAACCTGGACATTCTGCAGGTCATCCCCACGAGCGCCCTCAAGAACTTCAAGTCTGATCTTGGCGATCGATTCATTGAGAAGCCGTACGCAGGCAACCAGACCATTGCTATCCCGGAGTACCTTCCGGAATGGAGTGGCGAGGCTGGCAAGCTCCGCCGTCAGGCAATCTCCATGGCCATCAACCGGGAAGAGATCACTAAGGTGATCTTCAGCGGTGGCCGCCAGCCGGCCAAGGACTTCACTGCCCCCGTCCTCGACGGTTACAGCGACAGCATCCCGGGCTCGGATAACCTGAAGTTCGACGCCACCAAGGCCAAGGACCTCTGGGCCAAGGCAGATGCAATCCAGAAGTGGGACCCGAACACGGCCTTCACCATTGCGTACAACGCTGACAAGGGCGGCCACAAGGCTTGGGTTGAGGCTCTCACCAACCAGCTGAAGAACAACCTCGGCATCAAGGCCGAGGGACTTCCCTTCGCAACGTTTAAGGAAGCACGCGATCTTGCAACCACCGGCAAGCTCACTGGCGCCATCCGCGCAGGCTGGCAGGCAGACTACCCGTCGCTGTACAACTTCCTCGGCCCGATCTACAAGACCGGCGCTGGCTCGAACGATGCCCGCTATGAGAACCCCACCTTTGACAAGGCTATCTCTGACGGACTCTCCGCACCTTCCGTTGCCGAAGGTAACAAGGCAATGAACAAGGCACAGGAAATCCTTCTGCAGGATCTTCCCGCCATCCCGCTGTGGTACCAGGTTTCACAGGGTGGCTGGAGCACTGGCGTCTCCAATGTTGACTACGGCTGGGACGGCGTTCCGCTGTACTACAACATCACTGGCAAGTAACCGCGAAACGGCGGCGGGGGTGCTCAGCTGAGCATGTCCGCCGCCGTATCACGTTGCAAATCAATGACGCCCAACTACGGTTGGGCGTCCTTGTGCAGGCCTACTTGCCCCGGCAGGGAACGTTTGCACATCAGACGAAAAGGTTCTTTGATGAACAACTCCGCTGCACCCCTGGACAGGGTGCCTGCTGATCGGGGTGTGATGCGCTGATGGCCACATACATCCTCAAACGATTCCTCCAGCTGATTCCAGTTTTCCTGGGGGCCACACTGCTGGTGTACTTCCTGGTTTTCAGCCTTCCCGGCGACCCCATTGCCGCCTTGTTCGGTGATAAACCGGTTAACGAAGCGGTTGCTGCGAAACTACGGGCTCAGTACAATCTGGACCAGCCTTTCTTCATCCAGTATTTGCTGTACCTCAAGAGCATCTTCACCTTCGACCTTGGCCAGGACTTCTCCGGCCGGCCCATTGCCGCCGTCCTCGGCGAGGTCTTCCCAGTCACAGCCCGGCTTGCCGTGATGGCTCTGATTTTTGAAGCGGTCTTCGGCATCGCCTTCGGCCTCATCGCCGGTCTTCGCAAGGGAAAGCTCTTCGACGGCACCGTCCTGATCGCCTCGCTAATCGTCATCGGTATCCCGATCTTCGTGCTCGGCTTCATTCTTCAATTCTTCATCGGTGTGCAGCTGGGGTGGGCTAAACCAACTGTCAGTGCGGCCGCGACAGTGCAGGACTTGATCCTGCCTGCAATCGTTCTTGGCCTCGCGTCGTTCGCTTACGTTCTCCGTTTGACCCGGACCAGCGTCATCGAGAACATGAATGCCGACTACGTCCGGACAGCCACGGCAAAGGGGTTGTCCCGTTTCAGGGTGGTCAACGTCCACATTTTGCGTAACTCGCTTATTCCAGTGGTGACGTTCCTGGGCGCAGACCTTGGCACCCTGATGGGAGGAGCGATTGTCACAGAAGGTATCTTCAACGTTCCCGGCGTAGGCAACAGGCTTTATCGGGCCGTCCTGTCGGGTGAGGGACCCACGGTGGTCTCCATTGTCACGGTGTTGGTGTTGATCTACTGCCTCTCCAACTTGCTTGTTGACCTCCTTTACGCCTGGCTTGACCCGAGGATCCGCTATGACGCCTGAAAGTAACCTGACCGGGCAGGACACCACCCGGCGACACATTGAGCACTTCGTTGCCGATCTTGACGAAACGCCGCTGCAGGCAACCGACAAGGTCAAGGAAGACAGCGCTCCCTCCAGCCTTTGGGGTGAGGCATGGAAGAACCTGCGCAAGCAGCCATTGTTCATCATCTCGGCCATCATGATCCTGGCCGTAGTAGTGGTTTCCCTCTTCCCGGGTTTGTTCTCTCAAATTGATCCCTCCAACGAAGCCTGCCAGCTGTCCAACTCAGACGGCGGACCGGCATCGGGTCACCCTCTTGGCTTCACGCAACAGGGCTGCGACGTTTACGCTCGCGTCATTTTCGGTACCCGATCGTCGGTGACCGTCGGCCTGTTCACGACCATCGGCGTCGTCCTGTTCGGGGGCATCGTTGGTGCCCTCGCCGGATACTACGGCGGTTGGGCGGATGCACTGCTGGCCCGCCTGACGGATATTTTCTTCGCACTGCCGCTGATCCTTGGCGCCATCGTGATGATGCAGCTCCCCGTTTTCCGTGCGAACCGTACGGTATGGACGCTGGTGTTGATTCTTATCGTCTTCGGGTGGCCGCAGATTGCCCGCATCACCCGAGGCGCAGTGATCGAGGTCAGAAATGCTGACTTTGTGGTGGCCGCGCGATCCCTTGGTGTTTCGCGTTTCCGTTCGCTGCTGCGCCATGTGCTGCCGAACTCGCTGGCTCCGATCATCGTCGTGGCAACCATCTCCCTCGGCACCTTTATCGTTGCCGAGTCCACCCTTTCCTTCCTTGGAATCGGGTTGCCACCGAGTGTCATGTCGTGGGGCAATGATATTCAGGCCGCACAGGCATCCTTGCGATCCAATCCGATGCCCTTGCTTTACCCGGCAATAGCTCTATCCATCACAGTCTTGAGCTTCATCATGCTGGGCGACGCCCTGAGGGATGCGCTGGACCCCAAGGCGCGTAAACGATGAAAGGCGAAGCCATGAACTCTTCAGTTCACATCAAGGAAGAAGTCGCCGGCTCTGAGCGTCCGCTGCTGGAGATCAGAAACCTTGCAATCAACTTCACCACCAGTAATGGTGAGGTCAACGCAGTAAGGAACGCTCATCTGACGGTCATGCCCGGCGAGACTGTCGCAATCGTGGGGGAGTCGGGCTCAGGAAAATCAACCTCAGCCCTGGCTGCCATTGGACTACTTCCCGGAAATGGCCGGGTGGCCGGCGGAGAAATTTTCTTTGACGGCGAGGACATTGCCCACGCGAGCGAGAAGCGCATGATCGAGCTCCGCGGCAATTCCATTGGCATGGTTCCTCAGGACCCCATGTCCAACCTGAACCCCGTGTGGAAAATCGGATTCCAGGTCAAGGAGACTTTGAAAGCGAACGGGCTCCCCTCAGGGCCCGAGGACGTCGCCAAGGTCCTCTCCGAGGCAGGCTTGCCCGACGCTTCGCGCAGAGCCAAGCAGTACCCGCATGAGTTCTCCGGAGGCATGCGTCAGCGTGCGCTCATTGCCATCGGACTTTCATGCCAGCCGCGCCTGCTGATCGCGGATGAGCCGACGTCGGCACTTGACGTTACGGTACAGCGGCAGATTCTGGATCACTTGGACAAGATGACGTCCGAGCTGGGTACAGCCGTGCTTCTCATCACCCACGATCTCGGCCTCGCCGCCGAGCGTGCGGACAAGGTGGTTGTCATGTACAAGGGCCAGGTTGTGGAGTCCGGGCCTTCGCTGGAGCTGCTCCGCAACCCACGGCACCCCTACACGAAGCGACTGGTCGCTTCGGCGCCGTCGCTGGCTTCACGTCGTATCCAAGTGGCTAAGGAGCAGGGGATCGAATCTGAGGAGCTGCTGGCTCCTGCAGAACCGGTGGTCGTCGAGGCAGCCCTGCCGGAGGAGGTTCTGAAAGTTGAGGACTTGACGAAGGTCTTCAAACTTCGTGGCGGCATTGGCAAGTCCACGGACTTCACTGCAGTCGACTCTGTTTCCTTTGCCGTTAAGCGCGGAACCACTACGGCCATTGTTGGCGAGTCCGGATCCGGCAAGTCGACTGTGGCGCAAATGGTTCTCAACCTGTTGGAACCGACGTCGGGAAAGATCATCTTTGACGGCGTGGATACGTCGACGCTCAGCAGCAAGGACCTGTTTAAGTTCCGTCGCCGGGTCCAGCCGATCTTCCAGGATCCCTACGGTTCCCTCGATCCCATGTACAACATCTTCCGCACCATTGAAGAACCGTTGAGAACACACAAGATCGGCAACAAGGCCAGTCGTGAGAAGAAGGTCCGTGAGCTGTTGGACCAGGTGGCCCTGCCGCAGTCCACCATGCGCCGGTACCCCAACGAGCTCTCGGGTGGCCAGCGGCAACGTATTGCCATTGCACGAGCCTTGGCTTTGGACCCTGAAGTCATCATCTGCGATGAAGCGGTCTCAGCATTGGACGTGCTTGTCCAAGCACAGGTGCTGAACCTGCTGGCTGATCTTCAGGACAACCTCGGCCTGACGTACCTGTTCATCACCCACGACCTCGCCGTGGTCCGGCAAATTGCCGATCACGTCTGTGTCATGCAGAAGGGCAAGCTCGTGGAGACCGGCAGCACGGATGATGTCTTCGACAACCCTCGAGAGGCATACACCCAGGCACTCCTGGACGCCATTCCGGGTGGTTCGCTGCTCTTGCCGCCAGAGGTGGCCTGACCGGCGTCGTACGTTCTCTTCGCCGTAACGCAACAGAGCCGGTGGTTCCCTGAGAAGGGGACCACCGGCTCTTGCCGTTTAAGGCACGTGTTGCGGGGCCCGCTCTGCAGGCCAAGGCGCTCACAAAGCATGCAAAGCGGGCCTCACAACGTTCGGGTTGACGACGGCGCGGGCTACTTCGCCGGCGGGGCGGTATCCGGGCGGGCCGTGAGGCCAAGGGCCGTGAATTCGCGAGCCAATGCTGCGCCCAGTTTCGCGTGCCCGGCAGGCTTCAGGTGCACGCCATCTTGGAGATCCCCGATCGCGTCGTAGCGGGTGAGCCAGTCGCCCGCACTGACGAACGGGATGGCGTGCTTGGCCGCGATACGTCCCAAGAGGGCGTCAATTTCCGTACGGCGTCCGCCGCCATTGCTCACGCCTCTGGCCAGGGTTCCAATCATGGCGAAGGTGGTTCCCGGGTAGCGCTTCTTGAGGGCAGCGAGGAGCCGCTCGGCATTGCTGGTGATCTGCGCGTCCGTGGCGCGTTGGGTGGCGTCATTGCCGCCACCCTGGATCACGATCAACGGTGGATCGCCAAAGGGCAACACCCAGTCTCCGCGTTGCAACGCATCGATGTAGTTGCCGGTTTTCCCGTTGGTTGCTACGTATCCTGTGCCGCCCATGCCCACGACGTGCAGTTTGTAGCCCATCGCAGCAATTCCTTGCTGCGGCCATGAATCCTTCGGCATGGATTGGGAATCGCCGATGAGTACAGCGGTGTGGCGAACGTCCGCCAGGACCAGCTCGCTGCGGTTATTCGCCGGGTTCTTGTACAGCGAGCCCACCGGTAGGTTGAGGGAACTGGGGGCAGGGGCCACTCGTAGCGGTTTATCGGCGGCCGCTGTCTGCGCGGGCACGGGCGCGCCTGATCCAGAGGGGGCGGTGATTGGCGCTGGGTTTGATCCGCAGCCCACCAGGAGAACGCCGGAGGCGATCAGTGGTGCGAGCATGCGGAACGCGGCCGGAGCTTGTCGCATCTATTGTTCTCCACGTGGCACTGGTTCTGGAGCCAATCATGCTGCACGCGACCGCGAAAATCCAGCATCTTGACTTGCGTTTACGTCACAACGCGGGAGTGTGAGCAGTGCCACATTCGGGGGGTGAATGGCTTGCTTTTTAGGCTCATAAATGCAACTGCGTTTAGACTGGATGCAGGTGCCCTGTGTCCCGGGGTCTTTTCGCTGTGTGTTCCGATCAAGTCGATCAGGTATGCGCGCGGATACAAACAGCTGACTTCACCACTGAAACGAGTCATTAACGCATGTCTGAAACCATCACCAACACTGCGTCGCGGAGCGATCTGCGCAACGTCGCGATCGTCGCACACGTTGACCACGGCAAGACCACGCTGGTCGACGCCATGCTCAAGCAGACCAACTCCTTCGCTTCCCATGGTGAGGTTGAGGACCGTGTCATGGACTCCGGTGACCTGGAGCGCGAAAAGGGCATCACCATCCTCGCCAAGAACACCACGGTTGCCTACAACGGCCCGTCGTCCAACGGCGAGACCATCACCATCAACGTCATTGACACCCCCGGCCACGCCGACTTCGGTGGCGAGGTAGAGCGCGGTCTGTCCATGGTTGACGGCGTCGTCCTGCTGGTCGACTCGTCTGAGGGTCCCCTGCCCCAGACCCGCTTCGTGCTGCGTAAGGCCCTCGCCGCCCACCTGCCGGTGATCCTCCTGGTCAACAAGACCGACCGCCCCGATGCCCGCATCGATGAAGTTGTCCACGAGTCCATGGACCTGCTCCTCGGCCTTGCCTCGGACCTTGCTGACGAAGTTCCGGACCTGGATCTGGACAAGGTCCTCGAAGTCCCCGTCGTTTACGCTGCCGCCAAGGTTGGCCGCGCTTCCCTGGAGCAGCCGGATAACGGTTCCGCTCCGGAGAACGAGGACCTCGAGCCGCTCTTCAAGACCATCATCGAGCACATCCCCGCTCCCACGTACAACCCGGACGGCGTGCTGCAGGCACACGTGACCAACCTGGACGCATCGCCGTTCCTTGGTCGCCTCGCCCTGCTCCGCATCTACAACGGCACGCTCCGCAAGGGCCAGACCGTGGCCTGGGCGCGCGCAAACGGTGAGCTCAAGAACGTCAAGATCACCGAACTGCTGGCCACCAAGGCTCTGACTCGCGTTCCCGCCGAAGAGGCCGGCCCGGGCGAAATCGTTGCTGTTGCCGGTATCGAGGAGATCACCATCGGTGAAACCTTGACGGATGCCGAGAACCCGCAGCCGCTGCCGCTGATCACCGTGGATGATCCCGCGATCTCCATGACCATCGGTATCAACACCTCGCCGCTGGCCGGCAAGGTCAAGGGCGCCAAGGTTACGGCCCGCCAGGTGAAGGATCGCCTGGACAAGGAACTGATCGGTAACGTCTCCATCAAGGTTCTCCCCACCGAGCGTCCCGACGCCTGGGAAGTTCAGGGCCGTGGTGAGCTCGCGCTGGCCATCCTGGTTGAGCAGATGCGCCGTGAAGGCTTCGAACTGACCGTTGGCAAGCCGCAGGTTGTTACCAAGACCATCGACGGCAAGCTCCACGAGCCGATGGAACACATGACCATCGACGTGCCGGAAGAATACCTCGGCGCCGTCACCCAGCTCATGGCTGCCCGCAAGGGTCGCATGACCAACATGGCCAACCACGGGACCGGCTGGTGCCGCATGGAGTTCATCGTTCCTGCACGTGGCCTGATCGGCTTCCGCACCCGGTTCCTCACGGACACCCGCGGCGCCGGCATTGCTGCCTCCATTTCCGAAGGCTACGAACCGTGGGCCGGCCCGATCGAGTACCGTACCAACGGTTCCATGATCGCCGACCGTGCCGGTGTTGTTACGCCGTTCGCCATGATCAACCTGCAGGAACGCGGTTCCTTCTTCGTGAAGCCCACCTCCGAGGTCTACGAAGGCATGATCGTGGGCGAGAACTCCCGCGCTGATGACATGGACGTGAACATTACCAAGGAAAAGAAGCTCACCAACATGCGTGCGGCTTCCTCCGACACCTTCGAGAACCTGACGCCGCCGCGCGACCTGACCCTCGAAGAGTCCCTGGAATTCGCCCGTGAGGACGAATGCGTTGAGGTCACCCCGGAATCCATCCGAATCCGCAAGGTCATCCTGGACTCGAACGATCGCGCCAAGGCCAACCGCGCCCGCGCCAAGTCCTAGCCTGGACTTTCTGACGCAGTCAGGAACAGCTGAATGAAGAAGAGAGCCGCCGGTATGGCACGCAGCATTGCTGCGGCCGTGCCGGCGGCTCTTTTTGTTGCCCTCGCCGGAACAGCGCTCCATCGGCAGACCGTACTGTGGTCCGGCGTTGAGCTCCCATGGGGCGTGGCCGCAGCTCTGCTGCTCGTGGCGTCCGTACAGTTGTGGCTCGCTGCCTGGTGCCGCTCGGTGGTACCGGCGGCGGTGGCAGGCGTGGTGAGCTACGCCGTCGTCGGAATCCTGTCCTCAGCCGGTCCGGCCAAGCAGTTGATTCCGGGCGACGCCGTGGGGAACGTCTGGGTTTTCGGCATCGGCGGAGTGACGTTAATCATGCTTGTGGTCATCAGCCGGCTGCCCGTCAGTCGGACGCGGCGCGCACGGATTGCCGGCGCGGCGGCGGAGGTGGAACCTCTTTCGCGGCGATAACCATTGCCAGCGGAATGTCGACGTCGGACGTGCGGGTCCGGACTGTACAGGCGCCTTCGGTGGTTCCTACCAGATAGCCGAGTGCGTCCGTCAAACCGTCCTCGATCCTGTACCGGACCACTACCCGGATTCCTGGCTCTGCGTTGAGGAGGAACTGTTGGGGCGGCACATTCGGGGGAGTCACCGTTTCATACTAAGACGCGGGCTAGGTTGGCGTTAGCGCACTGTTGGATAATAGGCTCGGAAGTTGAGTGCCCGGCATGATGCCGGCAGTGTTACCCCGGCCATCGCCGGGACAAACCGTGGAGAGGTCTGGGACGTGACGTACGTAATCGCGCAGCCGTGTGTGGATGTCAAGGACAAGGCATGTATTGAAGAGTGCCCTGTCGACTGCATTTACGAAGGTGAGCGTTCCCTCTATATCCACCCCGATGAATGTGTCGACTGTGGTGCTTGTGAACCTGTGTGCCCTGTTGAGGCCATTTACTACGAGGATGACACCCCGGAAGAATGGGCCGACTACTACAAGGCCAACGTTGAGTTCTTTGATGACCTGGGTTCCCCTGGCGGAGCCGCCAAGATCGGAAACACGGGCAAGGACCACCCGTATATCGCTGCACTGCCCCCGCAGAACCAAGACCACTAAGGGCGGTTGTTTCCTTGATTTCCGCGGCGCCGGCTTTCGGCCTGAACCTGCCTGACTACCCGTGGGAGGCTATGGCGCCGTATGTTGCCACAGCCGCTAAACACCCCGGTGGCGCAGTGAATCTTTCCATCGGCACGCCGGTGGACCCCACTCCCGAACTCATCCGTGAGGCCCTAGCGGCGGCCTCGGACGCCCATGGTTACCCCACGGTGCACGGCACAGAGGCCCTGCGCCAAGCCGTGGTGGACTGGTTCGCCAGCCGCCGCGGCGTGCCGGGGCTGGACCCCAAGGACGTCATGCCAACCGTTGGCTCCAAGGAGCTCGTGGCCTGGTTGCCGTTCCTGCTCGGTTTGAGCGCCGGCGATGTTGTTGTCCGGCCTACCGTTGCCTACCCGACGTACGATATCGGCGCCTCACTTGCAGGTGCCACGGCAGTTGCTGCGGATGACCTCGACGAACTTGATGCAGCCACCCGCGCGAAGGTTCGTTTGATCTGGATCAACTCGCCCGGCAATCCCACCGGTAGCGTCCGTGATGTTGAGTCACTGCAGCGGATCGTGGGCCAGGCCCGCGAGCTCGGCGCGGTGGTGGCTTCGGATGAATGCTACGCCGAGCTGGGTTGGGGCGTATGGGATGCCCAACGCGGGGGAGAAGCCGTGCCCAGCATCCTGGATCCCCGCGTCACCGGCGGCTCCACGGACGGCCTGCTGTGCGTGTACTCGCTGAGCAAGCAATCCAACCTTGCCGGATACAGGGCAGCCTTCGTTGCCGGGGATTCGGCTATTATGGCCAACCTGGTGAACAGCCGTAAGCATGCGGGCATGATTGTTCCCTACCCCGTGCAGGAAGCCATGCGCGTTGCACTGGGCGATGCCAGCCACGTGCTGGCCCAAAAGGACCTGTACCGCGGACGCCGCGAGAGGATTGTGCCTGCGCTGGAGAAGTTCGGGCTGACCATCCACGAATCCAAGGCCGGGCTCTATCTGTGGTCCACGGCCGGAGAAACCACGTGGGACACCGTGGCTCGATTCGCTGACCTCGGCATTGTGGTGGGCCCGGGCGTTTTCTATGGAGACGCCGGTAACGGATTCATCCGGGTGGCCCTCACCGGCAGTGACGAACGAATCGATGCCGCAGTTGAACGGCTTGCCACAGCCTCATAACAATGCTGTGACTTGCGCCACTAATAGCGTCATTCCGCCAGTAACCGGACGGTACGGATTAGTTCCGTAGGGTTACTGGCGGTAGCTTTTTAACTGACTATCAATGGTGGCCTTCTCTAAGAATGCACTTCGGCCGTTGGAGCCCTGCAACAGTAGGGCCGAAGGCGGCGGCACCAGAAGGTGGTTGGACAAGCGTTCGATAGAGGCCCTGAGGCCTCATGAAGGGGACTCCATGACTGAGACCACCAGCGCGACACTGCGCCATGCCGGCGGCGAACTCGAACTGCCGCGCATCAAGGTTGTAGAAGGAAACGAAGGCTACGACGTTTCCAAGCTGCTGAAGCAGACGGGCGCCGTTGCCTATGACCCCGGCTTCATGAACACAGCGGCCACTACCTCGGCCATCACCTACATCGACGGTGACGCAGGCATCCTGCGCTACCGCGGTTACCCCATTGAGCAGCTCGCGCAGCACTCGAGCTTCCTCGAAGTTTCCTACCTGCTGATCTACGGCAACCTTCCCACTCCTACGGAATTGGAAGAGTTCGATCAGAAGATCCGCCGCCACACACTCCTGCACGAAGAGCTCAAGGGCTTCTTCGGCGGGTTCCCGCGTGACGCCCACCCCATGCCGGTGCTCTCCTCGGCTGTTTCTGCGCTGTCCACGTTCTACCAGGACTCGCTGGATCCCTTCAACGCGGAGCACGTGGAAGTTTCCACCATCCGCCTGATGGCCAAGTTGCCGGTCATTGCTGCCTACGCGCACAAGAAGTCCATCGGCCAGCCGATGCTCTACCCGGATAACTCCATGAACCTGGTGGAGAACTTCCTGCGCCTGAGCTTCGGTCTTCCGGCCGAGCAGTATGAGATGGATCCGGTAGTGGTCAAGGCACTGGACCTCCTGCTCATCCTGCACGCAGACCACGAGCAGAACTGTTCCACGTCCACCGTGCGTCTTGTGGGCTCGTCCAACGCCAACCTCTTCGCGTCGGTGTCCGCCGGCATCAACGCCCTCTTCGGCCCCGCACACGGTGGCGCCAACGAGGCCGTGCTGAAGATGCTCCGCCAGATCCAGGCCGACGGCATCAAGCCCGAGGACTACATGGAGAAGGTCAAGAACAAGGAAGACGGCGTCCGCCTCATGGGCTTCGGACACCGTGTCTACAAGAACTACGATCCCCGCGCCAAGATCATTAAGGCAACGGCACACGAAGTTCTGGGCAAGCTCGGCGGCAACGACGAACTGCTGGACATCGCCATGCGCTTGGAAGAGAAGGCCCTGGCTGACGACTACTTCATCCAGCGCAAGCTGTACCCGAACGTCGACTTCTACACCGGCCTCATCTACAAGGCCATGGGCTTCCCGGAGAAGATGTTCACCGTACTGTTCGCCATTGGACGCCTCCCGGGCTGGATTGCCCAGTGGCGCGAAATGATCAACGATCCCCAGACGAAGATCGGCCGTCCGCGGCAGCTCTACACAGGGGAGCCGGAGCGCAACTACCCGGCCAACTGACACGGCAGCAGCGTTAATAACGACGGCGGCCGCTTACCTCGCGCGAGGTGAGAGGCCGCCGTCGTTGGTTGCGGTGCTTGCAGACTAGGCGTTGTTCGCCGCTGCAGGCTGAGCAGAGTTGTAGCCGTAGGGGTTGTTCTTCTGCCAGCGCCAGTGGTCCTCGCACATCTGGTCCACCGTCTTGGTGGTGGACCAACCGAGGTCTGCAAGGGCGGAGGAAGCGTCCGCCCAGAAAGCGGGGAGATCGCCGGCCCGGCGGCCGGTGATCTCGTAGGGGATGGGCTGGCCCACGGCCTTCTCGAAGGACCGCAGAACCTCCAGGACGGAGGAACCGCGGCCCGAGCCAAGGTTCCAGCGGCGGACACCGGCACGCTCAGCGATGTAGTTCAGGGCTGCTACGTGCCCATCGGCCAGGTCAACCACGTGGATGTAGTCGCGCTGGGCTGTGCCATCGGGGGTGTCGTAGTCTCCGCCGAAGACCATGAGCTTCTCGCGGCGTCCCACGGCTACCTGCGCGATGAAGGGGACAAGGTTGTTGGGGATGCCCTGGGGGTCCTCGCCAATGCGGCCGGACGGGTGTGCTCCCACGGGGTTGAAATAGCGCAGCAGTGCGATATGCCAGCGGTCGTCCGCGTTGCCAAGGTCAGAGAGGATGTCCTCGATCTGCTCTTTGGTGCGGCCGTACGGGTTGTTGGCGCCGATTTCCATCTTCTCGATGTACGGGATGGGGTTGTGCTCACCATAGACCGTGGCGGAGGAGCTGAAGACGATGGAGCGGACGTTGTGCTTGTCCATGGCTCGGAGCAGGTTAAGGGTGCCCACAATGTTGTTGTAGTAGTAGGCGAGGGGTTCCTGGACGGACTCGCCTACGGCCTTCAGGCCGGCGAAGTGGATCACGGCGTCGATCTGGTGCTGGTCGAAGACCGCCTCAACGGCAGGCTCATCCACCAGATCCACCTTGTGGAAGGCGGCGGTCTTGCCGGTGAGCTCGGAAACGCGGCGGAGGGATTCCTCGCTGGAGTTCACGAGGTTGTCGAGCACAACGACGTCGTGGCCGGCTTCCTGGAGGGACAAAACGGTGTGGGAACCGATGTAGCCGGTGCCACCCGTGACAAGAATTTTCATGGTTCCTACGCTATCGGAAATTGGAGCCACGCCGCTCTCTGTTGAGCGGTGTTGAAGCACGTTCGTGCTAAAAACAATTAGTGCCCAAAATTGTTGATGCCGAAGCCCGGCGCCATGAAGTTGTCCAAGCCGTCTTCCGGATCATTGCCAGCGATGGCTTGGAACGGGCATCACTGAGGGAAGTGGCTGACGAAGCAGAACTGGCTGTTGGTTCGGTGCGCCACTACTTCGCAAGCAGCGATGAGCTCTTGGTCTTCTCCTTCGGGGCAGTGATCGATCGCATCGTAGGCCGCCTTGAAGCGGCACTTGCATCGGTCGAGGATGCGTCGCCGGACAGCGCCGAACAACACGATGCCGTGCTATACCTCCTCGGCCAGTTCCTGCCGTTGGACGAGGAACTGGCGGTAGACGCTTGTGTATGGATGGCGTTCCGGCAGGCTGCCCGGATCAGGCCGGTCCTGGCCGCTGAAGCCGAGCGCAGCCACCGCACCGTGGCCGCCGTCGTCGGTCGCCTCATCCTGATCCTTAACCCCGGTGAAGCTGACGCCCGGCAAACCCTTGTGACTGAAGCGGAGAGGCTCCTTGCCACCATGGACGGCTTGTGCATGCACGCATTGCTGCAGCCCGAGTGGATGACCGCAGAGATGTGCAGCGACGTCCTCACGGCTCACCTGCGGTCCCTCAGGGCCGCGCCATCCAGCCGCTAAGCGTCATTGCGTCGGCCGAGCCCCATAAGAGGCGGATGACGCCATTACCGTGCGGAGTCATCGGGAATAGACTGGAACATGTCGGGGACCTGCCAAAGGGAGGAATTCGCATGCACGAGTCAGGCGGCCCGGGATGGCGCATCACCATGGATACGTCCGGGCCGATGCTCATCGCCCTGTACTTGCGCGACGTAGCGGGACTTGATGGCGCCGGAAAACCCATACTCTCGCACGCAACACCAAAAGTCCGGCATGCAGACCATAAACACCTCACTTCTGATGTGGGTGGCCTCCCTGCACTGAAGACCGAGTGGGAGGCTTGGTGGGAGAGTCTGGTGAAGTCCTATCCCCATCCGGCCCCGGAGCTCTCGCCGCCCAGCTTCAAGGCTTTTGGCAACTCACCGGCCCTTCAACGCGTTCTGCAAGCTCATTTTGGCTCTGCCTTGGGGTGGGCCACCGACAGGATCGATGAGTATGCCAACCTTGAGGCCACCCGTGAAGCCAACGGGATGACACAGGTGCTGAGCGAAATGGTGGAGGACAGGCTTCTTGAAGTTGGCCGCAATTCCCATGACTTCGAACTCACCATTATTGAGTTGCCGCTCAATGAACCCCGTGCCTGGTATTTGGAACCCAACACCATGATCATGAGCCACCAACTGCTCTCCGAGCCGGATGTCTTCCGCAGCTACGTCCAACCTGTGGTGGAGATTCTCGCCTGAGCGAGTTTTTGGACAGATACGGCCCTTAAGACGCGCGTATAAGGGCGGGAGCTGTACAAAAACTCAGGTGGCGGGGGCGGAGACCGTGATGGTGACCATCTCAGATGGGGCGGCAGAAGGTTGCCAGCCGTCCCGTTTCTCCCGGTTCCACGTCTGGCCAGCAACGTCCACCTGGGTAATGGACAGCGTCTTGGCGTTGGCCACTGCCCAATGGGCCACAGCCCAGGCCAGTGTTCCATCGATGTCCAGCTGCACCGAGCGGCCCTGTACGGTGGCCGCTTGGGTGCCGAACGCCGTCGTGAGTTCATCAACGACGGCGGCAGGGTCACCAGCCGCCTCGGGCATGCGCAGTTCGCAGTTCAGTGCAGCCTCGGAGTGACCGGTGAGAGCAGAAGCGAAGGCCCTGCCCATGCCTTCGTGCTGGGCATAAGCGCGGGGGAAGGCTGAACGTTGGACCGCTTGGGCGGCCTGGGTGATCTCCATGGATTCGTAGCCTGGGACCTTAACCAAGCCGTCATAGAACGCGTTCGATGCGTAGACGGGGTCCATGACCTGTTCTTCGGTTCCCCATCCCTGCGAGGGCCTTTGCTGGAACAGTCCACGGGAGTCCGGGCCGGCGTCATCGCCGTAGTTGATGTTCCGCAGCCTGGATTCCTGCATGGCTGTGGCCAGGGCAATGGTTGCTGCCCGTGGTGGAAGCCCTCGCTGGACGGAGATTGCGGAGATGAGTGAAGCATTGGCTGTCTGATCCGTGGCGAGCTCGTGGCTTTCGGGACCGACCATGGCGAGGCAGCGCTCCGTGACAAGTGTCTCGGAGCGCTGCAGCACTGCAACTATCGCGTAAATGGCACCTGCTACGAGGGCCAAAGCCAGCACCGCAACTATGGCGCGGCGGAACCGGCGCATTGATTCTCTCCTGCTAATTGGCGTGGAGAGCCTCGTTCAGCTCCACCGTTTGGCCCTTGCGGGGAAGTACTTCCACGCCGCCGGTGGTGGAGTTGCGGCGGAAGAGCAGGTTGGGAACGCCGGAGAGTTCCACGGCTTTGATGATCTTGGTGGTGTCCTCGCCGTTTTCGTCTTTGGGGCCCGGAACGCGGACACGGGTACCGGCGGTGACGTAGAGTCCGGCCTCCACCACGGAGTCGTCACCAATGCTGATGCCTACGCCGGAGTTGGCACCGAGCAGGACGCGCTCGCCCAGTGCGATCTTTTCCTTGCCGCCACCGGAGAGCATGCCCATGATGGATGCTCCGCCGCCAACGTCTGTACCGTCGCCGGCAACAACGCCAGCAGAGATGCGGCCTTCCACCATGGAGGTGCCCAGGGTGCCGGCGTTGAAGTTCACGAAGCCTTCGTGCATCACAGTGGTGCCCTCGGCGAGGTGGGCACCCAAGCGGACGCGGTCGGCGTCGGCAATGCGCACACCCGTGGGAACCACGTAGTCAACCATCCGCGGGAACTTATCCACGCCGTACACCACAACGTTGCCGCGCTTGCGAAGGCGTGCGCGGGTCAACTCGAAGCCGTCAACGGCGGCGGGGCCGAAGTTGGTCCACACCACGTTGGGCAGCTTGCCGAAGACGCCGTCCAGATTGATGCTGTTCGGTTTGACCAGGCGGTGGGAGAGGAGGTGCAAACGCAGGTAAGCATCGGCAGTGTCTGCCGGGGCGGCGTCGAGGTCGATCTGCGCGAAGACCACTTTCTGCTCCGTCCCGCGGGCGGCATCCTTGCCGTCGTTGGCCAGTGCAGTGAGCGCGGGGTCGGCATTCTCAACGTCACGGAGGGTTTCGGCCGCAACGCCAAGTGCGGGTGCCGGGTACCAGACGTCCAGCACGGTTGCTTCCCCGGAAGCCGAGGTGGCGATGGTGGCCAGGCCGAAGCCATAAGCCGATCGGGGGTTGGCGGGCGCGGTTGCGGGCACAGCAGAGGAAGCAGTTTCAGTCATGCGCCAAGTCTATCCAGCAGGCGGAGGTCGGTTAAAACCTGTCTCACACCACAGAAGTCGCATTTGCGGGCATTAGGCTGGACGGGTGACTTTGAACCCTGCCCCCGCCCTCCTTGACCTGCGCCAGGACGTTGCCTTGCTGACGGCTGCGATCATCGACTTCAACAGCGTTTCCGGCAACGAGACCGAACTCGCCGACGCCGTCGAGGCAGCTTTGCGCGCCATTCCTGCCTATACCGTGATTCGGGACGGCGACGCCATCATTGCACGGACCGAACTCGGGCGCTCGGAGCGTGTCATCCTGGCCGGACACCTGGACACCGTGCCCCTGCCCACGGTTGAGGGCTCCTTGGGTACAGTTCCGGCCACCTGGGAGTCCGGCGTTCCTGGTGAAGGCGTGCTGTATGGCCGTGGAACCACGGACATGAAGGGCGGCGTGGCGGTGCAGCTGGCGCTTGCGGCAACACTGTTCGACGACGGCAGGCAGCCGGACAAGGACGTCACCTTCGTCTTTTATGACCATGAAGAGGTGGAAGCGGTCAAGAGCGGACTCGGCAGGTTGGTTCGGAACCACGGAGATCTGCTGAAGGGTGACTTCGCAATCTTGTTGGAGCCAACCCACGGCACGGTGGAAGGTGGTTGCAACGGAACCAGCCGTTTCGAGGCCACCACTATCGGCGAAACAGCCCACTCTGCGCGTGCCTGGATGGGCGTCAACGCGATCCACGCCGCGGCACCCATCCTGGCGCGGCTCGCCGCTTACGAGCCACAGACCATCAACGTGGACGGCCTGGATTACCGCGAAAGCCTGAACGCCGTGAAAATCAACGGGGGCACGGCAGGGAACGTCATCCCGGACCGCTGCGTGGTGGAGATCAACTACCGTTTCGCTCCGGACAAGAATCCGGACCAGGCAGAGGCCACCGTCAGGGAGCTTCTGGAAGGATTCGACGTCGTCCGTACAGACGCTGCTGCCGGCGCGAGGCCCGGACTTAGTCACCCCGCCGCCGCGTCCTTCGTCGCCGCAGTGGGTGCCGAGCCCAAACCCAAATACGGATGGACCGACGTCGCGCGTTTCAGTGAACTGGGCATCCCGGCGGTGAACTTCGGCCCCGGCGATCCTTTGCTGGCGCACAAGGACAACGAGCACGTCGACGCCGATGCCATCCGTGAGTGCCTCCGTGCACTGAGGACGTGGCTGGCGCCGTAGTCCCGAGCACGTTCAAGAAATCAAAAACGGCGGGTCCGGTTCCATTGGAACCGGACCCGCCGTTTGCTTGCCAGAGAACTACTTGGCGGTGGGAACCGCTCCGGCTGCGGTCGCCTTGGCCGTGCCGCCAGCGGTTTTTTTGGAACCGCGGCGTTCAATCCAGATGGCAATCCGCGACACTGTCAGGTTGATCAGGATGTAGATGGCCGCGCCCACAAAGAACGCCGGGAACAGGAAGTCCGGGCCCAGGAAGTCGGCCATGATCTGGATCTTCCGGAGCAGTTCCTCGTAACCGACGATGTAGCCCAGCGAGGTGTCCTTGAGCAGAACCACCAACTGGGCAACCAATGAGGGAAGCATGCGGCGCACAGCCTGCGGGAATTCGATGGACATCCGTGACTGGAAGCTGCGGAGGCCAATGGCCAAACCAGCCTCGCGTTGTCCCTTGGGGAGGGACTGGATGCCGGCACGGAGAATTTCAGCGAAGATAGCGGCGTTGTAGAGAACCAGGCCAACAACAACGGCTTGGAACTGTCCCGTGGCGAAAACCAGCAGGACGAACAACATCATGAGCACCACAGGCATGCCGCGGAGGAACTCCAGCACTACCTGCGTTGGTATACGGACCCAGGGAATCAGGGAGATGCGCAGGAGGCAGAGCGCGATACCCAGGGGGAACGCGATCACGGCTGCAACGGCAGCAGCGGTCAGGGTGGAAACGATGCCCTGGCCGATCAGGTTCCAGACGTCCGGCGCCATGGGGCCGTAGAAAATCTCCCAGCGGTCGGCATCGAAGATACCCTGCTGCGCCAGCGTTATGACAGCGATAGCCAGGATGCCAAGAATGATCAGAACGCCGGCGGCAGAGCCGATGAGCGAATAGAGGCGGGCCTTGGGCCCGGGGACGTCGTAAAGGACCGATGTCATCGGGCAATCGCCACCTTTCGTTCAACAAAGTGCGCCAGGAGTCCCAAGGGAACTGTGATCAAGAGGTAGAAGAACGCCACCCCGAGGAGGATCCAGAGGACCTGGTTGCCGTAGTCGTTGGAGAGCTGCCGGCCGTAACCGAAAAGCTCCAGGACGAAGAATGCGCCGGCCACCGAGGAGTTTTTGACCAAGGCAATCAGGATGTTGATCAACGGGGGTATGACGGTCCGCACGGCTTGGGGGAGGACGATGAAGCCGAGGACCTGGGTGAAGGTCATGCCGACGCTGCGGGCAGCTTCTGCCTGGCCCACAGGCACGCTGTTGACACCGGAACGGACCGCTTCGGCGATGAAGGCGGCCGTGTAGCTGCTCAACGCGATGATGGCAGCAACTTCGAATTGTTCGAACTTGACGCCCAATCGGGGCAAAACAATGGCGGCGAAAAAGAAAATGATGGTCAACGGGGTGTTACGCGCCACTTCAACATAGAACATGCTGAAACCGCGAAGTGCTGCCACGGGGGAAACCCTCATGGCCGCCAGGAGTGTGCCGACAATGAGGGCAATGATTCCTGAAATTACGGAGAGATACAGGGTTCGGAGAAATCCGTCCCAGTATTCGGGGAGGCTTGCTATGACGGCGTCCATGGCTTCCTTTGGCTGCAGCTAATCAGGGAACAGGGTCCTGGATTCGTCAACTGCCGCCGCCCGGAGGGGGCGGCGGCAGTTGACGGGTCCCGACTAGTAGCGGTTGATCGTAGGAAGTTCAGGTGCGGTCTTGATGACCTTGCCTGCTGTGGCTTCCCAAGCCTTCTTGTAGGTATCGTCCTTGGCGAAGCCCTCAAGCTGATCGTTGATCCAGTTGCGGAAGACAGTGTCATCCTTCTTCAGACCGATGCCGTAAGGCTCCTTGGTGAAGGTTTCATCCGAGGCGAGCTTGAAAGCATCCGGTTCCTTGTCCACATAGCCGGCAAGGATCACGTTGTCAGTGGTGACCGCGACGACCTGCTTGTTGCGCAGCGGTTCCAGGCAAGCGGTGTAGGTGGCCGCGGGGACTACCTCTGCGTTGTACTTCTCGGCGATGGTCTTGGCCGGGGTGGAACCCGTAACGGAGCAGACCTTCTTGCCGGCAACATCTTCAGGCTTGGTGATGGAGTTGTCGTCCTTATTCACCAGCAGAGCCTGGCCAGCTTCGTAGTACGGTCCGGCGAAGGAGACCTTTTCCTTACGGGCATCGTTGATGGTGTACGTGGCGATAACGAGGTCCACGCGACCCTGCTCGATGAACGACTCGCGGTTTTGGGAGACCGTCTCTACCCACTCGATCTTGTCCGCGGCGATGCCCAGTTTTGCGGCGATTGCCTTGCCCATTTCAACGTCGAAACCGACAGGCTTGCCATCAAGGCCCTTTTGGCCGAACAACGGCTGATCGAATTTGGTTCCGATCTTGATGGTCCCGGCCTTGTTGAGCTTCTCCATGGTGGTGCCGGCTTCGAAGCTTGCCGAAGCAACCGGGGGAGTAGTTGTGGTGCTGCCGCCGCCGCAAGCGCTCAGCGAGAGAGCAAGCGCAGCCGATGCGGCCACCAGGAGTGACTTCCTCCGGGTAATAAGAGACTTCATGGTGTTCCTTTCATATGGGTGGCCGCCTTACGGCCGGGGGTGCTGGCGGTAAGGAGCTAGTGGGTCAATAGCTTGGACAAGAAGTCCTTTGCGCGGGTGCTCTTCGGGTTGGTGAAGAATTCCTCGGGGGTGGCGTCCTCGACGATCTGGCCGTCAGCCATGAACACCACGCGGTCGGCAGCCTTGCGGGCGAAGCCCATCTCGTGGGTGACCACGATCATGGTCATGCCTTCCTTGGCCAGCTGGATCATGACGTCCAACACTTCGTTGATCATCTCGGGGTCCAGTGCCGACGTAGGTTCGTCGAACAGCATGACCTTAGGCTTCATGGCAAGAGCGCGGGCAATGGCCACACGTTGCTGCTGGCCGCCTGAGAGCTGGGCGGGAAGCTTCGGGGCTTGGTGGCCAACGCCTACGCGTTCCAGGAGGGCCATGGCTTCCTTGTCGGCCGTACCCTTGGCCACTTTCTTCACCTTGATGGGACCCAGCGTGACGTTCTCAAGAATCGTCTTGTGGGCGAACAGGTTGAAGGACTGGAAGACCATGCCGACGTCGGCACGCAGGTGCGCGAGGTCCTTGCCTTCTTCGGGAAGCTTCTTCCCGTCGATGGCGATGTCGCCGTCGTCGATTGTTTCCAAGCGGTTGATCGCACGGCAGAGAGTGGATTTACCGGATCCGGATGGTCCGATAACCACCACCACTTCACCCTTCTTAACCTGAAGGTTGATGTCTTTGAGGACATGCAATTGACCGTAGTGCTTATTGACGCCGTTCAGGGAGACGAGGGCATCGCCGGACGCTTGAGTAGTCATACGACGAATCTAGCGAACAAAGAAGCAAATATGACCACGGTCACGGCAACTTCCTGAAGATCGTGACTGAACAGAAACCTGCCCCACAGCGATATACCAGACTGCAATGCAAGATGCGGGTCGCTGCCACGGAGCGCGCCGTCATCCGCGCTAGCCTTGGGCAATGAGCATGAGCCAGCACCACGTTCCCCGTCCGGATGCCAACGGCCGCGTCACGGGCACCCATGTGCCCCTCCCTTCGGAGGTCGCCCCCGCCAAGCACAAAGGCTCCCTTGAGCTTCGGCGCAAACAGGCTGACACGGGAATGTCGGACCAGCATTTGCTGGATACCAGCGGTGCCGGGCAGTTCATCCACACCGATCCGTGGCGTGTCCTGCGAATCCAGAGTGAGTTCGTAGAGGGCTTCGGAGCCTTGGCTGATCTGGGTCCTGCCGTTAGTGTGTTTGGCTCCGCGCGGACCAAACCCGGATCCGAGTACTACGAGATGGCCGTGGATGTGGGCCGCAAGCTTGCTGAAGCCGGCGTGGCCGTGATTACCGGCGGTGGCCCGGGATCCATGGAAGCTGCCAATAAGGGCGCTGTGGAGGGCAATGGCGTTTCCGTTGGCCTGGGCATCGAACTTCCCTTCGAGCAGGGGCTCAACCAATGGGTGGATTTGGGCATCAATTTCCGCTACTTCTTCGCCCGCAAAACCATGTTCGTCAAGTACGCGCAAGGCTTCGTGGTGCTTCCCGGAGGACTAGGGACTCTCGATGAATTGTTCGAAGCCATGGTGCTGGTGCAAACACGTAAGGTCACTTCCTTCCCCATTGTTCTTCTGGGAGTGCGGTTCTGGGGTCCCATGATCGAGTGGATCCGGGAGACCTTGGTGGCAGAGGGCATGGTTTCGGAGAAGGACCTTGACCTGATCCAGTTGGTGGATGACCCCGCCGACGCCGTGCACCGCGTCCTACATGGCGCGCCGTTGCCTCCGACTCCCAACGGAGACCAGCGCCCGGAGTAGACCTTCGTTTCTGGCACGATGGACCTGTGAGCTTTTTCCTGGTGTTTCTCGCGATAGTCCTCGTCGGCGCTGCGTTGTATCTCGGTGCCGGAATCGTCAAGGGGCGCTCTCTTGGATCGGGACTGGAGCAACCCGTTCCCAACCTGCCCGCTGTCCTGCTGCCGGAGGACGCCAAGCCCGTCGACGTCGATTCCCTCCGTTTTGCGCTTGGCCTCCGTGGCTATCGGATGGATCAGGTGGACCAGGTCCTCGACGAGCTCAGGGACCAGTTGCAGGCCAAGGATCGCGAGATCCAACGGTTGGGCGCGCTGGTTCAGCGTCGTGGCGAGGACGGCGAAACCGGCCGGACCCGGCAGTGAGCTCGCGGACTCCAGCCTCGCAGCCCCCTGGCTCAAAGACGCAAGGGGCGCGGGGACCCGCGGACCGGCTGTCCTTGGGTCTATCAGCTGCCGTCGCCGGAATGGCCGGATGGCCTTGGTGGCTGCAGGTTACCTTGATATTTGTGGTGGCCCGGCTGGTCAGTGCCTGCATCTTCATGGCGGCAGCCATTCACCAAGGAACCAACCCGTGGTTCCCGCCCGCTCCGGATTACTGGAACTTCATCACTATCTGGGATGGACGCTGGTATCAGGAAGCGGCTGATAAGGGCTATCCCTCGGTCCTGCCCGTGGACGCGAACGGCGTCGTTCAGCAAAACGCATGGGCGTTCTATGCACTCTTTCCCTTCCTGGCCCGGGGTCTCGCGGCAGCCACCGGGATAGGAACCCTCCCGGCGCTCACCATCATCGCCATGGTGGCGGGTGTGGGCGCCGCTTTGGTGATTTACAAGCTCTTCCGCGAGTTCGCAGGTAAGCGCGCGGCGCTGTGGGGCGTCGTCTTCGTTTCCACTTTTCCGGTGTCCCCAATCCTTCAGGTCCCGTATGCCGAGTCCTTAAACCTGCTGCTGTTGTCCGGCTCGTTGTTGCTGGTGGTCCGCGGCCGATATCTGGCGGCAATTCCGGTAGTGCTTCTCATGTGTCTTTCCAGGCCCACGGGAGTCCCGTTTGCCGCCATGGTGGGATTGCTGTTGCTCTGGCGTCTGTGGCAGCGCTTCAGGCCTTCGGGGACGCTGTCAGCCCCCGCGTCAGGCGGTGACGACGCGACGTCGGTGCGCAGCTTGCTCTCGCTGGGGGCGATGGTGCTTGCGGCGGGCATTGGAGCTCTCGCGTGGCCAGCCATTGCCTGGGCAACCACCGGTGAACTCACTGCCTACACACGCACGGAAACAGCGTGGCGGGGGCACGATCTTGTGCCTTTCAAGCCGTGGTTCGACACGGGTCGGATGCTGTTCGGTCCTGTGTTGGGCGTGTTGGCCCCGTTCGTCTTCACGGCGCTTTTCGTGCTGGTCATGATGTCCAGGCCGGTCAGGGCGCTGGGAACTGAGTTGCGGCTTTGGTGCGCTTGTTACATGGGCTACCTGCTGGTCTTCCTTCACCCCCAGACCAGTACCTTCAGAATGCTGCTGCCGCTTTTTCCCCTGGCCTTGGCGGTGGCGTTGCTCTCCAAATCCAAAGCGTACCGGGGGACGGTCGTGGTGATGTTCGTCCTCCTCCAGATCGTCTGGGTGGTGTGGCTGTGGGCGTGGGCTCCGCTCCCCGGCGGCGGGGACTATCCGCCCTGACGTGGACGTTTGCCGCGCCGGCGGAGTATGTACAAAGTCCGGACAAATGCGCGTTTGATTAGCTACGGACAGGTAATTACGGGATAATAGGACAAGAGCAAGGACAAAGCACCGAAAAGTGCCCGGCCAAGGCGGCCTCCCAAGCGGTGCCGCCGGCTGCAATTGCGACGCGGAACCAGCCCGGCCGGGTTGGCGTGACTTGGGACAAATGGAGGGGATTTTCCTAATGGCGGCTATGAAACCACGTACCGGCGACGGCCCTATGGAAGTTACCAAAGAGGGACGCAGCTTGATCATGCGTGTGCCGCTCGAAGGCGGAGGACGACTCGTTGTCGAACTCAACGCTGCGGAAGCGGCCAACCTCAAGGAATGCCTCGTAGGCGTTACTGAATAGGCATTTGGATAGATTTACAAAGCAGGGCCCGGAAAACCGGGGCCCTGCTTTTGTTTAACCTGCTTTTCCTGATGCTGGCAGGCACCCTACTTCTTGACGGCCACCAGAAGGCCGTCGCCCGTCGGCAGCATCGCCGACGCCAACCGGTCGTCGTCGCGGATGGCCTTCACAATCTGACGCAGAACCACCGTGGTTGCCTCACGCGCTGCCGGGTTGGCGACGCGGTCCTTGTCCAAAGCATCGTTGATCACCAGGGTGCCGCCTGATTTCAGGAGGCGGATTGCCTGTTCCACGTATTTGGGGAAGTTGGGCTTGTCGGCATCGATGAACACGAGGTCGTACGCGGAGTCGGTCAGTCGTGGCAACACATCCGCCGCGCGGCCTGAAATGGTGCGGGTACGGTTGGCAGGGCTACCGGACTCAAGGAATGCTTCCCTGGCGGCCTTCAAATGCTCGACGTCCACATCGATGGTGGTCAGCACGGCATGGGGGCTGAGGCCACGCAGCAGGCAAACCCCGGACACTCCTGCCCCGGAGCCAACTTCCACCACTGTCTGCGCTTTGGACGCCGCGGCAAGCACTGTCAGCACCGCACCCACACCGGGGCTGATGGGGGTAACACCCAGCTCAAAGGACCGCTCACGGGCGCGCAACAACACGTCATCCTCAGCCGGCAGATCTTCTGCGTAGGACCAGCTGCTTGACTTGTCGGCACTCATGAAGGGGTTCGCTTTCCGCGGGAAGGGGTGTTTGTACCAAGACTACTGTGTCCGCACGGGTAAACCCGCTGAAGGGATGCTCCCTGGGGCTGTGTCCATGGCCGTTTTCAGCCTTGCGGAGAAATCGCCGTCCAGTCAGGAAATTCCCAGACAAACTTGGGATGATAATGCTCCGGTCATCCATGAGGTGGGCGGCACCGAAAGTTCGGTGAACCACAGTTTGAGGGGAGTGGACGATGCCGGCATCGCATGCTGCGCCAGTCCAAACAGCGGAAAGCCTGGAGGCCGTTACTGACTGGGTCATGCCCAGCTGGGAGGAAGTGGTGTCAAACCACTCCGCCAAGGTATATCGCCTCGCCTATCGCCTGACCGGCAACAAGTACGACGCCGAAGACCTCACCCAGGAAGTTTTTGTCAGGGTGTTCCGTTCCCTGGAAAACTTCAAACCCGGAACCTTGGATGGCTGGTTGCACCGCATCACCACCAACCTGTTCCTGGACGGGGCACGGCGCAGGAGCAGGATCCGCTTCGATGCGCTCGCCGAAGATGCCGAATCCCGTTTGCCGGGCCGTGAACCCGGACCTGAGCAGAGCTTCGAGCACAATAACCTTGACCTCGACGTCCAGCGCGCTTTGGAAGAACTCCCGCCGGACTTCCGCGCCGCCGTGGTGCTGTGTGATCTTGAAGGTCTTTCCTATGATGAAGTCGCCGAGGCGCTCGGTGTGAAACTGGGAACTGTCAGGTCCCGAATCCACCGCGGGCGGACCATGCTCCGGGAGAAACTGGCCCACCGCGATCCCCGCCCGGCAGAGGCGCGCAAGCCGCGGTTGAAGATGCCCCGCATCGCCAGCATTCTTTAGGTTGTCGATGCCTCGACGTCCCCTTCGTCCGGGAGCCCCGCCCCGGCGCACCTTGGCTTCGCTGCGCCATACTCGCAGCACGGAACACCTGCAGCACTGCGCTGAATGCCGCTTGGCCCTCCGCCGCGAACGGCAGTACATTGAGCGCCTTCGTGGCGCGGCCGTACCTGAAGCCAGCCAGGACCTTGCCGCGCGACTGATCCAGCACACGGAACGCCTGGCGAACGATCCTGGACCGGCTGGCTCGACGCCGCACTTCCCACCGCTGCGAAATTCGTACCGTCGTTTCCCGGGCCTTCGTATGGCAGGCATTGCTGCGGGCACCCTGATGGTCAGTGCGGGTGCACTGGCTGTGTCTGCCTACGTGATCGCCGGCGATGCCGAGCCGCAAGTCCTCGCGGGAACAAGCAGCGCCAGCGGGTTTGCCGGTGCCTGGACGGGCAGCCCCGCCGATGCCATGGTGGGACCTGCGTTCCGAGCCGGGAGCACCGTCAGTTTGAGCCCTGACCAGTTGGATTCACTTCGGGCAGAAGGTTGGGCGTGCCCTGAGCTGTCAGCAATGGGCTTCCACGTTGTATCCGCCCAAGCAACCAAGCACAATGGCAACCCTGCTGTAGAGATCCGGCTGGAAAACAACGGTCACTTTGCCACCATCGTGGAGGAACACTTGCCTGCGAACCGAGAACCGGGGCAATCTACATCCGCGCAACTCTCACTCACGCAGGGAACCCCATGGAAGGCTGTCTACACCATGCCTGCAGCCGTTATCAGTTACGCCTCCGACCTTCCGGCGGACACTGCGGACGATGCTGTCCCTGAAATCGTCCGCGCGGGGGAGTCCATGTCCATGGCTCCTGCACCGGAAGATCAGGAGCCGTGGTACAAAAGGGTGCTGCGAGGCGTGCAAACCCTACTCCGTCCTGCCGGTTTAGGAGCGGCACCAGAGACAAGGTAATCTTCGTTACGTGCTTGGAATCAATGGCCCGGAGTTCATACTTCTTCTGATTATCGGCGTACTCGTCATCGGTCCCAGCCGTTTGCCCGAATACACTCAAAAGCTGGCCAACCTGGTTAAGGAAGTGCGTCGGATGGCATCCGGCGCCCGCGAGCAGATCAAAGAAGAAGTCGGCATCGACATCGATGAGGTCGATTGGAAGAAATACGATCCCCGCCAGTATGATCCCCGGCGCATCATCAAGGATGCTCTTCTTGATGACGAGAAACCTGTCAGTGCCGGAGCGCCCGCTGCTGCCGCTGCCGTAGACGTTAAACCCAAGACCCCGGTGCGGGTCATTGAGCGGCTGGCCGAGGGCGAAGCCGCCCCCTTCGATTCCGAAGCGACCTGAGCCGAACTAGAAGCAAGCTCTGCCGAGGTCCGTCGGCCCAGGCCTCGTGACTTAGCGGGGCTGGATCCCCAACGGCATGCCGGACAGCCCGCGGGGCCGCGTGGCCAAAGAGGCAGCAATACCCTCCAGCGCTTTCGCGGCAGCCGTCTCTGGTGCTGCCAGAACCACAGGCTTCCCGGCGTCGCCACCCTCCCGCAATCGGATGTCCAGCGGAATCTGGCCGAGGAGCGGAACGCTGGCGCCCACGGCAGAGCTCAACCGCTCAGCCAGGATGGCGCCCCCGCCGCTTCCGAACAATTCCATGCGTTCGCCGTCGGGCATTTCCAGGTAGGACATGTTCTCGATAATGCCGGCCACCTTCTGTCCGGTCTGGGTGGCGATGGTGCCGGCTCGTTCGGCCACATCAGCGGCAGCTGCCTGCGGGGTGGTCACTACCAGAATCTCTGCGTTGGGTAAAAGCTGCGCCACGGAGATGGCGATGTCCCCCGTGCCGGGAGGCAGATCCAGGAAGAGGGCATCGAGGTCGCCGAAGTAGACATCGGTCAGGAATTGTTCAAGGGCCCTGTGCAGCATGGGGCCGCGCCATGCCACTGGCTGGTTGCCGTCAACGAACATGCCAATGGAAATGACCTTGACGCCGTAGGCCACGGGCGGAAGGATCATGTCGTCCACCTGCGTGGGTTTTTGGGTGATCCCCATCAGCCCGGGCACGGAAAAGCCGTGCACGTCGGCGTCCACGATGCCCACACGGAGGCCTTGGGCGGCCAGTGCGCAGGCCAGATTAACAGTGACAGAGGATTTGCCTACACCGCCTTTTCCGCTGGCCACGGCGTACACCTTGGTCAGGGAACCGGGTTTAGTGAAGGGTATGCCGCGTTGTCCGGCGGGTCCGCGGAGCTGTTCCTTGAGGGCTTCACGCTGTGCCGGCGTCATGACCTTCAGCTCCACGTCTACACCGGTGACGCCTTCCACGTGGAGGAGGGCGTCTGTAGCGTCCTTGGTAATTGTTTCCCGCAGGGGGCACCCGGCGATGGTCAGCAGAACAGCCACATGCACGGTGCCGTCATCATTGGCCGATACCGATTCCACCATGCCAAGTTCGGTAATGGGGCGCCGTAGCTCGGGATCAATGACGGTTGCCAAGGCAGCATTCAGTGCCTCGACCGATGCGATGCTCATATGGTCAGGCTCGGCTTTCAGGGTTTTCAGGCGATGGTTTGGTGGTTGAATGCTGCGGACCTGCGGCCCGAGGGGCGCGGACTCGGGGAATCTGCTGGGTGCGGGGCCCGCGCGATTTGTCCCGCTTGTCCTTCAGCTTCTCCTTGACCCTCTCGCCGGGTGATTCAGTGCCGTCAGCGGCGGCATCGCCCTCGCGAAGTTCCTCTTGGGCATCAATGATGTCTTCAAGCAGGCTTCGGAGTTCGGTCCGGACATAGTCACGGGTGGCCACTTCACGCAAGGCAATGCGGAGCGAGGCCAATTCCCGTGTCAGGTACTCGGTGTCGGAGAGATTGCGTTCGGCCCGCTGGCGGTCCTGCTGGAGCGAGACGCGGTCGCGGTCGTCCTGCCGGTTTTGGGCCAGCAGCAGGAGCGGCGCGGCGTAGGAGGCCTGCAGCGAAAGCATCAGCGTCAGCAGGGTGAAGCCCAGCTCCATGCGGTCGAACTGCCAGTCCGTGGGAGCGAAGGAGTTCCACGCAAGCCAGAACACACAGAAAACCGTCATGTAAACCAGGAACGTAGGCGTGCCCATGAACCGGGCGAAACCCTCCGTAGCGTTTCCAAAAGCGTCCGGGTTCGGCGAGAACTTGGGCAGGATGCGTTGACGTCCGCTCAGGGGCGTGTCGAGGCTGCTGCTTGAGCGTCCCGTGGACTTGGTGGATCGGGTGGCGTTGTTATCAGCCAATGCGGCCTCCAAGTTTCCTTATAGGGGCGTCGTCCTCGTGGGCGCGCCAGTCATCCGGCAACAGGTGATCCAGCACGTCATCAACAGTCACCGCCCCCACAAGGCGGCCGTCGTCGTCCACGACTGGAAGTGAATTCAGGTTGTACGTCGCCAGGGTCCGGGCCACTTCGGAGATGTGGGCTTGGTCCGAGAGCGGCTCCAGGTTTTTATCGACCAGGTTGCCCAGCGGTTCCGGCGGAGGGAAACGCAGGAGCTGCTGTATATGCACCACGCCCAGGAAACGACCAGTGGGGGTCTCCAAAGGGGGACGAGCGATGAAGATGGAGGAGGCCAGCGCAGGCGAGAGTTCCTCGCGTCGGACGTGGGCAAGGGCTTCAGCGACAGTGGCTTCCGGCGGAAGGATGACCGGGACAGGCGTCATGAGACCACCGGCGGTGTCTTCGTCGTATTCGAGGAGGCGGCGGACGTCCTCGGCCTCCTGGGGTTCCATGAGCTGAAGCAGCTCTTCCGCCTGGGCGGAGGGAAGCTCGGCCAGGAGGTCGGCAGCGTCGTCAGGATCCATCTCTTCGAGGACGTCAGCGGCGCGTTCGACATCCAGGGCGGAGAGGATCTCCACCTGGTCATCTTCCGGGAGTTCCTGGAGGACATCTGCCAGGCGTTCATCCTGAAGCTCACTGGCCACTTCAAAACGCCGTTTGTCGCTCATTTCCTGCAGTGCTTCAGCGAAGTCGGCAGGTTTGAGGTCTTCGTGGGTGGCAACGAACTGCGTTGCGGCCTGTGGCTCGTTGTGGCCGCCGGTCTGGGCATCGGCCCAATCGATGATCAGTGTCTCGTTGCGGCGGAGCCTGCCGAAGGGCGAGAGAGAATGGCCACGACGGACGAACAGCTTGCTGACAAACCAGTCCTTGGACCTGTGCTGGTCCATGGCGATGTCCTCGATCGTTGCGTCTCCACTGCCATCGGCCAGCGTCACGCGGCGGTCGAACATCTCAGCCACCACCAGAGTTTCGGCACCGCGCTGCTCGAAGCGCCGCAAGTTCACCAGTCCGGTGCAGATAATTTGCGTCTGGTCGATGGACGTAATCCGCGTCATGGGAACGAAGACCCGCTTCTTGCCCGGAACTTCAACCACGATGCCCACCACATGGGGAGCGCCACGGGTGCCGCGGGAGAGCACCACGACGTCGCGCAACCGGCCAAGACGATCGCCCAGGGGGTCGAAGACGTCCAAGCCGAGCAAGCGCGCGACAAAGACGCGTGAGGGATGTGTGCTCATATTTACAGGCTACCGAGTCTGCTCTCTTTTAGCTGAATTCCAGCCGCTACACATGTCCATGAGACACAATGGGGCTATGTCAAACATTTTTGGTGGTCCCAAAGCCGTTGAGGAGTCCCGCAGCGTCCCCCAAGGGGACACCGTAGGCTCGTACACCTCGTATTTGGACGCCCAGAAGGCGGTGGACTACTTGGCGGATCAGCAGTTCCCTGTTCAGCTGGTGTCGATCGTGGGCAATGACCTCAAAATGGTGGAGCGGGTGACCGGCCGCCTGAGTTACCCGAGGGTGGCACTGTCCGGTGCCCTCAGCGGCATGTGGTTCGGCCTGTTCGTCGGCGTCATGCTGTCCTTCTTCACTCCCGCCGGGGGTCCGTTCTCTATCATCACCTCAGTTCTGATGGGTGCGGCTTTCTTCATGCTGTTCGGCATCGTCACTTATGCCACGCAACGCGGAAAGCGTGACTTCACCTCCACCAGCCAGGTGGTGGCCACCAATTACGATGTGATCGTTGCCGTGGAGGCAGCCCAGGAGGCCCGCCGACTGCTCCATCAGCTGCCGATGAACCCGTCCCAGGCTGCTACGCCGCAGGCCAGCGGCTACAACCAGCCAAGCGCCCCCTTCCAGCAGCCCGGTACGGCGCCTGAGCGGCCCACCACGTGGAATGATCCCTATGGCCAGCGCGCCCCCGAGCCCAGTGGCTCAAGTGCCCCGGAGGGACAGGACGCAGCCCCGGCGAACCAGCCGGCACCATCCCCCGCGCCGGCAGCTGTCCGGTACCCCGACCTCCCGGACGGACGTCCGCAATACGGTGTTCGGGTAAGCGACGGACAGGCTCCTGCACGGAATCATGAACAAAACGCGCCGCAGGAAGATTCACAGCAGTCCAGCTCCGAGGATTCTTCCAAGCAGTAGACGCCTCCGCAGGACAACAATTTTCCTCAGTACAGATTTTCCTCAGTACAGAAGGGAAGGCCACCGGATCCCCGGTGGCCTTCCCTTCTGTACTGTTGAGTCCCTGGGTTATTCCAGAGGCCTGGTTAGCCCTGGGCTTCCTGGTAGATGCCTGCCATCCAGGACTCGACGTCGTCGGCCTTGCGCGGCAGCGCGGCGCTGAGGTTGACGGGACCGTCGGAGGTCATGAGGATGTCGTCCTCGATGCGGACGCCGATCCCGCGGTACTCCTCGGGGATGGCGAGGTCTTCGTTCTTGAAGTACAGGCCAGGTTCGATCGTGAAGACCATGCCCTCGGTGAGGATGCCATCAAGGTAGAGCTCACGTTTTGCCTGCGCACAGTCGTGGACGTCGAGTCCCAGGTGGTGGCTGGTGCCGTGAGGCATCCAGCGACGATGCTGTTGGCCCTCGGGGGAGATTGCTTCCTCGACGGAGACGGGCAGCAGGCCCCATTCAGCCAGGCGTTCGGCCAGGACCGTAGTTGCCGCCGTGTGGATGTCCCGGAACTTCACGCCCGGTTGTGCGGCCGCGAAGCCGGCATCTGCGGCGTCGAGTACAGCTTCATACACCTTCCGCTGGACGTCGGTGAAGGTGCCGGTGGCCGGAAGCGTGCGGGTGATGTCAGCTGTGTAGAGGGAGTCCGCTTCCACTCCGGCATCGAGGAGCAGGAGTTCGCCGGCGTTGACGGTACCGGAGTTGCGGTTCCAGTGCAGCACCGTGGCGTTGTTGCCTGACGCTGCAATGGTGTCGTAGCCGAGTTCATTGCCTTCCTCGCGGGCTCGGGCAAAGAAGGCGCCTTCGACTACCCGCTCGCCGCGCTGATGGGTCAACGCGCGGGGGAGTGCGCGGACTACGTCAGCGAAGCCTTCCACCGTTGCAGCCACGGCAATCTTCATCTGCTCGATTTCCCAGTCGTCCTTGATCAGGCGCAGTTCGGACAGTGCTTCGCTGAGCTTCTCATCCAAGGCGTCCAGTTCGCCGAGGTCAAGGTTCTCGGGGTCCTTGGCCGTGTTGTAGCGGGCGGTGTCCACTAGGGCGTCAATGTTCTCGTCTGTTTTGCGGACCAGCCGAATGGAAATGCCGCCGATTTCCGGGGCGCCAACATTCTTGGTGATCGCCATTTCGAGCTCGGAGATGTGGGCCGTGGGAAGGCCGAGACGGGCTTCGAATTCGGCGAGTGTGGGCCGTGCACCGATCCAGAACTCGCCGGCGCGCGAGTCAGCGTAGAACTGTTCGGTATCCCGGCCGGCCAACGGGCGGAAGTAGAGCGTGGCAGTGTGGTGACCGCCGTCGTCGCCCTTTCCTTCGGCTACGGGCTCGAGGATCAGTACGGCGTCGGGCTCGTGGTCCAGCCCCAGCCCCGTGAGGTGGGCGAACCCGGAGTGGGGGCGGAAGCGGTAGTCGCAGTCGTTGGATCGGACCTTCAGCGGACCGGCCGGGATGACTAGACGTTCGCCTTTGAACTGTTCGGAAATAGTACGACGCCGGCGTGCGGCGTGGTCTGCAACGGCGTCACGCGCAGGGGTCACCTGCGGGGCGGGCGCCCAATTGCTGGCCATGAATGCCTTGAAGGCATCTGACGTGGGCCTTTGCGAGCGGTTGTTGACACGCTCCTGCAGTGGCTGGGAGGACGAGTTTTGGGTGTTTTCGGCATCGTTCACCGTTACATCGTCCCACCAGTTAGGTGAGGAGGCCAACGGCGCAACCCGCCAAGCGGGCCCGCATCCCATAGGCTGGGAAAGTGAGGATAGACCTGCATGCGCACTCGAATGTTTCCGATGGAACCGAGACACCGGCCGGGGTGATCATTTCCGCCGTCTCGGCCGGTCTGGATGCCGTGGCCCTGACAGACCACGATTCCACAGATGGCTGGGAGCCTGCCGCTGCCGCCGCACGGGAGCATGGCATTGCATTCGTACCCGGGATGGAGATCTCCTGCCGTACGGAGCAGGGAATCAGCGTCCACTTGCTCAGTTACCTCCACGACCCCGCCCATGCCGGCCTGCTGGAGGAAATTACCAAGTCCAAGGATGCCCGGCTCACCCGTGCCGAGCATATGGTCACTTTGCTGTCCGAGGATTATCCATTGACCTGGGACGACGTGATCCACCATGTTGCACCCGGTGCCACGGTGGGCCGCCCCCACATTGCCGATGCTTTGGTGGCCGCCGGCGTGGTGGCGGATCGAACGGAAGCGTTCACTTCCATCCTCACCTCCCACTCGCGGTATTTCGTGCAGCACTATGCGCCCAACCCGGCTTTCGCCGTCGAGCTTGTCCGCGCGGCTGGCGGCGTGCCCGTCTTCGCCCATCCGGTGGCTTCATCGAGAGGACGGATCGTGGGGGAGCGTACTTACCGGGACATGATTGATGCCGGACTGTTGGGACTTGAGGTTGAACACCGGGACAACCCGGAGGAGGGCCGCGCTTTCCTCCGTGGCCTGGCGGTCGAACACGGCTTGCTCATGACAGGATCTTCCGACTATCACGGGGCAGGCAAACCCAATCTCTTGGGCGAGAACACCACCCCGCCCGAGGTCTTGTCCAGGATCGAGGAGCTGGCAACGGGCAGCACGGTCATCCGGTGATGCACGGGCATTCCGTGAGAGGAGTCCGCTGATGGACCTGCAGCTGCTGGCCTCCGTGATCATCACGTTGTTCGTGATCATGGATCCGCCGGGTACAGTCCCGATATTCATGTCCTTGACGGCCCAAATGTCCGCCAAGGACCGGAATCGTTCCGCGTTCCAAGCCCTCTTGGTGGCCACAGGTGTGATCGTGGTGTTCGCGATCTTCGGCCAGTCGATTCTCAACTACATGCACATCTCGCTGGCGGCGTTGCAGGGTGCCGGTGGCCTGCTCCTGGTGCTGATCGCGCTGCAGCTGCTCACAGGCTCCACCAGCGGCGAGGAAAACGCCGCCAAGTACAAGAACGTGGCGTTCGTGCCGCTGGGCACACCGCTCATGGCCGGGCCGGGCGCGATTGTTGCCGTCATGGTGTTCGTGCAGCAGTCCAGCCAGCTCGCGGAGTATCTGGCGGTGGGTCTGGGCATCGCTGTGGTGCTTGGCTCGTTGTACCTGGCGATGCGCTTCGCGGGCGTCGTTCAGCGGGTCCTCGGTGAAAACGGTGTGGAGCTGGTGACGCGGATCGCCGGCCTGCTGCTCTCAGCCATTGCCGTGCAGATGATCGCGGACGCCGTTCAGGCTTTCGTGAAAGGTGCTGCCTGATCCTGGCTGGTGTCCGGCAAGGAACCGCTCCGGCGGAAGTCTGCCTTGTTGCCCAGCCTTTTCCGCATGACGTCGATGGCTTGCTCGTTCTGGTCGACGCACACAAAGTTGCGGCCCAACTTGGCTGCCACAGCTCCGAGGGTCCCTGAACCAGCGAAGAAATCGAGGCACCAATCGCCCTCACGGCTTGATGCGGAGACAATCCTGCGTACCAGGCCCTCGGGCTTTTGGGTGGGGTAACCGGTCTTCTCGCGGCCGGTAGGCGAGACGATGGTGTGCCACCAGACATCCGTGGGCAGCTTGCCGAGCTCACGTTTGGCGGGGGTGACCAGGCCAGGTGCCATGTACGGTTCCCGGTCCACTTCGGCGTTGTCGAAGTGATACTTGGTGGGGTTCTTGACGTACACCAGAATGTTGTCGTGCTTGGTGGGCCAGCGGTTCTTGGCCCGGGCGCCGTAATCGTAGGCCCAGATGATCTCGTTGAGGAAGCATTCCCGGCCGAAGATGGCATCGAGCATGACCTTGGCGTAATGAACCTCGCGGTAATCCAGGTGCAGGTACAGTGTGCCGTCGTCGGACAGCAGCCGCCAGGCCTCCACGAGCTTGGGCTCCAGGAAGGACCAGTAGTCGCTGAAGGCGTCGTCGTAGCTGTGCAGGGCGCCCTTGATGGTGTCGTAAGAGCGGCCTTTGAAGCCGACGCGGTCGCCGTCGCCGTCCGCGTTGCGGACCATGCGGGTTTCCTGGCGGCGTTGGACCCGGCCCGTGTTGAAGGGCGGGTCCACGTAGATGAGTGTGAAGGCGCCGTCCGGCAGCGTAGGGAGGAATTCCGCGTTGTCCGCGTGCACCACCAAGTTGCCGCCGTCCGGCGCCCAAACAGATTCAGTCATTGAGGTTTTTAGGCCTCGGTGCTACCGGACTGGGCAGCTGCGGTCTCACCGGAAACCACTTCGCCGTTGCGGCGGCGCGTGCGGGTCCGGCGCGTGCGGGCCGGCTTTTCTGCGTTGTCTGCGGTGGCAGTGCGGGTTTCCGATGCACCGGCAGCGGGGGCTGTCTCACCATCAGAGGTACGACGGCGGCGCGTACGGTTGCGGCCACCCTCGCCCTTGGATCCGCTGGACTCGGCGTCGCCGGACCTACCGGAGCGTCCACGACCGCCATCACGACCGCCGTCGCGCTTGCCGTCACGTCCGCCATCGCGGCCTGAGCCGCCGGAGCGTGCATTCTTCTTGCCGGTTTCGCCGAGGTCCTCGAGGACTTCGGCGTCAACGCCGGCGAGGACGCGCTTGTTGCGCGGCAGACGACCCTTGGTGCCCTCGGGAATGTCCAGATCCGTGTACAGGTGCGGCGATGAGGAGTAGGTTTCAACGGGCTCGGGGACACTGAGTCCCAAGGCTTTGTTGATCAGGCCCCAGCGAGGCATGTCGTCCCAGTCAACAAACGTGACGGCGGTGCCCTTGTTGCCGGCGCGGCCCGTACGTCCAACGCGGTGCAGGTAGATCTTTTCGTCCTCCACGCACTGGTAGTTGATGACGTGGGTAACGTCATCGACGTCGATGCCGCGGGCTGCGACGTCGGTGGCCACCAGGACGTCAACCTTGTTGTTGCGGAACGCGCGGAGGGCCTGTTCACGGGCGCCTTGGCCGAGGTCGCCGTGAATGGCTGCAGCCGCGAAGCCGCGGTCCACGAGTTCCTCGGCAACCTTTGCGGCGGTGCGCTTGGTCTTGGTGAAGATGATGGTTCGGCCACGTCCGCGGGCCTGCAGGATGCGGGCCACAACCTCGGTCTTGTCCATGCTGTGCGCGCGGTAGATGAGCTGGCGGATGTCGCGCTTGGTCAGGCCTTCATCATTGGGGTCGGCTGCCCGGATATGGGTGGGCTGCGTCATGTAACGGCGAGCCATCGCGATCACGGGGCCGGGCATGGTTGCCGAGAAGAGGAGGGTCTGGCGGACTGCGGGGGTGCCGGCAATCAGGGTTTCCACGTCCGGGAGGAAGCCAAGGTCCAGCATTTCGTCGGCCTCGTCAAGGATGACCATTTTGACGTTCTTGAGGCTGAGGTGCTTTTGCTTGTAAAGGTCGATCAACCGGCCGGGGGTGCCGACAACGATTTCCACGCCCTTCTGCAGGGCATCAATCTGGGGTTCGTAGGCACGGCCGCCGTAGATGGTGGCGATGCGGGCGTTGCGCTTGCGTGACGCGGCCTGGAGGTCGTTGGCTACCTGCACGGCAAGCTCACGCGTGGGGACGATGACCAAGGCCTGCGGTGCGCCCGGGACAGCGAGCTTGGCGTATCCTGCATCATCCCTCCCGGCGACGCGCTGGAGGGCGGGGATGCCGAAGCCCAGCGTTTTTCCGGTACCGGTTTTGGCTTGGCCGATGATGTCGTGGCCGCTCAAGGCGACCGGCAGGGTCATGGCCTGGATCGGGAACGGGTGTGTGATTCCGGCGTCGGCCAAAGACTCAACGATGTCGGCGCGGACGTTGAAATCAGCGAACGACTTCTCTTCGATCTCGTGGGGCGTCTCATCCGAGATGATCGTTTCCTCGGGTTCGATGGATTCGGTTCCGGTGGAGTCCGTCAGGACTTCGTGGGTATGCAATTCACTCACAGGGAGTTTCCTTATTCATTTAGGCATTGGCGCTGCATGCTCAACGGGGCGGTAGAGCCGTACCGGAGCACGAACGGGCGCGCAAGCAAATCCAGTGGAAGCCGATCGCGGGCTATCTAAGTACTGGCACTGGTGACCAGTTGGTACATCTCAAGATCGCGTAGGGGCGGGCTTGTTGAGTTCAAAAATTAACTGAATCAACGACCGGGCATCCATTACTACACGCCCAGTCTATCCTCTGAGGGCCGGAAAGCCCGGATCGCCGCATGAACGCCGGTCAGGGCAGCAGCTCGAACCTGATTTCCCGGCTGGCAATGTCGGCCTTGAGCAACCGCACCCGGACTGTGGTTCCGGACTCCATTTCTCCGTCACACCGGGCGGTAACCGCGGGGTCTGCTATCTGTATGACGCCGAAGGGCCCGTTGCCGTTGCTGCTGCCGTTGCCGTTCTTTGAGCTGGATCCGTTGGAGGGTTTGGATCCGGAAATGACGACGGCGTCGAATTCCTGGCCGATGTGATTGGCCACCAAGGCTGCTTCCACGGTGTCCAGTGCGGCGCGCTCAAGGCGTCCGGCCAATTGGTCTGAGGAGGCCATGATCTCCGGCAGCGAGGGGAGTGCTTCCCGGGCCCATTGCGGGATGTCGTGGTTGTTGCTGAGTGCTTCGCAGATCACCAAGACAAAGCGATCGATGAGCCGCCGCAGGGGTGCGGTGGTGTGCGCATACGGAGCCCCGATGGCTGCTTGGATGACCTCCGCGGGCACCTCACCGTCAAAGGGTGTGTAACCGGCGCCCCTGAACAACATGCCGGCAGAGTGCAGGATGGCCAACTGTTTGGGATCGGATGCGTCCAAGGTCCGCAAATATTCGCCATAGGATACTTGGCCGTCCCAGGGCTTTCCGAGTGCAGAAGTCTGGCGCTTGAAATGGAGCAGGGATCGATCGTCAGGTGCCGGCATGGTGCGCAGTATCCCCACTTTGCCATCAAGCATCATCTGAGCTGCGGCCATACCGGTCATGAGGGATATCTGCGCGTTCCAGTCCTCAACCGGCAGCGACGGCGCAGCGACGATCCTGTACCCGCCGCCGTCGGTGGCTTGAACTATTTCCTGTTCCGGCATGTTCAGGCTTGCGCCCCCACGTTGCCGCTCCAGCTCAACGCGTTTGAGCCCTACTTCTTTGAGGAGCTGCAGAACGGGTGGGGCCGTACCGTCGTCGAGTTGCTGTTGAGCGCCCTTGTAGCTCAGTTTGGCCCTGCTGCGCACGGCAGCCCGGGCAACGGTGACCGTCTGAACTTCGGCTTTGGCATCCAAGTCAAAACGCCACACGAAAGCACTGCAATCCTGGTTGGCAAGCAGGCTGCCGGCGTTCTCGCTGATAACTTCCGGATGCAACGGGATCCGCCCGTCAGGAGCGTAGAAGGTTTGTCCGCGTTGACGCGTTTCTGCGTCCAACGCCCCACCCGGAGCCACGAAAGACGGAACATCGGCGATTGCGTAGAGGACCGTGTAACCGTTACCGGTGCGGTCGATGAACAGGGCCTGGTCCAGGTCGGTGGATGTCGCCGGATCGATAGTCACAAACGCTATGTCCCGCAGGTCCTGTTCCGGAAGCTCGAGGGCGTCTACGGCCTGCTGTGCTTCTTCCACAGCGTCTTCAGGGTATTCACCGGGGAGTTCCAGCTCTGTCCTGAGAGCGGCAAGGGCCGCGGCGAGCTGGTCCGATGAGTCGTCGACGTTGGGTGCTATCCGATGATGTGACACGAAATTCAGGTTAGCCCGAAATGGGCCGATAGTCTTGGACGCGCTAGCGAAGGAACCCGCCGTCCATGAGGGACGGCGGGTTCCTTCTTTGAGCGCGTAAGCCTGTCCGGGTGGGTTATTGACCGGCCGGAGGTGTCAGCGTGAAGGTTGCGGCCTCATCGCCATAGACATCAGTGACCACGATCTTGGTGGGGCCGTTCTTGATGTCGAACGCGATCACTCCCTGTTTGACCTCCCCCGTGGCGACGCTCCCCATCGGCAGGCTGCCCAGGTCCTCAGTGAGGAACAGCAACTCACCTTCTTTTCCGTCAGCGTCGAAGGCCTGGAAGTTCGTTGAGGAAGCGAAGCTTGTCCCCGTCAGTGTCTCCCAGGACACCTCCACCACGAGGAACCCCCCGTTGGCGGGTTTCATGTACGACATCGAGGGGATTTCGTTGGTGTAAAGAGAATCGACCACGCCCACCTTTACCTTGGTGCTGTCATCAACATCCACGGTGAAGGAGTTCGCCTCGTTGGCAGTGCCAGGCGAGGGCACCAGGGGCCCTTGACTGGCGGAAGGGAGCGGTGCAGCAGGTGTGGTTCGTCCCTGCTGGACTGCAGCGGCGAAGAGGTTGAAAGACAGCACAGTGGACACAATTCCCACGATCACACCAGCGAACCAGACGACGATGGTGATGATCCACGCCTTCTTCTTGTTCTCCAGGTAGCCTGCCAGCGGCCTGCCCTCTTTGTCCCGGGCGTTTCCTGTCAAGGTGATGATGAGGTCCACAATGGACCAGATGCCGAAGCCGCCGGCAGTGAGCAGCTTCGCGATTCCGGTACCAATCTTGCCCAGATAGAAGCGGTCCACACCCAAGCCACCCAGAAGCAGCGCCAAAATCCAGGTGGTCATGAAGGACTTGGCCGGAACCGCCCCGCCCGTAGTTCCATAAGGGCCTGAAGCCGGTCCGGGTTGGTAGCCAGGCTGTGCTCCACCTTGGAACTGGCCGCCGTAAGCATAAGGCGCGGCCGGGACCTGCGGAACTCCTGATCCGGCATCGTTTTGGGGCGCGGGCGGGTAACTCGGGTGACTCATGGAAATTCCTTCAGTGAAGTGGGTGCGAGGAGGAGGACGGGCGGTATGCAGGGCACATGGCAGTCAACTCACGTCGAGCCAGCCTAGTAGGAACGAGGCCGGAAGCAGAACGCAAACCCCGGGAATCTCATGCCCGGCCAGGGATAGGCTGGGTTCATGGGCATATCCCCGGACGCCGCAGCCTCTGCCAGGGAACTCTCAGCGGAGTTGCTTGGAGCCATGGCCTATGGCGAGCTGTCTGCTTTCGGACGGCTCTCGCTGGACTCCCGTTATGCTCCCACCCTTCATGACAGGTCAGTGCTGGCGAAGATCGCTGTGGGTGCCTACGGCAACTTCGCGCTCCTCAGCGATCGATTGGTGGAGATGGGGGTCGACCCCGAACATGCGATGCTGCCGTTCCAGCGTTCCTTCGACCATTTCCACGAGCGCACCAAACCGGGAGACTGGTTCGAATCCGTCATGAAGGCCTATGTGATCGACACTGTGTCGTCGGACTTCTACAGGGCTGTCGCGATGTTCCTTGACCCACAAACGCAGCATTTTGTTGAACGGGTGGCTTCCCCCGATCAAGCCACTGAAGTCCTTCGGGTTCTGCTGAGGAGGGCCCTGAGTGATGACCCACGCCTGGCATCGCGCCTTGCACTGTGGGGCCGCCGCCTGGTGGGAGAGGCCTTGACGCAGGCGCAACGCGTCGGCATGGAGCACCCGCGGCTGGGCCCAACGCTGAGAAGCGGAGGGGACTCGCGTGCTGAGGTGAAACGGCTGACGACGGAACTCGCCGGGAAGCATTCCCGCCGGATGACGGGCCTTGGCCTGACAGCGTAGACGCCGGCCAGCTCAGGACCGGCTAGGGCTCAACGGTGTCCAACGCCTGCAGCAGCGACTTCGCTGCCGCCGTCGGGTCTGTTGCCTCCGTGATTGCGCGCACGACGACGATGCGGCTGGCCCCCGCGGCGACTACCTGTTCAACGTTGCTGTGGTCGATGCCGCCAATGGCGAACCACGGAAGTGTCGTCACGTCGCCTGCACGTTTCTGTGCCTCTGCGGCATATGTGACCAAACCCGGACCCACAGCCGCGCGCCCGGGTTTGGTGGGCGTTGCCCAGACCGGACCCACACAGAAGTAGTCCAGTCCCAAGGGGCCTTGGGCGGTAGCAATTGCCGCGTCGATTTGTTCCGGTGTGTGGGTGGAAAGACCGATGCCGGTGACATTCGGCAGGAGTGTGCGGGCGGCCGTCAGAGGCAGGTCCTTCTGACCGATGTGGAACACGGGAGCCCCGGAAATACTGGCAACATCGGCCCGGTCGTTGACAGCCCACAGCCGTCCGTGCCGTTGTGCGACGCTCCGCAAAACGGCCAGCATTTCAAGCTCCTCGGCAGCTTCCAGCGTCTTGTCGCGGAGCTGGATGATGTCCACACCACCGGCGAAAGCGGCGTCCACAAAGTCTTCAAAATCGCCCTGCCGTTGACGGGCATCAGTGCACAAATAGAGGCGGGCAGAGGCGAGGGCGTCAGGCTGGGTCATGGAAACCAGAGTAGTTCCTCTAAACTGGGCACGTACTGCGGGAGCCGCGACATTCGTCATATGACTGTCCGGCTGAGAGGGCTTCAGCGCCGACCGCTTGACCTGATCCGGCTAGTACCGGCGTAGGGAAGGAAACCAATGGCAGATCCCCGCCATACCCCCATCCAGGCAGACGTGGCCGTCATTGGCGGCGGCATCATAGGCCTGGGCATCGCTCATGAAGCCCGGCGACTTGGCCGTTCAGTGGTGCTGATCGACCCCGCCCCGGCCTCGGGCGCAACGTTCGCCGCCGCCGGAATGCTTGCACCCGTCAGCGAACTGCATTACCAGGAGGAAGACCTCCTGGAATTGATGATTGAGTCTTCCCGGCTGTGGCCCTCCTTCGTGGACAGACTGCACTTGGGGGGAGCGGGCAGCGGATACCGCACGACGCCCACCCTCGCCGTGGGTGCCGACGCAGCCGACCGCAGGGCGCTCGCAGACCTCAGGAACGTACAGCTCGCAGCTGGCTTGGGAGTCGAACCTCTTGCCCTGCGGGACGCGAGGAACCGCGAGCCGCTCCTTAGCCCGCAGATTTCCTGCGCTTTCGACATTCCCGCCGACCACCAAGTGGATCCGCGAAAGCTCGCCGCGTGCATCCTGGCTGGATTGGCTAACCATTCGCCTGACGACGCCTCCTGGGTGCCCGGGGCCGATGACGGATTCGCCGTTCTTTCCCCGGCGCGCGGTGTGCTGCGGGATGGCGGGCGGGTCACCGGAGTGGAACTCGAATCCGGAGTCGTGGTCCTTGCCGCGGAGACTGTGGTGGCCAACGGGCTGGGGGCATCCCACGTGTCGGGGCTCCCTGAGGGACTGACCCTTCCAGTGCGGCCGGTCTATGGCGACATCCTCCGGCTTCGCGTCCCCGAAAAGCTCCGGCCCTTGGTGACGTCCACTGTTCGGGGGATGGTTCGAGGCGTTCCGGTTTACATCGTTCCCCGGGACGACGGAACCGTGGTGATCGGAGCGACGCAACGCGAAGACCGGTTGTCAGCGACTTCCAACGCAGTCTCGGCCGGCGGCGTCTATCAACTGCTGAGGGATGCCCAAACTCTGGTCCCCGCAGTGGCGGAACTGGAACTCCTTGAAGCAACTGCCCGCGCCCGCCCCGGCACTCCGGACAACGCCCCCCTGCTTGGACGGGTCAGCGGTCCCCACGGCGACATTGACGGCTTGGTGATCGCTACAGGATTCTTCCGCCACGGTGTACTCCTGACTCCCGTAGCCGCCAGGATCGTGGGCGAACTCATCAACGGATCCAAGGACCCTCGATGGGCTCCGTTCCTGCCTGATCGCTTCGCGGGCAACGCTTCAGTTCCCCAAGTACTCACACCAGCAGCACACGCTCCCACCAAGGAAACAGCATGAACATCAAACTCAATGGAACTGATCACGCAGTCTCCGATGACGCATCCGTCAGCACTCTGGTCACAGCGATCACGGGCCGCGCCTTGGACCCTCGCGGTCAAGCGGCCGACGGCGGCAAGCTGGGAGTCGCGGTCGCACGTAACTCCGAGGTGGTGCCCCGCAGCCAATGGGCCGTGACGGCGCTGGCCGACGGAGACGAACTCGAACTCGTAACAGCAGTCCAAGGAGGCTGAACCATGACAACAGCAAACATTGACGGTCGAACCACTGATGTGCTGGCGATCGACGGCGTGGAATTCGGTTCCCGACTCATCATGGGCACCGGAGGCGCGCCGAGCCTTGATGGCCTGGGATCAGCGCTCCTGGCTTCGGGGACCGAGCTCACCACCGTAGCCATGCGGCGCTACTCACCCGCCGAAACGGGATCGCTGTTCCAGCTCCTGGTGGACCACAACATCCGGGTACTTCCCAACACTGCGGGCTGCTTTACTGCCAAGGACGCCGTGATGACCGCTGAACTGGCCCGCGAAGCGCTGGAGACAGATTGGGTGAAGTTGGAAGTCATCGCCGACGAACACACGCTCCTGCCCGACGCCGTGGAACTGGTGGATGCAACGGAACAACTGGTGAACCGGGGCTTCAAGGTTTTCGCCTACACAAATGACGATCCCGTGCTCGCGCTCAGGCTCGAGAACCTGGGTGCCACCGCCGTCATGCCCTTGGGATCACCCATTGGAACCGGCCTCGGCATCCTGAACCCACACAACATTGAACTCATCGTGTCCCGGGCCTCCGTACCCGTGGTCCTCGACGCGGGAATCGGAACCGCCTCCGATGCCGCGTTGGCCATGGAGCTGGGCTGTGACGCCGTCCTGCTGGCCACCGCTGTAACCCGGGCCCAGAACCCGGTGCAGATGGGGGAGGCCTTCAAGCACGCTGTCATCGCCGGTAGGCTGGCGCTGCAGGCAGGCCGGATTCCCCGGCGGGAGCACGCGCTCGCGTCCTCGGCGATGGAAGGCCGGGCAGAGTTCCTCTGATCTGAACCTCGGAATGTGGCAGCCGGGCTCGGCGACGCATTTCAGAACGACAACCTCGGCGCACACGCGGCGTCGTGCGGGGCTTAAGTCGTGCCGGGGCTTAAACAGTAGTGACCGCCACCATGGGGTGACGGTCACTACTGTCTAAGGTTCTAAAGCCGCAGCGCCTTGGTGAGGGCCGCAGTATCGTGCTGGGTCCTGGTCCGGCCGAGAAAGAGCACCACGGCAACCGCCGCGGCAGTGCCGAGCACAATAGGCAGGACCCACGGAATCCACGTTGCGCCAGGCTGGTAGCCCAATCCGGCGCTGATGAACGCGATCCAACTCAGCGTGCCCACAGCTGCTGAGACACCGGCCGGCAGCGCGATCCCGTACTTGCCGTGCCGCTTGTCGTTAGCCCACACAATGAAACCGGTGGCAATGGTGGCCAGAACCACCACGACGAGAGAAAGCATGAAAACTCCTTAGCGGACGACGAGACGTAGGAAGACCCTAGAGAGCGCCGAAGCCGACGCGCCGGGTTTCCTCGGCGCCGATTTCCACGTAGCCCAGCACGTTGCCGGGAACAATGACCTGTCGGCCCTTGTCATCAGTGAGGCGAAGCTCGGAGCCTTTGGTCACGGCCTCAGCCACAATCTTGGCGACGGCGTCGGCATCCAGGGAGGATTCGAGCACGATCTCACGGCCAACGTTCTGAATGCCGATCTTTACTTCCACAGCAAGGCCTCCAAGCCAATCAAGTGTTAAGTCAGTCCTCTATTTGTAGCCTAGGACTCTTTGGGGAATCGACTGATTCCGCGCCAAGCTAAACGATAGATCAGATCGCTGGCCACATCGAGGTCCAGGTTTCCGTCCGTTTCGAGCCAATATCTGGCGCTGACCTGAGCCATTCCGGCCAAACCACGGCCAAGAAGCTGCGCTTCCAGAGGGGGCAGCTTGGTGTCCTCGGCAATGACACGGGCCACGGCGTCCGCGAACGTCTTGTTGAAAGTCTCCAAACGCGAACTGACATCGGCATCATTGATCAGGTCGGATTCGAACACCAGGCGATGGGCTTGGTCGTCATCGGCAATGAACCTGTAGTAGGCGCGCATGACGGCCTTGACGCGTTCCTTGTTATCCGTGGTGGAGTTCAAGGCGTTGAGCATCAGCTGCGTCAGGGTTGCAAGGTGGCTGTCCAGGAGCGCCATGTAAAGCTCGCGCTTGGAGGGAAAGTGCTGATAGAGCACTGGTTTGCTCACATGGGCGGCCTCCGCGATTTCGTCCATGGCCGCCCCGTGGAAGCCGTTGGCAACGAATACTTCCAGCGCCGCGTTCAGCAACTGTGCGCGGCGCTCGTCCCGCGGCAACCTTGGTGAACGCGTTGTACCTGCCCGTTCCTGCCTGGCCGGTGCCCCATCGTTTGCCCGTGTGCCGTCAGCCACAGTCTGCCGCCTTTCCTTCGCAGTTATGACTACTCTACCGGGGGGTAATATGACCGGGCGGCATCTGCAGGCATAGATTGGGGTATGGCCTCAATTGTTGCTGCCCACGCTACTGCGCCCGCTGTCCTCCCGCCCCTCGTTGAACCGGCCGCCGAACTTACGCCGGCCGAGGTGGAGCGGTATTCCCGGCATCTCATCATTCCTGAAATTGGCGCCCTGGGCCAACGCAGGCTCAAGAATGCCAAAGTCCTGGTCATAGGCGCCGGTGGCCTTGGTTCCCCCGCACTGCTGTACCTGGCCGCCGCCGGAGTGGGCACTCTGGGCATACTGGACGATGACGCGGTGGACCTTAGCAACCTGCAGCGGCAGGTCATCCATGGTGTGAAGGACGTGGGTACGCCCAAGGTCGAATCCGCACGTAACGCCATCGCAGAACTCAACCCCTTGGTCAACGTTGTCCTGCACAATGTCCGCCTTGACGCTTCCAATGCGCTGGATCTGTTTGCGCAGTATGACCTCATCCTGGACGGCGCTGACAACTTTGCAACGCGGTATCTGGTGAACGACGCCGCTGCCATCCTCGGCAAGCCCTATGTCTGGGGATCCATCTTCCGCTTTGACGGCCAGGTGAGCGTCTTCTGGGCGGACCACGGGCCCTCGTACAGGGATCTCTACCCGGAAGCGCCTCCCGCCGGCTCGGTGCCGTCCTGTGGCGAGGGTGGCGTGTTCGGCATGCTCTGCGCAGCGGTTGGATCGCTCATGGTCACCGAGGCCGTGAAGCTGATTACCGGCGTCGGGCGTTCATTGCTGGGCCGGGTGGCACTTTTTGATGCTTTGGGCGGAAACTGGCGCGAGATCAAGGTCTCCAAGGATCCGGAAGCCGAACCCATTACGGAATTGACAGACTACGAGGCCTTCTGTGGAGTAACGCCGCCGGCGGCCACGGACCAGGAGCACACTGTTTCCGCCAAAGACCTGGCCGCTATGCTTGCCGAACGGGAGTTGGGGGAGCGGGACTTCGAACTCGTGGATGTCCGCGAGTCGGGCGAGCACAGCATCGTGAGCATCGACGGCTCTATCCTGATTCCGCAGGGACGCATACTCTCCGGCGAAGCGTGGGTGCAGCTGCCGCAGGACAGGGACATCGTGTTCCACTGCAAGGCCGGGACTCGATCGGCTGCTGTCCTTGAAGCGGCGCAAAAGGCCGGCTACACGCGCGTCAGCCATCTCGACGGCGGTATTCTCGCCTGGGTGCGCGATGTGGAACCGGAGAAGCCCATTTACTGATCGTTGCCCGTTCAGGCCTTTGTCTGTAAAGCTCAACCATGAGCGAAGATCTGGCAGAGACCCTGCAACACCCTCTTGGTTCCGGTTTTGGGCACGGTTCCACCGCCCGGGAGGTCATCGATGGAATCGACCTCGCCGGAAAGGCGGCTATCGTTACCGGCGGATACTCCGGGCTCGGCCTGGAGACAGTTCGGGCGCTGGTTTCAGCCGGCGCGGAAGTCACAGTCCCGGCTCGCAGGACCGAACACGCGAAGGAAGTGCTGGCTGGCGCCGGTCTCGGTGACACGGTCACGGTGGAAGAGATGGACCTGGCAGACCAGGACAGCGTTAAAGCATTCGCCCAGCGATACATGGCCGGGCACGGTTCGTTGGAGATCCTCATCAACAACGCGGCCATCATGGCAAGCCCGGAACAACACGTGGGACCGGGCTGGGAAGCCCAGTTCGCCACCAACCACCTGGGGCACTTCACTCTGGTCAACGCCCTCTGGCCTGCCCTGTCGGCATCCGGCAACGCCCGCGTAGTTTCCTTATCCTCCACCGGCCACAAGCTGTCCCCGATCCGGTTCGAGGACATCAATTTCGCTACCGGCTACGACAAATGGCGGGCCTATGGTCAGGCCAAGACGGCCAATTCACTTTTTGCCGTGGAACTTGACCGGCGGGGACGGGAATTCGGCGTGCGGTCTTTCGCGGTGCATCCAGGGGGCATCATGACTGAGCTGCAACGGCATTTGCCCAAGGAAGAGATGGTGGCCGCAGGCTGGATGGACGGCGAGGGAAATCTCCGGGAAGGATTCAAGACGCCGGAACAGGGCGCAGCAACCTCGGTTTGGGCGGCGACGTCACCGGCTTTGGCAGGCAAAGGCGGGGTTTACTGCGAGGACTGCGACATCGCCAATCCCACCGACAAAGATTCACCCCTCGCCCGCTACCAAGGTGTGGACGCGCACGCTATCGACAAAGCAGAAGCAGGGAAACTGTGGGACCTGTCCGCCGAGCTGACAGGTATCAACGCTTTCGCGTAAGTGGCGAGGTGGCCTCAGGCGCTTTCGGAGCGGAGTTGCCCGTGATCCACCGGGCACTCCGCGGCCGGGGCGGCTTGGGGCTTCTCCACTTCGATGCCGTAGAGGGCTTCCAGAGCGGCAACATACTCTTCCTGTTGGCCGTTGGCTGCCAGTTCGCGTGCCCTGACCGTGGGAATGTGCAGGAGCTGCTTGACCATCCGGCGAAGGGCGAACTCAACCTCTTCGGCGGCGGCGGTGCAACCATGCCGTGCCCGGACTTTTTCCATTTCCGCGTCAAGGACGTTCATGGTGTGGCGGCGCAGCGCCACAATGGCAGTGTCCACGGAGCGGGCTTCGCGTTCGGACTCGAAAGAGGTGGCGGCGCCGTTGACTATTGCGCTGGCCTGGGAAAGTGACTCTGCCTGCTCCTGAGGCGCAGCCAGCCGTACGGATTCAAGCGTCAGGAGCTCAACGCCATCGAGTTCGCCCACTGCGGGGTCGAAGTCGTGGGTGAGGGCGAGGTCGATAGCGATCAAGGGTTTGCCCGAGTGGGCCCGGACGCGGGCAAGATCGGCGGCCTCCACTCTGTTGTCAGAGCCGCTGCAGCCAATCATGACGTCAGCTGCGGCAACAGCAGCGGGAAGAGTGTCGGCGTCGAGCGCTGTTCCGCCGCGGGTGGCTACAAAGCCTTCGGCGCGGCCGGAAGAAGAGTAAACGGAGACGTCTGTGCAGCCGCGCTCCCGCAGAAGCGACATGGTTGCGCCGGCGTAGGCACCGGTTCCGAAGACCACAACCTTTTTGCGGGACCAATCGTCGTTTTCGGCGAGGTCGGTGGCAAGGTCCAATGCGACGGAAACGATCGAGAGCCCGCGCGAGCCGAGGGCTGTCTGCGCGCCGACATCCTTGGCCGTTTTGGAGGCCGCCTGGAACAAGCGCACAAGGCCGGAGCTGGCGGTGCCTTCCTGCTGTGCTGTGATCAGCGCCCGGCGAACCTGGCCTGCGATCTCGCGCTCACCTACCACGGCTGAATCCAGGCCGGCGCTCACAGCAAACAGGTGCCGTGTGACGTCCGGACCGGTGTTTGTGGCGAAGGAGCGTGAGACGAGTTGCTCGTTGAGGCCGCTGAGTTCGCTGATCTGGGAGACAAGGGCCGAACGAGCCGCCTCAAGGTCAGCTCCGTTGGCTGTTTCTCCGTAAATTTCGTAGCGGTTGCACGTGGCCAGGACAACGGCTCCGGAAACCAGGGAGGAGTCTGTCAGGGCTGCCGAGGCAAGCTCAGAGGAACCGTTGCTCAACTGAGCGACAGTTTCGAGGTCGATGTCGGCGTGTGTAGCCACCAATGAGAAAAGAACCACAGCACCCCAATCATAGCTTTTTCGTAGCCCGGTAGAACAATGCAGCACCGTGGTGATCCCCACGAAGGCCAGTGATCCCCGACACAACGGCCCGGGCCGGGCGCGACGTGACAGCTTGTCGTTATCTTTTGCCCCGGATTTTCGGCACAATCGAAGGCATGACTTCTAGCGCGGCAGCATCCAACAGTACGGCTTCCAACGCCCCGGCGGGAACCCTCGGCGCCAACCACCCGCTCAACGACGGCCGTACCTCGGACTCGCCGTTGATCACTGCCTACCGCGGTGGCACGCCGTCCCGCAGGCCTGTATGGTTCATGCGCCAGGCGGGTCGTTCCCTGCCTGAGTATCTGAAGGTCCGCCAAGGCGTTGCCATGCTGGACTCTTGCCTGCGGCCTGAACTGGCCGCCGAGATCACCCTGCAGCCGGTTCGCCGCCACGACGTTGACGCCGCCATTTTCTTCTCGGACATCGTTATTCCTTTGAAGCTCGCCGGTGTGGGCGTGGACATCGTCCCCGGCGTAGGACCCGTGTTGGACAAGCCGGTGCGAACGGCAGCTGATGTGGCCGCCCTTCCCACCCTGACGTGGGAAGCCCTCGAGCCGATCCGCGAAGCCGTCCGCCTGACGGTTGCCGAACTCGGAAAGACCCCGCTGATCGGCTTCGCCGGTGCGCCATTCACCCTGGCCGCCTACATGGTTGAAGGGAAGCCCTCCCGTGATCACCTCGGGCCCCGGACCATGATGCACGCCGATCCCGAGACGTGGGCGGCGCTGGCCAACTGGGCTGCCGATACCTCCGGAATGTTCCTTCAGGCCCAACTTGAGGCAGGCGCTTCGGCGGCGCAGCTCTTCGATTCCTGGGCCGGATCCCTTGGCCTGGCTGACTACACCAAGTACGTGGCGCCGGCATCCACCCGGGCGCTTAACCACGTCCGTGGACTCGGGGCGCCGTTGATCCACTTTGGAACCGGCACTTCCGAGCTTCTGGTTGCCATGCGCGACGTCGGCGTAGACGTCGTAGGTGTGGACTACCGGCTGCCCTTGGACGAAGCCAACCGACGCCTGGGTGGAACTGTGCCGCTTCAAGGCAACATCGACCCCGCTCTTCTGTCCGCCCCGTGGGAGGTCCTTGAAGCCCACGTCCGGGAGGTCATCGCTGCTGGTTCCCACGCCCCGGGCCATGTGCTGAACCTTGGTCATGGAGTTCCTCCCGAAACAGACCCCACCGTTCTGACGCGCGTTGTGGAGCTCATCCACTCCATCCCTGCGGAGTAGGCGCTATGCGCGCGGGGCATGCGACGTCCACGTCGGAGCCGATACCAGCAGCTGCACGGCCAACTGCCGTGGTAGTTGGCGGCGGCATCTCAGGCCTGATCGCTGCGCGGGAGCTTGCCGCGGCCGGGTCAGCGGTTACTGTCCTCGAGGCGACCACCGCATGGGGAGGCTGCGTGGGAAGCCATGTTGTTGCCGGGCTGCGCCTGGACAGCGGGGCGGAGTCGTTTGCCACACGGTCCACGGCCGTCGCCGACCTCGCGCGTGAGTTGGGCCTGGCGGACCATATAGTTGCTCCCCATCCCGGAGGTGCCTGGGTGCAGCTTCCGGACGGCCCGCAGGAGCTTCCCAAAACCGGAGTACTCGGTATTCCCGCGAATCCCTGGGACCCTGAGGTTCGACGATCCCTGGGTCTCCTCGGAGCCATCAGAGCCTCGTTTGACCGCTGGCTCCCGGCATCTGTCGGTACGTCCGCGGAGGTCACCAGTGTTGCCGCTCTGGTTGGTACCCGTATGGGCAAAAGGGTTCTGGAGCGGCTTGTTTCGCCGGTGGTAGGCGGCGTTCATTCCGCTGACCCTGCCCTTTTGGACGTGGATATGGTGGCCCCGGGCCTGCGCGCCGGAATCCGCTCTCATGGCTCACTTGCTGCTGCTGTCGCAGCTCAACGCAAAGGGGCCAAGGACGCCCCGTCTTCATCCTCCGGGGCGTCGTCCGGAACGGCAAAAGCGGGTTCCGCCGTGGCCGGCCTGAAGGGTGGAATGAACACTCTGGTGGACGCCCTCGTCGCTGACCTGCAGGAGCGGGGGGTTCAGTTGCTCGCCGGTCGGCGTGCCGAGGACGTTGTGAAAACTGAAGAGGGTTGGCGGGTCACCGCTGAAAGTTCCACCTACGACGCCGGCCGCCTGGTGGTTGCGCTTGACGGCCCGGCCGCCGTCAGGTTGCTGGAGAAGTCCTTGCCTGTGCTGTCCGGCCTCCGTCCGGCTCCAGGACCCCTGGTAAGCCTGGTGACCTTGGTGGTGGACCTGCCGCAACTTGATGGCAGGCCCAGGGGGACCGGAATCCTGGTTGCACCCGAAACCCCGGGGATCAAGGCCAAAGCCCTCACCCATGCAACGGCGAAGTGGGATTGGTTGGCTGACGAAGCCGGTCCGGGCACCCACGTCCTGCGCCTGTCCTATGGTCGGCGTGAAGTGGCAGGCGGCGGCGCGGACGTTGTCATGGACGATGAGTCGCTCCTTACCGCCGCCGTGGCAGATGCTTCCGCGCTGCTGACGGTTCCGGTATCCAAGGCGGACATCGTGGATTGGGATGTGGTGCGCTGGGCTGGCGCCCTGCCGTTCGCCGCCGTCGGTCATAAACAGCGCGTGGCGGAGGTTCGTCAGGTGTGCGCCGCTGCCGATCGTCTTGCCTTGGTGGGTGGCTGGTTGGCCGGAAATGGCCTGGCCGCGGTGGTGGCCGATACGCGTGCACAACTGGCCGTTGCGGCCGCAGGCGATTCCTCTCATTTGTGATTTGCATCACTTCTACGCCTTGTAGAAGTGATCCGTTTCGACTTAGCGGCTGGCACGGGGCAAACTTGAACCATGAGCCACACTTCTGCCGAATCTGTCACTAAAACTGCTGGTACCGAAGAGCAGTTCTTCACGCTCTGGACTGTCTTCAAGCGCTCGGCCGATGTCCTGCGCAGCGGCGACGCAGCCCAGGAGTACGAGGCGCTGGTAGAGAAGCTTGCCGAAGGCGGAGTCACCGTTCGCGGCAGCTACGACGTCTCCGCTATGCGCTCCGATGCCGACATCATGGTGTGGCTCCATGGGGCCAAGCCCGAAGACCTGCAGTCCGCGGTCCGCTCCATCCGGCGCAGCAAACTCTTTGCCGGCACCGAGATCGTATGGTCCGCCATGGGCGTGCACCGCGAAGCGGAGTTCTCCAAGAGCCACATTCCGGCCTACGCTCGTGGCGTGGAGCCCAGCACCTGGCTGTGCGTGTACCCCTTCGTCCGCTCTTACGAGTGGTATATCCTCCCGGCCGAGGAACGCGGCGCCATGCTCCGCGAACACGGTCTGCTGGGCAGGGAATTCCCGCAGGTCATCTCCAACACCGTCTCCTCGTTCGCGTTGGGTGACTGGGAATGGATCCTCGGACTCGAGGCACCGGAACTGGTGGACCTTGTGGACCTGATGCGCCATCTGCGGGACAGCGAGGCCCGCAACCACGTCCGTGAAGAAATCCCGTTCTACACCGGCCGCCGCGTGTCCGCTGCCGAGATTGCCGAGGTCCTTGCATGAGCACTCCAGTCGTTTCCACGGCCGTCAACGAAGTCACCGAGCGCGGCCGCCAGGAACCCAAAAATTACGACGCCGTGCTGCTTGCGTCCTTCGGCGGGCCCGAAGGCCAGGACGACGTCATTCCCTTCCTCCGCAATGTCACCCGCGGTCGCGGCATTCCGGATGAACGTCTCGAAGAGGTCTCCCACCACTACCGCGCTTTTGGCGGCATTAGCCCCATCAACCAGCAGAACCGTGAACTGAAGGCTGCCATTGAGGCCGAGCTGGACCGCCGTGGCATCGAACTGCCGGTCCTCTGGGGTAACCGCAACTGGGACCCGTACATCGCCCCGGTACTTCAGGACGCTTACGACGCCGGACACCGCAGGCTCCTGATGCTCACCACCAGCATCTACTCCTGTTACTCAAGCTGCCGCCAGTACCGCGAGGACATCGGCGTTGCCCTGACGGAAACCGGGTTGGATGGCAAGCTCCAGGTGGACAAGATCCGCCAGTACTTCGACCACCCCGGCGTAGTCCAGCCCTTCCTGGAGGGTACATCTGCGGGCTTGGAGGAGATCCGCGGCAAGCTCGTCGCAGCCGGCGAGACTGACCCGGACTCAAAGATCCGCGTCCTGTTTGCTACGCACTCGATCCCCACCCGGGATGCCGAGGCCGCTGGAAGGTCCGAGGACGAGCCCCGCGAATTCGCGGAAGGCTCGGCTTATGCTGCCCAGCACTTGGCCAACGCCAAGGCCATCATGGATGTTGTGGCACCCAATGTTGCCTGGGACCTGGTGTACCAGTCCCGTTCCGGCGCCCCTCACATCCCGTGGCTTGAGCCGGACATCAACGACCACCTCGAGGAAATCGCCCCTGAAGGGGTCCGCGGCGTCGTCATTGTTCCCCTCGGCTTCGTCAGCGATCACATGGAAGTTGCCTGGGACCTGGACACCGAGGCTCTGGAAACCTGCAAGGACCTCGGCATCGAAGCAACCCGTGTCCCCACCCCGGGTACGCACGCAGCTTTCGTGTCCGGCCTGGTAGACCTGATCTGCGAACGCACGGTGGAGAACAACATCGCCGAGCGCCCCCACGTGACGGACCTGGGTGCTTGGTACGACGTCTGCCGTCCCAACTGCTGCGAAAACTTCCGCGGAGCGAAGCCCGTCATTTCGGAAGTTGGTACCACAGTGGGCATCGGGCACGACGCGTACCCCGCTCCGGAGGCTGCCAAGTGACCGTACGCATCGGCACCAGGGCGAGCAAGCTCGCCCTGACGCAGACGCAGCAAACTGCGGACCGGTTGGCTGCCGTTGGCGGCTTCCCTGTGGAACTCGTGCACATCAAGACCGAGGGCGACGTCAAAACCGGGTCCCTTTCCCAGATGGGCGGCACAGGCGTGTTCGTCGCGGCCCTTCGGGACGCACTTCTCGCTGAGACCTGTGACGTTGCCGTGCACTCCCTCAAGGACCTGCCCACGGGCGCCGCACTTGGCCTGAGCATCGCTGCAACACCCAAACGGGTGGATGTCCGCGACGTACTCTGTGCCCGCGATGGCATGACGCTCGCCGAACTGCCGGGCGGCGCCAAAGTCGGTACAGGCTCACCACGGCGGGCCGCGCAACTCCGGGCTGCACGTCCGGACATTGAGGTGCTCGACATCCGTGGGAACGTGGATACCCGCCTCGGCCGTGTCCCTGGTTTGCCGGGAAATGTGACCGATGTTGTTGTCCCCGGCAAGACCTGCGATCTTGACGCTGTGGTGTTGGCCGCAGCGGGCTTGGAACGCATGGATCGGTTGGACACCGTCAGCGAATTCTTCGAATCCGACGTCATGCTGCCGGCCCCCGGGCAGGGAGCGTTGGCCATCGAATGCCGGACGGATGACGCTCCGCCACTGGGCGGTTCCACCGAGGGATCAAACTCGGTGCTGGCCCAGGCCCTTGCCGCTTTGAACGACGATGACACCCGCCTCGCCGTTACGGCCGAGCGTGCCGTTCTGGCCCGGCTCGAAGCCGGTTGTGCTGCCCCCGTGGGGGCTTACGCCTTCCGGAAGGGCAGCATGCTGCACCTTGAAGCAGTGGTCTGCGCCGTGGACGGCACCAAGACAGTCCGCGAAAAGAAAGCCACGGACGGTCTAACGGAAGTCGGAGCCACGTTGCTCGGCATCGAAGTGGCTGAGCTCTTGCTCGCTGCCGGCGCCGCGGAGATCGCGGACCTTGCCGCGTCCTGAGCCGTATGAAGTAAATGGGCTGACCGGCCGGCGTGTCCTGATCACCAGGAGCGCCGACCGTGCACGCCCTTTGGCGGCGCTGCTGAGTGAGTTGGGGGCCGAGCCCTTGGTGCTTCCGCTCATCGATTTTGAGAGGGCAGGGGACCAGGCTTCCCTTGATGCGGCCTTGGACAAGTTGGCGGCCGGTGACTTTGACTGGCTGGTGATCAGCAGTATCACCACCGTCCGGGTTCTCATGGAGAAGGCTGCCCAGCGCGGGATGGCACTCGCGGATCTTGTTCCATCGGGAACAAAGGTGGCCACCATTGGCTCTTCGTCCCATCAGGTTCTCGAATCCGTAGGCCTCGCCGTTGCTCTGGCGCCTGAGGATGTCCAATCGGCGGACGGCCTCCTTGCTGTGTGGAAAGCGTCCCGCGTACGCGTGTTCCTGCCCCAAGCCGATATTGCGGCGGCCAGCCTGCGCGACGGCCTGGCGGCAAGCGGTGCGGACGTGACGTCCGTGGTCGCCTACCGCACGGTTGACTACCCTGCCCGTGCCGAACTCCGCCTGACAGCGGTACTTCCCTCCGGCGTCGGGACGTCCTTCACTGACGATCCGGCAACACTTGTTCCGGAAGACGCGCGGGCAGCACTGGATGCCGGAACCGTGGACGCTGTGGTGGCTGCTTCTCCCAGCGCGACGCGCCGTATCGCTGCAACATTGATGCCCTTGGGCAGGTGCCGGCTGATCGCCATTGGACGGCCGACGGCGGCAGAGGCCTCCCGGATAGGCCTCACCGTGGCAGCCACCGCCAAAGAACCAACCCCGGACGGCATTGTGGCCGCCTTGGAATCTGTTTTCGCCAACGAAGGGAAATCGTCATGAGCTTTCCGAACCATCGTCCCCGCCGCTTGCGCACCACTCCCGCCATGCGCAGGCTCACCGCCGAAAACCGCCTGGCGCCCGCGGACCTGATCCTCCCGGCGTTCATCCGGGAAGGCCTCACCGAGCCGAGTCCCATCAGTTCCATGCCGGGAGTCGTCCAACACACCACAGAGTCCCTCAAACGGGCCGCAGCCGAAGCCGTGGAGTTGGGCGTAGGAGGCATCATGCTGTTCGGTGTGCCCGCCGAACGCGATGCGCAAGGCACCGCTGCACTGGACCCGGATGGCGTCTTGAACAAGGCCATCCGCGACGTCAAAGCCGAGGTGGGCGATTGCCTGGTGATCATGGGCGATGTTTGCCTCGACGAGTTCACCGACCACGGCCACTGCGGCGTCCTCGATTCCGAGGGCTACGTGGATAACGACGCCACGCTGGAGATCTACGGTCAGATGGCAGTTGCCCAGGCCGACGCGGGCGCCCACGTGCTGGGGCCCTCGGGAATGATGGACGGCCAGATCGCGGTCATCCGTCAAGCACTGGAGGAATCCGGACACAAAAACACAGCAGTCCTTGCCTACGCAGCTAAATACGCCTCAGCGTTCTACGGCCCGTTCCGTGAGGCCGTGGATTCCCAACTCAAGGGTGATCGCCGTACTTACCAGATGGACGCAGCCAACCGCCGGGAAGCCATCCTGGAGGTGGAACTCGACCTCGAAGAAGGCGCCGACATGGTGATGGTCAAGCCCGCCATGAGCTACCTGGACATTCTCGCTGATGTGGCTGCAATGAGTCCGGTGCCTGTTTCGGCCTACCAAATCTCAGGCGAATACGCCATGATCGAAGCGGCCGCCGCCAACGGCTGGATCGACAGGCGGGGCGCCATTACTGAATCTGTCCTCGGCATCAAGCGTGCTGGAGCCGATACCGTATTGACCTACTGGGCCTCCGAACTGGCAGGCTGGTTGAAGGAGTCCTGATGTCTTCTCTCCCTGCAGAATCCGCTGTTCCCCTGGATCCCACGGCACCGTCCCGGACCGCCGTGCCTTCCGATCCCGCTGCGCCAGTGGCGGCCAACCAGATCCTGCTCGGCCTGAACACCTTCGGCGACGCCGGTGTGGATGCTGACGGAAACCCGAAGGAGCATGCGCTTGTCCTGCGGGAGCTGCTGCAGGAAGCGAAACTGGCTGACGCCGTCGGAATCCATGCCTTTGGCGTGGGGGAGCACCACCGCCGCGATTTCGCTGTGTCCGCGCCTGAGGTTTTCCTTGCTGCGGCGGCCGCCGTGACATCACGGATCCGCTTGGGGTCCGCTGTTACCGTGCTCAGCTCAGATGATCCCATCCGCGTCTTCCAACGTTTCGCCACGGTTGATGCCTTGTCCAATGGCAGGGCCGAGGTCATGCTCGGCAGGGGTTCGTTCGTGGAGTCATTCCCGCTGTTTGGCTTGGACTTGGCAGACTACGAAGTCCTCTTCGAAGAAAAACTGGAGCTGTTCGACAAAGTACGCGCCCAGAAACCCGTTCATTGGGCGGGGCGCACGCGGCCCAACGTCAATGGGTTGCAGGTATACCCCCAACTCCAGCATCACCTCCTGCCGGCCTGGATTGGTGTGGGTGGCACACCGGAGTCCGTGCTGCGCTGCGCCGAATACGGCTACCCCATCATTTTCGCCATTATTGGGGGAGAGCCCCGACGCTTCGCACCGCTGGTCAACCTGTACCGTGAGGCGATGGCAAAGTACGGCCATCCCATGCGCCAGATTGCCACGCACTCACCAGGATTCATCGCGGACACGGACGAGGCCGCCCGCGAGGAGCTGTTCCCGCATTGGCTGGAGCAGCGCAACAGGATCGGTGCCGAGCGTGGGTGGGGGCCAGGGAACCGTGGCGAGTTCGACGCCATGTGCGGCCCTGAGGGTGCCCTCTATGTTGGTTCCCCGGAAACCGTGGCGCAGAAAATCGCTCTTCTCAAGAGGAATCTCGGTGTGGACCGATTCGACCTCAAATACAGCAATGGAACGTTGCCGCATCAGTCAATGATGCGCTGCATTGAGCTCTACGGCACCGAGGTGGCCCCGCGGGTCACCGAGCTGCTGGCCGACGCCGCATAAGACTGCGCCCGGCCAAGCTGAAATCACTGAAAGAATAGGAACCATGACCTCAAATACCCCCGTGTCCGATCAACTTTACGACCGTGCCCGGTCCCTGATGCCCGGCGGCGTGAATTCGCCGGTGCGGGCCTTCGGTTCAGTGGGCGGTACCCCGAAGTTCATGGTCTCGGCCAAGGGCGCCTACCTGACGGACGCGGACGGCAAGGAATACGTGGACCTCGTCTGCTCCTGGGGGCCTGCGTTGTTGGGACACGCCCACCCCGCCGTGCTCGATGCCGTTCACGCAGCTGTGGATCGAGGCCTTTCTTTCGGAGCTTCCACACCGGACGAAGCCAACCTCGCTGAGATCGTCAAGGACCGGGTGTCCGCTGTTGAACGTCTGCGGATGGTATCCACTGGAACCGAAGCCACCATGACCGCCGTTCGTTTGGCCCGCGGTTTCACCGGCCGCAACTTGATCATCAAGTTTGCCGGGTGCTACCACGGCCACTTGGACGGGCTGTTGGCAGCGGCAGGATCCGGCGTGGCAACGTTGGCTTTGCCCGGCTCTGCCGGCGTTACGGAGGCCACTGCCGCTGAAACCCTGGTTCTGCCGTATAACGATCTCGCCGCCGTCGAGGCTGCCTTCGCTGCGCACGGCAAAAACATTGCTGCCGTCATCACCGAAGCGGCACCGGCCAACATGGGCGTCGTCACTCCGGGTGAGGGCTTCAACGCAGGCGTGTCCCGCATCACCAAGGAGCACGGTGCGCTCCTGATCGTGGACGAAGTCCTCACCGGCTTCCGTACCGGGTACGCCGGCTACTGGGGCTTGACCGGCCGCCAGGAAGGCTGGGCTCCGGACCTGCTCACCTTCGGTAAGGTCATTGGTGGTGGAATGCCGACGGCGGCACTCGGCGGCCGTGCCGACGTGATGGACTACCTTGCTCCCGTCGGTCCCGTGTACCAGGCCGGAACCCTGTCCGGAAACCCCGTGGCCATGGCTGCAGGAGTGGCAACTCTGACCCACGCAACTCCTGAGGTCTACGCCTACGTTGATGGCCGCTCGCTGGAACTCTCCGCAGCGCTTTCCTCTGCCCTTGATGCAGCAGGGGTGGACCACTCGATCCAGCGGGCGGGCAATCTGTTCTCCGTGGCGTTTGGGACCTCCGCCCATGGCGTACACAACTACGACGACGCGCAGCGGCAGGAAAGCTTCCGCTATGCCCCGTTCTTCCACTCCATGCTGGACTCAGGCGTCTACCTTCCGCCGTCGGTCTTCGAAGCCTGGTTCCTTTCCGCCGCTCACGACGACGCAGCGATGAACCGGATTATCGACGCCCTTCCGGCGGCGGCAAAGGCTGCAGCGGGCGCTACGGCTTAGTTTTTTAGTGATGCCCCGGCCAGATGCTCGAAGCATGTGGCCGGGGCATCGTTGTTTGTCCCGGGGTAGGCTCGTAGGTGGAAACCCACCCCCAACGAATTCACGGTTTACCATGCGCAAGTTCCCGTCCATTGCATCGATTAGTGTCAGCATCGCCACCGCCGGTGTACTTCTGGTGACGGCCTCGGGTTGTTCCAGTGGCCCATCCAACTCCGGCCAAGCCACGGCGGAGGGGACGCCGTCTGTTTCTCCTTCCTCACCGACAACCACACCGGCACCCTCATCCCCGCCGGCGTCAACCACGCCGTCTGCTGTTACTTCCCCGCCTCCCTCCGCAGCGTCGGCCCCGGCACCTAGCACCCCGTCAGCTGTTGAGAAACAACTCGCCGCGCTCAGCCTTGAGCAGCGCGTGGGACAACTGTTCATGGTGGCCGCCAAAGCCACCGGCGCCGAGCCCGGAACCATGGAAGCACTGACCAAGTACCATGCCGGAAACGTTTATCTCAGCGGGCGCAGCAAGGCCGGAACTGCTCCGACGGCCGCCGTGGTGTCTTCCTTGACGGGCACTGTCTCTGCTGCCACAACGGGCGGGCTGCCTCTTTTTGTTGCTACCGACCAAGAAGGCGGATACGTTCAGGTGCTCTCCGGCCCGGGCTTCTCCACGATTCCTGCTGCCCTGGTCCAAGCATCTTCCGGGGCGGCCAAGCTCCGGGCGGATGCCGCAACGTGGGGAAAGGAACTTCGCAGAGTAGGGGTCAACGTGAACCTCGCACCGGTCCTGGATACAGTGACCAGCCCGGAATTTGCACCCTCAAATGCCCCCATCGGCCATTTCCAGCGGGAGTACGGCTATGACCCCGGCAACGTCTCGCTGCTGGGCAACGCTTTTGCCGACGGCATGAAAGACGCCGGGGTTGCTCCGGTGGTCAAACACTTCCCGGGCCTGGGCAGGGTGGTTCCCAATACGGACGTCAGCAAAAATGTCCGTGACACCACCACCACAAGGGACGATCCCGCGCTGGAGCCGTTCCACACCGCCATCGCATCGGGTACCAAGTGGGTCATGGTCTCCAACGCCTACTACGACAAGATCGACCCCGCAAACATCGCACCGTTCTCAGCGACGATCATGGACGCCATGCTGCGTGCTGACGCAGGTTTCACAGGGATTGTCCTTTCTGACGACCTCTGCAGTGCTGCGCAATTGGAAGCCTGGTCAGATGCTGATCGGGCCCTGAACTTTTTCGGCGCAGGCGGAACCATGTTGGTGTGTGCCGATCCCACCAGCATTCCGGCGATGCACCAAGCTGTAGTGCAAAAGGCCACGTCAGATCCGGCCTTCCGGGCCAAGGTGGACGCCGCCGCGCTTACTGTGTTGCAAGTCAAGGCCGGTCAATAGCGGCTCCACGTCAGGGATCAGGAACAAAGAACCCCGCCTTCCATGTGAAAGCGGGGTTCTTTGTACGTGGTGCGTGTCCTGTTGTGAACAGGTCCTTAGAGGACGTCCGAAAGGAAGCCCTGAAGGCGTTCCGTTTGCGGGTTGGTGAACAGCTGCTCCGGAGGGCCGGATTCAACCACCACACCGGCGTCCATGAAGGTCACCACGTCGGAGACATTGCGGGAGAAGCCCATTTCGTGGGTCACCACCACCATGGTCATGCCTCCTTGGGCCAGGTCCGTCATGAGGGCAAGGACGCCCTTGACGAGTTCCGGGTCCAGTGCGGAAGTGGCTTCGTCGAAGAACATCACCTCGGGCTTCATGGCCAAGGCGCGCGCTATGGCTACGCGCTGTTGCTGGCCACCGGAGAGGTTTGCCGGACGCGAGTCAGCCTTGTGCTTCAAACCCACCAGGTCCAATTGGGCCAGGGCTTCGTCGCGTGCCTGCTCCTTGGACATGCCACGGAGCTTACGCAGGGCCAGGGAGATGTTCTCTGCCACAGTCTTGTGGGGGAACAGGTTGAACTGCTGGAACACCATGCCAATACGGCGGCGCAATTCGTCCGGATTGTCCTTGAGGACCGAACGTCCGTCCAGGAGGATGTCGCCTTGGTCCGGTTCGATCAGCCGGTTCATGACGCGCAGGAGCGTGGACTTGCCCGAGCCGGACGGGCCGATCACCGAGGCCGTGGTGCCCTTCTCAACATGCAGGTCAATGCCGCGCAGTACGTGGTTGCTGCCAAAGGACAAATGGATGTTCTTGGCTGTCAGTGTGCCTGATGCAAATTCGCTCATGCCTGGGCTCCCTTTCCTACCACGGCTGCTGCCTCGTCCGGTTCTTTCTTCTCCGGCCGGCCGGAGCGCATGCGGGCGTCAATCCAGTTCACAAAGTGCGTGAGTGGAATGGTCAGCGCCAGATAGAAGATGGCAGCGGCCACGTAAGGGGACAGGTTGCCGCTGTTGGCGGCTGCGTCCTTGCCGATCTGGAAGATTTCACGCTCCGTGGCCAGAAGACCGAGCATGAACACCAGCGAGGATTCCTTGATCAGTGCGATGAACTGGTTCACCAGGGCGGGAAGAACCCGCCTTATTCCCTGGGGTACCACCACCAGGCGCATGGACGAGCCGTAGCTGAACCCGAGGGCCCGGGTTGCTTCGAGTTGTCCCTTGTCCACGCTCTGGATGCCTGAACGGAAGATCTCACCGATGTAAGCGCCCGACATCAAGGACAGTGCCGCGATGGCCATGGGGTACGGGCTGGTTGAACCCGTGAGTTCGCGAATGATGGGGCCGAAACCGAATCCGATCACGAGGATGGTCAGCACCGGTGGAAGCCCGCGGAGGATGTCGGTGTAGATGCGGGCTATCCACCGTGCCGCTGCGTTCCGGGAAATCCCCATCAGGGCGAGCAGCATCCCGAGAGCAGTCCCGATGATGCCCGAGACGACAGCCAGAACGATGGTGTTGGGCAGCCCGACGGCAAACATCTTAGGGAGAACTTCGCCTATTGCCTCCCAGTCAAAGAAGGACTCGGCTAGTTGATTGAGGATATCCATGGAACGCCCTGGTTACTTGGCGGGGAGCTGGACGGCCTTGCTGCCCGGCTTCCAGCCCTGGGGGGTCTGCTCGGCGGCAGTCGGACGGTCCTTGTACCACTCGGCCGTGAGCTTGGCCCAGGTGCCGTCAGCAATGACAGCATCCAAGCCGGAGTTCAAAGCGTCGATCAGCGGCTGGTTGTCCTTATTCACGGCGTATGCAGTGAAGTTCTGGGTGTTGACAACCTTCTCGGCGATCTTGGTGTTGTCGCCTTCCTTGACCTGGCCTTCGGCCTGCTGGGAAGGAGCAACCCACGCGTCGATCTGGCCGTTCTTCACGTTGCCGTAGACCGTGTTGTAGTCAGGGAAACGGACGGGCTCAATCTTGAGTGTGTTCGTCATGTAGTCGTCCTGGACGGTGCCCTGGACGACGCCGATGCGCAGGCCTTCCTTGACGTCGGCGAAGCCGGTGACCTTGGAGTCGTTCTTGGTCACGATAGCCATGTAGCCGAAGTCGTAGCCGTTGGTGAAGCCGACCGTCTTGCGGCGGGCGTCCGTGGTGGAGATGGAGGAGGATCCGACGTCGAACTGCTTGTTGCCCACCTGGGACAGGAGCGCCGAGAAGTCGGTGGATGCAAACTCCACCTTGAGGCCCAGCTTGTCGCCGATGGCCCGCAGGAGCTCATTGTCGTAGCCGGTGAACTTACCGGAAGGATCGATGAAGATGTTCGGCGGGGCGTCTGAGAGGGTGCCTACGCGCAGGGTGCCGTCGGTGATCAGGCCTAGCTTGGTCTTGTCGATCTTGTCCAGAGGCGTCACATCGGCGGTGGTGAAGGTATCGAGCGATTTCTGGTCGCTGCCAGCCAGCGCATCGGTGGGCGAGCCGCTGGGCTCGGAGGTTCCTCCACCGCATGCTGCCAGGGAAATCACCAGGGCTGCTGCCACGGGGGCAACAGACAGCCACTTAGGGGCTTTGAATTTCATGAAGAAATCACTTTCATCGGGTAACGGAGACGTTTCGCGGTGGGCGGGGAATGCGGCAGCAGAAAAGCAGCAGAACAAAGGTTGGCTGCCCTAGCAGACTTCAACCCGCCAAACTTAATTATGTCACCAGCCCACTAGCCCGCGGTGAATCGAAGAAGTGAATGCCAGCAATCGAATTAACCGAACAAAGTTCCCATCAGGTGCCCGATGGACTCTGGACTATTCCGGGTTCGAGGCCACGCCTGGAATCTCCGCGCGGCCAGTCCCACCTTTTGGGTTCCCGAATTCGCTGTGACATGCGTCGCAAAAAGTAATGCCTGGCGTGCTTCCTGTTCTACCTGCCGTGCTTCCTGTTCTAGAAGCCGCCCCGGCTGGCGTCCTCAGGCGGCAGCACCGGCCACTCACCCTCGATCACGGCGGTGGGCTTGCTCCGCCGCAAGTATTGCTGGAAATCAGCAGCCTGGGACGCCGCCCAGTCTACTTGCAGCTGATGCAGTGTGGACGCCGGCATCTGCAGCTTGGGAAACTTGCCGGCCATGGCATCCAAAACGCGGAGGGTAGCCAGCGCATCCGCCGCGGAGGTATGGGCGTTTGTCAGGTCCACGCCGTATTCCTCGCACAAAGCGGTGAGGGTGCGCTTTCCCTTGCGGTAGCGGTCCACTTGCTTGTTCATGACATACGGATCCAGCACGGGGAAACGGCTCAGTTGGGGAACGCCGTAGCGGGCAGACTCTGCCGCCAACACGGTGAAATCGTAACTGGCGTTGAAAGCAATGACGGGAGTGCCGTCGTCGAACAGTCCTTGGAGTACCCCTGCGACTTCGCGTGTGACTTCTGCTGCCGGGCGGCCTTCGGCGCGGGCCTTCTCCGTGGATATTCCGTGCACCTCACTTGCTTCGAGCGGGATCTCCACCCCTGGATCTGCCAACCACTCGTGCTCTGCGATGAGCTCCCCGTGAGCATCCACTACTGTGATGGAAGCGGTGACGATCCGCGCTGACCGCGAGTTTTTCCCGGTGGTCTCGAGGTCGAATGCGGCACGGGAGAGGGTATTCCAGGAACTCATGCCTTCAAGCTACCGGCTGGGTCCGACACTCTTTGGGCACGACACTCCTGCCGTTACGCTGAACACATGCGGATGGAGTATGTGACGGCGGTTCTGGCCGTTGTAGACCTTGTTCCGTCAGGCTCGGCGGTCTCCTATGGTGACGTCGCGGAGCTCCTGGGTGCTGGCGGACCGCGGCAGGTGGGCGCAGTCATGAGCCATTACGGTAGCTCTGTGGCCTGGTGGCGCGTGCTCAGGGCCAGCGGGGAGGCGCCTCCCGGTCACGAGGTTGACGCGTTGAAACATTACCTGCAGGAATCGACCCCGCTTCATGGCGCGTACGAGGCATTCCTGAGGACGGGGGAAGGCCGTTGGAGGGTCGACCTGACAGCAGCACGCTGGGCGCCTTCGGATGGCGACTTCGATCAACTTGATGTGATCTCTGACCAGTTGGAGCGTCAACTCCATAAATTGTCGGTGCCCGATGATGAAATGACTGTGTGACCGCCACTCCTGCCAAAACCCGCCAAGCACCGGCAGCCCTCCGCCTGCTCCCGCCGCGTGAGACCCACTACGCGGCACCCGTTTTGTCCCCGGATCAACGTGCAGTCGTTTCCCTCCCGCAGGGGAGCGGCCCCGTCCTGGTGCCCGGCGGGCCTGGGACGGGCAAGTCAACGGTGCTGGTGGAATCGGCAGTCCGCCGTGTTCGTGAAGACGGCCTGGACCCGGAACAGATTCTCGTTCTCGCTCCCGGGCGCCACGCCGCCGCTGCCTTGCGCGACACCTTCACAGGGCGCCTGGACCGCAGCCTTAGTACGACGCCGGCACGCACCTGGGCGTCGTACGCTTTCGACGTCATCCGGCGGGCAAAGGCTGAAGGCATCCTGCCGCTGTCGCGGCCACCGAAGCTTCTGTCAGGCCCTGAACAGGACCTCATCATCAAGGAACTGCTGGAAGGCCACTCCCGTCCCGGCTTCCATCTGCCTTGGCCGGAGGACCTCGCAGCAGCACTTCCTACCCGCGGTTTCCGTCACGAGATCAGGCAGCTATTCGACCGCATCATCGAATCGGGGCGCACCGCGGAGGACTTGGTGGGGCTTGCCTACGAGTGCGGACGCCCTGATTGGATGGCGGCGGCCCAGCTGTACAGCGAGTACCGGGACGTCCTGGACCTCCGCATGCCGGAGGCGTTTGACCCCGCCGGGATCATCACCACGGCACGGCAAATTTTCCAAGACTCGCCGGAGTTCCTCGCCGCCGAGAGGCAACGCCTCCAACTCATCCTCGTGGACGACGCCCAGGAATCAAATCCGGCAGTATTCGAACTCCTTGCCGACATTGGAGAAGGCAAGGATGTGGTGGTCACCTACTCACCGGACACGGTAGTGCAAGGTTTCCGCGGCGCACGCCCGGACTTGGTTTCAGAGTTGCCATCGCTGCTGGGCGGCACCCAGCAATCCGTCCTGGAACGACCCTTATCGGCGACCCACCGGCATACGCCGGAAGTAGCCGAGGCGTGGATGCGGGTAGCGGCCCGCATCTCGCAGCGTTCCGGTGGTCAGCTGGCCAGACAGATGGAACAACCTCAACATCCGGAAAGCCCACGTGAGGCGACCGTCGGCGATGGTCGCGTAGAAGGGCACGTGCTGCCGTCCGCAGTCCACGAGCTCCGGTACGTCGCGCAGCGCATCCTTGAAGCGCAACTGCGGGAATCGCGGGAGTTCAGCGACATCGCAGTGATCGTGCGGAACGGCGGACAGATCTCTCAGTTGCAGCGGTATCTGAGCGGCCAAGGAATCCCGGTGCGCGTTCCCGTAGCGGACTCAGCTGTCCGTGACGAAGTCGCTGTCCGCCCGCTGCTGGAGGCTTTTGCCGTTGTTCTGGACCCGGCAAAACTCACACCGGAAACTGCAGTATCCCTCCTGACATCGCGGATCGGAGGCGCCACTGCCATCGAATTGCGGAGGCTGCGGCAATCCCTACGCCGCGAGGAGCTTTTAGGAGGCGGCGGCCGCTCCAGCGACGCTCTGTTGGTCGAAGCCTTGCTCCAACCGGGGGCACTGGCATCGCTGGGAATTGAAGGCAGCTCTGCCCGCAGGCTCGCCCGTATGATCGCGGCCGGTACCACTGCTGCCGCCGAGCCGGGCGCCAACGCGGAATCTGTTCTGTGGGCCTTATGGCACGCAACGGGGTTGTCATCGCGTTGGTCGGAGATGGCACTTGAAGGGGGCAACGCGGGGGCGCGCGCAGATCGGGACCTCGACGCCATGATGGCTCTGTTCCACACAGCCGAGCGCTTTGTCGACCAGCTGCCCGGTTCCGGTCCAGAGCAATTCCTCGACTACCTGCTGAACCAGGAACTGCCCATGGACACCCTTGCCGCACGGGCACAGCTGGAGGCATGCGTGGAGATCATGACTCCGGCGAGTGCGGCGGGCCGGGAATGGCCGGTGGTAATCGTTGCAGGCCTCCAGGAAGGAGTGTGGCCCAACACGCGCCTCCGTGGAGAGCTGCTGGGCAGCACCGTCTACGCCGATGCCGTGGAGCATGGAGTGGACTACGCCCTCCGGCGTGGACCCCTCAGCAGGCTCCGGGATATCCGCTATGACGAACTCAGGAGCTTCTCAACAGCCGTGTCGCGAGCCCGTGAAGTGTTGATTTGCACTGCAGTGTCTTCCGAGGACGAACAGCCTTCTGCCTTCCTGGACTACGTGGCCCCGCTCGCATCCGGTGAGTACAAACGCGGTTATACAGCTGTTGACCGTCCCATGACCTTAAGGGCACTCGTTGCGGAACTGAGGCAGCATGCCCAGGCAGAAGACGAAGCACCCGGGGAATCCCGTTCCGCGCACGAGGCGGCACGGATACTGGCCAGGCTCGCCACTACGGACCCGCCGGTTCCGGGGGCGCACCCGGACACGTGGTGGGGTTTGGCGCCACTGAGTTCCCAGGCAGCCGTAGTGCCGGCTGGCGGTACCGTCTCCGTCTCGCCGTCCAAGGTGGAAGCTGTCCACAAATCCCCGTTGGACTGGTTTGTCCAAGCAGCCGGCGGGGAAGCGGCCACCGACTTCGCACGCAGTCTGGGCACGTTGGTCCACGCCATTGCGCAGGAGCTTCCCGAGGCCTCGGGAGCCGAGTACGTCGCCGAACTCGTCCGCCGCTGGCCAAGCTTGGGCATGAAGGATAACTGGGAGGGGAAACTTGATTTCCAGCGGGCGGAACTCATGGTCCGGAAGTTGGCCCAGTATGTGCTCATCATGCGCAACGACGGACGAAGCTTGCTGGCAGTAGAGCACGACTTTGAAGTTCAGCTTCCTGATGTCACGGTTGATGCCGTTGGCGTCAGTGGTCCTGAAGCTCTTGAAGAGGTGGCCGTACGTCATGCGGTATTACGCGGCCAGGTGGATCGCCTCGAAATAGATTCGGAGGGCAGGCTTGTGATTGTGGACCTTAAGACCGGCAAACGGCAACCCGGCAAGGCCGAGGTTGCCCGGCACCCGCAGCTGGGTGCCTACCAGGCTGCGGTCCTCAAAGGTGCTTTCCAGGACGCTGCAACGGGACAGGGGCTCACTGCTTCCGGGGCAGGAACAGGCTTCGCTCCCGGTGGCGCAGTGTTGGCCCACCTTGGGACCAAAACAAAGAGCCCCGGAGTGCAGCAGCAGGATCCATTGGATCCGGCAGAGAACTGGGCAGAGAGCCTGGTGAACGAGGCGGCCACGCTCATGGCAGGGTCAACGTTCGATGCACGGCACGACCCCGGCAAGTCAGGGCATGGCGGCCATGGATGCCGTCTGCCCGACATTTGCCCGTTGTGCGCCCGAGGAAAGCAGGTCACCGAATGACAACCGAGCTCCTGGACGGCTTCGCCTCCAGCCCCCTGGGTGTAGAGGGAGTCCCCGCGCCCAGATTTTCGCCTTCCGAACTGGCCGGTATCCTTGGCGAGAAGAACCACCCGACGCACGAGCAAGCGGCGATTATTGCCTCGCCCCTCTCACCCCGCCTGGTGATCGCAGGAGCAGGTTCCGGCAAGACGGCCACCATGGCCGACCGTGTGGTGTGGCTGGTGGCCAACGGCTGGGTGCGTCCGGAAGAGGTTCTGGGGGTAACGTTCACCCGGAAAGCTGCTGGCGAGCTGGCGAGCCGGATTCGGTCCAAGCTGGCCACACTCCAACGGATCGCGGCGGAGGACGACGGCAGCATTGGCTTCCCGGAGGGGCTCGTCGGTGCTGACGAGCTCGAACCCAAAGTGTCCACTTACCATTCCTACGCAAGCGGCATTGTGTCGGACTACGGCCTGCGGTTGGGCATCGAACGGGACGTCGTCTTGCTTGGCGGTGCACAGTCCTGGCAATTGGCCAGCGAAGTGGTGGAGGCGTACGACGGCGACTACGAACACTTCACCGCCGCAAAGTCCACCCTCGTAAATGCGGTCATCCAGCTGGCCGGAGAGTGCGCGGAGCACCTTCAGGACCCCGGGGAGGTGCGCGAGTGGGTTCTGGAACGCGTTGAGACCTTTGAGCAGCTTCCTTATGTAGCCGGGGCCAAGAAGAATCCCAGCCAGGCCGCGGGAGACCTCGCGGCTATGCTCCGGACCCGAGCCAGCGTTGCCGACATGGTGGTTCGCTATCAGGAGGCCAAACGTCAACGCGGGGTCCTCGATTTCGGCGACCTCGTGGCGCTGGCAGCGCGTATCGCCAGTGACATTCCGCTCGCTGCAACCACTGAACGTGCCCGCTACAAGGTGGTGCTCCTGGACGAGTTCCAGGACACCTCCCACGCACAGCTTGTCCTCTTTTCACGCCTTTTCGGCCAGGGTCACGCAGTTACCGCGGTGGGAGACCCCAACCAGTCGATCTATGGGTTCCGCGGCGCTTCTGCAGGGCAGCTCTTCCACTTTGTGCAGGAGTTTCCCGTGCAGCGCTTGGACCCCTCCGGAAGCGATGGTTCCTTCTCCATTGCACCCACCTCTTATCTGACCACTGCCTGGCGGAACGGCAGAAACATCCTCGAAGCCGCCAACACCATCGCAGCGCCCTTGAACAGGGCGGCAGCATCGGAGGGTCCGGCAGGGGACAGGAAGAAAGCCGGTAATGTCTCAGTCCCCGCGTTGGTACCCAGCCCTGCAGCGGTGGATGGGAGTGTAGTGATCGGTCGCTTCGGCACGGATGAGGACGAGGCCGCCGTCATAGCCCGCGATGTCCGTCGCTATCAAAGAACTGTTTTCGAGGAGGAGAAGGACGGCACCCCCGTCAAGCCCACCATGGCGGTCCTGTGTCGCCGGCGGGCGCAGATGGAGTGCCTCCGCCGGGAGTTCGAACTCCAGGGCATTCCCTACGAGATCGTTGGACTTGGCGGCTTGCTGGACACACCGGAGATCGTGGACCTGGTGGCGACGTTGCGGGTCCTCGCCGATCCGGGACGTTCCGATGCTCTGATGAGGTTGTTGGCCGGGGCACGATGGCGGATTGGTCCGGCAGATTTGATGGCGTTCAGCGACTGGTCCCGCTTCCTGGCCCGTCGCCGGTCGACCCCGGAAGCCCGCCATGACACTTTCGAAGACAACGAAGAACCCGCAGCAGTCGTGGTTGAAAGCGATATCACCGATGCCGCAAGCCTCGTGGAGGCCCTTGATTTCCTCCCCCGGCCGGACTGGACTTCAGGGCATGGGCGGAGCCTGAGCCCTGCCGCCCTGGATCGACTGACCAGCCTTGCCTCGGAGCTCCGCTCGCTCAGGAGCTACATCGGAGACGACCTCACCACACTCCTTGGAGAGGTGGAACGTGCCATGCTGCTGGACATTGAGGTTGCCGCCAAACCAGGAATCAGTATTCACCAAGCACGCCGCAACCTGGATGCATTCCAGGATGCAGCAGCAGGGTTCCTGCAGACTTCACAGCGTATTGATCTGCTGGCGTTCTTGTCGTGGCTTGAAGCCGCGGCCTCAGAGGAAGGCGGCTTGGATGTGGCCCCCGCTGAGACCAACCGGGAGGCGGTGCAATTGTTGACTGTCCATGCCTCCAAGGGCCTGGAATGGGACGTGGTTTTTGTCCCTGGACTCAATGCTGGTTCTTTTCCCAGCAGCAGGGATTCGAGGTGGAGCACCGGCGCCGCGGCCTTGCCGTGGCCATTGCGGGGCGATCGTGCTGACCTTCCCCAATGGGACCTGGAGCAGCCTGACCAAAAAGGATGGTTGGACGCCGAGAAGGACTTCAAATCCGAGGTCCAGCATCACGGCGAGGCAGAGGAGAGGAGGCTCGCGTATGTTGCCTACACCCGTGCCAAATTTGTCTTGTGGGCCTCCAGTGCTGCTTGGAACGGCTCTCGATCGGGAATGACCGGAATGTCCTCCTTCCTTTCCGAACTCGCACCGCTTGCCGGAATGGCTGCAACGGCAGAGGGCGCCAGTGTCACTCATTCGCAGGGCAGTGCTGTGGTCCATCCCCAATCGGTAGCCGAGGAGGCCTTGCCCGAGGAAAGCCCCTTGACCGCAGTGCTCGAGGTAGCCCAATTTCCCTATGACCCCTTGGAGGGGCCTTCGGACCCACGGACCGGTGCCCGCCTGAGGCTTACCCCAGGCAGAAGGCTGGCCATGGATCAGGCTGCGGCCATGGTTCGTCGATACATGGAGGAACCCGGCAAGGATCCTTCAGGCGACCTAACCGGTGCGGCCGGGAAGTGGGCACAGGAGGCAGAACTCCTGCTGGATCGCCAGCGCCAGCTGAAAACCGTTCAGGATGTCCACTTGCCCAGCCATATCTCCGCTTCACTTTTCGTAGATTTGGGGGCTGACCCGGCGGCCGTCTTGCACCAGCTTCGCAGGCCGGTGCCCCGTGAACCGGGCATTTCGGCCCGCAAAGGTACGGCCTTTCATGCCTGGGTGGAGGAGTACTTCGGGACAACGGGCATGTTGGACCTTGATGAAGCGCCGGGTTCGGACTCCCATATTGATCAGGCCTACGGGCTGGATGACATGGTGGCGGCGTTCAAGAAGTCCGAGTGGGCCCAAAGGGCTCCCGCTTTCGTCGAAGTACCTGTGGAAACCCGGATTGGCGACGTCGTAGTACGCGGGCGCATCGATGCCGTGTTCCGTGATGCCGACGGCCGTTGGCAGCTCATTGACTGGAAGACCGGACGACGCCCGGCAGGTATACAACTGGCAACCCGCGCGGTGCAGCTGGCTGTTTACCGGCTCGCATGGGCTCGACTCAAGGAAGTTCCCCTGGAGGACGTCAGCGCTGCCTTCTACTACGTTGCGGATGACGCCGTCGTACGCCCACACGATCTTGGCAGTGCCGAGGAGTTGGAGCTGATTGTCGCGAGGGCGTTGAAGAGCGGCAGCTGAATGACCGAAGCCCGGAATTCAGGAACGTTCGGCCGCGCGAAGCGGCGTTACGCTGACCACGCTGATCGCGGCAGTCGAGGTCTCGTCATACCTTGGGGTAGTGCCGCCGTCGCCGTCCTGGGAGCTTTCCGACTCGCCTCCATCCGGAATCGCCGCGACACTGACAGCGGGAACGCCCGCCGGGGAATCTGAAGCCCTCAGCATGGCGGCTTCATTCTCAGCGGCTAGCGCAGCTTCTTCATCGCGGCGCATCTGCTCATCAATGTCGTCGGCGAGTGTCTGCAGCATGGATTCTGCCTCGGCCGTCATGCTCTGGTGCCCAGCCGCCATGGCCTTGACCAAATACTGGGCGAGGGCAAACTCGGCCAACAGCGCCGCCCGGCGGAGAAGGTGGGCGTCAGGGACGTCCCGTCGGGCCTGGGTGTAGTCGTTCAGGACCGCCTCAACAAATGATGCTTCGTTGGACGCCACCAGCCAGGCGAAATCATCCGCGGGATCACCGATCCGCAGGTCTGTCCACCCCGTCAGCGCTGTCACGGTGTCGTCCTGCACCATGAGGTTGTCCTCGTGAAGGTCCCCATGGACTACTGAGGGATTGAATCGCCAAAGGGCGACGTCTTCAAGGGCATGCTCCCACCGACGCAACAGTGTGGCCGGTATCTTGCCGGTGGTTGCTGCCTGGTCCAGCTCATTGAGTTTTCGTTGCCGGAACTCATTTGCCGAGTAGCTGGGAAGATCCGCGTTGATGACCAAAGTCAATGGAAGGTCGTGAATAGCCGCCAGAGCTGTGCCCACTTCCCGTGCCAGGGCGGGGCTGCCGGCTGAAAGTTCTTCGATCGAGAGCATTGAGCCTTGCAAGTGCGTGTAAACGAACGTCGTCAGGGCACCTTGCCGGACTGTGCCGGCAATGGTGGGCACGTGAAAGGGAAGTTCGGCACGGATTGCCGGCGCGAAGGCGCGCAGCACCATGAACTCGGTTTCAAGCCGCGTGCTTGCCTCCGGATGGCGCGGTGAACGAACCCGCCAGCGTTTACCCTCCGCATCGAGCAGCAACGCTGAGTCGAAGTCAGCGTCATCGTCGGGGGAGTATGCTGCGGCCGTCGGCGCCAGGCCGGGCACCGCCGCGGTTGCTATGGCGGCCAGTTCGAGCGGTGTTCTTCTCACGTTCTCCACGGTAGATTGAGTGCGGCCTGTGGCCATGATGTGGTGCGGCGAGTCTTCAGATCCGCAGGAAATACGAAGCAAATCCCGGTATTGACACCCCATCGGGCAACATCACAGACAGGTGTCCACAGCGGGGGGCCTTCCAAATGTTTTTTGTCGGTGTGAGTCAGTACGGTAGATACATGAGTTATACGGAGTCGCCGGCGCTTGCCAATCACCTGATGGAGACTGTCCTTCCCATCCGCCCCGCCATGGTGGATCGCGGCTCGGGCATCCGTATGAAACCGGGAATGGTTGAGGAGCTTGTTGCCTCCGGCTCGGCGAAGGCCATGGTCATTTCGCAGCGCAAAGCTTTGGTGTCTGGTGACGGTCTCTGGTTCGGGGACGCCGCGCCGCTCTATAACGCTCTCACCGCCTCGGGCGGCGGTGCTGTTTCTGCCATCTACCTGGGCACCACCTTGACGTCGTCCTCATTGCCCGAAGGCACGTCGGTTGTGCTGTTCACTGTTGCGGAACCGCCAGCGCCGGGAACCGTTACGGTCCCGCTGGGTACGGAATGGGCAGGCTTCCGGGATGTCGCGGCGCGTCTGGACGCGAACGACACCGCTCTGTTCATTGAGGCCAGTGCAATCTCCAACTGGCATGCAACCCACACGCATTGCCCGCAGTGCGGGACGCCCACGGAAATCGAGGCAGGCGGCTGGGTTCGGCGGTGTCCCAAGGACAACTCAGAGCACTATCCGCGGACTGATCCGGCCATCATTGTCACGGTGGTGGGCCCCGATGGCCGGCTCCTTCTCGGTGGAGGCGGGCCCCTTGACGCCAGGAATTACTCAACGCTCGCTGGATTCGTTGAGCCCGGCGAGTCGCTTGAGCAAGCCGTCGTGAGAGAGATAGGGGAAGAAGTCGGCGTCCGTGTGACCGCCTGCCAGTACCTCGGTTCTCAGTCCTGGCCTTTCCCTGCCTCCCTTATGTTGGGGTTCACGGCCACGACGGACGACACCGTGGCGCGGCCCGATGGCGTCGAGGTCACCCGTGCCCGGTGGTTCAGCCGCGAGGAATTGCAGGAGGCCGTGCTGAGCGGTGAAATCACCATCTCAACGCGCTTGTCCATAGCACGTTCACTGATTGAGCATTGGTATGGCGGCGTCATCGAAGACCTCCAGCCGTGACTGAAGGAATCTTTGACGGCGGTGTCTCACTTGAGGATCGCATCCTCGGCGGCTTGGACGACGAGCAGCGCGAAGTAGCCAGTACGCTGACGGGACCCATGTGCGTCCTGGCAGGAGCAGGCACGGGTAAAACTCGCGCCATTACCCATCGAATTGCCTACGGGGTTCACTCCGGTGTGTACAGTCCGCAGAGGCTTTTGGCCGTCACATTTACTGCCAGGGCCGCGGCCGAGATGCGCAGCAGGCTCCGCGATCTCGGCGTTGCAAACGTGCAAGCCCGCACCTTCCACGCCGCCGCGCTGAGGCAGTTGCAGTTCTTTTGGCCGCAGGCAATCGGTGGCACTTTGCCCAGCCTGCTGGACCACAAAGCAAACATGATTGCCGAAGCTTCCCGCAGGCTGCGCCTGAGCACTGATCGGGCATCCATCAGGGATCTGGCGGCCGAGATCGAGTGGGCCAAAGTGTCCATGCTTACCCCGGCCAACTATCTGGAGAATGCCCAAGGACGTGGAACTCCGGGAGGCTTCGATCTCACCGCGGTCTCCAGGGTTTTCCAAGCTTATGAGGACATCAAAACCGATCGAAACGTCATCGACTTCGAAGACGTCCTGCTCATCACCGTGGGGATCCTTCAGGAGGACCCCAAAGTGGCGGCAACAGTGCGGGAACAATACCGCCACTTCGTAGTGGACGAGTACCAGGACGTTTCGCCGCTGCAACAGCGGCTCCTGCATTTGTGGCTCGGTGGTCGGAACGAGTTGTGTGTGGTGGGCGATGCCAGCCAGACCATCTATTCCTTTACCGGAGCTTCCCCCAAGCACCTTCTGGGTTTCAAATCGCAGTTCCCCGAGGCAACGGTCGTGAAGCTCATTCGCGATTATCGCTCGACCCCGCAAGTGGTGAAGTTGGCCAACGATCTCCTGGGATCCCGCCGTAGCGGCGGACCCGTTGCCGATGCCGCGTGGGCCTCGCCCCTCAAGCTCGTCGCCCAACGGCCGTCCGGTCCGGAGCCACGCTTCATGGAGTGCCCGGATGACGAGGCAGAGGCCGCGGTAGTCGCAGGCAGAATCCAGGAACTGCTCAGCACCGGGGTCAAGGCCAGCGAGATTGCCATTCTGTTCCGCACCAACGGCCAGTCCGAAGCGTACGAGCAAGCACTTGCCTCGGCTGGTATCGGCTACCAGCTCCGGGGAGGGGAACGGTTCTTTGCGCGGAAGGAAGTCCGTGATGCGATCCTCCAGTTGCGGGCGGCAACCCGTGCCGTGGCAGAAGGACCCCAGGAAGCACTAGGCCAAATCGTTCGTGACATCGTCGCGTCACTCGGGTATACAGCGGCCGCTCCACACAACGGGGGAGCACTGCGCGAAAGGTGGGAATCCCTGGCAGCTTTGGTCGCATTGGCTGATGAGCTAGCTGTTAGCCGCGGAGAGTCCTTCACCCTGGCTGAGTTCGTGAACGAACTCCAGGAGCGATCGGTCGCGCAACACGCCCCGACCGTTCAAGGTGTAACTCTGGCTTCCCTTCACGCCGCCAAGGGCCTGGAATGGGATGCAGTGTTCCTGGTGGGCCTCAGCGAAGGCCTCATGCCTATTTCCTTTGCCGACGCCCCCGAGGATGTGGACGAAGAGCGAAGGTTGCTCTATGTCGGCATAACCCGGGCGCGAGAGCACCTGAATCTCTCATGGTCCACGGCCCGAACACCGGGCGGTCGGGCCAACCGCAAGCCGTCCCGTTTCCTCGACGGACTTCGCCCCAATTCCGTGGCTTCCGCAAACGCGCGCAGCAAAACAGGTCCCACCCGACGGAAAGCTGCCGCACCGGCGTCATGCAAGGTATGCGGAAGCATGCTGGCAAGTGGAGCCGAACGCAAGGTGGGTCGATGTAACCAGTGCCCGCCCACATATGAGGAACAAACGTTCGATGCGCTGAGGCAGTGGCGCAGGGACGAAGCCCAGACGGCCGACGTTCCGGCATATGTTGTTTTCACGGACGCCACACTCACGGCCATCGCGGAGGCCAAGCCTTCATCGTTGGAGGAACTGTCTGGCCTGGCTGGAATTGGCCCATCCAAGCTTGAACGCTACGGCGAAGCTGTTCTGGCCGTACTTGCTGAGAGTTCGGAACTCTGATGACGCGTCCACCCGCCCCCGGTGCCGGTGGTTCGCACACCACAGACGACGGCGCTCCGGTGGTCGTGCGTCGATCAGCCAGACGCCGTCGAACTGTTGCTGCCTTTTGGGAAGACGGCAACGCCGTGATCGCAATCCCAGCCAGCTTCACCAAGTCCCAGGAACATGAGTGGGTCCAGCGAATGCTGGCCAAGCTGAAGAAACAGGGAGAACGGCAAACAGGTCCTGGCAGGCGCCGCCCCGCCACGGATCAAGCCCTCGCCAATCATGCGGAGCACCTTTCTCGGACGTACCTCGGCGGGCGTGCGGTTCCGACGTCGGTTCGCTGGGTCTCCAATCAGAACTCCCGTTGGGGTTCGGCTACTCCTGCGGACGGCACTATCAGGTTATCGAACAAGCTGCAGCGAATGCCGCAGTGGGTCATCGACTACGTCCTGGTCCATGAGCTCGCGCACTTGCTGGTGGCGGGCCACAACGCCGAGTTTTGGAGACTAGTCGAGGCATACCCTGAGACTCATCGGGCAAAGGCCTTCCTGGAAGGCGTTGCCTTTGCTACATCCCGGGGACTCCCGGAAGAGCCAGGCTCTGAAAACTCCGACGAACCAGCTGGGGACGTGACTGACTAAGCGCTGTGTGACGGAATTTACCCGATGACGGTGCCTTAACCGAGCAGCGGCCGCCATGGATATGGCGGCCGTTGCACTTTTTATTTCTAAGAGTGGAGCCTACTTGGTGGGTGCCTCGGGGTCGGAGTCATCCGATTCCGACTCTTGCCCGGACCCGGTCTCCGTGGAAGTGCCCTCTGAGTCTGAAGCTTCAGCTTGATCGGCGTCGGAGGTTTCGTAGCCGCCGCTCAAAAGCTTCTGCAGGGCGTCATCAACTTCGCTGTCACTTGCCTCGGCAAGGCGCCTACGTTCGGAGAACCCCTTCGGGTCGTCGAGGTCCTCGCCGGTGGGCAGGAGATCCGGGTGGTGCCAGATCGCGTCACGGCCGGCGATGCCTCGCTCTTCCTTCAAGGTCGCCCACAGCGTTGCCGCTTCACGGAGCCTGCGGGGCCGAAGTTCCAAACCGACGAGGGACGAGAACGCGTGCTCGGCCGGTCCGCCGGTGGCGCGGCGGCGCCGCACCGTTTCGCGCAGTGCAGTAGCGGACGGCAGTACCTTATCAGTGGCTTCCGCTGTGAGCTCGTCCACCCAGCCTTCCACCAGGGCAAGCGCTGTTTCCAGCTTCTCCAGTGCTGCCGTTTGGACCGGCGTGCGTTCAGGAGTGAAGACTCCCTGGGACAGAGCTTCCTGAATTCCTTCGGGGTTGCTCGGGTCAAGGTCCCGGGCGAGGTCTTCGATGCGGGACATATCTATGTGAATACCGCGGGCGTAGGCCTCGATGGCTCCAAGCAAGTGACCTCGCAACCAAGGAACCTGGACGAACAAGCGTGCGTGGGCGGCCTCGCGTACGGCAAGGAAAAGTCGGACGTCGTTCTCCGGAAGGCTCAGTCCTTCCCCGAATTTTGCGACGTTGGCAGGCAACAGGGCCATTTCGAGGTCTGCCAAGGGGACTCCAATGTCAGTGGAACTGACAACTTCCGCTGAAAGTGCGCCGATGGCTTGTCCCAGTTGCATGCCGAAAATGGCTCCGCCCATGTTCTGCAGCATGGATGAGGCCCCGCCCATCATGGACTTCATCTCTTCGGGCATTTGTTGAGTGAGTGCACTGGAAAGGGCGTTGGCGATGCTGTTGGCCACCGGCTCTGTCAGGCGCTTCCATGTGCCCAGGGTCGCTTCAACCCATTCGGCCCTTGACCAGGCCCGCCCGATCAGGCCGGTTGCCGAGAGATCAGTAACCGGGTCCAGCCAAAGCTCTGCAAGCCTGAGGGCTTCGTCAATCTCTCTGGCCTGTTGGGCGTTGACCGAGGGATCGCTACCGGCGGCGGCCACGCGGCGTGCATTCTCGTGGGCGAGTTGCCAGTTCACGGGGCCATCGGAGGTGGAGCTCATCATTGCCTGGACCTGGGCGAACATCTGCTGTAGGAGCTGGGGATCGTTGGGCAAGCCAGCGGCCTTAGCCAGCTCAGCGGGATCGATGTTTCCCATGCCCTGGCCACCCATCAGGTTCTGGAGCATTTCTGCCAGCGGATCCTTGGGGGTTTCGTCGTCGTTGGACGGATTATTGGGGTTGGAAGTCATGGTGCCGCCGATCGTCGAACTGGCTGGTGATCTCTTTCACCGTACCGCGCGGCCGGAAGGCTGTCTGCCCGGAGGAGGTCCCGTTCGCTGTAGGCAAAGCAGCCCTGCAACGTCAGACCGCGTAGTGTTGATGTTTGGTATGTGCCGCCGCTGCCTTTGGCGGCAGGAACCATGGATCCGGTCACGCAATGCCGGCATAGAGAGGCCTCAATGCTTACTTCGCCCAGCCCCGAGGGCTCATTGGACCCGCGTCAGACGCCCGACGCCGATTCCACCTCCGTGCCTACGTCGCCTCCCCGGGATGGCCGGTACATGATCATGGTGATCTCCGGGCTTGTCGCGCTGGGGCTTGGCATCGGTGCGGCAGCGTTGCCTGTCCCGTATGTCATTGAGTCAGCCGGTCCCACTTTCAATACTCTGGGCAAGGACGGCGACAAACCTGTGATCAGTATTTCCGGTCGCGAGTCCTTTCCGGCGAATGGCAACCTTGACCTGACCACTGTTGTCATGACGGGTGGTCCGAAAACCCCGGCAACCATCTTCGACGTCTTCCGGGCCTGGGTGGATCCCTCCAAAGCCATATATCCGGAGGAACTCATCTATCCCAAGGGCACCACGGCCGAACAGACGGTGCAGCAAGGCGAAATTGCGATGGAAACATCGCAGGAGAACGCAGTGGCCGCAGCATTGCGTGAACTCGAAATCCCGTTTGAGCAACGGCTCAACGTCGCGGGACTGTCTGATCCTTCGCCGTCAGCTGGAAAGATCCAGGAAGGTGATCGGCTTGTTTCCATCAATGGCAAAGCGATTACGTCCATGAGCGTGGTCCAAGCAGAACTGGCCGCAGGTGCAGGATCGCCGGTCGTTGTGGGCCTGGACCGGAAGGGTATGGCAGTTTCGGAAACCATAACTCCTACCAGGAACCAGGCTGACCGTTACGTTCTGGGTGTGCTGCTCGCCAGCGACTTCACCTTCCCGTTCGACGTCAGCATTTCCCTGGACAACGTCGGCGGACCCAGCGCAGGTTTGATGTTTGCTCTGGGAATAGTGGACAACCTCACGCCGGGGGATCTCACGGGCGGCAAACACGTCGCTGGCACGGGAACCATCACAGCCGATGGTGCGGTGGGACCTATCGGTGGCATTGCCCAGAAGATGATCGGTGCCCGCCAAAAAGGCGCAACCATGTTCCTCGCTCCGGCTTCCAATTGTGCCGACGTCGTAGGCCACGTACCGGACGGGCTTCAGGTTGTAAAAGTGGAAACCCTTGCAGACGCCACCTCCGCCGTGGAGCGCCTCGGAGCCGGCCAGGACACGGGGAGCCTCCCCACCTGCACAAACAACTAGACTGACGGTGGAACTTAGCTCCACTGCCACTCGTGGCATAGATGACGGCCTCTGCCACCTCCCAGCGGTAGAGATTGTCAGCACGCGCACACCGACTGTTCACTGACACCAATGAGGTACAGAGTTTGTCCCGTCCCGCCAGCTCCAACCCGCCCGGAAGATCACCGCTGAGACGAGGTGCCCTGACGCCGACGCTCATTGTCGTGGCCGTGGCCGTCGTCGGGTTCATTTTCTTCGCCAATGTGTGGACTGACGTCCTCTGGTACCAGCAGCTTGGCTTCTTCGAAGTTTATCTCCGCGAAAACCTCGCCAGGATCATCACATTCATCATTGGCTTCGCCATGATGTTTGCCGCTGTTTTCTTTGCCATCAGGATCGCCTACCGTTCCAGGCCCGTCTATGCTCCGGATGCTGAGGCCCGGGACAACCTCAACCGCTACCAGGCGCAGCTCGAGCCTGTTCGCCGGGTTGTCATGATCGGCCTCCCTATCCTGTTCGGGCTCTTTGCCGGCAGTGCGGCCGCTAGCCAATGGCAGAAGGCACTGTTGTTCTTCAACCAGGAACCTTTCGGTCAGAACGACCCGTTGTTCAACATGGACATCAGCTTCTACCTGATGACGCTGCCGTTCCTCGGTTTTGTCACAGGATTCCTGATCAGCATCGCGGTTGTCGCCGGCATCGCAGGCATCCTGACCCATTACCTTTACGGCAGCATCCGCCTCATGGAACGCGGTATCTTCACCAGCCGTGCAGCGCAGATTCACATCGCCGTCACGGGCGCTCTCTTCCTTGTCCTGCTTGGTATCAACTTCTGGCTTGACAGGTACACGACTGTCCAGAGCAACTCAGGCCGCTGGGCCGGGGCCCTCTACACGGATGTTAATGCTGTTGTACCTACCAAGGCGATCCTTGCCGTGGCCGCGGGCCTCGTTGCCATCCTGTTCATCATTGCTGCAATCATTGGTCGCTGGCGCCTGCCAGTCATCGGTACTGCGATGTTGGTTATCACGGCCATACTGGCCGGTGGCGTTTACCCGTGGGTTATCCAGCAGTTCCAGGTACGTCCGTCGGAGAACACCTTGGAAAAGGAGTTCATTGATCGAAATATCAAGATGACGCGCGCTGCTTATGGTCTGGACAAGATCGATGTCTCCGCCTATAACGCCACTACCACCGCCACCACCGGTGCCTTGGCCGCGGATGCCCAAACCACTGCCAACATCCGTCTCCTTGACCCGAACCTGATTTCCTCCGCATTCGCTCAGCTGGAGCAGTATCGTCCGTACTACCAGTTCCCGCAGACCCTGAATGTCGACCGATACATGGTTGACGGTAAGGTCCAGGACACCGTTATTGCGGTTCGTGAACTGAACCCGGACGGCCTCAGCGCCAACCAGCAGACGTGGGTCAACAGGCACATCGTCTACACCCACGGCTACGGTGTGGTGGCAGCCAAGGGCAACAAGTTCACCGCCGATGGCAAGCCGGAGTTCCTGCAGTCGGGGATTCCGTCCACTGGCGTTCTCGGTAACGATACTTCTTACGAGCCCCGCATCTACTTCGGTGAGAACTCACCTGAATACTCCATTGTGGGAGCGCCGGATGGTGCCCCCAACCGCGAGCAGGACCGGCCGGCGGGCCGCGAAGGCGGCGGGGAGACCCAGTACACCTTCAGCGGTAACGGTGGACCGAACGTAGGCAACTGGCTGAACAGGATTCTCTACTCCATCAAGTTCCAATCTTCCGACCTCCTGCTCTCGGACGGCGTGAACGCGGAATCCCAGATCCTCTACGAACGCAATCCGCGCGAACGCGTTGAGAAGCTCGCCCCGTACCTGACCGTGGACGGCAACGCCTACCCGGCGGTGGTGGACGGCCGCGTCAAGTGGATTGTGGATGGTTACACCACCAGCCAGTACTTCCCGTACTCACAGCCCCAACAATTGCAGAACGCCACGGCCGATTCCCAAACCAGCGCAGGGCGCACAGTAGCCTTGCCGAACAGCTCGGTGAACTACATCCGGAACTCGGTCAAGGCCACCGTGGATGCGTACGACGGTTCGGTGAACCTCTATGCGTGGGATGATCAGGACCCCATCCTGAAGGCTTGGCAGAAGGTCTTTCCCACAGTCATTAAGCCGTACTCGGAAATGTCCGGCGACCTCATGAGCCACGTTCGCTACCCCGAAGATCTCTTCAAGGTTCAGCGTGAACTTCTGGGCCGCTACCACGTGACGGATCCGGACAGCTTCTATCAGAACAACGATGCTTGGAGCGTGCCGAACGATCCCACCGTTTCCGAGGCCGTCAAGCAGCCGCCGTTCTACATGTCCCTGCAGATGCCTGACCAGGAGAAGCCGGCCTTCCAGCTGACGTCATCGTTCATTCCGCAGACTGTCAACGGCAGTGCGAGGAACATCTTGTATGGATTCCTTGCAGCTGACTCTGATGCCGGAAACGAGAAGGGAGTCAAAGCCGATAGCTACGGAAAGCTAAGGCTCCTCGAGTTGCCAACCGACACCCAGGTGCCCGGTCCCGGCCAGGCCCAGAACAAGTTCAACTCCGATCCCACGGTGTCCCAGGCGTTGAACCTCCTGCGGCAGGGTGCATCGGATGTACTTAACGGCAACCTGTTGACCCTTCCCGTGGGTGGCGGTTTGCTCTACGTACAACCCGTCTACCTGAAGTCCACCGGCGAGACGTCCTACCCCACATTGCAGCGTGTGCTGGTTGCCTTCGGTGACAAGATCGGCTTCGCGCCCACCCTTGACGAAGCACTGAACCAGTTGTTTGGCGGAGACTCCGGCGCTTCTGCCGGGGATGTCGCCAACAATGGCCAGACACCGACAGCGCCGCCCGGCACTACGACGCCGCCGGCTGGTCCCACCGATGCCAAGGCAGAACTCAAGGCGGCCCTGGACGAGGCCAACAAGGCCATCCAGGACGGCCAGGCAGCATTGGCTAAGGGAGACTTCGCCGGCTACGGTGCTCAGCAGACCAAATTGTCTGACGCGCTAAAGAAGGCGATTGACGCTCAGGCCCGTTTGGACGCCACTCCAGCTCCAACGGCGACGCCGGGGGCTACTCCCAGCGCGACGCCCGCACCTACGCCGAGCAGCTAGTCCTGTAGGCAGCTGAAAGGCCGGTGCCTGTTCCCTTCGGGGGCGGGTGCCGGCCTTTCGCGTAGGGGGAGATGCAGATCACGTCGCCAGGATTTGGTCTCTCATTCACCGGCCGGTAATGTTGTTCTTGCGACGCGGGGTGGAGCAGTTCGGTAGCTCGCTGGGCTCATAACCCAGAGGTCACAGGTTCAAATCCTGTCCCCGCAACTGGAGAAAAGGTCCGGATCAGTAATTACTGATCCGGACCTTTTGTTGTGCCCTCACCCCCGCGATGGGCGCCCCCTCAGGCCCATCGCTCTCTCACATCCCGACGGGTTGGGCTGGATCCTCTCTCACATCCCGACGGGTTGGGCTGGATCCCCTCTCACATCCCTCTGGCCGGGGTGCTGCGGCAGCTATTGTGTGGGGCTTTAGGGTGCGGGGGAGTGATCTGCGGCACCTTAGGGGCCATATGGTCAGAAGCACCCTGAGGGGTGCGGTAGAGTTGTTCTTGCGACGCGGGGTGGAGCAGTTCGGTAGCTCGCTGGGCTCATAACCCAGAGGTCACAGGTTCAAATCCTGTCCCCGCAACTGGAGAAAAGATCCGGATCAGTTATTACTGATCCGGATCTTTTGTTTAACTGTTCGTCGGGATGCGAGTGCTAGCATCAAACCGGATTCGCTGAGGTATGAAATAGATGGGACGCTCAATGGTCAACGACGACTATGGATTTGGCCTTCAGCGGGAAGTTCTTCAGAGGGATGGCCCGGTGGCCGTGTATCAGCAGGTGGCTGACGTTTTGACGGATCACGTCAGCCGGCTGGAGCCAGGATCACGGATCCCCACGGAAGAGACTCTGATGGACGCCTACGGCATTAGCCGGACCACGGTCCGGAAAGCGCTGGAAACCCTGGTTGTGAAGGGTTTGTTGGTTCGAAGGCAGGGCAAGGGAACGTTCGTGATGGCCCAGCGTCCCGTCAAGATGCTGAACCGCCTGGCGCCGTTCATGGAGACGTTCACGGCGGCCGGCATGAAGACGGTCAAGGGACTCATCGAGTATAAGTGGATGGAGAAGGACCAATCAGTGCCAGCCAAGCTGGTGTCTGACGACAATCTGGTTTTGGTGATCCGGCGTTCCTACTCAAGCGCTGGGTGGCCTTATGCCATTGCGGAGATTTTCATTCCCTCCCACATCGGGCGCCATATCAGCTTGGCGGACGCCGAACGGAACTCCATTTATCAGGTCATTCAGGACAGAACGTTGAAGCCCCTCCACCGGGCTGAAATTACCGTTACCATGCATGCCCCGCCTGAGCATTTGGCAGACGCTTTGAACGTCCGTGGGTTCCCTATGGTCCCGCGCTTGGAACGAACGACGTTGGGCGCGCATGGGGAGGTCCTCGAGTGTACGGTGACCTACTTTCATCCCAAGGGATTCGAAATCCGCGCCGAGGTGGCAACCGACGTCAGCCCCGGCCAAGACACGCTAGGTCCCTTGACGGACCAGATGTAGTGCATGAAAAAACCGGGCCGGATCCACTTCAGGATCCGGCCCGGTTCTGGTTTCAGTCTCTGGGCAGCTTGACCGATCGGTAGCTGGAGCCCAACTTCTTCTTAGAGTTTGTCGAAGTCGGCTTCGTCCACAGTTGCTCCGGTTGATGCGGGGGCGCCTGCGCCAATGGCGGGCTTGGCACCGCCCGATTTCAGGGCCGCAAGGCGGGCTTCGATCTCAGTCTGCTCTCCGAGGTCTTCGAGCTGGTTGAACTGGGCGTCAAGGCTGGAGCTGGCGAGTTCCTGCTGGCCCAGGACCTTGGCCTCTTCGCGACGGATCTTCTCTTCGAAGCGACCTACCTCGCTGGTGGGATCCATGATGTCGATGCTCTTGAGTGCGTCGTGCACCTGGGATTGTGCGGCGGCGGTCTTAGAGCGTGCCACGAGTTCGTTGCGCTTGGCGGTGAGCTGGTTCAGCTTGTTCTTCATCTGGTCAAGCCCGGTTTTGAGCTTGTCCACTACTTCGGTCTGGGAGGCGATGCTCGGCTCAGCTGCCTTTGCCTCGGACTCGGCAGTCATCTGGCGCTGGATTGCCACCTTGGCAAGGTTGTCAAACTTCTGTGCGTCTACGGGATCTCCGGCGGCACGGTACTCGTCGGCCTTGCGGGACGCTGCTAGAGCCTTATTGCCCCAGTCCTGTGCGTTCTTGACGTCTTCGTTGTAGTCCGCCTGCAGCATCCGGAGATTGCCGATGGTCTGGGCCACGGCTGATTCGGCCTCGGCAATGTTGTTCGTGTAGTCGCGGACCATCTGGTCCAGCATCTTCTGCGGGTCCTCAGCCTGGTCCAGCAAGGCGTTGATGTTCGCCTTGGCGAGCTGTGAGATCCGACCGAAAATGGACTGCTTAACCATGGTGTTGCCTTTCGTCCTGCTCAGTGGTGCCACTGGAAATCAGTGATCAGTTGTTGTACCGCTTCTATACGGGGCGTTGACCCCGCCTAGTTTGTCTGGCTAGAAGCTGCCGGAGTCTCCGCCGCCAAAGTCGCCGCCGCCGCCGAAGTCGCCTCCGCCGCCGGAGTCGCCGCCGAAGAATCCGCCGCCGCCTCCGCCGTCGTTGCCGCCTCCCCAGCCGCCTCCGCCGCCGTTCAGGATGGAGTTGATGAGGATACCGCCAAGGATGGCACCGCCAAGGCCGCCGCCTCCGCCGCCTCCGCCGAACATCCCACCGCGGCCGTAGCCCTGATCGGCGTAACCGAACTGATCGACGTCGGACTGGGCGAGTTGTGCAGCCTGCGCCGCGAGCGAGTGCGCCTGCTGGGCGTAGGTAAGTGCGGTGACTGGATCATTGCGTGAGATGGAGAGTGCATAGTCAAGGTTGCGCTGGGCCTCGGCCAACCTTGTCCGGGCCTCTGTGCCCACGCCCCCGCGACGTGCAGTGATGTAGTCGGATGTAGCGCTGATCTGTGCCTGCGCCGCCATGATGGTTTGCTGAAGCGAGGCCTGGGCCCGGCGGGCTTGCTCCTGCTGATCGCGGACGCCGGACAAGGACTGATCGAGCGCCTGATGAGCAGACTCCAAACGGCTAAGCGTCGCGATGGGGTCGATCTTTCCGCCCTGAATTTCGGTTTTTACCTGTGCCAAGGCCGCTTCCACCCCGGCCACTGGACCGGCCAGTTCAGGGTGTGCACCGGACTGGATCATTGCCCGCGCCTGTGCGAGGTCCTGGCTGGTTTCTGCCACAGCGCCTTCCAGGGAAGCCCGGGCCTCATCCAGGCTGCCGGCCGTCTTGGAGATGGCATCGATCAACACGTTGGTTTGGTGCAGGCTCTCTTCTGCGGCGCGTACCGCAACAGCAGCGAGGCTGTTTTCGCCGCTTGCCAGCTTCTCCTGGGCAGCAGTTGCAGCGTTCTGTACGAACGCGAGCCGCTCCTTGGCCTGCAAGATGTTGTCGGAGACCTGGGTCAAAGCAGATTCGGCATATTTGGCGCGCAAACCTTCAAGCGACTGTTCCGCGCTGGCGATCTTGGCGTCGGCTTCCCTGGCTCCGGCCGTTACCGCTGCCAAGGCTTGAGGAGCGTTCTTTTCAAGCTCGCGCAGAGAGTCGAAGTCAGCCTTCTGATCTCGCAGCGAAGCCAATGCGGCTTCTGAGCGGCGAATGATCTCGCCGAGCCAACTACGCTGCTGCTCTTCAGTGTCAGGAATGTGGTCATCCAGCTGCTGCTGCAGCTTGAACGACTCCGTCATGTGGCCCTTCGCTTCTTCCAGGGCTTTGGTGAAGTTACCAATTGCGGAATCACCATACTGAGCCTGGGCGAAGCCCAGTTCCTGCTCGCTGGACTTGATGGCGTCGTCCGCCTCGATCAACAGTGAGCCGCTCTTCTGGCGCAGTTCCGGAATGGTCAGGCCCGCCAAGGGGTCAAGCTGTTCACCTTGTGGTCCATAGCTGGCGCTGACCGCCTTGGTGCTGCCCTTCTTGCGTCGGTTACGGAGGTACAGATACGTGCCTGCACCGCCGGCCGCTACGACGCCTACGCCGACAAGGACACCGACACCTGCGTTTCCGCTCGGAACGGTACCGCTACCGCCGCCGGCAGCGTCCCCGATGGCAGCCGCTGTGTCGATGGCCGCCTGTGCGAAGTCTTTCTTGCCGCCTGCCAGATTGGCTGTCACGGCATTTTGCGTAATGGCGGACTGCTTGGAGCGGATGGAACTTCCGGAATTCAGTACGAAGGTGTACTGGCCGGAAGCGGCAATTGCCAGGATCGCGTCTGCCTTACCCATGCCCTTGTTCTTGGCTACGGCCTCCGCCCAGGCGGGGGGTTCGGAGGGATTCGTGAAGGAGTCCACAGTGACCACATACAAGTTGTATTTGTGGTCCTTGAGCGTCTTTTGGATCGCTTCCTGAACTTCGCCCTTACGGCTACCCAGAAGATTGGCGTCATCCACAATGTTCTGGCCGGACGGAATGGTCACCGGATCTGCAGCCCAAGCGGAAGTGGCCGGTAGGGCCAACATTCCAGCCAGGCCGATTACGGCGAGTACGCGTTTAACTATTGACCGCATGTGCAACCCTTCAGCACGTCTGCGACTGGAACAAGGCGTACCAATCGTCACAGAATGCTCAGCGCCCCCACGCATGGTGTAAAGCCGCAGGTCGCTGTGGCAATTCCTCTTGATTCTATGGTGCACCCCCGAACCCGTCCACAGGGTTGAATATGCCACCAGCGAAATATAGGAGAGAGCTGGATTGGTGAGCCGTTGAGAGTCTTCTTGAGGGGTCGGCTACCAGCGACGACTTTCTTTCAGCAAGCTCCCAGCGAACGTCCGCTTTTGTTCCAGTTATTGGGTACATAGTGGTTGAAGACGAGGATGAAAGGAAGACCCATGACGGAGAACCCAGCGCAGGGCACTGCACCAGAGAACCGCGAGCCGTCGGAGCCGCGGGACAGCACGGGGGAGCAGGGCGATGCCGGCACCACTCCGCAGCAGCCCGCGTGGACTTCCCGGCAGGAGGCGGGGACCGAAAACCCGGCGCAGCCCACTACTCCGCTGCCTGCCTTCCAGCCTCCTGCGGCTCCGCAGCAGCCGCAGTACTACGGCGCTCCGCAGCCGCACAATCAGTCTTACCAGCAGCATGACCCGTCTCATCGCCCAAGCTACCCGCAGCACCAGCCGTTCTACGGGGGCTCAAATCCGGGAAACAATGCCGCTTCCCAGTTCCACAACCAGCAAGGTTTCCAGGAACAGCAGGGGCACAACAGTCCAGGGATGCAGCACACCCCAGGGCACTCTTCCGCGGTGACAACCAAGCGCAAGCCGGCTTTCGGCGTCGGCACCCTTGTAGCTAGCATGCTGGCAGCGGGTCTGATCGGTGGCGGCGTGGTGGCGGGCAGTAACGCTCTGTGGGATAACCCCGCCCCGGCTGCTTCAACCGGCGGACAATCCAGCACCGTTATCGTGAATAACAAAGATGACGTCAACGTCATTACCGCTGCGGCCGCCAAGGCTTCGCCCAGCGTGGTGACCATCAAGGCGACCAGCGGAAATGAGGGCGGTACTGGTTCCGGCATCATTTTGGATGACCAGGGCCACATCCTCACCAACACCCACGTCGTCACGCTCGATGGCGCCACCGCAAACGCCGCAATTGAGGTCCGCACCAGCGATGGCAAGGTCCTCAAGGCCACTGTGGTTGGCACTGACCCTTTGTCCGACCTTGCAGTCATCAAGGTAAGCGATGCCTCTGGCCTCGTCCCGGCAACGCTTGGTGACTCTTCCAAGATCAATGTGGGGGACACCGCCGTCGCCATCGGTTCACCGTTGGGTCTTACCGGCACGGTGACCGATGGCATCGTGTCCACGCTCAACCGAACCATCAGCGTGGCGTCCTCTGCTGTGCCGGAAGGCACGCCGGATGAGAGCCAGGGCGGAGACGAAGGCTTCCAGTTCGCGCCGCCAAATGGTGGCCAGAGCCAGAGCACAGCCAACGAGGGCTCGATTGCCATCAACGTCATCCAGACTGATGCTGCCATCAACCCCGGCAACTCCGGGGGCGCGCTCGTGAACAGCAAGGGTGAAGTAATCGGCGTCAACGTGGCCATCGCTTCGGCGGGCAGTGGAACGTCCGAATCGTCCAGCGGTAACATCGGCGTCGGTTTCAGTGTTCCCATCAACCACGCCAAGCGCGTGGCGCAGGAGATCATCGAAACCGGTAAAGCCAGCCACGGGCAGTTCGGTGTGTCAGTTCGTTCGAAGTCGTCCTCGGGCAGCGATTCAGGCTTCTCGGTGGGTGCTGAGGTTGCGTCGGTGACCTCGGGTTCTGCTGCTGCGAAGGCAGGACTCAAGGTTGGCGATGTGGTGACCAAGTTCGGCGACTACGCCGTGAGCGATCCCAACCAGCTGACTGCGGCGGTTCGGGAGCAACCTGCCGGTGCCAAGGTCAAGGTAACCATTCAGCGCGGGGGACAGACACAAGAGGTTGAGGTCACCCTCGACGCCGCTCAGCAGTAGCGCTCAGCAGTAGGCGGCCCAGCGGGAGGCAGGAGCAACCCACGACGGCGGACGGCACCTTGGCGGTGCCGCCCGCCGTTTGTGGGTGTCCCGGCACCGCACGCTGCAGCACAAGAGCATCGCGCGTAGCTGAAACAGGGCTTAACGCTGGGAGTGGTTTTCTGCGGGCAATATGCTTAGCTAGGACGAGCCCACGCGCTGGGTTATTCACGGCCACGCTGCTGCGTTTGGCCGTCCACAAGCATGGAAGGCTGCTTCGAAGACAGTGGAAGAGACATTGAAGATTGTCGTTCTGGTCAAGCACGTCCCGGACGCCCAGTTTGACCGGCACATCACCGGACCTGGCAACACGACCGACCGTGATGAGAGCATCTTGTCTGAATTGGACGAGTACGCCCTCGAGGCAGCGCTCCAATTGGCGGAGGAACGCGGCGGACCGAAGGCCGGGAATGAGGTCATTGCTTTGAGCATGGGCCCGTCCGGTGCGGTCAATGCTGTGAAGAAGTCCCTACAGATTGGCGCGTATTCCGGCGTGCACCTCAGCGACGACGCTTTGGCTGGTTCGGATGCGGCTGCCACTTCGCTGGCGCTTGCCGCTGCTATTCGCCACATCTCGGCCGATGGCCGCCCGGTGGACCTGGTCCTGACGGGCATGGCTTCCACCGATGGCGAGACTTCGCTCATCCCGGCCCAACTTGCCGAGCGCTTGCAGTTCCCGCAGGTCACGTTCGCTTCCAGCCTTGAGGTTACGGGTGGCCGGGTCAGCGCCCGCCGTGACGCCGGCGCCTTCTCGGAAACCGTTGAGGCGGAGCTCCCGGCCGTTGTTTCCGTCACGGACCAGATCAACGAGCCCCGTTACCCCAACTTCAAGGGCATCCTGGCGGCCAAGAAGAAGAAGATCGCCTCCCTGTCACTTGCTGACATTGGCGTGGACGCTTCACAGGTGGGCTCGGCTGGCTCCTGGACAGTGGTGGAGTCCGCAGAGGCCCGCCCGCCGCGGACAGCAGGAACCATCATTACCGACGACGGCGACGCCGGCATCAAGCTGGTGGACTTCCTAGCCGCACAGAAGCTGCTCTAAAGGGGACTCGAACCATGGCAAATGCACTTGTTTTCATTGACAACCCGGGATCAGCTCTCAAGAAGAGCAGCCTGGAGCTCCTGACCATCGCCCGCTCGCTGGGGGAGACCGCCGTCGCGTTCACCGGGGAGTTGAACGACGACGTCGCCGCCACTTTGGGTGCCTACGGTGCCACGACGGTTTACCAGCCGTCGGTGGACGACCTCGACAACTACTTGGTGGGCCCGAAGGCCGCCTACCTTGCCGCTGCAGTAGCAGCATCCGGCGCCACAGCAGTCCTCGTGGACAACTCGCCTGAGGGCAAGGAGATTGCGGGCAGGCTGGGCATTAAGCTCAGTGCCGGCGTCATTACCGACGTAGTGGGTGTTGACGCTGACGGCACTGCGCACAAGTCCGTCTTGGCGGGCTCTTACAACACCACGGCGAAAGCTACTACTCCTGTGACCGTCCTTTCGGTCAAGGCCAACAACGTGGAACCTGTTCCTGCCGGTGCCGCCGCTGCACCGGCAACTGCCACTGTTGAGGTTCCCGCTCATGGCTTGGCGAACTCCGCACGCATCGCAGCCCGCACCGAGAAGCCCGTCAGCGGGCGGCCTGATCTGAGCGAAGCGAGGATCGTGGTTGCCGGCGGCCGTGGCGTAGATGGTGACTTCGGCCCGCTCGAAGAGCTTGCCGACGCCCTTGGCGCTGCTGTAGGTGCTTCCCGCGCCGCTACTGATGCGGGATGGATTGGCCATGATGCGCAGGTTGGCCAGACCGGTGTCACGGTGTCTCCGCAGCTGTACATTTCAGCCGGTATTTCAGGTGCAATCCAGCAGAAAGCTGGAATGCAGACTTCCAAGGTCATTGTGGCCATCAACAAGGACGCGGAATCGCCGGTGTTTGAGATTGCCGATTACGGCATCATCGGTGACCTCTTCAAGGTCCTTCCGCAGGCCACCGCAGAGATCAAGAAGCGGAAAGGCTGATCCCTTTGACCACTGACATCACGTCAGCAAAGAGCCCGTTCGATGCCTCCACGGAGCGCGTTGAGCGGGTGCTTTGTTTTACTGCCCATCCCGACGATATCGATTTTGGCGCGGCCGGGACCATCGCGGCCTGGACGGCTGCCGGCGTCGAGGTCAGCTATTGCATCATGACCGACGGCGATGCCGGAGGCTTCGATCCCGTGGACCGCGAACGGATCATCGAACTGCGGGCTGAGGAGCAGAAGCGTGCTGCCGCTCTGGTGGGCGTTACGGATATCCACTATCTTCACGAACGGGACGGGTATCTGGAGCCGACACATGACGTCATCAAGCGCGTGGTGAAGCTGATCCGGGAAGTCCGGCCGGACATCGTGTTGACCATGCACCCCGAAAGGAACTGGGACCGGCTCCAGAAGAGCCACCCGGACCACCTTGCAGCGGGGGAAGCCGTGACCCGGGCAGTCTATCCGGCAGTGGAGAATCCGTTCGCTTACCCGGAACTGGATGCGGCCGGACTAAAGGCCTACAAGCTACCGTGGCTGTGGTTCATCTCCAGCCCGGAGGCCAGGGAGAACCACTCTGTGGATGTTTCGGATCATGTCGACGCCAAGCTTGACGCCATCAGGATTCATGCGAGCCAGCACCCCGATATCGAGGGCATGGAGCGTGTGGTGAGGTCCATGATGCTCGGCAATGGCGAGCGGGCCGGGCTGCCCGAAGGAGCCAGCGCAGAGTATTTCCACGTTGTCCCAGTCAACGGTTCCACTACGATCGCCGGCTTCTGACGTTGCTGTGGTGTAACCCGTGTCATATGCTTGATCTCGGTTAAATCATATTTATTCGAGGAAGGCAGACTTTGATGGCGAAGACTGCGCAACAACCCGTACTGGTGATTATGGGAGTCTCCGGTTCCGGCAAGTCGACGGTGGCCGGCGTTCTCGCCGGGAAGCTTGGATGGGATCTTGCCGAAGGCGACGACCTGCACCCGGAGGCCAACGTGGCCAAGATGCAGTCGGGGCTGGCTCTGAGCGATGAGGACCGGTGGCCCTGGCTGAGCATCATCTCGGACTGGATCCGTGAGCGCGCGGATGCCGGAACACCGGCAATCATTACGTGCTCGGCACTCAAAAAGAAGTACCGCGACGTGCTCCGCGGCGACAACGTTGTTTTCGTCTTCCTGCAGGGGAGCAAGGACAAGATCTCCGACCGCCTGGCCTCCAGGCATGGCCACTTCATGCCGCCGTCGCTCTTGGAATCGCAGTTCGACGCACTTGAGGAACCCACCCGGGACGAGAACTACATTTCCTTGTGTGTTTCCGCGTCCCCCGCAGAGGAAGCCGACGAAGTTATTGAACGGCTCGGTCTCCGGCCTGTAGGTGCCGGTACCGAAGCGACCGCCTCGTGAAAGTCCTCGATACAGCGACGCAGATACAGGAATGGACGGCCCACGACACGCAACTCCTTGTGGTGGCTGCACTGGGCATTGCACTGATTGTGGTGCTGATCGCAAAGCTCAAACTTCACCCGTTCCTGGCGCTGGTTCTGGGCTCGGCCTTTGTGGGCCTGGCGTCCGGCGTCGAGCTTGGCAAGGTCATCTCCAACTTCGAGGACGGTGTGGGGGGTGTCCTTAAGGAAGTCGGCTTACTCATTGCGCTCGGGGCAATGCTTGGTAAATTGCTGGCCGATTCCGGTGGCGCAAACCGGGTGGTGGATACCCTGTTGGCCAAGGCCAGCGGGAACAAGCTCGTCTGGATGATGACCTTGGTGGCCGTGATCATCGGCCTGCCCATGTTCTTCGAAATTGGGCTCGTCCTGCTCCTTCCGGTGATCGTCCTGGTAACGCAGCGCTCCAAGATGAAGCTGATGCGCATCGCGATCCCGGCGCTGGCCGGCCTGTCCGTGCTTCACGGGCTGGTGCCGCCGCACCCGGGGCCATTGATTGCGATCAGCGCAGTCAAAGCCGAACTTGGCACAACGTTGGCACTTGGCATTCTTGTGGCCATTCCCACGGTGATTATCTGCGGCCCGCTGTTCTCCAGGCTTGCTGCCCGCTGGGTACCCGTCGACGCGCCCGCCGTGGCCGGCGGGATCGACACGCAGCATGCAGTGGACCTCAGCGCGGTCAAACGCCAGCCCTCGTTCCTGGTGACTTTGCTGACCATCATTTTCCCTGTGGTCCTCATGCTGTTGAAGGCCGTGGGTGGAATTATCTGGCCGGACCCGGAGACGGCACCAGCCCTCCGGACCTTCTTCGACTTCGTGGGTCAGCCCTTGGTGGCCATGACGTTGGCTGTGCTTCTGGCCATGGTGACGTTCGGATACGCTGTTGGGTTCACCGGCAGCAAGATCACAGCCAAGCTGGGTGAAAGCCTTGGACCCATTGCGGGGATCCTCCTCATTGTTGGCGCGGGCGGCGGTTTCAAGCAGACCCTGATCGGTGCCGGGGTAGGTGACTCCGTCAAGAAGTGGGCCGAGGGCACCAACATGTCAGTTCTGGTGCTGGGCTTCATCGTGGCTGTGGCGCTCCGGCTGGCCACGGGCTCGGCAACGGTGGCCACTGTTACGGCCGCCGGCATCGTGGCACCCCTTGCCAGCAGCCTGAGCCCCACGCACGCGGCTTTGTTGGCACTTGCCATAGGTGCGGGTTCCTTGTTCCTGTCCCACGTCAACGACGCTGGATTCTGGTTGGTCAAGGAGTTGTTCGGACTTACCGTGGGGCAGACTTTCAAGACATGGTCTGTCATGGAGACGTTGATCTCCGTGGTGGCCTTCGGCTTCGTCATGCTTTTATCGCTCGTGTTGTAGCTGCGGAAGCAACTGCTAAATGCCCGACGGCGGCCGTCCCCTGGGTGGGGCGGCCGCCGTCGGGCGTTGGAACGTCAAGAGTCAGGCGCTGAGCCCGACCACCAGCACCGGATCCGTGGTGGGGGCGCTGGAGCCGCCCGTGGGTTCCACCGTGATGGCTACGGACGACGCTGAGGACAAGCCCTTCACTACCGCCGGTTTGGAGAGTGTCTCAGCATCCATGGTGCCCTGCGGTACAGGGGCAGAGCCGTCCTTGGGGAGGGTCCACAACTGGTAGACCTTGCCCTCCGGTGCGGGCGAAACGCCATCCATGAGCACCACAAAGGAATCCTTGGCCGACGATGCGGAAATGGTGGCGGTACCGCCGCCGGGAACCGGTGCAGACTTCTTTTGGACGTCCTGGGCCTGGAGTACTTGGTTCACCGGGTCATTTTGTGCAGAGACGTAGGCGCCCACCCCGATGCCACCGAGTGCGATGACGGCTGCGGCGGCGGCGCCCACGATCCACCGGCGTGCGCCACCAACGCGCGTACGCTCCTCACGCCTCATCCTGGCGGCAGCGAGGTCATCGACGGCGGGGCTTTCCACTGAGGGAGCCACCGGCTGTGCGAAGGGCTGGGCGGCGGCATCCTTGGTGATGCGCTCCAGGATATCGTCGAAGAGACCTGCAGGCGGTTCTTCCTCCGGGGCAAAACTCACGGCAAGGGTCTCGCGGGTTTCGCGTACCCGCTCCAGGAATTCAGGACGTTCGGGGGCGTCCTTGATGTAATGGTCAATCATTGCCCGTTCGTCGTCACTCACGGCGTCCAGGGCGTAGAGTTCGGCGAGTTCGAGGACACGGCCCTCGGCGAGGTCTGTAGCGATGTCGTTGGCAAACATTCTGCGGATAAAGCCTCCACTGGTGTTTTCACTCATTTCAACCCACCCCCAGGCACGTCTTCAGGCGCAGTAGTCCATCACGGATGCGGGACTTGATGGTGGGGACTGCGGCACCGAGATGCTCGGCGACTTCCCGATACGTCAGCCCGCCGTAGTACGCGAGCCTGACGGATTCTCGCTGCGTGTCCGTCAGGGTACCGAGGCATCGGCTGACAGCTTCAGCTTCCAAGTTGGTGTCGGCTTCCTCGGTTACCAGGTCCCGGTCCGGGTCCTGGCTCGCTGCGCCGTACTTGGCTTCCCGGTCAGTTGCCGCTTGCACGGCGCGGACACGGTCAATGGCGCGCCGATGTGCGATAGTCATGAGCCAGGCCAGCGGTGTCCCTGCAGCGCGGTCAAATTTTGCAGCTCCCTGCCAGACCTGGAGATAAACCTCCTGGGTTGCGTCCTCGCTGAGGTCAGGGTCTATCAGGACGCGCCTGGCCATGCCGAAGACACGCCTGGAGGTGAGGCGATAGAGCTCGGCGAATGCCTGCTGGTCGCCTGCTGCCACGAGTTCGAGCAAGAGGGCAAGCTGCGAATTCAGATCAGTCGAAGAGCCTGTAGCTTCGAAGACCGGGGGGCCGGGATTGTTGGGGATGTCCATCACGGTCCAGCATATGTCGTCCCGTTTGAAAGCGGCAGCATCATGGGGTCGCGTCGGCGGCGCGGCGGTGCTCTGACTTGCCGTCATCACCCTGGTCTGCAACGCGCTCACGTAGGCTCCCTCAACGAATGTCCAAGGCAGGAATTGTCCTGCACAAGGTATTCGGTGCCGGGACGCCGTTGGATGGGCTACATCTTGGCGCCGGCAAATCCGTTCTGCCGCCAGGCTTCAAACACGGCGATTGAAGCAGCGTTGGCCAGGTTGAGCGAACGCAGAGAAGGCTTCATGGGAAGGCGGACACGAGCGGTTACGTGTGGATCCTGCTTGAGCCAGTCCGGCAAGCCCACGGATTCGGGCCCGAACATCAGGACGTCACCTTCGCGGTAGCTGATGTCCGTATAGGAGGTCTCGCCGTCGGAGGTGTAAGCGAAAACCCGTTCCGGGGTGAGGGCAGCCCAGGCGGCGTCGATGTCTTTGTGGACAGTAACTACGGCCAGATCGTGGTAATCGAGACCGGCACGACGCAACTTGGCGTCGGAAAAATCAAAGCCGAGTGGCTCCACCAGGTGAAGCTCGGCCCCCGTGATGGCGGCCAAGCGGATGGCGTTGCCCGTATTGCCCGGGATTTCTGGAGTATGGAAGAGGATGCGGAACACCGTCCCATCTTAGTCAGCCCGTGCGGCTAGGGCCGCGTCCAGAGACGGCACCGCTGTGACTAGTGCATTCCGCGAATCAGCCTGGCCAGGACCGGCACGACTACGGTGTTCGGCGCCGGCCCGGAGCTGAGGAACTGCTTCAGCCCCCTTACCAGCCCCGCCGCGTTGACTACCTCCACAGCTGTGTTGCTCGATTGTCCCTTGCCATATTGGTCAATGACAGGTTCGTGAAGATTTCCGTCAGGACTGTGAAGGACCACCCATCCGGTGACATTGAGCTCCGGAAAGAGGTCCTGCATATGCCGGACGATATGGCCGAGCTGTGGAGGAGCCACCGAACGACCACCATGGCGCAGCGAATGGCCGTCCCAGGCGTATGCCCCTTTGGGCAGCAGCATGGAACCTATCAGTGCCAATCTGTAGCCGGACAGGACGGCGTGGTCGATGTGGTTGTTGTCCGACGGCGAGCGCAACCCATTGATGAGCCTGGCTGCGGGTATGGCGGGCAGGACTTGCCGGCTGATGAGCTGGACCGTGCGCATTTCGCGTTGGATGCGGGCATCGGCGCCAAAGATGCCTCGTTTGCGGGGGAGGCCGTGAACCTGTTGGGCCGCTTCCGCCGCTGGGATGAGCGGAACCTCGTTGGGATCATCAAAGGGGGGAACATAGACTGCAGGATCGCCGGCAGTGTTGCGCTGGGCCTGGGGTCGTTTGAGGTTTGCGGTCGCGAAGGGCCCCGGTGCCGCAGCGCCTGTGTAGTCGCCCGCCCGAGGCTGGCTCACATCGGAGGCACCGCGGCCGTACCTTCGGTCGTAGTCGGCCCTGCGTTGGGGATCTATGAGAGTTTCGTATGCGAGGGTCACCCGCCGGAACATCTCCGCTTCTCCGCCGTGATCGGGGTGGGCTTTCCGGGCAGCCTTGCGGTAGGCCACTTTGATCTCCTTGTCCGTAGCGGTGACGGAAACGCGGAGAACCTGATAGTGCGAACTGCTGCCCTCGGCCAAGCACGGGCCCTTCTCTATGATGGTGGTCGCGCCTCTGGAGAGGTGCGGTACTGGCAAGTTTATCCAGCCACTCTGTGAACGTCGGTAACGTGGCGTGTGGTTCCCGCTGGCATAATTCAGGCTGTGAATCCTCCGGCAGCGAAGAACCCATCCATCGCGCCGATGAAGATCGCTGTTGCCATTAATCCTGAGGCATCTTTTGGTCGTCGGCGCAGTGCCGGGCACCAAGCCGCAGAGTACATCCGCGCCGCCGGTTGGGACGTCGTCGTACTTGAAGCGGAGAACTATGACGCTTTGCGCAGATCGGTGGACCGGACGCTGGAAACCGGGGTGGAGGCGTTGGTAGTGGTGGGCGGCGATGGCATGGTCCACCTTGGCGTCAACGCGCTCGTGGGGCTGGACTTCCCTCTCGGCATCGTTCCCGCCGGGACAGGCAATGATGTGGCGCGGCTGTTGGCTTTACCGTTGAACGACACCGCGGCCGCGTGCCGTCGGCTACTGCTTGCGTTGGAGACCGGCGGGCGGAGGATCGACGCCGGAAGGGTCACCGCTGGTGGTGAGACCACCTACTTCGCAGGCGTCCTGTCCGCCGGATTCGATGCAGCCGTCAACGAGCGCGCCAATTCGTGGAGCTGGCCACGCGGCAGGAGCCGCTACAACCTTGCTATGCTCCGGGAGCTGGGCTCTTTTCGCCGGATCACCTACTCCGTGACTGCCGATGGCGTGTTGTGGAGCCAGCCTGCCCTGCTCATTTCAGTGGCCAACGGACAGTTCATTGGCGGGGGCATGAAGATCACCCCTGAGGCAGTGCCCGATGACGGGTGGTTGGACATGTTTGTGGTCAAGCCCCTGTCCAGGATCCGTTTCCTGGGCGTGTTTCCCAAGGTTTTCGCCGGAAAGCACACCAGCCATCCTGCCGTGGAGATCATGCGCGTCCGGAAAGTGCGCTTGGAGGCTGACGGGGTGGTGGCATATGCGGACGGGGAACGAATCGGCCCATTGCCGGTGGAGGTGGAGGTGGTTCCTGCTGGTTTGCGGGTTCTCGCCTAGTGCGTCCGTCTATGAGTGAGTCCTCAAGCGCGCCTCCGTACTGACGCAGCCTCGCTGCGACGGGCAGCTAGACTCGATCGCGGTGGCAGGCGAGTCGATCGGCGCGGTCCCCACACCATATTCCAGAGCGCACGGCAAGGAGACATAGTGGCGAGCAACGTTCGACGACGACTGGCCGGCTTCGCTGCCCTCGGAACCGCCGGTGTCCTGCTGGCAGGCTGCAGCGTCAACGTCCCTGACCCTACTGCCCCTAAGCCGTCGCCGTCGGTCTCCACGCTGGCGACGCCCACCATCACTCCGGGACACGACGCGGCCGCGGTGGCTGCGAAGGACTTGCCGCTTGCGGCAGGGAGCACGTTGGCTGCGGGGGAGCCCGTGACAGTTTCCACACGGTTGGAGGAGGTTCCCGGTTGGTCGGTGGTGCACTCCGGCCTGCAGGGCGAAAGCAGATACAAGAAGGCTGACGGTTGCACGCTCGCAGTCCGCGTGAGCGTGAATCAGGGCCCGCTGGTGGTGGCCGCTGACGACGTCGCCTCAACCAAGGAACTGTTCACCTATCTCAACGTCGGTTCGCTGGACGGCCTGAAGCCGGCGACTTTGCGTTGGGGAGAAGGATCCGATAAACCACAGCGTAGCGTGGAGTTCCTGAGCCTGGAGTCTTCGGCCGCATCCGGCGGTAAGCCTGCCTTGGTCCTGGCCAGGTTGTTCAGCGCCCCCGCGTCCTCCGTCTATGTTTCCCTGTCGTGCCCGGACGACGCAACGTTGAGCGCCGCCCGTGCGGAAACTGTGGCCCAGCTCGTTGTGGTACCGCCGTCCTGACCCTGCCTTTCTTGGCTATTCCGCTAAAGCAACGATTCTTATTTTTAGATATATCTTTGGTGTATGGGCACGTCCGAACTCCCGTGGATCCGGAAAATCACTGCTGTTGCTGCCTTGGGCGATGAAAACCGCCGCAGGCTATATGAGTACGTTCTGAGTGCAGGGGAGGCCGTCAGCCGGGATGGGGCGGCCTTGGCACTCGAGCTGCCCCGCAGTTCGGCTTCCTTCCATTTGGACCGTTTGGTCCGCGAAGGGCTCTTGCGGGTTGAGTTCAGGAAATCCCCTGAGAAGACAGGGCCTGGGTCGGGGCGGCCATCAAAGCTCTACAGGCCCGTCATGGACGAGGTGGGCGTCTCTGTTCCTGAGCGGCACTACGACCTCGCCGGTCACCTCATGGCCGCGGCGATCACGCGCTCTCAGGCCGACGGTGTGCCGGCGCTGGAAGCGATGCGCGATGTCGCTGCAGCTGCAGGGCGCGAGGTTGGACGCCCTGGCCATTTCCTGGGTGCACTCTCGGAACTCGGATACGACCCCTCGCCGGACGCTGCCGGGGGATACCGCCTGCTCAACTGTCCGTTCCATCGCTTGTCGCGGGACCACACGGAAGTGGTGTGCGCAATGAACGGCGCGTTCCTCAGCGGTGCTGCTGCGGCCTCCGGACTCAGTGCCGGCATCATCGTGCCGGATCCGGACCATGGTCCGGGACACTGCTGTGCGCGCATCAATGCCCTTGGTAAGGAATCCTGAACGCCAGGCATCGGTAGAATTACAAGGTGCCTGTATACCTTGACCACGCCGCAACCACGCCCCTGTCGGCCGAAGCGCTCGCTGTGATGACGCGCGAGCTGGCGCGGACCGGTAATCCTTCGTCGCTTCACGGTGCGGGCCGCCGCGCGAGGCGAGCGGTGGAGGATGCCAGGGAGGCGCTGGCGGCGGCTGCCGGGGCACACCCATCCGAGGTTATTTTCACCTCAGGCGGGACGGAAGCGGACAACCTGGCGGTGAAGGGTCTGTTCTGGGCCAGGCGGGACGAGAACCCGCGCCGTACACGCATCCTTTGCTCCGCCGTCGAGCACCATGCGGTCATGGATACCGTCGAATGGCTTGTAAGGCATGAAGGTGCTGACGTTGTGTGGATTCCGGTAGACAGCGAAGGCGCTATTCGGCTGGAGGTCGTCCGGCAGGAAATCGAACGCGATCCCGAATCAATTGCCTTGGTCACAGTGATGTGGGCCAACAATGAAGTAGGTACCATCCAGCCGGTGACGGAGATTGTGGAGCTGGCAAAACCGCATGGAGTCCCGGTTCACTCCGATGCCGTCCAGGCTTTCGGATCGATTCCCGTGGACTTTCGTGGCTCGGGACTCTCTGCAATGTCCGTTTCGGGGCACAAGCTTGGTGGTCCGGTGGGGGTCGGCGCACTTTTCCTGGGAAGGGCCGTGAAGCTGACGCCGGTGCAGCACGGCGGCGGGCAGGAACGCGATGTGCGCTCGGGAACACTGGACACTCCCGCAATCGCCGCTTTTGCCGCAGCCGCGGAGGCTGTCACTGCAAACCTGCCCGTTGAAAAAGAACGTCTCAGTTTGTTGCGCGACCGCCTTATCAACGGAGTACACGATTCCGTGCCGGGCGCGGTGCTGAGGGGTGCTCCCGGGGACGGGCGGCTGCCGGGGAACGCCCACTTCACCTTCCCTGGTTGTGAAGGCGACTCATTGCTCTTTCTCCTGGACCTGGCAGGCGTTGAATCCTCCACGGGTTCGGCGTGCACGGCAGGGGTGCCACGGCCTTCGCACGTCCTCCTGGCAATGGGCCTGGATGAAGATACTGCACGCGGCGCCCAGCGCTTTACGCTGGGGCACAGTTCCACCGATGCGGATGTGGACGCGCTCTTGAAAGCCCTGCCCGAGGCGTGCTTAAGGGCCCGGCAGGCCGGAATGGCCGGTCATGAATCCAGCATTCAAACAGCAGCGACGGTGGCTCGGCAGGCCTCGTCGGAACCTTTCTAGCTCTTACGGCTCATCGGGCAGCAGTTCGTCCAGTGGCACCCCGAGATCCGTCAGTTTGTTGACGTTCACAGGGGTGCGGGTTGAAATCAAGGCCTTGATGGGCTTCTGAACCCGGCGCTGGTTGACGCTCATTCCGGCAACTACCACCCCCTCCCTCAACCAAAAAGCGATGAAGCTGCCGTCATCAAGCGAGCCGCGGATCATCGGTGTGATTCCGGAGGTCAAGGAGGGAAACCCCGAGTACTCCATGCTGACGGTGAACTGGTCCGTATAGAAGTACGGCACCACGTCCAGTTGGGCATCCCGGCCCATCATGGACTTTGCAGCCACCTTGCCGCCGTTGAGCGCGTTGGCCCAATGTTCGCTGCGATGGTGCTCGGCGGTAAATGGGTGGAGTGCGTTGGCTACATCTCCTGCAGCCAGCACATCCGGTGCACTGGACCTCAGCCCGGTATCCACCAGTATTCCATTGCGGATGGCAAGCCCTGCGGCTTCGCCGAGTGCGGTGTCAGGTACCACGCCGACGGCAACGATCACCACATCGGCGGGCAGCGTTTCGCCGGTATTGGTGCGGACCGCCGTCGCCCTGCCGTCCTGTCCTTCAATTCCGGCAGCGCTTGCCGGAAGGCGGAACGTCACGCCCTGATCTTCGTGGAGCCGATGAAAGAATCCACCAAGTTCAGGTCCGATGGCGGCACTCAGCGGTATGTCTTCCAGCCCCAGCAGTGTGACGTCGTTGCCATATGTGCGGGCTGCTGCCGCCAGTTCCATGCCGATCCACCCGGAGCCGATCATGACCACCTTCTTGCCTCCGTCCTTAAGGAGGTTCTGAAGCTGCACACTGTCATCGAAGGTTCGGAAGGTCATTACCCCGTCAAGGTCCGCACCTGGAAGCGGAATGGTTCGAGGCCGGGCGCCCGTGGCGAGGAGCAGCTTGGAGTAGTGAAGGCTTCGGCCGTCGGCCAGTGCCACAGCGTGCCCCCGGGGGTCGATCCGGCTGGCGAGGCTTTCGAGAAGAAGCTCGACGCCGTTTTCCCCGTACCATTTATCCGGCACCACCAGAGCAGCATCTGCCTCAGCTTTGCCAAGGAGGAATTCCTTGGAGAGGGGAGGGCGTATATAAGGTGGTCGGTTCTCTGCGGCCACCAAGGTTACGGGCCCTTCATAGCCTTCGGCGCGGAGGGTTTTGGCTGCGGTGGCGCCGGCAAGCCCGCCGCCGACGATAACTATGTGTTCGTGTGCCATGTCAGCTCGATTCTAAAACCAATTATTTTGACTTTAGAAGCACGGGTGGGGTCAGTCAAGGGTTTTAGGGTAGGCGTGGCACGGCAGGCTAGAATAGATGGGCACGCCGGCTGTTCCCAGCCGGATCAGTTGCTCCAACTCCCACAGACAGAAAGCCAGCATGCGAGTACTTGCAGCAATGAGCGGCGGAGTTGACTCCGCTGTGGCCGCAGCCCGGGCAGTCGAGGCCGGACACGACGTCGTCGGGGTCCACCTTGCGTTGTCGCGGATGCCCGGCACCCTGCGCACAGGAAGCCGGGGTTGTTGCACCATCGAGGATTCCCGCGATGCCTGGCGTGCTTGCGATGTCCTTGGAATTCCCTACTACGTGTGGGACTTCTCGGAGCGCTTCAAGGAAGACGTTGTCCAGGACTTCATTGACGAGTACGCCGCTGGCAGGACACCGAACCCGTGTATGCGGTGCAACGAGCGGATCAAGTTCGCAGCACTTCTGGAGAAGGCCATCGCCCTTGGTTTCGATGCTGTGTGCACCGGACACTACGCCAAGGTCATCGAAGACGCTGACGGTAACCGGGAACTCCACCGCGCCGCCGATTGGGCCAAGGACCAGAGCTATGTTCTGGGCGTCCTGACCCACGAGCAACTGAAGCACTCCATGTTCCCGCTGGCGGACACTCCTTCCAAGGCCGAGGTACGTGCCGAGGCAGAACGCCGGGGCTTGTCCGTGGCCAACAAGCCCGACAGCCACGACATCTGCTTTATCTCCGACGGCGACACCCGCGGCTGGCTGGCCGAGAAAATTGACATGACCACCGGGGACATCGTTGACGAAACCGGTGCCAAGGTTGGTGAACATCCAGGTGCCAACGCCTTCACGGTGGGGCAGCGACGAGGCCTGAAGCTGGGTACGCCCGCGGCAGATGGCAAGCCTCGGTTCGTCCTGGAGATCCGTCCCAAGGAAAACAAGGTGGTTGTGGGGCCGGAAGCCCTGCTGGCGATCGACGAGATTCGCGGCATCAAGGTTTCGTGGGCCGGTTTGCCCATTTCCGAGGTAGCAAGCGGCGCCGAGTTCGACTGCCATGCCCAAGTGAGGGCTCATGGCGATCCCGTTCCGGCGCGTGCCCGGGTGGAAGCCGTCGCTGATGATTCAGGCGTTGAGCGCGCCCAGCTGGTTGTCACGTTGACGGATCCGTTGCGCGGCGTTGCCCCGGGGCAGACCATCGTTCTTTATCAAGGTAGTCGTGTCCTGGGACAGGCAACCATAGATGCCGCCCGTTCCCTTCAGCGGGAAGTCCTATAGTCCGGGCGTTCAGAGCAAAAGCTACTGGAAAGTAAATTTTGTGTCTCAAATCACAAAATGAGGGGTTCGCGGCCTGCGAAGTCTGGTTGAATCGTGGAATCAAGAGTGCGCGCCGTCACAAATATCTGACGGCGGCGCGCCGAATCCATCGAACAGAAGGTTCACCAGATGGCACTGAACAAGAAGGCCCTGCACGGCGCTATCGCGCTGGCGGGCATCTCCGCGCTCGCCCTGACGGCATGCACGGGACCCTCCGGTGGCGGCTCATCTTCCGCCCCGGCCGCCGCAGGCCCCATCGCCTACGGCACCACTGACAAAGTCACGTCTTTGGACCCCGCAGGATCCTATGACAACGGTTCATTTATGGTGATGAACCAGGTCTACTCATTCCTGCTCAATTCCAAGCCCGGCGGCGCGGAACCCGTTCCGGACCTCGCCGAATCGTCGTCTTTCACGGCGCCGTCGGAATACACCGTGAAGCTCAAGTCCGGGCTCAAATGGGCCAACGGGCACACTCTGGATTCCAAGGACGTAAAGCACTCCTTCGATCGGCAGGTGGCCATCAATGACCCCGCCGGACCAGCCTCGCTCCTGACCAACATCGACAGCGTGAGCACGCCAGACGCCACCACGGTGGTGTTCAAATTGAAGAACGCCAACGACCAGACATTCAGCCAGATCCTCAGCAGCCCCGCCGCGCCGATCGTGGACGATGAAGTCTTCCCGGCCGACAAGATCCTTTCCGACGACGAGATCATCAAGGCGAACGCGTTCTACGGCCAGTACACGATTGACAGCTACAAGAAAAACGAACTTGTCAGCTTCAAAGCCTTCGCCGACTACAACGGTGTCCTGGGCAAGCCGGCCAACGATGCCGCCACCATCAAGTACTACGCCAGCCCCACCAACCTGAAGCTGGAAATCCAACAGGGCGCCATTGACGTTGCCTTCCGCAGCCTCAGCGCGACCGACATCGACGATCTCCGCAAGGACTCCAAGGTCAAGGTCCTCACTGGTCCGGGCGGCGAAATCCGCTACATCACGTTCAACTTCGACACTATGCCGTACGGAACCAAAGCGACCGGGGCGGACCCCGCCAAGGCCCTGGCCGTACGCCAGGCGATAGCCAACCTGGTGGACCGGCAGGCAATAGCCGACCAGGTGTACAAGGGCACCTACCTGCCTCTGTACTCCAACGTCCCCAGCGGATTCCTCGGCGCCAACGAATCCTTCAAGGACGCCTACGGCGATGGCGGCAAACCAAGCCTGGACAAGGCCAAGAAAGTCCTGACGGACGCCGGCATCAACGAACCCGTTGCCCTGAACCTGCAGTACAACCCGGACCACTACGGTGGATCCTCCGGAGACGAGTACGCCATGGTCAAGGAGCAGCTGGAAAAGTCCGGGCTCTTCACTGTGAACCTGCAGTCCACCGAATGGGTCACCTACAGCAAGGCCAGCCGTGCTGACGAATACCCGTTGTTCCAGTTTGGTTGGTTCCCGGACTTCAGCGATGCCGATAACTACCTCACCCCGTTCTTCCCCGAGGGCGGCTTCCTGAAGAACCACTACAACAACGCCACGGTCAACGAACTCATCGGCAAGCAGCTCACCGAAGCGGACAAGACCAAGCGTGAGGCAGCCATCAAGGAAGTCCAGAACGCCCTCGCCAAGGACATCTCCACACTGCCCCTGCTTCAGGGTGCGCAGGTGGCGGTCGTCGGAAGCGGCGTCAACGGAGTCGACAAGACCCTGGATCCGTCCTTCAAGTTCCGTCTGGGCGTAATTTCCAAGTAACCGCACCTTTGTGAAGAGAAGGGAGGCGGGACACTGATCCGGTGTTCCGCCTCCTTTGCTGACCACCAACGTGGCCGGCACGCATCAGACAGTCCCGCGTAATCCACGGGCAAGAAATGCAGGTAGCACATGACAACACTTATTGAGGTTCCCGAGGCTGAACCCGGCATCGTCGCTCCCAAGAGCAAGTCCAAAGCCGGGGGAGGGCTGGGCAGATACATCGTGATCAGGTTCTTCCTGATCATTCCCACCGTTTTCATCCTGGTAACACTGGTCTTCTTCCTGATGCGGGTCATCGGCGATCCCATCACCGCATCACAAGGCGGACGGCTTCCCCCGGACGTCCTGGCCCAACGCATCCATGATGCCGGGTACGACCGTCCGGTCCTGGTTCAGTACTTCGAGTACCTTGGCCAGCTGATCACCGGGAACTTCGGAACCACCATCACTGACCGGCGTCCTGTAGTTGAGGTGATGACCACCTTCGGCGCAGCCACCCTTGAACTCTCCATCAACGCGCTGATCGTGGCGCTCGCAGTCGGTATCCCTTTCGGGCTGATTGCCGCCCAACACCGGGACAAGACTCCCGATGCCCTGCTGAGGTTCTTCGCCATCCTTTGCTACGCCACTCCGGTCTTCTTCTCAGGGCTGCTCCTCAAGCTGACGTTTTCCGTATGGCTCGGATGGTTCCCGGTAGCAGGCCGCGCCTCCACTCGTACGGAACTAACCATGAGCGCTTTGGCTGCTCCATCCGGTATCTACTGGCTCGACGCGCTGCGAAGCGGAAACTTCACCGCCCTCGGTGACATAGCGTCCCACGCAGTTCTTCCGGCAGTCGCCCTTGGCCTACTCACCGCAGGTGTGTTCCTTCGCCTGGTCCGCACCAACGTCATCGGAACATTGGGAAAGGACTACATTGAGGCAGGGCGCTCCAGAGGCGTCAGGGAGTTCCGCCTGGTGACCAAGCACGCCTACAAACCCGCGCTGATTCCCATCATTACCGTCATGGGCCTGCAAATTGCCCTGATGCTGGGCGGCGCGATCCTCACCGAAACCACCTTTGAGTGGAAAGGCCTTGGCTACCAGCTGGTGCAGTACTTGAATGCCCGCGACTTCGTGGCCGTCCAAGGGATCGTGGTGCTGCTGGCCATCATCGTGGCCGTCACCAACTTCATCGTGGACATCATTGCCGCGCTCATCGACCCCCGAGTGAGGTACTGACCATGAGCACCCCTCAATTGACCCGGGCCAAGCAGCCCTTGTTCTCACGGCTTCCCGTGATCAGCCACCTGAAGAAGAGCGTAGGCCTCCAGCGAGGCATGCTGGTGGTGGGTGTTGTCCTCAGCGGAGTCTTCCTTCTCACCAGCATCTTCGCCCCGCTCCTTGCTCCCTATGGCTACTCCCAACTCAGCGATGCCTCCGGCTCGTTTCCCACCCAGGAAGCCCCTGGCGGCAAACACCTGCTGGGAACGACCGTTGGTGGCTACGACGTCCTGTCTCGAGTGATTTGGGGTTCCCAAACGGCAGTGACAGTCATCATTGTGTCCGTGGCAATGTCCTTGTTCCTCGGCGTGGTGCTGGGGCTTCTCAGCGGATACTTCGGCGGATGGCTGGACAGAATTTTGGTCGTCGTTGCGGACGCCATCTACGCATTCCCAACACTGCTCCTGGCGATTGTGATCTCAATTGTGATCAGCCGCGGCCAGTCCAGCTTCTGGGGCGGCATCTTCTCCTGTGCTTTCTCCATCACTGTGGTCTTTGTGCCGCAGTACTTCCGGGTGATCCGTGCAGAGACCATCCGGCTCAAGGCCGAGCCTTTCGTGGAGTCGGCCAAGGTCCTCGGGGCGTCCAGTGTGCGAATCATCGGGCGGCACATCTTCAAGAACGCCACCCGAACCTTGCCGCTCATGTTCACCCTCAACGCCTCCGAAGCGATCCTGACACTGGCCGGTTTGGGATTCCTTGGCTTCGGGATCGAACCCACGTCCGCGGCCGAATGGGGTTTCGACCTCAACAAAGCCTTGGCTGACACCTCCTCCGGTATTTGGTGGACAGGCGTCTTCCCCGGCATCGCGATCGTCCTCACCGTCCTGGGGCTGACCCTGGTGGGCGAGAGCATCAACGACCTCAACGACCCCAGGATCCGTGGCCGCAAACGCGCGGGCCGAACACCAGTACCCGGTACACCGGCAGGACCGGAATCGTCGGAAAACCCGGCAGAGGCAGGAAAGTCATGACCACCAACCTTGGAAACCTCTCAGACGGGACAGGCACGGAACAGCCGGTACTTACCATTGATCGGCTCCAAGTCACCTTCGCCACTGACGGCGGCGACGTTCATGCCGTCAAAGACGTAAGCCTGAACGTTGGAGCCGGAGAAGTAGTTGCCATTGTGGGCGAATCGGGTTCCGGTAAAACCGTGACGGCCAAGACCATCCTCGGCCTGCTTCCGGAAACAGCCATCAGCTCAGGCGCCGTGGTGATCAACGGCAACAACGTCATCAGCGTCAGCAAATCCACCCTCCGCACAATCCGCGGCCGCGATGTGGCCATGGTGTTCCAGGAGCCCTCCACAGCCCTCAACCCGGTCTTCACCGTGGGCTGGCAGATTGCCGAAGGCATCAGGGCGCATTCCACTGACGGACGGCGCATCTCCGCCAAGGAAGCCAAGGAACGGGCAACCGAGGCACTTCGCAAGGTTGGCATCCCGGACCCCGAAACGCGGGTCAACTACTATCCTCACCAGTTCTCCGGCGGACAGAAACAACGCGTGGTCATAGCCGCGGCGTTGGCACTCAATCCCGGACTGATCGTGGCCGATGAGCCCACCACGGCCCTGGATGTGACAGTCCAGGCCGAAATCCTCCAGCTCCTGCGCGATTTGAGGGACAATTACGGCACCTCGATCGTGCTCATTACCCATAACATGGGCGTCGTGGCAGATCTGGCCGACCGTGTAGTGGTGATGTACCAGGGCGACGTTGTGGAGGAGGCCCCGGCCAAGGTCCTGTTTGCTGAACCCCGGCAGGAGTACACCAGGAAACTGCTGGCCGCTGTGCCGCACCTCGGACGGAACTCCGCCTCCGAGGGTGCCCGAGGCCGGCTCCACCAAGATGGCAAAATCCTGGTGGAGGCAAAGAACCTCACCATCGAATACCCCGGCCGTTTCGGCAGGCACGGATTCAAGGCCGTGAACGATGTCAGCTTTACGGTGTCCGAAAACGAGGTCTTCGGGTTGGTGGGTGAATCCGGTTCCGGAAAGTCAACCATTGGACGAGCGATAGCCGGCCTGACCCGGACCACAGGGGGAAGCCTGAAGGTCCTTGGGTACGAGATGTTGGACTTCAAGGAGCGTTCCTTCCGACCCCTCCGCAAGGAAATCGGCTTCGTGTTCCAGGATCCGGCGGCGTCCTTCAACCCGCACCTCACCATTGGCGAATGCGTCGCCGAACCGCTGCTGATCCACACCCGGCCGGGCGCCGCTGAGGCGAGGAAAAAGGTAGGTGAGCTGCTCGAATCAGTCCAGTTGCCGGCGTCGTACGCCGAACGCTACCCGCACGAGCTCTCGGGCGGGCAGCGGCAGCGCGCATCCCTGGCGAGATCCCTGGCGCTTAATCCGCGCCTGTTGATCGCCGACGAACCCACATCCGCCCTTGACGTCTCGGTGCAGGCCAAAGTCCTGGACCTGTTCAAAGACATCCAAGCGCAGTACGGTTTCGCGGCTCTCTTCATCAGCCACGACCTCGCAGTGGTGGACATGCTGTCCCACTGGGTTGGCGTGTTGTATAAGGGCCGGCTGGTGGAGCAGGGGATCGGCAACCAAGTGATGGGCTCACCGCAACACGACTACACCAAGCGGCTCATCGCGTCCCTGCCGGTACCGGACCCGGATGAACAAGCACGACGGCGGGATGCCCACCGATCGCTGCTGGGTGGCTAAACCGTTCGAAAGGACGTTGGTAAGAAGCGAAGGCACGCCCCCTCATCTGCGGAGGGCGTGCCTTCGCCATCACGTCAGGTAACACCCACGGCGGTACAACCTCACACCATAGACTGGGGTGCATGACCGAGCAGAACAACGCCCTTCCCCATGACGCCGATTCCTTCAACCCGGCAGCGAGCTCCTTGGCCGGCCACGTGGACCGTGCCGTCATGGATGAGCTGCTGTCCATCCGGTCCAGCATCGACAACATTGACGCAACACTTGTTTTCCTGCTCGCTGAACGCTTCAAGGCCACCCAAAAAGTTGGCATCCTGAAGGCCACACACAAGCTTCCCGCCGGAGATCCGGGCCGCGAATCCGCCCAGATCGCCCGCTTGCGCAGGCTCGCCGAGGATGCGCACCTCGATCCAGCCTTCGCAGAGAAATTCCTCAACTTCATCATCAGTGAAGTGATCCGCCATCACGAGGCCATCGCCGAGGATCACCAGATCTCCAGCCAGCAGGCCTAACCCGTGACAGAAGTGGAAAGCGTACGCGCCAGCGCCACCGCACTAGGGCCGTGGCCCGGCACCGATCCCGCGGAAGCCAACCGGATCATCAGGGGCGAGTTGGGAGACCCCCATCTTCCGTTCCTGCCCGAACTGCCGGAGCGAGGGGTGGGATCGGACGCCGTTGGGCGGACAGGTTCCCTGCTGATTGACCTCCCACTCGACGTCCAACCCCACGGCTGGCGTTTGGTGGACAGGCCCGGTAAAGATGCCCGTCGCGCCAGCTCGGCACTATTGACCGACATCAACATTTTGGCCGACGTCGCCGGCGCCGAGGATGTTTCAGCAACGGAGTTCAAGATCCAGGTGCTGGGACCCATGAGTCTCGCGGCCAATCTTCACCTGCACAGTGGCGAACGGGCACTCTTGGACTACGGCGCTCGGAGGGACATTGCTGAATCCTTGGCCGCAGGCGTGGGAGAGCACCTCAGCCGCATTGCCGCCGGTGTCCCGGGCGCCCGGTTGGTGGTCCAGATAGACGAACCGGACATTGCCTCCGTCATGGCAGGGACCATTCCAACAGCCAGTGGCTACCGCACGTTGAGGTCCATCTCCGGTGAGGAAGTCACAGGTGCCTGGAAGCTGGTGATCGACGCCCTGAAATCTGCTGGCGTCATGGAGACAGTGGTCTCCATACCGGAAATTGAAGCGCCCATCGACAGGGTACTCGCCGCCGGTGCTGATGGCGTCGCAGTTCCCCTGAAGGCCCTGACGTCACGCCAGTGGGAACAGCTGGCCGCAGCCGTGGAGGACGGTAAGCGTGTGTGGGCAGGGGCGCTTTCCACCAGCGATCCCCGGGCGCAACTACCGCGTACGGCCGAGGTAGTTGAAAGCATCTGGAAACCGTGGCGCCAGCTGGGCCTTCCTGCATCCGGCTTGGCGGGACTGCGCGTCACACCCTCCACTGGACTGGCAGACTTCACTCCTTCAACGGCCAAAGACGTTCTGACGAAACTGACACAAGTGGCTGACGGACTGGACCAGCTGGCTCAGGGCTGACCTCAGGGAAGTCAGATTCTCTTTTCCCAGCGGTCTGGTTCGGCATAGCGGGGGAGGGAGTTACCGGGGGCCATTCCTGGCAAGTACGGTGCCAGGCGGTAGTCGAAGCGTCCTGCATAGACAAGAACCAGACCGATCTGTGGCTGGATGACCTTGACCTGAATGCGGTGCTTGCCCTCGTCGTTGTCCCACCATTGTTCGGCATACGCTCGTGCGTCGAGGGCTGCCGGCAGCGGAATGCGCAGGGGGCCCAGGAAGAGCCTGCTCGCCTGGGACACACCACGGAGGCGGCCTTGGGAGGTGACGCTGACATCCAGGTCCGTGACCAGTCGGCGGTAACGGCCTACATGGTCCACCAAGCGGGCGTTTCGATCCCCATGGCCAGGCAGGATGGCGCTGGTCGTATCGTGGAAGAGCCGTGTTCCGGACGGGAAGTAGATCTCCCGGCGCGCTGTTAGTGCCGGGCGTCCGAAAGGATCCACATGGGCGTGGTTTTCGATCCGGAACGGAATTCCCTCGCCGTACTCTGGAAAGAAGGCTTCCTCGCCTCCTGTCAATGCGAGGAGCGGCCGCAACCATTTCTGCCGGCACCCCACCACATCAAAGACGCCTTCGCCTATTCCATAGAAACCCGATCCGGCCGCCAACGAGAAATACTTTTGGAGTTCCGGGGTGAGCCGGGCGAAATCCTCGCCCAGCGCCAGCTGGTAGATGGGGCTATTCATGGCAGTCCTTCCTTGAACACAACATCGGAGCCGTACTTAGGCTGGAGCTTTGCTTTAGAGCCGGCCGGCTGCTTTGAGGCGAATATACGTATCAGCGAGCAGTGGAGGAACATCGTGGGGTTCGGCATCCACCACCTCGGCTCCAAGCTGCCGGAGCTGAGCCATCACCGCTGAGCGTTCCAAGAGCGCGCGTTCGGCAGCCGCTGCCCGGAAAACCTGACTCGCCGTAGTCCTCTCTTTCTTCATGGCAGAAAGCAAGGGATCCCGGACGGATGCCACCACCACAACGTGCTGGCGTGCCAGTTGGGCAACGGTAGGCAGGAGGCCCTCTTCCGGGGCGCCGCCGTCAAGCGCCGTCAACAGCACCACCATGGAGCGATGCGCCGAGACGGCACGCACTTGAGCAGGAACCTGCTGCCAATCGAGCTCGATCAGTTCAGCCTCCAAGGGAGCCATGGCTTGAACGAGCTGACCCAGCAAATTTCCTTTCGACGCCGACTCAACCCGTGCGCGGAGCCTCCGGTCGTAGGCGAGGAAATCCACACGGTCGCCTCCGCGCTCGGCCAGCACGGCGAGCAGCAGAGCGGCCTCAATTCCAGTATCGAGCCGCGGTTCATCTTCGATTCTTGCTGCCGCCGTACGGGAAGTATCAAGAACAATCACCACGCGCCTGTCGCGCTCGGGGCGCCACGTCCGCACCACCACCGATGTGCGGCGTGCGGTAGCGCGCCAGTCGATGGACCGGACGTCGTCACCGCGGACGTAGTCACGCAACGAGTCGAATTCGGTACCTGCCCCGCGGATCTGCACGGCGGCCCTGCCGTCCAGTTCCCGGAGCTTCCGGAGTTTGGATGGGAGATGACGTTTCGAGTGGAACGGCGGGAGGACCCGCAACTGGCCAGGCAGGACGCGTGTGCGCTGCCTCGCCGCCATTCCCAGGGGACCCATGGAGCGGATGGTCACATGGGGGCTTGTAAGGTCGCCGCGTCGCCGAGGGACCAAGGTCACTGTCATGCGCCGGCGCTCACCAGCCGGGACCACAAGGGATTGCGCAGAGTTCACGGCCCCCGCTGAGGGCTGCCAGGTATCTCTGACTTCCGCCCGCAATGTGCGCCGGGTGGGGTTGGTGATGGTCACTACAGAGTCAGCTTTGCCCTCGAGCGTCACGTTTCCAGGGAGGACGCGTTCCAGGGCAAGCTGAGCGGGCGACGCCGCCAGCACCAGATCCAACACCAGCACAAGAACCAGCCCCGCGCCAACCAACAGGACAGTGCTCCACGCGGGAAAAGCCACCAACGGCACCAGACCCAGCAGAGAAAGCAACACAAAACGACCCGTTATGGCCACTCAAGCCCCCTCGGCCAACGTCGCCCCGGCGATCATCGCGGTACCGGGACGGAGGCGAGAATACTGCCCAAGACATCGTCCACCACAATGCCGTCCATCTGGGCTTCCGGCCGCAGACCTACCCTGTGCCTCAGGCACGGCAAGGACAACGCTTTGACGTCGTCCGGGGTGACGAAGGACCTGCCGGACAACCACGCCCACGCTTTTGAGGTTTTGAGCAGCGCGGTTGCCCCGCGCGGCGAAACGCCGAGTTGGAATGAGGGCGCAGACCTTGTGGCGCGAACAACGTCAACGATGTACGCGAGGATCTCCGGAGCCACAGCCACGTGCGCAACGGCTGCTTGGGCGTTGGAAAGCTCGACGGCGCCAGCCACCGGGCGCACGCCGGCTGCGGAAAGGTTGCGGGGATCAAACCCGCTGGCATGGCGGCGGATGACTTCAATCTCCTCAGCCCGGCCGGGCAGCGGCATGGTCAACTTGAGGAGGAAACGGTCCAGCTGCGCCTCCGGCAGGGGATAGGTTCCCTCGTACTCCACAGGGTTCTGGGTGGCCGCAACAATGAACGGACTTGGCAGTGGACGCGATACGCCGTCCACGGAAACCTGGCGCTCTTCCATTGCCTCCAGGAGTGAAGCCTGGGTCTTCGGCGGGGTTCGGTTGATCTCGTCGGCCAGCATGATGTTGGTGAACACCGGGCCTTCACGGAAAGTGAACTCGGACGTGTGGGAGTCATAGACCAAAGAGCCCGTGACGTCACCGGGCATGAGGTCCGGAGTGAACTGAACACGCTTGGTGTCCAAGCTCAGAGCGGTGGACAAAGCCCTGACCAAAAGGGTCTTGGCCACGCCGGGAACACCCTCGAGGAGGACATGTCCGTCACATAGCAGGGCGATCAGCATGCCGGTAACCGTGGAGTCCTGACCGACTACAGCTTTGCCCACTTCGGCTCTGACATTGAGCAACGACTGCCGTGCCGGATCCTCAAGGGGGTGCCTCTGCCCGTTTTCTGAAGGTGGCGCCTCGTGCTGCGACGCCTCGTTCTGCAGGGCTTCCTGCTGGGACGTCGTCTCCGCGTAGTGGCTGTTGCTGTCCGTGTGGCTGCTCATCTGGCGATCGCTTCCTGTTCGATTCGTTCAATCTGTTGTGCCCACTGCACCAGCTGTCCTTCACTTTCGGGCATGAAGTCGATCAGGACGGACCGCACTTCCGTGGCCGGCAGCTTCACATGGCGGGCTGTTGTATCCAGAATTGCTTCGGTGGTGGCGTCGGCTCCAAGGTTGAAGTGCCGGGCCAGCCGTGACAGGGTTCCGGCCCTCAAATTCCGGGCGGCCCGCTCCACGGCGCGTGAGTCCTGGTACAGGCGAGCACGCCCTTCTGCTGTTTCGGCGGCCTTGACCACCACGGGCAGTGGCTCGAAAACCAAAGGGCCCATGCGTCGGCCCCGCCATACGATGGCCAGCAGGGCTACGAAGCCCAGCCAGGGGCCCGCGAAGGCAAGCCATCGCGGCGCGAGCTCGTTGAGCGTGGGGCTTGAATTTGACGCCGGGATATCTCCGACCCCGGGGAGGTACCACACGAGGTTCGCGTTGTTGCCCAGCGTTCGGAGGGCGAGGGCCGCATTTCCCTCCAGTGCAACGTGTTGATTGTCCAAGAGCTCCCTGCTGCCCAAAACAATGACCCTGCCATCGGCTGATTCCGCGTACAACCCGGGTCCGCTCCCACGCGGGGCGTAGCAAACTACGGGTCCTGAAAAGACGGATCCTTGCGCCGATACGCGGCCCGCTGCCAAGGCATCGTCCTGCTCGCAACCCGGTTCAATGACCTGTATCGCTTCCGGAACCACGCCGCCAGGGCGGATACCTTCAGCCAGGCCATTGAGCGTCCTGAGTCGTGGAGTCACCACCACTACACGGTCTGCTGCGGCTGTGATCTCCTCAAGCTGGGACCGGTCAAGGAAGCCCTGTGCGTCAAAGAGGAATACCGTGGCGTCATCTTTGTTTGATAGCGCCTCCAACGTGTCCTCGAACGTCTCGGTCGGAGTGACGGACACGCCGTGGCGCCCCAGGATCTCGGCTACCGCCATTCCGCCGTCCGGTGCCGGGTTCCGCGCTGACAAGCGCCGGGAGTCGGTGGCGCCTGCAACGCTGTCAATAGCCAGGAAAATTACCAAACCAGCAAGCAAGGCCCCCAAGGCAATCCACACGAGGTGTTTTTGGAACCAGGCTTTGAACCTCCCGCCGGCCGGGAAACCTGGGGTAGTGATTTCCTCCTGGCCCACATGTTCGTTCGTGGTCATCGGGGAACCGCGAATCCAGCGTTGGCCTGTCCTGCGAAGTCAGGCTTCAGCGCAAGAAGTTCAGCATCCAGCTGGCGGACTGACTCGTAGTCCGCGCGTGTTGCCGGGTGGTCGCCATACCGCACGGCATCGAAAACACCGGCAGCGGCGATCAGCTTGGCTTGTGCCGCACCAAAAACCCCGCCCAATTGAGCGGCGGCTTCGTCTGCGGTCCTGCCGGCTCGAGCATCAATGATGTCCCGTTCTTCCGCGGAGCGGACAAGAGCACGGAACTGATCGACGACGGCGGCCGGCCAGTTGCCGCCGTCGGCTGCTGTCGCCGCCCGTGCACGGTAGCCCTCTGCGTCGACTGTGCGGTCGTTTCCATAGAGGTCTTCCGCCTCTTTAGCCCTCCGGGCGTTCAACCTCGGCCTCACGAAGAAGATGGCGGCGATGATGAGCACCAAAGCCAGAACCACCATCAACGGAACAGCGATGTTGGGCCCGGCACCGGATCCACCATCCAAGGATGAAAGCCAATCCATGAAATCCCGCCACATCTGTTCAAGCCAGCCGGGCGTCGCGTCCGGGTACCGGGGGTTAGATAGCTCCTCAACGGCCCAGCGTCGCGCTTCGTCCCGGTCCGGGATCACAGGCGGTTCCATCAATGCCCATGACGAAAATACATCGATCGCGGCTGCCCTCATGCCTGAGGTTGCTGCCCTGGGGGAGCGGACGGAAACTGTCCCTCGCTCGGTGGCCAGGCGGTGTTAGCGGGCGCATTGGATGGTCCGCCGGGGATCCCTTCAGGATCGGAACCCGTTTCCATCAGCCGCATCAATTCAACATCCAGACCGTCCCGCCGCATGCGTAGGTCCATATAGATCAGGCTGGAAACGGACGCTTGAAAGGCGAACGTTACAGACCCCACCAGTGCCCCGATCGCCGTGGAAATCACGGTCGTCAGAACCAGCGTGGAGGTCATCGACTCCGCGTCGGGGTGGGGGGCCACTACTCCACCGATGGCGGCGGAGACCAAGGACACGGGAATTTGGACAATTTGGGCGATGATTCCCACCATGATGGCTACCACCAGCGTGATGCCGAAAATGCGCCACCAGTTGTTCCTGGTCAACTTCCACGACCTGAGAAGTCCGTCGTAAACTCCGGTCCGCTCCACCACTATCACTGCAGGGGCCAGCATCAACTTCAGGCCGATCCACACAAAGGCCACCACTGCACCCAGCCCCAGAGGCAGGACGATCAGCAGCGCGGCAGGTCCCATGGCGGTGAACAGCAAGATCGCAATCCCGATCACCGCGGCAACGGCGAGAAGGCCGCCCAGCGTCAGCAGCGCAGCAACGCCCAGCAGAGGAATTATCCGGGGGCCCGCCAGTTTCCACATCTGCTTGAATCCTGTCCGCCGGTTGAGCACCGAACGGGAGACGGGCACCACCAGGACACCTTGGAGGACGGATCCCAGGAACCCAATCAGCACCGAAACCCCTAGGGTGCCGGCCATGAACGCGAAGAACGGACCCATCGCGTCGGCAAACTCCGCTTCCGAACTGACGGATTCAAAGGTCGTGGACAACTGGACCATGCCCACCGTGACAATGCCGATCAGGACTGCCCCGAGGACTTGCACGATCAGCGCGGAGCCAAACATGGAAGCGGCATTGCGGCGGATCGTCTGGAACGAGCCATCAAGGATCTCGCCGAATTGCAGCGGACGCAGGGGGATGATTCCGGGCTTGGGAGGCGCGACATAAAAGGGTTGCCCGTAGGGTGGACCTGGAGGCCAGCCGCCAGGAGGTTGACCTGGACGATATTGCCCGCCAGCCTGCGGCGCAGCCCAAGCCTGGGGGCCGCCCCACTGTGGTTGGCCGCCCCACTGCGGCTGATTGCCGCCTTGTGGTTGGCTGCCCCACGGTGGCTGATTGCCGTTTTGTGGTTGGCCGCCCCACGGTGGCTGATTGCCGCCTTGTGGTTGGTTACCCCACGCGGGCTGACCACCCGGCGGTGGATTCTGGCCGTGCTCTGGCTGTGACACGATTTCCTCCCCATAAGATCCGGCCCGCCGACTCCCGACGTCCCCCACACGGACCTTCGCACCCAGCCTATAGTCCCGCCGTCGTCCCTCATAGCCTGCCGCCCGCGCGGCCATCACGGAGCGTGGTGAATAACAGTGCAGTACGGTGGAAGTGCCCCGGGGGCGCCATGCCGTGCGCTGCGCCCAACGGGACAAAGACTTGGCGATAAGGGAATATATAACTATGAAGGCACGCATTCTGGTAGTTGACGACGACGAAGCACTCGCAGAGATGATTGGCATCGTCCTGCGCAATGATGGCTTCGAGCCGGTGTTCTGCGCAGACGGCGGCCAGGCCTTGGAGATCTTCCGCTCCTCGAAGCCGGACCTGGTGCTCCTGGACCTGATGCTCCCGGGCTCGGACGGGATCGAGGTATGCCGCCAAATCCGCGGCGAGTCGGACGTTCCCATCGTCATGCTCACCGCAAAATCTGATACTTCGGATGTGGTTCGTGGCCTTGAATCCGGCGCCGATGACTACGTGCCCAAGCCCTTCAAGCCCGCTGAGCTTGTAGCGCGGGTTCGTGCGCGGTTGCGGCCCGGGGACCAGAAGGCCCCCGAAACCCTGCGCATTGCCGATGTCACTATTGACGTTGCAGGTCACTTGGTGACCCGGGGCGGAGAGCGGATCTCGCTGACTCCCCTTGAATTTGATCTCCTGGTTGCGTTGGCCCGCAAGCCGTGGCAGGTGTTTACACGTGAACTTCTGCTTGAGCAGGTGTGGGGATACCGCCACGCCGCCGACACGCGGCTGGTCAATGTCCACGTCCAACGGCTGCGCTCCAAGATTGAACGTGATCCCGAAGCGCCCGAGGTCGTTTTGACGGTGCGTGGTGTCGGATATAAAGCAGGTTCCTGAGTCGCCGGTCGGAAAGACCGGCGCGGAGGGCGAGAACCCGGGGGCCAAGGATCCCGGCGCGGCCGGAGTCGAGCATGTGACCCCGGCACAGTCAGAGTCCCCGGAAACTTCCCCTGAGCCAGTGGGCGCCACCCACGAGCGGCCCGCCAGGAACACCAAGAGTCTTTCCTGGCTCCTGTCCCGGGCACGGATCTGGACACGCCGCGGCCTGATTCTCGTCCTTCGGATTACGCGCCTTGTGTCTCTTGGCATGAGGCAAATCAGGCCAGGACTGCGCTTCGTCTGGCGTTCACTGTTGCGGCGTTGGCGCCGGTCCTTGGAGTTCCGCACGGTCCTCACCACATTGCTTCTGGCAGTGACGTCATTCGCCATTGTGGGCGCATACCTGTCCAACCAAATCGCCAACAACCTGTTCCAGGAACGGCTGGCCCAGGCGGAATCCGAGTCACGGTTCAACGTCAAACAAGTACAGGACACGTTCGACGGCGCGCAGGTCACCGACCAGTCAAGCGTGATCACCCTGGTCTATGACACGTTGACTGCCGTGGAAGGCCGCGGCTCGGTTATACAGCGTAGATACGTTTTTGAAGCCGCCCCGGAACAAACAAAACCCCGTAACCGGTGGGTCGAGTCACGTGCTTCGGACCAACTAACGGTCCGCGTCATTCCCCCCGAGCTGCGCAAGGCCGTGCAAAGCGGTGGCAAGCAGCAATTTTGGGCCTCCACACAGTTCCCGGTGGGAAACGAGGACAGACCCGGTATTGCCGTGGGGAACCTTGTCACATTCAACGGAACAGCCTACGAGCTATATCTGATCTACGACCTCAACACAGCCCAACAGACACTGGACGAGATCCAGAACGTCCTGTGGGCGGGTGGTGCGGCACTTGTCCTCATGATTGGTGCCATCGCCTGGTACGTGACCCGTAACGTCGTCAGCCCGGTAAGCCATGCTGCCGTGGTGTCGGAAAAGCTTGCTGCCGGCCAGTTGCAGGAACGCATGGTGGTCAAGGGGGAAGACGAGGTCGCGAGATTGGGCGCGTCCTTCAATCACATGGCCGCAAGCCTCCAGGAACAGATCACCCAATTGGCCACCCTGTCGCAGATGCAACAGCGCTTTGTGTCCGATGTATCCCATGAACTGCGTACCCCACTGACCACCGTGCGCATGGCGGCCGAGGTTCTGTTCGATGCCCGCGAAGATTTTGATCCCATGAACAAGAGGTCGGCAGAGTTGCTCTACCACCAGGTTGAGCGCTTTCAGTCCTTGCTGTCGGATCTGCTGGAGATTTCGCGGTTTGACGCTGGAGCCGCCGTCCTTGATGCAGAACCGCAGGACATCTTCCAAGTGATCTCGCACGTCATGGAGGGTGCGGCACCGGTTGCTGCGGAGTACGGCTCCGAAGTGCGACTGAACGCCCGCCAGAAGAGCATCATCGTGGAGATGGATTCGCGCAGGATCGACCGGATTCTCCGTAACTTGTTGCTCAACGCCCTGGAACACGGCGAGGGAAAGCCAATCCACATCTCCGTTGCGGCCAACCATGATGCTGTAGCGGTGTCAGTAAGGGACCACGGTATTGGGATGACCCAGGCTGAGGCTGCCAGGGTTTTCGACCGGTTCTGGCGGGCAGATCCTGCACGGGCCCGGACCACCGGTGGAAGCGGACTGGGCCTCTCCATCGCTGCCGAGGACACCAAGCTCCATAACGGCTGGCTCCAGGCATGGGGGCGAAAGGGCGCCGGTTCCAACTTCCGGTTGACACTTCCGTTGCGGCAAGGCGGCACCATTGTGAAGTCTCCCCTTCAGTTGGAGCCTGCGGACATTAAATTTCCCGGGTCGCCAAGCGAACGGCAGATGCTTGTACTGGCCCCGGAATCCGGCAACACTCCGGCGCAACCCCAAGCCGCCGGGGGAGATCCCGGTCCCGGCGAGGGCAGAACAGGGGAGATCTCATGAGTGCGGGAAGGTCACAACGCGGCAGGGCAGTGGTCGCATTGTTTGCCGTGCTGATGATTCTGCTGGCTTCCTGCGCCCAAATTCCCCGCTCCGGGCCTGTTGGCAAGAGTAAGGACGAGGGCGCCGGCAATCCCAACGCCCCGGTCTTCTTCCCTGCCGCTCCGCGTGCAGGTTCCAGCCCGGAAACCGTGATCGAGGATTTCTACATGGCAGGTAGCGGTTATGAGGATGACTACCCCGTGGCACGCCAGTTCCTGACGCAGGCGCAGTCGGTGACGTGGAAACCGGACAAACGCGCCTTGGTGTTTCGCGAGCAACGGGTAGTCAAGGCAGCGGGGGAGAACGAATACCTTTACGAGCTCGACGTTGCCTATTCAGTGGATGCTGACGGCGTTGCAACGCAGTTCCCTCCCGGAACCAAGGAAACCATCCCCTTGACGCTCGAGCAGGTGGAGGGCGAATGGCGTATTTCCAAGGTGCCCGATGGCACCGCCATCCCCGAAGAGACGTTCAAAGTGATTTACGGGGCCAACCCCATCTACTTCTATGACCCGACGTTTACCTACGCGGTGCCGGACTATCGATGGTTCATCAAGAAGAACACCGTGAAGTCCATGACCAGCGCGTTGCTTGCCGGGCCGGCCCCTTACCTGCGAGGGGCAGTGGTCAGCGCCTTCCCCTCGGGGATGAAGCTCGCACGGGAATCTGTGCCGGTTGTTTCCGGCGCAGCTCAGGTGGACCTCTCAGCCAAGGAACTCTTTGACGCCTCCGCCGAGGACCGGCAGAGGATGCAAAATCAGTTGGCACTGACGTTCCGTAGTCAGCCCGATGTCATTAACGTTCAGCTCCGTGCCGACCAGGACCTGGTGCGTGTTGAAGACAACGGGACAGTTCTGCCCCCGGTGCTGGACAAGAGTGTTCCTGCCCGCCAGATCGCAGTGAACAATGGCGATCTGGTGCGCTACGAGAACAACAGGGTCACTCCGCTGCCGGACATACAGTCGGTTGCCGGGCTTGGTCCCCACTCGCCCGCTGAGTCGCCGGTCTCCCAGACCGCTGCTTTCCTCAACGGCGACAAAACGACGCTTTACTCCATCGAACCAGGGCAGGCAGCGCGACAGCTAACCACCAGAAGCACTCTTACCGGACCCTCCTTCAGTCCGAACGATTGGGTCTGGACAGCGGGGCCCGGTGCAACCGGTGCCGCCGAAGTTGTGGCTTACAAACCCACAGGGATAGCTCCAGGTGCCGCGATTCCCAGTGTCACCATGACGCCGGCCTGGCTCACGGGACGAACAGTCAAGGATTTCAGGGTTTCTCGCGAGGGAACCAGGGCCTTGGTCATTTCCGAGGCAAACGGTAAATCCGCCGTGCAGATCACGGGCATCGTCCGCAACCCGGACGGTGTTCCCAAGGACCTCACGCTTCCCATCACACTGCTCAGTAGTAGTGCTGCCGATCAAGGCGCCTGGGTCAACGGGTCCACGGTGGCGGTGATGTCCGGCTCGGCTACTTCAACAGTGGTTCCGGAACTCCTGTCGCTGGCATCCGGTGAACCGCAGCAGTTGGCCCCTTGGGATGGATTGACCAGCCTCAGCGTCGGAAACGGCGCCGAGCAAATTTACGGACAGTCGGCTGCAGGGATCTTCCAACGCGTCGGAAATGGCTGGGAGCTCCAGCTCAAGGGACCTACCGAACCAGCCTTCCCGGGGTGAGCGCCCGGCGCCTGTTTCCCTCCTTTATCCACATAGCTCCCCTCGTGCCCTCCTCAAGGCGAACATCACGTTCAAACTGCCAGAATGACGTTCTCCTCCCTTGGTCCATGGTTCCGTAACCGGCTCCGCCGCCGTATCGATCCCGACCTCGGTTTTCCTGAACCTGCCGGGGCGCGGCGTCGTGGCCCTTTTCGAGGAAGAACGGGCCGGATCATCGCCGCCCTGCATGGCACTGTGGTTGACCTGCTGGCAGTGCTCATTCCTGTGGACTGCGTCTGCTGTGAGATGGAAGATGCGGTGCTTTGCAGCAGTTGCGCAAGAAGAATCCGTCAGCTGTGCCGGCACCCATTTCGGGCCGAACTTGAGTCACCCGCTTTGATTGACATCAATGGAACAGCGAAGATCGGGGTGGTGGCGGCGGGGCCGTATCGGGATGAGCTCGCCCGGTGCCTCCTCTCGTTCAAGAGCCACGGCCAATGGCGCCTTGCCTCTGTTCTGGCTCCCTGCTTGGGCAAAGCCGTGGATGCTGCCATCGGCGGCCGCTCCGGCTACTGCCTTGTGCCCGTTCCCAGTAGCGGTAAGGCGTTCCGGAGGCGAGGATTCAGCCCGGTACACCTTCTGCTCTTTTTCCTCCGAATCCGCCGAATGCTGCTCCATTGCCCCATTCTTGACGTTCTGGAGAAGTCGGGGGAGTGGAGGATATTTGTGGCGGGCCCCGACGCTGTCCGGCAGAGAGCGGCCCGGCTTGGTGACGAAGTTCTGGGACGTGCTTCCGTTCGATATGGAGGCGGAGGTCAAAAGGGGCTTGGAAGAGGTGAGCGCGCCCGCCGGGTCCGAGGATCCATGAGAGTACGGCGGGGACAAGCGGACAAGCTCAAAGGCCGCAAATGCATACTTGTTGACGATGTCCTGACCACTGGTGCCACACTCGCTGAGGCGGCAAGGGCGGTCACGGCTGCCGGTGGCCTGGTATCAGGCGCAGTTGTACTCGCAGCCACGAGGCCACCAGCCTACGCTTCCGCAGCGGCCATGGACCACCCCGGTTCGGTCCTTAAGACTCAATCAAAAAATAAGTGGCTAAAGGATGAATAACCGGTGGCGATGAACTAACGTCGGTTGTGGGTACCAAGAAAAGATGTACCTGTCGATAGCGGCTCGGAAAGGGGCTCGACTGTCCGTCAGACAAGCCCCCAACAGCGCCGTTGTCGTGTCACCTGAGTTATTGGAGGGCACCATGGAGTTCATGATCAGCGGACGAAATCTGACAGTTTCTGACCGCTTTCGCGAATATGCCGGCGAAAAAATCTCAAAGATTGAATCGCTGGGGGATAAGGTCCAGCGGGTTGACGCAAAGGTTTCCAAGGAAACCAACCCCAGGCAGACGCCTGGCGAGCTCACCGTAGAAGTCACCGTCCTGGGCCGGGGCCCCGTTATCCGTGCCGAGGCCACAGCCGCCGACAAGTTCGCTGCCTTCGACCTGGCGTACAACAAGCTGCTTGAGCGGCTTCGTCGTGCGAAGGACCGTAAGAAGGTGCACCACGGCCGCCACACACCCAAGGCTGTGCGCGAAGCCACGGCCACACTTGAACCAGCCAGTACGAGTGAGCCGCTTTACGTCGAGGCAAGCAATCATCATGAGTCCGCACCGGCGGTAGATGAGCGGTCTCCTTACGACATCGAGAACGACATTCCGGCAGGCGACTCACCTGTCCTGATCCGCCGGAAAGTATTTCCCGCAGCATCGCTGACCCTCGATGATGCTGTGGACAACATGGAGCTTGTTGGACACAACTTCTACTTGTTCCTGGACAAGGAAACGAACGCGCCGTCGGTTGTGTATCGGCGCAGTGGCTGGACCTATGGCGTGATCACCCTCGACTCCAACTGCGAGCCCGGCGAGGAAGCCGTGGAAGAGAAGATCCACGCCTACCGCTCCGATGATCAGGCCGCCACAGCCAAGTAAAGCCTCATCTTAGGTACGAAGGGACTTCAATGACCGTTTCGCTGAGCCTTTCACAGGCACGGCGGATCGCATTGGCAGCTCAAGGATTAGCGAAGGTCCGGCCCACCGGCCCCGTGACTTCACGGGCGGTGGGCCGGACCTTTGCCCGGATCCAGCTAGTCCAAATCGATTCAGTCAACGTTGTGGCGCGAAGCCACTACCTTCCATTCTTTTCCCGGCTTGGCAACTACGATCCCTTCATCCTCCAATCGATGGCCAGCCGCAAGCCACGCAAAATGATGGAGTACTGGGCACACGAGGCGAGCTTTATCCGGCCGGAGCATTTCCAGGACCTGCTCGTATGGCAAAAGCGGGCGTGGGTGGGCGCACACCGTCTTGATCCGGCCGTACGGCAGGACATGGAAGACCGCATTCTGATTGCGCTCACTTCAGGGCCTCCCATGACTGCATCCGAGTTGACTGCAGAACTCGGTCACGACGAGGACCCGGACCGTGATAACTGGGGCTGGAACTGGAATATCGTCAAACGGGTGCTGGAGCACCTCTTCGAGGAAGGCCGGATTTCCGCCGCTTCCAGGACAGCGCAGTTCGAGCGAAAATACACCCTCACTTCCCGGGTTGTTCCAGACGCCCAACCGCCCGAAGGCGATGCTGAAGCGTCCCTTGACCGGCTCATGGATGCAGCCGCGCGAGCCCACGGAATTGGCACGGTAAGGTGCTTCTCCGACTACTTTCGGACGCCCTTGAAGGCGGGCGCGGGTTCGGTGCAACGCCTGGTCCGCGCGGGCCGTCTTGAACGCGTTAGTGTTCGGGGATGGGACAGGGAAACCTTCCAACACGTCGATGCCACCTTGCCGCGAAAAGCAGCAGGCAGGGCCCTCCTGAGCCCATTCGATTCCCTGGTCTTCGAAAGACGGAGGCTGGAGGAGTTATTCGGATTCCATTACAGGATTGAGATCTACACCCCTGCCGCCAAGAGACGTTTCGGCTATTACGTCTTGCCGTTCCTGCTCAGGGAAGCCATCGTTGCCAGAGTGGACTTGAAAGCCGATCGGATATCCCGTCAGCTTCTGGTGCGCTCCGCCTTTGGTGAGATGGACGCGCCAGCGGATACCGCCGTCGAACTTGCCGCGGAACTCAGGCTCATGGCAACGTGGCTCGGCCTCCAGGAGGTGGTCGTCTGGCCAGTGGGGGACCTCGCCGGAGCGTTGTCCGAAGCCTTGGCGAACGATGGTCCTGCCCCGGGAGAATACGTCCAGCCGGGCAGTCCGCTCAGAGGTGAACCCGGCAACGTGGCGCTGGTCTCTCCCGTAGACTGAAACAGCCAGAATTCGGCAGCATGAGACTGGGAGCAATTTCACGTGGCATCACTAATCGAAAAACTTCTCCGCACGGGTGACAAAAAGACACTCAAGACACTGCGGAACTATGCCGATTCCATCAATGCCCTGGAAGACACTTTCAAGTCCTTCACGGACGCTGAAATCCGCGAGGAAACGGACCGGCTAAGGTCGCGCCACCAGGACGGCGAAACCTTGGAAGCACTCCTCCCGGAAGCCTTTGCCGCTGTCCGTGAGGCCTCCTCCAGAACGCTGGGAATGAGGCACTTCGATGTCCAGCTCATGGGTGGCGCAGCCCTCCACCTGGGCAATATCGCGGAAATGAAAACGGGTGAAGGCAAGACCCTCGTTGCCACAGCTCCCGCATACCTCAATGCGCTGTCCGGCAAGGGTGTCCACGTTGTCACGGTGAACGACTACCTCGCCGAATACCAGTCCGAACTCATGGGCAGGGTCTACCGTTTCCTTGGCCTTACCAGTGGCTGCATCCTGTCCAACCAGGACCCCACGGTACGCCGCGAGCAGTACAACGCTGACATCACTTACGGAACCAACAACGAATTCGGCTTCGATTACCTGCGCGACAACATGGCCTGGGATGCCAGCGAACTGGTCCAGCGCGGGCACAACTTTGCGATCGTGGACGAGGTGGACTCCATTCTGATTGACGAAGCACGTACACCGTTGATCATTTCGGGTCCTGCGCAAGGCGACACCAACCGGTGGTACAGCGAATTTGCCAAAGTTGTCCTCCGCTTGCAGCCTGACGTCGACTACGAGGTGGACGAGAAGAAGCGAACCGTGGGCGTGCTGGAAGCCGGGATTGAGAAGGTAGAGGACTACCTCGGCATCCAGAACCTCTACGAATCTGCCAACACGCCGTTGATCGGCTTCCTCAACAATGCGATCAAGGCAAAGGAACTGTTCAAGCGGGACAAGGACTACGTCATCCTCGACGGCGAGGTGCTGATCGTTGACGAGCATACCGGCCGTATCCTGGCCGGTCGTCGCTACAACGAAGGCATGCATCAGGCCATCGAGGCCAAGGAAAACGTAGAGATCAAGGCAGAGAACCAGACGCTCGCTACGGTGACGCTGCAGAACTACTTCCGCATGTACTCCAAGCTCGCTGGCATGACCGGTACGGCTGAGACCGAAGCCGCAGAATTCATGAGCACCTACAAGCTCGGCGTCGTTCCCATCCCCACAAACCGCGACATGCAGCGCATCGACCAACCGGACCTCGTCTACAAGAACGAGGTAGTTAAGTTTGATGCTGTCGTTCAGGACATCGCTGAACGGCATGAAAACGGCCAGCCTGTACTGGTGGGTACCACCAGCGTTGAAAAGAGTGAGTACCTCTCGAAGCTCTTGGCCAAAGAAGGCATCCGGCATGAGGTGTTGAACGCCAAGAACCACGCGAGGGAAGCGTCCATCGTTGCCCAGGCCGGACGAAAAGGCGCAGTTACGGTAGCAACCAACATGGCGGGCCGAGGCACTGACATCATGCTCGGCGGCAACGCCGAGTTCACTGCCATCGCCGAACTCGCCAAACGTGGGTTGGATCCCGAGGAAAACTCGGAAGAGTACGAGGCCGCATGGCCCGAGGCCCTGGCTGCAGCCAAGCAGGCCGTCAAGGACGAGCACGAAGAAGTTCTGGACCTCGGCGGACTGTACGTGCTTGGCACCGAGCGCCACGAATCCCGCCGGATCGACAACCAGTTGCGCGGACGTTCCGGACGTCAGGGTGACCCTGGCGAATCCCGTTTCTACCTCTCCCTCACGGACGACCTCATGCGGTTGTTCAACTCAGGTGCGGCCGAACGGCTGATGAACAGCTCCGTTCCCGACGACGTAGCGCTGGAGTCGAAGCTCGTATCCCGCGCCATCGCGTCGGCGCAAGGCCAAGTAGAGGGTCGCAACGCCGAGCAGCGCAAGAACGTCCTCAAGTACGATGACGTCCTCAACCGCCAGCGTGAAGCGATCTACGGCGACCGTCGTCGCATCCTCGAAGGCGATGACCTGCACGAAAAAGTGCAGTTCTTCTTGGAAGACACCATCAACTCACTCATTGATGCCGCTACGGCCGAGGGGTCAGGTGACGACTGGGACTACAACCAGCTGTGGGCAAACCTGAAGACCCTGTACCCGGCAACGGTTACCGCCGAGGAAATCATTGACGAAGCCGGCGGTAAGTCCAGGGTCACGGCAGAATTCCTGAGGGAGGAAATCCTCTCTGACGCCCGGCTTGTCTACCAGGCGCGGGAAGAATCCATCGGCGCCGAGAGCATGCGTGAGCTTGAGCGGCGGGTTGTGCTTTCGGTCCTTGGGCGTAAATGGCAGGAACACCTCTACGAGATGGATTACCTCAAAGAGGGAATCGGACTTCGTGCCATGGCCCAGCGTGATCCCCTGGTGGAATACCAGCGCGAAGGGTTTGTCATGTTCCAGAGCATGATGGAAGCCATTCGTGAGGAAAGTATCGGATTCCTCTACAACCTGGAAGTCGAAGTAACACCAGCCGAAGACGTAGTGGTGGCAGACGATTCGGCTTCCGGCGCACACACAGAGCACCACGATCCTCAGATCCGTGCGGCGGGCCTTCAGGCGCCGGAGAAGCCCGCGCAGCTGCAGTACACCGCGCCCGGAGAAGACGGAGCGACCCAGACGCGCATTGAGGGTAGGGCATCGGGCCGGTCCGGAAATCCTGCTAAAGCAGCAAGTCAGGATCAGCGGAAACAGGCAAAGAAGAAGCGTCGCTAAGCGGTTTCCGTAACGCGGTCACAGCAAAGGGTGAAGCCCGGACGGAACGTCCAGGCTTCACCTTTTTGCTTTCTCTCAAAGCACGATCGGTTGGGCCTACCCTATTTCCAGGGCGGTAACCTGCCAAACACCGTCCAGCCGCTCCAGCCTCATGGCGACGGCACGGCAACGCTGCTCCTCAGCGACGACGATGCTTGCTTCACAGATTGATTCGGAAATGGAACAGACCCGAACCGAACGCACCATGGGACTACGGTGCGGTTGGGCAGTACCTCGGCTCCTGGCTGAGTGTTTTCGGGTCAATGCTGCCCGATGCTGGAGCGACAGATAACACTCGGCGTCCAGCGAGCGTGAGAGCTGCTGGACGGGACGGGTTCCCGCCAGTACTTCCAAGGTTGCCTGCGCGATGCTTCGGGCAACAAGCCGGACGTCGATGTCCGAGCCGCTTTGGCCGGATGCTGGTGCCGTATGTTGCGTGCTCCGAGGGCCTGCTGGCCGGGTTTTCGTTGCAAGGGTCATGGTCATACCTCTGGCATTCACTACATGAGTTGCAGCGTGGGGACGCTTTACTCATTGGCTTCTGCTGGGATGACACTACGGATTGGCTTTGAGATGTGAAGGTTGTCCCTGAGCGGACGGTCCTTATGGAGGAAGCGGGCACTGAAGTCCCGGCCTTACTAGCTTGGTGCCGGGGGCTGAAGAACCTGCCCCGGGAGTAGCACGGTGGGGTCCCCTCCGATGACTGCCCTGTTGGCGGCATACCACTTGGGCCACGTCAACGCGACGTCCACGTCGGTTGCAAAGGGTCCGAGCCGGGAGGCCGCAATCGACCATAGCGAGTCGCCATCCTCAACAACAACGGCGGCTTCTCCCGCTAGGGTGGTTGAACGTGTGGACTGGCGGCTTAGCAACCCCGGGTCAACCACGGGGGGCCGGGGTTGCCAGCGCGGGTCATGAGGCCGGGATGCTGAAGCATGGGCATCGTCTACAGATCGCGGGATGGAACTCGCGCGGTCCAAGGAAGCCGGAGTCCACGCCGCTTTTCCCGGCGCCCTATGAGGAGAGGCGCTTTGCCAGCCAGGTTCCGGTGGTGCGGCATCTGCTTGGGCTATTCCCGCGCCCATGAGATTCAGGCTCACGACGGCCACCGCGAGCCGCAACATAAAGGCGGGGCTGAACCGTGAAAGGAGATGGGCGCTCTTCTTGTGCCCAACCCGATGCAACAACGATGCCAGGAAAGCGATGAAGAACGTCAGTGCCCACCAGATGACAACAGAAAGTCCCACTGCGTTGGCTGAGAAGCCGAGAAGATGTTCGAAGGTAAGGGTCTGACCATGCCGCTCCGCTGCCTGCCACTGCGTAAGCAGCACATTTCCCGTAAGTACCAAGGACAGTCCCAGCCCAAGAACAAACGCTGCCAGGGCAGAGTCACTACGCAATACTTTTGCCACTAAAAGCCCCCATGCTCCCTTTGATGCAATTTGATGCGGTTTGATCTATTTGACTCATTCTGAACATGTTTGCAGTGCCTTGTCCAGTTGCAACCCTGATGTACCTCTCCGATTCGTCGCACATCCTTCATGCAGCCTAGTCTGACCACATGAGATGGGACTCTCTCTTTAGCGATCTGGAAGCACAATTCTCGGCGGGGCGCGCCTTGGAAGCCGAACTCGAGATCACAGAGCGGGCAAGGGTTGAGCTGGCGGGCATCGAATTGGCTGACCGTCTGCGTGGGGCCTTCGGAGCGGACATCAAGGTCGTTCTGATTGACGGCAGGGTCCTACGAGGACGGTTGAGCCACGTGGGCGGCGAATGGCTGGTCTTGACGGAGCGAGCGCGGGAGTGGTTACTGCCCTATCCCTCCGTTGTGACATACGAAGGACTCGGCAGGGTAGCGCTGAAACCTGCGTCCCGGATACAGCAGTCGCTGGGCATCGCCTCAGCACTGAGGGCACTGGCACGCGATCGTGCCGAGCTGGTGGTTCATCTGAAAGTAGCGGCACGTGATGGATATGAGCTGCAAGGAGTAATAGACAGGGTCGGCCGGGACTACCTTGACCTTGCGGTGGTTCAGAACGGTGAATCGCGCCGGCCCGGCAGGGTGGCTGCGGTAATGACCATTCCCTTCAGTTCGTTGGCAGCGCTTTGCTCGGCGGGTAACCAGGACTTCAGGAGCGGCGGGGACTAAGACCGGTTGGTTTTGGCCTTGGCCTCTTCGATCATGCGGCCAGCTTCTGCATAGCGGTCTTCGATATATTGCTCCAACATCTTCTCTTCGATACGCCACTGTCCTCGGCCACCCACTTGAATGGCCTTCAGCTCGCCACTCCTAACCAGCGCGTAGGCCTGTGGCGAGTTGATTTGTAGTTGTTCTGCGACGTCCGCAAGAGTCAGGAATCGGGGCATGGCTTCATTTTGCCACCGTTGCTGATGTTTGGTGTAGTTATCCACAGTTTCGGCCCATTTGAGGCCGGTGGCCTTGGCTCCGCGAAAATGCGCCGGTAAGAATGAGGAGGCAGGTGCTTCCACCATGCCGTAACTCAAAGCGGGGAAGCAGGAAAATGGGAGAAAGTATCGGCGTGGCCGCGAGGCTAAGGAAACCATCATGGAAAGATCCGCGGCTTCTTATCGGTCTTTTGCTGGTCCTGGGGTCCGTCGCAGGCGTCATTGCCTTGGTGGGCACCGCAGACAGGACAACCCAGGTCTTCGCCGCCCGGGAAGACATCGCGGTAGGTCAGGTGGTCACGGAGGCGGACCTCTCCATTGTCAAAGTTCGTTTGGATGACGTTGAGGCCGGCTACATCACTGTGGAACAAGGGCTTGCGGAGAGCAGCGTGGCACTGCAGCGGATGGCAAAGAACCAGTTGATCCCTCGGGCAAGCCTGGGAGTCGCCGATGCGTTGGACCGCAAACCTGTAGCGATTGCCTTGGAGGAAGAACTCCCCCCGCAGGCCGTTCCAGGCGCCAGGGTGGACGTGTGGGTCTCCATGCCGGGTGCAAGCAGCGCTTTTGACGCGCCGGAGATGCTCCTGCCGAGCGCAGAAATTGCCGCGGTGACTCCTGGGAGTACTACGTTGGGCTCGGCCAGAACAACTGTGGTGATGGTGCTGGTGACGGATGAACAAATGCCGAAATTGTTGGGCGCCCAGGCGAACAGGGCCAAGGTCTCCGTCGTGTGGAACCCCACGGGCGTTGTTCGATGAGCATTCCTGTAGTGACCGTCGGCTCCGCTCAGGAAGCTGTAGTGGGCGGGTTGGAGCGCCTCCGCGGTCCCGTAACGGTTGTGCGCCGTTGTTCGGAGCTTGCTGAGCTTATTGCTGCTTGCCAAAGCGGCCTCGCGGTTGCCGCCGTCGTAGCGGAGGGCTGCGAGGAACTCACCACCACGCTGGTTGATCGTCTTGGGGCGGTGGGTGTCTCAATCATCGCCCTGACGGACGATCCAGCCGAGGCCAAACGTCTGCACTCCATAGGTGCCTTACCGGCTATGACGGGCATCGAAGCCGGTGACTTGGCGGCCAAAATATCTGAGGCCGTTGGCAGGGGGAGCCGGCAAAGCCTGCCTGCCTCCGCCCGAGACACCGGATTTGCCGATCCTGGGGCAGAGCTGCGCTCGATGCCGGAATCGGACCGCAGGGATGAAGAGACTCCGCAGGGAGGCGGCCGGATCATTGCCGTGTGGGGGCCGATCGGCGCCCCCGGAAGGACGTTCCTTGCTGCCAACATCGCGGCGGAGTTGGCCGCGGAAGGCAAATCAGTCCTTCTGGTGGATGCGGACAGCTACGGCGCAAGCATGTCGGCGGTGCTCGGCCTTCTGGAGGAGTCGGCTGGTTTTGCCCAGGCTTGCCGACTGGCGGACCAGGGACTGCTGGATGGTCAAGCCCTCAGGGCGGTGGCGATTCCTGTCTTCACCAAGGGAGGAACTTTTAGGGTGCTGACGGGTACAACCAGAGCGGATCGATGGACCGAACTCAGGGCGGGAGCCGTCGCGATGGTTCTGGATGCGGCGCGGCAACTAGCGGATCATGTTGTGGTGGACACAGGTTTCTGCCTTGAATCAGACGAAGAGCTTAGCTTCGACACTATGGCTCCGCGTCGGAATGCCGCCACCCTGCGGAGCTTGGAAATGGCTGATGTTGTGTTTGCCGTTGGTTCCGCCGACGCGATTGGAGTGCCACGTTTGGTACGGGGACTGGCGGAGCTTGAGGCTGCGGTCCCGGAGGTATCTCCCCGGGTCGTGTTGAACAAGGTGAAGCGCTCGGCAGTTGGCCATTCGCCCCGGCAACAACTGAACGATGCGTGGGACCGATACGGCCCCGGAGTGGGCGTGGACGCCTACCTTCCCGCTGACCCCGTGGCATGTGACGCGGCTTTACTCACGGGTTCAGTATTACTGGAAGTAGCACCCGACTCGCCCCTGCGAAAGGCCATAGTAGGGCTGGTCTGTGCACCTGTCCAGCAAAAACAGGATTCCTTTGGCCGAACTATCAGAGCTTTGCGTCTGCCAAAGCGCTAGGCTCGCCATGTGGGCTGCAGAGTCGCAGCAATCAACATGTGATGGAGGCGTTTGTCGATGTCGTCAGGATCCAGCGTGGAGGATCGGTCCGATGCAGCAGTTGTCCGTGAAGGGTTCTTCGGTGACTACTATGAACACCTTGCAGAGGAGGATTCACGTGCGTATTCGCCCGAACTCTTGATTGCGCGGGCTACAAAGCACAGGGACATCGCCCAGTCCCGTCTACCTGGGAATGCAGTCGTCAAAATCGCCGGTGAGCCCGAGCGAAGTGTCGTTTACATCGTCACTGACGATATGCCGTTTCTGGTCGACTCCGTCAATGCAGAGCTTGTTCGCCAGAACTGCGCCATCCGGCTGGTCATGCACCCTCTGTTCGTGGTCACCCGTGATCGCAAATCCGGCGAGCTCACCAGTATCTCCAGGGTCCCCTCCAATGTCGGCATTTCCAGTGGCGACACCGCAGCACTCCCCAGCGTGGCCCATCTGCTGGGCGATGGCGATAACGCTTCCCACATGGAGTCATGGATCGCGGTTGAAATTGACCGGATAGGTGACGACGCGCGGGAAGAATTGATCGCAGGGCTCCAACGTGTCCTCGGCGACGTCAGGGCGGCAGTGGAGGACTGGCCCAAGATGCGCAGCAAGGCGCTCGAGCTGGCCGAGGCATTGGGTGGCGTGACGCACCCCGAGCAAGTGGCTGAGCTCAGGCAGGCACAAGACCTTTTGCGTTGGCTGGACAACGGAAACTTCACGTTCCTGGGCTACCGCGAATACGACCTTGTGGATGAAAACGGTGAGGACGTTCTTCAGCTCCGGGAAGACAGCGGCCTGGGCCTCCTGCGTGCCGGAGACACCACGCGTCAAGTCCAGCACCTCACGGATGCGGGCCGGAAGCGTGCAAGGGAAAAGCGTGCTTTGGTGATCACCAAGGCCAATTCGCGCTCCACTGTGCACCGACCCGCCTATCTCGACTACATCGGCGTCAAGAGCTTTGATGCGTTGGGCAACGTCAACGGGGAACGCCGCTTCATCGGCCTCTTCGCCACGAGTGCATACACCGGATCCGTGCGCAGCATCCCGATTGTTCGGGACAAGGTGGACGCTGTTCTTCGTAACGCCGGCTTCCCCATTGACTCCCACTCCGGCAAGGACCTTCTGGGAATCCTCGAAACGTATCCCCGCGACGAACTCTTCCAGATCGAGATTCCGGACCTTGCCTCCACGGCCACCGGAATTCAACGGCTCCAGGAACGCCGGCGGACCAAGCTGTTCTTGCGCCCGGACATTTACGGCCGCTTCATGTCCGCAGTGGTCTACCTGCCTCGTGACCGTTACACCACCAGTGTTCGTCTCCGAATCGAGCAGGAGCTTCGCGAAACGTTCCATGCCGAGAGCATCGACTACGAGGCCCGGATCACTGAATCTGCCTTGGCCCGTGTTTTCTTCAGGATCAGGTTGCCCCGCACAGCTGAACTGGCGGAAGTGGACGTAAAAGAGTTGGAACAACGTCTGATGCGCGCCTCCAGATCGTGGAGTGAAGGTATCTCAGAGGTTCTCCGCGAGCACAGGTCTTCGGCGGATGCCGACGTTTTGTCAGCACTCTGGGCCGAGGCATTCCCTGCAGGCTACCGTGTTGACTACGAAGTGGAAGACGCTCTTGAGGACATTGAGCGCTTCGAGAAATATGGAGCGGAGGCAGAGCGGGCAGGCCGGGTAACCAAGCAGATCAGGCCTGGCGTCCATGTGTATCTCCCTGAGGGCGCCGGTGAGGCCTTGGAAGAGGATGCCCGCGTCAAGCTCTACTTGATGGAGCCCAAGAGCCTCAGCCAGATCCTTCCCTACTTCCACAATCTCGGCCTTGAGGTCCTGGATGAGCGGCCCTTCGAGATTGAGACCTCGGATCACCGCGACTTCTTCCTGTACGATCTCGGACTCAAGTACCCCGTGGGTGTAGACCCGTTGGCCACGGGAGATCTCCTGAGCGATTCCTTCGGCGCAGCCATCACCGGCGCTGTCGAGTCGGACAACTTCGATCGGCTGGTACTCCGCGAAGGAATCCACTGGCGTCAAGTGGTGGTGCTCCGCGCCTACGCCAAATACATGCGGCAGATGGGCAACACCAACTCCTTTGGGTTCATCGCCGATACGCTGCTTGGCAATCCTGATGTTGCGCGGGGGCTCAACGAACTCTTCTCCGCGCGGTTCGATCCCACAGTTGCTGAAGAGCAGCGGCCCGAGCGCCAAGCTGCAGCCCGGGCAGCCCTTGCGGAGTCGATTGAGCAGGTGGCCACGTTGGATGCCGATCGCGTCCTGCGAACTTTCGTGAACCTTATTGAGGCGACTCTGCGGACCAATTACTACCAGAACAAGGAATACCTCAGCTTTAAGCTGGACCCCACATCGATCGATGGTCTTCCTTTCCCGCGCCCGATGTACGAGATCTGGGTCTACTCACCGAGAGTTGAAGGCGTGCACCTGCGGTTTGGAAAGGTAGCCCGCGGTGGCCTTCGCTGGTCCGACCGTCGGGAGGACTTCCGGACGGAGATTCTGGGACTCGTCAAGGCTCAGACCGTCAAGAATGCCGTCATCGTCCCCACAGGTGCCAAGGGTGGCTTCTTCGCCAAGAAGCTTCCCAACCCGGCCGCGGACAGGGCAGCTTGGATGGCCGAGGGAATCGAGAGCTACAAGACTTTCATTCGAGGCCTGTTGGACATTACGGACAACCTCGTTACATCAGCAGACGGCGAAAGGCTCGTGCCGCCGTCGGACGTTGTCCGGCACGACGGCGACGATTCCTACCTCGTGGTGGCAGCAGACAAGGGCACGGCAACGTTCTCCGACACCGCTAACGGATTGGCGGCCGAATACGGATTCTGGCTTGGTGACGCGTTTGCCTCGGGCGGGTCGGTGGGCTACGACCACAAGGCTATGGGCATCACCGCGCGCGGGGCGTGGGAATCAGTCAAGAGGCATTTCAGCGAGCTTGACCTCGACACCCAGACCGAGGAATTCACAGTAGTTGGCGTCGGCGACATGTCCGGTGACGTCTTCGGCAATGGCATGCTGCTTTCCCGCCATATCCGGCTGCTCGCCGCCTTTGACCACCGCCACATTTTCCTTGACCCCGCACCTGATGCGTCCTCATCGTTTGACGAGCGCCAAAGGCTCTTCGAACTGCCCCGGTCTTCCTGGGACGACTATGACCGGTCGCTGATCAGCGAAGGCGGCGGCGTTTACCCCCGTCAGGCCAAGACCATCCCGGTCTCGGAGCAGGTACGCAAGGCGTTGGGTCTGCCCGAAGGAACGACGCAGCTAAGCCCGCCGGAGCTTCTCCGCGCGATTTTGCTGGCGCCGGCTGACCTTCTCTACAACGGTGGTATCGGCACTTACGTCAAGGCCAGCACTGAAACGCATGCTGCCGTGGGCGACAAAGCAAATGACGCTATCCGCGTGGACGGCCGGGATCTGAGGGTCAAGGTTGTTGGCGAAGGTGGAAACCTGGGCCTGACGCAAAGGGGCCGCATCGAAGCCGCATTGCAAGGCGTCATCCTGAATACTGACGCAATCGATAACTCTGCCGGCGTGGACTGCTCCGACCATGAGGTCAATATCAAGATCTTCGTTGACCGGATGGTAGCGGCCGGCAAGCTTGACGCGGCGGAAAGGGCCGGCTTCCTGGCCGATATGACCGATGAGGTGGGACGGCTTGTCCTGCAAGACAACATTGACCAGAACATTTTGCTTCTGAACGACCGCACACGGGTCGCGGACTGGAGCCCAAGCTACGAGCGGCTCATGGACTGGCTGGAGAAGTCCGCCGATCTCAAGCGCGATCTGGAAGCACTTCCCACCACAGAGACTCTCCGGTCCAGGCTGGAACAGGGGCAGGGTCTTACGTCTCCCGAACTTGCGGTCCTGGCCGCATACGCAAAGATCGAACTGGCTGCAGCGTTGCGGGATAGCAACCTTGCCGATGATCCGTGGTTTGCGGACACTATTCGTGACTATTTCCCGAAACAGCTGCGGGAGAAATTCGACGCTGAGCTGGATACGCACCCGCTGCGGCGCGAGATCATCGCCACAGTAGTTGCCAACGACATCATCAACCTGGGCGGCATCACATTCGCTTTCCGGGCCATTGAGGAAACCTCGGCCAACGAGGTAGCCGTTGGCAAAGCCTTCGTTGCGCTGCGTGAAATCTACGATCTTGATCCGATGGTGGCCGAGCTGAATGCGCTTCCCGCATCATTCCCGACTGAACACTGGAGTGAAGTCCATTTGGACATCCGGCGGTTGCTGGACCGGGCAGTGCGTTGGGTGCTGGGGCAAGGGATGGCGTCGCAGCCTATTTCGGACGTAGTGGAATCCTTCAAGCCCTTGTTGGCCCCACTGAGGGCCAAGCTTCTGGACTACCTTCGGGGTGAGGACAAGGTCCGCATTTCGGGCTGGTTGGACAAAGCCCGTGGCTGGGAACTTCCGGACCACCTCGCGAAAAGGTGGGCGGAGTTGTTCGAAAGTTACGCGCTTTTGGACATCGCGCGAATCGCCGAGACCGGAAGCGAAGGCGTCGAGGATGTAGCGCACGTTTACTACACGGTGTTCAACCGCTTCCACGTGGATTCACTTCTGGAACGCATCAGTTCCCTGCCCCGCGATGACCGCTGGCAGGCCCTGGCACGGGCAGCCCTTCGCGACGACTTGTACTCCACAGTGGCTGACATGACGACGTCGGTCCTTGAGTCGACGGAGTCCGGCACCGTGGCTGAAGAACGCCTTAAGGCCTGGGAAGGGCAAAATGCTGAGCAGCTGGCACGCGCCAAGACCATGTTTGACGAGGTCAACGCGCTGGAAGCCGACGACATGGCCTCACTGTCGGTAGCATTAAGGCTCTTGAGGTCAATCGTTCGACGCTAGGGTCAGTCCCGGCGTCGCAAATGGAGGTGCAGTGGCAATCTTTACAGACCCCATCAGGGAACACGCTGATTTCGGGCCTGGGGATGCCGAATGGCTGCACCTCCTCGTCGGCGACTGGCAAATGGTCGCTGACTTGGCTTTCGCGGACCTCGCTTTGTGGTTTCCGCACCCGGAATTTGGCTACATCGCCCTCGCCCACGTCCGTCCGTCGACATCGCATACGGTGTTCCACGCGGACTTCGTGGGTGAGGGCATACGCTCGGATCTGCGCCCCCTAGTGGATAAGGCGTGGAACAGCCGGTCGATTGAACGTTCCAGCGAAACGAGTTGGAGCAGCGAGATGGCACTCCGGGTAGAGGCTGTGCCGATGGTGCGCAACGGCCGGACTCTGGCGGTTGTGACATCGCATATGGACTTGTCCAGTTCACGCATGCCATCGAGGCTGGAACTCACCTATCGCCAGTGCGCCTATGACCTCCTGCGGATGGGTACGTTGGGACTATGGCCCGACTTTGCCTCCCCAACGGGCTCGCGTCGCGGAGCACCTCGAGTCGGCGACGGCCTCATCCGACTCGACGCCGAAGGCATCGTCCAATACGCCAGCCCCAATGGCGTTTCCGCTTTCCGTCGACTCGGCGAAGTTGAGTCCTTGGAAGGCCGTTCTTTGGCGGAGGTGACGGCCGGCCTTCTGAAGGACCGGCGCATGGTGGATGAAACGCTGCCCTTGGTGGTCACGGGGCGCATGCCTTGGCGCAGCGAAATTGAGTCCAGGGGTGTCAGCCTTTCACTCCGAGCCATCCCTTTGCGCGATGAGCAGCACCGCTTCGGAGCCCTTGTCCTGTGCCGCGACGTCTCTGAATTGCGTCGCAGGGAAATGGAACTTGTTACCAAGGACGCCACGATCCGGGAAATCCATCACAGGGTCAAGAACAATCTTCAGACGGTGGCAGCCCTTCTGCGAATGCAATCACGGCGAATGGTCAGCGACGAAGCCAAGCAGGGCCTCGAGCAAGCGATGAGGCGCGTAGCCACCATTGCCCTCGTTCATGAAACTCTTTCTCAGGGGCTGACGCAGAGCGTCGACTTCGACGAACTGATCGGGCGCCAGTTCCGGCTTTCTGCGGAAGTAGCCTCCCCGTCCCAACAGGTGCGGACGGAACGCTCAGGAATGTTCGGCGAATTGCCCAGCGATTTCGCCACTCCGCTGGCTTTGGTCATCAACGAACTGGTCACCAACGCTGTTGAGCACGGACTCGAGGGGCGGACAGGAACCGTATGGCTCCTGGCCGACAGGGCAGAAGGGGACGGAGACGACGAATTCCTGACTGTGACTATTGCAGACGACGGCGTTGGACTGCCTGACGGCCAATACACCGAGGGTCTGGGCTTGCAGATTGTTCGCACACTCGTGACAAGCGAACTTGGAGGGTCCATCCAGTGGATCCCGCGCGAAGGGGGCGGAACCGCCGTCGAAATCGTCCTCAACCTTGCCAGGGCTTAGCCCCCGGGGGCAGGAGACTGACTCCCGGGGGCGGGAGTCAACGAGAAGCGCGAATAAGCCAACGAAAAGGCCGCGGACCAAACGGTCCGCGGCCTTTTTCGGTCCGTGGGTTAGGAAGCGCGACGTGCGCGTGCAGCGCGGCGCTTGAGCGCGCGTCGTTCATCTTCACTCATGCCGCCCCAAACACCGGCGTCCTGTCCGGACTCCAAGGCCCACTGAAGGCAAGTGTCCACAACGGGGCAGCGGCGGCAGACGCTCTTGGCTTCCTCGATCTGCAGAAGTGCTGGTCCCGTGTTGCCGACTGGGAAGAAGAGCTCCGGGTCCTTGTCGAGGCAGGCTGCGCGATTACGCCAATCCATGCTGATCAGTCACTCCATTCGTGAGAACTAGAAGGGCCTTTTGTGAAAACATTCACGAGAGGCTCCAAAGGAAAGGGGCCCGCATGGGCCCCCTTGGTCGTCTGAGTCAAGCGTTTCATGTTAACGCCTTGTAAACAAGGGGTGTTAGTGGTCGAAATGCTCGGAATCCGTGAGCGATGCATCACATCAGCCGCCAGTGCCCTCACTGCTAGATGACTATGTCCGGTAGTGTGCCAGTGTGTCAAGACCTCCCGAAAACCCAGCCCAGCCCGTGTCCGGCCCGGACGGTAGCGATGATTCCGGCGCGACCGGGAACAACGCTTCAAGCTCATCTGGCGTAGCTCGACCGCCGTTGGGAATTGTGATCATTTCAGTGGTTGTACTGCTCGAAGCACTAGCTCTCCTCGGTGCCGCCGCATGGTACGCATATGAACTGCTGCGTGGTGCTCCTGTACTGACTTTTTGGGGGGCAGTTTTCACTCTAGGGCTTTTGCTGGCCTTCTCCGTCTGGTTATTCGCCGTAGGCCACTTCCTCTACCGTGGCTATAGGTGGACGCGGGCGGCTGCGCTCGTGGCCCAGTTGTTTGTCCTCACCATCGGCTTTCCCACCATGACCGGCGGGCTGGTGTGGCAGGGACTGGCAATGTTGCTCCCGGCACTGGCTGCGATCGTCTTCCTATTTCAGAAGGATGTTGTGGCTTATGCCTCACGGACCGGGGGAGCGTCCGCGGCACTGTGATGACCGGCGGTCCCTTCCGGTGCGGCGTGCTTACGGCTTCAATGGATTTTGCCAGACGGCGGAAAACCTGAAGTGAAGACGCCCTGAAAGGGGATTATCTGCTGCCCGTTGACCAGAAACCCGCGCCCTGGACGCCCGGCGCGATCGGCCTCAAGCCGGACGCCAAGGAGATCTCCGTCGTGGGGTGTCCCGGGCGCCAACACCAATCCCATGCTGGAAGCCTGCGCTTCCTTTGCGAACGGCAGATGTAAAAGCAGGGACGGCCCTGGTGTCGCTGTCATGATGATGCCGCGGACTTTTCCAACCAAGCCAGCCAAAGCCTGGCGCCCTTGGGCATCCAGTGTCTCCGCGTCGTCCACCAGCAGAATGCTGTTGGCGCAAAAGCTACCCGCTGCAGCCTTGCGCGCGACCGAAAGCCAAAAAGTCCCAGCCGTCGACGCGTCCGGCGGGTATACCCACGGAAACGAAGGGTTGAGAGCAAGCAGTGACGCCAAGGTGGAGCTCTTTCCAGATCGTGGCGTGCCAAGGATAGTGCTGACCCCATTTTCGCGGAGAGGCATGGACACAGGGTCGGCTTCATCTCCGCCGACGCCGATCCATAGCGGGCCCTGCAAATGACCGTAGGCGGCTTGTGCGCTCTCCGGGCGGGCTATAGCCGCGACGCCGAATCCGCCCGGCACTTCCCGTGCGCGTAAGGCGGCCACTAGGGCCTGAAGGTCCCTGACGTGAAGAAGGTCGGGGAGTGGTCGCACCCTAAAAGGCGGTTCGGAAGGCTCGAGATCATCGAACGGCCAGCGCTCGTTGGACGGAGCCCCGCGAAACTGAGCCACGGTTCCGTCTTCTTTGGCAAACTTTCCCATGACGACGGCCCTCCCGGGATGTGATTGCACATCCGGGAGCCGCGGCCAGTGGAACCGCGACTCTTCGGTGGATCCCAAAGGGAAATACGCGCGGTTCTGTATTGCAGCAAAAAAGCGCGAGCTGACAAGTTCCCTTTCCCCTGAAATGAGAACAGTGACGCCAAGGGAACCACCGTCCCTGACGATGTCCTGCAGGATTCCTTCTGCGTATCCGAAGGGCCCGCTCCGGATTGCTGCAGCCCACGAGCACCACCCGGCCACGATCAAGACCAAGGGTGAATTGCCTGCCTCGAAGACACCAGCGCTTCGTCGACGTTCCATTTCTTCGGCGAGGCGTTTCAAGACCCGCGTGGCCAAGGGCAATTGGTGCAGGCCCACCACGGCGCCAATCCGGCCCTCAGGACCGAGGTGCCCAAGCGCGCCCGTCGCATCCAGGATATAGACGTGGGGTTGGGGTCTCCGGGTAGCAAGCATCGCGGATGCAGCGATGAAAGACTCCCGCATGCCACTGGAGTCGCTGCCTATCATTGCCAGATGTCCGTCTTCGGAAGGCGACCACACCAGCGGTTCCACAACTTGGTGCAGTGGCCTATCGATCATCGCCAAGGGGCCGACTGTCCAACGGTCCTTCTCATCGGACCCATCTCCTTCATCAACAAGAAGCTGTTCGTGCCACGGAATTGATGTGGTCAGTGGCGCCGCAATCGGACGCCGGGGGAAGGGCTCGCCTAGTACCCGCCAAGCCTCGCGGACTATTGAGACGACCCCTTCGGGACCGGTATTCGGGGGAGAGCCTTGCTCATTGGCCGCATACCGCACGTCGGAATGCTGTAAGGCCCGCGAAGCCGATTGCACGGCCTGCTGCGAACCATCAGGTCCTGCGCCGGATGCTTCACTGTCGGGGGAGAGCGCGAGAGAGGCTGTCTGAAATTCTTCGGGGCTACTCGACGCTTTGGCAAGGTATGCCCGCCCAGGAGTCTCTACCCGTATGGAGGCGGCGGCCTTCGTATTGATGATGTCCATGGACTCTGCTTCCGTTTGCACTCGCATGGCTATGCTGGACGTCACATTTGCCCGGATATCTGCGGTGAGTGCTCCCTGCGGCCTCTGCGTAGCCATCACTAGGTGAATGCCCAGTGACCGCCCGATAGTCGCGATACGCATTAGCTCGCGGAGTGTGTTTGGGGTCTCGTCCACCAGGACCCGGAATTCATCAATCACGAGGACCAGATACGGGATATTCGGGTCGGTGACGGAGCCCGCTTGCCGATACTGCGCAAGATCAGACACGTTGGCCGCAGCGAACAGCTCCTCGCGGTACCGGATCTCTCCGCGCAGTGATACAAGGGCGCGATCCACATGGTGCCTGCTGAGGTCTGTCAGGAGTCCGACGCAGTGCGGAAGCTGAGCAAGTGGTTGCAGTCCCGACCCGCCCTTGAAATCCAGGAACAGGAAAGTTGTGTGATCCGGAGAATGGCTCAACGCGATGGAAGACACCAGCGTCCTCAGGAGCTCGGATTTACCTGCGCCGGTGGTTCCGGCAACCAGAAGGTGGGGGCCGTCGAGCCTGAAGTCAAAGGTCACTGGGCCGCTGTTACCTTTACCCAGCGTCGCGATTGGCCCGTTTCGCCCGGACGTCTCGGTCCACTTACGAAGTACCCTGCGTTGCCCGTGGGGAAGCAACTCAGCCAATGAACACTCCTCCGGAATCACTGCGCCCTGCCCCGGGTCTTCAGCGAGGGACGTGGCGGAGGACTTACGGCAGAACCTGTCGAAAACTTGCGCTGACACCAGGTCCGGTACAAACGATCGGCGCTCGCCATCCGTCTCCACATAGCCGGCACTTCCCGAGGGTGAAATTTCAACCACCACCGCCGAACGTTGTAACGAAACGCAGCAATGTAGCACCTGCCACCCGGAGGATCGTGCGGCTTTCAGGAGGGATGACCATAATTCCGCGTCATCAGGTAGGAAATCATCGACCATGAAGAGCCTGCCGCCCATCTTCCCGCTTCCGCGGTGCAGGGCGGCAAGGACGGTTTCCGGGCTGATTGCCAGCGTAACGCGGGGGAGAAACCGGGCACTCAGTGGCAACCTTCCCGCTCGTCCAAAAACAACGACAGGCGTTTCCGCGGCAGCGGGGAAACTGGCTAGCTGCATCAATAGGAAACGAAGCAAGCCATCTGTATGGTCCGGCTGTCCGCACAGCGCCACTTCGGGATACCTGGGGTCCAACGTTATCGCCGCCGCCCCAATGGTGGGCTGCCGAAAGTCTGGATCATCAGGAGTCAGTCGAATGTTTGCCACTGTTTGAGTGACTCCGATACGAAGCCATACATCTGGCCCATGTGCGTGGGATTCTGCCGCCGAAGCCGCAGGCCGGGTGACGGCTGGATCTCTTGTGGCAGGTTCCATTGCCAGTTGTTCCACAGGGGAGGGGTGATGAACTGCCAAAACCAACTCGGCGGCCGATGGCGAGCATCGGTGTCGGCGTTCTATGTCGTCCTGGACGGCGCGCGATATGGCCAGTTTGCCGGCCAGCCGCCCTTTCCGCCCTGCGATCAACGGGACGAGAATGCTCATTGCTGAAATGGCGGTGAACCCCAAATACATCCACATCCCCGTAGCCAGGGAGAGGCCGATTCCCGCTACCAAGGGCAGGCCGGCAGCCAAGGCCATGGCCCGGCGATTTCCTTGGCGGCGGGTATGGCGTACTTCCAGCGGTTCTTCAATCGACAGCCCTGCGTCGACGGATATAGGTGGGTAAGAACCGCCGTCCATGGCGACTGTGAAGGTGGAGTTGCCACATCGCACCGTTGATGAGGAAGAGAGCAAAGTACGATTGGTGGACCGATCGTCCACGAACACCGGATTCGCACCGCTTACCGCCCTCACCGCGAGAGCTGTACTGGATACTTCCAAAATGGCGTGTTCCCTGGACATCGCGGGATCAGACACAGGAATGTCCGGCGACGCCCTTCCGATTCGGTATCGGCCACGGTGAATCCGGAAGATGGAACCCGCTCCGGGGCCTGTGTGGGTAAGCAGCATCAGGGACCTAAACAGGATCCTCCCTCCTCGATGAGGCGGAGCATCATCCACAAGGACGGCCCCTGTGATGAGAGGCGGTTGTCCCACCGTCAGAGAGCTAAGGAGGCGTCCGCCGACGGACAGGACGCCTGTCCCACGCGCGTCGGTGAGAAGTTGCTGCACCCGCGTACCGGATGCGCCCACCGGGACGGCGATGCTTAGTTCTTCAGGCTCCGCCGTTTCAGCAGCACCAGGGGCGCGTACCAAGGTGCACTCCAAGGCCATGGCTCTCCCTCTACGTCGTGGCGGTGATCAAGTGTGGGGTTGATACGAATCACGCTACGGCCCCGCGAACTCAAGCGCGGGGGCTGTTGTGGCCTATGTGGACAACTTTTGCAAAGCCCGTCGACGCGCATCCTTGACACCGCGGCTTGGTGTCTCAGCTAAGATGAATCTCGTTGTCGCGTGTGCTCAATGAGGAAGGACCTTCACCGGTGATAGTGGTTGCGGAGAGCGCCGATGTTTCAGACAAGGCGGTAATTGGTGATGGATCAAAGATTTGGCATCTGGCCCAAGTCCGCGAGCAGGCCGAATTGGGCGTCAATTGCATCGTAGGACGCGGAGCTTATATTGGCACCGGGGTCAAGATGGGGGACAACTGCAAAGTTCAGAATTATGCACTTGTCTACGAGCCCGCGGTACTGGAGGCCGGCGTCTTTATCGGCCCGGCCGTGGTACTCACAAACGATACTTACCCCCGGGCGGTTAGCCCGGATGGCGGCTTGAAGAGCGCTCACGACTGGGAGCCCGTTGGCGTCACCATTCGTGAAGGAGCATCAATCGGTGCCCGCGCCGTCTGCGTCGCACCCGTGACCATTGGTCGATGGGCAACAGTGGCTGCTGGTGCTGTTGTCGCCAAAGACGTCCCTGATTTTGCCCTGATGGTCGGAGTCCCGGCCAAACGCCATGGTTGGGTCGGTAAAGCTGGTTTCCCGCTGCAGCGCAGTGGTGAGAACTGGGTATGCCCGGAGACCGGCGCCACATATGTTGAACAGAACGAGACCCTTCGAGAGGTAGAGGCATGAGCCCCGAATTCATTCCCCCCGCTAAGCCCATCATCGGTGATGACGAGCGCAAGGCAGTAGAGGCCGTCCTGGCCTCCGGCCAACTCGCACAGGGTACGGAGGTTGCGTCCTTTGAGCAGGAGTTCTCGCAGGTCCTCCTCGACGGCAGGGCTGCCGTGGCGGTTAACTCCGGCACTTCCGGACTGCACCTCGGCCTGTTGGCTGCAGGCATCGGCCCCGGCGACGAAGTAATTGTTCCGTCGTTCACTTTTGCTGCCACCGCCAACTCCGTGGCTTTGACCGGTGCGACTCCTGTCTTCGCGGACGTGGACCTGGATCACTACACCCTTGATCCCGCATCCGTTGAATCTAAAATCACGGACCGCACGGCTGCCATCATGCCCGTTCACCTCTACGGCCACCCCTTTGACGTAGACGGAATCGGCGCGGTCGCTTCCAAGCACGGCGTGAAGGTATTCGAAGACGCAGCCCAGGCACACGGGGCGGCAGTCAACGGCCGGAAGGTGGGTACCTTCGGTGACTTCGCTATGTTCAGCCTGTACCCCACCAAGAACATGACCTCCGGCGAAGGAGGCATGGTCAGCACCGGCCTGCCCGACGTCGAGCGTCGACTCCGGCTGCTTCGCAACCAGGGCATGGAGCGCCAGTACGAAAATGAGCTTGTTGGCTTCAACGCGCGAATGACCAACATTCACGCTGCAATCGGTCGCGTGCAGCTGACCAAAATCAATGCGTGGACCAAGACCCGTCAGGAGAACGCTGCCTTCTTCGACGCCAACATCGAGGGTGTTGTCACTCCCAAGGTGTCTGAGGGCTACGAGCACGTGTACCACCAGTACACCATTCGCATTGCCGAGGACCGTGATGGATTCGCGAAGGCACTGCGTGAGGAATACAACGTTGGCTGTGGCGTGTACTACCCCATCCCCAACCACCGCCTCGCACCTTTCCAGACTTCAGATGACCTGCCCGTCACTGAGGAAGCCGCGGCCAGTGTGTTGTCGCTCCCGGTGCATCCTTCGTTGAGCCAGGACGACCTTGACCGCATCGTTTCCGCGGTCAACGCCATTGCGAAGGCAGGCAGCTAGTGGCAAATCTGCGCGCAGGCCTTATCGGGCTGGGGATGATGGGCCGCCACCACGCCCGCGTTATTCGCGAGCTTGAAGGCGTGGACCTCGTCGCCGTCGCTGATTCCTTCGGTGATCCTCACAACGTAGCCAGTGGGCTTGAGGTTTGCAGCTCGGTTGAACAGCTCATCGAGCAGGGTATCGACATGGCTGTAGCCGCGGTGCCTACTGTGCTGCACGAAGAAGTGGCGCTGCAATTGGCGGAAGCCGGAGTGCACTGCTTGGTGGAGAAGCCCATAGCCAACGACTCCGAGTCAGGCCGACGAATTGCCGAGGCTTTCGACTCACGGGGATTGATCGGTGCGGTAGGTCACATTGAGCGGTTCAACCCGTCTTTGCAAAGCCTCCGCGAACGGCTCGGCAACGGTGACCTCGGCGAGGTCTACCAAATTTCGACCCGTCGTCAGGGGCCGTTCCCGTCCCGCATCGCCGATGTCGGTGTGGTCAAGGACCTCGCAACTCACGACATCGACCTCACGGCTTGGCTTGCGCAAAGCAATTTCGTGAACGTCGTGGCACACACTACGTCCAGGAGCGGGCGCGAGCACGAGGACATGGTCACCGCTATTGGCCACCTCAAGAGCGGTGTAGTCACCAACCACATCGTCAACTGGTTGTCGCCCATGAAGGAGCGCACAACTGTGGTTTTGGGTGAGCGGGGTGCTTACATCGCGGATACCATCTCGGCTGACCTGACCTTCATCGAGAACGGCACTTTCCAGACCGATTGGGACTCCGTCGCGGCATTCCGTGGTGTTTCCGAGGGCTCGTCAACGCGTTTTGCCCTGGCAAAGCGCGAACCGCTCAAGATGGAGCACGAGGCATTCCGTGACGCTGTGCTCGGGAAGTCCATGAACATTGTCACAATGGCCGAAGGGCTTGAGACACTTCGAGTTGCTGAGGCGGTACTGGAGTCTGCAAATACGGGCTCCGTGATCTCGCTCTAGCGTTGTTCTTTTTGCAGTATTGAACGGGAGGCTGCCTGAGGGCCGAGCCTCCCGTTCGTTTTTTCCGGACAATTGCTGCCTTGCTGCCACGTACCGCCGAATCGGGGAACGATCGTAACGTCGGGTAGCCTTGACAAGTAGACGTGGGCATTTCTGTGCCCGCACGCCAATACACAGGAGAGTTTGTGAACGCTGATCTCGTCGTCGTCGGCTCGGGTTTCTTTGGCCTGACCATTGCAGAACGCGCCGCTACCGAGTTGGGGCTGAAGGTTGCGGTGCTCGATCGCCGCCACCATATTGGTGGAAACGCCTACAGCGAGAATGAGGCGCAGACCGGAATCGAGGTTCACCGCTACGGTGCACACCTCTTCCACACCTCGAATGAACGTGTATGGGAGTACGTGAACAGGTTCACCAAGTTCACGAGCTACCAGCACAAGGTTTACACCAGCCACAAGGGCGAGGTGTACCCCATGCCCATTAACCTGGGCACCATCAACCAGTTCTTCCGTTCGGCCATGAGCCCCACGGAAGCGAAGGCTCTCATCGCCGAGCAGGCTGGCGAACTGGCGGGCACCGATCCCCAGAACCTCAATGACAAGGGCATCCAACTCATTGGCCGTCCCCTGTACGAGGCTTTCATCAAGCACTACACGGGCAAGCAGTGGCAGACTGACCCGAAAGACCTGCCGGCAGAGATCATCTCGCGGCTTCCCGTGCGTTACAACTATGACAACCGGTACTTCAACGACACCTACGAAGGTCTCCCGGTAGATGGCTACACCGCTTGGATTGAGCGCATGGCAGATCACCCGAACATCGAGGTTGTCCTGAACACGGACTTCTTCGACGACGGCGAGTACGGTCGGTCATCTGTCCTCGGTCAGGTGCCGGTCATCTACACGGGTCCGGTGGACAGGTACTTCGACTACACCGAAGGTGATCTCTCGTGGCGCACCATCGATCTCGAAGAAGAGGTACTGCCGATCGAGGACTTCCAAGGCTGTTCAGTCATGAACTACCCGGACGCTGACGCCGCGTTCACGCGCATCCACGAGTTCCGTCACTTCCACCCTGAGCGCGACTACACCAAGGACGCCACCGTCATCATGCGTGAGTTCTCGCGCTTTGCTGAGAAGGGCGACGAGCCTTACTACCCCGTAAACACCTCTGATGACCGTCAGAAGCTCCTGGCGTACCGTGACCTCGCCAAGGGCGAGAAATCGGTTCTGTTTGGTGGCCGTCTTGGAACGTACAAGTACCTCGACATGCACATGGCCATCGGTTCGGCTTTGTCCATGTACGACAACAAGATCAAGCCGCACTTTACCGGCGGCGCCAAGCTTGAAAGCGGGGGAGTGGACGCATGACCGCTACAACAAACGAAAGCCAGGAGATCTCCATGACGGGCACTACTGCCGCTGAAACCCCGGCACCGACGGAAGAGAACCTGCGGATTGTCCAGCGCGTAATTTTCCCCGCCAACCGTGACCTCGACACTCTGCCGCTGTACGTGGATCCTGACACCAACAAGGTCCAGAGGAGCGGCGGGAATACCGATGTACAGGCCATCGGCATGGCACGGAAGCTCCACCCCGAAGACATCCTGGGCCGCGGCTCCGTCCAGGTCCGCCGTGGGGAGCGCCTTTCATTCGGGTCCTACTTCAACGCTTTCCCTGCCAGCTACTGGCGTAAGTGGACTATTGCTACCAAGACCGTTCTTCACATTGAAACCGAGGGCGAAGGAACGGTCATCGTGTACCGTTCCAACGCTCGTGGTGCGGCCCAGCGTGTTGATTCGATTTTGGTGGAGGGCTCGTCCACTAATGATTTCGAGCTGACATTGGCTCCCTTCGGCGACGGCGGCTGGTACTGGTTTGATCTCATTGCCGGCGGCGACGGCATGACGCTCAAGAGTGCTCATTGGGCCGTCCCTGATGAGGGTCGCGCACAAGGCCGCGTCACGCTCGGCGTCACAACGTTTAATCGCGCCGATTACTGCCTCGAGACCATCAAGTCCATCGATGCCGACGCGGGTCTCCGGGAAATCCTTGCCGAGCTCATCATCGTGGATCAGGGCAACAAGAAGGTAGCTGACGAAGCTGGCTTCGACACCGTTGCAGAGTCCATGGGTGATCAACTCCGGATCATCAACCAGGGTAACCTGGGCGGCTCTGGCGGCTTTGCCCGGAACATGTACGAAATGGTTGTTTCTGACAAGAGCGACTACGTCATGCTGCTCGACGACGACATCGAGCTGGAAACAGAGGGAGTCATGCGTGCGGTGGCGTTTGCCGACCTCTGCCGCAAGCCGACCATTGTTGGCGGCCACATGTTCGACATGTACAACAAGTCGGTCCTGCACGCCTACTCAGAGGTCGTCAACTTCTACCGGTTCCTCTGGGGCCCGGTGGAAGGGCTCGGTAATCACGACTTCTCCAATGCAGGTCTGCGTTCCACGCCTCAGCTTCACCGTCGCTGGGATGCAGACTACAACGGCTGGTGGATGTGCCTTATCCCCAAGACGGTTGTGGAGACCATTGGCCTGTCCCTCCCGGTGTTCATTAAGTGGGACGACGCGGAGTATTCCCTCCGCGGCCGCGCAGCCGGCTTCCCAACAGTAACCCTTCCCGGGGCTGCAGTTTGGCATGTCTCTTGGGCCGATAAGGACGACTCCGTAGACTGGCAGGCCTACTACCACGAACGCAATCGTCTCATCGCGACGCTCTTGCATTCGCCGTTCCCCAAGGGCGGACGCATCTTGCGGGAGAGCCTGAACACGGATGTCAAGCACCTGGTGTCAATGCAGTATTACCCCGAGCAGGCCCGCGTTATGGCGCTCCGGGATGTACTTGCCGGACCGGGCAATCTGCACGAGCAACTGCCCACCACCATGCCTCAGCTCCGTGCCATGCGGGAGGAATTCCAGGACTCCCAGGTCAAGACGGACCCCGCTGCGTTCCCGGAAGTTTTCCGCAAGCGTCCTCCGAAGAAGCCGCAATCCTACAAGCAGCCCGGGGCGCTGGGCCTGCTTCCCTGGGCCGTGAAGACTGTCCTTAAGCAGACGCTTGCGCCTGTCCGTGATACCGCGAAGGCCAACCCTGAAGCGCATGTAGCTCATCAGGATGGCAAATGGTGGAGCTTGGCGCACTTGGACAGTGCCGTTGTGTCCAACGCGGACGGCACAGGGGCTTCCTGGCATTTGCGGGATCCCAAGATGGCCCGGCAGCTGCTGGTCGAATCCGCCAGGCTCCATGCGCAGCTCTTCTCCAACTGGGAGACCCTTCGGGCCCAGTACCAGGAGGCGCTTCCTGAGATTACTTCCATGGAATCGTGGCGGAAAACCTTCGAAGCCTCGGAGCCCAGCAAGTAGCGATGACGACTTCCACTGATACCTATGCTGTTCCCGGGGTAGGAGCGGGGCTGCTGGATGTTTACCGGCGCCGCTATCTCCTGAAATTGATCGTGCGTAAGGAACTCCGTGTGAGGTACCGGGGTTCTGTCCTGGGCCTTGCCTGGTCCTACGTCAAACCTCTGGTTCAGTACGTTGTGCTGTTCTTCGCTTTGGGGATTGTGCTTCGCGTAGGGGATCAGATTCCCAATTACGCGCTGTACATGTTCTCCGGCGTCATCGTCATCAATTTCTTCTCGGAAGCGTTCTCGAATGCCACGAGATCAATCGTGTCGAATGCCGCGCTGGTCAAAAAGATCTATCTGCCAAGGGAGCTGTTCCCGGTAGCCTCTGTCTGGGTGGCAGCGGTTCATTTCCTTCCCCAACTGGTGGTCTTGTTGGCAGCTGCGCTGCTCAGCGGGTGGAAACCGGACATTATGCAGCTCATTGGAGCTGCTCTGGGCTTCGTCATTGTGGCAGTAACGGCGACCGGCCTGGGCCTCTTGGCCGGAGCCGTCAATGTCTTCTTCCGCGATGCTGAGAACATCGTCGACATGTTGATGATGATCGTCACGTGGACATCGCCCGTGCTTTATGACTGGACCATGATCCGCCGGCTGGCACCGCCTTGGGTGTTGTTCATCTACCAGCTCAACCCGATCACGGTGGCTGTCGAGTTGTTCCACTGGGCCTTCTGGTATCCCACTGTTGACCGTCCAGTCGAACTGCCTCCACATCTGATGTGGACGGGATTGATTGGTTTGGGCATGGCTGCCTTGTTCCTTATCATCGGCCAACTCGTCTTCCGACGACTTGAGGGCCACTTTGCGCAGGAGGTCTAGATGAGCGCCGCAATAATCGTCAAGGGCCTTAAGAAGACCTTCAATCTCCGCCATTCGCACTCCCTCAAGGAGACCCTGGTATGGCTGGTGAAGGGCCGGAAAAGCGACCTCAGCAAGAAGTTCGATGCACTCCATGACGTGAGCTTCGAGATTCAGCCAGGGGAGACCGTGGCTTTGTTGGGTTTCAACGGCTCGGGTAAATCCACGCTGTTGAAACTCATCTCCGGCGTTATCCTGCCGGACAAAGGCACAGTCCGCACGAAGGGTCGCGTTGCCGGGTTGATCGAAGTTGGCGCAGGTTTTCACCCGGACTTGTCCGGTCGCGAGAATGTCTTCCTCAATGCCGCTATCCTCGGAATGACCGAGCAGGAAATCAACGAGAAGTTCGACGAAATCGTTGCGTTCTCCGAGATAGAGCAGTTCATCGACACCGAAGTGAAGTTCTATTCCTCCGGTATGTTCCTGAGGCTTGCTTTCGCAGTAGCAGTCCACACTCAGCCCGATATCTTCTTGGTGGATGAGATTTTGGCGGTGGGCGACGAACCCTTCCAGAAGAAGTGTCTGGCTAAAATCAAGCAGCTTTCGGATGAGGGACGGACGCTGGTTGTGGTCAGCCACGACCTCGACATGATCTCGCGCATCTGCGACAGGGGAGTTGTGCTTGCCTCCGGCACGGTGCAGTTTGAAGGCCCCGCTGACCAGGCTGTGGCATGGCTTCGCGATAGCAACTAGCAGGTACTGGCTGTTTGAACCCTACGGTGGACAGTAATATGGCCACCGCACATCATCTCTGTATGATGCGCGGTGGCCTTTGTCGTATGTGAGTAGCAATAGGCGGGAACGGGGCCCCGCCCGCACTACTTAATGGCTGCTGAAGGCACCTGCCAGGGGTCCACAAAGAAGAGCGTCCGCCCCCTTTGGGGCGGACGCTCTTCTGACTTATGGGTGGCTCTACTGCCTTTCAGCCGCTTAGACAGCGACCTTCTCAGCTGAAACCGGTAAAACGTCTGCCTCTGACCGCGTGCGGCGATGCCGACGAACATAGTGGAATACCGTGAACAACAGAATGCCGAACCATGCAGCGCCCTGAGCGGCGAGACCCATGGTGAGGCCCGGCGTCGTGAACGTTACGTCCACGGATGTGGCGCCGGCCGGGACATCCACCAGTATTACTCCTGCCGGACCCTGCGTGAGCTTCTGCGGTTCGCCATCAACCGTGACGGTGTAGCCGGGCCATGCGAGACGGGCAAGCGTCAGCTTTCCCGCAGTGCCGTCTCCGGACAAGGTGATGTGTTCGTCATTGCCGTTCCTGACGGAATCCTTGACGGAGATGCCATCTGAAGCCCAGGAAACGGTGCCTGGATAGGGCAACGGGTTATCCCGCTGAAGGATGGTCCTGGTCTCATCCGAGGCCACAATTGACCAGCCCGGGGCAACGGTGAGTTGGTCAGGGGCGATCAGCGTCTTTTGGACGGACACCGTCTCGACCTGAAGAACGTCAGCCAACGTTACGTCGATTTCCCCGGAGGCCTGTTTGAACAGCTCAGTGTAGGCCAGAGGGCAGGTCTCGCCCCGGTAGTTCATGCACAAGGCATTGACGTATGTTGTGAAGCTGATTCCGCTATAGCGGCCCATGCTGTTGTTGACGTCTGCATTGAGGATCTGATTGCCGTAGAGGAGGCGGCCCTCAGTGAATTCCTGGCCAGTGATCTTCATAGTGTTGAAGATCTGGATTGTGTTGCCTTTGTAGCTACTGGTGGCGTCACGGAGCGTGTCCGCATCCACGGGGGAGCCGATGCCGGCAACAGCATTGTTAGGGATGAACTGCCTGGACTGCATGCCCAGCGTCGCGATCGTTCCCACCACCATCACTGCCGCCAGCCCCCGGTAGCCGAACCGTTTCCATCCAAGTACAGCCAAAGCCACCAGAACAAGCGTCACGAACAGTGTGAAAATCTGCCATTTGCCGCCGCCGGGCACCATGGACCAGGCCCGGTAGGTCCCAAAGCCGAGGATGGCGACGGTGATGAACAACCGTTTCTTCCAGGATGAGGTCTTCAAACCGGCTGAGGCCACCACCGCGACGAGGACGATGACGCCGAGGTAGACGTATTCGATGAGTCGGATGGGCCAGCGGAAGACGAGCACCTGGGAGGGGGCAAAGGTCAGCAGGAAGTAAATGCCAGTGATGATGTAGATGCTGAATATTTGGCGCGAGCGGTTACGGAAGCTGCGGAAATCCAGCCACGGAAGCAAAGGCAGGACGAACCACGCCAAGTAACTTGAGGGAACGTTGTCTATGGGGGCCCAGAAGTTGTTGATCCGAGGCATCATCGAGGATGTACTCATCGTTAGCAGCGATGACATGTCCGGAGCGAGAAAGAGGTCATTCAGGATTTCGTTCTGCTGGCGAACGGTCACCGCGGAGCTGAGTGGCAGGGGGAAATAGACCAGGACAGCGGTCAGACCCACCAAGGCGCCGACGATGACGATTGGAATGAGCCGACGCCAGTGCCTCATCAGCATCAGTTCGACGGCGACTGCTGCCAGGACCAGGATGACGCCAATGGCTCCGTAGGGATTCCCGGCCGTCATGGTAAGGAAGCCCAACAGGAACGGCAGGAACGGGGAGGTGTTGCGACGTGCGTAGCGTCGGACCGACCACCAGAAAACGGTAATCCAAGCGAAGGCCATGAGGCCTCCCGGCCAGCGGGCTGCTTCGTAGAAGAGCGTGAAGCCGCTGAAGGGGATGGCTACGCCGGCGGCCAAGGCAAGCGGCCGGTTGGAACCGTAATCGCGGGCCAGCATGAACGTACCAAATGCGAGCAACGCGATGAACTGGACGATGATGAAATAGCTCGCCAGAGACAGGTTCTCGAAGTTCGAAACAATAACAGAGTTGACGATGTTGACCGGGTTGAAGATACCGTAGCCCACCTCGGCCACAATGTTCCCGCCAACCCAGCCGCCTGGCTCCATGAGCGGGAATCGGCCGGACCGTATTTCCTCGCCCATGTGCCGCCACAGAGGGAGGAAGGACTGCATCATGTCGTCCCAGTAATAGAACGTGGGGTTGAAGAGTCGGGGGATGATGGAGGCGACGGCTGCTATGGCGGCAGTGACTATGCCCCAATGCCAGTCGTGCTGCAAGAAGTAGCGCCGCCGGGCAACCGGCGGGCGCTGGGCAGTAGCCCCGGATGTTCCTGCTGTCATGGTCTTGGCTTGCTCCTTAGCGCGCGGCATAAGTCTGAATATTGGCCCGGGGCATCCGGAACCCGCTACTTGGCCTCGGCGGTGGAGTCAGCGGGGGTCTTGGAGACGGACTGCTGCCGCCACCGGAAGTGAACAAAAGCGATACCGACGCACAGCAGGTCCGCAATGGTGAACATGATTCGTGACAGGGCTGCGATTGCTGTTGCAGCGCCGGCGCTCATCATTCCGGCCAGGGCAAGGATGAGGATGGCTTCCCGGGCACCAACGCCGGCAGGAAGCAGGAATGCGAGTACACCCAAGGTCATGCCAAGCGCCAAAGCGCCGGTCAGGACCAGGAACGTCGCGAGGTCCAGGGTGGCCTCGTGGCCGACCAGGATCCACAAGTGCAGGCCAAAGCACAGGTACATCAGAACGCCAAGGATGAAGGCCTTCACCATGGTGTTGGCCTGAATACGCTCGGGAAGCGGCGGACGGCGGAAGACCCGCAGGACGATATTGACCAGGAACGTCACAACGTTCGGGTTCATCGCCAGGATCACTACAGGGAGTATGACGTACAGCCACTGCAGATTTGGCTGACGCTGGACCAGTATCGGAAGAGCCGAAGCTCCAACTACCAATGCCGCTCCGATGGTGATCCCCGTACTCACCAGGGATGCAACGAACACCTGCGCACGCGCGATGCCGTTCTTACGTCCAAGCTCCATCTGCAGCACGAACGCCCACACGGAACCGGGCAGGTATTTGCCGATTTGGCCGACGAGGTAGATCTGGTTGAGCACCAAGCCCTGGGGTTCGATGTCTACTGACCGTAGGAGGCTTGCCATGACGACGCGCCACATAAACATCCCGAGGAGAACACCAGGGATGAGTGCCAAGAGGGACAGCAGGACCTGCCACCACTGCAGGGCGAAAACTGTGGCCTGCACCTGCGGCCATTGGACTGCAATGAAGTACACTGCGGCGGCGAAAACGATGACCACCAGCGCGCGCCGTGCGAAGTCAACCAGCTTGGCTTTCGTGGTCTTTGCAGGCGGCTGTTCCTGGTTCAGATCGTTGTCGTTTGACGGAGTCTCTGCGATTGAATCCGTCATGAGGCGTGCGTTCCCGCGCTGGGAGCCGCGGCGAACTCCCGCCGGCGGCGACGCATGGCCACCAGTCCTTTGAACATCTTCACGACGTCGGCAGTCCGGATGGTTGTTTCGCCCGGTTCGTCGTCGGGTGCCAGAGTGACGGGCACTTCGACGATCTGGAAGCCTTGCTTTTCAGCGGCATAGACGACTTGGGTGCTGAAGAGGAACCCGGGATCGTCGAAGCGGTCAACCATGCTTCGAAGCCACTCGCCGTCAACAATCAGGGTTCCCTGGGAGTCGCCGATCTTGGATCCAAGGATGACCTGACGCAGGGTCTTAAAGCCGAAGGTGGTGATTCCACGGATTGCACTTCGCTCAGTGACCGAGTCCTTGTGGGCCTTCGAACCGATGACAACGTGTGGTTTGGTGGCTAGTTTCTTGTCTTCGTCCAGATCATCCGTGCCGAAGGGGAGATCGTCGGCCGTAAGGAGTACCCGGCGGCCGGAGCTGGCTTCGATGCCCCTGCGGTAGGCATTTCCCATGCCCTTTTGGCTCTGGAGAACCTGGAACGTCACGTGGGGAGTGTCCACCGCGTGCTTGTGGGCGACCTCGAGTGTTTTGTCGGAAGAACCATTCTCCACGATGATGATCTCGGAGGTGCCACTGGTCAAGTAGCCGGAAAGACGGGCCATTGTTGCCGCCAAAATCCGTTCTCCGTTATAGACCGGGATCACAACGGAGAGATCCGGTTGGCCTGCCTGGTCGAAAGTCAAGACTCTCCTCGGTAGTTCGTGCCGACGAATTCTTGAACGCCAGCCGCAGCCCGCAACGCTGGTGTCACGAGTTCCTTGCAAACCCTCAGTCTAGTTCATTGTTGGATGCCTTCTGTGGAAGGGCAGCAGCTTCGCCGCCCATGGCAGACAAAAGGGGTGCACCGGATATTCTCCGATGCACCCCTCGAAACAGCAAGCTACGTCCGGCCCCTATCAGGGGAGCGAAGTGAATCCTTGCCATCCGTTGCCGACCTGGCCCCAGGCCAGCCAGCCGCCGGAACCGTTGCCGGGATAGAGCCACAGATTGCCGTTGGCATCCCGGGCGAGGACATCAGCTTTGCCGTTGCCGTTGAAATCGCCAGGTCCGAGCAGCGCCGTCATGCCACTCCATCCGCTGCCGATCTGCGTGCGCGTTCCCCAGCCGCTGCTGCCGTTGCCTGGGTAGAGCCACAAGCCGCCGCCCGTATCCCGGGCAATGACATCGGTCTTCGAATCACCGTTGAAGTCGCCGGTGCTGAAGATGGCATTCATGACGTTCCACCCTGCTCCGACCTGGGTCCGGCCGGCGCTGAACTTACCTAGTCCGTCACCCTTGTAGAGCCACAGCACTCCGGAGGCATCCCTGGCCAGGACATCGGATTTGCCGTCTCCGCTGAAGTCGCCCGGTGCCAACACGGCCGTGAAGCCGCTCCAGCCGGCACCTACAGCTTCCGCAGGTTGCCACCCACCTGCGCCGTTGCCCCTGAAGAGCCAGATCTGGCCCGACGCATCCCTCGCCAGCACATCGCTTCGTCCATCGCCGCTGAAGTCCCGCGTGGGGATGATCAGGTTGTAGTTGTTCCACGATGTACCGGTGTTGACCTTGCCCAACCAACCGCCGGTGCCATTGCCCGGATAGAGCCACAACGTACCAGCAGCGTCCCTGGCGAGGACGTCATTCTTGGCGTCGGAGTTGTAGTCCTTCCAAGTGTTTGCCGGCGCCGCTGGAAGTGTGTACGTCTGCGAGGCCACCGCGGATTGGTTCCCGGCAGCATCAACCGCGAAGTACTTCACCGTGGTAGTGGACGCCGGAGTAACTGTCACCGTCGTGGTCCCGGAGGGGCTTGAAACGGTTGGAGTGGAGTTGTCCGTGGTGTAGTAGATCTTCGCCCCGGACTCCGTAGTCAACGTGACCTTTTGACCAAGGGTGAGCTTTCCGCCCAAGGGGCTTGCAGTCACCGTTGGGGCGACGTTGTCCAGTACGTACACCTGGGATTGAGGTGCGGAGGCATTGTTGGCTGCGTCCACGGCAATGTACTGGATGGTCTTGTTTCCCATGGTGATGGGACCGGTGTAGAGCGTGCTGGCAGCGGTGGGAGTGGTGCCATTGTCCGTGTAGTAGATCTTGGCATCGGGCTCATTCGCGGTCAGCGTGACCTTGGTTGCAGGTCCGTACGTTCCGCCTACGGGACTGGCTGTCACCGTCGGTGGAGTCGTGTCAGCTACGAAGACCGTGAAGTTGACGCCCGCAACAGTGGTGTTGCCTGCCCCGTCCCTGGCCTCTACCTCGAACCTCTTTGGTCCGTTCGCGATGTCCGCGTAGACCTTCGGCGAGGTGCATGCGGTAAAGGCATCGGTTCCCAAGCGACAGCGGAATCCCGCCACGTCCGGGGAGCTGGAGCCAAATTGGAACTGGTAGCCAGCACCTACGGTAGCTCCGCTGGCCGGAGCTGTGATGGCCACCTGGGGGGCGGTCAGATCAGCTGTCACTGTTTGTGCAGCAACGGGGCTGACGTTGCCGGCCCGGTCTGTACTGCGGATCCTCAAAGTGTGCGCACCTTCTGTGGTGAGCGTGAAAGTGTCTCCGGGTACACAAGCCTGGAAAGCGGCGTCGGCCGTCGAGTCGACTGAACAGGTGAGCGCTGTTCCCGGCTCGAACGTGGCACCCAGGACAGGTTTACCGTTGACTACCTGTCCACTGTTTGGAGCGGTGAAGACAGGCGCAGCAGGTGCGACCGTGTCCACAGTGAAGCTCCTGGACACCGGGACTCCACCCGGGGCAGGCCTTACGGAGAAGGTCTGGGGTCCGTTGAGCAGTGCAGCTGACGTATACGTTCCGCCTGTGCAGTTCACCCACGTGCCGCCCATTGAACATTCCAAGGCACTGCCGGCCGGTTCAGCTGTCACAACGAACGTTGGTGTGGTGTCATTGGTGAATTCGGGGTTGGGGGCCAGTGCACCGTTGGCCAGCGTGGGTCCTGAGGTAATTTTGGCCACCGCGCCGCCAAGGATGCTGATACTGCCCCGGCCGGTACCCGGGGTTGAGCCCAGTTGTCCCGGATCGTCCAGGACCAGAAGTTGACCCCCACGCATGCCCAGGCCGCTGATTTTGCTGAATCCCAAGGCCCATTGGTTGTCGACTGCGCCGGTGCTGAGGTTTAGCCGCGATACCTTGTCTGCGCCCGCCGTGGTGCCGCTGCTCGTCCCTGTGTAGATAACGTGGGCGTCGTAGTCGTAGAAGATCGCTGAAGCGACGCCTACGTTGTAGGAGGTCAACGGTACGTAATCTGTCATTTCACCGTTGCCCGGAGCGGAGAATGCCCGGAGGCCACTGGTTTCGAGTACATAGACACTGACGTGTCCGTTGCTGTCCCAGCCTGCTGCAACAAGGCCCAGCGCCCGAGTGGTGACCGATGCGATGGATTCGATGCTCGGATGCATGATGGTCGGATCAACGATCTTGATGATGGAGCGGGCATTTGCGAAAGACAGGTAAATGTTGCCGTCAGGGCCGTCGGAAACTGCATTGGGACGAACGTCGCCATCGAGGACCGTCAGCGTACTGCTGTATTCGAAGAGGTCCAGCGGCGGATTCCACACTGCCCGGACAAGATGTGAACTCCCCACAGCGGAGTCGGGGATGAATGCTGTCTCATCACCGTTGCCTATGGATCCAGGCGTCGGATCAAGGACGATGGAGACTCCTGGAACCTTGGGTCCTGGCCCGGCATCGGGTGAGGTTCCGCCCAGGCACGTGTCCTGTTCAATGGTGCCTGCATTTCCGTTCACTGGTTCGGACATCCGGCAGAAACCGGCCACGCTGTCTGAAACCCACATCCGCCCAATCGGGTCCAGCACCGTCCCCGCCGGCTTGGTAAGCCCGATCCCAATGATTTGTTTCTGTTGGTCTGCATGGGCTGGGGTGCTTGAGACCACCGCCGACATACCCGCCACCGTCAGAAGAACCGCAGCCAATGCTGTGATGATCTTGTGTCCCCGAAGCCGCCAACCGGCGTCGTTCCTTTTTTGCTGTTCCATCACGCCACTTCCTTCAGCCACTTGGTCAGGACTGCGGCCTGAGGTGCCATGGGGGCCAGCGTGAGCGCTCCCTTAACAATGGGAACTCCACCAAGCCCATAGAGTGCGGTACTGATGGTTGGCGGATTGTTTCTGGTGCAGGCTTTGATAATCGCAAGACAAATGTCAGTGCGCGCGCCGGTGGCTCCGGCTTCTACAGCGACATTAACCGCGGCATTTTCTTCCGCTTCCAATACTTGGGGCTGAGGGCCCACATAAGTCACTACGACGTCGGAGAATTTTTTGTATTGGGTGTTTGCCCAAACCTCTTGAAGGCTCGACAAGATGATGAGCGGATTCCCGTTGGGTCCGCGACACTCGAATTGATAGCGCTTTACTGGTTCAGGTCTTTCGACGCGTGGTTTGTCGGCATCGCCGGCATTCGTCACGCCCAGTTTGAATGGCTCAACATTTTCAACGACCTTGACCGAGCAGCCTGTAAGAACGAGACCGGCTAGGCCAAGCTGGACGACAACGCGTCTTGGCATGTCCACCGAGGGATCCCCACTTCATTCGGATGCTCCCCAGCTCCGCATGCAGTTGGATTTTCGCCCCAGCCGTTACCGGCTGCATTACTCCATCTTCTCCCAAATTCCGCATTTGTCACTAGTTAGGACGTCTTTTTCTTCAAGGATTATTCCGGATTGACCTTCTGCTGCCCCGCCCGAGGCCTTTTTGCTGCCATCAGAGGCCGAGACCGACCAGGTGCAGGCCTCGGGCGGGGTCTTCCGGAGCTGGAACTTCCCCGGAACCAGGCCGCCGTCGGCTACTGCATACTCGCCGTCTGCAGCCCGTTCGCCTGATGCCCAGAGCCCTATGATTCTTCCTTGTGGTGCCCTCGGGCAAAGCTCACTGGCGGCCTGCAGCATCTGCCGGCTGCTTCGTCCGAAAAGCTCTGACGCAGCGTCATCGCTGACCCGCGTGCATAGTGCCAGTGCCGTCAGGTAGGTGTCGAGACCTTCTGAGGGAGTAATGCCGGGCTTTGCCAGGGAGATGATCCTTGCTTCATCCTCAGTGGGTTCGAAGGGAAGGGGGCCTTCAAAGCTCGCGGTGCATGAAGACAGCCGCACATATTCTGTCGAAGCCCACACCTCGGCAAGGCTTGAGTACGTAACATCCGGAACAGCCTCGTTGAGGTTCGAGCACGTATAGAGAAACCGGCCCGAATCATCAGGGGCACCGGCACCCTGGCCGCTGCCACTAGCTGCTGTGGTGGGTTCGGGATCCGACGCTGGCGATGAAGGAGTTGAGCTCGGAGGTGCCGACGCGGAGGAAGGGGCGGTAGGGGCGGGCGGTGCTGTTGGCCCGGAGCATCCGGCAATCAGCAGTATCAGCGCCGCAGCGGCCGGGTACAAGGTTCTCATGATGACCTCCACCTCCATGGTTGTCGTACCGCGAGTGCCGGTCAATGAATTTGCCCCGGAATCGGGTATCGATACCGCTACAAAATGGTGCAACCGTCGAAGGCCCTGCTCCTTGGACCAGGGCCTTCCGCAGTGATGGTTTTCAGGCGAACATCGAGTTCAGGGTGTTGATGACCGTTGCTTCAACGCCTGTTGTTCCACCCCGGAAGTGGCCGATGTGTCCGTAAACGGTCATGGAGCCTCCCGCAATGCCCGGATGGTCAGGATCCCAGCCGCCCTCGTAGCTGCCCCCGGATGAATAGGGTGGCAGGAACTGCGCACTGGGGACGTAGTAGCAGGACTCGTTTCCGTAACCACCAACAATCACTCCGTTGGCGCCTCCGAATCTTCCACGGAAGTATGCGGCATAGCCGCTGACCAGCTCTCCACCGACGATTCCGATCCTCAGCTGAGGGCTGCCCCCGAACTTCCACACTTGGAACGGGCAGACAACCGACGTCTCATAGCTGCCGCTATCGATTCGACCGATCATGACTTGGGCATGGCGGCCGTACCACGCCGGGTTTCCGTCCAGATTGGGCAGACGGGAAGCGTAAGCGGCGCGTACCGCTGCCATGTTCCCGGCCGTGGGCGTGATGTCCAGCGGGATCTGCACTTCCTGATAGCTGGTCTGGAGGGGGCTGCCAATGGACCTTCCCGGTGTTTGCATGGCCCGGTCAACAGCAGCGCCGAGGGTGGTGGCATACTCATCCCTCAGCTCCCAGCTGGGCACTCCCATGGGGTTCTGGTCTCCAGCCGCTCCCTGGAGGAACAAGGCAAAGCACTCGGGGTTGGTGTTTTCGATGTAGTTGCATGCTCCGGCGGGATAATCGCCGTCGAAAAGCGTGCGCATACCAGCGGCCACAGGGTGGCAAGCGTAGTTGAAAATAACCGCAGCGGCGTTGCCGTTTGGCTTGCGCGCGACGATGACCGGAACAGTGTTCTCAAGATAGGGCAATCCCACCCTGTTGTACGCGATGCTGGCAGTGGTGACTTTGTAGTCCAAGGTGACCGGCGTCTGGGCTGCGTTCAGCGCTTCACTGGCAGCCTGTACGAGATCGTTCTCCAAATGCTGGCTGTACGTCTCCACCATGGACAGATCCGACAACCCATAGCACATGAACGGATGCAGGGTGTCCACCACGGCCGGTCCGTTGTGGGTGTGCGTGGACTGGATCAGGATGTCGCCGTTGGACCAGCCCGCCAGCGCCAGGATCCGTTGCCGGGCCCGTTGGTGGATAGACCTGGGGAGGGCAAGAATGTCCACGCTCATGATCAGGTTGGGGGAGCCGTTTTCCCACAGTACGATCGCACGAACCCACAATGATTCGTAGGGTGCACTGCTGGTGGCCTCCCGGCCGCCGTCGAGAGTCCCGTACCCCGCCATGTAGGGATTGACGTCAAGCGGCGGCGAAATGCTGACCTTGGCCGTTGAAACGGTAAACGCCATGAAAGATCACTCCTTGATTGTGCGCATTGGTGACCTTCGTTTGCCCCCAAACAAAGCCCGTTTCCCGAATGCGCTGAACAGCCAATACGTGAGACCACCTTCATTAGATCACGCAACCCCGTGATTTAGACCCCGTCCTTCGACCGAAACATTATTTGTTTCCTTTAGAGAGTTTTTCCAAATGCGAAAGGACCTGCACGCTCAATTATGGAGCGTGCAGGTCCTTCTCAAATTCCGGGACCTCAGCTGAGCTGGGCCGATCCGGGGGGGCTTAACCGGCGGGGGCCTAACCGGCGGGGGTGAAAATTTTCAGAGCGCCCCAATCGGTGCCCACCCTGGTGGGCGTGCCCCAGCTTCCCTTCTGTCCCAGAGGGTAGTAACGCAGATCGCCGCCAGTTGTCCGTGCCAGGATTCCGGTGGACCCGGCTCCGGCGAATCCACGGATGGCTCCATAGCTGTTGATCACGTTCCAGCCGACCCCCACGGTGTTGGCCGGTTCCTGCACGAATGATCCACTGCCATTTGATCTGTAGAGCACCAACTCGCCGGCAGTATTCTTGGCCAGCAGATCCATATTCGAGTCTTTGTCGAAGTCCACCTGGATGATGCTCAAGCCGGACCAACCCGTACCAATCTGCACGCGCGCTCCCAATCCTGCGCCGGACGGGTTGCTGATATGGAATAAACGACCTGAGGGGTCGTATCCTACGATGCTGGGCCTGGCATCGGACTTCTTCCACGAACCCACTGTGAGGGTCCAGTCCTTCCAGCCGGTGCCGAGGCTGATCGGGGCCCCGTAGCCACGACCCTTGAACCCCGGGTAGACGCTGAGCCGCCCGTCATTCCATTGCGCAAGGATGTCCAAGGCGCCGTCTTTGTTCCAGTCTGTCAGGAAACCTGCCTTTAGGCCGGTCCACTGTACGCCGATAAGTTCGGCAGGCAGTAAGGAAGTGGAACCTGATCCCGGGTATCGGTAAAGGTTGCCGTCCTGGCGGGCAGCGACGACGTCTTGCGTGTCGACTCCCAGAGTTGCCTCGACGTTGACAGGCGCTCCACTGATGACGTTTGCGTCATTCCAGCCCACGCCGATGAGGAAGCGGTTACCCCAGGACTCGGAGACCGCAGGATAGTAGTAAAGGTCGCCGTTGGCGGTTCGGGCTTGAAGTCCCTGCGAACCGGCGCCGTTGAAACCGGCTGCGGAGCTCACCGATGTCATGGCAGACCAGCCGTTTCCAATCACCCGGCTCGGTTCGGCAAAGAACGAACCTACGCCGTTTGAACGGTAGAGGCGCATGATGCCATCGCTGGTTCGGGAGACGATGTCCTGGTTGCCGTCACCGTCGAAGTCCAATTGGTTGAACTGGTGCCCACCGAATCCGGTCCCGATCAGCACGCCGCCGCTGAGGGCGCCCGCGCTGGCATTCGTATAGCGGTAGAGGTTTCCTTTGCCATCCTGCCCAATAACACCGGGATATGCGTCCTTGGAGTTCCACCATCCCACGGTCAGCGACATCTCCTGCCACCCTGTTCCCACGAGTATGGGAGTGAGGAAACCGCCGCCCGACGTTCCTCTGAAGACTTGGAGCGAGCCATCCGGCCATTGAGCGAGGATGTCCTGGACGCCGTCCTGGTTCCAGTCAACGACGTGGACGGATTGTGCGGTTCCCCAACCGGCCCCTATGGCTACCGGCCCTGTGATGCGGCCCTGTCCGTCCGCCGGGAAATTGTCCAGGCGCCCGGAGGGCATGACGGCGAGTAGGTCGGCCCCGGATCGGATCGAAGGGCTGGAAGGCCGGGAGGCGCCTCGCGCGAAGGTTCGAAGCTGGTCATAGGTGCCATTGAAGATGTTTGAATCACCTTCGAAGGGACCGGTGCTGCTGTACTGCCACATGGTGTAGTTGTCCCAACTGACGGGCATGTTCCCGGGCGAGTTGGTGGGGTTGTTCCAATAGGAGGCGAGCCACAGCGGATAGTTTCCGAAGGTCGGGTTCCCTACGCAGGTGTTCCACCAATCGGTGGTGCTGTAAATGACAGGGAAGCGGCCGGTGAGGGCCTTGACGGTGTTACCAAAATCAGCCGCCCATTGTCCGAGCTGGGCTTTAGACATGTCGTAGCAAGTGTTGCCGAAGTAGAAGCCGTTGATGGTGCGTCCGGCGTAGGGGTTGTATTCGATGTCCAGGACGGGCGGGAGGGTGTAACCGTCGGCAGTCCAACCGCCACCGTTTGCCACGAAGTACCTGGCCTGGTCCGCGCCCGATGACCAGTTGGGGATAGCGAAGTGGTAGGCGCCCCTGACCATGCCTACGTCACGGGAGCCGTTGTACTGCTGTGTGTAGTTTTCATTGAGGTAGTAGTTGCCTTCGGACGCCTTGACGTAGGCCCATCGGGAACCTTGGTTCCATTGGCTTTGCCAGTTGACGTTGCCTTGGTGGGCGCTGACATCCTGCCCGGCGATGCCGATGGTTGGGCGCCAGTGACCCGGGTCGGCCGCCATGGGAACCACCGAATTCACTGCTCCGCCTATTGAACGTGCTCCCGAAGGCGGTGCACTTGCGCTCTGTTGCTTTGACGACAACACCCTTGGCGATCGCTGGCCCATTTCAGCGCCACCGGCCGGAATTGCTGCCCGCATGGCCGCTTTCATGGCATCGGCATTGGGTGCGGTGCCAGGCGTTGCCTGGGGCGTCGGCCGTTGGGCTTCACCCTGCCCCAAGGCCTTCGAGGCTTGCGGCGGTGCAACAGCTGGTGAAGGTTCGACGGCGGGCAGCGGCTCTTGCTGCTTGGGTACCAACGTATTACCCGGCAACTCGCTGCCGGGGGTCGCTGATCCGGAACCGTTTCCGGCCGGGCGGGGACCCTGCGATGGCGAAGTGTCCTGGGCTTCCGACTGCGGAGCCGGTTGCGGTCCGGGGGTCTGGGCCCCTGCAGGCGCCCCAAGGCAACTTCCCCCCACCAAGGCGAGAGTGAGCGCCAGGGCTGCACGTGCCAGCGTGATGCGGCGGACCGGGTCCATCCACTTAATGTTCATTTTCACATCCGGCCCTGTACCGCGGCTCAGCGGCGCATGGGGTGGCTTGCGGACAAGCTCCAGGGCGGGCGCTTGCGCATGAGACCAAAGGCCAGCTCCTAACGGGCTTACCCTAACATTCCGAAACTGGAGTGACTAGTGGGATTGACGATGCTGAGGTGACAGTTGGTGATAGTTATCCACATGCGCTTCACGGCAACTTGAGGCCCCGAATCCGCTCGCCTAGCGTGAGAACTCGAGATGCGCCTCTCGTTTACGTGCTCGCGATCATCGGGGAAAGATGTGGATGCTGTAAAAATCGTCGAAGGAGAAGTCCGGGAGCTCATACGACGCCGCGGCTTGGATCCATTGGAACAAGCCAAGGACGTGCGGCTCCTAGTGGACGCCGCAGTCAACGATTACGACGAACGGGCATTACTGGGCCCGCTGCCTTCGCTCGGACAGCTCGAGGCCGCCCGACAACAAATCTTTGATGCGGTGGCCGGATTTGGCCCCCTGCAGCCACTTCTGGATGATCCCGGAATTGAAGAGGTATGGATCAACGCGCCGCACGAAATCTACGTGGCCCGCAATGGGGAGTCCGAGCTGACGGCCATCAGTCTTAGTGAGCAGCAAGTGCACGATCTTGTTGAAAGGATGCTCAAGAGTTCCGGGCGCCGTGTGGATCTTTCGTCCCCTTTTGTGGACGCGGCCCTTCCGGACGGTTCCAGATTGCATGTAGCGATCCCGGACATCACCCGAAAGCACTGGGCTGTTAACATCAGGAAGTTCATCGCAAGGGCAAGCCGGCTCGAACATCTGGTTGAGCTCGGCAGCCTGACACCCCAGGCTGCCAGATTCCTGGGAGCGTCGGTAGCCAGCGGATTGAACATTCTGGTGTCGGGGGCAACCCAAGCGGGGAAGACCACCATGTTGAACTGCCTGGCTTCAAGCATCGGTTCCCGTGAACGCGTCATCACTGTTGAGGAAATCTTTGAGCTACAGCTGCCTCTGCGCGACGTGGTGGGTTTGCAATGCCGCCAACCCAACCTTGAGGGTGAGGGCGAAATTCCTCTGCGGCGGCTTGTCAAGGAAGCGCTCCGAATGCGTCCTGATCGCTTGATAGTAGGAGAGGTTCGCGAAGCGGAAAGCCTGGACATGCTCATTGCACTGAACTCAGGCTTACCCGGGATGTGTACTGTGCACGCCAATTCCGCCCATGACGCTGTCACCAAGATCTGCACCCTCCCGCTCTTGGCCGGGGCTAATATTTCAAGCGCCTTCGTGGTGCCGACTGTCGCATCATGCATTGACCTCGTAGTGCACTGCGGTCGTCATTCAACCGGGCGCAGGCAGGTGACAGAGATCCTGTCCCTGGGACGGAGGGTGGAGAACGGGATCATCGAGTCCTCCGGAGTTTTCGGGATGGTTGCGGGGCGGCTGCAGCCCCGGGCCAACTCCATGCCTGCAGCGGAAAAGTTTGCGCGTGCAGGCTTTGACGTGGCTGCCCTGCTGGAGTCGAACTGATGGCGCCTCTCCTGGGGATCATCGCCGGCTTGGGAGTCTTTCTCGTGTGGTGGTCCACGTGGGTCCAGCCACCCTCTGAACCCAAACGACACAGACCCCGACGCCTGGACCTTCTCCTGATGTCAGCAGGAATCGAGAAAGTTTCCGGTGGCGGACTCCTGCTAACCTGCGCCGGATTTGGCCTCTTTGCACTGCTTGCGTTTTATGTGCTGACAGGATCCCCGCCAATTGCACTGTGTTTCGCAATTTTCGGCTCCTGGGTTCCTTTTGCCATTGTGCGTTGGCGGGCGGGGAAGCGCAGGAACGCACTGCGGCAGCTATGGCCGGACGTAGTGGACCACTTGCGCTCAGCGATCCGTGCCGGTCTCGCACTACCGGAGGCTTTGATACAGCTGGGACACAACGGGCCCGAAGAACTGCGGGAATTGTTCCTGGATTTCGGGTCCGACTACAGAGCCACCGGCAATTTTGAGGCTGCGGTGAACAAACTCAAAGAGCGCCTCGCTGATCCCGTGGCCGATCGCATCATCGAGGCCTTGCGAATGACCCGCGAAGTGGGCGGCTCCGACCTCGGGCGGATGTTGGGGACTTTGTCGGGCTTCCTTCGTGATAGCGCACGGACGCGTAGCGAGCTTGAAGCCCGTCAATCATGGACCATCAATGCAGCCAGACTCGCCGTAGCCGCGCCCTGGATAGTTTTGGTGGTCATGACAAGCAGGCCTGAAGCCATGCTTGCGTTCAACTCCGGCATCGGCGCCATGGTGTTGCTTGGAGGCCTTGTGGTCTCTGCTTTCTGCTACTCCGTGATGCTTCGGGTCGGCGCCTTGCCAGAGGACGAGCGGGTTTTCGGATGAACACGTCAACCGCTTTAGCCTTGCTGTGCGGCCTGCTTCTGGGTGCCGGATGCTGGTTAATCCTGGCGAGGCTCCCGTTCATGCGGGGAACGAGATTCTCCGAGCGCATCGAACCGCAGTTGAAGTCGCAGAATCTCGAATCACGCCTTCTCCGCAGGCCCACGCACAATCTCACGCCGTTTGGACCCCTGGAACGAATACTCCGGCCTATCATCCGCGATGCGGTCTCCTCCATGTCCCGCTTCAACGTAGGCTCCACCGCCCTTGCAAAGCGCCTTGCCCGTGCCGGTTCAACTAAATCAACGCTGGACTTCCGGGCCGAGCAGCTTCTTTGGGCCGGAGTCGCTTTTGTGCTTGCTGTCATCGTGGTTGTTGCCGGCGCCAGTGCCGGCCGGTTCAGCCCGGTGGTGTCCTGCATCTCGGTCATCGGAAGCGCACTGGGCGGTTACCTGTTGCGCGACTATCTGTTGGGGCAGACGATCAAACGACGCGAATCAAGGATGTTGTCTGAGTTTCCCAGCCTCGCGGAGTTGATGGCGCTCGCCGTCGCTGCGGGGGAGAGCGCAATGGGCGCGATGGACAGGGTAAGTCGGAGCTCCAACGGTGAGCTCTCCGGGGAGTTCGCCACAATCCTGGCGGATACACGATCCGGTAAGCCCCTGACTGAGGCGCTCCAGGCTTTCTCGTCAAGGGCGGAACTGCCACCTTTGGTCAGGTTCATCGACGGACTGGTGGTAGCTGTGGAACGCGGGACGCCCTTGGCAGACGTTCTCCGGGCGCAGGCGGCGGACGTCCGCGATGCCGCACAGCGGGAACTCATGGAGTCCGCGGGGCGAAAAGAAATTGCCATGATGGTGCCGCTCGTCTTCGGAGTGCTGCCCCTGACCGTAGTATTCGCCGCTTTCCCTGCTATCGCTGCATTGGAAATGAGCCTTTGACGTCCAGCCATCAAGCCACCTAGGTAGTCGCTTAACGCGCCACGCACTAAGACGCCACAACACGTCAACACTTCTCGAAACCTTAAGGAAAATCATGAAACAAAGTGCACGCAAACTGTCCGTACTATCACTCCTGCTGCTCGGCTCCTCTTGGTTGTTCGGGCTGATCACACGCAGAGCGTTGCCGCTGCGGAGTGACCGCCAACGTGGTGACGTACCGGGCTGGGTGATGATCACCCTCATGTCCGCGATCCTCGTGGCAGGACTTCTTGCCATCGCCACGCCGGCGCTGAGCGACCTCTTCAATCAGGCAATGAGCAAGGTAGGCAAGTAGCGCGCGTGATGGAACGTGCTACATGGATCACCCACGACCGTGTTTCCGTAGGGCCAGCCGGAGCCGCAAAGGAGCGCGGATCCGCGGTGGTTGACTTCGTGTTGGTTGGTGCATTGCTGACTATGTTTTTTATGTCGATTGTTCAACTCATGCTGGTCCTGCATGTGCGGAACACACTCATTGATGCAGCGGCGTCGGGTGCGCGTTACGGGGCGTTGTCGGACCGCACTTTCATGGATGCCCGGGCCAGGACCGCTGAGTTGATCGGTGGCGCCTTGAACCACGATTTTGCCCGTGACGTCACGTCGACTGAAGTCAGTATTGATGGGATACGAACCTTGGAAGTTACGGTGAAGGCACCCTTGCCTGTTGTTGGCCTGATCGGTCCTGGTGGGATGTTGGAGGTCAAGGGACATGCGGATCTCCCGGGTTGACGCGCCAAAGGCTGTGCTGGCCGCTTGCCGGCAAAGGGTGCGCCAGGCCTTGTGCTCGCCGGCCAGATCGCCTGGCGGCGCGTCTGATGGCTCTGCGACTCCTGAACTTCAGAATCCTGGACTTCAGAATCCTGAACGTCAACGGGGAAGCGCCGTCGTGGAATTTACGTTCCTCGCGTTGTTGCTCATGGTTCCTGTGGTCTATTTCGTAGTAACCGTAGGTCAAGTCCAAGGCGGATCCTTTGCGGTGGTGGGTGCTGCGGATCAAGCAGCAAAAGTCTTCGTGACTCAATCGGACCCGGCCATGGCGAGGATTGCGGCGGAGCGTAGTGTGCTCCTTGCCCTCAAGGACTACGGTTATTCGCCCGAACTAGCGAGCGTGGCGATCGAGTGTGATCGTGCGGTTTGTTCGTCGGCGGGTACAACGGTGACTGTGACGGTAAGCCTGGACGTTTCGCTGCCTCTAATGCCGTTCGGGGACTCGCTGCAGTTGAAGGCAAGCCGACTCAGCGCATCAGCGTCGCAGGTTGTGGGGCGTTACCGGTGAGAGTGGTCTCGTCGAGGAGCGGGGCCTCGGAAGAAGGCCAAATAACGGTTCTCATTGTTGGCTTCGTCCTCTTGTCCCTTCTCCTCGCCTCGGTGGTGATGGCTGCTTCCACGGTCTATTTGGAACACAAGAAGCTGCTGTCCCTGGCTGACGGTGCCGCGCTCACGGCAGCGGATTCCTTCGTGGCGGGAGACGTCGGTGGAGCTAGTTTCCCCTCCCCCTCCTTGGTCGAAGCGAGAGTGCTGGCCGCAACGGAGTCGTACCTGAGAGCTGGTAATGCCGGATCCCGGCATGAAAACCTGGCTGTCGCGGAAGGTACCGGAAGTGAGCCTGGCGGGACTGCCGTAGTGGTCCTCACCGCCGTCGTGCGCCCTCCCGTGGTCAGTTTTCTTCTACCGGATGGGATTCTCATCGAGGCGAAAGCGACGGCCCGATCCCGACTGACCCAGTAATAATCCGCCGGGCGGGGAGCTATGGGTGCCCGCGGGCACGGGGTTAGGGGAGCCATCGGGGAGTGCAATGGATAGCGTACGCTGGGATGATCATGGCTGAAATTGATTTTCCCGCGGAAATCCGCGCACTTCGAGCAACGTACAGCTCCATTGAAAACGTCACCGATGTCGATGCCCTCAAGGCTGAGATCGCTGAGCTGAGCGAGCAGGCAGGGGCTCCGGACCTTTGGGACGATCCTGCTTCCGCCCAGGTCATCACCTCGCGTTTGTCGCACAGGCAGTCTGAAGTTGAGCGCCTGTCCAAGCTTGCGTCCCGTATTGACGACCTCGAAGTCCTTGTGGAACTCGGCCAGGACGAGGGCGACGAGGACTCCATGTCCGAAGCGGCCAAGGAACTTTCCTCCATCCGCAAAGCGCTGGCTGAGCTTGAAATTACTACGCTGCTGTCCGGAGAGTATGACGAACGCGAAGCCGTCGTCACCATCAGGGCCGGAGCCGGTGGCGTTGATGCAGCCGATTTCGCCGAGATGTTGATGAGGATGTACCTGCGTTGGGCTGAACGCCACGGCTATCCGACCACCGTCATGGATACGTCCTACGCTGAAGAAGCGGGCTTGAAATCCGCCACCTTCGAAGTGAAGGCCCCCTACGCCTTCGGCACCTTGAGCGTCGAGGCCGGTACGCACCGGTTGGTTCGCATCAGTCCCTTTGATAATCAGGGACGCCGTCAGACATCCTTCGCTGCGGTAGAAGTCATTCCCTTGATCGAGCAGACGGACTCGATCGAGATCCCGGATAACGAGATCCGTGTTGACGTCTTCCGCTCGTCGGGTCCGGGTGGGCAGTCCGTGAACACCACTGACTCCGCCGTGCGGCTGACACACATCCCTACGGGCATTGTGGTCTCTATGCAGAATGAGAAATCGCAGCTTCAAAACCGTGCGGCCGCCATGCGTGTGCTCCAGTCGCGATTGCTGCTGGTTAAGAAGGAACAACAGGACGCCGAAAAGAAAGCCCTGGCTGGAGACGTCAAGGCGTCCTGGGGCGATCAAATGCGCTCCTACGTCCTGAATCCCTACCAAATGGTCAAGGACCTGCGGACGGAACACGAAGTGGGCAACACCTCGGCCGTACTTGACGGCGACATTGATGACTTCATCGACGCCGGCATCCGCTGGCGTACCGGAAACCGAAACGCGGCAGCCAACTAGGAGTTGGGCTGCCTCATGTGAGCCACATGAACCACATGAGTCTTCGGATTCCGCGACACGCCTTTGAAAGCTGCGGAATTACAGTTGCCCCGTGCGTATAGTCGAGTGGCCGGTGCTCTCACTTCCCCCATCGAAAGCCCGCGCTCCGGCTGTTGGACTGGGCGGCTACGTCATGTCCGGCGGGGTTCTAAAGGGCCATGATCAGATTTGAGAATGTCACCAAGGTCTATGAGCAGAATGCCCGACCGGCGCTCGACTCTGTGAGCCTTGAGATCAACCGCGGCGAATTCACCTTCCTGGTGGGCGCTTCAGGCTCTGGCAAGTCCACCTTCCTTCGGCTGATCCTGAAGGAGGACAAAGCCTCGTCCGGCTCGGTGTATGTCGCGGGCCAGAACGTTGCCAACATTTCGAGTTGGCGTGTTCCAAAGCTTCGGCGCGGAATCGGTGTTGTCTTCCAGGACTTCAGGTTGCTCCCGCAGAAGAATGTGTTCGCGAATGTAGCTTTTGCGATGCAGGTGATAGGTAAGAGTCGCTCCATTATTCGGGAGACCGTGCCGGAGGTCTTGAAGACCGTTGGCCTGGAGGGCAAAGAACGCCGTATGCCCCATGAACTCTCCGGTGGCGAGCAGCAGCGCGTGGCGATTGCCCGCGCCGTCGTCAACCGTCCGGGCATTTTGCTGGCCGACGAACCGACCGGAAACCTCGACCCCATTACCTCAATGGGAATCATGGGCGTCCTGGACAAAATCAACCAGAACGGGACCACTGTGGTCATGGCAACCCACGACGACGACATCGTCAATGAAATGCGCCGCCGCGTGGTGGAACTTAAGAACGGCAAGGTTATTCGCGACGAAGCGAAGGCACTGTACACCTCGATGATTCCGGTGGTTGGCGAGTCGCGCCGGCTCAGGGATGCCAGCGGCGAGGAACTTAACCGTGCGCAGGGGGCACAGCTGTGAGGCTTTTGTTTATCCTGGGGGAAATCGGCAGTGGCCTGCGCCGGAATCTCTCCATGGTCATTTCCGTGGTCCTGGTGACTTTTGTGTCCCTGACGTTCGTCGGTGCGGCAGGAATGCTGCAGATGCAGATCAACCAGATGAAGGGCTTTTGGTACGACAAAGTCCAGGTTGCGGTGTTCCTCTGCAACGATGGCTCGACGGCGGTCGGTTGCGCTTCGGGTTCGGCCACCAAGGAGCAGCAGGCTAACCTGCAGGCGATGCTAGAATCCCCGGCAATAAAGCCGTATATCAACGATTTCCAGTTTGAGTCCCAAGCTGAGGCGTACAAGCATTTCAAGGAGCAGTTCTCCAATTCGCCCATTGTGGACTCCGTCTCTGAAGACCAGTTGCCGGCCTCCTTCCGCATCAACATGAAGAACCCTGAAAAGTACCAAATCATCAGCGAGACGTTTTCTTCGCAGCCCGGTGTTGAGACGGTCAGCGACCAACGGCAGGTGCTGGAACGCATCTTTTCCTGGATGAACGGGGCATCAGTTGCAGCCATCGGCGTGGCGGCGGTGATGATCTTCTGCGCGGTCCTGCTGATCACCACCACCATCCGGCTCTCGGCCTTCAGCCGACGGCGGGAGACGGGAATCATGCGGCTCGTGGGAGCATCAAAGATGGTGATCCAATTGCCGTTCATCCTTGAGGGTGTCATAGCGGCCGTGGTGGGGGCACTGCTGGCCTCCGTCACTCTCTGGCTTATGGCACATTTCTGGCTCAATGGTGATTTGTCGCGTCAGTTCCTGAATACTCCGTTCATCTCCTCCACCCAGGTCCTGGTGATCGCACCGGTCCTGATTGCACTTGGCGCCGGTTTGGCGGGTATATCTTCGCTGTTGACCCTTCGGCGTTACCTGAAGGTGTAACCGTGGATACCCGGAATGAAATAACTGCCATGCTGACAAGCGAAAAGGACTTCTGATGACCACGTTGGACCCGAACCCCCTGCGCCGGCGCTTTGCGCCAGGCCATGCTCGGTTTTTGGGGGCCGTCCTCGCTGTGGGCTTGGCAGTCAGTCTGCTATCGGGCGCGCCAACCGCAACAGCTGACAGCCTGGAAGACCAGCAAGCTGCCTTGGAAGCAGAATCTGCGCGGGTTCAAGCATCATTGGAGTTTGTTGATGCGAACATTGCAAAGGCTGCCGGTGATCTGGTGATCTACCAGGGCCGCCTTCCCGGAGCGCAGCAGGCGCTGCTGGAGGCGCAGGGCAGGGTGGCCAGTGCGGTCAAGGAAGTCGAAGCTCTTGCCGCCAGGGTTGAACTTGCCCAGCAGAACAAGGCCAAGATTACTGAGCAGCTGGAGAGTGACAAGCAGAAAATCACCGACACCAAGAAGCTGATCGGTCAGATCGCCTCACAGGCGTACAAATCCGGTGGTGTCCCCACCAATATTGCACTGCTGTTCGGATCCAGTGAATCCGGCAGCCTGACAGAGTCCATGGACTTGGCTGATCAGGCCATGCGTAGCCAAAACGCGGCGATGACCAAACTCACCCAGCAGAACGCCACCAATGTGAACTCGCAGGCGAGACTTGTTGCTGTTGAGGAAGAAATCCAAGACCTGAAGAGCAAGGCGGACGCCGCGCTGGAGCGCGAAAAGTCGGCAAGGGATGAAGCTGCGAGCAAAAAAGCTGAAGTCGACAAGCTGATTGAGGACACCACCCGCCTCAATGGGCAACTTCAGGCCGCGAAACCCGGCATTGAAGCCAACCTGGCCCGGGTAAAGGCAGAACAGAATACGATCGCCGCCGAAATCGTGGAGCGCGACCGGAAGCTGAGGGAAGCATGGGAAGCAGAACAACGGCGGATCGCGGAAGCAGCTGCTGCTGCCGCCGCTGCTGCGGCAGCAGCCCAAGGACGGCCTGCACCTCCTGAGCCGCCGTATTCTCCTCCGCCTGCCGGTTCGCCGTCGGCGTTTGGTCTCCGGCACCCGTTCGCCAGCGCTGTTCCCATTACCTCTGGTTTTGGCTGGCGGGCGACACCACCGGGCACCATTGATTTCTATGGCACCGGTGGTTACATGCACACAGGGATCGACTTCGGAGCGGCATGCGGCACGCCCGTCTACGCAGCCGCTGCGGGCGAGGTCTTCAATTCTGGTTGGAACTCTGCCGATGGCGGCGGATGGCGCGTGAAGATCTCCCATGGTGTGGTGCAAGGCAACTCTTTGACCACCATCTACTACCACAACAGCAGCATTGTGGTGGCGAATGGTCAGCAGGTTTCGGCGGGGCAACTCATTGCCTATTCGGGCAGCACGGGTAACTCGACGGGTTGCCACGCGCACTTCGAAACCTGGCTCAACGGTGCCGCAGTGGATCCCATGACTCTTCTCTAACGTGCGCCTGGCGCGCGGAGGCACCGCCGCGCTGGCGTACACTAGTTGAAATCCGCATCTAACAAGGAGTTCTACCGTGCCCAAGGAAAGTGGCCGTAAGGTAGTGGCCACCAATCGAAAGGCCCGGCACAACTACCATGTCCTGGATACCTATGAGGCAGGTATTGCCCTCATGGGAACAGAGGTGAAGTCCCTCCGTGAGGGCCATGCCTCCATGGTTGATGGCTTTTGCACCTTCTACAATGACGAATTGTGGATGGAGGGTATCCATATCCCGGAGTATCACCAGGGGAGCTGGACCAACCATGCCGCCCGCCGGCGTCGTAAGCTTTTGCTGCACCGCGATGAACTGAACAAGATTTCGCAGAAGATTCGTGAGTCCGGATTCACTGTCGTGCCTCTCCAGCTCTACTTCCTGGACGGCCGGGCCAAGGTGGAGATCGCGATTGCCCGCGGTAAGAAGGACTATGACAAGCGTCAGACCCTTCGCGAGCAGCAGGACAAGCGAGAATCTCTGCGTGAGTTGCGCGAGCGCAACCGCCGCTAAGTGGCATGTGTCCGGGGAATGATCCACTGCATGAATGCGTTATGATAAGTAGTCCGACGAGAGTTCAAAGACTCTTGGCGGGTTTGGTAACAAAATACGGGGATGATCGGTTTCGACGATGTTAGTCGCGACAGGTGAAGCGGGCCGAGGATGCAGAATTATCTCGTAAACGCTGTCTGCAAACCAATAAGTGCCGAATCTAAGCGCACTGACTTCGCTCTCGCTGCCTAAGCAGTAAGACAGTCCGTCAGCCCGGGGTTGCTATCGCCCCGGTTCCTGGCGTCATTTAGATAGCCACTGCTGTTTGCCTTCGTCATTGAGGTAAACGGGACTCTTAGATGACTGGGCCCGGATCAGCCACCTGTTCGCAGGATGGCTGGGGCCGAGAAAATCCGACGCGAACTGCGCCCGGAGAAGCCCTGACAAAACGACATCGGACGGGGGTTCAATTCCCCCCATCTCCACCCCTGAAAGCCCTCGGATCCTCGTGATCCGGGGGCTTTCTTTTTGCCGTCTGCAGGGTGCGTTCACCTACGGCGTAGCGCGTTCAGGACTACCGGCACCTGCTTGGCCGTTGTACTGGTTGGGCGCTTCGCCGAAGGATCGCGGTTAAGCGTGGCAGGGCGTTGGCAGGAGGCACATGATGAGCACAAATCCAGCATTTGAAGAGCAAGCCGCGGACGACCATGAAGCCTTGGACGCGTACTCCCGGATCGTCATAAGCGTTGCTGAATCTGTGACACCCCACGTTGCCGCGATCGAGATGACAAGTACTGACCGCCGCGGCCGGGTCCGTGGGGGAAGTGGTTCAGCTGTGGTTTTTACCGCCGACGGATACATGCTGACCAACGCCCACGTGGTGGCGGGCATCCAGTCCGGCCGGGCTGTGTTCGCTGATGGCAAGCACACTGACGTGGAGCTGGTGGGAGCAGATCCACTCTCGGACCTCGCAGTGGTCCGTGGCCTGAAGTCCACCCCGCCGCCGGCATTGCTGGGCAATGCCGACACGTTGCAGGTAGGCCAATTAGTGATTGCCGTGGGCAATCCGCTGGGCCTGGCCGGTTCGGTGACCGCTGGCGTAGTGAGCGGCTTGGGGCGGTCCATTCCCGTGAGGGCAGGCGAGCACAGGCGGGTGATCGAGGATGTCATCCAAACCGACGCCGCCCTGAATCCGGGAAACTCCGGAGGTGCACTGGCCGACACAAGGGGGCGAATCGTGGGCATCAACACCGCCGTTGCCGGCCTCGGGCTCGGGCTGGCAGTACCAATCAACACCACGACGCAACGGATCATCGCGTCGCTGCTGAGGGACGGCCGCGTTCGCCGCGCATACCTGGGCCTGGTCAGCACGCCCATACCCCTCGATGCGAGTGCGGTGGTTAGGACCGGCCAGAAGGAGGGTCTGCGGGTGGTGGAGGTCATTCCGGGCTCGCCCGCGGAGTTGTCCGGACTCCAAGCAGGGGATGTGGTGTTGCGCGCGCAGGACCGAGCGGTTTCCAGCGCTGAAAGCCTGCAGAAATTGCTGTTTGCCGAGGCTATCGGCGAAACTTTCCCGTTGACGGTGCTCCGCGATGGCAAGGCCCTCCAGCTCACTGCCGTGCCATCCGAAATGAGTCAGCCGGCCTAGGAGTTCCCGGCTAGGCTCCCTGTTTAGCCTTGGACCTTGCGGACGTCCACTACACCGACGAATCGGCTTCCGACGCCTTCATATTCGCTGCGTACGTCACCGAGGAAGAGTTCGGGCAGTTCGCTGTTCCGGTGGGTGCCACAGAAGACGAAGGAGAAATCGGGCCACCATTTCTTGGGGCGAACGGCCTCGGTGTAGCCGCACACAGCGCAGGTCAGATGGACCCACACGGGTCGCTTACCGGTTCGGTTGGCTCGGGACTGTACCAACCACGCTGGGGGGTTGTCCTGCATGTCCCTGAGGTCGGCCTCAGAGAGGCGGGACGGAATACCGTGGCGTTGGGCCATTTCCATCGAAATATCAAGGGCCAAGGCGGCATCACGTCTGCTAATCACCATTCAACGATACGGGACTTCCCCGGCGTAGGCTGTGCACATGACTGACGCAGCGGCCCTCCTGCCGAGAACTCCGCTCCAAAAGCGCGTACTTGTGGTGGCAATTGTGGCTTCGTTCATCGCCATCCTTGATGGATTTGTGGTGAATCTCGCACTCCCGGCCATCGGGCGTGAACTGGGTGGTGGGCTGGTCATCCAGCAATGGGTGGTGGACGCTTACCTGCTCACCCTGGGCGCGTTGATCCTGGTTGCCGGCTCACTGTCCGACCATTTCGGCAGGGCAAGGATTCTCGAATGGGGCCTTGCTGGTTTCGCGGTCACCTCTGTGATGTGTGGTCTGGCATGGACCGGTGAAGTGCTGGTGGTGTCCCGTGCGTTGCAGGGGATCGCCGGCGCACTCCTGGTTCCGAGTTCGCTTGCCATGATCATCTCGTCGTTCTCCGGCCCGGCGCAGTCGAAGGCCATTGGGCAGTGGTCCGGGTGGACCAGTGCCGCGGCCATTGTGGGTCCGCTGATCGGCGGAATGGCCGTGGACCTTTTGTCCTGGCGGGTCATCTTCTTCATCAATGTCATCCCGGCCGTTGCCATCTGGCCTTTGCTTGCGGGTTTGCGCGCATCCGACGCCGCAAGGGACAAGAGCAAGAGCATCGACTACTTGGGAGCATTCTTGGCCATGGTCGGCTTGGGTGGGCCGGTGTATGCGTTCATCGAGCAGGGGAGGATGGGGTGGGGGAGCCCGCAAGTGTGGATTCCGCTTATGGTGGGCATTGCGGCAATGGTTTTGTTCCTCCTCCATGAGGCCCGGACTGCTCAGCCCATGTTGCCTCTGAGGCTCTTCACTATCGGCAACTTTGCCTGGGGTAACCTCGCTACCTTGGCCATTTACGCCGCGATCTCCCTGGGCTTCTTTGTGCTGGGCATTTACCTGCAGCAGGTGGGTGGCATGGGAGCCACTGTGGCGGGCTTGGCGCTGCTACCAGGGACGGTCATCCTGATGCTGGGTGCGTCCTACTTTGGTGGGCTTGCCGGTAAGTACGGCCCACGATGGTTCATGACGATCGGACCGATTCTGTGTGGTGGGGGTTTCCTGATGTCGTTGACTATTCAGGACCCCCTCAACTACTGGACGCAGGTGCTGCCGGGCCAGGTGGTCTTTGGTCTCGGGCTGGCTACCTTGGTGGCGCCGCTGACGGCCGCAATCCTTGGCGCCGTCCCGTCTGAGGAGGCTGGGATTGGTTCGGCGGTGAACAACGCCGTGGCGCGTATTGCGGGTCTGATCTCCATCGCTTTCGCCGGAGTCATTGTGGGGCCGGCCTTTACCCGGGAAGGCCTGTATAACGCTTTGCTGGTGACGGCGGGCCTGTTCCTGTTCGGGGCGGTGGTTTCCGCCGTCGGAATCCGGAACCCTGTCCAGGACGCCGCAACTGCCGCTGTCAGCGAACCTGGTACAGCGTCCGACGACGGCGGGCCGGGCGGGCAGGTCAACTGACCTCGGGCGCGCACGGGCTCAGACGCGAACGGGATCAGGCGCGAACGGACTCAGCGGGCGGGAAGAACGCAGCCTTCGTGCGTCTCGGAGCTCTGGACCCACAGAGCTGACGTGATTTCATCCGCGAGATCGAATTCCCGGCCACGGGAGCCGCTGCCGATGCGCACTACCAAAGCTCCGCCAAAGGGTTTACGCCCCACCACTTCCACCGGTGCGTCCAGGGAGATCTCCTCCGAGGCAAGGTAGCGCAGGAGGTCCGGATTTTCGTCGCTGATTCGTGTGATGCGACCCGAGTGGCCCTGATCCAACTCGATCATTCGGTAGGCGTGCGGCAGCTCAACCGATCCATCGGCCGAAGGTATCGGGTCCCCGTGCGGGTCCCGGACAGGATGGCCAAGCTTGGCGGACATGCGTTCGATGAAGGTATCGGACACCGCATGTTCCAACATCTCGGCTTCGTCGTGGACTTCGTCCCAGCTGTATCCGAGTTCCTCAACAAGGTACGTCTCAATGAGCCGGTGCCGGCGCACCATGGAGAGGGCGAGCCGCATGCCTTCAGGGGTCAGTCTGATGGCGCTATAGGGCTGGTGATCAACCAAACCCTGGTCCTTGAGTTTGCGCACCATCTCCGACACTGAGGAATTTGCCACCCCGAGGCGCAGGGCGAGCTGGGATGACGTAATCGGCTTGTCCTGCCACTCCGTGTAGGAGTAGATGACCTTGACGTAGTCCTCAATCGAGGAGGAGGGCGTACTGGTCTTCACACCCCAAGCCTACCGTGGCGCCGGACCCTGAATCTTGAACGCCCGCCAGGTTTGCGTCATGTAGGGCAACCCGATGGTTTCACCTGGGGCATGACCGAGGTGGTCATGGAGGTACCACTCCAGGTTGTGCATGACCTTAGCCCGGGTGGCGTCGTTGGCTCGGAGATAGTAGCTGCGGGATTTGGTGAGTTCCATGATGTCCTCAGGAGTCAGGGCATCCTCCCACTGGGTCAGGTGGCTTTCCAAACCACCAAACTCCGGGCCAATGACTGGCCGGAAGCCAGGCTTGTGGACATCGCCTGCATGCATGATGCGGGAAAGGCGGTGTACCCAGGGAATAGACGTGTCCAACTGATTCCAGATCAGCCCCAGGACTCCGTGCGGACGCAGGATCCGGGAGATCTCCGTGCTCGCTGCCATGGGCTCACACCAATGCCAGGCTTGGGCAACGCTGACGACGTCGAATGCTGAGTCCGTCAGTCCAGTTCCCTCTGCCGTTCCCTCCAGCGCGTTGACGAGGGGGTAGCTTTTTCGCAGTTGCTCCAGCATGTCCGTGGAAGGATCGACGGCGGTGACCGCCAGTCCGCGCTGGATAAGGAGTGCCGTGAATTTTCCCGTGCCCGCGCCGAGGTCGGCCGCCGACCTTGCCGCGGGAGGAACGAGCCAATCCAGGGAGTCCCGTGGGTAGCCAGGACGCACACGGTCATAGTGTTCTCCGCCGTCCTGGAAGCTCTGGCCGAGTTCGCGCCGACGGGCAGCGTGGAGCTTGGGACCTCGCGGTCCAGCGGGTCCGGGAATGCCGGCCGCACCGTTTGCGGCGCCCGGGGGACGCAGGGACACGCAGAACTCCTTCACAGGATGGCCAGTGGGTACCCTACGAATTTACCGCAGCGGCCGTTACGCCTGGTCCACAGTGTGCCTGGTCCACAGTGTTTCTAGTCGACTGTGTGTTTTCTAGTCGACTGTGCAGGGAGCTGCTCCCGCAGTGCCCGGAGTGTTGGGCGCCCATTCGGGGTAGGTGCGGTGGTCATTGGCGGGAACCCATCGGCCCTCGTCCACCACGTAGTCCCAACCCAATCCGTCGCGCTTGAGCCCTTGGATGCCTGCGAGCAGCCTGGAAGCGTCCTCCAACCGGGAGCCGACGCCGAAGCTGGCACGCAGAGAGCCAGACGGGAGCCCCAGGCGCTTGAGGAGCGGGTGGGCGCAGAAGCGGCCGTCCCGCAGGCCCACGCCGTGCTCTGCTGCCAGGTAGGCGGCCACCAATCCGGCGTCGAATCCTTCGACGGAGAAATTGACCACACCGATGGTGTCCAAGGAGTCTGTGAAGATCTTGTGCACGGTCACGCCGTCGATGGCTTCCAGGCCTTCCACCAAGTAGGAGCGGATGGCGGTTTCATGGGCGTGCCACTCGTCCTGGTCCAACCCGGCCAGCACCTGGGTGGCACGGGCGAGGGTTGCGGCACCCAGAACATTGGGCGAGCCGCCCTCGTGCCGCGCAGGGCCTGCTGCCCAGCTAACGGAGTCCAATCGGGCTTCACGGACTGCGCCGCCACCGGCCAGGTGCGGAGTGCCGGCGTCGAGCCAGTCGGGACGGCCCACCACAACGCCGGCACCGAAGGGGGCGTAGAGCTTGTGTCCGGAGAAGACCACGTAGTCCACGTCTGCCTCGGTGATGTTGATCCGACGGTGCGGTGCGAGTTGGGCGGCATCCACCACAATCCGTGCACCGTACTGGTGGGCCAGGGAAGCAAGCTCTGCGATGGGTAGGATCTCACCGGTGACGTTGGAGGCTCCGGTTACCGCAAGCAGGCTAACACCGCCTTGAGCCAGCTCCCCGCGGAGTTTGTCCAGGGTCTCGGCCAAGGTTGATGCCGCTACGACGCTGCGGTGCGGGACGCCCTGCCACGGAAGCAGGTTGGCGTGGTGTTCGATATCCAGGTACAGGACCTCACCTGCGGGCTTGCCGTTGATCAGCGGAAGGCAGCCGGCCAGCAGGTTCAAGGAGTCCGTGGTGTTCCGGGTGAAGATGACAGAATCATCTGCCCGCCCGCCAACGAATTCGCGGACGATGTTCCGTGAATTTTCGTACACCGACGTGCTGATCTGGGAGGCGTAGCCCGCACCGCGGTGGACACTCGCATAGTAGGGAAGGACTTCGTTGAGGTAGGCCGAGACGATGGTCAACGCCGGAGCCGATGCCCCGTAGTCGAGGTTTGCGTAGCGAACGTGTCCGCCCTGAATCAGGGGCGCTTGCAACTCGGCGCCGGTAACAGCGGCCAGCGGCCGTGCAGCGGCAGCTGTCTCTGCTGTGGTTTCTGCGGCGAAGGACGGAATGATGTTTGAGTCGAACGTGACAGTGCTCATAGGACCTCACTCAAGAGGGACCCCCATAGGGAATCCGCGCTTGCCGCATCCGTTCCGGACCGGCCGGGTCGTCACCCGGGGCACCCCACCGCGAATGGAGGGTTGCCGGCCAGCTAACCGGGGTTTAGCGCTGGCACTCGTGACCTGTAAAAAGGCTAAAGCACGTCCGGGGGGCCTTCCAAAGCCGCTGCCGATTGTTAAGCCCTTTGTTACGTCGGAGCCAAAATGCCTGCTTCGTCGAATAAAAAACGGCGGAGACCCACAAAAGGGGGCTGCCGCCGTCGAATATTCCGTTCCTGCTGGTTTGCAGGAGGACTAGAGAAGATCGTCCAGGCCCGGGTTGAGCCGCTTGAGGACTTCTGAGTGGAGGATCGAGTTGGTGGCCAGTGCATTGCCGCCGAAGGGACCGTCTTCGCCTTCCAGGGAGGTGAAACGGCCACCGGCCTCAGTGACGATGGGGACGAGTGCTGCCATGTCATATAGGTTCAGCTCAGGCTCGCAGGCGATGTCCACTGCGCCCTCGGCCACGAGACAGTACGACCAGAAGTCACCATAGGCGCGCGTGCGCCAAACATCTTCGGTGAGGTCCAGGAACTCGTCAAGATTGCCGCGTTCCTTCCAGCCCGAGAGGCTGGAGTAGGACAAGGAGGCGTCAGCCAAACTGGAGACGTTGGAAACTTTGAGGCGCGTGGCCGAGGCGAGGGACCGGCCCATGTAGGCGCCCATGTCCTTGGCGGCCCACCAGCGTTTCCCCAATGCCGGGGCGCTCACAACGCCCACCACAGGTTCGCCCTCGTCCACGAGGGCAATTAACGTTGCCCACACCGGAACACCCCGGACGAAGTTCTTGGTTCCGTCGATGGGGTCGATGATCCAACGGCGCGAGCCGTGGCCGCTGCTGCCGAACTCCTCGCCCAGGACCGCATCACGTGGGCGCGAGCGGGACAGCTGGCCGCGGATAGCTTCCTCAGCGGCCTTGTCAGCGTCAGTGACCGGCGTGAGGTCAGGCTTGGTTTCGATCTTGAGGTCCAGTGCCTTGAAGCGATCCATGGTCTGGGCATCGACTGAATCAGCGAGGACGTGGGCCAGGCGCAGGTCATCGTTGTACGTGGAAACGGGATGGGTCATGCCACCAAACTATCCTGAATCGTTCGCCTCATTGGGGACGTGAAGCCGGTAACGATCAGTTGACGGTGCCCAGTTCCTTGGTCTCTTTCGCCTCGAGTCTTGGGTCTGCACCCAACAGGCGGCGCAGGGAGGCCAACCGTGCTACTCCTGATGGTCCTGCGTGGCCATCGTTCACCCATGCATCCAGCCCGCAATTGGTGGCGGTTGCACTGTGCTTGCAGCCCCGGTCGCAGGTTTCCGTGCCGGGCTCAAGGTCCGGGAACGAATGGAGGATCCGGTCCGGGTCCACATGCGCCAGGCCGAAGGAACGGATGCCGGGCGTATCGATAATCCAGCTGCCGGACGGGGCGTCGTCCAGCTTCAGCGCCAAGGCCGAGGATGAGGTGTGCCGGCCACGGCCCGTCACCGCGTTGACGCCGCCCGTGGCGCGCTCCGCCCCTGTCAGTGCGTTAACCATGGTGGATTTGCCGACACCCGAGTGGCCCAGCATGACGGTGACTTTGCCACCTAGATGTGAGCGGAGCTGGGATACGGCGTCCTTGTCCAGCCGGGCTGAGAGTCCATCATCCGAGCGGGCATCAATGCCGCCGGCCTCGGAGTCAGCGGTACGGCTGATGATCACGGGAAAGTCCAAGCTCAGGTAATTGGCAAGGAGCTCCGCCGGATCCTTGACGTCCGCCTTGGTGATCAGCAGCAACGGCTCGATGCCGGCGTCGTATGCCGCAACCAGGGCACGATCAATAAACCCGGTGCGTGGTTCCGGGTTGGCCGCCGCAACAACCACAACAAGCTGATCGGCGTTGGCTACAACTACCCGTTCTATGGGGTCGGTATCGTCAGCGCTGCGGCGAAGAAGTGTCTTCCGCTCTTCCACCCGGACAAGCCGCGCCAAAGTGTCGGGGGACCCGGAGACATCACCTACCAGCGCGACGAAGTCCCCTGGGACAACGGGATTTCGCCGCAGCTCACGGGCGCGGGCTGCAATCACGATCCGCTCGTTGGCGGAATCTTCGCCAACAATTGCCCGGTAGCGCCCGCGGTCCACAGTGATGATCCTGCCTATCACGGCGTCATCGTGGCTGGGGCGGTCCTTGGTGCGCGGCCTGGATCCTTTTTTGCTGGGACGGATCCGGACGTCGGATTCGTCCCAGGAACGTGCGTCACGGCCCATGGTCAGTTACTGGCCTCATCAAGATCGTCGCTGTCATCTGTTTGCTGCAACATGGCCGCCCACATCTGTGGGAATTCCGGCATGGTTTTTGACGTCGTGGCGATGTCTTCGACTTGTACGCCTTCGACAGCGAGCCCGAGGATCGCGCCGGCAGTAGCCATGCGGTGGTCGGCGTAGCTGTGGACGACGCCTCCATGAAGGGCAGCCGGGCGGATCACCAAGCCATCGGCGGTTTCCTCAGCATCGCCTCCGAGGCCATTGATCTCGGCAACCAGCGCGGCAAGCCGGTCGGTTTCGTGTCCCCGGAGGTGGGCGATGCCGGTCAACCGTGAGGGCCCGTTGGCCAGGGCGCACAATGCGGCGACCGTCGGCGCCAGTTCGCTGGTTTCGTCGAAGTCGGCACCTTTGATCTCGGCCGCGCCGGTCACTGTCAGCGTTCCGTCGTCAAACGTTACTTCTGCACCCATGGCAGCCAGGATGCTCCGCCATTGATCGCCTACCTGCGTGGTGCCGGCAGGCCAATTGGGAATGCGGACGGTGCCACGTGTGGCCAGCGCCGCGGCGAGGAAGGGTCCGGCGTTGGAGAGGTCCTGTTCAATCCGTTGGTCAAAGGCCCGGATGGGGCCGGGCGAGACACGCCAGTGGTTGGGTACGGAATCGTCCACCGTGACACCCACGCTGCGGAGGACCTCCACCGTCATGGTGATGTGGTCCAAGCTGGGAACGGGTTTGCCCACGTGTTCCAGATGCAGGCCCTCAACGAACCGGGCACCCACCAGCAACAACGCGGAAACGAACTGCGATGAAGCGCTGGCATCAATCACCAGGTGGCCGCCCCGAACTTCGCCGGTACCGTCCACAGCGAAGGGAAGGGACGACGGCGTCCTGCCGCCATCTGCTGCCACCGGGACTCCGAGGGCGATCAGGGCTTCGATGATGGTCCCCATGGGCCGCTTGCGGGCGTGGGGGTCGCCGTCGAAGACTGTGACGCCGTGACGCAGCGCAGCCAATGGGGGAACGAACCGCATAACGGTTCCTGCGAGCCCGCAGTCGATTGCCGTCTCAGCTCCGGGTGCAGCCGGATCCAACGGAGTAATTTCCAGGTCCGGACCGAAGTGGCCGTCGCCGGGTACCTCCTTGACGGTGGCACCCAGATGCTGGAGAGCTTGGATCATCAGTGCGGAGTCGCGCGAGTGAAGGGGAGCCCTCAACCGTGAGGGACCATCCGCCAAAGCCGCCAACACCAGGAACCGATTTGTTAGCGACTTTGAACCTGGGACCGTCACCGTTGCGTCCACTGGCCCCTTGGCGTGAGGCGCCGGCCACAAGGGCAGCGTGGTGGCGGCTTTTGCTGATTCGGTGTTAGCGGAGGTGGTGCCGGTCATGCTTCCTTATGCTCCAACTGCGTTGTCTACGGCCTTGCGAACTGCTTTGTCTGCGCGCTTGATTTGCTTGCCTGTCACTTTTTTGGCATCGGCCGCCAAGTGTTCTGCCCGCCAGGCAATGCTCGGACGGCCGTCGGTATCAACTGCGGCAAGAAGCACGCCGCCCGTGAGGGAAATGTTCTTCAGCAACTGCGCCTTGCGGGCGCTCCGGCCTTCCTTGGTGCTGATGTCGGCCGAACGCCACTCGACATAGGAGTTCAGCGCCGAAGTGATAGCGAGAACCGTGGCGGCAAAGCGTGATAGCTTCCCGAGCCCGAGCAAAGCGCCGGCGCCCAACTGTGCACCGCCGAGGACGCGCGCGAGTGTCTTTTCGTCAGCTTTGAAGGGCAGCGATTCGGAGGCGCGACGAAGGACGGGAGAGAGTTGCTTCGCAGTGTCGTCCGCGTTCCTGAGCTTGTCCAGCCCTGCGACGACGAAGCTGGACGCGAGCATGGGACGTGCGAGAAAACGGATAACAGACATGTCTTGCCTCCTGATGGCTTGCCACATTAGTTCGGTGAATGTTGTGTTCAAGGGGTGCAGTCTGATCTAGTCTTGCACTTTTGCGGAATATTTACCCGGCAGCCACCGTTGTGAACCACAGGTGCGGCGGAGACCGGACTGCGGCATGGTGTGTGCCGCCTGTTGAACGGAGTGGGTTTTTTGACTTTGGTTAAGGACCGGGTGGTGCTGCCGGAGCCTGGATATGGAATGCAGCCGGAATCGCGGCAGCTGACAGTAGACTTGGCAACGATGAGCACCACTGAACCGGCCGCAGCGGCCAAGTACCAGGCAGCCGGCGCGGATGATGACGCGACGGCGGCAAACGACGTCGATCCTGCTTCGGAAACCCCGGAACAGCGGCGGGCACGCTTTGAGCGTGACGCCATGCAGTACGTGGACCAGTTGTATTCGGCAGCCATGCGTATGGCGCGCAACCCCTCCGATGCCGAAGATCTGGTCCAAGAGGCCTACACCAAGGCGTTTTCGGCGTTCCATCAGTACAAGCCGGGGACTAATCTCAAAGCCTGGCTGTACCGGATCCTCACCAACACTTACATCAACCTTTATCGGAAGCGCCAGCGTGAGCCGCTGCAGTCCAACTCGGACACGATCGAGGATTGGCAGTTGGCCAAGGCGGAGTCGCACACTTCGGCAGGCTTACGGTCGGCAGAGACCGAAGCACTGGATCACCTCCCTGACTCCGACGTGAAGAACGCTTTGCAGTCGATTCCTGAGGAATTCCGCCTTGCGGTCTACTTCGCGGACGTTGAGGGCTACGCATACAAACAAATTTCAGAGATTATGAATACCCCGATCGGCACGGTCATGTCACGGTTGCACCGCGGCAGGAAGATGCTGCGGGATATGTTGGCGGACTATGCCGCCGAACGGGGCTTCAGGGCCCAAACCGAAGATCAGGCCGCGGCCGGAAGCAACAATCAGGAGAAAGAGAAATGAGCGACTGCCAGGGATTGGGCGATTGCGACGATACGCGAATGCAACGGATCTACGAGTACCTCGACGGCGCATTGACCCGCGAGGATCTCACTGAGATCAAGCAGCACTTGGATACCTGCGAGGAGTGCGCCGAGCAGTATGACCTTGAGTGCCTCATCCGCACCATGGTTAAGCGGTCATGCACTGAATCCGCCCCGGAGAACCTGAAAAACTCCATACTGGACCGCATCCACGCCATCAAGCCAGTGGACGCCTGATCCCGGCCGGATGCTGAAGAGCCTCATTCTTTTACAGGATTGACCTTAACGTCGAAGGCCCCGGAAACCGCATGGTTTCCGGGGCCTTCGCTTTTAAGCCTGTGACGCTAAGCCGGTGGCTTAGGTGTTGGGACGCTTGCCGTGGTTCGCGCCGCCGCGCTTACGGTCACGACGCTTACGTGCACGCTTGCTCATAGCTGGCCTCCTTCAAGGATTGATACTCAATAAAGCTGCCCTCCAGTTTCGCACATCCGGGTGCTGCGCCGCGAACCGGCAGGTTTCGTGCTGCTTGGTGGCCGCCGGCGTCGTCAATGATGCAGCGTGTTCCTGATCGATATGCGGGCCTGGTCCAATACGGTGCGCACGGTTTCGAGCGTCAGGGGAGTCAGGGACTGCGAGGCGCCGTATTGGCGTAACTCGACGCGGATGTCATCCCTGAAGGACTGAACCAATAATTCCGCTTCCTTGAGCATGCGTTGACTTTCGGGAGTATGCCCCATCGTCCTGCTCCGCAAATGGGCCGAAGAAGCGCTGGTTCGTGCAGCTTCAGCAGTGGCCGCAAGATCTGCCCGCAGGCCGCGCATGTTGGTGCGGATGTCCTCCCGCAGGTTGTCGGCAAGTCGCCTGACGGACGCGGAGATGGTGTCTTCGACATTGGCCAGCTCATCCCGGCGAGTATCGAGCTCAGCGCGACCGGCGTCCGTAATGAGGTACTTGGTGCGGCGGCCTTCGGTCTCCGTGGCAACCAGGCCTTCCTCCTCCAGCTTGCCCAAGCGCGGGTAAATAGTACCGGCGCTAGGGGAGTAGGTGCCCCCAAACCGTTCGCCCAACGCCTTGATGAGCTCGTAGCCGTGCTTGGGACCGGCCTCCAGCAAGGCGAGCAGGTACAGCCGCAGGGCGCCGTGAGCGAAAACCGGAGGCATCAGAGGCCCGCTTCCCCGGGGATTGGGTGGCCGCTTTCCGGTGTGGGAGCCGATCCGTGCATGATGTAGGTCTTGCCGGAAACGGTGTTGGTCCGCACCAGCATCAGCCTTTCGTCGGGACCGACAATAGTGTGAACAGTGCTGCCTGCTTGGGCGTACATTTGGTCGTCGATCACCACGGTTCCGCTGGCCGACTTCGCCACGATGTCCAGGCCGACGTCGTGCGGCAGCCGGATGGTCAGGTCTCCGGAAACGGAGTTGGCCCCGAGGTCGTTGGTGTAGTCCTGCAGGTCAAAGCTGAGGTCGCCGCTCACGGTGCTCGCACGGACGTTCTTGAACTTGCCCGAAGCGGTGACTTCGCCTGAGACGCTCTTGGCGGTCAGGACGCCGTCGTGGTTTCTGGCGATGACCTCGCCACTGACTGTATTGACGTGCAGTTCGCCGCTGGTGCCGTCCGCCAGGACAGAACCGGACACCGTATTGAGCCGGGTGCGTCCACTGATGCCCGAGACCATTCCGTCACCGCTCACGGTACCCGCCTCAACGTCGACGCCGGATGGCAGCGCAATGCCGACGATCACCGAGTTGCTGCTGGTGTTATTGACGGTGCTCATCAAGTTGCGGAACCAGCCCTGCGGTCCATGCAGTTGGTGGCGTACTTCCAACCTTCCGTCAACAAGAGTGACCGTCAGCGGGTCGCCCGTGATCTCACTGACTTCGATGCGGACGAAAGGTTCCTGGTGCGTCACGACGTCAAAGCGGCCTTTGACAATGCCGAGTTTGAGTGAGCGCACATTCTCCACGTCAATGGTTTGGGGGCCCGTCACGGTCCATAGTTCGTCAGACATCATTCCTCCAGGTTGCGATATATCGCGTTTATGTAAACACGATATATCGCATCTGCTGTGGAGGCAATGGTTCTGCGTGTGCTAATCAACGGCAGGGTGGGCCTAGGACCGGTACATCTTTCCGATGAGCGTGACGTCGTTGGGCGCGAGCGTGCCGGCGATGGCTTCCTGCTGCATGGCCTCCGGCAGCGCGGGATTAGTCATGGTCAGGACGTTGTCCCCGAAGAAGTAGCCCTGGGGGTGGGGTGCGGGAATGCTGTTGGACGAAATGTCCGGGAAGACTGTTCCTGTCATGCCCAGCGGCTCGAAGATGCGGTCCCTGAACAGTTGCCCCAAGGGTTTCCCGTCGACTTTTTCGGCGATGAGGCCTAGCAGACCGTACTGGTATTGGAGTAATGAAAACCCTGGCCGGGCGCAAAGTACGGTGGGTGCCTGTACGCCAGGGCAAGTAGTTCGTCCGGTTGCCAGACCCTTTGCGGGTCTGTGTCCATGGCCGAATTGAGGTCAAGGGTTTCCGTGTAGTTGTACAGCCCGCTCCGCATGGTCAGCAGTTGGTCGATGGTGATGTTGTCGCCGTTGGGAACGTCGGGGCGGTGCCGGGACACCGGATCATCCAAGGAAAGCTTGCCCTCCTGGACCATCTGCAAAATGGCAGTTGTGGTCCAGGTCTTGGTGACGGAGCCCACCCGGATATGGTCCTCGATGGATACTTCGCGCTGGGCGTCGCGGACACCAGTGCCGTACGAAGCCGTGAGGGCGGACCGGAACTGCAGGAAACTGTAGCGACCACTGCGGCAACAACGGCCGCGGTGAATGGTGCTCTGACAGAAACCTACACGATCCGCGTCATGGCTACTCCGGTTGGGCGATATTAAGCCACTGGAACCAGCCGCGGTGCAGGACAAGCCACGCAATCAATCCGTAGCCGGCCTGGCCCGGTGTTCCCCCATTGGCTGCGAGGTCCGTCCTCCACTGCTCATGATTGAGCAAGGGAGAGAACGTGTCAACGTAATGGTGGTTCCGCCTGGTGGTGACGTCGGCAAACGCCGTGTTCAGCTCGGCCAGACGTTTGTTGCGTGCGGGGTCCAAGGTAGGCGGCGGGCCCACCACAAAGACCTCCACGCTGCTGTGCGAAGCCCCGTCAAGGATGTTCGCAAGGTTCAGCCGGCTGCGTGCCGTGGACAGTCCAAACTCAAGGTCGCGACCCGAAAGGCCGATCACCAGTCGATTCTCATGCTGATCACTGAAGCGCCTTCCGGCTTCATCCTGCCAGCGTGCGGCGAGGCCCTCGGTGCCTTCCATGGGGCAGGGGAGCGGGAAACTTTCCACCACGACGGAATCCTGGGGTGTGCGGGCCAGGACTCTACCGAGCCAGCCCAAGGCGCGGGGATCCCCCAGGCCCGCGAGCAGTTCATCTCCTACAGCTGCGATGCGCAGCTTCCTGTCTTCCACGGCTACCTCTTCACACTCGTTACGGTCCTTGCACGGTTTGGCCGATCATCGGCCGGTTTGGGAACCGGGTCCTGTCCCATTAAACAGAACTGCCCGGCCTAAGGCGCGCACATCGCTCCTCAGGCCGGGCAGTTTCGCTTACTTGCGTTCGAACGCCTGCTTTATCAGGGTGTCCTGTTCAGCGGCGTGGCGCTTCATGGATCCGGCAGCGGTGGAGGCCGAAGCCGGACGCGACACGAGGCGGAGCTTGCGGTCAAGCTCCGGTGCCAGGTTAAGGCCCATGAACGGCCAAGGACCCTGGTTGGCGGGCTCATCCTGTGCCCACACGATGTCAGCGTTCGGGTACTTGGCGAGCTCGGCATCGATCTCTGCCTTGGGCAGCGGGTACAGCTGCTCCACGCGGATGATCGCCGTCGAGGTATCGCCGGACTTTTGACGGTTGGACAGGAGGTCGTAGTACAAACGCCCGGAGACCAGAATGACGCGGTCCACGTTGGCCGGCTGCACGTCCGGATCACCGATAACCGGCTTGAAGCCTCCGGTGGTGAAGTCCTCAACAGCCGAAGCCGCGCCCTTGAGGCGAAGCAGCTGCTTGGGGGTGAAGATGATCAACGGCTTCCGTGGGCGGCTGTAGGCCTGGCGGCGCAACAGGTGGAAGTGTGAGGCAGCAGTGGTGGGGTTGGCCACGATCATGTTGTCCTCGGCGCACATCTGCAGGAAGCGCTCAATGCGTGCCGACGAGTGGTCCGGTCCCTGGCCTTCGTAACCGTGCGGGAGCATGAGCACCAGCGAGGAGCGCTGGCCCCACTTCTGTTCCGCCGAGGAAATGAACTCGTCAATGATGGTCTGGGCGCCATTGACGAAGTCACCGAACTGGGCTTCCCAGAGGACCAGAGCATCCGGACGCTCCACAGAGTAGCCGTATTCGAAGCCCATGGCAGCGTATTCGGACAACAGGGAGTCGTAGATCCACAGCTTGGCCTGGTCGTCGGAGAGGTTGCCCAAAGGCAGCCACTCGTTGCCGTTGGCGCGGTCGTGGAACACTGCGTGACGCTGGACGAACGTGCCGCGGCGGGAGTCCTGGCCGGCCAGGCGTACGGGTACGCCTTCCATGATCAGTGAGCCAAAGGCTGCGATCTCGCCAAAGCCCCAGTCGATGCCGCCCTCACGGGACATCTGCTCACGCTTCTCCAGGAGCTGCTTGAGCTTGGAGTGAACGGTGAAGCCATCCGGAATTTCCAGGTGCGCCTTGCCGATGCGGGCAAGGGTTTCGGCGGAAATCGCTGTGGACGTGGGGGAGTTCGTCCCGAAGTCAGACTGCTGCGCAATGGGACGCTCGATGTCCGAGACAGCAGCGGAGTCCGCCGTGATGATCGGGATCGGGGAAGTCTGTGCGGCATGGGTTTCAGCGAAGACGCGCTCAAGGCGCTCCTGGTAGTCGCGGAGCAGCTGCTCAGCTTCTTCCTCGGTAATGTCTCCGCGGCCGATGAGCGACTCGGTGTACAACTTGCGAACGGAGCGCTTGGCTTCGATCAGGTTGTACATGAGCGGCTGGGTCATCGAGGGGTCGTCGCCCTCGTTGTGGCCGCGACGACGGTAGCACACCATGTCGATGACGACGTCCTTGTGGAACCGCTGGCGGAACTCGTAGGCGAGCTGCGCAACGCGCACCACGGCTTCGGGGTCGTCGCCGTTCACGTGGAACACCGGTGCCTGGATCATCTTGGCAACGTCGGTGGAGTACGTTGACGAACGCGATGACGACGGTGCGGTGGTGAAGCCAACCTGGTTGTTGACGATCACGTGAATGGTACCGCCGGTGCGGTAGCCGCGCAGTTGCGAGAGGTTGAGGGTTTCAGCCACAACACCCTGGCCCGCGAAGGCTGCGTCGCCGTGGACCATGATGGGCAGGACAGGGAAGGACTCACCCTGGTCCAGGCGGTCTTGCTTAGCGCGGACAATGCCTTCGAGGACGGAGTCAACAGCTTCCAAGTGGGACGGGTTGGCGGCGAGGTAGACCTTGGTCTGCTTGCCGTTGTCCGAGGTGAAAGTACCCTCAGTGCCGAGGTGGTACTTGACGTCACCGGAGCCCTGGACCGAGCGGGGGTCCTGGGTGCCTTCGAATTCGCGGAAGACCTGTGCGTAGGTCTTTCCTGCGATGTTGGTCAGCACGTTGAGGCGGCCACGGTGGGCCATGCCGATGGCAACTTCGTCCAGTCCGTCGTCGGCCGCGTCAGAGATGACGGCGTCGAGCAGCGGAATCAGCGACTCGCCGCCCTCGAGGGAGAAGCGCTTCTGGCCAACGAACTTGGTCTGCAGGAAAGTCTCGAAAGCCTCTGCGGCGTTGAGCTTGGAAACGATGCGCAGCTGCTCTTCGCGGCTCGGCTTGGAGTACGGGTGCTCCAGCTGATCCTGGAACCATTTGCGTTCCGCCGGCTCCTGGATGTGCATGTATTCGATGCCCGTGGTGCGGCAGTACGCGTCGCGGAGGACTCCAAGGATGTCGCGGAACTTGAGCTGTGGTTTGCCACCGAACCCGCCGGTAGGCCACTCGCGGTCCAGATCCCAGAGGGTCAGCCCGTAGGTCAGGACGTCAAGGTCCGGGTGCTTGCGCTGGACATACTCCAGGGGATCGGTGTCAGCCATCAGGTGGCCGCGCACGCGGTAGGAGTGGATTAGCTGCTGGATACGGGCAACCTTGTTGATCTCGTCTGCAGGATCAACCTGGAGGTCCGGGCTCCAACGCACGGGCTCGTACGGGATGCGCAGGGCTTCGAAGATCTCATCATAGAAGTTTTGCGCGCCAAGGAGGAGCTGGTGGACGAGCTTCAGGAACTCTCCGCTGCCTGCGCCCTGAATAACACGGTGGTCATAGGTGGAGGTCAGGGTGAGAATCTTGCTGATGGCGTTCTGGGCGATGATCTTCTCGCTGGCACCCTGGAACTCGGCCGGGTAATCAAGCGCGCCGACGCCGATGATGGCAGCCTGGCCCTTGGAAAGGCGCGGCACCGAGTGGACGGTGCCGATCCCACCGGGGTTGGTGAGGGACACCGTGGTGCCCGCGTGGTCGTCAGCAGTGAGCTTGCCGTTGCGGGCGCGCTTGATGAGGTCCTCGTAGGTGTGCCAGAACTCCGCGAAGTCCATGGTCTCGGCCTTCTTGATGTTCGGAACCATCAGGAGGCGGGTGCCATCGGGCTTGGGCATGTCAATGGCGATGCCGAAGTTGACGTGAGCCGGCTGGACGGCGCTCGGCTTGCCGTCGATTTCGTCGTAGTAGACGTTCATCGAGGGGAACTGGGAGAGCGCGCGGACAACGGCGTAACCGATGAGGTGCGTGAAGGACACCTTGCCACCGCGGGCGCGGGCAAGGTTGGAGTTGATGACAACCCGGTTGTCAATGAGCAGTTTGGCAGGAACTGCCCGGACGCTCGTGGCGGTGGGTACTTCCAGGCTGGTCACCATGTTGGTGGCGATGGCCTTGGCCGGGCCGCGGAGGACGGAAACGACGTCTTCCTCGGGTGCCGTGGGAGCTTTGGTGCTCTTGGGAAGCTGTGCCGGAATCGGCTGGGCCGTGGCACCGGCGACGGGCTTCTTTGCTCCGTCCCGGGCAACCGTGGCGGGTGCCTTCTTCGCCGGGGCGGGTGCCGCCGGTGCAGGCTCGGGGGCAGCTGCGGGAGCGGCCGGCGTCGGTGCCGGTGCCGCTGCGGGCGGAGCTACCACGGGAAGTGCTTGGGTAGGGGGATTGACAGCCGAAGCGGCTGCGGAGGATCCGTTGGAAGAAGTGCCGTCACCGGAAGCAAAGGACTCGAAGAGCGGCCACCACTTGGCGTCGACCGAATTCTTGTCCTGTTGGTACCGCTCGTACAGTTCGTCAACGAGCCACTCGTTTCCGCCAAATTCCTCTGGTAGACGGTGGCTGGGCTGCTCTGGCACTTGAAATACGCCTCTTCCATGAGTGTTGTTTTCCCGCTGGCCACAGATGCTCTCCACAATGACGGGCCAGGGTCCGGGTCCCGCGAACTCAGACCCATGTCAGTCTAGTTAGCATCGTTGGTTAACTGCCAATAGTGGTGACCTAAATCATGTTGTGGCTGACTTAATGGACATGTGCCTCTTCTTTGAAGGGTACGTGACGCCGGCAGGGCATCACTGCCCGGCTGACTGTAGACTGAAAGTCTTATGGACAGTAAATCTAGGTGCCGGCCTGGGAACTGTCGGGGGAGCCGCTCAGGCAACCCCGCACAGCGTGCCCGTCGAGCCGGCAACACCCGTTCACATGCCCATCACTCGCCGGCGCTCACTGCCGGTGGTTCTGCGGACCGTCCGTCTGCGGGACCCGACCAGCCTCCGCCCGGGCGAATCCCGGCGCAGCAGGCATTATCTCCACTGCACGCGCCCACTCTTGGAGTGATGCGCTAAGTGGAATGGATTCTCCTCCTAGCCGGTTTTGCTCTGATTCTTGGCACCGGCTTTTTCGTAGCAGTTGAGTTTTCCCTTGTTGCTTTGGACCAAGCCAGCGTTCAGCGCGCGGTGGATAATGGCGACCACGCCGCCGCCCCGCTGTTGAAGTGCCTCAAGTCCCTCTCCACCCAGCTTTCCAGCTGCCAGTTGGGCATTACGCTCACCACCTTGCTGACAGGTTTCGTGATGGAACCGTCGCTGGGGCAGCTTCTCCTGGGACCATTGGGTGCGGTGGGCATCCCTGCCGAGGTCACCCATTCCGTGGCGTTGATCCTTGCCATGGTGATCGCAACCCTGTTGTCCATGCTGATTGGCGAACTGGTCCCCAAGAACATGGCCATTGCTCTCGCTTTTCCGTTAGGTAAGCGCCTGGCGCGCCCCCAATTGATGTTCACAGCTGTCTTCAAGCCCGCAATCGTGGTGCTGAATGGATTCTCGAACAAGGTGTTGAACCTGTTCGGTCTTGAAGCCAAGGAAGAGATCTCAGGGGCAAGGACACCTGCAGAACTCGCTTCCTTGGTACGGCGCTCCGCCGAGTTGGGGACATTGGATGCCGGCACGGCCAACTTTGTTGCCCGCACCTTGAACTTTTCCGGTCGCACTGCGGCGGACGTCATGACGCCACGCATCCGCATGGAAACGATCGACGCCGACCAGCCGGTATCCGATGTCCTGGATGCTGCGCGACGGACCGGATACTCCCGATTCCCTGTCATTGGTGATTCCACTGATGACATCCGCGGCGTGGTCCACGTCAAGAAGGCGGTAGCCGTCCCCGCTGAGCGCCGGGCCAAGCTCGAGGCCGGTGCCATCATGACGGATGTCCTGCAGGTCCCGGAGACGATCCACTTGGATGCGCTCCTGTCCGAGTTGCGGGAAGGCAACCTCCAACTGGCGGTTGTACTCGATGAATACGGCGGAACCGCAGGAATCACCACGCTGGAGGACCTTGTGGAAGAAATCGTCGGGGAAGTTGCTGACGAACACGACAAAGTCCGGCCGGGAGTGCTGCAGAGTGCATCCGGCGATTGGTACTTTCCGGGCTTGCTGAGGCCGGACGAGGTATCCGAGCAGATACCCAACCTCACTGTCCCCGACGAATCGGCCTACGAGACCGTGGGCGGGTACGTCATGAGCCAACTGGGGCGCATCGCAAGGACTGGCGACGTCGTCGAAACCGTCGGCGGGACGCTGACTGTGACCAGGATGGACGGCCGAAGGATCGACAGGATCTGTTTCCATCACGTGGAGACGGACATGTCGGATGCTGCGGATGCCGAAAATCCGCGCCGTGAAGCAGGTGCCCTATGAATGACTGGGTAGGAATCGTCTGGCTTGTGGTGCTTCTGATTGGCAACGCCTTCTTTGTTGGCGCTGAATTCGCGGTCATGTCCGCGCGTCGAAGCCAGATTGAGCCGTTGGCACAAGCCGGGTCCAAGCGCGCGCAAACAACACTGCGTGCAATGGAAAACGTCTCGCTGATGCTCGCCTGTGCGCAACTTGGCATTACCGTCTGCTCGCTCCTGATCCTTCAGGTTGCGGAGCCGGCCATCCACCATCTGTTGGCGGAGCCCCTTGAGCTGGTTGGTGTTCCGGTTGAATTGGCAGACATCATCGCGTTTGCCATCGCTTTGCTGTTCGTCACGTTCCTGCACGTTACCTTTGGCGAAATGGTGCCCAAGAACATCTCGGTTTCCGTTGCAGACAAGGCGGCTCTCTTGTTGGCGCCGCCGCTGATGTTCATAGCCCGGGTGGTGAACCCGGTGATCTGGTCATTGAACTGGCTCGCCAACCACATCCTGCGGCTGATGAAAATTGAACCCAAGGATGAAGTGTCCTCTTCCTTTACGCTTGAGGAAGTCCAGTCGATCGTCCAGGAGTCCACGCGCCATGGGTTGGTGGACGATGAAGCGGGTCTTTTGAGCGGTGCTCTGGAATTTTCCGAACACACTGCTTCGCACATCATGGTTCCCTTGGACAAGCTGGTGGTCCTGAAGACAGCATCCACTCCCGTGGATTTGGAGAAGGCGGTCAGCCGCACCGGTTTCTCACGGTTCCCGATGGTTGACGACGACGGCGAACTCGCCGGGTACCTCCACGTGAAGGACATCCTGTCCATTCCGGACGAGGGCAGGAAACACCCGATTGCCGAGGGCAGGATACGGTCATTGGCCAACCTGGCTCCGGACGACGAGATCGAGCAGGCATTGTCCGTCATGCAGCGAACGGGTTCGCACTTGGCCCGTGTAGTGGGTTCGGGCGGGGAGACCCAGGGCGTGTTGTTCCTGGAGGACGTCATTGAGCAGTTAGTGGGTGAGATCCGCGATGCTACACAGGCAACCGGCATTCGCCGTTATGGCGGTCAGCAGGTGCAGTAGGAAGCGGTAGATCCCTCTGGCGTCGCCTGGTTCCAGGTGACGCCAGAGCCTTCTAAATAGGAATCATTCCCATTTGGGGCTACACTGAAATCTCCCAGTAATTGTGTTTGATTCTCATTTTGAGTAGATCCGAGGTCTTCGTGCGTCGTTCCGCCACCCGCCTGTCCGTGGCCGCTTCTGCAGCTCTGTCCGCCCTACTGCTGTCGTCCTGTGCCGGGACCGCCGGAGCGAACAATGATCCCACAACAGGCGCCATTGAAGTTGTCACCTCTACCAATGTCTACGGGGATGTCGTGAAGGCTGTCGGCGGGGACAAAGTCAACGTGAACGCCATCATCACCAAGACCAGCCAGGACCCGCACTCATACGAGGCAAGCGCCCAGGACAAGCTGGTGATTTCCAAAGCCAAGCTCGTAGTGGAGAACGGCGGTGGCTATGACGAGTTCCTCCACAAGATTGCTGATGAGACGAAAGTCGGCCACGAGAACATGATCAGCGCCGTCGAGATTTCAGGCCTTGCTCCGGAAGAGGAGGGCCACAGCGAAGAAGCGCACAGCGAAGAGGGCCACACCCACAACCACGGAGACTTTAACGAGCACGTTTGGTACAGCCTGGACACCATGGGCAAGGTTGCCGACGCGGTGGCCGCCAAGCTGGGCAGCCTTGACGCGGGATCGGCCTCGACCTTCACGGCTAATGCGGAGACATTCAAGGCAAAGCTCTCAGAATTGACGGGCAAGCTTGACGAGATCAAGGCCAGCAATGAGCACGCCCCCGTGGCCGTCACTGAACCCGTTCCGCTGTACCTCCTCGAAGCTGCAGGCTTGGAAAACAAGACGCCGGAAGCCTACAGCGCGGCAATCGAAGAAGAGACCGATGTCCCGGCTGCGGTACTGAAGGAAACCACAGATCTGGTCAGTGCCAAATCGGTCCGGTTCCTGGCGTACAACGAGCAGACGGAGGGGCCGCAGACCGAGTCGGTCAAGCGGGCTGCGGAAGCGGCCGGGGTACCTGTTGTGAACTTCACTGAAACGCTGCCGGACGGGAAAGACTACCTCCAGTGGATGACGGACAACGTGGAATCAGTCACCGCCGCACTCAAGAAGTAGCGTTCCCTGCACCCGTTATGGGGTGAAGGGCCCCGCTGGCGTCCTAAGATATTCAGGATGGCTGCGGGGCCTTTTGCTTGCCACCAGCCTGGTGGCCAATACCAGCGGCACAACAACTGCGTTCCACGGAATGCATGGATATGAGGATAACTTTTGACACCGGTAGTGAGCCTCCGCGGAGCCAGCCTGCAGTTCGGCAAGCGGACACTCTGGCGGGACCTGGACCTGGACATCAACCCGGGTGAGTTCTTCGCTGTCCTTGGTCCAAATGGCAGCGGCAAGACCAGCTTCCTGAAAGTTCTGCTCGGATTGCAGGAACTGCATTCCGGAACCGTGTCCCTGGGTGGGCACCCGGTGGAGCGGGGAAGCAAAAAAATCGGCTATATACCCCAGCAAAAATCGTTTGCCCCGGACACCCCGCTTCGCGCCCGTGACCTGGTGGGGCTGGGGATCGATGGGCACCGCTGGGGAATGCGGTTTGCATCCGGCAAAGTCAACGAGCGGATCGACCAGCTGCTGGAGCAGGTGGGCGCATCGGACTACGCCAGGGTGCCGGTTGGACAGTTATCCGGCGGCGAGCAGCAACGTCTCAGGGTGGCGCAGGCCTTGGCGACCGAGCCGCAGGTTCTCCTCTGCGATGAGCCACTGCTTTCCCTGGACCTGCATCATCAACAGGGCGTCAGTTCACTCATCAACAAGCAATGCCATGAGCGGAACAGCGCCGTGGTCTTCGTGACCCACGAAATCAACCCTGTGATCGACTACGTGGATCGTGTGCTCTACCTGGCCGGTGGAAAGTTCCGTGTCGGAACTCCGCAGGAGGTCATGACCACGGAAGTACTCTCCGAACTGTACGACAGCCACGTGGAAGTCATTCACGCCAATGGAAGGATCGTGGTGGTGGGTCTTCCCGACGCAACCACCCACTTCCATGACGAAGCCCACGCAACCACCGGGGAGGAGTTCTAGATGGACGTCGAGAGCATCCTGCAGACCATTTTCAATTTTGAGAATTATGGTGAATTGCTGGTTCTCGTCCAGAATTCCATCTGGGCGGGTGCCGTACTGGGGCTTCTGGGCGGGTTGGTGGGTACGTTCGTGATGAAACGGGACCTGGCTTTCGCGGTCCACGGCATCTCCGAACTGTCCTTCGCCGGTGCTGCCTTCGCCCTGCTGATCGGAGCCGACATCATTTTCGGCTCCCTGATTGGCTCTGTGGCCGCGGCTGTACTCCTGGGCTTCATGGGAGTAAGGGCACGCGACAAGAACTCGATTATTGGTGTGATTATGCCGTTCGGGCTGGGCCTGGGCATTTTGTTCCTGGCGCTCTATGAGGGTCGCGCGGCAAATAAGTTCGGTCTGCTGACAGGTCAGATCGTGTCCGTTGATACGGTGCAACTGCAGGTGCTTGCCGGCACGGCTGTGGTGGTGATGATTGCTTTGGCGGCAATCTGGCGTCCACTGAGCTTCGCCAGCGTGGACCCTGAAATGGCAGAAGCGAGGGGTGTGCCGGTTCGTGGCCTTGCCATCGCTTTCATGGTGCTGCTGGGTGTCAGTGTGGCGTTGTCCATCCAGATCGTGGGCGCGCTCTTGGTCCTCGCCTTGCTGATCACCCCTGCAGCTGCCGCGCTGAGGGTGACTACATCACCCCGTTTGGTAGTGCTGCTGAGTGTGCTTTTCGCGATGACGGCCACAGTGGGTGGAATTCTTTTGGCTTTGGGCAGCCGCCTCCCCATCAGCCCGTATGTCACCACGCTGTCCTTCCTGATTTACGTGGTGTGCCGGATCATCGGCAGGGTCCGCGCTAACAGGGGCCTTAATGGCCGCGTATCACGGGACCAGCCGGCGGGAGCGCTCTAAAGCTTGCCGGCTGCCTTTTTGGCTGTGCATTCGGGGCACAACCCGAAGATTTCCACTGTGTGGGCAACCTCGGTGAAGCCGTGTTCAGTTGCCGTCCGGGCAGCCCAGGTCTCGACGGCGGGTGCCTCCACTTCTTCTGCCTTACCGCAGTTGCGGCAGAGCAGGTGGTGGTGGTGTCCGGTGACCGCGCAGCGCCGGTAGACGGCTTCACCGTCGCCGTTTCGAAGGACATCAATGAGGCCGTCGTCGGCCAGGGACTGCAGAATCCGGTAGGCCGTGGCAAGCGACACGGAGATGCCTTTGTTCTGCAGCAGCCGGTAAAGCTCTTGAGTGCTCACGAAGTCATCCAATTCGTCCAGGGCGGCGCTGACGGCCAAGCGCTGCTTGGTGACGCGCTGCTCCCTGACACCGCTGGTGGCCGGCGCTGCGTTGCCGGTCGTGGCCGAATTGGTGCCCTGTGGCATTGAAAGACTCACTTCCCTGGGGATGTTGGCAAAGCCCAATTTTACCAGTAGGGGAGGCTTGGAAACTGTCAGTGGGCGCCCATAGGCTGTCTCCATGAAGCTCACCAAGTACACCCACGCTTGTGTCCGGTTGGAGAAGGAAGGAAAGGTCCTGGTGATTGATCCCGGGACTTTCTCCGAGTCTGAGGAAGCCCTGCGCGGAGCCCACGCCGTACTTGTCACCCACGAACACAATGACCACATCGACCAAGCGGCAGTGACAGCAGCCCTGCGCAGCAACACTGCGCTGGAGGTCCATGCGCCGGCCGGGGTGGCTGCTGCTTTGAAGGAAAACGGGGATGTGGCCGATCGCGTGTATGCCGTGGAGGCCGGTTCTGGCTTCGAAGCGGCAGGGTTCAGCATCCGGACTTTTGGTGGCCAGCACGCTGTCATCCACGCTCAGATCCCGGTGGTGGCGAATATTGGCTATCTGGTGGATGACAACGTCTTTCACCCCGGCGATTCGTTCGTAGTCCCCGATGGAATCAATGTCCAGACCCTTTTGGTTCCCCTCCATGCTCCGTGGTCCAAAGTGGGCGAGGTAGTGGACTTCGTCATCTCCGTCCGTGCTCCCCAGGCTTTTCCGGTCCACGACGCCCTGCTCAACGAACTGGGCCGGGGGATCGTAGAGGGCCATGTCACCCGGATCGGCGCCCGCTACGGAACCACCTACAGGCGTCTTGCCCCGAAGGAGTCGGTGGAGGTCTAGGCGGGCCACACCCCGGTGTCGTGAAAGCGTTCCAGAACTGCTTCATGCGGTGCGGGGTCCAGGCCGTGCGCGGCCAGCCACCCGGCGTCGTTGTAACTACCCGCGTAACGGTCGCCGGCGTCGCACATGAGAGACACGATGCTGCCTTGCCGGCCCTCGGCCACCATCGCGGCCACCAACTGCCAGACGCCCCAAAGATTTGTCCCTGTGGATGGTCCTGCGTGCAGGCCGGTGAGTTTCCGTAAGTGCCGCATGGCGGCTACCGAGGCAGCATCAGGCACTTGGATCATGTGGTCGATGACTGCCGGGACGAAGCTGGGCTCTGACCGCGGCCGGCCGATGCCCTCGATCCTGGACGGAAGGCCCGTTGCCGCGGCCGCGTTTCCGTCGCGCCAGGCCGGAAAGAAAGCCGAGTTTTCGGGGTCCACGACGGCCAGCCGGGTGTCATAGCGGTTGTATCGGAGGTAGCGACCAATGGTGGCGCTGGTACCGCCGGTGCCTGCACCCACCACAATCCATTCCGGAATCGGGTGTTCTTCCAAGGAGAGCTGTTCAAAAATCGATTCCGCGATGTTGTTGTTGCCGCGCCAATCCGTTGCCCGTTCGGCGTAGGTGAATTGATCCATGTAGTAACCACCCGAGGTCCTTGCGGTCTCTTCCGCAACGGCGTAGACCTCCGAAGCATGGTCAACCAGCAGGCATGCGCCGCCGAAGTCTTCGATCAGGGCGATCTTCTCCGGGCTGGTGGTCTTGGTCATGACCGCGATGAACGGTAGCCCGATGAGCCGGGCAAAGTATGCCTCGGACACCGCGGTGCTCCCGCTTGAGGCTTCGACGATGGTAGTGCCTTCGGTGATCCAGCCGTTGACCAGGCCGTATAGGAAAAGTGACCTGGCCAAGCGGTGCTTGAGGCTGCCCGATCTGTGGGTCGACTCGTCCTTAAGGTACAGGTTGACTCCCCAGTGGTCCGGGAGTGGGACGGCATAAAGGTGGGTGTCGGCCGAGCGGTTGTTCTCAGCCTCGATTTTACGGATGGCCTCGTTGGCCCATGCCCTGTCCTGAATACACGAATTGCTCACCGGATAAGCCTAGGCTGGAATCCGGGCGCCGGAAGCAAAGGGGTCCATGCCGCAGGAACGAAGGAGAACTTATGGCCACGCTGATCAGCGCGTCGGAACTGCACGCGCGCCTCGAGTCCGGGAAACGCACTGCACTTCTGGACGTCCGCTGGGTCCTGGGCCGTACTGATGGACACGACGAATACACGGCCGGTCATCTTCCTGGCGCGGTGTTCGTGGATCTCCCCACAGAGCTGGCCGATCACGCACAGCCCCGGCAAGGCCGCCATCCTCTGCCAACCCGTGAGCGCTTTCAGGAATCCGCGCGCTCGTGGGGCATCAGCGACGGCGACACCGTGGTGGCGTATGACAACAGTGGCAGCATGGCCGCGGCACGCGTTTGGTGGATGTTGCGGAATGCGGGCTTTGACTCTGTGTACCTGCTCGACGGCGGCCTGGCCGCCTGGCGCGCGGCAGGGCACCCGGTGGAATTCGGTGAGGTGCGACCCGCCGTCGGAAATGTCACTTTGGGTGAGGGCCGCATGCCGGCGATCACTGAGCATGACGCGGGGCAGTGGCACCGCAACGGTGTGTTGCTGGACGCCCGGGCAGGGGAGCGGTACCGCGGTGAGGTGGAACCCATCGATCCCAAGGCCGGGCACATTCCGGGCGCCGTGAGCGCGCCCACCACGGGGAATGTCGCCGCTGATGGCACGTTCCTTCCGGCAGAGGAGCTACGCCGGCGTTTTGAGGAGCTGGGTCTGGAGCCGTCGTCCAAGGTGGCTGTCTATTGCGGGTCCGGGGTGACGGCCTCCCACGAGGTGGCTGCATTGGAAATCGCTGGATACCGGGCTGCGCTGTATCCGGGCTCGTTTTCGCAATGGTCCAACAATCCTGCCCATGACGTTGCCGTGGGCAGTGCGCCGTTTGAACAGCACGCCGCCGGACCAAGTGGCACAAGCAGGGCTGCCGGGAGTAGCGTCGAAGCATGACTCCCGGACGCCCTGTGCCCCCACCTCTTGCCAAGCCGATCACCATGGACACCAGTGAAGATCGCCCCGGAACGCTGGCTGCAGCGTACGGTGCCACATCCCCGGATAGTGGGTTGGTACCCCTGACGGTGGCCCGCCGCGTACCTACAGAGGATGACGTGGAGATTGCCATTGAGTTCTGCGGGCTGTGCCACTCGGATGTGCACGCAACGCGCGGTGAGTGGAGGGTTCCGCCCTACCCGTTGATCCCGGGTCACGAAATCGTGGGCCGCGTAACCCGTGTTGGGGCGGCCGTTCAGGACTTCGCCCCAGGCGACCGCGTGGGCGTTGGCTGCATGGTGGATTCCTGCCGCGAATGCGAGAGCTGCCTCGAAGGACTGGAACAGTACTGCGAGCGGGGCAATGTAGGCACCTACGGGGCTGCAGATCCGCGGCACGGTGACGAGATCACCCAAGGTGGATACGCAACCTCGGTGGTGGTGGACAGGCGTTTCGTGTTGCGGGTCCCGGATGCGCTGGATCCGGCTGCGGCGGCTCCGCTGCTGTGTGCCGGTATCACCACGTACTCGCCGCTGCGGTATTTCGAGGTGGAGGAAGGCGACTCTGTGGGTGTTGTTGGCCTGGGCGGACTGGGACACATGGCCGTCAAGATCGCCAAGGCCATGGGTGCTGAGGTAACGGTTTTCACCACCTCCGAATCCAAGTTCGAGGCCGCACGGGAGCTGGGCGCGGACCATGTGGTCCTGTCCAAGGACGCCGATGCCATGGAGGCAGCCAACCGGAGCATTGACGTGATCATCGACACCGTTGCAGCCCCGCACGATCTCAACCCGTACTTCCGGACCCTTCGCCTGGACGGGGCCCTCTTCCAGCTGGGCCTTCCCGCCGATGACATGCCACCGGTCAGCCCCGGGTTGCTCATCCGCCGGAGGCTCGCCTACGCAGGTTCGTTGATTGGTGGCATTGAGGAGACGCAGGAAATGCTGGACTTCTGTGCCGAACACGGCGTAGTGAGCGACATCGAGGTGGTGGCGGCCGGGCAACTCAACGAAGCTTATGACCGCATGGTGGCCGGAGACGTGAAGTACCGTTTCGTTCTGGACACAGCAACACTTCAGGAACCATCGGAAAGGGCAGACGCATGAGCACGCTGTTTACCAAGATCATCAACGGTGAGATCCCGGGCCGCTTTGTCTGGAAGGACCAGGACGTGGTGGCGTTCCTGACCATCTCGCCCATCACCCAAGGACACACCTTGGTGGTGCCGCGTGAAGAGGTGGATTCGTGGACGCAAGCCAGCCCGGAATTGCTGGCCAAGGTCATGGACGTGGCCCAGCGCATCGGCAAGGTGCAGGAGTCCCTGTTCGACGCCAAGCGTGTTGGCGTGTTGATGGAGGGTTTCGAGGTGGATCATCTGCACGTCCACGTGTGGCCGGCGTATTCCACGGCGGATTTTGAACTTCACAACGTGGACCACAACCCGGACCCCGCCATCATGGATGCCACTGCCGTGAAGCTGCGCGCGGCTTTACGCGACGCGGGCCACAGCGACGCTGTCCCCGAGGGGTGACTTTGCCAGTGGTGGCGGTCTCTGCCTGTGGCTGATTCCTGCATTATTTAACCCGGCGGTGCTTGTGAAGCGCCGCCGGGTTTTCTCATGCCTGCCCGGCTATACCGGCGCGAGTGCTTGGTTCAGTGCCGTGCGGATTCGCTTCTCCGACACGGAGTAGGCCGTGCCAAGTTCAACCGCGAAGAGGCTCACCCGCAGTTCTTCGATCATCCAGCGCACACGTGTTAACTCCGGGCCGGCGCCGCGCCCTGGAAGCAGAGCCGATACGGCGTCGTCGTAGTCATCCTCCAACGCCTGTACCACTGCCATGTTCAGGCCGTCACGCTGGACGTTGCCCGGGAGCTTTTCCAGCCGCTTCTCGATTGCCTGAAGGTACCGCGGGAGTTGGCTGAGCTGCGCATAGCCCGTCTGTGCCACAAAGCCCGGGAACACCAGCTGCTCCAGTTGGCTCTTCATGTCATTGAGGGCGCTGATCAGGTGCAGGCTGGTGTTGGACTTCAGCTGCTTCTGGATGCGGCGGGTACTGGCCAGGACACGTTCGACGACGGCCGTCACCGTGAACACGGTATCGATCAGTTCTGCACGGACTACCTCGTACAACGCATCGAACGATTTCTTGTCCCACGGCAGATCCTGCGGAACCAGTTTGTCGATGGCTGCCAGTGCGCAGTCCGCGATGAGTGCGCTCACGGATCCATGCGGGTTCTGGCTAAACGTCAGCTTCTCCGTATTACTGAGGTGCTCCAGCACGTAACGGTCCGGTGGCGGGATCCGCAAGGCAAGCAATCGGATGACGCCGCCACGCATGGCGGCTTCCTGCTCCGGCCGGGTCTGAAATACCCGCAGTGCCACGGATTTTCCTTCGTCCACTATCGCCGGGAAGCCGGTGACGGCATGGCCCTTGACAGTCCGGGTAACATGGCGCTCCACCGTGCCGAACTCCCACATGGTGATGCCGCCGCGTTCGGCAATAATTCCATCGCCTGCCGGCGTTGCGCCCGGGGCTGGCGTTTGACCGTTGGGTGCGCCCGACGTGCCGGTTCCCTTGCCGCCCTTGGCGCGTGACGTCGTCGCGGGTGTGGCGCCGAGCGATTCGGCGATGGCACGGCGCGTTGCCGGCGCCAGCTTCTCCTGGAGTTCAGCAAGGTTCTTTCCTTCGTCAAGCACCTTGCCCTTGCTGTCCACCACCTTGAAGCTAACCCGTAGGTGCGGCGGTACGGCATCCCAGTTCCACGAACCTGGAGGAATGACGTGTCCGCGGAGCCGGCGAAGAACAAGTTCCAAGGATGGCTCAAGTTCGTCGGTGGCGGGATCAAAGTCGGCTTCCAGCGCTGCGGTTGCCTGCCGTGCAACGTCCGGGGCAGGCACAAAGTTCTTCCGTACCTGTTTGGGTAGTGACTTGATCAGCGCCGTGACCAGTTCCACCCGTTGCCCGGGAATTTGCCAGCGGAACGGGGCGTCGTCCAGTTGGTTCAGGAACAGCACCGGGACTTCAGCCGTGACACCGTCAGATGGGTTGGGGGCCGAGCCTGGCGCCACGGGATGGAACTCGTAGCTCAACGGCAGGTCGAAGCCCTTGTGCAGCCAGCTCTTCGGATACGCGGAGTCGTCCAGTGCTTCGGCGTCTTCGCTCATGAGTAAGGATTGGTCGAAGTCCAGGAGATCGGGATCTGACTGCCGGGCATCCTTCCACCACTTATCAAAGTGCCTCTCGGAAACTACGTCCTTGCCGACGCGGGCGTCATAAAACTCGAAGAGTGTCTGGTCGTCCACCAGAATGTCCCGGCGCCGCATGCGGGTTTCGAGTTCTTCGATCTCCTGGAGCAGGGCCCGGTTCCGGTGGAAGAACTTATGGTGTGTCTTCCACTCGCCCTCCACCAGGGCATGGCGGATGAACAATTCGCGCGACAACTCGGGATCGACGCGCCCGTAGTTGATGCGACGGTTGGGAATGATGGGTACGCCGTACAGCGTCACTTTCTCGTGAGCCATGACAGCGCCCTGCCGTGATGACCAATGCGGTTCGCTGTAGGACCGCTTCACCAGATCCGGGGCTACCTGTTCAGCCCACAGGGGATCGAACTTGGCGGCGACGCGCGCCCAGAGGCGGCTTGTCTCCACCAGCTCAGCGGCCATCACGAAGGTGGGTGATTTCTTGAACAGCGCTGAGCCGGGGAAGATCGCAAAACGGCTTCCGCGGGCACCGGCGTATTCACGCTTGCGCTCATCAAGGAGGCCGATGTGGCTCAGCAACCCGGAGAGCAGGCTGATGTGGATGCCCTCGTAGTTGCCCGCGGGATCTGCTTCGCGCTTATTGTCCAGCGCGATGCCGAGGGGTTTGGCCATTTGCCGGAGCTGGGTAAAGAGGTCCTGCCACTCCCGGACGCGCAGGTAGTTGATGAACTCGTTGCGGCACAGTTTGCGGAACTGGGTGGAGGAGAGCTCGCGCTGCTTTTCCTGGATGTAGTTCCACAGATTGAGGAAGCCGGTGAAGTCCGAGAGCTCGTCACGGAAACGAGCATGCTTCTCCGCAGCCAACTGTTGCTTGTCCGTCGGCCGTTCCCGGGGGTCCTGGATGGTCAGGGCAGCCGCCAGGATCATCACCTCGCGCACACAACCCCGCTTGCCCGCCTCCACGATCATCCGGCCCAGCCGTGGATCCACCGGCAGTTGGGCCAATTTCTGCCCGACGGCGGTCAGTCCACTGCCGCTGCGACCGTTGCCGGCCGCGTTACCGGACTTGGGCGAGGTCAAGGCGCCGAGTTCGCGCAGGAGAGTGACGCCGTCGTTGATGGCCCGCGAGTCCGGTGGTTCCACAAACGGGAAGTTTTCAACGTCCTTGGGACCGCGGGCAACTCCCATGGCGGTCATCTGCAGGATGACGGCCGCGAGGTTGGTCCGGAGGATCTCCGGGTCCGTAAACAAAGGACGCGACTCGAAGTCCTCTTCGGAGTACAAACGGATGGCAATGCCCTCCGAGACGCGGCCACAGCGGCCCGAGCGCTGATTGGCAGAAGCCTGGGAAACACGCTCGATGGGGAGCCTTTGTACTTTGGTCCGGTGTGAATAGCGCGAGATGCGGGCGGTTCCGGTATCTATCACGTACTTGATGCCGGGAACGGTCAGGGACGTCTCGGCCACGTTGGTAGCCAGGATGATGCGACGTTTTCCGCCGGGATTGAACACCCGGTGCTGCTCCTGCAGGCTCAAACGGGCAAAGAGCGGCAGGACTTCCGTCCCGGCAAGTCGCCTGTTTGTTTGGATACGGCCGTTGATCGCCTCAGCGGCGTCCCGGATTTCGCGCTCGCCGGAGAAGAAGATGAGGATGTCCCCGGGCGCTTCCTTAGCGAGCTCGTCCACAGCGTCGCACACAGCGTCCAAGGGATCGCGGTCCTCTTCGAGTTCGTCGTCCGAGGTATCTTCTTCTCCACCGGCCGGCTGGAACAAAGGACGGTATCGGATCTCCACCGGGTAAGTTCGTCCGGAGACTTCGATGACCGGCGCTGGATCATCCTCACTGCCGAAGTGCCTGGCGAACCTTAGGGGATCAATGGTTGCCGAGGTGATGATGACCTTGAGGTCCGGGCGCTGGGGGAGGATGCGCTTGAGGTAGCCCAGGATGAAGTCGATGTTGAGGCTGCGCTCGTGGGCTTCGTCAATGATGATGGTGCTGTATTTCCGGAGCAGTTTGTCCCGCTGAATCTCGGCGAGGAGGATGCCATCAGTCATCAGCTTGATCTTGGTGGATGAGCTGACCTCACCGGTGAACCTGACCTGGAAGCCCACCTCCTGGCCAATCTCTACGTCCAGTTCAGAGGCGATGCGCTCGGCCACCGTCCGGGCTGCGAGTCGGCGTGGCTGGGTATGCCCGATCAGGCCTTTGTCTCCAAGGCCCAGTTCGAGGCACATTTTGGGGATCTGTGTGGTCTTGCCCGAACCGGTCTCACCGGCAATGATGGTCACCTGGTTTGCGGAGATGGCCGCCATCAGATCCTCGCGGCGCTCGGATACGGGCAGCTCTGCGGGGTAGGAAATATGAAGTGTCATGGCTGCTGCCAGTCTACTGTGGCTGGGCTCCCGCGTCCGCTGTGTCCGTCACAGTCCCGGCTGCAGCACTGAGACGGTGCGAAAGTTCCATGGCGTAGGACTTGAATTCAGCAGGCTCGAGGATCTCGAAGTCAACATCGAGTGCTGCAAGATACGCCGCCGGGGCTGCGAGGTTGTCCCATCCGGACCGCAGGATGGTGGCTTTGGGTCCGTCGGACGCCAGTGTTGCGTACTGGGAATTTACGACGGCGGCAATCTCGGCCAGGGGCGCGCGGAGCCGCACCACGACGTCGAACCTGTACGGCGAACGGGTGATGGACTGCTGCACGTAGGCGGCGAGGTCTTCCGCGGGCAGCGGACGTGGAGTGTATTTCTTGCGTTCCGATGGCAGCGAAGCAAGACGGTCCGCCCGGAAGGTTCTCCAGTCCTCCCGTTCGACGTCCCACGCCACCAGATACCATCGCCGGCCGGTGTCCACCAACCTGTAGGGCTCCACCAGCCTTCGTGCGGATTCGCCGCCGGACGTGACGTACTCAAAGGAGATTTGCCGTCTGTCCGATATTGCGGCGGAGACGACGGTCAGTTGTTGAGGATCAACAGTTCCTGCATTGCTGGGAAGGGTAGTGACGGCGGCCTTCAGCATGGCGAACTTGGGACGCAGCCTGGACGGCAGGACCTGTTCCAGCTTCGCCAACGCGCGCACAGAGGCCTCACCAATGCCGGCTACGGGGCCAGCAGCCACAGAGTTCAATCCCAAGGCCACCGCCAGGGCTTCATTGTCATCCAGGAGCAGAGGCGGGAGCTGCGCACCTGCACCAAGTTGATAGCCACCCGCGATTCCCGGGGATGCGTGAATGGGATACCCGAGATTGCGCAGTTTGTCGATATCGCGGCGGACGGTCCGTTCGGTCACGCCCATCCGATCAGCGAGTGCCGGGCCCGTCCATTCCCGACGCACCTGCAACAGTGACAGCAGCTGGAGGAGCCGGGCAGAGGTTTGGATCATGCAAGTGAATCTAGCTCATGTCCGCGTAAAACCTTGGTGGGATTGGGACCGCGTAGGGACGCCCGTCGATCGAAGAATCCTGCAGAATTCCGTGAACGGACGGGCGTCGGTTTGAGTGGCTTTGGTGGACCTTGCAGTCGCTTGGCATGCCCCTAGTAGATGCGGGGGTTCCAGTACGGGCTGCTCGGAGAGTCGAAGGCGCTCCAGGGTTCCTTTGAGTTGATGGGCGGGTTGTGCCCGAGTCCATCCTTTAGCAGGGCTGAAACGGTAGCTGCTACGGCGGTGATGAGGACGATGAAGAGGATGATTCCGAAGATTTCCATGCCTCAAGCCTGCTCCTGAGGATGGACAAGAAACAGTGGCAGAAATGCCCCAAATAGATAAATTTCTGCCACACTGGAGATATGTTGAAATCAGTGGCTGTGATGGTGGTACCCAACTTCTCGGTCTTCGAATTCGGTACGGCCTTCGAGGTCTTCGGCATCGACCGATCTGACCGTGGGGCCGGGGTGCCGGCCTTCGATTTCCGGGTGGTGACACCGGAACCGGGTGACGTCCGTATGAAGTCCGGCCTGTCCCTTCATGTGAACCTCGGCCTCGAAGCAGCGGCCGATGCAGACCTCGTCATCATGGCGCCGTTTGGCCGGGACCAGGACGTCCCCGAGTCCGTCATGGAGGCGTTGCGGGCAGCACATGCCAGGGGCGCGTGGGTGATGTCCATTTGTTCGGGCGCCTACGCGCTTGCCCGTGCCGGTTTGTTGGGCGGGCGCCGGTGCACCACTCACTGGCATTATTCTCAGGATCTGGCCAGCCAGTACCCGTCTGCGATCGTGGATGAGAATGTCCTCTATGTGCAGGACGGGACCATCATCACCAGCGCCGGGACGGCCGCCGGAATCGACGCCTGCCTCCATCTTGTCCGCGAGGAGCTGGGAGCCAATGTGGCCGCCGCAATTGCACGCGACATGGTGGTACCGCCACACCGCGACGGCGGCCAGGCCCAGTTCATCGACAGGCCCATGCCCCGTTGCGGTTCCGCGCCCATGGAGGAGCTGCTTCGCTGGATGGTTGAACACCTCGACCAAGAGCACAGTGTGAACGAACTGGCGGCCCGACTCCACATGTCTCCCAGGACGTTCGCCCGCCGTTTCCGGGCGGAAACCGGAGCGACCCCGGCAGCGTGGCTGAACTCGCAACGCGTGCTGCGTGCGCAGGAACTGTTGGAAACCACTGAATTGAACATCGACGAAATCGCCAGGGAAGCAGGGTTCGGACATTCAGTGCTGCTCCGCCACCACTTCACAAAGGTGCTGGACACAAGTCCGCAAAGTTATCGTCGTGCATTCCGTGGGCAGTTGGCAGAAGCCATCTGAGTCAGCTGGGCAGATGTTCGCAGCTTTGCCGGGTGGACCCCCGCTCCAGCGGGGGCAGCGGCTTTAACGACGGCTACCTAAACGACCCCGTGACTCTGATCCTTCAGCCTTGGCGCATTCGACCAATTCCTGCCAAGGGCCGGTAACAGCACGTTCCGGGAGGGTGGCACGGCGTTGGCCTGCCCTGATGGAGTACATGAAGCGGTCCGGCTCGTTGGCCGCTTGCGCCTGGCTTTTGGCCTCATCCCATGGGCAAGCCTCCACGATCGGGACCCATCGATTCTTGTCATCAGGGGAGACTGCGTCCACGCTCCAGATGCGGGTCAGCGCTGCGATTCCCCCACTGCGTTGGACGGTGATCTTCATGACCGGCTGCTTCTCGTTCGGTTGATCCTTAGTTAGCCGACCGGCAGGGACCGAAGGAAAGACATCCGGTCCCGCCACCTGACTAAACCTTGACCTTCACAGTCTCCCACGCCTTCAGGACGGCGTCATGCTCCGCTGAACCGGAGCCGAAGAGTTCCTCTGCCGTGGCCACAGTGGTCTTGGCAAACTTTCCGAACGTGCACGTCGCTGGAAGGCTTCCGCTGGTCAGCGTGCCGTACCAGATCTGGCCCGGCGCTTCCCACGCATTGCCACCAATTTCAGAGGCCACCACATAGAAAGCCTTGTTGGGGATGCCGGAGTTGATATGGACTCCGCCATTGTCAGCACTGGTCCGTACGTATGTATCCATGGAGTCCGGCTGGGGATCCTTGCCGAGAACGTCGTCGTTGTAAGCGGTGCCCGGTGCTTTCAGGGAACGCAGGGCATCGCCTTGAACCTGGTCCGTGAAGAGGCCCTCCCCGATGAGCCAACTGGCCTGCTCTACCGACTCCTTCTTCAGGTATTGCTCCACGAGGACGCCGAAGACATCAGACATGGACTCGTTGAGTGCGCCAGCCTGATTCCGGTAGGCCAGATTGGCCGTGTATTGGGTAACTCCGTGAGCGAGTTCGTGGCCGATGACGCTAAGGGACTTGGTGAAGCGCTGAAAGATCTGCCCATCGCCGTCGCCAAACACCATTTGGGAGCCATCCCAGAAGGCGTTGTCATAGAGCTTCCCGTAATGGACGGTGGCGTCCAGGGCCAGCCCGGCATCATCAATGGAGTCCCTGCCGAAAATCTCGCCATACAAGCGATGCGTGCTCCCCAGGCCGTCGTAGGCCTCGTCGGCTGCCACGTCCCCGACAGGTGCCGCACCTTCCTTCCGGACTACGCGTCCGGGCAAAGTTTCCAAAGACTCAGCATCGTAAATGGTCCGTTTGGCGGGGCCGGGCTTAGCTTGGCGTGCGCTGGGGGGAGCGGCGGGGATGGGGGCTGTGCGGATGGCCTGCAAGTCTTTGATGTGAAGCAGGGACTCTTTTGCTGCCCTGGCCACGGCGCGCAGCCGTGGCTCGTTCTGGGCGGCTAACTTGCGAAGCATGTACGGAGGGACGATGGAGCACATCATGGCTAACCCCTTTGGCTATCGGTATGACCAACTGAATTCAGCCTAGGAGTAGGGGCAGACATTATTGCGGCACAGGATCGGCAAGCCCCGAACTGATAGTGAGTATCCGGCACACAAAAATACCCCGCCAGCTTTGCTGGCGGGGTATTCGTTGTGCCCTCGATAGGATTCGAACCTACGGCCTTCTGCTCCGGAGGCAGACGCTCTATCCCCTGAGCTACGAGGGCATCCAGGGTTCCCTCCGTTGCCGGTGGGACGTCCTAGAGCTTAGCAGCCACTGAGCCGCAAATGAAAACCCGGCGCCAAGCCGGCGAGCCCGGCCGGAACCTAGCCCATCAGTAGCCTGCGAACGAGTCCACGTGGACCCGCCGAGCTCCTGCACCACGTGCCGCAGCGCGCAGGGAATCCACGCTCGCCGGAGACCCGGATACAAACACTTCCCGTTCCCCAATGTCCGGAACCAGCTCCTTAAGGCGCGGGGCGTCGATTCTGGAGGCGCCGGCGTCGACCATGAACTCCGGGGGAGTGGACCCGTCCGCAAGCCGGGCTATTACCTTGGCGCCCGATGCTTCCAGTTGTTCCACGCTGGCCAGCTCATGGCGCCCCTTCGCGAGATACAGCACCACGGTGTCGCGCGCGGCGTCCTTGGCCGCCAGCTGCGACAGGAAAGGGGTAATGCCGATTCCCGCAGCGATGAGCAACACCGGCTTCCCGGCGTCGTTCGGCAGAACAAAGTCCCCACCCACTGCCGTTGCGGAGATACGGTCCCCGGGCCGAAGCGCAAACAGTGCCTTCTTCGCCGTAGAAAGGGGCTCCGCCGTGCCCACGCCAAACGTTATTTCGGTGGCGCCGGGCGGGCTGGTGATGCTGAAGACGCGACGACGCCCCTTGCCATCAGAGCCTGCATGCGGGAGGTTGAGCTCCATGAACTGCCCTGCGGCAAAGCGCACCGGCCTGTATGCCTCGAACCTGAATTCAGTACTTGCCGGGGTGAGGGGGCGCGAACCTTTGAACGTCAGTTGGACGCCACCTCGTTGTCCCAGGAAGAACGCCATGAGGTTGCCCACCAACAGTGCCAATTCCGGGGAGTTGGCAATGAAACCAAAGTTATAAGGCACCGCAAAAACAACACCCACGACGGCGGCCAACGCCAGCTGCTGCCAACGACGGGGAGGCAGGGTGAGGGGCTCCGAGAGCATGAAGCCCACAAAAAACAGCAAGGGCCGTTGCGCCAGGGACTGCCACAGGGCCTGGCCCAACGTCATATTGCGGCCGAGCAGTTCCACCGTGATGATGCTTGTGGCAGCCACCAGGAAAACGGTGGCCATGAGCAATTTTCGTGTGCGGTACAGGACAAGCAGGACCCCGGGTACCAGGAGCCAGAGCATGGCCGGCGTCGCGGCCCACCATGTGGCGATGTTCAGCCCGGTCAGACCCGTGATGAACGCACCCACCGCGGCCGGGTTGAAGATGTGCCGGCCACGGAACGCCAGGGCATACTTGGAGACGCTGGCCAGCACGCAAGCCAAAGCAACCCCCGCCATGTCCATCACCCCAAAAGCGGGCCAAAACAGGAAGTACAGCAGCAGCCCGGTGATCAGCGAGGACTCCGTGTGCGGTTTGACCCCGAAGAGCAAGGCAAGCAGCCGGCTGGACGCGTAGGTCACACCCAGGCAAAGCACCAGGTGTACCGCCATCTCCGGAAGCCCGAAGGTCAACCATCCCAGGATGTTCAGGACCATGCTGTAAACAACCAGTACGCCCAGCACCCAGAGAATCAGGCGGTACATGGTGAAGTGGCCCAACCAGGTGTCCAGGCGCGACTTAGCGGCAATCATGTGAACAGTCTCCCCTCAAAACCGTGCGAAAACGCGGCAACACCACTCGATGACACCGAAAGCCATGAGAAATCAAATTCGACCTCCAGCCGAGGCGGTTCAAGCATGAACAATGCCGTAGCAAGTCCGTCCGCAACCAGGGCGCTTTCAGCCATGGTCCATGTAGCCACAGTGGTGTGTATGGGCTCGCCCGTAGTTCCATCCAGGACATGGTGGAGACCGTCACCCCACGTGCGCCGGTTGGAGGCGGAGGCGCACAGCGCGGAATTGTGCAGCTCCACCGTTCCTATGGCCTGCCGGGGGTTATAGGGATGTTCCAAAGCAACGGTGACCGGATGGTTACCGGAGTGCAGCATGTCGCCGCTTCCATCCACCAGGAAATCGCTCTGGCCCTGTGATCGCAGGGCTGCGCCCAGCAGGTCAACGAGCTGGCCCTTCCCGGCTGCTCCGACGTCCAAAACCACCGGTTCTTTCGCGGCCAGGTCCGTGCCTGTCCAATCGAGGACGTCTTCCCACCGCGGCGGAGCGAGGGGGAGTCCTGACGGAACAAGCGCATAACCGGCGTCGTAACCCAGTCGCTCCAAGCTGCTCCCGATAAGTGGCGTCATGGCACCATCGCTGAGGCGGTACAGCACGGCATAGAGCTTCTGCAGGGCTACTGCATGATCCGGCAGCGTGATGATGCCCGGGCCACGGGACAGGATGGACACCAATGAATCCGGCCTGAACCGGGACCACGCCTTGTCGTACTCCGCAACAATCTCCAGCAGTTCGCTGCGGATCGCGGGTGCCAAACGGTCCGGCGTCGAGATTTCCCACTGCGTACCGATCCCTTCGAAGCGGAAAGTGCTCCAGCCAGGGTGGGGCATGGCCCCTACTTGGCCTGAGACTTGATCTGTTCCACGGCCTCGTTGAAGCCGCCGGACGTCAGGGAAGAGCCAGCGACCTTGGAGACATTGAGGTCGTCGATGTCCTTGCCCACGATCTGCGCGGCGATTCCGCTGGCAAATTCGCCTTGGAACTTCTTGGTATTCGGGTTGGAAGGGTGGACCGTGATGTTGACCGCAGAAACCTTATCCGAGGCAAGCGTCAGTTCAACACCCACCTTTTCCTGACCATTGGGCGAGGTGTACGTGCCGTCGGAGCTGTAGGTTCCGTCCTTATAGGTGGATCCCCCGGTGGAGGCTACAGCCGTTGATGACGACGTACCTGCAGGTGTTGGGCTGCCTGTCGCGGCCTGACCGCCATCCTGTGTGGCCGGTGTACTGCTGGTGGGGGCTTCGGTTGTGGGGGCGCATGCCGCGGCCGTTCCGATGATGGAGAGGCCGGCGAAACCAACGTAGAGGCTCTTGCGGAGTGGCGTAGTCATGGGTCTGCTCGTTTCAACTGGACAAGAATTCTTCAATGGTCATTTTCGTCAGAGGTGCTTCTACTACGGTGATGGCCAACAAGGCCACCTCCTACGTGTTCACAACGTCGGATTCAGCGTAATGGTTCACCCTGTGCTGCCAGATAGCCATACCTGTGAACGGGCTTTGTCCCACTATCCACATACGGCAGCCTCAATTCCGTGACTCTGCGGGCCCCCGGTAGGCTAGAAGCGTGACTCCCGAAGAACTCTCTGCTGCCATATCCGCCTGCCTTAAGGACGCCGTCGCTACCGGCGAAATCGCCTTGACGGAATCTGCCGTGCCCGACGCCGTGCGAGTGGAGCGACCCAAGAACCGGGAGCACGGAGACTGGGCCACCAACATCGCCCTGCAACTCTCCAAGCAGGCCGGTATGAACCCCCGTGAATTCGCAGCAGTCCTCAGCAACCATTTGCAGGGCATTCCCGGTGTTACGGGAGTGGAGATTGCCGGTCCGGGCTTCCTGAACATCACCGTAGACGCTGCCACAGCCGGTGCACTCGCCAAGGCCATTGTTGAAGCCGGGGCCAGCTACGGCACCAACAAGGCGCTCGCCGGCAGGGTGGTCAATATGGAGTTCGTTTCTGCGAATCCCACCGGTCCGCTGCACATCGGACATACGCGCTGGGCGGCTCTTGGCGACGCCATTGCCCGCGTCCTGCGCGCCTCCGGTGCCGACGTCACCGCCGAGTACTACATCAACGACGCCGGTTCGCAGATGAACGTGTTCGCGAACTCGGTCCTTTCCCGCCTTCATGGCCGTGGCGTACCGGAGGGTGGCTACCCCGGCGAGTACATCCGCGAACTGGGCGACGAAGTACTGAAAGCCCACCCAGGCATCCGCGAACTGACGGACGAGGCGGCACTGCCCGTCATCCGCGCCGCAGCCTACGAGGCCCAGATGGCTGACATTAAGGCCACGCTGGCTGAATTCGGTGTTGCGTTCGACGTCTTCTTCTCGGAGAAGGAACTGCACGACGCCGGTGCGATCGAATCTGCCGTCGCCCGGCTTCGCGAACAGGGCCACGTATTCGACGACGGCGGGGCCGTCTGGTTGCGCACCACCGATTTCGGCGACGACAAAGACCGCGTGATGATCCGTGCCAACGGCGAACCCACCTACTTTGCAGCGGACGCCGCGTACTACCTTTCCAAGAAGGACCGCGGGTTTACGGAGAAGATTTACCTTCTCGGCGCGGACCACCACGGTTACATCAACCGTCTGAAGGCGATTGCAGCCTGCGCGGGCGATGATCCCGAGGTGAACATCGAGGTCCTCATCGGCCAGCTTGTGTCCGTGAATGGTGCCAAACTGTCCAAGCGCGCCGGTAACATCATCGAGCTCAAGGACCTCATCTCATGGCTCGGGAAGGACGCTGTCCGCTACTCGCTCGCTCGTTTCCCGGCTGACTCGCCCCTGACGTTGGATCCCGAACTGTTGAAGAAGCACAGCAACGAGAACCCCGTGTTCTACGTGCAGTACGCCCACGCCCGGTCGCGTGGTACGGCCCGCAATGCTGCCGAGGCCGGGGTGGAACGCCAGGTTGACGGAGTGGACGCCTTTGACGCATCACTTCTGGACCACGCCACCGAAAACGAGTTGCTCTCCTATCTGGGCAGCTACCCGTCCATCGTGGCAAAGGCCGCCGAACTGCGTGAACCGCACCGTGTGGCGCGCCACCTTGAGGTCATCGCCGGCGCTTATCACCGCTGGTACGACGCTTGCCGCGTCTCGCCGCAGGGTGAGGAACCCGTGCTCGACGTCAACCGCGCACGTCTGTGGTTGAACGACGCCACCAGCCAGGTCCTCGCCAACGGACTCGAACTGCTGGGCGTTTCTGCGCCGGAACGGATGTAGGGAAATGAACACAGACACTGCACATGCTTCTCCGCTCGCGCCCGGGTGGTTGGCTGTTCCCGAAGACCTCAACGCCTTGCAAGCACCTATGTGGGCGGCTGGGGTTGTGAAGAACGACGCCGGCGAGGTCACCATTGATGGCGTGTCCGTTAGCGAACTCAAGGAACAGTACGGAACCCCGCTGTTCGTCATGAGTGAATCGGACTTCCGCTCCCGTGCACGTGCGTTCAAGGACGCCTTTGATGCCGCCTTCGCGGACATTTGCGGGGGAGTGGACGTCTACTACGCGGGGAAGTCGTTCCTGTGCACTGCAGTGGCCCACTGGGTGGCTGAAGAAGGCCTTCGCCTGGACACTTGTTCGGGCGGCGAGTTGGCTGTGGCGGCACGTGCTGGTATTGAAGGTCCCAACCTTGGCCTGCACGGCAACAACAAGTCCGACGCCGAGATCAACCGTGCCCTGGATATGAAGCTTGGCAGGATCGTGGTGGACAGCCTCGATGAACTTGAGCGCGTTGCCAAGATCGCTTCCAGCCGCGGCGAGACTGCCAAGGTCATGCTGCGGCTTACCCCCGGCGTGCACGCCCACACCCACGAGTTCATTGCCACGGCCCACGAAGACCAGAAGTTCGGCCTTTCCATGGCCGAGGATTCCACCGAGGAAGCCGGCCTGTCCGCAGCCGAAGAGGCAGTAGCCGCAGCAACCTCATACGCCAGCATCGAGCTGCTTGGCCTGCACTGCCACATCGGTTCGCAGATCTTCGAGCCCGATGGCTTTGCTGTTGCAGCGGAGAAGCTTTTGGGCTTCCTTGCCGCGATGCAGGCCAAGTACTCCATCGTCATGCCCGAACTGGATCTCGGCGGTGGCTACGGGATCGCTTACACCCCCGTGGACACGCCCCGCCCGGCAGCGGAAATCGCGCAGGCAATGGCCGACGTCGTCCGCGCCAAGTGCGCCGAGCTGGACATCACGCCACCGCGTATCTCCATAGAACCCGGACGTGCCATTGTGGGCAGCACAACCTTCACGCTCTATGAAGTCGGCACGCTCAAAACGGTCCGGGTTGACGCCCCTGAGGGCGAAGAAGGGCAAGAGAACGTTACGTATCCGCGCCGCTATGTGTCGGTGGACGGCGGAATGAGCGACAACGCCCGTCCGGTGCTGTACGACGCGGATTATTCGGCAATTCTGGCCTCCCGGAACTCTTCGGCGGCTCCGCAACTGTCCCGCGTAGTGGGCAAACATTGCGAGAGCGGCGACATAGTTGTTAGAGATGTATATCTGCCCGCGGATGTGGCAGCCGGTGATTTGCTCGCAGTACCGGGTACCGGCGCCTACTGCTGGGCCCTCTCCAGCAATTACAACTACCTGGCCCGGCCTGGCGTTGTCGCTGTACGCGACGGAGCCGCCCGGCTGATTGTCCGCGGGGAAACCGAAGAAGATCTCTTGAACCGCGACATGGGAGTGGCGAATGTCTGAAATGCGAACCTTGAAGGTGGCCCTGCTGGGCTGTGGCAACGTTGGGGCCCAGGTTGCGCGGATTCTGATTGATGACGCCGAGGCCCTCGCCGCACGCAGCGGCGCCCGCCTGGAACTCTCCGGCATCGCCGTCCGCAATGTCGACGCGCCGCGTGAGGTCGAACTGCCGCGTGAACTGTTCACCACCGACGCCGATACCTTGGTCAAGGACGCTGACCTGGTCATCGAACTCATGGGCGGCATAGAGCCTGCACGCTCTCTGATCCTGACGGCCATCCAGAACGGCGCATGCGTCGTTACCGGCAACAAGGCCTTGCTCGCCCAGGATGGCCCCACTCTTTACGAAGAGGCTGATAAGGCCGGAGTCCAGCTGTCCTACGAGGCCGCCGTAGCGGGAGCGATTCCCATTCTGCGCCCTATCCGTGACTCCTTGTCCGGAGACCGCATTACCCGCGTCCTCGGAATCGTCAACGGCACCACCAACTTCATCCTTGACCAGATGGACAGCACCGGCGCACAGTTCGCCGATGCCCTCGCCGAAGCACAGCGTCTTGGCTACGCGGAAGCGGACCCCACTGCCGACGTCGAAGGCCACGACGCTGCAGCGAAGGCGGCGATTCTTGCGTCGTTGTCGTTCCACACCCGCTTCTCCCTGGACGATGTGTATTGCGAAGGCATCACCAAGGTCAGCGCTGCCGACATCGCATCGGCCAAGGAAGCCGGCTTTGTGATCAAACTGCTCGCCATTGCCGAGAAGATCGATTCATCGGATAACGGCAGCGGAATTTCCGTGCGGGTTCACCCCACCCTCCTGCCGCGTGAACATCCGCTGGCAGCTGTCCGTGGTGCGTTCAACGCTGTGTTCATCGAGGCCGAGAACGCAGGCGAACTGATGTTCTATGGCCAGGGCGCCGGTGGGACTCCCACTGCATCTGCCGTGCTGGGGGACCTCGTGTCCGCTGCGCGTCGTCTGGTCCTGGGCGGCCCCGGGCGCACTGAGACCACCACGGGCCACGTTCCGGCGTTGGCCATCGATGCCTCCACCACGAGTTACTACATCGGCCTGGATGTCGCTGACCAGGCCGGCGTGCTGGCCCGGATTGCCCACATCTTTGCCGAGAACGGCGTTTCCATCGAAACCATGCGCCAAACGATCCACCGCGACTCTGCCTCGAACGTTGAGTCAGCCGAGCTGAAAATCGTGACGCACCGTGCGTCCGAAGCTGCACTAGCGGCAACCGTCGAGGCCGTCAAAGGCTTGGACGTCATCAATTCTGTAACATCCGTACTTCGGGTAGAAGGGGTCTAAGTGGCTCACCAATGGCGCGGAGTAATCCGCGAATACGCTGATCGTTTGCCTGTAACGGAAGCCACCAAGGTCATCACCCTCGGCGAGGGCGGCACGCCGCTTGTCCACGCGCAGAAGCTTTCCGAGCTGACCGGCTCAGAGGTGTACCTGAAGGTCGAAGGCATGAACCCCACGGGTTCCTTCAAGGACCGCGGCATGACCATGGCCATGACCGCTGCCGTCGAAGCCGGTGCAAAGGCTGTAGTTTGCGCTTCCACCGGCAACACTTCCGCCTCGGCTGCGGCCTATGCCACCGCGGCAGGCCTCAAATGCGCTGTGCTGGTACCCGAAGGCAAGATCTCCATGGGCAAGCTGAGCCAGGCCATCGCCCACGGTGCCACGCTGCTCCAGGTGGACGGCAACTTCGATAACTGCCTGGACATCGCTCGAAAACTCGGCGAGTCCTACCCTGTGTTCCTGGTGAACTCCGTCAACCCTGCGCGTATTCAGGGCCAGAAGACCGGCGCCTTCGAGGTAGTGGACAGCTTGGGCGACGCCCCTGACATCCACGTGCTGCCCGTGGGCAACGCCGGCAACATCACGGCCTACTGGAAGGGCTATAAGGAATACTCCGCGCCCTTCGAGACCGCCAATGGAACACTTCCGGCTGTTTCCTCCAAGACGCCAGTCATGTGGGGCTTCCAAGCCGCAGGTGCCGCGCCGTTCGTTGCAGGCCACCCTATTACCGAGCCCGACACGATCGCCACCGCCATCCGCATCGGCAACCCGGCCTCGTGGGAAACCGCCGTTGCGGCCCGTGACGAATCCGGTGGACTGATCGAGGCCGTCACCGATGACGAGATCCTTGCGGCTCACCGCTGGCTTTCGGCAAAGGAAGGCGTTTTCGTTGAACCCGGCTCCGCTGCCGGTGTCGCGGGCTTGATCAAGAAGCATGCCGCAGGCGAGGTTCCGTCGGGCAAAACCATCGTCATCACGGTTACCGGACACGGACTCAAGGACCCGCAGTGGGCCCTCCGCACCGAAGACGGCAGCGATGTGCAGCCCGTCAAGGTGCCGAACGACGTCGTCACCGTTGCCGCAGAACTGGGACTGGAAGAAAACTAAGAGTGGAATCAATGCAGCCCACCGCGACCGATCGTGCACTCGTCGCGGCAGGCCAGCGGCTGACCGTCAAGGTCCCCGGTACGAGTGCCAACCTGGGCCCCGGTTACGACAGCCTCGGTTTGGCCCTGTCCATCTACGACACCTTGACGGTGGAAACCCTCAGCACCGGGGAGCTTGAGTTTGAGCTCTCCGGTGAGGGCGCTGAGACTCTCCCACGTGATGCAAGTCACTTGGTTGTGCGCGCTATTGACCTTGCCTTGGAACGCCTTGGCTACCAGCGATCGGGCCTGAAGATCATTGCGGATAACGTCAACCCGCATGGCAGGGGGCTGGGATCTTCAGCCTCGGCTGTAGTAGCCGCGGTTACTGCCGCCAATGCGCTGGTCCCTTCGGAATCCCGGCAGGACCGTGACTGGATCCTGCAGCTGACAAGCGAGATGGAAGGGCACCCGGACAACGTCGCACCCGCGATTTTCGGCGGACTGGCGCTGTCATGGCAGGACAGCGAGCAGTACAGCAGCACGCGCGCTGACGTCGCGTCGTCGGTTATTCCTGTAGTGGCAGTCCCGGACTACGAGCTCGCTACTGAAACTGCGCGCGGTCTACTCCCCGCATCGGTTGGTCACCACGCGGCGGCCATGAATTCCGGGCGGGCGGCCTTGCTGATCCATGCGCTCACTGCAGATCCCGCTTTGCTGCTCCCAGGAACGGAAGACTATCTCCACCAGAGCTACCGGGCACAGGCCATGCGGCCCAGCGCAGACCTCCTTGCAGCCCTCCGTGGTGCGGGCCATGCGGCCGTTGTTTCCGGCGCTGGTCCCACAGTGATGGTGCTGGCTAATGGTGCTGACCAAGCCGCTGCGGTTGTTGAATTCATTGAAGCGTTCACGGCGGTCAACACACCCGACGTCAGTTGGCGCGTGATGACGCTGGCTGTGGACGTTCAAGGTGCTAGAGTGGAAGTGCACCGCCGGTAAAGCCGCGGGCAGTTCCCTGATTTTGGATCTCGGTGTTTTGCCGTACCTTTCGTCAACTGTGCCAACGTCGGTGGTGTCGTCTCTTTCCGGCCTGTCTCAGGTGCCGCAGAAATCTCTCTGTTCCCTGAACGCACGCCGGCTGTCCGGGCAACTGGATCCAGTGATGACGATCAGTATCCGGCCCTGTTGGCCATAATCCATCAGGCACGGCCCAAGTCACCGGCTGCAGATCTGAACTGCAGCCCAGAACAAATCATCGCGTCCAGCTCTCGCTCTGGACGCCGTCGAGGGGGAAGGATCCTTCGTGACAGAAACCACTGAGCTGGCTTCAGCTGTGGACACAACATCTTCTGCTGCTGATTCGTCAACTGCAGCAACCACCAAGAGCAGCGGCCTTGCAGGCCTTAAGCTCGCCCAGCTTCAGGCTCTTGCGAGCCAGCTGGGCATTTCCGGGGGATCCCGCATGCGCAAGGGGGACTTGGTCACGGCCATTTCTGCACATCGTGCCGGAACGTCCACCACCAAGGCGCCCGCCAAGGCCACGGCCAAGGCAACTGCGGCCAAGGAAACACCGGCTGCAGAGCCAAAAGCTTCCAAGGAAGCCAGCGCGCCTGCCGCGGTGGCTGAGGAAGCCCCTGCCCAGGAAGCACCGCGGGGCCGCGGTCGTGGCCGCAGCCGCCGTGCCACCAGCGACGGAGTCGTAGCAGCTGCTGAGGCCGCTGCTGCACCGGTCGAGGCAACAGCCGCACCCGAAGCTGACGCTGCTCCGGTGGTCGTCGAGACCGCTGAGGCCGCTACGGAGCGCCGTCAGCCACGCACCCGTAACCGGCGCCGCGGCGAAGCTGCCGCCGCGCCTGCCGAAGCGGCAGAAGCACCCGCCACCGAGCAGCGTGCCGATCGCTCGGAGCAGCGTGAGCAGCGTGCTGACCGTTCGGAGCAGCGTGCCGATCGTTCGGAGCAGCGTGAGCAGCGCGCCGACCGTTCGGAGCAGCGCGAACAGTCCGATTCGGGCGACCAGCGCGGCGAGCGTCGCGACAACACCCGCGGTCGCCGTGACGACAACAACGACGGCGACGATACCGGCAACCGCCGTAACCGTCGCAACCGTCGTGACCGCAACGAGCAGAACGACCGGAGCGACCGTAGCGATCGTCGTGGGGGTCAGGACAGCCGTGACGGCAATACCCGCAGCGACCGTTTCCGTGACCGCAATGAACGCCGCCGTGGTCGCGCGCAGGGACCGGACGTCGACGACGTCGAAGTAACCGAAGACGACGTCCTGCTGCCTGTCGCCGGCATCCTGGACGTACTGGAGAACTACGCGTTCATCCGTACATCCGGCTACCTGCCCGGTGCCAACGACGTCTACGTATCCTTGGCGCAGGTCAAGAAGTACAACCTTCGCAAGGGCGACGCCGTCGTCGGTGCCATCCGCGCACCGCGTGACGGTGAGGACCGCAGTCAGCAGTCCGCCCGCCAGAAGTTCAATGCGCTGGTTCGCGTCACTTCCGTCAATGGCAAGACGCCCGAAGAGCTCAAGGATCGCGTCGAGTTCGCCAAGCTTGTGCCGCTGTACCCGTCCGAGCGTCTGCGCCTCGAAACCGACCCCAAGAAGATTGGCCCGCGAGTCATCGACCTCGTGGCACCGATCGGCAAGGGCCAGCGCGGCTTGATCGTCTCCCCGCCGAAGGCCGGCAAGACGCTCATCCTGCAGTCCATCGCAAATGCAATCACCACCAACAACCCTGAGGTTCACCTCATGATGGTTCTGGTTGACGAGCGACCCGAAGAAGTCACGGACATGCAGCGGACCGTCAAGGGCGAGGTCATTGCCTCCACCTTCGATCGTCCCGCCGACGACCACACCACCGTTGCCGAGCTCTCCATTGAACGTGCCAAGCGTCTCGTGGAAATGGGCATGGACGTGGTGGTTCTGCTGGACTCCATGACCCGCCTGGGCCGTGCCTACAACCTGGCAGCACCGGCCTCCGGCCGCATCCTGTCCGGCGGTGTCGATTCTGCAGCACTGTACCCGCCGAAGCGCTTCTTCGGTGCAGCCCGCAACATCGAAAACGGTGGCTCGCTCACCATCCTTGCAACCGCACTCGTCGAGACCGGTTCCAAGATGGACGAGGTCATCTTCGAAGAGTTCAAGGGCACCGGCAACATGGAGCTCCGCCTTTCCCGCCAGTTGGCAGACAAGCGTATCTTCCCGGCCGTGGACGTCAATGCGTCCGGTACTCGCCGTGAAGAGAATCTGCTCTCGCCTGAAGAGGTCAAGATCATGTGGAAGCTGCGCCGCGTCCTTTCGGGCCTGGAGCAGCAGCAGAGCCTTGAGCTGCTGACCAACAAGATCCGGGAGACGCAGAGCAACGTCGAGTTCCTCATGCAGGTTCAGAAGACGACGCTCGGAGCGAAGTCGGACAACGACAAATAGCGTTATCTGGGGTGGGGCCGTCGAGTAATTTTGCCGGCCCCGCCCCTTCGCGTTGCTGCTGACATACTGCGTACGTCAGCAGCAACGCTACGACAGGCCCGATGCCACTCCCGGGCCGGCAAAATTACTCGACGGCGGTCAGGTCACCTTGAGCGTTGCCGTCACCTTCGCTGGCCGGCTTATTTGAGCGGTTGGTCGTTAAGTCACCAATCGTCGCAACTAGACTTGTCTGCGAGTCGAAAGAGGTTTGAAAATGTTTGAGTCCGTACAGGGATTGCTTGATGAGCATGCTGCTATTCAGGCGCAGTTGAGTGATCCTGCTGTTTATGCTGATCAGTCTGCGGCCAGGAAGTTGGGGCGGCGGTCTGCTCAGCTTCAGGGCATTGTGGAGGCGTACAACAAGTGGCGCGGGCTCAACGATGACCTGGAAGCTGCCAAAGAGATGGCTGACGAGGATCCCGAATTCGCTGCCGAAGTGGAGCAGCTGGAGGAACAGATCCCCGCCGCACAAGAGCGGCTGCGTCGTCTGCTGATCCCGCGTGATCCGGACGACGCCCGCAACGTCATCCTTGAAGTGAAGGGTGGCGAAGGCGGCGACGAAGCTGCATTGTTCGCCGGCGACCTTCTGCGCATGTACATGCGTTATGCGGAGTCGCGCGGCTGGAAGACCGAAATGATTTCCGCCACTGAATCCGATCTGGGTGGCTATAAGGACGTTGCAGTTGCCATCAAGGGCAACTCCAACGATCCTGCGCAGGGCGTTTTTGCCCGTTTGAAGTTTGAAGGCGGCGTCCACCGAGTGCAGCGCGTACCCGTCACGGAGTCGCAGGGCCGCATTCACACTTCGGCCGCCGGCGTGCTGGTGCTTCCCGAAGTTGATGAGCCCGAAGAACTCGAGATCAGCCAGAACGACCTCAAGATTGACGTTTACCGTTCATCCGGGCCCGGTGGCCAGTCCGTGAACACCACCGACTCCGCTGTACGCATTACTCACTTGCCTACGGGCATCGTTGTAGCCATGCAGAACGAAAAGTCGCAGCTGCAGAACCGCGAAGCCGGCATGCGCGTTCTCCGCGCCCGCCTCCTGGCCCACCAGCAGGAACAGATTGACGCCGCCAACTCGGAACAGCGCAAGTCGCAGATCCGCACCATGGACCGTTCCGAGCGCATCCGGACCTATAACTTCCCGGAAAACCGTATTGCTGACCACCGCACCGGCTACAAGGCCTACAACCTTGATGCCGTCATGAACGGTGATCTTGAACCAGTGATCCAGTCAGCCATTGAAGCTGACGAGCAGGCACGCCTGGACGCAATCGGCGAGTAACGACCTGCCGATCAGAGCAGCGCCGAACAACCACAGCGCCGAACAAACACAGCAGAGTACATCCATGACGTTTCACCAAGGCCAAAGCCTCGCGGACGCTGTCCGCGAGGCTACTGCTGTCCTGTCCGACGCCGGCGTACCCAGCCCGCGTGTGGATGCCGAGTTGCTTGCCGATCACCTACTGGGCGTCGGCCTTGGTCGTCTCCGTGCCCTGTTGCTCGGCGACACCCCCGCTCCCGAAGGTTACCGGGAACTGGTGGAGGAACGCGCGGGACGCGTCCCCCTCCAGCACATCACCGGCGTCGCATATTTCCGGCACCTGGCGTTGCGGGTGGGTCCGGGCGTTTTCATTCCGCGTCCCGAAACGGAGTCAGTTGTTCAGTTGGTCATCGACCACCTCTCAGGACTGCAAAGTCCCAAGGTGGTGGATCTTGGCACAGGATCAGGTGCAATCGCCGGCTCCATCGCCTACGAAATCCCAGGCGCTGAAGTGCATGCGGTGGAATTCAGCACGCTCGCGCATGCCTGGGCTGCCAGAAACCTCGAACCGCTGGGCGTGGTACTTATTGAAGGCGACTTGCGGGATGCCCTTCCCGAGCACAACGGAACCTTCGACGTCGTCGTATCCAATCCGCCGTACATTCCGGCCGAAGCGATCCCCACAGAGCCTGAAGTTGCACTGCACGATCCACCAGAGGCGCTTTACGGCGGGGGAGCGGACGGCATGGTACTTCCGACCGCGGCAGCTGCCTCAGCGGCCCGTCTCCTCAAGCCCGGTGGTTATTTTGTGATGGAGCACGCGGAAGTCCAGGCTGCATGGATCTGCCGGATGCTGCAAAGAACCGGACGTTGGAACAACGTCACCACGCACTACGACCTGAACGGCAAGGAACGTGCCACCAGCGCGATCCTTGCAAGCCTGTCTCCTGATGAGTGAAAGAATGGCGCTGTGACCACAACCTATAACTGCACTTCCGATGACCAGCGTTCTGAAGGGCTTCAGCATGCCCAGCGCGCCATCAGCGAGAAGAAGTGCGTCGTGCTGCCAACAGACACCGTCTACGGTATTGCCGCAGATGCTTTCTCGCCGTTGGCCGTGACCATGTTGTTGGCCTCCAAAGGGCGCAGCCGTCAAATGCCTCCTCCGGTCCTGATTCCACGGGTCAACGCCCTGGACGGACTGGCCACCGACGTACCAGCCGATGCCCGGGCGCTGGCCCAAGCCTTCTGGCCCGGTGGGTTGACGCTGATCCTTCATGCCCAGCCGTCCTTGGACTGGGACCTCGGCGAGACCAAGGGCACCGTTGCCCTGAGGATGCCCGACGACCAGATCGCCCTGGAACTCCTGGGGCTCACGGGCCCCTTGGCTGTTTCCTCCGCCAACCGGACGGGCCAGGAAGCGGCACAGACAGCCTCGGAAGCGCGACTCCAACTGGCGGAGTCCGTTGAGGTCTACCTCGAAGGCGGCTTCCGTCCGGTCAAGGGAACTGCTGCCTTGCCCTCGACGATTGTGGACGCCACGTCCACTCCGTTCCGGGTGGTGCGCCAAGGAGCGATTGAGCTGGAACGGCTTCGCGAGATCGTTCCGTCCATCCTGGGTGTTGGTGAAACCATTCCTGCTGCGCCGCCGGCTGCTGATGACACGGCAGCCGAAGAACCTGTAGTTGAAGCGACCCCAGGTGTAGAGACCGCAGTTGAAGAGACCCCAGGTGAAGAAACTGCAGCCGACGCCGTCGTCGTCGAGGAGTCAAGCCATGAGACTGCAAAGCCGGAGGCCTCCAACGAAGCCAAGTCCGAATGATTCCGGAGCGTCAACGCGTCCCCGTCCTTGACGTCGACGCCACGCCGATGCGCGTCAATGAGGTTATAGACGCAATGGGCAGTCTCATTTCAGCCGGATCAACCGCTACTGTTCTTGGCCACAATCTGCACAGCATCACGTTGCTTCATTCGCGCCCGGATGTCCGTTCTTTGTATGAGGGCAGCTCGATCGTCCTCTTGGATGGTGCTCCCGTCGCGATGCTCTGGGGGCTAGCCCACAAGCGTCAACTCCAGCCCTTGGGTGAGGGAACCATGGCATACCGGCTGGGTTCCATGGATTGGATCCCGGAGCTTGGAAAGGTCAAGGGGCTGGAGCGCGTGGCCGTAGTAGGCGCGGGACGCGCGGCCAATACGACGGCGGTCGCCCGGCTGCGCGCTATCGTCCCCGGTGCAACAGTGGACGGAATGCCCGGTGAGGGGTGGGACAGCACCCTGGAAGACGCGGTGGTGGACTGGCTGACGGACTTCCGTCCGCAGTTGGTCCTGTTGGGACTCGGGATGCCCCTTCAGGAGGCTGTCCTTCACCGCAGGCTCGCCCATCTGCCGGCTGCCGTTTATTGCGCCGTCGGCGGCGCCATTGAGCAGGTTGCGGGCATCCAGAAACTGGCGCCGCGGTGGCTTGGTCGCCTAGGACTCGAGTGGGCCTGGCGGCTGGTCCTTCACCCGGGCCGCGTGGCTTACAGAGTTTTTGTTGAACCTTGGAAGCTGGCTGGCCTGCTGATCGGGCGCCGTTTCCAACCATCCAAGACCAAAGGCAAGTAAATGACGTCCCACCCTGTCGTGGTCGCCGTTGTAGTGACCTATAACCGGCGTGAACTTCTCCAGACCACCTTGGACGGCATTGCTGCAGGTACACAGGTACCGGACGCCGTCGTGATCGTGGACAACGCCTCCACGGATGAAACCGCTGAGTTCCTCCAGCAGTACCACGGCGCATTGACCACTGATGTGGTCACCTTGAACACCAACGTGGGCGGTGCCGGGGGTTTCGTCGTCGGCATGGAACGGGCTGTACTCGACCACGGGGCGGATCACGTGTGGATCATGGACGACGACACCGAACCTCAGCCGAACGCCCTGCGCGAGGCGTTGGACCTCTCCGAGTCCTACCTTCGGGAAACCGGAGAGGCACCGGCGTTCATCGCCAGCCGTGTGGTGTGGACTGATGGCCGCGACCACCCGATGAACCGCATGCGGCCGCGTATGGGGGCAAGCGAGAACGCGCGCACCGCTGCTGCCAGGCTGGGTGCCACCCAAATCCGCAGTGCTTCCTTCGTGTCGGTGCTGATTCGTGCTGAGGAAATCAGACAGCACGGCCTGCCCATCGCGGACTACTTCATCTGGAATGACGATCTGGAGTACACCGCCAGGATTTCCCGTAGAGGGACCGCGCTGACTACCAACGCATCAGTGGCCAATCACCATACGAAGGTCTTTGGCGACGCCGGAGCGGATCCTGGCGCGCGCTTCTACTATGAAGTGCGAAACAAGCTCTGGGTTTACACTCGATCGAACGCCTTGGCACCGTGGGAAAAGGTTCTTTTTACGGGTGCTTCATTGCGCAACTGGACCCGCACGATTGCCGCCTCGCCGAATCGTAAGGTGCTGTTGGCCGGGCTTCTCAAGGGCCTGCGCCACAGCCTGAGAGCCCCGCGCGCCAACGCCCATGTGCTGAACGGAATCTACGCACTGCGTAACGTCCAGGAGCCCGTCAGGTAGCCATGAGGCGGCCTGAACCCTAGCCAAACACGCTGGGGCTTCGCGGCTGCATCACAGGGTGGTCACGGCCATTGGCATTAGTATCGTGACTAGAGTCCACAGAAATCCCGCAACATTCGGCACAGCCGGTGCAGGCATGGCGACGGAGTAGTTCCATTTATCCAAAGACAGATTTCCACACCTTGAGCTGCCCACAACCCGACGGCATTCAATCCCGCCGGCTGCATTCGATGATCCATTCTTGCCCTCTGGTGTGCGGGCTGCTATTCGGGGCCGCGTCATGATCATGTACATGCTGATGGCCCTGACGGCGGCCGTTGTAGCGTACGCCGGGACGTGGGGTGCCCGCGTGCTGGGAAACAAGCTGCGGTTGTATCAGCCCATACGTAGCCGTGACATGCACTCGGCGCTGATCTCAAAACTCGGTGGACTGGGCATTTTTGTCGGATTCTTCGTCGCACTGGTGGTGGCGAGCAATTCCTTCTTCGTTAAGGACATCTTCAGACACAACGATGCACCTTGGGGGATCCTGGCGGGTGCCGTGGTGATCGTCGCTGTGGGGGTGGCTGATGACATCCTTGACATCCGTTGGTGGATCAAATTGCTGGGCCAGGCTGCAGCTGCGTTGATCGTGGCCATCTGGGGCGTGCGGATGTCTGTGGTTCCCTTCATCCCGGAACCGATTGTCCTTGAGTCCGAGGTAGTTCAGATTGCGCTGACCGCAGGGCTAATTGTTACCACCATGAATGCAGTCAACTTCATTGATGGGCTGGACGGCTTGGCCGCCGGTGTCGCCATCATCGGTGGCGGAGCCTTCTTCCTTACCGCCTACTGGGTTCACCGTAACAATCCGTCCACGGACAACTCGGACCTCGCGACACTCCTGATGGCCATCCTGGTTGGCAGCTGCATCGGATTCCTGCCGCACAATTGGTTCCCCGCCAAAATCTTCATGGGAGATTCCGGGGCGATGCTCATTGGCTTGCTCATGGCTTCGGCCGGCGTCGTGGCCACGGGGCAGATCAGCTCCGGTCTCTACGACCGCGCCAACGGTATCCCCACCATTGTTCCCATCTTGCTGCCCTTCGCCGTGCTTTCCCTTCCCCTTCTTGATTTGGGGATGGCCGTTGTCCGAAGAACAGCCAGAGGCCAGTCACCGTGGTCCGCTGACCGCGGGCACCTTCATCACAAGTTGGTGGACCTTGGGTACTCGCACCGCAGCGCCGTCGTCATGCTTTATGTTTGGACGAGCATTCTTGCCTTTGGCGGCGTCGCCTTTGCGGTTTTCCCATGGCAGATCGTGCTCATTGTCCTCATAGCGGCAGCGCTGGTCATGGCTGCCGTGACGGCGTGGCCCTACTTCACCCGGAACTCGACGCGGCCGGGGGAGTAGTTGTGAGAGTCGGTTATGGTCACAGTTCTATCTCATGTAGAATTCTTACTGCGGACAGTCACTCGCCCGTAACCCCACTTTGAGAATATGGCACCCGTGCCACGAGGATTGGTATCCCCATGACATCCAACGCCGAAACCGGACACCCGTCCGGTAAACGTGGTGTTGGGGCCGTTGGCAAGCCGTCCTCGTTGTGGCTCCGGTTGCTTCTTCTTAGTTCCGTAGCAGCTCTGGCAGCCACTGCTGTCACGTGCGTGATTGCGGCCTTCATGAACGGCGGACAAGGCGCGCTATCAGCCGCGTTCGGTGCCGTGCTGGTCATGCTCTTCTTTGGAATCAGCCTTTTGATCGGTCACTTTGTTGGCCGTAACAACCCCTCCGGCGCAGTAGGCCTCTTTGTTGCAACATATTTCATCAAGGTGGTCGGCTTTGCTGTAGTGCTTTTTGTGCTGGGTGCTCCGGACTGGCTCCATGGCCGATGGTTCCTCATCGGTGCCGTTGTGACAGTCGTGTTCTGGCAAGCCGCCGAAATCTACGGCTTCAGCAAGGCCCGTCTCCAGATCTACAACGATCCAGAGGAGCAGAAGGGTGGCCCGGATGTCTCCGCGTAAGCGCTATACACGCCCCGGGGCCACTACTCAGCAGCCCGTCAAACATGGTGAATCAGCAGAAGCCGGAAACGATGGCGGATACAACGCCGGCATAGCCGTCTTCAGCTACATCATTGGCGGGATCATTGTCTGGAGTTTGATAGGCTGGGGTCTGGATAATCTGTGGGGGACCCGCTGGATTGTGCTCCTTGGCGCTCTGCTGGGAGCCGCAGGAGGGTTCTATCTTTCCCATATGCATGGCCTCACCAGACAAAGCTCCTCATCTGGCGAGAGCAAAGCAGACAGCGGTCCGTCCACGGACGGGGACAGTAATGCCAAATAATTTCACATGGATTACAGATGCGTCCAACGCGTCCGGATTCCAACCAATGCCCAATGATGGACACAGCAGAGAGGAAACGCGTTGATCGCGCTTGCGCTCCCCGCCCAGGATTCGGGGTCATTCACCCCACCCGGAATCGACGAAATGCACCTGCCGGCAATCCTGCCTTGGGGTGCGCACGATGGCTTCTCCAAGCAGATGTTGCTGGTGATCCTTTCGGTCGTCATTATCGCTACATTCTTCATCCTCGCTGCACGTAAGCAGCAGCTGGTACCCGGCAAGCTGCAGTTCGCAGGCGAGATGGCGTACGGCTTCGTGCGCAACAGCATCGCCAAGGACATCATCGGCGGCAAGGACTTCATCAAGTACGTCCCGCTGCTGTTCAGCTTGTTCTTCTTCATCCTGGTGAACAACATCTATGGCGCCATCCCGCTGATCCAGCTCCCGAGCTTCTCGCATGTAGGCGGCGCCTACGTCATGGCCGGCATCGTATATGTCACCTGGATCGCCATCGGCATTAAGAAGAACGGCCTGAAGTACTTCAAGCTCGCCACCGTTCCGTCCGGTGTTCCGTGGTACATCCTTCCGATCGTCGTACCGATCGAAATCATCTCCAACTTCCTGGTCCGCCCGGTCACGCACAGCCTCCGTCTGTTTGCGACCATGCTGGCAGGCCACTTGATCGTCATGCTCGCCGGTTCCGGCATCGAGTTCCTTGTTATGCAGGAGAACGTCCTGCTCAAGGGCGCATCGGTACTGGTGCTGGTAGGCGCCGTGGCCATGTACATGCTCGAAGCACTGATCATGGCCCTGCAGGCTTACGTGTTCACACTGTTGACCGCGATCTACATCGAAGGCGCCCTGCACGCCGACAGCCACTAGGCTCCCAAAACTTCCCCTCGCGGGGATGAAGCAACCCAAACAACCTGCCGCACGGGCGGCATCTTGAAAGGAAGAAAAAATGGAAGGCACCATCAACGGCTCCCTCAACCTCATCGGCTACGGTCTCTCGGCCATCGGCGGTGGTATCGGTGTGGGTCTCGTGTTCGCCGCTTACATCAACGGTGTTGCACGTCAGCCGGAAGCTCAGCGTGTGCTGCAGCCGATCGCGTTCCTTGGTCTGGCTCTGACTGAAGCTCTCGCCATCCTCGGCCTGGTCTTCGCTTTCGTTCTTTCCTAGTCCTGGAACCCAAGCGAATCCCAAGCACGAGTAGATAGGACGGGTGAAATATGAATCAGCTGATCATCTCAGCCGCCACTGAAGGCGCTGCGGAGGCTAATCCGCTCGTTCCCAACGTCTGGGAAATGGGCGTAGTCCTCGTGGGCTTTGCGGTCCTCATGTACATCGTGGTCAAGTTTGTTGTCCCGATGTTCGAGAAGACTTTCGCAGAGCGCGCTGAAGCAATCGAAGGTGGCATTGCAAAGGCCGAAGCGGCCCAGGCGGAAGCTTCTGCAGCTCTTGAAGAGTACAAGCAGCAGCTCACCGACGCCCGTGCCGAAGCCAACCGCATCCGCGAAGAAGCACGCGCCGAAGGCGCCCAGATCCTCGCGGACCTGAAGGCAAAGGCTGCGGCAGAATCTGCACGCATCACTGAGCAGGCACATGCTGCCATCGAGTCGGAGCGCCAGGCAGCTGTTGTCTCGCTTCGTTCGGAGGTTGGCACATTGGCCACCACGCTGGCCGGCCGCATCGTTGGGGAAGCACTCACCGACGATCAGCGTGCCGCGCGCGTTGTGGACCGCTTCCTGGCAGATCTGGAGACCCAGAGCGCAGGTGCAGCTAAGTAATGGCAGGTATATCGAGCGAATCGCTGACCACAGCGCTGGCGCAGCTGGAAGCCAAGCTTCCCTTCGCCTCGCTGCAGTTGGCTAAGGACCTCTTCGGAATCCTGGGAACGGTGGACAGCTCGGCTGGCTTGCGCCGCGCCCTGACTGACCCGTCCCGTTCCGGTGACGAGAAGTCGGCGCTGGTCAAGCAGCTGGTTGGCGGAAAAGTCTCCGCTGATGCTGCTGAGATTGCAGGCGGATTGGCCAGCTCGCGCTGGGCATCGGCACGCGATATCGGCGATGCACTCGAGACGCTTGCCGCCACGGTTGTCATTGCCGTAGCTGAAAACAAGTCGGCCGTTTCTGCCTCCGGTATCACGGGGCTGGAAGAGCTGGAAAACGACCTGTTTGCCTTCAACCAGGCCGTCGCCTCCAGCCACGAAGTACAACGTGCTCTGTCTGAGCCGCAGGCATCACCAGCGGCGAAGATTGCATTGGCCGAGAAACTTGTTCCTGGCAGCAGCGAGGAAGCAAAAGTTCTCATCAGCCAGGCAGTTACGCAGCCGCGTGGTGTCAAGCCGAGCAAGCTCGTCGAGTCATTCGCCAAGCTTGCAGCCAAGCGTCAGCAGCGCTGGATTGCAACTGTCAGCGTTACCCGTCCGTTGACGGAAACGCAGGCCAGCCGTCTGCAGGCCGGGCTGGATGCCCTGTACGGCCGCGAACTGAAGGTCAACGTCAATGTTGATCCCGCACTGATCGGTGGAATCCGCGTGCAGGTGGGTGACGAAGTGCTCGACGCTTCGGTTATCGCCCGCCTGACCGAACTCCGCCGCCAGCTCGCTGGCTAGCGAAGACAAAGCACAACTTAACTGATATAAAACCCGGTCATCGTGAGCAACGATGATCACGAAAACAGGAGAGCAGGGACTGCAGATGGCCGAATTGACCATCAACGCCGACGACGTCCGTAATGCGTTGAACGAGTTCGCGGCGTCCTACGAACCCGGAAACGCAGAGCGCGTAGAGGTTGGTCGTGTGACCACCGCAAGTGACGGCATCGCCCGTGTTGAGGGTCTTCCCTCGGTCATGGCGAACGAGCTGCTTCGCTTCGAAGATGGCACGCTGGGCCTGGCCCAGAACCTTGACGTCCGCGAGATCGGTGTCATTATCCTCGGTGACTTCACCGGTATTGAAGAAGGCCAGGAAGTTCACCGTACCGGTGAGATCCTGTCCGTTCCCGTTGGCGACGCCTTCCTGGGTCGCGTTGTCGACCCCCTGGGCCAGCCCATCGATGACCTCGGCGAGATCAAGGCCGAGGCCACCCGTGCACTGGAACTTCAGGCTCCGGGCGTTACCGAACGCAAGTCGGTTCACGAACCGATGCAGACCGGCCTCAAGGCTATCGATGCCATGATCCCGATCGGCCGTGGCCAGCGTCAGCTGATCATCGGTGACCGCCAGACCGGCAAGACCGCCATCGCCGTGGACACCATCATCAACCAGAAGGCCAACTGGGCTTCGGGAGATGTCACCAAGCAGGTACGTTGCGTCTATGTTGGTGTTGGCCAGAAGGCTTCCACCATCGCAGCCGTTCGTCAGACCCTCGAGGATCACGGCGCACTGGAGTACACCACCATCGTGGCGTCCCCGGCATCTGACCCCGCCGGCTTCAAGTACTTGGCACCGTATGCAGGTTCGGCCATCGGCCAGCACTGGATGTACGGCGGCAAGCACGTTCTGGTGATCTTCGATGACCTGTCCAAGCAGGCCGAAGCCTACCGCGCCGTATCCCTGCTGCTGCGTCGTCCGCCGGGACGCGAAGCATACCCGGGTGACGTTTTCTACTTGCACTCCCGTCTGCTGGAGCGTTGTGCCAAGCTCTCCGACGAGCTCGGTGCAGGTTCCATGACCGGTCTGCCGATCGTCGAGACCAAGGCAAATGACGTTTCTGCCTACATCCCGACCAACGTGATCTCCATTACCGATGGCCAGATCTTCCTCCAGTCGGACCTCTTCAACGCCAACCAGCGTCCCGCTGTTGACGTTGGTGTGTCCGTCTCCCGCGTTGGTGGCGCTGCACAGGTCAAGTCCATGAAGAAGGTCTCCGGTACCTTGAAGCTGGACCTGGCTCAGTACCGCGACATGCAGGCATTCGCTATGTTCGCCTCTGACCTGGATGCTGCTTCCCGTCAGCAGCTGACCCGTGGTGCACGCCTGATGGAACTGCTGAAGCAGGGCCAGTACTCACCGTTCCCGGTTGAGAACCAGGTTGTGTCCATCTGGGCCGGTACCAACGGTTACCTGGACGACGTTCCGGTTGAGGACATCAGCCGCTTCGAGTCCGAGTTCCTGGAGCACCTCACGCACAAGTCCTCCATCCTGACCACGCTGGCTCAGACCAACGTCCTGGATGACGACACCGCTGCAGCCTTGAAGGAAGCCATTGTTTCCTTCAAGAAGGGCTTCTTCGGCGAAGGCGACAACCACCTGGTAGGCGCTGGCCACGAAGAGCACGCAGCGATCTCCGGCGGCGACGTCGACCAGGAAAAGATCGTCAAGCAGAAGCGCTAGTTTCGATAACCTGCTCTGCCGGGGTCCGTAAGGGCCCCGGCAGGGCAGCACATCGGGAACTTAGGAAAGGATAAGTATGGGAGCCCAGATTCGGGTCTACCGTCAGAAGATCAGCTCGACGACGTCGATGCGCAAGATCTTCAAGGCGATGGAACTGATCGCTACCTCGCGCATCGGTAAGGCCCGCGCCCGCGTAGCAGCTTCACTGCCTTACGCGAACGCGATTACCCGCGCCGTTTCTGCTGTCGCAACTCAGAGCGAAATCGACCACCCGCTGACCACCGAGCCGGAGCAGATCCGCCGCGCCGCAGTCCTGATCATTACATCGGACCGCGGTCTTGCAGGATCCTACTCCGCAAGTGTGCTCAAGCAGGCTGAAGGTCTCACCGAGCTTCTTCACGCAGAAGGCAAGGAAGTCAAGGCGTACCTGGTTGGCCGCAAGGCGCAGGCGTACTTCGATTTCCGCAACCGGTCCTACGCCCGCGTATGGACCGGTGGCACGGACGCACCGGAATTCGAAACCGCGCAGGAAGTCGGAGCTGCACTTCTTGAAGACTTCTCCACCGACTTCGAAGAGGGCGGCGTGGACGAGATCCACGTTGTGTACACCCGCTTCAAGTCCATGGTGACGCAGGAGCCGACGGTCATCCGTTTGCTTCCGCTGGAGGTCGTAGAGGAGGAAGCAGCCTCGGAATCCGAGCTGTTGCCGTTGTACGAGTTTGAACCGGAAACAGAGCAGGTGCTTGACGCACTGCTTCCGCGTTACATCGAGTCCCGCATTTTCGCAGCCATGCTGCAGGCCGCAGCTTCCGAGCTCGCAGCCCGCCAGCGCGCTATGAAGTCGGCCGGTGACAACGCTACGGATTTGATCAAGAAGTACACGCGCCTTCGCAACACGGCCCGCCAGGCCGAGATTACGCAGGAGCTTTCCGAAATCGTGGCCGGCGCAGACGCCCTCGCGTCCTAGCCAGCAACGGATTCGGCTCAAAGCCGCACCTGCACCAAACAGATAAACTTAACCCCACGCCATCTACTGAGTGAAGTGAGAGAGATGACTGCCACTGCTACCGAACACGTAGCTACGGCCGGTGCCACCGGCCGCATTGCCCGTGTTATTGGTCCGGTTGTCGACGTCGAATTCCCGGCTGACGCAATCCCCTCGATTTACAACGCTCTGACCACTGAGATCACTCTCAACGGCCAGACGAAAACCATCACGTTCGAGACCTCCCAGCACTTGGGTGACAACCTCGTTCGCGCCATCTCCCTGCAGGCAACCGACGGCCTGGTCCGCGGTACCACCGTGCGGGACTCCGGCTCTCCCATCTCCGTGCCCGTCGGCGACGGCGTCAAGGGCCACATCTTCAACGTTCTCGGCAAGCCGCTGGACGTCGAAGAGTCCGAGATCAAGGCAGACGCCTACTGGCCGATCCACCGCAAGGCTCCGTCCTTCGCGTCCCTCGAGGGCTCCACGGAGATGCTCGAGACCGGCATCAAGGTCATCGACCTTCTCACCCCGTACATCAAGGGTGGAAAGATCGGCCTGTTCGGCGGCGCCGGCGTTGGCAAGACCGTTCTGATCCAGGAAATGATCACCCGTGTTGCCCGCAACTTCGGTGGTACCTCGGTATTCGCCGGTGTTGGTGAGCGTACCCGTGAAGGAAACGACCTCTGGGTTGAAATGGAAGAGGCAGGCGTTCTTAAGGACACCGCCCTTGTGTTCGGCCAGATGGATGAGCCGCCGGGAACGCGCCTTCGCGTGGCTCTGTCTGCTCTGACCATGGCGGAGTACTTCCGCGATGTTCAGAACCAGGACGTGTTGCTCTTCATCGACAACATCTTCCGCTTCACGCAGGCAGGTTCGGAAGTCTCCACGCTGCTCGGCCGTATGCCGTCCGCTGTGGGCTACCAGCCCAACCTTGCTGACGAGATGGGTCTGCTCCAGGAGCGCATTACCTCCACCAAGGGTCACTCCATCACGTCGATGCAGGCCATTTACGTGCCGGCTGACGACTACACCGACCCGGCTCCGGCAACGACCTTCGCACACCTGGACGCGACCACGGAACTTTCCCGTGAAATCGCCTCCCGTGGTTTGTACCCGGCCGTTGATCCGCTGACGTCCACCTCCCGTATTCTGGATCCCCAGTACATCGGCAAGGATCACTACAACACGGCTGTCCGTGTAAAGCAGATCCTGCAGAAGAACAAGGAACTTCAGGACATCATCGCCATCCTCGGTGTTGACGAACTGTCTGAAGAGGACAAGATCGTCGTGTCCCGTGCACGTCGTATCCAGCAGTTCCTCTCCCAGAACACCTACACCGCCAAGCAGTTCACCGGCGTCGAAGGCTCCACCGTGTCCATCAAGGACACCGTGGAAGGCTTCACGGCTATCTGCGACGGCGAGCTTGACCACATCGCAGAGCAGGCGTTCTTCAACGTCGGCGGCCTGGATGACGTCGAGCGTCAGTGGGCCAAGATCCAGGAACAGACCAAGTAGTATGGCTGAGCTCGAGGTTGAGATTGTCGCAGCGGACCACTTCGTGTGGTCCGGTGCGGCCAAGATGGTGAAGGCCCGCACCAGCGATGGTGAAATCGGAATCCTGCCGGGCCACTCGCCCCTTTTGGCCATCATGGCCGCGGGCGAGCTGGCAATCCAGCCGGTTTCCGGTGATCGCATTGCAGTAGTCGTTGACGGCGGATTCTTCTCCGTCGACAACGATCGCGTGGTGATTGTTGCTGACAACGCCAAATTGGGCGAAGCGGCTACAGCGGGGATCCGATAGCACGACCTTGATGGACGATTCCCTTATTCCGTTCATCGCCCTGGCAACAGCGTTTACGTTGCTGATCATTTCACTGTGCCTTTTCGGGGTGCGTCGCTTCAATCTGCGGCGCGCCCTGGGCACGGTCGACGCCTCCATTTGCATGGCTGGAAACAGCTGGCAGATGGGGGTTTGTCGTTATCAGGACAACGAGCTCGAGTGGTTCCGCCTGATGTCCCTGAGCGTCATCCCCAAACATAAATTCACGCGCAGCTCCCTTGAATTGTTGGGACGCCGTCAGCCCACGGAAGACGAGCTCGTCCGGATTCAACCTGGCGTCGTGGTGGTTGAACTGCAGTATGAAGGTCAGAAGTTCATGCTCGCCATGAATTTCGATGCCTATGCTGGTTTGTCGTCCTGGCTCGAAGCGGGGCCGGTCATCGGCGTCGGAACCTGGCGTTAGGCGTTATGGATTTTCTTTCGGACGTCAGCTTGGTGGATGGGCCTTTCCTTTGGTTCAGTATCGCCTGCGGTGGAGTCGGCGGGGCCTACCTCCTATGGCGTCGACGACGATCCTGGCTGCTGCTGGTACCGGCCAGCCTGCTTGTGGCGATCGGGGTAGTGGCCCTTATTCACTGGATCCTTGTGGATCTGTTGGCCACATTCTCGGAGAACCTGCCGTTTCAGACCGTGGCTTGGGCGGTACCAGCTGTCGCTGCAGTGCTCCTGTGCGTTGCGCGGTTTCCCCGAAATTCCTGGCGCGGCCGTTCGTTCAGCGTGGCGGCGATGTTCGGCGTTCTTCTTTTATGCGTTGTCCAGATAAACCTCTATTTCGGACTGAACAACACGGTCTCGGACCTGCTGGGTACCGCGGTGGCACGCATACAGCCACTTGAAGCGAGCCTCAAACGCAGTCCGGATGCAAAGCCAGGCCCTGCCCTGTCCGCATGGAAAGCCCCCGATTCCATGCCCCGAAACGGCGTCCTGCGCAAAGCCGCCATTCCTGGAACCGCTTCAGGTTTCAACGCACGGGATGCTTATATTTACTTGCCGCCCGCCTACCAGACTGCAGAACGTCCAACCTTGCCTGTGCTTGTCCTCTTCGCTGGTCAACCAGGCGGTCCTGCGGACTGGCTTACCGGTGGCCAGCTCCGGTCCCTCCTGGACCAGTACGCTGAAGCCCATCAGGGAATCGCCCCTGTCACCGTGGTGGTGGACCCCAACGGATCAGCCAATGCCAACACCATGTGTATGGATAGCAAAATCGCTTCCGTGGATACGTATCTTTCGCAGGATGTACCCACGTGGATCACTGAAACGCTGGATGTCTCCAGGGATCACAAGCTGTGGGCTGTAGGCGGTTTTTCCTTTGGCGGCACGTGTGCCATGCAGATGGGAACCTCCCACCCGGACCTTTTCGCGTCCATTCTTCCCTTCGCCGCCGAGCGGGAACCTGCACTCGCTAAAGACAGAAGCAAGACAATCTCGGACTCGTTCGACGGTGATGTTGAATCGTTCGAGTCCAGGACACCTTTGGTGTTGATGCAGCAACGCGATTTCTCCGGAAGCGGTGTGTACCTGGTTTCAGGTGAGGCTGACCATGAGTTCACCAGCTACATGCATGAGCTTGCGGACGCTGCAAGAAACGCCGGTTTTGCAACTGAAGAACATTCAATTCCACAGGCCGGGCACTCATGGGACGCCGTGATACGTGGCATGCCCGGTGGCCTCGACTTCCTGGCCTCCCGATGGGGGTTGCGGCGGTGAGCCTGGCCGTCAAAGGCGTCATCAGACCTGCGTTGGGGCAAGCAGGACGGCATCTGCGATCAACGCCGTTCACAATGATGGTTCTCGCCCTCTTTGTTGGCCTGTCTTTGGTGTCTGCGAGCTTCCTGACGGGCCCGGCGGAGCCTTGGCTTTCCGTTGCCAGTGTTTCGCTGGAGGGTCTGCGGTCCGGGGAATGGTGGTCTATTTGGACGTCGTTGTTCTTCACCACCAATCCGTTGGCCTACGTCACGGCTGTCCTGATGATTCTGTTCTTCCTTGGCTTGGCAGAGCGGCACTTGGGCTCCCTCAGGACGGCAGGAGTGCTCTTTGGTGGCCAGTTCGCCTGCGTATCCGCCTTCCTCCTTGTAACCCAGGTTGCCCAATACCTGGGCGACGGCTGGCTATCAGGAATGACTGGCATCCGCCTGATCGGCCCTTACGGCGCCGTTCTCACCACCGTTTTGGCGGCCAGTGCGATCCTGCCCACCTTGTGGCAACGGCGCCTGAGGACCGTGGTGCTCGCGATTTCCCTGCTATTGGTTCTGTACGTAGGGCATGCGGAGACCGTGGTGGGCTTCCTGGGCGCGCTCATAGGTCTACTGACCGGGTGGTGGATGCAAAGCAGCCAGGGCCATCTCCACCTGCACAGGTCAACCAGCCGGGAAATCCGCAACCTTCTTTCATTGACCATGGCAATTTTCGCCGTGGGTCCCATCGTGACCGCTGCGGCAAAAAGCCCGTCCGGACCCTTGGCTTTGCTCAGGGATGTCATCCTCAACCCGCTGCCCACGCTAAGTCAGCTGGAGAGCAACTGCGGGGGAACCATCGACGTCACCTGCCTCGACATCACCCGCCAAGGCTACACAGGGCCGTTCGGATTGGCACTGGCGGTGGTTCCCGTTGTATTGCTACTCATTTGCGCCGACGGCATGAGGCGTGGGCGGCGGTTGGCCTTGGGAATCGCAATCGGGGTGCAGTTGGTGGTGGTGGCCTTGTCCACGATCTACCTTGGTCTCTTTGCCGGCATCCCGCGGCCCCCAGGTCGACCACATGCGGGGATGCTCAATACGGCAGTGGTTCATATCATTCCGCTGGTGCTGGTTCCCTTGGCGTTGGCGTTGCTCCTGTTTGTCTACAGGGGCCATTTCCGGGTGGAGACTTCTGATCGTCTCCGCCGGAAGGTGTTTTTGCTGGTCGGACTGACTGGGGGAGGCCTGGCGCTGGCCTACACGGTGGTGTGGTTGGCCTCCGGGGGGTTGGTTCGCGACGGCGGTCTGCTGGGTTTGGCGGCTGAACTTGCCAGGCAGTACCTCCCCGTTCCGCTTCCCGGCGTTTACCGTAAAGTCTTCGCCGAGCGCGATGTGCTGGAAGTCTTCCTCTTTTCCTATTCGGGCACACTGTTTTGGCTCGTAGCGTTACTTGGTGTGTGGGTGCTGCTAATCCGGGGACATCACGCCGGAGGACTTGACCGCCAGGCGCGGCAGGCGGCCCGTGCACTGGTGAAGAGGGGCGGAGATTCGCTCTCATGGATGGCGCTGTGGGAACCGAACAAGTATTGGTTCACTCCAGATGGAACCGGGGGAGTGGCCTACCAACAGCACAGTCACGTGGCATTGACGCTGGCCGGTCCCTTCGGAGCGCGCCAGCACCATGCGGTGACCGCCCAAGGGTTCCTGGATTTCTGCTCCCAGCGCGCGTTGACTCCGTGCCTCTACTCCTGCACAGACGAGCTATGGCCCATGCTGCGATCGCGCGGTTTCCGCCGTGTGTCTGTCGCCCAGGAAACCCGCCTACGAATTAGGGGCCTGGAATTCAGGGGCAAGGAGTGGCAGAACGTCAGGACCTCACTAAACCGCGCCTCGAAGATGGGGATCACGGCAAACTGGGGTCGTTACTCCGAACTGCCGCTCGGGGTACGCGCCCAAGTGAGTGAAGTCTCGGAAGAGTGGGCAGCCCAAAAGAAGATCCCGGAAATGGGTTTCACTATGGGCGGTCTGGACGAGTTGGATGATGAAGACGTCCTGTGTTGCGTTGCGGTTGATGGCACGGGCTTCGTCTATGGCGTCACCAGTTGGCTTCCCGTGTATGAAGACGGCGTTGTTGTCAGTTGGACGTTGGACTTCATGCGGCGGCGCGGCGACGCTTTTCCCGGGGTCATGGAGTTTCTCATCGCATCGGCAGTATTGCATTTGCGGGACTCCGTGGAACTTATTTCCTTGTCCGGGTCGCCCTTGGCCCGGGAAGAGGGGGAGATCGAGCAGAGGGCCAAAGGTTTGGCCGGAATACTTGAGGTGGTGGGACAGGCCTTGGAGCCCGTTTACGGATTCAGGTCCCTGGCCTCATTTAAGTCGAGATTCCAACCCGAGTACAGAACGTTGTACATGTATTATCAAGACCCACTGCATCTTCCTGCAATAGGTCGCGCGCTCAGCAGGGCGTACCTTCCTGGATTATCAGTCCGGCATTCCGCACGGCTGCTCCGGAGCTTGGTTGGTTGAATTGTCAACGCCTATTCGAAGGGCGCGATTGGTATTTCTTCATGGTTAGTAACAGTCGTTGTTGAGAACCCGCAGAGGGTGGCCGGGGTTTCCTCCATTAAGACACGTTGACCCCGGCTGGAAAGCCAGGGTCAACGAGTTGTGTTGTCTCCGCAATATGCAGGGATCAACAGGTACGACTAGACGACCGTAACGCCGGTTGCCTGGGGGCCCTTGGCTCCCTGACCGATCTCGAACTGAACGCGCTGGTTCTCGTCGAGGGTCTTGAAGCCACCGGTCTGGATCTCGGAGTAGTGGACAAAAACGTCCCCATCCGCGTCATCCGGGGTGATGAAGCCGAAGCCCTTTTCGGCGTTGAACCACTTGACGGTTCCCAGTGCCATGTATATCTCCTCATTGTGGAACATCAGTCCGATACACCTCGTACCGGATTTGTTACTCCGCGAGAAGACCCGAATACCAACCAAGCCTGGGCCTGATTGATTCGCAGGAGCTTCACGCTCGCAACTGGTCTTGCGAGCATGAAAAACACCTACACAAAGACTGCTATAACACTTTCATGTGCTCTGCCGGAGGTCAACGGTCTTTTGGGCAATTCAGGAAAATTTTCGGTAAAAAGAAGGTAACGCCGGGTCCGACAATTCAACGGCCTTTTCCAAGGAACGTGTAGGAACCCGGACGCCGGGAATCTAGGACAACCACTGCCCATTGCGCATTACGCCCGTCAGTTGCAGATCCTGGTTTGTTACCACCACATCGGCGCGAAGTCCTCTTCGGAGCCCGCCTATTTCATCGGAAAGTCCAAGGACCGCGGCCGGGACCGCTGTTGCCGAGCAAATCGCGTCGGGAAGTCCGACGCCGGCTGCCACCGTTTTGCTGACAACTTCCAAGAGGGTGGAGGTGCCTCCGGCGATGGATCCCGTGGCATCGAGTGTGGCCACGCCGTCGCTGACGGTGACCGGGGACGGGCCGAGCATGTAGCTGCCATCGGACAATCCTGCGGCAGCCATTGAATCCGTGACCAGGACGATGTTTCCGGCGCCCACTAACTGGAAGACAGTTGCCACGGTGCTCGGGGCCAGGTGCGTTCCGTCTGCAATGAGTTCAACAACGGCCTTTCCCTCCTGCGCCATGCGCAGGCACGCCGCAACGGGACCCGGGGCGCGATGGTGCATGGGCGGCATCCCGTTGAAGAGGTGCGTCACGGTGGGAAGCGAGCTGACGCCGTCGAACCCTGCCGACTCAAGTCCCTCCCGTGCCGCAGCGAGCGACGCCGCGGCCGTGGCGTCGTCGCAGTCGGTGTGGCCCAAGGAGGGAGTAACGCCATGGGAAGTCATCAGGTCCACCAGGGCAGCTGCGCCTGGAAGTTCGGGGGCGTAGGTCATGGTGGACAGCTTGCCGGCCGCGGCAGCCACCAGTTCGTCCATGAGCTCCAGATCCGGTTCCAACAAGTAGTCGGGATTCTGGGCCCCGCATCGGGCATGGGAGAGGAACGGGCCTTCAAGGTGAATGCCGGCCACCAGCCCCTCATCCACGAGCTTCACATAGAGCTCGATACCCCGGAGGAGGTCTTCCCGGGGAGCAGTGACCATGCTGGCAAGGAATGTGGTGGTACCTGATCTATGAAGGAAGTCCACGGCCTTGCGCGCGGAAGATTCTTCACCGCCAGGGAAGTCGCCGCCATTGCCGCCGTGGCAGTGCACGTCAACGAGGCCGGGGAAGAGGTAGCTACCGCTGGGGATGCCTAAGTGGATCGCGTTGCGAAAACCGTCGAATTCTTCCGGATCGAAGGCGCTGGCCGGGCCTGCATAGGCAATCCTGTCGCCGTCGACGGCAACCAATCCGTCTTCCACCACCTCGCCGTCGCTGACAAGCGTTCCTTTAATGATCTGATGGCTTGGAGCGGACGATGGGGAGGATGCAACAGTCATGGTCTTGATTCTAGTGGCCTGCGGCACACCCTCCCGAAGACGGGAACCTAGAAAAGCCGTGACTCGCTGTCATCCACGCCGCGCATGGCGTCATAATCCAGCGTGACGCAATCTATTCCGCGGTCGTTGGCCAGGACCTTCGCTTGGGGTTTGATCTGTTGTGCGGCAAAAATTCCCCGTACCGGTGCCAGCAGGGGGTCGCGGTTGAGCAGCTCGAGGTAACGCGTGAGTTGTTCAACGCCGTCGATGTCTCCACGGCGTTTTAGTTCGATGGCAACAGTGGCCCCGGCCGCGTCCCTGGCCAAAATGTCCACAGGACCGATAGCTGTGAAGTACTCGCGCCGAATCAGGGAGTAACCGGACCCCAAAAGTTCGATTTGCTCGGCCAGCAACCTCTGAAGATCCGCTTCGACGCCGTCCTTGATCAGGCCGGGATCGGTGCCGAGCTCGTGCGAGGTGTCGTGCAGTTGCTCGTAGATATTGATGATGAGGCGGTCATCCGTTTTGGCGGACTGAACAGTCCACTGTTCCACCACCCCTTCCTCCACTTCGGTCTCCTCCGGTGAGGTCACCCGAAGGGTCGCGGGGGGACTCATCCAGTTCAGCGGCTTATAGGAGCCGCCGTCGGAGTGCACCAACACCGAACCATCCGCTTTGACCAGCAGGAGCCGGGTGGCGAGCGGGAGATGGGCCTTGAGGCGGCCAACGTAATCAACAGAACAACGGGCTATGACGAGTCGCACCCGCCCCACATTACCGTCTGCAACGGTATGGCTGGGGCAGAATGGAAGTATGCCCCGCTCCAACCGTCCCCGTCGCAACGCGTCCAGCACACGCTCCGGCAACTCCGGTGGAAAGTGGACTGAACCGGCGCAGGAGCTGGACCTTGAGCGGGCCCGTGCCGGAATCGCCAGGAGGGAAAGCGCCCCGGATGGTGACTGGATGGTGCGAACCATGACGGCCAGGAAAGCGGAGAAGCAGTACATCTGCCCTGGCTGCTCCACTGCCATCGTCCCGGGTATCGCCCACTTGGTGGTGTGGTCCGACAGCCATCTGTTTGGACAGGCCGCAGGGCTGGCCGAACGCAGGCACTGGCACACCAACTGCTGGACGGGCCGGACGTACCGTTACCGCTGATTCGCTAGGCTTGGAACCATGACTTTCGACCCCGCCTCGTTCGTGTTCACCCCGCAGAATGCGCCCTCGGAAATCCGTGCTTCCACGGTCCTTCCCGCTGTGCGCGAGAATGTGGAGTTCACCACAGAGGACGGCAAGGTGCTGCTGGGCGAACTCGCGCTCCCGGCGTCAGGGGAAATTACCGCCACCTTGATCACGCTCCACCCGTTGCCCACTCACGGTGGATTCATGGATTCGCACGTGTACCGCAAGGCCTCGTACAGGCTTCCGGCGCTGGCCGGCGTCGCCGTGCTGAGGTTCAATACGCGGGGCACGGCATCGCCGCGCGGAACCAGCGATGGTCAGTTCGAAGAGGGCATTGGTGAGCGGTACGACGTCGAGGCCGCCGTCCGTTTCGCCGTTGAACGCGGCTTGCCGCACCGCTGGCTGGTGGGGTGGTCTTTCGGAACTGAACTGGCCCTGATGTACGGGGCGGTGGAGCCGGTAGCCTCGGAGATCGAAGGTGCCGTGTTGTTGTCGCCACCGTTGCACCGGGCCACGGACGTGCACCTCAAGGAGTGGGCCGAGTCCGGGAAGCCGTTGACCGTCCTGGTGCCCGAGCACGATGACTACTTGCAGCCTGCTGAAGCAGCCCAGCGGTTCGCTGTGGTGCCTCAAGCCCGGATTGTCGGCGTCGACGGCGCCAAGCACCTCTGGGTTGGCGAAAAGTACGCAGCGCGAGTCTTGAATGAAATCGTCGACGACGTCACTCCGGCGGGTGCCGGAGCCGACGGTCTACCTCGGGAGTGGGCGGGGCCGGTCGCAAGCGCCTAGCTGGGCCCCGCGTCCGGTTTTTGTACAGATAATGCCCCTAAACACGATGCTTAGGGGCATTATCTGTACAAAAACCGAGAGAAGGCTCAGTGCCTGTCTTGCCGGACGATGAAGACTTCCTTGATGAGCAGCATGATCGCTGCTGCTGTGGGAATGGCAATCAACGCGCCAAGGACGCCAAGCAGGCTGCCACCGGCTATCACCGAGATCACGGCCACGGCTCCCGGAACCGCCACAGCGCGCTGCATGATGCGCGGTGAGATGAAGTACGCCTCGAACTGCAGGTAGGCGAAGTAGGCGATCGCGTAAACCACCGCTGTCTGCCAGCCGGCGGTCAGTGCCACCAGGATAACCACTACTGCAGCGATCATGCCGCCCACCAAGGGGATGAACGCCAGCAGGGCAACGACGAACGCAAGCAGGACGCTGAATGGTATGCCCAGGATGGTCATCAGGATGAACGCAAAAATAGCATTCAGGAGGGCTACGCAGACCTGGCCAATGACGTAATTACCCACGGAATCAGTGATCGCTTCGGAGAGCGCCTCAACACGCGGACGGCGGGACCGGGGAGCCAGGCGGTAAGCCCATTTCTTCATGGACGGCAGGGCTGCCAGGAAATACAGGCTCAAGACCAGGACGATCAGCGAACCAAACAGGCCGTTGGCCACAGTGGAACCGAAACCCACCACGCCGCCGAAGATGCCACCCATCGCCTCGGGGTCCTTGACGAACTTGTCCAGCTCAGTAGTGATACGGTCACGCACGCCGAATTGGCTGTCTGCGCTGCGGAAGAAGTCCGAGTCGAGGAAGCCGCGGATCCACTCAGGGGCTTGGCGGACGATTTCCGATACCTGTTCGACGATGGTGGGTATCAGTGTTGCGAAGAAGCCTGCCACTGCAAGGACAAGCGCTGAGACGGAAATGAGGATGCCCGCGGGGCGGGGGACTTTGCGGCCTTCAAGCCAACGAACCACGGGATCAAGTCCAAGTGCGATGAACAGCGCGGCCACGATCCACAAAATGAGTTGGGTGGTGTTGCTGGCAATGTAGAACACGGCCAGGGCGATGCCGACGCCGGCGGTACCCATGAATCCGACATATACAGGATGCTGTGATGACATTCGCGGGCCGGGGGCGCCGAATCCGTGGTCGTCCTCGGGGCGGAACCTTTCGCTGCCTTCATCGGATTCAGTTTCCGGGGGCATCTCGAATCGCACCCGGTTGCGGGCTCCGGGAATGGGCTGCCGAAGTCTGCGGCTGATGGCAGCCAGGCGTCCGGTGCGGACCGGAACCGTTGCAGCAGGGCCCTCGGAAGTAGCGGTGCCACCCCCGGAAGGGGAATCCACCGCACCTGACCCTGACTCTTCGACGGGACGGGGCTCCATGTGGTCTTTCACGCGGTTTAGCTGCCTTTTCAGTGGTGGTACAAGGTGGACTTAGGCGTTGGGAGGCCCGTATATCATGATCATCGCCACACTATCAGGACCGCGTAATGGCGCCGGAGCGGCGCGGTGGCGGGCTTTTCGGGGTGTCGGGGAGATCACCTCGATCTGACTCTCTGATAACAAAACGGTTACCCTTGAAGTTCAACGACCGCTGATGATAGGTGATCCTGTGCGTTTGAAGACTGCAGCCTTGCTGGTGCTGCTGGGCCTGCTGACGATGCTGGCCGGTATAGGCCAGCTGACTTTTTGGGCCCCCGCTGAGACCGTGACGGCTTCGGTTCCGAGCGATACCAAAGCTGCCCCGCTGACCGTGATTGACCAAAAGTTGATCGCTCTCCATGACGGGCCGGTGAAGATCAAAATCCAGGGTGAAGGCAACTTCATGGTGGCCACCGGACGACCGGACGATGTGGAAGCGTGGGTCGGTGAGACCGCCCACAACACGCTGACCGGTGTCTCTGCCGACCAGAAGTCGCTGGAGGTGTCCTCCGCAGATGGCGAGGCCACGGCGCCGTCCCCGGCTGGATCCGATTTGTGGGTCAGCACTGAGGATGCCAGCGGAGATCTTGACTACACCTGGAACCCTCCCGCTGACGGCGAGTGGTCCCTTTTGGTAGCCAGCGACGGTACCAAGCCCGCGCCGTCGTCAATTTCCATGACGTTCCCCAACAACGCCACCACCCCCTGGGCAGTGCCGCTGATTGTTGTGGGCATCATCATCATCTTGGTGGGAGCGGCGTTGCCGTTCATCGCCAAGGCAATGAGCAATCGACGCAAGGACCGTGATGACGATGAGCCGCGCGATGGTGGGGAAACCACCACGCTGCCGGTTCAACCCTCAGCCAAACAGTCAACTGAAGTCCAGTCGCCCACGGGTGACGAAGGCCGCCGTCGTGGCGCGGGCACCGAAGGTCCGGCACTCCGGATCACTGCCCTTGCCGCCACAATGGCAGCAGTCATGGTGGGAGGGACAGCCATTGCTGCCCAAGCCACCACGACACCCGAGGCCACGTCCACATCCTCGGCCGCAGCTGCTGCCGACGGTGGAACGCCGGTCATGCTGGAATCCCAGTTGCAGCGGATTCTTGAGCAGGTCGCCAGCACTGTGGATGCAGCCGATGCGGCCAAGGATGCGGCCAAGCTGGCTCCGCGCGTAGACAAAATGGAACTCCAGATCCGGACGCAGAACTACAAGATCCGGTCCGCGGTTTCCGCCTATGAGCCGCGCATGCCGGTCCGTGCCACCAAGCTTCAGAGCAGTGTGATCAGCACCAAGCGTGACTGGCCCCGCACGGTCTTTGCCCTCACTCAGGGTGAAGGCAACGTTGTGCCGCAGGTTCTGACCCTGGTGCAGCTTTCACCCCGCGAAAACTACAAGTTGTGGGGCAGTGCCCCGCTTCAGCCCGGGACCAACTTCCCCTCATTCCCGATTCCGCGCAAGGGTACCGAACCTGTACCGGCGAGTGACAGCACCGGACTGGCTTACAGCGGTAACGAGGCTCTGGAAATCCTGAGTGAAATGCTCACCAACCCGGAGTCTCCCAACCGCAGCAAGCTGGCTGACGGGCAGTCTTCCCCGTACATCGCAGGGGCACTGGCGTACCAGGCGGACACCGTGAAGAACGGAACAAGCGCCAACTTCAAGTTCACCCACACTCCGGTCACCAACCAGACCGTGGTGCTCCGGACTGCCGACGGCGGTGCCGTGGTTGTGGGACGTTTGGACTTCGCTTTCGAAGGCACGCCCAAGGCGGCAGGAGACAAGCTTCTCCTTGAGGACGATTCCGCTGTCTTCGCCGGTGGAAAGGAAACCACCACGGGCATGGTCCTGAACTTCGCCGAGTCCGTGGCGGTGTACATTCCGCCAGCTGGTTCTGCAGACCCCATGAAGCTCGTGGCAGCTACCCGCGGACTGGTCGGAGCCAGCTTCAAGTAGGGCTTACCCATGGCAGGGCAGCGGCTAGAGTGGACGGTATGAGTTCGCCCGGATACCGACCCACTCCAGCCGCTGCCAGCCAGCTCAATCTTCGCGGTGCCGTCGACCTATCGTCGCTGCGCCGCCCGGCCGCCCCGCCGGCGCCTTCCCCCTCCGCTTCGGCGGACGGCGGATCGCCCGCGGCCGGCACGCCCCAAGGGGGCGAAAACGGCAAAGCACCACTCCGAGTGGATGCCACCGAAACAAATTTCCAGGATCTGGTGCAATTGTCTGCGCAGATCCCCGTGCTTTTCCTTCTTTGGTCGCGCTACGCACCGGAGTCACCCGCGGTTCTCGAAGCAGCCGAACGCGTTGTGGAAACCTATGGTGGCCGGCTGGTGCTGGCCGCTGCCGATGTTGATACTTTCCCCCAGCTGGCGCAGGCCTTCCAGGTTCAGGCCGTTCCCACAGCAGTTGCTGTGGTCAAAGGACAGCCTGTACCGCTTTTCCAGGGACCTGCCGATGATGAACAGATCCGAAACCTGGTGGAGGAACTTCTTAAGGTTGCTGCAGCCAACGGTGTCACCGGCAGCATAGGTGAGGCCGGTGAGTCAGGTGAGGACCCGGAGCCCGCACCGCTCCCGCCGCTGCACCAGGCAGCCATTGATGCGATCGAGGCCGGCGACTATGCGGGGGCCATAGCGGCCTACAAGCAGGCGCTTCTCGAACAACCCGCAGACACCGACGCCAAAGCGGGTCTGGTGCAGGTGGAGCTGATGGCAAGGCTGGAAAAGCTCTCCGCGCCTGAGGCTGAAAGCCTCCGCCACCTCGCCGCAACAGAACCCGACAACATTCAGGCTCAGTTGACGGTTGCTGACCTCGACATTTCCGGCGGCCACATCGATGACGCCTTCAATCGCATCATCAGCTTTATCGGCAGGAATTTCGGTCCGGAGCGCGAGACGGCCCGGGTACGCCTCCTGGAGCTATTCGAGGTGGTAGGGACACAGGACGAGCGCGTGGCTAAGGCCCGCCAAGGACTCGCGAGGGTCCTCTTCTAGTGCCGTCCGCGCTGTTCACGCCGCTGCAGCTGCGTGCACTCACCGTTGCACACCGCGGCTGGGTATCGCCCATGTGCCAGTACAGTTGCCACCCGGAGACCGGAGAAGGTGTCCCGCACGACTGGCACTTGATGCACCTGGGTTCTTTTGCAGCCGGTGGTGCCGCATTAATCCTTACCGAGGCAGCTGCAGTGAACGCGGCGGGCAGGATCAGCCCGCTGGACGCCGGTTTGTATTCCGATAACCAGGCCGCGGGGTGGGAACGGATTGTGGACTTTGTCCACCGGCATGGCGCCGTCGATGCCAAGATCGGTGTCCAGCTGGCCCATGCCGGGCGCAAGGCGTCCACCTACTGGCCGTTTTCCGAACGCTCCGGCTCTGTTCCGGAAAGCGACGGCGGTTGGCTCACGGTAGGGCCCGGCAGCGCTCCTTTTGACGGCTATGCTTCGCCCAGAATGATGAGCGAAGAGGATATCCAAGCCGTGGTGACCGACTACGCCGCTGCTGCCAGGCGCGCGGTGGCCGTGGGTTTTGACACCGTGGAGATCCATGGTGCCCACGGGTACCTCCTTCACCAGTTCCAAAGCCCTCTCATCAACACCCGGACAGACGCTTGGGGCGGCAGCGAGGAACGGCGTAACCGGCTGATGCTCGCGGTGGTGGACGCGGTCAGGGAAGTCATCCCGGATTCGATGCCGCTGCTGCTCCGTATCTCGGCGTCGGACTGGGCCGAGGGCGGGGTTGACGTGGAGGCCTCAGTGCGTTTGGCTCGCGCCGCTGCTGAACGTGGTGTTGACCTGGTGGACGTCTCCAGTGGCGGCGCGGTTGCGCATCAACAGATCAGGGCCGTGCCAGGTTACCAGGCAGGGTTCGCCCAGCAGTTAAAGAACGACGCCGGGGTCCTCACCGGTGCGGTTGGTTTGTTGACGAGTCCTACGCAGGCGGAGGACATTGTGGCCAACGGGAGGGCTGATGCGGTGTTCATGGCCCGTGCCGCGTTGCGTGATCCGCACTGGTGGCTGAGGGCCGCCTACGAATTAGGCCATGACATTGCGTGGGTCCCGCAGTACCAGCGGGCCGTTCCCCGCCACGGCTTCTAGGACCTCCTCCAGGTTTCCGCCTGCAAGGTTAGGCTGGGTTCATGACGGAACCACGCCATGAACCCATGCCCACATTCGAGCCGCCACGAGCTGCCGCGCCGCCACAAGCTGCCGAGCCACCGCAGGTGGCCGCTCACCCGATGCCCTCGGAGGACTCGCCCGGGAGCGAGCCACTGGCTGCGCTGTCCATTCGGGGCCTGGCCAAACGATTCGGCGAGAAAATCGCCGTCGACGGCGTGAGCCTGGAAGTCCCTGCCGGATCCTTCTACGGGATGGTCGGGCCTAACGGTGCAGGAAAGACCACCACGTTGTCCATGGCCACCGGACTGCTGCGGCCGGACTTTGGCACAGCCTTGATCCACGGGGTTGACGTCTGGTCGCGGCCGCTGGAGGCCAAGAAGCTCATGGGCGTCCTGCCTGATGGCGTGCGCCTGTTTGATCGGCTGACCGGCGAACAGCTGGTGACGTACTCGGGTCTGCTCCGCGGTATGGACCGTGAAGTGGTGGGCTCCCGGGTGCCTGAATTGCTGGCTGCCCTGGATCTCCAAGCGGACGCCGGCAAATTGGTTGTGGACTACTCGGCAGGTATGACCAAGAAAATTGCCTTGGCCTCAGCGCTGATCCATGCTCCGCGTCTGCTTGTCCTTGACGAGCCCTTTGAGTCGGTGGATCCTGTGTCGGCCGCCAATATCAGGGGCATCCTTGAGGGGTATGTTGCTTCCGGCGGTACGGTCATCGTTTCGAGCCACGTCATGGATCTTGTGCAGCGCATGTGCAGCCACGTAGCAGTTGTGGCTGGTGGGCGTGTTTTGACCGCGGGCTCCGTGGACGAGGTCCGCGATGGTTCCACGTTGGAGGAACGCTTCGTCCAGTTGGTGGGCGGCGGACACCGGACGGAGGGCTTGGAATGGTTGCGCACCTTCTAAACCTCAAGTGGCGCCTGCTCCTGAACGGGTTCAAGCGCAGCCCGTGGCAGCTGGTAGGCATGGCGTTGGGGCTCGTTTATGCATTGGGATTGCTGGTCCTCCTGGTTGGAGGCCTCATAGCGCTGCGGTGGGCTGATCCGGAGATCGCCCACACTGTAGTGGTATTGGGTGGAGCGGCCGCTGTCCTGGGTTGGGCCATCATTCCGCTTATTGCTTCGGCCGCGGACATGACCTTGGACCCTGCCCGGTTCACCACCTTTGCCATACCGCCTAGACAACTCTTGACCGGCCTTGCCCTCGCGGGCTTCATCGGTATTCCCGGTCTGGCCACTTTGCTGGCTGCGCTCGGGACGGTAGGGACCTGGTGGCGTAGTTTTCCAGCGGTGGCAGGTGCCTTGTTGGGTGCGGTTCTGGGTGCCATAACGTGCATCGTCCTGTCCAAAGTAGTCACGACGGCGACTGCCGGCCTTGCGGCGTCGCGGCGTTTCAAAGATGCCAGCAGCATTATTGTGTTCATTCCGCTGGTGTTGCTGGGCCCCATCATGATGGGAATTATTGACGGCGTTCGCGGAAGTGCTGATTACCTCCCCGTGTTGGCCAGGGCTGTTTCCTGGACGCCGCTGGGTGCAGCGTGGTCTCTGGGCGGAGACCTCGAATCAGGCAATGTGGCCGCCGCGGGGCTCAAGTTGCTCATTGCGGCAGCAACCATCGTCGCCCTGCTCCTGTGCTGGCATGTTCTGCTGCAGCGGGCGTTGGTGACGCCTCCGTACTCCGGAGGGTCAGCAAAGAAGGGTGGAAAACTTGGACTGTTCGGTCTTCTTCCCGCAACACCGGCAGGTGCAGTTGCTGCCCGGGCTCTGGTCTATTGGATGAAGGATCCGCGGTACGCGGCATCCCTGGTTATTGTTCCCCTGTTTCCTGTCATCTTTTTCTTCAGCGGCTCACAGAGCGGCAGTTACGGCATGCTCATGATCCTGGGGCCGCTGACGGCCTTTGTGATGGCCTGGTCGATTTGCGCTGATGTCTCGTACGACAACACAGCTTTTGCGCTTCACCTCGCAGCAGGTGTCCGTGGCATCGATGACCGCCTGGGCCGGGCGTTGGCTTGCCTGGCACTTTCCCTTCCGGTGGTGCTGGTGTTCACCGTAGGGCCGCTTTTTGTCACCGGTGACTGGCAATGGCTGCCCAATCTCTTGGGCTTGTCGTTGGGCACGCTCTTGACCGGGCTGGGGCTTTCATCCGTGATTTCAGCGCGTTACAACATCGCCGTGCCCTTGCCGGGGGACAGCCCGTTCAAGAAACCCCCGGGAAATGTCGCCCAGACCCTCGCAGTTCAGGCAGTTGGTATGGGTCTTTTGGCTCTTCTACTGGTTCCGGAGCTTGCGCTGGTGGCTGTTCAGGCGTTCAGTGGAGGTTCGGAAGCTGGATGGATCAACTTGGCAGTAGGTCCGGTACTGGGCGTTATCCTGTTCGTGGTGGGCGTCCGCCTTGGTGGAAAGTGGTTGGACGCCAGGGGGCCGGAGATGTTCGCCCAGCTCAGCGCAAACCGATAACCACGTAACAACCGTGCCCGTAGGTGGGACATGGGATAACGTCTTTGTCAGATAGCTCGACGACCACAAGTAGAAAGGCCGTGACGATGGAAGTTGTCATTCTCCCTGGCACTAAACAGATCGGTGCACTTGCAGCCGATGCCATCGAAGCGCTGGTCCGCCGTAAGCCCAACGCTGTATTGGGTCTGGCAACGGGTTCGTCCCCTCTGCCCATTTACGACGAGTTGGCCAGCCGTTACGAGGCCGGGGGATTGGACTTCAGCCAGGCGCATGGATTCGCGCTGGACGAATACGTGGGGCTTGAAGCGGGACATCCCGAGTCCTACCGCGAGGTCATCCGGCGCGAGTTCACCAACCGCGTGAATATCAAGCCGGAAAACGTCCATGGACCCGACGGCGCAGCCGGGGACCTTGAGGCAGCATGCCAGGCCTATGAGGATGCCATCAAAGCCGTGGGTGGAGTGGATCTCCAGATCCTGGGTGTGGGGACAGACGGGCACATTGGCTTCAACGAGCCCGGGTCCTCCCTGGCATCCCGAACGCGCATCAAGACGCTGATCGAGCAGACCCGGAAGGACAACGCCCGCTTCTTCGACAGCATCGACGACGTTCCCCACCACGTAGTCACCCAGGGACTGGGAACCATCATGGACGCCCGGCATGTGGTGTTGGTCGCAACAGGGGCGCAGAAAGCCCAGGCTGTGCGTGATTTCGTGGAGGGACCAGTAGCTGCAATTTGTGCAGCATCAATCCTTCAGATGCACCCGCACGCCACGATTTTGGTGGATGAGGCAGCCGCGTCATCGCTGAAACTGGCTGATTATTATCGGCACACTTACGACAACAAGCCGGAGTGGCAGGGACTGTAGACGGTAAGATGTTTGGCATGACTACGCTTCCTCCGGATCCATTCGAAAACGACCCCATGCGAGAGCTTTCCGGAGCCGGAACGTCCACTGCCACCATTGAGCGCGAGGAAACGCGCCAGGAAGTGGAACCCGGCGACCGCGAGCGGTTTTCGCACTACGTCCGCAAGGAAAAGATCATGGAGTCGGCCCTGAGCGGTGAGCCAGTCATTGCCCTTTGCGGCAAAGTCTGGACACCGGGGCGCGATCCCAAAAAGTTCCCGGTCTGCCCGGAGTGCAAGGAGATTTACGACGGCCTCCGCCCCGGCAACGACGGTGGAAACAACGGCGGCCCGGGCAACTCCAAGTAGTGGGTGGGAAGAGAACACCGGCCCTATCTGATCATCTCCGGCCCGTCAGCTTTGGCGTGCCCGGAAATCCGGAAATGATCATCGCTGCCATCAGCCCGGGGGAGCCAGCATGACAGAAACACTATTTGGTGGACCGTCCCTGCCTCCGGCGTACCCGGAACGTGCTGCGTGGGGTACAGCGCCCAAGCTCCGTGCGTGGCAGCAGGAGGCACTTGACCTCTACATGAACCGCAATCCCAAGGACTTCCTCGCCGTGGCAACCCCCGGCGCCGGTAAGACCACCTTTGCCCTTCGCATCGCCACCACGCTGCTGGATAGTGGGGTGGTCAACAGGATCACCATCGTGGCACCTACGGACCACTTGAAACGTCAGTGGGCGGATGCCGCAGCCAAAGTGGGAATCGCCATTGATCCAAACTTCAAGAATTCCGATGGCCAGCATGGTCGTGGCTTCGTGGGCGTTGCCGTCACGTACGCACAGGTAGCCAGCAAGCCCATGCTGCATCGGGCGAAAACTGAAGCGGCACGCACTTTGGTGATCCTGGACGAAATCCACCACGGCGGCGAAGCTTTATCGTGGGGCGATGGCCTGCGCGAGGCCTTTGATCCGGCCGCCAGGCGCCTGTCACTGACAGGTACTCCGTTCCGCTCGGATACCTCGCCGATTCCCTTTGTTGACTACGCTGAGGACCGGGACGGCATCCGGCGTTCCAAAGCCGATTACACGTACGGCTATGGCAATGCGCTGCGGGACCACGTAGTGCGCCCCGTACTTTTCATGGCGTATTCGGGCCAGATGCGGTGGCGTACCAGTGCAGGTGACGAGATGGCTGCCTCGCTGGGTGAAGCTGCTGTCACCAAGGACATCACCTCCCAGGCCTGGCGCACGGCGTTGAACCCCACCGGCGAGTGGATTCCTGCCGTCCTGGCTGCGGCGGATAAGCGCCTCAGCGAGGTCCGGAGGACGGTGCCGGACGCCGGTGGCCTGGTCATTGCCACAGACCACGAGGACGCCCGGGCCTACGCGGGCCAGCTCAGGAAGATCACGGGCCAGTCGCCCACGGTGATCCTTTCGGACGACTCCAAGGCTTCGAGCAAGATCGAGGAATTCTCCGCGGGTGAACAGCGCTGGATGGTTGCTGTCCGCATGGTGTCCGAAGGCGTTGACGTGCCGCGGCTGTCGGTGGGCGTCTATGCCACCTCCACCTCCACACCTCTGTTCTTCGCTCAGGCCGTGGGGCGTTTTGTGCGTGCCCGCAAGAGGGGTGAGACGGCGTCGGTCTTCCTGCCCTCCGTGCCGCCGCTGATGATTCTCGCCAACACCATGGAGGCAGAGCGGGACCACGCGTTGGACCGCCCGGAGAAGGACGAAGACGGCCTCTTCAATCCCGAAGAGAACCTCATGGCAGAGGCCAATCGGGAAGACAAAGCGTCGGACGAGCTCACCAAAGGCAAGTTCGAGGCTCTGGATTCCCAAGCGTCATTTGACCGCGTCCTCTTTGACGGTGGTGAGTTTGGCACGGGAGCGGACATCGGTTCCGATGATGAATTGGACTTCCTTGGCATTCCCGGGCTCCTGGACGCAGAACAAGTGGGCACACTGCTGCGCCAACGCCAGCACGATCAGCAGTCCCGCAAGAAACGCCAGTCACCGCTGGCGGCTGCGGCCGCGCCGGCTGTGCCTGACCACCGGATGCTCATGGACCTGCGCAACGAGCTGGCCAAAAACGTGGCTGCCTGGGCTGCCCGTACCGGCACGCCCCATGGTGTGGTTCACACCAAACTGCGTGAAGTGTGTGGTGGCCCGGCTGTCGCCCAAGCGAACGAGGAGCAGCTGCAGGCCCGCCTGCGCAAGCTTCAGGACTGGTTCATCGGCAGGAAGTAGCTGGAACCACTAGCAGCTGAAACAGGGAAGGGCGCCGCGGTTGCGGCGCCCTTCCCTGTTTCCAGGAATTCACGAATCAGTCGCGTTCGACTTCCACTCCGGCGGCTTCCATTTCGTCATAGGCATCGCTGAGGTCATCGGCGATGCCTGCCGTGAGCCCGGCAATCACCGTGGTGGTGTATCCGGCCTGGACCGCATCCAGCGCCGTAGCCTTCACGCAGTAGTCCGTGGCAAGTCCTACCACCACCACTTCCTCGACGTCGTGGCTTTGGAGCCAATCGTCGAGTCCGATCGCGTCTTCGTCGAGGACTTCAGTTACGGTGGTGCCTGCTTTGAGGTCGCCGGTGGGGACGTCGTCTTCGGGCGCCAGGACGCCCTCGAAGCCGGAGTAGGCCGCGGTGAATTGACCTTTCCGGAAGTAGGCATGGATGTACTCGGGATCCAGGTCTTCGTGTAGCTCGGCACCTTTACTCCTGGCCCTGCAATGCGGAGGCCAGGAATCCACCATGTCCGGGTTATCTGAGAAGTGGTCGCCGGGCTCGACGTGCCAATCCTGAGTGGCCACGATGTGATCGAAATGCTGTTGGTTGGCGTCCATGTATTCGGTGATGGCACTTGCAACGGCGGCGCCACCTTCAACAGCAAGCGTTCCGCCCTCGCAGAAGTCATTTTGAACATCGACGATAATCAGGGCCCTGGACATCAGTTCTCCTCGTAGATGGTGGGAATGGCAGCTTCGCCTCGCTGGAGTCGGTTCACGACGGCGGGCAGCTCGGCCATGGTGGCAGCGTGCCGTTCCCGGGCGCGGATGACACCTTCGGGTCCGGTCCACCCGGGCAACACCTCACCGTTCTTGACGAACTGGTGAAGCAGTTCGCGGTCGTTGCCGTCATCTTCGGGGCGGTGGCCGATCCCCACGACTTCCTGGGTGGCCCGCCCGCGCTCGTTGAGCTTCCGCAGGGCGTATTTGCGACCTCCGACGCTTGCCTTGTTCTTGGCGGCCTTGGCTACCGAGATGAACTCGCCGGCATCGTTGGTGCGGCTGACGAGTTTGTAGACCATGCTGGCCGTCGGAGCACCGGATCCGGTGACCAACGACGTTCCAACACCGTAGGAGTCCACCGGGGCGGACTGCAGGGCGGCGATGGCGAATTCGTCGAGGTCGGAGGTGACCACAATGCGGGTGTTGACGTTGCCGAGGTCATCAAGAAGTTGCCGGACCCACTGTGCTTGCGCAATGAGGTCGCCGGAGTCCAGCCGGACGGCGCCGAGTTTATCGCCGGCCAGCTCGACGGCGGTACGCACCGCGGTCTCGACGTCGTAAGTGTCTACCAAGAGGGATGTACCGGGGCCGAACGCTGCGATCTGTGCCTCGAATGCTTCACGCTCGGTGTCATGAAGGAGCGTAAAGGAGTGCGCTGCCGTGCCGACGGTCCTGATACCGTACCGCCGTCCGGCTTCGAGGTTGGACGTGCTGGCGAAGCCGGCAATCACGGCGGCGCGGGCTGCCGCCGTCGCCGATTCCTCCTGGGTGCGCCGGGAACCCATCTCGATGCAAGGGCGTGTGCCGGCTGCCGAGGTCATCCTCGAGGCTGCCGAAGCAATGGCGCTGTCGTGATTGAGGACCGACAGGATGAAGGTTTCCAGGATGCAGGCTTCGGCGAACGTGGATTCGACAATGAGGATGGGGGAGTTGGGGAAGTAGGCGTCACCTTCGGCGTAGCCCCAGATGTCGCCGCTGAACTTGTAGTCGGCCAGGTAGTCCAGGGTCTCCTGGTTGACCACTTTGTTTTGCTCAAGGAATGCGAGCTCGGCGTCGCCGAACCGGAAGTCCGCTATGCCCTCCAAAAGGCGTCCCGTGCCGCCTACCACGCCATACCGGCGGCCATCCGGCAGTCGCCGGGCGAATGCTTCGAACACCGAGCGGCGGTGCGCGGCGCCCGAGTGCAGGGCTGCCTGAAGCATGGTCAGTTCGTAGTGGTCTGTGTACAAGGAAGTTGCGGGGTGGTCCCACGACGAGGCTCTACTCACGAATTCACTCTAGTGCGAGCCGCCCTAGAATGGACAGATGAGCCCTAGCGTTGCGTACGGCACGGACATCGATGAGCGGACGAAAGCTGCAGAGCAGTCCTCCACCGATGTCCTGACAGCCCCTGATATCCCGTGGAACCTTGTGATCTGGAATGATCCCGTGAATCTGATGAGCTACGTGAGCTTTGTGTTCCAGAGTTACTTCGGCTACTCCGAATCCAAAGCCCACAAGCTCATGATGGAGGTCCATAAGAAGGGCCGGTCCATTGTTGCCCATGGCAGCAAGGAACAAGTGGAGCAGCATGCCGTAGCCATGCACGGCTTTGGCTTGTGGGCCACGGTTGAAAAGGCCGCGAGCGGCAACGAGACACCCGGGAAGGGCGGCCGCCAGCGTGGCTAAGGCATTCAAGTACGGACTCAAGGGCATCAGCGGATACCTGGAGCCCGCGGAGCGTGACCTCCTGCGGGGATTGCTGGACGACGTCATTTCCATGCTGGAGTCGGACGCCCGGGAGAACGAGGATCCGCTGGCTGCGCTGATCGGCCTGGATATGGACGTCCAGCAGCCCAGCGACCGCGCCCTGCTGCGTCTCTTACCGAACGTCATGAAGGACGACGACGACGGCTCGCTGGAATTCCGCCAACTCACCGAACGCTCTGTCCGGGAAAACAAAATCGGTGCCCTGAGGGCTGCGGCTTTGGGCCTGGACAAGAACGAGCTCGTTTTGACCCCCGAGGACGCGACCCGCTGGTCCATGGCGCTAAACGATGTCCGGCTCGTGCTGGCCGAACGCCTGGATATTCGCGATGAAGCCGATGCCGAGCACATCCACAGCATGCAGGACTGGAGCCAGGCAGAGGACGTGGAGAGCTACCTGGCCCTCGTCTACAACTTCACCACCTGGCTTCAGGAGTCTTTGGTGCAGGCGATGATGGCCGCACGACAGGCGAAATCCTGATCCGGGTGGCGGGATGCTCCTCACGCCGTGTGACACATCAGACACGAGGCGGAGAGCACAGGTAATGGCCGCACACCACGGGAAGCCTTATTCTCGAATAATTATGACTTCAGATTCGGGCTCACCCTTCGGCGCGTTGGGCAGTAATGCCCCCATTGGCAATGGGGAACTCCTAGGGACACGTCCGATCGGCATCTTTGATTCAGGCGTGGGTGGGCTGACTGTTGCACGGTCCATCATTGACCAGCTCCCCAACGAATCAATCCTTTACGTGGGCGATACCGCTAACGGCCCCTACGGTCCGCTGCCTATTGCCGAAGTTCGCGCGAACGCGCTGGGCGTCATGGACGAGCTCGTGGATTCGGGCGTCAAGTTGCTGACCATTGCGTGCAACTCAGCCTCCGCCGCGGTGCTCCGCGATGCCAGGGAACGCTATACCGCCCGTTATGGCATCCCGGTGATCGAAGTGATCCAGCCGGCAGTCCGGCGCGCTGTCTCGGCCACCCGTTCCGGCAAGATTGGTGTTATTGGAACCTCGGCCACCGTGGGTTCGAGAGCCTATGAGGACACTTTTGCCGCCGCCCCGGACCTTAGCATCACGTCCGTGGCCTGCCCGGCTTTCGTGGAGTTCGTGGAAGCTGGAATCACCACGGGCCCCGAGCTCCTGGCTGCTGCCAATGAGTACCTCGAGCCCCTCAGAGTCGCCGGAGTGGACACTGTTGTCCTGGGCTGCACCCACTACCCGCTGCTGACTGGTGTCATTTCATTCGTCATGGGGGAGGACGTCACGCTGGTTTCCAGTGCCGAGGAGACGGCCAAAGACGTCTACCGCGCGTTGGCCAACCACGGCATTCAGCGTACAGGGACGCGGGCACCGAGCCACGAATTCATAGCTACCGGTGATGCTACCCAATTCGAGACTCTGGCCCGCCGCTTCCTGGGGCCGGAAGTCCTCTCCGTAAAGCATGTGGACCACGTCGCGGCCCAGTACCCCACAGGCAGCCTGGCTCGAATAACTCCCGAGATGCTCGAAGCAGCACGGTCCGGATCCGGGCTCTCCCGCCGCTCGTACTTCGTCCAGCCCGATGAGACGCTCAGTCGCGGCACCGGAACAACCATGGGACGTGACCTGTGAAGCTGACCATCGTGGGCTGCACGGGCTCGTTCCCCGGCCCTGGCTCGCCGGCGTCGTGCTATCTGGTGACAGCGCACGACGGTGAGCGCGAGTGGAAGATCGTGATGGACCTGGGCAGCGGAGCTTTGGGTGCCATCCAGCGCTATACGGATCTGGAAGACATCGACGCGATCTTCCTCACGCACTTGCATCCTGATCACTGCATGGACCTCTGCGGCCTTCACGTCGCGGTTCGTTGGAAGCCGGGCGGCTGGGGCAGGGATCGCCTGCCGGTGTGGGGACCTGCAGCCACCGCGGACAGGATGGCCACCGCCTATGGGCTGGATCTCGATCCCGGCATGCACGAGGAATTCGACTTTACCAACTGGACCGAGCTCAAGCCGGTGACGGTGGGTCCCTTCACCGTGACCCCTTTCGCCGTCAACCACCCCGTTGAAGAGGCCTATGCCTTGCGCGTCACCGCTACGGAACCGGGCAAGGACGGCCTTCCCGTCACCAAGGTCCTGACCTATTCGGGGGATACGGATTCCTGCCAGGGACTCGAGGACGCCGCGAGGGGCTCGGACTTGTTCCTGTGCGAGGCGGCATTCGAGGAAGGCAGGGATGACGGCATCAAGGACGTCCACCTCACGGGCAAGCGTGCAGGTGAGGCTGCCATGAATGCCGGTGCCAAGCGACTCCTCCTCACGCACATCCCTGTATGGACCTCGCAGACCAAGGTGTTGTCCGAAGCTAAACCGGTCTTCACCGGTTACGTGGCAGTGGCGGTTGCCGGAGTCCACTACACGATCTAGCCTCACACCATGTTCAGCCCTACCCGGCGTCGGGGTGGTGGCGTCAGCTTGGCTAAGCTTGAACCATGACTTCTGAAGCTACAGCCACTCCCGTCATCCGCGCCGATGGCCGGACCCCCGATCAACTGCGACCCATCAGCATCACCCGCGGCTGGTCGAAGCAGGCCGAGGGCTCGGCACTGATCGAATTCGGCAACACCCGGGTTCTGTGCACCGCTTCCCTGACTGAAGGTGTGCCCCGTTGGCTCAAGGGCGAAGGCCGCGGATGGGTCACGGCCGAGTACGCCATGCTGCCGCGCGCCACAAACACCCGTTCGGACCGTGAATCCGTCAAGGGCAAGATCGGTGGGCGCACGCATGAGATCTCGCGCCTCATTGGCCGCTCGTTGCGCTCCATCATCGACACCAAGGCACTGGGCGAAAACACGATCGTTCTGGACTGTGATGTCCTGCAGGCCGACGGTGGCACACGCACCGCCGCGATCACCGGCGCATACGTGGCGCTGGCGGAAGCTATCCGCTTTGCCCGGGAGAACAAGCTCATTGCCCGCAACGCGGAGCCCCTGGTGGACACCATTGCGGCAGTGTCCGTGGGCATCATTGACGGCGTTCCCATGCTGGATCTGCCGTATGTGGAAGACGTTCGCGCGGAGACGGACATGAATGTTGTGGTGACCGGTTCGGGGAAGTTCGTGGAAGTTCAGGGCACGGCGGAAGGCGCTCCGTTCGATCGCGACGAGCTCAACGCCCTGTTGGACCTCGCACTGCTGGGCACCACCCAGTTGTCCGCCATCCAGCGCGAGACGCTGGCCGAAGCCCCGTGAGCAGCGCACAGGCCTCTGGTGCTCCACGCCTCGTCCTGGCAACACACAACAAGGGCAAGCTGAAGGAACTCCGGGAACTGTTGCGGGGCCAGGTGCCGGGTCTCGACGTCGACACCCAAGTGGTGGACGCCGCTGCGGCAGGTGCCCCGGATGTTGCCGAAACCGGTGTCACCTTTGCTGAGAATTCCCTCCTCAAGGCCAGAGCGGTGGCGGAGGCGACCGGCCTGGTGGCCATCGCCGACGATTCGGGATTGGCCGTTGATGTCCTGGGCGGGGCTCCGGGTATTTTCTCGGCGCGATGGTCCGGCACGCATGGTGATGACATCGGCAACCTGAACTTGTTGCTGGCACAGCTCTCCGATGTTCCGGACGCTTTCCGCTCAGCTGCGTTTGTATGCGCAGCTGCATTGGCGGTGCCGGGTCCGGACGGAATTGCCCAGGAGACGGTGGAGTACGGCCAGTTGGAAGGGACGTTGTTGCGTGAACCCCGTGGCGAAGGTGGCTTCGGCTATGACCCCATACTGCAGCCGGCCGGGATGGACCGCAGCTGTGCGGAATTGAGCTCGGAGGAGAAGAACGCCATCAGCCACCGTGGACAGGCGTTCCGTGCTCTGCTTCCCGCGATCGTCGCGGCGTTGTCCGGGCCCAACGCCACGTAGCTTCTTCCCCTACGCGAAAAGGCACCCCGCTGTTGCGGGGTGCCTTTTGTGTTTCAGGGTTCAGGGAGCTTAGTGCTCGCTGTGCTTGCCGCCCTCGTGTTCGTCGATGAATTCCTCCACAGGGTCCGTGCCTTCGGCAGCGGCCCGGCGCTTGGCCATGAATCCACGCCCGATCTCAATGAAGATCGGGATGACTGAGATCAGGACGATGACGATGAAGATGATGTCGATGTTGTTTCCAACCCACTCAAACTGGCCAAGCCATGCGCCGAGCAGGGTAACGCCGCCGCCCCACAGGACGGCACCGATGACGTTGAAGAGGAAGAACTTACGCTTGTCCATCTGAGCCACGCCCACGATCACCGGCACGAACGTGCGGATGATGGGCACGAAGCGCGCCAGAATCAAGGCCTTGCCGCCGTGCTTTTCGAAGAATGCGTGGGCGCTCTCCACGTTTTCCTTCTTGAAAAGCCTGGAATCCGGCTTATTAAAGATGGCAGGGCCGGCCTTGGACCCAATGAGATAGCCGGTCTGGTTGCCAATGATCGCGGCCACGATGATCATGCCGCACATGGCCCAAAGATTGAACTCGATGGCACCCGTGGAGACCAGGAGTCCCGCCGTGAACAGCATCGAGTCGCCGGGAAGGAAGAACCCCACCAGGAGGCCCGTTTCTGCGAACACAATGGCGCAGACCAGAAGGACCACCCACGGCCCCAGGGGTGAATCACGGAGGAAGACGTCGGGGTTCAACCAGTCCGGCAGGAACGAAGCCATAGGCGGCTGTACCGGGCCCGCGCCCCCGAAAGTGGATACGGCAAGGTCGCTTATCGCAGAGAAGATCACCCATCAAGCCTACTTGACGGCCGTCGTCGTATTTTTCCCGGGGACCTCTTGACACTAGGTTTGTCAGTTGTATGGTTAGTTACATGAGTAATGAACCAATGAGGCGGTGGAGCTCATGATCGATGACAGCAAGCCGATCTTCATGCAGATCGCCGAACTCATCGAGAACGGCATCGTGGACGGCACCATGGCAGAGGAATCCCAGGTGCCCTCCACCAATGAGTTCGCGGCCTTCCACCGCATCAACCCGGCAACCGCCGCCAAAGGCGTGAACGTGCTGGTGGATTCGGGAATTCTCTACAAACGCAGGGGGATAGGGATGTTCGTCGCCACAGGAGCCCGCGCCCAGCTGATAGCGCGCCGCACCGAAGAGTTTGTTGAGCAGTACGTCAAGCCGCTGGCAGTGGAGGCCCGGAAGCTGGGCATTTCGGCAGAGCAGCTGAACACCATGATCGAACGCAATTCCGGGCTGGCCCCGGAAACCGGGACAGACAAGGAAAGGAGCGCGGCCCTGTGAACGAGACCATCATCGAGGCCCGTCATCTGGTCAAGCATTACAAGGAACTCAACGCGCTGGACAACGTCAATCTGAGCCTGACGGCCAACCGCATCTACGGATTGCTTGGGCGCAACGGCGCAGGTAAGACCACCTTGATGTCCATTCTGACCGCGCAGGCCTTTGCCACGTCCGGTGAAGCGCTCGTCTTCGGCGCCAGCGCCTACGAGAACGACGCCGTATTGTCCCGGATCTGCTTCATCAGGGAATCGCAGAAGTATCCTGAGGATTTCCATCCGCAGCACGCCTTCCGCTCCGCCGCACTTTTCTACAAGAACTGGGACCAGGACTTCGCTGACCGCCTGGCAGAAGACTTCCAGCTTCCCCTCAAGCGAAGGATCAAGAAACTCTCCCGGGGCCAGTTGTCCGCGGTGGGAGTCATCATCGGCCTCGCCTCGCGCGCCGAGCTGACGTTCTTCGATGAGCCCTACCTCGGCCTTGACGCCGTGGCCCGCCAACTGTTTTACGACCGCCTCGTGGAAGATTATGCAGAACACCCGCGGACCATCATCCTGTCCTCCCACTTGATCGACGAGGTAGCGAACCTCCTGGAACATGTTGTGGTCATTGACAGGGGACGGATCATCATGGACGCCGACGCCGAAGAAATCCGGGGTTCGGCTGTGACTGTCTCGGGCTCCGCCGAAAAGGTGGACACGTTCCTGGCCGGCCGGAAGATCCTGCATCGCGAAACCCTCGGTTCCCTGGCATCAGTGACTGTGGATGAGGCGCTGGGCAGCCGCGATCGTGCCGAAGCGCAGGAGTTGGGCCTGGAGCTCTCGCCCGTCTCCCTGCAGCAGCTGGTAGTCCGCAAGACCATGGCGGGACCGGGAGCCACCGGAGCCGCGTCAAAAACAAACGATTTCGCCGATGACACGTTGGAGGCAAGGCGATGAGCAGGACCGTAGCAGTTGCCCGGATGCAGCTGATCAACAAGTGGACATACATCGGATGGCCCTTGACCATCCTGGCGGCATCGTTCCTGATGTCGATCGCCATCTTCGCGCTGATCCCAGTCACCGAAGGAAAAAACGGTGGCGGAAGCCAGGCACCCCTGTGGTACTTCCTGGTCCTCGGCATCCAAAGCATGACCTTGGTCTTCCCGTTTTCGCAGGGTCTGAGCATCAGCCGGAGGGCCTTCTACCTGGGGACCCTGGGCCTGTTCTCCCTCATTGCCCTGGGGATGACGGCGCTTTACCTGATCGGTGGCGTCATTGAGAAGGCAACCACCGGCTGGGGAGTATATGGGTACTTCTTCAACATTCCATGGGTAACCGAGGGCCCCTGGTACTCCACCGCAGCATTCTTCTTCGTGGTCATGATGTTCATGTTTATTGTCGGATTCTGGTTCGCCACCATTTTCAAGCGCTGGGGAACCACAGGCACCCTCATCTCAACCCTGGGCACGGGGTTGGTCCTGATTGGCATGGCAGCTTTGGCAACATTGGCCGAATGGTGGGGGTACGTGGGCAACTGGTTTGCCCAACAGTCGCCCCTGAGCATCAGCGGATGGACGGCGCTCCTTTGCGTAGTCCTCGCAGCAGGTTCCTATGCAACCCTGCGCAGGGCCACTCCATAGAGGCCCAAATGTCACGTTGACCACAATGCAGGCCGGAAGGGCCGCCCCGCCGTGCAAATCGGTAAGGGCGGCCTTTTTCGGCTGTAATCTTGTCCAGTGGCATTGGACTTTACGGCGATCGACTTTGAAACAGCCAACGGCTTCCGGGGGTCGCCGTGTTCGGTGGGCCTCAGCAAAGTCCGTGGCGGCGTCGTGGTGGAGGAAGCCTCCTGGCTCATGCGCCCGCCGGAGAACCATGATCATTTCGAGTTCCACAACACCCGAATCCACGGGATCCGCGCCGAAGACGTGGCGGGGCGCCCCCGCTTCGGTGAACTCTTCCCGGAAATCGGCGCCTTCATTGGCAACGACGTACTCGCCGCCCACAATGCAGCCTTCGACCTCGGCGTGATTCGCTCAGGACTGGAAGTCTCCGGCCTTGCCGGACCCGCTTACGACTATGTGTGCACGGTCATGCTCTCCCGCCGCTGCTATTCACTGGTTTCAAATTCCCTGCCGTACGCCGCCGAGGAAGCCGGAGTTCCCTTGGTCAACCACCACGACGCCGCGGAAGATGCCCGCGCTTGCGCCGGCATTCTGGTGGACATCGCCAGGCGGAACAACGCCAACAGCATCGCCGAACTCTACCTTTCCCTCGGCCTGAACCTGCCACAGCAACCCGCCTTCGATCCCGCGCATGGCCTCTCCAAGGCGACCATGTCCGCGCTCGCGGCACGGACCGGAAGCGCCGCCGAACGCACGGTCGAACGCGCACTGGGCGTTGCAGGAAGCTTCCAGGCCTGGCCGGAGGAGGGCCCCAACCCGTTGCCCAACCCGTCCGCGGAACCCGGACATCCGCTTTTCGGGCAGACCGTGGTGTTCACGGGCGACCTCGCCATCACCAGGCCGGAGGCGAAGTCACGGGCCGCGGACATGGGAGCACGTCCCGAAAGCCGGGTAACAGCGCGGACTACTGTGCTGATAGTTGGTGACGGTTTCGTGGCGGGTGACTTGCGCGCAGGCCGCCTCACAGGCAAGGCCAAGCGCGTCCTGGAGCTGCACGCCAAGGGCCAGCAAATCGAGGTTGTCTCCGAAGGTGAATTCCTGCAGATGGTGGGCGGCGCATAGCCTCCACCACACGGTCAGCAGTTCATACTGCGCAACAAAGCTATCCGCTGGGAGAGCCGCACTCCTAGCCTTGGGGCATGGCCAAACCAGTCCTTCCCCAAGCACCCGCTCGCCAGCCTGCCGCTGCGGCTACTTCTGCTGGCGCTGCTCAACGCGGCGGGGTGGACTGGCGGGCAGTTTTTGCTTTCCCCAACCCGGTTAACGAATACGCCGCCCGGATTACGGCGGGCTTGGTGGTGGCGGTGGCCGTCGCCACCCTCCTGACCGGCTGGGCTTGGGGGCTGGTGGCTCTGGCTGTGGGCTTCTGGCTCCGTGTGCTGTTCGGTCCGCGGATCTCCCCGCTCGCACTTCTGTCAGTGAAGGTGTTGGCACCCCGGCTTGGACACGCCAAGCTCGTTGCCGGTCCACCAAAGCGTTTCGCGCAAGGCATCGGTGCCGCCTTGACGAGTGCCGCCGTCGTGCTGTTTTTCACCGGTTTCCAGCCCGCCGCCTGGATCCTGCTGACGCTGCTGATCGTGGCGGCTTCGCTGGAAGCATTCGTGGGCTTCTGCCTCGGATGCGCGATCTTTGGCTTCCTGCAGCGCCGTGGCTTTATCCCTGAGGACGTGTGCGAAGCCTGCAACAACGTCACGCTCCGCAAGGCGTAGCCACTACCTACCCGGTGGTGACGGCAAGCAATCTGTCCGCCATGCCGCGAATGACTTCCGGGGCCTCCAGGGCCTCCAGCCAATCGGCCGGCAAGCATGCCAGACCATAGTACGCGCCCAGGATGTTCCCGGTAATGGACCCTGTGGAGTCACTGTCGCCACTGTGATTGATGGCCACGGCGATTGCGTTGCGGAAGTGCTCTGCCGGCGTGCCGCCTTTGGTTGCCAGCACCGCGTAAAGCCCGACGGCGAGCGCTTCCTCGGCGATCCAACCCTCACCAAGTGCTGTGGTCAGTTCTTCCGGGTCCAGAGGGGCGGGCCGCAGGGACAACTGCAAGGCTCCTTCAAGACGCTCCGCCAGTTCGGGTGCTTTGGTAGGAACGGCGTTGACGTAGTTGAGCGCCTCGGTTGCTGCGGTGCGGACGTCCATACCGGCCACGACGTTGTGGATCAGCAGGCTGAAGGCGGCTGCGCTGAGCCGTGCTGAAGGGTGTCCGTGCGTCAACGACGCGGCGTCCGAACTGAGCTTGTACACGGCTTCGCGTGAAATGTGGGGGATTAGTCCAAACGGGGCTGAACGCATCACGGTGCCACACCCTTTGGAGTCGGCATTGACCGGACGGGCCACCGTTCCCATAGTGCCCGTTGCCAAACCGCTGAGGCACGCGTTACCGGGTGCGCGGCGGTGGCGCAGGACCTCCTGGGCATCGATCCACCGCGGTTGCGGCACGGGAGCGGCGGAGTCAACAGCAACGTCCTGGGTGGCGAGCCAACGCAGGTAGGCAAGCCATAGGCAGGCGATCTCGTCCGCAGCTACGCCATCGTTGGCCCATTCGAGTGCTTCCACCAGGCCGTCAACGGTGTACAGCGTCATTTGCGTGTCGTCCGAGAAGTGGCTGGCGCCGTCGAGCTGACCGAAAGTCTTCAGGCCCTCGGAACCATACCGTGCGCGGATCGCGGCGATGGAGTCGAACTCCACTGCGTAGCCAAGCGAATCACCCAGTGCCCCTCCCAAAAGTGACCCATGGACACGGGACTCGAAGGATGGATCAGCGGGCGATTTAGGTTCAACACTCATGCCAGTAACTTACCAAGCCGTGAGACCCCGCTGGTATGGTGGGGAAGCTGCCCGGCACTGACAAAACTTGGAGAGACATGGCGCGTGAACCTCAGTGGCGACGGACAGGCAGGACACCCGACTACAGGTTTTCTCTCGCCAACGAACGTACTTTCCTCGCATGGATCCGCACATCCTTGGCACTGCTTGCCGGGGCGGTTGCCGTAGACCAGTTGGCCCCGAACATCGCGCCCACCCCGGTGCGGCTGGTTCTTTGTGTTTTGCTTGCCTTGGTTGGTGCGGGGTTGGCGGCACTTTCGTATCGTCGTTGGGGTCAGATGGAAGCGGCGATGCGCAATGATCAGGCGCTCCCTTTCTCCCGGGTCATGCTGTTCATGACCATCGTGGTTGCCGTGGCGGCCTTCGCTTTCGCGGTGCTGATTTTGGTGGCGCGGTAACTATGGAAGTCCGTGACCCCGGATTGCAGCCTGAGCGCACTATCTTGGCATGGCGCCGGACGCTGATCTCCCTGGTGGTGGTGGACTTGTTCATTTGGCGAAGCTGGCTGACGTCTGAGCCCTCAACCGGCCACCTCGTCGCGGGCCTTCCCGGGCTTGATTACCAAGGCATCTGCGCTCTCGTGGCGGCTGCAGCCACCATCGTGGTGGCGGCAGTGGTGTGGGTTCGCTCACGGCAGCTCCACGCCGGCAACGGGGCTGCTTCGGCCCGGCTGGTCCGGGTCAGCATGTTGGCTGTGGTGGGGCTCGGTGCTACCGCGATCGCAGCGATCGCCTTGGGCGGATAAGCTCGGAGGCGGGATTCAGCTGGCGCCCAGACTCGGCTGACAAAATGCTCAGTGGCCTTGAGCTTGCATGACCCCTGCAGCGTCGGTGCCAAGCATCAGCGTCCGCCGCGACCGAAGCCGGCCATACCGGCATCCAGACCAACCGAAGGACTCCTTGGACATGACCTCTCCTGTACAGGCCACACCTGAACCCCAACCGGGACTTGTTGCCCGGTTGTCGGCTGAAGCTTTGGGATCGATGTTCGTTGTGGTTGTCGCGGCGGGAGTCGGGATTTTCTCCAATCCTGGTGGTGCCCCCGTGCCTGTTGCCCTTGCAACCGGCATTGCGGTGACAGTGGCCATGCTGGCCTTCGGCTATGTCTCGGGAGGCCACTTCAACCCTGTGATCACTGTGGGCAATCTGATAGCCGGTCGAGTCCGGGCTGTTGCGGCATTGGGCTATGTAGCAGCGCAAATTATCGGCGGCGTGGTTGGTGCTGCCTTGATCTACTTTGTTGTGAGCACGGTGCCCGTCCTTACGGACGCGAGGGCCGCTTTTGACGTCGTTGCACCAGGTTATGGCGACCACGCTGCCGCCCAAACACAGCTCGCCGGGGTTCTGTTGGTCGAGGTCCTAGGTGCAGCTCTCATCGTGGCTGTGTTTCTTGGCGCGACCGCCGGCCGCCGCGCTGTTCCGGCTATGGCCCCCTTCGCCGTCGGCTTGGCTATGGCTGTCCTGCTTCAGCTGGGACAGGTACTGGGAAACCTTCCCTTCAACCCTGCGCGGGCAACAGCTCAGGCATTCTTCAGCTCGTCCTGGGCGCTTGAGAGTCTGTGGCTCTTCTGGGCGGCCCCGCTGATGGGCGCCGCGCTTGCAGGCCTTGCCTTCCGCGGCTTCCAAGGCTTCTCCACTACTGCCGTGGCGGCACCTGGTGACGTTCAAGGCGGCAGCGATGGCGTCAACGACTCTTTTGATGCCAACGATGAGCCGGACGAGGACATCGGGGCCAAGGACGCTGCTGCGGAAGCAGACGGTTCCCCTTCCCGCGCAGTGCCGGCCACGCCGGTCAATGATGACGCCCGGGACTTCTTCGACGGCAAAAAGGGCAAATAACCCTACGGGCTCGACGGCGGACGGCTCGCCTGCGCTTTATTGTCGGTGCCCCCGGTTAGCTTAAAAGTATGCGGCTACTTCACACTTCCGATTGGCACCTTGGCCGGTCTTTCCACGGCGTTGGCATGCTCGATGCCCAGCGGAGCTTTGTGGACCAGTTGGTATCACTGGTGGAAGCCAAGTCCGTTGACGTCGTGCTGATTGCCGGGGACGTCTATGATCGTGCTTTGCCCGGATTGGATGTGGTCAAGCTGCTCGATGACGCACTGGTGCGCATCACGCAGGCAGGAGCCGCAGTGGTCCTGACCAGCGGTAACCACGACTCCGCGATCAGGCTGGGCTTCGCTTCCCGCTTGTTGGAACGCGGAGGCGTCCACCTCAGGACCAAGGTGGAGGAACTCAACGTACCGGTGCTTTTCCCGTTGGCAGACAAAGGGGCTGGCAAGGACGGCGCGGGGAACGGCCAGGTGGCGGTCTACGGCATCCCCTATCTTGAACCGCGGCTTGTGGCTGAACGGTTGGGAGCTGAGAACGCCAACCATTTTGATGTGACCCTGGCCGGAGTGGAACGGATCCGGCGTGATGTTCAGGCGCGTCGTGCATCAGGACCGGTGTATCCGGTGGTCCTCGCGCATACCTTTGCCAGTGGGGGCATTACCTCGGAAAGCGAACGGGATCTGAGCATTGGCGGCTTGGGCGCGGTTCCCCTGGATCTCTTTGAAGACTTCGCCTACACAGCTTTAGGTCACCTCCATGGGCGGCAGGAGCTGGCACCCAATGTCCGGTACTCCGGTTCTCCCTTGGCCTATTCGTTCTCGGAAGCCAAACACCACAAGGGTGCCTGGCTGGTAGACCTCGACGCCAGCGGCGCGATCGCCGTTGAGGAGGTCCTGTGGGAGGCTCCCAAAGCGTTGGCCACCTTGCGCGGAACGCTGGAGGAGCTATTGGGCGGTGAAGAGCACGCGTGGGCAGAGACAGCCTATTGCCAGATCACGCTGACGGACGCGCAACGTCCTGGGCAGGCCATGGAGAAGGTGCGCACACGTTTCCCGGACACCTTGGTCCTCTCCTTCGATCCCCAAGGTGGTCAGTCACGGCCCTCCACCAGTTACAGCAACCGCCTCGCCGCGGCAGAAGACGACCTCGGTGTCTGCTGCGGTTTCCTGGAACATGTACGGGAACGCGGTGCAAACGATGCAGAAGAAGCTGCCCTGACGGAAGCACTTGAAGCCGTCCGGCTGCAGGAGGCTGAGCTATGAGGATTCATCGTTTGGACATCGAAGCTTTCGGTCCGTTTGCAACACCCCAACACATTGACTTTGACCAGCTCAGTGCGCAGGGCCTTTTCCTCCTTAACGGCGCCACAGGCGCCGGTAAGACCAGCATTCTGGATGCCATCTGCTTCGCCCTGTACGGGTCCGTTCCCGGTGCCCGCCAGGAAGGGAAACGGCTCCGAAGCGATCATGCTGCGCCGGGTGCTGAGCCGCGGGTGGTGTGTGAGTTCTCTGCGCGTGGCCGCCGTTTTGAAGTGACGCGCTCCCCGGCGTGGGACCGTCCAAGCGCCCGCGGCCGCAATGGATTCACTACCCAGCAGGCCAAGACCCTCCTCAGGGAACGCGTAGCCGGGAGCTGGGAGGAGAAGTCGTCCAGGAATGACGAGGTAGGGGCTGAGCTTTCGGACGTCCTGGGAATGGACCGGGAGCAGTTTACCCGTGTGGTGATGTTGCCACAGGGCGACTTTGCCGCTTTCCTGAGGTCCAAGGCCAACGACCGACTGGACCTGCTCCAAAAATTGTTCGGCACGCAGCGATTCGAAGCGGTGGAACGCCAGCTCCTGCAGCAAGCCGCCGATGCCGCCCGCGCTGTGCAGGACAATGCCTCCGAACTCCAGCAGCTACTTGACCGGGTCGCATCTGAGCATGACCATCTGGATCTTCCTGCAGCTGCTACTCCGGCTGCCGACAAGGAGCCAAACCAGGAGCCGGGACAAGAGCCAACGCCGGAACCAGGCAAGGAACCGGAAGCTTGGCTGGCCGTCATGGAGGCTGAAATTCACTCTGAATGGCAGCGTCGGCAGGACGAGGCAGCGGAGGCAGAATCAGCGGCCACCCGCCTGCTGGAACAATTCCACGAGGCTCAGGAGAGGTCGCTCAGGCATGGTCGGCTGGGCGCTGCGATGCAACGGCGGGTGTTGCTTGAACTGGCAGCGCCCCGAGCGCTGGAGAACAAGGAGATGCTGGGCAGACACCGGCGTGCCGCCGTTCTCAGCGGCCAGCTCGAAGCTGTCGATTCGACGGCGCGCAAACTCGAAGCCGCCGCAGAGCGGGCTGCCGGTGTGCGCGGGAAGCTTGGTGCAGCTGGCCTGGACGCCGCTACTACGGATGTAGCTTTGGAAGCCGTTAAAGCCGTCTGCGCAGTGGTTGAGGCACGGCTGCCCGATGAACAACGTCTGGAAGTCATCACGGCACGTTTGGCAACCATGCGTGGTGATATCGCCGAACAGCAGGCCGCTGCCGGCGCTTCGGCCGGTCTACTGGAACAGTTGCGCTCCGACGTGTCCACCGTGGAAGCAGAGATCCAGCCTCTGGAACCGTTGGCTGGCCAGCTCACGGAACTGGAGCGGGAGGCTGCTGGTGCCGCCGAGCTGGTAGGGATTGTGGCCCGCCACGCAACGGCCACCAACGAGTTGGACGGGATCACCCTGAAGCATCTTCAGGCTCGGACCGAATCGCAGGACCTCCGGCAGCAATGGCTTGATGTCCGTGAACTGCGTTTGGCCAACGCTGCGGGGGAGCTCGCTGCGGCGTTGGAAAGCGGTAAGCCGTGCGCCGTGTGCGGAAGTGAGGAACATCCCAACCCAGCCGAAGCCGTGCAAACGGCGCTCTCCCTCGCCCAGGAAGAGGAAGAAGCCAAGGATCGGTTTGAGGCCAGCGAAAAAGCCTTGGCGCTCCTCGCCGAGCAGCTCTCCTCCGCAGCGCAGGTGCTCGCCGGACTGGTGGCCCAGGGAGGTGCAGTGGATGCTGCTGAAGCAGAATCCAAGCGGGCGTCTGCCCAGGAGGCTGCCTCGACGGCTCGCAAGGCGGCGGTGACATTGGAGAAGCTTCGCGCCCGGCACGAGGCCCTCAGCAAGCGGATCGCCCTGGTGCAACAAGAACACGACGCTTCCGCGAACGCTGCGGCCCAGGGGTCTTCGGCAGCACAGCTGCTTCAGGAGCAGTGTGCTGCCCTTGAAGTAGAACTTGCCGGTTTGAAGGACGGCTTCCCCAGCCTTCGCGAGCGGCTGGAAGCACTCTTCGATGAGCGCGGGCTTCTGCAGGCGGCCGTGGATGCAGAGCGGGAACTGGAACAGGCACAACAAGCCTGCGAAGCCGCAGCCGCTTCCCTTGACAAAGCCTTGGTGGAATCCGGATTTGCTTCGGCTGACGAAGCCCGCCGGGAGATCCTCCCGCCCGCAGATGTGGTGGGCCTGGAAAAGGATCTGGCCGATTTCGAGGCCGAATCGTCCCGCTTGGATGAGCTGTTTGCCGGTGAGGACCTGATCCTTGCGGCCAAGGAAGCCAGCATCGGCGAACTCCCCTTGGCCGAAGCCGAGCTTGCCGAGGCGAAGCTTCTTGCTTCAAAGGCCGCCGATGACGCACGGGCCAAGGAATTGGCAGCCGGCCTTGCCGGCAAGTCAGCGGACGCTGTTGCCCGCCTGGGGAAGGAGTACCGGACCCTGGCCCAATCGGGAAGGGAACCTCGGCGCCGGGCACATATGCTCGCAGAATTGGCCGACACCGTAAGGGGCTCGGGTGATAACAACTACCGCATGAGTCTGAACACTTATGTCCTGGCGGCAAGGCTGGAACAGGTAGCCATTGCAGCCTCCGAGCGGCTCGTGGCCATGAGTGATGGCAGATACACCTTGCAGCATACGGACGCCAAGGCCGCCAGAGGCGCAAAGTCGGGCCTTGGGCTGGAAGTCGTGGATGAATGGACCGGTCAGCGGCGGGACACTTCCACGTTGTCGGGCGGTGAATCCTTCATGGCGTCATTATCCCTGGCGCTGGGCCTCGCCGATGTAGTGCAGCAGGAGGCCGGCGGAGTCGATATTGAGACGCTGTTTGTGGACGAGGGCTTCGGCAGCCTGGATGAGCAATCCCTGGAGCAAGTGATGGACGCCCTTGAGGGACTGCGCGACGGCGGCAGGGTTGTTGGCCTTGTCAGTCACGTCGCGGAGATGAAGCAACGGATCACCAACCAGCTGCAGGTGATCAAGGGCAGGCATGGTTCCAGCGTGCGGATTGCCGACGCTGTACCGGTCTGAGACGTATCCGATAGACTTAACCCGTTACACCGGGTCGCGCGCATCGGGAGGAGGGACGATGCGCATCCTTTAGCGAACCCGGATTGATGGAAAAAACTTCTGTAACGTCACAGCCTGCACCCCAGGCTCCCTCCCGCCCCTCCCGCCTGCCGGGCCGTTTCGCTCGGCTGCCTGAACTGGCGGGACCTGGTTTCCTGCCCTTGGGGCTCTTCGCCAGGCTACCCTTGGCCATGCTGACCGTGGGCACCCTGACCTTGGTCACAGCCGTCAGCCACTCCTACGCCATCGGCGGCATGGCAGCCGGAGCCGTCGGTATCGGCTCGGCGGTGGGGGCTCCCGTCCTGGGCTCCCTGGCCGACAGGGCCGGGCAACGGATCGTGCTGCTTGTGGCGGCAGTGGTCAACACCCTTGCTGTAGTGGGGCTCCTTGCTGCTGCGTACCTCACTACCGGTTACGGTTCCGTGGGCGAGGCGGCTGGTGTCCTCATTGTGGCCTTTCTCGCTGGCGCCAGTTGTCCCCAGGTGGGGCCCATGGCCCGTGTTCGGTGGATGGCGCTGACCACCCGTAATTTGTCCCCGGCTGCAGCAAACGGGGCCAGAAGCGTAGCAGCCAACCGGGCCGACCTTGATACCGCTCTGTCCTACGAAGGCACCGCTGACGAGGTCACTTTTGTCCTGGGCCCCGCCTTGGTGGGTGTTCTTGCCAGCTTGGTGGCACCCTGGTTGCCGCTCGCTTTGGCCGCTGTCATGACCATCACCCTGGTTCCGGCCTTCGCCGTCCATCCAAGCCAACACGCGGTGGTGCCCGCACCCCGCAAGCCGCGTACCGGCGTCGCGCCTTCCAATGGACAAGCCTCTATTGGCGAGCACTCCGCCCAAGTCCCTGCGCAGCGGCGTCATCGTTGGGCCGGAGCCGTGGTGGCCGTTCCCGTGGTGGCCATGGTGTGCATGGGTACGTTCTTTGGAGCTACCCAGAACGCGCTGAGTGCCTTCTCGGCGCAGTACGCTACGGCCGAGATCGCCGGACTGCTGTATGCAGTGATGGGGCTTAGTTCAGCTGTGGCGGCGCTGTCTGTAGCTTTCTGGCCGCAACGGTTCAGTCTGGCTTCCCGTTGGGTCGCCGCAGCGCTGGCGATGTCCGTTTTGTCGCTCCTGTTGCTTCTCCCTGCTGGTATTTGGCCCATGATCTTTGTCCTGCTGATACTAGGAATCCCCGTGGGGCCAGTGATGGTCACCGTCTTCAGCATCGGCGGCGTGGTGGCTCCAGCCGGTCGCATGGCCACTGTGATGACGGCGCTCGCCAGCGGAATCGTGGCAGGAACAGCGTTGGGCTCCTACCTGGCCGGGCAATTGGCGCAAACGCAGGGGCCGGGCGCAGCCTTTGTCGTCTCGATGGCGGCTGCAGCAGGGCTGTTGCTGCTGGGTGTCCTCACATCCTTGGTGATGATGCGCCAACCTCAGGGGTAACCGCTATGCGGCACTGCGGTAGCCGGTGGGGGAGTTCCCGAAAGCTGCGCGGAAGATACGGCTGAAATGGGCTGCATCGGTGAACCCCCACCGCGCCGCGATGGCTGTTACAGGTCGATCGGCCAGCACAGGATCTCTAAGGTCCCGCCGGCACCGTTCCAGTCGCCGTTGCCTGATGGAGGAGGCTACCGTGGTCCCGATTTCCTGGAAGAGGTCGTGCAGATGCCGCGTTGAGATGTAGTGGGCCGCGGCAATGCTTCCGGGGGAGAGTCCGGGATCACCGAGGTTGGCCTCGATGTAGTCGTGAATGCGGCCAAGCAGCAGCAGATGCGGATCCCTGCCCGTCTCGATCAGTTGATCGAGCTCACCGTTGAAAAGTGTAGTGACCAGGTCCAAGGCGTTGTGGACCAACCGGAGTCCATTGGCCCCGGAGAGGGCCTCAAGGTTGTCGGCCAGTTTCACCAGGAAGGGGCTGATGAGCTCGCCCAGGCCCTCATCGCCCGGAATTCGCAAGGCTGTCACATGTCCCATGGCTTCGGCGGGCAAGTCCAACAAAACGTGCGGGAACATGAGCACCAACGTGCGGAAGTCGTCGTCGAAGGTTAATTGATACGGACGCGAGGTGTCGTAGATGGAGAGGTCCCCGGGGCGGAGCACGGCCTCGCGCTCGTCCTGAACCAGGCGGCCCGATCCACCGAGCTGGATGCTGAGTTTGAAAAAGCGCCCCGTGGACTTGGCAATCAGCTCCGGCGTGCGAAGCACAGTGTGAGGCCCGGCTGTAATCTCCACCACGGAGATCTGCCCCAGCACTCGTGCCCTCATCATGCCGTGGAAGTCAGTGCCCGGGAAGGATGAGCTGTTGGGGCCCGTAGCCAGCAGGGGCACGAAAGAGCTGGAGATTGCTTTGCTCCACTCCTGGAACGACTCCGCCACAATGGTTTCCACGGTTGCGGGGCCCATATCAGCCGCGACGGTCATCAAACTCCTTTTCAGTGGCCCGCGGCGCCGGTGCCACTGGGGCAGGGAATGCCGGGTTTGCGGGCGTGAGCTTGCCCACGATTCTACACCGGCGCCCGCATGGGCTCGTGCTTGCGTGCAGCGACAAACTCCCTGCCGTGTGAGACAAGTCACGCGACGCCGCTGCGGTGGAAGATTGCGGAATGACACACACCGTGCCGCGCAATCTCCAGCGGCACCGAGGCAGGAGCACACTATGAGCGTGGACAACCCCGTCAAGGGCAGCGCCCCCGGAGCCGTAAGCACCAAGGGTCGGCTCGGCGTACCGGCAGTAACCTTCATGATTATCGCGGCCTCGGCGCCGCTGACCGTGCTGGCGGGCGGCGTGACCACCACTTTCGCGGTCACCGGGGTCACCGGCGTGCCGTTGTCATTCTTGATCCTTGGTGCAATTCTGGCGCTTTTCGCCGTGGGATACGCCGCCATGAGCCGGCACGTCACCAACGCAGGAGCGTTTTACGCATACATTGCGCAGGGCATCTCAAGGCCAGCCGGGGTGGGCGCGTCACTGATCGCCCTCATGGCATACAACCTGATGCAAGTGGGCATCTACGGGCTGTTCGGCTTTACGGTCTCGTCACTGCTGTCCGCCCGCCTTGGTATCAGCATGCCGTGGTGGCTCCCCGTGCTGGTGTGCATCGCGATCGTCGGATGGCTGGGGGTGAACAGGGTGGACCTGTCCGCTAAAGTCCTTGGCGTCCTGGTGGCACTGGAGTTCCTGGTGGTCATTGTGTACGACGTCATCAGCCTCGCGGTGGCTCCAGAAGGTATCAGCGCTGCAACTCTAAGCCCCGAAAGCCTGTTCGTTCCCGGTATCGGAGCGGTACTCTCCTTCGGCATCGCCGCTTTCATGGGATTCGAATCCGCCGCTATTTATGGTGAAGAGTCCAAGGACCCGCAACGCACGGTCGCAAGGGCAACGTTTGCTGCGGTTGGCATCATCGCTGTCTTCTATGCAGTCTCTGCCTGGGCCATGACTGTGGGAACGGGACCGTCCGCCGTGATTGAGACTGCCACCACCAATGGCCCGGACATGATCTTCGCCTTCCTGGGCGACCACGGTGGCGTGTTGCTCAGCGACATCGCCCAGGTCCTCTTTGTCACCAGCCTCTTCGCCGCACTCGTTAGCTTCCACAACGCGGTGGCCCGCTATTTTTTCTCCCTGGGTCGCGAGCGTGTCCTGCCGTCTGCGCTGGCGAAGGTGCGGACCGAAAGCGGGGCGCCGTTCGCCGGTTCGCTGGCGCAGACGGTGATTGCCGTCGTCGTAACCGTCGCCTTTGCCATTGCCGGTGCGGGTTCCGAACTGGGCGAGCTGTACCCCGTGCTGACCATGTTCACATGGCTCACCAACAGCGGAGCCATGGGGCTCGTGCTGCTCATGACCGTAGTGTCGGTGGCGGTGATCGGGTTCTTCCGCCGGCAGCAGCACGGGGCGGGCCTGTGGGTCAGGGTGATCGCTCCCGGCCTGGGGTTCGTGCTTCTGGCTATCGTCTTTGTGCTCATCATGGCCAACTTCAACGTCTTGCTGGGGCAGACCGAGTCAACGGCGGCGACGTTCGTCCTCCCGATGCTGGTGCTGCTGCCTGGGCTGGTTGGCGTCATGTGGGGATTGCGGCTCCGGCGCTCTCAGCCTGACGTGTACGCCCGGATCGGCCATGGCTCGGAGGGCTAACGCAGCGTCAGGCCAGTTGGCTTTCGATTCGGGCAGCGCTGTCCGCGAGCGCTTTGCCGACTTCGTCGGGGTCCTGATCCAAGCGGATATAGACGACGGCGATCGCTGCCGGCCGCCCGCCCGGGACCCTGATGGGGGCGGCAATGGAGGACAATCCTGCAATGACTTCGTCGTGGCTGGTGGCGTACCCCAGGCGGCGGGCTTCGTGGGCTTCGGCGCGGTAGGGGTTCGGAGCGCCTACCTGCTGCCAGCGCTCTTCGGTCATGGTTGATTGGATGGCGATCCCGGGGGCGCCGGTGGCGATGGGGTGGCGGTTGCCCGGGTGCTGGGCCAGGGCGGCGCCGGAGTGCCGCGGTTCAACGGTGACAAGGTTGACGCACTCCTGGTGGTCCCACACTGCGACGAAGGCGGTCATATGCAGCGTGTTGGCAAGTTGGGTGAGCTCGGGCAGCGCCGCAGTTTGCAGGCTTCTTGAAACACCGCGGGCCAGGACGGACAGGCCCGGGCCGGGTTGAACGCGCCCGGAGTCGTCGCGCACCAGCAGCGAGTGGTCTTCCAGCGTCCGCAGGATCCGGTAGGCCACGGAACGGTGTACGCCAAGGGCCTCGGTGAGTTCGGCGATGCTGAGGGGCCTTTCGGCGGCCGCCAGAATCTCCAGCGCGCGGATTCCGCGTGAGAGGGTTTGCGACGGCGGAGCTTGCGTTGGTGCTTCCGTTGGGCCCTTGACGTCGCTGCGGGGGTTCATGCGAACCATTCTATGGTGGCCCACACCGCAGGGGTCTGTGCTTTGGCTCACAGGTTGTAGTATTCTTTCCTAACTGACCGTTCTGTCGGTTAATGCAAGTCAAGCGCCGACCAGTCACTCTCACCCCATGGAGTTCCAATGACCGCAACTTCCACTGTCGACTCTCCGTCAGGACCCAGCAGCAAGCGCGAGGAGCGCAGGGTACTGGCCGGGACGTTGGTGGGCACCACCATTGAGTGGTACGACTTCTTCATTTTCGCCCAGCTCACCGCCACCCTGTTGGCGCCGTTGTTCCTTTCTCCCTTGGAGAAGTCCAACCCGGGAGTAGCCCAGCTCCTGTCTTTCGCCACGATCGGCATCAGCTTCCTGTTCCGTCCCCTCGGGGCCTTTGTGGCCGGACACCTCGGCGACAGGATGGGCCGCAAGGCTGTGCTTGTCATGACGCTGGTGATGATGGGTGCTGCCACTGCGCTGATCGGCCTACTGCCCACCTACGCCACTATTGGCCTTTGGGCCCCCGTCCTGCTGATCACCCTGCGCGTTGTCCAGGGATTCTCGGCCGGTGGGGAATGGGGCGGCGCTGCACTGATGGCCGTGGAGCATGCACCTCTGAAGAAGCGCGGGCTTTTCGGCGCCTACCCGCAGATCGGTGTTCCGATCGGCATGATCCTGGCCACGGGGCTGTTGTTCCTGCTGCAGTCGGGGATGTCCAAGGAAGACTTTGCCTCTTGGGGATGGCGTGTGCCGTTCCTGCTGTCCGTGGTCCTCATCGTGGTGGGATACCTGATCCGTCGCGCCGTTGGTGAGAGCCCCGTCTTCAAGGAGATCGCCCAGCGCAAGGCTGAAAGCAAGGCGCCCCTGGGTGAACTGTTCCGTAAGAACAAGAAAGAAGTTGTTCTTGCTGCCTTGATCTTCATCGCCAACAACGCTGCCGGCTACCTGCTGATCGCCTTCTTCATCTCCTACGCCACACGTACCTTGAAGATGCCTACGCCTCAGGTCTTGCTGGCCACCACCATTGCGTCCTTCGGGTGGCTCATCTTCACCATGGTGGGCGGTTGGTTGTCGGACAAGATTGGTCGCGTCAAGACGTTCCTGATCGGTTATGGCCTGGTCTTCGCATGGATGATTCCCATGTTTGTGCTGATCGATTCCAAGGACATCGTGCTTTACGGAACTGCACTGTTCGTCCTCACTATCGGACTGGGTCTGTCCTACGGTCCAATGTCCGCCATGTATGCGGAGATGTTCCCGGCCCAGGTCCGGTACTCGGGAATTTCCATCGGCTACGCGCTCGGTGCAATCCTGGGCGGCGCTTTCGCTCCGCTCATTGCCCAAGCTCTCCTGGATACCACCAAGTGGTCCGGATCGGTGGGCATCTACATCATGGTTCTCTGCGTGATCTCCGCAATTGGCGTGATTTTGGCCAAGGAAACCCGTGGCCGTCCGCTGGGGTACAGCGTCCACCACTAACAAATGGCAAACAAAAGACGGGTGTGGTCCACAGTGACCGCGCCCGTCTTTGCGTTCAGATCACGACGGCGGCTACTTACGGCCGCTGGCACCGGCACCTTCCAACTGGCCTACGACGTCGGCGTCGGACAATTGCTCGAAGCGTTCATAAAATGCGCCAACTGCATGGAACTTGCCGGGCGTGTGCAACGCGATCACAACGTCGCAGACCCGGGCCAAGGAGGTTGAGGCCTCCAGGGAGGCGACCGGCACTGCAGCGATGACGGTGCCGGCCCCGCCGGCCCGGACGGCCTCCACGGCTGCCCGCATGGTGGCGCCGGTGGCCAGTCCGTCGTCGGCCAACACCACTGTTTTTCTGCGAAGATCGTGCTCGATGCCGGGGTATTTGCGCGCACGGCGGATGAGTTCGGATCGTTCATGGGTTTCCACGGCATCCAAAGCGGACTGGGAGATTCCGTGCGCGAGAATGAGCTCCTTCAGGGGCCTGTTGACCATTCGCAGGACGTCGCCCTGCGACCACGCCAGCGCCCCGAAAGCGGTCTCGTCACGGCCGGGGATCCCCAATTTTCGGACCAGCACGGCGCCAAACGGCAGGTACAGTTCTGCGGCCGCGGCTGCGGCTACCGGGACTCCACCACGGGCCAGGCCCAGGACGATGGTGTCTGGCCGTTCCCTCAGTTGGGGGAGTGCTTCAGCCAGGCGTCGACCGGCTTCCGCACGGTCCTTGAAACGCATGCCCATCTGCTCCACTTCCACGTAATTCGTTGCACTCCCAAGCCTACAGTCCACACCTTGCCCGGTTGCGCGCCCACTGAAAGCATGGCCTTGTGAACAAGCCCATCGGATATTGGATCAAGAGGCTCGACGCCGCACTGGAAATACAGCTGGACGCCACCCTGGCCAGGATCAAACTCACCCGGCGCCAATGGCACACCTTGGGCACGCTATCGGAGGGTGCCATGCGGCCGGATCGATTGGAGGACATCCTGCAGCCGCTGTGGGGCGGCGATTCCCGGCTGCGCGAACGCGAACTTGCGGCCTTGGTGGGGCGGGGAATGATCATCATGATCGACGACAGGCTGGCGCTGAGCGACCGGGGCCGCGAGAAATACCACGAGGCCCAGCGCTTGGTGGAAGATGCGCGTCAGGACCTGTCCATGGGCATAGGCATTGACGAGTACGCGATGGCCCTGAGCGTGTTGGAGCGCATGAGCCTGAACGCGGAGCGACTGGCCCGCTGAGACCTACACGCCGAGGAACTCGACCGCAGCTTCCTTGAAAGCCCGGCTAGTAATGACATTGGTGTGGGTGCGTCCCGGGATCACCAGGGTCTCCACCATGCCGCCACGCTTGCCGGCAATGGAGGCCAGCTCCGGCATGGTGGCTGCCCGTTCGTCTTTCTCTCCTGCCACGAGCAGCAGTGGCATGTGAGGGGCGGCCTCTGCAGGATCGAAAGGTTCGCCCTTGATGGCTTCGATGAGCGACAACATGGCAAACAGGTTGTTGCTTGGAAGCATTTGGGCCATCTTCAGCAGGCCTGCCGTGGACCCGTCCTCGATGGGTGTACCGTCGGCCAGATGCCGCTGCGCGGCCACGAGGTCGAAAGCTGCCAACGGATCCGCCGAGCTCGGACCGCCCAGGACGATGCGGTGAACGAGGTCCGGCTGGGTGGCCCCGAACTCCCACGCCAGCCTGGAACCGAGCGAGTAGCCAATGACGTCCAGTCCCGTGGAAGGATCGCCTTCGCGCAGGGGCCGGGCGCCGGCGTCGGTCACTATTTGGAGAAGGTCGGCGCGGATGCGGCTGGGCGTGTACGAATCCAGGTCCTCAGGGGAGTGGCTCCGGCCGTGACCGGGCAGGTCTACGGTGATGACCCGGCGCCCTGCGTCCTGAAGCGTGGTGATCCAACCGCTGTCCACCCAGTTCAGTTTCGTGGAGGAAGAGAAGCCATGGATCAGCAGGACGGGGCGCAGCCCGGCGTCGGTAGCCGGCTCATGGACTTCCACGAACAGTCCGGGGTCGGTGCCCTCCACTGTGTGCCCGTGCTGTTCCATGGTGTGCCTTCCGGTCATCACGTCAGTCCTCATCCAGTACGGCGCTCAGGCGGACCCGGCGCTTGGGTGCTTCGTCCTTCGGAACAGTGCCCACGATCCCGGCAGTGTCATCCGGAACCTCGAACACGATCAGCGGCTCGCCAACGTTGATCGTGTCACCGGGCGCTCCGTGAATACGCACCACTTTACCCGCCTGCGGGCTGGGCAATTCGAGGGCCGACTTGGTGGTTTCCAACTCCACGATCGCCTGGTTGCGTTCCACCTGCTGACCGGGCTCCACGAGCCAGTCCAGCACTGTTGCATCAATCAAGCCCTCGCCGAGGTCCGGAAGGGGGAAGGAAATTTCAGCCACGGCGGTACTCCAGTACGCGTTGGATCCCAAAGAGGATGCGGTCGATGTTGGGGATGTATTCGTCTTCCAGGTCTCCGGAGGGATAGGGCACGTCGAAGCCCGTCACGCGTTCCACCGGCGCTTTGAGCGTCGCGAAACAGCTCTGCGTGATGAGTTGGGCCACTTCGGCGCCCAGGCCTGAGGTCAGCGGCGCTTCATGGACGACGACGGCGCGGCGCGTCTTCCCGACGGAGGTCGCCAACGCTTCGGCGTCAATCGGTTTCAGCCAGCGAAGGTCCAGGACTTCGACGTCGATGCCGTCTTCGGCCGCCAGTTCGGCAACCTGCAGGCAACGGGCCACCATGGCGCCCCACGCCACGAGGGTCAGGTGCCTGCCTTCCCTCGCCACGCGGGCGCCGGTGAGGTTGCTGCCGTTGTCCGCTCCGCCGTCGTGCGCTGCAGTGGCCGCTTCCACCGAGGTGAGGTCCACCGGTCCCTTCTGCCAATAGCGGGACTTCGGTTCCATGAAAATGACCGGGTCCGGCCGGGTCGCCGCGTACTTGAGCAGGTGGTAGGCATCGTTCGGGGTGGACGGTGATACCACTTTGAGCCCCGGAACGTGGGCGAAGAGCGCCTCCAAGGACTCTCCGTGGTGCTCGGGTGCACGGATACCGCCAAAGCTGGGCACGCGCAGGGTGATGGGCATGGGCAGGGTCCCGCGGCTGCGGTAGTTCATCCGTGCGATCTGGCAGACGATCTGGTTGATGGCCGGATACGCGAAGCCGTCGAACTGGACTTCGGGGATGGGGTGGAAGCCTGCCATGGCCAGGCCCACGGACATTCCGAGGATGCCGGATTCGGCAAGCGGGGTGTCGAAGACGCGGTCCTCGCCGTGCTTCGCCTGGAGGCCGTCGGTGATACGGAAGACGCCGCCCAGCCGGCCGCAGTCCTCGCCAAAGATGACCGTCTTGGGGTTCTCGGCCAGGATCTCGTCCAGGGCACGGTTGAGTGCTTGCTGCATGGACAGTTGCTGAACGCCAGCGGCGGCAGCTTCAATGCCTGGCAAGGCAGTCATGGTCTCAGACATGTTCGGACTCCTCGCGCCACGAGGTGGCCTGGGATTGAAGGGCGGGCGTTGGTTCCTGGAAGACCAGGCCGAACATTTCGGCGCCGGGGCGGGGGCCCAGGTCCTCGATGCCGGTACGGATGGCTTCCTCTTCTTCTTCGGCCTTCCGCTGCGCTTCGGCGAAGAAGGCCTCGTCTGCAACCCCTTCGTCGAGCAGCCGCTGCCTGAAGCGCTCCAGCGGATCCTCGCCGGCGTCGGTGCGTTCCTCGTCCAGCGTGCGGTAGCGGCCGGGATCGTCGGCGGTGGAGTGCGGACCGCGGCGGTAGGTCATGGCTTCGATCACCACGGGTCCGTTGCCGGCGCGGCAGTGCGCGAAGGCGGAACGAGTGGCTTCGAAAACAGCTACCACGTCATTTCCGTCCACCTGCAGGGACGGGATTCCGTACCCGGCAGCGCGAGCCGCGACCGATCCGCCGGCTACCTGGCGTTCCGTGGGGACGGAGATGGCCCAGCCGTTGTTCTGGATGAAGAACACCACGGGAGCCTTCATGACTGCCGCGAAGTTCATGGCTTCGTGGACGTCGCCCTGTGAGGAGGCGCCGTCGCCGAAGTACGTCATGGCAACGCCCGTTTCACCCTCCGCGTGGCCGGAAAGGGTTTGGCCATGGGCCCAGCCGACAGCGTGCAGGACCGAGCCCGCAACCACGGCCTGAATGGGTGCGAACCTGGATTCCAACGGGTTGTACATGCCACCGTGCCACGTGGCCTTGTGGGTGGACATGTAGCCCACCATGTCCAGGCCCATCGCCCGGGCAACGCCCATCTCACGGTAGGTGGGGAAGACGAAGTCACGGGTCCGGTCAACGGCGTAGCCGCTGCCTACCTGGGCGGCCTCCTGGCCGAGCTCCGGGGCGTATCCCGGGATGATGCCTTGGCGCTGCCAGGCGACGGCTGAGGTGTCCAGGTGCCGGACGGCTGCCATCAGGGTGTACAGCTCACGGAGTTGATGGTGGGTGAGCGGGGCCGCGTCATCATCGACGGCGGCCAGCACGGCTTTGGTAGTCATGGCTGTGACCCTAGTCACCCAATACGCCTGTGCGCAATCAGTGCAGTTCATGCGGCACACTTTGTACATTTTGGGCACACAAAGAAGCCCTGCACAGTACAAACTGTGCAGGGCTTCCTGATGATGATGAGCAGCTGGCTACTCGACCGGCGTGGTCTGCCTGCCAGCCTTGGCCCTGGCGTTGAGGAAGCAGCCGGCGGCGATGACCATGATCAGGATGAACGTTCCGATCAGCTGCCCGGCACTTTCCGGGTTGGCGAAGCCCACCACCAGGATGAGGCCCAACAGGACAAGGCCCACGATGGTGAGGAAGGGGAATCCCTTCATGCGCAGCGGCAGCTCGGTGCCGTCCCGGTCAGCCCTACGGCGCAGGATGAACTGCGAGACCAGTGCGGTGCCCCACACCACGAGGCATGTGGATCCCACAAGGTTCAGCAGTGCCGGCAGGATCTTCTCCGGAAACAGCAACTCAAGGACCGTGGCGATGAAGCCGAAGGCAACTGAGATGCCGACTGCGGCGACGGGAACCTTTGAACCGCTCAGGCGGGACAGGAAGCGTGGAGCTTCGCCGCGCTCTGAGAGGGAGAAAATCATGCGGGAGGCGCCGTAGAGGTTGGCGTTGAGGGCGGACAGCAGGGCGACGACGGCTACCAGGGTGATGGCCGCTCCGGCGCCGGGGATTCCTGCAAGGTCCAGAACTCCGGCGAATGGGGACTTCAATCCTTCCGATCCCACCGGAAGGACGGCTGCGATCACGAACACCGAGCCGATGTAGAAGACCAGGATGCGCCAAACAACTGTACGGATGGCCTTGCCTACGCTGTGGGCGGGGTTCTCGGTTTCGGCGGCGGCGACGCTGACGATCTCGGTTCCACCGAAGGCGAAGATCACGACGAACAAGGCGGCCGCGATGCCGCCGATGCCGTTGGGGGCAAAGTCGCCGAACGCTGAGAATCCGGGGGAGGGCACGTTAGGCAGCCAACCCAAGAGCAGGGCTGCGCCGATCAGCAGGAAGATCACGATCGCTGCGACCTTGAGGATGGCGAACCAGAACTCGAACTCACCAAAGTTGCGGACGCCCACAAGGTTGATGCCCGTGAAGACCACCATGAAGACCAACGCCAGGACCCATACGGGGATGACGGGCCAGATCGAGAACAGCAGACCGGCTGCTCCGATGGCTTCGGCTGCAATGACTACTACCAGCTGCAACCACCACAACCAGCCGATGGTTCCGCCGGCGGTCTTGCCCATGGCCTTCTCCGCGTACACGGAGAACGCGCCGCTGTTCGGGTTGGCTGCCGCCATCTCGCCAAGGGCCCACATGACCAGGATGATCAGCGTACCGGCGACGAGGTAGGAAATAAGGACTGCCGGACCGGCCGCCTGAACGCCCGCCCCCGAGCCGAGGAAGAGGCCCGCGCCGATCGCGCTGCCTAGCCCCATCATGGTGAGCTGGCGCGGCTTGAGCGAATGGCCGAGGCCGGATGTTGGCGCAGGAGCCGCGATGGACTTCGTTGTCATACGTGTCTACCTTCTATGGGTTACATGCTGGTTTGGCGTGCTAGCCTCATGGGTTTGGCACGCGGGCGTCGACGACGCAGCAAGAGCCGTGGAATAATTCTCGCAGTTTGTAAGATACATCACTTTTTGCTGTAGCGATGTGATGGGTATGTTACCCCGGGGACAGGAACTTTGATGCTGGTGGATGCGCTTGATGCAAAAATTGTACGTTTCTTCACTGATTCACCGCGATCTTCAGTGCTGGAAGCTTCCCGCGTGCTCAGGGTTGCCAGGGCGACGGTGCAGTCCCGGATAGACAGAATGATTGAAAACGGGGTCATCGGTTCCTGGGTTCCCCAGCCTGATCCCGCCAACTTCGGCTTTCCGGTGGTGGCGTTCTGCTCGGTGACCATCACCCAGGAAATCGGCCACGATGCCATCATCGAAAGCCTCAGTGCCATCCCGGAAATTATCGAGGTTCATACTGTCACTGGAAATTCGGACCTGATGGTGCGGATCGCCGCGCGGTCCAACCCTGATATGCAACGCGTCCTTGATGCCATGATCGCCACCAAGTCCGTGGTCCGGTGTTCGTCGGTCATCGTCCTGAACAGCCACATCCAGGGCCGCACGCTCCCGCTGATGGAAGCTGCCGCCAAGCCAGTGTGACGTAAAGCATTTTGCTCCGCGTCGATCGAGCCGTACCATTAGTTCTAGTCAACATGACTTTAACTAGCGCTTCACTGACCGGGGAGCGTTTCGGACGGCGATGAAGCGAGGTGAACGCCGTGAACACCAACTCAGCCAACGTTGCCGAGCGGCGGCTTGCACCGCCGTCGCTGGCTATTTCAACGGTGATTTTCGCCCTCCGCCCCAGCGAGACATCCGGGCGCCCAACCCTGTGGTTGCCGTTGGTACGGCGTATCCGTGAGCCTTACAAAGACATGTGGGCGCTCCCGGGTGGACCGTTGGCCCACGACGAATCCCTCCAGGATGCGGCTTCACGGAACCTCCGCGAAACCACCGGCCTGGCGCCTCACTACCTTGAGCAGCTCTACGCTTTCGGCGGCCTCCATAGATCGCCCACCCAAAGAGTGGTCTCCATCGTGTACTGGGCACTGGTGCAACCCACTGAAGCTGCCCTCGCTGACGAGTCCGAGAATGTGCGCTGGTTCCGGGCAGACAAGCTCGCCGAACTGGCCTTCGACCACAACGCAATCGTGGACTACGCCCTGTGGCGGCTGCGCAACAAGATGGCCTACGGGACCATCGCCTACCACCTGCTGGGAGAGTTTTTCACCCTCGCCCAGGTCCGCGAAGTCTACGAGGCCGTGCTGGACCGCCAGCTCGATCCCGCTAACTTTCGCAGGCACGTCAAGGCAACACCGGAAATCGAAGAAACCGGTGAATACCTTCAAGGCGGAAAACACCGCCCGCCACGCCTCTACCGCTTCACAGGCACGCCCGGCCTCGGGCCAGATAACAGGAGTACACCATGAGCAGCGTTAACACTGCCGTCCAGCTGATCACTCGCGAAGAAGCCGAGAAAGGCCTCTCCCGCGCAGGGGCCACGTGCAGCCCGGCCTTGGCCAGGGGCCCATGGGAGTACGACCTCGCCGAAGCACTTGCCGGCGAACCTGCTTATGGCCCGGGTGCTTCCAGCGAGGATGTCGCTCCCAAAGCCACACCGCGCCAGGGCCAGCTGCCCGATGAGTACAAAAAAGCCACCGACGCCGAACTTGACGCCCGCATCCGGGCCGCCAAAGCGACACTCGGGGACCGGGCCGTCATCCTGGGCCACTTCTACCAGCGTGACGAAGTCATCCAGTACGCGGACTTCGTGGGCGATTCCTTCCAGCTCGCCAACGCTGCCCTGACCAAGCCCGACGCCGAAGCGATCATCTTCTGCGGTGTGCACTTCATGGCCGAGACAGCGGACATCCTCTCCACGCCCGAACAGGCCGTCATCCTGCCAAACCTTGCCGCGGGATGCTCCATGGCTGACATGGCAGATGAAGACTCCGTGGAGGAATGCTGGGAGCAGCTTGAAGAAATCTTCGGCACGGACCCGGATGGCTCCGGCCGGGTACCCGTCATCCCTGTCACCTACATGAACTCCTCTGCAGCACTCAAGGCGTTCTGTGGCCGCAACGGTGGGATCGTCTGCACCTCGTCCAACGCCAAAGTGGTTCTGGAATGGGCGTTCGAACGCGGTCAGCGCGTTCTGTTCTTCCCCGATCAACACCTGGGCCGCAACACCGCCAAGGCACTGGGCGTCCCGCTTGAGCAGATGCCCATGTGGAACCCGCGCAAGGAACTTGGCGGCAATGACGAACAGGTACTACAGGACTCCCGGGTCATCCTCTGGCACGGCTTCTGCTCAGTCCACAAGCGCTTCAACGTGGGCCAGATCGAGAAAGCCCGGCAGGACTTCCCGGGCGTCAACGTGATTGTCCACCCCGAATGCCCCATGGAAGTAGTGGACGCCGCAGACTCCGCAGGATCCACCGACTTCATCAAGAAGGCCATCGCCGCCGCCACCGAACCCACCACGTTCGCGATCGGCACCGAGATCAACATGGTGAACAGGCTCGCCGCCGAATATCCGCAGCACACCATTTTCTGCCTCGATCCCGTCATTTGCCCCTGCTCCACCATGTACCGCATCCACCCCGGATACCTCGCCTGGGTCCTGGAGGAACTCGTGGAAGGACGCATCGTCAACCGCATCACCGTTGACGACTCCGTGCAGGACAACGCCAAAATTGCGCTCGAACGCATGCTGGCAGCCAAACCTGCCTAAAACCGACGGCACCACAAAGCCGGCATCACCGTCCGGGCACATCAACACCCGTCTAGCCGAATCGAGCCTCATATGACTACAGAGAGCCTTACCGACGGGGCCGCCCCCCAAAGGCTGGTCGTCGTCGGAAGCGGCATCGCAGGACTGTACTCAGCCCTTCTTGCTGCCGATGCCGGCGCGGAAGTGGTGCTGCTGACCAAGGGTGCGCTCGCAGACAGCAACACCTACTACGCCCAAGGCGGGATTTCCGCTGTGCTGGACGAGCCGGCCCCCGGCGATACTGTGGCAGCCCATATCGCGGACACACTTAAAGCCGGGGCCGGCCACTGCAATGAAGAAGCAGTACGGGTGCTGTGCACCGAGGCACGGTTGGACATCGCAGGACTGGCACGTTTCGGCGTCCACTTCGACCTTGACGACGACGGTGATCCCGCGCTGGGTCTAGAAGCCGCCCACTCAGCTCCCCGCATCCTCCACGCCGGTGGCGACGCTACAGGAGCCGGAGTGGCGGCCGCGCTGATCAAAACCGTGCTGGACTTCCAAGCCGCAGGAAAGATCCAGGTCATAGGGCACGCCCACGTGACATCGCTCTCCTTGGGGGGACCGGGCGGCGGCCGTGTAGTGGGAGCGAACTTCCTCCACGATGGCCGCCACCTCGGCGTCCACGGCGACTCTGTGCTGCTCGCCACCGGGGGAGCCGGCCAGCTGTTCGCCCAAACCACCAATCCCTCAGTGGCAACAGCGGATGGCCTGGCCCTGGCGTGGCGTGTTGGGGCGGCTGTGGCAGACCTTGAGTTCTTTCAATTCCACCCAACGTGCATGGTTCTCCCGACTGAGGCACGGGAAGCAGAAGGCAACAACGACCCCCTGCTCATCTCCGAAGCGGTACGGGGCGAGGGCGCCATCCTGGTAGATGCCACCGGTCACCGCTTCATGCCCGACTACCACCCTGATGCCGAACTCGCACCCAGGGACGTCGTCTCCCGCAGCATCGCCCTTCACCTCACAAAACTCGGCGACCCCAACGGCCACGTGTTCCTGGACGCCACCGTGATTGAGGAAAGCCGAGGAAAAGGCTTCCTGGCCAAACGTTTCCCCACCCTCAGCAAACGCACCCGCCAAACCGGCGTTGACTGGACCACCGAGCTTGTTCCTGTAGCACCCGCGGCCCACTACTGGATGGGCGGCGTGGTCACCGACCTTTACGGCCGCACCTCTGTTCCCGGGCTACTGGCCGCCGGCGAAGTGGCGTGTACCGGGGTGCAAGGTGCCAACCGGCTGGCCAGCAATTCCCTGCTCGAGGGCCTCGTGTTCGGGCGGCGGGCTGTTGAGGGCTTCCTTGGCTTGTCCGGCGGGTCGCCAGACGCAGTCCCTCTGCGTGCTAACTCGGCCGCGGGCGGCGGCGCCGGAGGCCCCTTGGCGCCTGCGCTCGCGCCTCGTACCGGCAATCGCCTCGCAAGCTCGGCGGCCGGTTCGGCCGCTCACGCGACAACGGCGCGGTCGGGGCCTCCGGCCCCGCTACTGGGTTCGGAATTGGAACTTGAGCCGGTGCCTGCTCCTGTTTCCTGGGAGTTTGAGTCTCTGCCGGGGCCGGGGGCTCGGGAGGTTTCTTTTGCGCGGGCGGGGGTGTTTTCGCGGGGGGCTCTGCGGCGGTTGATGACTGCCAAGGCCGGGGTCTTGCGTGATGGTGCTCTGATTCGTGAGGCCGGTGTGGCGTTGGCTGCCTGGGCAGAGGATGTGCTTCCACTGAATGTTCCTGAGTCTTTGGATGTTCGGGAGCATGAGGATTCCAACCTCTTGTTGGCGGCGCAGTTGCTGGTGCATGCCGCCCGGGAACGGCGTGAGTCCTTGGGGGCTCATTACCGCAGCGACAGCTGGGAGGACCCCGGAGTCGTCGAAGATATTGACAAGCGTTACACCATGAGCCGGAAAGTGAGCCTCGTCCATGACTAAACTGACCCTCCCCGCTGCCCCCGTCCGGGACATCCTGGAACGGGCGTTCGCGGAGGACGCGCCCAGCGGCGACATCACCTCGCAACTACTGATCCCCGCCGACGCCCGGGCAACTGCAGTGTTGAATGCGCGAGTCCCCGGGGTCTTCAGCGGCGGTCCCGTTTTCCGTGATGCCATGAAGCTCGTGGACCCGGACACGGACGTGGAATTGCTCCTCGCCGACGGTGAAGCGTTCGACGCCGGAACACACCTTGCGCGGGTCAGCGGCAGCGCCCGCTCGGTGCTCCTCGCCGAAAGGGTGGGCCTGAACCTGGTGCAGCGGATGAGCGCCATAGCCACCAAAACGGCGGAATTCGTGCGGCTTGTGGAAGGGACGCGCGCCCGGATCACGGACACCCGCAAGACCACCCCCGGACTTCGTGTGCTGGAGCGCTATGCGGTGCGCTGTGGTGGGGGAGCCAACCACCGCTACAGCCTCTCCGACGCCGTGCTGGCCAAGGACAACCACCTGGCCGTCATGACTGGAGGCGACTCCAGCAAACTGACCGAACTGCTGATTGCAGCCAAAGCCCAGCTTGGCCACACCACCCACTTCGAGGTGGAAGTGGACCGGGCCGAGCAGATTGAACCCGTGCTGGCTGCCGGTGTGGACACCATCATGCTGGACAACTTCTCCATCGAACAGCTCCGTGCCGGGGTCAAACAGGTGGACGGACGGGCCATCGTGGAAGCCAGCGGCAACGTGAACATCAATACCGTCACCGAGATCGCTTCCGCCGGCGTGGACGTTATTTCCATTGGTGGCCTGACCCACAGCGTGAGCGCCCTCGACCTGGGGCTGGACGTCGTTCTAGAGACAGCCTGACCATCCCATGATCTTCCTTGACGCCGCAGCCACCACTCCGGTTCGCCGTGAGGCCCTTGAAGCCATGTGGCCTTACCTGAGCGGCGAGTTCGGCAACCCCTCCAGCCACCACAGCCTGGGCGAAACGGCAGCGGGTGCGCTTGCCGAAGCCCGTTCCGGCGTCGCGAAGGTCCTGAACTGCCGTGCCGGCGAGGTGACTTTCACTTCCGGCGGCACGGAAGCGGACAACCTTGCCGTCAAAGGCATAGCGTTGGCGCGGCAGGCGGCTGATCCGTCGCTGAACCGTGTGGTGATCAGTGCCATCGAACATCCCGCAGTGGAAGAATCAGCCCGTTACCTGGAACGGGTGCATGGATTCACCGTGGATGTGCTCCCCGTGGACGGGAAAGGTCTGGTCTTCATTGATGGCTTAAGGTCGGTCATAGGCCCCCACACCGCTCTGGTGAGTGTCATGTACGCGAACAATGAGGTCGGAACCGTCCAGCCCATTGCAGCCTTGGCCGCAGTGGCCCGGGAACACGGAGTGCCGTTCCACACGGACGCAGTGCAAGCCGCTGGGTGGTTGCCGGTGGACGTGAAAGCGCTCGGTGTGGACGCGTTGAGTATTTCCGGACATAAACTTGGTGCGCCCAAGGGATCCGGTGTCCTGTTCACCAAGGGGCGGCTTCGGGTGGAGCCCCTGGTGCACGGTGGCGGCCAGGAGAAGGCAAAGCGCTCGGGCACAGAGAACGTGGCAGGGGCTGTTGCGTTGTCCACGGCGCTCAAGCTCTCCCACGCTGAGCAGCCCCATCAAGCAGCGCGCGTTTCGGATCTCAGGGATCAGTTCATCCAGCGGATCCTCGCCACCGTACCTCACGCCCTGCTCACCGGACACCCCATCCAACGCCTGCCCTCCGTAGCTTCTTTCTGCTTCCCCGGAACCAGCGGCGAGTCTGTGCTGCTTGAGCTGGAGCGGCTCGGCGTGGTGTGTTCCAGTGGATCGGCCTGCGCGGCGGGATCCGACGCACCCTCGCCGGTGCTCCTGGCCCTGGGTATCGCCCCTGAAACGGCCCAGACGGCGGTGCGTTTTAGCTTCACCTCAACTGTCACCGACGCCGAACTGGAACAGGCAGCCGTTGCCGTGGAAACCGCCGTCGGACGCGTCCGGAACCTGGCTGTCCCGCAAGAAAAGCAGTAATTACTACCTGGGTGATCACACGTGCCGCGCGCGCCTGAAAATCCAATGCCGCAGCAGGGTAAACCGGACCGCCGTGGCCACGAAACCGGACAACGTGGTGGTCCACAACTCTTCGGTGACCGTGGCTTCGGGCCGAAGAAGATGCAAAACACCCAGGCTCCCGCCGGTGATGATCAGCGCGATGCCAATCACAATAACCCCACTGAGGTGGTCTTGCGCACGTTTCCTGCGGCCGGTGATTTTGAACGTCAACCGTCGATTCAGGGCCGTGTTCATCAACGACGTCAGAACAAGGGCAACGGCGTTGGCCAGCTGGGGATCGATCCACGGACGCAGCACAGCGTAAATGGCGAGCGAACTCGCCGTGCACACCACTCCGACTCCGGTGAAGCGGATTAATTGCCGCACAACTGGGTACTTCAGGACGCCGCGGTGCCGTTTGCGTTGACGCGGGGGCTTTTGAGAGGGAGACGGGCGTAGCTCAGTGGCCTCCGCAGCTATCTCCATGGGGTTAAGCCTGACACACTATGCAGGCTGCTGCTCCCATGAAGCACCGGTGACGGGGTTGTGAAGCTCGCCGATTCCTTCCACGCGGCACACCACGGTGTCTCCCGGTTGGATTCGTGCGCACTCCGCGGGGAACCCTGTGAGCACAAGGTCGCCGGGGTGGAGCGTCATGAATGAGCTCAGATAGACCATGATTTCGTCCACTTTCCAGCCCAGGTCCGCTGAACTCGCAGTCTGCAGCTTCTTGCCGTTATGCACAATCCCGATCTCCAGGTTTGAGTCATCCAGGCTGGTGACTATCCACGGACCTGCGGGAGTGAAGGTGTCCTGGCTTTTGGCGCTGATCCAGAGTTCGTCGGACTTCTGGAGGTCGCGGGCGGAGACGTCGTTACCGATGGTGTATCCGAGAATTGCCGACCTCGCTGTTTCCAAGGTCAGGCCTCGGGCGGCACGGCCGACGACAACCGTCAGTTCAGCCTCCGGGTCCACGTAACCAACGGTGGAGCCCAACTGAATTGCTTCGCCCGGTCCGATCACGCTTGATGCTGCTTTGTGGAAGGCCTGTGGCGGCAGGTCCCGGCCAGGCTGACCGGTGTTGTGCGCCATGCCGAAGACGTTTACAGGTACCGAGGGGGCCAAAAAAGTGAACGCATCCTGGCTGACCACCGCCCCGGGTTCCCACCCGTTTCTGGCCGGGCTGCTGGCATTGGCCCTCGACGTCGGGAAGGGGGACTCCACCACAGTCCACTGTGTGCCTTCCACCGAGTCGAAATCCCGGGCGTCGTTGGCCACAAAGAACTGCTCGTCAGGAGACTGGCGGGCCAAAGTTTGATCGGTGGCAGTTGCGATCGGGACGGGCCGGACTCGGGCGATGCGACGGGAAAAAGGCGAAGTCATGATGACATCCTACGTCCTTCCTGGCCGGTGGGTTGTGTTGTGGGGCCCGCTCTGCATGCTTTGCCACTCCCTTAGCGCGCAGAGCGGGCCTCACAACTCATCAGGTGAGGGGCGCGGATCCGAATGCCACGCTGAAGCGGTCACACCACAGCACCACGGATGTCAGCCCCGTGATGTCCGTTCCTGGCGGAAGTAGGTAGTTGTGATTGCCGTGCGTGGCTTTGACCGCACCGAGATCCACGTATCGGCCGGACCGGTATTTGAACCAGTCGCCGCCGGCCGGCAGGCTGCTCAACCAGACTTTGACGTCCGGGCCGTCGCTGCTGGCCAGGTCCTCGAGCCGCAGCAGATGGCTGCCATCGGCAAGTCTCACCAACCGGGCAGTGCCTGTGGTCTCATGCTCTTGGGATTGGAAAGTGCCCGAGCCAAGAACCACCGGTGCCTCGGGAGTTGCGGGTAAGGGAATTGCGGGAGCCTGTGCGCTCGCGGAAGCGGGAGCCTGTGCGCTCGCGGGAGCGGGCGCGGCAGGCAGGGCTTCGTAGACGCTGCTGCTGGTGAAGATGCGCCACGGCTGGAACAGGGCGGCCCCCACAACCACTACGGAAAGGACCACCACCCCTGCCACAACCGCAAGGATCCTGTTGGCCCGGATCATGCGCTGCAGTCTGTTCATGCTTCAAAGTTAGGCTTCGCGGCAGGGCTTTGGGGGTTCTTTTGCTTACAGGACGGTGACGCCTTCTTCCAGTGCCGTGGAAGGAACTCCTGTGCAGAAGGAAACGCCGTGCAGGATGAACACAGGACCCGGGCTTAGAATCCGTTCCATGCGTCTGGCGATTATCGGGTTGGTCCTCCTTGTGGCTGGTGGGGTCACAGTGGTTACGGGTGTCCTGCCCTGGCAGGAGGTGGCAGTCCTTGTAGACCGGGTGGCACCCATCCTGGGTTTTGTCATTGCCATGACGGTGGTTACGGAACTTGTCAGTGAGGCCGGCGCCTTCCAGTGGATTGCCCGCCATGTGCGGGGGTGGGGGCGTGGACGCAGTGTCATGCTGTGGTTGCTGCTGGCGTTGTTTGCCACACTCAGTACCGTTTTCCTGTCACTGGATACGACGGCGGTGCTGCTCACCCCGGTGGTGGTCACCGTAGCCCGCCAAGCGGGCCTCCCCGTTCTGCCCTTCGCCCTGACCACGGTTTGGCTGGCCAACACTGCCAGCTTGTTGCTTCCCATCTCCAACCTGACCAACCTTTTGGCGCAGCACAATCTCGGTGGCATCAGCCCGGCACAGTTCGCGCAACTGATGTGGGCGCCCTCGATCGCGGCAATTGTGGTGCCCTTGGCATTTGTTGCTGTGGTTTTCCGGCGGGAGCTTCGCAAAACCTACGCGCTCGATTCCGCCCGTCCGGGCCCGACCACCTCATCCACGGCAGCGCCGGACAAAGTCCTGCTCCTGGTCAGTGCGATCGTCCTGGTGTTGCTGTTGCCGGCGTTGGTATCCGGAGTCGCCATTTGGATTCCCGCCGCGTTGGCTGCCGCGATACTCGCCGTGACCTTCGCCGTCCGCCGACCCAAGGTGTTCAAGGTGGCCTTGATCCCGTGGTCCCTGCTGCTCTTTACCTGCGGCCTCTTCCTTGTAGTGGAAGCAACGCAATATCTTGGCGCATCAGTGCTGCTTGGCCAGGTGGCAGGGCAGGGGAACGGATTCCTTGAGCTGCTGAGGCTGGCCATGACAGGCGCCCTTGGCTCAAACGTCGTCAACAACCTGCCGGCCTACCTTCTGGCCGAGCCACTGGCCGGAACTCCTACCAGGATGGCTGCGCTGTTGGTGGGGGTGAACGCGGGACCCCTGATCACTCCGTGGGCCTCTTTGGCCACCTTGCTATGGCACGACCGCTTGGTGCGGATGAATGTACTGATCAAGTGGAGGGGGTACGCGGTCTTCGGCCTGATGGTGGCGCCGCTGACAATAGTGGCGGCCATTGCGGCCCTCGCAGTTGTCGGCCCCGGAGGGGTGTTTGGTTAGCCGAGATACTGTTCGCCCACTGGGACCTCGGCAGCCAGGCGGTTTGCTGGTCCCGCCAGCGGACACGCCCAGGCCTCGTTGTAGGCGCAAGATGGGTTGTACGCGAAGTTGAAGTCCAGGACAAACTCCTGGGCTGCTCCGGATCCCCGCGTCCCATGGAACGAACCCTTGACCGTGTCCACCAAGTACCGTCCAGCGCCGTAGCTTCCGCCGTCCTTGCCTGCAGTGGCGTCGCGGAACGGCACGAAGATCCCGCCCCCGTAGCTCCTGAGCTTCCAGGCCGCCAACGAGCCCAGCCCGGGGAGGTCGAAAGTGCCGATTCGGACGAATGGCACCAACCCGTCAGTCCCCGTCTCAACGTTCATTTCCTGGCCGGCTCCCTCGGGTGACAAGGCGGCGTACCTCCGGAAGGAGGGATCGTAGTCAGCTGTTGGCAGTCCGGAGAAGGAAGCCTTCATATCGGCGGTGAGCGCTGAAGCCGGATGCGTAGCGAACATCAGGTCCCGTTCCTGCCGCCAAAACACGTGGGCGTCGAACGGGTTGGTGGCCGCGAGCTGGCGCACTTTGTCGTAGAGGGCGAACGTCCGCAGGCGCCAATCAGCAATATCAATAGCTGACATGGCGGGAATGTCGTCTTCGAAATAGTCCTTCTGGTCAGGAGCCATACACTCAGCCTAGTCCTGTGCGTGTCGCAGGAGCGCCGCCGATAGGCTGTGGGCATGAAGGGCATCCTGAACCTGCACTGCAATCCGATGCGGCTTGCCGTGTTTGCCATGGCGGTCACAGTCCTCGCCGGCACAGCATCCTGCTCCGCCGAGAACAAGGGCCCGCAAGTCAACTCCACTACCGGCTCCCAACCAAATAGATCGGAATCGGGAACGGCAACACAGGGCAGCACGACGCCGGCGACAGGCACCGGCGAAACTCCAAGCACCGGCGGGAGTACTTCGGCCAGCCCCGGGTCAAGCCCGGTGGCGACGGCAGTGTCCTGGAAGACGTACACGGACTCCGCCAAAACCGTCAGCTTCGAGTTACCTCAGGAGTGGATAGCCCAGTCGGTAACGCCGGAGGCGGGATCGTTGGCCAACGCTGTGAAGGTGGAGGTCAAGGATGCCGAGGGGCGGTACATAGCCACGTTACACACCGGTTTGCCTACGACGTCGCCTGCCGCCTGCCCGGCCGGTCAGGCACGCCCCTATGTGGTGATCAGCAGTGTGCCATTGGACATTCCCCACTCGGATGGCCAGGACACCATTGATCCGCGAGTAGTCTTCCGCGTGGTTCAGGGCTACAAGTTCTTCGGCTCTTACGGCATCACCAATATGGTGGCGGGAGTGGACGGACAGGCCTGCGAACTGAGGAACCGGGTTCAGGGCCCAGCCGGCAAGGGCGACATCACCTTTGGGGATGTCCCGGCCATCCATGCCTTTGCCGCTGATGAGAAGGTGGCACCGGCCAAGGCTTTCGATACCTTGGACCTGGCTGCAAAGTATGCGGTCCACGGTTCTGAATTCGCCAATGTCCAGCGGATGCTACTGTCGCTGAAGGTTAATCTGTAGCTCTGCGATTGGCTGATTCACATACATGGCGGCAATGGGGGCTGTCCGCCGCAACCCACCCCGGAGATCAATGGAACGCAATGTTGCTGCCTCACTCGTGTTCAAGACTGCAGCCAACACCAAGGTGGCCATGGCCATAGCCGTGGCCAATAATCGTGGTTACCGCTCTGTGAACGAAAACCTGTCCATCACCAGCGGTGGTGCCGAGGTTCCCTTTGCTGAACTCAGCGATCACCACGGCGGCCGCTTTCACTACCTGGAATTCAGCGAGCCGAGCGAGGTGACTGTGGACTACCGGGCAACGGTTCATGGCTTTGGGGAGCCGGATACATCCAGTCCGATGGAACTCATCAGGTACGTCAGGCCCAGCCGGTATGCGGAGTCGGACAGGCTGCTGCCTACCTCCTATGCCGAGTTTGGAAGCCTGCACGGTGCCGAGCTGCTCCATGCCGTCCGCAATTGGGTCAACGGGGAACTGCGTTACGTCAGTGGGTCCTCCCGGGGGACAGACGGCGCCGTGGAAACCCTGCTGCACCGCAAAGGTGTGTGCCGCGACTTCGCACACCTTGCCATTGCCCTCCTGCGGTCCAAGGATGTTCCCGCGCGGTTGGCGGCGGTGTACGCCCCCGGGCTAAGTCCTATGGATTTCCATGCTGTTGCGGAGGCGCACATCGACGGCGCCTGGCACATCATTGATCCCACTGGTCTCGCGCCCCGCGAATCCATGCTTCGCATCACCGCAGGCCGGGACTCCTCGGATACGGCCTTCCTGTCCACCGTGGGCGGCAGCCTGACCCTCAAAACGCTCAAGGTCAGCGCATCGGTCAACGGGGAGCTCCCGGTGGAGGACCCCTGGGAGCTCATCAGCTTGCGCTAGTGTCCGGCCACCGAGGCGCGGAGTTTCTCCGTGAGCCGCAGAAGCTCCTGCTGCTCCTCGGCCGTGAGCGCGGGCGCCACCAAGTTGGCGATGTCGCGGACATGTTCGCGGCCGATGGTCTTTTGGAGCTCGCTTCCGGCCTCGGTGAGTGAGAGCAGGACTCCGCGGCCGTCGTCGGGCGCTATGGTCCGCTCCACCAGGCCGCGCTTCTCCAGGCGGTCCACCAAGCGGCTTAAGCTGGACTGGCTGAGCAGGACCTTGTCATTGATCTCATTCAGGCGCAGCTGGCCCGAAGGGCAGCGGGAAAGCGTGAACAGGACGTCGTACTCCTTGACAGGAAGTGCTTTGAACGCCGGCCCGGACTGAAGCTTCCGCATCACCGCCACCTGGGAGCGGAACAACGACTCCCAGGTTTCGGCGGCGAGGCGCACGGCGGAGGATGCCGAAGGGCTGGACATCAGGCGTCCTGCCCCGCAGCACCAGCAGTAGCGGACGCGCTGACCTTGGCCTCCAACGCGGCGGCAACCCGTGAGGCGTGCGTGGGTGCGTCCGGCACGTTCGCAGGCTTCATGGCGGCGTACTCCTTTCGAAGAACCGGCAACACCTCTTCGCCGAAGAGATCCAACTGCTCCAGGACGGTCTTCAGGGGCAGTCCGGCGTGGTCGATCAGGAACAACTGGCGCTGGTAGTCGCCGAAGGCCTCGCGGAAGGTCAGCGTCTTCTCGATGACTTCCTGCGGGCTGCCCACGGTGAGGGGAGTCTGCGAGGTGAAGTCCTCCAGGGACGGTCCGTGCCCGTAGACGGGTGCGTTGTCGAAGTATGGCCGGAATTCCTTCACGGCGTCCTGCGAGTTCTTCCTCATGAAGAACTGTCCGCCCAAGCCAACAATTGCCTGCTCCGGAGTTCCGTGGCCGTAGTGTGCGTAGCGCTCACGGTACAGGCCGATCAGCTGCTGGTAGTGCTCCTTAGGCCAGAAGATGTTGTTGGCGAAGAAACCGTCGCCGTAGTAGGCGGCCACTTCTGCGATCTGAGGCGTGCGGATGGAACCGTGCCACACGAAGGGGGCGACGTCGTCGAGCGGACGCGGCGTGGAGGTGAAGTTCTGCAGGGGTGTGCGGAACTTGCCGGACCAGTTGACGGTGTCCTCGTCCCACAGCTTGCGGAGCAGGCTGTAGTTCTCGATAGCCAGCTCGATGCCGTCCTGGATGTTCTTTCCGAACCAGGGGTACACCGGAGCTGTGTTGCCACGACCGAGCACCAGGTCCACGCGGCCATCAGAGAGGTGCTGGAGCATGGCGAAGTCTTCGGCGATCTTGACCGGATCATTGGTGGTGATCAGGGTGGTTGCCGTGGACAACGTGATGCGCTCGGTCTGGGCTGCGATGTAGGCCAGGGTGGTGGTGGGGGAGGAGGAGAAGAAGGGCCGGTTGTGGTGCTCGCCCAGGGCGTACACATCCATGCCGATTTCTTCGACCTTTTTGGCGATGGCAACGGAGGCCTTGATGCGCTCGTTTTCCGTGGGCGTGCGGCCCGTGGTGGGGTCAGTGGTGATGTCGCTGACGCTGAATACGCCGATCTGCATGATGTGCCTTTCTCCCTGCCCGAAGTCCCGGGCTCTGTAAACAGTGTACCTCAAACTAGATGCATTTGCATGTATCGATACCTGTAACAGGACAGGCCCGGGAATTGTTCCCGGGCCTGTCCACTACCAGTGCTTCTGTTGGGGGAGCCCGCTATTCTGCGGGATTATGGGCCGCACGGCGGCCAGTGACGCGTGGAATCATGCCCGTGGTCCAGTCCTGGAAATCTCCCGATGCGGAGCCGCCGTTCCCACCGGGTCCGTCGCCGGGAGCAGCCGTGGGCTTGTCCTGCAAAGCCTTCAGCAGGTCCTTCTTTTCCCGGCGCCCCTCCACGAGTTTGTAGAGCACCGGAACCAGGACCAACGTCAGGGCCGTGGACGAAACCAAGCCACCGATCACCACGATTGCCAGGGGTTGGGAAATGAAGCCGCCGCCACCAGTAAGGCCTAAAGCCATGGGAGTCAGGGCGAACACCGTCGCCAAGGCGGTCATGAGGATGGGCCGCAGGCGCCGGCGCGCACCGTGTGTGATGGCATCGGCAACGTTCATGCCCGGAGAGCCGTCATGTGGCTTGCGATATTGGTTAATCAGGTCGATCAACACAATGGCGTTGGTCACCACGATGCCCACCAGCATCAGCATGCCGATCAGTGACGGCAGCCCCAAGGGAACGCCGGTGATCAACAGCAGTCCCACGGCGCCGGTCGCGGCGAACGGTACAGAAACCAACAGGATGAGCGGCTGGATGAGGGACTTGAAGGCGGCCACCATGATCACGTAGACGATGGCAATTGCCGCCAGCAGGGCCAAGCCAAGCTGCCGGAAAGACTCCGCCTGCTGCGTTGTGGCACCACCGATGGTGGCGGTGACCCCCGCAGGCAAGTCCACAGCCGCCAGCCGCTCCTGCACCGCTGCGCTGACACTGCCCAGGTTGGATCCGGACGGCGTCACGGTCACTTTGGCGGTTCGCTGCCCGTTGCTGCTGGTGATGGACACCGGGGTGTCAACCTGCTCGACGGCGGCAATCGTCTCCAGTGCCACGCCGCCACGGGCTGTGGGAAGCTGGAGTGCCCGAACTGCGGCAATGCTGGTAAAGCGCGTGCCCTCACCGATCTGCACAGGGTAGTCGTTGGTCTCGATCCGAACGGTACCGGCCGGAATGGGGCTGACCGTGGAGGCCAGGAAGGCTCCTACTTGTTCTTCCGTCAGGCCTGCCGCCACGGCCTTGGCCCGGTCAACACGGACCTGGACCACCGACTGCTTGGAAGCAAGGTTCGTGGCGACCTCCGAGCTCCCAGGAACGCCTTCCATAGCCTTGACCATGGCATCACTTGCTGTCTGCAGGTCAGCGGAATTAGCGGCCCTGATGGTGATATCCACCGTTGAGGATGTCCCGAATCCGCCCTGCTGCGATCCCACCGTCACCTTCCCGGGGGCCCCTGCCAGCTTGGCGCGAACCTCATCCTGGAGTTTGGTTTGGTTCACTTTCTCGTCAGTGACAATGGTGAATGTCGAGTTGGAGGAACCAGTGGAAGTGAGTGCAGCGAAGCCGGTCTGGGCGTTTCCGGAAGTGACCTGCACGTCCTTGATGCCCGCAATGCCCTTGAGGGACTCCTCAATCTTGGAGGCTTCATCGCTGGTGGCCTGCAGGCTGGTGCCCGCTGGAAGGACTTGGCGCACAGTCATGCTGTTCTCGCCGGAGCGGCCCAACAGATCGGTAGACAGTAGGGGCGAGACGGCGATGGTGGCCACCAGAATCAGTGCTGCTGCCGACAAGGTGATAACCGGATGCTTTTGCGTCTTGGCGAGAAGAGGAAGGTAGCCTCGCTGGAGGCGACTGCGCTCCTCGGCCTCTTGGGCTTTCCGGGCGGCTTCCTTGGCGGATGCCTGTGCCTCAGCGCCTCTTCCGGGCGAGGAAAGGAACCAGTAGGCCAGGACCGGAACGATTGTCAGGGAAACCAGCAGTGATGACAACAACGCAATGGTTACGGTCAGGGCAAAGGGCCGGAACAGCTCACCGGCGAGGTCGCCGACGAAAGCGATGGGCAGGAATACGGCCACAGTGGTCAAGGTGGAAGCCGTGATGGCCCCGGCCACTTCCCGGATGGACGTCAGGATGGCTGTCAGCTTGTGTTCGCCGTAGCTCAAATGCCGCTTGATGTTCTCGATCACCACGATGGAATCGTCAACCACCCGCCCGATCGCAATGGTGAGGGCGCCCAAAGTAAGGATATTCAGCGAGTATCCCGTGGCGGAGATGCCAATGAAGGTAATCAGCAGGGACAGCGGGATGGAGACGGCCGTGACCAACGTTGAGCGTACGGACATCAGGAAGACCAGGATGACAGCTACGGCGAAGCCAAGGCCAAGGAGCCCTTCGGTGGTGAGGTCCTTGATGGACTTTTCAATGAAAGGAGCTTGGTCGAAGACCGGCGTGAAAGTCGCGTTGTTGCCGAGTTCCTCCTCCATAGGGCCGACGGCGTCCCTCACGGCGTGCGAAATCGCCACCGTATCGCCTTCCGGCTTCTTGGTGACGGACAGGGCCAATGTGGGCTTGCCGTTGGTGCGGGTGATGGACGTGGCGGCGTCGTCCTCGATGCTGACATCGGCAACAGCCCCAATGGTTGCAGCCGTTTTTGCGCCGGCCAAAGGGAGTCCCTTGATGATGTCCAGGGAATCCACCGGGCTGCCGAGCTGGAGGGAAAGGGTCTTGCCTTGGTCCTCAATGGTGCCCACGGGGACCAACGTGCCGTTGTTCTTGAGCGCATTGCTGATGGACTGGACAGAGGCCCCTGTAGTTGCCAGATCAGCGGGGCGGGGCTGGATCAGGATGTGCTGGCTGGAGCCGCCGGTCACGTCGGCGCCACGGACGCCGTCGATCTTCTGCAGGCGGGGAACGCTGAGTCGAAGGAGGTCGGCGTTGAGTTCGCTCAGCGGCTTGTCCGACGACACCGCCAAGTAGACAATCGGGAAGTCGCTGATGTTACCGGCGATGGACTGGGGCTCGACGTCGGCCGGCAGCACGCGTTTGGCATTGGAAATCGCCCGGTCAATCTGGTTCCGCGCCCGGTCCAGGTTGGAGCCGTACGTGAACACCATAGTGATCTGTGAAACGCCGTTGCGGGACGTCGATGTGGTGGATTCAAGCCCCTCCACGCTGTTCAAAGCTGTTTCCAGGGGCTGGCTCAACTGCTTGTCCACAACCTCCGGCGAAGCGCCCGGCATGGAGGTCACCACGGTGATCTGCGGGAACTCGATGGACGGAATGAGTTCCTGCTTCAGCGACCCCATGGTGATCACGCCGAACACCGCCGCAAAGACGGTGATCAGCGCGATCAGGGCCCGGTTTCCCAGGGACAGTTTGGCCAAGCGGAACATTGCATTGACTCCTGCGGTCTACGTAACGATTCGGCTGAGGGAACCGGCCGCAGCCCCGGGTGTGGCCTAGCTTTGGATGGCGTTAGCCACTTCCAATTGCAGGGACCTTGCAGTGCTTGCTTCCAGTTCGGCGGCCAGGTCCGCATTCTCGTTGAGCTTGACGCCGTAGCCCGGCATCATGTCCTTGAGTTTGGACTGCCAACCCTTGAAGTTCTTGGGGAAGGACTTCTGTAGCAGTTCGATCATGATGGGCACGGCGGTGGACGCGCCCGGAGAAGCGCCCAGCAGTGCGCCGATCGAACCATCGCGGGAAGCGATGACTTCGGTGCCGAACTGCAGGACGCCACCCTTCTGTGGGTGCTTCTTGATGATTTGTACACGCTGACCGGCGGTGATCAGTTCCCAATTGCCGCCGGATGCTTCAGGGTAGTACTCGCGCAGGGCCTCAACCTTGGCCTCGTGCCGCTTGGCAACCTCCTTGATGAGGTAGGCGGTGAGGTCCATGTTGTCCTTGGCCACGGCCAGCATGGGAATGATGTTTCCCGGGCGGATGGACAGCGGAAGGTCCAGGTAGCTGGAGGTCTTCAGGAAGTTGGTGGAGAACCCGGCGTACGGGCCGAAGAGGAGGGAGCGTTTTCCGTCCACATAGCGGGTGTCCAGGTGCGGGACGGACATTGGCGGCGCGCCGACCGAAGCCTGGCCGTAGACCTTTGCACTGTGCTGGGAAGTCACGGCGTCGTCGGTGCAGCGGAAGAACTGGCCGGAGACGGGGAAGCCGCCGTAGCCCTTGCTTTCAGGGATGCCGGATGCCTGAAGCAGGTGGAGTGCACCGCCGCCGGCTCCTACGAAGACGAACTTGGCATGGATGCGGCCGTGTTCGCCTGACTTGGGGTGCTTGATGGACAGATCCCATCCACCGCCTGCTGCGCGGTGGATGTTGGTGACGTCGTGGCCATAATTGACCTCGGCGCCGCTGCTCTGCAGGTAGCCCGTCAGCTCGCGGGTCAAGGCGCCGAAGTCGACGTCGGTGCCTTCAGCTGCGCGGGTTGCGGCCACGCGCTGCTTGCGGTCGCGGCCCTTGACGATCAACGGTGCCCATTTGGCGATCTGGTCCTGGTCCTCGGTGTACTCCATGCTGCGGAACAGCGTGTTGGGTTTCAGGGCCTCGTACCGCGTTTTGAGGAAGTTCGCGTGGTTATCGCCGATGACGAAGCTCATGTGCGGAACTGTGTTGATGAAGCCTTTGGGAGACCCGATCACTTTGCTGTCCACAAGATGGGACCAGAACTGGCGGGACAGCTGGAACTGTTCGTTAATGTGCAGGGCCTTGGACGGGTCTACGGAACCGTCTTTTGCTGCGGGGGAGTAGTTCAGCTCACACAGCGCGGCATGGCCGGTGCCGGCGTTGTTCCAGGGTCCGGAACTCTCAAGCCCTGCTTCGTCGAGTCTTTCGAACATGGAGATGGTCCAGGTGGGTTCAAGTTGCTTGATGAACGCACCAAGGGTGGCACTCATGATTCCGCCGCCAATAAGGACGACGTCGGCATGTTGAGTCTTGGAAATGAAGGTCACGATCAATCTCCGTTAGCGGCGGCACTGGCTGTCACAGAATATCCCCGTGCAGTCTCAATACTGAAATTGCGGGGAATCGTCAAGGCTTTAGGCGGACGTTTGTGAAAACTTCGTTGAGGACGGGGGAAGCCGGGTAGCTTTCAACCTTGTTGGACAGAGCCAGCGCCGAGATGGGGAAGGCTATGGGCACAGCCGGTACCGACGCCGCGATCTCAGCATTGATGGCCTGGTACTGGGCGTTGCGTTCATCGCCTTCGGGCATTGCCCGTGCGCGTTCTATCTTGTGGAAGACTTCCGAGTCGGCGTATCCGAACTCGGCGCGGGTTTCGCCAAAAAGGGGTCCGAGGAAGTTGTCTGCGTCCGCGTACGAACCGTTCCAGCCCAGGAGGTGAAGGCCCCGGTCGCCGGCCGACTGGACGCTTTGGAGGTAGCCATCTTCCCAGTCGATGGGAACCGGTTTGATGTTGAAGCCGACGGCGACGAGTTGGCGGCTGAGCTCGGCGTAAATCTTTTCCGGGGTGGGCATGTATGCCCTTGTGGCGTTGAGGGGGTAGTAGAACTTCAGCTCCTCACCCTTATAGCCGGCTTTCTTCAAGAGCTCCTTGGCCTTCTCTGGGTTGTACCCCAGGGAGGGGGCATTGTTGTTGAAGCCGCTGAGCTTGGGTGGCACGAATTGTGATGCCTGCGCCGTGTTGTCGATGAAGAACTTCCGGATCAACGCTTCCTTGTCGATCGCCATCTCGATTGCTTGGCGCACTTCGGGCTTTTCCAGCGGTGCAACAGCTTGGTTGATCCCCAGGTACATCACCGAGAAAGGGTCGCGCTGGATGATCTGGACACCCTTTTTGACCAGTTGGTCAAAAGTCCCTGAGGTCACAAGGTCGTAGGCGTCGATCTTGCCATCCAGAAGGGCCTGCTGGCGTGATTCCGCGCGATCGTAGGGGATGAAGTTGATGGTTGCGATCTGTCCCTTGTTTCCCCAGTAGCCCTTGTAGCTGGACAACGTGAGCTTTTTCTCATCCCACGCGGTGAATGCATAGGGGCCTGTGCCCACGGGATGGCCGGCGTAGGTGGACATGGCTTGGCCGTTGCGTACTTGGTCAAGGACATTGGCTGTCTTTGCCTGCAAAGCAGCCGGGGAAGATATTGCGAAGGCTGGCAAGGTCAACGCCTGAAGGAATCCAGTGAAGGGCCGCGTCAGATTGATCTGGACGTCGGTGGCCGAAACCACCTTGCAGTCTTTGAAAATGGAGAATACCGGCTGATCCGAGTACGCCTTGAAAACGCTCTGAAAGGAGATGCCCGGCGCCTGATTCCTGAGCTCCTCGGGAAACGTGAACCAGCGGTTGAAGTTGGCGCATACGGCGGTTGCATCCAGGGTAGTGCCGTCGTGGAAGGTCACACCGGACCGGAGCGTGAAGTCGTAACTGAGCCCGTTGTTGCTGTCTTTCCACTCGGTGGCGAGGAGGGGCGTGGTTTGACCTGTTTCGCCATCCACCCCCACAAGTCCTTCGAGGACTTGGCGGGTGACACGGTAGGACTCGGAATCGGCGGTCATGGCGGGATCCAGGCCCAAGGGCATGGACGCCGTGCCGAAATTGAAGGTTGCTGTCGGTTCAACCGCGGGGGAGCTGCCGGTGGATGACGACGGCGACGGGCCCGGGGTTCCGGTGCACCCTGCCAGTCCCAAAGCCAGTACGGCAGCTCCGAACTGCATGCCCAGGCGCCGCATTTTGCTGCTTGCCACTCGTGTCCCCTCAAGCCGGTTGGAAGTGCTGTGGCCGGCTTCGGCCAGACCGCATTCCAGTCTAGTTGAACGTCCTGACTGCGCTTCCCAGCGGACTTTCAGGTGCCCCGGCTGCATGAAAATAAAATACCCCCGGTCTTGCAACCGGGGGTATTTCCGTATCTGTGCGCAAGGGGGGACTTGAACCCCCACGCCCGAAGGCACAGGAACCTAAATCCTGCGTGTCTGCCAATTTCACCACTCGCGCTGGCAGGCAATCCGACCGCCTGAAAGGACGGTCGCTGCCATATACCGGCCTCCAGTGTACCCGTTACTTGTCCAGCTTGAGATCCCGCCGGAGCTTGGCTACGTGCCCGGTGGCGCGCACGTTGTACTGGGCCAGGGAAACCTTTCCATCGGGATCAACCGCAAAGGTGGATCGGATCAATCCCATGTAGCTGCGGCCGTAGTTCTTTTTCTCACCCCAGGCCCCATATGCCTCGGCGACGGTGTGATCCTCGTCCGATAGCAGCCGAAAGGTCAGTTGTTCTTCTTCGGAGAACTTGGCAAGTGCCTTGACGGGGTCGGGGGAGACACCCACCACTTCGTATCCTGCAGCCTGCAGTGACCCCAGGGAGTCGCGGAAATCGCATGCTTCCTTGGTGCACCCGGGAGTGGAAGCGGCCGGGTAGAAGTAGAGGATGGTTTTTCGTCCGCGGAGGTCCGACAAGCTCACGCTTTTGCCGGTCTCATCCTGAAGTGTGAAGTCCGGGGCGGCATCTCCCGGGATAAGTCGTTCAGCCAAAATGTTCTCCTTACCAGTGGTCGCGATTTTCCAGTTTAGTGGGCGAGGCCGCGTCCTCACCGCTTCCGCGCATATACTGTCGGCATGCCAGATATGGAGAGATGGCCCACCACCCGTTTGCTTTCGACAGCCGCGCGCCTGGTGGAAATCTCGTGGAACGAAAAATTGAAGTCCATCGGTCTTACCCACGCCGGTGTCATTGCCATGCAGGTGTTGGCTGCCAAGGGTGCCATCACGCAGGCGGCTCTGGCCGAAGTTGCGCGGGTCAAGGCTCAAACAATGGGTACCACCCTCGCGAGGCTGGAGCTGCACGGGCATGTCACCCGACAACGCAGTGACTCCGACCGCCGAAGTCACGTGGTGACTCTTACTGACGCCGGCATTGCAGCTCTTGCAGAGGCAGTAAAGCTTGAGCAGGATGTTCTGTCCCCCGTTGCCGTGGACACCGTCCGGCTGCGGGAGGAACTTCGGTTGGTCGTCCGGGGCCTGGCGGGGTTGCCCGCGCCGGAGCAGGAAGCCCACACGGAAAACACCGACTTGCCGCAGGCCTGACCTGAGCCCGTTGCCGGGCTTCCTGCGGGAAGCTCGGCATGGAAACGCGAAAGGCTCCGGATCGTAGATGCGATCCGGAGCCTTTACTTTGTGGTGCACCCCCCGGGACTCGAACCCGGAACCCATTGATTAAGAGTCAATTGCTCTGCCAGTTGAGCTAGAGGTGCAGCTATTGTTTCGGCTTATGAGGGAATTTGCATTCCCCGTTGGCCTCTGCAACGACAAATAACTCTACACCAGTTTTTTGTGGTCACGGACCACATTCGGCTCTGCGTGATGAACGCCATGTGGTCGGTGCAGGAAGCGGCATGAATTAACACAAAAAAGGCCTTGGCGTGATATTCACACCAAGGCCTTTTGTTTTGTGCACCCCCCGGGACTCGAACCCGGAACCCATTGATTAAGAGTCAATTGCTCTGCCAGTTGAGCTAGAGGTGCAGCTGTTGATTTCGATCCCAAGGGGAAGCTTTTATTTCCCCGGCGATCTCCGCAACGACATGTAACTCTACACCACTTCCGTCCGAGTGTGAAATCCGCGGCATACCGCTACTGGCATCACGGCGCAGGCCTCAAAATCAGCGCAAAATCAGGGTTTCTGTTGTTGCTGATGACCCAGAGTGTGCCATCAGGAGCGCGGGCTACATCCCGGAGGCGCCCATATTCTCCTGTGAAGTAGGCCACAGGGGAGCCTGCGGTCTCCCCGTTAAGGGGAACCGCCCAAAGCCGTTGTCCCCGGAGCGCCCCTGTGTAGGCAACGCCGTCCACGATTTCCAGCCCACTGGGTGAGGCGTCGGACGTTGAGGGCCAGACGACCTTCGCGTCGATCAGGCCGCTGCGGCCGGGCGCTCCAGTCACGGTGGGCCAACCGTAATTGCCTCCAGGGGTAATCAGGTTCAGTTCGTCATCCACGTCAGGACCAAATTCACTGGCCCAGAGTCGTCCGGCGTTGTCCCAGGCCAGGCCTTGCACATTCCGATGCCCGTAGCTGTACACGGGATTGTCGCCGAAAGGATTCCCTGGCGCCGGGCGCCCCTCCGGAGTGAGTCGTAGGATTTTGCCGCCCAAGGCGTTCGTGTCCTGCGGCTGCTCCCGACGCTGAGAGTCACCGGTTCCGACGTAGAGGAACCCGTCCGGGCCGAATCGAATCCGGCCGCCGTTATGAGTGGAAGCCTTGGGCATTCCGGAGAAAATCACTTCAGCCTTCCCCAAAGTCACCATGCCGCTTGGATCCTCGGTCAGTTTCATGCGCACAATCCGGTTGTCGTCCGAGGACGTGAAATATGCGTACATCCAGCGGTCCGTTACGAATTCCGGCGAGAGGGCAAGGCCCAACAGCCCGCCTTCTCCGCCGGGTTCGACGCCGGGCACCTCGCCTAAGGTAGTGGCTTGACCGTCCCGGATGCTCTTTACCTGAGCGGTGTCCCGCTCGGACACCACGGCAGTGCCGTCCGGCAGGAAGACCACCGACCACGGCAGCTGCAGTCCGACGTCGAGTTTTTGGGTGACTTCCGGGGTTTGTGGCGCGGCGGGCTTGGATTCGCCGGCTTGCGTGGACTGAGACCCCGGCGAAAGGGGCCCGCCCAGTGCGGTAGCGGTGCCCTGACTTGTCGATGCCGCTGGTGTTGCCGCTGTGCCCGGAGACGACGGACTGCCCGTACATCCAGGCAGGAGAACCAGGATTGCCAGCAACAGGGCATAAGAAGAAGCGGGCACCCAACGATCGCGGGTTTCCGAGGGGCGCCTTCTTGTATCCCCGACCGCTGCGTTCATGACCGCTGGCGGAAAGTCAGTGCCTGTTGCGACGTGGAGGCCGGAAACCGGCAGCTTCGGCGTGGGCGGATGATTCGAACCAGACGTCGGCGGCAGCGTCGTCATAGCCTGCAGTGTCTTCGTCGAAGTAGGTCATGGCGGACGCGCTGGCCTTGACGGGATAGGAGTCCCCGGGTGCGCTGGAGGAGCCCGTGCCGTAAGGGTGCTCGACGGCCAGATGACCAGTGCCCGCCGAGTCTTCGGCGGCAGCGGACTCGGCGCCCGGCAGGGTGGGTGAATGTGCATCGGTGTACTCGTGGTGATGGACCGGGGTACCGCTTGCATCGGTCCATGAAGATTCCCACTCCGCCTTGTCCTCAGCGGTATCCCTTGCGGCCGTTTCATCAGCCTTGGGGGCGGAGGTTGCCGTTGTGGAACCCGATTCCCAGTCGTCAACATCGCCGGCGTCAGCCGCGTGGACCTTGGCGTCAGTATCCACGACGGGCTCGTCCACCACTGGTTCGTCAATGACAGGATCGGCCACTGAGGGGGCTGCGATGACGGGTTCCTCCACCGTCAATCCGGGTGTGGAAGCCGGGTGGACGTCAGAGGCGGCAACGGCGGGTGAATCGTCGACGGCGGTACGCGGCTCGGTCTCTACATCGGCCGCGGCGGGGGAGGCCCCGTGCGCTTCTCCGGAAGGTGCGGGTACGGGTGGGGCGGGTTCGTCGGCACGGGCTTCGATGACCTCAGGCTCCCTGACATCGGGTTCGTCGGCACGGGGGCCACTGCCCTCGGAGGCCGCTTTGCCGAGATTGGTCACACCTGCCAGGCCTGCCACCCCTGCTGCGGCTGCACCGGCATCCGGGATGGATCCCGTACTGGCGGGCGCCGTCGCTGCCGGGGGAGTGGTGCCGGATACCCCGGCGGTGCGATCCTCGGCGGTGGCGTGGGTTGAGGTGGGATCGGTATTCCGCGTCTTGTTGCGGTTCATCAGCCACCAAACAATAGCGACGACCAAAACAATGACAATGACCCAAATTAACCAGTCCATGGTGGAGGCCCTTCTGCTCACAGGGTTGCAGCTCGTGGTATTCCCGACGTTACGTGCCTGCTAATGGGCTGTCCAGCGTTTGACCTGCTGCTTCGCCCGAAAACATCTCCCTACTGACCATTTGTGGAGCGGCGGATGGATGACGCAAAGACCGCACCATGGAAAAAGTATGGGCTTAATGCGGCGTGCAACAGCGTCGGCAGAGGCCCGGTAGACATAGACTTTGGACCATGAGTGACGCCACCCAGATTGCGACAGAGAATACCCCGGACATCAAACCCCGCAGCCGGGTGGTGACCGACGGCATTCACGCGGCGCCGGCCCGTGGCATGTTCCGTGCGGTGGGCATGGGCGACGACGACTTTGCCAAACCTCAAATTGGTGTCGCGAGTTCGTGGAACGAGATCACACCCTGCAACCTTTCCCTGAACCGCCTTGCCCAGGGCGCCAAGGAAGGTGTCCACGCCGGCGGCGGTTTCCCCATGCAGTTCGGTACCATCTCCGTTTCGGACGGTATCTCCATGGGCCACGAGGGCATGCACTTCTCCCTGGTCTCCCGTGAGGTGATCGCGGATTCCGTGGAGACAGTGATGCAGGCCGAACGCATCGATGGCTCTGTGCTGCTGGCAGGCTGTGACAAGTCCCTCCCGGGCATGCTCATGGCTGCTGCCCGCCTGGACCTCGCGTCGGTCTTCCTTTACGCAGGCTCCATCATGCCGGGCTGGGTCAAGCTTGAAGACGGCTCCGAGAAGGAGGTCACCCTCATCGATGCCTTCGAGGCAGTCGGTGCCTGCGCTGCGGGCAAGATGAGCATGGAAGACCTCACCCGGATCGAAAAGGCCATCTGTCCCGGCGAAGGCGCCTGTGGTGGCATGTACACGGCCAACACCATGGCCTGCATCGGTGAGGCCTTGGGCATGTCCCTTCCGGGTTCAGCCGCCCCGCCGTCGGCAGACCGCCGTCGTGATGATTTCGCACGCAAGTCCGGCGAAGCGGTAGTTAACCTGCTGCGTCTGGGGATCACGGCCCGCGACATCATGACCAAAAAGGCGTTCGAGAATGCCATTGCGGTCACCATGGCCTTCGGCGGTTCCACCAACGCTGTGTTGCACCTGCTCGCGATCGCCCGGGAAGCCGAAGTAGAACTGACGCTGGACGACTTCAACCGCATTGGCGACAAAATCCCGCACTTGGGGGACCTCAAGCCTTTCGGCCGCTACGTCATGACCGACGTCGACAAAATTGGCGGCGTGCCGGTCATCATGAAAGCACTGCTCGACGCCGGACTGCTGCATGGTGACTGCCTCACCGTGACCGGCAAGACCCTCGCCGAAAACCTCGCCTCCATCAACCCGCCTGACCTTGATGGCAAGATCCTCCGTGCCTTGGACAATCCCATTCACAAGACCGGCGGCATCACCATCCTGCACGGTTCCATGGCCCCCGAAGGCGCCGTAGTGAAAAGCGCCGGGTTCGATGCGGATGTCTTTGAAGGAACTGCTCGTGTCTTCGAGCGCGAGCAGGGCGCGCTGAGCGCGTTGGATAACGGTGAGATTAGCAAGGGTGACGTGGTGGTTATCCGCTACGAAGGGCCCAAGGGCGGGCCGGGCATGCGCGAAATGCTGGCCATTACAGGAGCCATTAAGGGCGCAGGGCTTGGCAAAGACGTTCTGCTGCTGACCGACGGCCGCTTCTCGGGTGGCACAACAGGATTGTGCATCGGCCACGTTGCGCCCGAAGCCGTCGACGGCGGGCCCATTGCCTTCGTGAAGGATGGCGACCGCATCCGTGTGGACATCGCCGCGCGCTCTTTCGACCTCCTGGTGGACGACGCCGAACTCGAAGCCCGTAAGGAGGGCTGGGAGCCGCTGCCCGCAAAGTTCACCAAGGGCGTGCTGGCCAAGTACGCAAAGCTCGTCCACAGTGCCTCCACCGGGGCGTACTGCGGATAATTCCTGCCGTGGACTCCGACTGTTGAGACACAGTCGGAGTCCGGCAGGCGGACATGGCTGTCCAAATAGTGAGATACGATAGTGGTCAATTGACACGTATCTCACTTTGAGGGAACACTGAACGCATGATCACATTCGTTACCGTTGGCGTCGTCGTCCTTACCAAGCGCGTGGCTTAGCCCGACTGGTAACGAACCGTCACGCGCAAACCCCTCGAAGAGCCGGAAGGCTGAGGGGTTTTTTTATTCCCCGAAGCAAGACCCATCTAATGAAGATCCACTAAGGAAGAGTCCGATGAGCAAAGGATCGCCGATCAGCCCCTCGCTGATGGCTGCAAAGTCCGCTGGAGCCCACAAAGCTCCGGAAAAGATCGACCGTACGGCTGAAGCCGTCGTCGTCGACGCTGCTGCACCTCTCTCTCCTGTACTTGGGCCGAACACTGTTGTACCCCCAACGGTGATGTCCGGCTCACAAGCAATTGTCCGCTCGCTCGAAGAACTCGGCGTGGACGATATTTTCGGTTTGCCCGGTGGCGCGATCCTGCCCACCTACGACCCCTTGATGGCCTCCAGCATGAATCACATCCTGGTCCGTCACGAACAGGGAGCCGGCCACGCCGCGCAAGGCTACGCCATGGTCACCGGACGGGTTGGCGTTTGCATCGCCACCTCAGGACCCGGTGCCACCAACCTCGTTACCGCCATCATGGACGCCCACATGGACTCCGTGCCGATGGTAGCCATCACCGGCCAGGTTTCCAGCGGAGTCATCGGAACCGATGCCTTCCAGGAAGCGGACATCGTGGGAATCACGATGCCCATCACCAAGCACTCGTTCCTGGTCACTGACCCCAATGACATCCCGCACGTCATGGCAGAGGCTTTCCACCTCGCATCCACGGGCCGCCCGGGACCTGTCCTGGTGGACATTGCCAAGGACGCCCAAGTTGGCCAGATGACCTTCTCCTGGCCGCCGAAGGTTGACTTGCCGGGCTACCGTCCCGTCGTGCGCGGACACAACAAGCAGGTCCGTGAAGCTGCCAAGCTGATCGCTGCTTCCAGCAAGCCGGTCCTGTACGTGGGTGGCGGTGTGGTCAAGGGCCATGCTTCTGCCGAGCTCATGGAACTCGCGCTTGCTACCGGCGCTCCCGTGGTCACTACCTTGATGGCCCGCGGCGCCTTCCCGGATTCCCACCCGCAGCACGTTGGCATGCCAGGCATGCATGGTTCCGTCTCTGCCGTCACCGCGCTCCAGCAGGCCGACCTCCTGATCACGCTCGGTGCAAGGTTTGATGACCGCGTCACCGGCGTGCTGAAGACCTTTGCCCCGTTTGCCAAGGTCATTCACGCTGACATCGACCCCGCGGAAATCTCCAAAAACCGCACTGCCGATGTTCCGATCGTTGGCTCGGTCAAGGAAATCATTCCGGAACTCACCGAGGCCGTGAAGACACAGTTCGAGCTGAGCGGGACCCCGGACCTGGATTCGTGGTGGGCCTTCCTGGGCAACCTCCGCGACACCTACCCGCTGGGTTGGACGGAGCCCGAGGACGGCCTGACCGCCCCGCAGCGCGTGATCAAGCGCATCGGCGAACTCACCGGACCGGAAGGCATCTACGTGGCCGGCGTGGGCCAGCACCAGATGTGGGCCGCTCAGTTCATCAAGTACGAGCGCCCCCACGCATGGCTGAACTCCGGTGGCGCAGGAACCATGGGATACTCGGTTCCGGCAGCCATGGGCGCCAAAGTTGGTGAACCGGACCGTGTGGTGTGGGCCATCGACGGGGACGGCTGCTTCCAGATGACCAATCAGGAACTGGCCACCTGCGCCATTAACAACATCCCCATCAAGGTGGCCATCATCAACAACTCCTCGCTGGGTATGGTCCGCCAATGGCAGACGCTGTTCTACGAGGGCCGTTACTCGAACACGGATCTGAACACAGGCCACGACACCATCCGGATTCCGGACTTCGTCAAGTTGGCTGATGCCTACGGTTGCGCCGCACTGCGTTGTGAGCGCGACGAAGACATTGACGCCACCATCCAGAAGGCGCTGGAAATCAACGACCGCCCGGTGGTTATCGACTTCGTCGTCAGCCCCAACTCGATGGTGTGGCCGATGGTGCCTTCAGGCGTCAGCAATGACCAGATCCAAGTTGCCCGCAACATGACCCCGGAATGGGAAGAGGAGGACTAGGCATGAGCCGTCACACACTGTCCGTTCTGGTCGAAGACAAGCCCGGCGTGCTGACCCGCGTGGCCAGCCTCTTCGCCCGGCGCGCGTTCAACATCAATTCCCTTGCTGTGGGCCCCACTGAGGTTCCGGGCATGTCCCGCATGACGGTTGTCGTCGACGCCGACGGCGACCTCATTGAGCAGGTCACCAAGCAGCTCAACAAGTTGGTCAACGTGATCAAAATTGTTGAACTGACTTCAGAATCTTCCGTACAACGTGACCACATCCTGGTCAAGGTACGTGCGGATGCCGCGACACGTCTGCAGGTAACCCAAGCTGCAGACCTGTTCCGTGCCGCAGTCGTCGACGTGTCCACAGACTCGTTGGTGATTGAGGCAACCGGTACCCCCGAGAAGCTCGCCGCGCTGCTGTCAGTGCTCGAGCCGTTCGGCATCCGTGAAATCGTGCAGTCCGGCACCTTGGCCGTTGGACGGGGATCCCGCTCCATGAGTGACAGGGCGCTCCGCTCCGCGTGAGCCTTGCGTCCAGTACCGCAGCACCACTATCAATATCTACGAAAAACCACTCAAGAGGAGTTACGCAAGTGACTGAAATGTTCTACGACGATGACGCAGACCTGTCGATCATCCAGGGCCGCAAGGTAGCAATCGTTGGCTACGGCTCGCAGGGCCACGCCCACGCACTGAACCTCCGCGATTCCGGCGTCGAGGTCGTTATCGCGCTCAAGGACGGCTCAAAGTCGGCCGCCAAGGCAGAGGACGCAGGCTTCACTGTCAAGAACGTTGCTGACGCCGCCGAATGGGCCGACGTCATCATGATCCTGGCACCGGACCAGCACCAGCGTGCGATCTACAACGACTCCATCAAGGACAAGCTGACCGAGGGCAAGGCACTTGCGTTCGCACACGGCTTCAACATCCGTTTCGGCTACATCGAAGCTCCGGCCGGCGTTGACGTCATCCTGATCGCCCCGAAGGCTCCCGGCCACACTGTGCGCCGCGAATTCGAAGCCGGCCGCGGTATCCCGGACATCATCGCTGTTGAGCAGGACGCATCCGGTTCCGCTTGGGACCTGGCGAAGTCCTACGCCAAGGCAATCGGTGGAACCCGCGCCGGCGTCATCAAGACCACCTTCACCGAAGAGACCGAAACCGATCTCTTCGGCGAGCAGTCCGTCCTCTGCGGCGGCGTTTCCCAGCTGGTCCAGTACGGCTTCGAAACCCTGACCGAAGCCGGCTACCAGCCGCAGATCGCCTACTTCGAGGTTCTCCACGAGCTCAAGCTCATTGTTGACCTCATGTGGGAAGGCGGCATTGCCAAGCAGCGCTGGAGCGTTTCCGACACCGCAGAGTACGGCGACTACGTTTCCGGCCCGCGCGTCATCACCCCCGAGGTGAAGGAAAACATGAAGGCTGTCCTCGCGGACATCCAGAGCGGTGCTTTTGCCAAGCGCTTCATCGATGATCAGGATAACGGTGGCGCCGAGTTCAAGGAACTGCGTGCCAAGGCTGAGCAGCACCCCATCGAAGAGGTCGGCCGCGAACTGCGCTCCCTGTTCTCCTGGCAGCAGCAGGACGCTGACTACGTTGAAGGTTCCGCAGCCCGCTGATCCTTCCGTGCCGGCCTGAAGGCCGCACACTACGACGCCCGTCCGGCGAACACAGCCGGGCGGGCGTTGTTGCGTATGATCCGCTGTTTCTCCACCGAATAGCACAGCAGTGTGGGCTGTGAACTTCTTCACAACCGCCGCCGGTCCGGCCGTAACATCGCTCCCCGGCAACGGAATCCCGGCCCGGATTCGATATTCTGGGCTGGTCCCGGCGCCGTGCCCCGGGCCACGCATCCGCTCCTTGTCCAGTTCTGTCCAAAGTTGTCCAAAGTAAGGTGCCACCCGTGTCAGCCAGCAAACCCGTCGTCCTCCTCGCCGAGGAACTTTCGCCCGCCACAGTCGAGGCATTGGGCCCGGACTTTGAAATCCGACAGACCGACGGCGCCGACCGTTCCCAGCTGCTGTCCGCCATTGCCGACGTCGATGCCATCCTGGTCCGGTCTGCCACCCAAGTGGATGCCGAAGCAATCGCGGCGGCTAAGAACCTCAAGGTCATCGCCCGTGCTGGCGTGGGCTTGGACAACGTGGATATCAAGTCTGCAACGCAGGCCGGCGTTATGGTGGTCAACGCCCCGACGTCCAACATTGTCTCTGCCGCTGAGCTCACCGTGGGTCACATCCTGAGCCTCGCCCGCCACATTCCGCAGGCCAGCTCTGCGTTGAAGAACGGCGAGTGGAAGCGTTCCAAGTACACCGGAATCGAACTTTTTGAGAAGAAGATCGGCATCATCGGCCTGGGACGCATTGGTGCTTTGGTGGCTGCACGCCTCCAGGGTTTCGACACTCAGATCCTGGCGTACGACCCCTACATCACGTCCGCCCGCGCAGCCCAGCTGGGCGTCAAGCTGGTCACACTGGATGAGTTGCTGGAAAACTCGGACTTCATCACCATTCACATGCCTAAGACACCTGAAACGGTGGGGATGCTCGGCGCCGATGCTTTCCGCAAGATGAAGGAAACGGCCTACGTGGTCAACGTGGCCCGCGGTGGCCTCGTGGACGAGGAAGCACTTCACATTGCGCTGAAGGAAGGCCAGATTGCCGGAGCAGGCGTTGACGTCTTCGTCAAGGAGCCCAGTACGGATCTGCCGTTCTTCGAGTTCGACAACGTCATTGTGACCCCCCACCTCGGGGCATCCACGGATGAGGCCCAGGAGAAGGCAGGCGTTTCAGTTGCCAAGTCCGTGCGCCTCGCCCTCGCCGGCGAGCTGGTACCGGACGCCGTGAACGTAGCCGGCGGAGTCATTGCTCAGGACGTGCGTCCTGGCATCCCGCTGATCGAGAAGCTGGGGCGGATCTTCACCGCGCTGACCCACGCTTCCTTGACGCAGATCGACGTTGAGGTAGCCGGTGAGATTGCCGCACTGGACGTCAAGGTGCTCGAGCTCGCCGCACTGAAGGGCGTTTTCGCGGACGTCGTCACGGAGCAGGTCTCCTACGTGAATGCTCCGGTGATCGCCGAACAGCGCGGCATCAACACCCGCCTCATCACCACCCCGGACGCTGAGGATTACCGCAATGTCCTAACCATCCGTGGTGCGCTCAGCGACGGTTCCCAGATTTCCGTCGCCGGAACCCTGACCGGTCCCAAGCAGGTGGAAAAGCTTGTGGGCGTCAACGGGTACGACGTCGAAATTCCCATCAGCGAACACCTGGTGGTTGTAGCCTACGCCGACCGTCCGGGCGTGATTGGCACCATTGGACACATCCTGGGCATGAACAACATCAACATCGGCGGAATGCAGGTGGCACGCCAGACCGAAGGCGGCCAGGTACTGGCACTCCTGACCATCGACAGCTCCGTTCCGCAGCAAGTGCTGGAAGCCATCAAGGCCGGTATTGGCGCTGAGATGGTTCGCGAAGTGGACCTGGAGGACTAGCACTGATCCGTATCAGTTAGGTTCGCGTGCCGGCGACACACCTTGGCACGCAGGAGTGGCCGGTCTGCTTACAATGGCTGGGTCCGGAATTCGGACCCGGCAGCAGGCCGGCCACAACTTTTTTGCACATACAGCCCGGTATTCCTTTGTGTCTTTTGAGGAATAACGGAGCATGTGTGCGCGCCCGTAATCAAGGTCTCAGGGAGCCCAATGAACGCCGTCCAAAGGTTCATCAGAAGCCGTGTGCTGCTGCTGACCGCGGCCATTTTGATCGTCGCCATGTGCTTGTCCGTCCTCGTCCAGAGCCAGTCGCAGGCGGCTCTGAACAGGACAGTGGACGAGAACTCGCGGGGACTCTACGACATCCTGGTCCAGGCAAAGCCTGACCAGTCACAAGATGGCGACGGCGGTGCATTGATCCAGCCGGAAATCGCCAACGGCCAGGGCGGCATCAGCTTTGAACAGTTGGAGAAGATTCGGACCATGGGCCAAACGGCCGTGGCCGCGCCCATCAGCCTGGTCTCGCGCGTATCGCAAAACCTTGAGGCCCCTCGCCTTAACGCCATGGACTACCTGGGGTACAACGCGGGACTTGCCGGGGCAGTAACGGCGGGGGACCCCTCCGCCATGGACTCCAGCAAATGGCCTGCAGCGGAATCCGTGCTCTCTGATTCCCCCAAGAAGTATCGTCTGACCGCCTCTGCCACCAGCTCTGACGGCGTTAACCAGCAGACTCTCTTCAAGACCAGCGCTGAAGGTACTTTGGGCAAGGGCCGGCTGATCCAGGAACAGACTGCGGGCGGCACCAACGTCCGGATCGCGGGCCCCGAGGGCGAGACCGGCGTCAAGTTCCCGGCCCCCGCCTTGGGCTCCGAGCATAACCTCTTCAATCTCTCCGTAGCGCTTCCCTTGGCGCCCGAGGTGACAGAGTCCGTCGTCGCCGTCGACCCCGCCGCTGAGCGCGCGCTGCTGGGCTCCGCAGGAGACTTCCTGGCACCACTGGAGAAAGCTCCTCCGGCAGACGCCCGTGACGCCGGTGCAATCGGACGCCACTTCGAAAGTCTTTTCACCACCGGCCTCAGCATGGACCAGCTGGAAGAAGGACCGGATTTCCTGGGTGTAAAGCTCAAATACTGGGCGCCGCTGATGACGCAGTACCAGCAAGCCAAGCGCGACGGCCTACTGACCAATGATTCCAAGGCCATCCCGCTGATTGTCCGTTCCGGCACCTCCCTTGACCTCCAGTACTCGGTAAAGATCGAGGAACTTGATGCAAGTGGCAAGGTGGTCAAGGATGTTGGCACCGTAACGCGGTCCTTGGACAAGGACTACCTCCCGTTCGTATCCAAGTCCCCGTTCGCCCTCGAATGGCCGGGATCCACTGACCACAGCCAATTGCTGGGCAGCACGGCTTCCTTCAGCCAGGGCCTGTACAACCCGGCCGCTTGGAGCACCGCTTTTGCCGCCGCTCCGCAGTACAAGGACGGCGATGAAGCCGCCAACGGTGCAACAGACAAGAGCGCCATCCCGGGAGACTGGGTGACGGTCAACCGTTTGCCCGAGAAGTCCTCCTTTGGGGCAGCGGTGGACCAGACGCAACGCAAGCCGGTGGACGAACGTTCCTACCGGGAGGACCTGGAGACGGGCAAGAAGCCGGCTACACCATTGCCCATGGTGTACGGAACCTTCGACCCTGCCGCCGTAAAGTCTGCGGCCGGGGACGTCAACAAGCTTCCCTTGGGCGGCTATGACCCCACTCCCATGACGCTGAGCAAGGACGCTGAGGGCAAAGAGGTGGAGGGCACGGAACTGAAGCCGTCCCTGAGCGCTACGGGCCTGGTCAGCCAGTCCGCCGGAGCCATCACCGACTACTACGGTCTGGCAGCAGCTCGTGGCTACGACAGCAACGCAGATGTCATTGACGCCATCCGGGTCAAAGCATCAGCAAGCGGCAACTGGAAGACGGCACAGCCCGAGGTGGAGAAACTTGCCACCCAGATCCGCGAGCTGGGCCTTGAGGCCACTGTGGTGGCTGGATCCGCCCGCGAGGACGCCAACATTTTTGTCCCCGGCTATAGCAAAGACGACGCCGGTAAGGAATCACCGCTGGGCACCGTCCAGCAGTCGTGGGTACGGCAGGACGCGGCCGATGCCGTCTCCGGCTCCCTCACCGGAACCAATATCACCCTGCTGTTCCTGACCCTTCTTGGCGCCACACTCCTGACGGGTGCCTCCACCGTGAGCTACATCCGCCAGCGCAGGAGCGAAGCCGGAATTCTTCGCGCCATGGGGTGGACGCAAAAACGCATACGATCCTGGGTCCTGGAAGAGTTCGGCGTAGGTGCCGCTGCTCTCGCTGCCGCCGGCATTGTCCTGAGCCTGCTGAGCTGGAATATCGCCACCGTGATCGTCTCGGTGACCATGCTTGTCATTTACTGTGGTGCTGCATTGCTGGCCGCCCAGCAGTTGCGCCACCGCGTGGTGATTGATCAGGAGCCGCAGCACGACGACCGGCTGGTCACCGTGGACTCGCCGCTGACATTTGCGAACAGGCAGCTGACAACCAACCGGTTCAACTCGATCTCTCTGGCCGTGGCAGTGGGTGTGTTTGGTGCCGCAGTGGGTGCCCTCATCGCGCTCCTGATCGACATTCCCCGGGCTGCCGGCGCCAGCGCACTGAGTGGTCTTGCCGCAGCAAGCATCGCCCTGCCGAGCGTCATCCTCGCTGTTTTCGGTGTGGTTGTCGGGCTCCTGTTGACCTTGGTCACCGGCCGCTTCGAACTCCATGCCAAACGGGAGTACCTCGGTACCTTGCGTGCCATGGGCTGGAACCCGGACATGCTGGGCCAGGTCCGCTTCTTTGAAAACGCGCTTGTGGGCACGGTGGCACTTCCGCTGGGTGTCCTCGGTGCCTTGGGGCTGGGGCTGCTCCTGGCTCCCTACGCGGCTCTTTGGGCCGGGCTGGCCGGTCTGCTGGCCGTAATTTGCTGGATTCCGATTGCAACGAAAGTAGTCAAATGACTGACAATCCCAACCCCGAGCTGACGGCCACCCCGGAATCGGCGGAAGAGTCATTGCAGACCCGTGCCAACACCATCGTGAGGGCCACGGATCACGCAACACCCCTGGAACTGAGCCGGGTCACCATCCACTACGGTGGCGACAAAGGCGGAGCCGAGGAAGTTGACGTGGTGGACGACTTCAACCTCACCCTTCATTCCGGCGAAATGCACTGTGTTGCCGGTCGAAGCGGCTCCGGTAAGACCAGCATCCTGACCGTCAGCGCAGGACTGACGCTCCCGACGTCGGGCAAAGTCTTCTGGGAGGGCCAGCCCCTGGACAGCATGGGCGACGACGAGATCGCGGACCGCCGCCGGGCGCTGATCGGCTACGTGGATCAGGGCGGTGCCTTGATTGACGGCATGAGCGCGTTGGAAAACGTCCTGCTCCCCGCCGTGCCCGATGGCGAAGTGGAACAGCGTACCGAGATGGCCAAGGACCTCCTGGACCTCGTGGGCCTGGGACGCCGCATGCGCCACCGTCCTGCGCAGCTTTCCGGTGGTGAACGTCAGCGCGTGGCTATTGCCCGCGCCCTGATCCTGGGAACCCGCGTATTGGTGGTGGACGAGCCCACGGCCAGCCTTGACCGTGCGGCGGCCAACCGCATCATCGGCATTCTGAAGGACACCACCAGCGATGGCATTGCCGTCCTGGTTGCCTCCCACGACCACGAGCTCGTGCGGCTCAGCGATACGCTGACCGAACTTAACTAAGCTATTTCATCCCAAAAAAAGGTAACTTCTTAGAGTGACGTCTCCAGAGAAATCCCCGTTCTACATCACCACCGCAATCAGCTACCCCAACGGCGTGCCGCACATCGGCCACGCTTACGAGGTCATTGCGACTGATGCCATGGCACGCTTCAAGCGCCTTGACGGCCATGAAGTGTTCTTCATGACCGGAACGGACGAGCACGGACTCAAGATGCAGCAGTCAGCCGAGAAGGAAGGCATCTCTGCCAAACAGCTCGCTGACCGCAACTCGGCAGCCTTCAAGCAGATGAGCCAGGACTTGGGCATCTCCCATGACCGCTTCATCCGCACCACGGACCAGGACCACTACGCCGCCTCCCAAGCCATCTGGAAGAAGATGGAAGCCAACGGCGATATCTACCTGTCCAAGTACGAGGGCTGGTACTCCGTCCGTGACGAGGCATATTACGTCGAGGACGACACCGTGGTGAAGGAGGACGGGCTTCGCTACTCCAAGGAAACGGACACTCTGGTGACGTGGACCGCCGAGGAAAGCTACTTTTTCCGGCTCTCCAATTACCAGGAGAAACTCCTTGCCCTGTACGAGGAACAACCGGAGTTTGGTGCGCCGCAGTCGCGCTTTAATGAGGTCATCAGTTTTGTCCGGCGCGGCCTGGAAGACCTGTCCATCAGCCGCACCACCTTCGACTGGGGCGTTCCCGTCCCCGGCGATGAAAAGCACGTCATGTACGTCTGGGTCGACGCCCTGACCAATTACCTGACCGGCGTGGGCTACCCGGACATCGAGTCGGAATCATTCAAGAAGTTCTGGCCTGCCGACGTCCACGTGATCGGCAAGGACATCTCACGCTTCCACGCTATTTACTGGCCCGCTTTCCTCATGAGTGCAGGCCTGGAGTTGCCCAAGCGCGTCATGATCCACGGCTTCCTCACCAACAATGGTGTGAAGATGTCCAAGTCTTTGGGCAACGTGGTGGCACCGCAGGACTTCGTGGCACAGTACGGCCTGGACCAGTGCCGCTACTTCTTCCTCCGCGAAGTTCCGTTCGGTGCGGACGGCAACTACAACCACGAAGCCATTGTGGGCCGCATGAACTCGGATCTTGCCAACAACTTCGGCAACCTTGCTCAGCGTTCGCTGTCCATGGTGGCGAAGAACTGTGACGGCAAGGTTCCCGTACCCGGCGCATTCACGGCAGAGGATGATGCTTTGCTGGCACAGGCTGGTGCGCTGCTGGAAACTGCCCGCGCAGCGTTCGACAAGCAGGAATTCAGCCGGGCCTTGGAAGCCATCTGGACTGTCCTCGGCGACACCAACGCGTATTTCGCCGAACAAGCTCCGTGGGTACTGCGCAAGACGGACATCGACCGCATGAACACGGTCCTTTACGTCACCCTGGAGGTTGTGCGGATCGTGGCGATCCTCGCACAGCCGGTTATGCCGTCGTCGTCGGCCAAGTTCCTTGAGGTTCTCGGCCAGCCGGAGGGTGAGGCCCGCCAGTTCGCCGCAATCGCGACGCCTTTGGTGGCAGGGACAGCGCTGCCGGCACCTGCACCTGTCTTCCCGCGGTACGAAGAACCCGCCGAGGCATAAACCTTCTCTCACATCACAGCCGTAAACAAGAAACGCTCTCTCACTTCCTGCCGGTCTATCCAGGGAAGTGAGAGAGCGTTTCTGTTTAAGGGTGATTAGCTGATAGAGCGTCGGGGGCTTAGGCGGTAGCTAGCCCCTCAACCGGTGACAACCGTGCCGCCCGCCGGGCAGGCACCACCGATGCCAGAAGTCCGGCGACTACGGCTACGCCAAAGACAGCTGCCAACTGCAGCCACGGCACCGCCGGAACAACACTGGCCACGCCGCCCAGGGTTGCCTGCGCTCCAAGCCATCCGTAAACGACGCCCATGCCGGCTCCCATGATCGCTGCCACGCCTGCGACGAGCACGGCTTCAATAGCCAACATCCCGCGAAGCTGCCCCTTGGTCAGGCCAAGGGCGCGGAGCAACGAGTTCTCGCGCGTCCGCTCCAGGACCGACAGCGACAAGGTGTTGGCCACGCCAATCAACGCGATCACCACTGCGACACCAAGGAGCCCAGTGACCACCAGCAACAGGACATCGATGATGCTGTTGAAGGTCACTCGCTCAATTGCTGCACCGCTGACAGTGCGCTCATGAACACCCAGAGCGGACGCGATGTCCTTCTGGATGGCCTGAACCCGGTCCCCGGATACCGAATCGTCCAGTTTCACCCACACCATGCCCGGCGTTTCCGGGAGCGCAGCTGAGGAGATGCTGGAACTCTCCACAAAGGCGGGTACGTGGCGGGTTCGCAGAACCTTGGCATCGAGCGTAACGCTGCCTGCCGCCGTCGAGATGTCTGCTGGTCCCTGCCCGGAGTCTTCAGGCAGGTACACGGTGCCTGGCGCCGGCTTGAGTTTGTTGTCGCGCAGTACGGATGCGGCATCAACGGCGGAGAGCCCGTAGACGGTGGTGGCGGCGTCAGGCGTCGCTCCGTCCTGCAGCGTTCCCAACGGTTGGAGCAGCACCGCAGCGCTGACGCCGTCGAGGGCTTTGATTCGAGACAGGGCCTGCGTGGGGTCGGTGCCGTCCACTACTGTCTGAGCGGACAGGTCCACCGGATAGTTTTCCGCCAAGGTGTCGTTGAATGCCTGCCTGGACGTCGCCGCCCCCGTCATCATGAGGGAGACCAGCGTGACCCCGATCAGCAGTGCAGCGGCCGTAGCGGAAGTGCGGGCAGGGTTTCGCGTCGCGTTAACTGCTGCGAGCTTGCCGGGCACACCGGCCGGTGCTGCCAATCGGCCTGCCATGGCTACCACGGATGGGATGAACAGGGTGGAGCACAGCAGGATGCCCACAAACGAGGCAGCACCCCCGAGCAACGCCACCAGCAAGGAGACCGTCAGGCTGCCGTACACCAGCACGACGGCTCCGCCCAGCACGGCCACGAGGCCCAGGATAAGGCGGATCTTGCCTCGCCGGTTGCCCACGGTGGCGTCGTCGGCCGGTCGGAGGGCCGCCAGTGGTGCCACGGCTGTTGCCGCTTTCGCGGGTACCAGGGCAGCCACCACCGTCAGGAGCGTGCCGGCTACCAGGCCGGCAATGATGGCCGACGGCGGTACCGCCAGTGTGGCGAAGGCTTGCTCAGGTTGGGACTTGGCCCAGGCAATCAAGCCGGTCATCAGGCCGGTGGCAGCGAGGACGCCCACAACCGAGGAAATGAAACCGACCACCAGCGCCTCCAGCATGACGGATCCGCGGATCTGTGACCGGCCGGCACCAAGGCACCGAAGCAAAGCCAACTCCCTGGTCCGCTGGGCAACCAGGACTGAGAACGTATTGGCTACCACCAAAGTGGAAACAAGGATGGCCACTCCAGCGAAAGCGAGCAACACAACGGTCAACTGATCCTGGCCGGCACTGAGCATGGCCACTGTGGAGGTGACCTTCTCCTGCGCCGTTTCCAGCACGGGTCCAACGGTGCCGGCCGCTTCCATACGGTGTGCGATGAAGTCCTTGGCTGCGGTGACGTCTTCCCCGGGCTTGAGCGCGAACTGCAGCCCCGAATACCCGGCGCCCGCGTCCTGCACGGCGTTCAGAACCGATTCCGAACCCACCAACTGGGCAGCCGATGACGAGAAAGGATCGTTAGTGGCTTTCATGAGGCCCGATACGGTGACCTTCGCTGTCTTGACCGGTCCCGCGCCGCGCAACTCCACGGTACTGCCGACTGTGAGGCCCAAATGCTCGGCAGTCTTGACGTCAATTGCGGCTTCCAAGCCGCTCGATGGCATGGACCCTGAGGACAGCATGCCACTCTCCAGGGAAACCGGCGCCGCATTGCGCAGGCGCCCGTACTGCTCACCGCCACCGGCCACGAACGTCACATACGTGGAACGCTCGGCGTAGCTGTCCTGGACTGCAGGGGATGAAACGGCTGCATCCACCGCAGCCTGGGTGAACGGCTCCCCGTTCTTGGACGTAGCCACAACATCGGCGTTGCGGTACGCCTCGCCGATACTCGCGCCCAGTGAGGCATTGGTGCTGGCGCCCACCATAAGGGTGGCCGAGAGAAACATGACGGACAACATGACTGCAAGCCCGATAGCGACGAATCGTCGGAAATGCGTCGTCAATTGGGAGACGGCAACACGCAACATGCCTCAGGCCCCCAGCTTGCCGAGGGCGGTCAGCACAGAGTCTGCCGTTGGATGGTGAATCTCGCCCACCAGGCCTCCGTCGCTCATCAGTACTACGCGGTCCGCGTAGCTGGCGGCCACGGGATCGTGGGTGACCATGATGATGGTCTGCCCCATCTCCTGGCTGCTCCGGCGCAGCAGTGCCAATACTTCCCCGCCGGCCTTTGAGTCGAGGTTGCCGGTTGGTTCGTCACCAAACACGACGTCGGGACGAGTCAGCAGCGCCCGGGCAACAGCCACGCGCTGCTGTTGGCCACCGGAGAGCTCATGTGGCCGATGCTTCATACGGTCCTTGAGCCCAAGGGTTGTGACAACGGTATCCAGCCATCCGGCGTCGGCAGTGGTTCCTGCCAAGGCGAGGGGGAGCGTGATGTTCTGTTCGGCAGTCAAGGTGGGCACCAGGTTGAATGCCTGGAAAACGAAGCCGATCCTCTCACGGCGGAGCGCCGTGAGCTGGCGGTCGTTGAGCCCTGTCAGTTCCGTGCCGCCCAGCACAATCCGTCCGGAATCAGCCGTATCCAAGCCGGCGAGACAGTGCATCAAAGTGGATTTGCCGGAGCCGGACGGCCCCATGATGGCAGTGAACTTTCCGGCGTCGAAGCTCACGGACACCCTGTTCAGGGCAGTCACGGTGGTATCGGCGCGGCCGTAGCTCTTGGTCAGCTCATGAGCCTCCACAGCGGGACGGGCCTGAGCGCCTGACGAGCCTGCCGGACGATCGGTTCCTGACGGGTGGGGGAGAGACGTGAATGTTGTCATGGTTCCACGCTATGTTTCAGCCCTGCGCTGGAGGATCGGGCTGCGGGCCCATTATTCCGGGGGCCCGCTCATACCGTGGTCTGAGACAGGCCGCCGCAGTGCAGGGCTGCCTAAGTACCCGGCGCCACCACGCCGGTCTCATAGGCAATGACTACAATCTGGACGCGGTCCCGTGCACCAAGCTTGGCCAGAATATGGCCCACATGGGTCTTTACCGTTGCCTCGGAAAGGAACAGACCCGCTGCTATCTCCGGATTGGACTGTCCCTGTGCGATCAGCTGGAATACCTCGCGCTCGCGGGTGGTCAGGCGCTCGACTGCGGCTGCATGTTCAGTTTGCTCCGGCGATTGAGTCCTCAGGAGCGGTGCCACGTGGTCAAGCAGGCGCCGGGTGGTGGAAGGAGCGATCACGGCGTCACCGCGGTAGACGGTGCGGATGGCCTCGAGTAGTTCCTCTGGCGGTGCATCTTTGAGGAGGAACCCGCTGGCACCGGCCTGAATCGCGGCAAGGGCGTACTCGTCCAGATCGAACGTGGTCAGGACCACGATTTTGATTTCGGCCCGTTGGGAGCCGGAGGGCTGTGCCGCAGCTTGTTCCAAAAGTCGACGGGTTGCTTCAATGCCGTCCATCCCGGGCATGCGGACATCCATCAGGACCACGTCGGCGGCAGTGGCGCTCAGGGCCTGTACCGCCTCCATCCCGTTTCCTGCCTCAGCCACCACCTCCAGGTCCGGCTGGGAATTGATCAACATGCCAAAACCGGACCTCACCAATTGCTGGTCATCAACGAGTGCCACACGAATGGGCGCAGGAACTTCAGGCATGGCTAGGCCTCCGAATAGGGGATGAATGCGGACACACGGAAACCGCCGCCCTGTACCGGGCCTGCGGTCAAGGAACCATCGTAGAGGGAGACTCGCTCGCCCATTCCCGGAAGCCCGTTACCGCCGCCTGCCGTTGGCGGATCAGCAGCGGCACCCCGGCCGTCGTCGATGATGTCCACTTGCAGGCCTCGGGCCTGCCATGTGAGCGTTACCGCCGCCGTCGCCTTGGGGCCGGCGTGTTTCATCACATTGGTGAGTGCTTCCTGAATGATTCGATAGGCAGTGAGTTCGGCGCCGGCAGGAAGGGCCCTGCGGGGCACACCGGTCTGTTCGAAGGCCACCTGAAGTGTCGCAGCGCGGAAGCCGAGGAGGAGTTCATCGAGATCCGAAAGCCGGGGTTGTGGGCGGGTAGGGGAGTCCTCGTCCGAGCGGAGGACCCCCAGCAGCCTTCTCATTTCGCCCAAGGAATCCCGGCCTGTAGCTGCGATGGTGGCCAATGCTTCGGTGGCGAGCTCGGGTTGTGCCGCAGCCGCGTATCGTGCGCCGTCCGCTTGGGTAATGATGACGGACAGCGAATGCGCCACGATGTCGTGCATCTCGCGGGCGATGTGGGAGCGTTCGTCGGCAGCGGCCAGTTTCCGTTCCTGCATCTGCTCCACTTCGAGTCGCCGTGTTCGGTCCTCCAGTGCCTGAAGCTGGAGGCGGCGGACGCGCGTCAGGTCACCAAGTGTCCAACTCACCAAGACAAGCATCCATATCAGCACGGTATAGAGCGCGCCTATGGTCAGGCCCAGAATTCCGGATTCGGCGGTAGTGGAAAAGAGCCGTGTGGTGAGCATGACCCCACCGACGAGCCCGGCCAGCAGAACCGTCCGGCTCGCCCACGCAGGTCCGTAGGCAGCCGTTGCGTAGATGACCAGCGGGACCGCGATTTGGCCCGCTACCGGTTCCGCACCCACGGCCCACTGGATGAGGCACACAAGGATCACGACGCCGGCCGCCACAGCCGGGCGCGTACGTCGCCAGGCGAGGGGGAACAGGAGGCTGCAGGACAGAAGGAACAGCCCAGGCCTGTCGGCGACCAGATATACGGGACCGAAGAGGAGAATCAGCAGGCAGGTGGCCGTCATGTCCACTTTGAAGCGGTTGATCCGGAACCATTCGTAAGCTGCGTGCCTTCTATCCACGCTGTGACTCTATGCGCTGGGTCCCGGCATGGGCATCATGCCGTGGTCTGAGCCTTCCGTTGCTGCAACCAGATGCCGCTGTTCAAGGAGTGAGACGATTTTGACCAGCATGTGGATTGCTTGGCTAGATAGAACCATGAGTGCAACGTCCATCAATCTCGCTGTCATCCCTGGCGACGGCATTGGCCCAGAGGTCATCGCCGAAGCCGTCAAGGTCCTCGAAAAGGCTGTCGCCGCCGAAGGCGTCGCCCTCGAACTGACCAACTATAAGCTCGGTGCCCAGCACTGGCTTGAGACCGGCGAGACCCTCCCGGACGAGGTCCTGGCGGATCTGCGCACCCGCGATGCAATCCTCTTTGGTGCAGTAGGCGCAGCTCCGGGCGATACCCGCATCCCGTCCGGCATCATTGAACGCGAGATGCTGCTCAAGCTCCGCTTCAGCCTGGACCACTATGTAAACCTGCGCCCGTCCCGCCTCTACGGTACGGTCGGCAGCCCGTTGGCCAACCCCGGCGCCATCGATTTCATCGTGGTCCGCGAAGGCACTGAAGGTCCCTATGTGGGCAACGGCGGCACATTGAGAGGCGGGACACCCCATGAGGTGGCCACGGAAGTTTCCCTCAATACCGCCCACGGCGTGGAGCGCGTGGTTCGCGATGCCTTCCGCCGCGCCAGCGAGCGTCCGCGCAAGCACGTCACCCTTGTCCACAAGCACAATGTGCTCGTGTTTGCCGGGCACCTGTGGAAGCGGACCGTCGAGGCCGTGGCCAAGGAATTCCCCGAGGTCACCCACGACTACCTGCACATTGACGCAGCCACCATCTTCATGGTGACCGACCCCTCCCGCTTTGATGTCATCGTCACCGACAACCTGTTCGGCGACATCCTCACCGACCTCGCCGCAGCCATTACCGGTGGCATCGGCCTGGCGGCATCGGGCAACATCAACATGGACCGCACAGCACCGTCCATGTTTGAGCCCGTCCACGGCTCCGCTCCGGACATCGCCGGACAGCAGAAAGCCGATCCCACCGCGGCCATCCTCTCCGCAGTGCTGCTCCTGGACCACCTTGGCTACACCACGGCGGCCCGAAAGATCGAAGCGGCAGTAGTCGCCGACGTCGAAAGCCGCACCGGCGAGCCACGCAGCACAGCTGCCATTGGCGACGCCATTGCGGCCGCACTTTAGGCCCAATACTCAGGCGTAAGCTTGTCTTGAATTATTTACCTGCTTCCCTGGTCCATCGCTGAACCACACCCTTTTGGGGACCCGGTTCGCCCTGCCAGGTAGCTGACTGTGGAGGAAACATGACTCAGACTGCCCATGGCGTCGAATTCAGCCAGCAGCTTTCGGAAACCCCGAAGTCTGCTGAGGAGCGTGCAGCCGTCCTGGCGAACCCGGGATTTGGCGACTACTTCACCGACCACACCGCCGTCGTCGACTACAAAGTTGACGCCGATGGCAATGGCGGTTGGCAGAACGCCCGGATCGAGCCCTACGGACCCATCTCCCTGGACCCGTCCGCTGCCGTGCTGCATTACGGCCAGGAAATCTTTGAGGGTCTGAAGGCCTACCGTCACGCCGACGGATCCGTGTGGACCTTCCGGCCTGAGGCCAACGCCGCGCGCTTGAACAAGTCGGCACGCCGCCTTGCCCTTCCGGAGCTGCCCGAGGAGTACTTCCTCGGTGCCATCCGCGAACTCGTACAGGCGGACCAGGAATGGGTGCCGTCCGGCGACGGTGAAGCCCTGTACCTGCGCCCGTTCATGATCGCCACAGAAGCGTTCCTTGGTGTCCGTGCTGCCCGCGAAGTGTCTTTCCGAGTCATCGCTTCCCCTGCCGGCAACTACTTCGGTGGCGAGCTCAAGCCTGTTTCCATCTGGATCTCCCGCGAATACGCCCGTGCGGGCCGCGGTGGAACAGGTGCGGCCAAGTGCGGCGGAAACTATGCAGCGTCCCTGATCGCACAGCAGGAAGCCGAAGCGAACGGTTGCAAGCAGGTACTTTTCCTGGACCACTTCAACGACGACGCCGTGGAAGAACTCGGCGGAATGAACGTCTTCTTCGTCATGAAGGACGGTTCCTTGGTTACTCCCGCACTCAGCGGCACCATCCTGGAAGGCGTGACGCGTATGTCCGTCATCCAGGTGGCCAAGGACATGGGCCGTGAGGTCACCGAGCGGAAGATCACCCTGGACGAGTGGCGCGAAGGCGTCGCTTCCGGCGAGATCACCGAAGTTTTCGCTTGCGGCACTGCAGCAGTGATCACGCCGATCGGTGTGCTCAAGGACGCCACGGAATTCATTGGTTCCGAGGACGCGAAGGCCGGGGAGACCACCATGGCCATCCGCCAGCAGCTCCTTGGCATCCAAACCGGAACCGTTGAGGACACCCACGGCTGGCTGACCCGCCTGGTCTAGTACCCGGGTGCCCTGCACAAACTAAAGACGCACGACGGCGGCCCGTCCCCTTGGCAGACAAGCGGACGGGCCGCCGTTCTGCTTCCCCGGACGCTCTCGCAGATCCCTCGGGTTTGGGGCGGGCCCTCTTGCAGTTCACTGGGGGCGTTCTAACGCTGTTAATTCTGGCACTTCAAGGCGTCTAGCCCGGGAAGGGCGTGGGATGTGAGTGAGGGTTGGTGGTTTGGGCGCCGGATGTGAGTGCGGGTTGGTGGGAAGGGCGCCGGATGTGAGAGAGCGTGGGTTCAGTGCCAAGATGGGACAGTGACTTCTGAATCAATGGCGACTTCCGGCACCACACCCTCCGGCGATGGCTCCTCTCTGACGCCCAGCGCGGAGTCTTTGCAGCGCAGCAGCGAGCTCACCCGCTACCGATTGGCTCCAAACCCGGGACCGATGAGCCTGGACGGCACCAACTCCTATGTCATTGGCGCCCCGGATTCTCCCAACATCGCGGTGGTGGACCCGGGCCCTGAAGACGAACACCACTTGGCCGTGCTGGCATCGGCGGGCGTTGTGGAGGTGGTCCTCATTACGCATCGGCATGCTGACCACACTGAGGCATCAGCGCGGTTCCATCAGATCACCGGGGCGCCGGTGCGTGCTGCGTTGCCGGAACATTGCCATGGCGGCGAGCCGCTGATGGACGGCGAGGTCCTGATGGCGGGTGGCGTGGAAATCCGCGTGGTGGCAACCCCTGGCCATACGTCCGACTCCCTCTGTTTCCATCTTCCGGATGACGGCCCCGCCGGTTCCGTTCTCACCGGGGACACCATTCTGGGCAGGGGAACCACCGTGCTGGATTACCCTGATGGCCGATTAGGCGACTACCTTTCAAGCTTGGACAAGCTGGAAGCGATGGGGCCCGCAACTCTGCTGCCCGCCCATGGGCCTGTGCTCCCGGCTTTGGACGAGAAGTGCCGCGCGTATCGTGATCACCGTGAGCAGCGGCTCGATCACATCAGGGCCGCGCTGGACCACCTGGGGCAGGACGCCTCGATTCCAGAGGTCACCGATGCCGTTTATCCCGACGTCGACCCATCCGTCAGGTGGGCGGCGGAGACTTCCGTGGCAGCACAGTTGGATTACCTCCGAAGCTAGAGGCGGACTGTAGGCTTGAGCCCATGCGTATCGCCCGGTTTGTAGTTGATTCTGATCCCCTTTATGGCGTTGTTGAAGGCGAGCCCGGCAGTGAGGAAATCACTGTCATCAACGGCGACCCCTTCTTTAATGGTGTTGAGCGTACCCACGTGAAGCACAAGCTCGAGGACGTGAGGCTCCTCGCTCCGATCATTCCCCGAAGCAAGGTCATCGGTGTAGGCCGGAATTTCGCAGCGCACGCTGCTGAGCTCGGCAACGAGGTTCCCCAGCAACCCTTGCTTTTCCTGAAGCCCAACACCTCGGTGATCGGCCCCAACGATCCCATCATCCTCCCTGAGTTCTCGGAGGAAGTTTCCTTCGAAGCTGAGCTGTGCGTGGTGATCGGCCGGATCTGCAAGGACGTTCCCGAGGACCGTGCGGACGACGTCATCTTCGGCTACACCTGCGGCAACGACCTCACTGCCCGCGATGTCCAGAAGACAGACCTTCAATGGGCGCGTGCCAAGGGATTCGATACCTCCGCGCCGCTGGGTCCGTGGATCGAAACCGAACTGGACCACGAGGACCTGTCCATCCAGGGCCGCCTCAACGGCGAACTCCGCCAAGATGGCAGCACCAACCAGATGATCCGGGGTGTACGCGAGCTTGTCTCGATCGTTTCGCACGCATTCACCCTCCTTCCGGGCGACGTCATCATGACCGGCACCCCCGCCGGCGTAGGCCTGGTCAGTGAGGGCGACCGGTTCGAGGTGGAGATCGAGGGCATCGGCCGGCTCTCCAACCCGGTGGTCCGCCGCTAGGCATCACGCAAAACGCCAGACCCCGACGGCGGTACGCGCCTCTCGCTCGAAAGGCGCGTACCGCCGTCGGGCTTTCCCGGCCGGGAAACCGAAGCGGCGCCAAGCGGTAAAGTTGGAACCACTATGACTACTGCTTCTGCGTCGAACGCTGCCTCCAGCGCCATTCCTGCCGTCAACGCCGAGACTCCGGTCCGCGTCCGTTTTTGCCCGTCGCCTACGGGTACGCCGCACGTTGGCCTGATCCGCACCGCCCTGTTCAACTGGGCCTATGCACGCCACACCGGCGGCAAGTTGATCTTCCGCATCGAGGACACAGATTCGGCCCGCGACAGTGAAGAGAGCTATCACCAGTTGCTGGACGCCCTGAAATGGCTTGGCATCAACTGGGATGAGGGCGTTGAGGTTGGCGGACCGCACGAGCCGTACCGGCAGTCGCAGCGAGGCGAGATCTACCAGGACGTCATCGCCAAGCTCAAAGCCGGGGGACACGTTTACGAGTCCTACTCCACGCCGGATGAGATCGAGGCCCGCCACAAGGCCGCCGGTCGCGACCCGAAGTTGGGTTATGACGGCTTCGACCGCCATCTGACGGATGAGCAGCTGGCACAGTTCAAGGCCGAGGGCCGCGAAGCAGTGCTCCGCCTCCGCATGCCGGACGAGGACCTGACCTTCAACGACCTGGTCCGCGGTGAGATTACGTTCAAGGCGGGTTCGGTTCCGGACTTTGCTGTTGTCCGCGCCAACGGTGCACCGCTTTACACACTGGTGAACCCGGTGGACGATGCCCTCATGGGAATCACCCACGTCCTTCGTGGCGAGGACCTGCTGAGCTCCACTCCACGTCAGATTGCGCTGTATCGCGCCCTCTATGCAATTGGCGTCGCCGAGTACATGCCGGAATTCGGGCACCTGCCCTACGTCATGGGCCAGGGCAACAAAAAGCTTTCCAAGCGTGACCCCGAGTCCAGCCTGTTCCTGCACCGTGAACGTGGCTTCATCCCTGAGGGCCTTCTCAACTACTTGTCCCTGCTGGGCTGGTCCCTCAGCGCTGACGAGGACATCTTCACGGTGGAGCAGCTCGTAGCCAACTTCGACATCCACGATGTCCTGGGCAACCCGGCGCGCTTCGATATCAAGAAGGCTGAGGCCATCAATGGAACCCACGTGCGGATGCTCGCACCGGAGGACTTCAAGGAACGCTTGGTTCCCTACCTCCGTGCTGCAGGTTTCGTAGGGGAAATCCTCACTCCGCGTCAGGAGGAGATCCTCGCCGAGGCGGCGCCTCTGGTCCAGGAACGCATCACCCTCCTGGGCGAAGCTCCCGAGATGCTGGCCTTCCTGTTCAAGGCTGATGACGCCGTTGATGTTGCCGACGATGCCCGCAAGGGCCTTCCGGAGAACCTGGAGGAAGTACTCGATGCGGCCTTGGCTGCCTTGGAACCGATTGGGGAGTGGTCCGCGGAGAACATTCAGACCGCGCTCAAGCAGGCTCTGGTTGAGGATCTTGGCATCAAGCCGCGGGCAGCATTCGGGCCCGTGCGCACGGCCATTTCCGGACGCCGCATTTCTCCGCCGCTGTTCGAGTCGATGGTGATCCTCGGCAAGGATTCCTCGCTCGCCCGTGTCCGCGCCTTCCGCGGCTAGAGGCAGAAGCAGTCATGGCTATCTCCAGCTCGTTCGGAACTGTCCGCGGCGTCCTCTTCGACATTGATGACACCCTGGTGGACCTTGAGTACGCCATGACAACGGCACTGCGCGATGTCAGCGAACATCTCCTGCCCGGCCTGGATCAGGCCGGGTGGGCGAAGTTCGGACGTATCTTCACGCACGAGACCACGCACTTTTACGACCGCTATCTGGCCGGGGAGCTGACTTTCAATGAGCAGCGGCTCCTGCGGGGCAGGGCTGCTTTGGGACACTTTGGCGTGGAGCTTCAGGACGGCGAGGAATCCCAAGCCTGGGTAGCCGAGTACCATCAACGCCAGACGGCGTATGTGCGGGCTTTTGACGACGTTGAAGGCGTACTCGACGCCCTCGATGCCGCAGGGATTCCCTACGGCGCCGTGAGCAACAACGTGCATGATTACCAGCGGGCCAAGCTGGACGGTGCAGACCTGTCAAGGATCAAGGTCCTGGTGGGTACGGACACGGTGGGCGTGCCAAAGCCGGATCCGGCGATCTACCTCGAAGGTGTGCGTCTGCTGGGCACGGTGCCGGGAGAGACGTTGTATGTGGGCGACAACAGGTTGCTTGATGCCGACGGTGCAACGGCGGCGGGCCTGATCGGCGTTTGGCTCAACAGGACGGGAGAAGTGGTGGAAGAGTTCACCGGGCGCCAGGTGGACTCTCTGTCCCGGCTGCTGGTAACAGCTCCTGCTGCGGCGTGAGAATGGTGTGATGCAGGTAACGGCTTTCCGATTTGTGCAGGTGGCCAGACTCCGGTAGAGTCATTACTCGTGCTGAGGGGCACGGAGGGAAAAGCTGAGGGAAACCAAAGCGCTGAACTCCGGTCCGAAAGTCACTTTGGGATATGGTGTAATTGGCAACACTACGGTTTCTGGTACCGTCATTCTAGGTTCGAGTCCTGGTATCCCAGCTCTGAAAATCCGCGTGAATACGCCGGAAATTCAGAACCTCCAAGTCGCTGAAGCGATTTGGAGAGAAGCTGAAAGTATGAAATACTCATTCAGCTTGATCGCCGGAAACGGTGACAAAAAAGTGCAAGGCCCCATCGTATAGCGGCCTAGTACGCCGCCCTCTCACGGCGGTAACGCGGGTTCGAATCCCGCTGGGGTCACAGACAAATCCCCCGGAACCACGGTTCCGGGGGATTTCTTTTTTCCTTGGTTTTATCCTCTGTGCCTGCGGCGCCGCTCCTGTGACGGGGATTGGGCTGGCATGATGATGCTGTGACCGCAAATGATGATGAGGCAAGACCCCGGGCTACCCCAGCTGCCTCGGGCGCGGCAGCCGCCGTCGAGACCCTGGTAGCTGCCCGCACTGAACTTGCGGCCACAACCCTTCCGCTCGCCGTGCCGGAGGTTCGGGAGGCCCGTCAGTGGATCCGTGAGTCCCTGGCCCAGCTCGACGATTATGTGATTCCCCGCTACCGCAGCCTCGACGCTCCGCTACTGGCAGTCGTAGGCGGTTCCACGGGGGCGGGGAAGTCAACGCTGGTTAACGCGCTGATCGGCTATCCGGTGACGCGTGCCGGCGCTATCAGGCCCACCACCCGCCAACCCATCCTCCTGCATCATCCGTTGGACGCTGAGTGGTTTGAAGGCCACCGGATCCTTCCGGGCCTGGACCGTATCCGCGGAACCGTGTCAGCGAGCCCGCTGCCGGCCCATCAGGCAGGTGCCGCTCCCGACGCGCAGGCCATCACGTCATTGGTACTGGTGGGACACGAGGCAGTGCCGCAGGGAATCGCGCTCCTGGATGCGCCCGACGTCGACTCCATCTCCGATGACAACCGCAGGCTCGCCGGTCAGCTTCTTGCCGCCGCCGACCTTTGGGTGTTTGTCACCACAGCAAACCGCTACGCCGACGCCGTGCCCTGGCGGCTGCTCTTGGACGCAGCTTCGAGGGACATCACCGTTGCTGTGGTGCTGGACCGTGTGCCCGTCGCCGCGGAAGAAGAGGTCAGGACTGACCTCCAGGCAATGCTGGATCGGCAAGGCTTGGGTGAGGCGGAGCTTTTTGTCGTTCCGGAGAGTGCCTTGAATGGGCTGGGGATGCTCCCGGAGGAATCCGTGATTCCCCTGCGTCAGTGGCTGGGCGCTTTGGCAGCCAATGCAGCCGGCCGGGCAGAGGTCGCCAGACGCACGCTTAATGGCGCCGTCAAAGCAGTCAGCGTCCGTTTGGAGGGAATCGCGGAGGCCGCTGCCGTCCAGGACACCGCTGCGCACAATCTCCGGGCAGCCTGCATTGCAGAGTACGAGCAGGCGCTCCAACGTATTCTTGAGGCCACCAGAGACGGAGCATTGCTCCGCGGCGAGGTATTGGCGCGATGGCAGGACTTCGTAGGTACGGGAGAGTTCTTCCGTGCGCTCGAGCAGAATATCGGCAGGATGCGGGACCGCGTAGGAGCGTTCTTCCGTGGCGAACCCGCTCCTGCTGTGAAAGTTGAGACCGCCATTGAGACCGGCTTGCAGGCGGTGATCCTGGACGAAGCCGCGAACGCAGCCGAAAACGTGGACAGGCGGTGGCGTTCGGACATGGCTGGTCGGGAACTCCTTGGCACTGAGGATCTTTCGGGAACCAGCGAGGGGTTTGACGCGAAGGCCGCAGCGGCTATTCGATCCTGGCAGGAAGGGCTGATGGAGATGATCCGTACCCAGGGCCAGGGCAAGCGAACCCAGGCACGGTGGCTATCCTTGGGCGTCAACGGGCTTGGCGCCGCGCTCATGGTGGTGGTGTTCTCCATGACTGCCGGTCTGAGCGGCTTGGAGATCGGCATTGCCGGCGGAACGGCCGTTGTTGGCCAGAAGCTGCTCGAAGCGGTGTTCGGTGAGGACGCAGTACGTCGACTGGCCCAGCAGGCAAGGGACGATCTGCATACTCAGTGCCAACGGCTCCTTGACGATGAGAGGGAGCGGTTCCTTGGCCGCCTCGAGGCAGCACTTCCTGGATCTGGAGTTGACCTCGCCCGGCATGCTCAAGCATTGCGCGGCTTGGCAGGGGTCGCATGAGCCGGCACAGCCAGGTTCGCGAATCGTCCCGGTTGCAGCGCAGGCTTGAATCGCTCAATGCCGCACGGGAGCTGGCCGAGGGCGTCCTCCCGGATCCGGAGTTGCAATCCGTCTACGAGGTCCTGGAGCGTGCCACCTCGCGGCGGTCACTCTCGGCCGATCACACCGTGGTGGGATTCTTCGGAGCGACAGGCAGCGGAAAATCCTCCCTGTTCAATGCTGTTTCGGACAGTCGGCTGGCAACTGCCACCGCGCGGCGTCCCACAACGTCAGCACCTTTGGCGGGCATTTGGGGAGAGCAAGGCAGCGGGCCGTTGCTCGACTGGCTGGATGTCAAAGAGCGGCACACGCTGCCGCCAGTTCCAGGTCTCGCGGACGAACACACCGGCCTGGTGCTGCTGGACCTACCGGACTTCGATTCCACCAAGGTGGAAAACCGGGAGATCGTCCAACGGATGGTGGGCATGGTTGACGTCCTGGTGTGGGTCTTGGACCCACAAAAGTACGCCGACGCCGCAGTGCATAATGACTTTCTTCGCCCCATGGCCTCCCACGGTGCAGTCACGCTGGTTGTCCTGAACCAGGTGGACAAACTCAGTGCTGCCGACGCCTCTGCGGTGATGGAGTCTTTGGAAGCTATCCTGGCGCGGGAGGGACTGGGGAAAGTTCGGGTCCTCAGTGCCTCAGCACTGACTGGCGACGGCGTCCAAGCCCTCCGCAGTGCCATCAGGAAGGTGGTGGTCCAACGGGAGGCAACCACAGAACGCTTGGCGGCGGACGTTGCAAAGGCGGCCGGGGAACTCGCCCGCGCCTCCGGCGAAGGCGAAGCCCGGGGCGTCAAGGTAGGTACGAAAGCCCGCCTGGCGTCTGAATTGTCGACGGCGGCAAATGTACCGGTGGTGGTGGACGCCGTTCAGCGATCTTTCCAAAGAGAGTCCGCCAAGAGGACGGGGTGGCCCGTCACCCGCTGGCTCTTGCGTTTCCGGCCCGACCCGCTCCGGCGGTTGAACCTTGGCAGGGATGACACCAGGCCGGAGCTGAACAGGACATCGCTGCCACCTGCAGGCGCACCCGAGCGGGCACGCACGGATGCGGCCGTCAGGGATTTTGCCGACGACGCCTCGACGGGTGCCCCGGGTCCTTGGCGCGCAGCCATCCGCAGCGCGGCAAGGGACGGGCGGGAGGAGCTGCCCGACGCCTTGGACCAAGCGATTGCAGGCACTGACCTCTTGGCGGGCAAACGTCCCCTGTGGTGGCTTCTTTTCAATACCCTCCAATGGATCGCGCTTGTGCTCGCAGCAGGGGGCCTGGGCTGGCTGGGTGTGTTGGCCGTGCTCGGCTACTTCCAAATGCCGGTGCCTGAGGTGCCTCGAACAGAAGGGTGGCCGTGGCCAACCCTGATGGTTGCCGGGGGAGTGTCGCTGGGAATTGCCCTTGCCATCACCGGGAGGATTCTTGGTGGATGGGCCGCTCGGGTTAGGGCGTCGAGGGCAGGGAAACGGTTGAAAGCTGCCGTGGCGGCGGTTGCCGAGAAGCGGATTGTAGAGCCCGTCGAGGTGGAAATTACCCGCTTGAAGGCGTTCAACGCAGCCCTCAAGGCCGCACGTTCCGGCTAGAGGGCCGCGGCTGCGTCCCTGACTTTGATGAGTGTTCTCAAGTTCCGGGTAGTGGTGCCGGCTTTGTAGCGTGCCTTGGCGGAGAGCTTGCTGAAAGGGCTGTCCAGCGTGCCGCCAGCCGGTGCCAGCCAAGCGGAGGCCTCCGGGCCAAGGCGCACTTGTTCTACGCCGCCCAGGTTTTCGCCTGCTTCAAAGAGTTCGTCGAGCATTGCGGTGTCCGAGGCGAGGGTGATGTAACTGTGCGTGGATTTGTCGTCGGCCGGGTATGGGCACGCGTCCACCAGTTCGCTGACCCGCGCGGCGGTGAGGACCACCACCCAGGCGTCGTATCCGAAGGTTTCCCGCAAGCACTTTTCGAACTGCGCTTTGACGAACTTTGGGCTGAGGTCACTCTGAAGCACCACGTTTCCGCTGGCCAGGAGCGTTTTGACCTTGGTGAACGGGTAGTCCTTCAGGGCTGCGGAGAGATCGGCCATCTTGATGTTGATGCCGCCCACGTTGATGCCGCGCAGAAAGACGGCGTAGCTTTCCATGGCTAGTCGTTGTTCTTCCTGAGGGCCTCGGTCAGTACCCTGGCGGCGTTACAGACCACTTCGGCGTGCAGCCTGCCCGGCTGGCGGGTGAGTCGCTCAATAGGACCGGAAATCGATACTGCGGCAATGACCCTTCCGGAGGGTCCGCGCACGGGGGCCGAAACCGAGGCGACCCCAGGTTCGCGTTCGCCGAGGCTCTGACCCCAGCCCCGGCGTCGTACTCCTGCCAGGACGGTAGGCGTAAAGCGGGCGTTTTGCAGCCCCTCAAGGAGGCGGTCATGGTCTTCCCATGCCAGCAGTACTTGGGCGGCGGAGCCGGCCTTCATGGACAGCTGGGTGCCGACGGGAATGGTGTCGCGAAGGCCGATAGGGCGTTCCGCCGACGCCACGCAGACACGCCAGTCGCCTTGGCGGCGGAAAATCTGCGCGCTTTCGCCCGTGGCGTCGCGGAGCTGAATGAGAACGGGACCGGCGGAGGCGATGAGCCGGTCTTCACCGGCAGCGGATGCGAGTTCCACCAGCCGGCTGCCCAGGACGAAGCGCCCTTGAATGTCGCGGCTTACCAGGCGGTGGTGAACCAGGGCCAGCGCGAGCCGGTGAACTGTGGGCCGGGCAAGGCCTGTGGCCGCCACGAGCTGCGCGAGAGTGGTGGGCCCGGCCTCAAGGGCATCGAGTACTTGGGCCGCTTTATCAATGACACCGACTCCACTAGAATTGTCCATGTAATGATATTGCCGTCTCAATATCTGAGATGCAAGTTGTTTCGCTGGCCTATTTTGACGCCGGGCTGCTTCAGTGGAACAAGAACATGCAACAAGCCAATCGCAGTGAAGGGAGCAAGGCCGTGGGAAAGACACTGGCCGAGAAGGTCTGGGACGCGCACATAGTGCGCAAAGGTGAAGGCGAAGGAGCCAATGCCCAGCCCGACCTTCTCTTCATCGACCTGCACCTTGTCCATGAAGTAACGTCCCCGCAGGCATTTGAAGGCCTGCGCCTGGCCGGCCGGCCTTTGCGCCGGGTAGACCTCACGATTGCCACCGAGGACCACAACACTCCCACGCTGGACATCGACAAACCAATTGCGGACCTGACCAGCCGTACCCAGATTGAAACCCTCCGCGCAAACTGCAAGGAATTCGGCGTCCGCTTGCACTCCCTCGGTGACAAGGAACAGGGAATCGTGCACGTAGTGGGTCCGCAGCTGGGCCTGACTCAGCCGGGTATGACCGTGGTTTGCGGCGACTCGCACACCTCAACCCACGGGGCCTTCGGGGCGTTGGCCATGGGCATCGGCACGTCCGAGGTGGAGCACGTCATGGCCACCCAGACCCTGTCCTTGAAGCCGTTCAAAACCATGGCCATCAACGTTGAAGGTACCCTGCGCCCCGGCGTCACCGCCAAGGACATCATCCTGGCCGTCATCGCCAAGATCGGCACCGGCGGCGGTCAGGGATACGTCCTGGAATACCGTGGCTCCGCCATTCGTGCGCTGTCCATGGACGCCCGCATGACCATCTGCAACATGTCCATCGAAGCCGGCGCCCGCGCCGGTATGGTGGCTCCGGACCAGACCACCTACGACTACATGCAGGGCCGCCCCCACGCCCCCGAAGGCGCCGACTGGGATGCCGCCGTCGAGTACTGGAACACGTTGAACACGGACGCCGACGCGACCTTCGACGTCGAAGTTGACCTCGACGCTGACACCCTGGAGCCGTTCGTGACCTGGGGAACCAACCCGGGCCAAGGCGTCTCGCTGTCCGCCAAGGTGCCTTCGCCCGAAGACTTCGGTGATGAGAATGCCAAGGCAGCCGCTGAGCGCGCACTGCAGTACATGGGCCTGGAGGCCGGCACTCCCATGAAGGACATCCGTGTGGATACGGTCTTCCTGGGTTCCTGCACCAATTCCCGGATTGAAGACCTGCGCGCTGCTGCAGACATCATCCGTGGCCGTGAAAAGGACCCCAACATTCGCATGCTGGTGGTTCCCGGATCAGCCCGTGTCCGGCTCGAAGCCGAAGCAGAGGGCCTGGACAAGGTCTTCAAGGACTTTGGCGCTGAATGGCGTTTTGCTGGTTGTTCCATGTGCTTGGGCATGAACCCGGACCAGTTGGAGCCGGGGGAGCGTTGCGCCTCAACATCCAACCGCAACTTCGAGGGACGCCAAGGTAAGGGCGGCCGCACGCACTTGGTCTCGCCGGTGGTGGCCGCCGCCACGGCGGTCCGAGGCACGCTGAGCTCGCCGTCGGACCTCGAGTCCGCTGCCGCAGGCACACTGACCGGAACCGCAGTCTAGGAGGATCCCATGGAAGCATTCACTACCCACACCGGCATCGGCGTTCCCCTGCGCCAGAGCAACGTGGACACGGACCAGATCATCCCCGCTGTGTACCTTAAGCGCATCACCCGGACAGGGTTTGAGGACGCGCTGTTCGCCGCTTGGCGGAAAGACGAGTCCTTCATCCTGAACCAAGCCCCGTTCAGCGCAGGCTCCGTCCTGGTGGCCGGCCCCGATTTCGGTACGGGGTCATCCCGCGAACACGCCGTCTGGGCGTTGAAGGATTACGGCTTCAAAGCTGTTCTGTCATCACGTTTCGCAGACATCTTCCGCGGAAACTCCGGAAAGCAGGGGTTGCTGGCGGCGCAGGTAGCCCAGGACGACATTGAGTTGATCTGGAAGGTCCTGGAAAACCACCCCGGTACCGAAGTCAAGGTGGACCTGGTCTCCAAAACGGTTGAGTGCGGCAATGTAGTGGCGCCGTTCGAGATTGACGACTACACCCGGTGGCGCCTGCTGGAAGGCCTCGACGACATCGGCCTGACCCTTCAGCATGAGGCAGACATCACGGCGTACGAGGCCACGCGCCCGTCTTTCAAGCCGAAGACGCTGCCAGCGAAGGTTCAAGCCCAGTAGCCTCAGCTGTGAGGTCGCAACCTTGCGGATAACGGACCGGCGGGCCCCTTTGGGAGGGCCGGCCGGTCCTTTTTCGTCGGTGTGCTTCAGGGGCCTGATCGGCGGGCCGTTGGGCGGTTCCATTTCGGATCGGTAAAGCGAGCTTCTATGCTTAGCTGGAGCCTTTGTAAGTTTGGGGGGCGAGTAGTCGTGAGGAAACCGGTATAGATGAGTAGTGTTCTGACAATCCGCGGTGGCGTCCCGTTAACCGGACGAGTGACCGTTCGCGGTGCCAAGAACCTGGTGCCCAAGGCCATGGTGGCGGCGTTGCTGGGCAGCGAGCCATCGGTGCTGAGGAATGTGCCGGAAATCAAGGACGTAGAGGTAGTCACCAGCCTGCTGCAGCTGCATGGCGTGACCGTCGTTAAGGATCCGGTTTCGGGCGACCTCACCTTGGATCCCAAGGATGCGAAGACGGCCTCCAGCACAGCAATTGATGCACACGCGGGCGATTCAAGGATTCCTATCCTGCTGTGCGGACCCCTGATCCATGCGATCGGCGAGGCATTCATCCCGGATCTGGGTGGCTGCAAGATCGGCGACAGGCCCATCGACTACCACCTGAACGTTTTGCGGCAGTTCGGTGCCGTGGTGGAAAAGCGCCCCGGTGGCATCCACATCTCTGCCCCGAACGGCCTTCACGGAGCCAAAATTTCCCTGCCATACCCCTCGGTTGGGGCCACCGAGCAGGTGCTGCTGAGTGCAACGCGTGCGGAGGGCATCACCGAACTCATTGGCGCGGCCACGGAACCGGAGATCATCGATCTCATAGCTGTCCTGCAGAAAATGGGCGCCATCATCAGCGTCCAGACGGACCGGACCATCCGGATCGAAGGCGTCAAGGACCTGCGTGGATACAACCACCGCGCACTCCCGGACCGCAACGAGTCCGCGTCCTGGGCTTCGGCTGCTTTGGTGACCCGGGGCGACATCTATGTTGAGGGCGCTTCGCAGCGGGACATGATGACCTTCCTCAATACCTACCGCAAAGTGGGCGGTGGCATGGACATTGGCGATGACGGCATCCGCTTCTACCATCAGGGCGGCAAACTCTCCCCGCTCGTCCTGGAGACGGACGTCCACCCCGGATTCATGACGGACTGGCAGCAGCCGTTGGTGGTTGCCCTCACGCAGGCCGAGGGCGTCTCAATCGTCCACGAGACGGTCTACGAGAACCGGTTCGGATTCACCGAAGCCCTTGCGCGAATGGGTGCGAACATTCAGGTACACCGTGAGTGCCTGGGCAGTGTTCCCTGCCGGTTCGGACAGCGGAACTTCCTCCACTCAGCAGTCATTTCAGGTCCCACTCCACTCAGGGGCACCGATATTGACATCCCTGATCTCCGGGGCGGTTTCAGCCACCTCATCGCAGCGCTTGCTGCTACGGGAACTTCACGGGTTACGGGCATCGACATCATCAATCGCGGCTATGAGCGCTTCACCGAGAAGTTGGCCGGCCTGGGCGCCGATTTCGATATCACCACCACCAAGTAGCGGGGGCTCCTTTGAAGGAATCGGCCAAGAGCCGTGCAACATTCATGCTGCTGGCCGGTCTCGCGCGTCCGCTGATGAATCTCCTGATGGCCAAGAAGTGGGAAGGCATGGAGAACCTGCCATCCGGCGGCTTCATCGCAGTACCAAACCACTGCACCGAGATCGACCCCATCGTGATCGGGCATATGGTGTACAACCAGAAGCGGCCACCGCACTTCCTCGCGAAGACGGGCCTCTTCAAGGTTCCCGTGTTGGGTGCCCTGTTGCGCGCCACCAGGCAAATTCCGGTTGAACGCTCGACGGCGGGAGCGAACCGCTCGCTTCAAGTCGCCAAAGAGGTAGTGGACGCCGGCGGCGCAATCATTATCTATCCCGAGGGCACCCTGACCCGCGACCCCCATCTGTGGCCGATGAAGGGCCACACCGGGGCCGCCAGGCTTGCCCTGCAGACCGGCGCGCCCGTGGTACCCATGGCGCACTGGGGTGCACAGGAAGTTTTTCCGCGGTACGCCAAGCGGTTCCACATCTTCCCTCGCAAAACTGTGCGCGTGCTTGTGGGTAAGCCCGTTGATCTCAGTGCGTTCAGCGACCGGCCCATGGACCGTACAACGCTGACGGCGGCCACGGAGGTCATCATGGATGCGATCACGGAACTTCTTGAAACCCTTCGCGGAGAAGATGCGCCGGCTGAGCGCTGGGATCCGGCTGTCCACAAACAGTCCAAGCACGGCCGCTTCACCCAGGAGGGCTCCCTTGACGAGCACGAAGGGGATGACGGCAAATGACCACTGTGGACGGTACCGTCAATACACCGGATATCGTGGCAGTTTTGGGTGCGGGGTCCTGGGGAACCACGTTTGCCAAGGTCTTGGCCGATGCCGCTGCAGCAACCGGATCCGAGCGCAGCATCCGGATCTGGGGTCGCCGCTCCCAGGTGGTTGAGCAGATCAACTCTTCGCACCGCAACGAGCAATACCTCAAAGACATAGTGCTCCCGCCTTCAGTCACCGCCTCCACGGATGTGGCCGAGGTGCTGAAGGACGCCACCTTGGTGGTCCTCGCCGTGCCCGCCCAATCCCTGCGGCCACAACTCGGGGAATGGAAGCCCTTGCTTGCACCCGACGCCGTGGTTGTCTCTTTGATGAAGGGCCTCGAGCTGGGCACGGACGCCCGGATGAGCGAAGTCATCGCCCAGGAGTTGGGTCTTCCCGCGTCCCGCGTAGCAGTGGTCTCCGGTCCTAACCTGGCAATGGAGATCGCCAGGGAGCAACCAACAGCATCCGTTGTTGCTTGCAGCGACGCGGACACCGCTGCTGCCATAGCCTTGTGCTGCACGGCACCGTACTTCAGGCCCTACACCAGCACTGACGTTGTGGGCGTGGAAATCGGCGGGATCGTAAAGAACGTGATTGCCCTTGCCGTTGGAATTTGCGAAGGCAAGCAGATGGGCGACAACACCAAAGCGTCGGTGATCACACGAGGACTCGCCGAGACGTCCCGGCTTGCGCTGGCCCTCGGCGGAGAAGCTCACACCATGGCCGGCCTTGCCGGGCTGGGGGATCTTGTTGCCACATGCTCGTCAGCTCTCTCACGCAACCACACCGCCGGGAGGTTGCTTGGAGAAGGCCTCAGCCTCGAGCAAGTTGCCGAACAAATGACACAAACAGCCGAGGGCATCAAATCGGGCCCGGCTGTACATGAGCTCGCTGGCAAGTTGAATGTAGAAATGCCGATTACGGCCGCCGTCGTGGCAGTGCTGGAAGGCAGAATGTCCGTTGATGATCTGGGACCGCGACTGCTGGCCCGGGCACTGAAGTCCGAAGGCGACTACTGATGGTGACTGACCAATCCACCCCCGTGACGGGCCGTCCCCGTGTAGCAATCCTCTTCGGGGGGCGCTCCAGCGAACACGCAGTCAGCTGCGTCACTGCCGCTGGCGTGATGGGCGCGATCGACAAAAACAAGTACGAGGTCATACCGATCGGCATCGCCAAATCCGGTCAGTGGGTTCTCGCTTCGGGCGACACCAGCGACTGGTCCTTGAGCTCCGCAGCGCTTCCCGAGGTGTCGCCGTCGGGTAAAACCGTCACCTTGGCCGAGGTGGGTGGTGAGCATCAGCTCATCGTGACCGAGCCCAACGCCGTTCCCTTGGAATTGGGTGCCGTGGACGTGGTCTTTCCCCTGCTGCATGGGCCGTGGGGAGAAGACGGTACAGTCCAAGGCCTCCTGGAGCTTTCGGACACCCGCTATGTCGGAGCCGGTGTGCTGGCCTCGGCTGTGGGAATGGACAAGCACTTCATGAAGGTGGTGTTTGAATCCGCCGGACTAAGCGTGGGCCCGTACGTGGCTGTCACGGACCGCGAATGGAGCACTGACGCCGAGGCAGTTCGTAAGCGGGTGGACAAGCTTGGGTTCCCCGTGTTCGTCAAGCCTGCCCGCGCGGGTTCGTCCATGGGTATTTCCAAAGTGGACTCGATGGATGGGCTGGACGCTGCCATAGAGGAAGCGCGACGCAACGACCTGAAGCTTGTCATTGAAGCCGGCATCGTGGGCCGTGAGATCGAATGCGCGGTCCTTCAAGGCCGTGGCACCGATGCTCCCCGTACTTCCATGCCCGGTGAAATTGCCGTGGCAGAAGGAGAGCATCAGTTCTATGACTTTGCCGCCAAATACGTGGAGGACGGGGCCGCAGCCCTGAGCTGCCCTGCCGATATGCCGGATGAGGCAATCGCGCGTGTGCGCGAACTTGCCGCCGTCGCTTTCGACGCCGTCGGGGCAGAAGGCCTTAGCCGTGTGGACTTCTTCTACACCCCGGCCGGCGAGCTCATCATCAACGAGATCAACACGATGCCTGGCTTCACGCCTAAGAGCATGTACCCGCAAATGTGGGCCGCATCCGGCCTTGCCTACGGGGATCTGATTGACGAATTGATCCATCTGGCGCTGACCCGCAAAACGGGCCTGCGCTGACCTGGTTGATTGACTACTGCGCTGACGGCAGGTTCTGAAGGTCTTCCTGGCCAACGCACTTTCCGGTTGCCTTGATCTTGCCAACAGCTGCTGCCAGTTCGGTGAGCACGGTAGCCGAACTGATGTTCGCTGCCTCCAATTTGACCGGATCAATCAGGATTTCCGTGGCGGGTTCGCGCCCGAAGGTGGTCAGGGTATAGACGGGATCGCCTTCCTTGATGACCCAGTCGATGTCATTGACGCTCACGCAACGGTCTGTGGTGGGACCTGGAACGTTTACGCCGCAGCGGAGAATAACCTGAGAAGGATCTCCCCATGCGGCTGTGGCCTGGCTGTTGGTTTTGCGAAGGGCCGCATCACCGATTTGGTCTGGCAGGGCCACCATCATGGGTGCGCAGGCAGGATTGGCCGCGTCCGCGGCGGCCGTGACGTCCACGGCCGGGGAGCAGGCCGACAAAGCGGTGACGGATGCGGAAGCCAGGGCGATGGCCAGAGCTGTCCGGCGGAGGGTCTTACGGTGCATCCATCCAGCCTATCCCGCACGCGGGTGCTGGAGATACGCGTTGCCGGGGTCACATTCCTGCTGGAACGCCAGAGGGAGTGCCGCATTATCCTGTCGGTGGAGCGCGATAGCGTTATGCAGTACCTGGAAAAGGGTGGAGATCCGTGTCGAGAGAAGAATCGAGTGCAGTGCCAGTAGATCAGTTGACCGTCCAGGACCTAACGGAGTCCGCGCTCCTTGCCCGGATCTTCCCGCGACTGCACCATAGTCCCGGCGTTCTCCTGGGACCCGGCGACGACGCTGCCCTGATCGCAGCACCGGACGGCCGTACCCTCATCTCCATCGACACCCAGACCCAGGACCAGGACTTCAGGCTTGAGTGGCGCAACGGCTATCGGACCACCGGATACGACGTCGGCTGGAAGGCCGCGGCGCAAAACCTCAGCGACATCAACGCCATGGGTGGCAGTGCCACCAGTATGGTGGTGAGCCTTACCCTGCCACCGGACACGCCCGTCGAATGGGTTGAAGCGTTTGCCGATGGCCTTACGGCGGCGATTAGTGGCCTGGGAGCACCGGACTGCTCCGTGGCTGGCGGGGACCTGGGCCGTGGCCGGGAGCTTGCAGTGACTGTCGCCGTCGTCGGCACGCTCGCCGGCCTCGCGCCGGTGCTGAGGTCCGGCGCCGAACCCGGGGACATAGTGGCTGTTTCGGGAACGCTGGGAAGGGCAGCTGCCGGGTGGGCGCTGTTGGAAAGCGAGATTTCCTTAGACAGCTTGTCCGCTGACTTGCGGATCCTGGTGGACAACCAATGCAGGCCGCTGCCACCACTGCTCGCCGGGCCTCTGGCTGCGCGCGCGGGTGCCACCGCCATGTTGGACATCTCCGATGGCCTGATGCGCGACGGCAGCCGCCTGGCCGCAGCAAGCCGCGTGATCCTGAATTTCGATTCTGCGGCCTTGGAGACTTATGCAGCCACGTTGGAACCGGCAGCTGCCTTGCTTGGCGATGACGCTATGCGATGGGTACTGGGCGGGGGAGAAGACCATGGTTTGCTTGCCACTTTCCCGGCAGATATACAGCTGCCGAAGGGCTTCACTGCGATAGGCTCGGTTCAAGCCGTTGTCGAGCCGCCAGGCAGTGGCGTCCGGATTTCCGGGCAAACTGCTGACACCGTTGGATGGGATCACTTTGCAGACTAAGATCGCCGCGAATGCGCACGCCATGAAACGTTGGCTCGGCAAGGCGGAGGTGGTCCTCGGCAATCACAGCGACCGTCTCAACGCGATTAACATTTTTCCTGTTGCCGATGGCGATACCGGAACCAACCTCTATCTCACCGTCCGGGCAGCCGTCACTGCCTTGGGTGGCACGGCAACTGATGCCGCGGAAACCGGCAACGACGTCGGCGCCTTGCTGTCGCGTGCCGGGCAGGCAGCCATGGAACAAGCACGGGGTAACTCGGGCACGCTCTTTGCCGTTTTCCTGTGCGCCGCCGCAGAGCCTCTGGTTGGTAAATCGCGCCTCAGTGCACCACTGCTTGCCACCGCATTGAACAGGGCGCAGATCAGGGCCTGGTCCGCGCTCAGTGAGCCGGTTGCCGGCACTATGCTCTCCGTCCTGGAGGCGGCCGCCCATGCTGCCCAAGCAGTGGACGCCTCCCAGAGCGGCGATGACAGCAACCATGCCTTGGGGCTTTCACTTGACGCCGTGGTGGAGGCCGCCTACCAGGCTGTTGTCCGGACCGAGGACGAGCTCGCACAGCTGCATGAAGCGCGCGTTGTGGATGCAGGGGGCGTGGGCATGCTGCTGGTGCTCGATTGCCTTCGTGCTGCCGTTTTGGGGGAGGAACTTCAGGATGAACTTCTGGACGGCCTCCACGGATACAAAATGCAGGACCCTCACATCCATGAGCACATGCCTGCCGATGACGGTGTGGAAGTCATGTGCACCATCAACCTTTCGCCCTTGAATGCGGCCATTCTCCGCCAACGTTTGGACGAGATGGGCGAATCCGTGATCATGAGCCAGGTTGGCGGTGCCCAAAGCAGCGATGATGACGACGACGAAACCGGCGTCGAAGTCAGCTATCGTTGGCGCGTTCACGTCCATGTTCCCGATCCGGAGCCGGCTGTCGCCCTTATCCGCTCATTGGGAGAACCGACGGATATCGCGGTAAGCCAGTTGGCGATACCCCGCGACAACGAGCCGGCCTCTCAGGAAAGCTCCGGTGGTGCCAATGGCAGCGGTATCGAAGCCGTCAACGTCCCAGGCCAGTCACGGCATGAATTCTGAACTGGAACTGCCCCTCGAACGCCGGATTGGAAAGCGCTCTGCGGCTGTCATCGACAAACACCTGGGCCTTAAGACCACCGGGGCTTTGCTGAACTACTTCCCGCGCAGGTACTTGAGCCGCGGTGAGCTGACGCCCATCAGTAAGCTCCCCCTGGATGAGGAGGTCACGTTGATTGCCCGCGTGCTGTCCAACAGCACGCGCCAGATGCGGGCCCGGCGTGGTTCCATCACCGATGTGGTGGTCACTGATGAGGCGGGTGGCGGCGGCGTTCCAGGTACCTTGAAGGTCAGCTTTTTCAACGGATTCCGGGCGAAGGCAGAACTTCTGGCTGGGCGGCGGGCCATGTTCTCGGGCAAGGTGTCCCGGTATGGTGGGGCTCTTGGCCTGACCAACCCGGACTTCCTTCTGCTGGATGAGGATCCTGAAGCCGAGGGCGCCGTAGACCCCGAAAAGCTCGCGGCCATGCCCATTCCCGTCTATCCTGCAACGGCTAAGCTGACCAGCTGGTCCATTCACAAAGTGATAACAGCGTTGCTCCAGACCATGGACCTGGATTCCCTGCAGGATCCCTTGCCGCAAAGCATCGTCCGAAGGGACGCATTGCTCAGCGTGGCTGAGGCATACCGTCTGATCCATTCACCCGAAATTGCCAAGGACTGGCAACGGGCCCAAGAACGCTTTCGATTTCAGGAAGCCCTTGTGCTGCAAACGGCGCTGGCACGCCGGCGCGCGCAGCTTGCCGCTGAGGAAGCCACTGCGCGCCGGCCGCGCGCGGGCGGTTTGCTCAGCAAGTTCGATCAAAACCTCCCTTTTACGCTGACCTCCGGCCAGGCCGCCGTCGGAAAGACATTGGCTGAAGAGCTCGGGCGAGATACTCCCATGAACAGGCTGCTGCAGGGTGAAGTGGGCTCGGGCAAGACGATCGTCGCCCTACGGGCCATGCTGCAGGTGGTTGACGCAGGCGGCCAAGCTGCCCTGCTGGCTCCCACTGAGGTGTTGGCGGCCCAACATTTCCACTCCATCCGAAAGACTCTAGGGGTGCTGGCCCGCGATCAGATCTTTGGCGGTGCGGGCATGCTTGGCGGTGACGCGGCTCAGGAAGCGGTGCAAGTAACGCTCCTGACCGGTTCCATGCCCACGGCTGCACGCAAGCAGGCTATGTTGGATGCGGCCTCCGGGAATGCGGGAATCGTCATTGGCACCCATGCCCTGCTGAGCGACAAAACCAGCTTCCAGGACCTCGGACTAATCGTGGTGGATGAGCAGCACCGCTTTGGCGTGGAGCAGCGTGATGCCCTCCGCGCAAAGGCTCAGCGGCCTCCACATTTGCTGGTCATGACGGCCACTCCGATTCCTCGTACGGTTGCCATGACAGTGTTTGGCGACCTTGAGACGTCCATTCTTGATGAGCTTCCCGCCGGGCGCGCACCTATTTCCACGCACGTGGTGGGACTCGCTGAAAATCCAGGCTGGGTGGACCGCATCTGGAAGCGTTCACGCGAAGAAGTGGACTCCGGTCACCAGGTCTACGTGGTGTGTCCCAAGATCGGTTCGGACGACGACGGCGACTTCAGTCCGGGCGAAGCGGAACCAAGCGATGCCGAGCTCGCGGACGAAGGCCCGGCGCGGGAACTGGCATCGGTGACCGCCGTCGTCGACGCCCTCCTGCAGGAGCCGGCGCTGGCCGGCGTCCCCGTTGCCCCGCTTCATGGGAGGCAGGATCCCCAGGTGAAGTCCGAGACCATGGCGTCCTTCGCATCCAACAACACCAAAGTACTGGTGTCCACCACCGTCATTGAGGTGGGCGTGGACGTCCACAATGCCACGCTCATGGTGATCCTCGATGCCGACCGTTTCGGTATCTCGCAGCTCCACCAGCTGCGTGGCAGGGTGGGCCGCGGGGGACTGCCGGGCACTTGCCTGTTGGTGACTACTTTGGAACCCGGGCATCCGAGTCGTCGGCGGCTCGATGCCGTTGCTTCAACAACTGACGGTTTTGAGCTGTCCCAGGAGGACTTGAAACTCCGCAGGGAAGGGGACATCCTCGGTGCTTCGCAATCGGGCGGACGGTCCACGCTGAAGTTGCTCCGCGTACTTGAGCACGAAGACATCATTGCCCGTGCACGTACTGACGCCCAACGCCTCGTATCGGAAGACGTGTCCTTGGACCATCAGCCGGCGTTGGCCGCCGCTATTGACGAATATTTGAACCCTGAGAAGGAGGCGTTCCTTGAGCGCGGTTAGAGATTCCTGGATGCTCGCACGCGGAGAATCCCGGTGAGCCGCATTATTGCCGGCGTTGGGGGTGGAAACCCGCTGACCAGCGTCCCTGGGACTGCCACGCGACCAACCACGGACAGGGTCAAGGAGGCTTTGTTTTCCCGTCTGGAATCCTTGGCCGTCATTGACGACGCCCGGGTTCTGGACCTTTATGCCGGTTCTGGAGCCTTGGGTATTGAAAGTGCCAGCCGAGGCGCCCGGAGCGTGGATCTGGTGGAGTTCGATGCCAAGGCCAGCGATGTCTGCCAGCGTAATGCGGACTTGGTGAACCAGCTGCTGCGCAGCAGGGCGGTCTCAGTGCACCGATCCAAGGTGGAGTCATTCCTGGAGCGGGCAAGCGATGCAGACGGGTGGGATCTGGTCTTTCTTGACCCGCCGTACCCTTTGGATGAGGCGGCGCTGAGTGCTGTGCTGGAGAAACTGGCGCCGCATATGGAAGACGGTGCCGTTGTAGTGGTGGAACGGAGTTCGCGGAGCCCGGAACCGCTCTGGCCCCAGGGTTTGGAGTGTTTTGCCGACAAGAAGTACGGGGAGACCAAACTGTGGTTCGCTGAGCCTGCCTAACGCTCGCGGGCGCTAGGCAGTAATCTTGTCCAGCTCCACGCCCGTGAGGACGGTGGCGGGGTGGGGGCCGCGGGCCAGTAGCTGCGCTGTCCATTCCGGAGACCACTGCTTGCGGGTGCCCACCAGGATGATGTTGCCGGGGTAGCGGCCGGCAAACATTCCTGTTTCAGCGAAGGCTGCAACATCAGCCATGGCTTGGCGCAGTGCGCTCACTTGGCTGCGTACCAGAGTCAGCGCAGGTTCGTCGCCCACGTTGACGATCAACACGCCGTCGGGCCGCAGCCGCGCCGCTGCTTCTTCGTAGAATTCCCTGCAGGCGATGTGGGCAGGGGCTTCCGGTCCGGAGAAAATATCGAGAATCACGACGTCGAACCCCACTTGGGCGGGAAGCTCACCTAGGGAGTCTCGGGCATCGCCGATGTGCGTGGTGAGGATGGTGCCGTCAGGCATGGGCAGCTTCTGAAGCACGAAGTCCAGAAGTTCGCGCTCAAGCTCCACGGCGTACTGTTCCGAGCCGGGGCGGGTGGCTTGGATATAGCGCGCCAAGGTAAGGGCACCGGCACCAAGATGGAGGGCGTTGATGGGTTGTCCGGGCTCGGCCGCCAGGTCCACCACATGCCCGATCCTGCGCAGGTATTCGTAGAAGATCTCTGAGGGATCGGCCAGGTTCACATGTGATTGCTCGGCGCCGCCGATGCTCAGGATGAACCCGCCCGCAACCAGTGTGTCGGCCTCGATCGTGGCGTGCTGTCCTGTGGTTCGGAGGAAGCGCGTGGCCTGGTGCTGGCCGGAGCCTGCGGCGTTCAGAGCCTGTCCTTCAAGGTGGCGAGCCGTTCGGCGGCTTGCTGGAGGACATCGGTCTTCTTGCAGAAGGCGAATCTCAGCAGGCTGCGCGTGCGTTCGGCTCCTGCCGGGTGGCAAAACACCGGAACCGGAATGGCTGCCACTCCAATGAGCCCGGGCAAGCGCCTTGCGAGGTCGACCGAGTCGTGGATGCCCAGGGGTGCTGTATCGACGTTGATGAAGTACGTGCCGCTCGGGTTGTACACACCGAATCCGGCAGCGCGCAGGCCCTCGGCGAGGATGTCGCGTTTTTCGCGGAGGGTGGCAGCGATGCCTGTATAGAACTCGTCGGGAAGGGCGAGGCCCACGGCGATGGCGCCCTGGAAGGGTGTGCCCGAGCTATAGGTCAGGAATTGCTTGACGGTGCGAACGGCGGCCACCAGTGGCTCCGGTCCGGTGAGCCAGCCAATTTTCCAGCCGGTGAAGGAGAAGGTCTTACCGGCAGAAGAAATGGTGATGGTGCGTTCTGCGGCGCCGGGCAGTGATGTGATGGGCAGGTGCGCCACGCCGAAGGTGAGGTGCTCGTACACTTCGTCGCTGACGATCATGGCATCGTACTTTTCGGCCAATTCCACGATCCTGGCTAGGACGGGCTCCGGGAAGACGGCACCTGTGGGGTTGTGCGGATTGTTCAGAAGGACGATTCTTGTGCGGCTGCTGAAGGATTCTTCCAAGACGTTGAGGTCGGGAAGAAAATCCGGGGCGAGCAAGGGGGCTGTGACGTGCCGGCCTCCGGCCATGCCAATGATGGCCCCGTAAGAGTCGTAGAAGGGTTCGAAGGTCAGGACTTCGTCGCCAGGCTGGATGAAAGCCAGCAGGGTAGCTGCGATGGCTTCCGTTGCGCCCGTTGTGACCAGGACTTCAGTGTCCGGATCCGGCTCCAACCCGTAGAAGCGTTGCTGGTGTGAGGTGATGGCTTCCCTGAGGGCGGGAACGCCTTTGCCGGGCGCGTACTGGTTGACGCCGGTTGCGATCGCTGACCTCGCCGCGGCCTTGATCTCCGCCGGGCCGTCTTCGTCGGGAAAGCCCTGGCCGAGGTTGATGGCGCCGGTGGACAGTGCCAAGGTGGTCATTTCCTCGAAGATTGTCACTCCCAGATGTCCTCCCGGGGCGAGCAGGTTGGCTCCTGTGGCGGCCCGCTGCCACGGTGCCGGTCGGGTGCCTCCGGGGGTGCCGGCGCTCATATCTAGGGAGGGGCTACTGCCTGCGGATGCCATGTCAGCCATGGTATCCCGGCAAAGTCATGGGGTAGGTTCGTCTCATGAGACGCGCGGTATGCCCTGGATCCTTTGACCCCATCCACAACGGACATCTCGAAGTCATTGCCCGGGCCGCCGGCCTGTTTGACGAAGTCATCGTGGCCGTGTCAACGAATTACGCCAAGAAGTACAGGTTTAGTCTTGAGGACCGCATGGAGATGGCCCGTGAAACGCTGGCTTCGTTGCGGGGCATCATCGTTGAGCCCATGGGCGAAGGGCTCTTGGCTGAGTACTGCCGTCACCGGGGTGTTTCAGCCATCGTCAAGGGTCTGCGGTCATCCTCGGATTTCGATTACGAGCTTCCCATGGCCACCATGAACCGCCAGCTGACTGGCGTCGAAACGGTCTTCCTGCCTGCTGAAGCGCATTACCTGCACCTTTCCTCCACTTTGATCAAGGAAATCAATGTGCTTGGCGGTGACATCTCCGATTTCGTCCCTAAATCTGTCCTGAAAAGGCTTCTGGCAGGCGAGCCGCCAGCGGAACAGTCTCGTAAGGGGTAGGCTTGACGGGTACCTTGCGCCTTAGCGCGGAGTTCCCCAAGCTGAAACCTTGCGCATTTACCTGTGCCCGGGGCCGGTTTGAGTCCTCAAGCGTGATCAGGCTAAGATGGTACGTCGGTCATATGTTCTACAGGAGTTCTCATTAAGCGAGATGCAAGTTCGCCCTTGGCGCTGGTAGTCAAGGACCTTGGACGTAGTCCAGGGACCATGCGGACACTCAACGAGCATGTACCTGCGCCGAGTGACCTTGGTGTGGCGCTCATTGGCGTAAAGGAAGGCTCGGATGTCGAGCTGGATCTTCGTCTCGAGGCCGTACACGAAGGAATTCTGGTATCCGGAACCGTAGTCGTCGAAGTAACCGGCGAATGCGGTCGATGCCTGGATCCCCTTGCGTATGACCTTGAGGTCAATGTGCAAGAACTTTTCTTCTATGAAGGTGCTGAGCTTTCAGAAGAGGAAGACGATGAAGAGCAACGTCGAGTCGAGTACGATCTGATCGATCTTGAGCCGGTGTTGCGGGACGCAGTAGTCACAATGCTGCCGTTCCAGCCGGTGTGCCGGGAAGACTGCCAGGGCCTGTGTTCCGAATGCGGAGCGCGCCTGGAAGACGAGCCGGGGCACCACCACGAGGTCATTGACCCTCGCTGGGCTGCCCTAGCTGATCTGGCTAAGACTGACCGGCAAACCGATTAGTAAGTGTTCGTCTAAGAGAGAAATGAGATAGCCGTGGCTGTTCCCAAGCGGAAAATGTCTCGCGCAAATACACGCGCCCGCCGTGCCCAGTGGAAGGCAACTGCCCCCAACTTGGTCAAGACCATCGAAAACGGTCAGGTTACTTACAGCCTGCCGCACCAGGCAAAGGTCGTTACTGACTCTGCCGGCACCGCGCTGTTCCTTGAATACAAGGGCCGCAAGGTCGCAGACGCCTAATCTGCCGTACAGGCTGACTAAGGATGTCTTCAACTGAAGAGCTTCTGAAGCGTCTCGGTGTCTCGATTGACACCGAGACGCTTCGTCTTGCTCTGACACATCGCTCATATGCGTATGAGAACGGCGGGATTCCCACCAACGAGCGCCTTGAGTTCCTTGGCGACTCCATCCTGGGATTCTCGGTCACCGATTCTCTTTATCGTGAGAACCCCTCACTGCCTGAAGGTGAGCTCGCCAAGCGGCGTTCCGCCGTCGTCAGTACCCGGGCGTTGGCCGGTATTGGCCGGGAGATCGGCGTCGGCGAGTTCATCTACCTCGGGCAGGGCGAAAAGCTGACCGACGGCAAGAACAAGGCCTCCATCCTGGCTGACACCATGGAGGCCCTGATCGGTGCCACGTACCTCTCGAACGACATCGAGACCGCACGGCAATTGGTCATGCGCCTGGTGGGCCCGCTCCTCAAGGACGCCGGTGCGCTTGGCGCAGGAACCGACTGGAAGACGAGCATCCAGGAGCTTACGGCGAGCAGGCAATTGGGCGCCATCCACTATGCCGTGGAAGGCTCGGGGCCGGATCACGCCCGGACCTTCGAGGCAGTGCTTAATATTGGCGGTACGCCCTACGGCCGGGGATCGGGCCATTCCAAAAAGGAAGCAGAGCAGGAGGCAGCCGCTGATGCCTGGCGTGCTCTGACTGCTTTGGACCCCACCTCCGCCGGTCCCGCTACGTCATAAACCCACATGCCTGAACTTCCCGAAGTAGAGGTAGTCCGACGCGGCTTGGCCCGTTGGGTGCGTGGACGTACCATCACCGGTGTTGACGTGCTGGATGCACGCTCCATCCGCCGGCACACCCTTGGTACCGAAGACTTCATCGGTAATCTTGAACACGCCACCGTTCTGGACGTTGTGCGCCGTGGGAAGTTCCTCTGGATGCCACTTGCCATGTCGGACTCGCCGGATCCCAGCACTGAAATCAACCCGGAAGACCTCCCCAAGGTAGCGCTCATGGCCCATCTGGGAATGAGCGGCCAACTCCTCATGCAGGACCCGGACGTTGCGGACGAAAAGCACCTCAAAGTCCGAATCAGGTTAAGCAGCGCTGACGGCATGCCTGAACAACTGCGGTTCGTTGACCAGCGCATTTTCGGCGGCCTCTTTGTGACGTCCTTGGTGCCAACGCTCGACCGCGGTCCCGGTGGCCTGGGCGAAACGCCGCTGCCCGAGATCGCCGAGGAAGCGTCCCACATCGCCAGGGACCCGTTGGACCCCTTCTTCTCCTTCGATGCCTTCTACCGAAAGGTTAGAGGCCGTAAGACTGGCCTGAAGCGCGCGCTGTTGGACCAATCGGTGATTTCCGGCATCGGCAATATTTATGCGGACGAAGCCTTATGGCGTGCCCGCCTCCATTACGCCAGGGCAACGGACACACTTCGCAGGGCGGACGCGGAACGGCTGATTGAAGCTGTGAAGGACGTCATGAACGCCGCCCTTGACGCAGGAGGAACAAGCTTCGACTCTCTCTACGTCAACGTCAACGGCGACTCAGGCTACTTTGCCCGTTCCCTCAATGCCTACGGACGTGCTGGTGAACTGTGCAGCCGCTGCGAGGCAAAAGGCTTACGGAGCATCATGAAGCGGGAACAGTTCATGAACCGTTCCTCCTACACCTGCCCGGTGTGCCAGCCGCGGCCGCGAAATGGACGTTGGTAGGGCCAAAACTGTTCCCGAATCGGGGCGGCAATGGCAGACTGTCCCCATGAACAGCTTGGCGCTTCGAATCGCCATCGCAAACGTCAACGCCACCACAATGCGGGTGGCGTCAGTTCTACCCGCAGTGTTTTCCGAAACGGCCCATCAACCTCTTGCCCATCCCGTCACCCCGGACATGCCATGATGGCGCGGCGGCTGGTCATTGCGGGTATTTGCCTTGCTGTGCTGATCGCCGCCGTAGCATTCATTTTGGACCAGATGGCAGGGAAGCCCGGCCCGACGGCCGCCCAAAGCACATCGTCTTCGGCCCCAACCCCAGGCTCCAACGCCACCGCTTCAGGGACACCGACCCCAGGTGGTGCCGGGGAGCCCGCCCAGTCCGGCAGCCCGGCGTCGGGCACTGAAGGCAGCGGCGGCAGCAGCAGCGACAACAGCACCGAAGGTACCAGCAGCGAGGGCGGCCCTTCCACGGCTAAGCCGCTTGAGGTCCTGCCGCCGGTCACGACCACCCCCACCGGCTTGCCCGAACCTTCCGCCCCCGCGCCGTTGATTACCGGCTCCTTGCCCCAGCCGGGAAGTGCGGCCGGTGAAGTGGTGGACGGTTGGCCGGCCGGCGTCCTGACCTTGCCCGAAGGTACAACAATCGGCTCCACGTCAGTCTCGACCTCCGGTGATGTCCTCCAGGTTGCTGCGGATGGTGTCATCGGCAAACCACAGGCTGAGGTTCTGGCGAACTTCCGCCAGTCCTTGGTGGCTCATGGATTCTGGTTCGAGGCGGCGCCGGCGGCGGAGGGGGCGATGGCCGAACGGTTCGTTCGTGGCACGGATACGGTCACGGTGTCAGTGACGACGACAGGTACAGGCAACTCCCGTTTCCAACTTTTGGGCAGCCTGCGTACGGCGGCGGACTAGGAGCTGCGATGTACATTTCACTCTCGGACCGAGGCAAGCGGGACAAACCGGAGGGAGGACGAACGGCACTAACAAGTGAAGTGCCGTTCCGTTTGTCCCCGGTCATCCTCTGGCTGGGCATTGTGAGCATGGTGACCGATGTTTCCTCGGAATCGGTCACCGCGATCCTCCCGTTGTACGTGACCGGATTCCTGGGTCTGTCCACCATTGCCTTCGGCCTCATCGACGGCATCAACCAAGGAGCCAGCGCGATTGTCAGGATCGCAGCCGGCTGGGCCGCCGACCGCAGCGGCCACCCCAAACGAATCGCCTTGGCCGGCTACGGCTTATCCATGCTCGCCAGGATCGGTTTCCTCTTCGCCGGCGGTTTCTGGGCGATCGCTGCGATAGTCACCGGTGACAGGATCGGCAAGGGCATTCGCACAGCCCCGCGGGACGCTCTGATTTCCGTGTCTGCACAGCCTGAACATCTGGCGCGATCCTTTGGCGTTCACAGGATGCTGGACAACATTGGCGCTGCAACCGGTCCGTTGATCGCCTTCTTTGTGTTGCTGATGATTCCCAACGGTTTCAGTACGGTGTTTGTGGTGTCTCTGGCTTTCGCGGTGATTGGTGTCGCCGTCCTGGCTCTGGTGGTGCCGGATATCAAAGCACGTGGCCTCCAAGGCACGGAGGACCGCGGGGAGCGGCGTTTGTTCGCTTTTTCCTGGAGCCACCTGAAGGAGCCGGGGCTGGGCAAGCTGCTGGTTGCTGCTGGCCTCCTGGGTTTGGTCACCATTGGTGACGGCTTCATCTACCTCGTCCTGCAGGCTCGGGATTCTTTTGCCGTACAGTGGTTTCCCCTGTTGTTCGTAGGCACCAACGTGGTGTTCCTGGCGTTCGCCGTTCCGTTGGGCAGGCTCGCGGACAGGGTTGGGAAAATTCCGGTGTTCGTGGGTGGGCACCTTGCATTGCTGGCAACGTATCTCCTGGCGGCAGCACCTTTCGGAGGGCCCTGGGCAACCATTGGCTGTCTGGTCCTTCTGGGGGCGTTCTACGCGGCCACGGACGGAGTTCTGGCGGCCTTGGCGAGCCAACTGACGCCCCCGGGAAAGCTTGCCATGGGCATCGCATCCGCACAGACGGTGGTGGCCCTCACCCGGATGACGGCATCGGCAGGTTTTGGTGTCCTGTGGTACGCAGTAGGTGCTCCAACGGCCATGGTGGCAGCGGCCGGTTTGCTCGCTTGCGCTGTGGTGGCTGTGGCTTTCATCCTGCGTGGCGCCCGGGTGGCTCCGGCAGGGGACGTGAGTGACGGGGCATGAGTGGCGCGCTGGCTCAAAGTAAGTTGCGGTGGGGCGCACTCCTTGCTGTCACGGCACTGGTCCTGGTGACAGCCGGTATCTATGCTGTGGGCGCGTACCAGCGTTTTGAAGAGAGCCGAACTGCCGCTTCATCAGTAGGCGTCACGGCAGGCCAGCCTCTTCCGGCAGGCCCGTTTATCCTTTTTCGGAACACAGCGTCGGGCCAGGGATACGGCAAAGCAGCTACAGTCCCGCTGTCGGCTCCTGACGGTCCCCGGGCCGTGAGTGAGCATGAGTGCGATCGTGTTTACGGAACACCGGAGAAAGTGGTGTGCCTGAGAACAAACCGGGGCTTGGTAACCGCGTTTGAAGCTGAGGTCCTGGACCGCAACTGGCAGCAACAGCGTTCATGGCCGATCCCGGGAATTCCCAGCAGGACCCGCATCAGTCCTGATGGGTCCATGATCGCCACCACGGTATTCGTCTCCGGCCATTCCTATGCCGCCGCGGGGTTTTCGACCGCCACAGAGATCAGCTTCCCGGACGGCACCTCCGGAAACCTCGAGGACTTCGCCTTGATGGTCAATGGTGAGCGGGTTCTTGCCACGGACAGGAACATATGGGGTGTGACGTTCGCTCCAGGCCAGGGTGATGTCTTCTACGCCACTGCCGCTTCTTCCGGACGCATCTGGCTGGTGCGGGGGAGCCTGTCCGACAGGACCTTGACAGCTATTCACGACAACGTGGAGTGTCCGTCCATTTCCCCGGACGGTACACGTATTGCGTATAAGAAGAACGACGGCGGGGCGCTGGCGCCGCAATGGAACGTCGCTGTGCTGGAGCTGGCCACGGGACAGGAAACCGAGCTCTCAGAGAAGCGCAGCGTTGATGACCAGATCGAGTGGCTGGATAACCAGAACCTTCTTTATGGTTTGGCTGACGAAACCACCGACGGAGACAGCAACATCTGGAAGCTGGGAACCGGACCCGGCTCCCAGCCCAGTTTGTTCATCGCCCATGCGTGGTCCCCGGGCGTTGTTCGCTAAAGCCGTCAGCAGACCCGCAACAGCCCGCAGAGTAGCCCGCCTGATTGCGTGGGACTGGGTGTCGGGCTCGGTGACGGACTAGGAGTTGGCGTCGCTGTGCCTGTCGCAGTCGCCGTGGGGGTCGGTGCCGGTGTCACTGTGGGGGTGGCTGTAGACGACGGAGCTGGCGCGGCCAACTGCTGCTGGGCCGGCGCAGTGGTTGAGTACACCACGTCCACAAAGTAGTTCGTGGCGTTCCACGAGTTAGTGGGCATGGCGCCTCCCGAGCCGTACCGGTACCGGCCGTTGTTCGGACCGGTGGCGGTGAAGACCCCACTTGTCCAGGTCTGGTTGAAGAAGCCCTGCGTCGAAGAGTAACGGCCATTCGGTGCCCGGTAGGACACCACGTAGGTTTGGCCGGTCGCCAGTGCCACTGGTGTGGCCAAGGTGGCGGTTTGCCAGCCCGTGGCCGTCTCGTTGGTGAAGGTCACTTGCGCCAGACGGGTGCCTGCCGAGTTCCACAGCGAGCCAACGTGGGTTCCAGTGTTTCCAGCTCCCTTGTAGAAGCGGATTCCCGTCACGTTCCCGGCTTGGGACACCGTAAAGGCGGTACCCAATTCGACAGGCATGAAGTCCGATGTTGTGGCAACCTGTGGAACCAGCGACCCGAAAATTGTGGATTGCTGGACGGCCGGGGCCGCAGTAGTGAATTGCCATGTAGTGGTGGGGAAAGCTTGCCCCTGTTGGGACAAGACATTCGCCACGCTTGCAGTAACCACAGTGCTGGCGGGCAGCGCCGCTGCGGGGGTGAACGTCACGCTCCGGTTGTCGGCGGATAGGGCTGCCGCCCCGGCGATCGGGCCGCCATTTGCCGTCAGGGTGAACGAAGCGCCCGGCCGTATGGCTGATGAGAAAGTGATCGACGGTTTGACGTCAACCGGAATCCCAGTAGCCCCCGGTGCCGGAACTTGCTCGGAAATCGTCAATGGTGGCGTGGTCACCGTGAACACCAGATCCACCAGGTAATTGGCAGTAGAGGATGCATTGGGGAAGTCACCGCTGTAGGAGAAGGCTCCGGAATCGGAAGCCGCACGGAGCGGACCACTTGTCAGGCCGGCACCAAATCCGCCGGAGCTGTAGGAGTACTTGCCGGTGGGAGACTTGTAGGCCACCACGTACTCTGTATCTGCTTCGATGCTCACTGGCTGGCTGAACGACGCAGTCTGCCATCCTTGACTGGACTCGTTGGCGAAAGTCACGGTTGCCAGTAACTGCCCGGCCGTTGTGTACAGCGAGCCCGTGTGCGTTCCGGTGTTACCGGCCGCCTTGTAGAACCGCACGCCGGTGACCTGCCCGGCGGTGTCGCTGGCAAACCGGACACCGAGAGACAAAGGCACGCCGTCATTCGCATCCGGAGTGGTGGGAGTCACAGTGTCCTGGAAGAGCGTGCAGGGGCAAACCCCGGGCGTTCGCGGAGCCGGAACAGTGGTGAAGGTCCACGTGCTTCCGCCGGACATCGGCTGGCCGGACACCGAAGTCGCAGTAACTGTTGCCGTGTAGGACGTCCCGGCGGCCAAGGGTGCAGCCGGGGTGAAGGTGACCTTGCGGGTGGCTTGATCATAGGTGGCGGACCCTGCTACCGAGGCTCCACCGGTGACTTTCAGTCCCAGTGTGACGCTGGATGCGACTGCTGCCTCGGAGAGCACTGCACTGACCGCGGAGCTCAAGGGAACGCTGGCAGCGTTGGGTAGCGGGGACTGTGAACCGACAGTAAACGGCGGGTTGGGGACGGTGACCACCACATCTACCAGGTAGCTGGAGGTGGACCGGGAAGAGGCAAAATCGCCGCTGTACGTGTAAGCGCCTGCGTCGGAAGCAGCCCTCAGCGGGCCCACACTCATCCCTGATCCGAAACCATTGGTTGTGGCTGAATAGGTGCCGGTCAGTGACTTGTAGGACACGATGTAGTCCGTATTTGCGGCCATTTGGACAGGTTGACTGAACATCGCGGTTTGCCAGCCGGAGGCGGTCTCATTCGTGAACGCGACCGTTGCCAGTTGCTGGCCGGTGGCCGAGAAGAGGGCGCCGTTGTGGGTTCCTGTGTTCCCCGCCGACTTGTAGAAGCGCATGCCCAGAACCTCACCCGCCGAGACACTGGAGAACCTCACGCCAAGCGTCAGGGGAACCCCTTCACGCAGTTCGGCGATGCCGGGAGTGACCGAGTCATTAAAGAGACTGCACGGGCAGGCGCCGGGGACCGGCAGCGTTGCTGCTGTGGTGAAGGTCCAGGTTCCGCCGGCTGTTACCGGACCACCAATTGAATCGGTGCCGGATAAGGTTGCGGTGAATTGGGTGCTGAAGGCTAAAGCGTTCGACGGCGTGAACGTCGCCCGACGCGTGGCGGCGTCGTACGCCGTGGTGCCTGCTACCGGCCCCGACGGCGACTGCACGGTCAGTTGCACACTGGCGCCAGTGACGGGCTTGGAGAAGACCGCGCTCACCTTCGTGTCAACAGGAACACTCGAGGACGAGGGAATGGGGGAATGTCCCGAAACGGTCATAGGCGAGCTGTCCACGGTGCTGAAAAGAGCATCAGCGAAGTAGTTGCCGCCGTTATAGCTGGCGGTGGGGAAGCTTTGGGATGTTGCATAGACACCGGCCGGTTCGGCCCCGAATCCTCCGGCCACCTTCAGCGGGGGATCGGCGGATCCGAAGCTCGCCCACTGGAAGTCCTTGGTGGCGTAGTGACCGTTGGGTGCCCAATAGGAGACCGTGTACTTTTGTCCGGCCGCCACCGGAACAGCTTGCGTAAAGAGTGCGGTCTGCCACCCCGAAGCCGTTTCATTCGTGAAGGTCACTGTGGCCAGGCGCTCGCCGGTGGAGCTCCACAAGGATCCTGTGTGCGTTCCCGTGTTGGCAGCACTCTTGTAGAAGCGAACCCCTGTGATGAAGCCATCCACAGAGGGAGTGAACCGGAGGCCCATCTCATAGGCGCCTCCGTCACCGGAGTCTTTGACCGTTGGAACGGTTTGGCCGAAGACGCTGTAGGGCCCACTGAGAGTCAGGTTTCTGACGGTGGCCGCCCCGATGTTGGCACTATCGTCGATGGCCCGGGCCTGAATGGTTGCCGTGGCGAAGCCCGTTTGGACGTAGCTGTATGTCCAATTTTGCTTGCCTTGGGCAGGATGCCACGTGGTGCCGCCGTCGGTGGAGACTTCCACGCCAGCGATCACGCCGCCCACATCGGCGGCAGTTCCCGTTACTGTGACGCTGCTTCCGTGGGCCACCGTTGCACCATTGGCCGGCGCTGTGATGGCGGCCGTGGGCTTGGTGGTATCGGTGCTCGGTGCTGCCGCAACCAGACCGGCAGCCCTCGTGGCGGGCTGTGCACCCATATCGGCCAGTAGGTTGACCTGTGCCTGCCTCATGCGTACATCGGCCGCTGCACCATTGCCGTCGTGCTCCTGGTCCAGGCCCCAGGTCCATTGGACACTGCCTGCAGAAAAGACCAAGGCTCCGCTTGCTGCCCGGTAAAGAGTCACATTGTGCGTGGTGCTTCCCGGAGCCACTGTGTTGCCGAAGTCCTGAAGATATTGTGGAACGTTCCCCACGGTGGTGGACAGCTTGACCAGACCCGCAGGCCGGAACCCGTTGTCCAGATCTTCATTTGACTCGTATCCGATGGTGTGGGGAGCCAATGCTGCCGAAGAACCAGCCGGAAGCGACGCCAACGACGTATTGCGCCATAGGCGGGCCTTCCCTTCCTGAGCCGAGACTGTCACCGGCAGGTCTGAAAAGTTTGACATGTACAACGTGCCTGTCAGGCCGTTTTCGGGAAGGCCTCCGCCGTTGGCTTGGGACGCGAAGCGAGGATCACGCCAGGTGCCTGTCCACTGGGCAGTGGGATCAATCTTTTCGTTTGCCCACGTCTCCTTGTAGCACGTCAGGGTGCGGTTGGCTGCACCGTCAACCGCAGACGGCTCAAACCGTGTTCTCCAGTACATTTCGTTACCGGAGAGAAATTGAAGATTCACTCCTGCATCCCTTGCAGCAGTGACGTTCGCACGTTGCGGTCCCGACCAGTATTCGTCGTGGCCTACTGACAGGAACACCTTGTGGTTCAGCAGCTCTGCGCCATTGCGGTCCGCGTCCAGGCCGCTGATGTAGCTGACGTCGTAACCATTCTGTTCCAGGAAACGCACCATGGGGTATTCGTTGGCGAAGTAGAAATCCCGGCCATCCGGTCCTCCCCTGGTGGCCACGGGGCGGTTATAACTGACTTTGTAGGCACGGCCATTGACGCCTTGGTAGAAGTCAGCACCGCCGTATGAGTTGTAGGCCTGCCACGTCTGGTCAGCGGTTTGGAAGATCACAGCGGAACGGTTTCCGTCGTTGCGCACAATGAAGGTGATGTGGCTCTTCGCCCCCGTATCGGGCCGCTTCAGCAGGGCGATATAGACCCCTGAGACGGCTGTGGCCGGCACCTGCCACGTTGCGGAAACCGCCCAGGTTCCGCAGTCATATATGCCGGTGGTGGCGTCACTCCGGCAAGCTGGCTGGTTTTGCCGCAGCACCGAAGGCACTACGTCGGCGATCTTGCGCGCCCCCTGGCCGCCATACCAGCCTGTTCGATAAATCGCAATGGTGTAGCTCGGGGCACTCGTATCCACCTTGAAGCGAATGGGTTGCCCCGCATTCACACTGATTTCGGTGGAAAAGCCCTGAATGCTGTCATCGCCGGCACCGCTGATGTCCCATTCCGACGGCGGACTTCCGGCCTTAGAGTTCTCGCACGCCACGAGGTTCACCACGGGGTCGCAGGGCCCTGCCGCAACTGCAGCTGGTGCGGTAAGGGGCAGCAGGGCCGCCGTCATGCCAATCACCAAGGGAACAAGAAATCCCCTGAAGACTCGCTGTGATCGGGTAGCTGAACGACCGGGCATGAGAACTCCTGGAGTGGTACGCCAATTGCCAAGACAGGCCACGCAATTAAGCGCAGCCCCTGCTTTGCCGCTCCCCAGCCAGGGTCAAGCCAAGATCTTCAGTTATGAAACCCAAGGTTGACACCGATGATTGTTCCGTAGATCGGGACCGGATCCAGCAATAACCGAACCGAAGTTCAAGCAAAAGCCGGATCACAGGAACGAATCCGCCAAGTAACCCTTGGCAGGAGTGTAGGGGCGTGGCATGCCGCCCGCAAGAGCTTCCGCTTGCAGATCAGCATATTTCGCACAAACCGCAGTAGATTTAGTGGATACAGACACCCGGGCCACCCAGGAGAACCGAAGCACCTTGCACTTGAAAAGTTTGACTGTCCGAGGATTCAAGTCGTTTGCGTCGGCCACGACCTTCGACTTTGAACCTGGCGTCACCGCCGTCGTCGGGCCCAACGGATCGGGCAAATCCAATGTGGTGGATGCCTTGGCCTGGGTCATGGGAGAGCAGGGCGCCAAAACCCTCCGGGGTGGCAAGATGGAAGACGTCATTTTCGCAGGTACTTCTGGCCGCCCACCGTTGGGCCGGGCCCACGTCGCCCTGACCATTGACAACGCAGACAACGCGCTCCCCATCGAGTACAGCGAAGTCACTATCTCCCGCACTCTGTTCCGTACCGGTGGGTCCGAGTACGCCATCAACGGCGCCCCGTGCAGGCTGTTGGACATTCAGGAACTTCTCTCCGATTCCGGCTTGGGCCGTGAAATGCACGTGATCGTGGGACAAGGCCAGCTGGACCGCGTACTCCATGCCACCCCCGAGGACCGCCGGGGCTTCATCGAGGAAGCAGCGGGAATCCTCAAGCACCGCCGCCGCAAGGAAAAGACGGTCCGCAAGCTCGAAGCCATGCAGGCCAATCTCGCACGGCTCGGTGACCTCACGGCAGAAATACGTCGGCAATTGACTCCGTTGGGCAAACAGGCGGAGATAGCCCGCCGCGCCCAAACAGTCCAGTTCGACGTCCGGGATGCCCGCGCCCGGCTTTTGGCGGACGACCTTGTCCAACTGACAACCACCCTTGAAAAGGACGTTGCAGACGAAGCCGCCCTCAAAGAGCGCCGCCGGGTGGTTGAGGCAGGGCTTGGGACGGGTCGGCGCCGCCAAGCGGGATTGGAGCAGCAAGCCGCCGAAGCCACGCCGCGACTCAATGCCGCACGGGAGCAGTGGTACCAGCTTTCGGCCAACCGGGAACGACTCCGCTCACTCGGATCCTTGGCCAGCGAACGCAGAAGACTCCTGGGTTCCGCGGAGGCCTCACCGGACACCGGACGTGACCCCGAACAACTCGAGCGCCAGGCTGCCCGGGTCCGTGAGGAACAGACTGCCCTCGAACACGACATCCTCGCCAAGCAGGCGGCTCTTCTTGAGGCAACGGTTGCAAAGGACTCGGCCGAGGCGCTCGCAGCTGCGGAGGACAAGCGCCTAACAGCCATGTTGAGGGCGGCCGCCGACCGCAGGGAGGGGCTGGCCAGACTGGCAGGCCAGGTGGCCGCGGCCAGGTCCCGGGCCGAAGCTGCCGAGGCCGAACGTGGTCGCCTCAGGGAATCCCTCGCTGCAGGTGACGAACGGCGCCGCAAGGCGCAGAGCGAGTTCACTGCCCTCGAAACGCAAGTGGCTGGCGTTGAAGATGGCGAAGAGAGCCTCGACGCTGACTACGAGAATGCCAACGAGGTCCTGGATGCAGTCCTCGCGGAGATCGAGGAACTGAAAGCTTCCGAGCGGGAAGCTGTCCGCGAGCGGGACGCCCTGACGGCACGACGCGATGCCCTTCAACTCGGGCTCAACCGCAAGGACGGGTCGGGAAGTCTTCTGACGGCTGAGGGCGTTCTTGGACCGTTGGCGGCGCTGGTATCCATCGAGCCGGGATACGAGGCCGCCATAGCTGCCGCCTTGGGCAGTGCCTCGGACGCCTTGGCGGTTGCCGACACCGACAGCGCCCTGGCAGCCATCCGCCTGCTGAAGGATAACGACGCGGGGCGGGCATCACTGCTTCTTCCCGGAAGTACTTCCCCCGGTGAAGATCCCGGCACCAACCTCGAGCTTCCCGCCGGCTGCCGTTGGGCTGCCGACGTGGTGAAGATCGCTGATCCTGTTGCCCAAGGCGCGCTCGGGCTCCTGGTCCGTACCGCCGTCGTTGATGATGTTGCGGTGGCGGCAGCTCTCATCGCAGATAATCCACACCTCAGGGCGGTGACCCGCGAGGGTGACGTTTTTACCTCCCTGACCATCACAGGAGGATCTGCCACCGCGCCGTCGCTGCTGGAAGTTCAGGCGGCAGTGGACGACGCCGTTGCCCGGCTCCAGGAGGTCACGGCCCGTCTGGAACGTGGACGCTTCGCCTTGGCCGCCGCTCAAACGCGCCGTGCCGAAGCGCAGGACCGCGCGGACGCCGCTTTGGAGCGGTTGCATGAATCGGATGCCCGCCTTGCCGCTGTTGCTGAGCGCCTGGGTCATCTCAACTCCGTTCTTCGCAGCGCTGTGGGCGAAAGCGAACGGCTCGCCACGTCCATGGCCAAGGCCGAAGCCAACATCGCAGAAGCCCAACTTGACCTTGAAGTCGCCGTGGAACGCCTCGCTGCGGCCCAGGAAGCACCTGACGAGGAACCATCCACGGAACAGCGGGATGAACTCGCTGTCCAGGCCAGGACTGCCCGGGCATTGGAAACCGAAGCCCGGCTTGCCCTCCGGACATCCGAGGAGCAGTTGGGAGCCATCAGCAACCGGGCGGCATCGCTTGAGCGCGCCGCGGCTACCGAACGGCGTGCCCGTGAGGAGGCCGCCCGGCGCGCGCAACGCCGACGCGCGCAGGCGCAGCGTGCGGCGGCGGTCGCGTCCGCTGTGGAGCAGACCCTCAGGTTCATCGACGTTTCAGTTGACCTGGCCGGCTACGATCGCGACCTTGCCGAGCAAAAGCGGGATGAGTTGGAGAAGGAACTCGCTGAGGTCCGCTCGGGCAACGACGCCTTGGCGCGGGAGCTTGCCGAGCTAACGGACTCGGTACACCGGGATGAGATGGCCCGGACGCAGCAGCGGCTCCGTATCGAGGCTTTGGAAAGCCGGTCCATTGAAGAGCTGGGACTCTCGGCCGAACAACTCATTGCCGATTATGGTCCGGATAAAATGGTGCCCCTGCCTCCCGGATCGGCTACAGATAAGTGGGCCGAACTCCGGGCGCCTGTTGACGAAAACGGTGACGCCATCATTGAGGGGATTCCGTTCGTCCGGGCAGAGCAGGAGAAAAGGCTGAAGAAAGCCGAGCGTGAGCTCGGGGCCCTTGGCAAAGTGAACCCGTTGGCGTTGGAAGAGTTCGCCGCCCTGGAAGAACGGCACCAGTTCCTGAGCTCGCAGCTGGAGGACCTCAAATCCAGCCGCAAGGACCTGTTGGACATCATCAAAGAGGTGGACAACCGTGTCCAGCAGGTGTTTACCGAGGCTTTTGCTGACACGTCAGCCCAGTTCGACCACGTCTTTGCCAGGCTTTTTCCCGGCGGTGAGGGCAGGTTGGTTCTCACGGACCCCGACGACATGCTTAATACCGGGATTGAAGTGGAGGCGCGTCCGGCGGGCAAGAAAATCAAGAGGCTTTCTCTGCTCTCTGGCGGGGAGCGCTCACTGACGGCAGTGGCGCTGTTGGTGGCCATCTTCAAAGCCCGCCCCTCGCCCTTCTATGTCATGGACGAGGTAGAGGCGGCGTTGGACGATACCAACCTGGGCCGACTCATCACCATCTTTGAGGAACTGCGTGAGTCCAGCCAGCTGATTGTGATCACCCACCAGAAGCGCACCATGGAAGTGGCAGACGCGCTCTACGGAGTGACGATGAGGGGCGACGGCGTCTCAACCGTGATCAGCCAGAGGCTCGGTGCCGGGGCATAGCTTTATGAGAAGGTAGGGGAGTGAACGATTTCCTACCCATAATTCTGTCCATTCTCGCTGCGCTCGTAGTGGTCGGCGGACTCGTGCCGGTACTGATGAAAGCCCGGAAGACCGGCGCAAAGTACCCCGGAACACGTGACGCGAACGATCCCGTCCAGTCATCGGCAGCAGGCGGCGGAACCCTTGTGGAGGACCGCCCGGATGCGGTAAAGGCTCCGGCCCCGACCTTCGACGGAACCGTTGCGGACACAGACGTCCCGGATGACGCCGCCGGGCTAGAGACCATCGCCATCGATACACCGGCGCCGGTGGAGGGTCGCCTGACCCGTCTTCGTGCCAGGTTGATCAAGTCCAACAACATCCTGGGCAAGGGCCTCCTCGCACTGTTGTCCGGCGACAAGATCGACGAGAACGTGTGGGACGAGGTAGAAGAGACCCTCCTGCTGGCCGATCTTGGAACCGAACCCACCATGCAGTTGGTCGACTCCCTGCGTGAGCGCGTCAAGGTTCTGGGCACCCGCAGCCCCGAAGACGTCAAGGCGATGCTCCGTGAAGAACTGATCAAACTGGTTGATCCAGGCATGGACCGTTCCTTGAATGTCGAGCGCAAGGGCGACCGCCCCGCCGTCGTGCTTGTTGTAGGCGTGAACGGCGTTGGTAAGACCACCACCGTGGGCAAGCTGGCGCGTGTGCTGGTGGCTGAAGACAAAGATGTCCTGTTGGGCGCCGCAGATACTTTCCGTGCTGCTGCTGCCGAGCAGTTGGCCACCTGGGGACAGCGCGTGGGTGTGCCCACCGTCAAGTCCGACATCGACGGCGCCGACCCCGCGTCGGTGGCTTACGAAGCGGTGAAGGCCGGCATCGATCAGGAGGTCGATGTGGTCATGGTTGACACCGCAGGACGCCTGCAGAACAAAACCGGACTCATGGATGAGCTCGGCAAGGTCAAGCGGGTCATTGAGAAACTGGCAGAAGTGGACGAGGTTCTGTTGGTCCTGGACGCCACCACCGGACAGAACGGACTCAATCAGGCACGCGTCTTTGCGGAGGTAGTGAACATCACCGGCATCGTTTTGACCAAGCTGGACGGAACGGCCAAGGGCGGCATCGTGGTGGCTATCCAGAAGTCTCTGGGAGTTCCCGTGAAGCTCATTGGTTTGGGCGAAGGCCCGGACGATCTTGCACCGTTCGACGCCGAAAGCTTCGTGGACGCACTGCTCAACTAGCGTCGTGGCCGGCGGGGGAGTGCTTCGAAGGCTCCCGCGCCGGCAGCCATGCCGCCGCCGTAAGGAGGAGCACGCCTCCGGTGATGCCGAACGCCCATCCGTAGCCGAGGCGGTCAGCGAGGAGCCCGGCCACGATCGGACCGACGATCGCACCCGTGTCAGCGGCCATTTGGAAGATGGCCAGTACTTTCCCTCCCGAGCGTCCGCGGCCGATGACATCAGCGACAGCAGCCTGCTGTGCCGGGCCCAGCAAACCGGAACCGAAACCCGCCACTGCTGAGGCGATGAGGAATCCGGTGAGATCCGTGGTGAGTCCGATCACGCCGGTGGCTGCGCCCGTGATGAGCAGGCCGGGAATCAGCAGCGGCTTTCGCCCCCAAGCGTCCGCGAGCCGTCCACTGAACGTCAGGGCAAGGGCGTTGCCCACGGCAAAGATGGCCAGGGCCCAAGCGGCGGTCTCCGGCGCGGACTGCAGGACCGCAACGGCGAACAGCGGGATGGTGGCCATTCGGACGCCGAACGTCACCCAGCCGTTGCCAAAACTCGAGAAAATGGCGGCACGGTACGCGGAGTCCGCCAGTGCTTCCTTCACGGTCATTGCCGGGGCAGGAGCGGTGTCCTCGGCCGTGTTGCCTTCCCCGCTAAGCATGGTGCGTACCACCAAGGCAGCTACCAACAACGCTCCGGCGTAGGCAAGGAAGGGCACCCGGAGGCCAAAGCCTGCCAGCAAGCCGCCCACTACCGGCCCCAGGACGCTTCCAATCAGGAAAGCCGAGGCGTAAGCACCGGAGACCCGTCCCCGCCGTTCGGGTGGTGCGAGTCGGATGAGTAGTCCCATGGCGGCAACGGTAAACATCACTGAGCCGGCCCCGCCTAGCCCGCGGAAGATCAGCAGTTGCCAATAGTCCTGGGCAAAGGCGCAAGCCGCCGTGGACACCGCTACGATCAGCAGGCCTGAGACGTAAACGTTCCGTTCGCCAAACCGTCCGATCAGGGCGCCCCCCGCCGGGGCGAAGACCAGCCTCATGAAGGCGAAGATGCTGACGATCACCGCGGCAGCCGTAGCGCCGACGTCGAACGTTGTGGCGAATTGCGGCAGAACCGGGGCCACCAGGCCAAAGCCCAAGGCAATGAGGAACGCCGCGGCCAACATCACTTTGATGTCGCGCGGAAGGGGAGTCTTGTCCGGCCTGATCCTTTGGGCTTTGACGGATCTGGGCGACTCGGTCATACGGTGCTGGTCCTTCGGTGGGATTCACGGTGGTATTTCTGGGGCAAATGAGGTGCATGTGGTGCCAAACCGGATTTTTCCGGTGAAGTCCGACGCCTGAAACATATCCGTAACACCGGGGATATGCACCATTTACGTTGGGGAGGTTGTTGTAACGAGCCCGCAATGTAAAACCTGCGCAGGTGAAACACGGCGGCACAAAACTCTTAAGCAGGACGCAAACGGCGTCAGGACAGCGGTTGAACCGCAGATCTAGCAAGAGAGGAACGTGCACCATGGAACTTACCGCAGGTCACGTATGGGTCATGGTGGCGGCGGCGCTTGTGCTGTTCATGACACCTGGTCTGGCATTTTTCTACGGCGGCATGACACGCGCCAAGGCAGCCCTGAACATGATGATGATGAGCTTCATCTCCATCGGCATTGTGGGCGTCGTCTGGGTGCTCTGGGGTGCTTCGATGAGCTCCGGCGAAGGCTTCATGCAGATTGTGGGTAACCCCTTTGCTGCCTTCGGTCTTGCCGGGGTGGAAACCACACCCGACGCCATGATCAAGATTGGTTACGCGGCAACCTTCGCCATCATCACGGTAGCCCTTATCAGCGGCGCGATTGCTGACCGCGCCAAGTTCGGCGCCTGGAGCATCTTTGTCCCTGTATGGGTCACCCTGGTTTACTGCCCGCTGGCCTACATGGTCTGGGGTGGCGGGTTGTTCGGTCCCGAAGGTGCGATCGGCAAGGCCCTCGGCCCGGCCATTGACTTTGCCGGCGGCACCGTAGTTCACATCAACGCAGGTGTAGCGGCACTTGTCCTGGTGCTCATCATCGGCAACCGCCGCGGCTTCGGTAAGGACCCGAACCACCGCCCGCACAACATCCCGTTCGTGATGCTCGGTGCTGCAATCCTCTGGTTCGGCTGGTTCGGTTTCAATGGCGGCGCAGCTACAACCGCTGAACAAGCGGGCCTGATTTGGATCAATACCCTGGCGGCCCCTGCAGCAGCCATGATCGGCTGGCTCATCACCGAACGCATCCGTGACGGCCACCCGACGTCGCTCGGCGCGGCATCCGGTGTGGTTGCCGGCCTGGTAGCTATCACCCCGGCCTGCGCAAACGTGGACCCCATTGGCGCCCTCGGCCTGGGTGTAGTTGCCGGTGTTGCCTCTGCCTTGGCAGTCGGCCTGAAGTTCCGTTGGGGCTTCGATGACTCCCTGGACGTTGTAGGCGTCCACCTCGTTTCCGGCATCATCGGCACCGTGGCCCTTGGCTTCATCGCCAAGTCCACTGACGGCGTGGGTGGTGGCCTCTTCTACGGCGGCGGCATGGCACAGATGTGGGCACAGCTCGCAGCAGCCGGTATTGCGATTGCCTTCTCGGCCATCATGACGGCCATCATTGCCTTCGCCATCCACAAGACCATGGGCTTCCGTGTCTCCACTGAGCAGGAAAACGTTGGCGTGGACCTCAGCCTCCACGCTGAGACGGCCTACGAGTTCGGAGTCAATGGCCACGGTGGCAGCTTCCAGCCGTTGCACAATGCAATGACAGGTAAGGCAGACACGGCAGCAGACGCCAAGACCCCCGCAGAAGGCAAGGAGAGTGTCCAGGCATGAAGCTCATCACAGCGATCGTCCGTCCCGAAAAGCTTGAAGCAGTCCGGGAAGGCCTCGAATCATACGGGGTCCAGGGCCTGACGGTCAGCGCGGCAAGCGGCTACGGCCGTCAGCGCGGCTACACCGAGGTGTACCGGGGAGCCGAGTACAACGTGGATTTGTTGCCGAAGATCCGCATCGAGGTCCTTGCCACGGATGAGCAGGCAGATGACATCCTGGATGTCCTCATCGCCAGCTCAAACACAGGCCGCGCCGGTGACGGCAAGGTGTGGACCGTGGATGTTTACGAAGCAGTCAGGGTCAGGACCGGGGAGCGCGGCGCAGCCGCAATCTAAGTCCCTGATGCAGCAAAGCGGGCCGGGTACCAGTCAAGGTACCCGGCCCGCTTGTGCTGTTAACGCTGTCTTGGATGTGCCATCAGTCTTTAGTCCACGACGCCGGTGGGCCAGTTCGCCGGCCCCGCGCTGCCGGCGCCGTACTCGTCCAGCGGGACGTCGCCTGCCTCCCAGGCGCGGAGGACCGGCTCGATGATCCGCCAGCAGTCCTCCGCGGTGTCGCCCCGAACAGACAGCAAGGGGTCGCCGTTCAGGATGCCTTCCAGCACCTCACCGTAAGGGAGCATTCCGGCTGCGCTGAGCTGCGCCACCAGACTTGCCCGGTCCAGCGTGAAAATGTCGCCGGGTCCGTTGACGTCGATGTCGAATTCCAGCACGTCGGGTCCGAAACCGATCCGCAGCTGGTTGGGGGAGTCCACGCCTGAGAATCCCTTCGGAAGGTGGGGGACAGGGCGGAAGGTGATCACAGCTTCCTTGCGTCGGCGTCCCAGGGCCTTGCCCGAGCGAAGGATGAACGGAACACCCTTCCACCGCCAGTTGTCGATCTCCACCCGGACTTCGGCCAGGGTTTCGGTATTGCGGGAAGGGTCTACACCCTCTTCGGCAGCGTAATCCGGAACTGTCCGTTCGCCGAGTGTTCCCGCCGTGTAGCGGGCGCGGCCAGTGGATTCGCTGTACGGAGCTTTGATGCTGCTGGCCCGCAGGACGGTTGCCACGGCGTCACGCAGGTCCCGTTCCTCGATGGTGGCCGGGGCGTCGATCGCCAGGAATGCCATGATGTGCAGCAGATGGCTCTGGATCATGTCCCGCAGGGCGCCGGCAGTGTCGTAATACCGGGCCCGGCCCTCCAGTGCCAGGTCCTCATCAAAAATGACCTCCACCTTTTCGATGTGGTCCCGGTTCCAGACGGGCTCCAGGAACCTGTTGGCGAAGCGTAGTCCCAGGACGTTCAGTACAGTGGCTTTACCCAGGAAGTGGTCCACACGGTGGATGTGGTCCTCGGGAACCAGCTCAGCAAGTGTTTTATTGAGCTCGTGCGCAGATTCTGATCCCGAGCCAAATGGCTTTTCCATCACCAGGCGCGTTCCAGGGGGTAGCTGATCCCGGTGGAGGACCTCGCAGGCCTTTTGGCTGACGTGCGGGGGCAGAGCGAAGTAGATGGCAATGGGCCCCTCCAGCTGCGCGAGCAGGTCCGCCAAGGGGCCGTCGGCGGTGACATCCACCTGATGGTATTCAGTGCTGGAGGCGACAGCAGCCACGTCAGCGCGACCCTCGGCATCGGCGGTAGCTGACGCCGCAGCGAAGGCGCCATTGACCCGCTCCTGCCACTGTTCGGGGGACCAGGGGTCAGAACCCGCCCCCACCAATCGCAGGCCGGGCGCCCGGCCGGTAGCCAGGAGTCCGGCCAGGCCGGGCAGAAGCAGCCGGCCCGTCAGGTCCCCGGACGCGCCGAGGATGAGCAACGTTTTTACAGTTGTTTTGCTGGTCACTGTGCCAGCATGCCATCTTGCAGGTGCGACTTGGTACCCTAGATAGTCGAGTCCCGTAGTCGAAACAGAATTGTTGGCTGAGGCAGGTTTGCCGGGGCAAGAATGATCAGGACTATGGCGTGCCGCATTGGCCGCCATTCGTAGACCATCGAAAGAAGTGCACGGCGCGTGTTCAATTCACTCTCTGACCGGTTGACAGCAACCTTCAAGAACCTTCGTGGCAAGGGCCGCCTCACCGAGGCTGACGTCGATGCCACAGTTCGTGAAATTCGCCGTGCCTTGCTGGATGCGGACGTTGCAGTTTCCGTGGTCCGCGAGTTCACAGGCCGCATCCGCGAACGTGCCCTCGGCGCCGAAGTCTCGGGAGCGTTGAACCCGAGCCAGCAGATCGTCAAGATCGTCAACGAGGAACTCAAGGAGATCCTCGGCGGCGAAACGCGCCGTATTCGTTTGGCCAAGACCGGCCCCACCATCATCATGCTCGCCGGCCTCCAGGGTGCCGGTAAGACCACTCTTGCAGGCAAGCTATCCAAGTGGCTCAAGTCCCAGGGCCACAGCCCCATGCTGGTGGCTTGTGATCTCCAGCGCCCCAATGCCGTGACCCAGCTCCAAGTGGTGGGACAGCGCGCGGGCGTCCCGGTGTTCGCTCCGCACCCCGGTGCAACGTCCGAGCTCGAGCACCCTGCGGGCGACCCCGTAGCCGTCGCCAAGGCCGGTGTTGAGGAAGCACGTCAGAAGTTGCACGACGTCGTGATTGTTGACACCGCCGGTCGTCTTGGCGTCGACGCCGAGATGATGGATCAGGCCCGCCGCATCCGTCAGGCGATCATCCCCAACGAAGTTCTCTTCGTTATCGACTCCATGATTGGCCAGGACGCCGTTAACACGGCGATGGCCTTCGATGAAGGCGTTAACTTCACGGGCATCGTTCTGTCCAAGCTCGACGGCGACGCCCGCGGCGGTGCCGCGCTCTCGGTCGCGTCCGTCACTGGTAAGCCGGTGATGTTTGCCTCCACCGGTGAAGGCCTGGATGATTTCGAGCTCTTCCACCCGGACCGTATGGCTTCCCGCATCCTGGACATGGGCGACGTCCTCACCCTGATTGAACAGGCCGAGAGGTCGTGGGACAAAGACGAAGCTGCCCGGATGGCGAAGAAGTTCGCTGATCAGGAAGACTTCACCCTGGACGACTTCCTCGCCCAGATGCAGCAAATCCGCAACATGGGCTCCATGAAGAAGATGCTCATGATGATGCCGGGTGCGCAGAACATCCGTCAGCAGCTGGAGAACTTCGACGAAAAAGAGATCGACCGCGTTGAGGCGATCGTCCGCTCCATGACTCCGCATGAGCGTGTTGCTCCGAAGATCATCAACGGCTCACGCCGTGCCCGTATCGCCAGGGGTTCCGGTGTGCACGTGTCCGAGGTCAATGGCCTGTTGGAGCGGTTCGCGCAGGCCCAGAAGATGATGAAGAAGCTCGCTCAGGGCGGCGGCATGCCGGGCATGCCCGGGATGCCTGGTCTCGGTGGTCCTGGCGGCGGGCGCAAAAACGGGAAGAACGCCCCTAAGAAGAAGGCTCGTTCGGGCAACCCCGCAAAGGCGGCACAGGAACTGCGCGACGCTGAGGCCAAGCGGGCCAACGCGGCCTCGGCAGCACCCACGGGCGCGGCTTTTGGACAGGGTGCCGCGGACTTCGATCCGTCGTCCCTGAATCTCCCCAAGGGCTTCGACAAGTTCCTCGGAAAGTAAGTAGTGCTTCCCAAGGAGCCGGGATTTCCGGCCCTTGGGATGTCAGAGCCGTGGAATAGGCTGAACCAATGCATAAGCAGCGCGTAGTCTTCGTTCACGGCCTGGGCAGTTTTGGTGCTGCGGCATGGCCGAAGCAACATGGAATGGCACTTGCTTACGACGCTTTGTTCCTGAGGCGGCACGGCTTTGACTCCATCGCAGAGCCCGTGGAATCCAATGTGGCAGCCGATGTTGCCATCGTGATCAATGCGTTGCGTGATTCGGCAGGTGGGCACGTGGTAGCCCACCAACAAGGCGCTATCTCTGCCATGCTGGCGGCCATTGAACGTCCTGATCTGGTGCACTCGCTGACTCTGGTGGAGCCCGCTTGTTTGTCGTTGACGGCTGAGCTTCCGGCAACGGGTTCCCACCGGGCCCTTATGGAACCGTTATTCGACGCCCGCATGCAACTCAATGACGCTGATTACCAACGTGAGTATTTCCGCAGGGCGTTTTCTGCCGAAACCGGAGGCCTGGACACTCCGGAAGCACGCCGTTCAGCCCGCCGGCTCAGACTCCAGGCGCCACCATGGGAGGCCCCGCTCCACATTGTTCCCGGGGTTCCCACTTTGGTTCTCACCGGCGGATGGGAGCCGCTTTACGAGGAAATTGCCGGCTACCTCCAGGAGACCGGTGCCCTTCGCCGCGTAGCAGCGGGAGGACACCGGCCCCAGGATTCGGTCGACGGCGACCAGGCTATCCGCTCGTTCATCGCGGATGTGGGCCGGGCGATGTCAGTTCAGGCCTCCTGAGCTGCTGCCTTGGTTCGCGGGGACGTGAAGCTGCGGCAGGTACACCTTTCCCCCTGAAGCCAAGAACTCCTCGCTCTTTTCGCGCATCCCGTTATACATTCCTGCGATTGCAGCCTGGGATTCTGCCGAACCGTATTCGTCGCGGATGTCCTGGCTGATGCGCATCGAACAGAACTTAGGTCCGCACATGGAGCAGAAATGAGCGGTTTTTGCCGGTTCTGCGGGCAGTGTCTCATCATGGAACGCTTCTGCTGTGACGGGGTCCAGGGACAAAGCGAACTGGTCCCTCCACCGGAACTCGAACCGTGCCTTGGAAAGTGCATCATCGCGTTCATGAGCGCCGGGGTGCCCTTTGGCGAGGTCAGCCGCGTGCGCCGCGATTTTGTACGTGATGACGCCAGTCTTGACGTCATCCTTGTTGGGCAGCCCCAAGTGCTCCTTCGGAGTCACGTAACAGAGCATCGCGGTGCCGTAGCGTGCAATTTCCGTGGCGCCGATGGCCGAGGTGATGTGGTCATAGCCGGGGGCGATGTCGGTAACCAGTGGACCCAAGGTGTAGAACGGCGCACCCTTGCACAGTTTCTGCTGGCGCTCAACATTCTCCCGCACCAGGTGGAAGGGAATATGCCCGGGGCCTTCCACCATCACCTGGACGTCGAACTCCCACGCCCGCTGCGTCAGCTCTGCGAGGGTGTCCAACTCGGCGAACTGCGCGGCGTCGTTTGCGTCCGCAATGGAACCGGGACGCAGCCCGTCTCCCAAGGAGAACGCGACATCGTACCGGGCAAAGATTTCGCAGAGCTCGTCAAAGTGCGTGTAAAGAAAGTTCTCCCTGTGGTGCGCCAGACACCAACCGGCCATGATGGACCCGCCGCGCGAAACGATGCCCGTGACCCGGTTGGCGGTCAACGGCACGTACCTCAGCAAAACGCCCGCATGGATGGTCATATAGTCCACGCCTTGCTCGCATTGCTCAATGACGGTATCGCGGAAGATTTCCCACGTCAGCTTGTTGGCCTCGCCGTTAACCTTTTCAAGGGCCTGATAGATAGGGACTGTTCCGATCGGGACAGGTGAGTTGCGGATGATCCATTCACGCGTCGTGTGGATGTCGTCCCCCGTGGAGAGATCCATCACCGTGTCAGCGCCCCACTTGGCAGCCCACTGCAGCTTGTCCACTTCCTCGGCGATGGAGCTGGTGACCGCTGAGTTTCCGATGTTGGCGTTGATCTTGACCAGGAAAGCTTTGCCGATGATCATTGGTTCGGATTCGGGGTGGTTGATGTTGTTCGGGATGATCGCCCTTCCCGCGGCAACTTCGCTGCGGACGAGTTCAACATCGCAGTTCTCCCGCAAGGCGACGAACTGCATTTCAGGAGTTACTACTCCCTGCTTCGCGTAGTACATCTGCGTGACAGTCCTACCTTCCACGGCGCGGCGCGGCACGGGTTGCGCGCCCTTCCACTCCGCTGACGCTGCCCCACGCCGGACCGCGGACTTGCCGTCGTCGAGCAGGCTCCGCTGCCGACCGGAATAGGCTTCCGTATCTCCGCGGGCTTCGATCCACGGTGCACGGAACGGCTCCAACCCCACCACCGGATCGCTGCCCGGGCCTGCTGTTCGGTAAACCTGCAAAGGTGGATTGGCTTGCCCGTTGGGGGAGGGCTCCAAGGCGATCGCGGTGACGGGGACGCGTATGCCGTTGTCCGGATCTTCCAGCCACGCCAACGAGTGGGACTGCAACGATTGCGTGACGGACTGTTTTTGGTCCATGCCGAACTGATTTTGGACAGGGCTGTGCTGTGTTTCTGCGGTGCTCAAGGGAATACTCACTTCCTTCGCCGGCATTACCCGGACAGGTTCAACGGTCGCAGACTGCATCAGTCCGATCTCAGCCCCTGCAAGGGCTCCCGTGTGGTCGTAGACGAAGCTACCACAGCTACGAACCACCGCCCAGTCACATGGTGGGAACCGGCTCTGCCATGCCACCCCGGCTACGCTTTTGCCATGGCCAACATCATCGAATTCAGTGGACCCGTGCTCGTCTCGGCGGACGAAGAGCGCCAGGGGCTATGGTCAGTGGACGGCACCTTGACGTTCCAGCGTCCCGCTTCTGCGCCGGACAGAGTGCTGGACGGTTGGGTCCTGCCGGGTTTGGTTGACGCTCACTGCCATGTCGGACTCGGTGTTGGAGGAGCCGTTGATGAGCACGCCACGCTGGCCCAAGCCCAAGCAGACCTCGACGCCGGGACGCTGTTAATCCGCGATTGCGGATCGCCCTCGGACACCCGCTGGGTACAGCAGCGATCGGACTTGCCCCGCTTGATCCGTTCAGGCCGGCATATTGCGCGGAGCCGGCGGTACCTCCGCGGCCTGGGGCATGAAATTGAGCCCGCTGAACTGGTTGAGACCGTACGAAAGGAAGCCCGGGACGGCGATGGCTGGGTGAAACTAGTGGGCGATTGGATAGATCGCGACGTCGGTGACCTCGCGGTTTCCTTCCCGGCCAGGACCGTGAAGGATGCCATCTCAGCGGCACATGATGAAGGTGCCAGGGTCACGGCTCACTGTTTCGCTGAGGACACCATTGACGACATGCTCGATGCCAATATCGATTGCATTGAGCACGCTACCGGTCTCCTCCCGAGGCACCTTCCCCGCTTGGTGGAGCAGTCGGTGCCGATTGTTCCCACGTTGGTCAATATCGCTACCTTTCCCGATATTGCCGCGCAGGCAGAGCCAAAGTTTCCGAAGTACGCGGACCACATGCTGCGTCTGTGGGAGCGTCGCCATGAGCGTTTGTTGTCGGCCTTCGAAGCGGGGGTTTCGATCTATGCCGGGACTGATGCCGGCAGCGTCATCAGGCACGGCCGGATTGCGGAGGAGATGAAGGAACTGCACGACGCCGGCCTTCCGCCGGCGGCGGTCCTGAACGCCGCATGCTGGGGCGCCCGGGCCTGGCTGGGAGCCGAAGGCATCAGCGAAGGGGCCAGTGCCGACGTCGTGCTCTGCAGTGAGGATCCGCGGCGTCAGCTGCGGACTATGGACGAACTCCGGCACATCGTCATTCGGGGGAACGTCGCGCGTTAGGAATAAATTGAAGCTTCAAGTAATTTAGATAACTAAGAAGGTGCCGATAAGCGGCCACCTCGGAACCGGGAGCTTCACATGACCTCATCATCCAGCCAGGATCTTCTGCCTGCCGAACTCACCATGGGCACCGTCATGCTCAAGGTGGGCGACATGAAGGTCATGAGTGATTACTACCAGCGGGCCCTTGGCCTGGACGTGGTGGCCGAGCAAGACGGCGGGCTGTATTTGGGGCGTGTCGGCAAGCCGGTCGTCCACCTCGCTCCCGCGGCTGGCCTGCAGATTCCTGGGCGGGGCGAAGCCGGCCTGTTCCACACGGCCATTCTGTTCGAGGACCAGCCCTCATTGGCCGCCACCATTGCCACGGCAGCCGAATACGAACCCCGTGCGTTCGCAGGCAGCGCCGATCATCTGGTCAGTGAAGCGTTCTACTTCACCGACCCCGAAGGCAACGGCATTGAGCTGTACTACGACAAGCCCCGTGACCTCTGGAAGTGGGATGGCAAGAACGTTGTCATGGACAACGTTGCTCTCCCGCCGCAGCGGTTCTTGCAGCAGCACCTGAGTGAAGCTGCCGTGACCGGGCAGCGCGAGTCGGTGGCCGGAGTCGGGCACGTTCACCTGCAGGTGGGTGACGTGGAGACCGCGCAAAAGTTCTACGTTGAAACCCTGGGCTTCGAGCGCACCGCAGGCTGGCACGGCCAGGCGCTTTTCGTCTCCGCGGGCGGCTACCACCACCACATGGCCATGAACGTCTGGAACAGCCGCGGAGCGGGCCCGCGAAAGGACACGCTGGGCCTGGGGGAGGTCCTGATTCAAGTCCCCGGCGCCGATGACGTGGCCGCGCTTGCTGATCGCCTCAAGGTTGCCGGTGTGCAGAGCCACCATACCGGTGCCGAGCTGCGCTTTGATGATCCTTGGCGGAACAAGCTGCGCGTCACCGTGCGCTGAGGACCAGTCCGCGCCCCCGGCTGCACTAGGCTTGGCATGACGGCACGGAACCTCCGGGTTCCTGTGCCGCCGCCCCGTCAGCACGAAGGAATGAGAGTACTTTCCATGGGCTTTGCCGAAGTTTTTGTAGCCACCCACGATGAAGCGCTCAAGCGGGCTGCAGCCTTGGAGAAGGGTGCAGGTGTAACCGGCCCGGCCGTTCGGATTGACGGCATCACCGATTTCGAAGTCGAACAACTGGGCGACCTCGCAGGACAGGCTGTTCACGCCGCCGGAGCTGACTACGAGCTTGCCCTGGTTGACGTCACAAGCGACGCCCTCCTGGGTGTCCCTGAAGCCATGGTGCGGGCCCTTGCCGAACTGCTCACCTATGAGAGCGAAGGCGACGCCAACGTTCTTGACGACGTTGCCGCTGCATGGGCTGAACAGGACGATATGCCTTTCGATGCCGCGCAATCGCGCCAGTATGTCCAGCAGTTGGCTGCCCTCGCGACGGACGTCGAGAAGGCGGAGCGCGCCGGGCTTTACGTCTGGTCCGAATGACGCCCCTGTTCGCCTCAGGCTGCACCATCAACCGCGGGAGTGGGCAAGAACACGCCGGGTAGGGGGACCGGAGTCGTATTTGCTCCGGGCATCTGGCACAATAGACAGGTACTCGATCGGTGCGGCCCCTCTCTCCGTGCTCGTATCTTGTCCTTCGAACCGTCTAGTACGGCCCGCCCCACGGGTGCAGAACGTCGGGTTCAACCTCGTTTCAGAAACAGGAGTGACCACAAAAGTGGCCGTAAAGATTCGCCTTAAGCGCTTCGGTAAGATGCGCGCACCGTACTACCGCATCGTCGTCATGGATGCCCGCGCCAAGCGCGATGGCCGTGCCATTGAAGAAATCGGCAAGTACCACCCCACCGAAGAGCCGTCGTACATCGAGGTCGCTTCCGAGCGCGCCCAGTACTGGCTTTCCGTTGGTGCCCAGCCCACCGAGCAGGTTGCCGCGATCCTCAAGATCACCGGTGACTGGCAGAAGTTCAAGGGCCTGCCGGGCCAGGAAGGCACCCTGAAGACCAAAGCTCCGAAGGAAGCCTTCGTAGCCCCGGAGAAGGGTTCCGTTATCATTCCGGAAGCCATCACCAAGAAGGCCAAGAAGGACGAAGCCGAAGCTCCGGCCGAGGCTGAAGCAGAGACCACCGAGGCTGAGTAAGTTGCTGGCAGAAGCGCTCGAGCACTTGGTCCGTGGGATCGTTGACAGCCCTGAGGATGTCAAGGTCAGTGCCAAGAACAACCGCCGCGGGGAATCCCTCGAGGTGCGAGTTCACCAGGAGGACCTCGGACGGGTGATCGGCCGACAGGGACGCACCGCGCGTGCATTGCGCACGGTGGTTGCAGCCCTGGCCGGTGGCGAGCAGGTCAGGGTCGACGTCGTCGACACCGACCGTCGCCGGTAACGCGCTCAGCACTACTTGTCTTAGATCCGGCCCCTTCACCGAATATGGTGGAGGGGCCGGATTGCTTTATCCACAATTTCCTGTCTTTGCCGCCGCGCGGCGCAGGCACTATAAGAATTCAGAGGAACCCATGCAGCTCCAGGTGGCCCGGATCGGCAAACCGCACGGTATTCGCGGCGAGGTAACGGTGCAGGTACTCACCGACGCGCCTTCCGAGCGTTTCGTCGCTGGAACCGAGTTCGTTGTGGAGCCCGCCTCCGCTGGCCCATTGACCATCCGCAGTGCCCGGTGGAATAAGGACATCCTCCTGCTTGGCTTCGAAGAAATTGCCGACCGCAATGCTGCCGAGGTCATCCGGGGAGCGAAGCTCTTCATCGAAACCGAGGAACTCGACGACGAAGACGACGACGAGGGCTGGTACGAGCATGAGCTGGTTGGCCTGGAGGCCCGCGTTGGCTCGCAGGTAGTGGGCAAAGTAGCTGCTCTCACCACCCTTCCAGTCCAGGACCTGCTGACGGTCGAGGCTGCCGATGGCAAGGAAATCCTCATTCCCTTCGTCGATGAAATCGTTCCCGAGGTCAACGTCGAGGAAGGCTACATCCTCATCACCCCACCATCAGGCCTGTTTGAGATCAACGACGAGAACGTCAAGGAGCCCAAGGATGGCGCCGGGGATGATGCCTAAATGAGGATCGATGTTGTCAGCATTTTTCCTGAGTACCTCGCCCCGCTGGAGCTCTCGCTCATAGGCAAGGCCCGGCAGGACGGGTTGCTGGAGCTGAACGTCCACGATCTGCGCACGTACACGACGGACAGGCATCGGACGGTGGATGACACCCCGTATGGTGGCGGCGCCGGTATGGTCATGAAACCTGAACCGTGGGCGCAGGCCCTGGAATCAGTCGCAACCGTCCGCGAAGGCTCACAACCGGTGCTGATAGTTCCGTCGCCGGCAGGGGAGAAGTTCAACCAAGCCCTGGCGTATGAGCTCGCCGAAGAGCAACACCTGGTCTTCGCCTGTGGCCGATATGAAGGCATTGACGAACGCGTCATCGAGTGGGCCCAGGATCATTTCACCGTCCGGCCTGTCAGCCTCGGCGACTACGTCCTCAACGGCGGTGAAGTGGCAGTGTTGGCCATGGTTGAAGCCATTGGACGCCTTCTTCCAGGGGTGGTTGGCAATCCGGAATCGCTGGTTGAGGAATCCCACTCGGATGGCCTTTTGGAGTATCCCGTGTACACCAAGCCCTCAGCGTGGCGGGACCACGACGTCCCTCCGATCCTGCTCAGCGGCAACCACGGCAAGATTGCCCAGTGGCGGCGCCATGAGCAATTCCGCCGGACGGCGGAGCGCAGGCCGGATCTTATGGAAGGTTTCGACGCCGGCGGGTTGAGTCGCGCGGACCGGCAGGCCCTCGCGGAGCTCGGGTACGACGTCGTCGATGGGCGCCTGCGTGCCAAGCCCGGCGGCAAGGCCGGGAACTAAGTCACGTCCCGCCGTCGAAAGGTGCGGGGCGCCGGGCAGTTGGCCGGATGGCAGCGCATATGGCAGAATTAACCCTTGTGTCTGCTGGGCTGACACCTGCCACAGGGGGAGTTCAGCCAACAGTCGGACAACCCGGTGGCGCCAATCAGTGGCGGAACCGGACACTAAGAAACTTCGGCGGAGATTTCCGGTAGGCCTTTGCGCCCCGGGCTTGTCCGCCGTAACCCAAAGTGAATGACCTGTGGCGTTCACCAGGAGTGGATTAATGCATATCCTCGATAGCGTAGACGCAGCCTCGCTGCGTAACGATGTTCCTGAGTTCCGCGCGGGCGACACCCTCAAGGTTCACGTCAACATCATCGAAGGCAAGAACTCCCGTGTTCAGGTATTCCAGGGCTTCGTCCTGGGCCGCCAGGGCGACGGCGTTCGCGAAACCTTCACCGTGCGCAAGGTTTCCTTCGGTGTCGGCGTAGAGCGTACCTTCCCGGTACACTCCCCGATCATCGACAAGATCGAGGTCGTCACCAAGGGTGACGTCCGCCGCGCCAAGCTTTACTACATGCGCGCACTGCGCGGTAAGGCTGCGAAGATCAAGGAAAAGCGCGACTTCGCCAAGTAAGTCCTCCGACTTACGTAACGGGTCCAGGATTCGTGCCCGGTTGTTCCGGAGCAATCCGCAACGCAACAGGGATACGAGTCATGGACACATCAGAACGCCAGCCCCGGAAACAGGGCTGGCGTTTTGTTTTGCTCGCACTAGTGCTGGCCGTTGCGATCAGCGGCCTGGTCCGGTCCTTATGGCTGGATGTTTACTACATTCCCTCCGAGTCCATGGAACCCCTTCTTGAAGAAGGGGACCGGATCCTGGTCTCTCGGACGGCCTTCGCCTCTGAACCGATTCGCCGCGGGGACATTGTGGTTTTCGACGGCCGCGGTTCCTTCGACCCCCTGAGCAGCGGACAGGGTCCTTTTGTTGATGCGGTGTCCGCCGCCAGCCAATGGTTTGGGCTCACCGGCAGCGACACCACATACGTGAAGCGTGTCATAGGGGTGGGCGGCGACCACGTCCAGTGCTGCGACACGGCAGGGCACCTCACGGTGAATGGTCAGGTTCTTGAGGAACCCTATCTGTATCCCGGGGACGAGCCCAGCAAACAGAAGTTCGACGTCGTGGTCCCTGATGGGCGCCTCTGGCTCATGGGTGACCACCGTTCACGTTCCGCGGACTCGCGCGGGCTGCTGGGCGCCCCGGGTGGCGGCATGGTTCCCGTGGATCGGGTTGTAGGCCGACCGGTCCGGATCGTCTGGCCACTTGATAGATTTGCAGAGATGCCTCGCTCAGAGCAGGCCGAAACACCACCGAAGAACGGACAGTAAATGCCGGACAAAGCTCCAGAGAACCCCGAGCGTTACGACGACGACGCCCGGCTCTCGGATGGAACGGCCAGTGCCGCCGGCACGGCTGAGTCCCGCCCGGATGACGACGTGACGCCTCGGCCCGAAGAAGCGGACGGGCCTCTTACCAGGGACTCCGAAGGAGGCTCCCACGCAGCCGAGAAACCACGCAAAAACCCCGTGCTTGTGTGGGTCAAGGAAATCGTCACCGTTGTGGCGATTGCGCTGGTGCTGTCCTTCCTGCTCAAGACTTTCCTGTTCAGGGCGTTTTACATCCCCTCCGAGTCCATGGAAAGTACGTTGGACGTCAATGACCGCATCTTCATCAACCTCCTGGTGCCAGGGCCTTTCGACCTCGAACGAGGGGATGTTGTGGTGTTCAGGGACGCTCAGGCTTGGTTGCCGCCAGTAGCCACGAAGCCGGCCGGACCCATGGACTGGGTGGGAGACGGCCTGGAATTCGTCGGCCTGGCTCCTGACAACAATGATCAGCACCTGGTCAAGCGCATCATCGGGCTCCCGGGGGACCGGGTGTCCTGTTGTGATGCAGAAGGCAGGCTTTCCATCAACGGTGTGCCTGTGAACGAGACTTACATCAATCCGGCCGAGGTGCCGCAGCCGAAGCCCTTCGATATTGTTGTTCCGGAAGGAAAAGTTTGGGTGATGGGGGATAACCGCAACCACTCCGAGGATTCCCGGATGCATCAGGAAGTCAACGGCGGATTTATCAACATCGAGGATGTTGAAGGTAAAGCCACCGTTATTGCCTGGCCGATCAACCGATGGACCATCCTCGATAACTATCAGGACGTTTTCCGTGACGTCCCTGACGGCACCCCGGCTAAGTAAGGCACTTGGGCAAAGCAATGGCATCAACGGCTACCGGCTCCAAGGTCAAGGCGCAGAGTAAGACACAGAGCAAGACGCAGGGCAAGGCAACGGCTAAATCCACTAAGAAGGCCAAGAGCCCTGTGGGTGTCCCCACCCTCGATGTCGAACGGTCTTTCTTATCCTCCGGCGTCCGTTTGCTCGCAGGAGTGGATGAGGTTGGGCGGGGAGCCTTGGCCGGACCGGTCAGCGTTGGCATTGCCGTAGTAGACCTTGCCGAGCATGGCCTGCTGGCTGACGTCAAGGACAGCAAGCTGCTCAAACCCGAGGATCGGGACAGACTGGAGCCTCTTGTTCGACAGTGGGCTGTGGCCTCCGCCGTCGGGCATGCATCGTCCCGGGAGATTGACGAAATCGGCATCATCGCCGCCTTGCGGCTGGCCGGAACCCGTGCTTGGTTTGAAATCCTTGAAGGCGGCATCACTCCGGATGTTGTGCTGTTGGACGGCAGTCACAATTGGCTTTCGCCGGACGTTCAGGCCTCGCTCTTCGACAGTCCCGACCCCGGCCCTTGGTGCGAGGCGCCAGTGCATACCAGGATCAAAGCGGATATGAGTTGTCTCAGTGTTGCCGCCGCCAGTGTCCTGGCCAAAGTTGCCCGCGACCGGATTATGGTGGACCTGCATTCGGAAATTCCCTCCTATGGCTGGAACGTCAATAAGGGTTACGCCACTTCCGCTCACCGTGAAGTCATTCGCTCGCAAGGCCCCAGTGTCCATCACCGGACAAGCTGGAACCTCACCGGTCCTGATCTGGCCTGATGCCTCAGACCCACGCCGCCATCCCATGTGGCGCTTGCTGCCCGGCTGATAGTGCAAGATGGAACTATGAGCGCCGAGGACCTTGAGAACTATGAAACCGACATGGAGCTTCAGCTCTACCGCGAGTACCGGGATGTTGTCGGTCTGTTCAGCTACGTAGTGGAAACCGAGCGGCGTTTCTATCTGGCCAACCACGTGGACCTTCAGGCCCGCAGTGCGGACGGGGAAGTCTACTTTGACCTCACGCTTCAGGACGCCTGGGTCTGGGACGTTTACCGCTCTGCCCGCTTCGTCAAGAATGTTCGCGTGATCACGTTCAAGGACGTCAACGTAGAGGAACTGCCGCGGAGCGAGGACCTGGCTTTGCCGAAGGATGGCGGTCTTGGGGACCTTGGGGATCTCGGAAACTAATCAGGCGCTCCTCAGTATTCCTCCACAGCACTGACTTCCGCAGGTTTACCCACATAGCTAATTGACACCCTGCCGCAGCCTCCCGCCAGCCTGAAAACTGGTGCTTGGAGGTGGTGGTCATGAGAGCAAAAGACCTGCTTGGCCGTAATGGTGAGGCCCTGGCGGCCGATTTTCTGGAGAACCAGGGAATGCGGATCGTCGATCGCAATTGGCGGTGCCCGGACGGTGAGATCGACATCGTGGCGATCGAGGGCGAAATCCTGGTTGTTGCCGAAGTAAAGACCCGCAAGAGCCTCGACTACGGACATCCTTTTGAGGCGGTGGGTGCCGCCAAGCTCGCGCGCCTTCATCGTCTCTCGTTGTCGTGGTGTCGCGAGCATGATCTTGCTGCTCTGCGCACGCGGATCGATGTTGTTTCCGTCATTGACAGCGGCGTCGGTGAACCGCGACTTGAGCACTTGCGCGGTGTCGGCTGATGGGGGTCGGACGCAGCTACTGCGTTGCCTTGGTGGGGCTCAACGGTTACATCGTGGAGGTAGAAGCTGACATTGGCCAAACGCTCCCGAACTTCGTCATCCTGGGGTTACCAGATGCCGCTTTGAATGAGGCTAAGGAGCGCATTCGTTCGGCCGCCCAAAACTCGGGAATTCCCCTCAGCCGGCGTAAGATCACGGCCAACCTCATTCCCGCATCTCTTCCCAAGCGAGGCTCTGGATTTGATCTAGCCATCACCATGGCGGTGCTCCGTGCTGCCGACGATATCCGCGAAATTGGCGGAACCGTGTTTATTGCAGAGCTGGGGCTTGATGGACGATTGAGGCCGGTACGTGGCATCCTCCCTGCCGTCATGGCGGCTGTTCAGGCGGGTTACCCGGACGTCGTGGTGGCTGACGCCAACGCTGAGGAAGCGTCGCTTGTCCCCGGAGCGAAGGTTCGCGGCTACAAGACCCTTGCCCGGCTTGCCTACGACTTCGGCGCGGATCCCAAAGACCTCGCCCTCGACTACGACCCTGTTGACGCCGATGTGCCTGCGGATGACGCGGGCCACGTCCCGTTGATGCCGGATCTCTGTGACGTGTCGGGCCAAGGCGAGGCAAGGCGCGCCTTGGAGGTAGCCGCTGCCGGCGGCCACCACATGTTGCTGACAGGACCCCCGGGGGCAGGAAAAACAATGTTGGCAGAGCGCTTGCCGGGCCTGCTCCCGGACTTGGCCGACACAGCGGCCATGGAGGTGACGGCAATACACTCGTTGGCTGCTGTCCAGTCGGCAGCTGTCAGGCTCATCCGCAGGCCTCCCTTTGAAAGTCCCCACCACAGTGCCACCGCGGCCGCCATCATCGGCGGAGGCTCGGGGCTTCCCAGGCCCGGTGCCGCTTCGCGGGCTCATCGCGGCGTCTTGTTCCTGGACGAGGCTCCGGAGTATGAACGCCGAGTCCTGGATGCCCTCAGGCAACCTCTGGAGAGCGGGGAGCTGGTCATACACCGCTCGGCGGGCACGGCGGCGTACCCCGCCAGGTTTCAGCTGGTACTCGCCGCAAATCCCTGCCCATGCGGCAAAGCCTCCGGGAAAGGCATGGACTGTACGTGCACGGCAATGATGCGCCGGAGATATTTCGGCCGGATCTCCGGGCCTCTGCTGGACCGCGTGGATATCCAGTTACAGGTTGAGCGGGTGTCTTTGGCTGACTTTGGCCATGCCGGTCAGGAAGAAGATACAGGCACTGTAGCTGCACGAGTGCTGGCGGCCAGGGAGAGGCAACTTGAGCGTTTGATGGAGATGGGGCTCGAGACCAATTCGCAGGTGCCGGGGCGCACCCTTCGGGGTGAGCTGCGGCTGGCCCCTGGGACCACCCGGATTCTGGACACTGCACTCGAGCGGGGCACCCTCACTGCACGCGGCTACGATCGCGTCCTGCGGCTGGCATGGACGCTGGCAGATCTGGGGCACCGGGATGCTCCGGACATCGACCATATTGGTCAGGCTTTGGGCTTGCGCCAAGCTGCGACTGCCACATGAGTCATCAAGCTGCCACCGGCACATGAGTAAAAGAGACGCGAAAGGATTCACAGCCATGGCTGGTGCAGGGAAGCAAGAGAGAGAACGAATTGCCAGGGCGGCATTGGCCAGGCTCATGGAGCCGCAGGACTCTGTAGGCCTGGCACTGGTGCGGGCAGTAGGTGCAATAGATGCTCTGGGTGTCGCAACCGGTGAACTGCGCGCAGGGCCAAACCTCGAGCGGGAGATCTCAGGGCTGTTGATGGAAGGAGGCGGACCTTCGTCATGGGCAGGGCTACCGGCGAGCCTTCGACGATGGGCACCCCGAATTGCTGATCTCGCGCCGGACCGGGACCTGGAAACCATGAACAGACTGGGAGGGCGGTTGATCGTCCCGGGCGATGAGCTATGGCCCGAACAATTGGAAGGCTTGGGACTCCAGGAACCTCTTTGCCTGTGGTGGCGGGGAGGGGAACAGCCTCTGCCGTCTGTCGGGCAGGCCATTGCCCTGGTTGGATCGCGGGACAGCACCAGCTACGGAGCCTCCGTCACGGGCGACTTCGCCTACGGCCTGGCGCAGCGCGGATTTACCGTGGTCTCCGGCGGGGCCTATGGCATTGACGCCCATGCCCACCGCGGTGCCTTGAGCGGCGGAGTAGCCAGCCTGCCCACCATCGCCGTCATGGCAGGAGGCGTGGACCGCTTCTATCCATCGGGTAACGAGGACCTCCTTCGGGCAGTGTCCACACAGGGGGCTGTCCTGTCAGAGGTCCCGCCCGGGTCCGCACCCACCAGGTACAGGTTCCTGCAACGGAACCGGATCATCGCAGCCTTGGCATCAGTAACCGTGGTCGTGGAGGCACGATGGAGATCGGGAGCCCTCAATACGGCCCATCATGCCGAAACCATCGGAAGGGTTGTTGCCGCTGTCCCCGGATCCATTCACAGTGCCAACTCGGCCGGATGCCACCGCCTTCTCCGTGACGGGGGAGCCGTCTGTGTCACCGACGTCGGGGAGATTGCAGAGCTTGCCGGCGCCATCGGCGAGAGCACAAGTGAGGGACGGGCCTCCGACACCTCCGTGCATGACGGCTTGTCCTTGGAGGACCTCATTCTCCTGGATGCCTTGCCGCTTAGATCCACAAGCTCGGTGGAAAAGCTGACGGTGGTGGCAGGCCTGAGCGCGGATGCCGTCCGCGCGGGCCTGGGCCGGCTGGGGCTTCTGGGTTTGGCCACCTCGGAACGGGGCGCCTGGAAACGGACCAACACTTCTTAGCCCTTGGAGGATGCATGTTGATGCGCCTGGTTGGCACCTGCGGCTGGCACAGTGGGAAGGGTGGACGGACAATCACTACCAGCACCGCTTCAAAATGCGGTCGACGACTTTCGACGCTACTTGGAGGGGGAGCGGGCAAGGTCTGCGCACACAGTCCGCGCCTACATTTCCGATGTTGAGAGTCTCCTTGGCTTTGCCGCGTTGGAGGGTGTTCAGGAACTTGGGCAACTGGACTTGGGCTCCTTGCGGCGCTGGCTCGGAGCGCAGAGCGAGTCAGGCATGGCGCGGGCCACGCTGGCGCGCCGGGCCGCAACGGCCCGGTCTTTCACTGCATGGTTGTTGCGGGAAGAACTCATCGGGACGGACCCCGCAGTCCGTCTGCAGGCACCCAAGCGGGAGAAGTCCCTGCCGGGTGTCCTTCAGCAGCAGCAGGTCTCCCGGATGGTGAATGACCTGAATACTGCTGCCGCCGATGGTGGTCCAATGGCATTGCGCAACAGGGCAATGGTGGAGCTCTTGTATGCCACTGGTGTCCGTGTGGGTGAATTGACCGGGCTGGACATCGACGATCTTGATTCCGATCGACGCACGCTGCGTGTGCTAGGTAAGGGCAACAAGGAGCGTACTGTTCCTTTCGGTGTTCCGGCAGCTGTGGCGGTGGATGACTGGCTGAGGCGGGGCAGGCCGGCTGTAGTGACTTCCACGAGCGGGCCAGCCTTGTTCCTGGGATTGCGTGGCAAGCGTGTTGATCCGCGCCAAATCCGAGCTGTGGTGAGTGAGCTGCTGCAGGCATTGGGTGACACCTCTGCCACTGGGCCGCACGCGCTCAGGCACAGCGCGGCCACCCACCTGCTGGACGGGGGAGCGGACTTGCGCGCTGTTCAGGAAATACTCGGTCACAGCAGCCTGGCAACCACGCAGATTTACACCCATGTTTCGGTGGACCGCCTCCGGAAGAGCTACCAGCAAGCGCACCCAAGGGCCTGAGTATGCCCCGCACGTGCGATACTGGCGGAAACGGGCAGGGTACGGCAAAATGAAAGCACCACGGGGAAACCTTCAATTCACGGTTGAGGGTTAAATCTGTGCCAATATCGTCTTTAATACCAAGAAAACTAAATAGCCTGTCAGGGCCCGCATGATTTACATGGCATCCGGCAGCAACAGCAAACATCCAGGCAGAGGTCGTTGGGGAAGACGTACCTACAGCTATGGAGGATGGAATGTCTGTTGCAACAACCCGCGGTGTCTTGTTCGTGCACTCGGCCCCAACGGCACTTTGCCCGCACGTTGAGTGGGCCATTGGATCGGTCGTGGATAAGCGAACCGATCTTGAGTGGACCCCTCAACCTGCCGCGCCGGGAATGTTCCGGGCGGAGTTGTCGTGGACCGGCGCTCCGGGTACGGGGGCCCAATTGGCGTCCGCTCTCAGAGGCTGGGCACACCTGCGCTACGAGGTGACTGAAGAACCCAGCCAGGGGGTAGACGGTGCACGTTGGTCCCACACACCCGAGCTAGGTATCTTCCACGCCGTCACTGATGTTCATGGCAACATCATGGTGACGGAGGACCGCATACGCTACGCCTACGAGTCCGGCGCAGGAGACCCCTCCGCCGTTTACCATGAGCTTTCCTTGGCGCTGGGCGAAGCGTGGGATGAGGAATTGGAACCCTTCCGTCACGCAGCTGAGGGTGCGCCCGTGCGCTGGTTGCACCAGGTCGGGTAACAAAACCGATTTAAGCGTTTCCCCATAGCAAAAGGAAGGGCCCCACCTGCTGGTGGGGCCCTTCTTTTGTCTCATTGGGACGGCTGCGTAATTCCTCGCTCAGACGTTCCGGACAGCGATGACGGCGTTGTGCCCGCCGAAGCCGAAGGAGTTACTCAAGGCCACGATGTCGCCGGCGGGAAGATCGCGAACGGACGTCACGACGTCGAGGGGGATCTCGGGATCCTGGTTCTCGAGGTTGATAGTTACCGGCGCCTTGCGCTCGTAGACGGCTAGTACGGTCAGGACAGCCTCAACGGCCCCTGAAGCACCCAGGAGGTGACCCATTTGCGACTTGGTAGCGGAGACCGCCACGTTGTCTACATGCGTGCCCAGGGCGGCGCGTAGGGCCGTGTACTCAGGCTTGTCGCCAACGGGAGTTGAGGTGGCGTGTGCGTTGACGTGCACCACGTCCTCCGCTTGGATCCGGCCATCGAACATGGCCGCCTTCAGGGCACGGGTTGCGCCCAGGCCCTCCGGGTCCGGTGCCGTGATGTGGTAGGCATCGGCAGTGACGGACGTCCCAGCGAGTTCGGCATAAATGCGCGCCCCTCGTGCGATCGCGTGTTCCTCGGCCTCGAGGACCAAGGCGCCGGCGCCTTCGCCCATGACAAAGCCGTCACGGTCGATGTCGTATGGACGGGAGGCACGTTCCGGCTCGTCGTTGCGACGCGACAAGGCCTGCATGGAGGAGAACGCAGCCAAGGGCATCGGGTGGATGGCAGCTTCAGCACCACCACACACCACAACGTCTGCTTTGCCGGAGCGGATCAGGTCCAATCCGAGGTGGAGGGCCTCGGTGCCGGATGCGCAGGCCGAAACGGGAGTGTGCGCGCCAGCGCGGGCACCGAGGTCGAGGCTGACAGCGGCTGCCACGCCATTGGGCATGAGCATGGGAACAGTCATGGGCAGGACCCTGCGGGGGCCTTTGTCCCTGAGCGTGTCCCACGCATCCAGCAGCGTCCAGACACCGCCGATGCCGGTGGCGAATGCTACGGCGAGCCGGTCGTGGTCGATTTCTTCGATCCCGGAGTCAGACCATGCCTCACGCGCTGCGATGACACCAAACTGCGTGGAGGGGTCCATGCGCTTGGCCTCAACGCGGCTCAGGACCTCGAGTGCCGGCGTCGAGCACCGTGCAGCAAAGTGGACGGGGAGGTCGTACTTGGTCACCCACTCGTCGCCAAGCGTGCGGGCGCCGGAGACCCCTTTCAGCGCGTTCTGCCACATTGTGGGTACGTCGCCGCCGATGGGAGTGGTGGCCCCCAGACCGGTTATGACTACTTTGCGTGCCATGCGATCACTCTCTGTCGGATAGCCGTCCCGCATGCGCGGTTCACAGGGGGAGGCAAGAAAATCTATGGGTGTTACTGCGGCTGTGCCGGGCGCAAGGATAGGGATCCCGGCCCGGCACAGCTGGTGACAGGACTAGGCCTGTGCGTTGGCGATGAAGCTGACGGCATCGCCGACGGTCTTGAGGTTCTTGACCTCTTCGTCCGGGATACGTACGCCGAACTTCTCTTCAGCGTTCACGACGATGGTCATCATGGAGATGGAGTCGATGTCCAGGTCCTCGGTGAAGGACTTGTCCAGCTCCACGGCTTCGGTGGCGAGGCCGGTTTCTTCGTTGACGATTTCAGCCAGGCCGGCCAGGATCTCTTCGTTGCTAGCCATTGTTGGCTCCTTTTCTTGTTGGACCGGCTACTGCCGGAAAGGGGGCAAACCGCGGGTTGCGGCTTGGGTTTGTAAGTCGTATTCAGTTGGGCTGTTGCCAGGTGACCGGGAGGAGGCCCGGCTACGGCAGAACCACTACCTGGGCGCCGAAGACCAGTCCGGCGCCGAACCCGATCTGCAGTGCCAGGCCGCCGCTCAGCTCAGGGTTCTCCTGGAGCAAGCGGTGTGTTGCCAACGGGATGGATGCCGCGGACGTGTTGCCCGCTTGGGCGATGTCGCGGCCGATGACAACAGATTCGGGAAGCTTGAGCTTCTTGACCATCTCGTCAATGATGCGCATGTTCGCTTGGTGGGGAACGAAGGCAGCGAGGTCGCTGGCTTCGATGCCGGCGGCGTCCAGAGCCTGCTGCGCTACCTTGGCCATTTCCCAGACGGCCCAGCGGAACACGGTCTGACCGTCCTGCCGCAGGGTGGGCCAAACATCCTGGGTTGCCGAAAGAATGGCGGGGTCGTCAGTTTCATCGGAGTGCCGCGCGGATTCGCCCAGCTTTTTGACGTCCTCCAGGGAGTGGGTCATGCCGATGGCGTCCCACTTGCTTCCATCGGAGCCCCAGACCGAGGGGCCGATGCCGGGAGTCTCAGATGGGCCAACCACAACGGCACCTGCGCCGTCGCCGAGCAGGAAGGATATGGTGCGCTCGTGGTTATCGATGACATCGGAGAGCTTCTCCGCACCGACAACCAGGACGTACTGGGCTGCACCTGAACGTACCAGGGCATCGGCCTGGGCCACTCCGTAGCAGTACCCTGCACAGGCGGCCGAAATGTCGAAGGCCGGTGCCGGCGTCGCGCCCAAACGGTCGGTGAGTGCAGCGGCGGCCGACGGAGTGGCGTAAGGGTGTGTCACGGTGGACACGATCACGGCGCCCAGTTGGGAGGCTTCGATTCCGGCTTGCTTGAGCGCTTCGCGTGCAGCGCCTTCTGCCATGTCGATGACGCTGACGTCAGCAGCAGCGCGGTGGCGGGTGATGATTCCGGTGCGCTGGCGGATCCATTCATCCGAGGAGTCGATCCACTGGCAGACGTCGTCGTTGGTGACGATGACATCCGGGCGGTATGCACCGATGCCCAGGATGCGGGCATTCTCGTTGACAACAGCCTTGTTCAATACGGGAGTGCTCATGCCTGTCCCTCCAGTTCTGCGAAGAGCGCGAGAGCCGCGGACAGGTCATCCGGGGTTTTCACGGCAACAGTCTTGACGCCAGGCATGCCGCGCTTTGCGAGCCCTGCGAGTGTGCCGGCCGGTGCCAGTTCAATGACGCCGGTGACGCTTCGCTCAACCAGCGTTTCCATGCACAGATCCCAGCGGACCGGCCGTGAGACCTGCGCAATCAGGCTTTCCACGGCTGCAGGACCTGCTGTAACTTCCTTGCCGTCGAAGTTGGACAACAGCGGAACAGCCGGGTTCTGCGGCGACAAGGACGGCTTGAGGGCTTCGAGGGCGCTGACCGCCGGTGCCATGTGGGAAGTGTGGAAGGCGCCGGCAACCTTCAGCGGGATGACGCGGGCCTTCGCCGGTGGGTTGTCCGCCAAAGCCTTGAGCTGTTCGAACGTCCCCGCGGCAACTGTTTGTCCGGCACCGTTGACGTTGGCCGGAGTGGCGCCCGTGGCTTCAATAGCTGCCAGGACCTCCGCGGGGTCTCCGCCCACAACTGCACTCATGCCCGTGGGCGTCACGGCAGCTGCTGCGGCCATGCTGTTGGCGCGTTCCCGAACGAAGGTCATTGCCTCGGACTCGGTGAGCACACCGGCAAGGGCTGACGCCGTGATTTCGCCGACGGAGTGCCCGGCGAGGATGACGGGAAGTGTGCTGAGTTCGACATCGAACAAGGACTTGGCAGCCACCAGGCCGGCAGCGACGATCAGTGGCTGCGCTACGGCAGTGTCCTTGATGGTCTCTTCATCCGACGTGGTTCCGTGGGCCTTGAGGTCAATGCCTGCGATTTCGCTTAGTGCGGCCAATTGGCCTTCGACGGAGGGGAGTTCCAGCCAAGGGGCCAAAAATCCGGGGGTCTGGGAGCCCTGTCCAGGGCAGACGATTGCAAGCACGTATCCAGCTTTCCAAATTGGCGCGTGATCCACTGGTGTTTTGGTACACCAAGCTCACTGGGTCAGTTTGTAGGAAGTCTACAACGGTTCAGTTCTGTGAACGTGACGCGTGACGTTCGGGAGCAGCTTTTGGTTGGGCTGAAAGACGGCCAACCACCAGCGCCGTTTGCAGCACAAACGCCTCCCGCGGGAGGAGAGGATCCCACCCTGTTACGTCGCAGACACGCTTCAAACGGTAGCGCACAGTGTTGGCATGGACGAACAGTTCACGCGCAGTGGCTTCCAGTGAGTGCCCCAATTCCAAGTACGTTCCCAAGGTCTCAACGAGGCCATTGGAGGCGGCCAGCAGAGGCCTGTAAATGTTTTTGATCAGTGATCTGCGGGCGGCGTCATCACCGGAAACAACCCGCTCCGGAAGGAGATCGTCGGCAGCTACGGGCCGTGGTGCGGAAGGCCACGCACGGGCCGCAGTGAGCCCTGCGAACGCCGCCTGGGCTGAACCGCTCGCCTCCAGCAAGGAACCTGCTTCCGGTCCGTAGACCACGGCGCCGGGGGCAAAAAGCTCACTGAGCTTGACGTAGGCGGTGTCGCGGTCCTGCAGGCCGCCAAGGATGAGAATGAGCCGATCACCCTGGATTCCTACGAGTGCGTCCTCGGCGAAGCGGCCGGCAGTGCGGCGGAGTTCGCTAACGTAACTTGCGCTTGGTTCCGAGGGCGAATTTCCCACCATTACGGTGAATCGCTCCTGAGCTTTCCAGCCAAGGGCGGCGATTCGGGACCTCAGGGCATCAGTGTTTTCGCCCCGCAGAATGGCGTCAACGATCAGCGCCTCAAGGCGTGTATCCCATGAACCTCGGGATTCGGCAGCCCGTGCATACACATCGGCGGCCGCGAAGGCCACCTCCCGTGAATAGCGCAGGACGGCTTCGCGGAGTGAGGGCTGGTCCGATTCCGGCGCAATGACAGGTACCTGGTCCTCCACGACTTCCACAACGATGCGGATCAGTTGCAGGGCCTTTTGCAGGCTGATGGAGCGGGTCAGCTCAGTAGGGGCGTTGCCAAAGACGTCGGTGAGAATCCACGACGGTGAACTGGGCCTCTCGTACCACGTCACAAAGGCGGCAATGCCGTTCTGGGCCACCAGTCCCAAGGCCGAGCGTTCGTCGGAGCTCAGACGGCCGTACCATGGCAATGATTTCTCCAGTTGGCGCATGGTGCTGGTGGACAATTGGCCCACATTGGCGCGGAGTTGCCGCAGGGTTTCGGCCTTTTCGGGTGACAATGCCTGGGGCGCTGCCTTGCGCTTGGTAGTGGTTTTGCTCGGCTCTGCCATGGAACGAGCATACGGCCCATCCCGGACAAGCTCCATTTGTGCGAAGGCTACAACTCTTGTTGTTGCTGGTCACGTCGTTGCCGGCACGCCCAGCCCGGTTAAAACCCGACGGCGGCCCTCACCTTTCGGTGAAGGCCGCCGTCGCGGTTAGTGCTGGCGTAGCTGGTGACTGCAGGAGTCACCCACTATCAGTTAGGCGTCGCCGCCTGCTCCGCCTGTGGTGCCGGCGTTCACATCCAGAAGCCGGTACTTCTCGATCGCCTTTTCCAGCGCACCTGCTTCAACTTCTCCCTTGGCGGCGAGGAGCTGGAGGGTTTTGGCGACGATGGAGTGGGTGTCGTTTTTGAAGTAGCGGCGTGCGGCTTGGCGGGTGTCGGAGAAGCCGAAGCCGTCTGCTCCGAGGGAGGCGAAGTCGTTGGGGATGAATTGGCGGATTTGGTCGGGGACGGCTTTCATGTAGTCGGACACGGCGATGACGGGTCCGGTGGTGTCTTTGAGTTGTTCGGTGATGAAGGGTGTGCGGGTGGGTTGGCCGGGGTTGAGGAAGGCGTGTTCTTCGGCGGCGAGTCCGTCGCGGCGGAGTTCGTTCCAGGAGGTCACGGACCAGACTTCGGCGGCGACTCCCCAGTCTTCGTTCAGGATCCGGGCTGCTTCGATGGCCCAGGGCACGGACACGCCGGAGGCGAGGATGTTCGCGGTGGGCCGGTTTGAGTCGCCTTGCGGGGCTTCTGCGAGGCGGTAGATGCCTTTGAGGAGTCCGTTGATGTCGAGGTTTTCCGGTTCCGCGGGTTGGGTGATGGGTTCGTTGTAGACGGTGAGGTAGTACATCACGTTCCGGTCTTCACCGGTGCCGTCAGTACTGTCGGGTCCGTACATTTCTTCGAGGCCGTGGCGGATGATGTGGCCGATTTCGTAGCCGTAGGCGGGGTCGTAGGTTTTCACGGCGGGGTTGGTGGAGGCCAGGACGGGGGAGTGTCCGTCGGCGTGTTGGAGTCCTTCGCCGGTGAGGGTGGTTCGTCCTGCGGTGGCGCCGATGATGAAGCCGCGGGTCATTTGGTCTGCTGCGGCCCAGAACGAATCTCCGGTGCGTTGGAAGCCGAACATGGAGTAGAACACGTAGATCGGGACCAGGGGTTCGCCGTGGGTGGCGTAGGAGGTCCCGGCGGCGGTGAACGCTGCGACGGCGCCGGCTTCGTTGATGCCGGGGTGGATCAGTTGCCCGGCGGGTGATTCTTTGTAGGCCAGGACGAGGTCGCGGTCCACGGAGAGGTAGTTCTGGCCTTTGGGGTTGTAGATTTTCGCGGTCGGGAAGAACGCGTCCATCCCGAAGGTCCGGGATTCGTCCGGGACGACGGGCACGAAGCGTGCGCCGAAGTTTTTATCCCGCATGAGGTCCTTCAACAGCCGGACGAAGGCCATGGTGGTGGCGGCTTGTTGTTTCCCGGATCCGCGTTTGGCGACCTCGTAGGATTTGGCCTCGGGCAGGGTCACGGGGGTGTGTTGGCGGCGGCGTTCGGGGACGAACCCGCCAAGTTCTGCCCGGCGGTCCATCAGGTATTTGATTTCCGGGGCGTCCATGCCGGGGTGGTAGTACGGGGGCCGGTAGAGGTCAGCGTCGAGTTGGTCATCGCTGATGGGGATCCGGAGGTGGTCACGGAAGGCTTTGAGGTCTTCCATGGTGAGTTTCTTCATTTGGTGGGTCGCGTTGCGGCCCTCGAAGTGGGGGCCCAGGCCGTAGCCCTTGACCGTTTTGGCCAGGATCACGGTGGGTTTGCCCTTGAATTCGGTGGCTGCCTTGTAGGCGGCGTAGACCTTGCGGTAGTCGTGACCGCCGCGTTTGAGGCCCCAGATCTGCTCGTCGTCCAGGTCCGCGACCATGTCTTTGGTCTGCGGGGATTTGCCGAAGAAGTGTTCCCGGACGAACCCGCCGGACTCGGCTTTGTAGGTTTGGTAGTCACCATCGGGGGTTTCGTTCATGATTTTCACCAACGCCCCGTCCTTGTCCGCTTCCAGGAGGGAATCCCATTCCCGGCCCCAGACGACCTTGATCACGTTCCAGCCCGCACCGCGGAAGAACGCTTCGAGTTCCTGCATGATCTTGCCGTTGCCGCGGACCGGTCCGTCCAGGCGCTGGAGGTTGCAGTTGATCACGAAGTTCAGGTTGTCCAGGTTCTCGTTCGCGGCGAGCTGGAGCAGGCCACGGGACTCGGGCTCGTCCATTTCCCCGTCGCCGAGGAACGCCCAGACCTGCTGATCGGAGGTGTCTTTGATGCCACGGTTCTGCAAATACCGGTTGGACTGGGCCTGGTAGATCGCGTTCATCGGGCCGATACCCATGGACACGGTGGGGAATTCCCAGAAATCCGGCATCAACCGCGGGTGCGGGTACGAGGACAGGGCATGGCCTTCTTTGGACTTTTCCTGACGGAACCCGTCCAAGTCCTCTTCCGTGAGGCGGCCTTCCATGAACGCCCGGGCGTACATGCCCGGCGAGGCGTGACCCTGGAAAAACACCTGATCCCCGCCCGAGGGGTGGTCCTTGCCGCGGAAGAAGTGATTGAAACCCACCTCATACAGGGTCGCAGCACCGGCATAAGTGGAAATGTGCCCGCCCACACCAATATCGGACCGCTGCGCACGATGGACCATCACCGCAGCGTTCCAGCGCATATAAGCCCGGTACCGGCGCTCGAACTCCTCGTTCCCCGGGAACTGTGCTTCCTGGTCCACCGGGATCGTGTTCACATAATCAGTGGTCGTCACCATCGGCACACCCACCGACCTCGCACCAGCACGCTGCAACAACGAACGCATAATGTACTGGGCACGCTCGGTACCCTGCTCCGCGATCAACGCATCAAGGGACTCAATCCACTCCGCGGTCTCTTCCGGATCACGATCAGGCAGCTGGGCAGTCAACCCGCTGAGGATGTGTGAGGTCTCTTCTCCTGCAGCCACGTCCAACCTTCCTTTAGGCGCATGCATCGGCGCCTCAAGTCCGGCAGGGTATCTGCCCGTCGTGAACGCGTCGTGTGCGACATCTCTGTTTCAACAGCCCGGTCGGATGCGCCGGGCAGGTCTTGTGAGCGCGTGGCTGCCTTTGGGAACTTCCCGGGGCGATCGCCCTGCAGCCGTAGCACTCATGGCCACTCTAGCTTTCGCGGCGTCGCGATGCGTAGCCGCGGGACCTGAGGAGCGTTGTATGTCACAGTCCGGGCCCCTCCGTGACGCAAAGCACGCGATCTTCGAGGACCCAAAACACCGTGTGGAATGCGGAATATGGCCGCTGGCTGGGACAATGGCTTGAAGCACACGCCCAAAGGGTGTTGGCTGTTAGTAATGGAAGTCACTGCAAAAGGAGGAAACGTGAGCGAGGCCGACGCCGCCACATCGGTAAATGTGGCGGAAAGAATGGGTTTCAAAGATGGGGATCTGATTCAGGAACGCGGCTACGACGACGACGTCGATTTCGACTTGCGTGAGGACATCGAAGATGTCACTGGCTCCGAGTTGTTGGATGAAGATGATCATGATGTCGTGGATGCTGTTGTTTTCTGGTGGCGTGACGGCGACGGTGACCTTGTTGATGCCCTCATGGACTCTCTCACCAACCTGAAGGAAGGCGGAGTTGTTTGGGTGCTGACGCCAAAGTCAGGCCGTGACAACTACGTATCTCCGGCAGACATCCAGGATGCCGCACCCACCTCCGGGTTGCACCTGACTACATCGGCAGGGGTTTCAAAGGACTGGAGCGCCACGCGTTTGGTGCCCAAGAAGAACAAGTGACCGAAGTCCAACAGGTAGCTGCCTCCATGCTCGCTCCCCAAGTAGGGCAGCTCGCACCGGATTTTGAACTGCTGAACCAGTACGGTGAGCCTGTGCGCTTGACCGACTTTCAAGGCCGCAACGTTGTTGTCGTGTTCTTTCCTTTTGCCTTCTCCGGGATTTGCACGGGGGAACTTTGTGAGATTCGCGACAACATCGCTGCCTTCAAGGATTCGAACGCCACGGTATTGGCTATTTCCGTTGACAGTAAGTTCGCCCAGCGGGCCTACGCTGAGCACGAGCAGTTCGGCTTTGATCTCTTGGCAGACTTTTGGCCACACGGGGCGGTAGCAAGAAACTACGGTGTCTTCGACGAAGCGAGTGGCATGGCGTTGAGGGGGACGTTCATCATCGACGCTTCGGGACTCGTCCAATATGTGGTTATCAACCCTCGCGGCCAGGCAAGGGACTTTGCCGAGTACCGTCGGGCGTTGTCGGCGTTGGCAGGGCAGTAGTCGTGAGCCGTCACAGCCCCGGGGTGGGTATGACTGGATTTGCCAGCATGGCCCCTGCGCCGGCCGCGCAACTGAGCCCCAAGGAACTGGAAGAACTGAGGGCTGCCTTGGATCTCCTTGGGGGGAAGCGCTTGGCTGTTCTCACGGGGGCCGGGTTGAGTACCGATTCCGGAATTCCTGATTACCGAGGACCGGGTTCTGCGCCTCGGAACCCCATGACCTACCAGGAGTTCATAGGAAGTGAGCCGAATCGTCGCCGTTATTGGGCGCGGAACCACCTTGGGTGGTCCCATCTCAGGCACGCCGATCCTAATGCCGGGCATGTGGCCGTCGCCCTTCTGGAGCGGCGAGGTTTGCTGACAGGTCTTATCACCCAAAACGTTGACAGGTTGCACGAGGACGCCGGAAGCCTCAACGTGGTGGACCTGCATGGGCGCTTTGACCAGGTCATTTGCCTGGATAACGGGCACACCTTCAGCAGGCGCTTGATCGCAGCAATCCTTGAAGAAATCAATCCCGGTTTCCTGGAAGCCGCGTTGGAATCCGGAGTGGTGGAAATGGCTCCGGATGCCGATGCCACGGTGGAGGATTCTGAGCTCATCACCTCGTTCGTTATGGCTGTGTGCCCCATCTGCGGCGGGACGTTGAAGCCGGACTTTGTGTACTTCGGAGAGAACGTCCCCAAGGACCGTGTGGCCCGCGCTTACGGGATGGTGGATGATGCGGAGGCACTCCTCGTGGCGGGGTCGTCACTGACGGTTCAGAGTGGACTGCGGTTCGTGCGGCACGCTGCTAAAGCGGAAAAGCCAGTGGTTATCATCAACCGCGGAACTACCCGTGGGGATGACTTTGCACAGCTGAAACTGGAGCTGGGTGTGAGCGGCGCTTTGGACTACCTGGCACGCACTTTGCCGGATCTTCCCCGGGCTCATGAGCCGATTGGTGTTTCCGGCGGTTGATCATGTAGAGTCATTGTTCGTTGGTCGAAGCGCGGAGGAAGTTGCGAAGCGCGGAAACAGCACATTGGGTCTTTAGCTCAGCTGGTAGAGCGCCACGTTTACACCGTGGATGTCATCGGTTCGATCCCGGTAGGACCCACCAAGGAAAACCCCGCTGTTCAAGTCATAAGGCTTGGGCGGCGGGGTTTTTTGTGCCTCCGAATCCCGGCTCGGATCGATAGCTTCCGCAAACCTTAAATGTCAGAGCCACCCCCTACGGTTCTTTGCATGGAGCAGGTATACATCCCCACAGTTGAGCAAGGTGCCCCGGCAGTAATAGTGCGGGGAGGTAGGGAGTGGCCCATGGTTGTGGAACCTGTCCGCTGGTTTGAGCGGGTTGCCTGGTGGGAGGATTCCCGGCGGATGCCGCGGGGGCAGGGGCGGGTAGATGTTGAAGTCTGGCAGGTTCAGATTCGCTTGGGAGACAACCCGGAGTCTGGCATCGTCACCTGGGAATTGGTGCGGGACGGTTCCGGTGGCAGCTGGTCCGTACGGGGTGAGGAACTCGCTGCTGCGTAGAACTGGTCGGGGAAATGGATGAGCTCTCCACCACGACTATTGGGGGATGCCGCGGTGGAGAGCTCGAAGATGAATATACAGAGAACTTTTGGGTTTGAAAAGTATGGCCCATGCCCAAGGGTTAGGGCGGTCGGGTTCCAGCCCTTCTCGCGGTCCTCATTCCACTATGATGAGTAATGTTCAGCAGAATGGACACCGAATTGCGATGTTGAAGGAGAATCATGGCCGATTCCCGCTCCTCCCGTTCCGAAGGGCTGGGCGCCTCATCGCCGGCGCCCGCCGTCACTCGTGCCGCTGCGGTGCTGGAGGCGCTTGCGGAGTCGCCTGCAGGCCGCTTGACGCTCAGCGACCTCTCGCGTGAACTCGGCATCCCCAAGTCTTCTACCTCCAATTTGCTGTTGGCGCTCGAAGAGGCCCGCCTCATCACCAGGCAGGGCGCGAATTTTGCCTTGGGTAGAAAGCTCGTTGAACTCGGTGCTGCTTATCTCAGTCGACTCGACGAGGTCCAGGAGTTCTATAAATACTGTGAGCAGGCCCCTACGCTCTCCGGGGAGACCGTAAGGATCGCGATGCTCGACGGTGATCACGTCATCTACCTGGCCCGGTACGAGGGTCACCCGGCCGTTAGGTTAACGTCCAATATCGGCGACAAGATGCCCGTCTCGCTGTGCAGCGTAGGTAAGGCGCTCATTGCGCAGCTGCACGATCACGATATCGACTCCATGTTCCCTGATGGCATGGCGCTCCCCACCATGACTGCCAACTCCCTCAAGACTGCTGAGGAGCTCAAGGCGCAGATTTCCGCTATCCGTAAGCAGGGGTACGCGTTCGAAGACGAAGAGTCCACCGTGGGGGTGGTGTGCCTGGCCGTTCCTGTCCCCACTCATGGAGCCCATGGCCCCAGCCTCGGTCTGTCCGTGACAGCACTGAAGGCTACGTATTCGGACGAGCAAGGCGCGCTCATGGTCAAGGAACTCAAGGAGTTGGCACGGTCATTGGGCAACCCCATGGGCTAGTCTGACCGGCCTAATTAATAAATCTGATTACAACCTTGGCAGCGCGTTCAACAAGCTGTACGCTGTTCATCATAGTGATCTTGGCGGTGATGCCATCACTATCTCACTGGGCCAACGGGGGCCCGGGGTGATTTTGAGGGAGTGCTTGTGATAACTCGTGCAAATGAAAAGCTCGCAGCCGAGGCTGACGACGCCGTAGTTGAGCCGGAACAGCTCCGCAGGGCTACATTGGCCAGCTCTGTGGGATCGGCGCTGGAGTACTACGACTTCTACATTTACGGCTTGGCGTCGGCGCTGATCTTTGGTCCACTGTTCTTTTCGCCGCTGGGCCCCGATGGCGCACTGATTGCTTCCTTCGCAACCTACGGCGTTGGCTTCGCCGCACGGCCGTTTGGTGGTTTGATCTTCGGCTACATCGGGGACAGGTTTGGCAGGAAAATGGTGCTGATCCTGACCATCGCGTTGATGGGGACGGCGAGCTTTGCCATCGGCCTGCTCCCTACGTTCGAGCAGGCCGGAATGCTCGGCGCTGTTCTGCTGGTGACGCTGCGAATCGTTCAGGGACTGGGAGCCGGGGCGGAGCAGGCCGGCGCAACAACTTTGATCTCGGAAGTGGCTCCGCGTCGCCGTCGTGGGTTCTTCGCTTCGCTGCCGTTCGTCGGCATCCAGTTAGGCACGCTCCTCGGTGCCGGAACTTTTGCTCTTATTGCGATGGCGGATAAGTCCGTCCTGCAGGGCTGGTTGTGGCGAGTGCCCTTCCTTGCCAGCTTCATTCTGATCGCAGTAGCCATCTTCATCCGCCTCAAGCTCAAGGAAACCCCGGCCTTCCAGGAGCTGGAGAAGCACAAGAACGTGGTCAAGAATCCGATTGGCGCGCTCTGGAAGCACTCAAAGAAGAATGTCCTGCTGGGCATTGGTCTTCGCATGGGAGAGAACGGCAACTCATCGATCTACTCCGCACTGCTGGTGTCATTCATGAGCATGCCGGCAGGTGTTTTTGCAGGCAACAACTCGATTGGTCCTATTGGGTTGTTGATTGCGGCCGGGTTCGCCGCCGTTCTGGTGGTCACGTTCGGCGCGCTATCCGATAGGTTTGGTCGAGTGCCTGTCTACCGCTATGGAGCTCTCTTCCAGGCGATCATCGCGGTTCCCGCCTTCTATCTGGTCACTCTCGGAAACGTCACTCTGGTCTGGGTAGTCATGGCGGTGGGCATTGCAATCGGTGTCCAGTCGATGCTCGGCCCACAGTGCCCTCTGCTCCCCGAACTCTTCGGATCGCAATACCGTTTCACCGGCGTGGCCATGAGCCGCGAAATTTCAGCGGTTCTGGCTGGTGGCTTGGCGCCGCTGCTTGGCGCGCTCATGTTGGCTGCTACAAACCACTCATGGCTGGTCCTGGCCATCTACTCGCTGGTCCTGGCTCTTATCTCCTTCGTGACCACGTTCTTCACGCCTGAAACTGCAGGCAGGGACCTCGTCAGCACGGAAGACGCTAAATAGTTCCCCAACGAACAACCGGGCGCAGGAATACCTGAAAACCAACAGAAACAGCGCGGCACCTTCCTTGTGGAGGGTGCAGCGCTGCTTTGTCTTGGACACAAAAACGCGTCCGAGGAGTGTGATGGCAAAACCCCGGTGGCAGTGCAGAATTGGTGCAGCGAATGAGGAGCGTGTCCATGACGGCTACCAAGGGCCTCACATCACCGGAAAGTCCTGGTCAGGTCCGGGCGGGCGGACGGGGTACAAAGTTTAGGCCCGAGATCCAGGGCCTTCGATCTTTGGCCGTTCTCATGGTTGTCTCATATCACATCTGGTTTGGCCGGGTTTCCGGTGGGGTGGATGTCTTCCTGCTGATTTCGGCGTTCCTCATGACCCTGCAATTCGTGAGCCGTTTCGAGGATGCCCGGCCGGTATCACTGGTGCGGCACTGGTTGCACCTGTTCTGGCGACTGCTGCCCGCCGTCGTGGTGGTGCTGCTTGGCACGTTGGCGGCCACGTATGTGGTCATTCCCCGCACGCGATGGATCGAGATAGTCAACCAAGGCTGGGCGTCCCTCTTCTACGTTCAAAATTGGCTGCTTCAGCGCCAGGTGGTCAACTACTACGCTGCAGACCACAGCGTGGCAAGCCCTTTTCAGCACTTCTGGTCCCTGTCCATTCAGGGGCAAGTGTTCATCCTGTGGCCGGCCATTTTTGTTGCTACGGCCTGGGCGTGCCGCCGGTTCAGCTTGCGGTATCGGGCCGTGCTGCTAGGAGTGTTCGGACTGATTTTTGCAGTTTCGCTGGCTTATTCGGTCTATTTCACGGCCGCCCATCAGGAACTTGCTTATTTCGATACGTTTGCCCGGCTGTGGGAGTTTGCGTTGGGAACCCTGGTGGCGCTGTTGCTTCCCTATCTTCGGCCCGGCCGGGGGCTGAGGGGCGTGCTGGGGTGGGTGGGCATAGCCGCCATGCTGAGCTGTGGTGCTGTCCTGCAGGTCCAGACCGCGTTTCCGGGTTTCGTGGCGCTGTGGCCGACCCTCGCGGCCGTGGCTGTCATCGTCGCGGGGCAATCTGGAAGCCGCTTCGGAGTTGACAGGATCCTTTCGTCCAAGCTGCTGGTGGGGCTGGGCTCCACCTCATATGCCCTTTACCTGTGGCATTGGCCGCTGTTGGTGATCACCTTGGTGTGGATCGGCCAAGACCACGCAGATGCGATCACCGGCACCTTGATTGTGGGTGCGTCCTTGGTGTTGGCGTTTCTCACCACCAGGTTTGTAGAGCAGCCCCTGCGTGCATGGAGGTGGCCGGAAGCTAGGAAACGTCGTCTGGCTGTGGCTGTGCTGGTTTGCCTGGCAGTGGCTGCAGCCCCGATGGCGCAGTTTGGATTCCAGCAACAGGCGGAGAAGAACCTTATTGCCAAGCAAAGTGATGATGACAACCCCGGAGCGCGGGCCTTGCTACCTGGCTACGTTGACCGGGTTGGCGACGGCGCACGGACGCTGCCCACCCCTGAGCAGCTTCCGGAAGATTGGGGAAAGCTCGATGGCCCGTGTACCAGTGAGCTCCGCCCCACGGATCCGGTGCTTTTTGCAGAGTGCCAGCAGAACGACGTCGGCGCTGACGCAGAGAAGACCGTCTTTGTGGTGGGTCAGTCCCATTCGCTGCAATGGCTCGGAGCGATCGGTCCGCTGGCCAAGGAGAACCGCTGGCGTGTCCAGGCAGTCACCTTCGGTGCCTGCCCTTTCATGACTGAAACCGATGAGGTAGGGGACGAATGCAATGCGTTCAACAGAAACGTCAGGGAACACATCCGTATCCATCGGCCCGATGCTGTCTTCCTGGTAGGAACAGCGGCAGTTCCCGACTCACCCGACGAGGACCTCACGTGGGGGCTCGACGAGTTGGTGGGTGAAATTACTGATCAGGGCGTGGAAGTCATCGCCATGCGGGACAACCCGCGTTTCTCCTTTAGCCCCAGCGAATGTGCCATGGCCTCCGGAGTGGATGATCCGCGGTGCCGCCCTGCCCTGTCTTCGGTGCTCGCCGAGACCAATCCTTTGGATCAGTTGGAAGGGACTTTCACGGGATTGTCCATCCTGGACATGACGGACCTGATCTGTGACGGCACGGCCTGTCCAGGCATTGTGGGCAACGTTTATGTTTACCTCGACGACAACCACCTCTCGAGCACTTATGTCAGGACCATGACCGACACGTTGTCCGAGAGGTGGCTTGACGCCACGGGCTGGTAGCAGGCCTAGTAGAAGTGAACCGGATCCACCACGTGCGGGAGTTCTCCACCGTCCAGGAATGAACGCAGGTTGCTGCAGAAGCGTTCGGCGATGAGCCGGTTTTCGGCAGCACTCAATGCAGAAGTGTGCGGGGACACCAGGACCTTGGGGTGGTTCCATAAGGGGCTGTCCTGGGGGAGCGGTTCCACCGCGAAAACGTCCAGGCAGGCGTATGAAAGCTGGCCGTTGTTCAGCGCCTCCAGCAAGGCGTCTTCATCCACTACGGTTCCGCGGCCCACGTTCACAAACACGGTGCCCGGTTTCATGGCGGAGAAAATGTCACTGTTGAAAAGATTCTCCGTGTACGGCGTGCCGGGAAGTGTATTGATCACGGCATCGGCATCAGCCACCAGGCGGGGAAGACCATCATTGTTGGTGACCTCCTCGATTCCCTCGATGGGTTCCACAGTGCGCTTGGTTCCGCTGACTTTCATGCCCAGCGCCCGTGCGATTCGGGCAGTTTCCATGCCAATTTCACCGAGGCCGGCGATGACCACTTTCGAGCCGTTGGCCAGTTTGGTGGGTGTTCTCAGCTCTGGCCAAACCTTGGCGGCTTGATCCTGTGCCATTTCGGCGCTGCGCTTGAAGCCGTTGAGGATGCCGAAGGCTGAAAACTCTGCCAGCGGCAGCGCGTGGACACCTGCGGACGTGGTCACGCGGAACTTCTGCAGGGTTTCGGTGTCGAGCCCTGAAGCCTTGACCGCGCCACCGGCTCCTGCCGCCATGGCGTGAATCCACTGCAAGTGCGGGTTGCTCGCAGCGATGCGCGCCAATCCGGCTGGGCTTTCATTGGGGAAGCCGTACAGGACCTGTGCCCGGTTGAGCATGTCCCAGTAGCGTTCCTCCTGCTCGGGTGTGCGCGTGAATTCCGGATCGCCGGCGTGATCGGCCGGGAAGCGTTCCGGCGGCAGGAGCTCGGGTTCGTAGAGAATTGTTATGGAAGGATCTACGGCGCGGATCAGCTCTACATGCTCGGCTTCGAGGGGTACAGCGATGGCGATGGTAAGTTCATCAGTCGTCATAGTGTTCATCATACTGAATGACGGCTAGGATATTGAACAGAATTTCTATAGATGACCACAACGAAGTGAGGTTACCCACCATGACAAGCAAACGCGTAGGCTTCGTAGGCTTAGGTCTCATGGGAGCCCCCATGGCATCAAACATCGCCAGAGCCGGTTGGGACGTCACCGCCTGGAATCGCTCCGGGGCCGTCTTTGAAGGCCTCTCCGGCGTGCGGCGCGCAGCAGCCGTGGCGGAGCTGCGGGACGAGGACACCATCATCTTTATGCTCCCCGATCTGCCCTTCATCGAGGAAGCCGCCGCGGACCTTCTCGAATCATGGCGGAACAAGGCACCCCGGCCGGGTACCGCCGTCGTCGTCATGAGCAGCGTTTCCCCCACCGCGGTCCAACTGTTTGGCGACACCGTTCACGAGGCATCCGGCGGTAACGCCGCGGTGGTGGACGCGCCGGTCAGCGGCGGTACCGCCGGGGCGCACAGCGGAAGCCTTGCCATCATGGTGGGCGGCACCCAAAGCCAGTTCGAAGCGCTCAAGCCGCTTCTGGAAACCATGGGGACCACGGTCCGGCGCATGGGGCCGCTGGGTTCGGGGTCGCTCGCCAAAGCCTGCAACCAACTCATCGTAGGGACAACGACGGCGGCCCTCTCCGAAGCGGCTGAACTCGCGGAACGCTCCGGTATGGACGTGCGGGCACTCTTTGAGGTCCTTTCCGGAGGGCTGGCCGGAAGCCGGGTGCTGGAGAACGTTGGCCCACGCCTGGCCGCCAAGGACTATGCGCCCACCGGGCCGGCAAAGTTCATGCACAAGGACCTCGGCTTCGTGCTCACCAGCGCACAAGCCGTTGGTTCCGCGGTCCCCATGGCATCGGCAGCAATCGACCTTTACGCCGAACTCCAACGCCAAGGACTCGGTGATCAAGACCTCGCCGTTGTCCGTCAGGCCATCGCAAACCTCAGCCTTTCACCAGCCGCGACGTCGAACAGCAACTGAACCGGCGCAACACCAGAAGGAATGAAGAACAAAACTATGAATGGACTTTTTGATCTGACCGGGCGGGTTGCCTTGGTCACTGGTTCAAGCCGCGGTATCGGCAATGCCCTGGCCAGGGGCCTTGCCGATGCCGGCGCGACGGTGGTGCTCAATGGCATCAGCACTGAACGCCTGGAGAAAGCCCACCAGGCCATGGCCGCTGACTATCCGGTGGAAAGGGTCCATAGCCGGGCTTTCGATGTCACCGACGCAACGGACGCTGCTGAGGGTGTGGCTTGGATTGAACAGAACGTGGGGCCTTTGGACATCCTGGTTAACAACGCCGGAATTCAGCACCGTGTCCCCATGCTGGAGCTCGACGTCAAGGACTGGGACCGCGTCATTACCACGGACCTCACCAGCGCCTTCCTGGTAGGCCGGGAAGCGGCACGGCATATGATCCCCCGGGGTCACGGCAAGATCATCAACATCTGCTCGGTTCAAACGGACCTGGCGCGCCCCACCATCGCCCCCTATGTGGCTGCCAAGGGCGGTCTCCGTAACCTCACCCGCGCCATGACGGCAGAATGGGCCGCCTCCGGTTTGCAGATCAACGGAATCGCGCCGGGGTACATCCACACGGAAATGACCCAAAACCTGGTGGACGATGCTGACTTCAACTCCTGGATCCTTGGCCGGACCCCGGCCAATCGCTGGGGCACTACGGCAGACCTTGCCGGGCCCACCGTATGGCTCGCCTCCCAGGCCTCGAACTTCGTGAACGGCCAGACGATCTTCGTCGACGGTGGAATGACGGTGGTGGTCTGATGAGCATTATTCTCCCGGCCTCAGGCCCCGCCGTGGTTGCCCATGGCAAGGGCGACCTTAGGATTGAAGACATCCCCTTGGCAATACCGGCTACCGATGAAGCGATCGTGGAGATCGCCTACGGCGGGATCTGCGGATCAGACCTTCACTACTGGCTGCACGGAGCAGCAGGGGAGTCCATCCTCAAAGAGCCCATGGTCCTTGGACACGAAATCGTGGGCGTAGTGGTCCAGCAGACAGCCGACGGTACCGGCCCCGCCGAGGGAACCCCCGTGGCCGTCCACCCAGCAACCCCGGCACCCGGCGACGTCAGATACCCCCAGGAACGGCCCAACCTCTCCCCGGGCTGCACCTACCTTGGCAGTGCTGCCCGGTACCCCCACACAGACGGCGCGTTCAGCCGCTACGCAAACCTTCCCTCAAGGATGCTGCGCCCGCTTCCGGAGAACCTGAATCTCCGTACTGCCGCCCTGGTTGAGCCCGCCAGTGTCGCTTGGCACGCCGTAGGCCGCGCGGGAGACGTCAGGGGAAAGACAGCCCTGGTGATTGGCAGCGGTCCGATCGGTGCACTCGCCGTTGCCGTCCTGAAGCGTGCCGGCGCGGCCCGGATTGTCGCCGTCGACATGCATGACAAGCCCCTGGAAATCGCCCTTGCCGTTGGCGCCGATGAGATCCTCAAAGGCGACAACACCGAGGCCATCGCGGCAGTGGACGCCGACGTCGTTATTGAATCCTCTGGAAGCCATTTTGGCCTTGCCTCGGCCATCAAGGGCACTACTCGCGGCGGCAAGGTGGTGATGGTGGGACTCCTGCCGTCCGGACCCCAGCCGGTGTTCATCTCCCTCGCCATCACCCGCGAGCTGGAACTCCTTGGCTCGTTCCGCTTCAACGACGAGATCGATGAGGTCATTGCTGCACTGGCCGATGGTTCGCTGTTCGTCGACCCCGTGGTAACCCACGAGTTCAGCCTTGCCCAGGGCCTGGAGGCTTTTGAGGTGGCGAAGAACTCCGCTGAATCCGGAAAAGTGCTGCTGAACTTTCAGGGATAAAGACTAGTTCCTGGCGACGGGGACGAACACGCGGGGCTGGTCATTCCAACTGGGTGCCAGCTCCGCAATGGTCTGCTTCATGATTTTTGCAGCGGCTTCGCGCGCGACGGACCCGTCGCCCGCATCAATCGCGTGGGCGACGTCCATGTGCCACTGAAGCGCTTGCTTCTGGGGATGTTCCGGCATAAGTCCGTGCACAGTTCTACCTGTGAGGGTCTCCGTGACCTGGCCAATCAGGTTGGCGAACATTTCGTTGCCGGAGCCGGAGAGGACCAACGCGTGGAACCTGATGTCGAGGTCAAGGAACCGGGCCATGTCACCGGCATCGCCGGCTTCCTTCATGGCAAGGGAGATGCCCACCAGCTCCTTCCGAAGACTTTCCGGGGCGTTCCCGGCGGCCAGTTCCGCTGCTATAGGTTCGACGGCGGAACGCAGCTCAGCGAGCGACCTCAACTGGGCGCCGCGCCCTTCGCCGGCCAGCCGCCAACGAATCACCAGAGGATCGAAAGGGTTCCAACGATGTGCCGGCAAGACCCTGATGCCTACTCGCTTGATGGTCTCCACAAGTCCCAGCGACTGCAGCACACGGACGGCTTCACGGACCACTGAACGCGAAACTTTGAGTTCGTCTTCCAAATGCTCGGCCAGCATGACATGGCCCGTGGGCAGGGCGCCGCCGACGATTTTGGTGCCCAAGTGCTCTACGGCGCGGTGGTGGAGGCTGGTTGACATAGAGGTAAGCATAGTGGCGCGGCGACCTCAGATGCGCAGAGGAATCCGGGGCGGCATCATAGACTGTTTATGACGCGGCACCGTTCCAAAACGTGGGCGCCGCTTTCCCGCACCTGGCTTAAATACGTATGGTTTATTACAGCCCCTGGTTTTGAAATCGCTTCCCGCGTGCCCCATTGGGTATCGGGCGACTGTTTGTACACGAACTTGTACAAGAACGAAATGGAGTTTTGATGTCAGCACACATCGGTGTCACCGGCCTTGCGGTGATGGGCGCCAACCTGGCCCGCAACCTTGCCCGCAACGGCTTCACCGTGGCTCTCCACAACCGCTCCGTGGAAAAGACTGACGCCCTGCTGGAAAAGCACGGCACGGACGGCGACTTCATCCGCACGGAAACACTGCAGGAACTCGTCGACTCCCTTGAAAAGCCCCGCCGCGTCCTCATCATGGTCAAGGCAGGCGCTCCCGTTGACAACGTGATCGAGCAGCTCGAGCCGTTGCTTGAAGCCGGGGACATCATCATCGATGCCGGTAACTCGCACTACGAGGACACCCGCCGCCGCGAAGCTGCCCTGGCCAAGAAGGATCTGCACTTTGTCGGCGTCGGTGTCTCCGGTGGCGAAGAAGGCGCCCTGAACGGCCCGTCCATCATGCCCGGCGGCTCCAAGGAGTCCTACGACGCCCTCGGACCCCTGCTGGAGAAAATCTCCGCCAAGGTGGACGGCGAACCGTGCTGTGCATGGATCGGCACCGACGGCGCCGGCCACTTCGTCAAGATGGTCCACAATGGCATCGAGTACGCCGACATGCAGGTTATTGGTGAAGCATTCGACCTCCTCCGCTCCGGTGCAGGCATTGAGCCCGCCGAGCAGTCCAAGATCTTCGCTGAGTGGAACAAGGGCGATCTGTCCTCCTTCCTGATCGAAATCTCCGCAGAGGTCCTGGGCCACGTTGATGCCAAGACCGGCAAGCCGTTTGTTGACGTCGTGGTGGATGCCGCAGGTCAGAAGGGCACCGGACGCTGGACGGTCATCTCCGCTCTGGAACTGGGTTCCCCGGTCTCCGGCATCGCTGAGTCCGTTTTCGCCCGCGCACTGTCCTCCCAGACAGAGCAGCGCAAGCTCGGCCAGGAACTGCTCGCCGGTGAAGAAGCTTCCGTGGAAATCCCTGAAACCTTCGTCGAGGACGTCCGCCAGGCTCTCTACGCCTCCAAGCTGGTCTCCTACGCCCAGGGCCTGGACATGCTGACCTCCGCCGCCAAGGAGTACGGCTGGGACCTCAAGCTGGACGAGATCGCTTCCCTGTGGCGCGCCGGCTGCATCATCCGCGCAGAACTGCTCAAGGACATCACCAAGGCCTACGCTGCCGATGAGAAGCCCGCCAACCTGCTGTTTGCGCCGGCCTTCACCAAGGCCATCGCTGAAGCGCTTCCGGCTTGGCGCCGGGTTGTAGCCACGGCTGTCCAGCTGGGCATCCCCGTTCCGGTGTTCTCGTCCTCCCTGGCGTACTACGACGGCCTGCGCCGCAAGCGCGTTGCCGCTGCCCTGATCCAGGGCCAGCGCGACCTCTTCGGTGCACACACCTACGGTCGTGTGGACACCGAGGGTACGTTCCACACCCTCTGGGGCGAAGACAAGTCCGAGATCTCGGCCGTCGACACCCACTAGCAGCACCCTTCCCGCAAGGCCGGTTCCTCCCAGTTACGCTGGGTGGGCCGGCCTTTGCCGTAGTGAATTGTTTTCCGTTCCTTACCGAACTCAAGGAGACCAGCCATGGCACCCCGTATCGCGTTTGTCACCGGGGCGTCCACCGGGATCGGTTTCGACGCGGCCATAGCACTCAGGTCAGCTGGTTTCACTGTCTATGCAGGCGCACGACGTGTGGGCAAGATGGAGCCGTTGAAGCAACACGGCATTAGTGTTCTGTCTTTGGATGTCACGTCGGAGGAATCGATGGCGTCCGCGGTGGCGCTGATCGAAGCTGCCCATGGACCAATTGACGTGCTGGTCAACAACGCGGGCTACGGTTCCTATGGCTCACTGGAGGAAGTTCCTCTGGCTGAGGGCAGGCGGCAATTTGAGGTCAATGTCATGGGTCTGGCGAGGATGAGCCAACTCGTCATTCCCGGGATGCGCAGGGCCGGATCAGGCCGGATCATCAACATCACCTCAATAGGCGGCAAAATATATGAGCCGTTGGGCGCCTGGTACCACGGCACCAAGTTTGCGGTGGAGGGCATGAGTGATTCGTTGCGGCTTGAGTTGAAGCCACACGGAATCGACGTGGTCACTATTGAACCATCGGGAACAGACAGTGAGTGGGGCGGCATTGCGGGGGAGGGCCTGCTCATGGCCTCGGGCAGCGGGCCCTACAGGCAACAAGCGCACGTTGTGGCTGCCGCGTTGGCATCCACCTCCGGAACCGGCCATGTGTTGTCTACGCCGGCGGGGGTTGTGGCCAGAACCATTACTCGCGCCGCAACGGCAAAACGCCCCAGAACCCGTTACCCGGTGGGTAGGGGCGCCTGGGGCGTCCTGGCGATGCGTAAGATTCTTCCGGACCGCGCCTTCGACATTGTCTTCTGGAACTTCTACCGAAGGCTTGCCGGTTAGATCCGGTATTCGATGTAGTACTCCGCCGGATCCACCGCCGGTTTGGTTTCGGACCGGGCATCACGGTGCCGCCACGTGGCGGGGATGCCTGTGATGATGGACTCCGGTGGTGCGTCCTTCACCACCACGGCGTTGGCGCCGATAGCGCTGCCGGCACCGATGGTAATGGGACCCAAGACCTTTGCACCGGCTCCAATGGTGACGCGGTCGCCGATGGTTGGGTGACGCTTGACCTTGGCCAACGATCGTCCGCCGAGCGTTACTCCGTGATAAATCATCACGTCCTCGCCGATCTCGGCTGTTTCACCAATCACCACTCCCATGCCGTGATCAATGAAGAACCGCCGGCCAATGGTCGCGCCGGGATGGATTTCGATGCCGGTGAGGAATCGAGCCAACTGGGATATCAGGCGCGCAGGAAAACGGAGCGCCGGATTCTGCCAGAGCCGATGAGTTATCCGATGCGCCCAAATGGCGTGCAGTCCGGAGTAGGCGAAAAAGTTCTCAAAAGAGCCTCGAGCCGCCGGGTCGTGGGACCGGGCGGCGTCGAGGTCTTCCTTAAGCCTTGCGAAGAAGCTCACAAAGACCTTTCTACAGGAAATGAAGGCGTGCCGGCGTGGTGTTAGCCGCGGATGTCGTCGAACAGCACCGTGGAGATGTAACGCTCCCCGAAGTCGCAGACCACGGCCACGATCAACTTGCCGGCATTCTCAGGGCGCTTGGCCAACTCGAGGGCACCCCACACAATGGCGCCGGAGGAAATGCCGCCGAGGATGCCTTCACGTGCGCCGAGGTCACGGGCTACGCGGACCGAGTCTTCCAGGGTGGCGTCAAGGACTTCGTCGTAGACGTTGGTGTCCAGGATTTCCGGAACAAAGTTGGCGCCGATGCCCTGGATCTTGTGCGGGCCAGGGGCTCCACCGTTGAGGATCGCCGAATCTTTGGGCTCGATCGCAACAATCTGCACACCGGGCTTGCGCTCCTTGAGGACCTGGCCAACACCGGTGATGGTGCCGCCGGTGCCTACGCCGGCAACAAAGATGTCTACTTCGCCGTCGGTGTCTTCCCAGACTTCCTCGGCAGTGGTGGCGCGGTGAATGGCTGGGTTGGCCTCGTTGGCAAACTGCTGGGCCCAGATGGAGTTCTCCGTGTTGGCAACGATTTCCTGTGCCTTCTCGACGGCACCTCGCATGCCTTCGGATCCGGGCGTCAGGACGATTTCGGCACCGTAGGCGCGCAACATGACGCGGCGCTCGGTGGACATGGTCTCAGGCATGGTCAGGATGACCTTGTATCCGCGTGCTGCGCCCACCAGCGCAAGTGCGATGCCGGTGTTCCCCGATGTACCTTCGACGATGGTTCCGCCCGGCTTCAGGGCGCCGGACTTCTCGGCAGCATCAATAATGGCCACGCCGATGCGGTCCTTGACGCTGTTGGCCGGGTTGTAGAACTCGAGCTTGACGGCAACCGTGGCGTCGAGGCCTTCGGTGAGCCGGTTCAAACGAACCAGCGGGGTGCGGCCGACCAGCTGCGTGACGTCGTCGTAGATCCTTGCCATGAAAATTACGCCTATCTCTGAAGAGGGATTGCTGAGGTCAGCCTAACCAGCGGGATCGAAACCTCGCTAAGCAGTAAGCCATGCAGAGTAATATTTCCGGGCCTTTGCCAACTTCGGGTTGATGATCACCTGGCAATAGCCCTGATAAGGGTACTTTGCATAGTAATTCTGGTGCACTTCCTCGGCCTCGTGAAACTCGGGAAGTCGGCTGACCTCGGTCACAATCGGATCAGACCACAGGGACTGGGCACGCTCGATGGCTTCTTCGAAGAGGACCTTTTCTTCCGTCGTTGTGTAGAACATTGATGAACGGTACTGGGTGCCGACGTCATACCCCTGGCGATTCAAGGTGGTGGGGTCGTGGAGGGCAAAGAACATGTCCAGGATGACTTCTTCGGGAACTACGGTTTCATCGAAGGTCACCGCAACGACTTCTGCGTGGCCGGTGGTCCCGGAGCATACCTCGTAGTAATCAGGATTGCGGACGTGGCCCCCGGTGTAGCCGGATACCACAGAGCTGACGCCGCGGGTCTTCTGGTAAACGGCATCAAGGCACCAGAAGCAGCCGCCGCCAAGTACGAAAGTTTTCATGTTCTCTTCAATGGATCGGAGGGCCTGATGATTCCCGCTTCACCTTACGGGAGAATTACGGCACCAGGGAGGTGCCACGGAGTGGCGGCTACCTGATGGGGGCTCAGTAGGGAAGAAATCTGGCTCAGTAGGGAAGAATAAGAGCATGGAAGCAGTAAACACCCACATTTCTGATGTGGATTCCGTCGAAGAGGACGAAACAGAGGACGGCAACGCTGATCCTACGCTCGGTCAGGTGTTGCTGGCTGTGGAGGAACTGTGGCCGGAGTCCCTGGCTGAAGACTGGGATGAGGTTGGCCTTGTTGTTGGCCGGCCCAATGTTCCCGTCACCAAAGTTCTCTTTGCCGTGGATCCCACGCTGGCCGTGATCGATGAGGCCGTGGAGTGGGGAGCGGACCTGCTGATCACCCATCACCCGCTTCTTCTCAAAGGCGTGAACTCTGTTGCGGCCACCTCAGCGAAGGGCCTAGCGGTGCACCGGCTGATAGAGGCAGGGGCAGGGCTGTTGACCGTGCACACCAATGGAGATTCAGCCGTGGGTGGAGTTTCAGATGTTCTGGCTGATGCCTTCGGCCTGGAAAACGTCACGCCCTTGACGCCGGCAAGCAACGGTTTGCCTGAGGAGGGTATTGGCAGGGTAGGAGACCTCCCTGAGCTTGAGACACTCGGTGACTTCGCTGCCCGCGTCTTTGAAATGTTGCCGGCCGTCGCAGGCGGTGTCCGGGTAGCTGGAGACAAAGACGGCCTGATCCGGCGCGTTGCGGTGTGCGGCGGAGCCGGTGACAGCTTGTTCGACGCAGTTCGAGCCGCCAACGCTGATGTGTACGTCACAGCAGACATGCGTCACCATCCAGCATCCGAAGCCCGTGAGGGCGCCACCAATGGCCGGCCCTATTTGATTGACGTTTCGCACTTCGCCAGTGAGTGGCTGTGGCTGCCTGCTGCCGCTGAAGCGTTGGGCAACGTGCTGGCGGACCAGGGCTACGACGTCGAGATCCGCGTCAGCGGCACCAACAGTGATCCCTGGGACTTCATACTCACTCCCGGCGGGGACTAGAGTCTAGAAAGATATGGACAGCCCTGACAGTCAGAGGCGGTCCGGCCGGACCTGATCCCCAGGCCGGCAGCTAATAGCGGAGGTAAGCGTGGCGAAAGCAGCACCGGCAGAACAATTGAAGTTGCTTGAACTGCAGGGACTGGATGCCAAGCTCAGGTCGCTTGCGGGCCGCCGGAAGGTTCTGGAAACGGATCCACGCATCACTGACCTCACGGATGCGCTGAGCGTGGCCAACGGCGAGCTCGGCTCGGCCAAGGTTGCCGTTCACGACGCCGAAGCCGAACTTCGCCGCGCGGAAGCCGATGTGGAACAGGTAGCCACCCGTATCCAACGCGACGAGACCCGGCTGAACAGCGGCACCGGGCTGTCCAAGGATCTTGTGGCGCTGCAGAGTGACATTGCCTCTCTCAACAAGCGTCGCTCGGACCTTGAGGACGTTGAACTCGAAATCCTGGAGCGCCTGGATACTTTGCGCGAGCGGCAGGCAGCCCAGCAGTCGATCGTTGACGACATTCAGGGTTCCTTTGGCAGCATCCGGGCTGAACTGGATGAAGCCATTGCCGAGATCGCCGCCGAGGAAACAGTGGTTCGGGGGCAGCGCGCCGCCTTCGCCGAATCCTTGGACGCGGGCATTCTCGCCATCTACGAGAAGACCATTGCCAAACGTGGAGTCGGGGCAGCACGGCTGTTCCACGGAAAGTCCGAAGGCTCCGGCATGATGCTCAGCCCTGGCGACCTCGCCGAAGTCAAAGCCGCCGCTGAGGACGATATTGTCTTTTGCCCGGATTCAGGTGTCATCCTGGTCCGTTCGGCGGAGTGGAACTGACGCAGCCCAACATCAGTTGGACGCTCAGGTGGTGAGGATGATGTTGAGCGCGTGCGGCTTGCGGGCCGTGCCTTCAACGAGTTCAGCAGTCCAGATCTCCCGGGCAGCCTTCAAGAGCTGATCCGGGGTTGCCGGGGCCTTACCGCGCCCGGTCAGCAGGTGGCGGGCCAGTTCGCCCCGGGTGTGTTTGGCGAAGTGACTGACAACCGTGCGCTTGCCGTTCGCTTCGTTGAAAACGTTGATGTTGACTGTTTGCGTCGCCGGGGGAGCCCAGGCAGCAGCGTAGGTACTGGAGCGGCAGTCCACCAACAGTTCGCCGTCGGCGCGTGAGGCGAGGGCAGCGTTAAGCTGCGGCTTCCAGTACGTGGCGAGGCGGCCGACGTCGGGCAGTGCCGTTCCCATGGACAGGCGATAGGCAGGCACGTGGTCGCCGAAGCCTATGGCGCCCCACAGGGCGGAAACCACCAGGACGGATTCGTTCGCCTTGCGGCGCTGCGTTGGCGTCATGCTGTTGTAGCCCAAGGCGTCGTAGAGGACTCCGGAATAGACCTGATGTGCGGGAGCGGCTGGTTCGGCATGCAGCCGGGTATTGCGTTCGACGTCGTCCCGCAACGAGGCGCCGACCCCCAGCAGCGCCAGTGCATCCTCGTGCGCGCTCACCGTACCCAGTGCTTCGAGTACTTTTGCACGGTAGGGGTTCAGTTCGGGGAAGCTGAGCGATTCCCAGTTAATGGCGGGACCGTTGGCAGCGGGGGTCTTGCCTTCGGAAGGCGGCAGCAGAATCAGCACCAGTCGATATTACCGGGGACTTTGGTAGGCCCCAACGCCGGTAGACTGGACGGCGGATGGGTCGACCAGGCGGTCGCGCGTCACGGAAGTGGCTCGAGGAACGTCCGGGCTCCGAAGAGCAGGGTGGTGGGTAACGCCCACTCGGGGTAACCCGCAGGCCAGTGCCACAGAGAACAGACCGCCTGCGCGCTGTGATGTTTTGCATCGCGGGGCAGCAGGTAAGGGTGAAACGGTGGTGTAAGAGACCACCAGCTCCCTGGGTGACCGGGGAGGCTAGGTAAACCCCACCCGGAGCAAGGCCAGACAGGACACGCTTGAGGGCTGCTCGCCCGAGTGTCCGGGTAGGCTGCTGGAGGGCGTCGGCAACGGCGTTCGTAGATGGATGGCCGCCACTCCCTTGCCGGTAACGGCAGGGGATGACAGAACCCGGCGTATCGGTCGACCCATCCACACTAAGGGGCTGAAACTCCCGTGATTTCGCGGGGTTTGGCCCCTTTTTGCTGCGTGTTTCCGGGCTTTCTCGCTTTGCTGAGCTTTGGCGTACTTTTAGTGTTTTGCTGGCTCTGTCCGCGCAAAAGTCCCTGAAAAGTCCCTAGCCACCGTGGAGTCCCGACTCCCGGACGTTCTTGTCCCGCACCCGGTCCGCGTACTCCCGCAAAAGCACCCAGATAGGTTCCTCGCGGTCCGCCACGCGGTCCCGGAGCTCCCTCACCGGCGACGTCGGAGTCTTCGGGTTGGAGACCACCCTGCCAAGGATCTGCGCGCTATCGAACGTGGCCGCCCACGCCAGGCGTTCCGGTGTCACGTCCTGCCGGGCAAGGACGCCCAACACTACCTCCAGATGAACGTCAGACGTCATTAGAGCCCCCAGCACCTCCGGGCGGACCGCAGCACGCGACAGGACCGCCACAGCAGCCTTCCAATCCCCAGCAAGGGCGGCTGCCTCAAACTTCTCCGCGTCATATCCACTCATCCCACCACCGCCCGGGGTACGACAAAGAGCCCTATCCTCCCGGAATCGGGAAGATGAGGATTCTATTACGGGGGGAAGATATCCGGACCTAGTTGTCCCTGTGGAAGTAGACAGACTGGTCGAGGTCTACCTGCAAGTCATCACTCATCCCCAGGAGCTCAAGGTTGGCGACGGTCGGAAAGACCTTGACGGCTGCGAGCTGACCGTCAATGGTCTGGTGACCGTGTTGCACTGCGAGAGGGCGACCAATATGGGCTTGGTTCAGGTCTCGTACCCTGACTTCCTCGAGGGAGCCTTCTTGGCCTTGGTTGTCCGTGATGAACCGGCGGATGTCACGGCCAAACTCCAGAGCCAGTGAGGCTGAGTAGGAGACTACCGCGATGTGGCGCTCGGAATTGCGGGTGAGGAACCAGAGCGGGCCAACCTTTGTGACCCTTGTGCTCTTGCCCTCCTGCGGTGGCATGTAGATGATGAGCCGGTCGCAGACACCGTTCTCCACGTCGATGAGCGCCTGGTCGATGAAGTCCAGTGCCGGGGTTTGGATCGTGGCCGGATCCACGGCCTGGCAAGTTGCCCTGGGGAGTCCCAGTGTGGACGCTCGATCTTCTCAGGCTCCGGTGCCGGCTCGAACATGCGGGCCGCGCGTGCTCCCACATGTCAACAGCCACGTCATCCTCCGAAATTGTCTGTCTGGTCCGGCAGACTTAGGGCATGGAAGCTATCTATGACTCGCGAGGCGATGTAATCGGTTGGTTCGAGGATGCCAACATGGTCCGCAACCTGCATGGTGCTGTGGTTGCCTGGCATAAGAACGGGACCATCTACGATCTGGGCGGACATGAACGAGCTAAGTTCTCTGACGGGTTTTTCCGCGTGGCAGGTGATGCCTTCGCCTTCATTCAGGGTGCCCGTGTTGGCCCGTCACTTCCCATGAGGTCAGTCAGGCCCGTTCGCCCAGTCCGCCATGTGAAGCCGGTTCGCCCCGTTTTTGCGGTTCCCACTGTGGCTCCTGTAAGTTCCCGCAACTGGAGTCACCTCAGCCCCTCGGAAGTAATTCAGGGTCTATAGGGCCCAGGTTAATTTCTGGTCATTTCTGTCAGACCCAGCCGGTAGCGTTTAGGAGTTGGGCCACAGAGCGTGGCCCTCGCCACGAAAGGTGTTATCCATGGCTGTTTCTAAGGAAGTCCGCGAGGCCGACCAAGCTACACGCATTGCTCTGCTCAATGACATCAAAGACGAGATCGGGGGAGGCCAGTACAGCATTCTGGACCTCGCTAAGGCGTACAACTACGTGACCCAGAACGAAGCGCATCGCGAACCGTCGCAGATGCGCTCCATGTAGTTCGTTGCTGCCAGGCCCCGCCGTGGTGCACCGTGGCGGGGTCCGGCGTTGCCGAGTCTCGTAACCCGGGCTCGGCGCCGGATAAAGGGTGATCTGCCAGTATCAGCCGCTGGTTGATCAGTGCCCGGTTTGGTGACCGGTCATAAGGTTCCATGCATGCGCCCCGGCGTCAGGGTGCGGAACTGGTCGGTACGATTTGAAAGTTCTGAGGCCCGCCAGCTCTTGTGTTCCGGCGGGCTATTCAGTTGTGGGGGACGTTCTTAGGCAAGTCCGTCCGTTGCAGGGCCTGAAAGAGGGAGCCCTGGCCGGCCTTCACAGTGTCCGTGGTTCACGCATTGACTCGTCCTCGGACGTGAAAGAACCCGCCTCAAATAGGGGAAGGCGGGTTCAGTCGTGTTGCAATGGTTTGCCCCAAAGCCACTATTCGCATCATGAAAAGACTGTGGACCAAGTTGGCAACTGTCAAGCGTCTAACTAGCAAGTGTGAGACGCTCACGCCTGCCGGTTGGGGTGTCCCGATATACGGCGATGACAGAGGCAGGGGTGTAAAGCTCCCGCTGGGTCCCCAGGTCGCACACGTCAGGCTCCAACTTGCCAGCGTTGACCCAATTGCGGGCTTTTTTGATGTCGATGCGTGCGTGCCCTGAGGTGGTGAGCCAGCGGGCTACGTCGGGCAGGAACGCTTGAACGTGCCACGCCTCGCTGATGAGCCATTGCTGGCGTTCCTTGGATGAATCTGAGGCGCCGCAGAGCCTGCATTTCGCGATCCTTCCGGCGACGAGGGACATCATGATCCCACCGCAGGGGCCGCCTTCGAATTCGTTCCAGCGGGCGATGACAGGCTGTTCCCCAAATGGCCCAACGGTGGGGAGCTGCGACTTCCACCCGTCGAGGATTACGCGGAGAGTCTGCGCTCGGTCGAGGGCGTCAAGGTTCGCGGGTTCCTGCGAGGCAGCGTGCCCTCCGGAGCCGCCCACTGAGGGCGCCCCAACGTCGAGCCTGGAGCCGGACACCATGATGCCTTCCCAGATCCCGGCCACGGCGCGAAGGTCGGCTTCGAGTGGAGTGGTGCAGGAGTGGCAGAGGGTGAATCCATCGAGCGGCGCTTCGCAGTTCCCGCATTCTGTGCCGGGTGAGCCGGTGCTGTGACTCCCACTCGTGATGACCTGTTGCGGGTGCGTGATGACCCCCAAAGCACTCCCCAATTCCCGAGACATTTACCAGTGGTAACTTTAACATCTACAATGCGCTCAGGCGTCGGAGGAAAATGCCCGATTGCACATTGTGCCCCGGTCCCGCGTCTTGTCGTTAGGAGATGGCAACCACGTCTTCGTGGAACATCGAAACCAATGCGAACGCCAAGGCCAACGCGGTCTTGGCGCCCTGCATGGTTACGTGCTGGTAAGTGTCCGAACCATGGCGCTCTCCGCCAGACCAGAGTTTTTGCATCATGCCGATGACGAGTTCGCCGTCTGCCATGAATGTGTGGGCCAGCGGGAGAGTCACAGACTTGTCTTTGAAATGGGCAATCACGGATCCCAATGTTGCCCTGTTGTTGGCAGGCAGGAACCGCGGGCAAACAATGGTCTCGACGGCCTTCACCATGAGTCCATATGCGTTGTTGGGGTCCGCAGCTGGACCGTAGATTTCGTTGAAAGCCTCTGCCAAGAGGCCCCCGGCAGAGGCGGTCTTCGAGACGACATCTTGATATGCGGCGGCAACACCTTCCGGGATGCGCTGCGCCATTCGAGGCTTCCCTTCATCAACCTCAGTCACGGTCCACTCGGAGTGACCGAGATCGAGGATGAACTTCAGATGCTCAGAGTTCCGGGCAACGGCATCCACATGGAACAGGAGCCAGTCCAGAACGGACACAAGATTCGTACTGTCCATTTCACGGAGGTGGCGTGCGAATTCATAGCTAACGTGCGGGAAGGGTCGTTTAAACGTAAGCGTCAGCAGCTGAGGGATGGTCTCGTCGAAGTATCTTCCCCCCAGCTCGTCGACGACCCACTCAGTTATGTGCTGCCGCATGTACCCCGGAATTCCGGGCTCAATAGACGTCATTTTTGCGAACTCATCGTGCCCCATGGCGGGCGAAACCCATTCCGTCATCTTCCCCGTTTCGTAAATCGGCCTCAATCGATCTTACAAGTCAGGCGAGGTCCCGCCGGCAAGAAGACGGAGATGCTGGGGGACGATTTCCGGCACCAACACTTGTTGAGAGGGGACAGGTTACGCGATGCAAGGGTACGCCGGATAGCCTCAGCAACAAGGGCACCCTGGGACTCAGCCAGCTTCACCATTCTCTCCTCAATCGCAGCCTTCGCGAGGTGGTCGCGTTCCTTCAGGTACAGCTCATACCAAACCGTGGGGCCAGCCTTCTCCGTGGTCTTATCGATCGGCCCTTCCGGCCCGATACCAACCTCAGTCTTAGACCTGCTCCAAATTGGATCGTCATGCCTTAATTCTTGGACTTTTTCTCGCAGCCAGGCGACGTGGCCAGCTGTCCAGTGGATCTCGTCCAGCAACGCCTTGCCCGGTCGATGTCGAGGGGGAGGCTAAGGGTGCGCACGCCGCGCTCTAGTTCTATGCGGGTTTGGGCTTCCACAACGTGCTTCTCCGCGGCACGCCTCGCTTGAGGGGAGTTCCCACAATGACCCCAGCAACGCTTGCCGCCTTCGGTGGGCGCGTTGCCACACATCTTAGCTGCTTGCTTACCGCGCAACTTCGCTCCGCACTGCACCGGTGTGTGGACTCGTCTATCGTCCATCAACGTCAGTCCTCATCGTCATTTCTGTCGATGATTCTTAGTAGCGCTTCAATTTCTGCTTTCCGACCTCTGGCCCCCGCTATGCGTGCTTGAATTTCGCTCAACTGCTCCCGAAGCAAGGCTCGCCCGGGGTCATCCTCGGAAAGATCCTCCATGTCGTAGTGCAGAACTGCTGCATCGTGTTCTAAAAAGTCGAAAACTCCCTCCAGGGAAAGGAGCTCATCCTTTAAGTCCCGAACTACCGGGTTGGCATCGTCAGGCTTTTCGGCATACAACTTCCAGTGCCTTCGGCTCTGCGGTGACAATGTACCGGCGTTGCGAAGCCCGATTCTGCGCTTGGCGTCAAGACTTCGCTTTAGTGCCTCCATCAGGTCAATGACGTCAGAGCCTTCTGACTCAGCAGGGGCGACCTCCTTCGCTTCGGAAACCGCTGCTTTCATGTCTTCTTGAGCTGCGCGGACCTTGGCGTTTTCGTCTGGGTTGTCGTCGGACGCGGGAACTAGCGAATAGTAGAACTGTTCACTGTTGAGGATGAGTATGTCCTGGCCCGTTACCTCACGGAACTCCTGAACGAGTTCCGGGCGTGGCGCCAAGGACGTTCCGTCTTCACCTTTCAGCCACCAGTCCAGCTTGTCGTCATCGGTAACGAAGACTACGTGCCGTTTGACGTTCGTGGCATGATCCAGAAGCTGTCGCCACAGGATGTAATCGCCATACTTGCGGTTTCCATCCTTGCCACTGTCTTTGTAGCCGGGAGGAGTCTCGTTATTGAAACGTTCCTCGCCGTCCTTCCACATCTCTTCCAGATCTTCTGGACTGGGTTTGGTTCCGACGCCGTTGTCAAACACGTTGGCGATTCGGTCCAGTAGGGCATCTGGCGTGTTGTGGTGTGTTTGTCTTTCGATTTCCTTCTTCTGCTCGTAGAGTTCCTGCTTCAGCTTTTCCAGCCCAGCTAGTGCTTCTTCCTGGCTGGCTGGTGGAGCTGTGTAGATGCGGGTTTTCTTGTCAGTTGAGCGGAAGTGATCAAGGAGTTGCTTGATTTTGCCGATACGTTCGGTGTGGTTTGTTGTTTGCTTTTGCTTGGCCCGTTCCTTGTGAACATTCCGGTGGAACTCGGTTGCGACCTGATATGGGATCCACATCTGCTCCTGTCGACGCTCCATCGCGTCCAGGTACAGGCCTGAGGTGTGCTCGTGCACTTTGTACAGAGATAGCAGGATGTTGGCATCCAGGACGATGAGGCCGCCTCGCCATATGGTGTCCCACTCCGCTTGTGTGGGGTGGTAGTAGCCGCGGAACAGGTCGCGCAATGTGTCCTCCATCATAAATGCTTGTGGTCAATTCAACCGAGAAGTGCGGCTGGCTCCTAATTGGTCCTCTCCGTTGCGCAGTGCATACCCGGTCAGTGGCGGTGTCCATGATGGAGTGGGGCTCCGACTAAATCCATCTCTCGGGGAGCTAGCAAGTGCTTCGGCGTCGGATAGGGTAGGGCGTCGCGGAGGCGGAGCGTCCTCTACTTCCAGAGGGTGACGGCTCGGGCTGCGTCGCCATCGCTGGCTACGCCCTGTTCAAACGGGTCACCAACGTTGACAGCACTTTCGGAGGGTCCAATTGGTCTTGGTGCCCCCGGATCAAGCTTCAGGGTTTCCATCCGGTCGACGTATCTCGGTTCAGTGAAAGCAGAACCGAAGTTGATGCCGTGGCCTCCGACGTTAACCCTTTTGCTGCGGAACGTCTGAGCGAGGGTTATCTTAGGTCCAACCTCGACTGCGACGACAGAGATCTTAATTCGCTTGAACCCTCCCAAGACCTCACCTGAGTCTGGGTCCTTGATGCTGTCGGTGGTGGTGTCCAAGATATTGAAGTACATTCCCTTCTCCACGCCGTGGTCAGACCCGCGATTGAGGATAAGTTCTCTGTCGCTGACGATCTCCGCGACCTTGCCCTCAATCTTCTCTGTTTGCGCGTCACTCATGCCAGTTTCCTTCCTCAATAAGTTGCTTAAACCTTCGGCGCCCACTGTTCCTCGTCTCAATTACTCGGTCGACAACTCCGGGGGCTGCGCTGTTCCAGTTATCCACGGCACGGGCCAACAGCTCGTCCTGAACATTGAGTGTCTCCTGAGCTGATCCGAGGTGTACTGCCTGCAGTCCAGGGTTCTTTTCTGCGGCGGCGATGCCGATGGACTGCGACGCTCGCTGCAAATTACTCTGCACATCCAGAAGGGTTATCACTGACTGGGAAGCGATTTGGGAGTTATCAATCGGCTTTGGCGAAGGAGCTGCCAATGTTCCTACGAGAGCGCCTGCCACTGCCGCGGCACCGAGAAGAAGCCCGTTACCTAAATGGCCGGCCGCAATGATCGTCAGGACCACGACAGCAACTGCAAGGCCTAAGGCCCACCAGAGGCGTGGGCCGAAGTAGATGACGGAGTTCCGGAAGCGGATGCCCGGCCTTTCATCATCCCCATGTTGATTTTCCACGCGTGAATCATCTCATGTTCCCTCGCAGGTCTTGCCCGGCGCACCCGCATTTCGACGCTCCGTCCGTTATGGGGTGGTGTGTGGTTGCGGTGCAGCACTCTTGGTGGTGGTGGCCGTGTGCGGCGCAGTGCGGCTGACGGTTCACGGCGTTCCTTCGGTTGGGGGAAGGAAACCCCCGCCGGAGCGGCGGCTTCCTGAGTGCTAGACGTTGCCGTTGCAGCCGCTGCGGTTGCGTCATACGTGCTGCGGCGGACACTAACGGCCCAGCAGACTATCACAGCCGAAGCATTAGCCCTACAGCGAAGCCTCGCAACAGAGGCTGCAGAAAAGCAAGCAAAGCTGGCTGAAGCGCAACTTCGCGAGCAACGTGCAGGGCTTGAACTCCAGCTACAAGCGCAAAAGGAAGGGCTTGCCCTCCAGCTGGCCGAGCAGAAACGAGAAGCTGTGTTAGATCGAGAGCACGCAGCCATAACAAGTCTCATTGAGGTGCTCACGGACTCTGTAGGGGTCTCCCACGGACGCACATCCGACGATGATCGCACGATGATGACGCGTGTAGGCGGAGCAGCTGCTCGCTGGCAGCTAGAAACGACGAACGCAGAGCTCCGTCTAGCTTTGAATGGATGGGGCCAGCTTTGGTATACACCCCGAAGAGGGTAGGAAAGTAACGTCGCAAGCCCTGGCAAGCATGCTTGAGCTGTCCCGCGAATGGACACACGCTAACGCGGATAAGCGTATAACACTTCTGGCGAATATCACTCTAGCCCGGGCGAAGGTGGACGCAACTCGGAAGCGTGCGGATGCTCCTGCCGACTAGTTCAGCATGATGGGCACAGCTAACCGCTGCCTTCATCGGAGGATCTCCTCCGCGGCCTCATAGTATTCAGTTGTGAATAGTGATGAAACTTGGCTCTTGCAGTTGTGGAGCGGAACGTTTGGCGCAACGATCAGTGCATTTCTGGCAGCGGGGGTTGCGTACTTCGTTGTGATTCGAACTAACGCCCACCAAACAAAGCTGGCAAAAACAGCCCTTGACGAGCAGCGCGAAGATCTGCAACGACAAATAGACGAGCAGCGGGCGGAAAGTTCAAGGAATCGTGGTATCGCAGCAATTGCCGACTTACTCCCAGACTTCGGACAAATAGAGGCGACCACCAACGAGAGCACAGTACCGACTTTTAGCGAACTGACAGCCTTTCGGTTGAGAATCACCACGACCATTTCGCGTTGGAGGCTTGAGGTTGACAACGTGTCGATGTTCAATGAGTTGGACCATTGGCCCTCCCTTATTTTTCGCATGGCGAAGCGATGTGTGGACAGCAGTGGTGACTCGCGAGCGACCTGGATTGAGCTCACGCTGACAACGGCCGCCATCCGAGATGTGGCAATGGTTTGGTACATGGCAGATTCTGGTGGACAAGAAGCACTCGCCCAGCGGCTCAAGGCTCAACGTCTGATGTTGGATCCCCTGTTACGAGGAGCGGACAAGCAGAAAGCCGAAACTTTGAAGGCCCTGCACGCGGAGGCTGAAGCCGAGAGTTCCATTGCGGCATCCAGCGCCGACCTTGCAGAAGACGCCAAGCGTTGAGTGCGGATTGGGTGACGCCTGTTGGTTGGGTGGGGAGTCGCGATGAGATCGCCGAGATGTACGGAGGCTCGATAAACGGCGGGATGGAGTCGCCGGAGAAGACGGCCAGCGTCCTCCTGTTCACTGACCCGGGTGCAAGGAGAACGGCTACGAGTATGACGGCTGGTCTCCAGATGGAAGCGTCTTTTCCTACACCGGCATGGATCGGGTCGGGCCACAAAGGATGCACCGTGGAAACAAAGCCACACGCGACCACAAACTGAACGCCAAGAGCCTCCGTCTCTCCGGTCCCGGCATTCACCCCCGTGGCCCACCGCCAACTGGTGCTGTTTCCCGGGCCGGCACGCGATCTGCAGCGCGGACGTTCCCACGGCTTCCCATCCCCGGCTAACCCAGCGATGGCAGCTTTTCTCGACGGGTTCGTCGTGGACTACGCGGAAAAGCACGGATGGAGCCTGACCGCGACCAAAATCGTCCGCCGCGGACTTGCCATCGCCCTTGGCCTGCAGGACACCCCAGGGGCACCTCTGCGTGCCACGGACCTTCTCGAACTGCAGCCCGTTAGAACGAACACTTTGCGGTTGCTGGAGGTTTGCGATGCGGCCGGGCTGCTCGAGGACGACCGTGAACCGACCGTCGACAAGTGGTTCAGCACCGCCATCGCAGGTCTTCCCGAACAAATGCGCCACGAGCTGGGCCGTTGGTACGTGGTCATGACCCACGGCAGCATGTCCCCTCCGCGCAGTAAACCCCGGACGGAACAGCCCATCCGCCTGAACCTGCGGTGGCCCCTTCCTGCCCTGAACGCCTGGGCGGCGGCCGGACACACCACCCTCCGGGAAGTCACCGCAGAAGACGCCAGAGAAGTCCTTCCCGGCTCTGGCAATCCGCGCGCCACCATGGGGCAAGGACTGCGCTGCTTGTTCCGGGTCCTCAAAGCCCACCGTGTCGTCTTCTTCAACCCCATCGGGTCGATACGCACCGGCACCCACGAGACCCGCCAACCAATGCCTGTGGCCACTTCCGCGCTGCGTGCGGCCATCAACTCCACGAATCCGGCCCGCGCAGCGGTGACAGCGATTGTTGCCTTCCCTGGACTCCGGTCCGGCTAGGTGCGGAAGCTCCAACTGAGTCAAGGACGTGGGCAACGTCGGCCGCGACTAACCACGGTTCCCCGTTGAGTACCTCGGACCGGATGGCTGATCCTTAAAAGTTGAAGGAATACTGGGCAAAGTCGGCGAATTACACGGGTGGTTTTCCACCTTTGGGGCCTTGTTTCCCGATTACGCTGAGTTGTGTTTCCTAAGTTTTCCTACGAAAGTGAATCTCGTGATCAGCGGAGATGAAATAAGAGCGGCTCGCGAGAATGCCGGACTCACGCAACAGGAGCTAGCAAGCCTCCTGAGCGTTACGTTGCGCACCGTCGGCAACTGGGAGCGTGGAGAGTCAGTCCCTCGAAACAGGGAGGCCGCTATCCGCTCGGTATTAGCCGAGAAACTCAGTGGTGACCGTCCGCAGGGCGTCACTCTTGAAACCGCCTCTGATAAGCAGCTTCTCGCTGAGCTCGCCAAACGATTAACTCCCGACGAAGCAGCTAAGCAAGTCATCTATAGGACGAGAGTCGTTGATATTCCCGACGACTACCGCCTAGCTGCGGATGTCAATGAACACAATATTGCGGGGGACGACCTCCCGCATGACATAGGGAACTGTAGTGAAGAAGGCTCTTGCTGGTGTCGGGATAACGACCCTATTGCTTGTCGGCTGCGCCGCGCCCAGCCCAACCGTTACGATAACGGCTACGCCAACGCCTACTCCGGAGAAGTTCACAGCGACAGTCAAGCTTGAGCTTCAGGACATGAATTACGTGCAGAAGCTCTACAACGTAAACACCAAGACCGAGTCTGGGTGTAAGGGCAAGGGGCCATATCAGGACCTGGCCTACAACGGGAATGCCACTATCCAAGACCTGGATGAGCTTCCTCTAAGCCTGGCTGGTGATGTGGTCAAGTCCGAACTAACGGCGGCCGGCTGTCTTATGACCTATGAGTTCCGCAGGGTCGTCCCGGGAGAAAAGACCTACGTTCTGCAACTCGGGCACCGGTCACCTACTGAGTATTCGGAATCTGAGCTACGTGACGGCATTGAACTGACTATCGGCGGCAAATCCTAGCCGCCATCAGCAACTTTAAATGGATGAAGGAACGCTGATGCAAGAACCACTACAAGACACCCCCGGATCGCTTGCCTCGCTGATTAACAGGCGACGCGGATCTCGGACGTATGTGGAGCTGTCGAAGGACTGCGGCGAGAAGCCAACCCACAAGGCACTCCAGCAGATGGTTACCCGCCAGCTCAAGAACTTCCCTGACCCGGACACCATCCGCGGCCTCGCCCGCGGCCTCAATGTTCTTGAGTCTGACGTTGTCGACGTCTGCGCCCGTGAAGTAGGGCTAAAGGTTGGGGTTGACGTGGAAGACAGCCTTGTCTTGGCTCACGCCCGCCGCCTCCCGGCCAGTGCCCAAGACGTCCTGGCATCAATGGCCCGCGAACTCCTCAAGCTTCATGGCCTCGCCGAAGCAGCAGGTACAAAGACGCAGGGAAATGACGCTTTCTGAAAAGTGTCAGGGGTCGATCCTAGAGTTTCCTGGCATGGACTATGAGAGGTTGGTTGAAGAGATGGGTGTCAACCTCGTTGACGGCGTTCCGCCTAATGGTTTGTGGGAGTGCTATGACCCTGACACGCACACGATCCTGCGGCTGAAGACGCTGGCCCCTTCAAAAGCGTTTATCGACTTACCACGAGCTGGGCCACGCGTACTTCCGGCACGTCGGCCGCGCCTGAAGCAGGAGGCGTAGGCCAGCATGTGGGCAGCAAGGCCGATGATAGCCGTCCGGTCTTTCGCTGATGCCCACAGGCTCTCTGATGACGTCCATACTCTGGCGTTCAACCTGGGCGTCATGCCTCGGGACGTGCGGCATTTCGTGCAGACGCTCACTGAACCCGAGCGGATCTTCGTGCAGCAGCCAATCGAAGAAGATGCAGCATAGTGGCCCGCGTCGAAGGAACCATGGGTCCGGGAAAAGGACAAGACTAGAACCCCTCAGTACGGCAAGGATATGCGTTGGCGTGTCATCTGGGAAGAACCTGGGGGAGGGCTGAAGAAGAAATCCTTCCCAAACAGAGACGCCGCCGGCGCCTACGCCGTGAAGGTTCATTTTGAGATCCAACGCGGCGAGTATCACTCGGCAGCATCCGATGGCACCACCCTGAAGGAGTGGGCGGAGACTTGGTTTGCTGCCCAAGTGCACCAGACGGACTCTTCAAGGGAGCAGATCCGACGCCGTCTTGATCGAACAATCTTGCCTTCCCTTGGCCACTTCGAGATGGCAGAGCTAGTCCGCGCCGACATCTAAGCCGCGGTAGCTGATTGGTCATTGGTCTTGGCTTAGTCAACTGTCAAACTGACTTACACCTATCTGGTCGGTATGCTCCGTGCAGCGCAGGCAGAGAAGAGGATCCGGGAGTTGCCTACAGTGGGGTGTGAACCTGCCGAAGATCGACAACGCCCGAGTACGGCCTTTGAGCACCGACCCAGTTCAAGCTTTGGTTCGAATCATCAGCCTTGGCTACCGTGAGGCTGTGGTGTTCGCTGCGGTCACGGGTCTTCGCCTTCCGAACTGTTTGGGCTTACGTGGGACCGTATCGACCTCGACGCGGGGATTGCGACGTTGATCGGCAGCTCATTCGGAAGGGACCGGACGGTCCTGTCCTGGGGCCGCTGAAGACACATGCCTCGTACCGTTCCGTGAAGATCGGTTCTTTCACCATCCTGATGCTCAAAGCCCGGCCAGAGAAAGACCCTGCAGCGCTGGTGTTCCAGAACGCCGTCGGCGGCGCATGCCTGCGGAACACTCGTTCGACCGCTTAGCAGAACGCTCGGGAGAAGCTGCCCAACATCGGTGACGGGCTGGCACCAGCTCCGCCACGCGTCCCTGCTGATCGCAGCCGGACTCTCGCCTGTCGCGGTAGCGCATAGGCTGAGTCATAAAGACGCAAACGAGACCCTAAAAACCTACGCACACCTTGGTCCACGGATGATGACCGGATGGTGTCAGTAAGCGATGGTTTGGTCGTGCTGGATGAGGTTGAAAGTCCCTAGAAAGTCCCTACCTGGCGTCTCGGTCCGTCTTTCCGCCATGTTTTCAGAACCCGGCGTGTCGGTCGACCCATCCATTTATGACTCCCTAAAATCCGGGTGTGTGAGTGATTTCACGCCCTGGGGCCGCCTGGAAGCCCTCCGTCCGCCCTAGAATGGTTACTGAACGTAGATGTTCTGCCGCCGGGACTGCGTTCGCAGCCGGCGGATTTTCTTTGCTCTCGTTCAAGGCGCTGTGGGTGGACCGAAGCCCGCCGGCGCATGTGCCGCAGGACTACTCCGGGCGGCCGCTGCCATCTGCATACGAGGACGTATGTGGTTGACCCAAGGAAGGTAGTTCTGTGAGCCAGACGTCAGATTCTTGTCTTGATAAGTGGATGGGCCGGGAGGCTCTCGCCGAGGCCATGATTCCGGTAATCGGCCGGTTGTACCGGGAAAATAATGTGGTCACGAGCATCCACGGCCGGAGCCTGATCAACAAGTCCACCATGAACATCCTCAAGGCCCACCGTTTTGCGCGCCGGATGAGCAACCACGAGCTGCTGCTAGAAGAGACTGCGCCGCTGCTGAACGCGTTGTCTGAGTTGGAGCTCGGCGCAGCCGCCATTGACATTGCACGCTTGACTGAGAAGTTCCGGGCCGAAGGCAATGGTGCCTCCCTGGATGAATACCTGCGCTCCGAGCTCGCGGAGATCGTGGGAAAGCGTGGCGCTGACGACCGCACCAGCACCGACGTCGTTCTCTACGGCTTTGGCCGTATCGGCCGTCTCCTGGCCCGCATCCTCATTGAAAAGGCCGGTGGCGGACACGGCCTGCGGCTCCGCGCCATCGTTGTTCGCAAGGGCGCTGAGAACGATCTTGTGAAGCGTGCCAGCCTGCTGCGCCGCGACTCCGTTCACGGTTCCTTCGAGGGCACCATCCGCGTGGACGAGGAAGCCAACACCATCACCGCCAACGGCGTGCAGGTCCAGGTCATTTACTCGGACAACCCCGCCACTGTGGACTACACCGCATATGGCATCAAGGATGCCTTGGTGGTGGACAACACCGGCCGTTGGCGCGACGCCGATGGCCTCTCCCAGCACCTGCAGAGCAAGGGCGTTGCCCGCGTCCTGTTGACGGCACCAGGCAAGGGCGACCTCAAGAACATCGTCCACGGCATCAACCACAAGGACATCTCCGATGACGACAAGATCGTCACCGCGGCGTCCTGCACCACCAACGCCATTACGCCGGTGCTGAAGGCTATCAACGACAAGTTCGGCATCATTCACGGCCACGTGGAAACGGTTCACTCGTTCACCAACGACCAAAACCTGATCGACAACTTCCACAAGGGTGACCGCCGCGGCCGTTCGGCAGCACTGAACATGGTCATCACGGAGACCGGTGCCGCCAAGGCTGTAGCCAAGGCATTGCCCGAGTTGCAGGGCAAGCTCACGGGCAATGCCATCCGCGTGCCCACCCCGGACGTCTCCATGGCCATCTTGAACCTCAACCTTGAGAACGGCACCACGCGCGATGAAGTCAACGACTTCCTCCGCGAAATGTCCCTGCACTCGGATCTTCGCAAGCAGATCGACTACATTGACTCTCCCGATGTGGTGTCCACTGACTTCGTTGGCTCGCGTCGCGCCGGCATTGTTGATGGCCTCGCAACGATTTCCAACGACAAGAACCTGGTTCTTTACGTCTGGTACGACAACGAGTTCGGCTACTCCTGCCAGGTTGTGCGTGTCATGGAAGAAATGGCCGGTGTGAACCCGCCGTCGTTCCCCGCGCGTGACGTGATTGCTCCCATCGCAGTACTTGAAGGGGCAGGAGCCTAGGCGCTCCGAAGTATTCGCGGGTTTCCCGGCTGAGTCACTGGTATCAGCCGGGAAACCTGATCAAAATGGGTTCATGGAAAACGAATCAACGTTGGAACATGAGACCACGCTTGAACACGCCTTGGACGTAGCCAAGGCCAACCACAAACAAGCGCAGAAGCTTCTGGACCAGGCGGTGGCGGGAAACGCCGCAGGTGATGTGCCGGACGAACGTGTAGAACAACTACGAGGACTCCTCGCCCTGGCAACCGAGGACCTGCAACGCGTGACACGGGAGCAATAGACCCGGTCACGCGCCCCATCACTGCAGTGTGACTTCTCCTACACACTGTGGATATCGACTCTGATGTCGGGGCTTTGTCCTACGCTCGAAGGACGTCGCCAGTCCCACTGAACGGAGTCCCTTGAGTACCACTTGGTCTGCCTACAAACGCGCCCGGCGGAGGTCACGTCAAGCGTGGGCCATTCTTGGATTGGCAGCTGCAACCGTCGTTGCAGGGCTTTCCTGGTACTTCACCGCCGGCCAATTCAACGCCGCAGAACCGTGGGCGGCCGGCCCCACCGAAGCACCCGTCTTCAATCCTGATTGGATGAAACCCCTTCGCGGGGCGGCACTTGTTCCGCCCGAGAAGGCAAGCGATGCTTTGGAACATCTCCCGGTCAAAGGACGTGCGCAGAAGTCGGACTACGACAGAGCCGCCTTCGGCCAAGCCTGGGCAGACGCTGACCGCAATGGATGCGATACCAGAAATGACATTCTGCGGAGGGACCTCTCCGCAGTCGAGTTCACGAAGGGTTCATCGTGCAAGGTCTCCGGAGGTAGCTTCCACGAACCTTACACAGGGGCGCAGGTAACATTCCAAAGAGGCCAGGACACCAGCGCCGCCGTTCAAATCGATCACGTAGTAGCCCTCGCCGACGCCTGGCAGAAGGGGGCCCAGCAGCTCACTGTCCAACAGCGGCAAATGTTTGCGAACGACCCCCTGAACCTGATCGCCGCGGACGGACCCGCCAACGTCAAGAAAGGTGCAGGAGACGCCGCCACGTGGCTGCCGGCCAACAAAAATTTCCGCTGCCATTACGTCGCGCGGCAAGTCTCGGTGAAGGCGGCGTATCAACTGTGGATTACGCAAGCCGAAAAAGACGCCATGAAGCGGGTCCTTTCCTCTTGCCCGGACCAGCAAACCATCTACAGTGCCAGGTGACCGTGCCCCAGCTGCCAGGCGCCGCCGTCGTCGATCCGCTCCAGGACCACGCGCTGAAGTGAGGTTTCCCGCGGAAGCCTATCCAGGTTGTCCAGTCCCCGCTGCCTGAAGGTGAAGTAGATGGCATCCGTAGGAGCATCAGTGCAGCGATCCAAGGTGAAGCGACGAGCAAAGGACGCGATGTTGCTCTTAGGCAGGCGCTCCACGAGGTACGGGTCCAGCATCCAGGAATCGCATGTGGCTTTGTGGGCAGGCTTGTCCGGAAAATACCGGGTGAAGAAAGCCCGGGCCTGCGAGAAGCTGGCATCCACCAATTCGGGGGAGAGTGAGCCATCCTCGGGAATGTGGACCCCCAGAACCCACTCTGGGCCTGGATCTGCGGCGGGCACCAAATGGAACTGTAGCCGTCCCAGCCGGAATAGATTTCCTGCCATGTGCAATGTCAGCCAGGCCCAGGTATCCAGTCCAAACCGTCCATGGACCCGTCGGTTGATGCGGAGCTGTAGACCCAGGTCTGCCAAGGAAGCAGCCGAAACCGCCGGACTGATTCCGAGACCCACATGGTAAGCGTGAACTGACGGGGCAAAACGGAGCAGGGCTTCGATCCAGACCGCCTCCACGGCGCCTTCTGCCCGGATGCTGTCTACCGGAAAGGCACCAAGCCTCTCCTGCATCGCCTCCATAGCCTGAAGAACAGGCTCGTCCGCAGGCGTGTCCAGAAGGTGCGCGCATTCAGCGGCATCTTCGCCGGTGATATCCAGGAGCTCGAAAAGCTCCGTGTGAGGGCTGGCGGCCACGGCTCAGTGCCCGAACGGATCTGGATCGACGCCAGGCATCCAAGTCAGTCCAGGAACACCCCAGCCGTTCTTCTTGGCCTGCTTCAACGCCTTCTTGGAGTACCGGTCCACGAGGCGGTTGACGTACAGTTTGCCGTCCAAGTGGTCGAACTCGTGTTGCAGGATTCTGGCGAACCACCCTGTCGCTTCGAAATCCAAGGGGTTGCCGTTGCCGTCAAAACCCTGAACTCGTGCCCATTCTGCGCGTTGCAACGGGTAGTACTCGCCCGGGAAGGACAAGCATCCTTCAACATGTTCGTCGGGATCCGGAAGTGCCCCCGAGACCTTGGATAGTGTCAGCACCGGGTTGACCACCACGCCCTGCTCCGGAACGTCGTCGTCGTTGGCGTACTTGTAGACAAAGAGTCGCTTACCCACGCCGATCTGAGGAGCGGCGAGTCCAACCCCGTTGGCGGCATCATTGGTTTCGAACATGTCCGCGATCAAGCCGCGGAGTTCATCATCGAAATCTTCCACCTCGCTTGCCCGGCGGTGCAACACAGGTTCGCCCCAGATAGTGACTGGCAGGACGGTCATCTCAGCATTTCCTTCGTTTAGCGCGGTAGTCCGGTGGCGGTCCGGCCGCGGCCTCGGACGTGGCCGCGTGACCCGCTCCGGGTTAAAAGCAAAGGCCGCACCGGATAACCGGTGCGGCCTTTGTGGAAACCGGCTCTGGAGCCAATCTCGGTGGGGTGAGCTACGGGGGTTGAACCCGCGACCTCCTGGACCACAACCAGGCGCTCTGCCAACTGAGCTAAGCCCACCATGCGCCTTATCGGGACTGAACCGTTTGACCGGCTTTCCTTCAAGGCAACGACAAATAGCTTACCTGCTGTTTTGGGGTGCAAAGTCCACTTTTGCCGTTTTTGGCGAAAAAACCTTGAAAAATGGTGCAGATCACATCCGTTCGCTGGATCCCAAGGTCTCAGCGGTGGCCATGATTTCCTTGGAAATGCGCTGTGCTGTGGCGGTGTCCGGTCCCGGCGTAGGAACGAAAACAGCCTGGCGGTAGTAACGCAGCTCGTCGATCGAGTCCTTGATGTCGCCCAATGCACGGTGGCCGCCATGCTTGGCGGGGGACTGGAAGTACGCGCGGGGGAACCAGCGGCGTGAGAGCTCCTTGATGGTGCTGACATCGATCACGCGGTAGTGAAGATGTTCCACGATGTTGGGCATATCCCGGGCCAGGAACATCCGGTCAGTTCCCACGGAGTTGCCGCCCAAGGGTGCCTTGCGGGGATCCGGGACCCACTTTTCGATGTATTCGAGGACCTGCGCCTCGGCCTCGGCCATGGTCTTTCCCCGTGGAAGCTCATCCAGGAGCTTGGAGCGGGTGTGCATGTCCCGCACGAAGTCGTTCATTTGCTCCAGCGCGGCATCATCGGGCTTGATAACCACATCCACGCCTTCGCCCAGGATATTGAGTTCGGAATCTGTCACCAGCGCAGCGACCTCAATCAAGGCGTCGTTGATGAGGTCCAAGCCGGTCATTTCGCAGTCGATCCAGACGATGCGTTCATTAGTAATAGGCACTCGCCCAGCCTATCGCTCAGTGGCTTCCAAGTGCTCCGATGGTACGATTTTTGAGCGCGGCAGCGTCGTTTCGTCCTGTTGCCGAACGCCCCCATGACGCAGAACTTTGACCCGACCGCAGCGGGTGAACGATTGGATGACGACCACATGACGGTGCCAATACCCGCCGCCCAGTTGGCAGGGGCAGCAACGCCGTCAGCCGACGCTGTAGGCGGCGAGGTAGATAACGCACGTTCGCCTTTGATCGCCGGCTTCATTGGTTCCATGTTCATGGTGTTCGGCTCCTTGGGCGTTGGCTGGCTTGCCCCCGTTTCGGAACTGCGTAGGTTGCCGCTCTTTATCTGGATGCGCACCGAAGGTGTTGGCGTTGGTCTGTCGATTGTGCTGTTGGCCATCGGTGGCATGCTGCTTGTCCGCGCCTGGCTGCGATTGGGCCAGCGCGTCCGGGTGTGGGGATTGGAAGCCCGAAAGGCGACGCTGCAGGCCGTGGCGGCTTGGGGGCTGCCCATGATGTTCACTGTTCCGCTCTTCAGCAGGGACGTCTACGCCTACATCGGTCAAGGCCGGTTGATGGTGGAAGGCATAAACCCTTATGAGAACGGGATTTCAGCCCTGCCCAACTACTTCCAGCTTGGCGCCGACAAGATGTGGACCGAGGCGCCTGTTCCCTACGGCCAGTTGTTCCTGTGGATAGAGCAGTTCGTGGTGTGGGTGACCAACGTACAGCCCGAAGCAAGCATTATGCTTTTCCGCCTTGTTGCTGCGGCGGGCGTGGTCCTCTGCATCATCTACGTGCCCAAGCTTGCGGAGCTTCACGGAGTGAATCCGCACAGGGCACTGTGGCTGACAGCAGCCAACCCGCTCTTCCTCACCAACTTCATTGCCAGTGTTCACAACGATGCTTTGATGATCGGGCTGGCACTGGCTGGCCTGTACTACTGTGCTACCCGTCGCGTCATTCGAGGGCTGGTGCTTGTCACGCTCTCCATCTCCATCAAGCCGATCACCGTGGTGTTCCTGCCCTTTATCGGACTCCTGTGGGCGGGCAAGCATGCCTCGTGGCCGCGCAAATTCCTTTATTGGTTCCTCACGGCCGCGCTGAGCTTCGGTCTCCTCTACGCCTTGAGTCTGGTCAACGGTTTCGGATTCGGCTGGATCAACGGTCTGTCGGCTCCTGGCAGCGTGTGGATTTGGTACGCGCCTGTCGGTCTCATCGGTATGGTTGTTGCCCTGATCTTCAATGCCTTTGGCTTGGACGGCTGGGCTTTGGCGAAGTGGGTTTACGACGCCGGCAAGGTGCTGACGGTTGCGGCCGTGGCATGGCTGATTTTCCGAGGCGAGTACGATCGCCTGATGCGACGGCTTACCTTGGCTTTTGCTGTTATTGTCATGCTCGCCCCCATGATCCAGTCGTGGTACGTAGTGTGGCTGATACCGCTGTTTGCCGTGACGGGTATCCGCAACGACTGGCAGGTCAAAGCGCTCTATTTCATCGTGTCGTTCTTTATGGTTTACGCGATCTCGGACCAGTTGGACGTGTTCCCTTACCTTCAAAGCGAAGACCTGGGGCTGGCCCTCATTCTGGCCCGTTACGGTGCGGCCCTCATTGCGCTCTTGTTCGCGGTCTATCTGATCTTCGTGGATCCGAAGACAAAGGGTTTGTTCCGGGTGAGGGATGAAGCCGGTCTGCGTCCCATCATCTGAGCAGTTCGTGGGTCGAGCCCTGCCGCTACCGGCTTAGCCGTCCGGCAACAGCCGCAGTGCTTCGCGGGTGGAGAGTGGACTCAGAGCACCCGCGTTATTGGAAACGAAAGCCCTGACCCAGGCGGGGTCGGTTTTGCTGTACTCCCGTAGCGCCCATCCGATGGCCTTGCGAATGAAGAACTCGTTGTCGGAGAAGTTCGAGGAGATGACCGCTGCCAGGAGGTCGGTGTCAGTTTTCGCTTTGGCTCCAAGTTGGGCAGTGATAGCGGCCCGCCGGACCCATATGTCGCCGTCTGTGGACCACTGACGAAGGACCGGAGTCAGGGTGGCTGGATGGGCGAGCAGGAGTCCGCCGATCCGATGCGCGACTCCATCGACGAGATCCCACCAAGCGCCGGTACGAATGATTTCTTCGTAAATGGGCAACATCTGCAGGTCTTCCTTGACCATTTGCAGGCCCGTCAGATCGATGGCTGCGTACCGCTCTTCCCGGACCCCAGCTTCGCGCCAGAGCTCAAGAACGGCTTTTCGCAGATCATCCGGAGACGCCACAGGGTACTGCTTCGCCGCTTCTTTCACGATCTTGCGTACCTCGGGAACCCGGACACCCAAAGAAGGCATCTCCGATTTCATATACGCCTGGGCACCAATTCCCCGCTCGGAGTCGGCCGAAGATCGGAGGGTAGACCGGATTGCGTGCACCAGGACATTGTTGGTCATGCCACAACTCTAGAGCGGGTATTGCCGCCCGCAGGGTCCAAGGGTGGCCAGGGACTGTGGGCCTCGCTCCCGCTGTGGGGCCGCCGTAGAGTGGGGAGATGTCAATGCTGAAATCACCGGACCAAATCTCGATGATGCGCGAGGCCGGTCGCGTGGTGGCCAACGCCCTGTCCGCGGTGCGGGAGCGAGCTGATGTGGGCGTTTCACTGAAGGAGCTCGACGACGTCGCAGCATCCGTGATTTACGACGCCGGCGCAAAGCCTGCGTTCCTCGACTACCACCCACGCTGGGCGGCCGTGCCATTCCCTGGGGTGATCTGTACCAGCGTCAACGACGCCGTGGTCCACGGGATCCCGAATGGATACGTACTTGAGGACGGCGATCTGCTCAGCGTTGACTGTGGCGCCTTCCTGGAAGGTTGGTGCGGTGATTCGGCCGTCAGCTTCGTCGTCGGGACCGGCGACCCGGAGGATCAGGAGCTGGTGGCAGCTACAGAGGCAGCACTGGCGCGCGGCATCGAGGCAGCGCGGGTAGGCAGCAAGATGGGCGACCTTGCCTATGCAATCGGCGGTGAGGCCAAACGCGCAGGCTTCGGGCTGTTAGCTGATCATGGCGGGCATGGCATCGGCCGGACAATGCACGCCGAGCCTCCCGTCCCCAACCTCGGGCGGCCTGGCAGGGGCATGAAGCTCGAAGAGGGCCTGGTCATTGCCATTGAGCCCATGTTGATCCTGGGTGGCAAGGACGACTACTACCATGACGAGGATCAGTGGACTCTTCGTTCAGCAAACGGCCGACGCGCCGCCCATAGCGAACACACTGTGGCCATCACGGCTGAAGGGCCGGTCATCCTGACGCTGCCTTGATGACGGTTCCGGTTACTGAACCGCATTATTGTTTGCGGAGCCCCACAACTGGCCGGCCTGGAACAGGTTCGGACACTTTTCCGGCAAGGGCGAACCACCGGCACCAGCACCGGGACGGTTCGCCCTTGGTTCCGAACAATTCCTCAACGGCCGCCCAGGTAGCAGGAGCCGTTTCGATCCTCGAAGGAGCATGGTCGTGTGGAATGGGCCCAGAAGAGGCCCGGCATGCAGGGCTGGTCCCGCTGGCCTCCGGGTCTTGGTGCGCCGATCAAACGCCGGCACCCACCAGTTCCCCCGTTGTGGTGTTGACCAGTAGGGGGCCGGTGCCGTCAGGGTTCTCTACGGTGCTTGAGATGGACTCGTCTTCGGGAGGATCTATCTCCTGGCCTTCGGAGTCCCACTCATTGTTGCGGTCAGGGGTCCCAGGCGCTTCCACAGCAGGTGCGGAGTCAGCAGGGGCTGAGGTGCCATTCATTCGGGTGAAGTTGGCGGAGCCCCACATGAGGTCATGCCCTACTGATTCGGCGTCGATTTCGGCCACATGGTAGACGCGGCCCTCATGTTCCCATTGCCGCAGCCGTAGCCTCCCAATGACGAGCACACGTTGTCCCTTTTTGATGCTGCATCCAACGTGCCCGGCGAGGAAGCGGAATGACTGAACGGTGTACCAGTTGGTGTTTCCGTCCACCCAGGTGCTGGTAGCGCGATCGTAGCGGCGCTCCGTGGTTCCAAGGCGGAATGATGCGGTGGCAGTGCCCCGCGTAGTAGTGGAACTCTTGACCTCCGAGGCCACGAAGCCCCGGACGCTGATCATGTCATTCATTGGTGGTCCTTCTCGGTGTAGGGAGTGCCTGTCCGGCGCTTTCAGCTTCATCCAGGAAAGACCGGGAGGGGAGGTCTGTAATGGCCTATGTGAATAACCTTGGCTGTACAGCCGTTGTGGAGGAGTAGAAGCTGTAGCGTGGTGGTGGCAAGCTGTGAGGCGATCGCACTGTAAACTCTTTGTGGCGCCAGCGGCCCACGGTGGTCAGGGCGCCAGTGCGCCCCAGTAGCTCAGGGGATAGAGCAGCGGCCTTCTAATCCGCCGGTCGGGGGTTCGATTCCCTCCTGGGGCACATATAAGGGGTCTTGGCCTGCATAAACGCAGGTCAGGACCTCTTCTCCGTTAAGTCTGCCGCGAATTGCCACGGGCCTTGCAGGCTGCACTCTGTGTGAAATGCACTGCTGCGTGGATGGCACAATGGCTACGTGATGAGCAGGCAAACGGCACAGACAAAAAGCAGGGCAGCAGACGCATGGAAAGTCCGCGTCGCAGGACTGACGCTGATAATCGCTGCCGCGTTGACGATGACGGCCTGCACGCCACCGGCCACGTCATCCGCCGATCAGCCCGTGCAGCCTTCCACCCGCCCTGAAGCCTCCACCAACCCGGAAAACTCCGCCAGCCCACAGGCCACAGCCACGGTTGATCCCGCTGTTGCGGCAACCACCTCCGCCGTGGAGTCCACCCTGAAAACCCTGGTGGCCGGCAATCCCAAGCCGGACCGGGAGGCGCTAAGGACTGCCTTGGTTTCAGCGGGCATCCCTGCAGACAATGTGGAGGTGTCTGTGAGCCGCACGCCCACCGGATTGGACGTTGACGCCATGGAGGCCGCAGCCCGGACGGGCGATAGTTGCATCATGGGGCAAATCCGCGATGGTGGGGTAGTGGTCACCGTGCTGCCCGTGTTGGCCACGGGAAAATGCTTCGTGGGAGACGCCCGCTAGTTCCACCGCAGCGCTCGAATGTGAGTTAAGTACGCCTACCCATTAGATTTAAGGGCATGGCGGAATTCATTTACACGATGACCAAGGCTCGCAAGGCCGTTGGCGACAAACTTATTCTGGACGATGTCAGCATGTCGTTCTACCCTGGCGCGAAGATCGGCGTTGTGGGCCCGAACGGTGCTGGTAAGTCCACCATCCTGAAGATCATGGCCGGACTGGACACCCCGTCAAACGGCGAGGCCCGCCTGAGCCCCGGCTACACCGTGGGCATCCTCCTGCAGGAACCGCCGCTGAACGAGGAAAAGACCGTCCTGGGCAACGTCCAGGAAGGCGTTGGCGAGATCTATGGAAAGATCCAGCGCTTCAATGAGATCTCCGAAGAAATGGCCAACCCGGATGCCGACTACGACACACTCCTGGATGAGATGGGCAAGCTTCAGGAAGCCATTGACGCTGCGGATGCATGGGATATTGATTCCCAGCTTGAGCAGGCCATGGACGCGCTGCGCTGCCCGCCTGCCGATTCCGATGTCACCGTCCTCTCCGGTGGTGAGCGCCGCCGCGTAGCGCTCTGCAAGCTTCTCTTGCAGAAGCCTGACCTTCTGCTCCTTGACGAGCCCACCAACCACTTGGATGCTGAGAGCGTTCTTTGGCTGGAGCAGCACCTCTCCCAGTACCCCGGCGCAGTCCTTGCCGTGACCCACGATCGCTACTTCCTGGATCACGTGGCCGAGTGGATTGCGGAAGTCGACCGCGGGCACCTGTACCCATACGAGGGCAACTACTCCACCTACTTGGAGAAGAAGAAAGCCCGTCTGGAGGTCCAGGGCAAGAAGGACGCGAAGCTCTCCAAGCGCCTTACCGAAGAACTTGAGTGGGTGCGCTCCAACGCCAAGGGCCGCCAGACCAAGTCAAAGGCACGTCTGGCCCGCTATGAAGAGATGGCGGCAGAGGCTGATCGCACCCGCAAGCTGGACTTCGAAGAGATCCAGATTCCGCCGGGACCGCGCCTGGGCTCCTTGGTTATCGAGGCCAAGAACCTGAAGAAGGGCTTCGACGATCGCGTACTGATCGATGGACTCTCCTTCTCGCTTCCCCGTAACGGCATTGTGGGCGTCATCGGCCCCAACGGTGTGGGTAAGTCCACGCTGTTCAAGACGATCGTCGGCATGGAGCCTCTGGATGACGGTGAGCTCAAGATCGGCGAGTCCGTGAAGATCTCCTACGTGGACCAGTCCCGTGGCGGCATCGACCCCAACAAGTCCCTCTGGGAAGTTGTCTCCGAAGGCCATGACTTCCTCCAGGTCGGTCAGGTCGAAATGCCTTCGCGTGCCTACGTTTCGGCGTTCGGTTTCAAGGGCCCGGACCAGCAGAAGAAGGCTGGTGTTCTCTCCGGTGGTGAGCGCAACCGCCTTAACCTGGCACTGACGCTCAAGCAGGGTGGCAACCTTCTCCTCCTTGACGAACCTACCAACGACCTCGACGTCGAAACTCTGGGCAGCCTCGAGAACGCCCTTCTCGAATTCCCCGGCTGCGCTGTGGTGGTCTCGCACGACCGTTGGTTCCTGGACCGGGTAGCGACGCACATCCTCGCCTACGAAGGTGACGACGAGAACCCCTCCAAGTGGTACTGGTTCGAGGGCAACTTCGACTCCTATGAGGAGAACAAGGTGGAGCGCCTCGGCCCCGATGCTGCCAAGCCGCACCGCGTCACGCACCGCCGCCTGACCCGCGACTAGAATTTCATCGCCTCAGGCACGAACGTAGAAAGGCCGGTCCCGTCAGGGACCGGCCTTTCTGTTCCAACGCGTCCCGGGCAGGAGGCTCTTCAGCGCCTACGGAACCCGGACCATTCCCTCTTGGGCAACGGTAGCCACATGCTGTCCGTCACGGTTGAAGATACGGCCTGTGGCGAGTCCCCGGGCACCTTGGGCGCTGGGGGATTCCTGGACGTAGAGCATCCACTCGTCAACGCGCACAGGGCGGTGCCACCACATGGCGTGATCAAGGCTGGCAACGCTCATGCCCGGCGTCATCCAAGCGAGGCCGTGCTTGCGGAGGATCGGCTCCAAAAGCGTGTAGTCGCTCGCGTAGGCCAGTGCTGCCCGGTGGAGGTTGGGGTCATCCGGGAGGGGCCCCATGGTCTTCATCCACACAGCGTTGGTCGCCACGTGATCGGCCGGCGGGGATACGTACAGTGCGGGGTCGATGTGCCGGACATCGAAGGGCCGCTCCGATGACATGTGGCGTGCCATGGGGTGATCGTAGTGGGATAAAAGTTCGGCGGTGCTGGGCAGGGAATCCGGATCCGGGATGCCTTCGGGCATCTCCGCCTGATGGTCCAAGCCGCTGTCTTCCACTTGGAAGGAAGCGATCATGGAGAGAATGGGCACACCGTCCTGGTAGGCATGGACGCGGCGGGCCGAGAAAGATCGGCCGTCGCGCAGTCTTTCCACCCCGAACGTGATCGGTTTGTTGGCGTCACCGGGACGCAGGAAGTAGCCATGCATGGAGTGCGCAGCCCTGTCAGGGTCCACGGTGCGCATGCCGGCCATCATGGATTGCGCCAACACTTGGCCCCCAAAAACACGATGCCGTGGCTGCTTTTGGGACGGGCCCAGGAAGATGTCCTCATTGGTCCGGGCTCCATCAAAATCACCAAGGTCCAGCAGGCCGATCAGCACTTCCATGGGGTCTTCTACGGGTGCTTCCACCTCGAGGCCAGCATTCGTCTCAGTCATGGTTCGACTTTAGACGCCGCCCCGACCCCTCTCAACCGCGGACATGCCGGTAGAGTCGATGATGTGACAGACGTCTTGACCCAGTCCTTCCGCTTCGCCGATCCCCGTGACCTCGCAGACCTGCGAACGTTCGTCACCAGGGCAAAAAGCATCGACGACGGCGCCATCCGCCTCCAGGCCGCAGGCACCGTCCTGGCCGCATATGTGTGCGTGCTGAGGCCGCGCATATTGGGTGAGTCCACCCCAACAATCCTTGGCTTGCGGACCATGGCCCTTGCTGAGCCGGCCCACGCAGACGTCACCGTGACGCTCGCCTCCGTTATGGACCGGTTGGCCAGGTCCGGTGCCGATGACGTGGAGCTGCCCATCCCGCCGTCTACCGTTTCCGAGTCCTGGGCGGGCGTTGGCGCGCCCCGCAGCGGCTGGGAGGCCCATGGCGCCATGCCCGACGCCGACCTCAAGGTGGCAGCCGAAGCCGGCATTGCGGAGGTGGCTGGCGTGATTCCCACAGCAGCGGGTGCCGCAGTGGTCAATAGCGCACGGGCAGCTGTTTGGGGTCGTGAACTTCCCGGCGCGGCCGGGCTGCCGGCAGGCGCCGCCTTCGCTGCCTTCGCGTTGGGTTTCCTGGGCGACGCTGAGCAGAAAGTCTTCCGCAATGGCCGCTGGTTCCGTCTGAGCGGACCCCGCGGCCATGTGCTGGTCAGGACCGGTGCAGGCCTGGGGCTCGGCTTCTAAAGACTAGGCGCCGGCTGAAGGACTGTTGATCATGGTCAGCGCAGCCCGCTCCATGTAGTCCCACAGGGTGCCTTCATGCAGCGGCGACAACTCCAAAGAGTCAACGGCCTTGCGCATGTGGAACAACCAACGGTCTTTGGCTTCGGGTGTCACCCGGAACGGCATGTGGCGCATGCGCAGCCGTGGGTGGCCGCGTTCTTCGCCGTAGGTTGTGGGGCCGCCCCAGTATTGCTCCAGGAACATCAGGAAACGGCGTCTGGCAGGTCCGAGGTCTTCCTCCGGGTACATGGGCCGGAGCAAAGGATCCGTGGCAACACCGTCGTAGAAGACATCGATGAGCTTGACGAACGTCTCGTGACCGCCAACTGCGGCGTAGAAGCTGTCCGTGTAAGCAGGTTGGCTGAACGGATCGTTCTGCATCAGCTGGCGTCGGGGGCCTGTCTGCGGAGTCGGTGGCTGCCCACCTGCAGTGTTACTCATTGGACTTCTCCTCGGCTTTGGTGACGCGCGGTGCGCCTGCTGTGATGGTGGCAGCTGCTGCGCCGGGTTGGTCGCCGGTGTCCGGTGTTTCCAATGGCACGTAGTCGCCCTGTGATCGGTTGCCCACGCGGAGGATTTCGCCGTTGCGCAGGTACCAGATGGCTCCGTCCTCAGCACGGACCCGCGTAATGCGCAGGCCTACCGATTCAACGGTACCAATCACTTCACTGGTGACAATGACATCGCCGATCCCGTACTGGTCCTCAATGGTGATGAAGATTCCGGCGAGGAAGTCGCGGATCAGCTGCTGGGCACCGAAACCAATGGCGACACCCAGGATTCCCACGCTGGTCAAAAGTGGTGCGACATCAACGTTCATGTACTTGAGGACGTAGATGATGACGATCACCACAACAACCACGCTCACCAAGCTGGTCAACAACGTGCCAATGGTTTCGGCGCGTTGCGATCGGCGTTCGTGGTCCAGTGCGCGGATGGCCGGTTGGACCCACTTGAAATGCGGTTTTTTGAAGAAGGAACTGCCGGCGGACACTCGTCGCGTGATGCGCAGGATGATGAACCGTGCCACGACCCACACAGCCAGGCCCACGCCCAGGGTGATGAGGATGGACATCAGATCGATTTTTTCAGGTTCCAAGGTGATGGTTTCTGCAAGGGGGATGGAGGTCAAGGTGGAATAACTCCCTGTCGTCGGCCCGTGTTCGCCGGGCGCGGAACACTCTGTCCACCTACAACCCTAGCGCCGTAGCGTGACGGGATGCGCATCCTGGTCTTGGGCGGCACCGCCTTCCTGTCAGCAGAAATCGCCCGGCAGGCTGTTGCTGCCGGGCACGACGTCACCTGTTTGGCACGTGGTACTTCGGCTGGACCGCCCGACGGCGTCACGTGGGTCAGGAGCGACCGCGCCCTGGGCGCCGCAGCCTTCGCCGACCTCAAGGGACACTGGGACTCGGTGGTAGAGGTGTCCCGCGATCCGGTCCAGGCCCGTGAGGCCCTCGAAGCGTTGAGTGCAGGAGCAGGGCATTGGACGTTCGTCTCCAGCTGCTCGGTCTATGCAGACCATTCCATACCTGGTGCCGATGAGGGCGCTGCACTGCTCGAACCCCTGCCGGCGGGTCAGGCAGGCACCCCGGAAACTTATGGGGAGTCCAAGTCGGCGATTGAGCGGATGACGCTTGCTGCCGTGGGGGAGAAGGCGCACATCGTCCGTGCCGGACTCATTGGGGGACCAGGGGACGGGACTGACAGATACGGCTACTGGCCGGCTCGATTCGCTGCGAACACTGACCCTGTCCTGGTCCCGGATATCCCGGACGCCGCCACACAGATCATTGATGTCCGGGACCTCGCGGCGTGGGTCCTGCAGTCTGCTGAACAAGGGCTGGCCGGTACCTACAACGCCCTGGGAGACGTGGTGCGGTTCGAGGACTACATCGACGAGTCGCGGCGGGCTGCTGAAACCGCAGTGGGTGATCGTGCCGCTGAGGAGGTCATCCGGGCTGATGAAGACTGGCTGGTGGGCCATGGCGTGGAGTACTGGGCAGGTCCGGATTCCATGCCCCTCTGGCTGCCGGAAGGCCATGATGGCTTTCAAGCTCGGACCAACCGCGCCGCACGGGAGCGTGGCATGGCCCTGCGCCCGTGGCAGGAGACCTTGGCAGCCACGCTTGATGATGAACGTCAGCGAGGCTTGGACAGGGATCGCAAAGCCGGGCTGCGCCGTGACTCTGAGCAGAGGCTCGTGGCACTGTGGCGCCGTGAACAGCGTTAGGCGGCGGCCGTCGTCGTGAGCGGTTCGTGGAGAACCGGGAAGTTGACGCTGCGGGCAATGAAGCAAACCTGGTTGGCTTCATGATGAAGCTGCGGGACCACGTCTGCGTGGGCGGGATCGGTAATGGTGACGTGCGGCCTCAACGTGACACTTTCGAACTGCCCGCTGCCGTCCCGGTAGAGCTTCATGAGGCCTTCGGCTTTGTCCTCGTAACCGGTCACCACCACACCGTGTTTGACGGCCACATGCAGGAAGGACAGCATGTGGCACTGGGAGAGTGCTGCGAGTAGCAACTGTTCCGGGTTGTAGCGGGTCCGGTCCCCATGGAAAGTGGGATCTGCTGAACCTTTTAGCGTCGGAAGGCCATTGATTTCAACGTCGTGATCCCGGGAATACGCCCGATACCCGGCAGTGCCTTCACCGAGGTTTCCGGTCCAGCGGACAGTCAGTGCGTAATGGTGTTCGTGGAGGCCCATGCCGACAGTTTAGCTTTGGGGCGCCCACTATCCGCACGGGCCTCACACGGGGCGGGGCTTAGACGTCCGCTGCCCTTGCCCGCAGGGCCCGGGCCACGCTGTCACGGTTTTCCAGCATCATCCGGCGCAGTGCTGCGCTCTCCTCGGGAAGTCCGGCCAGGAAGGCATCGGTGCGGTCCACCGTAGCTTGTGTTGTGAGCTGTGCCGGGTAGAGACCCACCACGATCTGCTGTGCCAAGGCATGGGTGCGTTCCTCGACGATTTCAGGCACTGCCTCAAAATACTTCTCCGCGAAAGGCTCCAGCAAGGCGGTGTCCGTCACGCGCATGAAGCCGGCCACCGCTGAGGCTTGCAGGGCGTTGGAGAGGTCCCCCTTGACCACGATTGAATCCCAGGCTGCTGCCTTTGCCTCCGGCGTGGGTATGGCCGCCTTGGCCAGTGCTGCCGCGTTGTGGCCGTTGGAAGTGTTGTCGCGGGAGAGTTCTTCGTCTATGCGGGCCTGATCCTTCCGTCCGCCGGCCACCAGCGCCGTGAGGAGCTCCCACCGCATGTCCTGGTCGATAGAGAGGCCCTCGAGTGTCTCCGTGCCATCCAAGAGGGCCTGAATACGGTCAAACTGCCCGCCACTGCGTGCCAGCTGGGCGAATGACTTGGCGAACTGCAGTTGGGCGTCCGAGCCCGCCGCCGCGGACGAAGCGAGGTCCCACAGTTTGTCTGCGGCCGCAATCGTCGAGGCAAGCTTGTGTTCTGCCGCAACGAAGTACGTCAAGGTGGTGGCGAGCTGACGCAGCTGGACCAGGATCACCGAGGAGTCCGTTTCCGAGGCGATGTTCGCCAGGATCAGATCAACATAGCCGCGGGCGGGGGTTTCCCCGTCACGGGCTGCATCCCATGCCGAGCCCCACACCAGAGTGCGCGGCAGGCTGGCTGCGAAGTCTTTCAGATGGGCTTTGGCGGTGGCGAGGGAGTGTTCGTCCAAGCGGACCTTGGCATAGGCGAGGTCGTCGTCGTTGAGCAGGATCAAGTCCGGCCGGGCTTTGCCCACCAACGCGGGTACGTCGGTGCGGGGGCCGTCGACGTCGAGTTCCTCGCGATGCGTCCGCTCCAGCTTGCCGTGGTCGGAGAGTGAGTAGAAGCCGACGGCGAGTCGGTGCGGGCGGAGGGTGGGCTGTTCCTCGATGGCAGTCTGGAGGATCGCGAAGCCGGTGATGGTGCTGTCACCGGCAACTTCCAGCTCGGGCGCCAGGGTGTTCACGCCGGCAGTTTCGAGCCACAGCTTGCCCCATGCGTCCAGGTCCCTGCCGCTGGCGGCTTCGAGTTCCACCATGAGGTCGGCGAGCTCGGTGTTCTTCCAGGCATGCTTGGCGAAGTAGGTGCGCACGCCGGCCATGAACTGTTCCGGACCCACCCAGGCCACCAACTGCCGCAACACCGAGGCGCCCTTGGCGTAGGTGATGCCGTCGAAGTTCACCTCCACGTCTTCAAGGTCGTTGATCTCGGCGAAGATCGGGTGTGTGGTGGGAAGCTGGTCCTGCTTGTAGGCCCACGACTTCTCCACGGAGGCGAAAGTGGTCCAGGCCCGGTCGAATTCCGTGTTTTCCACGGCGGCCAGGTGCGACATGTATTCGGCGAAGGATTCGTTGAGCCAAAGGTCGTTCCACCAGCGCATGGTCACCAGGTCCCCGAACCACATATGCGCCAGTTCATGCAGGACCGTGATGGCGCGACGTTCAATCTGGGCGCCGGTGACTTTTCCGCGGAAGACGTAGCCTTCCAGGATGGTCACGGCACCGGCATTTTCCATGGCTCCGGCGTTGAACTCCGGGACGAACAGCTGGTCGTATTTCTCGAACGGGTACGGGAACCCGAACTGTGCCTCGAAGAATTCGAAGCCTTGGCGGGTCAGCTCGAAGATGTTGTCCGCATCGAGGTACTGCATGAGCGACTTGCGGGCAAAGACTCCCAACGGAATCACCCGGCCGTCGGAGCTGGTGACCTCGGAGCGAACTGATTGGTACGGCCCGGCGATCAAAGCCGTGACGTAGGAGGACAGGCGCGGGGTGGAGGCGAAGTTCCACACGGACCGTGCGGTGCCATCGCCGGCAGCAGGAGCTTCAACGGGAACCGGGGTGGGGGAGTTGGAGATAACGTCCCAGTGCGATGGCGCAGTGACCGTGAACGTGAAGCTGGCTTTCAGGTCCGGCTGCTCGAAGACTGCGAACATGCGGCGGGAGTCGGGAACTTCGAACTGCGTATACAGGTAAACCTCGCCATCCACGGGGTCTACGAAGCGGTGCAGGCCTTCCCCGGTGTTCATGTACGGAGCATCCGCCACCACCACTAATTCGTTGTTCGCGGCCAGGTCAGGGAGCTGGATGCGGACGCCGTCGGAGACCTCAGCCGGGTCCAGTTCCGTCCCGTTCAAGGTCACACTGTGGACTGCCGCCGTGATGGCGTCGATGAACGTCGACGAACCCTGCTCTGCAGAAAACCTAACCACCGTAGTGGAGCCGAAGGTCTCTGAACCTTGAGTCAGGTCCAGGGTGACGTGATAAGACTCGACGTTGAGCAGTTCGGCGCGTTTGGCAGCTTCGTCGCGCGTGAGGTTCAGGCCTGGCAAGTGGTGCCTCCGAAGATTTGGGATGGCCGGCCTGTCGTGGCCGGACGCTGGTGTGAAGCCATTCTTTCACTCCGCGCCGTTAAGGCAAGGAGCGGGCACCACAGTGTCGCCCTACGGAGTAGCGTTGGACTATGGCATCGTTCCGGGAAACTCTGGATTTCCGCGCACTGAGGTTTGCGGTTGCCTTTCCGCTGCTTCTTGCCGTCGGGTTTGTGGTGTGCGCCCAGATGTTGCGCAACGAGCTCCCCAATCCTGTTGCGGTGATGTGGAACGCCGACGGCGGCAGTTCTTTCGCGCCGTTCGGCGCCTATGTGGCTGGCGGCGCTGCCCTCATCATTTTCTGCGGATGGGCAGTCTTTCTTCAAGCAGTGTCAATAACCAGGCCTGTAGTCATGCGGCGCGTCATGATGGGGCTGGGCCTGACGGTAAGCCTCTTCATCACCACCGTGGTGGCGGCCGGGCTAGTGGGCCAATCAGGTCTGCCGGACGCGCGCGGGTCCCATGTGGACCCCATTGTGCTGGCCATGGGCAGCGGCGCCGCCGTGGCTTTGGGCGTGGTGATGATGTTCGCGTTCAAGCCGGACCCGCGGTGGACCCGGGAGGATGACGTGGCGCTCGAAGAAGAGCTGCGGCTTCTTGAAGATCCCGATCTTGCCCGCGATACGCTCCGGCTGTGGGTGCATGCCAGGAGTTCCGTCTTCATCATGATCGTTGTCTCGGCATTGTTCCCCGCTGCACTGATAGCGGTGGCTGTCCCATGGCTTGGGGCCCTTGTTGCGGCGGCCGCGTTGGTTGGCGCAGGGTTCCTGTTCGCCCGGGTGCGGGCTGATCGTGGAGGGCTCCAGGTATTCGCCGGCGGGATCATACGCGTCTTGACCGTACCCGCCGTCGACATCGCCGCAGCCGCCCCCGCGGAGGTCAAGGCCGCAGATTATGGCGGGTGGGGCTGGCGGCACCACGATGATGCCACCGCGATGCTGGTCGGCAGCGGCCCAGCCGTCGTCGTAAGGAAACTTAACGGTGGCCGGGTGGCGCTGAGCGCGGGCACGCAGGCCTCCGCGGACAAACTTGCGGGAGTCTTGAACCGGGCGGCGCATCGTGCCCGGGGCGACGGGCCGCCCCTTTAACCCCGGTAGCGGTACCCTAGGTAGCGCATCCCTCATCGTCGGGCCCGGCCGCACGCCGCAGCCGCGCGCCAGAAAGAATGGACTTCCTGTGACTACACCCCGCGTCCACATTGCTACAGACCACGCCGGCATGGAACTCAGTGCCCACTTGGTCAGCCACCTCACGGCCAAGGGCTACGAAGTGGTGGATCACGGGCCCAAGGAGTACGACGCCCTGGATGACTACCCTTCTTTCTGCATCAATGCCGGCCTTGCCGTTGTTGCAGACCAGAAGGCCGGAGTGCACGCCCTTGGCATTGTGCTGGGCGGCTCGGGCAATGGCGAGCAAATTGCTGCGAATAAGGTCAACGGCGTCCGCGCTGCCCTGGCCTGGAACCTCTCCACTGCAAAGCTGGCCCGCGAACACAACGATGCCAACGTCGTAGCTGTTGGCGGACGCCAGCACACCGTCGAAGAAGCCACTGAACTCATAGAAGCTTTCTTGCAGGAGCCCTTCAGCAACGACGAACGCCACGTTCGCCGCATCGGAAAAATCGCGGTGTACGAAACCACCGGCGAGATCGTCGAGTAGTGCCTGAGGGGCATTCGGTCCACAGGCTGGCCCGCCAATTCCAGGACGTCTTTGGGGGCCGGCGTCTGGAAGTTTCCAGCCCGCAAGGCAGGTTCACGGCGGGCGCGGAGCTCCTCACCGGGCACATCCTGGTTGACTCCACTGCCCACGGAAAGCAGCTCTTTCTCAGGTTTGACCACGATCTCTTCCTCCACGTCCACCTGGGTCTTTACGGGGCGTGGAGTTTCGGCGGCGACAGTACCTTCACGGGTGCGTCCAGCATCGGCGCCCCGCGGCGCATCGGTGAACGGGAAAGCGCCTCTGTGGCGGACGCCGATGCGTACGACGGCCCGCCCCCGCCGGTAGGCGCAGTGCGCGTCCGCCTGGTCTCTGACCACGGTTGGGCCGATCTCCGGGGCGCCACCACGTGTGCAGCCATCACCGCTGCTGAGGCTGCGGCCGTGCTGGCGCGCCTGGGCCCGGATCCGCTGCATAACCGGCCCGGAGACCGTGATGAGTTCATTCGACGCCTGCGTCGGCGTAAGACGGCAGTAGCGCTGCTGATGATGGACCAGTCGGTGCTGGCCGGGGTGGGGAACATCTACCGGGCCGAAGTCTTGTTCCGGCAGGCTGTGGACCCGTGGACGCCGGGAAGCGGCATTGATGCCGAAACGGCTGGTCGGCTCTGGGATGACACCGTGGTCACCATGTCGGACGGCGTCCGTGATGGACGGATTGTTACGACGCCGTCCACGCTGTGGACCGGCGGTGGCGTGATGGCGCCCGACGCCGACGCCCACTTTGTTTATAAGCGCCAGGGCCTGCCCTGCCGCGCCTGCGGGACGCTGGTGGGGGTAACTGAAATTGGCGCCCGCAAACTCTACTGGTGTCCCGGCTGCCAGGTTTAGGAAAGTTCCTGGTCAACAAAAAAGGGCCCCGATCCGTGGATCGGGGCCCTTTGGTATGGAGGGGACGACGGGAATCGAACCCGCGTAATCAGTTTGGAAGACTGAGGCTTTACCATTAAGCTACGTCCCCAGGACGGATATCCTTGTTTCGGACATCTTCCCGGCGGCTGTTCAAGCCGGGTACAACTAAACCTAATTCCGGCCGCAGTGTCAAATGTGCATTCTGGGCCCGCTTGCCCGTAGACTGTCCTGTGCCTTCGGGGTGTAGCTCAGCTTGGCTAGAGCACCTGCTTTGGGAGCAGGAAGTCGCAGGTTCAAATCCTGTCACCCCGACTCTGTGTTTGTGTCTGTTCAGGGGCACAACAGAAACCCATACCCACGAAATCAGGAGTACTTAGACTGTGAAGAGCGCTGTCGAGAACCTCACCGCAACGCGGGTCAAGCTCAACGTTGAGGTTCCCTATGAGGAACTTAAGCCGAGCATCGATGCCGCGTACAAGACCGTTGCTTCGCAGATCCAGGTTCCCGGATTCCGCAAGGGCAAAGTTCCCTCCAAGCTGATCGACCAGCGCGTTGGCCGTGGCTACGTTCTGGAGACCGCCATCAACGATGGCCTCAACGGCTGGTACCAGGCTGCAGTCCAGGAAACCGGTGTTCGGCCCCTGAGCCGCCCCGAAGTTGAAATCACCGAGGTTCCGGATCCGTCCGCAACCGATGGCGAGCTCAAGTTCCAGGTGGAGATCGACGTCCGCCCCGAGATCGAGCTGCCGGACTACGCCGGCATCAAGGTTGAGGTTGCTGCTGCCGAGTCTTCGGAAGCTGATGTCGACAAGGCGCTGGACGAACTTCGCGGCCGCTTCGGCACGCTGAAGTCCGTTGAGCGTCCTGCCAAGAACGACGACTTCCTGACCATCGACATCACCGCCACGATTGACGGCGAAGACATCGATTCCGCTTCCGGCCTTTCGTACCAGGTTGGTGCCGGTACCATGCTCGAAGGCCTTGACGAAGCCGTGACCGGCCTCTCGGCCGACGAGGAAGCAATCTTCGAGACCACGCTGGTTGGCGGCGACCACGCCGGCGAGGCCGCTCAGGTGAAGGTTGTTGTCAAGGCCGTCAAGGAGCGCGAGCTCCCCGAGGCAAACGACGACTTCGCGCAGCTTGCCTCCGAGTTCGACACCCTCGCTGAACTTCGTGAGGACCTCGCCAAGCAGGCTGCTGATTCCAAGGTAGTGGAGCAGGGCGTTGAAGCTCGCGATAAGGTTCTTGACAAGCTCGTTGAGCTGGTTGAGGTTCCTGTTCCCGACTCCGTGGTTGAAGAGCAGATCGAGGCTCACTTCAACCCGGAAAACGCACACGGCGAAGGTGACCACGACACCGAGGAGCACCGCGCCGAGGTCAAGGCCAACACCGAGCGCGCCTTCCAGAACGAGATCATCCTCGACGCCATTGCGGACAAGGAAGAAGTGGACGTCAGCCAGAACGAGCTGATCGACTACATCGTCACCACCGCAAGCCAGTACGGCATGGACCCCAACCAGTTCGCCCAGATCATCGATCAAAGCGGCCAGGTTCCCATGATGGTTTCCGAGGTCCGCCGTCGCAAAGCCCTGGCAGTTGTGCTGGGCCAGGCAGAGGTAGTGGACTCCGAAGGCAACAAGGTTGACCTCACGGACTTCGTCCGCCCTGCAGGCGAAGCAGCAGCCGAAGAGGACGCAGCAGTTGAAGCCACCGAAGAAGCTGAGGTTGCCGCAAGCGATGACCCCGCAGCAGTGAAGTTCTAGTCAACGACTCCTACCGGCCCCGGATCACATGATCCGGGGCCGGTTTGCTTTAAGGCTGAACAGTGGTGCTGATCGCAGACGTGCGCCGTCAGCGAACAGTGCGATTTCAGCGAACAAATCGCCCGTGAAAACGGTTAGTGTCCAAGTAGTGAAGTTCAGTGAGGTCACTGGCACCAGCGAGAGGTAAGTACTTATGTCACAGCAATCAGAGGCTCCACGGATGGCAACTGTCGATCCCGCAGCCCAGGACAACTACATCTACAACCGCCTGCTGAAAGAGCGCATCATCTGGCTCGGCTCTGAAGTCCGTGACGAGAATGCCAATGCCATCTGCTCTCAGCTCCTCCTCCTCTCGGCTGAAGACCCTGAGAAGGACATCTACCTGTACATCAACTCCCCGGGTGGTTCCGTGACCGCTGGCATGGCGATCTACGACACCATGCAGTTCATCCCGAACGACGTCGTCACCGTGGCAACGGGTCTGGCCGCCTCCATGGGCCAGTTCCTCCTGTCCTCCGGAACCAAGGGCAAGCGTTACGCGACACCCAATGCCCGCATCCTGATGCACCAGCCCTCGGGTGGCATCGGCGGCACCGCCTCGGACATCAAGATCCAGGCAGAACTGATCTTGCACATGAAGAAGGTCATGGCCGAACTCACGGCAGAACAGACCGGGCAGTCCGTGGAGACCATCCTCAAGGACAACGACCGCGACAAGTGGTTCACCGCGACTGAGGCATTGGAGTACGGCTTCTTCGACAAGATCTCGGCGCATGCCGGTTCTGTTGCCGGTGGCGGCGGAACGGCCAACCAGTCGAACTCCGAAAACTAACCGGCACAAGAACCACTGAAACCCCAGGAGTAAAGAACATGAACTACAACTTCGGATGGTCTGCCGGTAATCTCCCGTCCAGCCGTTACGTCCTGCCCCAGTTCGAGGAGCGCACGCCTTACGGCTTCAAGCGCCAGGACCCGTACACCAAGCTGTTCGAGGACCGCATCATCTTCCTCGGTGTACAGGTGGACGACGCTTCCGCTGACGACATCATGGCCCAGCTGCTGGTCCTTGAGTCGACTGATCCGGACCGCGACATCACCCTGTATATCAACTCGCCGGGTGGCTCCTTCACGGCAATGACGGCCATCTACGACACCATGCAGTACATTCGTCCGGAGATCCAGACGGTGTGCTTGGGTCAGGCAGCCAGCGCGGCCGCAGTCCTCCTTGCCGCCGGCACGCCCGGTAAGCGTCTGGCACTGCCGAACGCCCGCGTTTTGATCCACCAGCCGGCGCTTTCCGGCGGTCAAGGTGGACAGGCGTCCGACCTCGAGATCCAGGCGGCGGAAGTCATGCGCATGCGCACCTGGCTTGAAGATACGTTGGCACACCACTCGGGCCGTACGTCCGAACAGGTCAACAATGACATCGAGCGAGACAAGATTCTTACCGCTGCGGATGCCCTGAGCTACGGTCTCATTGACCAGGTTCTGGACTCCCGGAAGATCAAGCCCCAGGCAATCACCCGGTAGCACATGGATTTGGACGCCGGTGCGGTTCACGAAATATGGACCGCACCGGCGTTCTGTTTCCACCCAAGCAGCCCATTGTGACCTAGAGTGGATCTTGTCACGGTGGTGCCAACCGCGGCGCAGCCGCACACTTGAGTACGGCGCGGAGCCGCATCACCCGCATGCAACGAAGGGATTCACACATGGCTCGGATTGGCGAGAGCACGGATCTGCTGAAGTGTTCTTTCTGCGGAAAGAGCCAAAAGCAGGTACGGAAGCTGATTGCCGGGCCCGGTGTCTACATCTGCGATGAGTGCATCGAGCTTTGCAACGAGATCATCGAGGAAGAGCTCGCGGAAGTTTCCGATCTCGGCAGTTTTGAACTGCCCAAACCTCGTGAGATCTTCGACTTCCTGCAGGAATATGTGATCGGCCAAGAGCCGGCCAAGCGTTCCCTTGCGGTAGCTGTCTATAACCATTACAAGCGCATTCAGGCCGGTCACGCTCCCAAGGCCGGCAGCCTCGGTGAGGGATCCCATCACGAGGATGTGGAGATCGCCAAGTCCAACATCCTTCTGATCGGCCCTACAGGCTGCGGAAAGACCTACCTCGCCCAGACTCTCGCCCGTCGGCTCAACGTGCCGTTCGCCGTGGCCGACGCCACTGCCCTGACGGAAGCAGGCTATGTTGGCGAGGACGTAGAGAACATCCTCCTCAAGCTCATCCAAGCCGCTGACTATGATGTCAAGAAGGCCGAGCAAGGCATCATCTACATCGACGAGATCGACAAAATCTCCCGTAAGAGCGAGAACCCGTCCATCACCCGCGATGTATCCGGCGAAGGCGTGCAGCAGGCTCTGCTCAAGATCCTTGAAGGCACTGTGGCCTCTGTTCCACCCCAGGGTGGAAGGAAGCACCCGCATCAGGAATTCATTCAGATCGATACCACCAATGTCCTGTTCATTGTGGCCGGAGCCTTCGCGGGACTGGAAGACATCATTGGTTCGCGTTCCGGCCGCAAAGGCATCGGATTCGGTGCGCCGCTCAACGAAGCCCGGGACAACGTGGATACTTACGGCGAAGTTATGCCTGAGGACTTGCTCAAGTTCGGGTTGATTCCGGAATTCATCGGCAGGCTCCCGGTCATCACTACGGTCTCCAGCCTGGACCGGCCGGCATTGATTCAGATCCTGTCCACGCCAAAGAACGCCTTGGTGAAGCAATACCAGAAGATGTTCCAACTTGATGGCGTGGAGTTGCAGTTTGACGACGACGCCCTGGATGCCATAGCGGACCAGGCTCTTGAACGTGGCACGGGCGCACGTGGCCTGCGGGCCATCATGGAAGATGTATTGCTCCCCGTCATGTTCGATCTTCCCAGCAGAGACGACATCGCAACCGTGGTGATCACGGCCGACGTCGTTGCCAAGACAGCACAGCCCACCATGATTGCCCACGACGTAGTGGCAAAGCGGCGGAATAAGTCCGCCTAGACTGCCGTTGGAAAAAGGGAGCGGCTTGGTTGCGAGCTGCCTTTAAAGCCACGTTTCCACTCTTCCGAGGAGTTCTCTGTGTCCGAACAGCTTGTGTCTGAAGTGACCGCGTCCCACAAAACCGTCAACAAGGCAGATTTCTGGTTCGATCCCGTCTGCCCCTTCGCGTGGATTACCTCGCGTTGGATCGGTGAAGTGGAGCAGGTGCGGGGCATCGAGACCGAATGGCACGTCATGAGCCTTTCCGTGCTGAACGAAGGCCGCGATCTACCTGCCGACTACAGGGCCATGATGGACGACAGCTGGGGGCCCGTTCGTGTGATCATCGCAGCGCAGGAGCTCCACGGCAGCAGTTACGTCAAGCCCCTCTACGATGCCATGGGTGAACAGATCCACCATGAGGGCAACAAGGACCGCGCATCCGTGATTCAGAAAGCCCTGGCGGACACCGGGCTTCCCGCGGACCTGGCACGTTTTGCCACTTCCGATGAATATGATTCCAAGCTGCGCGCCAGCCACGAGGCCGGAATTTCATTGGTCGGCCAGGATGTAGGAACTCCCGTGGTATCCGTCAACGGCACGGCGTTCTTTGGTCCGGTGCTCACCCGCATTCCGCGTGGCGAGGAAGCCGGGAAGATCTGGGATGCAACCGTCACTCTGGCCGGCTACCCGCACTTCTTCGAGTTGAAGCGCAGCCGCACTGAAAGCCCTGAATTCAACTAACGGCTTGTTGCCCTCCAGAGGACATGACCGGCCTACTTGAGGAACCGTGACGCACGCCGGTCGGCGAGGATCTTCCCGTTGGTCTGGCAGGTGGCGCAATACTGAAGCGAGGTGTCCGCGAAGGACACCTCGCGGACGGTATCCCCGCACACCGGGCAGGGCTGACCGGTTCTGGCATGGACCCGGAAGTTGCTGCGCTTGGTGTCTTTAAGCTCGTTGGAAGGTTTGCCGGCTGCTGCGTTGACGGCGCCGACCAGAACCTCCTGCATGGATTCATAGAGGCGGGCCACCGTTGCCTGGTCGAGGGACTTGGCGGTGGCGAACGGGGAAATCCTGGCGGCGTGGAGAATTTCGTCGCTGTAGGCGTTGCCAATCCCTGCGATCACGCTCTGGCTGCGCAGCAGGCCTTTGATCTGTTGCGAGCTGGAGCCCACAATGCCGGCCAGTGCGTCCAGGTCAAAATCGGGGCTCAGGGGCTCCGGTCCCAGCGTGGCTATTCCCGGAACGTCCTGAGGATCCTTCACCACGTAGATGGCCAGGCTCTTCTTGGTTCCTGCTTCGGTCAGATCCACCCCGATGTGGGCATCGTCGGCAGGCCTGTGGAGCAAGAGCCGTGCCGAGATGTTGCTTTTGCCCATGCGCAGCCCTGCAGATGACGGGTGTTCGGTATACCTGACCCAGCCGGCTTTTGCCAAGTGGAAAATAAAGAACAGTCCATCGGCGTCCAGGCATACGAACTTGCCGATGCGGTGCGCACCAAGGATGGTCCGGCCTTCGAGTGCAGTGAAAGGGGGATCGGCCGTCTTGAGTGCAGAGAAGGAGTTGATGCGGACCTCGGTCAGCACGGCTCCATGGAGTTGGGTGTCCAAGTACATGCACAGGCCGTGCACTTCGGGGAGTTCCGGCATGGTCAATACTCTGCCACAGCTGGCCTTCCAGCGGCACACAAACTACAGGTTTGTAGTTCTCGCGAAAGCCTTGTGCATCAACCCCAACGGGACAACAATGGTTCTTACCCACTTCGAAAGAAGAGGGACACGGAAACCAAAGATTCAGTGATTGCAACCGACGCAGCCTTTGGCAAAGTTGGAAGCAACCTACCAGTGATGAGGTAGGAAGACCTGAAATTCCAAGGATTCCGCCAGACTGTCAAGTCATCACCAGACAGCCGAAAAGTCGAAGCCCCACCAACGGCAAAACGCTGATGGGGCTTCCCCTTTGCCCGAAATCCCTGGATGGGACCGACTCTGGCTACGACGCGGGCTGCTCCTCGACAGGTGCCAGGACAACATCGCTGACTGTCAGTTCGCCTTCGCCGGACTGAAGAGTGATCTCCCGTGCGTTCGCGGCTGCCTTCAAGTCACCCAGGCCGGCCTTCAACTGGGCTACCAGCACTTCCGAAGCGGTAATGGATGCCGAAAGCACCTCGGTGCGCTGCTTGACCTTGGCCTCGGACTTTGCCTTGCGGATACCGCTGAGTGCTACGCCCACGGTGCCGAGCATGGTGGTGTCACCATCGGTGATCTCCAAGGCTGCCGGCCACTGTGCGCGGTGAACTGATCCGGTGCGCCACCAGCCCCAGACCTCTTCGGTGGCGAAGGGCAGGAACGGTGCGAACAGGCGCAGCAGGGAGTCAAGCGTTGTGGCCAAGGCGGCCAGGACGGATGCCTGCTCGGTTTTGCCAGCGGCACCGTAGGCACGGTCCTTGATGAGCTCCACGTAGTCGTCCGTGAACTGCCAGAAGAAGGACTCGGTGATCTGGAGTGCACGGGAGTAGTCGTAGTTCTCGAATGCCTTGGTGGATTGGGCAACGACGTCGGACAGTTGAGCGAGCAGCGCACGGTCCAACGGGTTGGTCAGCACGGAGAGGTCGCTGGACACCACCGAGTTCTCAGTAGCACCGAGGTTCAGCACGAACTTCGAAGCGTTCAGCAGCTTGATGGCCAGGCGGCGGCCGATCTTCATCTGGGCAATCTCGTAGGCCGTGTCCGCACCGAGTTTTGCTGACGCTGCCCAGTAGCGCACGGCATCCGAACCGTACTCGTTCAGCACATCCGTGGGCACCACCACGTTGCCCTTGGACTTGGACATTTTCTTCCGGTCCGGGTCAAGGATCCAGCCGGAAATGGCCGCGTGCTTCCACGGGGCGCTCTTCTGCAGGGCATCGGCGCGAACGGCAGAGGAGAACAACCAGGTGCGGATGATGTCGTGTCCCTGCGGACGGAGGTCGAACGGGTAGACCTTGGAGAACAGGTCCTCGTCGCGGCTCCAGCCACCCACAATCTGCGGGGTCAGGGAGGACGTTGCCCAGGTATCCAGCACGTCAGCGTCGCCTGTGAAGCCGTTGGGCTGATCGCGCTGTGATTCCTCAAAACCAGGTGCGGCATCAGCGGCAGGGTCCACGGGGAGCATCTGGTCCGAAGGCAGGATGGGGTTGTCGTAGTCCGGGTTGCCCTGGGCATCCAAGGGATACCAGACGGGAATCGGCACACCAAAGAAGCGCTGGCGGGATACCAGCCAGTCGCCGTTCAGGCCGGCGATCCAGTTCTCATAGCGTGAGCGCATGAACGCGGGGTGGAAGGTGATTTCCTGACCCCGGCCGATCAGGCGTTCGCGGCGTTCTTCGTCGCGCCCACCGTTGCGGATGTACCACTGCCGGGAGGTCACAACTTCCAGGGGCTTGTCGCCCTTTTCGAAGAAGTTCACCGGGTGGGTGATCTTCTTGGGTTCGCCATCAAGCAGGTCCGCTGCCTTGAGCAGTTCAACCACGGCTTCCTTGGCGGAGAAGGCAGTCTTGCCGGCGATCGCGGCGTAAGCTTCCTTGCCGGCCTCGGTGGTGATCCACTCCGGGGCTTCGGCAATGATGCGGCCGTCGCGGCCCATGATGGCGCGGGTAGGCAGCTGAAGTTCACGCCACCAGGTGACGTCGGTCAGGTCACCGAAGGTACAAACCATGGCGATACCCGAGCCCTTGTCCGCCTTGGCGAGGGGGTGGGCCTTGACCTCGAGCTCCACATCGAACAGGGGGGACGTGACGGTCTTGCCGAACAGCGGCTGGTACCGCTCGTCGTCGGGGTTTGCCACCAGAGCCGCGCACGCCGCGAGTAGTTCCGGGCGCGTGGTTTCGATGAAGATCTTTTCGCCGTCTTCGGTGAAGAACGGGTAGCGGTAGTAGGCGCCTGCAACTTCGCGGTCCTCAAGTTCGGCCTGTGCCACCGCGGTGCGGAATGTCACGTCCCACAGTGTGGGGGCTTCGGCCATGTAGGCGTCACCGGCGGACAGGTTGGCAAGGAAGGCGCGCTGGGACACGGCACGGGAGGTGTCGTCAATGGTGCGGTACGTCAGATCCCAGTCCACCGAAAGGCCGAGGGTCTGGAACAGGTTCTCGAAGACTTTCTCGTCCTCAACGGCGAGTTCCTCGCACAGTTCGATGAAGTTCTGGCGCGATACGACGTCGAAATCGCGTTGGTTCTTGGCCGGTTGTGCCGGGGGCGTGTAATCGGCCTTGTAGGGGATGGCGGGATCGCAACGCACACCGTAGTAGTTCTGGACGCGGCGCTCGGTAGGCAGTCCATTGTCGTCCCAGCCCATGGGGTAGAAGACATTCTTGCCGGTCATGCGCATGTAGCGGGCCTGGACGTCAGTCTGGGTGAAGGAGAACATGTGGCCCACGTGGAGCGAGCCGGACGCCGTGGGCGGGGGAGTGTCGATCGAGTAGACCTGCTCCCGGGTGGTGTCCGGGTTGAACTTGTAGGTTCCTTCTTCGAGCCAGCGCTGCGTCAAGGCAGCCTCAAGGCCTTCAAGGGCCGGCTTGTCGGGAACGTTGATGGGGGCGGTGGCGGGCGTGTCTGTACCCTGCGTTGATTCAGCCATGGGTCAATTGTTTCATGGCCTGGCGTTACAGCCCGCCCGTCAAGGGAGCCCACGCCCCGGATAAGGTTGTTCCATGACTTTGCCAGCGCACAGCACGCCTTCCGGACAGAACCCAAGGAACAACAAGACGGCGGTGGTCACCGGTGCCAGCACCGGCATTGGCGAGGCCACAGTGAAGGCGCTCGTATCCGCCGGATGGAAGGTCTTCGCCGTGGCGCGCCGGGCGGACAGGCTCGACGCCTTGAGCGCGGGCACTGGCGCCGTGCCGTTTCCCGCCGACATCACCAACGACGACGACGTCGCCGCCTTGCTCGCGGCCGTCACCGAGGCCGGAGGTGCTGACACCCTCATCAACATCGCCGGCGGCGCACGCGGCGCTGACACCATCGCCAACGCTGACACCGAAGATTGGGATTGGATGTATCAGGTCAATGTCCTGGGCACCATGAAGATCACCCGCGCCTTCCTGCCCATGCTGCGGGAACACGGCGAAGGAACCGTCCTGAACCTCACATCCACCGCAGGGCTGTCCGCCTACGAGGGCGGCGCGGGCTACAACGCCGCCAAGTTCGCCCAGCACGCCATGACCAACGCCCTGCGCCTTGAAGAGGTGGGCAACAACGTCCGGGTCATCGAGGTGGCTCCAGGGCTGGTACAGACCGAAGAGTTCGCGCTGAACCGCCTCGGAGACAAAGACGCAGCGGCCAAGGTCTACGCCGGGGTCGAGAAGCCCCTGACCGCTGATGACGTGGCAGATGTGGTCAACTACGCCGTCTCACTTCCTCACCACATCAACCTCGACCAGATCGTGGTCCGCCCGGTGGCGCAGGCCGCCAACCATAAGCTGGTCCGCAAAGAAGGCTAAAGACGTTGCCAAGCCGCTGTGACGTCGTTGGCCCACGACGGTTTAGCGGCTTGGCGACGAGCTAATCGGCCGGAATGATCAGCCGGGCCATGATGGCTGCGTGATCGCTCCCGGGAACCTGGTGGACGGAGTAGTCGCTGCTGCTGATTCCGGGCGAGGTGACCATATGGTCGATCACGATGCCCGGAAGCGGTAACCCTTCCATGGGCCATGTGGGAGAAAGCCGTCCCCCGGAGGCTGTTCCGACGTCCACTAGCTTCGTGCCTCCCTGTTGACCTGCCAGGGTTCCTTGCCGACCCAGTGCAGTATCCAGCATGCCCCGGAACTCGGAGTGATCGTACGTGGCGTTGTAGTCGCCCATCAGCAGGTGACGTCCTGGGCGGGATGCTTGGCGGGCCACTTTGTCCAAGTCGCTTCGCCACTGACCGATTCGCTCATCAACGGGCGGAAGGGCGTGGACATTGGTGAGGTTCAAGGTGGCCGTTGTACCGGCCCCCGCATCCGTGACCAGTACCCGCGTGACGTCCATCCGGAACGGGGTATCAGGCAAAAGTCCCATGGCCTCGAGTGGAAACACCGAATACACGGCCCCACCGGAGGCGTCCTCACTGGGCTCACTGAGCCGGTTGGGCAGCAGTTGATCCAAGCCCTCGGACTGCAGGCGGTCCTCAAGTCCCTGAGTGTGTTCCTGGATAGCCAGCAGTTGAATGCCGTTCTCACGGACAAGCCGCACGATGCTCGCGGCATCCGCTTCCCCGTATTCAGAGTTCAGGCTCATCACTTCCACCGGGACGGATACAGTGCCTGCAGGTAATGCTTCCGGCTTTCCAGCGTCCAATGGGAACAGCCACAACAGCTGGACTGCCAACAGCGCCGTCGTCGTGAAGATGACCCAAAGCCTGCGCCCCACCACAGCAAGCGCCACGGCAAACGCTGCCGGAAGCACCATCCAAGGTGTGAAGGACAGCAATTGCACCACGATGAGGGGCCATTCCACAGGGATTGCCCGGAACATTGATACCCCCGCCACCGGCATCACCATCAGCAGAGCCAGCACGGACCATGCCACCGAAGGCTGGCGTCGAGCCGGTCTGGTTGCTGGAGGGGCGGGGGATGGGTGCGTCATGGCCTCGAGTCTATGCACCGCCACACGTACCGCACTCCATCTACGGGATGAACCTCGGGTAGAGCAGTTGCCCCACTGACGCTAGACTTGAAGGACCAGCTTTGACCCGGCCATCACCGGTGAGCTTCCGGAAGAACAGCACTGACCATCAACACGGTGGAATGCGCCCAGTAGAACCGGGCGGGTAAGCCCGTCACAGCAGTAATGAGAGGCCGGAAAATTCTTTCCGGTAAGTGAGGTGGTACCGCGGTACCTGCGCAGCCGACAGGCAGCACAGACGCCGTCCTCGCATCCTGACAGTCAACCAGCTATCACAGGATATGAGATGACCCACTACCCCAAGGCCTCAGCGTCTTCGCCCGGCACGCACGGCGTGTCCGCTTCCGTGAAATTCCCGGAAATCGAAGAGCGCATCCTCAAATACTGGGACGAAGACGGCACCTTCCAGGCCAGCATCGACCAACGCGATGCGGGCAAGGACGGCAGCAACGAGTTCGTCTTCTACGATGGCCCTCCCTTCGCCAACGGCCTTCCGCACTACGGCCACCTCCTCACCGGCTACGCCAAGGACCTCGTAGGCCGCTATCAGACCCAGCGCGGCAAGCGGGTTGAGCGACGCTTCGGCTGGGACACTCACGGACTTCCGGCAGAGCTCGAAGCCATGAAGCAGCTGGGCATGACGGACAAGACCCAGATCGAAGCCATGGGCATCGACAAATTCAACGACGCCTGCCGCGCCTCCGTGATGAAGTACGCCAACGAGTGGAAGGCCTACGTCACCCGCCAGGCCCGTTGGGTGGACTTCGAGAACGACTACAAGACCCTCAACGTGGAGTACATGGAGTCCGTGCTCTGGGCCTTCAAGCAACTGCACGAGAAGGGCCTGACCTACAACGGCTACCGCGTACTGCCGTATTGCTGGAAGGACGAGACCCCTCTGTCCAACCACGAACTCCGCATGGACGACGACGTCTACAAGAACCGCCAGGACCAGACGGTCACCGTGACGTTCCCCATTAAGGCGGGGGAGTCGGAGCTTTCCAAGGCCCTCGAAGGCGTGCAGGCGCTCGCATGGACCACCACGCCCTGGACATTGCCCACCAACCTGGCGCTCGCCGTCGGGCCTGACATCTCTTACGCTGTCCTGCCCGCAGGACCCAACGGCGTCAAGGCTGCTTCCTCTGAGGCACCGGTCACGGGCAGCTTCCTGCTCGCGGCTGACCTGCTGGGGTCCTACGCCAAGGATTTGGGGTACGACGACGCCGATGCCGCAACTGCCGCTGTGGTGTCCACCCACACGGGTGCCGAGCTGGCGGGCTTGGAGTACGAACCGCTCTGGAACGACTTCGCTGATGCTGAAAAGTACGGCACGCAGAATGCTTGGCGCTTCCTCGTGGCCGATTACGTCACCACCACCGACGGTACGGGCATCGTCCACCAGGCTCCGGCCTATGGCGAGGATGACCAGAAGGTCTGTGAAGACGCAGGGATCCCCGTGGTCCTGTCCGTGGACGAGGGCGCCAAGTTCCTGCCGTTGTTCGCCAATGGCGAGCTTGCTTCGATCGTCGGTCTTCAGGTTTTCGATGCCAACAAGCCCATCACCCAGGTGCTCCGCGCCGATGGCCGCTTGGTCCGCCAGGCCAGCTACGAGCACAGCTACCCGCACTGCTGGCGCTGCCGGAACCCGCTGATCTACCGTGCTGTGTCCTCCTGGTACGTGGAGGTCACCAAGTTCAAGGACCGCATGTCCGAGCTGAACCAGGAGATCAACTGGATCCCCGGCAACGTCAAGGACGGCCAGTTCGGTAAGTGGTTGGACAACGCCCGCGACTGGTCCATCAGCCGTAACCGCTACTGGGGTTCGCCCATCCCGGTGTGGCAGTCGGATGACCCCGAGTACCCGCGCACGGACGTTTACGGTTCGCTGGCCGAGATGGAAGCCGACTTCGGCCGTCTGCCCGTCAACAACGAAGGACAGGTGGACCTGCACCGCCCGTTCATCGATGAGCTGACGCGTCCCAACCCGGACGACCCCACCGGCAAATCCACCATGCGCCGTGTGGAAGACGTTCTTGACGTTTGGTTCGACTCCGGGTCCATGCCGTACGGCCAGGTGCACTACCCGTTCCAGAACGAGGAATGGTTCAACACCCATAACCCGGCCGACTTCATCGTGGAGTACATCGGACAGACACGCGGCTGGTTCTACATGCTCCACATCCTGTCCACTGCATTGTTCGACAGGCCGGCGTTCCGCAACGTAATCAGCCACGGCATCGTGCTGGGCTCTGATGGGCAGAAGATGTCCAAGAGCCTGCGCAACTACCCGGACGTATCTGAGGTCCTGGATCGCGACGGTTCCGATGCCATGCGCTGGTTCCTCATGTCCAGCCCCATCCTCCGCGGCGGCAACTTGGTGGTCACTGAGCAGGGCATCCGCGACGGCGTGCGTCAGGTCATCCTGCCGCTGTGGAACGTGTACAGCTTCTTCACGCTGTACACGAATGCCGCGAACGGTGGTTCCGGCTACGAAGCCAAGCTCCGCTATGACGGCTACGCCGACACGCTGGATCAGTACCTCCTGGCCAACACCGGGGACCTGGTCCGCAACATCACTACCAGCCTGGACGCGTACGACATCTCCGGTGCCTGCGATGAACTGCGTAGCTACCTGGACATGCTCACCAACTGGTACGTCCGCCGCAGCCGCCAGCGGTTCTTCGATGAGAACGTTGACGCTTTCGACGCCCTGTACACGGCTCTTGAAGCGGTGTGCCGTGTCTCTGCTTCCTTGCTGCCGCTTGTATCGGAAGAGATCTGGCGCGGACTGACGGGTGGTCGTTCAGTCCATCTGGCGGACTGGCCCGACGCTACGCTGTTCCCGTCCAACCCTGAACTGGTTGAGGCGATGGACCGGGTCCAGCAGATCTGCTCCACCGGCTCCAGCTTGCGCAAGGCAGCGAACCTGCGTGTTCGCCTGCCGTTGCAGGAACTGACTGTGGTGGCACCCGGTGCAGATGCGCTGGAAGGCTTTGCCGCCGTCGTCGCCGATGAACTGAACCTCCGTTCGGTCCGTTTGCTCGACGCCGCTACTGCGTCACCGGAGGAGTTCGGGATTGAGCAGAAGCTCGTGGTCAACGCCCGGGCTGCTGGTCCCCGTTTGGGCAAGAACGTGCAGCAGGCCATCAAGGGATCCAAGTCCGGCGACTGGTCTGTCAGTGACGCCGGGGTGGTGGTGGCTGGTGGACTGGAGCTCGAGCCGCAGGAATACACGCTGGAAACCGTGGTGGCAGAAGCGGCCGACGGCGGTGCTGCCGCCAAGAAGGCAGTCGCGGTGCTGCCCGGCGGCGGCTTCGTGGTCCTGAACACCGAGGTCACTGCTGAACTTGCAGCCGAGGGGCTGGCTCGTGACATGGTCCGCGCCATCCAGCAGGCCCGCAAGGATGCCGGGCTCAACGTGAGCGACCGCATCCGCACTTCCGTGGAGGCCGGGCAGGACGTGGTGGATGCCTTGGAAGCCAACTCGGAGCTCGTCAAGACCGAAACGTTGACGTTGGAACTGGAAGTCCTGTTGGCCAGTGTCGACGAACCGCAGGTCACGGTCGCAAAGGCAGGTGCCTGATCCATGTCTGACGAATTCTCGGTTGAAAGCGTCTATGCAGAACTCCTGGGCCGTGCCCCGGAAAACAAGATGGAACCGCGCCTTGCTCCCTTGTTCCGTGCCATGGACGTGCTGGGGGAGCCGAACAAGGCTTACCCGATCATCCACATCACGGGCACCAACGGCAAGACGTCCACGGCCCGCATGATAGAAGCTGGACTTCGTGCCCACGGGCTGAGTACCGGCCGCTACACCAGCCCGCACCTGTCCAAAGTGACTGAGCGCATCAGCATTGACGGTGAGCCGGTGCCGGATGCGACCTTCGTGCGTATCTGGGACGAGATCCGTCCTTACCTGGAAATCGTGGATAGCGAACTGGTTGCCGATAACCAGCCGCGGCTGACCTACTTCGAATGCCTAACCATCCTGGGCTTCGCGGTGTTCGCCGACCAGCCTGTTGATGTTGCCGTCATGGAAGTTGGCCTTGGGGGCATCACCGATGCCACGAACGTCGGCGACGGCCAAGTCTCAGTGATCACGCCGATCTCCTTGGACCACACGGATCTTTTGGGTGACACCACTGAGGACATCGCCTACGAGAAGTCCGGCATCATCAAGCCGGGCGGCTTCCTGGTGAGCGCCGCTCAGCCGGTGGACGCTGCGCAGGTCCTGTTGGAGAAAGCCCGGGAAGTGGATGTGCCGTTTCGCTTCGAGGGCGTTGAATTCGGGGTGGAGTCCCGTAGCGTTGCAGTGGGGGGCCAGGTCCTGACTATTCAGGGCCTTGCAGGACGTTACGAAGACCTGCTGCTGCCACTGCACGGCGCCCACCAGGCTGAGAACGCGGCTGTGGCCGTTGCGGCTTTGGAAGCATTCTTTGGCGGAGGAGAGAAAGAACTCGACGCCGATGTACTCAGGGAAGCCTTTGGCACCGTGACGTCACCTGGCCGGCTCGAAGTAGTGCGCACTGCGCCCACCGTCGTGGTGGACGCTGCGCACAACCCTGACGGAATCCGCGTCTCCTCCGAAGCAATCCAGGAGGCCTTCAGCTTCAGCAAGCTGGTGGTTGTAGTTGGAGTTCTGCGGGAAAAGGATGCCGAGGAGATCCTCAAGACCCTCAAGGAGTCCCTCGGCGGACTGGCCGAGGAATTCTGCTTCACCCAATCCAACTCGGCCCGCGCCGTGCCTGCAGCCGAACTTGCCGAACTCGCCGTCGACCTCGGATTCGGCGAGGACAACGTTCACATCGCCGAGAAGTTGGACGATGCCCTGGAGTGGGCTGTGGAACGCGCTGAATCCAACGATGACCTTGCAGGCGGCGTCCTGGTGACGGGTTCCATCACCGTGGTGGCCGAAGCAAGGATCCTGCTCGGAAAGGCAAGTGCCTAACATGGCGAAAATGACCAAGGCCCAGCGGGAATGGCGGCCCGGCATGCCCAAGAAGCGCCGGTCCACCAAAGTAATGTTCGCTTCCACCGTGCTCCTGCTTGAAGCGTTCGTCGCGTTCTTCGGTACCCTGGCGGTTTTCGGCTTGAGGCGCGGGGAAGTAGATCCGGGCATCATTTTGGGTGTCGGTATAGCACTGACGGTGGTGCTGGTTCTGGCCTGTGCCGTGCTCTCGAAGCCGTGGGGCATCGCCCTCGGCTGGGGGCTGCAGCTGGTGCTGATCCTCACAGGCTTCGCCGAGCCCACCATGTTCATCGTCGGGATTCTCTTTGCCATTTGCTGGTGGTACGGGATCAGGACGGGCATGAGGATTGACCGTGAGGTGGCACAGAGGGACCGCGAGCAGGCCGAATGGAACGCGGCCCACGGTGACGAAGCTGGCACTCAAACCCCGTAAACTGGCTGGGAAACCACCGAACACATCACATTGGAGCATCTGTGAGCATTGAACGGACCCTTGTCCTGGTCAAGCCTGACGGCGTCGCCCGCAACCTGGGCGGAACCATCCTCGCCCGGATCGAAGCCAAGGGCTACACCCTGGCGGAGCTGAAGAAGGTCAACGCGACCCGTGAGCTGCTTGAGCAGCACTACGAGGAACACGTGGGCAAGCCGTTCTATGAGCCACTGGTTGAGTTCATGCTGAGCGGACCGGTCATCGCAGCGGTCTTCGAAGGCCACCGCGTGATCGAAGGCTTCCGCTCGCTGGCCGGAACTACGGATCCCACGACGGCTGCGCCGGGCACCATCCGCGGTGACTTCGGCCGCGACTGGGGCCTGGCAGTCCAGCAGAACCTCGTCCACGGCTCGGATTCAGTCGACTCTGCCGAACGTGAGATCAAGATCTGGTTCAAGGGCTAAGCAAAGCCCTTCGGGAAAAAAGTTAAGGCCAATGTTCTTCGTGAACATTGGCCTTAACTGTTTTACGGCGAGTGGTGGTTCTACGCTGTGGACGGCACGAAGAGGTGCATGAAAGAGAAGAAAATAGTGGCGATGACGGCCACATACAGCAGGGCAACGATGATCCAGCCTGAACCGGACAGCAGCTTGACCACTGCGGGTGGCGCCTTGATGACCCCGCTGGTGACGTTGCGGATGGTCACCCAGACGAAAAGCGGGATCATGGCGGCCCACACCACCATGCAGAACGGGCACAGAACATGGATTGCGTAGAGGGCCTGCGACCACAGCCACACAACAAAGGCGAACCCGAGGGTCACGCCGGCTTGGAGACCCAGCCAGTAACCCCGTGAATACTTAGCTCCGGCGAGGATGCCCATGGCCGTAGTGATGATCACAGCAAAGGCGACGATGCCGATGAACATGTTAGGGAAACCGAACACAGAGCTCTGCGGTGTCTGCATCACGGCACCGCAGGAGATAAAGGGATTTACATCGCACACGGTTACATGGTTGGGATCCTTGAGCACCTCAAGTTTCTCCAGTACCAGGGCTCCGGACGCCAACCATCCAATAACACCGGTGATCAGCAACAGCCAGGCAAAGGGCCTGTCCCGGACCGTCGCGGGAAGGGAGTCCTGAGGGGTGGACATGTCCTCCACATGGACTGTGGCTTGATTGGCCAGGTTTTCCCTGGCGGTGCTTGGCATCGTGGATGTGGTCCTTTTCGACAAATGGCCCGGCAAGCCGGGAAGGGCTCTTGGGAGGATTGTAACTCCGAAGACTGGGCGCCGCCCCCAGCTTCGCTGGCGGAGTACCGCGACACAGCGGCCTTCGCCGCGAATGTGCAGGGGTGTGAGAGAATGAACATGGCCGGACGTCGATCCACATTCGACACCCGGTCCGGTGACTTTGTTCCCAAGACCGCCAGTATGAGCTGGGCATGCCCGGATCACGTGATCCTCGGTGGGCCCGCCATGACAATGGACGGCACCTGGTTGTGGCAGCAGAACAACGGGTTCCAGAATAAAGCCGCCGGCCTTCCAGGGCTGCCGCACCCCAATGCTGGTGCGAACCGGGAGGCATACTGCCGACTTCTGTCAACGCCTGCGGGTTTTGACAATATTTGCTCCACTGGGCGCCGGATGTGGCGGCGTCGCTGGGGCAGGAGTGTTGCCACATATGGATAATGACCAGGTTGTAGCCGTTAATGACGAGGCAGCTCCCGCGGAAACTGCGGAAGCGCCCAAGAAAGCCACCAGGACCCGGCGCAAGGCAGCGCCGAAGGTTGCTGCTGACGTAGAGGCGCCTGCGGCTGACACGCCGGCGCCGGAAGCGACCCCGGAGGCCACCAAAGCGCCGGTGCGCCGCACCCGCTCCCGCAAGAAGGCAGAGCCTGCCGAGCCTTTGCCCGGTTTGGGGGATGACGCCACTGCCGCGCCCGAAGCCGCCGCAGAAGCCGCGCCCGAAGCGATGGCCGAACCTGCCCCCGAAAAGCCGGTCCGCCGCCGTCGTACCGCCAAGCCCAAAGCTGAGGTAGCCGAGGCACCCGCAGCTGCGGAAGCCGTGGCGGACAGCACGACGCCGGAAAAGGCCTCCCAGCCCGAGGCACCTGCCGCTGAAGCAGCTGCTGACGAGACTGAAGCCCAAGCCGCCACCGAGGAACCCGCCGAGGAAGCCGCTGCTGCCGCCTCCACATCATTGTTCATGGAGCCGGTTTCCATCACGTCCATGATCTTCCAGGCCCCGGACCTCACCACCGTTCCCCGCGTTGCCCCGGTTGAAGAAAAAGCCGAGGAGCCCGAAGAAGAAGCCGAAGTCCCTGCCGACGGCGAGCTGGAAGACGCTGGTAGCCGTCGTCGTCGCAGAAGCCGGGGCCGCCGTGGTCGCCGCGGAACCGAACGCGATGAGAACGAGGCCGAGGACGGCACCGAGACTGACGATGAAGAAGCGCCGGCACCTGAAGCCCTTGAGGAAGGCGTGACGTCTCGTCGTCGTCGCCGTCGTCGTCGTGGAGACCAGGATCTTGAACTGACGGGCGGCGCGGATGATGATCCGCCCAACACGGTCACCCGCGTCCGTGCCCCCCGCCCCATCACCGAGACAGCTCCGTCAAACCGCGTGACGGGTGTCAAGGGCTCCACCCGGTTGGAGGCCAAGAAGCAGAGGCGCCGTGAGTCCCGGGAGACCGGCCGCCGCCGCCAGGTCATCACCGAGGCCGAATTCCTTGCCCGCCGCGAATCGGTGGACCGTCAAATGATCGTTCGCCAGCGCGACGACAGAATCCAGATCGGTGTCCTGGAAGACGGTGTGCTCGCCGAGCACTTCGTGTCCAAGACCCAGCAGGACTCCCTGATCGGCAACGTGTACTTGGGCAAGGTCCAGAACGTGCTGCCGTCCATGGAAGCTGCTTTCGTGGACATCGGACGCGGCCGCAACGCCGTCCTGTACGCCGGTGAAGTCAACTGGGACGCGGTCAACCTCGAAGGCCAGCCGCGCCGGATCGAGAACGCCCTGAAGTCCGGAGACTCCGTCCTGGTTCAGGTCACCAAAGACCCCGTGGGTCACAAGGGTGCCCGCCTCACCAGCCAGATCTCCTTGCCCGGCCGCTACCTTGTGTACGTGCCCGGTGGTTCCATGACCGGCATCTCCCGCAAGCTGCCCGACGTCGAACGCAACCGACTCAAGCGCATCCTGAAGGACCGCCTGCCGGAAAACGCAGGTGTCATTGTCCGCACAGCCGCTGAGGGTGCGTCGGAAGAAGAGCTGACGCACGACATCAACCGTCTGCGTGCCCAGTGGGAAGGCATCGAAGGTCAGGCCTCCTCCACCAAGGTCCTTGCCCCTGAACTGCTGTACGGCGAACCGGACCTCACTATCAAGGTGGTCCGTGATGTCTTCAATGAGGACTTCTCCAAGCTGATCGTCTCCGGTGACGACGCCTGGGACACCATCGAGGCATACGTAACCTACGTTGCCCCTGATCTGGTGGGCCGCCTCGAAAAGTGGACCAAGGATCAGGACATCTTCGCTGCATGGCGCATCGACGAGCAGATCCATAAAGCCCTGGAACGTAAGGTCTTCCTCCCGTCCGGTGGTTCGTTGGTCATCGACCGTACCGAGGCCATGACTGTGGTGGACGTCAACACCGGCAAATTCACCGGCAGCGGTGGAAACCTTGAAGAAACGGTCACCAAAAACAACCTTGAAGCGGCCGAGGAAGTGGTGCGCCAGCTCCGTCTGCGCGACATCGGCGGCATCATCGTCATCGACTTCATCGACATGGTCCTCGAATCCAACCGCGACCTCGTCCTGCGACGCATGGTGGAGTGCCTGGGCCGGGACCGCACCAAGCACCAAGTGGCCGAGGTGACGTCCCTGGGCTTGGTCCAGATGACACGTAAGCGCATGGGCACCGGCCTTCTTGAGGTATTCGGTGAGCAGTGCGAGCACTGCGCCGGCCGGGGCGTTGTCACGCACGACGAGCCCGTTGAACACCGGCGCGCCAACGTGGTGGCAGCCGAGCAACACCGCCCGCACTCCGAGGTACAGCAGCCCGCTGCACGGACGGAACGCAAACGCCGCCGCGGGAAGGATGGGGGACAGGCCGTAGCCGAAACCCCTGCACAGGTCCATACGACGACGACTACCCCGGTTGCCCCCGCGACCCCGACTGAACCGCAGGATCCTGCCCGGCAGGCCAAGGCGGAGGCCACCAGGGCTGCCCTGGCAACCATTGCCGCTGCGGCGCACGCCGCGCACCTGCACGACGACGAAGTTCACCGTGCAGAAGAGCAGGCACGGGCGGCCGGCCAACACCAAGGGACGGCCGACGCCGGATCCGGAACCTCAGCCGGCAACGAAGCGGGGGCATCAGCACATGAAGCCGCCAACCGCGATGCAGCCGCCCAGGAAGCCAGGTCCACTCCGGTCCTGCGCTTCGGCGGAGAAGAAGTTGCGTTGCCGTTCGTGGAGCATCACGAGGAACCGCAGGCAAACAAGCCTGCCATGAGCCTGGACCTCCTGGCGGAAGCGTTCTCCCACCTTGGCGCCGCTCCGGCATCTGAGGAACAACCCGCTCCGCTGGCCGTACAGGAGCCTGCTGTGGCCCGGAAGGCTGACGCACCGGCGCGGGTTGAGCAAGATCCTGAGGCTTCGGCATCTCCGCGGGGTCGTCGTGGTCGTCGCAACCGCAGTGCCAGCCGGGCTCAGGGTGCGGCCAATGAAACCAGCGTCGAGCACCATGTGGTGACGGCCTCGGCCCCCCAGGGCTCGTCCCATGAGGCAAAGGCGCCCGTGGAGCCAGTCAAGAAGGCGCCGGCCTCCGAGCCCATCATTCTAGGAGTCGGGGTTCCAGCCTCGGAGCTTTAGTCACGGCCGAGCCGCTCTCCGCGGCCAACATCGGCTGAAAGGGCCCTGCGCTACCTGCCTCCGGCGGTAGCGCAGGGCCCTTTCGCGTTGCCTTGAATCCTTGGCGGGGGACGCGTTCCACGGTCACATCCGGGCTCCCGGATGGTTCGGTACCTGCAGCACCAGGCTTCCCGGCTAGGCTAGGGGACTGACACGGGGTGCCGGGCGATGGGCCCGGCTGAGATCCAGACCCGTTGAACCTGTCCGGTTAGCACCGGCGAAGGGATGTCCTCATGGCTGCATCACTACATTCATCTGTGTACCCGCTCCACTCGGTATACCCGCTGGACGCTCACACGTCAGCCCGCCAGGTCCCGCGCGTTCTCACTATTGCCGGTTCGGACCCTTCCGGCGGTGCCGGAATTCAGGCGGACCTGAAGAGCATTGCAGCGTTGGGTGGGTACGGCATGGCTGCCATTACGGCTCTCACCGCGCAAAACACAGTGGGGGTGAGCGCAGTCCACGTCCCTCCGGCGCATTTCCTGCGTCAACAACTGGAAGCAATTAGCGGCGACATCATCGTTGATGCCGTCAAGATCGGAATGCTCGGCGATGCTGCCGTCATTGCCCAGGTCCGGGACTGGCTCGAAGAGGTGCGCCCCGCCGTCGTGGTTCTTGATCCGGTGATGGTGGCCACCAGTGGCGACCGGCTGCTGCGGGAGTCCGCGGAGAATGCCCTGCGTTCACTGCTACCCCTGGCCCACCTCATTACTCCCAATGTTCCTGAGCTTGCCATGCTGCTGGGGGAGCCTGAGGCAGCAGACTGGGCTTCGGCACTGGAGCAAGGCAAGCGGCTTGCTGCGGAGTACGGAAACACAGTTCTGGTCAAGGGTGGCCACTTGCCGGGCCCGGAATGCCCGGATGCCTTGGTGAACACCACAGGGCTTTTGTCACGGGATGTTGTGGAGGTATCAGGTCCCCGCGTGGCGACGCGCAACAGCCACGGAACCGGTTGCTCTCTTTCGTCCGCCCTGGCCACCGTCCAGGCCCGCACGGGCAACTGGGAAACATCACTGCGGGAAGTAAAGCCCTGGCTACTCGGAGCTTTGACAGCCTCGGCGGAACTCCAGGTAGGCCGGGGGAACGGTCCGGTGCATCACTTCCATCACCTCCAGCGAGCGTCAGCCCCGGGCGCCTTCGCTGCGGCTTTGTGGGAGGCGGCCGTTCCGGAACTCGAATCCATTCATGGACTTCCCTTTATTCAGCAACTCCAATCCGGCGAACTCCTTGAACGTGATTTCACTTACTACCTCGCCCAGGATGCGATCTACCTCAACGGGTACTCCCGGGTCTTGGCACGTGCCGGCGCCCTGGCCCCCACGGAAGAAGAGCAACTGTTCTGGGCCAGGTCATCGCAGCAATGCCTGGAGGTAGAGTCGGAGTTGCACAGGACGTGGCTAAGCAGCCGTGAAGCGCCGACCGCACTGGGGCCGGTCACCAAGTCCTACGTGGACCATTTGCTGGCAACGTCCGCTTCCGGCAGTTACGCCGTGGTTCTCGCCGCAATACTTCCTTGCTTCTGGTTGTACGCGGAGGTGGGGCGGCAGCTCCATGCCAATTACCTGAATGCGGGCGCCGCGGCGGACCATGCGTATGCCGACTGGCTGACGACCTACGCTGACGAGGACTTCGCCGCGGCAACGCGGAAAGCGATCAGCCTCACGGATGCTGCGGCGGTCGCGGCTTCTGATACGGAGAGGGCCGCGATGATGGAGGCCTTCACCCAGTCCTGCCGTTACGAGACCGCATTCTTCGATGCTCCCAGGCTGTTTGCCTGAGTTTGCCGGGCGTCACTTTGGCAGGGTTCCCTTGGGCGGATTCGATGCGATTGCGGGGACACTTCCGCGCGTCGCTGGCCGAATCGCGTTAATCTCGCGCAAACACGGTAGGCTGTATGGGCACGGTGCCGGGAGAGTCCGTATCAACTGGTGACGCAAGTCACGAGGTAGCCTCCGGACTCGGCCTCATTTGCAGACGAAGGTCAAACTAGCGTAATCTTGATCTTCGGTGCTTACGCCAACACTTGGGTTATGCCCCTTGGAATTGTTCATGGGATGACTCGCGGGCTTCGATCAGAAGTCCACGGCGTTGAGGCACAGCGCGAACCAGGCCTGATTCCGGTTCAAGGTTCCGCACGCAAATTTTGTAATAAACGTCGAGAGAAGTGAGTACCCAAGTGGTGTACGCGATTGTCCGCGCAGGCGGCCGCCAAGAAAAAGTTTCCGTTGGAGACTACGTAACGCTGAACCGCGTCCCCGGTGGAGCCGGTAGCACGCTTGAGCTGCCCGCATTGCTCCTGGTTGACGGCGACAAGGTCACTTCCGCTGCTGCGGAACTGGCCAACGTCAAGGTCACGGCTGAGATCCTCGAAGACCTCCGTGGTCCGAAGATCGTCATCCAGAAGTTCAAGAACAAGACCGGCTACCGGAAGCGTCAGGGTCACCGTCAGGAACTGACCAAGATCAAGATCACCAGCATCGCGTAACTTTCGTTACCGCTGTTCAGGTTTTTCAGTTTCCCCAGAAATTTAGAGGCAGGCATTTCACATGGCACACAAAAAAGGCGCGAGTTCCACTCGCAACGGTCGTGACTCCAACGCTCAGTACCTGGGCGTCAAGCGTTTCGGTGGTCAGGTAGTTTCCGCTGGCGAGATCATCGTTCGCCAGCGTGGAACCCACTTCCACCCGGGTGCAGGCGTCGGTCGCGGTGGCGACGACACCCTGTTCGCACTGCAGGCCGGTGCGGTTGAGTTTGGTACTCGCCGCGGCCGTCGCGTAGTGAACATTGTTGCTGCTGCAGCTGCAGAGTAACAACAAGTTCTGAACCGGTGGAGCGGGCCAAACGGCCCGCTCCACCGTTCTTTTAACCGCATTACAATCGACTAGGGCGCCGTAGCGCACTGGTTTTTGCAACAGCGCTGGCAACAGCAACAAACGCTGTAAGACAGCAACTGAGGAGATCCACGTGGCGAGCTTTGTAGACCGGGTAGTCCTGCACGTATCCGGCGGAACCGGCGGCCACGGCTGTGTCTCTGTCAAGCGTGAGAAGTTCAAGCCCCTCGGCGGCCCTGACGGCGGCAACGGCGGCAACGGTGGCGATGTCATCCTTCGCGTCTCCGCCCAGACCACAACGCTGCTCGACTACCACCACGCTCCCCACCGCCACGCCACCAACGGCGGCCCAGGCATGGGTGACTGGCGAGGCGGCAAGAACGGTGAAACCCTGATTCTTCCCGTGCCCGATGGCACCGTGGTCAAGACCAAGGACGGCGAAGTCCTGGCTGACCTCGTTGGCGAGGGCACTGAGTACATTGCGGCCGCCGGTGGCCAAGGCGGCCTCGGCAACGCATCCCTTTCATCGCAGAAGCGCCGGGCGCCGGGCTTTGCCCTGCTGGGCATCGAAGGTGAATCCAGTGACATCGTCCTGGAACTGAAGTCCATCGCAGACATCGCCTTGGTCGGTTTCCCCTCTGCCGGTAAGTCGAGCCTCATTGCGGCCATGTCTGCTGCCCGGCCCAAGATTGCCGACTATCCCTTCACCACCCTCATTCCCAACCTTGGCGTGGTGCAGGCCGGCGACGTGCGCTTCACCATCGCCGATGTTCCTGGTCTGATCGAAGGCGCCAGCGAAGGCAAGGGCCTGGGCCATAACTTCCTGCGGCACGTAGAGCGCTGCGCTGCGCTGGTTCACGTCCTTGATTGCGGAACCCTTGAATCAGACCGTGATCCCCTTTCCGACCTCGCAATCATCGAAGCCGAACTCGAGAAGTACGCGGTAGACATGAGCTATGCCGGCGTTGACGGTGAAGTGGTGCCACTGAATGAGCGCCCCAAGTTGGTAGTCCTCAACAAGGTGGATCTTCCTGACGGCAAGGATATGGCCGAGTTCGTCCGTCCGGACCTTGAAGCCCGCGGATACCGAGTTTTTGAAGTCTCGGCAACAAGCCACGAAGGTTTGCGTCAGCTCGGCTTTGCCATGGCTGAGATCGTCCAAGCAGCACGTAACGCCGTGCAGACCGCGCCTCCCAAGGTGGCACCTCCCGTCCTGCGTCCGCGCGCCGTCAACGAGTCCGGATTCAAAATCCGCCGCGAGGAGAAGAACCTCGAGCCCCTGTTCCGCGTATTGGGTGAAAAGCCTGTGCGCTGGGTCAAGCAGACTGACTTCACCAACGAGGAAGCCATTGGCTACCTTGCCGATCGTCTTGCCAAGCTTGGTGTGGAAACTGAGCTGTTCAAGGTTGGCGCCAAGCCCGGCGACACCGTGGTCATCGGTGAAGACGATGGCGTGGTGTTCGACTGGGAGCCCACCATGATGGCCGGCGCTGAACTCCTTGCAACGCCCCGCGGGACTGACATCCGCGTCGCGGACATCGGTGACCGTCCCACACGTTCACAGAAGCGCGATGAGCAGATCGAGCGCCGTGAGGCCAAGGCTGCCGCGAGGGCCGAGCTCGAAGCGGAGCGCAAGGCTGGTATCTGGACCGAATCCGTCAGTGGTCGGCGCGCGCAGGCAGTGAAGGAAAGTCACCTGGATTCCGGTGATGACGACTAGGACTGTCGACGCTCCGGACACCGCTGAAGGACTCGAGCGTCAAGCTCTCGCCACCGCCAAACGAATTGTTGTCAAAGTGGGGTCATCCTCGCTGACCAGCATCAAGGGTGGCATCTCCGAGAAGTCCCTCACCGGGCTGGTTAATGCCCTTGCTGACAAGCGCAATGCAGGCACGGAGATCATCCTGGTGTCCTCGGGTGCCATCGCCGCCGGTCTTGCCCCCTTGGGTTTGGCCAAGCGGCCTAAAGACCTGGCCACGCAGCAGGCTGCCGCGAGTGTTGGGCAGGGCCTCCTGATGGCGCGGTACACGCAGGCGTTCAGCGCCCACGGCGTGACCGTCAGTCAGGTTCTGCTGACCGCCGATGACCTCATGCGCCGAACGCAACACACCAATGCCTTCCGGGCGCTGGACCGATTGTTGAACCTCGGCGTGGTGCCGGTAGTCAATGAGAACGACACCGTGGCCACCCACGAGATCCGCTTCGGCGACAACGATCGCCTGGCTGCCTTGGTGGCGCACCTGGTTCGCGCCGACGCGCTCGTGCTGCTCTCCGACGTCGACGCCCTCTACGACGGCCCGCCTTCCCAAGGCGCCCAACGCATTCCGCTGGTCCGAGGTCCGCGGGACCTTGAGGATGTGACCATCGGCAAGGCAGGCAAAGCCGGCGTAGGAACCGGCGGCATGATGACCAAAGTGGAAGCTGCGTCCATTGCTGCCGGCTCGGGCATCCATGCCTTGGTCACGTCCACGGCCAACGCTGCGGCAGCCTTGTCCGGCGGGGATGTGGGAACCTGGTTCGCCGTGAATGGCAATCGCAAGCCGGTCCGCCTCCTCTGGTTGGCGCACCTGGCCACGGTCCAGGGCCGGTTGATGCTCGACGACGGCGCAGTGAAAGCCGTGCGCGACCGGCACAGGTCACTCCTTCCCGCAGGCATTTCGGACATCAGCGGTGACTTCGAAGCCGGCGACCCCATTGAGATGGTTGCCCACGACGGAACGGTGGTGGCGCGCGGCTTGGTGAATTACTCTTCCGATGAACTCCCGCGCATGTTGGGCCGCACCACCCAGGAGCTGGGCCAAGCCATGGGCCGCGGCTATGACCGCGAAGTTGTTCATGTTGATGATCTGGTGCTCCTGAGGGCATCGCGCTCATCTAAACTTGGAGCATGACTGAAGCGCTGACCCCTGACGCCCCTGTGATCTCTGATGTTTCCGGTACCCCCGGCCAGACGCCGGAGAACCCTGCAGCAGGCGGCGCGCCGTTGTCACCGGAAGATGTCCAGGCTGCCGTTCACGCCATAGCGGACCGCTCCCGTAAGGCTGCCCGCCGTATGGGACAGGCAAACCGCGCATGGAAAGACCGCGCGCTGCGCGCCATCGGAGCTGCCTTAGTGGAGAACCGGAAGCATGTATTGGAAGCCAATGCCAAGGATGTTGCCGTAGGCCGGGCAAACGGCACCTCAGCAGCACTCCTGGACCGTTTGACCTTGACCCCCGCCCGTATTGACGGCTTGGTGGCTGCTTTGGAAAACCTGGCCGGATTGCCCGATCCTGTGGGCAACGTGGTCCGGGGCCAGACACTTCCCAATGGACTGCGCCTGCGCCAAGTAAACGTCCCCATGGGTGTTGTGGCCGCCATTTATGAGGCCCGGCCGAACGTCACAGTAGATATTGCCGGCCTTGCATTGAAGAGCGGCAACGCTGTGATCCTTCGTGGAGGTTCCGCCGCGGCCAACACCAACGAGGCACTTGTCCGGATTCTTCGCGAAGCGTTGGATTCCGTTGGCCTGCCCGCTGACGCGGTGCAGACCGTGGACCAGTACGGCCGCGAAGGAGCCAACGTGCTGATGCGAGCCCGCGGCCGTGTGGATGTCCTCATTCCCCGCGGTGGGCGCGATCTCATCCAAACGGTGGTGACCAACTCTTCCGTGCCTGTCATTGAAACCGGCGAAGGGAATGTCCATATCTTCATCGACGAGTCCGCGGGTGAAGAGATGGCCGTGGAGATCCTCCTCAACGCCAAAACCCAGAGGCCCAGCGTCTGCAACACCGTAGAGACCCTGCTGGTGCATTCCGGGTCCACGGTTCTGCCTGCCGTTGCCAAAGCCTTGCGTTCGGCCGGTGTCACCCTCCACGTGGATGATCGGATCGCTGCTGCTTTGGGCAAGGACGTGGAAACCGTTCCTGCCGACGACGAGGACTGGGCCACCGAGTACATGGATCTCGATCTGGCCGTCGCTATGGTGGACAGCTTGGATGAAGCAGTCAACCACATCCGTACCTGGACCACCGGACACACTGAAGCGATCCTCACCAACAACCTGGCAAACGCTGAGAAGTTCATCGCGGACATAGATTCCGCAGCTGTGATCGTCAATGCCTCCACCCGGTTCACTGACGGCGGCGAGCTAGGCCTCGGAGCCGAGGTGGGTATTTCCACCCAGAAGTTGCACGCCCGGGGTCCCATGGGCCTCACGGAGCTGACCACCACCAAGTGGATCGTCCAGGGCGAGGGCCAGATCCGCGGCTAGCAACGCGGTAACATAGAACAGAAGTCCGGAACGGCGGGGAGTCCCGCCGTCGAAAAATCCTTTGAGAACCAACTAGGGGAGAAGATGCTGTTTCAGCAGATCGCCACGTCCATTGCCGCCCAAACTGAAGGCGGCCACGAGGAACTCGCTCCGCTGTGGGCCGAGCCGTGGGTCTTCGGCGCAGTGATGTTCGCCCTCATGCTGGTTCTCCTGTTCGTAACCCTCGCCTACACCAACCTTGGCAACCGCCATGAGGCTGTGGAAGAGCACGCCGATCCGCACCGCCAGCACCCGAACAAGCACACGCACGGCCAAGGCCACTAACATTATCGCCGCAACACAGCGTGGGGAGGCGGGGCGCAGGCTCCGGCTGGGCGTGATGGGTGGAACGTTCGATCCCATTCATCACGGCCACCTTGTTGCTGCCAGTGAAGTGGCAGCAAAGTTCGGCCTGGATGAAGTGGTCTTCGTACCCACAGGCCAGCCGTGGCAGAAGTCCCACAAGCTGGTTAGCAGGCCTGAGCACCGCTACCTGATGACGGTCATCGCTACAGCCTCCAATCCCCGGTTCACTGTAAGCCGGGTGGATGTTGACCGTCCGGGGCCTACTTTTACCATTGATACCCTCCGCGATCTCCGTGCAGAGCGTCCTGACGCCGACCTTTTCTTCATCACCGGCGCAGACGCTTTGGCTCAGATCCTTTCGTGGAAGGACGTGGACGAGTTGTGGTCCTTGGCCCACTTCGTTGGCGTCACCCGTCCCGGGCATGAACTGCACGACATGGGCAGGGATGACGTCAGCTTGTTGGAAGTTCCTGCCATGGCAATCTCCTCCACGGATTGCAGGACCCGCGTGGGTGCAGGGAATCCGGTTTGGTACCTGGTGCCTGACGGAGTGGTGCAATACATCGCAAAGTATGGACTGTACGCGGCGCCACCCATCGAAGCAGATCTGACACCCGCACTGTCCGGATCAGACGACCAAGCACGTACTGAATGAGTTTTGAATGAGCAGCCAGGACCAGCGACCCATCCGCAGCAGGCGTGAGCTTCGGCGTGCCCGTGAAGAGCGCCCCGAGGAACAGCACGTGGATACTTCCGCGCCTGAGAAGGTAGAAAATCCTCCGCATGCCGACCGTCCGAACGGCCGCAATCGCCGCGCCGCCGATGTTCCGGTGGATGCCGTAGGGCCTGCGGCCCAGGAACGGTCCTCTCAGATCCGTGCCCGGGATCGTGCGGCCCTGCGCACCATCAAGGAGCTGGCCGACAAGGAGGAGCAGCTCTCCGGTGGGGGTCCGCCCACGCGTCGCCAGCTGCGCCTCCAGCAACTTCAGGCTGAAGTTGCCACCTCCATGAATCCGATTGTCCCCATGCCTGCCGGATCGTCTGCTGCGTCCGCGCCAGCCAAGCAACAGACTGCAAAGGATACGGCCAAAGAGGACGAAACCGCACAAGAGGCACCCCAGCCGGAGGCCGCCAACAAGCCTTCCAGCGCTCCCGCGGAGTCCGAAATGTCCGTGGAACAGGCGCTTGCAGTTCGGCAACTGATCGCCGCCCAGGTGGAAAACCAGACGGCTAAGCTGGAACATATCGCCGAGCAGGATCCCTTGGCCGTGGATCCTGATGTGCTGGCTCAGCAGATTGCCCTCGCGGAGCGTGCTGCAGTCTTGAACAAGCGTGCTGCTGCCAAGCAGAAGCTTGCTGAGAAGACCCAGATGGATTCCGGAAAGACCACTTCGGATTCCGGTAAGACCCCTTCGGGTTCCGGCGGGAACGGGAAGTCGCCCACGGCTGACGCAGGACCGTCCACGGCAAACAACCTCGCGATGGTGACTCCACTGGAGTTCGTGAAGATGCCGGGGATTGAGCGTCCCGTCATGAAGCGCCCCAGCACCACGTTTGTTCCGCTGATTACCTCAGCCGGGCCTACAGTCGACTCCGGACAAACCCAGGCCAAAAAGTCGGGATCCCGTGGCCGCGCCGGCGTTCTGGCCCGTGCAGAGGCGGTAGCGAAATCGGCAAGGAAACGTCCTGAGCCGGCGGGGGAGCCCAACGAAGAAGCCCAGCGCACACCAGTTTCGGCCAGCGCGGCGTACGGCCTTGATCCTTTGGATGCCAACACTGCGGGCTTGGCCCGCGCTCAACGTAACAGGCTGTTGCAATTCGGCGTCCTGGCGCTGGGCCTTGTGGCCCTCATCGTCGGCATCATCATGATCACCAGCGGCTAGTTCCGCTGGAGAGTAACTATCGCTGCAAAATGGCTCACGAACTATCGCTGTACAAATGGCTCACGCCAAACACAGGCCATTGGCCACAACAAGGAGTACCCCGTGTCTGCACATGAACAATCCATCACACTCGCTCGTCACGCTGCGCGTGCCGCGGCTGAGAAGCTTGCCGAGGACATCGTCGCATTGGATGTCAGCGAGCGTTTGGCGCTCACTGACGTTTTCCTGATTGCGTCGGCTCCCACCGAGCGTCAGGTCAATGCCATTGTTGACGGTATTGAGGAAGAACTGATGAAGCAGGACCTTCGTCCTGTACGCCGCGAGGGCCGGTCCGAAGGTCGTTGGGTCCTCTTGGACTATGCCGACATCGTGATCCACGTCCAGCACTCCGAGGACCGGGTGTTCTACGCCTTGGAGCGGCTCTGGAAGGACTGCCCTGTGGTGGACCTCGAATTGGGCGATGACGCTTCTGCCAAGGCTGTTACCGCGGAGGATTCCGGGCACTAGGAGCAGCAGCCTGCCGAAATATGTCCGATTTGGAATTTTCGGAAATGCTGTTCTAAGATATTTGAGTTGCTTCGGCGCGGGTAGCCTAAAAGCTGATCGCGAAGCAGCAAGAATATGGGGCTGTGGCGCAGCTGGTAGCGCACCTGCATGGCATGCAGGGGGTCAGGGGTTCGAGTCCCCTCAGCTCCACCAACGAGGTCCTGTCTTTTTCATGAATCATGAAGAGGGCAGGACCTTTTTGCGTTGGAAAAACGTCCCCGCGGAAAACTGGCTAGTTGGAACTGGTTGGCTGTAGAGCCGGCAGCATGAACTCCCACATCTGTTCGATCCTCAGCAGGACGTCTTCACGTGATGTAAGGACCTCGGAAACCATCTGAACTCCAGTGAAGGATGCAACCAGATATCTGGCAAAGGCGGCGGCATCCAGGTCGGCACGGACGGTGCCGTCCGTGGCTGCCTGTCGCAGCAGCTGCTCCGCTGTGTTGATCCAATCCTGGTAGGGGCCCGAGACGTCAGCGTCGAACGCGGAGGCTTCGAAAGTCAGTCGTATGCCGCCTTGGACCACGGGTTCGTCCAGGAGTTGTTGCCCGAACATCCTGCAGAGGCCTATGAGCCTGTCCAAGGCAGGGGCTTCCGAGGCTGCTATTTCAGATCCTGCCGCCTGAACGATTGCGTGCTGTTCCTCGATGACAGCCAATGCCAACTCCCGCTTCGAGGTGAAGTGGAAGTAGAGCGCACCCCTGGTGACGCCGGCGCGCTTGGTGATGTCGGTCAGGCTTGCGTTGCCGTAGCCGATTTCCGCGAAAACCCGGGCGGCACCTTCAATGACGGAAAGCCTGGTGTCTTTCGCACGTTGTTGCATCGGTGGTGGGTGGCCTCTCGGGTGAGTCAGGAGACGGAGGGGTGGGCCGCCGTCGAGACTCCACAACGCTACCACCGGGGGCGCGACGGGCCTCAGCAATCCTAAACCGACTGAACGGTTTGGTTTTAGTGCCAGGAAATTCTAGACTTCAGGGGGAGCCATGCCGTTTGGTTGAGGGCGGCTCCGGCGCAGCTGGTTTTGGGGGGAGGTGCGGTGGAATGATCCAACGCACCTCGGCTGCGGCAACCTCGGCGGGCCAACCTATCGCGGTGATGCAGGTCATATTCAGACGATTTCGCTTCTCAAGCGATTGTGGTTAGTATTGACGAGTTGCTTCGACGGGAAGAGAAATCATTCCGCTTGGAAGTAGCGGATTTGCACTATAAATCCGGGGCTGTGGCGCAGCTGGTAGCGCACCTGCATGGCATGCAGGGGGTCAGGGGTTCGAGTCCCCTCAGCTCCACTTCGGTAAAAAGACCCCGCTCATTGAGCGGGGTCTTTTTCGTTGTCCGTGTGGATTCGGGGTTACTCGGCGGGGCGCGCGAATTCGGCGCCGCTGACAAACTCGACGCCTTGGAACGGTTGGTCGCCCACCACGCGGGCGTTATGACCCGGCGGGATGCTGTAGGAATCACCGGCTGAAATGTTGATCTTGCCGCCGTCGGTGGTTTCTACTTCCAAGTTGCCGGAAACGCAGAATCCTACGTGGCTCAATTCGCACGAGTCGGTGCCCACTACAGGTTTGATGCAGTCGGCCCACGTCCAGCCTGGTTCGAAGGTCATCCGGCCGATTGTGTATTCGCCCACGGTGACGAGGTCCAGCACCGTCTTGTTGGGTCGCCTCGTTTCGTCGGGAGAGTTGTGGGACTTTACTTCAAGGTTCGTGACAACATTGACACTCATGGCTTCTCACAGAGGGAGGGGAGCCCAAATGATGGGTAGATCCCGGTGCCTGGCTCCAGGGGTCGCCGTGACCTGTGCCTGCCGCCTCCGTGGTTGCCACTGGAAGGCATGACAGGTGTTTGCGTCCTGCAAGCACTAGGTTCCTCCCACGCCACCGTAAAGTCGAGACAGTTATGCATGAAAGCGAGAAACTCAACGTGACGGTAATGGATGTTGAAGCGCTCTTGGGCGGGTTGAGTAGGCTTCCTGACGTCGAGGCGGACAACCTTCAGGCTTTTGATGCCACAGACAGGCTCCTGCTGGAGACGGCTACAGATCTGGTTGGCCCCGACTCCAAGGTGGTTGTCATTGGCGACCGCTACGGCGCCCTGACGTTAGGCGCCCTGGCTGGACTCGCCGTCGGGCATGTACGCGTAAACCAGGATCTGTTCTCCGGAAGGCTGGCGCTGGAACGCAACGCAGTTTCTGCCGGCTTGGAGGGTCGCTTCACCGGACACGAGCTGAGCCGGGAGCTATTGGACGACGCCGACGTAGTGCTTTTGCAGTTGCCTAAGTCGCTGGCTGAGTTGGAGGAAATCGCCGACGCCGTAGCCAGGTTTGCTGCCCCGGAGGCGGTCCTGCTCGCCGGAGGTCGCGTCAAGCACATGTCGCTCGGCATGAATGCAGTCCTGGAACGGTACTTCGCATCAGTCCAGCCGCAACTTGCCCGGCAGAAGTCCCGGGTTCTGGTGGCGCGTGAGCCCAAAGCAGCGCCGAATGATCACCCTTTTCCGGTGGTGGAGTCCCTTCCGGAATTGGGGATTACGGTTTGTGCGCATGGCGCTGCTTTCTCCGGCGCACGCCTGGACATTGGCACGCGCTACTTGCTGACCTTCATGGACCGTATACCGGCTGCCCGGCAGGCTGTTGACCTCGGTTGCGGGACCGGTATCCTCGCCACGATGTACGCACTTCGCCATCCGGATGCCCTTGTGGTCGCCACCGACCAATCCGCTGCGGCCGTCGCTTCAGCAAAGGCAACAGCGAAGGCCAACGGACTGGGGGAGCGGGTGGCAGTGATCCACGATGACGCCATGTCCACCCTTGAACCAGGCAGCGCGGACCTCATCCTGCTGAACCCGCCGTTCCACTTGGGCGCCAGTGTTCACGCCGGCGCAGCTCTGAAAATGTTCCAGGCTGCTGCGCGGGTTCTCGCCCCTGGTGGAGAGCTGTGGACCGTCTACAACAGCCATCTGCAGTACCGCGCGGCACTTGAACGGCATATCGGGCCGACGGTGGAGGAAGGCCGGAATCCAAAATTCACGGTAACGCGGAGTCGGAAGTCTTAAGCGGTGCCATCAAGGATCTGAGCACATGGCTGCCGCTGGCACACTCAACCGGCATCGTTACCAAGCCCTGATGCCGGTGTCAGCGTGTGCTCATATCCCCAACGGCGGCGGTATCGTACGATTCAGACAAAGACCAACTTCGACGAAGTTCATCCCAATGACTAGGGGCATCAGTGACTGAGATCCGGCAGCCGACACCGAGGCGCGGAACCAACCTTCCCCGCATGGGGGACTTTAATCTAACTGTCATTCTGGAGGCGATCCGCCGCTCATCAGGTGGGCTCAGCCGTGTGGAGTTGGCTCAGATCGTGGGACTTTCCCCGCAGACCATTTCCAACATTTCCAGGCGTCTGCTGGATCAGCAGTTGATCGTGGAGGCCGGCAAGGAGGGCTCTGGTCCGGGTAAGCCCAGGACCATCCTGCGCCTGAACCCGGCCGGAATGTACGCTGTGGGCGTTCATCTGGATCCGGCAGTCATCACCTTCGTAGTTCTGGACCTGCTGGGTGAGGTCGTCAAGCATTCCCGGATGGCAACTCCCGGTGGTGATCCGGCCGGGGTGATCACCAGCATCGCCGGGCAGATCAATATCCTCATTGAGGAATCAGGGGTCGATGCGTCCAAGATTGCCGGGCTGGGCGTTGCTGTCCCCGGACCCATCGACCTTGACGAAGGTTCGGTGGTGGAGCCTCCGCTCCTGACACGGTGGAACCGTGTGCGCATCCGGGAGGCCTTAGCCGAGGCCACCGGCATGGAAACCTTGGTGGACAAGGACGTGACCAGTGCTGCCGTTGCGGAAACCTGGGCAGGCGGCGCCAGCGGTGCAGGCAGCTTCGTGTTCATGTACATGGGAACAGGCATCGGCTGCGGCATTGTCCTCAATGATGAAGTGGTGCGCGGGACCTCGGGCAATGCCGGCGAAATCGGCCACATCGTGGTGGACCCGCAGGGTCCGCTGTGTGATTGCGGACTGCGTGGCTGCGTAAAGTCTTCCTGCATCCCGCAGGTGCTGGTGGCCGAAGCCGAAGCCGCTGGTGTGCTGGAAGGGCATCGGGCTGGTGCGGACGGCCCCGAAGTCCAGGAACGGTATGCCCAGTTGTGCGACGCTGCCGACGCCGGTGACGGCAGGGCAATCGCCATCTTGGACAAGTCCGCAACCCTCGTTGCGCGTGCCGTGTCCATAGTGACCAACACCCTGGACGTGGAGCGCGTCGTTTTCGGTGGCCCGTTCTGGGGGCGGATGTCGCCTTACTTCATGGAACGTGTTCCGGAACTGTTGGACAAAAACAACGCGGCCCGCATGATCCACGATCTCGAAGTTGTGGGGTCTGGCGTGGGCGAGGACGTTGGAGCCATCGGTGCCGCCTGCCTGGTTTTGGAGCACATGCTGGCACCACGGGCGCAAAGGCTCCTGCTGGAGGGCTAGTTAGTAGTAGGACAACTGAATAACCATAAGGCTCGGCCACGTCGCAGGTGTGTCACGGTGAAGTATGGGGGCTGTAGCCAGGTTCGACTGAATGGAGCACCATGCGCCGTCCTGTGATCAAAGCGCCACTGAAGTATGCGCCAGTGAAGTTTGCCGCAGCGCTTGTTTCCGTCGCTGCCGTATTTGCGGCAGCGACGTCCTGTTCGCCTACGCCTGAGGCCACGGTGAGCAAGACCCTGAAGATCGTTTATCAGAAGAGTGACTCGTTCACGGCCCTGGATATGGTCATGCAGGACGCAAAAAAGGAATTCGAAGCGTCCAACAGCGGTGTGACAGTGGACCTCCAACCCATCCAGGCCAACGACGACGACTACGGGACCAAATTAGCCTTGGCCCAGCGGTCAGCTGATACGGCACCTGACGTTTTCTATGAGGACACCTTCAAGGTGCGTTCCGACGTCGACGCCGGGTACCTGCTCAAGCTGGACAGTTACCTTGAGAAGTGGGATGACTGGAAGTCGTTCAACGACGCAGCCAAGCTGGCCGGACGTGCGGACGACGGCGGTATTTACGCGGTCCCGCTGGGCACCGATACCCGGGCAATCTGGTACAACAAGTCCGTCCTTCAGAAGGCTGGAATTCCGGTGCCGTGGCAACCAAAGACCTGGGACGAGATCCTCACGGCCGCCCGCGCCATCAAGGCTTCTGATCCCCAGGTCATCCCTTTCACCATGTACGCCGGTAAGGGGACCGGCGAGGGCACGGTCATGCAGAGCTTCTACGAGCTGCTGTATGGCACTGACAGCAGTTTGTATGACGGGGACCAGAAGAAATGGGTGGTGGGTTCCCAAGGGTTCAGGGATTCCTTGGCTTTCCTCAAAACCCTCTATGACGAGAAACTGGCCGTGAGTCCTGCCGAAGCCCTGGACGCCAACGTCTGGAAGAAGGTTTTTGGCGAGTGGTTCCCGCAAGGCAAACTGGGCGCAACCGTGGAGGGTTCCTATTCGCCGTCGTTCTGGCAGAAGGGCGGCGCCTATGAGTGGGCCGGGTACGAGCAGGAAATGGGTGTCGCGATGTTCCCCACGCAGAAGGGGCAGGATCCCGGAGGTGTGAGCATGTCCGGCGGTTGGACACTGGCTGTGGGGGCGAAGAGCAAGAACCCTGAGCTCGCCTTCAGCTTCCTCACCACGGCGCTGAACAAAAAGAATGCGCTTGCCTTCGACGTCAATAATTCCCAGATCGCCGTGCGTACGGATGTGGCATCGGATCCGGGATACTTGGCGGCCAACCCGTTCGTGAAGGACGTTTCAGAGCTGGTGAAGGTGACGCACTACCGGCCCGCGACGGCCGATTACCCCAGAATTTCCACAGCCGTCCAGGTAGCTACGGAATCTGTGATCACCGGTAAGCAGAGTCCTGAGGAAGCAGCAGCTGAATACGATGCCACCGTTCGGAAACTGGTAGGTGAGGACAAGGTTCTGGAGAAATGAGAATTCGCCGCTTCCTGCGGCTGCTGCCGGTATTTCCTGCCGTTCTTCTGCTCCTGGTGTTCCTGCTCGCTCCTGTGGCGTGGTCTTTTTATGCGTCATTCACGGACGCCGCGTTGTCGGGTAAGGCTGCCAGGGATCCGCAGTGGGTGGGAGCAGACAATTACGTCCGGATGTTCAGCGATGATGACTTTCCTTTCTCCGCCTGGCTCACGGTGGTGTTCGTCGTGGCTTCCGCAGTGCTGGGCCAGAATGTGCTGGGTTTACTCATTGCCCTGCTGATGACCCGTTCGCGCAAGGCAGTGGCAGCGTGGGTGGGTACTGCAGTGGTGGCGGCCTGGGTGCTTCCGGAGATCGTGGCGGCTTTTGCCGCTTACGCCTACTTCAACCGGGACGGGACGCTCAACCAGGTAGTGGGCGCCTTGGGAGGTGAGGGGCCGGATTGGTTGTATTCCTTTCCCTTGGTGGCAATCGTGCTGGCGAACACGTGGCGTGGAACTGCGTTTTCCATGCTGGTTTACCGTGCGGCGTTGGCTGATGTTCCCCGGGATGTGGCGGAGGCTGCGCTCATGGATGGAGCGCGCGGCTGGCAACGCCTCGCGTTCATCACGCTTCCGCTGATCCGGAGCAGCATTGCCACTAACTTGATGCTGATCACCCTTCAGACGTTGGCAGTGTTCACCCTCATCTGGGTGATGACTGCAGGTGGTCCGGCCAATGCCAGTACCACGTTGCCCGTGTTGGCCTACCAGGAGGCCTTCAAGTTCGGTGACATCGGCTACGGCACAGCTGTGGCGTCTGTACTGATTCTGCTGGGAATGGTTTTCGGCGCGGTGTACGTGAGGCTGCTACGGGAGCAAAAGACATGACTACCAAGGCGAAGCTGGGCGCGGACGTCGCCCTTGCGGTGATCGGGGTGTGCTTTGTTGCGCCCCTGCTGTGGTTGCTGTTGGCTTCCGTTGATCCTCAGGCCGGCTACCAGACCAAAGTTCCTGTGGCGCCGTCCACTGAGAATTTTCGAGCGGTGATGACTCCTGAGTTGTTGTTCCAGCCCTTGGCAAACAGTTTCCTGTTATCGGCGGGCACTGCTGTGGTGAATGTGCTTGCAGCTGTGCTTGCCGCCTACCCTTTGTCCAGGTATCAGTCCAGGTTCAACAAGCCCTTCCTGTACACGATTCTCTTTGGGACATCGCTCCCCGTGACGGCCATCATGGTGCCGGTCTATGGCCTGTTTGTTCAGCTGCAGTTTCTGGATTCAATGGCGGCGACCATCTTTTTCATGGCCACCACAACTTTGCCCATGGCGATATGGATGACCAAGAATTTCATGGATTCGGTCCCTCGTGAGTTGGAGGAAGCGGCATGGGTGGACGGTGCATCGACGCTGGCGGCACTGCGGAGCATCGTGTTGCCGCTGATGCGGCAAGGACTCGGAGTGGTGTTCATCTTCGTTTTCATTCAGGCGTGGGGGAACTTCTTCGTCCCGTTCATCCTGTTGTTATCCAGCGCTAAGCAACCAGCCGCTGTCTCAATCTTCAGCTTCTTTGGCCAGCACGGTGCAATTGCGTACGGCCAACTGGCCGCGTTCTCCATCCTGTATTCGGTCCCCGTGCTGGTGCTCTACGCGCTGGTATCCCGTGGCATGGGAAATTCGTTTGCCCTGTCCGGTGCTATGAAGGGTTAGCTTTCTGTCAGTCGATGTCCTCGATGATCTCGCCATACGGTATGGACTCGTCCAGGTGGGCTTGATGTCCGGTAGGGCCCCTGTTGAAAGTGATTCGTACGCCGTGCCGCTGGTCTGCTGCGGATTGGAGCAGGACCGGCCGTACGGCGTCGATGACATGCTGGTCCTGGGAAGCGAGGTAGTTCTGATAGGCGGCTGGTAGCTGATGCATGGCAAAAGGATAGACCTCCAAAGTCCACATGGGGAGGGGTCCCCATTGCCACGCTGCTTCAGGAAGGCTTGGATAGAGTGGCCGTTTCACATCAACGCCAGCGAGGGGACCACGAGTGCAACAGATCACAGCCATGGCCGGAATCGACGCACCGGATATGGCCCGTGCCCAGCAACTCGTGGGTAGCATCGTCCGCAGCTTCGAAAACAAAGTGGTAGGCCAGGCCAGGCTGCGTGAGACATTGGTTATCGGCTTATTGACCGGCGGCCATGTGCTGTTGGAAAGTGTTCCCGGTCTGGCTAAGACCACAGCGGCCCAAGCCATAGCAGAATCGGTCAGTGCGGAGTTCCGCCGGATACAGTGCACGCCGGACCTGCTGCCCAGCGACATCGCAGGCACGCAGATATTCGACGCCGCCAAGGGGACATTTGTCACGCAGCTGGGGCCGGTTCACGCAAACATAGTTCTGTTGGACGAGATCAATAGGTCCAGCGCCAAGACGCAAAGCGCCATGCTGGAGGCCATGCAGGAGCGTCAGACCTCCATTGGGGGTGAAACCTATCCTTTGCCGCAGCCCTTCCTGGTGCTCGCGACGCAGAACCCCATTGAGCAGGAGGGGACGTATCGTCTTCCCGAAGCACAGATGGACAGGTTCATGCTCAAGGACGTTCTTGACTATCCGAGCCCTGCGGAGGAAGCGGAAGTCATCCGCCGGATTGACTCCGGCGTTTTCAGTGCAGAGCAGAAGCCTCCGGCCGCTGCTTCCCTTGACGCCGTGGTCCAAGTCCAGGAACTCGTGCGCCGGGTATATATAGATCCCGCAATCGTCCGGTACATCGTCGGACTCGCCTATGTCACCCGTAACGCTTCCCAGTACTTGGAGCCCCGGCTGGCTAACGTGGTGGAATTCGGGGCCAGCCCGCGGGCGAGCATAGCCTTCAGCCAGGCAGCCCGCGCCATGGCGCTGCTCAAGGGGCGTGACCACGTCATTCCCGAGGACGTCAAGAACCTTGCGCATCGGATCCTGCGTCACCGCATCATCCTCGGATTCGATGCCGTGGTGGAGGAAATCTCCGTGGAGACCGTGATCGATGCCGTGGTGGCGTCCGTGCAGACGCCGTAGCGGGGCCCGGACGTGCCCAGCCTCCTCCGACGCGTTAAATCGAAGATGTTCATCTTCGCCCACCGTAGGACACTGACCCTTCTGGACGGCGAGTACGGTTCGGTCTTCAAAGGCCGCAGCCTGGACTTCGATGAACTCCGCGCATATGTCCCTGGTGACGAGGTCCGCGACATCGATTGGAAGGCCACGGCACGGCACGGATCCCCCCTTGTGAAGCGCTACGTTGCAGTCCGCCGGCACACAGTCCTTCTCCTGGTGGACACCGGGAGGAACATGGCCGCACAGGCATTGTCCGGGGAAACCAAGAAGGACATCGCCGTGCATGCGGCCGGAGTGCTGGGTTACCTGGCTTCCCGGCACGGTGACGACGTAGGTCTCCTGCACGGGAACGCCACAAGGTCCACGTACATCCCGCCCCGCAGTGGTGAGGAGCATTTGGAACGGCTGCTCCGCGAAGTGGATGCGAGCGCTTCCCTGGACGGACAGGCCAGTGGGATCGCCGAGCAGCTGGACTATGTGTTGCGGTACCTGAAGGGGCGTTTGCTCATCGTCGCCGTGGCGGACGAGTTCCTTCCGGACGCCCGCACGGAGACCTTGATGCGGAGGCTGCGCGGCCGGCACGAGGTGCTATGGCTGACAGTCTGCGATGCCGAGCTCGCCGCCGAACCCGGGAACCGGATGCAGGAAAGCACGGATGTGGGCACCGGGCAAGGAATTCCCCTGTCCTTGGCCGTGGATCCCACGGTACGTGCCGCCTACGCTGCGGCAACGCTGGAACGCGAGCGGCGGCGTCAGGATGTGTTCTACCGGCTGGGAATCGCCGAGGAACAAACCACGGGCAGCGAGGACGTCCTAGGTTCAGTCTTCGCTCTCCTCGAAAAGCACCGTTCCCGCGCCTTCACGGCAAGGACCCCTACCAAGGGCGGTAGCCGTGCAGGATGAAGCGGGCTTCTATTCGCCCCTGCAATACCAACCGCAATGGTTATGGCTCGGGCTTATGCTCGTGATCCTCATCGGAGCCTGGTACGCCTGGGTTCTCTTCTCGGACCGTAAGAAGGCTCCCGTCCGCCAAGACGCGCCGGTCCGCCAAGTTCCTGACCTGGACACGTTACGAGCCGCCTGCCTGTCTGCAATCGAGGCCACCTCAGCGGACGCCGACGCCGGTCGCCTGACGGAGCGCGACGCGCACCAGAGGCTCAGCTTCCTCGTGCGGGAGTTCGCCGGAGCGGCCACGGGCCTGCCTATGACCTCCATGACCCTCCAAGACCTCCAGCGCCACGAATTCAAGGAGCTGGCGGCAGGAATAGCCGGCATCTATCCCAACGAATTCGCGCCCCTGCCGATCCACTCCGTGAGCCAATCCGCAGAAGCAGCACGTCAGGTGGTGCTCGCATGGAACTGAGCTACTGGTGGATACTTCCCCTGGCCGCAGCAGCGGTGACAGTCACCGCGTGGCTGTCCCGCCGTCGTCGTGCCCCACAGACCAGGCCCATCGCCCACGGTGAGCGGCTCACTGACCTCCCCGAATACCAGCAGGCGATACGCCGGCACCGTACACGCCTGGCGCTCGCCGTGGTGTTGGGCGCCGTATTCCTCGCCGCCACCGCCACAGCCGCGGCAAGACCGGTGCACCGCACAACAGAGCAACCGGAAATCAGGAACAGGGACATTGTGCTGTGCCTTGACGTGTCCGGGTCAATGACCAGCACGGATGCCGCCATCGCAGCCGTTTTCGAAGACTTGGCCAAGGAATTCGATGGCGAAAGAATAGGCATGGTCATCTTCGACAGCAGCAGCGTGCAGCTTTTCCCGCTCACCGACGACTACCAGTTCGCCGCCGAACAACTCACCAACGCCAAGGAAGCCTTGGACAGCGGAGCCGGGTCCTTCTTTGACGGTACGTGGAACGGGGAAGGCTCCTCGCTCATAGGCGACGGGCTGGCAAGCTGCGTGCAGAGCTTCCCCGGCACTGACGCAGGGGAGCGCTCGCGATCCGTGGTCCTGGCCACGGACAACTTCCTTTCCGGAGAACCGATCTTCACCCTGGACGAAGCCTCGGCCCTGGCCGCCGAGAAAAAGGTGAAAGTGCACGCGCTCAATCCGGGCGACATGGACTATGGCGGGCAACTCGATCAGCCAGGGGCCCAGCTCAAAGCAGCAGCCCAACGAACCGGCGGCACCTATTTCACCTTGGATAGCCCCGACGCCGTTCAGGGCATCGTCCAGAAAGTGCAGGAAACGGAAGCTACAAGCTACCTTGCAGCGCCGCGGGTAGTGATTGCAGACGCCCCTGACTGGCCATTGGGCGTTGCACTGATTGCCGGTGCGGGGATGCTGCTGCTCGGTTGGCGGCTGGAACCATGACCTTCGCCCCCATCGTTCCGTGGCCCCTGCTGGCCCTGGCCTTCGCAGCCTTGCTCGGTTTCACGACTTGGACCTACGTGCGTCGTGAGTCAACCCGGCCGCGGCGGACCTCTAAGCCTGCAGCCCTGCGCGGTGCCGCCGTCGTCCTTCTGCTTCTTGCCGCTCTACGTCCCGGTTGGGCTGGAGGCCAAGCCCAAACCGGCACCGCAGACATGGACGTGTTCTTCGTCGTGGACACCAGCACCAGCATGGCCGCAGAAGACTACAACGGAACCAACACCCGGCTTTCAGGAGTCCAGCAGGACGTCATGGCCATTGCCAAGGAACTGGCCGGAGCCAAGTTTTCGCTCATCACCTTCGACAACAAAGCCAACGTCCGCATGCCCCTCACACAGGATGCAACAGCCCTGCAAACCGCCATGGCAACCCTGCAACCACAAAACAGCAGGTACGCCAAAGGAAGCAGCGTCACCGGCGCGGCCCAACTCCTGAAAGACAGACTCGAAGCGGCAAGTGAGCAACACCCAGGGCGCCCTGCACTGGTCTTCTACGCCGGCGACGGTGAGAACACCAGCGCGGAAGCGCCGGCTCCCATGAACGCCGGCAATGTGGCCGGGGGAGCAGTACTCGGGTACGGTACCGGGCAGGGCGGGAGAATGAAGGAAACCTCCACCCCCGATACCGCGTACGTGCAGGACAAAACCTCCGACACCCCGCAGGACGCCGTCTCACGAATCGACGAAGGACAGCTGCGCGCCATCGCAGACCAGCTCCACGTTCCCTACGCCCATAGGACAGGCACCGAGCCAACCTCGGACATGCTGAGCCAGGCCCGCCCCGGCACCATGACCGCAATGACCCCCGACGGTCCGGGCCGCGTGGAACTTTACTGGCTGCTGGCCCTGGCCGCTTTCCTGCTGGCAATCCACGAACCGTTGCGGCATCTCACCGCCCTCCAATCGCTTCGGCCCGCCGTGCGGAAGGAGCCCACCCCATGAACGACGACAACGCACGACGACGGCGACGTCGGCTGGCGCTCTACTCAGCACCACCAGCGCTACTGGCGCTCGCGGTTGCGGCGAAGCTCCTGAGCGTTGGTGTCCTTGGCGCCACTGCCGGGCAGTCCTTCGACGCCGGGCAGCAGGAGGGGGTGGCCGGTGCGGCATCGTGGTTGCAGGTAGCAAATCTAGTGGAGCCACATAAGGGACTTTTCGCCTCCGGTGATGCCCATGTTCTTGCGGGTGACTTTGCCGCCGCGCGGGAGGACTTTGAATCGGCGTTGGAGGCCGGCCCCGGCGTGGACGAATGCAGGGTGCGCGTCAACCTTGTGTTGAGTATCGAGAAGCTGGGAGATACGGCCGGGGATCCGGAAGCAGCGGCACGCTTGTTCAGGGAGGCCAAGGCCGGGGTAGAAAGCGCACCGCCGCAATGCCATGCTGTGGGTCCGGCTAACTCCGCAGGTGAGGGTGAGAACCTGGATGCGGCCCGGGATCGTCTCAACGGAAAGATCTCAGCGGGTGAGTCGCCGCGCAACGATCCATCCACGTCCGGGCAGGCCACGCAGCCGCCCCCGAACCAGGAGCAACTCCGGCAGCTTGAAGAAAGCGGGCGGCAAGCACAGCTTGAACGTTCGGAGGGTCAGGAACGGGGCGAGTACCTGCGGGGGCCGGACAAAGCCCCGGGGGTGGACCGTCCGTGGTGAGTTGTTACACGACGTAGTTACGACTCCCAGAGAATTTCGTCGTCCACCACGCCGTCCTCGTCAGCTGCAGCCACCAACAGTTCGTCGGTGAAGTGTGAGCCGAGGGTGAAATCCAGTACGAAGTAGCGTTCCGGCTGGCCGGGATAGATGGCCACGTGGCCAAGCTTGAGGGCTTTCAGGAAGACGTCGTTGGTGAGCTGGCCTTTGTCTTTGACGCCGAAGACGGATTGGAGTTGCTCTTCCTTGAGCTGCGAACAGTGAAAATGGAGGAACTGTTGGGGGTTGGTGCCGTCCTGGTCCAGTTCGTCGGCGATCATTTCCCTGACTTGGTCCACGAGTTCGGGCAGGAAGCGCAACCTGTAGTCCACCTTGCGCATGGCCGCCTCATCGAAGTGATCGTGCGCAGTGACGTTGAGGTCCAACTCAAGCTGGTTGCCGCCAAGTTCGTGTCTCGCAACGAAGCAATGTTCACGACCGTGGTTGAGCTCGATCTCCCCAAAATGTTTGCTCGCTACCTTGCCCATGTGATCAATCTAACCCCATCAACCGGCGGGTTCCAGCACTTCGCTCCAATTCACCCTTTGGGGTTCCGGCCCTTGACAGGAGCGGATTTCAGGGGGTGGAGGCCACTCTTTCCCGAGGTGTCCCTCAGGGTGTCAGCGAGCAGCTGTGTGAACAACTGCACTTGGGCTGTCCTCTTTTCATTGATGAGAAGAGCGAAGACGTTCCGGGCCAGGCGGATGTCCGGAACATCAAGAACTACGACGCCGGGTGGCCGGTTGCGCAGCGCCAGTTCCGGTACCAGCGATGCCCCCAGGCCGGCTGCGGTCATCTCCAGGCTGGCATGGAAGTCATCGCTGTAAGCCACCACGCGGGGGTGCAGGTTGCAGCTGGCGAAGAGGCGTTCGATGACCAGGGCATCGCTGGTGCCGGGGTGGTGGACGATCCATGGCATGTCCGAGAGGTGAGCCGCTTCGATCTCGGCGTCTTCCCGGATTTTCCATGATGCAGGCAGCACCACTCGGAAGTCGTCGTCGCCAATCCACTGACGTTCCAGGGAGTGCGGCCAGGCCAGACCGGATTGCCCCACTTGATAAACCAATGCCACATCCAGTTCACCGCCGGTGCGAAGTCCTTGGATGGTCTGGGCCGGTTCGGCCACTGAGACGCGGAGCTCAATGCCCAGTCTCTTCCACCGATCGTTCCGGAGGATCTCCGGCAGTACGTAAGTGGCGAGGCTGGGGAAAATACCCAGTCTCAGCTCCTGGGCGGGGGAGTCGTTGGTCCTTGAAGCCGCGGCCATGAGGGCTTCGACGTCGGTCAGCACCTTGGACGCGTGCCGGGTCATGGTCACCGCGGCCTCGGTGGGAATGACGCTGCGGGCAGAGCGTTGGAAGAGTTCGACGCCGGTATCGCGTTCCAGCGCGGCCATCTGTTGGGACACTGCCGACGCTGTGTAGCCGAGTTGGGCGGCCGCTGCGGCGAAGGAACCCAGCCGGGTGACCTCCATCAACGTGCGGAGATGGAGAAGGTTGACCATCAGGCGATTTTAGCTGTTCGCCACGCCACATTTTCAAACTGTCACGACACGCCGTATCCGGGCGACACGCTGAAGATTAAATGTGGCTAAGTAGTCCACAGGGTGTGGATGACATCTCTCAATTTCGCGGAATCACGGACATTTTGAGGGCCCTTGCCTGTGGACGAGCGGTGGATTGAATGACATACTTGTAATACATCATCTTGGGGTTCCAGTTCGGCGCTTGCACTACATGTAGTATCGATTTACGGATTGAGCGGGAAACCAGCACAAGACAAAATCAGAGCGTGTTGGCTGTCACGGCAGCCCGCGGGCCGGTATCGGATTCAGTACTAAAGTTCCGGTTGAGCCCGCCAGATACGAAGAGAATCAGACTTCAACTTAGGGGACAGGGATCATGACCGTAACGGTTTACACGAAGCCGGCCTGTGTTCAGTGCAACGCAACCTACCGAGCACTCGACAAGAAGGGCATTGCCTACCAGAGTGTGGACATCTCCCAGGACGCCGAGGCCCTCGAGCGCCTCAAGGCACTGGGTTACCTGCAGGCGCCGGTTGTCGTCACCGAGCAGGACCACTGGTCTGGTTTCCGCCCGGACAAGATCGAGGAACTGGCCCAGGCCGTTTCCTCCGTGGCCTAAGTTTTATTCAAACTTCGCCACCACATCACACTAAGAATTCCTATGTAGTAGAGGTGACTCCCATGGCACCGCTGGCAGCGGCACCCGTACGCGATGCTGCGGAAGCTGTGACCACGAGGAGTCACCTCATCTACTTTTCCTCGACCTCCGAGAACACCAAACGATTCGTCCAGAAACTGGGTATGGATGCAGCACGCATCCCGCTTTATGCCCAGGACGCTCCGCTTCAAGCTCTGGAACCCTTCGTCCTCGTGCTGCCTACTTATGGCGGGACAAACGGCGAAGGTTCCGTGCCAAAGCAGGTCATCAGATTTCTCAACGATCCCAGGAACAGGGAACTGATCCGCGGTGTTATTGGAGCAGGGAACACCAATTTCGCGGACAACTACTGCGCAGCAGGGGACATCATCTCCGTTAAGTGCAGGGTGCCGCATCTTTACAAATTTGAACTCATGGGAACGCCGGAAGACGTTCAGCGGGTCAACGAAGGGCTGGAAAAGTTTTGGACACAACTGTCGCAGAAACAGAAGTAACCGGGGGCGCTGTGGACACGGTCAAGAAGCCGCTGCCTGAGGCCTTCAAGGGCTTGGGTTATCACGAGCTCAACGCCATGCTGAACCTGTATGGCCCCAACGGCGAGATCCAGTTTGAAGCTGACCGTGAAGCTGCGCACCAGTACTTCCTGCAGCACGTGAACAACAACACGGTGTTCTTCCACGACCTGGAAGAGAAGCTCGACTACCTGGTGAAGAACCAGTACTACGAGCGCGAAACCCTCGACCAGTACACGATGAACTTCATCCGCGATCTCTTCAACCGCGCGTACAAGAAGAAGTTCCGCTTTGAGACCTTCCTTGGCGCTTTCAAGTTCTACACGTCCTACACGCTGAAGACTTTTGACGGCAAGCGTTTCCTGGAGCGCTACGAAGACCGCGTCTGCATGGTCGCCCTGCACCTGGCCCGCGGCGACGAAGACCTGGCCAACCGTCTTGTTGATGAAATCATCGACGGCCGCTTCCAGCCGGCTACCCCCACGTTCCTCAATGCAGGCAAGGCACAGCGCGGCGAGCTCGTCTCCTGCTTCCTGCTCCGCATCGAAGACAACATGGAGTCGATCGCCCGGGCCATCAACTCCGCGCTTCAGCTCTCCAAGCGTGGCGGCGGTGTAGCTCTCTCGCTCACCAACATTCGTGAGCACGGCGCCCCGATCAAGCAGATCGAGAACCAGTCCTCCGGCGTCATCCCCGTGATGAAGCTCCTCGAAGACAGCTTCTCCTACGCCAACCAGCTTGGTGCCCGCCAGGGTGCAGGTGCCGTGTACCTGCACGCCCACCACCCGGACATCCACCGCTTCCTGGACACCAAGCGTGAGAACGCTGACGAGAAGATCCGCATCAAGACGCTCTCCTTGGGTGTTGTGGTTCCGGACATCACGTTCGAGCTCGCCAAGAAGAACGAGGACATGTACCTCTTCTCCCCGTACGACGTGGAGAAGGTCTATGGTGTTCCGTTCTCCGACATTTCGGTGACCGAGAAGTACTACGAGATGGTTGACGATTCCCGGATCAAGAAGACCAAGATCAGCGCCCGTGAGTTCTTCCAGACCCTCGCGGAGATCCAGTTCGAGTCCGGCTACCCGTACATCATGTTCGAGGACACCGTGAACCGGGCTAACCCGATCGACGGCAAGATCACCATGAGCAACCTGTGCTCAGAGATCCTGCAGGTTTCCTCGCCGTCCATTTACGCCGAGGACCTCAGCTACGAGACCGTGGGCAAGGACATCTCCTGCAACCTCGGTTCCATGAACATCGCCAAGACCATGGACTCGCCGGACTTTGGCCGCTCCATCGAGACGTCCATTCGTGCCCTCAGCGCCGTGTCCGACATGTCCTACATCAACTCGGTGCCGTCCATCGCTCAGGGCAACGCCCAGAGCCACGCAATCGGCCTTGGCCAGATGAACCTCCACGGCTACCTGGCCCGCGAGCACGTCCACTACGGTTCCGAAGAGGGCCTGGACTTCACCAACATTTACTTCTACACGGTGCTGTTCCACGCTCTGCGCGCTTCCAACCGTCTCGCCATTGAGACCGGCCAGAAGTTCGGCGGCTTCGAGAAGTCCACGTACGCATCCGGTGAGTTCTTCGACAAGTACACCGAGCAGGAATGGGTTCCGGCAACGGAGCGCGTCAACGAGCTCTTCGCCGGCCACCATATCCCCACCCAGGATGACTGGCGCGAGCTGAAGGCTTCGGTCATGGAGCACGGTATCTACAACCAGAACCTCCAGGCTGTACCGCCTACCGGTTCCATCAGCTACATCAACAACTCCACGTCCTCCATCCACCCGGTGGCCGCCAAGATCGAAATCCGCAAGGAAGGCAAGATCGGTCGCGTCTACTACCCGGCTCCGTACCTGACCAACGACAACCTGGAGTACTACCAGGATGCCTACGAAATCGGCTACGAGAAGATCATCGACACCTACGCCGCTGCCACGCAGCACGTGGATCAGGGCCTGTCCCTGACGCTGTTCTTCAAGGACACTGCAACCACTCGCGATATCAACAAGGCGCAGATCTACGCATGGCGCAAGGGCATCAAGACCCTCTACTACATCCGTCTCCGCCAGCTCGCGCTGGAAGGGACTGAGGTTGAGGGCTGTGTTTCGTGCATGTTGTAACCGAAATCGGTTGATTTCTGCGGCGACTGCCGCTGCAAAAACTAAAGAGTACGACGGCGGGTCACCACCCGCCGTCGTAGGCTTACCTCAAGAACACCATCGCTTAAGGGGATGACATGACCGAGAAGGTCAAGCTGCTGACACACGTCGAGGCCATCAACTGGAACAAGATCCAGGACGATAAGGACGTGGAAGTCTGGAACCGCCTCGTCAACAACTTCTGGCTGCCGGAGAAGGTGCCGCTGTCCAACGACGTTCAGTCGTGGCACACGCTGACCCCGGAAGAGCAGCAGCTCACCATGCGCGTCTTCACGGGCCTCACCCTGTTGGACACCATCCAGGGTACCGTTGGCGCTGTTTCGCTGATCCCGGACGCCATCACCCCGCACGAAGAAGCCGTGTACACCAACATCGCCTTCATGGAGTCGGTGCACGCCAAGTCCTACTCGTCCATCTTCTCCACCCTGTGCTCCACCAAGGAGATTGACGACGCCTTCCGCTGGTCCCTCGAAAACGAGAACCTGCAGAAGAAGGCTCAGATCGTCATGGATTACTACCAGGGCGACGATCCCCTGAAGCGCAAGGTCGCCTCCACTCTGCTGGAGAGCTTCCTGTTCTACTCGGGCTTCTACCTGCCCATGTACTGGTCATCACGGGCCAAGCTCACGAACACGGCTGACCTCATCCGCCTCATCATCCGCGACGAGGCCGTGCACGGCTACTACATCGGCTACAAGTTCCAGAAGGGCTTGGAGAAGGTTTCCGAGGCCCGCAAGCAGGAAATCAAGGACTACACTTTCGAGCTCCTCTTCGAGCTGTATGAAAACGAAGTCCAGTACACGCATGACCTCTATGACGGAGTCGGCCTGGCCGAGGACGTCAAGAAGTTCCTGCACTACAACGCCAACAAGGCGCTGATGAACCTGGGCTACGAGGCCATGTTCCCGGCATCCGTCACCGACGTGAACCCGGCCATCCTCTCCGCCCTGTCCCCGAACGCCGACGAGAACCACGACTTCTTCTCCGGCTCAGGCTCCTCCTACGTGATCGGCAAGGCCGTCAACACGGAAGACGAGGACTGGGAGTTCTAAATCTTCACCTTGCTGTCGGTTCTTTCAGGGCCCCTCCCGCTTCGACGGGAGGGGCCCTATTTTGTTGTCGCTCGCGATCCGCCAACAATTGGGAGCTCCGTCACGTTCTCCCGAAATGAAGCACTTCCTGTATGACGACGGATTCAGACTCTGTGGCGTCGTTGACCACCATCAATCGCGAGCACGTGAGCTAGATACGTGACGGTTCGTAAGGGCGTTATTATTCTGGATCAGCTAAGTCCCAAAGTCCTTGTCCGCGTTATGGAAGAGGCAGAGGCATACCGAGGCCGCCTACTGAAGAGGACACTGGCGCATCTGCTCGTCAGCATCGTGGTCTGGCTTTTCGTTTGGATGGCGTCACTGAACGTGGACATGTCCTACAACCCGATCTTAAGGCGGATCCCTGGAGCTTCGGTGTTGTCGGGCTTCGGACTGCTGGCCACTCTAGTAGTGGCCGTCCAGCTTCAGGCACGATCCTTGAAGATCACTGACAAAAGGAAACACCCTGGCCCGGTTGAATTCCTAGATATGGCGTGCCGGGTTATTTCCCTTGCTGCTACAGGCCTGATGATGGTGTCCTTCGGGCAGTCTTTTGATTTCGGTTCATGGCCAAACCCTCCGCGTTTCGATGCTGTTCGCGGCCTCGGGTCTTTGGCCCTCGGCGGGCTTCTATCGCTGTTCGCCAGTGATGCTGCAGAGCACTCTAAGTTGGTTGACACCACGGCAGATGCTTACCTATGGAAACTTGTTCGCGAGAAGAAATCGGTACTCAGAGCCTTACCCCGGAGAAGGGTCGGCGCCCCCCCGCCGACCCACTTGCCACGTTGTCATAATGTTTGCCATTTATCCGGTGTCCAGTGGCATTGTGGCAGCATCGCTGGCGGGTGGGAAGGCGTTCATTCCAACTGTGGTCATCACCGCCGGCCTGGCATTTCTGGCTGTAGACCGGCTAAGCAAAATCTGTGTCCTTTGGTACAACAAGCAGTGGTGGTCAGTGACGGGAAGTGTGGCCATGGGCATACTCCTGTGGGCGATTTTCACGAGTCCGTTTATGGTGGCTGCGCTGGATATGGCCGCGGGGGGTCGCTGGGGGGTAAAGGCCACAGAGATCCTCGGCGGCTTGTTCCAATTTCTGGCTTTCTATATGGTGCTGACAGCTTTCCCCTTTTACGCTGGCGCATGGATGTGTTATTCGTCTGCCCGAGGCCGGGGTCTGGTCCTTGAAGTCGCGGTGCGGAAAACTCTGAGACAACTTCTGGCGCTTAGAAGGCGAACCGCCCTTCATACAGGTGCTGCTTCAAAGGAGCGTCCGATTGGTGGACCCGTCATGAGGATCCTTTCGGGCATGACGAGACGAGCGCCCATAATCGCGCTGGCTGCAACCGGGGTTATCTTCGTCTTAGGGGTGAGCTGGCTTGTAGTTTTTGGACCCGGCACCGTCTCGGAACTGTTTCCTGGGCAATGAGTGGTCCTGTTCCCCAAGCGTCAGTAGAACTTGCATCATTCAGGAGGTATCGGCGTCCATAGGCTGGTGCCCGGGTAGGGGTGGAGCCTTGGATTGGTAGGTGTGCCCGGTGGGGGTGCGGATTTCCAGGGTGTGCACGTCGGCCTGTACTGCACGGGTGGTCCAGCCGGGGTTTTCCTTGGTGTGATTGCATGCTTCGCACAGACCAGCCCCGTTTGCGAGGTTCGTTTTCCCTCCTGAACGCCACGGAACCACATGGTCTGTGTGCCGGATGGGCGCATCACAATACGGCGTCCGGCAAGTGTCATCACGGGTCTCAATGAATCGCCGCAGCCTTGCCGGGAAGAACCGGGCCTTGGAATCCGTTGCCAGGAGCTCTCCGGTGCCCGGCGCGGTGTAGAGCCGACGGAGCCAGACATCGAACTCCTGGTCTTGGGCCGACTGTGATGTCTGTATTGCTCCTAAGCTGTTTGCTGTCGGCGGTGCGGCTGCCACTGGTGCGGGGGCGGTTAGCTCGGGACCGGCGTGCCTGACGTCAGCCACCGGCACGGAGCATTCGGCGGGCGCTGACTTTTCGGCCTGCCCTGAGCTTCCTTTTGGCCCCAGGCCGAGAAGTTTCCTTCCCCACTCTGCCGGGACGATTCCGTATCCCTTGAGCCGGGCCGGTTCACTATCGCCCTGAAAGAGCGTCCGGTCGGTCATGACAAGATCCAGGTTGATCCCAGAAAACCCACCCGGCGTGCCGGTAACCCGTTCAACCAGAGTGTCGGCCATGACCTGGCCACGGGTCGGGGCTACTCCACCAGACCCGACACCCCCGCCAGTGCCAGCACCACCTGTGGAACGGGCAGTATCAGCAGCCCGGGACAACGCAGCATAAACCGCCACCCCCTGAGCTACCGGCAACAGCGCCGTCAGGTACGTCATGGTGTCCGGCGCCGGACGCAAACTCACCGTCCGCTCAGCAGCGGCACGGCTGGCACGACCCACCACCGACCGCGGATCACGCCGATACGCAGCAGCCTTCACCGCCGCAACAATCGCCTTATCACCCTTGCCATCAAAAGTCCCGGTATCGGCGGCGAGTTCCTCATCCACCGCGCACCGGTCCTCAACAGACAAACACGCCGTTTCCTTCACGAGCAACGTGGCCCGCCATTCATTCAAGAGCCCGGCCCGCAACGCTGCCAAAGTGTGGGGCATCTCCACCACCAGCGCCTTCGCAAAACCCAGCAAGCTCGACCCACGGTTCGGGGACTCCCGCCTCGCCAACGCCACCTGAGCCCCCACCCCTTTACCTTGGTCAGAGGCGGGAACGCCTTGCTGTGCCTGCTCCTGCCTCTGGGCCAGGTCAAAGGCAACAGCGATCTTGGCCTGCAAACTCGAGATAGCTGACTTCATATCTTCAAGCACCCGCAACTGCTGGATCAGATCACCACTGACGGTGCCCGACAGAACGAACCCTCCGGAGGTGGCAGGAAGACGCGCAGCGGAAACCGCCGCCTCCACTTGCCTTTCCCGAATCCGCTCCATGTCATAACTCTGGCAGGGGGCACTGACATTATTAGAGTGTCATTCCCGGGGAGGTGGCGACAGATCCGGCACTGAACCATCTCACCCTTGCTCACGTCTACACATCAAGGGAGGATCATCACATCGTCGGGAGGATCGCCGTGGTGCAGCTGGAGAAGTTCGAGAAGTACTTGATCGAAGAGTTCTACGATGACTACCGCTCGGGAGAGATGTCGCATAAGACATTCACCCGGCGGGTGGCGTTCATCATGGGAAGCATGTCGGCTGCAGGGGCGGCCATGGCCTTGGTGGGTTGCACGCCGGAGGAGGTTCCCAAGACCACGGACCCGATGCCCACGCCATCGACCACGTCGTCGGCGGCTTCTCCGGGGAACACCGTGAACGCCACTACCGCGGTTCCCAACGCCAAGAGCCCGTTGTCCGTTCCAGAGGGCGCGGCGGGTCTGGTTACTGCCACAGTGAAGTTCGACTCCGGCGGGACGGAGATCAGCGGTTACCTCGCCCGGCCTGAGGGAAGCCAGAGGGGCCCAGGCGTGTTGATCTGCCACGAGAACAGAGGCCTCACCCCGCACATCCAGGATGTCGCACGGCGTTTTGCCAAGGAAGGGTATGCGGCGTTGGCACTGGACCTCCTCAGCAGGGAGGGCGGGACAGCGTCGATGGACCCGGATGCCGTCCCGGGCGCTCTGACGCAGGCGGGTGCCCAAAGGCACGTGGGTGACTTTAAAGCCGCCTTTGAGTACCTCAATGGCCAGGGTTATGTGGAGGAGGGCCGGATCGCGATGGTTGGCTTTTGCTTCGGCGGTGGCATCACGTGGCAGGCATCCACAGACATCCCCGCCCTCAAAGCGACGTCGGCTTTCTATGGGCCCGCACCGGATTTGGCCAAAGTCCCCACTCTCAAGCCGGCTGTGTTCGGTGTCTACGCCGAGAAGGATGCCCGCATCACCGGCTCCATGCCTCAACTCCAAGAGGCGCTGGATAAAACCAACGTCAAGCACCAGCTCAAGGTGTACCCCGGCGTTGACCACGCCTTCCACAACGACACCAGTGAACGCTACGTGGAGGCCCAAGCCACAGCAGCCTGGAACGACACCCTGGCTTGGTTTAAGGACAACGTCTAGGGGACCCTGCCCGAGAACTCAACGCTGCAAGCGCGCAGCCTCACTAGCCAGCTCGGCCTCCAAGGTCTCAATACTGGGCAGGCTCGCCACCAATTCATCCGGCAAGGAATCGGCGATGGAGGTTTTCCACTCTGCGATGCCAACGGGGGCGTTGAACCCACGCAGTGCGTACTCGGCCACCACGCTGTTCTTCTCCTTACACAACAGCAGTCCGATGGTGGGCTTGTCGTCCGGGTGCGCCAGGAGATCGTCCACCGCAGCCATGTACATCCCAAGCTGGCCCAGGAACCCGGGTTCGAACTTCACGGCCTTGAGCTCTATCACCATGTAGCAGCGCAACTTCAGATGGTAAAAGAGCAGGTCCGCGAAGAACTCGTCGCCGGCAATCTCCAGCCGGACCTGCTCGCCCACAAAGGCGAAACCCTGGCCCAGCTCCAACAGGAATTTCTCCACATGCTTCACCAACTGCAGCTCCAGGTCCCGTTCAGTGTGCCGGTCACTCATGGACAAAAAGTCAAAGACGTAGGGGTCCTTGGTTGCCTGCTGCGCGAGATCCGAATCTGCAGGGACCATAGTGGCCGCAAAGTTGGTGATTGCTTGGCCTGATCGCTCATGGAGACGCGTTGAAATCTGGTGCGTCAGCACGTTGCGCGACCAACCGTGTTGGGCCGCTGCCGATGCGTACCAAAGGCGAGTGGCGGCGTCGTCGAGCTTTTCCAAGAGTGCGATCTGGTGGTACCAGGGCAATGTTGCAAGCGGCGCTTGCAACATTGGGAAGTCAGGCCACGCCTGCGCGAAGCTCTTCATATACCGAAGGTTCCTGGGGGAGAAGCCCTTCGCGTCCGGGAACCGGGTGCGGATGTCGGCGGACAGCCGGGTGACTACTTTGGCACCCCAGCCTTGCTCGGATTCACGTTCGGCCAGCTGCCGGCCAATGCTCCAGTAGGAGTTCAGCAACTCACTGTTGGCGGCCGCCAGAGCCCGGGTCCTGCCGACGCGGACCTGGTCAGCCACCGTGTTGAGCAGTGTGGGGTACCAGTGAGGCATGGACGAAGCCGCCGGGACACCCGGAAATGATGCCTCGGTGGCGAGCTCTTGGGACGGCATGTTGCTCCTGTCGATTGCTGGTGGCACCACGCTATGGGAAGGCACTGACAAAATAGACGGGTGAGTGAAGCCGGTGAATTCGTGGACTACACACTGCAGATGGAGTCCACCTGGGAGAAGGCTGCAGAGGCCAGTGAGCGTTTGGGCGGGACCTTGAAGGTGTATGGCGCGTCGGTGGGCGCAGTACGGGGAACCGTGAGGGACATGCTCAAGCGGTACAAAACCCTGGACCATGACGACGTTACTGCCTTGAGCTCGGAGTTGTGGGCTGAGCCTGTGTTCGAGAGGCGACTTGCAGCAGTGGTTCTGCTGCAGACCAAAGTCAGCGTTCTGGTCAACACGGACCTCACCCGTATAGAGGGTTTCATCAGGCAGTCCGGGACACGGGAACTGGTGGATCCCCTCGCCAAAGATGTGGTCCGCCCATTAATGGACCGGTTGGAAGGCCTCGCTAAGGAACGCGCGGAACGCGTATTGGAGCGCTGGGCCGCTGATCCGGACGCTGAACTGCGGCACGCAGCGGCTTTGGTGGTAGGCGCCGCGACCCCTTGATAAGCACCAACGACGCGCCTACTCTTTGCCTCACCACAGGCCAGTGAATTGAGAGGCAGGTTCGTTGATGAAATCGCTGTGGTTGGACCGGGAATCCCGCTTCATGTCCGACTCAATTCCCGAAGAAAAGCACTTTGACACCATAGTGGTGGGCGCGGGGCTCACCGGTATGGTGGCTGCCCTGCTGTTGTCCAGGTCCGGGCAGCGCGTGGTGGTCTTCGAAGCCAGGACACTCGGCGCTGTGACCACCGGTAACACCACCGGTAAGTTAAGCCTCCTCCAAGGAGGAGCCCTTTCGGCCTTGCGCGGCCAGTATTCGCTGAAGGTGGTGCAGGCCTATGTGGAGGCCAATAAGTCCGGCCAAGCCTGGCTGACGCAGTATATGGAGCAGCAGGGCATCCCGTTTCAACGCCGGACCGCGGTCACCTTCGCAACCACGGACGACGGCGGCCAGCGGCTCCGCAAGGAGGCTGCGGTTTCGCGGGACGCAGGTTTGGACGTCCACTTCAGCCGTGACGCCGGGCTGCCGTTCCCCATAGTGGAGGCTTTGGAACTCGAAGGCCAGGCCCAGATTCACCCCATGGATGTGCTGGAAACCCTTGCCAGGGACATTCGAGGCCATGGCGGCCTCATTGTCGAGGGCATGCAGGTGGAGAACGTAGCTTCCGGGCAGCCTATGGAGGTCTCCACGGGCAAGGGCACTTTCACTGCAGACACTGTGGTGATAGCTACGGGCACCCCAATCCTGGACCGCGGACTGTATTTTGCCAAGCTTGAGCCCAACCGCTCCTATGCGGCTGCGTTGAAGGTCCCGGGCGATCTTCCGAAGGGCATGTATCTGTCCATCGATTCACCTACCCGCTCGCAGCGCACCCACCCTACACCCGAGGGAGAGCTGCTCCTGGTCGGTGGTTATGGGCACACGGCGGGCCGGGCTGCATCACCTAAGTCGCATTTGGATGACCTGCTGGGGTGGGCCACCCGGCACTACCCCGGAGCCGAAGTCACCCATACGTGGTCGGCTCAGGATTACCAAGCCACCAACCTGATGCCGTTCTTCGGCAAGCTTCCCCGCGGCCACGGACGCATCTTTTTCGGCACCGGCTACAACAAGTGGGGGATGAGCAACGGGGTAGCGGCAGCCCTATCCATTACCTCGGACATCCTGGGCGGCCAATCCGATTGGGCCACCACCATCCATCGCCGCGTCACCTCGCCCCAAGGAGCGCTCCAAGCCGTGCGGTTGAACGCGAGCACCACCAAGCGAATGGTGGAGGACAGGGCAAGAATCAAGGCCAATCCTGACATCACGGATCAAACGCGTCCAGCCGAAGGAACCGGCGTTGTGGGGCTGTACAAGGGTGAACCAGCCGCAGTGTCCACCGTGGACGGCAACGTTTGCATGGTTTCGGCCAGGTGCTCACACCTGGGTGGCATCGTGACGTGGAATGATGCCGAAAAATCGTGGGACTGCCCTCTGCACGGTTCGCGCTTCACCCCCGAGGGCAAATATCTTGAGGGTCCTGCAACCCATCATTTGCAGGAGTCGCCGGTCAAGAAGAAGGACTAGCTCAGCCGATCGATGCGCCGTTGGGCTTGATCGGCGGCGCGGCGTTGCTGGGTTGCGGCCCGCACGGCCCGTTTCTTTTCTGATTCCGCGGATTCTGCATCACGGGTGACTCCAATGAGTTCGGCTTCAAGGGTTGCCAGACGTTTCTTGAGGTCTTCAATGTCGGCTTTGAGTGTGGTTCGGCGATCAGCCAGTGCATTGACGGTGTCCCACGCTTCGGATGCTGCCGCTTCTGCTTCCCTGGCCGTTTGGTCGGCGACGTCGAACTCGCTGCGGGCCTCTTTCAGTGCTGCTTGCTGCTTGGCGGCCCGCCGATCGGCCAAAGACGTCGCTTTTTCCTTGGAGGACTTCTGTTGCGGTGCCTTCCCCTTGGGCGGAGTGTCTTGGGACGTCGGAGTGCTCTTGGCGTGTGGTGGGGGCCCCTTCTTGACTGATCTCTCGACTGATCGCTCTTGTGTAGCTTCGGGCGCTTCGTCATCGGGACCTGCCGCAGCTATTGCTCCTGCAAGGTCCACTGCTTCGAAGCCGCTGCCGCTGAGCCCCCTGACCAGCCTGCCCGTTCGTACCGCGGCGGCTGCCCCGGCATCGGCCATGGCCGCCCTGAAAGTCTGCTCAACATCGGACGTTGCGGCCGCGCTCAGTGGAGCCCCCAGCTCTGCAGCGAGATCCCTGGCCGAATGGACGGCTGTTGTCAGCTGACTTTGGCGTTGCTGCCCGAGTTCACGGAATGCTTCGGTGTCCTGCTCCTCCTGGGCGCCTCGTAACGAAATGCCAAAACGTACGACGCCGTCAATTACCTCGGGTTTGTGAACGGCCAGGATGTTGATGGCCCAAGCTCCGGCAGCCGGCTTGGGAAGGCTGCCGATCTCTTGAGCCAAGTCTTTTTGCCCGGCGTCCTTCGCTTTGCGCACCAGAGCATTACGTTCCGCCGTGAATTCACGAGGTGTCACGGCGTACAGCTCCTGGGCGGCGTCGCGGAGGTCCATGGAATCATCCTAGGGTTTGACCGTAGGAGTCCGGGACCTGGTCTTCAGCGAAGCGCTGCTTAGGGTAGCCTAAGTCGAGTGGATCAGATCATGAGTTTGCCCTTCGGCGTCGCACTCGCAGCGCTCTTCGCGATTGTCATGATCCGTGTCAACGTTACTTATTGGATCGGGCGGGGGGCCATGGCCGGGTTCGCACATACCCGCTTCGGTGGTTCTTTGGAGCGGCCCAAAGCTGCCCGCGCCCAGGCGCTGATCCAGCGCTGGGGCCCGTACGCCGTCGTACTGTCTTTTCTGACTGTTGGCCTCCAAACTGCCATTAACCTCGCAGCCGGTGCCGCCCGTATGCCACTCCGACGATATTTGCCCGCAGCTGTGGCGGGTTCTGTGATCTGGGCCCTGCTCTACGCAACCATTGGTCTTGCCGCTCTGGAGGCATGGTTGGCGGTAGCCGCCGCATCACCTGGTGGAGCTGCTGTGGGCGTGGCGGTCCTGGTGACCGCCATTACGTTGGTTGTTGTGTTCCGTCGGCGTCGGGCAAGGGCCAAATCAGCGGATACAGTGGTCTGAGTTCTACAGCTGGATCGGCGAAAGGCCTGGGTTGACTACTGCATTACCGGAACTGGCGGACGGCGACTTTTACTACGAATCACTGGGTGGGGGCCGCTACCGGTCCACCCTTCACGCCCAAGGTGCCTGGAATCCCCACGAACAACATATGGCTCCGGCGTCGGGCATCATCGCAGATGCCTTGGTCCGCCATGAGCCACGGAACGACGTCCGCCTGGCGCGGATCAGCTATGAAATCCTCGGGCTGATTCCCGGCGGTGAATTCCAGGTCACCACCTCGACGCTGAGGCCGGGAAGGACCATTGAACTCCTTCAGGCAGAGCTTTCGGCAGGGGGTCGCGTGGCTATCCGTGCCGCCGCGTGGCGCATGATCACCAGCGACACCAGCGCCGTGGCCGCGGTGGAGGATGAGTCCATGCCGGCCCCTGATGAATGCAAGCCATGGGATGGGGCGAGCGTGTGGCCCGGTGGTTACATCCGGTCTTTGGAGATGCGCATCGCTGAGGGACACCGTCCTGGATCAGGCAAGGTTTGGATCCGGACGTCCCATCCGCTGACGAACCACAACGACAGCTCCGATGTGGCCCGCCTGTTGGGGCTGGTGGACACCGCGAATGGCATAGCCGCACGCGTTCCTCCGGGTGAAAACAGCTACATTTTTCCTAACGTGGATCTTCAAATCCATATGTATCGCGCTCCGTCCGGTGAATGGCTGGGTCTGGATAACAAGGTCTCTTTCGGAGCGGACGGCATCGGCCTGACCTCCACTGTGCTCCATGACCTCAACGGACCCTTCGGGCGGGCCGAGCAGATCCTGACCCTGAGGAAAAGCTGATGAGCGGGTTGGAAGCAGAGGCCCGCCAGCTCACTGTCTACCGCCAGAAGGAATCCATGGGTGCGGCTGCGGACCTTGATTTCGCTTTGGAGCTGCTTCAGCATGCCCGTAACGGAAATCTGGGCCCGTCCCTTCGCCTGTATCGACCACAGCCCACGGTTGCTTTCGGTCAGCGCGACGCCAACTTGCCAGGGTTTCAGGCTGCGGCAGAGGCGTGCCGGGAGCTGGGGTTCGAGCCGCTCATACGCAAAGCCGGAGGCCGCGCCGCTGCTTATCACCAAGGGACCTTGGTCATTGATCACATTGAGCCTCACCCTGACGCGATCGTTCGCGCCAAAGCCCGTTTTTCCGAGTTTGGTGAGCTGCTGGCCGGAGCGCTGAGAAGCGTAGGCGTTCATGCCGCCGTCGGTGAGATTCCCGGTGAATACTGTCCGGGGGAGTTTAGTGTCCACGGCGAGGACCCCGATTTCCCTGCACACCGCATCAAACTGATTGGTACAGCCCAACGTGTGGTTTCCGGCGGGTGGTTGTTTAGTTCGGTGATTGTGGTGGAGGATTCCAAGCCCATTCGTGAAGTCCTGGCGGCGAGCTACGCGGCGCTTGGGTTGGAGTGGGATCCTGCCACTGCTGGTGCGGCCAATGACCTGCTCCCGCACCTGGATGTTCAGTCGGTGGAGGATGCCGTTGTTGAGGCTTACCGCGGGTACGCGGAAGTTCTCGACGGCGACTTCCGCAGCCTAGTGGGGTAGGGGCGTCAGCCCGTACCCCACTATTTGCGCTTGGTGTCAGTGCCCGCGGGCGATCCATTCATCCAGGTGCGGCTTCTCTGCGCCGATGGTGGTGGAATCGCCGTGTCCCGTGCGGACCACGGTTTCCTCCGGTAGTGGCAGGAGCTTTGTCCGGATGGACTCGATGATGGTGGGGAAATCGCTGTAGGACCGTCCGGTCGCACCGGGTCCGCCTTGGAAGAGCGTGTCTCCGCTGAAGAGTGTCTCTTCGCTTGCAAGGTGGAACGAAACGGATCCTGGAGAGTGTCCGGGAGTGTGGATCGCTTTCACCGTTGCGCCGGCCACGGTGAACTCGTCACCGTCCACGATCGCCACATCAGGGTCAACGTGGGGGAACACGGCCTTCCACAGCATCCAATCGTCCTGATGCAGGTGGATGGGAGCCGTGACGAGCTCCCGGAAAGCACCTGCGGAACTGATGTGGTCGTCATGGCCGTGTGTTAGCAGGATGGCTTTGACGTCTCGGCCACCCACGGCCGCACGGATTGCTTCAGGGTTGTGGGCGGGGTCGATGACGATGCATTCGGTGGCGTTGCCGATGATCCAGACGTTGTTGTCCACGTCCCAGGTTCCTCCGTCGAGGGAGAATGTCCCGGAGGTTACTACCTGATCGATCGTGAGGTTGCCGGCGCTCACAGTTCAACCACCGATCGGAGGACTGCGCCATCGTGCATTTTGTCGAACGCCTCTTCCACCTGGTCGATGGTGATGCGCTCTGTAACGAAGGCGTCCAGGTCCAGTTTGCCCTGCTTATACAGGTCCACGAGCATGGGGAAGTCACGGGAGGGCAGGCAGTCGCCATACCATGAGGATTTGAGTGAACCGCCGCGGCCGAAGACATCCAGCAGCGGCAGTTCCAAGGTCATCTCCGGTGTGGGGACACCAACCAGGACAACGGTGCCTGCGAGGTCGCGGGCGTAGAACGCCTGCTTATAAGTTTCGGGACGTCCGACGGCGTCAATCACCACGTCTGCGCCGAAGCCGGCTGTCAAGGCCCGGATTTCCTCGATGGGGTCCGCTGCGGATGAGTCCACGGTGTGGGTTGCGCCGAGGTCCTTGGCACGCTGGAGCTTCTTTGCGTCGATGTCGACGGCAATGATGGTGGTGGCCCCTGCGAGCGCGGCGCCGGCGATGGCTGCTACGCCCACTCCTCCGCAGCCGATCACAGCAACGGAGTCGCCTCGCTTGACGTTGCCGGTGTTGAGCGCTGCGCCCAAACCTGCCATGACGCCGCAGCCGAGCAGGCCGACGGCGGCGGCATCGGCGTCGGGGTCTACCTTGGTGCATTGGCCGGCGGCGACCAGGGTCTTTTCGATGAACGCGCCGATGCCGAGGGCCGGTGAGAGTTCCGTGCCGTCTTCGAGGGTCATTTTTTGGGTGGCGTTGTGGGTGTTGAAGCAGTACTGGGCTTGGCCGCGGTTGCATGCGCGACAGTTGCCGCAGACTGCACGCCAGTTCAGGACGACACGGTCGCCCGGGGCTACGTCTGTGACGTCGGGGCCTACTGCGCTGACAACGCCGGTGGCTTCATGGCCGAGGAGGAACGGAAAGTCGTCGCTGATGCCGCCGAGTTTGTAGTGGAGATCGGTGTGGCAGACGCCGCTGGTGAGGATGTCCACCAAGGCTTCGCCGGGGCCGGGTTCCGGGACGAGGATGGTTTCCAGGGTTGCGGGGGCGCCTTTGGAGCGGACGACGACACCTTTGACTGCGTGGACCATGGGATGTTCCCTTCGGGCTTTTGGGGCGCGGGTCCTTTCTGTGGTGCAAAAAGGGCCCGCTACGGATTCCCATTCTGTCTATCACAGGTGGCAGACAGAGTGGGATTGTTCCGTGCGGGCCCAACAGCGGTGGTGTGGCAGACTATGCGGCCAGTCGGCTCTCCACCTCGGAAGCGGACGGGTTGGTGGCCGCGGTTCCGTCAGGGAAAAGCACGGTGGGTACGGTGCGGTTGCCTCCGTTGAGCTGCTCGACGAGTTCGGCCGTGCCATCTACTTCTTCGATGTTGATCTCGGTGTAGCCGATGCCCTTGGCGTCCAGCTGCTTTTTGAGGCGGTTGCAATAACCGCACCAGGTGGTCGAGAACATGGTGATGGTGCCGGAGTCGGGAGTGAAGTCCACAGAGCTCTCCTCAGTATGGGTTGTTAATGCAGGGTGGTTCGTCGGTAACAACGGTAACCCGCGTCCGAATAATTCCCGTTCGGCAGCAGGGCCGGGTTACGTCACATGCCGGTGCTGGTGCGTTGTCCGAGGAGAGGGCAGACTGTTGCCATGTGTGGACGTTATGTAATGGCTCGTGCGGTGGGGGACCTCCTCGCTGATTTTGACGCCGAACTTGAGAACGAGATTGCGCTGGAGAAGTCGTGGAATGTGGCTCCGACCGATGCCGTTCCTATTGTTTTGGAGAGGCTGATTGACGAGGACGTGAAGCGGCAGCTCCATGTGGCGAAGTGGGGTCTGGTGCCATCATGGGCGAAGGATCCCAAGGCTGGTGCCAGGCTTATCAACGCTCGAAGCGAGACGCTGTTGGAAAAGCCGTCCTTCAAGAAGGCCGCCGTTGCCAGGCGTTGCGCAGTTCCGGCAGACGGTTATTACGAATGGAAGAAGGGCGAGGGTAAGAACAAGCAACCGTATTATGTGCACCCGGGGGATGGCCACGGTTTGGTCTTTGCAGGCTTGTATGAGTGGTGGCGTGACCAGTCTGCATCCGATGATGATCCGGGGCGTTGGTTGCTGTCCATGTCCATCCTGACTGCCGATACCCCAACGGCGGATGAGGCCAAGACCCGGCGCAGTGCCTCGGTGTTTGACGAACTGACTGCCCTCCATGACCGCGTTCCCTTGCCGATGAGCACTGAGACGATGGAAGCGTGGTTGGATCCGAGGGAGAAGGACGCTCAAGGGTTGGTGGATCTGGTCCGCTCCAAGGCGCACGACGCCGCGGCCGGGTGGAGGTTGGACGCTGTGGGCGCAGCGGTGGGAAATGTCCGCAATAACTCACCGGAACTCATTGAACCGGTGGAAGCTCTCTTCTAGGAACTACAGGAACTACAAAGCGTCCAGGACCTACAGAGCTTCGGTGACGGGCACGCCGGATTGGAACTCCCGGCCATCGGCTTCGCTGAAGCCTGTCATGACGTGGCCTTTGCTAAGCCCGTGGATGGCAGACATCGGAAAATTCCCTGTGATGACGTTGCCGGAATGCTCTACGCCTTTGATGTCGTAGTTCTCCTCGGCACTGAGGGAGTGGTTGAACGAATAGAAGGAAATCGCCTCTCCGTTCATGAACTCTATGCCGAGCCTGCGCTGTGAGGAATAGTCCTCGCTGGCAGCAACAAGGCCCACGACGTAAGCGCCGGAGCCTGGTATGTTGCCATCGATTTCGAACCTTGCCACGAGGTTGTCGTCTTCGGCCGAGATGTTGACCTGCTTCAGGAGTGCATCATTGGTGCTCATGCCACAATCCTGCTCTGTGGACCGGCTGCCGTCCACCCCTTGACTTTCATCCCTCCAACAGACGCAGGATGTTGCGCGCCACTGTGGCTGTGTCAAGGTCCTGCCCCGTCCTCGCGGTCAGCAGGTGAAGGGCGAGCCCGTCGCTGTAGTCGGAGATTGCTTCCGCCCGGCTGCGTGCTTCAGATATGCCCATGGCGTCGAGCAATTGCGCCAAGGCTGATACCAGCCGCTCGTGCCCGGCAGTGACAACACCTGGCTGGTCTAGGGCAAAGGCGAACCTGGCGCGGGTCAGTTCGGCGTTCTGGTGCGCGAGTCCCATGACTGCTCCGGCGATCTGATCCGCCAAGTCGGCTACCGACGTCGGGATGTCCGTTCCACCCTGCTGCAGCAGGAGGCGGTCACGTTCTTCAACGCGGTCGACGGCGGCCCCCATGAGTGCTGCCCGGTTGCGGAAATAGTTCGAGGTAGTTCCGACGGCGACACCTGCTTGGGCGTCGACGGCCCTGTGCGTGAGTCCTTTGAGTCCCTTGGCAGCAACGACGGCGAGGGCGGCGTCGGCTAGTTCACTTCGGCGGTCCGGCATGGCGAAAGTCTAGCTTCAACCCCTACCGGCACTACAAATGTAGTAGTACTGTGAACCCATGGAAAAGGTGGACATCATTGGTGGAGGGATCGCCGGGCTGGCGCTCGCAGGAATACTGGACCCCGGCAAGTTCGACGTCACCATCTACGAGCAGCGCCCCGAACTCCCCACTGTTGGAACAACCCTCGCCATGTGGCCGGAAGCCCAACGCGCGCTCTCAGAGCTGGGGATACTCGGAGCTGCACGGAGTCGCGGAGCCAAGATCAAAACCGGCGCCCTCCGCCGCCCCTCGGGAGAACCCCTGCTGTCCATGGAAGGTGAAGGCCTCCTTGGAATATCCCGGCCCGAACTCCTGAGGCTGCTGGACACGGCAGTGCCTCGTTCCGTGAGCCGGGCAGTAGCCAGAGTGGACAAGCTGCCGGGTACTGCCGGGCTGACCGTGGGCGCAGATGGCGTCAACAGCATTGTCCGGCGGCACTTCAGAGGCCCGCAGAGCGAAGCAAGGCCAACACCATTCCTGGCCGTCAGGGGAGTCATCCCCGGAACCCCGCTCCCGGAGGACATCGGCGAATACTGGGGGCGTGGCGAGATATTCGGCTTGGCGCCAGCTGAGGGCGGAAGCAACTGGTACGCTTCATTCCGCTCAGACCTGGGGCCGGACAAAGTAGACGTCGCAGAAGCCCTCGAAGTGACACGAAACCGCTACGCAAACCACGCGAGCGCCGTACAGGAAGTACTCGCAAAGGCCAGGCTGGACACCACGCTTGCCCAACGCATCTGGATCTGCCCTCCCCTGATCAAATACTCGCAGGGAAACGTTGTGTTGATAGGGGATGCCGCCCACGCCATGACACCAAACCTGGGGCGGGGCGCCTGTGAAGCGCTGATCGATGCAGTGACACTGGGCAAACTTCTAAATGGGCTGCCCAGTGAAAAGGCGCTCGCAGCCTATGGCAGGAAGCGCATCATGCGCACGCAACTACTCCGGGTTGCTTCTTCCCTCATGGGGACTGTCGCCCTCGCCCAGGGTGCACAACCATGGCGAGACGCCTTGCTCAAGCAAGTTGGAAAGCGAGTATCGCGAACCCGGGAAAGGGCATCAACTTCGAACTAGGTTTTGTCAGGGCGTCGGCGTAAACTGAAATTATTCGAACATACTTTCGAATCATTATTCCGGCGTAAGAGGTGAAGGCATGGGGCTGTTCAGCGAGTCAGTAGGCGTGAGCTGCACGGACACCGGCCAGCCGCAGGAAGTCCACTGGAAAGGAACGCAGTACACCGTCACCAACGAACCCGTTCGCTGGTACGAGCGCCGGCAATGGTGGCTTGAAGAAAGCCGTGCACCCCTGGGAAGCGGAGCCGGCCTGGTTGACCACGAGATCTGGCGGGTACAACTGCTGCCTTCTTCCGCTGAACCGGAAACCAGCCACTGCATCACCCTCGATCTGGTCCGGCACCTGGGCAGCGGACGGTGGAGACTCCTGCGCATCCATGACGCCGCACCATCACGTGCAGTAGAACCCGACGAAGCAGCGTGAACCCTTGAGCTTCACCCATCTGCACGTCTCCACAGCCTTCAGCGCACACTACGGCGTCTCCTGGCCCGAAGAACTCGCCCAAGCCGCCGCAGCAGACGGAGCCACAGCTCTCGCCTGTACCGACCGTGACGGCCTGTATGGCACTATCAAACACCTCAAAGCATGCATGGACGCAGGCATCCACCCCATCGTCGGAGTAGACCTGGCCGTATTCGACGACGACGGCGACCACCGCACCCAAGTGGCGGGCCGCGTCGTCGTACTCGCCCACGGAAACAACAACGGCGCCGGATACAGGGCACTGTGCCGCCTCATATCCGACGCCCACGCGCGCACCTCCGGGAAAGCCGGGGGAGCAATCCCACCTGCGGTCACCCGAGGCGAACTCGCCTCCAGAACCCTGGACCCCAAAACCCTCAAACCAGTCCTCACCGTACTCGTAGGGCCCGACTCCGACGTAGGCCGGGCCATGGGCGGACGCAAATACCTCAAGCCCAGAACCCTCTTCAAACAATGGATCGACGCCATGCCCCCCGGCACCATGGTGGCCGAAGTCGTTTCCCACCTCAGCGCCCCCGGACAGCCACTCAGCACAGCCCACGCCGTACGCATGCTCAAACTCGCCCTCGAATTCAACACCCCCGCAATACTCAGCAACGCCGTCCGCTACTGCGCCCAGGACGGCGCCGCCACTGCAGATGTACTCGACTCCGCACGCACCCTCAAATCCCTTCCGGAACTCTCAACTGAACCCCTCCTCCAGCCAACAGGGCAGGGATGGCTGAAGACCCCGCAACAAATGCACCAACTCGGCAAAGAAATCATGAACGCCGCGGGCCAGGGGAAAGCCGACCTCACCAAACTCCTCGCAAACACAGAAGCGCTCGCCGACAAATGCCGCATCGACCCCATTCTCGACATGGGTTGGAAGAAGCCGGTAGTCCCTGAAGCCTCCATCATCGGCATCACCGCAGACCCCATGGTTGAACTCACCCAACGCTGTGAAGCAGGAATCAACAGACGGTTCCCAGGCATCAACGGAAACCTGGAAAAAAACCTGCGCTCGCGGTTGGAGCATGAGCTGGAAATCATTGCCGGACTCGGTTTTGCTTCGTACTTCCTCACCGTGGCAGAGGTCACCACAATGATCCTCGATATGGGTGTCCGTGTTGCTGCAAGGGGATCCGGCGCGTCAAGTCTGGTCAACTACTTGATCGATATCAGTCAGGTTGACCCGATACGCCACGACCTTATTTTTGAACGTTTTCTCTCCGGCCGGCGGTCCACCCTGCCTGATATCGACATTGATGTGGAAAGTGCTGAAAGGCATAACGTCTACCGAAAGATTTTTGACCGCTTCGGGGCTGAACGAGTCACCCTGATGAGCATGCAAAACGGGTACAGGGCACGTGGTGCAGTGCGGGATGCGGGCATGGCACTGGGGATGCCTGACGAAGAAGTGGGCGAAATTGCCAAGCAGCTGTGGAGATTCTCTGCGCGCAAATTCCGTGAAGCCCTGGTGGAGAAGCCGGAGCTTCGGGATTTTGCGGGGCGGGTGGAACGAGGAGCCCTGGAGGAGAACCAGCAGCTGGATTTGCTGGTGGATCTTACAGAAAGGCTGGATCGCTTGCCCCGGCATATTTCCATGCACCCTTGCGGAGTGATTTTGGGAAATGCCACCCTCCTGGATAGAACTCCGGTCCAACCCAGCGGTTTGGGTCTGCCCATGAGCCAGTTCGATAAACACGATATGGACCCCATGGGCATGCTAAAGCTGGATGTCCTGGGAGTGCGCATGCAAAGTGCCATGGCCTTTGCGGTCCGGGAAGTGATTCGGCTTCATCCTTCCAAAGCTGAGGTTGTCGCAGCGGGTAAGCACCCCGTGGAGCCGGGCGGGAATGGTCCCGACTACATTGCTCATGACGGCAGGATTAACCTCAATGCCGTCCCTTTCGACGATCAGGCCACCTTTGAGCTGATACGTAGTACCCACACACTTGGTTGCTTCCAGATCGAGTCCCCGGGGCAGCGTGAACTCATCGGAAAAATGGCTCCCCGGGAATTCAATGACCTGATCATCGATATCTCTCTTTTCCGGCCTGGACCCATGAAGTCGGACATGGTGCGGCCCTTCCTGGAGCATCGCCATGGGTTTGCTCCTGAGATTTACCCCCACCCGGACCTCAAGCCAGTTCTCCAGGAAACGCACGGGGTCACGGTTTTCCATGAGCAGATTTTGAAAACCTTCCACGTTATGACCAATTGCGGCTTGGACAGGGCCGACGAATTTCGTCGAGCCCTGGGCGACGAAGTACATGAGCCGGGAGTAGAAAAGTACTTCCGACGGGAAGCAATCAAAAAATACCCTCCAGAAGTGGTGGATAAAGTTTGGGGGACCCTGAAAGCCTTCGGTAGTTTTGGCTTCTGCAAAGCCCACGGTGCTGCATTTGCCGTACCTACCTATCAGTCAGCCTGGCTCAAGGCCCATCATCCCGAGGCCTTTCTTGCTGGATTGTGGGAACACGATCCCGGGATGTATCCCAAACGGCTGTTGGTCGCTGAAGCGCGCAGGCTGGGGATCCCCATCCTGCCTTTGGATATCAACAGGAGCAAGGCTGAATACAGGGTGGAGAAAATCCATCATGGCTCGGATCAGGGAAAGCTGGGCATCCGCTTGAGCCTGACTGGTATTTACGGGCTTTCAGGAGTGGAACTCAAGAGGATCGTTGCCGGGCAACCTTTCGATTCCCTGGCAGACCTGAGGGCGCGGGCGCGGGTCAGTAAACCGAACATCAAAAGACTGGCCCAGCTGGGCGCCTTTGATGCTTTGCATAAGGACTCCGGAGGAACTGCGAACCGTGCTGACCTTGTGCACCATCTGCAAGCGCTCCAAAGCAGCCCCTCCAAGAAGGCCCCCGATGTCATAGAAGGGCAGCTGTCCTTTGCGCTGGGCGATGTTGAACTGAGAAACCTTGCTCCTGAGCTTCCTGAGCCAACCATGGTGGATAACGTCAGGGCAGAACTTGATCTCATGGCGGTGGATGTCAGCGAACATCTGATGGAAAGTCATCGGCCACTCTTGGACAAATTGGGGGTCACCACGGCAGACAAGCTCCTGGGCTTGCGCAACGGGACCGAAGTCCTGGTAGCAGGGGTCCGAATTGCCACTCAAACCCCGCCCATGCGTGGCGGGCGTCGCGTTGTCTTCATCAGCATCGATGACGGTACTGGCTGCGTGGATTCGGTCTTCTTCCATGAGGCTCAGGAAGACTCCGGGCCTCTGTTGTTTGGTACCCGCCTCCTGCTTATCCGGGGGACCACCAGAAGGACCGGCCCCAAAGGAATCAGCCTCAGTGCCAGCAAAGCCTGGGACCTCAGCCGTCCGGAAGCGTTGCCTTATGCCGAGCTTCTCCCCGCCGAAACCGGGCTACCTGATGGATACACCCACCATGGGCCGCTCCACGGTATTTCCAGGAACCTTGCCATTACTGGTCTGGGAAGCTGAAACCTTGGCACAACCCTGCCTTGAGTAGCCTGATTTAGCCCCGGCGCGCTGCTTTGGCCACCTTCGCTGCAGCGGATACGATTGACGGTGGCTGGCTGTGGTCCCCGTACGCCACAAGCTATGAAGCCTTAACTATGAATAGGAGACACCCGTGTCAGATGCCCAACAGATCACCCTCATCGTCGATGGCGAAGAGACCAAGGTGACGGAAGGGACTACCGGCGCGGAACTCTTCTTCGAGCGCCGCGACGTCGTTGTAGCCCGTGTCAATGGTGTACTCAAGGACCTTGACCAGGTCCTCACCGAGGGTGCAAACGTCGAGGGCGTCACCATCGATTCCCCTGATGGACTCAACGTTCTTCGCCATTCCACGGCCCATGTCATGGCACAGGCTGTGCAGCAGTTGCGCCCCGACGCCAAGCTCGGCATCGGTCCCTACATCACTGACGGCTTCTACTTCGACTTCGACGTTGCTGATCCGTTTACCCCGGAAGACCTGCGCACGCTGGAAAAGATGATGCAAAAAATCATCAACCAGAACCAGAAATTCGTTCGCCGTGTTGTCACTGAAGACGAAGCCCGCGTGGCGATGGCCAATGAGCCCTACAAGCTTGAGTTGCTGGGCAAGAAGAACGATGCAAGCGACGCCGCTGAGGGCGTCAACGTTGAGGTCGGTGCCGGCGACATCACGATTTACGACAATGTGGATCGCAAGAGCGGCGAGAGCATCTGGTGCGATCTTTGCCGCGGACCGCACCTGCAGAACACCAAAATCATCGCCAACGCCTTCGCGTTGACCCGCTCTTCAGCTGCGTACTGGTTGGGCAACCAGAACAACCAGCAACTGCAGCGCATTTACGGCACGGCGTGGCCCACCAAGGAAGCCCTCAAGGCATACCAGGAACGCATCGCCGAAGCAGAGCGACGCGACCACCGCAAGCTCGGCGTGGAACTTGACCTCTTTTCCTTCCCCGACGAACTGGGCTCGGGCCTTCCTGTCTTCCACCCCAAGGGCGGAATCATCCGCAAGGCCATGGAGGATTACTCCCGCCAGCGCCACGTGGACGCCGGATACGAGTTCGTCTACACACCCCACATCACCAAAGGCCACCTCTATGAGGTCTCCGGCCACCTTGACTGGTACAAGGACGGCATGTTCCCGGCGATGCAGGTGGACGCCGAATTCAACGAAGACGGCACAGTGCGGAAGCCGGCGCAGGATTACTACCTGAAGCCGATGAACTGCCCCATGCATAACCTGATCTTCCGTTCCCGGGGGCGCTCTTACCGCGAACTTCCGCTGCGCCTGTTCGAATTCGGATCGGTATACCGCTACGAGAAGTCCGGCGTTGTGCACGGGCTGACCCGCGTCCGCGGCATGACACAGGACGACGCCCACATCTACTGCACCCGCGAGCAGATGAAGGACGAGCTCACCACCACGCTGAACTTCGTTCTGGGCCTGCTCAAGGACTACGGGCTGGATGATTTCTACTTGGAGCTTTCCACCAAGAACGAAGAGAAGTTCGTTGGCGACGACGCCGCGTGGGAGGAAGCCACGCGCACTCTTTCCGAGGTCGCCGCAGCCTCGGGTCTGGAACTCGTTCCGGATCCGGGTGGAGCAGCATTCTATGGCCCCAAGATCTCCGTCCAGGCAAAGGATGCCCTTGGCAGGACCTGGCAGATGTCCACCATTCAACTGGACTTCAACCTGCCGGAGCGCTTCGAACTGGAGTACCAGGCGGCCGACGGCACACGCCAGCGGCCTGTCATGATCCACCGGGCACTGTTCGGTTCGGTGGAACGCTTCATGGGTGTGCTCACCGAGCACTACGCCGGAGCGTTCCCGGCTTGGCTCGCTCCTGTCCAGGTAGTTGGCATTCCTGTGGCCGAGACCTTCAATGACTACATGTTCGACGTCGTCGGCCAACTCAAGGCAGCGGGCATCCGTGCCGAGGTGGACATCTCCTCTGACCGGTTCCCCAAGAAAATTCGTACAGCCAGCAAGGACAAGATCCCGTTCGTCCTGATTGCCGGCGGTGAGGACGCCGAGGCCGGTGCCGTGTCATTCCGCTTCCGGGATGGCAGCCAGGACAACGGCGTGCCCGTGGCCGAGGCGGTCCGCCGGATCGTTGACGCCGTTAAGAACCGCGAGAGCTGACGGAACGGAACACAGACGGTGCAGGAGAACACAGGCGCGGCAGCTGGCCTTCCGGGTGATGCCGACGTAACCGATGACTTCGGATTGGCCGGCGTACCGGACGCGTTTCAGCGCCTGTGGACTCCACACCGGATGGCTTACATCAAGGGCGGGCAGGATCAATTCAAGAACAAGGACGACTGCCCGTTCTGTGTAGGACCCACGCGCTCAGATGAGGAATCCCTGATCGTCCACCGCGGGCGGACCTGTTACGTCGTCCTGAACCTGTTCCCCTACAACCCGGGTCATCTCTTGATCTGCCCCTACCGGCACGTTCCCGATTACACAGACATCACCGTGGAAGAAACCGCCGAGTTCGCCGACCTCACTCAGACCGCTATGCGCGTGTTACGGAAGGTTTCAAATCCGAGCGGCTTCAACCTGGGCATGAACCAAGGGGTGACAGGGGGTGCCGGCATCGCCGCGCATCTGCACCAGCACGTGGTTCCTCGGTGGGGCGGGGACGGAAACTTCTTCCCGATCATCGCCCAGACCAAAGCCATCACGCAGACACTCGATGAGGTCCGCAAGCTTGTGGCTGAAGCCTGGCCGGGGGAGTCGAATGCTCAATAGGCATGCGCGCGGCTTCTTCACTTCACTTTTCACTCCTTTAGCGCGTTGGCTCCTGAGGATCGGTGTGTCTCCGGACGCCGTGACTATTGCCGGGACCCTAGGGGTGATTTTGGGCGGACTCGTCCTCTACCCGCTGGGCTTCCTATGGTGGGGCTCTGTGGTGGTCGCCTTCTTCGCCTTCTCGGACGTCGTCGATGGCATCATGGCGAGGCTGCAGGGCCGCAGCGGTGGCTGGGGTAATTTTCTGGATTCCACCTTGGACAGGCTCGCCGATGGTGCGATCTTTGCAGGCCTCACCATCTGGTATTTCACCGGAGGTGAAGATCCTGCTATTGGTACTGCCGCCGTCATCTGCCTGGTACTCGGCATGGTTGTTTCCTATGCCCGGGCTAAAGCCGAGTCCTTGGGCTACCAGGCGAGCGTGGGAATCGCCGAACGCGCGGAACGTTTGGCATCAGTATTGCTCATCACCGGGCTTACGGGATTGGGTCTCCCACCGGTGGTGTTATTCGGGACCCTGGTGCTCCTGGCCCTGGCGAGTGTCATCACCATTGTTCAGCGCATGTCCACCGTCCGGCGGCAAGCCATGGCCGAAGCCGATGGCACTGCGCCGGCGTAAAGGCCAGAGAACTATAGCTCACGTGTGGAACTGGCAACCGACCAGAGTCGCTGGGCCGCAGTTGTGCACTTGACCTACCACAGCCCGTTGTGTTGCCCTCCAAGGTGGTAATGAATGTACTGCCAGCATGCAAGGTGCGACTACTATTACTAGTACTTGGTCACCTTGACCTGAAACCCGGTGTGCGCTGATTGCGGTCGTGTGGCTGCGCGTGCCTCCGGCAAAAAGGTCGTTTATCTACCCATAGGGGTTTTTGTGTCTACACCAGATGTAAGCAACGAAGCCGGTTCGTCCGCGAACAGCGTCACGGGCAGCAGCCGCGTTAAGCGGGGCATGGCGGAGATGCTCAAGGGCGGCGTCATTATGGACGTCGTTAACGTCGAGCAGGCTCGCATCGCCGAAGATGCCGGTGCCGTGGCCGTCATGGCTCTCGAGCGTGTCCCGGCCGATATCCGCGCCCAGGGCGGCGTGTCCCGCATGTCCGATCCGGACATGATCGATGCGATCATCGCCGCCGTGTCCATCCCGGTCATGGCCAAGGCCCGCATCGGCCACTTCGTCGAAGCCCAGGTCCTGCAGTCCCTCGGTGTTGACTACATCGACGAGTCCGAGGTCCTGACCCCGGCCGACTACATCAACCACATCGACAAGTGGAACTTCACCGTTCCCTTCGTTTGTGGTGCCACAAACCTTGGTGAGGCCCTGCGCCGCATCAACGAGGGCGCGGCCATGATCCGTTCCAAGGGCGAAGCCGGCACCGGCGATGTTTCCAACGCCACCGGGCACATGCGCAAGATCCGCTCCGAGATCGCCAAACTCGCCGCCCTGCCCGAGGACGAGCTGTACGTTGCGGCCAAGGAACTGCAGGCCCCGTACGAGCTGGTCAAGGAAGTTGCCGCCACCGGCAAACTCCCCGTGGTGCTGTTCACCGCCGGCGGCATCGCCACCCCGGCTGATGCTGCGATGATGATGCAGCTCGGCGCGGACGGTGTGTTCGTCGGTTCCGGTATCTTCAAGTCCGGCAACCCGGCAGAGCGCGCCGCCGCCGTCGTGAAGGCCACCACGTTCCACGACGACCCCGACGTCATCGCCAAGGTCTCCCGCGGCCTGGGCGAAGCCATGGTCGGCATCAACGTCGACGACATCCCCCAGCCCCACCGCCTCGCAGAGCGCGGCTGGTAAACAGCTAAAGTAGTACGACGCCGGGCCGGTCACCTTCCAAGGTGACCGGCCCGGCGTCGTTCTCCTCCAGTCCGCGGCGCTTCAGGAGGGGTCCCAGCTCTGCGTCGCGGCCCCGGAAGGCGCGGAACGACTCCAGGGGATCGCGGCTGTTGCCCCGGGAAAGCAGCTCTGATCGGAAGTGATCGCCGTTCGCGCGTGTGAGGCCACCGTGTTCCTTGAACCACTCCACAGTGTCGGCGTCCAGAACCTCGCTCCAAATGTAGGAGTAGTAGCCCGCTGCATACCCCGCACCGGCGAAGATGTGTTGGAAATACCCGGTGCGGTACCGCGGCGGGATCAGCGGGTGCACGATCGCCGCATCAGCCAGCGCCTTGGTTTCGAAGGCGAGAACGTCCTGCGGAACTTCGGACTCGGACAGCACGTGCCAGGCCACGTCCAGAAGTGCGGCCCCGAGGTATTCGGTGGTCGCAAACCCTTCTCCCCATAGCAAGGACTCGTTGAGATTGTCCACGGTGTCAGGGGGGAGTGCCTCCCCCGTGGAATAGTGGCGAGCATAGTTGGCCAGGACCTCGGGCCACATGATCCACATTTCGTTGACCTGGGACGGATACTCCACAAAGTCCCGAGGTACGGACGTCCCGGAGAACCGCGGATAGGTCACGTCGGAAAACAGGCCGTGAAGCGCGTGGCCGAACTCATGGAAAACTGTACGGACTTCGTCCAAGGACAAGAGCGTGGGCTCACCCGGTGCCGGTTTGGTGATGTTGAGGTTGTTGATCACCACGGAACGGGTTCCCAGCAGGCTGGATTGTTCTACAAGGGAATTCATCCAGGCACCTCCGCGCTTTGACTCACGGGTGTAGTAGTCGCCCAGGAAGAGGCCCAGCCCGCTGCCGTCTTCATGTCGGACCTCCCAGACGCGGACGTCAGGGTGATAGCCTTCCAAATCATCGCGCTCATGGAAAGTCACCCCGAAGAGTTGTGTCGCAGCATGGAATACTCCGTCGTTGAGCACAGCATCGAGGCTGAAAAAGGGGCGGAGAGCCTGTTCATCCACCTTAAACTTTTCCTTGCGAACCCGGGCAGAGTAGTACGCCCAATCCCACGGCTCAAGTTCGTGGCCGGCGACTTCCGCTAAAGCCTCCGCCTCCGATTCGGCATTCCTCACGGCTGCGGGGGCCAGCCGAGCCAGCATTGCCTTGACCTCACTGAACCCGGGTGCCGTCTGCTGGTCAATCACCAGCTCAGCAAAGTTGGCAAATCCCAAGAGCGCCGCCTTCTCAGCCCGCAATCGGGCAGTGGCCTTCACCAGGTCACGAACGTCCAAGGCGCCGCCATCGGTGCCGCGTGCCAGGGATGCTTCGTAAAGCCGACGGCGGATGGCCCGGTTTTCCAAGGACGCCAAAGCGGGTTGGTTGCTGGGCTGGATCAGGGTCAGTAAGTACTTACCGTCATGCCCCGCATTCCTGGCTGCTTCCGCGGCGCCGGTGATCGCTTCAGCCGGCAGCCCTGCCAGCTCCTCGGCGTCGTTCAGGAGAAGGGCGGCAGACTTCATGGCCTCTTTGACGCGTTGGCCAAATTCAGTGCCCAATCGTGAGAGCTCGGCGTTGACTTCACGCAGGCGGTGTTGTCCGGCGGCATCGAGCTGGATGCCTGACTGCCGGAACTCTTTGAGGTACTCCTGCACCAGCCGGGACGACTCCGCATCCAATCCTGCTGTGTCGATTGCGGCGAATCGCTCATAGAGTCCGCGATTCATGTAAACCGCGTCTTGATGTGCTGACAGTTTGGGGGACAGCTCTGTTTCCAGCGCTTTGATGGCGTCCGAAGCATCAGCGGAAACCAGTGTGAAGAAGGCTGCGGCAGCCCTGCTGAGCAGTTGTCCTGACCGTTCCATGGCCACGGCTGTGTTTTCCAGGGTGGCGGGCTCCGGGTTGTTCGTGATGCTGGCGATTTCATCCAGATGTGCGCTCAAACCCTCCTCTACGGCCTGGGAGTAATGCTCGGCCGAAATGCCGGCGAAGGGCGGAAGCCCATAGGGCAGATGGCTGGGGCTCAAGAGTGGGTTGGTCATGAAGTGACTCTTTCACGTAAGAATCGTGTCCTCAAGAGCGGCACGCCCGGATGCGTCGGGCCAGCGCCGTAGGATGAAAGTCATGGGCAAGATCACATTTTCCGGGGGACGGTTCCGTACTCACAGGGCGGCACTCGTGGTGAGCGGTATTGCTCTAGCCCTGTCCCTGAGCGCCTGCGGCGTTCTTGCAGAAAACGATGACGCTGAACGCAGCACCGGCGCCTCGGCCCCTGCTGCCCAGACACCCAGTCCGACGCGCACTCCGGCACCAAACCCCACCCCGGGCAAAGGCCCCGCCTGTCCGGAGCTCCGCTGCACCTCCATCACGGTGACAGGTGACATGCTGGTTCATACCCAGCTCTGGCAACAAGCGAGAGCTGACGCAGCTGCGGCGGGTCAGCCCGGCTACACTTTCGTCCCGCTTCTCGAAGGACAACGACGCTACATTCGCAACAGCGACCTCGCCATTTGCCACCAGGAAACACCCGTGGCTGGTCCGGATGGGCCGTTCTCTGCCTACCCGTCCTTCAACGTACCGCCGCAAATCATTACGGCCTCAAAGGATGTTGGATACAAGGCCTGCACGACGGCCAGCAATCACACCATTGACCGCGGCACCGAAGGTTTGCTCCGGACGCTGGACGCCCTGGACGCAGCGGGCCTAAAGCACACCGGTTCCTACCGGACGGAGGCGGCATCCAAGGAGATACTCATGCTCCAGACGGACGCCGCCAAAGTGGCCGTGATTATTGGAACGTATGGCCACAATGGTCAGATCCCGGAATACCCTTGGCTGGTTGACGAGCTGGATCCGGCGGCAATGATCGCGAAGGCAAAACAAGCCAAGGCCCTTGGGGCCGACATCGTCCTGGGAGTCATGCACGCCGGCGACGAGTACGCCAGCGAAGCCAATGCCCAGCAGCAGGAGGTTGCGCACGCGTTGGTGGACAGCGGCCAGTTCACCATGATCTACGGCCACCACACGCACTCGGTGCTGCCGATCGAGAACTACAAAGGCACGTGGATTGTGTACGGGCTCGGCAATGGTGTCACTGAATTGTCACCGTGGTACGTCGTGAACAACGAGGGACTATTGGTCAGGGCACAATTCAGTCAAAACACCTCAGGTGTATGGACTGCTTCTGACCTCGCATGGGCCCCCTCGGTTATTGTTCGGGACCCCTATCGATGGTGTTCCGTAGCCAGCGACGCACCACAAGGGGTCTGCGCGACCCCTGCGGCCGATGCCGCAACCCACCAGCGAACCAAAGCGGTTGTAGAGTCCATGGGAGCAGCCACCGCGGGAGCGCACGAACTGCTGATCACCAAGGAAAAGTAGCGGCTACCGCGGCCGGCGGGCTGCGTGTTCGCGCGCAAGGCGGGCGTAATCGTCGTCGGGCTTTCCTGGCACGAAGCTGCCGAACTTGCGTTCGGCTGCTGTGCGGATCAGGAAGTCCGCAATGGCCGGGTTCTTTGGGAGCAACGAACCGTGCAGGTAGCTCGCTACAACATTGTTGTAACGGGCGCCCTCGTGCCCGTCCTTGCTGTTGTTGCCTGCGCCTTTTGTCACCGTGCCTAATGGCTCGACGCCGGGCCCCAACGTAGTCTGCCCACTGTGGTTCTCATAGCCAAGGATGTCGCCGAACTCAGTGGACTTCATGGTCACGTTGCCAATGAGGCGCTCGTCAGTACCATGGGTTTCCACGTCAAGGATGCCGATGCCCGGAATCACAGGGCCCGTGCTGGTCTTGAAGAACTTCCCGAAAAGCTGGTAGAGCCCACAGATCACCAGCATGGGAGCGCCCTCGTCCGCCAGCTGCTTCAGCTGGCCGGCACGCGATTGGAGGTCGTCCTGGATCACCAACTGGCCGCTGTCCTGCCCGCCTCCGCCCACAATGATGTCGACGTCGTCCGGAAAGTCGTCGCCCACGTTGTACTCGAGAAGCTCCGGAGTGTAGCCATGCCACTTGATCCGTTGTTTAAGGACCAGGGCGTTGCCCCAGTCACCGTAGATGTTCATTTCGCGCGGGTAGAGCTGGAGAACGCGGATGGTCCCCTTGCTGGGCTGTACTTCCGGCGTTGCGTGCGGCGTGGGCTGTACGTCCGAGGTCATGAGACCACCTCAACTATGGTGATTTTGGCCAGTTCGCGGCGAATGGCGAGCATGGAAGTGTAGGTACAGAAAACGCGCTTTGGCTTACCTCGCGAGCCGTCGATGAACGTTCGCAGGGCCGCCGTGATGTCCGGTTCGACCACTCCGAAGTGAACATCGTCATACTGCAGACGCAGCGCCATGTCGTAGGCGCGAACGCCGGTGAGGACCTCCACGCCATCTTCGCGCAGGGAGTCGAATTCAACGTCCCACAGCCAGGACATGTCCCTGCCGTCGGCGTAGTTGTCGTTGATGGCGATCATGGTGGCGTAGCCGCCGGCGGGGAAGGACTTCAGCCCGAGACGGAAACCACTGGGGTTCTTCACGAGCACCAGCTCCAGAGGCTGTCCGTCCACGGTGAGGCTCTCACCGCGCCCGAACGCGGGAGCAACTTCTCCCAAAGCCTTCACGAGCTTAGGTGTATCAACGGGCCCGGTTCCCAAGACGGACCTCGCCAGGGACAAAGCCGCCGCTGCATTGAAGATGTTGTACACGCCGCGTAGTTTCATCGTTGTGGTGACGGTTTCGCCGTCGAACTCAAAGTCGGCGTCCTGGGCTCCAACGCGTCTGAGTACGACGTCGGCTGCCGGCAGATCTACATCCTCACCGGTTTCAGCGGCAACGGAAGTGCCCGAAGGGGACGGGCCGATTGCCGTGGTGCGCATTTCGTCGTCGTTGGGGAAGGTGCTGCGCAAAGATTCGTCGAGGCCGAAGTATCGGACTTCGGGGTGGTGGACGGCATCGAGGGTATTGATGGCGTTGGCAATCCGGGCGACGCGTGGGTCTTCCCGGTTGAGGACAACTGTGCCGGTGGTCTTGGAGGCGATGTGCTCCAGCAGCCGGGCGGTCTTGTCAATTTCCCCGAAGCGGTCCAATTGGTCGCGGAGGACATTCAACAGGAGGCTGTACCGCGGCTCAACCTTGTTGACGAAGTGCACGGCATGGGCTTCGTCCAATTCCAGGATGGCAATGTCTGCGTCCAGCCGACCGCGCCAGTCCACATCACCCAGGAGCGAAGCGGCCACCCCACGGGTGAAGTTGCTGCCACTGCGGTTGGTGAAGACTTTCAGGCCTTGGCTTTCAAGGAGTTCCACCACCATCTTGGTGGTGGTGGTCTTGCCGTTGGTGCCGCTGACCACGGCTACGCCCAGGGGGAGCGAAGCCAGCGTTCGCTGCATGAAGCCGGGATCGATTTTCTCAACCACCAAGCCGGGAAAAGCTGAGCCTCCGCCCCGGAGCCGGGACAGTGTGCGGACCAGCTTGCCGAGGGGAACGCTGAAGGAAAGCATGCTCTGTAATATATCCCAGTCAGGGCATGGAACCGGCTACCTCGCGTGTGGGCTTGGTCAACGCTGACAGCGCCATATGGCCTGGGCCTCTATGATGGTCGAATGACCAACCCCCTTTCTGACGCTTCGTCGCGCGTGGGTTCAGGACTCCGGATCGGCGTGCTGGCTCTTCAGGGCGACTTCCGCGAGCATATCCACGCTGTAGAGGCCGCTGGCGCCACCGGCGTGGGTATACGCCGCCCGTCAGAGCTTGACGACATTGACGGCTTGATCATCCCCGGCGGCGAATCAACCACCATTGACAAGCTCTCCCGGATTTTCGAAGTCCGTGATCCACTTCAAAAGCGGATCGCGGACGGCCTGCCGGTCTACGGCTCCTGTGCCGGCATGATCCTGTTGGCCGATGAAATCGCGGACCCTGCAACTGACCTGCACGGAAATCCGCAGCAGACCTTTGGTGGGCTGGATATCACCGTGCGCAGGAATGCCTTTGGCCGCCAGCGGGAGTCCTTCGAGACCGACCTGGATTTCAGGGGCCTTGAATTCAGCGCAGGGGAGTCCGGTGTGGATCCCGTTCACGCTGTATTTATCCGGGGCCCCTGGGTGGAACGCGTAGGTCCGGGCGTGGAGGTCCTTGCCCAGGTTGACCCCGACCACGCCAGCCACACGGCTACTTTGCACGGAGTGGCTAGAATTGTTGCAGTGCGTTCCGGTCAACTACTGGCCACCTCCTTCCATCCGGAAGTGACGGGAGAGAAACGCGTGCATGAACTCTTTATTCGAATGATCAGAGGAGAAGCGTAAAGCATGTCAGGCCACTCCAAATGGGCGACCACCAAGCACAAGAAAGCCATCATTGACGGCAGGCGTGCAAAGTCGTTCGCAAAACTGATCAAGAATATCGAAGTTGCTGCCCGCATGGGTGGTCCGGACCTCGCCGGCAACCCGGGACTTGAACTTGCCGTCACGAAGGCCAAGAAGACGTCGGTTCCCAATGACAACATCGACCGCGCCATCAAACGCGGCGCTGGCCTCACCGGCGAAGTGGTGGACTACACCGAGATCATGTACGAGGCTCGTGGTCCCCAGGGTTCGGCCTTGTTGATCGAATGTCTGACGGACAACAAGAACCGCGCTGCATCCGAGGTGCGCCTTGCAATCTCCCGCAACGGCGGCACCATTGCCGATCCCGGTTCCGTGAGCTACCTCTTCGCCCGCAAGGGTGTTGTGGTCCTGCCCAAGAACGGCCTCAGCGAGGACGACATCCTGATGGCGGTCCTCGATGCCGGAGCCGAAGAAGTCAAAGACAGCGGAGAGAACTGGGAGATCCACTCCGAACCCTCTGATCTTCAGGCCATCCGCGACGCCCTGAAAGAAGCGGGCATCGAATACGAGACAGATGAAGCCGAGTTCGTTCCCTCCATGCAGGTGGAACTGGATGTCGACGGCGCCAAGAAGTTCATGAAACTCGTGGATGCCCTGGAAGATCTTGACGATGTCCAGAACGTCTACAGCAATGCGGACCTCAGCGAGGAAGTCCAGGCTGCCCTCGACGCCGAATAGCCGGCCACGGCGCAGCGCGTCATTTTGACATTTAGCAGCTTCACAGCCACCAGGAAGGCCCGGACTTGACTCTTCGCGTATTGGGAGTCGATCCGGGCCTCACCCGTTGCGGTATAGGTGTGGTGGACATTGAAAGGAACCGCAGGGCCACCATGGTGGCCGTTGGGGTAGTGGGGACCTCTGCTGAGCTCACTCTGGATAAGCGCCTGCTGGTCATTGCCCAAGCCATTGATGAATGGCTGGACCTGCATCAGCCGGACGTCGTCGCCGTCGAGCGTGTTTTCTCGCAGATGAACGTCAGCACGGTCATGGGTGTGGCCCAGGCTTCGGGCGTCGTCATCGCTGCGGCCGCACGCCGTGGCATCCCCGTCGCGTTGCACACACCGTCGGAGGTCAAAGCCGCGGTAACAGGCAGCGGCACGGCCAATAAGGATGCAGTGACCAAGCTCGTTACCAAGATCCTGCGCCTGGATGCTCCACCGAAGCCTGCTGATGCTGCGGACGCTCTCGCGCTTGCCCTGACCCATGCATGGCGCGCAGGTAGTGGAATGGGTTCAGCTACCGGCGCGAACGGTAAGGGCGGTCTCACTCCCGCCCAAAAAGCATGGGCTGACGCGGAAGCAAAAGCGCGCCGCGCACGGTGATTGTCGGCTCGCCTTGCTAGGGTATTCGTAGATATGTTCGGATAGTCCGCTTTGGCCGCAGTATTGACACAGTATTGCGGCAACGGAGCAGGCAGTATTTCAGGAGCCGGGTCTTGATCAGTTTTCTCCGTGGAACGGTAGCCCACGTTGGTTTGTCCACCGCTGTCATCGACCTCAACGGTGCGGGAATGAGTGTCTTTGCCACGCCGCAGACCTTGAGCCACCTCAAGACAGGAACAGAAGCCAAGCTCTTCACGTCCATGATCGTCCGTGAAGATTCCTTGACACTGTTCGGCTTCGCCGACGACGACGAACGGGAAGTCTTTGATGTCCTGCTCAGCGTCAGCGGGGTAGGGCCACGTCTGGCCTTGGCCGTCCTTGCCGTGCATGAACCGGAGGCCATCCGGGTGGCGGCGCACACTGGAGACAGCAAGACGTTTACCAAGGTGCCGGGAATCGGTCCCAAGGTGGCCGGCCGGATTGTCCTTGAGCTCGCCGGTAAGTTGGTTCCCCACGGGACCGGCACAGGCACTGCGCCCGCCGCTGCCCCAAACGCCGAATGGAAGCCGCAGGTTGTCGCAGCCATGACCAGCTTGGGCTGGTCCGAGAAGGACGCCAACGGCAGCATCGACAAGGCAATGGCCGACTCCCCGGAACTCGTGGACGCAGGAAACGTGGCCCAAATCCTCCGGGCAACGCTGCGTTGGTTGGGTCAGGATGGGGCGCGCGCAGGCAATCGTGTAGGCAGCCGTGGCTGAGCAGTCACTCGTCAGCGGGGGAGAGGAACCGGAAGAGCGGGTCATTGAAGCCGCACTCCGGCCCAAGAACCTGCACGATTTCGTGGGACAGCATCGGGTCCGCAAACAACTGGCATTGGTACTCGAGGCATCCAAAATGCGTGGCCGCAGCGCCGATCACGTGCTGATGTCAGGGCCGCCAGGACTAGGCAAGACAACCCTTGCCATGATCATCGCAGCGGAAATGAACGCGCCGTTGCGTATCAGCAGCGGCCCGGCCATCCAGCACGCGGGAGATCTTGCCGCCATCCTTTCCTCCCTATCGGAGGGGGAGGTCCTTTTCCTCGACGAAATACACCGCATGTCCAGGCCGGCGGAAGAAATGCTGTACATGGCCATGGAGGACTTCCGCGTGGACATTGTGGTGGGCAAGGGCGCTGGTGCAACCGCCATTCCTTTGGAACTGCCACCTTTCACCTTGGTGGGCGCAACAACCCGAGCTGGGCTTCTTCCGGGGCCTCTGAGGGATCGATTCGGATTCACCGGGCACCTTGAGTTCTACTCCGTCGCCGAACTCGAGCTCGTCCTGCGGCGCTCCGCGGGCCTACTGGACCTGAAGGTCAACTCTGCGGGCTTTACGGAGATAGCGGGCCGGTCCCGGGGAACGCCACGTATCGCCAACAGACTGCTGCGCCGTGTCCGTGACTGGGCACTGGTTCATGGCATTGAGCAGATTGATGCACGTTCAGCTTCAGCGGCTCTGGATATGTATGAAGTAGACGAGCGTGGATTGGACAGGCTTGACCGGTCCGTTCTTGAAGCCCTGATCACCAAGTTCAACGGCGGTCCAGTGGGATTGTCCACTTTGGCTATCGCCGTGGGGGAAGAACCCGAGACGGTGGAGACCGTGGCTGAGCCGTTCCTGGTCCGTGAGGGTCTTTTGGGACGCACTCCGCGGGGCCGGATCGCGATGGCGTCCGCCTGGACGCACCTTGGCTACGCCGTCCCGGCCGGGGTGTTCGGTCAGGAGACACTGGCACTGTTTGGTGAGGATGAAAACCACGCCGAAAGCGTGGATACCGTGGGTTAACACCCTCTGTTCAGCTTTTCCCACTAGACTGGTATGACGCTCGGCACGTTCGAGTCCTTGATCCATGCCCGCTCTGCGGATCTGCCAGGGACGTTGCCGTGAACCAAAACGTAAGTACAGAACGGAACTTCCCTGTGGATCCAATGACCATATTGCTGTTCGTCATGTTGGGACTCTTTGTCTTCATGATGTTCCGCCGCAACAAGAAGACCCAGCAGCAGCAGGCTGAGATGCAGTCAAAGTTCGCTCCCGGGGTTGACGTCATGACCAGCTTCGGTCTCTTTGGCCGCATCGTGTCCATCGACGAAGCCGAGAACAAAGTCGTGATTGAGCTTTCGCCGGGTAACCAGGCAACGGTTCACCGTCAGGCTGTCACCAAGGTGGTCGAGACCACCCCCGAGGAAGCGCCCGTTGTTCCGGATGATGCGTCATCCCTGACCGCCGCGCAGACGGAAGCTCCTGCCGCCGTCGAGACCCCGGAAGAAACCATCGCGCGCCTCAACAAAGAGGACAAGAAGGACAACTAGCACCGTCAGTCGCGGCGACACCGCGCAAGGCAACTTCTACGGCAGCGGAGAGCCGCCGGCAGACGCTTACCAGCGTCGGCCGGCGGCTGTCCGGCGATAACAGGAAGATCGATAATGGCACGGACCGGCCCCAAAAACTCAGCCCGCAGGGTGCTGACCTGGCTTGGAGCAATTTTCGTTGTATTAACCGCTGTCCTGGCTGGCGGAGTAGTGACTGGCAACGCCAGTTGGGCTCCCAAGCTCGCTCTGGACCTCGAGGGCGGAACCCAGATGATTCTGGCCCCCCGGGTAGAGGGTTCCAGCGAGATCAATGAGGAGCAACTCAACCAGGCAGTAGCCATCATCCGGCAGCGTGTGGATGGCTCCGGTGTTGCCGAAGCTGAAATTAGCACCCAGTCCGGCCGGAACGTTGTGGTCAGTCTTCCGGGTACGCCTTCCAAGGAGACCCGCGACCTCATTCAAGCTTCGGCTGACATGAACTTCCGCCCAGTCATCACTTATGGCGACCCGGCAGCCGTTCCTGCGGAGCAGCGCACACCTGAGGACCAGCTTCCCAAGCCCACGGCGGAGCCGGCGAATGCCAGCGACATCAACTGGGTCACCGCGGACATTGTCCGGGAATTCGAAGCGCTTGACTGTGTGAACCCGTCACCGGAAAAACGTGATCGTTCGGATCCCGCCAAACCGCTGGTCACCTGCGAGGCAGCCACGGACAAGACTCCGGCCATCAAGTACATCCTTGGGCCCGTGGAGGTCAAAGGCCAGGACATCAGCGATTCCACTTTTACCCAGGTTCAGGGCGCTCAGGGCTCCGTGACCAATTCCTGGGGCGTGAACATCGTGTTCAACGCGGATGCAACCGCAAAGTTCAAAGCAGTCACCGAACGCCTCAACCAGTTCTACGCTGCGGCGCAGGCCCAGGGTACTGATGATCCAAAGTCACAGTTCGCCATTGTCCTGGACGACAAAGTTCTTTCCGCTCCGCGCGCCTTGGCTGTGATCACTGATGGAAAGCCCCAGATCACTGGTAACTTCACCCAGGCGTCGGCAAAGGCCCTCTCCGATCAACTCCGCTACGGCGCCCTGCCCATCAGCTTTGAGATCCAGTCACAAGAGCAGATCTCCGCGACGCTGGGTGGCGACCAGCTTCGCCTCGGCTTGCTTGCAGGGATGATCGGCCTGTTGCTTGTTGTTGTCTACTCGCTCTTCCAATACCGTGCCCTTGGGCTCGTGACCATCGCATCCCTTGTGGTGGCGGGTGTGCTGACCTATCTGGCGATCGCCATCCTCGGGTGGACGGAAAACTACCGTCTGTCCCTGGCCGGTGTGGCTGGTCTGATTGTGGCCATCGGCCAGACCGCGGACTCGTTCATTGTCTACTTCGAGCGCATCAGGGATGAACTGCGCGAGGGCCGTGGACTGGTTTCCGCTGTCGAGAACGGCTGGAAGCGTGCCAAACGGACAGTTCTGGCCTCCAAGGCCGTCAACCTCCTCGCGGCCCTGGTCCTCTACTTCGTTGCTGTTGGCAACGTCCGCGGCTTTGCCTTCACCCTTGGCCTGACCGCCCTGGCCGACCTTCTGGTGGTGTTCATGTTTACGCACCCCATGCTGCAGGTTTTGGCCCGCACCAAGTTCTTTGGTGAAGGACACCGTTTCTCCGGGCTTTCTCCCGACCGTCTCGGCGCAGTTCCGCTCTACCGCGGCGCCGGCCGGCTACGCACGCCGGACGAAAAGCCTGCTGTGGTCCGCCCGCGCAACACCGGTGCGGCTGCCGAAGCCGAACGTCGCATGACCATTGCCGAGAGGCGCCTTGCCGAGAAGGGCCAGCTCACTGGTACTTCGAACGGCACCAAGGAGGAGAAGTAATGACTACGAGCTTCGCAACCTTCGGCCATGAGCTCTACACGGGCAAGCGCTCGTACAACTTCGTAAAGTCGAAGAAGATTTGGTTCATCATCGCTGCGGTCGCCGTAGCGCTCTCCATCCTGGTTCCTGTCGCCAAGGGCGGCTTCAACCTCGGAATCGAATTCCGTGGCGGTTCCGAATTCACTGTTTCAAACGTGAGCACCACGGATGCGGCACTCGGCGAGAAGGCTGTTCATGACGTCGTGCCCGGAGCCATCCCGCGCGTTGCCAACGTGGCAGGCAACACCATGCGCATCCAAACGGACCAGTTGACCGACGACGAGACGAACCGCATCAAAGACGGTCTCACAAGCGCCTACGGGGTGACCGAGAACGAGGTAACGTCCAACTTCGTGGGACCAACCTGGGGCCAGGACGTGACGCGTCAAGCCCTTATTGGTTTGGTGGTCTTTGTTGGGTTGGCCGCTGTCCTGATGGCGCTGTACTTCCGAACCTGGAAGATGTCGCTGTCCGCACTTGTTGGCATGCTCGTCACGATGTTCACCACGGCGGGTGTCTACGCGCTGAGCGATTTTGAAGTCACGCCGTCGGCAATCATCGGGTTCCTGACCGTCCTCAGCTACTCGCTGTACGACACAGTGGTGGTCTTCGACAAGATCCGTGAAAATACCGCGGACATTTCCACGTCAACGCGCCGCACGTTCAGCGAAGAGGTCAATCTGGCTGTCAACCAAACGTTGGTCCGCTCCATCAACACCATGATGGTGGCTATCCTTCCGGTTGCGGCGATCCTCTTCATTGGGGCCGGACTCCTGGGTGCCGGCACGCTGCGGGACCTGTCCTTGGCACTGTTCGTGGGCATCCTCATCGGTACTGCCGCCACGATTTTCATCGCCGCACCGCTGTACGCTTGGCTGCGGCAGGGCGAGCCTGAACTGGTGAAGCAAGCCAAGAAGGTGGCTCACCGCAGGAATGAAGCCACAGTCCAGGTCTGAACTTAGCCCGAACAGCTAGTTGGGTTGCCTTGAGCCGGTCCCCGCATCAGTGCGGAGGCCGGCTCTTTGACTTGCCCGTGTCATCGTCATGTGCTGCCCGGTTGCAGAAGGATTCACCTGCGGGAATAGACTGGGAGAATTAAATCGCTTGTGAGGGGTACTTCTGTGGAAGAACGTGCGACGTCGGCACCACCGGCGGGCGGGGATGACAGCCGCAAAGCTGTGGCAGTTCCGGCAACGAGTGTGCCCGGACGGACTGCTGCTGCGGTTCCGGTCGATGCTCCCGGCGTGCGTCCCACCTTTCCGGGGCGGAGGGAACGCACCCGCTCCCGGCTTGCCCGCCTGACGGGCCGGGGCATTGCTCCTTACTCGCCCATTTTGGAACCACTGCTGCGTACAGTCCGGGCAAATAATCCCAAAGAGGATTTCGATCTGATCCAACGCGCCTTCGCGGTGGCAGAGCAGAGCCACCAAGGACAAAAGCGCAAGAGTGGTGATCCCTACATCACCCATCCGGTGGCAGTGGCCACCATCCTGGCTGAACTCGGTATGACAGGGACAACCCTGGCGGCTGCGTTGCTCCACGACACCGTGGAGGACACCCCGTACACACTGGCTGACCTGACACGGGACTTCGGCCCCGAAGTTGCCATGTTGGTGGACGGTGTCACCAAGCTGGACAAAGTCAGTTTCGGTGAGGCTGCCCAGTCTGAGACCGTTCGTAAGATGGTCGTGGCGATGGCCAAGGACATTCGCGTCCTGATGATCAAGCTGGCGGACCGCCTCCACAATGCGCGGACCTGGCGTTTCGTTTCCGCGGAGTCCTCATCACGCAAGGCCCGCGAAACTCTGGAGATTTTCGCACCCCTGGCGCATCGCCTGGGTATGAACACCATCAAGTGGGAACTTGAAGACCTCTCCTTCGCAGCGCTGTACCCCAAGGTGTACGAGGAAATCGTGCGAATGGTGGGCGACCGCACTCCAGAACGCGAAAAGAGCCTGAGCGTCATCCGCAACCAGATCGCTGATGACCTTCGGACCGCTCGGATCAAGGCGACCATCACAGGCCGGCCCAAGCACTACTACTCGATTTATCAGAAGATGATCGTCCGCGACAAGGACTTCGACGACATCAACGACCTCATGGGCGTGCGGGTTCTGGTGGATTCCGTGCGAGATTGTTATGCCGCGCTGGGGACTTTGCATTCACGGTGGAACCCGCTTCCGGGCCGGTTCAAGGATTACATCGCCATGCCCAAGTTCAACATGTACCAATCCCTGCATACCACCGTGATTGGCCCCGGCGGCAAGCCCGTGGAGATTCAGATCCGCACCCACGAGATGCACCGGCGTGCAGAATACGGTGTGGCAGCCCACTGGAAGTACAAGGATCAACCCAACCGGACCGCACAGGGCCCCGGCAGCCCGCGTGACGGTGACATGGGTTGGCTGCGGTCGCTGGTTGATTGGCAACAGGAGACCTCCGATCCCGGAGAATTCCTTGATTCACTTCGCTACGAGATCAACGCCCGCGAAGTCTTCGTCTTCACCCCCAAGGGCGAGGTCATGGCCCTTCCGGCCGGGTCAACTCCTGTGGACTTCGCCTACGCTGTGCACACCGAGGTGGGCCACCGAACCATCGGCGCCCGCGTCAACGGGAAGCTGGTTCCACTCAACAGCGAGCTCAACCACGGCGACTGGGTTGAGATCTTCACCTCCAAGGCAGAAGGCGCCGGCCCCAGCCAGGACTGGCAGCACTTCGTCAAATCTGCCCGTGCACGCAACAAGATTCGCCAGTGGTTCACCAAGGAACGCCGCGAAGAAGCGATTGAGCGTGGCAAGGACATGCTGACCCGGGCCATGCGCAAGCAGAACCTGCCCCTGCAGCGCCTGATGACGCACGATGCTTTGTCCGCCGTGGCAGAGGACTTCCACTACGTTGACATTTCCGGGCTGTACGCCGGCGTAGGTGACGGGCACACGTCAGCTCAGTCGGTCATGGAAAAGCTCGTTGAGCACCTGGGCGGTCATGAGACACCCGACGAAGACCTGGACGAAGTCAGTATCCCCACCCAGGTTGCGAAGTCGAAGTTCTCTGACTCCGGCGTCATTGTGCGGGGTGTGGGCGATGTCTGGGTCAAGCTGGCCCGGTGCTGCACCCCGGTACCGCCGGATCCCATTCTTGGCTTTGTGACCCGTGGTTCAGGAGTCTCTGTCCACCGGACGGACTGCACCAATGTGTCGGGTCTCCGGGACCAGCCGGACAGAATTGTTGAAGTTGAGTGGGCACCCACCCAGTCCAGTGTTTTCCTCGTGGAAATTCAGGTAGAAGCCCTGGACCGGAAGTCCCTTTTGTCGGATGTCACCCGCATTTTGTCCGAGAATCATGTCAACATCCTGGCAGCGTCGGTGCATACCTCCAGTGACAGGGTGGCAATCTCGAAATTTGCCTTCGAGATGGGTGATCCCAAGTATCTGCACCACGTCTTGAACGCCGTCCGCCGGATCGACGGAGTTTTCGACGTCTATAGGACCACTGGAAACCGCAGGCGCAGCTAACAGGGTCTCAGCTGTCAGGGTCTCAGCTAGCGGGCTCTGGTGAGGCAAGTTGAGCCAGGGTGGCCAGGGCCCGCCTCTTGTGAGGGACGCGCGGACTCGCTTCGACGGCCAGAACGAGCAGCCGGAGCTTGATGCCGAGCTCTTCCCGTGCCAGAAGACGCTTCAGCGCAGGTAGAGCCCGGTCAGTTTCCACATGGAGGGCGATGTCAGCTGCGGTCCGAAGCGGGCTGCTGACCAGCATTCCTCCCAGGCTGACGACGTCCATCTGACCTAGCCGGACTTCGTGCAGGGTGCATGCGATGCTGCCCCGCATGCTGGAGATGCGGTGTTTCGCGTCAACCAGCAGAGACAGGTGCTCGGGTGCTTTGGCGCAACCGTAAATCCACGCTGCTGTGAGCCGACCGGCGACAACCTTGGTTCGGATGCGTTCCGGGAGTGTAAGGGCCGCTGCGCGGGCTCTGAGGCGGTGGGTGACAGTCACACCAGGTGAGGCATAACTCTTCCCGTAGAGGGGCAGCAGGATGCCATCGAATGCCATGCCCTGCAGTTCGTTCCACGAGAAGATGCGGCTGGGGGAATAGAGCTCGGATATGACCGGCTCCTGCAATTGGGGGGCGGTAACAGCGAGGACCATTCACCGATCATTCCGCGTGGCCACCTTACGAGTACAGGCTCCGCCCGGGTTATGTGGATAACCCGGGGCGGAGCCTGCAGAAAAAGTGCCTTCTCAGAAATCGCTAAGCGAGGTCACTGGCGGAGCGCTGGATCTGATCGAGCCATGCTTGACGTGCTTCCAGGGCTTCGCGCGCGGCCTTGATCCGGCGCTGGTCGCCGGCCTTTTCAGCCTTCTCCAGATCGTCCTTGAGGCCCGCAATGGCTGATTCGAGCTGTGACAAGGCGCTGTTGGTGCGGGCCTTGGTTTCCGGGTTGCTCCGGCGCCACTTGTCTTCCTCGGCCTCACGGACAGCGTCTTCAACCTTGCGAAGCCCGGCTTCGATCCTGCCCATATCGGCGCGGGGAACCTTGCCGGCATCTTCCCATCGGTCCCGGATTGACTGGAGGGCCTTCTTGGCAGCGTTGAGGTCGTTGATGGGCAGGAGTGCCTGCGCTTCAGCCACCAACTGTTCCTTCACGACCAGATTCGCCGTGTATTCCTGGTCGATCTGGTCATTGGCGGCCTGGCGGTTGCTGAAGAAGACGTCCTGGGCGGCGCGGAAGCGGCCCCACAGTGCGTCATCGTCCTTGCGGCTTGCCCGAGGAGTGGTCTTCCATTGGTCCATCAGCCGGCGGTACTCGCCTGCGGCGAATCCCCAGTCAGTGGAGGTGGAGAGTGCTTCGGCCTCTGCGATGAGGGCTTCCTTGGCGGACTTTGCAGCGGAGTTATTGCTGTCCAGCTGGGAGAAGTAGGCGCGGCGGTGACGATCAAAGACCGTCCGAGCCGAACGGAAGCGCTTCCACAGAGCATCTTCGTTGCTGCGACCGAGCCTGACCCCGCTCTTCTGCGCGGCCTTCCACGTTTCAAACAACTCGTTCATTCGTGCGCTGGAGGTCTTCCATTGGATCTGCGCGGGGTCCTGACCGGCTATTGTCTCAGCTTCGGCAACGATTGCTTCGCGTGCTGCGAGCTCACTGGCGCGCACTGCGTCGTGGGCGGCTTTCTCCGACTTTTCCAGTTCAACGATCTGGGCTGACAGAGCATCCAAGCGGGCCTCGGCAGCACGGATGTCGCCCACCATGTTGCGCTCCGCGAGCTGCTCACGCAAGTGTGTGACCGTCTTCTGCATGTCCGTGGCAGGGGCCTTTGACTCCACGCGGTGTTCGAGCAGAACAACCTGCGCAATGACGTCGTCGAACTTGCGGGCGAAGTAGCCAAGTGCCTCGTCCTTGCTGACGCCGGGGTACTGACCAACGGCGATTTCTTCGCCGTCCAATGTCAGGAACACATGGCCGTCACCCTCGGCGCGTCCCCATTTGGCTGCCTCGGCGAGCGAGGCCGCGGAAACCGCGGGTGCAGCAGGAACGACGGCGGCGGGAGCCTTGGGGCGGGCAGCGAAAGCAGCGGGGGAGGGCGCCGGCGACGGCGTCGGACGAGGAGCAGCCGGTGCTGCGGGCGAGGCGGTCGGCGCTTCCTCCGTGATCTCCCCGGCAGTCGGAGCTTCCTCGGCTGCCTGAGCTGACTCGGCTGCGTCGTCGGCCGGAGCTTCCCCAGCCACCTGAGCTGCCTCGTCGGCTGGAGCGGCTGCGTCTGCCTGAGGTGCCTCGCTGGCTGAAGCATTCTCCCCGGGAGCCGGCGCGCCGGAACCGTTGTTGCCGGTTGCCTCGACGGCTTCTTCGTTGGCCACTACTGCTGTTTCGTCGGATTTCTGACTGTCTGTCACCGCTAAAAGTCTTTCGCTTGGAGGGAACTGCTCAGGTAATGCACTCCGGGCCGGGCCTGGAGCTGGTTACTTCAGAGAAAACGAGTCTATCGTGACAGGTGCCACAGGGGCGCCGTCGCTGGCGTTTTCACCGGGTTTAAGGCCTGCTGCCGCAATCTTGGCAACGACGTCCAGGCCGCTGGTCACCTTACCCACCACGGTGTAACCGCCGGCAGTGTCAGCCGGAATGGTGGTGTCCTTGTAGACGATGAAGAATTGGTGTCCGTTGCCGTAAGCGTTGTTGCCGGTACGTGCCACGGCAATCGTCCCCGCGGGGTATTTATTGTCCGCGGGAGTATTTTCCAGTGGGCCCCACCGGTAATTTCCGTCTTCGGACCCGTCTTCGGTCTTGGCGCCGCATTGAAGGAGTCCGAATGTTTCGGATGTGGTCAACCGGTGGCAGAACGCTCCCTTGTAGTAGCCGGCGTCGCTGAGGGACTTGAAGACGGCAGCAGCCTGCGGAGCCGCAGTTCCGTTCAGTTCGATGCCGAGTACGCCACTGTTCAAGGCGAGTTCGCCGGTGAAGGTCTTTCCAGCAGCCGTTTCCGGGCCGGGTACGTCGGCGCTGTTCGATGCTGCCGGGGAAGCGGACGGTGAGCTGAGCCCTGCTTCGGCAGCGGCGAACTCCGCCTCGGTGGGGTTGGAGCTGAAGACTGTCAGTTGCAGCACTACGGCCAACACAACCGCCACGCCGGCTGCACTCGCGGCGATGGTGTTGTCGCGTTTGCGTCGCTTGCCCTGTTCCTGCCGCAGGGCACGCTTGGCTTCCATCTGCCTGATGCGCCGTTTCGCTTCGCGGTCATCCCGCGACCTTGTTGCCAAGAGTCCTCCTGATTGTGTCCACTTTTGGTGGCGGCCGACAGGAACCGGGCATGCTGCATTAGATGTGCACGCGCGGAAAGCATAAACTGGCTGCCGCACATAGTTTATGCATGACCGGCTGGTCGTCCGCCCTGTAAACGCCGAAAGGGCGTTTAAAGCTGCGGTGTGATGCCAGCGTCAGCCTTTTTTGAGGAGACTTTCCACCATGGCACGTACCGCCTCCCTGTCCGGATTCCCCGAGTGGCTTCCCCAGGAGCGGTTGGTGGAACTCCATGTGCTGGATACGCTCCGGAAGACGTTCGAGCTCCACGGCTTTTCCTCCATTGAGACCCGTGCTGTCGAAACCGTTGGACAGCTTCTCCGCAAAGGTGAGATCGACAAAGAGGTCTACGGCCTGAGCCGGCTTCAGGACGATGAAGGTGAGGCTGCCAAGTCGGACAAGTCTGACCCGAACGCCTTGGCCCTTCACTTCGACTTGACCGTTCCCTTTGCCCGCTACGTGGTGGAGAACGCGGGGTACCTGGCATTTCCCTTCCGCCGGTATCAGATCCAGAAAGTCTGGCGGGGGGAGCGGCCCCAGGAAGGCCGCGCACGTGAGTTCACCCAGGCAGACATCGATGTTGTGGGCGACGGCGAACTGCCGTTCCGCTACGACGTCGAAATTGCGTTGGTGATCGCCGAAGCTCTGAGCGCCCTGCCGATCCCGGACTTCCGGCTCCGGATCAATAACCGCAAGCTGGCCGAAGGCTTTTATCGCGGCATTGGGCTCACTGACACGGCCGGGGTGCTGCGCAGCATCGACAAATTGGAAAAGATCGGCGCCGCCAAGGTGGCTGAGCTGCTTAAGAGTGAGCTCGGAGCCACGGACGAGCAAGCTGCACTGGCGCTGGAATTGGCTGGCATCCGAACGGAAGACACCTCATTCGTGGAAAGAGTGCGTGCACTTGGAGTCAAGGACGACCTCCTGGAAGAGGGCCTGAATGAGCTTCAGCAGGTTATTGATGCTGCCGTCCAGCGGGCCCCTGGCAAGGTTATTGCCGACCTCAGCATTGCCCGCGGCCTGGACTACTACACCGGAACCGTTGTTGAGACGGTGCTCGTGGGCCACGAGCAGCTGGGGTCCATTTGTTCCGGAGGCCGCTACGACGCGTTGGCGAGCAAGGGCAACCGCAAGTTCCCCGGCGTCGGCCTTTCCATTGGCGTGACCCGACTTGTGTCCCGCATCCTCAGCCAGGAATTGGCCACGGCCTCCCGATCGGTGCCCACGGCGGTGTTGGTTGCCTTGAACTCAGATGACAGCTGGTACGCGGCGCAGGACATCGCCGCCCAGTTGCGCGGCCGCGGCATTGCCACGGAAGTTGCCGCCAAAGCGGAGAAGTTCGGCAAGCAGATCAAGTTTGCGGACCGTCGCGGCATTCCGTTCGTGTGGTTCACCGACGACCACGGCAAGCACCAGGTCAAGGACATCCGCTCCGGCGAGCAGGTAGACGCGGACCCTGCGAGCTGGGCACCGTCGGAAGAGGATCTGCACGTCCGGATCACCACGGCCAGCTAGGCGCCAACCACTGTTCCCTGGTTGTGGCGGGAGCCTTAGCCGGGGCGGGTAAACTCGGACGGGACCGCTTTGCAGCGGTCCCTCTAAATTTCATGCTGAAAGGAATGCTGTGCTGCGCACACATGACCTCGGATCCCTTCGCTCCGAGCACATTGGACAAACCGTTACCCTGGCCGGCTGGGTGGGCCGCCGCCGTGATCACGGTGGCGTTGCATTCGTTGACCTGCGTGATGCCTCCGGTGTCGCCCAGGTGGTTGTCCGTGAGGAAGAGGTCTTCCACGGCCTTCGGAACGAGTACGTGCTGCAGGTGACGGGTACCGTCAACAAGCGTCCTGAAGGCAACGAGAACCCGGCTCTGGCCACGGGCGACATCGAGGTTATCGCGGACAACGTTGTTATCCTCAACACCTCCGAGCCTCTCCCGTTCCAGATTGACGAGCACGTGGAGGTCGGCGAGGAAGCCCGGCTCAAGCACCGTTACCTTGACCTTCGCCGCCCTGGCCCCGCCCGCAACATGCGTCTGCGTTCCGAGGCAAACCGTGTGGCGCGCGAACTCCTGCACCAGCGCGGCTACGTGGAAATCGAGACCCCAACGTTGACGCGTTCGACGCCGGAAGGCGCCCGTGACTTCGTTGTTCCGGCGCGTCTTGCCCCGGGCTCCTGGTATGCGCTTCCGCAGTCGCCCCAGCTTTTCAAGCAGCTCCTCCAGGTGGGCGGCTTCGAAAAGTACTACCAGATTGCCCGCTGCTACCGCGACGAGGACTTCCGCGCGGACCGCCAGCCGGAATTCACGCAGCTGGACATCGAAGCCAGCTTCGTTGATCAGGATGATGTCATTGAGCTCGGTGAAGCGATCGTCAAGGCGTTGTGGCAGCTGATCGACGTCGAGATCCCCACGCCGATCCGCCGCATGACGTACCTGGACGCCATGGCCAAGTACGGCTCAGATAAGCCTGACCTGCGCTTCGGCGTCGAGCTGACTGAACTGACCGAGTTCTTCAAGGACACCAACTTTGGCGTCTTCAAGGCACCGTACGTTGGCGCCGTGGTCATGCCGGGCGGTGCTTCCCAGCCGCGGCGTACCTTGGACGGCTGGCAGGAATTTGCCAAGCAGCGTGGTCACAAGGGCCTGGCCTATGTCCTCTTCAAGGAAGACGGCGAATTGGCTGGCCCGGTGGCCAAGAACCTTACTGACGCCGAGCGCGAAGGTCTGGCGGACGCCGTTGGCGCCAAGCCCGGCGACTGCATCTTCTTCGCCGCCGGCGAGAAGTCCGCAGCCCGCGCCTTGCTCGGTGCTGCGCGAGTGGAAATCGGTCACCGTACCGGCTTGATCGATCCCAAGGACTGGGCTTTCGTCTGGATCGTGGACGCTCCCATGTTCGAGCCCGCTGCCGCAGCTGTCGCCTCCGGTGACGTCGCGGTGGGTGGGGGACAATGGACGGCTGTTCACCACGCCTTCACCTCGCCCAAGCCGGAGTTCCTGGACACCTTTGATAAGGACCCGGAGTCCGCTCTCTCCTACGCCTACGACATCGTCTGCAACGGCAACGAGATCGGCGGCGGTTCCATCCGTATCCATGAGCGCGAAGTGCAGGAACGCGTCTTCCAGCTCATGGGCCTGGACAAGGAAGACGCTGAAACCAAGTTCGGCTTCCTGCTGGAAGGCTTCAAGTACGGCGCGCCTCCGCACGGTGGAATGGCCTTGGGCTGGGACCGTGTGGTTGCTTTGCTCGCCGGAGTGGAGTCCATCCGCGACGTCATTGCCTTCCCGAAATCGGGCAACGGCTACGACCCCCTGACAGCTGCGCCGGCACCGATCACTCCCCAGCAGCGCAAGGAAGCGGGCGTCGACTTCAAGCCCGAGGCCAAGCCTGCCGCCAAGCCGGACACGAAGTCCGAGTAAACGGTAGCCAAAGGCTCTCCACCACGGTGGGGGGCCTTTGGTGTTCCCGCCGCCGAAACCCTCCTGTTGACGAAAAGGTGCCGCTGAATGGTGGAGCAAGCATTTTTGGAATCCCTCATGGACAAGGCCTGGCCTGCGCTGGAACGTGAAGATACGGGGGAGTGGGTCCTGCGTGCTTCGGGCGGTGTGACCCAGCGGGCCAATTCGGTGTGGCCAAGGAACCCTGCCGGTGGGCAGGAGGAAAGCCCGGGCATGGCGCAGTCCGTACGTGCTGCAACGGAGTGGTATCGGCTTCGCCGGCTTCCCTTGATCTTCCAGGTCTTTGACGACCCCCGCAGCGCCGCCCTTAATGCCTACCTGGATGAGCAGCGCTACACGCGGCAGTCTTCAACGAAGATCATGGTCCGGGGCACGGAATCTCTGCCGGTGGACTCCTCCGGCCGGGACGTTGAAATCACTGATGAACCATCCGAGGAATGGCTACGGGTGTGGTGGGCCGTCGACGGCCGGGGAGGCGACGCTGAACTGTCGGTCGCTCACAGGATTCTCAGCGCCTGCCCTGCGCTGTACGCACTGGTGAGGGACGACGACGGCGTCCCGGCCGCCGTAGGACGACTCGCTTTGGTTGGTGGCTGGGGCGGGATTTACAGCATGGCGACGTCAACAGGGCACCGGAGGCGCGGATACGGGACCACGGTTCTGGCGGCGTTGTTGAACGCAGGGACCCATCAAGATCTTGAGGGATTCTGGCTGCTGGTCACCGAGGCCAATCACGGAGCACAGCGGCTTTACTCCCACGCCGGTTTCACTGACTACGGCAGCTACCTGTACCGGCAGGCACCTCTGAGGCGTGCGTCCAGCGGCTGCTAGTTCCGGGGCTGCTCCTCCGCCTGGTGTCAGGCCGGCGGATCAGTCACCGTAATGCGGACGGCGCAGGCGTCGGCAGCGCACTTTGCCAGCACTGATGCCTTTGGAGCCTGAACGTCCAGGAAGGCCAGGCGCGTACGCCCGGCAATGGTGCCAAGGAGGGGCTGGGCAAGAACCTGATCCACCAGTGCGCGGTCGCCGCCCGGGACAATGTACTCAACGCGGTGATCGTTGAAAATGCGCGCAGCGTGTTCTGCCGTGGCCTTGGCGTCGAGGAATCGGTTGCTGCTCTTCGAAGCGAGGATGGCGGACCCGCCAGCGGCGGCCAGGGCGTAACCGCCCTTGCGTACCAGCAGCAAGCCAAGCCCGCGTTCCTGGGCTGCCAGCGAAGCCATGCGGGCCACTTCGGTTGTTCCCCGGCCAGGACGCCCGTCGGCGGGCCAGGGTGCCTTCAGGAGCGCACTCGCACCATCGGCCGCCCTCAGAAGTACCCCGCCGTCGTCGAGGTCTTCGCCAACAGGACCATGGCTCGCCACAAAACGGTCCACCCAGCCCTGCAATCTGTCCGCGGGTACCAAAGCGGTCCGGCTGCCGGGCCTCTGACGAGGGGCAGATGATCGGCGATCCACGTCGATGTCTCCTTTGCTGGAACTATGAGTAGCCTATCCATGTGGAAGATCTCTTTGGTGCCGGTGCAGTGGATGACGACGAGTCCGAGGATCTGCCCGTGTCAGGGGGTCCCTCCGATGCTCACTGGATGGCTTCCCAGCGGAGTCCGCTCGCCGTCAGAATGCGCCCCCGTTCTCTTGACGAGGTAGTGGGGCAGCAGCATTTGCTGGGGCAGGGTTCGCCGTTGAGGCAGCTGGCCGCGGGTGCTGATGCCGCAGGCCCGGCGGGCCCAAGTTCGGTCATCCTGTGGGGTCCGCCCGGCACTGGAAAGACGACGCTCGCCCATGTCATTGCTCGCGGACCGGGGCGTAAGTTCGTTGAATTGTCTGCCATCACCGCCGGCGTCAAGGATGTTCGCCGCGTTATGGACGAGGCCTTGACTGCCCGCGACCTCTACAAGAAGACCACCGTGCTCTTCCTCGACGAGATCCACCGTTTCAATAAAGCCCAACAGGATGCCCTGCTTCCTGGTGTGGAAAATCGTTGGGTGGTGCTGGTGGCGGCCACCACGGAAAACCCGTCCTTCTCCGTGGTCTCGCCACTCCTGTCCCGCTCGCTACTGCTCACCCTGAAGCCGCTCACCGATGACGACATTTCGGGTTTGCTGCAGCGGGCCGTGGCTGACGCCCGTGGCCTTGCCGGCCGCGTTGAACTCAGTTCCGAGGCGCTGGACCATTTGGTCCGCCTCTCCGGAGGGGACGCCCGGAGGGCTCTGACAGCGTTGGAAGCCGCTGCCGGAGTAGCCTTCGGTGACTCCGCCGCCGTCGAGATTTCCGACGACGATGCGACAGGAACTGATGAGTTCAGCGACACCGACGGCGAAACCGGGCTCCCGAAGGACAGCCTTCCTGAGGCTCCCGTGCTGGTGGAGCTCCGCCACACAGAACGTGCCCTTGATGCTGCGGCCGTTCGCTACGACCGCGCCGGCGATCAGCACTACGATGTGGCCAGCGCGTTCATCAAGTCCATAAGGGGCTCGGATGTCGATGCTGCTTTGCATTATTTGGCGCGGATGCTTGAAGCCGGTGAGGACCCGAGGTTTGTTGCACGGCGGATCGTGATCTCCGCTGCGGAAGATATTGGAATGGCCGATCCCACGGCGCTGCAGACCGCGGTGGCCGCAGCGCAGGCAGTGCAACTGATCGGCATGCCGGAGGGCAGGATTGTGCTGGCTGAGGCGGTGGTTCACCTGGCCACAGCACCCAAGTCCAACGCCGCGTACATGGGTTTGAACAAAGCCGTGGCAGATGTTCGTGCCGGATTCGGCGGTGGAATCCCCATGCACCTGCGCGATGCGCACTACCCGGGGGCAAAGCAGCTGGGTCACGGCAAGAGCTACAAGTACGCCCACGATGAACCACACGGCGTGGCAACCCAGCAGTATCCACCGGATGACCTGGTGGGTAAGGACTATTACCAACCCACTGGTAACGGAGCTGAACGCGATATCGCCGCCAGGCTGGAACGGCTCCGCAAAATCGTGCGCGGGGAGTAGGGCCCTGATCACGACGCCTGCAGATGATAGCCCTGCCCATGGTAGGCTTGATCCTTGTCTGGCATGGCCTGACGCACAATCCCACTGAAGATTCCTTCAATAGAGCTGTGCGCCCGGGCTAGTAGCAAGAGGTAGCGGTTGGCCGATGCTCTCCCTGATGGAGGCCAGTAACACTGACACACCGCAGTAATTGGAAGGACACAAGTGGCTAACAACACTCGTGCTCGCCGTACCGCACGTCTTTCGCGTGCACTCGGCATTGCTCTGACCCCCAAGGCCGCCAAGTACATGGAGCGCCGCCCGTACGGCCCCGGTGAGCATGGCCGTGCCCGCAAGAAGCAGGACTCCGACTACGCCGTACGTCTGCGCGAAAAGCAGCGTCTGCGCGCCCAGTACGGCATCCGCGAAGCCCAGATGACCCGCGCCTTCGAAGAAGCACGCCGCACCAAGGGCCTCACCGGTGAAAACCTGGTTGAGCTCCTCGAAATGCGTCTGGACGCCCTGGTGCTCCGTGCAGGCTTCGCCCGCACCATCGCACAGGCCCGCCAGCTGGTTGTGCACCGCCACATCATGGTTGACGGCGTCCGCGTGGACCGCCCGTCCTTCCGCGTTGGCGAAGGCCAGCTCATCCACGTTCACAGCCGCTCCGAGGTTATGCCCCCGTTCCAGGTGGCAGCTGCTGGCGCACACGTGCTCAACAACGTGCCGGCATACCTGGACGTCAAGATTGACGCCCTCCAGGCCCGCCTGGTTCGTCGCCCGAAGCGCTCCGAGGTCCCCGTGATCTGTGAAGAGCAGCTCGTCGTCGAATTCTACGCTCGCTAAATTTCAGCAGCGCATACAGAGAAGCCCGTGGCACACGCCGCGGGCTTCTTTGTATGTAAGGTACCGGGCCAATATAGGTAAGGTACTGGGGGAGGCCTTGCCCAAAGCCCGGAATCGGCTGGTGCGAGGCAGCGAAACGATCCAAGGAGAAGAGTTCTATGTCTGGTGGCGACATCGCCGGCCTCATCGCAGCAGGAGTGTTTGCACTCCTCGTCCTGCTTTTGGCCGTGCCCATTTTGAAGCTGGGTGGCGTTTTTGACGAAGTGCGGACCTCCATCCGTTCCATCAGCGATGGCGCCACGCCCCTGATGGATGAAGTGACTGCCACGGTGACCACCACCAACCAGCAGTTGAAGAAAGTTGACGGCATTGCCTCCAACGTCTCTGATGCCTCGGCCAACATCTCCGCGTTGTCCTCGCTTGTAGCAGCAACGGTAGGTTCACCCTTGATTAAGGTGGCTGCCTTCAGCTACGGCGTCCGTTCGGCGTTTGCTGGACGCCGCACCACCTCCTCCGGCCGCCGCAGCCGCTGACCCAACCAGCCGCTTCCCCAATCAGCCGCTGAACTACAGGGAGACCTCATGAAACGAATTGTGTGGATGGGCATCGGCGTCGCCATCGGCGTCATCGCCTTCCGTAAGATCACCGAAGCCCAGGCCAATCTTGGTCCGGAAGGGCTGAACCGGGCTGTTGGCCGGATGGCTGATGGCCTGTTCGACTTTGCCGATGCCGTGCGTACGGGGACGCACCAACGCGAAGAGGAATTGCGGGCCGCGTTGGGTATCGACGACGCCGTATCGTCGCGGCGCTAGCGGAGCGGTTCGCCCCCGCGCCCTCAACAGGGCAGAATGGAAAGCTGCGGAACGGCACCAGCCGGTACCGCGCACATCGTGTGCAGTGAATTGAGAAGGGTAAGTAATCAGCTAATGAAGTCGCAGGAGATCACCAAGCGCTGGGTGGACTTTTTTGTCAACAAGGGCCACACCGCCGTTCCCTCCGCGTCGCTCGTTTCCAGCGACCCGTCACTTCTCTTCACTGTGGCCGGAATGGTGCCTTTCATTCCCTACCTCACTGCGCGCGAAGAGCCTCCCTACAGCCGTGCCACAAGCGTCCAGAAGTGCATCCGCACCGGAGACATCGAAGAAGTAGGCAAGACTGCCCGCCACGGCACGTTCTTCCAGATGTGCGGCAACTTTTCCTTTGGAGATTACTTCAAGGAAGACGCCATCAAGTTCGCTTTCGAGCTGCTGACCACCAGCGTTGATGACGGCGGTTACGGACTTCCTGCCGAGCGCCTCTGGGTGACTGTCTACGAAGAGGATGACGAAGCCAAAGAACTCTGGCTCAAGAACACCGGCATTCCTGCCGAGCGTATCCAGCGCATGGGCAAGGCCGACAACTACTGGTCCACCGGACAGCCCGGCCCGGCCGGTCCCTGCTCTGAGATCTACTACGACCGCGGCCCTGCTTACGGCATCGAAGGCGGCCCCCTGGCCGACGAAACCCGCTACATCGAAATCTGGAACCTCGTGTTCATGCAGTACCAGATCGAAAACGTCCGCTCCAAGGTGGACTTCGACATCGTCGGTGAACTGCCGCAGAAGAACATCGACACCGGCCTGGGCATGGAGCGTCTTGCGATGATCCTCCAGGGTGTTGAAAACATGTACGAGACCGACCAGGTCCGTCCTGTGATCGATAAAGCCGCTGAATTGTCCGGCCGCGAGTACACCTCAGCTGAATCCCCGGATGATCCGCACCACACCGACGATGTCCGCATGCGCGTTGTTGGTGACCATATTCGTTCTGCCCTGATGCTCATTGCTGATGGCGTCGCACCGTCCAATGAAGGCCGCGGCTATGTGTTGCGCCGCCTGATTCGCCGCGCCGTCCGCGCCATGCGCCTGCTCGGCGTCGAAAAAGCCTGCCTGCCGGAGCTGCTCCCTGCCTCCCGTGACGCCATGAAGGGTGTCTACCCGGTGGTGGAGACCGACTTCGCGCGCATCAGCCGCATTGCCTACGCCGAAGAAAAGGCATTCCTGCGCACCATCGCTTCAGGTACGGCACGATTGGAAGATGCTGTAGCGGAGTCTAAGGCTGCCGGCGTTCCCCTTTCCGGTGCTGACGCCTTTGCCTTGCACGATACGTACGGATTCCCGATCGATCTGACCCTGGAAATGGCCGAGGAAGCCGGCCTCAAGGTGGACGAGGCAGGCTTCCGTGCTCTCATGCTCGAGCAGCGCCAGCGTGCCCAAGCCGATGCGAAGGGCAAGAAGGGTGGCCACGCCGACCTCAGCGCCTATCAGGAGCTTCTGGGTAAGGGCGAAACGGTCTTCACCGGATACAACGAACTTGAGGGCGAAGCAAAGGTCCGCGGCATCGTCAGCGGTGGCCGGCCGGTAGCCCACGCTTCCACCGGCGAGGAAATCGAGCTTGTCCTCAACGAGACCCCGTTCTATGCCGAAGCTGGTGGCCAGTCTGCTGACACCGGCCTCATCACCGGTGACGGGTTCGTGGTGGAGGTCCTGGACGTGCAGCGTCCCATCAAGGGGCTCAGCGTGCACAAGGCGATTGTCCGCGAAGGTGAGATCGCTTCCGATGCCTTGGTGCGCGCCGCCGTCGATCGTGAACGTCGTCACGCTGCTGAGCAGGCCCACACCGGCACGCACATTGTGCATGCTGCATTGCACCAGATCCTCGGCCCTGAAGCTACCCAGCGCGGTTCCTTCAACAAGGCCGGATACCTGCGCTTTGACTTCGCCTGGGGCGAAGGCCTCAGCACAGCAACGCGGTCTGAAATTGAAGAGGTCTCCAACATCGCCATCCGGAATAACTACCGGGTTGACACCAAGGTGATGGGGCTCGCCGAAGCCAAGGCGCTGGGCGCTATGGCTTTGTTCGGGGAAAACTACGGCAGCGAAGTGCGCGTGGTGGAGATCGACGGCGCGTGGTCCCGTGAGTTGTGCGGCGGTACCCACGTGGCAAATACGTCCCTGATCGGCAGCCTTTCCCTGCTGGGCGAGCAGTCTGTTGGCTCGGGAAACCGCCGTGTTGAGGCCTTTGTTGGCTTGGACGCCTTCCGCCATCTGGCGGCAGAGCGGGCTCTGGTTTCCGAGCTTACGGATTTGCTGAAAGTTCCATCCGGACAGCTTGCTGACCGCATCTCCAGCACCCTGAACAAGCTCAAGGCTGCGGAGAAGGAGCTTGATCGCCTCCGCAAAGAGCAGCTCGCCGCAGCGGCCGCAAACCTTACGGGTACTGCCAAGGATGCTGCCGGTGTTCGGGTTGTAGCCCACGACGCCGGCCAGGTGGGCGGCGCTGATGATCTGCGCAACCTTGCCCTCGATCTCCGCAATCGTCTTGGCTCGGAAGCCTCCACCGTGGCTGTTGCAGGTGTCAGCAATGACCGTCCCGTCATACTGATTGCCACCAACGAGGCTGCCCGCGAAGCAGGGGTAAAGGCCGGAGCGCTGGTGCGTTTGGCAGCAGGGATTCTCGGCGGCGGCGGCGGTGGCAAGGACGATGTCGCCCAGGGCGGCGGCACCGACGCTGGGAAGGTCTCTGAGGCCCTCACAGCGGTGGTGGATGCGATTGCCAAGCGCTGACGGTGGATTCCAGTTCTGACAGTGACGTCTACCCCCATGGCATCAAGCTGGGGGTAGACGTCGGTACCGTTCGGGTGGGTCTGGCCATCTGCGATCCGGACGGGATCCTGGCCACGCCGTTCAAGACGGTTGGCCGGGACAGCAAGAAAAATTCCGATGTGCGGGTAGTCGTCAAACACGCTGTCGAACTGCCGGCGGTACAAATTTTTGTGGGCCTTCCCCGCACCATGAAGGGCGAGGAACGTGCGTCCGCGCAGATGGCCATGGACTACGCGGATCTCCTTACCAGCGAGCTTCAACGTGCTGGTTTGGACGTTCCCGTAAACCTCGTCGATGAGCGACTTTCAACTGTTACGGCACACCGCAACCTGCACGAAGCTGGCATGAGCAGCAAGAACCACCGTAAAGTGGTTGATCAGGTTGCCGCTGCTGGAATACTGCAGCACGCAATCGACATGCAAAAAGCCAGAGGAACGGACGTTGGCCGCCGAGTGCAGGCACCGGTGCAGTCCGAAAAACCCAGCAGTGCCCCAACGCTGCGGGCTGCCTCCGGTAGTGAATCCGATTCTTCTAAGAGGGGACTGCAACTGTGAGCCCGGTCAACAACGACCCCTCAAGCGGTACCGCCGGCGGCGGTATGCCGCTCACCCGCAAAGAGCTGCGGGCGCGTGAACGATTCCTCGCCACGCAGAACCACAATGTGGTACCCGTTCCCGAAGCGACTCCGGGGGAGGCGACTCCCTCGGCGGAGGGTGAGCCCGAGTTGCCCCGACCAGTCCCTGCGGTACAGCCTGCCCCGGGGGTTAAGCCCGCCCCGGCGGATACTCCTACCGCTGTTGCACCCCCGACTCCAGTTGCACCGCCAACGTCCGCAGCGTCCCCGTCGCAGGCCCAGTCGCCTGTTGTTGTGGCTGATGATGCCCCGGTTCATATGGTTGAAGCGCACGATGAGCCCTATGGGCATCAGCAGGACCGCCAGCAACAAGACGTCCAGGAACAACACGATCAGGAGCAACACGTCCCCTCTTTCGAGCAGGGCGGGGTTGATCACGGAGATACTCCGCACGGTAATCTTCACCCCGATGATGCCCATCACGGTGATGTGGAACATGAAGCCCTTTCGGCAGAGCATCCCGAAGCACACGCCGACGGCCACGAGTACGCTGAACACGATGCCCACTACCAGCTCGGCATCCATGACGAACTCCACAATGACGTTCTTCTTCATGACGAGCACCCCCACGACCTCATTGCCCCCGCGGCGAGTCCGGCGTCCAAGGCGGCCGCGAAAAGAGCCCGGCGTCGGCGTCGTGTTGTGGCTCTTCTGATCACGCTGGGTGTCTTCGTAGCCGCAATAGCCATTGGTGCGCAGTTCCTGAAGCCCTTGCTGGGCATGGACAAAGTGACCGATTACCCCGGCCCGGGCACGGGGTCGGTAACCATCACGGTGCCCGAAGGCTCCGGTCCCAAGGCTGTTGCAAACGATCTGGTTGCCAATCGTGTGGTTGCCGATTCCGATGCTTTCGTCAAGGAGTTCCTCAACGAAGGCGGCGAACTCTCGCCTGGATCCTTCACTTTCCGGACTGAGATGAAGAATTCGGATGCTGTGGCCGTCCTGGTGAACAAGGACGCATCCAAGGTGATGTACTTTGCGCTGAGCGCGGGCCTGCGTATCAATGAATCCCTGGAGGCTATCTCCAAGGGTTCGGGCATTCCCATGCAGGAGCTCAACGCCTTGAATCAGGCACCCGGGCAGTTTGGTGTTCCCGCCAAGGCCAAGAGCCTGGAAGGCTTCCTTGCCCCCGGCGAATATCGGTTCGAACTCGGTACGTCCGCCAAGGACATCATCCGGAAGTTGGTGGCCACCACCCTCGATGAACTCAAGGCCCAAGGCGTTACCGACCCCGCCAAGCAGTACGACACCGTGACCATCGCCAGCATTGTTCAGGCCGAAGGTGGTCAGGCGGACTATGGAAACGTGGCTGGAGCAATTTACAACAGGCTCAAGCCCAACAACGTTGAGACCAGCGGCCTGATCCAGTCTGATGCCACGGTGACGTACGGTCTGGGCAAGAAGTCGTTCCACCTCACCGAGGAGGAAAAGGCTGATAAGTCCAATGCCTACAACACCTACGCCAACGTTGGGCTTCCGGTAGGGCCCATTGGCTCGCCGGGCAAAACGGCCATTGATGCTGCGGCCAAACCCACCCAGAACGATTACCTCTACTGGGTGACCATCAACCTGGACACCAAGGAGACCAAGTTCTCCAAGACGTTGGCTGAGCACAACACCTATGTTGAGCAGTACAACGCGTGGTGCCAGGCTAATGCGGGACGGTGTGTGTGAGTCGTCGTGCCGCAGTCCTGGGGCACCCGATTTCACATTCGAAGTCTCCGGCACTGCACTGCGCAGCTTACGCAAAGTTGGGTGTGGACATCGACTACTCGGCGATCGACGTCACTGTTGAGAGGCTCCCATCGTTCATGGAGTCACTTCGCGGTGATGACGCCTGGTGCGGCCTTTCAGTGACCATGCCGTTGAAGTCTGCCATGGTCAAGGAAGTGGACGAAGTCCGCGGCGCCGGCGCCCATCTTGGTGTCATCAACACAGTCGTTTTCGAGCACGACGCCGGACAGGTGCGTCGGGTGGGGTACAACACTGATGTGGCTGGCATCGTCGAAGCGGTTCGCTACGCGGGCGTGGTTGCCGCACCTCATGCGGCCATCCTTGGTGGTGGCGGCACGTCGGCTGCGGCCGTTGCTGCTGCGCAGCAACTTGGCGCCCACCACGTTGACGTTTTCGTTCGTGATGCGGGACGGGCCGGGGATGCGAGAGCCGCCGCGGCCGCCGTCGGAATTTCCCTTGCCGTCCGGCCCTTGACGGAAGCGGCATCTGCTGTGGCCGGGACGGACCTGGTCATCTCCACGTTTCCACCCCGTGCCGCCGATTCCTTGGCGGAGGAGCTGGCGGCGCTGCCCGGCAGCGGCGCCGGCGTCCTGCTGGATGTCGCTTACGATCCCTGGCCAAGCCGCCTGGCGGAAGTGTGGCAACGCCATGGGGGAGCGGTGGTCCCGGGCCTGGAGATGCTGATGTACCAGGCGGCCGAGCAGATCAGGCGCTTTAGCGGCTGTGACGTCGACGCCGCCGTCATAGATGTGATGTGCGACTCAGTCGGGCTTCCCCGGCGAGTGTTCTAGACGCCCTACATGGCAGGATTGGTTATATGTTGCGTTGGTTGACTGCCGGTGAATCCCATGGTCCGGCCCTGATCGGAATTGTTGAAGGCGTGCCTGCCGGTGTTGAACTCACCAGCGGGCAGATTCGTGACGCGCTGGCGCGTCGCCGCCTGGGCTATGGACGTGGTGCCCGCATGAAGTTTGAGCAGGACGAGGTCACCATCATGGGTGGTGTCAGGCATGGTCTTACCCAAGGCGGCCCTGTGGCGATCCAGGTTGGGAACACCGAGTGGCCCAAATGGGAGCAGATCATGTCTGCTGATCCTGTGGACCCTGAAGTCCTCGCCGATCAGGCCCGCAACGCACCGCTGACCCGTCCACGCCCTGGGCACGCAGATTTTACCGGTATGCAAAAATACGGCTTTGACGAAGCCCGCCCGGTCCTCGAGCGTGCCAGCGCGCGCGAAACGGCCACACGCGTGGCCCTTGGTACCGTTGCCGCCCAGTTCCTGAAGCAGTTGGGCATCGAGCTGGTCAGCCACACCGTTTCCATTGCCAGCGTGACCGTCCCCGAGGGCAGGCCCCTGCCGTTGCCGAGGGACGTCATAGCCCTCGACGCCGACCCCTTGCGATGCTTCGACCGCGAGACCTCTAATGCGATGGTGGCAGAGGTGGATGCCGCGCACAAAGAAGGCGAGACGCTGGGAGGCGTGGTAGAGGTACTGGCTTACGGGCTTCCGCCGGGACTGGGCAGCTACGTCCACTGGGATCGTCGACTGGACTCCCGTCTGGCCGCCGCGCTGATGGGCATCCAGGCCATCAAGGGCGTGGAAGTAGGCGATGGATTCCTGACGGCGGCCCGCCGTGGATCTGCTGCCCATGATGAGATCCTCAAGGATGACAACGGCAAGATTGTTCGCCAGACCAACCGGGCCGGTGGCATCGAGGGCGGCATGAGCATTGGTGAAGTGCTTCGCGTCCGGGCTGCCATGAAGCCGATCGCCACAGTTCCGCGCGCGTTGCGCACCATTGACGTCAGCACCGGGGAGCCTGCCAAGGCACATCACCAGCGCTCTGATGTTTGTGCCGTGCCCGCGGCCGGCGTTGTGGCCGAAGCCATGGTGGCATTGGTGCTGGCTGAGGCTGTGGCCGAGAAATTCGGTGGTGATTCTGTGCCTGAGACCCAGCGCAACCTGCAAAGCTACCTTGAAAGCATCCCGGCTACCTTGGACACGGTCGGCCGGTAATGGTCCGCTCTATCCCGGATGGCCGGCCCATAGTTCTGGTTGGACCCATGGCCGTCGGAAAATCGGCGATAGGTCAGCAGCTGGCCCATCAGATGCGTCTGCCTTTTGTGGACACTGATGCTGTGGTTGTTGCCGCCCATGGCAGCATTGCCGATATTTTCGCAGGCAGGGGAGAACACGCCTTCCGCGAGATTGAAGCGCGGGCTGTGGCCAAGGCCATCGAGTCCGCGAAGATCGATCCGGCCATTATTTCCCTCGGCGGCGGAGCAGTGCTCGACTCCGGGACCCAGCAATTGTTGGGGGAGTGCACCGTGGTCTATCTGGAGTGTGATGCGGAAACGGTCGCTGACAGAATTGCACGCAACACCGGGCGGCCCTTGCTGCAGGGTGACGCCATGACCCGTTGGGAGGCCTTGTTCGCCACCCGACGTCCGGTTTATGAGCGTCTTGCAGACATTGTCATGGATGTCCGTACCGGATCCGTGGCGGAAATCGGCCTCCACTTGGAGGAGCGGCTGCTCCAGCATGCAGCCTTGAAAGAGGAAGTTGAAAAGTGAGCTCCGAAGCAACTGTCATCAAGGTGACCGGTCAGTCCGTTAATGAAAACTACGACGTCGTGGTGGGCCGGGGCCTGTTGGGCACCCTGCCGGCGAAGCTGGGCGAACGTGTCCGCCGCGTTCTGGTGATCCACCCGCGGGCGCTTCGCCTGACCGGCGATACTGTGCGGGACGAGCTCGAAGCTGCAGGCTTCACCGCGCTCACGGCCGAAATCCCGGACGCTGAAGAAGGCAAGCACATCCAGGTGGCGGCGTTCTGCTGGCAGGTGCTGGGTCAGAACGACTTCACTCGATCTGATGCCATCGTGGCTGTCGGCGGCGGTGCAGTAACTGACCTTGCCGGCTTTGTGGCTGCAACCTGGCTTCGAGGGGTCAAAGTCATCCACATGCCAACGAGCCTTCTCGGCATGGTGGATGCCTCGGTGGGCGGCAAGACCGGCATCAATACTGCCGAGGGCAAGAACCTGGTGGGCTCTTTCCACCCGCCGGCTGCTGTCCTGGCTGACCTTGACACTCTTCAGACCCTGCCGAAGAACGAGCTCATTTCCGGAATGGCAGAGGTGATCAAATGCGGTTTCATCGCGGATCCGGCCATCCTTGACCTCGTCGAAAAGAACACCGACGCCGTGATGGACCCCGGATCGGATGTTGTCCGGGAGCTTATCGAACGTGCCATCGCTGTGAAGGCTGAGGTCGTCTCCCAGGACCTGAAGGAATCGGGCCTCCGCGAAATCCTGAACTACGGGCACACCCTGGGCCATGCCATCGAACTCGTGGAACGCTACTCGTGGCGTCACGGTGCCGCTGTATCCGTGGGCATGATGTTTGCAGCCGAGTTGTCGCGAAGCGTTGGCCGTTTGTCCGACGCTGACGCCGACCGGCACCGCACTATTCTGGAAAGCCTCGGTCTGCCCACCACCTACCGCAAGGACCGCTGGCAAGGCCTTCTTGATGGGATGCGCCGGGATAAGAAGTCCCGTGGTGACCTGCTCCGGTTTGTTGTCCTCGATGGCGTGGCCAAACCGGGCATACTGGAAGTTCCTGACACCTCGCTCCTGTTTGCCGCCTACCAGGAGATCGCATCATGACCGTCACTCTTCGTGAAGGCGTCAGCGACTGGCCAACAGCCGGATTCCCGGGAGTCCGCCTGAACCCGGACACTTTGCTGCCAGTGGTTGTCAATGAGGAAGCCATGGAGTCCGCCCTTGCGGCCTCGGAGGACCCTGCAGATCGCATCATGGCCCTTCTTCTGGACAATCAGCCCAAGGAGGCAGCGGAGCTCCTGGCTGAGGCCCGCTACAAAGATCCGGAGTCGTTCCGGTTGAGGATTTTTGAGGCCGAAGTCCATCGGGCAACCAACCGGCTGGACCGTGCTGTCCAGTTGTTCAGGCACCTGTTGCAGGATGTCCAGGGCAGCCCGAAGGAAGCTATTGTGCACCAGTATCTTGGCCGGGCATATTTCGTCAGCGGCAACGCACTGGCAGCGTCCGAAGAATTCGCCAGGGCCTTGGACCTGCGAGTAGCCATGGCAGCTGATGCTGCGCTGATCTACTCCTCTGCAGTCGCCTTGCAGCGGGCCCGGAATGTACTGGAACTGGCCTCTTAGGGCCGTTCCAAAACCCCGCCCGCAAGGCACACCCGCATTTGACGGTAGAATGGTTCTTGGATTTTTGATAAATACGCGCTGGCGGGCCGATTGGTACGCCTGCTTGGCATAGATAGCTGGCAGTCAGAACCAGTGCGATAACCAGAGGATACGAGTGGCAACCACAAACGACATCAAGAACGGGACCGTACTGAAGCTCGAGGGCCAGCTCTGGAACATCATCGAGTTCCAGCACGTCAAGCCAGGCAAGGGCGGCGCCTTCGTCCGTACCAAGATGCGCAATGTCATGTCCGGCAAGGTGGTTGACAAGACCTTCAACGCCGGCCTGAAGATTGAAACCGCTACGGTGGACCGCCGCGATTACCAGTACCTGTACCAGGACGGCGAAGACTTCGTGTTCATGGATACCCAGGACTACGACCAAATCACCGTATCGGGTGCCACGGTGGGCGACGCCACAAACTTCATGCTTGAGAACCAGATGGTCAACATCGCCATCCATGAGGGCACGCCGCTGTACATTGAACTGCCCCCGAGTGTTGTCCTCGAAATCACCTACACGGAGCCGGGCCTTCAGGGCGACCGCTCCTCGGCAGGCACCAAGCCTGCAACTGTCGAGACCGGTTACGAAATCCAGGTTCCGCTGTTCGTTGAGCAGGGCACCAAGGTCAAGGTCGACACCCGCGATGGCAGCTACTTGGGCCGGGTCAACGACTAGTGAGCGCACGCGGTAAAGCCCGTAGCAGGGCTCTTGAAGTACTTTTCGAGGCGGAGCAGCGTTCCGTTTCGGCTTTCGACGCGATGACAGCGCGGCGGGAGAAGACCGACCTTGTCATCAACCCCTACACGGTGGAAATCGTCGAGGGTGTTGTTTCCATGCAGGCAACCATCGATGAGTTCCTGCAGACGTACGCCCAAGGCTGGACGTTGGAGCGGATGCCCTCGGTTGACCGCATCATCCTTCGTATTGGCGCATGGGAACTTCTCTACAATGACGAGGTTCCCGACGGCGTAGCCGTCAGCGAAGCTGTGGCTCTCGCGAAGACCATGTCCACGGACGAGTCGCCTGCCTTCATCAATGGGCTGCTTGGCCGGCTCCAGAAGCTGAAGCCCTCGCTCCTGGCATAAGGAGTTGTTGGCCGCTGAAGAACCCGCATCCACTGGATGCGGGTTCTTTTGTGTTTACTGGAGGACCGCTGCCCTAAGCGTTGGGATCTTTCTGAGGAGCTCGAACTCGTCATGCTGATGGACATGGACGTCGCGGCCGCTGAGAATCCGTTGGCGGGTAAATGCCAGGGCTGTGGCCCCTTTGATGAAGGCCCTCATCTGCGCACCACGCCCGCGCGAGGACGCCCACCCAATGGCGTGCCGTCGGCCTCGGGAGGTACCCAGCATCTCCACTTCTGCGGGAGTAAACCAGCCTGCCCGGGCATATTCGAGGAGACGTTGCCGGGTAAGTTTTCCTTCGGCAACCCTGAGGAGGATGATGCCCACTGCTGCCACCAGGAAGATCGGGACCTGGACCACAAAGTACTCCACCAGGAAGTTCTGTCCCATGCTGTTCCAGCGGTTGTGCAGGAACATCGCAGGCAACAAGCCGATGAAGAAGGCCAGGACCGCGTACCCCGAATGCCATTTGCGGGCAGCGAAACCCATGATCAGTCCGGTTGTACCCGTGAAAACTGCGTGCGCGAAGGGCGACATGACACCCCGGAGGATGAAGATCCGGATGAGGTCAGTGCTTGGATCTGATGATGAGGCTATTTCGCGGCCGAAGTAGAGGATGTTCTCCGTGAAGGCAAAGCCCGCGGCAATGGTAAAGGCAAACACCACCCCATCAACAGGTCCGTCAAAATATTTGCGTGCTGCCAGGATCAGGACCAGCAACCCCAGCGACTTGGTGAATTCCTCCACGATGGGGGCTTGGACCGTTGCCATGAAGTAGGTGAATGCTTCTTCGCTGGAGGTGGGAGCTGCAAGTGCGAAGAGCGGCTGGATAAGCAGTGTCCCGGCAATGGAAACCGCGGCACCCCACGTGAAAGCGAACCACAGGAGCCTTTTTGGTTCGGGTTCCCAGCGATCTATCAGGCGTACCGTCAGCAGCACTACGGAGAGTGGAATCAGTGAGGCAATGAAGCCGATGACAAACCCGCTGATGCCGGTGTTGCCGAGGAGAAACGGCACCACCAGGAACAGGCTGCCGAGGACCAGCACGGTTGCTCCGATGAGTAAAGGGAGCGTCCCCCAGGACCGGCGAGGCTGCGGCGCTGGCGGCATGGCCCAGGTTTGCTGCGGGAGCGTCGTCGGGTTGCCGGGGGCCGGTTGGTAATTACCGGGCTGGACGCGGCCAATCCACGTGGGGTTGGCGCCAGGTTCCAGGTAAGGACGCGGATAAGGTTGTCCGCCTGGTTGGCCGTGGTGGTTCATGGTCATGGGCAAGAGCCTATTCCACAGCACGAAGTGTGAGCTTAAACTCACGCGTCACTGGGGTCCCCGCTGAGGTGGGAAAGGGGCGCTGTGGTAGTTTTGAAAAGCAAATATTCCTTTTTTAATTCCGTCCCGTGAGGCGGGGAAAGGGGAGACGAGCGATGACTGAAGTCACTTCAGCACACGTGCCGTCGCGGGTTGTCCTCAATCAGGCGGACATTGATCGTGCGCTCACTCGTATCGCCCACGAGATCCTCGAAGCCAACAAAGGCTCCCAGGACCTGGTCCTGTTGGGCATTCCAAGCCGGGGCTACCCTCTGGCCGTGCGGCTGGCCAACAAGATCGCAGCAGCCGACCCCACGGTGAACGCCGACACTATGGTTGGCCAGTTGGATGTCACCATGTTCCGTGACGACCTTTCCCACCAGCCCACACGGCCCCCACGCCACACCCGGCTTCCACTCTCAGGCATAGACAACAAGGTTGTTGTCCTGATCGACGACGTCCTGTACTCAGGCAGGACCATTCGAGCCGCTTTGGACGCCTTGGTCGATCTTGGCCGCCCGCGGATTGTCCGCCTGGCTGTGCTGGTGGACAGGGGACACCGCGAGCTTCCCATCCGGGCAGATCACGTGGGAAAGAACCTGCCCACTTCTTCATCGGAAAAGGTCAGGGTCCACCTCGAGGAGATCGACTCCGTGGACGGCGTGCCCGTCAACGAGGTAGTTATTGAGGCCGGCAAGTGAAACATCTCCTTTCCACCGACAACCTCAGCCTTTTCGACGCCATCCGGGTTCTGGACACGGCAGAAGAAATGTCCGCCGTTGGCGAGCGTGAGGTTAAGAAGCTCCCGGCCCTGCGCGGCCGCACCGTGGTGAACCTCTTCTTCGAGGACTCCACCCGTACGCGCATCTCCTTTGAAGCAGCAGCCAAGCGACTGTCAGCCGATGTCATTAACTTCGCCGCCAAGGGATCCTCGGTATCCAAGGGAGAGTCCCTCAAGGACACTGCACAGACGCTGGCAGCCATGGGCGCGGACGCTGTCGTCATCCGCCACTGGGCCTCCGGCGCGCCGCACCGGCTTGCAGCCACTGACTGGATTGATGCAGCAGTCATCAACGCCGGCGATGGTACCCATGAGCACCCTACCCAGGCATTGCTGGATGCTTTCACCATGCGTCGGCACTGGTCACGGGTCAATGGCATTGAGTCCACGGGCGCAGACCTCAAAGGGATGCGCGTAGCGATTGCCGGCGATGTCCTGCACTCCCGCGTTGCCCGTTCCAATGTCTGGTTGCTCAAGACCCTCGGCGCCGAGGTCACGTTGGTGGCGCCACCCACCCTGCTGCCCATCGGCGTCGAGCACTGGCCTTGCAAGGTCAGTTACAACCTGGACGAGACACTGGAAGCGGGCATCGACGCCATGATGATGCTGCGTGTCCAGGGTGAGCGCATGAACGCATCGTTCTTCCCCTCTACCCGCGAGTACTCGCGCCGCTGGGGTTTCGACGACGCAAGGCTCCGCGCCTTGGATGATCTCGGTATGAAGGACACCATCATCATGCACCCCGGCCCCATGAACCGGGGTCTGGAGATTTCATCGGCAGCCGCAGATTCGCCGCGTTCAACTGTTCTCGCACAGGTGCGAAACGGTGTTTCGGTCCGTATGGCCGCTCTTTACCTGCTGCTCTCCGGGGATTCCCGTGAAGCCGTTCCGAACGCAAGCCAGTCCAGCAAGGAGACCAACTGATGGCCCAGAACAGCTACCTGATTCGTGGGGCCGCCATCCTCGGCGGCGCAGCTGAAGACCTCTTGATCCGCGACGGTGTCATTGAAGCCCGCGGTACGGACTTGTCTGCGGACGACGCAACAGTGATCGACGCCCAGGGCCTCGTTGCACTGCCCGGCATGGTGGACGTGCACACCCACTTGCGCGAACCCGGCCGCGAAGACGCCGAAACAGTGGAGACCGGCACCCGCGCTGCCGCCCTGGGCGGTTTCACAGCTGTCCATGCCATGGCCAACAGCAACCCGGTGGCTGATACTGCCGGCGTCGTGGAGCAGGTTCATAGCCTTGGCCGAGCATCGGGCTGGGTGGACGTCCGCCCCGTCGGTGCGGTCACTGTAGGTTTGGCGGGCGAGCAACTGGCAGAGCTGGGCGCCATGGCGGACTCTCGCGCCCAGGTCCGGATGTTCTCCGACGACGGCATCTGCGTCCACGATCCCGTGCTAATGCGCCGTGCATTGGAGTACGTCAAAGCGTTCGACGGCGTAGTGGCCCAGCACGCGCAGGAACCGCGCCTCACCGCCGGGGCACAGATGAATGAAGGCGCGGTGTCGGCCGTGCTTGGACTCACCGGCTGGCCCGCTGTTGCCGAGGAAAGCATCATCGCCCGCGACGTTCTGCTTGCCCAGCATGTTGGTTCCCGCCTCCATGTGTGCCATGTCTCCACGGCGGGTTCCGTGGAGATCGTTCGCTGGGCCAAGGCCCGTGGAATCAATGTCACCGCCGAGGTCACTCCGCACCACCTGCTGCTCACTGATGAGCTGGTCCGCAGCTACGACCCCGTCTACAAAGTCAACCCCCCGCTGCGCACCGATGCCGACGTGCAGGCGCTCCGGGAGGGCCTGGCCGACGGCACCATCGACGTCGTGGGAACAGACCACGCCCCGCACCCCAGCGAGCATAAGGAATGCGAATGGGCGCAGGCAGCCATGGGCATGACCGGTCTTGAAACCGCGCTGTCCGTGGTGCAGGAGACCATGATCGAAACCGGCCTCATGACGTGGGCTGATTTCGCCAGGGTTACCTCGTTCACCCCTGCAGTCATTGGGCGCGTAGCCGATCAGGGCCGTCCCTTGGAGGTTGGCGAACCTGCCAATGTCATCCTGGTGGACCCGGCTGCGCGTTGGACTGTTGACCCGCATAAAATGGCAACCATGGGCCGCAATTCACCGTTCAAGGGCAAGGAGCTGCCCGGATCCGTGGTGGCAACCTTCTTCAAAGGCCACCCCACGGTCCTTGATGGCCAGCTCAACACGCCGTACAGGTACCCGGCGGTCGGCAGCAAGTAATGGACAACCAAACACTGACCGTGCTCATCACGGCGCCGCTGATTGTCGTCGTCCTGGCGATGATCTGGCTGGGATGGCGCAACAGGCTAAGGCGACAAGCCGACGTCGAACGCCTCCCCGAGGTGCCGAAGCAGCTGTCGCCGGCCACGGTAGCGGCAGACGGCCAATACGTGGCCACCACAACGGCCGGCGATTGGCTGGACCGGATAGCAGTCCAGGGCCTGGGTATTCGCACCAACGCTGAACTGAGCATCCACACCGAAGGTGTGCTGTTCGACCGAGCAGGTGCCGCTCCGGTCTTCATCCCGCACTCAGCTCTGGTCGACAGCCGGGAAACCAATGGCATGGCCGGAAAATTCGTCGAAAAAGACGGACTCCTGGTCATCAACTGGAAGCTTGGCTCCCGGGAACTGGACACCGGATTCCGTTCCAGGCATGCAGCCGACAAGCAGCTCCTCCTCGAAGCCCTCCAAGAATTGATCTCCGCAGCCCCTCAGGCAGAAGCCGATAGTGGAAAGTAATAAAGTGACGGATAGTAAAGCAGCCACCACACCCACCCCCTCAGCAGCAGTACTCGTGCTCGAAGACGGCCGCATGTTCCGCGGCCGCAGCTACGGAGCCCAGGGCGCCGCTCTGGGTGAGGCAGTCTTCGCCACCGGCATGACGGGCTACCAGGAGACCATTACCGATCCCTCCTACGCCCGCCAGCTGGTGGTGCAGACAGCGCCGCACATCGGCAACACCGGCGTCAACAGCGAAGACGCTGAATCCCGCCGCATCTGGGTGGCCGGGTACATCGTGCGCGACGCCGCCCGTCGCCCCTCCAACTGGCGTTCCGAGCGCAGCCTCGATGAGGAACTGGTGGAGCAGGGAATCGTCGGCATCCAGGGCGTAGACACCCGGGCCATCACCCGCCACCTCCGTGAGCACAAGACCATGCGGGCCGGCATTTTCTCCGGTGAGGCCGCGCACGCCACCGACAAAGAACTGCTGGACGCTGTCCTCGCCAGCGCCCCCATGGAAGGCGCAGCCCTGGCGGAGGAAGTCTCCATTGACGAGGCTTACGTCGTGGAACCAAAGGACCACGGCTGGGAAGGGGAGCCGCGCTTCTCCATCGCAGCCGTTGACCTCGGCATCAAGGCCATGACTCCGGTGCGTTTCGCAGAGCGTGGCGTGCGCGTGCACGTCCTTCCGGCCACCTCCACCCTGGAGGATGTCAACGCTGTCAAGCCCGACGGCTTCTTTATGTCCAACGGTCCAGGAGACCCTGCAACCGCTGACAACCAGGTTTCGTTGCTGCGTTCGGTACTGGATGAGAAGCTCCCGTACTTCGGTATCTGCTTCGGCAACCAGATCCTCGGCCGGGCCCTGGGCTTTGGCACCTACAAGCTCCGTTACGGCCACCGCGGCATCAACCAGCCCGTCATGGACCGCCGGACCGGCAAGGTGGAAATCACCTCGCAGAACCACGGCTTCGCCGTTGACGCCCCGTTGAACGGGGCCACCGTGGCACCGGAAGAACGATACGGACGTGTGGAAGTCAGCCACATTTCGCTCAATGACGACGTCGTCGAAGGACTCGCCTGCCTCGACATCCCCGCCTTCTCGGTCCAGTACCACCCCGAAGCTGCGGCCGGACCGCACGATGCTGCGTACCTCTTCGACCGCTTCATCGACCTCATGGCCGACACCAAGTCCAAGGCCACAGGCGCCAACTCCAACGACTCCAAGACTGAGGACAAGAAGTAATGCCCAAGCGTACAGATCTCAAGAGCGTCCTTGTCATCGGTTCCGGCCCCATCGTTATCGGCCAAGCGGCTGAGTTCGACTACTCCGGTACCCAGGCACTTCGCGTCCTGAAGGAGGAGGGCCTGCGGGTCATCCTGGTGAACTCCAACCCGGCCACCATCATGACGGACCCTGAATTCGCCGATGCCACCTATGTAGAGCCCATCACTCCAGAAGTGGTGGAAAAAATCATCGCCAAGGAGCGCCCGGACGCCATCCTGCCCACCCTCGGCGGCCAGACTGCGTTGAACACGGCCATCGCGCTGGACAAGAACGGTGTGCTGGAGAAGTACAACGTGGAACTCATTGGTGCGAACATCGCCGCCATTGAGCTCGGCGAAGACCGTGAGAAGTTCAAGGGCGTCGTGGAGCGTTGTGGCGCTGAATCTGCCCGCAGCCACATCATCCACACCATGGACGAGGCCTTCGCTGCTGCCGAAGACCTTGGTTACCCGATGGTGGTCCGTCCTTCCTTCACCATGGGTGGCCTGGGCTCCGGGCTGGCTTACAACGAGGACGACCTCCGCCGCATCGTCGGCCAGGGCCTGCAGTACAGCCCCACCACCGAGGTCCTGCTTGAAGAGAGCATCCTCGGCTGGAAGGAATACGAGCTTGAGATGATGCGCGACAAGAACGACAACGTCGTTGTGGTCTGCTCCATCGAGAACTTCGACCCCGTCGGTGTCCACACCGGTGACTCCATCACGGTAGCTCCGGCCCTGACCCTCACGGACCGCGAGTACCAGAAGCTGCGCGACGTCTCCATCGCGGTCATCCGCGAAGTTGGTGTGGACACCGGTGGTTGCAACATCCAGTTCGCCATCGATCCCGCAACAGGCCGTGTAGTGGTGATCGAGATGAACCCCCGCGTATCCCGTTCCTCCGCGTTGGCCTCCAAGGCAACCGGCTTCGCCATCGCCAAGATCGCCACCAAGCTTTCCCTTGGTTACACCTTGGACGAAATCCCCAACGACATCACCCAGAAAACCCCTGCCTCTTTCGAGCCGACGTTGGACTACGTGGTAGTGAAGGTTCCGCGCTTCGCTTTCGAGAAGTTCCCGGCAGCGGATAACACCCTGACCACCACCATGAAGTCCGTGGGCGAAGCCATGGCCATGGGCCGCAACTTCACCGAGGCCCTCCAGAAGGCCCTTCGCTCATTGGAACAGAAGGGCTCACAGCTGGACTTCAGCTCCGTACCGGAGTACGAGGTTGCCGAGCTCATCGAGAAGGCCAAGCGCCCCACCACGGAACGACTGCACCAGGTGCAGCGTGCGCTCCTGGGGGGCGCCACGGTGGAAGAGGTCTTCCAAGCCACCAAGATCGACCCCTGGTTCCTGGACCAGCTCCAGCTCCTCAATGAGACGGCGCAGGAGATCCGCAAGGCCGGCGTTCTCACTGAGGAGATGCTGCGCAACGCCAAGCGTCACGGCTTCTCCGACGAGCAGATCGGTGCATTGACACATAACAATGAGGCAGTAGTCCGGGGCGTCCGGCAAGCACTGGGTATTCGTCCGGTCTACAAGACGGTGGACACCTGTGCCGCTGAGTTCGCTGCCTACACGCCCTACCACTACTCGTCCTATGACGAGGAAGACGAAGTAGGCCTGCACGCCAAGCCCTCCGTCATCATCCTGGGCTCCGGGCCCAACCGCATTGGCCAGGGCATCGAGTTCGACTACTCCTGCGTCCACGCCTCCATGGCGCTGCGCAAGGCCGGCTACGAGACCGTCATGGTCAACTGCAACCCGGAGACCGTCTCCACGGACTACGACGTCTCCACGCGCCTTTACTTCGAGCCGCTGACCCTTGAGGACGTCCTTGAGGTCATTGCTGCAGAGGAGCGTACCGGTGGAGTCATGGGTGTCTTCGTCCAGCTCGGTGGCCAGACCCCGCTGAAGCTGGCCCAACAGCTCGCTGATGCCGGTGTTCCGATCCTGGGCACTTCGCCGGAAGCGATCGACCTGGCGGAGCACCGCGGCGCCTTTGCCCGCGTCCTGGATGAAGCCGGACTGACCTCCCCGAAGAACGGCACCGCCGTGTCCTTCGAGGACGCCAAGAAGATCGCCGACGAAATCGGCTACCCGGTGCTGGTCCGCCCGTCCTACGTCCTGGGCGGCCGCGGCATGGAGATCGTCTACGACGAAGCAAACCTCTCCCGTTACATCGCCAATGCCACGGAAATCACCCCGGACCACCCGGTGCTGATTGACCGCTTCCTCGAAGATGCTGTCGAAATTGACGTCGACGCACTTTTCGATGGCACCGACATGTACCTCGGCGGCATCATGGAACACATCGAGGAAGCCGGCATCCACTCCGGTGACTCCGCATGCGTGCTTCCGCCGATTACCTTGGGCAACAACGTGATTGAGCGTGTGCGCACGGCAACCCGGGCCATCGCCGAAGGTGTTGGCGTCCGAGGCCTCATCAACATCCAGTTCGCGCTGGCCTCCGACGTCCTGTACGTCCTTGAAGCCAACCCGCGTGCTTCCCGCACCGTTCCTTTCGTTTCCAAGGCGACAGGCGTGCAAATGGCCAAGGCCGCTGCGCTCATCGGCACAGGTGTCACCATCAACCAGCTCCGCGGCGCCTACAAGATGCTGCCGGAAACCGGTGACGGTTCCACCCTGCCTTTGGACGCGCCGGTTGCCGTCAAGGAAGCGGTCCTTCCGTTCAGCCGCTTCCGTACTCCTGAGGGCAAGGTTGTGGACTCCCTGCTCGGCCCGGAAATGCGCTCCACCGGTGAAGTCATGGGCATCGACAAGCACTTCGACACCGCATTCGCCAAGAGCCAGGCCGCAGCGAACAACGCCTTGCCCACCCAGGGCAAGATCTTCGTCTCGGTAGCCAACCGTGACAAGCGCTCAGTGATTATGGGCGTCAAGCGCCTCTCGGACCTGGGCTTCGAGATCGTTTCCACCGGTGGCACCGCTGACGTCCTACGCCGCAACGGCATTCAGGCAACCCCTGTGCGTAAGGTGGCCGAAGGCAGCAGCGCAGAGGGCGAAGGCACCATTGCGGATCTGGTCATCGCCGGCGAGATCGACATGGTCTTCAACACACCCTCCGGCGGCGAAGCCCGCAGCGACGGTTACGAACTCCGTGCTGCGGCAACGTCCATTGGCATTCCCTGCATCACCACCGTTGCCGAGTTCAATGCCGCAGTGCAGGCCATTGAGGCACTGCGCACTTACGAATGGTCGGTGACCAGCCTGCAGGAGCACGCAGCCAACCTGTCAGCGGCAATGGAAGCAGCCAATGCTTGAGTCTGCTTCACCACAGCAAGGCCAGCAGCCGGCCGGGGAGTCTTTCGGATCCCGGCTGGCTGCGGCCATGGCCGCGCGCGGCCCGCTCTGCGTCGGAATCGACCCCCACCCGCAGCTCTTGGCCGATTGGGGATTGACCGACGACGTCGCCGGCTTGGAGCGCTTCTCGCTGACGGTGGTTGAGGCCGTGGCTTCCCTCGCTGCCGCGGTGAAGCCGCAGGTGGCGCTCTACGAGCGCCACGGCTCGGCCGGCATGGCTGTGCTGGAACGGACGCTCACCGCCTCCGCGGATGCGGGCGTGCTCAGCATCGCCGACGCCAAGCGTGGCGACATCGGCTCCACTATGGCCGCCTATGCGGATGCCTGGCTGCGTGACGGTTCTTCCTTGGCCGCGGACTCGGTGACGCTTAGCCCGTACCTGGGCTTTGAGTCGCTGCGCCCGGCGTTGGACCTTGCTGCGCAGTATGGCAGGGGAGTGTTTGTGCTTGCACTGACATCGAACCCCGAAGGAAAGTCTGTGCAGCACGTCGGTGGAAGTGATTCCGTGGCGCGTAGGATTGCCGCTGCCGCTGCCCTCGAGAACCAGCGGTACAGCGGTTCCATGGGGTCAGTTGGCCTGGTGGTAGGGGCAACCATCGGCTCTGCCTTGGATGATCTGGATATTGAACTCGCGCCTGTGCGCGGTGCGATATTGGCCCCTGGCCTTGGTGCCCAGGGCGCCACTCCAGCTGACCTTCGCACAACGTTTGGCGCTGCTTACCCCACGGTCCTGGCCACTTCCAGCCGGGGGATCCTGGCGGCCGGACCGTCCTTGGCAAGCCTCCGTGCTGCCACTGAGGAAACTTTGCGCGGACTTCGCTTCGAGTAAGTTGTCCATGCTCATTGCGCAACCGGGCCCCTGCCGGTAAGTTCAGGATCAGTCCGCGTGATCTGGATCACATGTGCGATCTGACAGGGGTTTGGCAGTGGGCCTTAAAGAGCTGACACCGCAGGAGCGTTCAGATGCGCTTGAGAAAGCTGCCAAGGCGCGGTCAGTGCGTGCCGCCGCCAAGGAGAGACTCAAACGCGGCGAAGTCAGCATTGCTGAGTTGATTTCCTCCGGAGCCACCGACGACGCGATTGCGCGCATGCGGGTAGTGGAGTTGTTGGAGGCCCTGCCGGGTATCGGGCCCGTCAGGGCTGCCGGGATTATGGCGGAGATTGGCATTGCAGGATCGCGGCGCATCAGAGGCCTGGGAATTCATCAGGCCCGGGCGCTGGTAGATTTTATGGATACCCAGCAAAGCGTTTGACGCATCTCCCCGAAGGAATCCGTGAGCAAGAAACCCGGACTGACTGTCCTTGCAGGCCCCACTGCCGTTGGCAAGGGAACCGTATCCACCTACATCAGGGACAACTATCCAGAGGTTTGGCTCTCAGTCTCGGCAACCACCAGGGCTGCGCGTCCGGGTGAGAAGGACGGGGTCCACTATTTTTTCAAGTCTGCTGAGGAGTTCGACTCCCTGGTGGCAGAGGGTGAACTCCTGGAGTGGGCTGTGGTGCATGGCCAGAACCGCTACGGGACCCTTCGAAGCACAGTTGATGCCGCTATTGCAGACGGTAAGTCTGTACTTCTGGAGATCGACCTCCAGGGCGCGCGACAGGTAAAAACTGCCGTCCCGGACGCGAATTTCGTGTTCCTGGCGCCGCCCAGCTGGGACGAAATGGTTCGCCGCCTGGTGGGCCGCGGCACCGAAACTCCCGAGGAACAGCAGCGCAGGCTGGAAACCGCTAAACTGGAACTTGCTGCTGAACCGGAGTTTGACCACACCGTCATCAATGACGACGTTCGCCGGGCAGCGGACGAGCTTGTTTCACTCATGGGGCTTACCCCGCACCAGCGCTAAGCGCTTGCATTTGTTGGCCCGCTAAAATTTGGAGAATTCGTGTCCACGAACCTTGAAGGCATCATCAACCCGCCGATCGATTCGCTGCTTGAGGCTGCTGATTCCAAGTACGGCCTGGTCATCTTCGGCGCCAAGCGCGCCCGCCAGATCAATGCCTACTACGCTCAGCTGCACGAGGGCCTGTTCGAGTACGTCGGCCCGCTGGTTGACACCAAGCTGAACGAGAAGTCGTTGTCCATCGCTCTGCGCGAGATCAACGAAGGCTTGCTGGTTTCCACGCCGATCGAGCCCGCAGAATAATAAAGACTGCCTGTTGACGGAGGTCACGTGCGCATAGTCCTCGGAGTCGGGGGAGGGATCGCAGCCTATAAGGTTGCATCGCTCCTCCGGCTTTTTACTGAATCCGGTCACAAGGTGACGGTCATCCCTACGGAAGCCGCTACCCGATTCGTCGGAGTGGCCACGTGGGAAGCCCTCTCCGGTAACCCTGTGAGCAACAGCGTCTTTGACGACGTCGAGAAGGTCAATCATGTCCGTCTAGGGCATGAGGCAGACCTGATAGTAGTTGCTCCTGCTACCGCTGACCTTTTGGCTAAAGCAGCAACCGGACAAGCGGGCGACCTCCTTACCAACACCCTCCTCATGGCCCACGGGCCAGTTCTGTTTGCGCCCGCCATGCACACGGAAATGTGGCAGCACGCCGCAACCCAAACCAACGTGGAGACCTTGCGCAGCCGTGGTGTCACCGTGCTCGAGCCTGCCTCCGGTCGCCTGACGGGTGCCGATTCGGGTCCCGGACGCCTGCCCGAGCCCGAGGCAATTTTTGCTGCGGCCATGGCTCTGACTGAAGCTGCAATAGAGGCGCCGGCTGTTCCCGCCGCGGAGCAGACACTGGCAGAGCGGATCGTGACGATCTCTGCCGGTGGCACGCGTGAAGCTCTGGACCCGGTCCGGTTCCTCGGAAACCGCTCGTCCGGCAAGCAGGGTGTGGCACTGGCTGCTGCAGCCTTGGCTGCCGGAGCAACCGTGAGATTTATCGCGGCTCACATGGACGTTGAGCCGCCTGCTGGCGTCGAACTCGTCCGCGTTGAATCCGCCTTGGAACTGCGTGAGGCAGCGCTGAAAGCGGCGGCGGATTCCGACGTCGTGATTATGGCAGCCGCCGTGGCGGACTTCCGTCCGGCAGAGGTCTCGGATACGAAAATCAAGAAGGTGGACGGCGAGGACGCGCCCGTTGTGCGGTTAATCCGGAACCCGGACATCCTGCACGAGCTGGTGGAGCGTCGTAATGCCGATGGCGGCCAACAGTTGATTGTAGGGTTCGCAGCCGAAACCGGTGACGCCCAAGGCGACGTCCTGGAGCATGCAACAGCCAAGCTCAAGCGCAAGGGCTGTGACCTCCTGGTGGTGAACCAGGTGGGCATTGGCCGGGTGTTCGGACAGGATGAGAATTCCGTCGTTATCTTGTCCGGTCACGGTGCGGACCCTGAGTCAGCCGCCGGCTCGAAGGCCGACGTCGCCGCTGCCGTCATTGATCGGGTAGGGGCCGAACTCACCCGGGTCTTCCCGGCCATGTAACTGAGCCCACACCCGAATTCTTAGCAAAGGGACACACGGCAAATACCGCCGTCCCGCAACCCAGTAAGGTGGTCGAGTGACTTTACCGCTGCACCATGAACACCATGGCACCCCGTCCAAGCTCAGGCTCTTCACGTCCGAATCGGTCACCGAAGGGCACCCGGACAAGATCTGTGACCAAATCAGCGACTCCATCCTGGACGCCCTGTTGGCTGCCGATCCTGAATCCCGTGTGGCCGTTGAAACCATGGCCACTACAGGCTTGGTGCACGTGGCTGGTGAGGTCACCACCGACGCTTACGTAGAAATTCCGCAGATTGTCCGCGAAACCATCCTGGGCATCGGCTACGACTCGTCCGCCAACGGTTTCGACGGCGCCCGTTGCGGTGTGTCCGTGTCCATCGGCCAGCAGTCAAACGACATCGCCGGTGGCGTGTTCAACTCACTTGAGGCCCGCGAAGGCCGCCAAGAGGATGACTACGACCTCCAGGGCGCCGGCGATCAGGGCATCATGTTTGGCTATGCCAGCGACGAGACGGCGTCCTACATGCCAACTCCCATCTGGCTGGCGCACCGTTTGTCAGAACGCCTCACCGAAGTCCGCAAGAACGGCGAGCTGGCCTACCTGCGTCCGGATGGCAAGACGCAGGTCACGGTAGGTTACGACGGCGACCGGCCGGTTTCCGTGGAAACGGTGGTCATCTCCAGCCAGCACGCCGAAGAGGCAAGCCTTGAGCAGCTACGTGCGGACCTGGCCAGCTACGTGATCGATCCCGTCATGTCGGCGTCCAACCTGGACATCTCACATGCTGCCAACATTCTGAACCCTGCCGGTGCTTTCGTTATCGGCGGTCCCGTAGGCGATGCCGGGCTCACAGGCCGAAAGATCATCGTGGACACTTACGGTGGTTTCGCACGCCACGGCGGTGGCGCATTCTCCGGCAAGGATCCGTCCAAGGTGGACCGCTCGGCAGCTTACGCCATGCGGTGGGTTGCCAAGAATGTTGTGGCCGCCGGACTGGCCAAGCGTGCTGAGATCCAAATTGCCTACGCAATCGGCCAGGCACGCCCTGTTGGAACCTACGTTGAGACGTTCGGCACGGAAACCGTTGATCCGGCCCGCATCAGTGAAGCAATCGATGAGCTGTTCGACCTCCGTCCGCGGGCCATCATCGACGCCCTGGATCTCAAACGGCCCATCTATGCCAAGACGGCGGCCCACGGTCACTTTGGTCGCGACGACCCGGATTTCACGTGGGAACGGCTGGACCGGGTGGCGGACCTGAAGGAATACTTCAACGCCTGAGGTGTTGTTCCTGCAAGCCGTCCTGATTGCTGATGTTGTTTTGTCGGTGCTTCGTGGTTGGCTGAAGCCAGAGAGATGCCCGCAGCGGGTCAATCCCGCTGTGGGCATTCCCGGTTAAGAATGCGTGGTGCATTTTCTGCGCTCAGAGTTGGAGGTGAAGTATGGCAGGACACCAGGCCCAGCCATCGTTGCTTCAACCATCGCTGCTGCAGGGTTTCCCGGACCGGGGTCCTGTCAACGGACCTCCGTTGGCAGCTGTGAATCCCGTTGCGCGCGTCGTTCTGGAGTCTTCCGTGCCGCACCTGGACAGGCCTTTTGACTACAGTGTTCCCGCGGAGCTCTCCGAAACTGCGGTCCCTGGTGTTCGGGTGAAAGTGAAGTTCAACGGCCAGGAGCTCAATGGTTACATCGTCGAGCGCCGTGCGGACTCGGATGCAGCCCACCCGCTGACGGCCCTGCATAAAGTTGTGTCCCCGGTTGCTGTCCTGACCCCGGCTATCAACGAGTTGGCCGGCAGGGTCGCTGCCCGGTACGCCGGTACGCTCAGCGATGTTCTCCGGACGGCTGTCCCTCCCCGTGTGGCCAAGGTGGAGAAGGAATTCTTGGCCGGGGACCTCGACGCCGACGCAGCGGACCTGAAACCGTTCACGGAGGCCCGCGCGTGGGCGGCGTACTCCAACGGAGCGCCGTACCTGCAGCACCTTGCCAGTGGTGGTTCACCCAAAGCTGTCCTCACAGCTCTCCAAGGATTCGGCCCCGATGGTTGGCCGGCCATGATTGCTACGGCCGTTGCCACAGTTCGTAAATCGGGACGTGGCGCGGTTGTGGTGGTGCCGGATTATAGGGACCTTGAGCAGTTGGAGGCGGCGCTTGCCAACGTCCTGCCGTCTTCCGACGTCGCCCGGCTGACGGCGGACGACGGGCAAACTCCCCGCTATAGGAACTTTCTGCGGCTACTGAGCGGGACAGCGGGAGTGGCCATTGGTACCCGTTCGGCGGCCTATGCTCCTGTTCGCGATCTGGGTCTGGTGGTGTGTTGGGACGACGGCGACGACCTCCACATCGAGCAACGGGCACCATATGCGCACACCAGGGAAGTCCTGCTGTTGCGTGCCGAGCAGGAGAACGCCGCATGCCTCATGGCCTCCCACAACCGAAGCACCGAGCTCCAACGCCTTGTTGAGATGCAGTGGGCGGTGCCCCTTGAAGCGCCGCGACGTACTGTCCGCGCCACAGCACCCAGAGTTCTCAATACCGCTGACAGTTTTGAACAAGAACGTGATCCTCTGGCACGTATTGCGCGCTTGCCGGGCGCAGCGTGGCGGGCGGCCAAGGAGGGCCTGGAGCGGGGTCCTGTCCTGGTCCAAGTGGCCCGCGCCGGATACGCCCCGTCGTTGGTATGCGAGACGTGCCGGGAACTTGCCCGCTGCAATGCCTGTCAGGGGCCGCTGGCCGTATCAAGCAGCTCGGCCATGCCGGCATGCCGGTGGTGCTCCACGCCGGCCCCGCAATGGCGGTGCACGCACTGTAGTGGAACACGACTACGCCGGGGAGCAGCTGGCGTGATGCGGACGGCAGAGGAACTGGGACGGGCTTTTCCCGGTAAAGCGGTGGTGACCTCTTCAGGCGAGCACGTCAAGGCAAGTGTGCCGGATACTCCAGCTCTGGTGGTCGCAACGGTGGGCGCTGAGCCTGTTGCGCCCAACGGTTACGCCGCCGCCCTGTTGCTGGACGGCAACTCGTTACTTCGGCGGGAGAACCTGCGGGCGGGAGAGGATACGGTTCGCCGATGGTTCAACGCCGCCTCCCTGGTGAAGCCGGCCACTCAAGGTGGACTCGTAGTGATCACCGCTGACGACACCGCGGCGACGGGGGCACTGTTGCGGTGGGACGCCTCCGGCTTTGCCTCACGTGAACTGGCGCTTCGGAAGGAACTTCAGCTGCCGCCTGCAGTCAGGGTAGCTTCCGTGACCGGGGCACGGGCCGACGTCGCGCATTTCAGCGACGCTTTGGAGTCCAACGCCGGGCTGGCCTCCGTAGCAAAACTCCGGAAAGCCGGGCCTGCGCCCGTAGTGTTCTCCGGCAGCGGTCAACTGTCCGGCGGGCAATCATCAGGCGCTGAGGCTGATGCTGACGTCAGGACGCTCTACTTCATTCCCTACGGAGATGCTGCGGAAACCACGCGTGCCATGCGGGCTGTGAAGGCAGCCAGCGCCGCCAAGCGGACCTCAGGACCCGTTCAGTTGCGCCTGGACGGGGTGGACGTCCTCTGACGCAGGGCTACCACTTCCTCGGCTGCAGCAAGGAGCTGCCGCGCCGATTCGTCCCAGTTGAACTCTGCCGCACGCTCTGCGGACCTGCGGGAGCGTTCCTGCCAGAGAGATTCCTCGCCCAGCGCAGTTACAGCCGCCGCGAACTCCACGGGTGACTCCGGGTCTACGTAGCTGACGGCATCACCGCCGACCTCACGGAAGATCGGTATATCGCTTGCGATCACAGGGGTTCCCAGGGCCATGGCCTCCACCAACGGCAGGCCGTAGCCCTCGGCGCGTGAGAGGCTGATCAGCGCTGTGGCCCTGAGCAGGAGTTCGTCGTACTCTCCATCAGTGACACCGTTGTGGAATACCACCTTGGCTCCTTCGGGAACCATCGCCTCCAATTCTGCCTTGCGCTGCGGAGTGATCCTGCTCAGCAGGTGAAGGGTGTACTGGTGCAGGCCGGACATGCCCCGGATCATGGTTTCCACGTTCTTGTACGGCATGAAAGAACCCATGTAGAGCAGGGACTTGTCCGCGCCGGCTTCAGGCGCGCGAGGCTTTTGACCGGGTTGGGGTGCGTTGCCCACAATCCGCACGGGCCGCTTTGTCAGCCTGTACTTGGCCATGAGCGCCTCGGTGGTGCGGCTGATGGTAGCTACGATGTCCGCGCGGTTGAGTAGGAGCCGCTGCGGCCAAAAGGCCTTGTGGTAGAACCTCCACAACAGGCGCACCGGGGCAGGCAGGAAGCCCGGGGGAGTCGGGTGCTCGTAGTAAATGAGGTCGTGGAGGGTCAATACCAGCCCGTACCGGCGGCCCAAGGTGCCCATGGTCTGCATGGGACACACCACCACGTCAGCGCCCAGGGGGTTGACCTTGCGCGCGACGAACAACTCCAAAGGAGACAAGGGGCTGTTGACCATCACATACGGAACGTCGGGCAGCAGGGCCAGTTGGCGTTTGTCGCTGATCAGCATGGTGACGTCGGCGATTTTGGACGTTGCGGCTATGAGGCTGGAACCGTAGCGGCTGATGCCATCGTGGTGGTCCGTTCGGGTAAAGCGGGCATCGATGACAATTTTCACGCGGGATGTTCCTCCAGGAAGGTGCGGATTGCTTCTGCCGCCGGAACCGGCGTCTCATAGTGGATTAAATGCCCGACGCCGGGAATCACTTCCAGCTTTGCCTCGGGTAGGCGTCCCATGAGTTTGTACTGGTTGGGAAGGGTGGCTATTTCATCCTTCTCGCCGGCGACCAGCAGCACGGGAAGAGTTAGCTGTTCGGCTACCTCGGCCACGTTGCCTGAGACAGAAGCCTTAAACGATTCGAGCAGGCTTTTTCTGTCTGCGAAGGCACTGAAGTAGGCGTCGTGCTGGGCGTGGATGAAACGGCGCAGGTTTTTGTCGTTGGTTTTGGCCATGGTGATGCTCATAATGCGAACGATCAGCCGATTCCTCAGTACCGCCAGTCCCAGAGGGCGGGGAAGTTTGGCGGACGCCTGGTAGTAGAGCACCGCAAGCTTTGTCATGAGGCCCTTGGGTCCCTCCAATGCCGGCGCAGCGATTGGGTTGATCAGGACCAGCGGGTAGACGGCTCCAGGATTCGCCGCGGCAAAATGGCTGGCGACGATTGATCCGAAGGAGTGCCCGAGCAGGACAGTTTTGTCATCCAAGCCGAGCGCCGCCATGAAACCGGAGATGAACTTTCCGTAGCGTTCAACGCTGTGTTCGTCCTCAACGAAAGGTTCTGAGCTGCCGAAGGCAGGCAAGTCCGGCATGATGATGCGCATTTCCGGAAGTTGATCAGCGACGCGCAACAGCCCGTGGTGGTCTCCCCGGAAGCCATGGATGACCAGAATGGTGCGTGTCATCGGAGAGACAGTGACCGGCTCGTACGTCCAGTACGCTACGTTACTGCCGTCCACCTCAACGTCCGCGGCACGCGTCCGCCCCGCCAGGGATTTGCTGAAGAATTCACTGGGGGCCTGTGCACCCTGGGGGGAGTGCGCGGTGTCCACATTGTCCATTGCTTGGTTCCTAGTTCACGTTGTCCGGGTGGGACCCGGTCCGATGGTGCCGTTCGAGCGCGGCTATGCCGTCCATGTCCGCGGCGTCCAGTTCAAAATCAAAGACAGCATAGTTTTCCTTGATCCGTCCTGCCGAGCTTGCCTTGGGGATGACCAGGTTCCCCAGTTGCAGATGCCAACGCAAAATGACCTGTGCCGGAGTTCTTCCGTACTTATCGGCGAGCGACACAATGGCAGGGTCAGCCAGGACCTGCCCGCGGCCGAGGGGGCTCCAAGCCTCGGTGGCGATTCCCAACTGATCATGCAAGGTCCGCAGTCTGGTTTGCTGCAGCCAAGGGTGCAGCTCGATCTGGTTGACCGCGGGGACAACTTCTGCCTTCTGCATGAGTTCTTCAAGGTGTCCGGGCTGGAAATTGGAAACACCGATCGCCCGCACTTTGCCCTCCCGGTACAGGGTCTCCAATGCTTTGTAGGTCTCTGCAAACAGTCCCCGCCCGGCACAGGGCCAGTGGATGAGATAGAGGTCCACAAAGTCCAGCCCGAGGTTGGAGATGGAGGTATCGAACGCCCGGAGCGTGGCATCGTAGCCGTGGTCATCGTTCCATACCTTGGTGGTGACGAAGACGTCTTCGCGCGCAAGTGCGTGCACGGATTCGCCGGAGCCTCCGGTACCTCTGTTCGCTTCAGCGGCGTCTCCGATCGCACCGCCAAGCGCCCGGCCCACCCCCACTTCGTTGCCGTACATCGCTGCTGTATCGAATCTCCGGTAGCCCTCGCCCAAGGCTGTGGCAACCAATGCCTCGGCGTCTGTGGCGGGAACTTTGTAGAGTCCGTATCCCATGCGGTCCATCTGTACGCCGTTGTTGAGTGCCAACTTGTTCGATGTCAGCTTGGTGGGGGATCTCATAGCAACGACTCTACCCATTCCTTGCACGATTGCTTCAGGAATGGTTGTTGAAACTCACCAGGCGTCGGGCTGAGGCTTCGTCCAGAATAAGGTCAGTTGCCAGTCCTGCTGCCAGGGCTCCCTGGAGTCCGTTGATCTTGGAGGCCCCGGAGACCACGCAAATCCGGCGCCTGACTTGGCGCAACTGTTCATGGCTTGGACCGGTTGACCTCGCATTCAAGGTGATGCCGTCCGATGACCCATCGCTCCGGAAGAAGACGGTCGCCACGTCGCCAACGACGTCGTCTGCGGCCAGCATGGTGAGATCGTATTCATCGAGGTAACCACCGGCGTACACGTGGCTGGGGTAGTCCGAATCAACGGATCCGACGCCGAAAATGGCGATGCTCATGCGGGCCTGCAAGTCCAGGATGCGTTGAACGCTGCGCTCATTCCACATGGCGGTCTTGGTGGAGGCATGATCAAAAAAGGCCGGAACAGGGAACTGCTCCACGCGCGCACCGTACGCGCTGCCGAAGCGTCTCATGATGTCGCTGGCATAGGTAATGCCGGTGGTTTGCATGTTTCCGGCGCCGTTGAGTTGAACCACGATGCTGTCATGGGTGACCTTGCGGGTTAGGTGCCGGCTGACCGCGCTCAGTGTTGCGCCCCAGGCCACGCCGATGATGGCATTTGAGTCCACAAGGGGTCCGATTGTTCGTGCAGCCTGCATGGCTACGCGGTCCAGGGTCTCTGCTTCATTGAGAGTGTCCAGCACCGGAACCACGTGGACGTCCACTCCGTATTGGTTCCGGATCTGGCTTTCCAGCTCCGGGCCGGTATCAAAAGGGCTTCGAATCTGGACCTGAACCAAGCCGGTTTCCCGCGCCGAGGACAACAGTCTGGACACTGTGGATCGGGACGTCCGGAGCTCGCGGGCAATCGCATCCATGGTCAGGTCCTGCAGGTAATACATCTGTGCAGCCCGGAGTGCATCCGAGTGACGTGATCGTGCCATCTCATTTCCTTCCTGCACGTTTGTGCAAATAGCTTGACTCCATTTTCCACCTTCGCCAGATTAGTGGTGAACGGTGCAGCAGCGAGTGGCGCGGCGCACGAACCAAGCCCAAGGGAGCAGTTTTGGGACACAACAAGATTTCCGGTACCTCACAGCACACACAGCGCGACTCCGTCGTTGCACTGCAGGAGCGGCCCTCGGCCAAGGTACTCATCATCGGCGGTGGCATCAATGGTGTCGGAACGTTCCGCGATCTTGCCCTTCAAGGCGTCGACGTGGCACTTGTTGAACGCGGGGATTACTGCCAAGGTGCCAGCGGCGCTTCTTCGCACATGATCCACGGCGGCATCCGCTACCTGGAAAACGGCGAGTTCCGCCTGGTCCAGGAATCAGTGGTTGAGCGCAACCGCCTCCTGCGGATTGCGCCGCACTACGTGAAGCCACTGCAGACCACCATCCCCATCTTCAGCACGTTCTCAGGCATCTTGTCCGCACCCATGCGCTTCCTCACCCACAAACAGGGCAAGCCCAAGGAGCGCGGCGCGTTCCTCATCAAGGTTGGCCTGAGCATGTACGACTTCTTCTCCCGCGACGGCGGAAGCGTACCCCGCCACCAGTTCCGCGGCCGCACCAGGGCCTTGGCCGAGCTTCCCAAGCTTCACTCCGGTATCAAGTACGCGGCTACCTACTTTGATGCCTCGGTTCACAACCCGGAACGCCTCACCCTTGATGTCCTGCAGGACGGAGAAAAGGCAGGCCGCGGCGGGGGCCTGCCGGGAGGAAGCGCCCGCGCCAGCAACTACGTCTCGCTCGTGTCCATGGGCTCGGACGGAGCCCGGCTTCGTGATGAACTGACCGGCAAGGAATTCGACTTCCAGGCTGACGTCATCGTCAACACCACAGGTGCCTGGGTAGACCTCACCAACCAATCCATGGGGGCCGTCAGCAAGTTCATGGGAGGCACCAAGGGATCCCACATCGTCCTGGACCACCCGGAACTGCTCGCAGCATGCAACGGCCGGGAAATCTTCTTCGAGCACACCGACGGCCGCATCGTCCTCATCTACCCCATGGGAGACCGCGTCCTGGTAGGTACCACGGACGTGGACGCTGATATGTCCGAAGACGCAGTGTGCACCGAAGAAGAAATCGACTACTTCTTCGACCTCGTCGGGCACGTGTTCCCCACCATCAAGGTGGAACGCGAACAGATCGTCTACAGCTTCGCTGGCGTCCGCCCGTTGCCTCGCCACGACGAAACCCAGCCGGGATTCGTCTCACGCGACTACCGCATCGAACGCAGCGTACGCACCGGCCGCGACGCCGTCACAACGCCGGGCGGTAAGGCCGCCGTCGTCCTCAGCTTGGTGGGCGGCAAGTGGACCACCTTCCGCGCCCTGGCCGAACACATGACCAACGACGTCCTCCGCGAACTGGGCATGGAACGGAAAGTCTCGACGGCGAAGCTCGCCATCGGCGGCGGCGCCGGCTTCCCGGCCACTGAACAAGGCGAACAGGAATGGATCAAAAAGCACATGGGTCCTGGCCTGGACGCCGACCGCGTAGCTGTCCTGCTGACCCGCTACGGAACCCGGGCAGATGCAGTTATCGAGTACCTGAACGCGGGACAGGACACGCTGCTGCGTGCCACGCGCGAGCTCAGTGTCCGGGAGCTGACTTACATGGCAGAACACGAGCAAATCGGGCACCTGGTGGATGTCCTCATCCGCAGGACCTCGCTGGCATTCCGTGGGCTGGTTACCGGCGAGCTACTCAACGAGATCGCTGCAGCATTGGCCGAGCCGCTCGGTTGGGACGCAGCCACCCGTGAAGCGGAAATCCGCCACGCCCAGGAAGTACTGCAGCGGTTCCACAAGGTTGACGTGCACAGTCTCGTAGCCTGAGCACAAGCAGCGGAAAACAGCTTGACCGTCCCAGCGTGCGGTAGGGACGGAATGGGGTAGGTGGTCCCGCCAGGGGACCACCACACCGGGACGGTTCCGGAGACAACGGAACCGTCCCAACAGCCTCTTCACCCGCGAGGAGGCTGACAACAGAAAAATGAGGAGTCAAAGATGTCTCTTGGAATTGTTTTCCTTTCCGAAGTATTCGGAACCATGATGCTGACCCTGCTGGGTTGTGGCGTCGTGGCAAACGTTGCGCTCAAAGGCACCAAGGGCAACAACGGTGGATTCTTGATGGTGACGTGGGGCTGGGGTATTGCGGTCTTCGCGGGCGTTTTCGTGGCTGCAAAGTCCGGTGCGCACCTTAACCCGGCTGTCACCCTGGGCCTGCTGGTCAATCAAAAAGCAGAGTATGCCCCCGGTGTGCCCGTGGATTTCGCGTCCACCCTGACGTACTTCGGTGCTGAACTACTGGGCGCTTTCCTGGGCGCAGTTGTCTGCTGGCTCGCTTACAAGCAGCACTTCGATGAAGAACCCCTCGCTGCGAACAAGCTGGGCACCTTCTCCACCGGTCCGGCCATCCGTTCCACCCCGTGGAACCTCATCACAGAAATCATCGGCACGTTCGTCCTGGTCTTCGTCATCCTGACCTTCGGCGGCACACCCTCCGGCCTCGGCCCGCTTGCCGTTGCACTGCTTGTTGTCGGTATCGGCGTTTCCCTCGGTGGTCCCACCGGCTACGCCATTAACCCTGCACGTGACCTCGGCCCCCGCATCGCCCACGCCCTCCTCCCCATCAAGGGCAAGGGCAGCAGCGACTGGGCCTACTCCTGGATCCCGGTGGTCGGACCGCTGGTTGGTGGCGCCCTCGCAGGGCTCGTGGCCTTGTGGGTTCCCGACATCATGCCTGCACTCGCCGGCTAATACTGCAAACACTCGCAACACCCATCCGCACGTCGTAAATCACCACCTGAGCACCAACAACAAAAGACAAGGACGTCACCATGAATCAATACGTCATCGCCATCGACCAAGGCACCACCAGCTCCCGCGCCATCGTCTTCGACCACGCGGGCAACATCGTCTCCACCGGCCAGATGGAGCACGAGCAGATCTTCCCCCAGGCCGGCTGGGTGGAGCACAACCCCGCCGAGATCTGGAACAACACCCGCGAAGTAATTGCTGCCGCCCTGTCCAAGGCGAACCTGACCCGGCACGACATCGCCGCCGTCGGCATCACCAACCAGCGCGAAACCGCTGTCGTCTGGGACAAGAACACCGGCGAGGCCGTCTACAACGCCATCGTCTGGCAGGACACCCGCACGCAGCCCATCGTCGACGAACTGGCACAGGACGGGGGAGTGGAACGCTTCAAACAGAAGGTCGGGCTGCCCTTGGCCACCTACTTCTCCGGTACCAAGATCAAGTGGATCCTGGACAACGTGGACGGTGCCCGGGAGCGCGCCGAGGCCGGCGACCTTCTCTTCGGCAACACCGATGCCTGGGTTCTGTGGAACCTGACCGGCGGCGTCGACGGCGGTGTACACGTCACCGATGTCACCAACGCCTCCCGCACCCTGTTCATGGATCTCGAGACCCTGCAATGGGACCAGGAAATCCTGGACATCTTCGGTGTACCGGCGTCCATGATGCCCGCCATCAAGTCCTCCTCCGAGGTCTACGGCCACGTCCACACCTCGCAACTGCTCCGGGAAACGCCTGTAGCAGGCATCCTCGGTGACCAGCAGGCGGCAACTTTTGGCCAGGCCGCGTTCCAGCCCGGCGAAGCCAAAAACACCTACGGCACCGGCTGTTTCCTGATCTTCAACACCGGCGAGGAAATCGTTCACTCCAAGAACGGCCTCCTCACCACCCTCGGATACAAGCTGGGCGACGCCAAGCCGCACTACGCGCTTGAAGGCTCCATCGCCGTCACCGGGTCCCTGATCCAGTGGCTCCGCGACAACCTCGGCATGATCAGCTCCGCCCCTGAGGTGGAGGAACTCGCTGCCGGCGTAAAGGACAACGGCGGCGTTTACATCGTCCCGGCCTTCTCAGGCCTGTTCGCACCCTACTGGCGGGCAGACGCACGCGGCGCCATCGTGGGCCTCACGCGTTTCGCCAACAAGGGCCACATCGCCCGTGCGGCACTGGAGGCCACCGCCTTCCAGACCCGCGAGGTCCTCGACGCCGTCAACGCAGACTCGGGAGTTCCGCTCACCGAGCTGAAGGTCGACGGCGGCATGGTCGCCAACGAGGCACTCATGCAGTTCCAGGCAGACATCCTGGGCGTGCCGGTGGTCCGTCCGAAAGTTGTTGAAACAACGGCCCTCGGTGCTGCGTACGCAGCCGGCCTGGCCGTCGGATTCTGGAAAGACCTGGGCGAGCTCAGCGCCAACTGGAACGAAGACAAGCGCTGGGAGCCGCAGCTGCCGGCAGAAGAGCAGGAGCGTCAGCTGCGGCTCTGGAAGAAGGCCGTGACAAAGTCCATGGACTGGGTCGACGAGGACGTTAAGTAGTCTGACCTGACGTTGACGGCAGCCGCGCCTGCCCCGCCCGCTTCGCGGTGCCCACCACACCCGGGCGAGGCGCGGCTGCCGTCAACTCAACCATCAGCTCTGTAAGCCGCTCGATGCGAACTGGGAGTTTAATCGTGCGCTATTGTAGATCTATGCGTGCGATCCTTCTGCTTAGCTAGCCGCCCGGCAATACATAGCCGTGCGGCCGCCCCTCCATTGTTGAGGGGCTTTTGTGTGTCCGGGACATTCCGGTGCCAGAGCAGGAGTCAGAACCGCCATCGAAGAACAGAAGAGGGCAGCAGTGAGCGTTCAGCCGGAGACAACCGGAACAGCACCAACAGCCGCAGCCGAAGCGCCCGAAGAGGGCGTCTACAGCTTCGCTGCGATGGAAGCCAAATGGCCGCAGGTATGGGAGGACCTCAAAGTCTTCACGCCTGCCGACGACGGTTCGCGGGAACGCCGCTACGTGTTGGACATGTTCCCCTACCCCTCCGGCGACCTCCACATGGGCCACGCCGAAGCGTTCGCAATGGGTGACGTCGTTGCGCGTTACCTGCGCCAGAAGGGCTTCGACGTTCTGCACCCCATCGGATGGGACTCGTTCGGTCTGCCCGCGGAGAACGCTGCGATCAAACGAAACGCCCACCCCAGCGAGTGGACGTACGCCAATATCGACACCCAGGCGGCCTCGTTCAAGCGCTACGCCATCTCTGCCGACTGGTCCCGCCGCATCCACACATCGGACCCCGAGTACTACCGGTGGACGCAGTGGCTGTTCAAGCGCTTCTACGAGCGTGGCCTGGCCTACCGCAAGGACTCGCCCGTCAACTGGTGCCCCAAGGACCTCACCGTCCTGGCTAACGAGCAAGTAGTCAATGGGGCTTGTGAGCGCTGCGGAACTGCTGTCACCAAAAAGTCCCTGAACCAGTGGTACTTCAAGATCACCGACTACGCCGACCGTCTGCTCGAGGACATGGACCAGCTCCAAGGCCACTGGCCCGAGCGCGTTCTGGCCATGCAGCGCAACTGGATCGGCCGCTCCGAGGGCGCCCACGTGCGCTTCGTCATCGAAGCCACGCAAGACCGTGCCGAGCGCGAAGTCACCGTGTTCACCACGCGGCCGGACACCCTCTACGGTGCAACGTTCTTCGTGGTTGCAGCAGATGCACACTTGGCGCTGGACCTGGTAACCCCGGAACAACATGATGAACTCATGGCCTACCGCGAAAAGGTCAAGGCGCTCTCGGAAATCGAGCGCCAGTCCACCGAGCGCGAGAAGACCGGCGTCTTCACCGGCCGCTACGCCATCAACCCCCTCAACGGCGAAAAGCTGCCGGTGTGGGCCGCTGACTACGTCCTGGCGGACTACGGCACTGGTGCCATCATGGCCGTGCCGGCGCACGACCAGCGTGACCTCGACTTTGCCAGGACTTTCGGACTTCCCGTCCGCGCTGTCCTGGACACCGGCGCCGAAGATCCGGCGGAGACGGGCGTTGCCACTGCTGGCGAAGGCACGCTCAAGAACTCCGGCGAACTGGACGGACTCACCAAGTCTGAAGGCATCCCCGCAGCGATTGAGATCCTTGAGAAGCTTGGAACCGGCGAGAAGTTCGTCAACTTCCGGCTGCGTGACTGGCTGCTGAGCCGTCAACGCTTCTGGGGTACTCCCATCCCCATCATCCACTGCGGTGAATGTGGCGAAGTCCCTGTGCCCGATGACCAGCTCCCAGTCAGGTTGCCGGACAATTTGCGCGGTGAGGCGTTGTCGCCCAAGGGAACTTCGCCGCTGGCCGCCGCCGTCGAGTGGGTCAACGTTGAATGCCCCAACTGCGGACGAGCTGCGCAGCGGGACACCGACACCATGGACACGTTTGTGGACTCGTCCTGGTACTTCCTGCGGTTCGTGTCACCCGACTACACCGAGGGCCCGTTTGATCCCGAAAAGATCAACAACTGGATGCCGGTAGGACAGTATGTGGGCGGTGTGGAGCACGCCATCCTGCACCTGCTCTACGCGCGCTTCTTCACCAAGGTCATCAAAGACATTGGCCTGATTGAAGCCAACGAACCGTTCTCAGCACTGCTCAACCAGGGGCAGGTACTCAACGGTGGCAAGGCCATGAGCAAATCCCTCGGCAACGGTGTGGATTTGGGCGAGCAGTTGGACAAGTTCGGCGTGGACGCCGTCCGTCTCACCATGGTCTTTGCCTCCCCGCCGGAGGACGACGTCGACTGGGCCGACGTTTCGCCGTCGGGTTCGGCCAAGTTCCTCGCCCGTGCCTGGCGCCTTGGCCAGGACGTCAGCAGCGAACCCGGTGTCGATCCTGCCACCGGTGACCGGGCCCTGCGCACGGTCACGCACAAAACCATCGCCGACGCCGCCGAACTGTTGGACAACAACAAGTTCAATGTGGTGGTTGCCCGCCTGATGGAGTTGGTCAACGCAACCCGTAAAACCATCGACTCGGGTGCAGGTGCCGCTGACCCGGCCGTTCGTGAAGCGGTGGAAGCCGTTGCAGTGATCCTGAGCCTCTTCGCGCCCTACACCGCTGAAGACCTGTGGAACACCCTCGGTCACCCGGCTTCAGTAGCAAATGCAGGCTGGCCGAAGCACGACGACGCACTGCTGGTGCAGGACACCGTCACAGCTGTGGTCCAGGTCCAAGGTAAGGTTCGTGACCGCTTGGACGTTTCGCCGGACATCACCGAGGGCGAACTGCGTGAGCTCGCCCTGGCCTCGGACAACGTCCAGCGCGCCTTGGACGGCCGCGGTATCCGCACCGTCATCGTGCGGGCACCTAAACTGGTGAACATCGTTCCTGCCTAGCAGGGATAGTGCGGCCGCCGGCAGACTGCCGGCGGCCGGCCATCATCTTTGGAGGTCGCGTGCCTGAGCGAGAACCACCCGCATGGATTTGGCTCAAGGAAAGAGTGGCGCGTCTTCGCCAGCCCACGGCGCCGGTTACTGTGGCGGACGTGCCGTTGGCCGCCGTCGTCAAAACCGCAATCGTTACTGATTCCGCGGCTGCCCTGCCGCCGGACTGGGTGTCCGCCTTCACGGCCGATGGGCGCCTCGCCGTTGTTCCCATGCCAGTGATGGTAGGGACCGAAATCTACGGTGAGGGCGAAGACGACATCACCCAAACCCTGTCGCTGGCTCTCGCGTCAGGCGCCTCGGTGAAAACGTCACGGCCATCGCCCGGGCAGTTTGAGCAGGCGTACCTCGCTGCGCAACGCCGGGGTTTCGAATCCGTGGTGTCCATCCATATTTCTTCCGAACTCTCCGGAACCGCCGATGCCGCAAGGCTGGCCGCTGCGAGGGTCACCATTCCGGTCGAAATAGTGGATTCGCGCACGGTGGGAATGGCCCAGGGAATGGGCGTGCAGAGTGCCGTCGTAGCGGCAGCCGATGGTCAGGGGGCGGCCGAAGTCCGCGGTTTCGCGGAAAAGCGCATGGAGCGCACGAAGGTCTATTTTTACGTGCCCAGCCTCGAGCAACTGAGGCGGGGTGGCCGGATCGGTGCGGCAGCATCCCTGTTCGGTACCGTCCTGGCTATAAAGCCCATACTGGCGGTGGACGACGGAAGGATCGTCCCGCTGGAAAAGGTCCGTTCCGCTGTGCGCGCCATAGCTCGCCTTGAGGAGATTGTTGCCGCCGACGTGGCCTCCAGGCCGGCCGGCCAGCAAAGGTTGGCGGTTCACCATTTTGGTAATCAACTGGAAGCCGAAGCTTTGGCGGCCCGCTTGAACGAGAAATGCCCGGAGTGCCCGGCGCCCCAAATCAGCGCTCTCCCGGCCGTGTTGGCAGCACATGCAGGACTGGGCGTGCTCGCGGTCATCGTTGGGGAGAGCAGCACGCCAACGGACTGATCCTTGAGCTCTCTTATCCACATAAGGCACCTCACCCCCATCGTTCCCGCAGTACGAGCCATAGGCTCGAAAGATGCCACGCCGGAACCGGGATGCCTCCCCAGATGCCGCCATGCAGGCAGCCCGTCAGCGTTACGCATCACGCTTGGGTACGGATACCCAAACCCTTCCGCTGCTGCAGTTGCCCCAGGACTCCGGGCAGGCCTTTGATGATTCAAACCCTGAAAGCCGCGTGCATCACGCACGCACCCGGTGGCGGACCCCGTGGCCGGTTGCTGTCCTCCTGGTCATCGTAGGAGTTGGCTTTATCGCCTGGCACTTATGGCAGTCTGCTGTGGGACAGTCCAGTTCCGAACCCCTGAGTCCCACGTTTTCTTCCGGACCTGCTGTGCCGGAGTCATCGGAGTCACCGCAAGCGGCTGCCTCCGGGAGCGTGGTCGTACACGTGGCCGGTGCGGTACATAAGCCCGGAATCGTGTCATTGCCGCAAGGCAGCAGGGTCTTTCAGGCAATAGAAGCCGCCGGGGGTGCTGTACCCAACGCGGAACTCAATGGTCTCAACCTTGCTGAGGAGCTAAGTGACGGCGTCAAAGTTCATGTGCCGCTGATCGGCGAGATGCAATCCGCACCTTCTCCACTTGCCGGCGGTTCCCTCAGCCCCGGTGGAACCGCCGCCCCTACGGCAAAGGGGGCCAAGGTCAACATCAACACTGCATCGTTGGAGGAACTGGGCACCCTACCCAGAGTGGGGCCCGTGACTGCGCAAGGAATCATTGACTGGCGGAAAGAGCATGGCCCCTTCGCTTCTGTAGATGAACTTGACGCCGTTGACGGCATTGGACCCAAACTCATGGAGTCCCTCAAAGAACTTGTGACGGTGCAGGGTGGCTGAGTCAGCGGGGGTGGCCGGGGTCGCCCGGACTCGCGGCGGCTCTGGTTCATCAAAGCGCGCGGATTTAAGACTGGTCCCTGCCGTGCTGGTCACCTGGTCCATTGCTTGCGCAGGATCCCTCATCGCTGCAGCATGGTCCGCAGCACTGGCGGGAGTCTTGGCGCTGGTGGTGGTATTGCTGCTGCTCAGGACATGGCGGCACCGGCGGGCAGTGCCACGGGCAAGAACAATTTCTGCAACCCTGGCCGTGGCATCCGTCCTGGGTGCAGCCGTGGCTGTTAGTTGTGCTGTCACTGCCAACACGCAAGAAGGTGGGCCGTTGGCTAAGGCTGTGGCGGAAGGAAACGGTGTCCTCCTTGAAGTTCGAATCACCGGAGTTCCTGCGGAGGTGTCTGCGCCGGGCCATTCAGGTGGAAACCGGTGGTCGGTGGCCGCGGGTTTGGTCAAGGTCACGTCCAAGGGTTCTGTGACACAAGGCTCTGCGGACGTGATGGTGGTCGGCGGAAGTGGCTGGCAAGACGTACAGCCCGGGCAGATCGTCAGAACCTCAGGAACGTTGAAGGCTGTGCGGGAGGGACAAGAGCAGGCGGCCCTCTTGTCCGCATCATCCGCACCCGTTGTCATCGCTTCTGGCTTTGATGTCCGCCAGTCCGCCGCCGAGGCAAGAAGACAATTCGTCGCGGCCTCTGCATGGTTGCCTTCGGACCCGGCCGGTCTGATGCCCGGAATGGTCACCGGGGATACCAGTGCGCTCCCGGAGAGTCTAGAGGCAGATATGAAGACAACAGGAATGACGCACCTCACTGCCGTCAGCGGGGCGAATTGTAGTTTGCTGCTGGGTGGCTTCATCCTGTTGGCTAGATGCCTCAGGGTAAGCCGTCCGGTAGCCGGCGCTATTGCTGTGTGCGGACTGATGGCTTTTGTTGTCCTGGTAGGTCCGGAGCCGAGCGTTCTACGAGCTTCCGTCATGGGGAGCGTAGGCCTGGCAGCCATGGTGGGGGGCTTGAGGGGGCGATCCCTGACCTTCCTTTGCGTGGCCACCATCACCCTGCTGCTGCTGGATCCGAGCATGGCGTTAAACGTCGGGTTCCTGCTCTCTGTTCTGGCAACTCTGGGTATCGTCTTGCTGGCCGCCCGAATTGCCTCGTGGATTCCTTCCGTGGTGCCGCGCTGGCTGGCCGCGGGTATTGCGGTACCGCTCTCCGCGCAAGTGCTGTGCGGTCCGGTCCTCGCGGCCCTCCAGCCGCAGTTCACACCCTATGCCCTGATCACCAACGTAGTGGCTGGTCCGTTGATAGCGCCGGTAACCATCTTTGGAACCATTGCCGTTCCAATTGCCACCCTTTTTCCTTGGTTGGCGGTGGTGCCCGTCGCTGTGGCTGGAGTCTGCGCAGGAGCGGTGGCCGGGATAGCGCGGTTCTTCGCCCATTTGCCCGGGGCGGCACTGCCGTGGGCCGAGGGCCCGGCCGGAGTCATTGCCATGGTGGCTCTTTCAGTTTTATCAGTAGCGGTGTTCTGGATGATGCTGCACCCGACAGGAGTCATGTATCACGTCAGGATGCTGCACCGCGCGGTGATGCTGACGCTGGAGCGCGGTGCCAGGGGTAAACATGGCAGACTTGAATCCTGCAATAAACCGTCCGGAAGGAACTACCAGTGGCTGCTGCCCAAAACACCCGGGCCAAGAGCGTCGCGGCAAACACCGTCAGCTGGCGGGATGCCGCGCCGGCTGCCGTAGTCCTGATCGTGGGCCCGGAAGAGTATCTGGGGATCCGCGCAATGGACGGCATCCGTAGCCACGTGCGAAGTGCTAACCCGGAGGTTGAGCTCAGTCGGCTGAACGCGGGCTCCTACGAGTCCGGATCCCTGGCCATGACCGTGACGCCGTCCCTCTTCGGCGAGGGAAAGCTCATTGAGGTTGAGGGCCTTGAGGCAATGAACGACGCCTTTCTGGCCGACGGATTGGCCTACCTCCGGCATCCGGACCCGGACGTAGTCCTCGTCCTTCGCCACGCCGGGGGAGTCCGGGGCAAGAAGCTCCTCGACGCCGTGAAGTCCGCCGGCTGGCCCGTCATTGACTGTCAACCGCTTAAGAAGGACTCTGACAAGACCGCGTTTGTCGTCTCGGAGTTCAGGGCTGGCGGACGACGCATAGAGGGCGAAGCTGTCCAGGCATTGGTGAACGCGGTGGGTGCCAATCTGTCCGAGCTTGCTGCTGCCTGCAGCCAGCTCATTGCCGATGCCACCACTGCTGTCACGGCCGAAACCGTAGAACGCTACTACGGTGGCAGGGTGGAAGCCACGGCCTTCAAAGTTGCCGATGCCGCCATGGCCGGCAACGGGCCGGTGGCCTTATCCACCCTGCGGCACGCCCTGGCCACCGGTGTTGATCCGGTTCCCTTGGTAGCGGCTCTTGCTGCCAAACTGCGGACCTTGGCCAAAGTTGCCGGCGCCAATGGTTCGCCGGCCACCATTGCCAGGAATCTGGGAATGCAGCCGTGGCTTGTGGAGCAGGCGCAGCGGGATGTCAGGCGCTGGACCCCTGAAGGCTTGATCCGCTCCATCCAAGTCATTGCAGAAGCCGATGCCCAAGTGAAAGGCGAGTCACGGGACCCTGTCTACGCAGTTGAGCACGCGGTCACGGTAATTGCCACCTCGGCCAGTCGCCGCTGATGTCGGCCGCGGCCTGTGCGCGTCGGTGCTGACTGGTCTGCATAACTCAAAGGCCGGTTAAACCCAAAGGCCGGCACCCACTGGGCGCCGGCCTTTTGATCAGCTCAGTCGAACTGGAAAAACCTTAGAGTGCGTTGACCTTCTTGGAGATCGCCGACTTGCGGTTTGCAGCGTTGTTCTTGTGAATAACGCCCTTGCTGACAGCCTTGTCCAGCTTGCGGCTGGCAGCAACAAGTGCAGTTCCAGCAGCATCCTTGTCAGCAGACTCAACGGCGGTGTTGACGGCGCGGATGGCCGTCTTCAGCTCAGACTTGACGGCGTTGTTACGCAGGCGAGCCTTCTCGTTGGTGAGGATGCGCTTCTTCTGGGACTTGATATTAGCCACGTATGAACTCTCTTTTTAATGCGGAAATGGTCTAGAGGGTTTTCAGGTTGGCCATCGACTGAGCGGCGTGGGGATGCCTATGGCAGCCAACCATGCGTGGCCGTCGACCTGCACGGACACACAGCTATAAAGGATAGCAGAAAGTCGGGACTCGCGCCGACTCCTGGTCTCAGTGCAGCTAATGCCGCTCTTGAAGGGCGCGGACTACCTCTTGGAATTGAGCCTTTTCCAGGACGGCGCCTTCGCGCCGGACGGCCTCCGAATCCAGGCGAATGATGCGGCCCACGTTGATCTCACTTGGCCTGCCTTGCCGATCCCAGGAACCTGCACCGATATCAACGTAGTTTCCGGCCCTGTTGCCGTTGTCGTGGTCCTTGGAGGTCAGCATGAGCCCTAGAAGCCACTGCCCGTCCCGCCCAATGAGGAGTACGGGGCGGTCTTTTCCTTTAGTGTGGTCTTCTTCGTAAGGGACCCAGCTCCACACGATCTCACCAGGATCCGGTTGGCCATCGGGCTTGGGGGAGTAGCTGACCCTGACCGAACCGCGAAAGTCGCCGGGGTAGGGACCCGGTTGACGCTCGACGGCGGTCCGCCGGCTTCGCTGGCTGGAGGGACCTTGACCGGTGGCGCCGGAGGGGGTGCCGGCTTTGGTGGTGCTGCCTCCCAGAGCCTTGAGTGATCGCAGGAGGAGTTTGCCCAAGGGGCGCAAGTCGAAAGCCATGTGACAACGCTACAACCGTCTACGGCTGAAGCCGGGCACGCAATGTACGGCGAAGCGCCGGTTCATGGGAGACTAGAGGATCAGATGCGCGGCGTGTTCCGGCTGGCCTTTGCCCAGTTGCAGGAATTGCCGTGCGAGTGTCGACAGTAAGGATCCTGCGTGTCTCCCATGGCCCGCACCGCACCGGTGCCCGCCGCAACAGATCCGGCCATCATCCGGAACTTCTGCATTATTGCCCACATCGACCACGGTAAGTCCACCCTGGCCGACCGCATGCTGCAGTACACCGGCGTCGTTCAGCAACGCGACATGAAGGCCCAGTATCTGGACCGTATGGATATCGAACGTGAGCGCGGCATCACCATCAAGTCCCAGGCTGTCCGCATGCCGTGGGAACTCGATGGCCAGAGCTATGCGCTCAACATGATCGATACACCCGGCCACGTTGACTTCACCTACGAGGTCTCCCGCTCCTTGGCGGCCTGTGAAGGTGCAGTGCTGCTGGTGGATGCTGCCCAAGGTATCGAGGCTCAGACTCTTGCCAACCTTTACTTGGCGATGGAAAACAACCTCACCATCATTCCCGTGCTGAACAAGATCGACCTCCCGGCCGCCCAGCCTGAGAAGTACGCTGCGGAGCTTGCCAACCTCATTGGTGGTGACCCTGAGGACGTCCTCAAGGTTTCCGGCAAAACCGGCGTAGGCGTAGAGGCGCTGCTGGATAAAATCGTCCGCGACCTCCCCGGCCCCGTGGGCGATCCCAATGCTCCGGCCCGTGCCATGATCTTCGATTCTGTGTATGACACTTACCGCGGCGTCATTACCTACGTCCGAGTGGTGGACGGCATGCTGCATCCCCGCGAACGCATCCAGATGATGTCCACCCGGGCTACTCACGAACTCCTGGAAATTGGTGTCAGCTCCCCGGAGCCCACACCTTCCAAAGGCCTGGGTGTGGGGGAAGTGGGATACCTGATTACCGGTGTAAAGGACGTCCGTCAGTCCAAGGTGGGCGATACTGTCACCAACCTCGCCAAGCCCGCGTCGGAGTCGCTGAGCGGTTACGCTGACGCCAAGCCGATGGTCTTCTCCGGTCTTTACCCCTTGGACGGTACGGACTACCCGGTCCTGCGTGACGCTCTTGAAAAGCTGATGCTTAACGACGCTGCGCTTGTCTATGAGCCTGAGACGTCCGCTGCACTGGGCTTCGGCTTCCGCGTTGGATTCCTGGGCCTTCTGCACCTCGAAATCACGCGTGATCGACTCGAACGCGAGTACAACCTGGACCTTATCTCCACTGCACCCAACGTGGAGTATGAGGTAACGCTCGAGGACAAGAAGGTCATCCATGTCACCAACCCGAGCGAATACCCCACCGGTAAGATCTCCGAGGTCCGGGAGCCCATGGTGTCCGCCACCATCCTCGCACCTAACGAGTTTGTCGGTTCCATCATGGAACTATGCCAAAGCCGCCGTGGCCAGATGCGAGGCATGGACTATTTGTCCGAGGACCGCGTCGAACTCCGCTACTGGATCCCGCTGGCGGAGATCGTCTTCGACTTCTTCGACCTCCTGAAGTCCAAGACGCGCGGTTACGCCTCACTGGACTGGAAGGCTGACGGCGAGCAGGTGGCGGATCTGGTCAAGGTCGACATCCTGCTGCAGGGTGAACAAGTTGATGCCTTCAGCGCCATCACCCACCGCGATAAGGCCTACGCCTACGGCGTGATGATGACCGGCAAGCTCCGTGAGCTGATTCCCAGGCAGCAATTCGAAGTGCCCATCCAGGCCGCCATCGGATCCCGCATCATTGCCCGCGAGAGCATCCGAGCGATCCGTAAGGATGTTCTTGCCAAGTGCTACGGCGGTGACATCACCCGTAAGCGCAAGCTGCTCGAGAAGCAGAAAGAGGGCAAGAAGCGCATGAAGATGGTCGGTCGCGTGGAGGTGCCCCAGGAGGCATTCATCGCAGCCCTGACCACCGATGAGTCCAAGGACAAGGCCAAGAAGTAAATGCCCAGCGTCCTCCCTTTGGGCGACCCGGCACCTGCGGATGGCATCTTGCCTCCGCAGGTGTTGGCCGGCGTCGAGCACCGCAAGTTCGGGCTCTATGTCCACATACCGTTCTGCGCCGTGCGCTGTGGCTACTGTGATTTCAACACTTACACTGCCACCGAACTCGGTGGCGGCGCCTCCCAGGACGCGTACGCCGCTACGGCGGTCTCTGAACTGGACTTCGCCTCTCTGGCACTGGACGCCTCGGGGTTACCCCGTCGTCCCCTCAGTACTGTTTTCTTTGGGGGTGGCACGCCCACCCTTCTCCCGGCAGAGGACCTGGCCCGGATCCTTAGGGCCGCCATCGGCCATTGGGGGCTGGAACCCGGCGCCGAGGTAACTACCGAAGCCAACCCGGATTCAGTAACTCCTGAATCCCTGAAGCTTCTGGCCGACGCAGGTTTCACCAGGGTCTCCTTCGGCATGCAGTCAGCCGTACCCCACGTGCTCAAGGTCCTGGACCGCACCCACACACCGAGCCGGGTGCCTCTTGTTGTGCAGTGGGCGCGGGAAGCCGGCCTCTCCGTGAGCCTGGACCTTATCTACGGCACCCCTGGAGAGTCCATGGGTGACTGGCAGCTGTCACTCGAAACCGCTTTGTCGTACCAGCCGGACCACATCAGTGCCTACGCTCTGATCGTTGAGGATGGCACTAAGCTGGCCGCCCAGATACGCCGGGGCGAGGTGCCCGGGATTGATGACGACGACCACGCCTCCAAATACGAGCTTGCCGACAAAATGATCTCCGAAGCGGGCTTGCACTGGTACGAGGTCAGCAACTGGTCGCGGACGCCGGACCAGGCTTGCCGGCACAATCTTGCCTACTGGCGGGGAGATGACTGGTGGGGTATCGGTCCAGGCGCCCACTCCCACGTGGGGGGTGTCCGGTGGTGGAACGTCAAGCACCCCACGGCGTACGCCTCGAGGCTCGGGAGCGCTAGCTCTCCGGCTGCCGGGCGGGAAACCCTCGATGCCGATACCCGGGAAGTCGAACGCATTATGCTGGAGGCACGGCTCGGCACAGGGTTGTCCGTAGATGCCTTGGACGCGATCGGACGGCACGCGATGGCCGGGCTTATTGCCGACGAATTGGTGGACCCTGTTCAGGCGTTCAAGGGCCGTTTGGTCCTTACGCTGAAGGGTCGTCTCCTGGCTGACGCCGTAGTTCGAAGGATCCTGCCCGACTGACCCGCGGGCTCATGCCCGTCGGAGCAAGCAGTCCTGGACGAGCGGAGGTGAGCTACTTAATCCAGCGCAGGTTGACCTTGTAACGGTGAGGCTGCCCGTGGTTTACCCTGATGCCCGCCGAGACGGAGAAACACGTCAGGGCAACCCAGATCGCGGTGGCGATGACGGCGAAGATGTTGCCGACCACAGGAAGAAGGACCAAAATGTTGGCCAGAACTGCTGCGATGGTGGGAGGCAGCGTGAAGTTCAGCGCTTCTTTGGATTCCTGTGCGGTGAACGGTCCACGATCCCGGAAAATCAGGTAAATCAGAAGGGACGGCAGGCATCCCAGGATGCCGCCAAAGTGGGCCAGAGTAGCCCATTGCCTGTCCTCGCTGGCTGTCAACGGGAGTGCGTTGGCAGGCGCGCCATGGTACTGGGGCCGGCCTGCGGCGCTGCCCGGTTCTTCAGGAGCGTTATCTGCCACGTTGTCTTCCCTTTGCTTTAAAGATGCTGCGGTGTTGCTGTCCCAGAATACCGGCACCGACGCACTTGCCGGGACCAACGCCCCGTTGACACGGTAGTTGCTGATACCTGAAGGACTCCACCTCAAGGAACCGTCAAAAAATCGATGACTTCTTCCACCCGTCCCAAGAGCGATGGCTCAAGGTCGGCATAGGTGCGGACTGCGCCCAGAAGGCGTTGCCAGCCCAAGCCTATGTCCTCAGGGGTCTCATGGGGCCAGTCGAACGCGCTGAGGATTCCGGTCTTCCAATCGATCCCGCGGGGTACGGCGGGCCAGGCCTCAATGCCCAGGACCTTGGGCCTGATCGCCTGCCAGACATCCACGTAGGGGTGTCCAACAATGAGGACGTTTCCCGCAGCCCCCGGGACCGTCATGGCCTCGGCGGCAATTCGGGACTCTTTGGACCCGGGCACAAGGTGGTCCACGAGGATTCCAAGCCGGCGGCCTGAGCCGGGATTGAAGTCGGCGATGGCGGACTTCAGGTCATCAACGCCGTGCAATGGCTCCACCACGATGCCTTCCACCCGGAGATCATCACCCCAGACCTTCTCCACCAGTTCGGCGTCGTGCTTTCCTTCCACCCAAATGCGGCTGGCCTTGGCTACCTGTGCCCGTTGCCCCTGGACCCTGACGGAACCCGAGGCCGTCCGGCCGGACGGAACCCCGGATGCAGCGGTGCGGGGGGCGGGAGGCATCAAGCGGATAGCCTGACCTTCGAGCAGGAAGCCAAAGCCCAGCTGGAACGATTTGGTCTTTCCACGCCGGTCTTCCAAGGAGACCACGTGCATTCCGCCCGACTTCTCAACGCGGGTTACTTCACCCACCCAGCCCGACTGCACGTCCTCGAGGACCATTCCCCGCTGCACGGCTACTTCCGGCAGCTTCTGTTTGGCCGGAGCGGACAGATCCTGCGGGCCCCAATTTTTCAAAGCCAAGGGATTCCTACCTTTGTGCTGGTTTACGGTGCGGGCCGAAGCCGCCCGCGGCAGGTTTCAATGCTAACAACGGGGTGGCTCATACTAGACTTGTTAGCACTTGGGCATGTTGAGTGCTAAGTGTGGAGGTCTGAGCGGGATCCCGCGTTGACCGGTCGGAAGAACCATGGCAGTCGTCAGGAGGTGGAGCATTGAGTGAGCCGCGCAAGCTCGAAGTGCTGCGTGCCATCGTTGAGGATTACGTGCATTCCAGGGAACCTGTCGGGTCCAAGGCCCTCGTGGAGCGGCATCATCTTGGCGTTTCCAGCGCTACCATCAGGAATGACATGGCGGTTTTGGAAGAGGAAGGCCTGATTGCGGCGCCTCACACCAGTGCCGGTCGAATCCCCACTGACAAGGGCTATCGCCTTTTCGTTGACCGCATTTCGCAGGTCAAACCGCTCTCAGCGGCCGAGCGCAGGGCCATCCATTCTTTGCTCGAGGGCCCCGATGATGTCGACGACATCTTGGAGCGCACCGTAAGGCTTCTGTCACAGCTGACCAACCAGGTGGCCGTTGTGCAGTACCCGCATTCGAACCGCGCGCTTGTTCGCCACGTGGAATTCGTCCTCTTGGCCCCTCAACAGGTCCTCGTGGTCCTAATTGCGGACACCGGCAGCGTGGGGCAGAAGGTCATCGACGCTGGGTCCGATGTGAGCAATGAGGCCCTGATGCTCCTGAGGTCCCGGTTCCTGGGCAACATTGCCGGCACACAGCTGGCGCTTTTGCCTCAAGTGCTTCCTTCTGTCGTTGCGCTGTGTCCGCCGGAACTGCGCAGTCTGGCGCAGACGTTGGCCCAGGGGCTTCAATCGTTGAGCGACACCAGCCGCGAAGAGCGCATCCTGATGGCTGGAACGGCAAACCTGGCCCGCTCCAACGTTGACTTCCCCCTGAGCATAGGCCCTGTGCTGGAGGCACTCGAGGAACAAGTTGTCATGCTCCGGTTGTTATCTGACATGGGGGATGATCCCCGCGGCGTTACCGTGAGCATTGGACGCGAGAATCCCTACGATGGCTTGGCGGAGGCCTCCGTCGTAGCTACGGGCTATGGCTCCGGTGCCAAGGTGGGGATTCTCGGTCCCACACGCATGGACTATCCCACCACCATGGCAGCAGTACGAGCCGTGGCCCGTTACCTTTCCCGCATTCTCGGCGGCTAAACACCGGTCCGAGGAAACATCCGTAGTACAACAAGGAAGAGATACCGACTTTGAGCAGCCACTATGACGTTTTGGGAGTCTCGCCGGAAGCCACCGGGGAAGAGATCAAAAAGGCGTACCGCAAGTTGGCGCGGAAACTGCACCCCGACGTAAACCCCGGTGAAGATGTCGCGGAACAGTTCAAGGCCGTGACCCACGCCTACGAGGTGTTGTCCGATCCCCAAAAGCGCCGGGTCTATGATGCCACGGGCAATGAAAACGGCACTGACAACGGTTTCGGTGGCGGCTACGCCGGCCAGGGTTTTGCCTTCCAGGACATCTTCGACACCTTCTTTGGTGGCGGCGGTCAGGGCGGACCGGCCTCCCGGGTCCGGCGGGGCCAGGACGCGCTCATCAGCGTCCGCATCGATTTGAAGGACGCCGTCTTCGGCGTCAACAAGAAGCTTGAAGTGGATACCGCCGTGATCTGCCCCACGTGCGATGGCAGTTGCTGCCGCCCGGGCACCCACCCGGAACGCTGCGACATCTGCGGTGGCAGCGGCCAGGTCCAACGGGCAGTCCGTTCCATCCTGGGCCAGGTCATGACTGCCGCCCCTTGCGGTTCGTGTGAAGGCTTCGGCACAGTCATTAAGGACCCCTGCAACGAGTGCAATGGACAGGGCCGCATCCGCAGTCGTCGTTCCCTCACCATCAAGGTTCCGGCCGGTGTCGCCACTGGTACACGCATCCAGCTGTCCGGGCAGGGTGAAGCGGGCCCCGCTGGAGGCCCCGCTGGCGATCTCTATGTGGAGATCCGGGTCAACAACGACTCCATGTTCATGCGTGAAGGCGACGACCTCCACGCAACACTAAGTGTGCCCATGACCGCTGCGGCACTTGGCACCGAACTGCAGCTGGACACCTTCGACGGCGCGCAGGACATCGACGTCAAGGCCGGTACCCAATCCGGCGAAGTCATTACCCTGCGCGGCTTGGGTGTTACGCACCTCCGGGGTTACGGACGCGGCGACCTCAAGGTGCACTTGCACGTGGAGACCCCGACCAAGCTCGACCCCGCCCAGGAGGAACTCCTGCAGCAGCTCGCCAAGCTGCGCGGCGAGCAGTTTACCGAGGGAAAGCTGGTGGCAAGCGGCGGAATGTTCGCGAAGCTTCGGGACAAGCTCGGTAACCTGTAGCGGTGAGCAATCCGGTTTTCTTTACACCGGCGGGAAGCCTTAACCAGCTGATCCCCGGGTCCACATTTGTGTTGGAAGGTGCTGAGGCGCGCCATGCCGTCACCGTCAAGCGACTGGCCGTGGGTGAGCCCGTGGACATAGCCGACGGTTCGGGCATGCGGTTGACTGGCGCCGTGGTTGACGCCGGTTCCAGCACCCTCACAGTGAAGGCATCCGAGGTAGTCCTCGAGGACCAGCCGGCGGTCCGGCTGGTGCTGGTTCAGGCACTTGCCAAGGGCGATCGGGACGAACTCGCCATCGAGACTGCCACGGAACTCGGAATAGACGCCGTCATTCCGTGGCAGTCCGAGCGGGCGATCGTGCGTTGGAAAGGCGAACGGGCCGCCAAGGCGCACGCGAAGTGGCAGTCCGTGGTCACGGCGGCAGCCAAGCAGGCGCGGCGTGCTTGGATTCCTGAGGTACGGTCCATGATGGACACTGCCGCTTTGGCGAAGGCCGTCGCGGCCGCTGATGTGGCCATCATCCTGCATGAAGACGCCAAGAACCCCCTGCGGACCGTCCTTGAAGAGTCGGTTGCGGTCCGGACTGGAGATGATGGGACCCCTCGCGAGGTTCTCTTGATTGTCGGACCGGAGGGTGGCATCTCACCAAGAGAGGTAACGCGGCTCAGTGACGCCGGTGCCGTCACGGCACTTCTGGGTCACCACGTGTTGAGGTCCTCGACGGCGGGACCCGCCGCCGTCGTTCTTGCAAGTGACGTCCTGGGCCGCTGGTAGCCGCCCCGCAGCTCGTCGAACCCGCAGCTAACCGACGTTGAACAGGCGGGTGTCGGTGCTCGTTTCGATGGTTGCGCCGGCCTCATCCACTTGTGAAACCCGCAGCTCATATTTGCCGGCCTTCAGTGTGGCACTGAAGGTGAAGGCTCCGTATTGACCAGGCGCACCGGTTGCTTGCGTTCTCCCGGTGAGCAGGCTGCTCTTTTCGCCCTTGCCATTCTCCTGCAGAATCTGCCAGCTGACCGGCTTTGAACTGTCGGTGCTGCGGCCATTGAACTTGACTACACCGGCAGGCAGAGTTGTTTCCTCTTGCGGATCGATGATCCACAGAGGTGCCACCAAGGATGCGTTCCGTTCCATGGGTTGGCCGAGCTTTACCTGCCCAAACGCCATGTAGTCCGTGTGTCCGTCAACCAGGATGACAACCTGGATCTGCTGGCCGGAGTTGATGAGCCCCGAGGACGAGGCTGCCGCCGTCGCCGTGTAGACCAATTGCTGGACAGCGCGCTGCGCCATTCCGGCGTCGAGGTTTGAGTTGAAGGCATCCCGCGAAATATCAACGGTGATGACGTTCTTGCCGGAGATGGAGGTGGCCAGGCTTTCGGGGGCCTGCCAGGGGGTGAAGAAGTCGTGGTCCAGGGGTTTTTCGGACATCATGATCCGGAGTGCGGTGGTCACGGGGTTTCCGTCGCTGGAGATATCCCTGAACTCACGGTAGAGATAAACCTGTTCCTTGCTGCGTCCAATCCAGTAAACCGGGATCTTCGTGGAAGCCTGCGTAGTTTCCAGCGGTGCCTGGCTGGCTGGCGCGTCGTTAACGCTGACGGATGGCGAACTCGTGCCGGTTTGGGAATCGCCGCCGTTGGCTATGCAACCAGTGAGCAACAGGACAGCAAGCATCGCCGGCACAGCGATAACGGATTTTGTCCGTCTGCGCGCGCCATCTCCAATGCTTCCTGGCTCCGAAATGGGTGTCCTGCCTAACCTTGTGTCTCATGGCGGCCCCAGCCGCCGATTCCCAGCCAACGGAGCCGGGCCGCAGGATGCTTGGATGCCACCCGCTATGCCAGCTTGGCACATCGTCGACGGCGGTCGGCCGGGATTGCGCGGATCAGCGCCAACTGAAACATGATTGATACCCGCTTGATGCCGAGTTGAGACAAAATGTACGCCATGACGGTAGGCGCCGGATGATGCCGGTGGTTTCGGTTCATCGCAGGCCGGGCTGGCGTAGGATTGAAGACATTCCGGCATCCGGACGTGCCCCATACAGCGGCCACGAATGCCGAATCGATGGCAGGTAACACGACCAACCGGAGGAGAAAAGGCCTAAGGCCAACACTATGAGTGAATCTTTGAACGGGCGGCTTAGGACCGGAAACGGCAACCAGCCGCCCACCGAGTTCCCGCACACACTACCGGGTACGCGCACGGAAGTTGTCACGTTCGACAACTCCGACCAGATGGTTCACTCGTTGGGCAGCCACGACGAAGCCTTGCGGTACATCGAGGAACAGTTCCAGGACGTCAGTTTCCATGTCCGTGGCAACGAGCTCTCCATGACAGGCCCTTCCACCGTCATTCCACGCGTTATGCGTCTGTTGGAGGAAGTCCGTGGGCTCGTGGCGAAGGGGACCGTGGTGACTCCGGACATCCTTCAGCAGCTCGTGTCCCTTCTGAGGGCCCAGTCCGTGCAGAATCCTGCCGATGTGCTGACCCATAACATCCTCTCAAGCCGCGGTAAGACTATCCGGCCCAAGACGCTGAATCAGAAGAATTACGTTGACGCCATTGATGAGAACACCGTCATCTTTGGAATCGGCCCGGCAGGTACCGGCAAGACCTATCTTGCAATGGCCAAAGCGGTGCAAGCCTTGCAAACGAAGGAAGTCAGCCGGATCATCCTGACCCGGCCAGCCGTGGAAGCGGGGGAACGGCTGGGCTTCCTCCCCGGCACGCTGAGCGACAAGATTGACCCCTATCTTCGCCCACTATATGACGCCTTGCACGACATGATGGATCCCGAGTCCATTCCCCGCCTGATGGCTGCAGGAACCATCGAGGTAGCCCCGTTGGCCTATATGCGCGGACGCACGCTGAACGACGCCTTCATCATCCTGGACGAAGCCCAAAACACCACACCGGAGCAGATGAAGATGTTCCTTACACGTCTGGGTTTCGGTTCAAAAATGGTGGTTACCGGTGATGTCACGCAGATCGACCTGCCGTCCGGATCGACGTCCGGCCTGCGAATCGTCAGGGAAATCCTGAAGGGAATCGACGACGTCAATTTCTCGATCCTGGAAGCCGCTGACGTCGTGCGGCACCGTTTGGTTGCCGACATCGTTTCCGCCTACAGCGCATGGGATGACGCACATAGCAGCGACGTCGCGAGCACACAATATAAACCCGGAGCGCACTACAAACGTGGAGAACGTCAATGAGCATTGAAGTAAACAACGAGTCCGGTGTAGCGGTGGACGAGGCCCAACTGGTGACGTTGTCCCGCTTCATCTTCGAGCGTTTGTACATCCATCCCCAGGCAGAACTGTCCATCCTCCTTGTCGATGAACCGGCCATGGAGAAACTGCACATCGAACTGATGGACGAGCCCGGGGCTACGGACGTTTTGTCCGTACCCATGGACGAATTGACGCCGGGCACCCCGGACAAGCCCACGCCACAAGGCATGCTGGGTGACATCGCCATCTGCCCGCAGGTGGCAGAGGTGCAGGCAGCAAACGCAGGCCACGCGACGCAGGATGAGATGCTGCTCCTGACCACCCACGGAATTCTGCATCTGCTTGGCTTTGACCACGCAGAGCCGGAGGAAAAAGAAGAGATGTTCGGTTTGCAGCGGGAACTGCTGTCTGAATTCCTGGGCAAGGATGCCCCCATGGAGACCATGCAGTGACCTCGATCATCCTGGTCGGCATGGCGCTGGTGTTCCTCAGCTTCGTTGCACTGCTGACTGCAGCCGAGGCTGCATTGAACTTCCTGCCCCGGCATGAGGCCGAACAATCCATAGTGCGGAGCAAGGGCAAGGCCCTGGGCGGTATCCTCAAGAACCCGATCGCACATATGCGCGCTCTGCGTTTTTGGCGGGTCTGGTTTGAAATGGCGGCAGCAGTCGCCGTCGCCGTGGTCCTCCACAGTTTGCTGGACAACGTCTGGCTCGCCGGACTTGCAGCTACGGGGATCATGGCGGTGATCGGGTTTGTACTGGTCGGCGTTTCGCCTCGGCAGTTGGGCCGGGCGCACTCCGGACCCGTCGTTCGTTTCACCGCCCCGCTCATCAGGTTCCTCTGCTGGATACTAGGGCCCATCCCCGGCTGGTTGGTGGCGCTGGGACAGGCAGTCGCCCCCGGCGCCCCAAGTGGCGACGACGCTTTCGTCAGCGAGGAAGAGTTTCGCGAATTCGTCGATCGTGCCGCCGAGTCGGACATGATCGAAGACAATGAGGCAGAACTCATTCATTCGGTCTTTGATTTTGGTGATACTTTGGTGCGTTCCGTCATGGTACCCCGCACCGATATTGTGAGCATCGGTACGGGCTCGAATCTCGAAACGGCAATGGGCCTTTTCCTGCGGTCTGGTTACTCAAGGATCCCCGTCATCGGGGAGAACACCGATCAGATCCGTGGGATTTTGTACCTCAAGGATGTGGCTGCGGCCATGCATCGGAGGGAACCAGGACTGCAAGTTCACGATGTTGATTCACTCGCCCGGGACGTGCGGTATGTCCCGGAATCGAAGCCCGTGAGCGACCTCCTCAGGGAACTCCAGAAAGAGTCCACACACGTAGCGATCGTCATCGACGAGTACGGCGGCACCGCCGGGTTGGTCACCCTCGAGGATCTTATCGAGGAAATTGTTGGCGAGATCGTGGATGAGTACGACGCCGCCGCCGAAGAGGCCGTTCACCTCGATGATGGTACATATCGAGTAAGCGCCCGCATGAGCATCGATGACTTGGGTGAACTTTTCGACATCGATCTGGACGACGACGAGGTGGATACAGTAGGCGGTCTGCTCGCAAAGGCCCTTGGGCAGGTTCCCATTGTGGGGAGCGCCGTTGAAGTGAACGGAATATCGCTCCGGGCAGATAGGCTGGAGGGTCGCCGAAACAGAGTCAGCCACATCATTGCGGCAGCCATGCCAAAGGAAGACACTGACTTTGAAGACCTACTCGATGACGCCGACTCAACGCAACAGGGAGTTCCACGTGAGCAAGCAAAATAACAAATTTGACGCCGATGCAGACTTCGGTGGCTTCCACGCTGGCTTCTCGGTGCTGGTGGGCCGGCCCAACGCGGGTAAGTCGACGCTGACCAACGCGTTGGTTGGCCAGAAAGTGGCCATCACCTCGGCCAAACCGCAAACTACACGGCACACCATTCGCGGTATCGTCCACCGCGATGATGCCCAATTGATCCTTGTGGACACTCCCGGACTTCACCGCCCACGTACCCTGCTGGGGAAGCGGCTCAACGAACTTGTTGCAGACACCCTGGCGGAAGTCGATGCAATCGGTTTCTGTCTGCCGGCCAACGAAAAAATCGGCCCCGGCGACAAATACATCGCCGCTCAGCTGGCCGCCGTCGGACGCAAGCCCATCGTGGCACTGGTGACCAAAACCGACCTGGTGGATCGTCAGGCGTTGACGGAGCAATTGCTCGCCGTCGCCGCGTTGGGCCGCGAGGTTCTTGGCGAGCAGGGCTGGGCCGACATCGTCCCTGTCTCTGCCGCCGACGGTTTTCAGGTCTCCACTGTTGCAGACGTCCTGATCAGCCACATGCCGTCCTCACCTCCGCTGTATCCTGACGGCGAGCTGACTGACGAGCCTGAGGCCGTCATGATCGCAGAGCTGATTCGCGAAGCGGCCCTTGAGGGCGTCCGCGATGAACTTCCCCACTCGCTCGCTGTGGTGGTGGAGGAAATCGTTCCCCGCGAAGGCCGGACCGAGGACAACCCGCTGTTGGATGTTCGCGTGAACCTTTACGTTGAGCGGCCTTCCCAGAAGGCCATCATCATCGGCAAGGGCGGAAGCCGTTTGCGAGAGGTGGGAACCAACGCCCGAAAGGGTATTGAGACTCTGCTCGGCACCCGCATCTACCTCGATCTTCACGTCAAGGTGGCTAAGGATTGGCAGCGCGATCCCAAGCAATTGGTCAAACTCGGCTTCTGATTCGCGTCGCTGGATCCGGCGTGGCTTGAGGCCCGATAAGGAACTTCCCAGAAACGGCAACTATGATTGCGGGGATCCAGCTGTTTGATGAAAGGTAAACCGAATAGTGCGACGTCGTGACGCCCGCCCGCAGGGCACCGGCACCGCTGGCCCCGCGGGGGCACGCCATGGTGAGGATGCCGACGGCACCCCTCGCCATATGAGGGTGCCCAAGGGGCTGCCACTTTGGTTGAAGATTGTCACCGGCGTAGTCTCCGTTGCCCTGGTTGCCGGCGTTGCCTTTGCTGCTTTTTGGTTTATCCGGCTGCAGAACAACATCACCAAGGCGCCCTTGAGCGCCGGGGAAACCCGTAATGCCGGTGACCCGCTGGTGGATGACAAAACGGATCGACTGCAGATCCTGATCCTTGGCTCCGATACCCGTGACGGAAAGAATGCCGAATACGGTAGCACCGAGGACTCCACCGGCTATGGCCATTCCGATGTCATGATGCTGTTGGACATCTCCGCGGATAACAAACGCGTCAATGTGCTGAGTTTCCCGCGAGACCTGTTGGTGGATGTGCCGCAGTGCACCGACCGCACCAACAACCAGACATTCCCTGCCCGCAGCGGCGTGATGATCAACGAGGCCATGGCTGAAGCTGGAATCGGTTGCGCCGTGGATACGGTCAACAAGCTCACCGGTTTGGAAATCGACCACTTCATGATGGCCGATTTCAACGCAGTCAAGGAGCTTTCGCATGCTGTGGGTGGCGTGAACGTTTGCGTCAGTGATCCGGTCTTTGACCCGGATTCCCGGCTCCGCCTCGCCAAGGGGGATTCCTTGGTGGAAGGCGAACAGGCTTTGGCATTCCTCCGGACCAGGCATGCTTTCGGCGATGGAGGTGACCTTGGCCGCATCAAGGGTCAGCAAGCGTTCCTTTCATCCCTCACCCGGAAGCTTAAGGATGAGGGGACTCTGGGTAACCCGCAGAGGCTGCTGCAGATCGCAGATGTGGTCACGCAGAACCTGACCGTGGACGAGGGCCTGGCGTCAGTTCCTTCACTGTTGACCATTGGCGGGCGACTCAAGGACATTGATGTTTCCAAGGTGGCGTTCGTAGCGGTGCCCACGCAGCAGGCAGCGGTGGACCTTAACAGGTTGGAGCTCGTCGAGCCCCAAGCGTCACAGCTGTTCGCCGCGCTTCGTGCCGATCTTGACCTCACGACGCCTGGTGCGACGTCCACTCCTGTACCGAGCGAAAGCCCGGCCCCACAGCCCACGGCTACTACGCCTGCCGCACCTGCGTATGACAAAGCGATTCAGCCGGTGGCCGTCGCCAACGGCAGCGGCGTTCCAACCAGGGCGCAGGAGCTCATGACCGTGCTCACTGGCAACGGCTTCGCCCAGACGGTGTCCTACTTGGCTAATCCGGTGGATCAGACGGTGCTTTATTACGGACCGGGCTTTGCGGACGTTGCTGCTGACGTAGCTACACTTTTCGGCATCCCTGCCGCTCAGGTTCAGGAGTCCCCGGGTGTGGCGGGAGTGCAGCTTTACGTGGGTACTGACTTCGGCACGGGGACCGCTTACGGTGCGGCTTCGGTGCCGTCCGATGTAGTCAACCAAACAGCTAACGATGCCGTGTGCCAACAGGTGAATCCCCTGTACATCGATCAGCAATAGGTTCCATGCATTAGGAGCAAACAACAACGGCCGGCCAGTTTTTGAACTGGCCGGCCGTTGTGTCATGCGGGTACTACCAGATGCTGACGCGTTCCCCGGGTTCCATCCACATGCCGTCGGTTTCAGTCACGGCGAATGCTGCATGGAATGCGTCGAGGTTACGGGCAATGGCGTTGGTGCGGAACTCGTTGGGGGAGTGGGGGTCGGTAGCCAGTCTCCGGATGGCTTCTTCAGTGCGGATCACTTGGCGCCAGCCGGCAGCCCACGACATAAAGAATCGTTGGAATCCCGTGAAGCCGTCAATGACCTCCGGCTCGGCTCCGTTCAGGCTCAGGAGGTAGGCCTTGTAGGCAATCGTCAGGCCTCCGAGGTCGCCGATGTTCTCGCCCAGGGTCAGCTTGCCGTTGACCTTATGCTCCGGCGCAGCATAGGGGGACAAAGCGTCGTATTGGGAAACCAACCTCGCCGTCAGGGCTTCGAAGGCTGTCCGGTCGTCCTCGGTCCACCAATTGCGGAGCGCGCCGCTGCCATCGAATTGGGATCCTTGGTCGTCGAAACCATGGCCGATTTCGTGACCGATCACCGCGCCGATGCCGCCATAGTTCACTGCGTCGTCTGCATCCGCAGTGAAGAACGGGGGCTGAAGGATAGCCGCAGGGAAGACGATCTCATTGAGCATTGGATGATAGTAGGCGTTGACCGTCTGGGGTGTCATGAGCCACTTTGTCAGATCGACCGGCTTGCCGATTTCATCCAAGTGCCGGTTCACGTCCGCATCATGGGCACGCTCGACGTTGCCAAGAAGATCCGTGGGGTCGATCTCGACGGCAGAGTAGTCGATCCATTTTTCCGGGAAGCCGATTTTTGGACGGAATGCGTCCAGCTTTTTCAGGGCTTCCTTCTTGGTTTCCGCACCCATCCACGCCAGGGAGGAGATGCTCTCCCGGTAGGCTTCGATCAGGTTTGAGACCAGCGTCTCCATTCTTGCCTTGTGTCCCGCAGGGAAGTGCCGATCAACATAGATCTGGCCCACGGCCTCGCCGAGGGCTGCTTCGACCACTGCCACCCCGCGCTTCCACCGCTCTTTGTTCTGTGGCGTACCGCTAAGCGTGGTGCCGTAGAAGTCGAAGTTCGTGGAGACGAACCCTGATGACAGGTACGGGGCGGCCGAGCTGAGAACCCGGAGTGTCAGCCATTCCTTCCATGCTTCCAGCGACTCGGATTCCAGCAAAGCCGCAGCGCCTGCAAAGAAGTCCGGAGTGCTCACCACTATTTCACTCCGCTTTGCTGCGTCTACCCGCGCTGCCTGGAACCACGTGTCGAGCAGGGGGAAGATTGCCACTGCTTCATCTGCGGTCTTGAGGTTGTAGGTCTTTTGGGGGTCGCGCAGGGTGACGTTGTCCCAGTGGTGGGACGCCAGGGCGGTTTCCAGTGCGACGATGCGCTGTGCGGAAGCTTGCGCGTCCGCGATACCCGCGAGATTGAAAAGCTTTGTAATGTATTCACCGTAGGCAGCCACGATGCCCGCGAACTTTTCTTCGCGGTAGTAGGACTCGTCCGGAAAGCCCAGGCCCCCTTGCCCGATATACAGGAGGATGCGTTCGGGGTTGCCGGCGTCCGGAGCAGCGTAGATGGAGAAGAGCCCGGAGACGTCTGAGCGGAACAGGCGTCCCATCAGGGCAGCCAGTTCCTCCACAGAGCCCACCGCCTGCACCTCATCAAGGCGGCTTCGCACGGGGTCCATACCTTTTGCTTCGACTGCTTCTTCGTCCATGAAGCTGGCGTAGAGACCGCCGACTTTCTGTTCGACGCCGGTGGCTGACTCTCCCTTGGCGGCCGCTTCTTCGATGATCGCCTTGACGGCCAATTCGGCGCCATCCCGCAAGGCGGTGAAGGTACCTTCCAGCGGCCTGTCGTCGGGGATCGTTGTGCTGTTGAGCCACGCGCCGTTGACGTGCTGATAAAGGTCGTCCTGGGGCCGGACGCTGTGATCGATATTCGAAAGAGAGATCCCCGATTGTGGCACTGTGGCTCCTTGTGTGGACACTGCAGCCGGCGTTGCCACCGTCGCGGCGTCTGCATAGTGGACGTTGCATGAGGTGTTGCACTGTCATCATACGCATCGTGTTACTGTGAATTTGTGCGTACGGCGATGCTTCTTCTTAGCTGCCGCGGCGAGGCCTGAAAGCTATCTGAAGCTGGGCCATCCTCGCCGCGGAGTTCCGTTGTGTCCGGCTAAGCTTTCACTTAGTTCTTAGAGAAAAGGCCACACGTCATGCGTAATGCACAAAAGCCCTCCGGTATGCCGATTCACCGCTACCTGCCGTTCCAGGACCAGATTTCCGTTGAGGTTCCGGACCGTACTTGGCCCGACAAAGTCATCACCAAGGCTCCGCGCTGGTGCGCAGTTGACCTGCGGGACGGCAACCAGGCGCTGATTGATCCCATGAGCCCGGCTCGCAAGCTGAAGATGTTCCAGCTGCTCGTCAAGATGGGCTACAAGGAGATCGAGGTTGGTTTCCCGTCAGCGTCGCAGACCGACTTCGACTTTGTTCGCCAACTCATTGAGGGTGGCCATATTCCGGATGATGTCAGCATCCAGGTTCTGACGCAGGCACGTGAGCATCTGATTGAGCGCACCTACGAGTCTTTGGTTGGCGCCAAGCAGGCAATTGTTCACCTGTATAACTCCACGTCCGTTCTGCAGCGTCGCGTGGTGTTCAACCAGGACGAGGACGGCATTTTGGACATTGCGCTTCAGGGTGCGCGCTTGTGCAAGAAGTACGAAGAGACCCTGACGGATACGCACATTACGTATGAGTACTCGCCTGAGTCCTTCACCGGAACCGAGCTCGAGTACGCCGCTCGCGTGTGCAACGCCATTGCCGACGTCTTCGAGGCATCGGCTGACAAGCAGGTCATCATCAACCTGCCGGCCACTGTCGAAATGGCAACGCCCAACGTCTACGCCGACTCCATCGAGTGGATGCACCGAAACTTGCACCCTCGCGAGGGAATCATCATTTCCCTCCACCCGCACAATGACCGCGGCACCGGCGTCGCTGCTGCTGAACTCGGTTATCTGGCCGGTGCCGATCGCATTGAAGGCTGCTTGTTTGGCAACGGCGAACGAACCGGCAACGTGGACTTGGTAACGCTGGGCTTGAACATGTTCGTCCAGGGTGTGGACCCCATGATCGATTTCTCCGATATTGATGAAATCCGCCGCACCGTGGAGTACTGCAACCAGTTGCCCGTTCCGGAGCGTTCACCCTACGGTGGCGACCTCGTCTTCACCGCCTTTTCCGGTTCACACCAGGACGCCATCAAGAAGGGCTTCGAGGCGCTGGAGAAAGACGCTGCTGCCGCCGGAAAATCGGTTGATGACTTCACCTGGCAGGTGCCGTACCTGCCCATCGATCCCAAGGATCTGGGCCGCAGCTACGAAGCTGTGATCCGCGTCAACTCGCAGTCCGGCAAGGGCGGCGTGGCTTATCTGCTGAAGAACGAGCACAACCTCGATCTGCCCAGGCGGGCCCAGATCGAGTTCTCCGGAGTTATCCAGCGTCGTACGGACGCCGTGGGTGGCGAGGTCAGCGGTGCCCAACTGTGGCAAATCTTCCAGGACGAATACCTGCCCTCTGAAGAAGAGCAAGCACAGTGGGGCCGCTATGGACTGGGCAGTGTAAGCACTGAGACTGACGAGTCGGGTGCTATGACCATGAACGCAAACCTGCGCATCGACGGCGTCGAAGTCCGCCGGACCGGCCACGGCAATGGTCCCATAGCGGCATTGTTGGACATCCTGCACCACGACGGCGTTGACGTGCGGGTGCTGGACTACAGCGAGCATGCCCTGTCCGAGGGCGGCAGCGCAAGTGCGGCGGCGTACGTCGAATGTGCTGTTGGAGAGCGCGTTTTGTGGGGCGTTGGAATTGACCCCAGCACCACCACGTCTTCCCTCAAGGCGCTGATTTCGGCCGTAAACCGGGCTGTCCGCGACGCTCAGGCTTAAGCACATGCCGTGTGGTGACGGGAAATACCGTCACCACACGGTCCGGCGAACACTGCCGGACCCCGGCAAAGTGCGAAGATTAGTTGTGGCCAATCCGTCGTTTGCAGCACGGTCCTATCGGGACGATGCCGTGGTGCTCCGCACCCACAAGTTGGGCGAGGCGGATCGCATCATTACGTTACTGACCAAGCACCACGGCCAGGTTCGTGCCGTGGCCAAGGGCGTCCGCAGGACCAGCAGCCGGTTCGGGGCGCGGCTTGAGCCTTTCATGGTGGCTGACCTGCAGCTTGTTCAAGGCCGGACCTTGGACATTGTGACGCAGGCCGTAGCGAAGGGTGCGTACGGAAGCAGCATCGCCGCCGATTACGGACGTTTCACAGTGGCTGCAGCCATGACAGAGACTGCTGAGAAGCTCACTGATGTCGACACCGAATCAGGGACTGCGCACTACAATCTGCTGGTGGGTGCTTTGGCTGCCTTGAGCCGATCGGACCATCCGCCGGAACTGATTCTCGATTCCTATCTTTTACGGGCGTTGGCCACAGGTGGCTGGGCACCGAGCTTCACCGATTGCGCACGTTGTGGCCGCCCCGGCCCTCATACAGCATTTGCAGCTCCCGTGGGAGGCATGGTCTGCAGCGACTGCAGGCCCCCGGGTTCGCCGGCCCCCGCGCCGGAGACTGTGGTGCTGCTTGGTGCCTTGCTGACTGGCACGTGGAGCGTCGCTGATGCGTCGGACCCGCGGCACAGACGGGAGGCGGCGGGCTTAGTGGCAAGCTACCTCCAATGGCACTTGGAACGGGCCTTGAAATCACTCAAACACGTGGAGCGAAGCTGACAGTGGCACTTGGTAAGAAGAATAAAGCAACCATGGCTAGGACGGCTCCGGTAGTCGCCCCTTACAGGCACCCTTCCGGGGCGGTACCGCCAAGCATTCCAAGTGAGCTCATCCCGCAGCATGTGGCGATAGTCATGGACGGCAACGGGCGGTGGGCCAATCTGCGGGGCCTGCCGCGGATAGAGGGGCACAAGGCGGGGGAGCCGGCCCTCCTGGACGTCATGGCAGGAGCCATCGAACTCGGAATCAAGTACGTCAGTGTCTATGCGTTCTCCACAGAGAACTGGCGCCGATCACCCGAGGAAGTCCGTTTCCTCATGGGATTTAACAAGGATGTACTACGCCGCCAGCGCAACCAGCTGGACGAGTGGGGTGTGCGGATCCGCTGGGCCGGTCGCCGACCCCGCTTGTGGGGTTCGGTGATCAAGGAGTTGGAAGAGGCCGAGGACTACACTCGCGCCAATGACACCTGCACCCTGACCATGTGTGTTAATTACGGCGGCCGCGCAGAAATTGCCGACGCCGTCTCAGCCATCGCGCACGACGTCGCCGCCGGCCGTCTGAAGCCGGGATCGGTGTCGGAGAAGACGATTCAGAAGTACTTGGATGAACCGGACCTTCCTGACGTGGATCTTTTTCTCCGCAGCTCCGGGGAGCAGAGGCTGTCCAACTTCCTCCTGTGGCAATCCGCTTATGCGGAGTTCGTCTTCATGGACACCTTGTGGCCGGACGTCGACCGGCGGACGTTGTGGGACGCCGTCGAAATTTATGCAAAACGCGACCGTCGCTATGGTGGGGCCGTGGACGCTGCGACGGCCGTGAAGTAGCACGCCAGCGAAGTAGCATGCACTTGCTAAATCAGTACGGATAAGCAGCCAGCCACACCGCCACGTCCCGGTAAGCCTGTTGGCGGACGGTCCGCCGTGAGAGAAAGACGTCGTGCAGGGCTCCGGGATAGCGGAACACAGCAGTCCGCCGGGCAAGGCCCAGGGCCCTCCGTGAGGTCTCCTCGACGTCGATGACCGCATCGGCGCGCATTAGGTCCGCAGTCCATTCGGCTTGGATCCGTGTCCGCCCGGACAGAAGAACCAACACGGGCGCGTCGATGTTGAGCTTGCGCTCTACGGCTGCGTGGCCTGCCAGCACCGCTTTTGTCCATCCAGCCCGGATGGGAAACGAAGCCCGCGGCCGCCACACCGGATCCAGGATCCACTCACCATGTCCCTCGTTGCTGACGCTTTCCCAGTACGCAGGCATTTCCGGAAATCTAAAAGGACGCTTGGGATCGGTCCGGGCGAATGGTTCAACCAGATGCATGGCGATGCTGCGGACCAAGCTACTTCCCTGGAGTTCGAGCCATGGCGAGTTCAGGACGAGTGTACCCACCCGGCCGGGATGGCGGTCCGCCCAGAGGGCAGCGATCAACCCGCCCAAGGAGTGGGCGAGCATGTGGATGGTAGGCGACGTGGAACTACCCGTCCTTCGCGCGACATCCCGTTCGATCTCGCGTAAGGCCGCTGCGAGGTCTTCGTCGTAGACGCCGAGGTCCGAGGTGTAGCCAGGTGTCTGCCCTGGCAGCAGGCTGCGGCCGAACTTCCGCAAGTCCAGGGCATAGAAATGAAAGCCGGATGCCGTCAGGTACTCGGCAAGTTCGGTTTGCAGGAAATAGTCAGCCCACCCGTGCAAATAGAGAACTACTCTGGGTGCTCCGCCGGGATCAGCTGGTGCGGGGCGTCGTTTGCGCTTCGTAAAGGAGGCCAGGAAGTCAAGCATCCCTGGCGGGGACGGTTGGGTTGCCGGCGGTGCGTACCTGACGAGCGTGGCCGTGACCGGCCCTTCTTCATCGGCTTTCATAGGCAAGCGCATGCACTCGTATCCGTGGCCAAGAATGTCCGGTTGCCACAGCGAAACCGACTCCTCCGTGGTGGTCATGTGTCTCCTCCCCGCCGATGCTCCGGCTCCTTGTTGTCCATGAATCCGTTGACCCACCGGGCAAGCCGTGCATAGGCGTCTTTCCGCACGGCCGGGGCAGAGAGAAAGACATCGTGGAGGGCTCCATCGATGCGTTCCAGGGTAACTGTCCGCCCCAAAGCCATGGCCCGCAAAGCGATGACACCCACGTCGAGCACGGCGTCGGAACGGCGCATCGATTCCTGCCACACCATACCGTTGGCGCTGGTGGTGGACGTCAGCACGAGGACCGGCATCTCCAGCATCAAGCCGCGGGCCACTTGTGCATGGCCGGCAAACACAGCACTCAGCCAGCCGGCTCGGACCGGAAACGCAAGCGGAGGCCGGTAGTTTTCATCCAGGGTCCATTCCCCTTCAGCGGTACTGCTGATGCTCCGGAAGTAGAAGCCGCGCTCAGGCAGCCTCAAGATGGTCTCGGGGCGGATCCTAGCAAGCGGAGACACCATGGCTTGCGCGGCGCGTCGCACCAGTGAACTGCCGTGCATCTCCACCCATGGGCTGTCGAGGACCAGGTACTGGACCCTATCGGGATGGCGGCTGGCCCACAGCGCTGCCACCAAACCCCCGGTTGAATGGCCCATCAGTGTCAGGCTTCCGGTTGGGGAAACACCGCGATCCGCATGAATGGTGGTGATGGCTTCTTCAATCTCGGCGTCGTAGTCGGTCAGGTTGGCAACATAGCCGCCCGGCATGTCGGCACGGAGGCTCCGGCCATGGTTGTGCATGTCCAGCGCGTAAAAATCGTAGCCTTGGTCGGCCCAGAAGCCCGCCAGCTCCGTATTGAAGAAGTAGTCACTCCAACCGTGCAGGAAAAGTATGGCGCCGTAGCGCTTTGCCGGTGGCTGGGGGTCGTCGCTGGCCTGAATTCCTGGCTGGGCCCTGTACCGGATCAGCGTGGCATGCCGGATGACGCCATCCGGGCCCGCGGCCTCAAGGCCGCAGGATTGGAAGTCGGTTCCCAATATGTCAGCGGTCCACTCCATGGCTCCAGCTTAGACACTGGCAGCGGCGTGCCAGCCGGCAGCCCTCCCGGTGAAGAGGCAACCTCCCAGGAATGTCCCTTCCAAGGCCCGGTAACCGTGGATACCACCGCCTCCAAAGCCGGCCGCTTCGCCGGCAGCATAGAGGCCGGGGATGGCCATACCGTCTCCGTCAAGCACCCGGGAGTGCAGATCAGTGGTGATTCCGCCCAGGCTTTTCCGCGTCACCACAGAAAGGCGGATGGCAATCAGGGGACCGTGTTGGGGATCTGTCAGTCGGTGCGGGGGAGCAACCCGCATGAGTTTGTCGGTAGCGAATCGGCGCGCCGCCCTGATGGCGGCCAGCTGGGGGTCTTTGCCCAAGCCGCTGCTCACCTGGTCATCCCGTGCACGGATCACTGCCCCAAGTTCAGCAGCGTCAATCAAGAAGGCTCCTGAGAGCTGGTTCATACGTTCGGCAAGACCCGCAGGAGATGATGCCTGAAGGAAGTCAGCGCCCCGGTCCAGGAAGCGTTGAATGGGCGCGTCCGTCGTGGGTCGCAGACGCGATGCGAGCAGACGTACGTCCTTATTCGTGAGGTCAGGATTCTGCTCGGACCCGGACAGTGCCAGTTCTTTGAGGGCGATGGTGCGGTTAAGGACAAACCAAGAGTATCCATGTCCCGTACCCACGATGTGTCGAAGTGCTCCCTGTGAGTCAAAGCCCGGGAACAATGGCGCGGGCAGCTGATGGCCTTCTGCATCCAGCCATAGGGAGGAAGGCCCGGGCAGAATCCGGATTCCATGATTGGGCCACACGGGGTGGTAGTTGTGAATTCCTTCAGGGTAATGCCACATTCTGTCGCCGTTGATCAAGGAACCGCCGGCGGATTCAACCGCGGACAGGAAGTCGCCGTCAACGGACGCCGGTACTCCGCTGAGCATGTCATCCGGTGCAGTGTTGCCCGGCCATCGTCGGCGGACAGCTGCGTGGTTACCTCCGATGCCGCCGGTCGTCACCACCACGGCGCCTGCCTTTGCCTCAAAGCTGCCTGCGACCCTGCGTCCGGACTGCTGGCCTCGCGCCGCCGTCGACCCCTCCAGTACGTCTCCGGAAACGCCGGTGACGCTGCCCGCTGCCCTGGTCAGCGACGCTGCGCGGTGCCTGAAGTGGAGACTTATTCTGCGGTTATCAACGCCCTCGCGCACCTTGGCGAGGAACGGCTCTACCAGCGCGGGTCCGGTTCCCCACGTGACATGGAATCGGGGGACTGTGTTGCCGTGGCCCCGCGGCCCGTAGCCGCCACGCTCCGCCCATTGCACCAGCGGAAAAATGCCAACACCGAGGCTCCGCAGCCATTGACGTTTCTCGCCTGACGCGAAGTCGACATATGCTTCGGCCCATTTCCTTGCGTTGCCGTCTTGGATCCGATCAAATGCTGCCGACGCAAGCCAATCTGATAGGGCGAGTTCAGCGTTGTCCTTCACTCCCAACCGCCGCTGCTCCGGCGTGTTGACCATGAAGAGTCCGCCAAATGACCAGTGCGCCTGGCCGCCGACGGATGCCTCCGGTTCCTGGTCCAGGACTGCCACGGTCTTGCCGGCTGCATACGCCGTGGCAGCGGCAACCAGCCCGGCTAAGCCCGCGCCTATCACCACAATGTCTGCACTGACCTTTTGGGTTCCATGATCTGCATCACGATTATCCAGCGGCATGCCTACATGCTAGCGCCAGGGCAGGTCACGGGTTTGGTGAGTGGTGGGTAAGCGGGAAAACTAGGATCATGCGTGTTTACCCCACATTCTTTAAGTTGGCCTTCTCCTGGATGGATGCCGAGAAGGCCCACAAGATCGGCTTCCAAGGAATCCGTGCGGCCCACCGTTCCGGTGTTGGGAGGATCCTTGCCAAAATGACAACTCCTGATCCTTCCCTCCGCACGGAGGCGCTGGGGCTTACCTTTCCCTCCCCGTTCGGCCTGGCGGCAGGATTCGACAAGCAGGGCCACGGCATCGAAGCCTTGTCCGAGCTTGGATTCGGACATGTAGAAGTGGGGACCATTACGGGCCAGGCACAGCCCGGTAATGAAAAGCCGCGCCTCTTCCGCTTGATAGAGGACCAAGCGGTCATCAACCGGATGGGGTTCAATAACGACGGCGCCGCCGCAGTCGCGCCCAGACTCAAGGCAGCACGGGCTGCTTTGCAGCGGCTGCACCCGGACGTCCGGCCGATTATCGGGGTCAATATCGGCAAGACCAAGCTGGTTGAGCTCGAGGACGCTACCGAGGACTACCTGGTCAGTGCCCGGAGCCTGGCGCCCGCGGCAGATTACCTGGTGGTGAATGTAAGCTCTCCCAACACTCCGGGGCTGCGTCTGCTGCAGAACGTGGAAAGCCTGCGGCCCCTTCTCCGCGCTGTTGGCGACGCCGCCGACGAAGCGGCCGGGCGGCACGTTCCCCTGTTGGTCAAGATTGCGCCGGACCTCTCCAATGAAGATATCGACGACGTCGCGCGGCTTGCCCTGGACCTGAAACTTGACGGAATCATAGCCACCAACACCACCATTTCCCGCGACGGGCTCGTCTCCGACGCTGCGAAGGTGGAGTCTCTTGGCGCGGGCGGCTTGTCGGGTGCGCCCCTCAAGCAGCGATCCCTCGAGGTGCTGCGCAGGCTCAAGAACTCGGTAGGGGATCAGCTTGTCCTCATTGCAGTTGGTGGCGTTGCCACCCCGCAGGATGTTCAGGACCGGCTCGATGCCGGGGCCACGTTGGTGCAGGGCTACACTGCTTTCCTTTACGAAGGTCCTTTCTGGGCTTCGAGAATCAACAAAGGTCTTGTGAAACTTCGCCGACGGGCGGCCGCATAATCGTGGCCACCTAACCTGGAAGCATACAAAGAGACCCCGGACCAATGGTCCGGGGTCTCTTTATTTGCTTGAGGGTTGTGGCGCCTAGGCGGGGTACTGTCCGCGCTTCACCTGAGGTTTCGGAAGACGTAGCTTGCGGAACTGAAGGGCGCGCATGCAGCCGTACCAGATGCAACCACGTTCCACTTCACCGAACTTCTCCGTAAGGCGCTTGCGAAGTTTGCGGGAGAGGATGAAGACGTCCACAAAGACTGCAAGGAACATGATCCAGAAGCCAATAAGGACGTAGCTGATGCCGGCGCTGGTGGGCGGGATGATCAGGGAGATCACTACGAACAGCAAAGCGCCGAACATGAGGTACTCACCCAGGCTGAAGCGTGCGTCAACGTAGTCACGTGTGTACCGCTTCTGGGGGCCCTTGTCCCGATACGGGAGAAATTTCTCGTCTCCCGTATCAAGGGCCTGCCGCATTTTCTGCCGCTGGTCCTGGATGGCCACCCTTTCCGCTGCCTTGGAGGCCTTACGATCGGTGGGAACCAAAGGGCGCTTGCGGGCCGCTTCCTGGTCCTTCCGCTTGGGCGTAGGGGCGCCCTTTCCAGCACCGGGCTCCGGTGCGGTGGCGTAGGCCTGATCTACTACTGATTGAGCGCTGGGCTCTTCCTTTTTGCGTCCGAACACCCATACAGAATACCCCTCGGGAAGGTGGTGCAGGTTACGTGTCCCATAGCCCGGACCCTCTGGCTTATGTGCAGCCTTGTGGTTCGGGCCGTGCTTGCCTCGGGGGAGAATCCCCGACGGTAAAGTGTGGCCCATGACTTCAGCACATGCGGACATCCCGCAGAACAAGCAAGGGCTCTCCGGCTCCACTCCTGTCGAGGCACTGACCACGGCTGTCAACGAATCCTTTGACGCTACTGTCGCATCGTTGGAAGACCTGGTGGCTATTCCCGGTATTGCGTGGCCGAGTTTTGATCCCAAGGAACTTGACCGGAGCGCTGACGCCGTCGCCTCCCTGGTCAAGGAATCCGGTATGGAGGACGTCCGTATCCTTCGATGCAACAAGGCTGACGGTACGCCCGGTGGTCCTGCCGTCGTCGCGCGCCGACCTGCCGCCGCAGGCAAGCCGACCATCCTGCTGTACGCCCACCACGACGTCCAGCCTCCGGGTGACAGCAGCCTCTGGAACTCCGAGCCCTTTGTCGCTCAAGAGCGGAATGGCCGCTTGTATGGTCGGGGTGCCGCCGACGACAAAGCAGGCATCATGGCGCACCTTGCCGCCTACAGTGCCGTGACAAAAGTCCTGGGGGACGACTTCGGGCTCGGCGTGACCTTCTTCTTTGAAGGCGAAGAAGAAGCCGGATCACCTACCTTCCGCACTTTCCTTGAGGAGCACCAGGAACTTCTCCGGGCCGATGTGATCGTCGTTGCCGACTCCAGCAACTGGAAGGTGGGCGTGCCTGCCCTCACTACCAGCCTTCGCGGCCTGGTTGACGGAACTTTCGAAGTGCGCGTCTTGGAGCACGCGGTCCATTCAGGCATGTTCGGCGGCCCCGTGCTCGATGCCCCTACTCTTTTGTCGCGGCTCATAGCCACCCTTCACGACGACGCCGGGAATGTCGCAGTGGCCGGCCTCGTCGGCCGGGACGAGGTGGCAGTTGATCTCACCGAAGCTGACTACCGGGCCGATGCATCCGTGCTCGACGGCGTGAGGCTCGCCGGAAGTGGAACCATCGCCTCGCGTTTGTGGACCAAGCCGGCATTGTCCATCATTGGCATGGACGTCCCGGCCGTAGATGTTGCATCCAACACCCTCATACCGTCGGCGCGGGCAAAGTTCAGCATGCGGTTGGCGCCGGGGCAGGACCCGGAAGCCGCCATGACGGCGCTCAAGCAGCACGTCGAATCCCATGCCCCGTTCGGCGCCAGGGTGACGTTCACGCCGGGGGAGAGGGGCAATGCCTTTTCCACCGATATGACGTCCGCTGCAGCGCGGGTGGCTTTGTGGGCGCTGGGGGAATCGTGGGGAGTCCAGCCGGTGGAAATGGGGATCGGAGGCTCCATCCCGTTCATCGCCGATCTCCTGGAGATGTATCCGGATGTCCAGATCCTGGTCACCGGCGTCGAGGACCCTGATTCCCGTGCGCATAGTGCCAACGAATCATTGCATATAGGAGACTTCCGGCATGCAGTGTTGGCGGAGGCCTTGATGTTGGCCCGGCTGAACGCCGAAGGCCTGGCCGGGTAGGCTCCTGCGGGGCGCGGGGAACAACCACTTGCAGTCTGTGGTTACGTCAAGAGTTATAGCTAAGGGCCTGCGCGACGTAGCATTAGCTATAACCCGTACGTAATTGGGTAAGGGCAGGCAGCGTTCCGGCGCCGCCGCCAAGAGCTTCATAAGAAGGTAGGCCAATGAGCACTGCAACCAACGAAAACAGCACCGGAGCACAGCTCGTCACCAACGACGACGAACTGGCCACGCACGAGGTCAATCTGACCGACGTCGCCGCGGGCAAGGTCCGCAGCCTCCTCGAGCAGGAAGGGCGCACAGACCTCCGACTGCGCGTTGCAGTCCAGCCTGGCGGATGCTCGGGCCTGATCTACCAGCTCTACTTCGATGAGCGCTTGCTCGACGGAGATGCTGTGCGCGATTACGACGGCGTTGAGGTGGTAGTGGACAAGATGAGCGTTCCTTACCTCAGTGGTGCCAGCATCGACTTCGAAGACACCATTTCGAAGCAAGGATTCACCATCGATAACCCGAACGCCGGCGGGTCTTGCGCCTGCGGCGATTCGTTCCACTGATGTGAGCCATCGCCGCATGTCGGCGCCCCTTCGAGCGAGTTTGAATTCGTTCGGAGCCACGGCGCTGACATGTGCGCGAAAACCGCGTGATAGCGGTAAGCTCTACATCGGGTAGTAAAACTTTTAGTGTGCCCGGTGAGCCTTCGGCCTGCCGGGAGACAGCAACAAGAGGAAGGGCCGTCTGTGAGTTCGCAGAACCGAACCGGCAGCCGACGCATAAAGATCACATCGATCACTGGCTTGGCACTAGCCGGCGCGTTGGTTTTGACCGGATGTTCACCAGAGGTAGAGAAGGGTTGGCTGCCTACAGAGCGCGGCACGACCAACCACACTGACCGGATCATGGACCTCTGGGTCAACTCATGGATCGCCGCCTTGGCAGTCGGTATCATCACGTGGGGCCTCCTGGTCTGGTGCATCATCGCTTACCGTCGCCGCAAGGGCACCACGGGTTTCCCCAAGCAGCTCAGCTACAACCTGCCGCTCGAGGTCTTCTACTTGACCATCCCGCTCTTCATGGTGCTGGTGTTCTTCTACTTCACCGACCAGGACCAGCGTGCGATCGATGACCGCTCCCAGCCTGCCGACGTCGTTGTTGACGTCCGCGGCAAGCAGTGGGCATGGGACTTTAACTACAAGCAAGGTGAGGTCATCAATGAAGACCTCCACGAGGCGGGCGTTCAGGCCCACCTGACCGGCAATGAAGTCGACAAGGAACTGCTCCCCACCCTGTACTTGCCCGTAGGCAAGTCCGTGGACCTGGAGCTCAACTCCCGCGACGTCATCCACTCATTCTGGGTACCCGCCTTCCTTCAGAAGCGCGACATGATCCCGGGCAAGACGAACTACATCAGGTTCACCCCCACCAAGGAGGGCACCTTCGATGGCAAGTGTGCCGAACTCTGCGGTGAATACCACTCCGAAATGCTCTTCCGCGTCAAGGTTGTCTCCGAGTCTGAATTCCAGGCTCACATGGACAAGCTTCGCCAGGAAGGCAACACGGGCCTCCTCGGTGCGGAATATGACCGCAACCCGAACCTGAACGAATCCAAGTAAGGGAAGCGACGTGGCTACGTACACTCAATCCGCACCGGGGGTTCTCGAAGCTCCGGTAGTTCCTAAGTCCAAGGGGCGCATCGTCGTCAACTGGATCACCTCCACCGACCACAAGACCATCGGGTACATGTACCTGATCGCGTCCTTCGTGTTCTTCTGCCTCGGTGGCGTCATGGCGCTGTTGATCCGCGCTGAACTGTTCGAACCCGGCATGCAGATCCTGCAGACCAAAGAGCAGTACAACCAGATGTTCACCATGCACGGCACCGTCATGCTCCTGATGTTCGCAACGCCGCTGTTCGCCGGCTTCGCCAACGTCATTATGCCGTTGCAGATCGGCGCCCCCGACGTCGCCTTTCCCCGTCTGAATGCTCTGGCGTTCTGGTTCTTCCTTTTCGGTTCCACCATCGCCGTGTCCGGCTTCATCACCCCGCAGGGTGCTGCATCCTTTGGCTGGTTCGCTTACGCGCCGTTGTCCAACACGACGTTCAGCCCCGGCGTAGGTGGTGACCTCTGGGTCTTTGGCCTGGCGCTGTCCGGGTTCGGAACCATCCTTGGTGCCGTCAACTTCATCACCACCATCATCTGCATGCGTGCACCGGGCATGACCATGTGGCGTATGCCGATCTTCACCTGGAACACGCTTGTTACGGCGATCCTGGTTCTGATGGCCTTCCCGCCGCTTGCAGCTGCCCTGTTCGCGCTCGGTGCCGACCGCCGCTTTGGAGCGCACATCTTCGATCCCGAGAACGGCGGTGCAGTCCTTTGGCAGCACCTGTTCTGGTTCTTCGGACACCCCGAGGTGTACATCATCGCGCTGCCGTTCTTCGGTATTGTCTCGGAGATCTTCCCGGTCTTCAGCCGGAAGCCGATCTTTGGCTACAAGGGTCTTGTTTACGCAACTATCGCCATCGCCGCTCTGTCCGTTACCGTGTGGGCTCACCACATGTACGTGACCGGATCCGTGCTGTTGCCGTTCTTCGCGTTCATGACCATGCTCATCGCTGTTCCAACAGGTGTGAAGTTCTTCAACTGGATCGGTACTCTCTGGCAGGGCTCCATCACGTTCGAAACTCCCATGCTGTGGAGCATCGGCTTCCTGGTGACATTCCTCTTCGGCGGTCTGACCGGCATCATCCTGGCGTCGCCGCCACTGGACTTCCACGTCTCCGACTCCTACTTCGTGGTGGCTCACTTCCACTACGTCGTCTTCGGTACCGTCGTGTTCGCGATGTTCGCAGGCTTCTACTTCTGGTGGCCCAAGTGGACGGGCAAGATGCTCAACGAGCGCCTTGGCAAGATTCACTTCTGGCTCCTGTTCCTGGGCTTCCACGGCACCTTCCTGATCCAGCACTGGCTCGGTGTTGAAGGCATGCCGCGTCGATACGCCGATTACATGCCGCAGGACAACTTCACGTGGATGAACCAGTTCTCCACCATCTCCTCCTTCGTCCTGGGTGCTTCGCTTCTGCCGTTCTTCTGGAACGTCTACATCACGTGGCGAAGCAACAAGAAGGTTGAAGTTGATGATCCTTGGGGCTTCGGCGCTTCGCTTGAATGGGCAACATCCTGCCCGCCGCCGCGCCACAACTTCACCTCCTTGCCCCGTATCCGCTCCGAGCGCCCGGCCTTGGACCTTCACCACCCGGAGTTGGCCCAGGTTCACACCGCCGAAGCCCCGTCACCCGCAGCAGCTGTTTTGGGTAACGCAGACCAGAGGGACGTCAGCAAATGAAAATCGAATCGTGGCTCTTTGGGGCCGGAGTCTTCTTCTTCATCCCCGTAACCATCGTTTACGGTTTCTTGACGGAATGGACTGAATGGGTCGGCGTACTGGGAATCCTCCTGGTGGGTGGTCTGGCCGGCATGATCGGCGCCTACCTCGGGTTCACCGGTAAGCGCATTGGTCTTCGGCCCGAGGACCGCCCCGACGCTGAGATTCATGAGGGCGCCGGTGAGCAGGGCCACTTCAGCCCCTGGAGCTGGTGGCCGCTGGTTCTGGGCCTGGCATGTGCCGGTGGCTTCCTCGGATTGGCAGTGGGTTTCTGGATCACCTACGTGGCTGGTGGCCTCGCCATCATCGCCCTGGTTGGTTGGGTCTTCGAATACAGCCGTGGAGACCACGCCCACTAAGTAATTGGTGACACAAAGATGGGCCCCACCTTGTGGTGGGGCCCATCTTCTTTAACTTCATCCCGTAGGTCAGTTGCCCACAGGGCCGAGCGCGTCCGCCCAAGGGGCCAGAGGCGTCTCGCGAGGTCGCCGAGATGGCTCTTAGCGGGCCTGTGTGCCCTCCAGGACGGCTGAAAGAGCGAGGAGCGCCCTCTCCGCCATCGGGATAGTCTGATCGCCGCTGAGATCCTCAGGAGCGATGTTTAGGTAGACTTCGCAACCTTGGTCGAAGTCCTCGGTCATTACTTCAAGAAGAGAACGGGCATCAACGGGTGCTCCGTTGTGCTTGCGGATGGTCACCGGCAGCCCGGTTTCCGTCACAGCACGAACAAATACCGCGGCCGCCCGTGCATGCAAGCCAATCTCGGCGGCCACGAAGGTTTTCTGCTCCGGCAACCCGGCTCCTTTGATACGCGACGGACTCCGTCTGAAAAATGTTCCACACAAGCCTAGCCGCCGGGGTGGTGGTCTTCCACCGCGGACTTCGGTGGTCTAGACCTGCGGTCCTGCTGAATTATCCTTGGAACATGACTCAATTGCTGGACATCTGCCGTGGCTGAGGCAGCAAGCATAGCCGGTGAGATCGACCGCGCCAGCGGCACCCCCATCTATGTTCAGCTCCGCGAGATCCTCAGGACGTTCATTGTCCAGTCCTGCCCGCCCGGGTCCGCGCTTCCATCCGAGCGGGACCTGTCGGAACGGTTCGGGTTGGCGCGAATGACTGTCCGGCAGGCTATTGACGCCCTCGTAGGCGAAGAGGTCATTGAGCGGGTGGTCGGCCTCGGAACGTTTGTCAGGAAGCCAAAGCTGGATCTTCAGGTGAAGTTGACCTCCTACAGCGAGGAGATGCAGCGTCGCGGGATGGTGCCCGCCGCCAAGGTCCTGAGCTTCGAACAGATTGCTGCCAGCGCTTTCCTGGCCAGGGAACTTCAACTGGACGAGGGCACTCCACTGGTGCGGTTCAGGCGTTTATTGCTTGCCGATAACGAGCCTATGAGCGTAGACGAGAACTTCATACCTGCCCATCGAGTGCCTGGCTTGCTCGACGAGGCACCTCCAACCTCGCTATATAACGTTCTGAGCGAACGATTCGGCTTAGTTATGGAGTGGGGCGAAGACATGATTGAGGCCACTGCGGCTTCTCCGTCCACTGCGAGGCTTCTGAATGTTGACGTCGGAGCACCGCTGCTCAAAATACAACGTCACGCGTTTGTAGCCCGTGCGATGGTTGACTATTCGGTTTCCTACTACCGGGCTGACCGATACAAGCTCTGGGTGCCCTTGCAGCGGCCTGGCATCCGTCCCACACGGAACTATTCCTCGGGGTACCGCACTCAATAACCCCGGCAGTACCTGTAGCGGCACAAACGAAGGGCCCGGTCCATGTGGACCGGGCCCTTCGTGTGGTTTGAGTAATGAACCGCTAGTGGCTCAGACTCTTCTGCTCTTCTCCAGCTGCTATGGCCTCGTGGTGGCCATGAGCGTGGGCTGCTTCGAGTTCCGCAGGCGTTGCAGGGGCAACACGGTCTTCGAAGAACCAGCGGGAGAGTGCCGCACGGCGCTTCTCCTTGCGGGTGACAACACCATGCTCGTTCGGCTGGGCCGGGATGGGAGCCGGTGACTCGAACCCGACAAGCTTGTAGCGCTTGTATTCATCCAGCGGGGCATGGACCTCGATGAACTCACCGTGGGGCAGCCGGACGATACGGCCTGTTTCGCGGCCATGAAGTGCGATTTCGCGGTCCTTGCGCTGAAGGGCAAGTGCGATTCGCTTGGTTACGATGAAGGCGATGATGGGGCCAATAAAGAACAGGGTCCGAAGCCAGTACGTCACATCGTTCAGCGAAACGTGGAAGTGCGTGGCAATGAGGTCCGAACCGGCAGCTGCCCACATCACGCAGTACCAGGTGAAGCCGGCAACACCGATAGCAGTGCGGGTAGGGGCGTTGCGCGGACGGTCCAGGACGTGGTGCTCGCGGTTGTCCTTGGTAACCCAGCGCTCGATCCACGGGTACATGAACAGCACAGTGAAGATGATTCCGGCCGGTACAAGAGCGGGAAGCAGGACGTTCAATGTGAGGGTGCGACCGAAGATGACCCATTCGAAGTGGAAGTCATTGATGACACCGGGCATGAGGCGCAGGGCACCATCAACGAACCCGATGTACCAGTCAGGCTGGGTACCGGCCGAAACCGGGGAGGGATCGTACGGGCCGTAGTTCCAGATCGGGTTGATCGTGAATGCAGCAGCCATGAGTGCCAGGACACCGAAGACGATGAAGAAGAATCCGCCGGCCTTGGCAGCGTACACCGGTCCGAGGGGGTAGCCGACGACGTTTCCGTCATTGCGTCCTGGGCCGGGGTACTGGGTGTGCTTGTGAACAACCACCATGAACAGGTGGATGACAATCATCAGGAGGATGAGGGCCGGTACCAACAGGATGTGCAGAACGTAAAGACGGCCGATGATGGCCGTGCCCGGGAACTCTCCACCGAAGAGGAAGAAGGACGTGTACGTTCCGATGACCGGGATGGACTTGATGACACCATCAATGATGCGCAGGCCGTTGCCGGACAGAAGGTCATCGGGGAGGGAGTAGCCGGTGAAGCCGGCAGCCATTGCGAGGATGAGCAGCACGCCGCCCACAACCCAGTTCATTTCACGGGGCTTACGGAACGCGCCGGTGAAGAAGACACGCAGCATGTGAACACCGAGGGAGGCCACGAACAACAGTGCTGCCCAGTGGTGAACCTGGCGCATGAACAGGCCGCCGCGAACGTCGAACGAGATGTTCAGCGACGAGCTGTAAGCCACGGACATTTCGACGTTGTACAGCGGCGTGTACGAACCCTGGTAGTGGGTTTCCGCCATGGACGGGTCGAAGAAAAAGGTCAGGAAGGTACCTGACATCAGCAAGATGACGAAGGAGTACAGCGCCACCTCACCGAACATGAACGACCAGTGGTCAGGGAAGACCTTCCGGCCGAACTCGCGCAGGATGCCGGAACCGCCAACACGCTCGTCCACGAAGTTGGTGAAACTACCAACTTTGGTCTTCGGAACGAAGGGGGCTTCAGCTGTTGATGAGGCGCTCATGCTCGTCACGCTCCCAGTAACTCGGTCCTACAGGTTCTCTGAAGTCGCTGGTAGCGACGAGGTAGCCCTCTGCGTCAACTGCGATGGGCAGCTGCGGGAGCGGACGGCTTGCCGGTCCAAAGATGACCTTGCATTCTTGCGTCAGGTCGAATGTGGACTGGTGGCAGGGGCACAGAAGGTGGTGCGTCTGCTGCTCGTAAAGAGCAACCGGGCAACCGACGTGCGTGCAGATCTTGGAGTAAGCAACGATGCCGTTGTAGCTCCAGTTTTCACGACCCTCTGAGGGGTTCAAGGAGTCCGGGTCCAGGCGCATCAACAGAACGACAGCTTTAGCCTTCTCGTTCAGTTTGCCTTCGTGGAGTTCATTGAGACCTTCGGGGATCACGTGGAACGCAGAACCAATGGTGACGTCCGAGGCCTTGATGGGGGTGCCATCAGGATCACGGGTCAGGCGCTTGAGCTTGTCGCCCTCAGGCGCCCACATTGTGTGTGCCAAAGCGTCGTCCGGCCGCGGACCCAGATCGCCGAAGATAGCGAGGGCAGGCAGGGGAGCGAGGGCAACGGCACCAAGAAGGGTATTGCGGATCAGCGGGCGACGCTTAATGCCGGTCTCGTCCACGATGTCGTCAACGATTCGCACAGCAGCCTGGCGATCTTCTTCAGTACGGATAGCGTGGCGCTCTTCCGACACTTCGTGATCGGGCATCAGGGCCTTGGCCCAGTGCACGATTCCAGTGCCAATACCCAGCATTGCGAACGCAGTGCCCAGACCCAGAAGGAGGTTCTGGGTGCGGATGGTCGCAATCGAGGTATCGTCGCCCAAATCGATGGCAAAGTATGCCACCAGGAACACCAGCGTACCGATGACGGAGGTGCCAAACAGAATGGCTACCTGACGCTCGGCGCGCTTTGCGGCTACCGGGTCCGTGTCAGCCAGGCGCAAACGATGCGGAGGAAGTCCAGGATCCTGGAACTTCTCCACCTCATTCTGACCAGCCGTAGCTACGGTGCCCGAGTGGTTCGGACTGCCGTCACTATGGTTGCCCATAATTCGCCTCATCCTTCTCTCGTTGTCTCGGCCGGGGCCGAGTTATTTTCAGTTTCAAACTGCTGACCGTGCAGCAGAAGTTTCGTGTCCGGATTAGGACGTGCGGGACGTCAACCAGATGGTGAATGCGATGATGACGCCCAACCCGGCGACCCAGACAAACAGACCTTCGGATACCGGACCGAGTGCGCCAAGATCCGCGCCGCCGGGAGAACCGTTGGATTCAATGGTCTTCAGGAAGGTGATGATGTCGCGCTTGTCTTCAGGCGTGACGTTGGAGTCGCTGAAGACGGGCATGTTCTGCGGACCGGTAACCATGGCCTCATAAATGTGTTCAGCACTCACGCCTGCCAACGCGGGGGCAAACTTGCCCCGGGTCAGGGCACCACCGGCAGCTGCGGCATTGTGGCACATGGCGCAGTTGACGCGGAAGAGTTCGCCACCGTTGGCTGCGTCTCCCTTTCCGTCGAGGAGGTTTGCCTCGGGAATGGCCGGACCTGCGCCGAGGGATGCAACATAAGCAGCAAGTTGCTTGGTCTGCTCCGCGTTGAACTGCGCGGGCTTCTTCTGGGCCTGCGGGCCACTCATCTGCATGGGCATACGGCCGGTGCCAACCTGGAAGTCAACTGCAGCAGCACCCACGCCGACCAGCGAGGGGCCGTCCTGGGTTCCGCTGGCACCCATGCCGTGGCAGGTGGCGCAGTTGGCGGCAAAAAGCTTGCCGCCTTCTTCTACGTCACTCGCGCTAAAGCTTGTGGTGTCGGCCTTGGCCTGGTTGACAGTTGTGGCAACGGCGTACAGCCCACCAGTGAGGAGGAGGCCCATCAGCAACAGCGCAATGGCTGCCAGTGGGTGACGTCGCTTCTGCGATAGTGCCTTCACGTGGTGGTTCCTTTTTTCGATCCTGCGTCGGCTCCGCGAGCCGCTTCTTGAAATTCTGCCTCTTGTAGAAAAAGAGTCAAGGCCGGGCTTACTTGAGTACGTAGATGACCAGGAAGAGGCCGATCCACACAACGTCGACGAAGTGCCAGTAGTACGAGGTGACGATCGCCGATGTTGCTTCAAAGTGGCCGAACTTCTTGGCTGCAAAGGCTCGACCCATGATGAACAGGAACGCGATCAGGCCGCCAATGACGTGCAGGCCGTGGAAGCCGGTAGTCATGTAGAAGGCAGAGCCATAGGCGTTGGACGACAGGGACACGTGCTCTGAGACGAGCATGGCGTATTCCGTGGTCTGGCCGGCCACGAAGAAAGCTCCCATGATGAACGTCAGGGCAAACCATTCGGTCATTCCCCACCGTGTGAACTGCAGGAGCCCGCCGGTACGGCGCGGCTCGAGTCGCTCGGCGGCAAAGACGCCCATCTGGCAAGTAAAGGAACTTGCCACAAGGACGATGGTGTTGACGAGCGCAAACGGGAAGTTGAGCTTGGCCGTCTCCTCGGCCCACATCAATCCGGATGTGGAGCGCAGGGTGAAGTACATGGCAAAGAGGCCGGCGAAGAACATCAACTCACTGGACAGCCAAACAACGGTTCCAACAGAAACCAAGTTGGGGCGGTTCAGCGTCGGGTGCGCCGGGGTACTGGGGGCATGGGTCGCAGATGTCACAAGGACATTATGTCTGTAAAAGTCCAGACTTCCCAATGCAAACCACCGATTCAGGAGACTTTTTCTACAAAGACGCGAATTCGCGCGGAAAAGTTCCCGGTCGCGTTCACATTGGTCATCGGCGTGGCTGGGTCGATAGCATCAGGGAGTGACTTCTCCGGCAACGGCACCTGCAGCCAGCAATACCTGGCCAGGGCTCATCTCAGCACTGATCAACGGCGACAACCTTGCAGTGGGCAACACAGAGTGGGCCATGAACACCATCATGTCCGGAGAGGCGACGCCGGCTCAGATTGCGGGGTTCCTTGTTGCGCTCCGTGCCAAGGGCGAGACGGTCGAAGAGCTGGCCGGTCTTGTTGAGGCCATGGTCCAGCATGCCAACCCCATCAATATTTCCGGTGAGAAGCTGGACATTGTCGGAACCGGTGGAGACCGCCTGAACACGGTAAATATCTCCACCATGGCTGCCCTTGTTGCTGCCGGCGCGGGGGCCAAAGTGGTAAAGCACGGCAACCGAGCTGCATCTTCCACTTCCGGGTCGGCCGACGTTCTAGAGGCGCTGGGCGTTCGTTTGGATCTGTCAATCGAGCAGGTGGCCCGGAACGCAGAGGAGGCGGGAATCACTTTCTGCTTCGCGCAGGTCTTCCACCCCTCATTCCGGCATACCGCTGTTCCGCGCCGTGAACTGGCTGTTCCCACGGCTTTCAATTTCCTTGGGCCGATGACCAATCCCGCGCACGTTCAAGCTTCGGCTGTGGGTGTTGCCAACGCCCGCATGGCGCCGTTGGTGGCAGGAGTCCTGGCCCGCCGCGGCAGCCGGGGGCTGGTATTCCGAGGAGACGACGGCCTCGATGAGTTGACCCCCACAGGGTCATCGACGGTCTGGGAAATCAGGAACGGAACCGTCAGGGAGCAAATCTTCTCGCCTCAGGTCCTCGGTATTCGTCCTTCGACGGTTGCTGACCTTCGCGGAGGGGACGCCGCTGCCAATGCGGCCGTAGTGCGCGATATCCTCGACGGCAAACAGGGGCCTGTACGCGACGCCGTACTACTGAATGCGGCTGCTGGATTGGTGTCAATCGATCTGGACGCCGAAGGGAGCCTTGAGGACCGGATGCGGACCGCTTTTGCCCGGGCGGCGGAATCCGTGGATTCAGGCAAGGCTGCCGGAGTGCTCGCCAAGTGGACTGCTCTTAGCCAAAGCTGAAGACCAGCCGTCCCGCTGCTACTCGAAGCCGAGTGCGAAGGCTGCGTCGAGGTCGTGCTGGGAATAGGCGCGGAAGGCAATGTGTGTGGTGGTGTGGACCACCGAGGCAACCTTTGACAGGCGGTCCGCGATCACATCGGCAAGCTCGTCGTGTTTAGTCACCCTGGCCACCGCAATGAGGTCCCACTCTCCGGTGACGGAGTACACCTCGCTGATGCCCTGAATGGCCGAAATCTGCTCGGCGGTCTCCGGTATGCGTGAGGCATCGGTTTTGATCAGGACGAAAGCGGTGATCACGTGGGGCCTTTCCGAAAATGCATCGTTGCGGACGTTTTCCAGCCTAGTGCATTCCCTCGTACAGGGGGTTGATCAGACCCGGCGTTGCCGTCGGCGCGATACCCTCATGAGCGATGAAGTGATAAGCCGGTATCCGGGCAGGAAAATGCCAAGGGTGACCAAAGCCACCAGGACAAAAGGCAGCACGACGGTTTGGCTTGTAACAGCCCGCAGCAGCATTCCCACAGCGACTGCGCCGAGCCATATGAAAACTCCGGACGGCCATGCAGCCATGGGCGCCCGCCAAGCACGTGCAACCACCCAGGCGATCGCTGCCCCGGCCAGGAACGGCCACGCTGTGGCAAAAGCTCCCGAGATGATGTCACCGCGGGCGTGCGCGTCCCGTCCAACGGCGGCGAAGGCAAGAATCAAGAAAAGATCGGCAAGGGCTGCGGGTATCCACAGTCGTGAGGGTGAAGACATACTCCCGACACTATCCGGGGCATCCCTCCCACGCGAAAGTTACCTCCAGGTGCTGCTGCGGTGATCAGGGGAATTCGCGTCGGCCGTTGTGTGGGCGATGTCACGGTATTAGCCTCTGACGGGGGACCAAGGAGTCTCAACAAGAAGGAGAGCCGACCAATGACAACCCGCCTCAATCCGTACATTTCATTCCGGGACAATGCTCGGGACGCCATAACGTTTTACGAGTCCGTCTTTGGCGGTGAACTGAACATCAGCACTTTCGGCGACTACCAAGCCAGTGACGATCCAGCAGAGGCCGGCAAAGTCATGCACGCCATGTTGGAAACTCCCGGCGGATTGACGTTGATGGCTGCCGACACCCCGAATGGCATGGAGTACAACCCCGGCGACAATATCTCCGTCTCCTTGAGCGGAGAGTCGTCGGATGAAGCCGAGCTCCGCGGTTACTGGGACAAACTCGTCGACGGCGGTATGGTCACCGTGCCGCTCGAGATGGCCCCTTGGGGTGACACCTTTGGAATGTGCGTCGACAGATTCGGGATCGGCTGGTTGGTCAACATTGCAGGGGCCCAGGAGTAGTAGCTGGGCGCTGTGATCATCCTAGGTGATGCGCCTTCCGTCAGAGGTGAGCCTGTTGCCCATGTGTTTGGGAGTTCGCAGCACTATGCATCTGTCGAGGATCTCTGCGAACGGAAGCCTCTCGCCCAGCTGCCTCTCCAGGGGTGTCATGTCTTCAACCCGCCGAAGCCATACCAGCATCAGGATTGAGTAGAGCCCGCCGGTGGTGGCGACCAGACGGACCTCGTGCAGGCCGACGAGCTTTTCTGCAACGGATTCCACCATCGTGGCCGGAACGCGCAGGAAGTACCAAACGGCGACTGGCCAGGGGGAGTAGGGTCGCGCCACCTCCAAGCGCAACACCATGCGCTTCTCGGCAAGGATGGTGGACAGCGCGTTTCTTGCCCGCGTGGTGCTGATCCCAAGCGTTTCGGAAATCTCCGCCACGGAGGCTCGGCCGTTGGAACGCAGAATGCCGGCAAGTTGGTCTTCGATCTCTGCGGAGATGCCTCTTGGGGCGGCTGCAGGCTGTGGAATACTCGATTCCAGTTGGCGCGCCTCGTGGTCCTGGAGCGAGCGCAGCCGCCAGAGCTGCGCATCGGCGAGGAGCCGGATACCACGGTGTGTACGGGTGCCGATCACGCCTGTCACGTTTGTAAGCCGGTCCAGCACAAACCCTGCCAAGTCGGCGTCAGTCCGGCATAGTAACGTCACCACCAGATCCCGGCCGCCGATGGTTTGGTCAATGGAAAGTACTTCGTCGTCGCGGGCGAGATCCTCTGTTGCCTCGGCAATGCGTGAAGGTGTGCATTCCACCTCAATGATTGCGCCCACATATTTCGCTCCGGGTCCCCGGTAGCTTGCCAACCAGGCCAGCCCCTGATCCTGAAGAGCGCTCCAGCGCCTGGCGAGGGTAACAGCGTCTGCCCCGACGATGGGCGCGAGTGTGGCCCAAGGTGCTCGCGGACGAATCTGCAGGGCATGAAGAAGCCTCAGGTCACGGCTGTCCAAGTCGTAATCCTGCATTGAACACCCACTTCCCCTCAATTCGCTGCGTTTTCCGTGGCGTTTTGATCGTGCTGCCTAGATTCTAGGGTCCGCGAAGAACTCTGACGACCAAGAGGGGCCATGAGCGCTGCGAACCTGATCTACCCGCAGTTAGCCGCGGATCCAAAGCCATGCTCCTGCGGAGGGACATTGTGCGGCCAGCGGCGGGGGAGTGGGGCGACCGTGCCGAACCCCGGCCTGCAGGCGGTCGAGGGTCTGGAGAGGGCCGAGCCGCTTGGGTGGTGTGACGTGTCTTTAGTTTCCGCGGTGCGGGCTGGGCAGTTTTCTGCCTTTGCCGAACTTTTTGGTAGGTACAAAAAACTCGCCGCGTACGTGGCCCGGGTGGAGACCGACAATCTGTCGGACGTGGACGATGTTGTGGGAGAGGCAATTGCGTCTGTGTTTCAGGCTCTGGCTAGTGGCAGGGGACCGGCGGACTCTTTCAGGGCCTATCTGGTGACCACTGTGCGAAGAACGGCACATCGTCGCAACGTACAGGCGAGGCGCGCTGGCTTCTTGAGCGACCTCCTGAATGGGGATGGCGACACCGGATATGAGGATCCCTATCTCCGTTCCTTGGAGACGTCCTCGCTCATTGAAGCATTCCGGTCCCTGCCGATGCGTTGGCAGGCTGTGCTTTGGTACAGCGAGGTGGAAACCATGAAACCGGCAGCGGTGGCGCCGATCATGGGATTGACGCCGAACGGTGTATCGGCGTTGCTCATACGCGCGCGGAAAGGACTTCGGCAGGCATATTTCCAGGATCACGTTCTCGTAAAGGCAACGGACTCTTGTGCTGACGTGTCGCAGCATTTCGGGAAATTCGTCCTCAACGACGGACGAATGCCAGGCAGCGCCAGGATTCGACGGCATGTGGATGAGTGCCCGAAGTGCGAGGCGGGCCTAGCTACTCTGCACCAGATGCGCAGCGCAATAAAGGGTTCAGGAAAATCGACGGGGTAGGGTCACTTTCAGACTACTTTACATAATGTAGATTATCGGCGTTCGAGTGGGACGAGTAGAAGTGGATGAGATAACTCGTCTCAACCTGCCATGCAGCGTTTTCCCACGTCAGGGATCGTTCGCATGTGATGGGATTGAATGATGACCAGCAGCTCGACCGCGTCATTGCGCGCTCTAGCGGCGTAATCTCTCATTTAATGAGAGATTCTTGCGTAGAGTTTGGCTTGTGAACATCGAACCTGGCCGGATTCCTGCCTTTCTGAACACTGAGAACGTTGGGCTGCTGCGGGCTGAAGACCGGGTTTTCGAGGCGATGCTTGATGGTTGGCGGGCGCAGATGCTGGCACGCGGGCTCTCAAACGCCTACATCAAAAGCTCCTGCAGTGTCGTTGAGCGGTTCCAGGAGCACGCGAACGAGTATCCGTGGACATGGTCGGCACATAACGTGGACGAATTCCTCGCAGACCGTCGCAGTTCAGAGAAAGGCCTGGCGTTGTCCACGCTCAGGTCCAACGCGGGAGCTATCAAGGCGTTCTGCGCGTACGTGACCGACGGGCGCTATGGGTGGGCAGCGTTTTGCGAACGGGTGTTCGCCGACATCCCGGTGCAGGTCGTATTTGAGTGGAACTCACCGCGGCATACCACTGACGATGCCATGCCGCCGCGCCGGAGGGCCTTCGCCCGGGCAGAGCTTCAAACGTTCTTTGATGCCGCTGATGATCTGATCGATACGGAGTTTGCCAAACGCTCCAAGCGTTGGTTGCCGGCGTTGAGGGATTCGACGGCGTTCAAGGTTGCCTATGCTTACGGGCTGCGCCGTCGTGAACTGACCATGCTTGAGTACGTCGATTTCGGCCCTAATCCCCACGTTGAACAGTTCGGCCGGTTCGGTGCGCTCCAGGTGCGGTGGGCCAAAGGAACAAAAGGCTCAGGCCCTCGGCGCCGGACCGTGCTGACCGTCCCGGAGTTCGATTGGGTCGTCGGTCAGTTGGAGTACTGGCTCTCCCCCGATGGCCGTAAACGCTTCGCCACCGCGGACCGTTCAGCCAGCATGTGGCCCTCGGAGCGCTCGGGTTCCACGGTCTACCGCAACTTCGACCGGGCCTTCCAACGCATCAGGAAAGCCGCTGGATTGCCGGACGAGTTGTCCCTGCACACCCTGCGGCATTCCTACGTCACCCACCTGATCGAGGCCGGCTACGATCCGTTGTTTATCCAGCAGCAGGTCGGTCACAGCTACTCATCGACGACAGCCCTCTATACTTCCGTGTCGGCGGACTTCAAACAGAAGACCGTCCAGAAGATGATCGCTCAGCGGCTACGCGGCAGCGGCACTGACGAAGGGAACGGCCCATGGCTGAACAGCGACGGATCGGCTACCGATGGAACCTTCGGCAGATGATGGCCCAACGGAACCTCTGGAAAACCACCGAGCTCCTCCCCCTCCTCAAAGCCCGCGGCATCAACCTCTCCAACGCCCAGGTCCACCGGCTCGTCACAGGAACCCCTGAACGCATCCCGGCCCAGACCTTTGCAGCGCTCTGCGACATCCTCGAATGCACACCCAACGACCTGTTCGAACCCTACGTCCAGATGCGCGCAGCGAAGACCGCCAACGCCCCCAAACGGCCAGAAGACCTCGGAATCCAGCCAGGCTCACCGGTCGCCCGCCGGATCAGGGTCCTGCCGCCGGACGACGATGCCTAGACCCCGGAAACCCAGCGACCCCGCGAAATGGCCCGAACCATGCGGACGCTGCTCAGAACACCACCAAATCGTCGTCCGCTGGCCCGACAGCGGAATCTGTGGCTACTGCTACCAGCAAGCCAAACGAACCCGGGGCAGCTGCGCCTGCGGCCACGAGGGTATCCTGCCCGGCCGGGTAGACACGCTCCCGGCCTGCCGCAAATGCTCCGGCGTCAAACTCAACATCGACTGCATCGGCTGCGGCAACGAAGATGAGATCCACTCCGGAAACCGCTGCTGGGCCTGCGTCCTCGCAGCAACAGTCGACCGGCTCCTCACGCCTGAAGAAAAGGCACCTTCCTCCGAACTGCAAGCCATCGCAACAGCGCTGAAATCCATGAAACGAGCCAACAGCGGCCTTACTTGGATACAGCAGCCCCACGTCACCGGCTTCCTCCGCCAACTGGCAGCATCGCCCGACATCACCCACACAGGCCTCGACCAACTCCCCGCTTCGCCAACCCGCGAATACGTCCGCGGCCTCCTCGTCGAACACAACGTCCTGCCCCGCCGTGACGAGCTCAGCCAGCGATTCACCAGCTGGGCCGGCCAAGCGATCGACAGGGTCACGACCCAGAACCATCGCGACGTGATCCGCCGCTACATCCGCTGGCACCACCAACGCCGCATGAACCAAATGGACGAAGTCACCCAAGGTACCTTCCTCAGAGCCAAACAATCAGTCACGGTCGCCATCGAACTGCTCAACTGGCTCACTGAACAACACACCGACCTGGCAACCATGACGCAGGCACACCTGGACCGCTGGCAAGCAGAAGGCCCCACCACCCGGGGAATCGCATCCCGCTTCCTCGACTGGGCAACCAAAACCAACCTCATCGACCCCTCACTGAAGCTGCAACCCCACCGCCGCGGCACCAGCCCCCGACTCGACGCAGCCACACAACAAGACCTTGTCCAAGGCCTCACCCACACAACCGAAATGAGCCCACGAGACCGCGCGGCAGCGATCCTTGTCCTGGTCTTCGGCCAGCAGATCTCGGACGTCGTTAAACTCACCTGGGACCACGTCAAGGTCACCGACGAAGAAGTCACCATCACCCTCGGAACCGTCGAGATTGCCCTCACACGGCCACTCGATGAACCCTGGCGCGAGTTGGTGGCCACTCCCACACATGATCAGACCGCCGCGCACCCCAACAGCAACTGGGTCTTCCGCGGCGGCTCACCCGGAAAACATCTCCGAGCCTCCAGCCTCACCGAACGACTCAGAACAGCCTTCAGCAGCCGAGCAGCCAGGCTCGGAACCCTCCACGAACTCACCAAACTCGCCCCGGTAGCCATCATCGCGGAAGCTCTTGGCTACGCCCCGGCAACAATTGACCGCCATGCGCTGGCCTCTTCGGCAAACTACATGGAATATATGGACTCTGTCCGGCCGGCAAACGTAAGTGAGTGAGTATCAGCCACTGTGGACCTTGATAAACGAAGGTCGCCTCAGGAAACTAGAAGCCGGAGATTCCACTGGACTGGCATCGGGCGCGCTCACCGCTGAGAAATCCTATCGAGGAACTGGTTTACCTGCCGTCAGAGAGGTGCTGATGCCTGAGCGTTTTTACGTCTCCGGATTTCCTTCCTCGTTGCGAAGGCTTGGAAGAACCACAGGACTGCCAGGGCTGCATAAAGAGAAGCGGGCCATTCAGGAAGTCGCAAGACACCGACGACGGCGAACCCCACGCCTATGAGAACGTAGGCATACCCAAGCCATACGAGATCTCTAATGTCATACTTCGGAAATCGGTAAGCACTCCGCAACCATCGCAGCATCGGTCGTCCTCTCAGGGAATAGCGCCAAGATACTCGCACCGACCGCTGCTTCCAAGTACTAGTCGGGCATACCCGCGCGCATCGATAGTAGCCTGACTGTGCTCGAATCAACTGCTGTCCACTCCATGCCGGCGTGGGCCAAAGGAATCTAGAACTGCAACTCGTCCCACTTCAACACGTCTCGCTGCCAGTCAAAGCGCGGGAGTAGAAGTAGCTGCCGGGCCAGCGTGTTCTATGCCGGCCGGCAGCTCGCGGAGGTGTCAGGCGCCTACGTACGCTGCCAGGTGTTTGCCGGTCAGCGTCGATTTCCCGGCCACAAGCTCTGCGGGCGTTCCGGCGAAAACGATCGTGCCGCCGTCGTGACCCGCGCCAGGTCCGAGATCTATGATCCAGTCCGCGTGTGCCATTACAGCTTGGTGGTGTTCGATCACAATCACTGATTTTCCCGACTCCACCAGTCGATCCAGCATGCCCAGCAGGTTCTGGACATCGGCCAGGTGCAAGCCGGTGGTTGGCTCGTCGAGAATGTAAATGTCACCTTTTTCAGACATTTGCGTGGCCAACTTGAGTCGCTGGCGCTCACCGCCGGACAGTGTGGTGAGGGGCTGGCCGAGTGTTAGGTAACCGAGCCCAACGTCGGCAAGGCGATCGAGAATTTTGTGGGCAGCCGGGGTTCGGGCCTCCCCCTCGCTGAAAAAGACTTCCGCCTCATCTACAGACATTGCAAGCACCTCTGCAATATTCCGGCCCCCCAACTGATACTCAAGAACAGCCGCCTGGAAGCGCTTTCCTTCACATTCTTCACAGGGTGATTCAACGGTGGCCATGACGCCGAGATCCGTGTAGATGACACCTGCACCATTGCACGTGGGGCAGGCGCCTTCGGAGTTCGAACTAAAGAGCGCCGGCTTAACGCCATTGGCTTTGGCGAATGCCTTTCGGATAGGTTCCAGCAGTCCGGTATACGTGGCGGGATTACTCCTGCGCGAGCCCCGAATGGCACCCTGATCGATCACGAGGACGCCGTCCCGCTTGGCTACGGAACCATGAATCAGGGAACTCTTGCCGGAGCCGGCCACCCCGGTGAGGACACAAAGAACGCCAAGGGGGATGTCGACGTCGACGTTCTTGAGGTTGTTCGTTGAGGCGTCCCGGATTTCCATGTGGCCCGTAGCGGAACGAAAGCTGTCCTTGATGGCCGCCCGGTCGTCCAGATGGCGTCCCGTGATGGTGTCGCTCCCCCGCAATCCCTCGAGGTCGCCCTCAAAACATACTGTGCCGCCTCCGGTACCGGCACCGGGCCCAAGGTCAACCACGTGGTCGGCAATCGCGATCGTCTCCGGCTTGTGTTCGACCACCAGCACAGTGTTGCCCTTGTCCCGAAGCTGTAGCAGCAGTTGGTTCATGCGCTCGATGTCGTGGGGGTGAAGGCCTATGGTGGGTTCGTCAAAGACGTAAGTGATATCGGTGAGTGATGAACCCAGATGGCGGATCATCTTGGTCCGCTGGGCCTCTCCCCCGGACAACGTGCCGGCCGGCCGGTCAAGGGACAGATAACCCAAACCAATTCCGGTGAAGGAATCCAGAAGGTGCTGGAGGCCCTTCAGTAATGGAGCAACGGAGGGTTCATCCAGCGAGCGGACCCAGCCTGCGAGGTCGCTGATCTGCATAGTGCAGACGTCGGCGATGCTCTTGCCGTTGATCTTGGAGGACCGGGCTTCGGGGCTAAGGCGTGTACCTTCGCATTCCGGGCACGTGGTGAAGGTGATGGCACGCTCCACAAACGCGCGGATGTGGGGCTGCAGGGCGTCTACGTCCTTGCTGAGCATCGACTTCTGGATCTTGGGGATGACGCCTTCGTAGGTGAGGTTGATGCCCTCCACTTTGATCTTGGTGGGCTCCCGGTACAGGAGATCGTGGAGTTCCTTCTTGGTGAATTTGGCAATGGGTTTGTCCATGTTGAAGAACCCTGAGCCGCTGAAGATTCGCCCGTACCAGCCATCCATGGTGTATCCGGGAATGGTGAGCGCGCCTTCGCTCAAGGACTTGGAGTCGTCATAGAGGGCCGTGAGATCAAAGTCATTGACCGCCCCCATGCCCTCACATCGGGAACACATTCCGCCCAGGCGATTGAACGAGGCCTTCTCGGTCTTCGTTTTGCCTTCGCCGCGTTCGACGGTGATGGCGCCACTGGCCTTCACCGTGGGAACATTGAAAGAGTAGGCGTTGGGTGAGCCGATGTGGGGTTGGCCGAGGCGGCTGAACAGGATCCGCAGCATGGCATTGGCGTCTGTTGCGGTACCCACTGTGGAGCGCGGGTTGGAGCCCATCCGTTCCTGGTCCACAATGATCGCGGTGGTCAAACCTTCAAGGACATCGACGTCGGGGCGGGCCAGGGAGGGCATGAAACCCTGCACAAAGGCACTATAGGTTTCGTTGATCATGCGTTGTGACTCTGCCGCGATAGTGGCAAAAACCAGTGAACTCTTCCCGGAGCCGGAGACGCCTGTGAAGACAGTGAGCCGGCGCTTCGGGATTTCGATGCTGATGTCTTTGAGGTTGTTTTCACGTGCACCTTGGACCCGGATCAGATCGTGGGTATCCGCAACGTGGGACCCCGGAGATTGTGTGTCCGTGCTCGCGGCAATAGTCATGATTTCTCCATCTGTTAGGCGGCGCTGCAAAACAGTCCCTCGTCGGCGTCGCCTGGCTCACACTGACCAGCCTCGGCCAGTAGCTTCGATTCTGCCATTGTCTTCCAAGGTTTACTCGCTAAGAATGAAGCATGCCGGTATACATGAGGTCCCTTGAAACCGCAGTTCCGCAAACCATCCTTGTCCAGCAGCAAGCCCGAGACGTCTTCGCATCACAGCCCGGACTGACACGGCTGGGAACCCGACTAGTCAGCACATGCTTCGACTCAGCAGCCATAGACACCCGATACACCGCCGTAGCCGAACTCAGCCTAGATGCGCACCCCGAAAATCCGCAGTTTTTTGACCCCGAAACCAACCAGGTCCTCAGCCCCAGCACCAAGGTCCGGAATGAGATCTTCGCAACCGAAGCCACCAAGTTGTTCGTCGAGGCCGGCAAAGCTGCAGTGGCCCAGGCGCCGGGTATAGATCTTGATGACATCACCCACGTGATCACGGTGTCCTGCACCGGTTTCTTCAACCCCGGTCCTGACTACAAGGTGGTCCGCGCTTTAGGCCTCAATCCTGCCGTGCAGCGGTACCACCTGGGATTCATGGGCTGCTACGCGGCCTTCCCTGCCCTCAAAGCAGCCAAGCAGTTCTGCGTTGCAGACCCCACAGCGGTTGTCCTGGTGATCTGCGTAGAACTCTGTTCCCTGCATGTGAGGACGTCGAACGATCCCGACACCATCATGGGATCGGCGATTTTCGGTGATGGCGCGGCGGCCGCGGTCGTAAGTGCCCGGGAGCTGCAAGGGCCGGAACCGGCCATCCGGCTCGATCACTTCGAAACGGTCCTGACGCCGGTGGGCGAGGAAGCCATGGCCTGGAACATTGGGGACGAAGGATTCGAAATGGTCTTGGGATCGTACGTTCCGCACATCATTGAAGAACACATCACCGGTGCCTTGGCGCCACTGCTCGCCAAAGAGCCATCGTTGGATGGCTTGCCCTACCGAGATATTACCCACTGGGCCATACACCCTGGCGGCCGAAGCATCCTGGACAAAGTCGAGTCCAAACTGGAACTGACGCAGGAGCAACTGGTCCCGGCCCGGGAGACTTTACGGGAATACGGCAACATGAGCAGCGCCACGGTGTTGTTCGTCCTCAAGTACATGTTGGAGAGGGCAGCAGCCGAACATGAGGAACGGATCTGCTCCATGGCATTCGGCCCGGGTCTGACGGTGGAAACGGGACTCTTCACGCTGGTCTCCCCTGCTCTGTGAGTCCATTTGGGTCCCTGCGGGTCAGGGATGTGAAAGCCGTCGAGGAGATGGACAGGGCCGATTGCGACCCCACACGTCTCTACAGGACTTATGCGCGCTTCCCGGTGGTGAACGCCTTGCTGTCGGGATGGCACGGGACGTATCGTCAACGTCTCCTTCCGTTGCTGGCCGAGCACAGTGCGGTTTCGGTGCTGGACATCGGGTGTGGCAGCGGCGACGTAGCCCGGAGCCTGGTTCGGTGGGCCCGGCGGGACGGATTCCGGCTTACGGTGACGGCAATCGATCCGGACGAGAGGGCCTTCACCTTTGCGTCCCACAAGCCTCCAGTGGAGGGGGTCGTGTACCTCAATGCCCACAGTTCCGAGCTCGTCGCTGACGGCCGGAAGTTCGACGTCGTCATCTCCAACCACATCCTTCATCACCTCGACCCAGGGCAGCTTGCGGAGGTCCTTCACGATTCCGAGTCGCTGAGCCGGGGGCTGTGCCTGCATAACGATCTCAACCGAAGCAACATCGCATACATGCTGTTCATGGCAGGCTTCTGGCCTTTGGGTGTGGGCTCATACATGTGTGGTGATGGCTTGACGTCCATCAGGCGCAGTTACACCGCGGAGGAACTAAGAGCTGCCGTTCCGGCCTCGTGGTCGGTTGAGAGAAACGGCCCGTGGCACCACTTGCTCGTCCGTGCGCTCGAGGATGATCGTGACTGACGTCGTGATCGTTGGTGCCGGGCCGGTAGGGCTGTTCATGGGCGTGCTGTTGCTTCAGCAGGGGCATCAGGTCCGGATCCTTGAGCGCCGGAGCAGCAGGAGCAACCGTTCGCGGGCTATCGGAATTCACCCGCCGGCACTGGCGGAGCTGGCGCGCGCAGGTGTTGCGGACCATCTGATAGCAGCCGGTGTCCGCATCAATCGGGGTGTCGCTTACAGTCAGAGGCGCAGGGTGGCCGAACTCGGGTTCGACGGAGATGCCCGCTATCCATACATTCTGGCTGTGCCGCAGACGGTCACTGAGAAGACGTTGGAGCTGGCGGTGCATGATCTGGACGTCGGAGCCATTGTCCGGGGTGCCCATGTTCGGGAGGTTGCGGAAGAACGCGGCTCCGTGCGTACCGTTGCGAATTGTCCTGGCGGCGTTCAGGAGTTCAGAAGCCAGCTGGTGGTGGCTGCCGACGGCGCGCACTCAGCCATTCGCCGCCATTACCTGCCGGGTTTGCAGGCACGGGGCTATCCGGACTGCTACATTATGGGCGATTTCCCGGATGCCACCGGCCATGGCTCCGATGCGGTGCTGTACTTGGAGCCTGCCGGAATCGTGGAGTCCTTCCCCCTGCCACAAGGTCTCCGCAGATGGGTGGTGAGGCTGGGCTCGCCGGAAAAGAACCCGACGGCGGATAAGCTGGCCGACTTGGTCCTGGCCAGGACCGGTGAGGTGCTCCATGTTCCCGGCAACTCGATGCTCAGCGCCTTCGAAGTACGGTCGCGCCTGGCTCAACTCATGGTTCACGGCAGAGTGGTGCTGTTGGGGGACGCAGCCCACGAAATCAGCCCCATCGGAGGGCAGGGCATGAACCTTGGCTGGTTGGATGCTGCGGCGCTGGCCCCGATCATCGATGCTTCTTTCCGCGGTGCCGACGTCGGGCCCGACCTAGCGGCCTTTGAGAAGTCCCGCAGAAAGGCGGCGCGCCGCGCATCGCGCCAGGCTGGACTCAACATGGCTCTGGGAAGACCTCTCCCGCCTTACGTGATGTCAGTCAGGAATGCAGCTTTCGCAAGGGCCTTGGACATGCCGGCAATTTCAGGGCTGGCGGAGCGACGCTTCACCATGCGTTAGGTGCTCCGGGGCGTTGACCTGTCCGGGGCTGGGCTATTCGGGGGTTGTGTAATAGCAGTCGTACGTATCCTGGCTGGTGATCAACCCGTCCCGAAGCTCAAAGACAGCAGTGCTCCTGGCTCGGATGGTATCGCCACGGTCCCAGTGTGGAAGGTCAAGCAGCAAGGTGGCAGACCAGTTCATTTCCAGCACCACACGGTTGTCCTGGCTCGTTGTCCGGACCACCTCAAACTTCTGATCGGAAACGATGTCCTTGCTGTGGTCGGCGCCGGCCAGGGTCTCGGCAAGGTTCCGCGTTGAGCCGGTTTTGGACAGAGCATGCGGCCACTCGGTGAGCTTGAAATCGTCCGCCAGGAAGGGTCGGATTTCAGCGGCCCCGCCGCCGGCTTCCACCGTTCGAACGAACCCGAGTACACAATCCAAAGGGGTGGAATCCATCATCCATTGAGCCTAGCCCAACTCGGGAACGCCTTGTGGAGCGTTAGGCTCACTGTATGACGCACCAACCTCATCCGGGGGCCACGAGCCCTGCCACGGACTACAACCCGATCCGCATTCGTGACGCTGTTCGCCGGTTGCTGGATACGGAGGGGCTTCCGCCCATTATTCAGGCCGGACACCCCGTATTGCGTCAGCTGGCAGCGCCATACGAAGGCCAGCTCGACGATGCGGAGTTGGCGGCTTTCATTGAGCAGATGAGGGCTGTCATGCATGCCGCACCGGGAGTCGGTTTGGCAGCTCCCCAACTGGGCATCCCATTGCAAGTGGCCGTACTGGAGGACAAATACCCGGTGGAACCGGAGTCAGCTGCCGTGCGTCACCGGGAGCAGCTGGAATTCCTGGCCATCGTCAACCCGCAGTACCGCCCGCTCGGAACCGAGACCGCCTCGTTCTATGAGGGGTGCCTCTCGGTCAGCGGGTATCAGGCGGTAGTGACCCGTCACCGGAACGTGGAGTTGCGCTACACCAGTCCAACCGGCGAGTCCACGGAAGCCTGGTATTCAGGGTGGCAGGCCCGCATTGTGCAGCACGAAACGGATCACCTCCACGGCATCCTGTACTTGGACCGGGCCGAACTGCGATCGTTATCCAGCAATGCCGAGCACTCGGCGCGCTGGTCTGCTCCGGAGATTGACGAGGCTCGCCGGGCGCTTGGATTCTTTCGCTGACTCCGGCTAGTCATCCAGGTTATTGACCTCGGTGGGGAGGTACCGTGCCCACCAGCGGAGGATGTGCTCGAAGCGCTGCCTTCGGTGATGGGGGGTGCCGGACCGTGACAACTCGTGATCCTCGCCGGGGAAGATCAGCAAAGAGGTGTCCACTCCCTTCGCCTTCAGATGCGAGTAGTAGCGCTGGCCCTGTTCGATGGGGCACCGAAGATCGTTCTCGCTGTGAATGACCAGGGTGGGTGTATCGACACTTGAGACTACGGCCATGGGACTTTGAGCCTCCATTTGTTCCGCTGTTCCTCCGGTGTATTCGGTCCCGAAGAACCAGCCGATGTCAGCTGAACCTGCAAAGCTGACGGGGTCCAGGAAACCGCGCTCCACGATCGCGCCTTTGAACCGGTGGTCGTGCGCGATGGTCCAGGCGGTGAGATAGCCGCCGTAGGAGCCCCCCATGATTCCCACGCGTTCCTTATCCAAGGCGTCAAACGAGGCCAACGCTGAGTCCAGGAATGCCAGCACGTCCTGCATGTCCACAGTCCCCATGCGCTCCTTGACGGCGCGGCCGTGGGCTTGTCCGTAGCCGGATGAACCACGTGGATTGCACATCACAACGGCGTAACCGGCAGCAGCATAGACCTGGGCTTCGTCAAAGAAAGCACCGGTGTATTGGGCGAAAGGGCCGCCGTGGATGGAGAGGAGGACGGGGTGGGGACCAGGTCCGTCAGGGAACACCACCCAACCGTGCACAGGGTGCCCATCGGCGGATTCGGCATCGAAATCCAAGGGCTCCACCACCCGGGAGTTGTTGCGCATGGGGGCGGAGAAGTCCGTGAGGAGGCGGATCTCGCCGCGTTCCAGGGAGGCGACGTCCCCCACCGTGGAAGCGTCCGAGAAACTCACGGCCATTTCGCCGTTTGCAGCCACTGTGGCCCCGGTAACCACCTTGGCGCCATGAACCAGGGGTGTGATCCCGCCGATTGCGGTGATATCGAGCAGCTCGACGCTTCCCAGCGCTGTATTCAGAACCAGAACGCTGTCGGGACCGCTGGGCTCCAGCGGTCCCGACACATCCAAATGCTCGACGTCGGTCAGCGCCACCGCTTCTCCCCCAGCAATGGGCATGGCATACAGAACCGCGTTCCGGGCCACGAAGTCCTTGCCGGTGTCACCCAGGTCCTGCGCGGTGTAAAAGAGCCACTGGCCATCCGTGGAGGGGCGCACAGCCGTGACGGTCTGCAGGCTCTTGTTGGAAGGTTCGACGGCGGTTGGCTGGCCGCCGTCGGCGTCCACCCGATAGACGGAGGTGACAAGATCGTCGTCGTGTCCTTCATGGAGGGCGGCGACGAAGTAAAGGCGGGTGCCGTCGGCTGAAAAGGATGGTGACTCATGGTCTGAGTCACCAAAAGTGACCTGCCGTGCAGAGGGAAGTCCTGTCATCCCATGTGCGGGCTGTTCGTGCGCAGCCCTACCCCTCGCAGCGACTGCCGGCTCGCCGCCCAGTTCCGGCACTTCGACCACAAACAACTGCTGGCGCTGGTCAGCGGTGTAGCCGATGCCGTTCATCCGGTACTGGTTGGCGGTGATCAATCGGGCGTCTTCTCCGCCGGAGGTGACCCCATCCATAGTTCCGTAGCGTCCTTGTTCCGGCACCCGGGATTGGAACACAATGCGGTGGGAATCAGGTGCCCACACGAACCCACCTACGCCCGCGTGCTGCTCGGTGATCTGCTGCGGCTCGCCACCTGCGGCTTCCACGACAAAGAGTTGCGGCTTACCGTCCGGATCGCACCTCAGGAAGGCAAGAACAAGGCCGTCCGGGGAGAACGCCGGGGAACTGTCCCTGAATCCTCGTGTGATGCGTCGCGAATACTTGGTGGTGTCCAAGGGAATGCTCCACAACTGACCCACATAACTGTCAGCATCAAAATCCGGCCGCGTGACGGAAACCACCGCCTTGGTGCCATCGGGGTGGATTGCCGGGGCGGATACGGAGTTCAGCAGATGCAGTTGCTCGGGTTTCACGATGGTGAGCCTAGCCCGGCACTTCGGCCCCAGGCCCTAGACACTCCGGCCGCCGTAGGATTGGAGCCATGTTGTCCGATGCCGTTGCTGCCCTCCGTTGTCCTGTTTGCCAAGGGGCGCTCCAGCTCAGTCAGGGCCACCAACAAACCCTCGTCTGTGAGGCCGGGCACCAGTTCGACGCCGCAAAACAGGGCTACTTCAACCTGCTGACGGGCAAAGGCACGGTCTTCGAAGCGGACTCGGCAGATATGGTTGCCGCGCGGTACAGGTTTCTGGACGCAGGGCACTACTCCGGACTCGCGCAGGCTGTAGCAGCAGCGGCTACCGGATCACTTCAGCGCCCCGGGGCCGTGGTTCTCGACGCAGGTACTGGCACAGGCCACTACCTGCGGGCGGTCCTTGAGCGGTCCGGGGCATCAGGAATCGGTGTGGACATCTCCAAATTCGCGCTGAGGCGTGCCGCCCGGCTCAATCCGGAAGCAGCCAACCTGGTATGGGACATCTGGCGTCCGCTGCCCATGATGGACAACACCGCGGACGTTGTCACGGTAGTTTTCGCACCGCGAAACCCCGCAGAGTTTGCCAGGGTGCTTCGGCCGGGCGGCTCGTTGATCGTTGTGACGCCCCGGCCCGGCCACCTTGCCGAGATCGCAGCCCGGGCAGGCATGCTCAGCATTGAGGATGGCAAAGAGGAGCGGCTGGTGGACTCCATGCGGGAATATTTCGACTCCGGCACCAGCCAAAACCTCGACCTTCCCCTGACACTGAGCGGCCCGGAGGTGGCCGACCTCGCCTACATGGGTCCGGCCGGACACCACGTGCAGCGCGAAGAGTTGGCGGAGTTGGCCGCTGTGGAAGGTTCAGTGGCCGCCACTGCGAAGTTCCGGATCAGCGAATTCGCCGTGTCCTGACGTGGGACGGAACGTCGGGCTAGGATGGAGGAACAGCGACTGTGATCCCGCCCGCGGGATCCGGGACCAAGGGGGAAATGATGTTCGAATGGCTCGGCGAGAATTGGTGGGCTCTCTGGCTCACAGTCTTCCTCGCGTTCGCAGTGGTGGAGATGCTTACCCTCGACCTCTTTTTCATCATGCTGGGCGGCGGAGCCCTGGCCGGGCTGATCGCCGACTTCGCGGGAGCCGATTTCTGGCTTCAGATCGTGATTTTCTCCGTGGTCTCCCTCCTGATGATTGTCTTTGTCCGGCCTGTTGCCATGAAGCACCTGCATAAGGGGCCTGCGGAACAGCGCAGCAATATCGACCGACTCATCGGTCAGTCCGCCCTCGTCATCGAAGCCGTGAGCGGAACCAGCGGACTGGTCAAGATCGGCGGCGACGTGTGGAGCGCCCGCAGCACGGCCGGCGTTCTTGATGCCGGTGCAACAGTCCAGGTCACACGGATTGACGGTGCGACGGCGGTAGTAGCCTCGCCCGCCGAGAACAGCCCGCGCTAAAGCGCGCCCATAAGTTCAGCGGTTGCCGATGCGGGCAGCCTGCCCGCGTTCAGCCGCATCAAACCACGCAATTGGGGAATGAAGGAGATGTATGGACGGCTTAGGAGGAACAGCAGCAGCAATTGTGCTGATTGTTCTCGTCATTTTTGTCATCATCGTGTTGGTCCGTTCGGTGAGGATCATCCCGCAGGCACGTGCCGGCGTCGTTGAACGCCTCGGCAAGTATCAGCGGACACTCAACCCGGGACTGACCATCCTGATCCCGTTCGTCGACCGGCTCCTGCCGTTGCTCGACCTCCGCGAGCAAGTAGTGTCTTTCCCGCCTCAGCCGGTCATCACCGAGGACAACTTGGTGGTCTCGATCGACACCGTTGTCTACTTCCAAGTTACCGATCCCCGGGCCGCAACCTACGAGATCGCCAACTACATCCAGGCTGTGGAACAGCTGACCACCACCACACTTCGTAATGTGGTGGGCGGGCTCAACCTTGAAGAAGCACTCACATCCCGCGATCAGATCAATGGTCAACTGCGTGGTGTCCTGGACGAAGCAACGGGTCGCTGGGGCATTCGCGTGTCCCGTGTGGAGTTGAAGGCGATTGATCCGCCCCACTCCATCCAGGACTCGATGGAAAAGCAGATGCGCGCTGAGCGTGATCGTCGTGCAGCCATCCTGACCGCCGAAGGCACCAAGCAGTCGCAGATCCTTACCGCCGAAGGCCAGCGGCAAGCTGCCATCCTCGCGGCTGAAGGTGACGCGAAGGCGGCCATCCTGAGGGCTGACGGTGAAGCCCAGGCCATTCAGAAGGTCTTCGATGCCATTCATAAGGGCAACCCGGACCAGAAGCTCCTTGCGTACCAGTACTTGCAGACGCTTCCCAAGATCGCTGAGGGAAGCTCGAACAAGCTCTGGATCATTCCCAGTGAAGTCGGCGAGGCACTCAAGGGCATCGGCGGTGCACTCGGAGGCAACAACGGGGACTCCCCCGTCGGGCTCTTCGGCGGTGCTGAAGAGGCCAGGGCGTCCGAGCCTGCGGGAACACCCCAGCAGCCACGGCCTGCTGAATAACGCAAAGCGCAACGCCTCCGAGCGGTCAGCCATCCAGGCTGGCCGCTCGCTGTTTGTTCCTTCTTTTGAGTAGTGGGCGAAGATCCGCGTATAATGGGATATTTGTCCGGCTGGTTCAGCGTGGATGGAACATAAAAGCTTGGCCAGGCGTTGCAATTAGTGATGCAAGGTGTGCAGAAGTAGTCCGTAAGGGACGTGAAAACGGCTTACGGCTAGCGCGGGGTTCCTGCTCCGCGAACAGACAGAGGGAGTAATCATGAGCGATCGCAGCCTGCGGGGTATGCGTCTTGGCGCCCAAAGCATGGAAACAGAATCCGGCGTTGAACCGGCACCGCGCCAGCGGGTCGAGTACCGTTGCGAGGATGGCGAGCAGGTCTTCGTAACCTTCTCCTCCGAAGCCGAAATTCCCCCCGTTTGGGTATCCAAGACCGGCAAAGAAGCGCTGCTGGTTGATGGCGAGCGTCCTGTGGATGCCAACGAGAAAGCTGTCCGCACCCACTGGGACATGCTTCTGGAACGCCGCAGCCTTCCCGAGCTCGAACAGATCCTTGAGGATCGTCTGAACATCCTGCGTGAGCGCCGCGGAGAGCGCCGCTCCGCCTAGACGGTCACAGACTGTCAACAGAAAGGCCGGGTCCGGAATCCCTCACGGGAGCCGGACCCGGCCTTTCTGTGTTCTGAAAGTGTGGAGTTGCGTGTTGGGGTTACTTAGCTTCTGCCGATGACTTGCGGGTGAGCTTTGCCCACCGGGCTGCGAGTCCCCATTTGGTGACGTTGATCATTGCCTCAACCACGATGTTGCCGCTCATCTTCGATGCACCGAGCTCTCGCTCGACAAACGTGATGGGGCGCTCTTCGATGCGGAGCCCAAGCTTGGCCACGCGCCATGCAAGATCCACCTGGAAGCCATAGCCAACGGACTCCACCTCGTCCAGGTTCAACGCTTCCAGCGTGCTGCGTCGGAAGGCTCGGTAGCCCCCGGTGACGTCCTTGATCTTGACGCCCAGCATAATGCGGGCGTAGGTGCTGCCGATGCGGGAGATTGCCTGGCGGTAGAGCGGCCAGTTAACTACGCTGCCACCTGGAACCCACCGGGAGCCCATGGCAAGATCTGCCCCGTCCTCCACGGCCTTGAGCAGAAGAGGCAACTGCTCCGGCTTGTGCGAACCGTCGGCATCCATTTCCACCAGGACGTCATAGCCTGCGGCCAGTCCCCACTTGAAGCCTGCGATGTAGGCAGCTCCAAGGCCTTCCTTCCCTTTGCGGTGAAGGACATGCACCTGGCTGTCCTTTGCTGCGAAGTCGTCGGCAAGCTTTCCCGTGCCGTCAGGACTGTTGTCGTCGACCACCAGGACATCGGAGTGCGGCACTGCTGCGCGCAACCGTCCCAATGTCACGGGGAGCGATTCCAGCTCGTTGTAGGTGGGAATGATCGTCAAGACACGCAAGAAGAGGCCTTTCCTTGATGGAGCGGTCAGTGCGCCTGAGCAGCCTGGCGGCTTGCAATCTGGCGCAACTCTCCATTATAGGACGACGGCGGGGACGCATTTGGCGGCTGTGATGACAGACACAGGCCACGCTTTCGTCGCCGCGGACATCAGACCCGCAGTGACTCGTGGGCGAACAATTCGTGTCCCTCCCGGACGGTTTGTAGGCAACGGGGGTCGCTGCCGGTGTCCAGGGCCGGCAAGAGCGGCGTCCGAGCGCGGGGATCCGTGCTCCATGACTGCACCCGGCTATCAGCCACCTGGACCATCAGTTCATCCACTTCCCACACGGCGAAACTCGCCGGAGCGCCTGGTACCAGCTGCCCCATGAGGGGGTTCCGGTGCTTGGTAGCCCGCCACCCCGCCCGCGTGTGCCCCAGGAAAGCGGCACGAGCCGAAATTCTCTGTTCCGGGTTGCTGTGCTCCAAGCAGGCTCGAACGCTCGCCCACGGGCGGAGGGGGGTTACCGGGCTATCGCTTCCGAAGGCTATGGGGACGCCGCTCGCGTAAAAGGAAGCAAACGGATTCATCTTCTGGCTGCGGGCACCCAAACGCTGCTCGTAGAGACCACCTGCAGCACCCCATAAGGCGTCGAAAACAGGCTGAACACTGACCGACACGGAGTACTTGGCCAAACGATCGATGGCGGACTGGTCGGCCATTTCCACGTGTTCGAGTCTGTGGCCGGCTGCCCGGATACGCTGCTCCCCCACCTCGGCCGCTGCGGCGTCAAAGGCGTCCAGCACAGCGCCCAGACCGGCATCACCTATGACGTGGAAGCCGGCTTGGATCCCCAGCAGCGACGTGGCTACAAGGTGGTTGGCGGCCTCGTCCACTGAAAGGTACAAACTCCCGCGTTGACCGCCGGCATCGGAGTAATCCTCTGCGAGGGCCGCCGTGCGGGATCCGATTGAGCCGTCCATGTTGAGGTCACCAGCGAGGCCCAGCACCTTGGTGCCCAAGCTATCCAGAATGGCCTGCGCTTGCTCCTGTGAGGCGGCAAGCTCGCCCCAGTAAGGGAGAACCTCCGGCATGTTCGCGAGCTCGTTCCAGGACGTGGCCATTCTCAGGTCCTCAGGCCCGCAAATGTGAGGTGCGGACATCTCGGCCATGGCAACGTAGCCGTGGGAAGCTGCTTCCTGCAGCGCCGATTCCTGGTAGCTTCGCCGGTCCGGCTCCTTGAAATTCCTGGCAGTGAGGCGGGCGGCCGTATGTGCTGCCCGGACCACGCGGGCTTCCCCGGAAAAGCCGTCCAAGGTGGTAAGCCCAGCTGCCGCAGCAAGCGAGGCCGAAACGAGGGCTGAATGGACGTCGATGCGTGAGAGGTAGACGTGCCGTCCGCCGGCCGCTCTTTCGATCTCTTCCAACGTTGGGAGGCTGGGATCGTTCCACGTCGTTTCATCCCAACCATGGCCCAGCACCGGACCAGTGCCGCCGGCGGAGGCAACGGCGTCGAGCAATTCCCTCGATGAGCGGACCGCGTCCAGCTGCAGTCCCGACAGGGCAAGGCCCGTCTCCGTCAGGTGTGCATGGGAGTCGACAAAGCCCGGAGCAAGGAGGGCGCCCCGGAGGTCGATGATCTCCATGGACGAGTCGGCAATGGACGTCGCGGCCTGCTCGGAGCCCACCCAGGCAACGGTATCGCCGTCCACCACCATGGCTGTGGCAAAGGGATCTGCCGCAGTATAGATCGAACCATTTCTGTACATAGTGACCTTGCGGCCCTTGGTGTTGCGGTCCGGGCCGGTTGGCGCGCCTGGCTGGTTCATGCGTTCTGCTCCTTGAACATGGAAAGCTGTCTTTCGGGGAAGGTGGGCTAAGCCACCGTGGAGTAGGCCACCACACCGCGGCGGACCACATCAATTGATTCCCGGCATATGCGTGCCACACGTGGGTCCAGCTGCGGGATCTTGGCCAGCTGGTCAAGGAGGTCCACCACTTGCTTGGCCCACCGTACAAAGTCTCCGGCTGCGAGGTCGGTGCCGCTCAGCACGTCCTGAAGGTGGCGGCCCCTGGCCCACTTGTACATGGGCCACACCAGTCCAAGTTCCGGTTCGCCGGTCAAAGGCAGCCTGTTGCGTTCCTCAGTATCTTCGAGTTGGGACCACTCGCGGATAACGATGTCGACGGCCGATTCCAGTGACACAGAAGGCATCTTGGGCCGCAGCCCGCGGTCTTCCCGTTTGGCCTGGTACACCAAGGTGCTCGCCAAAGCGGCCAGTTCAGCAGCGTCGAGGTCGTCGATGGCGCCGCGACGAACAGTCTGGGAAATGAGCAGGTCCTTCTCGCCGTAGATCCGGCGAAGCCTCTGTCCGTCGGCACTGATGGTGACGTGTCCGGCGTCGTTCGTTTCCAGGTATCCGTAAACCGAAAGAACATCGCACACACGGTCGAACGTCTTGGCAATAGTGTTGGTCCTGCTTTGGATTTGGCGGACCAGCCCGTCGGTCTCCCGGCGCAGCTTCCACCAACGCTCCGACCACCGTGCGTGGTCTTCGCGTTCGCTGCAGCCATGGCAAGGATGGGCCCTCAGCGCCCGCCGAAGATCCGCGATCTTCTTTTCCTGATCCGGCAGGCGGGCTCCGAGACCAAAGTCTTCGTGCCTGCTGTTACGCCGGCTGTGGGGAGCGTCTTCGCTGACGGCGTGCCGCATGGCTGAAGCGAGGTCCCGGCGCGCCTTGGGAACCTTGGCGTTGAAGGACTTCGGGATGCGGATACGCGTCACCGGAGACACCGGGCCATCGAGGTCGTGGACGCCGATGCGTCGCAGCTGGTTGTCGGAGGTGAGCACCGAGGGCCGCGGTTCACGCGCATTCCGGTCCACCTCCAGCACCACAGCGTGTCCCGCGAGCCGGCCGCTGTAAATGCTGATCACATCGCCGGGAATTAATCGCGTGAGGGAATCAGCAACATGGGACTTCCGGGCGCGTTGGTGGTCGCGGGCGGCGAAATTCTCAGCATCGCTGAGTTCGCGCCGGAGCTTGCCGTATTCTGTGAAGTCGCCCAGGTGGCACTGCATGGATTTGGCGTAGCCTGCCAGCGACTCTTCACGCCCACGCACCTGCCGGGCAAGTCCAACAACGGATCGGTCAGCTTGGAACTGGGCAAAAGAGGATTCGAGGATCTCACGTGCCCGGACCCGTCCGAACTGGGCAATCAGGTTGATGCTCATGTTGTACGTAGGACGGAAACTGGAGTTCAACGGATAGGTGCGTCGGGAGGCCAGTCCGGCCACTGCGGCGGGGTCTGTACCCGGCTGCCAAAGCACCACGGCATGGCCTTCGACGTCGATGCCGCGACGTCCGGCACGCCCGGTGAGTTGGGTGTACTCCCCCGCCGTGATGTTGACGTGCGATTCCCCGTTGAACTTTTCCAGCTTTTCAAGCACCACGCAGCGCGCGGGCATGTTGACACCAAGAGCCAACGTTTCGGTGGCGAACACAGCCTTGACCAGGCCGTCGGCAAAGAGCTTCTCCACCACTTCCTTGAAGGTTGGAAGCATGCCCGCGTGGTGGGCAGCGAGGCCCCTGATGAGCCCGTCCCGCCAACCCCAGAACCCGAGGACATCGAGGTCGTCAGCCGGAATCTCGTGGCTGGCCTCGTCCACCCGCTGGGCGATGATCTGTTGTTCCTGCTCGGTGGTCAGCCAGAGGCCTGATGCTGCACACTGCGCTACGGCTGCGTCACAACCTGCCCTGGAGAAAATAAACGTGATGGCAGGCAAGAGGTCCTGGCGCCTGAGGCTCTCGATCACCTGGGGACGGCTTGCCTTGCGGACTGGACTACGCTGCTCTGACTGTTGCCGCTCGTCGCGATAGCGGTCCTGACGACGGCGGCTTCTGCCGCCGTGTCCAAACCGGCCATTCATGCTCATCCGGCTTTCCGAACGGGCCATGGCCAGCAGGTCCGGGTTGACCTCGAATTCGGGGCCGGTAACTGCCTGACGAGCCGTGACGGCTGACGAGCGCTTGGATGAGACGCGCCGGCGATCCGTGGTGGTGGGCTCGGCCATGACCTCTTCTGCATCGGAGAGGTCAGGCACCTCCGTTTCCTGTGCTCCCGGGGCTTGGGGCGCGATTTCGTCAAAAGAGGTGTCACCGGCAAAGAGATCCACTATCTCCCGCCCCACCATGACGTGCTGCCAGAGGGGCACAGGGCGGTGCTCGGAAACGATCACGTCTGTATCGCCCCGCACAGTGTCCAACCAGGCGCCGAACTCTTCGGCGTTGGACACTGTGGCACTCAGCGAGGCAACCTGCACTTCGCTGGGCAAATGGATGATGACCTCTTCCCACACTGCGCCGCGGAAACGGTCGGCCAGGTAGTGGACTTCGTCCATCACCACATAGCCCAGGTCTCCCAAAGTTTCAGAATCGGCGTAGAGCATGTTCCGAAGGACTTCGGTGGTCATAACCACCACAGGAGCTTCGCCATTGATGGTGGTGTCGCCCGTCAGCAGACCAACGTTTGCCGCACCGTATTTCGCGGCCAGTTCCGAGTACTTCTGGTTGCTCAATGCCTTGATGGGAGTGGTGTAAAAGGCTTTGAGTCCCCGTTCCAACGCCAAATAGATCGCAAACTCGCCAACGATCGTCTTTCCGGCGCCGGTGGGAGCTGCTACAAGGACGCCGCGGCCCTCCTGAAGCGACCTGCACGCTTCGCGTTGGAAGTCGTCCAGTTCGAAGTCCAGGGAGCGGGCGAACGCTCCAAGGTAAGTTTTTGACTCAGCCGCCCGCTGGGCTGCCGCCTGGTAACGGTCTGATGGAGATGAAGACCCGGAAATGGAGGACATGCATCAAGCCTAGTGGGCCAAGGTCTAGAGATTCTCCAGATCCGAGGCCGGGGTTGCGATGTCTGCCGTGGCTTCAGTCTCAGCGGCGCGCTTGATGGCCCTGCGCTCACGGCGCCTGTCATTCAGCACGCAAATACCGATTGCCGCGAAGAACAGGATCAGCATGGGGGCAGCGAGATAGAACATGCTCATAGCGTCGGCCCCCGGAGCGGCCATCGCAGCGAACAGGCACACCAGGAAAATAGTGATTCGCCAACTCTTGATGAGTTGCTTGCCCTTGATGATTCCAGCAAGGTTCAACCCCACCAGGACCACGGGTATAAGGAAGGCGATACCAAAGGCCAGCAGGAGCCGGAGGACAAAGGCCAAATAAATTTCAGCGCTGATGAAGTTTGAACCGCCCACCGGGGTGAAATCGGTCAGCACCCGCACGGCGTTGGGGAGCACAAGCCACGCAAGCAGCACACCACCGATGAACAGCGGTACCGCAGCTGCCACGAAGGACAGCGCAAGACGCCGCTCCTTCTTGTGGAGTCCGGGGACAATGAAGGCCCACAGCTGGTAGATCCAGACAGGGCTGGAAAGGATGACGCCGAGGAAGACCGAAACCTGGACCATGAGGTCGAAGGAACTGGCCACGCCATCAAAGTTCAGTGTGGCAGCCCGTCCCTCCTTTTCGTTGAGGTCCTTGATCGGCTTGATCAATGCTTCCAGGAGGGGCTGGTAGACGATGAAGCCCACCACGGTCCCCACGATGACGCCGATTGCAGCCTTGAAGAGCCGGTTGCGCAGCTCCTTGAGGTGATCCAGGAGCGCCATCCGGGCTTCGGGGTTGGCTTTGCGCCCCTTCGTTTCTACCACTTCTCTTTAGACGCGGTTGGAAGGCGGTACGTCAGTTTCGCCGTTGTTCTTGGCCTTGACGTCCGGGTGGCCTACAACCTTGCCTTCGACGGCGTCGGAAGCGTCCTGGGAGTCCTTTGCCTCCGGGGAACCATCCTTCTTCATCTCCCGGACTTCAGACTTGAAAATACGCATCGACTGCCCGATGCTGCGCGCCATGGACGGCAGCTTCGGCGCTGCAAAGAGCACCAGGGCAAGAACGATGATGATGATGAGATGCCAGCCTTCGAGCCTCATATGGGGAGGTCCTTTCCTTTTGGATACATCCTACGTCTATCTGAATTCAATGTCGTGCAGGGACTGCGGCTGACCCCGCTCGGCTTTGCGCTTGACGCGCCGTTGACGACGAACTTCCTGACGGAAGGCTTTGGCCGTCTGGTAATCATGACGCATCTGCTCCGGGGAGGCAAAAATTGCGGACCCCGGTTCAGGACGCGGTTCCGTTGCTTCAACGTCGGAGGTTTCCGGGACAGGGGAAAGATTGCTGAAACGTTTACCCGCGGCACCCAACTCGTGAACAGTTGACATGAATTTTCTGTACAAGCGGTAACCCAGTGTCAGGTGAAGGAGCAACGAAAGGGCTATAAGCGCGATCCACAACAGGATCCAGAACCACCAAGGCATTTGAGTAGTCTAGCCAGCCTTGGTGCCCGACGGTGAGTCGTACTGAGCCAGGGCGGCGTCGATCCACTTCCGGGTTTCCTCCCGCACGGACAGCGGTTCGAGAATCCGGACCGCGCCGCCATGCTGGGATACAAACATGGGCAGCCACCCTGCGTCGCCAAACCTCACCTCGGCGAGCAGACCGCCGTCGGGCAGTTGTGCGGTTCTTTCGGCGTAGTAGTCATCGGCAAGGCCGGCACCTTGACGGGTCAGTTGGAGGGTCACCAGGACGTCGTCGTCACCGGGCGTGAACAACCGGGCCGGGAAGTCCTGCCCGGCAGTTGCAGCCACGGAGACAGCCCGGCCATTGGCCTCCAGGGCTTCCACCCTGTCCAACCGGAAGTTTCTGATGCCGGCCTTGCTGTGGCAGTAGGCCTCGAAGTACCAGGTATTGTCCAGGGAGTAGAGCCTCAGGGGGTCGACGTCGCGCTCGGTCACTTCGTCGCGTTGCAGCGAGAAGTACCTGAGCCGCAGCTGCCTGCCTTCCCTGATTGCCTGGGTTATCGCGGCAAAGGCTTGTGATTGCTCTGGCGCCACGGATTGGCCGGATACGGAGCCGGCCAGTCTCGCTGCCTGCCCCGCAGCACCTGTCAGCTTGATGGTGACTGATTCCAGCGCACTGGCTGACTCGTCCTGGGGCATGCCTGCCAAGGCAGGCAGGTCTCCCAGCATGGCCAGTCCGGTCAGCAACGCTGCGGCTTCGTCTTCACTGAAACGCACGGGACGATTCAGATCCAGGTGTTCGGAAATGTACACGTGATCGTTTTCCCATTGGATGTCCAGAAGATCGTCCGGATACCCCTCGGGCAGGCCTGAGCAGATCAGGATCTTCAGGTCATCGATCAACGCCTTGCGGCTGATGCCAAAGTGATCAGCGACCTGTTGGATATGCAGGCCCTGATGGTGGACCAGGAACGGCACCAGTTGCAGCATGCGGGCAAGTTGATCTTCGGACGTGCGCTTCCGTGCCCGGGGCGTACGGCCCGCTTCAGGAAATTCAACAGGCACTGGCGGAGCATCATCAAAGTCTGCAGCAGCTTGGAGGCGGCGGACGACGGCGGAGCGCAGTTCGGCGGGTCCCTCCACCTTGAGGTGGGGGCCATAGGATGCCAGCTCTTCTGCCAGTTGCTCCGGATCCCTAAAATCCACCACTATGCGGTCACGGTCACTGTGCTCCGGGGCCCCTTCGGCGCGAGCAGACCTCTTGCGCAGGGCAAGCAACCTGTTCTTTTCGACATCCAAGGTGGCTTGCCGGATAGGGAGCTCGTTGAGTTCGTCCAGCTCAGCCCGGGCGTCGAAGCCTTCCGGGGGGTGGAAGGTGCTGGTGGCGACCACGCTGACCGCGGTGGTCATCCGCGAGAGCCTGAAGAGCCTCTTGGCTCCCCTCCCCCGGTCCAGGCCCACGAGGTACCACTGGCCGAAGCGGCTGCCCAAGCCCCAAGGCTCCACTTCCCGGACTTCTTCCAGCCCCGTGCTGACCGCAAGGTAGCCGAAGCGGACCGGGTGCTTGCCGTGCATGGCCGCAACGACGTCGTCGAAGGCTTGTCCAGCGGGTTTGATCCGTGGCTGAACTCCAGCAGGGAGATCCACGTCCGTGAAGCCTCCTGCGGCCTGCAGCTTGCGGACGGCGTTGGCCGCTGCCGTTCCCAGCGCGGCCCGTTCCCACAGCTGTGCAGCAAGCAAGAGCACGGTGCTCTCCGCAGGCGTCAGGTTCACATCAGGTAGCCGGTTGGAGTCCTTGCCGATGCGGTAACGCGCAGAGGCGGGGTCGTCCGCGCCGAAGTTTCGCGGATCCATCAAAGTCTCGATCTCGAAGCCAAACTGTTTGAGATCCACTTTGTCGCGCTCGAACATCCGTCCAAAGGCGACGTCATTCTCAGCTGAATCGTGGTACACCTTTTCACGCAGCACGGCACGTGGAAGGCCAACTTTGGTGTTGAGCAAAGCAAGGAGAAGGTTCAGGAGGCGTTCAGTGCGGGATGCGGACACCCTTGCTACGTTACTAAAAACCAGCCGGAAAGCAGCAAGGCGCGTCACCGCCCGGCAAAACCGGAAGGTAACGCGCCCTGCGAAAAACCGATAAGTCCTAGCGGACAGCCACGAGGTCGACGACGAAAATCAAGGCCTCGTTGGGCTTGATGGCTCCACCGGCGCCACGTGAGCCGTAGGCAAGTTCCGAGGGGATCTCCAAGCGACGGCGGCCGCCGACCTTCATGCCGAGCAGGCCCTGGTCCCAGCCCTGAATGACCTGGCCGACGCCCACGCGGAAGTCCAGAGGAGCGCCGCGGCCCCAGGAAGCGTCAAATTCTTCTCCCGTGGACCAGGCAACGCCCACGTAGTGAGTGGACACGGTGTCCCCTGCCTTGGCTTCGGGACCAGTGCCCTCGATCAGGTCAGTGATGACGAGGTCTGTGGGGACGTCGCCTTCCGGGAAGTCGATTTCGGGCTTGGTGCGGTCAAAGTCGCGCTGACCAAATGACATGGTTGCTCCTTAGGTTATGGGGGCGGAGAGAGATTTCAGGAACCAGCTTAGCCAGAACCCGCGCGGGGTTTTACTTCTTAGCGGTGATCTCAACGACGAACACCAGCGGGCCCGCAGGCTTGCCCTGGGCAGCAGCGCTTGCACCGTACGCAAGATCAGTGGGAATCGTCAGGAGAACCTTGGAGCCGACCTTCTGGCCTGTAAGTCCAAGCGTCCAGCCCTTGATGACCTGGTTCAAGCCGAACGTAGCGGCCTCGCCCCGATCATAGCTGGAGTCAAACTTGGTGCTGTCTTCCCAGCGCCAGCCAGTGTAGTTGGCATCGATCGTGTCAGTGTCTTTCAGTTCCTCACCCGTACCCTCGGAGAGGACCTTAACAGAAAGGCCTGCCGGGGCATCAGTCTTGGGAATTTCCACCGAGGGTGCGCCCTTGTCATCGAAGGTCACCTTGGGAAGTTTGCCGTCCTTGTCCAGCTGATCGGTCTCCTCCTTGCTGAGAAGACCAGGCGCGTTCTTGGCTGAGGCAATCTTGAAGACCACCAGCTGGGAGGAGGCAGGCGCCGAAGCAGAGGAGTTGCCCGGAGCAGCGATGGCTACATGACTGCCCACTTTGGCGCCGATGATGGCGTCAAAGATGAGTTCATTGCCGCTTTTCATCTGTTCGGAAAGTTCGATCGCCTGGGGCCCCTTGGCGTAACCGTCCTCAAGTGTCTTGCCATCGGTACCATCGACCGCGATGAACACCAGTTCAGCGATTTGACCCATCTTGACCGGCTCGCCGTCACCTTCTTTGACCACCTTGACGGTGGGTCCAGTCACGGCCAGAGGCTTGGAGAATTCAATGCCGGGCGCTTTGTCATTGCCGTTGTCCGTGATCTTTAGGGAGTCGAGCTTGGAGACGTCACCTACTGACTTGCTGGTGGGCTCAGTAGCCGGGTTGTCTCCACCTCCGCACGCGGTCATGATCAACAGGGCGGGCAGGAGAATTGCTAGGAGTCGGCGCACAAAAAGACACTTTCGTCGGGGCAAAGGGACACTCGGAAAGGCGCATAGCGCATCCAAGTAGGGTGTATCTCGGTAAGAGACCACTATCCAGAGTAGCCCGTGAAGCTGGGAGTCAGCTTATAAAGCCCTTTAGCCCATGGAATCCAGGAGGGCATCCACCCGCTCATCAACGTTCCGGAACGGATCTTTGCACAAGATGGTTTGGTGTGCGCGATCGTTCAGTTTCAGGTGCACCCAGTCCACCGTGTAGTCGCGGCCCAGCTCCTGTGCTCGTCGCACAAAATCTCCCCGCAGTTTCGCGCGCGTTGTCTGTGGTGGAGCGTCCACGGCATCTTTGACATCGGTTTCGGTGACCAGCCTGCGTGCTGCACCACGGGCCTGCAGCAGGAAAAAGATGCCGCGTTGCCGTGAGATGTCATGGTAGGTGAGGTCCAGCTGGGCAATGCGCGGTGAGTCGAGGCTGAGGTCGTGCCGCCGCATGTAACCGTCCATGAGCTTCTTTTTGATGGCCCAGTCCACTTCGGTATCAATGGTGCTGGTATCGCCGCTTTCAATGGCGTTCAAGGTTCGCTCCCACAAGTCCAGGATGAGTGGAACGTGGGCGTTGTGGGCACCATTGGCGGCTACGAACTCGGTGACCTTATTGAGGTACTCGCGCTGGATATCCAACGCAGTCAGCTGCCGGCCGTTGGCCAAGCGGACCAAGGCCCGGCCGCTGAGGTCGTGGGAGATTTCGCGGATGCTGCGGATGGGATTCTCCATGCGCATGTCGCGCATGATGACGCCCGCCTCGATCATGCGAAGGATGAGGTCCACCGTTCCGACCTTCAGCAAAGCCGAGGTTTCGGACATATTGGAGTCCCCCACAATCACATGCAGGCGACGGTAAAACTCGGCATCTGCGTGAGGCTCATCGCGGGTGTTGATAATGGGCCTGGACCTGGTGGTGGCGGAGGACACGCCTTCCCAGATGTGGTCGGCGCGCTGGGAGAAAGCGAACGTGGCACCGTGGGGTGTCTTTAGTACCTTGCCGGCACCGGCTATCAATTGACGTGTCACCAGGAAGGGAATCAATATTTCGGCAAGGCGGGAGAACTCCCCGCGCCGCGGTATGAGGTAGTTCTCATGGCTGCCGTAGGAATTGCCCGCAGAATCGGTGTTGTTCTTGAAGAGGTACACAGTTCCGTTGAAACCCTCCGCGGCGAGCCTTGCCTGAGCCTCATCCACGAGGTCATCAAGGATCAGTTCACCGGCCCTGTCATGGGCGATCAGCTGTGCGAGGTCGTCACACTCTGCGGTGGCATACTCCGGGTGCGACCCCACATCAAGGTAAAGCCGTGAACCGTTGGTAAGGAAAACGTTGGAGGACCTGCCCCAACTGACCACCTTGCGAAAGAGGTACCGTGCAACTTCCTCGGGGGCCAAAGGGCGGGAATCAGGGCTGGAATAGGAAATTCCGAACTCCGTTTCGATGCCAAATATCCGCTTATCCATCTCAGCTCTCCTCTGTGAGCAACCGGGTCATGTCTTCCGGCAACAGCCGCCTGAACGCCCTGCGTGATCCGCGATTGCTTTCGGAAGCGCGGTACAGCACGGCAGCTTCGACGGCGGTGGCGGGCAGCTCGTCGATTTCCTTGTTGGTGGCCAAGGCACGCAGAGCCAGTCGCATGGCCCCCGCCAAGGTGAGTTCCGGCTCCCACTCCCCGCTGACGACGTCGGAAATCTGGTCAGCGAGTCCGCCCATCACCACGAACCCGTTTTCATCGGCGATTGATCCATCGAAGGTCAAACGGTAGAGGTGGTCCTCCTCCCGGGTGAGACCAACCTCGGCCACCGCCAATTCCACCTCAAACGGTTTTTGCTCGGCGGTAAACACCGCTCCGAGGCTCTGAGCGTAGACACTTGCCAGGCCGCGGGCAGTCACGTCCTCACGGTCGTAGGAGTAGCCGCGGACGTCTGCATAGCGGACTCCTGCTTGCCTGAGGCTTTCAAATTCGTTGTACTTGCCCACCGCAGCGAAGGCGATTTTGTCGTAGATTTCACCGATCTTGTGAAGCGAAGGTGAAGGGTTTTCGGCGATCAGCGCGATGCCATCGGAGCAGCTGATGACCACAACAGAGCGCCCACGCGCTATGCCCTTCCGTGCGAAGTCCGCACGGTCCTTCATTAACTGCTCGGGAGAGACGTAGAACTGCTGTGTCATATCAGGCCTCCCGTCCGGCGGCAGCCCGCGATTCAACAATTGCGCCAGCAACTGCGGCCAGATCCCGTTCAGGGACCCGCCGGTTGCCGGATCGATCGACGGTATAAACCACCGGCCACAATTGGCGAACGGGGTCGGGCCCTCCAGTGGCGGAGTCGTCATCTGCGGCGTCATAGAGTGCCTCAACAGCTACTGCTACGGCGTTTTCCGCAGACAAATTAGGCTTCCAGAGCTTCTTGAGCGCGCCGCGGGCGAACACGGAACCGGAACCGACGGAGTGATGCTCCTGTTCTTCGTACCGGCCGCCTGTGACGTCGTAGGAGAACAAACGGCCCACACCGGAGCTGTGGTCGAAGCCTGCAAACAAGGGAACGACTGCCATCCCCTGCATCGCCATGGGCAGGTTTCCGCGGATCATGGCGCCCAGGCGGTTAGCCTTGCCGACCAGGCTGAGGAGCGTGCCCTCGATCTTTTCGTAATGCTCCAGCTCAACCTGGAAGAGCCGCGTGATGTCAATTGCCAGGCCGGCCGTACCAGCTATGCCGAGGACTGAATACTCGTCCGCCGGAAACACTTTCTCGATGTGCCGGCTGGCGATGATGTTGCCCATGGTCGCGCGCCGGTCCCCCGCCATCAGCACTCCACCTGCGTACGTCAAGGCAACGATGGTGGTGGCGTGCGGGGACGACGGCACCATGCCGGCGGGTAACGATTGATTAAAGGGAAGGAGTTCGGGACGCGAGCGTTGAAGATGCTCCGTGAAAGAAGACGTTGCCTGGGTGGCCAGGGGGCCGGTTGATGGGTCCTGCATTGCTGCACTCCTTCGACTCTGCATTCCGATGCCCGGCGGCCTTACGCCGACCGGGCAGTACATCCTCTGGCGGGTCCGCCTACTGTCCGCCCTTTTGGACAAACGCCCTGACGAACTCTTCGGCGTTGGATTCCAAAACGCCGTCAATTTCGTCGAGAAGGTCATCCACTCCTTGCGTCGCGTCCGAGGCCTGTGCCTCCGGTGCTGCCGGGGGCGCTTCGGGTGCGTCCACTTCGGTCTCGGTTTCCCGCGACTGCGGTTGTTGCTGCTCCTGTGCTGCCATTTTCTTTCTCCCTACTGTCAGTCCCCTGTTGACGGAGACTTCCTACTGCCATAGTGCCACGCCGACCGATGCTGCGGACGGCTTTAACCAACGGCGAATAATCCTGTGGCGGGCATCCATCAGCTCCTGGCCGGTGGCGGCGTCTGACCCAACAATTCGGCCAGGAAAGAAGCAGCATCCGGGTGACGGTCAAAGAGGGCGCCGGTCAAAGCCCGGGTTCCCCTCAAAGGCTCCCGGGTAGGCACCCGCTGCAGTTTCCCCAGCCCCGGAACATCAAAAATCACCGAGTCCCAACTGGCGCCTACAACATCTTTTCCGAATCTGGAGACGCACCGCCCGCGGAAATAAGCGCGGGTGTCCGACGGCGGTTCGGTCACCGCCCGGGTGATGTCGCCTTCGTCCACGACGCGCATCATCCGGTTCCTGGAGAGCAGCCTGTAGTAGAGGCCCTTCTCAGGCCGGATATCAGACCATTGAAGATCCACCAAGCCGAGCCTGGCGTCGTCCCATGCCAACCCGTCGCGGTTTCGGTAGCCCTCGAGTAGTGACTTCTTGGCCACCCACTCGACTGTCGAGGCAGCGGCATCAGGATCAATCCCCAGCGTTGTCAGCGTGGACTCCCACTGGGACAGGACCTGGTGCGTGTGGCCATCTCCGGTGACGGAATCCGCCACCCCTGTCTCTTGGGCCAGCTTGGAAGCTGCCTCGAAATACATCCACTGCAGATCGAGGGCTGTTACCCGCCTTCCGTCGAGGAGCCTGACGGTTGTGGCCAGCGTGGTGTCGTGGCTGACGGCTTGGAGCGCCTGGACGGGTTCGTGAACCTCGATCCTGGGAGCCTGCCCCGCTTCAATGAGGCTAAGAACCATGGCCGTGGTGCCAAACTTCAAAAAGTTGGAGGCCTGGCTGAGGTTTGCGTCCCCAATGATCACATGGAGGCGACGGTACTTGTCCGCTGTCGCGTGGGGCTCGTCCCTGGTATTGATGATGGGCCGGCGGATGGTTGTCTCCAGTCCCACTTCTGCTTCGAAGAAGTCTGCCCGCTGGCTGATCTGGTAACCGGGCGTGGAGCTATCCTGCCCCAGCCCCACCCGGCCCGCGCCACAGATGACCTGGCGGGAGACGAAGAAAGGCGTGAGCCCGCGGATGATGTCCCCGAAGGGCACCGAGCGTGGCATGAGGTAGTTCTCATGCGAGCCATAGGACACGGACTTGTTGTCAGTGTTGTTCTTGTACAGGTTGATCGCCGGGAGCGAGGGGTCGGCAGCTACCTTCCGTACCGTGGCCAGGGCCACCAGATCCCCGGCGGCGTCCCATGCCACGGCGTCGCGTGGGTTGGTGACCTCCGGACTGGAGTATTCAGGATGCGCGTGGTCCACGTAAAGGCGTGCACCATTGCCGAGGACCATGTTCATCAACAGTGAACCGGACTCGTCTGCGCCGTCCAGCTCCAGCTCCTGGCGGCCATAAGCCAAGGCGACCGCTTCGGCGTCGAGCACTGGCGGTTGATCCGTCAGTTGGCTGGGATCCGCCGCTGCCCTGTCCACGGTCCAACCGCGGGCGTCGTGCAGCGGTTCCTCATCCGTGTAGTCCCACCGGGTCTCAGCCCCGCCGGCCGCCCGTTGCCGGGTCACGGTGGCGTAAGCCTGAATGATCCGGGCGGACATCATGGTGGCGTTGGCCCCCGGAGCTGACGGCGCATGGATCCCATATTCAGTTTCCGAGCCCATGACGCGCATGGCGCCGCCTGCGGGAAGCTTCTCTGCGGGTGAACCTTCGGGCCTTGCTGTCACAGGTACTGACCCGTGTTGGCAGTGGTTTCGATGGACTTGCCAGGCTCCTGGCCTGCCTTGCCCTGGACGATGGTCCTAATGTAGGTGATCCTTTCGCCCTTCTTACCGGAAATCCTTGCCCAGTCATCCGGGTTGGTGGTGTTGGGCATGTCCTCATGCTCACGGAATTCATCCACCACGGCGCGGAGCAAGTGATCGATCCGAAGACCCTTCTGCTGTAAGGTCAGCAAGTCCTTGATGGCGTATTTCTTGGCACGGTCCACCACGTTTTGCACCACCGCGCCGGAGTTGAAGTCCTTGAAGTACAGCATCTCCGTATCTCCGTTGGCGTACGTCACCTCAAGGTACTCATTGGACTTCTCAGTGGAGTACATGGCCTCCACTGTGCGCTGGACCATGGCATCCACCGTGGCCTGCACATCGCCGCCGTACTCGGCCAAATCCTGGGGGTGGAAGGGCAGGTCAGTGGTGATGTACTTTGCGAAGATGTCGGCTGCAGCTTCGGCGTCGGGCCGTTGGATCTTGACCTTCACGTCGAGGCGACCTGGACGCAGGATGGCAGGATCAATCATGTCCTCACGGTTGGAGGCACCAATGACGATGACGTTGTCCAAACGCTCCACGCCGTCGATTTCACTGAGCAGCTGAGGCACGATGGTGGTCTCAACGTCCGAAGAAACGCCGGTGCCGCGAGTGCGGAACAGCGAGTCCATCTCGTCGAAAAAGACCACCACGGGGCTGCCATCTGAAGCCTTCTCGCGGGCACGGGAGAAGATCAAGCGGATGTGGCGCTCAGTCTCACCCACGTACTTGTCCAGGAGTTCTGGACCTTTGATGTTGAGGAAGTAGCTCTTGAGATCGGTATTGCCGGCACGCTCTGCTGCCCTGGCGGCAAGGGAATTCGCTACTGCCTTGGCGATCAGGGTTTTGCCGCATCCTGGAGGGCCGTAGAGCAAAATGCCCTTAGGCGCTTTGAGCCCATGCTCGCGGTAGAGGTCCGGATGGAGGAACGGCAACTCCACGGCGTCCCGGATCTGCTCGATCTGCGGGCCAAGGCCACCGATATCCTGGTAGGTGATGTCCGGAACTTCTTCAAGGACGAGGTTCTCCACCTCGGCGCGCGGTACCTTCTCCAACGCGTAGCCCGTCCGTGAATCCAGTGACAAGGCGTCGCCCACCTTCAGGTGAAGGCCTTGGAGCGCCCCGGACAACCGGACCACCCGCTCTTCATCGGCGCGGCCAACCACCAGCGCGCGGTCCTTGCCAAGCATTTCCTTGAGCGTGACCAATTCGCCGGCGCGTTCGTAGCCGAGGCCTGCCACCACCAGCAGCGCTTCGTTAAGCAGGACTTCCTGCCCCACCGCAAGCTGGTTGAGGTTCACGAGCGGGCTGACACCTACACGCATCTTGCGCCCGGCATTGAAGATGTCCACGGACTCTTCGGTAGCTGCCTGCCCTGAACTGCCAGGGGCGGGCTGCTTCCGCGGGTTGATCTGCACCACGGTCCCAAAGCTGTAAGGAGGTTGACCCTCCTGCTCCAGAGCGCCCTTCAAGCGAAGAATCTCAGCCTTGGCTGTTTCCAGCATGCTGACGAGCTTGCTGTTGTTCTGGGTCGCGGCTGCCAACTGGCGGTCAATGTGGCGAAGCTTGTCCCGAAGGATATTGATTTGCCGTTCGGCAACCGTCAGTTCACCCGAGGTCTCCGGCGGTTGAACGGCGCTGAACCTCCGGCCTGCCGTAGTCTCCGCTTCGCCGTTTGCATCGTCCGGCGTCGGCCGTCCAAGGTCGTTGTTTGACGTATCCACGATTCATCAGCCCCTTCCTGCGCTTAACAAGACCTTAGTCCCGAAAAGCTCAGGGCGCCGGGTGACATTCGGAATGCGAACCCTATTGTGACCTTTGTCAGGTTGTGACTGGAGGGTCATCCTGAACATTGGTCCCTGCGATTGCGTCACGTGCTGCGCGCCGAAGTTTCTTGTCAGACACGGAGCGCTCCCCCACCGCTGCAGGGGTCCACGCGTTGAGGTCCTCTTCGCTGAACTCGGTCTTGGATGGACGGCGCTTCACGGAAATTCCGGTGACACCGTCAGCAAGACGGCGTGTGACCAGCAGGAATCCGGTGTGGGCGACCATGCGGTGATCCGGACGGACCGCGAGGCCCTCGAGGTGCCAACCACGAACCATCGATTCCCAGGCATCCGGTTCGGTGAAGCGGCCGTCCGCGCGGATTGCTTCGGCGGTGCGGGACAGCTGGGTGACGGTGGCGACATAGTTGATCCAAACCCCGCCCGGAGCCAGGACAGTGGCTACCGCGTCCAAGCACTCCCATGGTGCGAGCATGTCCAGGACAACCCTGTCCACGGAGCCCGGAGCTTCGGCTTTGATGACCTCTTCCTGGAAATCGCCCAAGGAGATCTGCCATGCGGGATGGGGGCCGCCAAAGATGGTTTCTACGTTTCCCCGGGCGATGTCCGCGAATTCCTCGCGGCGCTCGAAGGAATGCAGGTAGCCCCCGTCCCCGACTGCGCGCAACAAGGAAATGGACAGAGCGCCCGAACCCACACCGGCTTCGACAACCCGCGCGCCGGGGAAGATGTCCGCCATGGTAACAATCTGGGCGGCATCCTTGGGGTAAACCACAGCAGCGCCCCGGGGCATGGACAGCACGAAATCAGAGAGCAGCGGACGCAACGTCTGGTACTGCTGACCGACGTTGTTGCTGACCACGGAACCATCAACTTTCCCGATGATTTCATCGTGGTTCAGGAAACCGCGGTGGGTGTGGAAAGCGCCGCCTACTTCCAGTGTGATGGTGTTCATCCGGCCACGCTCGTCCGTGAGCTGGACCCGCTCGCCCACACGGAAAGGCCCGCGGCGTCGTGCAGCGCCCGTCGGCTGTACAGCCGAGCCGATGGCTGACTGGTCAGTGCCTGTGCTTGCTGCGGGGGCGGCGGTTTCGCTGCTCATGTGGTGTTCCTCGCTCCTGTACGGCTTGGCCGCGGTGTGTGACCGGCTGGTGGGCGCCAAAAAATCATTGGCTCTTGTTATGCATATCGGCCGGCAAGTAACTCTACCGGCAAGACAGTCAGGCGCGCCCGCTCCTGCGTGCTTCCTTACCTGTTATGGCGGTCACTACTGCCTGCTGTCGAAGCAGCCCGGTGACGATTCCATTGTGGTCCACCACAGCGTATTCGCCGCCGTCCAGGCGAGCCAGGTACTGGATCAATTCCTGGCCCTTCGACCATTCCGGGACGTAAGCCCCGGCGGCCAGGGCATGAGCCACGGCGGTGACCGGCGTCGTCGTCGCATGTGCGGCCGGTACAGCGAGCGTTGCACCGAAATCCACCACACCCTGTGGCTTGCCGTCAGGACCGCAAATCACGACGGCGGGACTTCCGGTCGGTGAAATGTCCAGGACGTCAGCCACGGATGCCGAGTTCGGCACACCTACTGCCGGCTCAGCGAGGCCGGCAGCACTGACCAGGTAGAGGCGGCTGCGGAGCTTAGCGTGGTGGATGGAGCTGGAGGCGCCCATCCAGAGGAAACCGCAGACAAGCACGGTGACGGTGGTGTACGTCAGATCCGGCCATTGCCCCCTCAGGAAAGGGACCACGATGAACCAGATAACAAGTGCCACCACAATGATCCGGCCGGACCATCCTGCTGCTATGGTGCCCTTGTCCTGGCTGCCCGTAGCTTTCCAAACCGCAGATTCAACCAATCGACCCCCGTCCAGCGGCATCCCCGGGAGAATGTTGAAGATTCCAATCAGCAGATTGGCCATCACCACTATGTCTGTCAGCGTCCCGGCAACTCCCTTGAACTGGGCAACGGAGTCGATCGAGAACATCACTGCGGCTACCACGAAGTTGGATGCCGGGCCGGCCAACGCCACAACCACGGAACGCCCCGGAGAGGCGGTGAAGTTCTCGAACTGTGTGTGGCCGCCCCAAAGGTTGATGACGATTTTCTCGGTGGGCCAGTGGAAGACTTTCGCACTGAGGGCATGGGCGAGTTCATGGATAAGAACTGATAACGCCAGGAGTAACGCGACCGCCAACCCAACGAGGTAAGCCCAGTTGCCCAGTCCTGGTATGAAATCCATGATGAACGGACCGTAGAAGACCACGGTGATGGCTGCTATGACAAACCACGAGTACGCGAGGTAGACCGGCACGCCGGCAATCTTCCCCAGAGGGATGCCGTCACGTTTTTTGCTTTGCGAATGGTGCGGTGTGGACGGGCTGGTCACCTAGCTGGCCCCTTCAAGCAAGTCCGCTGCTGCGAAACGGTCAGCTACCAGCTCTTGCAGATCGGGAGCGGCACGGCCAACCAAAGTGGGCCACATGATCATTCGTGGATCTTCCGGAAGGGGCACCTGATGGGGAATTCCCACAGTAATCACCCCCGAAGCAATGGCTGCCGTTGCGCCTGGGATGGAATCTTCGAGCGCGACGCAGTGGTGGATGCTAACGGAGGGGTCGTCCAGCTTGAGCCGTTCAACTGCCGTGAGATAGGCCTCCGGGTGCGGTTTTCCGTGGGTGACAGTATCGCCGGTGACCATGAACTCGAAGTAGGGCTTGGGTAGGCTTTCCACCACCACACCGGCCAGGGGCCCTTCGGACATGGTCACCAGTGCGCAGCGAATGCCTGCCTCGTGGAGTTCATCCAGCAGCTCGCGGGCGCCTGGCCGCCAGGGAACCTCTTTGCGGACCTGGGCGATCACTTGTGCACTCAAGGTGTCTACGATTTCGCGGGCCTCCAACCTGACGCCTGCGGCCTGCAGGACGGCTGCCGAGTGCAGTAAGGACTGTCCCACCAACTGCATGGCCTGTTGGTGGGACCAGGTCCCGCCGTGGGACTCCACCAGCGCACGCTCGGCCGCTATCCAATAGGGTTCGGTGTCCACGAGTGTGCCATCCATATCCCAGAGCACGGCTTTGAGGAGGGGCTGGCTGGGTGAGGAATGCATGGTTTCCAGTCTACGTGGAACCAAGCGCGCGGCCGTCCGCGGGTTGCGCTGTGGGCGAATCGCGGACACGCTTCCGGGTGAAATGCCATGCATCCACAAGGGTCTTGGACGTAGGGTGAGTGGATGAACAGTGTGGACGGGACCCCCGAAGGACAGGACATCACCGCGGAGCCCGAGCGTTTCCTCAAGGAACCCGCGGACGGCCGGCGTGTCACCGTAATGCTTGCCGCGTTTGAGGGCTGGAACGATGCCGGTGAGGCCGCCAGCGATGCTCTGCACTACTTGAACAAGCTCTGGGACGGCAAGAAGGTGGCCACCGTGGACGCCGAGGAGTACTACGACTTCCAGTTCACGCGGCCCACGGTGCGCCGGACGTCCTCAGGCGCCCGAAAGGTGAAATGGCCGTCAACCCGGATTTACAAGGCTGAAGTTCCGGACAGCAACGTGGATGTGGTCCTGGTTCTCGGCACCGAACCCTCATACCGCTGGCGTGCTTACACCACAGAATTGCTGGTCCATGCGGAAGCGCTCAAAGTGGACTCCGTGATTTTGGTGGGCGCACTGCTGGCCGATGTCCCCCACAGCCGTCCGATTCCGGTGAGTACTACCACCGAGGACAGTTCACTGCGGGAGCGCCTGAACCTGGAGGCATCCCAATACGAGGGACCAGTGGGCATTGTGGGTGTGCTCGCAGAGTTTGCAATGCTGGCAGGGCTGCCCACAGTCTCATTGTGGGCAGCAGTACCTCATTATGTCGCCCAGCCGCCCTCCCCCAAAGCACAGCTGGCCATTCTGCACAGGATCGAGGACCTCCTCCAAGTTCCTTTGGACAGCCAGCCATTGGCTGAAGAATCTGAGGCATGGGAACGCGGAGTAGACGAGCTTGCAACAGAAGACCCTGAGATTGCCGCCTATGTGCGGCAGCTGGAAGAAGCGAAAGATACAGCTGACCTGCCGGAGGCCTCAGGCGAATCCATTGCCCGTGAATTCGAGCGGTACCTGAAACGGCGCGGTAAAGAACGTCCCTAAGAGGACAAACCCCTCAAACAAGCAACGGCCCTGGCATGATGCCAGGGCCGTTGTTGGTTTTTCTTGGGAGTCGCTTAGAGCTCAACCCCGAGCAGAGCATCAATGGCGTCAGCAACAAGGGCGGCATCCGTAGCCGAGCTGACCGCGTCGGCGCGAATCGCTTCCCCTGCCCAATGGTCGACGACGGCGATGGCACCCGGGGCGTTGAGGTCGTTGGCCAGTTCACCACGCATGGCCGCTGTCAAGGCCGCAGCAGATCCAGCAGGGGCGTGATCCACGGCTATGCGCCACCGCTTGAGACGGTCTTTGGCTTCTGCAAACCCGGCATCGGTCCATGACCAGTCGGAGCGGTAGTGATGGGCCAGGATTGCCAGACGTATTGCCGCGGGTTCCTCACCGGCAGCGCGAAGTTTTGAGACAAGAACCAGGTTGCCTTTGGACTTGCTCATCTTCTCTCCGTCCAGCCCCACCATTCCGGCGTGCGCATAATGGCGCGCAAGCGGAACTCCGGAGAGTGAATAGGCATGGCCGGCGCCCATTTCATGGTGCGGGAACACCAAGTCGGAGCCGCCACCCTGAACGGTGAAGGGTGCAGGAAGATACTTTTGCGCGATCACCGTACATTCGATGTGCCAGCCGGGACGGCCGTCGCCGAGGGTGGCGCCGGGCCAGCTCGGCTCGCCCTCACGGGCAACCCGCCACAGCAAAGGATCCAAGGCGTGGCGTTTGCCCGCCCGGGCCGGGTCTCCACCGCGTTCAGCGAACAATTCCAGCATGTCCTTCTCACCCAGGCCGGAAACATCGCCCAGCGTCCAGGCGTCTGTGGCGTCTGAGCGCTTGCCGGCGGTCTCGACGTCGTAGTAAACATCGCCGTCGGGCTCTCCTTCGGAGCCGGCAACCCGGTAGGCAACGCCGTCGGCGATCAGTTGCTCAATGGCCGGAACAATGTCCGGGATGGCCTCCACAGCGCCGATGTAGTGGTTCGGCGCGAGGACGTTCAAGGCGTCCATATCTGTCTGGAACAGCTCGATTTGGCTCTGGGCCAAGTCACGCCAATCCACTCCGGTAGCTGTAGCCCGCTCCAAGAGGGGGTCATCAATATCCGTGACGTTTTGGACGTAGGAGACCCGGACGCCGGAATCGCGCCAAGCGCGGTTCAGGAGATCAAACGCCACATAACTGGCTGCGTGTCCCATATGAGTCGCGTCATACGGGGTGATACCGCAGACATACATCGACTGCTCCGGCTGCTTCTCAACGTCCACCACCCGCCCAAGGGCTGTGTCATACAGCCGTAGTTGCGGCAGGCTGCCGGGCAGCTCAGGTACAGGGCGGGAGGTCCACGATTTCACGACTTAACCTTAGTGCTAGGCGCTGATCACGCCGAAACCGAGGAGGACATACAAGGCCAGACCCAGGAGGATCCGGTACCAAACGAACAGGCGGTAGCTGCGGGTGGAGACGAATTTCAGGAACCAGCCGATGATGATGTAACCCACCACGAAGGCGATGACCGTGGCCAGCGCAGTCTCCGGGAGGCCGTAGGGCCCGCCCAAGCCTTCGTTTGAAACCGTTTTGTAGAGCTGGTACAGGCCACTGCCGAACACTGCCGGTATGGCCAGGAGGAAGGAGTACCTGGCGGCGGCTTCACGGGTGTACCCCATCAGGAGGCCGGCGGTGATGGTGCCGCCCGAGCGTGACACGCCGGGGATCAAGGCCATCGCTTGGGCGAAGCCGTAAAGAATGCCGTGCTTATAGCTCAGTTGGGTGAGATCCCTCTCCTGCCGGCCAATGGCATCGGCTACGGCAAGGATCATGCCGAACACGATCAGCATGGTGGCCACAATCCACATGCTGCGCAGCACTGACTCGATCTGGTCCTGGAACAACAGGCCGAGGATGATGATCGGCAGGCTGCCGATGATCACCAGCCAGCCCATCCGGGCATCCGGGTTGTTCCGCTCTACCTTCCCTGTGAGGGAGCCGAACCAGGCCCGGACGATCCTTACGATGTCGCGCCAGAAGTAGACAATCACGGCGGTTTCAGTTCCCAGCTGCGTAATCGCCGTGAAGGCAGCGCCGGGGTCTGAGGCATTGGGAAGGAACGAGCCGACAATCCGCAGGTGTGCGCTCGAGGAAATCGGGAGGAATTCGGTGAGGCCCTGCACCAGGCCCAGCAAGGCTGCTTCTATCCAGTTCACGTGAATAGACCCTACGTCATGAAGTCCTCTAACTCCCCGTAAGCTAACTGCTATGCAGCAGCGTTATGTCGGAAACAGCGGATTCCGTGTGTCCTCATTGTCCCTCGGAACCATGTCCTGGGCACAGGAGACCGACGAACAGGACGCTGCTGAACTCCTCCACGCATTCGTTGCCGGGGGCGGCACCGTGGTGGACACAGCAGCGTCCTACGCGCAAGGGCGGGCAGAAGCCATGTTGGGATCCATGCTGGGCGATGTAGTGGCCCGGTCCGAGATTGTGATCTCCACCAAAGCCGGCGTGTCGTCAGCAGACTCCAGGCGAAGCGTCAACGCATCGCGGGGTGCACTGCTGTCCGCCCTTGATGCCAGCCTGGCCAGGCTGGGCACTGATTACGTTGATATCTGGTTCGCTCACGAGTGGGATCCGAATGTACCACTGGACGAAACTCTCTCTGCCTTGGAACTAGCCCAGCGAAGCGGACGTGCCCGCTACGTTGGGATATCCAACTACAACAGCTGGCAGACAGCCAAGGCAGCGGCCGTGGCCGGTTTTACCCTGGTGGCAAACCAGTCCGAATACTCCCTCGTCCAACGCAAAGCCGAGGAAGAGCTCATCCCTGCCGTGGAAGACGCCGGACTGGGTCTGATGGCCTGGGCGCCTTTGGGCCGTGGTGTGCTGTCCGGTAAATATCGTGGACAAATACCTGCCGATTCCCGTGCCGCACAAAGCCGCCTTGCCGGTTACATTGAGCCCTATCTGGAATCGCGGGCGTCGCGCGTGGTTGAAGCAGTGGCGATGGCAGCCCGCGGACTGGGCCGCACTCCCCTGGACGTGTCCCTCAGCTGGTTGCTCGCCCGGCCGAGGGTAGCCACCGCAATCGTTGGCCCCAGGAACGCTGTTCAGCTCAAGGAACTGCTGGACGCGCAACTGACGGTTCTGCCGGCTGAGATTGCCCGCGCCCTGGAGGACGTTTCAGCAGCGTAGCTGGGTCTACTGGCGGTCCAGAATGTCCAGCAAGTAGCTTCCATAGCCGCTTTTTGCGAGCTTTGCAGCCTGCTGGCGGAGTCCGTCGTCGCTCAGGTATCCCATGCGCCAAGCCACCTCTTCGGGAGCCCCGATCTTCAAACCCTGCCGGTTCTCCGTGGTCCGAACGTAGTTTGAAGCGTCATTGAGGTCGCTGAAGGTGCCGGTGTCCAGCCAGGCAGTGCCCCGTGGAAACTTCTGCACATGCAAGCGGCCAAGTTCCATGTATTTCCGGTTGATATCCGTGATCTCCAGTTCCCCGCGCGGCGACGGTTGCAGGTCTTTCGCCATGGCAACAACGTTGTTGTCATAAAAGTAGAGCCCTGGAACGGCATAGTTGCTTTTGGGGACTGCGGGCTTTTCTTCAATGGAGACGGCCATTCCATGATCGTCGAACTCCACCACGCCGTACGCGGACGGATCCTTGACCCAGTAGCCGAAGATCGCACCGCCGTGGACGTCGGTGTAGTGCCTCAGCTGGTTGCCCATGCCGGGTCCATTGAAGATGTTGTCACCCAGGATCAGCGCCACGTTGCCGTTTCCGATGTGGTCCTCGCCCAGGATGAACGCCTGGGCAAGGCCGTCCGGGGTGGGCTGCTCTGCGTAGCTGAGATTGATGCCGAACTGTGAACCATCTCCGAGGAGCCGCTGGAACTGCGCGGCATCGCCGGGCGTGGTGATGACAAGAATGTCGCGAATTCCCGCCAGCATCAGCGTGCACAGAGGATAATAGATCATCGGCTTGTCGAACACCGGAACCAGCTGCTTACTGATTCCGAGCGTGATGGGATGAAGCCTTGAACCCGTTCCACCTGCAAGAACAATTCCTCGCAAACCTGCCGTCCTCACCTGTGCCCAGTATTGCCGCTGGCGGTTACTCTAGGGCCATGCAGAGAATCCTTGTCACCGGCGGGGCCGGATTCATCGGATGCAACTTTGTCCACTACATCATGGAGCACACCGGGCTTCATGTCACGGTATTGGACAAACTGACGTATGCCGGGAACATCGAATCTCTCTCCGGGCTGCCGCCGGAGCGCTTCACCTTCGTCAAGGGAGACATTTGCGATGCAGTGTTGGTTGACAAGCTGACGGAATCCGTTGAAGCGGTGGTGCATTTCGCAGCAGAGTCCCATAACGACAATTCGCTGCAGGATCCCCGACCCTTTCTTGATACAAATCTTGCGGGAACGTTCACCATGATCGAAGCCGCACGAACGCACGGCACGCGCTTCCATCACATTTCCACCGATGAGGTCTATGGCGACTTGGCGCTGGACGATCCCCACCGCTTTACGGAGAATTCCGTGTATCGGCCGACGAGTCCCTATTCGGCAACGAAAGCCGGCTCGGATATGTTGGTGCGCGCGTGGGTGCGCTCATTCGGCCTCAAAGCAACCATTAGCAATTGCTCCAACAATTACGGCCCGTACCAGCACGTGGAGAAATTCATACCGCGGCAGATAACCAACATCCTGGACGGGAACCGGCCACATCTTTACGGCAGCGGGCGGAATATTCGTGACTGGATCCACGTGGAAGACCATTCCTCCGCAGTCTTGGCAATTTTGGAGGGCGGACGCGTGGGCGAAACCTATTTGATAGGCGCAGACGGCGAAAGGTCCAACCGGGAAGTGGTTGAGATGCTGCTCTCCCTCGCAGGACGGCCGCGCGAAGCATATGACCTGGTCACGGACAGGCCAGGTCATGATCTGCGGTACGCCATCGATTCGGGCAAACTTCGGCGTGAGCTCGGTTGGGCGCCCCGCTATTCGGACTTCGACGCCGGACTGGCTGACACCGTCCAGTGGTACAAGGACAACGAACAGTGGTGGAGACCGCAGAAAGCGGCCACGGAATCCAAGTACGCAGGTCAAGGGCACTAAGGCGTGGAACAGGGACGCCAGCTACGTTCACGGGCCACGCCCATCCCCGGACTGCTGCTGTTTGAGCTTCCTGTTCATGGGGATGGCAGAGGATGGTTCAAAGAGAACTGGCACCGGGGCAAGATGCTTGATGCCGGGTTGCCGGACTTTGGCCCGGTGCAGAACAACATCTCCTTCAACGCAGTTCGTGGAACGGTTCGCGGTATCCATGCGGAGCCTTGGGACAAGTTCGTTTCACTGGCCTCCGGACGGATCTTCGGCGCGTGGGTGGACTTGCGGGAGGGGCCAACGTTCGGGACGCTGTTCACCGCAGAACTGACCCCCGGCGAGGCCATCTACGTCCCCCGCGGCGTGGGCAACGCATTCCAGACCCTGGAGGACGACACCGCCTACACGTACCTGGTCAACGACCATTGGAGCACGGAGGCACAGAAGGACTACACGTTCCTTAACCTCGCCGACGAGGATGTGGCAGTTCCCTGGCCGATCCCCTTGGATCATTGCGTAATCTCCGCGCCGGACCAGAAGCACCCACGGCTGGCAAACGTCGTGCCAGTGCCCAGGCGGCGCACTCTGGTCCTTGGAGCGGACGGCCAGTTGGGCACTGGCCTTCGGAGTGCCTTCGCGGGTGACTCCACAGTGGAGTTCGCGGGCCGCGCGCGGTTCGACATCACCTCCGAGGACTCCTATCGGGCTGTGAACTGGCGCGAATATTCCGCCATCATCAACGCCGCCGCGTTCACCGCGGTAGATGTCGCCGAAACACCGGAAGGCCGGGCTGCTGCCTGGAGCATCAACGCCGCCGCCGTTTCCCGCTTGGCGCGTACCGCCGTCGAGCATTCACTAACTCTTGTCCACATCTCCAGTGACTACGTTTTCGACGGCACAGCAGAGGTTCACCTCGAGGATGAGCTTCCAGCTCCCCTGGGGGTCTACGGCCAAAGCAAGGCTGCCGGCGACCTCGCGGCGGGCATCGCGCCAAGGCATTACATCGTCAGGACTAGTTGGGTAGTGGGCAGCGGCAGGAACTTTGTTCGAACCATGGCGGCGTTGGCCGCGAAGGGTGCCTCGCCAACGGTGGTGAATGACCAATGGGGGCGATTGAGTTTCGCGTCCGACATCGCAGCGGGCATTCGTCACCTGCTCCTCAACAAAGCCCCGTACGGGACGTACAACCTCAGCAACGGTGGCAACCCCCAGACCTGGTTTGAGCTGGCCCGCGATGTCTACCGCCTTGTGGGCGCCGATCCGAATCTGGTGCGTCCGATCGGCACCGCCGACTACGCAGGACCCCACACTGCTCCAAGGCCGCGCAGCAGCGTCCTGGATTTGTCCGGTATCCGCGCGACCGGATTCGATCCACCCCCGGCAGCACAGCGTCTGGCCGAGTACATCAAAGGCCTGGAACTCTAGCGGAGTCCTGCGAAACGTCCTAAAGTAGCCGTACGGCAGCCTCTTGCAGGAGGCCGGGAGACAACTCAAATAAACATGGTGACACGGCGGCACTGGTCCGCCACCGACGATCCAGGCAGTGCAGCAGCCTCGGATCGTCGGCCACATGGTGATGCCTTGAGTTGGAGCCGAGAATGCTGCTACCGAAAATCATGCCCGTGGGAGATCTCCTCCCCAGGGCAGTCCCCCACTTTTACCCGCGTCGCGGCGTCCCCGCCGGCGTACCCCAGGGCGAGGACCACCACAGTGTGGCCGCTTCCGCAGAGACGGTGGCTAAGGCTCCTTGGGCGAATCTGGGCGGGGTCCCGGTCAAGCTCATGGAGGCTGAGGGCGCGCTTCGGGAAATTTTGGATCGCGCCGGCTCCCCCGATGCTCCCCCTCTGGGCGTCTGCTCCGCAAACCTGGACCATATCCGACACTTCGGAACCGGAAGCCGCTGGATAGGCACTTTGGACCCGCCCGCACCTGTTGAATGGTTAACCCTGATTGACGGCGCCCCCCTGGCCACCCAGGCTCGGCGCCTGACGTCAAAGACATGGCCCCGGCTTGCCGGCAGCGACCTCATTCACCCCTTCCTGGCAGGAGCAGCGGCACGCGGCTTGCGCCTGGGCTTTCTGGGAGGTTCGGAAGAGACCCAAAAACTGATCGCAAGCAAGTTCGTAACCGAGCGGCCTGAGCTGAAGGTAGTTGGTTGGTGGGCTCCCGCCAGGTCCACGCTGGGAGACGCAGCAGCCTCCCGCAGGCTCGCCCGGGAGATACGGGCGGCATCGCCCGATGTCCTGATTGTTTGCTTGGGAAAACCCCGACAGGAACTGTGGATAGCCGAGTACGGTCACCTGACCGGCGCCAAGGTCCTGCTGGCATTCGGTGCCGTGGTCGATTTCCTGGCGGGGAACGTCCGGCGGGCTCCCTCCTGGGCCAGTTCGCACAGCCTTGAGTGGGCATGGCGCCTGATGCTGGAGCCACGCCGCTTGGCACGCCGTTATTTGGTGGAGGGGCCGGAGGCATACGTGAAGTTGCGGACCGCCAGCAGTTCCGACGTCGAGCCAAGAAAGCTGCTTTCCAGCGCCGCATACGCTGTCCCGGAACCCGTGCCCAGCCGGGCTCCGGGATCGTTCGTCCCGGCCACCGAAGCGGCCGACGTCGCCGTCGTGGTTGTCACCTACAACAACGCTGACGACGTCGGGCCGCTGGTGGCGAGCCTGCGCAAGGAAGCAGCCGATGTTTCCATCAAAGTGGTGGTGGCGGACAACTCCCCGGATGAGAGCACGCTGCGTGAGCTCGCACACCACCCCGACATCACAGCAGTGCGAACGGGCGGAAACCTCGGCTATGCGGGCGGAATCAACGCTGCGTTCTCTGTTGCAGGGGAAGCAGGAAGCTACCTCATCCTGAACCCGGACCTCCGCGTGGAACCAGGCGCGGTGGCCGCCATGCTCCAGCGGATGGATGAGCAGGGAGCCGGCATGGTGGTACCGGTCCTGTTGGACGATGACGGAAGCATCTACCCGTCGCTACGCCGTGAACCGGGCGTTCTGCGAGCGCTGGGTGATGCTGCTTTGGGTAGCCATGCGAAGGGCAGGCCGGGTTGGTTGTCGGAGATGGACTTTGACACTGAGAGCTATTTGCACGGGCACCGGGTTGATTGGGCCACGGGTGCGGCTCTGCTGATTAGCTCTGCGGCGTCGGAGGCGGTGGGTGCTTGGGATGAGCAGTTCTTTTTGTATTCGGAGGAGACGGACTATTGCCATCGGGTGAGGTCGGCGGGTTTCTCCATTTGGTTCGAACCCGCTGCCCGGATGTGGCATGAACGTGGTGGTTCGGGGTCATCTCCGCAGTTGACTGCTTTGATGTCGGTCAACAGGGTGCGGTATGCAGAGAAGTATCTTGGACGTGGGCGGGCGTTGGCATTCCGTGGTGCTGTGTTGGCTGCGGAAATTGCGCGGTTGAACAAAGCCGGGCATCGGGATGCTGCATTGGCGGTCCTTATGCAGCGGCGTTGGGAGAGGCTCCCGCACGCGACGCGGACCACGACGGCAGCCACGCCATGACTGTTACCCATCCTTCCGGTGCGGTGATCATCCCGGCGCATAATGAGGCCGGTGTTATCAGCAGGACGCTTGAGGCGTTGAGCGAGGTCATCGCGTGGGGCACAGTTGATGTGGTGGTGGCATGTAACGGGTGTAAGGATGCCACGGAGGCTATCGCGTCGAGGTACGGGGGTGTTCAGGTGCTTCACGTGCCGGAGGCTTCCAAGACTGCGGCGTTGAACGCTGCCGATCAGGCAACGCAGCGATGGCCGCGCGTGTACCTGGATGCCGATATTGAAGTCAGTGCCCCTGCGCTTCATGCAGTTTTTGTTGCTTTGGAGGATGGGACTTTGCTGGCTGCCCGTCCGGCTTTTCGCTATGACACCGAGGGCGCTTCGGTATTGGTGCGCTCGTATTACCGCGCCCGTTCCCGTATACCGGGCAATGCCGAGGCGCTTTGGGGTGCGGGTGCTTATGGGTTGAGTTTCACCGGGCATGAGCGGCTGGGGTCTTTTCCCCCTCTTACTGGTGATGACTACTATGTGGATCGGCTCTTCTCTGCCCATGAGAAGGCGGTGTTGGCTACGGTTCCTGTGGTGGTGCGGACGCCCCGGACGTGCAAGGCGTTGATGTCTGTTCTTAGGCGCACGTATCGGGGCAATGCGGAGCAGGATCTCGTATCCGGCGGTGCCTCCACGGCGAGGACTGTACGGCAGTTGCTTGCCTCCGTCAGGGGGCCGCTGAGCGTTTTTGATGCCGCCGTTTACGTCGTGTTCGCCGGTGCGGGCCGCCGTCGTGCGCTGTTTGGCCCTCAGGCGCTGCCTGGTTGGGAGCGGGACGACACCAGCCGTTAGTCAGAAGCCGCAGCTGCCCCCGCCTTCAATGCTGTAAAGGTGGACGGCGTTGCCGTCGGCGAAAGTGTCGGTGAAGGTTCCGGCCACTATGGGGATGGTGCGGTTTTCGTCGATGACGACGGCGGTGCTGCCGCCGCATTTCAGCGTGAAGGTCGCTGCGCCGCCGGTGTTCTTGTTCGCTCCCGCGAAGATGTAGACGTGGCCGTTGTGGAGTTTGGTGGCGAGGTCTACCGGGCCGGTGACTGTGGTGGCGCCGTCAAGGAAGGGGGCGTTGAGGACGGGTGCGAGGTCTGTGATTTGCTTGTTCACGGAAGTGAGTGTGGGCACTATGTCTTTGCCGCAGTCCCTAATGACGTGTTGGGTGACGCATGGGCCGCCGAAGTTGTGGTTGAAATAGATGATTCCCCGGGCGCCGTGGATGAGGCTGCTCCAGACTGCGGCCTTGAGTTCAGGGCCGGTGATTGTTGTGGTGTTGGGGACATCGCCTGAAGGATGGCCATTCTCTACGAACGCCCACACAGGAATTCTGGTGGCGGGGTCCTGCAGATTCCGTAGCCTGTCGATGGTCCAGCCATAGTTGGCAGCTAGTCGGCATTCCTCTCGCGTCAGGTCTCTTGCATAGCCAACAATGGCACCTCCTTCGCCTTTGCCGCAGATGTTGGGATCGGTGAACCAGTAGTTATCCGCGGAGACCACATCCTGGACTCCCCTGATGAATCCGTGGGCTTCCTGGTCGGATTCCCAGAAGGTGACGCCTTTTCCGTAGTTGGAGTAAAGCAAGACGTTCTGTGGTGCGTATGCCCGCCGTTCCTTCTGTATGGTGTACCCGCATGGTGTGCCTTCGGGAAAACACGGTGCGCCGTCCCCTGGGTATCTGCCGGTCCATCGGGCGTCCCCCGGGCCTGCCCACATGTCCACTTCGTCGCTCAAGACGTAGCCCGCGGCAGCAGCGTGCCGAAAAGTTGGCAGCGCATACATGCCGGAGTCTTTGATCAACTGCACGTCGGAGTTCCCTGTCAGTTCAACGTAGGTGTTGATGCCGGCTGCCGAGTCCATGGCTGTGTTGCCTTTGTCCAGGACGCTTTCCAGCCACACCCCCAGAGGAAAGAAGGATGGGTCTGTTGGAAGGCTGTTGGCAAATTTCCCGTAGTAGTCCGGTCCTCCGTCCACGTCGCGCAGTGCCAGGGACGTTCCGGGCGCGGACCCGCTGCTGGGGGAACTTCCGGGAACCGGCAGGGCTGAGGGCGTGGGGGTCCGGCTTGATCCCACGACGGCGATCAGGCTGACGGCCGCGATTGCGAGCGCAGAACCGGCCCAGAGGCCAACTGTTTTGCCCTTCATTGTTTCCCTTTCCGGGAGTTGGTTCAGATCCGTGCTGCCATGATGCGGGCGCTCTTGGAGACGTCGTAGGATTCGCCAAGAGTTATCCGCGCCCGCTGTCCCATGGCTGCAGAGCGCGAGGGGTTGTGGAGGGTGTGCAGTATTGCTGCTGCCAGGGATGCGGGATTACCGGGATCGACCAAGGTGCCGGACTGTCCGGTAGCTATCAGGTCCGGGACGCCCCCGGCTGATGTGGCTACCACGGGAACCTCCATGGCCATGGCCTCCATGATGGCCACACCCAGTGGTTCCTGGTGGCTGGCCAAGGTGAAGATGTGTGCTCTTTGAAGTTCTTCCTTGACCCTGTGCTCCGGAACGGCACCGAGGAGCGTTACCCGCTGTGTGAGATCGAGTTCCTTGATGAGGTTTTCCATGGCTTGCCTGTAGCCCTTTCCTCCGATTTCGTCCTCGCCTGCGATGGTCAACTCGACGTCTATTCCGGTGTCTGTGATCAGACGGACCGCTGTGAGGAGTTCCTCGTGACCTTTGCTGGGGTTGAGCCGGGCACAGCAGAACAGCCGTGCAGGTCCTGCACCGTCCCACGGGACGTAAGGTGCGGTGCGTGTGAAGGCGGCCAGTTCCACCCCCATGGGGGCGACACTGACGTCCGCAGGCATGACGTCCTCAAGTTGCTGCAGGGTTTCACTCAGTAGCCGTTCGGTGATGACGAGGGAGAATTTGGCGTTGAGCCATTTCTGGTGCTGGTTTGGGCCGTAGTCGCTGAGGGGGCCATGGAGCGTCAGGCTGTAGGTGATGCCGGTGATCATATGGGCGAACAGGGCTACCTGGGCGGCGTGGGCGCAGGAATGGACATGTATGTGCTGCCACCCTCTGGTGCGCGCGTGCCGGGCCAGGGCGGCTCCTGCCCAGAGCAGTCCTGCCGTTTGCAGAACGTCGCGGGTCTGAGCCGGGGTCAGTGCGGGCTGCCGGTGGATGCCGGACGCTGCTACCAGCGTGTCAAGGTGGCGGAGTCCGGCCAAGGCCGTCTTGGCTGTGCCGCCGATGCCGGACAGGCCCGGTGGGACCAGGTAATGAATCTTAGGTAGTTGGTCCTGTGCCCAGGGAGGCACGGTCCCGGGCTGCTGTGGACGGCGGGTGGAAACTGGCTCCGGCTGGTGCCCGAGGTCGGTCAGTGCTTTGAGTTCACGCCAGAAGAAGCTGTGCGTCTGACCTGGGAATTCCGGCACCAGGTAACCAAATCTGGTCATTGCTGCATCGTCCCCAACCGTTAGCGGCTGTTGGTTGGTTGAACAGATGGTGTGGTGGTGGTTCTTCTATCTTCGTGGGGTTCAAGTGGGTGGATTGCCACCAGGGGCTCCGAAATCGGCAGAGCCTTGTCGTCGAAGGTTGGGTCCTTACCCGGCAGTACTAGCGTCGGGTTGCTTTCGGAGATCTTACGCAAGCTGCGCTTGCGGGGATCGTTTTTTGATTTACTCTCCCGATTCCTGGTGGTCTCCACCGCGCGCGCCAGCGAGACTGCGCCAAGTGTGAGAACCAGACCGGCAACCACCACGACGATGACGGACCTCAACCTGCTGGAGAACTGTTCTGTGGCTTTCTCTGGTGAAGCTACGACCAGTGCCGTGAACAGGTATCTATCAGAGGCGCCGTTGATCGCTTGGATGGTCCTTAGGTCTTGCTCCAGGCGCTCCCCCAGCGCCTTGGCGGTGCTGATTGCCTGGGCCTTGTCATCTGAGATTCCGGAGATGTCGATGAGGAAGGCGTCCGAGGGCCGTTCTACCTTGTAGTCCGTGCTGAGCCCTTGTTCTGCAAGGAAATCGCCCGTAGCAACATCGTTCAGACGGGTCACAGCTACCTGGGCTACGAGGGAAGTGTCGGCAGAGCGCAGGTAGGGGTTGTCAGTGTTGAGCAAGCCCAGGGCAGGATCCTTTTCGATCTGTTCCGCCGTTGGTACCTGTGGGGCGACTATGGCGTAGGTGGTGCGGGCTTCGTATGTTCTGGGGGCGTAGGAAAACATGTAGACCGCCGCCACCGCCGTCAGCAACAGGACGGGGAGTACGAAGATTTTGTAACGCCACAGGGTTTTGATGACGGCTACGGGGTCCATGATCTCTCCTTGGGGAGTAGTTTCTTCGTGTTAAGCGGCGGCCGCGTTCGGCCCTCTGTTGCAGCAGGATCTTTTTGATGTTCGAGCTCCCGCCGCACCATGTTCCACGTTCCTCCGGACAGCCCGACGATGAAGGGATAGGCGAGCGCGAAGACCGGGAATGACATGGAGTCGAACGTCAGGGAGCAGATGGCGGCAACGATTCCGGCAGCGGCGACGGCGCCCGCGAAGCATCGCAATGCGGGAAGGCGGGAAGCACGGGCGGCGAGGAGGGCGGATATGCCTGGGAACGTCAGGTAGGCGATCATGCCCACCAGACCCACCAGACCGATGGTGACTGTTGCGTTCAGATATTGGTTGTCGAGGATGTGTATGGCGTTGGTTGGCATGTAGTTTCCCGGACCTACGCCGAAGAACGGATGTTCATCCACCATTGCCGCCACCCGGGGGTAGTTGTTGGTTCGCGTGGTAATGGACGGGTCGCTTTCTCCCGCTGTCAACGATGCTCCCAGAGTGCCCACCAGGCCAGGGACGCCGAGAAACAGGACGGCTACGATCACGGGGGCCGCAACGAAAGCCCAACGCCTGGCAACCCGGGGCAGGAAAGGCAGGAAAACAGCCATACCGGCCAGCAGGCCGAGGATCCCTGAGCGCGAGACTGTTGAGGCGATGGCGAAAACCAAGAGTGCTGTGATGGTCCAATGCACCCATTTCCGGCCTTTTTGATCGTACAGGCTCCGCCATATGGACAGCGGAAGAAGCATTGCGCAGACAACGGCCATCTCGATTGAATGGAAGGTGCTCCCCGAGACACGCATCAACGACCCACGTATCTGGAATGTTGTGTTTCCCCCGTTGTTGGTGAACCCGGGCATCGCCATTTGCAGGAACTGCATGGGATCAACGCGGAAGAAGAATTGAACAGCCGCCACGAGACAGCAAAATGCCGCACCAGCCAACAGGGCCCGCGTCAAGGCCATGGCTGTGTTCAGCGTCCTTACGGCTTCCGCAGTCACCAGAATGATTCCTGCACTGGCCAGCAGGAGGATCAGCCATCTGTCAGCTGCAGCGCGTGCAGGGCTTTCGCTTCCTCCCGTGTAGCCGGAGTACATGGCCGCATAGGAGGCACATGTTCCCACCCAGAGGAGAACCAAGCCCATGCGGCCGGGATGGCGGGTGTCCAGGGGGTTGGTCAGGCCAAAAAGGACAGAGCACAGCCAAACCGCCAGAAGAAGCAACGCAATCATCAGCGGCAACGTCCCTACAGCTCCCAGCGGTTTGAGCACCATATTGGAGGGAAAGAAGAAGATGGCGAAAGCGGCAAATTTAATCAACAACGGCACGTGTGCGCGGGGGGATAGTCCGCTGACGTTGAGATCATCCAGCCCCGCGGGCGCCGGCGCGGGCTGGAGATTCATGCGATTCCTGGAGATCCTCATAACAACCCCGGACTTCCGGGCTCGTTGGCGCAGGCCAATTCAATAACCCTGGCAAAGTTCTCCCGTGACACTGACCAGTCCAGACGCCCCCGTTGCGCAATGGCCGCCGCGCGTGCGGCTATGTTGGGGGCTTCCACTGCTTGTGCAAGAGCCTCGGCCATCCGGCCGGGGGTTGCCGGAGCCCACACGACGTCGGGGTCCCTCATCACCTGTTCCGAGAACGTCGATTCATTGATGACGGGAACATTGCCGGCAGCCATCAACTCTTCGGGGACAAGGGAGATGTTGGTGTAGGAGATCGCAAGTCCGGCGATGGTGCGGTTGTACAGTCTGTTCAATTCGGCAGGGCTTAGATTGCCGTGGTTGTTCACAGGGATGGACCATCCTGTGATCCTGTCCCCGTATACGTGGATCTCCTGCTCCGGGTGCAAGGAGTGGAACTGCTCCAAGGCCAGCTTGGCCAGGAGGTACCCGCGTCGATCCACAGCACGCTTCGCGTAATAGACCACCCCCTGGCGGGGCGCCTGACGTTCTCCGGCGTCCAACAGTCGGTACGTTGCGGTGTCACAGGCGAAGGGCACCGTCGCGGCGGGTTCCTGGCCTATTTCCGCTTTCATGACGGGGGTGATCATTTCTCCGAGGGCGATGTTGGTGAACCCCAGGCGATAACTGTTCTCAGCGAGCCAATACAACGTTCCCCGGGGGTAGAAGTAGGGCTCGTAGTCCTGGATGAAGTAGAAACCATGCACGTCCGGTCCCCGACGGGTCGCGGCCGCATATGCGGTTGGCCACGAACTTGCGACCACCGCGTCCAAACCGTCGAAACCTTCGGCAACACTTCTGATGCCGGCATCAACGTCCGGCCAGTATTGCCGGATGACGGAGGCGTGACGGGAAACGTCGTCGCTGTTTCGATCGTAGAGATACAGTGTGCAGCGGTGGCCGCGGTCAGCCAGGCCCTGGACCATGCGGAAGAAAGTGGTGTGTCCGCCCGAGCCAGGTCCCGGAGGCGTGCACACCCACCCGACGTCAAGGCTGCCCGTTCTGGGACGTGGCTTGTCCACAGTGCCTCGCCTTGCCGCCTCCATAATGTCTTCAGGACGAAGGGGTAGCACAGGCTCATCCAATGCCAGGTTTTCAAGGGCTTTGGCGGCTGTCCTTTGCAGCACCTTCTTAGTGACCGAACGCCAGCCATGCTCTCTGGCGTGGGTAAGAACGCGGCGGTAAATGCTTCTCACTGGAGATCACCCCGTTCGGACCCGAGCGAGGAGTCAAGGTACGACCGCAGCGCACGCCGGCGCACGTCCAGCGGTATCCCGGCCTTGGCGGAGAGCATCACCACATTCTTGTTTTGGGTTGCCCCGCTGAGGAGGCGTTCGATTTCTGCCTGGCTCAGGGGTACCTCGGCGGTGTGGACAATCCCCAGCATTTCGCTGACGGCCGGGACCGTTCCGCCGGAGACTTCATCTACGTAGAGGCCATACAACATCATTTCGGAAAAATGCAGTTGTGCTCCCACTGCTGTGGGCCAGTCCCTACCCGTGACATTTTGGATGTGCTGAAGCATGTTTCTCACTACGGCGGGCTCCCATAGGCACGGCCAGCAAATGTAGTCCGCCAAGTCGGAGGCCGGTGGGGGCGCAAGGCCGAGGAGCCGGCGTGCCGTTACATGCCAGAGTCTGTGCCCTGGAAGGGTGTGATCAACGGCACCGGGAGCGCGGTACAGAGTCACTCGACCGTCCTTGCGGAATGTATCGAGGGTTGTCTCGCGTATAATGATGCTGTCGGAGTCCAGAAGCAACGCCCCGTCAACATTGAGCCTCGCAACTACGGCCAGTTTGATGATCTGTTGGACGATCCAGCCGCGGATCGGCGGCCAGGGGCGGGCGGAATTGATCCATACATTGACTCCCGGGAGCCTGGTGAAAGACCGCGGAAGAAATTCCCGGGCACCGTGCACCTCTGTCCTGGGCCCGCCAAGGCCGGCGAAAGCATGGAGGTCATGATCCGGCACGATGATGTGGTGAGTGACGCCGGGCGCAGTCATCTCAAGGACGGATCGGTTCAGGTCCGAGCACAACTCCCGGTCAGGCAAATAGCTCGGGGTAACCACTGCCAGATCTGCACCTGGAACCGGGCCTGGACCCATGATCGGCAGGTTCGGAATCATGGCCGACCCTCCATCGCTGGCGTGTTCCCGGGCAGGGGTTGGCCTTTACGGAGCAGGCCACGCACTGTCCGCAGGAGTACTTTGCCCTGCCGGAACGTCAGCAGGGCATAAGCGGATCCGCCCAAGCAGCATCCCAACACGAGTGCCATCACAGGGTCCGTGATGCTGAACGTGGCGATCCGGGCCAAGAATCCCGCAACCATCGCCGCCGCAAGAGGGGCAATACTTCCACGCAACAACTCCCCGGCGCGGACGCCCAGCACTGACGCAAGAACCATGACGTACATAGGTATGACAATCAGGCAGGCAACAGCCGCGTGGGCCACGCCGGCACCGGCAATCCCCCACCACCGGATACTGAAATACAGCGCGGGTGTGAGGGCAACAAGCCACACCACCTGGACCCAAAAGAGCCATACAGTCCTCCCTGCACCCACGCTCAAGTCGGCAAAGAGTTCCACAAGAATCCGTGCGGCCCCAAAAACGCCGAGGGTCGCCAGCGCGATGCCTGCAGGCGCCCACGTTTGTCCGTAGGCTGTGACCATCAGCGGCTCTGCAAGTGCGATGATCATCGCCGAGATAGGGAACGCGCAATACGAGACCCCCGCAACAAACCGCCCCGCCAATTCCCCAAGGGTGCCCTCGGCGAACAGCCTGCCGAAAGTGGGCACCGCGGTGGCACGGATGACTGCCGTGATCACCGAGCTCGGAAGACCGGCCAAATTGAAGGCCAACAGATAAAGACCCAGGGCGGCCGGGTCCAACATTCGGCCAATGAGGAGGTAATCCATGTTGAGGGTCACAAACACCACCAGGTTGGCCATGGCCAACGGCATGCCCAGGCGCAGGACCTCCTTGGCCACCGCGCGGTCAAAGCCGGGGGCATACCTCCTTGGCGTGATGACCCAATACCCAACCATGGCGAAGAACTGGCCGCCCACCCTGGACCAGGCCAGCGCCATGGCCCCCCACCCATCCAGCGCCATGGGAACAACGAGCACCAGCACTACCGCCACACTGCCAACGTCAACGACAACCCGCGGCTTCTGCAGGAACTCACGCCACACCATGGTGGACGGAACAGCACCAATACCTTGGAACAGGATGGTCAAAGAGAGTACCTGGATCACTGGAGTCGCCGCGGGGTCGTCAAAAGCTGCAGCCAAAGCAGGAGCCAGGAGCACGGCTCCGGCAGTCATCACTGCGCTGGTCACCAAAGAAATGGAGAAAACAGTTGGTCCGATCCTGTCCGGATCCCCGTTGCCCCTGGCCAACGCCGCTGTAGCACCCAGCTCTGCCATGTTCGTGGCGATGGTTTGCACCACAATAGCCACGGCCAGGGCACCGAAATGCTCGGGCGCAATCATCCGGGCCACGATGATGGTGGTGGCGAATTGGACGATCCTGCCGAGGGCCATGTTGACCCCGCCCCACAGCGTGGCGCTCGCGGACCGGGCGCCCAGAGTGCGGTCCGCACCGCTACCGGTCGTCATGAAATTCCTGTCATGGCCCACAAACGCCAGCGGATGCGCTCAAGCTGGCTCCGGACAAACTCGGCAGCACTCGTTGCCGGCCGTGGCCGACCGCCACGTGAGACACGTGTGATCCTGGCCTGAAGCGCGTTCGCCCTATGGACATTCCCCGGGACATCCTGCAGACACTCAATGAACTTACGCAACTCAATGGCAGTTTCCAGCGAGCCGCCACGGATGACTTCCCTTGCCCCCAAATGCGAGGCTTCCTTGCTGAGCGCACCCTTGGCCCGCCGCAACTGGCGAACCCGCTTTTCTGACGTAATCGGAAAACGGACATCTTCAAGAACCCGGAAGGCCTCAAGCCGATGCTGGAGGTCCACCGCCGCCGCAGCGAACTCCGTTTGGTGCATGTTGTTCCCATGAACCCGGTAGAAAGCCTGCACCGGCCCGTTGACCCGCCCAACATCCCAGGAAGCAGCCGCACGCAACCAATACTCCAAGTCCCCCGAATGTGGCAGCGAGGCACTGTAAGCGCCAACACTCAACACCGTCTCGGTCCGCATTACCACCTCGGGGGACAGAATGAAGTTCCGTCCGCGGGCACACGCAAGTGCGAGCCACCGGCTACCCTCCCACACCGTCCACGTGGTGCGCCCATGCAAGGCAACAGGCGGGGTCTGATCAACGAAGTCCTTCGGCAACCCATAAACCATCCCCACGTTCGGGTTGGCCTCCATCAAAGCCACAGCACGCCCCAGTGCACCGGGAGCGATCACATCATCGGCCGAAAGCAGCGTCACGTAACGGCCCCGGGCCCTGGAAAGTCCGTCGTTGTAAGTGGCAATATGCCCTTGGTTCTGCCCATGATGGACCACCGAAACCCGGGGATCCGCTGCGGCAAGCCCCCACGCGATCGCTGCGCTGCCATCCGTGGACGCGTCATCGACCACGATGACGTCCACTTCCACCATCTCCTGCGACAACGCACTATTGACAGCCTCCGGCAGATACCGCCCGTAGTTGTAGCAGGGAATCACCACCGTCACCGTCGGCCGGTTCACCAGGGGCCTGGGCCGCATCACTTTCACTTCACGCCCTCCAACTCAGGAGAATTACCCCGCCGAATCACCCGGGCCGGCACACCCGCCCAGGTTTCATCCTCAGGAACATCGGCAAGGACAGCGGCACCCATGCCGATGGTCGCTTTCGCCCCAATGCTCAGGCGCTCGCGGACACTGGCGTTCATTCCGAGGTATGCCGCCCTGCCGATGTGGACGTTTCCTCCGAGCGAGACGCCGGAGGCCAACGTGGCATAGTCGCCGATCACGTCGTCGTGGGTGAAGGTAACCCCCGGCATGGCAACAACATGGTTGCCGATGGTCACGGACGCCGTCATGCTCACGTGGGCGAGGATGATGCTTCCCCGGCCAATCACGCAGCCCTCGGGAACATGCACCGACGGATCTATCGCCGTGGCATAGCGGTCTTCAGCCAAGCCCAAAGCACGGAGCCTCAGCACGACGCTTTCCCGGCCGCTCCCCGTTCCAATGCAAATCAGCAGCAATGCGTGGGGGTAATTCATAGCCTCACGGATCGGACCGAGCACGTGGGCGCCGTCCACGACGCGGCCCAGCTTGTCCTCGTCGTCGTCCAGGATCCCTACGACGTCGAACGGCCCGCTGCTGCGGACCATGGCAAGCACCTCCCGGGCGAGGCCGCTTGCAGCAATGAGAAGTAGCTCGCTCATGGCTGTCCCGCCGCGCGCAGTACGGAGTCGATGACCCTAACTTGGTCGTGCAGTGCAAGTTCGTGGTAAAGCGGGAGGATCAGGGTGTGGTCGGACAACCATTCAGTGACTCCCAGTTCAGCGGCACCTGTATCGGCGCCTGCATAGGCAGGTTGCCGGTGCGCGGCCATGATCCCGCGACGGGCAGATATCCCGTCCGAGGCCAAATGTGCCATCAGAACCTCGCGTCCGACGGGGAAGGCCGGGCCCACCTCAAGCCAGCACGACTGGAAGTTGCTCATGCCGTACTCCGGATCGCTCACCAGGCGGAGACCTTCCACGCCGGCAAAGGCTTGGGCGTAGGTCGCTGCGAGTTCGCGGCGACGCCGGACAACCGCTTCGAGGCGGCTGAGTTGGACGATTCCGACGGCGGCCTGAAGATCGGTCATGCGGTAGTTGAACCCGATTTCGAGGTACTCCTCCGGGGCGGCGAGGAGGCTGGCGTGCCGGTCGGCGGCGGAAACGCTCATTGCATGTTCACGAAGTCGCCGTGCCCTGTCACCGAAGTCCTGGCGCGCAGTGGTGAGCATGCCGCCCTCTCCGGTGGTGAGGATTTTCCGCGGGTGGAATGACCACGCTGACAGCTCCGCGGTGGAACCCACCGGTTGTCCGCGGTAGAGGGAGCCGATGGCGCACGCCGCGTCCTCCACCACAATGATTCCGAGAGGATCGCAGAGTGCCCGGATGGGTTCCAAGTCAACCGGGACTCCGCCCTGGTCAACGGCTATGACCGCTTTGGTGGCAGGAGTCAGTGCAGCTTTGATGGTCGCAGCGGTGACGCAGCCTGTATGAAGATCGACATCGGCAAAAACCGGCCTGGCGCCGACGTATGCAGCAGCATTGGCGGTAGCAATGAAGGAGAAGGACGGCACCACAACGTCGTCACCGGCTCCTACGCCGGCAACAACAAGGGCCAGGTGCAGTGCGGAGGTACAACTCGAGGTTGCGATGGCGAATCCGGCATGCTGGCCAGCTGCAAAAGCGTCCTCGAATTCCCGCACCTTGGGGCCTTGGGCTACCCAGCCGGAGGCGACGACTTCAGCAAGCGCCTGCGCCTCTGCCTCGCCCAGCCATGGCTTCATGACATCAATACGGCCCAGCTGGGTTTCGGAGATAGTCATCGCACACCCACTGCCGGAGCCGTGGGGCGGGCTACCGCGCGGCCTGCGGCGATCTCTTCCCGCAGCGGACGCCACCAGGAGACCAGCGAGCGCAGCCCGTCTTCCAACGCTATGGCGGCCTCGAAGCCCAGGTCCTCGCGTGCTGCCGTGACGTCTGCGAGGCGTCTGGCAACTCCGTTGACAGCCCGTTCCGGGCCGTGTTCCACATCAAGGGGTGAGTCCATGACTTTGAGCAGCGTTTGAGCCAGTTCCGCCAGGCTGGTTTCGGTACCGCTGGCTACGTTGTAGACGCCTTCGCGTACTTCGCTGAGGGCGGCGAGGACATTGGCTCTGGCAACGTCCTCGGTATGGATGAAGTCCATGGTTTGGTCTCCGCTGCCGAAAATCACAGGGGGCAGGCCATCGACTATTCGCTCCATCCAGCGAACCAGGACTTCGGTGTAGAGGCCGTGGACGTCCATGCGGGGCCCGTAGACGTTGAAGTACCTCAGGAGGACGTAGTTCAGGCCTGACATGGCGCGGAAACTCCGGGCCATTCCTTCGTTGAAGGACTTTGCCGCGCCGTAGAAGGTGTCGTTGTTGTGATGATGGTGGGTTTCCTTGGTGGGAAATGCCTCGGCCATGCCGTAAACGGAGGCACTTGATGCTGAGATCAGTTTGTCCACTTTGTGTGTTGCAGCAGCCTCGTAGACGTTGAAGGTCCCGTCCACCAGGACTTCCAAAGCAAGCCGTGGTTCTTCCGCGCATTGGGTGATGCGGATGGCCGCTTGATGGAAGAGGAGGTCCTTGCCCCGGGTGAGATCGTGGACGAGGTCGCGGTCGCGCAGGTCTCCTTCGATCAGCTGCACCCTGCCAGTGGCGAGGGCGTCGCCGAGGTTTGCACGGCGGCCGCGGACGAGGTTGTCGAGCACGTCGACGTGCGCCGCGCCGGCGTCGAGCAGCTGGTCAACCAGCGTCGATCCGATGGTCCCGGCGCCTCCGGTAACCAGCACGTGTGCTCCTGGAAGCTCTTTCACCGTACAACCTGGAGGGAGACTTCATTCCCGGCGACAATGGTTGATTGTCCGTCAGTGCTCAAGCTTCGGGTGACGGCTTCGAGCACAGACAGGACGCGGAGCCCGGATTCACCGCTGGTCCGTGGTGTTGTCCGGTTGCGGATGGAGGAGGCAAGTTCGCTTACTACTTGGCCCAGGGGTTCCCGTTCCTGCAGGGCCGGGGACCATGTGTCCCCCAGCCGGTAGGAAATAGCTGAGGTTCGTTTGTCTGCGGCAGACCTGGGTTGGTGCTCCAGGCTGACCCCGCGGTCGTAGACGCTGAGGCGCTGCTGGGGGTTGAGGTCGTCCCACACAAGGGTCCTCTTTGACCCTCCGATGATCATTTGCCGGATTTTGGTGGGACTGAGCCAGTTCACGTGGATATGGACCATGGCGTCGTTGGGCAGACCGAAGGTCAGGTGTCCAACGCAGTCCCTGCCGGTTCCCAGCGGATCCGCGCCGTGGGCGGAAATCTCCGTGGGATGCAGCCCGCCGGGCAGGACGAAGTCCAGGATGGACAGGTCATGCGGTGCCAGGTCCCAGAAAACGTTGACATCCGGTTGGACGAGGCCGAGGTTGATGCGGACGGAGTCGACATACAGGATGTCGCCCAAGGCGCCACTGGCCACCAGCTCCTGGATCTTGAGGACCGCTGGAGTGAAGCAGTAGGTGTGGTCTGCCATGAGGACCAATCCCCGCGCCTTTGCCTCTTCCACCATTTCCAGGCCCTTGGTGCGGCTGTCGGCAAGTGGCTTCTCCACCAGGACGTGTTTGCCTGCGCGAAGGGCTGTCATCACCACTCCATGATGGGTATGCGCGGGAGTCGCTACGGCTACGGCATCCAGATTGTAGGTATCCAACAGCTCGTCCAGGGATTCGACGACGGCCACCCCGCCCACCGTCTCCGCGAGCTTGAGGCCCCGCTCGACGTCGAGGTCGCAGATGGCAACGAGATCCCAGTCCGGGCTGGCTTTGAGGTTCCGGGCAAGATTGGGGCCCCAGTACCCTGCCCCGACCACAGCGATGCGGAGCCTGGGCAACAGCCCGTGGCCGTTCAATTGTCCTGATGGAATGGTTCGTATGGTCATTTCCCACTCTGCTTCTGTGTTGACAGCGCGATTCGTTTGGTGTTGGTCAGCTCTTGGCCAGTGACTCTTGGCTAGTAGGCTCCGGTCGGTTGGATCATTGCCCTGAAAGTCCGCCACATGATCATCAGGTCTCCCGCTATGGACCAGTTCTCCACGTAGTAGAGGTCCAGTCGAACGGCCTCGTCCCATGGAAGGTCGGATCGCCCGTTGATCTGCCACAGGCCCGTGATGCCGGGTTTGATGAGGAGCCGGCGGTGTGTATGACGTTCATAGCCGCTCACCTCCTTGGCCAGCGGCGGCCGGGGCCCCACCAGGCTCATATTGCCCACCAGGACATTCCAGAACTGTGGCAGTTCATCCAGGGAATACTTACGCATCCAACGCCCGCACCGGGTGATACGCGGATCCCCGCGGATCTTGAACAGGACGCCCGCGCCCTCGTCCTGGGTATTGAGCTCCTCCAAGCGGGATTCGGCGTCCACCACCATGGACCGGAACTTGAGCATGTGGAAGGTGCTGCCTCGCCGGCCAACCCGCTCCTGGCGAAAAAGGACGGGCCCGGGGCTGTCGTGGTTAACTATGGCGGCCAGGAGCAGCAGGACCGGTGACAGGACCAGCAATGCCGACGCCGAAACCGTAATGTCCATCAACCTCTTCAGAGTGTGCTTCCCCCCGGCGTAGTGCGGGATGTCCACGTGCATCAGTGGAAGTCCCTCCACCGGCCGCCAGTGGATGCGGGGGCCGGCTACGTTGGTCAGGGCGGCCGCGAGGACAAGTTCTGCCGCGTTTTCCTCCAGCCGCCATCCGAGCTCCTGAATGAATTGGTTTCCCCCGGGCACGGGGCCAGCCACAATGACCGCGTTGGCACCTGTCTGCCGGACGGTGTCGGCAATACCGTAGATCGATGACAGGACGGGGACGCGACGTTCGTCAACCTTCAGGACCGCACCGCGACGGGCGCCCGGGAGGCATGCTCCGAGGATGTCGTAGGCGGTGCCGGACTTTCGGTTGATCTGTTTGATGACGTACCGGACATCCTGGGGTTCGCCAACAACGATTGCACGGGAAAGGCAGCGTCCACGGGACTTCTCGTGACTCAGCCATCGGCGGAAACTCCACCTGCTGCCGGTGAGCGCCACCAGGCCAAGCGGCAAGGAAACGATGACAAATGAACTCACGGCATCAATACGGAAAACCACGGCCACAATGCCCAGGAAACCAAAGACGCGGAAACTGGCTGACAGAACGCGCTTGTATTCCTCCGGCCCAACGCCAAGGACCTTAGGATCGCGGGTGCGGTAGACCTCCAGCGAACCCAACCAAAGGAGTCCAAGTATCAGCCCCAACACCAGGTGCCGTGAGTAGCCAGGGCTTTGGGCGGAAAGGGACAGGCCATCGGTGTTGAGAACAAAGCCGGCGAAGACCGCAGCAGCGACCAACGCGGTGTCTGTCATGCGGAGACTGTTGGTAAGCGAGTGCGCCCAATCGTCACCGCCCCGGGCGGTGGACTTATCTTTCGGCGCTCTGCGGGTGACTGGCGGCACGAAATCCAGGGTGACCTCGGACCTTGGTGCCGCCAGTCCCGCCTTTTCAGCCCGTTGTGCAGCAACGGACTTGTCAATCCAGGGAGACGCCGGCGGATTGACGTCGACGATGGCAGTTTTTGCTGGAAAGACTGAATGCGCTGAGGCACGGTCCGCACCTTGGGGTGCCGCTACCTTGCCCGTACGCAAGACTGGAACTTTCACCATGTCAGCCTTCTTCGCAGACCTGCCATTGCCTACATATCAGTGAAGCGGCGGCTCTGTGGTGACGCACCAGTAGTCGGTACTCAAGTTTGCGCAGTATTACCCATCACGCCTACGTGCGAGTACCTATCCGGGGAGGACGGGACTACGTGTTTTTGGTGTCATTCCCTGTGGCGCGAACGGCAGAAATCCAGGCGGGAGTGGGATCTTTTGACGCCGGGAGGGGCATAAAAAAACCGGCCACCCAAGGTGGCCGGTTCATGAGGGTGTTCAGTCCTCCACGATTTCCAAATCTTCGTCCAGGACATCGTCGTCTTCTTCATCCTCGTCATCGAAGACCTGCAGCGGAGTAACCTCGGAGTAGGCCTCGTACAGCGCATCTTCATAGACCTCAAAGGCATCAGCGACGGCGAAAAAGGCCGACTCAACGTTGGGGTCACCTTCACCTCTCCGAGCCGATGCGGCGGCCAGATGTTCTTCCAGGGCGGCGGTCAGTGATTGAAGCGCGACACGCGGATCGATGCTCATGACTTCACGTTAGCCGGAAAAAGACGAAAATGGAGAGGGATGAGAGAACAATTTCCAGGCAGCTCCGTAGAGCGCCAACGAGACTATGCACGTCAGTACGAATACCTCGTTCTGACGGTGGGGCCTGACGATTCGTTGCCGGACGCCCGGCGCCGGCTGGCCGAACATTCCGAATACGGCAAGTGGGAACTCGAACGCAGCGTGCTTTACCTGGGAGGCGGGCGGCGCTTCTGGCTTCGCCGGAAGGTCTACTCCGTGCAGCGAACCGTCTGAACCCTGCGACACCACCGGCCGGGTTGATGCAGCTAGTCCTCCAGCGGCCCCAACCATGCATTTGCCACAGTGTTATGGGCGGATTCGTCGTTGGAAGGATGGAAGATTCCCGCCAGGACATCCCTGTAAAGGCGCTCCATCTCGGAACCGCGGAAGTAGCTGGATCCTCCTGTCACCCGAATGGCCAAATCCACCACGTGGCGTGCGTTTTCCGTTGCCCGGGACTTGAGTCCCACAAGTTTGGGGAACCACTGGGCTCCGTGGTCCACCAGGTTGTCCACATCCCTGGCCAGGGACGAGATTTGCGGGGAAATGCCGTCCATCGCCAAGGCGGCATCGGCCACCTTCCAACGGATATCGGGATCCTGGGCGTAGCTCCGGCCACCGTGCTTCGCCGAAACCCTGCGCTTGACGTTCGCTACCCCAAGGGTGAACGCACGCTCGGCAACACCGGTATACACAGCGGCGAGCAACGTCTCAAAGCACGCGAAAATCGCGAAGAACAGCAGGTCCTTCCCGGGACCCACCGGCAGTTTGCGGAAGATCCGCTCCGGCGGAACAACAGCACCGTGCAGGAGGGTGGTGTTGGACGCGCTGGCACGCATTCCCAGGGTGTCCCAGTCGCTCAGTGTTTCGTGGCCCGGCTCATCTCGCCTGAGAAAGCCGAAGACCAGCTCCCCTGCACCGTCCCGGGCGTCGGCATCCTTGCCGAAGGTTCCCAGCCGGGTCCAGCCACGGGAGAGGCTGGTAAAGATCTTCCTGCCCGTGAACCGGTAACTTCCGTCCGGCAGCGGCTCGGCAACCGTGCCGGAATCGAACAGCATGGAGTCGTTGCCGGCCTCGGAAATGCCGAACGCAAAAATCTCACCCTGCCCCGCCTCCTTCAACACGAAATCCAATGACGTGTCCCCGCGCGCGGTCATGACCTGCGCGACTCCGGTCCAGACCAGGTGCATATTGACGGCCAATGCCGTTGCGGGCGCGGCCGTGGCGAGACGCTGCTGCAACGCAGCCACCGCTTCGAGCCCGAGCCCAAAACCGCCGTCGGCCTCTGGCACGAACAGCTTGAGGTAACCGGCAGCGGCCAGTTCATCAAGGTCTTCGTGGAAGAACTGGTTGTTGTCGTCGTAGCCTGCCGCGCGGCCACGGAGCCGTTCAAGCAGTTCGTCGGGAAGGATTTCTTCGGGACTCACGGCGGGGACCTCCTCGTTAGTAGTTGCTTAGCAGGGTGTTCAGGACCCGTGCGCCGAACTGGAGGGACTCGGCCGGCACGCGCTCGTCAACCCCGTGGAACATTCCCGTAAAGTCGAGCTCGTCGGGCAGCATCAGCGGGGCGAAACCATAACCGGTGATACCAATCTTGCTCAACGATTTATTGTCGGTGCCCCCTGAGAGTGTGTAGGGAAGGACTCTCGCGCCCGGATCTTCAGTGTGCAGGGCATCGATCATGGAATCCACCAGGTTCCCTGCAAAGGGCACTTCCAAGGAAACATCCTTGTTGACATAGCTGATGTCGATGCCGTCGCCGGCGAGTTCCTTGATGGTCTCGAACACCAACTCCTGCTGGCCCGGCAGCGTGCGGCAGTCAACGAACGCCTCGGCTGACTCCGGGATGACGTTGTGCTTGTAACCGGAGCGCAGGTACGTGGGATTGGAAGTGTTCTGAAGGGTGGCGCCGACGAAGCGAGCTACAGTACCAAGCTCCTTGAGGAGGATGTCCGGGTTGTCGGCGTCGAACTCGACGCCGGTCAGTTCAGTCACGCCGTCCAGGAACTGTCGAGTGGTGGGTGTCAGTTCCACGGGCCACTTGTATTCCCCGATCCGGGTGACGGCCCCTGCCAACCGGGTGACAGCATTGTCAGTATTGATTTGAGAGCCGTGGCCCGCCCTGCCATGCGCAACCAAACGCAACCATGACAATCCCTTCTCAGCGGTCTGCAGCAGGTAGGTCCGCTGGCCACCGATCGTGGCGGAGAATCCACCCACTTCCGAGATCGCCTCGGTGGCCCCGTCGAAAAGTTCACGTCGGTGTTCGACGGCGTAGCGTGCCCCGTAGGTGCCGCCGGCCTCTTCGTCGGCGAAGAAAGCAAAAATGATGTCGCGCTTTGGCTTGCGGCCCGTCCGGGCGAAGTTGCGCATGACTGAAAGGATCATGGCATCCATGTCCTTCATGTCTACGGCGCCGCGCCCCCAGATCAGTCCGTCCTTCAGTTCGCCGCTGAAGGGGTCAACGCTCCATTGATCCTTGAGGGCGGGAACGACGTCCAAGTGACCGTGAACTACCAGCGCGTCGGCTGAAGGATCCTCCCCGGCCATGCGGGTTATCACGTTCGCGCGGCCCGGGGCCGACTCGAAAATCTCGGCTTCGAGGCCGACTTCGGTGATCAGGCCGGCCGTGTACTCTGCTGCTGCCCGCTCACCCGGGCCGGTTTCGTCGCCGAAGTTGGAGGAGTCAATCCTGATGAGTTCCTGGCAGATCCGGACAACTTCATCTTCAGGGCGGATGACAGACATGGAAACTCTCCTTGCGTGGCTGGGCTGCAGGTTCCGGCGACGCACGCTGCGGTCTTCGCGGCATCTGGCGTCCCTTGTTCCATCAGCCTACCCATCAGCGGTTGCCGGCGTCCTGAATATTCGCCGTGGCAAGGGCCTGAGATGATGACACCCGTGCCCGGACCAGGGCCGATTTTTCAGCGACCTGAAACCGTGTTAGAGTTTTTCTCGCTGCTTCGGAGGAAAGTAAAGCACCGGAAGGTGCCCAACAAACCATCTGAACACCACCTGCGCGGGTGGCGGAATGGCAGACGCGCTAGCTTGAGGTGCTAGTCCTCGAAAGGGGGTGGGGGTTCAAGTCCCCCTCCGCGCACCATCGCAAGGCCTGGAATCCATGGATTTCGGGCCTTGTTTTGTTTGTATGAAGACAACCATGCGAGACAATGCGAGTTTCATCACAACTGTTTCTTTAGTTGTCATTAATGAACAGTTTCTTTAGTTGCCGTTAACGAACAATGGCGGCGGGCACCTGGTGGTGGCCGCCGCCGTTGTTGCTGGTGGATCATGGCAAGGCAGTAACGCTTCCGGTGAAGTGCCGCCTGCCGCTGCGGGGATTCCACGCCACGTAGTCCGAGCGTTCCCAATGCCCCGAATCCGCCTGCAGCGTGGTGATGTCCAAGGCAACCCGCGCTGGAAGGAAGACCGGGGCTTCGAATGAGACATTCCAGGCAAATGAGTCCGCCTTGACGGCTCCGACGTCGGCCAGCGCGCGGGAGGCTAGGTACATGCCGTGGGCAATGGATCCCCGCAACCCCAAAGCCTTCGCCGAAAGCACACTTAAGTGGATCGGATTGAAGTCGCCGGAAACCGCGGCGTAGCTTCGGCCGGTGCCCAGGTTAAGTTGCCACAGAGCGGTGGGATGCGGAGGGACAAAATCGCTGGCATCCAAGGCACCGTTCGGACTGCCCGCTTTGTCGATACCCGGCAGGAAGACACCCTTGGCCAAATAGGTTGAAACGCCCCGCCACAGCAAATCATCGCTGGAACCCGCACGGACTTCGGAAACTACGTCCAGCTGGGTTCCTGCTCTATGCCCGGCAAGGCTCTCCGCCCAGGATCGGATGTCCAGTTCCTGGGCGAACTGAATGGGAGCCAGCTGTTCAATGCGGTTTTTCAGGTGGATCATGCCAAGAAGCGGTAGCGGAAAATCCTCGCGGTTCATGACGCTCATGGACACAGGAAATGCCAAAGCATGCACGTAGCCGGCGGGGAGGATATCACTGGCTGTCTCCCCCAGCAGATGTTGGTAGGCGGTGAGGTTCTCGACGTCGGCCCGCACTCCCCTGACCTCGTGGCTGACAGCTGGAAGCCGCTTCTTGCCGGTGGAGGATCCAAGGACCCGACGGCGGGCTGCCGCGGCCGCTGCATTGACGTACAGCTTGGACAAGGACGGCAGTTCGCCCAGGACAACTGGCTGCGGATGGTTCATGCTCCCACCAGTTGCTGCCCGCATACGCGCAGTACTTCTCCGGAGATTCCGCCGGCAGCGTCGCTTGCCAGGAAGGCGATGGCCTCGGCCACATCCTGGGGCTGGCCCCCCTGCTTGAGGGAGTTGAGCCTGCGGGCGGCCTCACGGATCGCGAAGGGCATTTTTGCGGTCATCTCGGTTTCAATGAAACCAGGAGCTACGGCGTTGATTGTCCCGCCGAAAGGTTCCATCAGGGCCGCTGTGGACCTGACCATCCCTATGACGCCACCCTTGGACGCGCCGTAGTTGGTCTGCCCCCTATTTCCAGCGATGCCGCTGGTGGAAGCAACCGAGACGATGCGCGGTGATTCCTTGAAATGCTCCGATGCCAGAAGGGCTTCGTTAATCCTCAGTTGGGCGGCGATGTTGACCGCGATGACTGACTGCCAGCGGCCCTCGTCCATGTTGGCCAGCAGCCTGTCACGGGTGATTCCTGCGTTGTGGACCACGATGTCGAGCCGGCCATGGCGTTCCACCGCGTGTTCGATGATCCGGTGTCCTGCGTCATCCCGGCTGATATCAAGCTGCAGGGCGGTCCCGCGTACTTCGTTGGCTACTGCTGCCAGATGATCCCCGGCTGCCGGGATGTCCACAGCTACCACCTTGGCTCCGTCGCGGTGCAGGGTTCTGGCGATTGCTGCACCAATGCCGCGGGCCGCGCCTGTAACAACTGCTACTTTGCCGGCGAGTGGCTTGTAGGCGTCGTTCGGCAAGCTGCCGGACGTTGAGCGGACGGTGATGAACTGTCCGTCCACGTAGGCGGATCGGCCTGAGAGGAAGAACCTTAGCGCCCCCAGTGCTGAGGGACTGGTTGTTGCCAGATGCTCGTCCAAGTGCTCGTCCAGGAGAATGCCGTTGGCTGTGGCGCCCGCCCGCAGTTCCTTGGCAAGGGAGCGCAACATCCCATCAATGCCCTGCCGCGCAGCAGCCGATGCCGGGTTGCGGGCTGACTGCGATGTCCGGGAGATAGTGATGACACGACCGTTGGGCGATAGGTCCCGCAAGGAAGCGGCCGCGGTCAGTACTGGTTTGCCCAGGTCCTCGGGGTGCTGGACGGCATCAAGGACCAGGATGATAGCCCCCAGCTTTTCCTTAGGCAACGCGTTGCGCCTGACGTCCAAACCCCATCCAAGCATTGTGGTGGCAAGGTCATCTGCGCCGGCGCTGTCGCCGCTTACCAGGACCGGACCGGTAACGAGGGGTGCGCCGGGTTCGTGGCGTCGAAGAACCACCGGTTGAGGCAGACCGAGCTTCTTGGCCACGTCCTTCCCTAGTCCCTGACTTACAAGCTGTGTGTACTTATCAGTCATCGCGCTCCCCCTTAAGCTGCTTCCAGAATCGCAACGACACCCTGACCGCCGGCGGCGCACACGGAAATGAGGCCACGGGCAGGGCGGCCGTCTACGCTGCCCTTCTCATGCAGCATTTTTGCAAGGGAAGCTACGATCCTGCCACCTGTAGCGGCAAACGGATGGCCCGCAGCTAGCGAGGATCCATTGACGTTGAGCTTGGCACGGTCCACCTTTCCCAGTGCGCCATCCAGGCCCAAACGCGTCCTGCCAAAATCTTCGTCCTCCCACGCGGCAAGGGTGCTGAGCACCGTCCCGGCGAAGGCTTCATGGATTTCGAAGAAATCGATGTCCTCGAAGGTAAGGCCGTGGCGGGCCAGGAGGCGTGGCACAGCGAAGACCGGCGCCATGAGGAGGCCGTCCTTGCCATGGACGAAGTCCACGGCGGCCGCCTCGCCGTCCAGGACCGTAGCGAGCTTGGGCAGGCCGTGGGCGTCCGCCCATTCCCCCGTTGCCAGGAGGACCGTTGATGCGCCGTCTGTCAGGGGTGTGGAGTTGCCAGCGGTCATAGTGGCCTCGGAGCCGAGCGTCTTCCCAAAGACGGGCTTCAGGGTGGAGAGCTTCTCCAAGGTGGTGTCCGCGCGCAGGTTTGAATCCCGGTTCAGGCCGCGGTACGGGGTGATGAGGTCATCAAAGAAGCCCCGCTCGTACGCGGCCGTCAGATTGCGGTGGCTGTTGTAAGCAAGCTCGTCCTGGGCTTCCCTGGTAATTTTCCATTGTGCGGTTGTGAGGGCCTGGTGCTCACCCATGGACAATCCCGTGCGGGGCTCTCCGGTGTTGGGCGCGTCCGGGGCCAGATCCTTGGGCCGGATCCGGCCGATGATCTTTAGTTTCTGCACCGTGGTCTTTGCCCGGTTCAGGTCCAACAGGATTTCACGCAATCCTTCACTGACAGCAATCGGGGCATCGGATGCCGAGTCCACTCCACCGGCGATACCTGAATCAATCTGTCCCAACTTGATCTTGTTGGACAGTCCCAGGACTGTCTCCAAACCTGTGGCACAGGCTTGTTGGAGGTCGTATGCGGGGGTTTCCGGAGACAAAGCAGAGCCGAGCACAGCTTCCCGGGTGAGGTTGAAGTCCCTTGAGTGTTTGAGGACCGCCCCGGCTGCTACCTCACCGATGCGTTCGTCCTGGAGCCCGAACCTGGCAATGAGTCCTTCCAAGGCCGCGGTCAGCATGTCTTGATTGGAGGATTTTACGTAGGCGCCGCCGGTGCGGGCGAACGGGATGCGATTGCCGCCCACGATGACCGCCGAACGCGATGCTTGTGGGGTGGTAGCCGGTTCCAAGGGCCCGTTCGTTGTCACGTCTGCTGCAGCCATGCTTGTCTCCTTCGATCAATGCCAGTTACTGATACCCAGCGTACCTGATACGCTGGGTATCGTGAACAGTCGCCACGAAGAATCCGCCGAAGCCGCCGGCTCCCCGCAGCTTGCCGTTGAAGTACCCGGTGCAGTGGACGCAGACGCGGTAGTGGATGGACGTGCAGCCCGGTGGCAGTCCCACCGTGAAGAGCGCCGGCGCGAACTCATCAAAACCGCGCGAAGAGCCGTCCACAGTCTTGGAAGCGATGCCTCCATGGAGGAGATCGCCGGGGCCGCCGGAACATCCAAATCAGTCTTTTACCGCTACTTCGGGGACAAGGCAGGTCTCCAGCAAGCCATGGGTGAAGTAGTGCTGGGGCAAATGCAGCGACGCATGCAGGAGGCCACCCAGCTGGCGCAAACTCCTCGCGAGGGACTCTTTGCCATGGTGTCGGCATATCTGCAGATGGCCGAATCCAGCCCTAACGTTTACGCCTTCATCACCCGGCTTACTCCCGGGGAGGCTTCGGCCCAGGATGCCATCGCGGCCTCGGGCGCCCTGGGCAACTTCTTCGAACAAATCACGGACATGATCGCAACTCCCATGCGGGAGCACCTTGGCGGAGAGAAGGAAGCGGTCATCGTGTATTGGCCCACGGCCGCTATTGGACTCGTGAGGAATGCCGGCGAAATGTGGCTCGGCAGCCCCGCAGGCAGCACCAAACCCGATCAGGCAACCATGGCCGCCCAGATCACGGACTGGCTGTGCCTGGGCATCGCCCCGGAACTTAGAAGCACCACCTGACATCAGCAATGACTCATCAGTTGTCGGAACCAAAGAAGGAAGCAACATGACTGAAGTAGTGGACCGGGCTTCATCCGCCCAGCAACCCTCCGGCCGCGAAGACGCCGCCCTCGGCGCCGAGCCGGTGGTGGACGTAGCCGCCCTCGGAGAGCAGCTCCTTGGAAAATGGGCGCATATCCGCCACGAAGCCCGCAAGGTGGCGGGGAACCCGGTGGTGCAGAAGATCGAAGGCCTGCATCACACCGAGCACCGCGCCCGCGTGTTCGAGCAGCTGAAGTTCCTGGTGGACAACAACACTGTCCATCGCGCGTTCCCCACCCGTCTGGGCGGTTCGGATGACCACGGCGGCAACATCGCCGGCTTCGAAGAGATCGTCACTGCTGATCCGTCCCTTCAGATCAAGGCCGGCGTCCAGTGGGGCCTCTTCGGCTCTGCAGTGATGCACCTGGGCACGGTGGAACATCAGGATAAGTGGCTCCCGGGCATCATGAGCCTGGAGATTCCCGGTTGCTTCGCCATGACTGAAACAGGCCACGGCTCGGATGTCGCCAGCATTGCAACCACGGCGACGTATGACGAAGCCAGCCAGGAATTCATTATCAATACCCCCTTCAGGGCGGCGTGGAAGGACTACATCGGCAACGCGGCAAACGACGGCCTTGCCGCAGTGGTCTTTGCCCAGCTGATCACCAAGAACGTCAATCACGGTGTCCACGCTTTCTATGTGGAGCTCCGCGATCCAGCTACCAAAGAATTCCTCCCGGGTATCGGCGGCGAGGACGACGGCATCAAGGGCGGCCTGAACGGCATCGATAACGGCCGGTTGCACTTTACCGAGGTTCGCATACCGCGCACCAACCTCCTGAACCGCTACGGAGATGTAGCTGTGGACGGCACGTACTCCTCCACCATTGAGAGCCCCGGACGCCGCTTCTTCACGATGCTTGGAACGCTGGTCCAGGGCCGCGTTTCCCTTGACGGTGCCGCAGTGGCCGCGAGCAAATTGGCGCTGAAAACGGCCATCCAGTACGCCACCGAGCGTCGACAGTTCAATGCCTCGTCCAGCACCGACGAAGAGGTCCTTTTGGACTACCAGCGGCACCAGCGACGCTTGTTCACCCGGTTGGCAACTACCTACGCGGCCAGCTTTGCCCACGAGCAGCTCCTGCAAAAGTTCGACGACGTCTTTTCCGGCGCCCACGACACCGACGCGGACCGTCAGGACCTGGAGACATTGGCGGCCGCGCTCAAGCCACTCAGTACCTGGCATGCCTTGGACACCCTGCAGGAGTGCCGCGAAGCGTGTGGCGGCGCGGGCTTCCTGATCGAGAACCGATTTGCGTCGCTTCGTGCGGACCTGGACGTTTATGTCACGTTTGAAGGCGATAACACCGTCCTGCTGCAGCTGGTGGCCAAGCGGTTGCTGGCCGACTATGCCAAGGAATTCCGGAGTGCCGACTTTGGCGTCCTGGCCCGCTACGTGGTAGATCAAGCCGCGGGTGTCGCATTGCACCGGACGGGTCTGCGGCAAGTTGCCCAGTTCGTGGCCGATACCGGTTCAGTCCAGAAGGCAGCACTGGCTTTGCGGGACGAGGAAGGCCAGCGAACCCTCCTGGCTGACCGCGTCCAGTCCATGGTTGCAGAAGTCGGTGCTGCACTGAAGGGGGCCAACAAGCTTCCCCAACACCAGGCCGCTGCTCTCTTCAACCAGCACCAGCATGAGCTCATTGAAGCTGCCCAGGCACATGCTGAACTCCTGCAGTGGGAAGCCTTCACCGAGGCCCTCGCGGAGGTCAAGGATGAGGGAACCAAGCGGGTCCTGACCTGGCTCCGGGACCTGTTCGGCTTGTCCCTGATCGAGAAGCATCTGTCCTGGTACCTCATGAACGGAAGGTTGTCGATGCAGCGTGGCCGTACCGTAGGCACGTACATCAACCGCTTGCTGGTGAAGATCCGCCCGCACGCGGTGGACCTTGTGGACGCCTTTGGCTATGGTCCTGAGCACCTGCGTGCCTCCATTGCCACCGGCGCGGAAGCAACCCGGCAGGATGCGGCGCGTGAGCACTTCCGCGAGCAGCGAGCCAACGGCAGTGCTCCTGCGGATGAGAAGACGCTAATGGCACTGAAGGTCTCGAAGAGCCGCTAGCAGCAGGCCGCTTACGAGCGGTGAACAATTGCGGAACTATTGAAAACCACGACGGCGCCGTCCCCACCTGAGGGGGACGGCGCCGTCGTGGTTTTGCTGTTCTTCAGAGCCGAGGGTTAGCGCAAAACCGACCGGTAGACCTCAAGCGTTGTTTCCGTGATGGACTCCCAGGAGAAGTGCTCTTCAGCGCGGCGCCGTCCTGCGATGCCCATTTCGCGGGCACGGGCGGGATCGGCCACAACCTGGTTCAATGCCGCGGCGAAGTCGCTGACGAACTTTTCCGGGTCCAACGGCGTACCCGTGCCATCGGTTACCTGCTCAAGTTCCACCAGAAGGCCCGTTTCGCCGTGCTGGACAACCTCGGGAATGCCGCCCGTGGCACTGGCCACCACTGCGGCACCGCAGGCCATGGCTTCGAGGTTCACGATGCCAAGGGGCTCGTAGATCGACGGGCAGGCAAAGGCCGTGGCGTGGCTGAGGACCTGGATGAGTTCCCTACGCGGCAACATCCGCTCAATGAGGATGACGCCCTCACGCTTGGCCTGCAGTTCCTCAATGAGGCGTGCGGTTTCGGCAGCGAGCTCGGGAGTGTCCGCAGCGCCGAGGCAGAGCACCAACTGGACGTTGTCAGGCAGGCTTGAGGCGGCTCTCAGCAGGTACGGCACGCCCTTTTGACGTGTATTGCGGCCAACGAAGACCACGCTGGGCTTGGCGGGATCGATGCCCAGGGCCCGGATTGCATCGTCCTCTTCATCACGTTCCCACAGGGAGACATCGATTCCGTTATGGACGACGCGCACCTTGTCCGGGTCCACGTCAGGGTAGCTGCGCAGAATGTCCTGCCGCATGCCATCGGAGACGGCGATGATCGCCGCCGCAGCTTCATAGGCCGTCTTCTCCACCCAGGAAGACAAGGCGTAACCGCCACCCAGCTGTTCGGCCTTCCACGGACGCAGCGGCTCCAGGCTGTGAGCGCTGAGTACGTGCGGAATGCCATGGAGCAGCGAGGCGAGGTGTCCAGCCATGTTGGCGTACCAGGTGTGCGAGTGGACAAGGTCCGCCCCCGCAATGTCCGGAACGATCCTCAAGTCGACTCCGAGGGTCTGGATGGCAGCGTTGGCATCGCCGAGGTCTTCGGGTGTGGCGTAGGACGCCACCGAAGCCCCGTGATAGTCGGCGTCACGGGGCGCGCCGAACGCCCGAACATGAAGGTCGACGTGCTTTGCCAGCACCCGGCTGAGCTCGGCAACGTGGACACCGGCACCGCCATAAATTTCCGGAGGGAATTCTTTAGTCACAATGTCTATTCGCACGCTAACCAACGTAGTCGTTCCGGCGTATGTGTTCTAGTGTGAAAGAGTCCGGAAAATCGGACTTTTGGGGGATACGAAGACGTACGGGGAGCTGTGACCATGGCGTTGAAGAAAGTTTTGGCAATCGTATTGGCAGGCGGGGAAGGCAACCGACTCATGCCGCTAACGGCGGATCGGGCCAAACCAGCCGTTCCGTTCGCAGGCGGCTACAGGTTAATTGACTTTGCACTGTCCAATCTCGTTAATTCGGGATATTTGAAAATCGTCGTGCTGACGCAGTACAAATCGCACAGCCTCGACCGGCACATCTCGGAAACCTGGCGCATGTCAACGCAGCTGGGCCGCTATGTGGCATCTGTACCGGCGCAGCAGCGCGTGGGCAAAAGTTGGTTCCTTGGCAGTGCCAATGCAATTTATCAGTCGCTGAACCTCATCCACGATGACGCCCCGGACATCGTGGTAGTGGTCGGCGCTGACCACGTGTACCGCATGGATTTCTCCCAAATGGTGGAGCAACACATTGCCAGCGGCGCCAAAGCCACGGTTGCTGCAGTACGGCAACCGCTGAACATGGCCAACCAGTTCGGCGTGATCGAGGTAGACCAGAACGATCCCCGGAAGATCGCCGCGTTCGTGGAAAAGCCGGCCAGCACCCCCGGGCTGGCAGCCGACCCCACGCAGTTCCTGGCCTCCATGGGCAACTACGTCTTCAACGCAGACGCCCTCGTTGAAGCGCTGCATGTGGACGCGGAACGCCTCGATACCAAGCACGATATGGGTGGCGACATCATTCCTTACTTCGTGGACCAGGGAGAAGCCGGCGTCTATGACTTCACCCTTAACGACATTCCCGGTGCCACCGACCGCGACCGGACCTACTGGCGCGACGTCGGTACCATTGACTCGTTCTACGACGCTCATATGGACCTGATCTCCCCCGTGCCGATCTTCAACCTCTATAACTCCGAGTGGCCGATCTACACGCGCCAGAGCATCTCGCCGCCAGCGAAGTTTGTCCGTGGTGAGAACAACACAGTGGGAACAGCCCTGGATTCCATCGTTGCCAGCGGCGTGGTGGTTTCCGGCGGAATCGTTGAGGGATCCGTCCTCTCCAACGACGCCTATGTGGCTGCCGGTAGCCGGGTTCAGGACTCCGTGCTCATGGATAAGGTCCGTGTGGGCGAGGGCGCCGTCATCAAGAGGGCAATCCTGGACAAAAACGTCAAGGTGCCTGCGGGCGCGGCCATCGGCCTGGACCCCGCCTTGGATAAGGCCCGAGGCTACAAGGTCACCGAATCCGGCATTACCGTGCTGGCAAAGGGTCAGGTTGTCCCCGAGCCCGGTGAAGCCGAACTTGCGTTGTCCGCACAGCATCGGCGTGGGTTGCCGGAAGCGGTCAAAGCGGCCACGCATGACGATCCCGATATCCGCGACTCAGCGGAAAAGGTGGCAGCCGGCATCCAATCACGCGTAGCGGACGCCGCTGCGCAGGGTGCGTCGCATTAGCCCGTAGGCGCACCGCCGGCACCCACAGAACCCGAGGCAGGCCACTGGCTCCCAAGGCTGTAAAATCAGGTCAATGAGCTCCACCGATCTGACGCCTGAAGAGATCCAGGCCTGCCTCAAGGTTCTGACCACGATCCACGTCTACGACGAAGAGCACCCGGACTACGTTGCTGTCCGCCGTGCCACCGGCAAGATGTTCAAAGCCGTCAAACGGCACCGGCGCGTCACCAAGCGCGACTCCATCGCGGAAGCAGACAGGGCTGTCATTGCCCTCACTGCTACCGCCGCCCCGGACCGCATCGACGACGAAACCCGCGGAAACAAGCTGGCCCCTTCCACCACCGGGGAAATTGCAGGGCACCTCATTCGCTCCCGCCCCTGCTACATCTGCAAAAAGCACTACACGCAGGTTGACGCGTTCTACCACCAGCTTTGCCCCGAATGCGCGGCTTTCAGCCACAGCAAGCGCGATGCCCGCACTGATCTCACGGGACGGCGCGCATTGTTGACCGGCGGGCGCGCCAAGATCGGCATGTACATTGCCTTGCGCCTGCTCAGGGACGGCGCCCACACCACCATCACCACCCGCTTTCCCAAGGACGCTGCGCGTCGATTCGCTGCCATGGAAGACAGCGGCGAATGGTTGCACCGGCTCCGGATTGTGGGCATCGATCTCCGTGACCCGGCACAAGTGATGGCTCTGACCGACTCTCTTAATGAAGCCGGCCCGCTGGACATTATCATCAACAATGCAGCTCAGACCGTGCGACGCTCGGGCAATGCGTACAAGCCCTTGGTCGATGCAGAAGACGAGCCCTTGCCGGCGGCGCTTGAAGTTGCCAACGGTGGGCCCGAGCTGGTGACCTTCGGGCACGCACATGACAAGCACCCGCTTGCCCTCGCCAGCAGCGTCACCGAACACCCGGTGCTGGCCGGCGATGCGATCACCTCTCTGGCGCTCTCCACGGGATCAGCATCTCTGGAACGCATTGAATCGGGAACAGCGATCGACGCCGGCGGCCTGGTTCCGGACCTCGCCGCCATCAACAGCTGGACCCAGGTGGTGGACGAGGTGGATCCCTTGGAGATGCTCGAGGTCCAGTTGTGCAACGTTACGGCGCCCTTCTTGCTGGTCAGCCGTCTCAGGGACGCCATGAAACGGTCCACAGCCCACAGGAAGTACATCGTTAACGTCTCTGCCATGGAGGGCCAGTTCTCCCGCGCCTACAAAGGCCCGGGACACCCTCACACCAACATGGCCAAGGCTGCGTTGAACATGATGACCCGGACCAGCGCACAGGAAATGCTGGATTCCGATGGCATCCTCATGACCGCGGTAGATACCGGATGGATCACTGACGAACGGCCGCACTACACGAAGGTCCGGCTCATGGAGGAAGGGTTCCATGCTCCTTTGGACCTGGTGGACGGTGCTGCGCGTGTCTACGATCCCATCGTGATGGGTGAAAAGGGCGAGGACCAGTACGGGGTCTTCCTCAAGGACTACAAGCCGTCTCCTTGGTAGAAAGACGTTAAATTTTGAGTACAGACAAGGCCCTTAAGAGCGACTCTTAAGGGCCTTGTCTGTACATAAACTCCTAGGCGAGGCGGGTAATCTCCACGGATACAGAGAGTCCCGAACCGCCTCCCCCTGACAAGATGCCCTTCAAGGGCGGAACGTCCCGGTAGTCACGGCCGCGTGCCACTGTGACGTGGTAATCCCCTGCAGGCTTGTGGTTGGTGGGGTCCCAACTGCGCCATTCTCCATCCCACCATTCCAGCCAGGCGTGTGATTGGCCGGCTACGGTTTCGCCGATGTCCGCCGAGGACCGGGGGTGGATATAGCCGGAGACGTACCGCGCCGGAATGCCGCTGCAGCGTAAGGCACCGATCGCCAGGTGTGCCAGGTCCTGGCACACGCCCTGGCGTTGGGACCAGGCCTGTTCGGCATTCGTGGTGACGCCGGTAGTGCCCTTCATATACGTCATCTCACCGGCCATCCACGCGAACACTGCGAGAGCGGCCTCATGGGGGTTCTTTCCCCGCACAACGTCGGGAATGATCCCCAGGACTTCCTCGCCTGGCCCGCTAAGACGGGACTGAGGCAGCCAGTCGCTGAACTCGTCCTGGACCTTCTCCGAGGCTATGACGTCCCATCCCACGATGTCATCCTCGGTTGCCACCCGTTCCGTGCGGTGCACCTCAACAGTGGCTGTAGCGAGGACTTCAAGGCTTTCGTGCGGCATTTGCATATCGAACGCGGTGACACGCGTTCCCCAATAGTCACGGTAGGTGCTGACGGATGCCTGATGGGGTGAAACTTTCAGCGACGCCTCCAGGACCACTTGTTGACCGTCGGTCAGCGGGGTCATGCGGGCCTCGTTATAGGACAAGGTCACGCGTCGGTTGTACTTGTAGGCGGTTTTGTGAACGATGCTCAGCCGGGTCATGAAACTTCTCCCACCCAGGCGTGCTCGTCAGCCTGATTGAAGTACTTACGGGAAATTGCGTCCGACGCTTGAGTCACTGCCTTCTGCACACGTTCCATGTGCTCGGGCAGTTCGGACATGAGATCGTCCGTGCGGTGGAACTCCAGGAAGGTGCGGGCCTGGCCCACGATCCGTCGGGCATCGTTGATGAACCCGACGCGCTGCGCCGAAGGATCCAACTTGGCCAGGCAATCATCGGCATCACGCAAGGCATACACAATCGAACGCGGGAACAATCGGTCCAGGAGCAGGAATTCTGCCGCGTGCTGGTCCCCGAATGCAGCCCTGCGGGTCCGGATGAACGACTCATACGCTCCCGCACACCGGAGCATGTTGACCCATGACATCCCAGCGGATTGGACATCGCGCGTGGACAACATGCGGGCCGTCATATCGGCGCGTTCCAGTGAGCGGCCGAGCACCATGAACAACCAGCTCTCATCGTGGCTGACCGTGGTGTCCGCGAGCCCGCGGACCATGGCGGTGCGCTCCAAAACCCAATTGCAGAAGCGGTAGGTTCCTACAACGTCCTTGCGATGCTGATTGAGGCCGTAATAAGTGGTGTTAAGGCTTTCCCAAAGGGACTGTGAGACAGTCTCGCGGGCCCGGCGTGCATTCTCACGGGCTGCGCCCAAAGAACCCGCTATGGAGGATGCGCTGTGCTTGTCATAGGCCAGCGCATGGAGGAGTTCGGGGAGGCCGAACTCTTCCCCTTGCGGCTTGGCACCCATCACGGCAAGGAGCTCCCGCGCGACGCTTCTCTGTTCCTCAAGGGGCAGGTGGTTCAAACGCTCAAGGTGTACATCCAAAATTCTGGAAGTACCGTCGGCACGCTCAACATAGCGTCCGATCCAGAAGAGTGACTCAGCAATGCGGCTCAGCATGGAACTGCCTCCTTCGCGTGGTGCAGATCGAAGTTCAAGTGTTGGTGGAGCGCGTTCACTGCTGCTGCTCCGTTTGGCGGTCCCGCCAATTGCTTTCCACCGGCCACACGGATACCTGCTCACGTATGGTGACGGATTGGCGGGGAATAATCTCGGCCGGCAACTGCGGCGAGTCAGCCAAAACCCAAGTGTCTTTGGAACCGCCACCCTGGCTGGAGTTCACTATCAAAGAGCCTTCTTTGAGCGCCACCCGGGTGAGGCCTCCGGGCAGGACCCAGACGTCGTCGCCGTCGTTGACTGCGAAAGGACGCAGGTCCACATGCCGCGGCCCGAACTTGTCGCCGGAGAGCGTCGGTACTGTGGAGAGCTGCAGGACAGGCTGGGCGATCCAACCGCGGGGATCGGCAATGACGCGCTTGCGCAAAGCGTCAAGCTCGTCCTTCGTGGCATCCGGTCCGATGACCAGGCCTTTACCACCGGAACCGTCCACAGGTTTGACCACCAGTTCGTCGAGGCGGTCCAGAACATGCTCCCTGGCTTCCTTTTCCTCAAGCCGGAAAGTGTCAACGTTGGCGATGATCGGCTCTTCGTGAAGGTAGTACCGGATCAAGTCAGGGACGTAACTGTACACGAGCTTATCGTCCGCCACCCCGTTGCCTACAGCGTTGGCAATAGTCACCCCTCCGGCCCGTGCGGCGTTGACCAGGCCCGGGCAACCGAGCATGGAATCCGAGCGGAACTGCAACGGGTCCAGGAAGTCGTCATCGATGCGCTTATAAATCACGTCCACGCGCTGCTCACCGGCTGTGGTGCGCATGTAGACACGGTTGCCGCGGCAAATGAGGTCCCTGCCTTCAACGAGCTCGACGCCCATGAGCCCTGCAAGGAGGGTGTGCTCGAAGTAGGCGCTGTTGAAGACGCCCGGTGTCAGGACAACCACGGTGGGGTCGTCCACGCCTGCGGGAGCGGTCTTGCGCAGTGCGGAGAGGAGCCGCCTGGGGTACTCCTCCACAGGCCTGATGTGCTGTTGGCCGAAAGCCTCGGGCAAACCCTTGGCCATGGCGCGCCGGTTCTCCAAGACATAGCTGACGCCCGAAGGTACGCGGACGTTGTCTTCAAGGACGCGGAAAGTTCCGGCAGCATCCCTCACGACGTCGATCCCTGAGACATGGACCCGGACGCCACCTGACGGTTCGAAGCCGTGCACCGCGCGGTGAAAGTGCGCGCTGGTGGTCACCAGCTGCCGGGGAATCACGCCGTCGGTGACAACGGCCATTCGTCCGTAAACGTCATTGAGGAAGGCCTCAAGTGCCTTGACGCGTTGGGCTACGCCTCTCTCCAGCACATCCCACTCATCGGCGGGAATGACGCGCGGGACAATATCCAGGGGAAACGGCCGCTCCTCCCCCGCGTAGTCGAATGTCACGCCACGGTCCAGGAAGGTGCGCGCCATGGAGTCGGCACGGGCGGTGACATCGGCCAGGGAAAGCTCGCGGAGAGCCCCGGAAACCTGACCGTAGGATCTTCTGGCAACGTGGCCTTGGGCAAACATCTCGTCATAGGCGCCAGTGCGGGAAGCAGCCTCGGAGTAATCCTGGAATAGGTCAGACATGGGATTCAGGTAATCACCTTTTTGAGTCGAGCGCATTTCGCGCTGGTTGTGTCGCCGTTTCCGGGTGCTCCCGGTTCGCCTTCCGTGCCCCCATCCGGCAGGGTTGAGGCATGCCCTTCAACAGTCCCGCGCCCCGCTTGTCCCGGCTGGGGCCAGGCTTGGTCCTGAGCATCGCCGCCACGGGTCTTGCCTTCGCGATCCACAGCGTCTTTCCGGCTGTCCCGGCGATGACGCTAGCCGTTGCCTTGGGACTGCTTTCAGCAAATATACCGGGCACGGCTATCCTGGCCGCGGGGCGCGCCCGGCCAGGCCTGGACTTCGCGGGAAAGCACCTTATGCGTGCCGGAATTGTGCTCTTGGGCTTCAAGGTCAGCATCGGCGACGTCATCGGCCTGGGGTGGCTGTCGTTGCTGCTGATCGCCGGGGTTGTCCTGGTGAGCTTTGCGGGAACCTATGGGCTGGCGCGTCTGCTGCGTCTGCCCGGGGAAGCTGCCCTGCTCATTGCCACCGGCTTCTCCATCTGCGGCGCATCCGCGATCGGCGCCATGGCAGCTGTGCGACGCATCAAACATCAAGACACGGTGCTCCCCGTGGCACTGGTAACCCTCTGCGGTACCCTCGCCATCGGTGTTTTGCCGCTGCTCATGCACCCCTTGGGCCTGAACCCTGAACAGTTCGGAGCGTGGACAGGCGCCTCGGTGCATGACGTCGGCCAAGTAGTTGCCACTGCGCAAACTGCAGGTACATCGGCGCTGGCGATCGCCGTCGTCGTCAAATTGACGCGTGTGGTCCTACTGGCCCCGGTTGCGGCTGCCGCCGGGGTGCACCAACGAATCATCCATGTAAGGAAGCGTGCCAGCAGCACAAGCGATGGGGCTGGTGGTATCGACGGGCGGTTCCCGCCGATTGTTCCTCTGTTTGTGGTCGGGTTCCTCGCCACGGTGGCACTGCGCTCACTGGGCTGGGTGCCGCAGACCGGTCTGGAAATGGCGGCCGCTGTCCAGGACATCCTCCTGGCGACTGCCCTGTTCGGGCTGGGTTCGGCGGTGCGTGTACGCACCCTGATTCATACGGGAGGGCGCGCCGTTCTGGTGGCGCTGGGCTCTTGGCTGCTCATCGCATCGCTGGGCCTGGGGGCCGCGTGGATCATGATTAGATAGCTGTGTGTCGAATCACAATCTCTCGCGCGATGAAGCCGCAACCCGTTCAGCCCTGATCACCACCCACAGCTACGACGTCACCCTCGATGTCCGCGACGCGGCAGATCCCGCCGTCGCCGGTTACCCGAGCATCAGCACGGTCACTTTCTCAGCCGAACCCGGCTCCGCCACCTTCATGGATTTCATCAGCGGCGGCATCGAGTCCGTAGTGCTGAACGGCCTGACGCTTGACCTGCGGTCAGTGGTGGACCGTCACAGGATCATCCTGGAAGGCCTCGCTGCCGAGAATACCGTGACGGTGACAGGGACGGCGCTGTACAGCCGCTCAGGCGAGGGAATGCACCGCTTCGTGGATCCTGCGGATGGCCAGTGCTACCTCTACACGCAGTACGAACCGGCGGACAGTCGCCGCGTGTTCGCCAATTTCGAACAACCGGACCTCAAAGCCGAGTTCACCTTCCACGTGATCGCTCCAATCGGCTGGGAAGTCGCTTCCAACGGAGTTGAGGTGGCCCGCACGCCGGTTCAGGGCCAGCCGACTGCCGCGCGGTGGGATTTTGCCGCTACCAAGCGAATGTCCACCTACATCACCACGGTCCTTGCCGGCCCCTACTTCAAGGCCACGGACCACTGGGGAACAACGCTCGACGACGGCACTCGCCTGGACGTGCCACTGGCACTTTACTGCCGGGCTTCGTTGGCCGACTCCTTCGATGCCGATCACCTGTTCGGGTTGACCAAGAACGGTCTGGCCTTCTTCAACGACCTTTTCGCCTACCCCTACCCTTGGGGCAAGTACGATCAAGCGTTCGTGCCCGAATACAACCTCGGCGCCATGGAAAACCCCGGGCTCGTGACATTCACTGAAAAATACGTGTACGCCTCACGGGCCACCGACGCCCAGTACCAGGCCCGCGCCAATACCCTCATGCATGAGATGGCCCACATGTGGTTCGGAGACCTGGTGACTATGAGTTGGTGGGATGACCTCTGGCTCAAAGAGTCGTTCGCCGACTACATGGGGACACTGGGGGTGGACCGTGCCACGGATTGGGACACGGCATGGGTGAACTTCGCCAGCAAGCGCAAAGCCTGGGCCTATGTGCAGGACCAATTGCCCACCACGCACCCGATCGTGGCGGATATTCCGGACCTTGAAGCCGCCAAACAGAACTTTGACGGGATCACCTATGCCAAGGGTGCGTCGGTGTTGAAGCAGCTGGTTGCCTATGTTGGCTTTGATGCCTTCATTGCAGGATCCCGTCAGTACTTCAGGGATCACGCCTTCGGGAACACTTCCCTCCAGGATCTCCTGGCGGCCCTCAGCGCGGCCTCGGGACGGGATCTGGCCGGATGGGCCCGGCAGTGGCTGCAGACATCCGGCATCTCCACTATTTCGGCCGAGATTGTGGAAGACGACGGGATACTCGGTGCGGTGACGCTCCGGCAGGACGCCATCGATCCCCTCACCGGTCACCAGGAACTCCGTCCGCACCGTATGCGGCTGGGCCTGTATGACGCCGACTCAACGGGTGCCTTGGTAAGGACCGAAAGCATCGACGTAGACGTTGCAGGACCCAGCTCACTGGTGACGGAATTGCAGGGAAGGCGCCGGCCAGCGCTGCTCCTGGTCAACGATGACGACCTCAGTTACGTCAAGGTCCGGCTGGACAGCCGATCCGAACACACGGTAAGGACATCACTGAACAGGATTTCGGATCCTATGGCACGTGCTCTCTGCTGGACTGCGCTTTGGGATTCGGCCAGGGATGGCGTCACACCGGCGGCCCGTTACGTGACCGCCGTCGAGCAGTTCGCGCCTTCGGAAACGGGTATAGGTGTCCTGCTCAACGTGCTGGGCAACGCTGCCAGTGCCATCGAGCGCTACGTCCCCGCGGCCACGCGCGAGGGCGTGCGGAAGGATTTTCTGGGAGTAGCCGCTGAGCAGTTGATGGCTGCTGTTCCCGGCTCTGACCAGCAACTTGCCTGGGCCAGGACCGTGGCTGAGGTTTCCAGGCACGGTGACAGCCAGCTCCCCCTGGTGCGGGGAATACTGGAAGGCACCACCGTGGTGGAAGGCCTGGCCGTGGACGCTGAACTGCGCTGGAGCCTGTGGCAGGCGTTGGCAGCCCATGGGCAGGCGACCCTCGCTGAGCTGGACCGGGAGCTTGACGCTGATACCACAGCATCGGGCAAGGAGGGCTATGCTCTGGCCTCGGCCGCCCGTCCGGAGGCCTCAGTTAAGGCCGCAGCCTGGGATTCCATCGTCAACAGCGCCGGTCTTTCCAACGAGATCCTCAGCGCCACCATAGCGGGGTTCGTCACTGCTCCCGGAGAGCTTCTTGAACGCTACATCGAGCCCTACTTCGAGTGCCTTGAACGAGTGTGGTCCGAACGGAGTATTGAAATCGCGGGCCGAATAGTCCGTGGACTCTTTCCCGGAGCCCAAAATCTCACCGAAGGCATGCGGCCCACTGAGCACCCTGTCCTCATCCGGGCGGACCAGTGGTTGCATGACCACCCTGAGGCGCCCCGTGCCCTGCGCCGCATCCTCATCGAACAACGGAGCCACCTGTTGCGGGCGCTGACCGCCCAAGCGGCTGGGTGACCGCTCAAGCCGGTTGTGGGGAACGCCTAGGGAACCCGGTTCAGCCATTCCTCAGTGCCAAACTTCTCATTCACACGCTGCCTGGCTTCGTCGAGCTCACTATCGGTGAGCCGTGATTCAACGGCACCGTAGCGTTCGATGAAGACATCCTTCATGGCCTCAATGATTGCCGACCGTGCAAGACCTGTCTGGCGACGCAGGGGGTCCACGCGCTTCTTGGCGCTCCGGGTTCCTTTGTCCGAGAGCTTTTCCTTGCCGATGCGCAAGACCTCCACCATCTTGTCGGCGTCGATGTCGTAGCTCATGGTGACGTGATGGAGCATGCCGCCGTTAGCGAGCCTTTTCTGTGCGGCACCACCGATCTTGCCTTGATCGGTGGCGATGTCATTCAAGGGCACGTAGAAGGCAGTAATGCCCAGTTTCTCCAAGGCTGCCATGACCCAGGCATCGAGGAATGCGTAGGAGTCAGCAAAGCTGATGCCGTCCACCAGCGTCTGCGGCAGGTACAGCGAATAGGTGATGCAGTTTCCGGCCTCCATGAACATGGCACCGCCACCACTGATGCGACGCACCACGGAGATACCATGCCGCATGACCCCGTCCGGATCCACCTCGTTCCGCACCGACTGGAAGCTGCCGATCACCACGGATGGTTCTTCCCAGTCCCAGAACCGCAACGTGGGATTGCGTCGACCGGCTCCCACTTCTGCCGTGAGCACCTCATCCAGCGCGACGTTCACCTGCGTGGGCAGGACTGACGGTGGGATGACTTCCCACTGGTGGTCCGCCCAGCCTGTGGCCTTGGACAGTGCGCGACGGACTGCTACCGCCACCGCTTCGGCGGAGAAGCCGAACATGACGGTGTTTTCGGGGAGGCCGCCCGTGACGGCAGCGGCGATGTCCGCCGCTGTTGAGTCTTCAGGAAGTCCGGTCAGCGCGCGGTTGATGTCCTCAAGGGCTTCATCGGGCTCCAGGAAAAAATCGCCGCTCAGCGAAACATTGTTAAACCGTCCATCAACCACCACCAGGTCAACTACTACGAGTTTGCCGCCCGGTACTTTGTATTCGCCGTGGAGGCGCGTGCCGTCGTCATGGGTGGGCTGTTCGTGGGCAGGGTGGGAAGTCATGCTTCCCATCTTGCCGGAAAACGCAAAGGCCCGCATTGCCGGAAGTCCAGCAATGCGGGCCTTGAAAGCCTTGGGGTGAAGTGGGTTACTTCGAGCCGCCGAAGCCCTTGAAACGAGCGTTGAAGCGCTCGACGCGGCCAGCGGAGTCCATGATGCGCTGCTTGCCCGTGTAGAACGGGTGGGACTCCGAAGAGATTTCGACGTCGATAACCGGGTAGGTGTTTCCGTCTTCCCACTCGATGGTCTTCGAGGAAGACACGGTGGACTTGGTCAGGAACTGAGTACCGGAGGCCAGGTCGTTAAAGACAACAGCTTCGTACTTCGGGTGGATATCAGACTTCATAATGGGACCTTTTGTTCACGCAACTGGATTTTGCCAGCTGCCAGGTATGAATGGAGGTGGTCCGTGGCTGCAATGCGAACATTCCAGCGGGCGGGCCAACAACCAATCATAGCGGAAACGCCCATGCCAGACGAACCGGACTCAGTGCTGCGGACGAAGCTCCCAGAACGCCACTGCCGAGGCGGCTGCGACATTGAGTGAGTCCACACCTGCGCGCATGGGAATCTTCACGGTGAGGTCGACGGCGGCCAGCGTCTCCTCACTCATGCCGGCACCTTCGGTCCCCAGCACCAAGGCGAGTTTCGGGTAGTCTCTGGCGGCGAGTTCGTCCAGGGTCAACGCATCATCGGTCAGCTCCATGGCGGCCACCGTGAAGCCTTGCTCCTGCAGGCCTGCCAAGCTCTCAGGCCAGCTTTCCAAGCGCGCCCACGGTATTTGGAAGACCGTTCCCATGCTGACCCGAACGCTGCGCCTGTATAAGGGGTCCCCGCACCTGGGTGATACCAGCACGGCGTCCACACCCAGCGCCGCAGCTGAGCGGAAGATGGCGCCAACGTTGGTGTGGTCCACGATGTCCTCCAGCACAGCCACGCGTTGGGCGTTGCTAAGGAGCTGCGCCAGCGGAACGGGGGCTGGCCGGTGCATTGCAGCCATCGCTCCGCGGTGCAGGTGGAAGCCGGTGATCTCTTCCAATAGTGCAGCTTTGCCAATGAAAACCGGAACGTCGGGATACGCCTGGAAAACATCGTCCAGGTCCTCAAGCCACTTCTCCGCCAGGAAAAAGGAGCGTGGCTGATGGCCTGCGGCCAGTGCCCTGCGGAGGACCTTGGAGGATTCGGCGATGTACATGCCTTCCTGGGGCTCCCGGAGCTTCCGAAGATGAACATCGGTCAGCGTTGTGTAGTCGCTGACGCGGGGATCCTCGGCCGACTCAAGGTAGTGGAACGTCAAGGTGCGGTCACTTCAGCAGGTTGGCGATCATGAAGCCCAGTGCCACGATGCCGAGGACGAAGATCACGGCCCGCAGGACCTTCGGGGACAGCTTTCGGCCTACCTTTGAACCGATCAAGCCGCCAATGGTGGAGCTTACGGCGATGATGAGGACGAACAACCACTCAATACGGTCGAACGCAAAAATCAGGTAGGAAACGGCGGCAACCATGTTGACGCCCAGCACCAGGATGTTCTTCATGGCATTCGCGTTTTGCATGGTGCCTGAGAGGAAGACCCCCAGAATCCCCACCAGCAAGATTCCCTGTGCTGCCACGAAGTAACCTCCGTATACGCCCGCCAGGTACACGAGGACCACTAAAAGGACGTCGTGATTTCGATCGCGGATGGCATGCTCGGGGTTTTGTTCCCTGTTCTTCACCCAGGACTGCAGCTTGGGCTGGAAGACCACCATCAGCAAAGCCAGTATCAGCAGCACTGGGGCTACGTAGTGGAACACCTTCTCCGGAAGGTGGAGCAGCAGCCAGGCACCGGTAATGCCGCCCAGCAACGAGGCCGGCAAGAGTTTCATCAATTGCCGACCGCGTCCGGCGAGTTCGCGCCGGTAGCCCCAAGCGCCGGCGGCGTTCCCCGCCACCAGGCCCATGGCGTTGCTCATGGAGGCAACCACTGGCGCTGTGCCAATGGCGATGAGAACGGGGAATGTCACAAGGGTGCCGGAGCCGACGACGGCATTGATGGTGCCGGCCCACAAGCCCGCGAAAAAGACCAGGATGCTGCTAAGAATCTCCACAGTAAGTTACAGAACTCCTCTAGCGCCGGGCAGTAGCCGTGTAGCGGCCGGCGTTCTCCGAAACATCCAAGGCCAGGCCGAAGGTGTTGCTGAGGTGCTCGTCGGTAAGTACTTCCTTGATGGGACCAGCAGCTACCACTCCGCCTTCGCGCAGCAGCATGGCGTGAGTGAACCCTGGCGGCACTTCCTCAAGGTGGTGGGTGACAAGGACCATGGCCGGAGCTGCTTCGTCACTGGCGAGTTCGCCCAACTTGTGGACCAGTTCTTCGCGTCCCCCGAGATCAAGGCCGGCCGCGGGCTCGTCCAGCAGAAGCAGTTCGGGGTCCGTCATCAGTGCGCGGGCAATCTGGACACGTTTGCGCTCACCCTCGGACAGGGTGGCGAACGTCCGGTTCAGGAGAGGACCCATCCCCCAGTCGTTGAGCAGGGCAAAGGCGCGGCGTTCGTCGTCGCGCTCATAGCCCTCGCGCCAGCGGCCGGTAACTCCGTAGGCAGCGGTCACCACAACGTTGAGAACGTTCTCGTGTTCGGGAATCTGGGTGGCAAGAGCGGCGGAGGAAAGTCCGATCCGGGGTCGCAGTTCAAAGACGTCTACGCGGCCCAGGGTTTCGTCAAGGATTCCGGCCTTGCCGCTGCTTGGGTGCAGGCGGGCGGCAGCAATCTGGAGGAGGGTGGTCTTGCCGGCTCCATTGGGTCCCAGGATGACCCAGCGTTCGCCTTCGTTGACCTGCCAGTCAACCTTGTCCAGCAGGGTCTTCTTGCCTCGGACAACGCTGACGGAAGCCAATTCCAGAACATCACTCATAGCAGTAGACACTAGGACAAAAATCCATATGACTGATAACCGGCAGTGAAGCAGGCTCTGTGTGGCGAAACGAATTCGGGCGCGTGCAACGCCCTCAGTAGGATTGGGGCCATGACTTCGAACTTGGCTGCAGTCAGCTATGGCGTGAACTTGTCCCCCGAATCCCTCGACAATGTGCGGAAGACGCTGGCCGATGCCGGCGCGGCAGTGTCATCGGAATCACAGGGTGGAGACGAGCGCTTTGGAGTGCACACGGCCGCTCTCTTGGTGGGCGGGGACACGGATGTGGAACTGCGCACCATGCGTCGGCTGGTGGCAGAGGCCGCAGAAGCAGGGGTGGATACTGCCATCGTGCCTGAATCGTTGCGCCAAGCCGCCCGAAAGCTCTTGATCATGGATGTTGATTCCACGCTGATCCAGCAAGAGGTCATTGAACTGCTGGCAGCGCACGCTGGCAAACGCGAGGAAGTCGCTGCCGTCACCGAAGCCGCAATGCGCGGCGAGTTGGACTTTGCCCAGAGCCTCCACGCCCGCGTTGCCGTCCTCGCAGGCCTGCCTGCCGCCGTCGTCGATTCTGTTCGCCAAGAGGTGCGCCTCAGCCTTGGTGCGGCAGAACTTGTGGCGGCTTTCAAGAAGGCGGGCCACGTGGTGGCGGTGGTGTCCGGAGGATTCAATCAGATCCTGGGTCCGATCGCTGATGAACTCGGCTTGGACCATTGGATCGCCAACGAGCTTGAAATCGTCGACGGCGCGTTGACCGGTAAGGTGCTGGGCGCGGTGATCGATCGGGCCGCCAAGGAAAAGTACTTGCGCGAGTGGGCGGCTGCTGAGGGCATCAGCCTTGAGCACACCATCGCAGTGGGCGACGGTGCCAATGACCTTGACATGCTCAGTGCTGCAGGCATTGGAGTTGCTTTCAATGCCAAACCTGCTGTTCGCGCGGTGGCAGACGCCGTGATCACCATGCCGTATTTGGACGCCGTGCGGCACATAGCCAACGTGTGATTGCAGGGGCGCATTTTCCCCGAGCCCCTCTCCAGTCCCCTCGCAAAGCACCGGCGCGGTTATCCCGCCGGTGCTTTGACGTATCTGCGTGCCCGTTATGGACGCTCAAAACGTAAAGACCCGATCTGAAACAGTAAAACCAATTTCGTGACGCAGAAACAGAAACAATTTATACAATTGTCATTCTTTCTGGTGACGGAATACCCTCGATGGTAGCCGAGGGCGTATTTCAGTCTCCGATGCCCCTTAATTGTGTAAAGTGGAGATTCTTATCAATATCTCCGCATTATCAGCGGTTGACCGGAATGACGAAATTCGAGGGTAGGAAGTGGGCCGTTCAGAGCGCACATGGAAATGGTGGAAACGCGACGAAGGCTACCAATCCAACGCCCATGAACAAGATGGCGCGGAAGGTTCCTTGTCACCCTTGCTTGAGATCCTCCACTTGGATCTTGATGACGACGACGCAAGCCGGTTTGCCGACTTCACAGAAACTCCCGATTACTCAACAGAACAGGAACTACCGGATATGAGCACACTGGACGAAGCCATAAAGCAACTGCTGGCCATCGAAGGATCAACTGGTGCTGCCGTGGTGGACTACTCCAGCGGCATGGCCTTGGCCCAGGGCGGAAGCCCCGGCTTTGACCTCGGAGTTGCTGCAGCCGGCAACTCCAACGTGGTGAGCGCCAAGTTGCGTACCATGGCCGACCTAAGCCTTGACAGCGACATCGAAGACATTCTTATTACCTTGGGAACGCAGTACCACCTCATCAACGTACTGAACTCGAGCGGCTCCAAGGGGCTGTTCGTCTACCTTGTGCTTGACAGGACCTATGCGAACCTGGCGCTTGCCCGGCACAAGCTCAAAAACCTCGCCAAGGACATCACCATCTGATCTTTCGAGGAAAGTCACTAGGGGCGGTGGCGCATCATGCGTCACCGCCCCTATTGCTGTGGCAGGGATCCAACGCGTCAAATTCTCGCGCGCCGGGCCTCGCTGCTGCCTGATTCAAATTTCACGCCCAACATATGGTGCACCAGCACATCTTCGTTGGTGTTGGCATTGGCCTCGATGGCCACGAGTTCGCCGTCTCGCATGACACCCACCCGGTGGCACCAGCTGATCAGTTCGGACAGGTCCGAGGACAGGAGAATAATGGCCACGCCTGTTTGGCTGAGCTCGTTGAGCATCTGGTAGACCGCTTCCTTGGCGCCGATGTCGATTCCGCGGCTCGGATGGCTAAGGATCAAGAGGTCGCAGCCTGTGGTCATCCACTTGGCAAGCTGCACTTTCTGGCGGTCGCCGCCCGAAAGCGTACTGATGTTTCCGTGGATGTTGGTGGTGCTGATGCGCATGCGTTGAATGACTTCCGCAACCCCACGAAGCTGCGTGATCTCATCCCGAAGGCTCGTTTCTCCCCCTTCCACGCCTCGCTGAAGGCCTGCCACTATGGTGCCCGTGGCCTGGTCAGCGTCGAGGGCATCGGACAAGTATCCAATCTTCAACCGCATGGCATCCTCGACCGACCGTATCTGCACTGCTTGTCCATGCATGAGCAGGTGGCCTGAGGTGCCGGGGCGGACACCCGCCAGCGCTTCGACCAACTCGTAGACGCCGGAACGATGCGTTCCTGCCAAGCCAAAAATCTCGCCCCTGCCCACACTGAAGGTAATGTCCCGAACCCTGTCCCCCACGCTGAGGGACACTACCCGCAGGGCCTCATCAACCTCAGCGGGGTCGCTGGGCCTGGCGCTGCCTTCCAGTTCGTGTTGAAGCAACAGGAAGGCCAGTTCGTCGACGTCGGTATGGGTGGCCTCCAGAATTTTGTGCACCCGGCCTTCCCTGAGTACGGCTATGCGGTGGGCAATGGATCGGACTTCGTCCAGGCGATGGGTGATGTAAATGATGGCCCGTCCTTGCCGGACGAGCATGCGCAGAACCTGATGGAGCACGGCGACGTCATGGTCCGGAAGCGATGCAGCAACCTCGTCCATGATGACGAGCTGGGCTTCTTCGGCGACCATCCTCAGGACTTCCACCAGGGCTTGCTCAGCACGGATGAGGGATCCAGCTTTGGTGTCCGGATCCAGGCTGACGCCGATGTCACCGATCAGCTGGCTTGCTTGCTCACGGAGTTCCTCGTGGGGCCTGTCTGCCTGGAACGTACCGCGAAAGATTGCTTGTGCGATGGTTAGCTGGGGGTCGATCCTGAAGTTCTGCGGGATGAGGCCGACTCCGCAGGCTTGCGCTTCATCAAGGGATTCCGGCCCATACTTTTCTCCCGCCAGCGTCATCAGCCCGGCGTCGTGTTGATGCAAGCCGGCCAGTACACCCATCAGCGTGGTTTTTCCCGCACCGTTGGTTCCGATCAAACCCAGGATCTCGCCTCGTCGTACCGAAAGTGCAACGCCTTTGAGGATTCGCCGCTGATCGTATGATGCATGAATATTATCGGCGTGCAATAACAGGTCCAACGAAAGCTCCTAATGCAAGGGGACAATAATCGCCCTGTGAGTCAACCGAGTAGCTTCCACATGCTGCATGAGGTTGCTGAGTGTATCTAAACTCCCAACCCGGGGTTGTGCGGCCCGTTGATAACGAAGGGCGAGGGCGCCTTTGAGAGTCAATCAGATCAAATCCCATATTGCAAAGCGATTGCCGTAAATCAATAAAGCGCATTTCGTGACGCGAAAATCAAAATAATTGTTGGAATCGTTATTGTTCACACGCCAAGGCGTGTTTAAGCAGCAGAGGCCCGGGACACATGTCCCGGGCCTCTGCTGGAGTGGTGTGCGAAGGCTACTCTGACGTTTTGTCGAAGTAGTCAGCGCCGCCCACATATTCAGTGTGGCCTGATTCGACGTCCGCGGTCACCATCTTTGCCACCTCGGCTGCGAACTCCTCCACGGAGTAGAGCTTGCCGGCTTCCGCGCGGCGCGCTTCGATAGCGCCCGGGTTGGAGCGATCAAGCAACGTGGCAGTCACGGTGCCCTCGATCATATCGCCGGACACAACCACCAGTGATATGCCCTTGTCCGCAAGGTTGGGCAGGAGGGCGCGCAGGGCATCCTCACCGGCGCGCTTGCTCTTTGCCACAGGCTCATACTCGGGCATAGTGGGCACGGTCTCCACAAAGTGCGCCTGGTGGCTGGTGACGAATACCACGCGAGATCCCTCGGGCATGAGGGGAACAGCCGCATTGAGCATGTTGACCTGGGCATCGCGGTTCAGCTTGAGTGCGTACCCCTCCTCCATGCCGGATTCCATACCGCCGGAGGCATTGAGGACCAGGATATCGAGGGAGCCGAACTCTTCCATCGCGGTGCTGGCCAGTGCGTGAACTCCTTCATCGGTAGTGAGGTCTGCGCCGACGGCGGCTGCACGTCCACCTGCAGCCTGGATCCCGGCCACTACCTTGTTGGCGCGAGGCGCCTTCTGGCGGTAGTTGACCACGACGGCGGCGCCCTCACCTGCGAGGATCTTGGCAACTTCGGCGCCAATTCCGCGGGAGGACCCTGTGACGATCGCGGTCTTGTTATCCAGCATTCCCATTCGTGCTCCTTTTGTTCACTTCATCCAAATTCGGTGGGCTCGGGTTCCATCATGCCAGCGGCACGGGAGAAATCCGTTGTTGCCCTCGAACAAAAACTTATGTGCGGGCTAGTTGCCTAGTGGCCCATCCCCAGGCCGCCATCCACAGGAATCACGGCTCCGGAGATGTACGCGGCCTCGTCACTGGCAACCCAGCGCACCACGTTTGCTACCTCGGAAGCTTCAGCGAAGCGTCCGGCGGGAACGTTGGCCAAATAGGACTTCTGCGTTTCCTCCGGCAATTCAGCAGTCATATCTGTGTTGATGAACCCGGGTGCAACAACGTTGGCCGTAATGCCGCGGCTGCCGAGTTCGCGCGTCAGCGAGCGTGCAATGCCCACCATGCCTGCCTTGGAAGCGGAGTAGTTGATCTGGCCGGGGGCGCCATAGAGACCGGAAACCGACGAGATGAGGACAACGCGGCCTTTCCGCAACCGGATCATGCCTTTGGAGGCCCGCTTGATGACACGGAAGGCGCCGGTGAGATTGGTGTCCAGGACTGACGTAAAGTCGTCCTCGCTCATGCGCAGCAGCAGCGTGTCCTTGGTAATGCCCGCGTTGGCAACCAGTACCTCCACAGGGCCATGTGCCTCTTCGACAATCTTGAACGCAGCGTCAATCGACGCCTCGTCCGTGACGTCGGCCTTCACCCCCAGGATGCCCTCAGGCAATTCTGATTCACTGCGGTAGGTGACAGCCACCTTGTCTCCATTGGCAAGGAAAGATTTGGCAATGGCGAGGCCGATGCCCCGGTTGCCGCCGGTGATCAGGACGCTGCGGCCGGTGGTTACTGCTTCAGACATGGGTTTGCTCCAGGTTCCGCGGCATTTGCCAGGCCGCTATGAGAGAGGGATTTTCTGAGTTGATCCTATCTGGCGGGCGCTGCAACCGGCGGGTAACCGGTCATCAGTGTGGTTTGGGCGAGTACGTCCTTGGTGAGAGAATTGATGAAGGCCTTTGGAGCGTGATGATTCAGTTGTGACACGAGAAAACAGTCCCCTGCAGCAAGTGCCCGGGGAACCGGACGCTTTTTCCGGTGCCCCCGAAGTCCACAGCATCACAGACGCCGCTGCTGCCCACTCCGAAGACATGCGTGATCGCATGGTCAAGTACGCGGTAGCCATGGGTATTCGCATGGTCTGTATCATCCTCATTTTTGTGGTCGATGGCTGGTTCAAGATCATTGCCATTGTGGGCGCCGTCTTCCTGCCGTGGATTGCGGTAGTCATAGCCAATGGCAATGACAAGGCCGAGGACCATAGCGAGTCCTTGTTGGACTACGTCGCCGTCCCTGAATTGGAACGTTCCCCCGAGCCTGAAGAAGCTCCCGTGGACGCCCCAACCGTGCTCCAAGGTGAACTGGTGGATGACGAAACACCTAGCACATCAGGAGGCCCGGCCACGGGCCATTCAAGCGATGCCGGACAGTCCGGCGACGAACGGGCGGCTTCATGAATATCTTCAACCTCGGCGGCCCGGGTGCGGCCAGCGGGGAGTCCGGACGCGCCACGGCTACGGCAACGTGCTCCCGCAAAGGTTGCCGCGCCGGCGCAGAGTGGCAGCTCCTGTGGAACAACCCGCGCATTCACACGCCGGATCGCCGTAAGGTGTGGCTTTCGTGCGGCGAACACCGGGACTGGCTGGAGGATTACCTGCAGACGCGTGGCCTCTGGAAGGAAACACTGCCGTTCAAGGCCAGTGAAGCAACAGCGAATGAGGCTGGCTGAATGTACCGTTTTCTCTTCTCCAGCAAGTGGCTGGGGTACTTCGTGCTGGCTGTTATTTTCGCCACAGCCTGTGTCTTCCTGGGGCGATGGCAGATGGACCGCCGGGCTGAGACGTTGGCAGAAATCAATCGGGTGGTGAGTAACTACTCGGCCACCCCCATCCCCTACGCCCAGATCAAGGACGAGTTCGACTCCCTGGACCCTGAACGGGAATGGACGCAGGTTGAGCTACGGGGCAGTTATGACCTCGACGGGCAGCGGGTTGTGCGCAACCGGCCGCTTAACGGCCAGCCAGGCTACGACGTCGTGGTTCCATTCCGGCTGACTACAGGCGAAGCAGTCGTGATCGACCGCGGCTGGCTACCCATCGGCAACAACACACCAGGCCGGCCTGACGTGATCCCTGCTCCACCCACTGGTGAAGTAACTGTGGTGGCCCGTCTCAAGCCTGCCGAACCCAAGCTGGATCGTGGCGCGGTTGACGGTCAGCTGGCTTCGATTGACCTCGCAAGCTTTGCCGAGGAACTCCCTTATCCAATCGCAACAGGTGCATACGGGCAGTTGGCCAGTGAATCTCCTGCAGTGCGGCCGATGCCCACGCCTTTCCCCAAGCCGGCCACTGAGGAAGGGACGCACCTCTCCTACTCACTGCAATGGTTCGCCTTCGGCGTCCTGATGTTCATCGGCTTTGGATACGCTGCACGGCAACAGGCCCGGAACGCCGCCATTGATGCCGAAGACGAAGAGGACGAGCAGATCATGGCCGCGGGTGGCACGCCCAGGAAGCGTGCCCCCGCTCCCCGGAAAAACAAGCGACCCACGTCCGAAGAAGAGGAAGACGCCATCCTTGATGCTCAGGGCTACTGATCCGGTTCACGATCCGGTGCTCAATGTCCGGTCCGCTTTGACTGCCGCCGGCGCCGAGGACACCGTCCGGACATTCGAGGAAAAGGTCCCTACAGCTGCCGCCGCTGCTGCTGTGTTGGAATGTGAAGTCGCGGCAATCACCAACAGCCTGGTCTTCGAACTTGATGGCGAGCCGCTGCTCATCCTCGCAAGCGGTGCGGCGAAGGTGGACACGGGGCTTGTGGCGGAGAAGCTGGGGGCCGGCAAAATCCGCCGCGCAAAACCCGACTTCGTGCTGGAACACACAGGCCAGGAAGTAGGCGGAGTAGCGCCCGTAGGCCACCCCAGGAAACTCCGCACCATCCTGGACACCTCGCTCCAAGAACACCCACTTCTCTGGGCAGGAGCCGGAGACCACAACTCCATGTTCTCCATCAGCTACGAAGAACTAGCGCGCATCACCGACGCTGAAGAACTCCGGGTCCGCTAGCTGCATCAGCCTGCGGGGGTGACCCCACCGCGAGCGAAGCGACGAGGTTGATCTGCGTAGCGTGCGTCTAAGCGAGGAACGAGCGAGCACGCGGCAGATCGAGCACGCCGCGCAGCGGAACGCAACCAGACGCGACGCAGCGGACGCAACACGCGCGCAGCCGAACGCAACCAGGGCTTACGCCAGCGTGATCAAGTCCAGGTAGTCCTCGTTCCAGTGGTCTTCAACACCGTCCGGGAGCAGCACAACGCGCTCCGGGTTCAGCGCTGACACGGCACCTTCGTCGTGGCTGACCATGACGACGGCGCCACTGTAGTTCTTGAGCGCACCCAGGATCTCTGCGCGGCTGGCCGGGTCCAGGTTGTTGGTGGGCTCATCGAGGAGCAGCACGTTGGCGCTGGAGGCAACAATGGTGGCCAGGGCCAGGCGTGTCTTCTCACCGCCGGAGAGGACGCCGGCGGGCTTGTCCACGTCGTCGCCGGAGAACAGGAACGAGCCCAGGATGCCTCGGACTTCGGCATCCTTCATGTCCGGAGCTGAAGACCGCATGTTTTCCAGGACCGTTCGGTCGACGTCGAGGGTCTCATGCTCCTGGGCGTAGTAGCCCACCTTGAGGCCGTGTCCGGGGATGATGTCGCCGGTGTCAGGCTTATCGACGCCGGCCAGCATGCGCAGAAGAGTGGTCTTGCCCGCACCGTTGAGTCCAAGGATGACCACCTTGGAACCGCGATCGATTGCCAGGTCCACGTCCGTGAAAATCTCCAGCGAACCGTAGGACTTGCTCAATCCCTCCGCAGTCAAGGGGGTCTTGCCGCAAGGAGACGGATCCGGGAACCGCAGAGCTGCCACGCGGTCGTTTTCGCGCACTGCCTCCAAGCCGCTCAGGAGCCGCTCTGCTCGCTTGGCCATGTTTTGGGCAGCGACGGCCTTGGTTGCCTTGGCGCGCATCTTGTTGGCCTGGTCGATCAGGACCTGCGCCTTCTTTTCGGCGTTGGCGCGTTCACGCTTCCGGGCGCGTTCATCCGTTTCGCGCTGGAGCAAGTAGCGCTTCCAGTCCATGTTGTAGTAATCGATCTGGGCGCGGTTGGCGTCCAGGAGGAAGACCTTGTTCACCGTCGCCTCGAGCAGGTCGGTGTCGTGACTGATCACGATCAAGCCACCCTGGTGGTTCTTCAGGAAGTCACGCAGCCAGGTGATGGAGTCGGCGTCAAGGTGGTTGGTGGGTTCGTCGAGGAGCAGGGTCTCCGCATCGGAGTACAGGATGCGCGCCAACTCCACACGGCGGCGCTGGCCACCGGAAAGGGTCTTGAGTGGCTGGTTGAGGAGGCGATCCGGCAACGCAAGGTTGGAGGAGATCGCAGCAGCTTCAGCTTCCGCTGCGTAGCCACCGCCCGAGAGAAACTCAGCCTCCAGGCGGTCATAGCGATTCATGGCTTTACGCTGGACCGCCGCGTCATCGCTTGCCATATCCTCGTGGGCCTTCTTCAGCTTGCCCACCACCACATCCAGGCCGCGGGCCGAAAGGATGCGGTCACGGGCGAGCTGTTCCATGTCCGGAGTCCGCGGATCCTGTGGAAGGTAGCCGATCTCACCGCTGCGGGTGACTTTACCCCCGGCGGGGAGCCCTTCGCCGGCGAGGACCCGGGTGAGTGTGGTCTTGCCGGCACCGTTACGTCCGACGAGTCCAATTTTGTCCCCTTTGTCCACCCTGAAGTTAACCTGGTCCATGAGCAGGCGTGCGCCGGCGCGGAGTTCGAGGTCCTGGACGGTAATCAATTCGGGTGATGCCTTTCAATGGGGAACGCTCGCGGGGACCGGTGGGTCCGATAAGTGCGGCGGGGGCGGCCGTGAGAACAGCCTGTTCAAGTCTACCGGTACCTAGGCCGCTGCTTGACATCGGTCCTCCCAGGAGGAAACTGTGCTGACGGCCAAAGAATTCCGGGTCAGTGTTGTGGAAAGACTCCAAAATCCCGATTCCGTTCCCTCCGTACTCTCGACAACAGGGGAAACAAGAACATCCATCGCATCGCATTACACCCGATAGGACCGTCATGAGCCAGACCAACTCTTCCACTTCCGCTGCCACACTGCAGCGAACCGCGTCCTCCCGAAAACGCTGGACCGCCACAGACCTGGGCCTCATCGCAGTTTTCGCTGCCCTCGTAGCGGCATCGGCAATTGTCCCGGGCATTCCGGTAGGAGCCCTTGGGGTTCCAATCACTTTGGTGACGTTGACGGTGATGCTCAGTGGACTGGTGCTCGGAGCCGGGCGCGGTTTCGCCGCCGTCGGGCTTTACGTGTTGCTCGGCTTTGCCGGTCTGCCGATCTTCAGCGGCGGGCGCAGCGGTTTGGGTATCCTCGCCACGCCCTCCGCCGGTTACATCATCGCGTTCCCGCTGGCGGCAGCCGCGACCGGTTACCTAACATCGGTGGTCATCCGCAGGACAGTCAAGTTCCGTGCACTGTGGCTCTTCGCAGCGACCATGGTGAGCAGCATCGTGGTTATTCACGCCCTCGGCGTCCTGGGCATGATGGTCAATGCCAAGTTGGATTTCACCAAGGCCTTCCTCGCAGACCTCCCTTTCGTCCCCGGCGATATCATTAAGAACGTCCTGGCCGTGATCATCGCCGTGGCAATCCACAAAGCCTTCCCGGATGTCTTGGTACGCCGGGTCAAGTAAGCGGGAACAATCACTCCATGAATTCCATCAGTTTCAGCAGGGTTTCGGTGCGTGTCGCAGTCGATGGCAGCGACACCCCCAAAACCCTGCTGCAAAATTTTTCCCTGGACCTCGCAGAACGCAGGATTGGAGTCATCGGCGCCAACGGCTCCGGAAAGTCCACGCTGCTGCGGCTCGTGAATGGCTTGGTTGAACCGAGCGAAGGCACAGTGGTAGTCCACGGAGATGACACTCTTGCCGATGTCCGCCGTGTCCGGGGCAATGTGGGTTTCGTCTTTACCGATCCCCTGTCACAGTTGGTGATGCCTACCGGGCGGGAAGATGTTGAGCTCTCGTTGCGCCGCTCCGTCAAGAACTCTAAGGAGCGGGCGGCGCGGGCAGAAGCAGTGCTGGATCGCTTCGGCCTGCTGCATCTGGCCGATCAAAGCATCTATGAACTGTCCGGTGGTGAAAGGCAGCTACTGGCCTTGGCCGCAGTCCTTGCGGTGGATCCCACCGTCCTGGTTCTCGACGAACCATCCACCCTCCTGGATCTTCGAAACCGCGAACTGCTGCGCCGCACAGTCGCTGGCCTGGATCAACAAGTCATCATGTCCACGCATGATCTCGACCTGGCCTTGGACATGGACAGGGTGCTGGTAGTTGAGGCCGGGCGTATCGTGTTCGACGGCGGTGCTGCAGACGGCGTCGCCCGGTACCGCGAGCTTTGCGCGGCTGCCCTGCCCGGTGCCGGCGTGGGTGATGTGCCGAGATGAGGGGGCATGGCTTCCTTATAGCCAACTACGTGCGAGGGAACTCGATCATCCACCGCACTCCCCTGTGGCTGAAATTTCTGGTTGTAGCGGCCTGCGGAGCGGCGTCCTTCCTTATTGTGGACTGGGCCGTGTCGCTGGTGGTCTTCGCCGTCATGTGTGGCTTATTCATGCTGACGGGGGCAGGCTTCCGCCGCCTTCTGAAGGCCATTTGGTTGGTGGCTCCTATCCTGCTGGTCATCGGTCTCTTCCAATGGTGGCAACTGGGCGGGCCCACCGCGGCACGCATCGTGTTCAATGTGCTGGTCTGCGTAGTGGCAGCTTCGGTCCTCACCGCGACTACTCCCGTGCAGGATCTTCTGGACGGCGTGGTGGCGTTGGCAAAACCGTTCCGGCGTTTCGGTGCCGATCCTGAACGATTCGCTTTGACCATCGCAGTGATGCTCAGGAGCATTCCCTTCATAGCCGGCGCCTTCACTGACGTAAGGGACTCAGCGCGGGCACGCGGGCTTGAACGCAATCCCCGCGCACTGGTGCTCCCTGTCTTCATCACCACTGTTGCGTATGCGCGCCAAACCGGTGATGCTTTGGCGGCCCGCGGGTTGGGCGAACCGGAGAGGGACTAGACCGGCGCAGGGGCTACAGCTTGGCGTACTGAAAGAGAGCTGCGGTTCCCATGCCTCCGGCGATACTGATCATGGCCAATGCCAGCGAACTCACGCCCCGCACTGCGTAACTGCGGCGTGCTTGAGCCATCAACCTCGTCACCAGGACCGCTCCCGAAGCTCCGTAGCCATGACCCAAGGCAAGCGCGCCGCCATCAAGGTTGGCTTTCTGAGGATCAACGCCCAGATACTCCAGGCATGCGATGGTTTGGGAGGCGAATGCCTCATTGAACTCCACCAGATCAATGTCATCTGCGTCCACTCCATGGCGGTCCAGGAGCCGCTTGGCCGCGTGGGCTGCCCCTATGCCAAGAAATTCCGGATCAACGCCGACGGTCTCGCACCCCAGCACCAGCATCCCGTGCGTCGCGCCCAGGGTGCGGGCTCGTTTAAGGGACGTCATGACGACGGCGGACGCTGCGTCCGCGTCAAAGCATGAGTTTGCTGCCGTGACCGATCCGCCCGCCACGAATGCTGCTGGGAACCTCGCCATCAGCGGGGCCCGCAGTGAAGCTCGGGGGCCATCGTCCAGCGCCACCTGTTTCCCCTTGCTCTTGAGCGGAACAATTTCATCCTCAAAGAGCCCTGTCCTGGCAGCGTCAACGGCACGGTGATGGCTCCGGAGCGCGTACTCGTCCTGCCTCTGACGTGTCACGCCGAATTCGCGGGCGACATTCTCCGCCGCAACACCCATGTCCGGGTCGCCGAACTGCGGCGGCACAAAGCTGGCCCTGGAGTAGAAGTCGAGTTCGCCGTCGTCGTTTCTATTGGCCCGGGCCGGGGCGTTACTGATGCTTTCAACGCCCCCTGCCAAATACAGCGGATCACCGCCGGCTGCCACCAAGCGGGATGCCAGTGCAATGGCGTCCAAACCTGAGCCGCATTGGCGGTCCACGGTAAGGCCAGGGACGGTAATGGGTAAACCGGCCTGAAGGGCGGCGAATCTGGCCACATTCCCGCCGCCCCCCACAGCGTTGCCGATGATGACGTCGTCCACGTCCCCCGGATCCACGCCGGCTTTCTCCACCAAGGAAGCCAGCACGGGTGCCAAAAGATCGGGAGCGCGGAGGTGCTTCAGCCGGCCGTTGGCACGACATATCGGGGACCGCAGTGCAGAGACAATGATGGGCTGTCGGGATTCATTGGCCCCACTGGCCGATCCGCTGCCGCTAACCAAGGACTTGCGCGCGCGGGTCATGGTTCTTGATCCAGTCCAGGAGAACTTTCCTGCTGACCTTGCCCCGGTCGGTCATGGGTAGCTCCGCCAACGAGTAATACTGCACCGGCCACTTGTCCCTGGCCAGGAGACCATCCAGGCCCGTGCGGAGCTGGGTGGCGGTGACCGCACCACAGGCAGGCACGACGCCGGCGATCACCTTTTGACCGCGGATGTCGTCTGGCGCTCCGGCAGCCACCGCACCATCCACCCCGGGCACCGAAGCGATGGCAAGCTCAACCTCGTGCGGGTAGACGTTCTTGCCGGAGGTAATGATCATGTCCGAGCGACGGCCAAGGATATGCAGGGTGCCGTCCTCCAGAAAGCCCTGGTCCCCCACCGTGTACCAGCCATCAAGACACCGGAGGGCATGTCCGTCGTCGCCCCACAGGTAGCCGTTGCTGACCATTCCACTGCGTACACTGATGTTCCCATGTTCCCCGTCGGGCAGGGGCCTGCCGGTGTCATCGAGGATGTTCAGTTCAACGCCTGGAAACGGGATGCCGATGCCGGTGCCACCGGCGTCCAACGGTTCGCCGGCGGCCAGCCGGGTCCCGGACACAAAGCTCAACTCCGAGGCGCCGTAGTACTCGAAGATGGCCGCACGGGGCGCCCACCGCCGTGCCGCTTCCAAGGTCCGGGCGTCCAGCTTGGAACCGGCACAGATGATGCTGCGGATACCGGAAGCATCAACGTCGCCGGCCAGTCCCCGCTCGCTGAGCAACCTCAGGGCGGTGGGCGCCAAAACAAGACGGGTGATGCCGTCATGGCTGATGGCGGCATGGGCGTCGGCGACATCGAACGATTCAAGCGTATGGAAAGCCGAACCCGCGTACAGGCACTCTGAAAGGGCGTAAAGATTCAGGCTTGCTGACAAAGGACCGGGCGCAAGGGTCCGGTCCTCCTGGGACAAGCCAAAGAACTCGATGGAGGCATCGAAAGACACCTGCCAGGACCGGCGGGACCTGGTGAAGGCTTTGGGCACGGACGTGGTACCGGACGTGAGGCCGATGAGGAAGGTACTGGACGCGTCCCCGTCCACCAGTTCGGCGCCAAACGGTGTGGTGGTTGGCAGGACGCGTGAGGATACTTCTTCGATCATCGGGGCCGGCCATTCGGGGTCCAGAACGGCGCACCGCCGATCCCCCGCCACAGCGGCAGCATAGCGCTCCACGAAGCGCACAGAGTTGGGCTCGGCCAGAACGGTGGTGGCAGGGGCGTCCGCAACCAAGCCAGCTGCGGCGTCGCGGAGTCCCGCCCAGGTGAGCCGGCCGCTGCCCACAACGACGGCGGTGTCGTGGGGGCGCTCCTCGGCCCAGAGCTGAAGTTTATCCAGGAAAGGCATCCAAACAATTTTACGGCAGTGCCTGGCACCAGGCACCAAAAGTGACGTCTATTCTGACTGTATGAGTTTCAATGACGGCGCGCAGCTTGACCCCTCCCAAGTGGAGGACCGACGTGGCAGTGGCATGGGCCGCGGTACCAAGATCGGTGGTGGAATTGGTGGCGGTATTGTGGTGCTGCTCCTGGCACTCTTCGGCATCAATCCCAACATCCTCGGGGACCTGACCGGGGGCGGAAGCCAGCCACCCGCCGTCGAAGGTGGCAGTGCCGGAGCCGGCGGCGTCCAGGAATGCCAGACCGGCGCTGATGCTGACAAACGCCTGGACTGCCGGATCACCGGTACGGTGAACAGCTTGAATGCTTTCTGGCCTGACTATCTGGCGGATTACAACGTCCAGTACCCGCGGCCCAAGACTGTCATCTTCAGCGAGGCTACAAACACCGGTTGTGGCGCGGCTACCAGCGCTGTTGGTCCCTTCTACTGCCCTGCAGACACCACCGCCTATTTCGATCCCGGCTTCTTCGATGAACTGGTGACCCGTTTTGGCTCTTCTGGAGGCCCGCTGGCACAAGAGTACGTAGTGGCCCACGAGTTCGGGCACCACGTCCAGAACATCCTCGGAAGCCTGGACAAGGCCCAGCAGGATCCACAGGGACCGCAATCGGGCGCGGTGCGGGTGGAGCTCCAGGCAGACTGCTATGCGGGACTGTGGGTCCGCCATGCCACGACGCAGACGGATGCGAGCGGGAAGCCTTTCCTTGACCCCCTGACCCAGCAGGACCTGCAGGATGCGCTCTCGGCCGCTTCCGCCGTCGGCGATGACCGCATCCAGGAAGCCGCAACCGGCCGCGTCTCACCTGAGTCATGGACCCACGGCTCCAGTGAGCAGCGGCAAAAATGGTTCTACCAGGGGTACACCACGGGCGACATCAACAAGTGCGACACCTTCGGTGTGGCTGCGCCTTAAGGCATGACGACACCAAAAAGGCAGGGTTCCGGGTGATATACCCGGAACCCTGCCTTTTGCCCGTTGCACGGGTGAATGCTGGTTAGATGTTGAAGCCGAGGGCCCTCATCTGGTCCTTACCGTCGTCGGTGATCCGTTCCGGACCCCATGGCGGCATCCATACCCAGTTCAGGCGCCAGTCGTCAACCACTCCGTCGAGGGACTTGCCCACCTGCTCTTCAAGCACATCCGTCAGCGGGCAAGCCGCCGTGGTCAGTGTCATGTCGATCAGGAGCGCGCCGTCATCGTCGGAGTACTTGAGTCCGTAAAGAAGGCCCAAGTCCACGATGTTGACCCCGAGCTCTGGGTCAATGACGTCCTTGAGCGCTTCCTCGACGTCCTCGAGGCTGGTTCGCGCCGTGTTGATTTCGGTCATGGAACGATCCTAACTAGGCCTGCACAGCAGGAGCAACGGCAACGCCGGCGCCTGGAGCGTAGCGGTCGTAGCCTTCTTCTTCAAGACGGTCTGCGAGCTCGGGGCCGCCCTCTTCAACAACCCTGCCGTCAACGAACACGTGAACGAAGTCCGGCTTGATGTAGCGCAGGATGCGGGTGTAGTGGGTGATAAGCAGCGTGCCCATGTTGCCCTCTTCGTGGGCGCGGTTGACGCCCTCGGAGACAACCTTCAAGGCGTCGACGTCCAAGCCGGAGTCGGTTTCGTCAAGGATGGCGAACTTCGGCTTGAAGAGTTCGAGCTGCAGGATCTCAACACGCTTCTTCTCACCACCGGAGAAGCCCTCGTTGACGTTGCGCTGTGCAAAGTCGGCGTCGATGCGCAGCTGCTGCATGGCAGCCTTGACGTCCTTGGTCCAGGTGCGCAGTGCCGGTGCTTCGCCGTCGATCGCGGTCTTGGCGGTGCGCAGGAAGTTGGTCATGGTCACACCGGGAACCTCTACCGGGTACTGCATGGCCAGGAACATGCCTGCACGGGCGCGCTCGTCGACGCTCATTTCCAGGACGTCTTCGCCGTCCAGCGTAATGGTGCCGCTGGTGACGTTGTAGCGCGGGTGACCGGCGATCGTGGAGGCGAGGGTGGACTTGCCCGAGCCGTTGGGGCCCATGATGGCGTGCGTTTCACCGGTCTTAATGGTGAGGCTGACGCCCTTCAGGATCTCCTTGGTGCCCTGCTCCGTCTCGATGCTGACGTGCAGGTCCTTGATTTCAAGAGTTGACATGCTCTTCTTTCTTTCCGTTCGTAAGTCTGGCGGTACTGGGCGCTCAGTAGTGATCTACCGAGGCACCGTTCACAACGTTGGTCACGTCCACGTAAACGTCGTCTCCATCGATGGTGACGGCAAAAACGGGGACGGGGTCATAAGCAGGCAGCTGGAGCGGTTGTCCGCTGCGGAGGTCGAACTGGGAACCGTGTCCCCAGCACTCGATCGCGCAGCCTTCAACCTCACCCTCGGACAACGAGATGTCCGCGTGCGAGCAGGTATCGGCGATCGCGTGGATCTCGCCCATCGAGTCCCTGACGATGGCTACAGGATAGTCATCGATCAGGACACGCAGCGCTTGCTTGACCTGGATGTCATTGGCGTTGCATACCAGTTCGCCCTTGGTTTCTTCACTCATTGTTTACTCTGCCTGGCCTGTCTTAGTTGTCGGTCGCGGCGAGTTCGCGCTCAACAGCTGCGGTCAGGCGATCTTCGATTGCCGGGACCTTGATCTGCTGGATGATCTCGTTGAGGAAGCCCCGGACCACCAGGCGGCGGGCAACCTTCTCAGGAATACCGCGGGCCATGAGGTAGAAGAGGTGCTCGTCATCGAAACGGCCGGTGGCGCTGGCGTGGCCTGCACCCTCGATCAAACCGGTTTCGATTTCGAGGTTGGGAACCGAGTCGGCGCGTGCACCGTCCGTGAGGACAAGGTTGCGGTTGGCCTCGTAGGTATCGGTACCTTCTGCTTCCTTACGGATCAGGACGTCGCCCACCCATACGCTGTGGGCATTGCGTCCCTGAAGAGCACCCTTGTAGAGGACGCGGGACTTGCAGTTGGCCACTGCGTGGTCAACAAAGAGGCGCTGCTCAAGGTGCTGGCCGGCGTCGGCGAAGTACAGGCCGAACATTTCGACGTCGGCACCGGGAGCCGTGAAACGCGTGGACGGCGTGACGCGAACGAGGTCGCCGCCAAGGCTGACCACGATGTGCTTGAACTTGGCATCGCGGCCGATCTTTGCCTGCTGCGAAGACGCGTGGACCGCGTCGTCTGCCCATTCCTGCAAGGAGACGACAGTCAGTTCAGCACCGTCCTCCACAATGATCTCCACGTTCTCGGAGACAACCGCGGAGCCCTGGTGATCCAGAACCACAACAGCCTTGGAGAAGCGTTCGGCCACAATCACGATGTGCTGTGCCGACGGCGCCTCACCAGCGCCGGTGACCAGGACGGAAACTTCACTCTCGGCCTGCAGATCGGCGGGCACGGTGATCACGGTGGCCTCGGCGAAGTTCTCCCAGGCATTGGCGGACACGAGGTCCTCGGGGATGCCCGCCTGGCCGATGCGCTTGTCATCGCGGCCAACAGTTTCAACAACGACGCCGGCCGGTGCGGTGACGCTGACAACAGGAGCTGCGCCGTTGAGGACATCGGTGTGGAGGCCGCGGAGGCGCTTCAACGGAGTGAATCGCCAGTCTTCCTCAAGGCCGTTCAGCGGCTTGAAGTCTGCAAGCTTGTACGAGGTGAGGCGGCCGGCGCGGGAGCTGTCCGGGATGCCGACCCCGCCACCGTGCGAGTGGCTCTTGGCCGAAGCGCCGGCGAGCGGACCAGCGGAGGGCTGCTCCGACGTCGTGCTGGTGTTCGTTCCGGTGTTGGCGGGCGAAAGGTTCTCGCCTTCCTCGGTGAAGCCGTTGATGAATGGCTGGGCCGAGGGCGCGCCGATGCGCGCTTTTTCAGTAGTGATATCAGTCATTGTTAACCGACGGACCCTTCCATCTGCAGTTCAATCAGGCGGTTCAGCTCAAGAGCGTATTCCATGGGCAGTTCACGGGCGATCGGCTCGATGAAGCCGCGCACGATCATGGCCATGGCCTCGTCTTCAGGCATGCCGCGGGACATCAGATAGAAGAGCTGCTCTTCGCTGACGCGTGAAACGGTGGCCTCGTGGCCCATGACAACGTCATCCTCGCGGATGTCGATGTACGGGTACGTGTCCGAACGGGAAATGGTGTCCACCAGCAGGGCATCACAGCGGACCGTGTTGGCCGAGTGCTTGGCACCCTCACGGACCTGGACCAGGCCGCGGTACGCTGCACGTCCGCCGCCGCGGGCGACCGACTTGGAAATGATGGAACTCTTGGTGTTCGGTGCAATGTGCACCATCTTGGACCCGGTGTCCTGGTGCTGGCCCTCGCCGGCGAAGGCGATGGACAGCGTCTCGCCCTTGGCATGCTCGCCAACGAGGTAGACGGCCGGGTACTTCATGGTCACCTTGGAACCGATGTTGCCATCGATCCACTCCATGGTGGCGCCCTCTTCGCAGATAGCGCGCTTGGTCACCAGGTTGTACACGTTGGTGGACCAGTTCTGGATGGTCGTGTAACGGACGCGGGCGCCCTTCTTCACGATGATCTCCACCACGGCCGAGTGCAGTGAGTCCGAGGTGTAGATCGGAGCCGTGCAGCCTTCGATGTAGTGAACGTAGGAGTCTTCATCAGCGATGATCAGCGTGCGCTCGAACTGGCCCATGTTCTCCGTGTTGATGCGGAAGTAGGCCTGCAGCGGGATGTCCACATGAACGCCCTTGGGCACGTACACGAATGATCCGCCGGACCATACGGCCGTGTTCAACGAAGCGAACTTGTTGTCGCCCACCGGGATGATGGTGCCGAAGTACTCCTGGAAGATCTCCGGGTGCTCGCGAAGTGCGGTGTCCGTGTCCAGGAAGATCACGCCCTGGGCTTCCAGGTCCTCGCGGATCTGGTGGTAGACAACCTCGGACTCGTACTGGGCTGCGACGCCAGAGACGAGACGGCTGCGCTCAGCTTCGGGGATACCCAGCTTCTCGTAGGTATTCCGGATGTCTTCCGGAAGGTCTTCCCACGTTGCCGCCTGCTTCTCGGTGGAGCGCACGAAGTATTTGATGTTGTCGAAGTCGATGCCGGAGAGGTCTGCACCCCAGGTAGGCATAGGCTTGCGGTCGAAGTACTTAAGGCCCTTGAGCCGCAGATCGAGCATCCATTCGGGCTCGTTCTTCTTCGAGGAGATGTCGCGGACGACCTCCTCGTTGAGGCCACGACGGGCGTTGGCGCCAACGTCGTTCTTGTCGGCCCAGCCGTACTCGTAGTTTCCGATACCGTGCAGTTCGGGATTCTTCTCCAGAATCTCCGAGATCACAGTGCCGTCAGCTACCGCTTTCTCTGCTATTTGGTCCGTCATCACGGCCTTTCTTGCTGGTTGTTTGATTCCTGGTACGGGTTCCCGGACTGCACTGCGACATCCGGAGATGCCGTGGCAGCCGGGCGCCCGGTAGGTATATGGGTGGTGCACACATGTCCGCCCTGCGCGAGCGTGGAGAGACGCCGGACATCGACGCCCACCAAGCGCGAGAAGACCTCGGTCTCGGTGTCGCAGAAAACCGGAAACTCCGCAGCCAGGCGCTGGATAGGGCAGTGACCCTGGCACAGCTGGACGCTGGACAGTGCGGCGGGCAACGGGGCCTTGGCCTCAATGGAATGGGCTGATGCAACGAAGCGATCGCGGCTCAGGGCCCTGGAAAGTGCCATGGCCCTGGCGGTGATGTCATCTCCGGCGGCCTCGACCTCGGGAGCGTAGCGCCGTTCCATATCGGAGAAGCGTTCCTCCGCGTATGCGCGAACCGCGTCTTCGCCGGCGAGTTCCTGGAGACGGTGGAGCGCCGAGCTGGCAATGTTCAGGTAGTCATCGCCGAGAGTGGACTGTCCCTGCGAGCTCAGGACGTAGCGGCGCGCGGGGCGTCCCGCGCCGGAACCGGCCTTGGTCACACGCTTGACTTCAATTACGCCGTTGCGCTCCAAGTGGTCAAGGTGGCGGCGGACTGCGGCCGGCGTGAAGCCGAGGAGGTCGCCGAGCTCCGCGGCGCTCACTGGACCGTTTTCCAGAACGGCGCTTAGGACCCGGTCCCGTGTGCGATCATCCGCGTCCGGCATCGCGGGCGGGGCAACGAATGCCTCCGCCGCTGCAGCATGCCGTGTTGAAGGCATGGAAGTTGGACTGCTCATGGAATACACAACATAATCATGTCGTAATTTGTTTCATGCATCCAGTAAGGCAAGGCTGACCTGCGCAAGCCGCCAAGTGTGACCGTACTACTTCCCGTAGAATACTCTGGTGCGATCCCCCGACTCCCCCGTCCTCACTATAGATGGACTCATAAAGGACGTAGGCCCCCTGGCCTCCCTTGACGGCAAAATGCTCAGGGTGGTCAGCGGACTGTCGCTGGTGGCCGAACGCGGCCAGGTAACCGCCCTATTGGGGGCTAACGGCGCGGGCAAGACCACCACGCTGGAGTGCGCCCAAGGTTTGCAGAAGCGAACGGGCGGAAATATCTCCCTCCTTGGCGCGGACCCTGATACTGCAGGTGCCGTCTTGAGATCCCGCGTAGGTGTGATGCTCCAAGACGGCGGCCTCCCGCCGTCGGCCCGTCCCATACCCTTGTTGCGGCATGTCGCCGGCATGTACCAAAAGCCCATGAACGTTGACGCGCTGGTGGAACGCCTGGGAATACACCAGTTCAGCCGGACCAGCGTGCGCCGCCTTTCCGGCGGCCAAAAGCAGCGGCTGGCACTCGCGGCGGCGCTGGTGGGTAACCCTGAAATCCTTTTCCTCGACGAGCCCAGTGCCGGCTTGGATCCACAGTCCCGGCAGATGGTTTTTGAGCTCATTGCCGAGCTCAGGGATGCCGGAATGGGCATTGTCCTGACCACCCACCTGATGGACGACGCGGAACGCCTGGCGGACTACGTCTACATCATCGACGGCGGTCACAACGTGGTTGAGGGAACGGTCGCCGAATTGCTTCGGCACGATCACGCAGCGGACTCCGCCATCACGGACCGGACGCTCTACTTCGACGCACCCGGCGGTCTAAGCTTGAACGGTGCTGTGGATGCCGGCCTGCAGATAACAGAGACGCGCTCCGGGAGTTACGCCATCACCGGCGCCATCACCCCGAAAGACCTTGCATCCCTGACTGCTTGGTGGGCTGAACGGAACATCATGCCCGCCTCGCTGCGGTTGGAAGCCCGTAGCCTGGAAGACGTGTTCCTGGACATTTCCGGAAGGGACCTCCGATGAGCCAACTTCTCTCGCCCAACGCCGGACCGGCATCCCTGCCGCGCCGGATCATGCAGCAGGGCCGCTACGAGACCATCACCATGCTGCGCAACGGTGAGCAACTCATCCTCGCTATTGTCCTACCCTTGATGGCCTTGGTGGGACTGGTAGTGACGCCCCTCCTCGATGACATGGGCGGATCACGTGTAGACGTTGCAACGCCGGGCATCCTGGCACTTTGTGCGATGTCCACTGCCTTCACCGGCCAGGGCATCGCTACCGGCTTTGACCGCCGGTACGGAGTGCTCCGTTTCCTGTCCACAACCCCCCTTGGTCGGGGCGGGCTCATCGCAGGCAAGATCCTCGCCGTGCTGGTGGTCCTTTTTCTTCAGGTCCTGGTCGTGGCGGCCGTTGCCGGCATGCTGGGATGGCAACCACGCCTGGACGCCTGGCTTCCAGGGCTCGGACTTTTGGTTCTCGGTGCTGCAGCCTTCACGGCGCTGGGGCTGCTGGTGGCCGGTACGGTGCGCCCTGAAGCTACCCTTGCAATCACCAACCTGCTGTGGATTCTCCTGGGGGCCCTGGGCGGGATTGTGGTGCCGGCGGAACGACTACCTTCCCTACTTCAGGGCATCGTGCACTTCCTGCCCTCAGGGGCGCTGGGCCAAGCGCTCCGTGATGCTTTCCTCTCGGGCAGTGTTCCTTTCCCCGCCGTTTTAGTCCTCCTGCTGTGGACCGTACTGGCCGGTGCTGCGGCCATCCGATGGTTCAAATGGAACTAACCCATTCAGGCATTAACCACCAACGCAGAACTGAGAAGTGAGACAACTGTGAGCACGGCATCGCGCCTACCCAATACCGTCCAGCGATTGACGTCCAAGCTGCCCACCGAGGTCAACAACGCCGTGCGCCGCCTGGCACTGTTGTCCCTCATTGGACAGACAGTGCTTGTGGTGACCGGTGGTGCCGTGCGACTTACCGCTTCCGGCCTTGGGTGCCCTACGTGGCCGCGCTGCACCAGCGATTCGTTGGTGAATACGCCGGAGATGGGCATCCACGGTTTCATCGAATTCGGCAACCGGCTCCTGACCTTCGCTCTGGCAGCCGTTGCTGCGCTCATGCTGGTGTACTTGTGGAATCTCCGCAAAGAGCGCCGCGACCTGTTCGTCCTTGCTCTGGGCCTTCTGGCCAGCATTCCGGCGCAGGCTGTGATCGGTGGAATCACGGTTCTGTCCGGCCTTAACCCTTGGGTTGTGGGCCTTCACTTCCTTGTCTCCATGGCTCTGGTGGTCTTCGCCACACTCCTGGTCAACCGCGCTTACGGGCGGACCGGCCGGTTCATGAACCGCACGCTGCCTGTCCTGCCCGCTGTAACCCGTCCGTTGATGACGGCCGTTGCTGTTTTCTCGGCACTTTCGGTGATGCTGGGTGTCGTGGTCACTGGCGCCGGGCCCCACGCAGGCGATGCAGATGCTCCGCGCAATGACCTTGACTGGGACCTCTTCTCACATATCCACGCCGTACCGGCCTACCTGATCACTGCAGGAACACTATTCGCGGTGTACTTGGTTTTCAGGCACAAGCTTTCCGGGCCATTCCGGACGGCGACGTATCTCCTTCTGGGTGTAACCCTGCTGCAGGCCGTCATCGGCTTCACTCAGTATTACAACGGCATTCCCGCACTGCTCGTGGGCGCTCATATGTTCGGTGCTGCCGTGTTGATGAGTGCGGCCACCAACGCCGCTGATGTGGCGAAGTACAGCCCGAAGCGTTAGCTGCGGATGAGCTGCGCCGGATTCGCCCGCGACGCCACCACTGCCGGATAAACCGCTGAGAGGGTGCCACTGAGCAGGCCGGCCGCGATACCCCAAAGGGCCGCATCTGCTGGAATCACCGGGACCCAGCCCTCGTTTGCGGCGTAGGCAAGAGCGGCGCCCATGCCCACGGCGGCGCCGGCAATGCCACCAAGTGCACCCACTACTGCCCCTTCCACAAGGAACATGGATGCCAGAGCGGTCCGCCGCATTCCGAGGGCCAGCAGAACAACCGAAACTATCGCAACCATACGGCGCGCCGGTTTGCGTCCTGAGGACCGAATTCGCGGCCACATTGGTTGACCTTATGGGGTAGGACCGAACGCCAACCACAACGGCGCCATCGAGGATGGGGTCACGCCCCGGTTTATTGATGATTCCCACCACTGGTACTGGCTGGCCATAGAGCCACATCACGACGCCGGGTCCCGGCTTCGCGACGCCCAGCTGCCGTGCGGCGTCCCCGCCGAGGACGGCGACCGGAGCCCCGAATGAATGATCAAGCAGGGCGACATCACCAAAGGAATCGGTGGCACTTTGCAGACGGACAAATGCGGCGTCTGCGATGCGGACAGCACCTCTGCATGGGGGCGCCTCGGGGATAGAGCCAGCCGGAATGTCGAAGGCTGTGTGTCGCTGGACTGTCCGCGTCACATCACGAACGATAGGGGGCGTTACGGGACCCCTGGAGCGGTTAGGCTCCGGGGGATGTGAGAGAGGGATCCGCTTAAGCCCGCGGGATGTGAGAGAGGGGCAGAGAAGAGCGCCGCAAAACGGCGACGCCGGCACTCTGGCGAGTACCGGCGTCGAGCGTTTGCGGTTTGCAGAGCGTGTGCGGAGCTAAGCCCCGACGATCGCGGAGCCGACGAACGGATCAACGGCCAAGGCAATGAAGAGCAGCGTCAGGTAGCTGATGGAGCCATGGAAGACCTTCATTGCGCCCTTGTTGGAGACGTCGCCACCCTGGGCGCGCTTGTACAAGGCGTGGCTTTCGTAGAGGAACCAGGCGCCGGCGGCAACGGCGACGATGGTGTAGACCCAGCCGGCCCCACCAACGGGCACCATCAGCAACGAGCAGGCAACCATGGCCCACGCGTAGAGGACTACCTGTACAGAGACCACCTTCGCGCCGGCGATGGCGCCGAGCATGGGTACGTTGGCGTTGCGGTAGTCCTCGCCGTATCGCATGGAAAGCGGCCAGTAATGGGGAGGCGTCCAGAGGAAAATCACCATGAACAGGACAATGGCGGGCCACTCGACCGTGTTGGTAACGGCCGCCCAGGCGATGAGAACCGGGAAGCATCCGGCAGCACCACCCCAGACGATGTTCTGGGCCGTGCGACGCTTCAGGATCATGGTGTAAATGACCACGTAGAAAACGATCGCGCCGAGACCCAGCCACGCAGAAAGCGGGTTGGCACCGAACCACAGGATCGCGATCGAGGCGGCACCCAGCACCCAGGCAAACACCAGGGCCTCGCGCGGCGATACTTCACCAGTGACCAAGGGCCGCTTTTCCGTGCGGTGCATGAGTTTGTCAATGTCGCGGTCGATGTAGCAGTTGAAGACACCGGCACTGCCGGCAGCGAATGCACCACCAACGAGGGTCGCAAGAATCAGCCCGATGGACGGGAAACCGCGTTGCGCAAAAATCATGGTGGGCAGTGTGCTGACCAGGAGCAGTTCGATGACCCTGGGTTTGGTCAGAGCCAGATACGCCTTGAATTTACGGGACATTCCGATGCTTCCCCGTGCCGGGGACGCGTTAAGGGGCGTATCAGTTGTGCTCACGGCGGCAGTCACTCTGTTCTATGCTCTGGGGTTCTCGCAGCGGCTGCCGTCCCTGTTGTCGAAAGCAAACTCGGGCGCATGAACCGCTGCTGGCCTTCAAATATCATACCGTGGCGGAAAGAGGGCCGATGTCCGCAAAATACGTCAATGTTTCCGAAACTTCACTCCCCCGTGGTGCCATGGTGATTCATATAAGCGAATTTCTGTCCAGTTAGTGGGATTCCCTCAGTTACCTGACACGTTTAGGGCTAAGCTGTTGAGCAGATCAGCACACGTTGACCATCCGGGAAACCGTATTCTCGGATATCCGTGCGTCTGGATGAGAGATCAACGTTTCAATGGTGAACGGCTGGTAGACACATTGCAGCGGGCGCCATCCTGTGCTTCCTGCGTGCCGTGTCCGTACGCCTGCCGTCAGCACAGAGAGGGGCTCGGTTTTCGTGCCACATTTGGAAGAGCAAGAACTGTCATGGACCGATCTGGACAAAAAGGCAGTTGACACCGTTCGCGTGTTGGCCGCCGACGCCGTGGAGAAGGTCGGAAACGGTCACCCTGGTACGGCAATGAGCTTGGCTCCGGCAGCGTACCTGCTGTTCCAGAAGCTGATGCGTCATGACCCGAAGAACCCGGACTGGATTGGCCGCGACCGCTTTGTGTTGTCCCCCGGTCACACGTCATTGACCCTGTACATCCAGTTGTTCCTCTCCGGTTATGGCCTGGAACTGAAGGACCTCGAGGCGCTCCGCACCTGGGGTTCGCTGACCCCGGGTCACCCTGAGTACAAGCACACCGCCGGTGTGGAAATCACCACCGGCCCGCTGGGCCAGGGACTGGCCTCCGCTGTTGGTTTCGCGTACTCCCAGCGTCGCCAGCGTGGATTGTTCGACGCCGATGCTCCCGCCGGCGAATCGCCGTTCGACCACACCATCTGGGTCATCGCTTCCGACGGCGATCTCCAGGAAGGCGTGACGTCCGAGGCGTCCTCGCTTGCCGGACACCAGGAACTGGGCAACCTCGTTGTGATCTACGACGAGAACCACATCTCCATCGAAGACGACACCGACATCGCCTTCACTGAAGACGTCCTTAAGCGCTACGAGGCCTACGGCTGGCACACCCAGCGCGTGGACTGGACCAAGACCGGCGACTACGTCGAAGACGTTCAGGAACTCTACTCGGCACTGCAGGCAGCGAAGGCAGAGACGAACAAGCCGTCCATCATCTCGCTGCGCACCATCATCGGCTACCCGGCGCCAAAGAAGCAGAACACCGGCAAGATCCACGGTTCCGCTTTGGGCGCTGAGGAAGTCGCGGCACTGAAGACCGTGCTCGGTTTCGATCCGGCCAAGTCCTTCGACGTTGACGAAGAAGTTCTGGCCCACGCCCGCAAGGTCCTGGACCGCGGCGCCGAAGCCCGTGCCGCGTGGCAGAAGTCGTTCGAGGCATGGCAGACCGCCAACCCGGATGCTGCTGCCCTGCTGGAGCGCGTGGAAGCCAAGAAGCTGCCCGTGGGCATCGACGCTGCACTGCCCGTCTTTGAGGCAGGCAAGGACGTTTCCACCCGCGCTGCCTCCGGCAAGGTCCTGAACGCTATCGGCCCGGTCCTGCCCGAGCTCTGGGGCGGTTCGGCCGATCTCGCCGAGTCCAACAACACCACCATCGAAGGCTCGCCGTCGTTTATCCCGACCTCGCGCTCCACGGATGCCTGGAAGGGCAACCCGTACGGACGTGTGCTGCACTTCGGTATCCGTGAGCACGCTGCTGCTTCGATCGTGAACGGCATTTCCTTGCACGGACGCACCCGGGCCTTCTCCGGTACGTTCCTGATCTTCTCCGACTACCAGCGCCCGGCGATCCGCCTTGGCGCGCTGATGGGTGTCCCATCCCTGTACGTGTGGACGCACGACTCCATCGGCCTGGGCGAAGACGGACCTACCCACCAGCCGGTGGAGCAGCTCGCTTCGCTGCGCGCCATCCCGGGCCTGGATGTCGTCCGTCCCGGCGACGCCAATGAGGTCTCGGCTGCATGGAAGGCCATGCTGGAGAACCACGAGAACCCGGCAGGCATTGTCCTGACCCGCCAGAACATCCCCACCTACGCCCGCGGCGAAGGCGAAGCTGCTGGTGACACCTTCGGTTCCACCGCAGGTGTAGCCAAGGGCGGGTACGTCCTGGCTGAGGCCTCCAAGGACGGCGAAACCGTTGACGCGCAGGTCATCCTGATCGGCACCGGCTCCGAGGTTCAGCTCGCAGTCCAGGCCCGCGAAGCCCTCCAGGCCGAAGGCATCGCAGCCCGCGTTGTTTCCATGCCGTGCGTTGAGTGGTTCAACAAGCAGGATGAGGCTTACCGCGAGTCCGTGCTCCCCGCTGCTGTCAAGGCCCGCGTTTCGGTCGAAGCCGGTCTGGCACTGGGCTGGCGCGAATTCGTCGGCGACGCCGGCCGCTCCATCTCCCTGGAACACTTCGGCGCCTCGGCCGACTACAAGCGGCTCTTCAACGAGTTCGGCATCACCGCCGAAGCCGTTGCCGCCGCAGCCAAAGACTCCCTCGCAGACTCCAACGCATAACAGTCTGCTTCCCTCTCACAAGGAGAAACACACATGTCTACAACTCCCACGCAGCAGCTCTCTGACGCCGGCGTTTCGATCTGGCTCGATGACCTCTCCCGCACCCGCCTGGATACCGGCACGCTGCAGAAGCTCATCGACGAGAAGAACGTTGTTGGTGTGACCACCAACCCGTCCATCTTCCACGCCGCCATCACCGCCGGCACGGACTACGACGCCACCATTGCCGCCCAGGCTGCGGCCGGCGCAAGTGTCGAAGAGACGATTTTCGAGATCACCACCACGGACGTCGCTGACGCCTGCGATCTCTTCGCCCCGATCGCCGCCGCCACCAATGGTGTGGATGGCCGAGTCTCCATCGAGGTTGACCCCCGCCTTGCCTGGGACACCGCCGGTACCATTGCCGAGGCCAAGCACCTGCACGCCAAGGTCAACAAGGACAACGTCCACATCAAGATCCCGGCAACCCTGGAAGGCCTGGAGGCCATCACGGCCACCCTCGCCGAGGGCATCAGCGTCAACGTCACGCTGATCTTCTCCTTGGAGCGCTACCGCGCAGTCATCAACGCCTTCCAGTCCGGTCTTGAGCAGGCCAAGGAAAACGGCCACGACCTTTCCAAGATCCACTCGGTGGCATCGTTCTTCGTGTCCCGCGTGGATTCGGAAATCGACAAGCGCCTTGACGCCATCGGCACCGATGAAGCCAAGGCACTCAAGGGCAAGGCCGGCGTGGCGAACGCACGCCTGGCCTACCAGGTCTACGAAGAGCTCTTCTCCACCGAGCGTTGGGCAGTGCTGGCTGAAGCAGGCGCTCTCCCCCAGCGCCCCCTGTGGGCTTCCACCGGCGTGAAGGACCCGGCCTACCCGGACACCCTCTACGTCACCGAACTCGTCGCTGCGGGCGTGGTCAACACCATGCCCGAGAAGACCCTCGACGCCACGTTCGACCACGGAGTAGTCACCGGCGACACCATCACCGGCACCTACGACGAAGCGAACGAGACCCTCAACGCCCTCGAAGCCCTCGGTGTCTCCTACAACGACGTCGTCACCCTCCTTGAGACCGAAGGCCTCGAGAAGTTCGTGGGCTCCTGGAAGGAACTCCTCGCCGACGTTGAAGGCGCACTCGTCACCGCACGGAAGGCTTCCTAACACACCATGAGCACAATCAGCTACGACGCCAGCGGTGCCGCCCAGCAGGCTATTGCCCAGCACATTGACGGCTTGGTCGAGGAAAAGATCGCCACGCGGATTTTCGCCAAGGACCACACTTTGTGGGGCCCTGACGCGGAGTCCGAATCGGCGGTACGCCTCGGCTGGGTAGAAGCCGCCACAGTGTCTCAGGCTTTGGTCGGTGACATCCTGGAACTTCGCGATGCCCTTCGCGGTGAAGGGGTCACCCGCATTGTCCTTTGTGGCATGGGTGGGTCTTCCTTGGCGCCTGAGGTTATTGCCGGCACCGCCGGCGTCGAGCTGACGGTGCTGGACAGCACCGACCCCGAACAGGTCGGTGCTGCATTGGCGGACCGGCTGGCGGAGACGGCTATTGTTGTTTCCTCCAAGTCGGGTTCCACCGTTGAAACCGACTCCCAGCGACGAGTGTTCGAGAAGGCGTTCAACGACGCCGGCATCGACGCCAAGAGCCGCATCATCATCGTCACCGATCCCGGTTCGCCGCTGGATAACGCTTCCCGCGAAGCGGGCTACCGCGCAGTGTTCAACGCCGATCCGAATGTGGGTGGACGTTTCTCTGCACTGACAGCTTTTGGCTTGGTCCCGTGTGGGCTGGCCGGTGTCGACATCCAGGCATTCCTGGATGAAGCTGAAGAAGCTGCTGAGATTCTCAATGAGGATTCAGCGGACAACATCGGCCTTGCCCTCGGCATCGCCCTGGGTGGTACCAACCCGCTGCGCAACAAGATCGTGATCGCCGAAGACGGTTCGGGCATTGTCGGCTTCGCTGACTGGGCCGAACAGCTGATCGCGGAATCCACCGGGAAGCTGGGCACCGGTGTTCTGCCGGTCGTTGCCGGTCCGGATTCCCCGGAGGCCCTTGGCGGTGCCGGGGATGTCCTGGTGGTCCGCCTGGTGAGTGCTGATGCCGACGTCGAACTTCGTGAGAACGAGGTTGCCATTGCCGGTGGGCTTCCCTCGCAGATGTTTGCCTGGGAATTCGCCACCGCGGTAGCGGGCCGTCTGCTGGGCATCAACCCGTTTGACCAGCCCGACGTCGAGGCAGCTAAGGTTGCCGCGCGCGGCCTGTTGGACGCCCGCCCTGAACCGACCCCCGCAGCGTTCACCGATGGTGCTGTGGAGGTTCGCGGCGGTGACTGGCTCGGGGACGCCTCGACGGCGAGCGAAGCTGTGCAGGCGCTCCTTGGCCAGCTCGGTGCAGATGGTTATTTGAGCGTTCAGGCCTACCTGGACCGCATTTCCCATGCACCGCTCGAAGGCATCCGTGACGAACTGGCTGCCGTCAGTGGCCGTCCGGTGACGTTCGGTTGGGGCCCGCGTTTCCTGCACTCCACGGGACAGTTCCATAAGGGCGGACCGGCAATCGGAGTGTTCCTGCAGATCACTGCAGCATCAGCTACGGATCTCGAGATCCCGGAGCGTCCCTTCACGTTCGGCCAGCTCATTGCTGCGCAGGCCTCGGGTGATGCCCAGGTCCTGGAAGGTCACGGCCGCCCGGTACTGCGCCTGCACCTCACCGACCGTGCAGCCGGCGTAGCCCAGCTCCAGGAAATCGTCTCTGCGTTGGCTAACCAAGCCAGCGCACTCGAAAGCTAAGGCACAGAACCAAACATGCCAGAAACTAAGAACGGCAGTACCCGGAATCCTTTGCGGGATCCGCGGGACCGTCGCCTGAATCGGATTGCCGCGCCGTCGTCGTTGGTGTTCTTCGGAGTCACCGGGGACCTGGCTCGTAAGAAGCTCATGCCGGCGGTCTATGATCTCGCCAACCGCGGTCTCTTGCCTCCCAGCTTCGCGTTGGTGGGCTTCGGCCGCCGTGACTGGGACAACGCCGAGTTCGCGGCCGAAGTCAAGGAAAACGTCAAGGCGCACGCGCGGACCAAATTTGATGAAGCGGTGTGGGAGCAGCTTGCCTCCGGTATCCGTTTTGTTCAGGGCGAGTTCGACGACGACGACGCTTTCGAACGTCTGGGCGATGTCCTGGATGAGCTGGATGAGACCCGGGGAACCCGTGGGAACCACGGGTTCTACCTGTCCATCCCGCCCAAAGCGTTTGAACAGGTCTGCCGGCAGCTGTCCAAGCATGGCTTGGCGCAGGCGAAGCCGGGGCAGTGGCGGCGTGTGGTCATCGAGAAGCCGTTCGGGCACGATCTTGAGTCTGCCCGCCAGCTCAACGACATTGTGGAGTCGGTATTCCCGGCTGACGCCGTGTTCAGGATCGACCACTACTTGGGTAAGGAGACGGTGCAGAACATCCTGGCGTTGCGCTTCGCGAACCAGCTGTTCGAACCGCTCTGGAACGCCAACTACGTAGACCACGTCCAGATCACCATGGCCGAGGACATCGGCACCGGTGGGCGTGCGGGGTATTACGACGGCGTGGGTGCTGCCCGCGATGTTATCCAGAACCACCTGCTCCAGTTGCTCGCGTTGACAGCGATGGAAGAGCCCATCTCCTTCAACGCCGATGACTTGCGGGCGGAGAAGGAAAAGGTCCTCGCAGCGGTCAAGCTGCCCGAGGACCTCTCCACACACTCCGCACGTGGTCAGTTCACCGGAGGCTGGCAGGGCGGCGAGGAAGTCCTGGGCTACCTGGACGAAGACGGAATCCCGGCCGATTCCAAGACCGAGACGTTCGCCGCGATCCGGGTGGACATCAACACGCGTCGGTGGAATGGTGTGCCGTTCTATCTGCGGGCCGGCAAGCGTTTGGGCCGTCGCGTCACGGAGATCGCCGTGGTCTTCAAACGCGCCCCCAACCTGCTGTTCCGTGATCACGGCGAGGACGACTTTGGACAGAACGCCGTGGTCATCCGCGTGCAGCCCGACGAGGGCGCAACCATCCGGTTGGGCTCCAAGGTTCCGGGCACGCAGATGGAAGTCCGCGATGTCACCATGGACTTCGGCTACGGCCACTCCTTCACCGAGTCCAGCCCCGAAGCCTATGAACGCCTCATCCTGGACGTACTTCTGGGTGAGCCGCCGCTGTTCCCGCGCCACCAGGAAGTGGAACTGTCCTGGAAGATCCTTGACCCGTTCGAGGAATACTGGGCCGGGCTCGATGAACAACCGCAACCCTACGCACCGGGTAGTTGGGGGCCGGCCTCGGCCGATGCCTTGCTGGCCCGTGACGGACGAACCTGGAGAAGGCCATGATCGTAGATCTTCCCGACACAACCACCTCCAAGATCTCCAAGAAGATCATGTCCCTGCGCGAGCAAGGCGGCGTGATTGCCCTGGGCCGTGTGCTGACCCTGGTAGTGGTGACGAAGTCCGGGTATGAAGAAGAAGCCATCGAAGCGGCCAACGAAGCCAGCAGGGAACACCCCTGCCGGATCATTGTCCTCGCCGACGCAGGCGTTGAAGGTCCTGACCGCCTCGACGCGCAGATCCGCGTCGGTGGCGACGCCGGTGCATCTGAAGTCATCGTCCTGCGAGGTCACGGTCACATGGCCCACGAAAGCGAATCCCTCGTGGCCGCTCTCCTGCTGCCGGACGCACCGATCGTGGCGTGGTGGCCTCACGGCGCGCCGGAAAGCGCCTGTGAGACCTCCATCGGCCGCATCGCGCACCGACGCATCACCGACTCCGCCAACGAGCCGGACCCGCGCCTGGCCCTGGAAAACATCCGTGCCACCTACAAAGCCGGCGACACCGATCTGGCATGGACCCGCCTGACCAACTGGCGCATGCAACTCGCAGCTGTCTTCGACCAGGTCGATAGCGACCCCGTCTCAGCCGTTGCCGTTGAAGGTGCTTCCGACTCCCCCAGCACACTGCTGCTGGCAGCTTGGCTCAGTCTGGCGCTGGAGGCTCCCGTCACGATTGTGGCAGACCCTGCAGGTACCGGTATCCGCCGTGTCCGTTTGACGCGTGCCAGTGGCGACGTCCAGCTCTTCCGTCCCGGCCTCTCTGTTGCCGAGCTGACCCAACCCGGGCAGCCGGCACAACGCATCACGCTCCCCCGCCGAAGCCTCAAGGACTGCCTCGCTGAAGAACTGCGGCGGCTTGATCCGGACGAAGTGTTCGGAGAAGTGATTACGATGGGACTTCCACTTACCAGTCAGAGGAGAGTCCAGACCAGTGCACGCTGAGCCCAGAGTAAGTATCCACCCCGACTCGAAGGTGTTGATGGCCGCCATAGCGGCACGTCTGATCACCAAGCTTGTGGATGTCCAGGACAAGCATGGCGAGGCCACGGTGGTCCTCACCGGCGGAACCGTTGGTATCGGGACCCTGAAGGCTGTGGCTGACTCCGCTGCCGCACCTGCCGTGGATTGGTCGAGGGTGAACTTCTGGTGGGGCGATGAACGGTTCGTCGCTGCCGACAGCGATGACAGGAACACGCGCCAGGCCCACCAAGCACTGCTAGCCCACTTGGCGGTCGACCCGGCCAGGGTTCACGAACCCGGCTCCACCGATGCATATGCCACAGCTGACGAAGCAGCAGCAGCTTACGCCCAGGAGCTCAAGGCAGCTGCTGAGGCTGAGCACGCAGCAGACACATCAGACAACAGGCCTGAGCAACCGGGAATCCTGCCGCGCTTTGACATCCTGCTCTTGGGCGTTGGACCAGACGCACACGTAGCATCGCTCTTTCCTGAGCAAGCCGGAATTCGCGAGAAGACCCGCACTGTGGTGGGCGTGGAGAACTCACCTAAGCCGCCGCCGTCGCGCATCTCGCTGACGCTTCCAGCGATCAATACCGCACAGGAAATCTGGATGGTTGTTGCCGGCGAGGATAAGGCAGGAGCCGTGGGCCTGGCCCTCGCGGGTGCCAACCCTGTTCAGGTCCCCGCAGCGGGTCCGGTGGGGCGGGCGAGGACCCTATGGCTTATCGACGAGAATGCGGCGTCACGTGTCCCCCAGCAGTTGGTCCGGAAGGACCCCGCGGGCGCGTAACCGATCCAGCGCTCCGGCCAGGGCCACTTCGGCATCCTGGCTGGAGCGTCTTTCTTTAACGTAGTCCAGGTGCGATTTGAAAATCTCATCGTCAGGTCTTTCCGGGGCCGGATTCCCGGGGTCGCGCGTGGCGGGCGAACCACATTTGGGACAGTCCCACGTCTTGGGAATCTGCTCGTCCGGCAGTTTAAGGAAAACAAGCCGCGTTTCGTGTCCCTTGGCGCACCAGTAGGGAACGCGAATACGCGGCACTTGTTGTCCGGGGCCGTGGTCGCTCTGATGTCGCGGACTGGAACCCTGGGTAACGCCTACGCGTGTGCCCCGATATCCGGACGTGCCATGAACCATTTTCGAACCCCTCGCGACTCGGTGGTGGGCCGTCACGGCCAACAGGGCAAGTCTAGTGCGAGGGGCCCGACGGCGGCAGTAGCGTTGGGTGCCCGGGACAAAAAAGGGAGGCTCCCGTCAGGAGCCTCCCTTTCCTGGTATGACTAGGAATCGCCACCGGAGGTGAATCGCATGATCAGGCCCAAGCCGATGATCACGACGCCCCACGTGATGCCAAGGATAATGGTGAAGCGGTTCAGGTTACGCTCGGCGACACCGGACGAACTCAATCCGGAGCTCATACCACCACCGAACATGTCGGACAAACCGCCGCCACGTCCCTTGTGCAGGAGGATGAGCAGAGTCAGCAGAAGGCTGGTGATGCCCAGCAGGATCTGCAGAATGACTTGAAGAACGTCCACGACGGCCTTTCGAAGAAGCGGAAATCGGGAGCCGGACTAGTCCGTGACGAGGTGGCTCTCGAACCTGACAATGTTAGCAAACTCAGCGGGGTCCAGGCTGGCGCCACCCACAAGCAATCCGTCAACGTCGCTTTCTGCCATGATGGCTGCAGCGTTGTTGGCCTTGACAGAGCCGCCGTAGAGGAGTCGTGTTTTCGCTGCGACGGTTTCGTCGAAGAGTTCGGCGAGCTCAGCACGGATGGCTGCGCACATTTCCTGTGCGTCTTCCGGGCCCGCGACTTCGCCGGTGCCAATGGCCCAGACGGGTTCGTAAGCCACAACGAGTTCAGCAGCTTGCTCAGCCGTGAGGCCTTCCACACCGGCGCGAAGCTGAGCCAGGGTGTGCTCCACGTGCGTGCCCGCCTGACGGATCTCAAGGCCCTCTCCTACGCACAGTACGGGAGTAACTCCGTGACGGAAGCCGGCCTTGACCTTGGCGTTCAGAACATCGTCAGACTCGTTGTGGATAGTGCGGCGTTCACTGTGGCCCACCAGGACGTAGGCACAGCCAAGCTTGCTCAGGAACTGACCGGAGATATCGCCCGTGTAAGCGCCGGAGTCAAACTGGGACAGGTCCTGGCCGCCGTAGACGACTTCCAGCTCGTCACCCTGAACCAGCGTCTGGACACCGCGGAGGTCCGTGAACGGAGGAAACACTGCCACCTCGGTACGGCTGTAGTCGTGCTTGGCGTCGGACAGTGTCCAAGCCAGCTTCTGCAGCAAGGTGATTCCCTGGACGTGGTCCATGTTCATCTTCCAGTTGCCGGCGATGAAGGGTTTGCGGATGAAGTTGCCGTTAGCAGAGGTAGTCACATGAACTCCAAAAAAAATGCGTTGAGATATGGAACGACCGGCAGGACGCGGTTGCGCCCTGCCGGTCGGTTGATGCTTAGCGGTCCAGGACGCTCAGACCGGGAAGTTCCTTGCCTTCAAGGTATTCCAGGCTGGCGCCGCCACCGGTGGAAATGTGGCCGAACTGCGAATCCTCGAAGCCGAGGGTGCGGACTGCTGCAGCAGAATCGCCGCCACCAACTACGGTGAACGCAACGGTATCCGTCAGGGCCTGCGCAATGGCGCGCGTGCCGCTGGAGAAGGCCTCAAATTCGAAGACGCCCATGGGGCCGTTCCAGAACACGGTTTTGGCACCCTCGATCTGGGCAGCGAATGCCGAGGCTGATTCCGGGCCAATATCAAGCCCAATCCCGGAAGCACCAAAACGGCTGTCCTCAATGGCGTCTGCCTTGACGACCTCGTGCTCAGCGTCTGCAGCGAAACGGCTTGCGACCACCACGTCTGTGGGGATCACGAACGACGTTCCGGCATCGGACGCGCGCTTGAGGTAATCCTGGACGACAGGAATCTGGTCCTCTTCAAGGAGGCTGCCCGCGACCTTGTGTCCGGCTGCGGCCAGGAAGGTGAAGAGCATTCCCCCGCCAACCAGGATGGTGTCAGCCTTGCCCAGGAGGTTGTCGATGACTGCCAGCTTGTCCGAAACCTTGGAGCCACCCAGAACCACAACGTAGGGACGCTGGGTGTCCGTGGTGAGCTTCCGAAGAACCTCTACCTCCGTGTGAACGAGGTCGCCCAGGTACGACGGCAGGCGAGTAGCGACATCGAAGACGCTGGCGTGTTTCCGGTGGACGGCGCCAAAAGCGTCATCGACGAAGGCACCGTTTGTTCCGGTGAGGGCAACCAGTTCGTCAGCAAACGCGCCACGCTCGGCGTCGTCCTTGCTGGTTTCGCGGGCATCGAACCGAACGTTTTCCAAGACGAGAACTTCGCCGTCCTGGAGATTGGCTGCAAGCGCCCTGGCGGAATCTCCCACCGTGTCTTCGGCCAGCTGGACCGTGAAGTCCGCGAGTTCCGCCAGACGGGCTGCAGCGGGCTTCAGGGAGTACTTTTCCTCAGGTGTGCCTTTGGGGCGGCCGAGGTGGGCGGTTACGAGCACACGGGCACCGGCGTCCGACAGCTTCTTGAGGACCGGAAGGGAGGCCTTGATACGGCCGTCGTCGGTCACTGCAGAGCCGTCGAGCGGCACATTCAGGTCACTTCTGACCAGAATGTACCGCCCGCGGACACCTTCAGCGATGAGTTCGTTGAGGGTGTGAGATGTCATGTGTCTACCCTAGCCCAGCTTGGATGCGACGAGCTCCGTGAGGTCTACGAGGCGGTTGGAGTAACCCCACTCGTTGTCATACCAGGAAACAACCTTGACCTGGTTGCCAATGACCTTGGTGAGGCCGGAATCGAAGATGGAAGAGGCGGGGTCTCCGACGATGTCCGAGGACACAATGGGGGCGTCCGTGTAGCTGAGGATTCCAGCGAACTGCTCGGACTCTGCGGCAGCCTTGACGGCAGCGTTGACTTCCTCAACCGTGACTTCGCGGGAAACAGTGACCGTGAGGTCCGTAGCGGAGCCGGTGGGGACGGGCACGCGAATGGCGTAACCATCCAGCTTGCCCTTGAGTTCCGGGAGGACCAGGCCGATTGCCTTGGCAGCACCGGTGGACGTGGGGACCATGTTGATCGCAGCAGCGCGGGCACGGCGGAGATCTCCGTGCGGGCCATCCTGCAGGTTCTGGTCTGCGGTGTAGGCGTGGACCGTGGTCATCAGGCCGCGCTCAATGCCGAAAGCGTCATTGACAACCTTGGCCAGCGGGCCGAGGCAGTTGGTGGTGCAGGATGCGTTGGAGATGATGTTGTGGGCTGCGGGGTCATACAGCTCGTGGTTGACGCCCATGACGATGGTGATGTCTTCGTCGCTGGCAGGTGCAGAGATGAGGACCTTCTTGGCGCCGGCATCAATGTGCTTCTGTGCGGCTGCAGCTTTGGTGAAGAAGCCGGTGGACTCGATGACGATGTCGACACCAAGCTCGCCCCAAGGCAGGTTGGCGGGATCACGCTCAGCAAGGACCTTGATGGACTTACCGTCAACTACCAGGTTTCCATCGACAACTTCCACGGTCTGGGCGAGACGGCCGCCGACGGAGTCGTACTTCAGGAGGTGCGCGAGCGTTTCGGGGCTGGTGAGGTCGTTGACTGCCACGATCTCAAGATCTGCGCCCTGGGCCAGTGCTGCGCGGAAGTAGTTACGGCCGATGCGGCCGAAGCCGTTGATACCAATACGGGTGGTCACTATGTGTCAATCTCCTTGGTGCTCTTGCAAGCACGCCTAGTGAGTCGGATCAAATATTTCCAACTAACAGACCCCGCACGTCTTTGGGCAGAGGTGATTATCAGATCGGAGGGCGACCAGCCACGTTGCTGAAGGCTAACCGCCTTCCGTGATCCATCTTACGTTTAACTAAGCCTGCCCCCGCAACTGCGGAGGCAGGCTTTTGAGCATTTCGCCCGATTTCACGCTAAAGGTGACTTTTATTACATCTGCGTGAACCGGAACTCACCAACTAGAGGACGATGAGGCCCGTGGCGTTGGCGCGGGCGGCTTCGAAGCGCTTGGCGACGTCTGCCCAGTTGACGATGTTCCAGAATGCCTTGACGTAGTCAGCCTTGACGTTGACGTAGTCCAGGTAGAAGGCGTGCTCCCACATGTCCAGCATCAGCAGCGGGGTGGTGCCCACGGCTACGTTGCCCTGCTGATCGTAGAGCTGCTCGATGAGCAGGTTTCCACCGATGGGCTCATAGGCCAGGAAAGCCCAGCCGGAACCCTGCAGGCCCAGGGCAGCTGCGCTGAACTGAGCACGGAAAGCATCAAACGAGCCGAAGGCGTCGTCGATAGCGGCTGCGAGTTCGCCTTCGGGCTTGTCGCCGCCGTCCGGGGAGATGTTGTTCCAGAACACGGAGTGGTTGATGTGGCCGCCGGTGTGGAACGCGAGGTCCTTGGAGAGGCGGTTGATGTTGGCGAAATCATTCTTCTCGCGCGCATCGGCCAGTTGGGAGAGGGCGTTGTTGGCGCCTGCAACGTATGCCGCATGGTGCTTGCTGTGGTGCAGCTCCATGATCTTTGCAGAAATGTGCGGCTCGAGTGCTGCGTAGTCGTAGCCGAGCTCGGGCAGAACGTACTCTGTCACGAAATCCTCCAATGTAGTGGACTCACGTCCGGTTGGTAACTCTCGTTATGTCATCCGGCCAGCGGGCCGGCCGGAAATCCTTGGCGAAGCAAACTGCTCTTGCCTCCATCGGGAACAACCCGCGGTGGCCTTGCAGTATTTCCTCCGCACTTTCTCGATTCTATGGGTGCGCCCTACTCGTCCATCATTTCGGGAGTCACATTTGCCTCAGTCCCGGGAATGCCCAAATCCACCGCACGTTTGTCCGCCATGGCAAGGAGCCGTCGGATACGGCCCGCGATGGCGTCCTTGGTCATGGGCGGATCGGCGAGGCGGCCGAGCTCATCCAGGCTCGCCTGCTTGTGGGCAACACGAAGCTCCCCTGCGTACTTGAGGTGGTCAGGGACGTCGTCTCCCAGGATCTCCAACGCGCGGTCCACCCTGGCGCCCGCTGCCACAGCGGCTTGCGCCGAGCGCCGAAGATTGGCGTCATCAAAGTTGGCCAGCCTGTTGGCGGTGGCCCGTACTTCTTTTCGCATCCGGCGTTCTTCCCAAACCATCAGGGCGTCATGCGCGCCCATGCGGGTCAAGAGAGCAGCGATGGTGTCGCCGTCGCGGATGACCACGCGGTCCACACCGCGAACTTCACGCGCCTTGGCCTGAATCCCCAAGCGTCGGGCTGCGCCGACCAGTGCCAGCGCCGATTCAGGGCCGGGGCAGGTCACTTCAAGGGAGGAGGAGCGACCCGGTTCGGTCAGCGAGCCATGAGCAAGGAATGCACCCCTCCACACAGCCTCAGCATCTGCAGCGGAGCCGTTCACGACCGCTGAAGGGAGACCGCGGACAGGGCGCCCACGGCCATCCAGCAAACCGGTTTGGCGGGCCAGCGCCTCGCCGTCACGGACAACGCGGACGACGTAGCGGCTCCCCCGGCGCAAGCCTCCGCCGGAAACAACGATTATTTCACTCTGATGTCCGTAAACTTCGGCGATCGCTGCCCGGAGACGGCGTGCGGTGGAGGCAAGATCCACCTCAGCCTCGATGACGATACGTCCCGAAATGATGTGCAAGCCGCCCGCAAAACGCAGCATTGCCGAAACCTCCGCCTTGCGGACCGAAGATTTCTTGATGTCCAGCCGGGACAGTTCGTCCTTGACCGACGCAGTAAGTGCCATCGCGTGTTCCTAACTGTTCCCGAAAATATCGTGGTACGCCGCTGCCAACAGCAGTGGATCATGGACGGGGCGGCGCCTCGACGCACCTACTCTACCCAACACCACTTCGGCACCGATCATTGCAGCGGCCTTCTCAAAAGCCTTGAGATCCTGCACGGCTGCGGGATCGGCCAGGACCACGTCCACTGTGAACTCAGGCGCATAGCGGCGTAGAACGTCCAAGTGGTCCGCTGCGGTCATGCCGGAAGTTTCCTTGGTTTCCACATCCAGGTTCATGGTGAGGCAGCGTTTGGCGGCGGTGTCACCGAGGGCCCGCCGCAGCTCAGGCAGCAGCAAGTGCGGCAGAACCGAGGTGTACCAGGAGCCGGGGCCGAGGATGACCCAATCAGCAAGCTCGATAGCAGTGAGAGCCTCCACGCAGGCCGGGGCGGCATCGGGAAGGAGCCTGACTTCTTCCAGCTTTCCTGCCACGGCACATTTCGCCTGTCCCCGAACCGTCCTTAGTTCATTGCCGCCATCGGGCAACTCCACGCGGGCCTTGCCCTCAATGGTGAGGGGAACGCTGGACATGGGCAGGACCTGGCCGCGGGCGCCAAGCAGCGCTCCCGCCCACTTGAGGCCGGCAACAGTGTCCCCCAGCAGCTCCCATAACGTGACGATCAGGAGGTTGCCCATGGCGTGGTTATCCAGCGAACCGCCTTTAGCCGAACCGGCTTCGAAGCGGTGTTGCATGACGTCCCGCCACGTCCGCCCCCAGTCCGTATCGTCGCAAAGGGCGCTGAGCGCCATCCGAAGGTCTCCGGGCGGAAGGACACCGTACTCCTCACGCAGACGCCCGGAACTGCCGCCGTCGTCCGCGACTGTGACGATTGCCGTCAGCTCAGAGGTGAGCAGCCGCAGGGCGGACAACGAAGCGGCCAGTCCGTGACCGCCACCCAGGGCGACCACGGAGGGGCTCTTCTTCTGTTGGCTGCCGGGAACGCCCTTGGGCGGAATGAGTGGCAGCGGTCCCGTCAGGACCCCCACTATTCACGCCCCAGGTCGCGGTGGGTGGTGGTCACTGTTACGCGGGGGTATTGGGCCAGGCGCTTGGACAGTTCCATGGCCACCGCCACTGAGCGATGCTTGCCTCCTGTACAACCAACAGCCAGCGTGGCGTAATGCTTGTTCTCCTGCCGGTAGCCGTCCAGGACAGGCTCCAACGCCCGAACGTAACGATCCACGAACTCCTGGACACCCGCCGCGCCCAGGACATACTCGCTGACGTCCTCATCCAGGCCCGTATGGGGCCGAAGTTGGGGAACCCAGTGCGGGTTGGGAATGAAGCGGGCGTCCGCCACGAAGTTCGCATCCACGGGGAGCCCGTACTTGAAACCAAAGCTCATGACATTGAGCCGAAGTGTCACAGGGCCGGTATCGCTGAATAATTCAGTGATGGCGGTGGCCAGCCCATGGACGTTGAAGTCGGAGGTGTCCAGTACCACATCGGCGTGTTCACGCAGTTCGCGCAGGACCTCACGCTCAATCCCGATGCCGTCCAGGATCCTCCCGCCGCCCTGCAACGGATGCGGGCGGCGACCCTGCTCGAAACGGCGGACCAGGACGTCGTCATTGGCATCCAGGAAGAGGACCCGGAACGTGATGCCGCTTGCGCTCAATGCCCCCAGAGCGGTCTGGATGTCCGTGAAGAGATCCTTGCTGCGAACGTCCACCACTACTGCCAGCTTGGGAATGGACTTGGGCGCATGCGAGACAATTTCGGCCAGGGTACCCAGCATCTGCGGAGGAAGGTTGTCCACCACATACCAGCCGTGATCCTCCAAGGCGTCCGAGGCGGTGCTGCGGCCGGCACCCGACATGCCGGTTACCACCAACAGCTCAGCCTCCGGCGGCTTCACGGGCGTCAGGCCGTCCTGCTCCGTGCCGGACCCTGCCGTAGCCTCATCCATCAGTTGTCCCCGTTTCGTAGGAAGTGGTCAGTGAAAATGATCGTGGTTGCCGCCCGGGGCGCCGTGGTGCAAGCAGCCGGTTACAGGCGTCCGGCAGCTCGATCGCGCCGACCGGACAAGTTCTTACCCTAGCTAAGATTCAAGGATTTCGCCGGTGGTCATGTTCACCGCCGGTGCCGTTTCACCTGAATCCTCAGTAGCACCAAGGTGCTGGACCACCGCGGCTGCAAGCGCCGGTCCGATGCCCTTGGCCGATGTCAGCTCCTCCACTGACGCGGCTTTGATCTTCTTGAGTGAGCCAAAATGCGCCACCAGTGCCTTTCGCTTTGCCTCACCCAGCCCAGGAACGCCATCCAGGGCCGAGACCGTCATCGCCTTGCCGCGCTTCTGCCGGTGGAACGTGATGGCGAATCGGTGGGCTTCGTCGCGAATGCGCTGCAGCAGGTACAGGCCTTGAGATGTTCGGGGAAGGATGACGGGGAAGTCGCTGTCCGGGAGCCAGACTTCCTCAAGTCGCTTTGCCAGCCCCACCACGTAAACGTCATCAATGCCCAACTCCGCTAGGGCGCGGGCCGCGGCGTTGACCTGCGGTTGCCCGCCGTCCACCACCACAAGATTGGGCGGATACGCGAATTTGGCCTTCGGGGCCTGAACTTCAGGGTCCGACGTCGGAAGCTTGGCACTGCTTTTGGCGCCGGTTCGCGTGGGGTTGACGATCTCCCCGGAAACAATGGGGACCTGGGCAGCTTTGTCCGTCAGGTAGTGCCTGAACCGGCGCGTGAGGACGTCGTGCATGGCTGCGGTATCGTCCGTGGCCGCAGCACCCGTGATGGAAAACTTCCGGTAATCCGATTTTTTGGGCAGCCCGTCTTCCACTACCACCATGGACGCGACCACGTTGGTGCCCTGGACGTGGGAAATATCGAAGCATTCAATCCTCAGCAGGGGAACCGGAATCTCCAACGCCTCCTGCAGTTCCTGAAGTGCAACGGACCTAACGGTAATGTCTCCAGCGCGCCGCGTCTTGTGCAGCTTCAGTGCTTGCTCCGCATTCTCGCGCACCGTGGACATCAAGGCAGCCTTGTCACCGCGCTGCGGGACCCGGATGTCCACCCTTGCCCCGCGTAATCCCCCCAGCCATTCAGTCAGTTCCGCATGGTTGCTGGGGTTCTCGGGAACCAGGACTTCCCGTGGGATGCGGCCCTGAACTTCACTGTCTTCTCCATAAACCTGCTGCAGCAGATGTTCGATCAGTTCCGGGGAGGTGGCATCTTCCACCTTTTCCACCACCCAACCGCGCTGGCCCCGGACCCGGCCGCCGCGCACGTGGAACACCTGAACGGACGCTTCAAGTTCATCCTCATGGAGGGCGAAGACGTCTGCGTCAGTGTCCTCGGCAAGGACCACTGCGTTCCGTTCAAAGACCTTACGGAGGGCGATGATGTCGTCCCGCAGGCCCGCCGCGCGCTCGTAGTCCAGTTCAGCAACGGCGGCAGCCATGTCCTTTTCCAGCCGGCCTATAAAACGCTTGGCTTCGCCGCCCATGAAGGAACAGAAGTCCTCAGCCAGTCCACGGTGCTCCTCAGGGGTAACCCGTCCGACACAGGGTGCCGAGCATTTGTCGATATACCCCAGAAGGCAGGGCCGGCCGCTGGACTCAGCCCGCTTGAAGACACCGGCGCTGCAACTCCGCACGGGGAAGACCCGCAGAAGAGTGTCCATGGTCTCCCTGATGGCACCGGCAGTGTAGGGACCGAAATACCGGGTCCCTTTCCTTCTCTCGCCACGCATGACCTGGACCCTGGGATATTTCTCCCCCATGGTGACCGCTAGGTAGGGATAAGTTTTGTCATCCCGGAAGACCACATTGAACCGTGGCTTGAACTCCTTGATCCACGTGTATTCCAACTGCAACGATTCCAGCTCGCTGCCTACCATGGTCCATTCCACGCTACTGGCCGCGTGGACCATTGCATGGGTCTTGGGAAGAAGACCTGCAGGGTTGGCGAAATACGAGTTCAGCCTGGAACGGAGGTTCTTTGCCTTGCCCACATAAATGACCCGACCATGGGGGTCACGGAAACGATAGACGCCGGGGGTGGTGGGAATTTCACCCGTTTGGGGCCGGTAACTTGCTGGATCTGCCACGATTCCAGTCTAGTGAACCGTAACGACACTCTTTGCCACGGAGCCGGTTTACCAGGCCTTAGTCAACAGACTTGCTCTGGTTGTAGCTTGTGGACCGTTCCTGCCCGCTGAGCACCGCAATGGCATCCATGATCTTGTCAGTGACTTCGCGCCTGGCCGGCAACGAATGGTCCGGGCCTGTCTTGTCGAAGTAAAGGGGCTCGCCCACTTTCATGGTGAAGTGCTGGGGACGGACTGCGTTCTTGTCCGCAGGCTGCAGTTTCTCGGTGCCGATCAACCCCACCGGGATCACCGGAGCGCCAGTAGTGAGGGCCAGCCAGCCCACACCCGTCCTGCCCCGGTATAGGATGCCGTCCCGGGACCGGGTGCCTTCAGGATAGATGCCGATGCCCTTACCGGATTCCAGGATGTCCAGCAGCGTCTTGAGCGCCTGCACGCTGGCCGCCTGCTCGCCGCGCTCAACGGGAATGGAACCCACTGCTTCAAAGAACGACTTCATCACCGCGCCCTTGACGCCTTTGGTGGTGAAGTATTCCGCCTTGGCAAAAAAAGCAACAGGCCGGGGCATGAGCGCCTGGACGATGACGCTGTCCAGGAAGGACAGATGATTGGGTGCCACGATGAATGGCCCATCCTTGGGAACGTTCTCCAGTCCAATGACCGTTGGACGGCACGTGGAGGAGATCAGGCCACGGGTTGTCCAGCGGATCGCATCAAAGACTGCCATCGTTTTGTACCTCGCTCAGGGCTGCCGCGCGGACAGCGTCAAGTTCTTCAATTGTGCTGCGAAGCTCCACGGCGGTGCTTACTACTGCGACTGCTCCGGCTTCCTCAAGTTCACCGTCCGGGGCGAAACCCCAACTGACCCCGATGCAGTCCAGTCCATTGGCCAAAGCACCCGCGACGTCCTGATGCCTGTCCCCCACCATGACGGCCGGCTGGGAGTGAAGATCCTTCAAGGCCGCGCCCACGATCTCGACTTTGCCGGGCGCCGTGTTGGCCTTGAGGGATTCGTCGTCCGCAGCACCCCGAATGGAGACGAAAAAGTCTGCGATTCTGTGGTGCTCAAGCACCAGCCGCGCAATTGACTGTGGCTTCTGGGTGGCTACCGCAACGGCCCGGCCGGTCTCCGCGAAATACTCAAGGAGATCGAAGATGCCCGGGTACAGCTTGCTCTGGCCAATACCGGTTTCCCTATAGTGACGCCGGTATCGCTCAATGGTTTCATCCACCAATTCGCCGGGGACGTTGGCCAAATGCAGAAGGGAGTCGCTGAGTTTAGGCCCCACCATTGAATTTAAGACGGCTTGCTCCGGAACAGGGAGCTCCATTTCCCGGAGGGCTGCAGAAATGCCTCCCGTGATACCTCCGGCAGGATCGACAAGGGTGCCGTCCAGATCGAATATTACGGGCACCATTGTTTGAGTCACCGGGTTAGTTTCTCACGAGTAGCGGCATGCCTGAAACTCGCATGCCGCTACAGGAATACTTCCAGGGTCGCAGAGATATTCCCTGACGGCCTTCCGGCCGCCCTTGAGTAGCTATCAGAGAATCTCGGCCAGGAAGGTCGCCGTGTGGCTGTCCGCGGATTTGGCCACCTGTTCCGGCGTTCCTGTGGCCACGATCTTCCCGCCGCCCGAACCACCATTGGGACCAAGGTCCACAATCCAGTCCGCGGATTTGATGACATCCAGGTTGTGTTCGATGGTGATCACGGTGTTGCCCTTATCCACCAAGCCCTGAAGAACCAGGAGCAGCTTACGTATGTCCTCAAAGTGCAGGCCCGTGGTGGGCTCATCGAGGACGTAGATGCTGCGTCCGTTCGACCGCTTCTGAAGCTCGGCTGCCAGCTTCACGCGCTGCGCCTCGCCGCCTGAGAGTGTGGTTGCAGGTTGGCCAAGCCTGACGTAGCCCAGGCCCACATCCACCAAGGTCTTCAAATGCCGTGCGATGGGGGTGAAGGCAGCGAAGAACTCGGCACCTACTTCAATGGGCATGTTGAGGACGTCCGCAATGGTCTTGCCTTTGTAGTGAACCTCAAGGGTTTCCCGGTTGTACCTGGCGCCGTGGCACACTTCGCAAGGAACATAGACATCCGGCAGGAAGTTCATTTCGATCTTCAGTGTGCCGTCGCCCGAACAAGCCTCGCAGCGCCCGCCCTTGACATTGAAGGAGAAGCGCCCCGGCTGGTAGCCCCGCACCTTGGCTTCGGTGGTCTCAGCAAAGAGTTTCCGGATGTTGTCAAAGACACCGGTGTACGTAGCTGGGTTGGACCGGGGTGTACGGCCGATGGGGCTTTGATCAACGTGGACCACCTTGTCCAGGTGCTCGAGTCCAGCAACTGTGCGGTGGCGGCCTGCAACCTGCTTGGCTCCGTTGAGCTTGTTGGCGAGGACCTTGTAGAGGATTTCGTTCACCAACGTGGACTTGCCGGATCCACTGACACCAGTGACCGCCGTGAAAAGTCCCAGGGGGAACGTGGCGTCAACATTGTTGAGGTTGTTCTCCCGGGCACCTACAACCTTGAGTTCACGCTTTTTGTCGTACTTACGGCGTTTGGTGGGGACATCGATCTTGCGACGACCGGACAGGTAGTCACCGGTCAGTGACTCCGTGTTTTTCAGCAGCTCCTTGTAGGTACCGGAGTGCACTACCTGGCCGCCGTGCTCGCCGGCACCCGGTCCGATGTCCACCACCCAGTCGGCTTCGTGGATGGTGTCTTCGTCGTGCTCCACGACGATCAGGGTGTTACCGAGGTCCCGGAGGCGCGTGAGCGTCTCGATGAGCCGCCGGTTGTCCCGCTGGTGCAAACCAATGGATGGCTCATCCAAAACATAGAGGACACCCACCAGGCCAGAGCCAATTTGGGTGGCAAGACGGATGCGCTGAGCCTCACCGCCCGACAGGGTTCCCGAAGGGCGTTCAAGGTTCAGGTACTCCAGTCCAACGTCCAGGAGGAAGGTCAGGCGGGCCTGGATCTCCTTCAGGACCTGGTTGGCAATCTGGGCTTCCCTGTTGGTCAGGGTAAGGCTGCCCAGGAACTCCGCGCACTCACGCATGGGCAGGGCTGCAACCTCGGCGATCGACTTACCGTTGATGAGCACGGACAGCGAGGCAGGGTTGAGACGGGCACCGTTGCACTCGGGGCACGGAATCTGACGCATGTACTCTTCGTACCGGTCGCGAGCCCAGTCGGAGTCTGTTTCTCCGTGCTTGCGGTGAACGTACTGTATGGCACCCTCGAAGCCGGTGCTGTACTTACGCTCGCGGCCAAAGCGGTTCTTGTACTGGACAACCACCTTGTGGTCCTTGCCGTGCAGGACCGTATTCCGGATGTCCTTGGGCAGTTTCTCCCAGGAGGTCTTCATGGAGAAGCCCAGCTCGTGCGCCAGCCCCTCAAGTAGACGGTTCCAGTACTCCGTGGTGGCTGTGCCAAGGGCCCAAGGGGCAATGGCACCCTCGCCAAGGGACAACTCGGGATTGGGAACAATCAGTTCTTCATCCACTTCCAGCCTGGTGCCGATGCCGCTGCAGGCAGAGCAGGCGCCAAAGGGGTTGTTGAAGGAGAACGAACGGGGTTCGATCTCATCGATGGCCAGGGGGTGTTCGTTGGGACACGCCAGGTTCTCTGAGAAGGCGCGGATACGGTTGGGGTCCTCGGCCTCAAGGTCCACGAACTCCACCAGCACACGGCCTTCAGCGAGGCCGAGGGCGGTCTCGACGGAATCAGTGAGGCGTTGGCTGATCTCTTCCTTGACCACCAGGCGGTCCACTACAACTTCAATGGTGTGCTTGAACTGCTTGCCGAGTTTGGGCGGATCGCTCAGCTGAACCAGCTCGCCGTCTACGCGGGCGCGGGAATAGCCCTTCGCCGTCAATTCCTTGAAAAGATCGACGAACTCACCCTTGCGTCCTCGCACAACGGGGGCAAGGACCTGGAATCGGGTACCCGGATCCAGTTCCAGGAGCTGATCCACAATCTGCTGAGGTGTCTGCCGGGCGATAGGCTCGCCACAGACAGGGCAGTGCGGACGACCGACGCGCGCCCACAGCAAACGCATGTAGTCGTAAATCTCGGTGATGGTGCCCACCGTGGACCGTGGATTCTTGCTGGTGGACTTCTGGTCGATGGATACCGCCGGAGACAGACCCTCGATGAAGTCGACATCAGGTTTGTCTACCTGGCCAAGGAACTGACGTGCATATGCGGACAATGACTCCACGTAGCGACGCTGGCCTTCGGCGAAGATGGTATCGAAAGCCAGGGAGGACTTGCCGGAACCGGAGAGTCCTGTGAACACGATCATGGCGTCGCGCGGTAGGTCGAGGTCCACGTTGCGCAAATTGTGTTCCCGGGCACCCTTAACCACCAAGCGGGAAAGGTCCGGCTTGGCGGGTTTGGTATCGGAAAGAGCGGGGACGCCGTTCAAGGCGTCCATGGCGGTATCTTCAGCTAAGGCTTTGGGCACCTACCAATGCTAATCGAAAACTTCTTCGAATTTCCATGTCGTGCCTCACATGCTACTGATCGGTATCAGTCGGCGTCGTATGCGGCAGCAAGAAGCTGCACTGCCTCGGCGAATGAAGCTCCCTGGGCCTTCGAGGCGGCGGCGTATTCAGCGGCGACACCTGCCAGCGCGCCCCAACGGTCATCCCGCGCGCAAACCACGGTGCCGTTGCGCCCGCGGGTAGCCACGACGCCTGCTGCTTCCAATTCTTTGTATGCACGGGCCACGGTGTGGGGTGCGACGTCCAAGGCCCCCGCCAGATTGCGAACAGGAGGAAGCTTGGCGCCGACAGCCAGGACTCCTGCATCAATGAGTTCGATGATCCGGAGTCTCAACTGTTCAAAGAGCGCAACAGCACTGCCGGTGTTGGGTCGCCAGTTGCCTGGAAAATCTCCGGTGGGAGTCACAGTGAACTCCGGCCTGGTGCCGGGTCCATCCGGGGAATCTGGTGTTCGAAGCGTCCTTGGTCCATGCCGAGAATTAGACCAGCGACGCGGGCAACGGACAAGCCGTCACGGTGCGGGAAGGTGAATACTACCTGCGGCGAAGAGTTCTGCAAGTTCATTCCGGCTTGTGCGCTACGGCAAATATGCGACGAAATGGGTAGACCGTTCCGTGGTTCGTTGAAGGGTAGGCCTGACGCAGAAGGGCGGCATACTGGCCTTCGAAATCAGCAGCCTCTTCCGCCGACAAAGCTGCCAACACAGGACGCAGTCCCGTGCCGCGGACCCACTCCAGTACCGGGTCCTCCCCCTGCAGAACCTGGAGGTATGTGGTCTCCCAAGCGTCAGCCGCACATCCGGCGTCGAGCATGATTCCCAAGTAGTCCGCAGGACTGCCCACTGCGCCATCGTGCCGGAGCACGCCGCCAAGCCGCCCGGACCACTTTGGGGATTCGGCCAATTCCCGCATAAGTGTGTGGGACGGGGACGTAAAGTTGCCCGGCACTTGCATGGCAAACCAAGCCCCGGGTTTAAGAGCGCGAATCCAGCCGGGCATCAAGTCCAGGTGCCCGGGAACCCATTGGAGGGCAGCATTGGTGACCACCACGTCCGTCTCCGCATCCGGTTCCCAGTCCGCGATGTCACCTTGCTCGAAAGTTAGCCTGGCCGGCGTCTGGTGGTGGGACCGCTGCGGGAGGTACTCCTCCTTCAGGGATTCTGCCCGGAGCAGCATTTCCTCCGACGAATCGATGCCCACAACCTGGGACTCGGGCCAGCGCTCGACAAGCGTTGCAGTCAAGTTTCCCGGGCCGCAGCCAAGGTCAACAATTTTCGCCGGTTGGATGGACCGCACCCTCGCGACAAGGTCATGGAATGGCCTGTCCCTATGGTTGCCGAACTCCACGTATTTGGACGGATCCCACTTCACTGAAAGCCTCCTCGCCTCTGCCACCCTTGCTGGGCTGAGCCTAAACCGTCCGGGCACTAAGCTGGAAACCAATGAAACTTCTTGAGCAGCTCCCCGGTACCACCTCCACCGGCCGTTTGGACCCGGACGAAATCTACACACGGTTTGTCGAGTGGACCGAGAGCCGCGGGTTGCAGCTCTACCCGGCCCAGGACGAGGCCATCATGGAACTCGCCTCTGGCGCGAACGTCATCCTTGCCACCCCCACGGGCTCCGGCAAATCCTTGGTAGCAATCGCAGCGCACTTCGAAGCCATGGCACGGGGCCAGCGGAGCTACTACACAGCTCCCATCAAGGCCTTGGTCTCCGAAAAGTTCTTTGCACTCTGCGAGATCTTCGGCGCCGAAAACGTTGGCATGATCACCGGTGATTCCGGCGTAAACCAGGATGCCCCCATCATCTGCTGCACAGCGGAAATCCTGGCCAATATCGCGCTCCGCGAAGGATCGGCGGCCGAGCTGGGCTCGGTGATCATGGACGAATTCCACTTCTACTCCGACCCGCAACGCGGTTGGGCGTGGCAGGTACCGCTCTTGGAACTCCCCCAGGCGCAGTTCCTCCTGATGTCCGCAACCTTGGGTGACGTTTCACGGTTCGAGACGGGCCTGACTGAGCTGACGGGCCGGACCACCACGACAGTGAGTTCGGCAGAGCGTCCCATTCCGCTGCACCACTACTACCACCTGACGCCTGTACACGAGACGCTGGAAGAACTCCTCTCAACCAAGCAGGTTCCCGTGTACGTGGTCCACTTCAGCCAGGCCGAAGCCATTGAGCGCGCCCAGAACCTCATGAGTATCAACATGTGCAGCCGGGCAGAGAAGGACCGCATCGCTGAGCTGATCGCGGGATTCAGGTTTGCCGCTGGTTTCGGAAAGACCCTCAACCGGCTGGTCCGCCACGGCATTGGCGTCCACCACGCAGGCATGCTGCCGAAGTACCGCCGGCTAGTGGAACAGCTCGCCCAAGCCGGCCTCCTCAAAGTGATCTGCGGAACCGACACTTTGGGGGTGGGCATCAACGTGCCCATCCGGACAGTGCTGTTGACGGCTTTGAGCAAGTACGACGGCGTACGCACCAGGCCTCTCAACTCCCGTGAGTTCCACCAGATTGCCGGCCGTGCAGGACGGGCAGGCTACGACACCGCAGGCACCGTGGTGGTACAGGCTCCGGACCACGTGGTGGAAAATACGAAAGCCATGGCCAAGGCCACTGCCAAGTTCGGCGATGACCAGAAGAAACTGCGCCAAGTAGTTAAGAAAAAGCCTCCGGAAGGATTTGTGTCCTGGGGCGAGCCCACGTTCAAACGGCTCGTCGAGTCTGTACCCGAGCCCTTGACGTCAAGCTTCACCATTACCCATGCGATGCTGCTGAACCTCATGGAACGTCCGGGCGACCCCTTCCAGGCAACCCGGCGCCTGCTCAGTGAGAACCATGAAAGCCGGCCTGCCCAGCTCAAACTGATGAAAAAAGCCTTGGGGATCTACCGGGAACTTCTGGCGGCGGGTGTAGTGGAACGCATTCCGGAGGAGGAGCAGGAGGCCGAGGGACGCTCAGTCCGGCTGACTGTCCACCTGCAGGCAAACTTTGCCCTCAACCAGCCGCTCTCCCCCTTTGCACTTGCTGCCTTGGAGCTGCTTGATCCGGAGTCTCCCTCCTACGCCCTGGATGTTGTCTCTGTCATTGAGTCAACACTGGAGAAACCTCGACAGATCCTCTCCGCCCAGCAAAAGAAGGCGCGGGGCGAGGCGGTGGCGGCCATGAAGGCTGACGGTATCGAGTATGACCAGCGCATGGCCATGCTGGACGAAGTGACCTATCCCATGCCGTTGGCGGAGATTCTTGGCGAGGCCTTTGAGGTATACCGCAAGGCAGCGCCTTGGGTGGGCGACTTTGAACTTGCTCCGAAATCGATCATCCGGGATATGTACGAGCGCGCCATGAACTTTGGCGAGTTCGTTCAGTTCTATGGCCTGGCCCGATCCGAAGGCATTGTCCTGCGGTATCTTGCCGATGGCTTCCGTGCGCTGAGGCAAACAGTTCCTCAGGATTCCCTTCGTGAGGATCTTGAAGATCTCATCGCTTGGTTGGGCGAGCTGGTGCGCCAAGTGGATTCCAGCCTGCTGGATGAGTGGGAAGAGCTGACGTCCGGGCTCGCCCCCACGCCCCATGACGCTCCCCCGCCCCCGCCGCCGTTGTTGACCGCCAACATCCGGGCCTTCCGGGTGATGGTTCGCAATGAGATGTTCCGCAGGGTTGAACTTTTTGCCGACGAGGACTCCGCCGCGTTGGGCGAACTCGACGCCGATGCCGGCTGGGATGCGGAGCGGTGGGAAGAGGTCTTGGACGACTACTTCGACGAACATGACGACATTGGCACCGGTCCTGACGCGCGGGGTCCTGGTTTGCTCATCATCAATGAGGAAACGGGCACGTGGAAGGTCCGGCAAATTTTCGACGATCCCGCGGGCAACCACGACTGGGGAATCTCTGCCGACATCGACTTGGCGGCGTCCGATGAGACCGGCACCGCCGTGGTCCGGGTGACAGACGTCAACAGGCTCTAGGTACACGTGCAATGGAACCCGGCGCCATGGAATCCGTCCCCGATCTGACCTCCGGCCTGCGCGGGGTGGAAGCCCTGCGCAAGGAACAGCCGGCGGCCTGCAGTGGTTCACGTCGGTGGTGGGGTGGCAGCTTGGACGTCGAGGGTTTGGCGCTCGGTTCGGTTCAAAGCGCCGCCACAGCGCTCAACGCACTGACAGGTTCCCCGGGGAGATACTCGGTTGACTCAGGGCTGACGGCAGCATCCTTCGATTCGCTGGGGCACCTCCGGATTGCGGGCCGCAAGCCCCAGGGCTTCGCGCCCGCATCCGGGTTCCGGCGCACTGCGGACGGCTGGATCCGCCTTCACGCCAACTATCCCCATCATGCAGCCCGGTTGATGGAAGCGCTCTCGGCGACCGTTCCGCAGGACGTGGACAACGCGTTGTTGTCCATGACCTCCTTGGAGGCGGAGACTGCAATCGTGGCACACAAGGGTGCGGCTTCCGCTGTCCGGCGCCGCGATGCATGGGTCTCATCCCCCATGCACTCTGCGGCAAGCTCCGGCCCTTGGGTCAGCCTGTCGCTCTCTGATATTGCGTCTTTGGGTTCGAAGGCCTCGTCATGGGCGCCGTCTGCGGACCCGCTCCGGCCCTTGGACGGGCTGAAAGTGCTCGACCTGACGCGCGTCATCGCCGGGCCCACGTCAACGCGCCTTTTAGGTGCGCTGGGTGCGGACGTTTTGCGTATCGACCCGCCCCTCCTTCCGGAGCTGAGCGAAGCCTTCATCGACGCCGGGTTCGACAAGCGCAGCGCCGAATCGGATCTCAGGAAGTCGGACCACCTGGCAGCTGTCCACGGTCTTGTTGCCTCCGCGGATGTGGTGATCACCGGGTACCGGGCCGGCGGCTTGGACAGATTCGGTTTATCTCCCGCTGCCCTGCTCGCTGCGAGGCCGGAGCTCGTGGTGGGCACCCTGACAGCTTGGGGCACTAGCGGCCATTGGCGGGAAAGGCGGGGCTTTGACAGCCTGGTACAGGCGGCTTGCGGAATAGCGGAGCGGTATGGACAGAAGCACGACGACGGGTGGAAACCCGGGGCGCTCCCGGTACAGGCCCTGGACCACGCCACAGGTTACGGACTCGCGGCGGCGGTGTTGGCTTTGCTGGCGGAGCGATCAAGGACTGGAGCCGGTGGATCTGCGAGTCTCTCTTTGGCACGGACGGCAGAGGAGCTGTTCGCCTTGCCTTCCGGGTATCAGGGCATCCCTGTGAGCTCACTGCGGGAGCCGAACCTCCTGGGAGCAGAGAGCCCCTACGGCCAGCTCACGTTTGTAGGGCCGCCTCTTCTGGTTGAGGGCGCCCCACTCAGGTATCGGCAGCCGCCTGTTCGTTACGGAACGTCAAAGCTTGCCTGGCGGTAGGAAGCCCGCGGGCCCCTAGTAAGCTCGAATGCATGAGTGTAATCCGCCCCGCCACCATTGAAGACGTCCCTGCCATCCTTCGGATGATCCACGACCTTGCGATCTACGAAAAGGAACCGGACGCCGTGAAGAACACCCCGGCCATGCTCACCGAAGTACTCTTTGGCGAGAATCCACGTGTCTACGCCACCATTGCGGAAAACAGTGCGGGCACAGTTCAGGGTTTCGCGCTCTGGTTCCTGAACTACTCCACCTGGGAGGGCGTCCACGGCATCTATCTTGAGGACCTCTACGTGGTTCCGGATGCCCGTGGCGAGGGCCACGGGAAGGCGCTCTTGCAGTATCTGGCCACCACCGCCGTCGAACGCGGTTACGCCCGGGTGGAGTGGAGCGTCCTGAACTGGAACGAACCCTCCATCAACTTCTACAAGAACCTCGGTGCATTCCCGATGGAGGAATGGTCAACGTTCAGGCTGACGGGCGACGCACTCCAGGCGTACGGGACGAGCATCGGTGAGGCGAAAGAGGCTCTCACCCATGGCTGAATCGTCAGTTGCTGACCAGCGGCCCTCCGCCGGCGGGCACCGCATCCAAGCCCGCCACGAATATCGTGGACTCCGGACGGCGGAGCATTATTTTACGGTTCCCTTGGTGCACCAGGAGCTGGTCCCCGAAGAGACGATCACCATCTTTGCGCGGGAATACTCTTCCACCAGCCATTCGCCGCAAGAGGCTGCCAAGCTGCCGTGGCTCCTGTACCTCCAGGGTGGGCCAGGCGGCCGGGGTAACCGCGTCACGTCACTGTCCGGCTGGATGAAGGCGGCCGCCAAGGACTTCCGCATCCTGATGCTTGATCAACGCGGCACGGGTTTATCCACTCCGATTGAGCGGCAGTCATTGGAGCTCCGTGGCGACGCCGCAGCGCAAGCGGACTACCTGACCCATTTCCGCGCTGATTCCATCGTGGCCGATGCCGAGTACATCCGGGGGGTTCTGGGCTCCGGGCCGTGGTCGGTGCTGGGACAGAGCTTCGGTGGATTCTGTGCGCTGACGTATCTGTCCTTTGCGCCGGAGGGTTTGCGTGAGGTGCTGATCACCGGCGGCCTGGCCCCGCTCCACGGTTCAGCAGACCGCGTTTACCAGGCAACGTTCCGTCGGGTTGCCGCAAGGAACGCCGAGTATTTCTCGTGGTACCCGGAGGACCGGGAAAAGGTCACGCGAATCGCCCGTCATCTGGAGCAGCACCCTGAATACCTGGCCAGCGGTGAACGGCTGACTCCTGAGCGTTTCCAGATGGTGGGATCCTTCCTGGGCGGAAACACCAGGGTGGACGGGCTCCACTACCTTCTGGAAGACGCGTTCATCAGCACGCTCACCGGTGAACGGTTGTCCGAATCTTTCCTGGAACAGGTACGGGCACTCGTGAGCCGTGCGGCCAATCCGCTCTATGCCGTCCTGCACGAATCCATCTACGGCCAAGGCGAGGCAACCAATTGGGCTGCTTGGCGTGTTCTTGAGGACTACCCGGAGTTCAAGCCTGAAGCAGTCGAGCCGCTGCTCACGGGAGAAATGGTTTACCCCTGGTACTTCGAACAGGATCCGGCGCTCGTTCCCCTGCGGGAAGTCGCCGAACACCTCGCGGCCCGGAAAGACTGGAAACCGTTGTATGACCCCGCCCGGTTGGCATACAACAGCGTGCCCGTAGCGGCGGCCGTGTACAAAGACGATATCTACGTGGACCACGATCTCTCGCTGGAGACCGCTGCAGCCGTGCGAGGTCTTCAGGCCTGGGTCACATCGGACTTCCACCATGATGGCATCGGTGAAGACGGTGAGGGCATCTTCAGGAAGCTCTTGGGCATGGTGCGCGCCCAGCGCTAGGTGGATGTGTTCTCCAGTGGTCCGCTCCCCGCGGCCGACGTACGCTGGCGGACAGCAATGACGGCCGTCAAGGCCACCACTGCTGCCGCCAGAAGGCTTGAAGCGATGTTGAGCCCCTGATAGCCGATCCAGGCTAAGAGCAGGCCGGACGTTGCGCCGCCGAGTGCTCCTGCGGCACCCATCAGGGTGTCCGAGACGCCTTGCACAGTGACCCGTTGTTCGGGTTCGACGCTTTCGGCCAAGAGCGTTGACCCGGCAATGGTTGCCGCGGACCATCCCAGGCCGAGGAATATCAGCCCCACAGTGACCAACACAGGTTCACGCTGGCCGAATCCGGCGATGAACACCGCCACCAACAGGAGCCCGTGCCCCATGGCAATGGTCTGGAAGCGGCCGGCCTTGTCCGTCAGCCACCCCCAGAGGGGCGACAGGGCGAACATGCCGGCAATGTGGAGGGAGATCGTTAGCCCAATAACCACCAGGGCATCCGTGCTGTCCGTGGTTCCACCATGGTGTCCATCATGGCTTCCACCCACAAGCTGTTGGAGATGCAGCGGTGTCATGGACATAACGGCCACCATGACGCCATGGGCGGCGACGACTGCCGCCAGCGCCAACACCGCCTGGGGTGATGCACGAACGGCGCGAAGACCGGACCGGATGGTTCCCCGGACGGGTTGCGCCCCTGGATCGTCACCAGCCCCAACGTGAGCAGCCAGCCGACGGGACAGCAGTAGTGGATCCGGCCTCAAGCCTGCGAACAACAGTCCTGCTGCCAGGAAAAGTCCTACAGCGGAGAACACGAAGGGGCCTGCGATGGGCGGCAGGCCAAGTGCCTCCCCCACTGCGGCTCCGGGCTGGATCAGGTTGGGCCCAGCCACGGCTCCGATGGTGATGGCCCAGACCACGGTGGACAATGATCGGCCCCGGCGCTCCGGTTCAGCGAGGTCGACGGCGGCGAACCGGGCCTGCAGGTTAGCGGCAGTGCCCAGGCCGAGGAAGGCTGCGCCCAGCAAAAGTAGAACGAAAGACTGGCTCATGACTGAGGCGATGATGAGCAGTGCACCGACCATCGCAGCTACCAACCCGGTGACAAGGCCCACGCGCCGTCCGCGGGCCTCAGCCAAGCGAGCCAGCGGCAGTGCTGCGATTGCGGCAGCCAGTGTCAGGACGGTGGTGATGGATCCCGCCCACGCTTCGGATCCGGACAAATCCACGGCCAGCAAGGACCCAATGGAGAGTGTGGCGCCATTGCCAACGCCGCTGAGCAACTGCGCGGAACTGAGCAGGAAAACAGTACGGCGCTGAACCCGTTGCGGGTCCAGCGCCGTAGTTGAAGTGGTAGTCACTTCACGAGACTACAACTTTTGGAGGTCAGTTACTCTGCCTCGCTCATGCTCTTGCGTGCGTCCTCTTCCAAACGCGCATCCAGCTTCGCCTGGCGTGCTGCGGGGCTCATCAGGCTGGCTACGACAGCAATGATGATGGTACCGACAATGACGGCCAACGATACGTAAGTGGGGATCTCAGGAGCCCACTCAATGTGCTGGCCGCCGTTGATGAACGGGAGCTCATTGACGTGCATGGCGTGCAGGACAAGCTTGACGCCGATGAAGGCCAGGATCACGGATAGGGCGTGCTTGAGGTACACCAGACGTGTCATGAGCCCGCCGAGGAGGAAGTACAGCTGACGCAGGCCCATCAACGCGAAGATGTTCGCCGTAAAGACGATGAAGGCGCTCTGGGTCAGGCCGAAGATAGCGGGGATGGAGTCAACGGCGAACAGGAGGTCGGTCAAGCCAATGGTCACGAAGACGATCAGCATGGGGGTGAAGACCTTCTTGCCGTCCACCACCGTGCGGATTTTGTTGCCGTCGAACTTCTCGGACATCGGCAAGACCTTGCGGAGGCGACCGATCAGCGGGTTCTCGGCGCCCTCTTCTTCGTCTTCACCGGAATCCTTGGCTTGCTTCCACGCAGTCCAGAGGAGGAACGCGCCGAAGATGTAGAAGACCCAGCTGAACTGCTCGATCACTACTGCACCCAGGGCGATGAAGATTCCGCGAAGGATCAGCGCGATGATGATGCCCACCATCAGCACCTCCTGCTGGTACTTACGGGGCACCGAGAAGCGGGCCATGATGATGATGAACACAAAGAGGTTGTCGATGCTGAGGCTGTACTCAGTGACCCACCCTGCGACGAACTGGCCCCCATATTCGGGACCGGCGAATGCGAACATGGCTACTGCGAACAGCAGCGCCAGTCCTACATAGAAGCCGACCCAGAGGCCGGCTTCCTTCATGGAAGGTTCGTGGGGACGCTTGACGACCAACAGGAGGTCGATGAGCAGGATGATTCCGAGAACGACAAAGGAGCCGATCTCAAACCAGACGGGAAGCTGCATTAAAGGTGCCTTTCGCAGGGTACGGGAAAGCGGTGTAAGTCTCTCCGGCCTGCCAGGGTGCGGTGAATGCAAAAATTGGCGGCCCGCTAGATCCGGCGAGGCATCTGTGCCTTGCGTGCTGACGGATGTAGCGCTTGGGATACTCCCCTACGTGACCTAAACCTTACCTTAGGCGTGCCCGGCGGACTGCATCTGGCGTAATTCGCGCTTCAACTCCTTGACTTCGTCACGGATGCGGGCGGCAACTTCGAACTGGAGTTCTGCAGCCGCCCCGTGCATCTGTTCTGTTAGTTGCTCAATGAGGCCCACAAGGTCTTCGGCTGGAGCTGCGGCAAGACCGTCCTGGCGTACGGTGGCGGCACCCTTTGCGGACGTCTTGCGCTTGCCCCCCTTGGCGAGCCGGTTGTTATTGAGCAGTTCCTGGGTGTCTGCGTCTTCCTTAGCCAGCTGATCGGTTATGTCGGCAATCTTTTTGCGCAATGGCTGAGGATCAATGCCATGGTCCGTGTTGTACTGAACCTGGATGGCGCGGCGTCGGTTGGTCTCCTCGATGGCGTGGGCCATGGAGTCGGTGATCCTGTCCGCGTACATATGGACTTGGCCGGACACGTTACGCGCTGCGCGGCCGATGGTCTGGATCAAGGAGGTTGAGGATCGCAGGAACCCTTCTTTGTCAGCGTCGAGGATACTCACGAGGGAAACTTCAGGCAGGTCGAGGCCTTCACGGAGGAGGTTGATGCCAACCAGGACATCGAACACGCCCATCCGGAGTTCGCGGAGTAGTTCCACCCGCCGCAGGGTGTCGACGTCGGAGTGCAAATACTCAACCTTCACTCCGTGGCCCACGAGGTAGTCCGTCAGGTCCTCCGCCATGCGCTTGGTGAGCGTGGTGACAAGAACGCGTTCATTCTTCTCCGTCCGGGTCCTGATTTCACCGAGGAGGTCGTCGATTTGACCCTTGGTGGGCTTGACCACGACCTCGGGATCGATAAGGCCGGTGGGGCGGATGATCTGCTGGACGTAGCCGTCGGCTTTGCCGAGCTCGTACTTACCCGGCGTTGCGGACAGATAGACGGTCTGGCCGATGCGCTCCAGGAATTCGTCCCACTTCAGGGGCCGGTTGTCCATGGCCGAGGGAAGGCGGAAGCCGAAGTCCACGAGGTTCCGCTTGCGGGACATGTCGCCCTCGTACATGGCACCGATCTGCGGAATGGTGACGTGTGATTCATCCACTACCAGAAGGAAATCATCAGGGAAGTAGTCGATCAGGCAGTGTGGCGCCGTTCCGGGTTCGCGGCCATCGATATGGACGGAATAGTTCTCGATGCCGTTGCAGAAACCCATCTGCTGCATCATTTCGAGGTCGTATGTTGTGCGCATCCGCAGCCGTTGGGCTTCGACAAGCTTGTTTTGGCCTTCGAGGACCTTCAAACGGTCAGCAAGTTCGTCCTCAATCCGCTTGATGGCGCGGGCCATCCGCTCCGGACCAGCCACGTAGTGTGAGGCCGGGAAAACATACATTTCTTCTTCGTCCCGCAGCACTTCGCCGGTGAGGGGATGGAGCGTTTGAATGTTCTCGATCTCATCGCCGAAGAACTCAATCCTGATGGCGAGTTCTTCATACATGGGAATGATCTCCACGGTGTCGCCGCGGACCCGGAAGGTACCCCGGTGGAAATCCATGTCATTCCGGGCGTACTGCATGGAGACAAACTTCCGGAGAAGGTGGTCGCGGTTCATCTCTGCGCCCTTGCGGAGCGTGACCATGCCGGCGATGTATTCCTCGGGCGTGCCCAGGCCATAAATGCAGGAAACCGTGGCCACCACGATGACGTCGCGTCGGGTCAGCAACGCATTGGTGGCGGAGTGACGGAGTCTTTCCACTTCCTCATTGATGGAGGAATCCTTCTCAATGAAAGTATCCGTCTGCGCTACGTAGGCCTCAGGTTGGTAGTAGTCATAGTAGGACACGAAGTATTCCACCGCGTTGTTGGGCAGCAGTTCCCTGAACTCATTGGCCAGCTGCGCGGCGAGTGTCTTGTTTTGGACCATCACCAGGGTGGGTCGCTGGACCTGTTCGATGAGCCACGCCGTCGTTGCACTCTTACCTGTACCTGTGGCGCCGAGGAGGACAACGTCTTTTTCGCCGTTGTTGATTCGCTCGGTCAGTTCCGCGATAGCGGTGGGCTGATCGCCGGCAGGTTTGAATTCACTGATTACTTCGAAGGGCGCGACCACACGGTTGATCTCCTGGGCAAGACTCATATAAACCAATCTACCCCTGCCCTAGGACAGCTACTGTCCGCGTTTGCCTTCAGCAGAAGACATATACGACGGCGGCATCCACCCTGTGCGGGTGGCCCACGCATCCATGAGTGGCCAAGCGACCTCTGTGAACCACGGCTCCTTTGCGTCGGCGTAGGCAGCAGTGCCCTGGTCCCCGGCGTGCGTGGCCGCCACTTCATGTTTGTGTGCTTGATACAGTTCCGCCGCAGACTGTTCTGCCCGTAACCAGTCGCGGAACAGCAGTGCGTACCGCCATCCGGGTGAGCCGGCCACCCGGACGTGCAGGTTCACCGCACGGCCCGGATCAGCGTTGGCGTGGAACCGTTTCTGCCATAGCGCGGGATCTAGTTCCGGTGGCTTCGGGGTGTCCTGATGGGAATCGGGCACGGCGGGGAAACCGGCCGCGGCGAGGGCAGGAGCAATGCGGTCCGCTGTCTCAAGGTCAGCCACGGCGAGTTGAAGGTCGATCACGTCCTTTGCCGCCAGCCCTGGCACCGAGGTAGAGCCTACGTGATCCACTGCAAGGATCTCGTGGGGAGCTGCAGCGGTGATGCGCGCAGCCAACCGCTGCGCCTGCACAATCCACTCCGACTTGGAAGCGTTCATGACCGGCCCGGTTTCGCGCGGGGCCCTGGTGCCCCGCTGAAGGTTCTCCGCGAAGGGCGCCAGGCGGTGCGTCCATAAAGCATCCACCGCGGCGAGCAACTGCTCCCGGGCTCCGGAGTTGTCCAGGACGACGTCGGCAGCGGCGTTGCGTTCTGCTCGCGTAGCCTGTGAGGCCATACGAGCCAACGCGTCCTCCGTGGTCATCTGCCGAAACTCCACCATGCGTTGAACGCGGACGTCATCCGGGGCATCCACCACCACTACCAGATGGAAGTTGCTGCCCTGCCCGGTTTCGACAAGAAGTGGAATGTCCTGGACCACGATGTCACCAGGTCCCGCACTGGCCACGATTGCCGCAGCAACCTCCCGGACCAGCGGATGGATGATGCTGTTGAGAACTTCGCGTTGGGAAGGGTCCTGAAACACCATGGAACCGAGCTTCGGCCGGTCAAGCCCGCCATTGGCGTCGAGGATGCCGGGACCGAAGGCCCCAACAACCCGCTCCAGGCCAGGAGTTCCGGGCTCCACTACCTCACGCGCAATAAGATCTGCGTCCACCAGGATTGCACCAAGTTCCCGCAACCTGGACGCCACCAACGATTTTCCCGAGGCGATGCCGCCAGTCAACCCAATCTTCAACACCCTCCAACACTAGACTGAAGCGGTGGAAAATGAGGATGACAGCCGCGCTACGACGTATACGACCATCGCGGCCGGTGCGGATGTCCGCAACGAACTGGAGATCCGCAGATCCCGCTTCATCACAGTCCTCCGTCGCGCAACCGATGAGGAAACAGCACGCTCATTGGTCAGTCACCTTCGCCGTGAATTCCACGACGCCCGCCACCATTGCTCAGCTTTCGTCATAGGTCCTGATCGCATGATCCAACGCTCCAGCGATGACGGCGAACCCTCGGGTACGGCGGGTGTCCCCATGCTGGAGGCGCTCGTCAAAAGGGAGACCTCACCCAAGGTGACGAACCTTAGCGACGTCAGTGTCGTCGTCGTGCGCTATTTCGGCGGGATCTTGCTGGGCGCAGGCGGCCTGGTCCGCGCGTACTCCGAGTCGGTGTCCGCCGCCTTGGACCTGGCACCGTTGGTTCAGCGGCGAAGACTGCGCCTGTGCTCCATTGGCGTCCCCCACGCGGAGGCTGGTCGTTTGGAAAACGAACTTCGCGGCGCCGGGTATGTCATGGCGGAAACCGGATACGAAGCCAGAGACACGGTTCTTCGAGTGGCTTTGCCTGACGATGCAGGCGCCATCTCCGAGGCCCACGCCCGGCTGGCGTCCCTCACCGCAGGAACTCTTGAGCTGCTGCCACAGGGCACCGAATGGGTGGACGTCCCCTACTGAGCTGCGTTCGCACCCCTAAGGCCGTTCGCATCCCCTAACGCCGTTTGTACCTGGCTCATCCCGGCAGCGCGCCCGTTGCCGCCTATTGCACCAGTGGTTAAGGGTGCGTCGGGAGGAAACAGATGCGATGTAGGGGCCGAAAGCAGAAGGACCCCTGCCCGGAGGCAGGGGTCCTTCGTTGGCTATTCAGCTCATCCCGTGAGGGAAGCGGAATTAGTTGCCGGTCAGCTTCTCACGCAGTGCAGCGAGTGCTTCGTCGGACGCCAGGGTACCGCCGCCGGTGTTGGACTCAGCAGCAGCCGGCTCCGAGGAGTAGCTGGTGGTGCCGGAATCGGACTCACCGGACGTTGCAGCAGCAGCGTCGTCAGCAGCGTGCTGGGCAACCTGCTTCTTGTGAGCTTCCCAGCGGGTCTGGGCGTCAGCGTACTGCTGCTCCCAAGCGGCGCGCTGGGTCTCGTAGCCCTCGAGCCATTCGTTCGACTCGGGGTCGAAGCCCTCGGGGTACTTGTAGTTGCCCTCTTCGTCGTACTCAGCGGCCATGCCGTACAGAGCGGGATCGAACTCGGTGCTGTCAGCGTCAACGCCCTCGTTAGCCTGCTTGAGGGAGAGGGAGATGCGGCGACGCTCGAGGTCGATGTCGATGACCTTGACGAACAGTTCGTCGCCAACGGAGACAACCTGCTCTGCAAGCTCCACGTGGCGGACAGCCAGCTCGGAGATGTGCACGAGGCCTTCGATGCCGTCTTCGACGCGAACGAACGCACCGAACGGAACCAGCTTGGTGACCTTACCCGGAACAACCTGGCCGAGGGCGTGGGTGCGGGCGAAGGTCTGCCACGGATCTTCCTGCGTAGCCTTGAGCGACAGGGAGACACGCTCGCGGTCCAGATCCACTTCGAGGACCTCGACAGTGACTTCCTGGCCAACCTCGACAACCTCGGACGGGTGGTCGATGTGCTTCCAGGACAGCTCGGAAACGTGAACGAGGCCGTCTACGCCGCCCAGGTCCACGAATGCACCGAAGTTGACGATGGAGGAAACAACGCCCGGACGAACCTGGCCCTTTTCAAGCTTGTTGAGGAACGTGGAGCGAACCTCGGACTGGGTCTGCTCGAGCCATGCACGGCGGGACAGCACAACGTTGTTGCGGTTCTTGTCCAGCTCGATGATCTTGGCTTCGATCTGCTGACCGATGTACGGAGCGAGGTCGCGGACACGACGCATCTCCACGAGCGATGCGGGGAGGAAGCCACGCAGGCCGATGTCCAGGATGAGGCCACCCTTGACAACCTCGATGACGGTACCGGTAACGACGCCGTCTTCTTCCTTGACCTTCTCGATGTCGCCCCAGGCGCGCTCGTACTGAGCACGCTTCTTGGAGAGGATCAGACGGCCTTCTTTGTCTTCCTTGGTGAGAACCAAAGCTTCGACCTGATCGCCAACGGCGACAACGTCGCCGGGATCAACATCGTGCTTGATGGAAAGCTCGCGGGAAGGGATGACACCTTCGGTCTTGTAACCGATGTCGAGCAGAACTTCGTCGCGGTCGACCTTGACGACGGTACCTTCGACGAGGTCTCCGTCGTTGAAGTACTTGATGGTGGCGTCGACAGCTGCGAGGAAGTCCTCAGCGGTACCGATGTCGTTAATGGCGACTACGGGGGTACCGGGCTTCTCGGTGGAGGTGATGGTCATGTAGTAGGGGCTCCGTTGTGGATAGTTAGTCGGTCAGGCAAACCGCTGCCGCCCGGGTCCGGACGGCAGAACACGGCAAATTACCGGGTCATCCTGATTTGTGGATTAGTACAAAATGGATGCATGCACGTAGTACACGCCCGTTTATTCTAGTCGCATTGGCAAAGCAGGGTCAAAAGGAGTGTTACACCGTCAGGACGTCCCCGAGGCGGGCAAAGGAGACTCCGTGGTCCAGCAGCTGGGGCAAAGCCCGCGCGTAGCCGCCGGCGGTGCCTGCCGCAGGTCTGTTGAAATGCGAAATGACGATGTCCCCGGCCATCACACGCCCCACTTCACCGGCCACTGTGGCAGCAGAATATGTGGCTCCACCGTCGCCGTTGACTGTGAAGTTGACCGGCAACATACCGAGCCTTCGCGTCATTTCCACCGCAACTTCGTCGTAGAACGCAGTGCCTGGGCGGAAAAACTTCGGGGCCGTTCCGCACAGCTCCTGCAGGATTTGCTGGTTACCCATCAACTCATCGTAAGCGGCTGCCACTGAAGCGGTTCCCTGAATGCCGTAGGCGGACTTGCCACTCACTGACAACGGCAGGTGGGCAGTGCCGTGATTGGCGAGTTCGAACAGGGGGTCGGCGGCCAACTCTGCCGAGAGCGCGGGGTTGGCATGGATCCATCGGCTGTTGATGAACAGCGTTGCAGGGACGTTGTGTCTCCGGAGAGTTTGCAGGAGTGCGTGGTCGCATCCTGTGCCGCCGTGACCGCCACACGCATCAAATGTCAAGACCACCTTGGCGGACGCTGTGCGGTTCACCACTCCCGTCACGTGCAGTCCCCATTCCTTGGGGTGCCTTCCGTGGAACTCCGCCATGATGTGTTGCTTCGACGGCACAGTGGATGCGGGCCCTGGCGAAGCGGGAGACGTTGGAGCGAGGGCCGCAACGGCTTGCTCGCGGGACTTGGCGGCTATGGAAGGCGGCGGTGTGGCCGGGCCCGAACGAGGGGACGTTGGGGCAGCAAGGTCTCCGCTCGAGCCGGCGGTATGCGTAGGGCCACTCGCACACGCCGTCAGGGCAGCCGAGGCAAGGCCTGCCATTCCAAGCAGCACTGATCGCCGGCCGGCCAACGGCCGCCGCTTGGAATCCCCCATGGATGTCCTTCTCTGGTTGTAACTATGTGGTTGTAACTAGGTGGTTGTGGTGGTGGTCGCGCTTGCTTGACGGCCTCTAGAAGTGCGTCAGGCAGTGCGCGGATCGTTCCACAGCAAACAGTTGCTGTGCCAGGAACGCAGCTCCCGGCGTGTGCTCGCTAATGCGACCAGCGGCCGCCAAGGTAACGGGCGACACAGCCCCAAGATAAATGGAGGCGAGGTCGGCGACGTCCAGGCTGAGGTCGAGCGCCTCGCCTGACGCTTCCGTCACGACGGCGGCAGCACCGCCGTCGGACTCCAGAACCCAGGTGCCACCCGCCAAATCCAGGGAGTCCGTCACCTCCAGCACCAGCCTGCCGGCAACGGGGAAGCTGCGGGCCTGCAAGGCAGCCGGTGTATCCAGGATCCTGAGCCACAGCATGTCGCGGATCTCCGAGGCCTCAATGCACCTCGGATCTTCCAGCGCCCACGCAAGTGGGTCATCCACCGGCGCTTCAACCCACGTCACTTCGTCGATGAGGTCAATGCTGCCCAGAAACCTCCACAGGTCCAGGTAGGCCGCATTGCTTGCGGCCACGAGGTCCACGATCTCCATGGTGAACGGCTTGTGGTCCCAGCCCTTGAAGCGGTAGGAAACGTAGCCATCCAACGATCCGGAAAGGTCATAGTGCAGGGCGCAACGAACGGAGGTGTCGGGCTTGCCGTCGTGGCCGATGGAACCGGAAGCGAGAAGCCGGTAGTATTCCTGCCGGTCAATGGAACCCGGCGAGAGCCGCTGGACACGTTCAAAGACCTGCGGTGCCACGTCCAGGAGCACGGACGGATCGGCGACTTCCATGGTGCCTTGCGGCAGCCCCCGGAGCCTGAACCGTGGGCCGGTATCAACCTTGATGCTTCGCTCAAAAGTGGCCACGCCAAAGCCAAAACGGCCGTAGATGGACGCTTCAGACGCCGTGAGGGCGGCCATGACAAGGCCGTCATCCTTGGCAGCTTCCAGATCGGCGGTCATCATGCCGCGCAGGATTCCGTTCCGCCGGTGCGTGCCGCGGACCGTCACGGCGGTAACGAGGTTGGACTCAAGTTGGCGGCCAAAACCAATGTTCAAGGCCTTGCGCATGGTGGCGTACGTTGCCACGGGAACCTCTGAGCCAAGAGAATGCTCCGGCACGTTGCCGTTGACGTAGACGCCCGTCAGCTCGCGCTGATCTGTTTGATAGGCCGCCAAGGTTTTGGCGAGGTATTCATCGTCGCGCCGTTGTTGGTGGAACCCGTGGGATACGGCCTGCACCCAGGTGGTGCAGCGGCTGTAGCCGGCGTCATCTGGATCAGCTACGGCAGGGAATCGTTGAACGGTGTACTTTCCGGACTTGTTTTCATTGGGATCGGCCACGCCATTGAGCCTAGCCAGACGTCGGAGGGCGCGCCACCATCTCGGCGGCGCGCCCTCAGGCGTTCGCTTGAATCCTTGGCTGGACTCAACAAATACGTGCCTGGCTTAGTGTCCGGCCTCGTACCAGCTGGAACCGACGCCAATCTGGACATCCAGCGGCACTGACAATTCAGCAGCCGAGCCCATCTGTTCGATGACCAGCTTCTCCACGGCTTCGCGTTCCCCCGGCGCAACTTCCAGCACCAGTTCGTCGTGGACCTGGAGCAGCATGCGGGACTTGAGTCCTTGGCTGGCGAGCTCGGCCGAGACGCCCAGCATGGCGCGCTTGATGAGGTCTGCCGCTGAGCCTTGGATGGGTGAGTTCAAGGCGATGCGCTCGGCTGCTTCGCGGGCTTGCCGGTTGGTGCTGGTCAAGTCCGGGAGGTAGCGGCGGCGGCCCTCGATGGTGGCTGTGTAACCGTCTGTCCGGGCCTGGTCCACTACGCCGCGCAGGTAGTCGCGGACTCCGCCGAAGCGGTCGAAGTAGTCCTTCATGAGAGTCCGGGCTTCATCCACGGAGATTTCCAACTGCTTGGATAATCCGAAGGACGTCAGGCCGTACGCCAGGCCGTAAGACATTGCCTTGACCTTGGAACGCATGGCACTGGTGACTTCGGCCGGCGCAACGTTGAAGATCCGCGATCCCACGAAGCGGTGGAGGTCCTCGCCATCACGGTAGGCCTGGATGAGGGCCTCGTCCCCGGAGAGGTGCGCCATGATGCGCATCTCGATCTGGGAGTAGTCGGCCGACAGCAAGCACTCATAGCCGTCGCTGACGACGAAGATGCCGCGAACGCGACGCCCTTCTTCACTGCGGACCGGGATGTTCTGCAAATTGGGGTTGTTGGAGGAGATGCGGCCTGTTGCTGCAATGTTCTGCGCATACGTGGTGTGGATACGACCATCATCGGCAACGGACTTCTTGAGGGTCTCCACCATCTGGGCGAGCTTGGAAGATTCCCTGTGTGCCATGAGCTGGACCAGGAACTCGTGGCCGGTCTTCTCCAGCAGCCCCTTCAGGGACGCGGCGTCGGTGGTGTAGCCGGACTTGATCTTCTTGGTCTTGGGCAGGCCGAGTTCCTCGAACAGGACGGTCTGCAACTGCTTGGGCGAACCGAGATTGACCTCGTGTCCGATCGCGGCAAAAGCCTGCTCCTGAGCGTTCTCGATGACCTTGGTGAGGTCGGCGAGCTGTTCGTCCATCCGGTCGGTGGATACGTAGATGCCGGTGAGTTCCATCTGGGCCAGCACGCGCGCCACGGGGAGTTCCAGCGTGGTCAAAAGGGCGTCGGCCTTGATGTCGGCAAGTTCGGTTTCGAAGTGTTTGCTGAGTGCATGCACGACGGCGGCATGCTGGACGAGCGCTGCTGCGGCAGCTTCGTCGGTGTCACCGGAAAGGTCCAATTCCAACTGTCCGGATTGGGCCGCAGCAGCGGCCAAGGAGATCTTCAGGTGCACTTGGGCCAGCTCAGCGAGGTCGTAGCTGCGGCGGTCCGGCTGGATCAGGTAGCCGGAGATGGAGGTGTCATCCACCACGCCTTCCAAGCCGAGGCCACGGTTGTGGAGGGCCTTGAGTGCAGACTTGAACTCGTGCAGCACCTTGGCTTCCTCGGGGTCCTGGAGCCACCGGGACAAAACCGACTCAGCTGCGGCGTCCAGGCCCGTTAGGTCGATGTAGGCCGCACCGTTGCTCCTGACGACAGCCAGGGCACTTGCGTCATCACCGACGCGTCCGGGTACCAGTTGGACCGCGAGTGCCGAACGCACGCCGGATCCAGCGGCAAAGAAGGCCTCGAGTCCCGGGGCGTCCTTGAGGACGGTGTATTCCGGGGTTTCAATGGTGTCCGGGGCCGCTCCGGCGGTGTCGTCACCGTAGAGATCGAACAGCCGCGTCCGGAGAGTCCGGAATTCGAGTTCCTCAAAAAGCTCCTCGATCGCCTGGCGGTCCGGACGTGGCTCGTGCAAGTCAGCCAAGGTGAGGGGTAGGTCGAGGTCGGTCAGCAGCTGGTTGAGCCTGCGGTTGCGCTTGACGTTTTCAAGGTTCTCCTTCAGGGCGCCGCCCACTTTGCCGCCGATGGAGTCAAGGTTTTCCAGGATGCCCTCAAGGCCACCGTAGAGATTGATCCATTTGGCCGCGGTCTTGGGGCCGACGCCCGGAACGCCGGGAAGGTTGTCCGCGGTTTCACCCACGAGGGCAGCGAGGTCAGAGTACAAACCGGGCTTGACGAAGTATTTTTCCTCAATGGCCGCAGCATCCATCCGGGGGATATTGCTGACACCCTGCTTGGGGTACAGGACAAAGACGTTGTCATTGATGAGCTGGAACGCATCCCTATCACCGGAAACAAGCAGCACCTCAAAGCCTGCGGCGTCGCCCTGGGCGGCCAGCGTGGCCAGGACGTCATCGGCTTCATATCCGGGCATGGCAATGGTCTTGATGCCCCAGGCTTCCATGACCTTGGCGATGAGGCCGATCTGGCCGGCGAACTCGGCGGGGGTGGCGTTGCGGCCGCCCTTGTATTCGCTGTACTCAGCCTTACGGAACGTGGTGTCGTCAGAAACGTCGAATGCCACGGCAACGTGGGTGGGCTTCTGGTCCTTGATCAGGTTGATCAGCATGGAAGTAAACCCATGGACAGCGTTGGTGTATTGCCCCCTGGCCGTAGAGAAATTCTCCGCAGGAAGGGCATAGAAAGCCCGGAATGCCATGGAGTGGCCGTCCAGGACCAGCAGCCTGGGCCGGCCCTCCCCCGTAGTGCTGGTGGTGGTTGATGCAGAGGGGGTGGGTGCTGTAGCGATGGCAGCAGCTTGGGCCGTTGGAACCTGGTCCGGTTTGGTTGTTTCACTCACAGGTGCCAGCCTAGTTGGCATGATGGACAATTTCACGCCGAACCGGTTTGTCGACGAGCTCAATGAAGCAGGTGTCCCCGAAGAGTTCCACGATTGGCTCTCAGCGCATGGCGTTGGCGCCCTCGTGGTGAAACTGGGTATCCGATTCACGGAAATGGGTGCGGAGCGCACGGTGGCCACTATGCCGGTGGAAGGAAACACGCAGGTGGCAGGTATCCTGCACGGCGGAGCGCACGGTGGCCACTATGCCGGTGGAAGGAAACACGCAGGTGGCAGGTATCCTGCACGGCGGAGCCCACGTTGTCCTTGCAGAGACCTTGGGGTCGTTCGCTGCATCGCTTCACGCCGGCCGGGGACGACACGCCGTAGGCATAGAGGTGGGCGCAACCCACCACCGTTCCGTTGCCAGCGGTATCGTGACGGGCACCTGCACCGCCATCCATCTGGGTGGCACACTGGCAACGCACGAGATTGTTATCACCGATGACAAGGGCCGCCGGCTCTCAACTGCCCGGATCACCAATATGATCCGGGACAACCGTCACTGAAGCCGGTAGTGAAGTTCAGCCGCCGCCCCACCAAGGATCTTGGAAGAGACCAACTCAAGCGGCGCCGTCGGGCCGTTGAGCGGCAGCAGCCGTTTTCCCGCGCCCAGCACCACGGGAATGATGGTGACGATCATCTCGTGGAGCAATCCGGCGTTGGCGAACTGAGCCACGAGGTGGCCTCCGCCCAACAGCCAGACGTTCTTGTCGCCTGCATCCTTGAGTAAGTCCGGTGCGAACTCGCGGACGTCGCCACGGACAAAGGTGATATCCGCTCCGGCCGGTGCTGAGTACTCATGGTGGGTGAAGACCCAGCATGGGGTATCCGGGTACGGCCATTTGCCGGGTTCATGTTCCATGAGCCAGCGGTAGGTGTCGCCGCCCATGGCGATGCATCCAACGCCCGCCATGAAAGATTCGATGCTCTCATTGACTCCCTCAGCTTGGTCGAACTGGAGGAGCCAGCCAAGATCGTCCTCAGGCGAGGCGATGAAGCCATCAATGGTTGAAGCTACGTAATACTGGAAAATCGCCATGGCCTCAGACTAGGGCAATCCGAGCGGGCCAGGACAGTGACCGGCCATTACGGTGACCGGACTGGGCGGTGACCGGACTGGGCGGTGACCGGACTGGGCGGTGACCGGACTGGGGGGTGACCGGACTGGGCGGTGACCGGACTGGGGGGTGACCCTGACTATCAGCGGGCGGCGGGATTGGCTGGCTTACCCGGGACGACTTTTTTCGGAGTCGTACGCGGCGATGAACTGGGCGTCTAGGGCTCCTTGGCCGGTTCAGCAGCAGGTGGAAGGGTGCTGCCAGGCACGGCAGGATCCACGTAGAAGAACGTCACCGTTCCGGCAACCTCCACCGTGTCTTTGATGGAGATCCGGATGGATTCCCTGCCTTCAGCGGGCGGCATCCGCAGGTATAACGCTTGGTAGTCCCCTCCCCCGGCCACAATGTCCGGAACTGTGGGGACGCCATCAAACAGGACTTCACGTACCCGCACGTAGTAGCCGTCCAAGCGAACAATAGTGCCCCCTGAGGTGGGTCCCGATGCGCGGGGCATGCCAAGCACTGGCCGCAAGTCCTCGTCCACTACGGTCAACCTCAGCAATTGCCGGGGGCACGCTTCGCCGGGACCGGGTTCCGCCTTGAAAACAGATCCGGGGTTACTGCGGTACTGAGCAACCAGAAATGCCGATGTGGCCGCCACCCGGAACTCAAGGCACTGCTTTTGCGGGATTCGCGGGGTCCTGGCCACGGCCACGGACGCTTGCTGCCAGTCGTCCTGCCTTCCGGTTTGCAGGGCCCTGCACACCGCCGCGCCCGCCTGCCAGACGGCAGCATCTGCTGCGCCCTCAACGCTCTGGACCAGCGCATCGCATTGGAACTGCTGCAGCATGAGGTACCGCTGGCCAGGGGCGGGATCATCTGACCCAATGGGCCCGGTTGGCAGCCAACTCACCACGGTGGGCTCCTGCGGGGGCGCCTCTGCGGTTTCCTCGGACTTCGGCGCCCGCTCGGGTTGACTGCCGCTGCGGGGACTGCCGGTTGGTCCGACGCCGGTGGGCTGTTGCGGCGCCGATTCACTTTGCGGCGTTGCGGCCGGCGGTGGGCTGGTCTGGACAGCGTCCGGTGTTGAGGCGGCCTGCGTGGCGGTGGCTTCAGCTGAAGCTTCCTGCGGTGATGTGGCCTCTGGTGAGGCGGCCTGAGCCGTGGACGTCGCCGGGGGTGAGACGGACGTCGAGTTGGGCGTGGAGATGGAGGGGAGGCCGTCGTTTCCGGAAGGAAGGCAGGCAGAAAGTCCCAAGACGACGACGGGAACCAGCACCAGTCCAATGAGCTGGTCCCGGGTAAGGAACGTCATGACGGCCCCACATCTGCCGGTTCAGAATCACGCAGCTATGTGCATAACTGCACTGCTGATTATTCTCCCTGGAGGACCTCACAGCCAGAAAACAGCGGCTACTTTCCGAAATAGGGCACAATCAGGTAGATGCCGAAAAGTACCGCGGCTGCGCAGAACGCGAAGCATACGTAGGCCAATGAGCGCACCAAAACAGGCGACTTTTGCTGGGCGTCACCGGCGATGGCCGTTAGGCGAACGCCCAATGAGTAAAGCACCACCAAGGTAACGGCGGCCACGAGGGTTACTCCCGCCACCTGCAGCAATTCCAACCATTTCATCGCTGCACATCCTCGCTGGGGGTTGTCTTTCGGGATTTCTTCTTCTTGCGGAACCGCACGGCATGGCCGGCTTCTTCAACTTCGACGGCGTTGTGGTGGCCGACGTGCGACTTGCGGGAAACGACGAACATGAACAGCACCGCGGCAGTACCCACCACTGCGGCGATGATGACGCCAACGACGCCGATGCTCACCAGGAGAGCCGTCAGCGCGCCGACGATGGCAGAGGCCGGTAGCGTGAACAACCAGCCCAAGGCAATCTTGCCCGCAGTGCCCCAGCGGACAGATGTCCCCTTGCGGCCAAGGCCTGAGCCAATGACTGAGCCTGATGCTACCTGAGTGGTGGAAAGGGCAAAGCCCAGGTGGGATGAGGCCAGGATGGCAGAGGCGGTGCTGGTTTCCGCGGAGAAACCCTGTGCCGGCTTTACCTCGGTGAGGCCCGAGCCCATGGTGCGGATGATGCGCCAACCACCTGCGTAGGTACCGATCGCGATGGCGAAAGCACAGGCTGCAATAACCCAGAACTGCGGACCGCTGCCCGGAGCCTGAGTGCCTCCTGCGATAAGCACCAGGGTGATGATGCCCATGGTCTTCTGGGCGTCGTTGGTTCCGTGTGCCAGGGCCACCAGGCTTGAGGTGAAAATCTGTCCAGTGCGGAAGCCACCACGTTTCTGCGTGAGCTTGTCGCCTGTTTCGGGATCATGCCGCGAGGTGAGGGCATAAGCGAGGCGGGTGCAGATATACGCGACGAGCCCTGCTATGAGCGGCGCGAAGATGGCAGGCAGGATCACCTTCTGCAGTACTGTCTCAAAGTTGATGGAGTGGAAGCCGATGCCCACTACTGCTGCGCCGATGAGGCCGCCGAACAGTGCATGTGACGAACTCGATGGCAGGCCCTTGAGCCAGGTGATCATGTTCCAGAGAACAGCCCCCATGAGGCCGGCAAAAATGATGTCAGGGGTGATGTGGATTCCCTCTGACCCTTCCCGGATCAGTCCACCGGAGATGGTCTTGGCCACTTCCGTAGAGAGGAATGCGCCGACGAGGTTGAGCACGGCAGCCAGAGCGACAGCCGTCTTGGGCTTGATCGCCCCCGTGGCGATAGGCGTAGCCATCGCGTTGGCAGTGTCGTGAAACCCGTTGGTGAAGTCAAAGAATAGGGCCAACGCTATTACCAGCGCGACCATGAAGGTGATATCCACCTGTTGCCCAATCTGCAGAGTCGACGACGTTCAGCAGTTTCACTTCCCCATACCTGCCATCCACAGCATAGTTCAGCAAGTGTTCAACTGACTCGGCTTGCGGTGTTCACTCCGGCGGGCTTGAAACCTTAAGAATCCTACGTGCCTTCCGGTGAGCGGACAAACGTGCCGGGGCTCCGGTTCACCCCAGGTAAGCCCTGACAGCCTCGAGGTCGCGACGCGATAGACCTTTGCGCGGATCCGGTGAGATGCAAAGCACACGATCCTGCTGGTATTCGGCCCAGGATCGGGCCTCGGACTCCTGGCTGAGTTGGTCGTCAATCCATATGATCCGCTCACTTCCGGCGCCGGCCAGATCCTTTTGAAGGGCCACCAATTTCCACCACTCATTGCCCTCATCCCAGCCCAGGCTGGAAAGCACCGGCCAGTCCTGTCCGTTCAGGCCGATGGCGGGGCATAGAAACTCCGGCGCGAGGCCCTCCCAGGTGGTCAGCCACACAAATCGAGCATCGGGGTGAAGTGCAAGGTCATTGAGTTCAGCGACAACCTCCTGCGCAAAAGCGACATCCAGGATTCCGGCGTCGGCGAAGGTCCATTCGCTTCCCCAGTCCGTGGTTCCGAGGGGACTGAAGGGGTTCACCACGCCGTCGACGTCCAGATATACGGACACAGGTGCATGAGTGTCTTGACGGGCATCCATGGCCACTCCCCTTCCCCAACGGTTGAGATTCAGCCTACGCGAGAACTTAGCTACAAACCGGAGCTGGATACTTTGCGTAAATCAATACCTTGACGTGCGTCATGCAAGTGATATTGTCTAAGCATGGAAAAGCCCACAGTCCATTCCGCCCAAAGCGTCCGCGATATCGAGGACAGTGTCCGCACTGATTTCCGGCATGCAATGTCTTATGGCGGGTATCTGGACCTCGACCGCCTGCTGAGCTCCCAGCACCCCCTCAGCGAGCCAGAGCACCACGACGAGTTGCTGTTCATCATCCAGCACCAGACCAGCGAGCTCTGGTTGAAGCTGGTTTTGCATGAATTGCTGGAAGCCCGGAGGCTTTTCGACGCCGACAATTTGGGCAAGGCGCTCAAGTGCATCGCCCGGGTCAAGGCCATCCAGCGAACCATGACTGAGCAATGGTCCGTCCTTGGCACCCTCACGCCCCGCGAATACGCCCAGTTCCGCGGCTTCCTGGGCAGTTCGTCAGGGTTCCAGTCGTATCAATACCGCGGCGTGGAATTTCTGTTGGGCAACAAGAACCGCGGGATGCTGCGCGTCTTTGAAAGCGAACCCGAGGCTCATGCGTTACTCAGCACGCTCCTGGAGGAGCCCACGTTGTATGACGCTTTCCTGAACGTCCTGGCCCGCGCAGGTTACGACATCCCCGCCGACATCCTGGCCCGGGATACCAGCGAGCCGTGGACCTTCCGTCAAGACCTCGTACCCATCTTCCAGAAGATCTACGAAGCGGACGACACTCCCTGGGGCCTTTACGAAGCCTGCGAGGATCTTGTGGATATTGAGGACAACTTCCAGGCCTGGCGGTTCCGCCACCTGAGGACAGTCCAGCGCACCATCGGCTTCAAGGTAGGCACAGGCGGATCGTCGGGAGTGGACTTCCTGAAGCGCGCCCTGGATCTCACGTTCTTCCCTGAGCTTTACGCCGTCCGCACCGAGATCGGCAACTAACCAGACGCCCGGCCTCTGCCGCCCAACACTTCCGCAGGAGGAACCATGACAACAGCACAACAAACCCAAAAACCGACGTCGGCCGAACTGGATGCCGCTGATCCCCTCGCCGCCCAGCGCGAGGCCTTCTACGCGCCCGACGCCGATCAGCTCGTCTCGTATTTGGACGGCAACTCACTGGGCCGCCCACTGAAGGTCACCTCCGCGAATCTGGCATCCTTTGTCCACGACGCCTGGGGCAGCCGCCTGATCCGCGGATGGGACGAGCAGTGGATGGACGAGCCCACCGCGGTAGGCGACCTCATTGGTGAAGTGACCCTGGGTGCCGCTCCGGGACAGACCACTGTGGGTGACTCCACCTCGGTGATGCTCTATAAGATGATCCGCGCAGCCGTGGACGCCCAGCCGGGCCGCGATGAGATCATCATCGACCGCGACAACTTCCCTACCGACCGATTCATCATTGAGGGCATCGCCAAGGAGCGCGGGGCCAGCATCAAATGGATCGCTGCGAACCCTGCCAGCGGTGTTCGTGCCGAAGACCTGGACGGACTGCTGGGTGAGCGGACGGCAGTGGTGGTCCTCAGCCATGTAGCCTACCGCTCGGGGTTCCTGGCCGACGCCAGGGGGATCACGGAAAAGGTGCACCAAGCCGGAGCACTGATGCTTTGGGACCTTTGCCACTCGGTTGCTTCGGTGCCCATGGAACTTGACGCATGGGGCGTGGACCTCGCGGTCGGTTGCACGTACAAATACCTCAACGGCGGACCAGGCTCACCCGCCTTTGCCTACGTCAACGCCTCTCAGCAGGATCGTTTGCAGCAACCCATCTGGGGTTGGATGGGTGCCGATAATCCCTTCGGAATGACGGAGTCATACAAGCCCGCGCAGGGCATGCGCAGGTTTATCACCGGAACACCTCCGGTGCTGGCCATGCAGCCGATGAAGGACATGCTGGAACTGATCGCCTCGGTAGGCATGGACGCCGTGCGTGAAAAATCGGTCAAACTGACCGAGTACGCAATCGCGCTCTCCGAAGAGCACTTGGTGCCTCTTGGTGCGGAAATCGTAAGCCCCCGGAATCCTGCAGAGCGAGGCTCGCACATTACCGTGGACCACCCGCTGTTCGCCGATGTCACGGCCAAGCTCTGGGAAAAGGGCGTCATCCCGGACTTCCGCCCCCCGCACGGCCTCCGCATTGGCCTGTCGCCCCTGAGCACGAGCTACGCCGAGGTTGAGTTGGGAGTCGCAGCCATCCGCGATGCCCTCTCCGAACTGCTGTGAGCCGGTGATGAGTGCCGTCCTTGACGACATGGACTCCCGCCCCGGGAGTACAACCTCGTTGCTGCGCACAGTCGTTGGCCTGTATCTGCGGGACGCCGGAGGCTGGATGTCCACCAAGGACATTGTGACCCTCATGGAAGCGTTGGGGACTTCCGGAACAGTAACCCGGACTGCCCTGGGCCGGCTTCGCAAGAAAGATGTGGTGTTGCAGGAATCCCGCAATGGTGTGCCCGGGTTTACGCTGACCGAGGGCGCCGCAACCATGCTGGCCCGCGGCGACCGGAGGATCTACAACCCGCGGAGTATGTCGGAATCAGATCCCTGGTGCTTGATTTCCTTCTCCATACCGGAGACCGAACGCGAAAAACGGCATCAATTACGCCGCAGGCTGCACTGGATCGGTTGCGGTACGGTGGCTGCCGGACTGTGGATCTGCCCCGATTCGCTGCGTCCGGAGGTGGAGGAAATCCTCACAGATCTGGAGCTACGGACCATGTCCACCATCTTCGTGACGGAAACTCCGCTGGTGGGCGGCACCCTTCAGGACGCCGCGTCCAAATGGTGGGACCTGGATGCGGTAGCTGCACTGCACAGGGACTTCATCCACGAGCACGGATCAGGCAGCGGAAACGGCGCCGATGCCCAAGGGCAGTCCGGCCAACCCGTGGAGCCTTCACCTGAGGCCTTTGCTACGTATGTGCAGTGCATCGACATGTGGCGGATCATCCCGTACCTCGACCCCGGACTGCCGTCGGCGTTCCTGCCTGAGGACTGGCCCGGGGCCGAAGGTACTGCCCTGTTCAGCCGGATAGTTGCTGCCTACGCGGAACCGAGCGGGGAGTTTGTGCGCAGCATGCTGCGTGCTTCCTGATGCAGTTGCTCCCGAAGCCTACTTCCCGTTCCGGGACGCGACGCCCTGCCAGTACGGCTCCCCGACGTCCTCAAGGGGTGTCTTGGCGGTCTCCCGGGAAGAGAACGCAGCTACCCCTGCGATAACCATGCACAGGACCCCGAAGCAGGCTACGGGTAGCCAGCCGTCGCTACCTTTGCCGAGGAGCAAACCTGCGATCAACGGCGCGAATCCGGCAACCACCAAGCCCAGCTGGTTGCCCAAAGCCATCCCGGAGTAGCGGACGGGGGCGGCAAAGAGTTCAGCGAAGTAAGCGGGCCAGATCCCGTTGAAACAGGAGTAGAGCAGTGTCATGTTGACGAACGCCGCGGCGAAGACCAAGAAGATGTTGCCGGTGGATAACGCCGCGAAATAGGCGAAGATGGTCACCGAGCAGCCGATGCCCGCCGTCAGGAGCAGCGGCCGCCGGCCCACCCGGTCAGAGATCCTGGCGGTCAAGGGCATCACAAACATGGACAGGCCGATTGCCACGGCATTGACGGTGAGAATGGATGCTTTATCGAATCCCGCCGCACCTGTGGCGTAGGACAGGCCGAAGACAGTGAAGATGGTTTGCATGACCGACATGATGGACATGCCAACCACCCGGACCACATCTGCCGATTGAAAACGCAGGACTTCCCGGAGCGGCATGGGCGTAACTGACTTGCGGTCCTTTGCTTCTTCGAACACCGGGGTTTCGTCCAAGTGCGTCCGCACCCAGTAGGCGATGGCCAGAACCACAATAGAGAGCCAGAACGGTACACGCCATCCCCAGCTCATGAGGGCTTCAGTGGGAAGTGCGGCCACGGGAATGAAAACAAGCGTGGCAAGCACCATCCCTGAGGCGTATCCGGTCATGACAAAGCTGGTGAAAAATCCACGCCGTCCCTCGGGAGAGTGTTCCAGGGTCAAGGTTGAAGCACCCGCAGATTCGGCGCCGGCGGAAAAACCCTGAGCAAGGCGCCCTGCCACCAGGAGGATGGGTGCCCATACCCCGATCTGGCTGTAGCTGGGTAGGAATCCGATGCCCAGGGAAGCAAGGCCCATGACGCTCAACGTGATGAGCAGGACCTTCTTCCGGCCCAGTTTGTCACCGAAGTGGCCCATCACCAGCCCGCCCACCGGACGTGCCACATAAGCCACGCCAAAGGTGGCGAATGCACCGATCAAGCCGACTGCGGGGTCATCCGAAGGGAAGAACAAAGGACCGAACACCAATGCCGCGGCTGAGCCGTAAATAAAGAAGTCGTAGTACTCAAGTGTGCTACCCAGGAAAGAGGCCAAGGCCGCTTTTCCGGGTGTCTTGCGCAGCGCAGTGGGCTGCTGGGTTGTGCTGGACATGCGATTCTCCTTCGAATGGCGCAGGTTCGGGAACGTCGGAGCTAAAGCCGAAAGTCAACGGCGATGATCTGCTCGCTGTTAGGGAACGAGTACTTCTTGAGCGGCTCATGCAGCGGATGCGTGTTGTAAACATCAACGTCTTCCAGAGCACCGAAGTCGGCCACGATCGCGTAATCGAACGATCGATCATGCTGAAGCACATCCGGCCCGTGGGTGAGGCTCAAGAGCCCCGGAATGTTGCCCTCCATCCGGTTCAAGCCTTCAATCCATGCGGCCCGGTCCGCGACGGGAAAATCCGGTTTGAATTTGAAGAGGACCGCATGGCGGATCATGCGCCGGCTCCGGAGTCAGCACCGGATCCGGCCCCCGCGAATTCTGCAGCGAGGTATTCCGCCGGCTGCCCGGCAATGGCACGGCCTGCGAGGTACCCCATGGTCATGATGGGTCCCAGCGTGGCCCCGGCCCCCGGATAGCCTGCAGCGTAGGCATTTTCCGTGGTGTTTCCCGCGGCGAACAGTCCGGGAACTGCTTGCCCGTCAACGTCCAGGACCCTTGCCGAACCATCCGTGGCAACTCCCCCGTTACTTCCAAAGGCGCCGTTGACTACCTCCATGGCGTAAAACGGTCCACTGTGTAGTGGTCCGAGGGAGGGGTTGGGCCAAGGGCAATCGTCGTCGCCCCAGTATTTGTCGTAGGCGCTTTCGCCGCGCCCAAAGTCAGGATCCTCCCCCCTCACTGCGTACTCGTTGAAGCGCGTTACCGTGGCCTGGAGGTTTTCCGCGGGGACACCGATCTTCGCTGCGAGTTCGGCGAGGGACGGAGCTTCCACCAGATAGTCCGGAGTCGGCTGGCCCGCCCGGTGGGCGAGGACGCCGTAGCGTTCCAAGTAACTGTGATCGAAGACCACGTGGGCCGGGGTATTCAGGGGCTGGTTATTGGGCGAATCCCATGACTGCAGGCACCGTGCGAGGTCGTTATAGTTTTGGGATTCGTTGGCGAAGCGGCGGCCGTGGCGATTAACCATCAGCGAACCCGGCCCTTGCCTCTCAAAGCGGAGCAGGGTTCCAATAGGTTGGCCATCCCGGGTGTCTCCTGTGATGGACATGGGCGCCCACCAGGCTTCCCGGGTACCGCGGGTTTGGGCACCGATTCGTTGGGCCATCTTCAGGCCGTCGCCCGTGTTCGAAGGAGGCGAGCACATGATGTACAGCCGCGAAGCCAGCAACGAGTCCGCCAAGGCCGTGTCCCACTCGAAACCGCCGGTTGCGAGGACCACACCGTCGTTGGCGTGGAAGGCCTCCCCCGATTCGAGCTCGACGCCCACTACCCTGCTGCCATCACTGAGCAGCCGATGTCCGCGGGCGCCAACTACCAACGCGGCGCCATCACGGACCAGACTGGCCAAGAGCATCGAAACCAGCGCCTGGCCCTTTGCCACCAGGCCCTGCTCTTGGCGCTCGTACAGTTCCTGCCAGGGAAATTTGGTAAAAGCTCCCCAGTTTTCATATTCCTGCATGGTGAAGGGGGCCCGCCCATCAGAGCGGACATGGACAGCGAGATCGCCGAGTGCTTCACGGACGTTGTACAGCTCAGGTTCCACCGTTCTGCCACCCTCAACCGAGCCCGGGAGGTCCTGCCGGTAATCCGGAAAATTGTCCAGGAAGATGAACCGCACGCCGCATTCGTCTTCAGTGAAGCGGAGCATGGTGTCGCCGTAGTTCAGAGCGGCGTCCAGCAACTCTTTACGGCTCCGACCCCGTGCCACCGCGCGGACATACTCCGCGGCCGCCTCCTTGGAATCGCTCAGCCCCGCCTCGCGTGCATGGTGGTTGTCAGCCACCCACAGCATGCCGCCCGAAACAGCAGACGTGCCGCCCAGCAGTTCGGTCTTTTCAAGCACGACGACGGATTTGCCGGCCCGCGCGGCCGTCGCCGCCGCCGTCAAAGCACCTGCGCCGGATCCGACAACTACGACATCGTAGGTATCTGCTTTAGTCCCGTTAATGAATTTCATGGTGGTGTCTCTCTCCGTTGAATGTGGTCACACAAAGAACCTGCAGTACTACGGTGACGTTGATGTCGCGGTGTTATGCCCGCGGTGTTTGTCAGCGATACTGCTCAAACCGCCGTGTATCCGCCGTCGATGACGAGCTCTGAACCAGTGGTGAACCGGGACTCATCGGAAGCCAGGTAAAGGACCCCGTACGCGATCTCGTCCGGTTCGCCCTGCCGGGGAAGCGGGTTTCCGCCCACCAGCTGCTTGTAGTAAGCCTCCGCGCCGATGTCCGATTGCTCTGCCGAGCGGCGGCTCATCCGGGTATTCATTGACCCGGGGTGGACCGAGTTGACCCTAATGCCGTGTGCGCCGTAAGCCGCCGCATCAGACTTGCTGAGGAGCCGCACAGCACCCTTGGTGGCGTGGTAAAGAGGCACGTTGCGCCCACCGGTCAGTCCATGGATTGAGGAAAAATTGATGATGCTGCCTGACTGTTTGAGGATCATCCCCGGAACGATGTGCTTGGTCATGAGCCACACGCCCTTGACGTTGACATCGAAGATGAGGTCGAAATCGTCCAGTGTTGCTGTGTGGCTGGCTCCGGCCGGACCGATGATTCCTGCAGCATTGACCAAGACGTCGGGACTGCCGTGATCCGCAGAGACGCGGTGGATTGCTTCGACCACGCTGGCTTCATCGGTGACATCGACGTCGTACTCGGTGATGCCGGCATGTACGCCTGCAACTGCAGTTCCTGCACGGTCCAAGCTGGCCACCGTGGCTCCGTGATCGGCAAGCAACCTGGCCGTTGCGCCGCCTAGGTCTCCCCTACCGCCCGTGACTACGACAATCTTGCCGGCCACCCGCCCGTCCTTGGACGGATTACCTGCCTGTGTTGCTGTTTCCACCACAACTCCTCCTGCCGCTGCATTGCGGCTGCTGAAACCTCAGTTGGACGCAGGGCAGCACGGAATGAACCCACAAGGGCCTTTAAGTGTGGTGCCCGGGCGAGATGCCCTGCTTGGTTCCACATTGCCAGCGGCCCTGTGAGTGAAGCCACAGGGTTACCGATGAACGGGAATCAGAGACTTCCATTGCTTTGGCGGAGGGCACCTTTGAGTTCTCCGCGCCATCCCAGCGCTCGGGAGATTCCGCGTGCTGCCGTCATCAGAACAGGCACGCGGGCTGCCGTGTTTTCCTCGTTCCTGGGAACCACAACACTCAGTGCAGCCACCACGGTATTTGCCCGACCAACCACCGGGACCGCGATTCCACTGGACTCAGGGACAATAATGCCGGGCATGGAAGCGAACCCGCGTTGACGGATGCCGGCGAGGTGTCGCCGTAGTTCAGCGGGATCGGTGAGCGTCACGTCAGTGAACTTCTCCAGCGTCCGGGCCAGAAACAAGTCCTGGTAGGCAGGTGGAGAATAGGCCAGCAACACCAGCCCCGAGGACGTTCCATGGACCGGCAGGCGGCCGGCAACCTTGGTGATGTCCACCATGGAATCACGGGAGCCGATGCGCTCAATGTAGAGGACCTCATCGGAATCCAGGATCCCCAACGTAGTGGAGTGCTGAACCACCGATTGGACGTCCTCCATGAACGGCAGGGCAGCTTCGCGGAGGCCGACCATGCGGGAGCTCCTGGACACCAGCTCCCACAAGCGGGTGCCGAGCCGAACCTCGGCATTGGCTTCCCGTTCCAGCAGGCCCTCACTCAAGAGCTCGTCCACCAGGCGATACGTGGTTGTCACGGGTAAGCCGGAGCGCCGGGCCAACGCAGCGACGCTCATGGTGCGATGGGCGTCGTCGAATGCTCCGACCAAGCGGACCACACGGCGGATGACGGACTCACCCGAGGACGAGTTGGCCACCTTAGTCACCTGACCTAACGCGGGAAACGAACCGGAACCTGTCGCCGCGGAATGCGCTCCGGGTCCATTCCACCGGCGCGCCGACTGCATCCCGGGCAAGGCGGTGTACCAGCAGCAAAGGTGCCCCCATCTCTATTCCCAGCAGCCTGACCTCAGCAGGGCCGGCGAGTGCTGTCTCCACTGTGTCCTCGACGTCGGCTATCCGAATCCCGTAAACGTCGGCCAGGGCAGCATATAGCGATCCCGCCTTGGCCAGCTGGGACTTGAACCGGGGCAGCCTTGCTGGAAGCCAAGCAACCTCATGCGCCAGCGGTTCCCCCTCAATCAGGCGGATACGCTCGAGCCGGGTGACGGGCTTGCCTTGGTCAATCCCCAAATGTGCTGAGACCTCCGCATCAGAGCCCAGAACGTCCAGGGCAAGCAACTTGGAGTCAGGCCGCAGACCTTGGGTGCGGGCGTCGTCGGAGAAGGAAGTCAGCTGCCGGACATGGGTCACTTTTGGAGGCGCCACGAACGTGCCGTGCCCTTGGATGCGGCCCAGCTTTCCCTCGGCGACCAGTTCGCTGATCGCCTGCCTGACCGTGGTCCGGGAAGTTGCGTACTTTTCCGCCAAGGCGCGCTCGGTGGGAATGAGTGTGCCCGGACGTTGACCCGCTATAAGCCCTAATACCTCGGTCTTCAGGAGGTAGTACTTGGGAGCTGACTGTGGGACATTGCTGGACATAGTGGAGATCCTACTTATGGACAACGCCATTGGTCTATGCCAATGTAGATCTAATTGTCAAGGTAGACCCGATTGCCAATGGAGACCGCGTCGCCACCGTTGACCCCGTCGCCATTGTTGAGCTGTCGGTCTGAACCCACCAGATCCGGTGAACTGGCAATCCCCGGGTTTATGTTTGTCCAGTAGTCAGCACTCGAAACGAAGGGCCGTCAGTTGAAGGATTTTCAGCGAAAGAGCAGTGAATCGGCGGGAACCCTGTGACTCCGGCTGTGCTGGGCCTTCACATCGGCGGCTCTAAGACGCACGCCGTTCGCTCCGACGCAGCGCAAGGCGACATCGACGCCCGCAGCGGCACCGGCGTCGAAATCACCGAGGCCAGCGCCAACCTGTCCTCGGTGGGCCACCAGGGGGCTGACGCGGTGCTGCGCCGCATTGCTGCAAAGGTGGGCGGCGGGATCGAGGCCGTCTGTGCCGGAGCCGCCGGAGCAGATACCCCGGCTAGCCGTGCTGTCCTGTCCGCCCTGCTCACGGAGCATTTCCCGGGCGCCAGGATCGAGGTTGTGCACGACACCCGCATAGTCCTTGCAGCAGCAGGGCTCGACGTCGGAGCTGTAGTGGTTGCGGGCACCGGCTCCGTTGCATGGGGTCGGAACCGTGACGGGCGGGAAGCCCGCAGCGGAGGCTATGGGTATCTGCTGGGTGATGAGGGTGGCGGCTACTCCGTGGTGCGCGACGCCGTCCGCGAGGCTTTGCGGGAGTACTACGCAGGTCTGGAACCAGGCACATTGGTCAGAGCCGTGATGGCGGCAACGGCGAGCGCGGACGCATTGCAGCTCATGGACTCGTTCTACGCCAAACCCGAACCTGACCATTGGGCGGGTTTGGCGCCGCTTGTTTTGGATTTGGCAGCCGAGGGTGACCCGGCGGCGTTGCGGATCCAGGCTGAGGCCGCGCATTCGCTGGCAACGCATGCCCGCCAGGTTCTGGGTGAGTTGGGATTGGATCTGCCGTTGGTCATGGCTGGTGCTCTGTTGGTGAATCAGAGTCAGCTGGCCGGGGCCGTGGCGCGCAAGGTTTCCCTGGAGGACCCGTCCTCGATCCGGATTCTGGCGCAGCCTCCGGTTCACGGTGCGGTGGAACTGGCCAGGCAACTCCTTCAGAACTGATCCAGTTACGTCATGCCGGGCGGGTGATCACTGCAGCCAAGCGGAGTAGTCTGGACTCATGCCTCTCACGAGCGGTGGTTGGTAATAATGGCGCGGGCCCGGCAGCGGTGGCTGTCAGCTCTCCTGATTCCCCTTGCCTTGGCGATTGCCGTGGTGTTCGGCTCTGTCCAAGCAGGCGCCAGCGTTTCCCTTCCGCCCAAGAGCGCTGAAGAAATCCTTGCCATGATCGCGCGCACTGAGGTGCGGGCTCTGTCCGGCACTATGGAGCAGAACGCCGAACTGGGACTTCCCGAGCTGCCCTCGTCCGGTTCGGGCAGTGTTCCTGGTGCTGCCTCCGCCGTGGAATTCCTGACTGGTTCGCACACAGCCAGGGTCTACGTGGATGGCCCCCTGAAGGCGCGGTTGCAGATTCTTGACCGCATGGCTGAACGCGACGTTGTCCTCAATGGCCGCGAGCTCTGGTTCTACAACTCGAAGGACAACAGCGCCACACATCTGACAGTGCCGGCACCGTCCCTTGCTGAACTGAAGGACACCCTGCCCACTAGGCCCGCGCAGGAGATTCCGACCCCCGAGGCCATGGCCGGCCGTTTCCTTGCTTCCCTTGATGCCAGCACTGAGGTCACCGTCGGTGAGGCGGCATCGGTTGCTGGTCGAAGCGTATATTCCTTGGTCCTCAACCCGCGCAGTTCCGAAACACTGGTTGATTCGGTGAGCATCGACGTCGACTCCGAAACCGGCCTGCCCCTGGGTGTCGAGGTGCGGGCCAAGGGCCAGGCCGGACCTGCCTATTCACTGGCATACACCCAACTGGACCTGTCCACGCCGGATGCCGCGTTGTTTGACTTCACCCCGCCGCAGGGAGCGACAATCACTGAGAAGGTACTTCCGGCCAGGCCCGTGCCCACCATGACCCTTCCGTCAGAGCCGCTACACGACCTTTCGTTGAAGGCACCGGCTCATCGGGAGCAGGTCATAGGTCAAGGCTGGGGTTCCGTGATCGCCTTGCCCGCGGGTTCTGCTCCTGCTGAGTTCACGTCCAATCCCCAATTGTCCCAAGCGCTGCTTCCTGTTGACGGTGGCCGGGCGTTGACGACGTCACTGGTGAGCGTGTTGGTTCTCGACGACGGCCGCGTCTTTGCCGGCATGGTGCCTTTGGAACGGCTCCAGACGGCCGCTGCCGCCCAGTGAACGAACCCCGGGAAGCCGCCAATGTTGATGGAAGTGGGCATGCGAATCCCGTCCGCTCATCTGATCTTGTTATCGAAACGCACGCCTTAGTGAAGCGCTTCGGGCGCCGGTCTGCCGTCGACGGAATTGACCTTGCTGTGCCCCGTGGCTCGGTGTTCGGCTTTCTTGGGCCCAATGGTTCGGGGAAGACCACCACTATCAGGATGCTGCTCGGCCTTGCTTCGGCGACCAGCGGGGACATCCGCGTTCTTGGCAAGGACATGCCCCAAGGTTTGGCTTCTGTACTGCCGGGCGTTGGCGCTTTGGTGGAGGGGCCGGGCTTTTACCCTTTCCTTTCGGGTACGGGGAACCTGATGCGTTTGGATGCCGCCGACCCCCATGCGTCGTCATCGACCAGAAGTCGGCGCGTCCAGGATGCCCTTGACCGGGTTGGACTCAGCCATGCGGCGGGAAAAAAGGTCCGCGCCTACTCGCTGGGCATGAAGCAGCGCCTCGGTTTGGCCAACGCGATGCTCAGGCCGCGGGAGCTCCTGGTTCTGGACGAACCAACCAACGGCTTGGACCCCCAGGGCACCCGTGAAGTCCGCAATCTGGTTCGCTCCCTCGCTGCAGGCGGGACCACCGTGTTCGTTTCCAGCCACCTGCTCGCCGAGGTGGAGCATATGTGTACCCATGTGGGTGTGATGAGTGCTGGTCGCCTTGTGGCCCAGGGGCGGATTGAGGAGCTCCAGTCCGCCGGACAGGCCCGCGTTGTGGTGCAGACGCCCGACGTCGACGTCGCGTCCCGGGTGTTGGCACGCCTTGGCCTGGTTCCCGGCGAAGCCCCGGGAACTGTGGGTAGCCGGGGAACCACTGCGGTGTATGCGACCGGGATCAATGGCCGTGAACCCGAGGCGGTAGTGTCAGCGTTGGTTGCCGACGGCGTCCGCATCCGTGGCTTTGCAGTGGAGAACGCGAGTTTGGAAGAGCGGTTCGTGTCCCTGACCGGAGAGGGGTTCGACGTTGTCGGCTGAAACCACTGGCCTGTCCCGCGGTGGTGGCGTACGTCCAGGAATGGGGTGGGCGCTCCTGGGCTCGGAGTTGTCCGTGCTCTTCCGTCGGCTCCGCACATGGGCAATGTTGATCGCACTCGCTGCCGTGCCCATCTTGATCGCCGTGGCCGTCAAGTTATCGTCGCGGCCCACCGCTCCTGGCCGCGGGCCGCTCTTCCTGGACCGCATCACCCAGAACGGCCTCTTCGTCGCCGTCACGGCGTTGGTAGTGTGTGTCCCTCTGTTCCTGCCGCTTACGGTTGGGGTGGTAGCCGGGGACACCATCGCCGGGGAGGCGAACCTTGGAACCCTGCGGTACCTGCTGATCGCTCCCGCAGGGCGGATACGACTCTTGCTGGTGAAGTATGCCGGGGCCGTCGCTTTCTGTTGCGCCGCTACCGCCACCGTAGCTGCGGCCGGTGCCCTGGCCGGCGTCGTGCTTTTTCCTGTGGGTCCGGTGACTTTGCTGTCCGGGGATACCATCAGCGTTGGCGAGTCGGCGTTGAGATCTTTGCTGATCGCCGCCTACATCACGGTTTCCCTGCTGGGACTCTCAGCTATAGGCCTATTGATCTCAACCTTCACGGACGTGCCGGTGGGCGCCATGGCTGCCACCATTGTGCTCTCCGTGGTGTCCCAGGTGCTGGATAACCTGCCACAGCTCGAGTGGCTGCATTCGTGGCTGTTCAGCCACCACTGGCTTGGTTTCGCAGATCTTCTGCGCCAGCCGATCTCCTGGACATCGTTCGGTGAGAACGCCCTCCTCCAAACCGGGTACATCGCGGTGTGCGGCGCGCTGGCTTACGCAAAATTCTCCAACAAGGACGTCTTGTCATAGCTTTGTCGTAGGCTCTTCACATGGCCAGATTCTTTGATGTGCACCCGGAAGATCCCCAACCACGCGCCATCGGCCAAGTGGTGAACATGCTCCAAGGTGGCGGCCTGATCGCCTACCCTACCGACTCCTGTTATGCGCTTGGCGCACAGATCGGCAACAGGGAAGCCCTGGACCGCATCAGATCCATCAGGCATCTGGATGATAAACACCACTTCACCCTGGTGTGCAAGGACTTTGCACAGATGGGGCAGTTCGTGATGTTGGACAACGACATCTTCAGGAGCATCAAGGCTGTCACCCCCGGCAGCTATACGTTTATCCTCCCCGCCACCCGCGAAGTTCCCAAACGCCTCCTGCACCCCAAGAAGAAGACCGTGGGTGTGCGCATCCCTGATCACCGGGTGGTCCAGGCACTCTTGGCCGAGCTGGGCGAACCACTGCTCTCCAGCACCCTTCTGCTGCCGAACGAGGAAGAACCGTTGACGCAGGGCTGGGAGATCAAGGAACGCCTGGACAATCAGGTGGATGGCGTCATTGATGCCGGTGACACCGGCTCGGAACCCACCACCGTGATCGACTTCTCCAGCGGCGTGGCCGAGGTTGTCCGCTACGGGACGGGCGATCCCTCGCGCTTCGAATAGAGGTCACTGGATTCCTGTTCGCCGTTCACCGGAGTTGGCCGTTCACCGGAACTGGAAGCGGCATCCCGCATTCAAGGCCACCTGGGCGACGCCGGTCATTTCCAGTGCCAAGGCTGAGGGCTGTGTGGACAACTCCTGGGGTGGGTAGGCCACGAAAATGAACAGTTGGCGGTTGCCGTCCGCGCTGCTCATGGCAATGCTTCCATACCCCGGAACGTCGCCGGCGTGGCCGTAGTAGGAGCCGTTGGTGCAACGGTCATCCCAGTGATCCAGGCCAAGGCCATAGTCGTCAAACACCGTCCCCTTCATGGCGATAAGGCCTACCGGGGATAGTAAATGGCCCCTCAGCAGGGCAGCGTAGAACGTGGACATGTCCTCAACGGTGGACACCAGGCCGCCGTTGGCGATCCCGTCTGGGATTCCGGTGCCGGTAACGTCCACGGTTTCTCCCTCCAACTGGACGTATCCATGGATGAGGTCACCGGGGATTGCTGCATCAGCATCCAGCAGCTCCGTGGAAAGAAGGTTCAAGGGCGCCAGGACGTCCGTGCGGAGCACGCCACTCAGCGGCGCGCCTCTGAGCCGCTCCACCACCTGACCGAGCACAGCGTATGCATCCGGCCCTGTCGCAGCCGGCACGTCGCCGGCGTCTCCGAGGAGCTGCCGGATTGTCACCGGACCATCCACAGCGAGGGATCCGGGAAGATAAGTCGAAACGGGGACGTCTAATCCGAGCCGGCCCTCCTCCACGAGCTTCATGACTGACAAAGCCACCAGGGTCCGGAACTGCTCGCCCACAGGGAAACGGTGCCCCGGCTGGACAGCAGCCCGCCCCTCCCGGCTGAGGAATCCTTCAGCGTGAGTCCACTCTTGCTGGCCGACCCGTGCCTTGATGAGGACAGCTGACACCCCTTCATCCAGCTTCTCCCGCGAGAACAGTTCAAGGGTGGCGCGAAGCTCTTGGAACGCCGGGGTGACTGCGACGCTGTTCGTGGGCGCCGGCGCAGGCTCGAGGGTAGGAACGGAAGGAGAGCCTGACACTGCCGGTTGCGTTGTTGGATTCGGCGTTGTTGGCGTCGGCGTTGACGGGAGTGCTGCAGCGGTGGAGGGCGGGAGCGGACGTGGCTCAGGGCCGTCGGTGCACCCGCCAAGAAACATACAGCCCACAAACAAGCTCAAGAGCAAGCCGCTCGGAAATGGACGGCTCAGGGACAAGCTACTGAGGGACAAGCTACTGAGGGACAAGCTGCACGCTCGGGCAGTGGCAGGGATCCTTACGCCTGGTCGTCTCGGCACACGCTCTCCCGGTGCAATTTTTCCGGCCTACCCTTCCGGCCTACTCTTCCGGCTTGCGTGCCCGGCTTGGCTGTACGCGCATGGGCTCGCCAGGCATCTTGGGGAATTCCGGCGGGAAGGGCATTTCCCCCTGACCGTTTTTGACGTCGCGCTCCCACCACTTCAGTAGAACATCGATGTCACCGGGGTGATCGTGCATGGACGCCCAGGGGTCGCCCACCTTCGCCAGGCGGTCCGGGACCGTCTTAATGGTGTACTTCGCGGGATCGGCATTCTCCAGTTCGTCCCAGGTCAACGGGCAGGACACCTGGGCCGTGGGGACGGCACGTGGGCTGTACGCCCCGGCAATGGTGCGATCCCTGTTGGCCTGGTTGAAGTCCACGAAAATCCTCGTACCGCGCTCCTCTTTCCACCAGGCAGTGGTGACCTTCTCCGGCATGCGGCGCTCCAACTCACGTCCAGCAGCGATCACGGCATGGCGGACATCCAGGAATTCATGCTTCGGATGGATGGGCGCGTACACGTGCAGACCACGGTTTCCGGAGGTCTTGATGAAAGCCGTCAGTCCGGCTTCTTCCAGAACGGTGCGTAGTTCCAGAGCCGCCGGGATAGCGTCGTCGAAGTCCGTGCCGGGTTGGGGATCCAGATCGATCCTGAGCTGATCCGGATTGTCAGGATCGTTGGCCCGGGACGCCCAGGGGTGGAACACCACAGTATTCATTTGCGCGGCCCACACTGCAGCCGCCGGCTCGTCGATCACCAACTGGGGATGCGAACGCGCGCTGGGGTACGTCACCGTCACGGAACGGACATACTCCGGGGCACCCTTGGGGGGATTCTTGGAAAAGAACATATCGCCCTCGATGTTGCCCGAGTAACGCTGGAGGCTGATGGGCCGGTTCCCGTTAGCCAAGACGAAAGCCTCGCCGACGTCGATGAGGTATGTGGCAAGGTCCAGTTTGGTCAGACCGGCCTCAGGCCACATCACCCTGCTTGGACTGGAGATCCTGACCTCGCGCGGGCCCTCGGGACCAGGGACAGTAACGGTGGTTGCTTCGCTCGCCATGGCCACAAGCTACCCCGTTTGTGCCCTGCGCGTCTGCACCTGAGTGCGTTTTGTCGGGATGGGACATGATGGTTGCATGCCAAATACTGAAACGTCCTTGAGCGTCGCTGTGGGAGAAACCGAAGTCTCTGCCCTTCACATCCGGCCCACGCAGGCGTTCGCCACCCTGGTAGTGGCGCACGGCGCGGGAGCAGGAATGGAACATCCGTTCCTGCAGGGTTTCGCTGAGGCGATGGGCGAGGAAGGGGTGGCGACGTTGCGCTTCAACTTTCCCTACCGTGAGGCCGGCCGGCGTTTTCCGGATCGCCCTCCTCTAGCCATCGCTACATGGCGGGCTGTGATGGACAAAGCGGCTGAGCTCGGCCAAGGACAGCCCCTCTGGGCGGCCGGTAAATCGTTCGGTGGACGCATGGCATCCATGGCTGTGGCTGACGGGATGCCCGCAGGGGGTCTGGTGTACCTCGGCTACCCTCTCCACGCCCCCGGAAAGCCTGAAAAGCTTAGGGACGAACACCTCTACGGCGTCACGGTGCCGATGCTTTTCCTCCAAGGCACCCGCGATACGTTCGCGACGCCGGAACTACTGGAGCAGGTAGTAGAAAAAATCGGCCCGACGGCGACACTTCAGTGGGTCGACGGCGGCGACCATTCGTTTGCGGTCAAGGGTATGAAGCGTGGCGCGGCCGAGGTGGGGGCGTCCTTGGCGCCGGCAGTTGCTGCCTTCCTGCGGACAAACGCTTAAACCTGCTTCGGAAGGGGCTCGTGGCGAAGGAAGGACCGGCGGAAACGCCCCGTTCCTGCTGTGAGGGCGCGGAGTTCAATGGCGTATCGCAGGAGCTCCTGGTCCGGGACCTCGGCGCTGATTTCGGTTCCCTCTCCGTCTGCGGCGGTGGTGCCGGTGACCCTGCCCCGGCGTCCGGACAGATCACTCATCACCGCACCCACGTAGTCATCCGGAACGCTGATGACAACGGAGGATACGGGTTCCAGCAACTGGATTTTGGCAGCTGCCGCAGCTTCCCGTAGCGCCAGCGCACCGGCAGCCTGGAAAGCTGCGTCGGACGAGTCAACGCTGTGCGTTTTTCCGCCCACCAGCGTCACCTTGATGTCCACCACGGGGAATCCCGCTGACACACCCTTAAGCATTTGCGAGCGGACGCCCTTTTCCACTGACGCGACAAACGTAGCGGGGATTGCACCGCCAACGATTTTGTCAGCGAATTCAAAGCCCCCGCCGCGGGCCAGGGGCTCCACCTCGATGTCGCAAATGGCGAACTGCCCGTGGCCACCTGATTGCTTTACATGCCGCCCGTGTCCGGCGGCCTTGCTGGCAAAGGTTTCCCTGAGTGGAGTGATCACGTCCACGGTCTGGAGTTTAACGCCTTGACCACGCAGCCTGTCCAGGACCACCTCTGCGTGGGCCTCCCCCATGCACCACAGGATCAGCTGGTGCGTGTCCTGGTTGCGTTCCAATCGCAGCGTCGGATCGGCGGCCGCCACCTTCCCGATGCTTTTGGCAAGCGCGTCCTCATCACTGCGTGAGGCCCCTTCAATAGCTACAGGCATCAAAGGCTCGGGCATGTTCCAGGTCTCGATTAGCAGCGGTGCCTCACGGCTGGAGACAGTGTCCCCTGTTTCGGCGCTGGCCAGCTTGCTGATGGCGCAGATGTCGCCGGCAATGCACTGTGGAACCGCTTTGAGGCTCGAACCCACAGGCGAGTAGAGATGCGTGATGCGTTCGTCGGCGTCGTGGTCCTCATGGCCCCTGTCTGCCAGGCCCCGTCCGCCGATGTGGATTGACGAATCCTCCCTCAGAGTCCCCGAAAAGACCCTGACCAAACACACCCGGCCGAGGAACGGATCTACAGTGGTCCTTACTACTTCAGCGGCGAGGCGCCCGGCGGGGTTGCATTCCAGAGGCTTCAACGAAGAACCGTCGAGTTTCATCACCGCGGGGGTGATGCGCTCCAAGGGCGATGGCAAAGCATCGGTCAACAGGGCCATGAGTTCCGGGAGGCCAAGACCGGTTTCGGCCGACGTCGGCATGACGGGAAAGAAACTGCCCCGCGCGACAGCCGTTTCAAGGTCGGCGATCAGGTCCACGAGCGGCAGTTCTTCGCCGCCAAGGTACCGGTCCATGAGGGTTTCGTCTTCGCTCTCAGCGATGATTCCTTCGATCAAAGGTCCCCTGGCTGCTTCCACGTCCGCGGTGGGCATCAGATCCTGGCCCCCAGTGCCGTGAAGAGTGCCGTGGAGGACTCCGATGAGTCCGGCGTGGCCCGCAGTCGGGAGATACAGCGGGAGGACCGACTCACCGAACGCTTCCTGGCAACGCACGACGGCGGCACTGAAGTCGGCGCGCGGATGGTCCAGTTTGCTGACTACCACCGCACGCGGCATCCGGATCTTCTCGCACTCGCCCCACAACGCCACAGTGGTACCGTCAATGCCATCAACAGCCGAAACAACAAAAAGGGCCGCGTCGGCGGCCCTCAAACCTGCGCGAAGTTCGCCGGTGAAGTCGGTGTAGCCGGGTGTGTCGACCAGATTGACCTTGATGTCGTCGACCATAATCGGGGCTACGGATAACGTGACTGACCGTTGCTGATGAATCGCTGAGGGGTCGGAGTCACTGACGGTGGTTCCTTCGCTGATGGAGCCCATCCTGGTGATGGCTCCAGTTGCCGCCAGCAACGCCTCCACCAGTGTCGTCTTGCCCGCACCCGAATGCCCCACAAGGGCCACGTTCCGGACTTTCGCTGGATCACTCGCCGCCAAGACAGTGCCGTTGTCGCCTCGCCTGGTATCCGGGGTGCCGGCTCCGGGACCCTTGGTTGTTTCGCGCGTGCCCTTCGCGGACATGGGCACCTCCTGGTGTTGAATCCCGGCACGGAGTCCGAACACCTCCAGTTCGAACCTTATAGAGGATTGGACACCCTAAGCGCCCACAGGGCAAGGCCTGCCAGCAACCAAAGCCGAACAACCGCCGTCGGGCTTCCCACTACGGTCAACCACCGGCTAAACGGTGAGCATACCCCACAGCATCCAGGCGGACGCGAGGGAGCATCCGGTGATCACCACCGTGAACCCGGTCAACCAGACGAACGCCGGGACTCCAGTGGTGCGGCCCAGGATGAAGGCGTCCGATTTCGCCAGCCGGTCGCGGCGGCGGGTGTGCACACCGGCAAGTTTGAACAGGTCCCTGACGCCGCCTACGGAAAGGGCAATGCCGAGAGCCAGGACAACGTAGTTGACGGTTGTGGGTGTGGCGAACAGGATCAGGAGTTGGGCAATCGCGGCGCTCAACACAGCTACGAGGATCCCGGTGAGGTTCCTCAGGAAGATCAGCGAGACCAGCAGGATCAAGGCCCCGATGGACATGGCGGCGCCGGAGCGGCCGGCGGCGAAGGCGGCAATCAGGCACAAACCAACCACGGCGGGTGCAGGGTAGCCCCAGAATCCAGACCACGCTGCCCCGAAAGCGCTCCGGCCGCTGCTGACAAGGCGGCCCGAATGGTCCAGTCCGATCCGGAGCCCATGGACAAAGCGGCCCGTCATGAGCGCGGCGTAGGCATGGCCCAGCTCGTGGACAAAGGTGACGTAAAGGCCGAACCAACGCCAGGTGACACGCGGGATGCTCAGAACGACGGCGCACGCGAGTATGACCAGCAGGGCTGGCAAGGGCACCGCTGTGGTGTGGGTATCGGTGAAGCCGCGGACCACGGCGTCCCACCAGGTTTGAAGGAGGTTCACTCACAGCACCGTCGACTGAAGACGGGAATGCAGTCCGGCGATGAGGATCTCCAGGCCGAACTCGAAGGCGGCCTCGCCTCGCTCGTCCGCAGGTCCGGCTTGGGCCAAGGCATTGGTGAGGGCGGGGTACCCCTGTGCGGGTGGTGCCCAGACGACGTCCGGTGCCGCCAAGTCCAAAGCGAAGCCCAGGGCGAAGCTGTCAATGGTGGAAATTGCGGACATCACGTCCCGGCCCCGGAACCCTGCGGCTTCGAGGGCCACAGCCAGGTTCTCGTAGAGGGCCATGACCTGGGCATCTTGCACCGTCTGGAGTACCAGCAGCGGCGCGAGTTTTGGATGGCGGGCGAAGGCATCACGATAGCTCCGGACGATGGCGCGAAGCGAAGCCTCCCAATCCTGCTCATCCTCCAGGACGTACGGGCTTTCCGCGATGATCCGGCCCCGCATGAGCTCAAGGATCTCCTCCCGGCCGCTGACGTGGTTGTAGATGGAGGACTGGCTGACCCCGATCCGTTTGGCCAGTTTCGGCAGGCTGAAGTCCCCTGCCTCATCCACCAGCTCCAAGGCAGCGGTGACGAGGGCGTCGATGGATATCAGCGGGACCAGCGGGCGTGCCATACGTGTGTCTCCATTCAAGGTTGTTGTTACGACTCTAGCCAGAACTTTGCGTCGAAGTATTGTGCCGCCGGTCACAAAGACCTACCATAAACGAAAGCCTTTCGCTTTATGTCTGGCTCACCTTTGAATCTTCCCTCCCCAAACACCCAGAGGATCCCCATGTCCGACCTCGAAACCCGACCTCCGGCAGCAGATGCCGGCAACGGGCTCAAAAGAAATGCCATAGGCACCGGCGGTATTGCCTTCCTGGTGATCTCCGCAGCGGCTCCCCTGACAGTGATGGCCGGCGTTGCCCCTCTCGCCATTGGCGTCGGGGGCATAGGCGCCCCCATGGGCTACATCATTGCCGGAGCAGTCCTGCTGGTTTTCGCGATCTCCTTCATGGCCATGACCAAGCACGTCAAAGCAGCCGGTGGTTTCTACACCTACATCACCTTGGCCATGGGCAAGACGGTAGGGCTGGCCTCAGCCATCCTGGCGATCGTTTCCTACAACTGCCTACAAATCGGCGTGTACGGGTTGTTCGCCGTCCAAACCCAAGGCATGCTTCGCGCCCTCTTCGGCCTGGATGTTCCCTGGCCCGTAGTTGCACTGGGGCCATCGCGGCGGTCTGGTTCCTCGGCTATCGCGGGATCGACGTCGGCGCCAAGGTACTCGGCGTCCTGCTCATCGCCGAAACCGCGATCCTGGCCATCATGGGCTTCGGAATCCTGGCACGCGGCGGCGCCCAAGGCATCAGCTTCTCCTCCTTCTCCCCTGAAAACGCCTTCACTCCAGGTGTTCTTGCCATCCTGGCCATCTGCTTTGCTGCCTTCATGGGCTTCGAGTCCACCGTGCTGTACCGGCGCGAGGCCCGGAATCCGGACAAGTCCGTACCCAGGGCAACCTACATCGCGGTGGGTTTTATGTCCGTGTTCTACGCCTTCATTGTGTGGACCGTTATCCAGGCCTACGGCGATGGAAACGTGGTTGTTGCTGCCGGCGAGCTAGCCGACGGCATGTTCTTTGCCACCATCAACCAGTACGTGGGCCCTTGGGCCGAAGTAGTCATGTATGTGCTGATTGTGACCAGCGTTTATGCCTCCCAGCTTGCGTTCCACAACGCCATCAACCGCTACGTGTACATGCTCGCCAATGACGGCGTGCTCCCCGCGTTCCTCGGCAGGACCCACCCCAAGTACAAGTCCCCGCACCGTGCCGGTCAGATGCAGACCATCCTGGCCGCCGTCGTCATTATCGTCTGCGCCATCGCCGGTGCCGACCCGTACAAGCAACTGCTGATCTGGGTCAACACGCCGGGTATCTTCGGGATTGTGGCTCTGCAGGGACTGGTGTCCGTCGCAGCGTTCATCTACCTGCGACGAAACCGAGCCGCAGCCACCAACCGCATACTCATTCCTTTGAGCGTGGCCTCGGCCGTCCTACTGTTCGGTGTTGTGGCGTTGATAGCCATCAACATCGAGCTCCTCACCTTCGCCGACGCCCTGACCAACACCATCCTGCTGATGGTCGCCCCCGCTGTTTTCCTTGCAGGCCTGCTGATTGCCCGCAGACTGCGCACCACCCGCCCCCACGTCTTCGCCCGGATCGGAAGCTTCGAAACCCATGACTCCTGACCTCATCATCCTTGCCGACACCATTCACACCATGGACGAGCTACACCCTGGCCAGCCAGTCCAGGCCGTTGCCATCAGCGACGGGTTGATTGCCGCCGTCGGTAGTCGCCAGGATGCCGGCCAGTGGCAGCAAACGGACACCCAAGTGGTGGACCTTGGCAACGCGACACTCACGCCGGGATTGGTGGATTGCCATATTCACCCGGTGTTCGGCTTGGACCTGACGGTAGGCGCTGACCTCAACGGTGCCGCGACCCTAAAAGACGTCCTCACCGTATTGCGGGCAGAAGCAGGACACGACGGCGGCTGGTTGCGTGGATGGGGACTGAACCCGAACGCTTTCGGCTCAGTACAGCTGCACCGAAGTGTGCTGGACAGGGTTTCAGGCGAGCAGCCCGCGTTCATCCGCTTGTTCGACGGACATTCAGCGCTGGCAAACAGCCGAGCCCTGGAACTGGCCGGAATCCATGGCAGCTATGACTTCGACCAGGCCTCTGAGGTGGTCTGCGACGCAGACGGTGTGCCCACCGGATTATTGCTCGAAGCCGCTGCGATGGAGTTGGTCCAGCGCCATATCCCGCAAGAGTCTTTCGCCCAGCGCAAAGCGCGGCTAGGCGAGCTCTTGAGAGACTTCGCCCGTTCGGGGCTGACCGGCGGTCACATCATGGACCACAGCGCTGAATCTGCCGAGCTCTTCCACGCGTTGGAGGCCGATGGTGATCTCCCACTGAGGCTCCGGGCCGCGCCGTGGTGCATGCCGGGCAGCGGCGAGGGCAGCTGGAAGGAGTTGGCCCGCAGTATCGGTACAGGCGGACGCCGCTGGTCCATTGAAGCCATAAAGCTGTTCGTCGATGGGACCGTGGACAACGGGACGGCCTGGCTCTATGAACCTGATGTTCAAGGACAGTCCACTGCGCCGTTCTGGCCGCGTCCCGAAGAATACTCCGCGGCCGTCCGCTATTTTGCTTCCCGCGGTATTCCGACTGCCACGCACGCAATCGGAGATGCCGGGGTTGATCACGTGTTGGAGGCCATCGAATCCCTGCGCCATGTGGTCCCTGGTGATGTTCTGCGCAGAACTGTTCACAGGATTGAGCACATAGAAACTGTGCCGGATGAGCTGGTGGAGCGTTTCCGTGGTGCAGGAGTAGTGGCGAGCATGCAGCCGACCCATTGCACCCATTACTCCATGGCCGATCACAGCGACAATTGGTCCACGCGCCTTGGCACTGAGCGGGCGGGCAGGGCCTGGCGCTGCAGGGACCTTCGTGATGCCGGGGTGACGCTGGGCATCGGCTCTGACTGGCCGATCGCACCCTTCGAGCCGCTCCCGATCATCGCGGACGCCCAACTGCGCCGGCGATCGGGACATCCGGACCAGCAACCCATCGCACCATCCCAAGCCCTCACCGCGATTCAGGCGTTGGAGGGATGCACCTCCCACGCGGCCAAAGCTGCAGGGCTGTGGGACGTATCGGGATCCATTACGGTGGGCAAGCGGGCAGACTTCACGGCCTTTGAACTCGATCCACTGACCACTGCCCCGGATGAATTTGCGGCAAGCAGCGTTCTGGGAACGTTCGTGGACGGCGAGATTCAGTTCATGCTGGAGCGGCTCGCTTAGCGTTTCCTGGAGCGTGCTCCGGAGGCCCCCGACGGAGGCTCCCGGAGCACGCGTTGGGCTACATCCTGTTCTTCGTCTTAGCCGTAGCCGGCGCAGTCCACGGGTCTTCGGGCCAGGGATGCCTGGGGTAGCGCCCACGCATCTCGGCCCGAACCTGGGAGTAAGGACCGGACCAGAACGACGCGAGATCGTCCGTGACGGCCAACGGCCTTCCTGCCGGGGATAGCAGGTGAAACAAGACTGGAACCCTGCCATCCACGAGGCGCGGCGTGCTGTCCCAACCGAAACATTCCTGAAGCTTGACCGCCACCACCGGACGGCCGCCGTCGTGATCCGCACCATCGTGATTCGCTCCGCCGCGATGCGTACTGTCCGGAACTTCGGGATAGTCGATCCGGATGCGCGAACCACTTGGCACCATCAGACGCTCCGGCACGAGGTCGTCGAGCCGAGCGGCCTCCGGCCATGGGAGCAGGCGCCTGAGGGGGTCAACAAGGTTTATGGCGCTGACGGGTGTCCCGGTTGCCATCGATTCCATCTCCGGGCCCAGCCACTCATCAAGTGTGGATAGCAGGGCAGCCTCACGGACGTCAGGCCACGGACTCCCGATTTCACGGTGCACCATGGCAAGGCGCCGGCGTAGGGAATCAGCTGCCGTTGACCAGCCGATCATGGACAATCCCGACTTTTCCAACGCTCTGGACACTGCGTGCCGCCCCGATTCCGCGCTGGGGCGAACGGGGGTGGAGGACAACACGATGGCACCCAGACTGCGTTCCAGCCTGGCCATCACCCGACCTTGATCGAACTTTGCCTGCACTTTCTCCGTAAGAAGGCCCGGCGCAGCTTCTACGGCCAGTTCGGCTGACAATGGCGCGGCAGAACGGACCACGGCGCCGGTTCCGGCGGCATCGCGCCCCTGGGCGCGTGACACCTCGGCCACAGCAAGCCAATCATGCCCGGACAGTGAACTCCCCGAGGGAAGCCCGGCCCGCGTCCCGGACGACAGCAAGTACGTGGTGGACCCATCACCGGGTACGCGCCTGGCTATGCGGTCCGGGAAAGCCAGCGCCACCACAAAGCCGGGTGCTTCCCTTGCCGTGACATCGGCGGCCGGTTGGGGAGACCCGACCCCGGCAGCCCCGTCCCCTGACCGCATTTCCTTCTCTGCCAACGACTGCATCCGCCTGACGTCCTCGGCGAAACGACGGGAGCCGGGGTCTGATCCCGAACGCAGTGCAGTAAGCAGCTTTGTTAGGTCGGCAGCGGGTGCTCTGTGGTCACCTGCCACGAGTGCCACCGTCTCAGCGGCCGTGCGGCGCCCCACCACCGCGGCCCCGTCCAACAAGGCGCGGGCAAGCCGGGGGTCCGCAGGGATGCGGGCCAAAGTCTTACCCATGGCGGTGACCGTTCCGTCCTGTCCTACGGCGCCTAGTTCACGCAGAACCTCCACGGCGTCGGTCATGGCGACGGCAGGCGCCGCGTCCGGGAGCTTCAACCCCGAACCGCCCGGCGCACCCCAGCACGCAAGAATCAGAGCCGCGCCGGTGAGGTCTGCAACAGAGATTTCAGGGGTCTGATGTGCCGGAGCTGCGCCATAGGCCTGTTGGTCGTAGCAGCGAACCACCGTTCCTGGGCCCTGTCGCGCTGCACGGCCGGCCCGCTGATCGGCCGAGGCACGGGAACAGGAAACGGTCACGAGTCCGGACATGCCGCGGCCGGCATCCCGGCGCGGTTCCCGTGAAAGCCCCGAGTCAATGACCAAACGCACGCCGGGCACCGTGAGGGAGGATTCCGCCAAGGATGTAGACACGATGATCCGCGGTGATCCGCCAGGTCCTCGGCCAGATACCGCCCGGTCCTGGGCTTCCGGACCGATCTGGCCATGCAACTCGAGAACTTCCACGCTGTGGGGCAGCTGCATGCGAAGACGGGTGGCGACGTCGGAAACTTCCCGGGCTCCCGGGAGGAAAACCAGGGCGTCCGCCGCGGGATTCCGGCTCAGGGCAGCCGAGTAGGCAGCCGCTGCTGTGTTGGCCACATGATCGAGGAAACTCCGGGACACTCCCCTGGTATCCAGACGATGCTCCCGGGCCGGAACCCACTGGACTTCCAGCGGGTACAGCGCCGAAGGGCAGTCGACCACCGGAGCCGGCACACCGCCGTCGGGGTCCCCGCCCGCTCCCAATAGTGCTGCAAAGCGCGGTGCGTCGAGAGTTGCCGACATCGCCACCAGGGTCAGGTCACCGCGCAGCTCCCCGACCTCCGCGAGCATACCCGCCAGGAGATCCGTTTCCAGGCCGCGTTCGTGGACTTCGTCCAGGACCACGGCGTGCACGTCCTCAAGTCCGGGGTCAGCCAGAAGCCGCCGCAGGAGAATGCCCGGCGTGACGAATTCCACCACGGTGTCTTTGCTGACCTTGCTTTCACCCCGGACTGTGTAGCCCACTCTGTCACCGAGGCGGCTTCCGTCCAACGAGGCCAGGCGGCGTGCGGCTGAGCGGGCTGCCACACGGCGCGGTTGGGTCACGACAACGCGTGGCTGGCCAGGGTTCTGTTCGGACACGAGATTGGCGAGCAACGGCGGGACCAGGGTGGTTTTACCTGTGCCCGGAGGTGCCTGAACCACGGCGATGCCTCCAACCATTACCGCTCCCCCAAACGCCGCCTTTCGCCCACGGAGAGCGCCGGCGTCGGCCTGGATTGTCAGGGCCGCCGTGAGGTCAGCGAGGGACTTAGCAAAAGCCAGCCCCGTGCCGATGGTGTCCAGTCTGAAAGTCACCAGACCATTGTCCCTGCTGCGGGAACAGGAAAGGCCATGCCCGTCAAGGGGCATGGCCTTTCTCATGGTGCGGCGCCTCTATGGTGCGGCACCTTTATGGTGCAGCGACTCTAGCCGATAGTGGAGGCGTCAATGACAAAGCGGTAGCGGACGTCCGAGGCAAGGACGCGCTCGTAAGCGTCGTTGATCTTGCTGGCCGGGATGACCTCGATCTCTGCGCCGAGGCCGTGCTCCGCGCAGAAGTTCAGCATTTCCTGAGTTTCGCGGATACCACCGATTGCGGAACCGGCAAAGCGTCGACGACCCGTGATCAGCGAGAAAACGTTGACGGGCAGGGGTTCGGCCGGTGCGCCAACGTTGACCAACGTGCCGTCGAGAGTCAGCAACTGCAGGTACGCGCTGATGTCGATGGAGGCGCTCACGGTGTTGATGATGAGGTCGAAGGTGCCCGCAAGTTCCTCGAACGTGGAGGGATCGCTGGTGGCGTAGTAGTGGTCGGCGCCGAGCTTCAAGCCGTCTTCCATCTTCTTCAGCGACTGCGAAAGCACGGTGACCTCAGCACCCATGGCGTCGGCAATCTTCACTGCCATGTGGCCGAGTCCACCTAGACCCACCACGGCAACCTTCTTACCGGGGCCGGCACCCCAGTGGTGCAGGGGCGAGTAGGTGGTGATGCCGGCGCACAACAGCGGAGCGGCGACGTCAAGGTCCAGACCTTCCGGAATGGTGACCACGAAGTCTTCATTCACCACGACGTTGCTGGAGTAGCCGCCCTGGGTGATGGTGCCGTCACGGTCAACAGCACCGTAGGTGCCCACATTGCCCTTGAGGCAATACTGTTCCTCTCCTGCCAGGCAGTTCTTGCACTCCTTGCAGGAGTTCACCATGCAGCCGACGCCAACACGGTCGCCCACCTTGTGCTTGGTGACGTCCGAGCCGACCGCGGTGACAATTCCGGCGATTTCGTGACCAGGGGCCAGAGGGTACTGCTGCGGGCCCCAGTCACCGCGGACCGTGTGGATGTCAGAGTGGCAGATACCCGCAAACTTGATGTCGATGTGGACGTCGTTGGGGCCGACCTCGCGACGTTCAATGGTGGTCAGGGTCAGGTCGCCCGTGGCCGAGGGGGCAGCGTAAGCGTTAGCGGTAGGCATGTTTCTCCTGCGTGGTTCACTTTGTTGGATATCTCTATCTAACCCTGTTTCCCTGAGAGGAAGGAGTCACTGCTGTTAGGGGTAATGACAGGGACTCCCTCAGCGGGCCAAAGGATTTACCGTTGAAGCATGGACAATCGGACCGAGACGCGCGACTTCCTCTCCACCCGGAGGGCGAAGATCGCGCCCGAGCAAGCGGGACTGACCGTCTATGGCGGCAACCGCCGTGTACCGGGCCTACGTCGCGGCGAGGTGGCCATGCTGGCCGGCGTAAGCGTGGAGTACTACACCCGACTTGAGCGGGGAAACCTCGCGGGGGTCTCGGAGATCGTGCTGGAATCCCTGGCGAACGCACTCCAACTCGACGACGCCGAACGAGCCCACCTCTACGATCTCGCCCGGGCGGCGAGCGACGGCGGCAAGTCCCGCCGTCGACCGGTCCGGAAGCAGGCCATCCGGCCGGGCGTACAACTCACCTTGGATGCGATTAGCGGCTCGCCCGCTTTCATCCGCAACGGTCGCTTGGACCTCTTGGCAACGAACGCCCTGGGCCGGGCTTTGTATGCCGACATTTACGACAGCCCCTCCGGACCACCAAACCATGCACGATTCCTGTTCCTGGACCCTCGCAGCCACGATTTCTACACGGATTGGGAACGTGCCGCAAACGACACCGTGGCAATTATGCGGACCGAAGCCGGCATGGATCCCTACGACCGCGGCCTCAGCGACTTGGTGGGCGAGCTTTCCACCCGCAGCGAGGAGTTCCGGGTCCGCTGGGCATCGCACAATGTCCGCCAGCACTACTCCGGGAAAAAGCATTTCCGCCACCGAATAGTGGGCGACCTTCACTTGCTGTACGAAGCCCTAGAATTGTCGGCCGACGCCGGCATGACCTTGACGGTTTACAACGCCGAGCCCGGCACCGGCACGGACGACGCTTTGAAATTGCTGGCAAGCTGGGCAGCGACGGCTCTCACTGGCACTGATAACTCGGGGCTTGTCCGGGACATTCACTAGAAGTGAATGGGTCACTGACAAGAAGTGTGGACATCCGGAGGGATCGAGGCTGATCGTTTACCGACGCCGCATTGACCGCCCTCCTGTAGCCGCGAATAATGGGGGAAGCGCTTTCCAGCTTCGCCCCACCATGGAGACATCAACGTGAATCCTCAGCACGGCCTCAACTATGACTACTCACCGTGGACCTTCTGGAGTTCTGCTTCGGAAGCTGAACGCCAGGCGCAGGACGCCCACCACAAACGTTTGGTTAAACGTGCTGGAGCTAAAATTGGCGAGCGGGCCTTCCTGTCTCCCTTGGCGAACGTGGATCCCGACACGCTCTCCATCGGTGCTGATTCTTTCATCGCGGCCTACGCTTACATCACAGGCGCCATCACCCTGGGCGATGATTGCACCGTCAATGCTTTCAGCGTAGTCAGAGGCAACGTCACCATGGGCGACGGCGTGCGGATCGGTGCCCACACGTCCATCCTCGGTTTCAACCACTCCATGGATGCTTCTGAGCCTGTGTTTAAGCAGCCACTCACGAGTAAGGGCATCACCATAGGGGACGATGTCTGGATCGGTTCGAATGTTGTGGTTCTTGACGGCGTTACTGTGGGCTCGCACGCAGTGCTGGCCGCAGGAGCGGTGGTAACCAAGGATGTGCCGGAATGGTCGATTGTGGGTGGAAACCCTGCGCGCCGGATCAGGGACCGGCGAGAGGCAACAATCCCGGCTACGGCTGTTGAGGCGCCGTCCGACGACGCCTTGATGGCTGAGCTGGCTGCCTTCGCCAACGCTGCACGCGCCGATGCATCAGCCCTTCTTGGGCGGAGTTGGACCTCTGAAGCAGGCGGCGCTTACCGCGACCAGCCAGGTGCTGAGCCGACCGTCAGGGCCCATTGCGACGCGATTGAAATCGCGGACTTGCTGCTGGGTTCTGTCCCTCCGCAACTGTCACGGGACGAACACATGGCGCGGCTCCGGAAGCTCCAAGATCCCGTCACGGGCCTGGTTCCAGAGTTCGGGTCCGACGTCTACGGGGATTCAACAATCACCTTCGGCGCCGGTCCTGCCACCTACCATGTGCTTTCTGTCGGTTATGCCCTGGACCTCATCGGAAGTCGCTTCGAGCATCCGATCCACGCCATAGCTGACATGGATCCGGCAGCGGTAAGGTCTTCCCTGGATACTCTCCCGTGGCGTAACGAAGCATGGGGATCCGGTGCTTGGGTGGACGCATGGGGGACGGCTGCGTATTGGAACCTCGCGCAATCCCATCCCAATGCCACGGGTTCCCTCGAGGCTCTCTTCGGTTGGCTGCTGACAAGGGTCAGTTCCGCCTCGGGAACATGGGTCACCCCAACGGACGACAATCGATTGGAGGTAGTCAACGGTTGCTACCGACTGACGCGCGGCACCTTCGCCCAATTCGGCGTACCGATTCCTCACGTTGAGCGGCTGGTAGACACTGTTCTGGAGCATGCCGCGGACCCACGATACTTCTCCCCCGGCCGGCAGAACGCCTGCAACGTCCTGGACGTGGTGCACCCACTGTGGCTGGCGCTCAAGCAGACCACGCACCGCCGGGAGGATGCCCGGAATTGGGCACGGACTCAGCTCGGGCAGGCACTTGAACGGTGGGTGCCCGGCGAGGGGATGGCCTTTAGTGCTGAACCCTCAACCGGAGACGCGAACGTCCCCACGCTGCAGGGCACGGAGATGTGGCTGGCAATCATCTGGTACCTGGCCGACCTTCTTGGCTGCGCTGGAACGCTCGGATATCGGCCCCGGGGCGTCCACCGACCTGAACCTGCCCTTTCGCTGCCGACCCTATAGGCATCTCATCACCATGTTTTCCGCGATCGGCTACCCAACGAGGACCTCTGGTGTGAGCAGTGGTGGGGTTTTCCCCATAGCGTCGATTGGGTCTGATGGTGGTGAAGCCTTCGTGACAGGGTTGGGTTATGGAAGGCATTGGGCAGGTCGTGGCGCGGCGGGACGGTTCCCCCGGCGCCAGTGAGGTGCCTGGAATTGGCTCCCCCGTTTCCTCGGACATGCTTTCCCGGCCATCGGTGCGCAAGCCCTCGACGGCGGCAGGACCCGCCGCTGATCCCTCTTGGAACGCTGGGCTGCTTCTTGGATTCAAATCGTTGCATGGGCTTGGGGAACCAGGGCCGGAAGAAGTGCCCCCGTTGTTGCTCAAGCAGCCGTCCGGGCGCGGGGAATCCACCCCGACAGAAGAACCGGTGCCTGGTGTGCTGCACGAGCATTCGTCCGGGCGCGGGGAATCCACCCTGACAGAAGAACCAGCGGCCGGGTTGTCCGCGGAGTCCGCGGCGGCCGGTGCGGCGGTCCTGGAGGCCGTGCTCCTTGAGGGTGCTGCCGCAACTGATGCGCTGCGATCAATAGCGGCCGATGAGGTGCGGTTGTTGGGGTTTGTTGAGGCGGCTGATTTCGCGGGCAGGGTCGAGGAGATCTCCCGAAACGTGGAGTACTTGCAAGTTGTTGCTGCGCAGGCGGTGGAACGGTCCCGGAAGCAAGCACTGCAAGCTCGGCCGGGGGCGTCAGCGGCCGCACCGGAATGGCGGACCGGCTGGACCGAACACGTCCCGGATTCGAAGGTCACAGCTCCTGCCAGCGTCGTGGATGATGGGTACCGGAACACGGCGGAGTTCCTTCGGGCACGGTTGCGGATCGGTATCGCTGAAGCCCGGCGCAGGCTCGCCCTCGCTACCGAGGTCCTCCCCCACACCGGGATGACCGGCCAGGACGTCCCGGCCCGCCGCGAAGCCCTCGCCGACGCCCTCGCCTCCGGAGAGCTGCCCTCACGCTCGGCGTCGATCATCAGCACCGCCCTGGACAAAGTCCGGCACCTCGCCGATGAAGAAATGCTCACCCGGATGGAACACGCCCTCACCACCACCGCCATCGAAACCGACCCGGACTTCGTCACCAAAATGGCCCGACGCTGGACCGACCTGATAGACCACGACGGCCCCGAACCCACCGAAGAAGCACTCCGCCAACACCAAGGCGCGTTCCTACGCCGCCGACGCCGCTACGGACTCCACCACATCGAAATCTTCGCCACCGACGAACAATACGAAACCCTCACCACCACCATGAACACCGCCACCAACCCACGCCTCACCACCGCACCACCCGACACAGCACCCGCCAGCTCCCCCATTACCGGTGCCGGTCACGGACGAGCCAACGAAACCTCGCACGGTCACGGACGAACCAACGAAACCTCGCACGGTCACGGACGAACCAACGAAACCTCGCACGGTCACGGACCACACGCATCACCCGTGCACGCATCAACACCGCAGGCATCACCCGTGCACGCATCAGCAGTCTTCAGCCCGGCTTCCACAGACTCAGCTGGTAAGGACACCGCTGACGGCCCGGACCTGGACCGGCGTTCGAGGGCCCAGAAACTCCTCGACGGCCTCGTCGGTGCGTGCAGTGTCGCGATGAGCACCGGGAAGCTGCCCTCCAACGGCGGACTCCGACCCCAACTCACTGTCACCATCGACCACCGCGACCTCTTCACCCAGCTCACCGGGCCCGGCCACGCAGCCCAAAATAGAACAACCCGCCAAGCCGACCAATCCAGCGGCTCCGCCACGGCCCCGAACCAGCCAAACACGCCCAACCAACCCGGCACCGGCGCTTCGCGGTACCGGCCCAGCACAGGGACAGCGACGTTCCTGGGCCCGATCCACCCCACCACCATCCGCAAAATCGCCTGCGACGCCGACATCATCCCCGTCCTACTCGGCAGCGACTCCCGAATCCTGGACATCGGCCGCACCACCCGGATCTTCCCACCCCACATCCGCAAAGCCATCACCGCCCGCGACCAAGGCTGCACCTTCCCCGACTGCACCATGCCCGCACCCTGGTGCGAAGCCCACCACACCACCTACTGGTCCCACGGCGGCACCACAGGCACAGACAACGGCACCCTGCTCTGCAGCCACCACCACCACATCATCCACAAAGAACAATGGCGCATCGACATGACAACCGGCGCCCCCTGGTTCATCCCCCCACCCCACATCGACCCCCACCAAAGACCCCGACGCAACCACCACCACACACCCCAACGAACATAAACCCAACCCACAACAGCCCCACGCCAGCGACACAGTCCCGCGCCCGTGGACACATTCCCGCGCTGCGTCGCAGCCAGGCGCCCGTCGGCAGAACCGGGCGTTGGGCGACACATCCGGCTCTGCACACCCCGGCGGTCGCTGCACAGCTGCGCGCCCGTTGGTACATACCCGCGCTGGCGGCGCAGCCCGGCAAAACCCTGCGCCGGGTCCACCCGGTTCCGGCGCGCAATGCGTGCCCCTACCCCCTCGTTACAGGGGCCAGAGCAAGGGGCCGGCCGTACTAGTGTGAGGCCTCGTTCAACATGCCGTCTCCGTCGGGCTCGGAAAGGGAGGTTCACCAGTACCGAAACAGCTTTGCTGCCTCTTATGCGCCAGTGCGGAACTGCCAGGTTGAGGTCCGCTCAGACACCAACGACCGCATCTTGTAAAAGAATAAGGGCCTGAGCACGGCTCAATACCGTGCCCAGGCCCTCGCTTCTTGGTATCCCTGCCTATTGGGCAAGTCCGGCTTTCGGGGTCCAGTTCATATCCGCTTCCAGTTCATATCCGAGTCCGGTTCACTTCCTGGGACCCCGTGGCCGGGACCTCCTTCACTGTGACGTTAGCGGCCGCCTCCTCCGATGACCCCGGCTTCGACTGCTTTGGTTACTGCGTCAGCTTCGGCTTGCGTCAACTTGCCGTCAGTGACCGCTTTGTCGAGCTTGGTCTTCAGGGCGGCGGAACGTTCTGCCTGGCCTGCTGCGCGGATCTCTTCCAGGGCTGTGGTGACCTTGGATTCGTCAACAGCCAGCGATTCGGCGAGCGACTTCGCCAGGGCAGCGTCCTGTGCTGCGCGGTCCGGCTTGGTTCCTTCCGTTCCTTCTGCAGGAGGCGTGGTGGGCTTGTTCGCCTCACGGAACGCTTTCAAGGCTTCAGCGACTTTCGCTTCGTCCACGCCGAGCTTTGTGGCCAGTTCCGCGGCGATCTGGCCGCCGTCCCGCCCGTGTCCGTGACCGCCGGGCCTACCACCGCGATCTGACGGGGTGGTGGCGTCCGCGGATGACGTGGCACTGGGCGATGGTGTGGTGGCAGCTGTAGCGATGCTGGTTGCACCCAATCCTGCCCCCAGCGCCAGAGCTCCGGCCGCAAGTCCCAGTGTGATTCTCTTGGTTTTCGACATATGCCTCTCCTCAATGAGCCGTTGGTACGGCTTGTGTCTGAGGGACGGTCAATGGTTCCGTCCTCTTAACACGATGGGAGACCCACCACAGTCCAGGCTGTTCTGAACCTGTCATTCGGCTGTGAAAGTGAACGGGAGTCTGTGAGGGTTGCACCCAACGGACTTGCCCCTATCGGACGTTGCTCCTATGGGATATTGCCCTTATCGGAAACGGTCCAGAGCGTCCAGCAGTCTCTTGACCGATCCACCCAGGTTCCATTCTGTGGCCAACTGCTCAAGTTCTGTCCGCGCGTCTCCTGTGACGGGGCGCAGCTCAGCGCCAGCGTCTCGAAGTGTCGGGACGTCCAAATCACGCACAACATTCACGACGGCGGGCGCCACCTTGAGATAGTCAGCCGCCGCGGACAGCTTGGCCCGCACGGTAGCCGACAAACCGCCGTCGGGAGCTTCCGCAGCCTCAAGCAGTCCCTCCAGCGACCCATGGGCAGCAAGCAGCGACGCAGCCGTCTTTTCGCCGATGCCTGCGACGCCGGGGAGGCCGTCGGAGGCATCGCCGCGAAGTGTTGCGAAGTCGGCGTACTGCTGGGGCAGGACACGGTACTTGCCCACCACGACGACTTCGGTGAGAACTTCCAGGTTCTTCATACCGCGTGCTGTGTAAATGACGCGGACCTCTCGGTCATCATCGACAAGCTGGAAGAGGTCCCGGTCACCGGTGACCACGTCCGTCGGGATGGTTGCGTGGCTCGCGTAGGTTCCGATGACGTCGTCGGCCTCGTGTTGGTCGACGCCCACAACGGCGATCCCGGCGAGGTCCAGGACGTGTCGGATCATCGGGATTTGTGCCTCAAGAGGGTCCGGAACAACCTCCACATCCGGACCGTTGGGCACAATCTCCGCCACCCTGTGCTGCTTGTAGCTGGGGATGAGGTCCACGCGCCATTGCGGACGCCAATCATTGTCCCAACAGGCCACCAAGTGCGTGGCTTCGTAGTCGGTAGTGAGGCGGGCAATCATGTCCATCAATCCCCGCACTGCGTTCACAGGCGTCCCATCGGCTCGGCGAATGGAATCTGGCACGCCGTAGAAGGCACGGAAATACAAAGAGGCAGTGTCCAAGAGCATCAGTCGCGGCATACCTGATCCTGACATGCCCGTGACCTGATGCGCAGGAGGCAGCACGAGGTTCTGGCAGAAGAGACGCCAGGGACTTGAACCGGGATGTGAGCCGCATTACGATTATGTGAGCGATAATAGAACAGGTTGTTCTATTATCGAACATCGTTCTCTGTTATTGCCCACAAAGAAGTGAGGAAAGCCCGTGCAGTTTCATCACCACGGTTACGTATCCGGTGACCCGCGAGTTGAGCCGGCCGCCGGCGTAGGGATCGATCGTCCCGCCGAGCTTCCTGACGAGGTGGATGTTTTGATTGTGGGCACTGGCCCCGCGGGTATGCTCACGGCGGCGCAGCTCTCCCAGTTCCCGAACATCACTACGCGCATTATTGAGCGCCGTCCAGGGCGTTTGGCCATCGGTCAGGCGGACGGCATCCAGGCCCGCAGCGTGGAGACGTTCCAAGCGTTCGGATTTGCCGAGCGAATTATCGCGGAGGCCTACCGCATTACGGAGATGGCGTTCTGGAAACCGGACCCGGCCGATCACTCCCGCATTGTCCGGGCTGCCCGGGCCGTGGATGACCCGGCAGGGATCAGTGAGTTCCCGCACTTGATCGTGAACCAAGCCCGTGTCCTGGATTACTTCGCGGAGTTCATGGCCAACTCCCCCACACGAATGAAACCCGACTACGGCTATGAGTTTCAGGGCCTCAACGTCACCAGCGAAGGTGATTACCCGGTTGAGGTGACCTTGGGTCACACCTCAGGACCCAATGAAGGCCAGGAACGGGTCATCCGTGCCAAGTATGTTGTGGGTGCTGACGGTGCCCGCAGCAAGGTCCGTGAGTCGATCGGATGTCACCTGGCCGGCGATCAGGCGAACCATGCATGGGGTGTCATGGATGTGCTGGCAGTGACGGATTTCCCGGACATCCGCACCAAGTGCGCCATCCAGTCCGGCTCCGGTGGCAGCATCCTGCTGATCCCGCGCGAGGGCGGGCACCTGTTCCGCATGTATGTGGACCTGGGCGAAGTCAACCCTGAGGACAAGGGTGCAGTGCGAAAGACCACCATTGAGCAGATCATTCAGAAAGCTAATGACATCCTCCACCCGTACACTCTTGACGTCCGTAACGTCGCTTGGCATAGCGTTTACGAGGTAGGTCATCGGCTCACGGACAGGTTCGACGACGTTCTGCCGGAGGACCGCGGTACCCGCACCCCGAGGGTGTTCATCACCGGAGATGCGTGTCACACCCACAGTGCCAAAGCCGGGCAAGGCATGAACGTGTCCATGCAGGACGGCTTCAACATCGGCTGGAAACTCGGCCACGTCCTGGAAGGCCGCAGCCCCGAATCTCTTTTGGACACCTACTCGGCTGAACGGCAAGTGGTGGCGAAGAACCTCATTGACTTCGACAAGCAGTGGTCAACGCTGATGGCCAAGAAACCCGAGGAATTCGAAGACCCGGCGGAACTGGAAACCTTTTACACCAGCACTGCCGAGTTCCCTGCCGGTTTCATGACCCAATACGCGCCCTCGATGGTGGTTGCCGACGCACGGTACCAGGACCTTGCCACCGGCTTCCCCGTAGGAAAGCGCTTCAAATCAGCGCCCGTCCTTCGGGTCTGCGACACCAACCCCATGCACCTGGGCCACCACGCCAAAGCGGACGGCCGGTGGCGCATCTACGTTTTCGCCGACACCGCAGAGGCAGGAGCGCCGGGCCCGGTCGCTGACTTTGCCGAGTGGATCGCGAACTCGCCTGCTTCGCCGCTGGCCGCTACGCCGTCGGACGCTGACCGCGACGCCTGGTTCGACGTGAAGGTGGTCTACCAGCAGGACCACACCAAGGTGGACATCAATGCGGTACCCGCGGCCTTTAAGCCTACTGTTGGACCCTTCAGGCTGACCTATCTCGAAAAGGTGTTCGGCACCGACCCCAACAACGACATCTTCGAGCTGCGTGGCCTCAGCCGTGACGGAGTGGTGGTTGTGGTCCGCCCTGATCAGTACGTCGCCAACGTCCTGCCCCTGACCGCGACCAGCGAACTCGGTGAATTCTTCGCATCGCTTTTAGCCGTGGAGCGGAGTAAAGGTGTCCGAACCGAGCCGGGTTTGGTCAGTAACCAGGCCTAGCGAGCGAAGGGCAGTGCCGGGGAGCCGAGTGCCGGCTTCCCGGCAGTTCCAACGCCACACCCTCACCGCTGTTCTATAGTGTCGGAGCCGTCGGGCAGAATGTGAGGCATGGGGCGTTGGAGCGAAGAGACAGTCATTAACGCGGCCCCGGACTCCTCCTCACTGGCAGCAGCACGGAAGCTTGCGCATCCGGGTCCGTGGACGGACTGCGGCAGCAACGACGACCTTGTGTGGGGTAAGTGCCAAGGCAGCGGAAAAACGCCATACCAAGTGAGCGTAGACATTGTGGCGCCCGCCTACCGGTGCTCGTGTCCCAGCCGAAAATTCCCGTGCAAACATGCCTTGGCTCTGCTCCTGCTCTGGGCACGGGGCGAGGCGGCAGAGGCGGGAGCCGAGACCGCTGATTTCGCTAAGGAGTGGGCAGACCAACGGGCTGTTCGCGCCACGGTCAAAGAACGCCGGAATGCGGTGCAGCCCGCCGATCCGGAAGCGCAGGCAAAGCGTCTCACCGCCAGACTCGCCCTGATGGACGCGGGGGTCGACGATTTTTCGCGCTGGCTGACGGACCTTGTCCGCACTGGACTTGCCGCTGCCCGCAACCAGCCCTATTCATGGTGGGATGCCGTTGCAGCACGTTTGGTGGACTCCCAGCTTCCTGGTCTGGCCGAACAGGTACGGGACATGGCTTCCCAAGTCCACGGCAGGACCGACTGGGCTGACCATCTTCTACGCCACGCGGGCCGTTGGTGGGCCTTAACCAAGGCATGGTCAGGCAGGGACAACCTCACGCCGGAAGAATTCGCGGACGTCAAGGCTGCCCTCGGGTGGGCCACGGCGTCTGCCGATGTACAGGGCACTGAATCGCTGCCGGGTCCTTGGCTGGTTCTGGGAGCGCACCGGAGCGATGACGGACGCCTGCAGCAACAACGAACGTGGATACAAGGCCCGGACGGAACGGTAGTAGTGCTCCTCGATTTCGCCGCGCAGGGCCAAGGTTTGGCGGCGCCGCAACTTGCCGGGGCTCTGCTTGATGTCACAGTTGCCCGTTACCCCGGAACAACACCGCAGCGCGGGATGTTCACGGGCCCTGTCACTCCCTTGGACGTGGCTTCAAGCCTCGGCACGGGGCACAGTATTGTGCAAGCCCTTGAGCACGAGTCTGCCGCTGTTGCCCGTTCACCGTGGCGGACCAGGATTCCCGTGCTTTTGGACGAAGTCACGGTCAATTCCGAGGGAACCGGGTGGCTGCACGATCCGCACGGCGACGCACTCCCATTGGTGGACGCCCCGCTCGACTCGTTGCTGGCACTGACCGGTGGCCATGCTGCCAGTATTTTTGGTGAACTGGAAGATGGTCGAGTGCGTCCCCTGACCGTGGTGGTTGACGGAAGGGTGGTGACCCCATGATGTGGTTGGCGGAGCTGCGAACAGCAGCGCTGGTGGGTACCGGACGGCACGACGCCCCCCAACCGCCCGCCGAGCTGGGATTTCAAGCACCCGATGGACTGAGCCGGGAGGAATCCCTGTTGGATCAGGCCGCGCTGGCTGACATTGTGACCCGGGCGACGCGGACAGCCTCTGCCGCCTCCAGTGCAGGATTTCCTTCACCGGCGCCTGCTGACGCAGTGCCACAAGCCGGCGGAGAGGCCGCACGGCTGTTGGAACTTTTGCTGACCCAGGCACCTGTGGGTCCTGGCCTGAGGACCCAGCTGGTAGTGGATTGGCTGACGTTGGCTGAAGAAGCACGACGACGGGTCCCCCACCGGCTGCTGCCGGCGTTACTGACGTTGGCTGAGACTCAGTCCATTGTCTTCAGGCGTATGGAACCGGCAATTGGAACCCGCGGCCGGTGGATGCAGGAGATCAAAGGCCAGCCTTCTCAAGAGCCCGCAACCCAAAGTACTGGCCTCCGCGGCTCTGATGCTGCGGCAGGCTACGGACCGCTGAGAGGCCGTGATCCAGCAGCTGCACGCATACAACTTAGCGAGTGTTGGACGTCGCTCAGCGCCCGGGAACGGGCAGGCAATCTGGCGTTGTTCGCCGGAAACCTCCATGACAACGACGAAGCTCTGCTGGAGAAGGCCTTGGACGACAAAGCAAAAGGCGTACGGGACGTGGCACTCCGGCTCCTGGACCAGCTTCCCGGAAGTGCGCGTGCTGCTCGGATGGCCGCCAGGCTGAAGCCTTTGCTGCAGCTCAAAGGGCTCCTGAGCAAACGGCTGGAGATAGACCTCCCCCCGGACCCTGACAAGGAGGCTCTGCGGGACGGCGTTCCAGCGGACCCACGCAAGGGCGAACCGGACCGGATGGCACGGTTGGAGGCCATCGTCAGAGGGGCACCGCTGGACGTGTGGACGTCGGTAACAGGCCGTAACCGCCCGGCTACCGTTGCGCTGCTGCAGGACGAGCCCCGCGTCCTGAACGCGATGATCGCTGCAACTGCCGCCCGCAACGATGTTGAATGGGCCCGTGCGCTTCTTGGGGTCCTGACAGACAGGAGGCTGCTCGATTGCCTCCCTCCCGATGAGCGGGCACATTGGCTCGAGCGCCACGTCCGGGAAAGCAGTGACGAGCCACTGACACTGGCTCCACTCCTGCAAGACCTGCCGCAGCCGTGGTCCGTGCCGTTGGCAGAGTCGGTATTGACAGTGATTTCCGGCAAGGATGGGGGCCGTCTGGCCGTCATCCTGTCCGAAGGCCTGCCTACCGCGCTTCCACCGGAGGTCACCGAGCGTTGCCGGCAGCTTTTGGCACAGACTGACAAAGACGCTTCCAGGCGCCGTGTGCTGCGCGACGCTGTCCAATACCAATCATTCAAACAATCCCTGACGGAGGCTTTCCGATGACCGATACCCAGAACGCCACGGAGGTTCTTCGCGCGCACGCCGAAAACGCGTACGCCGATGAACTCAGCGCTTTGGACGCTGTTGACGACCGCCCCCGCCCACCCAGCTGGCGGCTCTCTCCCTGGGCTGTCACCACCTATATCCTGGGGGGTACGTTGGCCAACGGTGTTCAGATCAGCCCAAAGTATCTTGGCTCGGAACGCCTGGTGGAAATCGCCGTGGCGTCACTGGCCACAGACCGGGCCCTGCTGTTGCTGGGTGTGCCGGGAACCGCGAAGACCTGGCTTGGTGAACACCTCGCCGCAGCCATCTCCGGTTCATCCACGCTGGTAGTGCAGGGCACTGCGGGTACCCCTGAAGAGGCTCTGCGGTACGGCTGGAACTATGCCCGGTTGCTGGCCGATGGCCCGTCCCGCGCCGCCATGGTTGCCGGCCCGGTGATGCGCGCCATGGAGACCGGAAGCCTTGTGCGGGTTGAAGAACTGACCCGTATTCCTTCCGACGTGCAGGACTCCCTCATCACTATTCTCAGCGAGAAAACGTTGCCCATTCCTGAGCTCAACGAGGAAGTCCAGGCACGGAAGGGCTTCAACGTGATCGCCACCGCGAACAACCGCGATAAAGGCGTCAACGATCTCTCGTCCGCCCTTCGCCGCCGGTTCAACACGGTGATCCTGCCGCTCCCGGACAGCATCGACCAGGAGGTGGAGATCGTGACCACCCGTGTTCGTAGCTTGGGAGAGTCATTGGAGCTGCCCGCCGATTTGGCTGCACTTTCCGAGATCCGCCGAGTGGTTACCGTCATGCGCGAACTTCGGTCGGGGGTGACCCAGGACCAGCGGACCACCATCAAGTCCCCATCTGCCACATTGTCTACAGCAGAGGCCATTTCCGTGATGACCAATGGGTTGTCCCTGGCAGCACACTTCGGTGATGGCACGGTCCGGGCAGAGGATGTAGCCGCCAGTCTGGTGGGCGCGGTGATCAAGGACCCTGTGCAGGACCGTGTGATCTGGCAGGAATATCTGGAGACCGTTGTGCGGAACCGGCCTGACTGGAAAGACCTGTACCGGGCCTGCCGCGACCTCGAATCGTCCAACTGAAAGATGACAGACGTCCACGTTCTGGGGATCCGGCACCATGGTCCGGGCTCGGCCCATTCCGTCGCGGAAGCCCTTGCGACCCTTCGGCCTGATGTGGTGCTGGTGGAAGGGCCACCGGAGCTTGACCAGGTCATCCCGCTGATCACGGACCCGGACATGCTTCCCCCGGTCGCAGGCCTGATCTATGCGGTGGATGAGCCTCGCCTGGCGTCCTTCTACCCCATGGCCGCGTTCTCGCCCGAGTGGGTGGCAATCCGCTGGGCCTTGTCCACGGGTAAGCCCGTGCGTGCCATTGACCTGCCCGCCGCCCACACGTTCGCGCTCCGAGCAGCAGAGGAACGAGCAGCAGAGGAAGGAGCCGCACAGGAACGAACCGCACAGGAACGAACCGCACAGGAGCCAGCCTCGGCGGCTTCGGAGAAGGAAAAACCATTAGTTGCCACTTCCGACGACGGCGGCGAATATGCCGCCGTCGACGGTAAGCCTTCGGATGACATGGAGAACCCCCCGGCCGCCCCGCAGCAGGCGTACAGACCCGATGCGATTGGCATGTTGGCCGAAGCTGCGGGCTACAGCGACGCGGAACGATGGTGGGAAGACTCCGTGGAGCACCGCAACACGGACCCCGTTGAGCGCTTTGAAGCTCTCATCGAGGCGATCACGGTAATCCGGGCCATGGATCAGCGTCCCGCGGACCATCCTGACGTGCTGGAGAATAACCGCCGGGAAGCTGCCATGCGACGCTTCCTGCGGGCAGCCATGCGCGAAGGGCATGAACGCATCGCCGTGGTGTGCGGCGCCTATCACGCACCGGCCTTAGTGCCGTCGGGGTTCCCTTCGGTTTCCGCCGACAACAAAGTCCTCGCCGGTTTGCCGAAGGCCAAAGTGGCTGTCACGTGGGTTCCCTGGACATCGAACAGGCTTAGCTTGGCCAGCGGATACGGAGCAGGGGTCACTGCCCCGGGCTGGTACCAACACCTGTTCGCGCATTGGATGGCCAAGGACCCCGGGCAGGATGTTGCCACCACGTGGCTGGTCCGGGTAGCCCATGCGCTGCGTAAAGAGAATCTGGATGCATCCACGGCGTCCGTGGTGGAGGCCAGCAGGATGGCTACTGCGTTGGCAGCTGTTCGTGGGCGGCCCACCCCTGGCTTGCCGGAGCTGGACGATGCCGCGCAGACAGTCCTGTGCGATGGTTCGCCGCTGCCGCTGGCCTTGGTTCATCGCGAATTGACTGTTGGTCGCGAGCTAGGGAACGTCCCGGACTCCGTGCCCACCCTACCGTTGGCAGCGGACCTCGCCGCTACCCAGCGAAAGCTGCGCATGAAACCCAGTGCCATGGAAGAGGTCATGGTCCTGGACCTGCGCAAGCCGAACCAGTTGGCCCGTTCGGTCCTCCTGCACCGCCTGGAACTGCTGGGTGTGGCCTGGGGTCAGCTGACGGACGCCGGCAGGACTTCCGGCACCTTCAAAGAAGCATGGACCTTGCTGTGGAAACCAGAGTTGGCTGTCTCCTTGGTGGAAGCGAGCCGTTATGGCACCACTGTCGCCTCAGCCGCTGCTGCTTTTGTCTCTGAACAGGCGCAGGCAGCCGAAGGCCTGCCGGTTCTCAGCAGCTTGCTGGAAAGCTGTCTGCTGGCCGAGCTACCCGACGGAATTGCCGGCGTCGTGTCCGCTTTGGCTGAACGCACCGCCCTGCAGCAGGACGTTGCTCCCCTCTTGGAAACCATCGCGCCGTTGGCCCGCACATGCCGGTACGGCAACGTCCGTGGAGTAGACGTCAGTGATGTGGGGAAAATTCTGCAAGCCACGGTGATTCGCTCGTGCGTTGGACTGCCCACCGCCTGCGCCGGCCTTGATGATGAGGCCGCGGGTGTGATGCGCCGCGCGATCGACTCTGCACAGAATGGCTTGAGCTTACTGCCGGAACTGCCACTGGATGACTGGCATACGGCCCTCTCATCCGTGGCCAACTCTGACTCGATCCATGGCTCGGTGGCGGGCCGGGCCACCAGGCTCCTGTTGGATGCGGGCCTGGTGGAAGGAGACGACGTAGCATCACGCCTTAGCCGGCGCTTATCGATCGCTACCCCAGCCTCGGAAGCCGCAGCCTGGTTGGACGGCCTGCTGTCCGGCGACGCCACCTTGCTCATCCATGATCGGCGGCTTCTGCAGATCGTTGATGAGTGGGTGGAAGGAGTGCACGATGACGTTTTCGAGGACGTCTTGCCCTTGATCCGGCGGACTTTTTCCGCCTTCAGCAGGCCTGAGCGGCGCGAAATCGGCGAACAGTTAAGCCGGGTCGGTTCTACCGGCTACGCAGCAGACTCCTCTCCCATTGACCTGTTCGACGCCGGCCCTGCGCTGCAAACCATGGCAAGAATTCTGGGATGGAAGGCAATCGCATGAGCAACGATGCAGCTGTGACAGGTGACTCTGGCGCGCTGGAGGATTCCGCCGGGCCCGGGCGTGACCGGTTGAGCCGTTGGCGTTTGGTGCTGGGCGGGCATGATGCTGACGGCATCTCAACCGAGGAAGGGGTGCCGGTTCAACTGTCGGACGATGATGTCCGCCGTGATGAGGCCTTGGAAGAGCTCTATGGTGGCGGGTCGGCCCGGCGCGGAGGTCTAGGCTCGTCCAGTCCGCGGGTGGCCCGATGGCTTGGCGACATCCGCGGCTATTTTCCCTCCTCGGTGGTCCAGGTGATGCAGGCCGATGCCATGGACAGACTCGGCTTGAGGCAGTTGCTTCTGGAACCGGAAATGTTGCGAACTGTCCAACCGGACATCGGTTTGGTGAGCACCTTGGTGGGCCTGGGGCGGGTGATTCCGGAGGAGTCCCGGGAGACAGCCAGATCGGTCATTCGGCAGGTCACCAAAGAGCTGGAAGAACGGCTGCGCGCCAAAACAATTCAGGCAGTCTCCGGGGCGCTCAACCGTTCAGCACGGACCCGCCGTCCACGGCATAGGGATATCGACTGGAACAGGACCATTGCCGCCAACCTTAAGCACTATCAACCCGAGTACCGGACGGTGGTGCCCGAGCGGCTCCATGGACACGCACGGCGCAGCACCGAAATTCAGCGCGAGATCATTCTGTGCATTGACCAATCAGGCTCCATGGCCGAATCAGTGGTGTACTCCAGCGTCTTTGGAGCGGTCCTCAGTTCACTTAAGTCAGTAAGCACCCGGTTGGTGGTCTTTGACACCGAAGTGGTGGATCTGACCGAAGACCTGGACGATCCAGTGGACGTGCTGTTCGGCGTGCAACTGGGCGGTGGCACGGACATCAACCGGGCCCTCGCCTATTGCCAGGACCAGATCACCAAACCCGCCGAGACCATCCTTGTGCTCATCAGCGACCTCTACGAAGGTGGAATAGCGGAAGAGATGCTGCGTCGTGCCGCTTCCATTGTGGGTGGCGGGACCACCATGATCGCCCTGCTGGCTTTGAGCGACAGCGGTCACCCATCCTTCGACTCCAGCCACGCCGCAGCACTTGCGGGGATCGGTGTTCCTGCCTTCGCGTGCACGCCGGATCTGTTCCCGGACATGATGGCGGCAGCCATTGAGCGCCGGGATGTCAGCGAATGGGCAGCCTCCCAGGGCATCCCTACGAGTCACGAAAAGTAGCCCGCAACCACTGGTTTCTCTGGCGGCGTGAGGGCAACGGGACGAGAATTAGCTGGTGGTCCTTCCTGGCACGGGTGAGGGCGGCGACACCCTCAATGACGCCGCCCGAAAGATCCAGCGCGTCTACCTGACCTTGACGCTGGGCAATACCGTTGCGGCGTCCTTCATCTGGGGCATCAACACCCTTTTCCTGCTGGATGCGGGCCTGAGCAACCTGGAGGCGTTTGCCGCCAACGCCTTCTTCACTGCAGGCATGGTTCTTTTCGAAGTTCCCACGGGCGTGATTGCCGATGGGTGGGGGCGGCGCGTCTCATTCCTCCTGGGCACGGTGACGTTGGGCGTCTCCACCTATTTGTACTTCGTGATGTGGCAGATCTCCGCGCCGTTCTGGATGTGGGCCGTGGTTTCGGTTCTCCTGGGCCTGGGCTTTACGTTCTTCTCCGGCGCTGTTGAGGCATGGCTCGTCGATGCACTGCGCTTCTCCGGCTACGAAGGCGGGTTGGAATCCGTACTTGGCCGAGGGCAAATGGTTCAGGGCGTAGCGATGCTGGTGGGCTCGGTGGCGGGCGGGGTGATAGCCCAAGCCACCAACCTTGGCGTTCCGTTCCTCCTGCGCGTGCTGGTGCTGCTCGCCATGTTTGCTGTTGCGTTTGGTCTCATGCACGACGTCGGCTTCTCGCCGGAGCGTTCGACGCACCCTCTCCGCGCGACCAGAGCGGTTCTGTCCGCATCAATCGAGAACGGTTTGAAGAACCCGCCCGTCCGGTACGTGATGTTGGCAGCCCCGTTTACGGCCGGCGTCAGTTTCTACGTCTTCTACGCACTGCAGCCGTACCTTCTGGACTTGTTTGGCGACCCCAAGGCCTATTCAATAGCCGGTCTGGCCGCTGCGATCGTTGCGGGATCGCAGATCCTGGGCGGCTGGCTGGCCCCACACGCGAGGCGGCTGTTCCATAAGCGCACCACTGTGCTGATCGTCGGTTGCCTGGCAGGCTGCGTCATCCTTCTGGTCCTGGGATTGACGCGTGTCTTCTGGGTGGCTCTGGTCCTGCTCGCCATCTGGGCCGTTGTGGGCTCGGCAGCCATGCCCGTCCGGCAGGCGTACGTGAACGATATGATCCCGTCGAAGCAACGGGCCACCGTCCTGAGCTTTGATTCGCTGATGGGATCCAGCGGCGGCGTCGTCATCCAGCCAGTGCTGGGCCGGGGCGCAGACCTCTACGGCTACCCGGCATCATTAGCCATGGGCGGCGTCCTTGAACTCATTGCCCTACCGTTCCTGCTGGCCAGCCGGAAGCAAGGATCACCAGCCGACAACGCCAGCACCGCGGAAACCACCCCAAACCCTGAACCGCTTCCGTAAGGACGGCGACCAGAAGCTTTGGGGGCAGCGGCCCGTTGCTGCTATTGGGGCCCAAGTACGCCAAACTGGTGGTAACACTACTGAAAGCGCGGTTGCCACGTGATCTCCCTACACCAGGACGCCCAAGGATTCATCCGGATGAAGAGGCATTTTCCCGCCACCGCTGCGGTGTCCGTGGTTTTTTCCGACGGGACCGAGGAAATCTTCACGGCGCAGCGGCTCAACCAGATCTACGACGACGCGCTGGCCGCCTACCGTGCGGCGAACCATCTGGATGCCAAGGGCTTTGACCGGGGCCCCAGGAAGAAGGTCCAGCAGGGCATTGAATTCGTCCCGGTGTCACCGGGCATGTCCAGCTGAACCACCTTCCTGGTACGTCAAGCCCGCTTGCCCGAGGCATGGTGGACGCAGAACGGTGTCCATGGCCTGACCTCGAGTCTTTCTTCGGGAATGTCTACGCCGCACACCGCGCACTGCCCATACGTTCCCTCCTCGATCCTCGCCAGGGCCTCCTCGATCTGTTCCAAGCCCACCCGGCTTTGTCCCATGAGGGCGGATGCCTGGGAAAGCTCGAAGGCGATGGTGCTGCCCTCGGGATCGTGCTCGTCGTCCACATTGGAATCCTGACGGGCAAGACTCACCGAGGTGATGTCGCTTCGCAGCGCCTTCAGCAGCTCGAGTTTACGGTTCCGTTCACTCTCCAAAAGAACCCGAAACCGTTGGATGTCAACCACGGCGGGTCATAGGTCCACGGTGCCGCTCTCGCCCACGCTGAACCGGGAGTTTGTGACCTTGGACTTGACCCACTGTAGGACCGTAGCGGCCGTTCCGCCCGGGCTGGTCCAATACTCTGCCGAGTCCGAGTCAACCCGAAGCAGGCAAACCTCCGGAGTGTCGGGGCCATCGGGGTACCACGCCTCAACTACCTGGTTCCACAGCTCATGGATCTTTTCCCGATCGGTGACGACCTCTGCAGTCCCGGCCACAGAGACCCATTCCGTGTTTTTGCCAAAGGAAACGTTAACCCGTGGGTCCTGGCGAACGTGGGCAACCTGTGAGGTTCCCAGGCCCGTAAAGAACCACATGTCGCCGTCGTCCTTGACTTCCTGAACGGCAAGCGGCCTGCTGACCAGCGCCCCTGTCTCGTTCACAGTGGTTAGCATCCCGATCTTCGAATCGTTGATGATGTCGGTGACCTTCTTAATGGATTGTTCGTCAGTCATAGGGTCCTCACTTCTCCTTTGAGACTCGACTCATCGCCGTGCCCGGGGTACTTCCCATAGCCACCCTATTAGTAAGGCTACTGATTTGCTAGGCGATCGAGAAATGTCGCTGTTGGACTTGGAAACAGGATGCGATTGATGAGGGAATCATGCTGGGGCTTCATCCGTTCACTTCATAGTGACATGCCGACGGCGGTCAGGCTTGCTCCCGGGGGCAAGCGAAAACGACGGGAAGTTTGGGGACTACCATGACGTTGAGTGAAACCATTGACCGCTTGGAAACGGCGCACCTTATGGTCCGCGACGCCGAAGAATGGGACGGACTAACCGCCGCCCTCGCGGACGCGTATCGCACCCGTGATGATGACCTCGTAGAACAGCTGCTGCCGCCTTTTCTTCAGTCCTGGCGTACCGTGACCCACTATGTCCTCCGCGATACCTTCGACTCAGCAGGCATCTCAGTGACTGAACCCAGCCACCCCTGGGGAATTGCCACGTTGACCGCCTTCGGCGTTAGACGCGAACCGGTACTCTGCCAGATGGACCAGGTGGATTCGGCGGATCAGGTAGGTGCAGCTGTCGGAGCACCCACGTTGCTCACTTTTGCCGAAGCCATGAGGTACTACGCCGGGTGCCTGGCATCTCTGCTGGAACACGCTAACGGTCAGCAGGAGCAGTACAGGAACTAGCCTGATCAGCGCGTGTATGGATAAGTACTGCGTAGGAGCCATTGTCCCAGCCCGCGCCTCTATGATCTCAACCCCGTCTTGCTGTTGGCGGCCCGTCAATCACAGTAGGAATGTACTCCAGCAACTGCGACCTGCCGTCGAACGTCCGGCTGTCCACCAGCTCCAGAGAAACATCCGGGTATCCGTCGTAGATCCGCTCCCTGCCGGTCTTGCCCGTGATCACGGGAAAGACAACCAGCCGGTACCTGTCCACCAACCCGGCCGTCAGGAGGGAACGGCAGAGGCTCAGGCTGCCCAGCGTACTGAAGGTTCCGGACCTGCTCCTTTTTAGCTCTCTGACATTCTCCACGGCGTCACCGGAGATGAGCTCACAGTTGGGCCAGGCCAAGGGCCCCTTCAACGTGGACGAGAAGACAATCTTGGGCATGTCCGCCAAACCGCCCAGACTGGCGCCCTCTTCCTCCGAAAACCCGGAACTGTCTGCGGCGGCCTGCTCCGACATACTGGACATCAGTCGATACGTGGTGGCCCCCATGAGCGTAGTGAATTCCTTCTTTCCCTCTTGCTCGAGCCACGCGAGGTATTCCGGGCCTTCCAAACCCCACCAACCTGGCCAACCATCCGCTGAAGCGTAGCCGTCCAGTGAAATGATCAGGTCCACCATCAAGGTTGCGGGGGTCTCACTCATAGCAGTCTCCTCGTTTGACCGCGGGCTTTAGCCGCGCTCATTGCCCGTGCGCGGGAAACGCTAGTCCTGAGCAAGCCTTCATTCAAGAGGTCGGCACTAGAAGAGGAGTAGGACGAATCCCCCGAGCGTGCTGAGTATCCCGACCCCGGTGAGGATCCAGCCCAGAATGAGCACCGTGTTGTCGTGACGCGGAGGCCTGAGCGAGCATCGCGACGGATGGCAGAGGTCATAGTGGACCACCACTGCACCTGAAACAACGTTGTTGTCGTGAGCCGGAATATCCAGCAGGACTTTTTGTTCCTCGTTCGATTGATCGTGCCACCGCAGCCCCAGGAATCCACCTGCGGCGAACTGTTCTCCGTCCGCGGTGGCCCACACGCAACGACGCTTGGCTATGATCCATGCGCTGATCAACAGTGGCACGCCCGGAACGAACCCCACCCACGTCATCATTTCCAGGATGGGGCCAAGGACATCGAGGGAACCGGCCATGACATGATCCTAAGCGCAAGGAATGAAAACGATGTGGGGGGTGACAACTGCAGGGCGACAATGTTGCTTGGCACCAGGCCTACCTGGAAACTGGAACCGTGCCGGCGAACGTCACTGCAATCGCGCCGGACTGGACGTCCGTGACGTGCAAAGCTTGATCCATGGACCTGGATATCCCGCCGTCGCTGACTATCCCCGCCGCGGAACTTAGCTGGCGGTTCTCCCGCTCGTCCGGACCAGGCGGCCAACACGTCAACACTACGGATAGCCGGGCGGAATTGACGTGGAATGTTGCCGGATCCACAACCCTGACTGATGAGCAGCGGCAGTTGCTCCTTAAGCGCCTGGGACGCAAACTCATCGGCGGTTCCATCACCGTGACGGCATCAGAGGAGCGGTCCCAGCTTCGCAATCGGGAGATCGCCATGGCCAAGCTCGCTGAGATCATCAGGGTGGGACTCGTCCCGGAATCAATCCGTCGCGCGTCCAAGCCGACGCGAGGTTCTGCCCGGCGTCACCGTGCAGCAAAAGAAATCAGATCTGCCACCAAACAACAACGACGCCGACCCGCCGCGGAATGAGGTTTCTTCCCCTGTGACTGGAGGACTACTGGCGGGATCATACAGTCATAGCACCCGTCCAACTCACCTGTCCGGACGGGCCAGTGACCGGTGAGGCCCTGGAGCGCCACTCCTATCTGCTACTGATCTCCACCCACTGTGAACGCCATTCCGGAGCCGGAAAGGCCTCACTCCAGTAGGCAGTTTCCCTGGCGATCCTGCCGTCCCGGAACTCGAAGATGAAGACTGTCTGGTACTGAGGTCCGTCGTAGTCAAGCAACGCCTCAGCTACTACCAGATTGCCGCCGCTGAGCAGTCGTCGGGGCGTGATGGTGGGCAACTGCGGAAAGGCATTGTAAATACCCCTGCGGTTCCCGGCCCCGCGCACAACTTCCCCGGACTGCGGCCAATGCATGACGGCATCATCATGGAACAGCTCATTCATGACTTCAATATGGCGTTCGTTGATGCACTCGATCAGCCGCCTGACCACGTTCTCGTTGACGTCCTGTGGTTCGCCGCCCTGTTCCCCGAGGCCGCCCGGGTTCCCGGCGATTTGTTCAGCCATGAACCGCATTGTCCTCCCGGGGACCGGAAAGCACCATGCCTTGCGTCCTCAACGTGACCTTGCCGGGACTGCGGGCCGATAGAGTCATGTCAATGGACAGTAAACTGACAATCCCCGGGCACCCCGCTTCCAAGCAGCCGAAACCACAGTCTGCCGACTCTGAAGATGGCTTCGTCAGAGTCCGTGGAGCGCGCGAAAACAACCTCCACAACGTGGACGTGGACGTACCCCGCGATGCAATTGTCGCGTTCACCGGGGTTTCCGGCTCGGGAAAGTCGTCCCTGGCATTCGGCACCATTTTTGCCGAAGCCCAACGCCGCTACTTCGAATCCGTGGCCCCCTATGCCCGGCGCCTCATCCAACAGGGCCACAACCCCAAGGTTGAATCGATCACCGGGCTGCCGCCCGCCGTCGCACTCCAACAGCGCCGCGGCACGGCAACCGCCCGCTCCAGCGTTGGCACGGTGACCACGTTATCCAACTCAGTCCGCATGCTTTTCTCCCGGGCCGGCAGCTATCCCGAAGGGGCCAGCCAGCTGGACTCAGACGCCTTCTCCCCCAACACTGCTGCTGGAGCTTGCCCCCAATGCCACGGACTGGGTGTTGCCCACACGGTCACGGAAGAGACCTTGGTTCCTGATCCCTCGCTCAGTATCAGGGATGGTGCGATCGCCGCATGGCCCGGCGCCTGGCAAGGAAAGAATCTCCGCGACATCCTGACTCACCTGGGCTACGACGTGGACACACCCTGGCGGAAGCTGCCCAGGAAGGATCGTGACTGGATCCTCTTCACGGAAGAGCAGCCCGTGGTGGAGGTTACGCCCCAACGAGACCGCGTCGCCAAGCCCTACAAGGGCCGCTTCTGGAGCGTCAAAAGCTACGTGCTCCACACTCTGGCCGACTCAAAAAGTTCCACAATGCGTGAGAGGGTGCTGCGATTCATGGAAACCGGCCGGTGCCCCCAATGCAGTGGCAGCGGGCTTCGCCCGGAGGCACTAGCGGTCACCTTCGCCGGAAAAACCATCGCCGAACTCAACTCCCTGCCCATGACCGAACTGGCCGACATCATCCGCCCCACCACTCAAGTGACGGCGGCCAGTACTGCCTCACGGACCCAGACTTCCGGTGAAGTCAACGAAGTAGCCCTCGCCATCACCCGCGACCTCCTGAGCCGGGTCACGGTACTCCTGGACCTGGGGCTTGGCTACCTGGCGCTGGGTCGCCCAACACCAACGCTCTCCCCCGGCGAGATGCAACGACTCCGGATAGCCACGCAGCTGCGATCCGGGCTTTTCGGTGTCATCTACGTCCTTGATGAACCTTCTGCCGGACTTCATCCTGCCGATGCCGAGCCGCTTCTGGAGGTGCTGGACCAGCTTAAGCGCTCCGGTAACTCTGTGTTCGTGGTGGAACACAACATGGACCTGGTCAGGGCGGCCGACTGGTTGGTCGATGTTGGCCCGCACGCTGGCGAGGGTGGGGGACATATCCTCTACAGCGGCCCAGTAGCCGGACTGGCGGATGTACAGGACTCCGTGACGCGGCCGTTCCTCTTCCCTGGGCGCGGCGACGGCGTCGCCGGTGTTGAAGCAACCCACGACGCCGGTCTGGTCGCCGCCGGGACCAGGCCCGCGTCTCCCCGGCCACCAAAAGAGTGGCTCACGCTCCAGAACATTAACAGGCACAACCTTCGCGACGTTAAGGCTGAGTTCCCGCTTGGCGTGCTGACAGCGGTGACAGGCGTCTCCGGTTCGGGCAAGTCAACCCTGGTCAGCCACGTTCTGGCCGAAGTGGTGGGAGCCGCGCTGCATCCGGAAACCCCTGACACAGACGCCCCAAGCGCAGACACCCGGCCTATGCAGGACGCTGTGGGTTTGGTGTCCGGACTCCACCAGCTCGATCGCCTGGTGAAAGTCGATCAGAAGCCCATCGGCCGGACCCCCCGCTCCAACCTGGCCACTTACACGGGGCTCTTCGACGGAGTCCGGAAAGAATTCGCGGCCACTCAAGGCGCGCGTTCCCGAGGCTTCGGAGCTGGACGGTTCTCCTTCAACGTGGCCGGAGGCCGCTGCGAAACCTGCCAGGGAGAAGGGTTTGTTGCCGTGGAGCTGCTGTTCCTGCCAGGCAGTTACGGCCCCTGCCCCGAATGCCAGGGTTCGCGATTCAATCCAGAAACCTTGGAGGTTACCTATCGTGGACGCAATATTGCCGAGGTCCTGGGCATGACCGTAAACGCAGCGTCCGACTTCCTGGCTGATCTCCCCGGCGTTGCCCGCAGCCTGCAAACCCTGCGCGAAGTGGGCCTGGGCTACCTCCGGCTAGGCCAGCCCGCCACAGAGCTTTCCGGCGGCGAAGCCCAGCGCATCAAACTCGCCACCGAACTGCAACGCGTCCAACGAGGCCACACCCTGTACTTGCTGGACGAACCAACCACCGGACTGCACCCTGCCGACGTCCAGCTGCTCATGGCCCAATTGCACAAGCTGGTTGACGCCGGCAACACTGTCATCGTGGTGGAGCATGAGATGGACGTCGTGGCCGGCGCCGACTGGGTGATCGACCTGGGTCCAGGTGGTGGCGACGCCGGCGGCGCGATCATGGTCGCAGGCCCGCCGGCCGTCGTCGCGGGTTCGCGAACAAGCCGGACAGCACCCTACCTCGCCGCCGCCCACGGGCGGTAGCCTACCGCCGGGGAATGTTGCGCAGGTTGCTTCGTGCCATGCTGACAGCCTCCCCGGCACCACGGTTCAGGACCACTTTGGACATTGCGGTAGCGAATCCAATGACCTGCGAACCCGAAATCTTCGGCGGAATGGACAGGGCGTTGGGGTCGGTGATGAGTTCCACCAAGGACGGACCTGGATGGGCAAACGCCGCCCGGTACGCCGCCTCGATGTCAGCGGGATCCGTGACCCGGACTGCGTGGAACCCCAAGGCCTTGGCCACCGCCGCATAGTTGGCGTCCGGAACGTCCACGCCGAAGTCGGGTAGCCCGTCCACCAGCATCTCCAGCTTGACCATGCCCAGGGTGGAATTGTTGAAGACCACCACATTCACCGGCAGCTGGTGCGCGGCCACGGTGATCAGCTCGCCCAACAACATGGACAGTCCGCCATCTCCGGACACGGAAATTACCTGGCGTCCGGGATAAGCCACCTGCGCGCCAAGAGCGTGCGGGAGTGCGTTGGCCATGGACCCGTGGAGGAAGGAGCCGATCAGCCGACGCGTGCCTAACGGGTTGATGTAGCGCGCGGTCCAGACGTTGCACATGCCGGTATCGGCCGTGAAAATTGCATCCTCGGCCGCAACCTGGTCAAGGAGCGACGCCGCGTATTCGGGGTGGATGGGCTGTTTTTTCTCCACCTTGCGCGTGTAGGCGCCCACGGCTTTGTTCATCAGGCGGTCATGCTTCTTCAGCATCTGGTCAAGAAAGCGCCGGTTCTTCTTAGGCGTCACCAGGGGCAGCAGGGCCGTCAAGGTTGGCAACACGTCGCCATGAACTGCAATGTCGACGTCGGTCCGCCGCCCCAGCCGCTGTGCCGCCCGGTCAACCTGGGCCGTCCGGGTGTCCGGCAGGAATTGGTCATAGGGAAAGTCTGTGCCCAGTAGGATCAGCAGGTCCGCGTCCTCAATGCCCTCAGCCGCTGCGCCGTAGCCGAGCAGCCCGGTCATGCCGATGTCGAAGGGGTTGTTGTACTGGACAAAGTCCTTGCCTCGCAAGGAATGGCCGATGGGTGCGTTGACCAGCTCTGCCAGGGCAATGAGCTCGTCATGGGCACCTTCGACGCCAGCGCCGGCGAAAATGGCAACCTTCCCGGCGTCGTTGATGGCGTCAGCAAGTTCCCGGACGCTGGCTGGATGGGGAACCAAAGCGGCCGGACGGAACGTTGCCGGCAGCGGGGTGGGCGCCGTTGCCTCAAGCCCGGCGATGTCACCCGGGAGCGTCACAACAGCCACTCCCCCAAGACCCACTGCATTTTGGATGGCGCTGTGCATGACCCGGGGCGCTTGCTCAGCGGTACTGATCATCTCCGAGTACACCGAGCACTCGTTGAACAGTCGGTCCGGATGGGTCTCCTGGAAAAAGCCACTACCAATCTGCTTACTGGGAATGTGCGATGCGATGGCGAGCACCGGGGCCCCGGTACGGTTGGCGTCGTACAGTCCATTGATCAGGTGGAGATTGCCGGGACCGCAAGAACCCGCGCAAACAGCCAACTTTCCCGTCAATTGGGCCTCTGCAGCAGCAGCAAAAGCGGCAGCTTCCTCGTGGCGGACATGGATCCAGTCGATGCCGCCCTTCGAGGAGCCTCCTGTTTGCCGAACAGCATCCACGATCGGATTAAGGCTGTCGCCAACGATTCCGTAGATCCGCTGCACACCGGCAGCTTGGAGTTGTTCGATGAGTTGGGTGGCAAGTTCCTTGGCCATAGTGTGCAGGCTCCCTCAATGGTGGTGGTGGGCTGACAGGGCCAATATAGTCGGCCCGGCCGGACGTCACCTCCGAATGCCCCCCGCTTAAGCTGCCAGCCGAGTCTCAAACAGGCGCTCCGCCAGCGTCAGCAGATGGCTCGGCACATCCTGGTCATCACCGCTTGTTCCGTGACCGAGGAAAACCGCAGTCCCGCTGACGGTGCCTTCGACAGGAGTGCCTGCTTCACGAATCAAGACCTCAGCCCGAGGGTTCAAAGGCAAAGGAACATGAATTGCCTGGTCATTGACCAGAACGTGCCATCCACGGCCGGTTATTGCCTCAACATTCCCCTCCACCAATGATTGCTGCATTTCCATGACCGGCTCAATCCTTTCCACACGGATACACTCGTGGATACGTGCCGGGATAATGAGTACCGTGATGAGATACCGCATCGCTTTAATTTCCGTTTCTCTACCCTTACCGCCTTTCCAATTCGCAACTGGTGATGCCGGCCGGCGGTACTAGGTGGCCGGCATCACCAAGCTGCATCACCGAACGGCGGCAGCAATTCGGCCCTTCCGATGGTTATCGCTGGTTTTTCCTGGGTTTTGAAAAGAGATTCTCACTACCCTCAGCCTTTGCCCTCTTTTCGGCTCTCTTTTCCAGAATAGTCTTGCCGGACTTTTTCGACCTGGCACTATTGGGTGACTTACCGGACATTTTAGGCTCCTTCAATATTTTGGATATGACAACACCATACCCACTTATTTTTTTAAAGCCAGTTACAGAAATTTGGGCTTCATGCCTACGAGGTTTCTCTGCCTTTCTCCACGACAACTCTGGCTGGGAGGGCTGTTCGTTGCTAGCGTGGCCGCATGAACCCGTCGAAGTCCCCGGCAGAGATCCTCGACATCGCCGGCAACGAGGTCCGCATCTCCAACCCGGACAAGGTGGTGTTCCCCGAGCCCGGGCTGACCAAGCTCGATCTCGTGAACTATTACCTCGCAGTCGCGGACGGTGCGCTGCGCGGCGCGGGAGGGCGCCCCATGGTGCTCAAGCGCTTCCCCAAGGGCATCGATGCTGAACCGTTCTTTCAGAAACGCGTGCCCGAGAACCATCCCGACTTCATTGACACGGCAACACTCCACTACTCGTCCGGAACTTCCGCCGAGGAAGCGGTCATCCGTGATGCGGCAGGCCTCGCGTGGGTGGTGAATCTGGGATGTCTGGACCTCAACCCGCACCCCGTACGCGCGGAGGACCTCGACCATCCGGATGAGCTTCGGGTGGACCTGGACCCCATGCCCGGCGTTGACTGGTCCCGGATTGTGGACACCGCGTATGTAGCACAGGAAGTGCTGGACGACGCCGGACTGGTGGGGTGGCCAAAGACGAGTGGCTCCCGCGGCCTTCACATCCTGGTGCGCATCACGCCGCAGTGGTCCTACCGGGATGTGCGCCTTGCCGCCGAGACCCTGGCCCGCGAAGTGGAGAACCGTGCTCCGGGGCTGGCAACGGCCAAATGGTGGAAGGAGGAGCGGGGCGAGAGCGTCTTCGTCGACTTTAACCAGAACGCCAAGGACCGCACCGTAGCCTCCGCGTACTCGGTCCGCTCCCGGCCCGACGCCCGGGTCTCGACGCCGCTCACGTGGGACGAGGTGCGCTCCGCCCGGCCGGAGCAGTTCACTGTCCGCACTGTGCCCGCGCGCTTCTCGGATGTGGGCGACCCGCACGCAGGAATCGATGAAGCTCCCGGCTCGCTCGATGCCCTTCTGGCTTTGGCTGCCGAGCTCGGCCCCGCCGAGAAGGCCCCCAGAGCAGGCGATGGCTCGGGTCGCCGGGTGTCAATGATGCCACTCATCGAGGTAGCCCGGACCAAGACCAAGCCCGAAGCCGAAGAAGCACTCGATGCGTGGAAGGAACGGCATGCAGACGTTGTTTCCCTGCTTCACCCGGCCGACGTCCTGGTGGACGGAATGCGGGGATCGAGCTCACTCTGGTACCGGGTACGGGTAAATCTTCAACACATCCCGGAAGAGCGACGACCGGCCCAGGAGGAGCTGATCGCAGACTACGACCCGTGGGCGGGCAAGGAGTGGCCGGCATCCGGAGGCTGAGAGTTCTGGCGCGGGCGGTGGCGTGGCGGTAACTTTGGAGTACTTTTCCTTGAAGCTGCCGAGGTACCGGAGGCACTGCCGATGCAAGGCTTGTCCGCGTCACTGGTCCTCATCGCCGTGTTGGCTGTGGTGGCCCCCCTTGCTGCACGGCTCCTGGATCGTTGGGTCAAAGTGCCCATTGTGGTCTTTGAAATTGTTCTTGGCATCCTGTTCGGACCAAGCCTCCTGGGATGGGTCCAGTCCACTCCCTTCACGGACACGCTGGCTGATTTCGGGCTGGCCATGCTGTTCTTCGTTGCCGGCAACGAGATTGACTTCGCGGCAATCCGCGGCCGTCCCCTTTACCGTGCCTCTGCAGGGTGGGCCATCTCCTTGGCCGCAGGCATCGGGGCAGGTTTTGTCCTGGGGCCCTCACCGGAAGCCGCCGTGATCATTGGTGTTGCTCTGTGCTCCACCGCTTTGGGCGCATTGCTGCCGATCCTCCGGGATGCCGGTGCCTCCAAGTCGCCGATCGGTGTCGCCGCTACCGCACTGGGCGCGGCCGGCGAGTTTGGGCCGCTCATAGCCATCTCCTTGTTCTTCAGCGGCAAGCAACTCGGTGTGGCATCAGGAGTGCTTCTGGGCTTTGTCCTGCTGACCGGCGTGGCAATCTACCTTGCCTCGCAGGCACTGCACACGCTGTTCCACGCCCAGGTCACTGCCACCCTGCACACCAGCAGTCAGTTTGCCATGCGGTCCATCCTGTTGATTCTTAGCTCGCTGGTGGTGCTCAGCATGGTCTTGGGACTCGACATGCTGCTGGGAGCCTTCGCCGCAGGGGTCCTCTGGAAGGTCACCATTGCACGCGCTCCTGTTGCAGACCGTAAAGTCATCGAGACCAAGATCGACGCCGTCGCCTTTGGCTTCCTGGTGCCCATCTTCTTCATAGATACCGGCATCGACTTCGATTTGGGCGCACTGACCTCCAGCCCCCTGACGTTGGCCATGGTCCCGCTGTTCCTGGCGCTTCTGCTGCTCATCCGTGGCGTGCCGTCCTTGCTCGCCACGCCCCCGGGCTCCTCGCGGGCGGACAAACAGGCCCTTCTGCTGTTCGGAGCCACGGCTTTGCCCATCATCGTGGCAGTGACAACCATTGGCCGGGAGCACGGGTACATCACCAGCGGAATATCCTCGGCCCTCGTAGGGGCAGGGATGCTCTCGGTACTCCTGTTTCCGTTGCTGGCGCTTCGCCGGCTGCGCCGCACGGCGGCGCCGGAGGCAACGCTTCGCACGCCAAAAGCCTGATGCTTCGCGGCTGCTCTGAAGCAGCCCCTGCAAACGCAACAAGCGCACGACGGCGGTATCCCGCCGTCGTGCACTCCTCTTACTTAGGTGTACGCGACTCCGCCAAGGTGTTGCCCCCAGCCGAAGCGGCCCATAGGCTCGTAGCGTGAGTGGCAGGGACGGCAAACCGACCAGCGGGACCGACCGGCGACCGGGTGAAGGAAATTAAGGCATGGCAACAGGAACAGTTAAGTGGTTTAACGCTGAAAAGGGTTTCGGATTCATCGCCCCGGACGATGGAGGCCCTGACGTGTTTGCTCACTACTCAGCAATTACGTCGAGCGGATACCGTTCGCTGGAGGAAAACCAGAAGGTCCAATTCGACATCACGCAGGGTCCCAAGGGTCCGCAGGCGGAGAATATTCAGCCCGCCTAAGTTCAGTACATAAATGTCACACCAGGAGACCGGCGGGGCCTAGCGGCCTCACCGGTCTCCTGGTGTTTTTACGCCCGGCCTTTGAGGATCAGGTGCCAGTAGACCTGCGGGAACATATCTCGGTCCACCCACCAGGAGAGCCGGCTTTCCTTCCACGTGGCTACCTTTGGAATGGTCGGCATGGGTTGGTAGTGGTGGTCAAACTCGGCAAAGACCACCGTGTTCCGCGAAACGGTGAACGGGCATACGGAGTAACCATTGTACTTTTGGCTCAGCGGTTCGCCCTTGCGGGCCGAAAGCAGGTTCTTCGCCAGGACCTTGGCCTGCTTGCGCAGCGCACCGCCGGCTTTCGAATTGGCGGTCCCTGCAGCGTCGCCCAGCGACCAGACATTCGGGTACCTGGGGTGCCGCAACGTCCGGGTGTCCACCTCCACGAAGCCGTGCTCGTCCCCTACCGCCGGCAAGTCAGTGGCTTTGAGCCAATCCGGCGCGGACTGGGGCGGGACGGCGTTGAGGACATCATAGGAGAGGTCCTCTGACGTGTTGTCAGCGCTATTCCGAATGGTTGCCGTGCGGCTGGCAGGGTTTACCGCCACCAGCTCGCTGTTTGTCCGCAGTTCTATTGCGTACTCGGCAATCTTGCGGTCCAGCTCCCGGTCAACCTCGGGAATGCCGAACACTGTGGGATAGGGCTGGACCATGACAACCCGGATGTTGTCCAGGACGCCCTGTTCCTTCCAGTAGTCACAGGCCAGATACATCGGCTTCTGACTGGCCCCGGCACATTTAACCGGACCCGAAGGCATGGTAAAGATGACGGTGCCCGACCTCATGGAGCTCAACAGCGTCCAGAGCTTGGGTGCGAGCTCGAACTCGTAGTGAGAGGAGCCATAGGGTGAGTGCACTGCCTCGGCCAGCCCCGGAACGGCGTCCCAGTTGTACTGCAGCCCCGGGCAGAGAACAAGGTGCTCGTAGGTTACTTCGGAGCCGGAAGCCAGCGTCACCGAGTTGGCCTTCGCGTCCACATTCGCTGCCTTGTCCTTGATCCAGGCGACGCCCATTGGGGTTACGGATTCCTGGCTCCGGACGGCTTCCTTGACTTGCGCACGGCCACCGGCGATGTGGGAGAACAAGGGCTGGTATAAATGGTGTTCCTTGGGTTCGATGAGGGCGATGTCCTGGACGCCGTACCGCTTCAACCGGGCGGCCAGGGACACGCCTCCATTGCCGCCGCCGATGATGACGACCTCGTGCCGGCGCGCCATTCCGCTAGCTCTTCTCGGTCAAAGCGGAGCCCTTGTGCGCTGCCCTGGCTCCGGTCTTAGCTGACTCCACCACATACTGCGGCTCGTCTTCGCTGGCCACGTGCTTGTTGCCGTCCAGCACAAAGTCGCTGGTCTTCTTCTCCACGATCTTTCCGTGCGTCTTGCCCTGCGGGGTGTTCCACTCCACGCGTGTTCCCTTGCTCAGTGCCATGTCCGCTCCTAGTGTGGTCTCGGCCGGGGGTGACCCTGGTCAACGTCGACTTCTCCACAATAGTAAGCATGATGATCATCTATGTCTCAAGGTTCACTGCTGTTGTCCCTGGCCATCGGCGTCAACTGCTGCTCCACCTGGTCCTCTCCCCCCGGTGTTGGTCTTCCGGGTGATCAACCAGGTAATGAACCACAGCACCACGCCGATGGCCATCAGCCCGCCCGCCACTTGGTACTGGATGAGGTTCCTTCCCACCCACGGACCAGCGAGGAAGGCACACAAGAGTGCGGCCACCAAAGGCAGCTGACCGGGCGAGGTGAAGAAGACCTTCCGGTGCGGATCGCGCTTTCGGCGGAGAACAACACATGCCACATTAACCAGGGTGAACACGCACAGCAGCAGGAAGGCCGTGGTTCCGGAAAGATTCGCCACGATGTTGCTTGAGGGGTCGCTGCTGACGTACCAGATCAGCCCCAAGGCAAGGACGGTGGAGAACAGGATACCGGCCCATGGCGACCGGCGACCGGGCAATACCCGCCCCAAAGACCGCGGCAGAACGTGTTGGCGCGCCATGCCGTAAATCAGCCGGCTCGCCATCAACATGTTGATCAATGCTGTGTTCGCTACGGCGAAGACAGCGAGGAAGGGAAAGATCTTGTCGATGGGAAAATCAGGGGAACCTTTGTGCACCACTTCAAGGAGTGCCGCTCCTTCGGCTTCCCTGATCTCTCCGAGCTCGGCCGGGGTGAGCACACTGACCACAGACACAGCTACCAGCATGTAGAGGATCACCGCGATACCAAGACCTGTCAGCATGGTGCGGGGAAAAATCCGCTCCGGGTTCCTGGTCTCTTCAACCATGTTGACGGAGTCCTCGAAGCCGACCATGGCGAAAAAGGCAATGGACGTGGCGGCAGTGACAGCCAGGAACAGCCCCTTGTCCTGGTAGTCGGTGAACACGAAAATTTCCTGAACGTTGCCGGTTCCCTGTGCCATGACGAAGAAGCCAACCGCAATGACGATGCAAAGGGCGACTACCTCCACTGCCGTGAGAATGACGTTGAACTTCACGCTCTCCCCCACGCCACGCAGGTTGATCGCTGCCAGCAGCAGCATGAATCCCAAAGCCACCGCGGTGATCACGCCGCGGTCAGGAACCTCCATCCAGCCGTTGATTTGAAGGCCACCAAAGAAGTTCTGGGCAAGGACGTTGGCAGAGGTCGAGGCACTGGTGATGCCGGAGCAGACAACGGCGAACGCCACGAGGAAGGTCACGAAATGGATCCCGAAGGCCTTATGCGTGTAGAGCGCTGCGCCGGCGGCCTGGGGGTACTGCGTCACCAGCTCAAGATAGGAAAACGCGGTAAGAGTGGCCACCACAAAGGCCAGCAGGAACGGCAACCAAACGATCCCACCCACTGTCCCTGCCATTGTGCCGGTGACCGCATAGACCCCGGCCCCCAGAATGTCGCCCACAATAAAGAGGAGGAGCAGTTTGGGTCCAAGCACGCGTTTAAGCTCCGGCTCCTCACCTGCTGGCGTTGCTTCCAAGGCGTCGTCTGACGTGGTGCTCATGGTCCACCCCCGGCCCGTACACGGTCCCTCGAACCGTGTCAGTGATCTGATTTATCTCACTGTGATCCCGAGGCCCGGGTTTGGCAACACCGTCCGGTGAAAAGCCGGAACAGCCCTAGCGAAGTTGCCCTGAGTCCCCGGTCACCGAAGTACGCGAACCGTAATACTCAGTCAGCCTGGCCAGTCCTTCATCAACGGATACATCAGGTGTCCAGTTGAGGAGTTCACGGGTTAAGCGTTGGTCAAACCAGTGGGCGGTGGAGAGCTGCTCGGCCAGGAACCGGGTCATGGGCGGCTCCTCTTTGCGTCCGGCCCAGGTCCACACCCTTTCCACTACTGCCCCGGCAGCCCGTGCCAGCCCACCAGGCACAGACCACGACGGCGGGGCCACGCCGCCAGCTGCACAAATGCCTGACAATAGCTCCCCGATGGGCCGGGGCTCGCCATTACTCACCACCACAGCCTTGCCATGAACGTGCTCCATGCGGTGCAGCGCTGCGACGATGGCCGATGCCGCATTGTCCACGTATGTTGTGTCGATCAGGGCAGCGCCGGAGTCCAACAACGGTAAGCGGCCGTGGCTGGCGCGAGCCAGGACGCGCTCAACCAACTGGGTGTCGCCGGGGCCCCACACAATGTGGGGCCGCACTCCTGCTACCCGCAAGTGGGATCCATCCGCTGCGAGGGCCAGTAATTCAGCCTCAGCCTTGGTGCGGGCATAATCTCCGCGTGCATGCCGCGGGTCAGCCTTCTCCGCACCCGCTCCCATAATGGCTGCTCCGGAATGGGCCACAGATGGCGACGAGACGTAGACAACGTCCCGCACACCGGCCGCCTTGGCATGGTGGAGCAAGCTGCGGGTTCCTTCAACATTTACTGCTTGGAACTGAGCGGGGCGCCCGGTGATGGAAACTTTGGCAGCAAGGTGTATGAGTCCCTCCGCACCGTCCACTGCCCGGCGGAGGGCAGCGTCGTCGTTGATGGATCCGCGGAAATCTTCCACGCCATCCACCCCTGACGAGCGGCGCTGAAACGAAGCCACATCATGGCCTTGATGCACCAACTGCCGGGCCACCTCGCCGCCGAGGAGTCCGCTGGCACCAGTGACGAGGACCCTCACGGCTTCCCCGTGCGGCCGCCGGCCAGCACCTGCGAAGCCCAACGTGCCAGACGCGTCCTGTCGATCTTGGCGTTATGCCTGATATCTGTGGGCTGCGCAGGGACTACGAGCACAGCGCTGACATCAACGCCGGCCTCGGCAGCTGCTCGACGGACGCTCCCTGCGAGTTGCGGCTCAGCCGGGCCGGCTTTGGGAACCGCAGGCACGGTCTCCACCACGGCCACCACAGCCTGTGTGCCTCTCGGACCGACTCCGGCGATGGCGGCCATTCGCACGGCGTCCAGGCGTTCGATGGATTGTTCGGCACCAACTGGAGTCACCGCACCCCCGGGCGCCGTCACCACATGGGCAAGGCGCCCCTCCACCCACAGTCGGCCTGCGGCGTCGAAGTGACCTACATCGCCCGTGGCATGCCACCCGGTCAGGCTGGTGCTCTTCCGTTGTGTCATCCAGAGCCTGTCATAGGCTTCTTTGACGTGCGGCGCGCTGACCAGGATCTCTCCGGTCACCCCGGCCTCAGTGCCACGGTGCTCTCCCGACGCGGTCCCATCGGCCGCCAGCGGAACGATCGCCAACCGGGCTCCGTGGACGGGCACGCCCACACAGACTCCGTTGCCGGCGCCCGGGACGGTCCCGGCGGCAGCATCAGCGCTTGCCGCCTGAATCTCTTCAAAGCTGATGTCAGTGACCGGCAACGCCTCAGTCATCCCATAAGGGGTATGGAGGGAAGCTCCGGACATCAACACTTGTACCTCCGCAAGGAGGGACTCAGGGACGGGCGCGCCGGCGGATAGAAGCATCTTCACGTTACCAAGAGCCAACGCCTGGGAGCCACTGAGGTTATCCCGGGTGGCAACCACGTTACGCAAAGCCGCCGGGGACGCGAAGACCACGGTGGCGTCAATGGCAGCAACGGCAACCGCCAGTGCCCGGGCTGTCAAAGTCCGGGGGGCTGTAACGTCCATGGCGGGGGTCACCGAGACGGCTCCGAGCGCCGGCCCCAGCAACGCAAAGGGGGCGAAACCAGCCACCAGCCGTGCACCGGCACCGATCCCGAAAGTAGCGGCAACCGTGTCCCGCATCGCGGCAAGCTGCCGGTGCGTGTAGAGGACGCCTTTGGCTGGTCCGGTGGAACCGGAGGTGAAGAGCACGGCAGATGGCGCATCCGGGTCCACGGCTACCACGTGGTGGCCTTCCACACGCTTCGCACCGCTGGTTGCGCGGCTTAGTGCCCCGGTCTTTGCCAGGGCATCCAGCGACGTCTCGACACCCAGGACTCGACGACGGACCCGCGGGAGGTCCCGAATGCTGATGCGGCGTCCCGGCCACCCAAGCACCGAAGCGGCCGCCAGTGCCTTATCGATGCCGATCAGGAAGTCTGCGGTAGCGCCCTTCACGGCGCGACTCATGCCCTTGGTACCGAGTCCGGCGTCGGCGACGACCACCACCGCCCCCAATCTCAGGCAGGAGTAGAGGGCAACTGTGAGGTCGGTTCCGGGCGGAACCATCAAGCTCACGCGGCTCCCTTGACCCACGCCGGCTTCCCTCAGGCCCTCCACCATGTCCAGAATGCGCTGGTCCAGCTGACGCCAGCTCAGTGTTCGGCTCATGCTTCCATCGGGTGCCATTTCAACGACGGCGACGTCGTCCTTCGATGGTCCAGCGGCCAGTTCGCCGAGCGAGTCCCAGAGGGGTCGGAATGTTGTGGCCCCTCCTTCGGCCGGATCCCTGGGCGGGAGGCCGCGGGTAGCAGAGGGCACCACGTGAGAGCTATCGCCGCTTATGGAGCCACTGTGCGCAGCAAGCCAGTCAAACACCGGCGTGGCGATGTCCCTGTCTTCCGCCACGAGATGTCCGGCACCTTCGAAGCGATGCACATCCGCGTGCGGAAGGCGGCTGATGAGGTCTTTGAGGTACCGGTCGGAGAAGATCGGATCCTTCGGGCCCCAGAGCATCAGGGCCGGCACGTTCAGCCCGCGCAAGCCTTCCGCCACGCGTGTGAGCGCGGGGAAGCTGGGATGGGAGGCGTTTGCGGGAATGTCCGCGACGAAATTCCCCACTCCGGCCCGCCGGCCGGCTCCGCGGTAAGGCGCCATAAATGCCCTGCCCACATCGGAGGGAAGCGGCGGATTGGCCAGTGAATGCGTCACACGCAGGAAGGCGTCGGAGGTCATAGTGCCCCACCGGTGCACGGCAGGGTGCAGGGCCAGCCGAAGAGCCGAAGGGATGGGAGTATCGGAAGGATGGTGGACAGCGGTGTTGGTCAGTACCATTCCTGCAAGGAGCTGCGGGTGTTCCAGCGCCCAGCCCGCGCTGATCACTCCACCCCAGTCATGGCCCACCGTAACCACTGGCCCTTCCAGGCCCAGTGCATCCGTGAGGTCACCGAGATCGTTGATCCGGTCCGCCAAGCGCCGGAAGGTGCCGGTGCGTTCTGAGTAGCCCATGTCAAGTTGGTCTACGGCAATTACGCGCCATGGATGGGCCGGGCTTGCTCCCGCACTGACCAGTGTCCGCCACAGATACGACCAAGTGGGGTTGCCGTGTACGCACAGCAAGGTTCCGATCGGTGTCAGTTCACTGCGCGTGAGCTGGTCGCCGTTATCGAGCACATGCCAGCGGCGAATTGCGCCCGGATCGTCCACCTCCGATGTGGACCTTACCCGGATTGTCCGGGACCATTGCGGGTCTACGCCGGGCCACTTGGCGGCTACCAAACGATTTCCACCATTCCTGCGTTCAGTCCGGAACCCACACCCATGCACAGGACCCGGTCGCCGGTCGTCAGAGACTGTGCCTGGGCCGCGAGTGTCATGGGAAGCGATGCAGGACCCACGTTGCCCCAATGCGGGAAGGTGATGGGAACCTTGTCCGCGTCCAGGTCTATGGCGTTGATGATTGCCTGGGTATAGGCGTTGCTGACTTGATGGGTGACGTAGCGGTCCATGCTTGCCCAATCCCACTCGGGCTGCGCCTCATGCCAGGCATCCACCACAAGCTGCAGGCCGCCGTCGAGCAGTCCCTTGGTGTCCGTGGACATGCCATCGATGCCTCCAACGCACAGTTCGTGGTGTTCCGTTCCTGCACGCATGACTCCTCCCACAAGCCGGTGCGCGCCCGGGTGCTCATCGGCAGGGCCCAGCACCGCAGCGGCAGCACCCGATCCCAGCGTCAACGTGGCAAACTCGCGGTTGAAGTCTTCCCGAGTGGTTTCAGGACGCTGGAGCCGGGCCAAGGTGGCTTCCTGAGTACCCTGCGCGTCTTCTCCATTGACGATGACGGCGTACTTGATCTGCCCCGAATCAATCATGTTGGCCGCCAGTATCAAGCCATTCACGAAACCGAGGCAGGCGTTGGCCAGGTCAAAATTCATGGCCGACGACGGCAGGCCAAGCTCGTGGTGGATCTTGACCGCCACAGAGGGTTCGAGGTTGCGCCTCGTCACTGACGTGTTGATCAGCAAGCCGATTTCCGAAGCTTCAACGCCGGCCTCAGCCAGTGCCTTGGCGCCCGCTTCCACTGCAGCATCATCAAACGACGTTCCGGCGGCCCACCAACGGCGGTGGGTGATACCCGCAACCCGCTCAAGCAATCGCGGTGGAAACTTCAGCCTCTGCAGGGTCGAAGCCAATCTCCGGTCGAAATCCGTAGAGCTCACTATCCTCGGAGCCTCTACACTGCTCACCGAGAGCAGCGCGGTGTTGCTGTGCCGGAAGGTCGCATTCCCTGCCAAGTTAAGCCCCTGTTCGTTTCTGTCCTGCCTTCATGCGGTGACTGTACCCATAAAGTGCAACCCCAAGACGTTAACTATGCCGGTGACAACCCGTTCCTGCATATTTGGGCCACCTCGGACCACCTCAAGACCCGGCGTGATGATGGGGCTAGCCTTCCCGGGCCTTCCTGGTTGCGGCGTCGTTGGCCTTCTGCAGCGCTTCCACCAACTCCTTTTTGTTCATGGTTGAACGACCCTTGATGTCCATTTCCTTCGCCCGCCTGTAGAGGTGCTCCTTGGAGGCGTTGGCATCCACTCCGCCGGCCGTGGGCTTGGTGGAGTCCACCCCTTCCTCCGCATGGTTGTCGGAAGGTCCGCGCTCCTCTTTGGGCTCCCAGTGGTCGCCCACTTTCTCGTAACTGTGCTTCAGAGCCGCGAAAGCAGTCCGGGCCGCCCGGCCGGAATCGTTGTCATAGCTTTCCATTGCCGAATCGTAGGTCTTGGCAAAAGTGTCCTGGGCTTTCTGTTCCGAGCGCTGCAGGGTGGATGGCACTTCGTCTTTGCGGGCGTGGTCGTTTTTTCCGGTCTTGGGCATGGTCTCCAACTCCCTGCACTCGTAGATGTCTTCGGTTGATTCAAGTCTGATGTGAAGCGCGGCCATTTGACCACCGAAAGTTGGCTGCTACCATCAAGAGAGAAAGTATGTCCTATCAAGCGAACAAATGGCTACAATCCTCTGCCACCCGCACTGGGGCAAGGGGCGGAGCCTGAAAACCGGGGTATCCAGTGGTGACTAAACTTGGTCTCAACATCGACCGCTCCTCTCCCGTGCCCCTCTATCACCAGGTAGTACAGGGTATCGAGGCCGCCATTCACAGCGGGGTCTTGGAGCCTGGCAGCCGCCTTGAGAACGAGATCGACCTCGCGGCCCAGCTCAACCTTTCCAGGCCCACCATGCGCAAGGCCATGGACGAACTGGTTCGTTCCGGCCTGCTGGTCCGCAAACGCGGCGTCGGAACACAAGTGGTATCCAGTCAGGTTCGCCGCCCCCTGGAACTCTCCAGCCTCTTTGACGATCTGACCAACAACGGCAAGAAGCCCACCACCACCGTGCTGAGCTTTTCCCATGAAGAAGCCGACGCCGCCACCCTCGCGGCGCTTGAGCTGCCTGCCGGTTCCAAGGTGTACCACTTCACCCGACTGCGCAAAGTAGGTGGCAAACCACTGGCCTTGATGGAGAACTGGGTGCGCGATGACATCGCCACCATGGACGAAGCCATGCTGGGAGCAGAGGGCCTGTACTCGATCCTGCGCAGAGGTGGCGTCAACTTCCGCCTAGCGACTCAACGCATCGGTGCCATGATCGCCAATGATTACCAAGCACCTCTCCTGGAGACCGACGTAAATTCCGCTTTGGTCACCATGGAGCGCACCGCGGTGGACGATACCGGCCGCCATGTGGAAACCGGCCACCACGTTTACCGCGCCGATTCCTACAGTTTCGAAATGACACTCGTACAGCGCTAGTACGCCTCATACAAAGGATTCAGCTTCCATGACCAATTGGGTTTACCCCTTGGGTTCTGCCGCGCACGGCGTGTGGGACATCTCGCTCGGCACTTCCGATTCCGCCATTGCTGTAGACGGCTGGGCACATACCGGCCTCAAGGTCGCCACCATCGCGTCAGGCGCCGCCGTCGACCTCCCTGGGGTTGCTGAGGAGCGCATTGTGGTGCCGCTCAACGGCGCCTTCACCGTTACTGTCGACGGCGTCGACCACGCCCTTGGAGGCAGGTCCTCCGTGTTCCACGGACCCAGCGACGTCCTGTACTCAGGCACCGGAAAGTCCGTCACCATCAGCTCGTCCGACGGCGGCCGCGTCGCCATCGCAACGGCCCCTGCCGATGTCTCGTACCCCACCCGACTGGTGACCGCTGCTGAGACACCCGTGGAATTGAGGGGCGCCGGCAACTGTTCGCGCCAAGTGCACAACTTCGGCACACCGGCTGCACTGGAGGCGGACCGCTTTATTGTGTGCGAGGTCATTACCCCCGCTGGTAACTGGTCCTCCTATCCCCCTCACAAGCACGATGAGGAAAAGGACGGCGAGACCCACCTCGAGGAGATCTACTACTTCGAAACGCAGGTGGCCGCAGGTTCCGGCGCACCGACCGACGCCGACGCGATCGGATACCAGCGGGTGTACGCCTCCGACGAGCGGCCCATTGACGTTTCAGCTGAAGTACGTACCGGTGACGTTGTTTTGGTCCCCTACGGCTGGCATGGTCCCGCGATGGCAGCACCGGGCTATGACATGTACTACCTCAACGTCATGGCAGGCCCGGGTCCCGTCCGTGAATGGCTGATCAGCGACGACCCCCATCATGGTTGGGTGCGGCAGAGCTGGGAAGGCCAGGACATCGACCCCCGGTTGCCCTTCGGCGCCTAGCTATCGTCATAGGAAGGCCCTCCCCGCGTCCACCGGATGCGGGGAGGGCCTTTTTTGGTCAGTGATGTTAGCTGGACACTTTGAGGGCGACTTTCACGGGAACACCTGTTGCCAGTGATTCCTGGGCGGCGTCTGCCACACGGGAGGCTGCCACCGCGTCCTCCGGGGTGCACGGGTTCTCACGCTCACCCATCACCAGCTCCACAAATGCGACCATCTCGGAACGGTACGCCTGGTCAAAGCGCTCTGCGAACGTCTGGTGCGGATCCCCGTCGGGGAAAGCGACCGCGGCCTCAGCCGAAGCCACAGCGGACTTCTCGTCCAAGCCCACCATGACCGTCCTGCGTGAGCCTTGAATCTCCAACCGCACATCATGGCCGGCCCCGTTGTAGCGGCTGGCAGAAACCGTTCCCACCGTGCCGTCGTCGAACGTAATGAGCGCCAAAGCCGTGTCCACGTCGCCTACTTCCCCAATGGCTGGATCACCGTTGTTGGATCCCTTGGCATAGACCTCCACGATTTCGCGGCCCGTCAGCCAGCGAAGAATGTCGAAGTCATGGACGGAACAGTCCCGGAACAACCCACCGGACGTTGCCAGGAAATCGACCGGTGGCGGCGTCATATCGCACGTGACGGCGCGCAGCGAGTGGATCCAACCCAATTCGCCGGCCTGGTACGCGCGCTTGGCTTCCAGATAGCCGGAGTCGAAGCGTCGTTGATGGCCGATTTGCACCACGCCGTTGTTGTCCCTGATGTAATCCAGCACAGGCAGTGCGTCCGAAACGTTCATGGCCACAGGCTTTTCGCAGAAGACCGGGATTCCTGCGTCCACTCCGGCACGGATCAGCTCCGGGTGGGTCGCCGTACCCGTGGCAATGACCAGGCCGTCCACACCGGAGCCCAACAGTTCGGCCACGGAGGGGAAGAACTCAGCGCCCAATCCGACTGCGACTGAGCGGGCATGGTCCGTGGCAACGTCCGTGAGCTTCAGGCGGACATTGACGCCCCTGTCCCGGAGCGTTTCATTGAGAGCGACCATGTTGTTGGCATGCATGACGCCGATGCGTCCCACACCAACGAGACCAAGAATGACATCTTTCATATTTTTCCTTCAAAGGTAGGAGTTTCCGGAGTCGTGAACACCACGCCCAGTTGGCGGCGAATCTCATCGGCCACGTCCAGGGTGCGGATGGAGGCCGCCAGCGTCCGTTGGCTGATCTGCGTGCTGCCCGCCACAACTGCCCGGGCCACCGCTGCGGCCTCAAAGTGAAGGCCCTCGAAGTGTCCGCCGGCTGGTTCTTCGTGACGCAGGCGGGTCCCGTCAGGAAACCTGACCTCGAACGGGCCGGGCATGTTGAACGGGCCCTCGATCGCCAGGGTGGCCTTGGAGCCAACAATCGTGGCTGTGGTGGGCGTGAAGTTGTGCAGGTGAGTGTTCACCACAGCCTGCCCGCCGCCGTCGAACGTCATGACGGCCGATAGTTGGGCGTTGACCCCGGACTCATGTGCCTGACCAATGGCATGGAGCCGGTGCGGACTTCCCAGCACCTCCGTGATCAGGGCCAGGGGGTACGTGCCCAGATCAAGAAGAGGACCACCAGCCAGTTCCGCATCAAAAATGCGGTGCGAGCGATCAAAATGCTCGCCATACTCGGCAACCACGGTGGTGATGGTGCCCAGCGTTCCGGCATCGAGTATCTGCCGGATCACATCGAATTTTGGAAGGAAGAACGTCCACATGGCCTCGGCGGCGAAGACGCCGGCAGCCTCGGCCCGCGCAGCGATATCACGCGCCTGGCCGGCGTCGAGTCCGATCGGCTTTTCAACCAGGACGTGCTTGCCGGCCTCGATGGCCATGACGGCGGCCGCGTGATGGCCGGTATGGGGCGTACACACATAGACGATGTCCACGTCCGGGGTTGCGGCGAGTTCCTGGTAGCTTCCGTAGGCGGCGGGGACGCTAAAGGCCTCCGCGAAGGCCTTGGACCGGTTCAGGGATCGGGATCCGACGGCGGCTATCACCTGCCCGGTATGCGCTTGGATGGATTCGGTGAACCGTTCGGCAATCCATCCCGGGCCCATGATGCCCCATCGCAGGCCGGGAGCATCACGGGATTCGGGCACGCGTGAGTGCGGAAGCGTGGGTTGGGTCACGAGTAACTGACTTTGGTCGACGACCCGTCGCTGTGCAGCGACTGGATCATGGCTTGGGCAACCAGGGCAGCGTTGAGTCCGTCCTGTGCACCGGCGAGGGGCGGCGCTTCTCCGCCTGCAAGTGCTGAGACCCACGCTTGCAGCTGGATCCGGTACGCGTCGGCGAAGCGGGGTCGCCAGTCCGCAGGGATGGAGGCCTGCCGGACTCCATCTTGTTCGATGCCCAGCAAGGACGATTCCTGAAGTGACGTGGTGCCTAGCTCGGAAACCACCTCACAGCGGGTGGTGTACCCGTACTGCGCATTCAGGTAGAGCTCCAGCGTTGTTAGGGTCCCGTCAGCTGTTCGGAGGATCATGAATGACGGGTCTTGCAGTCCGGCTTCGGCACGTCGCGTGCTTTTTCCGGCCTGCCACGAGACTTCCGTGACCGGAGAATCCAGGAGCCAGGGAACGATGTCCAGCTCGTGAATGGCCGAGTTGGTGATGGCCGATTCTGCGGTTGTTCCGGGCCCCGCCGCGGCATTGCGGCTGACGCAGTGAACCATGAGGGGCTCGCCCTGCGCCCGGCCTTGCACGGCGCGCCGAAGTGCCACATAGCCCGGGTCGAAGCGCCGCATGAAGCCGAGGGAAAGCAACGAAGCGCCGGTCGCGGCCACGATGTCGGCATCGGCCGCCACCACTTCGAGGCTTTCAAGAAGCGTGGGCGCCAACGGCTTCTCGCAGAGTACCGGGGTCATTGCTTCGAAGCATTCCAAGATAAGGCCCGCGTGTGTCGAGTCGTGCGAGGCGACGACTACCGCGTCAACGTCGCTGGAGTTGATCAATTCCGTCGGGTCCGTGGTGATGCGTGCCAACGGTGGCGCAGCAGCCGCTGCCCGGCCGGCGTCGAGATCTGCCACGAAGGTGACTTCGGCACCCCCAATACTGGTGGAAAGATTCCTGATGTGGTCTGCGCCCATGATTCCGGCGCCAATAACACCCACCCTGATCGGCATGGTGTTCCCTTCTATTGACGATATGAATGGGCCGTGTGCACAGCTGGCGGGGTCCTTCGAAGAGATCTCCGGAGGACCCCGCCAGTGCACTTTTACGCGTGCTTCGGGCTTCCGGCGTTTACGCTGTCAACGTCCGCTACTTCGGCCTTGACCTCTTTTACGACGTCGCCATGGCCTCCCAGCTGTTCCAGCTCATGGGCGAGTTCAGCAAGCTCAGCGCCACCAGCCATCTGGGCCGTGAGTTCGTCCAGGGTGATGTCCTTCTTGTCGTAGTACCCAATGGACTTGCCGCGCTTGAGCAGAAGGAACCGATCCCCCACCGGGAAAGCATGGTGCGGGTTGTGGGTGATGAAGATGACGCCGAGGCCGCGGTCGCGGGCCTGGAGGATGTAGCGCAGGACCACACCCGACTGCTTCACGCCCAGGGCCGCCGTGGGTTCGTCCAGAATGAGGACCTTGGCGCCGAAGTACACGGCGCGGGCAATCGCGACGCACTGGCGTTCACCTCCGGAGAGCTGTCCGATGGGTTGCTCAACATCGCGAAGGTCGATGCCCATCTCCGCCAGTTCCTTGAGCGTGATGGCCTTCATCTGTTCGACGTCCATGTACTTGAACGGGCCGAAGCCTTTGGTGATCTCGGATCCGAGGAAGAAGTTCCGCCAAATAGGCATGAGCGGCACCACTGCAAGGTCCTGGTACACGGTGGCGATGCCGGCGTCCAGGGCATCGCGGGGGGAACCGAACTTTCGTTCCTCACCCATGATGTTCAAGACGCCGTCGTCGTGCTGGTGGAGGCCGGCAATAATCTTGATCAGTGTTGACTTGCCGGCGCCGTTATCTCCCAACACACAGGTGACGCGGCCGTTGTCCACGGCCATGGTGACCTCGCTCAGCGCGATGATGTTGCCGTAGTGCTTTCCCACTCCTTCCAGGGCGAGAAGGTGGACGGGTGTGTGGGTGAGGGGATCACGCTCATTCTGAAGCAGCGTTTCCTGATCGATGGCTTTTGCATTCATTTTCCGGGGTCCCTTTACTTGAGTTCCGCGCGGCGCTTGACGATGAGGTTGACGATAGTGGCGAGCAGCAGCATCAGACCCAGGAAGAACTTGAACCAGTCCGGGTTCCACTGTGCGTAAACAATGCCCTTGTTGGCCATGCCAAAGATGAACGCGCCAATCGCACCACCCACTGCTGAACCGTAGCCACCGGTCAGAAGGCAACCGCCAATGACAGCGGCAATGATGTACAGGAATTCGTTGCCCACGCCTTCGCCGGACTGCACTGAGTCGAAGGCGAAAAGGTTGTGCATGCCCAGGATCCAGCCACAGAAGCCCACACCCATGAAGAGTCCGATCTTGGTGGCCTTGACTGGAACGCCCACCGCCCGGGCTGCATTCGCGTCGCCTCCCACTGCGAAGATCCAGTTACCCACTCGGGTACGCATGAGCACCCACGTGGCGACGGCCACGAGGGCAATCCAGATGAAGACGGTGATCTTGACTTCAACTCCACCCAGGTTCACGGACGATGCAAAAACTGCCTGGGCTGACGAAAAGCCATCCATGTCAGAGATAGAAGGCGATGAAACGCCGCCGCCGATCATCCTTGTCAATCCGAGGTTCAGACCCGTCAACATCAGGAACGTGGCCAAGGTGACAATGAAGCTCGGAAGCTTGGTCTTCATCAGGATCCAGCCGTTGATATAGCCGATAGCCAGCGATACCAGCAGGGCCAATCCAACGCCCACCCAGACGTTTGTGCTGAAGTACCAACTGAACATGGATGCCGTGAGGGCTGAACTGATGACCGCAACGCCTGTTGATAGGTCGAACTCTCCGCCGATCATCAGCAAGGAGACGCCTACGGCCATAATCCCGATAGTGGAACTTCCGTAGAGGACGGTAGCGAATGATGCGGGCTGCAAAAACGTAGGGGAAACCAACGAGAAGAAGATAAAGAGGACGATGGCTCCAACGAGTGCGCCAACTTCCGGGCGCCCAAGCATTTTTTGGAGCGGATTGCGCTTGCCGATGCGTTCATCGCGTATGGGGAGGGGGGCTTTGGATAGGGTCTGTGTCATGGCTTTCTCCTGCTAGGGCGGGGTTCCCGGGTTTGAGTCCCGGGAACCCCGCTGGGAGCATCCTTAGCGGATGCCTTCCTTGGCGAACTTGAGGACGTCGGGAGCCGAAGACTGATCGATGATTGATGGTCCGGTCAGAACAGGAAGTCCACCGCCCACGTGGATTCCGCCACGTTTGACCTGCCACAGCGCATCGATTGCACCGTATCCCTGCAGCCACGGCTGCTGGTCAACAGTGAAGGCCACCTTGCCATCTATGATGGCTTGGGCAAGTTCGCCGTTCATGTCGAAAGATGCAACTTTGACTTTGCTTTGAAGTCCCAGCGACTCCACTGCCTTGTTGATGGTCAGAGTGAACGGAGCGCCGAGGCCAATGATGGCGTCCGCGTCGGGCGTTGCCTGAAGCTTTGCCGTGACGGTGGAGGAAACCTGGGTCATATCGGTGCCCTGCACGAAGAGGTTTTCCGTCCCAGGGACTTTGGATTTCACGCCTGCACACCGTGAGTCAAGAGCGACGTTGCCCTGCTCCATGATCACGCAGATTGGATGCTTCACACCCAGTGAAGCGAGCTTCTCACCTACGGCAGCACCGGCCAGGTTCTCATCGGAACCGAAGTGCGTGAAGGCGCCTACCTGCTTCCACACATCTGCGCCGGAGTTCAGGCTGACCACCGGAATACCCGCGTCTTCTGCTTTCTTCAGGACATCCTTCAGCGCGTCCGGTTTAGCCAAAGTGACCGCAATGCCAGCCACTTTCTGATCAATGGCCTGCTGGATCAACTGTGCCTGCCGGCCACCTTCGGGGTCGGACGTGTACAGCAATTCCACGTTGTCCTTCGCGGCAGCTTCCTCGGCACCTTTGCGGAGAATATCCCAGAACGTGTCGCCGGGGGCAGCGTGCGTAATGAGTGCCACCTTGATGCGTTCTGTTGAGGCGACTTGGCCGCCACCGGCACCGCTGCCCGATCCGTCGGTTTTGCCTCCACTGCTGGAACACGCGCTCAACGCGAGCAACGGTACAACTGCCGCCACAAGGGCGGCTTTACGCCAGGAAAATTTACCCACTTTGAATCTCCTTTGATTACAGCTCCGGGCTGCCACCTTGCAGCCACAGGATTGCGCCTACATAGATCATGGTGATCTCCAGCACATAAGTCAATACTTTGTCCTGACATTAGGATGTAAATACGTAACTTCTTTGTGGATTCTCGCTTCAGGGCATGCAAAAGGGCAGTCCCGTTCAACTCAGCGGGACTGCCCTTGAGCAGTTGATTTGTGTGGTGGCAGGAAGGTTCAGCGACTTCTGGAGTCCGCTGATGCCGTGCCAGCGATGTTTTTGAAGTAATGCTCCAGATCCTCAAGGCTCTTGTCCTTGGTTTCGGGAATGTACTTCATGGCGAACGCGATGGCCCCGACGCCCAGAACGGCAAAGACGAAGAAGGTGTTGGAAAGGCCAATGGCGGCGAGCAATTGCGGGAATCCGAAGCCGACCAAGAAGTTGACGATCCACAACACGAAGGCAGAAGCGCCCATTCCAAGGCCTCGGATCTTAAGGGGGAAGATCTCCGAGAGCATCAACCACGTGACCGGAGAAATCGCTCCCTGTTGAAAGGAGAGAAACGTGACAGTCAGAGCAAGAATGACAAATCCCCGGGCAGTACCTTCCGGCAGAACCATAGAGAATATTCCGATTAACAGCAACGCACTGGTAGTGCCGACCTGCCCGGTGATGAGCATTTTTCGGCGCCCTACCTTGCCCAGAAGCCAGATGCCCACGAACGTAGCCAGAACGGAGATTACACCGTTGGCGATGTTGGCCGTCAGCGCAGCTTCCCTCCCGAAGCCAGACTCGGCGAGGATCTGCGTGCCGTAGTACATGATGGAGTTCACGCCGGTGATTTGCTGGATCACAGCCAACCCCAGACCCACCATAAATATTCTCCTCAGCCAAGGAATGCCAAGGTCCTTCCAGGAACCCATTTTGGACTTGTAGTCCTCCACGGCCATGGCTTTGACGTCTTCAAACTCAACCCGCGCTTCTTCCTGAGAACGTATGCGACGCAGGACGCTCAACGTCTCACCAAAGTTTCCTATGGAAGCCAGCCATCTAGGACTCTCGGGCATGAAGTTCATGCCAATCCACAGGGCAATGGCCGGAAGGGTTGCGATCACCAGCATCCAGCGCCAGATTCCACCTGCCTCACCGAAGCTGTTTCCCAGATAAGCATTGAAGACAAAGGCCAGCAATTGTCCAGTGACGATCATGAGCTCGTTCTGGGTGACGATCCGACCGCGCCGTGCACTGGGCGAAACCTCGGCAAGGTAGACCGGCACAGTGACTGAGGCGCCGCCGACGGCTAAGCCAAGGACAAACCGCGCCACAACCATCACCTCTGTTGTGGGTGCGAACGTGCAAGCGAGCGTACCTAGCAGGAAGATCATGGCCAGGACCATGATCATCCTGCGGCGACCGTGGCGGTCCGCGAGGCGGCCACCCAGAAGAGCTCCGAACGCTGCGCCGAACAACAGCGAGGAAGTAACCAGTCCCTCAGTGAGGGGTGTGAGACCCAGGTCCTCCTGCATGTAGGGCAAAGCACCGTTGATCACACCGGTGTCGTAACCGAAAAGCAGGCCGCCGAACGTCGAAATGATTGTCACGGTACGGAGCGCCCTCTTGTGCTTAACAGCGCCCGGTTTGGTATCCGCAGGTAGAGGAACACTCATGCGATGACCTTTTGAATATGCTGCTTCATTGTCTCCAACTGGTAAATGGAGACGTCCTCCGCGTTCTCATCCTCGGCGAATACCGAAGAGACCATTACGGTGTTCTCCTTGTCCAGGAAGCCGATCTCCTTAAGACCGCCAAAGAACTCGTCCCAGTTCACGTCGCCGTCGCCGATTTTCAGGTGCTGGTGGACGCGGACGGCGTTGCCGGGCGGGTTGGTGATGTAGCGAAGGCCATGGGACGCGTGGTGGTTCATGGTGTCCGAGACGTGCACCAAGCGGAGCTTGTCCCCTGCTGCCCGCATGATCTCCAACGGCTTGTTACCCATGTGGAAACTGTGCGAAGCAACGTACACCATCCCGATGTTCGGTGAGTTGACGCCCCTGATAACGCGGAGTGCAGCCAGGCCATCCTCCACGAAATCGTCCGGGTGCGGATCAATCAGGACGTCCAGACCCTCGCGTTCGATGATCGGGAGCAGCTCCTCCATGGAACGGTAGAACGCGCGCTCAGACTCCTCCGCCTTCTCCGGACGGCCGCTGAACTCGGTGTTCATGGTTTGGACACCGAGGTCAACAGCGATCTGGATGGCGCGCTTCCAGTAACGGACTGCAGCCTCACGGGCGTCCTCGTCCGGACCGGACCAGCGCAGGACCGGCAGGACTGAAGCGATTTCGACGCCGGCATCCTTGCACGCCGCTTTCAGCTGCCCCACCAGTTCGTCGTCAGCCTTGGGGTGGTTATAGAAAGGGATGAGATCCGCATGCGGGGTCATCTGCAGGTATTTGTAGCCTAGATCGGCCGCTACCCTCGGGAACTCCAGCAGGGTGTGGCTGTGATGGAACGGTGTGGGATCGAGTGCAATTTTCATGTGGCCAGTCCCCTACTTGTACAGTTCCGGCTTGGTGTTCAGCTGGACCTTGACCTTTTCGCCGGACTTCTGGGCTTCGACGCCGGCCTCGCAGCAGGCTGCGGTGGCGTAACCGTCCCAGGCGGTTGGACCGCCGATTTCGCCGCGAAGGGCGGCGTCCACCCAAGCCTGCACCTCGACGTCGTACGCCGCTCCGAAACGCTCTTCAAAACCGGGGGTGACGTTGCCGCCCCATTTACCCGCAGACTGGACGTACGGGCCGTTGTCCCCGCCGATGCTCACAATGCCATCCTCAAAAGATGCCTGAGTGGCCACTTGGTAGCCGAACTTGGCATTGACATAGATTTCGACGTCGGCCAGCACACCGGATTCGGTTTCCAGCAGGACATGCTGGGGATCGTGCTGGCCACCCGGGGCGCTTCGCGTCGGCTTGCCCAGCCGGACCTGGACTGACGTGATTTCTTCACCGGTGAAGTAACGGATGGCATCGAACTCGTGGACTACGGAGTCGTTGATCAGCATCTCATTGGTGAAACCCTCGGGCGTGCTCGGATTGCGGTGCTGGTGGTGCAACATCAACAGCTCCCCCAATTCGCTGTTGCGGATGATCGCACCCAACGCCGAGTACTCGGCATCGAAGCGGCGCATGAAACCCACCTGGATGCGCTTGTGGCCGAGCGCCTGCTCAGCCTGGACCACCTTCCAGGCGCTCTCGGCGTCCGGCGTCAGCGGCTTCTCGCAGAGAATCGGGAAGTCCTTTTCAAGTGCCTTGTACAGGATTTCCTCATGGAGGAAACCCGGGGTGGCGATCAAGACGGCGTTCACGTCGCCGTTGTTCAGTGCCTCATCGGCACTTGCCAGCGCCACGGCGCCGTCGATTCCTTCAATGGCAGTCTGCGCCCGGGCAAGGTCGACGTCGACGACGGCGGCTACTTCAGCGCCGTGGATGCGCGTGCTGAGGCGCTTGATGTGGTCCGCACCCATGCGGCCTGCGCCGATGACGGCAACGCGGAGAGTCTTAGTCACTTTAATTGTCCTTCGTGAAGTTCTTCTGGGTGGCTGTTGCGGGATGTGCTATTGAACCCGGGTACGGGATCCGCAGGAAAGCAGGTAGTTGCGGGTTCGCTTGGCGATGGGCATTGGCACATCGAACGCTATCGGGTACATGTCCTGTTCCACGATGCCGAAGATCGGCCGGTTGAGCCCTTCCACTGCTTCGATGACCGCGCGCAGGTCCGGAAGGCCGTTGGGCGGTTCGGTCATGACGCCTGCCAGGTTGGCAGCTGCCCAGGTCATGTTTTTCTCGTTGACCTCGGCCAGGACATCGGGGTTGATCTGCTTGAGGTGCAGGTAGCCGATGCGGTCCGGGTAGTTCTTGATGAGTTCCAGGCTGGATGCACCGCAGTACTCAGCGTGCCCCGTATCCAGGCAAAGATTCAGGTATTGCGGATCGGTGGACGCCAACAGGGTTTCGATGTCCTTCTGCGCACCAACGTGCGAGTCAGCGTGTGAGTGGAACTGCTGGTGCAGGCCGAAGTCCTCCAGCAGCACTTTGCCCATGCGGTTATGGCCTGCGAAGAGGTCAGCCCACTGCTCGTCGGTAAGCTCACCGCTCTCCACAGCTTCGCCGGTAACGTCATCGCGCCACATGGCGGGGATGACAACAATGTGTTCACCACCCATGGCTGCCGTCAGCTCAGCAACCTTCCGTGCCGGCTCCCATGCTTCATCATATTGCTCCGCACCCCGGTGGAACGCGGTGAAGACCGTTCCGGCGGTGACCTTAAGGTCGCGCTGCTTGAGCTCCTCTGCCAAGCGGGTGGGGTTGTTCGGCAGATAGCCGTACGGACCCAGTTCAATCCACTTATAGCCAGATTCCGCAACCTCATCCAGGAAACGCTCCCACGGAGTTTGCCGGGGGTCATCCGGGAACCACACACCCCAGGAGTCAGGGGCGGTGCCGATGATTAGCTTGTTCTCGACATCAGTCATGACGGCTTTGTCTTTCTGCTGCGGTGGGGGTTAGTTGGAGGGGAAGTTGTAGGAGGCGCCGGAGGCGTGGGTGGGTTCGGGCCAGCGGGAGGTGATGACTTTGCCGCGGGTGTAGAAGGAGACGCCTTCGGGGCCGTAGATGTGTTTGTCGCCGAAGAGGGAGTTCTTCCAGCCGCCGAAGGAGTGGTAGGCCACGGGGACGGGCAGGGGCACGTTGATGCCGACCATGCCTACGGTGACTGAGCGCTGGAATTTCCTCGCTGCGGCACCTGAGGAGGTGAAGATCGCGGTGCCGTTGCCATAAGGGTTGAAGTTGATCAGGGCGATGCCTTCCTCCAGGTCCGCGACGCGGACCACCACCAGGACGGGTCCGAAGATTTCCTCGGTGTACGCGGTCATTTCGGTCTTGACGTGATCGATCACCGTGGGGCCCACCCAGAAGCCGTCTTCGTGGCCCGGGACCACCAAGTCCCGGCCGTCCACCACCATCGCGGCGCCGGCGGTTTCGGCTTCGGTGACGATCTTGACGATGCGTTCTTTGGAGGCCGGGGTGATGACCGGGCCCATGTCGGCGTCGGGTTCGGTGCCGTTGCTCACCTTGATGGCCAAGGCGCGTTCCTGGACCTTTTTCACGATCAGGTCCGCTGCGTCACCCACAGCAACGGCGACGGAGATCGCCATGCAACGCTCACCGGCGGAACCGAACGCGGCGGCGGCGAGGTGGTCGGCGGCGTTGTCGAGGTCAGCGTCAGGCATCACGATGGCGTGGTTCTTCGCCCCTCCCAGGGCCTGCACGCGCTTGCCGTGCTTGGTAGCTGTCTCGTGGACGTACTGCGCGATCGGGGTGGAGCCGACAAACGAGATGCCGTCCACGTCCGGGTGGGTCAGCAGGCCGTCGACGGTTTCCTTGCCACCGTGCAGGACCTGGAACACGCCATCGGGCAGGCCGGCCTGCTTCCAGAGCTGGGCCAGCAGCATCGGGGCGGACGGATCACGCTCGGAGGGCTTGAGGATGAACGCGTTACCGGTAGCGATGGCCATCGGCGCCATCCACAACGGCACCATGACCGGGAAATTGAACGGGGTAATGCCTGCAACCACACCCAGCGGCTCGCGGAAGGAGAAAACATCGATGCCCGTGGAGACCTGGTCCGAGTAGTCGCCCTTGAGCAGCTGCGGGATGCCACAGGCGAACTCGATGACTTCCAGGCCGCGGCCGATCTCGCCCTTAGCGTCGGAGAGGACCTTGCCGTGCTCCGCGGTGATCAGCTCGGCCAAGTCATCGACATGTGCGGCGACGAGTTCACGGAACTTGAACAACACCGCGGTGCGCTTGGCAAGGGAAATATCGCCCCAGGACTCCGCGGCCTTCTTCGCGGCGGCCACCGTGGTGTTCAGATCGGCTTCGTTGGCCAGACGCAGATCCGCGGAAACCTGTCCGGTGGCCGGATTGTAGACGGGCTGGGTGCGGTCGCCTTCGCCGGTGGTTTCAGCGCCGTTGATGAAGTGGTGGATGGTGGTCAGTGTGGTCGTCGTCGACATGTGCGGACTTCCTTTTGGTCTGTGGCTTTAGGGCGGGGCTGTGACTAGCCGAGCAGCTTGCGCTGGCGGTTCTTGTGGTCTGTATACGTCTTGTAGGCCTGCTGGGTGGATTCCAGGTTTGAGACCTGCGAGACGGGAACATCCCACCAGGACTCGGAGCTCGGGGCATCCAGCAAAGGATCGGACTCAACGTGGATCACGATGGGGCCCGTTTCCGGGGCTGCTTTGGCTTCCTTGATGGCGGCGCCGAGGGCCTCAATGACGTTCTCACCAGGTTCGATCCGGATGACCTTGGCTCCCAGCGACTCAGCGTTGGTGGCGAGGTCGATGGGAAGGTTCTCGCCGGCGTCGAAGCTGTGCTGTTCCTTGTCCAGGACCCGGTACTGCGTGCCGAAGCGCTGGGAACCGAGTGATTCGGACAGTGAACCGATGGAGGCGTAGCCGTGGTTCTGGATGAGGACCACGATGAGCTTGATGCGTTCGGCGACGGCGGTGACCAGTTCGGTGTGCATCATCAGGTAGGAGCCGTCCCCCACCATGACCACCACATCCCTGTCCGGGCCACCTGCGGCGGCTTCGGCCAGTGCCGCGCGCTTCACGCCCAGCCCTCCCGGAATTTCGTACCCCATGCAGGAGTAGGCGTATTCCACGTGGTAGCCGAAGGGGTCGCGGACGCGCCACATCTTGTGCAGGTCACCGGGCAGGGAACCGGCGGCGCAGATGACAACGTCCTGGTCATCCATGGCCTTGTTGGTGGCCCCGATGATCTCGTTCTGGGCCGGCAGCGGCGTGTAGCGTGTCTCGAAAGCTTCGTCCACGGTTGCGTTCCAGCGCTTCTTCTCCGCTGCGACCTTCTCTTCGAGATCGGCACCCACCCGGTACCCGCCTAAGGCCTGGTTGAGCTTCACCAAGGCCTTGCGGGCATCGGCGACGATCGGCAACGTGGTCCCGTGCTTGTAGGCGTCGATCGGTGCGACGTTGATGTTCACGAACTTCACGTCCGGGTTCTGGAACGCGGTCCGGGAAGCGGTGGTGAAGTCCTCGTAGCGGGTCCCGATGCCAATGATGAGGTCCGCTTCGGCAGCGATGGCGTTGGCCGCCGTCGTGCCCGTTGAACCGATGGCACCGAGCGAGTGCTGGTGGTCCCACGGCAGGACGCCCACGCCGGCCTGCGTGTTGCCCACCGGGATGCCGGTCAGCTCAGCAAATGTGGCGAGTTCGGCGTTGGCGTAGGCGTAGAGGACTCCGCCGCCGGCGATGATCAGCGGGCGTTTAGCGGCGCGGATGGCCTCCACGGCGCGGCGGATGTCGTCATCCTCAACCTCGGGACGGCGGATCCGCCACTCCCGCTCGGCCAGGAACTCTTCGGGAACGTCGAAAGCCTCGGCCTGGACATCTTGCGGCAGCGAAATCGTGACCGCGCCGGTCTCCGCGGGGTCCGTGAGAACGCGGAGTCCGTGGTGGAACGCTGAGAAGAGCTGTTCCGGGCGGGAGACCCGGTCGAAGAACTTGGACAGCGGACGGAAGGCATCATTGACCGTGATGTCATACGCGTACGGGAGCTCCAGCTGCTGCAGTACGGGATCAGCGGCGCGCGTGGCGAACGTGTCACTGGGCAGCAGGAGTACAGGCAAACGGTTGGTGGTGGCCAACGCGGCGCCGGTCAGCAGGTTCGAGGAACCCGGGCCAATGGAAGTGCTGATGGCGAACGTCTGGCGGCGGCGGGTGTGGCGTGCGTAGCCCACAGCCTGGTGGACCTGGGCCTGCTCATTGCGGCCCTGGTAGTACGGCATGATCGTGGGGTCCGCGGCCTGGTACTGCTTCAACGCCTGGCCCACGCCGGCCACGTTGCCGTGTCCGAAGATGCCGAACGTGCCCGGAATCAGCCGCTCACGGTACTCCACACCATTAATGGAATCCACCGTGTACTGCTTGGAAAGGAACTCGACCACAGCCTGGGCCACGGTCATCCGACGGGTTGCTGTACCCATTACTAGCTACTCCGATACTTTCACTGGAATACGGTCTACCAAGGTGCGCTTGTCCGCAGCGGCGGCCACGGGCGCAGTGTTGTTCAGCAGCGAGGCCGCAGTCGCAACGGCACCCGCCACATCGCCGTCGTGCGGGTAAAGCAACGTCCTGCCCACCGTGAGGCCGCGGACGCCTGGCAATGCCAGAGCTGCCTGCCAGCTGGCGAACACCTCGTCCTGACTTCCGTCAGGGTCACCACCCAACAACACAGTGGGCATGGTGGTGGACGCCATGACGCGTTCCATCTCAGCCACCACCGGGAGCTTCATCCAGGTATAGGCGCTAGTGGAACCAAGGCCTTCGGCAATACCCACAGACTTGATCACGGCATCTGCACGGAGGTCGTTGCGGACCTTTCCGTGCGCATCACGGACAGAGAGGAACGGCTCAACCATAGCGATGAGCTTGCGCTCGGCCAGCGAATCGATGGCTTTCGCCGTGGCTTCAAGAGTGGCCACAGTGTCCGGGTCGCCGAGGCAGATGCGTGTGAGCATTTTGCCGCCATCGGCACCGAGCGCTTCCAGCGCAGCGGCAGTATGGCCGGTGAAACGGTCATCGAACTCGTTGACCAGGCCGGCCAGTCCACCACGGTTCATGGAACCGAAGACGAGTTTGCCTTCCAAGGCCCCCAGCAACAGTAGGTCGTCCATGATGTCCGGCGAGGCGAGGATGCCATCAACGGCAGGGTTCGCCAAGGCAATCTGCAGACGGTCCAGGAGGTCCCTGCGATCCGCCATGGCCATGGGCTGTGGACCAACGGCGAGGGCGCCGCGGGCAGGATGGTCTGCAGCGACGATGAAGTTCTGCGTGTTGTGTTTCAGGCCGGGGTGACGGCGGCGGGTGGCTGCAGCGCGGGCCACGGCCTCGGGGTCCTCCAACCTGATACGGCTCAAATGCTCGTAACGGCGGGGGTCATCGTTGGCGCTCAACGAACTGCTCCTTCTGCAAGGGTGGAGGCTCCGACTGTGGCAGCTGCCGAAGCCGCACCGGGGATGGGGCGGCCTCGTTCAGTGAGCAGCGAGGTGACCTCGTCCGGCGTCGGCATGGCATCAGCGCAGGAGAGGCGTGAGGCGACGATCGCGCCCGAGGCGTTCGCGTAGTCCAGGACCTCGGACAGCGGCCAACCGGACAGCAGCCCGTGACAGAAGGCACCGCCAAAGGAGTCGCCGGCACCCAAACCGTTAACGGTTTCCACCGGGACGGGAGCGGAGACCACACGCTCGGTGCGGGTTTTGGCCATCACGCCTTCGGGGCCAAGCTTCACGACGGCGATTTCGACGCCGGCGGCCAGCAGGCGGTCTGCCTGTTCGTCGGGCGTTCCCTCACCCACGGCAACAGCGCATTCCTTGTCGTTGCCGATCGCGACGGTCACATGCGGGAGCACCTTGGCAACTTCGGTGCGGGCTTCGGCTTCGGAGGCCCAGAACATGGGACGGTAGTCCAGATCCAAGATGGTGAACTGACCTTGCTTCAGTCCGGCACGGGGCCGGGCCTGATGGGCTTTGATGTGGGCTTCGCGGCTGGGTTCCTGGCACAGGCCGGTGACGGTGGACCAGAAAATGCCAGCGTCACGGATGGCCGCCAGGTCCAGCTCTGCAGCCTTGATCTGCAGGTCCGGTGCCGAGGGAAAACGGCCGTAAAAGTAGAGTGGGAATTCGTCCGTGGCCGGTTTAATCGCGCAGAAGGTCACCGCCGTGGGGTATTCCTTGACCGCGGAGACGAAAGAATCGTCCACATTGAACTTGTGCAGTTCCCGGTGCAGGTAGTTTCCGAAGGCGTCATCGCCGGTACGGGTGATGACGCCCGCGCGTCGGCCGTGACGCGCCGCGGCGACGGCTACGTTGGAGGGCGAACCTCCAAGGTATTTCCCAAAGGACGTTACGTCCTCAAGGTCCACTCCGATGTCGTTCGGGTAGATATCAACGCTGATGCGCCCGATCGTAAGCAGTTCGTGGGTCACGATGATCGTTGACCTTTCTCTTGTGAACTCTAAACCTTTGAGCGCTGGGCCCCAATGCCTTGCCACCCCTCAGTGAGCGGGGCCACAGGACTACTTTGCACCAGATTCAATGTCCTGTCAAAGGTTTGTACTGACATATTTACAACATGACACCGGGTGCCATTATTTGCTCGGCACGGCCAGTTCGCCTGTGACATACTGACTGCGGCCAAAGCCGAACGACCAGTCACCTGGCGAGTTCTCCACATAGCCCACAAAGACGTCCTCACCCGGCACTCCCACCTCAGCCAGACTGCTGGCGATTGCCGCAAATAACGAACTCTTGGCATCCTGGCTGCGGCCACCCTGCGTAAAGATCTGGATCATCACCATCCCGGAAGTGCGCTCAAACCCGAGGCCGGCGTCCTGGGAAATAATCTGACCCTGGGGATGCTCGGTGAGAATGTGGAAGTAATCGCGCTCCGGTATCCCATATTCCGCAAGGATGGCATCGTGAACAGCGCGGCTCAGCGCGGTCAATTCCTCCGGGGTGCGGCCTTGATTGACGTCGATTCGAACAAGCGGCATGTTTTTCCCTCCTAGTTTGTCCTGTCATACTAACAAACTGCATCTTCGAAATTCAAGGGTGCCGTGATTCCCTTGGTGCCAACAACAAACAACCCCCCGGCCGCGGGGCGGCAAGGGGGGGTGGCGGTAATCGAAGGTGGGTGGACGACTGCCACCCAATGGCACATGCGCCTCACCAAGGCCACGTGATAGGTGATAACCACCAGGGTCAGCGAACGCTACGCCTGTACCAAGGGTCGACCCACTGCCCTAGCGCGTCCGATGCCATGCACCACCTCAGAGATACTCGTTGCCTCGTTCACGGGCTATTTCCAACAGGGTGGAGTGGAACGCCACCTCCGCAGGCGCATAGACCTTGTCCTGGCGTTGGGCCAAGAGAACCCGGCGCAGGGGTGCCTCGGCCCCCAGGCTGAGGACCCTGACATCCGGATGCTGCAAGGCCACCGCTGTCTTGGGGACCATCGCCACCCCCATGCCGACGCTGACCATGGCTTGAGCCTCTTGGTAATCGTTGGCAAGGAATCCGATGTTTGGTTCAAAGCCGGCGTCGTGGGCGGAGCGTTGAAGTACCTCCACTACCGGGTGCGCCTCTGCGCGGACTATCCACGATTCCTTTCGGAGGTCTTTCATGGTCACCTCGTCGCGATCGGCCAAAGGGTGCCCCTTGGCCACAAGGATCACCGTGCTCTCTTGGAAGACTTCCGTGACCCGAATGGATTCGTCGTTGAAGCGGTTCCAGGGGTAGTCCCAGAGCAAGCACAACCCGGTCACTCCGGATTCGAGGTCCGAGACCAATTCATCGAAGCGGGCGCTGCGCACTGAGAGACCAATCGCCGGGTAGCGCTTCTTGAAGGCGCGGATCACTAAGGGCAAAAATGAACCGGCCAGTGTAGGGAACGTGCCAACCGTCAATGAGCCGCGGTTCAAACCGGCAATCTGGCCAAGGTCGGACCGGGCGGCGCGCATCTGTCCCACGATCTTCCGCGCATGTCCTGCCAGCACCTGCCCCGCCTCCGTGGGGACAACACCGCGGGACCGCCGGTTGAGCAGGGGCTGCCCCACTTCCTGCTCCAATTTGCGCAGCTGCTGCGAGACAGCCGATGGCGAATACATCATGATGTCCGCCGCCGCGGTGATCGATCCCTGTGCCACCACCTCCACCAGGAGGGCAAGTCGCCGGATATCAAATAAATCCAAACTTTCATCGTTAAGCATCGCTTCACCCTTCTCCATACTTGGTTCATTCTAAGCAGTTGCACGGCATTCAGCGCCTGCAGCAGGGTGGAAACCAGGGTTTTCGCAATCTTCAAGCTCCGCCTAACCCTGCCTACACAGTGAATGAAGGATCACTACACTCCCCCTCATTTATCCAACATTGTCTTCATATGTGATTCGGATCATCCTCGTAACAGGCAAACAAACTTTGCAGGATTGCCACGAGAGGCAGGGAAGCACAATGAAGATCGAAGCTGAATGGATGCGCGGAGGAACCAGCAAGTGCTGGGTCTTTGAAACTGAACACCTGGATACGGCCAACGCCAACCTGGACGATCTCCTGCCACGACTCTTTGGAAGCCCCGATACCCGGCAAATCGATGGGGTGGGCGGGGCTACATCGACTACCAGTAAGGCAATGATCCTCAGCCGACCGGCGAACCCGGGGGTGGACGTCGAATTCACCTTCGCCCAGGTGGGCATCGAGGAGGCCACCGTTGACTGGGGCAGCAACTGCGGGAACTGCTCCGCCGTCGTCGGCCTCTACGCCATCGAGAAAGGCTGGGTCGTGCCCGACGCCGATTCCACCCGCATCGTCACCCGTAACACCAACACGGGCCAGATCATCATCCAGCGGGTTTCAACACCTGCCGGCGCGCTGCCGATCACCCCGGACGCGCACATGCCCGGCGTCGTGTTTCCCGGCTACAAAGTCGGTCTTGGCTTCCAAGATCCGGCCGGCAAGACCACCGGACATCTGCTCCCCACGGGTGAGGCGTCAGACACGATCATGGCCGGCGGAACCCGCTGGACCGTATCGATGGTGGATGCAGGCGCCCCGGTAGTCATCGTCCGGGCCGAGGAACTTGGGCTGGACACAGCCCGCTACGAGACGTGGAAGGCCAGCGTGGAATTGCACCTGGATACCCTGGACGTCATCCGTCGTCAGGCAGCGGTCCGAATGGGAATGGCAGCAACTCCAGCCGAAGCCGCACGCGCCGTTCCCAAGCTCGCAATCGTCGGCCCACCCACCGGGCCGGAGTGCGACGTCAACGTCATGATGCTGTCGATGGGCAAGCCCCATCCGGCGTTGGCCATCACCGGCAGCATCGCCCTCACACTCGCCGCCCGCACCCCGGGCACGGTAATGAACGACATCACCGGCGACGCACCCCAGGCAGTCCTGAAACTGCGGACACCTGCCGGCGTCATCGAAACCTGGAGCGAGGAACTAGATGGGTCCCTTCTGGTGGGCGTAGACCGAACAGCGCGCACCATCGCCTCCAGCATCATTCACCTCCCGGAGACTCTCGGCAACGTCGTCGAAGCCTCACTAGCAACAGCCACTCGATGAGGAGAAACAACCATGGCTAAGACTATTACCACACCAGCTCCCGAGGCTGAGAGCGACATCCGGGAAGAGCGTTCCCAGCGACCCGGCAACCGCCGCCGTATCCTGCTGATAACGGTTGCCGCTTCAGTCATCCTGGGTCTGTTTGCCATCCTGTTCGGGGGTGCCATCTTCAACCCGGCGGCCACCCCTGAATCGGAGCCGACCATGACTGCCATCCAGATCATCCCGCTGGTAATCCTTGTGGTGATGTTCGTCGTCGCCACCAAGTGGCCACTGAACATCGGCGTCATGGGACTCGTGGCGTCCTTCGGGGTTGGCTACTTCATGCTGGGTATGACCGACAAGGAGATCCTGGCCGATTTCCCGGCGAACATCGTGATCACCATCATCGGTGTTACCTACTTCTTCAGCATGGCCCAGCGAAACGGGACCATCGACATCATCGTCCAAAACTGCGTCAGGCTTGTTCGTGGAAAGACTCTGCTGCTGCCGTGGGTATTCTTCCTGCTCGCAGCATCACTGACCGCCCTGGGCACGTTCTCCCCCGCCGCCGTGGCTCTGCTGGCACCGGCTGCGATCGGCCTGGCCTACGAGTCACGCATCCACCCGGTTCTTATGGGCGCATTCATCATCAACGGAGCCCACGCAGGCGGCTTCTCCCCGCTGTCCGTGGCGGGTGTCCTGGTGCATGACATTGCTGTCAAGAACGGCTTCCCGATCTCCCAGGGCGCACTTTTCGGAGCGAGCTTCGCACTGAATCTGATCCTGTCGGTACTCACCGTGGTGCTGTTCGCCCTTTTGGGTAAACTCCGCGACGGCGCCGCAGGCCAGCACGCCGAGCTCGAGGCACGACCCACCCGCCCGCACGGCCAGCAGATCCTGACGCTGGGGCTCATCGTGGCCATGCTTGTCTGCGCCTTGGGCTTCCACATGCCCATCGGCTTCGTCGCCCTCTCGGCGGGACTCCTGCTGGCGCTGGTCAACATCAGGGAGCACCAAACCTTTCATCCCTCTGGCTGGTCCTTTGCTGGCAACGAGTTCGCTCAGTGCATCGGGAACCGTTGCGGCCCTGGCGATCGCCGCCACCGTGGTGGACGTATCGCCGTTCTCCACCGACGGCGCGTTGGTGGTGGCCAACGCTCGCGAGGATGACCGTCAGCGCGTCTATAAGCAGCTGATGATGTACGCCGGCGGAGTGGTTTTGGTGGCACCCGCACTCGCCTGGGCATTGCTTGTACCAACGGGCATCATGTAGCTCAACGTATTACTAAACGCCGAAAGAACAGGTTCGGTACGCGTAGGAACCGCTCCGGCACACCATCGCAACAGGTAACCCGACCTCCGGGCGCAGGGGCGCGACCCATCGCACCAAGGGCAGGACCACCCACCAGTGGTCCTGCCCTTCGTTATTTTTGGGTGGGGCTAGGGCGTGACTTTGAGCTCACGGATGGTCAGGTCCTGGAATGTGGCCGATCCTTCATGGGCGTAAAGGCGGATGCCGTCATCACCTTCAAGGGGGAAAACCCGGTGCGAGTGCACCACGCGCCCATCGCCGACGAACACTTCGACGCTGGTGCGATCCACAAGGATGCGGAGCGTAAGTCTGCCAGTGGTGGGATCCATCGCGGTCTGGGTTTCCCCCGCAGTGGGGTTAACGGTGGGGCGGCGGTTGACGTACGTAAACGAGCCACGCAGGAACGCACCGGCGGCCACATGCCTGCCTCCACCTGGCGCGCGGCATACCTCCAACCCGAGATTGGCCGGCGGCGCGGCCGGATCCCACACCACCTCGCAGCTCAGATCGTAAGCATTCGAGCGGATCTTCAGGTCATGAGTACCGGCAACCGCCACATCACCTAGTCGATGTGTGCGCTTCACGTGATCGCTCAGGGCAGATGTGGGCGCTGAGGCGAGGTAATAGGCGTCGCTTCCACGCTTGAGCCGGACATCGCGGACAATCATGTCATCGCCGTTGTAGCCGTCAGTGGAAAGGGTCGGCGTGTTGTGGGGGTAATCCCAGAAATTGGCCCAGCCGATTGCCCGTCGGAGGGTTGGGTCCTCCGCACCCGTCGCATCGTGATGCGGGTAGGTCACTGCGCCATAAAAGTCGAAGCCATAATCAAGCCATTCCGGCTCGGCGTGGTCGGGGGTGAAGGAGCTGCCGTCAAAAGCTCCAGTCCAATACGCATACGTCGCAGGCAACCCACGCCCCTTGCCATTGGCACTGGTACCGAGGACCCAGTGCGAGGTGCCGTCGTCGGCAGTCATCTTGAAGAGGTCAGGGCACTCCAGCAGCCCCAGGTCGCTGCGAAGAAATTCGCCAACACGTTTCCAGGACCGAAGGTCCGGGGAAGTGTAAAAACCCAGCTTCTGCCCCTCGGCATTGGCCATGAACCACCGGCTGCGGTCTGCGTCCCAGATCACCTTGGGGTCTCGGAAATCGTGCACCCCCGGGTTGGGCAGTACCGGCGCCTCGCCGCCGGGCGTGAAAGAGCGCCCCCTGTCCGTGGAGTACCAGAGGTATTGTGCCTGCCGGCCTTCCGGAGCCTGGGTAACTAGGGCTATGACGGCTCCAGCACCATATCCGGCAGTATTGGCATCATCAACCACCAGACATCCGGACCAACAATCGCCGTTGCCGTTGCGGAACTTGGGTATCGCCACTCCGCGATCCCGGAATGCGACGTGATCCGTGGTGGTGGCCCTGCGCCAGGACGTGCCTCCACCGCCCTTGATGTAGTCAGCGTTGTACAGGTAGTAGTAGTGGTACTCCCCGTCAAGGTAGATGGGTCGTTGGGGATCGTTCTTCCAGTTGTCGGTCACGCTGAAGTGATAGACAGGGCGCATCCGCGATGATCCTTTCGAGGCTGGGCCACCCACCGCCATAGCGGGTCCTCCAGGAGTGGAGAGCGCGATGGACCCGCCCAGCGCAACAGCGCCGGCGCCGGTCAGAAGTCCGCGGCGGGAGACTGACGGTGATTCATCCATGGGTTTTCTTCCGTTCCGGCTGCAGGCTACGGGTCTCTTCAAAGACCCCGGCCATGGTCCAGGCATCGAAGGAGAGGATCCGCACCGAACCTTCGGTGGCTGCCAGCGTCACGCGCTCGCCGCCGAGGGTTGGGTAGATACGGGCCGTGAGCGGCTTGCCATTGGCGAAAATTTCGACGGCGGACCGGTCCACCAGAACGCGCAGGCGAACTCGCCCATTAGTCATGGGAATGGGGCCGGACTTGTCCTCAACGTCAACGGCAGGGTTGAGGCTGCTGCGGGTCCGGTCAAGGCGAAGAGTGCCTGTTGGGGTTTCGTCAGCAGCCCGGCTCAGCATGATGAGCGTTTCCTCAGCACCATCCGTGGACACGAGCACGCCGAGGCGAACCTCCGCACCAGGGTCAAGGTGTAGGTTCAGCTCAAGGTCCAGCTGGTTGCCGGACACACGGGTATCCAGTGGCGTTCCAGCCCCCGCCAAAACCTGGGCCGGCACGCTGACGTGGTTGCTACGGAGCTTCGCGATTTCGGGAACCGGTGCAAACTCCAGGGTTCCGTCGTTGGCCACCGTGGTGAGCCGCGGCAGGCTCATCACCCCGGACCAGCCGGCCTCCACCATGGCTGCGTCGCTGCGCCCTTCCTGCATCCAACCGAACATGACACGTCGGCCGGACTCATCCTGGAAAGACTGCGGGGCGTAGAAAAAGCGACCCCCAAAGTCCAGCCGGTGCAAAGCCTCCGGTTCGAAGGAATTTCCGGCGTAGCGACCGGTCCAGTACAGCGGGTGGCGGGTTTCGCCGTCGTTCCATGCGGAGAAAACCAGCACATCAGGCGAGTCGTCAGCAGGTGCGGATCCTAAAGAACCTTGTCCTGCCCGGAACAGATCAACGCATTCCCACATGGTCCCGGTCCAGTCAGTGTCCGCCGGGTCACCCTGTGAGGCATCTCCGATGAACAGCGGCCCCACGTAGTCCCACGATCTCAAGTCCGAAGACTCGTACAAGAACGCCGTACCGCCGCGATGACGAATTCCTGAGCCTACCAACTGCCTCCACACGGTCCCCTCGCGCCATACGCAGTGATCGCGGTAGGCAGTGATGTCCACCCCTGCAGGCGGCGCTGCGATCACGGGGTTCCCGGGATCCTTGGTCCAGTCCAGAAGGTCAGGGGATCCTATGGCGACGCAGGGCAACTCCTTGTCCGCGAACCGTCCGGAGTACACCAAGGTGGGTGTGCCGTCGTCGTTCACCAACACCCCGGACCAGCAACCCTCGGCATCCGGTCCCGCGGATGGCTCCAAAGCCACGGGCTGATCAGTCCAGGTGACCAGGTCCGAGCTGGTGGCATGGCCCCACTGAATCCGGTGATGAAAAGCACCCTCAGGGTTGTATTGGTAGAACAAGTGGTACGTGCCGTTCCACTGGCTGACCCCGTTGGGATCGTTGAGCCAACCGGCCGGTGAAACGAAGTGGAATCGCGGGCGAAGGGGGTCGGCCTCGGCGCGGGACAGCAGTTCGTCGCGCGGAACGGTGGCGAGCGGGTGGGTAAGTTCAGTCATGCGGAAGCCTCTTCGTGAGCGTTCGACGCCGGGTGGCTGGTTTGGGTTGGTTCACTGACCAAGGCATGACTGCCGGCAGCAGCCCACGGCCGGTAGAGGTGGCAGCGAACCCAGTGACGGTTTTCGGGGTCACCCACCTGATGGCGCACAGGTTCCTCGGACGAGCATGCTTGGTTCGGATCGCCGTGGAACGCGCAGTGCGTTGAGGCCATGACCGCTTGCCGCAGTTCGGCCCTGCGTACCGGATCATAGGAGCCTGCACGGGCCGGGTCAGGGACAGCTGAAACCAGTAGTTGCGTGTAGGGGTGGGCAGGATTGGCCAGAAGGTCCAAGGACTCGCCTTCTTCAACCAGTTCACCGGCGAACATGACCGCGGTCCTGTCTGCCAAGTACCGTGCGGACGCGAGGTCGTGGGTGATGTAGAGCATGGAGATGCCCTGCTCGTCGCGGAGCTTGCGCATCAGGTTCAGCACGCCGATCCGGACAGAAACGTCCAGCATGGACGTGGGCTCATCAGCCAGGATGACCTGCGGTTCAACGGCGAGGGCCCGGGCGATCGCAACGCGTTGGCGCTGGCCGCCGGAGAGCTCGTGCGGATACGAGTTCAGCATGTCAGCCTGAAGGCCAACGGTGGTCATGAGTTCTTCGAGCCGCCGCTGGGTCTCCCGCTCGCTTCCGCCGCTCCTGCCGTGGATCGCCAACGAGCGCCGCAGGAAGTGATCCATCCTGTGGGCCGGGTTCAGTGAACCGAAGGGGTCTTGGAACACCATCTGCAGTTTTGATCGGAACGCACGCGATGCTTGGAACCGGTCGCGTTTGAGGACGTCGACGCCGTCAATCAGGATTTCCCCTGAACTAGGCTTTTCGAGCCGCGCCACACAGCGGGCCAAGGTGCTCTTGCCGGAACCGGACTCCCCCACGAGCGCTACGATTTCGCCTTTGGCGATGCTCAGGTCGATCCCGTGGAGGGCGCGGACAGAATCGCGGGAGAACAAACCGCCAATGGGGAAAGTCTTTCCCAGGCCGCGAATTTCCAGGGCAGGGGTGCCGGTGGTGGACACGGCCGCCGGGGTCATCAGTGAGTGGCTCATCGTGCGGCTCCTTCCAGGTTGACGGAATTGACCACCGAAGTGTCGGCGTCAAACGGGGCTACAAAGTGGCCGGGTGCCACCTCAGCGAGGTCCGGGATGTTGCGGAACTTCACGCCGTCGGGCAGTCCCGTCAATGGGACGCGGGGGCCGGTGAGCGGCGGGAACGCGCCCATCAGCGCTTGGGTGTAAGGGTGACGGGGGTTGGCGTAGACGTCCTGGGCCTTGGCGGTTTCCACCATCCGCCCGCCATACATCACGGCCATGCGGTGCGAGAGTTCCACCATGAGGGACATGTCGTGCGTAATGAAGAGGACAGAAAAACCGAGCTCGCGCTGGAGCTCCTTGATCTGGGCCATAATTTCCTGCTGAACCACCACATCCAGTGCGGTAGTTGGCTCGTCCAGGATCAAGAGTGACGGCTTGAGCGCTACAGCCATGGCAATCACAGCTCGTTGACGCATGCCGCCTGAGAGCTGGTGCGGGTAGGACTTGAGCCGGGAGGGTTCGATCCTCACCAGTTCCAGCAGTTCCCCGGCTCGCCGCATTGATTCCTTGCGGGAATAGCCGGCATGGGTCGTGAAGATATCAACGATCTGTTCGCCGATGGTCAGCACCGGATTGAGCGAGTTCATGGCCGATTGGAACACCATGGCCACGTCCTGCCAGCGGAAGCGCCGCAGCTCCTCCGGAGTCATGGCCAGGACGTCCTTGCCGCCAAAGGAAATGCTGCCGCCGGCGATCTTCGCGGGATCCTTCAGGAGCCTCATGATCGAGTTGGCGATGGTGGATTTACCGCATCCGGACTCCCCCGCGAGACCGAACACCTCGCCGGTGCCGATGCTGAAGGAAACGTGATCGACGGCGGTGGTGGAGCGGGTATCGCCGACGTACTGCACCGTGAGGTTCTTGACCTCCAGGACAGGTTGGTGGGAGCCGAAGGAAACCTGGGAGATGGTCATTTGGCGGCGCTCCTTTCGGCTTTCGCGGGTGTTGTTTTGGGCGTTTTGATCTTTCGGAGCCGCGGGTTGGTGACTTCGTCCACCGCGTAGTTGATCAGTGCAAGGGCGAAGGCCACCAGCGCGATGCACACGCCGGAGGGTACAAAGACCCACCAACTGCCGGTCAGCAGGGCACCTTCGTTACCGGCCCAGAAGAGGTTGTTTCCCCAGGAGACCGTGCTGACATCGCCCAGTCCCAGGAACTCCAGGCCCGCTTGGGCGCCGATTCCATAAATCACGCAGGCCAGGAGGGTGCCCATGACGATCGAGGCCATGTTGGGCAGGATCTCGCGGAACATGATCCGGCCTGCCCGTTCGCCGGAAACTACGGCCGCGGCCACAAAGTCCTTGGAGCGGATGGATAGTGCTTGTGAGCGCAGGACGCGGGCTGACCCGGCCCACCCGGTGACCACAAGAACCAGGATCACTGTGCCCAGGCCCGGCGGGAGGAAGGCGGCCAGGATGACCAGCAATGGCAGGCCGGGCAGCAACAGAAAAACGTTGGTGACCAGGGACAGTGCTTCGTCAATGAATTTGCCGAAGTACGCCGAGGCCAGACCCACCAGGATGCCGATGAAAGTGGACGCCACGCCCACAGTCAGTCCCACGAACAGCGAACTACGTGAGCCGTGGACGGTCAGGGCGAGCACGTCCTGTCCTTTGGCGGTAGTGCCAAGCCAGTGCTCGGCCGATGGTTCCAGGGAGGCCATCGCGGTGATCCTTGATGGGTCACCCGGGAACAGCACCGGCGCCAGCAGTGCCAGTGCAAGGAAGATGACCATCACGGCCATGCCCGTCAGCGCTTTCTTGTTGCTGATGAGGCCGTGGACGAAGCTGCGGTTGGGCTTGCGGACAGCCTGTGTTGGTGTTGGCTGCTTCAGAAGTGCGGTAGTCATGATCGGTCCTCTAGTTGCTGCGCACGCGCGGGTCGAGGCGGACGTAGAGGATGTCCACCAGGAAGTTGGCCAGCAGCACAGCGGCGGTGATGGTCAGGAACAGGCCCTGCATGAGCGGATAGTCGAGGCCTTGGACAGCGTTGAGGAGCTGGTAACCAACGCCGGGGTAGGCGAACACCACCTCTGTGAGCAGCGCACCACCCACCACGAATCCCAGTCCCATGCCAAAACTGGTCACCGACGGGAGCATGGCGTTGCGGGCTGCGTAGCGGAGCATGATGCGGCCAGGGCGCAGTCCCTTGGCTTCGGCCATGGTGATGTAGTCCTCGGAATTGGTGGCAATCATGGTGTTCCGCATGCCGAGCATCCAGCCGCCGATCGAAACCAGCACGATCGTCAGCGCGGGCAACACAAGGTGGGCGCCGACGTCGCCGATGAACTCCGACGTCAATGCCGGTTCCAATCCGTCCGTGAAAGCGTGCCTGATGGGGAACCATCCCAGCACCACGCCGAAGAGGTACAGTGCACCCATGGCCAGCCAGAAGTAGGGGAACGAGCCGATGAAAACCAGCACGGGCGGGAGCGCGGAGTCGATCGCGCCGCCACGGCGCCAAGCCGCCAGGATTCCCAGCAGGTTACCAACGACGGCGGCGATCACCAGTGCGGTTCCGCCCAGCAGGAGTGTCCAGCCGATTTGGGACGAGATGACCTCGGTGACCGGGGTGGGGAAACGCGAGATGGAGACACCCATCTGCCCAGTGAAAATGTTGTGAATGTAGTCGATGTACTGCTCCCAAATGGGCCGGTCATCAACACCCAGCAGCTTGCGCAGGGCCTCGATCTGTTCGGGCTGCATTCGGTCCTGGGAGCGGGCGAACATACGGGACACGGGGTCGCCCGGCATGAATCGCGGGAGCAGGAAATTTAGGGTGATGGATGCCCAGAAGGCGATCAGGTAGAAACCCAGGCGGCGCAGGATGAAGCGCACGGTTTCCCTCCATTCGGGAATTGCGGGGATTGCGGAAAGTGAAGCGGCACGCCCGGCGGGGAGGCCGGGTCAGCGGCAGGGTGCCGCCGGGCGTGCCAGCGCTGATGCGGCGGCGTGAGGCCTGCCAGGGATTACTTGCGCGGTTCCAGCGTGGTCAGGACGAGCACCGTTGTGGGTGAACGGACGGAGAGGGTGGCGTACGGGTTGTCCTCCGTGGGCCATCCGGTGAATCGGGTGTCATTGAAGGCACCCCATTCAGGGCCGGAGAACAGCGGCACCAACGGTGCGACGTCGTTGTATTCTTCCTGCAGCTTGTTGGCGATGTCCTTTTGCTTGGACTCGTCAGCTTCCGCAGCGAAGTCGGCCAGGAGGGCATCGGCCTTTGTGTCGCCGAAGCGGTGGTAGTTATCAAAGGTCTTGGTGCCTACCGGCTTCACCGTGGCGGTGCCCATGGAGGTGTTGAAGTACTTGTACGGGCTGGGGTCGTTGGCGCTCCAGACGATCCCGGAATCGAAGTCGCCTGTCTCGTAACCGGCAACCACTGCCGCCCAGTCAGGGGACTCCACCTTGGCAGTAACGCCCACCTCGGCCAGGTTCTGCGCGATCACGTTGGCCACGGACAGCCAATCAGAGGACGTCGCACCCACGGAGATCTTGAACTCGAAGGGCTTCCCGTCCTTGAGCGTGCGCTTCCCGTCAGCTCCCTTGGGGTAGCCCGCCTTATCCAGAAGCTCGTTGGCTTTTTGCACATCGTGGTTGGTCCACGTGCAGTTGTCCTTGACCGCGGCGTTCTTCCACGTCTCATAGTTACCGGAGAGTCCAGTGCAGTCCGCCGGCTTGGCATAGCCGCTCATACCGATCTTGGTGACCTGATCGCGGTCCACGGCCATGCTCAGCGCCTTGCGGACATCAACATCGTTGAACGGCGCTTTGGTGGTGTTCAGCTGCCAGTTGATCATGGCACCGGTGGCCGGGAACCAGTACTGGCGGTGTTCCTTGTCCTTGGAGACAAACGTCTTTTCAATGTTGGGAATGTACTGCGGAGCCCAGTCCACGTCCCCGTTTGCGGCGGCGAGGTTGGCGCCGTCGTTTCCTGCAAAAGCGAGCATCTTGATGCCGGCGATTTTCTGCTTTTCCGGCTGCCAGTAATTGGGGTTCTTCTTGAGCACGAAGGACTGCGCCTGGAAAGTATCAACCTCGGTGTATGGTCCAGTGCCCACGGGCTTGGCGTTTGCATCCTTCTCCGGGTCCGGCAATGCGGACCATACGTGCTTGGGCAGGATGATCAGCTGACCCACATCATAGAGGGCCGGAGACCACGGCTTGTTGAAGTTGAACGTGACCTTATTGCCCTCGGCCGTGACGGTGTCCAGGTATTCAAAACCGCCCTTGATCTTCTTCTGAAGTTCGAACGTGAAAGCAACATCGTCAGCCACGAACGGCTGCCCGTCAGACCACTTCACACCGTCACGAAGGGTGAAGGTGACCGATTTGCCGTCCTCCGCCGACTTCCACTCAGTGGCCAGCCACGGCACCGTATCTCCCTTTGCCGGGTTGAAGATCAGGAGGGATTCGTAGATGGACTGCTGAACCATCGGGTTCACCGTGGGGGCGAACGGGTTGAAGTTCTGCACGAACGTTCCCATGTCCTCACGCGGAATGGTGAGAAACGCGCTGGCGTTCGCTCCGGCGTCGGAAGTGCTTGTCTTGGTGACATTTGCCGTGCAGCCGGTGAGCAGCATCGCGCCCACTGCAAGGCTTGCCGCCGTCATCCGGGCAGCCCGGAAGTATCGGGGTTGTGTCATGATGGTTGTCTCTTTCCTATCTTCATCGTGCAAGGTGAAGGGGTGGGTAAGGGTTGCTCTTCGACGTTGATTTCGCGTCAGACCGAAGAGCGTTCTAGCAGCGGACAGTCGACCAATTGCTGGTCGGCAAGGATCGGCTGTCCTGCTGTGAGAGCGGCGAGCGTTTGGACGCCCAAGGCGCCCATTTTCTCGAAGGGCAACGCAACCGTGGTCAATTTTGGCCGCAGGTAGGCCGCAATAAGTTCCTGGTTGTCGAAGCCGATCACGGCGATGTCCCCGGGGATGGTCAGGCCCCGTTCCTTGATGGCGTCATAGGCGCCCATCGCCATCCGGTCATTGAGGCAGAACAGCGCCGTTGGCCTGCCGCTTTCCGGGTAGCGATCCAGGATGTGGCAGGCAGCTTCGTAGCCGCCGTCAGCCGTTGCATATCCGGACACCACCAATTCCGGGTCAAGCTCCAGTCCGGCTGCGGCGAGTGCTTCGCGTGCACCCTCCAAACGCCCCACTGAAGCAGGAATAACCGGGTCAAGATTGATGACTCCAATCCGCGTATGGCCGGCTTGGAGCAACCGTTCGACGGCCACCCGGCCGCCCCCACGCTCGTCAGGGACGATCGAGGGCAGCTTTCCATCCGCATCGAAGCAATTGATCAACACGGTGGGTACTTCATTGGCGCTCGCCGGAACATGGACGCCCCGGTGAAACGTGGCTGCGTACAGGAGTCCTTCCACTCGTTGTTCCAACAGCTGTTCAGTTGCAGCATCTTCCAAGCCCTGGTTGGGTCCTACGGCATCGGCCTGGTCGGAGGGCGCGATGAGTAGGAACCGGCGGTCAAGCCAGGCTTGGTCTTGGGCTCCCTTAATGATGTCGACAGCGAACGGTGCCGTGACGATCTCTGTCACGATGCCGTACCAGTCACTGCGCCGGGATGCCAAAGCACGTGCACCGGCGTTGGGCCGGTAACCCAGCTCCTGCACGGCCTGGTTGATCCGGGTGCGGGTTTCCTCGGAAATGCTTGCGTTTTCGCGGTTGCTCAGCACAAACGAGACTGCAGTCCGGGAGACGCCGGCGTGGTTGGCAACGTCCTTCATGGTGACTCCCCGCTGCCGCACGGGCACGGCCTCGTCAGGGGTGGTTTTCGCCATTGAATGCTCCGGGTGCTCTTGTTCGATCCGAGGGTGTGCCAGAGCTTCATGATCTGGCTGCTCACCGGTAACCCTGTTGGTAACGCGCGTTACCCGGTGAACATGTGACTTAGGTTACCCGCGTTACTTCCCGTCTGTCAACAGACTGCCCGGAGGGCTAAAAACGGAAGGGGCGTAGGGTGGACGTTGGACGAAAGGAGCACTTCATGAAGAAAATCCTCATGGTACTGACCAGCGTTTCCGAGCTCGGCGATACGGGAGAGAAGACCGGTTACAACGTCGCCGAGGCCGCACATCCTTGGAAAGTCTTCAAAGATTCAGGCCACTTCGTCGACTTCGCCTCCATCAAGGGCGGCCAGCCTCCCAGCGACGAGGTAGATACAGATGACCCCATCCAGGTTGCCTTTACCCAGGATGAGACCACGCGCGCCGGGCTGTACAACACCGCCCGCGTGGACGTCGTGGATCCCGGCCAATACGATGCCGTCTACCTCGTAGGCGGGCACGGCACTATGTGGGACTTCCCGGACAGCGAAGGACTGCAGCGGCTGGTAGCCAGCGTCTACGACGCCGGAGGTCTGGTAGGAGCTGTGTGCCACGGTCCTGCCGGTCTGCTGAATGTGGAACTAAAAAACGGGTTCCGACTCGTCCAAGGACGCGACGTAGCCGCGTTTACCAATGACGAGGAAGTAGCTGCCGGCAAGGACAAGGTTATTCCGTTCTTCCTGGCCGACCGCTTGGAGGAGCAGGGTGCCCGCCATGTTTCCGCAGGTGTCTTTGAAGAGAAAGTTGCGGTGGACGAGCGCCTGGTAACAGGCCAGAATCCAGCCTCAGCGGCAGGTGTCGCCAAGGAGATGGAGAAGCTCTTCGCCCAGGTCATCCATCAGGAAAAGGCCGATGAGCAACACGAGTCCGAGGCATTGCGCGCAGAGAAGGACGCGGAAAAGTCCGCCAAGAAAGATGCGGCGGACGCCGATCACTAGTCCCGTTCGGTTACGTACCCTGCGCTAGGCCGCCAACTCTGATCCGGGCGCCCCCATCCGTGGGGGCGCCCGACCGTTCCCGGGCTAACTGGCCTGATCCGCCGTGATGGTGACCGGATGAGCCGTCACATGAAAGATCTCATGGAGCTGTGAGCAGGCGCGCTGCACCACGGAACGGAGCCACGCATTTGCGGGATCCTCTGTCAGGGATGGATGCCAATACATGGCTTCCACCAAGGCCGCTTCCAACTCCCCTGCGAACTCCAGGACCTCGATGCTCGCCCCCCGCTGCGCCCTGGATGCCAGCATGCGCGGAACCAGCGCAACAAGGTCCGTCCCCTCCACCATTAACGGCAGGGACAGGAAGCCGGCCACCACAGCGGCCACGCGTCGCCGAACACCGCGCTTTTCAAAGAGTTTGTCCGCCGGCGTGCTGATGCCCTCGCCGAAATACCCCACGGCGTGCGGCACCCCCACGATGTCCTCCAAGGTCAGCCGCGGCAACTGCAGAAGAGGGTTTCCTGCATCGGCCACGGCCACAAAACTGTCCCGGAACAGTTGTTTCGTGGTTCCTTGCATCTTGTAGCCTATCGGCCCCACCAGCAGGTCCATTCTGGAATAGTCAGCCAAGGCGCCCTGAACCCCGGACGTGGGGACGATGTCCACCACCACATGCGGAGCCTCCTGCCGCAGGATTCCCCTCAGGGGCCCCACGATGAGTGCCGCGGCATAATCGGATGCGGCAATCACGAACTCACGTTCACTGGTGGTGGGATCGAATCCGGACCTGACGCGCGTGGCCCGCTGAATGTGAAGCATGGCTTCGTCAACCAGCGGGACCAAAGACTGCGCGAAGGGAGTGAGCTCGTAGCTGCGGCCGTTACGGACCAAAAGTTCGTCGTCGAAATGCCTCCGCAGCCTGGCCATCGCCGCACTTGTGGCCGGCTGGCTGAGCTGGAGCCGTTCCGCAGCCCGGGAAACGTTCCGCAGCTCCAGCAGAACCTGGAGTTGTGGCAAGAGGTTCAGATCCAGGTTCTTCATGCCCCTAGGTTATCCACAGGAGAAGGACATTAGCTTGCGTGCCCACGAGCCGCGGGCCCCGGACAAGGACCATGACGGCGAGCCATGCCAGTATTTGCCGAACAGATAGTTGCTATCAGATACTTGCTCTTCTCCGAATACGTGATGTGGCTCATGGTTGTTACAGGACCTGCAGATAACTGTCCCAGCAATCAAGCACTCAGAAGGAAATTCATCGTGGAAACTCCCCTCTCCCATCTTGCCCACCTCGAGATCACCACTCCGGACGTTGAAGCCTCGGCACGGTTCTACGAGGAGAAATTCGGCATGCGCATCATTGATCGCATGGATGGCAATGTGTACCTGCGCTGCTGGGGCGACTACTACCGCTACAGCCTGGTCATCACTGAAGGCCCCGAGGCATCGCTCGGCCGGATGGCGTGGCGCACCAACTCCCAAGCAGCACTGGAAGCCGCAGCAGCCCGTGTTGAAGCAACAGGTGTGCAGGGCACCTGGACGGCCGGTGGCCACGGCTTCGGCAAGGCCTACGAATTCACCGGCCCCTACGGCCACCACATGCGCTTGTTCTATGACGTGGAGAAGTTCGTTGCCGAGCCCGGCTTCGAATCCACGTACCCCGACCGTCCCGAACGCCGTAGCAGCCACGCAGCCGCTCCCCGTTTCCTGGACCACGTCACGGTGGCTTCCTCCGATGTCCGCGGATTCGCCAAGTGGTACAACGAGGCACTGGGCTTCCGCGTCATGGCGTTCGTTGACCTGGACGAAGCACCCATCACCGTCTTCTCAGTACTGACCACCAACGAGAAGTCCCACGACCTCGGCGTCGTCAAAGATACTTCCCAGCGCGCCGGCCGCGTCAACCACATCGCGTTCTGGGTGGACGCCACCGAGGACCTTCTCCGCACTGCTGACGTCATGATGGAAAACGGCACCCCCATGGAATACGGCCCCTCCATCCACGGCGTGGGCGAACAGAACTTCCTGTACTTCCGCGACCCCTCAGGCCTGCGCGTTGAGCTCAACTCCGGCGGCTACCGGAACTACGTGCCGGACTGGGACGCCAACACCTGGAAGCCCTCGGAAGGTTCCAACAACTTCTACAAGAACGGCGCCATGCCGCACTCCATGACAGAATCCTTCCCGCCGGCGGAAGGCTTCACCGCCACGGAAGAAGGTGCATCCGCCGAAATGAAGGAAGCCCTCCTGAACCCCTACGCAAAGCAGGGTCGGGGCTAGGAACATGGCTGACGCAACGTACTCGCTGATCCGCTTCCAGGAACCCGGCGACACAAAGGCCAGGGCAGGATTGCTGGTAGGCGAACGTGTCCTCCCCCTGGACAGTGACATCAATGGCCTGATCCACCACTGGGAGACCACCGAAAACGAACTTGACAAGCTCGCAGCCTCGGCCGGTGAAGAGGCGGGCCTTGCCTTGTCCGCCGTCGAGGTCCTTGCTCCAGTGGAACCGGCGCAGGTCCTACAGACCGGCGCCAACTACCGCAAGCACGTGATCGATCTGGCCGTGGCCCACCGGGAAGCCGGCCAGGATGCCGAAGAGGTGCGCGCCAAGACAGCAGCCATGATGGATGAGCGCGCCGGCCAGGGAACACCCTATTTCTTCATCGGCCTCCCCACGGCTATCGCTTCAGCCACGGACGATCTCACCCTCCCGGCATACAGCAAGTCCCACGATTGGGAACTCGAGCTAGCAGCCGTGATCGGTAAGGAAGCTTTCCGGGTAACCCCGGAAGAAGCTCTCGAGTATGTCTTTGGGTACACCATGGTCAACGACATCACCACGCGCGAGTATGTGTTCCGCAAGGACATGCCCGCCATCGGTTCGGACTGGTACCGCGCCAAGAACGCACCGGGCTTCCTGCCCACCGGTCCCCTGCTGGTGCCCGCCAAGTTCTTCGGCGACCCTCAGGATGTCCAAGTGACACTGGAGCTCAACGGGAAGGCCATGCAGGACGAGTCAACACAGGACATGATCTTCGGTGTCGCCAAACTGGTCAGCGAAGCGTCCCAAATCATGCCTCTTCGGCCCGGCGACCTGGTTCTGACCGGAAGCCCCGCGGGCAACGGCCAGCACTGGGGGCGGCTCCTGCAGGACGGCGACGTCATGGAGGGCACCATCACCGGCCTGGGAACCCAACGCATTCACTGCAAGGACGAACAGTGACCGCCGACGCCGTTGAGACCAACCTGATCCGGCCCTCTGACCCGATGGGCAGCATCGCCGCCGCGGCTCAGCTATACAACAACTGGGGACGCTGGGGCGACGACGACGTCCTCGGTACCCTCAACTTCATAGACAACGGCAAGCGCGTGGAGGCGGCATCGTTGGTGAAGTCTGGCGATGCGTTCTCCTTGTCCCAGCCCTTCGACACTAATGGCCCCCAGAAGGGGTGGCGTCGACGCACCAACCCGGTTCACACCATGACCGACACCGGGGTGGACGCGGAGCGCGGCAACCAGGGGTTCCCGCACGGCTTCGGTGGGGCTGATGACGTGATCGCCATGCCCTTGCAGTGCTCTACTCAGTGGGACGGGCTTGGGCACATCTTCGATCGCGGCAAAGCCTGGAACGGCCGGGCCGCGGGAGATGTTGTCACCTCTGAGGGCGACCTCTTCACCGGGATAGAAACCGCCGCCGCCAAAATCGTCACCCGTGGTGTTTTGTTGGATGTTGGCCGCGCCATGGGGCCGGAGCTTGGACGTACTGACGGGGAATTGCCCGATGGCTTCGCCATCACCCCGGAGCACCTGGAGCGCACCATTGACCGCCAAGGTCCAAGCTCGGTAGTTCGCCGCGGCGACATCGTGGTGCTCCGCACCGGGCAGTACACGCGTGTTCGCCGCGAAGGCTGGGGTGATTACGCCGGAGGGTCCGCCCCCGGGTTGTCGTTCAGCACGGCACCATGGCTGCATGCCTCGGAGATCGCCGGAATCGCCACAGACACCTGGGGATTCGAAGTCCGGCCCAACGAGTTTGAAGGTGCTTTCCAGCCCCTCCACCAAATCGCCATCCCCAATCTGGGGCTGTTCCTCGGCGAAATGTGGGATCTGGATGCATTGGCGGAAGCATGCGCCCTTGACGGCAGGTATGAATTCATGCTGACAGCCGCTCCGCTTCCCATCACCGGAGCGGTCGGTTCCCCGGTCAACCCCATAGCCGTGCGATAGCTGGTCCGCCCTCCGGTTTCACAGCCGAAGTAGCCCAGGGCAGAAACAGCTTCGCGCGAGAAGCAGCACAATAGGCAGTATGGCCGTCACCACAAAGGAGTCAAAGATGGCAGCAGTACAGAAGGTCGGAATCGTCGGAGCAGGGGCTGCAGGACTCACTGCGGCGATCCTCCTGGCAGATGCCGGGATCGAGGTGGAGGTTCTGGAGAAGGCAACCGAGCCACAAACCCTTGGCTCCGGTATCACGCTGCAGGGAAACGCCCTGCGCGTCCTGCGCGATCTTGGCGTCTGGGAAGACGTGGAGGCGAAAGGGTACGCGTTCAGCACCCTCGGCCTGCGCGCCCCCGATCCCGCAGGTACCGTGATTGCCGTCCTGGACGACATCCGGACCGGTGGCGACGACCTTCCGGCGACGCTCGGTATGTACCGTCCGGACCTGACTGCCATCCTGCGGGAACGCGCCGTGCAGGCAGGTGCCCGCATCAGTTACGGCAAGACCGTCACCGACATAGAGGACGACGGCGGCAGCGTCACCGTCCGCACCGGCGACGGCGGCACCTCGGGCTACGACCTCCTGATCGGCGCAGATGGACTGCACTCCGCAGTCCGCAAAGCGATCGGCATCGAGGTGGAGCCCAAGCCTACGGGAATGGGTATTTGGCGCGCCTTCGTCGAACGGCCTGAGGAAGTGGTCCGGACCGACCTCACTTACGGAGGGCCGTGTTTCATCGCCGGCTACTGCCCCACCGGCCCGGACACCATTTATGCCTACCTCGTGGAGAAGGCCCAGGAACGCAAGCAGGAAGACGGCCCCAAGGTGATGGCCGAACTCGCCGCCGCCTACGGCGGCCCGTGGAACGAGATCCGCTCAAACCTGGACCATGGCGCCCGAATCAACTACACGTGGTTCACTTCGCACCTGGTGGAAGGACCGTGGAACCGCGGCCGTACCGTCATCATTGGGGACGCGGCGCACAGTTGCCCTCCAACAGTGGCGCAAGGCGCGGCCATGGCCTTGGAAGACGCCGCGGTACTTGCGGAGCTGTTGATCGCCGCGGACCACGTCACGGAAACCCTCTGGAAGGAGTTCGCGGACCGCCGCCTGGACAGGGCAACGGCCGTCGTCAAAGCCTCAGTCCAGCTTGGTCAATGGATGCTGGACGGTGTCAGGGACGCAAATGTTCCGGGCCTGATGAACTCGCTCTCCACCATGCTTAAGGAACCCGCATGAACCACATCGAAACAGCCCAACAGCCCACTGTGGATGTCCATGCCCACGTTCTGATTCCGGCCTTGCAGCAGCTGGTGGCCACCGCTGACCCTGAAGGTTTCGCAGAACTGCAGGCGTTGGAAGTCAGGCGGAACGGTCCCGAGTCCATGGCGAACTCCGGCCTCATGATCAAAGAACGGTGGCCGCAGCTCACTGATCTTGACCGCCGGCTGGCGGACATGGACGCCCAAGGAGTGGACGTACAACTGGTGTCACCGTCGCCGTCGCATTTCTACTATTTTGCCGGGGAAGAGCTCGCACTGCGGCTTGCCATGCAAACAAACGAGGCAGTCCGGGATCTTGTCCAGCAGGCACCGGAACGGTTGAACGGGCTGGGCTTGGTTCCGTTGCAACATCCGCAGCTAATGGTGGAGGCCTTGGAACATGCTGTTCTTGACTGCGGCTTGCTGGGCGTGGAGATCGGCTCCTTTGCTGCCACGCCCGGGGACCCGGAGCGCAGCACTGTTGAGCTCTCCGATCCGCGGCTGGAACCTTTCTGGAACCGGGCTGCGGAACTGGACGCAATCGTGTTCCTCCACCCCTTTGGCTGCTCCCTGGACGAACGACTGGACCGCTTCTACCTGTCCAATACGGTCTCCCAGCCCGCAGAGAACGCCGTCGCGCTGTCCCACGTGATTTTCAGCGGGGTCCTGGACCGTCACCCGGACCTCAAGATCCTCGCCGCGCACGGGGGTGGTTACCTGCCCACCACCATTGGCCGATCGGACCACGCTTGGAAGGTTCGCTCCGAGGCGCAGCGGTGCGCCGAACCGCCGTCGACGTATCTTCAGAGGATCTTCTTCGATTCCCTGGTGCACAGCCCCCGCGAGCTGCGCGCCCTCGTTGAGGTGGCGGGCGCCGGGCAAGTCCTGCTCGGCTCGGATTATCCATTCGACATGGGCTCCAGCGATCCCGTCGGGGCAGTTAGCGAAGCAGGATTCACCGCGGCCGAGGCCGCCAAAGTTCTTGCCGGCAACGCTTCCGGCCTCGGCATCACCGCTGCGGCCAGCCTCGCCGTCCGCCCCACCACCTAAGGAAACACATGGTCAAGATCGCCCGCTGGAATCACGATGGCGGTACATACTCCGGGTTCGTGGTTGACGGCAGTTGCTTCGGGTTGCCGGAGGGACAAACCGTTAACCACTTGTTGAGTGCCGGTTTGGCAAGAACGCTGGAGATCGCCGCGGAAACGCTTCGCGGCGCACCTTCGGTTGCCCTTGCGGACGTAGAGTTGCTGGCGCCGCTGGTACCTGCCACCATCAGGGACTTCGTGGCCTTTGAAGAGCATGTGGAAGGTGTGAGGAAGAGCATCGACGGCGTGGCCGGCGTTGTTGCGGAATGGTACGAGGCACCCACGTTCTACTTCACCAACCCCCACACGGTGACAGGCACAGGCGATGTGATCAGTATTCCGGCGGGATGCAGCGAACTGGACTTCGAGACCGAGGTAGCCGCCGTCGTCGGGCATGTACCGGGCAGCGACGGCAGTAACCTGTCAGCGGCAGATGCCCACCGGCACATCTTTGGCTACACCGTGCTCAATGACTGGTCCGCCAGGGACCTTCAGCGCCGCGAAATGAAAGTCAGCCTGGGTCCCTGCAAGGGCAAAGATTTCGCAAATACTTTGGGCCCCTGGATCGTGACGGCTGATGAGTTCGAACACCTGCATGACGATGAGGGCTTTCTCCCCATCTCCATGGCTGTGGAAGTCAACGGGCAGCCCATAGGCCAGGATCTGCTGTCCAACATGGGTTGGCCGTTCGCTGAGCTGGTTGCCTACGCGTCCCAGGACTCGGTAGTGCGACCGGGGGACGTCCTCGGCTCCGGAACCTGCGGCAGCGGCTGCCTCGCTGAACTCTGGGGACGGAACGGGTCCAAGACACCCCCACCTCTGAAGACCGGCGACGTTGTGCGGATGGCTGTGGAGGGAATCGGCAGCATCGAGAACACCGTGGGTGAAAGGCGAAACGGCGTGACCAGGGTCCCGGCCCGGAACCGTCCCCGGAACCGCACCGTCAGTGTGGCCTTCCGCACCTAGGACTGACATTGTCCCTTTGCGCGCGTTTTGGCCATCTGCTCTTTGTCACCGCAACATATAATCCGATCATGCCCATTACGCGTTTTTCCTTAGGTTGCCATACTCTCTTGTCCACCCCTCAGCAGGACGGGGCGGTTCTATGAGCGGCGGTCTGGTAGCGCTTCTGGACGATGTTGCCGCCTTGGCCCGCATTGCGGCTGCATCCGTCGACGACATCGCCGCAGGGGCAGCCAAAGCAGGGGCCAAAGCCGCCGGCGTGGTCATTGACGACGCCGCCGTGACTCCGCAGTACGTGTCCGGGGCGGACCCGTCCCGCGAACTGCCCATGATCAAGCGGATCTTCTGGGGTTCACTGCGGAACAAGCTGGTGATCATCCTCCCGGCGCTGCTGCTGATCAGCGCCTTCATTCCGGGAGTTATTCCGTTCATCCTCATGTTGGGCGGCACTTACCTCTGCTACGAGGGCGCCGAGAAGGTCTGGCACAAACTTCGTGGCCACTCCGAGCATGAGAAAGCGCCGGCCGTTCAACGCGGACCCGAGGCCGAGGCCAAGGTGACCAAGGGCGCCATCACCACGGACTTCATCCTGTCCTGCGAGATCATGGTCATCGCCATGAATGAGGTAGCAGCTGAGTCATTGTGGGTCAGGGCTTTCATCCTGGTGGTCGTAGCAGTAATCATCACCGTCCTCGTTTACGGTGCGGTAGGGCTCATCGTCAAAATGGACGACATCGGCCTGCACCTGACCACCAAGGACTCCGCGGGTTCCCAGCGCTTCGGCCGCCTGCTCGTCAAGGGCATGCCGGCCGTCCTGGGTGCCATCACGCTCATCGGGACCATCGCCATGCTGTGGGTTGGCGGTCACATCATGTTGCAGGGCGCCTACGATCTCGGCTGGCACGCTCCCTACGACTTGGTTCATGTACTTGAGTCACCCTTCGCCGGGATCCCTGTAGTGGGCGGCTTCCTCGCCTGGCTGGTGAACACGCTGTGCTCTGCCATTCTGGGAGCCATCTGGGGCCTCGTCATCATGCTCATCCTGCATCCGCTGCTGAAGGTGCTGCCGTTCGGCAAGAAGGAGGAGGGGCACGAAGAAGGCGACGTCCGTTCCGCGATCGCCGGACACAAGCCCGCGAAAAACCACGAGGATCCGGTCTCCTAGAACTGTTGCGGCGTCCGGTATAGGTGAGCCTGGACGCCGCAGCTGCAGCCGGATATTACGCGGACCGACCGCCCGAAAACACTCAGACCAGCCAGCTCCACCAGCGCGACCGCTCCGGTTCCGGCGTCGGCTCTGGTTCCGGTTCTTCACCCAAAGCCAGCGCTGCCTCGACGAGGTCTACTCCGGTGAGGGTCATGACGGCCTCCCGATCGAGTGCATCCAGACTTTGAGCCTCATCAAGCGAGAGCCGCAGGGCCTGTCGGTTGAGTGCCTGCTCGAACAACGTGCGGGCAAAGCGTGCGTTACCGGAGTCCTCCCCGGCATGGAGCCCGGCAAGGATTCGACGCAGCATCTGGTCCGCACCGGGTTCCAAAATGTACTCGTGCTGGGCCAGCATACGGTGGAATATGGTCTGCAACTCATCAACGGAGTAGTTGGGGAACGTGATCTCCCGGGCGAAACGTGAACGGAGTCCGGGGTTGGAGAGCAGAAAAGCTTCCATCAGGCGCGGGTAGCCGGCCACAATCACCACAAGCCGATGGCGGTGATCCTCCATTCGCTTGAGCAAGACCTCGATTGCTTCGGGGCCGAAGTCCATTCGGCCATCTTCCGGTGCCAGCGCGTAGGCCTCGTCGATGAATAAGACACCATCGAGCGCTCGTCGGATCACGCGGTCTGTCTTGATGGCAGTCGCCCCAACATACTGCCCCACCAGGCCCGAGCGATCCACCTCAACCAAATGCCCTTTTTGCAATAAACCCACCGCGCGGTACATCTCGGCCAGGAGCCGGGCCACGGTGGTCTTGCCCGTCCCCGGGTTTCCCAAAAACACCAAATGCTGAGACGTGGCAACTTCCGGGAGGCCGTGAGCCTTACGGCGGGCCTGGACTTGGAGCAAGGCGACCAAGGCCCGCACCTGTTCCTTCACGGTCTCCAGGCCCACCAGCGAGTCCAGTTCGGACTGCACCTCCGAAAGTGGCCGGGCCGGCCCGGGCCTTGCGCCCGTGACATCACCTATTAGATCGTCCACGCGTTCCGAGCCGGACAACTTGAGCTGATTGGCCAAGTGGCCAATGGTCTCACGCAGGTCATCAAGCGGATTGCGGCTGGCTGCCATACATCCACTGTAGGGCAGAAGTGGCTGAAGGGTCCGGTATGCCTAAGTTACATCAAACGTTTCTGATATATTAGTTAAGTATTAGCGTCTACGAAAGACCCTTACTCAACGAGGAGTACACAGCATGCAGCAACTCGCGCATCGACTCGACCGGCTTGGCACCGAAACCGCCTTTAGCGTCGCCCAAGCGGCAGCGGCTTGGAAGGCCAAAGGAAACCTGGTTTTCCCCTTCCACCTCGGCGACATCAACATCCCCACCGCCCCGCACATCATCGAAGCTATGACCAAAGCCATCGCTGACGGCTACACGGGCTACTGCCCCGGCCCCGGCATCCCTCAACTGCGCGAAGCCCTCGCCGAGGACCTCGGTTCACGCCGCGGCATCACCCTCTCCCCCGACAACGTCGTGGTGATGACCGGCGGTAAACCCGTCATCACCAAGTTCCTGCAGGCAGTGATGAACCCCGGGCAGGAAGTGCTCTACCCGAACCCTGGATTCCCGATCTACGAGTCTCAGATCGAATACCTCGGCGGCACGGCGGTACCGTACCGCTACCTCCCCACCAGCCAGGGCTTCTCGATTGACCTCGACCAGGTACGCGCATCCATCACCCCGAACACCGTAGCGATCATCTACAACGATCTACAGAACCCCATCTCTGCAGAGTCCACCACGGCCGAACGTGAAGCCATCGCCCACATCGCACAAGAGCACAACCTCTGGGTGCTCTCCGACGAGGCCTACTTCGAAACCCGCTACGAGGGTGTCTCCAGCTCAATCGCATCCATCCCGGGAATGGCCGAGCGAACCGTCATCCTCTACACCTTCAGCAAGAAGTTCGCCATGACAGGCTCACGCCTCGGCTGCGCCGTCGCGCCCCTCGAAATCGCCAAAGTACTCAGCACCCTCAACACCAACGACGAATCCTGCACCACTCACTACGTACAGTGGGCGGGTATCGAAGCACTCCGCGGCACCCAGGAACCCGTCCAGCAGATGTTGGACATCCTGCGTGAACGCCGGGATGCAGCCTGTGAGCTCGTGAACTCCGTCCCCGGGATGCACGTCGCAGTGCCGCAGTCCACGTTCTACCTGTTCCCGGACGTCACCGACGTCATGGAGAAGATGGGATACACGGCAGTGGGCGACTTCGCCAGCGACGCCCTCTACAAAACCGGAGTTTCCTTCTGCACCCGTGAGCACTTCGGCCGACGCCAACCCGGAGAAGAGCGGCAGTACATCCGCCTCGCCTACTCAGGCATCGACGTCGCTGACATCCGTGACGGCCTTGGCCGCCTCCGCGACTGGATGGTGACCGCATGAGCCGCGTCGTCGTCACGGGACGCATCCCCGAGGCTGCCATTGAAAAGCTTCGGGCCGAACACGACGTCGATGCCTGGGCTGGTCCCCAGACCATCACCCGCGAAGAACTTCTGCGCCGCGTAGCCGGAGCCGATGCCATAGTGTCCCTGCTCACCGAGCGCGTCGACGCAGAACTGCTCGAGGCCGCCGGCCCGCAGCTCAAAGTCGTGGCGAACGTCGCCGTCGGCTATGACAACATCGACGTGCCCGCCTGCACTCAACGGGGAATTGTGGCCACCAACACCCCCGGTGTCCTCACCGAGGCCACGGCCGACATCGCGTTCGGGCTCATCCTCATGGCCACCCGCCGACTCGGCGAGGGCGAACGACTCATCCGCTCCGGCCAAGCTTGGAAGTGGGGCATGTTCTTCCTCCTCGGGTCCAGCCTGCAAGGCAAGACCCTCGGCATCGTAGGCATGGGCGGCATCGGCCAAGCCACCGCACGCCGGGCCAAAGCCTTCGGCATGGAAATCGTCTACCAGTCCCGCAGCGAAGTCGACCCCGTCATCGCCGCCGAACTCGGCGCCCGCCGCGTCGATCTCGACGAGCTGCTGGCCGTTGCCGACGTCGTCTCCCTGCACTGCCCGTACGGTCCCGCCACTCATCACCTGATCGGGGCCGAACAACTCGCTGCAATGAAGAATTCTGCATTCCTCATCAACACTGCGCGCGGACCCATCGTGAATGAAGATGCGCTGGCAACAGCCCTCCGAGAGGGTGTAATTGCCGGTGCCGGGCTCGACGTCTTCGAGAAAGAGCCAAGCGTTCACCCCGAACTTCTTGGGCTGGACAATGTTGCGCTCGTGCCACACCTCGGCTCAGCCACCGTGGAGACACGCACAGCCATGGCCATGCTCGCCGCTGATAACGCACTGGCAGTGTTGAGCGGAGAACAACCACCCGCGCCCATCGCATAGGGCGTCGGGGCCAACATAAATGTGGTCGCCAGTCAGTTCCGGAGGTTGGAGTTCAGTAGGGTTGGAAGAACCAAGAGCGAGGACAACCCTTATGAACACCCCTGCCAGCAAGACTGCCGTAGACCGGCACTACGACCTGGTGATCATCGGCACCGGGTCCGGGAATTCCATTCCCGGACCCGGGTTCGAGGACCAATCGATCGCGATCATCGAGAAGGCTTCCTTCGGCGGGACCTGCCTGAACGTAGGCTGCATCCCCACGAAGATGTACGTTCACACCGCCGACGTCGCACTGCAGACCGCGGAGTCCGGAAGGCTGGGCTTGGAGGCTGAGGTCAACTCCGTTGACTGGCCAGGCATGGTGAGCCGCATCTTCGGGAACCGGATCGATGCCATCTCCGCTGCCGGTGAAGAGTATCGCCGCGGACCGCAGACCCCAAACATCGACGTCTATGACCAGCACGCCGTTTTCGTTGGTGATCGTACGTTGCGAACCGGCCAAGGGGTCCACCAGCGAACCATCTCGGGCGACCGGATCGTCGTCGCGGCCGGCTCCCGACCCGTTATTCCCGGGGCCATCGCCGACTCCGGCGTGCGGTACCACACCAATGAGGACATCATGCGGATTCCGCAGCTGCCCAAATCCCTGGTGATCATTGGCGGAGGCTACATTGCCATGGAGTTCGCCCACGTCTTCGACGCCCTTGGCACGGACGTCACAATCATCGCCCGCTCCACGCTCCTGAAGAACCTCGATGAGGACCTTCACGATCGTTTCAACACCCTGGCCGCCAAACGCTTCGATGTCCGGTTCGGCAGGACCACCGTTGGCGCCGATCAGAGCGATGATGGTATTTCCGTCAGGCTCGACGACGGCTCCACCGCCACCGGGGAGGTACTGCTGGTAGCCGCCGGGCGCACCCCCAACGGAGACCTGCTGGACCTACCTTCCGGCGGGATCGACATGACCAATGACGGGCGCATCAAGGTCGATGAGTACGGCCGGTCGAGCTCCGCCGACGGCGTGTGGGCTCTTGGCGACGTCTCCTCGCCCTACATGCTCAAGCATGTAGCCAACGCAGAGATGCGCGCCGTCCGCCACAATCTGTTGAACCCGGACAAGCTTCAGGAAATGCCTCACCGCCATGTCCCCGCCGCCGTTTTCACGCATCCCCAGATTGCCACGGTAGGCATGACCGAATCCCAAGCCCGCGAACACGGCCATAACGTCACCGTCAAAGTCCAGGACTACGGGGACGTGGCCTTTGGGTGGGCCCTGGAAGACACAACCGGCATCTGCAAGCTGATAGCCGATCAGGACACCGGCAAACTCCTCGGCGCCCACTACATGGGCCCACAAGCATCCACCCTGATCCAGCAAATGATCACTGTCCTGGCCTTCGACCTCGACGTACGTCAATTCGCCGCCAATCAATACTGGATTCACCCCGCGCTGCCCGAAGTCACCGAAAACGCCCTGCTTGGTCTCACCTTCAACTGACCAGAACACCACGTCACACGTCCGCGCACACCGAAGCTACGCAGACACTAACTCCTTGTGGGCAGGGCGAGCTTGAAAACTTTAGCCCACGCAGATCCCACCTGTTTCAGCAGCGGCCCCGTGGTGTACTTCAGACCGTAGCGACCGCAGATCTCACGGACCTTGGGCGCGATCTCGGCGTAGCGGTTGGACGGCAGATCCGGGAAGAGGTGGTGCTCGATTTGATGCGACAGGTTTCCGGTCATCAGGTGCATGAACCGGGGCCCTGAGATGTTGGCCGATCCGATCATCTGACGTACGTACCAGTCGCCGCGGGTTTCACCTTCCACCATTTCCTCGGTGAACGTGTCGGTTCCCTCGGGAAAGTGGCCACAGAAAATGACAGCGTGGGCCCAGACATTACGGATAGCGTTGGCAGTCAGTGTGCCGTATAGGGCTTGCTTCCCGGAGCCTGTAAGCATGGCCAAGGCAGGAGTGGCGGCGTAGTCCTTAGCGAACTGTTTGACCGCCTTTCGCCCCAGCGCTTTGAGATCCTTGTTCATGGCCTCCTTGGATTTCAGGCCTTCTTTGTACTCGGGGATCTCCAAGTCGTAAATGGCTATGCCCCATTCGAAGACGGGCGCGAGCAAGGCGTTATACAGGGGATTGCCCAGGTTAAAAGGCTTCCATTCCTGATCGGGATCCATCCGCAGAAGGTTGTACCCGACGTCGCGATCCTTGCCCACCACGTTGGTCCAGCGGTGGTGAAGATCGTTATGAGTGTGCTGCCACGAGCGCGAGGGGGTAACGAAGTCCCATTCCCACGTGGTGGAGTGGATGTCCGGGTCTCTCATCCAATCCCACTGCCCGTGGAGGATGTTGTGGCCTAGTTCCATATTCTCCAGAATTTTTGCCACGCTGAGGAGCGTTGTGCCGGTGAACCAGGCTGCCTTGTTCCTACCCACCAGCAGCGCGGCACGACCGGAGATTTCCAACCCCCGTTGGATCTTGATCATGCGCCTGATGTAGGCGGCGTCGCTGGAGCCTCGCTTGCCAAGGATTTCGTCACGGATGGCATCGAGCTCGCGGCCCAGCTGGGCTACTTGTTCGTCGCTCAGGTGGGCTGCCGCAGGTGGCCGCACTGTCGGCCTGCCGGCCTCGGCAAGGGCACCGGGCCGGGTCTTGGGCCCGACGGCGGTGGCGGAGCTCTTGGCTGAAACTACTGACATGCGGTGGTACTCCTCAAATTCCGAGGTTGACGGGTCCGGCAGCTGCCGAGACGCACGTTTGGATGAGTTCCCCAGGTGCCCCGCGGACCTCACCGGTACGAAGATCGCGGACCCTTCCGGCGAGCAGCGGGGTGAGGCAGCTGTGACAAATGCCCATGCGACATCCGCTGGGCATCAGCACCCCTGCGTCCTCCCCGACGTCGAGAATGGGAACGTTGCCGCCTGCAAGGACCTCGCGGTCGGAAGCCTCAAATGTCACTATGCCACCTTCGCCTCCGTCCCCTCCCCGGAGTTCAGTGCTGAACCGCTCAATCGTCAGCGAACCCACTTCTTTTACACCCTTGGATTCGTTCGCGGAAGCAGCGGCACCGGCCAGCGCCGCCTGGTTCCACATGGCTTCCGCGTCATCTAGGAAGGACTCGGGGCCGCACGCATACGCCGCCCTGGCCCGCCAGTCCGGGCAAACCTCCTCCAACACGGCCGTGGACGTGAAGTTCATGCGGCCACGGCCTTCGGTGTGCCATTGGACAAGCCGGAAGTTAGGAAATTGATCAGCAAGTTCAGCCAGTTCCTCCCGGAAGATACTGTCGCCTTGCCCGCGGGAAGAGTGGATCAGCACAACGTTCGCATCGGGCCGGCTTGGGACAAGCGTCCGGATCATTGACATGACGGGCGTGATGCCGCTTCCCGCCGTGAGCATCAGGAGTGAACGGGGGTGCTCAGGGAGGACAAAGTCGCCCTGGGGTGGAGCCAAAAAGAGGACATCACCCACCTTCGTTTTGCGGACCAGAGTTCCTGACACGGATCCAACGTCAGTGACAGTAATAGCCGGGTCCTTGCCGGCCGGTGAACTCAGGGAATAGGACCGCCAATGGCGAACCCCGTTGAGCTCTACACCTATCCGCGCCCACTGACCGGCCAGGTGGGCATGCCAGCCGCGGCCGGGCCGAAAGAAAATAGTGGCCGATTGGGCCGTCTCATGGACAACCTCCGTGACCACCCCGCGCAACTGACGGGACGAAAAGACAGGGTTGAAAAGCGCCAGGACATCCTCCGGCGCAAGCGGGGTGGTCAAAACCGAGGCTATGCGGGCCAGTGGTCTGAAGCGGACGATGAGCTGCTCCTCGCAACGACAGAGAACAAGAATCCGACCACTTCGGCCGGAAGAGGCTTATGTGGCCCATGCCGGTTCAGTAGGACTGAGAGTATTATCATCACCGGATTCTGCGCAAACCGCCACTTGGAGACCCAACGCCTCCCTGAGGTCGAACCGACATCAAGCCACGGCCACCGGGTCATCAAGGGGATGCAGACTGCTAGCCTCACCTCATGCGCACAACGTCTGCACGAGACAAACGCACCGCCAGCGGACAGCGCGTACTAATCCTGACCGCTGGCGTGGGATCCGGGCATAACAGCGCCGCGGCGGCGGTGCAGCAAGCATGCGCCGCGCGCGCTGACATCGCCGAGGTGCTGGTGCTGGACGTGCTGCAGGTGAGCAGCGTCCTCTACCGCGCACTCTTGAGCCGGGGCTACTTCGTCCTCGTGGAAGGCCTGCCGTGGCTCGTCGAATGGGGCTACGACATCAGCAACCCGCCGTTCCGTCGCCGTGGCCCGATTGACCCCTGGACGCGGGTCAACGCCAGTCCGGTTGTTGGTGCGATCAAGCGGTTCCGGCCCACCGCGATTGTGTGCACACATTTCCTTCCGGCCCAGCTGTTGGCCGCACTGCTTCTCCGCGGCCTGATCGATGCGAAGACAGCTGTGGTCACCACCGATTACGACTTTCAAGGCTTGTGGCTCTCCGGGGCATTCCACAAGATCTTTGTGGCCCGGGAAGAAGGAAAGGTGGAGCTGATGGCGCTTGGTCTTCCTTCCGACCGTGTGACTGCCACGGGGATCCCCATCAAGAAACAGCTCAGTCCGGGGCCCGTACGCGATTCCAACAAGCCACCCATGCTGCTCATCTCTGCGGGTGCGACCGGTGGCGACTACGCTGTCTCGGTGGTTCGGCAGACACTGCATATGCGCTCAGCCTTCACGGCCACAGTGGTGTGCGGCCACAATGATGCGCTGCGGCAGCGCATCGGGGCACTCGTGGCGTCGGCCGGCGACCGCTACAGCGTTCTTGGCTTCACAGCGGAAATGCCGCAGCTGCTGCAGCGGGCGGACCTGTTCGTGGGCAAACCGGGCGGGCTGTCGGCGTCGGAATGCATGGCCGCGGGTCTCCCCATGGTCCTTGTGAACCCGATCCCTGGTCAGGAAGTACGCAACGGCGATTACCTCATGGAGCAGGGGGCAGCCGTACGCTGCAACACCGCCGCAACGATCGGCTGGAAGATCGACCAGGTACTGCGCGATCCCGGCCGGTTGCAGAAGATGCAGGCGGCGGCGCAGAGAACAGGCCGCCCTGACGCCGCAGCCGACGTACTAAGCGAGCTGCTGGGCGGGCCCTCCAGGCCGCTGGTAGTGACGCGCGCGGCACAAAGGACCATCCTTGCCGCCAGCGAGAACCGCTTTGTCGCAACCGACCTCACGGGACCTTCCTCTTTGATGCGCTTGGTCGACCAGGCTTCGGGCAGCACGGTTGCACTTCTTCAGGAAGATGAGCTGCCGGATCTGCAGAAGCGGTACTCGACGCCGGACGGAGACTTGGTGCTCCGGCGCGGCCGGGCGTCCCTGCTTCTCCGTTGGGAGCAACGGAGGTTGCTCCGCGCCATGTTGAGGGGCGACGACGCACTTCCTGTCCGTGTCGAAGGGCCGTTGGCGCCGTTCCGCGACCTCCATGGGTAACTGGCAAAACCCCATCGGTGGACCTGCCCACCAGCTGCTTCGCCGCTTCACCAGCTCTGTCCCCAAGCATCCGGTGGTTAGGCTTGGTCAATGGCAACAGTTATTCTTGTGCGGCACGGCCGCACCACGGCCAATGCAACTGGACTGCTGGCCGGGCGGGCCCTTGGTGTCGACCTGGACCAGGTGGGCCGCGAACAGGCGGCTCAGACAGCTGACCGGCTCGCGGCCGTCCCGGTAGTCGCGGTCGTATCGAGCCCCCTTGAGCGCTGCCAACAGACGGCCCGGCTCATCATCGACCGCCAGGCCGGCACGCCGTACGCGCCGGTCGACCCCGATCTCACCGAGTGCGATTACGGCCAGTGGCAGGGCCGCTCCCTCAGCGACCTGGCCACCGAGACTTTGTGGCCGGTTGTGCAATCGCAACCAGCCGCCGTCGTGTTTCCCGGTGGTGAATCCATGGCGGCAATGCAGGCTCGTTCCGTGGCAGCGATTCGACGTCACGATGCGGCCTTCGAAGCCGAGCACGGGCCAGGTGCCGTATGGGTTGCCGTAAGTCATGGCGACGTTATCAAGTCGATCCTCGCCGACGCGCTCGGCATGCACCTTGACCTGTTTCAGCGAATCAACGTGGGCCCTGCCTCTGTTTCGATCGTGCGCTACGGCCCTAGCCGGCCGAGCGTATACGCGACCAACACAGACGCGGGTGATCTGTCATGGCTTACAAATATTGTCCCCGCCGGGGATGCGCCAGTGGGCGGCGGTGTGGGGCACAACGCTCTGTGAACCTTATGTGCCTAAAATACAGACATGCCTACACTTGTTCACGAGTTTGCCTGGCCTGATCGGGTCGTTGTTGGCACCATCGGACTTCCAGGGTCGCGGACCTTCTACCTGCAGGTGCGTACGGGAAAGCAAATGGTGAGTGTTGCTTTGGAGAAGCAGCAGTCGGCTCTGCTCGCGGATAAGATCGACGAAATCCTCGATCAGCTCATCACCGTCCAACGCAACCCGTTCAGCGTTCCCACAAGTACTCCCCCTGAACTTGTAGACAATGACCCTCTGGAAGCCGTTGAAGAACAGTTCCGCACAGGCGCCATGAGCTTGGGCTGGGATCCAACCACTGCGCAGGTTGTCATCGAGGCGTACCCCATCGCTGACCTCGATGACGACGACGAACCACGTGATGAGGACGGCTCCAACGCGGCCGAAATGTTGCTGGTGCGCATGCCCGTAGGCACCGCCCGCGCTTTCGCCAAACGCACCCGGGAGATCGTCGGGGCCGGACGACCCGCGTGCCCGCTGTGCGGTCTCCCCATGGACGCCGACGGGCACGTCTGCGCCCTTCCCGAGGCCTGATGCCCGCGCCGGAGCTCATGACCGCCGAGCTGACACTCACCGGCCGCATTACGACGGCGTCGAACGCTACCTTCCTGGGCAGCATCGCCGACGTCGACGTCGTCTACAAGCCCATAGCAGGCGAAAGCCCGCTATGGGATTTTCCGCACGGATGCCTGGCTCACCGCGAAGTAGCCGCCTACCTGGTCTCGCAGGTTTTCGACTGGGACATCGTGCCACGCACCTGGCTACGCGATGGTCCCCTGGGTGCTGGAATGGTGCAGCTCTGGCAGGAGCAAGACCCCACCCAGCGCGCAGTGAACCTGCTCGCGACGGAGCACGTACCGGAGACGGGATGGAAACACGTCCTCGAAGGACAGGATGAGAACGGACGGATGGTTTCCCTCGTTCACGAAGACTCGGCCGCGCTCAGGCGAATGGCTGTGTTCGATGCGGTGGTCAACAACGCCGACCGGAAAGGCGACCACATCCTCGCCATGACGGACGGCGTCCGGCACGGCGTGGACCATGGACTGACCTTCCACCAGGACCACAAGCTGCGCACGGTGCTGTGGGGCTGGCTGGGCGATGCTCTTACGGACGAGGAACTCGAAGGCATCGATCGTGTGACCGAAGGACTGCAGGGTGGACTCGGCCGGGACCTGGCCGACTTGCTCAGCGCCGAAGAAATCGCATCGCTCACCACTCGGTGCGAGCGGTTGCGCGCGGCAGGGCGCTTTCCGGCTCCGAGCGGGGAGATGCCGGCCGTGCCCTGGCCCCTGTTTTAGGGAACCAGGTCCGGCTGGCCCCCTCAACAAACGCCCAACATCAGGCAGGCTGCTTGCTGGTTACCAAGGCCGCCTCCAGTGCAGGCACGCCTTGGCCCGCCGCCTCATACAGCCAATCGTTGTACTGGAAGTCGTTGTCCTTGCGGCTCTTGAACAGCAAGTTGCGCAGTGTCCGCGCGAGGCCGGAAACGTGCCAGGACTCGCCCCAGACGCGGGCGGTGCGCTGGACCCGGGCTGTCCTGGTGGCGCGGGCGGAATTGAACGCGGCAAGCGCTTCATCCCACGCGGCCGGGTTGACGCCGTCAGCGGTGAAGACGGTGCCTGCGGTGACGTCTTGCAGCACGGCGGCGTCTTCGAGGGCCTGGCAGGCACCTTGGGCAAGGTACTGGAGCATGGGGTGGGCGGCGTCGCCCATCAGAACCATACGGCCGGCGACCCAGTTTTCAATGGGGTCGCGATCGTACATGGGCCAGCGGATGCCCGTGCCGAGGTTCGCAAGAGCCGCCTGCACCGCCGGAACACAGTCCTGGTAGGCGGCCTGCAGCTCGTCCACTCCGCCGTATTGTTCTTCACCGCGCTCGAAGGACGGCGATTTGAAAACGGCCACAGTGTTCAGCAGCTCCCCCTTGCGCAGGGGGTACTGCACCAGGTGACAGTCCGGGCCGAGATAAACCACGACGTCTTCGAGGTCCGCAGCAGGGGTTTCCGACGTAATGGGCACGGTTCCCCTGTATGCCACGTAAGCGGAGGAAACGGGTTCATCCGAGGCCACCAGCGGGCGCAGCGTGGACTTCAATCCGTCGGCAGCGATCACCACATCGGCTTCATAGTCCACACCCGACGCGGTGTGCACTACTCCCCTGCCGTTCACCGTTTCCACGCCGTTCACCATGACATCGTTGATGAGCTTCACCCCGGCAGCTTCACAGCCTTCAAGGAGAACCCGGTGCAGGTCGCTGCGGTGGATCACCACGTACGGTGCGCCGTACCGGTCCTTGAACTCCCCCTGAAGCGACTGCCTCGTCAGCTCTTCTCCGGTAACAGCATCCCGGAACACCAAGTGCTTGGGCTGGACACCGATTTCCAGTGCCTTCTCCAGCAAGCCCCAGCGCTTTAGGACACGGGATGCATTCGGTGCCATTTGCAGGCCGGCGCCTACCTCGCCGAACTCGGGCGCCCGCTCTACCAGCGTGACGTTGGCGCCGTTTTCGCGGAGGGCCAGGGCGCCTGCAAGGCCGGCCATGCCTCCTCCCACAACCAGGACGTCAGTGGAATTGAGGTACTCAGACATTGTGTGCTCCTTGGGAGATGGTGAGTTTGATTTTGAGTCCGACGCCGGCCAGGAGGACCGCGGCAATCGCTGCGGCTCCGGCAAACGCGAGGAAGTTTGAGTTGACGCCCATTCCGGCTGCCAGAAGGAGGCCACCCACTTGGGGTGCGATGACAGCCCCGATCCGGCCGGTGCCCAACGCCCAGCCAAGCGCTGTCCCCCGCAGGTGGTCGGGATAGTGGCTGGCCACCGCGGCGATGATGAGGCACTGGGTGCCATGGGTTCCGACGCCGGCAAGCACCAGTGCGGCATAGACGACGCTAACGGGCGGGCTGGCCAGGAGAACGGCCAGTCCGACGGCGGCGACGGCGGCTGCCGTTATGGCCGTCGGAATCGGCCCGAAGCGTGTGCCCGCCCATGCCGTGATGACCGATCCGGCAACGGCACCGAGGTTCAGTGCCAGCGCAAAGGTGAGAGCCGATCCCAGGTTGTAGCCCGCCAACTGCATCAGATTGGGCAGCCACGTGCCCAAGCCATACCAGGCGAACAAGGTGGCGATGGTGGCGAGGGCAAAGAGCATGCTGACACCCAGGTAAGGGGCGCGGAGCAGAGTACCGAAACCAGAGGAGTTCTTGGACTTAGTACGCTTCATCGAGCCCGGCGTCAGCGTCTCCGGGATGTACTTCAAGCCCAGCGGCACCACGATCACCAGCGCCAGGACAGCCACCAGGAACATCACCTCCCACCCGAAAGCGGGGATCAGGGGAATTCCCACCAGCGCGGCCAGAGAGCCGCCGATCGGGACGCCGGACATCATGAGCGTGGCGATGGTGGAGCGCCATTTTGTGGGGACCAACTCCTCCACCAAGGCATTGGCCGATGGCACCAGCCCGCCAAGCCCGACGCCGGCCAGGAGGCGAAGGGCACCAAAGACCGCCGCATTGGGAGCAAACGCACACAGGATGGTGAAGATCGAAAAGACGATCGCGCACCCGAGGATTGTCTTGCGCCGTCCCCAGGAGTCGGCCATCCGGCCTGCAAAGATCGCTCCGATCATCATGCCGAGGAATGCCATGGACCCAATGGTCCCGGCGGTGGCTTTGGTCAGGCCCCAGCCGGTCTCGGAGATCAGGGAGGCCTGGACGGTGCCGTAGACAATGAGGGCGTAGCCGTCGAAAACCACCAGAAGCCAGCACACCAGGACGGCTAGTGCCGAGCCTTTGGAAAACCGCGGACCGGCCTCAGTGCTGGGAACAGCAGCGGCGACGATTCTGGAGGATGCCTCTTGCGACGCTGCAGCGGGAAGTGAGTGATTCATCCCACCACTTTCGGAAGGGTCAGGCAAACAAGGCCATAGAATTCTGTTGTGCAGAACAACTCAGCCTCGAAGCAGCGCGGGATACCGGCCCAGAACCGGAAACCTGTCCAGAAACGGCCCACGTATTCCATCGAGGCTGTGGACAATGCTTTACAGCTCCTCCAGCTTCTTCGCGACGGCGGTGCCCTTCGACTCAAGGACGCAGCAGCCGAGCTGGGTGTTGCACCTTCTACTGCCCACAGGCTTCTGGCAATGCTCGTGTATCGCGGCTTCGCCGTCCAGGACGAAAACCGCCGGTACGTCCCCGGGCCGGCCATGGGCGTGGGCCCGGCAGGACTGAGCTGGACCCGGCTCCTGAGGGACCTGGCACAGCCTCACATGGAGCTCTTGTCTTCGCGGCTCGATGAGACAGTTAACTTGATGGTGCGCGTGGGCACGAAAGTGAGGTTCCTCGCTACCGTGGAAGGCAGCAACGTCCTGCGCATCGGTGACCGGCAAGGAACGGTGATGCCTGCCAACAGAACATCAGGTGGCAAGGTGATGCTGGCAGAACTGGAACCTGGCATGATCGAGCAACTGTTCCGAAGCCAGAATGCCGAAATCGGCGGCGACACCATTCCCGACGCCGAGTATCCGGCGTTTCTGCGGGAGCTGGACACTATCCGCGGCAACGGATTCGCGGCCAACTTCGAGGGCACGGAGGAAGGCGTTAGCGCACTCGGGATGGCACTCCACAACCGGCATGGGCACGTGGTGGGCGCGCTCAGCGTCGCCACGCCTGCCACCCGGTTCCGTAAAGTGTTCGACGCCGGATTGGTCGCCGCCCTGCGCGAGACCTGCCGACAACTTGAAGTGGACATCGCGGCTAACCCGGCCGACGGAGCCGAATAGGATCCACAACGCGACCACCCCGGCGTTAGTTATTCTGCACAGCAGAAACTTCTCTGTCTCCCGTCGGGCCCTCCGTAGGGTCGAACTACGCCAACACCGTTCGGACCCTATCGAGGAGGCCCCCGTGTCCATCACCGCCGAGAACACGACTCATGAATCAGTGGCCGCCAGCCACGCCTTGCCTGAGCCCACACCGGAGGAAGCTGCCCAGTTGGAGCAGCTGTATAAGGACTTCGCTGCCGGGAACATGGTTCCGTTATGGACGGAGATCGGCGATCTGATGCCGATGGTTCCCACCCCGAAGGCCGTCCCGCATGTGTGGCGTTGGAATGACTTGTATCCACTGGCCGCACGTGCGGGTGATCTGGTTCCCGTGGGCCGCGGTGGAGAACGGCGGGCCATAGCGCTGGCGAACCCCGGCCTCGCCGGCACCCCATATGCCACGCCGACGTTGTGGGCCGCGATCCAGTACCTGGGCGCCCATGAGGTTGCTCCGGAGCACCGCCATTCGCAGAACGCGTTCCGTTTCGTCGTCGAGGGCGAGGGTGTGTGGACTGTGGTGAACGGGGATCCGGTGGCGATGCGTCGCGGCGATTTCCTGCTCACCCCGGGCTGGAACTTCCACGGCCACCACAATGACACCGATCAACCCATGGCGTGGATCGATGGCCTGGACATACCGTTTGTGCACTACGCCGATGCCGGGTTCTTTGAGTTCGGCACCGAACGTGTCACCGACGAAGCCACACCGGACCTTTCCCGTTCCGAACGGCTCTGGGCCCACCCCGGCCTGCGCCCCCTCTCCGGCCTTGATGACACCACCAACTCCCCCATTGCCGCGTACCGCTGGGAACACACGGACGCAGCCCTCCGCGAGCAGCTCCTCCTCGAAGACGAGGGCCACCCTGCCACGGTGTCCCAGGGCCATGCCGCCATCCGGTACTCAAACCCAACCACCGGCGGGGACGTGATGCCCACCATCCGGGCCGAGTTCCACCGCCTCCGCGCCGGCGCCGCCACCGAGCCGCTCCGCGAGGTCGGATCCAGTGTCTGGCAGGTCTTTGAGGGCACCGGCACCGTCGTGTTGAACGGCGAGACCAAGCAGCTGGCCAAGGGCGACTTGTTCGTGGTCCCGTCCTGGCAGGAGTGGTCCTTGCAGTCCGAAACAGAGTTTGATCTGTTCCGCTTCAGTGACGCCCCCATCTTTGAACGACTGAACTTCAACCGCAGCTACACCGAAGGACGCAAGTAAATGAGACTCCTCACCCTCCGCACCGAAAACGCCGCCGGCAAAGGCACCGTGGCCGTCCGCCAGGACGGCGACACCCTCACGGAGATCACCGGCTTCGCCGATGTCGGCGCGCTGCTGCAGGATCCCGCTTGGGCAACCACTGCTGCGGCGGCCAACGGCGCAACGCACGCGCTCGACGGCGCCGACCTCGCCGCCGTCGTGCCCACACCGGGGAAGATCATCTGCGTGGGTCACAACTACCGCAACCACATCAAGGAAATGGGCCGGGAAATCCCGGAGCACCCCACCTTGTTTGCGAAGTACACCGAATCGCTGATCGGCCCGAATGATGACCTCGCGTTGCCGCAGGAATCGGACACCGTGGACTGGGAAGCCGAACTCGCCGTGATCATCGGCAAGAAGGGCCGCCGCATCGCCGAGGCCGACGCCGCGGACCACATTGCCGGGTACGCGGTCCTGAACGACGTCTCCATGCGCGACTACCAGTTCCGCACCATCCAGTGGCTGCAGGGCAAGACGTGGGAGAACTCCACCCCGTTCGGGCCGGCCCTGGTCACCAAGGACGAATTCACCGCCGGTCCGCTCATGACCTCGGCCGTGGACGGGGAAGTTCAGCAGTCCACCCCCACCGGCGACCTGGTCTTCACCCCTGAGTTCCTGGTCTCCTACATCTCCACCATCATCACCCTGAACCCGGGTGACGTGATCGCGACCGGCACGCCCGGCGGTGTGGGCCACGCCCAGGATCCTAAGCGGTACCTTCAGGAAGGCCAGCTCCTGGTCACCACCATCGAGGGCCTGGGCCAGCTGAACAACCGCGTGGTCAAGGAAGCCTGATGGTCGCCCGCCACGATCTCGCCACCGATCCGCGCTTGCAGGAAGACCTCCTGCAGGCGCGGCGGGGCACCGCCTTCTTCGCCCGCAAACTGAACGAACTCTCCGATGCAGAACTCGACGGCGGCGCCCTCCTTCCGGACTGGACCCGCCGCCATGTGGTGGCGCACGTGGGGTACAACGCCCGCGCGATCGCCCGCCTGGTCGAGTGGGCGGCCACCGGCGTCGAAACGCCGATGTATCCCTCCCCTGAGGCGCGGAATCACGAGATCGCTTTCGGCGCTACGTTGTCGCCGATTGCGTTGCGGAACCTGTTCGACCATTCCGCGGTGCACCTATCCGTGGAATGGCGCGACCTCCACGACAAGAACTGGGCCGAGGAGGTCCGCACCGCGCAAGGCAGGACAGTCCCCGCCTCGGAAACCGTGTGGATGCGGACCCGCGAAGTGTGGGTCCACGCCGTGGATCTGGACAACGGAGCCACCTTCAACGACATCCCGGCCCCGGTCCTCGAACGTTTGCTCAAAGACATCACCGGCGCATGGAAAACCCGCGGAACCGGCACCGGACTCCTCATCACAGTAGATGACACGGAGTTGACGTTCGGCGACACTGCCGCCGCAGACCCGACGCTCATCAGCGGCACCCTGCCCGCCGTCGTCGAATGGGCCACCGGCCGCGGCTCCAACGGCGTCAATGCCGACGGGCCACTCACCCAAGGAACGACGCCAGCTGCCCCGAAGTGGATTTAGCCGCGGCTGAGGGTCACCGCGGCTGACGGGTTTACTGTTGAGAAAGCAGGGAGAGTCCGGCTGTCAGTGTGGTGCTTGAGATTCCGGTGCCGCTATTTCTGGCCTGATAGCAGAATGCCTCGTATAGCTGTTACGGGCACGGCGCCGAAGTCTCGGGAGTCGATGGACACGCCGCGGTTATCCCCCATAACAAACACGCTGCCCATGGCCACCTCTTCCGGACCGAAATAGGTCGCGTCTATGCGGCTGTGGTCCACATAGGGCTCAGGGATGGCAACGTCGTCAACATAAAGTTCCGCGTCACGGATAGCAACGCTTTCTCCTTCACCGGCAACGACCCGTTTGATCACTGTTTGGCCGTCCACGGGGCTGGCGAAGGCGACCACTACGCCCGCTCGAAGCCAGCCCGCCGCTACACCAGGCTTGTACAAGAGCACTACCGATCCCGACGGGATAGTAGGTTCCATACTGTTGGACGAAACTATGAGAGGCTCCACCAGCCATAGACGCGCGGCAATGATGATCAAGACGGGAACCAAGGCAATAGTCAGCAAACGCGGCCAGTGCCACGGGACTCCCGGTTCCTGAACCTCTGCCTTCGGGTGCACGGGATGTGTGTCACTCCCTAATAACTTGCGGTTGGTCAATCTTCTTCTTCGTCCCACTGTGCCTTTGCCGCAGTCATGGGATCGTATGGGTCCGGGTCCGGAACTGCGGGGCCTACGCGGAATTGGGCCATCATGTCGTGATCTTCATGGGGCAAATTGTGGCAATGCATCATGTAGAGCCCCTTATGGGGGGTGAACTTCATCAGCAGCCGCACAACCTCATTCTCACCCACATACACCACGTCCTTGGGGCCGCGCTCGTAGGCGAACGGCGCCCTTCCGTTGCGGCTAATGATCTGGAAATCGACCAAATGGATATGCAATGGATGGAACCACCCACCGGATTTGTTCTCGATCTCCCACATCTCTACTGAGTTGAGTGCGGGATCAGCGACTACTTTCTTGTAACCGCTAGCTATGACGTCCTGCCAGCTGTCGTCATTAATAGTCCACATGTTGGTGGTATCGCTTCTCTTGACCCGGAACCGCCGCGTCTTCACGGATTGCCCTGCGGTCAAGGCCATGGTTTCGCTACCCACCAGTGTTGTTGGGATCCGATTCCAGGTTGGGTCCGAGGTATCAACGGGTTCATCAGTGATGTCGAAGGCCATGATCTTGTTGGTGAAGTCGTAGTCTACGTTGTTGGGGTTGGACAGGTTCCGGAGCTCGATTCGCTGCCCCGTCTTGTACTTTCTGAAATCGATCAGGACCTCGTAGCGTTCAGCTCCTGCGTGCCGGTAGTTGGACACGCTTTGCGCCTGCGGTATCAAACCTCCGTCTGTTCCAACGACCACCATTGGATCGCCTGTACTGAGCGCCGGTCGCAGGGACCGTGAAATGGAAGCGTTCAGGAAACGGAAGCGATAAACACGCTTCTGCACCTTCATCACGGGCCATGGTTTACCGTTCACCAGAATCACATCACCCCAAAGGCCCGAGTGGCTGTTGTCGTCGTAACCCAGGGACCCGTTCGCAGCGAACATAGCATCACTGATAGTTACAGCCACGTCGTATCGGCCTTGCGGAAGCAGTTTCCGTTCGAGCGGATCGTGCATGTGGTACTGCGCGGCTAGGCCGGAGTAGGCGTTTATTGCCGTGAAGTGCACTCCGTGATCGTGATACCACAGGGTGCGTGCTGGCTGGAAGTTGGGGTAATGGTAGTCCTTGTAGAAGCCGGGATGAGTGATGTCGCTGGCGTAGCCGTCATAGTGTGGCAGTGACGCGGACCCGTGCAGATGAGTAGACGTTGACAGAGCATGCCCGTCCAAAGCATGGTTGGCCGGTAGCTGATTCCGAACCCTCAGGATGGCCTTAGTGCCTTGGTCCAAACTGATGGTCGGCCCTGGAAATAGGCCGTTATAGCCGAGAATGGGCGTTGCCAAGCGCGGTAGGATGCTGGCCATCGCGGCCTTCTCCGTCACCCTGTAGTAGTTCACGGGTAATCCGTCAGCAGGATCCTGACCCGTGGCATATGGTTCGAGGACCGGAGCCTGCGCAAAAGGCACTTGGAAGGGGCGAGGCATGTCCCGGTCGTTGAGCCTGCTTGCGGACTTCGCCTCAACTGTCGCGGGTAGCATGGCGCCTCCAGCGCCGAGTACTCCCAGCCCACCAATCAGCAGAACCTGGCGGCGTGAAATGGACATTGCCGGTCTCCTTTGTTCAGTACCTTGACTGTGCCCTACCCATCTTGGGTATTTCCTGCCGAAGACTATGGAATTCTTGGGGAAACCCTGAAGCCTCGTGAAAGCTTTCCGGCACTGCAACCCCTACTTGCTGCCTTTATGATGGCTGGTCCCTAGGGATAGTCCGGGTCCGCCAGGCATTTCCAGTGATAAGTCGATCGCTCGGTCCGGAAGCTCAAACACGAGTGTCTTGGTGACGATGTCTCCTTGGGGCGCAATTTTGGGGCCGGAAGAAGCCCAAACGGCTTTCCACCGCGCCTTGCCCAACGAGGAGACAGCGTACTCGGCCGGGTCGAAGGTCAGCCCGCCTGCCTCCATCGCTGTCAATTCCAGCAATATGCGGACGCGATGGAGTTCTTTTCCAGGTGGATTGGCCAGCGTGTCGGATCCAGTGGGTGGCGTCCAGCCGTCGTTCTCCAGCGGTATTACCCCGTGAATACGAGCAAGTCCGCCACTGACGGTCGCCGAGGCACCCAACGGGGCAGGAGCCGGCCGACGATCAACTGTCAGGATGTTGACCAGCAAAGCGCCCACCAATGCAAGCAGAACTATGGGAACAAGAATCTTCGGGTGCTTGAGCAATGCCGTCCGTGCCATAGCAATGAGTCTGGCGCCGACTTCTAGGGAATCCCTAGGAGTCGCCCCAGGTACTCCATACTCGGCAGCCTGTCCAAGGGGGAGGTGTCGGCTTCCGCCGGAATTGCGCCAGCGTTTCCCCAAGGACCAGATCCTAGGTTGTGAGCGTGCGTGAACCCTTTACGCATGCACCCAGGATCTGTGAGGTTGTCATGAAAACTGAACTATACGAACCGGGAGAGTCAAAGACCAAGTCCAGCAACCCTGTCAGGGCCGGGATGATTGCGACGGTCTCTGCCGTGCTTTGCGCCACTACTCTTTTTGCCATACCCACCGCCAATGCCGCCGTCCCGGCCTTCCCAAATAATCTAGTGGTCTTTCCTGACCGCGACTTTGTCACGATCGAAGGGTTCCAGGATCGTGTGGGCGAAACCGCGACGGTCGAAGTAACCCGCTCGGGGGTCGGAGTTGTGGGCTCCGCACGAGGTGTGGTTCAGGCCGGAGACGTCGCCTTCGAAATCAACCACCCAGGCGGGTATTGCTGGGGAGCGGGAACAGGGTTGAACGTCACTCCCGACATTCAGCCCGGCGACATTGTGTCCATTAAGTTCGGAACCGCCGCCGGTGGGGAAACCCGTGTGCAAGATACCTATGTCACCGCCGGCTCGGTCTTGTCCGGAAACAGCGTCATTGTCAGGGGACACGTTGGCTCGGGGGTAAACCGCGACCAGATGGAACAACGCATCATCGAACCGGCGCTCAAAGATACCGCCGTGGCACGCCGAGACGTGCGCGCCATCCCCGGACCGCAGACACCGGCTCCGAAAGGTGGATACACCTCTGCCCTTGAATTTGACGTAGATGGACCGAACACCTTTACCGCCACGTATATCTTCGACGATCCCGCCGCGGCCGAGCTCGCGGCGAACGCTGCTGGCGCGCGTGCCATGGCATGGGAAGAGGCGGACGAGTCGGGCAACCGGCAAGGATTAACCATTGCCGAATTCGGCGAACCCGGCGGCCCAGGAATGGGCGGTTGCCCGAACGGGCCTCTGCAATCAGGCCCGGCAGGGCCAACTAACATCTCTGCAGCTAAGGTCGACGGCGCCCTCAAAGTATCTTGGACACCTGCGCAAGCCATACCTGGAACGCCGGCCATCGAAGGCTACAGGGTAAGCGCTGTCGCCAGGTCCATTGTGGCCCACGAACAAGTCGAATCCGGCATGCGCATCAGCAACCCAAAGGCCACCGGCACAACCATCAAAGGCCTTATCGAGGGAGAAGATTACGACGTATACGTGGTATCCGTCAGCAGCAACGGAGAGACCCATCCGGCCGCTCATGCAGTCCCACAGACGGATGACACCGCTCCGTCGGTGACCGCATCGCCCAATGGCGGCACATTCCCCACGCCTCAGGAGCTGACGCTGGACGCCCGCGAACCGAACATCGACATCTATTACACGCTTGACGGCTCAGATCCGCTACAGTCCGGTGGCGGCACCTCCGATACCGCAGTGCGGTATACCGGGCCTATCGGTATCACGCAGACTGGTACGGTCAAATTCGTCGCCATTGATTCCTCGGGTAACGTTTCGCCGACCGGCAGCGTGGACTTCAGGATCACCAATGATCCTGTGCCGACCGCCCCGGCCTTCACCGGTGCACCCACAGCAGGCAGGGGAACCGCGAGCCTCACGTGGGCTGCCGTCGACCCCGGTGCGGGGCCGGCCATCACGGGCTACACAGTCCAGGCTTACACCGCGGACGGCGTAGCTTTCGGAGCATCCAAAACGGTCGCAGGCGACGTCACCACACTGGTCTACGACGGACTCAGCGGTGATACCGTCTATCGGTTCACCGTCAGAGCCAGCAACACTAATGGCGCCGGGCCGGAGTCGGCCCTGAGCGATCCCGTGACCGTCCAAGGAGCCGTCGTCGCCGTTGCCGGATCGGATCAGACTATCCCGCGCCGCCCCACCGCAACGAACATCACTTTGGACGGTACGGGCTCCACCGGCGCTGGTGCAACCTATCTTTGGGAGCAGGTCCTTACAGGTCCCTCGGATCCGGATAAAGTCACCTTAAACGCAGCCACCTCGCTGAAGCCGACGTTCAGCCTGCCGGTCTACAAGCATCCCATGACCAACAACCCACTTACATTCCGCTTGACAGTCACCGTCGGCCCTGACGTACGGACCGATGAGGTCAAGGTGATTCCGGTACCGGATAAGGTCACCATCGACCAGGCCCAGTGGAAAGTCGGCGACATGAGGATCAGTGGTACCAGCACCGTGAGCGGGGGCACCGTCACTATCCGGGTCGACGGTCCTTCTGGCCGGGTACTGGGCACAGTGGCTGTGACTGCTGCAGCAGCCCCGGCAACGGGAGGCGTATATTTCCTGAGGCTTCGCAATGGAGCCGCCGGTACGGCTAATCCCGGCAGTGTTTGGATTGAGTCCACCGTAGGAGGCACCGCCGGACCGGTCACGGTCATCAACAAGTAACCCCTGAGCGGGGCTGTCCCCACGGTCCGGTGGCTTCCGGAAAGTCCGGAAGCCACCGGACCCTTCTATGCTCCGACAAGTCCTAGTCCCGCTGTCATGGATGTTCTTTGATCAGCACGCGTGTGCACTCCCGCCGGCCCCAGCGTATCCGCGACATCCCTGTCGCCGGCCCCATCGAAGTGATCTGGGCGAACCGTCGGCTGCTCCTGCGGGCCGGCGGCACTCTCTCGGACCGGGCACGGAACAGGCTCAGCACCGTGTTCGCCACCGGGTCCCTCGCGGACGCTGCCGACGTGAAGGACTACCTGCAGGCATTGGTTGAACATGCAGCCCAGCCGGAAACGAACCTGCTCTGACGCACAATCTGCCGATGGTGGAAAGAGATCGAAGTCCTCATCGTCTACACAACGCGTATCCTGTTGCGCAGTGCCGCCAGAACGGCGGCATAAACAGCCATCACGGCGAAACCTTCACCACGAACCATGAAGAGCGGCTTTGTCGTTGTAGTAAAACGGCACATCAATTTTCTGATTCATCCAAATCAACTGCATGTGCTTCAAGGGATTGAGCTAAGTGGACCTCGGAATGGTGGGGCCCTGCGCCACAGATGCGTCCGATTGTCTGCTGTACCAGCGGGCTGAGGGTGTGCAGACTCCAAACGTGGCAGTAACTGACGTTCCGGCCCCGGGCTGGGAACGAATGTCAAGGGAACCACCCGCTTGGCGAATGGTGTCCCCCAGGATTCTCAAACCAAAGTGGCCTTCCGGTCGGGAACCCTGGGGGTCGAAGCCCACGCCGTCGTCTACCACTGTGATCTCGGTGCACCCACCGGACTGGCGGATCCGGATGGAAACCTCTTGGGCCAAGGAATGTTTCGTTGCGTTAACCAGAGCTTCGCGAGCCACCCTGTAAACCAGAACCTCACGATCCCGGTCCAGTATGAGGTCTTCCGGAATCTCCAGGCTTAAGGCTACTCCTCGCTCAACCAAGGGAGTCTCAAGTCGTAGCAGGCTGGACTTCAACCCAAACTCTTCAAGATCAGGTGGATAGAGCTCGCTGGTCATAGCCCGCAGGCTGCGGATGTTGCTCTGGAGCATGGAACGGGCATGAGTAAACACGGTTCGAAGTTCGGAGGGGCCGCGGCGCTCCTCCGCCTCTAGTGCATAGGCCAAACCTGACAAGTCCTGGATAACCTCGTCGTGGAGTTCACCAGCGATCTGTCGACGTTCCTGGTCCGACGCCTCGATGGCGCAGCGCAGCAACTTATGACGGGCCACCTGATCCCGCTGAATTCTGCGCGCCAAACGTACGGCTGGAATCAACTGCGTCAGTTGGAGGGCCGCCAGTGACAGCAACGTCGGAGGAATCATGCCCATCAGCACAGCTTGCTGTTCGCGGCGCACGCCCTCGCCCGAAGAGTATGTTTCGAAAATCATGGGCGCGCCGCTTTGAGAGGAAGAGCGGGCATAGACCTCAACGAGTTCCCCCGCATGCGCTTCGTACTCGTTTTCTTCCGCAGTCTGCCGTTCCAGAGTGGCCGTCGCCGGCCCACCATCGAGCAGGAGACGGGCCCACTCCTCATGTTCAAAGTCTTGGCCAATGAGGTTTTTCTTGTCCGAATAGACCACCCGGCCGGCCTCGTCCCACACTTTGATTCTTGTTACGCTGCCGCTGGCAAGCCAAGGTGCCAGCCTTTGGTCCAGCAATTCCAGCGCGGTAGGGTCTCGGTCAAGCAGCTGGTTTGTTATCAGAGGCCCCACCACATTGTCAGCCAAACGTTGAGTGAACTCCCTCGCATTGGCGAGGGCGTGACGTTCTGCTTCTGCCCATATCCAAAAGGCCACTGGGGTGGCTACTACGATGAGTGCCACGAAACCGGCGGTCAGAAACCTGGCTACGGCTGACTTGACCTCCAGCCGTTCGCTATCTTCAGTAGACGTGTTGAGGTTGGCTCTGGCCCTCCCGGCGAAGAGGTCGCGCATGGTCAGTCACGCCCGGGCTAATGACCCGAAGGCTCCGCTGGAGGTAAAGCGCCACCGCCCAGCCTCGCCACCAAGGACGGATGAACAATCATGTTGCCGGGGCGGACGTGCCTCAAGGTGTCCAACATAATGCCCAAGGCTCCATCTTTAGGCAGGAACCCGCAGATGCCCATACTTGCAGCCTCACACAGTGCCTTCTGTGAAGGGTTTCCCGTCAACATCACTATCCGGGCCTCAGGAGCTGCTGCCAGAATGCGTTCAGCGGCCCGAAGCCCGGAACCATCTGTAAGATACAGGTCCATAATGACCACCTCGGGCTGCAAGTCAAGGAACATTGTTACAGCGGCGTCAACCGACTTCGCAGTCCCGACACTCTGAAGGTCCGGTTCCCGATCCAAAGCTCCGGCCAATAAGTCGGAGAACGTTGTGTGATCGTCGACAATGAGAATTCTCAGGCGCTCCGGGTCTTGGTTCGTCAGCGCCTGCACAGAGGGACTTTCTGGAACCGGGACATTCGATCCGCGGGTCTCAAGTGGTCCGTAACATGCGGCGGAGCTTGTCAAAAGCCTGGCCTGCGCCTCTTGCAATATCGGCCCAGGCGCACAGCCCAACTCCCTGTCCATCACCCTCCGGCAGCGGTCGAAAGCCCTCAAAGCTTCTGTAACTTCTCCGTTCCGCTCCAATCCCAGAATCAGCGTAGTCCAAGCCCGTTCGTTGAGTGGATCGTCCTTTGTTACGTCCGTGCCCCACTCCGTGGCCTTAACCAAATCCCCAACAGCAAGCGCAGCTTCTGCCGCCAGAACCCGCGCATGGCTCACTCGCGCTGCTTGCAGCGCCCGTTCCTCTTCCGCCCAAGCAGGCAGAAGCTCATCTCCAAGGAGGGGTGCAGATGATAACTCCAAGGCTTCGGTCAGCAGATCCAATGCGGACTGCGGCGTGGCCTGGCAGGCCCGCTTGGTGAGTCTCTCGAACCTGTCGAGGTCGAGTTCCACCAGTGACCGATCGATTGCATAGCCGCCATTGACAGTCCTCAGAGGACCTGTCCGGCCTGTTCCAGGCTGCAAATGGCGTCGGAGCACACTGACATAGCTTTCCAAGGTAGGAAGTGCCACCGCCGGATGGTTCCCACCCCACAGCAGGTCCATGATGCGATTCTTCGACACCGCCCTCCCGAAGTTGAGAAGAAGGATTTCTAGTACCTGACGTGGCTTAGGCCCGCCCAAGTCGCTGGCGTGCAGCTCTGTTTCGCCGCGGCGAATCGTAAGGGCGCCAAAGATGGAGATCTGGAGCACCGGCGCTGGGACAGCGTCGTCTGAATCGACGGTTAGACGGTCAGGTGAAGTTGCCAGGTTCAGAGTGCTCACGGAGTGCCCCAATAGGTAGTCGAGTGCCTAGTGATTCCATTCAAATCGTGCACAGACAGGGGAACAACAGTAGTGAGTACTCGCCTTTTTTGACGTACTTTCATGCCAATACTTGGTCACAGTGGTTGTGTACTTAGGCCCGTGCCCAACAACCCTTGTTATGCGCTTTAACGCGTTGAACCGTTGGAGAACGTTCGCGCTGGTGAAACCACTGTTCCCACCTTGCCAATATTGTAAAAACCCTATGAGGTCGGAGCGGAGGCCGCTGACCCTTCGCCGTAGGATTCCCCAAGCCGCTGGGCCTACTGTGACGAATAGATCCACACCATCGGCAGCCGGCTCGGGGAGGACACTCTAACGCTGACAGCCGGACATGGAAGGAAGTCACATGTTCCCGAGCAACGTTACCTCTGGCGCCCAGAGGTGCCATACAGGCCGTCCCAGGTTTCCAGGTATGTGGTCCGTAGTCCGCGACGCAGTGGGCGCCGCCCGTTACGGTCCATACAGCCTCACCTCGCTGGCCGCCCTAATACTGGCTGGGGTTGCGGGTTTCACGGTAACGGGGAAGCTCCTCGATCCTCTCCGGCGACGACAAGGCATTACGACCACGGGGACGGCAAGTCTGCTGGGCACGGGCACGGTCTCTTCATACGCCGTCGATCTGCCTCACGGTGAGACCAACCATCAGTGGTTGCAGGTCAGGGAACAAACGTTATTTATGGAGGAGCTGAACAGGATGCAGTCTTTAGTAGATGACCTATTGTTGCTGGCAAGAAGCGGCCGCCCTGGCTTCGTTAAGCGAGAATGGGTTGACGTCGATTCTTTCCTTGCCGAGTCCATGGACAGGATCAAGGTTATGGCTGAACGTCGCTGGCAAATTGACGACATGCCCAGTGGAAGGCTTTGGGCCGACCCAGACCTGCTCTCCCAATTAGTAGATCGGCTGGCGGTAAACGCTGTGCAGTCCACCACTGATCGTGATGTGATTTCTTTAGGTGCCGCCTGGATCGAATCGCCAGCGATCAACTCCTCCGTTGAATACGACAAGACGTCAGCGAGCACTATCGAAATCTGGGTGGCTGATTCCGGGTGCGGTATTAGCGCTGCGGACCAGGAAAGAATTTTCTACCCCTTTACAAGGCTCGGACTGCCTCGGGAACAGGAAGGCGCAGGACTTGGACTGACCGTAGTTAAGGCCATAGTCGAAGCACATCAGGGTTCTGTCCGTGTCAATTCGCGGCCAAATGTTGGTAGCAGATTCGTGCTCTCACTGCCGGGGGAAGCCGAGCAGGAGCCGGACCAAGCCGCAGCATCAACACAGGCCCCAGGTGGAGTTGTCTCGCCTAGGGACCCGGGGGTTCCGCTGTAGCAGACCCTGGCCAAATCGGACCATGATCAGATCTAGTCCAACGTGAACGGGCTAGAGTCGGTGGCCCCTGCATCTCATGTTCTGGCCTAGTAGAACCCGGGCAAAGCTATGGAGGGTTCTCTGCCGCGATGGTGACCGCGGCCGCCTTAAGCTCAACACCCCCAAGCGTCGCCAAGGTTTTCCCTAGGAAGCCCTTGGAGCATGGCCCTCACTCGTGGACTGAAACGGGAACGACCGCATTGGGGAGCCGACGCTATGAAAATCACTACAGGAAAACCCGCACGTACGCCGCGACGAGGCAGCGCGGATGCAATCCGTCGCACCCTGGCCGCTTCAGCAGTACTAGCTGTGACGGCCTCGTTAGGGCTGCCACCGGTAGCAGCTGCTGCTGCACAACTTCCCATTGGCGCCGGTTTCACAGTCACGACCGCTGACTTGTCCTACATCCTTAAACAAATCAAGATTGCCGAGGCCCACGTAGCCAACACTACGTCCGAAACCGGGCCATGCGGGGCGCTGCTGGGGAACGGTCCTAACCAACTCGCCAGTCCCCTATTGTCGCAAGGGTTACGCACAGTCGACGGGAGCTGCAACAATCTCCAACAAGGCCAGGAGAGGTTCGGGGCCTCCGACCAGATATTTCCGAGGCTCGGTACGAAGGCCTTTACCGCTGCTGAGAGCGGCTCCTTTGGCGGACCTCCTTCGCCCACAAGCTACACCCAAAAATCCGGAGCCGTCTTTGATTCGCGGCCACGGGTCATCAGCAACCTGATTGCGGATCAAACATCCACCAACCCTGCGGCGGTGGCCGCGGCAGGGTTCCCGGCCAGGACCCAAGGAAACGCCGGCGTGGTGCCCTGCACCACCGACCCCGAGCCAGACGCAGTTCCCCCCGTTGCGGCGGCCCCCGAAGGCTGCGTTCCCTCCCGAAACACTCTTTCCATCCCCAACGTGACAACCGATGTTGGGCTCTCCCCGCCGTACAATTCCCTCTTCACCCTCTTCGGGCAGTTCTTCGACCACGGTATTGACCAGACCGTCAAGGGCGGCGGGACAGTTTATGTTCCGCTGAAGAACGATGACCCGCTGGTAGCAGGACCGGACCGTGAGTTCGGCACCTCCGATGACCTCCATCCGCAGAGGCGCTTCATGGCGCTGACACGCGGTCAAAACCAGCCTGGCGCCGATGGTGTTATGGGAACACCGGACGATATCCAGGATGCCCTCAATACCAACTCGCCCTGGGTGGATCAGAGCCAGACCTACTCGTCCCACGCCTCGCACCAAGTGTTCCTGCGGGAGTACACCAACAGTCCCGCGGGGCGGCCCGTTTCAACAGGAAAAATATTGGGCGGGCCGGCCGGTACGCCCTCTGCCGGCGGCATGGCAACGTGGGCTGTGGCCAAAATACAAGCACGGGAGCTGCTGGGTATTCAACTCCTGGACAAGGACGTGGTCAACGTCCCCATGCTTCTCACGGATCCCTACGGAAAGTTTGTCCCCGGACCAAAGCACGGACTTCCCCAATTTGTGACAGAGTCCGGGCTGGTGGAAGCAGACAAAACCCAAAACCAAGGGCGCGGAACGCTGGTTCCCCAAGACGTGGCGTATTTCAACACTCCCTTCCTCACGGACATTGCACACAACGCGGATCCCTCACCTCGGGACTCTGACCACAATCCTTCAACCCCACCTGTGGCCCCGGATCCGGACCCCGACACAACAGCTTCAGCGGACTTCGCGAACCAAGCGCCCGGCACGTATGACGATGAGATGCTGAACGCTCACTTCATCGCCGGCGACGGCCGGGTCAACGAGAACATCGGCCTGACAGCCATCCACCAGATCTTCCACTCTGAGCACAACCGGCTGGTGGCGGACGTAAAGACTGTCCTCAGCAAAGACACATCGTCAGCAGGTATCTCCGCACTTGCCGAGTGGAAGCTACCCGGCGGCGCAGAAGGCTGGAACGGCGAACGGCTGTTCCAAGCTGCGCGGTTCATTGCTGAAATGGAGTATCAGCATCTGGTTTTTGAGGAGTTCGCCCGGAAGATCCAGCCTGCCATTAACCTCTTCGAACCTTTTGCATTCGCCCAGACGGACATCAATCCGGCAGTCAGTGCAGAATTCGCGCATGCTGTCTATCGATTCGGGCATTCGATGCTTACGGAAACCATTTCCCGTCGAAACCAGGATAGTCCCGGGGCCGATGGCGTGTGGGGGACCTCAGACGATGTACTGGGGACCCGGAATGATCTATCCCTACTGGAAGGGTTTCTGAATCCTCCTGCCTACACAGATGGAGGCCCTGCCGGGCTCATGACGTCAGAGGAGGCGGCAGGAAGCATCATTATGGGAATGTCCGACCAAGTCGGAAGTGAATTGGATGAGTTCGTCACCGACACGCTTCGGAACAAGCTGCTGGGGCTTCCCATGGATCTGGCTGCGATCAATCTGACCCGCGCCCGCTCAGAGGGACTGCCCAGCCTTAATGCCCTGCGCCGGGAAATACACGCCACTACAAACGACGGCCAGCTCAAGCCATACACGAACTGGATCGACTTCGGCGAGAACATCAAGCACCCGCAATCCTTGATCAATTTCGTAGCGGCCTACGGAAAACACCCCTCTATCGTGGGCGCAAGCACGGTTGCGGATAAGCGAAAAGCCGCCAGGCTGATTGTCAGCCCCGACGCGCTGGCCGGTGAAGTCCCTCCGGTGGACGCTGTGGCCTTCATGAACAGCATTGATGCATGGGCCAGCAATGACGGTTCTTCCACCACCGGCCTTGATGACGTGGATCTATGGATTGGTGGTTTGGCTGAACGGACCAATCTCTTCGGGGGACTGCTCGGCAGCACCTTCAACTATGTCTTTGAGAGCCAGATGACGGATCTTCAGAATGGCGACCGTCTGTACTACCTGGCCCGCACCCCTGGAATGAATCTCATGTCGCAACTGGAAGGAAATTCTTTTGCAGAGATGATGATGCGCAACACCAACGCACAGGCGCTGAAGGCTGACGCTTTCGCCACTGCTGATTGCAAGTTTGAACTGAAGAACCTTGCCGGAACCCCCCAAGGCTTTGCTGCCAGCGGCAACACTGTTGCCGATGACCCCGAGTCCCAATGCAATGAGACTGCACTGCTCATCCGCATGCCCGACGGCACCATCAAATACCGTGCTTCCAACTCTGTGGACCCGGCCGGAATCAACGGCCAGGCTGTCTACAACGGATCCGTGCTCGGTGACCGTATTCATGGCGGCTTTGATAACGACACCATGTGGGGCGGCCTTGGGGACGACATCATCGAAGGAAGCGATGGCGCCGACAATGTCTTAGGCGGCCTGGGCGATGACACCATCACAGACTCGGCGGGAGAAGACATCATGAAGGGCGGACCGGGAGATGACGCGATCGACGGCGGTCCCGGCCTGGATCTTCTCATCGGCGGTGACGGCAAGGACTTTATCAACGGCGGAGCAAACTCCAATGAGACTTTTGCCGGCGAAGACGACGACTTTGTGATTGCCGGCGAGGGACTGGACTCAGTGTTTGGCGGTGGGGGGAACGATTGGGCAGAAGGTGGCGACGGTCCGGACCTACTGATTGGCGACTCCAGCAACCTGTTCTTTCTGGACGACTCACAACGGCCTGGAAACGACATCCTGATTGGCCAAGGAGGCGACGACGACTACGACATGGAGGGTGGGGACGACGTGGGTATTGCGGGTCCCGGCGTCGAGAAAGTGGCCGGAGCTTCGGGCTACGACTGGGAAATCGGCGTGTACGACCCCCAGCCACAAGACGCGGACCTGGACCTTCCGATCGCACCGTTGGACATCCTTCAGGTTGGAGTCCGGGACCGATACAACGAAGTTGAAGCACTCTCCGGCGGCGCCCTCAACGACGTACTCCGCGGCGACCACCGCATCCCCAAGACCGTAGGTGGCGGCGGCTTCATTGGTTGTGATGTCCTCGACCAATCGGGCGTTGACCGTATCTCCGGACTAAACCAGCTCGTACCGTCCTTGCCTACCCCTATTGAGGAGGTCATCAACAGTTCTGCATCGAAGGAATGCCCGGCACTAAACGGTCCAATGGTGTGGGGCGAAGGCAACATCCTTCTGGGCGGCGGCGGGAACGACGTTCTCGAAGGCCGCGGTGGAAACGACGTCCTCGACGGTGATCGCTACCTCAATGTTCGGCTCAGTGTGCGTACGGACCCCAACAACCCTGCCACTGAAATCGGCAGTGCCACCTCCATGAATGCACCGTACCAGCGCAACATCGCCGGCGAGCTTGTGGGCCTCACCCTGCAGCAAGCCGTCTTCACAGGGGCAGTGGACCCCGGCAACATCATCATCGTGCGGGAAATCCTGACATCTGCAGAGGGAACCGATACGGCGGTCTTCTCCGACTTCGAATCCAATTACACCATCACCACCACCGGCGGTGATGGCACCGTAGGCTCTCCCGGATCAGTCACCACCGTCCAGCACAACAACGGAGAAGACGGCACGGACACCCTCCACAACATTGAACATCTCGTTTTTGGCAGCGGTACCGGCGGTGGTGACGACGACGGCCAAGGGGGCGGTGAGGACGGAGACGACGGTCCAGCAGACGGGGAAAACGAAGGTAACGAAGACGGAATTACGGACGGCGTCGAGGTCATCCCCGGCGATGGGGAGGTCACAGTGGTTACTCCGCCCACGCCGGGTCCAGGGCCCGCGGTAGACCCGGCACCGGCCCAGCCCGCACCAGTGGAGCCTCCGAACCCGGCCCCCAGTGGCTTCACCATCCGGATTGTGGATCCCGCAGGTGCCCAAGTGGGAGACATTCTCACCACTGAACCCGGGGCTACCAGGACCGTGGTTCGCGGGTTGGACAACGGAACGGCTTACCGCGTCCAAGTTGCCCCCACCGTCGACGGCAGCGAGCCGGCGTTTTCCACTTTTAGCGAACCCGTGACCCCGCTCGTCCAAGGGGACCAAAGTGCTTCGGACCAGGATGACATGCTCCCGCTGATGCCTCTCCCCCAAACCGATCAACAGCAGGAACCCGAATCCGGTCCGTCAGCGTTCGGCATAATGCCGCCCACATCATTGGCGGCTCTAGCCCAGTATCTTTCGACCGGTCCTGGCCCTGCAGTGTTTGCTGCCGCTGTTGGAGCGCTGGTGGTGGTTTCCTGGTTCTTGTGGCACCGGCGATTTCGCTCGCAGGTAAACGCCAGAAAGTCGGGCAGCACCTAAGGTCCGGCGCAGCGGCCGGCGGACGGGGCTGTGGCGCGGCCGGATCGAAGCCACCGCTCGATGCCGGTCATGGCACGGGTCGCTGCAGCCCAATAGCCCACGCCCACCGCCAACGATGTCAGCACGGCAATGGTTTTGTTCCCCTCGGCCAGCAACGGGTACACCAGCCAGTGTGTGACGTAGATGTACAGGGAAGCCGTGGCCAACAGGGCTGTCATCCGATGCAGTCCGCGCGGTATGGGCAGGGTCGGGATCCACAGCAGGATGAGGAATCCGACAAGAATGGTTGCACTACGTTGTTCATCCGTAAATGAACCGGGGATCGTCGCCAAAGAAACAGCTGTAACGACTATCCGCTGCCGCACGTTTTGGGACGCTGCTGCCGCCCATCCAAGAGCGAAAAGCCAAAGAACGGGCCCCTGCCCGGGATAGGACAGGTCAATGATGTCGAAGCGCTGGACTAAGTCGACACTTGCCAAGGCCAAAGGGAAGCCAAACGGCCATCTGCGCAGGGCACGATCAACCGCCGGTATCGCGAGCAGCACAGCCAAACCGAGCAAGATGTGGACCAATATTTCAACGAACCAGAAGCGGGACATATCCGTCCACCCTTGGGGACCCAAGAGAGAGTTCAGAAGGAACACGTTCTGCCAGCCATAGGCGTCCGTAAGCACAAACGCGACGGCAATCACCACGACACTTGGAAGCACGATCCGTGCAGCGGCTCGCAGCTGTCTCAGCAGCCGCTCCATGCGGGAGCCGGACAACTGGAAGCGGGCAAAGTTATAGCCGGCCAGCGCCATCAAGACGTGCGCTGTTCCCTCCCAGTCGAGAAGCCTGAAGTGTGTGGACACAATGAAAAGGATTGCCACAGCGCGCAAGACAATACCTGACTCCATACGTGCGAACAGCCGTCCCCGCCACGTCCTGACCCTGTCCGATCTGCTGGTCACCGCGCCCGAAGGGCGATCAGCTGATGGAGAGGCGCGCATGAACTCGCGCACAGGCATGAGGTGCCATCCTGGTGGAACATCACCGAGAGCGCGCTCCAGACGAACCGAAGCCGCCACATAAGAAAGGGAGTCACCGCCCAAGGAAACAAACGTGTCGGAGTCTTTGACGTTCCGGCGTTCGAGGACGTCCTCGAAAATCTCCCGCACTGTGCTCGTCGATGACATTGAACCCATGATGGCCGCCTCTGGTTGACGATCCGAATCGGGCCGGAGGGACAATGCAAGGATGGCAGGGTAGTCGGGTTTCCCGTTAACCAGCCGCGGAATGGACGGTACAGAATGAAGTTCGACGGCGGCACGCGGCACGCCCAGGTCATGCGCCAGTGTTTTGGCGACCAAGGCGAGGTGATCGCGGTTCCCCTCGACTGCCGCCACTACCATCTCGTCCGAGCCGGCAGCAGCGGCACTAAGGCCGAAGTCTGAAAGGATCCGCTCAACTTGTCCTAAATCAATCCGGAGCCCAGCGATTTTGACGAACCTGCTGCGCCGGCCAACGATTTCATAGAGGCCGCCCGGGCCTTGACGCGCAAGGTCACCGGTACGGAGCTCGGTTGTCTCGCGGCCGAGAGCCAGGTCTTCGGGTCGCTCCGCATAGCCCAGCATGACATTCGGGCCGCTGAAGACAAGTTCGCTGGCGTCCAACCCCGGAACTGGTTCAAGCCGGAACGCTCCGCCTGGCACTGGCACTCCAATAGCGTACGGGTGGACTACCGCCTGGTCGGGTGGCAGGTAGGCCATCCGGGCCGTCGCCTCCGTCTGCCCGTACATGACAAAAAGGTCCCATCCACGTTTTTGGCCCAACTCTGCATAGCGACGGACGCACTCCGGCGCCAGACGCCCTCCAGCCTGGGTGATATAGCGCAGGCTTGGAAGGTCCATGTGCTCGAAGCCCACCCGGTCCAGGAGATCGAAGGTGTACGGCACAGCGGCAAATGACGTCACCTGCCGTGATCGGACCAGGTCCCAAAAACAGGGGTCCACCACCGAAAGGTCCGTCAGTACCAAAGACGCGCCTACCAGCAAATGACTGTTGACCACGCTCATCCCGTAGCAGTAAGAGAGGGGAAGCGTAGTGGCTGCGGTATCGCTTGGACGCAGGTGCAGGTACTCGGCGATAGCGGCCGCGTTCGCCTGAACGGCGGCGCCGGAGAGGCGAACAAGTTTCGGCGATCCGGTGGACCCGGAGGTGCTGACCAGGAGGGCTAAATCCGGGTGTAAATCGTGCTTGGTCTCGTCCCTCAGCACTTCCACGACACAATCGCCCGAGCCTGACCGGGCAACGATGTCGGGATCGTAGGAGGCAATGAGGGCCTCGGAAGCTTGGCCGCCACCCGGTGGAACTATAAGTAAAGGATGTCCTGACGCCAATGCGGCGAGATATACCGTTAACGACGGCAAGGTGTTCTCGACCTCGAGCGCAATCAGGCGCCGGGCGGGACCAAACGACCGCGCCATCGCCCCTACGAGTTCGGCCAGCTCTCCATAGCTAACGGAGCGGTCCCCAACGCATACGGCGGTACGGTCTCCGAACGTGGCAAGCTTGGCGGCGAACGAGGTTCCGGCCAAATCCGGCTGAATAGTCACACCAGGGATTCAACAAGGTAAAGCTAACCTAACTCAACTTGATAATGCCCTGAGCTCAATCATGACATCCGTTAGCCGCTCATAAGGAACGCAAGACCTTCACCATCCAGCCGGATGCTGAGCGCTATTCCAGGGTTTGTGATGGATGCATTCCCAATGCCTGGTGGTGATGACTCCGCTGCTGCGTCCACACCCAGTCCCTGATTTCAGGGAGGTCCTCAAAGTGCTCGCGGATATACCTGGCGTGGTCCTCCAACTGCGTCCGGCAATGCTGCAGCAGTTGGTCTGCCCCTGCAAACTGCCCATGTGCCCGGCGTAGTGCTTCCATCACCAAGTGGTACCGGCTGACCTTGTTAAGGACCACCATGTCGAACGGAGTGGTGGTGGTGCCTTGCTCGTTGTAACCGCGGACATGGAACCGCTCGGGGTGCGGGCGGCCGTGCAGGAGTTGATGCAGGGCCCTCGCGTAACCATGCCACGCCATCACAACGTCCACGTCTGCGGTGAAGAGTTCCTCGAACTTTTCCCCTACCAGCCCATGCGGATGCGTGTCCGGAGGTGGCAGGACCATGGCATCCATGACGTTGACTACCCGGACGGACATGTCAGGGACATACTTCCTCAGCAACCATGACGCCGCCAATGTTTCCTGTGTGGGAACATCACCGGCACATGCGAGGACAATGTCCGGTCTCTGGGCGGCCGGAGTTCCAGAAGCTTCATTTCCAGCCCAATCCCAGGTGGATGCACCCACAGCTGCGTGCTTCCGTGCCTCCTCGAGGGTCAGGTACTGAAGATGTTGCTGTTTATCGATGACCACCAGATTCACGTAGTCCTTGCTCTTCAGCATGTGTTCCGCGGTGACCAGCAGTGTGTTCGCATCGGGAGGGAAATAGACACGGATGACTGTACTGGACAGGGACAGGACGGTGTCGATGAGGCCTGGGCCTTGATGACTGAAGCCGTTGTGATCGTTCCGCCAGCAGGTGGAGGTCAGCAGGATGTTCAGACTCGGAACGGGCTTCCGCCACTCCAGTTCCCGTGCATGTTGGAGCCACTTGGCGTGCTGGATGGTCATGGAAGCACTTACCATCGCAAACGCCTCGTAGCTGGCAAACAGTCCGTGGCGTCCGGTCAGCACATATCCTTCCAGCCACCCTTGGCAAAGGTGTTCGGAGAGGACTTCCATCACGCGTCCGCTGGCGGATACATGATCGTTTGCGAGCGCCGCAGCCGGTTCCAGGAGGCACCTGTCGGTGGCTTCGAATACTGCGCCGAGCCTGTTGCTGTTGGTTTCGTCGGGGCAGAAGAGGCGGAACCTTGGGTCCTCGGCCGTACCGGTGTAGATATCCCGGAGCATTTCCCCCAACGGTCTGGTGCTCTCACGCATCACGGCACCGCGGGGAACGGCCTCTATGGCGTACTGATCGAGCCCTGGAATCACCAGATCATGGCCTCCATCGCCACGGCTGGCCGGCAACGCACCCATGCGCAAATCGCCTTCAGGGGCGAGTTGCGCGAGTTCGGGAATCAGCCGGCCGTCGGCGTCGAACAGTTCTTCCGGCCGGTACGAACGCATCCACGCCTCAAGTTGCTTGAGGTGATCGGGGTTTTTGCTGACGCCCGCCAGGGGGACTTGGTGGGAGCGGTGTGTTCCTTCTACGGGCTTTCCGTCCACTGTCACCGGCCCTGTCCACCCTTTGGGGGTACGTAGGATGATGGCCGGCCATCGTGCGGGACCGACGACTCCTTCTGTGCGGGCGCGGGACTGGATTGTCCGGATCGATGCGTAGGCTGCGTCCAACGCTGAGGCGAGGGCGGGGTGGACGCGGTCTGGGTCGTCGCCGGAGACGATGACGGGATCCCAGCCGTGGGCCTCCAGCAGTGATGCTACCTCCAGGTTCGTATGAAGGCCCAGCACGGTGGGGCCGGAGATCTTGTACCCGTTGAGGTGGAGTATTGGAAGCACAGCACCATCCCTGCATGGGTTGATGAACGAGGGCGCCTTCCACGAGCCCTCCAGAGGACCGGTTTCGGCCTCCCCGTCACCCACTACGCAGGCAATGATCAGGTCCGGATTGTCCATGGCCGCTCCGGTGGCATGCATCAGGGAGTAGCCCAACTCGCCGCCTTCATGAATGGAACCGGGGGTGGCGGGTCCGACGTGGCTGGCGATGCCTCCCGGGGTCGAGAACTGCCGGACCAGCCTCCGCAACCCTTCGACGTCTTTGCCAACGGCGGGATAAACCTCCGAGTAGCTGCCCTCCAGATAGGTATTGGCGACGACGGCGGGTCCCCCGTGGCCGGGACCGGCCACGAACAGAACTTCCGCATTTGTGCGACGGATAAGGCGGTTGAGGTGCGCGTAGATCAGAGACAATCCGGGACTTGTTCCCCAGTGACCCAGAAGTCTGGGTTTGATGTGCTTCACTTGCAGCGGTTCCCGGAGCAGGGGGTTTTCCTGCAGGTAGATCTGGGCAACGGTCAGATAGTTGGCCGCAGACCAATACCGGTGCAGGAGGTCAAAGTTCTCTTCCTTCGACTCAGCATGGGTAGCGGTGGCGTTCTCTTCCAGGCTCATGGTGCAATCAACTTTCCTTCGGGGGCATGGCGAGCAAAGCCGCCGTCGATTCTGCTATGGCGCGTTCTTCATCGCTGGGCACTACCAGCACAGGAAATGCGGAGTCCGTGGCGCTGATTTTGCGGATGCCGTCCTTACTGGCCGAATTCGTTTCCTCATCAAGCCAAAGCCCCAGTGGTCCCAACCATGCCACCACCTTGTCCCTGAAGAGTGCAGAGTTCTCACCCACGCCTCCGGTGAACACCAGAGCGTTGGGCCGGCCAACCACCATGGAATAGGAGGCAATGTATTTGGCCAGACGGTAGGCAGCCATATCCAAGGCGAGAATCGCATCAGGTACTCCGTGAAGGGCAGCGACGCCAATTTCACGCATGTCAGCGGTTCCCGCCACCGCAAATAAGCCTGATCGGTGGTTCAGAATATGGTCAACCTCTTCGGCAGTTGCACCGCCGCGCTGGATCAACAAGACAATTGAGGGATCCAGGTCTCCCGAGCGCGTACCCATGACCAGGCCCTCCAGCGGGGTCATTCCCATGGAGGTGTCCACGCTGAGCCCCTGTCTTAGGGCGGTGACGGACGCGCCATTGCCAACATGCGCCACGATCCCATTCAAAGACGCAATCGGAATCCCGAGAAACTCTGCAGTGTCGCGGCAGGCCATCTCCACCGAGATCCCGTGGAACCCGTAGCGCCTCACAGGATGCGCCAAGTAGGCGTCCTCCGGTATGGCGTAGCGCGCAGCGAAGTCCGGAATGGAGCGATGGAAAGCCGTGTCGAAGACGGCCACCTGTGGGAGGTCGGGCCAACGTTTACCGGCGGCGTCCATGCAGGCAATACTGGCCGGGTTGTGCAGTGGCGCCAAGGGACTGAGGTCTTCAATGGCGGTTATTACGTCCGCTGTGACACGTACCGGGCTGCTGAACCGTAGGCCGCCGTGGACTACGCGGTGACCAATCGCCTCCGGGCTCGCGGATCCGAGGCTCTTTACGGTGGCATCGAGTTCTTCAAAGGCCGTGCTCAGACCGTCCTGGGTGGAACGCTCATCAGGTGGCCAGTCCACCTGTCCGGACGCCAGGATGCGCGTTCCAGGGTGGGAAGCTGAGGTATCCCGCACATGGTATTTCAGCGATGAGGAGCCGGGGTTCAGCACAAGGACGCGCATATTCTCCTTTCACGTCCGCCGGGAAGGGGAAGGTGGATGCCTCTCCTCTGGACCCTAGTGCACTGAGCTATTAAGCGGGAGGGCCTTCCGGCCCTTGCGACGACGGACCGGCCGGCAGATAGTGGAGAGCACCACCGTTGGCCATCCGAAGGGAACATCGGTTCGTGAAGATGCAGATTCTGGTTGCCCTCGACGGCTCACGGGCGAGGTCTCCTGTGGCCGACTGGGCTGCGGCCCGCGCGGAGTCCCTTGACCTTGGCCTGGCCTTGGTCCATGTAATCCCCAATCGGTGGGCTTACCCCCGGGAGAGCGACCGTCAACTGGCGCTACGCCGCGCTGAGGATCTGCTCACCGAGGAAGCGGAACGGCTGGCGGCAGCCTTTCCCCTTCTGGCCATCACGACTCACCGGTTGTCAGGCGAACCTGCCACAACGATCGCTTCCATGTCATCGGCCTACTCGATGGTGGCGGTGGGCACAGACCGCGGACCCGGTACGGAGGGGCAGGGATACGGTTCGGTCAGTTTCCAAGTTGCTGTTACCAGCAAGTGCGACGTCGCCGTTGTTCCCGACCTTGCCCGCCAAGAGCGTTCCGGCGTAGTGGTTGGCGTCGACGGCTCCCCTGAGTCAGTGGATGCCCTGGATCAAGGGGCCAGGGAGGCCCAACGTTTGGATGATGAATTGACCATTGTCCACGTAACGGGTCCCGGGGTTGACCCTGCCGAGGGCAGGAACGTCCTTGACGCGGCTGTCCGGCGGGTCAAGAACGAGTTCCCGTCCGTCGTGGTGAAGGAAGTCCTGGATACCAGCCGTGGCCCCGGAGAAGCGTTGATAACTGCTGCAGCAGAAGCACAGCTGCTGGTCATGGGTTGCAAAGGGCGAGGCGGTTTGAGCGTACTGGTGGGCTCCGTTGCCCAGCATGTGCTCCTGCAGGTGCAGTGTCCCACTATCCTGACCCGAAGCTAGCCTGAGATGCCGGTGGGCTACCTCTGAGGGACAACTCCAGGCGGCTCTCCCGTAACGGTTGAACCCATCGGCTTCCACGGCAATCACCCCCTCACCCGAAGAACGTCGAGCTTGATTCATGGTCCGGCCCCTCCCGACCATGCCTTTCGACCCTAGACGCGGGCAGTTCCCCGATGGAGTCTTTCATCGAACAGGCATTCCTGCATTGGAGAGAAGATGTCCCTTGGGAACACACCTTCGGCCTCACTGTCCGAGACCCCGGGCGCCGAGGGCCTGAGCTCGCAGGCGGCCGGCGATCTGTTGCGACGAACCGGACCAAACGTTCTACCCACCGCCGAAAAGGTCCCCCCATGGCGGAAGCTGCTCGGGGAACTGACCCACTTCTTCGCCCTGATGCTATGGGTTGCAGCTGGGCTCGCTTACGTGGCAGGCATGCCACAACTGGGCATCGCAATCATCATCGTGGTGATCGTCAACGGCGTTTTCGCCCACATCCAGCAGGAACGGGCCCAACACGCAGCCGAACGATTGCAAGGACTGCTCCCGGCCGACGTCACTGTCCGGCGGGATGGGCGGCTTCAGAGGGTGCATGCGAATGCCTTGGTACCGGGAGATGTGGTGGTTCTGGCCGCAGGCGACAGGTTGCCGGCAGACGTGCAGTTCATTTCGGCGTCAGCATGCAGCGTCGATGAATCGATGCTCACCGGTGAGAGCGAGTCCGTACCCAAATCCGCGACGGACACTGCATGGGGCGGCACGTTCCTGGTCAACGGCGAAGCGGAAGGGTTGGTCACGGCCACCGGAGCCAACACCAAGCTAGCCGCCATCGCAGCGCTGACCAGCGGCACCAAGTCTCCGCCCACTCCGCTGACCATGGAGCTGCGCAGAATAGTCCGCTTGGTTGCCATGGTGGCCCTCACCGTCGCCGGGCTGTTCTTCGTGGTCTCACTTCTGGTCGGAATTGTGTGGCGTGATTCCTTCCTGTTTGCCATTGGAGTTGCGGTTGCGCTGATCCCCGAGGGCTTGCTGCCAACGGTTACCCTGTCCTTGGCCATGGGCGCACAGCGTATGGCGTCGAGAAACGCACTCGTCCGCAATCTTGAAGCCGTGGAGACCCTTGGCTCCACCACCTTCATTTGCACCGACAAAACCGGAACGCTGACGCAAAACCGGATGAACGCCGTCGAGGTCTTCACGCTGGAAGGGCCGCTACATATCAGCGGTGACGGCTATACGCCTGAGGCCCGGGTTGATGGGCCAGGCCGTCCCTCTGCCCTCCGAGTGGCCAGTGCGGCCCGCGCCGCGTCGCAGGGCCGCGCCGTGCTCCACGGCGAGGAATGGGTGGCCAGCGGAGATCCAATGGAAGCGGCGATCGATGTTTTGGCCCGACGCCTTGTGGGGAATGCACCTGAGGAACTTCAGCCAGAGGTACGGTTCGCCTTCGACGCCGATCGTCGGAGGGAATCGGTCATTGTGGGCAACACACTATATGTGAAAGGAGCTCCGGAATCCGTCCTTCCCCTCTGCGGAGTCGAAGCCACTCAACTGTCCTGGGAAGTAGAAACCATGGCTGCCAAAGGCCTCCGCGTCATTGCTGTCGCCACGAGGGAACTGCCTGGAGCAGCCGGCAGTTGGCGTGAGCGGGCCGCAGAAGAGGCTGAGCTGAACCTCGAAGGAATAGGCCTCATTGGCCTCCATGACCCACCCCGTCCGGACGTGGCAGATGTCATCAAAACCGCCCGGGGTGCAGGAATCCGTATTGCGATGATCACCGGCGACCACCCCTCCACCGCAGCGGCAATTGCACGGGAAATCGGCCTCCTGGGGCAACCGGACATGGTCTTTCAAGGCGCTGAACTCCCCCATGACGAACAAGTCCTCGGGGCACTGCTGGACCGTGATGGAGTGGTGGTGAGCCGGGTTTCTCCCGAACAGAAACTGAGGGTGGCCAAAGCCCTGCAGAGCCGCGGGCACGTTGTTGCCATGACCGGCGACGGCGTCAACGACGGTCCCGCTTTACGTCAAGCCGATATCGGCGTGGCCATGGGACTCAGTGGCACCGATGTGGCCCGCGAGGCAGCAGACCTAGTGCTCCTGGATGACCACTTCGCCACCATCGTTGCCGCCATAGAACAGGGCCGGGCCACCTACTCAAATATTCATCGGTTCCTCACTTACCACTTGACTGACAACGTCGCTGAACTCACGCCCTTCGTGATCTGGGCACTTTCCGGTGGTCAATTCCCCTTGGCCCTCGGCGTTCTCCAGATCCTGGCCTTGGACATCGGAACCGATCTGCTTCCCGCATTGGCCCTCGGGGCGGAACCACCAGGCAAGCGGGTGTTGAGCAGGCCTCCCGAAAAACGGCATCTCCTGGATCGGCAACTCATGCTCAGGGTGTTTGCTGTCATGGGTCCCACGGAGGCGTTGTTCGCCATGGGGGCTTTCTCCGTGGTTCTCTTTGGCAGCGGTTGGGGCCGTGGGGACCCGCTGGACCCCGTTGTGCTGATGGGCGCATCAGGGGCCGCGTTCACAGCGGTGGTCCTTGGCCAGTTGGCAACTGCCTTCGCTTGCCGCAGTGCTACCGTTCCCGCGTGGAAGCAGGGATGGTTTACCAATACGTTGCTGCTGTGGGCTGTAGGGGTGGAACTGGCGGCGTTAGCACTGTTCCTCTATGTACCACCCGTAGCCGGCATCCTGGGCCAGGCTCCTCCTCCCCTCCCTGGCTTCGCCGTTGCCCTCCTCGCGATTCCCGGCGTTCTGGGGGCGGATTGGCTCTACAAACGGCTGCGTCACGGAGGGACCCACACCCATTAGGGCAGTCTGCCGGATCCGTGCCCTTCGACCCTAGTGGCGCGGACCGGTGGAAGAGCAGGCTGGTCCCATGAATACACACTCGCGCTCAGATCGGATCGTTGTCGGCGTCGACGGATCCGAATATTCCTCCAATACCCTGCAGATGGCCGGCCGCATGGCAGCTGCGTTGGGAGGCCCCCTGGAGGTAATCACCTGTATTGGTATGTCCGACTACTACTTGGCCTCGCGTTTCGAGCCCGAGTTGACACGCTTCACCACGGAATTGGAAGACACCGCCAAGCGGCTGGTCGAGGAGGCCTTGGAGCGAGCCTTCGGCGCAGACCGCCCCAAGGATCTAACGGTGACGGTCAAATTCGGTGAACCAGCCAAAGTCCTCGTCGAAGAAAGCCACGGGGCGCAACTGCTCGTGGTGGGGAGGCGGGGCTCCGGTGGCTTCTTCAATCAGCCAATGGGATCCGTCAGCAGGGCTTGCTCGGCCCACGCGCAGTGCCCCGTCCTGGTGGTCACTCAGGATAAAAAGGGCTAGCTGGGCGACTGCGCCTGGACAGCGGTAATGGCGACAGTGTTGATGATGTCTTCGATCGTCGATCCCCTGGACAGGTCATTGATGGGTTTGCGGAGCCCCTGAAGGATGGGCCCGACGGCGACAGCACCGGAAGACTGCTCCACGGCCTTATAGGTGTTGTTGCCTGTGTTCAGGTCAGGGAAGACGAAGACTGTGGCCCTGCCCGCCACAGCAGATGACGGCAACTTTGAACTCGCGATAGCTGCATCCACCGCGGCGTCGTACTGTATGGGGCCGTCCACCGCGAGGTCCGGCCGGGCAGCGGCGACCATATCCGTAGCTCGCTTGACCTTGTCCACGGCCGTTCCGCCGCCGGATACGCCTGTGGAGTATGACAACATTGCAACCCTCGGTTCAACGCCGAACTGCGCCGCCGTCGTAGCCGATGCGAGCGCGATGTCCGCCAGTTGCCGGTCCGTTGGATCCGGCACTACGGCGCAATCTCCGTACACGAGTACGCGGTCCGGAAACAGCATGAAGAACACCGAGGACACCAGTCCGTTGCCATGCTGGCTTTTCATGAACTCCAGCGCCGGGCGAATCGTGTTGGCCGTGGTGTGCGCCGCTCCGGAGACCATCCCGTCGGCCTCCCCCAGGTGGACCATCATGGTGCCAAAGTAGGCGCCATCGAGCATGACTTCCCTGGCACGTTCCAGGATCACGCCTTTGTGGGCGCGCAAGCGCTGATATTCCAGGGCGAATCGCTCTCGTAATGGCGAATGGGCGGGGTCCACGATGGTGATGCCACCCAACTCGATGCCCTCGGCTTCGGCAAGCTCGCGGACCGCAGACGGATTCCCTAGAAGCGTCACGTGGCACACATCCCGGCGACGCAGAATCTCCGCCGCACGCAAGACCCGGCTATCTTTGCCCTCAGCCAGAACGATGCGTTTCTTCTGCTGGCGGGCGCGTTCTACGAGGTCATTGAGGAATCGCAACGGCGTCATGGTCGCCGGACGCGGCAGCGCCAGACGTTCCAGCAACTCCTTTTCGTCGATGGAGCGAGCCCAGATGCCCAATGCTGCTGCCACCCTGCGGCTTTCTCCGGTGTGGATCTCGCTGCGGACGTGCGAAACACGTTGAGCCGTAGTGGAGGCATCCGCGGATTCTGCGAATACAGGAAATGGCGCATGTGCCATCAATGGCAGCACGTAGCTGGCAGGGACCAGGCCATCAGTCAGGATGACTCCGGACGGCGTGGGCAGCTCCGGTGACAACGCCGAGGCCATGCAAGCCATGACGATGTCAGTGCGATCCCCGGGAACAATCACCAGGTTCCCGGGCTCAAGTATCCGCAGGAAGTTCTCCGCGTTCATAGCGGCCACTTGCACGCCGCCCACGTCCCGGTCCAGCTCTGATCTGCCCGAGAACCATTCAAGAGACAATGTCATCGCCACATCGGCCACGGTGGGCGCCGATATCTCAGGAATTTCGGGAATCACGTAGCTTGGAAGGCCTCCCGTGGCCGTCCTAACAGCTCCCCGAACTGTGTCGATGTCTGCTGGCCGGACGCGGTTGACCACAACGGATAACACCGGGCACCTGGCTGCCTTCAGCTGCCGTGACGCGTCGGCCACCGCCTGGGTGGTCTCCTCCGGGCCCAATCCCTGGGCCCCGATGACCGCAAGGACCGGCAGCCCCAGATTGTTGGCCAGTTGGGCGTTCAGGTCGAACTCCCTCCCGGCGTCCGGGCCTGAGAGGTCCGAACCGTCCACAACAACAACGTCACATTCTTCGGCGATGCGTCCGTACTCCTCCAGTGCCTGGGAAGAAACCTCGTCCTCGCGGCCTGCCGCCAGCGCTGCCCGGGCATCAGCCAACGTCATTCCTGCCCTGCAGCGGACTGACTCCACCTTGTATCGCCTGCGAAGCATCCGAAGCAGTGGGTCGTCGGCCGGATCTGTTCCGTTCACAATTGGCCGGTAGATTCCCATTCGGCCCGTTCTGCGGTGCAGCGCGTCAGCCAGCCCCAAGACCACCAGTGACTTCCCGGCTTCGGGTGCGCCGGACACAACATATACGCCGTGGACCATGGTGTTTCCCTCCGGGCCGATCATCCGATGCTTCACAGTTGCACCCCGCAGGGCCTCACCGCCAGAGTCGAAGGTCATGATGGCTGCTCCCGCCCCCGGGACCTTGGACTCTACTGGGGACGGGAAGCCAGCCATAGGCTCGGGAGCATCGAATCACCGGCGACGTGGCGATCCGCCAGCAGCCATCACCCACCCAGGAGACCGAGATCATGGAAACCGATGAACGCCCCGGAACGGTCCTATCCGAAGCCGACTCATGGAAGGTCCTGGAACGTAACCAGCATGGTCGCTTGGCTGTCAGCGTCCTGGGCGAACCGGACATCTACCCACTGAACTTCATCGCCAACAACCAGCGGCTGCTGCTGCGGACAAACCCCGGAACTAAGCTCGCCGAGCTGACAGTGAATGAGAAGGTCGCCTTCGAAGTGGAGGAGATCGTCAACGCCGAAGCATGGAGTGTTGTCCTTAAGGGCACTGCCAGGGTGATCGAGTCGCAGTCGGAGATCGACGAAGCGGACAAGCTGCCCCTGAAGCCGTGGATTCCGACGCGTAAATACACCTACGTGGAGATCACTCCCACCCGGGTCCATGGCCGCCACTTTGAACTCGGTGATGAGCCGGAGCGGTATTGACCCCACGGGCATCCGCTGACGGAACCGACGCAACAGACCGTCCAGGGCCGAGGGCCCTGAGGGCATTGAGAATGGTGGCAAGATCCACCAGCTCCTGCAGCAGCGCCCCGGCGACGGCTGGAATCATGCCCAGCGAGGCCATCACCATCAGGCCGAGGCTCAGCAGTATCCCGGTCCAAATGCTGGTCCGGGCGATTCGAAGGGTACGCTGCCCGATGCCAACCGCCAGCGCGGCCTTGGACAGGTCATCGACCATAATCACCACGTCCGCCGACTCGCTGGCCGCAGTGGCGCCTTTGGCACCCATGGCGATGCCGACGTCGGCCGCTGCCAGTACCGGAGCGTCGTTGACGCCGTCGCCCACCATCATCACGGGCCTGTGCGGAAGCGCGGCTACGGCGGCAACTTTGTCAGCAGGCAGGCATTCGGCCAGGACGTTGCTGATGCCCGCATCCCTGGCGATGTGTTCGGCTGTGGTTGCAGCGTCTCCGGTGAGGAGCATCGTTTCCCCGACCCCGAGACTCCGAAGTTCCGTCAGGGTGTCCTTTGCGTTTGGGCGCAATGGATCGCTCATGATCAGAGTGCCGGCAAACCGACCATCCACGCCGACGTAAATCCCCAGATGGCCTGCGGGCAGGGTGGTCATATCGAAGCCGCTCACCAAGGAACCGACGTAAGCGGGTTTACCTACCACGACGTGGTGGCTTCCGCAGTCGGCCGTGACACCGTTGGTTGCCTGTTCGCTCGCGCCCGTTGCCGGTACCAGCGCCAAGCCGCGCGCTCGGGCTTCTGCCATGACTGACGCCGCCAGGACGTGGGTGGAATACTGCTCGGCGGAGGCGGCCAATTGCAGGAGGGCGTCTTCGGACAGATCTGAGGCGGGGGCCACCCGGATTTCAGCCAAAGAAGGGTTGCCTTGAGTGAGGGTCCCCGTCTTGTCGAAGACGGCGGTCTTGACTCTACTGAGTTGCTCGAGCGTGCCGGCGTTTTTGATGATGATGCCGGCATGTGCGGCCCTGCTGGTCCCCGCGAGGAACGCGACAGGTGCAGCTATCAGCAAAGGGCACGGGGTGGCTACCACCAGCACCTCAGCGAACCGACCCGGGTCCTGGCTGAAGAACCACGCAGCGCCGGCCAGCACCAAGGCGACCAGTGTGAACGGCACCGCATATTTGTCGGCAAGCCGTACCGTCGGAGCGCGGCTTGCCGCGGCTTCCTGAACCAAGGCAACTATTTGGCTGTACTGCGAATCCGCTGCGGTGGCTGTGGCCTCCATACGCACGGCATCGGCCCCGTTGACAGTGCCGCTGAGCAGCAGGTCGCCCTGGGTTCGCTCAGCAGGCAGGCTTTCGCCTGTCAGCGCTGACTCATCAAAGATTCCGACGTCGGAGAGCAAGGTACCGTCCACCGGAACCAACTCTGCGGGCCTGACCAGCAGTACGTCTCCGGGGACCACGGCATCCACCAGGATTTCCTCCACTGGCATTCCGGGCCGTTCGCGGTGCGCGTTCCGCGGGGACCGGTCCAGAAGCGCACGGAGCTCTCTGGTGGCGCGGCCTTGGGCAAATTGTTCCAGCGCTTCGCCGCCTGTCAGCATCAGAACCACGATCAGGGATGCCAAATATTCCCCCACCGCAACTGTTGAGCAAATGGCCATCACGGCCAGGAGGTCTATGCCCCAGCGTCCGCGCAGGAGCCCTTTGATCATGGTGCCGGCCCTGTGGAGTGCAACGCTGAGGGCGAAGATGCTTGCGAGCCCCTGGGCCGCAGGTATTTGTCCGCTGACGGCGAGGATCAGGACGGCGACGAGCACCACCAGGGTTCCAGTCACTAACGGAAAGCGCAGGGCCGAGTTCAGCAGCCGTTGTCTCATGTTCGCGGATCAGTCATGAGGTTTTCGGCTCAGAACCACTTTCAGGGCCCCTGTTTCCGCGGCACGCGAGAACGTGTCATAGGCATCCATGATCTGTTCCAGGCCGAAGTGGTGGGTGGCAAACCTATCAGCAAGGAGCTTATGCTGGGCCACCAGGCGAAGCAGCATCGGGGTGGTGTTGGTGTTGACCAATCCCATGCTGATGTTGATGTTTTGGATCCACAGGTCCTGGAGCGGAAGTTGGACGGGTTTTCCGTGGACCCCAATGTTGGCCACGTGCCCGCCGGGGCGGACCAGGCGCAAGGCCATGTCAAAGGTCTCCGGTATTCCCACGGCTTCCATGGACACGTCCACACCAGCCCCGTCGGTGAGGGCGAGAACGTCCGCAATCCACTCGGGCTTGGTGGGGTTGACCGTGTGCGTGGCTCCGAAGTCACGGGACTTGGCCAGCCGGCTCTCGTCGGGATCTATGGCCACTACCGTGGCTGCACCGTGGAGCCCGGCCGTGGCCATGGCCGCAAGGCCGATGGGTCCAGCCCCTACAATGGCCACGACGTCTCCCGGGGCCACGTGTCCGGCTTGGACTCCGATTTCGAAGGCCGTGGGCAGTATGTCGGAAAGCATCACGGCTTCGTCGTCGGTGACGCCGTGGGGCAGTTTGTGCAGGGAATTTTCTGCATAGGGAACACGGACGAACTCGGCCTGCGTCCCGTCGATGAGGTGGCCGAAGATCCAGCCGGTTCCGGCTTGTCCTTCGTCCCCGAGGCAGTGGGAGAACAGGCCCTTCCTGCAATTTCCGCAGTGTCCGCAGGACTTGATGCAGGAGATGATCACCCTGTCTCCTGGGCGGAGCGCACTGATTGAACTCCCCACATCGGTGACAGTCCCCACCCCTTCGTGCCCCAGGATGCGTCCCGGCTGGACCGCAGGGACGTCCCCTTTGAGGATGTGCAGATCGGTACCGCAAATGGTAGTGGTGTCTATACGCACGATTGCGTCTGTGGGATGCAGGATGACAGGATCCGGCACGTCCGCCCAGGACTTTTCTCCGGGGCCACCGTAAACGAGTGCCTTCATGGTGTTGTTCCGTCCTTGTGATGTCCGTCCACCAGGATGGCCGGACAGGCACAGTTGCTCTGCTCCAGCACGTTCCGGCATTCGTCCGGGGCGTGACGTGCGGCGGCGGCGCTTGGCTGTGTTTTCAGTCCAAACCCGGTTTTCATTCCAAACCCGCCCTGGTGGCGTCGTCGAGCGGACTCCACCACGTCAGCGGCGGGGTCACCTTGAAGCGGCGTCCGGTCAACGAGGTGGGAACGATTCGGACAAAATGGTCTTTTCGCCCGGCCTGCCATGGGAAAAGCAACAGACCGACAGTGTCCAGCACTTCCTGGGTCAGCTTGATGCTCTCTGCTTTTCCCTTGACCACGACGCTCCAGGCGACGCCCGTGTTCGGGTCGACTCCGTCCGCTTCCAGTGCTACAGGCGTGGCGCTGAGGGCGGCGTGGAGCTTACTCCCCTCGCCAGTGCGGAAGACCAGCGTGCCGTGGTCTGCTTTGTAGTTGATGGGAAAGATGTCGGGGTGGTCGTGCGCCCAAACTGCGAGGCGGCCCACTGAGACGCTGCGCAGCAGCTCCCAACACTGCTTGTTGTCCAGGATCTCAGCTTCCGGAACCGTGGGTTTGTTCGTCATGGTTAGACCGTAGGTCTGGTGGTGCCGGGACAACAGGGCACAAAGGCCTACATGCGCCGTAGCCGCTTCAGAGGCGCCAGAGTAGTCTGGCATCAAAGGAGCCCTGCGGCCCCGAGGCAGGATCTCGTACGTTCGTCGAAAGGTACTGGTGAACCCATCCGAAACTCCTGAGCCCCGCAAGCCGAAGCTTGAATCGCGGATTCCGATTGAAGACCTTTTGAAGGACTTCGTTGGGCGCGCCGGGGAGCTTCTACAGGCACAGGAAAGAACGCGGGGTCTGCTCGAAGCAGTTGTGGCCGTCGCGGAGGACTTAAGCCTCGAGGCCGTGCTCGACCGTGTGGTGACCTCCGCCTGCCACTTGCTTCACGCCCGCTATGGGGCCTTGGGCGTCATTGGTGAGGACAACGCGCTCAGCCATTTCATCACCGTCGGGATAGACAGCGAGCAGGCCACCCGGATCGGCCCCCTCCCCACCGGACACGGTGTGCTCGGCCTACTCATCACCGAGCCTGTGCCGCTTCGCCTCCACGATCTGCGCCAACACCCGAAGGCCTACGGATTTCCCCAACACCACCCGCCCATGAAGTCATTCCTCGGAGTTCCTGTACGGGTGAGAGACGTGGTGTTCGGCAACCTCTATCTGACGGAGAAGGACGGTGGCGGGGACTTCACGCCGGAGGACGAGGACCTTGCCGTGGCGTTGGCAGCGGCGGCCGGTGTGGCAATCGAGAACGCCCGGCTGTATGAAGACGCCCGACGGCGGACGTCCTGGCTCGAAGCATGCATGGACGTCACAGGGAGAATGCTCGGTGGTGACCAGGTGGACCGGGCCGAAAATTCAGCGCTGAACTTGATCGCTGCCAGGGCTTTGCGGGAATCGGCATCCCAGCTGGCCTTGATACTGGTCCCGTCCTCTCCGGGAGGCCCGTATGAAGTCGCGGGCACGGCAGGGGAACGCGGAGATGATTTCGCTGGCAAATCACTGCCAATGGATGCCGCCGGAGTCCATGAAGTTGGGCGAGAAGGGAAGCCGCTCTGCCTCGATGACTCCACGGAACTCCTTGGTATTGCCGGGCATGCAGGGCCAGCCAAACTCCTCATCATCGACCTCACCGCCCAAGGAGCCCATCATGGGCTTTTGATCCTGGCACGTGATCCTGGTACAGGAAATTTTTCCAAGACGGATGTGGAGATGGGTGCGGTCTTCGGTTCGCATGTGGCACTCGCGCTGGCACTCGAACGGATTCACAGGCTCCGGGAACAAGTAGTGGTGTTCTCGGACCGCGACAGGATCGCCCGGGACCTCCATGACCTGGTGATCCAAAGGCTTTTCGCCGCGGGGTTGAGTATTCAGAGCCTTCGGCGTTTTACCACTGGCGAGTCTGCTCTGAACAGGATCGACTCCGTCACCGAAGAGCTGGACACCAGCATCCGCGATCTCCGCAACACCATTTATTCGCTTCAGGCCAGTACCCACGAGCGCGAGCCGTTGAGCGGCCGCATCCTTCAGTCGATTCAAGCCGGTGCCAAATCCTTGCCCTACGCGCCGCATCTGACCTTGGCCGGCCCCGTTGACTCCCTCACCGACGAAACCACCATAAAACACCTGCTGGCCGTTCTCACAGAGAGCCTCAGCAATGCGGCGCGTCATTCAGGAGCCACGTCCGTCAATATTTCCGTGGCGGTCCATGAAGGCCGGCTGACACTTGAAGTGGCGGACGATGGATGCGGTTTTAAGGATCCGGCGCCGGGGAACGGCCTAACGAACCAGGCGCGCAGGGCAGCGGAAATGAATGGCACTTATAGCGTCACCAGCGCACCAGGCAAGGGGACGTCGCTAACATGGTCGGTCCCGCTGTCCTGATCCTCAGTGCCGGTTCCCGGCATCCTCTTCGGAAGAATGAGCCATGAAAACCGCCGCCTGGGTTCGGCGTTCGAACCCGAGTTTGGCCAAGAGGGATGAGACGTAGTTCTTGACCGTCTTCTCTGCCAGGAGCATTTCCTCTCCGATCTGGCGGTTGGTCATACCTTGCCCAACGAACTCGAGGACCCGGCGCTCCTGTGGTGTGAGGGACGAGACTCGGGGATCCTGTTTCTTCGGCTCCGTGAGGCCCTGAATGATCCTCGTCTTGACGGCCTCATCGAACAGCGACTCGCCCCTGGCAGCCTTGCGCAGGGCGCCAAGCAAATCCATTCCGCCGATTTCTTTCAGGACGTACCCGGCGGCACCGGCAAGGACGGCGCCGCGGAGGGCTTGTTCGTCGTCGTAGCTGGTGAGTATGAGACAGTTCAGCGAAGGGTCAACTGAACGCACGTCACGGCATACCTCAATTCCCGTCCCGTCGGGCAACCGTGCGTCCAGCACAGCGACGTCCGGGTGCAACGCAGGAATCCGGCGCGTCGCTTCCTCGGCGGACCCGGACATGCCGACCACCACGAAGCCTTCACCTTCCAAGAGTTCTTGGAGCCCCCGACGAACCAATTCGTGGTCGTCGAGTATGAACACGCGGATTGGTTCTCCTGGGGAATCGGTCCTGTGGCCGGATGTTTCTCGGCGATCCATGACTCTCCTGTCCGACGGTCGGTGACCGCATACTCCGGGGCCTGTGCGGGCGGCTCTGCCAAATTCTTGCTGACGGGCGCCTCGGCCACAAGGGTCCAAGGACCCTTCATCAGCACGTGACTTTTGGCCCTGTCCAGAACGGTCCAATGTGCCGACGCTGGAAGAACAAGCCCGCAGAAGCACTCGGCTAAAAGTGCAACGTCGGACATCGAGAAGGAGCCAGCCGTGCCCTGCCTTAAGGATGAAGCATCGTCATGAGCACCAAAAACCCCTCTACGCTCCGCTTTCTTGGCGCAACGGACACCGTTACCGGCTCGCGCTACCTTGTGGACTTCCACGGAACTCGAATCCTTGTGGACTGCGGGCTCTTCCAGGGCTACAAACGGCTGCGCCTGCGGAACCGGCAGCCCTTCCCAGTATCCCCTGCCTCCATTGATGCCGTCCTGCTGACGCACGCCCATCTGGACCATACGGGCTATGTTCCCAAGCTGGTGAAGGATGGTTTCAGAGGTCCTGTCTACGCCACTCACGGGACGAATGAACTGTGCAAACTCCTGTTGCCCGACAGCGGACACCTGCAGGAAGAAGAGTCCAGGTACGCCGATCACCGTGGGTCCTCTATCCACACCCCTGCTTTGCCCCTCTATACAGCGGCCGATGCCGTGAAGTCGCTCAACAGCTTCCACCCCGTTGCGTTCGATGAGCCCCTCGACCTCGGCGGCGGCGTCGAGGCCACGTTCGTACCCGCCGGCCACATTTTGGGAGCAGCCCAGCTTCAGATCCGGGTGGGCGGCAACTCCCTTCATTTCACCGGCGATCTGGGCCGCGACGATGACCCCCTCATGTATCCTCCCCGGCAGCTGGAGGCAGCCGACGTGTTGGTGACGGAGTCCACGTACGGCAACAGGACGCATCCAGCCAGCAGCCCGGAAGCTGAACTCGGCGAGGTGGTTTCCCGGGTGGCCAAGCGGGGAGGAGTCATTCTGATAGCGGCATTCGCCGTTGGCCGGGCCGAAACGCTCATGCTTCAGTTGGCACGGCTTCGCAGAAAAGATGCCATACCTGACATTCCCGTCTATCTCAATAGCCCCATGGCCATAGACGCTTCCTATATGTACCAGAAGCATCCGGACGAACACCGCCTGCGCCCTGATGAATTTAAGGATATGTACGGGGTAGCCGTTATGACCCGGACGGCGGACGATTCCAAGCTCCTGAACCTCAGGGGTGGCCCCATGATTATCATCTCCGCAAGCGGGATGTTGACGGGTGGACGGATTCTGCATCACATCGAGGCGTACGGCAATGACCCCAACAATGCGATTGTCCTGAGCGGATACCAGGCCGCCGGCACCAGGGGTGCAGCGCTGGCGGCAGGTTCGCGTGAACTGAGGGTCTATGGGCAGGACGTCAAGATCAGGGCCGAGGTGGTCCAATTGGAAGGTTTCAGCGCACACGCCGATTCCGATGCCATCCTCCGATGGATGCATTCAGCCGCGCAAGCCCCACGAATGACGTACATCACCCATGGAGAGCCGGATGCATCTGAAGCCCTTCGCCTCCGCATCAAATACGAATTGGGGTGGAAGGCCCGTGTACCGGAATATCAAGAGACCGTCTCCATCGCCACACCGGAATAAGGACTTCCGGCCCTAACCGGTCCTATGAACCCGGTACAAACTGGCAACAAGGCCCCGGCAAAGGTCCGGGGAACTCGTCAACGAAGAACGGGCCCAGCCATGAATGAAGCAATTGTCGTAGGTGTCAACGATTCACCCAGCAGCGAGGCTGCCATGGGATGGGCCATGCATCGAGCAGCCACCTTGAAGCTGCCGGTTCAGCTTGTCCACGCCGTGGATGACCGCTGGGCGTACGATTCTGTGGGGTACAACGAATGGATCCGGGAATCCGGCATCAACTTTCTTGCAGCCGCCAAGGACCGGGCCGCCAAGATGGAACCCACCGTCAAGGTCACCACCGACCTCGTCTCAGGTGGTGCCGGTTACGCTTTGGGCAAGAGGTCCAAAAAGGCCGCCATGGTGGTCATTGGTTCAGGCCATGGCTGGGCTGGCGGTTCCCTGACCGATCGCGCCTTGCAGGTTGCTGCCGTGGCGCGTTGTCCCGTTGCAGTCATCGGTGAGCACGACATGACAAACCGCAAAGGAATTGTGGTCGGAGTGGACGGTTCTGAAGAGTCCACCCAGGCCGTCGCGTTCGCTGCGGCGGAGGCCGACCGTCAGGGCCAGGAGCTGACTGTTCTCCATGCCTTCCTCACGCCGGAACCGTGGGTTACCCGCGGTGTACCCCGCACCAACTACTTTGAGGTCATCACGGAAGAGGAGCGCGTTGTACTGGCCGAAACCGTCGCCGGATTGGCAGACAAGTACCCGGATTTGGTGGTGCACCAGGTCCTCGACACCCACACACGGCCCGCGGAAGCACTGCTCGCGGCCGGGGCCACTGCACAATTGCTGGTGGTTGGCAGCCGCGGACGGGGCGCCTTCAAACGCCTCTTGTTGGGTTCGACGGCGCATGCGGTTCTCACCAAATTGCCGTGTCCCACGATTATCGCGCGCATCAGCCCCGTCAAGCACTCCGACTGAAAGAACCATCACACCCCGAACCCGGGGCACTGAAAGTGCGGACTTGCCAGCCCTCGGGCAAGCCCGCACTTTCGTGTTAAGCACTCATTCATCATTCCTTTTCGGGGGTGTGCACCACAAGAACCGGGCATTGTGCGTGTGCGACGCAGGCCGAACTGACCGATCCCATCAGTAGACCGCCGAAGCCGCCATGGCCGCGCCTGCCGACGACTACCAACTCTGCTCCGCGGCTTGCTTTGATCAGTCCTTGCCGTGGATGGCCCTGTTCCAGATGCGAAATGACGTTGTCAGGCACGTCAATGCCGAATGCCTTTTCGACTGACTCGTTCAGGACTTGTCCGGCCGCTTCCTCAAAACCGGTGATCCCCATGGCAACGTAGCCTTCGAAAACCGGCGGGAAATCCCAATACGCAACGGCCTCAACGGTCGCCCCCAGCGGGACGGCAAGGCGCTGAGCCTCGCGGAGCGCCTCAATGGATGCCTCCGATCCATCCACACCTACAACTACCCTGCCTGGCGATGTGTTCCCTACCATGATGTCCTCCGGCACTCTCTGGTGTTACCGCGCTCTGGCGTTCCTGAACTTATGACGTGCAGTCTTGCCAGAATGGCGTGAACGGCTACCGGGGAACAGGGCCGAAGGTCACAGTGGCGCGGACCTCAGCCAGCCTTATCTGCGGATCGGAGTTGTTCGATGGTCGACCTCAGCGTGCGGATCGTCTCGTCCAGTTCTTCGGTCAGGGCCGCCATCCGCTCCAACGCCGCCGGATCATCCATGAATCGCCTGAGGTTCTGAATGCCCAAACCCGCAGCAAACAAGCGTTGAATCACCAAGTCGTGCAAATCGCGCGCAATGCGTTCCCGGTCCGAGAGCACCACGCTTTGTTGCCGAAGGGCGCTCGCACGGACAAGATCCAAGGCCAACCCTATTCTGCTGCCGAAAAGCGCGCTGGAATCAACATCCGAACGGGTGTATGCGGGAGCCCCGGTACCGCGGGCCAACAGGAGGGCTCCATTGTCCGTTCCACGATGACCCAAAGCCGACACAAGCACAGGGCCCAGCTTCTCCGTCAAGTCAACGCCCAGAACGTGATGAGGGTCCTTCACCACAAGGGATTCGCCGGTTTCGATAACGGATAACACGATCTGCGAACCGGTGAGCTCCTGCCCGGCGTAGAGGCCCTGTACCCCGATCGCCGACCGGCACAGCACTCTTCCGTCTGACGCTGGGACCGCAACGACAGCAAGAATGGATTCCGACGCCCGAAGGGCCGCTTCGGCCACGAGATCAAGGTGACTGGCGCCGTCGTCGAACTCGTTTGTGATCAGCAGGCTACCTAACTCCACACCGGCCTCGAGCCACCGTTGCCTGCGGTGGCTCTCGTCGAACAGCCGGGCGTTCTGGATGGCAACCCCGGCGGCCGCCGCCAAGGCTACAGCCAACTCTTCATCGGCAGCGGTGAAATCCAGCCCGTCCTTCTTTTCCGTCAAATACAGGTTGCCAAAGACGACGTCGCGGACCCGGATGGGTACGCCGAGGAAACTTTTCATGGGGGGATGGTTCCTGGGGAATCCACTCGCCATCGGATGCTGGCCAAGGTCGTGGAGCCGTAAGGGCAGCGGTTCCCGGATCAAGTGGCCCAACACGCCGTGACCAGTTGGCAGATCACCAATTGACCTGATGCCTTCGTCGTCAATCCCCACAGTGACGAAGTGACTAAGTTGCTGATCCTCACCGATGACACCCAAGGCACCATATCTCGCATCCACCAGGGTGCAGGCTGACGTGACCACCCGGTCCAAAACGGCTTCCAAGCTCAGTTTGTCCGCCATGGACATGACCGCATCAAGCAAAGTGTTCATTTGCTCCTGGGCATGAAGCAATTCGTCGGCCCGCTCCACGAATTCGCTAAGGAGCGTATTTACACGCCCCTTCAGTGGGGACCTCCACGGTTGGTCTGCGCCCACAGGTCATGCCTCCCTTGTGCCAAGCGAGAGTACTTCTTTGCCGAGTCTAAGGGACTCCTGTGGATACAAGAACATCTCCCTGCCGGACTCCAGTAAAGGTTTAAACACTCGGTATTTGTCCGGGCTGGTGGTGCCCTGAACAATGGTCTCGCCCAGTCGCCGATAATTCGGACCGATACTCCCGGGCAAAGTCTTAGGTCCCGAAATCCGGAGTGACTTTCGGCCCTGTTTCCTGATTCCGGCACCACACATGCTGGGAGGGAAAGCAGGAGGCACACCATGGCACTTTCGGAGTTCGAGCGGCTCGAACTACAGAAAATATCGCAGGCCCTTCAGGAGGAGGACCCCAGGCTGGCAGCACTGATGAGCGTGGATGATCTGAACCGACGCCGATGGAAGGGCATAAAGCGAGGCTTCCTCGCTGCGCTTGCCGGGCTCGGACTGCTGCTGGTGAGTTACCCAGTGGGCAGTCTGGCACTGGGAGTGCTGGGCTTCCTTGTCATGGGTGCAGGAACGTACTGGGCGACCGTTTTCATAGGTGACCGCCCCCTTCGCGGGAAGCCCCGCCCCCGAACACACACCCACGAGAAGAACAAGGAACAGTCATGAAAGCACTGGTCGTTTACGATTCCGGCTTTGGCAACACCAAGGCGATTGCTGAGGCCATTGCAGCAGGCCTCAGCTCACTCAACGCGAAAGTGTTGCCCGTCGGACAGCTTCGACCCGAAGATATCTCATCAGAGGACCTTTTGGTGGTGGGAAGCCCCATCAACGGGTGGCGCCCAACCCAGAAGACCACCGAGGCTCTATCCCGTCTTGGTAAACATGGACTCTCAGGGGTGGTTGCTGTCGGCTTTGATACGAGGGTCAAGTTGTTCATCCATGGGGATGCGGCCAAGAAGATCACCAAAACCCTGCATGACGCCGGAGCCAGCATTATTGCCAAACCAATGGCCTTCTACGTCAAGGGAACCGAAGGGCCCCTGCTTGATGGAGAGACGTCCCGGGCAACGGCGTGGGGTAAAGAACTCCTGGCAGTTGCCAAAGCCCATGGAAGCCAGAGGAGCGCGTGATGGCAAGCTGGCTTGACCCGAGCAAGATCATTGTAGGCGTAGACGGATCCCAAGCCTCGGTGGAAGCGCTACGCCAAGGACAGCGCATTGCCCTGGCTCTTGACGCACCGCTTGAAGCGTGGGGTTGCTGGGAGATGCCGCTGGGATACGAAGGATATCTTGCGCTGGGAATTGATGGATTCGCCCATGATGCGGAGGATCGACTCAACAAGGCAGTGTTGGAGGCGTTTGGTGCTGAAAAGCCCCGGAACGTCAGTTCCCGACTTGTTCAAAGTTCACCCCGTGCCGGGCTGGTTGAAGGCAGCAAGCATGCGTCGCTTCTTGTAGTAGGCAGGCGCGGTCACGGTGGTTTTGGGGGACTTCTCCTGGGCTCGGTCAGTTCGGCTTGCGTTGCGCACGCGCACTGCCCTGTTCTGGTGGTTCACTCCCCCGAAAAGGGCTCTTGAGTGACTATTGGGCAGATGTCCATCCCGGCAGCTCCAGGCGACCGGCGGCATGGCTCGCTTCTGCCCAAGACGACGGAGCCTTCTTCACCTCCCCAACAGAGCGGTACACGGTTTCGTCACGAGCATTGGTCTCCCCCCAACTCGATGCCGTGGGCGAGGGTACGCCCCAAAGGCTTCCCTTTGACGTCGGAACCCTCAGGCTCCGGGCCACCGCGACGGAGGCAAGCCGTGAAGTGTTCATCGGAATTGCACCCCAAACCGAGGTGGACGCGTACCTTACAGGGGTACACCACACCGAATTGCGTGACGTGAAATTCCAGCCCTTCCGGCCTGTTTACAGGGATGTACCAGGATCATCCACTCCCGCAGTACCCGGCGCCCAGCAGTTCTGGGCAGCATCAGCTTCCGGCCCGGGTGAGCAAGAGCTCACGTGGAACATAGCCCCCGGAAATTGGACGGTGGTGGTGATGAACGCTGATGCCAGCGCCGGGGTCGCCGCGGACCTGCAAGCCGGCTTCCGCTCCGACCTCATCAAACCCGCAGCAATGGGCCTGCTCTTCGTTGGAGTCCTGGCCATCTTGATCGGCGTGCCGCTGTTGGTGTTGGGCGCAGTTGGGCTGGGCCGTGGCGGCGGATCGCCGGGCCAGCCCCCCTCGAGATCTGCGGCAGCACCAGACTCTGCACCGGCGAGCGCCATGAACTCACCGCTTCATTTCACCGGCCAGTTGGACCCCGCACTGTCGCCATGGATGTGGCTGGTGAAATGGTTCCTCGCCATCCCCCATGTCTTTGTGCTGTTTTTCCTTTGGTTCGCGTTCGCTGTCACCAGCATCATTGCCTGGTTCGCCATCCTCTTCACGGGCCGCTACCCGCTATCCCTCTTTCACTTCAACGTTGGCGTCCTCCGTTGGAACTGGCGTGTGGCATTCTATTCCTACGGCGTGGGTGGGACTGATCACTATCCGCCGTTCAGCCTCTCCCGGACGGACTACCCGGCGAATTTGGAGGTGGATTGTCCGGCGCGTGTCTCCCGGGGCCTAGTTCTCGTCAAGTCCTGGTTGCTGCTCATACCGCACCTGCTGATCGTGGGGGCGTTCACAGGAACGGCGACGTGGGCTTGGAGGACCGAGGACGGACCTGCCGGCGTCATCAATGATCGCGGCGGAGGACTGTCCCTACTGGGTCTGCTGGTGATCATTGCCTTGGTAATCCTGTTGTTCACCGGCAGCTATCCGCGCCCCCTGTTCGGGTTCATCATGGGTATTAACAGATGGGTCTACCGTGCGCTCATCTACGGAGCCCTCCTGCGCGACGAGTATCCGCCCTTCCGCCTGGACCAAGGTGCCTACGATCCCGAGCCAATGCAGCCCCCTAATGCTGACGGAAGGGCCGACCTGCCGTGATTGGCGGCCGGCATCGCCGCGGTAGCACCGGCGTCGCGAGGAAACGCACGACGGCGAGTGGTCGCCGTCGCGGTTTTGCAGCCAAGGCGGTGTCCGCTGTGCGGCTTTCGCTAATAGCCGCCGCGAGGACGGCCGCAGACGTTCCGGGATCACTCGGGCCTTTGGGCCCTGTTGGGGACCGGAAAGCGACCGTAGGATCTCGACATGACCGACAAGAACATAGTGCCTGAGGCAGAAGTACTTGAACCTGACGATTGCTGGAGGCTGCTGGGCGAGACCACCATCGGACGGCTCTCCGTTATCGTCAACAGCCACCCTGATATTTTTCCCGTAAATTTCGCGGTGGACAACAAAACGATAGTTTTCAGGACCGGACCGGGAACCAAACAGTGGGCCATGGAGGATGACGCCGTGGTAGCCATCGAGTGCGACTCCGTCAGTGCCGAATTCGGAATTGCGTGGAGTGTGGTTGTGAAAGGCACAGTTGAGGACGCAGGGTCCGAAGGCCCTCGACTTGATGAGATCAGGCGCGCCCTTTTCCCGTGGCAAGGAGTGGGTCAGGACCACCTCTTCAGAATTGTTCCGGCCTCGGTAACCGGGAGACGATTCGACCTTTCAGCGCCGATGTCGCTTCAAACTCCACTCAACGACGCAACACGGGCCGGCTTGGAATAGCGCGGTGCGCCCTTGAAGAATCAGGTGGCACCGCCTCGCACCGGAACAGTCTTGTCAGCAGACCGGCTCGTCAAGAAATTCGGTGACCTGACCGCCGTCGACGACGTCTCCTTCGCCATCGGCCCCGGTGAGACTTACGGCCTCCTTGGCCCGAACGGTGCCGGGAAGGCCACCATCATCAACATGGTTGCCGGTCTGATCCCTGCCGATTCCGGATCAGTTGATGTGGCCGGTATCAGGATGGACCCAGGGAGTGTCGCCGCGAAACGCAACCTGGGGCTGGTCCCCCAAGAGCTCGCTATCTATCCGGATCTGACGGCACGCGAGAACCTGAATTTCTTCGGCCGGCTCCAGGGTCTTGGCCGTAAGGAGTTGTCCTCCAGAGTGGACACGGTTTTGGATCTCCTTGGCCTGACTGAGCGTGCCGGCGAACAAACCAAAAAGTACTCCGGTGGCATGAAGCGTCGTCTGAATATTGGTATCGGTTTGCTCCACCGCCCCGGTCTGCTGATCCTTGACGAACCGACGGTGGGAGTTGACCCACAGTCACGCAACTCAATTCTTGAAGCGGTGGGAAACCTCTCAACGGAGGGCACCGCGGTCCTCTACACCACCCATTACATGGAAGAAGCAGAGCGCCTATGTGACAGGATTGCCATCTTGGACCAAGGCCAGGTCCAGGCTGAAGGAACCAGGGACGAGCTCATTACGCTCACCGGCGGAGTGGACCGTATCAGCCTCGTGGGGACCGGCCGGACCACGGCAGCAGCTCAAGCACTGACGTCGCTCGACGGTGTTCACCGCGTCACTGATTCCGGAGGAACCGAACTGATACTCACCGTCACGGACGGTGCAGCTCTCCTCGCAGGCATAGTAACTACCGCAGCCCGATCAGGAATGACCCTGGCATCGGTATCCGTGACACGTCCGGACCTCGAATCGGTTTTCCTGCATTTGACCGGCAAAGCGCTCAGGGACTGACCGTGCGAGCACTATGGACCATGGTCGGCAATGATCTACGTCAACGGCTGAGGGACAAGTCGGTGCTCATCTTTTCGCTGATCGTCCCCTTGGCATTGATGGGCGTGCTGAGCTTGGCTTTCGGTCGACTGGGTACCGGCAGCGTCGACCTGCAACCAGCCACTGTCATAGCAAGCGTCGAAGACTCCGGCCCACTCGGTGCTGCGTTGCTCGAATCGCTGGCTTCAGTCGAATCCATGAAGGTCACCGTACGTCAGGTGTCATCGGAGGCCGTGGGCCCGGAAACCCGCACTACCGGTGCCGCCTTGGGCATCGTCATCCCGGCCGGCTTCAGTTCAGCCTTGGCTACCGGGCAACCGTCCGCCCTGCAACTTATCGAAGGCAGCGGGTCCGTCCTCGAGACGAGTGTTTTGATCTCAATCGTGACCGGAATCGTGGACCAGTTCACCGCTGCGTCGGTAACGGAGGCAGCGGCGAGACTGGGTGGAGTCCCCCCTGATGCTGCGGCAGGCATTGGACGAATCGCGGTGACCGGCGACCCGATCCTCCATGTCACGGAAGGAATCGCGCCAGCCGGGCAGTTGTCGCTTCGGGCCGGCTTGGTGGCCGGTCAAACGGGCTTGTTTCTATTGTTCACGGTGGGGTTCGGGGTCCTAGGACTACTGGCGGAAAAGGAACAGGGAACACTCGCCAGGATCAGATCCACCGCCGCACCGCAGTGGACCGTCGTCGCCGCCAAAGCTCTTGTCGGTTTCTCGTTGGGAGTCGTCGCAAGTGGCGTGCTGCTTGCCAGCGGCACGCTCCTCTTCGGCGTTAACTTCGGCTCCCCGGCCGTTGTGGGCTTGTTAGTCCTCGGGGCAGCGGCGGCGGCCACCAGCCTAACCTTTGTCGTGGCCAAAATGGTTCGGACAGCAGAACAGGCCAATGTGGCGCAATCCATTGTTGCCATGGTGCTGGGTATCGCGGGAGGCGCCTTCTTCCCCATCCAAGCGTCAGGTTTCATGGCGGTCCTGATGGATTTGAACCCGGTGGGTGCATTCATCCGGGGCCTCGGAATCTCTGCCGGTGGCGGCGGCGTCGCAGAAATCGCCGTGCCTTTGGTGACGATGTGGGGATTCGCGGTTATTTGCGTCATGGTCTCCCTCTTCCTGCCGGACCGCGGAGCCAAGGCATGAAAGCGATCCTGGCCATCGCCGGCGTGGAGGTGCGGCGCTTCCTGCGGGACCGCTCCAACATCTTTTTCGTCTTTACCTTCCCGCTCCTGCTGATTCTGTTATTGGGCACCCAGTTCGGTTCGAGCCGCGCGGAAACCCGGGTTAGCCTCACTGGTGGATCCGGGACGGCGCTTGAGTCCGTTGTGACGGAACAATTGGAAGCCGACGGCCTGCAGGTGGAATCTGTCACCGCCCAAGTGATGCACGAACAGCTGGCGCGCGGAAGGGCCGACGTCGGGCTCGTCATCCGCGACGAAGCCGCCGCCGCGTTCGACGACGGACGCCGTGCGGAGCTGCAGATTCTCACTGCGTCGCAAGCATCAGCCCAAGCAGCACTACAGGAAGTCAGGGGTTCCCTGGGCGCCATCAGCATGCGGCACAGCCAGCTCGCAGCTTTGGAGCAGGCCGGACTGCCGGCCGAGGCAGCGGAGGCTGCCGTGGCGCAGGCGCAGGAAGCTTTCCAGCCACCCCGCGTAGAGATCCTCGACACCGACAACACCGCGCAGGAGTTCCGTGGACTTGGGGTTTTCGAACTCGGAGCGGTGCAGCAGCTGCTGCTGTTCATCTTCCTCAGTTCCCTGACCGGTGCCGCCACGCTGATCCAGGCCCGCCGTTACGGCGTCATCCCGCGTACCATGTCAGCACCCGTATCCAGCGGCCAAACGATTGCCGGGCAGGCAGTGGGAAGATTCGGGATTGCATCAGTCCAAGGTGCGTACATCCTGGTAGGTACGGCCCTGCTCTTCGGCGTTGATTGGGGCAACCTCTGGCTCACGGCAATGGTCTTGATAGCCTTCAGCGCCGTCGCCGCGGCAGCCGCCATGATCATCGGCTCACTGTTGGATCACGACGGCGCCGCAACAGGTATCGGAATAGGTGCAGGTCTCGTGCTGGCTGGCCTGGGAGGCTGCATGGTGCCACCCGAGTTCTTCGCCGAACCCCTTCAGAGCATCTCGTGGCTGACTCCACATCGGTGGGCCTACGACGCCTTGGCCGCCATCCAACGGCGGGACGCTTCCTTCACGGACATACTTCCCGCTCTCGGCGTCCTGGCAGCGATGGCCGCTATTCTCCTTATGTGTGGCGCGTGGCTCCTACGACGCAGCCTCCAAAGGGCGCTATGAGACCAGTTTTGCCCACGGACGCAGAGTCGTTTTTTGATGGATCTCCTCAAGGCCTCGCCATCTGCCGGGCCGTCCTTGCCGTTGTGAGTGGACTCGGTGATTTTCGGGTCAACGTATCCAAGAGCCAGATCGCCCTTCGGCGGCATCGTGGATTCGCCTACTTGTGGCGGCCTGACAAGTACGTCCATTCGAGGGTACCGGCGGTGTTGTCGTTGGCTTTGCCCTACGAGCTCGACTCCCCACGGTTCAAAGAAATCGTTCATCCCGCTCCTTCCGTGTGTATGCATCACTTGGAACTCCACGATCCAAGCATGGTTGATGCCGAGGTGAGGCAGTGGATCAGGGAGGCCTTTGAGGCGGCATAGCGCAGTAACGCCACTCAGTGATGCAACTGCATGCGCTGAAGGACGGTGGCTGATATCTCTTCCACGGACATGGAGGCCGAGTTTACGTACGGAACATTGTTGGCCCGGTACATCTCTTCCGCGTTGCGAAGCTCGTAGGTGCACTGGGTCAAGGACGCATAGTTGCTGTTGGGTCGTCGTTCTTGTCGGATCTGGCTGAGCCTGACGGGCTGGGAGATGAGGCCGAAGCACTTGCGTGCGAACGGCAAAAGGGGTTTAGGCAGGGCCATGGTGTCGAAGTCTTCCTCGACGAGGGGGAAGTTGGCAGCGAGAATTCCATGCTGCAGCGCAAGGTACATGGTCGTTGGGGTTTTGCCGCAGCGTGAAGGGGCAATGAGTATTAGTTCGGCGCGTTCCAGCGCCCGGAGCGACTGACCGTCGTCGTGCTCTATTGCGTACTCAACAGCTGCCATGCGGGACTGGTACCGCACCGCGTCACCGAGCCCATGGGCCTGTCCGGGCTGTCCGCTCGCGGACGCGCCCAGTGCTGTCTCGAGTTGGCCGATGTGTGTGCCGAACAGATCGAAGAAGAGGCCCCGGCTTTGGGCCAGCACGGCACGGATGTCCTGGCCAACCGCCGTTGAAAAGATGATAGGCCGAGGCCCCGAGCCGGCCATCCTGTCGATCGTTGCCACCACCTCGCGCGCCTGCTCGACGGTGGTGATGAACGGGATGGTTTTTCGCTCCAGCCGCTGGCCCGGGAACTGGCTCAATAGCGTGTTTCCCAGTGTTTCGGCGGTGATGCCGGTGCTGTCCGAGAGGAAGAACACCGTGGGGTTGGACGCGTGGTCCTCCCCCACGGTGTTTCTTTGCAGATCCTCCATTTAGACGGTGGTCTCGCTGCTGGTTCGTGCCAGGCGAAGCCAGGTTTCGGTAACGGCGTCGGGGTTCAGCGAAATGGAGCTAATACCCTGATCCAGCAGCCACTCGGCGAAGTCCGGGTGGTCGCTGGGTCCCTGCCCGCAGATGCCAACGTATTTGCCCCGGGCGCGGCAGGCAGTGATGGCCATTTCCAGAAGCTTGGTGACTGCGGGGTTGCGCTCATCAAAGCCTTCAGCGACCAGCGCGGAGTCCCGGTCCAGCCCGAGTGTGAGCTGGGTCAGGTCGTTGGAGCCGATCGAGAAACCGTCGAAGTACTCCAGGAATTCATCAGCCAGGAGGGCATTGGCCGGAAGTTCGCACATCATCACGATCTCCAGCCCGTTCACACCTCGGCTGAGCCCGTTGCCAGCGAGGAGCTCGGACACACCTCGGGCTTCGTCCAAAGTACGCACAAACGGGACCATGAGCTTGATGTTGGTCAGGCCCATGTCGTTGCGGACGTATTTTAGGGCTTCGCACTCGAGTTCGAAGGCCTGCCGGAAGGACTCGGACAGGTACCGGGATGCGCCCCGGTACCCGATCATCGGGTTCTCCTCTTCGGGTTCGAACGCCGGCCCGCCCAAAAGGTTGGCGTACTCGTTGGACTTGAAGTCGGAAAGCCGGATGATGACCGGTTCCGGAGCAAAGGCAGCCGCGATGGTGGCGATGCCTTCGGCAAGGCGCTGCACATAGTAGTCGCGGGGCCCGGCATAAGCGACCGTCTTTTCCTGGATCTGGCGCACCGTGAAGTCATCGAGTGTTGCCGGGCGCTCGATTTCGCCTGCAACAGCCAGTAGCGCGTTCGGGTGGATCCCGATCTGGCGGTTGATGATGAATTCGAGCCGGGCCAAGCCAACCCCGTGGTGTGGGAGGCGGGCGAAGCTGAAGGCCTGCTCCGGTGTGCCGACGTTCATCATGATCTTCACCGGCGCTTCGGGCATGGTGTCCAGGCTGGTTTCATGCAGGGTGTAGTCCAGCAGGCCTTCGTACACCAACCCGGCTTCGCCTTCGGCGCAGGATACCGTCACTGGGGTTCCGTCCTTCAGGATCTGGGATGCGTAACCGGTCCCCACGACAGCGGGGATGCCAAGTTCACGGGCGATGATGGCAGCATGGCACGTCCGCCCGCCACGATCCGTGACAATCGCGGCAGCCTTCTTCATGATTGGTTCCCAATCGGGGTCAGTCATGTTCGCTACCAGGACGTCGCCCTCCTGGAAGGACGCCATCTGATCAATCGAGCTCAGCACCCGGACCTGGCCGGCACCAATCCGCTGACCAATGGCCCGGCCCTCCACCAGAACCGTTGAGCGTTCGGTGAGGGTGTACCGGGACGTCGTCCCGGCAGCCTTGCGGGACTCCACCGTTTCCGGTCGGGCCTGAAGGATATAGAGTTCCCCGTTGGCTCCGTCCTTGCCCCACTCGATGTCCATGGGCCGCCCGTAATGCGCTTCGATGGCAAGTGCGTGGCGGGCCAAGAGTTCCACCTCGGCATCCGTCAGGCTGAAGCGGCTCCGCAGATCCCGCGGCACAGGTACAAAGTCCACAGTCTTTCCGACCTCCCCCGAGTCGGTGTAGACCATCTGCACAGCCTTCTCCCCCAGGCCCCGCTTCAGCACAGCCGACCGACCCGCCGCAAGGGCAGGCTTGTACACATAGAACTCATCCGGATTCACCGCACCCTGGACCACCGCTTCGCCAAGTCCGTACGAGGAAGTGATGAAGACGGCGTCGTTGAACCCAGTCTCAGTATCCATCGTGAACATCACCCCCGAGGCGCCAATGTCCGAGCGGACCATGCGCTGGATTCCGGCCGAGAGTGCCACCTCCGAGTGGGTGAACCCGTGGTGGACGCGGTAGGCAATGGCCCGGTCGTTGTACAGCGACGCGAAAACGTCCTTAATGGCGACCAGGATATTCTCCACGCCACGGATATTGAGGAAGGTCTCCTGCTGGCCGGCAAACGATGCATCCGGCAAGTCCTCGGCTGTGGCACTTGAGCGCACCGCCCACGAAACATCCCCACCGTGCTCCGCGGTCAAGCGATCAAACGCGGTGCGGATGCCCGTCTCGAAAGCGGAAGGGAAAGGCGTCTGCCGGATCAGGTCGCGGATCTTCTGCCCTACCCGCCCCAACGCGACGACGTCGTCGCTGTCAAGACCCTCCAGGATGCTTTCGATGCGGGCATCCAGGCCTGATTCGCTCAGAAACCGGCGATACGCATCGGCCGTCGTAGCGAAACCGTCCGGAACCTTGACGCCGGCGGAAGCGAGGTTGCGTACCATCTCGCCAAGGGATGCGTTCTTGCCTCCGACTTGGTCGAGGTCGGACAGGCCAAGCTCAGAAAACCAGAGAACATCAGTCATAGGTCGTGCTCCTTAGTTGACACACGCGTCGTTGCGTGAATGTCGATATGGAAAGGCTCGCTGCTTTATGACCGACCCTGCAAATGGATGTGACAAGGACAACACAGAATGCATGTAATGAAAGGTCATTGAACGCGCCCTACGCCAAAACCAGCACCCCCGGTTCCCACAACTACGTCCAGTCACTGAGTGGCAAAGAGCTGAGTGGCAAAGACTCACCCGCTCAACAGCGGTCAGTCGATCAGCGCGACGCCAAACTCAGCGACGACGGCCCGCAACTCCCTGAGGTAATGCTGCGCTTGGTCGGTGAGAGGAATCGCAGCGTGGCCGATCCAGCCGATCTCGATGCGTTCGTCAACATCCAGCGGGATGGCGACGATTTCCGGGTCGAGCTGCCCGCTGATGATGCCCGTCGAGATCGTGTAGCCGTGGAGCCCGATCATGAGGTTGAAGATCGTGGCACGGTCAGAGACCCGGATCTCCTGCTTGCTGGACAAGGTGGAGAGAATCTCCTCGGCGAAGTAGAAGGAGTTGTTCGCACCTTGGTCGAAGGTCAGCCGCGGCAAGCCGGCGAGATCATCGAGAGTCGCACGCTTCTTTGAGGCGAGCGGGTTTTTCCGTGAAATGAAGATATGCGGATCGGCAAGGAAGAGCGGTGTGAACGCGAGCCCGGATTCCCGGAGCAGCTTGTCGATGACCTTCCGGTTGAAATCGTTCCGGTAAAGGATGCCTATCTCGCTGCGGAGCGTCCGGACATCCTCAATAATGTCCCAGGTACGGGACTCACGCAGGGAAAACTCGTATTCAGCCACATCGGAGGCCTTGACCATCCGGACGAAGGCGTCCACCGCGAACGAGTAGTGCTGCGTCGACACCCCGAGCAGACGTCGCCGCGGTGGCCTACCAAGGTAGCGCTGCTCGAGGAGAGCGAACTGCTCGACGACCTGCCTCGCGTAGCCCAGGAACTCCACCCCGTCGGCGGTGAGCGTGACTCCGCGGGCGGAGCGGACCAGGAGCTCACGGCCCACCCGGGCCTCGAGGTCCTTCATCGCTGCTGACATGGTCGGCTGCGCTACATAAAGAAGATCTGCAGCCGCGGAGATCGAACCCTCGGCTGCAACTTCAATGAAATAGCGGAGTTGCTGCAGGGTCAGTCCGCTCGAGAGTTGGGGCATAGGAAAAGTCTATATGAACGCATAGTAACGCCTAGTTACCCGATACCCTCGGGATGATTGCACCATGGATACATCACCTTCTGAAAGGCCGTCTCCGGCCATCAACGGATTGGCAGCACATGGCAGACGACTTCACCTTCAGCATCACCACGACTCCCTTCGACGAGGACTACTCACCGTCCGAAGGCTCGCGGATTACGACGAATTTCGCCAACCTGGCACGGGGCGAGCACCGCCAGGAGAACCTCCGCAACGCCTTGACCATGATTCGGCGCCGCTTCAACGACCTCGCAAGCTGGGACAACCCGGACCGGGACCGTTACACGCTGGAGCTTGAGATCGTTTCCGTGCAAATAGAGTTCACGGCAGAAGGTACGGATCAGCAGTTCCCGCTGTTCGAGGTTCTCGACATCCAGATCGTCGACCAACTTAACGGGGTCCGCCACCAAGGGATCGTCGGGAACAACTTCTCCTCCTACGTCCGTGACTTCGACTTCAGCGTTGTACTGCCAGCGGCAGCAGCCGAGGCAGGCAAGCCCACCGTCCCCGGGGACTTCGGCGATCTTCACGGCAAACTCTTCCAGCAGTTCCTCGATTCCCCGGCATGCCAGGAACGCTTCCCGCAACCGCCAGTGGTGTGCATCAGCGTCTCCACCAGCAAGACGTACCGGCGAACCGAGAACCGTCACCCCGTCCTGGGCGTTGAGTACCAGCAGGACGAGTTCTCGCTGACGGACGCGTACTTCGCGAAGATGGGGCTGCAGGTTCGCTACTTCATGCCACGCGGCAGCGTTGCGCCGCTCGCCTTCTATTTCCGCGGCGACCTTCTCAACGACTACTCCAACCTGCAGCTCATCGGCACCATCAGCACCATGGAGACGTTCCAGAAGATCTACCGCCCGGAGATTTACAACGCGAACTCCGCCGCCGCCGTCGTCTATCAGCCCAGCCTTGGAGAGCAGGATTACTCGCGGACCCAGATCGCTTACGACCGCGTCGAGCGCAGTCAGCTCGCGATCACCCAGGCGAAGTACACGGAGGAACACTTCATCACGCCCCACAAGGATCTATTGGACCAGTGGACCGCAAAATACCCCGCCCTCGTCAACTGACCCACGGAGAATCGCCAATCATGAACACACTTTTGCCCACAACCCTTGTGGGAAGCCTGCCGAAACCATCATGGCTCGCACAGCCGGAGACTCTGTGGTCTCCGTGGAAGCTGGACGGAGATACGCTGCTCGAGGGCAAGCAGGATGCGCTGCGCATTGCCATCCACGAACAAACCCGACGCGGCATCGACATCGTCAGCGACGGCGAGCAAACCCGCCAGCACTTCGTCACCACCTTCATCGAACACCTCAGCGGGGTCGACTTTGAACAGCGCAAGACCGTGCGCATCCGTGACCGCTACGACGCGAGTGTGCCGACCGTCGTCGGACCCGTGCGCCGCGAGCGGCCGGTATTCGTCGACGACGCGAAGTTCCTCCGCGCAACCACCGACAAGCCGATCAAGTGGACCCTCCCCGGTCCAATGACCATGGTGGACACTCTTTTCGATGACCACTACAAGAGCCGCGAGAAGCTGGCCTGGGAGTTCGCCACGATCCTGAACCAGGAGGCGAAAGAACTGGAGGCGGCCGGGGTGGACATCATCCAGTTCGACGAACCCGCGTTCAACGTCTTCCTTGACGAGGTCAAAGACTGGGGCGTGGCTGCGCTCGAGAGAGCGGCAGAAGGACTGCGCGCGGAGACCGCCGTGCATATCTGCTACGGCTACGGGATCAAGGCGAACACTGACTGGAAGGCGACGCTCGGCTCACAGTGGCGGCAGTACGAGGAAACATTCCCGCTGCTTCAGAGCTCAAGCATCGACATCATCTCGCTGGAATCCCAGAACTCCCACGTGCCCATGGACCTCATCGAGCTCCTCCGCGGCAAGAAAGTCATGCTCGGGGCAATCGACGTCGCGAGCGAGACCATTGAAACGCCGGAGGAGGTGGCCGACACCCTCCGCAAAGCCCTGCAGTTCGTCGATGCGGACAAGCTCATCCCCAGCTCCAACTGCGGCATGGCACCGTTCCCCCGCGACGTCTCACTGGCCAAACTGAGCGCCCTCAGCGCAGGAACGAACATCGTTCGCGAGGAGCTCACACGTTCCGCCCCCCAGGTGTCATAACCATGTTTCACGCCTACCCCCCAGACACTTGGGTCCAGGCTCCGGCGCAAAGCTTCCCGTCCTCCCTCTCGGCCGACGACTTCAAAGCCCTGTTCCGTGGCCACCCGGGAGGTGTCGCCGTCATCACGGCCGATGCCGGCGAAGGACCCGTGGCACTGACAGTATCGTCGGTGGTGTCAGTCAGCGCGGCACCTCCGTTGCTGATCTTCTCGGTCTCGGCACTGTCCTCTGCATCCGAGGCGCTTTCACGCGCCGAAACCGTCGTCGTGCACCTGCTGGACGCGCACGACGTCGACTTGGCCAAGTTCGGAGCGACCCCCGGCGTCGACCGCTTTGACCAGACGCACCGCTGGTCGACCCTTGCAACCGGCGAGGCGGTGTATGACGATGTCCGCGCCTGGGTGCGCTGCGCCGTCATCAATCGCATGGAGGTGGGGACCTCCACCATCATCGCCGTTCATGCCCTGGAGTCCCGCGTGATGCGTGAAGTCCAAGCGGGCGAACCCGGCGACGCTCTGGTCTACCACAACCGCACATGGCACCGTCTGGGCGAGCATTCCAGGCACGACGGCTGAGCGCCGCCCCAACAATGCGAGGCAGCAAACCGAACGGCGCACGACGGCGGGAGCATAACTCCCGCCGTCGTCCTCGTTAACGTCGTCATCGTTAACGTCGGATAGCGTTCGCGGGCCACGTTTCGCAAGACACGGGGGCTGCTGGAGCGTCGCTTCCAAGGACTTGAGTAGCTGGGCATTATCGAGGGGCCCGACCCAAAGTAGACAGCGGCCCAAGTTCGATCGCGGTTGGCGGGTTTGCCCCTGCCCTGGAACAGGTAATTGCAGCGGCCCTGGTGGCATACGCGGCCACAAGCAACAGCTCGTCCTCGGATAACGCGTTCAGCTTCTTCCTGCCTGCCGCACCGAGGGCACACACTTGGGCCAGACCCGAGATGAGCCCCGCCATGAACGAGTCCCCGGCCCCCACGGTATCCGCCACGACGATCCTCTCGGCAGGCATCTGCACCCGACCCCGACGCGTGAGGATCACAGGACCGGCCGCACCCCTCGTCAACGCAAGCAATGAAGGACCGAGCTCCAGCCATGCCTCCAGTGATTCCGTTGGTGTCCTGTCCGGGTAGAGCCAATGGAGGTCCTCGTCGCTGGCCTTCACGACGTCGCTGGCGGCAACGAACTGTTCAACCCGCGCCCGGGCCCGAGCCACATCCGGACTGATGGCGGGCCTGCAATTTGGATCGAAACTGACGGTTGCGGACTCCCGGGCTGCCCGCACAAGCGACAACGTGGACTCGTCCCCCGGCGCGAGGACGGAGGCGATCGACCCCGTATGAACGTGACCGGCGGACCGCACGGCTTCCGCCGCCGAAGTCCAAGCATCGTCTAGGTCCCAGCTGACATCGAAGACATACGTCGCGGCACCGTCGGCACCCAGGGTGGCAGTCGCCGTCGACGTCGGTGCGGAGCCGCCTTTGATGACTCCGACGCCATTGCTGCTGAGGTGCTTCTCCAGCGATGCGCCGTGGGTATCATCGGCGTAGTGCGTCACAAGACTGGTCCGCATGCCGAGCCGTGAAACACCAACAGCGACGTTCAGCGGGCTCCCGCCGGGATAAGCCTGGGACGTAGCCGCGTGGGGATCTCTGATCACGTCCACCAGCGATTCCCCAACCACCGTGACTAAAAGATCCGTGTGATTCATCGGCCCGGGTACACCACGGCTTTGAGCTGCCCCGGCTGCTTGCCGGCGGTCAGCGCCGCCTCGGAATCAGCGAGCCCGAACTTGCCCGTGACTAGGATGTCGAGGTCTACTTTGCCGTCCGCGAGGAGTTGGATGGCCAGCGGCCAGGTGTTGGTGTAGCGGAAGACGCCGGAGAGCCAGATCTCGCGGTTCTGGATGTAAGAGACAGGCAGTTCGACGTCGTCTGCGCCGAGTCCCACCAGGATTACGCGGCCCGCAGGACCCACGGCTTTAATCCCGGAACGGACCGCCTGAGGTGCTCCGGAAGCGTCAATAAACGCATCGACGTCGAGCCCTTCCACCTTATCCGTCAGGGCGTTCAGCGCGTGCGTCGCACCGTGCTTCAGGGCGAAGTTAAGGCGGTCTTCGGCGATGTCCGTGACGTAAATTTCGCTTGCGCCGAAGGCCCGCGCGGCCTGCGCAGCGATGATGCCGATAGGACCGGCGCCGGCGATCAGGACCCGGCTGCCGGGTTTGATTTCTGCGCGTTCGCAGGCCCAGAGCCCTACCGAGAGCGGCTCAATCAGTGCAGCGGCTTCGTCGCTGACATCATCCGGGATGTCGTACGCGAAGTCGCTTTGAATGGTGACGTACTCGGCGAACGCGCCGTCCACCGGCGGGGTGGCATAGAACTCCATCTTCGGGCAGAGGTTGTAGCGTCCGGCCTTGCACTGCTTGCAGGTCCGGCAAGGGCCTTGGGGCTCGACGGCGACCCTCGCACCGATGCGAGCGGGGTCCACGGAGCTTCCGACGGCGGCAATCCGCCCTGCGAGTTCGTGGCCGAGGATCAAGGGGTGGTCCACCACATAATCACCGATCCGGCCGTGCTCGTAGTAGTGGACGTCGCTTCCACACACTCCGACCGCGGAAACCTGCACCAGCACTTGGTCGGCGTCGAGGTGCGGGACGGGCAGCGTCTCCATGGTCATCTGGCCTTGGCGCTGCAGGACGGCGGCGCGCATGGTGGCCGGCAGTTCAGGCTGGTCGAGCAGCGGGGTCTGAGTGGTTGAGGTTGTCATGATGGGGGTCCTTTGGAGTTGGTTACTTAGCCGCGTCGAATTACTTGACGGCGCCGAGCGAGAGGCCTTGGACGAGCTTGTCCTGTGCTGCGAATCCGGCGAACAGCACAGGGAGCGAAATGACGACGGCGGCCGCGCAGACCTTCGCGAGGAAGAGGCCCTGGCTGGAGACAAATCCGGTCAGGAACACGGGAGCCGTGCCGGCCACAACGCCGGTGAGCACTCGGGCCAGCAAGAGCTCGTTCCAGCTGAAGATGAAGCAGATCAGGGCCGTGGCCGCGATGCCCGGCATCGCCACGGGTGCTATGACCTTGCGAAGCGTGAGGATCAGGTTGGCGCCATCGATCTGTGCAGCTTCCAGCATTTCGACTGGGACTTCGGCGAGGAAGGACCGCATCATCCACACCGCGATAGGCAGGTTCATGGACGTGTACATGAGGATCAAGAACCATATGTTGTCCAGCGCGCCTACGGTCTTGGCGAAGAGGTACAGCGGAAGGATCGCTGCGACCACCGGCATCATCTTGGTGGAGAGGAAGAAGAACATGACGTCCGTCCACTTCTTCACCGGCCGGATGGACAGGGCATACGCGGCTGGGATGGCCAGGACAAGCACCAGGACGGTGGACAGGATGGAGGCCGTGGCGGAGTTGATCAGCGAAGGCCAAGGGCTAACGCCGGACGTCTCACCGAAGAACTCTTTGTAGGCATCCAGGGTGAGATTCGCAGCCAAGGACGGAGGGTTGGTGGCGGCGTCCGACTCGGAGTGGAACGAGGTCAGGATCATCCACAAGACGGGCGTAGCGAAAAGCAGGGCCAGCAGCCAGGCTGCGATGCCGGCAGCTGTGTTGTTGCGGGTGGGGTCCATCCGCGACTTGCCGCGACGACGGACGCCGGTAGGCGTGCTGGATTTTTCAGGCGTGATGCGGGCTGCGGTGTGACTGAGTGTGCTCATCGTGTTGCCTCCTTCTTGAAGAGCGAGAAAACGGTGCGGAGGGCGAAGGTCGCCACGAGGATGGTGCCGATGACCACCACGACGCCGGCCGCGGAGGCCAGCCCGTATTCATTGGCGTAGTAGAAGGTCTGGTAGATCGCGTACGGAAGATTTGCGGTGCCCAAGCCTCCGGACGTAAGGGTGAATACGGCGTCGAAATTCTGCACAATGTAGATCGCACCCAACAGGCCTCCGAGTTCCAGGTACTGGCGAAGGTGCGGGAGTGTAAGGTGCCGGAAGATGGCCCACGGTGTAGCTCCGTCCATCTGGGCTGCCTCCACGGTATCCATGGGCCGGGACTGCAGCCCGGCCAGCAGGATGAGCATCATGAACGGAGTCCACTGCCACACCAGCGAGATGATGACCGCCATCAGCGGCGCTTGGGACAGCAGGTCCAACTGCGGAGGAGTGTCGCTGCCGAACAGGGACCAGATCCACGTCAGGACACCGTTGATCAATCCGTAGGTGGGGTTGAGCAGTGCGTGCTTCCAGATCAGGGCTGCGGCCACGGGCACCACAAGGAACGGGGCAATCAGCAGCGTCCTTGCCAATCCGCGTCCGATGAATTTCTTGTCCAGCAGCAGGGCCAGGCCTAGGCCGACGACCAGGCTGGCCAGGACCACGGCAACTGTGAGGAGGATGGTGGTGAAGATGGCTTGGCGGAGGTCGGGATCGGTGAGGACCGTGACGTAGTTCTCGAAGCCGGCGAAACCCGTGGTGCCGGGGCTCAGGCTGTTCCAGTTGAGGAACGAAATGATCAGTGTCACCACGAACGGGAGCTGCGTGACGATGATGAGGAAGATCAGGGCTGGAAGCAGCGGCGCACGCCGGGCCCAGGCCAGGGCGCGTTCCCGCGATGCTTTGCTTCGTGAAGGTTTTGGTGTGGCATGTCCCGGGCGGGAGATGCGCGCCGTTGCGGTAGTCATGATGTTCTCCTGCGGTTCGGTTATTGCTTGTTCTTGTACTTGTCGCCGACCTTTTGCGCGGCTTCCTGGCCCTTGGCCAAGGCATCAGCCACACTGCCTTGACCGGCAATGGCAGAGCTGACGCCCTGGGAGACGTTGGTGCCAAGAGCGGCGAACTCGGGGATGCCGACAAACTGGATGCCGACGGCGGGCCGCTCTTGGACGCCGGGGTTCTTAGGGTCTGCATTCTCGATGGCAAAACGTTCGGCTTCAAAGAACGGGGCAGCGTCCTGGAACTCGGCGTTCTCGTACGTGGAGATGCGCTTACCTGACGGCACCTTTGCCCAACCGAGCTTGGAGGCCACCAGTTCTTCGTATTCCTTGGAGCTGGCCCAAGCGATGAACTTTTCCGCCGAATCTGTCTTCTTCGACGCCGCCTGCAAAGCCCATGACCACGTCCACAACCAGCCGGCGGATGAGGTTTCCTTCACCGGAGCCTGCGCATAGCCAATCTTGCCCTTCACCGGGGAGGCCTCCGCCTCCAAGGCGCCGGCGGCCGAGGTGGCGTCGTACCACATGGCCACTTTGCTTTGCGTCAGGTTGTTCAGGCATTCGGTGAAGCCTGCCTGGGCTGCACCGGCCTGACCATGTTCCCGGACCAATTTGGTGTAGAACTCCGTTGCTTCCGTGAACTCGGGCGAATTGACCTTCGCGTTCCAGTCCTTATCGAACCAGGTACCGCCGAAGGTGTTGACCACGGTTGTCAGCGGCGCGAAGACCTGCCCCCAGCCCGGCTGGCCCCGAAGGCAGATGCCTTTCATCCCGGGTTCCGCCCCGTCCACCCTTGCGGCGAGCTCAGCCACTTCAGCCCAGGTGGGCTTCTCCGGCATGCTCAGGCCATTGGCGTCGAAGACGTCCTTGCGGTACATCAGGAAGGACGATTCACCATAGAACGGTTCGCCGTAGAGCTTGCCGTCGGTGCCAGTGAGGGACGCGGTGTAGGCCGGCAGAATATCGTCTTGCTTGAACTCAGGATCCTTGGCCACGTTGTCCAGTGGCGCCAACCAGCCATTGGCCGAGTAGAACGGGATCTCGTAGTTGGACAGCGAAGCGACGTCGTACTGGCCTGCCTGGCTGGAGAACTCCTGGCTGATCTTCGCCCGGACGTCGTTCTCCGGCAACACCGTGTAGTTCACGCGGATGCCCGTCTCCTTGGTGAAATTATCCGCAGTGAGCCTCTGCAGGTCTTCCATCTGCGGGTTGTTCACCATCAGGACGCTGATGCTGTTCTGGTCACCAGCTCCGGTTCCGCCCGCTCCGGCACAGGCCGTGGCGGATAGCGCGATGCACAGGGCGCCGGCTGCAAGGGCTGCCGCACGTGTTTTTGGGCGCATTGAGGACTCCTTCGTTCTTCATGGGGGTGCGCAGTCTCCGCACTCCTACTACTGCGTGGAAGTACAAGACCGGAGCGGGGCAATCGTCCGGGAATCCGGGGCGCCTCGCCGTCTTCGTCAACATTAGGCGTGTGGGGTGGGGCACAACTAGCGTCCTTGATGACGCATACTGATACTTATTTTCCCTCTCCCATCGGAGGCCCCCATGAGTTCCACCCCTCCGGGCGACGGCGCTGCGGCGCGGCTGGCCCAGCGGCTTATTGGGATGCGCGCCAACCGCGAAGTGATCCCCGAAGATCCGAACCATTCGGTCCGTTGGCACCAGCATGACTACCCCAGCCCGGTAGCTCGCTGGAATTATCACCCCGAGTACGAAATCCACCTCATCCGAGAAGGATCGGGAAAATTCATCGTCGGTGACCATATCGGCACCTTCGAAGCCGGGCACGTCTCCCTGATTGGGTCCGGGCTCCCCCATGATTGGGTCAGCGATCTCGAACCAGGGGAACTGCTTCAAAATCGCGATGCCGTGATCCAGTTCGACGGGAAGTGGGTGGAGCAGGCAGCCGTTCTCATGCCTGAACTGGCTGAAGTAAGGCCGTTGTTGGAACAGTCCGCCCGGGGCATCGAATTCTTTGGCCAGACGGCACAAGTGGCAGCCGACTCCATAGAAGCCATGGGCACCTCCACCGGATTGGAGCGTCTGCATCACCTGCTGGCATTGTTTGCCACGCTTTCCCGGGCGCCGGAGCATGATCGTAAATACCTCGCCGATGAATGGTTCCGACCTCAATTGGACGGCCAAGCAGAAGCAGTCGTGGACATCGTTCTCGAGTACGTCTTCACCAACCATGCCGGCAGCGTCGCCATGGCAGAAGCAGCAGCCATGGTGGGTATGGCCGAGCCCACATTCTCCAAATACTTCAAACGAGCCACCGGGCAGAACTTCACGGACCTGGTTCGGAAACTGCGACTGGCTCACGCACGGCGCCTGCTGGAACGCAGCGAGAAACCGGTCTCGGACATTTGCTACGAGGTGGGCTTCAGCAACCTTTCCAACTTCAACCGGCAGTTCCTCAGGGAAGTTGGTGAGACGCCACGGCAGTTCAGGCAGCGCGTCATGTAGCGAGGGCCACTCACATGCATGAGCAGACGTAAGCCGAGGGAAAGAAAGCCCATGGATGCAAGCAGCCCTGATAAAGGAGATTTAAGTCTGGACAGCGTCCACACTTAGTTTGGCCTGACAAAGCATCGGCCAGCCCGGTCTTCTCACGCCAAGAATATGCCGAAGCCAGACGTTATCTACGCAGTTTCTCGGCATCACGTCGCACTCACTCTCCCTACCCATAAGGAGGTGTAGGCCAACCAGGACCGACCGGACGCACCAAGAAGGGAACGAATAACCCCAGTGCAGAGCCAGCGGAGGGCCAACCAGCCACGACCCTGAACCCGCTCCCCCACAAGTTCACAGGTGACCCGCGGCGCCAGGCACACCCCGCGGCCAGTGTCAGAGGGACCTGACCAACCAGAATGTACACCCGTTAAAGCAAAAGCCCCCTCTGACGAGGGGGTTTGCTGTGCCCGAGGAGGGACTCGAAGGCGATTCCGGGCCTTGGGAACACTGGGAAGTGGCGGAAACATGCGGAATCCGGGGCAATCCGGAGGGAGTACGGGCCGGTCCGAGGCGGAAAGTGTGAACACTGTCCACACGCCTTTTTGCCCACGCTCCATCGACCCCTGCCCAAACGACACTGCCGTCCGTCGGGCAGTCATCCACCGTCGCCGCTACAGATTGGCCGTTCAGTATGAATCGAATCCTTTCACCGCGGCCGAATCGGGGAGGCGGTTCAGCTGAGGCGCCTGGGGCATTGAACGCCGGCACCCAAGAAATCTCTCCCGAAGCTTCGATGGCTATTCGTCTCATCCGCTGCTCGCCGTATGGAATGGTTGTTAATGGGCATATTCGCTTTCTGGGTGTCGCAGGTCATGGCTCCCGGTCAGGGCCGCCTCAGCTTGGGTGTTGGCGGGCGTCGCGTACTCAACACCTGTACGCGGGGTAGCAAGTCCCTTATTAGGGCACAGGAATGACGGGGTCGGCGGCGTCAGGAGCCGGCCAAGTTGATTCGGATCCGGCACATCATCACCACCCATGTCCGTTCCGCGGCTACGGGCGTGCCAGGTAGTCGATCGCAATGTCTTTCAGCGCTTGAAGGCTTAGCTCAGGTCCGTGGCCCGCGAAGATCGAGGCCGCTTCCAGATCCCGTAGCCGTTTCATGGTGTGTCGGTAGTCGTCCCGGTCAGCTCCGGTGATGGTGTCCAGCAGCTGTCCCTTATAAATGGTGTCTCCGGTAAAGAGCCAGTTTCTTTCAGGGTGGTAGATGCAGATGCTTCCCGGAGAGTGGCCTGGGGTGCCGATGACTTCCAGCGGGGTTCCGAGAGTGTCAATGACGTCTCCGTCCCTGAGGAGTCGTTGCGGGATAGCCCGTGAAATCTCGTATCGGCCGGGGTCGTAGTCAGGGTGCGGGACCTTCTGGAGCATGGAGTCCGCTTCTCCGTCTGGAACATCGATTCCGAGTATGCCGTAGAGGGTGCGGGTATCGAGGGAAACCGGTCCCGGGTTGATCAGCGCGTTGGCTTCGGCTTCGTGAACGGCGACGTCATCAAATTCGTACGCTCCGCCCACATGGTCCAGGTGAGTGTGCGTGATGATCAACTGGGGATCCCGTTCAAACATCTGGGGTATCTCCTGCCGCAACGGGACAATACCGAGGCCGGCATCAATGACCACATCCCGGTCTGGCCCCCGTAGCCACCAGATGTTGGACTGCAACATGTCATGAACGTACGGTTCGGTGACTTTTATGAGCCCTGGCCAGACTTCTTCGAGTTTGAACCATGCTTGCGAACGGGCAGCTTCTCTGCTCGGGATACGGCGGCTCAATGGATGTGCCTTAGGAAATCGCGGGTCCGCTCGTGCTGGGGGTTCTTGAAGAACTCTTCGGGAGGAGCCTGCTCGACGAGTACGCCTTGGTCAAAGAGGGCTACTTCCGTCCCGACCCTGCGCGCGAACTGCATTTCGTGGGTCACGACTACCATTGTCATTCCGTCCGCAGCAAGTTTCTCCATGACGGCGAGGACGTCGTTGACCAATTCCGGGTCTAGCGCTGATGTCGGTTCGTCGAAGAGCATTACTGACGGGTTCAGGACCAGAGCCCGGGCGATGGCCACCCTTTGTTGCTGTCCGCCGGAAAGCTCACTGGGGTAATGACGCAGGTGCGAGCCCAAGCCAACACGGTTCAAGATCTCCGCTGCCTGCTCTTTTGCTTGTGCGGCGTGCACCTTTCTGCTCAACCGCTGGGCCAGTGTCACGTTCTGGAGGACGTTGAGGTGGGCAAAGAGATTGAACCGCTGGAAGACCATACCGATCTCAGATCGTTGGTGGGCCAGGGTTCGCTCGCGTGCAGGTCGGTTGCGGGCGTCTACTCCGATGCGGTTGCCTTTGAAGATCACTTCTCCGGCGTCGAGGGGCTCCAGTAATGCCATCAGTCGGAGCATCGTTGACTTCCCGGATCCTGAACGGCCCAGAACAACTTTGACTTCACCGGAAGCAACGGAGAAATCCACTCCTTTGAGGACCTCTTGGTTTCCATACTTTTTGTGGAGGTTCCTGACCTCAAGCACGGTCTTTACGGTTGGACGCACAGGTGCGATGATCTCGGACATATTAGAGTCCTTTCAGCGTCGACGGGACAGGTTTGGACCAAACTTGGGACCTGTCTGGTTTGGAGACCCACCGGTATCGCTTTTCAACTTGGTGCTGCAACGCCATGACAGCACTGACGATGACCAGATAGTAGACCAGTGCCGCGGTGTAGTACTCGGCGTACCGGAACGTAGTTGCAACTTGGACCTGCGCCGTGGTCATCAACTCCTGAAGTGAGATGACTGAGGCCAGGGATGTGTACTTGATCATTCCAATGAATTCGTTGCCCGTGGGAGGCAGCGCGACCTTGATCGCTTGGGGAAGTTCTACCCTGAGGAAGGTCTGCGCCGGGGTAAGTCCCAGTGCCCTGGCTGCGAGCTTTTGTCCGCTATCAACACTGAGCAGCGCGGAACGGAGTATCTCTGCCATGAAGGCACCTTCGACCACCGAAAGCCCGATGAAGCCTGCCAGGAAGGGTGAGTACCAGCTGTCCCGAAGTGCCAGGATGATCTGGGGGGCCGCGTTCCAGACGATGAGAAGCAGCAACAGCGTCGGGACCGAGCGGAAGAACCACACGTAGGCCCACGCCAGGCTCCGCAAGGTCTTCTTCTTTGAGATCCCGGCCATGGCAACACCGAGGCCAATCAGCGTCGCGGCTATTTGGGAAACTATCGCCAGCTGAAGGGACAAAGCCGCCCCGGTCAGGAACTCCTTGGATGTCAGGGCCTGAAGGAAAATCCTCTGGTCAAAATCCATTATTTCCCCGCATCAGTGAGCCGGGTGGGGTCCAACCCGTACGTCTTGGCGATCTCGGCAAGCTTGCCTTCGTCGGAAAGCTTCTTGAGTCCGGTTCGGATCTCCTCAGTTAGAGCAGAACCTTCTTGGCGTACACGCCGAAGACAGCGTCGGTTTCGAAGATGCCGGGAACAGCTTGCAGTTTCCCGCCGGTCTTTTCCACGATTTCACCAACCGAGACGTCGGTATCAATGAGGGCATCAGCCTTGCCGTTCGTCACCGCAGCCGTGGTTTGGGTGTTCTGCGGGTAGGACTGCTGGACCAGGTCTGCCAGGCCTTTGCTCTTCAAGGTGTTCGACAAGTCTTTGAGGTTCGCCTCATAGGCTCCGCCGGCAAGAACGGCAATGGTCTTTCCGGCCAAGTCGTCCACGCTCTTGATGTCCGACCCCTGAGGGGCAATGATGACCGAACCTGTCTTCAGATATGGGACAGCATCGGCAACCTGCTGCCGCGCGTCGTTGACGTAGAGGCCGGACCAGACCACATCGCAGCGGCTGGCTTGCAGGGCGGGCATCAAACCGTCAAAGGCAACATCGGAAAACTTCGCCTTCACACCCCGCGACTCGGCCAAAGCGACTGCGGCATCAGCATCAAACCCGATCGGCTGACTGCCAGTGTTGCCATCTTTGTAGAATTCCAAAGGCTTGTACTGCGGCGTCATGCATACGCTGAACTCACCGGCTTTCAGAAGCGCCTTGGGACCACTGGCGGCTGACCCAGGCGCGGAAGCACCGGCGCCTCCGGAACACGCGCTCAACAGTACAGCCGCACCTACAGCAGCTGCGGAGCTGAGAAACATTCTTTTCATGATCTACCCTTTGCCTCGAACAAGTTCGCCATTGTGGCGCTTCTCACATGGTAGGCCCTTCATTTGGACAAAAAATTAGACAGACCGCCCACTTCTGCTGATATGCAAAGTACGATGTGATGATTGATTATCATCACATGTTTTTCCCCTTATTTTTCTGAAAATGAACGACTTGGGATTGACCGAAAAAACTTCTGTAACGAAAACACAGGTGCTGACTCATGGATGAAATCGACGAGCAAATACTGGCCGAGCTCCTGCGGAACGGGCGCATCACACTCACCGAACTCGCCACAACACTGGGCCTCAGCCGGGTGTCCGCCGCGCGACGCTTAAACGCACTCCTGACCGAATCCGGGCTCCGGGTCATAGGGCTGGCACACCCTGCTGTTGTCGGGCTTCCAGTCATGGCCCACGTCTCCATCGATGCCGCCGTTCCAGTCCAGGATCTGGCCGAGCAGATCGCCCAAGATCCTCGCGTGCCGTTCGTCTCCATCACCGCAGGCGTAATGTCCTTGATCGCCGAAATCCGGGCCAAAAACCATGAAGACCTTCAGGCCTGCATCGACGACATCCGCCGCATACCGGGAGTGACGTCCATGCGAACAAGCATCTACACCGAACTGCTGGTCGACATCCTGAGCCCTGCCCACATAAAGAACCCCATCCTCGACAAACTCGACCTCGCCCTCATCGACGTGCTCCGCCAGGATGGACGAGCCAGCTACGCAACCATGGCATCAACGCTTGGCGTATCAACCGGAACCGTACGCACACGCGTCATGCGCATCCTGGACAGCGAAATCGTCAAGATAGGTCTCAGTTGGCGACCCGCTTCGCAGGAACGCGTCACCCGCATGGGCTTGGGAATCAGGATCACGGGCACGGCCCTGGACCTCTCGAAATCCCTTGAAGGAATTCCAGGGTTCACCTTCCTGGCTTCAAGCATCGGTCAACACGACGTCATCGCAACCATCCACGGATCCGACGCAAACTCGGCGCTTATGGCTGTCGATCAAATCAGAGCACTCCCCGAGGTCCTAAACATCGAGTCGTGGATCCATCTCAAAGTCATCAAGGAAGAACACTAGAAGCCAGGCCATCCCAAGCAAGACGACATGAGCTGCACCCACTAGATGCAGCGCAAAAAAGACAGCCTCTTGTCCTCCTGTTGGGACTATGCAGTGTCGTCAGGCAAACGATGATTTTGACGCCGGAGGTGGAGGATTTGTCCTTGGGCTGCTGCGACGGCGGCTTCGAGTTCGGCGATCCTTTTCCGGTTGGTCGAACGTTCATGGGCGAGTTTGGCGATGAGTGTCCTGACGATGCTGCTCGTGTCGGGATATGGCGGTTCGCGCCGTGAAGCGGAGTGCGTTCGTGCGGTGGTGTTGGCATGGTCCACAAGGGCCGCCCTTCCGCTGATCGGCTCGGCGGCGGCCCGGAGCAGGTCAGGGTGGTGGCGCTTTCGGTCATCCAGGCGTGGGCACCTTGCGCGCCACCTCGGCCGCTTGCATCGAGCTTTTCTTTGCTGAATGGCAGCCTATTTCCGGGTCATGGTGACGCTGGCGTTGTGGCGACCATCGGGGCTGTCACCGACGCAAATCTCGGTCATGCTGTTGCTGTCGCGGTTCGTCATGCAGGTTTCGCCACCATATCCTTCGGCTTTGAACTCATCGATGTTCTTACCAAGGCGTGAGGCGATCTCGTCAACCGTTATCTCATGATCAACGGCCCACGCAACTTCCAGCCTGAGGCAGTGGCTGTCGATGGAAACGCAGCCGGGGTCAACCTTCCGCTCAAACCGATGAGTTTCAGTCCAGCCCTCCTCCCGTACGTTGTCAGCTGCAGCCCTCATGGCCGCAGCTTTCTCAGCCTGGCTTCCGCCGCCTCCGTTGATCTCGCTCACCAAGGCGGAGCAACCGGCGAACAGGAGTATTCCGCAGATCGTCAGGGAAAGAGCGATGATGCCGAGAATCCATCCAGCCTTGCTTTTCCTGGGTGGAGGCGGAGCCCACTGCTGGGGCTGGCCGTACTGGGGAAAGCGCTGAGGATTTTGTTCATAGTACTGCTGGTGCGGATAGGAAGGCTGATTTGGGTGCCCCGGTCCCTCACGTCTCTGCGGCTCCATACCGCTACCCCCAATATTCTCTTACCCGGTCTTTTGAAGGACGATGATGCGTTTCTCTCCGAGACGATCATGTCATGTCGAACCTGCCACACCGTGAGTAGGGTCGCCGTAACGACCTGTGGAGACCAGCGGACTCGAACGACCGACCAAGCACACGTTCTCCGGTCCGGGCTGTGGCGCTCTGGACCACTGCACTCACGGAATGGTTGGATATGGTCATGCCTGCGCCTCCCACTGTCGCTATCTGCGGCCCCGCGTCGTGGAACCACCTCATCCTCCTGAACCACCTTCCGGAGCCTGCCCCCCACATGCAATTTGCCCGCCGTTCGTGGGAGACGATAGGTGGGACATCCGCCGGTAAGGCCCTGCATCTCGCAGACCTAGGTGTCACCGTTCGGTTGAGTTCTCTACTCGGAACTGACATTGAAGGCCAGCGGGTCCGCAGCGCCCTCACCGCGGCCGGAGTCGCCGTCGAGGCCTTAACGACCGGGCAGACGGAACGCCACGTCAATTTGATGACCGACGGCGGCCAGCGGGTGTCGCTGTACGTTGCGGTCCCGACCACTCCTCTCCAGCACGAGCTCCGCATCACGGCTGAGGCGGTTGCCGCAGCAGATCTCGCCGTGATTGACCTCAGTGAACTCGGTGCGCTTCTGTTGCAGCGCCTGGACGCCCATCAGACGCCTATTTGGGCAGACCTTCACGACTATGACGGATCGTCCGAATTCCATGAACCATTCGTTCGCGCCGCCACTACAGTTTTCATGAGCAGTGATAGCACGGAGGACCCATGGGAACTTATGCGTTCCTGCCTCGAACGCGGTCCTCGCTTGGCCGTTTGCACCCTCGGAGCAGACGGGGCCATTGCGCTGGAGGCTTCCGGGGCGCGACATGAGGTCAGTGCCCCTCCCGCCGATGTGGTGGACACCAATGGTGCCGGTGACGCCTTCATGGTCGGATTCCTGGCAGCGACGCTCCACGGCGCCACAGTTGATGATGCTCTCAAGGCAGCAGTAGCACAGGCTCGCATTGCGATAGAAAGCGAGCATCTGCACCCGAAACTCTCCGAGGTGCTGACGGCTCCTTAGTACAGCTCGATGTCCAGGGTTTCCTCTTCAACAAAATCCAGAGCGCTCCTCACAGCACCCATGGTCACCACGGAATCACCTAAGGGTGAAACGGCCAGCCGCGGAGGAGTAGCGGTGAATTCAGGCAGGCGCTCAGCAATGGGATCCAGCAGCGCGCCCGCCGATTTGGCTACTGCGCCCCCTATCACCACAAGCTCCGGGTTGTGGATGGTGGCCACAGCCCCGATAACCCTCGCCATGCGATCGGCCAGCCGATCCAGAATCCGCCGTGCCACAGCGTCACCCCGGAGTGCGGCGGCGAAGACGTGTTTTGCTTCGATGGCCTCTGGAGGATATTCACGGAGTAGCGTTTCGTCATTTCCAGTGATGGCCTCGGCAGCCCAGGTGCGTGCCATGAGAGCTATCCCAAAGGTGTCCCCCACCCCCTCAACCTGCTTGAGGAACGCCAGCTCGCCGGCGCCTCCGCCGCAACCATGCAGAAGCCGGCCGTCGTCGATCACTCCGGAACCAAAGCGCTCACTGGCGAGGATAACCACGACGTCGTCCACCCCCACTGCTGAACCGCGCCAACGCTCGCCCAGGGCCGCCAAGTTTCCGTCGTTGGCCAGCAACACCGTCCACCCATGAAGATCCTTCAGAGCCGATTTCAAGCCAACGTCCAGAAGAGCCCAGAAGGGTTGAGTCGTCAGTACATTGCCGTTACGGCCCACCGGGGCCGCAATTCCGGCGCTGACTGCGAGAACCGCGTCGGAGGTGACGCCAGCCTTGCGAAGGGCATCACATGCCGTACTGTCAATGGCCGATACACGCTCGCGGGGACTGATATCAGAACCCGGAATACGGTCATCAGCCGTGATCTGAACTCCACGAAACTGCTGACTCGCCCTGCCCACAATTTCACCACGAAGGTTGGACGCCACGGCCGTCACCTTGGAGACCCCCACATCCAGGCCAATGACGTACCCGGCGTCCTGGTTTAGAACGAACCGTCGGGCAGGACGTCCTTTGAGGTACTCACCAAACTCGCGTTGGTTTTCAAGCTCCAGAATCCAGCCCCGGTCCATGATCTCTTCACATACAGAAATGGCAGTTGCACGGGCTAGCCCCGTGCCCTCCATAACGTCCGAGATTGTCACGATGGTGGAAGCCCTCATAAAGTCCAAGACCGATCTAAGGCTTGCCCGCCGAAGCATCTGCGGCGTCGGCGAGGATGAAGGGGCGCTCATCGGGTCTTGACCTCTCTGTAGCTCAGGTCACATAATACTTCAGGCACTAAATTTTGAATCCAAATTAACTTCGGAGACACAATGAATGCAGCCCCGGACCATTCAGAATCCCCCGCCCCCAGCAACTCCGCCCTGGATCGATGGAACACCCTCTGGGAGCCCGCCGCGCGCCGGTACCAGCCGATCCTCGATCATCCGACGCCGGCCTCCGCTTCCACAGCCACCCCGTCACCAGAGGCGACCGCCCAGCTTTAGCGCCGAGAGCCTCTCGTCCCGCCCCTTCGGAACTACCAGGCAACCATCTTTGTGCGCTTGGCTTTTTGAGGCCACAGTCGCGCCCGCTTCCATCTGCAAGCGCTTCCAGTTTATGCTCTTTTGCTCTTGTTTAATGTCTAGACTCCGCCTACCTTGATGGGTAGCCGTCATCGTGACGCGGCCGCCGATCAGTAGGGCGGCGTCAGTCGCTGCCTAGGACTCCCGGCCTGCAGCGGCTCCATCATCGAGGAGACTCACCTCCATGCCAGCACACGACGAGGACGTCGCAGTCCACTTTCCTCACAAAAGGAAACGCTTGCAATTCTTAGCCACGTTGGTCCTTCTTACCGTCTTCGGCACACTGTTTACCTCCACGCTTTCAGCTCCCCTGGCCCAAGCCGCGGCTCCCGGACCCAAAGACGCCACCGCGGTGATGTTCTCCTGGACATGGAACGCAATAGCCCGCGAATGCACAGAGAACCTCGGGCCAGCCGGATACGGATTCGTACAGACATCTCCCCCGCAAGAACACGTACAAGGCCCGGAATGGTGGACCCACTACCAGCCGGTCAGCTACAAGGTGGAGTCACGGCTGGGCACGCGTACGGAGTTCAAGCACATGGTGGACACCTGCCACACCGCGGGTGTGAAAGTGATCGCCGATGCCGTGATTAACCACATGTCCGGAAAGAGCACCGGGGGAACGGGTTGGGCAGGAACCACATTCCAGCACTACGACTATCCCGGAAACTACCAAGGGCAGGACTTTCACTCGTGCCGAAGGGACATCGCCAACTACCAAAACCGATGGGAAGTCCAGGAGTGCAATCTGGTCAACCTCTCCGACCTCAACACGTCCTCCCCCTACGTTCAGGGAAGAATTGCCGAATACCTCAACGATCTGGTGACCTTGGGAGTTGACGGGTTCCGGATTGACGCCGTCAAACATATTGCGGCCAGCGACATGCAAGGAATTCTCTCCAGGGTCAATGACCGTGCCAGGCTCTACGTAGTCCAGGAAGTTATCCGGGCCAACGAACCGGTACAGCCGGAGGAATACACCAGCAACGGTGATATCCACGAGTTTGCCTTCGCCCGCAAACTCAAAGAGGCCTTCAACGGCGGGAACATCAACTGGCTGATCACAGGTAATGGCATCGGCTCCACCTGGGCCGGTTTCCTTCCTCAACAGAACGCCGCAGTCTTCGTCGACAACCATGACACAGAACGAAACGGCGAAACGCTCACCTACAAGGACGGGGCAAACTACGATCTCGCCCAGATCTTCACAATGGCGTGGAACTACGGATCCCCCTCGATCCATTCAGGTTATTCCTTCTCCAACAATGAGACAGGACCGGCTGTTGCCTCGAACGGGGAAGTCATAGATCCCGTGTGCGGCCGGAATGGCTGGACTTGCAAGCATGCGCAAACCAACATCGAAAACATGGTGGGCTTCCGCAATACGACATATGGCGCCCCGATCGTCAACAAGTGGGACAACGGCTCGAACGCCATCGCCTTTGGTCGTGGCGATAAGGGCTATGTGGCGATCAACCGCGGCAATGCCATCACCAGGACTTTCCAGAGCTCCCTTCCCGCCGGCCGCTACTGCAACGTGGTGGCGGGACTGCCCACCGCTACCGGCTGCTCAGCGGGTGACGCGGTAACCGTGGACGCATCCGGGACTTTCCAGGCCACTGTCGACCAAAATGCCGCCCTCGCGTTGCACATCAACGCAAAAGCAGGCGGGCAAACAGAGCCGGGGGCAATCAACCTCAAGGTGTACTACTCCACCGCCAAGGGCTGGAGCGACTACAAAATGCACTACCGGGTGGGCGCCGGCGCCTGGACAACCGCACCGGGCGTCACCATGACCGCCGCCTGCCCTGGGTGGCTCTCGTACACCATCCCCGCCGGCTCAGCCGGTGCAACGGCTGCGTTCAACAACGGAAACGGCGTATGGGACAACAACAACACCAGCAATTACGCCTTGAGCGGTGGGATCGCAACCGTGAACGGCAATGTGGTTAGTCATACCGATCCTTGCAGCGGTTCATCTACCCCTGGACCGACAGACACCACAGTGCTGTTCTACTCAACCAACAAGAATTGGTCCGCCTATTACGCCCACTATCGGGTGGGGACCGGTGCATGGACCACGGCCCCGGGCATAACCATGACTGCCTCATGCCCTGGTTGGGTAACCACCTCCATCCCCCTCAACGGAGCTTCCGGAATTACCGCTGCATTCAATAACGCGGCGGGCACCTGGGACAACAACGGAGCAAACAACTACGCTGCTGGACCCGGTTATCACCAAGTGAAGGACGGAACAGTCAGACAAGGAAACCCTTGCGCCTGACACACAAAGACCTCACGTACCCGGGCCTTCCGGTCACGTGAGCCGGGAAGGAGGCGGCGCCGGATCCCGGCGTCGCCTCCGTTTGCAGCCTCATCGTCGAAGCCGCGGTGAGCAGGTCTCCAAAGGACCCACAGAAGTACCTGGCAAGCGAAACCGTTTCTTGCGCAGTCTGCATGGCTCGCAGTCCGAGAGTCGCCACGACCTCCAGGGCCGTCTCCCTCCGGCCGGTAGAACCGTGGTCTGGCCGGGGAGTCAGCCATCCGCCACGTCCAGAACTGTATGTCTGACTCCCTCTGGCCGATAACGGCGTATATGTCGGGACTGAAAGCAGTCCCCGGCCCGTCCGGCACAACCATCCCGCCAAGCGATGGCACATGCCGAAGACCAAGTCCGCTCACGTCATGACGCCCCACCCCCACCTGCCCATGAATAACCAGAAGCAACAACGCTTTTGTCATTCTGATATCCCGATCATCGCCGGATGGGGCCTCCGCGCAACCAGTGCACTGACATGCCTGTGCCAATCTGAAAACTCCGCTCGACGCGCCTACGCCACTTCTCCCCTTCCGATCTTTCCGGACCTGCCCCGTCCCCCTGAGTTGCACTCCAGCCCCTAACCAGCGAATTGGTCCCTAACAGAACGACCCACCAGACCAACGACCGCAGGACGACAGACAAGGGCAAAGGAACAGGACAATGAATGCGCTCACCATCAAAGACCCGGCAGACCTGCTCAGCTTCATCGGGCACACCCTAGGGTTCTGGCCCCAAGAGAGTCTGGTCTTCATCACCCTGGACAAAGGCAAGGTCGGCGCCACCCTCCGCATCGACCTCCCCCGATACCCCGGCACGGAACTTTCCTACGCCCGAACCGTCAGCAGCTACCTCACAAGCGACACCAGCGCCACAAGCATCGTCTTCGCCCTCTACACCTCAACCCACGGCGAACCAGGCCGGCCCAAACCACATGCAGCTACCATCGCCGCCCTTACCGGGGTCCTCGCAGAGAACGGCATCACCATACGCGACGGAATCTTCGTCAACGACGAAACCTACTCCCCCTACGACAGCGAACCCGGCCAAGACATCAGCCTGCCCATCAGCACCACTGAATACAGCCGAGTCAACGCCGAATTCATCTACCGCGGCAGCACCATCGAACCCACCAACCTCATCGTCCTCCCGACGCCGACCCACGAAGCAGACCACGCCACCGGCGTCGAAAACTGCATCAGCACCATCCGCGCGCAGGCACCTCATCAAGCCGCGGAACATGCCAGCCAGCTCTGGACAGCGATGCTCGACAGCAACGACTTCCCCACCGACGAGGACTGCGCCACGCTCATCGCGAACTTCCAATTCCCCCACATCCGCGACCGGCTTATGGCCGACATCCCCGGCATCGACGAACCACCCCAACACATACTTTTCGCGCTAACGGAGACTGCACCTCAGTGGTCGCGCGTCGAATGGGCAGAACAACTCCTCATCCACGCCTATACCAGAACCAGCTCACAACACGCAGCTCCCATCCTCACCACTATCGGCTACATCAATTGGTGGGAAGGCCGAGGATCCAAAGCACACCAATACCTCCAACTCGCCCTCGACACCGACCCCGGCTGCCGCTTCGCACGACTCACCGACCAAATGCTCGGAGCCGGCATCATCGCAGGCTGGAACACCATCAAAAACACCGCCTACAAAACCCAACTCGACATACCCTGAAAGAGGGGCAGACAATTTGTGCCCTGCTTCGTACCAATAGAGGGCGTCCTCATCGTGGCCGGCTGGAACACAAGTAGAGGCGACACCTACACCACGACCTCCGGCGCACAGAAAAGGAGGCGGTGGCCAGTAGTAGCCCGACGAGCGTCTACAAACGCCAAACAGCCTTCGAGCTGGTTGAGACTGCCCACGCGGGCCCTTGGACACCCCTACGCGGCGGTACAGGCAGCCCCCTTCTTCACCGTCGTAACAACGCCTAGAGGCGTGTCGCCGCGCAGGACCGCATCGAAGTTCTGCCACACGGTTTCGATTCTGCGCTGGACATTTTCCCAGCCGACACCTGCCATGTGGGGCGTGCAGACAACCTGTTCCATATTCAGTAGTTCACTGGCTGTGTCGAGCGGCTCCCTGTCGTAGACATCAAGCCCGGCTCCTGCGATGCGTCCCTCCCGAAGTGCGTCAATAAGGGCGTTCTGGTCTAGGACTTCGCCACGGCCGACGTTCACCAGAACGGCGTTCTGCTTCATCAGGGCAAGTTTGTTCCGGCCGATCAGCTTGTTTGATTCCGCATTCAGCGGCAGTGCCAAGCAGACGACGTCGGACACTTCCATCAGTTCTTCCAACGCGACGGGGCGCGCGGGAATGAGTTCCGAAACGGTGAGTGGAATTTCCCCGTTGTCGTAAAAGACTACGTTGGCGCCAAAACCATGGTGCACTATTTTCCCGATCCACCGTCCGATGTTTCCCAGCCCGACGATCCCGACTGTTTTGTTGTAGAGCTCCGAATAGGACGTCTCGTCCAGGTCTTCGCGCCACTTTCCCGCACGCAATAGCTGAGCGGAAGCCGGGATCCGCCGCATCACGGTTAGCAGGAGGGTGAGCGCGTGCTCGGCGACTGAGATGGAGTGGGTTTTCATTTGTGCGACCGGGACCCCGAGTTCGTTCAGGGTATCGATGGGAAGCTGACCGTAGCCGGAACTCATGTATTGGATGAAATGCACGTTCTTTGCGGAGCGGAAGACTTCTTCGGGCACATCAACTCCGGAGATGAGGAAGTCGGCATCCTCGGCTTCACGGCAAATCTCAGAAATATCCCCTGTCAGCGGCATCACTTTCACCTCGAACCCCTCGGGTGCCGACTCCAGAAGGCGGTCGATGTAATCCTTGAGTGGGTTAACGAACAGGACTTTGTAGGTCATGGGTGCGTATCTTTCTTGAGGACTGCCCTGTCGACGGTGACGTGGCAATGTATACGGGTTTGCGAAGGGTTGCTGGCGGGTACGGACGATGGGCCGGTTGCCCGGCTCCGCGCCGACCTACGCTGGCAGGGCTTTGATGATCGTCTCGAGTACTTGCTGTGTTCCTGCTGTTCCGCCGAGGTCGCGTGCCAGAGGTCCTGATGCCAGCGCTGCTTCGACGGCAGCCTGTATGTTCTGTGCTACGCGGATGCAGAGATCATCGTCGTGTTGCCCGCCAAGCCATTCGACCATCATGGCGGCCGACAGGATCATTGCGATTGGGTTTGCGATTCCCTTGCCTGCGATATCCGGCGCGCTGCCGTGGGATGGCTGGAACACGCCGTGTGTAAGGCTGACATCGGCGGAAGGTGCCACGCCCAGGCCGCCGACGAGGCCAGCTGCGATCTCGGAAATGATGTCTCCGAAGATGTTCTCTGAGACCACTACGTCGTAGCGTTCAGGGTCGGTCACCATGTACATGGAGCCGGCGTCAATGTAGTACTTCGCGCTTCCAACATCAGTGTTTCTTGCTGCAACCTCGTCGAACACCTTTTCCATCAGGACGTTGCTGCGGAGGGCATTGGACTTGTGCAGCAGGGTGACATGACCTGGGGTACCCCGCTTGCGACGTGCCCGTGCCTGGGAGAACGCGACATCGAACAGCTTCTCGCAGGTGGCCCGGGTGATCGTCATGCGATCGCTCGCACTCTCGTCACTGGGCTCATGATAATCCGACAATCCGGCGAACATCCCTTCAGAGGTCTCCCGGATGACGAGCATGTCGATGTCCTTCGCTTTCACGGGGCTCTCGACACCCGGAAAGAGCCGGACCGGGCGGAGACTTGAGAACAGTCCGTAGTGTGCACGCATCTCTACCTGGGCGCCAAGTTCGAGGCCTTCGGGTCCACGGACGTCTGGGAGCCCCATTGCGCCGAACAGCACTGCGTCCGCTTCGCCGATTTCATCCATGTCAGCGGCGGTAATTTTTCTTCCGGTGCGGCGGTACAGGTCAGCACTGAAGTCGTAGAACGCGTAGTTGATCGTAAGCCCGTATCGGGCTTGGCATTCCTTCAGGACGGACAAAGCCGCGTCAACGACTTCCGGCCCGATGCCGTCTCCCGGCATGACGGCGATGTCATAGTGAGCCATGGTTTACTGCCTTACTGGTCGTGGGGGGGGTCGTCGCACCGTCAGGCCTTCCAAGCCGCAGCCGTCGTTGGCCACGACCGGATTGGCCCTGATCCCACTGGGTGGGATGAGATGCTTGTTTGGTGGGAAGACGCTAGCAGGGCACGACGCGGGACGCAAGGTGCCGCCCGCGCCGGCGGGCCAGCGAGTCACCGCTGGGCGTCATCATTTGAGACTGTTGCGTGCGTCACATGAGGCTGCTATCGTCTATCCGCTTGATGACAAGGAATTCCCACTGGGTGGGAAACTTGATATCAGGTCCGGCATTCAAAGACGCAGGCAGGAAGAAATGATGAAGCAACCTCAACTGGAAGAGAACGCCCTCCCCCTACAAGGCATCCGCGTGTTGGAGCTTGGCAGCTTCATCGCCGGGCCATTTGCGGGACGCCTTTTCGGGGACTTTGGCGCCGAGGTCATCAAGATTGAAAAGCCCGACGGCGGGGACGAACTGCGTGATTGGCGGAAGACCCGTGGTGCCACGTCCATGCTGTTCCGCACTATCGGCCGAAACAAGAAATCCGTGGCCCTCGATCTACGTTCGGCAGTGGGACGCGAAGCAGTCAAGAAGATCGCTGCCCAGTGCGATGTGGTGATCGAGAACTTCCGACCCGGCACTCTCGAAAAATGGGGACTGGGCCCGGACGTCCTCCAGGAACTCAACCCCGACCTGGTGCTGGTGCGCATTTCCGGCTACGGACAGACAGGCCCCTACAAGAACCGTGCCGGTTTTGGCAGTTCGGCCGAGTCCTTTGCGGGTCTTAGGTATGTCACGGGCGAGCCGGACCGACCTGCAGGCCGCGCCGCTGCCAGCATGGGCGATACCGTGGCCGGACTCTATGGTGTGATCGGAGCGTTGATGCTCATGCTGCAGAGGGCCCGCGGCGTGAACACCGGGGCATCAAGGATCGTGGATGTTGCACTCTACGAAGGTATCTTCAGCCTTTTGGAGTCCCTCGTCCCCGACTACGACGCCTACGGCATTATCCGTAAACGCACCGGTGGCGCGCTTCCCGGCGTCGTTCCTACCGGCTCATACCTGTGCCAGGACGATCTGGAGGTGGTCATCGGGGGCAACTCGAACTCCGTCTTCATCCGCCTCATGAAGGCCATCGGCCGAGACGACCTTGCGGAGGATGAAACCCTTCTCACCACCGACGCCCGCGGGGCGCGCGAGGAAGAACTCAACGGCGCCATCGCAGCCTGGACCGGCAGCATGCCCCTCACAGACGTGCTCGACAAACTGGACGACGCCGGCGTCCCCGCCGGACCGGTCTACGACGCACCCAGCATCGCCGTGGACAAGCACTATCTGGCCCGCGACATGATTCAAACCCACGAGGTAGTGGTCGACGACGAACCCGAGCTCATCCGGTTCCCGGGGGTCGTCCCGAAGCTGCCCGGCCACCAGGGACAGGTCAACTGGATCGGTCCCGATCTTGGCCAGCACACCGAAGAGGTCCTGCGTGAGCTCGCCGGTATGGATAATGACGAGATCGCGGCACTGGGACCACAGGAGGTGCGCTGATGCAGGTCGAAATTACGGACGTCTTCCTGCGCGACGGACTACAGGATGAAGAGGTCATCGTCGCAACAGCGCACAAACTCGAGATAGCCGAAGCCCTGGTCGAAGCCGGAATCAAACGCATTGAGGCGGTTTCCTTCGTCAATCCCCGGCGGGTACCGCAAATGGCCGACGCGGCGGAGGTCATTGCCTCTTTGCCCACCATCGACACCGTTAGCTACACCAGCTTGGCCCTCAACGGAAAAGGCATCGAAAGAGCCGTGGATGCAGGAGCCAGGGATATCCAAGTCGTCGCCTCTGCCAGCCAGGCGCACAGTAACGCCAACGCAGGGCAAAGCATCGAGGATGCCCTGGCAGGAATCGCCGACACGGTGGCGCGTTTTCCGCAGATCCGCTTCTTCGCCGGCATCTCCACTGCCTTCACGTGCCCTTTCGAAGGCCCCGTCAACATCGACCATCTGCTTCGAGTCATCCGCGCTTTCAAGAGTATGGGCATCAACAATATCGGCCTGGCCGATACGTTGGGCACCACCTCCACGGAGCAGGTGATCGCCAGCCTGGCCCACGTGCGTGATTCGGAGCCGAACATGACCTACTATCTCCACCTGCACAATGCACACAGTCAAGCACTGGCGACTGTGGGCGCAGCGGTGACTGCCGGCGTCGTGCGTTTCGACGCTGCGCTGGGCGGCTTTGGCGGCTGCCCCTTCGCTCCGGGCGCCCATGGCAACATCGCCACTGAAGAGCTCGTCAAATATCTGCACGGTATCGGCCACGAAACCGGAGTCGACGAGGAGCGCCTCGCGGAAGCCGTCAGGCTCGCGCGGGATATCGTCACGCACTCTCCCGCAGCGATCCTCGATCCCGCCCGCTAACCACCCCACTGACAGCAAGAAGCCTCACCACCAGAGACCAAGCACTGATAACGATTCCTACTCACAGTTTTGGAGACGATGATGTCTACAAGCCCACGCACAACAGAACCCACCAGCGAACCAACGGACACGGTTATGAGCGAGAACAGTCCCGGCCCTGCCGGCGGCATCAAGCACCCCGTCACAAAAACGGCGGGGGCTCGCCCCGGAACGCACTACCCCGGTCGGCTCGGATCCAGCATTGCCAGCATTCCTGCTCCCTTGTACCTAGTCCTGGCGGCGTTGGTTGTCACCGCGTCGCTCACGGGCAACCTCCCCGACACCATGGTGGTCGGTTTCGCAACCACTATCCTTCTTGGCGGTCTTTTCATCTGGATCGGGAACCTCTTCCCGGTAGTCCGTGACTTCGGCCTTCCTACCATCCTGTGCACGTTCGCCCCCGCCACCTTGGCCTTCTTCGGCGTCATGCCCGGGAATCTGGTGACGGTGGTCCAAAACTTCATCGAAGGCCATGGCTTCCTGGACTTCTTTGTCATCGGCATCATCGCGGGATCCATTCTCGGCATGCCCAGAGCATTACTCCTCAAAGCAGGTCCGCGCTTCGCGGTGCCGGTGGTGGGCTGCCTCATTGCAACTTTCGTCCTCGTTGGATTGCTCGGCTTGGTGACGGGCTTCGGTTTCATCGAAGGCATCCTCTTCATCGCCGCCCCGATCATGGCCGGCGGCCTGGGAGTGGGGGCCTTGCCGATGTCCAAGATGTACGCCTCGGCGACCGGAAGCGACTCCGCCGCGTTTATGGGCGACCTGATGTCCGCCGTCGTGATGGCGAACGTGGTCTGCATCCTCATCGCAGGTATCTACAACGGCCTGGGCAAGCGTAAAAAGCAGCTCTTCGTTGGCTTCAACGGCCACGGACAGCTGATGCGGATCAAGGGCCGCTCTGACGAACTCACCCTGCCTCCCAAGCGCGACGCATCCTCTTTCATCGCCTTGGGCAAGGGTCTGCTCATCGCTGGCAGCCTCTTCGTTTTTGGCAACTTGATGGCAGCTTTCGCCCCGGGCCTGCACCCCTACGCCTGGGCCATCATCGCGGCGGCCGCCGTGAAGATCTTCGGCCTGCTTCCCAAGGACATCGAGGAATCCACAGCCGACTGGGGCGACTTGATCGGCGCAGTCCTGGTGCCGGCCCTCCTCGTCGGCGTCAGCCTGACCTACATCGACATCAAGGACGTCATCGCCTCACTGAGCAACCCGCTGTTCATCCTGCTCACCGTCTGCACAGTGGTCATCGCCACCGTGACCTCCGGCATCCTGGGATGGCTGGTGAAGTTCAACTTCGTCGAAGCCTCCATCACCCCTGGACTGGTCATGGCAGACACGGGTGGAAGCGGCGATGTGTCCGTGCTCAGCGCGGCCAACCGCATGCACCTGATGCCGTTCGCAGCACTCACCAACCGGCTCGGCGGCGCACTTGTCCTGTTTGTGACATCACTCATTGTGCCGCTGCTGGCCTGACAGGCGTCCGACGACAGCAATAATTGCGACGGCGGTGCCCCGCCCCCTTTTCGTGCAGGGCACCGCGCAACCCCACAGACTTGGAGAGAACATGACCAGTACCGACGCACCGCCTGTCGGGACGACCAAGCTTCCGGATGAAGGCAATGTAGCGGCGATCGTCGGCGACGTTGTGGCAGAGCGCGCCGGGCACCTGTTCGGCCTCATGGGCAACGGGAATGTCCACCTCATCAGCCGGCTCACACGTCGCGGTTTTCCCTTCACCTCCGCCCGCCATGAATCGGCGACAGTGGCCATGGCCGACGGATACTACCGGGCTACCGGGGACATCGCTGCTGCAACCACCACCTACGGCGCCGGCTTCACCAACGCCTACACCACTCTTGCCGAGGCACGCATCGCCCGTATCCCCCTGGTTCTGGTGGTCGGCGATGCACCCTCCACCGGCCCCCGGTTCTTCGACATCAAGCAATCCAAAGCAGCCGACGCTGTGGGAGTAGTGACGCTCGTCGCCACTCCAGACAACGCCGAAGCCATTACGCATCGTGCCTTCGACCTGGCCCTTCAAACCGTCCAGCCAGTGGTTCTGGCCATTCCGTACGACCTGGCGACAGCGCCGCCAGCGGAAGCAGCGACCTTGGAGCCTCTGCCGGTAAAGCCGGCGTGGCCTGCTGAGCCTGCCCATGTGGAACGCGTCGCTGGATTGCTCGCCACCGCGAAACGGCCACTGATCCTGGGCGGCCGCGGCGTGCTGTTGGCTGATGCCGTCGCTCCCTTACGTGACCTGGGTGACCGGCTCGGCGCACTCTTCATGACCTCAGTCATGGCAGTCAACGCTTTCGCCAGCCCTTGGGACCTCGGCATCGCAGGCGGTTTCACCAGGCGACACCGCCTCGAGGTCGCCCGACAGGCCGATGTGGTCTTGGTTGTCGGAGCCAGCCAGAACCTCTTCCAAACCCGTTACGGAAACCTGTTTCCTCCGACAACCACCATCATCCGCGTCGACAACGAGCCAGACCCCGGAAACCTGCCCTCAGCAGAGTACATCCGCGCAGACATCCGGCCATTTCTGGAAAGTCTCCTTTCACGCACCGTGGCTGCGACAACGCTGACCTGGCGCGATCAGGCTCCGGAAGTGGCAAGTCCCGCCTTCCGTTCGTCCCGGCCTAGCGAAGATCCCGCGGAGTTCGGTCCTGATGGTCGACTCAACCCACGGGCCGTCGTAGCAGCCCTGGACCGGATCCTACCCGCCGAACGCTCAGTAGTGATGGACGGCGGGCACTTCATCGGCTGGGCGCCGATGTACCTCTCCGTTCCCGACCCGCAGGCGATGATCCTCGTAGGCACCGCCTTCCAGGCCATCGGTATGGGCTTCGGTTCCGCAGCAGGCGTCTCGGTGGCACGCCCCGAGCGCACCACCGTGCTAGTCAGTGGCGACGGCGGCGGACTCATGGGTCTAGCCGACTTCGAGACATTCCTGCGGGCAACCCGGAGAGGCGTGATTGTGGTGCTCAACGACTCTGCCTACGGCGCAGAGCTCCACCAGTACGCCGTCAAGGGCCTGCACGAGGAGGCAATGCTGATTGACGAGGTCGACTTCGCTGCCCTCGGGCGTGCTCTGGGGTCATATGGCACCAAGGTCCGCACCCTAGCTGAGCTGCAGCAACTCCAAGACTGGCTTGCGCACCATGAGGAAGGCGTATTCGTCCTGGACATCGCCATCTCGCAGAAAGTGGTGGCCGACTACATGTCCGAGTCAGTGGCCGCCAAGGGCTAGCCAGCATCATAGGCTACTGACATGCCCTCATCTGAAACCAACGGAAGCAACCGCACCTTGGAGCGCGCCGCCGCCATCCTCGATGCCGTCGGCCGGTCCGCCGTGTCAGCCAGTGAACTGGCACGGCAGACCGGCCTATCGGCGTCCACTACACACCGGCTGGCCCTGCAGATGGTGGACTATGGTTTCCTGCGCCGCACCGACGGCGGCGCATTTCGGCTGGGAGACCGGTTCGTGAGATCCGCACTGGAAAACGCCGGTTTGCCAGTCCTCCGCGAGCTACGCGACCAAACCGGCGAAACCGCACAACTATGGGTGAAGCGAGGAGACGAACGCGTATGCCTGCTCAGCGCCGACAGCCAGCACGAACTCCGGGCAATCCTGCCAATAGGAGCGCGGCTTCCACTCCCCCAAGGCTCCAGCGGCAGGCTGTTAGCGGCCGACGAGGAAACTCTCACCGAACTTGCCGAAGTCGGTTGGATCGAGTCGGTCGGTATCCGAACCCCGGGTCTGGGGTCGATCAGTGCCCCGGTGCAAACCGAGGAAGGAATCATCGCAGCCGTCTGCTTGGCCATGCCCCTTGCCCGTGTGGTCAAATCACCCGGCCAAGACTACGGCGACCAAGTGATTAGCGCAGCACTAACAATCGCGGACGCCGTTGAGCGAAGAAGACAGACTCTATAAGTCGGTGGGCGCGCCCCCGACGCCAGCACGGCTGGTTTGATCCGTCATTTGGGAAGTACCGGCCTCGGCGCTCTAGAGGCTTGCAATGAGATAGCTCCAAATATTCCAGCCGGTGAATTACTTTACCAAGTTAATTTAATCACATACTGTGGTCCGATGGTGATGCATTGCAGCATCCCTGAGAAGACAGGACCACTTTGAAATCTTCACGTGAACCCCTTCGCCGCCTCCGTATGGGGGCCGCCATTGCCCTGATTTGCCTACTCGCGACGTCCACCGCCGTCACAGCAACGGCCGCACCACCGCTGGAATCAACCAGATCCGGCCCGCCAGAACGAGTGTCCATCGTGGACCCCCAAGCTACCTCCCGAACGGCCTCCCTTTTCTCTTATCTGCGATCCCAACAAGGCCAAGGGATACTCTTCGGGCATCAGCAGGACACCGAGTTCGGACTGACATTTGACCCGAATCAAGCAGATGGGTTGCAATCCGATGTGAAAGCCGGAACGGGACACCACCCTGCCGTGTTTGGTTGGGACTTTGGTCATGACGGCTTCGGATCCGCCCCCGGAAGCCCCGAGCCCGAGCAGAATTTCCAACACACCCTGAACCTCGTTAAGGCAGCTGACAGGATCGGCGGCATACAGACCTTCTCGGCCCACATGGACAATTTCGTCACCGGCGGGGCCTTCAACGATACCGACGGCGGCGTTGTCCCCCGCATCATGCCTGGCGGGGACAAACACCAACAGTTCACCGACTACCTTGACCGAGTGGCACGGCTTGCGAAGGCCGCAGTAGACGACGACGGTGATGCCATCCCCATGATTTTCCGGCCATTCCACGAGAATGCCGGCTCATGGTTCTGGTGGGGTGCAGCCCACACCTCGTCCTCACAGTACATCGAGCTGTTCCGGTACACCGTGGAGTACCTGCGCGATGTCAAAGGCGTGCACAACTTCCTCTATTCCTACTCCCCTGGCGGCGGGTTCGGTGGAACCAGCGATGTCTTCCTTCGAACCTATCCAGGAGACGCCTTTGTGGATGTCCTGGGCATCGACAACTATGACAGTTCCGGTGGTTCACGGCAGTGGCTCGATGGGCTCGTGGCGGATCTGGGCATGATTTCCCGAATCGCTGATGAGCGGGGAAAGGTTGCCGCCCTCACTGAAGTCGGCATCAGCGGAGCGCTGAAGGCCAACGGCCAGAATCCCAATCCGGAGTGGTACTCACAAGTCCTCAATGCCATCAAGGCTGATCCCGACGCACGCCGAATGGCGTGGATGCTGACATGGACCAACTACAGCACGGAACAGTTTTTTGTTCCCCATCCGGCGACAGGCCAACTCACCGAGCACGAAATGTTGGAGGACTTCCGTGCCTTCGAAGCTGATGACTTCACTGTGTTCAGCTCAGACTTGACCAAGAGCAACATGTGGAAGCGCAAAGTCAAGACTGAGGCTCACGCACCTGCTGTGCACGTAGTTTCACCAGTGGATGGAGCGCGCATCACAGGGACGGCCACCACCGTCCGTGTTCGGGTGAGCGACGTTAAACCGAAGGCCGTGTGGTTCACGCTCGGAGATGACTCCCGCAAGTATCCCCTGAATTTCGACGCCGCATCCGGCTACTACGTGGGGACTCTGGCTGTAGCCGAGGCCGTTTTAGTCAACCAACGTACCGCTCTCACAGTGACTGCTGAACTCCCAGGCAAGCACAGGCTCACGGCAGCTCAGCATGTGGTCCTCGGGCAGAAGCCAGCCAACGCCCCGGGCGTAGTCGACGACTTTGAAGCCTATGCGGACGACGACGAACTCAGGGCGAGCTACAGCACAGTAGGCGCCAATGCCATCTCATTGGCTGACGCGCCGGTCGGAAGCGGCCAACGATCCCTGAGTTTCAAATACGATTTCAGCCTCCAGAACTACACAGGTATCACTCGACGAATAGACGGAGACTGGTCCAGTTTCAGCGCGTTTTCGCTGTGGTTACAGCCGGACGGTTCGCAGCACAAGCTCGTGCTGCAACTGGTTTGCGGCGGCGTTGCTTACGAAGCCTACCCATCCCTTGCCAATACACAAGGCGACAACATCAGCATCCCGTTTACCGACTTCAGGCCAGCACCATGGGACACAGCCAACGCTGACCGGCGTATTACCCCCGAGGACCTTCAGGACCTTTCCCAGTTCAATATCTTCATCAACCAGACATCCGAGGGAACCTCCACCAGTGGCACCGTTTACCTGGACGACCTGAAAGCGCAGTAGGGCCGTCAGGTCATCGGCGGTTGATTGAAGTTCTGCTGCAACATCAGCGCTGCGGCCCCTACAGAGGCTGCATCAGTGACCTGCGTAGACAGCCGCACGGTTACTGGGTGTTTTGGGGATGCAAAAGCGTCCGCCCGGAGACGCCTGTCAACGAAGGGCAGGTAGAGGGAGCCTGCGGTGGTGAATGAGGGTCCAGCTAGGGTTACGGAGTCCAAATCGAGGATGTTCACCACCGCCAGAACCGCGTCGGCTATGTGGGTGGCCGACTCCTCGATGAGAGCCAGTGACAAAACATCACCGTGAACCGCCGCAGTGGCAACTGCGGCGAAATCGCTGAAAGGGTCGTTGTCGAGAGACAGCTTGGCCGTGGTTGACCGACCGGCGGCCACAGCCTTCCTGGCGCGTTCCGCCACGGCCCGCGGTCCGGCCACTTCCTCCAGATTCAGTCCGGACCGCTGACCCCCTTGGAAATGTACGTTTCCAAGGGGGCCAGCGTTCGAGCTTGCACCGCGGTACAAGGACCCGGAGAAGAGCAATCCGACACTAATGCTTGCCCCCATGTAGAGGGTGCAGTGAGCCGTGGCGTTGGGAATAGCTCCACTCCAGAAGTCTCCCATGGCAGCGGCCGTGGCTACGTTATCCAGCAGCGTCGGGATCCCGGTGGCCTCAGAGACGGCTTCCCGGACGGGAAATCCCTCCCACCGGGGCATGCTGGGCGAGGACAGGATGGATCCTTCATCCAGATCAAGTGCGCCCGGGGCGACCAGCCCGATGCCAGCCACAATTCCGGCATCAACGCTGGCCAGTCTCAGCAGCGCCTTAACGTGGTTTGACACCTCAGCAACAACCTCTGTGGGAGGCCTGGAGCGGGCACCGCGAACCCTTGTTCTCGCCATCACGGAGCCAGCCGCGTCAGTCACCAGAACCACAATCCAGTCTGCACCCAGCTGGATTCCCACACTGCATCGCGCACGGGGGTTCAGCCCAAGCAGGACACGGGGCTTCCCTTTGGCACCTGTGTAAGTGCGCTCACCCGTCTCCTGGAGGAGTCCCTCCTCCAGGAGAGACCGGACCAGATTGGAAATGGAAGCCTGCGTCAGACCGGTGCGCTCGGCAAGCTCGACGCGGCTGACAGGACCCTCAGCCCGGACTCGGTCCAGGATCACTGCCCTGCTTGTCGGCGTTATCTTGGGTGAAGGAATGACGGTCATGGACGCTTGGGGCCTCGGCTCATGTGCTAAGTATTGCTGGTCAACGCCATACTTAGCACATGGACAACGTCGCAACCCAAAGCTCCAGGCCGCCCCGATTCGGAGTCGCCGTGCAAAGCAGGAACGGACCACATGGAACCGATCCGTTCTTTGAGGACCTGTTGGCAGGCATGGAAGAAACACTGGATCCCCACGGGGCTTCGGTCTTCCTTCGCCGGTTCAGTTCATACCAGCAGGAACTGGACACGTATCCGTTGTGGGCAGAAAGCGGGGAGGTAGACGTGGTCGTCATCGTCGACTCCCAGGAGGCCGACGACCGGGCTGAACGGTGCAGGCAGCTTGGATTGCCAGTGGTCATCCTAGGAGGTCCCCGGCACGAGGGCGCGTCGTTGGTGGATGTCGACAATTCCGGCGCCATGGAGATGGCAGTGAAGTACCTTGCCGGCTTGGGTCACGCCATCATTGCCCGCGTGTCCGGTCCTGGGCATCTTCACCATACGAAGGCCCGAAGCATTGCCTATGAACAGGCCCTTGCCAGTCATAGCGTCGCAGGCTATTCCGTTGAGGGCGACTACTCCGCCGAATCCGGCTCCCAGCGAACACGCGAGATTCTGTCTGCGCATGTAATTCCTACGGCAGTCGTCTACGACAACAGCGTCATGGCCGTGGCAGGACTGGCGGCAGTCCACGACCTTGGTCTGGTGGTCCCCCGGGACTTATCGATCCTGGCTTGGGACGACGGTCCGGACTGCCGGCTTTCCACGCCTCCTATCTCCGTCGTCAGCCTGGATGTGTACGAATTGGGGCGAATACTGGCCGAGGTCCTGATGCGAACATTTGCCGGAGCGGTGCAGACTGTGGTTCATGTGCCGACCGGCCAGATCATCCAGCGTGGCAGCACGGCGAAGTGGCCGAGTGCGGGATCCGGGCAGTCGCCACCGGACCCCGCACTGACCTCGGCGGTCTAAACGCTTTGTACGTGGAGGACGAGAGCCTGCGCCGGCCACAGCACAGGGATCTGCAGTCCGTCCCTGGCTAGAATGCTGCCCGGAACGGTGATCTCTCCGGAAGAAAGCCATGGCGGTGTTATCCATCCATGACGGACGTCCCCCAGTTCCTTGCGTACGCGAACGCGGTACCGTTTGCCCTCGTCCAAGCCATGCAGGTGCACTTTTTCAGGCAGGGCATCTTCGAGAGTGGCCACCGAAGCAATGGTCCACACTCCTTCGGTCCGGTCTGGAAGAACTGCCCCCGTGACTCGCAGAGCCGGGTCGCCGACGTCGGCGTGAACCGCCGTTCCTGAATGGATAATGTGGCGCAACTCCTTGTAGAGGGCTGCGAATCCTGCCACCGCCTCAAGCTCTTGCGGGCTGCACTCCAGAATGTTCCATTCAAATCCGGCCGATCCCATCAGACTTGTGGCGGCACGGTAAGAGAAGTCCAAGGTCCGGCCGGAGCTGTGTGAGGTTGTGGGGCCAACATGGCCTCCCACCATCTCGGGCGGAAGCAGCAACTGTGTCCACCGTTGAATGTCCTGCCGTTCCACGGCGTCGTTGGAATCCGATGCCCACACCCTGTCAGCGAACTCGAGAATTCCCAGATCCGTGCGAGCGCCACCGCTGGAGCATGACTCGATCTCCAGACCGGGATGGGTCTCCTTCAGCTCACGGATCAGCCTGTACATGGCCAGGGTATGCTCGTGGACACCGGGGAGCCCCGAGTGCACGGATTCCACCAGGTCACGGTTGTGGTCCCATTTGATGAAGTCGATGCCAAGTTCCTTGATCAACGCACTCATTTGGTTCCGGACGTGCTCATAGGCCGCGGCGTTGGCCAGGTCCAGGACGTATTGCGTCCGCCAGGACAGTTCGTCAGGGGAAGACCAAACGTGGTCCGGATTGTGAAGCAGCCAGTCTGGATGCGCCCGAGCAAGGTCGGAGTCCAGGTTCACCATCTCAGGCTCGAACCACAGGCCGAATTGCATGCCAAGGTCATGGACGCGTTGCGCCAAAGGCCCCAGACCCTGGGGCCACACGGCAGGATCCACCGTCCAGTCCCCCAGCCCCTTGGTATCGTCGCGGCGTGCCATGAACCAGCCGTCATCCAAGACGAACCGCTCAACTCCCACCTGGGCTGCACGTTCTGCCAAGCGCGTCAGAGTAGCCGGGTCATGGTCGAAGTAGACCGCCTCCCAGGTATTGAGCACCAACGGCCTGGGGCTTCTGGGGTGTTGATCGCGTGAGCGCAGTGCCACATGGAACCGGGCAGACAAACCGTCGAGCCCCGTATCGGACCAGGCGAACCAGGCTTTGGGGGTGCTGTAACTTTCACCGGGCGAGAGCCTGATTTCACCGGCCCGCAGCAGCTCGCCGGCTCCCAGGAGCGTTACGGTGTCCGTCATCCGGTCCGTACGGTAGGTGCAGTCGGCACTCCAGCCCAAGTGGACGGACCACATTTCGCCGGCACGGTTCCGAGGCTTGCCGATGCTCGCAATTTCCAGGTGGGGCGCATCGTGTCCGCCCCTGCCGCGTCGTGTTTCGCGGCTGACCGCACCGCGGGGCATTTCCGTGGTGAAGGGAGCTTTTTCCCTGGTCCAACGCCCGGTAAAGGATGTCAGATAGTCAGCCGTCTTCGGCAGCGGCAGGGTCGCTTCCACCCAGTGGACGTCCAGCGGAGTTGTTCCTTGGTTGACCACGCGATGCGCCACCGTGAGGACACCGCCGGGCGTCAGCACGAATGAGCTGTGGATTTCCAGGCCGCTGCCGGCATCGGAGCCAGTAATAAAAGCCTCGTGTTCGTCGGCGGTGACCTCGCTGACGGTCCATCGCGGAAAGACCGGCCTTCCCTCTCGAGTCACTGCGAGCCCCGGACGCCCTGCCCAGCCATCGCCTTCCTGAGGAAGGATGCTGAGCTGCCATGCGGCGTCGAGCGTTCCGGGCGCCGTTTGGCGGCCACTGGCGAGGACCATCGCGTTGAGATCCTCAGTGGACAAGGGGCCGACGTCGGCGCCCCAGTGCAGCACGGAAGGAAGTCCTGTGGGCAGGTGGCGCAGGACGATGCTGACGCCGTCGCGGCGCAGCACCGTGAACGGCTGCACCTGCTGGATGGTGGCTGAGGGCTGAAGGGATTGGGACATGCTGTTCTCCGGATCTTTCAGGGGTTAAGGCTGGCAAGTTGGGGCTGGTTGGGTCGAGTAAGGAACGACGGCGGAACGGTTCTTCGGTCTTTGGTGTCACCAACCGTGCGGAGTACCTGTAAAGAACCTCCAATCGCTGCTGCGAGCGAACCATGTGAGGACAGGACGACGTTGATAGGTTGCAGCTCCCGGTTGAAGGCTGCGGCATTAACCGTCGCTGAGATGTGGTCCCGCAGGAGAGTACCCGCAGTGGAGAAGGCAGGCCCAGCCAGCACCACTGTGCTGAGATCGAAAAGGTTCACCAGGGTCACTGCGGCCTGCCCCAGACCGCGTGCCGCGTCCTCCAGCAGAAGCCGGGCGTCGAGGTCCCCGCCCACTGCGGCGGACGAAATGCGTTCAAAGTCGCTCAGCGTTTCCGCCCGGTTGTCTTTGAGGCCCAGCCTGTCGCGAAGCGGACCATCCCGGACAGCGCGGGCTACCACTGCTTCAGTACCGCAAATATTCTCCACGCAACCCCTATTGCCGCACTCGCAGGGCGGACCGGACGCGTCCAAGGAGATGTGTCCGATTTCTACCGTGTTGGAGCCTCCGCCTCGGTAAACCTCCTTGTTCACTACAGCCCCGCCACCGAGGCCACTTGCCATGTAGATCACTCCGAAGGACTCTGCGGAGACGTCCCCCAGCCATTGCTCACCCATGGCTGCGGCGGTGGCATCGTTCTCAAGAATGACAGGCAGCCCGGTCAGCCGCGACAGCGCGGGCACCAGCGGATAGCCGTACCACTGGGGAGTGGGACGTGGTGCCAGGAGAGTTCCTTCAATGCGGTTCTGGGGCCCATGTGTGACCAAGCTGATGCCAAGGACACTTTCGAACGGCACTTTCTGGTCTTCAAGCAGGTTGTGGATCTGGGCGGCGAGGATCTCCAGCATCGCCCCTGGGGCATGGCTTCCCGAACCTTGGAGTGTCTTCTGTGCCACGAGGCGACCGGTGAAATCGGCCAGGACCACCGAACTCGTACATCGGTCCATCTGAACTCCCATCGCGTAGTGGGCTTGGCCGCGGAGCCGGAGGAGCCGCCTCGGCTGCCCTCCAGTGGAGCGCGCCTGCCCGGCTTCCTGAACCAATCCGTCGTCGAGCAGTTCACGGATCACGTTGGTGATGGTTCCCGGCGTCAAGCCGGTAGCGCCAACAAGTTCCACCCTGCTGACTGTTCCGCGGGTGCGCATGATGTCCAGCAGCCTTGCCTTGGTGGAGGCCGTGGGCGGTGGATGCGTCGTGATGGTGGTCACCGTTTTCCTTTTCGGTTGGTCATCCTGGATTCTTATTTAATAATAACTTGACTCACTTAATTTAATCACCTAACTTTTTCATAGGTCGTGATCCACGGCACACAAACCCCAGCCGGTCACAGCGGTCCGGCTAGATGAAAGGGACCAGAGATGCTCCTCACCTCTCGAAACCGGGCTGTCAGCTTCCGGCGCAGCACCCTCGCTTTAGCCGCCGGTGCAACGGCTCTCGGCCTCCTCCTCAGTGGTTGCTCAGGCGGCGGAAACACTGCGGCAAACGACTCAACGCTGATCGCCTACACCGGCCAGGCCGGCGATTACCAAGTCAACTTCAACCCCTTCTCCCCCTCGCAGGTTGCGGGGCCTGGAGCGATCTTTGAGCCGCTCTTCTACCAGAACAAGGCCTCGGCAGATGCCAAGCCCGAGCCGCTGCTGGGCACGGAATTCGCTTGGAATGCGACCGGTACGCAGCTGTCGGTGACCCTCAGGGAGGGTGTGAAGTGGAGCGATGGCGAAGCTTTCACAGCGGATGACGTAGCCTTCACGTTCAATCTCCTCAAGCAGCATCCGGCGCTGAACAGCCTGGGCTTCAAGGGCACCGTGAACGTGGTGGACCAGAACCACATAACGTTCGTTTGGGACACTCCGGCCTTCGTCACCGGACCGGACATCCTTACCCAGGCCGTGATCGTTCCCGAACACATCTGGTCCAAGATCAACCCCGAAACCGATGTGGTGGAAAAGCCTGTGGGAACTGGCGCCTACCAGTTGGCCGATTTCAAGCCGCAAGCGTTCACCCTCAAAGCCAACCCCACGTACTGGGGCGGCGAACCAGCCGTCAAGAACGTCCGGTACATCGCACTTTCGGGCAACACCGCCGGCGCAGACGCCATCGCCTCGGGCACCATCGACTGGCAGACAGGGCCCGTTCCGGACATCCAAAACGTGTCCAAGAACTTCCCCAAGTATGAAAAACAAACAGTCGCCCAGAGCCAGCAGGTCCTCGCCGCCTGCGCCAACGTCCAGCTCGGCTGCACGGGGCCGCAAACGGACCCTGCCGTCCGCAAGGCCCTCTACCTGGCCATCGACCGGACCCAGCTCAACAAGCTGGCCTACGAAAACACGGCCTCACCCATCTCACCCTCCTTCGCCCTGACAGATACGCAGTCTGAATGGATCTCGACGGCTGTCAAACCCGCCATCGCGCCGGAAACGGCGGATGCGTCGTCTGCGCAGAAGACCCTGGAGGCAGCCGGCTGGGCCAAGGGCAGTGACGGAATCTACGCCAAGGACGGCCAGAAGCTGACTTTGACCGTTGAAGTTGTCACCGGCTGGACGGATTACATCACGGCGATTCAAACCATTTCAGAGCAGGCCAAGGCGGCAGGCATCGACGTTCAGGCTTCACAGTCGTCCTGGAACGAGTGGACTGACAAGCGAACCAAGGGCAAGTTCCAGTTGGCCATCGACTCCCTCTACCAAGGCCCTGCCGCGGATCCGTATTACGTCTACAACTACTTCTTCTCCTCCGCCACCTCCGCCCCTGTGGGGCAGTCGGCAGGAACCAACTACTCACGCTACTCGAACCCCTCCGTTGACGCGGCCCTGGAAACAGTCAAGAACCTCCCGTTCGACAACAAGGGGGAACGGCAGCAGCAGTTCGACATCATCCAATCGGCCATCGTTGAGGATATGCCGTACATCCCCGTTGTCACTGGCGGCACTACGAGCATTTGGAACAAGGCAAAGTTCAGCGGCTGGCCGAGCGAGGACAACATGTACGCCTTCCCTGCAGTGTGGTCCCGCTTGGACGCGGCCCAGGTCTTCAAGTCCCTCAAGCCCGCCGAAGGCTAAATCGTGAATTACGTCATCCGAAAACTGGGCTTCTACGCCGCTGCCCTGTGGGCGGCGCTGACCCTGAACTTCATCATTCCCCGGCTGCTGCCCGGAAACCCCGTAGACATTTTGTTGGCAAAGCTCCAGCAGCGGGGAGGCAGCATCACCGAAGAGACCCGAAAGTCCTACGCCATCCTCTTGGGCGGCGACGACACCCAGCCCATCCTGGCCCAGTACTGGACCTACTTGGTCAACATCTTCCAGGGTGACCTCGGCGTATCCATCAGCTACTTCCCGGCCAAGGTTACTGACGTGATCGGAGCATCGATGCCCTGGACCGTGATCCTGGTGGGTGTTTCCACCGTCATCGCGGCACTCCTGGGAATTGTGCTCGGAGCTTTGGTTGGCTGGAAGCCTGGCACCTGGTTGGACTCGTTGGTTCCAGCAACCACTCTCCTTGCAGCTGTTCCGTACTTCTGGTTGGCCCTGGTCCTCGTGTACATCCTTTCCCGCGGACTGGGACTGTTCCCGGGCCAGGGCGGCTACAACGTGGTCCTGGACCCCGGATTCAACGGACCCTTCATCCTGTCAGCCATAGAACACGCCATCCTCCCGGCACTAACCATCGTCATCGCTTCCCTCGGTGGATGGCTGCTCGGCATGCGCAACATGATGGTCTCCACGTTGTCCGAGGACTATGTCCTTACGGCGCGGGCCAAAGGGCTGCCAGATCGCTGGATCCTCCGTAACTATGCCGCCCGTAACGCAGTCCTCCCATCCGTAGCCGGCTTTGCCATCTCGTTGGGGTTCGTCGTCTCAGGCTCCGTGGTGACCGAACAGGTGTTTTCCTACCCGGGAATCGGATCCCGGTTGCTGGCAGCAGTAACCAACAACGATTACGCACTCATGCAGGGCGTGTTCCTCTACATCACCATCGCTGTCCTGGCAGCGAACCTCCTGGTCGACCTCCTCTACAGCCTGGTCGATCCCCGCACACGGGCCAGGGGCTAAGGAGCAGATTCACATGACCAACATTCAATCCATGACAGGGCAGACGCAAGCCAGTCCCACGGAGGAACTTGCGAACATTTCCCGCGGCCGGGGCCAGCGGCCCAAGCCGGCTTGGCGGCTCATGCTCCCCACTCCGACTCCCTGGCTGATCACGGGCCTCATCCTGATCGGATCAATCATAATTTTTGGAGCCGTCGGTCCGTTACTGGTGGGCGACCCCGCCGCCATCAGCAATACAGGGCTCAGCGGCCCCTCTGCTGACCACTGGCTGGGCACCACTCAAACCGGCCAGGACGTCCTGGCCCAACTTGCCCACGCAACCCGCGGTTCACTGCAGATCGGTTTCCTGGTGGGCGTCCTTGCCACCCTCCTGTCAGCGTTCTTCGGTATTTATGGCGCCTACATCGGCGGGTTCGCCGATGAAGCCTTCTCCCTGCTCTCCAACGTGTTCCTGGTGATCCCCGGCCTCCCCCTGGTCATCGTCATCTCCGGCTTCGTTCCCCGCGAAAGCCGCGGTCTGTGGACCATTGCAGTGGTGCTGGCGTTGACAAGTTGGGCGGCGTCGGCCCGCGTGCTGCGGGCACAAACACTGTCCGTGCGGAACAGGGATTACGTTGCAGCTTCCCGGGTGTCCGGCGAACGCGCCTGGCGTGTCATCGCCGTCGAAATCCTCCCGAATCTCTTGCCGGTGCTGGCTTCCCAGTTCGTGTTCGCGGTGATCGCCGCGATCCTTGGCGAAGCCGGATTGTCATTCCTGGGACTGGGCGCATCCAGTTCATCCACGCTCGGAACCATGCTGTTCTATGCGCAGAACGGCTTCGCCCTGCCGCTGGGAGCCTGGTGGTGGTTCCTGCCGCCAGGCCTGATGATCGCATTGTTCGGCATGGGACTCTCACTCATCAACTTCTCCATTGACGAGATCATCAATCCGAAGCTTAAGAATGCCCGCTTGGTGCGTAAACGCGCACGCCAAGCAGCCCGGATCCAGAAGAAAGCAGTGACGTCATGAGCGCCGATCTCTCCTTGGAACACGCACCCGTGGTGACGTCCCGCGGGCCTGTCCTGACGGTCCGGAACCTAAGTGTCGTGTACGAAACGGAGCATCCTGTCCCCGCGGTCAGGAACGCAAACTTCCAGCTTGGCCGCGGTGAAATTCTGGGCCTTGCAGGAGAATCGGGCTGCGGCAAAACCACCCTGGCCTATGCCATCAACCGCTTGCATCAGCCGCCGGCCCGCATTTCGGCCGGCCAGGTCACCTTTCACGACCGCGACGGCCAGGACATCGACCTCCTTGCCCTTGAGGACGAAGCACTCCGCCGCTTCCGCTGGTCCAAGCTGTCCATGGTCTTCCAAGGTGCCATGAATGCCCTGAACCCCGTCCGCACTATTGGCGATCAATTGGATGACACCTTGCGGGCGCATCACCAAAGCCTCCGGAAGGCAGCCCGCCAAGACCGGTGCGCAGAGGTCCTCACGCTGGTGGGGGTAGACCCGAAGCGCGTGCGTTCATACCCGCATGAGCTGTCAGGTGGAATGCGGCAACGGGTGATGATCGCCATGGCCATGCTGCTGGAACCACAGGTCATGATCATGGACGAACCCACCACAGCTCTTGACGTGGTGGTTCAACGGGACATCCTCCGGGAAATCGTGCGGCTGAAGGAAGAACTGAACTTTGCCGTCATATTCATCACCCATGACCTGCCATTGCTCTTGGAAATCAGCGACCGAATCGCAGTGATGCTACGCGGGGAAATTGTGGAACTGGATACGGCCGAGGCCCTTTACCGTTCCGCAGCCCACCCTTACACGCGCAAGCTGCTCGCCTCATTTCCCAGCCTCAGTGGCGGCAGAGGGGCATTTATCCGTTCCGGCGAGGACTCTGACTTTGACCGGGACAATAACTTTGAGGAGCAGCCATGACGTCTGTCTCAGTGACCAACCTGACCAAGGACTACGCACTGCGGGAAGGCATCCGACGACGGAACCTGCGGGCGGTGGATCGCGTCAGCTTCGATCTGTTGCCGGGCAAAACGGTGGCCCTCGTAGGGGAATCAGGATCAGGTAAGTCAACCATTGCCAAGCTGCTGACAAAGATGGAGAAACCGTCCTCCGGCACCGTCTCCGTGAAGCTGGATGACAAGACGCCAGTTCTTGGATCGGTCTATCGCCGGCATGTTCAGATGGTGTTCCAGGACCCATTTGCGTCGTTGAATCCGTTCCACTCGATCGAGCACCATATTGCCCGCCCCCTGAAGATCCACGGCAGGCCGCGAACGGCGTCCGAAACGCATCAGCGTGTCCTGGAAATGCTGGAACGCGTCAATCTGACCCCTGCGCAGGTCATCGCAGCCAAGCGGCCCCATGAGCTTTCGGGCGGACAACGCCAACGCGTCGCCATTGCCCGGGCGCTGGCCCCCGGAGCCCAAGTCCTGATAGCCGATGAGCCGGTATCCATGCTGGACGTGTCCATCCGCTTGGGCGTATTGAATCTCCTGGGCAGGCTGCAGCGGGAGGACAATCTTGCCGTTCTCTACATCACGCACGACCTTGCCACGGCCCGGCACTTCTCCGACGAAATCCTGGTCCTTTACCGGGGAAGGGTGGTGGAGCGAGGGCCATCAGATGATGTCATCCTCAACCCGCAACACCCCTATACCCAGCTCTTGGCCCAAGCTGCCCCTGATCCGGAACGACTCGGGAAGGTAGCCGCCAGCGAGCTCCCCCCGGATCGTGACGCCATAGACAACACCGTGTGCTTCAACCACTTCAGCAAACGGTGGGTGCACATGGATGAAATCAGCGCAGACCTTTCAACTCTCGAACACCGCTAGGAAACATGATGATCTCCACGCCATTGAACGCAGGATGGACCGTATCGCCCGTTGCAGGCCCGGTACCCGCCCACATTCCGGCACGAATCCCGGCCGAAGTGCCCGGTTCAGCACACACTGACCTGCTCCGAGCCGGGCTCATCCCGGATCCCTACCTGGATGACAATGAAAAGAAGCTGCAGTGGATGCACCACGTCGACTGGCGCTACGAACTCCCCTTGACGCTGCCTGTTCCGGCTCCGGAAGAGCGCGTCGACCTGGTCTTCGACGGCGTGGACACCGTCAGCAGCATTGCCCTGGGAACGCACGAGCTGGGGCGTACGGCCAACATGCACCGCTCCTACCGTTTTGATGTCCGGTCCGCTTCGAACGGCACCGAGCAGTCCTTGGCTGTGACCCTCCGATCCGCCACCGCCTACGCCGAGGAACTCCGCGAGCGCTTGGGTGACCGTCCCAGCGCATACCACCCTGTGCCCTTCAACTTCGTCCGGAAGATGGCCTGCAGCTTCGGCTGGGACTGGGGTCCTGACCTTAGGACTGCAGGGCTGTGGAAGGAGGCAAGGATCGAGCGCTGGTCCGTGGCGCGGCTCGCCCAGGTCACTCCTTTGGTGACGGTCACCACCGAGGGCACTGGGCAGGTGGAGCTTCGAATATCTGTTGAGCGTTCGGGCTTGGGCCAAGCAGGCGTACTCACCTTGGCTGCCACCGTACTGGGGCAGGCAGTCACAGCGACCCTTGCTGCCGATAGTGATTCCACAGTCCTCACGCTGGACGCGCCCAACGCTCCGCTGTGGTGGCCTGCAGGGTACGGCGATCAGCCATTGGCGTCCCTGCAACTCAGCCTGCAAGGACCAGGCGGCGAAGAGCTGGATGCCTGGGAACGGCGGATTGGTTTCCGCACCGTGCAGGTGGACACCAGCGAGGACGAAAACGGAACTGCATTTACCCTGATCGTCAATGGGAAAGCTGTTTTTGTTAAGGGCGCGAATTGGATCCCGGATGATCACCTGCTGACGCGGATCACACGCGACCGGATCAACCGCCGCCTGGGTCAGGCCCTCGGCGCCAACATGAACCTTCTACGCGTGTGGGGTGGAGGCATCTATGAAACCGAGGACTTCTACTCGGCCTGTGATGAGCGCGGAATCCTGGTGTGGCAGGACTTCCTGCTCGCCTGCGCCGCTTACCCGGAAGAGTCACCGCTCTGGGAGGAGATCGAGGCCGAGGCACGCGAAAACGTTGTGCGGCTCGCTCCCCACCCCTCCTTGGTGATCTGGAATGGCGGGAACGAAAACGTGTGGGGACACGAGGATTGGGGGTGGAAGGAAGAGTTGGCAGGCCGCAGCTGGGGAGATCGCTACGCCCATGAGCTCCTAGGTGCCATTGTGGCCGAACTCGATCCTACGCGCCCGTACTGCGATAACAGCCCCTACTCCCCCGATCGGAAGCCGGAGGACATCCACCCCAACCACCCTGACCATGGAACACATCACCAGTGGGAAGTCTGGAACAGGATTGACTACTCCGAGTACCGAAACGAAGTGCCGAGGTTCTGTTCGGAATTCGGCTTCCAGGGCCCGCCTACTTGGCGGACGCTGAGCGACTTCGTGCACGCGAACGACGGCGGGCCGCTGGCTGACGCTGTCAGCCCCAAAGAAGACCCCGTCTTCCTGGTGCACCAAAAAGCCGACGACGGCAACGGCAAGCTCGACCGAGGCCTTGCCCCGCACCTGGGCATCCCGGCCGATTTCGAGGACTGGCACTGGGCTACACAGCTCAACCAGGCCCGCGCTGTTCGCTACGCCATTGAGCACTATCGCTCCTGGTGGCCGCGCACCGCCGGCGCCATCGTCTGGCAGCTCAATGACTGCTGGCCAGTGACCTCGTGGGCAGCAGTGGACTCCGAGGAACGCCCCAAGCCGCTCTGGCATGCGCTTCGCCTTGCCTACGCACCACGGATCATTTCCCTTGGAGAGCGCGATGGGCACCTGTCCGTGTCCCTGGTGAACGACACGGACCAGCCGTGGGCCGGAGTGCTTGCCTTCTCCTTGCAGACCCTGGGTGGCGAGGTGCGGAACCACCACGAAGAACAGGTTGAGGTCCCTGCCCGTAGCGTCCTCACCTTGCCGGTTGGGCAGGCACTCCAGACACCGCAGGACCCGTCCAACGAAGCCCTCACCGTGGGCTTGGGGCCGGAACTGGTTGTCCACACTTTCGTGGAGGACATCGATCTGCAACTCAACCCGGCCCCGCTGGAAGCCTCGGCCAAAGCCGTAACCGGTGGCTACGAGGTCACCGTGAAGGCTCACTCGCTGGTCCGCGACATCACCGTTCACGTCGACCGTGTGGATCCGGCTGCCAGCATCGATCATGCCTTGGTCAGTTTGCCCGCGGGAGCGGAATGGACCTTCACGGTAATGTCCGACGTCGAAGGTTTGGACCCTGCTGAGTTCATTTCTTCCGGGGTGCTGAGGACGGCCAACGAACTGCGGGCCGTAACCACCCAGTCGCTCGCCTCAACTGCTTCAAGCAGCGCATAGAGGCCAGCAATGACACATCAATTTAGGGCAGAACTTGCAACGGGCAGCCGCAACCGGGCACTCAGCTCCGGATGGCACATGCGCCTCGTTGAGGGACCAGCGCCCCGCGGCGTATCGGGGCAATTGATCCCTGCGTCGCGGCCTGGAGCCATTTCCCAGGACCTCTCATCAGTGGGACTCCTGTCCAAGGCATCCGAGTCCGGGGCTTACGGGTCGGTTCAATCTGCGGATTGGGTGGCGCACTGTGGATGGGAATACAGCGTGGACTTCCCCTGGCGGTCGTCAGGGGAAGGCAGGGCCAAGCTGATCTTCCACGGCCTTGCCCCTACCGCCTCGGCAAGCATCAACGGCCATGCCCTGCAACCCGGCCCCGGTCAGGATCCGGCATTCCACGACGTTGACGCATTGCTCCTGAACGGCATCAATACCCTCAAAGTCACCCTCACTCCGGAAGCTCCACCCGTGCCCGCGGGCGCGAACAACCCCACCAGCTGACCGAAAGCAACTCCTGTGATCTCTCCTTCCACCGTCGTCGCCATTGACGGCGGTCAGTCTTCCATCCGCGCCAGGCTCCTGGCCGGGACAACCACCGAGTTGGAGCGGGAGTTTCCGCCGCTCCTTACCAGCGCGCCGCTGATGCCCCAGCTCGAACGCGTTATCCGCTCGGTCCTCACCAACCGACCGAGACAAAAAGTGCACGTTGCTGCGGCGCTTTCCGGGCTAACCCCGGATAACGTCGACGCCGTAGGAGTATTGCAGGCCTGCGAAGATCTCGGCGTCACGGCAATCCGCCTGGCGCATGACTCCATCTCGGGTTACCTCGGCTGCCTCGGCGGGCGCGGTGGTGCAGCGTTGGCCGCTGGCACCGGCGTCGTGACCCTCGCTACCGGCCCGGCCGGGTACTCGCGCGTCGACGGCTGGGGAAACATCATGGGTGACGCCGGAAGCGGGTACTGGATTGGGCGGGCTGGCCTGGACGCCGCCATGCGGGCACATGACGGCCGTGGCCGTCGCACCGCGATCCTGGACATCCTTCGCCGGGACTTTCCCGACGTGGAGACGGCGTACATCGACATCCAGTCCAATCCCGAACGAATTTCCTTTGTTGCTTCCTATGCCCGGGCAATCATAGATCTCTCGGACCACGACGAAGTCTCGGCCCGGATTGTTGCCCATGCCACCGATGAGCTGGCCCTTTCCGTAGGAGCCAGCCTGCGCAATACCGGGTGGGCTCCCGAGGACAGTCCTGCGATCAGCTGGGTGGGAAAGATCCTGTCCAACCCCAAGGTTGCCTTGCCCCTGAAACACAAACTCAAACAGGCTTGGCCATCTGCGGAAATACTTGCACCCTTGGGTGGCCCCTTGGACGGAGTTGCCCAGCTCGCCACTCTTCCGCCGGACCACCCGCTCCACCCACAGTTACACTCGGCGACTCTTCAGGGCCTGTCGTAGCAGGACCTCCACCCCTACATCTGTTAGGACCATTACGTGCATTTACTGACCGGAGCCCGGCGCTCCTATGACTGGGGATCCACCACGTCCATGCCCGAATTTCTTGGCACGGATCCTGATGGCAAACCCTTTGCCGAGCTATGGCTGGGAGCGCATCCGACAGGGCCATCTACTATCACCGGGCCCAAAGGAACGGAGGGCTTGGACGAGCGGGTGGCCCAGGACCGGCTCGGGAATCTCGGGCAAAGGGTTGATGCTGCCTTCGGACGCCTGCCGTATCTTGTGAAGCTACTGGCACCCGCCAAGCCCCTGTCCATTCAGGTGCATCCCACGCGCGAGCTGGCAGCGAAGGGTTTCCTGGAGGAGGAACGGCAGGGCATCCCCCTGGACGATCCCCACCGCACTTTCAAAGACACGAACAACAAGCCTGAAATGGTTTACGCCATCTCACATTTCGAGGGGTTGGCGGGATTCCGTCCGCGACAGGAGATAGCCCTGCTCCTTGAGGAAATCGCCGGACCGCTGGAACCAGCACGGGATCGGCTCAGCATCGGTCCGGGTGAACATGGCATGAGGCTGATGCTGGAGACACTGGTGGGATTGTCCCAGGCTGACATCCAGTCAGTGCTGGAAATCGCTGCGTCATTAGCCCCGGCGCATCCACATCCAGTGGTCCGGGCCGCCTGTGGAACAGTAGCTGACCTCGCCACGGAATACCCAGGCGATGTTGGTGCCGTGGTTTCCTTGGTCCTGAACAGGGTGCACCTGGCACCTGGCGAGTCGATGTTCCTCGCTGACGGAGTTCCGCATGCATATTTACGTGGTTTCGGCCTCGAAGTCATGGCCAACTCCGATAACGTCCTCAGGCTGGGACTGACAAGCAAACACATCGACATCGAGGCAATGCTGGGGGCTGTGGACTTCTCCTCCAGCGGCGTCGACGTCGACTCCACGCCGAAAGATGCCGCCGCCCACACCTTCCGGCCACCAGTCCCCGATTTCGCGTTGAGCATTGCCCGTCCCGGGGAGACCGGCAATGACAGCATCACTTTGCCGGGCAACGGTCCACGCATTCTGGTGTGCCTCGATGGCAGGATCACGGCTGCGACTGACCACTGCCCTGAAGAGCAGACCATCACCAGGGGACAATCGCTCTTCGTCCCGACCTCCGACGGGAACATCACCGTCCATGGCACAGGGATTGTGGCGCAGGCTTTTGTCCCTTAAAGTTCGGCGCCGGTCTCCTGCTGGACAGCGGCGCCAGCACAACCCAGGGAGTTTTCGCCAAGTATTGCTTGGGTTCATGCGTGGCATCCCGGCAGATCAATCCTCAAGAACGTTGTCGCCTCCATCCAACGGCACAAACCTCAAGTGGCTGCTGTCGACGTCGAGAATATGACCCAGCCTCTTGGCAATCCGCGGAACGATCCAGCGGTCGTGAATTTCGATATGCGGGTAGGCGGACGTGATCCTGTGCTCAATGTTGTCCAACTCTTCCAAGTCGTGCAGCCACAGGAGGACGGCCAAGTTCGCCTTACCTGTCACCAAAGCGCAGAATCTGGCTTGATTCAGCCTCGTCAGGGAATCCACCACACGATCCTGGTCCGTTCGGTTCACATTGAGCCACAGTACAGCCGCAGCGGACCATCCCATGAGCTGCTGAGCGAAGTCGACCTGCCAACGCACCCAGTCGGCAGAAAGTACCGCATCAATGTCCCTCGCCACCACAGCAATTGACCGGCCAGTTTCGGCTTGGACGTCGGCCGCTGTTCGGCGGGCATCTGTCTGGAGTGCCCTGATGATCTCCTCGTAGGCCGCTTTCCGCTCCACATTCTTCGCCGAAGGCCTCAGATTCTCGAGCGATTTCACCTGCGCCTGGCTAAGTGCCTGGAGACGCCAGCTCGAACCCTCAAAGAACACTTTGCGCAGATAGTGGGTCTGCGTCGCGATGATTCCAGGGATCGACGCTATGTGCTCATCAACGTAGCGATCAGTTTCAACAAGACTGGGAGTCGATATCAGCACGAAGAGATCCCTCGAACCAGAGGTGCAATTGACGCTGAAGATCGGGGGTTTGCTGGCCAGCTCCTCAATGACCTCGCTGCGACGGCCGGACACGCAGCGGACTTCAACGAGCGCGGACACCCCACCATTCCTCGTCTTCGGCGCTCCGCTGTCGTAGCACGTCATCCATGCTCTCCTCTCGGAAATCAGGGCGCTCCATCGCCGGGAGATCGTGGAAGCATCTACCGCCAAGACCTTGCTGAGCTGGGCCCACGAGACTCGGGGGTGGATCTGCAGGGCATTGATAATTTGGAAATCCAGAGCATCTGCCATGAACAGGATCATGCGCCATAGACGTCATAATTGGCAATGCCGTGCACCTATGTGACAGAAAACACCCCATACTCGGCATCTCACCTAGGCTTGAAAGCACATTCCTTGGGCCTCGGCTTAAGACCCCCACCTAGGAGATCGAATGCACCACCGCGCGTATATTTCAGTCGCCGCCGTAACAGCGGCGGCCTTCGTGGTTTCCGGCTGCAGCGGCGGCGCCAATGACGGCACCGCACCCTTGACGGACACCGTGAATGTTTCGCTCGCGACGGACCCTTCGTCCTTTGACCCCGCGCTGGCCCGCAGCCAGGACGACTACACAGTTGCGCCACTTCTTTTCGATACTCTCCTTCGCAAGGACGATGATGGAGCCTTGGTCGGAGGCCTGGCAAGCGAGTGGGACGCAATCGATGCATCCAACTACACACTCCAGATCCGGGACGATGCTAAGTGTGCCGATGGAACACCCATCACCCCGACTGTGGTCGCGGCTTCCCTCAGCCGATTCGCAGCGCCCGAAACCGGCTCTTCCGGCCGGTCCCTCGCATTTGGAGCCGCCAAAGCCATCTTCGCCGCGGACGATGCCTCCGGTACCGTTACGGCATCATTGTCGGCCGGCTGGTCTGATTTCCTCACAGGACTGGCTCTGCCTCAATCAGGCATCGTTTGTCCCGCCGGTCTCGCTGATCTCAAGGGCTTGTCAGCTGGTACGGTGCAGGGCGCCTTCTCAGGGCCCTACACTTTGGAATCTGCCCAACCGGCCGTGACATACAAGCTGGCACTGCGGGGCGACTACAGTGCGTGGCCCAAGTTCAGCAAACCCCTGGAAGGGTCCGCGGCTAACAAAGTGGTCTTCACGCCGATCAGCGAATACTCCACGATCGCCACCCAATTGCTCGCTGGAAGCTTAGACATCGGAGGTGTGGCCGATGAAAACGTAGCCCGCTTCAAAGACAACGATGGATTTACCCAGCAAAGCGCCTCCAACAACACTACGTACATACTTTTCAACGAACGCCCTGGCACAGTCTTCGCGGACAGGCCCGACCTCCGAAAGGCAGTCGCTCAGGCAATCGATCCGAAGGCCTTCAGCGACATCATCAGCGACTCAAGGGGAAAGCCGACCCTCTCCGTCGGATCGGAAAACATTAAGTGCGTGAACACCGACACTTCTCTGATCACGCCCCTTGACCCTGGCGCGGCAGCCAAGGTCTTGGCCGGCGTCAAGATCCGTATTGTGGGCACCACCTTCCTCACAGAAGGAAACGAGTACGTTGCCGAAGCCCTTCGCAAAGCGGGAGCAGATGTGGACGTGAAGTCGCTGGACAATGCTGCGTGGTCCGCTCTGACAGGCAAGGGTGGCACTGAGTGGGATATCAACGTCCAAGGCGACAACAACCTCATGGGCACCCTCGCTTCTTCACTGCTCCGGGTAATGGGCCCTCCTGCTGAGTCCGGCGGCCGCAACAAGACCGGGGCCATCAACGACGAAGGATACTCTGCCCTTGTTGCAGGTATGAATGCCATTGACGCAACCGAACAATGCGCCGCGTTCAAAGGAGCACAGGCTTCCTTCCTGGAGCGTGTTGACGCGGTCCCGTTGGCCACGCTTCCGTATGTCACAGTCGCTGCTAAAGGTTTCAGCATCCGTAAGTTCGGCGAGTACATGGATCCGGCCACGATCCGGATCAACAAATAGCAGTTCCATCCCAGTTTGAAAGCAGCTTTCCGATGACTGAATTCCCAACCCGGGCGGTGCATGTCCCCGAGATCACCGTCCGCGAATCATCTCCAACGCCCAACGCTGCGCTCCAACCACCAAGGGCAATGTCTCCTTGGCTGTCCTTCGCCATCCGGCGCGGAGCGAGCCTCATCGTCACCTTCCTCGCATTAGTGGTGGTGTCCTTCATGATCGTCCAACTCATTCCTGGCGATCCGGCATTTGCCATCGCCGGAGCCAACGCCGACCTTGCCGATGTTGAACGGGTTCGGCGGGAATTGGGCCTCGACCTTCCCCTCGGCCAGCAGTTCCTGACGTACATAGGCCAAGTCCTGTCGGGTGATCTCGGCACATCATTCATCTACCGCCAGCCAGTGGCCACCGTCATCATGAGCCGTTTGCCATTCACAGCAACCATCGCCGTTGCGGGCATCATCACTGTTTTATTGATTTCCATCCCACTGGGCATGGTTGTAGGACTCCTCACCCGAGCTGGACGGCGAGGCTGGTTGGATACCGCATTCGGTGTCATCACAGGCTTCCTCGATTCCATCCCGGGTTACATAGTGGCGACGTTCCTCGTGATTCTCTTCGCTTTGGGCATTGGGTTCTTCCCGATGCTTCCACCCGCTTACTCCACCAGGATGGTGGCTGAATCCTTCGTGCTCCCCGTGGCAGCTCTCGTCATCGGTCCCATTTGTACGGTGTCCAGAGTTGTCCGGCGCGAAACTGCGGTGGTACTGGAAAACGACTACATGCGGACTGCCCGCGGATGGCGGCTTCCGGCATCCAAGCAGTACGTGAAGTGGGCGCTTCCTAACCTGCTGACCACAACCCTCACACTGAGCGGCCTGATCTTCAGCGGAATGATTGGCGGAGCCATTGTTATCGAGTCCGTTTTCGCACTTCCGGGACTCGGGACAGGAATCATCAAAGCAATTCTTGACCGCGACTACCCGGTCATTCAAGGCATGGTCATTGTCATTGGCATGATCGCCGCCACGATCAATCTGCTGGTGGACGTCGTGCTTGGCCTCATCGACTCCCGGAATCTTGGAGGTAGCCATGCAAACACGTAGCAGACGCACTCAATGGAACGCGGGATTGGTTTCCGGCCTACTTCTCTTCCTGGCCATAGTCCTGATCGCTGTCGTTGCACCCATCGCATTCGGAAGTGCGGCAGAAGAGTCCGGAACACGCCAGGGACCTTCGGCAGAACATTGGCTGGGAACCGACACCGCTGGCCACGACATGCTGCTCCGCAGCTTGGTCGCAACCCGGTTGACGCTGCTCATGACTATTGGTGCGACGGCGATCGCCGTCGTGGCGGGTGTACTGTTGGGGACCGGAGTCTGGCTCATGAGGGGCCGAACCCGGGAGGTCTGCCTGCGCGTGATCGACGGCATGGTGGCATTTCCCGCCCTGCTTTTGGCCCTCGTAGTGGCTGCAGTCTTGGGCGCCGGAGGCATATCCGCCGTCGTAGCGATCGGCGTAGCCGGCATCCCCTACTTCGCGCGCCTGACCGGCAACTTGGCGGCCAAAGTGTCCCAGCAGGACTACATCACCACTGCCCGCCTGCTCGGAGTAAAGAACACCCGCATCGTGTTGAAACACATGCTGCCGAACATGGCCGAGCCCCTGCTGGTACTTTCTGCATCGACGTTCGCACAATCACTCACGGCGATCTCTGCACTTTCCTTCGTAGGCTTGGGCGTGCAGTCACCCGCCTACGACTGGGGCAAGCTCCTCAACGAGGCACTCCCATCCCTTTTGGCTGGCCGCCCCTACCAGATGGTGGGACCGGCCTCCCTGATCATCATCACCGGGATCGCAGCAATCCTCATTGGCGACGGTCTTGCCGCCATGGCGAATCCGCGGTCCTCGACAAAGCGTGCACCTGCAATGACCGTTCCCAGCGGAAGTGTCCGCCTGCAAGACGACGACAGTGGATTCGTGGCCACCATCAAGGACCTGAAGATCTCCGCGGGGGACGTGCCCCTGGTCAAGGGTGTTTCCTTGCGGATCAAAGAGGGCGAGATACTCGGGATCGTCGGCGAAAGCGGCTCAGGCAAAACCCTGACAGCCATGGCCCTGGCAAGGTTGCTCCCGGACGGACTCTCATCACAGGCTTCCCGCTTGTCCGTCGATGGCTTAGACCTGCTTGGGCCAGTCCCTGCCCGTCGCATGGCCGAGACTGTTGCGCTCATCTATCAGGACCCAGGGTCAACCTTCAATCCATCCCTACGTATGGGAACGCAGCTTACCGAGGTACTGACAACGCACAAGAGACTGACCAAGGCGAAGGCCGAACAGCGCGTTCTCGAAGCACTCCGCATGGTCAGAATGACATTGCCCGAACTCAGGATGAAACAGCACCCCCATGAGCTGTCGGGTGGTATGCGGCAGCGGGCGATGATCGCCTCCGCCCTCGCCAATGAACCCCGATTGATCATCGCTGACGAACCCACCACCGCTTTGGACGTCACCGTGCAAGCGGACATTCTCCGCGAGCTCAAGCGCATCAACCGGGACTACAAGACGTCCATGATGTTCATTTCACACGACATCGGAGTCGTCCGGGCCCTTTGCGATCGCATTCTCGTCATGTATCGCGGTGAGATAGTGGAAACCATCGACGCGGCCGACCTCACCGTGGACCGCGTTCACCATGCGTATACCAAGTCCCTTTTGGCTGCTACGCCGGACATCAACGATCCTTTGCCTGCGCACCAGCAGACCTACACAGGTACCACCGCGGGAGTTCTCCATGTCTGAGTCCCAGAATGTCATCGAAATCAAGGACCTCGACGTGAGGTACGGCTGGGGAAGGCACTCGGTCCAGGTCCTTCACGGCGTCTCCCTCAACGTTGCCGCCGGGTGCACTGTAGGAATTGTGGGCGAGTCAGGATCAGGCAAGTCCACACTGGCCAAGACTCTGGTGGGGACGCTGAAACCAACCCGCGGGACCGTCATGATCGACGGCGTCAATGTCTCGTCCGTGCGTGGTGCTGATCGCCTGAAGCTGCGCAGAAAAGTCCTGCAGATGATCCCGCAGGATCCCTTCTCCTCCCTCAACCCCCGGCACACTATCGGGCAGGCTCTGGCCGAAGCCCTGGACCCCCGCCATGCTGACGTGAAAAAGCACCGCAGTGTGATCGCGGAATGGCTGGAGCGAGTCAAAATGCCAGCCGAAGCTATGAGTCGATACCCACACGAATTCTCGGGAGGGCAACGACAACGCGTAGCCATCGCCCGCGGCTTGATTCCCGAGCCTACCGTGGTGATTGCCGATGAAATCACGTCGGCCCTCGACGTATCCGTCCAAGCCGAGATCCTGAGCTTGATCGCCGGTCTTCGACAGGAGCTGAACCTGACAATGGTCTTTATTTCCCACAACCTCGCGGTAGTTCGGCAAGTCAGCGACGAGGTTGCCGTCATGTACCAAGGCAAGGTGGTGGAACATAGCCCTACGGCGGAGCTGTTCAATAACCCACAGCATCCCTACACGCAATCCCTGCTCAGGGCAGTTCCTGGAACCCCGGGATTCTCCATTGATCCTGGGATCACGGAGCATATATCGCACGAGAATCGAGCAATCGCATGACCAACGCATCCAATGTCCACCGGGCCCTGCCGGACTCTGGCCACAGCGACGAATACCATTTGCGTGCTGAACTTGAGGAGATCGAGGACGCCTTGCTGGGCATAAGCCATGCCATTCATGCCCGTCCTGAGACAAGGTTTGAGGAGTACTTCGCCGCCAAACTCTTGGTGGACAAGCTCAGCTCGGAGGGATTTCTAGTAACGCAGAACCTGGCGGACCTGCCTACGGCTTTTCGTGCAGAGTACGCAGCCGGTAAAGACGGCCCTACGATTGCGTTCTTTTGTGAGTACGACGCCTTGGAAGAGATTGGGCACGGTTGCGGACACAACATCGTGGCAGCGGCCGGTCTCGGCGCGGCGTTGCTCACCAAGAGTTGGATGACGAAAAACCCGCAGTGGACAGGCCGGATAGTTGTCATCGGCAGCCCGGGCGAGGAGGGCGGAGGAGGAAAGGCCCTGCTTCTGGACAGCGACTGCCTGGATGATATCGATGCTGCAATGTTGATCCACCCGGAGGGCTATACGTTGTCGGCCATGACCACGCTGGCCCGTTCCATGCTGGACTTCAACTTCAAGGGCAAAGCCGCACACGCAGCCGTAAGCCCGGAAAAGGGCGTCAACGCCCTTGACGCCTCAGTCCTGACTCTCACGGCCATAGGTCTGCTGCGCCAACAACTCCCCCCAGACGTCCGGGTGCATGCAATCGTCACTCACGGTGGGGACGTGCCCAACATCATTCCTGAGACCGCCTCCATTCGCGCGTTCGTCCGGGCGCCAGACACCAAACTACTCATGGAAAACCTCGTGCCCCGAGTTACCAATTGCGCCAGGGGCGCCGCATTGGCCACAGGAGCAACTGTGGAAATCACGTCGTCGGCGCCGCCGTATGCCGCCATGCAGCCGAATCCTGTCCTTGCACGTTTGGTCGAGTCAAGCTTCGTTCGCGTCGGTCGGACACCCGAGCCTCCCCTCAACGAAGTCTTGCCTGGTTCAACAGACATGGGAAACGTCAGCCAACTCATACCGTCGATTCACCCGGTCATCGAGTTGGAGCCGGGGATCGGCCTCCACAGCCGGGAAGCTTCGGCTCTTGCAGGCGGTCCCCAGGGAGATCGGGCCGTTCTTGACGGTGCCCTGGTCCTGGCCATGACAGCTGTGCAGTTGTTTACTTCCCCGGATCTTGTCCACGAAATGAAGCTCGCCTTCACGGAAGGGCATCGGTCGTGAAACGCAGGGCCTGATTCCTTGGATTCCGATATCGGGAGCGGCCCGGTCCTGTTACTTCACTGACGTGGGGAACCCCGCCGTGAGATCCTCCCTGCCCAAAAACTCCTCGAAAAAGCCGCCATCATCTTCTTTGAAGGCGCGGTAACTACCAAAAGGTGCAAGCAATGAAACTCCCGGAACCACAAACAGAAAACCACGAAACAGGCCAGACGATGACATCACAGCTGGAACGGGTCGACGCTGAACCGTGGAACGGCCTGATCTACACATTTCCCCCCGACGAGCGAACGGTACCGGCGATGCTGCTGGCCCAAGCAGCCCTCTATGGCGAACGACCGTTGTGTTCGTTTGACTCGGCAGACGTTTCCTTCAATCAGGCAGTCTCATTGGCCCAACGCGGAGCTGCAGCTCTCGAACACGCCGGTGTTCAAAAGGGTGACCGCATCGCACTTTTCTGCGGAAATCGTCCGGAATTCCTCGAAGTATTCCTCGGGGCAGCCTGGCTTGGCGCCATCACAGTCCCTTTGAACACAGCGTCCAAGGGGGCACAACTTCAACACATACTGGGAAACTCCGAAGCCCGCCTCCTCATCAGCGAGACCGAGTTCCTTAACCGCCTGGCGGTCACCTCCCTCACCGGCACCAAACTTGAGCGCATCCTCACTATTCCCAGCAAAGGGGACCATCCCGCGCCAGACACGTCGCTTGTAACAGCCCAGTGGACAATTCCGCCGAAGTTCGTTTCCGGCCCGTCCGAAATACGCCCAAGTGATCCCTTGGCCATCCTCTATACCTCGGGAACCACCGGCCCGTCCAAGGGCGTTCTCTGCCCACACGCGCAATATTTCTGGTGGGCCGCGAACAGTGCCAAGGTCCTGGAGTTGGAGGAAGGGGACGTACTGCTGACAACCCTCCCGCTGTTCCATGTCAACGCGCTCAGCGCCTTCTTTCAGGCGCTGATCACAGGCACAACGCTCGTCATCAAGAATCGCTTTTCAGCATCCGGATTCCTCGAATCGCTGCTGACCAGCAAGGCAACAGTCACCTATTTGCTGGGCGCAATGGTTCCTATTTTGCTATCGACCCCTGGCACGGACTGTGACAAAAGCCATCACTTGCGCACAGTTCTCGCACCTGGAGTACCGGCAGCGGCTTCCACCGCTTTCACTAGCAGGTTTGGAGTCGAACTCATCGATGGTTTTGCATCCACTGAGAGCAACTTCGTCATAGGCTCACCACCAAGTCAGAAGCGACTGGGAACCATGGGACAGGTCCGGCCGGGTTTCCACGCGAAAGTCGTAGATGAGCTGGACAACGAGCTTCAGCCCGGTACGCCGGGCGAGTTGGTTCTCCGGGCCGAGGATCCTTTTGCCTTCGCGACCGGCTACTTCGGCACGCCGGACAAGACGGTGGAAGCGTGGCGAAACCTCTGGCTCCACACTGGAGACCGGGTTGTCTGCGACGAGGACGGATACTTCCGCTTTATTGACCGGATCAAGGACGTTATCCGCAGACGAGGTGAGAACATCTCCTCCTACGAAGTCGAACAGGCCATAGCCCTCCACCCATCAGTGAAGACGGCCGCAGTGTTCCCCGTCCAGTCGGAGCTCGCCGAAGATGACGTGATGTGTGCTGTGGTTCTTCGCGACAACGCGCACCTCTCTGAGCAGGAATTGTTGGACCATTGCCAAGACTTGATCTCGTACTTTTCTGTTCCACGCTATGTCGACTTTGTTGAGTCACTGCCTGTCACCGAGAACGGCAAGATCAAGAAATTCCAGCTGCGCGAATCCGGAGTTACCCCGACCACATGGGACAGGGAACACCACGGATACGTCGTCAAACGATGATGTCCTGGCCTGGTCCCCGATTGGTCCCCCATACAAGAAGGTTGCAGCAATGACGTCCCCGCGAATGAAGTACGACGGCGTCGCCGTCGCAGTGCCGGTCACAGTGCCGTACGAGAGATTCTCGGACAAGTCCGCGCAATGGTGGATCGCCCGCGCACTCAAGATGCTGCTGGACGGCTCGGGACTGGCAAAAGAACAGATCGATGGTTTGGCCCTATCGAGCTTCACACTTGCCCCGGACAACCCTGTCAGTGTCACCCAACACTTTGGCTTGTCCCCGCGTTGGCTTGACGGAATCGCTTTGGGCGGAGCTTCGGGCGTGGTCGCATTGCGGAGGGCAGCCCGGGCTGTCCAAACAGGCGATGCCAGCATAGTGGCCTGCATCGCCGCCGATACCAATCGTCCGGGATCCTTCCGAAGCCTGGTGACCAGCTTCAGCAAGTTCGCCCAAGACGCTTCATATCCCTACGGGGGCGCCGGACCCAATGCCAGCTTCGCCCTGCTCACGGACTACTACATGCGTACCTACAGTGCGACGGCCGAGGACTTTGGGAAACTGGCTGTCTCACAGAGGGCGAATGCCTCCTCTACACCGTGGGCTCTGCTTCAGAAACCACTGACGATGCAAAACTACCTCGATGCACGACCCATATCCGATCCTCTCCGCCTTTTCGACTGTGTAATGCCTTGTGCGGGCGCCGAGGCATTCCTGGTTATGCGGGACGACATGGCCCAGGAATTGGGCATTCCTTTCGCCCGAATCATGGGCACCATTGAACGCCACAACGCATTCTCCGAAGACGTGATTCAACACAGGGGCGGCTGGTCAGTGGACGCTGCTGAGTTGTGGTCCAGTGCGGGCGTTCGCCCGGAAGATACCGACTTCGTCCAGACCTACGATGATTACCCCGTCATCTCTATGCTCCAGTTTGAGGATCTTGGCTTCTGCGCCAAAGGCGAAGGTCCGGACTTTGTGCGGACTCATGAGTTCGGGGTGGCCGGCAACTTCCCTCACAACACCTCTGGCGGACAACTTTCCACAGGGCAGGCCGGAGCAGCTGGAGGGCACTTGGGATTGGTAGAAGGCATCCGGCAGCTCACCGATTCTGCCCCAAACCCCGTCCGCGGTGGGAACGGAATCGGGTTGGTGTCAGGATTCGGGATGATCAACTACGACCGCGGCCTCTGCTCCGCGGCCGCCATCCTCTCAGGGTGGAACTAATGTCGATATTCAGCGGTCCGCACCCGCCACTGGCACGCAGCGCGGCAGCAGCAGGCCTGATCCGCGGAGCCGCGGCCGGGCGATTCATCCTTCAACGATGCCCGGGCTGCAGCAAAGTTCAATACCCTCCCCGGGATGCCTGCCATAACTGCTTAGGCACCGAATTGAGCTGGGAAGTCGCTGATCGCCGGGGCCTTCTGTCCGCGAAAACCACAATCCACTCAAGCAACGAACCGTACTTCCAGGAACGACTGCCTTGGACCATTGGAAGTGTGGCCTCGATGGAGGGGCCCACCATCGTGGCTCATCTCTTGCCAGGCTGCGTCACAGGCGAGCCTGTGGTCATGGAACTGCGACTGGATGCAGCCGGACGTGGCGTTGTCGTCGCCCGCCCAGCAACCGAACACCCCGACTCTATCGAGCCGAGCGCCAGACCAAGCGAGAACGACTTTCTTTCAGACCCAAAAAGTAAGCGACTTCTGGTCACTGATGGTTGCTCAATGCTCGGCCACTTCGTCATCGCCACCCTCTTGGGGCGGGGCGCCACTGCCGTGACAGCCGGCTGTCCCAGAACCGACGGCATCTGCCCGGAACACGATTCGAGCGAACGACTGACCTGGTTCAATGTAGCGGCAGACAGCTCGTGGCCATCCCGGGAGTGGTATCGGGCGGCCCAACTCCCGGACCCGGAAAGCACCGGCGACAGTAGCGTTTTCGACGCTGTGTTCGATACGAGCAATTGAAATTGCCGCTCCTCTTTCATGAAGTCGTCTTTCATGCCAACTCAATCCAGCAAGCGATAGGAGAACAATGTCTGTTCTGGCCGGGCTCACTGCAGCCCTTTCGAGTGGTTCCGTGGAGATCATCGATCTCACCACGCCGCTCAGTTCCGAGACCCCCATCCTGAACCTGCCCCAGCCGTTCGCGAACACCGTGGGCTTGTCCGTTTCACCGGTAAGTAATTTCGACGACGCCGGTCCGGCCTGGGCGTGGAACGACGTCACCGTGGGCGAGCACGCCGGGACGCACCTGGACGCGCCGGTGCACTGGATCACGGGCAAGGACGGCAAGTCCGTGGACCAGATCGAACCGCACCGGCTGGTGGGCCCGGTTGTGGTCATCGACAAGACCACCGAGGCGGCGGAGGACCCGGACTTCCTGCTGGAGCCTGAGCATTTTGAGCAGTGGCAGTCTGAGCATGGGTTGTTCCCGGAGAACTGCTGGGTGATCTTCCGGACCGGCTGGGCGGCCCGCGGTGCTGACGCTGCGGCTTTCGTCAACGCGGACGACGCCGGACCCCACACTCCCGGGGTCTCCGCGGCAGGTGCCAAGTGGCTCGCCGGTAACGCTTCGATCAGCGGCTTCGGTGTGGAGACCGTGGGCATCGACGCCGGGCAGGCCGGAGCGCTGGATCCGATGTTCCCCGTCCACTCGTTCCTGCTCGGAGCGGACAAGTACGGCGTGACCTCACTGCGGAACGTGGACCGGCTCCCCGTCACCGGTGCGACGTTGGTGGTTGCTCCGTTGCCGATCGTCGGCGGGACGGGCAGCCCGAGCCGCGTGTACGCGCTGGTGGAAAAGGGTGCGGTGGAGAAGGCATGAACGGGCAAGTGCGGGTCTCCACACTGGTGGGCAGGACGCTGGCGAAGCTCGGCGTCGGGCACGTCTTTGGGGTGGTGGGCAGCGGCAACTTCGATGTCACCGGAACACTGATGGCCGAGGGCATTCAGTTCACTGCCACGCGGCATGAGGGCGGGGCGGCGACCATGGCGGACGCGTATTCGCGGATGTCCGGGAAGGTGGGAGTGGTCACCACGCACCAGGGCTGCGGGCTGAGCAATGCCATCACCGGCATCGGTGAGGCAGCGAAGAGCCGGACGCCGATGATCGTGCTGACCGCCGACACCCAGGCCGCGGCCATCCGGTCCAACTTCAAGATCGACCAGGACGCCCTGGCACGCAGCGTCGGAGCTGTCGCCGAGCGGATTCACTCCCCCGCCACCGCCGTGGCAGACACCGTCAGGGCGTTCCGGACCGCCGTGAACGAGCGCCGCACGGTGGTGCTGAGCCTGCCGCTGGACATCCAAAGTGGCACTGCGGCAGATGAGGTGAGTGCCGTCGTCGTGCCTGAACCGTTGAAGGTCCGCCCTGACGCTGCCGCCGTTGAGCAACTGGTGGCACTCGTGGCCGCCGCGGAACGGCCCGTGTTCGTTGCCGGACGCGGCGGGCGGGGTGCCCGGGACGAGATCCTGGCACTGGCGCAGCATGCCGGGGCGTTGGTGGCCACCTCGGCAGTGGCGAGCGGACTGTTCAACGGCGACTCGCACAACCTGGGCATCTCGGGTGGTTTTTCGTCGCCCACCACGGCGGAGTTCATCAGCGGCGCGGACCTGATCGTGGGCTGGGGTTGCGCACTGAACATGTGGACCATGCGCCACGGACGACTGATCTCCACTGGCACCACAGTGGTGCAGATCGACGTCGAAGATCCCGCCCTGGGTGCCAACCGGCCCATCACCCTGGGCGTGCTGGGCGATTCGGCGCTCACCGCTGGGGATGCTTTGGCCGTGCTCCGGTCTGCGCAGCCGGAACCCGTGGAGAAGTACCGCACCGAAGCCAACGCCCTGGCCATCAAACAGAGCTCACGGTGGCGGGACGTTTCCACAGCGGATCTGTCCACGGCAACCTCCATCGATCCCCGCGTCCTCACCCGCGAACTCGACACCCTGCTCCCATCCGAGCGGATCGTCGCGGTCGATTCGGGCAACTTCATGGGCTACCCCAGCCAATACCTTGCTGTGCCGGACGAGTTCGGTTTCTGCTTCACCCAGGCCTTCCAAGCGATCGGGCTGGGCCTTTACACCGCGATTGGTGCTGCCCTCGCGCAGCCACACCGCCTGCCCGTCCTGGGCGCCGGCGACGGTGGATTCCTCATGGGAATCAGCGAGTTGGAGACCGCCGCGAGGCTGAAACTACCCCTAGTGTGCATCGTCTACAACGACGCCGCCTACGGGGCCGAGGTCCACCACTTCGCTTCGGAGCACTCGGAGGCCGAGCTCTCCAGCGTCGTCTTCCCGGAAACGGACATCGCCGCGATCGCGCGCGGATTCGGCGCCGAAGGGGTGACCGTCCGGACCGTGGGCGACCTCGATGATGTGCGCCCATGGATCGCCGCCTACCAAGCCGGAACGCAGAACCGGCCCCTGGTGATCGACGCGAAAATAGCCTCCGACGGCGGCGCGTGGTGGCTCGCCGAAGCATTCCAAGGCCACTAAGTAGTAGCCAAATCTACGTCGACGCAGTGAAGCGTACTTGAGCGTGCACACTCGAGGTTCCAGTCATGCGGTGGCCCGCCCCGAAGAATATGCAGATCATTATGTATCCCGACCATGTCCGCGGCCGAAGGTTGGATCAAGTCGAAGGCCCGGGCTATGTTGCCCGGGCCTTCGTTCCCTGACGGAAGTGCTGACCAAGGACTCTTAGATCGTTTTGCCGGCGTCGGCCAGGAGGGTGCTGCCGGTCATGACGGTGGACAAGTCACTGGCGCAAAACAAGACCACTCGTGCAATGTCGTCCGGGGTTCCCAGCCGCCCCATAAGACTGCCGGTCATCACCGCGTTAGTCCGGGACTCCGACGTCAGACCAGCGTCCCCGGTGTGCATTGCGGCGGCAGCCGCCATGGTGCCCTCGGTGGGTACGAAGGTGGGCGCTACTCCCAGCACCCTGATTCCCAAGGATGCAAACTCCAGCGCCATCTGCTTGGTCATGCCGCGGACGGCGTGCTTGGATCCCACATAGGAGGCAAGGCCGGGGGCTGTTCCCTCAAAGCCTGCGGTGGAGATGATGTTAATGATCACTCCGCTGCCGTTCATGTGTCGTGCGGCTTCCCGGGAGCCGTTGAAGACCCCTCTGGTATTAACGGCGAACACCTGCTCCCACTCTTCGTCCTGCGTTTCCAGGACCGGGATGCTGGGAAAGACGCCCGCGTTATTGACCCAGATGTCGATGCCTCCCAGCTCAGCTGCCGCAAACGAGGCGGCCTTTCGCACTGATTCCGAGGCTGTCACGTCCATATCGATCCCCAGCGATCGGGCTGGGAAGCGTGCAGCGATTTCTGCGGCAGCTTCCCGGGCGCGTTCGCCGTCGATGTCTGCCAGAAGAACGTCCGCCCCGGCTTCGGCCAACCGGGACGCGATGGCTTTGCCCAGGCCTTGGGCGGCACCGGTGATGACAGCCGTGCGGCCGGTCAGGGAAAGCAGGTCCCGGACTGGGGTAAGGGAAGCGTCGGCGAATGCGGTGGTCACGCGGGAACCTCGACGTCGAGTTGGTTGCTTCGGGCGACACTTCCTAGCCAGGCGAGGCTCGGTTTGGGTATGCGTGTGAACGTGTCTCTGTCCACGGCAATCAGACCAAAGGTTGGTTCCCAGTGTCCCCATTCGAAGTTGTCCAGCAGGGACCAGTGGAGGTAGCCGCGAACGTCAATGCCGTCAGCCATGGCATGCTGCAAACCTTGCAGGGCCTCTGAGGTGTAGCGGATGCGCTGGTTGTCGTCGGCGGTCGCGATGCCGTTTTCGGTGACCATCACCGGGACTCCGCCGGTTACTGACCAGGCGTGCCGCACCGCCATGGCGAGGGCGTCGGGGCGGTAGGCGGTGCCCACCAGCGTATTGTCCGGGTTGGCAGGGTGAGGTACCAAGCCGTTGGCGTCCACTTCCTGACTTGAGTAGGCCTGCACTCCAACAAAGTCATCGCCGCGGCTGCCTTCCCAGTAGACGTCTTCCTTGCCGTAGCGGATTTCGAGGAGTTTCTCCTCCCCGCCGGGAGCCGCGGTGAGAGCCCCTGCGGCGATGGTCCACCCGACTTTCGCGGTGGTGCGGGCTCGGACAATGTCGCGGGCAGCGTGGTGGATGGCGGTGAATGCCCGCCCGATCTCCGGATCAGCGTAGGTGAGGAAGTCGCTGTGTGTTTGTTTGGTCTCTTCGGTTCCCTCGACGGTGGGGCTCTGCCACTCGCCACCATCGTGTTGTTGCATGCGGCGCATGGCCGTCATGATCGCCGCCTGCATATTGGGTTCATTCATGGTCACCACCCAGTCCACGCCTTCCAGGATGGTGGTTGCCGCCGTGACGTACCGCTGGAACTTTTCCGAAGCGTCCGGAGCCAACCAGCCGCCGTCGTTCGCGAACCACTGCGGAGTGGTGAAGTGCTGCAAAGTGACCACCGGGGTGACGTTCCGGGCGAAGCAGTGCTCGATCATGCGGCGGTAATGGGCCAGTTCGGCCTTGGAGAAGGCTCCCGGGGCGGGTTCAATACGTGACCATTCGAGGCTGAAACGGTAGGACGTAAGGCCGGCATCGGCCAGGAGATCGATGTCTTCACGGTAGCGGTGGTAGCTGTCGCAGGCGTCTCCGGAGAGTTCCATGCCTGGCATGGTCAGTTCACGAGCCCACCAGTCGCTGTTGACGTTGTTGCCTTCGATCTGGTGGCCGGCGGTTGCCGCGCCCCAGAGAAAGTCGGCGGGGAAAGTGGTCATGGGTGTTCTCTTCTTTCGTTAAGTCAGTGTGTTTCTGAGCGGTTTGGAGAGGTGTCCCGTCAGGTCGCGGGAACGGCCTCGGGTTCGTGCATGGATACGGGTGCGCTGGCCCGGAAGCGACCTGGTCCTGCGTGGTGCTCGGAGCCGTCCGGGAAGACGATGCGCGCTTCTGTTTCGGCAGGGATATCGGCATCGATCCGCAGGGTTTCGCCGTCGAACTGCCAGTGGACACGGATGGTGCCGTACGGGGACTCATGGGTTCCCTTGGCCCAAGTGATACCCGGGGCCAACGTTGGAGCGATCACTATGGAGCGCCAAGCAATGGATCCTGTCGCCTGCCTCAGTCCCAGAGTGTGCTCATGCAGGAACCGGAGGACAGTGGCTTTGCTGTAGTGGTTGAGGGAATCCTGCGCATGACCGTGTTCGTCGATCCCTTCCCAGGACTCCCAAATGGTTGTTGCGCCTTTGTCCACCATGGACAGCCAGGACGGTGCCGTGCGCTGGAAAAGGAGCTCATGGGCAACGTCCAATCGTCCGGCTTCAACGAGCACAGGAAGCAGATCGCCAGTGGACAGGAAGCCCGTACCAAGGTGGGTTCCAGCCTCGCGGATCAACTCAACCAGGCGGTCCGCCGCACGGCTGCGCGACTCCATGGGAAGCAGTCCGAAGGACAACGCCCTGACGTAGCTTGCCTGAGTGTCGGCCGCTGTAGTGCCATCGTCCCGGAGGTACGCAAGACGCCAGGCGTCACGGACTGACTCGGCAATGTCGCCGTATTTCGCTGCATCCTCCGGCTGCCCCAGAACCTCAGCGATGCGCCCAAGAGTCGCGGCCGAGCGGTACAGATACGCTGTCCCGACCTCTCCCTTGTCCTCCATGAACCAGGCCATGGGGTTGTCCTGGACGGGGTCGATCAGGCGCCCGTCGACGTCGCGCTTTTTGGGCTCCGTCCATTCGCCCCAATGGAAAGTGCCATCCCACAGGTACTGCTCGTAAGGCTCGGGCGTGGCTGATGCTTTCACGCGCTCGTGGTGCCGGGTCGTCCGTGCCATCTCCAGTGCCCATTGGACCCACCGGACCATGGCGTCCCAGTTCTCAGCAAGAACTGCTTCATCTCCATAAGCCTCGTAGAGCTCCCACGGCACCGCGACTATTGCGTCTCCCCAACCAGCCGAACCGGTCATCATGGCGAACTGATCATCCACGTGATTCTTGATCATGCGACCATCAGGAGAAAAGTTGGCGATGCGCCCGTCCTCGAGTTGATCGTCACGGACGGACCGCAACCATTTGCGGCTGAACCCCAGCACATCCCGCAGCCGCGTGGCAGTGGAAATGAAGACCTGGTAGTCACCCGTCCATGCCAGGCGTTCACGCGTGGGGCAATCCGTGGGGACGTCCACTGCGTTGCCGAGGAAGCTCCACTCCCCGATTCGGTGCAGGACATTCAGGTCTTCATCGCTGCAGGAGAAATCACCGGTTTGTGGCAGGTCAGTGTGAACCACCTGCATGGTGACGCCGGCGGGATCCAACGGGGCCAGGTCTATGCCTGCCGCCTCGCGGGAGATGCGGGCGTACTGGAATCCGTGGACCGTGTGCCGTGGTTCAAAAACAGCACGCTCCTCCCCTGCCGTGACTTCGTCCCGTTGTGAGAAGATCCGGGCGGGTTCACCTGGCCGATGTGAATCAAGATGCGAGGTTGACAGGTCCCCGTCAGGGCCAAGGTGCTCGCCATAGTCAATGACGGTACGCGTGCCGGCAGGTCCAAGATCGTGGAGCCGGATCCAACCGGAGGCATTCTGGCCAAAGTCTGCGATCCAGACACCGGGCCGCAGTTCATGAAGACTCTCAGCTGGGCGCGAAGCGATCACTTTGACCGGCGGCGCGGGTGACCATTCGATTCCCGGTGCGGTCACTTCGTCCACCAAAACCACGGACGGAGCCGCGGACGGAACCGTGAAGTCGACCGTTTGACCTTCCATGAGATCCGCACGGGTCGTGGGCGATGGTGCGCTTGTCCACGTGCCGTCCGTTCCGATAACGCGGTGGGAACCATCAGCGAATTCAAGGTGTAGTTCTGCCCGGGCTCCTAGCTGGGTTCCCCATTGGGCAGGGTGCCGGAAGGCTCCCACCTGTCCCCGGTACCAGCCGTCCGACAGTTCGATTTCCATGCGGTTCCCGCCCGACCGAACCAGCGACGTCACGTCGGACGCCTGGGCGTAGAGAGTACGGTCGTACGACGTCGACCCGGGTGACAGTTCCGCTGTACCGGCACGTTGACCATTGATCGCGGCAGTGTAAACGCCCAGTGCTGTGGCGTAAAGTCGGGCCGAGGTCACGGCCTGGGAGCCGGTCAGGTCTCCCAGATCAAACTCCGTAGCAAGCACGTGAGCTGGACGCTGGCCGTACGGCCTGTCTTCCCCCTCAACTGGTGAAATCCACGAAGCCGTCCAATCGGCGTCGAAAAGACCCGCCTCAAAAGGGGACCATGCCGACCAACTGGCCGCTGGTTCCGCGGCGCGCACGCGCCAGGCTATCCGCTGCCTGCTGCGCAGTTCAGCCCAAGGCCAGGGAACAAAGAGGTGAGTGGTAGTGGACGCAAGTGGCTGCGCCACGCCGTCGACCGTCGCCTCCAGCTCGAAGGCCTTTGCCGGGATCCCTGCGTTGACTTTCCAAGACAACCGAGGGGCCGGCCCCGTGACAGGGAACTGATCCCCGCCGCTGTCCACGGTATGCCCGAATGGCATGTGGTCCATGGTGGTTGGTTCTACTTTCGTCGGCATTGATTCGAACGGTGTTTCCATTAGCGAACGGACTTAACCTTGAGAGCGATGACGGAGCCGCCAAGGAGCGCAAGGACAGCGCCGGCCAGATAGAGGAAGGTGTAGTTCTTGTCCGTTCCCGTAATGCCGATGGTGATGATCACCGATGCGATCAGGGGTGCCACTGCACTGGGGATCTTTTGCGCGAAGGCCACCACCGCCATGTAGCGCGCCGTTTCCGTGCGGTTGGGCAGGATGGCGAAGATGATGGCTTGGTCAACGGTCGCGAATACGGCGATGGCAGTCTGCATGAGGACTGCACCGATGATCAGCTGCGGAAGCGACCAGGCGAAAGCCTCAGCCAAGGCCCCTGCCACGAAGATCAAAGCAGCGATGATGACGAACAGCCTGCGCCGCCTGAGCTTGTCCGAGAGGAAGCCACCCAGCAGGGCACCTGCTGCTGCCGCGACGACACCCAACATGCCGATCGTGGCCACAACTCCCGCCACCTCTCGGACGGGAAGTCCAAGGCGCTGCGCGTAAAAGAACGTGCCGAAGGTGGTGTTGAAGTACAGGCCCATGAAGAAGACGAAGCGGCCCAACCAGTTCCACGCGAAATCGGGGTACTTCCGGACGCTGAAACCGTAGCTGGCAACCACCGAGCGGAACGTTACCTGCGAATCAATGACGACGTCTTTGGAGCTGCCCTCCGGCTTGATGAGCGGGAACAGCGCCAAAAGTATTGCACCGATGACGCCCGGGACCACGAAGACCAGGAGAGTGTTTGAGGAGACAGCGTAGGCAACACCAATGCCCAAAACAGGCGCGATTTGGGTCATGAGGCCTGTTAGCGCTGAGACCCGTCCGCGCTGCGCTTCCGGCAGTTTGTCCGCCATCAGGTTCTGAATGGCAGCGCCGGAGATCGACCAACCGGACATACCAAGGATCCATCCGGCTCCTACCAGGAGCAGGTTGGGCGCCAGACCCATGACTACCAGGCCGGCCAGACCGATGGCCGTACCCAGGAAGATGAACGGGCTGCGGCGACCAAAGCGGGACCTCGTCCGGTCGCTCCAGATCCCCACGATCGGGCTGATGATCAGGTAGACCAGCTGGGCTATGCCCGTGATGAAGCCCAGTACCTGTTCCTGGCCGGGGGCGAGCTCCGTGATCCTCACAGCGATGCCGTACGAAAGCGGCACCATCATGGCAATGGACGCTCCGAAGCTGGCGAGCATCAGCCAAAAGATGTAACTCCTGCTGACGGGACTCTGAGGTTCCTCCATCAGTTGAGTGCTCGGATCCGCGGTTGGCGGCTGGTTGCCAGGGACCGGCTGTGCGGCAGCGACGCCCCCGGCGAGGCTGGGGGCCTCGTGATTGTTCGTAGTCACCAATGACTCCTTCAAGAAAGTGGTCGCCCGCTGCCGGCATCCGCAGCGTGGCCCTGCGACGACATCGTCGAACCAAGTAAAGAGTAACCATCGTGGTTACTATTCGTGAATAGTAGTCATGGTGGTTACAATTGACAAGACCCCCGGAGAAATTGCCCGTAGCTTAGGAAAGAAGGTTTGGCCAGTGACCACAACTACCGAGCAGGCAACCTCACCAAGTCCAGCCTCCCGCCGTCGCGGCCCGTACGCCACCACTCCGGCAAGGCGGGCTGAAATAGTCCGGGCAGCCTCTGCCAGCTTCGCTGAGCACGGCTACGAACGCGCCAGCCTCCGCGACATCGCGGCACGCGCCAACGTCACCCACGCCGCCCTTCTCCGCCACTTCGCCACCAAGGACGACCTCCTCCTTGCCGCCCTGGCCCAGCGCGACCTCGACGACGCCGAACTCGCCAACCGCATCATGGAATCAAAAGTCCCCCGCGAGAAGGTCCTGAGCAGCATCCTCCAAGAAGAGTTCGCCCACCCCGAGCACCTCCGGAACTGGCTCGCCATCACCATCGCCGCCACCAACCCCAACCACCCGGCTCACGACTTCTTCATTTCCCGGCGCGCAAAGATGCGCGAACACTTCACCAGCAAGAAACTGTCCACCACCGAAGACAGCCAAGAACTGACCGCCGACGACAAAGTCACCATGGTGATGGCCATGGTGGACGGACTCCGCATCCAATTCCTGCTCGACCCCGAACGGGAGACCCTGCACCTCATGGAAACGCTCATGCGGTTCATCGCATCTCCAGACGGGGATTAAAGCTGGAGGATGAGCGTGCGACCCGCGAAGATCGGCAGAGCGCGGGCGCCAGCGACGACACCTTCCCCTAACCGTATATCTGTGGCGATTATCTGTGGCGATGAGAGACCTTCGCCGACTGCAGCCGGAGGACAATCCATGGTGCCAGGCGGCACAGGACGCGGGAAGCGCAGTCCTGATCACGCTGATCTTATTTTCGTGGTTGTGGCTGGTTCTTTGGGTTTAGGGCCGGTTAAGGGTTAAGTACGTCCCAGCCGGCGGATGTCCTCGAGGAAGTCGGTGACTGTTTTCTCACTAGCGGTTGCCCGGGTCTGGGCAATGGCTTCGAGGTAAATCCGGGTTTGTAGTGCGGTGTCTGCGTCTTCTCCGGAGGTGCCGTACACCTCTTCTTCCAGGGCGCGCTGGGAGGCTTTGCGGGCTGCGAACTCGATGTCGGCTGGGGAGAACCGCTCGGTGCTTTTGGCGAGGACTTCGATGTCGACGTGCTCGCTGGCGCGGTCGGGGATGTACCGTTCCCAGATGGCCCTGCGGGCATCGAAGTCAGGCAGGCCGATGGGAATGACATAGTCAAACCGGCCGTGACGAAGGAAGGCTTGGTCCAGGGAGCGGATGAAGTTTGTTGCACAGATCAGCAGCCGGCCTTCTTTGGCACGGAAGGCCGGAATCGTTTTGAGGAGTTCGTTGGTGACCCCTTGTAGGGGCGATGGTTGACCTTCACTTCGTTGGGCGGCAATTTCCTCGACTTCATCGATGAACACCACAGCGTGTTCCAGGTGCGAGATGTCTTGGAAGGTCTGACGGAGAGCGGCAGCGAGTCCGTTGGGGTCCGAGGCCAGGCGCGAGGGGAAGACTTCAACAAAAGGCCATCCGAGCCGTGAGGCTACGGCTTTTGCGAACGTCGTCTTTCCGGTGCCGGGTGGGCCGAACAGCACAACGGAGCGGGGCGGCACGACACCGAGGGAGCGGGCGAGTTCTTCCTTGGCCAGAGGCAGGATGAGCCTACGTTCGATCAGTTCCTTCTCGTGTTGCATCCCTCCCATGTCTTCCCACAGCCCTCGCGGGGATGGTGTTCCGCCGAGGCGTTCCAGGGTTTGGATTTCCTTGGGCTGGACGGGGACGCCGCGTTCGAAGTAGACGAGTTCTTCCTGGGGTCCGAATCCGCTGTTATGGAAGGCCTGGACCCGGGTTTCCTTTGCGGGCAGGAGCGCGGAGATCTTGACGACTTGGGTCTCGGCGAGGCTTTCCTCCAGCGCCGAGATCAGCGAGCTGCCCAGACCTTGATTGCGCCACTCGGGGGCTTGGCCGAGCATGAGGATCCATGCCCGGTCTGCCTGAATGCGGAACACTACGGCTCCGACGAGGTCAGCGCCGATGAATGCCCCAACGCTGTTGCCGTCTGCGGCTGCGGCGAGGATGTCCGAGATGCTGTAGACCGAGTGAAGGTGCCCGTCCCGGGAGGAGTGCCAGAGCGTGATTAATTGGTCAAGGTCTTCGCGTTGCAATTCTCGGATGCGCCAGGAGTGCATGTGGTGTGTCCTTCGGAGATGGTCTGGTGGTTAGCGGGGCGCAAAGGCTGCCGCACGCATGCTTCTGAGGGTACGCAGCACGATGGTGAGGATTTCAAAGTCACGGTTCGTCGAGGGTTCCCGACTTGTAAGTTCAGCGATGGCATCCGTGATGAGCCCGAGCCGACTTTCGACGACGGGGTTCGGTACCTGCGCGGAGCGTCCGTATTGTGGGGCGGCTAGGGCGGTGGAGGCGCTGGAGAGTACGTCGTAGAAGTCTTCGCGCAGTGCCGCCCGGGCTATGGTTTCCCATGGATCGTTTCGGGGCAGGGAATCGATACGCCCCAGCAGACGGCTGCCTTCGATTTGTTCGAATAGGTCGAAGTAAGTGGTGGCCAGCTGCGCGGCTGGGGTGCCTGTGTTGGCCGCGGCTTCGACGACGTCCAGCAGGGGGTACTGATACAGCAGGGCGGCGGACTTCTCTGCGAAGTTGCGTGGGACTCCAATGTTTGTCAGCTCCGCCGCTTTGTCATTGATTCCTTGGAGCTGGCCCGGACGCAGCAGCGTCTGCAACTGTGCGGACAGTTTTTCGACGGGCCGTTTGTACTTGGCTACTTCTGCTGTGACATCCAGGGTTCCTGTCTGGTGCTTGAGGAACCACCGGCTGGACCTGTCCAGCAAGCGGCGCATGATCCGGTCCATTCTTTCCTGCGTGGAGGCAGGGACTTTGCCGTCCAGGCTGCGCATATAGCGGAAGAATTCGGGCTGGTCCCAGATCCTGGCCGAAATGAAGTAGGCCTTGATAGCATCGATTTCGGTGGCGCGGGTCTCTTCGCAGAGGCGAAACACGAAAGTGACGCCTGAGTGGTTCAGGATACGGTTGGCCAGGGACGTGGCGATGATTTCCCGTTTCAGGGGATGTGCTTGAACGTGGTGCCGCGCCATCTCCAGGAGCTGGTCAGGGAAGTAGTCGTCCAGTTCCTGCTGAGCCCAGGCTTCGTCGGGGATGTCACTGGCAAGGATTTCCTGGCTCAGGGAGGACTTCATGTGGGCAAGAAGAATGCAGATTTCCGGGCGGGCAAGACTCTGCCCTTCATCAAGACGGCGCAGGATTTCCTCGTCGCTGGGCATCGAGTCCAGGCCGCGGTGGAGCCGGCCTTTGTCCTCCATGAATTTCATCGCCCGCAGGTAGACCCGGGTCATTGACGAGGTGTGGGCGGCAGTCGTTCCGAGTGCGAAGTTCTGTTCGTAATTGTTGGCCAGCACGGCTTGTGCGACGTCGTTGGTCATGGCCCGCAGGATCTCTGCCCTGTCGGCCGCAGGGATGTCTCCTGCAGCTACAGCGGCGTCAAGGAGGATCTTGATATTGACCTCGTGGTCGGAACAGTCGACACCGGCGGAATTATCGACGGCGTCGGTGTTGATCCGGACACCGGACAGGGATGCCTGGACACGGCCTCGGGCCGTGACGCCGAGGTTTCCGCCTTCACCGATGATCTGGGCTCTGATTTGGTCCGCGTCGATCCGTACGGCGTCGTTTGCCTTGTCCATGACATCGGCATGGGATTCGAGGCTGTGCTTGATGTACGTGCCAACGCCCCCGTTGAACAGCAGGGTTGCCGGGGCTTTGAGGATGACCCGGATGAGATCTTCAGGCGTGAGCGTTACGGGGCCTTCGTAGCGCAGGGCATGAGCGGCCTCGGCCGAGATTCGGATGAGCTTGGCTTGTCGGGAGAAAACCCCTCCACCGCCGGATAGCTTGCCCCGGTCGTAGTCGTCCCAGGAGGAGCGTTCCAGTCCGAACAGACGGGAACGTTCCTCGTACGACACGGCCGGGTCCGGGGTGGGGTCGAGGAAGATGTGGCGGTGATCGAAGGCGGCTTTGAGCGCGATTTTGTCGGTGTAAAGCATGCCGTTGCCGAACACGTCACCGCTCATGTCACCGATCCCGACGGTGTCGATGGTCCCGGAGTTCCAAGGGAAATCCGCCTCCATGAGGTGCCGCTTGACCGATTCCCAAGTGCCATGGGCTGTGATGCCCATGGCCTTGTGGTCGTATCCCACAGTGCCGCCGGAGGCGAAGGCATCGCGGAGCCAGAAGCCACGGGTTGCCGCTACCTCGTTGGCAAGATCCGAGAATCGGGCCGTTCCCTTGTCGGCGGCGACCACCAGGTAGGGGTCATCGGCGTCGTGGCGAACGACGTTGGCCGGGGCTTCGATGATTGTCCCGTTCACGCCCGCAATAACGTTGTCGGTCAGGTCAAGGAGTCCGTTGATGAAGGTCCTGTAAGCCTCACGGCCTGCCGTGCCGGGATCCCCCGTTCCGGTGTTTTTGACGTAGAAGCAGCCTTTGGCTCCGGTGGGGACGATGACGGCGTTTTTGACGACTTGAGCTTTGACGAGGTCGAGAGCTTCCGTGCGGAAATCTTCGCGGCGATCACTCCAGCGAAGACCGCCCCGGGCGATGGATCCGAACCGGAGGTGGATACCTTCAACGGTGGGCGCGTAAACCCAGATTTCGTGTTCCGGTCGTGGTTCGGGGAGCAGCCCAAGTTCGGCTGCAGCGATCTTCAAGGAGATGTAGGCATGCAGTTCCCCGTCGGGGCCCGTTTGGAAGAAATTGGTCCTGACGGTGGCTTTCATTGCGTCCAGGTACGCGCGGATGATCTTGTCATCGTCCCTGGCGGAGATGTCATCCAAGGTTTCGAGAAGATCCTCGAGGATTCCGTGGCCGCGATCATCGGTCGACCCGGTGTCGGGAGCGAACCGGGCGTGAAAGTAGCCGATCAGCTGGGCTGCGATGTGCCCGTGTCCGGACAGTACATGGGCGACTCTTTCCAGCGAGAAGCCCAGCCCGCTTTGGCGCAGGTAGCGGAAGTAGGCTCGTAGCAATAGCGCGTCACGGTGTGAGAGCCCAGCGGTGGTGATGAGCCCGTGGAAGGCATCTGTTTCAGTCGCCCCTGTCCAGACTGCCCGGATCGATTCTTCGATTCGGTCACGGGTTGAATCGTCAACTGGTATTTGGCTGGTTCCGTCAATGCCAAGGTCGTAGATCCACGCGACAGGATGCTCGTCGGGGGCGATACGGTAAGGGCGTTCGTCCCGGATCGTGATGCCCATGTCCCGGAACGGAGGGACCAGATCTCCAAGGGAAAGCTCAGCGGGGCTAATGATTTTCAGGCGCTGCTGCCCGGCCGTTTCCGACAAGTAGAACCGCAGAGTGTGTCCCCATGCCGCCCCTGTGCCGGCCTCGATGTCCAGGAAATCCTGGAGGGCGTCCTTGGCCGTGAACGACTCACGATAGGACAGCGGCAGAGCGCTGATCCAGCGGCGGATCAGGGCGTCAGCTTGACCAGTTCCGAGTGAGCGTCGTGCTTCGTTCGCAAACGTCGTGTCCCACTCTGTGATCCAGTCGGCGAAGTTTGGGGCGGTGCCGTGCGGACCAGCGGAGAGGCGGGACGTGGTGTCGCGGGTTCCGTGGCTGTGCTTCCGGGACTGGTCTTCGGTCAGGTGCGGCATGGGGAGCTTCTTCGATCCTTGAGTGGGCCTGCGCGGTTGGGTTTCTAATTCAGGGACAAGCCCGGGCGGATGATGGCGGAGAGAAGTTCCACGACGGCAAGGTGCGTGGAAACGTCGATGTTGTCGACCTTGGGGTCGACGATGCCGACGACGGAGTTGATGAGTCCAACATCCACGCCCCGGCGCAGCAGGGCTGCTTCCAGTTCGGGGGTGTGGAGAATTTTCGGATCGGCCAAACGGGCTGCGAGGGCGGCGGTGATCGCGTAGCAGCCCCAGTTGGAGCAGGCGGCCGTTACGAGGGCTTGGACCTGGGTGGTGGCTCCCAGTCCTCTGCCGCAAGCGGTGGATCCGTCGGCGCCGTGCGGGATGTGGGCTGCGACGGCTTCGGCGACGTTGCCCATGCCGATTTCGTTGCCCCCGTCGCCTACTGCGACGGTGGGGATGCCGCGTTCGAAGGCGAGGTCGAAGACGTGGTCCACGCGGGCGCGGTCCTGGCCGAAGTTGATTCCTCGCATGTTGTAGTAGAAACCGTTCTTGTTCCGTCCGACGCGTTCGGTGGAGAACAGCAAGGAGGGCTTATATTGTTCGAGAACCTGCTGCGCGGCTGACGGTGCTTCGTCGTCGCTGGTGGTGAACGGTACGAGCGCGACGGCCAGCAGCGTTCCTCCGGTGTTGGCCTCGATGGCCTTTTCCGGTGGCAGGACAGTAAGCCCGGCGGTTTCGAAAATCGGGCCCAGTGATGGGATGAGGGTTTCTTCGGCCAACACGATGGGGGTGGCGCGCTTGCCCAGGGCCAGGGCGCGGGCGATGACGGCCGCGCCGGCGGGTCCGTCGTTTTCGCCGATGGTCGGTGAGATCCATGCCCGGGAAACTGAACCGGTGGTCATCAGGACGGTGGATTTCTCGGGGACAGCGGCGAGCAGTTCCGCGGCGCGGCCGACCAGGGACCAGCCTTCCTGCCGTTTCAGGGCTGCCTCGTAGAGGTGCTCGACTCCACGGCCGCCGAAGTCGATGTTGACGATGCGGTCGAGTCGGTTGTCTTTGGCGGCAAGGGAGCGGCTCAGTGCGCTGGGTTCGTAGGTGGTCAGTTCGGTCATGGTGTCAGCTCCCAAGGATCAGGGTGGAAATGGCGTCGGTGTCGTGGAGTTGGGCGGCAAGAGCGTCCAGGGATTCGTCGACGGCGGCAGCGACTTTCAGCGGTCCGCCTGTACGGCGCAACGCGTCAAGGGTGGGTTTGAGGCGAAGGGAGACCCGGGCGCCGGGCTGGCCGTGGGTGTTGACGGTCAGGATGCCGTGGTCCCGGAGCAGGAGTGCGCCGAGCGCGGATGCCGTTTCGGAGGGCACCAGGGTAGTTCTGTCCTGACCGGCCCGTTGCAGGGCGATGGCGTGGATATCGTCTTCGTGGACCATGGGGCCCAGGTCGCTGCGTTCGACGACCGCGCCGAGGCGGGCTTCGAGGGCGTCGGAGATCTGCTGCCCGGACTGGGATTCGGTCAGTAGGTCCTGCGGGTCAAAGCTTTGCAGGGACCGCAGGGCTCCGGCGGCGATCGGTGCACGTGCTTCGGCGCCGACTTCTGAGGCCTTTGCCGAGGCTGCGGCAACCAGCGGAGGTCGACCGACCAGGATGCCGGCGCGGGGTCCTGCGAGGCCGGCTTTGTCGCAGTTGGTGATGCTGAGGTCAGCTCCGAGTTGCAGCGACGGTGCGCCGCCATGCAGGACGGTCCGAAGGCGTGCACCGTAGGCTTCGTCGAGCAGGACGACGGCACCGTTGGCTTGGGCGAATTTCGCAGCTGCGATGGTGTCCTCATCCTTGAGGCGTTCAAGGCTTGAGGTGACAGTGGTGACAACCACAAGGGCTGGCTGGTGCATTTCGATAAGGTTCCGCCAGTCACCGTCGATGCCGGATTCGAGGCACTGGACCCCGGCGAGCCGGGATCCCCGGGGCAGGGAGGCGTGGGAACGGGCGTTGACGGGAACAATCGAAACCACGGGCTTCCCGGCCGAGAGTGCGCCGATCACGGCGATGATGCCGGCGGTGGTGCGGTTGAATACGGCGGCGGCGTCTTCGGGCCGTCCGCCGAGGTGGCCGATCGCTGCCTGGCGGAGTTCTTCGGCGAACAGGCCAGGACCGACCCATTCCTCGGCGTAGGTTGCCAGGTCTTCGACCCGCAAAGGCAGGTCCCTTTGGTTGCCGGTGTAGACAGCTACGGCGTCGGCCCCGGCAGCCCGGACACGTTCGGCGGCGATGGCCTGTCCGTGGCGGAGGCGGCGGCCTTCGGCGATGCTGGAATCGATGATGGCGCCGCGGGCGTAGCCGACTACCGGGTCGATGGGGTTACCGAACCGGTCGGACTTGGCCGTGGGTGCCGTGGACTGGCTAGCTAACAAAGCGGGGGCCTTTCGTTGCTGCTGGTGTGAAGATGTGGCTGGGTTGGGGTTCGACGGTCAAGGAACGGGTCGCGGTGGTTGCCGCGACGGTTTCCATCAGGGCAATGACGTGCTGGTGGGTGGCCAAGGGGATTCCGTCGGTCTGCAATGCCGATGTTCCTGTGGCGCCGTCCCGGGCACCTGCTTCCAGGCAGGCTTTCAGGAGAACTTCCTCGGCTGCTGCGCTGTGGCAGGCCTCGGGGAGCCGGAAACTTGCTCCCAGCGCTGCGGCCAGGGCGTAGGCGCCCCAGTTGGAGACCGAGGCACTGATGGTTACTTGGGTTTTGGTGACGGTGTAGATGCCCGAGTCGCATCCGGCGCGGCAGGTCCCGTCCCCGGGGAGCCGTTGGGTGATGCGGCGACGGTGGGCGCCGAAGCCGATTTCGTTGCCGCCATCGCCGATGCCGATGGTCAGGATGGACGAGCGGGCGGCAAGGTTGGCCAGGTGGTGGAGCTGGGCGACGTCATCTGCGGAGCGGCAGTCACCCCGTACTCCGTGGAACCGTCCCTGGGTGCCGGGGCCGTCGCGTTCGATGAAGATCGCGGCAGTGGGGTGGTAGAGGGTGATTAGGCGCTGGGCTGCCTGCCGGCCTTCGCGCTCCCCTGGTTCGACCAGTTCAACTTCCGGTTCAAAACCTGGCGGATAGTTCAGTGCCTTGATCGCGGCCCGGACGGCGGGTGCGTGGCGGGCCTCTGTGACCATGACCACCTTGGCGCGGAGGGTCCGGGTGATCGCCCGGGCGAGTGCGGCTGCGCCCATCGGTCCGTCCGTCTCGCCTTGGGGCAACCACGGGCCGATGCCTGCTCCCGTGGCGATCAGGACTGTTGAGTTCGTCGCTACGGATTCGCGTAGTTTCCGTTCGGCGAGTCCGGTCAGGGCCTCCCCGAAAGCATCCCGGCAGGCGCCGTAGAGTCCTGAGACAATCCCAGCTGGTAGCTTGCCATCCGCTGGTCGGATCTCAATAGTCATGATCCGGTCCAGGCTTTCCATGACTGCGGCCAGGTGCCGGTCGTCGGCCACAGGGGCGGCTGTGGGTGCTTCTGCGTGTTGGTGGGATGCTTTCGGGGAGTTACTCATGGTTAGACGTCGATCCGGCTCTTGTAGGTTTCTTTCAGCATGAACGTGCAGGTGACGCTGACTGCCGCAGCGATGATGACGTAGACGGCGACGAACTTCGACTGGCCGGTGGTGCTGACGAGCCAGGCCGCGACCAGCGGTGTGGGGGCGCTGGAGATGATGCCTGAGAGCTGGTAAGCCAGTGAGGATCCGGTGTAGCGGTAACGTGCCGGGTACTGTTCGGCGTAGATGACCGCGTGCAGGGAACCTGTGGATGCGTGGCCGATGCCTAGGCCCAGGATCAGCGCCAGCCAAACCAGCGGTTCGGTGGCGGATTCAAGAAGCCAGAAGAACGGGAAGGCGTAGAGGCCCAGGAACAGCGAACCGGCGCCGTAGACCTTCTTGCGGCCGAAGCGGTCCGAGAGCCAGCCAAAGACGGGCTGGAGGCAGAGGTCCACGGCAGCACCGAGCAGTAGACCGGTCACGGCCCAGGTGCGGGGCAGTTTCAGGGTTTCGGTGACGTAGACCAGGGAGTAGACGGTGATGAGGAAGTAGCCGACGTTCGCTGCGCTCTGCAGGAAGACAAGGTTCAGGGTACGGCGCTTATCGTTGGCGAGGACTTCGCGGATCGGGAGTTTGGCGACCTTGCCTTCTTCCTGGACCTTCTTGAAGGCATCCGGTTCAGTAACGGCAAGGCGAATGTACATGCCCACGACCAGCAACAGAAAGCTCGCCAGGAACGGGATACGCCAGCCCCAGCTGAAGAACGCATCATCGGGCAGGGTGGATACGGCGGCGAACGCGCCGGTGGAAAGCAGCAAGCCTGCGGGAACGCCCATCTGCATGGTGGCTCCAAAGAGGCCGCGGCGTCCGGCCGGTGCGTGCTCGACCGACATCAGTGCAGCACCACCCCATTCACCTCCGAGGGCGAAGCCCTGGAAGACGCGCAGGACAATCAGCAGGATCGGGGCCCAAATGCCGATGGTCTGTTCCTCGGGGATCAAACCGATCAGTCCTGTACACAGTCCCATGATGAGCAGGGTCAGGATCAGCATCTTTTTGCGGCCGAGTTTGTCACCGAAGTGTCCGATGACCACGCCACCGACGGGGCGCAGGAGGAAGGCAACAGCGAAGGTTGCCAGGGAGCTCAGTGTTGCAATGGCTGGCTCCATGTCCGAGAAGAACACCCTCGGAAAGATCAGGGAAGCGGCAGTGCCGTAAAGGAAGTAGTCGTACCATTCGATGGTGGTTCCGATGAAGGAACTGGCTGCTGCCCTGACCGAAACTTTCCCCTTGGTATTGACCGGAACCGGTTCAATGACACCTTGACTGCTCATGGTGGGTCCTTTCGAGTCCAGCCCGGTTGGCCGGATGCTGGGGTTATGCCTGTCCGGCGTCATTGCCGGCCAGATGGGGGGTGGTGCGGCGGGAGAAGGTTGTTGCCGAGTTCTGGGTCCTTCTCCCGCCGGTCTTTCAGAGAGCGATAGTGACGCTCTTGCGCTGGGTGTAGCTTTCGAGGGCTCCCTCGATGGAGTACTCAGCGCCGATACCGCTTTGTTTGCGGCCGCCGTAGGACATGCCCGGGAGCTGTCCGCCAGCGCGGTTGATCTGGACCCATCCGGCGTCGATGTTCTCTGCCATCCGCAGGGCGGTGTTGAGGTCCTGGGTGAAGACATATGCGGCGAGGCCGTAGTGGGTATCATTGGCCCAGGTCACGACCTCTTCTTCGGTCTGCCAGGGGATGGCAACCAAGACGGGACCGAAGACTTCCTCGCGGGCGATCCTCCAGTTGTTGTCCACGCCGGCGATGACCGTCGGGGTCAGCCTCAACGGAGTGTCACCCTCAAGCTTGGTCGAAGGGCCACCGGTGAGGAACTGAGCTCCCTGGTCCGCTGCCTGCTGAACGAAGTCGGAGATTTCTTCGTAGCGGGTGGTGTTGATGACCGCACCCATGTCCGTGGCTTCATCGAGAGCATCCCCGATAACGAGGTCTTCGACGGCGGCGATGACCTTGGGCATGAAGTCATCCCAGATGTCGGCGTGGACGAAGAGCCGGGATCCGGCGGTGCAGGATTGACCCTGGCGTGCGAAGCGCATGGCCGCGACGACGTTCTTGGCCGTTTCCTCGTTGTTGCTGTCAGGGAAGACAACGGCCGGGCTCTTGCCGCCCAGTTCCAGGGTTGCGTGGCCGATGCGGTCGGCGACGGCGTGAAGGACACCGCGCCCGACTTCGCTGGATCCAGTAAAGGAGACCTTGGCGACGTCCGGGTGCTTGGACAGTGCGGCCCCGGCATCCGAGCCGCGGCCGGTGACAACGTTGAGCACACCCGGCGGAAGGATTTCGGCGGCCAGTTCGCAGACTCGGATCACCGCGAGGGGCGCATCTTCTGCCGGCTTGAGGATCAACGTGTTGCCGGTGGCCAAAGCCATGCCGATCTTCACGGCGCCCAGAACCAGTGGTGAGTTCCACGGGATGATCGCAGCGACGACACCGAGCGGGTCGCGGGTGGAGTAACTGAACAGGCCCTGTCCCAGGGGCAAGGTTTCGCCCTTTTGTTCCGAGGCGGTGCCGCCGTAGTAGCGGAGAACCTCAACGGTGGAGGCCACTTCGCCGCGGGACTGGGTGCGGATGGCGTTGCCGGTTTCGGCTGCCAGCAGGCGGGCGATGTCATCGGCGTTTTCAGCAATTGCGTCACCGAGACGGGTCAGGAAGGCGCCACGTTCACGGGCGGGGCGCTGGCGCCAGGTGCGAAAGGCTTCTTGGGCAGAGGAGACGGCACGGTCGACATCCGCTGCGGTGCTGCGTCCGATCACGGCGACGGTGGACCGGTTGCTCGGGTTCTGCACCTCAAGGGTGCCGCCGTCCTTCGGGTCGATCCAATGTCCGTCGATCAGGAGTCCTGTGGTGCCCTTGCTGGGAAGGACGAGGGTGGCCTGGGCATTCATTAGTTGCTCTCCTTGGTGTTCTTGCGCAGCTGCAGACCGAACAGTTCTTCATAGATTTCGTTGACCCCCGTGGAGTCCTGCCCGCCGAGCCCCTTTGCTCGGGCAGCGTTGTAGGTCTGCATGACGAGCTGGCTCACAGGCATCGGGAACTGCCCGAATTCCTTCAGACAGAGGCTGATGTCCTTGTGCATAAGGTCAAGGGCGAACAGCGGCGGTCGTTCCTCGGTGAAGAGCGTCTTGCCGAAGTGGTCCAGCATCTTGCTGCCTGCCAAACCTGCTGTGTACACCTCGGTCAGTGTTTCGAGGTTGCCGCCGGCTTTCACCGCTGCTGCCAGGACTTCACCGGCGGCCACCGTGTTGATGGCAACGAGCATGTTGTGGCTGAGCTTGGTCAACTGGCCGGCTCCGACGGGGCCGCAGTGCACGATCCGCGCTGCCAGCTGCTCGAGGTAAGGACGGACGTTCTCCAAGTCCTGAGAATCCGCGCCGACCATGAGCAAGAGCGTCCCTGCAGCTGCCCCGGCTACACCGCCGCTGACGGGTGAATCGACGAAGCGGCCCCCGTGAGCTTCAACGGTCGCGGCAAGGGAACGTGCGGTTTCGGGATCAACAGTACTGACGTCGACGATCGTCACACCGAAGATCTCGGATGCTAGGACACCGTCCGGGCCCTCGATGGCATCACGGAGGATTGCCGGGTTCGGGAGACTGGTGAAGACGGCCTCCGCGCCTTGGGCTGCTTTGGCAGGCGACGAGGTCGCGATGGCGCCCTGCTGGACAAGGGCCTCAACGGCCTCAGTATTTGGGTCGAAGATTTGAACGGTGTGTCCTGCTTCGAGAAGCCGCGCTGCCATGCCAGATCCCATGCGGCCGACGCCGATAAATGAAAGTGTGGCCATTTTGTGTCTCTTTTCTCGTCCGTACCCTCAGCCGATGGCTGGAGACAACAGATGCTTATGTTTCGACTTCGCCTTCCAAGCGTGCCAAAGCCACGCCGTTTCCAAGCGATAGAGGAAAGTGATGCTTACTTTTCGCGACATTCAATGAGTTGATGCAGATCACATCTTTGCCGCCTGAAAAAAGAGTACGCATCCTCAATAGTCGGCACAAGCTTCTTTTTATTGCAGTAATAGTTAGAAAAACTTTCCTTTTGCCTGCAGCCATACTGCCCATCCGAGGCCGGAGCCGGGCCCGCCGGGTTCTCAACGCGTAAGATAAGGCGGAACATGGGAGGCTGCGTGCGATAGCCAAGGTTTCCCTACCTCCCTACGTCGAGGACCGACCCATACATGATCAACGTCCAGCGTCTACGCCTGCTTCGGGAACTGTCATTTCTGGGGACCATCTCTGCGGTCGCTGACTCGTTGGGCTTGACCAGACCTGCCGTTTCCCAGCAACTTTCCCAACTCGAAAAAGATACTGGGCTGGTACTCGTTGAACGTGCCGGACGCAGCGTCCAACTCACGGGCGCAGGACTGCGCCTCGTCGAACAAAGCCACGAAGTCTTTGAATCACTCGAGCGCATAGACGCCGAAATAGCCGTCTCACGGAACTCCATCTCAGGAGACCTGCGCATCTCAGCTTTTCCATCTTTTGCCTCGACGGTTCTGCCCACGACCATCTCACTCCTGCGTTCCTCGCACCCGCAGCTGAAAGTCTTCATGTTCGAGCACGAACCAGCTGAAGGCATGGTGGACCTCATGACCAAAAGGGCTGACGTTGCAGTCCTGGACAATCTGTCCAGACAAGATCCACGCAACGAAGCAGTGAGCTACCAACCACTGTTCGGAGATGACTTTTATGTTGTCATGTCCGAGAAGCACCCCTTCCGCAAGCTCGATACCGTTCCGTTGGCCCATCTAGCCGAAGAGGAATGGGCGCTGAACAGATCAGCCAGGATCTACCACTCCTCAATCGTGGATGCGTGCCTGGCCGAGGGCTTCAGCCCCAACATCACCTGTGACTGCCGAGATACCACAACAGTGCTGCAGATGGTTCGCGCCGGCCTAGCGATTTCAGTCCTTCCCGGCCTGGCACTCACTGGCCACCAGCAAGGACTCTCAGTCCGACCACTAACACCACTTCTGAAACGCGAAGTCCTATTCGCCACCCTGAAAGGTCGCTCAAGCCACCCTGCGATCCAAGAGTGTTTCCGAGCTATGAGATCGGCATACGCCCGGCGAGTCCAGTCCAGCTTCCGCGGGTTCGCCTTGGATCAAGAAGACGATTCATAGGCAACAGTTTGGCCATGAAGATGCGGCTGCACCCCTGAGGCTTCAGGCCCGTTCTGGAGGGTCATCGCAATACAAGGCTCCTAACTCCACCAACGAGCCGAAACCAAGAACTTTGACGCAGGATCCCGAAGTCATGTTGCGCTCAGTCCCCCAACCATGAAGAGATGTAGGCCAACGACGACCTACCGGACGAACCACGAGAGGAACCCATAGCCCCAGTTCAGAGCAGGCGGAGGGCTCACCAGCCACGACCCTGACCCCGCTCCCCCACAAGAAAACAGGCGACCCGCGGCGCCAGGCTCCCCCCCCCCCCCCCCCCCCCCCCCCCCCCCCCCCGCGGCCAGTGTCAGAGGAACCTGACCACCCAGAATGAACACACGTTAAAGCAAAAACCCCCTCTGACGAGGGGGTTTGCTGTGCCCGAGGTGGGACTCGAACCCACACACCTTTCGATACTGCATTTTGAGTGCAGCGCGTCTGCCAATTCCGCCACTCGGGCGCGGATTACCGGGAAGTTCGCGGTTCACATTCCTGTGAGCAACGCGATCCGTTCCCAGCACGCGGAATTACTCTACATGCAGATAGGCTGTTTCAAAGAATCGGGCGCGCTGATGCAACAAGAACCAGCCATCAATGAGTCCACACTAAGATGGACATGAACCCGCCGAACCTTTTCAAGGAGATCCCGTGACCGAACAGACGGAGTCCACGTCCACAGCCCAGCCGGCCCGACGCGTTGTCGTTGCCGAGGATGAGACCCTCATCCGCCTGGACATTATCGAGATTTTGAAGGGCGAGGGGTACGACGTCGTCGGCGAGGCAGACAATGGCGAGAAAGCGGTGCAGCTGGCCGAGGAATTGAAGCCGGACCTTGTCCTCATGGACGTCAAGATGCCTGTCATGGACGGTATTTCGGCTGCTGAGAAGATCGTCAAGGCACGCATTGCACCTGTTGTCCTTCTGACTGCCTTCAGCCAGAAGGAACTGGTGGAGCGCGCACGCGACGCCGGCGCCATGGCGTACGTCGTCAAGCCGTTCTCCCCCGCGGACCTGATCCCGGCCATCGAGATCGCACTGTCCCGCCATGAGGAGATCAAGGCGCTTGAGAACGAGGTTTCCGACCTCCAGGAGCAGTTCGCTACGCGCAAGCTTGTAGAGCGCGCCAAGAGCCTCCTGACCACCAAGATGGGCTTGACGGAGCCGGAAGCTTTCCGCTGGATCCAGAAGACTTCTATGGACCGTCGCCTCAGCATGCGTGAGGTTGCCGAAACCATCATCAACCAGGTCAACTAACACAAAGCAACGCACGACGGCGGCCGCTCACCTCACCCGAGGTGGGCGGCCGCCGTCGTACTCCCCACAAGCAGTGGTAGTCACCGAGAAACAAAAAAATGCGGGCCCCACCAAAAAGCGGGGCCCGCATTCACATAAGACCGGAAGACTACGCCTTGGTCTTGGACTTCTTCTCAGGCCACGGGCCAACGGGTTCCTTGCGGGAGCCGTCGTCGGTCTTGGAGGTGTCGGCGAGGTCGCCTACCTTGTGGACCTTCAGCGAGTTGGTGGAACCGGCCTGTCCGGGAGGGGAACCGGCAGCGATGACAACCAGGTCGCCTTCGTCCACGAGGTCCATTTCCAGCAGGCTCTTGTCCACCTGTGCGGTCATCTCGTCGGTGTGGCCCACGGAGGGCACCAGGACCGGCTGGATGCCCCAAGTGAGGGCCAGCTGGTTCCAGACGTGCTCAACGGGTGTGAACGCGAAGACCGGCTTGACGGGGCGCAGGCGCGAGAGGCGTCGTGCCGAGTCGCCGGACTGGGTGAAAGTACAGATGTACTTGGCGTCCAGCTGGTCGGCGATTTCGACGGCGGCACGGGTGATGGCGCCACCGCGGGTCTTGGGCTTGGTGCCCAGCGGGGGGACGCGCTCAAGACCGTGGACCTCGGTGGATTCGATGATCCGCGCCATGACCTTGACGGTCTCAATGGGGTACTGGCCCACGGAGGTTTCGCCGGAGAGCATGACTGCGTCGGCGCCGTCGAGAACTGCGTTGGCGCAGTCGGAAGCCTCGGCGCGGGTCGGGCGCGGGTTGTCGATCATGGATTCGAGGACCTGGGTGGCCACGATGACCGGCTTGGCCCAGCGACGTGCCAGTTCGATGGCGCGCTTCTGGACGATCGGGACCTCTTCGAGCGGCAGCTCGACGCCGAGGTCGCCACGGGCAACCATGATGGCATCGAACGCGTCGATGATTTCGTGGAGCTGCTCTACTGCCTGTGGCTTTTCGATCTTGGCGATCACCGGCACGCGGCGGCCTTCTTCGTCCATGATCTCGTGAACGCGCTTGATGTCTGAGGCATCACGGACGAACGAGAGGGCGATCAGGTCTGCGCCGCGCTTGAGGGCCCAACGGAGGTCGTCCTCGTCCTTTTCGCTCAAGGCGGGGACGTTGACGGCTACACCGGGCAGGTTGATGCCCTTGTTGTTGGAAACCTTGCCGCCAACCGTCACGGTGGCAACAACCTTCACGTCGTCAACCTCGATGGCACGCAGTGCCACCTTGCCGTCGTCAATGAGCAGGGCATCGCCTACGTTGACGTCCTCGGTGAGGCTCTTGAGCGTGGTGGAGCAGATGTCCTTGGTACCGGGGACGTCCTCGGTGGTGATGGTGAAGGTATCGCCGACAGCCAGTTCGTGGGGGCCGTCGACAAAGCGGCCCAGGCGGATCTTGGGTCCCTGGAGGTCAGCCATGATGGCAACCGGCTTGCCCAGCTGTGCCGCAGCCTTGCGGACGTTCTCGTAGGTGTTGTCGTGCACGGAGTAGTCGCCGTGGCTCATGTTCATGCGAGCAACGTCGACGCCGGCCTCCAGCACCGCGAGGGTGTTCTCGAAGCTGGAGATAGCCGGGCCGAAAGTTGCCACAATTTTCGCGCGTCTCATATACCTACCCTAAGTAGTCATGCTGATTGAGTAAAAGAAACGTTCCTGCCGGCGCTATAAGACCGCTATCGCCCGGTCGGTGGGGGCGACCGGTGCCGGGAGAATGGTGCTTCCCATCAGGAACCTGTCCACTGCGGCCGCGCAAGCACGGCCTTCCGCAATGGCCCACACAATCAGTGACTGGCCACGTCCGGCATCGCCGGCAACAAACACTCCCTCGGTGTTCGTCATGTAGTAGCCGTCGCGGGCAACGTTGCCCCGACTGTCGAACTCTGCGCTGACCTGCTCAGTGATACCTGCCGGCTCAGCACCGGTAAAGCCCAGGCTCAAGAACACAAGGTCAGCTGGAATGATGCGTTCTGTACCGGCTTTGGGCAGGCGCTTGCCGTCCACAAACTCGGTTTCAGCAACTTTAACGCCGGTGAGTTTGCCGTTTTCGCCAACGAACTCAACGGTTGATGCAAGGTAGGTACGCTCTCCACCTTCTTCGTGGGCGCTGGCGACCTCGAACAGGGTGGGGAACGTCGGCCACGGCTGGTGGGCGGCTCGTTCGGCCGGCGGCTGCTGGCCGATGGCGAGCGTGGTCACCGATGCTGCCTGATGGCGGTGTGCGGTGCCGATGCAGTCAGCACCGGTATCGCCACCACCCAGGATGACAACGTGCTTGCCACGGGCGTCGATGTGGTTTTCGGGGCTCTCCCCCGCGACGACTCGGTTAGAAGGGACCAGGTAGTCCATGGCGAAGTGCACGCCGTCAAGGTCGCGGCCCGGGATGGGGAGGTCGCGCGGGACGGTGGCCCCGGTTGCGACCACCACGGCGTCATACCGGCGGCGCAGCTGCTCCCACGTGACATCCGTACCAACGGCAACGCCGGTCCGGAAGCGGGTGCCTTCGGCCTTCATCTGCTCAAGGCGGCGGTCAACCTGTTCCTTCTCCATCTTGAAGTCGGGGATGCCGTAGCGGAGCAAGCCGCCAATCTTGTCGTCGCGTTCGTACACAGCAACGGTGTGGCCCACACGGGTCAGCTGCTGCGCCACAGCCAGGCCTGCAGGGCCGGAACCCACCACAGCCACCGTCTTGCCGGTGAGGCGAGTCGGCGGAAGGGGCTGGACCCAGTCGTTATCGAAGGCTTGGTCGATGATGGAGACCTCGACCTGCTTGATGGTCACGGCAGGCTGGTTGATGCCCAGCACACAGGACGCTTCGCAGGGTGCAGGGCACAGGCGGCCGGTGAACTCCGGGAAGTTGTTGGTGGCGTGAAGGCGCTCAATCGCTTCTTCACCCTTGTCCCGCCACACGAGGTCGTTCCACTCGGGAATGAGGTTACCCAGCGGGCAGCCCTGGTGGCAGAACGGAACACCGCAGTCCATGCAGCGGCCGGCCTGGCTCTTCAGGACGCCCTTTTCCTGGGCTTCGTACACTTCTTTCCAGTCCATGATGCGGACGGGAACGGGACGGCGTGGCTGCGTCTCGCGCTGCCGGACTTTCAGAAATCCGCGTGGATCAGCCACCGGTTACCTCCAGGATTCGAGACCATACTTCTTCGCCATCGGGGTCAAGGCCCTCTTCGATGGCGTCAAGACGGGTTTGCAGGACTGCGGCGTAATCGCGCGGCAGCACTTTGGTGATGCGGGCGGCGGTGTCGTCGAAGTTTTCGAGCAGACGGCCGGCCAGGACGGATTCGGTTTCTTCAAGGTGCTTGGTGAGCAGACCATGGACAATGTCGCGGTCCTCGGCATCGAGCTCCAGGAGCTGAAGTTCACCGGTATCGAGGGCCATCTTGTTGACGCGCTCAGGCTGCAGGTCCAGCACGTAGGCGGTTCCACCGGACATGCCGGCACCGAAGTTACGGCCCGTGCGGCCGATAATCAGCGTCTGGCCACCGGTCATGTATTCGCAACCGTGATCGCCAATGCCTTCGACGACGGCGGTGGCACCGGAGTTACGCACCAGGAAGCGTTCACCAACCTGGCCCCGCAGGAACATTTCACCGCTGGTAGCGCCGTAACCTATGACGTTGCCGGCAATGACATTCCGCTCTGCCTGGAACACGTTGGTGCGGTCCGGGCGGACGATGATTCGGCCGCCGGAGAGACCCTTGCCAACGTAGTCGTTGGAATCGCCGAACATACGCAGGGTAATGCCCGCGGGGAGGAACGCTCCGAGTGACTGGCCTGCGGTGCCGTTGAGCGTGACGTCGATGGTGTCGGTCGCCAGGACATCGATGCCGAAGGTCTTGGTCACCACGTGGCCGAGCATCGTTCCCACGGAACGGTCCGTGTTGATGACGTCCAGGGTGATCTTGACGGGCATGCGGTCGCTGAGCGCTTCCTGGGCCATGGTGATCAGCCGCTGGTCGAAGTGCTTGTCCAGCTCGTGGTTCTGGCCGGTCATGTTGCGCAGCGGCACGTCGTCGTCGAACTCCAACCCGTGCAGGATGGGGTCCAGGTCCAGCCCTTCGGCCTTCCAGTGGTTGATCGCTTCGCGGGTATCCAGGACCTCGGCGTGGCCAATGGCCTCTTCCAGGCTGCGGAAACCAAGCTCGGCAAGGATTTCGCGGACTTCTTCTGCGAGGAACTCGAAAAAGTTGACCACGAACTCGGGCTTGCCGTTGAACCGGGAGCGAAGCTCGGGGTTCTGCGTGGCAACACCAACAGGACAGGTATCCAGGTGGCAGACGCGCATCATGATGCAGCCCGAAACCACCAACGGAGCAGTCGCGAAGCCATACTCTTCGCCGCCCAGAAGGGCCGCAATGACAACGTCGCGGCCGGTCTTGAGCTGCCCGTCAACCTGAACCACCACGCGGTCGCGGAGACCGTTGAGCATCAAGGTCTGCTGGGTCTCGGCGAGGCCAAGTTCCCACGGCACGCCCGCGTGCTTGAGCGAGTTCAGCGGCGAGGCGCCGGTACCGCCGTCGTGACCTGAAACAAGCACGACGTCGGCCTTCGCCTTGGTGACGCCGGACGCCACCGTGCCGATCCCGACTTCCGAAACCAGCTTGACGTGAACACGGGCCGAAGGGTTGGCGCGCTTGGCATCGTAGATGAGCTGCGCGAGGTCTTCGATCGAGTAGATGTCGTGGTGCGGGGGCGGCGAAATGAGTCCAACGCCGGGAGTGGAGTGCCGTGTCCGGGCTACCCAGGGGTAGACCTTCTGCGCCATCAGCTGGCCGCCTTCGCCGGGCTTTGCACCCTGGGCCATCTTGATCTGGATGTCCTCGGCGTTGGTCAGGTACAAGCTGGTGACGCCGAAGCGACCAGAGGCAATCTGCTTGATGGCCGAGCGCCGCTCAGGATCCAGCAGGCGATCAACGTCCTCGCCACCCTCGCCCGTGTTGGACTTGCCACCCAAACGGTTCATGGCGATAGCAAGTGTCTCGTGGGCTTCCTGCGAGATGGAGCCATAGCTCATGGCACCCGTGGAGAAACGCTTGACGATGCTGGAGACAGGCTCCACTTCCTCCAGCGGAACTGCCGGACGGACACCGTCCTTGAACTTGAGGAGCCCGCGGAGGGTCATCAGGTTCTCGGACTGATCGTCAATGCCCTTGGTGTAGGACTTGAAGATGTCGTAGCGGCGTTCGCGGGTGGCGTGCTGCAGGCGGAAAACCGTCTCCGGGTTGAAGAGGTGCGGTTCGCCGTCGCGGCGCCACTGGTACTCGCCGCCGCCCAGCAACGGCTGGTGCGGGTGCTCGATGCCACCTTCGGGGTACGCCATCTGGTGACGTGCCGAAACTTCGGCTGCGATGACATCCAGGCCGACGCCGCCCAGCTGGGAGTGCGTACCTGAGAAGAATTCGTCCACGAGTTCCTGGGACAGGCCCAGTGCTTCGAAGGTCTGGGCGCCCGTGTAGGAAGCCACAGTGGAAATGCCCATCTTGGACATAATCTTCAAGACGCCCTTGCCCAGGCCCTTGATGAGGTTGTAGACACCATCTTCGGCGGTGACGCCAGTGACGTCACCATTGGAGATCAGCTGCTCCACCGATTCCATGGCCAGGTACGGGTTGACGGCGGATGCGCCGTAACCGATGAGAACTGCCACATGGTGTGTCTCGCGAACGTCTCCGGCCTCAACGACCAGGGCGGTCTTGGTGCGGTTCGCGCTGCGGAGCAGGTGGTGGTGAACGGCGCTGACCAGCAGGAGCGAAGGAATCGGGGCCCATTGCGCGTTCGAGTCGCGGTCGGACAGCACAACGTACTGCACGCCGCGGTTGATCGCGCCGGAAACCTGTTCGCAGATCTCCGTCAGACGTGCACGCAGTGCCGCTTCTCCACCCTCGGGGCGGTAAAGGCCACGAACCTTCATGGCGATGCGATCGCCGTCGGGGGTTTCGATGTTCGCGATCTTGGCGAGCTGATCGTTGTTGATCACCGGGAACGGCAGCGAGATCTGCGGCTGGCGGACCTGCTTGCCGTCCAGGAGGTTGCCGTTGGGACCAATGGCACATTTCAGCGAGGTGACCAGCTCTTCGCGGATAGCATCCAGCGGCGGGTTGGTGACCTGGGCGAAGGACTGCACGAAGTAGTCGAACAGCAGGCGTGGGCGCTTGGAGAGCACAGCCACCGGGGTGTCCGAGCCCATGGCACCCAAGGGCTCGGCGCCGGTGCGGGACATCGGTCCGAGCAGGATCTTCAGCTCTTCGGTGGTGTAGCCAAAGGTCCGCTGGCGGATGTTTACCGAAGCGGCCGTGTGGACCACGTGCTCACGCTCGGGAAGCTCGTTGATGTCGATCAGGTTGTCCTTGAGCCAATCGGCCCAGGGGTTGGCCCCGGCAATTTCAGCCTTGACCTCGGTGTCGTCAATGATGCGTCCGGCTTCGGTGTCCACCAGGAACATCTTGCCCGGGGCTACGCGGCCTTTCTTGACCACGTTGGAAGGCTCAACCTCAATGACACCAACTTCGGAAGCGAAGATGATGAGGCCGTCTTCGGTGATCCAGTACCGTCCCGGGCGCAGGCCATTGCGGTCCAGTGTTGCGCCAACGAGGCTGCCGTCGGTGAAGGACACAGCGGCAGGACCGTCCCACGGCTCCATGAGCAGGGAGTGGTATTCGTAGAACGCACGGCGCGCGGGATCCATGGTGGCGTGGTTCTCCCATGCCTCCGGGATCATCATCATGATCGAGTGCGTGATCGGACGGCCGGAGAGCCAGAGGAGCTCGGCCACCTCATCGAAGGAGGCAGAGTCCGAGGCGCCCGGGGTACAAATCGGGTAAAGCTCCTCGGGCACCGAACCCAGCAGGGGGCTGGCCAACTGCGACTGGCGGGCACGCATCCAGTTGCGGTTGCCCTTGACCGTGTTGATCTCACCGTTGTGGGCGATGGTGCGGAACGGCTGCGCCAACGGCCAGGACGGGAACGTGTTGGTGGAGAAGCGTGAGTGGACGATCGCAAGCTTCGTCTTGAACCGCTTGTCCGAAAGGTCCGGGTAGAACGGCTCCAGCTGTGCGGTGGTCAGCATGCCCTTGTACACAATGGTGCGCGAGGACAGCGACGGGAAGTAGACACCGAACTTGTTCTGGGCGCGCTTTCGGATACGCCAGGCACGGGAGTCCAGTTCATTGGGCTCAAGGCTTTCACCGGTGGCCGAAGCGAAGAACGGCTGCGAGAAGTACGGCATGCAGGCCCGCGCCATGGCGCCGACCAGGTCTGCAACCACCGGGACCTCACGCCATCCGAGGACTGTGAGCCCCTCATCAGCGGCGAGGGCTTCGATACCGGCTTTGGCGTTGTCAGCTTCACGGGACTCAGCTGGAAGGAAGGCGGTGCCCACCACATACTGGCCCGGAGCAGGCAGTTCGAATTCGGTGACGGCCCGGAAGAACTCGTCCGGGACCTGCATCAGCAAGCCCGCACCGTCGCCGGTACCTTCGTCGGCGCCCACGGCGCCGCGGTGTTCGAGATTGCGGAGGGCGGTCAGCGCCGCTTCCACGATGTCGTATCCCGGTTCCCCGCGGAGCGTGGCAATAATAGCCAGGCCGCAGGCGTCCTTCTCCTTATCAGGGTTGTAAAGACCCTGAGCCTCCGGGAGCGCGGCAAAGCGCTTGAACGGAGACATGGCACCCTGAGGTTCGATATTTTCGGACCAACCGGGGTTATGAAGATGGGTCATGGGAGACGTCCTTCCTCGAGATCGTGCGTATGGAAGGGACAACGTTGGCCCCACCTTGCCTGCCCTGTGACGGGCACAACAAAGCGCTAGTAATTGGAATTGTAGGCCAGCCGATCCAGCGCAACGAACAGTTACGCAGACCTCTGGCCCCGGCTTGACCAGTGAACATCGGTATGCTGCGATCCGGTTTCCGGGGTGCCACGACGCTGTGGACTGGGCCCTACGAGCGGTGACTCTGTTGCCCCTTTACCGAACGCGACTACTTGGTGTCGTCTGCCTTCGGCGTGGATCCGGGGGCCTTCCTTGCGGCAGTAGCAGCAGACGTGGAACCGGTGCCGGACGTGATGTCCTTTCCCGCCTCCCCTGCTGATTCCTGCGGCTCGTCAACGTGGCCCGGATCGCTTTGGTTATCTGGGAGATTACCACGCGAACCAGTATCTGAGACAGATGCGTCCACATCATGACTGGTGACACTGGTCACCGCAGCCGGCTCCTTTTCCGCCGTTTTTTCGGGCTCGCGGCCCGGCAAATAAGGTGTATCGGGCACCGGCCGGCCCTTACGGCCCAGGACGAAGAAGACCGCCAGAGCGGCGATAAAGACAAAGATGCTGGTCCACACATTAAGCCTGGTGGTAATCCCGAAAAGGCTGATCTGCTCAGCATCGTCAATGCGCAGCGCTTCAATCCACACGCGGCCCAAGGTGTAGTACACGGCGTACAACCAGAAGAGCCGACCCCACCGGAAATTAAACTTCCTGTCCAGCAGCAGAAGGATGGCGACACCCACCAGGTTCCACAGCATCTCGTAAAGGAACGTCGGGTGGAACAGAGTGCCCGCAGCCATGTCCGGCGGGAAGTTGGCATTGGCGGGGTCAATCTCGAGTCCCCACGGCAACGTGGTGGGCGCGCCGAAAAGTTCCTGGTTGAACCAGTTTCCCAAGCGTCCGATGGCCTGGGCCAGGAGCAGGCCCGGAGCTGCTGCATCCAGGAATGCCGTCAACTTAACGCCTGCCCGTCGGCAACCGATCCATGCACCTACCGCACCGAGGATCACAGCACCCCAAATGCCCAAACCACCCCGCTGGATCTGCGGAATCAGCGAGAGGTCCCCTGTGCCGTCAAACCCGGGCCCGAAGTAAGCGTCCGGGGAAGAGAAGACATGGTAGAGGCGGCCACCGATAATGCCGAAGGGGATCGCCCAGATGGCGATGTCCCACAGACTGCCCTCAGGCGCCCCGCGGCGCTTCCAACGTGCCGAGGTCAGCCACAAGCCAACGATGATGCCCGCCAGGATGCAGAGGGCGTATGCGTGGATGCGCAACGTCCCCCACGGTAGCGGAATGTCGAAACCGGACCACGATGGGCTCGGGATACTCAAGGGGACCATTGCCGCAGCGTGGAGGACGGTCTGCATTCGCTTCGCTGTTTCCTTTTTCTAGGCTTCTGCAGCTGCGCGGCCCAGGCCGGCGCTGAGGTTCTTGGTGAGTTGTCCGACGGCGTCCACGCCGCCGTCGCGGAGGGCCGCCACCAAAGCGGTGCCGACGATCACCCCGTCCGCATAGGCAGCGATCTCACGCACGTGATCCGGGTTGGAGACGCCCAATCCGACACAAACACGCTCGGCGCCGGCCTCGTGGGCACGAGCCACCACGCTTTCTGCACTACTGCTGACGGAGGTTCGTGTTCCGGTAACGCCCATGATGGAGACAGCGTAGACGAATCCACGGCTAGCCTTGACCGTCATGTCCAGTCGCTCCGGAGTGGAAGAGGGCGCCACAAGGAACACCCTGTCCAGGCCGTACTTGTTGGAGGCTTCGATCCACTCATGAGCCTCGTCAGGAACCAGGTCAGGGGTAATGAGTCCTGCTCCCCCGGCTTCGGCCAGGCGGCGGGCGAACTCGTCCACGCCCATGCGCATGACCGGGTTCCAATACGTCATGACCAAAACTGCTGCATCGGTGGCGGCAGTAATGCCTGCAACCACGTCAAAGACGTCTGCGACGCGGAATCCGTTGGAGATCGCTTCAGTGGTAGCGGCTTGGATCACGGGACCGTCCATCACGGGATCGGAGTACGGAATGCCGATTTCGATGAGGTCAGCACCGTTCCGGGCCAAGGCTATGCCGGCCTCGATGCTCTCCTTGACCGTGGGGTAGCCGGCGGGAAGGTACCCCACCAACGCGGCCCGGCCTTCTGCTTTGGCCCGGTCAATGACGGCGGCGGATTTGCTGGCGAATTCTTCAGTCATCAGTTCTGGTCCTCGTTGACATCCACGGCTGCTTCGTTGGTGCGCTCGGTGGGCCCCTTAGGCTTCCGCGTGGACAGTGTGGTGCCCTTGACGTGCCCTTCCTCGTCCAACATGTTGAACCAGGCGGCAGCAGTCTCCACATCCTTATCGCCACGCCCGGACAGGTTCACGATCACTGTCACGTCCGAGGGATTTTCCTTGCCCTCCGTGAGACGCTGGCCGATCTTGATGGCACCGGCCAATGCGTGGGAGGACTCGATAGCAGGGATGATGCCTTCAGTCCGGCACAGGAGGCTGAACGCATCCATGGCTTCGGTGTCCGTCACGGCCTCGTAGGTGACACGCCCGATGTCTGCGAGGTAGGAGTGCTCCGGGCCGACGCTCGGGTAATCCAGCCCGGCAGAAATGGAGTGGGACTCAATAGTCTGACCGTCTTCATCCTGCATCAGGTACGAGCGGGCGCCGTGAAGTACGCCCGGGCGGCCCAGCGAGATGGCTGCAGCGTGGCGACCTGTCTCCACCCCTTCACCGCCGGCTTCAAAGCCGTAGATCTTGACTGATGCGTCGTCAAGGAATGCGTGGAAGAGGCCGATTGCATTGGATCCTCCACCGATACATGCAGCGATAGCGTCGGGAAGCTTCCCGGTTTGCTCCAGGATCTGGCTGCGCGCCTCTTCACCGATGACTTCGTGGAAGTAGCGGACCATGGCAGGGAAAGGATGCGCTCCGGCGGCGGTACCCAGCAGGTAGTGGGTGTGCTCCACGTTGGAGACCCAATCCCGAAGGGCATCGTTGATGGCGTCCTTGAGTGTCTGCGAACCGTTGGTCACGGGAACCACTGTGGCGCCCAGGAGCTGCATGCGCGCCACGTTCAAGGCCTGCCGGCGGCAATCCTCGGCACCCATGTAGACCACGCACTCAAGGCCCAGCAGTGCTGCGGCGGTTGCGCTGGCCACGCCGTGCTGGCCTGCGCCGGTCTCGGCGATGACGCGGGTCTTGCCCATCCGCTTTGCGAGCAGTGCCTGGCCCAGGACGTTGTTGATCTTGTGGGAGCCGGTGTGGTTGAGGTCCTCGCGTTTGAGGAAGATGCGCGCCCCGCCTGCGTGCTCCGAGAAGCGCTTGGCCTCGGTCAGCAAAGACGGCCTGCCGGAGTAGTTCTTGTTGAGGTCCTTGAGCTGGGCGATGAAATCAGGATCAGCTTTGGCCTTCTCAAAGGTGTCCTGAACTTCGTCAAGGGCGGCAATGAGCGACTCGGGCATCCAGCGTCCGCCATAGCTGCCAAAGTAGGGCCCCGATGCATTCCGCAGCGAAGGGCCACCTTGGAGGAATGCATCCGCTGCATTCTCGTCTGAGCCGGCTGTTGGCGCGTCGACCATCAGTCTCACCGTCCTGTTCCAGTTAGTTCTTTGGTAGTTCCACGTGCCACAAGGCAGCCGCAGGCTGATGCCCGGGCTGCCTTGCAACTATTCGCCGTGATTCAGGTGCTGCCTCAGTTCCTGACGGCGATTGCGGCAGCTCCCGCTGCCTTGAATTCAGTGATGCGTTCGCGCGGTGTGGAGTCGCTGACCAGCGCCTCCCCCACCAGGATGGCGTTGGCGCCGCCCGCGGCGTAATGAGAGACGTCCTCGGGACCCCTGACGCCGGATTCGGCCACGATGACGGACTCAGCCGGAATCAAACCGGCCAATGATCCGAAAACGGAACGGTCGACGTCGAGCGTTTTGAGGTTGCGCACATTGATGCCAATGATCTTGGCCTGCGCCGCGACAGCTCGCTCGATTTCCTCTTCGGTGTGCGTCTCCACCAGGACGTTCATGCCGAGCTCGTGGCTCAGAGCACTGAAGTCAGCAAGCTCCGAGTCGGACAGCGCCGCAACGATCAACAGGATGAGATCGGCACCGTGTGCACGGGCTTCCCAGATCTGGTACTCGTCAACGGTGAAGTCCTTGCGCAGCAACGGCGTTTCGACGGCGGCACGTACGGCGTCGAGGTCCGCCAGGGAACCGCCGAAGCGGCGCTGTTCGGTGAGGACGCTGATCACGGAAGCCCCGCCGTCGGCATACTGCGCCGCAAGCGACGCAGGATCGGCGATGGACGCGAGATCACCTTTGGAAGGGCTGCGACGCTTGATTTCGGCGATGACTTTGAGGTCGTTGCGGATGGATGACGGGCCACCCAAGGCGGCCCATGCATCACGGGCCGGAGCAGCGTTAGCGGCGCGCTCCTTCAGCTCCGCGAGGGACACGAGACCACGCCGGGCCTCCATGTCCTCCTTGACGCCAACAATGATGTCATCAAGAACGGTCACGATTAGTGACCGTTGTTCTGCAGCTTGCTGCCGCCAACTCCGTAGCCTGCCTTGCGCATGACGAAGCCCACGATCAGGCCGATAACCATGACCACCAGTCCGCCGACGAAGATCGGGGTGTTGGCGATGACAAATGCGATGGAAGAAATCAGGGCGCCCACCAGCATCACAAGTACGCAGGTCCAGGCAGCCGGGCTGTTCCCATGGCCAATGGCGTCAGCGTGGCTGGCCATTTTGGATTCAGCTTGGTTTGCGGACACTGTGGTTTTGCTCATGTGAAATCTCCTCAGGATGAATACTGCTTACATTCTGCCATTTATTGACGACGGCCGGGACATCGCCGGACGTCATCGCAGGTGTGGTCGGCTTTGTTGCGCCGGGGAACCCGAAAGTACGATGCGACTGCTTACGTGGGGTCTTCTCCGCGCGAGAGGCTGTCCCAGCTGTCGATCTCGTCAACGGGTTCGTTGTTGCTCTTCTTGCTTCTCGTCCCGGCGTCATATTTGGTCCGTGAGGTCCAGTGACGAGCCGCAAGCGGCAAGAGAACAGCGCAGACCGCCAGAAGGGAACCGGCAATGATGGCAAGCACGGGGAACACAGTAACTGCTGCATCGGCCTGCCCGCCCGATACTCCCGTGGCTGCAGCTATGGAACCTTGCGCGGCTCCCAACGGATCCAGCATGACGGTCACTGCCGCGAGGATGATCCCCGCAGCTGACAAAACAATGAGGACTGCAATGATCCAGCGCGCTATCTTTCCGGCGATGGATGCAGCCAAGCCGCCCGCCAGAGCGACGACAGCCAGTGCTGTGACCGCGGTAGCCGCTTTGCTTCCTTGGACATGGAGGTCACTGTTGGAGGCACCAGTGGGGTCCAGCCGGACCTCGATCCAGGTCTGAGTGGTGGCTCCAAAAACGGCCAGCGCAAGGATGGTGGTGGCCAGAACCAGAGTGGATTTTCGCGCCCACCGCGGAGACTGCCTCACAGAAGGTGCTGAAGATGCCGCGCTCATGAAATCGACGTCCCGGTGTCGGATTCATCTGCGCTCCGCACAGACCTTGCGGAAATGTTCTGCAACGAACCGGCTGTGTGCACCGCACGGAGAGGTGCGGCAGCTTTGTTCACCGTTTCAAGGGCTTCCGAAGGCTTGTGCGAATCGGCCACGATCCCACCGCCGGCCTGGACGTAGGCGCGTCCCTCACGGAGCAGTGCGGACCGGATGGCAATGGCCATGTCCATGTCTCCGGCGAAGTCCAAGTAGCCCACCACGCCGCCGTAGATACCACGCCGGTGCGGTTCGAGTTCGTCCAGCAGCCTGAGCGCGCGCGGCTTGGGAGCACCGGAAAGAGTGCCCGCCGGAAAAGTCGCTTTGAGGACGTCGTAGGCCTTTGCGTGCGGGGCGAGCTCGCCGACCACGGTGGACACCAGGTGCATGATGTGGCTGAACCGCTCCACTTCCATGAACTGCGTAACGTCCACGGTTCCGGCCACACAGACCTTGGAGAGGTCGTTGCGTGAGAGATCCACCAGCATCAGGTGCTCTGCGCGCTCTTTCTGGTCAGCCAGAAGCTCAGTAGCCAATGCCTTGTCGGCCTCCACCGTCTTGCCACGGGGGCGCGAGCCGGCGATGGGGTGGGTAATGACTTCCTGTCCGGTCACCGTGACCAAGGCCTCCGGTGAGGAGCCCACAATCGAGTACTCGCGGCCGTCCGCGTCCTCCAGGCTGAAGAGGTACATATACGGGCTGGGGTTGGTGTTGCGCAGGACGCGATAAACATCCAGGGGGTCCGCGGCGCATTCCATTTCGAATCGCCGCGAGATCACTACCTGGAAAACCTCACCGTCAACAATGGCTTCCTTGCCGCGGTCGATTGCTTCCAGGTATTTGGCCTCGTCCCAGCGTTCCTGGACGCTCGAGGCGAAGTCCAGGGCAGCCGTTTGAAGCACGGACACGGGCTGGGCAACCGGTGTGCTGATCTGCTCCAGCAGCGCCTTCACCCGGGCTACGGCGTCGTGCCAGGCATCATCCACCCGCTCGGAGCTGTCATCGAAATTAATGGCGTTGGCAATCAGGAGGACGGTGCCGTCCATATTGTCGTGCACCGCCATGTCGGTGACCAGGTTCAGTGCCATCTCGGGCAGCTGCAGATCATCTTCGGGCGGGGACGTCAGCCGCTCCCAATGGCGCACAGCTTCCCACCCGAGGAAGCCCACCAAACCGGACGTGAACGGCGGCAACCCATCAAAGCGGTCAGTTTGAAGTGCTGCGACGGTGTCCCGCACAGCGTCAACGGGGTTGCCCGAGACAGGAACTCCCACGGGTGGCTCACCAATCCAGTGCGCCTGGCCGTCTTTGGTGGTCAGCGTGGCACGGGACTTGGAACCGATGAAGGAGTAGCGCGACCACGCGCCGCCAACCGCAGCGGATTCCAAGAGGAAGGTTCCCGGTTGCCCCTTGGCCAGCTTTCGGTACAGGCCAATGGGAGTCTCGGCATCCGCCAAGACCTTGAGTCGGACAGGGATGACACGGCTGTGGACGGCGAGTTCGCGGAACTCTTCCAGGCCCGGGCTGATGATTCCAAGGTCCTGCATGGCTATGTTTTCCGCCTTATTGTCTGAGGTGGTGCGTCAGTGGAAAGTGGTGGGTGCCTTAGTCGCGGTGGCCCGAAACAACTGTGAAGTCGCGACCATCGAAGCAGGTCCGGGTTCCGGTGTGGCAGGCTGCGCCGATCTGGTCCACGCGGATCAGGAGGGCATCGCCGTCGCAGTCAAGGGCGACAGACTTCACGAACTGTACGTGTCCGGAGGTGTCGCCCTTACGCCAGTACTCCTGACGGGAGCGGGAGTAGAACGTGACCCTGCCGGAGGTCATGGTGCGGTGGAGAGCCTCATCATCCATCCAGCCGAGCATGAGGACCTCATGGGTGTCGTGCTGCTGCACGATAGCTGCGACGAGGCCGGAAGAATCCCGTTTCAGGGCGCTGGCGATCTCCTGCGGCAAAGGGCTCGCGGGCTCGCTTGAGGGCTCCGCGGCAGGAGTTGGGCTGGGGGCGGACTGCTCTGACATCAGATCAAGTCTAGTGCCTTTGGCGGGAGCCGGATTCTGCGGCGGTTCCACTGCGCAAGAGTGCTCCGATCGTGCTAGTTTCACAAGTGATGCATTTCGTCGATCCTTCCCGAGAAGTACTGGCCGAAACCCTTCTGGCGGCCGGACCTGACTCCCCCACGCTCTGCGAAGGGTGGCAGACGCGGGATCTTGCTGCGCATTTGTATCTGCGCGAACGGAAGATTGCAGTGGGTTTGGGCCTGCTGATTCCCAGTTTGGGCAAGGCCTCGGAGAAGGCCACCTCCAAACTCGCTGCCAAGCTCCAGAGCCCTGAAGCCTATGCGGACCTCATCAAGACGTTCCGCGCCGGCCCTCCGGCCCTCTCCCCCTTGAAGATCAAAGCCTTGGATGAGACGTCCAATCTCATTGAGTACTTTGTTCACACCGAGGACATTCGCCGCGCCGGCGACCGTTGGGCACCCCGGGCACTCGACGAAGCCTATTCGGATGCCCTCTGGGACGACCTCATCAAGCGCGCTGCCTTCCTTTACCGCGGTGTAGACCTCGGTATTGTGCTTGTGCGACCCACCGGTCCCCGACACGTAGCCAAGCGAGCCCCCGTTTCAGTAGCAATCGTCGGCGAGCCCGGCGAACTGCTTATGCACGCTCATGGACGTACCAGCCAGGCGCTCGTCACCTTCGAAGGCCAGCCGGACGCCGTCGCGCTCTTGCAGTCAGCCGACATCGGCCTCTAAATGCGCAATGGAGGGTCACCTGCACGGTGACCCTCCATTGCCTTTTAAGCTCTACTGATCAGCGAACCTCGAAGCCTGCCTCACGAATCGCGGTCTTCACCTGGGCGATCATGTCATCCGGGCCAAAGTGGAACACCGAGGCCGCCAGCACGGCGTCCGCGCCAGCCTCCACGGCGGGCGGGAAATGGGCAGGCACGCCGGCCCCGCCCGAAGCAATGATGGGGATGTTCACCGCAGCACGGACCAAGCGGATCAGTTCAAGGTCGAAGCCGTCCTTCGTGCCATCGGCGTCGATCGAGTTGAGCAGGATCTCTCCCACGCCCCTGTCGGCGGCTTCCTTGGCCCAGGCGATCGCATCGATTCCGGTACCGGTGCGGCCACCGTGGGTGGTCACTTCAAAACCGGACGACGTCGGGACGTCACCGTCACGGGTACGGCGCGCGTCCACCGAGAGCACCAGGACCTGCGAGCCGAAGTGACGGGTGATCTCATCGATCACATCGGGGCGGGCGACAGCCGCGGTGTTGATGGACGCCTTGTCCGCACCGAAGCGCAGGAGCTTGTCCACCTCTGCCACGCCACGAACACCACCACCCACGGTCAAGGGAATGAAGACTTCCTCAGCCGTGCGGCGGACCACGTCGAACGTGGTTTCGCGGTTGCCGGACGACGCAGTGACGTCCAGGAACGTCAATTCGTCGGCCCCGCCGTTATCGTACCGGTGCGCGAGTTCCACTGGATCTCCGGCATCTCGGAGTCCTTCAAAATTGACGCCCTTGACCACCCGGCCTGCATCGACATCCAGGCATGGGATGACGCGTACGGCTACAGCCATGTGCTGCTCCTAAGTTCTACTGGGCTTGCTGTCCGTGGATCAGATGCGGCAAGCGTGGATGCTGCTGACCAGGATGGCGCGTGCTCCGAGGTCGTAGAGCTCGTCCATGATGCGGTTGGTTTCCTTCTTGGGAACCATGGACCGCACAGCAACCCACTCCGAATCCCGCAGCGGTGAGACCGTGGGCGATTCCAGGCCGGGAGTCAGTGCAGCCGCGTCCTCCACCAGGTCTTTGCGGATGTCGTAATCCATCAGGACGTACTGGCGGGCTACGAGGACTCCCTGGAGTCGACGGATGAGAATCTCGATTTCCTTGGCTGTCCCGTTGGCGGCTCCGCCCGAACCGGACCGGCGGATCAGCACGGCCTCGGACTTCAGGATGGGATCGCCAAAGATCTCCATGCCGGCAGCTTTGAGCGTGTTACCTGTTTCAACGACGTCGGCGATTGCGTCCGCGACGCCCAGACGCACGGAAGACTCAACGGCTCCGTCCAGCCGGACCACGGTGGCGTTCACGCCGCGCTCGGAAAGGTAATCGCGCAAAAGTCCGTCGTAACTGGTTGCCAGGCGCTTGCCTTCGAGCTGCTCGACGCCGGTGAAGTCACCTACCGGTCCAGCGAACCGGAACGTGGACGGCGCGAAGCCCAAAGGAAGCAGTTCTTCGGCTTCGACTTTTGCGTCCAGCAACAGGTCGCGGCCGGTGATGCCGACGTCCAGGGTTCCCTGGCCGACGTAAACGGCGATGTCGCGGGGACGGAGGAAGAAGAACTCAATGTCATTGTCGGGATCAACCATGACCAGTTCGCGGGTGTCGCGGCGCTGGCGGTAACCAGCCTCGGACAACATTGCCGAGGCGGCTTCGGACAGGGATCCCTTGTTGGGGACTGCTACACGGAGCATTGGGAGACTTTCTTTTTGGAATGGAGGTTTTCAGGCACCTTGGCCACGCAGGGGGCTCCGCAACAGGCAAGCGGAGTGGCGTGGCTAGAGATGCTTGTAAACGTCTTCCAGGCTGAGGCCCTTGGCGAGCATGAGGACCTGCAGGTGGTACAGCAACTGGGAGATTTCCTCAGCGGCGGCTTCGTCCGATTCGTACTCCGCGGCCATCCAGACTTCGGCGGCCTCTTCGACCACCTTTTTACCGATGCCATGGATTCCGGAGTCCAGTTCGGCAACCGTGCGCGAACCTGCCGGGCGGGTCGCTGCTTTCTCACTCAGTTCTGCGAACAGCGTCTCGAAATTCTTCACGCCCTCCAGACTACTTGCTCAGGGGCAACCACCGCTTGTTGGGGCGTTGCATGACGAAGGGGATGTGAGTGAAGACACACTCACATCCCCTTCGATCCAGGCGTTTAGCTGTACTGCTTGAGTGTCACAGCCGTGGCCAAGGCAGCGGTCACTGCTTCGTGTCCCTTGTCCTCCTTGGAACCCGGAAGGCCGGCACGGTCGATGCCCTGCTGCTCGGTGTCGCAAGTGAGGACGCCGAAGCCAACAGGCACTCCGGTGCGGACGCTGACGTCGGTGAGGCCCGACGTCGCGGCCTGGCAGACGTAGTCGAAGTGTGGGGTCCCGCCGCGGATCACTACGCCGAGGGCTACCACAGCGTCGAAGTGGGGCGCGAGCCTGGCCGCGGCAACCGGAAGTTCAAAGCTGCCCGGAACCCGCAGGAGCGTGGGTTCGGCGATGCCGGCTTCCTTGGCTGCGCGGAGGGCACCGTCAACCAGCCCGTCCATGATCTGTGTGTGCCAGCTCGCGGCCACAATGGCCAACTTCAGCTGTGAGGTTTCCTCGGGGTTGAGGGTGGTGAGGTCGATAGTTGGTGCGCCGTGGCCGCTCATAGTTGCTGGGGATCCGTTCAGTCTTGGTTGTTGTCAAAGGGCAGGGATGCCGGCGTCTTGCCGTTGCTGACGGGCTGGACGTCCAGCGCCAGTCGGTGGTCCATCCGGTCTTTCTTGGTCTGCAGGTAGCGGAGGTTCTGTTCGCGGGAGGGAACCTCGGTGGGCACCATCTCCACCACCGTGACACCGGCTTGGGCGAGGCGGTTCTGCTTATCGGGGTTGTTGCTCAGCAACCTGACCTCGTGCAGTCCCATTTCCGCTAGGATCTGGCCCGCGGCAGTGTAGGAGCGCGCATCTACAGGCAGGCCGAGCTGTTCGTTGGCTTCCACTGTGTCAAAGCCGGCTTCCTGCAGCGCATATGCCTTGATTTTGTTGGCCAACCCGATGCCCCGGCCCTCTTGGCCGCGCAGGTACAGCAAGGTCCCGCCCTCTGCGTGGATGAGCTCCAGGGCAAAGGCCAACTGTTCTCCGCAGTCGCAGCGGTAGGAACCAAACACATCACCGGTGAGGCACTCCGAATGCAGCCTTACCAATGGTGCACGGCCGCCCTTGGGCGGGTTGGGGGAACTCACGGCGAGGTGCTCGTGGCCGGTCTCATGGTCAGTCCACGCCTGTGCCACAAAGTCACCAAAAGCCGTAGGCAATTGCACGATCGGCCCACCACTGACGGGGTGCGTCCCGGGGCCGGTGTGGTCGCTGCTGCGTGTGGTCGATGCGGTCATCGCTTCTCCTCGTCCTCCTGTGAAACATGTGCTTTCCGGGACTCTACCGCCTCAACATACGACACCAGGTCCTCGATGGAGATGAGGGGGCATCCATGTTCAGCGGCAAAATCACGGAGACTGTCCAGCCGCATCATTTCACCGTCGTCATGTACCAACTCTGCGATCACACCCACCGGAGCGAGCCCGGCAAGCCGACACAGGTCCACGGCAGCTTCCGTGTGACCTGGGCGTTCACGCACTCCCCCGTTAACCGCACGCAGCGGGAAAATATGCCCGGGGCGTGTGATCGATGCCGGAGTGCTGTTTGGATCCGCCAAAATTCGGGCAGTCAAAGCGCGGTCAGTAGCTGAGATTCCGGTGCTGACTCCGATCGCAGCATCGCAGGAAACGGTGTAGGCGGTTCCCTTTGCGTCCTCGTTGATCTCCACCATAGGCGGCAGGATCAGGGCGTCCGCGCGCTCTGAATCCAAGGGAACACAGATGACTCCGGATGAATAACGGATGGTCCAGCCCATGAGCGCCGGCGTTGCGTGCTCGGCGGCGAAAATGATGTCGCCTTCGTTTTCCCGGTCTTCGTTGTCCACCACGATCACTGCCCTGCCGGCGGCCATGGCGGCGATGGCGGATTCGACAGGATCCAGGCCTGTACGTCCCGTTCCGGCCGGAGTTGTTTTGGCGGGAGCGCTCATCAGTTGCCTCCCTGCCGGGGCGCGAAGGACAGGAGGCGTTCGGTGTACTTGGCCAACACATCAACTTCGATGTTCACCCGGCCACCCACCGCTTTGGCGCCCAAGCCGGTTTCCTCCAGCGTAGTGGGAATCAGACCTACTTCAAACCACGGCGCCGTTTCTGCGGCGGGGCTGACCGCGGTCACGGTCAATGAAACACCGTCGACGGCGATCGAACCCTTTTCGGCGATGTACCGTGCCAGCGTGGCCGGCACTCCAAACCTCAGCCGGTCCCAGTTCCCCAGCGGCTCGCGTTCCAGCAGTTCACCTACACCGTCCACATGGCCTTGGACAACGTGCCCGTCCAGCCGTCCGCCGGCCGGAACGCAGCGTTCCAGGTTTACGGCATCTCCCGCCGTCAGCTCGCCAATGGTTGTCCGGACGAGGGTCTCCCCCATGACGTCCACGCTGAAGTCCTGGCCCTCGATCTGCGTGGCGGTCAGGCACACCCCGTTGACGGCAATGGAGCCACCCAAGGGCAAGCCGTCTGCCGTGGTAGGCGCTTTCAGCCTCAATGTTGCGCTGGCATCGCCATCATGCTCAATGCCAAGCACAGTGCCTTGCTCGGCAACGATTCCCGTAAACATCAGTTTCCTCCTGTGAGATGTTCCGCAGCTTCTCCGTGAAGAACCACATTTTTCTGCGAAACCGAATTCTTGATAGTGCTGGCGGCGCCCCGTGGTGACCGCAGGTGTAGCCGAAGGTCGTTGCCCAGAATCCGGACAGCGCCGCCACCGGCGTCGTCCCAGGACCAGTGCTGGGCGTCCGCAAGTGTGGTGATACCGAGGTCGTGAAGTGCCGGGGTACCGGATCCGAGCAACGTGGGAGCGAGGTAGACGATCAGTTCGTCCACCAGGTCCGCGGCAAGGAAAGTGCTCAAAATGGAGGAGCCTCCTTCCACCATGAGGTGGCGGACCCCCTGTTCGAACAGCAGGCCCAAGGCTTCCGCCGGATCCCGCGTGGGCAGGTGAAGGAAACGCCCGTCGGTTCCCCGGACTGCAGCATCTTCAGGGACTTCCCGCAAACCCATGACTGCACGGAGGGGCTGGTGGGCCGAGAGCCCGCCCTCCGGTGTCCGCGCCGTCAATCGCGGGTTGTCGATCAGCACCGTCCCGGTTCCTACCAGGATCGCGTCGATCAGACCCCGCAGTCCGTGGTTGTCAGCAAGCGACTCCGGACAGGAGATCCATTGGCTGGTGCCGTCCACAGCGGCAATTCTGCTGTCCAGGGTCTGGGCTATATGCAAGGTGACGAAGGGACGCTTCGCCGCAACGGCGTCGAACCAGTCACGGTTCAGGTCCAGTGCCCTGCTACCTTCCAGCCCGGACCTGACGTCAATGCCGGCGGCAGTGAGCGTGCGCGCACCCCCCGCGGCGGGGTCATGGGGATCGTCGACGGCGTAGATCACCCTTGCGATGCCTGCGTCAATGATGGCCTGGGCGCAGGGCCCGGTTCTGCCCACATGGTTGCAGGGCTCCAACGTGACAACCATGGTGGTTCCTGCAGTCTCGACGCCGTTCTTCCGGGCTTCGGAGATCGCGTCGGCTTCGGCATGGGCCGTTCCGGCCCCTCGGTGATAACCGGTTGCCAGTTGCTTTCCCTCCGGACTGAGGATGACCGCCCCTACCAACGGGTTGGCTCCCCGCGGTCCGGCAAGTGCAGCTTTTAATGCGGCTTCCATGGCCGCATTTTCTGCTGCCGTGTAAAACGTATTGGCTAAGCTCACTGGCGGGCCCCCGCGGACACAGCAGCGACTACGGGCTCGGCGTCGCGGCCGGCACGTTCGCGCTTTTCGGCCCGCCACCACACGAAGAACCCGGTGAGGGTAAAGAAGCCGTAGAACAGGTACATCACCGCGCTGGCGTAATAGCCTGCGCTGAACAGCAGCGGCACTCCCACAATGTCAACGGCCACCCAAACCAACCAAAATTCAGTCCATCCACGTGCCATGCCGTAGGTTGCCAGCAGGGATCCCATGAAGGTCCATGCGTCTGCCCAAACGGGCGGATAGGAGCCAAGGGCGTCGAACACGGGCGTCAGTGCAGCCGTGCCCGCCACCATCGCACCAATCAGCGCGAAGCGGACCTTGTTACTGGCCCAACCGGGGACAATGGCACGCCCTTGGGTACCCGACTGCCGGCCTTGCTGCCACCGGTACCAGCCATAAACAGCCACTGCGATGAACATGATCTGGCGGGCGGCCTGTCCCCACAGCGTGGCCGGTGCTGCGGCACCGAATACGTTGCCCAGGAAGACCGTGAGCAAGAGGATGTTACCCACGATGCCGATTGGCCAAGCCCAGACTTTTCGGCGCATACCGCCGAGGGCGCTGAGTAGCCCAAAGATGTTTCCAAGCACTTCGCGTAAGACAAGAGCAGATCCTCCAACGGGGATCTGTGCTTCGAAGAGCCATCGCAGAAAGTCCATGCCGTTCCTTCCCAGTAAGCCGCGATGACTCCGGGGGTGTACGACAGCGCAATGCCGGGCGTCGCGAAAGGGACGCCCAAGGCATGACTGTACGTGCTTCTCCCATCCAGACTTTAACTGTCGGTACTGGAATTTCACCAGTTCAACCGTCTGCCACCGAACGTCCAATTTCTTGGACTCCAGTGGCTCGCGGGTCGCGGACTATAACCGCCGGTTCGGACTTACACCGACCCCGGAGCACGTATGTGTGTTGTTATTCTGCCACAACTACAAAGATGTCCGGGCTATTCCCGGGCCATTTTCGTAACATGTGGTGAGGGTCGTCAGCCGTTTGTCCAAGCAGCGGCTTGACCTGCTGCACGAAGCTTCTCGATCGCCTCCGCGGGATCTGGATGCCCGTACACGGCCGAGCCTGCAACAAAGACGTTCGCACCGGCTTCAGCCGCGCGCGCAATGGTCTCCTCAGTGATACCACCGTCCACCTGGATGGCGACGCCGATCCCCGACCCCTCAATTGCTGCCCGCGCACGCCGGATCTTGGGCAACGTAATGTCCAGGAATGCCTGACCCCCGAATCCGGGCTCCACGGTCATGATCAACAGCATGTCCAGTTCGCTGAGCATGTCCAGGTAAGGCTCCACGGGTGAAGCGGGACGTAAGGCCATGCCGGCCTTGGACCCCCTGGCGCGCAGTTCGCGGGCCAGCTTGACCGGCGCCATGGCAGCTTCGGCGTGGAACGTCACCGAAGCGACGCCGGCGTCCGCGTAGGCAGGCGCCCAGCGGTCGGCGTCGGAGATCATCAAGTGTGCGTCCAGCGGAACCGGGCTGACTGCTTGGATCCTTTGCACCACGGGCAGGCCCAGCGTCAGGTTGGGAACAAAATGGTTGTCCATAACGTCCACGTGGACGGCATCGGCATTGCTGATCCGTTGCAGTTCCGCCTCAAGGTTGACGAAATCCGCTGACAGGATGCTCGGGTTGATACAGCACTGAGACAAAGCAGCCCCTTCGGGTGGGTGGGAATGGGAAACCGAGTTACGGCAGCTACGGCTTTTTGCGGATGAGCGCCATAAACATGGCATCCGTTTGGTGAACGTGCGGCCACAGCTGGGCCGTGAGGTCATGACCTGCACCAAGATTTCCGGTAAGGCTGGCATCGTCCAACGCCTGCCCGGCGTCCAGCAGTTCAAGGTCCTCACGCTTGGCAAGCACGTCCGTAACAACGGCTGTGGTCTCGGCCGGATGCGGCGAGCACGTCACATACGCCACCACGCCACCGGGCCTGACGGCATCAAGCGCGGATTTCAACAGGTCACGCTGCAACGGACCCAGGTCACCGATGTCCGCGGGAGAGCGGCGCCACCGGGATTCCGGCCGCCTTCGCAGGGCACCAAGTCCACTGCAAGGCACGTCCACCAACACGCGGTCAAAAGTTTCGGGCTGCTCCGCACCCACGTCGCGGCCGTCGCCGGTCCGCACTGTCCACGCCTCATGCGGCACAGCTGAGAGTGCCTGCTGAACAAGTTTGGCCCGGTGCGGTGCCGGCTCATTGGCCAGGAGGGTAGCGCCGTCGCGGTGCGCCAAGGCAGCAAGGAGCGCAGCCTTGCCACCCGGCCCCGCGCACAAGTCCAACCACCGTTCACTCTGTGCAGGAGAATTGCCCAGCTCAACTCCAGCCAAAGCACGGGCAACCAGCTGGGATCCCACGTCCTGGACGCGCGTAGTACCGCGGCGGACCGATTCAAAACGGCCCAGGTCCCCGCCGGCTGAAAGAGCTGAATCTTCCACCAGCTCACCTGCAGTAGCTCCATGATCGAAAGCTTCATCCAGGTTTCCAAGACCGGGCAACGCCACCAGGTTAACCACCGGGGCCGCGTTATCGGCCTCCAAGAGCGCATCAATCTCGGATTTGGGGCGACCGTGGTTCACCAGGGATTGGCGGAGTGCACGGACAATCCATTCCGGGTGGGCGTGGCGCAGGGCAGCAATTTTGGTCTCGTCGGATTCGTCATCCAGCACGATCTCCAGCCACTCGCCCATGGTGTGGGCAGTGACCTTGCGAAGTACGGCGTTGATGAGGGCCGATGGTCCGGCTCCGATGACGGCGCGTGCCAGGCCGACGGTCTGATCCAGCGCTGCGTGCGCCGGAACACGCATGGAGAGCAGCTGGTGGGCGCCGATTCGCAGCGCATCCAGGATGGCCGGATCCAGTTGCTCCAAGGGACGGTCCACACAACGGGCCAGGATGGCATCGTAGGTACCCTGCCCGCGCAAAGCCCCGTAGCTCAATTCAGTGGCGAAGCCAGCATCGCGCCGGTCCAGGCGGTGCTCGCGGATACGTGCCGGCAGCACCAAGTTTGCGTAGGCGTCTTCGGAGGCAACCGCCCGAAGAACTTCAAAGGCCACGAGCCGGGCTGGATCAGCGCGACGTGTGCGTTGCGAAGGAGCGTTATTGGTAAAACCCCTTTGCGGTCCCCTGTTCCGTTCCCGGCCCTGCGCGTTGCGTTTGCTTTCGCTGCGGGCGCCACGGTTACCCTGTGAGTCCCGGTTGCCCGCCCCGCCGCCGTCCCGGCTCCCGCTGTTGTTGGGGCCTCGCCGGCCGGACTCGCTCATTCGAATACCACTCTCTCGGGTGTTGCCAGGCCGCGCGCCCAATCGGCAGGCGACATCATTTTCTTACCGGCCGGTTGGATCCGGCCAAGCTCCACTGCATGGGAACCGGTACCTACCAGAACCGACTTGCCGTCCACCTTGATGCTCCCCGGCGGAAGATCCTTGATATCGGGCCGGAGAGTCACGGGTTCAAGTTTGACCCTCTGGCCGTCCAAGGTTGTCCATGCTCCGGGTTCAGGGGTAACTCCTCGCGCCCGGCGGTTCAAGGCAAGGGCCGGCTGCTGCCAGTCGAGACGACCGTCGTCGAGCGTCAGCTTGGGGGCGAGGGAGATCTCCCCGGTCTGCGGCTGAGGAGCAGCCTGCCCGGCATCAATGGCGGAAAGGGTCTGGCTCAGCAGTACCGCGCCACTGATGGACAGGCGCTCGAGCAGATCACCCGCGGTATCTTCAGGACGAACTGTTTCTGTGAGTGTGCCAAATACAGGCCCGGTATCCAGGCCTTCTTCAAGCTGGAAAGTAGCCGCCCCGCTGACGTCATCGCCCGCGATGATGGATCTTTGCACGGGCGCCGCACCGCGCCATGCAGGGAGGAGCGAGAAGTGCAGGTTGACCCAGCCGTGGGTGGGTACACCCAGCGCGGCCTTGGGAACAATGCCGCCGTAAGCAACGATTGCGGCGACGTCGGGAGCGAATTCCGCGATTCTCTGTGTGGTTTCCGCGTCGACCTTTGCCGCTCGAATGACCTCGATACCAAGTTCCATGGCTCGTGCAGCAACCGGCGAAGGCGTCAGAACGCGCTTGCGGCCCACGGGCGCATCAGGCCGGGTGAGGACCGCAACTATCTGGAAGCCAGCCTTATCCAAGGCATCCAACGACGGCACAGCCACAGCGGGCGTTCCTGCGAAGAGGACCCTCACTCGGGAGCTCCGAAACTACCGCCGCCGAAACTGGAGCCCACGGAGTTGGCGCGTTGGGAGGTTGTTTGCTCCGTGATGGCGTGATAGTTGGCGTTCCGGATGGCACGGAGGGCGGCCTTTCGGTCGTCTCCTTCCAACCTGTCGGTATAGAGGACGCCGTCAAGGTGATCTGTCTCGTGTTGGAAACAACGGGCCAACATGCCCTCCGCCTCCACCGACACCGGATTCCCGTTCAAGTCCACGCCAGTAGCCCTGGTAGCCCGGTAACGGCGCACGGGAAAGCCCAAACCGGGAATGGAGAGGCAACCCTCTACTTCGTCCGGCTGGAAATCCTCACTGTTTTCCAGGACCGGATTGATGATGTGTCCTTCCACTCCCCCAATGCGGTACGTAAACACCCGCTGGCTTACCCCCACTTGAGGAGCGGCGAGGCCGGCACCTTCAACGTCTTCCATGGTTTCGGTCATATCAGCTACCAGCTTGGCGAGCTCCGGACCGAAATCGGTGACGGGGTCAGCTACGGTGCGCAGCACCGGATCCCCGATGATTCGGATACTCAAAATTGCCATCTGCTGTCAGTCCTCACGATCGTCAAACCAGGCTCCGGTTGTTACGGGGCCTAGGCCAGTTTAGTTGAGGTCATGTTGCTGCAGGTGCGGCGCCTGCTGAAGCGAAGACGGGCGGAGCAATAGGGAGCAACGGCTGTCCGGCCGCGACAACGTCCGCTGACATCTCCCACACGCGCCGCAAGGCGCAGAACTTCCACCAGTGGTGCTTGAGGATGTCCGGATTGGCCCGTTGCGGCCTGACTTCGGTCTCGCCGATAGCTACTGCCAGCAACATGGGGTTATCGCCGTACTTCCACGGCTCCCATTCACCTGCAACAGGATCCACCAGACTTTCCTCTGCCTTCATCCCGGCCGCGAGCTGCATGACCACTTTGTCATCCAAGGCTTTGACCGTACCGTCGCGGGTAGTGCCTTTGGTTTTGTAGTCAATCAGGCAGATGCGGCCGTTGATCCGGGCCACGAGGTCCAACGTTCCGGCATAACCCACCGTTTTGTTCCACACCGTGATCTCGGGCGCGAGGGGCTCTACCCGGTAGAGTTCCCACCACTCATCAAAGCGGGCAGCAAAGGCCTGTTCTCCATGGGCGGCGAGGTCTTCCCGGCATTCTTCCAGACGGTGCGGCCGCCCCATGGCCCGCAAAGCCACCTGTTCGCAGTATGTATGAACACGATCCCCGCGTGCTGCAGCTGCATGCCGATAAACCTCAGCGGCCTTGGAGGCTTTGTTGATGGCCTGACGAATCCTGGCAGGACTTCCGAGGATGGCCGGAAGCTCAGGATCTGCAGCCAGGCTGCTTGCGCCCATGTAACTGAACCAACCGTCCAAAGCATGCGCCTGTTGTCCGATCACTGTGGTGATGGACGGCACAGAAAATTGCTCAGTTGTGGAGCGGGCGTACATCCGGCCGTAGTCAGTAGCGTGGGCAAGCAGTGGAGCAGTCATATAAAGACTGTGTCACAGAGGACCGACAGAATTCATCCGCGGAAAGATCACGGCAAGCTGCTCTGGAGGCAGCCTGGCCAGCTTGCCGGCGAGGATCGGCGCGGTCACTGAGAGATCTACAAGGCGGGAGGCAGTTTCCGTGACGGCCGGGAGCGGTTCCGGCTCTTCTTGTTCGCGCATGCTGATGGGTGTCGGGTGCACGTGAATCGTGACGCAGAAACCCGAAATCAGGCAGCCCGCGAGTTGCACTGGAAAACAAGCTGAACAAGGAAAAACCCCGTTTGGACCGACTCGGTCAGTCAAAACGGGGTTTAACCATTGCATACAGGCTGTGGGCGATACTGGGTTCGAACCAGTGACCTCTTCGGTGTGAACGAAGCGCGCTACCACTGCGCCAATCGCCCGGGTGCATAGAAAACACTAACGGACCATCGCCGGAATGCAAAACGGATCCTGATGTTCAGACCGCCCTCGAACTACAACAGTGAAATTACAGCGGTGAAATTCGCCTAAATCCGCGTGAATACAAGGATCCAGCCGCCACTGCGATCAAAAGCAAGCTACCGATTTGGAGTTTGCAGGAACCTCCTATAGAGTTTTTACTCGTCGGAAAGCGACGGAATGCCTGCAAGGCTGCCCGCCGATAACGACACTGCGGACGTAGCTCAGCTGGTAGAGCACCACCTTGCCAAGGTGGATGTCGCGAGTTCGAATCTCGTCGTCCGCTCGCAAGGCACTGTCAAGGCAAGACTTCTTCGGAAATCTGCTTACACGGTGGGTTGGCCGAGAGGCGAGGCAGCGGCCTGCAAAGCCGTATACACGGGTTCGAATCCCGTACCCACCTCGGTGAAAACTATGTCTTCCAGCAGCTGGCTGGATGCATGGGCGATTGGCGCAGCGGTAGCGCGCTTCCCTGACACGGAAGAGGTCACTGGTTCGATCCCAGTATCGCCCACCAGAACAAGGAAACTTGTTTGTTGTTGAAGGCCGGGCATCAACCCGGCAAGCAGCATGTGCGGACGTAGCTCAGCTGGTAGAGCACCACCTTGCCAAGGTGGATGTCGCGAGTTCGAATCTCGTCGTCCGCTCTCCTATTGAAGGACCCGGTAACGGGCGATTGGCGCAGCGGTAGCGCGCTTCCCTGACACGGAAGAGGTCACTGGTTCGATCCCAGTATCGCCCACCAAAACAAGGCAACTTGTTTGTTGTTGACAGCCAGGCTTATACCCGGCAGGCAGCATGTGCGGACGTAGCTCAGCTGGTAGAGCACCACCTTGCCAAGGTGGATGTCGCGAGTTCGAATCTCGTCGTCCGCTCCAGAATAAAGAAAGCAGCTCCCAGGAGCTGCTTTTTTTATGCCCGGATTTTGCGGATATCCAATTCATTAATGGAAGTAACCGATACCCCTCAGAAGAAGTCGCTTTATCTAATGTGATTCGGCTCGCATAATGTACTGCGAGCTCATCACCGTTCCACGCCCACCGGCAGGAGTACCCCCATGAACCAACAGACGGCTTCACAGTCCGTCCTGAGGCGCAAGCCGATCGACGACATCGAGGAAGAAAACAAACACAGCGGGCTTTTCAAAAGTCTTGGCCTCTGGCAGCTGACAGCCATTGGCGTCGGCGGAATTATCGGCGTCGGCATCTTCTCGCTGGCCGGGCTGGTAGCCCATGGCAGCGAGAGCAACCCCGGCGTTGGCCCTGCCGTGCTCTTCTCGTTCCTCATCGCCGGCCTCGCTTCCGGCGCAGCAGCACTGTCCTACGCCGAGTTTGCCGGCATGATCCCCCGCGCCGGCTCGGCCTACACCTACGGCTATGTAGCTCTGGGAGAGATCATCGGCTGGTTCATCGGCTGGGACCTCCTGCTGGAGTACATCGCCATTGTGGCTGTGGTGGCTATCGGCATTTCCGGCTACTTCGATGCTTTCCTTTCAGGCATCGGAATCCATATGCCCACCTGGATGACGTCCACGGCCGATGAGGGCAAGGGCGGAATCATCAACCTTCCGGCCATCCTTGTCTGCCTCCTGGTCACCTGGATCCTGAGCCGTGGCACCAAGGCGTTTGGCCGGTTTGAACTGGTGGCAGTCGCCATCAAGGTCATCCTGATTCTGTTCATTATCGGGCTGGGTATTTTCTACATCAACACCGAGAACTACAACCCGTTTATGCCCAGCGGCTTTGGGCCCGTCCTGGCCGGTGCCGCCACCGTCTTCTTCGCCGTCTTCGGCTATGACGCCATGAGCACAGCTGCGGAAGAGGCCAAGGACGGCAAAAAGCACATGCCCAAGGCCATCATCCTGTCGCTGATCGTCGCAATGCTTCTGTACGTTGCCGCAACCCTCGTACTCACCGGCATGCAGAACTACAAGGACATTGATCCCACGGCCGGCTTCGCATCTGCATTCACCGGCGTCGGATTGCCTGTGATCGCCACTATCATTTCGGTGTTCGCGGTCCTGTCCATCCTCACCGTGATGCTGACCTTCCTGCTGGGTGTCACCCGCGTATGGTTCTCCATGAGCCGTGACGGCCTGCTCCCGGGCTGGTTCGCCAAGACTGACAAGCACGGAACCCCGCAGCGCGTCACATGGATCGCCGGTGTTGCCTCGGCATTCCTCGCCGGAGTCTTCCCCATCAAGGAAGTTGCCGATCTCACCAACATCGGCATTCTGGCTGCCTTCGTGGTGGTCTGCATTTCCGTGATCGTGTTCCGCTACACCAAGCCCAACGCCCCGCGCACCTTCCGCCTGCCGTTCATGCCGGCAGTCCCCGCCTTCGGCGTCCTGGCATCGGCGTTCCTCATGTTCCAGCTCCACTGGGAAACCTGGGTCCGGTTCGGCGCATGGCTGGTCATCGGCTTGATCATCTACTTCGCCTATGGCCGCAGGCACTCCCTCATGAACCCGAACAGCCCGCGCCACAAGGTTGAAAGTAAGCCGTTGGCGTAGTTCGTCCACAGGCCTCCGCAGAACCCTTGGCACCCCGCAGAACTGGTGTTAGGGTCGGACGCGGAGGAGCGAACTGGCTCCGCGATGGAAGGGAGGTGCCCGTGGGTTTAATTGACGACCTGAAGGGCAAGGCTCAGGGTCTCATTCAAGGCAACGAAGAAGCCATCAAGAATGGCATCGAAAAGGCCGGGGATTTTGTGGATCAGAAGACGGGCGGCAAGTACGCCGGTCACGTCGACAAAGTCCAGAATGCCGCTTCCGACTTCGTGGCCAAGAACGACGGTCAGCCTGGACAGGCTCCCGTCACGGATGAGCCGAAGCAGCCGTAGCTGCCTGAGCCGCCGTACCAGATACGTCAAGGGGGCACCGGTCCCGCCGAGAGGCGCCACCGGTGCCCTTGGCGTTTAAGCGGCGCCCTTGGCGTCTAAGCGATGCCCCTAGCGTTGGGCGTTTCCCAGGCGGCAGCCACGAAACCGGTCGGGAGACTTCCACCAGGTCAGGTACTTTGGACCTTATGCCTTCAGCTTCAACCCGTGCCGTCCAAAGCCGCGCCCCTAAGGAGACGCTGGGCCCGCCTGTCACCGCAGGTGTTGTCACCGCTTTAGTCGGTTTCACGTCCTCGTTCGCAGTGGTCATTGCGGGTTTGAAGGCCGTAGGCGCCAATCAAGCGCAAGCATCCAGCGGCCTGCTGGCGCTGACCCTCACCTTTGGACTGGGCATCTTGTGGTTGTCGTGGCGGTCCCGGATGCCGGTAACACTCGCGTGGTCCACACCAGGTGCCGCGCTGCTCGCCTCTGCCGGAATGGTCGACGGGGGGTGGCCGGCTGCTGTGGGTGCGTTCCTGATGGTGGGGGTACTGATTCTCCTCACGGGACTGTTGCCCGTCTTGGGGAGGATCATGGCAAAGATCCCTACGGCTTTGGCGCAGGCGATGCTCGCCGGGGTGCTGCTGCCCTTGTGCCTTGCACCCTTCAAATCTTTGGGATCAGCGCCCCTGTTCATCGCGCCGGTGGTGTTGTGCTGGGTGATCCTGATGAAATTCGCACCACGGTGGTCGGTTCCGGCATCGCTGCTGGTCGCCCTGGCTGTCATCGGCATCCACATCTCAACCACCGGTGTTCAGGTATCCGGTGGCAGTCTTCTACCAAGATTGGAGTGGACCACGCCTGCATTTACCGTCGGAGCCGCGGTAGGACTGGCGCTCCCGCTCTTCATCGTGACCATGGCGTCACAGAACATTCCCGGCGTCGCGGTCCTCAAATCCTTTGGGTACACCACGCCGTGGCGGCCGTCCATGCTCGTGACGGGAGCTGGAACGATCGCCGGAGCACCTTTCGGTGGCCATGCGATCAACCTGGCCGCCCTCAGCGCAGCCCTGGCTGCTGGTGAAGAGGCCGGAAAGGACCATGGCAGGCGCTGGATCGCCGCGTTCGTCTCAGGCATCGCTTATCTGGTGCTGGCCGCTGCCTCCGCCGCCCTGGTCACCCTGGTGGCTGCCGCCCCGCCCGGACTCCTGGAAACCGTTGCAGGGCTCGCTCTTTTGGGAACGCTGGCTTCGTCCATCTCATCAGCACTGGCGGTAGCCGAGGAACGCATCCCGGCCTGCATCACTTTCCTGCTGGCAGCCTCAGGGTTGAGCGTTGCCGGGATCGGCGCTGCTTTCTGGGCCTTGGCAGGCGGCATAGCGGTTCGCTGGATGCTGAAGAGCCGCGAACCTGTTCAGAAGGGTTGAATCGCGCAGCAGGCCTGAATCAGGCAGGCTCGTGGTTTTGGGCTTCGCGTGCCAAAGCCGTCAGCCTGGACACGGCACGGAAGTACTTCTTCATGTAACCACCGGTCATCATCTCTTCGGTGAACAGTTGGTCGAACGGTACCCCACTGGCCAGGATCGGCACATCTTTGTCGTAGAGCCTGTCCGCCAGTACCACGAAGCGGAGCGCAACAGCCTGTTCGGTGATCGTTTCGACGTCGCTCCACACCACGGCCTCCACGCCGGAAATGAGCTGGCGGTAGCGGCTGGGGTGGACTGCGGCCAGGTGGTTGACGAGCGTACGGAAATCATCAACGGCCACGGTCTTTCCGTCGAACTCGGCACGCATCCGGTGCTTGAGCTCTTCGGTCTTGAGCGGCGCGGGGGCCGCGGGCAAGCCTCGGTGACGGAAGTCTTCGCCGTCGATTCTGACTACGTCAAACTGATCCGCAAGAACCTGTATTTCGCGCTGGAAGTCCACGGCAGCGAAGCGTCCCTCCCCCAGTGATCCGGGGAGGGTGTTGGACGTCGCTGCCAGCTTCACGCCGGCGTCGGCCAGTTCACGCATCAGCCTGGACATGAGCACGGTGTCGCCCGGATCATCAAGTTCGAATTCGTCGATGCACACCAGCTTGTAGCTGCTGAGGGCTTCCACTGTCTTGCGGAAGGACAGCGCACCCACAAGGTTGGTGTATTCCACGAACGTACCGAACGCCTTGGGCCCCGGCGACCTGTGCCAGAGGGAGGCCAGAAGGTGTGTCTTTCCCACGCCAAAGCCGCCGTCAAGGTAGATTCCTGCCCTCGCTGCCGGGGCCTTCTTGGCAAACAACTTCTTGAAAAGCCCGCCACCGTCCTCGGATCCCACGGCGTCGGCGAATCCGGAAAGCAGCTTCACCGCGTTAGCCTGGCTCGGTTGGGACGGATCCGGCCGGTAGCTGTCGAACGATACCTCTCCAAATCGAGGAGACGGGTAGAAACCCTTGAGGAGTTCTTCCACAGAGACTGCCGGTGTGCGGGCAGCCAGTTGTTCGATCTTTACCACGGTGGTCCGTTCCTTCGGTGTTGGGTCCCCAGCAAGAATACCGGCATCGGACACTGGCCAAACCGTCACGTGACCAAGCCCATGTTTCACCGTGTGACCGCTGGGAAGCATTCCTGGCTGCCCGTGGTTAGTGTTGGAGCACGCCCGGCCGGCACCTGCACCACCTCCCACGGCCTGGCTCCGACCGTTGTCAGTGAAAGGCCATCACCATGTCCTACCCAGTTGAACAGAACGAAAAGTTTGCAGCATACGCAAACCCTGAACGCCTCGTGTCCACTGAGTGGCTCGCGGCAGCCATCGCCGACGGCGCCATTGCCGACGGCAAGCTTGTTGTTGTCGAGTCCGACGAAGACGTTCTCCTCTACGAAACAGGCCACATCCCGGGCGCCGTCAAAATCGATTGGCACACGGACCTGAATGACGAGGTCACCCGCGACTACGTTGATGGCGCCGCTTTTGCCGCCCTCGCTGCTTCCAAGGGCATCTCCCGCGACAGCACCGTGGTCATCTACGGCGACAAGTCCAACTGGTGGGCTGCCTACGCACTCTGGGTCTTTACGTTGTTCGGCCACGAGGACGTCCGCCTTCTTGATGGCGGCCGGGACAAGTGGGTCGCCGAAGGCCGCGAAGTGACCACCGACGTTCCCCAGCCCGCCGCTGGTGGATACCCGGAGGTGGAGCGCAACGATGCTCCCATCCGGGCATTCAAGGAAGATGTCCTGGCACACCTGGGCAACCCCCTCATTGATGTCCGCTCCCCTGAGGAATACACGGGACAGCGCACGCACATGCCGGCATACCCGGAGGAGGGCGCCCTGCGCGGCGGCCACATTCCCACGGCCGCATCCATCCCTTGGGCACGCGCCGCGGCTGAAGACGGAACCTACCGGAGCCGCGAAGAACTGGAGGCCCTGTACCTTGGCGAGGCTGGCCTGGAGGCCGGGGATGACGTGGTGGCTTACTGCCGGATCGGCGAACGTTCCAGCCACACGTGGTTCGCGCTGAAATACTTGCTGGGATTCGACTCCGTCCGTAACTACGACGGCTCCTGGACTGAGTGGGGCAATGCTGTGCGGGTTCCCATCGTCAAGGGTGCTGAGCGTGGCTCGGTACCTTCCTCCTTGGTCCGCAACTAGCCACCTCTGCAATTGATCCTCGGTGAAGGCATCCGTAGTGTTCCGGCACACACGATGCATTGCCCCTTGTTGTGCGTAAGCTGGAAGTGATGAGTACCAACACATTGCCCACCGCCCTGGCGGAAATCGTCGATGACTTCCAGGCGCTGACGGAGCCTGACCGCCTGCAACTCCTTCTCGAATTTTCGAGGGGCTTGCCGGACCTTCCGGAGCGCTTGAAGGACCACCCTGAGCTGCTGGAACAGGTTGTGGAGTGCCAGTCACCGTTGTTTCTCACTATCGAGTCCGAGAAAAACCCCGACGGCGGCGCCCGCGCCTACCGGCTCTTCTTCAAAGCTCCTCAGGAAGCACCCACAACCAGGGGCTTCGCAGGGGTTCTGCACGAGGGCTTGGATGGATTGACGGCTGAGGAAATTCTTGCCGTTCCCGACGATATGCCTGAGTTGCTGGGCCTGACCCGGGCCATCACTCCCCTGCGTATGCGGGGAATGACCGCCATGCTGGGGCGCATCAAGCGGAAAGTAGCAGCTGCCAGCCGGTTGGAAAGCTGACCGGCTGGAAATCTGAGGGACACAACCACGCGATGGCCAAGAAAACGGCTTCACAGGGAACGCCGGCAACTGCAGCACTTGCAGCGGCCGGCGTTCCGTATGTGCTGCACCCCTACGCCCACGATCCCGGGACAGCCAGTTACGGTCTGGAGGCCGCTGAAGTTCTGGGCATCGATCCGGACCGGGTTTTCAAGACTCTCATGGTCGAGGTTGAGGGCCGCTTGGCAGTGGCCATCGTTCCGGTATCCGGGAACCTGGACTTGAAGGCGGTAGCTGCAGCTCTCGGTTCCAAGAAGGCCGTCATGGCGGACCCTCGCACGGCGGAACGACGCACGGGATATGTTCTGGGAGGCATCTCGCCACTGGGGCAGCGGCAGAGCTCTCCCACGGTGGTTGACGAGTCCGCCTTGGCTTTCACCACCGTCCTCGTCTCAGGAGGCCGCCGCGGACTGGATATTGAGCTGGGCCCGGCGGACCTGATCCGGCTCACCGAGGCCATCACCGCTCCCATTGGCACCAGCGAGAAACATCGAGGCTGACCCCTCACCGCCAAAAGCCCGCCCCTGAGCCGGACTACCCCGCCCCTGAGCCGAACTACCCAGTGGTGCCGGACTATCCAGTGGCGCCGGGCTGTCCCGGGTTGTTCCGGGGAGCCAGTTGCCTCTGCAGCCACGCCCGGACCAGGCGCTCCCACCGTTCGGGATCGACGTTCCACTCCTTGGTGTGCCGGGCGCCGTCGAAGGGTTCAAACGTGACCATCTCGGGGTTCTTTTCCGCGAGACTGGCGGACGGGCCAAAGGGCACGTAGTCGTCGTCCACGCTATGGATCAGCAGGGTGGGAGTCCGCAGCTCAACTGCGCGGGCTTCCCAGTCCATGGCTTTCAAGTCCACAGGTGCCGATAGCCCGGTCAGCCTGCGCCCCAGGGGGTGGCTTAGCATCATCTGCCCGTAGCGGCCCACGTTGTAGGGAATTTTGTTCATCTCAGCGTGATGGGCCATCACGTTGACCCAATTAATGACCGGCGCGTCCAGCACCAGGGCACGGATGAGGTGGCGGTGCTTGGACAGGTCCGCTGTTTGCAGGCTGATGGCCCCACCCATGGACCAGCCGAACAGAACGATCTCCTGGGCACCCCGGTCCAGCGCGTACTCGATGGCGGCCTCAACGTCGCGCCATTCCGTAGAGCCCAAGCCATACCGCCCGTCCGGCGCGGAAGGAGCCAGGCCGTCGTTGCGGTAGGAGATCAGCAGGCTGTCCATGCCGAGTTCGCGCGCGGTGCGGACGGCACGGAGGCCCTCAAGGCGCGTTGCTCCGCGACCATGGACCATGATGGCGCAGACCGGCGCCGCTGCCGACGCTTCGGCGCGGATCAGCCAGGCAGGTGCCGCCCCGCCGTCGATCTCTATGTCCACATCCTCGGCCGCCAGACCGATCGCGGCAGGATCCGGATACGTAGCCCCGCTCCACCATGCACGGCGCGCCTCCGAGATGTTGCCGCTGTAAACTTCCTCAACCTCGCGCAGCACGGTCTGTTCGGCGGGCGAATAGGACACGATCCGGCCTATCCTGGCGTGGCCTTTGCCACCGGAGAAGAACAGGCTGAACACGCCGTCAATAGTGCTGTCCGGCGTGGCGGCCAGGATAACCTGTTGTCCTTTGTCGCCTTGCCCCTTGTCGCCACGGATCACGGCCAGGACTTCCTGGTCTTCGTGCCGGGCGGCAGGGGTGATGACGCGGCGGGCGAAGTACACCGCGAGCGCCGAGGACCCCGCCCCCACCAGGCTGGCGAGGGTGCCGCCCGCCAGGAAGCCGGCGATGGCCCATTTGGTGCGGAGAGAAAGTTTCTTGTCTGCAGCGTCGCTCGCTGGCGGGGTAGTCGATGCCATGGTTCCATTGTTGCTGGTCCCCGGCGCGGCGTGGTGCAGGTGTGGGTAGCGCGGCGTTCCGTGAGGGGATTGATTCGCGCGAGTCAGCGTTGCAAAGTCTGCGGTCTGCGGTTCGCCGGGACTACGCTGTAGTCATGAGTGATCCCATCGTCATCCTGACTGAAGAGCCCCTCGGCCCCGACGACCGCGTTAATATCGCCAAACTGCTCGACGGCGGTGATGCGCCTCTTATTGTCTTGGTTCCCTCCAATACTGAACGGCACCTTCTGGTGGATTTCCTGGAAAATCTGTCGCTGCTGGATATTGCCAAGGCGTTCCGGGAGCTCACTGCGCAGCACCCGGATCCTGAGGCTGAACGTGCGGAGGCCTCCGAGACACTGGCAGCATCGCTTGCGGCGCTGGCCGGCTTGGGTGGAGGCGTTACCGGCGAGGTCGTCGACGGCGGTGCCGTGGCCGGCTTGGTGGCAAAAGTCCGGGCGGTGGATGCTGCCCAGGCTGTGGTCATTACCCGGCCCCATGCGATTGCGGACACGTTCCACACTGACTGGGCCAATAAGGCACAGGACCAGCTGGGCCTTCCGGTCCTGCACTTGTATGCGGGCTCGGGATTTATCGGCGACTCGTAAGCGTTGCATTAGACATGAACACTCCTGAGAACACCAGCAACACAACTTCCGCGCCCGAGGGGGCTGCCGTTCCCGTGGAAAAGAGCGATGCCCAGTGGCGCGAGGAGTTGACGCCCGAAGAGTACCGGGTGCTTCGGCAGGCAGGCACCGAGCGGCCGTACACGGGTGAGTACTGGGATACCCACACCGAAGGGGTCTACCAGTGTCGCGCCTGTGGCAGCCGGTTGTTTACCAGCCGGGAGAAGTTTGATTCCCATTGCGGCTGGCCGTCGTTCTGGGCCCCACTGGCAGAGGGCACCGTCCGGTATCTTCACGACCGCACTATGGGTATGGATCGGGTGGAAGTGCGCTGCGCTAATTGTGATTCACACTTGGGACACGTTTTCGAGGGTGAGGGCTATGGAACGCCTACGGACCAGCGATTCTGCATCAACTCCGTCTCGTTGCGTCTGGTGACGCCGGAAGAGAACTAGGCCTCAACCGGCCCCGACCCACCCAATGGCCAAGAGTTTCTTACGCTCACGCCATTCTTGGATTAGCAACGCTTCCCGCTTGCTACGCTCGGCCCAGAAGCAATTACCTCTTCGAAAGGGCCGAGCTCCATGACCACTATCACCACCGTTATCGCCCAGCGCGTCACCGCCGACGACGCTGAGTGGATGTCCTTGAAGGCAGCAGCCACCGCCCTTCAGGCGCTCCAGGAACAGGACGGCTCCATCGCCGATTCCGCAGTGCACCCCGAGGCGGCAAGCCTGGTGTCCACTATTACAGACTCCATCTCGGCCCTGGCACCGCATTTCCCTCACGATGCCCGCTACCTGGAGCTCCTGGTGGAAGACTTCGGCCGCTGGGTTCAAGGAGGCTTCGGGGTACCGGACTTCCTGGACTCCCTTCAGGCGTTCCAGCCCCAGGAGCAGCGCGTTGACGGCCTGCAACACCTGGTTGTTTTCCCCATGTACACACAGAACGGCAGCACCAACAGGTTGGTCGAAGCAGTCCTGATCGAGGTCATCTGGCCCGAGTTCATTGGCGGCCTGGAAGCAGGCGAATACTCCAACAGGCTCTTCGTCCCCATCCGCTTTGTGGACTTCACTCCGGGCTACGACACCAACTCGGCCGTGCTCTTCCCGGAGACGGTGGCAGTCCGTGAGACGCCTACGTTCACGTGGGGTGCCATCTTCGCCGATCGTGAAGCCGCCCGGTTCCGCCGCGTACTCAAGGCCGCTGCGGCAACCACGTCCTTGGAACTTCCCGAGGACGCAGCGGAGCTGATCGAGGATCAGGAACTGACCCAGCGTACGTTCGTCATGTGGGACCTGATCCACGACCGCACCCATATGCGCGGCGACCTCCCCTTCGATCCGTTCATGATCAAGCAGCGCATGCCGTTCTTCCTGTACTCCCTCGAGGAGCTGCGCTGCGACCTGACCGCGTTCCGTGAATCCGTGCGCATTGAAAAGGACGAAGAGGCCGATCCCGATGCCCGCAAGCATGCGAAGCTGGTCCAGTATGCAGTGATCTTCGACCGCATCTTCCGGTTTGCCATCACCGGCAGCCGTGTGCGCAACTACGACGGCCTGGGCGGCCAGCTCCTTTTCGCTTGGATGCACCAGCACCACGTTCTCCACTGGACGGACAGCAAACTCTCCATCGACTGGGACGAAGCTGCCGCGGTGGTGGTGGAACTCGGCGCCAAAATCGAAGAGCTGTACTGGCGCTCCATCGACCGCCCGAAGGCTGCCCACTGGCTTGCGGCATACGAGCTCATTTCGAGCACTGTGACTCCCCACCCGGCGTCCGTATGGGCCAAGGGTCCGGAAGCACTTCCTTTGGATGGCCCGCCCCGCGGCCTCACGGACCAGGTGCTGGACGACGAATTCCCCCTGTCCATGTTCTATGAAGCACTGGAGAAGAAAATGCGCCCCATCATTGACTCCACCACGGGCATCACGGGCGCGACTGCGGCCTGATGACCACACTGACTATCCTTGTGACCGGCGGAAGCAGCGCTTCCGGCATCGCCGTGACGCGCGCTTTGGGGGCCGCCGGTCACAGGGTGCTCACTGTGGGCTCGGACGAAGCCCGGATCAAGGCCGCTGCCGCCCAAGCAGGCAATGCGGCGCTACCTTTGGTCTGCGATCTCGCCAACCTGGAGTCCGTAAGGGACCTCGCGGCCACTCTCACCGGGCTCGGTGTTGAAGGCGTCGACGGCGTCATCCACTTGGTGGGCGGTTGGCGCGGAGCAAAGGGCATCGAAGACCAAACCGACGAGGATTGGGAGGCCATGGAGCGCAGCGCTGTAACCACGCTGCGGAACGTCTCCCGGGTCTTCTATAGCCAACTCGAAGCATCTGCACACGGCCGGCTGGCCATGGTGTCATCAACTACCGCGGCTTCCCCCACAGCTGCGGCCGCAAGCTACGCTGCGGCAAAGGCAGCCGCGGAAGCCTGGACCCTGGCCGTAGCCGACGGCTTCGGGCGGGCGCAAAGCGGCAACACCGGAAATACTGATGCTCCCACCGAGCAGCACAGCACCGAGCAGCACAGCACCGAGCAGCACAGCACCGAGCAGCACAGTACCGAGCAGCACAGTGCAGCGGTGATTTTTGTGGTGAAAGCCCTCGTTGACGCCGCCATGCGGCAGGCCCATCCCGAAAGGCGGTTCCCGGGCTTCACTGATGTTGAAGAACTGGCGACTGCCGCCGTCGAACTCTTTGAACAACCGGCCGCAGCCCTCAACGGCCAGCGCATCCTGCTGGCCACATAGAATCCTGCCGGCCCAAATAGACTTGAAAGCGTGAATGAACAAGTGACGAGCACAACAGAGGCAATCCACGGCGCCACGGACACCCCGGGCCCGGTTCAACTGCATGATCCTGCTCAACTGCATGATCCTGCGGTTCGCGGATTCGCATCCGACAACTATTCCGGCGTGCACCCGGAGATCCTCGCAGCGCTGGCAACCGCCAACGGCGGACATCAGGTCTCCTACGGCGAGGATGTGTACACGGCACGGCTGCAGGAGGTGCTGGAGCAGCAGTTCGGCCCCGGCATCGAGACGTTCCCGGTCTTCAACGGCACCGGTGCCAACGTCCTTGCCCTGCAATCCCTCCTCCCCCGTTGGGGTGCAGTGATCTGCGCCTCCACAGCGCACATCAACATGGATGAAAACGGTGCACCGGAGCGGGTGGGCGGCATCAAGCTCCTGCAGGTTCCCACCGGCGACGGCAAACTCACTCCTGAGCTGATCGACCGTGAGGCCTGGGGCTGGGGCGACGAACACCGCGCCCAGCCGCTGGTGGTCTCCATCACCCAAACCACTGAACTCGGGACCTGCTATACGCCGGATGAAGTGCGGGCCATCGCCGACCATGCGCACTCGAAGGGCATGAAGCTTCACATGGACGGTGCCCGGCTGGCGAACGCTGCCGCCCACCTGGATGTCCCCCTTCGCGCTTTCACCCGCGATGCCGGCGTGGACATCCTCTCTTTCGGCGGCACCAAGAACGGCCTGCTTTTCGGCGAAGTGGTGGTGGCACTGAACCCGGAAGCCGCCGACGGATTGAAGTTCCTGCGCAAAATGAACATGCAGCTGGCCTCGAAGATGCGCTTCATCTCAGCCCAGTTCATCGCCCTCCTGGAGGATGGCCTGTGGTTGCGTTCCGCCGCCCACGCCAACGCCATGGCCGCCCGCCTAAGGACAGCCGTTGAGGAAATCGACGGCGTGGAGCCAACCCAGGCAACACAGTCCAACGGGGTCTTCGCCATACTTCCCGAAGGCGTGGCGGACAAGCTGCGGGAGTCCTTCGCCTTCTACGACTGGGACGCTGCCCGCCGCGAAGTGCGGTGGATGTGTTCGTTCGACACCACGGAGGCGGACATCGATGCCTTCGTAGCGGCGATCCGACGCGAGCTGGCCTAACACATAACACCTGCAACCCGGGGCGGCGAGCCTGCACAGATTCGCCGTCCCGGACACATAATCTGCGATGGTGAACGCCCTCGCACAGGTTCCCTCGGAGTTTCTCTTCGCCTTGGGATCACTACGAAAAGCACAATGCCGTAGCGAGCTGCGGCTTGACGAGATCCCCGCTCCTGCCCGGCTGGCTCCCTACGCAGTTGCACTGGGAGCTGAGGTATTCAGCCCTACTGCCGCCACCCGCCGGGTTCCCGTGCACGGACCAGCAGCCAAGGCCTTCGCTGCGAGCCAGGGCACCAGCCCCTCAAGCGAAGAGGACGACGAACTCGCTACCGGCCGCTTCATCCTCCTCTACGACCCCGACGGTTCCGCCGTTTGGGAAGGGGAGTTCCGCATCGTCACGTACATTCGGGCCCAAATGGACGCTGAGATGGGAAACGACTCCATGCTTGGCTCCGTTGCCTGGACGTGGCTGGTGGACGCCTTGGAGAACCACGCCGCGCCCTACCGCGCTGCCGGTGGCACGGCGACAAGAATTCTTTCCGAAAGCTTCGGCACCCTGGCTGAGCGGCCGGACACCATAGACATTGAACTGCGGGCATCCTGGACACCCGCCAGCCAGGATGTCCAAGCCCACCTCGAAGCCTGGTCCGACATGGTCTGCACCTTCGCGGGCTTGCCACCCCTGCCACCAGGGGTCACCGGATTACCCAACAGGAGACTCAATTGACTGTGACAAACGCATCATCGGGTACCCCCAATGGACCGGCAACGCCCTACTGCGGCCGGAATCGGTAAGCTTAAGCCACCATGACCCCTGAATATCCGGAAAACACCACGGCCGGCGATCCGGTTGCTGATCCCACCACCCACATAAAGGTAGACGGCTTCGACAGCCACGTCCCTGAAATTATCGATCTCGATACTCCCCGCGAAGGGGTACCCGTGGTCATCGACACCCTGTCAGGGCTGGAGCGGTGCGCAGCCGCCATCGCGGCCGGAACGGGTCCTGCCGGAGTGGACGCGGAACGCGCATCCGGGTTCCGTTACGGCCAGCGGGCTTTCCTGGTACAGATCCGTCGCGAAGGTGCCGGAACCTGGCTCATAGATCCAGAGCCCTTCGAGAACCTGAACATCATCAATGACGCCCTCCGCGGCGTCGAATGGATCCTGCACGCGGCCTCCCAGGATCTCCCTTGCCTCTCGGAACTCGGCATGTGGCCTGACAAACTCTTCGATACCGAACTAGCCGCCCGCCTTGCGGGACTCCCCCGGGTTGGACTTGCCGCAGTTATTGAACAACTCCTCGGCTTTGGCCTGGCCAAGGAACACTCCGCGGCCGATTGGTCCACGCGCCCCTTGCCGGAGCCCTGGCTGCGTTACGCAGCCCTCGACGTCGAAGTCCTCGCGGAGCTCCGGGAGGAACTCATCGAGTTACTGGAAGCCGACGGCAAGCTCGAATACGCCGAACAGGAGTTCGCAGGAATACTTGCCGCTGGCCTGTCGGCCCCGCGCGTGGATCCTTGGCGGAAAACCTCCGGTCTCCACCAGATACGCGACCGCAGGCAACTGGCCGCTGTCCGTGAATTGTGGCTGGAGCGGGACCAACTGGCGCGCAAACGCGACGTAGCGCCCGGCCGCCTCATCCCGGACTCCGCACTGGTGGCCGCAGCCAAGGCCATGCCCACCACGGTGCCTCAACTGCTGGCCACCAAGGGCTTCCACGGACGCTCAGCTCAAAGGGAAGCCCCACGCTGGCTGCGCTGCATCACCAATGCCCGGACACTCACTGACCTCCCGCCCCTCCACCTGCCCACCAACGCTCCGCCCCCACCCAGGGTCTGGGTGGATCGGGATCCCGAGGCTGCGGCTCGTCTTGCCACCGCCAGGCCGGCCCTTCAGGCCAAGGCCGATGAGCTGAAGCTGCCGGTGGAGAACCTGCTGACACCGGATTATTTGCGGCGGGTCACCTGGCGTCCTCCGGCCGACATCTCCCTGGAATCCGTCGCTGAGGAACTGCGGTCCCTGGGCGCCCGGGAATGGCAGATCTCCTTCGCGGCTCCCATACTCACTGAAGCGTGCTTGAACCCCGCCCCGCTTCCCGCCAAAGAGAGCAAGGCCAAGGAAGCCAAAGCGCCCACGGACGCGCACTCTTCCGGCAATGCCGGCTAAGCTCCTTCCCGATGTGAGGCCTGCCCCCGCGAACCGTGGTTCGTGGCGGCAGGCCTTTCGCGTCCCAAGGACACGGACCCGGGCGGACCTTGCATGCTAAGTTACCCACGAGTAACATTGCATCAATGCCAGCCGAAGGGCCCGCGATGCGGGATTCGGCGCCATGTCTCAACGAGGAGTTAATACATGAGTCCATCCCGCAGTGCTCAGAGAAACGTCCGCGATGTCGTCTTCGTCGATGGCGTGCGTACACCCTTCGGCAAAGCCGGCGAGAAAGGCATCTACGCGGGTACCCGCGCCGATGACCTCGTGGTGAAGTGCATCCGCGAGCTGATGCGACGCAATCCCTCTCTTCCCGCGGACCGGATCGACGAGGTCGCCATCGCCGCCACCACCCAGACCGGGGACCAGGGCCTCACCATCGGCCGCACAGCGGCACTCTTGGCCGGACTCCCCCGCTCAGTACCCGGATTCGCGATCGACCGCATGTGCGCAGGTGCCATGACGGCAGTAACGACGACGGCGAGCGGCATCGGCTTCGGCGCTTACGACGTCGTCATCGCAGGCGGCGTGGAACACATGGGCAACCACCCCATGGGCGCAGGCGCCGATCCCAATCCTCGGTTCATGTCCGAGCGCCTGGTGGATCCCGCGGCGCTGAACATGGGTAACACCGCGGAGAACCTGCATGACCGCTTCCCGGCCATCACCAAAGACCGCACAGACGCCTACGCCGCCGCCTCCCAGGCCAAGCTCGCCGCCGCGTACTCCAATGAGCAGATCCAGCAAGACCTCGTCCCCGTAGCCACCATGAAGCCCGGCCAGGGCTGGGCCCTGCACACCACGGACGAACCACCCCGTCCGGGCACCACCGTTGCGGACCTGGCCGAATTGCGCACGCCCTTCCGCGCCCACGGCCGGGTCACCGCAGGCAATGCCGCTGGCTTGAACGACGGCGCTACAGCGGCTGTTCTTGCTTCCGCCGACGCCGCTGAGGAACTGGGGCTCCCGGTCAAAATGCGCCTCGTCTCTTACGCCTTCGCCGGTGTTGAACCCGAGGTCATGGGAATCGGTCCGGTACCGGCCACCGAAAAGGCGCTGAAAAACGCAGGACTTGGCATCGAGGACATTGGGCTCTTCGAAATCAACGAAGCCTTCGCCGTCCAGGTCCTGAGCTTCCTGGACCACTTCGGCATCGCCGATGACGATCCCCGGGTCAACCGCTATGGCGGGGCGATCGCCGTCGGACATCCACTTGCTTCCTCGGGCGTCCGTTTGATGAACCAGCTCGCTCGGCAGTTTGAGGAAGACCACTCGGTTCGCTATGGCATCACCACCATGTGCATCGGATTGGGCATGGGTGCCACCGTCATCTGGGAAAACCCCCACCACGCCGCATACCAATCTTTCACTGCTGACCAGGCCACCACGGCCATCACCGAAGGAGCCGCCGCATGAGCGCCGCCGAATTCCAGAAACTCGCCGCTCTCTTCCCCGATGAAGTGGTGACCCACTCCTACGTGCAAGACATCTCCCTCCCGGGCGGTGCCGGCACCTTCGCACTGATCACCTTGGACAACGGCTTGGACCACTCCAAGCCCACAACTCTGGGGCCCAACACGTTGGTGGAACTCGGAGGGGTGTTGGACAACCTCAAGGAGCGGGCCTCACGGGGAGAAATCGTTGGCGTCGGCGTCACGGGCAAGCCCTACTTCCTGGTGGCCGGGGCAGACCTCTCAGCTGTTAAGACTCTCAAGGAACGCGAGCACGGGCTTTGGATGGCACAGCTTGGCCATGCCGTCTACAGCACCCTCGCGAACCTGGGCGTTCCTAGCTTTGCCTTCATCAACGGGCTGGCTTTGGGCGGTGGCTTGGAGATCGCCCTGCAGTCCACCTACCGAACCGTCTCGACGGGTGCCGGCGCCCTGGCCCTGCCGGAAGCGTTCATTGGCCTGGTGCCCGGATGGGGCGGCGTCTACATCCTGCCGCGCCTGATCGGCCCGGAGAATGCCGTCAAGGTCATGATCGAGAACCCCCTCAGCAACAATCGGACTCTCACCGGCCCGCAGGCGTTCGAGCTCGGCGTGGCCGATGCCATGTTCGAACCCGCCGATTTCGTGGAACAGTCGCTGGCGTGGGCGGCACGGGTTATCTCCGGCGACGTCACGCCGGAGAGGAAGAACGCCGTTGATGCCGCCGATGACGCAGTCTCCGGCCGGTGGGCTGCGGCGGTCACCGCGGGACGAGCCTTTGTGGAGTCCAAGACCTCCAACGCCTCTCCCGCCCCGGCCAAGGTCCTGGACGTCATGGAGGCCAACCGCACCATGACCCAAGCCGAGTCGGCTGAACTCGAGTGCGAGACCCTCGCGGGGCTCATGCAAACCGACGAGTTCCGCTCCACGGTGTACGCGTTCCTGGACCTCGTCCAGAAACGCTCCAAGCGTCCTGCAGGCGCGCCTGACCGTAAGCTTGCCCGCCCGGTCACCAAAATCGGCGTGGTGGGTGCAGGGCTCATGGCCAGCCAGCTGGCACTGCTGTTCGCCCGGCAGCTGAAAGTTCCCGTCGTTATGACGGACATTGATCAGGCACGGGTGGACAAGGGCGTCGCCTACGTCCACGCCGAAGTCGACAAGATGCTGGCCAAGAAGCGGATCAAGCCCGACGCCGCCAACAGGACCAAGGCGCTCATTACCGGATCCGTCTCCAAGGAAGCCTTTGCCGACGCCGACTTCGTGATCGAGGCCGTCTTCGAAGAACTGCACATCAAGAAGCAGGTCTTCGCCGAGGTTGAAGCCATTGTTTCTCCCGAATGCATTCTGGCCACCAACACTTCATCGTTGTCGGTGACAGCCATGGCAGAGGATCTGAAGCACCCGGAACGCCTGGTGGGCTTCCACTTCTTCAACCCCGTAGCCGTCATGCCACTCCTGGAGATCGTTAGGGCGCCCAAGACCGACGACGCCGTCCTGGCCACGGCATTCGAACTGGCTAAGGGGCTCAAGAAGACTGCCGTGCTGGTCAAGGATGCTGCCGCCTTCGTCGTCAACCGCATCCTGCTCCGCCTCATGGGGGAAGTCATCGCCGCGTTCGACGAAGGCACCCCGGCAGAGGTGGCTGACAGTGCACTGCGTCCCATGGGCCTGCCAATGTCGCCGTTCACCCTGAGCGCCATGGTCGGCCTGCCGGTGGCACAACACGTCCAGGAGTCCTTGCATGCCGCGTTCGGCGAGCGGTTCCCGGTCTCGCAAAACCTGCAGAAACTCATCGACAACGGCGTGAAGAGCCTCTGGGCTCCGGGACCGGATGGAACCCCTGTCATCCCTGCCGAGACGCTGGCCCTCATGTCCTTCGGCGACACCCCGTCCACTGGCGAGGAAGTTCTGCGGCGTACGCAGGACGCTCTGGCCGAAGAAATCGGGCTCATGCTGGAAGAAGGCGTCGTAGCGGGCCCTGAGGACATTGACCTTTGCGTCATTATGGGCGCCGGATGGCCAATGTTCCTGGGCGGCATCACGCCGTACCTGGATAGGGTGGGCGCTTCCGAGCGGGTGAACGGCAAGCGATTCCTTGCCCCCGGCGTCGCATCAGCACCTGCCTGATCCGTCCCTCTCTCACATCCCGCGCCTTAAACCGGAACGCTCTCCCACTTGCCTCAAGCAAGTGAGAGAGCGTTCCGGTTTAAGGGCTGTTTTGTGAGAGAGGGACGCCTGTAGCTGGGCGGGATGGCAGAGCGAGCTAGAAGAGTGCAACCTTCGGCGCCCGCGGGAAGATCTCGTCCAACTCCGCGCGATCCTCCTGGTCAGGTACCCAGCGCACGGCCTCGGCGTTTTCGCGGATCTGCTCCGGACGGGTGGCGCCTGCGATCACGCTGCTGACCCCGGGCTGGGCAGCCAACCAGGAGAACGCCAACTGCAGCTCGCTGATATCCCGTTCCTTGGCAAACTGGCCGAAGCGGCCCAACTGCTCCCAATCGGCGTCGTGCACCAGGTTGGTGCGCGTGTGGCTCAACCGGGAACCTTCAGGGGCCTTGCCCGCTGAGTATTTTCCGGTGAGAAGCCCGTTAGCCAAAGGGAAGTAAGGAAGGACGCCCAAGGAGAAAGCTCCTGCCGCCGGGAGCACTTCGAGTTCGGCACGACGGTCCAGGAGGTTGTAGTGGTTCTGAGTGGAAATGAAACGGACGCCACCTGACTGCCGCCCCACATATTCGGCTTCAGCGATCTGCCATCCGGCAAAATTGGAATGGCCGATGTACCGCACCTTGCCGCTGGACACCAGGTCATCCAAGGCGCCCAGCGTCTCTTCAATGGGCGTCCGCGGGTCCGGGGTGTGGAACTGGTAGAGATCGATCCAGTCTGTGTCCAAGCGTCGCAGGGAAGCTTCCACGGCTTTGACGATGTAACGGCGCGAACCACGGGCATCGAAGTCGTTGCCGTTGACTCCACGCATGTCCATGCCGAACTTGGTGCCGATGACCACGTCATCACGGCGCCCCTTCAGCGCCTTGCCCAGCATGACTTCGCTCAGCCCCGGCTCCCGACCGTAAACATCGGCGACGTCAAAGAAAGTGACCCCGGCATCGAGTGCGGCGTGGACAACAGCGTCCGTGCCTTCCTGGGACTCGGTGGGAGTATTGGCGCGGCCCAGGTTGTTGCAGCCCAGCCCTACAGCTGAGACAGTGAGTCCGGAATGGCCAAGGCGTCGGTATTCAGTCATGAATTCAGCCTAATACGCGTCCCGGCGCTGATTGTCACCCAAGGCAACAAACTCCTCGGCAGAACAGTTAGCCGGTTCCGTACGAGATCCCGGATTCCTCCATGGCATCCTCAAGCTGCGCTACAGCCACCGGCCCCATCCCGTGGAGCTTGGACAGCCCGGCCTCGCCGAACTCGGCCAACTGCTCCAACGTCTCTATCCCCTCATGCGCTAGCGCCCGTCTGGCCGGCGCGGCCAGCCCTTTGGGCAGGGGCGTATGTCCGGGCCAGTTGCTCTTGGACGCCATGGGGATACCTCCTGGTGCGTTGGGGTGCTACTTAGAGAGTAAAGCCCACACCCTGCTTGGGCGAGTGCTTCACACGGAATGCCGTGGGGTCACTGCGGGGAGCTGCCGCAACCGTGAGCTTGGTGAAGTCCAGGTCCTCACCACGGACGCAGATTTTGATGGCGTTCACGGCCTTGTTGACGTCCGGGCAAAGGCAGAAGATGTTCAGGTGGCCGTTGCCGATTTCCGAACGGTCCACTACTCCCAGCCCGCGCCACGCCAATTCACCGGTGAGGGCAGCTTTGGCTTTACGCTCAAGGTGACGGTCGCGTTCAGTGCCGTCCTTTGACTTCAACGCAATCTGGGCAACTACCCAAAACTGTTCAGACTCAGGGATCTCGGCATAGCCGTCTTCCTCGCATTGCGCAGCAAAGGCAGCCATCAGGCCATCCACGGCAGATTCGTCGTCAACGTCTGCCTCGTCGGTCTTGCTCTGGTGACCCACTACACCGTGATTAACAACGAACTGCTGGTCTTCGTCGTCATACCAGGCCTCACGGAAGTGAAGTACTCCGTCGTCGTCGCGCTTGTACGCGCGGATAATGCCGCTCATGCTCGTCCTTTCCTGAACCACTCGGCGCTGGTGCTGGTGGCTCCGTTGACGTCGAAAGGCGCTTTCATGGTGTCCACTGCCTCAAAGAGCGCTGCGCATTCTGTGAGCATTGAGTCCACCGTCTGTTGCGGATAGCCCATGGCCATCCGATGATGCTCAAATTCGTCCTCATCGTCTACGAACACCCCATGCTTAGTGGAACGGATCACGTCCAGATCCATATCAATCATGTGAAATTCCCAAACGCCCGGCTTGATGGGATTCCAGTCATGACCGGTGGCCAGGTCAACATAGATCCTGAAGTCCCCCGGATAACTGTCGTCGTAGAAGGTTGCCACAAACTCGCCTGCCCGCGGGACCAGCAACAAGGCGTCCGATGCTGTGTAGAAAGCTGCTCCCGGGCGGGCACAGAACTCCCCTGCCCCCTGAAATATCCACCAACCGTGGATGTCTTCACCAAGGTAACGTCCAGGCACCACCCAGTGGGCCTTGCCGTCCCATTTCCTGTTCCTCGACACCACGAGGTCACCGGGCTGCACTGCGCCCGGCGCGCGCTCGTCCGTCACAGCGTTGGCAGGCTGCCGGTGGTGGGGTGCTCCTGGCCCGGGAGAGGCCTGGCGAAGGGGACCTTCGTCCCCAAAACCTGGGCTACGACGTCGTGCGTTATCTTCTGAGCCGTCAGGCCAACGCGCTCCAGGACCTGGCTGCGGGAGCCGTGCACCAGGAACTCCACCGGCAGGCCCACTTCGTTCAGCGCGGTGTCCACGCCAGCGGCGCGCATTTCCTGTCGGATACGGGACCCCACGCCACCTGCGCGGACGCCGTCTTCTATGCAGATCACCAGGCGGTGACGGGCAGCAAGGGCAATGATGGATTTACGGACGGGAAGGACCCACCGCGGATCCACCACCGTGGAACTGATGCCTTGGGCGCCCAGTCGGGAAGCAACATCCAGAGCGAGTTCGGACATAGCGCCGACGCTGACAATCAGGACATCGTTCTCGGTGGAGCCTTCCGGACGCCGTGCGAGGATGTCCACGCCGTCGTGAAGCCTGTCTATCGCTTCAATTTCGGAACCAACGCTGCCCTTCGAGAATCGGACCACCGTGGGGGCATCGTTGATGGCGACTGCTTCACGCAGTTCTTCGCGGAGCCTGGTGGCGTCACGGGGAGCCGCCAAATGGAGACCGGGCACGATCTGAACCATCGCCATGTCCCACATGCCGTGGTGGCTGGGGCCATCCGGGCCGGTCACGCCGGCACGGTCCAGGACGATGGTCACACCGGCTTTATGCAGTGCAACATCCATTAGGAGTTGGTCAAAGGCGCGATTCAGGAACGTGGCGTAAACCGCCACCACGGGGTGAAGCCCACCGAAGGCCATACCAGCGGCGGACGTCAGCGCGTGCTGCTCGGCAATACCGACATCGATCACCCGTTCGGGGTGGCGCTCAGCAAACTTGTGCAATCCCACGGGGATCAGCATGGCGCCGGTAATACCGACGATATCCGGGCGCTCATCCGCGATATCCGCGATCTCTTCAGCGAAAACGGAGGTCCAGGACCTTGCTCCCGGCATTTCCGTGGGCTCACCCGTTTCGGGGTCAATGATGCCTACCGCGTGGAACTGGTCTGCTTCATTGGCCAAAGCCGGCGCATAGCCGTGGCCCTTCTCCGTCATGGCATGCACAATGACGGGTCCACCGTAGGCCTTTGCGGTGTTGAGCGCATGTTCCATGGCTTGGAGGTTGTGTCCGTCAACCGGGCCGATGTACTTCATGCCAAGGTCCTCGAACATACCCTGCGGGGCCCACCAGTCCTTGATGCCCTTCTTCATGGCATGCAGGCTCTTATAAGTGAACTGACCCGCCGGGCCGCCGTCCTGGAGCTTCTTCTTCCACCAGTCCAGCATGCGCTCGTAAGCCGGCGTGGTGCGCAGGGAATCAATGGTGGGACGCAGCGAGGCAAGGTAATCGGCAAAACCGCCAACAGTGGGGGCATACGAGCGTCCGTTGTCATTGACCACGATCACCACGCGGCGCCGTTTGTCGGCGGCAATGTTGTTGATGGCTTCCCACGCCATGCCACCGGTCAGCGCGCCATCGCCAACGACGGCGACGACGAACCGGTCGCCTTCACCGGTCAGCTGGCGGGCACGCGAGATGCCGTCAGCCCAGGACAGTGAGGAAGATGCGTGTGAACTCTCCACGATGTCGTGCTCGGACTCGGCACGGTCAGGGTAGCCGGATAGCCCTCCCTGCTGGCGGAGCGTGGTGAAGTCCTGACGTCCTGTGAGCAGCTTGTGCACATAGGACTGGTGCCCCGTATCGAAGACGATGCTGTCCCGCGGTGACTCAAAGTTCCGGTGCACGGCGAGGGTGAGCTCTACGACGCCCAGATTGGGCCCGAGGTGTCCACCCGTCGCGGCTACGTTGGTGATCAGGAACGCCCTGATTTCGCCGGCCAGTTGTTCCAGCTCGGTGCCGGATAATGTGGCCAGGTCCCGTGGATCCTTGACGGTTTCCAAAAGTCCCAACGGCCCTCCTTAGGGTGAATGACGTGCTTGTTAACTCTAGCGCGTGCCCGGGCAAGCATGGTGCGCCTCGGCCTCAAGCCTTGGCATTGTTCTCCCGGTCCGGTCCCCTGACTGATGCCCGGGACGCCAACAGCCCCGGCTGGTCGGGCGACCAGCCGGGGCTGTCCGGCTACTGAATCAGCTGGGAACCAGCCGCTTCCTTATGCCGAGATCTGGCGCAGAACGTACTGCAGGATGCCGCCGTTGCGGTAGTAGTCCGCTTCACCCGGGGTATCGATGCGCAGAACGGCGTCGAAGGACTTGGCGGTACCGTCTTCAGCCGTGGCCGTGACCTTGAGCGTCTTCGGCGTGGTGCCGTTGTTGAGCTCGGTGACGCCTTCCACCGCGAAGGTTTCGGTGCCCGTCAGGCCCAGCGTTGCTGCCGACTCGCCGGCCGGGTACTGCAACGGAAGGACTCCCATGCCGATGAGGTTGGAGCGGTGGATGCGCTCGTAGCTCTCAGCGACGACGGCCTTGACGCCCAGAAGCGCCGTACCCTTGGCTGCCCAGTCACGGGACGAGCCGGAGCCGTATTCCTTGCCGGCCAGGACAACCAGGGGCGTTCCTGCTGCCTGGTAGTTCTGTGCTGCGTCGTAGACGTAAGCCTGGGGCGCACCTTCCTGGCTGAAGTCGCGGGTGAAGCCACCCTCAACGTTGTCCAGGAGCTGGTTCTTGATGCGGATGTTGGCAAATGTACCGCGAATCATGACTTCGTGGTTGCCACGGCGTGAGCCGTAGGAGTTGAAGTCCTTGCGCTCCACACCGTTGGCCAGAAGGTACTGGCCCGCAGGAGTGTCCGACTTGAAGGAACCGGCCGGGGAGATGTGGTCCGTGGTGACGGAATCGCCAAGCTTCAGGAGCACGCGGGCGCCCGAAATGTCCTTGACGGGATCCGGCTGGGCCTTCATGCCTTCGAAGTAAGGGGGCTTCCGCACGTAGGTGGAGTCCTCGGCCCAAGCGAAAGTGTCGCCTGCGGGCGTGTCCAGTGCCTTCCAGCGGTCGTCGCCGTCAAAGACGCCCTCGTAACCCTTGGCGAACATTGCCTCGTCAATGGAGGAGTCAATGACTTCCTGCACCTCAGTGGGGTTCGGCCAGATGTCCTTCAGGAAGACCTCGTTGCCCTCGGAGTCCGTGCCCAGGGCATCGGTTTCGAAGTCGAAGTCCATGCTGCCTGCCAGGGCGTAGGCGATGACCAGTGGCGGCGAGGCCAGGTAGTTCATCTTCACGTCCGGGTTGATGCGGCCTTCGAAGTTGCGGTTGCCGGAGAGGACGGCGGTGACGGAGAGGTCGTTGGCCTGGATTGCCTCGGAGATTTCCGGCTCAAGCGGGCCGGAGTTACCGATGCAGGTGGCGCAGCCATAGCCCACAATGTAGAAGCCGAGCTTCTCCAGGTAGGGGGTGAGGCCGGACTTCTCGTAGTAGTCAGTGACAACCTTTGAGCCCGGTGCCACAGAGGTCTTGACCCACGGCTTGGAGGTCAGGCCCTTGTCCACGGCGTTGCGTGCAAGGAGGGCCGCAGCCAGCATGACGGACGGGTTGGACGTGTTGGTGCAGGACGTGATCGAAGCGATCGACACTGCGCCGTGGTCCAGCTCGAACTCGCGGCCATCGGCGGTCTTGACCTTGACCGGCGACGACGGGCGGCCGTGGGCACCGTTGGCGGCAGAGTAAACGCGGTCCGTTTCCGTGGTGTGCGAATCGGCGTGCGTGAAGGACGGTGCATCCGAAGCCGGGAACGATTCGTCCAGGGACTCGTCAACGCTGCCGTCTTCAATGGCGACGTAGTTGTGGATGTCCTTGCGGAACTGCTCCTTGGCGTCCGTGAGCTCAATGCGGTCCTGGGGACGTTTGGGGCCGGAGATGGAAGGAACAACGGTGGACAGGTCCAGCTCCAGGAACTCGGAGAAGCGCAGTTCGCGGGAAGGATCGTGCCAGAGGCCCTGTTCCTTGCTGTAGGCCTCAACCAAGGCAACATTTGCTTCGGAGCGGCCGGTCAGGCGCAGGTAGTCCAGGGTGACGTCGTCGATCGGGAACATCGCAGCCGTGGAACCGAATTCCGGGCTCATGTTGCCGATGGTGGCGCGGTTGGCCAGCGGCACGGCGGCAACGCCTTCGCCGTAGAACTCAACGAACTTGCCAACAACGCCGTGCTTGCGCAGCATTTCGGTGATGGTCAGCACGACGTCGGTAGCGGTGGCGCCGGCGGGGATGCTGCCCTTGAGCTTGAAGCCCACAACGCGGGGAATCAGCATGGAGACGGGCTGGCCGAGCATTGCAGCTTCGGCTTCGATGCCGCCAACGCCCCAACCCAGGATGCCCAGGCCGTTGACCATGGTGGTGTGCGAGTCGGTGCCAACACAGGTGTCGGGGTAGGCGCGGACAACGCCGTCTACCTCGCGGGTCATGACCGTGCGTGCCAGGTATTCGATGTTGACCTGGTGGACGATGCCGGTTCCCGGGGGGACAACCTTGAAGTCGTCGAACGCGGTCTGGCCCCAGCGAAGGAACTGGTAGCGCTCACCGTTGCGCTGGTATTCGATCTCCATGTTGCGCTCCAGTGCGCCGGAGTTACCGAAGGCATCGATCTGGACGGAGTGGTCGATCACCATTTCTGCAGGCGCCAACGGGTTGACGCGCTTGGGGTCACCGCCGAGCTCCTTGACGGCTTCACGCATGGTAGCCAGGTCAACGACGCAGGGAACGCCGGTGAAGTCCTGCATGATGACGCGGGCGGGGGTGAACTGGATTTCCGTGTCGGGCTCCGCATTGGGATCCCAACCGGCCAGCGCGCGGACATGGTCAGCCGTTATATTGGCGCCATCCTCAGTCCGCAGGAGGTTTTCAAGCAATACCTTAAGGCTGAACGGAAGGCTGTCTGCGCCCTCTACGGAGTTCAACCGGAAAATTTCATAGTCGGTGCCGGCTACATTCAGTACGCCTTTGGAACCGAAGCTGTCCACAGTGCTCATGGCAGGACTCCTCTCGCAACAGTTTCATCTTTGTCGCGTGGTTGGCCGCTAGCCAGTTAGGCGCACCTTACTTAGCCGGGCGGCATCTCTCTTGGTCACCCCGGTCAGCGGCTTTGATTTCCGTTGACCGGGGCTACTACTGCCATCGTAATGGCATACTTCGGTGTTGCGTCACTGATCAGGTGCCTCCGGGGAAACAGGCAGTTTCACCAATGGCACCACGGAACGCGGACTGCGCCGCAGTTACGGTCCGGGGACGATCAATCCCACCGTTTCCAGGTGATGGGTGTTCGGGTAAAGATCGAAGGCCCGCAGCGACTCAAGCCGCCAGCCGCCTTGATGGAAGTAACCCAGATCACGCGCAAAGGATGCGGGATCGCATGACACATAGGCGATTGCGCGGGGTCCGGTGGCCATCAATTGCTTGACCACGGCCTTGCCCGCCCCTGCACGCGGTGGATCCAGCACCAGCGAGTCGAAGCTGCGGGCGCGTTGGTGCAGCACCTTCTCCACACGCCCCTGCACGATTTCCACCTGGGATTGACCATGCAGGTTTTTTCGGGCGTCACGGCTGGTGCCCGGCGCGCCTTCAACGGACAGTACCGAACCGGTCACTCCGACGGCGTCCGCCAAAGGTGCCGTAAACAGGCCGGCGCCGGCGTAGAGGTCGGCCACCGTCGCACCGGGCTGTAAGTACCCACCGCGGGAAAGATAGCCCGCTACAGCGTCCACCAGCGTGTCCGGGGCGTCCTTGTGGATCTGCCAGAAACCCTCACCGGTTACACGGTACTCATGGCCTGCTGCGGTTTCCTGCACCCAGGTCCTCCCCCGAAGCTGCAGGACTTCGCCCTTGCCGGGATCGAAACTGGCAACCGAGACATCGTGCGGCAGCTGCGAAAGGATGCTGTGCAATCTCTTGGGGCTGGTGGACTCTTCCGGGGCCAGCAGGATCAGGGGCCGCGAACCGTTGGCGGGCACGGCAACTTCCACACGGGCGATGCCGGACAGGTCAAGGTCCCACAGCTTCAGCTCATTGACGCCCGCAAGCGCCAACGGCATCTCCTTGATGGGAAGCACCACATCTGAACGGTGTGCGTGCATGCCCAACCGGCCTTTGGGAGTCACCGCGAAGCTGGCCCGCGTCCGCCAGCCGAGTCCGCCGTCGTGGTTTTCTCCCACGGCTTCCACCTCGGTGGCGAGGTCCAGGCCGGCAAGGCGCTTGAGCTGCTCCGCCAGCACTTCGGCTTTCAGTGCACGCTGGCGCTGCAAGGAAATGTGTCCAAGCTCCGCGCCGCCCACCGGCGGTGTCCCGCGGCTCCAGGAACTCAGTGAATCCGCCTGCTTCCAGAAGTGCGGAACGCGGTCGGGTGAGGCTTCAAGGACCTCGACGACGTCGGCACGCCAGAAGCGCGACGAGTCACCGGATTCGGTCAACCGGATCCGGACTTTCTCTCCCGGGATGCCGTGCCGGACGAAGATGACGCGGCCTTCGTGCCGGGCGACGAAGTGCCCTCCATGGGCGATGGGGCCGATGTCCACCACCAGTTCAGCACCGGGCGTGGCCTGGTCCGCGGAATGGTGGTCACCGGTGTGATGGTGTTGGGGGGAATTGCTGTGGGAGGTCATTTAGGTATCCTGCAAGGCCTTTGCTTCTTCGGACGATTTCAACTGCCACGGGACGCTGGCAACCATGACTCCAGGTTCAAAGTGGAGCCTCGTCTTGATTCTGAGTGCTGTTTGGTTATGGACGAGTTGCTCCCACCATTTGCCCACCACATATTCGGGGATGTACACCACGATCAGGTCCCGCGGTGAGTCCCGGCGCATGTTCTTGATGTAGTCCATGATGGGCGTCACGGTTTCACGGTAGGGACTGGCCAGGACGGTCAGGGGAACCGGAATTTCCAGCTTCTCCCAATCGCGGACGGTCTGGGCCGTTTCTTCGGCGCTGATGTCCACGGTCACGGCGTCCAGGCGCGAAGGCCTCGACGCCCGCGCATAGGCCAGTGCGCGAAGGACCGGCTTGCGGACATGTGAGACCAGGAGAACAGCGTGGACCCTGGTGGGCAATGCACGGGGCGAGGAGTCCTCATCCACCGCCAACTCCCTGGCCACGTTGTCATAGTGCGCGCGGATGCTCCACATAATGAGGAAGAGGACGAACATGGCGAGCAAGGCTATCCAGGCGCCTTGCTCGAACTTGGTGATGAGGACAATGACAAGGACCAGGGCCGTCATCCCGAAGCCCAGCATATTGATGGTCCGGGACTTGATGATGCGACGCCGGACAGCTTTGTCCCGCGCGAGTTTCAGTTCACGGCCCCAGTGCCTGATCATTCCCAGTTGACTTGCGGTGAAGGAGATGAAGACGCCCACAATGTAGAGCTGGATCAGCTTGGTGACATCGGCGTTGAAGGCGAGAATCAGGACCAGAGCCCCCGCTGCCAGCGCAAGGACACCATTACTGAAAGCAAGCCTGTCGCCTCGAGTACGCAGCTGCCTGGGCAGGTAGCCGTCCTGGGCCAGAATCGAACCCAGCACGGGGAAGCCGTTGAACGCCGTGTTGGAAGCAAACACCAGGATGACGCCGGTGGCAGCAACTACTACGTAGAAGAGGATGGAGCCGGAGCCGAAAATGGTGTCGGCTATCTGGCTGATGGCCGGAGTCTGGATGTAGCCCTCAGGCAGCGGCTTGCCGTCCACCAGGAACTCGCGGGCCGGGTCAAGGACAATGTGCACCTTGGTGGCGTTGGCCAAGTAGAGGATGCCTGCCAGCATGGAAGCGGCTATGACGCCCAGCAGGAGCAGGGTTGTTGCCGCATTCTTGCTCTTGGGCTTCTGGAAATTGGGCACCCCGTTGCTGATGGCTTCAACACCTGTCAGAGCAGCGGCTCCCGAGGAGAAGGCACGCAGAAGCAGGAAGGCTCCGGCCAGCCCCACCAGGCCCTCATCAAATCCAGGCTCGGGAACAATGGTGAAATTGGCCGAAGGCGCCTCTCCCAACGTGCCGGTGGCGGCCTGGAAGATGCCCACGGCGGTCATCCCAAGAATGGATGCCATGAAGATGTACGTCGGTACTGCGAACAGCGTCCCGGCCTCCTTGACACCGCGGAGGTTGACCAGCGCGAGGATGATCACGCCTACAGTGGCTATCAGCGCCTGCTGGCCATGCAGTGCCGGGATGGCCGTGGTGAGGTACGTCGCCGCCGAGGACATGGACACGGCAACCGTGAGCACGTAGTCCACCAGCAAGGCAGAAGCCACGGTCAACCCGGCATACTTGCCGAGGTTGACGTTGGCAATCTCATAGTCGCCGCCCCCGGAGGGATAGGCGTGGACGTTCTGACGATAGGAAGCCACAACTGTGAGCAACACCACCATGACCGCAAGGCCAACCAGCGGAGAGAAAGCCACGGCACTGACGCCGGCAAGGGCGAGCGTCAGCAGGATTTCGTCCGGGGCGTAAGCCACTGAGGACAGGGCATCCGAGGCGAAGATCGGCAAAGCGATGCGTTTGGGCAACAACGTGTGGGACAGGCGGTCATTCCTGACCGGCCGGCCCACCAACACCCGCTTGGCGGCATTCAGAATTGTCAGCACTCCGCAAAGCTACTCTGAATCCCCAGGGATGTCATGACGGTTGTCACCGGCATACCCCCGCTGCACCGGTAAAGTCATACCGAGCGGGACGGACTACACACATAAGGAGACACGGTGGCTCACTTCGTGATCATGGGTTGCGGCCGTGTTGGCGCAACCTTGGCACACACTTTGGAGGATGCCGGTCACTCCGTGGCCATCATCGACCAGGACGAGCGGGCCTTCCGCCGATTGCGCAACACTTTCACGGGGCGCAAGGTCACCGGTGTCGGCTTCGACCGTGACACCCTCAAGCAGGCCGGCGTCGAAGAGGCCTACGCCTTCGCCGCTGTCTCCAGCGGCGACAATTCAAACATCCTGGCCACGCGCGTTGCCCGTGAGACCTTCCATGTCTCCCATGTGGTGGCACGGATCTACGACCCCGGCCGCGCCGAAATCTACCAGCGGCTCGGTATCCCCACAGTGGCAGCCGTGCGCTGGAGTGCCGACCAGGTTCTCCGGCGGATACTTCCGGAGCAGCACCTGGCCGGCGACTACCGCGAACCTTCGGGCCGCTTGGTGCTGGCCGAAGTGGATCTGCACGAGGCATGGATCGGACACAGCATGGATTCCATCGAGTCCGCGGCCGGAATCCGCATCGCTTTCCTCACCAGGTTCGGCGAGGGCCTGTTGCCCCAGGCCGGGACCGCATATCAGGAAGGTGATACCGTCCACGCGATGGTGAGCCTTGACAGAACATCCGAGATCAGCCGAATTCTCGCCAAAGCACCCGCCAAGGAGTCTTAGTGAAAGTTGTCATTGTTGGCGCGGGCAGCGTCGGCTCGTCCATTGCACGTGAGCTCCTGGCTCACAAGCACCAGATTCTCCTGATTGATTTGAAGCCTGAAGTGATTGGGCGCAGCGGGCTGCGAGGGGCACGCTGGCTGGTGGGCGATGCCTGCGAACTCAGCACCCTGCAGGACGCGAAACTTGAGGATGCGGACGTGGTGGTTTCTGCCACCGGCGACGACAAAGTGAATCTGGTGGTGTCCTTGCTCGCCAAGACCGAGTTCGGAGTAGGCCGCACCGTGGGGCGCGTGAACAATCCCAAGAACGACTGGATGTTCAATGACTCCTGGGGGGTGGACGTTGCCGTCAACACACCGCAGCTTATGACAGCGTTGGTGGAAGAAGCGGTGGAAATCGGCGACATCGTGCGCCTGTTGACCCTCCAGACGGGCGTGGCCTCGATCGTGGAATTCACCGTTCCTCACGACTCCCACGTCATTGGCAGCACAGTGGGGGGCATTGAGTGGCCCGAAGACGCCACCCTGGTTGCCATCCTGCGTGATCAAGCACCCATTACGCCCACGCGTGATGATGTTCTGGACGGCGGTGACGAGCTCTTTTTCGTCACCACCATCGCAGCTGAGGACGGCTTGCGGGCTCTGTTGTCACCAGCGTCCGATGACGCCAAGGAACCCCGCGAGGGAACGTCAGAACCGGCAGATCAGTCCGCTGAGGACGACGGCTTCGACGGCTGAGGTGCCGGCTTGGTAACCAACCAGGCCACCCAAAGGCCCAGAATGTACAGCGGGGCGCCCATCAGAAGCCTGGTGGTAGCCAACGCTGTCAGTCCGGCTTCGCCCATGAAGTACAAGGGAACCTGAACCACCAAGCGCAGGGTCAGCACCGCAACCACAATCCACGTGCCCAAGGAGTAGGCCCGGAGCCGCTCCGGATCCTTGCGCCACTCCAGTCCTTCATTGCGCACGAAGCCGAAGAGAAGTCCGGCTACCGGCCACTTGAAGACGATGGACAGCACCATGGCCGCGATGTAAGCGATGTTGGTGAAGAAGCCGAGCACGTAGAAGTCCTCGGCCTTGCCTGTGGTGTTCGCCAGCCAGGCAGAAATGCCCACCCCCACCACTCCCGCCAATGCCTGCGTTAACGGACGGCGCTGGATCAAACGAACCACTGTGAAGACGGCGGCTGCAGCCAACGCTGCGATGAGGGCCGGAGTGAGGTCGCGCGTGACGGTAAAAGCCACAAGGAACACCAAACCCGGAAGGATGCTTTCGGCAATGCCCTGCACGCCGCCGGCGGACTTGAGCATATCCACGTGGCCGGCGCTGTTACGGTGGAGTCCGGCCTTCTGGGCATACCCTGCAGCGAGGTCGGACACAGTGGGCCCTTCCGCACCGGACTGTGGGGCGTCCGCCTGCGGTTCATCGTTTACGTGGGACGAAACGTTCTCGCCGGGCGTCTGACGCCCTGCGTCCTTCGGTTCGGAACCGTTGGCCACGGTCATAGGTGCTCCTGACGGGAAAGTATTTCGTAGCGGGGATTGAACATGGCCGGAAGGCCATCAACCTGGGTGACCATGCCCTTCAAGCGGAGTTCCACGCCGGCTTCAATGCCTGGAACCCGGGTCCTGCCCAGCCAAATCACACGGAGGCGCTCATAGGGCTTCCGGACTCCGCCGGCTCCCATGTTCGGCACACCTCCGCCGGGCCGCACGGAATCAACCACCACGGCAGAGAAGAATGGCTGCTCGCTGGGCGGCTGGTGCGTGACGGACTCAATGAAGCCCGTGCACACTGCGCGGCCCCGGACAGGGAGGTCACGTACTCCCTGCCCTTCGGGACCTTGGCCGGCAACCCCATAGCGGCCCGATGCATCAGCCAATCTGGGTGATCTCCGGCCCTCGCTCCGGTTGCCGCATGGCGGGGTCCGCGGGGGGAACCGCACCTTGGGGCGCGCCGGCCTGGCCCGGCACTGCAGCATCCTTGGGCAGGCGCAGCTGCAGCAGTTCGCGCGGTGGCATCGGGTTATCACCGCGGACCACAACAACCTTACGGAAGAGCTCTTCCAGTCCTGCTGCGGCATCACGTTCGAGGGCGGCCTGTCCGCCCAAGACACCGCGCAGGAACCATCGCGGCCCATCCACACCCATGAAACGGGCTGCCCGGAAACCTCTGCTGCCGTCTGCCGCTTCAGCGGGAAGTTTGGCTACCAGCTCCGTGCCGAAACTTCCGGAAACTTCTTCGGTTTCCCCGCCTTGGCTCGCTACGGACTGGGTGATCTGTTCACGGATCTCATCCCAAAGTCCCTCGGAACGCGGCGCAGCAAAGGCCTGAAGCTGCAAGCTGGAACCGTTGAGGTCCATGGTCACCGCAACCACGCGTTGCGTGGCTTCCTCGACCTCAAGCCGCAGCTGGAGACCCTCGGCTGGTGCGATCAGCAGTGCACCGAGGTCCACGTAGCCATCGCGGTTCTCGATTTCGTCGATGTCCAAGGGACCCTTGCCGAGCCGGAAATCTCCGGGGGTGCCGGACCCGCCTGGCTCGGAAGTTGATGCCCCGGTACCGGACTCCTCGACGGTGCCGGCGGTTTCCGGCTTCTCGTCCTTGGACTTTTTGCCGCGCCCAAAAAGCATTGGGTTTTCTCCTTAGTAGTGGTCTATCCCCAAGTAAACCGCAACCACGTTAAACCTCACTAAACCGCTCCAATGCGTCAGGCGTGGGAGGCCGGTAAACAAGGTTCAGTAGTTTCTCAGGCCTTCGGTGCGTTGAAGCCGCCCGTGGACCCGAAGCCGCCGGTTCCCCGAACGGAATCCGATAGTTGGTCAACAGCAATGAACTGCGCGTATTCGACGCGCTGAATCACCATTTGTGCAATTCTATCGCCGCGTTTGAGGTCAATGGCAGTGTTTTGGTCGGTGTTCAGGAGCGTGACAGCGATTTCGCCACGGTAGCCGGCGTCCACAGTACCGGGGGCATTGACCACCGTCAGTCCGTGCTTGGTGGCCAGTCCGGAGCGGGGATGGATCAGGGCGACGAATCCGTTCGGCAACGCAATGGAGACACCAGTTGGAACGAGTTTCCGCTCACCGGGGGCGAGATGCACATCTTCGCGGGCGCGGAGATCGGCACCCGCGTCTCCAGGGTGCGCATAAGAGGGAGCTTCCAAGCCGGCGTCGAGCATTTTCAACTGCACCTCCAAAGTGGGGGCGCCGTACGCTGCGGTGGTTTCGCTGCTGTCCGCAACTGCGGAAGCGGCGTCTGGACTGAATACTGCGGTCTCATTGCTCACAGTGGTTCATTCTACCGGGACCCGGTTCACCCGAGTCGTTCAGCCCGGCGGGCCTGGCTGGCGGGGCCGGGCAGGTGGGGCAGGCTGTGGCCATCCATGAAGGAGGGCGGAGCCCGGTGCCGATGCCCGATAAGCTGGATCCATGCCTACGCCTGACCAGTCCTCCCCCGTTCCTGCCCGGAACACCCCTTCGGCCTCCGAGGTCCTGTATACCGAGAAGCTATGGCCGTCCGTCTGGATCTGGATTGTGGTTGTTGGATTGTCCGGCGCGGGCGTTCTGATGTTTGGGCCCATCAGCGCCGCCACGGGCATCATCGCCGCTTTGGTCCTGCTGGCGATCATGACCATCATGTTGGTGCTTTCCACGCCCACCATCACGGTCACTGCCGACACCGTACGGGTTGGGCGGGCGAGCATAGACCGCGCATTCGTAGGTTCTGTCCAGGCGTTCAGAAAAGAGGAGGCCACTGCTGAACGTGGCCCGCGCCTGAACGGACTGGCTTATATGTGCTTCCGCGGCTGGATCGACGCCGTGGTCAAGATTGAGATCACCGACCCCGCAGACCGCACTCCTTACTGGCTGGCGTCCTCGCGTCGTCCGGATGAACTCGTTGCAGCATTGACCGCTTCCCGGAGCTAGCTCTCACACTCCTTGCAGTATTGGTGCCCGCCCCTTTCCGCGGCGATCTGGGACTTGTGCTTGACCAGGAAACAGTTGAAGCACGTAAATTCGTCAGGCTGCGGCGGCATGACCTGAATGAGGAGTTCTTCACCGGAGAGATCCGCCCCCGGCAACTCAAAGCCATCGGCGAGGTCGGTCTCGTCCACATCCACCGCCGAGGACTGCTTCCCCGACTGACGGGTCTTGAGTTCTTCCAGGGAATCCTCGCTGACATCTTCCTCGGTTTTTCGAGGGGCATCATAGTCCGTGGCCATGGTCCTTTTGTCCTCCATACCTGTTCCGGGTGGAATACCGGATCGCAGGAACTCCCTGCCACCGGATTAAGGGTTCAAACGCCGGAAGCCCCGGATTTGTGCCCGATCTCGGCCAGATTGTCCTCCCCCTGGCCCTCAATGTCCATAGGCCCTCTTTCTTGAGTGCCCGTTGGCCCACAGCCCTCCGGACGTAACCTGTTTTCTGCGGAATATCACGGCACGCCCTTTGTCCTAGTAGGAAAAGACCCCCGCGGGTGGCAGAGTTTCGAATGTCAGTTATGCCATGTGGTGGAGGGTGTTATGCAGGATCTACGACTGGTAGGCGTCCACGACGACGGCGGGCATCTGCTCTTGAGCGGGCCCGGTGGTGCGATGTTCCAGCTTCCGATCGACGAAGCCTTAAGGGCCGCGGCGAGCCGCACCCCTGCCCAGGTGGCCGCACGCGCGTCCAACACAGCTATTGCCATGTCGCCCCGCGACATCCAGGCCAGGATCCGCAGCGGTGCCACGGCTACCGAGGTGGCCGAGCTTTCCGGCCTCCCCCTTGCCAACGTCCAACGCTACGAGGGCCCTGTGCTTGCCGAGCGTGAGTACGTGGTGCGCCAGGCCCGCAATATCGAAGTCGCCTCCCCTGCTCCCGGACATGACATCTACCGCTCGGCGTTTGGCGACACCCCGGCCACTCTGGGCGACATGGTTGACTACAGGCTCTCGGCGCACGGTATTGATTCCTCTACGGTGGACTGGGATTCATGGCGACGTCCGGACGGCACCTGGACGGTGGTCGCACGCTTCGAAACTGTTCCCGGCGCTCACGGAAGCATCGGCGAGGAACCGCCGGCCATGTGGACCTTCAGCCCCCAACGCAAATCGCTGCAGAACGCCAACCGTTGGGCCCAGCAGCTCAGCGAACTTGAGCCCATGGACGGTCCGGTCCCCGCCCGGCGGCTTGCTGCCGTCTCGGACAGGCCGTTCGACTTCGAGACCGACGCCGAAACTGCGGCGCGTGCGTCCGCGAAGGAATCAGACAGCCTTTTGGAAATGCTCCGTTCACGGCGCGGCCAACGCCTGGGCGTGGACGAAGACGGCGACGACGCCTTGGCCGTACTGCTGAGCAACGTTCCCGCAGCCCACCCCCGGCCCGGTGAAGAAGTGGACCAGGCAGCCGCGGATACCAGCCTCGCAGACGCTGAGCCCCTGGCCACCGGCGTGGAAGAGCCCACCCGTAAAGACGGCCGCCCTTCGATGTTGTCCCGGCTCAGCCTTGCTCCGCGGCACGTCGAGTCCCACGACGACGATGACTCCCTCAAGCTCCACAATGGGGTCAGCACCGACACCCGTGAAATAACGGTGGTAGCCAGTCCGCTGCGGCCGGTGACGCCGCTGACGGGGCGGAAGCCCGCAGGGCTGGACGAACTTCTGGGTGGCGGCGGCACCCCGCAACCACACGCGGAAGACCAGTCCGCCGGCGCACCCTCTGCCCGGGACCTCCATCAGGACGTGGCGCCGCCGGAGGAACAGGTAGATGCGGAAGCGCGCAAGGACGTTGATGCACCTGCCGAACGGCAGCCGTCCCGCCCCAAGCGTTCCAGCATCCCGAGCTGGGACGAGATCGTCTTCGGGGCCCGCGGCGACTAGCTCCAGGAGCTGGTGGACACGCCGGTTGGTAGGAACCTTGCCAGGCTGTTTCCTGGCCGGTCGAATCGCTTAGCTCTGCCGAAGGGCCCCTGCGCCGGGCCAGAGGCAGGCATCAATGTCGAACGGCAGTGTCTGGTCCGCCCCGGCCATCACATTGGCGCCATGGGCCGTGACACGCCGCATGTAGTGGCGACGGCACAAAGTCTCGTACCCCACCACCTGTGCGGGCAGCGTCTCCATCGGTAGTGCCTCCTGGACGTGCACCGTCTCCGTATGCGCAGCGTCGCCACTGTTTTGCGGCGCGACGTCGCCCACCATCACCTGGTCACCCTCCACCACCATAATGCCGTCCACGGTGCGGGCGTTTTGCGTTGCACGGCGGCCGCACCAGCACAAAGCTTCAACCTGGAGTACCTGGACTTTGTCGGCCAGTTCAATGAGCCGCTGAGAGCCTGGGAACAAGCGGGTGCGGAAGTCTGAGGTGATGCCGAAAGCGAAGACATCCACGTCCATCTCATCTACAACCCTTGCCAGTTGCTCCACTTGGAGCGGCGAGTAGAACTGGGCCTCGTCACAGATGAGGTAGTCCACGCGGAGCCCGGTGGTTCGCCGGGCTACCACTTCGTCCCAGAAGTCGGTGCCGTCCACAACTTCCACGGCATCGGTTTGAAGGCCAAGCCTGCTGGAGATTGTTGAATCACCGGCGCGGTCGTTACAGCTGAACCGCACGCCTCCGCGTCCCCGCGCCCGGTGGTTGTGGTCCATTTGGAGGGCAAGCGTGGACTTGCCGCAGTCCATGGTGCCCGAGAAGAAGACCAGCTCAGCCACGTTTGCCCTTTCTACCTGCAGCTGTGAAGCACAGCAACGGTACTTCGCGTTCGGCTTTGGTCAGGGATCCGTGTTGCCCCACCACTTCCATCGAGGACGGGCGTGCCCTTCGCGTGTCGTAAAGGGCCAAGGTGTCCCGCGCCGCGATCATGACGTCGCCAATCCGGGGAGCGACCTCGGGCCGTACCGGGCCGAACAACCCTGCATTAACGGCCTGCTCCCGTGTAAAGGCCCAGATCCTTTCACCAAAGCGCGAACGCCAGGCCGCAATCAGGGATTCCCGATGGGCCGGGGTGGTGTCCGGTTCAAGGTAGAGATGCACCATGCGGGGTTCCCCGGCAGTATGGCGGACTCCGGCCACCAGGGCGTCGTCAGCGGAGTAGTCGATCCTCTGGGATTCAGGGACGTCCAGCATGCCGTGGTCACCGGTTACCAGGATGGTGGTGCCGGCTGGCAGGGTTGCTGAGAGCCTCTTGACGGTGGAGTCGAGTTCTTCGAGTTGGTGCTCCCAGCGGTCCGACTGGCAGCCGTAGCGGTGACCCGCCTTGTCCAGCTCGTTGGCGTAGAAGTACATCAGGGAACGGCCACCGCCGGACATTGCCTCGGCGGCCGCGGCGGTCCGGGCATGGAGCGTGGTGCCACCAACAAAGCGGCTGCCGCGGAGTGCTGCCTGGGTCATCGGGGAATTTCCGAACTGCGGCAGGCTGACGGTTACGACGTCCAGTTCTCCGGCCAGCCGTTCGAAGACCGTCGTGTGAGGCTGCCACTGTGCAGGATCCACGTTGGCATCCCAATTACCCAAGAGGTTGACTACTTTGTCCTGGGCGGGATCGAGGACGTCGTACCCCACCATGCCGTGCTGCCCTGCCGGTAAGCCGGTGCCGAGGCTCGCCAAGGACGCCGCCGTAGTGCTGGGGAAGGCGGCGTCGATCCACGTGGGGATGTTGCCTTGTCCCGCAGCCATAACCGTGCGAAGGAAAGGCGTGTGTGAGGACTTCTGCTTCAAGAGGTTGCGGCCGAGGCCATCGGCAAGGACCACGCAAACACGCTGCGCTGATGGCAGCTGTAAGTGGTTGGTAAATCCGGACACGCCCAGGGATGCGGCAGAGCTGGTGAGGACTTCTGCAATGGATTTGCTGCCGAAAAGCGGGGGCGATGGGAGGTCAACGGCCGGAGCGCCGATCATGGAGGTATTTACCGGGTTCTGTGCGGTTTCCTTCAACGCTGGTGTCCGCGGCTGAGGCGGTTGCTGAAGACGCCCGAGCGCGGCCTTGGTGCCGGGATGCCGGCATGTTGGGCCGGTGACGGGTTGCCCGTATTGACCGCACGCAGTGCACGGGCAAAGATCTTGGCGTCCTGAACTGCCTGGAGCCCGTCTGCCTCTGCGCTGATCCGCAGGACGATGTCTTCCTGGGCGATGGTTCCGCTGTAACCGTGATCGGCTTCGCACTGGGGATCCCCGCAACTTGCCGGCCCCATGTCCAGGCGTTGGCCGCCCGACCAGGCAATGGACAACGTCATTTCACGGACAGGATCAGAGGGCTTGTAGTCCTGGGGTTGGGCATACATGTAGCTGAGGACCACTGAGCGGATCTGTGCCACCGGCACCGACTCCGTGGAAACCTGGGCAACGATCTGCTCTCCGGCTTCATCCAGCTGCTGGTCGTCCACGTGGGTAATCACCAGCATGTCTTCGGTGAGAACCAGCACAGTGATGTGCCTACGGACCTCGGCCCGATCAAAATGGGTCTCCAGGTGGACCAAGTGGGAGAGGCACTCCCGGCCGTCCAGGGCGTCATCAACGACGTCGGCCACCAACCGCGGGTAGAAAGCTGCCTGCTGCAGCGCCTGGTCCAGGCTCTGTCCCTGCGAGCTGTGATGGTGGGCGGTGTGGGGCCCGGCATTGGACGGGCGGGATTGAGGCGTCGGAGACTGGGTGCTCATTCCCCCATTTTCACAGATCGCTTGGTGAGTACCTAACTGTGCGGCGCGCTCCTGTGGCTAACTCCGCATCGCGCGGCGGGCACTGTCAGTGCGCTGCGCTGCGTTGCCGATCCACACATCCGCCCCCAGGATGGTGGCCCCGGTGGGACCCGCCAGGACGGGGTTGAACTCCACCAGAGCGATCCCGGGGTGGTCGTCCTTGAGCTTGGCAAGCCGGGCCGCGATGTCCTCCAGTGCTGCCACATCAACGGCAGGGAGTCCTTGGTACCCAAAGAGCTTCCTGGACGCCCGGGGTGAACGGATGACGTCATGGAGGTCGGCAGCGGCCAGCGGCGGCACCCGATGCGCCCAGTCATCGAGCAGGTTGACGGCATCGCCGGCCAGCCCAAAGGACAATACCGGCCCCAGGAGGGGGTCTTCCATGGCTCGGAAGGTGCAGGCCTGCCCAACCGGCGCCATTGCCTGGACTTCGAGCGACGGCGATCCATAAGGCTCCAAGGCGCGGCGCATTTGGGCGACGTTCTGCCGCAGGGATTCGGCGTCCTGAATATCCAGTCGCACCCCGCCGAGATCCAGTCGGTGCCTCAGCGCGGGGTCGGTGGTTTTGAGGACCACCGGCCAACCCACAGTTTCCGCGGCCTGCACGGCCTCATCAGCGGTTCCAAATCCGAGCGTCGGCACCACATGGATTCCGTAGCCTGACAGCAGCGCCGCGGCAGCATCGGCGTCGAGCTTCCTGATCTTCTCGCCGGTAACACCGGCCAACATCGAGGTCAGCATGTCCTTGGTGCCGTCGACGTCGCAGTCCTCGGGCTCCACAAAGAGCCCTTGGTCCCGGTCGCGCCACTGCGCGTACCGCACGATCGCCGCAAGGGCGGCCACGGCGGCACCGGCATTGGAGTAGCACGGCAGCACGGGGGTACCTGCAGCGCCCACCATGCCCTCAACCTGCACGGAGGGATCCAGAATCCCGGTGAACGCCGCAACGACGGGTTTGCCGGCCTCGGCAGCACACTCGGCAAAAACGCCGGCGAGCGACTCCACGGTCAGCCCGCGCGCCGGGAGAAGTGCGGCCACCACAGCATGCACGGACTCGTCCGCGAGGCTTTCCTTGAGGCTGGCCCTCAATGCCGGAAGTGCCACAGACATTCCGGCATCGAGGTCGATGTCCGTCACCTGCTTGATCACCTCCAGCCCGTACGGCACGGCGGTATCGGCAACCACTTTGGCCAGCGCCACGGAATTGGAGTAGACGGCTACACCCGGTCCCTTGGGCAGCGCCTGCGAGGACGCTATTTGGGCGATATCCATGAGTTGTTCGATCGTCTCAACACGGATCACGCCAGCCTGGCGCATCATCGCGTCCACTGCCGCTGCCGGCGCCTGGGTGGTGCGGACCTCGTGCCCGGGAGGCAGGCTCAGGCCCGTGACGTCGGACTTGGCGACGATCACGGGTTTACTGCGCGACAACCTTCGGGCCAGTCGGGAGAACTTGCGGGGATTGCCGATGGACTCAAGATAGAGGCCAACGGCGGAAGTATCGGCGTCGTCTTCCCAATACTGCATGGCATCGTTGCCGGATACATCCGCGCGGTTTCCAGCCGACATGAACGAGGACAATCCGAGCCGGCGGCGGCTGGCAGCCGCGTAAACCGCCACACCCACGGCAGCGGACTGGCTGAACAAGCCCAGGCTGCCCCTGGGCGGCATGGTGGGGGCCATGGAAGCGTTCAGGGACACCGCCGGGTGCGTATTGAGGATGCCGAGGGACTCGGGCCCAATGACGCGCATCCCGTTTGCCCTGGCCCGCCGTACCAACTCATGTTGACGCGCGAGTCCCCGCTCGCCGTCGTCGGCAAATCCGGCCGTGGCCACCACGATCCCCTTGACGCCGGCGGCGGCGCAGTCGTCCACCACCTTGGGTACTTCTTCATAGGGAACAGCGATGATGGCCAGCTGCACCGGTCCCGGGATCTCGGACAACTTTCCGAAGGAGACCATTCCGGCGAGTTCGAACGCTTCCGGGTTGACGGCGTAGACCGGCCCCTTGAAGCCGCCTTCAATGATGTGTTCCAGAAGTTGGTAGCCCACGGTCCCCCACTTGCGGCTGGCACCGATGACGGCCACCGACGACGGCGACAAGAGGTCGCGCACGCTGCGCGCCTCCGCGCGGTGTTCGCGTGACTCCATGACGGCCCGCGATTTCTCCGTGGGATCGATATTGAATTCAACACTCACCACGCCGTCGTCGAATTGGCGTTTGACGTCATAGCCGGCGTCGGCGAAGACCATCAGCATCTTCCGGTTGTCCGGCAGGACTTCCGCCGTGAAGCGGCGAATGCCGTTTTCCCGAGCAGCAACGGCCAGGTGTTCCAGGAGGATGGACCCGATCCCGCGCCCTTGATGGGCGTCGGAAATGTTGAAGGCCACCTCGGCCTCTGTTGGATCGTCAAGACGGTCGTAGCGGCCGATCCCCATGATTTCGCCGCCGATGGTAATGACGAACGCGACGCGGTTGATGTGGTCCACTTCCGTGAAACGCCGGACTTCCTTACCGGAGAGCTTGGGTTTGAATGAGAAAAACCGCATATAGATGGATGCCTGCGACTGGCCGGCATGGAACGCCTGCAAAGCGTCCGCATCTTCAGGTCGTATTGGGCGAAGGTGGGCTGTCCCGCCGTCGCGCAGCACGACATCAGCTTCCCAATATTCCGGATAAATGCCGACGCCGGGCTGATCCACCATAGGCTTAGCCTAGCTAAAACATCCGCAGTACAACTTTCGAGGATTTACCGACCCCATGGCCCGCAGCCAAAAATCAGCACGCACAGCCGAACCCCTCGGCGATTTCACCGAGAACATCGTGGACATCGACGTCACGTCAGAGATGGAAGGCTCCTTCCTGGAGTACGCCTACTCGGTGATTTATTCGCGTGCTCTCCCGGACGCCCGCGACGGACTGAAGCCTGTTCAACGGCGCATCCTGTACATGATGTCCGACATGGGCCTCCGCCCGGATCGCGGACACGTCAAGAGCGCGCGCGTGGTGGGCGAAGTCATGGGCAAACTCCACCCGCACGGCGACACCGCGATCTATGACGCCATGGTGCGCATGGCGCAGGATTTTTCCCTCCGCCTTCCGCTGATTGATGGCCACGGCAACTTCGGATCGCTCGACGACGGACCGGCAGCACCGCGGTACACAGAGGCACGGTTGGCGGCAGCCGCCCTGACCATGACAGACCACTTGGACGAAGACGTAGTGGACTTCGTCCCCAACTACGACAACCAGCTGACGCAACCCGATGTCCTCCCTGCCGCTTTCCCCAACCTGCTGGTTAACGGCACCACTGGCATCGCAGTGGGCATGGCGACGAACATGCCTCCACACAACCTCGTTGAGGTAATTGCCGCTGCGCGTCACCTGATCGCCAGCCCCGACGCCACGTTGGATGACATTATGAGGTTCATCCCGGGGCCCGACCTTCCCACCGGTGGCCGGATCGTGGGCTTGGATGGAATTCGCGACGCCTACGCCACAGGTCGCGGATCCTTCAAGACCCGCGCCAAGGTGGAAGTGGAGCAGCTTTCGGCCCGACGCACCGGGCTGGTAGTGACCGAACTGCCCTACATGGTGGGTCCGGAGAAGGTGATCGAGAAGATCAAGGACGCCGTCAACGCCAAGAAGCTCACGGGCATCAGCGATGTGGTTGACCTCACGGACCGTAATCATGGCCTACGCCTGGTCATCGAACTGAAGAACGGCTTCAATCCCAACGCCGTGCTGCAGCAGCTGTACCGCTACTCGCCCATGGAAGATTCCTTCGGCATCAACAATGTCACCCTGGTGGACGGCCAGCCGCAGACGCTGGGCCTGCTGCAGTTGCTGCAGGTGTACGTCGAACACCGCCTCAATGTGGTGCGCCGCCGTACCTCCTTCCGCCTTGGCAAGAAGAAGGATCGTCTCCACCTGGTGGAGGGCTTGCTGATCGCAATCGTCGACATCGACGAAGTCATCCAGATCATTCGTTCCTCCGACGAAGCCTCAGCAGCGCGGGAACGCCTCATGTCCATCTACGACCTCACCGAGATCCAGGCCAATTACATCCTGGAACTGCGCCTGCGGCAGTTGACCAAATACTCACGTCTTGAACTGGAGAAGGAGCAGGACGAACTCCGCCGCGAGATCGAGGCACTGGAAGCCATCCTTGCCTCTGATGCGTTGCTCCGCGATCTCGTCTCCGGCGAGTTGGCCGTGATAGCGGACAAGTACGGCACACCCCGGCGCACTGTGCTCCTGGAGTCGGAAGCAGTCTCACCCACCGTTGCCGCAGCATTGGCAGCATCAGCACCCGGCCCCAAGGGCAAAGCCGCAGCCCTGCCCCTGGAAATCCCCGACGACCCCTGCTGGGCCTTACTCAGTGCCTCGGGCCAAATCGCCAGGACTTCCAACCAGGAACCGCTGGCCGAAGCGGGCCCCCGGACCAAGCATGATGTATTCCGCTCGGTGGTGAAGACCACCGCGCGGGGCGAAATCGGTGCGGTCACGTCCCAGGGACGCATGCTGCGGCTCCAAGTGATGGACATGCCCGTGTTGCCACCGATGTCAGGCCTGCCCAACCTGGCCGGTGGCGTACCGGCCAAGGACTTCATCACGTTGCTTAAGGGCGAAACCCTGGTGGCGTTTGTGCCTCTGGACGCCGTCCTGGCCATTGGCACGGTTCAGGGCGTCGTGAAGCGTGTTCAGCCGGATTATCCCCTGAACCGTGAAGACTGGGAGATCATCGCCCTGAAGGACAAAGACTCGGTCCTGGCGGTGGAACCGGCGCAGGAAGAGAACGTCGATCTGGTGTTCGTGACACGGCAGGGACAGTTGCTTCGATTCAGTGCATCGAACGTTCGCCCGCAGGGACGCACAGCCGGTGGCATGGCCGGCATCAAGCTGGCTGCCGGCGACGAAGTGATCCACTTCGGTACCGTTCGCGCGGACGATCCTGCCGCCGTCGTGGTGACTATTGCCGGAACCACCGGCGCCCTTCCCGGCACGGCCCCCGGAACCGCAAAGGTAACCGCTTTTGAGGAGTATCCCGCGAAAGGCCGGGCCACCGGCGGCGTCCGGGTCCACCGCTTCCTCAAGGGCGAAGACACCCTGCTTCTGGCCTGGGCCGGGCACGGTCCGGCCAAGGCTTCATCCGCCGCAGGCGTGGCCCGGGCACTCCCCCACGAGCATGGTCGCAGGGATGGATCCGGCGTCCCGCTGTCCCAGCCCGTGGAAGCAATCGGCCCGAGCATGGCATGGGCTGACGCAGCAGAATAACCGGAGGGACTCTCCGCCGGGCGCAACAAATCTGCCAGGCACATCAAAGGCCGGGGGTCATCAAACCCCCGGCCTTTGCGATGCCGTGGCGTTAGGGCCACCGCGTGGGCTAGCCGCTTTGGTTAAGGCTCAGTATGTTTCCCTCGCTGTCCAGGAACCAGGCCGCGGCGCTACCGTCGGGCATGGTGGCCACTCCGTCCTCGGTCTTTAAACCGGGGAAGTCGTAGTCCTCAAACACAACTCCCTTGCCCCGGAGCTCCTGCACGGCGGCTTTTAGGTCACTGACCATCCAGCCGATCTGGGTGTTCTTGGCAGTCCCTGCATTCGGTGTCTGATAGATGAAGAATCCCGTTCCGTCGCCGCATTTGTACTGAAGGTTGTCCTCATCATCCGGATTTTCGGGTTCCAGACCGAGTTTTTCGCTGTAATACGCGCGTGCCCGGGCTATGTCGTGTGCCGGTAGGACGGCACCAACCTGCTGATCCTTGAGCATTGCTTTCTCTTTCCGGCTCTCCCCCCGGAACGAACTTTACTCCCGGGAGAGTCCATCCGTAATCCAAAAATGACACCAACTTTCCCGGCCTGTTCGAAGGTGTTTGCCGGGCGGCTTAGACTAGCCGCATGCCGATCATCCCTGATGAAAAAGACTGGACCTGGGTGCTCTCTGAGCCCTGCCCCGAGTGCGGCTTCGACCCCGTAACGGTGACGCCTTCCACGGTGCCCGGCATCGTCCTGAACATGCTCCCGCGGTGGCGGGCCGTGCTGCGCAGGGAGGACGTGGCCACCCGCCCCAATGACCACACCTGGTCCAACCTTGAGTACGCATGCCACGTCCGCGACGTCTTCAGCCTGTTCGACCAGCGCCTGAACCTCATGCTCACAGAGGATGACGCCCGGTTCGCCAACTGGGACCAGGACCAGGCCGCGATAGATGGCGAGTACGGCTCGGCGGACCCACGGACGGTGGCCGATCAACTCGAAGCCGAGGGGAAGGAGATTGCGGAATCCTTCGCCAGAGTCACCGAGGATGACTGGCAGCGGACCGGAACGCGCAGCAATGGATCCTCATTTACCGTGCTGACGTTCTCCCAGTATTTCCTCCACGATGTTGTTCACCATCTTCATGATGTGGACGGCTAGGAAGCTAGAGCATTTTCTCCCACGTCATGCTGCGGTTCACGGGCGTGTAGCCCATGCCCAGGTAGAGTTCCAGCGCCCCGGTGGGATTGGCTGAGTCCACGTCCAGTGATGCCACCTCCATTCCGGCTGAGGCGTAGCGCTGCATGGCATCGGCGAGCAGTGCTTGGGCTATGCCCCGGCCCCGGTAGGCACGCCGCACGCCAAGGAGCTCGGTGTAGCCTTCCTTGAAGCCGCGCTCCGCAGCAGAGTCGGGATCGAAGCTGGTGAGCTGATACCCGGCCACCTCGCCGGTGGACGAATCAATGACCACTGCACTGAGATCGGGCCGGGCAGTGGGTTCCTCGATGGTGAAGCGCCACGATTCTTCGTCCCGTGGCTCGCTCCCCCAATGGTCCCTGAACGCGTCGTTGTGGGCCTGGCGTACGGGTTCAAAAAGCGAAGAGTCCAGCGTCCTAAGCTCAAGCCCTGCTCTCAGGGCGGCCCGGGGCAGCTCGTCCGAAAGAGGCCGGTGCATTTCGTTGAACCAGCGCACAGCACCGTAGCCATGGCCCATCAGAAGCTTCGCCTGGTGCTCGTGCTGTTCCTCGGTCTGGATCCGGAGGCGGGGCGGCGCACTGGTGTGACCGGCCGCCTCATCGGCGTGAAACCTGTTGCGCACTTGTCCTTCCTGCCACATCAGGATTGCGGAGCCGATCCCCCGTTGCTGCCATTCCGGGTCAACGCACGCAATGCCGGTGGCTTTGTCCCCGTCCGGGTTCTTGGCGATGCGTCCATAGGCACGGGCTACTCCGCCTGCGTCCAGGCCCAGGAGCGTGCTTGTCTCAGCCGGGTTCTTGGAGGACTCCATGACGTGGAGCAGGTCGCCACGCTTTTCGTACCAGACGGGATGTTCGACGGCGGCCGTACGGGCGATCAGGCCCGCCCAGTTATCGAGGTCCTCCATAGTGGCTGGCCGCCAGCTCAGACCGGTGGCAACGGCATCAGGCAGGGCTTGGCTTGAGGATTCAAACGGCATGCCAACAGGCTACTGAGGAGTAGGCCTTCCCACCAGTTCCGCCGCGCCCTGCGCCGTGAGTCCGTCACGTTGCTCCGCGGAAACCTGACCCCCAGGCAATTCCAGCCGCGAGTCTGAGGGATCAATGTCCTCCGGATTGTGGGTAACCAGCACAACGGTGACGTCCTTGAGTCCGTTGCGCAGGATGGCCATCATTTCCCGCGCCGAGCCCGCATCCAAATGCGCAGTCGGTTCGTCAAGCAGCAGCACGGAGGCTCCGGTCAGGAGTGTCCTGGCCATGGCCAGGCGCTGGCGTTCACCGCCGCTGAGGAAAGAGCCGCCTGGTCCGATCCGGGCGTCGAGTCCGTCCGGCAACGCTTCAACCACGGAATCAAGCCCGACGTCGGCCAGTGCCTTGTGCATTTCGGCCTCGCTGGGCTTTGCGGCAGCTGGCCGGCTCAGGAGGAGGTTGCCTCGGATTGTGGAGTCGAACAGGTGTGCTTCCTGGGGGCACCATGCCGCCGTGCCGGAAAGCTTCACAGTGCCTTCCGCCAGGGGTAGGAATCCCAGTAGCACCGAAAGCAGGGTGGACTTACCGGCCCCGGAGGGGCCGGTCACGGCAAGCCAACGGCCGGGTTCTGCCTCAGCGTTGACGCCGGCGAACACTTTCGGGCCACCTGGCCACGCCGCCGAGGCGCCCTTCAGCTCCAGTCCAGCCTTATCCGGACGATCAGGCAGTTGCCGCGTGCCGCCGTCGTGTTCTTTCGCAAGGTTCGCTTCTGCAGGGTCGGTGGTGCCAGGGGTATCCAAAGCACCGGATGATGCCACCCGGTCCAGGACGGCCGCGAGCGCCGGGGCTTGGCGCACAGCTGAGACGATTCCACCGAAGGGTTCCACCAGGGCCAGTTGCATCAGGACAATGACGGCCGCGAGTTCGGGAGCAATAGTGCCATTGAGCACGGCGGGTGCGCTCAGGGCTCCGGCCCAGAGGGCGGCCAGAGAGCACGCAAGGACGATCACGGCCTGCCCGAGTCCTTCGGCCCACGCAGAGCGCTGGGCAGAGAGGGTGGCGCTGCGGTCCTTGGCACGCAGTGCTTCAAGGACCGGCTCCCCCACCCCGTTGGCGTTGAGTTCGGCACGGGCGTCAAGGGCGGCAGCCACTCCCCGCAGCACCACTGACCGCAGCTTTTGTTCGGCACTGGCGGCGTTCCTGTCAGCCAGGACGGCCAGGATCGGCGCTGCGAGCAGGCCTGCCACGGCGGCCACAACAATCGCCGGCAATGCATCGGGTAAAACGATGGAAGTGGCGAGGATGGCCGCAGCTCCGACTCCGACGGCGGTCACGGGCGGTAGGACAACCCGGGGAAGAAGGTCCCGGAGGGTGTCTACGTCGTCCACGATTGAGCCCAACACGTTGCCGCCTTGGAGGAGGCGCCGGAGGGAAAGGGCCCTGCGGCTTAGCGATGCCCAGAGTGCGCCGCGGAGGCGGGTCATGGCGGCGAAGACTGCATCATGGGTCAAAAGCCGCTCGCAGTAGCGCAGAACGGCCCTTCCGATGCCGAAGAACCTCACTCCGACGATCGCGCCGAGCAGGTAGAGAATGGGCGGCTGCTCGCTGGCCCGGATGATGAGCCATCCGGACAGGCCGGACAACGCGACTGCGAAGAGGGCGGCCAGGACGGCCACCGCGCCGGCGGCGGCGAACTTCCAGCGCACGGGTTTCAGGGTCCGGAGAAGAGCCCGCAGGCTGCTGGTGGAGGGAGGTGTTGGGAGGTCTTGGTGTTGGGCGGCGCCCTTCAGGGGGACCACAACTGCCCCTGCAGTTGCAGCATCTCCGCTCGGACTGATCGTTCCGGGAACTGAGGACGCTGAGTGTTGGTGCTGATGCCGGCTTCCTACCGGTACCACGTGGTCGGCGAGCGCCCGGGTGGCGGCGTCGTGGGCCACCAGGATCACGGTCACGTTGCCGCGGACCGCCTCTATGGCGCGGCGGACCACGCTTGCCGAGTATTGGTCCAGATGGGCGGTTGGTTCGTCGAGCAGCAGGGTGGTAGCCCCGGCTTCCACCCGTGCCAATCCGCGGGCAAGTGCTATTCGGCGCAGTTCGCCTGGGCTCAGTTCCGCGGGATGCTTGGCCGCCAGGTGGCCGGCTGAGGCTTGCCGGAGAACACGGGTGGCTGCCTCGGCTGTGTTCCCCGCGTATCCGTGCAGATAGAGCTCAATTTCCTGCTGCACCGTTTCGTTGGTCATGACCGGGTGTTGCGGAACCCACGCGATTGTCCCTGGCGACGCACCGTTAACCGTCCCGGTAACCTCCGCGCCTGGCCCTGAACCGATAAGCCCGGCAAGGACGCCCAGGACTGTGCTCTTCCCGGAGCCGCTGACGCCGTCGAGGGCTGTGACACGTCCCGGCTCCGCTGTGAAGCTGAGGGGCCCGACGGCGGCGGCGGACCGTCCGTTGTAGTTCACCGACAAGTCGGTCACCACCACGCCCGCCGGGGCTGCGTCGGACGTCCTCCCACGCTGGAGGTGCTCATGCGAGGGAGCGTCCAGCACGGCGTTGGTGGTCTCAAGGGCCGCCCTGCCGTCATCGCTGGCGTGGTGGGCGGTGCCAAGCTCCCTGAGGGGAAGGTAGCAGTCCGGCGCCAGGATCAAGGCCAGGAGTCCGGCTTCGAGGGGCATGTCGCCATGCACCAGCCGGACACCAATGAAGACCGCCACCACGGCCACTGAGATGGTTGCGATGAGTTCCAATGCCAGGGCGGAGAGGAACGCCGTGCGGAGGGTGCCCATGGTCCGGGTGCGGTATTGCTCGGAGATATCTTCCAGTGCTGCGCGCTGTTCGGTGGCGCGTCCCAGGCCCACCAGGACGGGAAGACCTTTAGCGAGCTCGAGGATGTGGCCGGACAGTTTCCGGAGCGTGCTTTGCGCCTCCCTGACAGTGTCTTCGGTGTGCCGTCCTATCAGCACCATGAACAGTGGCACCAAAGGAACCGTCAGGACGATCACCACGGCGCTTACCCAGTCGGCGAAGAGTATCCGGGCTCCGATCAGCAGCGGTACCGTTGCGCAGTTCACTATTGCCGGCAGGTACTGGGTGTAGTAGTCGTCCAGCGCGTCCAGTCCGCGCGTCGCGAGGATCGCCAGCCCGCCGTCGTTCATTCCCGCCACGGGCGATGACCCGGCGTCGGACAGTGAGCGCCTCAGCAGCCGCGCCCGCAGTTCCTCTTTCACGCCCAGGGCCGCCCGCCTCGAGGCGATGCCTTGGCCCCACACTGTCAGCGATCGCAGAACGGCGCCGGCCGCACCCCAGACAAGTCCGTTGTGCCACTCCCCAGATCCGGAGGCGAGCCCTGCCAGCATTCCCGCTACGGCTTGCGCCATGAGCACCAGGGACAGTGCCTTGAGGGCGGACATGAGGCCGATACCGTACAGCGCCGATCGCGTTGCCGGGCCGGAGGGGAACACGGGTTTCATGGAGCGACTAATCTCCCGTTTGGTTTCGTGTGGCGGAGGGGCTTTCCTTGGATACCATCACTTTCGCAGCAATGGCGGGCAGGAACCCGTGGGCTTCCGGGATGTGGGCTGCGCTGACGCGCCGGCGGAACACCCAGTAAGTCCATGACTGGTAAGCAATCACAAGTGGCAGTCCAACGGCTGCGACGATGCTCATGAGGCCCAGTGTGTAGTCCGAGGACGAGGCGTTGGAGATGGTCAGATTGAAGGCAGGATCGATCGTGGAGGGGATGACTACCGGGAAGGCCGCTCCAAAGATGGCCGCTGTGGCGCAGACAATGAAGGCACCCAAGGCACTGAAGGCCCGCCCTTCGGACCCCGTACGGGCCAGTCGCCACGCCAGGACGACGGCGACTACCGCCGCTGCCACCAATGCCCAGGTCCAGGGCTTGCCGCTTAGGAACTGGACGGCCACCATCCAGCCGAACATCGGAAGTACCGCGAACGGCACCCATCGCACGAACCAGCGGCGGGCGCGGTGCCGCACGTCGCCGTCGGTCTTCAGGGCCAGGAACGCCAGGGCGTGAACCAGCGCGAACGCCACCACGCCGAAACCACCCAGGAGTGCATAGCCGCTGAACCAGGACATGGGGCCACCGACGCGATCCCCGTTCTCATTCAGGGGCAGTCCCGTGGTGGTGAGGGCCAGCGCTGCGCCGATGCCGAAAGCAGCCACGAAGGATCCGACGGCGATCGCCCAGTCCCAGCGGTTACGCCAGCTCTCGGAGTCCACCTTGCCGCGGTATTCGAAGGCGACAGCCCGGAAGATCAGCGCAGCCAGGACCGCCAGGAGCGGGAGGTAGAGGCTGGAGAACAGCGAGGCGTACCAGAGGGGGAAGGCAGCGAAGGTGGCACCGGCGGCGGTGAGCAGCCACACCTCATTGCCGTCCCATACCGGGCCGATGGTGTTCAGCAGGACGCGGCGGTCGGTGTTGTTGCGCGCGAACAGCTTCATGAGCATTCCCACCCCGAGGTCAAAGCCTTCCAGGAAGAGATAACCGGTCCACAACACCGCGATGGCCACGAACCAGATGGTTGGCAACAGTTCCATTGTCAGTACCCCTTGGCTTTAGTAGGCGAATGCCAGGACGTCGTCGCCGGACTTGTCCAGGCCGGCGCCGTCGTCGTTCTTGTCGTGTTGGTTATCTGTGTCTTTGGCGTGGGCCAGTTCAGGCATCGCCGAGGCCACGCCCCCGCGGATGTACTTGACCAGGAGCTTCACTTCAACCACCAACAGCACGGCATAGATGGCGGTGAGGACCACCAGGGAGGTCATGAGTTCTCCCGCGCTGACGCCCGGGGATACCGCGGCAGCTGTGAACATGAAGACCTGGTCAATACCGTTCATGTCCGGGTTGGGCGCCACCACGAATGGCTGCCGGCCCATTTCGGTGAAGATCCAGCCTGCGGCGTTGGCGCCGAAGGGAGCCAGAATCCCAAAGACAGCAAGGCGCATCAGCCACTTGGATTCGGGAACTACGCCCTTGCGCGTCACCCAAAGCGCGAGCAGGGCGGCGAAGGCTGCGATGCCACCGAAGCCGATCATCATGCGGAAGCCCCAGTAGGTGACTTCCATGACGGGCACGTATTGGATTTCCTGTCCGGCGCGCTCACCGTAGAGCGGGTTGTCCGGCAGGTGGGTGCCGTACTTTTCCTTATACTCACCCAGCAGGCTGTTCACGCCCTTCACTTCAGTGGTGAAGTCGCCCTTGGCCAGGAAGGAGAGGATGCCGGGGACTTCGATAACTGCAACGATGTCCTCGCAGTTGGTCGCTCCCAGGTTGCCAACGCTCAGCACCGAGAAGCCCGTGCCGTCGTGGCAGGCAGCTTCAGCGGCGGCCATCTTCATGGGCTGCTGTTCGAACATGAGCTTGCCTTGGAGATCACCGGTGATGGCGGTTCCGGCGAAGGAGATCATGGCCACCACAGCGCCGATCCGCAGGGATTTCATCCAGACCGTGTAGTCAGCCTTGTCACGGCCCGGGATGGCTGCTTCGCCGGGAATCAGTTTTCCGTCTTTGCCAACGACGTCAATGCCGTCGTGGCGCCGACGCCACAGGTGGTACCAGGCGATCCCCAGCAGGAAGGCGCCGGCAACAGCCAGTGCGCCAAAGAGGGTGTGGGGCACGGCAACCAGCGCCGTGTTGTTGGTAAACACTGCCCAGGCGTCCGTCATCACGGGCCGGCCATCCACCATCTCAACGCCTACGGGGTGCTGCATCCAGGAGTTGGCCACAATGATGAAGTAGGCGGAGAAGACGGAGCCGATGACGGCGATCCACAAGCAGGCCAGGTGCACGCCGCGTTTGAGCTGCTTCCAGCCGAAGATCCACAATCCCAGGAAGGTTGATTCGACGAAGAAGGCCAACAGGGCTTCGAGCGCCAGTGGTGCGCCGAAGACGTCTCCAACGAACCGGCTGTACTCACTCCATGCCATGCCGAACTGGAATTCCTGCACGATGCCGGTGGCTACACCCATGATGAAGTTGATGAGGAAGAGTTTTCCCCAGAACTTGGTCATGCGAAGGTACTCCGGCTTGCCGGTGCGGTACCAGATGGTCTGGATGATGGCCACCACCAGGCCGAGGCCGATAGTGAGCGGCACCATCATGAAGTGGTAGACGGTAGTGATACCGAATTGCCAGCGTGCGATTTCCAAGGCGTCCATGGCTGTCCTTTGTGCGGTGGACCGAAGTACGATGACCTTACTTCTACGTCACGTAGAAAACTTCTCTTCTACACAGTGTAGAACAAATGGAGATCGCCAAAACCCATTCTTCAAGTGGCGTTACCCACGCGCAAGGGTCCGCTCGGCGGCGCGGCGCGCGGATAGTTCTACCTCACGTAGAATGAAGGCCTGAAAAGCGGTAAATTTATTGTGGAATGTTGGATCATCGCTCCCCGGCAGCAGCCACCCTGCACCGGGAAGCTGAAGGTAGGGACGTATAGATGGCAAGTCTTGGGGAACTGGAACGGGCAGTGATGGATCTGCTCTGGGCAGGCCAGGAGGCTGCAACCGCCAATACACTGCGTGATCTTTTGGCGCAGGATTCCGCGGCCGGCGACGGCACCGCCGGTCATCAGGGCAAGGACCTGGCAGTCACTACGGTCCTCACTGTGCTCTCACGCTTGGAGAAGAAGGGTCTGGTTGAACGCGAACGCGGAACCCGGCCGCACCGCTACCAGGCAGTCTCGAGCCGCGCTGACCACACCGCCGAACTCATGCACGAGGTCCTTGGCTCCGCACCGGACCGCGAGGCCGTGCTTGCCCGCTTCATTGGTTCCGTCACCGAAAGTGAAGCCGCTACCCTGCGCAAACTGCTCGGCTACAATTAGCCACTATGTTCTGGACCTCATACCTGCTTGCGGTCCTGGCATTGATTCTGGCGTGGCCGGTACCCGTGTTGCTGTCCCGTGCACAGTGGCCGGCACGATCCCCTTTCACCGCCATGGTGCTGTGGCAGGCGATCGCTCTTGCCGGTGGCTTGTCCATGATCGGGGCCATGCTCGTCTACGGACTGGAACCAATCGGGGACAATCTCATAGCAGGGCTCAAGAGCCTTGCCGGGATGGTCTTCAACAACGAACCCACCACCGCCCTGGGCTTTTGGCACCTCTTTGCGCTCTCGGCGGCAGCACTGCTGACCGCGCACCTGGTCTTCACCCTGCTGCTGACCTACTACAAGATTGAACGCCAACGGAGACGCCACCGCGAGCTACTCGCCCTGCTGGCATCACCGTCCGACGACGGCCCGGGCACCGTGGTGATCAACCACGACTCTCCTGTGGCCTACTGCCTGCCCGGCGGCGCCCGATCCGTAACGGTGCTATCCGACGGCCTCATGGCAGCACTGGAACCGGCAGAGCTCAGGGCTGTCCTCATTCACGAAAATGCCCACCTGTCCCAGCGCCACGATCTCCTGCTGTGGGCCTTTGCTGCCTGGCGTCAGGCACTGCCCTGGTTCCCCACCACCCGGCTGGCGCAGACGGCCGTGAACTCACTGATCGAAATGCTGGCCGATGACGTGGCCCTGCGCACTGAAAGCAAAGGCACACTGATCAAGGCCATCGCCATTGTTGCCAGCGGCACCTCGCAGCCGGGCATCAGCACGCCGGCGCTCAGTGGCGGCCAGGCGCTCAGTGGCAGCCCGGCACTCAGCGCTGGCGGCGCCGTCGTGGAAGGCAATGCCGTCAGCGCTACCGGCGGTGCCGACTCGCCCCGCACGACGGCGTCCCGCGTCAGCCGCCTGCTCTCACCCAAGCCGCCGCTCACCAAGCCCGTGCGTGTGCTGGTCCTCTTGGCCTCGGCCCTGCTGCTTGCAGTGCCCACGGCGCTGCTCATTGTTCCAGGATTGCTGGGCTAACGTCCCCAGCATCAACCCCTGACGATGCCCCCGGTCCCGCGGGGCCGGGCTACGCGTCGATGCGCTCCCGGTCAAGCGTGGCAGCGCCGGCAATAATGAATTCCTTGCGTGGTGCGACGTCGGAGCCCATCAGGAGGTCAAAAACTTCCTCGGCGCGCTGGGCGCTTTCGATGCCCACCTTACGAAGAGTCCGGTGGCGCGGGTCCATGGTGGTCTCAGCCAGCTGCTGCGCATCCATTTCCCCCAAGCCCTTGTACCGCTGGATGGGCTCCTTGTACCGCTTGCCTTCCTTGGCCAGGTTGGACAGAAGCACGTGGAGCTCGGCTTCCGAGTACGTGTAGATCATCTCATTGGGCTTTTGGCCCGGGTTGATGACCTCAACGCGGTGCAGAGGGGGAACAGCTGCAAACACGCGTCCTGCCTCGACCATGGGCCGCATGTAACGGAAGAAAAGGGTTAGCAGCAAAGTCCGGATGTGCGCGCCGTCAACGTCGGCGTCAGTCATCAGGATCACTTTGCCGTACCGCGCAACGTCAAGGTCGAAGCTGCGACCCGAGCCTGCCCCAACCACTTGGATCAACGCCGCGCATTCCGCGTTGGACAACATGTCGCCCACGGATGCCTTCTGGACATTGAGGATCTTTCCCCGGATGGGCAGCAGAGCCTGGAAATCCGAGGACCGTGCAAGCTTTGCGGTTCCAAGTGCCGAGTCGCCCTCCACGATGAACAGTTCGGAGCGGGCAACGTCATCCGTTCGGCAGTCGGCAAGCTTGGTGGGCATCGATGACGTTTCCAGTGCGTTCTTGCGGCGCTGGGTTTCCTTGTGCACACGCGCCGAGATACGCGATTTCATCTCGGCCACCATCTTCTCCAAGAGGAGCGCAGACTGGGCTTTATCGTTGCGGTTGGCCGAACTCAACCTCGCCGATATTTCCTTCTCAACCACCTTGGCAACAATGGCCCGGACGGCAGAGGTACCGAGGATCTCCTTGGTTTGCCCCTCGAATTGCGGCTCAGCAAGACGAACAGTCAAGACGGCTGTCAGGCCGGCGAGGATATCGTCCTTCTCGATCTTGTCGTTCCCGGCTTTGAGCTTGCGGGCATTCGTCTCCACCGCTTTACGGAACGTCTTGAGCAGGGCAGCTTCAAAACCGGACTGGTGTGTGCCGCCCTTGGGTGTGGCGATGATGTTGACGAAGCTACGCATGGTGGTCTCATAACCAATACCCCAGCGCAGTGCGATGTCCACTTCGCAATCGCGTTCGACTTCCGCGATCTGGCTGTGGCCGTTCTCGTCAAGGACGGGGACGGTTTCCTTAAACTTCCCGGAGCCATGGAGGCGCCAAACGTCCGTTACTCCGGAATCGGCCGCGAGGAACTCAACAAACTCGGAGATGCCGCCGTCGTGGTGGAACACCTCCTCATGGACACCGGACTCCCCCGGCGTACCAGCCAGCTTGCGTTCGTCGCGCACGGTGATTTTCAGGCCCGGTACAAGGAAGGACGTCTGACGCGCCCTTGAGGCAAGGTCATCATAGGAGAATTTGGCATCGGGGGTGAAGATCTGGCGGTCGGCCCAGTAACGTACGCGGGTTCCCGTAACACCACGCTTTGCCTTGCCCACAACATCAAGCACCGAATTCTCCACGAACGGCTCAAATGGCGCGTTGGGACTTGGCTTGGCCCCGGAATCCACGAAACGTCCCGGCTCTCCACGCCGGAAAGACATCTGGTACGTCTTGCTGCCCCGGTCCACCTGGACATCCAGCCGGCTGGACAGCGCGTTCACCACAGAGGCGCCCACGCCATGCAACCCACCCGAGGCAGTGTAGGAACCGCCGCCGAATTTGCCGCCGGCGTGCAGTTTGGTGAAGACCACTTCAACGCCGGAAAGACCGGTCTTGGGTTCGACGTCCACAGGAATGCCGCGCCCGTCGTCGTGGATTTCCACCGAGTTGTCCGCGTGCAGGATGACCTTGATGTCATGTCCAAAGCCCGCCAAGGCCTCATCGACTGCGTTATCGATGATCTCCCAAAGACAGTGCATAAGACCGCGTGAGTCCGTGGAGCCGATGTACATGCCCGGGCGCTTGCGGACTGCTTCCAGGCCCTCAAGGACGGACAAATGCCGGGCGTTGTATTCAGAACTCGGTGCCACTCGCGGTGTGCTCCTTCGGGGTATATCTCAGGGGTGCTTCCCAGCCGCGTTTGGCTGGTAATTCAAGGCAAACACTGCCCGTACCAGCCTAGCCGGGGAAGGCACGAAGCACCGTTTGCCACTCCAGTATCGGTGCAGCCTTCCCGCTGACGTTACGGACATGTGATACGCGGACAGCGAAAGTGACCCATCCTTGCCATGGATCTGCATCGAATGCTGGTTATATGGATGTACAGAACTACTAAGGAGGCCGACATGACAACAGCAGTTGCAGACCGCACGCTGAACGCAGCTGATCGCTGTGACCGTTGCGGAGCCCAAGCGTACGTCCGCGTTGTACTCGAGTCCTCCGGCGGTGAGCTGCTCTTCTGCGGCCACCATGCCCGTGCAGTTGAAGCCACGCTCCGGCCCATGACTTCCGACTGGCACGATGAGACCGAGCGCCTCAACGAGAAGGCTCCCGTCCCCGTCGACTAGGCAGTCCGGCTCACCGGAAACCCTTTTTGATCAGATAACAAGGCTCCTCCCATCCGGGAGGGGCCTTGTTGCGTACAACTGGTTGCACCGAGGAAAGTCAGCCCACCTTCTCCTCCAGAGGACTCACACCTCCAAGCGAATGCCCATGCTGGGCGTACAGAAAAAGTGGCCCGGCCGGATATCCGGCCGGGCCACTTTCCCTGACTCTGCTTGTTTAGTCCAGGTAGTCCCGGAGGACCTGCGAGCGGGACGGGTGCCGCAGCTTGGACATGGTCTTGCTTTCGATCTGGCGGATGCGCTCACGCGTGACACCGTAGACCTTGCCGATTTCGTCTAAAGTCTTCGGCTGGCCGTCGGTCAGGCCAAAGCGCATCGCCACAACTCCGGCCTCGCGCTCGGACAGCGTGTCCAGGACGGAGTGCAGCTGTTCCTGCAGGAGTGTGAAGCTGACGGCGTCAGCGGGAACAACAGCCTCCGAGTCCTCAATGAGGTCACCGAACTCCGAGTCACCGTCTTCACCCAGCGGGGTGTGCAGTGAAATTGGCTCGCGTCCGTACTTCTGGACTTCAACAACCTTCTCAGGGGTCATGTCCAGCTCGAGTGCCAGCTCTTCAGGTGTCGGTTCACGGCCGAGGTCCTGCAGCATTTGGCGCTGTACGCGGGCCAGCTTGTTGATGACTTCCACCATGTGCACCGGAATACGGATGGTGCGGGCCTGGTCTGCCATGGCGCGGGTAATTGCCTGACGGATCCACCAGGTTGCGTACGTGGAGAACTTGAAGCCCTTGGTGTAATCGAACTTCTCCACTGCACGGATAAGGCCCAGGTTGCCTTCCTGAATCAGGTCCAGGAAGAGCATGCCACGGCCGGTATAGCGCTTTGCCAAGGAAACGACGAGGCGCAGGTTGGCTTCGAGCAGGTGGTTCTTGGCGCGCTTGCCGTCGTGGATGACGAATTCAAGCTCACGCTTGAGCTTGGGATCCATGGATCCGTCGTCAGCGTTGATCTTTTCCTCAGCAAAGAGGCCGGCCTCGATCCGAAGCGCGAGATCAACTTCCTGCTCCGCATTCAGCAGCGCGACCTTGCCGATCTGCTTGAGGTAGTCCTTGACGGGGTCGGCTGTAGCGCCGGCCGACATGACCTGCTGGACCGGCGCGTCGTCGTCGTCGGCATCCGAGTAAACGAATCCCGTTCCGGACGGCGCAGCCTTGTCCTTGGTGGCCGTGGCGCCGTCCTCGACGTCGTCGTCTCCGACTTCGACTTCCTCGGCAGCTGCGGGATCAAAGTCTTCATCCTCGCCGCTGGCGTCCTCAGCATCGGAGCCTGAGGACTTGCTCGCGGCCTCAGCGGCGGCCTTCGCACCTGGCTTGGGTCCACGCTTCTTGGGTGCCGGCTTGTCAGAGTCGCCCTCTGAGGCCTTGTTGGCAGCACGTGTCGCTGCGCGCTTTGCCGATGTTGCCGCCTTCTTTTCCTCAGCGGACAGTTCGGCCTGGGCGGCGGGTTCCTTCTCGACGGAAGACGGGGTCACAGAAAACCTTTCTAGCGGCGGTCTGTGGAATCACCATACGGGCAACACCACTATGACCCTGTCAAGTCCGCGATCAATTTCAAATGCGATCGCCGTCTGCAGAGTCTCTATAGAGAACTCCCAACGACACTGTATTGTTCCCGGCAAGGGGACCAATACAGGCATTCGAACGCGGACCCAACCGGGTCTCGGCATCCATTGTCTCACGGTTTTGCGAAACGCACTTCGGATGAATGTTCAAACCCTCTATGCGACCGTGCCCCGGACCCCGCGCCAAGCGGTGCTGGAACTTCGCGCCCATGGGCAAATGGTCCCTTGTCCCAGCAGACCCATGAGTAGTTCGGCAAGACGATAGCCCGGCTGGGCGGCCTCCGCCCCACTGAGGCAGGCGTGGGCAATTGATCCGCGCCCCTTGCACCATGCGATCCAGCCTTGCAGGGTCAGTACTGCTGCAGGCACTACGCCCGATTCGGCCTCGACGCACAACCCGGCCAAAACTTTCTGCAGTGCATCGAGGGCGCTCCAGCACGGCATGGATGGTTGCATCCCAAGCAGGACATCTCCGTAGGTGAAGACGTCTCCGTTGGCATTTCGTTCCGATGAACCCTTGGCAGCAGGGAGAACCGGACCCGCCACTCCCAGTTCCTGAGGGTCGAACGGCGTGTCGCGGCCGTTTATGTCGGTGTCGTTGTCGTTGTAGTTGCCGTCGTCATCGAAGAGACCGAACGCCAACGCGCCGGACTTCGCAGATTCCACGCCTGCAGCCGCCATGACCACCACAGCGTCCCGCCACGCCGGGATCCGCAGCGTTGCCCTGAGGAAGCCCATGATGTGTGCATCGGCGCCGGGCTGCAACGGGTGGCCGGCTTCGACCCGCTTCAACACATTGCGCCACACGGCAAGCACGGAGTCCAGACAATACTCGCTCCTCCATCTACCAAGGATCTGCTTGCCGTAGCGTGACTCAGCGGCTAGCACCAAAGGATCAAGCGCCCCGGGACAAGCGGTCCGGGATTTTCCAGGCTCGCTTCCGGGCGAAGGCCCTATGAAGCTCCCCCTGTACACCAGTTCTGTGCTGAGTCTGCTGTTCTTGATCCGATCAACGGACAATCCCGGTACCGGACAACATTCAATGTCCGTGCAGTAGGCGCTTCGCCAGTACTCGGAACCCACAAGCCACGCGTCCCGAACCGATAAGTCAACCTCGTCAAGGCTCACCTGCAGCGCTTCGAGCAGGGGAATTGCCTGCCGGACCACCATGCCGTCTTCCCATCCGGAGTCGGTGTAAACAGCCAGCACTACTCCGTTGGCGTCCTCGTCGGCAATCAGGAAGCTGCGGATCTGGTCCGCGAAATCTTTGTTGGCCTGCCGGGATCCCAGGCGTGGCAGGTCCACGCGAAGCGTGGCTCCGAGGACTTTCCCTTGCATGGTGATGGCCACGAGGCTGTCCTCGGGCCAGTAACCCAGCATGTGGGGAATGTAGCCAAGAATATCTTCGGGTTGGTGGATGCTGAGCGTTCTGTTGGAAGTCATGGTTCCACCCTGCTCAACGCCGGCCGGAGGAGACAGTGACCATCGTACCTATGTGGATAAGCGACGCAGGAAACCGGCGAGGGATTGGCCTACTCGTTGTCCTTCGACGCGGGCCGCGCGGCCCGGCGTCGTTCAATCCGTTCCCGGCGCTGCCTGGCGAGGGCAGCCAGCAACGGCTGCACGTGAATACCTTGGGTTGCCATTTGCCGGCGCACCTTCCGCCGCGTCACCAGGATGAGCACCGTACCAAGGGCCAGCAGTACGAACTGAACGCTGAGGGCGATGCGGAACGGCGCGAGACCGTAGAGATCACCGCCGGAAAAACCACTGGCGTACAGAAGGTCAAGCGCAAGGCCGATGAGGTAGATGGCAATGAGCGCCGCAATGAAGCCGCCGACGTTGACAATACCCGTGGCTGTACCGATCCGGTGCGAGGGATTGAAGGTCCGGGCAAAGTCGAATCCGATCATGGATCCGGGCCCGCCCACAGCCAGCACCACCACCAAAAGCACCAGGAGCCACAAGGGCGCGCGGTCGGGAAGAATGAGCACAGCAGCCCAGGCCAGGGCCGTCCCCAGCGCAATGAGCAGGACCATGGCGGATCTACGCATGGGGTGTTTGGAAACGAATCGGCCGAACCCTGGCCCGGCAACTATTGCGGTGGCCACGAACAGCGCCATGAGGCCGGAAACGGTTGCAGCATCCAGTCCCTGGGCGGACAACAGGAAGGGGTACCCCCAGGTCATCGCAAACAGGTTCCCGCTGAACTGAACGGTGAAGTGGCTCCAGAGGCCCAGACGGGTTCCGGGTTGTTTCCAAGCCCGGGACAGGGAGATGCCGGTGGCCCGCAGGCCCTGACCGGCTTCCCGCGGTGGGTGTCCGGGCGGGGCGTCGCGGAGCACCGCCAGGACCAGGACCACTGCCAGCACGGACATCGCTGCCAAAGTGAGGAAAGCCGGGGTCCATCCGGCGGTATGGAGAAGCAGCGCGAACGGCACAACACTGAAGAGCTGACCAAGCTGACCACACATGCCCGTCAGCTGGGTGACCAGTGGAACCTTGGCGGGGGCAAACCACAAAGGGACCAGACGGATCACCGAAATAAAGGTCATCGCGTCCCCTGCCCCCACCAGGACCCGGCCCAGCACGCCCCCGGGAACACTGTCCGCAAAAGCCAGCTGCAGCTGTCCCAAGCCCATGAGCACGGCACCACCGGCAATCATGGCCCGCGAACCAAACCTGTCCACCAGGACGCCCACGGGAATCTGCAAGCCGGCGTACACCAGAAGTTGCAGCACCGTGAAAAACGAGATGGCGGAGGCACTGGCGTGGAATCTGTCAGTGGCCTCCAAGCCTGCGACGCCAAACGAGGTTCGCTGCGCCACGGCCACTAGGTAGGCGAATACGCCGATCGTCCAAATCAGCCAGGCACGGGGAGCATTCACCCCACAATTATGCCTGCCGGCAGCTCAAAGCTGATTTATTGAGGCGAGTCTTTACGAGCCAGGTAGGCCTCCACCGCAGCCCCAATGTCTTCAGCGTTGGGGAGCTCATCATTCTCATCAGCCAGCAGCGATCGGCGGACAATGCCTTCGGATTTCTCGTCGTAGCGCGTCTCCAGATTGGTCACTACTGCCTGCACTTCCTCGGAAGCTTCGATCTGTTCGGCGATCTGGCGGCCCACTTCACGGCCGGCTTCCCGGAGCCTGTCCGTCGGCAGCATGAGGGACGTTGCCGCCCCCAGGTATTCCAAGCCGGCGACTGCGGCCGGCGGGTACTCAGCTTCGGAAAGGTAATGCGGGACGTGGATAACGTAGCCGGCTACGTTGCGCTCCGCTTCGGTGAGCCGGAGTTCCAGGATGTGCCCAATGGCGGCAGGAACATCTACGGTGGGCTTCCAACTCGATATTCCCTCAATGAGGTCGGGCATGTTGCCGTGGACCGTCACCCCGACAGGCCGCGTGTGCGGAACGGGCATGGGGATGGAATGGATCCAGGTCACCAGGTTGATGTCCAGCTCTTCCACGATTCCGACGACCGCGCGCGAGAAGCGCTCCCACTGCAGGTCGGGCTCGAAGCCGGCAAGCAAGAGAAAGGGTTGGCCGAGACCGTCGTTTAGCTTGTACAGGCCGAGCTTTGGTGCCTGGTAGTCCTGCAGATGGTCTTCCACAAAGCTGATGTGCGGCCGCCGCGAGCGGTAGTCGATGAGTTGGTCGGCGTCGAACATGGCCACCACCTCAGCGTCCAGTTCATCCAGAAGTTCCGCGTTGATCTGCCGAACTACCTGACCGGCATCGGCAAAGCCCGTGAATCCCATGACCATATTCAGCCCGCGGAGCTCAGGGCTGTAAAAGGTCTCAATGTTTCGCGCATACAGCGATTCGGGGTCCAGGAGAGAGCCGGATATCCGTTCAAACACGGCGTGTTCCTTTCGCAAAGATATAAATTCTGGAGCTATTCCATACAACGCTGCACGGTCAACAGGCATTCCTGCCCCCGATGTGCCGCAGCTCTCATTTAATTGCTGTCCGCGGCCTTCCAGAGACTACGATCGAAGCGGGCCGACGTCCTGTGCGACGTTGGGCCCGAAGACCAAGGCCGCCGTCGTAGAAGACGTCGGGCGCGTACCGGGGCGGGCCGCCAAACATGTGGCCCCGCCATGCAATGCAGAGAGAAGTGAGGACACATCCTCGTGGTCAAGACTACTGACATCATCCTGGGCATCATCGCCAAGGACCTGAAAAAGTCCCCTAGCGACGCACTTGTGATTGGCGTTGCCCAAGGCTCGGACGGACCGGTATTACTGTCCAACCCGTTGAGCGCGAAAGCCGCGGAGTCCGTTGCAGGATCACTGCAGCTTTTGGGGATCACCGGCGCTGCCGATCAGGCACACCGGCTTCCAGGCCTGCCGGAGACGGGCTCAGGGATTCTTGTCCTTGCAGGAGTAGGCAAGCTCTCCGATGACGGCGGCCTGAGCGAAGAGGCCCTGCGACGCGCTGCGGGATCCGCCGTGCGCCAGCTCGCCGGTACCGCTTCGGTGACCTTGGCGTTCCCGACGGCGACACTTGCGGATGTCACGGCTGTCGCCGAAGGAGCTGCCTTGGGTGCGTACTCCTATACGGAGCACCGTTCCAGCAAGGATGGGCTGAAGGCCCCCGTGGCCAAGGCACTGATTTTCACGGATGTCGATGCCAAGTCCGCCCAGCCGGCGTTGGACCGGGCCATTGTGCTTGCTCGTGCCGTCAACTCAACCCGCACGTTGGTCAACCAACCGCCGAGCCACCTGTTCCCCGAGTCTTTTGCGGAGTCCGCTAAGGAACTGGCAAAGGGCCTGCCGGTCAAGATCACAGTCTGGGACGAAAAGCGCCTGGAAAAGGAAGGCTTCGGGGGTATTCTCGGCGTTGGCAAGGGCTCCACCCGCCAGCCGCGCCTCGTCAAAGTCGAATACGCCCCCGCGAAGGCCACGAAGAAGATTGCCCTCGTCGGCAAGGGCATCACATTCGACACGGGTGGCATTTCCATCAAGCCTGCCCTCGGCATGGGCGACATGAAGAGCGACATGGCCGGTGCCGCCGTCGTACTTAACACCGTCCTGGCCATCGCATCGCTCGGGCTTCCCCTCAAGGCGACCGCCTGGCTCTGCATCGCGGAGAACATGCCCTCGGGCGCTGCAGCCCGTCCCGCTGACGTGTTCACCATCTACGGCGGCAAGACAGTTGAAGTTCTGAACACGGATGCTGAAGGGCGCCTGGTGATGGCTGACGGCATCGTCGCTGCCAGCCTGGAGAAGCCGGATGCCATCATCGACGTAGCTACCCTTACAGGTGCGCAGCTGATCGCCCTGGGCCTGCGGACTGCAGGCGTCATGGGTTCCGACTCGGTAACTGCTGCCTTGAAGAGTGCCGCGGACCGTGCCGGGGAACTCGTGTGGCCCATGCCCCTGCCTGAGGAGCTTCGCCCCAGCCTGGACTCCCAGGTGGCCGACCTTGCGAACATCGGTGAGCGCAACGGCGGCATGATGACAGCAGCGGTCTTCCTCCGCGAATTCGTGGGAAAGAACGACGCCGGCCAGCAGATCCCGTGGGCCCACGTGGACATCGCGGGACCGTCGTTCAACAACGGAGCCCCCTACGGTTACACGCCCAAGCAGGGTACCGGATGCACTGTTCGCACCCTGGTTGCCTACGCCGAGGATCTCCTGGCCGCCTCCGCATAGCACCCCTCTGCACCTCCGGATTGCGCGAGCCCCTGCCTGATCCCCGGCGAGGGCCGCGCAACCCCGGAATTATGCGGGGTGTAGCGCTGTGTCACAAGTGAACGTGAGTCTGGACACAAGCGCTCCCCAAAACGCCCGCAGAGGGTGGAGCATGGGTAGGTGGTTCGCTAAGGTGAACTCGATAGTCACAAATGCAAGAGAACTTAGGTGCTGGCATAATCACGGCAGAACAAGTTCCAAAGACCAGATGGCACGCAGTCCCGTGTCATCATTCACGCGAGGGAGCGTTTTAGTGGCCGATCAGGCAACTGCGCAAGAATTCGACATCCTGGTACTCGGTGGCGGCAGCGGCGGCTACGCCACTGCCCTGCGGGCCGTTCAGCTTGGGTTCACCGTTGGCCTTGTGGAAAAGGCAAAGCTCGGCGGAACCTGCCTGCACAACGGTTGCATTCCCACCAAGGCACTCCTGCACTCGGCCGAACTTGCCGACCATGCACGCGATTCCGCCAAGTACGGCGTGAACGTCACGCTCGACAGCATCGACATGTCGGCCGTGAACGCGTACAAGGACGGCATCATTGCCGGTAAGTTCAAGGGCCTCCAGGGACTCATCAAGTCCAAGGGCATCACCGTCATTGAGGGTGAAGGCAAGCTCCAGGGCAACAACACAGTCGTCGTGAACGGCACCTCCTACTCGGGCAAGAACATCGTCCTGGCCACGGGGTCATACTCCCGTTCGCTGCCCGGCCTTGAAATCGGCGGCAAGGTCATCACCTCCGACCAGGCCCTCACCATGGACTACATCCCCAAGAGCGCCATCGTTCTGGGCGGCGGCGTCATCGGAGTCGAATTCGCTTCCGTCTGGAAGTCCTTCGGCGTGGATGTCACCATCATCGAAGGCCTCCCCTCCTTGGTCCCCAACGAGGACGCCTCGATCGTCAAGAACCTTGAGCGTGCTTTCAAGAAGCGCGGCATTAAGTTCACCACCGGCATCTTCTTCCAGGGTGTCGAGCAGAACGACGACGGCGTCAAGGTCACCTTGGTTGACGGCCAGACGTTCGAAGCCGACCTCCTCCTGGTTGCCGTCGGCCGTGGTCCCGTCACCGCCAACCTCGGCTACGAAGAGGCCGGCATCACCATCGACCGCGGCTTCGTCATCACCAACGAACGCCTCCACACTGGCGTCGGCAACATCTACGCCGTTGGCGACATCGTCCCCGGTGTTCAGCTCGCGCACCGTGGCTACCAGCAGGGTATCTTCGTCGCCGAGGAAATCGCCGGCCTGAACCCGGCAATCGTCGAGGACATCAACATCCCCAAGGTCACCTACTGCGAGCCCGAAATTGCCACAGTCGGTTACACCGAGAAGGCTGCCAAGGAAAAGTTCGGCGACGACCAGGTCCAGACCCAGGAATACAACCTGGCCGGCAACGGCAAGAGCTCCATCCTCGGGACCGGCGGCATCGTCAAGCTCGTACGCCAGAAAGATGGCCCCGTTGTGGGCATCCACATGATCGGCTCCCGCATGGGCGAGCAGATCGGTGAAGCCCAGCTGATCGTGAACTGGGAAGCCTACCCGGAGGACGTGGCACAGTTGGTCCACGCCCACCCCACCCAGAACGAAAGCCTGGGCGAAGCCCACCTTGCCCTCGCGGGCAAAGCTCTCCACGGCTAAGTCTTACCAAGACCCGCGGGTCAGGTGCATGCAGCGCAATATGCCGCATGCACCTGACCCGGACCAGCAGAATTCATCCGCACAAAGATCAATAAGGAGAACGGGGACGACATGTCTGAATCCGTTAACTTGCCCGCCCTCGGTGAGAGTGTCACCGAAGGAACCGTCACCCGCTGGCTCAAGCAGGTTGGTGACCGGGTGGAGATCGACGAGCCGTTGCTCGAGGTTTCAACCGACAAAGTAGACACCGAAATCCCTTCTCCGATCTCTGGCGTCATCGAAGAAATCCTCGTCGCTGAAGACGAGACGGCCGAAGTAGGCGCCCCCTTGGTCCGCATCGGCGACGGCTCCGGTTCGGCCGCTCCTGCAGCCGAGGCTGCACCGGCTGAGGAAGCCCCGGCTGAGCAGGCTGCACCGGCAGAAGAAGCTCCCGCCGCTCCTGCCGCTGAAGAGGCCCCGGCCGCTGAAGCCCCCGCGGCTTCCGGCGAAGGCCACGAAGTCACCCTCCCCGCATTGGGCGAGAGTGTCACCGAAGGTACCGTCACCCGTTGGCTGAAGGCCGTAGGCGACACCGTTGAGGTGGACGAGCCCCTCCTCGAGGTTTCCACCGACAAGGTAGACACCGAGATCCCGTCCCCCGTTGCCGGCACCCTGCAGGAAATCCGCGTCAGCGAGGATGAGACAGCAGAGGTTGGCTCCGTCCTTGCCGTCATCGGCTCCGGCGCTGCCCCCGCTTCGGCTCCCGCACCGTCTGCCGCGCCCGCCGCTGAGGCCCCGGCTGCACCCGCAGCCGCCCCGGCACCCGCAGCACCCGCTGCCGCCCCGGCACCCGCAGCACCTGCCGCTGCTCCGGCGGCACCCGCAGCCGCCCCGGCACCGGCAGCCCCTGCCGCTGCATCTGCTCAGGCTGCTCCGGCAGAAGGTTCTTCGGAATCCGGTTACGTCACTCCGCTGGTTCGCAAGCTTGCCAACCAGCACGGTGTAGACATCGCATCGGTCTCCGGCACCGGCGTCGGTGGCCGCATCCGCAAGCAGGACGTCCTGGCTGCCGCCGAAGCGAAGCAAGCAGCCGCAGCTCCCGCTGCAGCTGCCCCCGCTGCAGCTCCGGCTGCGAAGGCCGCTGCCCCCGTGGTTGCCTCCTCCCTGCGAGGCACCACTGAGAAGGCCCCGCGTATCCGCCAGGTTATTGCCCGCCGCATGCGCGAGTCCCTTGAGGTCTCCACTCAGCTGACCCAGGTGCACGAGGTCGACATGACCAAGATCGCCAAGCTCCGGCTCAAGGCCAAGAACTCCTTCCAGGCCCAGAATGGCGTCAAGCTGACGTTCCTGCCCTTCATCGCCAAGGCAGTGGCCGAGGCCCTGAAGCAGCACCCGAAGCTGAACGCTGCTTACGATGAGTCCAAGCAGGAAATCACCTACCACAACGCCGAGCACCTGGCGATCGCCGTGGACACAGACAAGGGCCTTTTGGTTCCCGTCATTTCCGACGCCGGTAACCTCAACCTTGCCGGCCTGGCCAGCAAGATCGCCGACGTCGCAGGCCGTACCCGCGACGGCAAGATCGGCCCGGACGAGCTCTCCGGTGGCACGTTCAGCATCACCAACATCGGTTCCGTTGGTGCACTGTTTGATACCCCCATCATCAACCAGCCACAGGTAGGCATCCTCGGAACCGGCGCGATCGTCAAGCGCGCCGTCGTGGTTGCCGACGAAAACGGCGACGACTCCATCGCCATCCGCTCCATGATGTACCTGTCCCTCACGTACGACCACCGCCTGGTGGACGGTGCGGATGCCGGACGCTTCCTGCAGACCCTCAAGGCCCGCCTTGAAGACGGTGCTTTCGAAGCAGACCTCGGCCTCTAAGACCGTGCTGAACTAAGCAGCGTTTGTAAGAATCAGAAGGGCGGGTTCCCGGGACAACCGGTAACCTGCCCTTCTGCTTTCGATGCACCTGACGGCGTCCGCGTGGCTTTGCTACGGGACGTAGAACCAACTGGATAAGCTGGGGCCATGAGTATTCTCTTCAGCATTCTGGTGTTCTTGCACATCGTCGGCGCGGCCATGATCGTGGGCTACTGGATCGCCACTCTCAAGACCCCCACCGTCCACCCGCGCCAGCGTGACGGCGCCTTCCTTCAGCTGCTCACGGGCATCGCCATGATGGGTGTGATTCCCCTGCTGCCGGACGCCGACCCCAGCTACTTCAAGCTTGGCATCAAGTTTGCCATCGGCGTTGCCGTCGCCGTCCTCGCCGTCATAGGAGCCCGCAAGGTCAAGAACGGCGAGCCTGTGTCCACCGGACTGGCACATGGCGTAGGCGGTTTGGCCTTGATCAACATCGCCATCGCCACCCTCTGGAACTAGGCCCGGGCTACACAAAACTTCCGGGGCCCCTGTGCCGGCCGGACTGTGTCAGTTGTTAGGTATCCATGACGCCAGTCCGGGGGTCACAATCCACCGTCAGCAGAATGCCCGTGCGGTCCGGCGGGCAAATCCATAGGATTGATCCCGGTGGCACCTGCCAAAGGCTGGTTGCCGACTCACAACGATCCCAAGGAGTGGACATGGCAGCAACACGCACCGCACACACGGTTTGGAACGGAACCCTGATCGAGGGCGCCGGCAACACAACTCTGGATAGCTCGGGTCTGGGCACGTTCGATGTCACTTGGAAGGCGCGCACCGAGCAGTCCGGCGGCAAGACGAGTCCCGAAGAGCTGATTGCCGCTGCCCACTCCGCATGCTTCTCCATGGCCTTCAGCCACGCTTTGGCCGGCGAAGGTTTCACCGCAGAGGAAGTGAACACCAAGGCTGACGTCACGTTTGTTCCCGGCACCGGCATCACGGGAAGCCACTTGACCATGACCGCAAAGGTTCCCGGCCTCTCCGAGGAAGACTTCCGTCGCATCTCCGAAGACGCGAAGACCGGCTGCCCCGTTTCCGGCGCTCTGGCCAGCATCGAGATCACCTTGGATGCCACCCTCACGGCGTAGCACCGAACAGCATCGCGCGAAAACCAGGAAGAGCCCCGTCGCTCCCCCTCAGGGAAGCGGCGGGGCTCTTCTGCGCCTGGTTGCCTATCAGCCCTTCCGGGGACGTGACGGCAGCGGTGCCGGCCGGAGCTTTCGGTAGCCCTCACGCAACGGAGGACGGTCGGTGGGCAGTTCCTGGATCATTTCCTTAAGTGCACCGATTCCGTATTCCAACTGGGGATCCGTCCCGGCCGCATACGCATGCGGCGGGAACAGTACCTCAATGTCCGGCTCCACACCACGGTTTTCGACGTCCCAACCGATCCCGCCACTGAACCACGTGGCGTATCTTGGCTGGGTAACACCGGTTCCATCGGCGAGTGAGAAGCGGTTGTCGATGCCCACCACGCCACCCCACGTCCGCGTACCAATGACGGGGCCTATGCCCCGCAGCTTGGATACTTGGGTGATGATGTCACCGTCGGATCCGGCAAATTCATCGGCGAGGATGATCACGGGTCCGCGCGGCGCATGGTGCGGGTAGGTCCGAGGCTTTTCACCGCGCGGCATACTCCACCCCGTGACCTTGCGCCCGATCAGTTCGGCTACCAGCTGGGAAGTGTGTCCTCCGCGGTTACGCCGCACATCCACAATGAGGCCGTCCAAGGCCGTCTCCGTGTCGAGATCGCGGTGGAGCTGCGCCCAGCCGTTGGCCATCATGTCCGGGACATGCAGGTAGCCGAATGTTCCGTCCGAGGCCTCACGGACTGTACGCCGGTTGGCCCTGACCCAATCCTGGTATCGCAGCCGCTCCTCATCACGGACGGGAACCACTGCAACGCGTCGCTGGGCACCGGCAGCTCCTCCATGGCCATCACCATTGAGGAGCGTCAGCTCAACAGTCCTACCCGCCGAACCCACCAACTGCATCGCCGGGGTTAGGGCCGCCGAAAGCTCGACGCCGTCAATCGCCAGAAGGACGTCGCCCACCTTGGCATCCACCCCGGGACGAGTCAGGGGGGAGGTGGCCAGCGGGTCGGAGGACTCTCCGGCGAGGATCCTGGTGATTTCCCACCCCTTGGCACCGAGTTGGAACTCTGCTCCAAGCCTGCCCTGGCCGTTTCGCCCGGGCTCAGTGACAGCCGTCGGTTTGACGTAGGCATGTGATGTGCCCAGCTCACCATGAATCTCCCACAGAAGGTCCACCAGGTCATCGTGGGATCCGAGCCTGTCCACGATCGGACGGTAGCGCTTGTACACGGAGTCCCAATCCTGGCCCGCCATGTCGGCGGTCCAGAAGAAGTCCCTTTGCAGCCGCCAGGCCTCGTCGAACGCCTGTCCCCACGCCGCCACCGGGTCTATGATGGCCCGAACCCTGTTGAGCTCCACCTTGACAAGATCGGCAGAGTCCTCTTCCACCTTGTTCTCAGCAGGAACGGACGTAACCTGCTTGTCCAGCACGTAAACGATCCGGCTCAGGTCACCCGACAGCCGGTAGCTGTCCACTGCCTTGACGAGCGTGACCGGCTTGCGCTTGGCGAGGTCGTAACGGACCAGGGACGGCGCCGACTTTTTGTCTTGGAGGGTTCCCCGCCCATCGCCCATGACTCCCGAAAGTTCGGTGTCGAGCCACAACAGGGCACCCTCGCCAACACCCAGCTCGGAGTAGTTCCCTTGAGGTACCGGCACAGCAATCACTCTGTGGGCGAGCCCGTCCGGGTCCACGCGCACGGCGGCAGCTTCGCCGTCGTCGGTCTTGTCCTTATCGGACGGGACCGCGGTAGCCGAGGCATCCTCAAGCGTGTCTACGGAAGGGCCAAAGGGCGACGGCGTATCCGCGGCCAAAGCCACCATATACGGCTTGATGGGACTCGGGAAGGAGAGGTCGAAGGAGTGACCGTCGTACACGGGGTCGAAGCTCCTGTTGGACAGGAATGCCAGGAACTTTCCGTCCGGGGTGAACCTGGGAGACTCGTCGCGGAAGCGCCCGTCCGTGACATCGATGATGCCTGCACCAGGCTCTGCCGGCCGGGCAATCCGGAGCTTGCTCCGCGAACCGAAGGACGTCACCGGCTCGGACCAGGCAAGCCACTGGGAGTCGCTGGACCACGAGAATTGATCAATGCTGCCTTCACCAACGCTGACAAGCCGCACCAATGTTCCTGCAGCGGTATCGGCAATAAAGACGTCGCCGAAGGACGTGCCGACAGCTATCCAGCGTCCATCCGGGCTGGCTTCCAGCGCGCTCGTCCGCGTAGGGGCAGGGAATTCAACCCGAAGATCCGCAGAGTCTTCCGATGCCACGGGAGCCTCGTTGGCCGCGGTACCGCCCGCGGTGTCCGGGGATGGTACAACGTTGCTTGCCTCAGCCGTTCCGGAGTGTGTTTGCTCGGCCGATGCCTGTGCGGGCTGCTTCACCGCCTGGGCGTTTGCGTGCCCCAACACATTGGATGCGGCAACGGGCTTTGGCAGAGGTGCTGACTCTTCTGCAGCAGGGGCGGCTTGTTCGGTAGTGGGTGCGGGAACCTCCACCACAGCAGCCAGGCGGGCGGCGATGCGCTTGATGTACAACGCTTCCACTCCCCCGTGGTCTGCGACGTACGCTATCCGTCCATCCGTAAGAGGCCGGGGAAGCCGGGCGCGGACTCCCGGGGTTGCCTCAACTACCCGCGAGGGTCCGTCCTTGTGACGAAGCCAGTGGATGGTGCCGTGCGATTCCACGGCGCTGGCAGTTCCGGTGAAGTTGGGGAAGACGTCCCCCAAGTGGGCGGAAGTCTTCAGCGGCGCGGGGCGGCGACCCGGTGATGCCGAGCCAAGGGTGACGTCCACTTTGACGGGCTCTGCTTCTGCAGCCAACGACGGCAACATCCAAAGCTCGCCTGCCGATTCAAAGACCACCCTGGTGCCATCCGTGCTGGCGTGCCGAACGTAGAAGTCCTCATGGTCCGTGTGGCGGCGCAGGTCGGAACCATCCGGAAGCACCGAGTAGAGGTTTCCATATCCCTCGTGGTCCGAAAGAAACGCAATCCGCCCTTGAATCCACAGGGGGTCGGTGAGGTTCCCGTCGAGCTCCTTCACCAACCGCTCAAACTCGCCGTTACCGTCAGCGTCGATCCAGAGCTTCCCGGCTGTGCCACCACGGTAGCGCTTCCACCAAGCGGGCTCGCGTGAAAGCACGCTTGCCAGGACAACAGGCTTCTCGTCACCAATTTCGGGTCCGAAGGCAACAGCCTCCACCGGGCCGAAAGGAAGCTCGACGGCGGCGCCGCCGTCCAGCGGGAGGCTGTAAGCGTGCGTGTGGCGGCTTTCGGCCTGTTGGAAGGCGCTCGTCACCACCACATTCCCTGCCGGTGTGAATCCCTTAACCTTCGTAGTGCTGTGCCCGAAGTACGACAACTGCCTGTACCCGCCGCCGTCGACGTTTGCGGTGACCACCTCCGGTGACGTACCCACAACAGTGGTCCACACCAGCTTCTTGCCGTCCGGAGTAAACCTGGGGTTCCTGGCTGGCAGTTGCTGGGAGGAAATCCGCCAGGCGCGGCCGCCTGAAAGGGGTGCGATCCAGATGTCGTCTTCGGCCACGAAGGTGACCAGATCGCCGTGCACATGCGGGAAACGGAGGTAGCTGGAGGAGGTCATTGTTCGATCATAGTCAAGAGGCATCACTGAACTGCGGCATCCACCGCCGTTTCCACCACAAGCGTTCGCCATGGTGAGATGGGTCATGAGAATCGTGATGTCCGGAGCTTCGGGAATGATCGGGTCGGCCCTGGCCGAGCAGTTGACCGCTGAAGGCAACGAGGTAGTACGGCTGGTGCGGCGCCCAGCCGAAACGGCACGTGAATGGGCGTGGGACCCGGACAAGGGCGAACTTGATGAGTCTGTCCTGGAGGGAGCCGATGCCGTAGTCAACCTATCGGGCGCCGGCATCGGAGACCGCCCGTGGACAAAACGCCGGATTCAGGTCCTCACCGAATCCCGCCTCCGACCAACACAGACACTGACCGCGGCAATGCGGCGGCTCAGCAACCCCCCTTCCACCTTTGTCAGCCAATCAGCGTCCGGCTATTACGGCGCCTCACGCGAAGGGGTGCTGCGGGAAGATTCAGGCCAGGGTACCGGCGTGCTGGGGCATCTTTCCTTTGAATGGGAGCGAATGGCAAGAACAGCACCATCCGGGGTGCGCGTGGTAACCCCCCGGACCGGCGTGGTGCTGAGTACCTCCGGTGGCGCGCTCGGGCCGCTGCTTCCCTTGCTGAAACTTGGGCTGGGAGGACCGTTCGGCAATGGCCGCCAGTACTGGCCATGGATCACATTGGCCGACGAAGCCCGCGCCCTCGCCTACCTCCTTACCGCAAACCTTGAGGGACCGGTGAACGTCTGCGCCCCGGAGAGTGCTGACGTCAACACGATCGTTGCTGAACTCGCCAAGGCCTTTCACAGGCCAGCTTTCCTGCGCGTTCCCCGACCAGCCCTGAAACTGGTTCTGGGAGGGCTGGCAGACGAACTCGTCATGGCCAACCAGCGAATGGAGCCGTCGCGGCTGCAGGAAGCCGGCTTCCATTGGTTGCATCCGACCCTCCCCGATGCCATGGAATGGCTGAAGCAGCAAGAGGCCCGCTGACACGGGCCCCTGGCATGTTCGGGCGATCATCCAGTGGTTGGCATCACTTAGCGGGCGCGGCGCTCAGGATTCCCGAAATCTGCCAGCGCCCGCCTGTTCGAACCATGTCCAGCCGGAGTTGCTGCGGCGCCCCTGGGCCCTCGGTCCTGACAATCTCTCCCGAGACCAGGCGTTCCTCATATCCTGAGGTCATGGCCGTTACCGCCACCAGCACACGATCTCCCTGCGGGGGTCCGTCCAGGGTCAGGGCTGTCAGCGTTGTGTGGAGACCGGCAAACGCCGTCCCGGCGCCCCGAAGATAATCTTCCAACTGCTGATCGGCGGCCTCAGCCTGCGAACCTGGCGCGTTCACGGCCTCCAAAAGGTCCAGGCGCCGGTCTCCCAAGGCAATGTCGCGCAGTGCCGACAACGCCGGCACGGCGATCAAGGGGTCCTGGGATTGAAGCCCTTCCGAGAGCGCCTGCGGAAGATCCTGGCGGTTCCGAGGATCTGCGGCATGGCTGGGATCGGCAACGCCGGTTTCGGCCGCTGCTTGGTGGACGATCGCCGTCGTCGGTCCAAACTGCTGCCAGGTGATCCATGAAGCGACAGCAATTAACGCCACCATCGCCGTCACGAGCAGCGGCCGGCCGCCACCTTCACGGCCGGGGCGGCTCAGTGGGTTGCGCGCGCGGTGTGGCACAGGAAGCGCCACGCCGTGCACGAACGGCAGCCATCTCCACAACGCCTGCCACCAGCGGGTGGCCCGGCGGGGCGAACGCCCCATGGCCTCGCGTCTGGTCAGCAATTCAGGAATGACGGAGGCATGCACGGCGCCGGAGAGATCGAGCGACTCGGGAGCAGCACTTCTGAAGATTGCCGTGCCAAGTTCCCTGGCCGAGGGGCGATTTTGTGGGTTAGGGTCCAGGGCGGCCTCCAAAGCCGCCGCCATTGCCTTGGGCACCTCGGGCACCAGAAGGGACAACGGCGGACGATCCTGTTCCGGGCCAGGCGTTGTCCCCGTCAGGCAGTACCAGCCCACCGCTCCCAGCGAATAGACGTCGCGTTGGGGCTGGAGATTGTTCCGGGAAAGACCGCCGTTCGCGGACCCTGGGGCCGGTGGTTCCATGAAGCCGGGCGTTCCGACACTTGGCCCCTGTGGAGTGTCGCCCACCATGGCGGCAACGCCAAGATCAGCCAGCAGCGGCATCCCTTCCGCAGTCAACAGGACGTTGCCCGGTGACACATCTCCATGTTCGGTGCCGTTGACGTGCAAGTATTCCAATGCCTGGGCAAGGGGCGTCAGGATCGTCACGGCTTCTCCGATCCTGAGCTTTCCCCTTGCTGATATCAGGTTGCCCAGCGAGCCTCCCGCTGCGTAGTCCATGACGATCCCCAGCGTCCCCTCGCCAACCGCACCCACGTGGAGGACCTCGTGGACACCGATGAGGTGCTTGTGCTTGAGGCCGGAGAGGAGCCTCATCTCGCGGACCAGGTCCCGGGAAACCTTGGCCAATGCCTTTGAACCACCACCGGAGGCATCAGGCGTGGCGCACTTGACCGCAAACCGCGCACCGTCCTTATCCCTCGTGACCAGCCAAACGGTGGCGCTGCTGCCGCGGCCCAGCGGGCGGGATATCGAATAGCCAGGAACGTGGGGAGCCACGGCCCCGGGAGCGTCAAGAGTTTCCATAGACAAGGTGTACCGGACCTCAGGAATTTCCGCAGAAGTTATCCACAGGCACTGACATTGCCAGCTGCACGTTCCCACTACCCTGGATGCGACTGAGAGCTTCACCACAAAACCATGGCTCGTCTCCTGCGGGGTCTAAGCTTGAACCCATGACTCTTGAGTTTTCACAACTGGGTCTTGCCCCTGATTTCGTTGATTACATGCAGGGCTGGGACCTGCAACGCGAAGTCCACAACAAAGTTGTTGCGGGCGAGAAGAACAGCACCGTCTTGATCCTTGAGCACGCCGCCGTCTACACGGCCGGCAAACTCACCGAGGACCACGAACGCCCCTTTGACGGCACTCCCGTAGTTCCCGTGGATCGCGGCGGGAAACTGACGTGGCACGGCCCGGGGCAGCTCATTGCATATCCCATCCTCAAGCTAAAGAACCGTGCCGGTATCCGCGATTACGTGGAACGGCTCGAGGCCATCATGATTGCCGTGATGCACGACTACGGCATTAACGCCGTCACGGTGAAGGGCCGGGCCGGCGTCTGGATCCTTGCCGACGACAAAGGACCTGACCGCAAGATCGCCGCGATCGGCATTCGGGTCCTGGACGGCGTCACCATGCACGGCGTGGCCATCAACTGCAGCAATGACCTGGCACCCTATGCGCAGATCATCGCTTGTGGTATCACCGACGCCAGCGTCACCACCATGTCGCTGGAAACCGGCCGGACCATCAACCCTGCCGACATCGTTGACCGCTTTGTTGAAGAATTCAACAAGCATGAAGAAGCACTCGTTTCCACACCCGAAGGAGCACTCCAGTGACCTTGGCACCTGAAGGCCGTAAGTTGCTGCGCGTTGAGCAGCGTAACTCGGCGGTCCCGGTTGAACGTAAGCCTGAGTGGATCAAGGCCAAGGTCCAGATGGGTCCGGAGTTTGTCCAGCTCAAGAACCTGGTGAAGAAGGAAGGCCTGCACACGGTGTGTGAAGAGGCCGGGTGCCCGAACATTTTTGAGTGCTGGGAAGACAAGGAAGCGACGTTCCTGATCGGCGGGTCCGAGTGCACCCGGCGCTGTGATTTCTGCCAGATCGATACCGGCAAGCCCTCCCCGGTGGACATGTTCGAACCCACCAAGGTGGCCCGCTCGGTGCAGGCGATGCAGTTGCGGTACGCCACGGTGACCGGGGTGGCCCGTGATGACCTGGCCGATGAAGGTGTGTGGTTGTACGCCGAAACGGTCCGGAAGATCCATGAACTGAACCCGGGTACGGGGGTGGAGTTGCTGATCCCTGATTTCTCCGGCAAGCCCGAGCACATCGCGGCGATCTGTGATTCCAGGCCCGAGGTGTTCGCGCATAATGTGGAGACGGTGCCGAGGATTTTCAAGCGCATCCGTCCGGCGTTCCGGTACGAGAGGTCCCTGGATGTGATCACGCAGGGCCGGGATTTGGGCATGGTGACCAAGTCCAACCTGATCCTGGGCATGGGCGAGACCCGCGAGGAAATCTCCGAAGCCCTGAGGGACTTGCACGCGGCCGGCTGTGACCTGATCACGATCACCCAGTACCTGCGCCCGTCCGAGCGTCACTTGCCGGTGGACCGGTGGGTCAAGCCGCAGGAGTTCGTGGACCTCCAGCACGAGGCCGAAGAGATCGGGTTCCTGGGCGTCATGTCCGGTCCGTTGGTGCGGTCCTCGTACCGGGCCGGGCGCCTCTGGGCAACCGCGATGCGGAAGAAGGGCCGGGACATCCCCGACGAGCTCGCCCACATCGCCGAGGGCATCCAGGACTCCGGCACCACCCGCCAGGAAGCCTCCACCATCCTCGCCGCCCACAGCTAGACACCAAAAAACGCGGCCAAGAACCACACAACAGTGAAGGACCGGATGCCACCATCTTGGCGTCCGGTCCTTTTGCGTCCATCACGTAGAATTAAGGCACTATGGCGAACTCCTCTGATTCCAGCAATTCGACCCCCTCGGCCGACGCACCCAAGCGTGGGCTGTTCCAGCGCAAGCCTAAGGAAGCCAAGGCCAAGAAGCCGAGCCAGCTGAAGCAGATCGCTGAAGTCTTCAAAATGACCCGGCGAAATGACCCGCAGGTTGTATGGGTCATGCTGCTGGCATTCCTTGCAGTGGTTGCCGTGGCCCTTCTCATCGGCTTCCTGCTGGAGAACTGGGTTACCGGCCTGATCATTGGTATCCCACTGGGCCTGCTTGCGGCCGTCTTCATACTGTCCCGCAGGGCCGAGAAGGCTGCTTTCGCGCAAATTGAGAACCAGCCAGGCGCTTCCGGCGCGGCACTGGGGACTCTCCGCCGCGGATGGGTAACCCAGGACCAGCCTGTTGCTGTCAACCCCCGCACTCAAGACGCTGTGTTCATGGCAATTGGCCGCCCCGGCGTCGTCCTGGTCAGCGAAGGCCCCGCCCACCGCGTCAAGCCGTTGGTGGACGCCGAGCGTAAGCGCCTCGCGCGCATCCTGCCCAACGTGACCATCCACGTGTTGGAATCCGGTCGCGGAGAAGGCCAGGTACCACTGAACAAATTGGCCAAGACCATGGGCAAACTGAAGAACGAACTCACCAAGGTGGAAGTCAACGCGGTTTCAAAGCGCATCAACTCCCTTGGAAACCGGCTGCCGATCCCTAAGGGCATTGACCCTTACAAGGCCCGTCCGGACCGCAAGGCCGCCCGCGGACGCTGATCCACTCAACGAAGAACCGCCCCCGTCTCTACTACGAGACGGGGGCGGTTCTTCGTTGGGTTGCTTTATCGCAGGCCCGGCTGAAGTCAGGTGCGCTTACATCCTGATGAGGATCGTGTTCATCGCCTTGTCGTGCAGCCCGCGATGATCGGGGTCGAACACCACTGCGGGGATGACAAGACACAGAAGGAGGGTGCGCACCACGGCGGCCAAAGGTCCAGCAGGTCCGCCGCCCAGGCGGACCACGTGGATCCCGGCGATTCTGTGACCGATGCTGTACCCCAGCGTTCCGATCAGGAGGATCTGCTCCGCAGCGAAGATGGCCAAGGTTGCCCACGCATCACCGCCGAAGGCAAAGTTGCTGATCACCAGTGCGATCGCCCAGTCCACCACGATTCCCAGGATGCGGCGTCCTGCCCGCGCCATGGAGCCGGGGCCGGACTCTGGCAAGCCAAGCCGTTCACCGGGATATTTGGAGATTCCGGAAGTGTCCGGACCGCTCAACCATGAGCCAATGTCTTTTCGATCTACCACACTCCAAGCCTAACGGCTGGCATGACTGGCGACCGACCCGAGGGAGCCCTGATCGGTATGCAATGCCCGGGGTGTTCGCCTGCCGGACCCGGATGGACCGGACACAGGACAGCCGACTACCGTTTACACAACAGATGATTCTGTAACCTGCCGGAAACAATACTGACACCCCCGGGAAATCCCATCTCCCTATGGTGGTATGAGTTGCCAGCCACCATGGCACGGGGAACTTTTTGTGTCTCCGGACCCTTGGAATGGGCTGCACCACGCGGCCTTCCGGGCCTGTTACTTGATATGCATAAGGAGCATAGATGTTCAAGACTGCGGACGAAGTCCTCAAGTTCATCAAAGACGAAGACGTCAAATTCGTCGATATCCGCTTCACCGACCTCCCTGGTGTCCAGCAGCACTTCAACGTGCCGGCCAAGAGCGTCGACCTCGATTTCTTCGTCCACGGCCAGCTCTTCGACGGATCTTCCATCCGCGGCTTCCAGGGCATCGCCGAGTCCGACATGCAGCTCATCCCGGATGTGACCTCGGCTTTCATCGACACCTTCCGCATCGAGAAGACGCTCGCGCTGAACTTCTCCATCGTCAACCCCCGCACGGGTGACCCGTACCACCGCGACCCCCGCGGCGTGGCTGAGAAGGCTGAAGCCTACCTGGCCTCCACCGGCATCGCCGACACCGCGTTCTTCGCTCCTGAGGCCGAGTTCTTCGTCTTCGACAACATCCAGTACCAGTCCTCCCCGCAGGGCAGCTTCTACAAGATCGACTCCGAAGAAGCACACTGGAACACCGGACGTAAGGAAGAGGGCGGAAACCTCGGTTACAAGACCCCCGTCAAGGGCGGCTACTTCCCGGTCTCCCCCACTGACAAGCAGGCCGACCTTCGCGACGCCATGTGCATCGAGCTGGACAAGGCCGGCCTTGAGGTTGAGCGCTCCCACCACGAAGTTGGATCCGCCGGTCAGGCTGAGATCAACTACAAGTTCACCACGCTGACCGCAGCTGCTGATGACTTGCAGAAGTTCAAGTACATCATCAAGAACACTGCCGATGCCTGGGGTAAGTCGGTCACCTTCATGCCGAAGCCTGTCTTCGGTGACAACGGCTCGGGCATGCACTGTCACCAGTCGCTGTGGAGCAACGGCGATCCGCTGTTCTACGACGAAAAGGGTTACGCAGGCCTCTCGGACACGGCTCGCTGGTACATCGGAGGCCTGCTGAAGCACTCTTCCGCTGTCCTGGCTTTCACCAACCCGACGGTCAACTCCTACCGCCGCCTGGTCAAGGGCTTCGAAGCTCCCGTGAACATGGTTTACTCGCAGGGCAACCGCTCCGCCGGTATCCGTATCCCCATCACGGGCACCAACCCGAAGGCCAAGCGCATCGAGTTCCGCGCTCCGGATCCCTCCTCCAACCCGTACCTGGCGTTCGCTGCCCAGCTGATGGCCGGCATTGACGGCATCCGTAACCGCATTGAACCCCCGGCTCCCATCGACAAGGACCTCTACGAGCTCCCGGCCGAAGAAGCCAAGGACATCCCCAAGGCTCCGGGCACCCTGGAAGAAGCCCTTGAGGCCCTGCGCGAGGACAACGAGTTCCTCCAGGCCGGCGGCGTCTTCACCCAGGACCTGATCGATACTTGGATCGACTACAAGTACGAGAATGAGATCCGCCCGCTGTCACTGCGCCCGAACCCCTACGAGTTCGAGCTCTACTACGGCGTCTAGCATTTACGTGCACTCGCTGTAACCAGCAAAAAGGCCAGCGTCAGTCCGGAAGGACTGGCGCTGGCCTTTGCTTTAACGGCCTATTCAGACTTGCCCTGATCCCGCTCCTTGATGTTCCTGGTGATCTCGTCAAGCTTGTCCTTGACGAACGAGGCTGCCTCTGAAAGGCCCTTCTCGGCGCTACCTAACGGGTCCAACTGAAGGTACACGTTCTTATCGATGGGAAGATCGTATTCGTCCTTCAGATGGGTACCGCCGGCAACTCCGTCGAGGGACAGGTACACAAGTGCTTCGGTCCTGGCGATGCCCGCAATCGTGCCGAAGACGACGGTGAAGTCATTGGGCTGAAAGCTCACAGAATGGCCCACGTGACGCCGGTCCAGCTCTCCGGCAGGAATGGCCTTCTCGGACGGATTTCCGTTGTATTCCATGTACTTCCCCTATGCTTTGAGATCAGATACATAAGAAGTCTATAAGGACACTTAGCTTTTGGGGCCAGCGCACGTCATCGGGCTCCACCGGAAAACCGGCCGACTACTGCTTTCCGTACTTCTTGTGCACGGCCTGCTTACTGACGCCCAGGCAAAGTGCGATCGCTTCCCAGGACAAGCCCGATTGCCGGGCGGCCCGCACCAGCGAAGCCTCCCTGCGACCCACTTCCTTTTGCAACTCCGCAACAGCGTAAAGAGCCTCAGCCGGGCCCATCCCATCCATTGATCCCACCAGGGTTTTCATTCGGTCCACCTCCATGCCGTCAACCATAATTGACGAAATGGCGATCGTCAACCTTAGTTGACTTCGATATAGAAGGAGGGTGCTGAACCCTGATCACGCGAAGGCTTTGTACATGGTCCGCTGCGGTCCGGCACCGCCGCCCAGATAACGACCCGAGTCCACGAAACCGGCCTTCGCATAAGCGGCCAGCCCTGCGCGGTTGCGCTCGTTGACGGAAAGCACGACGCCGGCCTGTCCGCCACCCAGCCTCGAGGTCAGTTTGCGCGCCTCCTCCGCAGCGGCCCGCGCAGCCGAAGTACCGAGTCCGCGCCCCTGGCTTTTTGTGTCGATGAGGAATCCCCGCAGCAACCACACCGACTCGTCATCGGGCCAGCCTGCGAGCGTGGCAGCTCCGGTCTGGAGTGTCAGCACACCAACAGCGGCTCCCCCGGCCTCAATGACGTACGGGAAACGGGATTCTTCTTCCAAGGAGATCAGCATCATGCGCAGTGGATCTCCAACGAACTCCCGCTGGCCCGGTTCCACCGCCAACTCCGCGACCGCGCCAAGCTGAATGGCGCGGGCGTCGTCGTCGAGCATTTTGAGGGGAATCAACCAAACGTCCATACGCTCGTGAGGATCAGCGTGTATCAAAAAATCGTCCTCTGGTTCGCCTTCAAGCATTAACTGGATTTCTCATCCTTCAGTTGCCGTAGAACTCTTTTTCGAAGACACCCCGGGCCCGGCGACTAAGCCGCAGATAATCCTCCTCGAAGTGACCCGCGTTCCCTGGTTCATAGCCACACCAGCGCGCCACTGCCTCCAGGTCCTTCCGTGATGACGGCAGGAGATCCGAGGCCCGGCCCGTCACAATGACGTTGGCGGAGCGGATGCGGCTGGCGAGTCGCCACGCCTCCCGCAGGAGCGCGGCATCCTCCTCAGCAATGAACTCCAACTGTTCCGCAGCAGCCAATGCGTCCAGGGTTGACGATGTTCGCAGCTCCGGGTGCTCTCCGGCGTGCTGGAGCTGAATCAGCTGAACCAGCCATTCAACATCGCTCAAGCCGCCACGGCCAAGCTTGACGTGCCGTGCGGGATCAGCGCCACGGGGCAAACGCTCGGACTCCACCCTGGCCTTGACACGGCGGATCTCACGGACGTCCTGCTCCGCAAGGTGCTCGGGGTACCGTATGGGATCAATGAGGCGTAAGAAGTCAGTGGCAAGCTCGTCCGAGCCTGCCATCGGGCGGGCCCGCAGGAGGGCTTGCGCCTCCCAGATAAGGGACCACCGCCGGTAGTACTCCGCATACGACTCCAAGGACCGCACCATAGCGCCGTTCTTGCCCTCCGGACGGAGATCTGCGTCCACCATGAGCACCCGTTCGGCCATGATCGCGGGCTTCAGCGGCTGGGTGAGGAAGCTGGATACCTTGGCAACTATGGTGGCCGCTTGCTCCTGAGCCTCGGCATCGGAGAATCCGGCACGGGCACGGTGAACGTAGATGACGTCAGCGTCCGAGCCGTAGCCAATCTCCCGGCCACCCTGCCGCCCCATCGCCACCACCAGGACGTCAGTTTTCAGCGGACCCGTCGCCGCGACGACGGACTCCGCTACATGCAATGCACCAAGAACCGCAGCCCGATCAGTTTCGGACAAGGCCAAGCCCACGGCATCCTGATCGAGCAATCCGGCGCTATCGGCGATCGCGGTACGCAGGATCTCGCGACGTCGGATCAGCCGGATCAGCCTCATAGCGCTCTCGGGATCCGCATGGCGGGAGAGCTTGGAACGGATTTCCTGCCACTGGGCTTCAAAAGGTATTGGTGCCAGTTCTTTGTCGCTGCCCAGCCAGGCAACGGACTCCGGAGATACTTCCAACAGGTCCGAAATTAGCCGGGAATTGGCCAGCACCTGGCAAAGCCGCTCGGCGGCCGCTTGGGAATCGCGGAGCAGCCCCAAGTACCAATGGGTTGTGCCGAGGGCTTCACTGACCCTGCGGAAAGCGAGCAGTCCGGCGTCGGGGTCTACACCTTCGGCAAGCCATCCCAAAAGGATCGGCAAGAGCTGCCTCTGCAGCGCAGCGCGTCGGCTGACACCCGCGGTAAGTGCTTCAATATGCCGCATGGCACCCTGGGGGTCCGCATAGCCAAGTGCGGCAAGACGGCCTTGGGCAGCCTCCGGGCTGAGCTTCGCGTCTTCGCTGCTCAGCTTTGCCGCTGTGTTGAGCAACGGCCTGTAAAAAATTCGTTCATGGAGTTCGCGGACGGCCTTCTTGGTCTTTTGCCACGTGGCCATCAGCTGGTCCGGATGCGGCCGCTCCAGGGCGAACGGACCCAGGACGGCCTTGGCCAGGAATCGCTGGGCGTCCTCGGACACAGGCATGAGGTGGGTCCGACGCAGCTGGAAGAGCTGGATTCTATGCTCCAGCAGGCGCAGGTAGCGGTATGCGTTGTCAAAAGCCGCGGCGTCAGCGCGGCCTATGTAACCCCCGGCAGACAGAGCGGCTATGGCAGAAGTGGTGTCCCTGCGACGAAGGGACTCGTCAGACTTCCCGTGCACCAACTGCAGCAGCTGAACCGTGAATTCAACGTCCCGGAGGCCGCCGCGCCCCAGCTTGATCTGACGCTGCTCCTCGGCTGCCGGGATATAGTCGGTCACCCTTCGGCGCATTGCCTGGACCGACTCCACAAAACCTTCCCGGCCCGCGGATGCCCAGACAAGGGGCTCTACGGCCTTCTCATAGCGCTGCCCCAGCTCTCTATCACCGGCAATGGTCCTTGCCTTGAGCAGTGCTTGGAACTCCCAGCTTTCGGCCCACCGTGCGTAGTAGCTCAAGTGCGAGGGCAGAGTCCGCACCAACGGGCCGGATTTCCCTTCCGGACGAAGATTGGCATCGACTTCCCACAGCCCCGGTTCCGGCGCTGAGGAAGAGATGGCCCTGGAAATGCCGGAGGCAAGGGCAGTACCGATGGTGGACGCGCGGGCGTCGTCCAACTCCGCTGATTCAATGACGTAGATGACATCGACGTCGGATATGTAGTTCAGCTCCCGGGCGCCGCATTTGCCCATGCCAATGACAGCAAGCCCGACGTCAGCGATCTCGGCCGCGGTGAACTGTGCCGCAGCTTCGGCCCGGGACACCGCGAGGGCAGCTTCGATGGCCGCCCCGGCAAGATCGGCCAGCTCCGCCCCGACCGATGGCATGAAGTCTGTTGGCGATGCAGCGCAGATGTCCTTGATGGCCAGCTCAGTCAGACCACGGCGGTACGCACTCCGTAGGGCCGCGTAGGCTGGCAGCCCGGTCATTCCGGCCACCGGGCGCTGTGCGCCGGGCTCGGCTTTCACGGAACGCAGCAGCCCTGCCCGGAGCTCTTCATGGGAGGCCTGCACCGGTTCCGGACTGACCCGGACATTGAACACATCCAAATGCTCCGGCCGCCGCATGAGAAACTCCCCCAGAGCCTCCGAGGCACCCAGGAGCCGATACATGGGCTCGCTGGTGTCCTGGTCAGCCGCGGCAAGCTTCCTGAGCTCCGGATTCTTCTCGATGAGCCGGACCAGTGATTGGAGTGCAGTATCCGGGCTTGCTGACAGAGAGAGCCCGGCGAACAGGGCATCCTCATCTATTCCCTCAAGTTCCGGGGCAGCGAGAAACCGTTCGCCTTTTTCCAGGTCACTGAATCCGGCTGAAATGAGCCGACGCGCTAGGCTCATTGGCCCGGCCTAGAGGATGCCGAGGTTGCGCTGCAACTCGTACGGCGTGACTTGGAGGCGGTAGTCCTGCCATTCTGCACGCTTGTTGCGCAGGAAGTGTTCGAACACCTGCTCCCCCAGGATCTCGGCCACCAACTCGGATTCCTCCATGGCCCGGATGGCGTCATGGAGGCTGGCCGGCAACGGCGCATGTCCCATGGCCCTGCGTTCCGCGGTGGTCAAGGACCACACATCGTCTTCGGCTGCCGCTGGAAGTTCGTAGCCTTCCTCGATGCCTTTCAAACCGGCACCCAGCAGCACGGCGTAGGCCAAGTAGGGGTTGGTTGCGCTATCGATCCCCCGGTACTCGATGCGTGCCGACTGGCCCTTGCCCGGCTTGTACAGCGGAACGCGCACCAATGCCGAGCGATTGTTGTGGCCCCAGCTCAGGTAGCTCGGGGCTTCGCCGCCGCCCCAGAGGCGCTTGTAGGAATTGACGAACTGATTGGTGACAGCCGTGAATTCAGGAGCGTGCTTGAGGATTCCGGCGATGAACTGGCGTGCGGTCTTTGAGAGCTGGAACTCGGCACCGGCTTCGAAGAACGCGTTGGTGTCGCCCTCGAAGAGCGAGAAGTGGGTGTGCATGCCTGAACCGGGGTGGTCCGTGAACGGCTTGGGCATGAAGGTGGCGTACGTACCCTGCTGAAGGGCCACTTCCTTGATGACCGTCCGGAACGTCATGATGTTATCCGCGGTCTGAAGCGCGTCCGCATAGCGGAGGTCGATCTCGTTCTGGCCCGGCCCGGCCTCGTGGTGGCTGAACTCCACCGAGATGCCGACGGATTCGAGCATGGTGACTGCGGTGCGGCGGAAGTCCTGTGCTACGCCACCCGGCACGTGGTCAAAGTAGCCGCCCTCGTCCACGGGAACTGGAGCGCTGTCCGGGCCCAGGTCCTTTGACTTCAACAAGTAGAACTCAATCTCGGGGTGGGTGTAGCAGGTAAAGCCCATGTCAGCGGCCTTCGCAAGGGTCCTCTTCAGGACGTTGCGGGGGTCCGCGGCGGACGGCTCGCCATCGGGGGTAAGGACGTCACAGAACATGCGCGACGTCTGTTCCGTCTCTCCACGCCACGGCAGGATCTGGAAGGTGGACGGGTCCGGCTGGGCGAGCATGTCGGACTCGAACACGCGGGCCAGGCCTTCAATGGCGGAACCGTCAAAACCCAGGCCTTCTTCAAAGGCGCCCTCAACCTCAGCCGGCGCAAGCGCCACCGATTTGAGCGAACCCACGACGTCGGTGAACCACAAGCGTACGAAGCGCACGTCACGCTCTTCGATTGTCCGCAGAACGAACTCTTGCTGGCGGTCCATAGGGCCTCTTTTCCGATTCAGTGTCCATGCCGCTGGTTTCAAGGAGTAGAAGCCACGGCAGCTCAGCCTTCACTCTACTAACAGTTCCGTGCTAATGCCGCAGCAGTAGCTGCGCGTAACACAGCGTTTACAAAAGGTGACGCCGGGCACACTGGTGGCAGCCGCCGTCGGCACCGCTTAGGCTCTATCCATGGCCCCGAGCAACCTTCCTGAGTCCACCACGCCCGCCGAAGTTCCCGCACCTTACGGCACGGGGCCTGCAGCGGCCGCCGACGTGCCGTCGGCGGCGGGCAGGAAGCCCATCGGCAGGGTCCGGATCCACCACCTTCAGCAAGCCAAGGACAACGGCGAGCACTTCGCCATGCTGACGGCATATGAGCAGTACACCGCCGAGATTTTTGACCAGGCCGGGATTGAAGTCCTCCTGGTGGGCGACTCCGCTTCGAACAACGTGTTCGGCAATGAGACGAGCCTTCCCGTCACTGTGGAGGAGCTCCTGCCCTTGACGCGGGCTGTAGCCAGGGCGGCCAAGCGGGCGCTGGTGGTGGCTGACCTGCCCTTCGGCAGCTACGAAGTGTCCCCAGCCCAGGCGGTTGCCACCGGCGTCCGGTTCCTCAAGGAAGGACTGGCACACGCCGTCAAAATTGAAGGAACCGCTTACTACGCCGAAACCGTCAAGGCCATGGTCCAGGCAGGAATTCCCGTCATGGCCCACATCGGCTTCACTCCCCAAAGTGAACATTCCCTAGGGGGATACCGCGTCCAGGGCCGTGGCGATGACGCCCAGCGGCTCGTGGACGACGCCATCGCCCTGCAGGACGCTGGCGCCTTCAGTGTCCTGATGGAAATGGTGCCTGCCGAGACTGCAGCCGTTGTGGATGCAGCCCTGCGGGTGCCCACCGTCGGTATCGGCGCCGGCAAGAGCACCACCGGGCAGGTCCTTGTGTGGCAGGACATGGCAGGTTTGCGGGGTGGCAAGATGGCAAAGTTCGTCAAGCAATACGCAGATCTTCGCACCACATTGAGCGATGCCGCGGTCGCCTACGCGGAGGATGTCCGATCCGGACAGTTCCCCGGACCGGAGCACTCCTTCTAACCGCTAATCGTCATCCTGGGCGTCCCAGGCGTCATTGCGGGCTTTAACCTTCTCCAAGGCGTGCTCAGCTTCTTCCCTGGTTTTGTAGGGGCCAATCAGCTGGGACCAATCAGACATAGCGTCTTCTTCGATCTCGTGCGTCTTGACGTTGTACCAGTACTCCGTCACGTCTCCTCCTCGATCCAGGGGCTATTGGACGCGTAACGTTGGCGGGGTCACAGGAACCCGGCCACGCTTTGTTACTTACGTCTCTTGTGTGCCTTATATGATCAATCTATGCCTTCTCTTGCCTCGACTGCACCCATCGGCGCCCTCACCCCGGGAACCATCAGCCCTGAACGACCCGTGCCGGCGTCGATTCCCAGGCCGGAGTATGTAGGCAAGAAGGCGCCAGCCAAGTTCACCGGATCCGAGGTGAAGTCCCCGGAGACCATAGAGAAGATCCGGATTGCGGGGAAGATTGCCGCGCAAGCAATCGTCGAGGTGGGCAAGCACATCCAGCCCGGCGTCACCACGGACCAGCTGGACCAAATAGGGCACGAGTTCCTTCTGGATCACCATGCCTACCCCTCCACGCTCGGTTACCGCGGGTTCCCCAAATCTCTGTGTTCCTCCCTCAACGAGGTCATTTGCCACGGAATCCCCGACTCGACCGTGCTCCAGGATGGCGACATCCTGAATATTGACATCACAGCCTTCATCAACGGAGTGCATGGGGATACCAATTACACTTTCCTGGTTGGCGACGTGGACGAAGAATCCCGTTTGCTGGTTGAGCGTACGCAGGAGTCGCTCAACCGGGCCATCAAGGCCGTGGCCCCAGGCCGCGAAATCAACGTAATCGGCCGAGCTATCCAGTCCTACGCCAAACGCTTCGGCTACGGCGTAGTGCGGGATTTCACCGGCCACGGCGTGGGCGAGGCCTTTCACACAGGCCTCATCATTCCGCATTACGACGCAGCCCCGGCGTACAACACCGTGATCGAGGCGGGCATGGTTTTCACCATCGAACCCATGCTGACGCTCGGCACTATCGACTGGGAAATGTGGGCCGATGACTGGACGGTCGTCACCAAGGACCACAAACGCACAGCCCAGTTCGAACACACCCTGCTGGTCACCGAGACCGGCGCGGAAATCCTTACCCTTCCCTAAGCTCTCCGGAAGGTCCCGCAGCCCGGGCGGCTGCGCCATGCCCATCCCCTCCTGCCATGATCGGAAATGCATTGTCCAAGAAGGATGAGAAGAACCACAAGAACGCCCCTTTGATCGGTATCGACATCGGCGGCACCGGCATCAAGGGCGGCATTGTCGACCTGAAGAAGGGCAAACTGATTGGCGACCGCTTCCGCGTTCCCACTCCGCAGCCCGCCACTCCGGAGGCCGTGGCCGAGGTTGTCGCCCACATCGTCGAGGAACTCTCCAGCCGCCCCGACGCTCCTGCGGCCGACTCACCGGTGGGTGTCACTTTCCCCGGCATCATCCAGCACGGAGTGGTCAACTCTGCGGCCAACGTGGACAAGACCTGGCTCAGCACCGACATCGATGCCACGTTCACCAAGCGCCTCGGCCGCCCCGTAGAGGTCATCAATGATGCCGACGCAGCGGGCCTCGCCGAAGCCCGCTACGGAGCCGGCGAGGGCGTGGACGGCACAGTCCTGGTGATCACGCTGGGCACCGGCATCGGATCGGCCTTCATCTTCAACGGACAGTTGGTCCCCAATGCCGAGCTCGGCCACCTGGAGGTTGACGGACACGACGCCGAGACCAAGGCATCCGCCGTGGCACGGGAACGCGATGGGCTCAGCTGGGACGAATACGGGGTCCTTCTCAACCGCTACCTTCAGCACGTTGAGTTCCTTTTCTCCCCCGAACTCTTCATTGTGGGCGGAGGCATTTCCAAGCGCTCCGACGAGTACTTCCCGCATCTTGACCTGCGGACCAAAATCGTCACGGCAAAGTTGAAGAACGACGCCGGGATCGTGGGTGCTGCGCTCGAAGTCGCCTTGCACCACAAACTCGCAAAGTAGTTCCAGCGTGGCAGAACAGCTGCCGGCTGCCCGGCCCACCGAACGCGGAGTGGCGATTGTCACTGGCGCCAGCCGCGGGATCGGTGCCGCCGTGGCCCGGGCCGCGGCGGCCGTCGGCTACCTCGTAGTGGTTAATTACTCTGCAGACAGCGAAGGCGCAGAGTCAGTGGTCAACGACATCCTGGCTCAAGGCGGCAAGGCAGTCAGCGTGCCGGCCGATATCAGCCAGCCCGCCGACGTCGGGCGTTTGTTCGACGTCGCCGGCAGCTTCGGTGCGCTCACCGCCGTCGTCAACAACGCTGCCATCACCGGCAACCTGATTGGTCCACTGGCTGACGTCCCTGCAGCAGTAGTGCAGCGCGTTGTTGATGTGAATATCTCCGGAATGATGTTCATGTGCCAGGAAGCCGTCCGGAGGCTCACAACGCACAACGGCGGCAGTGGCGGATCCATCATCAATATCTCGTCCACCGCCACCAAAGCCGGTTCACCGGGGACCTGGGTCCACTACGCGGCCACCAAGGGCGCCGTTGACGTCCTGACGGTGGGTCTGGCAGCAGAAGTGGCCAAGCAGGGCATCCGTGTCAACGCCGTTGCCCCCGGCAGCACGAACACCGGGCTCCACGCAGCGGCCGGAATGCCGGACCGGGTGGAAAGGCTCAACCCAACCATTCCCATGGGTCGCGGAGCCGAACCGGAAGAGGTGGCTGCGGCCGTCATGTGGCTGATGTCGGATGGGGCTGGCTACATTACAGGTGCTGTGCTCCCCGTATCTGGCGGACGCTAGCGCCTGACCGGGACAGCCCGGCCCGGATTGGTGCCGGTGGCGGCTGCGGCTTCCCCTCCGCTGCCGCCACCGGAGTTAGAGCGGGCTCTTTTCCGAACCCGTGGCTTCTTTGGCGCCTGCCTTGGCTTCGTCTGCCTCATGGCGCAGCAGGGAGATGGCCGACTCAAAGTCTTCCAAGGACTCGAACGCCTGATAGACGCTCGCGAAACGAAGGTACGCCACTTCATCCAGCTTCCGCAGCGGGCCCAGAATCGCCAAGCCCACCTCATGGGCATCGATCTCCGCCGCGCCCGAGGAACGAATATTTTCCTCGACTTCCTGAGCCAGCATCGCCAGATCGTCTTCAGTGACCGGACGCCCTTGGCATGCTTTGCGGACTCCGCTGATGACCTTGATCCGGCTGAATGGTTCACCAACGCCGGACCGCTTGATGACGGACAAGCTGGTGGTCTCCACAGTGGTGAAGCGGCGTCCGCACTCAGGGCATTGGCGGCGGCGGCGAATAGCGGAGCCATCGTCAGCCATGCGGCTGTCAACGACGCGGGAGTCGGGATTCCGGCAGAACGGACAATACACGCTGGGCCTCCCCTGACAGCTCCGGCACGGACTCGGAAACGGCAGGACGCCGGATACGCAAAAGTGCCGGAAGATTCTCTTCCGGCACCAGTTTACGGGCCGCCCCACCGTAATGACAAGCGTGTAACTACTACATGTAGTACGGGGTACCCATATATGTAGTGGTCAGTTAGGTGCTGGTCAGGACTTCTCAGGACTTCTCAGACTGCTTACGACCCCTCAGTGAAGCGGATCCGGACGGCGTCTCCGTGGCCGGGAAGGTCTTCGGCACCTGACAAGCTCACAATATGTCCGCTGACCTGCTCCAATGCGGCGCGGTCATAATTGATGACCTGAACTGCACGGAGGAACGTCGTGACATTGAGTCCTGATGAGAAAGCCGCCGTCCCGCTGGTGGGCAGTACGTGATTGGAACCGGCGCAATAGTCCCCCAGGCTTACCGGGCTGAAGTCGCCCACGAAGATCGCCCCCGCGTTACGGATCCGCGATGCGACTGCCGCCGCATCTGCCGTCATGATTTCCAGGTGCTCAGCGGCGTACGCGTTGCAGACTGCGATCCCCTGCTCAAGATCGTCCACCAGCACCACACCGGACTGCGGTCCGGACAACGCCTCGAGGACCCGGGAACTGTGCTTGGTTGCAGAGGCTTGCCGGGCCAGTTCACGCACGACGGCGTCGGCCAGCTCCGGGGAGTCCGTCACCAGGACGGAAGCTGCTTTGGGATCATGCTCGGCCTGGCTAATGAGATCAGCGGCCACCAAGGGGGCCTGCGCAGTGGAGTCGGCGAGGATGGCGATCTCGGTAGTTCCGGCCTCCGAGTCAATGCCCACCACGCCCTTCACGAGCCGCTTGGCTGTGGCCACAAAGATGTTGCCGGGTCCAGTGACCACGTCAACGGGCTCAATGGGCAACTCGCCTCCGGTACCCGGAACGCCGTAAGCAAACGAAACAATTGCCTGTGCACCACCGATGGCGTAGACCTCATCGATGCCCAGGAGCTTCGCGGCGGCCAGGATGGTGGGGTGCGGAAGTCCGTCGAAGTCTTTCTGCGGCGGGGATGCCAATGCAATGGACTCGACGCCCGCCGCAACCGCGGGGACCACGTTCATGATCACCGATGACGCCAGAGGGGCCAGTCCGCCGGGAACGTACAGCCCTACGCGCCCCACCGGAATCCAGTTCTGGCTGACAACAGCGCCGTCGCCAAGCTGAACGTCAACGTTGGCAGGGCGCTGCTGGTCAGCAAACTGCCGTGCACGGTTGATGGATTCTTCCAAGGCGGCCCGAACCTTCGGATCAAGTTCGTTCAGGGCCTTGGAGAGCGCCTCTGCCGGGACCCGCGGGTGGGACTGTTCCACACCGTCGAATTTCCTGGCCAGTTCACCCAAGGCGGCAAAGCCACGGCTTCGGACATCGGAAATGATGTTTAGGACCTTCTGCTCCGCATCCGCCACGGTCTGATGCTGCGCCCTGGGAACCGCTGCACGCAGCTCCGCCAGGGAGAGGTGGCGGCCCCGGAAATCGATGCTCCGAAAGGCAAGGGCGTCAGTGGAAGGGGCGGAAGTATCCGGAGAAGTGGTCACCCGGCTATTTTACGGGCTTCTTTGACAGAACCCCGAACAGGGCCAGGACGAACGTGATGAAGGCAATGGCAGCAGGCCACAGGACCAGCACAGCATAGGAGCGAAGCGTGAAACCAAACCCGGAGCCAAGTGCCGGATCCGGGGCCGGACCCAGTAGCTGGCCCGTCAGTAGCCCGACCAACCAGGCGATAAGAGCCCCTAAAGCACCGCCAACAAGGGCAAAGGTCAAGCGTCTGCCCGAACCCTCCCCCTGCAGCTTCCCGTCAAGCATGACGCCGGTGAGGCAGCCTGCCAGCAACATCAGGGCTCCGAGGACCAAGTCCCGCGGAAGCCAGGAATCAGGATTGGCCGCATTGGCCAGATCCGGATTGCCCGAGACCAGGTTCAACCCGCCCGGAGCCAACAGCCACCAGACCACCCCGGCCACCACGCCCAAAGCAGCCGGAAGTACCAGCCACAGCACATCCTTCGGCCGCCGGGGTTTCGTGGCGGGCAACGGTTCTGAAACGGGTGGGACGTGCGCGGTGGGCTCGGTCATGCAACTCACCTTAACAAAGGCTCACGCCTACCCAACAAAATGTGGGGCTCGCCGGATGGGAGGAATACCCTGAAGGTGAGAAGTACAACCGCCACAGCCCAGGAGAACACCCACGTGTCCAGCGAACCATCCGGCTACGATCAGACCTTCCGGGAAATGTTCCGTCGGCATGCCGCCGGAGTGGCAATCATCACGGCGAACCTGAACGGAAGCCCGTTTGGATTCACTGCCACGTCCGTGGCCTCCCTGTCAGCCGAACCGCCCCGCTTCACCTTCAATATGGCCAGAAGCTCCAGTTCCTGGCCGGCTGTGGCCAACGCGGAGTACATCGGAGTTCACATGTTGGGGCTGGAAAACCAAGCCCTCGCCAATCGCTTCGCTCGGACCCGCGATCGGTTCGACGGCGACCACTGGGAGCCGGGCCCCCACGACGTCCCCATTCTCAAGGACGTCAGCGGCTGGCTCGTGGGCAGAATCCAAATGCGCCTGTCCTTCGAGAACAACGCAGTAGTGGTGGTGGAGGTGGTTGATGGGCAAGTGGGCCAGGACGGCACTCCCCTGCTCTACCACGGCGGCGCCTACAGCAAGCCCGCCCCGCTCGACTACGAAATCTAAGGGCTGAGGATTCCAGCGGCGGCCAGCCTTGCCAGGACCTCTGTATCAGTTATCCAGGTGTATCAGTTGTGCAGGTGTATCAGTTGTCCAGGCAGGCCGGACCCAGCAGCACCTTGAGGTCCCCGAACAGTGATGGGCTGGGGTTGACCCTCATATGGACCGGCAAGCCCATGACCTCCACCTTCGTATCGCCCATCAGTTTGAGACGGACTTCCGAGTTTCCGCGGTGAGTGCGCAGCACATCCCGCAGGTCTGTCACAACTGCTTCGGTGGCCTTGAACGTAGGAATGGTGATAACCACCGGACCGTTCACGCTTTCGCTGAGGTCCGGGACGGAAAGCTCCATGCAATTCAGGGTGACCGCACCGTCATCGCGGCGCTGCAACCGTCCCTTGACAACAACAATCAAGTCCTCGGCCAGGACCGAGGCAATGGGCCCGTACACCTGGCCGAAGAACATGACCTCCATGGAAGCGCCGAGGTCCTCGATCTCTGCCCGGGCGTACGCGTTTCCGCTGGCCTTGGCGATCCTGCGGCTCAGCGAGGTGATCATGCCCGCAATGGTGACAATGGCGCCGTCGTGCGGTCCGTCCTCAGCGATGATCGAGGTGATGGACTGTTCCGCGTGCTGGCTGAGGACGCCCTCCAATCCCTGCAGGGGATGGTCTGAGACATAAAGGCCCAGCATGTCCCGTTCGAAGGACAGCTTGTCCTTCTTTTCCCACTCGGGCAGATCCGGGATTTCCGTTGTCAGCGACGCCTCGGGCTCCTGGTCTTCAAAGCCGGCGAAAAGATCGAACTGGCCAATGGCCTCATTGCGCTTGAGCGTGATCACGGAATCTATGGCTTCTTCATGGATCATCGCCAGAGCCCGCCGGTGATGGCCGAGCGAGTCGAAGGCCCCGGCTTTGATCAGCGATTCGATGGTGCGCTTGTTGCACACCACGGCCGGCACCTTCAGGAGGAAGTCCTTGAAGGACGTGTACTTTCCTTCGGAAGTGCGGGCGGCCACCATGGCATCCACCACGTTGACACCCACGTTGCGAATGGCGCCCATACCGAAGCGGATGTCCGTGCCCACAGGGGTGAAGTTCAGCGATGATTCGTTGACATCCGGCGGCAGGACCGTGATGCCCATTCGACGACACTCGTTGAGGTAGATGGCGGATTTGTCCTTGTCATCACCCACCGACGTCAGAAGTGCCGCCATGTACTCCGGCGCGTAGTGCGCCTTCAGGTAGGCCGTCCAGTAGGAGATCACGCCGTACGCGGCCGAGTGGGCCTTGTTGAAGGCGTAGTCGGAGAACGGGAGCAGAATGTCCCAGAGCGTCTTGACAGCGGCCATGGAGTAGCCGTTGTCCTGCATACCTTGGGAGAAGCCGGCGAACTGCTTGTCCAGCTCGGACTTCTTCTTCTTGCCCATGGCACGACGGAGGATGTCTGCTTGGCCGAGAGAGTAGCCGGCCAGCTTCTGCGCCACAGCCATGACCTGTTCCTGGTACACGATCAGGCCAAAGGTTCCACCCAGGATTTCCTTGAGCGGTTCTTCCAGTTCCGGGTGGATGGGGATTACTTCCTGAATCCCGTTCTTGCGCAGAGCATAGTCGGTGTGGGCGTTGGCACCCATGGGACCAGGCCGGTACAGCGCAAGGACTGCGGAGATATCTTCGAAGTTGTCAGGCTTCATCAGCTTGAGCAGGGACCGCATGGGTCCACCGTCGAGCTGGAACACACCAAGGGTGTCACCGCGGGCCAGCAGCTCGTAGGACGGAGCGTCATCGAGTTCCAGGTTTTCCAGGTCCAGGTCAACGCCGCGGTTCATCTTGATGTTTTCCAGGGCATCGGAAATGATCGTCAGGTTCCTCAGGCCCAGGAAGTCCATCTTGATCAGTCCGAGGCCCTCGGAGGTCGGATAGTCGAACTGGGTGATGACTTGGCCGTCCTGGAAACGGCGCATGATGGGGATGACGTCGATGATGGGGTCCGAGGACATGATGACGCCGGCGGCGTGAACACCCCACTGGCGTTTCAGGCCCTCGATGCCCAGCGCGGTCTCGAAGACCTTGGCGGCCTCGGGATCGGTAGCGATCAGCTGGCGGAAGTCCCCTGCCTCGCTGTAGCGCTTGGACTCCGGGTTCTGGATGTCGGCCAGCGGAATGTCCTTGGCCATGACGGCAGGCGGAAGGGCCTTGGTGAGTGTCTCGCCCATGCTGAACGGATAGCCGAGCACACGGGAAGAGTCCTTGAGCGCCTGCTTGGTCTTGATGGTTCCGTACGTGACGATCATGGCCACGCGCTCGTCGCCGTACTTCTTGGTGACGTAGTCGATCACCTCGGAGCGGCGGCGATCATCGAAGTCGACGTCGAAGTCAGGCATGGAAACGCGGTCCGGGTTGAGGAAGCGTTCAAAGATCAGGCCGTGCTGCAGCGGGTCGAGGTCGGTGATGCGCATGGCGTAGGCCACCATGGATCCTGCACCGGAACCACGGCCGGGACCTACCCGGATGCCATTGTTCTTGGCCCAGTTGATGAAGTCGGCAACCACCAGGAAGTACCCGGGGAATCCCATGGAGGTGATGACACCGAGCTCATAGTCAGCTTGCTTGCGGACCTTGTCCGGAATGCCCTGGGGATAGCGGTACTTCAGACCGGCGTCCACTTCCTTGACCAACCAGGAGGTCTCGTCTTCACCGGGAGGACAAGGGAAGCGCGGCATGTAGTTGGCGCCGGTGTTGAAGGAAACTTCGCAACGCTCGGCGATGAGCAGCGTGTTGTCGCAGGCTTCAGGGTGATCGCGGAACAATTCCCGCATTTCCTGCGGAGATTTCAGGTAATAGCCACTACCGGAGAACGCAAAGCGGGAACCGCCGTTATCGTACGTCGGTTCCAGGAGCGTGGAACCGGACTGAATCGCCAGCAACGCTTCATGGGCCTTGGCATCGTGCTCATGGGTGTAATGGAGGTCATTTGTGGCCACGAGTGGCAGGTTGAGTTCCTTGGCCAAGCGCAGGAGGTCGCCGGTGACGCGCCGTTCAATGTCCAGCCCGTGGTCCATCAGTTCGCAGAAATAGTTCTCCGCTCCGAAGATGTCGCGGAACTCTGCTGCAGCCTCCACGGCTTCGCGGTACTGCCCCAGGCGCAACTTGGTCTGGACCTCTCCGGACGGGCATCCGGTGGTGGCGATCAGGCCTTCGGAGTAGGTGTTGAGCAGTTCCCGGTCCAGCCGCGGCCACTTACCAAAGACAGAGTCCAGGGAAGCAATCGAAGAAGCCCTGAAGAGGTTCCTCATGCCCACGTTGTTGTAGCTCAGCAGCGTCATATGGGTGTACGAGCCACCGCCGGAGACATCGTCCTTACGCTGGCTTTCGTCGCCCCAGCGCACACGCTCCTTGTCCCCGCGGGCGGTGCCGGGTGTTACATAGGCTTCGACGCCGATGATCGGCTTGATGCCCTTGTCTGTGGCTTTGCGCCAGAAGTCGAACGCCCCGAACAAATATCCGTGGTCAGTCGTGGCCAGGGCCGGCATGCCCAGCCGTTCGGTTTCATCGAAAAGCTCACCGAGCCGGGCAGCTCCATCCAGCATGGAGTACTCAGTGTGGGTGTGCAGGTGGACAAACGAATCATTGCTGGAAGTCACCACGACAGTCTACCGTCCCGTGTCATACAGAAATCGGACCCGGGCAGTGAAGTCCGTCTATGCGGAGCCAGTGGCCAGCAGATCCAGAGCGTACTGGAGGTCCGCCGGATATTCGCTGCTGACTTCCACCCAATCGCCGGAGCGGGGATGGGTAAATCCAAGTTGACGGGCGTGCAGCCACTGACGGGTGAGACCAAGGGTGGCAGCCAGGCGGGGGTCCGCTCCGTAGGTGAGGTCGCCGGCACAAGGATGCCGCAGCGCTGAGAAGTGGACGCGGATCTGGTGGGTGCGCCCCGTTTCCAGATGCACTTCCACCAGGGTCGCCTTACCAAAAGCTTCCAGGACCTCATAGTGGGTCACTGAGGGTCGGCCGTCCTCGATGACGGCGAACCGCCAGTCGTGGCCGGGATGCCGTCCGATGGGGGCGTCAATGGTCCCCTGAAGAGGATCGGGCAGTCCCTGAACAACTGCGTGATACACCTTGTCCACGGTGCGTTCCTTGAAGGCCTTCTTCAGCACCGTGTAAGCGTTCTCGGTCTTAGCCACCACCATGACACCGGATGTCCCCACATCCAGCCGGTGAACAATCCCCGCACGCTCGGGCGCTCCCGACGTAGAAATCCTGTAACCTGCTCCGGCAAGGCCTCCCACTACTGTGGGGCCCACCCAGCCTGGTGAAGGGTGGGCTGCGACCCCCACCGGTTTGTCGATGACAACGAATTCGTCGTCGTCCAACAGGATCTTCAGGCCTTCCACAACTTCCTCCACGACTTCCAGGGGATCCGGCCGCTCGGGAACCGTGACATCAAGCAATGTACCGGCAACGAGCTTCGCCGATTTACCCAGCGCAACTCCGCCGCTGGTGACGTTTCCTTCTGAAATCAGCAGCGCGGCAGCAGAGCGGGAAATGTCCAGAAGCTGTGCCAGTCCGGCATCAACTCGCGCCCCGGCCAGTTCCTCGGGAACCACTATGGATTTACTCACCAGCGGGCTCCCCGTTGGTGCCGCCGGCGGATTTGGCATCTTTGGCCGGCTTTGGCGCTGCCACATGACGGGTTCCGTCCATGCCAACCCCCCGCAAGGTCAGGAGGCAGATAATGACGACGCCGGACACCACCGCCGAGTCTGCGATGTTGAAGATGGCGAAGTTCGGCAGCTGAATGAAATCCACCACATGTCCCATGGCGAAAGACGGCTCGCGGAACAAGCGGTCGGTCAGGTTGCCGAGGGCACCGCCAAAGAGCAGTCCCAGGGATAGCGCCCACCAGACCGAGCCCACCTTTCGCAGCTGAAAGAGAATCGCCACAGAGACCACAGCCATGACGATCGTGAAAACCCACGTCACATTCTCGCCGATGGAAAATGCCGCCCCGGAGTTGCGGATGTAGTACCAGTGCAGCAGCGGAGGCAGCACCGGAATGCGCTCACCCTCCGTCATGGTGCTGGTGACCCAAAGTTTGGTGAGTTGGTCAAAAACGTAGGCGAACACGGCGAAGCCGGCAAAAAGCCAGAGCATGGCAGGACGCCACTTACGGCGTCCGGCAGGCGTCGGCTGTGTGGCCTCAGCGGTGAAGTCGTCGGTCATAGTGCTTTCATTCGGGAAGCGTGCGGGCTGCTGTCGGTCTCTTAACAGAGAAAGCCGGCGGCCGAGGAGTCCTCAGCCACCGGCTTTCAGAATACTTGCTAAACGTCAGCGGTTGCTTCGCCAACCTCAGGGGCAGCGACGGAACCACGGGCGTCAAGGTCGCGGAGCTGACCTTCGATGTAAGCCTTCAGGCGTGAACGGTAGTCGCGCTCGAAACCACGGAGCTGCTCAACCTTACGCTCAAGAACGGAGCGCTGCTGCTCAAGGGCACCAAGGATCTTGCGGGACTTCTCCTGGGCGTCGTTGACGAGGCTGGAAGCCTCGATCTGAGCCTCGGCAATGATCTTTTCCTTCTGCTGCGCACCGTCGGAAACGTGCTTGTCGTGCATCTGCTGCGCCATGGCCAGCAGACCTGCAGCGGACTCAGCGGACGTGGTGACGCCATTGCTTGCAGCAGGTGCCTTCGGAGCTGCAGCAGCAGCTGCTGCCTTCTCGGCTTCCTTCTTCTTGGCATCTTCTGCGGCCTTGGCTTCGGCTTCCGCCTTCGCCTCAGCTTCCTTGTCAACCTTGACCGGGGCCGGAACCTTCTCGACGACCGGAGCCGCAGCAGTTGCAGCGGGAACGGCCGAACCGGCCTCGCCGAGCTTCTTGCGAAGTTCGTCGTTTTCCTGGTTCAAGCGGCGAAGTTCCACCACGATCTCGTCGAGGAAGTCGTCAACCTCGTCCTGGTCGTAGCCTTCGCGGAACTTGGTCGGCTGAAAGCGCTTGTTGACAACGTCTTCTGGCGTCAAAGCCATCTGGTCACCTCGTTGGTCTAGTTAGTCAGTAGGCCTTCCGGCCGTTCAAAACTACGGTACCTAAATATCATCTTGTTCCTCCAATTCAACACCATCGTGTTGATTTGGAGAATTTGCGGCCTATGGACCATCGGTGGCCCGGGTTCCGCGGAGCAACTACGCCAGGCTGTTGGTCACTGCCATGGCTATGCTGACGGCAATAATCAGGATCAAGAACCCAAGATCCAAGGAGATTCCGCCAAGTTGGAGGGGCGGGATCAGCTTCCTGAGCCTGCTAAGGGGAGGATCAGTGACGGAGTAGACCACATGGGCTGTAACCAACGCCACACCCCTGGGCCGCCACTGGCGGGCGAACATCTGGACCCATTCGAAGATGAGTCGGATGATCAGGGCGATGAAGAACAGCAACAACACAATATAGATAAGGCCGAAAACAATGCCCACGAGTTAGCTCAGATCTCCCACTTGTTCCGGAATGCCGATCGGTCCCTACTATTGCAACACAGATGCCAGGCGGGTTGACCCGCCTGGCATCTGCAAAAGACTGTTGTCAGCTCTGGTTGAAGAAGCTGGCCTGCGTCTCGCTGGCCTTTTTGTCGTCCCCGATGACCTCAACGTACGACGGCGACAACAGGAAGACCTTGTTGGTCACCCGCTCGATGCTGCCGTGCAAGCCGAAGACGAGGCCGGCGGAAAAGTCCACAAGCCGCTTGGCATCGGACTCACCCATGTCAGTGACATTCATGATGACCGGAATGCCATCCCGGAAGCTCTCGCCAATGACCTTTGCGTCGTTGTACGAACGAGGATGGACGGTGGTGATCTGCCTCAGGCCCGAGGCATCTTCGCGGCTGGATGCCGCACGCTTGATGGGTGTCACGGGTGCGCGGTATTCCTCTTCGGCATCTACAGTGGGCATTTCACGGACAACTTCCCGGACGGGAGCGGGCGCACGGCGCTCTTCCCGTTCCTGTGCCTGGGGGCGTTCTTCATCGTGCTGCGTGGCGACGGACTGCTCAGATTCGTAGTGTTCATCGCCGTCGGCGAGCCCAAGATAGATCATTGTCTTGCGCAGAGCGCCAGCCATGGTGCACTCCTATCGTTTCTGCAGTAGGCGGGCCGCCATGACTTGACATATTGGAACCCCGGCCCGTCATTCCAATACTTTGACGCTACCCCACGGCCGGACGGGAACCGAGAATATCGGAGCCAATTCTCAGGTGTGTCGCTCCGAACTTCACGGCGGCTTCCAAGTCCTGACTCATGCCGGCGGATATACCTGTTGCGGCCGGATGCACTGCGCAGAGCGCTTTGGAAATCCCCGCGAGTCGCTCGAAGGCCACATTCGGATCAGCCCCCAAAGGCGCCACGGCCATCAGTCCGGACAACACCAGACCGTCCGCCAGCTCGATTCTTTCCGCGAGCATCTCAACATCGGAGGGCGTGGCGCCGCCCCGGTGTGCGCCGGCGTCGTCATCCAGGCTGACTTGGATGAAACAGTCAAGATCGCTGCGCCCCGTGGCATCCTTCTCCCTGGCGACGGCCTTGGCCAGAGCATCAACCAGCTGCACGCGGTCAACAGACTGGACCGAAGCAGCATACTTGACCACCGACTTTGCCTTATTGCTCTGAAGCTGGCCGATGAAATGCCATCGGACGTTAATCCCGGAGAGTTCAGCAGTCTTGGAGGCCGCTTCCTGGTCGCGGTTCTCGCCGACATCCTCGACACCAAGTGTCACCAGGCGGCGAACATCGGCCGCCGGATGGAATTTAGTCACCACCACCAACCGCGGCAGGTCAAGCCGTCCTGCAGTGCGGGTAGCGACGTCAATCCGCTGCCGCACCACCTCCAGCCGGGCCGACAGCTCAGCCGTGCGGGGATCACTTGATGATTCTTCCCGTTGTTGGTTGCCGTCTTTGAGGCTAGTCATGCGTCCACACCAAACCTGCAAATCGACCGGTCCGGGAGTCCCGCCGGTAAGAGAAAAGGGAGTCGTTTTCACGGGTGCATTCCCCCGAGTACTCCACGGGGACATCCAGTGAGTGCAACTGCGCGCGTACACCCGCCGGAAGGTCAAGGGCAGGTGTACCCCACGAGGTGGAGGACCACGCTTCAGGTATTTTTTCTGCCACCTCGGCACGCAGCTGTTCGGGGACCTCGTAACACGAGCCACAAATGGACGGTCCGAGCCAAGCGCTGATATCAACAGCTCCCCGACGCCGCATTTCAGCGACAGTTGCGGGCACCACGGCTGACGCGACCCCGGGACGCCCGGCATGGGCAGCAGCCAGGACGGGGCTGTTGTTGGAGTCGCTACCAACCAGCAGAACCGGGACACAATCGGCCACCATCACGGCCAAAGGCTGTGCTGATCGCCCGGGGGTTGCAGGCGGGTGGGCGACTGCATGCTGTCCAGACGGTACAGGGGCAGCGGAGACCATGGCATCAGCGGTTGGTCCAGGTCCATGAGCTGCAACGAACTCCACATGATTTCCATGGACCTGGTTCATGTACTGGAACTGGCGCGTACGCGAACCGTCCGGGCGCAAGCCGAGAGTGTGTTCCACCCGGGCACGACGAACCATCACTTCCGTGGGGTCGTCCTGTACGTGGAGAGCCAGGTTCCCGGCGCCTGTATCCGTGAAGGCTACAGAAACGCCGGGTCGTACTTCATTTCGCCACCAAAACACCTGGTACTGACTCTTTCGAACCGCGGCTTACTTCAGGAAGTCAGGAACGTCGAGATCATCGGAGCGGCTGCCCGAAAGGTCGGGTTCAACAACTGCAGGGAGGTCGACGTCAAAGCCGGAGTCCGCAGGCAAGGCCGACGGACGCTGCTGGCCCCAGTTGCTCAGGCCTGCAGCACCGATACCTGCCGTGGCGTGCTGCGGGGCTGCAGCGTTGGACGGCGCACTGCTCGGAGCAGCAGGCCTTTCCGAAGGCACCGGGTTCTGGGCCGGACGGGACTGATCCATGGAAGGCGAGGTTGCTTTGACGTCGTCGAAGCCCGCTGCGATGACTGTCACGCGAGCCTCATCTCCCAAGGCGTCGTCAATGACGGCACCAAAGATGATGTTCGCTTCGGGGTGGGCCACTTCCTGCACCAGGCGCGCGGCTTCATTGATTTCGAACAGGCCCAGATCGGAGCCGCCCTGAATGGACAGCAGGACACCGTGGGCGCCGTCAATGGAGGCCTCCAGGAGCGGCGAGGCGATGGCCAGTTCCGCAGCCTTGACGGCTCGGTCTTCACCACGGGCGGAACCGATGCCCATGAGGGCAGACCCCGCGCCCTGCATGACTGACTTGACGTCAGCAAAGTCAAGGTTGATCAGGCCGGGAGTGGTAATGAGGTCAGTGATGCCTTGGACACCGGACAGGAGTACCTGGTCCGCAGAGCGGAAGGCGTCCAGGACGGAGACATTGCGGTCGCTGATGGACAGAAGGCGATCGTTCGGGATCACAATCAGGGTGTCGACTTCGTCGCGGAGGGCGTCAATTCCAGCCTCGGCAGAGCCTGCACGGCGCCGGCCTTCGAAGGTGAAGGGTCGGGTCACGACGCCGATGGTCAGCGCACCGAGGGAGCGGGCGATGCGCGCGACCACGGGAGCACCACCGGTACCGGTGCCACCGCCCTCGCCTGCCGTGACGAAGACCATGTCAGCACCGCGGAGAACTTCTTCGATCTCGTCGGCGTGGTCTTCTGCTGCCTGCTTTCCGACCTCCGGGTTCGCTCCTGCACCCAAGCCACGGGTGAGCTCACGTCCGACGTCGAGCTTGACGTCGGCGTCGCTCATGAGCAGCGCCTGCGCGTCGGTGTTGATGGCGATGAACTCGACGCCCCGAAGGCCGACCTCGATCATACGGTTGACTGCGTTCACGCCACCGCCGCCGATGCCGACGACCTTGATGACGGCCAAGTAATTCTGCGGTGCTGCCACGTTTCGTGCCCCTTGCTTGTGTCCTATAGCGAAACTGATCGAGTCCAACTTGAATCCTTGGACCTTAACCCTCTAGTTGAAGGTTATAGTTATGTCAAGTAACTCTACTGCGACGGTATTTCCTCTGGTTCCCACATGCAATCTCCGCTTGCGCGTGTCGTGTGATTGCCGTGAAATAAGGCCACCGCCGGCCCGCAGGTTACGTTCTCAATACTGCCTATTTTGTGAATGGATGCCGGGGAACACTGACGTCGTAGATACTGACCGGGACCTTTGGGTCCGCCGGCATCCTCAGCAACGCCTCGAGTGCCTTGGCCTTCAGTTCCCTGTCCTCGGCATTGCCCCAGACTACCGTCTTTCCGTCCACCAGTTTCAGCTCAACGGCGTCGGGCGAGGCTGCAGAGGCGGTAGACATCCTGGCAAGGATGTCCGCGGGCAGGGTGTCCAGAACAGCGGCAATCGCCTTGAACAACTCCGTGTTGGTGGTGCCCACGCCAGCGTCGATCAACGGCAGGGCTACGGCGGCCAAATCCTGCGTCGCTCCGAGTTGAACGCCATCTACATCCACCATCACGTAGCTGTCACCCTGCTTGAGCAGTGCCACAGGAACGCGCTCGTCCACATGCACCAGCAACTCGGACGGCGGCCGTGCTTCCATGGTTGCCGAACGGACCTGGACAAGTGGTTTCAGGAGCTCGTTGATCTCCTGTTCGCTGACTTGCGGCAACGGCTTGCCTTCCAAGCCTGAGAGCGCCTTTTGCACCGCATCCGGCGTCACAAGCGATGTTCCGTCCACGGTTATGGTGCGCACTGCCAACACGGGAGAAAAGATGGCCCCTGCGATCAAGGATCCGACCACCAAAGCCACCATCGAGAGCGTCCAGAGCACCAGTCTCCGCTGACGTCGGTTCCTGGGCTCAGGAAAAGCAATGACGTTGTCAGTCCCTGGCGCCTTGCCGGCCTTCGCGGCACCGCCAGGCTTCGAGGGGCGACCCGACGCCACCGGGGCCTTGAGGTCAGTGTCAACAGATCGTTGTGCACTGATGACCTCCATTGGGTCACCTCCGGACCTCTCCGCCTTGCCGGGGCGCGGCTCCGTGGCCGGTTTGAAGGTGGGTTTCCGGGTGTTAGCCATCCAATGCCGCCACGATGGCAGGCCCGTAGGCAGTGACGTCTCCGGCCCCGACCGTCAGGACCACGTCGCCGTCGCTTGCAGCGTCCACCACGGCGTCCACGGCTTCACCGGCTGAAACGAGCCGGCCGTTCACCAAGTGATCGGTGATCAGCGTGCTCGTGACCCCCGGGATGGGATCTTCGCGGGCAGGATAGATGTCCAAAATCAATGCGGTGTCCGCCAGGTCCAAAGCAGCGGCGAACTCCGTGGCGAACTCACGGGTCCGCGAAAACAGGTGCGGCTGGAATAGGACGTGCACCTTCTTGCCGGCGGCCACTGAGCGCGCTGCCGATAATGCTGCGCGGACCTCGGTGGGATGGTGGGCGTAGTCGTCATAGACCCGCACTCCCCTGCCCTGGCCTTTGAACTCAAAGCGACGTGAAGCACCGGTAAAGTGGCCCAGCGCAGCCGCGGCAGCGCCCGGTTCCACGCCGAGTTCGACGGCGACTGCGAACGCCGCTGCGGCGTTCAGGGCGTTGTGCCGTCCCGGCACTTGCAGTTCAAGGCCATGGACGGCTCCGCCCAGGGCAACGGATACATCGCCCGGACCGCCGTCATGAAGCCGGACATCGGCAGCAGATGATGTTCCGTACGTCAGGACGCGCGTTATCCCCTTTGAGGCTGTCCGTTCCGCCAAGGCCAGGGCACCGGCGTCGTCGGCGCATGCCAGCAGGACGCCGTTGGAAGGCAGGAGCGCGGCGAACTCATCAAAGGACGCGAAGACGGCCTCCGGTGTTCCGTAGTGATCCAAGTGATCCGCTTCGACATTGGTAACCACCGCAATCAACGGACGGTAGTTGAGGAATGACCCATCCGACTCATCGGCCTCTGCCACGAAAATATCGGATTCACCGTGGGCTGCGTTGACGCCCAGTGCCGGCACGTTCGCGCCGATCGCGAAGGAGGGATCCAGACCGGCTTCCTTGAGGAGTACCGCAACCATCGACGTAGTAGTGGATTTGCCGTGGGTACCTGCCACGGTGACAACCCGGTGCCCGGCCATGGTGGCGGCCAAAGCTTCCGAACGGTGAAGCACGGGCAACCCGGTCTGACGCGCCGCCACCAACTCCGGGTTGTCGTCCCGGATGGCTGAACCAGCCACGACCGTCTGGGCATCGCCCAGGTTTCCGGCGTCGTAGCCGACCGCAATACGCGCACCTGCCACGGCGAGGTCACGCATCACGGGCAGGTCTTTGACATCGCTGCCGCTGACGGGGATGCCCCGCGCCACCATAATGCGCGCGACGGCGGACATTCCCACTCCGCCGATTCCAATGAAGTGGACGCGTCCGAGAGACTCGAGCCGGGCGATGCTGGTGGTCATGCGGATACCGCTTCCAAGACAAGATCAGCCATCCGCTGATCGGCGTTTCTGATACCAAGTGCTTCGGATTTCCGAGCCATGTCATTGAGTTTGCTGCGGTTTGTCAGCAGCGGAATCAGTTCGGTCCGGAGCCACTCCGGGCTGAGATCCTTGTCATCGATCATCAGTGCACCGCCTGCGGCAACCAAGGGGGCGGCGTTCAGCGCCTGCTCTCCGTTCCCGATGGGCAAGGGCACGAACACTGCGGGGACTCCCACAGCCGCTACCTCGCTGACGGTGCCGGCACCGGCACGGGCCAGAATGACGTCGGCAGCGGCGTAGACGTTCTCCATGCCGTCCACGTACTCAACCTGCCTGTAGCCGTCGGCGGCGAGAAGTCCGCCGTCGTCATCCTTGACGGCTTTGCCTTTGCCCGTGATGTGGAGGGTCTGAATACCGGCAGCGGCCAGTGCGGGGAGAGCTGCGGTGATGGCACGATTGATGCTCAACGCCCCTGAGGAGCCGCCTGTGACGATCAAGGCCGGACGGTGGGCATCAAGCCCCAGCGCGGCCTTTGCCGCAGGCGCCGCAACAGCCCTGTCCACTTGCGAGATAGCCCGGCGCATGGGCATTCCCACGTGGCGGGCCCCCCTCAAGCGCGTCCCGGCAAATGCCACGGCAACATGCTTGCTGAACCGGGCGCCGACGCGATTAGCCAGGCCGGCCTTCATGTTGGCCTCGTGGATGACGATGGGGATCCGGAGTTTGCGTGCAGCAAGGTACATGGGCGTGCAGACGTACCCGCCCACACCCACCAGAACATCCGCGCCGGAGGCCTCCAAAATGTGCCGGGCCTGCCGGACCGCGCCGCTCAAGCGGGCGGGCAGCTTCAGGAGGTCCGCTGACGGCCGCCGCGGAAAGGGAACACGGTCGATGGTTGCGAGCTGGTACCCGGCCGCCGGGACGAGACGGGTTTCCATGCCCGACGGCGTCCCTACAGCCATGATGGCGGCCTCCGGACGTTTGTCCTTGATGGCGTCGGCAATCGCCAACAGCGGGCTGACGTGACCGGCTGTCCCGCCGCCGGCAAGGACGACGGACAACGGCTTGGGCGCGTTTGCGGAGTCAAAAGTCATGAAGTGCTAGGTACGCTTTCGTGCAGTCTTGGACATGAGGCGCGGGAAGAATCCTGAACGCTGCTGCGCCGGCAATTGGCCGCGGGCCAAAGACAACACTACGCCCACACCGCAGAGGGACATGATCAGCGCGGAGCCACCATAGGAGATGAACGGAAGGGGCACCCCCACCACAGGAAGAAGTTGGGTCACCACCGCCATATTCATGCTCGCCTGGCCGAGCAGCCACACCATGATTCCACCAGCCAGCGTGCGTTGGAACGGGTCGGTCTGCCTCACGACTACACGGAAGATGGCGATACCCAGGATGGCGAACAGGACCAGGACCACGATGGTTCCAACAAGTCCCAGCTCCTCGCCAATAATGGCAAAGATGAAGTCGTTGTGCGCCTCCGGCAGCCAGTTGTACTTCTGCCGGCTTTGGCCAAGGCCCAATCCGGTCCAGCTCCCCTGTGCGAGGCCGTACATGCCATTGGTTGACTGGAAATCGAAGTCAAACTGCTCGGTGCACTGCGTGGAGGCTGTTCCCAACCACGAGGTGATCCGGCAGATCCGGTTTTGGCTGCTGATGGTCCCCAGGACGGCGCCTAGGGCGCCAACCGCGCCGGCAATGGCCAGCATGCGGCCGGGAACGCCGGCGAAATACAGCCCGGCAGCGGTAATGGCCGCGATGACGATCACAGTTCCGAGGTCGTTGCCCAACATCACCAAGGCAATGACGAGTCCTGCACCGGGAACCACCGGAATGATGACGTGCATCCAACGGTTAAGGAGTTTCTGCTTCCGCGCCAGAACGGCAGCGATCCACACGCAGAGGATCAGCTTGGCCATCTCCGAGGGCTGGAGGGTGATACCTCCAATGTCGATCCAGTTCTTGTTGCCGTTGACGGTGTTGCCCATGACCTGGACCAAGGCAAGGAGCACAATGACGGCCCCCAGCGCCCACCAGGAGAGTTTCTTCATCCAGTTCACGTTGGTCCGCGAAATGACGTACATGGCGATGAGTCCAACCACACCGAAGAGCGCCTGTTTGAGGGCATCAGCATAGGGCGACTTGCCCTCGGAAATGGCTTCAACGCTTGACGCGGACAACACCATCATGATCCCGATCGCCGTCAACGCGAGGGCGCAGCCGAGAATCAGATAGTAGGTGGAGCTGTTAGGTGCCTTGCTCTTTCCTTCAAGGCTCTCCCAAAAGCCACGCAGGTGTCCGCGGAGCCCTGAGGGGCGGCTGCCGTCACCTGATGCCGGCTTGGGCTTCCCGTCCCGGGGTTCTTTGCCGCGGGTGCGGGTGGGCGTGCTGACCATTGTTACTCCTCGGTGGTCGGTGCCTGCCCTTCCACAAGCTCGCGAACTGCCAGGACGAAAGCGTCGCCACGGTGAGCGTAGGAAGAGAACTGATCCATGGATGCAGCCGCCGGTGCCATCAGCACGGTATCGCCAGAGGCAGCCACCTCGGCCGCCGATGCCACTGCCCGGGCCATGATGGTCTCACCGTAGATAGGCGAAGCTGCGTCTCCGGCTGCGGTCTGCACTCCTTCAGTGTCGCCCTTTGAAGGCGCGATCACGGGGACATCGGGTGCGTGTCGCTGGAGGGCCCCCTCCAGTGCCTCAGTATCAGTTCCGATAAGGACTACGGCTTTGAGCCTGGGCGCGTGCTCTTTGACGAGGTCGTCGTAGTTGACGCCCTTGGACAACCCGCCGGCAATCCATACAACCTTCTGGAAAGCCGAGAGTGCCGCGGAGGCTGCGTGCGGGTTGGTTGCTTTGGAGTCGTTGATCCACAAGACGTCTTTGTGGTTCGCCACCAACTGGATGCGGTGGGCACCTGGCAGGTAATTGAGGATGCCTTGTTTCACGGATGCGGCATCAACTCCGTAGGCCCGCACCAGGGCCGCCGCCGCAAGGGCATTGGCCACCATGTGGCGGGGTGCCACCGGGCCAAGATCGGACATTGAGGCAAGTTCCGCGGCAGAGTCTTTGCGTTCGGCAATAAAGGCCCGGTCAACAAGGAGGCCATCCACCACGCCCACCATGCTGATGGCCGGCGTGTTGGTGGTGAAACCGATGGCCCGGCATCCCTCAACGACGTCGGCGTTTTCCACCATACGTTCAGTTTCAATCTGTTCGGCGTTGTAGATCGCCGCCTTTTGGGTGTTCTCGTACACCTTGGCTTTGTCCGCGAGGTAGGAGGCGTAGGATCCATGCCAATCAACATGGTCCTCGGCAACGTTCAGGCAGACGCTCGCTACAGGAGACAACGAGTGGCTCCAATGCAGCTGGAAGCTGGAGAGCTCAACAGCGAAAGCATCGTAGTCCACCGGATCCCGGAGTGCGTCAAGAATAGGGGTGCCGACGTTTCCCACGGCGATTGCTTTGAGCCCGGCCGCCTGCAGCATGGATTCGGCCATGCCAACCGTGGTGGTCTTGCCGTTGGTACCGGTAATCGTCAGCCAGTCCGCGGTCTTGCGCCCTGCCCGCTCCCTCAGCCTCCAAGCGAGTTCGACGTCGCCCCAGACTTGGATGTGCTTGCGCTTGGCCGCGGCAAGCAGGGCCTGATCCGGGCGCCATCCTGGCGACGTGACCACGAGGTCCGGCAAACTTCCGTCGATCAACGGGAGAGCCGTCACGGCTTCCTCCCCCAACAGCACATCAACGGCACCCACGATCTTGAGGGTGTCGGCCTGGGCCTTGGCCTTGGCGCTGGTGGCTGCGTCAACCACAACAACTTTTGCGCCGAGTTCGATGAGTGTGTCGGCTGCAGCGAAGCCAGAGACACCTATTCCTGTCACCACAACGCGCAGACCTGACCAGTCGGCATCCCAGCTGGTCAGTGTGCTGAGCCTCTCAGCGTTCGATGACAGAGTTTCCGGGCTTTCGTTCACAGCAGCACCACCCATTCAGCGTAGAAAATTCCAAGGCCCGCAGCCACAAAGAGCCCGGCGAGAATCCAGAACCGGACCACCACCGTAACTTCTGCCCAGCCCTTCAATTCAAAGTGGTGTTGCAGCGGAGCCATCTTGAAGACGCGTTTCCCGCCGCTCAGCTTGAAGAAGCCCACTTGGATGATGACGGACAAGGTAATGAGTACAAAGAGCCCGCCAATGAACGCAAGCAGGAGTTCGGTGCGTGAGAGGATAGCGAACGCCGCAACGGCACCACCAATGGCCAAGGAACCTGTGTCACCCATGAAGATCTTGGCAGGTGAGGTATTCCACCACAGGAATCCCACCAAGGCGGCACTCAGAATCGCGGCCAACAGGGCGAGGTCCATGGGGTCCCGGACCTGATAGCAACCGCTGCCGGCTTCCCGTGGTGAGCCGCAGGCCTGGTTGTTCTGCCAAATTCCCATGATGGTGTAAGCGCCGAAGACCATGATGGACGCTCCGGCAGCCAGGCCGTCCAGGCCGTCGGTCAGGTTAACGCCGTTGGTAGCTGCGGTGATGATCAAGTTGGACCAGAGCACAAACAGGATGGCGCCCACTACTGTCCCGCCGAACGCGAGGTCCAGCCACGGAATGTCGCGCACCAGGGAAATTTGCGTGGATGCGGGCCGCAGGCCGTCCTCGTTGGGGAACTGAAGGACCAACACCGCAAAGATGATGCCCACAGCTGCCTGCAGGATCAATTTGGCGCGTGCGTTCAGGCCAAGGCTGCGCTTGTTGGAAATCTTGATGAAGTCATCGAGGAAGCCAACAAAACCCATACCCACCATGAGGAACAGCAGCAGCAGTCCAGATGCCGAGGGGCCGGCGGAGGCCGGATTCATGATCCACATGATCAGGTGTGTCACGAAGTAACTAATCAGTACCGCGGCCACCACTACGGTTCCGCCCATGGTGGGCGTGCCGCGCTTGGTGTGGTGGGACGTCGGTCCGTCGTCCCGGATGAATTGTCCGTAGCTCTTGGCCACAAGGAACTTGATAAACAGGGGCGTCCCGATCAGGGCCACCAGAAGGGCGACGCCAGCGCCGATCAAAAGTGCAATCACAGCAGCTCGTTCCCTTCGCTTGCGGCAGCTTCATCCGCGTTGTCTCCGGTGGGCTCGGCCCGTGGAGGTAATGCTATCCGATCACCCAAATGCCGAAGGCCCACACCGTTGGAGGACTTGAAGAGCACCAGGTCGCCGGGCTCCAGCTCATTTTGAAGGAGCTCGTAGGCTTCTTCCACTGTCTCGGTGAAGGAACATTCGTCACCCCAGGAGCCTTCCTGGATGGCGGAGACGTAGAGCGCACGGGCTTCACGCCCCACCACCACCAGCCTGGAAATGTTCAGGCGGACCACTTGGGTGCCCACTGCAGTGTGTTCCCGGATGGAGTCCTCGCCCAGCTCGAGCATGGCTCCCAGAACAGCCCAGGTCCTTCTGCCTTGTCCCAGGTCCGCCAGGGTGCGCAGGGCAGCCCGCATCGATTCGGGGTTGGCGTTATAAGCATCGTTGATGATGGTCACGCCGTCTTCACGTTCAGTCCGTTCCATCCGCCAGCGGCTGGCTGCGGACTGGGAGCTGAGCGAGGATGCGATGTCAGCGGCCGGGATGCCTGCGGCGAACGCGGCGGCGGCTGCTGCCAACAGATTGGTGACATGGTGACCACCGATCAGGCGGCTTCGCACCTCAACGGCCGGGCCGCCGTCGGGCAGTACCAAATCAAAATCAGGGAAGCCTTGCTCATTGACCACAACGTTGCGCGCTTCCACTTCTTCAGTGGTGGCCGGCGAGGCCGTGAAGCCCAACACTTTGGCCTTGGTCCGGGTGCGCATGGCAGCGACGCGGCCATCATCGAGGTTGATCACAGCCGTGCCGCGCTCCCCCAGTGCTTCCACCAATTCGCCCTTGGTCTTGGCGATGTTCTCAACGCCTCCGAATTCACCAGCGTGGGCCGTGCCAACCACCAGAACCACACCGATGTCCGGCTTGACCATCTCGGCCAGGTACTTGATGTGGCCCAGGCCGGTAGCGCCCATCTCGATCACCAGGAAGCGGGTTCCGGCGTCCGCGGCAAAGACCGTCAGCGGCACACCTACCTCGCCGTTGTAGGAGCCTTGCGGCGCCACCGTGGCTCCGGCGGTGGACAATACACCGGCAAGGAGGTCCTTGGTGGTGGTTTTGCCCGCAGAACCGGTGATCCCTATGACGGTGAAGTCCTCGCCGCGGCTCTTACGCTCAGCACGGATGCGGCTGACAGATTCCGCTGCCAGCTCGCCCATGGCCACCACAGCGTCGTTAACCACGACGGCGGGATAAGGGCGGCCGTCGGCGTCGGTCACTTCACGTTCGGCGAGAACCAGGACGGCACCGCGTTCGAATGCGGCATCGACGAAGTCATGCCCATCAGCGTGCTCGCCGGGTTTGGCCACGTACAACGATCCGGGCGTCGCTTCCCGGGAATCAGTGACGACGGAGGTGGGGACGATGTCCGGATCTCCGGTCAATCGGCCATGGGTGATGTCGGCGATCTCCGCCGCAGTAAGTGCAATCATCTCGGTTTAGGACTCTATCCGCTGGTCCGTTGAAACGCTGAATCCCTTGGATGTCAAGGCGGCCCGCAACTCCACCCTGTCGTCCAAGGCAAGATTCACGCCCTTGACCTCCTGCCACACCTCGTGGCCACGCCCGGCGATGAGGATGGTGTCGTCTTTGGTGGCCACGTTGACGGCCAGTCTGATGGCGGCATCCCTTGGATAAGACTCGATGATTTCGCTACTCAGGTCCTCGGAGTCCCGTGCAGCGTAGGCGCCCTGGAGGACCTCGGCCCGGATGGCTGCTGCGTCTTCGTCGTGGGGATCGTCATCGCTGATGATCACGACGTCGGCCAGGCGGGCAGCGATTGCCCCCATGGTGGGCCGCTTGCCTTGGTCGCGCTGGCCCGTTGCACCGAAGACCACGATGACCCGCGATCCCTCTTTCGGAGAACGAACGGCTTCCAGGGCACGGGACAGAGCGTCCGGATTGTGGGCAAAATCAACAACCGAGGCAGGCTCTGCTGAAACGAGCTGCATGCGTCCGGGGACCGCAACAGTGAAGGGGTCATGCGCATCCAAGGCAGTCTGGAGCGTCTTTTCGTCGACGCCGGATGCCAGGACCATGATCGTAGCCAGGGCTGCATTGGCCACATTGAAGTCTCCCGGCAGGCCGGTGTGGACGTGAAGGGTTCGGCCGTCGACGTGCCTGAGCTCAAATTCCGACCCCAGCCCCCGCGCCGTGATGGACCCAACGCTCCAGTCGGCGTCGGCGCTGCCCTCAACGGGGGGCTTGGTTGCGAGGGTGGTTACCGGGATGTCGGCTGAATCGGCCAGCTTGCGGCCCCAGTGATCGTCCACTGTGACCACCGCGCGCCTGGCCCTTCCGGCAGTGAAGAGTTCCGCCTTGGTTCGGAAGTATTCGTCCATGCTGCCATGAAGGTCCAGATGGTCCTGGGTGAGATTGGTGAAGCCGGCAACGTCGAACATCACTCCGTCCACCCGGCGGAAGGAGATCGCGTGGGATGAAACTTCCATGGATGCCGCGTCCAAGCCCCGTTCGCGCATCAGAGCCAGCAACGCATGGACATCCGTGGACTCCGGGGTCGTGAGGAGGCTGGGGATCGCCGCCCCGCCCGCAAGGATCTCGATGGTCCCGATCAGGCCGGGCTTCTTCTTCAAGGCGCTCAGCAAGGAGTTGATGAAATAGGTGGTGGTGGTCTTTCCGTTGGTACCCGTAACCCCGTACAGAGTCGGGAACCCGCCATCCGCCGGCTGGCTGCGATAGATCAAGGCGGCCAGGCGTCCGACGGCGGTACGCGGCTCGGCGACAATGAGTACCGGTACGGGCTGGTCACCTGCAAGCGCCAGCTGGCGCGCTCCGGCGTCGTCCGTCACGACCGCAACCGCACCTGCGTCAATAGCCTGCGGAACGAAGTCCGCACCATGGCGGGAGGCTCCGGGCAGGGCCATATAGAGGTCGCCGGCTTCGACAGCCCGCGAGTTGAGGGAAATGCCCGTCACTCCCCTGTCCTGGCTGGCGGCAGGAACGGCAACACCGAGTGTTTCCGCGATGGTGGCCAACGGTACTGCAGCCACGGATGCGGGACGAAAGCCGCTCTGGCCGGCGTCCGGGGTCGTGGCGTTGGTAGCTGCCTCATGGTGCTCTGACACGTGGTTCTCCGTTGGTGCTCGTGGAACGACCGGCTTGGGGCCGGCGGCGCCCAGGCCGTTGGTGGTGGATCGCTATTTAGCCGAAACAGACGCCCAAGAAGCTTACTTGACGAACTGCGGCAACCGCGCGGGCGTCCCGGTGGACGGGGCCACGTTGTAGGTCCGGAGGACCTGGGACATCACGGACCGGAACACCGGCCCATTCGTGACGCCATAGATGTTTCCTTTGGGCCGTTGGAGGACGACTTCCACGATGAACCTCGGGTCATCCATGGGGGCCATGCCCACCATGGAGGCCGTGAAACCGTCAAAGCCGGGCAGCCCATCCTCGCGGGGCGCCTGGGACGTTCCCGTCTTGGCCCCCACCCTATAACCGTCGATGGCTGCATCCTTGATCTGCCCCTCGGTCACGGCGCTTTCCAGGATGTCCCGGACCTGCTGGGCAGTTTCCTTGGAAACCACCTGGCGTGAGTCCTTCGCGGGAACTTTCTGTTCCTCACCCTCCGGAGTGATGTAGCTGTCAATAAGCCTGGGCTGCAGCATCACGCCATCATTGGCAATACTTTGGAAAGCACGCACTGTCTGGAGTGTCGACTGGGAAACGCCTTGACCGAAAAGCACCGTGTACTGCTGGCGGTCATCCCACTGCTCGGGCTTGGCCAGTATGCCGGTAGCTTCCGCTGGAAGCCCAATATCCGTTTGCTCTCCAATACCGAATTTCTTCAGCCAGTCGTACCGTTGTTCCTTGGTGAGCCGGCTACCCGCCATCACCGTTCCGGTGTTCATGGACCACCCCAGGATTCCGGCAAGGGTGCGCTCTTCAGTGCCGTGCTCAAAAGCATCGGTGAACGTCTGCCCGTCAATGGTGTAGGCCGAAGGGATGGTGAAGTGGTCCAGGGGAAATGACTTCCCCTCCTCGATCACGGCCGCGGCGGTCATCATCTTCTGCACGGAACCGGGCTCATAGGCGGCTGTTACGGACCTGACGCCGCGATCCTTGGCATCGACTTTCCCGGGGTCGTTGGGGTCCGGCGCATTGGTATCGGCCAAGGCAATGAGATTGCCCGTTTTGGTGTCGATCACAATGATGGAACCCCACTCGGCGTTCATCTTGTTGACTTGGCTCTGGATGGCCTGCTGGGCAAAGTACTGGATATCAGTGTTGATGGTCAGTTTGACGTCGCTGCCATCGACGGCCGGAGTGAGTTCATCTGTCGCCACCGGAATCCTGAGTCCGTCAGCACCTATTTCGAAGACACGTTTACCTTCAACACCACGAAGAATCTCGTCCTGCGTTTGCTCTATACCAGCCTGGCCGCTGGTTCCGTCCTTGAGGAAACCGACCACACCTCCGGCGACGCTGCCGTTGGGATAAACGCGCTTGCTGACGCCTTCCGCGCTGAGTCCGGGGATATACAGCTTTGAGATCCGGTCTTCCAGCTCCGGCTTCACGTCCTTTGCCACCATGAAGTACTTCTTGTCTCCGGTCAGTGACGTTCGGATGGTGCTTTCGTCTGCCCCCAGAAGCCCGGCGAGGTCGGCAATCCCTTGATCTCGGGTGATCTCGTCCAGCTTCTCGGTCTTCTCATTGAAGCGATGGAAGGTTTCTGTCCCGGTGTTGACCGTCTGGTCCACCACGATGTTGTACCGGATCACACTACTGGCCAGCACTGTGCCGTTTGCGTCCACGATCTGTCCCCGCTCGGCAGGGAGTACCTGCGGAGTCAGGCGGCTCGCCAAGGCGGCTTCAGCCATGCCGCCCATGTCCAGGCCCTGGACCATGAAAAGCTTGCCGCCCACCACCAGCAGCAGGGTCAGCATGATGCCAAGGCCAACGCGCAACCGCTTTCTTGCCGCCGGCGTCTTCGTTTTTGTCGATGTGCCGGGGTTCTTTGCCACGTTGATTCCTTGCTGCTGGCCCTGCTTCGGTGGTCTGACGGTCTACTGCCCTGGTGCCTTCTGCCGGGGTGCCGGTACCGATCCCCCGTGGAGTTCAACAGGCGGGGCAGCGGCAGGGGACGCGGTGGGTGCTGCCGGGGTGGACGGCGTTGCTGCCGGAGCCACCGGAGCTGCTTCCGTAGTGCGGCTTTCCAAGGGGTCTTTGGTTGTCACCGACGGAACCACATCAATCAACCCCTCAACGGCCGGGGCTGCAAGCAGGGCACCGGGGTTGTCTCCCTTGACCGCCGGTGATGCCTTGCCGGTCACTGCCATGGTGTTCAGATCGATCTGACCCTTGACCGTGGAAGCAACCATTCCCAATTCTGCTGCCTTCGCAGCCAGGTTCTGCGGAGCTTCGTAGTTCTGCTTCTTCTGTGTCAGGTCCTGGTTTTCCTTATTCAGCGTTGCAGCTTCGGCTTTCAGCTGCACCAATTGGTACTGCGCCGTGGACACGGAGATGTTCAACACCAGAACCGTCAGGAGTGCGGCCGCCATCGCCACAAAGCAAAGGACGACGAACGGCGTCCTCCGCTTGCCCGGGGCACTGCGTACCACCGACAAGGGCGTGCGGGCTTTGCGACCGGTTTCGGCCTTTTCCGACGGCGCGGAAAGGCTGCCGGCAGAGCTACCCACTGTGGAGGGCAAAATCTTCGCTGCGGCGTTGCTCATGCGTCTCTCCTCGGTTTGATACGCTCCACTGCCCTCAGCCGGGCAGACGCCGCACGGGGATTTTCAGCGATTTCAGCTGCCGTAGGCACTTCCGTGCCCTTGGTGATGGTCTTTAGTTCGGGTTTATGTTCTTCAAGCTCCACCGGGAAACCGAGCGGCGCAGATGATTTGGAACCAGACTGGAAAACTGACTTCACGATCTTGTCCTCCAGCGAGTGGTAAGACATCACCACGATCCGACCCCCCATGGCAGTCGCGGACACAGCTGCCGGAACTGCCCGTTCCAGGACATCGAGTTCTTCGTTGACCTCAATCCGCAAAGCCTGGAAGGTGCGCTTGGCGGGGTGTCCGCCACTTTTGGCGGCTGCAGCAGGGACAACGCTACGGATCTGCTCTACGAGCTCCCCCGTGGTTGCAAAAGGTTTGTCCGTGCGGGCATTGACGATCCTGTTGGCTATCCGCCCGGCGAACTTCTCTTCGCCCCATTTGCGGATGATGCGCACCAATTCGTCTTCACTGTAGTTGTTGACTACATCAGCCGCTGTTTGCCCGCGGCTGGTATCCATCCGCATATCCAAGGGTGCGTCGTACGAGTAGGCGAAGCCCCGCTCACGCTCATCGAGCTGCAATGAGGAGACCCCGAGGTCCATCAGAATGCCGTGGACTTCTGCTATGCCGAGGTCCAGAAGGACGTCCTCGATCTCGTCGTAGACCGCGTGGACGAGGTCGGTCCTGTCGGAGAAGGGTTCCAATCGGGCACCGGCCAGAGCCAAGGCTTCCTCGTCACGGTCGATGCCCACGAGGTGGAGATCCGGGAAACGCTGCAGCATTGCCTCCGAGTGTCCGCCCATACCCAAGGTGGCATCGATGGCCACGGGGGTATCACCGCGTTTTCTGGCAGCTTCAAATCCGGGAGCGAGCAGGTTGATGCAGCGGTCTTTCAGGACGGGCACGTGGCGCTCCGATGTGGGCTTTGCCGCGTCCTGCTCTTCCACGCTGCCTCCTCTTTCCTCAATCGCTTACATGCTGTTTCTTGAATCGGATCCCCATCCGCGCCTATCGGCCGCCGGCCTGGCTCAGGGGAAGTTGAGCCAGGAAGACAGTTCGATGGGCGGCTGGAGATCCCATTCAAGAAGCTGGACTGCGGCTTCATCCAACCGGGGTCAGATGAACCCGGGCAGATTCTCGTCATCCGTTTCCGAGAAGGCTGCTTCCTTCTCGTTGAGGTATTCATTCCAAGCTTCGGCGTCCCAGATCTCGGCCCGGGTACCGGCTCCAATGACCGCCAGCTCCCGACCAAGCCCTGCGTAAGCCCGGAGCGCCGGCGGAATCGTCACGCGCCCCTGCTTGTCAGGTACCTCATCAGAGGCTCCAGACAGGAAAACCCGAATGTAGTCACGCGCCTGTTTGGAAGACAGTGGTGCCTCCCGCATCGACTCGTGAATGCGCTCGAATTCTTTCTGGCTGAAGACGTAGATGCAGCGTTCCTGGCCCCTGGTGAGAACCAGTCCATCGGCAAGCTCCTCGCGGAACTTGGCTGGAAGGATGATTCGACCCTTTTCATCGAGACGCGGCGAGTGAGTACCCAGAAACACTGGCCCCACCGCCCCTCAATCAAGGTGCCCGCACATGCCCAACACTGCCACTACCCTCTTATGTTCTCCACTTTACTCCACAACGCCCCACAGTCAACGCACCAGGGAGCGTTTCTCCACCACTTTGAGATTCTTCCGCCCTGAACTCACGCGGTTTTCCGGGTGGTGGCGGAAAGTGGAGGAACCATGCGGAGGCAGAGAGTCGCCCGGGCCCCGCTTCCGAATTTTGCACACGAAAACCGGCAAATACGGCACTGATCGGAGGCACGGGGAGCAATGTGGAGAAAAGGGTGGAATGTGGAGCGAGCCTTGGAACGTCCGTGGATGGGGAAACGGACTGGCATTTCCTGGCTGAAGGATGTTCGGCCTTAAATGCGAAAAGACCCGCAGCGCGGGTCTTTCGTTATTTGTCCCCTGGCACCTCAGGGACAAGACTGACTCAGGTAAGGCCGTGGCAACCTAACGCCGATTCGAAGCGGACTGTCAGTTGTCGTCGCGACGCCGTTCGTCCCATCGCTCTTCCAGGCTGCTCATGAACGAGCTCTTTGGTTTGCTCTTACCGGGCTTCCCTTTGCTGGCTTTGCCGAAGGCCGCGCCACGCAACGTAGCGAAATAGACGCCAGCACCCATGACAACGAAGCCGAGGACACCCACAGGTATCGCCTGCAGTGATACTCCAACAAGCAGGAGCAGGATACCGGCAATGGCACCAAGCACACCTATGATCACATGCCGGGTAGACCAGCTGCGGATGGGATCCGACCCCATGGTGTTGGCAAACTTCGGATCGTCCTCATGAAGTTGCTTTTCAAGTTGCTCAAGCAGCTTCTGTTCGTGCTCCGAGAGGGGCATCGCGACCTCCTTTAGTCAGCCAGCGTCTGGACATAACGCTTCCTGTGCGTCTGTTTCCATAACGATCGGACCAAGAAAATCGTTCCCCGAAAATCCCCTCTTGGTTCAGCGGGCATCTCGGGGCCGACTGTTCAGGAAACAGTTTGTCCAGACGATCTAAATCTCTGTAATAAATAGGATAGTTTGTCGGACGCCGTTCTGAAAGACGCCCGGAGTCCTGCCGCAAAACCCCTTCGTTCCTCAGGTGTCCGTTGCGGGCTTGCCGGGTTCCAGTAACCGGGCCGGAAGAAGGGTTTTGGACCCGAAACGCTCGGAGACACGGTCCAATGCCTGTTCGGCCGCCCGCCAGTTGTCATCCCGTCGATCAAGGCTTAACTGCAGAGACGTCTGACCTGCCGGCTCCAATTGCTCGGCACGCACCCCTACCAATCGAACGCTCATGGACCGGGTGCCCAAGGATTCAAGGAGTTGCACGGCCACTTGGTAGATCAGTTGGGCGCTGTCCACGGGGGTCTGCATGGTGCGGCTGCGTGTGACCGTTGAGAAGTCCGCGTAGCGAAGCTTCAGCGCCACGGTCCTGGCCAGCATGCCTGAGCTCCTCAGCCGGATGGCAGTGCGGTGCGACAGGCGCAGCAATTCCCTGTGCAGCAAGGCCTCGTCTGACGTATCCACGGAGAACGTCTCCTCCGCTCCGATGCTCTTCTCAAGCCTGGTTGGAGTTACCGGGCGCGGGTCAATACCCATGGACAAGCGGTGAACGTGCTCACCGCTGGCTCCCAGAACTTTTTTGAGCGACGCCAGCGGGGTTGCGGCGACATCGGCCACCGTGCGGATGCCCAGACGCGACAACACTTCGGCCGTCTTTCCTCCAACACCCCACAATGCGCCGACAGGAAGACTATGCAGATAACGGATGGAATCCTCGGCATCGATCTGGAGGATGCCGTCAGGTTTGCACCTCGTTGATGCGATCTTGGCAACGAACTTGGTGCTGGCGATTCCTACGGATGCCGTGATGCCAAGTTCGGACTGGACCCTGCGGCGGATGAGGTGGCCGATGTCCATCGGTGACCCAAGGCGACGAATTGCCCCGCTCACATCCAGAAATGCCTCGTCTACACTCAGCGGCTCCACAAGGTCTGTGATGGAAGCGAAGATCTCCATGAGCCGGGCTGAGACCTCGTAATACTCCTTGTGCCGGGGGTTGATGATCACCGCAGAAGGACACCGCCTCATGGCGATGGACATCGGCATGGCCGACTTCACGCCCGTGGCACGGGCCTCATAGGAAGCGGAAAGTACTACCGATCGTTCCGCGGGGAATCCTACGATCACAGGCTTGCCTCGAAGCTCCGGACGGCTACGCAGTTCGACGGAGACAAAGAAGGCGTCCATATCCACGTGAAGTATGCTGGTTCGCCGCATTTCCCGCAGAGCATCTCCGGCGCTGCGGGCGGGATTGCTACCGGCGCTTTGAGCGCCACCGAATGCTTCCTGCCTCACATCGGCAATACTATGCCCGGCCACTGACTAAACTGGAGGCACAGTCCGGCTCAGCCCCAGGAAGGATACCCTGTGAAGCTCTTTGGAACTCCTCAATCGCGAGGGTTTGCCCTGCTCGCAGTCAGTGTCGCTTTGGCGGCGTCAGCATGCACACCATCGCCCGGCGGTACGGCAGCGCCGTCCACATCTGGTGCCGCTTCGGCATCCACCCAGGCGACGTCAACACCATCCCCGTCCGTTTCGGGGTCCACAGCCTCACCTGAAACTACGACGTTCACCGAATCGCCCGCGCCGGCACCGGACACCACAGCAACGGTAAATGCGCTGGTTCCTGGTTTTCCTGCGCAACTTATTCCGGTCATGCCCAACACTTCCATTCGTTCAAGCAGCGTGGATAAGAGCGAGGCAGTAGCCACCGTGGCTCTGGTTGGAACGGTCAAAGCCCCACCCGAGGGTGTTGTGGACTACTACAAGACCTCCATGGAAGCTCAGGGCTTCAAACTTGTCCCGGGACCGTCCGCTGTTGGGAACGTCACGTCCTTGGATTTCATTCGTGGTGACGGCGAAACGGTGAATGTCTCGGTGAGGCAAAAAGAAGGCGTCTCTACGTTCACTATCGGTGCGAACGTGGCGGCCGGGTCCGTCAAGTGACGGCCGCTTCACTTGTCAGCTCGGAGCAGGCACAGTTCATTGGCGGTGTCGCCGGCAGGTTGAACGGGTTCCTGTCCTCCCAACAGGAACTCATGGCGTCGGTTTCTCCGGACGCCGAACCACTCATCGGATCCATTTCGGCCCTCGTTACCGGCGGCAAACGCCTCAGGGCACTGATGTGCTACTGGGGTTGGAGGGGCGCCGGAGGCGCTGCCGACGACCAGGATATTGTCACCGCCGGGTGCGCCTTGGAACTCTTCCAGGCGGCCGCCCTGATCCACGACGACATCATTGACCGATCCGACACCCGCCGCGGCGGTCCCAGCGTGCATAAACGGTTCAGCCAGCTCCATGAAGTCAATGGCTGGGCGCTGGACAGCGGGCGGTTTGGGGATGCGGCTGCCATCCTGACCGGCGACCTCTGCCTTTCCTTCAGCGAGGAATCGTTTACGGAAATCGGCCCCCGGGCAGCAGCTGGAAGCCCTGCACGCCGGATCTTCAACGTGATGCGGGCTGAAGTGATGGCAGGTCAGTACCTGGACATCCTGGAGGAAGTGGCCGGCCCCGTGCGTGACCGGGCGGGATCTGTGGCGCGGGCACAATCCATCATTCGGTACAAGTCCGCCAAATATTCAACTGAGCACCCGTTGGCGTTGGGCGGTGCACTTGCCGGCGCACCGGCCAGCCTGATGACTGGGTATTCGGAGTTCTCCTTGCCCTTAGGCGAAGCATTCCAAATGCGCGATGACGTCCTGGGTGTCTTTGGAGATCCCGAAACTACCGGCAAGCCCGCCGGGGACGATCTCCGGGAAGGCAAAAGGACCGTGTTGGTTGGGTTTGCCATCAACCAGGCATCTCGCGCCGAGGCAGATTACCTTGACCGCATGCTCGGCAACCCTCTCCTGATGGAGGACGAAGTAGCTGAGATTCGGCGCATCATGGTCCAATGCGGTGCTTTGGAAGCCACGGAAGCGTTGATCGGCGAGCTAAGCGATAGAGCCTTCGAAGCTCTTGAACGCCTGCCCCTTGAGGAACTGCCGCTGGTGGCATTGCGCCAGCTGGCAGAAGCAGCTGTCAGCCGTGCGGCCTGACGCGGATCCCTTGCCCGACGCGGATACCTTGGACGGTCCGAATTCAAAGCACTTGTGAAGCGCCCCCAACGAATGGAGGGGCCTAATACACATGCGACGACGACGGCGGTGAGAGTCACCGCCGTCGTCGGCATTTTAACCGGCCTCCTCGTGAGGAGGCCGGTTGGAAAGTCGAAGGCGTTACCAGGCCAAAGACTGGGCGCGACGCCGGATCTCTGTCTTGCGCCCCTCGCGCAGGGCGTCAATGGGACGCCCCCGCAATGACTCATCCGGCGTGAAAAGCCAGATAATCAATTCTTCGTCGTTGTAGCCGGCGTCGCTGAGAACCGCAACGGTCCCCTTCAAGCTGTCTACAACATGCCCGTCCTGGACAAAAAGGGCCGGGATGGAGCGGATGTTCCGCTCTCCCCGCCTGATGGCGACCAGCGCACGCTCATCCAGAAGTCCGTGGACTTTGGTGATGGAAACTTCTAATAAATCGGCGACATCCGGCAGCGGCAGCCAGTCGGAAACAAGGCTTTCTACATTACTCACGGAATAAGGTTGCCACGCCGCCCCGCCCCGCGCCTAGCTGACGTTCGACGACGATGGTGTGCCGACGCTTTACAGGGGCCGTTCATCTGCGTGAATTGTGGCTGTTTGTTCGGTTTGACAGGAATTGTTGTGCTGATCGACTAAGTATGAGAGATTCACACTGATCACATTTGCATCATTGATAACATCAGCCCCGTTGGTAACACTGACAACAGCAGTAACAATCCCCCGCTGTTTGAGATGAGGACACATTCCATGACGACGCCCCGTTCGCCGAAACGAACCATGAGCATGCCGGTTATCGCGGCAACCACGGCTGCGCTTCCCGCCGTGGTTTTGTCCTCACTTGCCCTGGCCCAACCGTCCATGGCCACACCGGCGCCGCAACCACGAAAGCTCCCGGCAACGCTTGCCGCCGCCATGAAGGCGCAAGCAGTCAACGTGGGCACTGTCATTCCTGCCAATGCGGTGGCGGCCACCCTTCCGGCCGCCCTGCGCCCCATGGCCCCGTCCGTACCGGACACCTACACGATTGTCCGCGGCGATACCATCAGCGCCATCGCGCGCCGCTTCAACCTGGACACCACGGCCGTTCTTCAGCTGAACAAGCTTTCTGCCACCACGCTGATCTACCCGGGACAGACCATCAAGCTCACTGGCACCGCCCCGGCAGCACCGACGCGGCCGGCCCCTTCCGCCCCGAGTGCACCCAGCGCCCCCACCACCGCCACCGTCTACACCGTGGTCCCCGGAGACACCTTGGGTGCCATAGCAGCCAAGCACAACGTTCCCCTGTCCAGCATCTTCAGCTGGAACGGGCTGAACGGAAGCTCCATCATTTACCCCGGCCAGAAGATCAAGGTCAGTGGAGGATCGGCGCCATCAGCGCCGGCAGCTCCTGCGCCTGCTCCCGCCCCGCTGGCCGGTACAGGTTCCTACACCATCAAGGCAGGCGACACCCTCAGTTCCATCGCTTCCCGCCACGGGGTTACCCTGGCTGCATTGATGGCCGCCAATAACAACGTAACGGCCACCACCGTTATTTACCCGGGCCAAAAGCTCACCATCCCGGGCGCCGGCCTGCAGCCTGCGGGAGAGACCAAGCCGCTGGTACCCAGCACGTTCCTGGGTTTCACCTACCCGCCGGCAGTAGTCAGCTCAGCAAACGAGAACAAGGCACTACTGAATGCTTCGCCGGTGCCCAGCCGCGCTGAGATGAAGAGCATCGTTGCCGACACCGCACGGCGCATGGGTGTGAGCCCGTCCCTGGCTTTGGCCTTCGCCGAACAGGAGTCCGGCTTTGACCAGCGCGCCGTCTCCCCCGCAAATGCCATCGGCACCATGCAGGTTATCCCCTCCTCCGGGCAGTGGGCTTCGGATCTGGTGGGCCGCAAGCTCAACCTTCTGGACCCTTACGACAATGCCACCGCAGGTGTGGCGATCATTCGGACGCTCATTGCCACCAGCAAGGACCTGGACACGGCAATCGCCGGGTACTACCAGGGCCAGTATTCAGTCAGCAAATACGGCATGTACGACGACACCAAGCGCTACGTCGAGTCGATCAAGGCACGCCAGCGCACTTTCGGCTAGACCGTCAGCTGCACCTTGGAAGGGGCCCGCATCCCTTGTGGATTCGGGCCCCTTCCCTGCCTCGTTTAGGATCGTATGGTGCAAGAACCAATGCAGGACCACCTCATCGGGACCACTGTGGACGGCCGATACACTGTCCGTTCCCGCCTGGCGAGGGGCGGAATGTCCACTGTCTACCTGGCCACGGACCAGCGCTTGGAGCGCGACGTGGCCCTCAAAGTCCTGCACCCGCATCTGGCCAATGACCCCACGTTCCTGGAGCGACTAAGCCGCGAAGCCAAGGCGGCCGCGAGCCTCTCGCACCCGCACATCGTCGGCGTGCTCGACCAAGGCGAGGACGGCCATATTGCCTACTTGGTGATGGAGTACGTCAAGGGACACACCCTCCGCGACACCCTTGGCGAACAAGGCCCGTTGCCGCCGCGCCTTGCCCTGGCATTGATCGATCCTGTGATCGAAGGCCTTGCAGCCGCGCACCGCTCAGGGCTCATCCATCGCGACGTCAAGCCGGAAAACGTTCTCATTGCAGACGACGGACGCATCAAAGTGGGAGACTTCGGCCTGGCTAGGGCCATCTCCGCCAATACCAGCACCGGCGCCCTCATCGGAACAGTGGCCTACTTGGCCCCCGAACTTGTGCTCGGCCAGCCCGCAGATGCCAGAAGCGACATCTACTCGGCCGGCATCATGCTGTATGAGATGTTGACGGGCAAACAGCCCTATGTGGGAGACTCCCCCATTCAGGTCGCCTACCAGCACGTCAATGCGGTGGTGGGACGCCCCTCGGATGCTGCTCCGGGCCTTGCAGAGGACCTTGATGAGCTGGTGCAGTGGTGTACCTCCGTTGATGCGGAGAACAGGCCGGTGGATGGCGCTGCGCTGCTGACGGAGCTCCGTCACATCCGCACCACCCTGTCGGACGAGGAACTGGACCGCAGGCAAACAGCCTTCCGGCCGTCAGGCTCCCCCGCAGCCGCTGCGGCAACCACTCAACCTGGCAGTTCGGGAAGCAACCCCACAGAAGCGTTAGCCGCCACTGTGTCGCCCACGGAATTCATTTCCCAGCAAAGCAACCCCACCACCGTTATGGCTGCGGGTGGTCCCGGCAGGCCAAGCGCCGTCGTTGCTCCCGGGAACCAGATGGACGCGCGCCAACCGGGCAAGCGGGAGCTGAAGCGAATCGAACGGCAGGAGAGCAAGGACCGCGCCAGGGCCGCAGCAACACCGAGCCGGCCCCTGCGCGAGGGCAACCCCCGGCGCCGTGGCATCATCTGGACCATCGTGATTGTCATCCTCGCGACGCTGGCGGCATCGGCCGGATGGTTCTTCGGTATGGGACCCGGATCGCCGGGGACCGTACCGGATGTCAAAAACAAAACCGTTGCCGAAGCCCAGCAGCTTCTCCGCACCGCCGGATTCCAATCGGAACCGCAGGACGTTTTCGACGACGATATCCTTGCCGGCCTTGCGGTGGGGACCGAACCCAAATCCGGTGCCGAAGTGCGGAAATTTCAGCCCATCACGTTGTTCGTTTCCAAAGGTGCCCAGCTTTTCCCCTTGCCCGATCTGACCGGTGGAACTCTGGACGAGGCCAAGATTGCGCTGAATGCTGCCGAGATGGCTCTCGGCAACGTCACGGAGACTTTCGATGAGAAAGTGCCCGCCGGCGTCGTGCTTTCCCAGGACCCGGTCAAGGGCACGGAAGTCAGGCATGGCACCCCGGTGGCCCTGACGGTCTCCAAGGGGCCCCAGCCCATCCCCGTGCCCGACGTGCGCCGGCTGGCGCAGGATGCAGCAGTCAAGGCTCTTCAGGACGCTGGCCTAAAAGCAGTCATCGCCCCTGAGACGGTCAATGACAAGGCGGTCCCGAAGGGCGCGGTGGTCTCCCAGGTGCCGGCCAACGGTACCCTCATCCGGGGCGAAGCCGTGACGCTCACCGTGTCCAAGGGGCCCAAGTTGGTCAAGGTCCCCAGTTTCATCGGAAAGCAGGCCGCTGAAGCTGAAAAGGAATTGAAGAAACTCGGTTTTAAGGTTGAGGTCAACAAAGTCCTCGGTGGGTTCTTCGGCACCGTCCGGGACCAGAATCCCGTCAACACCGAGGTACCGGAAGACTCCGTGGTGACGCTGACAGTCGTCTGATAGCTTCCAGCCATAAACAAAAGGCGCGGCCCGGATAATCCGGACCGCGCCTTTGTTACATCCCTACTTCTTGGAGAGGGCTCCGGCTACGAGGAAGGCCATCTCAAGGGACTGCATGTGGTTCAGGCGGGGATCGCACACCGACTCATAGCGGTCCAGGAAAGCGTCCTGGTCGATAGGATCAGCACCACCCAGGCACTCAGCAACGTCATCGCCGGTCATTTCAACGTGGAGTCCGCCGGGGACCGTTCCCAGGGCCTGGTGGACCTCGAAGAAGCCGCGCACCTCATCAATGACGTCATCGAAGTTGCGCGTCTTGTAACCGTTCGGCGAGGTGACCGTATTGCCGTGCATCGGGTCAGTCACCCACAGCACCTGCGCGCCGGATGCAGTGACGCGTTCGACGACGGCAGGCAGCTTCTCGCGGATGTTGCCGGCGCCCATGCGGGTGATGAACGTGAGGCGGCCCGGTTCGCGGTTGGGGTCCAGTTTGTCGATGAGGCGCAGGGCGTCATCACCGCTGGTGGTGGGGCCAAGCTTAACGCCGATGGGGTTCCGCACCCGGGACAGGAAGTCCACGTGGGCGTGGTCCAGTTCGCGGGTCCTCTCGCCGATCCACAGGAAGTGCGCGGAAGTGTCATAAGGCAGTCCGGTCCGCGAATCGATGCGTGTCAGTGCGCGCTCATAGTCGAGCAGCAATGCTTCGTGGCTGGCAAAGAACTCAACGCGCTTCAGTGCTTCGAAGTCGGCGCCACAGGAGTCCATGAAGCTGATGGCACGGTCGATGTCCCGCGCCAACGATTCGTAGCGTGCATGTGCCGGGTTCTCGGTGAACCCCTTGTTCCACTGGTGAACGAGGCGAAGATCAGCGAAACCGCCCTGGGTGAAGGCCCGGATCAGGTTCAGTGTGGAAGCGGACGTGTGGTACGCCTGAAGCATCCTGCCAGCGTCGTGAGCACGGGATTCGGGGGTGAAATCATAGCCGTTGACGATGTCCCCACGGTAAGCGGGAAGCGTTACGCCGTCGCGGGTCTCGTCATTGGAGGAGCGGGGCTTCGCGAACTGTCCGGCCATCCGCCCCATCTTGATCACGGGCATGGCAGCGCCGTACGTGAGGACAACTGCCATCTGGAGAATCGTCTTGACCCTGGCACTGATTTTGTCTGCAGTTGCAGCCTCAAAAGTCTCAGCACAGTCGCCACCCTGCAGGAGGAAAGCCTTGCCCTGGGCAGCAGCGGCCAAGCGCTCCCTCAGAACGTCCACTTCACCGGCGAAGACCAAGGGCGGCACTGCGGAGAGTTCCTTGACGGAAGCCTTGAAGACGTCAGTGTTCGACCACGTGGGCTGCTGGGAAATCGGCAGGTCCCGCCAGGCGTCAAGCCCGGGGTAGTTTGCCGCCCCGCTTTGGGCGGTGCTGGCGAGGGGATCTGCTGCGGAGGGTGCGGTGTTCGCGGTTAGCTCAGTCACCCTTCAAGAGTAGTAGCCCGCAGCAAGGTTGCGGGACTGCAGACGTAACCGATGCCGCCGCATGCGTCACAGTCCCGGCGTTGATCCGGTCCCGTCGCTGCGGGGAACATCGATGTTTTCGGCAATGTCCGCGGCAGCCTCTTCTGCAACCTCAATCTTGTGGACCGGTTCGGGGCCCTTACCGGCCAGCTGGGCCTTAACAACTGCTGCGTACTCGTCCACGTACTCCTGCCCGGAGAGCCGCATCAATTCGTACATGATCTCATCGGTCACGGCCCTCTGGATCAGGCGGTCATCCTCCATGCCGTAATAACGGCTGAAATCCAAGGGCTGCCCAAAAATGAGCCCGATCCGGCGGATGTTCGGGAGACGTTTACCGATGGGCTGGACCTTCTCCGTGCCGATCATGGCCACCGGCACCACAGGTACGCGTGTCTGCAGGGCCAGCTTGGCTACGCCCACTTTCCCACGGTAAAGCCTGGCGTCCGGGCTGCGTGTGCCTTCCGGATAAATCCCCAGCAGGCCCCCGGAGTTCAGGACGTCCTTGCCGGCTTGCAGCGACATTTCCGAGGCCGCGCCTCCCGAACGGTCCATGGGCAATTGGTTGCTCAGACGGAAAAACAGCGCAGTGAGCCGGCCTTTGAGCCCTTTTCCCGTGAAGTACTCGGACTTGGCCAGGAAGATCACAGGGCGGTGAACCATCAGGGGCAGGAAGATGGAATCCGAGAAGGACAAGTGGTTGGACGCCAGGATGGCGGCGCCGCTTTCAGGAACGTTGTCCAGTCCCTTGACCCAGGGACGGAACAGGAGCTTGAGGATGGGACCAAGAAAGATCCTCTTCATGACCCAATAGAACACGTTTGTCCTCTCACGGCCGAATGGTTGGCATGCATCCGGGCAATCCGGCCGGCACTCAACAGCAACCCTACTCCAGTGAGAAATGTCCGGAGAAGTGACACGATGGGACACATGACGGAACGCTCTCTACCCGCTGCGCCGCTCGCATTCCACCATGAGGGGCATGGACCCAATGCCTCCACAGGCGTGGCGATTTGCCATGGATTCACAGGAAGCCCGCTCAGCATGCTCCCTTGGGCTGAGTACTTGGCCTCCCAGGGATTTGCTGTTTCCGTGCCTCTGCTCCCCGGCCACGGAACCAGTTGGCAGGACCTGGCCACCACGCGTTGGCAGGACTGGTACCGGACCTTCGAGCAGAGCTATGTGGACCTCGCCTCCAAGACGGAGAGCTGTTTTGTGGCAGGGCTGTCCATGGGAGGCGCACTTGCCCTTCGGGTAGCCTCACTGCACGATGTTTCCGGGCTGGTTCTGGTCAACCCGGGCCTCAGCTTTTATGACCGCAGGGTGAAGTACGTGGGCGCCCTCAAGTACGTCATGAGGACCACCACTCCCATAGAGGAGGACTCACCAGCACCGGCCACCGCTGAAACCGGCGACTATTCCAAGACATCACTGCAGTCGGTGCATGAACTCAAGAAGCTTTTCCGCGCGGCCACCCGGGGTTTGCCCCATGTTGAGGCCCCCGCCCTGGTGTTCAAATCCTCGGTAGATGGCGTCATCCCGCCCAGTTCAGTGGCCACCATCAGCAAGTACATTTCATCCTCGCGCCTGAGAGTAGTCACCCTCCCCCACAGCGGGCATGTGGCCACCTTGGATGTTGACGCACCCACCATTTTTGAAGAATCGGCCCACTTTTTCCGTCAGCACGCCGGTGACAGAGTAGCCTCAGAGTCATCATGAAAATGCTCCCGGATTTCTCGCCGTTCCATAGCAGCTGGAATGGGGTTGGGCCGCGCGTTGGCGTAGTCCTGTCCCACGGGTTCACGGGGAGCCCCCACAGCGTCAGGCCGTGGGCCCAACACCTTGCTGAGGCGGGCTATGCCGTGAGGCTGCCTTTGCTGCCCGGGCACGGCACGTCGTGGCAGGATATGGCCACCCGCTCATGGCGGGAGTGGCATCGTGCCGTGGACGATGCTTATCTCGAGCTGGCTTCCGAGTGCGACTACGTTTTCTCTGCGGGACTGTCCATGGGTGGAACGTTGGCATTGCGGATCGCGGCCACCCGTCCTGTCGCAGGGACGGTGGTGGTGAACCCCGGGCTGGTCCTGGACGATCCCCGGGCTGTGATCGTAGCCGCGCTCAAGTACGTGGTGAAAACCACTCCGGCGATCGCCAACGACATCCTCAAACCGGATCAGGACGAGGGCGCCTACACCAGAACACCAGTCGCGGCCGCGCATCAGCTCAAGAAGATGTACAAAGATACGGCGGCCATCCTGCCCCGCATCAGCTCACCCGTCCTGGTCTATAAGTCAACGGTGGACAACGTGATTTCGAACGCGAGCCTGGAACTCCTCCGTTCCCGGGTTCAGGCACCAGTGGACGTCAGCTACCTCCATAACAGCCGCCATGTGGCCACCCTTGATAATGATGCGCCGGAAATTTTTGCCGGGTCTGTCGAGTTCATGCAAAAGACCGTAGCGGCCTTGGCAGGTCCCGGGCTTTTCTCCGAAAAGGACACAACCCATGAACAGGCCTGACCCCAATTCCGCTGATCAAAGCGCCAATAAGGACGACGACGCCGTGTGGCAGGATCTGGTGGCCCGGTTGGAGGCCACAGAGTCCGGCCCGGCAGGGGCACCTCCCGCGGACAGCTACGGGATCCAGGACGCAGATCCCCGGCAGTTAATGCCAGGGCACGGGAAGTCTTTCAAGGACTTCGATCCGCTGGGCCTCTCCACCCCGGCGCAGCAACCGATACCCGATCCGGCAGCGGCGCGCACAGACGCCGAGGCACCCGGCAGACCGCCCGGGCCCCGGGACTTCGAGGTGGAGGACGAGGACCATACGTTCGTTCCCGAAGAGCCCCCAAGCCTGGCGGGAACTGAGCCACTGGTCATGCTGGCATGGGTTGGTGCTGTGGGCGGGCCGCTCGCGCTGCTCTTCACTGCCATGTTCTGGAGGTCTGCCCCGCTGACGGCCACTTTGGGCATCGTGGCAGTTTTTGTGGCGTCGGTGATTTACCTGATTACGCGGCTTCCGCAGGAGAAGAATGAGGACGACGACGGCGCCCGCCTCTAGTTGCTAGCTCCGCGCCCGGCCGCTGACCCGGGAAAGGTCTGCCGCACCGATCATGCCGGCGCGCGGACCGAGTGCCGCCAGCTCTATCCTGGCCATGGGCCGGAAACCCCGCCCGGTCAGGTTTTTAGCGAACGATTCCCTGGCCGGCCCTGCGAGCAACTCCCCCGCATCGCAGAGCCCGCCGCCGATGACGAACATTCCGGGGTCCAGCGCTGCGGCGAGGTTGGCCAACCCCAAACCCAGCCATTCGCCTTGGTCGGCAATGAGCTCACGCGAGGTGGCATCACCCTCCAGCGCCAGCGCGGTCACGGCCGCCCCGGACAGGTTTTCTGCGGTGCCGCCCGCCTTTTCCAAGAGCGCGCAACCTGCCGGGGAGTTGGTTCGCACCAGTTGCCTGGCTTCCCGCCCCAGGGCGTTTCCGGAGGCGTACTGTTCCCAGCATCCGCGGTTGCCGCATTCGCAGCGGTGTCCCCCCGGGAAAATGATCTGGTGCCCGAATTCCCCGGCCACGCCGTAGCGCCCCCGTTCCACGCGGCCATCCATGACCATGGCTCCGCCGATGCCCGTGCCCAAGGTGATGCACACCAGGCGACTTTCGCCCTGACCTGCACCAAACCGCCATTCCGCCCACGCGGCGGCGTCGGCGTCGTTGGTCAGCAGGACCGGACGCCTCAACAATTTCTGGAGGCTGTCCCTCAGGGGCTCGTTACGCCAGGCGAGATGCGGGCTGAACAGCACCGTGCCGCCGTCGAGGTCCATCCAACCGGCGGCGCCGATTCCCACCGTGGCGATCCGGTGGCCTGCGCTGAGTTCTTCTACAAGTTCCACGATGGTCCGCTCGACTGCACGGGGGTCCGCGCCGGGCGTGGACCTGCGGGCCTCGGCGAGGACCCGACCCTCGGCATCCACGACGCCCGCGGCCACTTTAGTGCCGCCGATGTCAATCCCGATCGCCAGGCCACGGCGACCTAAATGGGTCCGGCGGGCGGCCCAGGGCGCATCCCTCCATGCCGAGGCCGGGGGCTTGGGTCTGACCAGGGAAGTGGACCGTAGTGCGGGCATCCCATCATCTTATTCCGCAGGGCATGGCCGCATTCGCATTCCACGGGCCCGAAGGCTCCCATTTGCTTGAAATGACTGCCGATCCGTAAAGTTACTCGCCAGTAGGTGAAATAGAACACACCACCGCGAGCGGGCATACTAGAGTGAAAGCAGCCCCTCGTGGCCCGTGGATATCAAAGGAGCTACCGTGCGTGAAATAAGTGTTCCTCCCCTCGTGAATATTGCCCCGGAAACCAACATCACGGACTTCGTGATCCGCGAGGCAGCGAAAGCGTCCAACCCTGCCCTCTTCTCCAAGCTGGATAAGGCTGGACAGTGGCAGGACATCCGTGCCAAGGACTTCCTTGCAGACGTCAGGGCCCTGGCAAAGGGACTCATCGCCAGCGGCGTTGCTGTGGGCGACCGCGTGGGCATCATGTCCCGTACGCGCTACGAGTGGTCCCTTGTGGACTTCGCCATTTGGTTTGCCGGAGCTGTTTCCGTACCGATCTACGAAACGTCCTCTCCCTCACAGGTGGCATGGAACCTCGGCGACTCCGGGGCTGTTGCCGCCTTCGGCGAAGCGGCCCACCACGAGGACATCATTCGCCAGGCTGTTGCCGCGGAGGACATTACGTCCGTGGCCAATGTCTGGCAGCTTGAAGGCGCCGGACTCGACGCCCTACGCGCTGCAGGCGCCGGCGTCCCCGACGACGAACTCGAGTCCCGCCGTTCATCGGCCGGCCTCAAGGATCTCGCAACGATCATCTACACCTCCGGCACGACGGGCAGGCCCAAAGGCTGCGAGTTGACGCACGGCAACTTTGTGGAACTGTCCGAAAACGCCCGCGCTTCCTTGCCTGAGATCATCAACGAGTCCGGCAAGACCATCATGTTCCTCCCCCTCGCCCACGTCTTCGCCCGTTTTATTTCCGTGCTGGCTGTGGCCGGCGGCGTCCAGGTGGCACATACCCCGGATATCAAGAATCTGCTGGCTGACCTGCAGAGCTTCCAGCCGACGTTCATCCTGGCTGTACCCAGGGTCTTTGAGAAGGTGTACAACTCGGCACTGACCAAGGCGGAGGACGGCGGCAAGGGTGCCATCTTCCACCGCGCAGTGGATACGGCAATCGCCTATTCCAAGGCACGCGAAGCCGGTTCGCTGGGTCTTGGACTGAAGCTCAAGCATGCCGTCTTCGACAAACTCGTGTATGGGAAGCTCCGCGCCGCCATGGGCGGTAATGTCGCGCACGCCGTCTCAGGCGGCGGCCCCTTGGGTGAACGCCTGGGCCACTTCTTCCAAGGCATCGGCCTGCAGATCCTGGAGGGCTACGGCCTGACGGAGACCACCGCCCCGATCTCGGTGAACACGCCGTCCATGATCAGGATCGGCACCGTCGGCGCCCCGTTGCCGGGCAACTCCGTGAAGATTGCCGACGACGGCGAAATCCTTGCCAAGGGCGTTTGCGTCATGCGGGGCTACTACAACCGCGAAGACCTGACGGCCGAAACGTTCACCGACGGCTGGTTCCGTACCGGTGACATTGGAGAACTGGACAACAACGGCTTCCTCAAGATCACTGGCCGCAAGAAGGAAATCATCGTTACCGCCAGCGGGAAGAACGTGGTTCCTGCCCTGCTGGAAGATCAGATCCGCGCGGATGCTTTGGTTTCCCAGGTTCTGGTGGTGGGCGACAATCGACCGTTCATCGGCGCCTTGGTCACCCTGGATGAGGAAGCGCTCCCGGGCTGGCTGGACCGTCACGGACTGCCCGCAAGCACCACTCTTGCAGAAGCCACTGACCACGCAGTAGTGAAGGCCGCAGTCCAGGAGCTCATCAGCAAGGCCAACCAGTCCGTTTCCCAGGCCGAGGCCATCAAGTCCTTCAGGATCGTCCCGGCAGACTTCACTGAAGCCTCAGGGCACCTGACGCCGTCCCTCAAGGTCAAGCGTGCACAGGTCATGAAGGACTTCGACGCCGTCATTGAGGAAATGTACACAACGCCCCGCGCTTCGTAGCCACAACGAATCATAAAAAAGTACCCCGTCCGGATTCCGGACGGGGTACTTTTTGGTGCTGATTGCTAGCCGATCACCAGCAGCAAGTCCCCACCCTGGACCTGCTCTACCGAGGAGATGGCAAGGCGCGAGACCGTGCCGGCAACCGGCGCCGTGATGGAAGCTTCCATCTTCATGGCTTCAATGGTGGCAACGGTATCGCCGACGTTGACGGCATCGCCCACCTTGACGGTGACGGTAACTGCGCCGGCAAACGGGGCGGCAACCTGACCAGGCTGTGCCGGATCCGCCTTCTCAGCTGCCTTGACATTGCTGACCACTGAACGGTCACGCACAACCACCGGTCGGGACTGCCCGTTGAGCGTGCACATCACGGTGCGCATGCCCTTCTCGTCAGCTTCCGAGACAGCCTCAAGCTGGGCAATGAGGCGAACGCCCTTCTCCAACTCGATGACGTGCTCTGCGCCCTGCTGGAGGCCGTACAGGTAGTCACGGGTATCCAGCACGGAGATGTTCCCGTAGGTGTCCACGCTCTTCAGGTAATCCTTGGTGGGTCCGGCGAAGAGCAAACGGTTCAGCGTGTGCTGTCGCGTCTTGGAGTCGCCCTTCAGCGCTGCACTGTCCTCGGCACTGATCTCGACGTCGCGCACCTTGACGCTGCGGCCTTGAAGGGCCTTGGTGCGGAACGGCTCGGGCCAGCCTCCGGGAGGATCACCGAGTTCGCCGGAGAGGAACCCAATGACAGAATCCGGGATGTCGTAGTTCTGCGGGTTCTCGTTGAAATCCGCGGGATCGGCGTTGAGTCCGACGAGGTGCAACGCGAGATCGCCCACCACCTTGGAGGACGGTGTGACCTTCACCAAGCGGCCAAGGATGCGGTCGGCCGCCGTGTACATGTCCTCGATGGCCTCAAACTGCTCACCAAGACCAAGGGCGATGGCCTGTTGGCGAAGGTTGGAGAGCTGGCCACCGGGGATTTCGTGCTGGTAGACGCGTCCTGTGGGACCCGGAAGACCGGACTCGAAGGGGGCGTAGACGCGGCGTACAGCTTCCCAGTAGGGCTCGAGCGCGCCAACGTTGGCCAGGCTCAGCCCGGTGTCGCGGGGCGTATTGGCCAAGGCAGCAACCAAGGCAGACGCCGCGGGCTGGCTGGTGGTGCCGGCCAGGGAAGCCGCTGCCACGTCAACGGCGTCCACACCAGCGTCAACAGCTGCCAGCAACGTGGCAAGCTGACCGCCCGCGGTGTCGTGCGTGTGCAGGTGCACGGGCAGGTCGAAGCGCTCACGCAGGGCTGTCACCAGCTTCGCTGCGGCGGCCGGACGCAGGAGTCCAGCCATGTCCTTGATGGCAAGGATGTGGGCACCGGCGTCAACGATCTTCTGGGCGAGGTCCAGGTAGTAGTCGAGGGTGTACAGGTCCTCGTTCGGATCCAGGAGGTTGCCCGTGTAGCAGAGGGCAACTTCTGCGACGGCAGTCCCGGTTGCACGCACGGCCCGGATGGCGGGGGCCATCTGGTTGACGTCGTTGAGGGCGTCAAAGATGCGGAAGATGTCGATGCCCGTAGCGGCGGCCTCGTTGACGAAAGCCTCCGTCACTTCTTCCGGGTACGGGGTGTAGCCCACCGTGTTGCGGCCGCGGAGCAGCATCTGGATACAAGTGTTCGGCAAAGCCTTGCGCAAAGCAGCCAAACGGTCCCACGGGTCCTCACCGAGGAAGCGGAGCGCGACGTCGTACGTTGCGCCGCCCCAGGCCTCCACGGAAAGCAGCTCCGGCATCAGCGCCGTCACTGCCGGGCCTGCTGCCACGAGATCGCGGGTACGGACGCGCGTTGCCAGCAGGGACTGGTGGGCGTCACGGAAAGTGGTGTCCGTGACGGCCAGTGCCTGCTGCTCCCGCAGCGCCTTGGCGAAGCCCTCCGGTCCCAGTTCGATCAGCTTCTGGCGCGAACCCGAGGTGGGAACCGGGCCATCGATCGCGGGCAGCTTGCTGGCAGGGTCCGAATGAACCGTGAGTTCACCGTTTGGCTTGTTCACGGTAACCTCGGCAAGCCACGTCAGCAGCTTGGTTCCGCGGTCCGCAGAGATGTGTGACTTGAGCAGCTCAGGGCGCTTGTCGATGAAGTCTGTGGCCACGTTTCCGGCGTTGAAGTCCGGGTCCGCAAGAACCGCCTGCAGGAACGGGATGTTGGTGGACACGCCACGGATACGGAACTCAGCCAAACCACGACGTGCGCGGGCTACGGCTGCAGGATAATCACGGCCACGGCAGGTCAGCTTCACCAGCATGGAGTCGAAGTGCGGGCTGATCTCGGCACCCGAGTAGACCGTACCGCCGTCGAGCCTGACCCCGGCGCCACCGGCAGAACGGTAGCCGGTGATCTTTCCAACGTCAGGACGGAAGCCGTTGGAGGGATCCTCTGTGGTGATACGGCACTGCAGCGCAGCACCCTTGATGAACACCGAGTCCTGGCTCAGCCCCAGGTCCGCGAGGGTTTCCCCTGAAGCGATGCGCATCTGTGCCTGGACGAGGTCCACATCGGTGATTTCCTCAGTGACGGTGTGCTCAACCTGGATGCGGGGGTTCATTTCAATGAAGACGTGCTGTCCGGCCCGCTCCCCTTCGGTGTCCACGAGGAACTCGACGGTTCCGGCGTTGACATAGTTCAGGGCCTTGGCGAAGGCCACAGCATCCCGGTACAGAGCCTGGCGGATGTTCTCATCCAGGTTGGGTGCAGGCGCGATTTCCACCACTTTCTGGTGACGGCGCTGTAGCGAACAATCACGCTCGAAGAGATGCATGACGTTGCCTTCAGCATCCGCCAGGATCTGCACTTCAATGTGGCGGGGACGCAGGACTGCCTGCTCAAGGAACATGGTGGGATCACCAAAAGCCGCATCAGCTTCGCGCATGGCGGACTGCAAAGCTTCGGGGAGGGCCTCGCGCGTCTCCACGCGCCGCATTCCGCGGCCGCCACCGCCGGCGACGGCCTTGGCGAAGATCGGGAAGCCGATCTCGTCAGCTGCGGCGATGAGCTCCTCCAGGTCCTTGGAGGGCTTGCTCGACTTTAGGACAGGGACGCCGGCCTTGCGGGCGGCCTCCAAAGCGGCAACCTTGTTACCTGCCAGCTCCAGTACCTCCGCCGGCGGACCCACAAAAGTAATTCCTGCCGCCTTGGCAGCACGGGCGAGGTCCGGGTTCTCGGAGAGGAAGCCGTAGCCGGGGTAAATGGCGTCAGCGCCGGCTTCTTTGGCGACGCGGACAACCTCCTCTACGTCCAGGTAGGCGCGGACGGGATGACCCACCTCGCCGATCAGGTAAGCTTCGTCGGCCTTCTGCCGGTGGATCGAGTTACGGTCCTCATGCGGAAAGACTGCTACGGTCTTGGCGCCCAGTTCATAACCAGCGCGAAACGCCCTGATCGCGATTTCGCCGCGATTGGCCACCAGAATTTTCGAAAACATACTTCTCCTGCATCATTGCGGGTGGATCGGTCGGTGGTCACAGTGTGTAGTGCCGCCAGCATCAAACACAAATCTTTGTGGCAACCATCACAAAGGATTCGTCATGTGGGCTGTATATGCGTGCGCGCGATCCGACGGCGTGCTAGTGGCGAACCTGATCCCTGGGCGGTCGGGCGCGTAGAAAGCGGGAATCAGACGCGATGCACCATATGATGTTGAGGGGGCTTCGGCAAGCCCCGGCTCCGGCGCTTCCGGAGCGAATCAGCGCGATACGGCAACCGGCGTTAGGTTTTGGGTTTTCAAGTGCAAGTAGTCAGCATCAGCAGCCTCAAGGGTGGAGTGGGAAAGACGTCCGTAACCACCGGTCTGGCGTCCGCGGCCCTCGCAGCAGGAATATCCACATTGGTGGTGGATCTCGATCCGCACGCCGATGCCACCACCGCACTTGGCGTTCAGCCAGGCGGACAATTGGACATTGGCCGGATGCTGAAAAGCCCCCGGAAAGCCAACTTGCCGGGCAATGTGGCCGGTAGCAGCTGGGTTTCCAACGGCTCAAGCAACGGCACCTTGGACGTCGCAGTCGGTTCGGCCTTCACAGGTATCTACGACCGCCCGGATTTGGGCAGGCGCGATCTCCGCAGGCTTTCCGCGGTGCTGGCAGGTGCCAGCAACTACGAGCTCGTCCTGATTGACTGCCCGCCCTCCCTTAACGGACTGACCCGCATGGCGTGGAGCGCCAGCGACCGGGTAGTCCTCGTGGCCGAGCCTGGGCTTTTTTCAGTTGCCGGCACGGAGCGTACCATGCGCGCCATTCAGCTCTTCCGGCAGGAGTTCGCTCCCAACCTGGCCCCGGCAGGGATTGTGGCGAACCGGGTTCGGACCGGCTCCGTGGAGCACACCTTCCGCTTGGCTGAAATGGAATCCATGTTCGGCGAACTGCTGCTGACACCCCACATTCCGGAACAAGCCAACTGGCAGCAGATCCAGGGTGCAGCGCACTCCGTTCATCACTGGCCCGGGGACTCGGCAAAGAACGCAGCCAAGCTCTTCGATGGCTTGCTCGAAAACCTCCTGGCCGATCAATCCGCAGTGCGGGACCGTCGCCAGCGCTAGCCGGCAGCGTTTGCCGCCACCATGAGGCGCCGCCACCAGCACGTTTAAGCATCGAAAAGGCCTCGTCCCTGCAGGGACGAGGCCTTCGATCGCTAATTCTGATTCCCGGGCAAGCTGTTAGCTGATGCGCCGCGCGACGCGTCGCTTGCCCAGTTCGTCGTCGGGAAAGGACTGCTCACCAGCGTGCTCACTGGGCAACGCGGCCAGGCTTCCTTCTACTTCCCGCCATACACGTCCCACCGCTATGCCGAAGACGCCTTGTCCGCCCTGGACGAGGTCGATGACCTCATCAGCAGATGTACATTCGTACACGCTGGCACCGTCGCTCATCAGCGTTATTTGCGCGAGGTCCTCAACGCCCCGCTCGCGGAGGTGTTCGACCGCGGTGCGGATCTGTTGGAGTGACACGCCGGTATCAAGGAGGCGCTTGACCACCTTGAGCACCAGGATGTCGCGGAAGCCGTAGAGCCGCTGCGAACCGGAGCCGGCAGCACCGCGGACAGCGGGCTCAACCAAGCCCGTACGCGCCCAGTAGTCCAATTGGCGGTAGGTGATGCCTGCCGCTTTGCAGGCAGTGGGACCGCGATAGCCCGCGTCCTCGTCCAGCACAGGAAGGTCCTCGGTGAAGAGCAGACCCTGGGCGCCGGATGCGGGCGCAGCAATGCCGGCAGAGGACTGCTTCAGCTCGCCTGCTTCGCCTTTCGGACTCACGTGACCTCCTTGTTCTCAGTTCCCTTGGGGACGGTGCATACCTGTTACAACGGCGAAATGCAGCAGTGTAATTCCCGCAAGTCCGCACCTTCCAGTGTGACTTGCGCAGGCAGTGTATGCAACGGGAACTTGATAACTTCGACGTTAGGCCTGTGGAGCGCCGAGGTCAAAGACCTTCGCCGCAAAATCCGGTCGTGTCGAAAGTTTCACCCTCAACTTTAGGCTTAGGGTGGATCAGCCTTCGAAATCTTCCGGTTCAACGTCGTCCAGGAACTCCCGGAACCGGCGCATTTCGCGCTCTTCGTCCACCGCGGGATCCGGCTCCGAATCCTCGCCTTCATCGTGTTCAGTGATACGAACGCCGGCTTCCTCCATCACAGCATCTGCGCACCAGATGCGGCACTTGGCACGCAGCGCCAAGGCCAACGCGTCAGAAGCGCGCGAACTGACCACCGTGCCGTCGTCGAACTGCAGTTGCCCATAGAAGATGTTGTCCTCCACGGCCACAATGTTCACGCTGATGATGGAGTGCCCCAAGGACTCCACAACGTCCACCAGGAGATCGTGGGTCATGGGCCGGGGCGGGACAACGCCCTGCTGCGCCAGGGCGATGGCGCTGGCTTCAGGAGTTCCAATCCAGATGGGAACGTGGCGTTCTCCGTTGATCTCTCGAAGCAGCACCAACGGCTGATTGGAAGGCAGCTCGATCCGGACCCCGACGATTTCGACTTCGATCATCAGCTGTCCATCCGTGAGATACGGTCGTGCACCAAGGCCCTGTGCAGGGTCAGGCAGAGATCACTGATCTCCCGGGCAGCCTCAGCTGCCCGGGCCTGGGACGCGGCATCCCGTCGAGAGGTCAAGGGGGCAACAGCCCTCTCCACCAGGCCGAACTCCCGCTCAGCGGCAGCTTGGAAGGGCCTGAGGTGCCGGGGCTCCAGTCCGTGGCCTTCCAACTGCACACAGGCTCGCGCCACCTGGAGGGCGTGTTCGTCAAACTTGCCACCCACGTGACTGATCAACCCGAAGCTCAGCAATGATTCGAGCATCGGCACGCTTGCGCCCGACTCGGCACGCAGCTGCTCTTCCGTGAGGGCACGGGCGCGCCCCTGCACTTCCGCTGCCATTTCCGCAGAGACCACCCGGGGCGACACTGTGACACCGGGAGGGAGATTCTCCGGCCTCTCGCCGCGATCGATTGCGTCGAGATAGTCCTTGATGACCTTCAGCGGCAGATACTGATCACGCTGAAGGGCCAGGACGAAGCGGAGTCTCTCAACATCGCTGTCTGCATACTGACGGTAGCCGGCAGGAGTCCTCCTGGGATTGATGAGTCCCTTTTCCTCAAGGAACCGGATCTTGGACGCCGTCATACCGGGAAAGTCTTCACTCAGCTGGGCAAGGACTTCCCCGATATTCAGGACCTGCGGTCCGCGACGGTCCTGCTGGGCCATAGCCACAGGCAGATACCCCGTCAGACTTGGCCTGCTGCGCGAACAGGGCTCAGGTAGTAGGTCAACCGGAACTTGCCGATCTGTACCTCGCTGCCGGTCTTCAGCTGCACGCGGTCCACGCGGTCGTGATTGACGTATGTACCGTTCAGGCTTCCCATATCCACCAGCTCGAAACCGGACTCAGACCTAATGAACTGAACGTGCTTGCGCGATACCGTGACGTCGTCCAGGAAGATGTCAGCATCCGGGTGACGTCCCGCCGTGGTGGTGTCCGCATCCAACAGGAAACGAGCACCGGCATTGGGGCCGCTGTGCGCTATGAGCAGGGCTGAGTTCGGCGGAAGCGCGTCTACGGACGCACGCTCTTCAGGTGCCAACTTGGGCGCAATGCTCGGCTCGTCCCACGTAGGCGTAATGCTGATCGAGGTGGTCTCCGACGACGGCTGTTCCTCCGCGCCGTTCCCGACATTGGCTTCATTCTGTTCGTCGCCAACCATGGAATTTCCTCCTCATCCGCCGGCAGTTCCAAACCCTGCCGGCACTTCCGCCTCCCGGTACCGCCGGGCAAATCGGTTGCTGGCCCGCCGTCCCGCTTTCCGGTTTATGGAAAGCAGCCTGACGGGCCAGATAACTTTAGCCTACCTGTTGTTCGTACTCCGATGCACTGAGCAGGGAATCCACTGCATCAGCTTCTGCGAGCTTTACTTCAATGAGCCATCCCTCGCCGTACGGGTCGGAGTTAATCAACGCCGGATCAGTGTCCAGGGCGTCATTTCGATTGGTGACTTCGCCGGTCACCGGAGCGTAGATGTCACTGACGCTTTTGGTGGACTCCACCTCGCCAACAACCTCATTGCCGGTGATTTTTGTGCCAGGCTCGGGCATCTGGGCGTAGACGACGTCGCCCAATGCGTCCTGCGCGAAATCGGTGATGCCAATGCGCACAACGCCGTCGGCATCTGGAGCGGTCACCCATTCGTGTTCTGCGGTGTAGGAAAGTTCTTCCGGAATATTGCTCACTGGTGGCCTTTCATCGGGACATTTACGAACCTCGACGGCGGCCTGTGCTGATGGCCACCGCTGAAAGTATAGGCACATTTCCCCTGTACCTATTGGGGGTCTCTGCCATGATTGACCCATGACCGAGCAAGTACAAGTACCAGCTCGGAAAAAGCGCAATTGGGGCGTAAAAATAATCCAGGTCACCACGCCTCACACCGCTTGAGACGCATTGAAGCCCGCCACGGATTGTCCGTGGCGGGCTTCTTTGTTTCCCGGCCGGGCCTTGGAGCCCGAAACCAAACCCCGGCGTCAGGCGATGGTGGCCCCATGCGGTTCGCGTTCGACGTCGGGAGTTACAGCAGGTGCCGCAGGTCCCCCGCGCCGTGCTGCTGCAGCCGCGGACAGCATGACCAGCAGGGCGGCAACGGTAATGCCGGCGCCGGCCCAGATGGGCGATGTGTAGCCGAGACCCGCGGTAATGGTCACGCCACCGAGCCATGCTCCGAGCGCGTTCCCCAGGTTGAAGGCTCCGATATTTGCACCCGATGCCAGCGTGGGTGCCGTGGAGGCGAAGTGCATCACGCGCATCTGGAGACCCGGAACGGTAGCAAAGCCGAATCCACCCATGAGCGCCAGTGAGACCAGTGTTGCGATGCTGCTCGAAGCGGTGAGGGCGAAGAAGATCAACACCGCCACAAGTCCGGAAAGGATCACGATCAGCGACTTGTCCAACGCTTTGTCCGCGGCCTTGCCGCCCAGGAAGTTGCCAACGAACAGACCGCCACCAAAGAGCACCAGGAGCCACGGCACGGCCCCCGATTCGAAGCCGGACACCTCGGTAAGAGTGAAGGCAATGTAGGTGAACGCCCCGAACATGCCGCCAAATCCAAGGATGGTCACGATGATGGAGAGCCATACTTGTCCTGACCTGAAGGCGCCCAACTCGCTGCGGAGCCCCTTGGTGGGTTCCGTGGTGGCTTTAGGAACCATCAGCGCGATGCCGAGCAGGGCTACAACTCCGATGGCGGTGATCGCCCAGAAAGTTGAGCGCCAGCCGAAGTTCTGACCAAGCAACGTGCCGAAGGGAACGCCGAGGACGTTGGCCGCGGTGAGGCCCGTGAACATGATGGCGATGGCTCCGGCCTTCTTGTGGGACGGCACCAGGCTCGCTGCTACCACCGAACCGATACCGAAGAACGCGCCGTGGCACAGCGCAGCGACCACACGGCCAATCATCATGGCCGCGTAGCTGTCAGCAACGGCGGAGAAGAAGTTGCCGGCGATGAACAAGACGAGCAAGCCAATGAGAACCGGCTTGCGCGGCAGCCTGGTCACAGCAGCCGTCACCAGGAGCGCACCAACTGTAACGCTGAGGGCATAGCCGGAGATGAACCAGCCGGCAGAAGCCTCGCTGACCTGGAAGTCGGCAGCAACTTCCGGCAAGAGGCCCATGATCACGAATTCGGTCAGTCCGATGCCGAATCCGCCGAGGGCAAGGGCAATCAACCCTGCGGGCATGTGGAGCTCCTTAAATGATCGGTTCCGGCCAAAAGTGGAAGTGCGTCGACGGGAACCGTAGAATAATAGTTGCAGACGCTTCATATATAGTTGCATACGCTAGATACTTGCGCAAGCAACTACTTTGCCATGCGTCGCGATTCACAGGACATCGAGTCAGGAGCACAGGACACATGGGCATCAAGGATGACGCCGTCGAAGTACGGGCACAGGGATGGCGCACCCTTGCGGCCCTGCACGGGAGCATCGAAACGGAGCTCGAGAAGGCCCTCCAGGCGTCGAGCGACCTGTCGGTAGTGGAGTACACAGTGCTGGACGCGCTCAGCCGCCAGGACGGCTGGCACATGCGGATGCAGCAACTGGCCCGGGCCACAGCGCTCTCCAGCAGCGCCACCACCCGCTTGGTCAACCGGCTTGAGGACCGCGGCCTGCTCACCCGCATCCTGTGTGCGGACGACCGCCGCGGCATCTATACCGAGCTAACACTTCCCGGCCAGAAGCTCCTGGAAGCAGCAAAGCCCGTGCATGACCAGACCCTTGCCTCCGCTCTTGAGGCCGCCGCCACCGTGCCCGAACTTGAGCCCCTGGTGCGGGCACTGGGCGCATTGCAGGCGGTCTAGCCCAACTCCCCCATTAACGACCAAAGGCCGGAATCATCGTGTTTCCACGTGATTCCGGCCTTTATGGTCGGGCTGACAGGATTTGAACCTGCGACCCCTTGACCCCCAGTCAAGTGCGCTACCAAGCTGCGCTACAGCCCGCTGGTTCCACCGTTCTCCGCCTAAGTTTTCCTCCGAAGAGTCTCACCTAAGCAGTCCGGCCGAACCACCTCCAAAAGCTTACACGAAGTTGGAGGTCGGAGACGCCATCACAGCCAAAGTGGGCTGTGATGCCCGTCTCATTTAGCGCTTCTTGCCACGCTTTTCGCGCACGCGCATGTTGACCTCGATGGGCGTGCCCTCAAAGCCGAACGTTTCGCGGAGGCGGCGGGTGATGAAGCGACGGTATCCGGGGTCCAGGAAGCCGGTGGTGAACAGCACGAACTTCGGCGGGCGGCTGGATGCCTGGGTGCCAAAGAGGATGCGCGGCTGCTTGCCGCCACGGACCGGGTGCGGGTGCGCTGCCACGAGCTCGCCCAGGAACGCGTTCAGGCGTCCAGTGGGAATGCGGCGGTCCCAGCTCTCCAGTGCGATATCCAGCGCAGGGACCAGGCGGTCCTTGTGCCAGCCGGTCTTGGCCGAAATGTTCACGCGGGGAGCCCATTCAACGTGGGCAAGGTCCTGCTCGATTTCGCGTTCGAGGTAACGACGGCGTTCATCGTCCAGCAGGTCCCACTTATTGAAGGCCAGAACCAGGGCACGGCCGGACTCGATGGCCAACTGCAGGATGCGGACATCCTGCTCGCTGAGGACCTCATCGACGGCAAGAAGCACGACGGCGACCTCCGCCTTCTCGAGCGCTGCCTGCGTGCGCAGGGAGGCGTAGAAATCTGCGCCCTGTGCCATGTGCTGGCGGCGGCGGATACCCGCGGTGTCTACGAAGCGCCACGTGCGGTCGCCAAGTTCGATGAACTCGTCAACCGGGTCACGCGTAGTACCGGCCAGCGGATCCACCACGACGCGCTCGGAGCCCGCGAGCTTATTGAGCAGGGAGGACTTACCCACGTTCGGGCGACCAATCAGGGCGATGCGGCGAGGACCGCCTGAACGCTCCACACCGTCCACCAGGGAGAACTCGGGAAGGGTGTCCATGACGTGGTCCAGGAGGTCTGCGACACCGCGGCCGTGCAGGGCCGACACCGGGTACGGCTGGCCAAAGCCCAATCCCCACAGTGCAGCAGAATCAGCTTCCTGGGCGAAGTCGTCCACCTTGTTGGCCACCATGATGACCGGCTTCTTGCTCTTGCGGAGCATCTTCATGACGCCCTCGTCCGTGGCCGTAGCGCCAACGGCGGAGTCCACGACGAACAGTACGGCGTCGGCAAGCTCCACGGCCATTTCGGCCTGTTCAGCTACGCGGGCGTGGATGCCCTTGGCGTCGTGCTCCCAACCGCCGGTGTCCACCAGGGTGAAGTTGCGGCCGTTCCAACGGGCCGAGTACATGACGCGGTCGCGGGTTACACCCGGGGTGTCCTCAACAACGGCTTCGCGGCGGCCAAGGATGCGGTTAACCAAGGTGGACTTACCCACGTTCGGGCGTCCGATGATGGCCAGGACCGGGTCCAGCTTGAGGGGACCTTCGTCGCCCTCATCGCCATATTCACCGCTGAGCAGCGCGGCGTCTTCTTCGTCGAGCTCGTAGTCCTCCAGGCCTGCCCGGAGGGTGGCCGCGCGGAGCTCTGCCTCGTCGTCGTCCAGGGCCGCCAGGTTTTCCGCCACCTGGTCGGTGCCGGTGGGCGTGTATTCGTCGTCGCCGGCTCCGTGGAGGCCGGATTTTTGAGTCGTATCGCTCATTGCACTTTCCTTAGTGGTTGGTCTGCCGGCGTCCCGGCTACTGCTGAGTGGCGGTGCTGCGAAGTGGGTTTACCGGGCGCAGGTTCCAGGGGAAGGCCCTGGCCTGTGGCCCGGATGGCGTCCTGGACGTGACCGGCCAGGGCTTCACGGATCTCCGTAGCCGCCCTGTCCATTGAAACACGCCCCGGTTCGCCCTTCCGGCGCTTCACCGTGATGGGTTCGCCGAAGCTCACATGGAGCTTACGGCGTGGTTTGGGGATATGGTCGCGATGCTCATCATCCTGACGGGTTCCGAGGATGGCAACCGGTATAACAGTGGCTCCCGTGGTGAGGGCGAGCCACGCAACTCCGTTGCTGATGTTTTCTGCCGAGCCGCTCCCCCGGGTTCCTTCGGGAAGAATCCCTACGCAACGACCGGCGTCGAGCAGTTTCTTGCCGACATGCAGGGCGGTGCGGTCGCCGGCCCGGTCCACGGGGATCTGTCCGGATCCTCGCAAAACCTTGCCCAGGAAGCCCTTGAACATCTCTTTCTTAACCAGGATGTGCATGGGACGCGGCGACGCGCCGAACATCACCGGCCCGTCCAGGAAGCTGATGTGGTTCGCGGCGAATACCACCGGTCCGGCCGCAGGGACGTTGCTTTTGCCCGCCACGATGGTCCGATAAATGACGTGGTCCAGGAGCCAGCCAACGGGTCGGCTCCACAACCTGCTCCCGGCGGAGGGCAGCTGAGTCTCAGTCGCCATAAATAACCTTGCTCACGATCGCCAGCGCGGTCTCCACCGTTTCCTCAAAGTTCAGATCGGAGGAATCGAGCGTCACCACTCCGTCGGCGGCTTGGGTGAAGTTCACCACCGTTGAGTCCTTGGCGTCACGCTGGATCACCTGGGCTTTGAGCTGCTCCTTGGTTTGCGTGCCGCCCAACTGGATCCCACGACGCCGCAGCCTGGCTTCCTCACTGGCGGTCAAGAGCATGCGAACCTCAGCGTTAGGGACGACGACGGTGGTGATGTCGCGTCCTTCCACCACCATGCGGCGGTGGTGCTGGTCGATCAGATCACGCTGGCGACGGATCAGCTCGGCGCGGGCACCAAGCGTGGTGGCCACAGCACTGACCGACGAGGAGATCAAAGGATCCCGGATCTCGTCCGTGATGTCCGTGCCATCAACCGCCACATATTCCGTGGCGGTAGTGGTACTGATCTCCAACGGCATGATCTTGGAAGCCTGTTCCACCGCGGCACCGTCCTGAAGGTCAACGCCGGTCTTAAGGCAGAACCAGGTCAGGGCACGGTACATGGCACCGGTATCGAGGTACGCCAGCTTCAAGCGCCGGGCGACTTCCTTGCTGACGCTGGACTTGCCGGACCCCGATGGGCCGTCGATCGCGATCACGAGCGGCTTGCCGGGGCGGGCAACTGTCTCCGGGCCAAAGAATTCACGCGTCATTACTGGAGTACCCGCCATCCACGGTCAGTCAAAGCTTCAACAAGGAGGTCATGCTTGCTCGGAAGCACGGAAAGTTCCACCATGCCCACGTTTTGTCCGGAGGAATGGTCCAGCCGAAGGTCTTCGAGGTTCACACCGATCTCACCGATTTCCGTGAGGAGGTGCGCGATCTGGCCCGGTTTATCATCCACCAGGATGGTGAGCCACGAGTACGCCTGGGGAGGTCCGCCGTGCTTTCCCGGGATCCGGGCCTGGCCTGCATTGCCCTCACTGATCAGTTGGGCGAGGTCCAGCCGCGCGCCGGGGGCGAGGGGTTCTTCCAAGGTGCCGATCAGACGGTTCAGGTCCTCACGCACACCATGCAGGATGGAAACCACCTTTTCCGCGTTGCCGCCCAGGATCTGCACCCAGAGGGTGGGATCGCTGGCTGCAATGCGGGTGGTGTCCCGGAGTCCGTTGCCCGCCAAGGACAGGGCATGCAACGGCGTACCCTGCAGACGGCTCGCCAGAAGGGAGGACATGATCTGCGGCAAGTGAGACACCAAGGCCACGGCTTCATCGTGCTCGTCGGCGGTGAATTGGGAAACAATTGCTCCCAGATCTCCCGCCAGCGAACGTGCGGTTTGGAGTGCAGCGTCCGACGTTTCTTCGGAGGGGCAGAGTACCCACGGCATGGACGTGAAAAGCTCTCCCCTGGCCGCAACCGGACCGGACTTCTCCCTACCTGCCATGGGGTGGGTACCCACGTAGCGGGCGAGGTCAACGCCGCGTTCCCGCAACTGCGCCTGGATGGTGGCCTTGACGCTGGCAATATCAACCACCACCGCTGAAGCGTAATCCGCCAGTGCCTTCTGTACGACGTCGGCGGTAACGTCCGGCGGGGCCGCGACAACTACCAGTTGGGGTTGTTCATCCAGCTCCCCCAGTGGCCGTCCCGCACCGATGTCCACCGCCACCGCCTGGTTGGTGGGCGAGGGATCAAACAGGAAAACGGGGACTCCGCGTCCGCGCAGGCCGAGGCCAATGCTGGCCCCGAGCAAGCCTGTACCGAGAACGACGACCGGGCCATCAAGATGGCCCCGGCCGTGCGTACCGAATGCCGACATGCCTTAGAGTCCCACCGATGCCAGGAGGTGTCCGACTTCCTGCCTGCCGAGGTTGCGGATGCTGCCCTGGCGCTGGTCTCCCAAGCCGATGGGCCCCACCTTGACGCGGACAAGTCGCTCCACCGGGAAGCCGACGGCGTCGAACATGCGGCGCACAATACGGTTCTTGCCGGAGTGGAGCACAACCTCAATGAGGACGTGGCCGGGGGTGGAGTCAACCAAACGGAACGAGTCCACCGCAGCTACGCCGTCTTCGAGCTCGACGCCGTTCTTCAGCTTTGCGCCCACGCCTTGCGGGAAGGGGCCACGCACCTGGACCAGGTACGTCTTAGGCACCTCGTACGAAGGGTGCGTCAATCGGTTGGCCAGTTCGCCGTCGTTGGTCAGGAGCAGCAGCCCCTCAGTGGCGACGTCCAAGCGGCCGACGTGGAACAGGCGTTCGCCCTTGTTCTTGTTGTTCTTGAGGAAGTCGCTGATGCAGGGACGGCCTTCGGGGTCCTCCATGGTGGAAACAACGCCCTTGGGCTTGTTGAAGACCATGTAGACCAGGGTGTCGTCGAGCTGGATCCGGATGCCATCAACGTGGATCACAGCCGCCGTAGGATCAACGCGCATACCAAGTTCGGTGGTGACCACACCGTCAACCTCGACGCGGCCTTCGAGGATCATTTCCTCGCACACGCGGCGTGAGGCCACGCCTGCCTGCGCCATGACCTTCTGCAGGCGTACGCCGTCAGCATCGTGGAGATCGGACTGGGGCACTTCCTGGCGCGGGCCGCGGTTGCGGGCCGGCTTGCGGATGGGGCCCAGGTTCTGGCCGAAGCGTTCGCTGCCGAAGGCCTTGGAGCCATACTGCCGTGCCGGCTTTGCCTTGGGCTTGATGGCACCGGGAGTGCCGGGTGCCTTGCCAAAGCCGGGCTTGTTGGAGCCGGGCTTGCGGAAGGGCTTAGCGGGCCTTGCTGCCTGGCCGCGGTCGTAATCGCCCGCTGATGTGGGGTTGTCGGGATCGAAAGGTGCCGCTTCACGCGGCTTCGGAGCCTTAAAGGGGCGGCCCTCGCCCTGTGAGAAGTTGCGCTTTCCAGCGCCGGCGCTGCCGCCGCGGCCTGAGAAGCCGCCGGCGTTGGAGCGGCCGGTGCCGCCTCCCTTGGCCTCATTGCGTCCGGAACTGTTTCGTCCCGAACCGTTACGTGGTGAACTCTGGCGTCCCGCCTGTGTCATGACCCGTCCTTGTGTAGTAATGGCCGGCAATAGGTGTTGAAATCAACACTAGCCAGCCGGGCAGACATCGTCTGCCCCTTGTCGCTGTGCACCTTGATATGGCGCCGTGAATCAGTATGAAGTTCTCTTGCAGTACCGGTGTTGGCCGTGGCTACATCCGGCTGGCGTCGTAGTACTCGTCGATGCCTTCCAAGCCAGGAAGGTGCGGCGAGAGCTGTGGCAGTTCAGCCACCGAGCCGATTCCCATCCGTTCCAGGAAGTACGAGGTTGTCCTGTAGAGGACAGCCCCCGATTCGGGATCGTTTCCGGAGTCCTCGATCAAACCCCGCTGGGTAAGAGTCCGGACCACGGAATCTACGTTGACGCCGCGAATGGCGGACACCCGGGCCCTTGAGACCGGTTGCCGGTAAGCAATGACCGCCAGTGTCTCAAGCGCTGCCTGAGTCAGCCTGGTGGTCTGCCCTTCGAGGACGAATCTCCCCACGACGTCGGCGAATTCCGCCCGTGAATAAATCCGCCACCCACCGGCGACGTTCCGCAATTCAAAACCCCGGGGTGCAGTGCTGGCATCGGCAAAGCCGACAGCATCCACGTCCGGGGCTTTAACAGTATAGCCGCTATACTCCCGCTGCAGGTCCTGCAGCAAATCCTCGACGACGGCCACCGTCACGTTGAGCCCGGCGGCCAGCTCCTCCGAAGTGGCCGGCTCATCGATCACCATGAGGACAGCTTCCAACGCTGCACGCGCACCGCCGGGCAAAGCTTCCAGCTCTGCCAGCCCGTCCTGCACCGTTTCCTGCTCATTCACTGGCGCCATCCCCGCTTCCTGTTCCTGCTTCAGGCCCGTACTCCTCGCTCAGGCTGGAACTGTCCCAGCCGGCGTCATCGCCTGTCCATCGAACCGTCAACTCAGCCAACGGCTCGGGCTGCTCGAAGGCCACCACCCTGTCACGGAACATTTCCAGCAACGCCAGGAAGCGCGCCACCACCACTAAGGTGGTCTCGGCATCTGCGATCAAGGTTTTGAAAGACAAGGGCGCGCCAAGCTTCAAGCGGTAGCCCATGATCTCGGCCTGCTCCTTGACGCTGACCGGCGGAGCGTGGAGGTGTTCCAAGCCAACTTCGGCCGACGCGGAATCCTTGGGTTTGAGTGCTTTAGCGGCAAGTTCGGCGAATTGCTCCGGGGTGTGCCGCCACACCAGTTCCGGGAGCAACGCGGCGAAATGGCCTTCAAGGGCAACCTGGCGGGGATACCTCCGGGCTTCCTGCTCCAGCGTCTCTCCCAGGATCCCGGCGATCTGCTTGAATGCCTTGTACTGCAGGAGGCGGGCGAACAGCAGGTCCCTTGCTTCCAGAAGGGCAATGTCCTCAGCGTCCTCCACTTCACCGGCCGGCAGAAGGCGCGCCGCCTTCAAGTCGAGCAGTGTTGCGGCAATCACCAGGAACTCGCTGGCTTCATCCAGCGCCCAGTCCTCCCCCAGCTCCTGGAGACGCCTGATGTACTTGATGAACTCATCAGTGACCGTGGCTAGCGCCACCTCGGTGATATCCAGCTTGTGCTTGGAAATAAGGCCGAGCAGTAAATCAAAGGGTCCCGTGAAGTTAGTGAGCCGTACCTCAAAGCCGGCTTTGCGGGCTTCGGAGGTGCCGGCGTCGGGCGTTTCTGCCGGTACGGGCGTTTCCGTAGCAGAGGGCGAGGCCAGGTCCGCTTCCGCAGTATGAGCGATTGACGGTCCCACCGTCCGCTAGGGCGCGCCGCCGCGCGAGATCAGTTCTTTGGCAAGGCGGCGATAAGCGTCAGCACCGATGTGGTTGCCGGCGTAGCTGGTGATGGGCTCGGCCGCCACGGTGGCATCAGCAAACTTGATGGACCGCTTAATGACGGTCTCGAAGACTTTGTCTCCGAACGCCTCCACCAAACGGGAGATGACTTCGCGGCTGTGCAGGGTGCGGGCGTCGTACATGGTTGCCAGGACGCCATCCACCTGCAGGCGCGGATTCAGGCGGTCCTGTACCTTCTCGATGGTCTCCACCAGGAGCGCCACGGCGCGCAAGGCGAAGAACTCGCAAATCAACGGAATGATGACGCCGTGGGCGGCAGTCAGCGCATTCACTGTCAACAGGCCCAGAGACGGCTGGCAGTCGATCAAGACGACGTCGTAATCGTCCTCAACGCTTTTGAGGGCGCGGTCCAGGACTTGCTCACGGGCAACCTCGTTGACCAGCTGGACTTCGGCAGCCGAGAGGTCGATGTTGGCGGGCAGGAGGTCAACGCCTTCAACACCGGTCTGCTGGATGGCATCGCGGATGTTCACCTTGCGGTCCATCAGGACGTTATAGACGGTGAGATCGAGCTCGTGCGGATTGGCCCCGAGGCCGGCGGAAAGAGCGCCTTGGGGATCAAAGTCCACCAGCAGGACACGCCGACCGTACTCGGCGAGCGCTGCGGCCAAGTTGATGGTGGAGGTGGTCTTACCCACTCCACCCTTTTGGTTGACCATGGCGATGACTCTCGCCGGGCCGTGGGAGGCCAGTGGAGCAGGTTCAGGGAATTCGCGATAAGGACGGCCCGTGGGCCCCATGATGGCGTCTTCCAGATCGAGCTCGGTGCCTTCCAGCGTAGCTGTTCCCCGTTCGATGCTCACGTATCTAACCACTCTTTCGACGACGATCTTCCCTGCCGCTGCGCCCCTGGACGACAGCGCTGCTACCCCTTTAGGCTACAGCGCCCGACACGGTTATTTGGGGAACTTGACTTTGGCCGATTCTTGAGCCTTGACCCTCTGGTTGAGGTCGAAGGTTGAGGCGCGTCATCGGTCGCTCAGGGGAAACAGCAAAGGCCGGCACCTGGTGGGGTGCCGGCCTTCGCCTGACTGCATCGCGTTTGGTGGCGGTCCGCTTAGACCGTAACCTTCTCGCGGTTCTCAGCTTCGGGAGCTGCCTCTTCTTCGCCGCCGTGGGCGATCATGGTCTGCTCGTCGAAGGGTTCGCTGCCGGAGAGGACACGCTCTACCTGGCCGTTGTCGATTTCCTTCACCCAGGTGCCGATCAGGACCGTGGCAACTGCATTGCCGGTGAAGTTGGTCAGTGCGCGGGCCTCGGACATGAAGCGGTCGATTCCTACGATCATGCCCACGCCTCCCAACAGCTCCGGCTTGTGTGCCTGGAGGCCAGCGGCCAGGGTTGCGAGCCCGGCACCGGTGACGCCTGCAGCGCCCTTGGAAGCGATGATCATGAAGACCAGCAGGGAGACCTGGGCGCCAAGATCAAGAGGAGTTCCCATGGCGTTGGCAACGAACAAGGAGGCCATGGTCAGGTAGATTGCCGTGCCATCAAGGTTGAAGGAGTAACCGGTGGGCACTGTGACGCCGACAACCGGCTTGGAGACACCCAGGTGCTCCATCTTGGCGATCAGGCGGGGCAGGGCTGCTTCGGAGGAAGAGGTGGAGAAAATCAGGAGGTACTCGCGGCCCAGGTACTTCATGAGCTTGAAGATGTTGACGCCGGCCACTGCGCGGAGCAGCGTTCCGAGAATGACCACAATGAACAGTGCGCAGGTGATGTAGAAGGCCACCATCAGGGTGAACATGCTGAGGATCGCCTGGGCGCCGGTGGCACCAACGACGGCGGCGATGGCACCGAATGCGCCAACCGGAGCCAGCCACATGATCATGATGAGGATACGGAAGACGAGGCGCTGTCCGTGCCCGATGGCGGCGAGGATGGGAGCTCCCTGCTTGCCCATCTTCTGCAGGGCGAAACCGACCAGAATCGCCGCAAGCAGGGTGGGCAGGACCGGAATGTCACCGGGAATGATACCCAGGAGGAAGTCCACCGTGCTGTTGGTGTCGGCCTTCTTGGTGGGATCGTAGGGGGTCAGCTTGAGTCCCTCACCGGGGTGGATGAGGTTTCCGACTACCAGGCCGATGGCCAGGGCGAAGGTGGACATCGCCACGAAGTAGCCCAGTGCAAGACCGCCCACCTTGCCGACGGTGGCCGCCTTGGCGATGGAACCGATGCCCAGGACGATGGTGCAGAAGATGACCGGAGCGATCATCATTTTGATGAGTTTGATAAAGCCATCCCCGAGGGGCTTGAGGGACTTTCCAACTTCAGGGAACACCAGGCCGACGACGGCGCCGAGCACTACGGCCAGGATGACCGCGATGTACAAGTAATGCGACTTGTCGAGCCCCTTGCGTCCAGTTTTGGCAGCTACTGCCGACTCTCCTCGTTGAGAGGTCATGGGATTCTCCTTTGGATACTGTGTAAGGCGCTGCGGTCCTGCACTGATGTCCAATCCGCTGCCCTTGTGTGATATCCATCATTGAGCCGTTGGTGACACACATCACCGTTGCGGTCATATTGGTCATGGGAGGCCCTCGTGTTTCACAGCTGGAGCATCGCCCGCCGTTTGTTCGTGGCGAATTTGTTGTTCGTCCTGGTGCTGACGGCTGTATTCGGCGCGTTCTCGGTGGTGGAAGCCAGGGACAGGGGGTACGACGAAGCCGGCGGCAGGATGCTCGCCATCGCCGCCTCCCTGGCCGACAATCCCCTGGTGGTGGAGGCGGCCTCAACAGCAGATCCTTCAGCGGTCCTGCAGCCCTACGCGTTGGAGGTCATGGATCACGCCGACGCCGACTTCATCACCATCATGGCTCCCGACCGGACCCGTTGGACGCATCCGCGCACAGAGGAGCTTGGCAAGCCCTACATTGGGACCATCGAGCCTGCGTTGCGGGGCGAAACCTTCACCGAAGTGACCGCCGGAACGTTGGGGCCGTCGGTCCGCACCATTGCTCCCGTCCTGGATCCCAACGGCGACGTCAAGGCTCTGGTGGCTGCCGGGGTGACGGTCCGCACCGTGGACACAGACGTCGCTGAGAGATTGGGGGTGATTGGCATCATCGCCCTGGTGGTCCTGTTCTTCGGATCGGTGGCCTCATGGCTGTTGGGCCGCTACTTGCGCTCCGTCACCCGGGGGTGGGGCCCGGAACAGCTGGCGCAGCTCTTCGCCTATTACGAATCGGTCCTGCACTCGGTTCGCGAAGGCGTGATATTGATTGATACGCACGGCAAGGCTGTGATGTACAACGACCAGGCCGCGGAACTTCTCGGATTGGAACCTTCAGACGCCGACCGGTCCCCCGACGACGCCCCGAAACTCGCAGATCTTCCCTTCGACGGCAGCCTGCGAGCGCTGTTCGAGTCGGGGAGGCCAGCTCACGACGAAATCCACCTCACGGGTTCGCGGATTTTGGTGGTCAACCAGGCCCCTGCAGTAGGGCCATTGCCTGAGCGGAGCCGACAGAAACCCGCCATCTACGGCACGGTGGCCACCATCCGCGACCGTACCGAAATCGAATCCCTGGGCACCGAACTGCAAACCATGAAGACGCTCTCTGATGCCCTGCGAGCCCAGACGCATGAGCATGCAAACCGCCTTCACATGATCGTTTCACTCCTGGAGTTGGGCCGCACGCCCCAGGCCCTGGACTTTGCCACCAAGGACCTTGAACTCAGCCAGCAACTCACGGATGACATGGTGGCCTCCGTGGACGAACCCGTCATGAGCGCGCTGGTGATGGGCAAGGCTGCCGAAGCCCACGAACGCGGGGTGGACTTGGTGGTGCGGACATCGGGGAGTTCCGGCGTCCGGGGCCTGGAAATTCAGGACCTGGTGACCATCTTGGGGAACCTGCTGGACAATGCGATTGACGCTGCCGCTGCCGGTGATTTCCCCCGAAAGGTGGAGCTGGACGTTCAAGCCGGGCCGTCCGCCGTGGAATTCTCGGTGCGGGACTCGGGCAGAGGAATCGATCCGGACTCCATTGATGACGTCCTGCAGTACGGTTTCAGCACGAAGTCCCCGGGAGAGAACCCTCGCGGCGCTCATGGCCGGGGAGTTGGCCTGGCGTTGGTTCGCCAAGCCGTGGACCGACTCAACGGTACGATGACCATCAGCAATCCCGGCGGAGCACAGTTCCATGTTCTGCTCCCCGCGCCGGTTCCCGAGGAAGAGAAGGCATGACAGACATCCGCGTCCTGGTGGTGGAAGACGAGCCAATTGCCTCGGACGCCCACTCTGTCTATGTTGGCCGCCTGGACGGCTTCACCTTGGTGGGGACGGCGCCGGATGGGCAGTCGGCCTTGCGCATCCTGGGCGAATTCGCAGCCTCCGGCTCCCCTGTGGATTTGGTCCTGTTGGACATGAACCTCCCGGATCTGCACGGATTGGACGTCGCCCGCCGGATGCGTTCCGCGGGAGTCTTTGCGGACATCATCGCCATCACTGCCGTCCGGGAACTGAACATCGTGCGCAGCGCCGTGTCCATCGGCGTCGTGCAGTACCTCATCAAGCCCTTCACCTACGCCACGTTCGCCGACAAGCTCCGCAGCTACCGGACGTTCCGTGAACAGTTGGCAGGCTCCATGTCCGGGATTTCCAAAGCAGGAGCCTCGCAGAGCGACGTAGACCAAGCGTTTGCGAGCCTTCGCGCTCCCACCGAACTACCGCTGCCCAAGGGCCTGTCCGGGTCCACCTTGGAGGCAGTGAAGGACTTGGTGCGCGCGGGACATCGGCCCGTGTCCGCGAGCGAAGTGATGGACGCGCTGGGCATGTCCCGGGTGACCGCCCGGCGCTATCTGGAGTACTTGGCCGACGCCGGAACGGTCACCCGGGCGCCCCGGTATGGCACTCCCGGCCGGCCGGAGAACGAGTACGGCTGGAACCACGCCTAGCCACGGATGTATACAAATTTGCTGAATTTCGCGGTTTTGATGACTCCTAGCTAGTCCTGTGTATACACTGAGGTCATGCGCGCCAGTGATCGGGCTTACTCGGCCCTCCGTGAAGACATCATTGAGTGGCGCCTCCAACCAGGCACGGTCCTCGCGGAGGTGGAGCAGTCCGAACGCTTGGGCGTGTCCCGCACGCCGGTCCGGGAGGCGCTGAGCCGGCTCACCGCAGAAGGATTGACGACGGCGGCAGGCGGCCGCGGCGTCGTCGTCACCGATATCTCGCTGGAGAGCATCGACGAACTGTTCGAGTTACGCGAAACGCTTGAAGTGAGAGCCGCTGCCCTTGCTGCCGAACGCGGCGAGCCGGGCGTGTTCGCCGAGCTGCACTCCCAACTGCTGCTGGCCCCCGAGCTGCTCAGCGACCAGGATCCCGCACGACACGAGTACTACGCCCTGGTCAGTCGCCTGGACGATGCCATCGATGCCGCGATCTCCAACGCGTATCTGGCGAACGCCATGCGGAGCCTGCGTGTCCATTTGGTGCGGGTCCGGCGTCTGGCCGCCGACGACACCGCCAGGCTCCACGCGGCAGCCGCGGAACACGCCGCAATCGCCGAAGCCATCGCCGCGGGCAACCCCCGGTTGGCAGAAGCGGCCACCACAGTCCACCTGCACCGCAGCCTCACCCACGTCAAAGCCACCCACACGGCCCGGTAGAACGTCCCACCAGAAGGAGCACCATGGTTAAGAACCACCACGTCCGCGTCTACAAGAGCGAAGAGAACCTCCAGCGCGAGGAGCAGTTGGCGCACAAGATCGCCGTGGTCGCCGCAGACCCCGTTGACGTCACCCCGGAGGTCACCGACATGGTGATCAACCGGATCATCGACAACGCCTCGGTGGCCATCGCGTCGTTGAACCGTGGCCCCATTGTTGCCGCCCGCGCGCAGGCGCTGACCCACGCACCCTCGGCCAATGGCAAGGGCGCGCACGTCTTCGGCATCAGCGATCAGGTCTCCCCGGAATGGGCCGCCTGGGCCAACGGCGTAGCCGTCCGCGAACTCGATTACCACGACACGTTCCTGGCCGCGGACTACTCCCACCCGGGAGATAACATCCCCCCGATCCTGGCCGTCGCCCAGCACGTGGGCTCCAACGGCGCCGACTTGGTCCGTGCCATCGCCACCGGCTACGAAATCCAGGTGAACCTGGTCAAAGCCATCTGCCTGCACAAACACAAGATCGACCACGTAGCCCACCTCGGCCCCTCCGCCGCGGCAGGCATCGGCACGTTGTTGGGTTTGGACGTGGAGACGATCTTCCAGTCCGTGGGCCAGGCCCTCCACACCACCACCGCCACCCGACAGTCCCGCAAGGGCGAAATCTCCACCTGGAAGGCCCACGCCCCGGCTTTCGCGGGCAAGATGGCGGTCGAAGCCGTGGACCGCTCCATGCGCGGCCAGACCTCCCCTGTGCCCATCTACGAAGGCGAAGACGGCGTGATCGCCTGGATGCTCGACGGCCCCGACGCCTCCTACGAAGTACCCCTGCCCCTGCCCGGCGAAGCCAAACGCGCCATCCTGGACACCTACACCAAGGAACACTCCGCCGAATATCAGGCACAGGCCTGGATCGACCTCGCCCGCAAGCTCAACCGCGAGCACCCGGAAACCACGGACCCGGCCAACGTAGCCTCCGTGCTGATCAAGACCAGCCACCACACGCACTACGTGATCGGTTCCGGAGCGAACGATCCCCAGAAGTACTCCCCCACCGCATCCCGCGAAACCCTGGACCACTCCATCCCCTACATCTTCACTGTGGCCCTGCAGGACGGCTCCTGGCACCACGTGGACTCCTACGCCCCCGAACGCGCCGCCCGCCCGGACACCGTGGAACTCTGGCACAAAGTCACCACCGTAGAAGACCCGGAATGGACCCGCCGCTACCACTCACTGGACATCGCGGAGAAGGCCTTCGGCGGTTCCGTGGAGATCACCCTCAACGACGGCACAGTGATTACCGACGAGATCGCCGTGGCCGATGCCCACCCGCTCGGCGCCCGGCCGTTCGCCCGCGAGCAATACATCAACAAGTTCCGCACCCTCGCTGCTGGTTTGGTGGAGGAAGCCGAAATTGAAAGGTTCCTCACCGCCGTCGAACGCGTCACCGAACTGGGCGAAGGCGAACTGGACCAGCTCAACATCACCGCAGCACCCGGCGTGATCGACCTCAATGCTGCACCCAAGGGACTGTTCTAAATGCTGTACTCCAAAGTCACCCCTGAACAGAAGCGCGTAAAGCTGCGCGAGCTGCTGGCCTCCGGGACCGTGCAGCAGTTCCCGGGCGCGTTCAACCCGCTCTCTGCACGGCTGATCGAGGAAAAAGGCTTCGCCGGCGTCTACATCTCCGGCGCCGTCCTGGCCAACGACCTCGGCCTGCCCGACATCGGCCTCACCACCCTCACCGAAGTAGCAACGAGGGCCGGGCAGATCGCCCGCATGACGGACCTGCCCTCCCTGGTGGACGCGGACACCGGATTCGGTGAACCCATGAACGTGGCCCGGACCATCCAGGAACTCGAAAACGCGGGCCTGGCAGGCTGCCACATCGAGGACCAGTTCAACCCGAAACGCTGCGGCCACCTGGACGGCAAAAACGTGGTGGACATCGACACCGCCACCAAACGCATCCGAGCCGCAGCAGACGCCCGCCGCGACCCGAACTTCCTCATCATGGCCCGCACCGACATCCGGGCCGTCGAGGGACTCCAAGCCGCGCAAGACCGCGCACGAGCTCTCGTGGATGCAGGTGCCGACGCGATCTTCCCGGAAGCCATGCGTGATCTGAGCGAGTTCCAAGCCATCCGCGACGCCGTGGACGTGCCCATCCTGGCCAACATGACAGAGTTCGGCAAAAGCGACCTCTTCACCGTGGACCAGCTCCAAGGGGTAGGAGTGAACATGGTCATCTACCCCGTTACCCTCCTGCGCATTGCCATGGGCGCTGCAGAGCGTACTCTGGAATCGATCAAGGCTGCGGGGACCCAGGAAGCGGACGTGGAGAACATGCTCACGCGTGCACGCCTCTACGAACTCGTGGACTACGAGGCATACAACCAGTTCGATACCGGCGTTTTCAACTTCCAGGTTCCCGGCATTCGCTAGGACCGGGATTCATTCAGGGGAAAGCAGGCAGTCCGGGGCTTCCGGACCGCTTGCATTATGAACGAAGGAGTTCAGCATGACAGCTGAAGACATCAAAAAGGGCCTGGCCGGCGTCGTGGTGGACTACACCGCCGTCTCGAAGGTCAACCCGGAGACCAACTCGCTGCTCTACCGCGGGTACCCGGTCCAGGAACTGGCCGCCAAATGCAGCTTCGAAGAAGTGGCCTACCTGCTGTGGAACGGCGAACTGCCCAACGAAACAGAACTGGCGGAATTCACTGCCCGGGAACGTGCGGGCCGTGCCCTTGACCCCGTGGTCAAGACGGTAGTGGACGCGTTACCCACCACCGCCCACCCCATGGATGTCTGCCGCACGGCCGCCTCCGTCCTGGGTGCCCGGCACGAACTGGCTGAGGACTCATCACCAGAAGCCAACATGAAAAAGGCAATCGACCTCTGGGCCGCCATGCCCGCCGTCGTGGCCTACGATCAACGTCGCCGCCGCGGCCAGGATGCGGTTGAGCCCCGCGATGACCTGGACTACTCGGCGAACTTCCTCTGGATGACCTTCGGCGAAGAACAGGTGCCCGAAGTGGTGGAGGCATTTAACGTCTCCATGATCCTGTACGCGGAACACTCCTTCAACGCCTCCACCTTTACCGCCCGAGTGGTCACCTCCACCCTCTCGGACCTGCACTCCGCTGTCACCGCAGCCATCGGTGCCCTTAAGGGTCCCCTGCACGGCGGAGCCAACGAAGCCGTGATGCACACCTTTGACGAGATCGGCATCCGCAGCGAAGAATCCCTCGAAGAAGCCGCCACCCGTGCCCGTGCATGGATGGAAGACGCCCTGGCCCAGAAGAAAAAGGTCATGGGCTTCGGACACCGTGTCTACAAGCACGGCGACTCCCGCGTGCCCACCATGAAAGCCGCCCTAGACAAAATGATCGCCCACTACGGACGACCCGAACTCTTGGGCCTCTACAACGGACTCGAGCAAGCCATGGACGAAGCCAAGGCCATCAAGCCCAACCTCGACTACCCGGCCGGACCCACCTACCACCTCATGGGCTTCGACACCCAGACTTTCACGCCGCTGTTCGTCGCAAGCCGCATCACCGGCTGGACAGCACACGTCATGGAACAGGTAGCGTCCAACTCCCTGATCCGCCCGCTCAGCGAATACAACGGGCCCGAAGAGCGGCACGTTCCGTAACGCTTCCGGTTCTTAAGCAAGAAGCACGACGCCGGGCCGGTCACCGAAAGGCGACCGGCCCGGCGTCGTTCTTCACTCGCTCCTGCTACAGCTGAGGATCCACCCACTCAAGGGTTCGGACGTCAGCCACATTCTCGTTATCGGCCGCCAGAGCCACCCGCACGGCGATGCGCCGGCCGGCGATCATCGCCGGCAGCCAATGCTCGGCGTCGGCCCACATCCTGTCCACGGGAAGTTCCGCCACAGGGAACCATGCGGGGGCAATCTCGTCGCTTTCGGACGGCTCGCCCTCCCACTCGCGGGTCAAGAACACAGTGGTGGCCATGTTCCACTCCGGCTTTGCCGGGAAAACAAAGTCCACAGTGCCCGCCGGAATCAGGTCCTTCGCCGTGACCACCACGTTGATTTCCTCCATGACCTCCCGGCACGCAGCCTGCGAGGCGGTTTCCCCCAGCTCCACGTGGCCGCCCACCCCCACTACCTTGCCCCTGCCGAAACCTGTCTTTTTGGTTCCGAGCAGGACATGCTCGCCGTCCGCGCCGTCGCGGAGGAGGAAGCACAAGGTCACATGGGCTGCAGTCATGCTGCCTACCTTAACCTGATCTCCCCTGCCACTGCCGCCATTGCTACAGTGAGCCCATGACAGAAGGTGGGGGTAACCGGCCAACCAAGGTGGCCGCCGTCGACGACGTTGCAGAACCGCCGTCCGACAACGCTGCAGGGCCCGCAGAAAGAGCTCCCAAAGCCAAACCGGAACGGGACACGTGGTTGCCCCGATGGCTGGTGGCACACCCCCTTTATGCAGGCTGGGCGTGGACCGTGGTGTGGGCAGGGCTGATCGTCCTGGACGAGGTGGTGGACCTGGCCGGATGGACTTGGTACCTGCTGGTACTCGTGGCCGCGCTTCCTACCCTGATCTCCACGCTGGGTGTGCTGCACGCCACGCCCCGCAGCCATCTCCGGGCCGTAGATGCAACAGTCCTCGGCCACTTCTTCGTCCGGTTCCTCGCCTTGGTGGCAGCGTTCATGGTGTGGGCAGCCTCCGTGGTGATGAGTGCCTCCATCTCCACCACCGTCCAGACCGTCATTGGCGATTCCGAGAAGGAAGTCACCGCCCTGGGGTTCAACCTCATGCTGGCCGCAGTTCCGCTGGTCCTCTCCGTCCTTTGGATGGCCTTCATTATCCGCTGCGCATGGTTCCTGCGGCGGTTGCGGGGTTGGCGGCAGGTACCGCAGAAGACACGCGTACCAAAGAAGTTCCTCCGTGGACGCCCGCGGCTCAAGCGGGTGGTGGTGGGGCTTGCACACCCCGGGCTGTTGCTCGTAGCTGGCTTGGGGACGTCGCTGTTGGCATTGTTCGTGGACGCCGTGGAGCTGACGCTCAACGTGCTTGACTAGACTTGGCTATCCGAGCGCCCTCGGATGCGCGGCGGCGTAGACCTCGCGCAAGGTATCCGCGGTGACCAATGTATAGACCTGTGTTGTGGTTACTGATGCGTGTCCCAGGAGCTCCTGCACCACCCTGACATCTGCTCCACCTTCCAACAGGTGGGTGGCAAAGGAATGGCGCAAGGTGTGCGGCGAAACATCCTTGGTGATGTTGGCCTTCTCGGCCGCCGTCTTCAGGATGGTCCAAGCACTCTGCCGGCTGATCCGGCCACCCCGGGCATTGAGGAACAGCGCGGGAGTGCCTTTGCCCTTGGACGCCAGGAGCGGCCTGCCGCGGACAACATAGGCCCCGACGGCACGGGCACCGTAGGAGCCCAGAGGCACCAGACGCTCCTTGGACCCCTTGCCGAACAGCCGCACAATTGCGGGGTCGCCACCGGTGTCTTCGAGGGAGACGTCATCGACGTCCAGTCCCACGGCCTCGCTGATGCGGGCCCCTGTGGAGTACAGGAACTCAAGCAGGGCACGGTCCCGGAGGCCAGTGGCGCTATCCGAGCCGGCAGCTTCCAGGATGCGCGTCACTTCGCCAACACTGATGGCTTTGGGAAGCCGTTTGCCTGGCATGGGCGGGTGGACATCGCTGGCGGGGTCCGCCGTCGTGGTTCCTTCCAGCGCCCAAAACTTATGGAGCCCACGGACGGCCACCACTGTCCGCGCGGCGGAGCGGACGCCCAGTACCGCGCCGCCATCGGAACCGTCGGACAACGCCTGGACGAAAGCCGTCACATGATGCCGGGTGATGTTTCCCGGCTGATCTACACCTTGGGCTGCCAGAAAGTTCGAATACCGGGACAAGTCCCTGCGGTAGGCGGATAAGGTATTGGCCGCCAAACCGCGTTCCACGCCGACGTGCTGCAGATAGTCAGTTACCGCACGGTCAACGCCATTTGCGGTTCGAGTGGCGGCCTCGGCCATGCTCAGCGCTGGCTCGGGTGAGCCGGCCAGGGCGCGTTGGCGGGGCGAAGGCTGGTGAAGCCATCGGCCTTTGCGGCAGCGGCAGCCAGAATCCCCAACACGGCTGAGGGATTGTGCAGACGGCCGTCCATCACTGCCTTCACGGCGTCTTCAAGCGGCACCCAATGGAGTTCAATTTCAGCTTCTTCATCGGTCCGGACGTGCCGGTCCGCCAAGGCGACATCGCTGAGGCCGCGTGCCAAGTAGATGCGGACAGCCTCGCTGGATGAGCCCGGGGAGTTGAAGAAGTCCACAAGGACGTTCCAGGTAGCGGCAACCAGATCAGCTTCCTCAGCCAGCTCCCGGGCCGCACCCACCACAAAGTCCTCGCCCTCGACGTCCAGCAGGCCAGCGGGGATCTCCCACAAATCCATGCCCACCGGATGACGGTACTGCTTCAGCAACAGGATTTCGCCGTCCACGTTCATGGGCAGCACCGCAACCGCACCCGGGTGGTCGATGTAGTCACGAACCAGGGTGTCCGTGCCGTCACTCAGTTGGAACGAGTCGCTGACCACGTCCCAAATGCGCCCTTCGTACACCTTGCTGGTAGACAAAAGACGGCGCGGGCTCGGCATGTCCGAAACCTGCCTTGATGTGCGGGGGGTTTCAGAAATGCCGGGCATCGCGCCGTCCTTCGTTAGTACTTGCGTTTACTTGGCAGCTACTGTGCGGGCGCCGGTCTTGGTGGCCGCGGGGGCACCTTCACGACGCTCCAAAGCAGCCTTGACCAAACCTGCGAACAGCGGGTGCGGGCGCGTGGGGCGGGAGCTGAGCTCCGGGTGCGCCTGCGTTGCCACGTAGTACGGGTGGACTTCGCGGGGAAGCTCCACATATTCCACGAGCTTGCCGTCAGGGGAAGTACCGGAGAACACCAGGCCCTCGGCAGCGATCTGGTCGCGGTACTTGTTGTTGACCTCGTAGCGGTGGCGGTGGCGTTCGCTGACAGTGGTGGTGCCGTAGGTCTCGGCAATGACCGAGCCCTCGTCAAGCTTGGCTTCGTAGAGGCCCAGACGCATGGTGCCGCCGAGGTCTCCCTTGCCGTCCACGATGTCCAGCTGTTCTTCCATGGTGGCGATAACCGGGTACTTCGAATCCGGCTCGAACTCGCTGGAGGAAGCCCCTTCAAGGCCGACCACGTTGCGGGCGTACTCGATCACCATGCACTGCAGGCCCAGGCAAAGGCCCAGGACCGGGAGCTTGGTTTCGCGAGCGAACTTCAGAGCGCCAAGCTTGCCTTCAAGGCCGCGGATACCAAAGCCACCGGGAACGCAGATTGCGTCCACGCCAGCCAGGGACTTGGTTGCCCCTGCCAAAGTTTCACACTCGTCCGACGGGACCCAGCGGATCTTGACCTTGGCTTCGTTGGCGAAACCGCCGGCGCGGAGTGCCTCGGTGACCGAGAGGTAGGCGTCCGGAAGGTCGATGTACTTGCCCACCAGGGCTACCTCGACCTCGTGCTTGGGGTTGTGAACAGCTTCAAGCAGCTTGTCCCACTTGCTCCAGTCAACGTCCTTGAACGGCAGATCCAGCGCACGGACGATGTAGGAGTCCAGGCCCTGGGAGTGCAGGGTCTTGGGGATGTCATAGATGCTGGGTGCGTCAGCGGCGTTGACCACGGCGTCGATGTCGACGTCGCACATGCGGCCGATCTTCTCGCGCATGGCTTCGGGCACTTCGCGGTCTGAGCGGATCACGATTGCTTCAGGCTGGATGCCAATGGAGCGAAGGGCTGCCACGGAGTGCTGCGTGGGCTTGGTCTTCAGTTCCTGGGAAGGACCGATGTACGGGACCAGCGAAACGTGAAGGAAGAAGACGTTGTTGCGGCCCACATCCTGACGGACCTGGCGCGCGGACTCAAGGAAGGGCTGCGACTCGATGTCGCCCACGGTGCCACCGATTTCGGTGATGATGACGTCCGGAGCGTTCTTGCCTTCAGCAGGCAGGCGCATGCGGCGCTTGATTTCATCGGTGATGTGGGGAATGACCTGAACGGTGTCCCCGAGGTATTCGCCACGACGTTCCTTGGCGATAACGGTGGAGTAGATCTGGCCCGTTGTGACGTTGGCCGAACCTTCGAGGTTTTCGTCGAGGAAGCGCTCGTAGTGACCAATATCGAGGTCAGTTTCGGCGCCGTCATCGGTCACGAATACTTCGCCGTGCTGGAAGGGGTTCATCGTGCCCGGATCCACATTCAGATAAGGATCGAGCTTCTGCATAGTTACAGACAAACCACGTGCCCGCAGCAGGTGACCGAGGCTTGAAGCCGTCAGACCCTTACCGAGCGAGGACGCCACACCACCGGTGACGAAGATGTGTTTGGTCGTCTTGGACGAGCCCGGGAACCGGGAATTTACACGGGAATTTGATCGCTGCACCACGGAATTCGAGCTTATCATCAATTACGCCTTCCAAGCGTCCGTTCGGATTCCCCAAATGGTCAATAGTTGCTCACCACCGCGGTCCAAGCAAGACCCGGGCGGGATTAAGTGCACCGATGTGATGGTGGTCGCACTCCACCAAAACACCCGCACTCCCCCAAAGACACTAGGCGCGCTGCGGTAAAAGCTTTGCGTCATCCAGCAGTTCCTGGGCATGCGCCTGCGCACTCTCGGAATCCTCCTGGCCGGCCAGCATGCGGGCAAGCTCCTTGACCCGCTCATCGTCGCTGAGAAGCTGCACGTCGCTGGAGGTGAAGCCGGTGGTGGTCTTCCCGTCAGCGCCGCGCACGGACGTTTTGGTCACGCGGATATGTTGATCCGCGAAGGCAGCCACCTGCGGCAGGTGGGTCACCACCAGCACCTGGACGTGCCGGGCGAGCATCGCCAGCCTGCGTCCAATTTCGACGGCGGCCCGCCCACCCACCCCGGCGTCCACCTCATCGAAGACGAACGTCGGGACGGGATCCACTGCGGCGAGCACTACCTCAATGGCCAACATGACCCTGGACAGTTCACCGCCGGAGGCCCCCTTGCCCAGGGGCCTCGCCGGAGCACCGGAGTGGGGCTGGAGGAGAAAAGCGATCTCATCAGTGCCCCAGGGGCCCAGCGGGCCGCTCCCGTCCACCTCGATGACCAAGGTGGCGTCAGCCATCGCCAGAGCCTTCAGCTCGGCACTGACCCGGGCTGAGAGGTCCTTCGACGCCTTGAGCCGGGCCTTGGTGATGCCCGCCGCCAGCTTGCGCAGCGTTGCCTCCGCAGAAGCAACCTCGGCGTCCAAGGATTCGATGCGAGTGGAGTCATCCTGCAACTCATCAAGGCGGGTCCTCGCAGTAGCCGCCCACTCAAGCACTTCATCAATGCTCGGGGCATACTTGCGGATCAGCTTGGCAAGGGCAGCCCGGCGTTCCTCTATTTCGGAGAGCCGCTCAGGGCCTTCGGTGTCCAGGGCCGCCTGGTAACTGGAGAGCTCGGCGGCGATGTCATTGAGGAGGAAGCCCACCTCCGCCAGCCGGGCTGCTGCCGAACGGAGTTCCTCGTCATGCTCAGCCACATGCTCCAACGTCCGCTTGGCCGCATCCACCATGGTGGTTGCGTCGCCGGCGTCCCCGAATTCCTCGGCAATGAGGGACTCATGGGCAGCAGCTGCCGCTAAACGCAGTTCTTCAACGTTGGCCAGTTTTACGGCCTCGGCCTTGAGCGTTTCGTCTTCACCCGGCTGGGGATCCACCTCATCAATTTCCTTGAGGGCGGCGTCCAGCGATTCAGCCTCGCGCAGACGCTCGCGGGCTTCCCTGCGCAACGAATCAAGTTCAGACTGGATAGCCTTCCAGTGGTTGAACAGGTCCTGGTACTCCCCCAGAGTCTTCGCCAGGGACGTTCCGGCAAACCTGTCCAACGCGTGCCGCTGCGCGGTAGCGCTCTTGAGCCGGATCTGGTCCGACTGCCCATGGACTACCACCAGACTTTCGCCCAGCTCGGCCAACACTCCCACTGGTGCCGCTCGCCCGCCAACATAAGCACGGCTACGTCCGTCAGCACCAACGGTGCGGGCCAGCAGGAGTTCAGCAACGCCGTCGAACTCTTCCGCCTCGCCGCCGGCTTCCTTGGCTCGCTCCACCGCGCTGTGCCCCGGATCAAGCTTCAACACAGCTTCGGCCGAGGCGGATTTGGCCCCGCTTCGAACGGCACCGGCGTCAGATCTCGCACCAAGAAGAAGTCCGACGGCGGTCACCACCATGGTCTTGCCGGCACCGGTTTCGCCGGTGACGACACTGAGGCCCGGGCCTAGCGGCAGGGCTGCGTCTGTGATGACGCCGAGGTCACGGATTCGGAGTTCTTCAAGCATGGTTCACTTCGCATTCGTGGGATCTGATGGCTCACCTTGCCCCAGGTCCTGGGACGTTGCAGAGTCCCGGGGACTGGGCAAAGGAGCCGGTGACAGGGTCCGGATGACGGGGATGGGACCGGTGTGGACTTCGCCGCTCCGAGGGGCCGGGCCACGCCAGCCGTGGATGGGAAGCTGGAACTTGCGGACAAGCCGGGCAGAGAACGGCGTCTTGTGGGTCCGGGCCAGGCGCACCGGGGTGGCCGAGCGCGTTACTTCAACACGGGCTCCAGGCGGCAGATCCACCGAACGACGGCCATCGCACCAGAGAACTCCGGTGGCGTCGGTCCGGTTCATGATTTCCACGGCCAGCTTGGAACGCGGGGACACCACCAAGGGCTTGGCAAAAAGCGCATGTGCACTGATGGGAACAATGACCAATGCTTCGACCTCAGGCCACACTACGGGCCCTCCTGAAGAGAAAGCATAGGCTGTGGAACCGGTGGGCGTAGCGAGGACAACACCATCACAGCCGAACGACGTCAAAGGACGCTCGTCCACCTCGGTGACAACTTCCAGCATCCGTTCCCGGTTGGCCTTCTCGATGGCAGCTTCGTTCAAAGCCCACGTGTGCCAAATCTTCTGGCCCTTGACCCACACCTGGACATCGATTGTCATGCGTTCTTCCACCGTGTACTGGCGGCTGGCGATCCACTCCACGGTCTGGGCCAGATCGGCGCGTTCACTTTCCGCCAGGAAGCCCACATGCCCCAGGTTGACGCCCAGCAGCGGGACGTCAACCTCGCGCACCAGTTCGGCAGCCCTCAGGATGGTGCCATCCCCGCCGAGAACCATCACCAGCTCCACGTCCTCAAGATTGACGTGATCGTTGAGGATCTCGATAGGCGTATCAAGGGCGCCGAAGAATCGTTCAATATCTGCAAGTTCGGATTTCTGCAGCACGGGAACCAGGCCGGAGGAATGCAGTTGCGTACAGGCATCCCACGCTGCGCGGAGCGATTCCTCCCGCCCTGTGTGGGCAAGGACAAGTACACGCCTGCTCATCGGATCTGCTTTCTAGTGGTTCGGCCAGAGTTTCTTGATCAACGCAGCAACGTCCTCGTCCCGCTCTTCGATCTTAGGCAACACCGCTGACATACTGCGCTTCATCCACAGGAAGTATTCAACATTTCCGTCCTGGCCCGGCAGCGGACTGGCCGCAAGGTCTTGAAGTTCCAGGCCTGCGTCCACTGCAGCGCGGGCAACCTGGGCCACCGCCCGCCGGCGTTCATTCTCGGAGGACACCACACCGGTTCGGCTTAGGCGTTCCTTGCCAACCTCGAACTGTGGTTTGACCATGAGGACCATGTCACCGCCCGGCTCGGTGCATTGTGCAAGTGGCCACAGGACCAGCGTCAAGGAAATGAACGACAAGTCAGCCACCGTCAACGTCGCCGGGCCACCGATCTGCTCCGGTGTCATGTACCTGACGTTGAGGCCTTCATGGACCTCCACCCTGGGGTCCTCCCGAAGGTGCGGCACCAGCTGGCCGTGCCCCACATCCACCGCCACCACCTGGGCGGCACCTTGCCGGAGCAGAACGTCAGTGAAACCGCCTGTGGAGGCACCGGCGTCGAGACACCGCTTACCGGCAACCACGACGGCGGGGAACGCCTTCAGCGCGCCGGCCAGCTTGTGCCCGGCACGGCTCACGTAAATGTCCTCCAGATGGGATTCGACATCCAGCTCCGTCTCCGCATCCACCTGATGTGCGGCTTTGACGAGGACGTGACCGTTCGAGCTGACCTTGCCATCACTGATGAGTTTGGCGGCATGCGTACGCGACCTCGCCAGCCCACGGGTGACGAGTTCCTGATCAAGTCTTGGCATTCGTTAACTGTCGCCTTCCGGGCGCGAGCCGCTCTTCGGGGTTGCCGGAAGCCCGGGTTCCGCGTCCAAAGCTTCCAACAAGGCGTCATGGATGCCGGTGTACAGCTCCCCATGGTCCGGCACGGGTGACTCCGCTACGCCGTCCAGCAGGCCGAGGGCCCTGTCCACCAGGGGATCCCCCGTGGGGCTCGCCGTGTCAGGCCACTGGACTGCGGGTGGTTCCGGATCGGGATGTTCCGCATCGGACTGTTGGGGGTCGGTCATCGCACCAGTCTAGTGATTTCGCCACACCAGCTGCGGCGTTTGCGCCACGTCCGTGTCCGGAACAGCTGCCCACCACGCCGCGCATGCCGCCCGCCAAGCGTCGAGATCGGCCTCGTCTCCTGTGACGGTCACGGTGCCATCCCCGGCAACTGCAGATGCCGCACCACAACGGAACGTACCGGCGTCGCTGACAACCTCCGGATACGGCGCGTACAGGCCCTCCAAGTCCGCCAGGAGGTAGTCCGGACGTTCATCCGTTCGTGCAGCAATGATGGTGTGGGTGGTGTCCACCCCGGTGAGGACGGCCGCCGTCGCAAATCCTGCACGGTTGCCGCCCAGGATGTCGGTGTCCAAACGGTCGCCCACAACCAGCGGACGGTCGGCCTTAAGCCGTTTGGCCGCTGCATGGAACAGAGGGGCTTCCGGCTTGCCGGCCACCACAGGTGTCTTTCCCGTGGCAGCCGCCACAGCGGCAACAAGCGTTCCATTCCCAGGGGCCATGCCGCGGGCCTGCGGGATGGACATGTCCGTGTTGGTGGCAAACCACATGGCTCCCCCGGCCACAACATACGACGCCTCCGCGAGATCCTTCCAGCCGATCTCCGGGTTGAAACCCTGGACGACGGCTACCGGAGATTCGGCGGCACTGTGCACGGGCTTGAGTCCCGCCAATTCGATCTCATGAGCCAAAGCTGCGCTGCCGGTGATGAGGACATGCGCCCCCGCAGGCAGCATGGAAGCCAAAAGCTCCCCTGCTGCCTGGGAGGAACTGACCACTTGATGGTCCTCAGCCGGCGCGCCAAGCTCCCGCAGATGCGCCGCAACCTGAGCCGGAGTGCGGGAGGCATTGTTGGTCACATAACCAAGGCCAACGCCTACAGTTTCGAGACGCCGCAATGACTCCACGGCCCCAGGGATGGCATGCGGTCCCGCATAGACCACCCCGTCCAGATCTGAAAGGACAGCATCAAACAGTGAGATCAGTGAATCAGCCATGCTGGGAGTCGGAGCCCTCGTTCTCGGTATCTTGGTCTTTTGCCTCTACGTCGTCTTCAGCTGAATCGATGTCAGATTCTGCGTCATCCGACTCGAAGTAGTCAGACTCCGCATCATCAAGCTCAACCTCATCGTGCTCAACGTCAGCGGCTGCGGCCTCAACAATGACCGTTTCTGTTTCAGGCTTCACGACGTCGGTGTCCCGCACCGGCTTCTCGAAGCGCGGCTTCCGCGCGGCTGCTTCTTCCTGCTCGTCCCAGCCAAGGTCAAGAATTTCGGGCTCAGCGAAGTCGCCAACACCCAAGGCGCTCTCAGCAACGAGCGCCTGGCGGGCCCACTTATCGGCTTCCTCGGTACGACCCACTGCGCTCAAAGCCTCAGCGTATGCGCGGAAGAGGCGCGGGCTGTAAGAGAAGGCTCGGTTGATGTCCAGCTGTGGGATCTCGAGCTCGCTGACAGCAGCATCCAGCTGATTGAGGTCCGCACGTGCGCCGGAGGCAACGATAGCGAGCTCAACCTTGCCCGGAGCGTCAAGATCCTGGGCTTCGGGAGAGCGCACCATGTCCAGTGCACGATCAGCGCGGCCAAGGCCACGCTCGCAGTCGGCCATCACCGGCAAATGCACGTTGGACCCACTGATGCGGCGGTAGGTACGGAATTCACGCAGCGCCTCGCCGTAATGGCCGGCGGCGTAAGCGGTCAGACCTACCGCTTCGCGTACTACTGAGAGGCGTCCACCGCGGCGGCTTGCAGCAAGGGCGTGCTGGAAGGCGAGCTCGGGCTCAATGTCAATCAAACGTCCCGCCATGACCAGGTGCTTTGCGACCCAACCTGCGCTCTGCTCCTCGAGGGTCTTGATTTGGTGACCCGTAGCGCGGTCGAGTTCCTTGCCCGTGACGTCCTCGTCAATTTCGGGGGAACGCTCACGGTCGGGACGGTTGGCGCTGCGGATGTCCTTGGCGTTAGGAACGCGTGCGGGACGCTCTTCCCGTGCGCCACCGCGTTCGTTGCGGTCGCCACCAAAGGAACGACGCTCGCCGCCGCGTTCGGGCCGGTCTCCGTAGGGCTTGCGGTCGCCACGGTCACCGAACGGCTTGCGGTCGCGGTCGCCGCCGAAGGAGCGACGGTCATCGTTGTCGCGGCGGGGGCCATCAAAGTTCCGCGGTCCACGCTCGGGCCGGTCGCCGAAGGGCTTACGGTCGCCACGGTCATTATTGAACGGACGACGCTCACCATCACGAGCCGGACGATCACTACGATCGCCAAAGGGCTTGCGGTCGCGGTCGCCGCCGAAGGAGCGACGGTCATCGTTGTCGCGGCGGGGGCCATCAAAGTTCCGCGGTCCACGCTCGGGCCGGTCGCCGAAGGGCTTACGGTCGCCACGGTCATTATTGAACGGACGACGCTCACCATCACGAGCCGGACGATCACTACGATCGCCAAAGGGCTTGCGGTCGCGGTCGCCGCCGAAGGAGCGACGGTCATCGTTGTCGCGGCGGGGGCCATCAAAGTTCCGCGGTCCACGCTCGGGCCGGTCGCCGAAGGGCTTACGGTCGCCACGGTCATTATTGAACGGACGACGCTCACCATCACGAGCCGGACGATCGCCACGGTCACCGAAAGGCTTACGGTCACGGTCGCCACCAAAGGAGCGACGCTCACCATCACGAGCCGGACGATCGCCGCGGTCATTGTTAAAGGGGCGTCGCTCGCCATCACGGGCCGGACGATCACTACGATCGCCAAAGGGCTTACGGTCACGGTCGCCACCGAAGGAGCGACGCTCACCATCACGGGCAGGCCGCTCCCCGCGGTCACTGTTAAAGGGACGACGCTCACCGTCACGGGCCGGACGATCATTACCGTCCCGGTTCTCCCTGGAACGGAACCCGCGCGGGTCTCCGCCGGAATTGTTGTTGGGGCGGTACGAACCGCGGTCGTCGCGGTTCCCTCCGAAGTTTCCGCGATTGCCGCCGCGATTGCCGCCGTTGTGCTCAGCCATGGTGGATTCCTCCTGTTGCGAGCCGACCACTGGCGCGTGCGTAGTCGCTCATAACCCTTATTTCGTTGTCACGCCGCCAGTAGCGCTCGGCTACCGACTCGTATATCTGGTTCAATTCTATTCGACCCCGCCACAGCCACCGAACGCCGGAAGGACCTTTAGGCCGTCCCGTGGCAAGTCTCACAAGCGCGACGCTACCAAGCCGTCTCGCACCACCGGCGCTCATCCGCCATGGGAGACAGCACCCCAGGCAGAGAGCTGTGGGGTGGTTTGGGTTAAATGCGGGGAGCCCCGACCGTGTGGTCGGGGCTCCTCCGTGAATGGTTGTCCGGCGGTGTCCTACTCTCCCACACCCTCCCGGGTGCAGTACCATCGGCGCTGTGGGTCTTAGCTTCCGGGTTCGGAATGGGACCGGGCGTTTCCCCCACGCTATGACCGCCGTAACTCTGTTACCCGTCCCGGGTGTGCGGGCCCTTGTGGGGTCTGCTTTCCCGGGTGGGAAGACTGTGGTTACAACTGTGGTGTTGTGTATTTAGTTGTTGGTTCCTGGTTCGAACGGTTGTTGTTCGGGAACCACATAGTGGACGCGTGCAGTGTGTGTTGTGTGGTGTAAGTTGTTGGCCTATTAGTACCGGTCAGCTTCACGAGTCTTTAGTCCTCGCTTCCACATCCGGCCTATCAACCCAGTGGTCTGGCTGGGGGCCTCTCACACATAATGTGTATGGAAATCTCATCTTGAAGCGAGCTTCCCGCTTAGATGCTTTCAGCGGTTATCCCATCCGAACGTAGCTAATCAGCGATGCACTTGGCAGTACAACTGACACACCAGAGGTTCGTCCGTCCCGGTCCTCTCGTACTAAGGACAGCCCTTCTCAAATTTCCTGCGCGCGCAGCGGATAGGGACCGAACTGTCTCACGACGTTCTAAACCCAGCTCGCGTACCGCTTTAATGGGCGAACAGCCCAACCCTTGGGACCTACTCCAGCCCCAGGATGCGACGAGCCGACATCGAGGTGCCAAACCATGCCGTCGATATGGACTCTTGGGCAAGATCAGCCTGTTATCCCCGAGGTACCTTTTATCCGTTGAGCGACGGCCATTCCACAATGTACCGCCGGATCACTAGTCCCGACTTTCGTCCCTGCTTGAGATGTCTCTCTCACAGTCAAGCTCCCTTGTGCACTTACACTCGACACCTGATTGCCAACCAGGCTGAGGGAACCTTTGGGCGCCTCCGTTACTTTTTAGGAGGCAACCGCCCCAGTTAAACTACCCATCAGGCACTGTCCCTGACCCGGATCACGGGCCGAAGTTAGATGTCCAAAGTGACCAGAGTGGTATTTCAACGATGACTCCACCCGAACTGGCGTCCGGGTTTCAACGTCTCCCACCTATCCTACACAAGCCACTCCGAACACCAATACCAAACTATAGTAAAGGTCTCGGGGTCTTTCCGTCCTGCTGCGCGTAACGAGCATCTTTACTCGTACTGCAATTTCGCCGAGTTTATGGTTGAGACAGCGGGGAAGTCGTTACTCCATTCGTGCAGGTCGGAACTTACCCGACAAGGAATTTCGCTACCTTAGGATGGTTATAGTTACCACCGCCGTTTACTGGGGCTTAAATTCTCAGCTTCGCCCGTAAGGGCTAACCGGTCCTCTTAACCTTCCAGCACCGGGCAGGAGTCAGTCCGTATACATCGTCTTGCGACTTCGCACGGACCTGTGTTTTTAGTAAACAGTCGCTTCCCCCTGGTCTCTGCGGCCCACACCCGCTCACGGAGAGCAAGTCTCCATCACGGGGCAGGCCCCCCTTCTCCCGAAGTTACGGGGGCATTTTGCCGAGTTCCTTAACCATAATTCTCTCGATCGCCTTGGTATTCTCTACCTGATCACCTGTGTCGGTTTGGGGTACGGGCGGCTAAAACCTCGCGTCGATGCTTTTCTTGGCAGCATAGGATCACCGGATCCCCCCGAACGGGGGTCCCATCAGATCTCAGGATCGTGCTCGAAACACACAGGAACGGATTTGCCTATCCCTGACCCTACATCCTTAGACCGGGGCAACCATCGCCCGGCCCGGCTACCTTCCTGCGTCACACCTGTTAATACGCTTACCTCCCGGGATCAGATCCCGCGCTCGGCCAAAACCCACACACCACAAGGGTGATAGGGCAGGCTCCGGGCGGTTAGTATCCCCCGCTTGGCATGGACGGTTTTTCGCCGGTACGGGAATATCAACCCGTTGTCCATCGACTACGCCTGTCGGCCTCGCCTTAGGTCCCGACTTACCCAGGGCAGATTAGCTTGACCCTGGAACCCTTGATCATTCGGCGGACGGGTTTCTCACCCGTCTTTCGCTACTCATGCCTGCATTCTCACTCGTGTAGGCTCCACCGCTGGTTTCCACCGCGACTTCACTGCCCACACGACGCTCCCCTACCACTCCACACCCCTGAACCACGAAGGCTAGGGCAATATGTGAAATCCACAACTTCGGCGGTGTACTTGAGCCCCGCTACATTGTCGGCGCGGAATCACTTGACCAGTGAGCTATTACGCACTCTTTCAAGGATGGCTGCTTCTAAGCCAACCTCCTGGTTGTCTTCGCAACTCCACATCCTTTCCCACTTAGCACACGCTTAGGGGCCTTAGTTGGTGGTCTGGGCTGTTTCCCTCTCGACTATGAAGCTTATCCCCCACAGTCTCACTGCTGCGCTCTGACTTACCGGCATTCGGAGTTTGGCTGACGTCAGTAACCTTGTAGGGCCCATCGGCCATCCAGTAGCTCTACCTCCGGCAAGAAACACGCAACGCTGCACCTAAATGCATTTCGGGGAGAACCAGCTATCACGGAGTTTGATTGGCCTTTCACCCCTACCCACAGCTCATCCCCTCCATTTTCAACTGAAGTGGGTTCGGTCCTCCACGACGTCTTACCGTCGCTTCAACCTGGCCATGGGTAGATCACTCCGCTTCGGGTCTAGATCACGCCACTACACTCGCCCTATTCAGACTCGCTTTCGCTACGGCTACCCCACACGGGTTAACCTCGCGACGTAACACTAACTCGCAGGCTCATTCTTCAAAAGGCACGCCGTCACAGTAACAAGACTGCTCCGACGGATTGTAAGCACACGGTTTCAGGTACTGTTTCACTCCCCTCCCGGGGTACTTTTCACCTTTCCCTCACGGTACTGGTCCGCTATCGGTCATTAGGAAGTATTTAGGCTTATCAGGTGGTCCTGACAGATTCGCACGGGATTTCTCGGGCCCCGTGCTACTTGGGATACTCCCCAGGCCGTGCACAACATTACGGTTACGGGGCTCACACCCTCTCTGGCCGGCCTTTCAAGACCGTTCACCTATGCCTGCACCTCACCTCACTGGTCCGGCAGAACCAGAACGGAAAGTCCCACAACCCCGCCCATGCAACGCCCGCCGGCTATCACACATGAAACGGTTTAGCCTGATCCGCGTTCGCTCGCCACTACTAACGGAATCACTATTGTTTTCTCTTCCTGCGGGTACTGAGATGTTTCACTTCCCCGCGTTCCCCCCACGCACCCTATGTGTTCAGATGCGGGTCACACAATCACCATGACAGCGTTGTGCGGGGTTTCCCCATTCGGACATCCTGGGATCAACGCTCGGTTATCAACTCCCCCAGGCTTATCGCAGATTCCTACGTCCTTCTTCGGCTCCTAATGCCAAGGCATCCACCGTGTGCCCTTAAAAACTTGACCACACAAAGACCGGACTCTCATCCGGTCATGCATCATCTACTCGAGAGAACCACGACCACAAGGGCCAGGTTCATTCATAAGAAATTGCTGTAAGAACACACACACCAAAGCGTGTGTGTTCCAGATGCTCGCGTCCACTATGTAGTTCTCAAACAACAACCCCGTCAACCAGACCACCACCCACCACAACCCCCACCAAAAAAGGGGAGCCATGCACACGAGCGGCCGTACCGGAAGCAGGAACAAAAGAAACACCAGAAGTGCCCCCTATGCATTGCTGCAAAAAGGTCCTGTTGCCTCAGGACCCAACAGTGCGCCAAACACAACCCCACACCAACCACGCCCCAGCCACGTTCCACACAACCCACACCCCCACAAAAGGGACACAGACCGCCGTACTAGCACCAGGACACAACCAGGAAAGGCCATGCCAAAAAAATTTGATTCGTTGATATTCCACCCATGAGCACCCACCGCAGAACAGACGCCTGCGCAATGGGCAACACTGACAACCACCACCACACCCATGCAGGCACAGCAACCAGTTGTTAGCAGCTCCTTAGAAAGGAGGTGATCCAGCCGCACCTTCCGGTACGGCTACCTTGTTACGACTTAGTCCCAATCGCCGGTCCCACCTTCGACGGCTCCCCCCACAAGGGTTAGGCCACCGGCTTCGGGTGTTACCAACTTTCGTGACTTGACGGGCGGTGTGTACAAGGCCCGGGAACGTATTCACCGCAGCGTTGCTGATCTGCGATTACTAGCGACTCCGACTTCATGGGGTCGAGTTGCAGACCCCAATCCGAACTGAGACCGGCTTTTTGGGATTAGCTCCACCTCACAGTATCGCAACCCTTTGTACCGGCCATTGTAGCATGCGTGAAGCCCAAGACATAAGGGGCATGATGATTTGACGTCGTCCCCACCTTCCTCCGAGTTGACCCCGGCAGTCTCCTATGAGTCCCCGCCATCACGCGCTGGCAACATAGAACGAGGGTTGCGCTCGTTGCGGGACTTAACCCAACATCTCACGACACGAGCTGACGACAACCATGCACCACCTGTAAACCGACCGCAAGCGGGGCACCTGTTTCCAGGTCTTTCCGGTTCATGTCAAGCCTTGGTAAGGTTCTTCGCGTTGCATCGAATTAATCCGCATGCTCCGCCGCTTGTGCGGGCCCCCGTCAATTCCTTTGAGTTTTAGCCTTGCGGCCGTACTCCCCAGGCGGGGCACTTAATGCGTTAGCTACGGCGCGGAAAACGTGGAATGTCCCCCACACCTAGTGCCCAACGTTTACGGCATGGACTACCAGGGTATCTAATCCTGTTCGCTCCCCATGCTTTCGCTCCTCAGCGTCAGTTACAGCCCAGAGACCTGCCTTCGCCATCGGTGTTCCTCCTGATATCTGCGCATTTCACCGCTACACCAGGAATTCCAGTCTCCCCTACTGCACTCTAGTCTGCCCGTACCCACTGCAGAACCGGAGTTGAGCCCCGGTCTTTCACAGCAGACGCGACAAACCGCCTACGAGCTCTTTACGCCCAATAATTCCGGATAACGCTTGCGCCCTACGTATTACCGCGGCTGCTGGCACGTAGTTAGCCGGCGCTTCTTCTGCAGGTACCGTCACTTACGCTTCTTCCCTACTGAAAGAGGTTTACAACCCGAAGGCCGTCATCCCTCACGCGGCGTCGCTGCATCAGGCTTGCGCCCATTGTGCAATATTCCCCACTGCTGCCTCCCGTAGGAGTCTGGGCCGTGTCTCAGTCCCAGTGTGGCCGGTCACCCTCTCAGGCCGGCTACCCGTCGTCGCCTTGGTAGGCCATTACCCCACCAACAAGCTGATAGGCCGCGAGTCCATCCAAAACCACAAAAGCTTTCCACCACCACCACATGCGTGGAATGGTCGTATCCGGTATTAGACCCAGTTTCCCAGGCTTATCCCAGAGTCAAGGGCAGGTTACTCACGTGTTACTCACCCGTTCGCCACTAATCCCCCAGCAAGCTGGGATCATCGTTCGACTTGCATGTGTTAAGCACGCCGCCAGCGTTCATCCTGAGCCAGGATCAAACTCTCCGTTGAAGAAAAACAAATCAAACAGACACAACCACACCCACCGGAAATAACGGCGAACACGGCTGCACAAAATTCGAAACCAGCTGAAAACCAGACCACCACACACGGGGGTGCGCAATGATCCAGCCATAATTTCAACCAATCAATAAAACAATCGGTATCAACAAACTTGGCACACTATTGAGTTCTCAAACAACAGACACTAACCGGCACCACCCAAACCCCCACAGGGGCCCGGGATCGCTCCGGAGCAACTTTTCAAACTTACCCGAACCAGCCGCACAAAGCAAACCACAATCCAGGCCTCCCCACCAACCAGAAGCACACAAAAGCACAACCGGAACCGGTAATTTGAAAGGGAGTCGGTCGCTATCTTTCCGCATCAGCGGCGGCGACTCGAATAACTTTACACGCGCCCAACCCCCACACCAAATCCACCCCAACACCACCCAAAAACCCCGCCAACACAAAGAAAACAACCCCAAACCACCCCCCAACCCCAACAAAAACCTCCCGTGAAGCCCATCACACCCCCCACCACGCCAACCAAACACCAAAACCCAAGCACCGCCGTCGAACACCCACCCAACCCGCAAAACCTGAGAGAGCGACGCCCCCAAACCCGCCGGACGTGAGCGAGCGACGCCCAAAAACAGCAAATAAGTGAGAGAGCGACCGAAGGAGGCCGCGGTTATCCGGCAGCGCGCGTCCAAGGGAGGAACGACCGAGCGCACAGAGGATGACCGCCGCCACCGACCCAACCCCACTCACCGACCCAACCGCCACGCACCACCCCAGCGAAGCCGCTCACCCGCAAACAATTCCGCTGACACGCGAAAAGGGCCGGCAACCATAACGGTTGCCGGCCCTTTCGTGACGCGATTGAAACGAGGACCTAGGCCGAAACCTCGATGGTTGCCAGGTTCTTCTTGCCCCGGCGGAGGAGCAAGTACCGGCCATGAAGCAGTTCGTCCTGGCCAATGATGGCGTCGGGATCGGACACTTTGGTGTTGTTCACGTAGGCACCGCCCTCGCCCACGGTCCGGCGGGCGGCCGACTTGCTGTCTGACAGACCCGAAGCAACCAGGAGGTCAATGATGCCCAGGCCGTCGGCACTAATCGTCGCGGAGGGAAGTTCCGCCGTGGCTGCTTCAAGGGTCCGCTCATCCAGTACGGTGAGGTCGCCGTTCCCGAACAAGGCAGCCGAAGCGGCGATGACTTTCTCGGTTGCGTCGACGCCGTGCACCAAGGAGGTCACCTCGAAGGCAAGCTTCTTCTGACCTTCACGGGCAAACGGACGCTCCTCCACGGCCTGGCCGAGCGCCTCAATCTCCGCGCGCGAAAGGAACGTGAACACCTTGAGGCGATCCACCACATCGGCATCGGCCGTGTTGAGCCAGAACTGGTAGAACGTGTACGGGCTGCACATGTCCGGGTCCAGCCAGATGGCGTTGCCTTCGCTCTTGCCGAACTTGGTGCCGTCGGAGTTGGTGATGAGCGGCGTGCCAAGTGCGTGGACGCTCTTGCCTTCCACCTTGCGGATGAGTTCGGTTCCGCTGGTGAGGTTGCCCCACTGATCCGAGCCGCCGGTCTGCAGTGCGCAGCCGTAGTCGCGGAAGAGCTGGAGGTAGTCCATGCCCTGCAGGATCTGGTAGCTGAACTCGGTGTAGCTGATGCCTTCGTCCGAGCTGAGGCGCGACGCCACGGCATCCTTGCGGAGCATGGTGCCAACACGGAAGTGCTTGCCGATCTCGCGGAGGAAGTCGATGGCACTCAAAGGCGCCGTCCAGTCCAGGTTGTTGACCATGCGGGCTGGGTTGTCGCCATCGAAGCTGAGGAAGCGGCGCACCTGGCCCTGAAGGTAGCCAACCCACTCCGCCACGGTGTCCTTGGTGTTCAAGGTGCGTTCCGCCGTCGGACGCGGGTCGCCGATCAGGCCGGTGGACCCACCCACCAAGCCGAGCGGCTTGTGGCCGGCCAACTGCAGGCGTCGCATTACCAGCAACTGCACCAGGTTGCCCAAGTGCAGCGACGGCGCGGTGGGATCGAAGCCACAGTAATACGTGATCGGGTCCCCGGCGAGCAGTTTTTCCAGTTCAGTTTCATCAGTGGAAACGTGAACCAGACCGCGCCATTTGAGCTCCTGCCAGACGTTGGCAAAGGCGGGATCGTTGTGCTGGGACTCGAGGTTGTTTACGTGTGACACGAGATCTAAGTTAGCACCGGTTGCGGGGTCCGTTTTTCCTAGCGCTCGATGCCGGCGGGTACCGGTGCGGCTGCGATGAGGCGTAGACGCTGCGTGGCCCGGGTCATGGCGACGTAGAGGTCGCCCACCTTGCCGTGCTCGTGGTTCAACATGGCAGCTGGTTCCAGGACCACAACGCCGTCGAATTCCAGGCCCTTGGCTTCCTTGGGACTGATCACCACGATGTCTTGCTGGTAACTGCCTGCGCCGCTGCCGATGCGGCGTCCGTAGACCTCGCGCAGCGCAGCAGTGGCCTGCGGCAGCAAGGGACCGTCGGCAATAACAGCCAGCAGGCCGCCGTCGATCGCTTCCACTTCCTCCGGCAGGACTTCAACCAAGCGCTTCACGATGCCGTCCGCTTCGACGTGGTCCACGATGGGTGACCATTTGCCTTCGCGGACGGCCTTGGGTGCCGAGACAACCAAGCCTGCGCGGTTGGCCATGCGAACGGCAGCTTCTGCAATCTGCGATGGTGTGCGGTAGTTGACGGTCAGTTCTTCCAGCGTCCAGCGGTCACCGAACGACGGCGCCAGCGCGCTTTGCCACGAATTGGCACCTGCTGCTGCACTCGTTTGGGCGATGTCGCCCACAATCGTGAAGGACTTCAGCGGGCAGCGCCGCACCAGGAGGCGCCACTGCATGGGCGAGAGTTCCTGGGCCTCGTCAACAACGATGTGGCCGAAAGCCCACGACCTATCGCTCGTGGCACGTTCGGCAGCGGTCAGCCGCCCCTCGCGTTCCTGGTTCTGTTCAGCGAGCTCTTCAGCCGTCACCAGGACGTCCACGCCCATCGCTTCCATGTTGGCCAGGGTCTGCTTGGCGTTGGCGAGATCGCGTGCACGGTCCGCCTCCTGTTGGGCCAGTCCCCTGCCGGCGGCCGGGTCCAGCTCACCGAGCAACTCTGCAGCCTCGTCCAACAGCGGAACGTCCGCCTCGGTCCACGGGGCATCCACGGGGCGCTCAAGCAGCGAACGCTGTGCGGGTGTCAGGTGCGGCGTGCAGGCTTCGAGGATGGCCGGCTTGCTGAAGAGCTCGGAAATGAGCTTCTCGGGGGTCATCGGCATCCAGCAAAGGTTGAGCGCGATGCGAACGTCGCGGGCCGACCTTACGTCTTCGGCCAGATAGGCGCGATCGGCGTTGTTGCCGATGTTGCCTTCCTCTACGAGGTCCGTCAGCTGCTCCGTGAGCTCGCGCAGGAGGATCTTGACGAACGTGAGCCGCGCTTCGTTATGCGGCTTTCCTGTGGCGCGGGCTTTCTCGCGGGCACGGCGGACCTGCCGAACCGTCAGTGTCAGCTTCCGCGAATCAACTTCGAGGATGCGGTCTTCTGCAGGTGTCCGTTGCCGGTTTGCCACGGCGTTTGCCACCACGGTGGCCATGTCCAGCTTGCCTTTGAGGGCCGCGACGTCCGCATCTTCCTCGGGAATGGCATGTATGCCGGGCATGAGGCGGCCGAGGCTGGCCATGACCACACCGGTCTCACCGAGCGACGGCAGAACACGTTCGATGTAATGCATGAAGGACGACGACGGTCCAACGAGCAGAACACCGGCGCTCTTGAGCCGCTCGCGGTGCGTGTAGAGCAGGTAGGCGGCACGGTGCAGGGCTACGGCGGTCTTGCCCGTTCCGGGGCCGCCCTGGACTACCAGCGCACCGGAAATGGAGGAACGGATGATCCGGTCCTGCTCGGACTGGATGGTGCCCACGATGTCCGACATGCGGCCCGTACGCTTGGAATTGAGCGCGGCCAGCAGCGCGCCTTCACCCTGGAGTGAGTCGTTGTCAGCGAGCATCCCGGCGTCCAGGACGTCGTCTTCAATCGCCTTAACGTCGCGTCCCTGAAGGATCAGGTGGCGACGACGGCGGACACCTTGGCGATCGAACGCGGTGGCTTGGTAAAAATGACCGGCTTCCGGGGCACGCCAGTCGACCATCAGCCGCTGGAGATCGGCCGTGGAAAGACCAATACGGCCGATGTACTGCGCCTCACCGGAATCAAGGTCCAGGCGGCCAAAGACCAAGCGGTCGTCGACGGCGTCCAGCTGGGCCAGGCGGTCTTCGTACAGTGCCGCGAACGCATCACGTTCTGAGACGTTCTGCATGGTTCCCACCGCGCCGGCCTTGCGCACCTGCGCCAGCTGGGCGCGTTTTTCGGCGCGCAGCTCATCGAGCCGGGCATAGAGCCCGGCAACATATTCCTGCTCATGGACCAAATCAGCGTCGTGCATCGAACCGTAACCCCTATCGCAAAAGACAGACCTACCATTCTACAGCGATTTTGGTAAACGTGGGGGTGCACGTCATACGCCGGACTGCGTCACAAAAAGTCGAAGGTTCTGCCGAGCCGCCAGCGCTGAGGTCAGTTGGTGGCGCTCCGGTTTCGCGGCCGTGCTGCCTTGTAGCGGGACACCGTAGGATCGTCCTCGATCCAGAAGCGCCAGGGGTATTCAGTGCTTCCGCCCGGACCCGCTACGCCCACCCGCGGTCCGCTGGCAACGGCAGCTGCCGGCGTCCTGGGCAACCACAAACTGAACGGTTCCGCGAGCGCGTCACGGCCAGTGTCCGCCGTCGTAAGTCCCAGTGCGGAGGCTAGCCTGGCGGGTCCGCTGGCCAGGTCCTTGTGCGCTTTGGATGCCGGCCGTCGTAGGGCGGCGAGCCCCTCCCCCTCGACGATCTCGCCGGCACGCAGGAGAAGGGCTGACGCCGTGCCGTCGGGACCGCAGACAATGTTGGCGCAGTAGTGCATGCCGTAGGTGAAGTAGACGTACAGGAATCCCGGTGGCCCGAACATGGGCGCATTCCGGGCGGTAGGACCACCGAAGGTGTGGGAGCCGGGGTCGGGGTGCTCTGAATCGCGCGGCCCAAGGTAGGCCTCTACTTCGGTGAGCCTGACGGAGACCGGACCGGCTTCCGAGTGGTGGGTCAGTACCGCGCCGAGTATCTGCGGAGCGATGACACGGGGGTCACCTTCGAGGAACGCGCGCACCGCGGCCGGGTCGCTGACCTCGTTGTCCATGGACGAACTCATGACCAGACCCTAGCAACAATGCGGCGAACGGTTATGTCCGATTTCCGCTAGCAGCAGCTTCCGGCGGGTGTCAGGATTAGGCCATGGACTTCTGGCAGCGCTACAGGGCGATCGACGCCCGCGACACCCGCTTTGACGGTCAGTTTTTCACCGCCGTCAGCTCCACCGGCATCTATTGCCGGCCGTCGTGCCCCGCGCGCACCCCTAAGGCAGCGAACGTCACGTTTTATGAAACGTCCGCGGCCGCTCACGAAGCGGGATACCGCGCCTGCAAGCGATGCCTGCCTGAGGCAGTCCCTGGAACGCCCGCGTGGAACATCCGTTCCGACGTCGCCGGCCGCGCCATGAGGCTCATCAACGACGGCGTGATCAACCGCGAGGGCGTCGACGGCCTCGCGAGCCGTCTGGGGTACTCCGCCCGGCAGCTCAACCGCATCCTCAGCAACGAACTCGGCGCGGGTCCTCTCTCACTGGCGCGGGCAAGCAGGGCACAGACCGCCAGGACGCTGCTGGTCTCCACCGACATGCTCCTGGCCGACGTTGCGTTCGCGTCAGGGTTTAACAGTGTGCGGCAATTCAACGACACCATCGGCGAGGTTTTCGCGATGACCCCGACGGCGGTGCGTGCCACTGCGGCGAAGTCCGGCCCGCACAGGGGCACCGGGGTTTCGGGGGCGGCGCCTGCCGCTCTGACGCTGAACCTTCCATACAGGGAACCGTTTGATCCGGGAATCTTCGACTTCCTGGCAGTTCGGGCGGTTCCAGGCATCGAGGCAGCAAGTACCTCGGCGGATGGAACCAGGACCTATGCCCGCACGCTGCGCCTGCCGCGGGGCAGCGCGTCGTTGTCTGTCTCGTACAACCCTTCAGCTCCCGGCAGGCCGCTGCAACTCACAGCTGCGGTGCGGGATCTCCACGATCTCCAGGCACTTCTGAGCCGGGTCCGGAGGCTGTTTGACTTAGACGCGGATCCTCAGGCAATCGATAACGCACTGGCAAGGGATCCGAGGCTTTCGGCGAGCGTCGCTGCAATTCCGGGGGTGCGGGTGCCGGGCGCTGTGGATCCACACGAGCTGTTGATCCGAGCCATGATCGGACAACAAATCACCGTAGCTGCCGCCAGAACCGCCCTCACTCAGTTGTCAGTGGCCGGGTCCGCTGTTGATGGCACCTCCCCCGGCTTGGAGCGATTGTTCCCGACGACGGCCGAACTCGCCGAACACGGCCGGGGACTCCTCCGTGGACCACAGCGCCGGATCGACTCCATTGTTGCTGCCGCCGAAGCAATGGCCAGTGGGGCCCTCGACTTCGGGTACGGCGACGACCTCGACAGCCTCGCCCGGAAGCTTCTCCCGATGCCCGGCGTGGGACCGTGGACGGTGGGCTATGTCGCTATGCGGGTGCTTGGAGCTCCCGACGTCTTCCTGGCCAATGATGCCGCAGTACGAAACGGGTTGAAGGTCCTGCCCGCCGCAGCAGGGCTCAGTACCGACTTCCGCGAAGTGAGCCCCTGGCGCTCCTATGCCACCATGCACTTGTGGCGGGCAGCAGCGGCAAAGACACGACGGACGTGAGAGAGCGACCGCCCAAGACACGACGGACGTGAGAGAGCGACTGGGATTTAGCGGGCCCCGGGCTGCGCTGCTGGCCAGGGCAGGAGCTCCGGCAGGTCCACTCCATCAGCGGCTGCAGTGGCCCTGAGGCTTCCGAGGCTGGGTTCGCGGCCTGCAAGCCACGCGGCGATGTCGGTCAGCATGCCGGTGATGGCTATGGAAGTGCCTCCGGTGCCGACGCTCCTTGGGGGAAGACCCGTGGGCTGCAGGACAAATTTGTAGGACTCCGGGACACGTGCGGCGAGGAACCCGATGAGGTGTTCGCAGAAAGGCCTGCTCCACGTTTCCGGTCCGAACCCCACGCTTAGGTCCGAAGCATGGATGGTCAGTTCGCGCCACAGCGCCAGCCCGCCGTCGAACACTGTCCCGTCCCTGTAGGCGATCCGCGCCTGCCAATCGTCCGGACCCAAGGCATCAAACGCGTCGATGGCGGCCCCGATCGCAGCGGTGACAGACTCGGTGTGTTGCGCGAGACTGTGCCCTGCCGCCAGGTTGATCGCCTTCGTACGGCCGTCCATGCCGCCGTCGTACAGTTCCACCGTTTCGCCGCGGCGCGCGTACTCCAGCTGCCGGGTCATTGCCTTGGAAATTCCCGCAAGGTGAGCGAGGACGTGGCCACGGGTCCACCCCGGCAGTTCCGACGGTTCAGCGACCGAGGATTCTTCCATCTTTGATAGGAGGCGGATGGCGGTGTCAGCGGCTTTGTGAAGCTCTGCGGGCAGCGCCTCAGGGGTGATCTGAGTCATAGCGCCATGCTAGCCCACCCGCTTAAACACCCGTGGGATGACACCGAAGTGCCATCCCACAGTAGTCGCGAACCGATTAGCCTGCGTAGGAGCGTGCTGCGTCCAGTTCCGCTTCCAGGGCCGCCAGTTGGCGCTCGACGGCGGCTGGTGCCGTTCCGCCCTGCGAGTTGCGGCTGTTGAGCGAACCTTCAGTACTGAGAACGCTACGAACCTCGGGAGTCAGGTGCTCCGAGATTGCTGCATATTCCTCGTCCGTCAGATCCCACAACTCCACGCCGCGACCTTCGGCCTGCTTCACAGCAGCACCGGAGAGCTCGTGGGCCTCCCGGAACGGAACGCCCTGGCGGACGAGCCACTCGGCAATGTCCGTGGCCAACGCGAAGCCCTGCGGAGCCAGTGATTCCATGCGCTCCGTGTTGAACTTCAGGGTGGCGATCATGCCGGACACTGCCGGAAGCAGGAGCTCCAGGGTGTCGGCGGCGTCGAAGACCGGCTCTTTGTCCTCTTGCAGATCGCGGTTGTACGCGAGTGGCAGTCCCTTGAGCGTCGCGAGGAGGCCGGTCAGGTTGCCGATGAGGCGTCCCGCCTTGCCGCGGGCCAGCTCAGCAACGTCCGGGTTCTTCTTTTGCGGCATGATGGAGGACCCCGTGGAGTACGAGTCATGCAGCGTGACGAAGGAGAACTCCTTGGTGGCCCAGAAGATGACTTCCTCGGAGATCCTGGACAGGTCCACGCCGATCATGGAGCAAACCCACGCGAACTCGGCGAAGACATCGCGCGAAGCGGTGCCATCAATCGAGTTGTGCACAGCCGAGAAGAAGCCAAGGTCAGCGGCAACAGCTTCAGGGTCAAGGCCCAGGGACGAACCCGCCAGCGCACCCGAACCATAGGGCGAAACACCAGCGCGCTTGTCCCAATCCTGGAGTCGCTGCACATCGCGCAGCAGTGCCCAGGCGTGAGCCAGCAGGTGGTGGCTCAGCAACACCGGCTGTGCATGCTGCAAGTGCGTCCGTCCGGGCATCGCTACGCCGTGGTGGGCCTTGGCCTGCTCCACGAGGGCATCGATGGTGGCAAGGACACCGCGGGCGATGATGCGGGCGTGGTCACGCAGGAACATACGGCCGAGGGTGGCCACTTGGTCGTTGCGGGAACGGCCAGCGCGGAGCTTGCCGCCCAGTTGGGTACCGGCACGTTCGATCAAGCCACGTTCAAGGGACCCGTGAACGTCCTCATCGCTCTCAGCCGGAAGGTAGGCGCCGCTCGCGACGTCCTCGTCCAGCTGGGTGAGAGCGGCCAGCATGCCTTCTAGTTCGGCATTGTCCAACAGCCCGGCCTTAGCCAGCACGCGGGCGTGGGCCTTGGAACCGGCGATGTCGTAGCGGGCGAGCCGCCAGTCAAAGTGTGTGGACTTGCTCAGAGCGGCCAGCGCATCCGCGGGCCCGCCGGCGAACCGGCCGCCCCACAGTGCACCTTCGTTTGTAGCCGACGTCATTACTGCCCTGCGACGCGGAGGTCGCGGCCGGAAGCAACCTTGGAGGACATGCCCCACAGTTCGATGAAGCCACGTGCCATTGACTGATCGAAGGTATCGCCGGTGTCGTAGGTGGCGAGGTCGAAGTCGTACAGGGAGGTCTCGGAGCGACGACCGTTGACGATTGCCTGGCCACCGTGCAGGACCATGCGGATGTCACCGGAGACGTACTGCTGGGTGTCCTCGATGAAAGCGTCCAAGGAGCGCTTCAGCGGGGAGAACCACTGTCCGTCGTACACCAGCTCGGCCCAGCGCTGGCCAACGGTGGCCTTGAAGCGGGCCTGCTCGCGCTCGATGGTGATGTCCTCGAGGTGCTTGTGGGCCGTGATCAGCGCCATGGCACCCGGGGCTTCGTAGATTTCGCGGGACTTGATGCCCACCAGGCGGTCCTCGACGACGTCGATGCGGCCTACGCCCTGCGCGCCTGCACGGCGGTTCAGTTCCTGGATGGCCTGCAACGGGGTGACCTTGACGCCGTCGATGGCCACCGGCACGCCGGCCTGGAAGGAAATGGTGACCTCATCCGGTGCCGGCGGGAATTCCGGGGTTGCGGTGTAGTCGTAGATGTCCTTGGTGGGAGCGTTCCAGATGTCCTCGAGGTAACCGGTTTCGACGGCGCGTCCCCAGACGTTCTGGTCGATCGAGTACGGGTTCTTCTTGGTGGTCTCGATCGGCAGACCCTTTTCCTCGGCGAAGGCGATGGCCTTATCGCGGGTCAGGGCGAGGTCGCGGACCGGTGCGATGCACTTCAGGTCCGGGCCGAGGGTCTGGATGCCAACTTCGAAGCGGACCTGGTCGTTGCCCTTGCCGGTGCAGCCGTGCGCAACGGTGGTAGCGCCGAATTCGCGGGCAGCCTTCACGAGGTGCTTCACGATGACCGGACGCGAGATAGCCGAAACCAACGGGTAGTGGCCCTGGTAGAGGGCGTTGGCCTTCAGGGTGGGCATGGCGTACTCGTTGGCGAACTCGTCACGGGCGTCGGCCACGTAAGCCTCCACGGCGCCGCAACCGAGGGCGCGCTGACGGATGGTCTCCAGGGACTCGCCACCCTGTCCGACGTCGACGGCCACAGCGATGACCTCGGCGCCGGTGGCTTCACCGATCCAGCCGATGGCTACGGACGTATCAAGGCCACCGGAGTAGGCCAGAACAATGCGCTCAGTCACGAGAGTGCTCCTTTGTTGTTGCTTGGTTCATTCGAATCAATGCTGGTGTGAATCAATGCTTGGAAAATCTATTGGTTGCCAGGCCCGGCTTCTTCGGCCATGCGCAGGAAACGCGCCGCCAGTTCAGCACCGCCATCAGGATCCCGTGCGACCAGCAGCAAAGTGTCGTCGCCTGCGATCGTACCCAATACTGACGGCATCACGGAGTGATCCACGGCCAGTGCCAGGAAGTTCGCTGCTCCTGGCGGAGTGCGGAGGACCACGATGTTGCCCGAGGCCTCCGCGGTCACCAGGAGTTCCCCGCACAGGCGGGTCAGCCGTGCATCCAGGATTTCCTGGGTCACGCCGCTCTTGGCATTGCGGTCGCCGCCCTCCCCCGGGACGGCGTAAACGAGGGCTCCCTCTTTGCCCCGGACCCGGACTGCGCCCAGTTCCACGAGGTCGCGCGACAACGTGGCCTGGGTGACCTGGACGCCGTCGTCTGCCAGCAGAGCTGCAAGCTCTGCCTGCGAACGCACGGACTCACCCGTCAGGATCGCGGTGATACGCGCCTGGCGGGCAGTCTTGGTGGCCGGACTGGCGCCCGGCACGGACGGGTTGGTGGACACTAGAACGTGCTCTCCACAGTGTTTTCCAGGACGGAGATACCCTCAACGGGTGAAAGTCCCTCAACGATCGCGAGTCCGGAGCGGTGCATCAGCCATGCCATCAATGCCTTCTGCGCGTGGAGGCGGTTCTCCGCTTCATCCCAGACGATCGACTGCGGGCCGTCGATGACCCCGGCGGAAATTTCGTAGCCGCGGTATGCCGGAAGGCAGTGAAGAACGACGGCGTCCGGCGCGGCCTGCTCCATGGCGGCCTCATCCACGGAATAGTCGCGGAAGAGCTGCATCCGGGCTTCCTTTTCGGCCTCCTGACCCATGGACACCCACGTGTCCGTTGCCACAACGTCTGCGCCCTTGAGGGCTTCGACGGCGTCGCTGGTGATGAGCACTGAGCCGCCGGTCTCGGCAGCACGTTCCTCCGCAGCAGCCACGATCTCCGGCGCGGGCAGGTAACCTTCGGGACCGGCGATGCGCACATGCATTCCGGCAGTCACGCCAGCGAGGAGGTACGAGTTGGCCATGTTGTTCGCGGCGTCACCCAGGTAGGCCATGCTCAAGCCGGCCAGTTCCCCTTTGTGCTCCTTGACAGCCAGAAGATCGGCCAAGAGCTGGCAGGGGTGGTAGTCATCGCACAATGCATTGATAACCGGGACCTTGGAGTTCTCCGCCATGGCCACCAGGCCCGAGTGGGCACCCGTTCGCCACACGATGGTGGAGACCATGCGCTCCAGGACTTTCGCCGTGTCCTCCACGGATTCCTTGTGGCCAATCTGCGCTTCACCCGGGTTGATGATGAGGGCATTGCCACCCATGTCCGCAATGCCGGTGGCAAATGAAACACGCGTGCGGGTGGAGGTCTTGTCAAAGATCACGGCCACCGTCTTACGGCCATTGCCCTCAGCGGCGAAAGGCTGCACGCTGTACGGCGCGGCCTTCATCCGGACTGCGAGTTCCAGAACCTCAGCCTGTTCGGCAGGACTGAGGTCCGTGTCTTTGAGGAAGTGACGGGTGGCGGTGGAAGAAGTCACTGTGCGTCCTTAGCGGTGTTGGCTGTAGCCGTAGCGATCAGGGTGGGAAGAGCGTCCAGGAAACGGTCCGCTTGATCAAGGGTCAGGATCAGCGGCGGCGCGAGGCGGATGGTCCGCGGGCCCGGGCTGTTGATGATGAAGCCTGCGTCCAAAGCTGCGCTCACCATGGCGGGTGCGACGTCGGCGTTCACATCGAAGCCGATCAGCAGGCCCTCGCCGCGGACTTCAGTGACAGGCTCAATGGCGGCCAGTCCTTCACGAAGGTGGGCACCGACGGTCAGCACGTTCTGCAGGACACCCTGGCTTTCGATGGCGTGCAGTGTGGCCAGTGCAGCGGCCGTGGCCACCGGGTTGCCGCCGAACGTGGTGCCATGCTGTCCGGCGGTGAGCAGGGCCGACGTCGTACTTCCGAAAGTGATCAAGGCACCAACCGGGAAGCCGCCGCCAAGGCCCTTGGCGAGGGTGACGGCGTCGGGAACAATTCCGGCATCTTCGCTGGCCAACCACTTGCCGGTCCGGCCAATACCGGTCTGGACCTCGTCAAGAATCAACAGCGCACCGGCAGCTGTGGTCACCTCGCGAGCTGCCTGCAGGTATTCGGTGCTGAGCGGCCGGACGCCCGCTTCACCCTGGATAGGTTCCAGGAAAACGGCTGCGGTGGAATCATCGACGGCGGCACGCAGGGCTTCGATGTCACCGAACGGGATGTGAACCACGCCACCGGGCAGTGGTTCGAACGGCGCACGGTAAGCCTCTTTGGCGGTGAGCGCCAAGGCCCCCATGGTGCGGCCGTGGAAGGCCCCCTCCAGCGCGATGATCTTGGTGCGCTTCCCGTCACTGTTGTTACGGCGCGCCAACTTGAACGCGGCCTCATTGGCCTCGGTACCGGAGTTGGCAAAGAACACCTTGGAACCGGCCGGAGCATTGCTGATAGCCAGGAGCTTCTCAGCCAGCGCGATCTGCGTGGGGCTGGTGAAGAAGTTGGACACATGCCCCAGCGTGGCCAGCTGGCTGGAAATCACGGAAGTGACGAAGGGGTGCGCATGACCCAGAGCGTTCACTGCGATGCCGCCTAGAAGGTCCAGGTACTCCTTGCCGTCGGCGTCCCACACAAGACAGCCGGCGCCCCGCACCAACACGCGCTGCGGCGTGCCAAAGACACCCATCAGCGAGGACGAGTAACGGGCCAGCCAGTCAGCACCTGAGCTCTGGGAAACGAGCGTGGTTGCGGCAGCCTCCGCAGCGATGGGGGCCCCGCCCGCTCCGCGGTGGCCGACCACGCCCGGCCCCCCATCGCTGCTGCGGCTTTCGGCGGTATGGCTCAGTTCGGTGCTCATGCGTTCACTTCCTCGTCGGGAACTACCTGCGTGCCGATGCCCGCGGTGGTGAAGGTTTCCAGCAGCATCGAGTGCGGGAGACGCCCGTCTACGATGTGCGCGCGTTCCACTCCTTCGTCGATGGCTTTGAGGCAGGCGGCCATTTTTGGAATCATTCCGGACTCTAGGCGAGGCAGCATGTCGCGGAGTTCCGATGCGGTCAGTGACGAGATCAGCGAGGATTTGTCCGGCCAGTTGGCGTACAGGCCTTCGACGTCGGTCAGGATGACGAGCTTGGTGGCGCCAAGTGCAGACGCGACGGCGGCCGCTGCAGTGTCCGCATTGACGTTCAGGACCTGACCCGTGGTCTGGCCAGTGCCATCTCCTCCGTCAACGATCTCCGGGGCGACCGTTGAGATCACCGGGATGCGGCCGGCGTCGAGGATGTCCTTGATACCCGCGGGGTCCACACCCACCACTTCGCCCACCAGGCCAAGATCTACCTCTTCGCCGTCAACAACCGTGCCCGTGCGGACAGCGCGCAGCAGGCCGCCGTCTTCGCCCGACATGCCGACGGCGTAGGGACCGTGGGAGTTGATCAGGCCCACAAGCTCGCGGCCCACCTGGCCGGTGAGGACCATGCGGACCACGTCCATGGCCTCAGGGGTGGTGACGCGGAGTCCGCCCTTGAATTCGGATTCGATGCCGAGGCGGCCGAGCATGGAGTTGATCTGGGGGCCGCCGCCGTGGACCACCACAGGGTGGATGCCCACGTGGTGGAGGAACACGATGTCCTCGGCGAAGGCACGGCGGAGGTCGTCGTTGACCATGGCGTTGCCACCGTACTTGATCACCATGGTGGTGCCGGCAAAACGCTGGATCCAGGGCAGGGCCTCGATCAGCGTGCCGGCCTTGTCCTGGGCTGTTTTGGCCGAGACGTGGCTCGTTGATGTTGTTTCCCGGGTGTGCGCAGTCATCGTCATCCGCTCAGCTCGAGTAGGCGCTGTTCTCGTGCACGTAATCGTGCGTGAGGTCGTTGGTCCAAATGGTTGCCTCGGCGTCGCCGGCCTGCAGGTCGATTTCGACCAATACTTCGCGGGGCTCCAAGTCCACAAGATTCCGATCATCACCGATTGCGCCGTTGCGGCAAATCTGCACGCCGTTCATGGCGACGTTGATTTGGTCCGGCTCGAACGCGGCATCCGTTGTTCCCACCGCTGAGAGAACGCGACCCCAGTTAGGATCCTTGCCGAAGATGGCTGCCTTGAAAAGGTTGGAGCGGGCAACACTGCGGCTGACGATTTCAGCATCGCGTTCGCTGGCGGCGTTGAAGGTCCGGATAGCGATGTCGTGGCTGGCGCCCTCGGCATCACCGATGAGCTTGCGAGCCAGTTCGGCGCAGACGTGGGTGACCGCTTCACTCAACTGCTCCGCAGAGGGCAGAGCTTCCGACGCCCCGGATGCCAGCAGCACCACGGTGTCGTTGGTGGACATGCAGCCGTCCGAGTCAGCCCGGTCGAAGGTGACGCGTGTGGCGTCGCGGAGGACGACGTCCAGCTCATTTGCCGGAACTTCGGCGTCGGTGGTGAGGACCACCAGCATGGTGGCCAGGCCCGGTGCCAACATACCGGCACCCTTGGCAATGCCGCCGACCGTGAACGGCTTGCCCTGGGCATCAGTGCCGTTGAAGACTGCTTCCTTGGACACACTGTCCGTGGTCATAATCGCTGTGGCGGCAGCGGAGCCGCCATCTTCGGACAGTTCACGGAAAGCCGCCTCCACACCGGGAAGGATCTTGTCCATGGGCAGTTGCTCACCGATCAGGCCCGTTGAGCACACCACGACGTCGGAAGCTGAGACTCCCAGCACCTCTGCCACTTTCTCGGCGGTGGCGTGGGTGTTCTGGAAACCCTGGGGACCGGTGCAGGCGTTGGCTCCACCGGAGTTCAGGACCACTGCATCCACGCGTCCGTCGCTGACCACCTGGCGTGACCAGTGAACCGGCGCAGCAGCCACGCGGTTGGAGGTGAAAACGGCGGCGGCGGACTTTTGCGGCCCGTCGTTGACTACCAGAGCGAAATCCGGGTTGCCCGAGGCCTTGATGCCGGCTTTGATGCCTGCGGCGCGGAATCCCTTGGGGGCGGTAATGGTCACGGTGCAACTCCCTGCAGGTTCAGGCCGGCGGTTTCGTCCAGGCCGAGGGCAATGTTCATGGACTGCACGGCTCCGCCGGCGGTCCCCTTGGTGAGGTTGTCAATGGCGCACGTGACAATCACGCGGCCCGTGTGGGAGTCGAAGGCCAACTGCATCACAGCGTGATTGGAGCCTTGAACGGACTTTGTGGTGGGCCACTGGCCTTCGGGGAGGAGGTGCACGAACGGTTCGTCGTCGTAAGCGTCCGCCCAGGCTTGGCGTAGCTCGGCCTCAGTGACACTGCGTCCAGCCTGCGGCCGCACCTTGGCCGTTGCCGTGGTGAGGATACCGCGACTCATCGGAACCAGCGTGGGCGTGAACGATACCGTCACCGGCTCACCGGCCGCATTGGACAGTCCCTGTTCGATCTCCGGGGTGTGCCGATGTCCGCCGCCAACGCCGTAGGGGCTCATGGACCCCATGACCTCGGCGCCGATGAGGTTGACCTTGGCTGCCTTGCCGGCGCCCGAGGTTCCCGAGGCGGAGACAATCACGACGTCGTCCGTCAGGAGGAGATTGTTGGCGAACCCCGGCGTCAAAGCCAGCAGGGCGGACGTCGGGTAGCAGCCGGGCACGGCAATGCGTGTGGCACCTTTAAGTGCTTCACGCTGCCCGGGGAGCTCAGGGAGGCCGTACGGCCAGGTGCCCGCGTGAGCGGAGCCATAGAACTTTTCCCACGCTGCGGCGTCCTGCAAGCGGTGGTCAGCACCGGCGTCGATCACTACCGTCCCCTCAGGCAACTGGGCAGCGATCTCGGCGGAGGCGCCGTGCGGCAGGGCCAGGAACACGACGTCATGCCCGGAAAGGTTCTCCACTGTGGTGTCTTCCAGAATCCGGCTGGCCAAACCATGGAGATGCGGCTGTAACTCCCCTAGTCTGGAACCGGCGTTGCTGTGAGCGGTGATGGCCCCGATGGTGACGTTCGGATGGCCAGCCAGCAAGCGCAGCACTTCTCCCCCGGCGTAGCCGCTGGCACCGGAGACGGCAACAGAAATAGTCATGACTCCACTGTACAGCAAGAATATTCATGCTGTCCGATATTTATACATGCGGATGTGAGCAGTCTCATTATTTTGGAGAATGGACGTATGCTTAGTGGAGGGTGATCCAGACCGTGCAGTCCGAACGTCGGCTGCAGCGTTGCCCGTTAGCGATACGGGGCACATTTATGTCACCCACGTCCACCGCTGAGCGCCCCAAAGCTCGCGCAATCCAACCCAATCCCGTTGTCCAGAGCTACTCAGAGCTCCTTAAAACCGTCAAGTCGGCTGGACTCCTCGAACGCCGTAGCGGCTTCTACATCTGGGTCTTCGTGGCCCTGGTCCTCCTTATGGCCGGCACCTGGCTTGGCTTCGCCCTCATTGGCGATTCCTGGTACCAGCTCCTGATCGCCGCTGCTGTCGGCATCCTCTGCACGCAGCTTAGCTTCCTTGCCCACGAGGCAGGTCACAAGCAGATCTTCGCTTCGCGCCGCGCCAACGATTGGTCAGCCCGACTCTTGGCAACCGGCGTTGCCGGCATCAGCTACTCCTGGTGGGAACAGAAGCACGGAGCCCACCACAACCACCCCAACGTCATCTCCAAAGACCCGGACATCAGGAACAACGCCTTGGTGTTCTACGAAGACGCAGCAGCTGAGCGTAAGGGCCGCCTTGCTTTCCTCACCAAGAAGCAGGGCTGGTTCTTCTTCCCACTCCTGACGCTCCTGGGCTTGAGCCTGCAGTTCGACTCCCTCCGTTTTGTCTTCGGTAAGCAGAAAGTACGCCACCGCTGGGTAGAGACGCCCATCCTTGTGGCCAGGCTTGCCGCCCTCCCCGTACTGGCCTTCACGTTCCTGCCCATCGGCATGGCTTTCGCCTTCCTCGGCGTGCAGATCATGGTTTACGGCTTTTACATGGGTGCCTCTTTCGCCCCGAACCACAAAGGCATGCCCGTCCTTCCCAAGGACAGCCGCGTGGACTTCCTCAACCGCCAGATCCTGACCTCGCGGAATATCCGCGGTGGCCTCTTCATGGACTTCCTCCTGGGTGGGCTCAACCGTCAAGTGGAGCACCATTTGTTCCCGGACATGGCTCGGCCCCATTTGTACAAGGCCACAAAAATCGTGCGCGAGTTCTGCGCCAAGCACTCCATTTCCTACACCGAGACCAGTCTGATGCAGTCCTATGGCATCGTGGTCAGATACCTCAACGAGGTAGGCCTGGCAGCAGGCCGCGGCTTCGACTGCCCGGTAGCTTCGACGCACGGACGCTTCTAGGCGTTCCACAAGGGAAGCCCCACCTTCCCTAGGATGGAATCTGAAACCGGGCACCGGAAGGACCGCCCCGGATTAAGGAGCCACCATGACGCACGCCATCGTTGCACAGCAGCCCGGAGGACCTGAGGTCCTTGAGTACGCATCTGTGGAAATACCGAAGCCTGGCCCCGGCCAGCTGTTGATCAAGGTCGCAGCTGCCGGGGTCAACTTCATTGAGACCTACCAACGCAGCGGCGCCTATAAAGTGGACTACCCCTTTACCCCGGGTGCGGAGGCCGCCGGTACGGTGGAGGCCGTTGGCGATGGGGTGGAGGAATTCTCCATTGGTGACCGCATTGCCACCGCGGAGGGGTCCAGAACCTACGCGGAGTACGCCATCGTGGAGGCGAGCAAGGCACTTCCGGTACCTGACGGCGTCGACGATCACACGGCAGCAGCCCTGCCGCTGCAGGGCATCACCGCGCACTACCTGATGAACTCATCGTTCCGTGTAGAGCCGGGCCACACCGTTCTGCTTCACGCCGGCGCAGGTGGCGTTGGCCTGCTGTTGACGCAACTCCTGAAGGCCCGCGGAGCCCGCGTCATCACCACCGTCTCCTCGGACGAAAAAGCGGAGCTGTCCTCACTGGCCGGCGCCGATGAAGTGCTCCGTTACGAGGGCTTCGCTGACAAGGTCCGCGAACTCACCGATGGCCAGGGCGTCAACGTGGTGTACGACGGAGTCGGCAAGGACACGTTCGACGACTCCCTGAAGAGCCTGCGGATCCGAGGCGCCATGGTGCTCTTCGGCGCAGCCTCCGGCCCGGTACCGCCATTTGATCCCCAGCGATTGAACGCCGCGGGTTCGCTAACGCTCACTAGGCCCACCATGGCGCACTTCGTCCAGAATGCCCAGGAACGCCGGTGGCGCTCAGCGGAAATTTTCGACGCCGCTGCCAACGGCACCCTCGCAGTCAGGGTGGGCGCTACGTACCCACTGGCAGAGGCAGCCCAGGCACACAGGGACCTTGAAGGCCGCCGCACCACCGGCAAAGTGCTCTTGGTGCCCTGACTGCCATGCCCGGCTCCCTAACAACCGGTTATCTACAGGCGAACAGCAGTACAACACCATGTGACGTGCAGGAAACGTCTGACACCTGTTGTTCACCTTCCTGCGAAAAGCTGTGCCCGTGAGTACAGAACATCCCGTGGGAGCCGGGCAGACGCCTGCCTTGACCACTTACCGCCCCCAGTTCCCGGGCGGCACCGCAGCACCCGCCGGGCGGACCCTCGTGGACATCCTGGAAGAGACCACTGAGTCCTTCCCCGAGGCCTCGGCGCTGGATGACGGCCATAAGTCTTTGAGCTATACCGAGCTGCTGAAGGCAGTCAAGGCTTTCGCCGCACGGTTGAACACTTTAGGGCTTGGACGGGGAGACAAGATCGGCGTCCGGATCCCCTCCGGAACCAACGAACTCTACATCGCCATCTTGGGAATCCTGATGGCCGGCGCCGCCTACGTTCCCGTGGATGCCGACGACCCCGATGAGCGTGCCCGCCTGGTGTTCGGAGAGGCCAAGGTGGGGGCAGTCATCGCCGCCGGCTTGGAGATCCAGCTATCCGGAAGGGCACAGGAGCCTGTTTCCACAGCGACCAAGCCCGGGCTGGACGACGATTCCTGGATTATCTTCACCTCCGGATCTACCGGCACTCCCAAGGGCGTGGCCGTTAAGCACCGTTCCTCGGCCGCGTTCGTCGATGCCGAAGCCCGGATCTTCCTCCAGGCTGAACCCATTGGACCCCAGGACCGGGTGCTTGCCGGCCTGTCCGTAGCCTTCGATGCCTCGTGCGAAGAGATGTGGTTGGCGTGGCGTCACGGAGCTTGCCTGGTACCCGCACCACGAGCCCTGGTTCGGACCGGCATGGATCTGGGGCCGTGGCTCATCAACCATGGGATCACCATCGTGTCCACGGTGCCCACCCTTGCGGCTCTGTGGCCGGCTGAAGCGCTGGAAAACGTCCGACTCCTCATCTTCGGCGGCGAAGCGTGCCCGCCCGAGCTGGCCGAACGCCTCGCCGTGGACGGCCGCGAGGTCTGGAACACCTACGGCCCAACTGAGGCGACTGTCGTTGCCTGCGCTGCTCCCCTTGGCGGACCTGGCCCCGTGCGGATCGGCTTGCCCCTGGATGGTTGGGACCTCGCCGTCGTCGATCCGCAGGGCGTTCCGGTGGCTGAAGGCGAGATCGGGGAACTGATCATAGGCGGCGTGGGACTGGCCCGCTACCTCGATCCCGCCAAGGACGCAGAGAAGTACGCTCCCATGACCTCGCTGGGATGGGACCGCGCTTACCGCTCCGGTGACCTGGTGCGTTTCGAAGCGGAAGGCTTGATCTTCATGGGCCGGGCCGATGAACAGGTCAAGCTAGGCGGGCGACGGATCGAACTGGGCGAAGTAGATGCAGCGCTTCAGTCCTTGCCTGGCGTTGCCGGTGCCGCTGCGGCCGTGCAGACTACGGCGGCCGGTAATCAGATCCTTGTTGGATACCTGGCCCCCGCTGACGGTCATGAAGTGTCCATGGAGGAGGCACGCCGGCTCCTGGGCGAGAGCCTCCCTGCCGCGTTGATCCCGTTGCTGACCGTGGTGGATTCGCTCCCCACCAAGACCAGCGGCAAAGTTGACCGCCACGCACTCCCCTGGCCACTTGCAGGAGCGGGCGCCACCGAGGCCGGCAACGCGCCGCTGAACCTTCCAGATGACGCACGCTGGGTTGTAGAACAGTGGGAGGCGGTACTGGGCACCCCGGTCAGCTCGCTCGACGCTGACTTCTTCGTCTACGGGGGCGGATCCCTGGCTGCAGCCCAACTCGTTTCCGCCCTTCGCGTCCGCTACCCCACCATCACCGTGGCTGATATCTATGCCACGCCGCGCGTCGGCGCGCTGATCGAGGCCGCACGGCAATCACTCCCCGACGGCGGCCTGCCGGGGCCCGCTGCTGAGCGCACCGTCCGCCCTACTGCGTTGAAGTCGCAAATATTCCAGGTGCTGATGGGCGTGCCATTGCACATCCTGGTGGGCATGCGGTGGCTGACCTACCTGATGGCTGCAAACAAGCTGCTGGCGGACTTTGCCGGCTTTGCTGCAGCACCCGTGGTGTCCTGGTGGTGGATCGCAGTATCCTGGCTCATCTTTGTCAGCCCCTTGGGACGGATGACAATCTCAGTGGTTGCAGCCAAGGTGCTGCTTGGCAAGATCCAGCCCGGCACCTATCCGCGTTCCGGGAAGACTCACCTGCGGCTCTGGCTCGCCGAGCAAATTCAAGACCTTTCCGGTGCCATAGGCCTGGCCAGTGCTCCCTTCGTCCCCTACTACGCACGCGCTCTTGGTGCCAAGATCGGCAAGGACGTCCACCTGCACTCTTTGCCCCCGGTCACCGGCCTGTTGTCTTTGGGCAGCGGAGCCAACATTGAGCCCGAAGTGGACCTTTCCGGCTGGTGGGTGGACGGGGATTCCGTCCACATCGGACAAATCCATGTGGGAGCTGGTGCCGTTGTGGGAGCACGAAGCACCCTGATGCCCGGAGCGACCATTGGGGCCGGTGCCCACGTCGATGCTGGATCGGCCGTGCTGGGCAAAGTGAAAGCCGGACATCTCGTGGCCGGCTCCCCCGCGGAGCGCCGCGGTAAAGCCAAGCACGAATGGCCGGAAACCGTCAGCCGGCGGTCCGTGGTTGACCGGTTCTGGTTGATCGCCTTCGCCAGCGCTTCGGCTCTGCTGGCCCTCATTCCCTATATCTCCGCATTCGCCGGCGCGCTGGTGATCCTGGCCTTTATCCAAGGCAACGAATCGCTGCAAACAGCACTTCCACAGATTGCCCTGGCTGTCCCGCTGGCCGCCCTGGTGTGGTTCTTCGGCAACCTGATTCTCATCCTGGTAGTTGCCCGGCTCCTGGGCTTGGGCCTACAAGAGGGCTACTACCGGGTCCGCAGCCGCGTTGGCTGGCAGGTTTGGGCCACGGAACGCCTTCTGGACATGGCCCGGGACCTTCTCTTCCCGGTCTACGCCAGCCTTTTCACACCGATGTGGCTGCGCCTCCTCGGGGCCAAAGTTGGGAAAAACGTGGAAGCCTCCACGGTGCTGCTTGTTCCGAAAATGACCACCATCGGCGACGGCGCCTTCCTGGCTGACGACACCATGGTGGCCTCCTACGAGCTCGGTGGAGGCTGGATGAAGATTGCTCCAGCCAAAATAGGGAAACGCTCCTTCCTTGGCAACTCGGGCATGACCGCTGCGGGACGAAACGTGCCCAAGAACTCCCTTGTTGCGGTACTGTCCGCCACCCCGGCCAAAGCAAAGTCAGGCACCTCCTGGCTGGGCAGCCCGCCCGTCAGGCTGCGCCGCACCGCGGTGGCCGCTGACCAAACCCGCACGTTCCAGCCTCCCCGCAGGCTCAAGATTGCGCGGGCCTTGTGGGAACTGTGCCGTTTGGTGCCTGTCATCCTGACGGTCGCCATCGCCCTCAGTGTCATGCTGGTGCTGGACTGGATAGCGAGCGGATGGGGCTACTGGCTGGCAGCCGTCCTTGGTGGTGTGGTGATGCTGGCAGCAGGGGCCGTAGCTGCACTGAGTTCGATCGTGGCCAAATGGGTTCTGGTGGGGACCATCCGGGCCGGCGAGCACCCGTTGTGGAGCTCCTTCATTTGGCGCAACGAGGTGGTGGATACTTTCATCGAGATGGTGAGCGCCCCGTGGTTTGCGCGCTCTGCTGCAGGAACTCCTGCCTTGGTGTGGTGGTTGCGCGGACTTGGCGCGAAAATCGGCCGCGGCACCTGGTGCGAAAGTTACTGGCTCCCCGAAGCCGACCTCGTGACCCTCGGTGAGAATTCCACCGTCAACCGTGGTTGCGTGGTCCAAACACACCTCTTCCACGACCGTGTCATGAGCCTTGACACCGTCACGCTCGGTAACGGAGCCACCATGGGTCCGCATGGCGTCATCCTCCCCGCGGCCAGTATCGGCAACGGCGGAACCGTTGGCCCGGCGTCGTTGGTCATGCGCGGCGAAACCGTCCCGGCCGGTTCGTATTGGATGGGCAACCCGGTGAGCCCCTGGGTGGGTCCGTCGGCACAAGCGCCGCGCCTGAAGTAGATTGGACGGATATGGCCGCACCAATCACCACTCCCACGACCGAAGCCGACCCCTACGCCTTGAACCACGGCAGCAGCGCCTACCGCGTGGACAGGTACGAGTTGGACCTCGATGTCAGGCTGGGCAGCAACAAGCTGATCGGCAAGGCGGTCCTGCGTTGCACAGCCTTGGAAGCTACGCCGCAGATTGTTCTTGACCTGGTGGGCCTGCGGGCCAGCAAGGTTCAGCTGGACGGCAAGAAGCTGCAGAAGTTCAGCCACCGGGCCGAACACCTGGTGCTTAACCCCGCGTCACCGCTCAAGGCGGGCCAGCAGTTCTCCCTCGAGATCCGCTACGACGGCAATCCGCAGCCGCGCCGCGGCCTCTGGGGCGATGTGGGTTGGGAGGAACTCAACGACGGCGTCCTGGTGGCCGGACAGCCCAACGGCGCGGCGTCCTGGTTCCCCTGCAATGATCATCCGCGCTACAAATCAAGCTTCTTCATCTCCGTGACCACTGACGACAACTACCGTCCCGTGTGCAACGGCAGGCTGATCTCCCACTCGCGCAAGTCGAGCAGGGAAACCTGGGTCTACGAGCAGGCTGAGCCCATGGCGACGTACCTGGCCACAGTGCAGATCGGGCGCTACGCCAAGGTTCCGCTGCACGTGGACGACACCCATCACAGGGTGCCGCAGTTCGTCGCAGTCACGCCCGAGTTGGCCGTGGATGCTCTTCAAGGCCTGCGGCGCCAGCCGGACATGATGCGCACCTTTGAGGATTGCTTCGGGCCGTACCCATTCGCCGACTACACCTCAGTGGTGACCGAGGACGAACTGGAAATTCCTCTCGAAGCCCAAACCGTCTCCATCTTCGGCCGAAACCATATGCGTGATACCTGGGATGCCCAGCGTCTGATCGCCCACGAGCTTTCCCACCAGTGGTTTGGTAATTCCCTCACGGTCACCAGCTGGAAGGATATCTGGCTGCACGAGGGCTTTGCCTGCTACGCGGAGTGGTTGTGGTCAGAAGAATCCCGCACCATGACGGTGTCCGCGCGGGCAACGGCCGCGTGGAAGAGGCTTAGCGCCGGTCCCCAGGATCTGCTGGTAGGCGATCCCGGTCCCGAGCTGATGTTCGATGACCGCGTCTACAAGCGGGGTGCCCTGGCCGTTCACGCTGTGCGGATGGCAGCCGGGGACGAGGCGTTCTTTGGTTTCCTTCAGCACTGGACTGCCTTGAACAGGCACGGATCAGTATCAACAGAATCCTTTGTAGTAGCTGCAGATTCGTTCATACCGGGTTTCGATGCTGCCTCGATTCTTCGGCCGTGGCTCTACCAGTCCGCGCTGCCCGCGCTTCCGTAATCCTCAGCCGATAGCCAGGGCTGCGACGAGCCCGTCAGGAATTTCAGCGCCCGTAATGTCCCGCAGGCCAGGACGGTCCAGCACATCCAGCTCCGCGGGATTGTGCCTCAAACCTTCACCGGTCATTTTCAGCCAGGCTTCTTTGCGCGCCCACAGCCGGGCGCGTTGGCTGGATCGATCCCGGGGCGGGGTGGACGCTATAAAGTTTCTCTCGTTTACGGTCAATGCGACATCGTCAAAACCTTCGAACGCTGCTTGGCCGACCACTTCAAGGTCCACTCCCAGCCGGAGGCCATCCGCTGGATGTACGACGCCGGCCAGCAGCACCCAGCCCGACGCCCGGGACGCGCTCAGCGCCAAAGGTGCCGGACCGCCGTCGAGCATGAACCCAGGGCGACCGTGGTCCTGGCGGGGGCCGCACTGCGGGCAGTGATAGTTCGGCACCAGCCGGGCAGGGTCCAAGTCGAGGAGCGCGGCGGCGAAGCGCTGGAGAGCGAGCCGGCCGGCAACGAATTCTTCCCGGTCCTTGGCGTTGGCGAAACGGAGTGCGCGTTTCTGGGCTGGTTCACCGAGACCCATAAAGCTGGCACCAGGGGTAGGCACAAGATGGAGCTCGCGCAGCTCAAGCACCGGGCTGTCCATCCCGACCTCCTCTCCGGTTTTCTCCCCAGCAAACTGTAGCCGCTTCTCCCGCGCCCCACCCTCGGACGTACGTGTTCCCCGCAGTCAGGATCACACTGCGGGGAACACTTGTTGGCGGGTTAACTCAGCTGGGCTATTTCACCGAGGTCAGGTAGTTCGCCAGCGTAGGCGTGATGCGGGTGCCTGAGTTGGAGCTACCACCGTTGGTGTGGATCGCCACGATGGTGTTGGAGCTGTTATAGACAGGGGCGCCACTTTGTCCGCCGTAGGTGTCCATCTTGTAAAAGACCTTCTCAGTGGTGGTGCTCTCAATGGGTCCGGTCATGGTCCACATGGTGCCAAAGGCCTTATCCCCCGGGTATCCCCGCACTGTGGTGCTGGTGCCGTTCAGGCTCGCGGTGGTACCGGTGTAGTTGAGCCAGCCGGTGGTGTTGCCGATAGTGCAGTCGAGCTTGATGACGCCCCAGTCGGCGTTGGTGTTCGCCGAGTCGATCCAGCGCTGGTCCGTGAAGATCTCCGTTGCACCGCATGTGCCGTAGGGGTCGGTTGAACCATTACGGCCTGGGGCAACTTTGACGCCCCAGGAGTAGTCGGCCTCGGAGCCGGTGCCGCCCTCATGGACACAGTGTCCAGCCGTCAGCACGGTGTCATCGGAGATCAGCGCGCCGGAGCAGATGTAGCCGCCGTTGAACTCAATCTGCACGATGGAGCGATTGGGGGCTGCCGTGGTGTTGGTGATTCTTACCCGGCCATCGGCGCCGATGACTGAGTCCGTGGAAGCGCCGCCATTCTTGGTGGGTGCGGCAATGGTGTACTTGTCGGCCAGAGGGGATGCGGCTGAGCCCGACGTCTTCGTCTTGTCCACCGTGTGCCCTACGGGCTGAACCTCGGCAGCGGTTACTTGGGGCGTCGACCCTGACGCCACTGCAGCTCCACCAAACGAGGACGTCAGGACCATTACTGCTGCCCCGACAAGCAAAGCAACGTTCTGCTTCTTCATGGGTACCTTTCAAAGGACGGCTCTTATGGAACCGTGCGAGGGATGTGATACACATGTTTCACATGTGCATGACAAAACTGTCATACACGCATGAATAGCCTGTCAAGATGCTGGGAGTTCAATCTCGATAAAAGAAAATCCCCGGAACCATATGGTTCCGGGGATGATCAATCGCGAGCAATATCAGCGCTGCACAGCTCCGAAGCGCTCGGCTGCAACAGCAACGGCTGCAGCGCGGGCTTCGGATGCCTCATCCGCAGTCAGAGTACGGTCATCGGCGCGGAAACGCAGGCCAAAGGCGAGCGACTTCTTGCCCTCCTCAATGCCGGGACCCGCGTAGACATCGAACAGCGCAACGTCTTCGAGGAGCTCGCCTGCGCCTTCACGCAGCGCTGCCAGAACCTGGTCTGCCGGCACATCCTGCGGGACAACCAAGGCGACGTCCTGCGTCGCAACAGGGAATCCGGAGATGTGCTTGGCCACGATCACGTCAGCAGCAGCTTCGAACAACGCTTCCACATTCACCTCAAGCGCCACGGAGCGGGCAGGCATGTCGTGCGCAGCCAGCAACTTCGGGTGGAGCTCGCCGGCGTAGCCCACTACGTCGCCGTTGCGCAGCGAGAGCTGAGCTGCACGGCCAGGGTGGAACGCCTGGTGGCTTCCCTGGCTGACAACCAATTCCACGCCCAGAACATCGGCGATCAGGCGTGCCACGTCAACAGCGTCTGCCCAATCCCACGCCCGAGGCGTGTGCGTCGCAGCGGCCGGTGAATCATGTCCGGTCAGGACAGCGGCGATGTGCAATGGCTGGTGCGGGACGCCGTCGTACAGTGCATCCAGAACCTCATCGGAAGGCTTGACGCCCAGCGGCGGGATGGAATCCGTGCCCAGGGTTTCGCCCGGGAGGAACACCAAACCTGCCTCGTACACAGCCAAATCGCGGAAACCACGTGAGTGGTTGCGGCGGGCTACCTCTATAAGGCCCGGCAAGATGGACGTCCGGAGGTATCCCTGTTCCTCGCTAATGGGGTTCGCCAGCTTGAGGGCCGGCCGGGCTTCACCTTCAGCTGGAACGCCAAAGGTGTCGTTGGCGGCCTTGGAGACAAACGGGTAGGACAACACCTCTGTGAGTCCTGCATCAGCCAAAGCCTGGACTACCCGGCGCTTTTGCTGCTGGCTGCGGCTCAAACCACGGCCCGGAGGCGCCACCGGAAGCGTTGAAGGGATGTTGTCGTAGCCCACCAGCCGGGCGATTTCCTCGGAGAGGTCTTCCTTGGTTTCGAGGTCATTGCGCCAGCTCGGAGCGGTCACAACGTAACCCGACGACGTCTTCTCCACAGTTGCACCCAGGTCCACCAAGGATGTGGTGATCTGCTCTTCGGTGAAATCGATGCCGATCCGGGCGGCGGCGAACTCGGCGGGCAGTTCAATGGTGACAGCCTCAGGAGGGGTTCCGACGTCGGTCCCGGCCTCGTCTGCCGTACCCCCGGCAAGTTCCACCAAGAGGTCAACGACGCGCTGCGCAGCGATGTTGGCAACGTGCCAATCAACACCGCGCTCGAAGCGCTTGGAAGCTTCGGACGGCAGCTTGTGCCGGCGACGGGACCGGGCGATGGAGACCTCATCGAAGTGCGCGGCTTCCACCAGGATGTTCGTGGTGGAATCGGACACCTCAGTGTGGGCACCGCCCATGACGCCTGCAATGCCGATGGCGCCGGAGTCGTCAGTGATCAGGAGGTCCTCGACGTCGAGCGTGCGCTCTTTGTCATCGAGGGTGGTGATCTTCTCACCGGCCACCGCACGACGAACCACGATGTCGCCCGAGAGCTTGTCCAGGTCGTAGCAGTGGTTGGGCTGGCCCAACTCAAGCATCACGTAGTTGGAAATATCCACCGGCAGCGAGATGGAGCGGACCCCGGCCAGGCGAAGGCGGGAGGACATCCACGGCGGTGTGGGACGGGAAGCATCCACGCCACGGACTGTGCGGGACACAAAGCGGTCGCATCCGGGCTTGCCGTAGATGGGCGCGTCGTCGTTGAGCTTGACGCCGTAGCCGCCCTGCAGGGAAGCCGGTGCGTTGACCTTGGACGCGGGGTCCGTGAACGACGTTCCGGTAGCGTGGGCGTACTCGCGGGCCACACCGCGGATGGAGAAGGCATACCCGCGGTCCGGGGTGACGTTGATTTCGGCTGCTTGGTCGTACAGACCCAGCAGTTCCATCGCGTCTGAGCCGATTTCCGGGTCCAGTCCGATGCGCGAGAGCACCAGGATGCCGTCGTGATCGTCGCCGATACCCAGCTCACGGACGGAAGCGATCATGCCCGCGGACAGGTGACCGTAGGTCTTCCGCGCCGAGATCTGGAAGTTTCCGGGCAGAACGGCGCCCGGCAGGGTGACAACAACCTTGTCGCCCTCAACAAAGTTGTGGGCACCGCAAATGATGCCCTGCACGCCGGAAGGATCAATGCCCTCGCCGGTAAGGGTCTGCTCCTGGCCCTCGGGAACCACGCGGACCTGGCACCAGTTGATGGTCTTGCCATTGGTCTGCGGCTCCTTGACCAGGCTCAGAACCTGGCCAACCACAACGGGACCCGTCAGCTCATCCGTGGGACGGTGGACTTCTTCTTCTTCGAAACCAACCTTGACCAGGTCAGCCATGACGTCTTCGGCCGTTGCATCGGCCGGAACCTGCGCGAATTCACGCAGCCAGGAAAGTGGGATACGCACTGTTAGATCTCCATCCCGAAGTGCTCGCTGAAACGTACGTCGCCTTCGATCATGTCGCGCATATCGCCGACCTCATTGCGGAACATGAGCGTGCGCTCTATGCCCATACCGAAGGCAAAACCTGAATAGATGTCCGGATCGATGCCGGCTGCCCGGAGGACGTTGGGGTTGACCATGCCGCAGCCGCCCCACTCGATCCACCGCGGACCGCCCTTGGCACCCGGGTGCCAGATGTCGAGCTCCGCGGACGGCTCGGTGAACGGGAAGTAGTTGGGCCGCAGGCGGATGGAGGCGTCGTCGCCGAACATTTGGCGGGCGAAGTGCTCCAGCGTTCCACGGAGGTCCGCCATGCTGAGGTTCTTGTCGATCGCCAGCCCTTCGAACTGGTGGAAGACAGGCGTGTGCGTGGCATCGAGTTCATCGGTGCGGAACACCTTGCCCGGGCACAGAACATAGATGGGCACTTCGCGTTCCAGCATGGAACGAACCTGCACCGGGGACGTGTGCGTGCGCATCAGCAAGTGGGCTTCGGGTGGCTCCACGAAGAACGTGTCCTGCATTTCGCGCGCCGGGTGGTCCGGCTTGAAGTTCAGGGCATCAAAGTTGAACCACTCGGACTCCACCTCGGGGCCTTCGGCGATTTCCCAACCCATGCCAACAAAGATGTCCGAGACGCGATCCTGCAGCGTGGACAGTGGGTGCCGTGCACCGGCACGCCGACGACGCGGACCCGCCGTGACATCCACAGTTTCCTCCACCAGAATGAGGGCGTCGTTCTCGGCTTCGAGAACCTGGGTCCGGGCTGCGAGCGCCTGGTTGACCCGGCCACGGGATGAACCCATGAGCTTGCCGGCGGCAGCCTTGTGTTCCTTGGCGAGGCCACCGATTTCACGGTTGGCCAAGCTCAGCGGCGACTTCTCACCGGTGTGGGCGAGGCGGACAGCCTTGAGTTCTTCAAGGGAGGAAGCAGCCGCAATAGCAGCAATGGCGTCCTCGACGGCGGCGGTGATGGCGGCTTCATCCAGCGGATTCGGGATGGCAGCGCCTGGCAAAGTGTCAGTCATCTACTGTTCTTAGCTACGAGTAGGGAACGGCCTGGCAAGGCAGGCCTGCAAAACGAAAGGGTAGTGCTCGCCGCGGACGGCAGGCACTACCCTTCAGTCTAGTTGAACCTCACAGTCGGGATTTAACCGCCGCGAATTTGTACAGCCCATGACCCGGCGGGAACCGCTGAGGGGCAGTAGCTGTCCCAGAAATCCGGCAGCGCCTAGGCGCCGGAAGCGGGCGGTGCCGGCGGCGGCGGAGGTACCGGGCCGTCGTCGTGCGTTTGGCCCGGCGGTGGGGCGGGCTGCTGAGCCGGCGCACCCGGAGTGTAACCTTGCCCTGCCCAGTCCTGCTGGGGGCGCTGGGCCGGCGGTTGGGGCTGGGACTGGTAGCCCTCCTGGCCCGGCTGGACCGGATGGTCCTGCTGTGCCTGATAACCCGGCTGGGCTGCATAACCCGGCTGTCCGTACGGAGCTGCACCGGCGAGCGCCGGTTCCTGCCGGGAAGACCTCTTGCGCAACAGGACGAACAGAAGGACAAGCGCGGCGGCAATGACAAGGACTGCCACGAGGATCCAGATGATCCACATCGGAATTCCAGCGTTGGCCTCTGCCTTGGCTTGGACCACTGACTCATTGACGGAAAGCATGTCAAACGTGGCCGTGTTGCCATCAACTGTGGCACCTTTAGCCTCCACCACTTTGCCCGGGAAAGTGAATTTCACAGACGCTTCGTCGAACATGGACTTCGCCATGGCGGATGATGAGGAGTCGCCGCTTTCACCGCCGGTCACTCCGCCCATGGAGATGACGTAGAAGTCCCCGTCCCTTTTCAGTTCGAAGGGGCTCTCGGAGCTGGATGACTCCGCCAGCTTGGCTGGGTCCAGGTTGGCAGCGGTGATCCGCTTGCCTTTGTACTTCTCATCCTCGTAATCCACCACGGTGGCACCGTCGGGGACGTCCATGCCTTGGCCCCCTGTACCGTTCGACTCCATGAATTCGTCGAAGGACTTATCTCCCAGCACGGATTTTTGGATGGCGTAGACCACCTCGTAGTCCACGCTCTTTTCATTGTTGACCTTCACGGACATGTTGATCTTGACGCAACCTGTCAATGCCAGCATGAGTGCGATCAATACACCGACGACGCCCACGGCGCGCTTCGCGTTCATTTTCCCTCTTCCCCCAATGTAAGTGCGGCACCGGCGGGTGCCCGATTAGCGTATCTCCGCCACCCGTGCCGCGCCATACACCACCGGGTTAGCATGGCTTCATGACTCCCGCGCAGCGCGTACGGCAGATCGCAAACGTCCTCAACCTCTCCACGCCGTTGGGATTGGTGGTGGCAGCTGCGTCCCGGTGTGCCGTGTCCAGCGGCCCCCGCGGGCTTCTGATCGCTGCCGGATATCACTGGAAACTCCCACACGCCGGCGCTTTTACCCTGGGCAACGTCATCTTGTACCGGGCGCCGCAGGGCGTGGCCGGAAGCAACACAGTGCTCTTGGGCCATGAGGAACGGCACAGTACCCAGTACGCGTACTGTCTCGGCCTTCCCTTCCTGGCCCTTTACGGCATCGCCGCTGGTTGGTCCATGCTTCGAAGCGGGAATCCGGCGTCGAGGAATTTCTTTGAACGGCAGGCCGGCCTTGCAGCTGGCGGCTACGTTGACACTCACCCCCGCCGGCAGGGCAGCCCTGCGGGCCAGCGAATCGAGGCCGAAGCATGAACCGAACCATCACTGTCACGGGAACCGCGAGCGCGAAGGCTGTTCCGGATTTGGTGACCTTGACGCTCGGTGTGGAAACGCGCCGCGGCACGGCCGCTGAAGCCTATGACGACGCCGGCAAGACGGCCAACGCTGTTGCAGCCAGTTTGCGGGGTGCGGGTGTTTCCGCCGTGGATCTTCGAACGAGCGGATTGAACCTTCGCGCAGACCTTGTCTGGGTGGAGGGGCAAGGTCAGAAAGTGACAGCCTACGTGGCTTCCACCGATCTGCAGGTGGGCATCCGTTCCCAGGCGGACGCTCCAGCTGCGATCGCTGCCGCTGTTGCTGCCGGCGGAGACGAGATCCGGATTAACGGGATAGAACAAGGCTTTGCAGATTCTTCTTCCGTCACTGCCCAGGCGCAGGAGGCGGCGTGGCAGGATGCTGTGGCCCGAGCCGAACAGTACGCATCGCTGGCTTCGTCCCGGCTTGGGAAGGTGGTCTCCATCTCCCAGGAGCCGCTGCACGGCGGCCCCATACCCTTGGGTGGAATGGTGAGGGCATCCTTCACTGCGGAGTCCATGCCCGTGGAAGCTGGAGAGTCCTCGGTTTCGGCGAGCATCCGGGTTGAATGGGAGCTTGTTTAGCGGATAGCCCCGGCCGAATATTTCACATCGGCCTGCGTGTGCAGTGCAGTCCTGACAATATCGGCGATTCCTTCTGCCATCGTCTCCAACGGCATGGACGGCGTTGCGCTGCCTTCCGGAAGCTGCTCCGGCAGATAGGGGACGTGGACGAATCCGCCGCGGATACCGGGCTTGGCTGCCAACGAGTGCATCAGCGCATAGAAGATGTGGTTGCACACGTAAGTGCCGGCAGATTGTGAGACTTCTCCCTTGATTCCCGCGATCTGGAGGTTTCGGAGCGCAGCTTTTATGGGCAAGCTGGAGAAGTATGCCGCAGGCCCGCCCGGAACGACCTCTTCATCAATGGGGCGCTTCCCTTTGTTGTCCGGTATCCGGGCGTCATCGCAGTTGATGGCGACGCGTTCCAGGGAAATCCGTCCACGTCCTCCGGCAAGGCCAGTGCAGACCACAATGTCAGGGTTCAGACGGGCTATGGCATCGGTGAGAACCTTTGCCGACTCGCCAAAGACGCACGGCAGCTCCACCGCTTCAACGGTGATGCCTTCCGCGGCGAGCAACTCCCTCGCCCGCCGCGCTGCCAGCCACGAAGGATTCACAGTGTCCTCAGCAAAAGGTTCGAAGCCGGTCAGCAGAATCATGGGCCAACCTTAGCAATGCGCCAGCCCCTGTGATCCGGACATTGGTCTCAAGGCCTTGACATTCATTCGAACATACCTTCGAATAGAGTCCATGAGATGGGACGCACAAGCATTGTCACCTTCGCGTGGACCGGCGTCAGAAACCAGTGACACTCAGGCTCCGGGCCCTGCCCCGGCACTGGATGCCTTGTTGCCACTGGCCGGGCTTGTGCGTTCCATCTCAACACCCGAGTTCTCGGGCGTCACCTTCCATGAGGTCACCGCAAAGTCAGTGCTCAACAAGGTGCCAACCGGATCCAACATGCCGTTTGAGTGGACCGTTAATCCGTACCGCGGTTGCAGCCATGCCTGCGTGTACTGCTTTGCCCGCAAGAGCCACACGTACTTGGAATTCGACGCCGGCCGGGATTTCGATTCGCAAGTGGTGGTCAAAATCAACGCCGCCGAAGTTCTCCGCAAAGAACTGGCTAGACCCTCCTGGCAACGTCCGCAAGTGGCCCTGGGTACCAACACAGACCCCTACCAGCGCGCAGAAGGCCGCTACGCCCTCATGCCAGGAATCATCCGAGCCCTTGCCGATTCAGGAACACCATTCTCCATTCTGACCAAAGGCACACTGCTGGCGCGGGACATTCCGCTGCTCAAGCACGCAGCTACGCAAGTGCCTGTGGACCTGGGCATCTCTCTGGCCATGACCAACGAAGATCTGGCTGCACTGATCGAGCCCGGCACTCCTTCTCCCAGGGCGCGCTTGAAGCTCATCGCCCGCCTTCGAGACGCCGGCCTAGGATGCGGCGTTATGGCCATGCCGATTCTCCCGTGGCTCACGGACTCGGACGAAGCACTCGACTCCCTCTTCACTGAACTGACCAAGGCTGGAGCCACCGGAGTCACCGCGGGCGCTTTGTACCTCAAGCCCGGAACACGCGAGTGGTACATGCAATGGCTGGCCGCCCAGCATCCGCAACTTGTGGGTAAGTACCGGCGGCTCTATGGCCAGGGATCCTATGCCTCCAAGGAGTACCGCACCTGGCTCACAGGAAGGATCACCTTTTTCAAGGCGAAGTACGGCTTCACTGGGACGTCTGGATTCAGCCATCGGAATGCCCGCGGCGCTTCCGGTCCCACAGCGGCCCCCGCGCGAGTCAGTGCTCCCCTCCCGGGGCAACAGCCGCTCTTCTAAGCGTTTGTGCTCACGCTGGAGCGGCAACCCTATCCAGCAAAGCCCGGACTATGGGCAGGTCCGCCGGTATCCACGGAAGACCGAGTAGTTGGTCACTGTCAGCTAACGACACCCAGCGCAGTTCATCGTGATCTTCCAGGGGCCGAGGCTCCCCCGCTGTCAGTTCGGCAAACCACACCCGCATGGCAGCGCGCTCGTTGAGCGTCCACCCGACGATGTTGCCGGACTCCAGCTCCGGTCCCAGGTTCACTTGAACTCCCAGTTCTTCGGCGAGCTCCCGGTGCAGGGCATCCTCCGCTGTTTCTCCGGTTTCCACCTTGCCACCCGGAAATTCCCACATCCCTGCAAACTGGGGTGGTGCTGTGCGGCGTGCGGCCAGCAGGCGGGTCGGGGCCTCCAGGGAGTCGACGACGGCGGCGCCCACGACATTTATCAATCCAGTCACCGCAACAGTCTATGGTGGTCCGGACCATGGGCATCGTCACAAACCGGCCCCAAGTCACTGGCCCGGGACTAAACTTGTTATCGGATTTTTCTCCGCATTCCCCAGCCCACAAGGCACCCTCAAGAAGCAGGCTTATGACTACCACCGTGTCCCCGTCCGCCACCGCCAAAGCAGCAAGGAACCACCTTGGCCTGGCAATCCTGGCCCTGGCCATGGGCGGATTCGCCATCGGAACCACCGAGTTCGCCATGATGGGCCTGTTGAAGGAGATCGAGGAAGGGCTGGGCATCAGCACCCCCGAGGCCGGCAACCTCATCTCGGCTTACGCCCTGGGTGTGGTCATTGGCGCTCCCGTCTTCGCAGCGTTCGGGGCAAAGCTCCCCCGAAAGCACCTTGCCCTGGGGCTCATGCTGTTCCTGTCCGTGGCGAACCTGACGTCTTTCATCGCACCCGACTACGGCTTCATGCTGCTCTCGCGCTTTGCTTCGGGCCTTCCCCACGGAGCCTTCTTCGGAGTGGCAGCCGTCATCGCTGCCGGCCTCGTCGCCCCTACCAAGAGGGGATGGGCAATCTCCATGGTGATGGCAGGACTCACGGTCTCCAACGTCATCGGCGTCCCTGTGGCCACGTGGGTGGGTCAGACCTTCGGCTGGCGGCTGCTCTTTGTCATTGTCGGCGCAATCGGACTCTTGACCGTTGCCATGGTGTGGAAGTTCGTCCCCTTCGAAGCAGCCCACCCGGAGGCGAGCATCCGGCGCGAGCTCGGAGCACTCAAGCGGCTTCAGGTTTGGCTGGCATTGCTGATCGGCGTCATTGGATTTGGCGGCTTCTTTGCCGTGTACACATACATCGCACACACCATGACATCCGTGGCTGGAATACCCGAAAACCTGATCCCCGCCGTCGTGGCCCTCTACGGACTAGGCATGGTGGTGGGCAATATCTTTGGCGGACGCCTTGCCGACAAGTCCGTGATGGGCACCATTTACTGGGTCATGCCGGGAATCGCCGTAGCGCTGGTGGTTTACGCCATCGCTGCGCACTGGGCTTGGGCCGCTTTCATCATGGCGTTCGTAGTGGGCGGCATCGGCTCCATGCTGACCCCTGCCCTGCAGACCCGACTCCTGGACGCTTCACCGGGCGCCGCGTCGTTGGCATCCTCTCTGAATCACTCAGCCCTTAACATCGCCAACGCTCTCGGCGCGTTCCTTGGCGGAACCGTTATTGCCTGGGGTTGGGGCTACGTTGCTCCGGCGTTGGTGGGCGCTGTGCTGGCCATCCTCGGCCTCGGAGTAGCTTTGCTCAGCGGCCTGCTGGAGCGCAGAAAGCCCCTGGTCACGCCCCCGCCCACAGTCGCCGCGGAACCGTCGCGCCCCTGAACAGACGCCGCGAAACCGACGCGCCGCCCAACACCTAGCGACGAGACAAAGCGCAGGAACAAAAAGATGGGCTCCGCCGTAGCGGAGCCCATCTTTTGCGTTAAATCTACGTGGTCAAAGCCTAGAGCTGCTTACACATTCCCCGCCCTGGCGCTCTGCTGGGAACGCGCACTGGCATAAAGGCACACGGTGGCGGCCGTGCCCAAGTTCAAGCTTTCAGCTGCCCCGTAAACGGGTACGGCCACCCGGTGATCAGCCAGTGCCAGCTCGGCGTCCGACAACCCCTGTGCCTCGTTACCGAAAAGCCATGCCGTAGGAGACTCGAGGGCATAGTCCGAAGCTACGGAATCATTCCCGAGTCTCCGCGCCGCATTCTCGTCCTGCAGCTGGTCCAGGTTGACGGATCCATAGCCATCAGCGGCCAGAATGCCGATCCCGCGCTCCCGGCACTGCGCTACGAGCTGGTCAACATCGGCGCCGAGTACAACCGGCAGGTGGAAGAGGGAACCCGCAGTAGAGCGGACAGCTTTGGGGTTGTAGATGTCCACGCTCGAGCCGGTGAGGACAACAGCATCGGCGCCGGCAGCATCGGCCGCGCGCAGCACAGTTCCGGCGTTGCCGGGGTCGCGCACCTGGCACATCACCGCGATCAGGCGGGGACCGGCGTCGAGTACCGACTCAAGGCTGACATCCACGAAGCTGCACACGGCAACAATGCCCTGGGGGTTTACAGTGTCAGCCATGGCCGCAAGGACTTCGTCACTGGCAAGCCGGAGCAGGGTTCCCTGTGCGAGGTCGGCAAGCTCAGGAAGGCGCTCCAAGCACGCTTCACTGGCAAAAACTTCATGCACGACGGCGGGACCTCCGGCCGCGGTGCGCTCTCGGTGCAAGGTCAACGCCTCACGCACCGCTTGCGGTCCTTCTGCAAGGAAGCGACCGCGCTTTAAACGGGCCGGGCGCCCGGCAAGCTTGGCGACGTCCCTCACCCGATCAGCTCGGGGGTTGGTCATCGGAAAGTCTTGCGGGCGCCCGGTTTCGTTCATATAAAGAACTTTAGTGGCAGTTGCGACTAGTTCTTGATCTGCTGGCGGGCTTCGCCGCCTGCAGGCTCAAAGCCGGCAGCCTTTGCAGCCTCAACCGTGGAGAACCAGTATTCAGCAGCGGTGGTGTTGTACCAAGTGGAACCCGGAACGTGGTACTTCTTGGACTCAGCGTTGCCCTTGATGGCGTAGCCTTCCGGAGCCTCGTCGCCATCAGCAGCAACTGCGCCGTCGATGGCCGGCTTCTCGGAAACGACAGCCTTGACAGCGGTTGCAGTGGCAGCGGCCGGAGCAACCTTGGCAGCCTTGGGAGCAGCAGCAGCGGCTGGAGCGGACGTGTCAGCCGGAAGTGCTGCCTTGGCGATGTTCACCAGAGCGGCGAAAGCGTTGGCGTCGGATACAGCCAGCTCGGCCAGCATGCGGCGGTCAACCTCGACCTCAGCGGCCTTGAGGCCCTGGATCAGACGGTTGTAGGTGAGGCCGTTGGCGCGGGATGCAGCGTTGATGCGCTGGATCCAGAGGCGACGGAAATCGCCCTTCTTCTTGCGGCGGTCACCGTAGCTGTACACAAACGAGTGCAGCAGCTGCTCTTTGGCCTTACGGTACAGGCGCGAACGCTGACCGCGGTAACCCTTTGCGCGTTCGAGGACAACCCTGCGCTTCTTGTGGGCGTTTACCGCCCGCTTCACACGTGCCACGTGCGTACTCCTTCAGAAATCTTTATCCCAAGCTGCTACTGCCGGAAACCCGGCCGGCCTGAGAAGGCTTTTGGTGTAGTCGGTCCCTGCCGGATGGCAGTAACCAAAGAACTTGGAACTTAGACGCCGAGCATCTTCTTGATGACCTTGGCGTCGCCCTTGAAGACGAGCTTGTCGCCGGCGAGGCGACGGGTCAGCCTGGAGGACTTGTGCTCCAGGTAGTGACGGCGGTTGGCCTGCTGACGCTTCAGCTTGCCGGTACCGGTCAGCTTGAAGCGCTTCTTAGCACCGCTGTGGGTCTTCATCTTCGGCATGGGAACCGATCTCCTTACGTATCCACGGACAAGTCCGCGATTCTATCGTGCAGCCGGCCTACGAGGGTCGGCGTGCTGGTTGCTTGCCGATGGAGGCGGAGCCTCCACGGCGTTGAACTAGTTGGTCTTGCGTGATGCTGGCTTGGGCGCAGCCTTGGGAGCTGCGGGCCGAGCTGCCGGCTTGGGAGCTGCCGGCTTGGCGACGGGCTTCGGAGCCGAAGGAACTGCGGGCTTCGGGGCGGCTGCCGGAACCACTGGCTTCGGAGCTGCTTCAGCTGGTGCAGCCTTGGCGGCGGGGGCTGCCTTCGCAGGTGCCGGTGCTGCCTTGGCGGGAGCTGCTTTAGCCGGTGCCGGCGCTGCCTTTACTGCAGGCGCCTCCACGACGGGTGCTTCTTCAACAACCGGAGCAGGTGCTTCTTCAGCAACCGGGGCCTCTTCAGCAACCACTGCTTCCTCAGCAGCGGGAGCTTCTTCAGTAACCGATGCCTGGGCCTCGGGGGCTTCGGCCGCTTCCTGCGTGGTCTCCTCTTCGGTGACCTTGAAACCCTCGGGCAGAAGGTCAGCGAGGCTCTGAGTCATCGGAGCCTGCTCGCCCTTGGTGTCAACACGTCCGGACGCCTTGGCTTCATTCTGCGCCTTGGCTTCAGCACGCTGCGTAGCGCGGCGCGCTTCAGCCTTGGCTTCAGCCTTGTTCTTCAGGGGGCCGATCACCATGACCATGTTGCGTCCGTCAATGCGCGGGCTGGACTCGATGATGCCAACCTCAGCAACATCTTCAGCGAAGCGCTGCAGCAGGCGGATACCCATCTCGGGGCGCTGCTGCTCACGGCCGCGGAACTGGATCATGGCCTTGACTTTGTCGCCGGCACCGAGGAACCGAAGTGCGTGTCCGCGCTTGGTTTCGTAGTCGTGCTTGTCGATCTTCAGGCGGAAGCGGATTTCCTTCAGAACCGTGTTGGTCTGGTTCTTGCGGGCCTCGCGGGCCTTCACTGCGGCTTCGTACTTGTACTTACCGAAGTCCATCAACTTGCAAACAGGAGGCTTAGCCTGCGGGGCAACTTCAACGAGATCGAGATCGGACTCGGCAGCAAGACGCAGGGCGTCCTCGATGCGGACAATTCCTACCTGTTCGCCGGCAGGACCGACCAACCGCACCTCGGGGACGCGGATACGCTCATTGATTCTTGGCTCGCTAATGTTAAAGCTCCTGTGGTTGTGGTGATGTCACCGGCAAATAGAGAAGGCCCCCAATTGCTGGTGCAATCGAAGGCCTCGAAGATCGGTAGCACTTCCTCCAGGGAAGCACACGCATCCGGAGGCAGTGCCTCCAAAAGCGTCCGACCAGGTACCCGGCAACCTCTTGTCCCGAAAAGGGATCCTGTCCCCGAAGGGAGCGGCTGACGCGGGTGGGAGAGAACTCCGCTTGCAAACTGAAAACCAATTCTACAGAAACAACCCGCCAAGCGCACATTGCGTGAGGCGGGAGCATGTATTGCGCATGTTGCCTGTGAATAACGACTTCCAGTCGGTCTGTGACAAGCTTACCAGTATGAGCACTGAAGACAGCAATTCCCGTAACTCCTATAGCGAATACGCCGCCCCCGCCGTTGATGCCGGGGTGTCCCAGCAGATCCGTGACATCGCTGAAGTTCCGGCCGTGGAAGTTATTACTACCGGCGCCGTCCACCTCATGAGTGCGGCGGCCGTCAAGGTTGGCCTGGCAGATGACCCCAATGCCGAGGACCTCAAGGACTTGGACGAGGCCCGCAAGCTGATCACCGCCCTCGCCGGCCTGGTGTCGGCAGCCGCCCCGGAGATCGGTTCACAGCACGCAGGTCCGTTGCGCGATGGCCTGCGCTCACTGCAACTGGCCTTCCGGGAAGCGTCACTCATTCCCGACGCACCGGGCAAGGGCCCGGGCGAAAAGTTCACCGGACCGGTGAACTAGCACCAACTACGGCAAGAAACTACGACGGCGGGTCGACCAGGTGGTCGACCCGCCGCCGTCGTCAGGTGAGCTTTTCAGACCCGTGCTGCCCGGCGACGCATGGACGTCAGGACGAGTCCCGCCGCACACAGGACGACGCCGGCGATTCCCACGGCCGCGAACCCGCCGGAAGGTCCAACGGTGTCGATGAAGACTCCGGCCAGAGGTGCGCCGAGCGCGACTCCTGCGGTCAGCGCGGAGCCGTACCAGCCCATGGCTTCACCCCGGCGCTCTTCCTCAACGAGGTCAGCCACCTTCTCGGAAGAGGCAGACAAGACCGGGGCGCACAACAGGCCAGGCAGGAGCGAGAGGAACGCCAGAGTCCAGGTGCCCTGGGCAAATCCCATCGGAATAGTAAATGCGGCCATGCCCAACAGCAGGAGCATGGGCGAGATGGACCGCTTCATGGACCCGTAAATGAGGCCACCAACCACCGACGCGGCGCACCAGAAGAAGAACACAATACCGATTTCATTCTGGTGCCCGCCGCGTTCCAACAGACCCACGATGCTGACATCGGAACCGCTCAACACCATGCCCGATCCCGCAGCAACAGTGAAGAGTGCACCAACAGAGACGGTGAACCACGTAAAGTTCCTGGCCACACGATTTCTAAGGCCTGCAGTTCGGGATGTCGACGACGCCATTTCCGACGCCGCCTCCTGGACGTGGGCAGGCGCTGACGCCACCATCGCTGCCTCGGCAGCAACCAGGTCAGCTGCAGCCCGGTCCGCGGACTCCTGCGGAGTACAGACCGCTTCGCTGCGGGTGGGCGGGTTGAACCACATCAGGAACAGCCCGGCCACGGACACGGAGACGCCCACGGCCGTGAGCCCAATAGCCGAAAAACCGCTGGTGGCGACGATTGCCCCCACAGCTGGCCCGATCATGAAGACCAGCTCGGTGGCGATGGAGTCGAGGGCGAACGCCGAACGCCGCTGCTCGCCGTCGACCATGACGCCCAGAGACTGCCGGACGACACTGAAGATCGGCAGCGTGAAAAGGCCGCCGACGAACACCAGCGGCAGCAACCACTCGTAGGAAACATGCGGGACGATCGACCAGATGACAGTCTCCGACACGACTGAAGGGATCAGCGCCTTGCGGAGGCCCACCATGTCTACGCGGCGGCCGCGCCAAGGAGCGCCCAGCGCAATGCCAATGGTCATCACAGCAGCTGCTGCACCGGCGGCGGCATAACCCTGGCCAAGTGTGAGCACGATGTGCAGCGTGAGCAGCACGCCGGCAGCCGAGTGCGGAATGCGGGCAATCATGCCCACTATCAGCAAACGCCGGACAGGTCGGATGGACAGCATCTCTTTATAGAGAGCGAAGTTCACTGGCTAAATCCTCTTGTTCCCCAGGGCAGCCCCGGGGAACCGGTACTGCCGTTAATACTGCGTGGGCTCCTGTGCTGCACGCTGCAGTTTTACTTCCATGGAATCAACGCTTTCGGCAAAGGAATCCATTTGCGCCCACGCCTCGTTCAATTGGGCAACGAGAGTTTGCACTGCTACGGCGTCGAGTCCATCCTCAAGGAAAAGAACAACGCGTAGTTCCGGCCCCGCACCGCCTCCTGAGACCTGGCGGCCATCGGCCGTCAGCGACGCAACACCGCCGCCGGGTTGCGTCTCAAGGCGACGGACCGTTTGAAAGGCCGAGACCGTTGAAGCGAGAGCTGACTCCAGTTGATCATCAAGGTATGACGGCGTCCAGTCCTTCTGCTGGGCAAGGGCCCACACGGCCGGGCGCCGCACAACAAAGGCAAAGTCGGAACCGGCATCCAGCACCAACAGCTGCGCGCCCTCAGATACTGCCGAAAGCGCCGCGCGCGCGGCGTAAACGGCAACCGGCCGGGCCTCCGAGTGCCATGCCTCGAGAGCGGCTGCGGAGGTAAAGACCGGCATGGCCGTGCGGCCATCAGGAGCCTTCAGTGTGACCAAAGCCATATCCGCTTGCTTGTCAGCGTGCAGGCCGTCAACGCCTTCTGCTTCTTCAGCCAACTGAGCAACTACCGGAACGAAAACCCGTGCCGTCGCCAAGGAGGCCACAACGTCTGCCTCGGTGCCGGTTCCGTTGATCAGAGCCGCGACGGCGGCTACGTACCCGGGGTCCGCTGAGCCGTCGTCGTCTTCGAAATTGTGGATCTTGGCGTCGTCACCGCTGAGGCTCCTACCGGCCCAGGGCTGGCCTGCAGAGTCCGTAGCTCCCCCGGCGCCGGCCAACGCAGCCGCGATGTGGCCGGGTAGCTCGCGCCTGGCCTGACCTTGATCCCCGTGCTGGTGACCTGCGTTATGAGGCATCAGCGGCGGCCGGCAACGTCCAGTGCTTCGGGCAGAGTAAAGGCACCGGCGTAGAGAGCCTTGCCAACAATCGCACCTTCAACACCCAGCGGGACCAGTTCGCGCAGGACACGGAGGTCTTCCAGGCTGGAGATACCGCCGGAGGCGACCACAGGCTTACCGGTCTTCTCAACCATCTGGCGCAGAAGTTCCACGTTCGGCCCCTGAAGGGTTCCATCCTTGGTGACGTCGGTGACTACATAACGCGCACAGCCGGCATCCTCGAGGCGGGCAAGAACCTCCCAGAGGTCGCCGCCCTCCTTGGTCCAACCGCGTCCGGCAAGCGTTGTGCCGCGGACATCAAGGCCGACGGCGATCTTGTCACCAAAGCGGTCGATCGCACGGCGGGTCCACTCGGGGTTCTCCAACGCCGCGGTTCCAAGGTTCACGCGGGCGACACCCAGTTCCAGTGCACGCTCAAGAGACTCGTCATCCCGCAGTCCGCCGGAGAGCTCCACCTTGACGGCGAGCTGCGACACCACCTCGCTGATGAGCGCGGCGTTGTCTCCACGTCCGAAAGCTGCATCGAGGTCCACCATGTGCACCCATTCGGCACCGGCGTTCTGCCAGTTCAGTGCTGCTTCCAGCGGGGTCCCGTAGCTGGTTTCCGAGCCTGCTTCTCCTTGGAGGAGTCGGACCGCTTGGCCGTCAACAATGTCAACGGCCGGCAGGAGTTCCAGAACGGACTGGGCGGAGGAGGTCATGTGTGTCCTTGAAGTTCGAAAAGGGTGATGCGGCTAGTTGAACGACTGGTTCAGTTTCCCAGCGTCAGGAGATAGGCGGCCAGGAGGGACATCCCTGCCAGCACGTAGAAAGAAATAGAAACCCAACGCGGCTTTTTCTGCTGATGGAAGGAGATCCCCCCACCTACCAGCAGGCCGGCGAGGCCCATAAGTAATACCGACCACCACATCTAGGCGGCACCGCTTCCGGATTCTTTCGAAGCGGGCTTACGGAGGCTATCCACCCAGTTTCGCAGGAGCCGGGCCCCGGCATCCCCTGACTTCTCCGGGTGGAACTGCGTGGCGCAGAGCGGGCCGTTTTCCACTGCGGCAATGAAGCGTGCACCGTGCTCGGACCACGTCACCATGGGAGGAGCCATACGGGGCTGAACGACGTCGAAGTTCCACTCCTGGACTCCGTAAGAGTGCACAAAATAGAAGCGTTCCTGTTCAACACCTTCGAACAGCTTTGAGCCTTCGGGGACGTCCACGGTGTTCCAACCCATGTGCGGCACCACTGGAGCGGGAAGGAGCTCAACCTTGCCGGGCCACTCAGCCATGCCTTCGGACTCGGTGCCGTGCTCAACTCCGGCTTCGAAGAGAACCTGCAAACCCACGCAGATGGCCAGCACAGGACGGCCACCGGCAACCCGACGTCCGATCATGCGGATGGCATCAACGGACTTGAGTTCCTTCATCACGGTCTCGTAGGCACCAACTCCGGGCACCACCAGACCATCAGCGTTGAGCACGTCCTCAGGCTTGGAGCTCAACACCACGTGCGCGCCCGCACGTTCGAGGGCGCGGACGGCAGAGCGAACGTTGCCCGATCCATAGTCCAACACGGTGACGGTTGGCTTGCCTTCAGGCGACTCCGGCTTTACGGACGCTATGGCGTCGGCCACGGCTCCATTGTTCAGAATCTGGCCGCTCATAGTGCGCCCTTAGTGGAGGGAATGCCCTCCACACGGGGATCGGACTCAACAGCTGCACGCAACGCGCGGGCAAAGGCTTTGAACTGGGCCTCAACGATGTGGTGGGGGTCGCGGCCGGCCAGGACGTTCATGTGGAGGCAGATTCCGGCGTGAAGCGTAATTGCTTCAAAAACGTGACGGGTCAACGATCCCGTGAAGTGTCCGCCGATCAGGTGGTATTCCTGTCCGGCCGGCTCGCCACCGTGCACCAGGTAGGGTCGTCCGGAAACATCAACGACGGCGTGCGCCAAGGCTTCGTCCAAAGGAACCGTGGCTTCACCAAAGCGACGAATACCGGCTTTATTGCCCAGTGCCGTTCGGAGGACCTCGCCGAAGGTAATGGCGACGTCTTCCACCGTGTGGTGGGCGTCAATGTGGGTGTCGCCAGTAGCTTTGACGGTCATGTCAATCAGGGAATGCTTGCACAGAGCCGTCAGCATGTGGTCGTAGAACGGAACCGAAGTGCTGATATCCGAGACGCCTGAACCATCCAGGTTAATCTCCACCAGGACCGAAGACTCACTGGTGGTGCGCTCCATGCGCGCGGTGCGGGCAGCGGTCGGCGCGGCGCCGGTTTCGCTCATTGGGACATCCTTATACACGGAGGGGTGGGTTAGGTCTAGGAACAAGTTTAGGCGTGGTGCGGAGCGGTGCCGTCCAGCAGGGCTTCCAAGGCCTCCAGGAACGCAGTAGTTTCCGGCTCGGTTCCAGCGGTGACACGCAAATGCCCCGGGATACCGACGTCGCGAATCAACACGCCGGCGTCCAACAGGCCCTGCCAGATAGTGTGTGGATCCTCCAGTCCCCCAAAGAAGACGTAGTTGGAGTCCGAAGCAGCAGGCTGGAGGCCCATGCGGAGCAGTTCAGTCACAATCCTGTCGCGCTGGACCTTGATGTCCTCGACGTCGGCCATGAGGGCTTCGCGGTGATTCAGCGCAGCGAGGGCCGTTGCCTGCGTCACGGCAGAGAGGTGGTATGGGAGACGGACCAGCCTGATGGCGTCCGTGACTTCCGGGGCTGACGCCATGTATCCGAGCCTGGCGCCCGCCAAAGCGAATGCTTTGCTCATGGTGCGCGAGACGATCAGACGCTCGCGTCCGGGCAACAGGGTCAGGGCGCTCGGCGTGTTGTCGTGTGCGAACTCGTGGTAGGCCTCATCCACGATCACCATGGCCTGGCTGGCTTCGCCGGCCTCGTAAACAGCCTCCACGACGTCCAATCCCAAGCCCGTACCTGTGGGGTTGTTGGGCGAGCACAGGAAAACGATGTTGGCGCCCGCTTCCCGGACCTGAGCAGCGGCCGATTCGGCGTCCAGCCCGTAGTCGTCCGCGCGGACTCCGCGGACATACTCGGTGTCAGTGCCACTCGCGAGCAGGGGGTACATGGAGTACGTGGGAGGAAAGCCCAATGCCTTGCGGCCGGGTCCACCAAAGGCTTGGAGGATCTGCTGCAGGACCTCGTTGGATCCGTTGGCCGCCCAGATGTTGTCCGGGGAAAGCCCGTGGCCAAGGTACTCGGCCAAGGCTTCACGAAGTTCGGTGAACTCCCGGTCCGGATAGCGGTTCAGCCCGGTGGCCGCAGCGGCCACGGCCTCAGTGATGGCGGCTTGGACATCTGCGGGGACGCCATGAGTGTTTTCGTTGACGTTGAGCAAGATAGGGACATCGAGCTGCGGTGCGCCATAGGGGCTCAATCCACGCAGGTTGGTCCGAAGGGGAAGTCGGTCAAGTCGCTCAAGCTGGTCACTCACCAACCCAGTTTAAGGGGCGGCCGGGACTGCCGACTAACTGTGACGCCCGACCCTTGATTTCTGCGGGTGCCGAGGGATCAGTTTGCAGGGACGAACAGCTGCTGGCCGGGCAGGATGCGGCCGCCCCGGAGGTCGTTGAGCTGGATGATCTCGGCGATGACGTCGCGGGGGTCACGCTCGGGAGCGGCAGCGCCGGCGATGCCCCAGAGGGACTGACCTGGCTGGACTGTAACAGTGACGGCAACAGGCGGACGCAGTTGGGACTGCGAGTCGGCTGCCTTGGCCGGGGAGTTGATAAATCCGGCAAGACTCAGCAACGCTGCAACCAACAGCATGGCCGGGATGCCGAAGAAGACGATCCGTCCCCTTCGGGTCAGGCGCAGGCGAGCGGGCGCCTGGGTAGTACGGAAATCAGCGAACGTAGTGACTGCGGACATGAGCTGAGCCCTTCTGAGCTATTGCCACGCTCCGGGATGCCCGGTGCCTGGCTGCCAATTCTTTGTGTTCCCCTGGGCCTGCCCCGGATGTTCGAACGCTTTGTTCGAACATCCAGCTTCAGCATCAGGTTTATAGAACACATATTCGAACCTTGCTATGACATTTTTAGCACTTATCAACGAACGGTGTCGAGACTCGCTAGAACAAATGTTTGATAAACGCCTGTGCCTGCCCTACGTTTGAGTGAAGAAGCAGCACTGTTTCAGTGGAACAGGAGGGTCTGACATTTTTTGCAGACCTGACACCCCTGGCCCTCATCAGGGCGGAATGGAAAGGCATTGGCGAACATGGCAGCGAAAGCCACAGGCGGAGGGGCACCCCTGCGGAGCCAACAGCCTCAAAAGAGTCCCAAAAGCCTGACCGTCCGGCAGAAAAAGATCCTGGAGACCATCCAGAGGTCAGTCAATGACAACGGCTACCCTCCCAGCATGCGCGAAATCGGCGACACCGTGGGTCTGGCCAGTTTGTCCAGCGTCACGCACCAGTTGTCCCAATTGGAGAAGCTCGGCTACCTCCGCCGGGACCCCAAGCGTCCCCGCGCCATGGAAGTGCTGATGCCCCTAACCCTTGATGGCGGGCCCATCCCCGGTGTGGACGCTCCGACCACCCTTCGCAGCGCCGGTGGCCTGGCCGTTACCGAGCTAGCCAGCGCCAGTGATACCGCCATGGTCCCCTTGGTGGGGCGCATCGCGGCAGGTGGACCGATCCTGGCTGACCAGACGGTGGAAGACGTGCTTGCACTCCCACGGCAACTCGTGGGGCATGGCGAACTGTTCATGCTGAAGGTGGCCGGCGATTCCATGATCGATGCTGCTATCTGTGACGGCGACTGGGTGGTGGTCCGGCGACAGAATGATGCCATCAACGGCGACATCGTTGCCGCCCTGCTGGATGATGAAGCAACCGTGAAGACTTTCCGGCAGCGGGACGGTCACACGTGGCTGCTCCCCCAAAACACCCAGTACGAGCCCATCCTCGGAGATCAGGCCACCATCATGGGCAAGGTCGTCTCGGTACTGCGCTCTCTTTAAGCGCTCACGCCCTTTAAACGCAGCTTCCCGTGGACACCGGCAGGTGTTCACGGGAAGCTGTGCATTACGGGGCTTTAGCCGAGCCCAGACGTTCCAGAACGCCTCGAACCACCGACCGGTCCGTGGTGGCCCAGAACGGCGGCAGGGCGGCACGTAGAAAGCCCCCGTAGCGCTCGGTCGAAAGCCTGGAGTCGAGTACCGCGACCACCCCTTTGTCTCCCGTCGAGCGGATCAGTCGGCCAGCGCCCTGCGCCAGCCGAATGGCAGCGTGCGTGGCTGACACGGCCATGAAACCGTTCCCGCCCGATTGGGCAACCGCCCGGGAACGGGCAGTCATCAGGGGATCGTCAGGACGTGGGAAGGGAATGCGGTCAATAACCACCAGTCGGCATGAGCCACCCGGAACGTCTACCCCCTGCCACAGGGACATGGTTCCGAAGAGGCACGTATCTGGCTCGTCCGCGAATTGCTTCACCAGGGCCGCCATGGTGGATTCTCCCTGACAGAGAATGTCCACATCCAGCCGGAGCCGCATGGCATCGGCGGCTTCTTCGGCAGCACGCCGCGAGGAGAACAGGCAAAGCGCTCCGCCCCCGGACGCCCGGATGAGGTCTTCCAATTCGTCCAGCGCCTCCGGCGAAGTACCGCGGCCCGGTTTGGGCAGGTGCTTTGCCACGTATAGAACACCCTGTTTGGGATAGTCGAAGGGCGATCCCACATCAATGCCCGTCCAGCTCGGCGCGCCGTCTCCAATCAGGCCAAGACCACCCGCGGCGGGCTCGAAGGCCGAGCCGATGGCCAGGGTCGCAGAGGTCAGCACCACAGTATGGCCGGCAAAGAGCCCCTCTCGAAGCCGCCCTGCCACACTGAGCGGGGCAATATTAATCAATGCAGGAGCTGTCTCGTCCGGCGGAGAATATCCCTGCTGGGGGTCGAACGTGCTGTTCCGCGAGAACCAGACCACTTCGCGGTTCTCCTTCGCGGCGAGCATCCGCTCGCACAGTTCCAGGATGAGCATGAGCCGTGAGCGCGCAAGCTGCCGTCCGCCGTCGACCGCGTTTGAAGAATCCGTCTTCGAGTCCGAGAGCGCGGCGCGCGTGGCGTCCCGCAATTGGTCAAGGCAATCCAGCTGTTCGTCGTTGAGGCCGTTGGGCAACAGACCGTTGGGTACGCCAGCTATGGCCATATCCAAGCTGTCCGCAGCTGCGTTGAGGGCGTCCACGGTGATGGCCGTATGCTTGCGGGCACTTGATGCCGCCGCGTGGACCATGGCCACGGATAACTGTCCTGAAACGGCTCCGGTTACCCGGTCCTGAAGCTCGTGCGCCTCATCAACCACCACGACGTCGTACTCGGGCAAGACAGCCAGGCCTTCAAAGGCGCTGACGGCCAACATGGCATGGTTGGTGACTACGACGTCGGCCTCACCAGCCCTTGAACGGGCCAGCTCACTGAAGCACTCTTCTGCCACGGGGCACTTCTGGGCACCCAGGCACTCCATGGACGTGACGGAAACCTGCCGCCAAGCCCTGTCGGTGACGCCGGGCATGAGTTCGTCGCGGTCTCCGGTAGTGGTCTTCTCCGCCCATTCCCTGAGGCGGACCACTTCCTTGCCCAGCTGCGATTGGGGTCCACCCATGGAGGCAGCAAAGTGAGGGACGCTGGTGTCCTCCCCCAGGGAGAACAGCTGCCCTTCGGAGGGCTCCTCGCTGGGGAACCCGCCTTCAAGCTTCTGCAGGCATACATAATTGGCCCTGCCCTTGACCAACGCCACGTTGACGGGGCGCTCAAGGGCAGGGTTGATGGTCTCCAGCAGCCGGGGAAGATCACGGCCGACAATCTGGGTCTGGAGTGCCAGGGTGGCGGTGGACACCAGCGTCGGTTTGTTGCTGTCCATGGAGTGAGCGATCAACGGAATAAGGTAAGCCAAAGACTTGCCCGTTCCCGTTCCCGCTTGAACCAGCAAATGCTCCCCGGTTTCAATAGCCCGGGTCACATGCTTGGCCATTTCATGCTGACCCGCACGGCTTTGTCCGCCCATGCCGGCAACAGCCCGGTCCAACAACTCGAGGGTGGCTTTCTCCCCCACCGACTTGACGGCGTCCGCCGCCACCTTCTCAACCATTGCTGACGAATGACTCCAGTTCGGCGGCCAGGCCTTCGCGCACCATGACCACTACGCGGGTCCCGTTCTCCTCGTGCTCAAGGCTGAGGATTTCCGAGTCGGAATTGTGCAGTTTGTTGATCATTTCCCCGCGGTCGTAGGGAATGAGCAGTTCAAGGCGCACGCCCGGCCGGGGAATGGATCGGCTGATGTCTTCCAACAGTTCGGCAATGCCCTGGCCCGTACGGGTGGACACCACTGCGTGGCGGGGTTCCTTCTGCTTGAGGCGCTCCACCACAAAAGGATCCGCGACATCGACCTTGTTGAGGACGATGATTTCAGGAACCTTACGGGCATCCACTTCGGTGAAAACGGTCCTTACAGCAGCGATCTGGCCCTCAGGATCGGGGTGTGATGCATCCACCACATGGAGGATCAGGTCTGCGTCCGCCACTTCCTCCAATGTAGACCGGAAAGCCTCAATCAGCTGGGTGGGCAATGAACGAACGAACCCAACGGTATCTGCCAGGGTGTAGCCGATGCCATCCGGAGTTTGCGCCTTGCGGACCGTGGGATCCAAGGTGGCGAACAGGGCGTTCTCCACCAGGACACCGGCGTCCGTGAGGCGGTTCAGGAGGGACGACTTGCCGGCGTTCGTGTACCCGGCGATGGCGACGGACGGAACAGCATTACGACGGCGGTTGGCGCGCTTAGTTTCGCGCGCCGGCTTCATCGCGGCTATTTCGCGACGCAGCTTGGCCATGCGGGTGCGGATTCGCCGCCTATCGAGTTCGATCTTGGTTTCACCAGGACCGCGCGAGCCCATGCCGGCGCCTGCTCCACCCACCTGGCCACCGGCCTGACGGGACATGGAGTCACCCCAACCACGAAGCCTCGGGAGCAGGTATTCGAGCTGTGCGAGCTCAACCTGGGCCTTGCCTTCGCGGCTCTTGGCGTGCTGGGCGAAGATGTCCAGGATCAGTGTGGTCCGGTCGACTACCTTGACCTTCACGATGTCCTCAAGGCCGCGTCGCTGTGACGGGGCAAGCTCCGTGTCCACTACTACGGTGTCTGCGCCGGTGGCGGCGACGATGTCCTTGAGCTCCTGGGCCTTGCCGGATCCGAGGAAGGTCCCGGGGTCCGGCTTCTGCCGGCGCTGAACAATACCGTCCAGCACCTCGGATCCAGCCGTTTCGGCAAGGGCGGCGAGCTCACGGAGGGAGTTCTCCGCATCAGCAAGAGTCCCCTCCGTCCACAGGCCGGCCAGGACAACGCGCTCCAGGCGCAGCTGCCGGTATTCGACCTCTGTGACGTCCTCGAGTTCGGTGGACAGTCCCGCGGTACGCCGAAGGGCGCGGCGTTCGGCCAGGTCTTCCTGGTCGCCGTCATAAATACTGTGTTCCTGGTCCAGTGTGGAAATCGCCTGCGCCTTGCCGAACACACCGTTGGCGTCGTTGTCGTCGGATGCCTGCGCAGGTACATCCTTGGAAAGAATCCGGTCGATCACGGCCTGGATTTGTTCAGGACTCATGTCCTGGGCGTCGGAATCGGATCCGGAGTGCTTCTGGGTGGTCATGGTCTCCTTAGACTGTTCGGCAATTCCAGAATAGTGCTGTTTGCTGCTCGATGGGGCGCTATTCGCGCTGGGCTGACGGGCATCGGCCAAAAGGGCCTCCTGTGTCCTGAACGGCCACCCCTCTTGCGGAGGGCGGCTGTTGTAAAAGTGGCGTGATGGAATCCGCAGGAGGGTCCTTGGGCCGAGGTGAGGATGTTCCGCCGGCTGCAACACAGGGCCGCGTTACACCACGGTCCACTGCACAAACGAGCGGGGATCTTCAGAGTGTCCGGCCCCACATGAGGAGCAAACGGACAAAGCCTTAAGGACCTGCCGGGCGGAAAGGCCGGCATGGGCAAAATGCCGAACCGGGCCTGCGTCGCGGGCGGTACCATGAACGCCTGATGACTTGGCGTTGTGGGCTGATTACTCAAAGATCAAGAACATGCGTTTCACTTTAGCAGCCGCTGTCAAGCCAACGACGGACGGATGCGGTTTCCCAAGCCGCCATTAGCCAACTAATCTGGCAAATTATGGAGTCTGCACACTATTTCACCGCCCAACCGGCCGGACCATTCACGCGCAAGCCACTAACCGTGGAACTTGCTGGAGCCACGCGCCGGCTGCAGACCTCGTCGGGTATCTTCAGCCCCGACGGCGTGGACAAAGGCACGGCAGTACTTTTCTCCGAAGTTCCACCGCCGTCACCCACGGGTCACCTTCTGGACATTGGCTGCGGCTGGGGTCCGATTGCGCTCACGTTGGGCCTGATGGCGCCACATGCTCACGTGCACGCCGTTGACGTCAACGAGCGTTGCATCACTTTGACCAATGAGAACGCCGCGGCGCTCGGCCTCGGCAACGTCACCGCCAGCCTCCCGCACGAGGTGGATCCCGCCGTCGAATTCGACACCATCTGGTCCAACCCGCCCATCCGCATCGGCAAGGACGAGCTTCACTCGCTGCTGCTGACGTGGCTGCCCCGGCTGGCGCCGGGAGGCAACGCCTGGTTGGTTGTGCAGAAGAACCTGGGCTCGGACTCCCTCCAGCGGTGGCTCGCCGCCGAACTGGACAGTTCTTACACGGTCTCCCGTGAAAGCACGTCCAAAACGTTCAGGATCATCCGGGTCAGGAAAGCGTCCCAGTAGCCACAATCACGGCCGGGCCGCTGAGTTCCACATGCTCACGGCCGCCTGCACCGGGGAAGAACTTCACACCCACGACGCCGCCCGGCACCTTGACGTGCCAGTCGTTCGGGGCCGTATCCCCCGCCCAGTGACGGATAGCGACCGCGGCGGCACACGCGCCGGTGCCGCAGGACTGTGTCTCCCCCACGCCACGCTCGTGAACGCGCATGGTGATGGTCCCTATACCGTCTTCTACCAACGGCTCAGCGGGGACCACAAACTCGACGTTGGTTCCATTGGCGGGCTTGGGATCAACCACGGGCGCCTTGAACAGTTGTGTGGCTGAAAGCTCGCTAAGTTCCGCAAGGGCAACTACCGTGTGGGGATTGCCCATGCTGACGGAGAGTCCGGGCCTTGGCACTTCCAGGCCCTCGGCGCTGACCAGTGCATCCATGGCCTTGCTGGTGGCTTCCTCGGGGAAAATGAACTCCCACGGGCCCATATCCACGGCATAGCCGTTGACCGTGCGTACAACTTTTTTTACGCCGCCGCGGGTGCCGATAGTGAGGGTCTGACCGGGCCCCAGGTCCACCAAACCCTCCGCGATCAGGAAATGAACGAAGACGCGCACGCCATTGCCACACATTTCGGAGAGCGACCCATCACCGTTGCGGTAATCCATGAACCACTCAGCGTCCGGATCCTCTTCCAGGGCGACGCGGCCTTCGGGCAGAAAGCGGGAAGGCACCGCTCGGATGAGGCCATCGCCGCCGATGCCCACATGACGGTCGCACAACTGCGCCACGTGCTCGGCGGTGATCTCATGCGCGTCGCCAGGATCGGCAATCAGGACAAAGTCGTTGCCTGTTCCGTGGCCCTTTGAAAACGTCAAACCGGTGAGGCTGGAAAGTGTCACCGGAGCATCCGCATCTGCGGGCTGCCGGGCGGGAATTGCGGCGGTTTCATCCATGGACCTAGGCTACCCGCCACGCGCGTTCGCCCAGAAATTGCGTGGCCCTAATATCCGGCCGCCAGGACTGCCTCGACTGCCTTCTCCACGAGCTCCTGGTCCTGCCAGTCGAGCCACGTGATGCGTGGATCTCCCCTGAACCACGTCAGCTGGCGCCGCGCAAACTGCCGGGTAGCCACGATGGTTTCTTCGGCGGCAGCATCCGTGCTCAGCTCCCCGTCCAGAACCTTCAGGAATTGGGAATAACCCAAAGCTCGCGAAGCCGTCTTGCCTTTCCGCAAGCCGATTGCCTCGAGCCGTTCAACTTCCTGCCGGAGGCCTCCCTCCACCATCCGGTGCACCCTCAGTGCCAGACGATGCCGCAGTTGCTCCCGATCAACCTCCAGCCCGATCTGGAGAGCCGGCTGGAAGTACTCGCGCTGCGGCATGAATGAACTAAAGGGGCGCCCAGTGAGACCGTGCACCTCCAAGGCACGGATTACTCGCCTGGCATCGCCAAGGCGGGCCGCCGACACGGGATCAACTTCCTCAAGCCGGGCACGCAACGGCGCAAGCCCCTGCGTTTCGTACTCCTCTTCCAGATGCCTGCGGAGCTCGGGATCCGTGCCCGGGAATTCCAGGACGTCCAGGGCGGCGCGTACATACAGGCCGGAACCGCCCACCAGGATGGCGCGCTTCCCCCGCGAGTGAATGTCAGTGATGGCAGCGCGGCATTCGATTTGGAAGTCCGCCACGCTGGCTTCCTCTGTGACGTCCATGGTGTCAAGCAAGTGGTGAGGCACACCCCTGCGTTCCTCCATGGTGATCTTGGCGGTTCCGATATCCATGCCACGGTAAAACTGCAAAGCGTCGGCATTGATGACTTCCCCGTTCAAGGCCAGGGCCAAGTTAACGCCCAGGTCCGACTTCCCTGAACCCGTGGGACCAACAACTGCAATGACCGGCTGAGGAAGTTCATGGCTGGAGAGCGACATTCGAACTTCTGGTCCGCCCTACGCGCGCCGAACAGGCAGCGACGGCATGCCCAAGGACACACCTGCCTTGCCTGACGCCGCTCCTGCGGCAGGAACGCCACAGGAATCAGCCTGAGAACGATCCCAGGCGTAGCCTGCACGGGAGCGGCGCAAGATGTAATCCTCCGGACTTGCCGGATCAGCCACTAGGTGGAAAGCAGCGGCCTCGGTGATGGTGACTGTGACAAAGTCGCCCGGGCGCGGGGTCTCGGCACCGGCCGGTACAGAGAAGTGCACCAGCCTTTGGTCCTTGGATCGACCGGACAGGCGGTGTGTTTCGCCTGCCTTGCGTCCTGATTGCGCGGTGACCAGGACCTCCACCTGACGACCCAACTGCTTGGCGTTCTCCTCTGCGGCAATACGGTCCTGCAACGCTGTGAGGCGTTCGTAGCGTTCCTGCACCACCGCTTTGGGAAGCTGCTCAGGGAGGTCAGCAGCCGGCGTCCCTGGCCGCTTTGAGTACTGGAACGTAAAGGCGGAGGCAAACCGGGACTTCTCCACAACATCCAGGGTGGCTTGGAAATCTTCCTCGGTTTCACCGGGGAAACCAACAATGATGTCCGTGGTGATGGCTGCGTGGGGAATGCGTTCGCGCACTTTGTCCAGGATTCCGAGGAACTTGCTGGAACGGTAAGAACGGCGCATGTCCTTGAGCACCTTGTCCGAGCCGGATTGCAGCGGCATATGCAACTGGGGCATGGCGTTGGGTGTCTCAGCCATGGCATCAATGACATCGTCGGTGAAAGCTGCGGGGTGCGGGCTGGTGAAACGAACGCGTTCCAGCCCTTCAATCTCACCGCAGGCACGCAGGAGTTTGGAGAAGGCCTGACGGTCACCGAATTCCACACCGTAGGAATTAACGTTCTGGCCGAGCAAAGTGACCTCAACTGCACCGTCATCCACCAGCGCCTGGATTTCTGCCAGAATTTCGCCGGGGCGCCGGTCTTTCTCTTTGCCACGAAGCGAAGGCACAATGCAGAACGTGCACGTGTTGTTGCATCCCACGGAGATCGAAACCCAGCCCGCGTACACGGAGTCACGCTTGGTGGGGAGCGTTGACGGGAACACATCCAAGGATTCGAGGATCTCCAGTTGCGCCTCATTGTTGTGCCGGGCGCGGTTCAACAGGGCCGGAAGCGCCCCCACGTTGTGTGTCCCGAACACGGCGTCAACCCACGGCGCCTTCTTGACGATGGTCTCGCGATCCTTCTGGGCCAGACAGCCGCCAACGGCAATCTGCATGGACGGGTTCGCCTCCTTGACCTGCCGCAGCTGGCCGAGGTTTCCATAGAGTTTGTTGTCTGCATTCTCACGGACAGCACATGTGTTGAAGACCACGACGTCCGCTACGTCGCCCTCAGCAGGCACATACCCGGCTTCTTCGAGAAGTCCCGCCATGCGCTCTGAATCATGGACGTTCATTTGGCAGCCGAAAGTCCGAACCTGATAAGTCCGGGGCTCTGCAGCCGGCCGGGGTTCTGCAGCAGTCCGGGGATCAACAGAGGGAGGGTTGGCAGCTGATGGGGAGGGAATGGTCAAACTCACTACTCAAGGGTACCGGCTTCCGCCAGAACCTCACCGACGATCCTGAATGCCATGGAGGGGGCGTAACCTTTGCGGGCCAGCATCGACGCCAGCCTGCGCGTGTACTTGTCCCGCTCTGCCCGATCGGTCAGATCCATGCTGGGCCGTAGCTTGCGCTGGACCAGCTCCCGAGCAGCCGATTCCTCATCCTGATCGCTGAGCTGGGATAAGGCTTCTTCGGCCGCATCAAGCTCTATGCCTTTGTCTGCCAGTTCGCGACGGATGGCGCCCTTTGCAAGCTTTTTGCTTTGCGAGCGGCTACGGACCCACATCCTGGCGAACTCAGCATCATCGATCAGCTGAACTTCTTCGAAGCGGTCCAAGACTGCCTCAGCCACGTCATCGGGAACATTCCGCTCCGCAAGCTTCCGGGACAACTGCAGCCGGCTCCGCGGCGCCATCGTCAGCTGTCGCAGGACGATGGCACGCGCCACGGATTCGGGGTCAGGCTCAGGATCGGCCGCTACGGACGAATCCGGATCCGGCCCTCTCCTAGCCGTCAACGGCCTTCAGCTTCGGGGATTCCTCTTCAGCCTTGGCCATACCAACGCCGAGCTTTTCCTTGATCAGGCGCTCCAGTTCCTGAGCGAGTTCCGGATTGTCGCGCAGGAAGCGACGCGAGTTCTCCATGCCCTGACCCAGCTGATCGCCGTCATAAGTGAACCAGGAGCCGGACTTCTTGATGATGCCGTGCTCCACACCCATGTCAATGATGCCGCCTTCGCGGGAGATGCCCTGACCGTAGATGATGTCGAACTCGGCGATCTTGAAGGGCGGAGCCATCTTGTTCTTGACGATCTTTGCCTTGGTGCGGTTACCGACGGAGTCCGCACCTTCCTTCAGGGTTTGGATGCGGCGAACGTCGATTCGAACTGACGCGTAGAACTTCAGAGCCTTACCACCCGTTGTGGTCTCCGGGGAACCAAAGAACACGCCGATCTTTTCACGCAACTGGTTAATGAAGATGGCGGTGGTCTTGGTCTGGCTCAAGCGACCGGTGATCTTACGAAGCGCCTGGCTCATGAGCCTGGCCTGGAGGCCAACGTGGGAGTCGCCCATTTCGCCTTCGATTTCAGCACGAGGTACCAAGGCGGCCACGGAGTCGATGACCACGATGTCCAGCGAGCCGGACCCCACCAGCATGTCCATGATTTCGAGGGCTTGCTCGCCGGTATCCGGCTGTGAGACCAGGAGTGCATCCGTGTCCACGCCCAACTTGGCAGCGTAGTCCGGATCAAGGGCGTGCTCGGCGTCGATGAAGGCAGCGATGCCGCCTGCGCGCTGTGCATTGGCTACGGCGTGAAGTGCCACGGTGGTCTTACCCGAGGATTCCGGGCCGTAGATTTCCACGACGCGGCCTCGGGGCAGGCCACCAATGCCAAGGGCGACATCCAACGCAATGGAGCCGGTGGGGATGACCTCAATCGGTGCCCGGGTGTCATCACCCAGACGCATGATAGAGCCTTTACCGAACTGCTTGTCGATCTGGGCAAGCGCTGCTTCGAGCGCCTTCTCACGATCCGGGGCTGCCGCCATGGTTCACACCTCTGATGCTTTCTCGCTGTGGAGTGGCCTGAAAGGCCGCTTTCCTGTCATGTCAGACGCTATTACGGTGCCCTGACATTCTTACCAGCCGGCAATGGCTATGTGGATAAACCGGGTCTGCCGGATGTTTTGGAACGCGTCCTTCGGGATCTATTTTCCTCTCACAGGAGCATATCCCCATCCGAACAGATATTCGAACAAAGCCTCGGCGTGTCCCAACCCAGGCGGTTGCCGGCACGTGCCGGAGCTTAGGTGGAAGCCGGTTTGATGTCCTTGCCAAGCCGTCGTTCGGGAGGAACGTCCTGAACTTCGCAGACCGCCAACCACACCTCGCGAGGGTGATATCCGGAGGCCAAGGCCTCGACGGCGGTCCGCCCACCCACACCGGCGAGCACCAGGGAACCGGCCAAGACCCGGGAGTAGCCTGCCCCGAATTCGTCGTCCATCAATCGCCAAAAGTCACTAGCCCTCACGGATAGAGTCTCTCATGTCGCTGGACTCTAGAATGGTTGCCATGAGCAATCCTCTCCAGAGCACGCCCGGCCCGGCCGTGCCAGGCGATTCCGTGGACGACGCCCTCCAGCAGGTGGAACACCAGCTGAGCCTGCTCTGGCGCCGCGCACGTTCGATCTCCCACCAGTTGTCACGCCAGGTCCATCCGGACATGGAGCCTGCCGCCTACGGCCTCCTGACCATCATCCGCAGGGAGGGTCCCATCCGGCTCACGGACCTTGCTACCTGCATTGGGGTTGGCAAGCCTTCCGTGAGCCGTCAGATCGCGTTCCTTGAGAGCATCGGGCTCGTCTATAAGGAGGCCGACCCCCAGGACGGTAGGGCCCAATCCATCCGGCTGACGGACAAGGGCGAAGAGAAGATGCACCAGGTTCAGGATGCGCGGAGGCAGGTATTCCGTGAACGACTCGGCGAATGGCCGTTGGAGGATGTCCAGATATTGGCTGACTACATGGGCCGCCTCAACGCCATTTACGGCGATGGCGCCCTCAATGTAAAGGAACCAGGACTCGACGTCGAGGACAAAACCGGGGCCGCGTAGCAGTTCGCTCGTTCAAGCACATCCCGCGATCTCAACGAAAAAGGTCCCCAGCCTGAGGCTGGGGACCTTTTCCATATTTCTGACGGAACGTTTACCGGGCTCCGGAGAGCATTCCCTGCGGGAAGTCGTCCGTGAGGTCCAGATCGCGTCCGTAACGCTGGGAGAATTCCTGCGGAACAGTGTCCGGAACTGCGACACCTTCTGCGACGGCCACGCGATCGCTGACTTCGCGAAGCATGTGGGACAACGGAACATCCAGGGCTGTGCAGATAGAAGACAGGAGCTCGGAAGAAGCCTCCTTTTGGCCGCGTTCAACTTCACTCAAGTAACCGAGTGAAACGCGGGCGCTGTGCGAAACCTCGCGGAGGGTGCGGCCCTGACGCTGGCGGACATCGCGCAGTACATCACCGATCTCGTGGCGTAGTACAACCATTTTGCGCTCCTTCTGTTCGCTCTGTGTCTGATCAGCCAAGCCCACATCCTTCCAGCGGACAACGCCGTTCACGGATACGGGCTGCTTTACCATCTGTATCGCCTTGCTCCCTCAGTCATCCGGTTCGCTGGCTGGCGGACCGGGTTGGTTTTTACATCCTAGGCGCCCCGGCTCTTCCGAAGCGACACAATGACACAACTATTGGCAATCAGTTTTTGTTCCCGACTACTTTACGAACGGTAACCAACGTCACTCAGCGCAGCAAGCAGACGCGCCAACGCGGCCTCACAGGCCTGTTCCCTGATGGAATGCCTGTCCCCCGAAAAACTATATTCAAACGACTCGGTACCGGATTCTCCGGCAATGCCGATGAACACGGTGCCTACTGCTTTGCCATCGTGCGGATCAGGTCCCGCCACACCCGTGGAGGAAATTCCGAGGTCGGCCCCGCAGACCCGCCGGACGCCGTCGGCCATTGCTTCGGCCACTTGCCCGTCAACGGAGCCCACCGCTACAAGCAGTTCCTGCGAAACACCCAGGACACCGGCCTTCACCGAGTTTTGGTAGGCAACCACCCCGCCTTGCAGCATCCCGGACGCGCCCGGAGTATTGGCCAGCGTGGCGGCAACCATTCCGGCTGTCAGAGACTCAGCCGTAGCCACGGTAAGTTTGTTCCCGATTGCTATGGCAACGGCAGCCGTGGAGGCCTGGGCGGCTGCGGATACGCCTTCAGGGGGCATCATGCGCGCCGTCCGGCTGCCCGCAGCTTCAGTGCCTGGACCACATATTCCGCTCCGGTCCACAGCGTGATGGCGAGAGCCACCATCATGACCCAGAAGGCGACGTCACCCAGCCACGGTGCGATCGCCTTCAGCGGAAGGATGTAGAGGAAGATGGCCACGGTTTGAACGACTGTTTTCAGCTTGCCGCCCCGGGAAGCCGGCATCACGCCGTATCGGATAACAACGAAGCGAAGGGCTGTAATTCCCCACTCCCGCACAAGGATGAGGATGGTCACCCACCACGGCAAGTCCCCCAGGATGGACAGGAGTACCAGCGCCGAACCGATCAGCAGCTTGTCGGCAATGGGGTCGGCGATCTTGCCGAAATTAGTGATCAGGCCACGCGCCCGGGCGATGTCGCCGTCGAGCTTGTCCGTATAGATGGCAACAGCGAAGGTCACAACGGCCGCCCACCGCCAGATTCCGTACTCGCCGTCGTCGGCCAGAAGAAACCATACGAAGAACGGAACCAGTGCGATGCGGAGCATGGTGAGGATGTTGGGCAGGTTCCAGACATCGGAGCTGCTGGAAGTCGCGTTATCACCCTCGGCTTTAGTCACCCCACAAGGCTACCCTCTTGAGGGCTATCTTCCAGTGAGCGACCAGGCGTCCTCGCCGCCCTCTTCGTCATCGTTCGGGACATCCGCGCCGTCGTAATATTCGATGGCCTGCGTCCGGTTGTCCAGGTCCGCCTGAACAAGGTCTTCGGCATAACCGCCGACGGCGATGTTCGAGTTCGCGTTATCGCTCAGTGCCGCTGTGTGGGCGTCCGGCGCAGCGGGTGACTCCTGACCCTTCATCGCGGCAAGAACGGCAGCGAGGTCGTCAGGCTTTACCAGGACGTCGCGCGCCTTGGAGCCCTCGGACGGGCCCACCACCCCGCGGGATTCCAGGAGGTCCATGAGGCGGCCGGCCTTGGCAAAGCCCACACGAAGCTTCCGCTGGAGCATGGACGTTGAACCGAACTGCGTGGTCACCACAAGTTCCGTTGCCTGAAGCAGGACCTCGAGATCATCTCCGATGTCGTCGTCGATCTGCTTCTTCGGTGCCTCGGCGGCGACGTCGTCGCGGTAGACAGCCTGCAGCTGCCCCTTGACGTGTTCCACCACTTTATGAATCTCTGATTCGGTCACCCAGGCACCCTGGACACGCATTGCCTTGGATGCACCCATCGGCAGGAACAGCGCGTCACCTTGGCCAATGAGCTTCTCGGCGCCCGGCTGGTCCAGGACCACGCGGGAGTCTGTGACGGACGACGTCGCGAAGGCCATTCGGGACGGCACATTGGCTTTGATCAAGCCGGTCACGACATCGACGGAGGGTCGCTGGGTTGCGAGCACCAAGTGGATGCCGGCCGCACGGGCCAGTTGGGTGATGCGGACAATTGAGTCTTCGACGTCGCGTGGGGCCACCATCATGAGGTCGGCGAGCTCGTCCACGATCACCAGCAGATAGGGGTAAGGCTTGATGATGCGCTTGGAGTCCACAGGAGGCACTACTTTGCCTGCCCTGACCGCCTTATTGAAGTCGTCAATGTGCTTATAACCGTAGTTGGCGAGGTCGTCGTAGCGGGCGTCCATCTCGCGAACAACCCACTGCAGTGCCTCGGCAGCTTTTTTGGGATTGGTGATGATGGGCGTGATCAGGTGCGGGACGCCTTCGTAGGCCGTGAGTTCCACGCGCTTGGGATCCACCATGACCATGCGGACCTCATCCGGCGTTGCACGCATCAGGATGGAAGTGATCATGGAGTTGACGAAACTGGATTTACCGGCGCCCGTGGCACCGGCCACCAACAGGTGGGGCATCTTGGCGAGGTTGGCCACGACGTAGCCGCCCTCGACGTCCTTGCCCACACCCATCACCATGGGGTGGTCCGTGCGGCGGGCGTTCTGGCTGCGCAGGACGTCGCCCAGGGACACCGTTTCGCGGTCCGTGTTGGGGATCTCGATGCCGATGGCTGACTTGCCGGGGATAGGGCTCAAAATTCGTACGTCGCTGGACGCCACGGCATAGGAAATGTTCTTTGACAAAGCGGTGACGCGCTCCACCTTGGTACCAGGTGACAGCTCGATCTCATAGCGGGTCACCGTGGGACCACGGCTGAAGCCGGTCACCGCAGCCTCCACGTTGAACTGCGTGAGGGTATCCGTCAGGGCGGCGACGACGGCGTCGTTGGCTTCCGTGCGTTCCTTCGGGATGGAGCCTGGTGTCAGGTAGTCCGAGGCCGGCAAGGTGTAAGTGACGTCGCCGGCCAAGGACAGTTGCTCGGTGCGTTGTGGGATGGGCGTCTGCGGAAGGGGTGCTCCTGCAGGCTTGGCCGGCACCTGCGCAACCGGAGACGCGGGTACAGGCATCTCCGGAGTAAGAATCGGAATGGCTTCGGTGGGGTTCTCTATTCCAGGGTTGGCCCCCAAGCCTTGGGCAGCCTTGATCTTCCCGACGGCGATCTCCGCCTGTGTTGGACGACGCACGCCCGGCGGAACCCGCGGCGCAGACGTCTCCGGATCTTCGTCGTCGTCCACTATGGCGTGCTCGAACGCCTCGTCCCCGACGTAGCCTTCCAAGCTGGTGTCAGTTTCCTCGTCCTTGCCGAAGAAGCGCATGCGCTTCTTCTTTTTGGGCTTGGTGACAGTCTCATTTTCATAGAGGTAGCTGCGGTCGTGGGCGTCCTTACCGGAGCCGTCCATGAGGTCGACGCCCATGAGGTGCTCGTAGGCGCCCCGGATGCGGGATGGGATGGCACCAAACGGCGTGGCTGTGACGATCAACAGGGAGACAAACGCCAGCAATCCGAAGAGAACAATCGGTACAGCCACATGGATTGCAGCCAAAGGAGCCGCTGCGAGGAAACCCAGCATTCCGCCGGCTTTGCGCAAGCCGTCGAAACCGTCTGCAACAGTGGGCAAGCCGCCAATGACATGGGCCAAACCGGAGCCTGCCAGCGTCATGATCATGAAGCCGATGCCCACACGGTTATTGCCGCGTCCGTCCTGGGGCTTGCGGAAGAGGCGGAAAGCACAGACGAACAACATCAAGGGCAGAAGGAGGGACATCCATCCAAAGGTGCCGTTGACGACGCTGTAGACCATGTCCGGAAGCCAGCCGGTCAGACCCCACCACGCAAAGGTGGCGATGGTGATGCCCAACACCAAATTGAAAAGTGCCGCGCCGTCCCTGCGGTCTGCGGGGTCGAGATCGCTGACGTCATAGCCGATTCGCCGAACCCCGGCGCCGACAACGTGGCCGATCCCCTGCCAGAAACCTGACAGCATGCGCAGGGGCAGCGGCGCTTGGGGCTCGACGGCGGCCGCTTGCTTGGTGCGGGCAGTGCTGCCACGCCCGCTTTTGGTGCCGGCTGCGCTGGTTTTGGATGCGGCAGTGCTCCGGCCTGTGCCGCCGGGTTTGCTGCTGGAGCTGCCTCGTGGCGTGGAGGTAGTACGGGTCGCCATAAGTGCCACGCTACCCCAAGGGGGCCTGAAATCCGCGGATTTCAGGCCCCCTTGGCATTCATGTTGCTGGCTGGCTACGCTTCCAGGATTACCGGGATAATCATGGGGCGGCGGCGAAGCTTCCGGTTGACCCACGTACCGATGATCCTGCGGACCACCTGCTGCAACTGATGGTTGGTGTGATCTGCGTGGTTAAGCACAGCTTCTTCGAGCGCGGCGTTGATCTTGGGAATGATCTCGTCGAACACTGAGTCATCCTCGGCCACCCCGCGGGCGTGAATCTCAGGGCCGGACACGATCTTGCCAGTAGTGCGGCTGATGACCGTGATGATGGAAATGAAGCCCTCGTCCCCCAGGACTCGTCGGTCCTTGAGATCGGCGTCGGTGATTTCGCCCACGCTGGAGCCGTCCACGTAGACGAACCCGACCTCTACTTGGCCGACGATGTTCGCCATGTGGTCCTTGAGGTCAATCACCGTGCCGTTGTCGCTCAGAATGATGCTGTCCGAAGGAACTCCGGACTCGGCAGCAATGTTGCCGTTGGCAATCAAATGGCGTGTTTCACCGTGGACGGGCATCGCATTGAGGGGCTCAAGGATGTTGTAGCAGTAGAGCAGTTCCCCAGCGGCAGCATGCCCGGATACGTGAACTTTGGCTGTGCCCTTGTGGATCACATCGGCGCCGAGTTTCAGGAGGCCGTTGATGATACGGAACACGGCGTTCTCATTGCCCGGGATGAGACTGGAGGCAAGGATGACGGTATCGCCCTTGCCAACAATCACACGGTGGTCACCGTTGGCCATGCGGGAAAGCGCTGCCATCGGCTCACCCTGCGAGCCTGTGGACATGAGGACCACGCGGTCATCCGGCATGGTGTCGATGTTCTTGATGTCCACCAGGATGCCTTGCGGGACATCGAGATACCCGAGTTTGGCGGCGATAGCCATGTTGCGGACCATTGAACGGCCAACGAAGGCCACTTTGCGGCCATGTTTGGCGGCCGCATCCAGAACTTGCTGGACACGGTGAACGTGGGACGAGAACGAAGCCACGATGATGCGCTTCTTGGCCTGGCCGAACAGCCGGTCCAGCGTGGGGCCGATTTCCTTCTCGGCAGTGGTGAAGCCCGGCACGTCCGCGTTAGTGGAGTCTGCCATGAAGAGGTCCACGCCCTCTTCACCAAGGCGCGCGAAGTGCCGAAGATCGGTGATACGGCCATCCAGCGGCAATTGATCCATCTTGAAGTCGCCTGTGTGAAGCACAGTGCCGCCCTCGGTGCGGATGAAAACTGCCAAAGCGTCCGGAATGGAGTGGTTGACTGCAACGAACTCGCACTCGAACGGGCCGAACTGTTCCACCTGCCCTTCAGTGACGGTCAGCGTGTACGGCTTGATCCGGTGTTCCTGAAGCTTGGCTTCCACCAACGCAAGAGTCAGCTGGGATCCGATCAGCGGGATATCGGCTTTGAGGCGCAGGAGGTAGGGAACCGCGCCAATATGGTCCTCGTGGCCGTGAGTCAGCACAACGCCCACCACGTCCTGCAGCCGGTCTTCGATGTACGAGAAGTCAGGAAGGATCAAGTCGACGCCCGGCTGGGTCTCCTCGGGGAAGAGCACACCGCAGTCAACGATCAGCAATTTGCCATCGATTTCGAAGACCGCCATGTTGCGGCCAATCTCTCCCAGTCCACCGAGCGGGACAATCCGTAGCGTGCCTTTGGGCAGTTTGGGCGGAGTAACCAGTCCGGGAAGGGCGGTTTGGGTCATGTTTTGCTACTTTCCGGCGGAACCGTCCTGGACGTCGAAGTCCATTCCGGCTTCCGCCAAATCCCCGCGGATGATGTCGATCTCGGCCACGTCCGGCTCCACGAGGGGCAAACGGACAACCGAGTTGGGCAGGACTCCCTGCCACTTGAGAATCTGTTTGGCGGCTACTGCGCCTTGGACCCGCGTCATGGTTGCACGTATGACGGGTTCCAGTTCAAAATTAATGGCCCTGGCCTTGGCGAGGTCGTTGGCGTTGACGGCGTCGATCAGCTCACGGAAGCGGCGCGTGGCTACATGCGTGGTAACGCCCACCAGGCCGACGGCTCCGAGGGCCATCCACTGCAGCGTCAATCCGTCATCGCCGGAGTAGAAGAGCAGGTCCGTCTCAGCCATGACGCGTGTCGCGGCGGCGAAGTCGGCCTTGGCGTCCTTGACGGCCACAATGTTCTGGTGCTTCGCCAGCGCGATCATGGTCTCCGGAGCGATCGCAATGGAGGAACGGCCCGGAATGTCGTAGAGCATAACAGGCAGGTCAGTGGCAGAGGCAATCGTCTCAAAGTGTGCGCGAACGCCCGCCTGGCTGGGCTTGTTGTAGTACGGGGTGACGATCAGGAGACCATCAACGCCCAGTTCAGCCGCACGCTGCGAGAGGTGCACCGAGTGGGCGGTGTCGTTAGTGCCGGTGCCGGCAATGATGGCAGCCTTGCCGCCAACGGCCTCTTTGACCGCCCGGAACATGCCGAGATTCTCGTCGTCTGTCAGGGTTGAGGTTTCTCCAGTGGTGCCGGTGACCACGAGTCCATCGCAACCATCCTGAACAAGCTTTTCCGCCAGTGCCGCGGCTTGGTCATAATCCACCTTGCCGTCCTCAGTGAACGGGGTGACCATGGCGGTCAGCAGGGTACCAAGGGCGGGAACGTTAGCGCGCAAGTCAGACATATGAAAAACGTTACCCTGTGACGGGCTTGTTGGAAGAATGGATCCCGCCTAATGGTCCCCATTAACCGCGATGGTCCTCAATAACCGCGGCTACCTGTAGTGCGCGGCTACCTGTAGTGATCGAGGCGCGGGGGCTCCAACCGCGGCATGAGAGCTTCCGTGCAGGTGCGACTCCCGCGCCGCCGCGAGTGGCACCTTCCAGTCATGCTGGCTTAGGCGCCCGCGTTGGCTCTTCTGCGCAATACCGAGCAACGGCCCGCTCCTTAAGTTGCTCCGCCCAAGCCACCAGGCGCTGCGAGGCGCGAACGTACTCGAAGAGTTCCAGGGGCGTCAGTGAAGCCAAATCCGTCTCGGACAGGCGTCGGGCGAGCTCGGCCCCCGGTTGCTGCTCAGCCAGGACAGTACCTTCACGCCGCCACTGGGTGTCTTCCGGAGGCTCGCCGGCCACGAGCTGCCTGAACAGGAAATCGACGACCCCGGGGCTCATCGCTTTCATGGGTCCTTGAATACCTTCTGGCGGCTTGGGAGCATCGTTCATGCAGCCATATTATTCGAACATATATTCGAACACAAGAGCTTCGTTTTACAGTTGTGGCCACAAACCCCAACAGTGACGTGCGTTTGGTGAGCACTCACTCCAGCAAAACGGCTCAGCCGGTGGCTACTGCGGCCAGGCGCGGCCCCAGCCGCTCAGCCATCAGCCGGTAGCCCTCGTTGTTGGGATGCAACGTATCGGGCATCAAAGCAACGGCTTCCTCCATCGCGAAGACGCTGGCACCGTCGAGCAGGTGAACGTTTGCATCCCCGCGTTCTCGGACCGTCCGGACGACGTCGGCTACTGCTTTCCTGTAGTCAGCCAGCGTCCAGCCTGCAGAGTTGGGCACATTTTCCCGGGGAACCGACAACACAGGAGAAATGACCGCAATGGGCACGCCAGGGTGTGCCCGACGAACATTGCTGACAAACCCCAGGACCTGGCTTGCGAACGTCCTTCCCGAGAAGGCGGCGACGTTGTAACTGTTGATGCCCAGGCACAGGGAAATGATATCTGCCGGAAGTTGCGAGATCGTGCTCTCGACCGCGGGGTCCAGCTGACATTCGCCCCCGAAGCCCAAGGACTGCAATCGCCAGCCGAGTTCCCTGGCCACCAACGCCGGCCACGCCTCGGAGGGACCATTTGCCGTCCGGCATTGGGTGATGGAACTTCCGTAGGCGATCCACCTCCTACCCGTTTCCGCGGCAACCTTCACGTCCTGACCTTTCAGGGAAACCTCCAGCACCCTCAGGAAACCATAGTGCGGCAGCCACACCTGAACTCTGGAGTGAGGCGGCATATTATCAAGGTCAAGGTCATGACTGACACGTCCAGCCCCAGGGACCCGATGCCGGAGAACTCCATTTACCAGGACGTCGAAGGGAGATCCGTCCTCCGGACCTTCGGCTTCAATCACCACATGCCCCGACGTTGCCGTCCACGTCGCGTGGATTCCGGCGCACATCCTGGCACGCTCCTCCAGCCCATTCGTGGCTGGGGGCATGAACAGCGCCGAATCAAGGCGTCTGAACTGCTGCCATCCATCGGAGTCGTGAACGACCTCGAAAGCTCCGGCCCACTGGGCGTTCACAGATTCCATGGCATGGAACTCTACCGCCAGCGCGCGGTTGATTATGAGACGATCGCTGAATGACTTCGCAAGAGACGGCGCCTCCGCGAAATGCCCCCGGCAAACGCACGGTCTCCTCTCGGCTCTCGGGAATCGATGCCGCAAGAGGCGCGGCTTTGCTGGGAATGATGGCCACGCACTTGATGCCCACGTTCGGACCGTCCCCGCAGTGGGAACCGACCTTTGTGGGATTGGTGTTCTCAGGCAGGTCGGCGGCGCTGTTCGCAGTCCTCGCCGGCATCGGGCTGGCGCTCAGTACGGGCAAACAGGAGCCCCGCAGCGGCACGGAATTGTGGGCTGCCCGGCGAGGAGTTGCCATGCGCGCCTTGGTGATTGCCGTCGTCGGCCTGATGTTGGGAGGCCTTGACGTCAACGTCGCAGTGATCCTGGTTCACTACGCCGTCCTTTTCCTGTGCATCCTGCCGTTTCTGGGCCTCCGACTCAAGGCACTTTGCTTCTGGGCCCTCGGCTGGGTCTTTTTCTCTCCGCTGCTTGCGTTTCTGGTCCGGCCGCTGCTGCTGGACGCCGCACCTCCCCTGACGTTGGGCCATAACCCCAATTGGGAGGATTTCGGGACTCCTGCACGCCTCCTCGCCGACCTCTTTTTCACCGGCTATTACCCTGTGTTCCAGTGGATCTCCTACTTGTTGATCGGACTGGTGATAGGCCGTTTGGCGCTGACCACCGCGAGGATCCAATTGCTGCTGGTGACGTGCGGGATCGCGGTGGCCGGCGTGGCGAAAGTCGTCGGGATCCTGGCCATGGAGGCATGGGGTGGCCGCACTGCCTTGTCAGCCCTCCCTGTCACCAGGGGCTATCCCTTGGAAAGCATGCTTCAGGTGAACGTTACCGGCTTGGAACAGACCGGCTCCTGGTGGTGGCTGGCAACGGCAGCCCCGCATGCCGGGACCACCTTGGACCTGCTGCACAGCGGCGGCGTTGCTGCGGCCGTAGTGGGGTTGTTCCTGCTGCTTGGCACGTTGGCGGAGCGGATCAGGATCAATTTCCTGGTCCTGCTGAGCGGGCCGGGTGCCATGACCCTGAGCCTCTACTCTGCCCACGTCTGGGTGGTGTCCGCCTTCACCAACCAGCCTTTGCCTTCGGGGTGGACGGACGAAGGGATGTACTGGGCCCAAGCCCTCACTGCCGTTGCGATTGGCGTTTGTTTCGCGGTGCTGCAGCACCGCGGACCATTGGAATGGGTAGCCCACACCGCATCACGCCTTGGCAGTCACCGGCCTGCGGCAGTGGGCTGAGAGCGGAAGAGTTTCACGGCATCGCGCATGGACGCGCGGGCACGTTTGCGGTCCCCGGAGGCATCGTACGCGCAGCTCAATCGGAACCAGGACCGCCAGTCCTCGGGTGCGGCTTCTGCTTCGGCGCGGTACTTCTCAAACTCTGCGTCAGCGGCCGCTCGGACAATGCGCCCGCCCGGGGTGCGCGGAAGGTCATCAACGGGCAAACCGCCCTCGGCTTCCAGGACCTTGGCCATCTGCTCGGTGCGTGCACCGAAAAGCAGCTCGCGGATGAGTGCCCACGCGCCAACAACCGGCAGGACCAAGTAAGCGGCCCCGATTCCCTTGGCAACCAGATTGGGGTCACCGAGCAACAGGAAGGAGCGTTGCACCGAAACCACCAGGTATAGGACCAACAGTAAGGTGATGGCACCTACCCAGATTTTGGTGCGGTTCTTCTTCAGGGACGTCCAGAAATTACCCATGGCTTTAGAGACCCAAGTCCAGGTAGCCATCCAAGCCCACGGTAAGGCCGGGGTTGGCTGCAACTTTACGAAGCCCCAGAAGGACTCCGGGCATGAAGGAGGCTCGGTCGAAGGAGTCGTGGCGCAACGTCAGCTGCTCACCGGGACCACCGAAAAGCACTTCCTGGTGAGCAACCAAACCGCGCAGGCGCACGCTGTGGACTCGAACCCCGTCCACGTCGCAGCCTCTTGCACCGTCCAGTGATGTTTCCGTGGCGTCAGGGCTCGCCGCGACGCCGGCTTCCTGGCGCGCTTCAGCTATCAGCTGCGCCGTGCGCACTGCCGTTCCGGATGGGGCGTCCACCTTGTTGGGGTGGTGCAGTTCGATAATTTCCACGGACTCGAAGTATTGCGAAGCCTTGGCCGCGAAAGCGGTGGCGAGCACAGATCCCAGGGCGAAGTTCGGGGCGATCAGAACACCGGTGTCCGGCTTTTGCTCCAAGAGGCTTCGCAAGGAATCGAGCCGGCGGGCGTCCCAGCCGGTGGTACCCACAACTGCGTGGATGCCGTGCTCTACGGCGAACCGGACGTTGGCCTCCGTGGTGTCCGGAACGGTGAGGTCAACAACATACTGTGCACCGGCGTCGAGCAGTTTCTCCAAGGAATCGCCGCGGCCCAAAGCGGCCACCAGCTTCATGTCTCCGGCTGCCTCAACAGCCTTGACGGCTTCCATTCCCATACGCCCGTGGGCACCCAGCACTGCAACAGCAAGTTGTTCGGTCATGCCGTTAACCCTACCGCCGGGTCGGAGCCCGGGAGGAACCGTGACTCGGGCCTACTCCCCTGCCCCGACCCATTCCACAGTGCCATCAGTGAAGAACTGTTCCTTCCAAATGGGGACCTGCTCCTTGACCCGGTCCACAAGCTCGGCACACACAGCGAACGCCTGGCCGCGGTGGGCAGCAGCCACCGCACATACCAGCGCGGGGTCCCCGATCTCCAACATGCCGATCCTGTGGGCAGCCCAGATCCGAACCGGTTGTGCAGCTTCTCCGGAGTGCTCTGCCACCAGCTGCGCCACGACCTCTGACATCACCTGGTGGGCTGTGGGATGCGCGCTGTAGCTCAGCCGGTCCACAGCCTTGCCGCTGTCGTGGTTTCGGACGACGCCACTGAAGCTGACAACGGCTCCCGCGGTATCCGATTCGACCGCCTTGATGGCTTGGTCCACGGAAATCGGCTCGGCGCTGAGAACGGCGCTGACCACTTCAAAGTTTGTTTCAGTGCCCATGATTTCCTTCCAACTGTTCACAAAGGTGCCCGATCACAGGGTCCAGGACAGCCAAGCCGTCCATGACGCCTTTCGGGGATCCAGGCAGGTTGATGATAAACGTCTTCCCTACTGTTCCGGCGTGGCCACGGCTGAGCATGGCCATGGGGGTTTTGGCAGCGCCGGCGCGGCGAATGCCTTCCATGATGCCCGGAATCTCGCGCTCAAGCAGCGGCAGCGTCATTTCCGGTGTGCGGTCATCCGGGCTAAGGCCCGTGCCGCCGCTGGTGATCACTACGGCTGGATCCTGGGTCAGGAGAGCCCTTAGGGCAGCGCCAACTGGCTCACCGTCCGGCACCACCATGGTAGGGAAAGCATCGAAACCGTGTTCGGTGAGCCAATCGAGGATGATCGGACCTGTCTCATCGGCGTAGACTCCAGCGGCCGCGCGGGTTGACGCGATCACGATGCCGGCTTTCCGCAGCGTGTTCGGCTCGCACGCACTCACGCGCCGGCCTCACGTGGCGTTGATACTCCAGAGACGTCCCAGTCCCCGCTTTTTCCGCCGCTCTTGGCCAAGACCCGTATATCGGTCAGCACTGCATGCTTGTCCACGGCCTTGATCATGTCGTAGACGCTCAAGGCCGCCACCGAGGCCGCCGTCAGGGCTTCCATTTCGACGCCGGTCACGCCTTTGGTCTTGACCGTTGCCAGGATGCCAATCGAGTCGGTGTCCAGCTCAAAGTCCACGGTGACCTTGGAGATCGGCAATGGATGGCACAACGGAATCAGATCGGGGGTCTTCTTTGCCGCCATGATCCCTGCGACGCGCGCCACGGCGAGGGCATCGCCCTTGGGCAGCTCGCCGGCACCCAGCAGGGCCAGCACCGCGGGCGTGCTGCGGACAGTGGCCGTGGCAGTCGCAACACGAGTAGTGACGGCTTTTTGGGAGACGTCCACCATCTGCGCGGTGCCGTCCTGCCTGAGGTGGGTCAGGCCACCGGAATTTTCGGGAGTGTGGTTCACAGCATCCATACTTCCACTTCGTCCCCTTCGGCGAGTTCCGTGACGTCGCCGGGGATCTGCACCAGGGCGTTTGCCCGGGCCAGGGCATGGACCAGGTGGGAACCTGCGCCACCTTCCATCCGGACCGTGCCATCGGTGCCCATGGTTCCGCGGCGAACCTGGTGTTTTCCTTCCGGGGAGGTCAGCGATTCGCTCAGGCGTGCCCTGACCACCGGCCTCGGGGCAGGGGTTCCCTGTACCTGCGAAAGGGCGGGCCGGAGAAACATTTCGAAGGAGACCAGGCAACTGACCGGGTTCCCCGGAAAGCCCAGGAAGGGCACGCCCTCAAAGGTGCCCAATCCTTGCGGTCCGCCTGGCTGCATGGCGACCGGCTGGAATTCCACCGGCTGGTTCGCCATGGCTTGCCGGACTACCTCGTAGGCGCCCTTGCTCACTCCCCCGGTGGTGACGATGAGATCTACCCGGTCCTCCGCCGGCCCGGTATGACGACGAAGGACCGCCAGCAGTTTGGAGGGATCGTCTTCGGAAATCCCGGTGCGGACCACGTCCAGGCCGGCCTGTCGCATGGACGCTTCGAGCAGTGTCCCGTTGGAATCGAAGATCTTGCCTGCTGTGAGTTCGGACCCCGGCTCCACTACCTCATCTCCGGTGGTGACCAGGAGGACACGGCAGGGTTGGCGGACCTGAACGGTTGTCAGGCCCAGGGCGGCCAGCAAGCCCAATTGTGCAGGCCCCATCCGCGTACTGGCGGCCAACGCCAGCGCACCCTTGCCGATGTCGCTGCCGCTGTCCCGGACGTAGGTGCCGGAGGCGACTGAAGGCAGGACCACGGTAGCCTCGCCCGCTGCAGGGTCCGGGAAAGTGTTCGGCGTGGCCTTTTCAATGGGCACGACGGCGTCGGCCCCCTCGGGGATCACGGCTCCGGTCATGATGGGGGCGGCAAAGCCGGGCTTGAGAGCTGCCGGCGCGGCACCTGCCGGAACCGGCTCCGCTACCCGGAGCTCCGCACCGCCGTCGGGGATATCTGCTGAGCGGACGGCGAATCCGTCCATTTGGGAGTTGGCGAACGGGGGCAGTGACAGTGGCGCGTGGACGTCGACGGCGAGCGCCCTACCCAGTGCCTCCAGTAATGGCATGCGGAGGTGCCCTTTGTCGGCTAGGACACCGGTCAGCAGTTCCACCACTGCCTGGCGGTGGGCTGCAACAGATCTGGGCACGGACATCCTCCTGTGTGGACACGCTGGCTTCCGGCGAAACCTCCGGACGTACCCAGACTAGGGCCTCAGCCCACTTTGACGTTGATGGTGTGATAGCCGGTGGCACCATCCGGGGCTACCGGCGCTTTGTCTTCAGTCTGAGGAACACCGGTGGAATCGGTTGCCCGGACCTGCACTTCGTAGTCCCCTGGCGTGAGATCGAGGCCCAACTGCCACTGATACCAGGTGTCTGAGGAGATCGGGCTGGCCAGCGCTGCCTGCTGCCATGGTCCGCGGTTGACGCGGAGCTCTACGCGGTTGACTCCCCTGTGCTGGGCCCAGGCTACGCCGCCGAACTGCACCTTGCCTGCTTGGACGCTCCGGCCGCTGCGGGGTACATCGATGCGCGATTGCGTCTTGATGGGACCTCGATCGCTCCAACCACGGGGCGTCCAGTACGCGGTGTCGTCGGCGAAGCGTGTGACCTTGAGTTCAGTGAGCCATTTGGTGGCCGAGACGAAGCCATAAAGTCCCGGCACGATCATCCGCACGGGGAATCCGTGTTCCAGCGGGAGCGGCTCTCCGTTCATGCCTACGGCCAGGAGCGCGTCACGGTCATCTGTGAGGGCCTCCAAGGGAGTGCTGGCCGTCCAGCCGTCGTTACTGGTGGAGAGGACCATGTCCGCGCCGGCCTTGGGTCCTGCCATGGCCAGGAGTTCCCGTACGGGCCAGCCCAGCCAGAGGGCATTGCCGATGAGGTCGCCACCTACATTGTTTGACACGCAGGCGATGGTGATGTGGCGTTCTGTCATGGGCTTGGCCAGGAGGGTGGCGAAGTCCATTTCAACTTCGCGTTCCACCATTCCGGTGACCTTCAGTTTCCAGGCAGGAGGATCGATGGCCGGCACCGTCAAGGCGGTGTCGATCCTGTAGAAATCCGCGTTCGGGGTGACCAGGGGGCTGATGCCATCCACGGGAAGGGACGCACCTGCAGGAATGGCTTGCGCCGGCGTGGCGGGTTCCGGGAGCGTCATGGAACCGCGGAAACCTGACGCCACTGCTGTAGCCCTGGTGAGGACAGTGGTCACTGTTCCGGCCACGACGGCGGCGAGTGAGGTTCCAGCCAAGGCGTTCAGAAAGCTCCGCCGAGCCAGTGGTGCCTCCTCACGGCCGGGGGTTTCTTCGGAGGGAGCCCAGGTTGCGAGCCGACGTATGAGCGTTCGCAGCAGCAGCATGGTGACAATGGCGGCAACGATCGGTGCAAGGGCCGCTTGGGGGCTCGCTTGGGCTCGGGTCACGACGGCGGTCAGTCCGGCTGCGCCCGCCAGTCCAGCCAGTGCCAGGCCCCAGCCGGTGCGGCGACGTTCCAGGATGCCAGCAAGCGCCGCCAGAATTCCTGCGACGCTCACAATGCAGGCCACCAGCACGATCTTGTCTGCAGTACCGAACAACTGCACCGCCAGATCCTTGACCCCGGGCGGTACGGCATCGATCACCGCACCACCGAGGGCTGTAACAGGCGATACCAGGGGGCTCAGGAGACCGGCAGCCAGTTCGCCCGCCGCGATCCCCGCGGCGCCGGCTGCTACGCCGGCGGCTGCCGCCCACAGCGCGGGCCTGCCCATGGTGCCTCGCTGCTGGGTGGTACCGGGTGCGAGCGTACTCATGAGATGCCTCCATGGCGGTGTTCTCTGGCGATGGGTTGATGGGTGGGAGTCATTGATGTCATGGACGGCATCCGCGATTCCGATGAGGGTGCCTTGGCCGGAAGTGACAGCGCAAAGCGGCAACCGCCGTCGACGTTATCCACGGTGACCGCTCCCCCATGCGCCTTGACGATGCCAGCCACCATGCTCAGGCCGATGCCTGCCCCGCTGTAGCTGCCTTGCATCTCTTCCGTAGTGCGACGGGCGGGGTCTTTCTGCCATCCCGTTTCGAACAGGTGCGGAAGGTCCTCGTCCGGGATGCCGCCGCACTGGTCCTCCACAGCGATCACGGCGTTCCCGCCGGAACCTCCAACGCGTTCGCCGCCGACGCTGATGTGGACGTCGCTGCCGGGTTCGCTGTAGATGATGGCGTTGAGAAGTATGTTCCGCACGGCCCGGGCGAGGCTTGGTCCGTCGGCGACGGCCATGCACTCACGGTCACCGCCGCCGTCGAGCCTGATGCCTTTCCTGGCGGCTAGCGGCGCCAGGTCAGAGATCGCGTCGCTGACGAGGTCGTACAAGTCCAGCGGTTCGGCACGCAGGCGGAGGGTGCCGGCCTGAATCTTGGACAGCTCCAGGAGGTCGTTGACCATGGCCGTCATCTGCTCTGTCTGCCCGATGATCTTCCGGTAATAGCCCTGCACATCTGATGCCATACCGTCTTCAAGGGCCTCGGTCATGGCGCGCATGCTGGCCAATGGTGTACGGAGGTCATGGGATATCCATGACACCAGCTCCCGGCGGGCGGCCTCAATAGCAGCTTCGCGTTCCCGCGATTCGACCAGGCTGCGGCTGCTGGCCTCAAGTTCCTGGGCCAATTCGGCGAGTTCGGATGTCATGGCGGGAGCGCTCCCCCGACCCTCGGCCACGGTATGTTCCAGTGTTTCGCCACGACCAAGGCGTCGGGCAGCGTCAACAAGGTGGGCCGCATTGCGTGAGACGCCGGCACCGAGCATCAGAGACAGAGCCACGGCGACGGCTGAGGCAGTGGCCAGGATGTACCACATGACCTCAAGGTCCCGCGCGGAAATGAACATCGCGTTGAAGGCACTGACCATTCCTGCCACCAGCACAGCTACAGTGGCAACCACCACCAGGCAGATCTGGGCGAGTACCGAGGCCCGGCGGAGCAGCCTGAGAAGCGCCCACGTGGCGGTCCCAATGACCACAGCCCAGAACAGGACCCATGCCAGGATGATCCACAGCTCACTGCCTTCCATGGTCACCCCCTGAAACGTTGGGCCCCGACACGTCGGGCCCTGACACGTCGGGCCGCACAGTTTCGGTCTCAGACCGCTTGCCATCGAAGCGGTAGCCAACGCCCCAAACTGTCTTAAGCAGTTCGGGTTTGGTGGGGTTGGCTTCTATCTTCTCCCGTAGGCGCCGGACGTGAACGGTGACGGTAGACAGATCACCGAAGTCCCAGCCCCATACGGCCTTGATGAGTTCTTCCCGGCTGAAGACCTGGTTGGGCCTTCGCATCAGGAAAGCCAGGAGGTCGAATTCACGGACCGTCAGAGCCAGCGGAACTCCGTGGTGCGTCACGGTCCGGGAGGCAGGATCCAGTTCCAGTCCTGCGGCTTCCACCGGCGGTTCCGGAGTGAACTCCTTGATACTCCGGCGCAGTACCGACTTCACCCGGAGGACCAGTTCACGCGGGGAAAAGGGTTTGGTGACGTAGTCATCCGCGCCCATCTCCAGGCCCAAAATCCGGTCATCTTCGGTTCCCAAGGCTGTGACCATGATGACGGGAACGCTCATGCTTAGACGAAGCCGGCGGCACACCTCCACGCCGTCCAGTCCTGGCAGCATACGATCCAGGATGACAAGATCGGGTTGCCGCGTGGCCGCAAGGTCGAGTGCGGTGAAACCATCCCCCGCCATGTCCACCTGGAAACCGGCTTTGAGCAGGTAGTCACGTACGACGTCGGCAATGGTCTGTTCATCCTCCACCAGGAGGATCCGACGATTCCCCGGCTCCGCTGCTGATGCCGCATTTGTGGTCACGCTTTCAGCATAGGTTTGCTGACGGTGGCCGGCACGCGTTCCTGGCCCAAAGTGCACAAGCGTTTGGAATCCGTAAGAACTGTGTGGGTAAAGGACTCTGCGACTGTAACGGGTGTCACTGATCCAGCCACGGTGGCGTAGCCTGAATTTATGAGTGTTCAGCTAGGCATGCCGGTGCCCCCTCCGGGCGGCGCGGCAGGCAGCCCGGAAAGCGGCGTTGCAGTTCCGCCACCACGTCCAGCCGGCACGCCCACCGGGCTGTGGGATCGTTATGGCCGCCGCGCAACGGATATGCGCCTTTCCTTGACGGACAAGTGCAACCTGCGCTGCACCTACTGCATGCCTGCCGAGGGACTGGAATGGCTCTCGAAACAGGCAGTGATGACCAGGGACGAGATAGTCCGAATCGTCCGTGTCGGCGTCAACGCCCTGGGCGTGCGGGAACTCCGCCTGACTGGTGGCGAGCCCCTGGTCCGCGCCGACTTGGTGGACATCATTGCCGGCATCCGCGCGGACCACCCGGACCTCCCCATCTCCATGACCACCAATGGCGTGGGACTGGATAAGAAGGCCGCAGCACTGAAAGCCGCGGGCCTTACCCGCATCAATGTCTCGCTCGATTCCCTCCATGAGGAGACCTTCACCAAACTTACCCGTCGCCCCTTCCTGGATCGCGTCCTGGCCGGCGTGGATGCCGCTTGGGCGGCCGGGTTGGGCCCGGTAAAACTGAACGCTGTGCTGATGCGCGGCATCAACGACGCCGAGTCGCCGGATCTTCTGGAATGGGCCCTGGGCCGCGGCTACGAACTCCGCTTCATCGAACAAATGCCCTTGGACGCGGACCACGGCTGGACCCGACGCAACATGATCACGGCCGCCGAGATTCGTGGACTGCTCTCCCGAGACTTCGTGCTGGACAACGACCCCCGCGAGCGGGACGGCGCACCGGCCGAACGGTTTGAAGTACGACGCCGGGACGCGGCAACGGGCGTCGCCACAGGGCCGGTCCTCGGTACAGTCGGCATCATCGCATCAGTCACTGAGCCGTTCTGCTCCGACTGCCGCCGTACCCGCATCACCGCGGAGGGCAAGATCATGAGCTGTCTTTTCTCCCGCGAAGAATTCGACCTGTTGGGCCTCCTTCGTGAAGGTGCCACGGATGACCAATTGGCGTCGCGGTGGCAGGACGCCATGTGGGTCAAACCCAAAGCCCACGGCATGGACCACACAGGTCTCGGCGCAGCGGACTTCGTCCAGCCGGACCGCAGCATGAGCGCAATCGGAGGCTGAACCTTTGCTTGTCCGTTACTTCGCTGCCGCACGCGCGGCCGCCGGGGTGGAAGAAGAACTTCACTCCCTCCCGGAAGGAACCAGCCTGGAGGCGCTGCTGGAAGCTGCCCTCGCCGTCGAACGTCCGCTTCCCCCCGAAGGCACGCCGCCGCTCGCCAGGATCGTGGCACGCAGCAGTTTCCTTCGCAACGAGGTGGCCGTCCGCGACCGTACAGCTCCCTTGGGAAGCGACGACGTCATCGACGTATTGCCGCCGTTCGCCGGAGGCTAGGACCGCACAGGGCGCCAGCGCTGCGCGGGTTCACGCTTTCCGGAACACGCTCTTCAACAACGGGCTGAACTCAGCGGATCCTTCAAGCCTCAAGTCTGCGGTGTGTACCAGGACGCCATCGTCCACGCGGAATGTGTGCCGGGCTACGCCGTCGGCTGTCCGCCGGTCCAGGGTCAACGTGCCTGCATTCCATGTCCCACGGACCGGGCTCGCCGGTGGCCGTCCCATGCTGTCCACGTAGTACCACAGCGTGTCGCCGTGGTCCCGGTCAACAGTGAACATGCCATGACCTTCGAAATGCGTGCCGTCGGCTTCGCGGTGCCTATAGCTCTGAACCACGGCATATCCGCCCGCAGCCTTGGTAAACACCGCCTCGGCTTCTGCAGTCCGAGCAGTTCCCCAAGGAGACGCTGCGATCTCCGTAATGCCGCGCCAATGACCAAGGAAATCCCGCAGCATCTCCGCGGCTTGGCCGCTTGAGGGCGCATCCATCAGGGCTCCAAAGTAGTCAGGGCAGCATCATCGTGTGATCATGCTGCCCTGTTTACAGTGCGGGAGTCCAGAGGTTCCGGACGGGAACCTAGAGCCCGAAAGTTTCGGTTTCCTCAAAAGGACCAACAACAGTGATGGTCCGGGGCGCCGCTGCGAGTTCACGGGCGAGGTCCTGGACATCCTCTACGGTGACGGCCTTGATGCGTGCCAGGGTCTCGTCGATGTCCTGGAACTCCCCGGACACCAATTCCGCCCGGCCAAGACGCGACATCCGGGAGCCCGTGTCTTCGAGCGCGAGGACAATCCCGCCGCTAAGCTGCCCCACAGCCTTCCGGAGCTCTTCTTCGGTGATACCTTCCTTGGCGAGCTTGTCCAGCTCAAGGCCCAGGAGTTCCAACACCTGGCGGACCTTGGAAGGCGTGCAGCCGGCATACATTCCGAAGTAGCCAGCGTCCGCATACGCGGCAGTGAAAGAGTAGGTGGAGTACACCAGGCCGCGCTTTTCACGAATTTCCTGGAACAGGCGTGAGGACATGCCTCCGCCCAGTACGGCATTGAGCACGCTCATGACAAACCGGCGGTCATCGGTGGCAACGATCGTTGGGCAACCCATGATGATGTTGGCTTGCTCCACAGGACGCTTTACTACGTGCAGTCCGGCCGTGCCCGTGATGACGGCACGGTTCGTGCCCCGGCGGTCTACCGGCGCGGCGTCGGCGTCCAGCTGCCATCCAGCAGCTGTCAGGGCATCCACAACCAGCTGGCAGACGACGTCGTGATCCAGTCCGCCGGCTGCGGTGATGACCAGTTCCTCCGGTCGGTAGTAGCGCTGGTAGTGCGCCCACACCGAATCCCTTGCCACGGCTCTAATAGCATCCGGCGTTCCCCCGATAGGCCGTGCCAGCGCGTGGTTGCCCAGGACAGCGGCCACGAACTTCTCATGGGCGACGTCCGTGGGGTCGTCGCTGTCCATGGCGATCTCCTCAAGGATGACGTCGCGTTCCTGCTCCAATTCGGCAGGATCCAAGACCGCACCGGTGATCATGTCCGCGATGACGTCGATGGCCATGGGGAGGTCTGTATCCAGGACCCTGGCGAAGTAGCAGGTGCTTTCCTTGGCTGTGGCCGCGTTGGATTCACCGCCCACCTCGTCGAAGGCGGACGCGATTTCCAAGGCTGTGCGCCGTTTGGTGCCCTTGAACAACAGGTGCTCAAGAAAGTGTGTGGAACCATGCTGGCCGTCCGCTTCATCACGCGAACCCACTGCCACCCAGAACCCTATGGTGGCCGAACGCTGACCGGGCATTGCCTCGGTGAGGACGCGCACGCCGCCGGGCAGGACCGAGCGCCGCACGACGGAACCGCCCTCGGCACCATGGATCAATTCGCCGCCGGGAAGGGTCTGTTCCAGTGGCAAGGGTACGACAGTCATTAAGGCCTTTCAGGTTAAGGCCGGAAGGGCCGGTGGAGCTTTTTCAAGCCCACCGGCCCTGCCGGGTGTACTGCTTACAGACTACTCTGCGGACTCTTCAGCGGCCTCGGCCGGAGCGTCCTCTGAGGCTGCTCCTTCTTCCTCGGCAACAACCGGGGAGAGGGAAAGCTTTCCGCGGTCATCGATCTTGGTGATCTCGACCTGGACCTTCTGGCCCACGGAGACGACGTCATCCACGTTGTCCACGCGCTTGCCATTGGCCAGCTTGCGGAGCTCGGAGATGTGCAGCAGGCCGTCCTTGCCCGGGGTGAGGGAAACGAAAGCGCCGAAGGTGGTGGTCTTGACGACCGTACCCAGGTAGCGCTCACCGATTTCCGGTACCTGCGGGTTGGCGATGGCGTTGATGGCGGAGCGTGCTGCGTCGGCAGACGGTCCGTTGGTGGCGCCGATGTAGACAGTGCCGTCATCCTCGATTGAGATGTCCGCGCCCGTGTCTTCCTGGATCTGGTTGATCATCTTGCCCTTGGGGCCGATGACCTCGCCGATCTTGTCCACGGGGATCTTGACGGCGATAACGCGCGGCGCGAACTCGGAGAGCTCGTCCGGGGTGTCGATCGCTGCGTTGATGACCTCGAGGATGTGGAGGCGGGCTTCGCGGGCCTGCTTCAGTGCTGCTGCCAGCACGGAAGCGGGGATGCCGTCGAGCTTGGTGTCCAGCTGGATAGCTGTGACGAACTCGGAAGTACCTGCCACCTTGAAGTCCATGTCACCGAAAGCGTCTTCGGCGCCGAGGATGTCCGTCAGGGCTGCGTAGCGGGTCTGGCCGTCAACCTGGTCGGAAACCAGGCCCATGGCGATACCGGCAACAGCTGCCTTCAGCGGCACACCTGCGTTAAGCATGGAGAGTGTGGAAGCACAGACGGAACCCATGGAGGTCGAACCGTTGGAACCGAGGGCCTCGGATACCTGGCGGATCGCGTAGGGGAACTCTTCACGGGTGGGCAGAACCGGCACCAGAGCGCGCTCTGCCAGGGCACCGTGGCCGATTTCGCGGCGCTTCGGGGAACCGACGCGGCCGGTTTCACCGGTGGAGTAAGGCGGGAAGTTGTAGTTGTGCATGTAGCGCTTGCGCGTTACCGGCGACAACGAGTCGATCTGCTGCTCCATCTTGAGCATGTTCAACGTGGTGACGCCCATGATCTGGGTTTCGCCGCGCTCGAAGATTGCAGAACCGTGAACGCGGGGCAGAACCTCTACCTCGGCAGTCAGCTGGCGGATGTCCGTCAGGCCACGGCCGTCGATGCGGACCTGGTCCTTGAGGATTCGCTGGCGCACAACGTGCTTGGTGACCGAGCGGAAAGCTGCGGACAGTTCTTTCTCGCGGCCCTCGAACTGGCCGGCAAGTGCACCCAGGACTTCGTCCTTGAGCTCGTCCGAGGCGTTGTCGCGGTCCTGCTTGTCAGCGATCTGGAAGACAGCGGCCAGCTTGTCGGCAGCAGCGGCTTCAACAGCGGCGTAGACGTCGTCCTGGTAATCCAGGAAGACCGGGAACTCAATCGTGGGCTTGGCAGCGCGTGCTGCCAGGTCAGCCTGTGCTTCACAGAGTGCCTTGATGAACGGCTTGGCAGCCTCGAGGCCCTCGGAAACAACCTCTTCGGTAGGAGCGGTTGCGCCCTGTTCCTTGATGAGGTTCCAGGAGTTGTCCGTGGCTTCGGCTTCAACCATCATGATGGCGACGTCGTCACCTGCAATGCGGCCGGCAACAACCATGTTGAACACGGCGTTCTCGAGCTGGGAGTGCTTGGGGAAAGCGACCCACTGCGAACCCTGTTCGTCGGCGATGAGGGCGACGCGGACGCCACCGATCGGGCCGGAGAACGGGAGGCCGGAAAGCTGCGTGGACATCGAGGACGCGTTGATGGCGACGACGTCGTAGAGCTCATCGGGGTTGATGGCCAGAACGGTCACCACGATCTGGACCTCGTTGCGCAGGCCCTTCACGAAGGCGGGGCGCAGCGGGCGGTCCATGAGGCGGCAAGCCAGGATGGCTTCGGTGGACGGGCGTCCTTCGCGGCGGAAGAACGAGCCCGGGATACGGCCGGCAGCGTACATGCGCTCCTCGACGTCAACCGTCAGCGGGAAGAAGTCGAAACCTTCGCGCGGCTGCTTGCCTGCCGTGGTTGCCGAGAGCAGTGCGGTGTCTTCGTCGATGTAGACCATCGAGGCGCCAGCTGCCTGCTTGGCAAGGCGGCCGGTTTCGAAGCGAATGACGCGCTTGCCAAAACGGCCGTTGTCGATAATGGCTTCGGAGAACTGGATTTCGGGACCCTCCATAGAGAGTCACCTCCGTTTCTGTTAGCGGAAGTCCGCCGCATCAACCCAGGCCTCTTCTTTTTTCCTGGCCTGTACTACACCCGGTCATCGATCGAGATCCACGGGCGTTGGCATCGTCACAGATGATGTTCCCGGGAATCACTACCGAGGACCGCGAATGCGCGATGCGGTTGATTCCTGTTTTTAGTTGTTGGTGAAAAAGGCGGCCCGTTCCGCTGGGGACCGGGCCGCCCCTAAGTCAGACTAGCGGCGCAGGCCGAGACGCTCGATGAGCGCACGGTAGCGGGCGATGTCAGTGTTCTTCAGGTAGGTAAGCATGCGCTTGCGACGACCAACCATGGCCAGCAGACCGCGCTGGGTGTGGAAGTCGTGCTTGTGCTCCTTCATGTGCTCAGTCAGATCTTTGATCCGCTGAGTCAGGACTGCAACCTGGACCTCGGGTGAACCGGTGTCGCCTTCAGTGGTTGCGTATTCCTTGATGATGGACTGCTTTACAGCGGCGTCAAGTGCCACGTGAACTCCTAGAGTTGTGCCGTGCCTCCCGCAACAGCGCCTCGCTGACGGGTTGTCCCTGGTACGTTGCCGCACACAAAAACAGGTCCAGCCGCCACGGACTGCAGCCGGATCCACTGATCAGTTTACCGGCACGTCAGCAGTGTTGTCGAAATGCCCCTGGCGCCGGGTCAACAGTTCGTGCGCCTGGGCTACGTCGAGGCACATTTGTTCGACCAAAGCCTCCGGCCCACGGTAGGCCACCATGCCGCGCAGGCGCTGCGTAAATTCGACGGCAACATTCTGCCCGTAGAGGTCGAAGTCTTCCACGTTCTCTTCGGGGCGGTCGATCACGTGCGCTTCCACCTGCCGGCTGACGCCGTCGAAGGTGGGGTTCGAACCAACGGAGATTGCGGCGGGCCAGCGCGTGCCGGCTTGGTCGATCAGCCACCCCGCGTAAATGCCGTCAGCTGGTACGTATCCGGTGGAATCATGGGAAAGGTTTGCCGTCGGAAAGCCGAGATCCCGTCCCCGGGCCGCTCCGTGCACCACTTCACCGCGCATGCGGTGGGGGCGGCCCAACACCGCGGCAGCTGTAACTACATCGCCTTCGCTCAAGGCCTCCCTCACCCAGGTGGAGGAACAGCGGCGGTCGGCATCGCCGTCGTCATGGACCGGGAAGCCTCCTGCGCCGTATTCATGGACAACCTGCACCCCGAAACCGAGCTGGTCGCCCAGTTCCTGCATAGTGAGAACGTCGCCGGAATTGCCGGCGCCGAAGCGGAGGTCGTGACCAACAACGACGTGCGCGGCGTGAAGTCCCTCAACCAGGATTTCACGGACAAACTCCAAGGGCGTCATGGCGGCGAGGTCGAGGGTGTACTTCATCACCAACACAGCGTCCACCCCGGTGTCGCCCAGGGCGTCCAGTTTGTCCCGGAGCCCCATGATCAGCTCAGGAGCAGAATCCGGCCTGTGGACCTGAGCGGGATGGGGATCGAAGGTCACGGCAACCGAGGGGATGTTGTGCCGCTTGGCTGTGTCGGTCACTTGCGACAGAACATGCTGATGACCCCGATGGACGCCGTCAAAGTTCCCGATGGTAACGACAGTAGGTCCGAAGTCCTTGGGGACTTCAGTGGGATCGTTCCAGATGTGGACCATCAACCTCGCCTTTTACTGCAGATGTTCGTTCCGCCCGGCAACCTCCCGGCGCCGGAACAATCTAAGGTTACCCGCTAGGGTGTTTGACTCAGGACGGTCGGCGTTTGTTGAGCCACAAAAGGCCCAGGATCGGCAGGACCAGCGGAACAAAGCCGTATCCACGTCCGAACAGGGACCACACGGTGTCATGCGGGAAAGCAATTGGATCAAAGAGGCTGATCGCTCCTACCACCAGCACACCCACAAGCTCAGTGAGCACGGCAGCCAGGGAAACCTTGAACCAAGTGCGGCCCGGCTTGGCAAGCGAGACAGTCGCCACTATGTAGACGACGGCGGCGAACGCCGACAAGATGTGCGCCAAGGGAGCTTCGGCGAACTTGGTGGCGATCTGGTAACCGGCACGAGCTGTGGCCGACAACGCAAATATTGCGTAGACCGCGATCAGCAGGCGTCCGGGGCCGGTGTTGCGTGTGTCCTTCCGCTGCGGCTGCCGGTTGGCCGGGTTGGTCTCGGTTCCAGTCACGTTGTGTTCTTTCTTCAAGGTCAGTACCAGATCTGATTCATGCGGGCGGCCATCACCAGGGCAGTAACGCCCACTGCAGCCAGGACAAAGTTGCTCCAGCGGGTCCGTTCAAGGATGGCCCAATAGACAGCTCCCAGGGGAATCATCATGGCAACGATGAGGTAGCCCCAGAACTCCCAGGCTTCACCGGCCATCTGTTCGCCCATGGCCACCCGGACGATCGAGCCCACCAGATACACCACCAGAACCAGCTCAACGGCGAGTACGGAAAAGATGGTGGGGTCGTTCGGGGCCTTCTTCATCAAACCAGCCACGATGCACATGACCGTGGACACCAATCCGACGATCAGGATGGCGTAAAAGTATCCGTCCATGGTTACTTTGCCTGCCCGGTTCCCGGCGCAAAGACCAGCACGGGTTTCGCGAAGTTGCCTGTATCTGCAAGCAACGCCACCAGCTCTCCCGACGGCGCGAAGGCTGCGGCAGGCTTTTCGGCCGTGGCGGCGTCGGGCGTTCCTGCTCCCGGACCGGCAGCGATGCGGCGGCCGAAGGAAATTTCGGTGGTTTCGTCCTCGCTGAGCTCCCGGTTGGGCATGAGTGCACGTGCCGCCAAGGACATCTCCAGAACCTCAAGCTCTTCTGCCAGCTGCTCCAACGTGCGGGCCTGGTCCAGGGAGTATGGGCCAACCTGGGTCCTCCGCAAGGCTGTGAGGTGTCCCCCGACGCCCAAGGCACCGCCGAGGTCCCGGGCCAACGCCCTGATGTACGTTCCGGAGGAGCACTCCACGGTGACCTCGACGTCGACTACCCTGCCGCCGTCGATCCTGGTGATGGAGTGGACATCAAAGCGGTGGATGGTGACCGGGCGGGCCGCGAGCTTAACCTCTTCACCCGAGCGGACGCGGGCATAGGAGCGTTCGCCGTTGACTTTGATGGCACTCACGCTGCTCGGAACCTGTTGAATCGGCCCGGTGAGGGCAGCGACGCCGGCAGCTATGGCGTCGTCGGTAATGGCCGCTGCGCTGCGGGCCTCCGTGACCTCGCCCTCGGCGTCGTCAGTGATGGTGGTTTCGCCCAGCCGGATGGTGGCCGTATACGTCTTGGAGGTGCCCACGATGTAGGTCAGAAGACGCGTCGCCTTGTTAATGCCCAGCACCAGCACACCGGTTGCCATGGGATCCAGCGTGCCCGCATGCCCCACTTTTCGGGTGCCGGCCAGCCGCCGCATCCGGCCAACCACATCATGGCTGGTCCATCCCTGCGGTTTGTCAACGATTACCAGTCCAGAAAGCACGCTTACCAGTATATGGGTGGCTAGGATGGCTCCCATGCCTGAGCTTGCCGCACACGTCCGCGACGTCCCCGTGAACCAGATCCGTGAGATCACCGAAGCTGCCTGGTCCACTCCCGGAGCTATCGTCCTCAGCATCGGCGAGCCGGGCTTTGCCCTCCCCCGCCACGTCCTGAACGCCGGCATTGCCTGCCTGGACCGGGATGAGACCAACTACACACCCAACGCCGGGATCCCTGCCCTCCGCGAGGCCTTCGCCGCTCGCTTCCGGGAGCAACAAGAGGTCACTATTGGTGCGGAGCGGGTCTATGTGGTGGACGGCGCCCAGCAGGGACTGCACTTTGCCATGAGCCTTCTCCTCTCCCCCGGTGACGAGATCCTGATTCCCAACCCCGGCTACCCCACCTTCGCCATGACCAGCCGGCTGCTGCACGCCGTGCCTGTGCAGTATCCGTTGTATCCACAGAACGACTTCCAGCCGCACATTGAGGACATCGAGGCCCTGATCACGCCACGGACCCGCGTGATGGTGCTGAACTCCCCGTCCAATCCCCTGGGCGCCGTGATCAGTGAGAAAGCCACGCGCGAGCTGGTGGAACTGGCAGTCCGGCACGACCTCTGGATCATCTCGGACGAGTGCTATGAAGCCTTCACTTTCGATGTGCCCCATGTGAGTCCCGCCCGCTTCGACAGCGATGTCCCCGGCGAAGCCCGGGTCTTCACGTCCCTGACCTTATCCAAGACCTACGGACTGACTGGCCTCCGGATCGGGGCGCTGATCTGTCCTCCGGGTTTGGAGCAAAAAATGAACAACGTGATGGAATCAATCGTGTCCTGCGTCGCGTCTCCTTCGCAGTACGCCGCTTTGGCCGCGCTGACGGGGCCGCAGGACTACGTTTCGCAGGCTCGCGACCATTACCGGAGCAACCGGGATGCGGCGTCGGCGGTGCTGACCGAAAAAGGGATCCGGTTCCTGGGAGCTCAAGGAGCGTTCTATTTATGGGCCGACGTCTCGCATGTGAGTGGCGGGGACGTCCGGACCTGGGTGCGTAAATTCCTTGCGGAATCGGGCGTGTCGTTCGCGCCGGGCACTGCGTTTGGGTCGATTGGCGAGGGATGGATCAGGATTGCCCTGTGCGGCGGGCAGCAGGACCTGCTCGACGGCGTCACCCGCCTCCCGGCCAAGGTCCAGTTGTAGCGGGTCTTCAGTAGGCGGTGCGGCGCGCGTGGTTCCGCCAAGCATCAAACGGCTCATCGGAGGTGTCCAATTCGGCATGCTCCACCGGCAGCAGCTCCGGCCGGGTGCCGGCAAAGTACTCATAGAACACGGCGTCGTCGAAGCCGGCCCTGGCCGCACCGTGCCGATCGGCCGCGAAATACACACGCCCGATCCTGGCCCAGAGCGTGGCGGACAAGCAGAGCGGGCATGGCTCGCAGCTTGTGTAGAGAACGGAACCCTTCAGGTCGAAGCTCTTGGTTGCTGCTGCGGCGCGCCGTATGGCCACCACTTCGGCATGTGCCGTGGGATCGTGGTCCAGCGTTACCCGGTTCACTCCCTCATGGACAGTTCCGTCCGGGGTGACCACAACGGCACCGAAAGGGCCGCCGCCGTCGGAAACGTTACGCACGGCCAGCTGGATGGCCAGGTTCAGGTATTCATCACGTTGCTGGGGACTGTGCGCCGACATGCTCTGATCCTAACGAGTTTTTGTACAGCAAATGCCCCTAAGAAGGCTTCTTAAGGGCATGAGCTGTACAAAAACTCGAAGAGTGGTCTAGCGGTTGGAGTCTTCGTCGAGCTCGTTGTCGCCGGAGAGGTCTGTGTCCTCTTCGTCGAAGTCGTCCTCGTCGATGTCCTCCGGAGCATCGCCCTTGTAGGGGTCTGCTTCGCCTGCGTGCTTGGCGCTGGCAGCCAACGCGGCTACCTCAGCGTCGCGACGCTTGGCTTCACGGAGCAGCTCCTCAAGATTGGAGGCATTGACCGGAATCTGATCAGCCACGAACTCAAGGGTGGGAGTCAGGCGAACAGTGATGTTGCGGCCCACTTCCTGCCGCAGCACACCCTTGGCCTTCTCCAATGCCCTGGCGGCATCTGCCTGGGCTACATCATCACCGAAAACGGTGTAGTAGATGGTGGCGTGCTGAAGGTCATTGGTGACGCGGGCGTCAGTGACCGTGATGGACTCGACGCGCGGATCCTTGACCCGGCGTCCGAGGGCCTCAGCAACAACCACCTTTATCCGCTGTGCCAGCTTGGCGGCGCGTGCGGGATCAGCCATGACTTCCTCCTGGAAAGTAGAAACGGGAACGGAACGGGTCCGCCGGGGTTACCCGACGGACCCGTCCCATACGGAACCTAGTTACGCGGCTTTTCGCGCATTTCGAAGGTCTCGATGATGTCGCCTTCAGTGATGTCATTGAAGGAGCCAAGACCGATACCACACTCGAAGTCGGTACGGACTTCGGTGGCGTCATCCTTGAAGCGCTTGAGCGTCTCAACGGTGAGGTTGTCACCGATGACCTTGCCGTCGCGGCTGACACGTGCCTTGGAGTTACGGCGGATGATGCCAGTGCGGACGATCGAACCGGCGATGTTTCCGAACTTGGAAGAACGGAAGACTTCGCGAACCTCGGCGGTACCGAGCTGGACCTCTTCGTATTCCGGCTTGAGCATGCCCTTGAGAGCCATCTCGATGTCATCGATTGCTGCGTAGATGACCGAGTAGAAGCGCATGTCCACGCCTTCACGATCGGCCAGTTCAGCAACACGCTCGGCCGGCTTGACGTTGAAGCCAATGATGATGGCGTTGTCAACCGTGGCCAGGTTGACGTCGTTCTGCGTGATGGCACCCACACCGCGGTGGATGACACGAAGCTGAACGTCGTCGTCTCCGACGTCGATCTTGAGCAAGGCGTCTTCGAGGGCTTCAACGGCACCGGACACGTCACCCTTGAGAATGAGGTTAAGGGTGTCGATCTTGCCTTCGGCAACGGCCTGGTCAAAGTCTTCCAGGCTGATGCGCTTGCGGCGCTTGGCCAGTGCGGCGTTGCGGTCGGCAGCTTCACGCTTCTCAGCGATCTGGCGGGCCGTACGCTCGTCAGGTGTCACCAGGAAGGTGTCACCTGCACGCGGCACGTTGGACAGACCGAGGACCTGAACCGGGCGGGACGGCAGTGCGACATCGAGTGCCTCGCCGTTCTCGTCGAACATGGCGCGGACGCGGCCGTGAGCCGTACCGGCAACGATCGTGTCGCCCACTGCCAAGGTACCGGACTGAACCAGGACGGTGGCAACAGCACCGCGGCCCTTGTCCAGGTTCGCTTCGATGGCAATGCCTCGAGCGTCCTTGTCCGGGTTGGCGCGCAGGTCCAGGGCAGCGTCGGCCGTCAGCAGAACGGCGTCGATCAGTTCGTCGATGTTCAGGTTCTGGCGGGCAGAGACCTCAACGAACATGGTGTCGCCACCATATTCTTCCGGAACCAGGCCGTACTCGGTCAGCTGGCCCTTGACCTTGTCAGGGTTGGCGCCTTCCTTGTCGATCTTGTTCACTGCGACGACGATCGGCACGTTGGCTGCCTGGGCGTGGTTGAGTGCTTCCACCGTCTGCGGCATAACGCCGTCGTCGGCTGCAACAACCAGGATGGCGATGTCAGTGACCTTGGCACCACGTGCACGCATGGCCGTGAAGGCCTCGTGACCGGGGGTGTCAATGAAGGTGATGTCGCGGGCCGTGCCCTCGTGGACGTGGCTGATCTGGTAAGCACCGATGTGCTGAGTGATTCCACCGTGCTCGCCGGCCACAACGTTCGAGTTGCGGATGGCGTCCAACAGGCGGGTCTTACCGTGGTCAACGTGGCCCATGACGGTAACAACCGGTGCGCGGGCCTCGAGAACGTCGTCACCTTCGGCGTCGAGTTCGTCCTGGATGTTGATGTCGAACTGATCGAGCAGCTCGCGCTCTTCATCCTCAGGGGAAACAACCTGGAGCTTGTAGCCAAGTTCGGCGCCAAGCAGGCCAAAGGTGTCTTCGTCGAGGGACTGCGTCGCCGTTGCCATTTCACCGAGGTGGAACAGCACGGTCACCAGCGACGCGGGGTTTGCATCGATCTTCTCGGCAAAGTCCGTGATGGACGAGCCACGACGCAGGCGGATGATGGTCTCGCCATCACCGCGGGGTACCGATACGCCGCCCAGCGACGGAGCACTCATCTGCTCCAGTTCCTGGCGCTTTGCACGCTTGGACTTGCGCTGCTTGCCACGACCGGCGCCGCCCTTGCCGAACGCGCCCTGGGTGCCACCGCGACCGCGGCCACCCTTGCCGAAGCCACCGCCGGCGGGAGCTCCGCCACCGGTACCTGCACCAGGTGCGCCACCGGGACGGCCGGGTCCGCCACCGGGACGGCCTGCGCCACCCGGACGGCCTGCGCCACCGGGAGCCGGACGCTCAGTGCGGTTGGGCATCATGCCCGGAGTAGGACGGTTTCCTGCACCGGGACCGCCAGCGGGACGCGGAGCGCCCGGACGGGGTGCACCGGGACGCGGAGCGCCCGGACGGGGACCACCGGTACCTGCTGCGGGACGGGGTCCACCCGTACCAGCTGCGGGACGGGGACCGCCGGGGCGTTCGCCGTCGTTACGGCGTTCGCCTCGGGGCATGCCCTGGGACGGTGCGAACGGGTTGTTGCCCGGACGCGGCGGACGGTCTCCGTCGCCACCACGGCCGCGGGGCATGCCCTGGGACGTAGCGAACGGGTTGTTGCCCGGACGGGGACCGCCGGGACGCGGAGCCTGGCCACCTTGACGTGCCGGAGCCGGAGTCTCTGCCTTGGGGGCAGGACGGGCGCCAGGCTTGGCCGAAACCGGAGTGGACGCAGCAGGAGCTGCAGGTGCTGCCGGGGCAGGTGCTGACGGTGTTGCAGGAGCTGCCGGTGCAGCAGCCGCAGGGGCTGCCGGAGCGGGGGCTGCAGGGGCCGGGGCCGGAGCCTTCGGAGCTGCAGGACCCGGTGCCGGAGCGGCCGGACGGGATGCTGCTGGGCGGTTTGCCGCCGGAGCTGCTGCGGGAGCGGCGGCCTTGGCAGCGCCGGCACCCGGGTATGCGTCGCGAAGCTTCTTCACGACGGGGGCCTCAATTGTTGACGAGGCGGAGCGAACGAATTCGCCCAATTCCTGCAGTTTGGTTACTGCATCTTTGGAAGTAATACCGAGCTCTTTGGCGAGCTCATGTACGCGGACCTTGGCCACATTTCTCCTGTCTCGGTCCGCACCGAGCCAGGCACGAACCGTCTACTTCTTACTGCGGGCCTTCGCCGCTTGCGCGATTGAAAGGCCCATTGCAGAGCGCAACAAAGTTGTCATCGTTACGCACTCATCGCTGGGAACTCATCGGGTTTCCATCAGTTTTCTGACCCGCTTTCAGGTTTGGACGGTTTTCCTGCGGCGGCCTGGGCCTCCACAAGGGGCGCACCGGACATCAGGTATCGTTCCACGGCGCCTGCATCGGAAGCACCCGCAAGGGCCCTTCCGAAAGCTCGCCGCTTGATTGCCAATGTCAAGCACTTTTCGCTGGGGTGAAGCCATGCACCCCTGCCAGCCATCCGGCGTCGAACGTCGACCAGGACTGCGGAAGAACCGCTGCCTTGGGCGACCAGCCGGACAAGCTCGGACCGGGAGCCTTGCTTCCGGCATCCGATGCACGTGCGAACAGGCCCATGGCCATGTTCAAGCAGTTCAGCCACGACGTGTCCAACCTGCCTTACGCTACTGGCACCCGACGGGCCCCGGTCCTGCGCATGCAGCTGAGGCACGCCAAAGCGCGCGGATACCGGACGTAAGCCCGGTTCCATCTAGTCTAGCCCCCCTGCCCCGGTCTCCCGAAACCAAGGATGCCGCCAGGGCGGCGCTAAACCGGCGGCACAACCGCCGGTTCAAGAGCTAGTCAGCCTTAGCGGGAGCGGCATCGGAGATGATATCGATGCGCCAGCCAGTCAGCTTGGCTGCGAGCCGCGCGTTCTGGCCCTCTTTGCCGATCGCCAGGGAAAGCTGGTAGTCGGGCACTACTACGCGGGCCGAGCGGGTTGCTTCGTCCGTGATAGTGACGGAATTCACTCGCGACGGCGACAAGGAGTTGGCAATGAAGGTTGCGGGGTCGTCGCTGAAGTCAACGATGTCGATCTTTTCGTCGTTGAGTTCGGTCATGACTGCCCGGACGCGGGAACCCATTTCGCCGATGCATGCACCCTTGGCGTTGATGCCGGCAGTGTTGGCCTTGACCGCGATCTTGGTACGGTGGCCGGCTTCACGGGCCAGTGCGACGATCTCCACAGAGTGATCCGCAATTTCCGGAACTTCCATTTCGAACAACTTGCGGACCAGCCCGGGGTGCGAACGGGACAAAGTGATGGACGGACCCTTGGCGCCGCGGTGGACGTCCACCACAAAAGCACGCAAGCGGCTTCCGTGGAGGTACTTCTCACCGGGGACTTGCTCGGGCGGGGGCAGCAATGCTTCCACGGATCCGAGGTTGACCTGAATCATGTGCGGGTTGTTGCCCTGCTGGATCATGCCGGCCACAAGTTCGCCTTCACGGCCTTTGAACTCGCCCAGCACGTTGTCGTCTTCCACGTCGCGAAGACGCTGCAGAATGATCTGGCGGGCCGTGCTGGCGGCGATGCGGCCAAAACCGGCAGGGGTGTCTTCGAACTCGCCGATGGGCTCACCGTCGTCGTCGATTTCCGTAGCCCAAATGGTCACGTGACCGCTCTTGCGGTCCAACTCGGCACGGGCCTTTTCGAAGGCGCCGGGCGTCTTGTGGTACGCCACCAGCAGCGCTTGTTCGATGGTGGGAATCAGGAGATCCAGCGGGATTTCACGCTCACGCTCCAGGAGTCTCAGTGCGCTCATGTCAATATCCATTAGGCCTCCTCGGAAGGTCCGTTGTGCTCGTCTTCCAGCGCAGCCTCGTGGAGGTGGCTGAATTCAATCTCGACTTTTCCTTGGCGGATCCTGTCGAAAGGAATAGTGATGGGTTCGCCCTGCTTGGGCTTCATGCCCTTCTTGACCTCATGCTCGGGGATGAGCGTCACAGCATCTTCCCCCACGGAGGTAATGCGGCCCAGAAGGTTTTCTCCCTGGATGACGTTGACCCTGACCATACGGCCGCGGGCGCGGTGCCAGTGACGCGGTTCGGTCAAAGGACGGCTTACTCCAGGGGATGAAACCTCAAGGTCGTAGGGACGGCCGTCGTCATGGGGATCGTTGTCCAGAATATCGGACAGTCCGCGTGAGACCTCTGCGATGGCGTCAAGGCTGACGCCTCCGGTCTCTTCCTGGGGAAGGTCCACCACGACGTGGACCGTGCGGTGTGAACCGGCAACGTGGATGGAAACATCCTCGAGGTAGAGCCTGTTGGCAAGGACAGCCGGTTCAAGCAGCGCCCTAAGCCTGCTCTCTTCCGGGTTGTGGATGGTGGCCGTTGAGTTCGATTCAGAACGGTCTGTTGAAGTCGTGGCTTCCGAGTCACTCACGTTGCCCGCCGCCTCCCGATAGATGTTGTTGTGACTACTAGCCTAACGATTTTCCCGGGAACATGGTGCACGGACTTCCTCATCCACGTGACACCATGGTCTGTTGTGAACGGGGAAACAAGCGAAAAACGACGAACACCACCTTGGGGCCGGGTTTTACTGGTTGCCGTGGTGGCACTGCTTGTTGCAGGCACCGGAATGGTCCTTCTTCCGCGTGATTCCGGCACTCCCCCGGCTGTCTCGTTCACCGAAACAGCACGTTTGACGGCGTTGGAGGACACGCTGCTGCTGCGGGAATCGGCCACGACGCTGGCGGAGTCCGCGGCTCCCGAGGCCGGAAAGCCCATGTCCGGCAGCGCTGTGACTTTGCTGACAACCCACGCTCAGGCCTTATTCGACCCTCGCGGAACGACATCCAGTGCCACCCTGTCAGGGGCAGCCCCCTCACCCCGTCAGTCCTCGGCTGCAGCGGAACAAAGCAGCCGTGCGTCCTTCCTGGCCGGGCTGGCCGGCAGCGGCTGGAAGCGCTTGGACGACGCGCGCAAGGCCGACGGCGGGATCGCCCGGCTGCTCGCCGCCGTCGGAACCGCGCAGGTGCTGCAGGCCGAAAAGTTGGCTGCCGAATGGCAGTTGCCCCTGCCGGAGCAGACACGGGCGTCGGAGACCAAGGCCCCCACGGCGACACCTTTGGCTGCCTCATGCCCCTCTGCAAACCCCACCCCGGAGCCGATGTCCGCGACCACTGACACAGCCCTGGCTGCGGTTGTTCGCTCACAGCAGGAGGCGATCTACGTATACCAAGTGGCCTTGAAGAGGCTGGACGAGACGAAGTCGGCGGCCGCTGCCAAGCACTTGCAAGTTCACCAGGCGCTCCTCCGGGAGGCTGAAGCAGTCACCAGCGCCAACTGCGCGGATGCACCCACGGGCGAGGCGGGCTACCGGCTGCCGGATACTTTCACTCAGGATCCCGCTACATTCCTTGGCTCGGTAGAGCTTGCCTCGCTGCCTCGATTCGGTGACCTTGTTGCCCTGTCCACGGGCGAGACCCGCACATGGGCCCTGGACAGCCTGGTGGCAGCCGCCCGCAGGAGCCTCGCTTGGGGCGCGCAGCTGCCTGCGCTGCCGGGACTCATGCTCGACGCCGGCGAACTGCCTTCGTTGCCTACGCCCACTAGCACGCCAGCTTCCCAGGGCGGATAGGCGAGCCTATCCATGCTGGTCAGGACCGCCTGCCGGTGCTTGGCTTGATGCATGGCTTCCACGGAAACTGCCACCACGCATGAAAATGAACCCCACCGGGACGATCTGGCACATCGGCTGAACTGGCTGCGGGCGGGCGTCCTGGGCGCCAATGACGGCATCGTGTCCGTCGCGGCAATCGTGGTGGGCGTTGCCGGTGCCACCACCAACACCGGCCTGATTCTCTCCGCGGGTGCCGCTGGCCTGGTGGGTGGCGCCATCTCCATGGCTTTGGGCGAGTACGTGTCTGTCAGCAGCCAAAGTGACACCCAGAAAGCCCTCATTGAAAAAGAAAAACGTGAGCTGGCGGAGCAGCCGGAAGATGAGCTCAACGAGTTGGCCGCGATCTACGAGTCCAAAGGGCTCAGTGCAGAGACCGCCCGGACCGTTGCACAGGAGCTGACCGAGCACGACGCCTTGGCCGCACACCTCTCGGCCGAGCTCAATATCCATGAAGATGACATCGTCAGCCCTTGGAACGCAGCCTTTGCTTCGGCCGTAGCGTTCACTTTGGGAGCGATTCTTCCCATGCTGGCCATCTTGCTGCCGCCACCCGGGATGCGGGTTCCCCTAACGTTCGTCGCAGTCCTGCTTGCCTTGGCGATCACTGGCGCGGTTGGTGCGTGGCTCGGCGGTGCTTCCCGCGTCCGTGCAGCGGTCCGGGTGGTGCTGGGCGGGGCCCTCGCGCTGGCTGCCACGTTCTCCATCGGTACCCTGTTGGGGGCCAGCGGCGTTTTCTAAGGGACGCGTGGCAGTGCGGAGTTAGGCTGTTGCCGTGAACCTTCACGCGATGATTCCCATACCGGGCGACCTCCACGCCCGGTACAACCGCGACTCCGCGGGCAGGGATTGGCTCGCAAGCCTCCCGGGGCTCATCTCCGAGGCATTGGACCGTTGGGGGCTCTCAGTGGATTTGGTGCCAGGCGATGGGCCTTGGAATGGCCACGGAGCCTTGGTGGTGCCAGTTGTTCAAGGCTCCACCCCTGCAGCGCTAAAGATCGCTTATCCCCACGAAGAAGCACTGGTGGAGCGCTATGCACTGGCCCTCTGGAGTGGCCGGGGCGCTGTCCGCCTCCTGGCCTCGGACGATGCCAGTTGCACCATGCTGCTCGAACGCCTGGACGCCTCCCGTTGGCTCCAGGACGCCCCTCTGGACGAAGCCAGGGACGCATGGGGGGCCATTATGCGCGAGCTCTCGATCCAACCGGACGAAAGGGTGGAGTGGCGGGTTTTGGACCACGTCGCCGCAACCGCCGAGCGATGGAGCGATGAACTGCCTGCCGAATGGGACCGCCTGGACCGTCCCTTCCCTCGATGGTTGCTGGAAGCGGCACTGGAGGTCTGCCAGACGCGTGGGGCCGTAGGGCGCCGTTCAGGCAAGGATGTCCTGGTGCACACTGACCTGCATTTCATGAATATTCTTGCCACTACCAGCGCCGAAAAGCTGTCCCTGCGCGGCGACTATCTGGCTATTGATCCGCAACCACAGATTGGGGAGGCCGAGTTCGCCGTCGCCCCGATCCTGTGGAACCGCATCCGCGATCTTTCGCGGACGGATCCGGAGGCCGGGCTGCTGGAGCGGTGCCAGGACTTCAGCCGTGCCGCTGGATTGGATCCCGACGTTGCACGGCAATGGAGCATAGCCCGTGAGGTGCAGAACGCTTTATGGTATGCAGCAAAACCGCGGCACTCCGGTGATCTTGCCCGTTCCCTGTGGGTCGCAAGCACCCTGGCCGGCCACAGGCTCGACGCCCTTCCCCGGGCACACGATCTCCCCGACCCCGGCGAAGCAGCCTGACACCGTGGTCCTGAAAGTTGCTCTCATTGGTTCGGGCGCCATTGGATCGCGGGTGGCGGAACTGCTCGACGCCGGGACCGCCCCAGGCATCGAACTCGCCGGTGTTGTTCCCCACGGGAAACCCAGGACAGGTTTCAGCTTCGAAGAAGCCATGGACGTAGCTGACGTGGTGGTGGAGTGCGCCGGTGTCGCAGCAGTCGCCGAGTTCGGTCCCCGGAGTATTTCGGCCGGGAAGGACTTTCTGGTCACGTCGATCGGAGCCTTATGTGAGGCCTCGCTGAGGAAAACACTGCTCGACGACGGTCCAGGCCGAACGTTCCTGACAACCGGTGCGCTAGGCGGCCTGGATGCGATCACAGCGGCCTCCGCGGGCGGAACCATTTATCGCATCACCGTGGAATCGCGAAAACTTCCTGCTGCTTTGATCCAGCCATGGATGGACGGGGAAACGAAAGAATCACTCCTGGAAGCCACCGGGCCGGTTGAACTCCTGAGGGGCGGACCGGCCGAGCTGATCAAGGCCTTCCCCAAGTCAACCAACGTGGTGTCCGCGTTGGCGCTGGCAGCCGGTGACTGGGATGTGGTGGAAGCTGTGTTGATTGCTGACCCCGCAGCCAAGCAGACAACCCACCATGTCCTGGCCGAGACGAGCCTGGGGCTCTTCGACTCACGTGTCACCAACCAGGCTTCCCTCGGCAACCCGGCGTCGAGCGCTTTGGTGCCGCACGCCGTCGTCCGCGGTTTGAGGACGCTTGCCAACGCCAACGGCAGTTTTATCTGACTTAGGCCGCGGCGGCCCTACCCTGCGAAGTTCTCGTTCCAGACGTCAATGCCAAGTTTGATGATCAGCGCAGCCACCACGATCAGGAAGACAAGGCGCACAAACTTACTTCCCTTGGCCACAGCGGTCCTGGCACCGAGGTAGCCGCCTGCCATATTGGCCAGGCCAAGGATGAGGCCTACGCCCCACAGCAGGGAGCCGTGGGGGAGGAAGAAAATCAGCGCGCCGGCATTGGTGGCCATGTTGACGATCTTCGCTTTGGCGCTGGCTTCCAGGAACGCATAACCCATGGCCGAAACGAGCGCTATGACCAGGAACGAGCCCGTACCCGGACCGATCAGGCCGTCGTAAAAGCCGATCACGGCACCGATCATGCACGCCACCACGTAATGCTTATGGCCGTCGTGGCGCAGGGCGGTCAGTTCACCGGCGCTGGGACGCAGGGCTGTGAAGATGGCGACTGCGATCAGCGCCAACACGATGATGGGCTTGAAAACGCTGGCAGGCAGGGAGGCAGCGAGAATGGCCCCGCCGAAACTCCCAGCCAGCGCGATCACCGCCATGGGAATTGCGGTCTTCAGATCCGGCCCGACGCGGCGATAATACGTGACCGCGCTGGTGGTGGTCCCGAAAATGGACCCCATTTTGTTCGTGGCCAAAGCCTGGACGGGCGTGATACCTGGAACCAGCAGCAGGGCGGGGAGCTGGATCAGTCCCCCGCCCCCGACTACGGCGTCCACCCAGCCTGCTGCGAATCCAGCCACCACAATCAGGATGAGGGTGGTGAGCTGGATCGATTCGAAGCCGGAAATCACCGGGTTCGTACAGCGTTGACCACGTAGTCCACGGCCTTGTCCACCGCGATATTCTCGGCTTCGCCACTGCGGCGGTCCTTGATCTCAACCACACCGTCCACGAGCCCTCGGCCAACGGCCAGGATGGTGGGGACGCCCACCAGTTCGGCGTCGCCGAACTTCACACCGGGCGAAACCTTGGGACGGTCATCGAAAATGACGTCCAGGCCTGCAGCTTCGAGTTCAAGGGAAAGCTTTTCTGCTGCTTCGAAGATCTCATCGCCGCGACCGACAGCCACGACGTGAACATCGGCCGGAGCCACCGAGCGCGGCCACACGAGACCACGGTCGTCATGGTTGGCTTCAGCCAACGCTGCGACGGCACGCGTTACGCCAACGCCGTAGGAGCCCATGGTGACAACCTGCTGCTTGCCGTTCTGGTCCAGGACCTTCAGGTCCAAGGCCTCAGCGTACTTGCGGCCGAGCTGGAAGATGTGGCCCATTTCGATGCCCCGCGCAGTTTCCAGCGGTCCTGAACCGTCCGGGGCGGGGTCGCCCGCACGGACATCGGTGCTTTCGATAACGCCGTCCCACGCGAAATCACGACCCGCTACCAGCCCAAAGACGTGCTTGCCATCAGCGTTGGCACCGGTAACCCAGCTGGTGCCGGAGACGACGCGGGGATCCACAAGGAAGAGAACCTTGGAGGATCCTTCCAGGCCCAGAACGGGCTCGTCGAGGGACAGGCCGGGTCCGATGTAACCCTTGACCAGCCACGGCAGCTTCTTGAGGTCCTCTTCGTTGGCGGCCTCGAGGCCGATTTCACCGGCGATGGGCAGGTGGGAGCCAATGTTGGCTTCCACGCGCTTGAGGTCCACTCCGCGGTCTCCTGGAACGCCGATCACCACGATCTGGCGCTCCCCCGTGGGCAGCGTGACGGCGAGGACAACATTCTTGAGCGTGTCAGCGGCAGTCCATGCGCCGCCGTCGGACTTGCTGCGCGGAGCCAGCTGGTTGGCGGCCTCCACAAGAGTCTCGATGGTGGGAGTGTTCGGCGTGTCCAGGACCTGTGCGGCCGGAGCGTTGCTGAAGTCGACCTCGTCCGGGACAACCGTGGTCACGGCTTCGACGTTGGCGTAGTAGCCGCCGGCCGAGCGCACGAACGTGTCCTCGCCGATCTCGGTGGGGAACAGGAATTCCTCACTCTTGGAACCACCCATGGCCCCCGCCGTGGCTGCAACGGGAATGACTTCCAAGCCGAGGCGCTCAAAGATCTTCAGGTAGGCCGCGCGGTGTGCGGCGTAGCTGGCATCCAGGCCGGCGTCATCGATGTCGAAGGAGTAAGAGTCCTTCATGATGAACTCGCGCCCACGGAGGAGGCCCGCCCTGGGACGTGCTTCATCACGGTACTTGTTCTGGATCTGGTACAGGCTCAACGGCAGGTCCTTGTATGAGGAGTACAGGTCCTTGACCAGGAGCGTGAACATTTCCTCATGCGTGGGGGCCAGAAGGTAGTCCGCCCCCTTACGGTCCTGGAGGCGGAACAGGCCGTCGCCATATTCGGTCCAACGGTTGGTGGCCTCGTAGGGTTCGCGGGGTAGCAGCGCCGGGAAGTGGACTTCCTGTGCTCCGATGGCGGACATTTCCTGGCGGATGATGTCCTCCACCTTGCGCAGGACGCTCAGCCCCAGCGGCAACCACGTGTAGATACCGGGCGCGGCGCGGCGGATGTAGCCGGCGCGGACCAGGAGCTTGTGGCTGGCGACCTCGGCGTCGACGGGATCTTCACGCAGGGTGCGCAGGAACAGCTGGGAAAGGCGAAGGACCACGGGTACGTATCCGTTTCTATGGCAGATGTGGCAAAAACAACTGTCTACTAATCTACCGGCTGACTGCGCGGCCACTTGAACAGGCCCGGATTGGCGTCCGGTCCGCTGGCACACAGAAGAGCCACGCCGTCGCGTGTGGAAGCCCCTGGCCGCAACCGGCTGGTCATCCTGCGATGGCGTGGCTCAGCGGCCGGCCGGCCGCAGACTCTGTCCTGAGACTAGATCGCCGTTCCCTCCAGCGGAACGGGATCAGCTGCGGCTGGGAAGCATTGGTCACTGCCGAGCTCACGGATGGCTTGGCCGCCGATGGCGCCCGTCAAGGTCTTGATCATGATTCCCCCTGTACCACCCGCACCCCAACGACACGGCTTGGGAAAAACCTATGTGATCGTAGACACATTTTCAAGGCGGGCCACAGCGCCACGCAGTGCCCTTGACCGCCCTGCCCACCCGTCTTAGGTTTAATTCATCATCCGATGAATTAAGTGTGCCCAATCGGAGGCTCGCATGACACCCCTTACAGCAGCCATAAAGGCAACGGGGCTTCATATAAACCGCGCCCGCAGCAAGATCATCAAGGGCCTGGACTTCACCGTTGACGCCGGCCGGATCACAGGACTCCTGGGCCCTTCCGGCAGCGGCAAGACAACACTCATGCGGGCAATCGTCGGAGTCCAACGGATCACCCAGGGAACCGTGACCGTCCTCGGCAGGCCCGCAGGCAGCGCATCGCTCAGGCACGACGTCGGATACGTCACCCAGGGTGCCAGCGTCTACCCGGACCTCAGCGTGCACGCGAACGTGCGCTACTTTGGCGCCATGCACGGCGCTACCGCCGCGGACACCGCGGAGGCAATTGCCGCCGTCGGGCTCGAACCACTTGCCCGCCATAAGGCAGCTGACCTGTCCGGCGGGCAATTCAGCCGGGTCTCCCTGGCATGCGCCTTGGTGGCCCACCCGAAACTGTTGGTTCTGGATGAGCCCACTGTCGGGCTCGACCCTGTACTGAGGGCCGAGCTATGGGAGCGCTTTGCGGCCATGGCGGCTGCCGGAACAACCCTGCTGGTCTCCAGTCACGTGATGGAGGAAGCCTCCCACTGCTCCTCGCTTCTGCTCCTGCGTGATGGCCTCCTCCTGGCCCAGCTAACTCCCGCCGAACTGGCCGAACGTGGACAGAGCGAAGATCTGGAGCGGGCGTTCCTCACCATCATCAGAGCCGCTGACCGCGACCGGCAAGAACGTCAGGTGTCGTCATGAATGTCCGCATGACCCTTGCCACCACCGTCCGGGTCCTGGGGCAGTTGCGGCACGATCACCGGAGCGTTGCACTGATCCTCGTGGTCCCTGCACTACTGCTGACCGCCGTCTATTTCCTCTTCGAAAACGAAACGCTCCCCCCGGGGTTCCCCCGAACCTTTGACCGCGTCGGCCTGATGATGTTGGCCATCTTCCCCTTTGTGGTCATGTTCCTGGTCACATCGATCACCATGCTTAGGGAACGCACCTCCGGGACTCTGGAGCGCCTCCTGACCACGCCCATCCACAAGGCCGACCTACTCTTCGGTTATGGTCTGGCCTTCTCCATCATGGCGGCCCTGCAGTCCCTGGTGGCGACAGCTGTGGCCTACTGGGTTTTTGACCTCGATATCAAGGGAAGCCCCGGCCTGGTGGTGATGATTGCCGTCATCAACGCCGTCCTGGGCGTCGCCCTCGGACTCCTGTGTTCCGCCTTTGCCCGCACCGAGTTCCAAGCCGTGCAGTTCATGCCGGTGGTGGTGGTCCCGCAGATCCTGTTGTGCGGACTGTTCGTGGCGCGGGAGGACATGAACGAGGTCCTCGAAGCAATATCCGGTGCTCTGCCGCTCACCTTCTCCGTGGATGCGTTGAAGGAGGTTGCGGAGAATGCGGACGCAACAGCCACCATGTGGCAGGACGCCCTGATCATGGGCGGGATTGTTCTGGGAGTTCTGGTCCTGGCATCCCTGACCCTCCGACGACAAACCCGATGAGCGTCCCCCAGGCGCGCAGGGGCCGCCGCAGCTCAGGAGACCATTCACGCGAAGCCATCCTCACCGCCGCGCGGAGACTGTTTGCCGAGCAAGGCTTCGAAGGGACAAGCCTGCGGCAAGTAGCCCGCGAGTCATCCGTGGATCCGGCCATGGTGCACCACTTCTTCGGGGGCAAGGATGAGCTCTTTGCCGCCAGCGTGGAATTGCCCGCCGACCCCGCGGAGGTTCTTGCCGGCGTCGAAACCCTGGACCCTGCAGTGAGGGCGGAGGCGATTGTCCGGGCTGTACTGCGGTTGTGGGAAAGCCCCGCTCAGCACGGATTGGTGGCCTACGTCCGGGGAACCCTGGGCTCCAAGTCCAAGACGGCGCTCATGCGCGAGATGGTCAACCGGGTCATCTTGTCCCGGGTGGTTGCAGGCTTGCCGGGCACGCCGGAAGAACGGCATCTGCGAAGCAATCTGGTGGCCAGTCAGGTCATTGGCCTGATGCTGGTCCGCTACGTCATCAAGCTCGAGCCGCTGGCCGGCGCAGCGAAGGAGGACGTCATAAAGATGGTGGCCCCCACCATCCAGCGCTACCTTACGGGAGAGCTGGACGGCCCGGGAGCCACCACCTGACGATGTCCTTGGCGCCTGTGAGGGCTACTTGACCAGTGCCGCGGCCTGGTCCATCAGGGTGCCGGCCTCAGCTGCCCCGTCTGTGCCGCCGTTCTGGCCCGATGCCGTAGCGGAAATCAGCACGCCGCCCTTGACGGCGAAAGCCATCACGGTGGACTGCGCCTGGCCACCGGGGAGGGTCATGGTGGTTTTAAGTCCCACAGTGCCGGGGACCGAACCAACCCCATCAAGCTTCTCGGTTTTCATGCTCAAGGCTGTGCCGCCCATGGTCATCTTCATGGAGGAGCACGTGGTGATCTGGGACTCACTCCCCTCGAGGCTCTTCTGCAGGGTTTCCGCCGGAACGCCGGACACCAACGCTACGCTGGAGACGCTTCCGGTTGCGGTATCAACCTTCGCCCCGGTGGCGCCGGTGGAGCCTTCAATGGACTGCGAGGCGCCGGACATGGCCAGATCCTTGCACTCGGCCGGTTCGATGTTCATGGAACCCATGAGTTCCTTGAGCGGATTCGCTTGGGCAGCGAGGTCGTCAATGGCGGTAACAGTCAGTTCCGAGCCATCAGCTGGCTTGATCTGCTTGACCAGGTCTGTAAGTTCAGCCGAGGTGTACTGCTTTGCCGCAGTGGGCGTAGGAGCCGAGGTTTCATTTGCCGGTGCGGGACCGGCATCCGTGGAGGAGCCGGAGCCACCGCAAGCGGTAAGACCCATGACCAGCAGCCCCGACACGGCGAAACCGCGCAGCGTATTCTTGTTCATTCGTTTCCCCAATGGAGTCAAGTGTTCCGGTGCTGGCGGTCGCCAACATGGACAAGAATACTGGATTCCCCATCGACTTTAGAAAAGCACGGTGGCGAAGGTCCCCACTTGTTCGAAGCCCACCCGCTCATAGGTGGCCCGGGCTTTGGTGTTGTAGTCATTGACGTAAAGGCTCGTCACGGGCGCGAAGGTTCTGGAGAGATTTACGACGGCGGCCATGTAACCCCCGCTGTGGCCGCGGCCCCGCAGCTCGGGATTCATCCACACGCCCTGGACCTGGGTGACCTCCCGCGTGACCGCCCCCAGCTCGGCTTTGAAGACCACAGTGCCGTTGGCATCAATGTGGACCAGCGAGTGGCCCTCCCGAATGAGTCCAGCAACGCGCCTGCTGTAGAACTCCTGCCCTCCAAGGAAGGGAGAGTAACCCACTTCTTCTTCGAACATGGCCGCGCACGCCGGCAGGATGCGATCAAAGTCCGCCATGGTGCCGAAGGCCAGGGCCGGGTTGGCGACGATAACGGGAGGACCTGAAATGGTGAGCAATGGTTGCTGGGCGCGTACCTCGTGGGCACTATGCCCCAGTTGCTCGAATCGCGCATAGAGGGCCATCACGGTTTCGGCCGGACCGAAAATGGACGCGTAACGGCGCCCCGTTTCGTGGGCAGCTGTGGCCACATACCCTGCAAGGCCGGGATCGAGCTGCACAGGGACAAGATTGGCGCCGGCCCAACACGCACCGAGGAGCGTTTGGCCTTCAAAAACTCCGAAAATGCTGGCACCGCCGCTGGTGGGCGCCGCTGAACCGGTACTTTCCAAGTGCGCGAGGATAAATACGTTGGCCACCGCATCCTCGCTTGCAAGCGCGCGAAGGGCCAGGGTGTCGGCACTGCCGAGCACCCTGACTCCCAAGCCGTTCTCGTTACGAGACGCTAACCACGGGGCTACCCTTGACAGCATCTTCGCCATCGGCCTCCCCCATCTCTTCGGCGATGCGCATGGCCTCTTCGATCAGTGTCTCAACAATTTCGCTCTCAGGCACAGTCTTAATGACTTCGCCCTTCACGAAAATCTGGCCCTTGCCGTTTCCGGAGGCCACACCGAGGTCCGCTTCACGGGCTTCGCCGGGTCCATTGACGACGCAACCCATCACGGCAACGCGCAGCGGAATCTCCATGCCTTCCAACCCTGCGGTCACCTGTTCGGCCAGCGTGTACACATCCACCTGGGCGCGGCCACAGGACGGGCAGGAGACGATCTCGAGCTTGCGCGGGCGCAGGTTCAGGGATTGCAGGATCTGGTTGCCCACCTTGATTTCCTCCACCGGCGGAGCCGAGAGGGAAACACGGATGGTGTCACCAATGCCGCGCGACAGGAGCGCACCGAAGGCCGTGGCCGACTTGATGGTGCCCTGGAATGCCGGACCGGCCTCGGTCACACCGAGGTGCAGGGGCCAGTCGCCCTTCTCCGCGAGCATCTCATATGCGGCCACCATGATCACGGGGTCGTTGTGCTTGACGGAAATCTTGAAGTCGTGGAAACCGTGCTCTTCGAAGAGGGAAGCTTCCCACACAGCGGACTCAACCAAAGCCTCCGGGGTGGCCTTGCCGTACTTCTTCATGATGCCGGGTTCGAGGGAGCCTGCGTTGACGCCGATCCGGATGGATGTTCCATGGTCACGGGCCGCAGCAGCGATCTCTTTGACCTGGTCATCGAACTTGCGGATGTTGCCCGGGTTGACCCGGACTGCAGCGCAGCCGGCCTCGATTGCGGCAAAGACATACTTCGGCTGGAAGTGGATGTCCGCGATCACGGGAATCTGGGACTTACGGGCGATGATGGGCAGCGCCTCGGCGTCGTCGGCAGACGGGCAGGCAACGCGTACGATGTCGCATCCGGAAGCCGTCAGTTCAGCGATCTGCTGGAGGGTGGCGTTGATATCCGTGGTGGGGGTAGTTGTCATGGACTGAACGCTGATGGGCGAGTCAGATCCGACGCCAACGGACCCTACCTTGATCTGCCGGGTCTTCCGGCGGGGGGCAAGGACGGGGGGTGGGGCTGCTGGCATTCCCAGGCTGACCGAGGTCACGTGGACTCCTTGGGTTGGGTGAATCGTTGTGGTGGAGGACGTCCGGGCTAGGACGCGTGGGCAGCCAGGACACCGATGATTGGCGCCCATTCCGTGGTGCGGATGCCGGCGATGACGCCGGCTTCAGCGAACGGATCCTGCTTGAGGAGGTCATTGAGTTCGGCTTCGTCGGCCGACTTGAAGATCAGCAGGGCGCCGGCGCCGTCACCATAGGGGCCACTGGCAAGAAGTTTGCCTTGCTCGGCCAGTTCCCCGAGCCAAGCACGGTGTGCTGGGCGGGCTTCGTCGCGGAGGGCGCCTGAATCGGCGACGTATACGTACTCAACAGCGAAAACAGTCATGGAGCTAGCCTATCCCGCCGGTTGCGCAGAATATGTTCACAGCTTTGCCTGCATTGTTCACAGATCTGTCCGCATTGTTCACAGCTCAGCCGAAAATGTTCACGGGCTTAACGATGTCGGCATAGATCAAGAGCGCCCCCATGGCCATGAGCAACGCCGCCACCACATAGGTCACCGGCAGGAGTTTCGCGATGTCGAAGGCTCCCGGATCCGGTTTGCCACGCAGTTTGGCCAGTTGGCGGCGCGCGCCTTCGTACAAGGCGCCAGCGACATGGCCGCCGTCGAGCGGCAGGAGCGGGATGAGGTTGAAGATGGCCAACGCGAAGTTGAGTCCTGCGAGCAACCCGATCAGGGTGCCGATCCGTGCCTGCATGGGTACTTGTTCCATGGCCGCTACCTCGCCGGCAACCCTGCCGACGCCCACCACGCTGATAGGCCCGTTGGGGTCACGGGGCTCCTCGCTGAAGGCTGCTTTCGCCACCCCCACCACCCTGGCCGGCAGGTTGAAGATCACACCGGAAATCTGTTTGATGTTCTCCCCTGCCATGGGCAGAACGGCCGACGCCGGTTGGGGAACCAAAGCGCTTTGGGCTCCGATACCCAGGAAGCCGACTTCCTGGTACTGCAAAACTCCGTTGGCGTCCTGTGCCTGCCGCCCATCGGGGCCCACCACGGGCCGGGACGAGAGAACCGGAGTCACCGTGGTCTCCACTGACGCCCCGTTGCGCGTCACAATGACAGGAACTTCCTTGCCGGCGGAGGCCCGGATCCAGCTGGTGAGCTCGTCCCAGCTGGTGACGGATTTTCCGTCGAAGGAAGTGATGGTGTCATTTGGCTGCAGGCCCGCGGCTGCGGCCGGGGTCAGTTTGCAATCCGCCGAATCGGGGTCCACGGTCTCCCCCGCGGCAACCTGGCATTTGGAAACGTCAGCGATGGTGGTGGTTGCCTGGGCTGTTCCGAAGCCCATGAGCAGGACTGCCAGAAGTATCAAGCCGATCAGCATGTTCATGGCCGGTCCGCCGAGCATGACGATGATCTTTTTCCAGACGGGGAGCTTGTAGAAGACGCGCTTCTCGTCCCCGGGACCCACTTCCTCGTGCGCCATTGAACGCGCCTCGGTGGCGAGGGTCTGGAACATGCCAGTACTGGAGGGGCGAACGGCGCCGTCTTCCTTGTTCGGCGGGTACATGCCGATCATGGACACGTAGCCACCCAGCGGAAGCGCCTTGAAGCCGTACTCTGTTTCGCCTTTTTTCCTGGACCACAGCGTTGGTCCAAAACCGATCATGTACTTGGTGACGCGCACTTTGAAGAGCTTTGCGGGCACCAGGTGGCCTACCTCGTGCAGCGCGATGGAAACGGCCACGCCGATGGCGACGAAGACGACTCCGAGGATGAAGAGAAGGACAGGACTCATGCCGGTGGGACTGCTTCCGTAAGGGTTGTGAGCTAGAGGGCGCTGCTGGCTAAACGATCAAGGGTTCGGGCGCGTGCCCACCTCTCAGCATCCAGCACCGACTCCACCGTTAGCTCGGAAGAGCCTGAATGTTCGCTGAGGACGGATTCGACGGTATCCACAATGTCGGTGAAGCGGATTCGTCCGGCGTGGAAGGCCTCCACTGCTTCCTCATTGGCGGCATTGAACACGGCCGGGAACGTGCTGCCCTGCTTAGCTGCGTCCTTGGCGAGGTCCACGGCCGGGAATGCCACGGTATCCAAGGGCTCGAAGGTCCAACTGGTGGCTTGGGTCCAGTCGCAAGCGCGTGCAGCCTGCGGGACACGATCCGGCCAACCCAGTCCCAGCGCGATCGGCAGCCGCATGTCCGGAGGTGATGCCTGGGCGATGATGGAGCCATCCACGAACTGGACCATGGAATGCACCACCGACTGCGGGTGGACCACAACGTCGATCCTGTCCAGCGGGACATCGAATAACAGGTGTGCCTCAATGACTTCCAGGCCTTTGTTGACCAGGCTGGCCGAGTTTGTGGTGACCATGAGGCCCATGTCCCAGGTGGGGTGGGCAAGGGCCTCCTGCGGTGTCACGTTGTGAAGTTGCTCCCGGGTGCGGCCGCGGAAGGGCCCGCCGGACGCGGTCAGGATCAGCTTTTCGACTTCCTGATCCGTGCCCGAGCGCAGGCACTGGGCGATGGCTGAGTGTTCAGAATCAACGGGAACGATCTGGCCGGGGCCAGCGGCAGCTTTGACCAGGGCGCCGCCGACGATCAGCGACTCCTTATTGGCCAGAGCCAGTGTGGCTCCTGTAGCCAGCGCGGCCAAAGTGGGCGCCAACCCGATGGAACCGGTAATGCCGTTGAGGACGACGTCGCACTCAATGGCGGCGATCCGGGTGGATGCGTCCGGTCCGGCAAAGACCTCCGGAGCGAAATTCCGCACGCCCTCAGCCGTGGCCGCGGCGTCAATCAACCGCCGAAGGACTTCCGAATCTCCCTTGGCGATTCCCACGGCTTGGGCCCTGGTGTGGACCGCCTGTTGTGCAATGAGTTCGAGGTTCCCGCCGCCCGCGCTTAGTGCCACCACTTCGAAACGGTGTGGTGCGGCATCGACGACGTCAATCGCTTGTGTGCCGATGGAACCGGTGGACCCGAGGATGACGATCTTGCGCGGCTGCATGACTTAAGTATCCCTGCCACTGCCGGGGCCCGCGAACGGATGGCGGCGTATGTGGAAAATCGATGCCGCTTGACCAGCGCCGTCCGCTGCGTACCGTGGAATCGTGGAGTGGTTCTCCTGGTTTGATGCGCGGGACTATTTTGATGCGCGGGACTATGAATTTGCCCGGCAGGTGTTGCAGCGTGGCACAGCGGCGCTTTATGCCCTTGCCTTCTTCTCCACGGTGAACCAGTTCCCGGCGCTCCTCGGCGAGCGCGGACTGTTGCCGGTACCGGCCTTCCTGGCTATGGCCCGTCGCCTTGGCCGGCCTACCCTGTTCCGGTGGCGCTACTCCGACCCGCTTCTCCGGGCGGTGTGCTGGACGGGTATTGGCGTGTCCATTCTGCTGGTCATTGGCCTGCCACAAACGGGGCCGCCCTGGCTGCCCATGCTGGCCTTTCTCACGTTGTGGTTCCTCTACATGTCAATCGTGAACGTTGGCCAGACGTTCTATGGTTTTGGTTGGGAGATCCTTCTTCTTGAGGCCGGTTTCACGGTGGCCTTCCTTGGTTCGGACCAGACTCCCCCACCGGCAACCATCCTCATTCTCATTTTGTGGCTGGTGTTTCGGCTTGAGTTCGGGGCCGGCATGATCAAGATCCGCGGCGGCCGTGAGTGGCGGGACATGACGGCGATGTTCTATCACCACCAGACACAGCCGATGCCCGGCCCGCTCAGCAGGCAGGCACATCTCCTGCCGCGTCCGCTGCACAAGGTGGAAGTGGTGGGCAATCATGGTGCGCAGCTGGTGGTGCCGTTCTTCCTCTTCGCCCCTCAACCGCTGGCCAGCATCGCAGCGGGCATCATCATCGTGACGCAGCTGTGGCTGGTGGGCACCGGTAATTTCGCCTGGCTGAACTGGGCGGCGATCGTCCTGGCGTTCGCCGCCGTCAGCGACCCGGTGGCCCATGCGGTTTTTCCGTTCATCCCCCTTGAGTGGCACGCAAGTGCCGATACCCCGGCGTGGTGGCTCGTCGTCGTCGTACTTGTCACCGTTCTGCTGGTGGTGTTCAGCTACCGCCCGCTCCTCAACCTCTTCTCCAGCCAGCAACTGATGAATGCCAGCTTTAACCGTTGGCGCCTGGTCAACGCCTATGGTGCTTTCGGGACGGTGACCAAGCAGCGCATTGAGATCGTGGTTGAGGGAACCTTGGACGAGGATCCCCACGCGCCGGATGAGCGATGGTTGGAGTATGGATTCAAGGGCAAGCCCGGCGATGTTCGTCGACTCCCCCGGCAATGGGCGCCGTACCATCTGCGCCTGGATTGGCTCATGTGGTTCCTGCCGCTGAGGACCGTCCATGAGGAATGGTTTTATGCCTTCCTGGACCGGCTGCTGGAGGCTGACAAGGCTACGCTTAGGCTGCTTCGACAAGACCCGTTCGACGGCGAACGCCCCCGTTGGGTGCGGGCGCGCAGCTACCTGTACCGCTTCGCCAGCCGTGCAGAGTTCCGCGGGACGGGCGAACGTTGGGTCCGGGTGCTGCTGTATGACGCCGTTCCGCCGGTGCAGTTAAGACCGGGACGCCGGCTTTCCGGATGAGGCTGGTTCCCGGGGTGAGGCTGGTTCCCGGGGTGACGCCGTGGATTCACGAACCACCAGGTGGGTTGCGAGTTCCACGCGCCTGGAGTCAATCTCTTCACCGTGCATTTGGCGAAGGATGAAGTTCAGCGCGGAACGCCCTATTTCCTGAAGAGGCTGGCTCACCGAGGTCAGTGGGGGCGTGGATTCTTCCGCCTGATAGGTTCCGTCGAACCCAACGAGGCTCATTTCCTCGGGGATTCGGATGTCCTGCCTCCGCGCCTCGGCCAGAACGCCCATAGCAATACTGTCGCTTGCGGCAAAGACTGCCGTGGGCGGATCTTCCAGGGCCACCAGGGACTTGAAAGCCGCCGCTCCGGTCTCGGGCCGGAACGGGCCCGCGGAAACATATTCATGTTCAACGGTGATGCCTTCGGCCATCAGTGCGGCCATGTAGCCGTGGAGCCTGGCCTGGCTGCATTCGGCGGTGGCGGGACCCCCGATGTAGGCAATGCGTCGATGCCCGAGCTCCAAGAGGTGCGTGGCGGCAGCTTTCCCCCCTGCCCAGTTGCTGGAGCCCACGCTGAACAGATCAGCAGGTGGCGGATTCAGGGGGTCGATCACCACGATGGGAATCTGACGCCTCTGGAAGGCTTCCAGCTGAGCGGCTCCGAACGCCGAGGTCACCACGATCATGCCGCTGCGGCCCTCATCGACCATGCGCTGCGCGCGTTCCTCAGGGCCCAGCGGCGGTGCTGCCTGCAGTCCGGTGACGGAGAGGATTACTTCCATGTCCGAAACGTTGGCCTGCTCCATGATCCCCTTGAGGACTTCCATGTTGTAGGCCGAGTTCAGAGAATCGAACACCGCCTCGACGGTCCGCTGGACGGGGTTGCCCTTGCGCTGAAGGGGTGATTTGTATCCGGTACGTTGCAGGGCTGCCAGGACACGGGCCCGGGTGCCTTGGGCCACGTCTCCACGCCCGTTGACCACTTTGGACACGGTGGGAACTGACACTCCGACCTCCTGCGCTACTGCAGAAAGGGTCAGCTTGGAGGGTCGGACTTCTGAGCTCACAGGTACCGCTTTCGAAAAGTTTCGGTTGCTCACAGTCTGCATCGGGAGGGGCGCACTCGTCAAACCGTGAGCCAGCACAACGGATTGATTGTCCAGCAGGCCTTGACGGTGATGTGCGTCACCGCTAAGTTTGGTGGGCACTTCCGAAAGGACTTCCGAAACATTTCGAAAAGTTGCTGGTGCTGGTGATCGAAGTTGATCCCCAGACCCGCGAAGTGCGGCTTTTACACGCACAACCGGGCGATCAGCGTCGAGCCCGAAGGACGAATGGAAACTGCACATGAATAATCTCAAGTTGCGCACCGCCGGAATGGCCGTTTCTGCAGCCGCATTGTCAATCTCCCTGGTCGCCTGCGGATCCTCAGGTCCGGCCGGGACAGGAGCCTCCGCGGACTCGGCAACCATGTGGGGACTGACCGGTGGTGACCAGCCTGTGTTCCAGGCATCCGTGGACTCGTGGAACAAGTCGCACCCCGACTCCGCCATCAAGCTCGACTTCTTCGCCAACGATGCATACAAGACCAAGGTCCGCACCGCTGTGGGCGCCGGCCAGGGCCCCACGCTCGTTTACGGGTGGGGCGGCGGTGTCCTCAAGTCCTACGTCGATGCCGGCCAAGTGGACGACCTGACCGGATTCCTCAAAGAGAACCCTGACGTCCAAAGCCGCTACCTTCCCTCCATCCTCGAGAGCGGCGTGATCGACGGCAAGACCTACGCGCTCCCCAACAACAAGGTCCAGCCCGTAGTGCTCTACTACAACAAGGAAGTCTTCGAGAAGATCGGGGCAGAACCGCCCAAGACCTGGGACGAGCTGATGGCGTTGGTCCCCAAGTTCAAGGATGCCGGCGTGGCACCCTTTTCCCTGGGTGGTCAGTCCAAATGGCCGGATCTGATGTGGCTTGAATACCTGGTGGACCGGATCGGCGGTCCTGAAGTCTTTGCAAACATTGCAGCCAACAAGCCGGACGCCTGGTCAGACCCGGCAGTGATCGAGGCGCTGACCAAGATCCAGGAACTGGTGGATGCCGGCGGCTTCATCAACGGCTTCTCCTCCATTGCCGCTGACAGCAACGCAGACCAAGCCCTGCTGTACACGGGCAAGGCCGCCATGATCCTGCAGGGCAGCTGGATCTACCAAGGCATGAAGAAGGACGCGGCCGACTTCGTTTCGAGCGGAAAGCTCGGATACACCCCCTTCCCCACTGTTGAGGGCGGCAAGGGTGACCCGGCGAACGTTGTGGGAAACCCGTCCAACTTCTGGTCCGTCTCTTCCAAGGCCACGGAAGAGCAAAAGAAGACCGCGCTGGAGTACGTCAAGGACGGAATGTTCAACGAAGAAAACGTCCAGGGCCTGATCAACTCAGGAGCAGTACCTGTGGTCACCGGCATTGAAGACAAGCTCGCGGCGTCCCCTGACAAGGACTTCCTGACTTACGTGTACGGCATGGCCAAGGATGCCCCGGACTTCACGCTCTCCTGGGATCAGGCACTCAGCCCCGCACAAGGAGACGCCATGCTGGCCAACCTGGACCAGATTTTCCTGAAGAAGATCACCCCTGAGCAGTTCGCATCCACCATGAACGCGACGATCGGGAAGTAATACGGTGTCCGCAACTACCACCACTCCACCACGGGAGTTAGTCGCAGGAGGCACCCCGGGTACCCGACGGACTCTTGAAAAGGGTCCGTCGGGGTGGCTCGCCGTCCCCGCGCTCGCCTTCTTCATGCTCTTCGCCATCCTCCCGCTTCTGGGAGTACTGTTCCTAAGCTTCACCCGCTGGGACGGCCTGGGCGAAATCAAACTGGACGGACTGTCCAGCTGGAACACCGTCCTGGCCGATCCTGTGACGGGCAACGCGTTGCTGGTGACGGCCAAGATCATGTTTTTCTCCTTCATAGTCCAGGCACCCATCAGTCTGCTGCTCGGCGTCTTCACAGCAGCAAGCCAGAAGTATCGCGCCGCACTGGCCGTCCTATACTTCGTGCCGCTGCTGCTCTCTTCGGCAGCCGTAGCCATCGCTTTCAAAGCGCTGCTGGACCCCAACTTCGGCCTCGGCCCCGGCCTGGGCCTGCCCTTCCTTGCCCAGGACTGGCTGGGCAACTCTGATCTGGTGCTGTTCGTAGTGGTTTTCGTGATCGCCTGGCAGTTCGTGCCCTTCCACACCCTGATCTACCAAGGCGGCGTGCGACAGATTCCCGCTTCACTGTACGAAGCTGCGCAAATTGACGGCGCCGGCCGTGTCCAGCAGTTCTTCAACATCACGTTGCCGCAGCTGAAGTACACCATGATCACGTCCTCCACGCTCATGGTGGTGGGTTCCCTGGCCTACTTCGACTTGGTCTTCGTGCTGACAGCCGGTGGGCCCGGCTACTCCACCAGGCTCCTGCCGCTGCACATGTACCTCACCGGCTTCAAAGCGAACGACATGGGAGCGGCGAGCGCCTTGGGAGTCATCCTCGTTGTTATCGGCCTGGCCCTGGCACTGCTCCTGCAACGACTCGGCGGCAAGAACCGCAACGCCAGCCAACTGGAAGGTGCGTAATGGCTTCCACCACCCAACTCCCCACAGCCCCGGCAGCGGTCCCCGAAAAGGTGACCACCCGCCGTCGGCACCCAAAAATTGGCCGTTCGCGGCCAAACTTCCTGGGCGGCCTGGGCGGCTGGCTCTGGCTGGCCGTCATCATTGTGCCCGTGTACTACGTGGTGATCACCAGTTTGAAGAACCAGGCGGGATTCTTCACGTCCAACCCGATGCTGCCACCGGTAGAGCCAACCTTGGACAACTACAAGCTTGTCCTGGAGAACGACTTCGCAAAGTACTTCGCCAACAGCCTCATCGTCACCCTGGGCAGTGTTGTTCCGGCGCTGTTCGTTGCCTTTATGGCTGCTTACGCCATTGTGCGCGGCAAGGGCCGGTTCCTGAGCTGGACCAACAATCTCTTCCTCCTGGGCCTGGCCATTCCGCTGCACGCAACCATCATCCCCATCTACTGGATGATCACCAAGGCCCACATGTACGACACCTTGTTGGCACTGATCCTGCCCTCCATTGCGTTCGCGATCCCCGTATCGGTGCTCATTCTCTCCAACTTCATGCGGGATGTTCCCAACGAGCTTTTTGAGTCGATGCGACTGGACGGCTGTTCTGACTGGGCCATGATGTGGCGACTGGCGTTGCCCATGACCAAGCCCGCTGTCATCACGGTTGGTATCTACAACGCACTCCATGTGTGGAACGGATTCCTGTTCCCGCTGATCCTCACGCAAAGTCCGGACACCAGGGTTCTGCCGTTGTCGCTGTGGACCTTCCAGGGTGAATTCAGCGTCAACATCCCGGCGGTGCTCGCCTCCGTGGTACTGGCAACGCTTCCGTTACTGGTGATCTACGTGGTGGCGCGCCGGCAGTTGCTCAGTGGCCTCACCGCAGGCTTCAGCAAATAGCCGGCTACCACCAACCAGAAAGGACTTCCCATGACAGAAACCCGACCCCTTCGTGTGGGCATGGTGGGCTACGCCTTCATGGGCGCCGCCCACTCCCACGCCTGGCGTACCGCGCCACGCTTTTTTGACCTACCCCTTATTCCTGAACTGACCGCCGTGGCGGGCAGGAACGAGGAAGGCGTGCGGGCAGCGGCCGGCAAATACGGATGGTCGTCCGTAGAGACTGATTGGCGCCGCCTCATTGAGCGTGACGACATCGATCTCATCGACATCTGCACTCCCGGCAACACCCACGCGGAGATAGCGATCGCAGCGCTCGAGGCCGGCAAGCATGTCCTCTGCGAGAAGCCCTTGGCCAACTCGGTGGAAGAAGCCGAAAAAATGACACAGGTGGCCCGTGCCGCGGGCGAACGCGGCGTGTTATCCATGTGTGGCTTCAGTTATCGGCGCACCCCTGCCTTGGCACTGGCCAGGCGAATGGTGGACGACGGCCGCCTGGGCGAGATCCGGCACGTCCGCGCACAGTACCTTCAGGACTGGCTCAGTGACGCTGACGCTCCACTGACCTGGCGACTGGACAAGTCCAAGTCCGGGTCCGGTTCACTTGGGGACATCGGCGCGCACAGCATCGATGCCGCGCAATGGATCACCGGACTGAACATCACCGGGGTCTCCGCCCTGTTGGAGACGTTCGTGAAGGAACGCCCGGCAGGCGGCGACTTTGTGGGCCTGGGTGGTCATGGCGGCACAGATGGGCCGCGGGGTCCGGTCACGGTTGATGACGCTGCGCTGTTCACCGCCCGGTTTCAGGCCAAGCACGACGGCGGCGCTGACGCCAACTCGAGTGGCCGCACCGCCGCCGGGCCCATCGGCATCTTCGAAGCAACCCGTTTCGCCCTGGGACGCAAGAACGCCATGCGCCTGGAACTGAACGGCACCAAGGGCTCACTCGCCTTTGACTTCGAAGACATGAACTCCCTCCAGTTCTACGATTCCGCACTGGAACCGGATGCAGGCTTCCGCAAGATCATGGTCACCGAACCGTCCCACCCCTACACCGCCAACTGGTGGCCCACCGGCCACGGCCTCGGCTACGAGCACGGCTTTACGCACCAGGTGGTTGACCTCGTCACTGCCATCGACGCAGGCGAGCAGCCTACGCCGTCGTTCGATGACGCTTTGCAGGTGCAAAAAGTGCTGGCCGCCGTCGAGGCGAGCGCAGAGAACGCAAGCCGCTGGCAGAACGTGTGAGCCATATGAATACGCCCGATACGAAGGAAACCATGACAAGCAACAACAAGACAGCGCTGGTGGTCCGCGGCGGATGGGACGGACACCAGCCGGTGGAAGCCACAGAGCTGTTCATCCCATTCTTGAAGGACAACGGCTACGACGTCCGGGTGGAGGAATCCCCCAAGATCTACGCAGACCCCGATTACATGTCCGGCGTGGACCTGATCGTGCAATGCATGACCATGACCACCATCGAAAAAGATGAATTCGAGGGCCTGCGCTCTGCTGTTGAAAACGGTACCGGCTTGGCTGGCTGGCACGGCGGCATCGCTGATTCCTACCGCAACAACTCGGACTACCTGCACCTGATCGGCGGCCAGTTCGCCTGCCACCCGGGCAAGCATGCCGACGAGCTGATCGGCGAACAATCGGACAACTACGTCCCCTACACCGTCAACATGCTTCCCGCGGCCTCCGTACACCCCATCACCCAGGGAATCGCTGACTTCGACCTCGTCACCGAACAGTACTGGGTCTTGTCCGATGACTACATCGACGTCCTGGCCACCACTACCCAAAAAGTCCGCGCATGGGACCCGTGGAACCGCGAAGTGACCTCGCCGGCCATCTGGACCCGCCAATGGGGCAAAGGCAAAATCTTCGTCTGCACCCCCGGCCACCGCGTGGAAATCCTCCAGGACAGCAACGTCCGTACCATCATTGAAAGGGGCATGCTGTGGGCGTCTCGATAACCCCTGCCAAGCCGCTAAACGTCGGAGTCATCGGCTGTGGCGCCATCATTGCCCAGTACTTGAGCAACTTCCGTCGGCTCGATTCCCTCAGCCTGGTAGCCGTCGCGGACCTTGACCCGGCGCGGGCGCAGGCCGTGGCCGACTCCTACGATGGTGTCCGGGCACTAACAGTGGACGGGCTCCTGGCAGCCGATGATGTGGACCTCGTCCTCAACCTCACCATCCCTGCCGCTCATGCCGACATCGCGCTACGAGCCATCGCAGCCGGAAAATCCGTGTACGGCGAAAAGCCACTGGCTGCCACCACCGCTGAGGCGCAGGAAGTACTGGTTGCGGCCGCGGCGGCGGGGGTTGTGGTTGGCTGCGCACCGGACACCGTGCTGGGAACCGGAATCCAGACAGCCCGCAAGGCGATCGACGACGGACTAATCGGAGCGCCGATTTCGGCAACAGCCACCATGGCCACGCCAGGCCACGAACGCTGGCACCCGAACCCCGATTTCTACTATCAGCCCGGCGGCGGACCACTGCTGGACATGGGCCCCTACTACGTCTCGGCGCTGGTCACACTGCTCGGTCCTGTGGTGTCAGTGGTGGGTGCTGCCAGCCACACGCGAAGCGAACGCACCATTGGTTCGGGCCCTCGTGAGGGACAGGTGGTCCCGGTGGATATCGACTCACATGTCACCGGGGTTCTGGTCCATGAGTCCGGTGCCTTGTCCACCCTGTTCATGAGCTTCGACGCCGTGAAAACAAAGAGCCCCAACATTGAGATCCACGGCGAGACGGGCTCGCTGATCGTCCCTGACCCCAATCATTTCGACGGCGATGTGCAGCTGTTCGCGCTTGGTGCCGAGGATTGGGAAACACTGCCCGTCTCAGCTGGTTATGTGGACTCGGGACGTGGCTTCGGCATCGCCGACCTCGCCAACACACCGTCCGGCCAGGAACCACGTGCCGGCGGTCAGTTGGCCTTCCATGCCTTGGACGTTATGGAATCAGTGCTGGAATCAGCCAAGAGTGGGAAAGCGGTCGCCATCAAGAGCACGGCCTCGCGGCCCGCTGTGGTGGAACTGACGGAACTGGTCAAACAGAAGGAACTCTCGACGCCGGTACGCGCCTAGCGCTCCGGCCGCCCCAACGAATCCGGTCACCCCAACGAATCCGGTCACTGTTCGCTCACTTCGCCGTTCTACGGTGCGTGGGACGATCAGAGGCCGGATTCGTCGTTAGTGCTTTGCGCGGCGGAGGGTCGCTTCGGCGTGCTTGAGGATGGGGCCATCGATCATCTTCCCCTTGAACTGGAACACACCAGTGCCTGCCGCGGCTGCCGCTTCCAGGAGTTCTTTGGCTTGGGCTACGGCTTCGTCGGTGGGAGCGTAGGCCTCCCGGACCACGGCCACCTGGTTCGGGTGGATGCAGGCTTTCGCTCCGAAGCCACTGGCCACGGCATCCCGGGACTCAGCGGACAAACCGTCAAGATCCGGGATATTTACGTACACGGAATCGATGGCTTCCTTACCCGCAGCCTTGGCGGCAAGCAGGACAGCGGACCGCGAGTGAAGAGCGACAGCCCGGTACCCGCCGTCGTCGTTCCTGCTGGAAAGGCCACCGAGGGAGGCCAGCAGGTCCTCGGCTCCCCACATCAGAGCCACGACGTTCGGCTCGGCGGCGATCGAAGCCGCGTTGACGATGCCTGACGCGGTTTCACACAGCGCGATCACCTGATAGCCAGCCAAGGCCCTCAGCTGCTCCGCGCTCTCCGCCTTGGCCAACATGACCGTGCGGTAGGGCGTCTGGGCCAGGATCTGAAGGTCGAGCTCGAACTCCGGAGTCCCCACGGGATTCACCCGAACAATAGTGCGGCTTGGCTCAAGACCGCCGGTGCCGGATTGCCCTGAACCCGCCAGTTCAAGGATCGCGTCGCGGGCGCCCGGCTTGTCCGCAGGAGCCACAGCGTCCTCGAGGTCAAGGATGACGGCGTCGGACCGCTCAGCAGCCTTCCCGAAGCGCTCAGGCCTGTCGGCAGGGCAGAACAGGAGGGCCGGTCCCATGGTGAACGGGAGAACCGCCGTGGTTGACGAGTGGGTGGAAGGCATGCGGATTCCTTGCTGCTGATGTGCTGACACGAACGGAGAACTATGACTGCGCGGCGTGAGCTTCCTTGGTCCACATCAGGCAGGTCCGGGTTGCCAAAGCCACCACTGCCCCATCCTGGTTTCGGCCGGTGTGTTGCATGGTCACCACGCCTTGACCGGGCCGCGAAGACGACAACCGTTTCCCCGTAATCACTGTTTCCGTGTACAAGGTATCGCCATGAAACAGCGGATGCGGAAACGTGACATCCGTCAGCCCCAGCTGCGCGATGATGGTGCCCTGCGTCAGCTGTGTCACGGACTGCCCCACCATGGTGGACAGAGTAAACATTGAGTTCATGAGCCTCTGCCCGAACGGCTGCCCGGAACTCCAGGCCGAGTCCAGATGCAACGCCTGCGTGTTCATGGTCAGGGTGGTGAAGAGGACATTGTCCGTTTCGGTGACAGTGCGGCCAGGCTTGTGCGCGTAAATCACGTCCTCTTCGAGCTCGTCGAAATAGAGCCCGCGCTGCTCCACCACCCGCGTCATACAGTGAGCTCCTGGTCTTCTTCGAACAGCTCGGCACCGGTGGCGGCCAAGACGTCCTCAAGGGTGACGTTGGGGGCAAGCTCACGGAGGACCAGACGCGGATCACCTTCATCCTTGACCACATCGATCACCGCCAAATCCGTGATGATCCGGTCCACGCAGCCCTTACCTGTCAATGGCAACGTGCAGTCCTGGACGATCTTGGGCCTGCCGTTGCGGTCCACGTGTTCCATCATGACAATGACTTTCTTGGCACCGAACACCAGGTCCATTGCCCCTCCCATGCCCTTGACCATCTTGCCGGGAATCATCCAATTGGCCAGGTCACCGTTCGCGGCCACCTCCATGGCACCCAAAACTGCTACGTCCACGTGCCCGCCACGGATCATGCCGAAGGACGCCGCCGAATCAAAGAATGCAGCCCCGGCATTGGTGGTGACCGTTTCCTTGCCCGCGTTGATGAGGTCCGGATCAATGTTTTCCTCAGCCGGGTATGGACCCACGCCCAGGATCCCGTTCTCCGAATGAAGGATGACCTCCACGCCCTCCGGAATGTAGTTGGGGATCAGCGTGGGCATCCCGATGCCCAGGTTCACGTATTGCCCGTTGGTGAGTTCCTTGGCCACCCGGGCGGCCAGTTCGTTGCGGGTCCAGCCTTTGGCCTCGTGATGTTCGACGTCGGCGCGGCGGTACTCGTGCCGGACGGCTTCGGGACGGGGTGGGATGTCCTGGTACGTGTTGTCGGTCATCGTTCCGCTCCTGACTGGGCTGTTCCGGACTGGCCTGGTGCTGACTGGCTGGGCCCGGTATTAGGGGCCAGGGCCACCGTCCGCTTTTCTATGCGCTTCTCGCTCGTGGTGGCCACCACCACCCGTTGGACGAAAATCCCCGGCGTATGGATATGCTCCGGGTCCAGCTCGCCGGGTTCCACCAACTCCTCCACTTCGGCAATGGTGGTCCTTGCCGCCATGGCGCAGAGTGGGTTGAAGTTCATGGCCGTCGCGTGGAAAACCAGGTTCCCGTGCCGGTCGCCCTTCCAGGCATGGACCAGGCCGAAGTCCGGTGTCAGGGACTCTTCCAGCACGTAGTCCGCGTCATTGAAGGTGCGTACCTCCTTGGGCGAGGAGGCGAGCGCAACGTTCCCCTCGGCGTCGTACTTCTGCGGGAGGCCGCCCTCGGACACTTGGGTTCCCACACCTGCTTTGGTGTAGAACGCAGGAATGCCGGCACCACCGGCGCGGAGCTTCTCAGCCAGGGTGCCCTGCGGGGTGAGGACTACTTCCAGCTCGCCCGCCAAGTACTGCCGGGCAAATTCCTTGTTCTCGCCGACGTAGGAGCTGATGGTGCGCCGGATACGACCATCCTTGAGGAGGATGCCCAGGCCCCAGTCGTCCACACCGCAGTTGTTGCTGACTGTCTCAAGATCCGTGGTGCCTTGGCTGTACAGGGCGTCGATCAGGGAAACGGGGATGCCGCATAAACCGAAACCTCCCACCGCCAGCGAGGCTCCGTCCGGGATGTCCTTCACCGCTTCCGCGGCGCTGGCAACAACCTTGTCAATCATCCTTGATCCTTCCCTTACGGTTACAGACCCAGCTCGCGGGCGATGAGCATCAACTGGACTTCGGTGGTGCCCTCCCCGATTTCAAGGATCTTGGAATCGCGGTAATGGCGCGCCACCGTGAATTCGTTGATGAAGCCATAGCCGCCGAACACCTGGGTGGCGTCCCGCGCGTTGTCCATGGCTGCCTCGCCTGCGACCATCTTAGCGATGGCCGCTTCGGTCTTGAACGGCTTGCCGGCCAGCATCCTGGAAGCGGCGTCGTAGTACGCAAGACGTGCAGTGTGGGCCCTTGCCTGCATCCGGGCGATCTTGAACTGGATGGCCTGGTACTTGCCGATGTTATGCCCAAACGCGCTGCGTTCCTTGGCGTACTTCACGGACAAGTCCACGCAACCTTGAGCAGCGCCGGTGGCCAGCGCAGCGATCGCGATGCGGCCCTCGTCCAGGATGGAAAGGAAGTTCGCGTAGCCCCGGCCGCGCTCGCCCAGAAGGTTCACTTCCGGGACGCGGACATTGTCCAGGGTGAGCGGGTGAGTATCCGATGCGTTCCAACCCACCTTGTTGTACGGTTTCTCTGCCCGGAAACCGGGTGTGTCCGTAGGGACAAGGATGGTGGAGATTTCCTTCTTGGTGCTGCCGTCGGCGTTCTCTTTTTTTCCTGTGACTGCCGTGACGGTGACCAGCGTGGTGATGTCCGTACCGGAGTTGGTGATGAACTCCTTGTTGCCGTTGATGACCCATTCGCCGTTGTCCAGGTGGGCGTTGGTCTTGGTACCGCCGGCGTCCGAACCGGCTTCGCGCTCGGTCAGGCCGAAACCAGCCAGAGAACGTCCGGACGCCAACTGTGGCAGCCACTCTTGCTTCTGTTCCTCCGTGCCGAAACGGAACACCGGCATGGCGCCCAGGGAGACTCCGGCTTCGAGGGTGATGGCCACCGACTGGTCCACACGTCCCAGCTGCTCCAATGCCAAGGCAAGGGCGAAGTAGTCTCCGCCCATCCCGCCAAACTCTTCCGGGAACGGCAGACCAAACAGGCCCATCTCCCCCATCTGCTTCACAACCTCGTAGGGAAAGCTGTGCTCCTCATCGTGCTTGGCGGATACCGGTGCCACAACTTCGTCGGCGAACTCGCGGACGGAATCGCTGAGGTCCTGGTACTCCTCATTCAGGTCAAACGTGCTCATGGCTGGACTTCCTTGTCTGTGTTCGTGTCTGTGGTGGCCGTGGCGTCAGCGGCGTCGGCCACGTGAATGGTGGCGAGCACCTGGTCGGCTTTGACCAAATCCCCGGTCTTGCTGGTGAGGTGGACGGTTCCAGCAACGGAGGCCACCAGTTGGTGCTCCATCTTCATCGCTTCCACGGCAAGGAGGACTTGGCCTTCCTCCACGGTGTCTCCGTCGGCTACAGACACGGAAACCACCGTCCCGGGCATGGGTGAGCGCACCTCCGGATCCACCGCGCCTTCTTCGCGCTGGATCCCGGCGAGCATCCGCCGCAGTCGCTCGGCCCGGTTCAAGACTTCAAGCCGGCAGGACCAGCCGTCGTTGCCCACAAAGAGTTCCTGCACCCCGGTGCGCCCGCCCGACGCAACACCAACCGCGAAGGTGACCGGACCGTCGTCGAACTCCACCGCGAGCCTGTTGTCACCGCGGTCCGCCACCCTGACGTCCACCGGGCTCCCGCCGTCGACGCTAGCCCTGACGGTACCGCCCTCCTCAGTGATTGACACCGTCGCGATTGCACCCCCCGGAACACCGAAAGTGGCTGTCCACGCGCCGCGGCCGCCGACGCGCCAAGCATCGGGAGTCCGCCACGCGTCACCAGCGAGCACCGATCCTGTGCGCTCCAGCCACAGAGTGAGAGCGGCGGCGATCAATTCCCTGGGACCAGCATGCCGGAACTCCATGGACGGCAGCCTGCGCTCAATCAGCCCGGTGTCGAGGCGCCCGGCCCGGACGTCAGGATCGTTGATCAGCAGGCGCAGGTACTCCACATTCGTGTCCACGCCCAGCAGCGTGTAACGGCCAAGGGCAGCGTTAAGGGTATCCAGCGCTGACGCCCTGTCCTCGCCCCACGCGATGACCTTGGCCAGCATGGGATCGTAGTCCCCGGTGATCTCCAGGTTGTGGCGCATGGCGGAATCGATCCGCACCTTGGCGTGGGTGCGTTGCTGACCGGTCACGGTTGAATCCGACTCGCCCTGCTCAGCGAGCGCCACGATCCGCCCCATGGACGGCATGAAGTTCCGCTCCGGCACCTCGGCGTAAACGCGCGCTTCCACGGCGTGGCCGTTAAGTTCGACGTCGGACTGCGCCACGGTGAGCACCTCACCGGCGGCGATCCTCACCTGCCATTCCACGAGGTCGATACCCGTGACCATCTCCGTGACGGGATGCTCCACCTGCAGCCGGGTGTTCATCTCCATGAAGAAAAACTCATCGGGGTGCTCATCGGACACCAGGAACTCGACAGTTCCCGCACCGCTGTAATTGACCGAACGCGCTGCATTGCAGGCCGCCTCGCCAATGCGGGCCCGCTCCTCCGCGCCGTCCGGCAACGATCCGAACAGGGCCGACGGCGCTTCCTCAATGACCTTCTGGTGCCGGCGTTGGAGAGAACACTCGCGCTCGCCGAGGTGGATCACGTTGCCATGGTTATCGGCCAGGACCTGGACCTCGATGTGACGGGGTGCGCGGATGAGTCTTTCCAGGAAGAGGGTGTCGTCACCGAAAGCGGACGCTGCCACGCGCCTTGCGGTTGCGAGCGTGGAGGCCATGTCTTCGGGTCTTTCCACCACATGCATGCCTTTGCCCCCGCCACCTGCGGACGGTTTGATCAGCAAGGGAAACCCAACTTCGGGGGCGGCCTGGATCAAGTCCTGATCGCTGAGTCCGGGCTGCGCGATGCCCGGTACGCAGGGGACGTCGTACGCCATCACGTGGTTTTTGGAGCGGATTTTGTCGCCCATCACCTCAATGGCACCGATACCGGGACCTATGAAGGTAATGCCCGCCGCATCCAGAGCCTTGGCGAACTCCACATTTTCAGACAGGAAGCCGTAGCCCGGGTGGACTGCCTCCGCGCCGCTTCGATGGCACGCGTCGATGATGGCGTCAATCTTCAAATAGCTCTCGGCAGGTGCTGTGCCGCCGATGCCGACAGCGGTATCGGCGAGGGCCACGTGCTTGGCATCTTTGTCCGCGTCCGAGTACACAGCGATGGAGCGGATGCCCATCTCCTTTAGTGTCCGGATGACACGGCAGGCGATCTCACCACGGTTGGCAACGAGGACGGCGTTGAAGGTTCGGGCTTCGACTGCCGTGGTGGTTGTTGCTGTGGTTGTTGTTGGCAGGGTCATGGTCACATCCTGAAGAGACCGAAGGAGGTCTCGGGCAGTTGTTGGCGGGAGACGACGTCCAAGGCCATGCCCAGGACACGCCGTGTGTCAGCGGGATCGATGATTCCGTCATCCCACAGCCTTGCGGTGGAGTAGTAGGGGCTTCCCTGATCTTCGTACTGTTGCTTGATGGGAGCTTTGAAGGCTTCTTCGTCTTCGGCTGACCATTCCTGTCCGGCTGCCTCGTACTGGTCCCTTTTGACCGTGGCGAGGACGCTGGAGGCTTGATTTCCCCCCATCACTGAAATGCGGGCCGCAGGCCACATCCACAGGAAACGCGGCGAGTAGGCCCGGCCGCACATGGAGTAGTTGCCGGCACCGAAGGACCCACCGATCACCACTGTCAGCTTGGGCACGCGGGCCGTAGCCACAGCAGTAACCATCTTGGCGCCGTTCTTGGCGATGCCGCCTTGTTCGACGTCTTTGCCCACCATGAAGCCGGAGAGGTTCTGCAGGAAGATCAACGGAATGCCGCGCTGATCGCAGAGCTCGATGAAGTGCGCTCCTTTGAGGGACGATTCGCTGAAGAGGACGCCGTTGTTGGCAACGATGCCCACGGGGTGGCCGTGCAGGTGCGCGAATCCGGTCACCAGCGTGGTGCCGTAGTTCCTCTTGAACTCGTGGAATTCTGAGCCGTCCACCAGCCTCGCGATGACTTCTCGGACGTCGTATTGGGCGTTGACGTCCGTGGGAACCACACCGTAGATCTCTGAAGGATCGACGACGGGCGGCAGGACGACGTCGGATACGTCCCAGGCCGGCTGCGCCGGCTTCGGCAACGTCGCCACGATGTCCCGCACAATTTCCAGCGCGTGCTGGTCGTTTTCGGCCAAATGGTCCGTGACCCCGGAAATCCTTGAATGGACGTCGCCGCCGCCAAGTTCCTCTGCGGTGACGATCTCGCCGATGGCTGCCTTAACCAGCGGCGGGCCACCCAGGAAGATGGTGCCCTGGTTCCGGACAATGACTGTCTCATCGCTCATTGCAGGAACGTAGGCGCCGCCTGCCGTGCACGAGCCCATGACGGATGCGATCTGCGGGATCTTGGCCGCGGACATTTTGGCTTGGTTGTAGAAGATCCGGCCAAAGTGCTCCCGGTCGGGGAAAACTTCGTCCTGCTTGGGCAGGAATGCCCCTCCTGAATCCACGAGGTAGATGCACGGGAGCTTGTTCTCCAGAGCAATTTCCTGGGCCCGGAGGTGCTTCTTCACGGTCATGGGATAGTAGGTGCCGCCTTTGACTGTGGCGTCATTGGAGATCACCAGAACATGGCGGCCATGGACCAGGCCGATGCCCGCAATAACCCCAGCACCCGGGGAATCGTCGTTGTACATGCCGTTGGCAGCCAAAGGTGCGATCTCCAGGAAAGGACTGCCGTCATCAAGCAAGTAGTCGATCCGTTCGCGCGGTAGAAGTTTCCCGCGGGCGATATGCCGCTCCCGGGACTTTGCCGGGCCGCCGAGGGCCGCCGTCGCCAGACGCTCCTTCAGCTCGGCCACCAAGGCCACTTGCGCGTCGTGGTTAGCTTCGAAGGTGCCGCCCGCGGTTCCCATCAGACTGGAAATTGTCTCCATTGACCCCTGTTCCATTCCCGGCCACAGGCCATTTCGGTTAGTGCCACGTAACTGAAATTTAGGTTAGTCTTTATTAACTGTGATGTCCAGCACAGTAGGTCCCGCAAGTACAGGGACTGAACTGGCCAAGGAGGAAAACGTGACCGGAGGTCAGGAAGCAAGTATCAACAGCACTCGGACCCCCGCCACCCAACGCGGTCAGGCGAAGGAGCTCCGAAGGCTGGCCTTATTGTCTGCAGCCGCCGGACTGTTTGCCGAGAACGGCTTCACCCGGGTGTCCCTTGAAGACCTCGGAGCAGCAGCGGGAGTCAGTGGACCCGCCGTCTACCGGCATTTTCCGGGCAAGCAAGCGGTCCTTGGCGAACTTCTCCTCAGTGTCAGCCGCGACCTCCTGGACGGCGGATTGCAGGTGGTATCGGAGTCGGACGATCCCCGGTCCGCACTGAAGGGCCTGATCCGGTTCCAGGTTGATTTCGCGCTCAGCAATCCAGACGTCATCCGTGTCCAGGACCGGGACTTCGGAAGTCTCAGCGATGCCGACCAAGCAGAAGTCAGATCCCTCCAGCGCAGTTACGTTGAAACGTGGGTTGACGTCCTGGCCCGTATTCACACCGACGCAGATGTCGCCGGCCTCCGGGTTCGGGCACACGCAGCCTTTGGATTGATCAATTCCACACCCCACTCGGTGCGCCACCACGGCAGGAAAATTGCTGTGAAGTCCGCCAGGCCCATCCTGGAACAGATGGCTTTCGCTGCTCTGACGTCTGCCTGATTTTTTCCGTCGGGTGGGGCTGTCTTTGAACGTTGCGCTAAAAATGTCAGACCCCAATGATTTGATTTATTCATGGAGAACTTGGCGCAGTCGACGGCATCATGGGCGGAATCGTCCCCTGCTGTTGCTGCCCTGGCCGCGGTGCGGTCACAGCGCAGTGGGGGGACGCCGCACTTGATCAAGGCCGGGCGTACCGATTCGACGGCGCACATCACGGTGATCGAACATTTCCACGGCGTTGGAATGGCCAACGATACTGGTCGGCTGTACGGCGACAGACTGCACAAGGACGCTGGGCGACTCCACGGAACTGCGCCGGTCAAGGCTCCCGGCGGGCTCAACAGCCCACAGCATCTCAGCGGCGAGGCTAACTTTGCCCGGATTTCGAAGTCCAACTCCGCGCCGATTTTAGAGTCCACCGCCGCCCCCACCACACGTGCACAGGTCGACAACACGGCCTTGACGCTCGACCCACGGCGGAAGGCCTGGGCCCACTCCAGCCTGGACTCTGATCGGCCGATTCAACGCCAGCACGGGCAGATTCCTGAACCCACTGCCGTTTCGGGATCGGACTTCTCTACGCTCCTTGACGAGGGCGCTGCGCTTCTTGACTCCGCACGCTTGTCCGCGGCAGATGAGGTGCGGTTGTTGGGATTCGTTGAGGCGGCTGATTTCGCGGGCAGGGTCGAGGAGATCTCGCGGTCGGTGGAGTATTTGCAGGTGGTCGCTGCTCAGGCGGTGGAACGGACCCGAAAGGAAGCTCTGCAAGCTCGGCCGGGAGCGTCAGCGGCAGCGCCGGAATGGCGAACGGGTTGGACCGAGCCGGCAGGGGCTTCGGCGGTTCCCGCAGCCGCAGTCTCAAGGGGAACTGCCCCGGCGGGGGCTAGCCAGGCGGAACCGGACCCAACACGAGCTAGCCCCGCCGAACCGGCCCACACAAGAACCGCCCCGGTTGGCAGTTTCTTGGATGATGGGTACCGGAACACGGCGGAGTTCCTTCGGGCCAGGTTGCGGATCGGTATCGCTGAGGCCCGGCGCAGGCTCGCCCTCGCCACCGACGCCCTCCCCCACACCGGGATGACCGGCCAGGACGTCCCGGCCCGCCGCGAAGCCCTCGCCGACGCCCTCGCCTCCGGAGAGCTGCCCTCACGCTCGGCGTCGATCATCAGCACCGCCCTGGACAAAGTCCGGCACCTCGCCGATGAAGAAATGCTCACTCGGATGGAACACGCCCTCACCGCCACCGCGGTGGAATCCGATCCCGACTTTGTGTCCAAGATGGCCCGACGCTGGACCGACCTGATAGACCACGACGGCCCCGAACCCACCGAAGAAGCACTCCGCCAACACCAAGGCGCGTTCCTACGCCGCCGACGCCGCTACGGACTCCACCACATCGAAATCTTCGCCACCGACGAACAATACGAAACCCTCACCACCACCATGAACACCGCCACCAACCCACGCCTCACCACCGCACCACCCGACACAGCACCCGCCAGCTCCCCCATTACCGGTGCCGGTCACGGACGAGCCAACGAAACCTCGCACGGTCACGGACCACACGCATCACCCATGCACGCATCAACACCGCACGCATCACCCGTGCACGCATCACCCGTGCACGCATCAGCAGTCTTCAGCCCGGCTTCCACACACTCAGCTGGTAAGGACACCGCTGACGGCCCGGACCTGGACCGGCGTTCGAGGGCCCAGAAACTCCTCAACGGCCTCGTCGGTGCGTGCAGTGTCGCGATGAGCACCGGCAAGCTGCCCTCCAACGGCGGCCTCCGACCCCAACTCACCGTCACCATCGACCACCGCGACCTCTTCACCCAGCTCACCGGGCCCGGCCACGCAGCCCAAAATAGAACAACCCGCCAAGCCGACCAATCCAGCGGCTCCGCCACGGCCCCGAACCAGCCAAACACGCCCAACCAACCCGGCACCGGCGCTCCGCGGTACCGGCCCAGCACAGGGACAGCGACGTACCTGGGCCCGATCCGCCCCACCACCATCCGCAAAATCGCCTGCGACGCCGACATCATCCCCGTCCTACTCGGCAGCGACTCCCGAATCCTGGACATCGGCCGCACCACCCGGATCTTCCCACCCCACATCCGCAAAGCCATCACCGCCCGCGACCAAGGCTGCACCTTCCCCGACTGCACCATGCCCGCACCCTGGTGCGAAGCCCACCACACCACCTACTGGTCCCACGGCGGCACCACAGGCACAGACAACGGCACCCTGCTCTGCAGCCACCACCACCACATCATCCACAAAGAACAATGGCGCATCGACATGACAACCGGCGCCCCCTGGTTCATCCCCCCACCCCACATCGACCCCCACCAAAAACCCCGACGCAACCACCACCACACACCCCAACGAACATAAACCCAACCCACAACAACCCCACGCGGGTCTGTCTGAATGGGCTCATTGGGACTGCCTGAACGGGATTGCCTGAAAACGGTGTGCGGGGCCTGACCCGAGGGGACGGGCGCCTGACGCGGACTTTGGGGAGGGCGATCGGTGCATAGCCTGTACCGGGCCCTCATTTCATCATCGCCGCTAGCAGCTGACTACCGCCTACTGCTCGCTGCCCACTGCCCGCCGCCCGCCGCCCGATGACTGCACCTTTGATTTGACGTGGGTTCTCCGGCAACACGCACGCCCGCGGGTTGTTCCGGTTTTCCTAGGACTCACAGGGCCTGCCTTAAGGGCTGCACTCAACAGATGTGCCACCTAGGCTGGAAAACCTAAGCCTTGCTGAACCGGCGAGGAATCGCGGGTTAGGTCCGGCCCCATAGCCAGGAGCACAAAATGTCCAGGAGCACCAAAAGTCTAGGAGCACAAATGTCGAGGAGCGGTAAATGAGGATTGCTGTCACGGGCGGAAGCGGGAAACTGGGCAGAAGCGTGGTTCGGCGGCTCACGCAGGACGGCCACCAGGTGCTCAACATGGACCGAGCCGGCATCCGCGGGAAGGGCTACGTAAGCGTTGATCTGCGCAACTATGGGCAGGTCGTGGATGTCATCCTGGGCTTGGACGACCAGCACCATGGCTTGGACGCAATTGTTCACTTGGCCGCCATCCCCGCTCCGGGTCTCGCCCCCGACGCCGCGATTTTCGAGAACAACATGGTGTCCACGTACAACGTGTTTCAAGCGGCACGAAGGGCAGGCATCAAGAAGGTGGTTTATGCCTCCAGCGAGACAGTCCTGGGGCTCCCTTTCGACATCGCACCTCCCTACATTCCCGTGGATGAGGAGTACGCGGCCCGTCCGGAAAGCACCTACTCACTGGTCAAGCATCTTGAGGAGCAGATGGCCATCCAGCTCACACGATGGGATCCGGAACTGAGCATCACGGCGCTGCGCTTCTCCAACGTCATGGACCCCGAGGACTACGATGCCTTCCCGTCCTTCGACTCTGACGCAAACCTTAGGAAATGGAATCTGTGGGGCTACATTGATGCCCGCGACGGTGCCCTGGCTGTGGTCAGGGCCTTGGAACATGGTGAACCGGGCTTTGAAACTTTCATCATTGCCGCGGCCGATACTGTGATGAGCCGGAGCAGCGCTGATCTGGCTGCGGAAGTCTTTCCCGGCGTCGAGGTCCTCAAAGAACTGGGCGAGCACGAAACCATGCTGTCCATTGACAAGGCGCGCAGGCTGCTGAGTTTTGAACCGGAGCACAGCTGGCGCACGTACCACTCCAACCGGACGACCCCCACGGAAGACTGAGCCACCGAAGACCGAGCCAGCGAAGAACCGACCCTCCGAAGACTGACGCGGGCTTTAGTTCAGGCTTAATGCGCGACGGCCCACCCCTTAGCTGCAGTTTCCTGCAAGCACTCGTAAAGGGATGGGCCGGCGCAGCTTCGGTTACCGCTAGATCATGGTCATCACCATTGCGGGGTCGGCAAGGATCGCCCCGAGGTCGGCAAGGAATCGCGATCCCTGTTCCCCGTCCACCAGGCGGTGGTCGAAGGACAGGCTAAGTGACATGACCTGCCGGACAGCGAGTTGGTCATTCACCACCCACGGCGCCTTCCGCACAGCACCCAACGCCACAATGGCAGCCTCTCCCGGGTTCAGGATGGGGGTGCCGGCGTCGATTCCGAACACGCCGATGTTGGTGATGGAGATGGTGCCGCCGGACAGTTCCGACGGCGACGTCTTGCCTGCACGCGCGGTATCCGTCAGTTCAGTCAGCGCCGTGGAAAGCTCACGAAGGGTAAGCCGGTCCGCATCCTTGATGTTCGGGACCGTCAGGCCTCGGGGCGTGGCGGCCGCTATGCCCAGGTTGACGTAGTTGAACTGGACAATTTCCTGGCTGGCGTCATCCCACCGCGAGTTCAGCGACGGGTTGTTCCGCAGCGCCACCAGGACCGCCTTGGCCGCAAGGGTCAGCGGAGTGAGCTTGTAGCCTTCGAACGCCTTGTTGCCCTTCAACCTTGCCAGCAACTCCATGGTGGCCGTGACGTCCACCGTGAGGAACTCGGTAACGTGCGGCGCAGTGAAAGCGCTCTGCACCATGGCCGCGGCCGTGAACTTCCGGACTCCCTTTATGGGAGTGCGGGTTTCGCGCTCAGCCCCTGCCTCAGAAACCCGGCCTTCGGCCGGGGCTGCGGCTGCCGTTGCACCGGAGAAGTTCTGAACATCCTCGCGGGTAATGAGCCCGCCCATGCCGGTTCCGGGAACGAGTTTCAGATCAATGCCAAGATCGCGCGCCAGTTTTCTCACCGGCGGGGTTGATCGCGGACGTTCGGAAGTGTCCCCCTCTGCCAGACGAGCTACCGCAGGCTCGATTGGCGCCGGAGCCGCGGGCGGTGCGGAATGCGCGGGCGGTGCGGAATGCGCGGCCAGAACGTGACCGCGGGCACGGCGGGCCGGGCGGCCGCTGTGCTCGACGACGGCGCCGTACCCCACCAGGTTCGGCTCACGTTTCGCCGGGGTCCCCACTGCTTCAACGCCGGCGGTTGCCGCCGAACCATTGGCAGATGTTTCGACGGCGACGCTGACTCCAGCGGATGGAGCGCCAGCAGATCCAGCACCAGCAGACCGGTCACCGCTGTCCGGCAAGCTACGCCCGCTGGAGGACCCGGCGTCGTCAACCTCGAACGACACGATGGGCTTGCCAACTTCCACCACCGTGCCGGGCTGCTCATGAAGTTCTGCTACCACTCCCGCGAACGGAGAGGGTAACTCCACAACTGCCTTGGCGGTTTCAACTTCGGCGATGACCTGGTTCAGTGTGACGGTGTCCCCCACCGCTACCTTCCAACTCAGGATTTCCGATTCGGTCAGGCCCTCGCCAAGGTCCGGCAGCCTGAATTCCTTGATCATGGTGGCGGTCATCCTTCCAGTCCACTCAACGAGTTGCGCCGACCCAGGGCGCGGTCCACGCCGTCGAGAATCCTGTCCAGATCCGGCAGGTGGTGCATCTCGAGTTTCGAGTAGGGGTACGGAACATCGAAACCGGTGATGCGGACCGGGGCGGACTCCAGATAGTGGAAGCAGCGCTCCGTGATGCTGGCGGCGATCTCGGCGCCCAGGCCACCGGACTGCCCCGCCTCGTGGGTGATCACCAAGCGTCCGGTCTTGCGGACAGAGGCTTCCACTACCGGGTAATCCACGGGGGCCAGCGAGCGCAGATCGATGACTTCCACCGAGATGCCTTCGTCGGCGGCAGCCATGGCAGCATCCTTGGCTGTCTTCACGAGGGGACCGTAGGCCACCAGCGTGACATCCGAGCCGGCGGTCACCACGGCAGCCTTGTCCAGGGGAAGGGCGGTGGAGAGGTCAAGGGTCTCGTCCACATCGCCCTTGTCGTGATAGCGGCGCTTGGGCTCGAAGTAGAGCACGGGATCATCGGAGGCAATGGCCTGCTGAATCATCGCGTACGCATCCTGCGGGTTGGAAACCGCCACCACACGCAAGCCGGAAGTGTGCGTGAAATACGCTTCGGGTGATTCGGAGTGGTGTTCCGGCGATCCGATTCCGCCAGCAAAAGGAACACGAATGGTGATGGGCATCTTCACCCGTCCCTGCGTGCGGTAGTGCATCTTGGCTACCTGGCTGACAATCTGGTCGAACGCCGGGTAGATGAAACCATCGAACTGGATCTCGCACACCGGCCGGTAGCCGCGGTAGGCCAAGCCAACCGCGGTGCCGATAATGCCTGACTCGGCCAGAGGGGAATCGATGACCCGGTGCTTCCCGAAATCTTTCTGCAGCCCGTCCGTGACGCGGAAGACGCCACCGAGCGAGCCGATGTCTTCTCCCATGAGGACCACTTTGGGGTCGTTTTCGAGGGACTTCCGGAGACCGGCGTTGATGGCCCGGGCAAAAGTGAGCTTGGACATCAGAGTGCACCTTCCTCGGCGGGCTGGTTGAAGCTGTTCAGGTAGCGCGAATAGTGGTCCCTCTGGCGTTCAATCCAAGGGTTTGGGGTGCTGTAAACGTGGTTGAAAACGTCCAGCGGTTCAGGGTCCGGCATATCAATACAGCTGGATCGCAGTTCCGCGGCCACAGCATCGGCCTTGGACTTCACCCTGGCTTCCACGTCGTCAGTCAGCAAGCCCTTGGCTTCGAGCAGCTTGCGCAGCCTCAGAATGGGGTCCTTGGCAGCCCAGTCCTCCAATTCGATGGGGTCACGGTACCGGGTGGGATCATCGGCGGTAGTGTGCGGACCCATGCGGTATGTCACAGCCTCGATAAATGTAGGTCCGCCACCCTTGCAGGCCCGGTCCAACGCCACACGGGTTGCAGCCATGACAGCCAGCACATCATTGCCATCAACCCTCATACTGGGGATGCCGAAGCCGGTGGGCCTGTCAGCCAACTGGACGTGGGACTGCACGCGGACGGGCTCGGAGATGGCCCAATGGTTGTTCTGGCAGAAGAACACCACGGGAGCCTGGTAGCTCGCTGCGAAGACCATGGCCTCGTTGACGTCGCCTTCACTCGTGGCGCCATCGCCAAAGTAGGCAAGTACCGCGGTATTGGCACCATCCAACTGAACGCCCATGGCATAGCCGGTGGCGTGGAGACTTTGCGAACCAATAATGATCTGGGGCGTCGCTAGGTTGATGCGCATTGGATCCCACCCATAGGAGGCGTTTCCGCGCCATACCCGGGCAATCTCGGACAGGTGGGCGCCACGTACGTAGGCCACCCCGCTTTCGCGGTAGCTGGGGAAAACGAAGTCATCGTCCCGGAGCGAGCGGCTTGAGCCGATCTGCGCTGCTTCCTGACCCAGCAACGGCGGCCACAGTGCGAGCTCTCCCTGACGCTGGAGGGCCGTGGCCTCCGCATCGATACGGCGAATGACTGTCATGTCCTCGTACAAGGAGCACAGGTGTTCGTCGCCAATGTCCTTGACCCAGATATCGAATTCTGGATGGCTGATGCGTTCGCCCTCGGGCGACACCAACTGGAGCAGCTCTCCGCCAGTCCTCAAGGGAATTTGTGCACTATGTTCCGGGCTTGGAGTGTGGTGGTGCACTCCCTTGCCTGCCTGATCCGTCAACACAGGTGATCGCAACCTTCCGGCTCGTTTTTGTCGGCGCTGGCTGGACTTGTGATCCTGCCGCAGACCGGCCCTCCGGCACCTTCGCCGGAGTTAAGTGTGACCCTACTCACAACGGGCATCGGGTACAACTACCCTCGCCGAAGTTGAGCATTATGCCCTGTTTAGAGAAGCTCGGCCGTGCTAATCTTGCGCATTATGCAACCCTTGGATGGCACTGATACCCGTCTCCTTTCGGCCATGGCCAAGGATCCCCGAGGTACTGTAGTGGCCTTGGCGCAGAAGCTGGGCCTGTCCAGGAACACTGTCCAAGCCCGGATGGCACAACTGGAGAAGAAACACGCCTTTCTCTCCTTCGAGCGGCGCATCAATCCCGCGGCGCTGGGGTACCCGCTCACCGCCTTCATTACTGTCCATGTGCAACAACAAAAACTGGCCTCGCTCTCCGAAGACCTCGCAGACATCCCTGAAATCCTTGAAGGCTTCGGCCTGACCGGCTCCGCGGACTTGCTATTGCGCGTGGTTGCCCTGGACGCGGAGGACCTCTACCGCATCAACGGAAAGATCCTCGGCTGTGATGGGGTGGAACGGACAGACACGGCACTGGCTATGCGGGAGATGATCCCGTACCGGGTGCAACCGCTGCTGGGGAGACGCTCCGGCGAATGAAAATGACTCTTCACCTGCAGTAATGGGCGGTGCATCACTTGCCCGCAGAACCGGCATGCGATTTGATGCAAGTGGACGCATCGGGGGCCGGCCAGAGGTCCCCGGCCAGGTGGTGGCGCTGCCGAAGGCTACCGAAAGGGGCACTACCGTGAGCAACCCGCAACAACCCAACCAACCCGAGCCGAACAACCATGGCCAGAACCCGCCGCCGGTTCCCCCTGGCCCCGGGTATCCCCCGCAGACAGGCGGCCCGTATCCCCCACAGCCCGGGGCGTCGCCGCAGTGGCAACAGCCGCCGTCGTCCGCTTCTCCCCAAGGCGGCCCCCACTACGCTGCACCCGGCCACGAACCGTACGCCCAAAACCCCTACCCCCAAGGACAGAATGCGTATACCCAAGGCCAAACCCAGCCCGGGCAGTACCAACCCGGCCCGTACGGTCAGCAGCCCCCGAAGAAGAGCCGGAAAGTATTGTGGATTGTCCTCGGCATCGTCGCGGGAGTGATCGTCCTGGCAGTGGTGGGTGTACTGCTGTTGGTCAACCTGGTAGGGAATGCGACGTCCAAAGCCAGATCACTGGCGGACGAGTTCACTAATCTGGTGGTCTCGGGCCAAACAGAGCAGGCCTATGACACCTACCTGAGCCAGCCCTTGAAAGACGAGCTGGACAAGCAGTCCTTCCTAGACGGCATCGAAAGCCTGAACCTGGATAGCTCGTGCAAGCCGAACTACAACTCAGTCAACGTGAACTCGGAAAACGGAAACAACAAAGCCAACCTCGGGGGCACGTTGCAATGCGACGGCAAGACAATCGACCTCCAGTACGTTTTCGAAGGCACCGACGACCTCAAAATGACCAGCATCCGCCTCCGCCCCTGAACGTCCGGGAATTTATCCGGTCCACCACCCATCCGCCTGCGCATATGGTCCGAATCACTGCTTGAGAGCCCCAACCGGGGCTCAGCAGGACGGCCGGATTTTCCGGCCATCACCGGAAGGTTCGGACCATGCGTACTTCGCCCAATCGCCTGATCGCCACCATCTTCGGAGCCGTCTACCTCCTGGTAGGCGTCCTCGGATTCTTTGTCACCTCGGGAATCGGCTTCTTCGCCACTGAGGGCGCCAACCTGATCATCTTCGCCGTCAACCCGCTTCACAACATCATCCACCTGGCCATCGGCGCCGCACTGCTCTACGCCGGAATGAACAGCGTCACGCTGTCCAAGGGCGTCAATACTGCCGTGGGTGGCGTCTACCTCCTGGTGGGTATCCTTGGACTCTTCCTAGTGGGTTCCTCGCTGAACATCATTGCTCTCAACGGTGCGGACAACGTCCTGCACCTTGCCAGCGCCGTAGTCCTGTTGGGCGTTGCCCTGTCGCAGGACAAGGCCGCCGTAGCGTCCGCCCGCGCCTGATCAGCTTCTGAATCGTCTGAACATCATCTGATCACCGCTTGTTAAGCGAGAGGACTGCACAGCCATGGAACGCAAAAATCACCCCACGCTCAGCGCAGCGACCCTGCTGTTCGTGTACTTCGCAGCAATGGCCGCCGGGATGGTGGAGCTTTCCCTGGCAGCCGGATATCTCACCGGAACTGAAGCGGTGACACCCGGCCTGATTGTTGCCGGCGTGGCAACCCTCACAGGCGGCCTGGCATTTTTGGCTTGGTCCCTGTGGGGGCTGCACCGCAACACCTTGGTCCTTGCCCGCTATGCACTTCCTGTCCTCGCCCTGACTGCTGCTGCACACCTTGCAGTGACGGTGGCCGGGGTCAGCACCCAGCGCTCACTGAATGTGAGTCACTTTGCCGCTCTCGGCCTGACGCTCATGGCAGTTGCCGGGGCCGGCTGGCTGAGGCGGCAGCACAAGACCAACGACGGCGGCGCCCACGGCCAGCCAAGGACCGGGCGGCTTCTGGCAGCCGCGTTCGGAGCCGCCGTCGTTGTTGCCTCGGTAGCAACACCGGGCCTGGCCGCCTCGATGGCAGGGCAGCATGCTGTCCCGCACGGGGAGCACGGCCAGTCGCCCCACGAAGAAAACGGCCAGGGCTCCAATCCCGCCCTGGAACCGGGTCACCACCACTAGCTGGCAGTGACCGAACCGGCGCACCATCAACACTGCCCACTGTTGATGGTGCGCCTTGTTCGTGGATCATGGAGCCATGGATCCCCTTGAGGCGCTCGACGAAATCTCTTTCTGGCTTGAACGAAGCCAAGCCCCCACTTTCAAGGTCCAGGCGTTTCGGAAAGCAGCCGACGCCGCACGGCAGCTTTCGCCCGAGGACTTAAGGAAACTCGTGGGCTCAGGACGCATCACCAGTCTCAAAGGCGTAGGCAACCGCAGCGCCGAAGTCATCACCCAGGCCTTGGAAGGCCGGGTTCCCGACTATCTGGCTGATTTACGTGAGCGCGGCACTGAAGCGCTGGCCGCCGGAGGTGACACGCTGCGGGCAGCACTACGCGGGGACCTGCACAGCCACAGCAATTGGTCCGACGGCGGCTCCCCCATTTTGGCCATGGTTGCCGCCGCACGCACCCTCGGCCGCGAGTATCTTGCCTTGACGGACCACTCCCCCAACCTCACCATCGCCAACGGCCTCAGCGTGGAACGGCTGGAGAAGCAATTGGATGTGGTGGACGGCATCAACGCCTCCCAGGATGGCTTCCGACTGCTCAAAGGAATTGAAGTGGACATCCTTGAAGACGGCACCCTGGACCAGACCCCGGACATGCTGGACCGTCTGGACGTGGTGGTGGCCAGCGTTCATTCAAAACTTCGATCAGACAAAAAGACCATGACCACACGAATGTTGGGTGGCATCAGTGATCCGCACACCAATGTGCTGGGGCATTGCACGGGCCGTCTGGTCCAAGGCTCACGGGGCACCCGGCCCGAATCCGAATTCGATGCCCCCAAAATCTTCAAGGAATGCGCGGAGTGGGGTGTCGCCGTCGAAATTAACTCCAGGCCCGAGCGCCAGGACCCACCGGACAACCTCATCACCATGGCCTTGGACGCCGGCTGCCTGTTCAGCATTGACAGCGACGCTCATGCACCCGGCCAGCTCGATTTCCTCCAGTACGGGGCCGAGCGGGCCGAAGCCATGGGTGTGCCCAAGGAACGGATCGTCACCACCTGGCCGCTGGAGCAATTGAAGGAATGGCTGAGCCTGAAAAAGTAGGTCTTCGGCCCACAACAAAGGGCTCCCCTGCAATGCTTTGCAGAGGAGCCCTTCGTGTGATGGCGTTTTCGTGACGAGGCTAGTGGTCTACCGCCTTCTCAGCTCCAATGCCGGTCAGTGAGCGCACTTCCATCTCCGCCTGCTTGGCGGGATCTTCGCGCCGCTTGTCCAGGACCGTTCCGAGCCAGCCGAGGAAGAAGGCCAGCGGGATGGACACAATGCCTGGGTTGCTCAACGGGAAGAGGGCGAAGTTCGCTCCCGGGATCATGGAGGTCTTGGCACCGGAAACCACAGGTGAGAACGTGATCAGCAAGATGGCAGCAGCAAGGCCGCCGTACATGCTCCACACCGCGCCCTGGGTGGTGAACTTCCTCCAGAACAGGGAGTAGACAATGGTGGGCAGGTTGGCCGATGCTGCTACCGCGAAGGCCAGGGCCACCAGGAAAGCCACATTCTGACCGTTGGCGAAGATTCCTCCCAAGATGGCCAGTACTCCAATCACCACCACGGTGCGTCGGGCTACCTTGACCTCAGTAACCGCGTCGGCTTTGCCCTTGGCAATGACATTTGCGTAGATGTCGTGCGCGAAGGATGCCGCCGCAGTGATAGTCAGGCCGGCCACCACCGCCAGGATGGTGGCGAAGGCGACTGCGGAAATGAAGCCCAGGAGCAGCGGGCCACCCAAGTGGAAGGCCAGCAGGGGTGCTGCGGAGTTGACGCCGCCGGGTGCGGACTTGATGGTTTCTGCACCTACCAGGGCTGCGGCACCGTAGCCCAGTACCAGGGTGAACAAGTAGAAGAGGCCGATCAGCCAAATGGCCCAGACCACGGACTTGCGGGCTTCCTTGGCGGTGGGGACGGTGTAGAAGCGCATCAGCACGTGCGGGAGCGCCGCCGTTCCCAGGACCAGGGCGAGGCCAAGTGACATGAAGTCGAGCTTGGACGTTTCGGTCTTGCCGTACTGCAGTCCCGGGTTCAGGATGGCCGGGTTGTTGGCGGCCTCGGCTGCAGAGCCAAGCAGGCTGGACAGGTTGAAGCCGTAGATGGCGAGCACCATGGCCGTCATGACTGCGGCACCGGCGATCAGCAGGATTGCCTTGATGATCTGTACCCAGGTGGTGCCCTTCATGCCGCCAATCAGAACGTACATGATCATCAGGGCGCCGACGACCATGATCACCAGGGCTTGTCCGCCCCAGTCGCTGATGCCCAGCAGGAGCGAAATTAGGCTGCCCGCGCCCGCCATTTGGGCGAGGAGATAGAAGAAGCAAACCGCCAGCGTGGACAGTGCTGCCGCAATGCGCACAGGGCGCTGGCGGAGCCGGAAGGACAGCACATCGGCCATGGTGAACTTGCCGGTGTTGCGGAGCAGTTCAGCCACCAGCAGCAGCGCGACGAGCCAAGCAACCAGAAAGCCTATGGAGTAAAGGAAACCGTCGTAGCCGTTGATGGCAATGGCGCCGGTGATACCTAGGAACGAGGCGGCGGAGAGGTAGTCGCCGGCAATTGCCGTGCCGTTTTGGGAGCCGGTGAATGAGCGCCCGGCAGCGTAGTAGTCCGCCGCGGTTTTATTGTTCCGGCTGGCTCGGAAGACGATCACCATGGTGACCGCCACGAACAGGGCGAAAATGCCCATATTCAACAGGGTGGTGTCTTTGAGGGCTTCGACGTTCACTGCCGCCGGGACCATGGTGTTCATTTGGTTACCCCGCTGTTCACATTGCCGTCCTTATCGAATTCGTGGCCCTCGATCTCGTTGCGGATTTCAGCAGCGATGGGGTCCAGCTTCCTGTTGGAGTAACTCACGTACCAAGCCGTAATGCCGAAGGTGGTGGCGAACTGCAGCAGGCCCAGAATCAGGCCGACGTTGATATTGCCCCACACTTTGATGGACATGAAGTCCACTGCGTAGGCGGCCAAGAGGACGTAAGCGAAATACCAAAGCAGGAATACAACTGCCATCGGGAAGACAAAGCTCCGGTGCCGCTTGCGCAGTGTCTTGAACCGTTCCGTCTGCTGGACTTCCTGGAAGTCCACGGACGCTGTTGCGTCCTGGGGTTGGGCCTCATTACCCATGGTTCCTCCTGATTGTGATGTGTCCACATCAGCTCCACGCGCCTTGCCAATGTGACTGCAATCACTATCGAACGCGGTGCTGTACCTGATCCAGAGGATCGCCGACCGCCGTCGCTCAGCGGTTATGATGCTGCGCCAAACGGCACCCGGGAGTGACCAACCGGGGCAACCGGCCGGCCGCGGAGGCGCATCCGGCTACGCTGGCCTCATGCCTGATTCCCCGCTCTTCACCGCAGCCGCGATCGCCGTGATCGCCCTGGCAGTCGCCGTCGTGGTCGGCGTTGGCCTCAAGGTGATCCGTTCCTTCAGGGATCTGGGCACGGACGCCGAGCGCGCAACCTACACCACACTCCATGCAGCTTCCCGGGCCGGGCAGCACCTTCGCGGCGGCCTCCACCCCGCCGGAGCAGCCAAGGCGAGCAAGCAACTGCGGGTCCTTCTGGGCTGCGACGCGTTGGCCATCACGGACACGGACTCAGTGCTCGCCTGGGACGGCGCCGCCGAGGAACTCCGGCCCACACTGATGCGGCTCGCGGCGGAAGTTCTGACCACGGGGCGCACGGTAGTGGTTCCCCGGGCCGGTTACCCTGCCACCTCCGACCATGGACACCACGACTTCAGCGCTGTGATCGCACCCATCCGGGCCGGATCCAAGGTGGTTGGCTCCGTGGCCGCACTGGCCCCTGCGGCGGGGGCCGGGCTGGTGAGGGCCACCAGCGAAGTGGCCGACTGGATTGCCGCGCAGTTGGAGCTGGCAGAGCTGGAATCTTCGCGCACCCTCCTCATGGAAGCCGAGGTCCGGGCACTTCGCGCGCAGATCAGTCCGCACTTCATCTACAACTCGTTGAACGCCATAGCCTCTTTCATCAACACCGATCCAGCAAGGGCCAGGGAACTCGTGGTGGAGTTCGCCGATTTCACCCGGTACTCGTTCCGGCGGCACGGGGACTTCACCACCGTAGCGGAGGAACTACGCTGCATAGATCGCTACCTGCTGTTGGAACGGGCCAGGTTTGGCGAGCGCGTTCAAGTGAGCCTTCGGATCGCTCCCGAAGTCCTCAGCACCGTCATCCCGTTCCTCAGCCTCCAACCCCTGGTGGAAAACGCCGTCCGGCACGGCTTGGAGGCCAAGGAAGGGCCGGGACACATCACCATTTGCGCGAATGACTCCGGCGCGTTCGCCGAAGTGACCATCGAAGACGACGGCGTGGGCATGGACCCGGAACATCTGCGGTCAGTGCTCGCCGGACATACAGACGGTGACCACGTGGGACTCCGCAATGTGGACGCCCGCCTCAGGCAGGTCTACGGCGACGAGCACGGGCTTGTCATCGACACGGCGCCGGGCGAAGGCACCATGATCACAATGCGGGTGCCCAAATCCCAGCCCGACCACGACGCCTGACGCTGCGGTTAGTCTTTAAACATGATCAACGTGCTCGTCGCCGATGACGAACTACCCGCAGTGGAAGAGCTCGCCTTCCTGTTGGGCCGGGATGACCGCATCGGCGTCATCCACCGTGCATCATCCGGCGCCCAGGCGCTGCGGACCCTGGAAACAGAGTCCGTGGATGCTGTCTTCCTCGATATCCACATGCCCGCGCTCTCAGGCCTGGACATCGCACGCGTCATTTCCCGCAGCGCCCGGCCGCCCGCCGTCGTATTCGTCACCGCAGATGAAGACTGCGCGCTCGAAGCGTTCGACCTCGCCGCCGTCGACTACCTGCTGAAGCCGCTCCGGGCGGAACGGCTTTCGCGTTCCGTGGACAGGATCAGCGATCTCATCAAGGATGGAACTCCAGCGCCGGAAATGATCACGGTGGACCTCGGCAGCACCACCCGCATGATCCGCCGCGACGACGTCACCTACGTGCAGGCCCAAGGGGACTACGCAAGACTGCACACCGCCGAAGCCAGTTACCTGATCCGGGTTCCCCTCAGCGATCTCGAACAAAAATGGGCGGGAGCCGGGTTCATCCGGATCCATCGCTCCTATCTCATCGCCCTGAACCACGTACAGCACCTCAAGCTGTCCGCCACAGGGCCGAGCGTCGCGGTGGCCGGCGCTGAACTGCCCATCAGTCGCAGGCACCTGCCCTCGGTCAGGGAAAAGCTGCACTCCACCCGCATCCGGCCGCAAGGATGACACGCGTCCGTGTCACGGCGCCACGACAGTCGGCCACAGCTGCGCCGGGCAGGTTGCACTATCCCCGGGAGGTCAGCGAAGACTCCGACGCCGGACGTCTTTTCATCCGCTCCCTGATCCGGTCCCAACTACTGTTGGCTCTGGTGGTGGCCTGCGGGTTCCTGATTATCCTCGCCGTGCTCGCACTCTTTCTGGTCTACGGCCCCGGGGTGGCGGAGACAAGAATCGCAGGGATTCCCTTGGATTGGCTGGTACTGGGCGCCGGCATCTACCCCGTGATCGGGCTCAGCGCCTGGCTTTACAATCGTGCAGCAGCCCGCAATGAGGCACGCTACAGGGACCTTGTGGAGGACAAGTGAACCCAGCCGTGGGCCTCTTCGCTTTCCTCGCCGTTTCCATCGCAACGGCCGTCATTGGCTTCTACGGCCTGCGCATTTCACGGACCACCGGCGATTTCTATGTGGCCTCACGAACCGTTCCGCCCTGGTGGAACGCTTCTGCAATCGGCGGCGAATACCTCTCAGCCGCCAGCTTCCTGGGCGTCGCCGGGCTGATCCTCCTTTCAGGAACCGACGCTCTGTGGTTCCCTGTGGGTTACACGGCTGGCTACCTCATGCTGCTGCTCTTCGTGGCCGCTCCCCTGCGTCGCTCCGGCGCCTACACCATTCCGGATTTCACCGAAGCACGGTTGGACTCACAGCTGGTCCGTCGGGTGACCAGCCTGATGGTAGTGGCCGTCGGCTGGCTATACATCGTGCCCCAGCTCCACGGCGCTGCGCTCGCTATCCGGATCACCACCGGACTGCCGTCCTGGGTAGGTTCGACGGCGGTAGTGGTGGTGGTGTGCTTGACGGTGGCTGCCGGTGGCATGCGCTCGATCACTTTCGTCCAGGCTTTCCAGTACTGGCTGAAACTGACTGCGCTGGCGGTGCCCGTCATGTTCGTCCTACTGGTGCTGGCAGGTAACGGCACGCAACCACAAGCACCTCTGCCCGTCAATCCCACCGGCCAAGGGGCTGCCGGGGCGTACCAGCACATATCACTTCTGGTGGCGCTACTCTTCGGAACCCTGGGCCTCCCCCACGTCCTGGTGAGGTTCTACACCAACCCGGACGGCCAATCGGCCCGCCGGACAACCCTCATTGTGCTGGGGCTGCTCTCCGTCTTCTACCTCTTTCCTACCCTGTCCGGGGCCTTGGGCAGGATGTTCGCGCCGGAACTGGCACAGTCCGGGCAAGCCGACGCCCTGGTCTTGTTGCTGCCCGGCAAACTCGTGGGAGGCATGGCCGGTGACCTCCTGTCCGCCTTGGTAGTCGCCGGTGCGTTCGCCGCCTTCCTGTCCACGACGTGCGGGCTGGTTGTTTCACTGTCCGGCGTCATCAGCCAGGACCTCTTTGGAGGAAGCGTGAGGGGCTTCCGCCTCGCTGCGGTGCTGGCCGCCGTCGTACCTTTGGGTTTTGCGTTGATGACAGACACTCTTGCGCTGGCAGGAAGCGTTGGCTTGGTCTTTGCTTTCACAGCGTCCACCATCTGCCCGCTGTTGTTGCTGGGGATCTGGTGGCGCGGACTGACCGACGCCGGCGCCATCGCGGGCATGCTGACAGGGGCGCTCCTTTGCGGGGGCGCCATGGTGGTGGGCACCCTCATGGGCCCCGGGAATGCGCCGGCGTGGTTGGCTCAGCCTGCGGCGTGGAGCGTGCCTGCAGCATTCGCGGTGACCGTGACGGTGTCGATTATCACCAAGAACCGTGTTCCGGCGTCAGTGAACCGGGTGATGTCGCGGCTGCATGTGCCGGAGAGGCCCGTAGCGACCGAAAGGTAGCGGCGTCAAGCCGTTGTCCGCTGCCCCCCGCAGGGTGGACAATGGCGCCATGTCCGAGGAACCGGGCGCCGCCGGTCCAGAACCGCCGCCCACACCGGAGTTATCTCCCAGCGTTCGCGCGCAGTTGTTGGCCACGGAACACTGGAGCCTGCTGGCATCAAGGAGCACCACCCAAGGTGAAGTCCTCACCCGCATCAGCATGTTCCTGACTTTCACCTCGGCAAGCCTGCTCAGTGTGGCACTGGTGGGCAATGCCACCCAGTTTTCAGACGCATTCAGGGCCTTCGCGCTGACCATCCTGTGCATCGACGTCATGGTCGGTTTTCTGACTCAGGTTCGCGTACTGAACGTCGGCATGGAAGACCTGATGTATGTGATCGCCATGAACAGGCTGCGGGCTGCGTATGTGGAACTCGATCCGGGGATGGCCCGCTATCTTATGGCGGCGTACCACGACGATTTGGCCGGCTCCGACCAGACCTACTACTTTCTGGGCCCGCGGAGCTCGTTGAGCCAACTGGCCGGCAGCAGCATGATCTTCATGATCACAGCCAACTCGGCCTTGATGGCGTTGTGGTCGGGGTCCGCGCTCCTGGCAATGGGACTCCCCATACCAGTCTTCGTCTCAATCGCGGTCTTTGTAGCCTTGGCCTTCTTCACCGGGTCCATGCTTGTGGGCAAGCGCGCCTACGACCAGGCTTACAAGAACAACCCGCCAATCTCGCCGACTCCCCGCAAGGCCTAAACCAACCCCGTGTTACTGATCAGTCGATGGCCGCCATGAGCTCCACAACCCGGGCGAGAAAAGCGTCCACCTGGGCTTCCTCATACCCCTCGGCACCCTTGGCTGCCCGGAAAACAGCCCGGCGCACAGTGTCTACGCTCAGGGCCTGATCGTGTTCCAGGTACCCGATGAGCTCGGCGCACAGGGCATCAACATCCTCGACGTTGTAGCTGCGGGTCCGCTTCCCCGACGGGCGACGGAACCGCTCGCCGTCGGGCCTGTGAAGCCTGCCGCGGAGAATGCCGGAGAGTTTGCCGATCTGCCGCAGCCAGGCTTCTTCGCCCTGCTGGCTGATGAGGTCGTCCCTCTCCCTGCGCGCAAACGCGTCCTCCAACCGGTCCAGTGCGGCATCGACGCTGTTGGCATCGTAGCCGCCCTTGACGGGATCAAAAGCCACGGCCCTGACGTCCACGCTGGCCACTTGGTCCGCCGTGCCTACCGGGTTCTCAAACGATGTCCGGGCGCGCTGGAGGAACTGGTCCACCTGTTTGGCGTTATAGCCGTACTTGCTGCGCTCCACGCGCTCAAACGTTGCGGGGATCTGGCGTCGAATATCCAAGGCCACTAGTTTTCCTTCATTGGGTTGTCAGACGCCGCTCAGCAGCGCGAACAGAACATAGGCTACGGGGGCTGCGAACACGATGGAGTCCAGGCGGTCCATGATGCCGCCATGGCCGGGCAGGATGCTGCTCATGTCCTTGACGCCAAGTTCGCGTTTGACCATGGACTCGGCGAGATCACCGGCGGTTGATGCGGCTACCATTCCCACGGCCAGCACAAGACCCACCCACCAAGGCCTGTCAAGCAGGAAGATGCACGCAAGGACGCCAATCAGCATGGCCCCGGCGACGGACCCCGCGAAGCCCTCCCACGACTTCTTGGGGCTGATCTTTGGCGCCATGGGGTGCTTCCCGAAGGAGGCGCCAACAATGTACCCGAACGTGTCATTGGATACCACCAACAACAGCATGGACGCGATCTGCCAGGCGCCTTCGGGAATTCCGTCGGGCCAGAAACCCACAGGAGTGGGCCCGCCGGCGGTGTGCAGGGAAAGCGAGGCGAAACTGATGAGGAAAGGAATCCACGCCAGGGTGAAGACACCGGCGAACACGCTCCGCGGCGCCCCTGCAGCGCTCTCTATGGAGCGCCACAACAAGACGGCCACAGAACTCGCCGTCATAGTGAAAAGCAAACCTTCAAGTCCGCCGAAGTAGGCAGACACCGGCATAACCAAGCTGCCGATCATCACGGGGATGACCGGCATCCGGGTGCCCTGCGCCTCAAGGGCCCTATAAACCTCCCAGACACCCAGCACCGCAAAAGCGGTAGTGAGGAGGACGAATCCCAGCGGGAGGAACAGCAAGCCGCCCAAAACGGCCAAAAGCATGGCAAGCCCGACGCCGATGGCGGCCGGAAGATTCCGGCCCGCCTTGGGTGTGGGGTTCTTGCGCACGCGCCTGGCGCGCTTGGGGGTATCGCGTGTCGGGACCCGCTCAGCGGGCGCCGGCTCAGCCTGGTTCATCAGACCTCGAGCAGCTCGGCTTCCTTGCGCTTGAGCAGTTCGTCGATGCTGTCAACGTGCTGCTTGGTCAGGGCGTCGAGTTCCTTCTCAGCGCGTGCACCCTCGTCTTCGCCGGCTTCGCCGTCCTTGACGAGCTTGTCCAGCGAATCCTTGGCTTTGCGGCGGATGCTACGGATGGAAACCTTGGCGTCCTCACCCTTGCCCTTGACGATCTTCACGTACTCTTTGCGGCGCTCTTTGGTGAGTTCCGGGATGGTCACGCGAATGACGTTGCCATCATTGGAGGGGTTGGCGCCAACCTCGGAGTCGCTCAGGGCCTTCTCGATGTCACGCAGGGCGGTTTTATCGTAAGGGGTAATCAGGATGGTGCGGGCATCCGGCACCCCGAAAGAGGCCAGCTGCTGCAGCGGAGTAGGCGTGCCGTAATACTCGACGATCACCTTGTTGTAGAGGGCGGGGTTGGCCCGGCCCGTACGGATCGAGGCGAAATCGTCCTTGGCTACCTCCACCGCCTTGTCCATCTTCTCGCCGGCTTCGAGCAAGGTCTCTTCGATCACGGGTTTCTCCTCAGAAATAGTTGCTGCCCAACTGCAGGCGGCAATGCACAGTAAAGCAATGCACAGTAAAGATCCGCCACCAGGGGCGGACGGTCCTAGAAATATCCTAGCCCTTGCTAGGGAGTAACCAGGGTTCCCAGCGTTTCGCCTAGGATGGCGCGGGTAACGTTGCCCTCGCCTTCCATGCCAAAGACCACCATGGACAGGCTGTTGTCCTTGCACATGGTCATTGCGGTCTGGTCCATGACGCGGATGTCACGGCGGAGGGCGTCGTCGTAACTGAGGACATCCAGCTTCTCGGCAGTGGGGTCCTTCTTGGGATCGGCGGTGTAAACGCCGTCCACGCCGCTCTTGGCCATGAGGACCACGTCGGCGTGCACTTCAAGGGCGCGCTGCGCCGCGACAGTATCAGTGGAGAAGTAAGGCAGTCCTGCACCCGCACCGAAAATGACCACACGGCCCTTTTCCATATGGCGGATAGCGCGGCGCGGAATGTAGGCCTCTGCAACCTGTCCCATGGTGATGGCGCTCTGGACGCGGGTTTCCACTCCGGCTTGCTCCAGGAAGTCCTGCAGGGCCAGGCAGTTCATCACGGTGCCCAGCATGCCCATGTAATCGGCGCGGGAGCGGTCCATGCCGCTTTGCGACAGTTCGGCGCCGCGGAAGAAGTTACCCCCGCCTACGACGATTGCCACTTCGACTTCAGTGACCGCGGCTGCGATCTGCTTGGCGATGGCGCGCACTGTCTCGGGATCGACGCCGAGCTTGCCTCCGCCGATGACCTCGCCGGAGAGCTTCAGAAGTACACGGCGGCGGGTCTTCTCGGGCTGGATAGCAGTGTTGACGGTTTCCATGGTGCCTTCCCGTTGGTGGACTTTGGCTAGATTATCGTGCTGTGGGTCCGCGCAGGTACTACCCGGACGGGTGCATGAAAAAGGGGCGGCCACCGAAGTGACCACCCCTTTTCATGTAGTACTAGTTTCCGACGCGGAAACGGGTTACTGCGGTTGCCTTGACGCCGGCTTCTTCGAGGACCTGTGCAACGGTCTTCTTGGAATCCTTGGCGAATGCCTGGTCAACCAGAACTTCGCCCTTGTAGAAGCCCGTCACGCGGCCTTCCACGATCTTGGAGAGCGCAGCTTCGGGCTTGCCTTCAGCCTTTGCGGTCTCTTCGGCGATGCGACGCTCGGACTCGACCAATTCGGCCGGGACATCCTCGCGGGTCAGGTAGTTCGGAGCCATGGCTGCAACGTGGACAGCGATGTCGTGTGCGGCGGTGGAAGCGGCTTCGCCTTCACCGTCAACAGCAAACAGGACGCCGACCTGGGCCGGGAGGTCCTTGGAGGTCTTGTGCAGGTAAGCGTCAACCGTGGTGCCCTCAACGCGGGAGATACGGCGGACAACAACCTTTTCGCCGAGGACTGCGCCCTCTTCGACAACAACCTCGGACAACGGCTTGCCGTCAACCTCGGTGGCCAGCAGGGTTTCGAGATCGGCTGCGCCGGACTCGACTGCAACGTTGAGGACCTTGTCAGCCAGCTGGATGAACTTGTCAGCCTTGGCAACGAAGTCAGTTTCGCAGTTGACCTCGATCATTACGCCAACGCCACCGTTGACCTTGGCAGCAACCAGGCCTTCAGCAGTGGAACGGCCTTCGCGCTTGGTAGCACCCTTGAGGCCCTTGATGCGGATGATTTCGATGGCCTTCTCGGCGTCACCGTTGGCTTCGTCAAGAGCCTTCTTGACGTCCATCATGCCGGCGCCGGTGCGCTCGCGCAGGGCCTTGATGTCAGCAGCAGTGTAGTTCGCCATGTGAACCCCTCTGTCTAGAAATTTGTGTGTTTACATAACTGACAGGACGGCAGCCCACCGTGTGAGCCGCCATCCTGTCAGTTGCCCCTGGTGCCGTTTCGGGTATCAGGGAAGGTCCAGATTTACTTGGCTTCTTCGGCTTCGCCGGCTGCAGCTTCAGTTGCCTCGGGAGCCTCAGCTGCGGGAGCTTCTGCTGCCGGAGCCTCGGTTGCCGCTGCTTCTTCGGCCTTGCTGCCTTCGAGGAGCTCGCGCTCCCACTCAGCCAGCGGCTCTTCCGGAGCTTCGGTGGTGCCGGTTGCGCGCTGGTTGCGGGCGATGAGGCCCTCAGCCACGGCGTCGGCAACAACGCGGGTCAGCAGGTTGACGGAGCGGATGGCGTCGTCGTTGCCCGGGATCGGGAAGTCAACTTCGTCGGGATCGCAGTTGGTGTCCAGGATGGCAACAACCGGGATGTTCAGCTTCTTGGCTTCGTCAACAGCAAGGTGTTCCTTCTTGGTGTCAACAACCCAGAGGACCGAGGGAGCCTTGGTCAGGTTGCGGATACCACCGAGGTTGGACTCAAGCTTGGTGAGTTCACGCTTGAGGAGCAGGAGCTCCTTCTTGGTGTAAGCCGAACCGGCGACGTCATCGAAGTTGATCTCTTCGAGTTCCTTCATGCGCTGGATACGCTTGGCGACGGTCTGGAAGTTGGTGAGCATACCGCCCAACCAACGCTGGTTGACGTACGGCTGGCCGACGCGCGTAGCCTGCTCGGCAATTGCTTCCTGAGCCTGCTTCTTGGTGCCGACGAACAGGACGGTGCCGCCGTGGGCAACAGTAGCCTTGACGAACTCGTAAGCGCGGTCGATGTAGGACAGCGACTGCTGAAGGTCAATGATGTAGATGCCGTTGCGCTCCGTGAAGATGAAGCGCTTCATCTTCGGGTTCCAACGACGGGTCTGGTGTCCAAAGTGGACGCCGCTGTCAAGCAGCTGGCGCATAGTTACGACGGGCATGCCGACGCTCCTTCCGGCAGGTCATTCATGAGAGAGCCCATGGGACTGCTCTTACCCTGCCAATAGTTGACGGTTGTTTAGCCTTTGCCCGGATGGGCGCGGCTCCTGGCATCCATTGCGCTTCTCATCCGGCATGGAGCCTAAGCTCTGCCGGACCGCAAGAGGCACAATCCTCCGCAGCACAAAACCGTGAGGCTTCGCTGGTGGAGGGCTGGATACGCGTAGTCAGCCTGGGACCCCCGCACATCTGAATGAGACATGCTCCTGAACAAGCTCGAGGGCACAGCAAACTGCTCCACCAAGTGTACTACAGCGACCCCACCGTTTTGACCGTAGGAAACCACGCGTTATCCACATACGGAAGCCCGGGGATCGATCCAGGGGGCGTTCGGCAGAAGGCTTGGTCCATGACGTTTTTGAAGGCCCTGATGGCCGCTGTTGCCGCCCTGACCGTCGTGGCGACCACTGCCATGACGCCTGCGCCGGTCAACCCACGCTGGAGTTGGCCCCTCTCCCCCAAACCTACCGTGCTGCGAACGTTCGACCCGCCGGACAAGCCCTGGCTCAGCGGGCATCGGGGTGTTGATTTAGGGCCAACGCCCGACGGCGGCCCGGTCACCGCGCCGTCGGATGGCGTGGTGACCTTTGTCGGCGTCGTGGTTGACCGTCCTGTAGTGACCATCGATCACGGCGATGGCCTCAAGAGCAGCTTCGAGCCGGTGAGCAGTGAACTCAAAGCCGGTGACACCGTGCGCAAGGGTCAGGTTATGGGCACCGTAGAGCCCGGTCACTGCAACAGCGCCGCATGCCTTCATTGGGGCGTGCGGCGCGGCGAGGACTATGTCAATCCCCTAGGTCTCGTGGAGGACATGCGGCCATCCGTTCTGTTGCCGCTGCACTGACCGCCGCCGAAGATGGGTCCCCGCCACGCAGCAAGCGTCTTAGACGATGGCAGAAACGCCCGTAATGGCACGGCCGGTCACCAAAGTGTTGATCTCATGCGTGCCCTCGTAGGAGTAGATGGCCTCCGCATCGGAGAAGATCTTGGCCATTCCGTAGTCCGTAACGATTCCGTTGCCGCCCAGGATGCTGCGTCCCAGCGCAACGCTTTCGCGCATGCGTGCCGTAGTGAAGGCCTTCGCCAGAGCCGACTGCTCGTCCTTGGCCACACCCGCGTCTTCGAGTTGGGCCAGGCGAACCATCATGCCCATGGAGGCTACGGTGTTTCCGAGAATCTGGACCAACTGGTTCTGCACCAACTGGAACGCCGCCAGCGGCCGCCCGAATTGCTGACGCTCCACGGCGTAACTGCGGGCGACATCGAAGGCAGCCATCTGCAGCCCCACGGCCTGCCAGGCCACAGCCAGACGGGTCACCTTGAGCACCTTGTTGGTATCACGGAAGCTGTTGCCGTTGGCAAGCTTGAAGAAGTCCGGCACCACCACGTTGTCCAGAACGATATCCGCGTTCTGGACCGTACGCAGGGAGATCTTGTTCTCGATCTTGCTGGCCGAGTAGCCCGGAAGTGCGGTGTCCACCAGGAACGCCTTGACCTGGTTGTCCTCCACGTCCTTGGCGTAGATGACCGCCCAGTCGGAGAACGTGGCATTGCCGATCCACCGCTTGGCGCCATTGAGAATCCAGGTGTCGCCGTCCCGCTTGGCGGTGGTGCGCGTTCCACCCGCCACGTCCGAGCCACCCAGGGGCTCGGTCAGTCCGAAGGCGCCGATCTTCTTCAGGGAGTAAATGTCCGGCAGCCATGCGTCCTTCTGCTCCTGCGACGCCAGGGCCTCAATCGAGCCCGTGAAGAGCCCGTCGTGGACACCCATGAACGTGGCGATCGAAGCGTCAGCACGGGTCACTTCTGCGTGGAGCATGCCGGCGAACAGGTTGGAGTACCCCTGGCGCCGAACCGGGCTGACAAGATCCAGTTCGCCAAGCTTGGGGATGAGGTCCATGGGGAACTCGCCACGGTTCCAGCAATCCACGGCAATGGGTTTGACTTCGCGGGCGAGGAATTCGCGGACTTCCGCCAGACGGTCCTGCTCTTTTCCTGTCAGCATCTGCTCGAAGGCGTAGAAGTCGCCGTCGGCATACGGGAGGTTGGTGGCGTCGAATGCAGCGTTGGACATATTCGCTCCTTCAAGGGTGGTCGCCTGCGACCACATCAGGTCCGGAAGAACTGCACAGCCTCGATGGGAAACGGTGCAGCCAAGGTACCGGCAGGTAGTAAGTTACTGCTCAGTAACATACCGCAGGTTCTACGGTCCCCGCAATGGAGGGCATCCCATTCCCGGTCACCAATGCACTGTTCCCAGGCGACCGTTCTGTAACGTCGGTTGTGATGCGCCGCACTCAACTGGGGGACTTTCCGATGATCAATCCACGACGCGAGGCGATTCTGGTCCGTAGCCGCCACCACAAAGGCCTTGATGACAAGACCGCTGAGGTGGTGGAGTACCGTGCCGACGGCGCCTTCGTGCGGCTGACCTTTGGTTCCGGAAAGAGCTACAAGTACTCAGCGGAAAACGTCATCATCCTGCGGAATCCGGCGTCGACAAACCTTGGGCGCCAGGACACGGTGACCATTCGGGGCAGGGTGCTTGACGGCGTTACAGAGGTTCTCCGCTTCGAGTCGCCCCAGGGAACATGGTGGCGTGTTTTTCACGCGGCTGGTTCGGGAATCGGGTATCAAAGTTGTCAGGACACTGAGATAGCCATCGCCCGGCCGTCCGATGAAGAACTAAAGGCCCAAGCAGTCCTTGATTACTGGCGGGATGTGTCGTCGAAGCTGCGGGAGGATGACCCACTCCGCCGGCAGTATGAGAATTTTCGGAACATCCCGAAAGGAAGCGCGCTGGAACTTTACCTCCAGGGTCAGTCCATTGATTCCGCAGGGCAGGATCAACAGCACCCCATCCTGCCCTTCCCCTCTAACATCAGCCAACGTGAGGCCCTGCTGAAGGGCTTCAGCCACCGAATCTCCGTGATCGACGGTCCGCCCGGAACAGGAAAGACGCAAACCATACTCAACGTCGTCGCCAACATTGTCGCCGTTCCGGGCAAGACGGTTGGAGTCGTCTCCTTCAATAACGCCGCAGTTGAGAACGTTCGCGACAAACTCGTGCAAGAAGGTGTGGGCTACATCGTGGCGGACCTTCGACGCAAGGAGAAAATGGACGAATTCTTCGCCCGTCAGGAAAGCAGAAATGCCGATGTCGATCGCTTCCTCAGCAGACCCCGCCACGAAGCGCCTCCAGCGGAGCAGGTAGCTGCCCTCGACAAACGCTTGCGCGGCTTACAGGAGACGGCCCTGCAGCTGGCGCAGTGGAAGCAGGAGTTGGAAGCGTTCAAACTCGAGAGGCGCCATTTCTTCCTTCACGCGACCCACCCTGACTCCGATGGACTGAGCGCAGTACCGACCCTGCCCGGCTCGTCCCGCCGCATCCTCGAATTTCTGGCCGAGACGTCCTCCGTCCCTCAGGATGAGGGTCCGCTGCGCAGGTTCTTCAGACGCATGGGACTTCGACTGCGATACGGGGCACTGGGCAAAGCGAACAGCAGCGACACTGATGTTGTCCTGGGTCTGCAGGGCGCCTATTACCATAAGAAAATCGCAGAGCTGGGGCGCCTCATTGATAGAGGGAATGAGATTCTGGCTGCCGAGGACTACCCGGCTCTGGAAGAGGACCATCAGCTGGCCTCCAGGCAAGGGCTCGACGCGGCACTCCATCTTCGATATGCCCGGAAGCGGAGAAGGACCTACACGGAAAGCAGTTACGAGACTGCCTTCGCAGAATTCACCTCCGACTATCCGGTAGTACTCAGCACCTGCCACTCCTTGCGAAGAAACGTTCCCACGGGAACGCTCCTGGATTACTTGATCATCGACGAAGCGTCCCAGGTTGATCTGCTCGCTGCCGGTCTGGCGCTCTCATGTGCCCGGAACGTCATCGTTGTGGGCGACCTGCAGCAGCTCCAACACATCACCGACGAAAAAGCCTCAAGAAACGCCTTGAAAGCACCGTCACCAAACGTCGATTACACGCTGCACAACATTCTGTCCTCGATGATCGGGCAATTCGGGGCCGACCTTCCGCGCACCATGCTCCGGGAGCACTACCGGTGCGATCCTGCGATCATCGACTATTGCAACAGGAAGTTCTACGGCGGGCAACTCGTTGCCTATACCACCGGCGACGCTGAGGGCCGGCCTCTCGTCGTAGTCCGTACTGCTGCCGGGAACCACATGCGTCAGCACCTCAGTGGTGGCCGAACCAACCAGCGCGAGGCAGACGTCATTGCCAAGGAAGTACTCGACCAGTTCTGTTCAGGCATTCCTGACCACGACATCGGCGTGGTCACACCCTATCGGCGGCAAGTGGACAAGGTCACAGAGGCACTGCTCAATAACATCCAGGCCGATACAGTCCACAAGTTTCAGGGGCGGCAAAAGTCCGTAATCATCATGAGCACTGTCCTGGACGAAACGAACAGCGGGCAATCTGGCATTGGCTTTGTGGACGACCCCCATTTGGTCAATGTCGCAGTTTCCCGCGCAGTGAAGCGGTTCGTGCTGGTAACCAACCATGAGATGCTTCCAACAAGTCGCCACCTTCGGGATCTGGTTCACTTCATCCGATACCGAAACCCGGACGATGGTGTTTTTGACAGCAGTGTGTTGTCTGTCTTCGACCTCTTGTACACGGAGTATTCGACTCTTTTGAGGCCCTTTGCCAGCAGGGTCCGGGGCACCTCACAGTTCCCCTCGGAAAACATCGTATGGACGCTGCTGACTGAACTGATCGGGGATGAGCCTTTCAGCGACTTGGCCATAGCTCCGCAGGTCGTGCTGAGGAGCCTGCTGCCGGACCTGTCGATGCTCACGCCCGACCAGCATTCCTACGTCCAAAACCGCGCAACTTTGGACTTTGTGGTCTACAACCGCATCAGCAACATTCCCGTTCTTGCCGTTGAGGTGGATGGTTATGCGTTCCATGAGAACAATCCGATGCAGCGCGCGCGGGATGCACTCAAAGACGCCATCTGCCGCGCCCACAAGATCCGCCTCGTGCGTTTGCCCACCACGGGCAGTGGCGAGGAAGCACGCCTTCGCCACGAGTTGTCAGCCGCTCTTAGCGACCAGTGACAGCAAGAGCCGTGGCCGACGATGGATCATCGGCCACGGCTCCTGCATGAAATGTAGGGCTACTCGGACTTGAACCGAGGACCTTAGGATTATGAGTCCCGCGCTCTAACCAGCTGAGCTATAGCCCCTTGATGCCCGGTCCGGCCACCGCAAAGCAGCAGTTCCGGGCAAAGCACTCCAGCAATTCTAATAGGTCCTGGAGAGTGCTTTTGTCACACCACCATGTCCTCGTACGTAGCGCCCCGGTAGAGGTCCTCGAAGGTCTGAAGGGTGCTGTTGATGCTGTGCGGCTCCACCATCTCGCGGCTCAACTTGCCCATGGCCTCAAGCTCGTCCCGGGGAAGTTCCACCAGTTGGGTGATCCTTGCCGCCAACTCGTTGCTGTCGTTGGGGGTGAAGAGGTAACCGTTCTCCCCGTCGCGAACCAAATGCGGCAGCGCCATGGCGTTGGCCAGCAGCACAGGAGTGGAAGCAGACATGGCCTCCAGCGTCACCAGTGACTGAAGCTCGGCTGTCCCGGGCATGCAGAAAATGTCGGCCTTGATGTAGGCCTCACGCAAGTCCTCGTCGCTGGCCAGCCCGAGGAACCTCACCCGGTCCCCCAGCCCAAGCTTAGCTACCTGGGCTTCAAGGGCTGGGCGAACTTCGCCGCCACCCACGATTTCGAGGTTCACGTTCAGTTCCCGTGGAGTCTTGGCCACGGCATCGATCAGCACGTTGATGTGCTTTTCTTCGGCAAGCCGGCCCACGAACAGGACGGTGGGGTTGGCATGCGGCTCAATGACTTCACCTGGCTGCAGCTCGTACGCGGACGAGTCGATGCCGTTGGAAAGGGGCAGGACCTTCCGCAGGAAAGCGTGCTGGTGCATGGCCTTGGCAGCGAGCGGTGTGGGTGTGGTGACCACGTCGGCCTGGCCCATGACCTTGCCCATGTCTTTCCACGAAACTCGTCCCACAATGTCCTTGAACCACTGCGGGAAGGGCAGGAACGGGTTGAGGTTCTCGGGCATGAAGTGGTTGGTGGCCACAACCCTGATGCCGCGTTTCACGGCCTCGTAGAGGACGTGTTCACCGATCATATAGTGGCTCTGGATGTGAACGACGTCAGGCTGGACTTTGTCGAAGAGGAGGCTGATTTCCTTCTTGATTTCCCACGGGAAGCAAATACGGAAGTACTCATGGGTGAAAACGCCATGCGAGCGGAGCCGGTGAACGGTGGCTTCATCGCGGAACTCGGTATAGCTCTTGCCTGTGTCCGGACGGCAGGCCAATACGTGCACGTTGTGTCCGCGTGCCGTCATCCCCTTGGCCAGGCGGTAGCCGAACTGGGCGGCACCGTTGACATGCGGCGGGTAGGTATCCGCGGCAATCAGAATAGTGAGGGGCTTGTTGGTGTCGGGAATGGTCACGTGGAGAACTCCTGATGGTCACGGTGCGGACAGCACTGCTTGTGGCAATGCTGCGGTGTCGCCGGGTTGCCGCCCGCAACAGCGGTGGCGCAAGGTCAAGCTTTGCCCTGGGCTTTCCGGTTGGCAGCCGCCTTTGCATCCTTCTTGCGTTTGGTGACTTCCGGATGGTGCCGGCTTAGGGCAATAACCCCCACGATAGCAAGCGTAGCGGCCGCCGCCATGGCGATGGCCATCACGGCGTGGACATCGGGACGAAGCTCACCCAGAATCACAATGCCAATTGCGATGCCCACCATGGGGTCGATCACGGTCAGGCCGGCAATGACCAGGTCCGGTGGGCCGCCGGAATAAGCGCTCTGAACGAACCATGACCCCAGTCCCCCGGCGGCCACGATCGCTATCAGCGTGTACCACTGAACGTTCAGCAGGAACAAGCCGTTGGGGTCCAGCAGGTGCTTGCCGATGATGCGGGTCAAAACGGCGACGAAGCCGAACAGGACACCGGCTCCCAAAATGTAGATGAAGGCACTCATCCGGTGTTTGAACAGAACCGCAAGTGTCCCAAAAATGCCCACCGCAAGGGCCAGGAGGAGAACGATTGTCAGTTCGTCGTCGCTGTTGACGTGATGGTTCTCCTGCGTGACGTTGACGGCCAGGAGCACGAACAGCGCCGAACCAGTCACACAGGCACTGATGGCCACCACGGTTGCACGGTTGATGCTCAAACCTTGGTCCTTGGCATTGACCACTGTGGTGATCACCAGCGCAATGGCACCAATAGGCTGCACCACCGTGAGAGGTGCTGAGACCAAGGCGATGGCGTTCATCACCATTCCGAGGGCGAGGAACAGCAGGCCCAGCATCCATCGGGGATTCCGCAGGAGCCGCAGGAAACCGTTGGAGCTTAGCGCCAAGCCGCCGGTGTCGGCTTTCACGGCGCTGCCCTGCCGCTGGGCGCCGATGGCGAGGAAGAAGGCACCAAGTACCGCGAGAAAAACCGCCAGCCAGACCATCAGCCTCGTCCGCCGTCGTCGGTTTTCAATTCTTTTCCTTTGCGCAGGATGGCCCAGTAGTAGTTGTAAGCGGCTATCCAGTGGCCGATCAGGCCCAGGCCCAGGAACGTCCAGGCGGCCACGAAGTAGACGTCGGTGAAAGCAATGGGCAACTTGGACAGGACCAGCAACGGCGTACCAATCAGCAGCAGCCCCGTGCGGATCTTGCCGATGATGCTCACCGGAAGGTCCGGGTGGCTCCGGAAGTAAATCAGGGATGCAACAGCCAGGACGGCGTCCGGCACCAGTAGCGCGGCCAGGTACCACCACTGCACGACGCCGGCAATCGCCAGTGTGAAGGCGACCGCCAGCAGTGCGGCCCGGTCTGCCATGGGATCCAGGATCCGGCCAAGCTTGGAAGTCTGGTCGAAGCGTCTGGCGATGTAGCCATCCACCCAGTCGGTACTGCCCATGATGACGAGCACCAGGACCGCGAAACCGTACTCCTGTTCGGACAGGACGAGCCAGACGAACAGTGGCACACCCATGAAGCGAAGTACCGTGAGGATGTTGGGGACAGTGAAGATGAGGTCGTGATCAACCTGCGGCCGGTCAGGGTGCGACCCAGCTCCGATCAATCTCATCTTCTCCCCCTTCCTCGTCTTCAGTGTTGGTGGCGCCGCTGGCTGCTACTTCTTCAGTAACTTCCGCAGTGCAACAACGAACACCACTGCAGCCGTGGCAAACGCAGCAAGGTCCTTCCACCGGGCGGCAAGCCGTTCGGTGAGACTCTCAGGGACGGAGTCTCCAAGGTCGGCAAACTTCGCCGCAGCGAATTCCCTGCTCTCCTGGAACTTTCCATTGGCGCTCTGCAGCAGGGCCTGGCCCTGTTTCTTGACGTCCAGCTGCTCACCGAGCTCGTCGCGAACGCCCGTGAGGTGTTCGCGGCGGCGCTTCAGGCGCGAGCGAAGCTCGGCTTCGGTGGGCGCCTTGACGGCATCGGCTTCCTTGGCGGCTTCCTTTGCAGCCTTCTCTGCCTTGGCCTTCTGCGCAGCCGCTTCCTTTTCGGCCTTGGCTGCCTTGGCGGCGGGCGAGTTGGGGTCGAGGATGGACTCGTCGAAGTCAGAGCCTTCCTTGGCGATTCCCAGATCATGTTTGATCCCCCGGATGGTGTCCTCGGGGACCAAGGGCATGGCCTTCTTGAACTTGGCAATACCAATCAGGGACGCGATGGCCACAATCACCAGGAAAAAGGCGGCAACAATCAGAGCCGCCAGCCAGCCGGGCATAATGGTGGCCAATCCCAGGATCGCCGCGACAACCAGTGCAATGACCAGGAGCGCCATGAACACAAGCGCTACTCCGAAGAAGGCACCGGCGATGCCAACCTGCGTGGCTTTTCGCTTAAGTTCAACCTTCGCCAAGGCTATTTCGTCGTTGAGTTGCCTCGGAGCCAGCCTTGCTACGAGCTTGAGGGTCTTCGGCAAAGTACGAATGGCTGGTCCTTGACTGGGCCGGCCGGTGTGACGTCCACTCATGGGTTCCGCCTAACTGCTTCCTCTGGGCATCGTGTAAGGCGAACGCGGCGAAAAACCATCCCCGCGGACACCTGTCCTCAAAGCTATCATTCAGGTTCCTGCTGAACTTTCGGCATCATGCCCCGGCGCGCCCGTCATACGTCCAATAAATATGATCCGGGCCATAGGATAGATGATCGTGACCTCTCCCATTGCTCCGGGCGATTCTCTGAGCCGACGCGAAAAACTCGTCTACATTCTCTTGTTGGGTGCACTGACCGCCCTCGGTCCTTTCACGATCGACCTCTATCTTCCGGCGTTCCCCGCTTTGGAAGAGAGTTTTGATGTCTCGGCGGCGGCGATCCAGCTCACTCTGACCGGTACCACGGTTGGCTTCGGGCTCGGCCAACTGCTGGTGGGACCCTTCAGTGACAAGGTGGGGCGTCGGCTTCCGCTCATTCTGGCCACAGCCGTGCATATCGGCTCATCGCTGGGTGCGGCGCTTGCCACAGACATCGGGATGTTGTCGTTATTCCGCGTGCTCATGGGGATCGGTGCTGCCGGAGGTGGCGTGGTGGCCATGGCCATGGTCCGGGATCTCTTCCACGGCTACTCCATGGTCCGGATGTTCTCGCGGATGTCGCTGGTTAACGGATTGGCCCCCATCCTGGCGCCGGTCATCGGCTCCCAGCTGCTGTTGGCTTTCCCTTGGCCGGGCATCTTTTTCTTCCTGGCCGCTTATGGACTGCTGGTCATCCTTGCTTCGATCTTCTTCATCCGGGAAACACTTCCGGCTGAGCAGCGGGGAAAATCCACTGTCACCGTGCGCCAGCGCTACAAGACCGTCCTGACGGACAGGATCTTTGTGGGCATGGTGCTGGTGGGAAGCCTGAATTTCGGTGGACTTTTCGCTTATCTATCAGCATCGACCTTTCTTTTCCAAAACGTCTACGGCTTTTCGCCGCAGGAATACGGCATCCTGTTCGGTATCAACTCCTTGGGCATCGTGGCAGGCGTACAGATCAGCTCCCGACTGATCCGACGGGTGGCTCCGCAGTGGATCGTGGCCGGTGCTACGGCCTTCATGCTGTTCATCGCCCTGCTGATCGTGGTGCTTGACCTGTTCCATGTGGGTTTGTGGGGCATCCTCATCCCTCTGTGGTTCTACATTTGCGCCACTGGCTTCATGTTCCCGTGCGTTCAGGTCCTGTCCCTGGCCAACCACGGCGCGCAAGCGGGCACCGCTGCATCGCTCCTGGGCGCATCCCAATTCATGATGGCCGGTATTGTCCCGCCGGTGGTGGGTTGGCTGGGCGTCAGCTCCGCTGTACCCATGGGCGCGGTCATGGCCGTCTGCATCACTGGCGCTATTGCGGCGCTTTGGCTGGTTGTGCGGCCGCGGTCGGTTCCGTCTATTCATTAGGCCGACTCCTGAGGACCGGCTCTTGAGAACCGGCCCCGTAGGCTGTGACCATGACTAATAAACCGCACCGCAACGGCAGGGGCCTCTTCCTTGGCGCCTTGCTTGGAGCCCTGGCCGGTGCTCTTCTCGGTCGCACCGCGGGAAGCGCACTGTTCGGCGCCATCCTGGGCGCCGTGATCGGCGCCGCTGTGCTCTACCGCGTGAACCCCGGCCCTTGGAAGCGGGACTAAGCCAGCTGCAAGCATGACTAAGCCGGCCCCGCAGGCGACCCGCCGACGTCGGGAACCACCAACCCCTCCCCTAACCGCGTACCGCAGGGCAGAATGGTGGCCAGCCGGGTAACCGGTGCTTGAACCGGTGAAGGGGACATCACATGAGCACGGCTGTTGTATTCCGGGGCAGTGTTCGCGGCTTGGCAACCTTACGGAGGTTGCCGCTGACGCTGGCGCTGGTGGTGCTCCTTTGGGTGCTGGGCGCTATCTCCGGCAGCCTCGTCAACGGCCCCGGACAAGATCTGCTGGATCAAGTGGGAATTGGCTTGGCAGTGGAGCCAGGACCGTGGTGGTCAATCTTCACCTCGGGGTTCTTCGCCTCCTCCTTGCTCGACTACCTGGCCTGCACAGCGGCGATCCTGGTGGGTGTGGGCATCGCCGAACGCGTTATGGGGCCTTGGCTGGCCCTGGCTGCTTTCATTGCCGGTTCAGCCCTCAGTGCCCTGGTACTTGTGGTGCTGGTGACCTTCGGAACGGATGCCAGCGACCAATGGCTCAGTTTCCTGGGCGGCGAATATGTAGTGGGCGCCTATGGTGGCGCCGCCGCAGCGCTGGGATGTTCGACGGCGGCGCTTGATGCACTGTGGCGTCGGCGCCTGCGGACGTGGTTGCTGGCCGCCACGCTGATGTTTGCCTTGTTCGTTGGGGTCGCCCAAACCCTGCAGGCGCTTGCCGGGGCCGTGATCGGCATCCTGGCAGGTTGGGCCATCCAGTCGCTGGTCCTGCGCCGCAGGGCAGGCTCGTTGCACTCCTCAAGCCTTCGCGAAACACGGTTCCTGGTGGGCACCGTGGTGGGTGTCTTCGCGGTGGGACCTTTGCTGACGCAACTGACCGGAACGTGGGAAGTCGGCCCCCTGTCGGTGGTTTCCGAGGTGATGCTTCAGGCAAGTCCCGACGCCGATGAGGTTCAGGAAGCCTGCAATAACGACAACAACTGTGTCACCCTGCAAAGCATCGTGGGTGTCCAGAGCTTCGGCGCGGCCATTCTGACGCTGATTCCTGTGCTGCTGTTGCTGGTCTGCGCTGAGGGTCTGAGGCGCGGCCGGCGGCTCGCATACCGGCTGACCCTTGTGATCCAGCTGTATCTGGCAGCCGTAACTGTCCTCTCCATCCTTCAGTACGTGACCGATCCGGGGGTCACACTAGGCGATGACGACTTCGCCTACCTCCTGCTGTACGCGGTCCCCGCAGTCCTCGCGCCTGTCATCATCGCGGTGCTGCTTCTGGTGAACCGGCATAAGTTCCGCGTCGAATCCAGCGACGCCGGGTACCGGGTTCTTGGCCGGACCTCGCTCGTTCTGGCTGTGGCCGCTGTGATCTTCTATGTGATCTTCTGGTTCCTCGAAGGCAACCCGGGCCGCTCCACCCTGTTGGACCTTGCCGGGCAACTGACCCACATCCTGGTACCTTTCCCGGTCCCCTTCGTGGTGGCCCTGCCCCAGGGCCTGCTCAGCACAGTGCTGTACGGCCTGGGCGGGGACATCATCTGGCTCTGCATCCTGGTGCTGGTCCTGAACAACTTCCGGCGGTTCAGGATGCTGGCCACCGATCCGGCGGCGGATCTGGGACACGCCAGGGAACTGCTGCATGATGGCGGCGGCACGTTGTCCTGGATGGCTCTCTGGGACAACAACCAGTACTGGTTCACCCCGGACAGGAAAGCTGGAATCGCCTATCAGGTCCATAACGGGGTGGCCCTCACCGTTGCCGGCCCTTTCGGCGCTGAGGAGCACCATGCCGAGGCAGCGACGGGTTTCGTCAAGCACTGCGCCAACCTGGGCCTGATCCCGTGCTTCTATTCGGCAACGGCAGAGCTGGATGTCCCACTGCTCCCCCACGGCTTCAGGAAATTGGAAGTAGCTGAAGAGACACTCCTCAACGTCCAGGCCATGACCTTCAAGGGGAAAGAGTGGCAGAACGTCCGGACCGCACTCAACCGCGCAGACAAACTTGCCATCAAGGATCACTGGTACCCCTACCCTGAGATGCCTCCGGGAATCAGGGCGCAGCTGGCTGAGATCTCCGAAGAATGGGTGGCCGATAAGGCCCTTCCGGAGATGGGCTTCACCCTGGGCGGCTTGAACGAGCTCAAAGATCCCGAGGTGCTCTGCTGCGTGGCGGTGGATGACGACGGATTGGTCCACGGGGTAACCAGCTGGCTCCCGGTCTTCACCCACGGGGTCATCTCAGGGTGGACCTTGGACTTCATGCGCCGCCGCACCACAGGTTTCAAGGGCGTCATGGAATTCCTGATCGCCTCTGCCGTGACCCACTTCAAAGAAGAAGTACCCCAAATCTCCCTATCCGGCTCACCGCTCGCCACTGCAGGGGCCGGTGCCGGCGATGGAGACCGCAGCGCTTTGGACCGCGTCCTTGCGCTCCTGGGAAACGCCCTGGAACCCATGTACGGTTTCAAATCCTTGGCCGCTTTCAAATCAAGGTTCCAGCCCGAACACAGGACGCTATACATGTACTACCAGGACCCGTTGGCCTTGCCTTCCATCGGCATCGCGGTGGGTTCGGCCTACCTGCCGGGGCTGTCCCCCACGCAGAGCGCCGGGCTGTTGCGGCAAATGGTAGCCAAGGAGCCAGCCGCATGAGGCACGAGCGGACCTCCCGGTCATGAACGAGCTCTTGAAGCTCGAGATCAGCGGCCCCGTCGTCATGATCATCGCCGGGGTGATCGGCGTCGGCTTTTTCCTGCTGTTGTTCCTGAGGCCGTCAGCGCGTTGGGCCCGTACCGCGATCACGGCGATTGTGGTGGCGGGACTGTTCGGGTGGTTGACCGTGTGGCTCGTGGAGGACGTCATGGACGTCTTTCATGTGGGGCTGACGCCGCGGGTGTGGTTCTGGGCGATTTCCTGCTTTGCCGCCGTGGGTCTGGCCGTGGTCAGTTTCCGCCATAGCCAGCGCTGGCGGAAGGTAGTGGCGGCTCTCTCGATTCCTGTGTTCGTGGTGGTGGCCGGTCTGGGCATCAACACCGAGTTCGGGCTCAACAAAACCTTGGGCTCAGCGCTGGGAATCTCCACGGAGGACGCCATTCAACTGGCCAAACCTGACCCGGACGCCCCTGTCCCGGCCGGTCCGCTATGGCAGAGCTGGAAGCCCCCTGCCGACCAGCCGGCGAAGGGCGAAGCAGGAACCCAGGTCATACCAGCCACCGTCTCCGGTTTTGTCGCCAGGCCGGCGGGCATCTACCTGCCCCCTGCCGCCCTCACGGCACATCCGCCCAAGCTGCCCTTGTTCGTCCTCATGATGGGCCAGCCGGGACTCCCTGATCCGCAATACGTGTCGGCCGCCCTGGACGAGTTCGCAGCCAGGAACAACGGCCTTGCCCCCATCGCAATCGTGGCAGACCAGATCGGCCCCGACCAGAATGACACCCTCTGCCTGGACACCGCCAAGTACGGCAACGTTGAGAAGTACATCAACCAGGACGTGGTGAATTGGGCAAAAGCGAACTTGAACATCCTCGAGGACCGCGAACACTGGACCATAGCCGGCTACTCCAATGGCGGCCAATGCGCAATCTCGTTCGCGGTCAAATACCCGCAGATGTGGGGCAACGTGGTGGACATCTCCGGCGAGGAATTTCCCGGCGCGGAGGACCCGGCCGGCAACCTTGCATCGATCTTCGATGGCAACCAGGCTGCCTACGATGCCCAGAAGCCCATCAACAACATGAAAGGCAAGCAGTTCCCTAACACAACGGCAGTTTTCACCGTAGGCTCGGACGACACCACGTACGTGGCAGCCGCCAAGGCAGTCTCCGCTGCCGCCCGGGATGCTGGGATGACCGTGACGTACTACGAAGTGCCTAACGGCGGTCACGTTGGCTTGGCGTTGAACGCAGGCCTGACCAAGGGTTTCGACGTACTGTACCCAAGGCTTGGACTCTCAAAATAGCCTTTGCCCTTTTGCCAGCCCGGGACCGGCGATAAAGTTGAGCTGTGCCACATGGGCAAGAGCTGCAGCCGCTTCCGGCACCGTGGCAGCGTCGGGATGAACGCATCCTGCCGCTGTGGTGGGACCGCCTGTGCTCGGTGACCAGCCCTCAGTCGGCTGCATTATACGCCGCCGGGCTCTTTACCGATGACCGTCGCAGACCCATTGCCCAGTGGTACAATCCCGAAACCGACGCCGCGCTGTTGGTCGCATCGGAGACCTCGCCGGAATGGCCGGTCCAACGCTTTGGCATCTTCTATGCCCCGCCAGGAGGCGGCTTTACCCGCGTTTACTCGGCGCCCCACGAATGGCATCCCCGCGAACCCCGGACTCCGCCCACCGAGCAGGATTCGTTCCTGGCGGCGGTGGTCGAGGCGGCCCGGTTCCTGCAAGTGGAGATGGATTTTGTGTGATCAAAAAGCAGACCCCGCACCAGCTGAAAAGCCGGTACGGGGTCCCGTTGCTCCTCCGACTGGACTTGAACCAGTAACCCTTCGATTAACAGTCGAATGCTCTGCCAATTGAGCTACGGAGGAATGAAGCGGTTATGACTTTAGCAAAGGTTCTACCGGAATGCGAAATCGACTCACCATACCCCTCGGGGGTATAAAAATACCCCCGTTTCGAAGGCTCGAAACGGGGGTATTGCGCGCTCCTCCGACTGGACTTGAACCAGTAACCCTTCGATTAACAGTCGAATGCTCTGCCAATTGAGCTACGGAGGAATGAAGCGGTTACTAGCTTAACAGGGGCCCGCCGGAAAGTGAAATCGGCGCTTTCAACCGTCCGAACGCAGCGACCTGCGCTCCATTTCGAGTTGCATCAGCTCCCGGTTCAGCCGCTGGAACTCCTCCGGATTGGCACCTGCATCCAAGCGCTGCAGCTGACCCATCTTGTCTGCCTTGATCCTGGTGATCTGCAATTCGAAAAGACGGGCCAGGATGTCACGGCAGTACCGCTGCATGGCCTCCGCAGTGCTCGCCGGCAGGGGCGTCACTGCCAACTCCGAGACCAGTGGCCTCAAGGGCTCGGGAACTTCCTGACGGACCTGCTCCACCCACGCCACGGGGTCATCCGAGTGTGCCAGACCGGCAGCCCGCACGGCAGTGTGGACGGCGGCGTAAGCAGGAGTGGTGAACTGCGAGGCCTCGAAACGCTCCCAGGCTCCCCCGCCCAGCACTGATGGCTCCTGGAGGACCACTTCAAGCGCTTGGCGTTCCATACCGGCTATGGGGTCCCGGGGATCGGGCCGTTGGAAGACGGGACCGCTCGACGCCGGTGCCGTCGACTGTTCTCCCGCGCCGCCCGCGGCGGCGCGCTTGGCAGCTCCGCCAACGAATCGACTGACCTCTTCGATGGGCATGCCCAGCCACCCGGCAAGTTCGCGGGTGTAGCCCGGCCGCGCGGCAGAGTCCCTGATTTGCGCCACCACGGGGGCGGCTTCGCGCAAGGCGGCCACACGCCCTTCCACGGTGTCGAGGTTGTGCCTGCGGAGCGAGGCCTTGATGGCGAACTCAAAGAGGGGTTTCCGGCTGCTAATCAGATCCCGCACCGCGGAATCGCCCTTGAGTTGACGAAGATCACAGGGATCGGCGCCGCTGGGTTCAACAGCGACATACGTCTGGGCTTGGAACCGCTGGTCTTCTTCGAATGCCCGCAGGGCAGCTTTTTGGCCGGCGGCATCGCCGTCGAAGGTGAAGATGACCTCTCCCCCGCTGCCGTCGTCCGAGAGCAGCCGCCGGGCCACCTTGATGTGCTCGGTACCGAAAGCAGTACCACAGGTGGCCACCGCCGTCGTAACTCCGGCGAGGTGGCAGGCCATGACGTCCGTGTACCCCTCGACCACTACCAATTGACGTTCCTTGGCGATGTTCCGTTTGGCGATGTCGATCCCGTAGAGGACTTGGGATTTCTTGTACAGCGTGGTTTCAGGAGTGTTCAGGTATTTGGGGCCTTGGTCGTCCTCGTAGAGCTTCCGCGCGCCGAAGCCGATGGTGTCGCCTGCGATGTCCCTGATGGGCCAGATCAGCCTTCCACGGAAACGATCGTAGATTCCCCGGTTTCCTTCCGAGAACATGCCTGTGAGCTTCAACTCAGCATCAGTGAACCCACGGCCGCGGAGATGCTTCAACAGTGCGTCCCAGCCCTGGGGCGCGTATCCGACGCCAAAATGTTCGGCGGCGGCGCGGTCGAAACCGCGGCCGTCCAGGAAGTTCCGCCCCTCGGCAGCTCCCGGCGTCAGCAACTGCGCACGGAAGAACTCATCGGCGATCTTGTGAGCGTCCAACAGGCGTTGGCGCTTGCCCACCTCTTCACGGCTGGGACCGGTGCCGCCGTCCTCGTAGCGCAGCTCGTAGCCGATTCTGGCAGCCAGTTTCTCTACGGCCTCGTGGAACGAGCTATGGTCCATTTTCTGGACAAAGGAGATGGCATCGCCGTCTTCCCCGCACCCGAAACAGTGGTACCGGCCCACTTGCGGGCGGACAGTGAACGAGGGTGAGCGTTCGTCGTGGAACGGGCACAGGCCCTTAAAACTGCCTAGCCCGGCGCCCTTGAGGGTGACGTAACCGTCAACGACTTCCTTGATATCCGTGCGCTGGCGTACTTCGTCTATATCTTCACGTTTGATCAGGCCAGCCACGTCACCATCCTAGTCGCTCGCCCCGGGCGTCCCCGCCGTTAACGGCAGGGTTCCGCGGGCTACCAGAGCGAGGGAAGGCTTCCCACAAGCCGCTCATACATGGCCAACGCGGAGACGTCCGTCAGCGAAGCGACTTGGTCGATCACCACGCGCAGCCGCGCACCGTCGTCGACGGCGTCGCGCCAGTCAGAGGCAAACATCGGCTCCAGGTGACGGTCACCTGTGGCGTTCAAGACGCCGACCAGTGCGTGCAGCACTTCGCGTTGACGCTCGTACACCGGCTGGCGATGGTCGGTGGAGATCACGAACGTGGTGGCCAGGCCCTTGAGGACCGCAATCTCAGTGACAGTTTCCTCAGGAACCATGAGCTCGGCGTCGTACCGGGTCAGGTTGGCCGGGCCGAAGTGCGCACGGGTTGTCTCCATGGCGCTCTGGCAGAACCGGCCGATCAACTGGCTGGTCATATCCTTCAGCGCAGCCATGGATTTCCGGCTGCCGTCAGCTTCGCGCACCCAAACTTTGGTGGCTTCCAGGCGGGCAAGGGCAGCATCAATCTCGGCGGGATCGTTATGCGGCAAATACCACTGCTTCGTGTAGCCCACCACGCGCGCCCGGTGGTCCGGGTTCTCCATCCATTTGAGCTGGAAATGACCGGCGACGATCGCATCCTCAACATCGTGGACCGAGTAGGAAATATCGTCTGCAAGGTCCATCACCTGGGCCTCGATGCAGGAACGGTTACCCGGAGCGCCTTCACGCAGCCATTCAAAGACGGGAAGATCGTCCTCGTAGGCGCCGAATTTGCTGGTGCGGTGCCCATGAATGACAGGAGCATCGACGGCGGACCACGGGTACTTGGACGCGGCGTCCAGGCTGGCACGGGTCAGGTTGAGTCCTGCAGGCCTGCCGTCCTCTGCCAGTACCTTGGGTTCCAGGCGGGTCAGGAGCCGCAGGGTTTGGGCGTTGCCTTCGAAGCCGCCAATGGTGTGCGCAACTTCATTGAGCGCGGACTCACCGTTGTGGCCGAAGGGCGGATGGCCGAGATCGTGGCTTAGGCATGCAGTGTCCACCACATCAGGATCACAGCCGAGGGACCGGCCCAGTTCGCGGCCTACCTGCGCCACCTCCAGGCTGTGGGTCAACCTGGTTCGGACAAAGTCATCCGTGTCCGGGGCAACTACCTGCGTTTTTGCGCCGAGCCTGCGCAACGCCGAGGAGTGCAGGACCCTGGCGCGGTCCCGTTCAAAGTCGGAGCGATAGTTGCTCTTGCGGGGCTCTTCGACCCACCGCGCGGAATCTGCCTCGGCGTATCCGGGGATGGCCAGCACAAAATCGTGGGCCGTCCCGTCGTGGCCAAGAATCGCTTCGGTTCCCATGGGTATCTGCCTCCTTCAAGCGCCGGGGTGTGGAGCTTCTTGAGTCAGTCTTACACGTGTGAGGCTAGCCGCCCGAAACGTCCAGCTCTGCGGCCGAGATATCCGCGCTCTGTTCAGCGTTCAGCTGACGGCTCTCCAGCCAGTCCTTGGGCAACGCAGGCTTCTTGGGCGAACCAGCGCGGCCGCGGGGGCCCTCGGAATCGACTCCCGGGTAGGGCGAGTCCATATCCAGTTCATCAAGGTATTCGCGCAGCACCTCGAGGGTGGGAACGGTGGCCAGTTTGGCGCGGAGTTCGCCACCCACAACATAGCCCTTGAAGTACCAGGCCATGTGCTTGCGGATCTCACGGAGTGCCTTGTACTCATCGTTGCCGAAGGTCTCCACCATCAGCTCAGCATGGCGGTAGACGCCCTCCGCCACTTCCCGGAGCCCGGGGCGGTGCCGCTGGTCGCTGCCCTCAAACGCTGCCTGGAGGTCGCCGAACAACCAGGGGCGGCCCTGGCAACCGCGGCCCACTACGACACCGTCCACACCGGTTTCCCGGACCATGCGAACTGCATCCTCGGCAGACCAAATGTCGCCGTTGCCCAGCACCGGGATGTCCGGCAGAGCTTCGCGGAGGCGGGCAATGGCGGACCAGTCGGCCTGGCCGGAATAGAACTGCGCGGCAGTCCTGCCGTGAAGTGCGACGGCGGCTACTCCGGCGTCGCGGGCGATCCGGCCGGCGTCTAGGTACGTCAGGTGATCATCATCAATGCCTTTGCGCATTTTGATGGTGAGCGGGATATCGCCCTTGGCGGCTTCCTTGACTGCTGTATTGACGATTGAGGTGAACAGATCGATCTTCCAAGGAAGCGCTGAACCGCCACCGCGCCGGGTGACCTTGGGCACGGGGCAGCCGAAGTTGAGGTCGATGTGATCGGCCCGGTCCTCTTCCACCAGCATCCGCACCGCGGCGCCCACCGTCACAGGATCCACACCGTAGAGCTGCACGGAACGGACTTTCTCGTCCTCATCATGGGAGATGATGCGCAACGATTCCGGCGTCCGCTCCACAAGGGCACGGGACGTCACCATCTCGGCCACGTACATGCCGCCGCCGTATTCACGGCAGAGCCTGCGGAAGGCCGAGTTGGTGATGCCGGCCATCGGGGCAAGGATCACGGGTGTGTCCACGGTGATCCTGCCAAGCTTCAATGGCGGGAGCTCAAGCTTTGGTGCGGGGGGCGTTGCTACAACAGTCACCTAACCATTGTTGCAAATCCGGGCAAATCGGCGGACAGCCCGCCGAATCGCCTGCTTGATCGTCCAGCACACCGTAGTCAGGCGGGCCCTGGGGGCAAGATCCAGACCCGGCGTCAGGTGGTGTTGTCGTTGCTTCCGCCGCGGCGCTCCGCTTCCCGTTGTGCACGGCGGCTACCCGGGCGTGCCGGCTTGCCGTGAGCGTCAAGGCGCGTGTCGGCGTCGTGCGTGTCCTCCGACCCTGAACCCGCGACGACGGCGGCTGCTGCCAGCGAACCGGTGTCCTTAAGCTCATCGGGACTCACCGAGGCCCCGCCTGCGGCGGCAAGGCGCTTTATGCCGGTGGCCTTCACCACCAGGACAGCGATCAGGGTGGTGACGGGGATGGCAAGAACCAGGCCGATGGAGCCCACCAAGGTGCGGATGACTTCCTCGGACAGCTCGGCACTGGTCAGTGCTTCCGCGAGCGGGCGGTCATAGAGCATCACAATGATGAGGATGGGAAGTGCGGCGCCGGCGTAGGCAAAGGCGATGGTGTAGACGGTGGAAGCGATGTGGTCCCGCCCGATCCGCATAGCCGAGGAGAACAGCTTGCGGGCACTGGTGTTGGGCGCCAGTTCGTAAAGTTCCCACACTGCGGAGGACTGCGTGATTGTCACATCGTTGAGAACGCCCAGGCCGGAAATGATGAGGCCGCAGAGGATGATCCCGGAGATCGAGATCTGCGGGGACATGTTCACCAGCGTTGAAGCGTCGTGGTTCCCCACTCCGGCCAAATTAGCCGCGTCCGTAGCCCACGCCGCCAACAGCGCAGTGATGCTGAGCCCAAAGATCGTGCCCAGCAGAGCCGTAGACGTTCGCGCCGAGAACCCGTGCGCAAAGTACAGGACCCCGATCATGATCACCGTAGAGCCCACCAGAGCCAGCAGGAGCGGCGGTTTTCCTTCCACCAAACCCGGCAGAATGAAGCTCACCAGGACAAAATAGGCACCCACCAGGCCAAGAAGCGCCCGGAAGCCGCGCCAACGGGCCACCGCGATGACCACCGCTGCGTACAGGACAGCCAGGAGGGCGATGGGAATGCTGCGGACAAAGTCCACAAATACATAAGCCGGGGCGCCGCTTCCAGCACTTGCCCCCTGGACGGCGGACAGGTTGAGGTACCGGATGGAGTCCCCCACATCCACGCCGTGGGACATGGCCACGTCAGGGTTGATGACAACCTTCACCACGTCCCCGCCCTTATCCGGCTCCGTGAAGGCGAACGTGCACTGGGATCCGCCGGACTGGCTGTTCTGGCCCGTGTCAGTTTGGCCCGTGTTGCTTTGGCCGGTGTTGCCCTGGCCCGTGTTGCTTTGACCCGTCTGCGTGCAGCTTTCCACCACCACGCTCTGAATCTTGCCAGTGTCGAACGTGACTCCGGGGGCGGGTTGGTATGGGCTTGAAAACGTGATGCCCTCGCGGCTGCCGGAAGGCCACAGGACCATCATGGCCACGAGCGTCAGGACGCCCACCGGAACAAGAATGGCCGCGAGAATCCAGTTGGCCCGCTTCCGCGACGCAATGGCCTGCGGGGTTGGCTCGGAATTTTCAGAATGACCGTGGGAGTGACCGTGGCCCATCAGCAGCAAAACCTCATGCCTTAACCCTACGCGGGCACAGCTGCATTTAAACGCAGGATCCCACGCGGCCCGCGGGATGCGGGCAACGTGGGATCCGGGCGTGCCGAAGATGTGGTCAGTCGCTGACAATCAGGGTGTCTGCGCCCCGCACATGGGCTTTTCCGGATTCCAACAGCGGATCAAGAACCGTGCGAAGCGCCGTCATGGACTCGTCAACTTCCAGCAAGACCGGATGCTGGTAGGCAATGAGTGCCAGCAGGTCCCGGACCGCGGCCGCTGCTTCCTCGGCGGACAGCAGGGGATCGTGTCCAAGGAAGACATCAGACGGCTCGTCGGAATTGCCTTGGGCGTAGCTGATGGCGAACGCCTGGATCTTACCTTTCCGGCTGGCAGGAACGCCGCGGCCGAACGCACTCGCTTTGGGTGCGCGCAGGACGATTGCCCCGTGCGCGCCGGTCAGGTCATGCAGGAACAAACGCTGCACTGTGGCAATGCTCAGCTCTCCGGGGCTGTCCCAGTGGTGGACGTGGGAGTAGTACTTGCCCACCACGTCGCTCAGTTCCACCGAACCTGTAGCCAGGTCTTCCACGCGCTCTGAGGCGGCTTCCTCGGAACCGTCGCCAAAACGCGGCAGGGACAACGGCTCTGGCTTCACCACCACCAGTTGCGAGCGCTGAATGGGCGAAAGTCCCGCTGCCGCAGCAAATGCAGCACCGGCAGTGTCCGGCTCCACCTTGCTGCGCAATTTGGAAACGCCCGACGGCGAGTTCCCGGCTTCCCGGCGGAGCATGGTCAGCAGGGTTGCACCAACGCCTTCACGGCGGTGGTCCTTGGCAACCTCGACGTACGCCCAGAGCCGTTCCGGGTGCAGTGAAGCCTCATGGACAACACCTGCAGCGACGGGAATCCGTACGCCATCCACCACGTCTTCGGCCACGATGCAGCGGCGCCAGGGCTGGTTGCTGGAAGGTGCCAGGGCTGCACGGAACTGCTCTGCGGGGAGTGTTTCCGGGCCGCCCCAGATCTCCAGGAGGGCGAGGTCATCGCCTTCCTTCCATTCGCGGTAATCCAAAGCCACGGCTAGGCGCCGATCAGGCGTGCTGCAAGGTAGCCCTCAACCTTGTCCAGGGACACACGTTCCTGGCTCATGGTGTCGCGCTCACGAATGGTGACGGCCTGGTCTTCCAGGGTGTCGAAGTCCACGGTGATACAGAAGGGAGTACCGATTTCGTCCTGGCGACGGTAGCGGCGGCCGATGGCACCGGCGTCGTCAAAGTCGATGTTCCAGTTCTTACGCAGCTGGGCGCCCAGTGCCTTTGCCTTCGGAGACAGGTCCTCGTTACGGCTCAGCGGGAGCACGGCGGCCTTGACCGGAGCCAGGCGCGGATCCAGTTTCAGCACGGTGCGGACGTCGACGCCGCCCTTGGCGTTGGGTGCCTCGTCCTCGGTGTAAGCGTCGATCAGGAAGGCCATGAAGGAGCGGGTCAGGCCGGCGGCGGGCTCGATCACGTACGGGGTGTAACGCTCGTTGGTGGCCTGGTTGAAGTAGCTCAGGTCCGTGCCGGAGGCCTTGGCGTGGGTGGAGAGATCGAAGTCCGTGCGGTTGGCGATGCCCTCAAGCTCGCCCCACTCGGAGCCCTGGAAACCAAAGCGGTATTCGATGTCCGTGGTGCCCTTGGAGTAGTGGCTGAGCTTCTCCAGCGGGTGCTCAAAGAATCGGAGGTTGTCTTCACGGATGCCCAGGCCCGTGTACCAGGACATGCGTTCCTTCATCCAGTACTGGTGCCATTCTTCGTCCGTGCCGGGCTCGACGAAGAATTCCATTTCCATCTGCTCGAATTCGCGGGTACGGAAAATGAAGTTGCCCGGCGTGATTTCGTTACGGAACGACTTACCGATCTGGCCGATGCCGAACGGCGGCTTCTTCCGGGATGTGGTCAGGACGTTGTTGAAGTTCACAAAAATGCCCTGGGCCGTTTCGGGACGAAGGTAGTGCATGCCTTCGTCGCTGGCCACCGGGCCGAGGAAGGTCTTCAGCAGACCGGAGAATTCCTGGGGCTCTGTCCACTGTCCGCGGGTGCCGCAGTTTGCGCAGACGATGTCCGCCAGGCCATTTTCTGCCGGGCGGCCCTTCTTTTCCTCGTACTCTTCCTCGAGGTGGTCGGCACGGTAGCGCTTGTGACAGGAAAGGCACTCAACCAGGGGGTCGGAGAAAACCTCCACGTGGCCGGATGCTTCCCATACCTGGCGGGGAAGGATGACCGAGGAGTCCAGGCCTACAACATCTTCGCGGCCGCGAACCATGCTCTGCCACCACTGGCGCTTGATGTTTTCCTTCAGCTCCGCACCGAGGGGACCGTAGTCCCACGCAGAACGGGAGCCACCATAGATTTCACCGGCCTGGAAGACAAAGCCCCTCCGCTTGGAGAGTGAAATGACCTGGTCAAGGACGGATTTTGCTGCCATGGGTAACTCCATTTGTTCTACAGGGCCGCTGGGTGCGGTCCGCGGTGGTTTGCCCCGGAATCCGGACGAGGTTGTCCGGCGGGGTGCTGGGGGAAAGTTGTTCCTCTAACCCTACCGGCCTTTGGCCGTTGATCTTCGTGCGAATGCTCCCTTGGGCCAGGGCAACGTGGCCACGATGATCGCAATGAGCGTCAGCACCGTACCCAGCACCGTGGGCAAGGCGACCACCGCTCCGGGACTGGGGATCACGACGTCGAGCACCAACGATCCCACCAGTTGCCCGGCGATCATGCCCAAACCCGTGATCAGGACGCCCAAGCTGCGGACCAGCAGGGCCGCCAGTCCAATGAAGAGGCAGCCCATGGGGCCACCAAGGTAGTACCACCACTCACCGGGCAGCGGATTACCCGGCCCGGCCACGGACAGCTTGATGATCCACGCGATCCACAAGATGGCTGACCCGGCAATGAAGTTCACCAGGGTGGCGGCGATGGGCGTCCCATAATGCACTGTGGCAGTGCCGTTCATAGCCTGCTGGAAGCTCATGAAGAAACCGGCGGCCAACGGCAGGAGGACCGGCAAAACGAGCGAGGCGACGTCGGCGTCGCCGCCGAACCGCGGTGAAACAGCCCATGCGACGGCGGCCACGGTCAGGACACTGCCAAGGACCCGAACTCCGGTGATGGCGCGTTTTCCTCCCGGGCCGATTCCCATGCGGTCCACGAGCAAGCCACTGAGCGTTTGTCCCGTAACGGCCGCGACCGTGAACAACGCAACGCCCAACAGGGCAACCGTGAACGACTGGGCAAAGACGAACAGAGCGCCAATGGCACCGGCCATGACATAGAAGCGGGGAAAACTGCGGTTCCGGACAGCAGGAATGATCCGCTGCAGGCCGGCCCTGCCCCTGGGCGTGGCAAGGGAGATGGCGCTGATGAGCAGGAGCCCTGTGGTGAAGCTCACCACAGATGCGGCGATGCCGTCGTCCAGTTTCGCGCCGAGGGCCCCGTTGATCCTTGCTTGAAGCGGGATGACCAGGCCTGTCGCTACGGCAATAGGGAGGCCAATGACCAGCGGGAGGGTGGGACGGGGAGAAGGCTGCGGCACCGTCACCACACTACTTCAGGCATCATTGCTCTATGAGCAACCCCGAAATTGAAGAGATCCCCATCCGCGACGACATGATCCGCCTGGGCCAGCTGTTGAAGCTCGCCAATCTGGTGGAGGACGGCGTTGAAGCCACGGAGCTCATCAAGAACGGGTTGGTTAAGGTCAACAACGAAATTGATGACCGCCGCGGACGCCAACTCCACGTCGGAGATACCGTCACCGTCAACGGCCAGACGGTCCGGATCACCGCAGCCTGACGCACTGAGATTTTGTACAGATAACGCCCTCCAGAATGGCTCTTAGGGGCGTTATCTGTACAAAAACTCAATCAGTGAGGACCTTATGGGTGAGGAACTCGCCCACGTGTCCGATCTCCTGCTGGTTGATGCCGTGCCACATCCCCGTGTAGAGCACTTTGGTGAGGTCAACGTGCTTGCGCACCCAACCCATGGTGTATTCGATCTTGTCTTGGGTGATGACGGGATCCTGCTGGTCACGGCCCCAGAACATGGGCAACGATCCGTCCAGTTCACTGTCCCGGAAGGCGGCGTCAGCGCCGGCGTCGATCACGAAGCCTGAAAGCCCGACGACGGCGGCGAAGTCCGCGGGACGGTAGCGGAGCATGGTGGTGGCCATGGCCATGCCCATGGAGAAGCCCAGCAATGTCACCGACGAGTGGTTCGCTTTGACCGTGTCCAGCCATTCGAGCGCATACTCGGCTGCGTGCTTCACGGCGTCCAGCGAGTAGTCGATGGATGCTGTCAGGGGGAACCACGTAAAGCCCGGCCCCATGGGCATCGGCGCGCGAAGGGCAGCCACTACGAAGCCTTCGGGAAGCAACCCGGCCAAGCTGAAGAGGTCCTCCTCGTTGGAGCCGTAGCCGTGCAGCAGGACCAACAGCGGCTTGCCTGCGCGCTCGGCTTCATCGTGGGACCACAGGACAACGGGGGCTGGAAAGGCGGGTGCTTCAGTCATGGCTCCATTCTTGCAGTTACCCACAAGTAACAACCTACGGTGGCGTAGGGTCGACGTCACGGGGCAGGATATGAGCGTGAGTGAGAACAATCCATTACTGAAGCCGGGCGAGCCCGTCCCGGAGCCCCACGAACCCGTTCAAAACCACCCGTGGACCCGATACGTGGCCCTGGGTGACTCCTTCACCGAGGGCATCGGCGATCCCGAACCCCGGAACCCGGGCGGCCACCGTGGTTGGGCGGATCGAGTGGCCGAGGAATTGGGCCGCGGTCAAGAGGACTTCGCCTATGCCAACCTTGCCATCCGTGGCAGGCTGCTGCAGCAGATCATCGATGAACAAGTGGGCCCGTGTTTGGAACTGCAGCCGGACCTGGTGTCCATTTCGGCTGGCGGCAACGACCTCATCCGCCCAGGCGGGGATCCCGACCTATTGGCCGAAAAGCTCGACGCCGCTGTGGCTGAGCTGAGCTCCGGCGGCGCTACCGTGGTCCTTTTCAACGGCCCGGACACGGCAGCATCGGTTCTGGGGCGTATCCGCGGCAAGGTTGCCATTTACAACGAGAACCTCCGGACCGTGGCTGCACGCCACGACGCCATCATCGCGGACATGTGGTCCTTGCGGCAGCTGGCAGACCCCCAAATGTGGGATGCCGACCGCCTGCATTTCTCCCCGCTGGGCCACCACACCATCGCCATGATGGTGCTGGACGCACTGAACGTCCACCACACTCTTGAGCCCCTGATGCCAAAGTCCCTGCCGCCGCGCACGTGGCGTGAGGCGAGGTCTTCGGACCTCGTCTGGGCCCGCGAGTACTTTGTCCCATGGGTGATCCGGAGGCTTCGGCATCGGTCCTCCGGCGATGGCATCAGTCCAAAACGTCCGACGCCGGGTCCCGTCTTCGGTTCCACCGGCACCCTGTTGCCACGCCGCTGACGTGACGCTTCTTCGCCGCGAGGTCCGCCATGCCGGGTGGTAGCTCCCTGTCCGCGGAGAGCGTCCGGCGGATACGGCTCCGGCGGCAACAACTGCGGGCCCCCCACGCCGGAGGCCCCGCGGACGTGGTCCGTAACCTCCTGGCCGTCCAGTCACAGGAGTTCGCTTATGCGAGGTGGACCCTTGCGCAGAGAAGCTCCGCCGGCTCGCCACCGGTGGTCACGGCCGCGGACGTGGAGCAGGCCGTAGCGGACGGAACCATCCTGCGGACACACATCCTCCGCCCCACCTGGCACTTCGTGCACCGGGACGACCTCGGCTGGTTGATGGGATTGTCCGCAGAGCGCCTCCACCAAGGCAACAAAGGCATGTACCGCCAGACGGGAATCGATGAGGACGCTGCTACCGCAAGCGGCCGGATCCTGGCCGCGGCCGTGGCGGACGGGGCCCACAAAACGCGGGAGGAACTGGCCGCAGTCCTGGGACAAGCCGGCTTCCCCAGCAAGGGCCTGGGCTTCATCTATCACCTCATGCACGCAGAAATCAGCCGTGTCCTGGTCAGCGGCTCCCCCGTCCGTTCCGCCGGCGGCGCCCTGAAACAAACGTATGCCTTGTTCGAGGAACGCGTTCCCGGGTTCCTAACCTCACCGTTGGCCGGGGAGGATCGTGAACAGGCACTTGGGCAATTGGCGCTGCGATACTTCAGCAGCCGGGGCCCCGCAACAGTCAAAGACTGTGCGGTGTGGTCCGGGTTGACCATGAAAGACGTGAAGCGGGGAATCGATGTGGCTGAGGAGATCTCCCCCGGGAGCCTGGGCACTGTTCACTTTGATGGCCTGGAGTTTTATCTGGCATCTGAAGAAGTGGGGGCTCTCACCAACGGCCACCATTCTTCAGCGATCCAGGACGGCGGGCTCCCCCGCCTGGACCTCATCCAGTGCTACGACGAATACGTGATGGGCTACTCACAGTCCCGGCACTTCCTTGGTGGAACGGCTCCCTACTTCCCCGAGGACAACGGACCCATGCACGTGGTCCTGGTGGACGGCAGGCTGGCCGGATGGTGGCGCCACGGTTTCTCCGGAGGGGCCTGCGAACTCGATGTCCGCATGAACCGGCCGGCAACTGCGGAAGAGCAGGACGCCTTGCAGGCCGAGGCGGATCGTTACGGCCTGTTCCTGGGCATGGAGACCAAGCTGGTGTGAAATAGCCGGGGCTTGTTCCGGGAGACGGGCCGCGTCCAGGTGGCAGGACTAAGCTGGGTTAAGACCTAGGAGGCCTGCACTGTGAACAATCTGATCTTCTGGATCATCGTCTGCTCGTGGCTGATTCCCCTCGGAATCCGCATGTACAACCGCTCCCGGGCGCGCCGGATCCAGAACGACACCTTCCGCGGCCCGGGGTACCCGCCGCAGAACCTGCCGGGCCCGGGGTATCCGCCGCAGAATTACCAGCAGCAGGAGTACCCGGGACAGGGCTACCCCGGGCAAAGGTACCCTTCGCCGGGCTACCCGGGCTACCCGTCCGAGCCCACCGTCATCCGCCCTGTGGATGACGCGCCGCAGTCCGTGCCGCCGTCGAACCCGTCCTCCCCCACCCCGTTCGCCTCGACGAGCGGGTCCGAGCCGCAAGGATACCGGGCTCGCAAGCTGGCCGAGCTGGATACAAAATTCAGCAACGGCGAGATCGCCATGGAGGATTACATGCGGCAGCGCGGCGAGATCATGAATGGCTGAACTGCCTGGCATCGGACGTTCCTTGCCGTTTAAGCAGGGTCAGCACACCAGCGTTTAGGCGAAAAACGCTTCGCGGAGCTGGGCTGAGAGCTGGCCGATTTCGGTGAGGAAGCCATCATGGCCGATCGGCGCTTCAATGACGTGGACCGGCACCTCGCCAGGCAGCGCAGCGGCCAGTTCCCGGGACTGGGCCGGGAAGTAGAGCCTGTCACTGTCCACTGCCGCCACGAAGAACTCCGCCGTGGCACCCGAAAGCGCCGCTTCCAACGATCCGCGCCCCCTGGTGACGTCGTGGGACATCAGTGCCTCGGTGATGGCGATGTAGCTGTTGGCGTCAAAGCGGCGGACCAGTTTGGTTCCTTGGTGGTCCAGGTAGCTTTCCACCTGATACCGGCCCCGCTCGCCCAATGCTGCGGCGGCGAGCGGAGTCTCCTGGTGCTGGGCTTGCCGGCCAAAGCGGACGTCCAGCTCCAGTGCCGAGCGGTAGGTGATGTGGGCGATGCGCCGGGCCAAAGCCAAACCGTGCTCAGGCGCGGGGCCACCGTAGTAGTCGCCGTTGTTGAAATTCGGGTCCTGCCTGATGGCCAGGGTTTGTGCTTGGGCAAAAGCAATCTGCTCGGCCGTGCTGTAGGCGCCTACTGCGATGACTGCGCAGCGTTTGACCCGATGGGGGTATGTCACAGCCCACTCAAGGGCGCGTGCGCCGCCCATGGATCCGCCCAATACGGCGTGCCAGGCGTCGATTCCCAGGGTATCGGCGAGGCGCGACTCTGCCTCTGTGCTGTCGCGCAGGGTGACCAGCGGGAATCGCGAGCCCCACGGGCGTCCGTCCGGGGCTTCGGATGATGGACCGGTGCTGCCGTAACAGCCGCCCACGATGTTGATGGAGATGACAAAGAACTTGTTGGTGTCGATGGTGGCACCCGGACCAACGAGTTGCTCCCACCATCCTTCCTCGTCCGTGGCTCCGCGGGCTACGTGCGTACTGCCGGTGAGTGCGTGCTGGATGAGCACCGCGTTGGAGGCATCCGCGTTCAGCTGCCCCCAGGTCTCATAGGCGAGTACGACGTCGGGGAGGAATCCGCCGGCTTCAAGTTCCAGTGGGCCTATGCCGGCGTACTTGACGGTTCCATCTTCTTCTCCGGATTTTGGAAGGGCTGTAGCAGTAATGGTCATTCCTTTGACACCTTAACCTCGCGCTTGCCCGTCGCCTTGCGTGCGAACAGGCCAGGTCTTCACCCGGGGCACCCCACCGCGGAGGAGGGTTGCCGGCCAGCAAGCCGGGGCTGTGTGCTGGCACTCATGACCTAATACGAAGAGTCTAGGAAACACAGGGGGGTTCTGGCGAAGAATGTGACAACAGTGTGACGGTCAAAGGTCATTTCGTTCGCCTACGAGCACCGCCACTGCCGCCCGGCGAATTTTCGTCGGCGCGGGCGGCAGTCGGTCTGGTGCGTTGGGCCGTGGGCGTCAGGCGCCCTTGGCAGCCCGGAATCCGGCTTCGAGGTCCGCGATGATGTCATCTACGTGCTCGATACCGACGGACAAGCGCACCAGGCCCGGGTTGACGCCCGCAACAAGTTGCTGCTCCGCGGTCAGCTGACTGTGCGTCGTCGACGCCGGGTGGATGACCAGCGAGCGGACGTCACCTATGTTGGCAACGTGCGAGTGCAGTTCCAGACCATCCACAAAACGCTTGCCCGCTTCCACGCCACCCTTGATGTTGAAGGCAACGATTGCCCCCGTGCCCTTGGGTCCGTACTTCCGGCCACGGTCATACCACGGGCTGGATGGCAGGCCCGCGTAGGCGACCGATTCGACGTCGTCGTGGCTTTCAAGCCACTCAGCCACCTTGGTGGCGTTCGCTACGTGACGCTCCACGCGCAGGCTCAAGGTCTCCAACCCCTGGGCAATGAGGAAGGCGTTGAACGGAGACACGGCCGAGCCGAGATCACGAAGCAACTGGACGCGGGCCTTGAGGATGTAGGAGAGGTTGGCACCCAACGCACCGTCCTTGCCGAGGTCCCTGGCGTAAACCAGCCCGTTGTAGCTGGGGTCCGGGGTGTTGAAGCCGGGGAAGCGTTCCGGGTCCTTGCCGAAGTCGAAGTTGCCGGAGTCCACAATCACACCGGCAATTGCGGAACCGTGACCGCCCAGATACTTGGTTGCCGAGTGGACCACAATGTCAGCGCCCCACTCGATGGGACGAATGAGGTACGGCGTTGACAGGGTGTTGTCCACGATCAGGGGCACGCCGGCCTCGTGGGCGACGCGTGCGATGCCCTCGATGTCCAGCACGTCCTGCCGAGGGTTGGAGACAACCTCGCCGAAGAACAGCTTGGTGTTCGGCTGGACGGCGTCACGCCACTGATCCAGGTTGTCCGGGTCCTCCACGAAGGTGACTGAGATGCCGAATTTCTTCAGAGTGTGTGCAAGCAAGTTGTAGGTGCCGCCGTACAGGCTGGGGCTCGCCACGATGTGGTCGCCGGCCTCAGCGATGTTCAGGATGGCGAACGTCTCCGCGGCTTGTCCTGAGCTAAGCAGGAGTGCTCCCAGGCCACCTTCCAGGCTCGCGATCCGCTGCTCCACGGCATCCTGCGTCGGGTTGCCGATCCGGGTGTAGATGGGTGCGAGCTCCGCCAGGGCGAAGCGGTTGGCAGCGCTCTCGGCACTGGGGAACACGAAGGACGTGGTCTGGTAGATGGGAAGCGAGCGCGCTCCGGTGGCTGAGTCCGGCTCCTGGCCTGCGTGGATTTGGCGGGTTTCGAAAGACCATCCTTGGGACATGGAGTTCTCCTGTTCGTGACGCATGGGTTTGGCAGCAGTGTGGTGCAGCTGAACTGGGGCCAGTCTAGGAACTGTCCGGAAGTCAGAACAGCTTTATGACGCCGATGGAATCTTTCGGTCTCTTCGCGTCCTCGCATGACGCCCATAGCGAAAATTACACAGATCCCACCTTAGTTAGGCTTGACTTAGCTGAGACACTGATCACAAAGTGCCAAGATGAAGCCATGCGCATGGATCACGTCTCTTACGCCTGTGAACGAGATGGCCTTTTGGCCACTACCGAACGAATTTCCGCGGCATTGGGAGTGGACGCTGTCCGGGGCGGAGTGCACCCGCGCTTCGGTACCCGGAACATGATCATTCCCCTCGCGGATAACAAATACCTGGAAGTTGTGGAGGTCCTGGACCACCCTGCTTCCGACAAAGCACCCTTTGGCCAAGCCGTCCGTGCACGGTCGGCTGCCGGTGGAGGTTGGATGGGCTGGTGCGTCGCCGTTGATGACCTCGCCCCGTTCGAGGACCGCCTTGGCCGCTCCGCCGTTCCGGGCAACCGCAAGTTCCCTGACGGCCGCGAATTGGTGTGGCAGCAGATTGGTATCCTCGGCTTGATCGCCGATCCCCAGGTGCCGTACCTGCTCAAGTGGGAGGGCGACCCCTCACTTCACCCGTCCAGGATTTACGAGAGCGACGTCAAGATGTCCAGCCTCACCATTGCGGGCTCGGCTGAACGCGTCACCGAGTGGTTGGGTGAGCCGGTGGAAAAGCCGCTTGAGGATGTCGCAGTCCAGTGGATGGCACCGCACGGCACCCCCGGCATCCTGGCTGTCACTTTCGAAACCGCTACTGGAGCCGTCACCATCTAAAGCAGTTCCATCCAAACTTCGGCCGCCATCAGCGGGTGCCAATGACGTCACCCAGCGATGGCGGCCGAATACCTTTAACACCCCTCTAACCGAGGCCTATCGCCTTGCCGAACAGGCTGAAACCTACGAACGCTACGATGTCCAGCAATGCATGGGCAATCACCAAAGGCATGACCCGCTTGGTCTTGGTATAGATCCACGCGAACACCAACCCCATGACCACGTTGCCGATGAACGGCCCAAAACCTTGGTACAGGTGGTAGCTCCCCCGCAGGAGGGCACTGACCACAATGGCTACCGGCATGCTCCATCCGAACTTGCCAAAACGGTCCATGAGGTAGCCCACCACGATCACTTCTTCCACGATCGCGTGGCGCATGGCCGAGAGGATCAGCACTGGCACCGTCCACCAATAGGCGTCCAGGCCGCTGGGCACAATCGCCGTGGTGATGCCCAGGGCGCGGCCGGCGGCGTACAGGCCGAGCGAGGGGATTCCAATCACAGCCGCCAGGCCAAGACCCTGAAGAAGGTCCTTGCCGGGACGGGCAAAGTTGAAGCCGAGCCGTGCGAACGCTGAGCCACCGCCACCGTCCTTGTGTCCGGGTGCGTGGGTGGACAGAAAGTAGAACACCAAGGCCACCGGCACCAGAGCGAACACGATGTCCAGGAGTTGGTACGTGAGGTCAAAGTACTCGCGCGTGCTCTGGGAGCGGTTCAGCGTTGATGTGGCATCTGCCAACGGTGCCCGGGACATTTTGTCCAGCAGCTGCACTACGGAGTAAACGGCCGACTGGCCCAGGGACAAACCCAGCACAATAAGTACTTCGGCTCGCAGCCGTCGACGGGAAGCAAGGAACATGTTCCTATCTTGCCCTTACTCCCTGCCACTTTGCCGGGAACAGCGCACCTTGCCGGACCTGGCACGGCAGCCACCCTATGCTTGGTGGGATGGGCGCCCCTGAGAGAATCTTCATGATCCGGCATGGACAGTCTGCCGCTAATGCCGACACCTCCATCTACAACCGTGTGCCGGACTACCGCATCCCGCTGACGGACTTAGGCGTGGAGCAGGCGAGGATTGCCGGGGAACATTTGCGCCGAAAGCTCGATGGTGAGCAGGTCTGCGTCTACGTCTCCCCCTACCTGCGTGCCTATCAGACCCTTGAAGCCATGAACCTCGGCTCCCTGGTGGAGAGGGTCATAGAGGAACCCAGGCTTCGCGAACAGGACTGGGCAAACTTTCAAATCGCCGGGGAGATCGAGGACCAAAAGGAACTGCGCAACCTCTACGGCCACTTCTTCTACCGGTTCCGCGAGGGCGAGTCCGGCTCGGATGTGTACGACCGGGTGTCATCGTTCATGGAGACGCTGTACCGGCACTGGCAGAAGCCTACGTACGCCCCCAACACCCTCCTGGTGACTCACGGGCTGACCATGCGCCTGTTCTGCATGCGATGGTTCCACTGGACCGTGGAATACTTCGAATCGCTCAACAACCCGGACAACGCCGAGCTACGCACCTTGATAAAGAACGACGACGACCAGTACAGCCTGGATATACCGTTCAGCCAGTGGGTGCCCAGGGAGGTAGACGACTCGGTCCTGCACGCACCAAGGATGCGCTTCTAGCTTCTCCTTGCGGCCAAATATCAGCTGGCTGGCGCGACGATGACTTCCGTTCCCTTGGCTTCAAACGCCGCTTTGTTTTCGGCGCTGATGCCGGAGTCCGTGATGAGGTGCCTAAAATCGTAGCCGGCCATGGCGGCGAAGGAACGGCGGCCCACTTTTGAGGAATCGGCCACCACATAGGACTCTGTTGCCCGGCGTGCCATCACGGTGTTGACCATGGCTTCGCCTTCGTCCGTAATGGTGGGGCCAAGATCCGGGTCCACGCCGTTGACGCCAATGAACGCAATATCCAGGGCAACTTTCTGCATGATGACGTCCGTGTACGGACCCACCAGTTCATAGGAGCGCGGATTGAGGATCCCACCGGTGACCATGATTTTGATGTTCGGCCGGACAGCCAACTGTGAGGCGATGTTGATCGCATTGGTGACCACGGTAAGGGTGGGTGTGTGGGATGGCGCGTTGAGGTCTTCCCGTGTGGAGAGCACCTGAGCCAATGCCGTGTTGGTGGTACCGCCGCTGAGGCCAATGACTGCACCGGGACGGATCAACGCTGAAGCGGCCAAAGCAATCTCCTGCTTGGCCTCGGCGTGGTCGTCCCGGTTGTACCGGCCGGGAAGGTCGTAGGCGACGGACCCGGTGGTTGCACCGCCGCGGGTGCGGCTCAGCAGCCGCTGCTTGGCAAGGCTGTCAAGATCCCTACGGGCCGTGGCAGGTGACACGCCCAGGCGGGTCACGATGTCCTCGACTTCCACGTGGCCGGACTCGGCCAGGAGGTCGAGTATGGCAGTCAGCCGATCGGTGCGGGTCATGACAAGCCTTTCGCGGGTTCGGCGCTAATTCGCTTTGGCGAACAGCGTCAGCATACGTGCAGACTCCAGCACAAGGGCTTCACGGCCGGCCTTGATGTATTTCCGGGAATCCACCACTGCAGGATTGGCATCGAGATACTCACGGACGGCGCGGGTAAAGAACCCGTTCAAATGTGTGGATACGTTGATCTTAGTCATACCCGCGCGGATAGCGGCTATGAGCATGTCATCTGACACACCGGATGAGCCGTGGAGGACCAGTGGTTTTCCCACCGCTGTCTTCAGCCTGGTGATGAGGTGCAGATCCAGGGCGGCACTGCGTTCGGTCATGGCGTGGGATGAGCCAACCGCCACGGCCAGGGCGTCCACGCCTGTTGCCTCGACGAACGCCCGGGCTTCGTCGGGGTCTGTTCTGACACCGGGAGCGTGTGCTCCGTCTTTACCACCCACTTTTCCCAGCTCGGCCTCCACGTAAACACCGCGTTTGTGGGCGTAGGCGGCAACCCTTCGCGTGACTTCCACATTCGAACCGTAGGGCAGATGCGCGCCGTCGTACATGACGGAACCGAAACCGAGGTCCACAGCGGCCAGCGCAAGGTCTTCGGATTCTGCATGGTCCAGGTGGAGGGCAACAGGGACAGCGGCTGAGCGGGCGATGGCCAGTGCTGCCGATGCGATGGGCTCAAGTCCACCATGGTACTTGGCGCAGTTCTCGGAAATCTGCAGGATCAACGGCACGCCGGCTGCCTCAGCCCCTGCCACCAGGCCTTCGGCGGTTTCGATGTGAATGATGTTGAAGGCGCCCTGGCCCGCGCCAGCTGACGCGGCCCTGTCCATGAGTTCCCGTGTATTGACCAGGGTCACCGGGTCTCCTTCCATGTGACGATCAATTGCTCTTGAAGTTCCTGGTACCGCGGTGAGATTTCGCCTGCGGCGGGCATGAGAACGGCCGCGGCCGACCATGCGGTGGCACGGCGAAGAATGTCGCGGGGCTCGGTAACGCCTTCGGCGAGTGCGACGGCGGCAGCCGCCACACCGGCGTCGCCCGCCCCTGTGGGGTTGCCGCTGAGCGCTTCCGGCAGCCGTGCGCTCCAGTAGCCGCCCGGGGCGGCGTGGTCGAAGGCGAGCATGCCGTCCGCGCCGGCGCTGACCAGGACCGTGCGGGCACCCATATCGATGAGCGCGAGGGCCGCTGCTTCCAGGCTGGACTCCCCCGTCGCCTCAGCGAGCTCGTGATGGTTCGGTTTGAGGATGTCGGCGCCGGCTTTGGCTGCGGCGATGATCCCGGGACCGGAGGTGTCTATGATGGCCGGGATACCGGCGTCGTGGGCCAAGCGAACCAGTTCCGGGTAGAAATCCGCGGGAGCGCCCGGTGGCAGGCTTCCCGAACCGACCAGGACAGAGGCCTGCAGGTTTCTATTTCCGCTGACCGCCTCAACTACGGCGATCCGAAGTGAGCGCCAATCGTCCGGCAGGAGCGACTGTCCCTCCTCATTGAAAATGGACGTTTCTCCGGCAACGGTGTCCACCAGCGCTATGCTGCGACGGGTCTCGGCGGCCACACCCACCAGGGTGTGCGGCACGCCGCTGGTCCACAGCTCGGCTGCCAGGGTCTGTCCTGCCGCGCCGCCCGTAGGGGCAATGGCGAGGACGGGGTAGCCGAGTTGGTGGGTGACCCGGGCTACGTTGATGCCCTTGCCGCCGGCACGGCTCAAAGGGGTGGGTACGCGGTGGCTTGAGCCCTCGGTGATCCCGTGGACGGTGTAGGTCATGTCGATCGCCGGATTGGCAGTGACGGTGATGATGCGGTTCACGTTGGCTCGCTTCATTGTGCACCTCCTAACACTGCCCTGGCGTTCATGGCCGCACCAAGCAAGCCTGCGTCCTGTCCCAGCTGGGCACGGATGAGCTGGGGCCGACGCTGAAAGTCCAGGATCCCGTCAACCCGCTTGCGGAGCGGCTCCAGCAGTTCGTCGCCGGCTTCGGCGAGTCCGCCGCCAATCACCACGGCTTCAGTTCCAATGATGTTCACGCATTGGCAGATGGTGAAAGCAAGGGCATCAACGGCATCGTCCCAAACGCGTGCAGCGACTGTGTCTCCTGCGCTCGCCCTAAGCAGGACCCCGCGTGCACCGTTCACCCGGTTTCCCGATGCCCGGTGGTACCGCTTGGCAATGGCGCCGGCCGAGCCTACTGCTTCCAGGATGGTGGAACCGGTGGCGCCGGGGGCGGCGTCGGGGTCCGGTACCTGGGCATGGCCGAGTTCGCCGGCGAAACCGCCGGCGGTGACAGCCTTGCCGCCGGAGAACACGGCTGCGGCGATGCCGGTACCTACCACCATCACCACAACATCGTTGAACTCTTTGGACCCGCCGAAGCTGTGTTCAACAGCTGCAGCGGAACGGACATCGTGGTCGAATGCGACGGGGATGCCGAGCCGCTTTTCGGCTTCAGCTTTGAACGGGAAGTTCCGCCATCCGAGGTTGGCGGAGTAGATACCCACTCCGGCCACGGAGTCCACAATCCCGGGGACAATGATGCCTGCTGCCTCGGCGGGGGCTTCGGGAAACTCCGAGGCCAACTCGGCTTTAAGCTCGGCCAGCCTGTCCAGGACGGCTTCGCCGGGGCGGGCCGGATCAAGGGGCGTGGGGACGCGGCGCATGCCCAGGACAGCACCCCTGGCGTCCACCAAACCTGCCTTGATGTCCGTCCCGCCAACGTCGAAGGACAGGACCGGTGAATTTGCGGCTCCGAGAACCATGATGGGATGCCTAGGCGGAGGCGTCGAGAATAACGGAGCGCGTCAGGTTGCGGGGCAGGTCCGGATTCAGGCCACGGACGCGTGCACGCTCCAGGGTTACCTTATGGACACGTGCCAGTTCAGCCAACGGGTGCTTAGCCGTGGTGATGTAGAGCGCGCCCGTGACGGCCATGTCAGCGTCCAAGCCCTCGGGCTGGTTTCCGAACAACCAGGTGACGCGGCCGGGGGCGGCGATGGAGATAGGGCCGTGACGGTATTCCTTGGCCGGGTAGGACTCGGTCCACCCTTGGACTGCCTCGCGCATTTTCAGTCCGGCTTCATGGGCCAGCCCAACCGTCCAACCGGTACCGAGGAAGGTGAATTGCTCAGCATCGAGCAGTTCCCGGGAGACCTCTGCCGTCACTGCGTCACGGGCATCCTCGATTGCCTGCTGTACGTCAATGTTCAGGCTGGTCAGCAAATAAACCAGCGCCGTGGTGGCGAAGCGGGTTTGCACCACTGAACGCTCATCGGCATATGGGAGGCCAACCACGACGTCCGCCAGCTCGACGATCGGTGAGGAGGTGTCGCCGATGATCGCAACGGTGGGGACGATCCCCCTCAGCTCAGCCAGAATCTCCAGCACCTCAGTGGTGGTACCTGAGCGCGTGATGGCCACAACGGCGTCGTACTGGCGGTCGGCACTGTTGCTGTTCAGGAAGGCCTCGGACGCTGCGAACGCATCCGTGACCCCTTTACCAGCGGATTCGCGTGCAGCGGCGTAGCTCTGGGCCATGAACCAGGACGTGCCACAACCGATCACGGCGATGCGCTTGCCGTCGGCGGGAAGCAATTGCTCCGCACGGGCTTGCTCCACGGCGCGCTGCCAAACTTCGGGCTGGGATACCAGCTCTTCTTCCATGAAGGCGCCCAGTGTGTTCTCGCTCATCGTGTATCCCGCTCCCGCTCAGCCAAATGACGTTTTCTGATCTATAGAAACACTAAACGATCATTTTCGATCTCACAAGGATCACCTGAGTGCAAGGACCACGCAATCAGCGAGCACGTGACAGAGGGGTATCAAAACGGGGAAAACGTGTTCTCTGATGTGCACTTAAGTTAACCGGCTGTTAACTATTGTCAATTCCTGTCTCATGCAGCAGTGTTGGTCAGGTCCGAAAGAACATGATTGTAAATCGCTTGGAAAAATCAAGAAGGAGCATAATGCCCCGCTTGTCATCCCCTGGACGCCTCGCCTCATTGAGTTTGGCCTGCGTCGTCGCCTCATCCTCTTTAGGTCTGCTGGCCATCCCGCCCGCTGCCGCAGCCCCCACCACCCAACCAGCAGATATCGTCAGCGCTGCCGACACTGCCACCATCACCTCAGGCGAACTCCACGTTGACGTCGCCACCACTTTCCCTCAAGTCCTCGGCTACACGGACGCTGCAAGCAAAGCCCGCCTCGACGGCACCACCACCCGACTCACCACCATCACGCTCAATGGCACGGAGTACACAGTCTCCGGAACATCCTCCGCCTCCGGGGAAGAGGCAAGGGACTACGTCCTTACGGTTCCCGAGTTCGGCAACACCGTGCTCAAGGCCCGGCTTTCAGTGAAGAAGAACGTGGTCTCCTTCAACATCACGGAAATCAAGGACTCCGCGGAACACCAAGTCAGAACCCTGCAACTCCCCCGGATGAACCTGGTGACCGTAAGCTCCACGCAGCAAGGATCCCAGGTGTCCACGGCAAACCTTTCCGTGGACCGGAGCGTGACGGGAGACGAGTTCACGCCCATCACGGCGTCCACTCCTTTGGATGCCGCTGCCAAGAGTTCGGCCTACGCGCTGGCCAACACTGCTTCCTTGGGTGCCGCCGTCGAATCCAACGCTTTATATGACACGTCCTCCGGGCCCGGTTCGAAGGACCGCGGCCGCTTTTGGCGCCAAGCCATCAGCGACGGGGCAGGCGGAGTGTCCATGGGCGTGGCCAGCGGCCAGTGGCTCTACCGGGCCGAGGGCTCCACCACTACCGAGGAACTCCCCTGGACCCGCGTCGCCATCACCTCTGACGCCAACAACGACGGCGGCGTGGACTGGCAGGACGCCGCAATCGCCATGAGGTCCATCCAGGTCAGCCCCAACAAGGGTGAACAGACCCCGGACAATGTGATCACCCACATCCCGTTCAACTTCGCCTCGCAGGCAACCCACCCGTTCCTGCGCACCCTTGATGACGTGAAGCGCATCTCCCTGGCCACCGACGGGCTCGGACAAGTAGCCATGCTCAAGGGCTACACCAGCGAAGGCCACGACTCTGCCAACACGGATTACGGCAACAACTTCAACACCCGCGCAGGCGGCCTCGGGGACTTGAACACGTTGGTCAAGGAAGGCAAGGAATGGAACGCCAGTTTCGGCGTCCACATCAACGCCACTGAGATCTACCCTGAAGCGAAGTCCTTCAGCGAAGACCTCCTGCGGGCAGATAAGGGCCTGGGCTGGAACTGGCTGGACCAGTCGTACTACATGAACCAGCGCCAGGACATTAACTCCGGCAAGCTCGCCCAGCGCATCAAGGAACTTCGCGAGGCCACAGACAAGAACCTGGACTTCGTGTACGTGGACGTCTACTACGAGTTCGGCTGGCTCGCCGAACGGCTTCAGCAGGAACTCGTCAAGAACGGGTTCCGTGTGGGCTCCGAATGGACCGACCACCTGTCCCGGAACAACACCTGGTCCCACTGGGCCAACGACGAAAAATACGGTGGCTCCACCAACAAGGGCATCAATTCCCAAATCCTGCGCTTCATCAACAACACCCAGTCAGACGTCTGGAACCCCGATCCCAAGCTCGGCGTAAGCCACATCGTGGAGTTCGAAGGCTGGACGGGACAGAACGACTTCAACGCCTTCAGCGAGAACGTCTGGACCGCCAACGTGCCGGCGAAGTTCCTCCAGCACCACCCCATCACCAAGTGGACTGCAGAGCGGATCGACCTCGCCGATGGTGTGGCCGTCACTGGAAACACCGCCGAGGAACGCAACATCACCGTGGGCGGCGCATCCGTATTGCAGGGTGGAACCTACCTCTTGCCGTGGTCCTCCAAGGAGAACGGCAAGGCTGACAAGCTCTACCACTACAACCCCGCCGGTGGCGCCAGCACCTGGACCCTTACTCAGGACTTCGCCAAGTCCAGTTCGCTGGAACTGTTCAAGCTGACCGACAACGGACGTGTGAAAGTGGCCGACGTCCCCGTGGTCAACGGACAGGTTACCGTCACGGCCGACCCCAAGCAGGCCTACGTCCTTGCCCCGAAGAACAACAAGGCCGACCTGCCCAAGAACGCCGACTTCGGCGAGGGCACCGCTTTCAACGATCCCGGCTTCAACGGCGCAGACCTCTCCCCATGGACCCCCACGGGCACTGTCACCCAGGTCCGCGACGACAAAGGCCGCCGTTTCGCCGAGATGGGGGCATCGCCGTCGTCGATCAGCCAGGAAGTAAAACTGGACGCAGGAACCCAATCCGTCAGCGCCTGGATTGAAATCCAGCCGGGCAAGAACCGTCCCACCACGCTCTCCGTCAGCGTCGACGGCAAGACCGAAAGCGTCACTATCGATTCGTCCAACGCGGAAAACTACGTGGCCGGCGACGAAAAGCACGGGACCGCATTCCAGCGTGTGCGGGTGTTGGTGGACGTGCCGCGGAACAACACCAAAGCCACAGTTTCAGTGAAAGCGGCCGACGGCGATGCCACGGTACGCGTCGATGACTTCCGGGCGGTGAAAACCACCCGGGTGGCCACCACCGGTGTGCTCAGCGAAGACTTCGAAAACGTGGACCAAGGCTGGGGGCCGTTCGTCAAGGGCGACGCCGGAGGTTCCACGGATCCACGCACCCACATCACCGAACGCCACGAACCCTTCACCCAAAAGGGCTGGGACACCAACGTGATCGACGAAGTACTGGACGGCACGTGGTCGCTGATCGCCCATGACGAAAACCTCGCTCCCAACGGCGGCCCGGGCCTGGTCTACCGCACCACCGAGGCATCCGTGCCGTTCCAAGCGGGCCACAAATACAGGGTGTCCTTCGACTACCAGAACTCCAAAGCCGGGCAGTACGCCTGGGTTTCCGGTTATGACTCGCAGGCAGGCCCGGCCGTGACGGCCAGCCAGCCCATCGACGCGAAGACGTCCACCGCGCGGTTCGAGCAGATCCTGGACACGGGCTTCTGTGGAGACTACTTTGTGGGGCTGCAGCGCACGGGCAGCTCGAACGGTTCTGATTTCACGTTGGACAACTTCCTGGTGGAAGACCTGGGCGCCTCGGAAGCCGTCCCGGCCTGTGCCCAACTCTCGGCAGAACTTCAGAGCGACGTAGTCCAGCAAGGCAAGGCCCAGGAGTTCGTCACCACATTTGTGTCCGACGAACCGGCAGCCATCAGTGACCTCGCCGTTGCTTTGGAACTGCCTGAAGGCTGGACGGCAACTCCTTCCACACCGTCTTCCGCGGACACCCTCCCCGCCGGCGGTACGCTCACCACCACATGGAAGATCACCGCACCCGCTTCTGCTGATGGCGACTACCCCATCACGGCCAAGGCAAGCTACACCACTACTGCTTCGCCCGCGGGAGGCCGAACCATCAGCACCACCACCACCGTGCGGACACTGCCCAAGCCGCCCCAGGCCACCGTGTTCGCCAGCGACCACCCTTGGGTCAGCTCCACCAACGGCTGGGGACCTGTTGAAAAGGACCAATCCAACGGCGGAACCGGGGCCGGCGACGGAACGCCACTCACCCTGAACGGAACCGTCTACGCCAAAGGCCTGGGAGCCCACGCCAACGGTACTGTCCGCTACTATCTCGGCGGCTACTGCACCGCCTTCACAGCAACAGTGGGAATTGATGACGCCCAACCGACGCGGGGCAGCGTGAAGTTCTCCGTGGTAGCCGACGGCACCACCAAGGTCACCACACCCATACTTGGAGCCACCAGCGCTCCCCTGCCACTGACCGTGGACGTCACCGGCGCCCAATACGTTGAACTGGTAGCCAACGACGCCGGCGACTCCAACGGCAACGACCACGCAGACTGGGCCGATGCCAAGTTCACCTGTTCGACCACCCCGCAGGAACCTCCGGCCCCCGTCCTCTCCGGCAGCGTCTTCGCATCGGACCTCCCATGGATCGGCAGCACCAACGGCTGGGGCCCCGCCGAACGGGACCGGGCCAATGGCGAGCAAAACGCCGGTGACGGACCAGCATTGCGGCTGGACGGCGTCGAATATGCCAAAGGCATTGGAGTCCACGCCGACTCGAAAATCAGCATCGCCACCGAAGCCAAATGCAACGCCTTCACCGCCTCGGTGGGAGTGGACGACGCCAAGCTGAACAAAGGCCTGCACGGATCAGTGGTGTTCATCGTCAAGGGCGATGGCCGCGAACTCCTCCGCACGCCCGTCCTCAGCGCCGATTCCGCAGCACTACCCCTCAACGTGGACATCACAGGTGTCCAGAACGTCGAGTTGATCGCCGACAAGAACGGCGACGACGCTGGCGACGACTGGGGCGACTGGGCGGACGCGAAGTTCAGCTGCGCATAGTCCATCTTTCCCTCAGTAAAGAAGGGCGGCGTTCCCACCGGAACGCCGCCCCTGTCTTGTGGTTGTGCTAGACAGCCCGGACGCCCGCCCGCCACACCGAATGAGTCAGGGGAATCCCGGGACGGTAGGCCAAGTGCGTGGCCGACGGCGCCTTCAGCATATGCAGGTCTGCGCGATGTCCGACGACCAGCGAACCCACCGCCCGTTCGCCGTCGACGTCGTTCCCCGACTCCCTGCCCAGCGCCAAGGCGCCGCCGTACGTCGCCGCCCGGACGGCCTCGTGAACACTCAAACGCATCTGGAGCACCGCAGTGGTCACGCAGAACGCCATTGAACTGGTGTACGAGGTCCCCGGATTGCAGTTGGCAGCCAGAGCGATCTGCACGCCGGCGTCAATCAGTGCACGGCCCGGGGCAAAGGGCTGGCGGGTGGACAGATCGCATGCGGGAAGGCACGTAGCAACCGTGCCTCTGGTGCCGCTCCCCGTTGCCGGATCCCAGCCAGCCCACGATTCCGCGAGCGCCAGGACGTCCTTATCCGACAGGTAATTCACATGGTCCACGCTCGCAGCCGCGAACTCCACAGCCAGGGCCACACCGGGCCCCTCGCCCAACTGGTTGCCGTGGACCCGCAGCCCCAGGCCAGCGTCGCGCGCAGCCGTCAGGACCCGACGCGACTGATCCTCCGTGAAGGCCCCGCGCTCGCAGAAGACGTCCGCCCAGCGGACGTGCGGCAGGACGGCGTCGAGCATGGGGCCGCACACCAGATCGGTGTACTCCTCCGGATCGGAGCCGTTGGGGACCAGGTGTGCACCAAGGTAGGTGACCTCGTCCACTTCAGCTGCAGCGATGCGGGCGCTGCGGGCCTCGTTCTCCACGTCCAAGCCGTAGCCGGTCTTGCTCTCCAAATACGTGGTTCCCTGCGAGACCGCCTCAGCCACGCGGTCGCGCACCAGGCGGGTCAGTTCGTCGTCGCTGACGCTGCGCGTGGCACCCGTGGTGACGGCGATGCCGCCGGCACTGTAGCTTTCACCAGCCATGCGGGCTTCGAACTCCGCCGTGCGGTCCCCGGCGAAGACAAGGTGCGAGTGCGAATCAACCCAACCGGGCAGGACGGCTCGGCCCTGGGCGTCGATCTTTTCGTCAGCCGCGGGGGCGTCCTTACTGGTCCCCAACCACGCGATGCGCTCTCCTTCGATCACCATCGCCGCATCCTTGAGGACCCGATGCTCCAGGTCCTGGGTCATCAATTCGCCGATGTTGGTGATGAGGGTGGTGGTTGGATTGGTTGCGCTCATGACCCTATTGTTCAGCGCCGAATGGACCAACGTGCGGCCGCGAGCTGCTCCGCTGTCCGGGATTCCGGACTGTCGGGCGTGACGTCGCCGAGGATGAGTGCTGCGGCCAGCTCCGCGATGGCGGAGGATGTCTGGAAACCGTAGCCACCTTGTCCGGCGAGCCAGAAGAAGCCGGATGCTTCGGCGTCGAACCCCACCACAGGGATTCCGTCCGCGGCTTCTGTCCTGAGGCCCGTCCATGCGCGGTCCACAGAACGGATGCCCAGCGATGTTACAGCGTTGAGCTTGCCGATCAACGCCTCCACGTCACCGGGGTAGGGTTTCGCGTCCTCCGCGCCGCTGGGCACGGTTTCCGACGGCGATATCAGCACTTGGTTGCCCTCGGCGCGGAAGTAGAACGAATCGTCAGCTGCACAAACCATGGGTGTTTCCGGCGTCAACGGGTTCTGGACGTTTACGATCGCGGCGGTCCGCCGATAGGGTTGCAGGCCCAGCTTCTCCACGCCGCTGATGACAGCCAGTTCATCGGCCCACGCACCTGCCGCATTAACCACGACGCCGGACTGAAAGCCTTCGGTGCCCGCCCCCACTTGCCAGCCGCTCCCCAGACGCTGGGCCGAGTGAACTTTGGCCCCGGTGATAATGTCCACGCCCGCAGCTTCTGCGGTCCGGCGGTGATCGTCCAGCAACAACGGGGCGTTGCAGCCGAAGGAACCGTTGTCCAACCCTGCGGCTGTGAACGAATCCGGGTTGAGGGCCGGGCACAGCTGCATGGCTTCTTCGTGGGTGATGGTGTGCATGTTGCCGCTAGCCTCTGCACGCACGGTTTCCTCGTCGCCCACCAGCATGAAGCCGCGCGGATTGAGAATTGGTTCTGCTGCCTCCGCGTCCCGTTCTGCCAGCATTTCGAGTGTGCGGATGGTCAGGTCCTGAACCACTGCCGGACCATAACTGGGGATCAGCTGCCGGGCCGAGCGCGAGGAAGTGTGGAAGGCCAGGGTTTGCTCCGCCTCTACAAGGGCCACAGTGCACTTGCCTGCCAGGGCTGCTGCCAAGGACAGTCCCCCGATGCCGCCGCCAACGATTACCACGTCATAATTCGAAGCCATAGCTCCATCCTGTCAGACCGTAGCCGGGCGTGGACATCTTGGCCCACGGCAATCCCGCCAACCCCACGCTCTCTCACTTGCCACAAGGAAGTGAGAGAGCGATCGGCTGGAACCCGCGGGACATGAGAGAGCGTCCGGCCCAAACACGCGGGACGTGAGAGAGCGATCGGCTGGAACCCGCGGGACGTGAGAGAGCGACTGCCTAGGCGACCGCGGCGCGACTCTTGACGAACGCCTGAACGCAGGCTTCGACGTCGTCCGCGCTGTGCGCGGCCGAGAGCTGCACGCGGATCCGGGCCACGCCCTTGGGAACCACCGGGAAGCTGAAGGCAGTGACGAAGACGCCGTTGTTGAGCATCTCGTCAGCGACCCTGGCAGCTACAACGGCATCGCCGAACATGACGGGGATGATGGCGTGCTCGCCGTCGAGGAGCTCGAAGCCTTCCTCGCTCATGCGGCGCCGGAACAGCGCTGCGTTCTCGAACAAGCGGGTCCGCAGCTCGCCGGATTCCTGCACGAGCTCGATCGCCTTGATGGTGGCCGCAACAATGGCCGGGGCAAGCGAGTTGGAGAACAGGTAGGGGCGGGCCTTCTGGCGAAGCATTGCCACGATCTCGCCACGGCCGGAGACGTAACCACCCGAGGCGCCACCGAGGGCCTTGCCGAAGGTACCGGTGTAGATGTCCACGCGTTCAGAAACACCGGCGTGCTCCGGAGTGCCGGCGCCGGTGGGGCCCATGAAGCCGACGGCGTGGGAGTCGTCCACCATGACCAAGGCGTCGTGCTTCTCCGCGAGATCGCAAATAGCTTCGAGCGGTGCGAGGTAGCCGTCCATGGAAAAGACACCATCGGTGACGATGATTTTCCGGCGGGACCCCTCGGCCTCAACCAGCTTGGCTTCGAGATCTGCCATGTCCTGGTTGGCGTAGCGGAAGCGCTTGGCCTTGCTGAGGCGGATGCCGTCGATGATGGAGGCGTGGTTCAGGGAGTCGGAGATGATGGCGTCTTCAGGGCCAAAGAGCGACTCAAACACGCCGCCGTTGGCATCGAAGCAGCTGGAGAACAGGATAGTGTCCTCGGTGCCCAGGAACTTGGAGACGCGGGTTTCGAGTTCCAGGTGCAGGTCCTGGGTTCCGCAGATGAACCGAACGGACGCCATACCAAAACCGCGCTCATCCATGGCGGACTTGGCTGCGGCGATGATCTCCGGGTGGTCGGCCAGGCCCAGGTAGTTGTTTGCGCAGAAGTTCAGGACCTTGTTGGCCGGCTGGCCAAGCTGGCCGGCTGCGATGTGGCTGGCCTGCGGGGAATCGATGTGGCGTTCGGTCTTGAAGAGGCCGGCGCTCCGGATCTCGTCGAGTTCGCCCTGGAGTTGGTCTTTGATGGCTGAATACATGGTGCTCCTCAGTACGTCTGAAAGTCGGGGGATCTCTTAGAGTTCAGTCCAGTCAAGGACCACTTTGCCGCCCGTACCGTTGCGGGCAATTTCGAAGCCCTTTTCCCAGTCCTTGGCGGACAGCTTGTCCGTCACGACAGCGGAAATGCTGCGGTGCAGCACGGGGTTGGAGGACAGCATGGCGCTCATGGCGTACCAGGTTTCGAACATCTCGCGACCGTAGATGCCCTTGAGCGTCAGCATGTGCGTGACTACCTTGCCCCAGTCGATGTCGATGGACTGGCTGGGAAGGCCCAGCATGGCGATCCGGCCACCGTGGTTCATGTTGTCGATCATCTCAGGCAGCGCGGTGGGGTGTCCCGACATTTCCAGACCGATGTCGAAACCTTCGCGCATGCCCAGTTCCTGCTGTGCTTCACGGACCCGCATCTTGGACACGTCCACGGCGAGGTCAACGCCCATCTGGCGCGCGAGCTCCAGGCGCGGAGCTGAGACGTCCGTGATGGCGATCTTTCGTGCACCTGCGTGGCGGGCGACAGCGATTGCCATCAGGCCGATAGGTCCGGCGCCCGTGATGAGCACATCCTCGCCGACCAGCGGGAAGCTGAGGGCAGTATGGACTGCGTTGCCGAAGGGATCGAAGATGGCGCCAAGTTCCGGGGTGACAGATTCGTCCTGGTGGACCCAGGCGTTGGTCTCCGGGATGACGACGTATTCGGCAAACGCACCATCGCGCTGCACGCCAACGGATACCGTGTGGATGCACATCTGACGGCGACCGGCACGGCAGTTGCGGCAGATTCCGCACACTACGTGACCTTCGCCGGAGACTCTGTCCCCAACTTTGACGTCGCGGACGTCCTCGCCGATTTCCACTACTTCGCCATAGAACTCGTGGCCGGCAATGAGGGGCGCTTCGATGATGCCCTGGGCCCAGGCGTCCCAGCTTTGAATGTGGAGGTCCGTGCCGCAGATGCCGGTGGTCATCACGCGGATCTTGACGTCGCCGGAGCCCGCTTCAGGCTCGGGACGTTCGACCAGTTCGAACCCTTCGTGGGGTCCGGATTTGTAGAGAGCCTTCATGGGATTCCTCACTGCCAGGGCCGCTTCGCTGCTGCTGCATCCATTAGAGCGCCGCCGACGATTTAGCACAACTAGATTCTTCTCAATCAACGATTTAGGATTTGCTAATGGAAATCCATCAGCTGCAGATGCTCCGGGAACTCGGCGACCTGGGCAGCGTGAAGGCCGTTGCTGAAACACTCATGGTCACGCCGTCGGCCGTTTCCCAACAGCTCGCCCTGCTCCAGAAGTCCGTGGACGTGCCGTTGACGCGCAAAGAAGGCCGGGCGCTAGTTCTCACCGATGCGGGCCGCGTCCTCGCGGAGGCGGGTGCCGCCGTCGTGAACGCCATGGCAGATGCGCGGGCTGCTATTGGCGCTTATCACGATGCTCCTGACGCGCCAGTAAGCGTGAGTGCATTCCACAGCGCGGGTCAAGCGCTGTTCGCCCCGTTAGCGGCGCATTTGGCATCCGGGACGGCGTCCGACGGCGGGAAGTCGCCACGGCTTCGACTCTCCGATGAGGACGTGGCCCAGGAGGATTTCCCGGGGTTGGCTGCCCGATATGACCTGGTGTTGGCACACAGGATGGACAACAGCCCGTCCTGGCCGGAGGACAAGGTCGCAGTGATACCCCTGGCCGACGAGCCGCTGGATATTGCCCTCCCCGCGGATCACCCCTTGGCGGCCCGAAGCGAACTGAAACCGTCCGACGTCGTGGATGAACCCTGGGTGACCAGCCGCGACGGCTACTCCCCCGCAGACGTGCTGGCCGCCGTCGTCGCCGTGAGTGGGCGACCAGCCGAGGTACTGCACCGCATCAACGACTATTCCACCGTGGCGGCGCTGGTCTCGGCCGGTGGCGCGATCGGGCTGCTGCCTCGCTTCACCGCGCGCCGTGTTTTGGACGCCGGTGTGGTTTTGCGTCCACTGTCAGGGGTGAACTCAGTGCGCAAGATCGACATCCTTGCCCGGCCCGAGACACTCAAACGGAAATCGGTCATGACGGTTTGCGAGTCACTTCAAACCGTCATGACCGAGCTTTCCTCACCCACCTGACCCGCAAACAGTCAGTCGCGAACCAAGGCGGGCTGACCGGCGTCGAAGTACTCCACCAGTTCAACCGGGAGCTCCGGTACCTCACGTGCGGAGCCGTCGCCGCGCAGTGATTCAGCGGCAAGAATGCCCGCCACCACGGCTTGGCGAGCGGCAATCGGGCTGGTCTGCGTCCTGCCGCCCTCCGACGCGAAGCGGAGGAACTCCTCGATCAGGCGCGGGTCGGCGCCGCCGTGGCCGCCTTCGCCGTCCTCAATGGTGATGACCTCATCCGGCGCCGCGTAGCCCGAGGACCTGCTGGTCCACACGTTGATGGTCTCTCCGGGCCCATCGCCCAGGTTTTCGATCCGGCCCTTGGTACCGATGACGGTGTAGTTGCGCCAGTAGTCGGGCGTGAAATGGCACTGCTGGTATGAGGCGAGCACGCCGTTATCCAACACCATGTTCATCATGGAGATGTCCTCCACATCGATCACCTCCGCCAGGTCCTTCTGCTCGGTGGGCGGCCAGTTGTCCATGGAGAACCAATCCCCCATGCGCTTGCCGGCGTTGTTGCTCCGGTTCGCGACGTCGCCATAAACCGCAAGATCGCCGACGGCGGCAACGCGCTTGGTATACCCGCCCGCCAACCAGTGGATCACGTCGATGTCGTGGGCACCTTTTTGGAGCAGGAGCGAGGTGACGTTGGCGCGCTGGGAGTGCCAGTCCTTGAAGTAGTAGTCACCGCCGTGTCCTACGAAGTGTCGGCACCAGACAGCCTTGATCTCGCCGATCCTGCCTTCTTCAATGAGCTGGCGCATCTGTACCACAACCGGCATGTGGCGCATATTGTGGCCAACATAGAGGCGGGTGCCGGTTTGGTAGGCCGTGGTGAGGATCAAGTCCGCAGCCTCAACCGTGATGTCCAGCGGCTTCTCGCAGAAGGTGGGAATACCCGCCTGGAGAGTACGGACTGCGACGGCGGCGTGCTGGTTGTCGGGGGTCAGAACCAGGACTGCATCCAGGCCACTGGCCAGCAGTTCCTCGAGATCATCCGTGATCCGGGCGGTGGGGATGCGTTCGGCGGCGTCAGCCCGGCCGCGCTCACTCAGGTCACAAACAACGGTGACCGCCGAGCCCTGGCCCGGCTTGTGGGCGTGCTTCCACAGCCCCGACCGCAGGCCGAAACCCACAATGCCGACCTTCAAATCCTTTTCCATGGTGTGCAATTTCCTTCTGCTGTTCTTAGTAAAGTCTGGTTGCGGCACTGCGGTGCGGCGCCGATTCGCGCACGAACAAATGCCAGGGGAAGTCAAGGACGGCGGGTGCAGTCGGCTTGTCCGGGCTGGACTGGCCGGTTGCCCGCCGGAGGAGCAACCGCGCAAGTTTGTCGAAGAAATCCACGGGACCCACCGTGCTCAGGGAAGGCGACATTCGTTCGCCCTCCACGGTGTTACCCACGCCGATGATGTCCACGTCCGTGCCAACAGCGAGGCCGAGACGCTGGGCCGCATTGATGGCGCTGACTGCTGCATAATCCGTGGTGGCGTAGATGGCTGTGGGACGGTCCGGCATGCTGAGCAGCCGGGTTGCCGTGGCGTACGCCCCTGCACTGGTGCCATCGAACAAGCCCACATAATCCTCGCGTTCCGTGACGCCGGCATGCTCCAGCGCCTCGGAATACGCCCGGTACCGGGCGCCGCCGGACGTGCCGGCCGCCGTAGCGGGAGTCAGGCAAGCAATCCGGCGGTGGCCGTGGAGCAGGTGCTCCACGGCCATGCGGCACCCTGGCCCGGCAATGGAACGGATGACATCGAAGCCTTCCGCGTCCAGGTTCTCGTCAAAAACCACCAGGGTGGTTCCGTGCTCGGCGAGCTTCCGCAAGGCGTCCCGTTGCTCGTCACGGACAGCGTCCACAAACACGGCGTCGGCATTATGTGTACCGAGCACCTTCACCCAGTCCGCGTCACCCAGGATCATCGGCGTGATGCCCAACGGACCTGCCACCTTCTGCACGGACTCAATGACGGACAGGGACCAGGGATCGGACAGCATGGTCAGCGACAGGATCACAGTGTTTGTCCGGCCTGTGCGGATGGCCCGGGCCGCCTGATTGGGGCGGTAGCCAAGCCGCTCCGCAGCGGCCTTGACCTTTTCCGCCGTGGGATCCGACACCCCTGGTCCCCCATCGCCACGGCGACCTGACAGGACATAGGAAACCGTGGCCGTAGAAACGCCCGCTAGTTCGGCCACCATGCGAATGGTGGGTCGGACTCCGGTGTTACTCGCTTTTTCCATGGTTCCCCCTGCTGGTGCTTGCTTTGTACGTTTGCGTTGCGTGGTTGTTGGTTTGAGGCTAGCTCCTGAAGACCGGCACGTTGGGGTCCAACGCGGCCTGGTACTCATCGCGCATCTTGTCGCCGCCCTCGCTCTTCCAGCGTTTGACCGCATCCTTGAGTTCGTCGATCTTGGCGCGGCCGGTGATGATGTCCACCACCTTGTCGCGCAACTGCTTGGTGATTTTTGCGCCCACCTTGGCGTTGGTGTCCGAGTAGGAACCGTTGGTGGGGTTGCGCCAGGCCAGTTCCAGGAGTTTCTCTTCCTGCTGGCTGACGTAGCGGGTGTCGTCGTCGAAGCCCGGGTTGAAGATGACGTTCTCCGGGCTGGACATGATGTTCAACGCCGAGACCAAACCAGGGGCGTTGGTGGTTCCGGTCTCGGTACGGGCCGGGTTGCCGGAGGCGTCGATGGTGTAGTCCTGGCCGAGTTCACCGAAGTTCTTCTGCATGTATTCCACAGTGCCGAACGGGGCCGACAAGTAATTGATAAGCGCGAGCAGTTCGCGGATCTTACCCTCTTCGGCCTTCTTGAACGGCGTGAAGCCCACGGTTCCATAGCCCATGTCGTAGACGGGCTTGACCTTGCCGTCTGCGCTGAACGGAACCAGGATGTCGAACTGGGTGTCCTTGCTCAGCGCGCGGTAGCTGCGGATGTCGTGGGGACCGGAGACCACCTGGGCGGCAACACTACCGTTGGCCACACGCGAGCGGATATCCGTGGCCTTGGAGTCCGGGTAGAAGACGCCGGCTGCGAACATCTTGGCCGTGAACTCTACGCCGGCCATGTACTCGTCGGTTTCGTAGAGGTGGGTGAGGCTGCGGTCCTTGTTGACGGCCCAGCTGTTGGGGGCACCGAACCACTCTGTCACCATATGAAGGGCATTGATGTACGCCGGCTCCAAGGCATACTGCTGATCACCGGGCCGGGTCAGCTCCTTGGCCTTGTCCAGGAATTCGTCGGCGCTGGCTGCTTCGAAGCCACCCACCTTCCCCCACATATCGTGGTTTCCGAGATACACCTGCCCGAACGGGGTACTGGGGATGGGGGCTCCCCAGATCTTTCCGTTGACGACGGCGGTCTTCCAGGAATCGGGCTTAAGTGCGGCCAGGTTGGGGTACTCCAGGACGGCGTCACCGGAGAGGTACGGCGTCAGGTCCTGGAATTTGGCTTCCAACATTGGCCCGACATTGGGGATGCCCTGGTTCGGCGGAACCCACATCATGTCCGGAAGGTCGTTGCTTGCAAGGACAGTGGCGAATTTGGCCGGGTAGCCGTCTCCAATGTCTTCTGCGATCTGCAGTTCCAGGTCGCCGCCGAGCTTGGTGTTGAGCCGCTGCCAGAAAGGGTTGTCCTTCAGGCCCGGGCTCATGGTGTCGAAGGTTTCGGTCAGGCCGGTCACTTTGCCCTTGAGCGGAGGCGTCTTCACGGACTGCACAGCGGTGGGCAGTTTGAAGTAGCCGGCCTGGAGCCCCTTGGCGTTGCCCGCGATGTCCGGGGTGACGCCGGTGAATTCCTTATACGTGGGCAGTTTGACCGAAGCGGAGGCAGCGGCGCCTCCGTTGCTTGCGGCTCCGCCACCACCGCAGGCGGACAAGCCGGCGGCGGTCACGGCCAGGCCTGCGAGGCCAAGGAAACCGCGGCGGCTGAATCCAGCCTGTGAGGTAGTGCTCGTCATGGCATATCCCTTTCTGGTTACTTGCTTAATTTCTGCGGATTTGGGTGTTTGACTGTTGGCTGGCTTGGGCTATCCCTTGACGGCGCCGGTGATAACGCCCTTGGCAAAGTGCTTCTGAAGGAAGGGATACACCATCAGGATGGGGACCAGCGCCACCACCACAACGGCCATCTGGATGGACTGGGGCGGGGGCGTGGTGGTGATTCCAAGCTGATCGGCCGCACCGCTCCCCTGGACAACAAAATTGCGGAGCAGCAATTGAATGGGCCATTTGCTGTGGTCGTTGATGTAAAGGAGGGCGTTGAAGAACGAGTTCCAGAAGCCCACCGCGTAGAACAGCCCGACGACGGCGATCACGGCTTTGGATAACGGCATCACGATGCGCCACAGGATTTGCCAGTCGTTGGCGCCGTCGATTCTGGCGCTTTCAATCAGCTCCCCGGGGATGTTCATGAAGAACGAGCGCATCACCACAAAGTTGAAGGCTCCAAAGATGCCCGGGAGGATCAGGGACCACAAAGAGTCCAGAAGACCGAGCTGGCGGATCATGAGGAAGGACGGGATGAGACCCGGAGCAAAAAGGAGCGTGAACAGGACTGCGAGGATCACTGGCCGGCCAAACAGCACCGTGCGGCTGGTGGCGTAAGCCATGGTGATGGTGACGAACAACGCCAGGATGGTCCCTACGGCGGTGACCAGCACGCTAACACCTAGTGACTGCAGGACCATGGGGCCCTTGAAGATGGTTACGTAGGCCTCCAAGGTGGGACGTTCGGGCCAGAGGACGAACCCGCCGGCTTCGATCAGCTGCTCCGTGTCAGCCAAGGACGTGGATACCACCAACAGGATGGGTGTCATGATGGACAGGCTAAAGACAATCAAGACCACGGCTTTGACCGTTTGGTACAGCGCGGAAGGCTTTTCCTTCCACACCGGGCGCTTGGGGTTGTAGCTCAGTTCCCGGGGTTTCTTGGTGAAAAGTGTTGTTGCCATGGGTTTCTCCTTGTGCGGCAGGCGCGCGGGTCAGCGTGGCTTTCAGCGCACTTGTTTTGCGAAGATGCCGTCTTCGCCGAAGCGGTGGGCAAGTTTGTTGGCGCCGTAGATCAACAAGGCGCTGACTACGCCCTTGGCAAGGCCTGCTGCCGCGCCAGAGCTCCAGCCTCCTCCCACTACGCCCGTGTAGTAGGTGAAGGTATCCAGCACTTCCGCAGCTCCGGCTCCCACCGCGTCGCGTTGCAGGATGAACTGCTCGAAGCCGACTGAGAGGATGTCGCCGATGCGCAGAATCAGAAGCAGGACGATCACAGGACGCAGCCCGGGGAGGGTGATGTGCCACATCCTGCGCCAGCGCCCGGCCCCGTCTGCCGCGGCGGCTTCGTAGAGAGAGGCATCGATGCTGGCAAGGGCGGCCAGGAAGATGATCATGGCCCAGCCGGCATCCTTCCAGATCATCTGGACCACCACCATGACCGGGAAGGTCTCGGGATTGGTCATGAAGGGAATCGGATCCATACCCCAGTCCCGGAGGAGGTTGTTGACGAATCCTGCGCCACCCAACATTTGTTGGAAGAACGCGATCACCAGAACCCAGGACAAGAAGTGGGGCAGGTAGGCGATGCTCTGGAAGATCCGCCGGACACGGGTGCTGATGAGTGAATCCACGATCAATGCCAGCACCAGTGGTACCGGGAAGAGGAAAACCAACTGCCAGGCGGCCAGGTACAGCGTGTTCCAGAAGGCGTGAACAAAATCCGGGTTACCGAACAGGTCCACAAAATTCTGCCAGCCAACCCACAAGCTGTCCCCGATGCCCAGATACGGCTGGTAGTCCTGGAATGCGATGACGTTGCCCAGGATGGGGATGTAGAAGAAGAGAAGCAGGAATACCACACCGGGCAGCATCATGAGCAGCATCTGCTTGTCGCGTCGCAGGCGTGAACGGAAACTCTGCTGTGGGACCTGGCTTCTCTTCCGCTTCTTCGAACCGGATCCGGGGGCGTTGCTGCCAGGCGGCCCGGGGACTCGGCGAGCTTCGGGCAATGCCGGAGCCTGTTTCGTCGTCGAGTTCATACTGTCTCCTCAAGTGCTGAGCCCAAGCCACCAATGTGATTCAAGCCACGCTCGTTAACCGTTTAACAAACCATAAGTGACCAGCATCTCTTTTTGCAAGATCATGATCGAAACTGATCCCAGAAATCACTTTTCATCACGAAGGCGGCACAGAGAGGTGCCATGGAGTGCGCGTATTGCTTAAGGCCCGGGTCGGTTTGGACCACAAATGTGATGAGGGCTGGGTCTAGAGGTGCCCTCGCGCCCGTTCCCGCCACCTGCCCCCGAAATTCGGTATTTATCAAGCTGTGTGTGACAGCTGTTGGTTGGGTTTGTTGATCCAGACGTTGCTGGGGGTGGGTTTGACGCGCGGCCTGCGGGCGTAGCGTTTGGGGTTCTGGTTGTGGTGGGTATCGAGTATTTCTTGTCGGAGTGTTTGGACTGTGGTCCAGTACCCTCGGTGCACGGAGTCCGGGGTGTATCCATTCAGTCCGGAATGGCGGTGGTTTTCGTTGTAGTCGTCGAAAAACTCGCTTACGTAGTTTCGGGCATGGTCGAGTGAATCGAACCGTGCAGGGAAGGCCAGGGAGTACTTGACGGTCTTGAATAGCGATTCGATGAATGGGTTGTCATTTGAAGTCCGGGGCCGTGAGTGCGAAGGACTGATCCCGAGCATTCGCAGAACGTCATAGGTTGGCCGTGCCCGCATGGCGGCGCCGTTATCAGAATGCATGATCTCCGGTGCACGCCAGTTATCGACCACGCAGTGCTCCATGAGTTCCGCGGCCTGGACCGAGGACTCCTGTTGTTCGACCCGATGGCCAACGACTCGGCGGGAGAAGACATCCATGACCGTGTAAAGCTTCAGACGTTGTTTCCCGGGGCCGTGGAGGTCGGTGATGTCCCAGCACCAGAGTTGGTTAGGCCCGGTTGCTTCCAGGACCGGCTTGGACCTCTTGGTTCCGGTGCCAGCGGGGTGCTGCGGGCGTCTGTCACCATTCTGGCCGGCCCGCTTCACGATCCTGTGTGTGGACGACATTGAGGCATAGTATTCACCGTTATCCAGCAGTCGATACCAGGCTTGGGTGATGGAGAGGTCTTCGTAGTCCTTGGAGTTCAGCCTGTCTAAGAGTTGCTCGCAGACTTCGGGTTCGATCCGGTTTGGGTATGCCCTTTCCGTGTGCGGGATCCGGTTTCCGCGGCACGCTTCCGGTTTCAGGGACCGGTACCAGAACATGTGGGACACTCCGGCCACACTGCAGGCAGCCCGGACAGACCACTTCGCGGCGATCAGCAAGGACACTATTCCGAGGACGATTCCTCGTCGTGTTTGTCCTCCAGCCAATCCGGTCGTCCCGGATTCTTCTCTTCCAAGTGGGGATCCGTCGCTGCCGCGCTCCTGGCCAAGGCCTCCAGAAGCGCGGACGCTTTTCCCAGGATGTCAACGGCTGCCTCTGACTTCTCCAGTTTGGCTTTGAGCTTTTCGTTCTCTTTGCGCAGACGGTTCAACTCGTCACGGTCTCGGGCATTCATCCACCGCTTCCCTTCTGTTTCCACGGGACCGGCTCCCTCCGGAGGAGGCACCATACGACCCTGTTCGCGGGCGGCAGCCCAGTCCCGCATGGTTCTGGGCTGAACACCGACCGCCTGCAGAACGCCGCCTTGGCACCTCTATCAAGGCACCTGTCGTACTCAACGAGCAACTGCCATTTCTGGGCTCGCGAGAAGCGGTGGTTCCGCGATGGGCGTTGAGGAACTTCAAACATGGCCTATCCATTCCCCGCTCCACGCATCACACACAACTGCAAACACTATGTAACAGCCGAGCCTGACACATGGGGAATTACCTGCGCGCACGGCGGAAACGGGAGCGACACCGGCACACAGCGGTACTCCCAGCTACTTCGGGCCGTGCCCGCGCTTATGCCCGTGGCCCTTGACGCCCGCTGGCAGCCCGCCGGACACCACCCTGGTAGCCGTCACGGTGTCGCCATTCCTTGAGCCACTGACCCGCACTGTGTCGCCTGCCTTGAGATCAGCTGCCGTCGCCGACGGCAATGACGGCCTGCCCTTGCCGTTCCGAAGCTCCGACAGGTTGGCTGGGACTTTCGCGATGCGGGTCTCTGCAGTGATTGCGTAGCGCTGGGTGAAGCCGTCTTCGCTCTTGACGGTCACCTCGGAGCCGCTCACCGATTCGATGGTTCCGGTCTGCGTGAGAACAGTACGGTAGCTCCCGTCCTGTTGCTTGACCACGTGCTCGCCATGGATCGCTCGCCCATGGCCCTCCGTGGACTTGGCTGTTCCGGGCCCCGATGGGCTGGGCGAGGCAGAAGGGCTCGACGGCGAAGGGCTGGGTTGGGTGCCCGCCCAGACAGCAGCAGCCCCGCCACCGGTCAATGCAACGGCGATAGCACCGGCAAGCAGGCCCTGACGAAAACTCGGTTTCAGAGAGGCCATGCATCCATTGTGCACCCGCCCACAGCAAAGTAGGCCGCAGTAATAACTACGGCCTACTTTGACGGGAAGGAGCTGGTACTTAGCCCTCGACGCCGAGCTTCTCCAGAATGAGTTCACGGACACGGCCCGCGTCAGCCTGGCCACGGGTGGCCTTCATGACGCCGCCAACAATTGCGCCAATGGCCTGGACCTTGCCGCCACGGATCTTCTCTGCGACATCCGGCTGTGCGGCAAGCGCGGCGTCGATGGCCTCCAGCAGGGGCCCGTCGTCGGATACAACCGCGAGGCCGCGCTTCTCAACGATTTCAGCCGGAGTGCCTTCGCCGGCGAGTACGCCGTCCAGGACCTGGGTTGCCATCTTGTTGTTGATCTTGCCGTCTTCAACCAGCTTGTTCAGCTCAACGATGACCTGCGGGGTGACACCGAGTTCGGAAGGATCGACGTCGGCAACCTTAGCGCGGCCAACAATCTCACCCATCCACCACTTACGGGCAACGTCAGCGGAGGCACCGGCTGCGATGGTCTCTTCGATGGAGTCCATGACGCCGGCGTTCACCACGTCGCGGAATTCCAGATCCGAGTAGCCCCAGGCTTCCTTGAGGCGCTTGCGGCGCTCGGCCGGCGGTTCGGGGAGGGTGGCGCGGAGTTCTTCCACCCACTCGCGGGAGGCGACGACGGGAACCAGGTCCGGCTCCGGGAAGTAGCGGTAGTCGTCAGCATCAGACTTGGGCCGGCCCGACGTCGTCGAACGCGTGTCCTCGTGCCAGTGACGCGTCTCCTGGATAACCGGCTCGCCGGAATCCAGAACGGCGGCATGCCGCTGGATTTCGTAACGAACAGCGTGCTCCACGGCGCGCAGGGAGTTCACGTTCTTGGTCTCCGAACGGATACCGAAGCGCTCACGTCCGTGTGGTCGCAGGGAAACGTTGGCATCGCAACGGACGTTGCCGCGTTCCATCTTGGCGTCGGAAACGCCCAGGTTCTTCACGATCTCGCGGACTGCTGCGACGTATGCCTTGGCCAGCTCGGGTGCACGGCTGCCGGCGCCCTCGATCGGCTTGGTGACGATTTCCACCAGGGGAACGCCGGAACGGTTGTAATCCACCAACGAGTAGTCGGCACCTTGGATACGGCCCGCCGCGCCACCCATGTGGGTCAACTTGCCGGCGTCTTCTTCCATGTGGGCGCGCTCGATCTCCACACGGAACACCGTGCCGTCCTCCAGCTCAATGTCGAGGTAACCGTCGTAGGCGATCGGCTCGTCGTACTGGGAGGTCTGGAAGTTCTTGGGGGTGTCCGGGTAGAAATAGTTCTTCCGGGCGAAGCGGCAGGTCTCGGCGATCTTGCAGTTCAGGGCAAGGCCGATCTTGATGGAGGACTCCACTGCGGTCTTGTTCACCACGGGCAAGACGCCGGGCATGCCCAGGTCAACCTCGTTGACGTTGGTGTTCGGTTCATCACCGAAGACGTTGGGAGCGGAGGAGAACATCTTGGTCTTGGTATTGAGCTCCACGTGGACCTCGAACCCCAGAACGGGATCGTACTTCTCCATGGCCTCTTCGAAGCTCAGGGTTGCGTCGACGGACATTAGTTGGAACCTCCGGCGGTGTTGGATACTGCACCGAGCACAGCAGTTTTCAGCTCAGGCGCCTGCGAAAGCATCGGACCGCCCCATTTCTCTTCAAGCATGGATTCGAGGACCGCACCCACGCGGTACAGGCGGGCATCCTTGCGAGCAGGAGCCAGCAGCTGGATACCAACAGGCAGGCCGTCTTCGTCGGCCAGGCCACCCGGCAGAGACAGGCCCGGAATGCCGGCGAGGTTGGCCGGGATCGTGGCGACGTCGTTCAGGTACATCGCCAGCGGATCGTCCAGCTTCTCCCCCAACTTGAACGCCGTGGTGGGCGCGGTCGGGGAAATCAGAACATCAGCCTTCGCGAAGGCGGCGTCGAAGTCACGCTGGATCAGCGTACGGACCTTCTGTGCAGAGCCGTAGTAAGCGTCGTAGTAGCCCGCGCTCAACGCGTAAGTGCCCAGGATGATGCGTCGCTTCACTTCGTCACCGAAGCCCGCGGCACGGGTAGCACCCATAACTCGCTCGATGGTCATGGGCCCGTCCTTGGGCAGGACGCGCAAGCCGAAGCGGACGCCGTCGAACTTTGCCAGGTTGCTGGACACCTCGGACGGCATGATCAGGTAGTAAGCGCCCAAGGCGTACTTCAGGTTGGGGCAGGAAACTTCAACGATTTCGGCGCCGGCATCCTTCAGCAGCTCAAGGGACTCGTTGAAACGGTTCTCGACGCCAGCCTGGTAGCCCTCGCCGTGAAGTTCCTTGACGATGCCAATCTTCATGCCCGCCACGTTGCCGACGCGGGCGGCTGCAACAAGATCGTTGAAAGGATCCGTCAGCGAGGTGGAGTCGAACGGATCGTGGCCGCCGATGACTTCCTGCAGCAGTGCGGAGTCCAACACCGTACGGGAGACAGGGCCGATCTGGTCCAGTGACGACGCCATGGCAATGGCACCGTAACGGGACACAGCACCGTAGGTGGGCTTCACGCCCACGGTTCCAGTGACGGCGCCGGGCTGGCGGATGGAGCCACCGGTGTCCGTGCCGAGGGCCAGCGGCGCTTCGAAAGCGGCGACGGCGGCAGCGGAGCCACCACCCGAACCACCAGGAATACGGTCCAAATCCCACGGGTTGCGGGTGGGGCCGTAGGCCGAGTGCTCCGTGGAGGAACCCATGGCGAACTCATCCAGGTTTGTTTTACCCAAGATCGGCATCTTGGCCGCGCGCAGCTTCTTCACCACGGTGGCGTCGTACGGGCTGTGCCAGCCCTCAAGGATCTTCGAACCAGCCGTCGTCGGTTGCCCGATGGTGACAATGAGGTCCTTCACCGCGATCGGCACACCGGCGAGGGCATGCAGCTCATCAGCAGCGGAACCGCCGGCGGCGCGGGCAGCATCGACCTCGGCCGCGACGGCCAAAGCCTCTTGGCCATTAACGTGCAGGAACGCGTTAACCTGACCGTCGACGTCGGCAATACGGTCAAGGTGCGCCTGCGTGACCTCGACGGCGGTAACCTCGCGGGCAGTCAACTTGGCAGCGAGATCGGCAGCGGAATGGCGGATGAGTTCGTTCTTCAGCTCAGTCATAATGATTAGTCCTCATCCAGGATTGCCGGGACCTTGAAACGGTTCTCGTAAGCATCCGGTGCGCCGGAAAGCGCCTGCTCAGCCGTAAACGTGTGACCCACAACGTCCTCCCGGAACACATTGGTCAACGGAATCGGGTGCGACGTCGCCGGGACGTCCTCCCCCGCAGCTTCGCTCACGCTCTTGACCGAATCCACGATGACAGCAAGCTCAACAGCCATCCTGTCCAGTTCTTCGGCACTCATTTCAATGTGAGCCAGACGCGCAAGATGCGCGACGTCGTCACGGTTGATCGCAGCCATGGATCTCCCCTGCAAAGTTCAAATGGTTTTCCGAACCAGTCTACTTGGGTTGGGTGTGCCGGTCAGACGAAGGGGTGGTGCCCCAACTTTTTGATTCTTCATCACGTTTGAGCCCTCAGGTGCACTCCTAGATATATGTTCATGCCCGAATTTGTCATTTCGATCGATTTTTTGGGGTGCGGGGCAACGTTTTGGAGGCAGCTGTTGTGGTGTACGACATTGATACCGGCAGGGCGCTGGCGGTGGTAACTGCGGCAAAGCAACGCACTGGCGGGCTGGGGCCAGCGCAGGCCAGGCTTCGGCAGGTCTGTGATGAGGTCAGCGGGGCTCTCCGTGAGGGCCCGGTTTATGTGGCCCTCCAGCTTTACGGCGACACCGTGCTGATGCCTGGACTGCAGGCCTTGGCGCAACGAACGGCCAATATTTTTGGTGGTGCACAGGCTGCTATTGCCGCCTATGTTGGCGGTGATGAGCAGATGGCCACCACGTCCTTGGCGCAGACCAAAAGTTTGGACGGCTGGCCCGGCGCGGGTTTGCGGGTGGAACGGTTCCGTCCCGTGCCGGTGCGTTAGGGGGCCGGGCCATGTATGAGATTGATGCGTCGGTGTTGGACGGGTGGCCGGATCCTGGGGCGTTGGAGGAAGCAGCGGTTCCGTTGTTGGAGCAGGCAACCGCGGCCAGCGAGGACCGGGTCGCCCCGTTGGGGATCGTCGGCAGTGGGCTGAGAGGCCGGGAAGGTCGGTGGGATCCAGCCGATGACTGGTTCGGGGGCAAAATCTTTTCCTCAGAGGGCGGCTACGACCCCGACACGGGCAAGGTTTACAAGAGAACGGCAGGCCACGACGCCAAGGCTGGGCGGCCGACGGTAGCGGCGACACCGTCTTCGCCGCCACGACCGGTCACGGCTACCTGGATCCGAGGACCGAGTCCGGTCACAACATTGCCCTCACCTCAACCGGGCGCGGCCATCTGATCAAGGAACTGATCCCGCTCCGCCACGAAGAGAAGCCCGGCTACGGCGGCATGAGCTTCCCCACCGGGCCCCTGATCGAACGCGATCTCACCCCGGAAGAACTCGCCGAGGAGCAGAGCAGATGACGACGACAAACCCAATCGCAAAACGTGGTTGGCATGGATATTGACGGGGTGCTTGGTGATGACGGGATGCGGCATGAACTCAGCGAATGATGGTCAGCACGGCGAGCCAGGACCCGGCGAGCGAAGCGCCGAAGAGGTGTTCACAGAGTTCATGGATGCCATGGATGACACAGTCAAGCAGTCGGGCACAACATGGCCCGGGTGGGACCGTAACGACACTGCGGATTGTGTGTCAGAACCTTGCGGGGTGCACGCACGTGCCGACGGCCGGCAGTATCAGCGCCAGATAAAGGGCGGGCCCATTGACGATCCGCAGGCAGCCGTGGACAGGATGCAAGCCCACTGGGAGTCCAAGGGCTACAAGATTGAGAATATCTTTGACAACAGGGGCCCGGATACTACCCGGTATTGAAATCATTGCCTCGGCTCCTAGAGGCGTCGTGCTGATCTTCACACCAACGAAGAGCGTTAGCTTCATTATGGTGATGGGTGAATGCACTTTGGACCCGGCTGCTCGAAAGAAGACCACCTAGGTGGCTACCTCATTCTCACCTCGACCACGTGGTCGGGGGCGTCAGCTCGGCAGCACGGCGAGCCAGGACCCGGTGAGCGCAGCGCCGAGGCGGTGTTCACGCCAAATCGCGGGTCCGCCGCACAATACGCCGTTGCTGAACGGCGAATTGAAGGCGAACCCGCGAACTCGACACCTGAAGCGGTGGCTCGTTAGCCGATGCCGATGGCTCCAGTCAGTACTCCGACTGCCAGCATGACCACCGAGATCACGGCCGTGCGCCAGAGGACCTTCTTGTGGTGGTCACCCAGATCGACCTTGGCGAGTGAAACCAGCAGGAGGATGGCCGGCACCAGGGGGCTCTGCAGGTGGAAGGGCTGCCCGGTGATGGAGGCGCGGGCCATGTCCACTGCATCCACGCCGTAGTGTGCGGCGGTTTCGGAAAGGACCGGCAGGACCCCGAAGTAGAAGGCGTCGTTGCTCATGAAGAACGTCATCGGGATGCTCAAAAGGCCGGTGATGACTGCCATGAACGGGCCCATTTCGGCGGGAATGATCTGGACGAGCCACTCTGACATTGCCTTGACCATGCCGGTGCCGTTGAGGACACCGGTGAGGACTGCGGCGGCCATGACCATGCTGACGACCGCGACGATGGACGGTGCGTGGGCGATCAACTGGGCGCCCTGGTCCTTGACCTTGGGGAAGTTGACCAGCAGGGCGATCGCGGAGCCCACCATGAACACGAACGGCAGCGGGACAACGTTGGCCACCAGGACCACCATGACGGCGACGGTCAGGCCAAGGTTGAACCAGAACAGCTTGGGACGCAGCGTAGTGCGGTTGGGGTCCAGGGCAGTGTCTGCCATGGCGGTGTCGTGATCGTCCACCAGCGTGGCCGGGTCTTCAAGAACCGCGACGCCGGAACCTCCGCCGGTTCCCGGCTTGCCGGCAGTTGTAGAGACGGAGTTGCGGCCGAAGCCGAAGCGGCCAGCACCGAAGCCTGAACCCGAACCCGCGGCAACCGAACCGCCGCGGCCCGCGCCGCCGTCGAACGCTTCCGAAGGATCGGCGACGTCGCCCCAGATCTCCGAAGCGGTGGTGCGGAGACGGTTGCGTTCCTGCAGGCCGAGCAACCATGCGAACACCAGAACCACCAGGAGCCCAACGATGAGCGAGGGGACCATGGGCACGAAGACGTCGTTGACATCGAGCTTGAGCGCGGTTGCTGCGCGGGCTGTGGGACCACCCCACGGCAGGATGTTCATGGTGCCGTTCGCAAGGCCGGCCACACAGGTCAGGACCACTGGACTCATTTTAAGCCGCAGGTACACCGGGAGCATGGCGGCCGTGGTGAGGATGAAGGTGGTGGAGCCGTCGCCGTCCAGGGAGACTGCGGCCGCCAGAATGGCGGTGCCGAGGACCACTTTGGCGGGGTCGTTGCCCAGCTTGCGCAGGATGAACTTCACCAGGGGGTCGAACAGTCCGACGTCGATCATCAGGCCGAAGTAGATGATGGCGAACATGAGGAGCGCGGCCGTGGACGTCATGGACTTCATGGAGTCCATCACCATGTCGCCGATGCCGAGGCCCGCCCCGGCGAAGAGGCCGAAGACGGTGGGGACGATGATCAGCGCCAGTACTGGCGTCAATTTTTTGGTCATGATCAGGACCATGAATACCGCAATCATTGCGAATCCAAGCAAAACCAGCACGGCCGGCTCCTTACTACTGTGAATGGCGCCACGTCGGTGTGATGCGCACTACAGACAATATGGTGGCCTCCGTCACGGGCAGGGGTTTCGGGGAATTGTTGGGAATACTGCTCGTTGCGAACGTTTTGCGCATTATGCTCAGTGATTCAATGGTTCAGGAGGAAAGGAGCGAAGGTGCCGCGCAATAGCCGGGTCAGCATGCGTTTCTCCACCCAAACCCTTCTCCTTCAGCTAGGGGTTGTGCTGTTGGTGGTCCTGCTCAGCGGGACTGTCCATGCGTGGCTGGTATACGAACGCATCGGCACTGAAGCTGAAAACCAAGCACTAACCCTCGCCAGGACGGTCGCCGCAGATCCCGATATCAGGTCCGGCGTGCAAACCATCAGCAAGGAAGAGGGAACCCCTCCCCCGGATGTCCTCGCGTCCGGTCCCCTGCAGGCTGCGGCCGAGGCTGTGCGGTTGCGGACCGGGGCCTTGTTCGTGGTGATCACGGACGAAACCGGCCTGCGCCTGGCTCACCCTGAGACGGCGCGGCTGGGCGAACGCGTCAGCACAGACCCTTCAGTGGCGCTGGGCGGGCAGGAAATCACCACCCGCAACACAGGAACGTTGGGGCCCTCGGCCGGTGCAAAGGTGCCGGTGTACGCGCCGGGACGTTCGGAGACGATCGTGGGTGAAGTCAGCGTGGGCTATTCGGTTGAGTCGCTCAGCAACAGCCTTGCCCGGGACATCGTGCCCATCGCACTCACCGCTGGCGGCGCCCTGCTTGCCGGGGTCCTGGCGTCCTTCCTGCTCCGGCGCAGGCTACAACGGCTCACGCTCGGTTTGGAACCGGAGGAAATCAGCAGCTTGGTCCACGACCAAGTGGCAGTGCTCCAGGGCGTTGATGATGGCGTGATCGGGATATCCGCGGACGGACGCATCTCCGTATTCAATGCCGCGGCCGCCCGGCTCCTGGACATGCCCGATGCCACTGGCCAGGATTGGGCTTCCGCCACGGTTCCTCAACAGCTCAAAAAGCTCACCCAACCGGCAGCCCGGGACGCCGAAGCCGTCGAAATCGTGGCCGGCGCACGCGTTCTTGTGGCCAGCGCCCGCAAAGCCTGGCATCGGCAGGAGGACCTGGGGTGGGTGGTCATGCTGCGGGATCGTACGGAATTGCAGCAACTGACCCGCCAGCTCGACGCCGTGGGGACCATGTCCACGGCCCTCCGCGCCCAACGCCACGAGTTCGCCAACCAACTTCACACCATTGCCGGTTTCATGAGCATCGGCCAGCACGAAGCCGCCAAGGAGTACCTGGCCCGGATCTCAGCCACTGGTCCGCTGAAGTTCCCCGTAGAGCAGGCTGAACTGCTCCAGGACGCGTATCTTCAGGCCTTCGTTGGTGCGAAAGGCGTGGAGGCTTCGGAACGCGGAGTGGCCCTCCGCATCGGTCCCGAAACACTGGTCCGTGGGCACGTGGCCGATCCGCAAGACGTCACCACCGTGCTCGGCAACCTGATCGACAACGCGGTGAGTGCCGCCGTCGCCGGCTCTTCAGCGGAACGTTGGGTGGAAGTCGAGCTCCTGGACGATGTCACCGAAAACGGTGGGACCCTGCACATCCTGGTGGGCGATTCCGGTGACGGTTTGGGGAGCCTGGAACCGGAGGAGGTTTTCGCCGAAGGATTTACGACGTCGGAACAACCGGTACGCTCGGGGGCTGGACAAGGTTTGGGGCTGGCGCTGGTGCGGCAGCTGGCGCGACGGCGCGGCGGCGATGTCCGCGTCTTGGAGCCCGGCGGTCACGGCGGTCCGGGGGCTGTGTTCATGGCAACCATCCCCGGCGTCATGGATTCCGCGGAGCATGCGGGCACAGCAGCCGACTCAACGTTGAGGAAGGACAGCAATGGCTGAGGATTTACGGGTGTTGATCGTGGACGATGATTTCCACGTGGCAAGGCTCCATGCCGCCTATGTGGATTCTGTGGCAGGATTCATGGCCTTGGCGCCGGCGGGATCTGTTTCACAGGCCCTGCAAGCGATCCACAGCCTCCGTCCGGACCTGGTGCTGCTGGACGTGTATCTGCCGGACGGCTCTGGTTTGGACCTGTTGGGGCAGTTGGACGTCGATGCCATCATGCTGACTGCTGCCTCTGATGCGCAGTCCATCAAGGTTGCCCTGCGCCGCGGCGCGCTGGGATACATGCTCAAGCCCTTCACCGCGGAGTCCCTGTCCCAACAGCTCAGGTCCTATGCCAGGTACCGGCGGATTCTGGGCCAACAGGCCGCCGTGGACCAGATCACCATTGAACGCGCCAAACGGTCTTTGATTCCCGGCGACGTCGCACCGGCCGCGAAACCCCGCTCGGCAACCGAGCTGGCCGTCCTGGAATCGTTGCTTCCCGGCGAGCAGTATTCAGCTGCCGAGGTGGCAGAACGGGTTGGCGTTTCCCGGGCCACGGCGCAAAGGTACCTGTCCTCGCTGGCGGACGATGGCGCCGTCGAGATCCAACTGCGCTACGGAAGCACAGGCCGCCCGGAACACCGCTACGGCGTCCCCGGCTAACCCAAGTAGGTCGCATTTGTGCGCGTTTTGAGGGCTCAAAACGCGCACAAATGCGACTCGGTTGGGTGCGCTAGGCGGACTTTTGCGCCACGAGCTCGATTTCCACCAGCATCTCGGGATCAAGGAACGGCAGCACGTGCACCAAGGCGAGCGTGGGGCGGATCTCACCGAAGACCTCACCGTGGGCGCGGCCGGCGTCCTCCCACTTGCTGATGTCCGTCAGGTACAACTTGGACTGCACAACGTCCTCGTAGGAGAAGCCGGCGTCTTCCAGGACAGCACCGAGCTTCTCAAGGATGTACTTGGTCTGGGAGTAGAAGTCGTCACCAACGATGCCGTCGGGCCCGGAAGCTGCCGTGGCGGAGATGAAAAGAGTGTTGTCCACCTGGACTGCACGGGAGTAGCCAAGGGTCTGTTCCCAGACCGAGCCCGTGCCGAATGTCTTGCGCATGCCGCGCCTTTCCTGTCGTTTCGCCCGGTCCGGTGACCGGCGTTTACGAAGGAAACTTTATGACTGCGGGAGGTCCAGCCGGTAAACGAACAGCTTTATGTCGGTGCCTGGGACAAACCAGTCACGGTGCGGGGCACGGTCAAAGCCTGTCCTCGCGTAGAGGGCGTTGGCGCTTTCCCACGTGGCGCCGGTGGTCAAGGATACGGCTTTAATTCCGTCCATGGCCTTGGCTTGGTCGACGACGGCCTGCACCAAGGCGCGGCCCGCACCTGAGCGCTGGACTGCCGGATCCACTACGAGGGTACGGAGTTCCAGTTCGTCCTCGAGGCCGATGTCCGAAAAGCCGCCGCCTGCCGGTGCCGCAGTTACCGAGCCGATGACCTCGCCGTTGCGCTCAGCCACCAGGATCTCTGCGTGTTCCGCGCGTCCTGCCACGTCCTGGAGCTTCTGCAGGTACGGGTGATCGGCGTCGCCGTAGTACCCCGCGGTGACGTAGGACTCCTGCGTAATGCGGGCAACGGCGTCGTAGTCTTCGGGCAGGGCGGGACGGACGGTAATCGGCGAAAGCACCTACCAATGGTAGTGGTGCTTCACGTGCCAAAGGCACCAAATGCCCCTTTCCGTGATGGAACTATCAGTCATGGTGTGAAGGCACGACGCCGGATGGGCGGTTTGCGATGCGCCAGCCACTGGCCGTCGGGCTGCTTTCGTGTTGCCTCCCGTGGCGTCGAATTGAGCTGCGTTGCGCGCGGTGAACCCCGGTTTCGTGCTGTTGCGCAGACATGTCGGGCTGCTGGCGGAGGTCTTTGTACGCGTGCTTAAGTTGCCACACCGCCAGCCAAACGTCCCGATCCCAAGGAGCAACCATGACCCCGCCAGACCGCCAACTCCACCTGAACGCGTTCCTCATGAGCACCGGACATCACGAAGCATCATGGCGTCTACCTGAAAGCGATCCCTTTGCCCCTACCAAGGTGGAGCATTATCAGCACCTCGCCCGCACAGCCGAGCGAGGAAAGCTGGACTCCATCTTCTTCGCCGACTCGCCTGTCCTGTTCGGTGAAGTGGGCCGGCGCCCTGCCGGAAAGTTGGAGCCGACGGTGCTGCTGACGGCCCTCGCCGCAGCGACCCAAAAGATAGGCCTGATCGCCACCGCATCCACTACGTACAACGATCCCTTCAATCTTGCCCGCCGCTTCGCGTCCGTTGATTGGGTCAGCGGGGGCCGTGCAGGCTGGAACGTCGTGACCACCGCCGGGCCAGATGCCGCGCGGAACTTCGGCGTGGACGACCAGCCGGCACACGCTGTCCGGTATGAACGGGCTGCCGAATTCATTGACGTTGCCCAAAAGCTGTGGGATAGCTGGGAAGACGACGCCATCCTGGCTGACAAAGCCGAGGGCGTGTGGGGTGACGACACCAAGATCCGCACGGTGGACCACGAAGGGAAGCATTTCCGGGTCCGTGGTCCGCTGAACGTTCCCCGCTCCCCACAGGGCCATCCACTGATTGTGCAGGCTGGATCATCCGAGAATGGCAAAAACCTGGCCGCACAGTACGCAGAAGCCGTCTTCACGGCACACCAGACCCTGGCCGACGCGCAGGCTTTCTACGCAGACCTGAAGTCGCGCACCGCAGCCGTGGGTCGTGATCCGGAGGGCATCAAGATCCTGCCCGGGATCGTCCCTGTGATCGGCTCCACCGAGGCTGAAGCCCTCAAACTGGAGCGTGAACTGGATCAGCTCATCAAACCCGAGTATGCCCGTGAGCAGCTGGCCAAGACTCTCCGTTTGTCCCCTGAGGACCTTCCCTTGGACCGCCAACTGCCTGCCGACCTGCCCTCAGAGGACGAGATCGAAGGAGCCAAGAGCCGCTACACGCTGATTGTGGAGCTGGCCAGGCGTGAACAGCTCACGGTCCGGCAGTTGATCGGACGACTGGGTGGCGGGCGAGGTCACCGAACCTTCTCCGGGACTCCGGAGCAGGTTGCCGATGCCATTCAGGACTGGTTCTTCGCAGGGGCAGCGGACGGCTTCAACATCATGCCGCCGGTGCTTCCTTCCGGCTTGGAGATCTTCGTGGACCATGTGGTGCCGATCCTTCAGCAGCGCGGCCTGTTCCGCACCGAATACACAGCGTCCACCCTGCGTGGGCACTACGGACTGGCTCGTCCTGAGAACCGCTACGCCGGTTCGGCGGAACAGCAGCTCACGTCCATCGGATCGGCGTTCTGAGCCTGCAACATTGAGCGATCATCGCCCGTCCGATCATCGCTTGCCGCTTCAACGCTTCGGCCAGCTCCACAAAGGGCCTTCCAGCTGCCCCAAGCCCTTGATCCTGGTTTCGCCCAGGTCCTTGTAGAGCTCATGCTCATGGGCTGCACCGCTATCACGCAGTGCCTTGAGCAAGGCATCGGAGTGGGTCACCACAATCATCTGGCTGTTGGCACTGGCCTGGACAATCAGTCCGGCCAGTGCCGGCATCAGGTCCACGTGGAGGCTGGTCTCGGGCTCGTTCAGGACCATGAGCTCTGGTGGCCGTGGCGTCAGTAATGCCGCGGTGAGCAGGAGGAAGCGCAGGGTACCGTCCGAGAGTTCAGCAGCTTTCATGGGGCGCAGCATGCCGGGCTGACGGAGTTCCACGCTGAACCGACCATCGCTAACGGCGATTTCCAAGCGGCTTCCGGGAAAAGCATGATCGACGGCGGCATCCAGCTGCCGCTCGAAACCCACCTCCCGCAGTGTCTGCAGTGCGGCCGCGAGATCCTTGCCGCTGTGATGAAGCACGGGGGTTCGCGTTCCCAGCTGCGCCTGACGAGCGGGCGCCTCGGCGTCTGTGCGGAAATGGTCGTAGAACCGCCATGAGCGGACCGAGTCCCGAACCCGCAGAACTTCCGGTGCCCGGTCCTGGTCCGAGACCTCCGTCAGCATGCTCTGGAAAGTGTCCAACCTCCGTGATAGCTCAGTCCAATCGCCGTCCGGTCCGCGCAGCTTGGCGAGGCTCCCCTTGCGGTCCACCAACAACGATCCCGGCCGCGCCACGGGGCCGGAGAAGATCTGTTCCCGTTTGATTTCAGGATCCAGACTGAACGCTGAGGGGCGCGAACGGCCGGTCTCCTGGTCAAAACCGGCCCCGCTGGATGCTGGCATGCCAAGATCCACCAAGTAACCGAAGTCATCACCGGAGTAGCCCAATTTCAGGTTCACGGACTCCCGGCGGACCGTTCCCTGGACGGGGACTTCACCACGCCTCATGGCCTCGCTGATTGACTCAGGCCCGGCCCAGAGCGTCGAGGCCAACCCGCCATCCCGGGCCAAGGAGCCCACCACGTTTCCGGAATCTCCGCCGGCACACTCGGCCAACAGCCGAAGCGCCCGGTAGAGGGAGGACTTTCCACTGCCGTTGGCCCCTGTCACGATGTCCAGTCCATGCAGCTCCATGGCGAGGTCCCGGATGGAACGGTAGTTGGCGATGGCCAGTGTGCTGATCACCGGCGGTCACAAAGGGAACTTGCCGGATAGTTCAAGGGCCCCGGCGCACATCCATGATGCCAAGCGGTCTTCCGCGCTGGGGCCGCCATCAAGGGGGCTTTCCAATCGCGGCCGCCGAACCCAGCAACCTGCTTCTTCCGCAATGAGGGCCCCGGCGGCGAAGTCGTGCTCGTTGAGGCCGCGTTCGCCGTAGGCATCAAAGGTACCGTCGGCCACGAGGCAGAGGTCCAAGGCTGCCGACCCGAGACGCCGGACATCGGCAAAACCATCCATGAGCCCGGCGAGGCCTTCCGATTGGCTGGCTCGTGTGGCGGGGTCGTAACTGAAGCCTGTGGCCAAAATGAGCCCTGTGCGCCCGGGGACAGGACCGGCAAGAGGCGTCGCCTCTCCCCCGGCCTCCATCCAGGCGCCGAGCCCGCGGGCTGCGAAGTAGATGCGGCCCAGCGCCGGCGCGTGAACGACGCCGGCCTGCCAGACGCCGTCGGAATCCGCCACCGCTACGGAGGTGGCGTAGTAGACGATGTTGCGGATGAAGTTGGTGGTCCCGTCCAGAGGATCAATGGACCAGCGGTACCCGGAGGGTTGCTCCGGCCGGGTAGTGCCATGTTCCTCCCCAGTGATGGTGTCGTGCGGCCGCTCGGCAATAATCGCCTCGCGCACCGCGTTCTCCGCCGCGACATCGAAGGCCGTGACCCAGTCCCCGGCTTCACCCTTGTTAGTGGTCTCCAAACCGTCACCACCCGTACCAGTGGCCGACCGCTGCGCAAGCACAGCAGCTCCGGCTGCCGCAGCACGTTTGGCCACAGCAAGCAGCTCCTTGGCGTCCGTCATTCTGAAGCCGCTTCCGCTGATGCTTCATCCGCAGGGGTTGCTTCCGATCCAGTTTCCGCCTGTGCCGGACCCTTGGCCAGGAGCTCGCGGAAGCCGTCCTCGTCCAGCACCGGGACGCCGAGTTGCTCCGCCTTGTCCAGCTTGGTGCCGGCGCTTTCACCGGCCACCAAATAGCTGGTGTTCTTGGAGACAGATCCGGAGGCCTTGCCGCCACGGATGATGATGGCTTCCTTGGCCTCGTCGCGGCTGAAGTTGGGCAGCGTACCGGTGACCACCACAGTCAGCCCTTCAAGGGTTCGCGGCATTGAGGTGTCGCGTTCGTCCTCCATCCGCACCCCGGCAGCGGCCCAGCTGTCCACGATCTCGTTGTGCCAGTCCACGGCGAACCATTCCTTGAGCGCCACCGCAATGGTGGGGCCTACGCCATCAACATGAGCCATTTGCTCTTCCGTGGCGTTGCGGATGGCGTCCATGCTGCCAAACGCGGTGGCAAGGGCGCGTGATGCCGTGGGCCCAACATGCCTGATGGAGAGCGCCACCAGAACGCGCCACAGAGGCTGCGTCTTCGCCTTCTCCAGCTCCACGAACAGCTTCTCCGTGGTTGCCGTTGGTTTGGACGGAGACTTGGCCGTTCCCTTGGTGTAGAAGTACGGGACGAGCTCGTAGTCGCCCGTTCCCACACCCTTGGAACGCTTTTCCCTACGGATTTTGACCTCTGCCAGGTCCTCGCGGGTCAGGCTGAAAAGGCCTGCCTCACTGGTGAGGGGCGGTGTTTCCGGTTCTGCCGGTTGCGTCAGGGCGATGGCTGCTTCCCAGCCAAGTGCTTCGATGTCGAACGCCCCACGGCCCGCGAGGTGGAAGACCCGCTCCCGCAGCTGAGAGGGGCATGACTTGGCATTGGGGCAACGGATATCCACGTCGCCTTCCTTCGATGGCGCCAGCGGCGTCCCACAGGACGGACATTCGGTGGGCATCACAAATTCGCGCACCGGTGGATCCTGCTTCTCACGCAGCGCCAGCACGGGTCCAACGATCTCCGGAATGACGTCTCCTGCCTTGCGGAGAATCACGATGTCGCCGATCATGACGCCCTTGGCCTTAACCACGTCCTGATTGTGCAAGGTGGCCATGCCAACTGTGGAACCGGCAACTTTCACCGGCTCCATCAGGCCAAAGGGAGTTACCCGCCCGGTGCGGCCCACATTGACTGCAATGTCCAGAAGCTTGGTGTGGACCTCTTCTGGCGGGTACTTGTAGGCAGCAGCCCATCTGGGAACCCGGGAGGTGTAACCAAGTGCCCGCTGGGTGGCGAAGTCGTCAATCTTGACCACGATGCCATCGATCTCGTGCAGGAGCTTGTGCCGGCGCTCACCGTAGTCGGCAATGTATTTCAGGACGTCCTCGAACGTATCCAGCACCTTGAGGTACGGGCTGACAGGGAGCCCCCACTCCTCGAGGAGCTTGTAGGTGTCGGATTGGCTCTTGGCTTCCAGCCCTTCGCGGGCTCCGATGCCGTGGACGAACATGCTGAGGGGGCGCTTGGCGGTCTCCGCGGGGTCCTTTTGGCGAAGTGAACCAGCGGCAGCGTTACGGGGGTTCGCAAGCGGTGCCTTACCGGCCGCGACCAGCGTTTCGTTGAACGCCACAAACGCTTTGGACGGGATGAACACCTCGCCACGGATTTCCACTTCCGAGGGGTATCCCGATCCACTGAGCTGCCGTGGGATCTCCTTGATGGTGAGGACGTTATGCGTGATGTCTTCGCCCGTGGTGCCGTCGCCGCGCGTTGCGGCGCGGACCAGTTTGCCGTCCCGGTACAGCAGATTTACGGCAAGGCCATCGATCTTCAGCTCAGTCAGCCACGCGATGGGCGGGACGGAATCGCCTAGCTTGGCAACGGAAGCTTCGGCCTTCCGGACCCACGCCTCCAGCTCGTCCAAGGAGAAGACGTCGTCAAGGCTGTACATCCGCTGCAGGTGCTCCACTGCCGCGAAAGCAGACGACACTTCGCCGCCAACCTCCTGCGTGGGCGAGTCATTGGAGACAAGCTCCGGATGAAGTGCTTCCAGTTCCTCCAACCGGCGGTAGAGTTCATCGAACTCGGCGTCGGAAACCGTGGGCGCGTCTTCCTGGTAGTAGGCGTAACGGTACTTACGGACGAGGTCCGCTAATTCCTCGTACTCATCGCGCAGGGTCTCCGATGGCGGAGTCCCCTCCTCTGCGACGATCGCCGCGGCGACTTGCTGGCTTGTGGTCTCTACCGGATCCGGATTCTCTGGTGTGCTCACAGGTCTATCTTGCCGTAACCCTCAGACATCCTCGATCCCAACCCGGCTAGCTACGGTTTTCCGGCGGCATGGCGATCTGGAGCTTGCGTACCTTTCCACGACCCACAATGTAGCCGCGGCCCGGGATGAAGTCCTTACTGATCCGGCCAAGGGAAGTGTTGAGGAGGGTGTCGCCTTCCACGTCCCCGGGGTTGAGCAGGAGCCCGCGACGCCCGGATTTGAACGGCTGGGCCAGGGACCAGGCCTGGGACCAGGTGGACGTTTCCGACTCGCCGACCACCCACTGGTCAGCCTTGATCGCGGCGGTCACCAGGCGACCCACGCCAGATTCCGCCAACGTGTCCGTGAACTCTGTCAGGCCCTCGATGAAGATGGCCATGGTGCCAGGGTTGTCCGCGGCTTTGTCGATCAGGTCATCCACCACATCCGAGACTTCGTCCGGACCCACCAGCGACCTGCTCCAGATGTTCAGTGACGCCACGGCGGAGCGCCGGGACCCAATGTAGATGAGGTCAGTTCGCGGGTTCGAGCGCCGCAGGGCGTAGGCCAAGGTGACCAGTGCCACCGTACGTCCGGCACCTGGAGGGCCGGCCAGCAGAAGGGATCCCTTGGCAGCGATGGCCGCCGAACCCAGCGTTTCGTCGTCGACACCAATGACGGGGTTGTCCGGAGCTCCGTTGGGCAGGATGTCCAAGTCCACCAGTTCCGGGAGCCGCTGGATCTGAGGCGCCTGCTCCAGGCCCTGGCGCAACATCGCCTGGCTGAGCTTGGCCACCTCGCGGGCTTGGAGCGCGAGGTTCGAGTTGCCTCCCAGTACAGCGAGCTGAACTTCAAGCCCGTCCAACAAGCCACGTCCCGGAGGTGAGGCTGCGTTGAGGACATCCTTGGGAACATCAAGGGTCATGTAGTCATCTTCGGAACTAAGACGCAGGACCAGCCTCTTCTGGATGGAAGCCAGGAGCGACGCCGGTACGGAGTTGGTGCGGTCACCGCTGACTACCAGGTGGATGCCCAGGGGGCGTCCGTCAGTTGCCAGCGTCAGGAAGATGTCCCATAGTGCGGACAAGTTGCTGTACTCGTAGGACTCACGGAAGGAAGACATGCCGTCCACCAGGATGAAGATGCGCTTTTCTTCGGGCCGGTTGGCCAGCTGCCGGTATTCGACGATGGTGGAGGCCCGGACCTCGGCAAACCGTGCTGCGCGATCATCCGCCACTTCCTTGAGCCAACGCAGCAGTCGCCCAACGCGCTCCACATCGTCGCCGTTGATGATTTCACCAACATGGGGAAGTCCATCAAGCATCTTGAGCCCTGACGAACCACAGTCCACGCCGTAGACGTGCACGGGCCCTCCGCGCGGCGTGACTGCTGCTGCGATGGCAATGCTGCGCAACGCCGCCGACTTTCCTGATCCGCCCGTGCCGTAGACGGCCATGTTGCCATCTTTGTCCGGCTCGTAGAACACGGTGGGCTGGTCTTGGTGCGCGGGGTCATCCGCCACTCCAAGCAGGAGGCGTTCATCGGTCCGGGGATTGGGAAGCTTGGAGAAATCGTAGGTGGTGGCGAGCTCGTTCAGCCACGGCTTGCGCGGCGGTTCAATAGACAGGACGTCAGCTGCCCGGATGATGTTCCCGGTCATCCGCGCGATGTCGTTGGGACCGGCAGGTTCCTCTTCCACTTGTGACACCAAGGGCGGTTCCCACGTGGGTCCGGAACCGAACGCCATCTCCACAATGTCGATCCTGGGACGCTGCGGCTTTTCGGTGGTCCATCCGCCGGCATAACCGGTCTGGAAGCCCTGGATGCGTCCCGGACCGGTCTTCGCAGCGCCACGGCCCGGAATGGAAGGATCGAAGTAGGCCGCGGTGGGAACGCCCAGAATGTCTGTTGCGTCCACTTCGTCAGCCATGCGCAGCGCGACGCGAAGGTTGGTGTTGGCACGCAGGTTGTCTTTGATGACGCCGGCCGGGCGTTGCGTGGCCAGGATCAGGTGCAGGCCCAGGGAACGGCCACGGGCGGCCACGTCCACCACACCATCAACGAACTCGGGAACTTCCGTAGCCAAGGCAGCGAATTCGTCCACGATGATGATGAGGTAAGGGGGCGCCTCAGGATCGGCTTCCCGTTGCAGCGCCAGAAGGTCCTTGGCTTTCTTCCGGTTCAGCAGCCGCTCACGGTAGTGCAGCTCAGCGCGGAGCGAGGTCAGCGCGCGGCGCACCAGGTGCGGGGACAGGTCAGTCACCAGACCAACGGTGTGCGGCAAGTGCAGGCAGTCGGCAAAGGCAGCACCGCCTTTGTAGTCCACGAACAGGAAGCTGACGCGGTCCGGGCTGTAGGCGGCGGCCATGCCCATCACCCAGGACTGCAGGAACTCGGACTTACCGGCACCCGTGGTTCCACCCACCAGTGCGTGCGGACCCTCGTTCTTGAGGTCCAGGTAGAAGGGCTCCACACCTTTGGAACCAACCAGTGCGCGGAGGCTGCCGTTGTCCTTGCGGTTAGGCACGGCAGTGGCGTGGACGGAGTTGTTTTCCTGCCAACGCTCAGCCACGGCCTGTGGGTTGTCCATCAGTTCTTTGCCGATCAACGTGGCGTAGGAGACGGCGCGTGGGAGGTCGGAGTCGTCGTCGAGCGGGTTTCCAACATCCACCAGAGGCGACATCATGCGCGCCAACTGTGTGGCGAGGTCCGCATCAAGGCTTTCGCAGCTGACCGGGTAGGTGTGGCGGCCCAAGCGGACCTGGCCGGTGGTGGTGCCGTGGTCGCCGTCAACGGAGAGGAAGTCACGGCACGCGGCGGGCAGGGACTGCACATTGGCGGCAACCCACATGATGTGCACCCCGTAGTCGGGTCCACGTTCCACCAAGCGTGTGAGCCGGCCGCGGTCCACCGGGGCGTCGTCCTCAACGATCACCAGAACGGCCGGGACCACCGGACCCGGAAGTTCCTCGTGCTCATTCTTGAGTCCAGGACGGGGTTGCGGTCCAGGCTCCTTGGCCATGGACTCGCGCTCTTCCACGAGGCTTTCGAGTTTGGACAACAACGCGGCGCCGGCGCCGGGGCCGGCAGCCAGATGATCGCCGGAGATGGGGCTGTGGCCCGAACCAACGTGCGGGAGCCACTGCAACCAGTCCCAGCGCTCACGCGAGCGTGCCGAGGTCAGTGATGTGAGGACAACTTCGGCCGGCGAGTGGAGCCCCACCAGCTGGAGCACCATGCCGCGGGCTACGTCATCCACCACGCTGCGGTCCCCGGCGACGCCAAAGGAGCCCGAGGTACGCAGCTGCGAGACGATTGGGACGCCCTCAATGACACGGACCTGCGTCAGGCACTCCTGGATTTCCCGCATGTACTGCGGTTCAGTTTCGTTGGCGCTTGGTTCATCGAACTGGATGCGCGACGGTGCCGAACCCAGCCCGAAGCGGACGCCCAGGAAGTGCTGGTGCTCGGGCCTGTGGGTCCAGAGCAGGGGTCCGAGTTTGTAGATGGCGTCCACCGTATCGCTCACGGACGGCGCTTCCTGTAGCCGGACAGCACGCTCAATGTTCTGCTGCTTGTCAATGTCCTCGCGGAAGGCAAGCATGGCGGCTTTGAACTGTTTGTGGCCTTCCTTGGCCTGCCGCTTGCTCTGCATCTTGTGGTCCACATAGTGCCCCACGATGAACAACGGCATCATGGCCATGAACAGCACGGACAGCAGGTTCTGGGTGACGGCGAAGAGCACGCCACCCATCAGCAGCGGGGCCACCAGCATGATGTACGGGAAAGGCTGGTGTTCCGGGCGCTTGGGGCCGGCAGGCGGTACCCGCTTGGGCGACTCGAACCTGGGCAGTACCCGCGGCGATCGGTTGAAATCCACCAGAGGCGACGACGGACCACCACCATGATTCCGTGACAGGGCAACGACGCCCACGGATGTGTCGCCCAACGTGACAGTGTCCGAGGACTCAAGCGTCGCGCGGGTCACCGGCAGCCCGTCCATGAGGAGTCCGTTGGCGGAGTTCGTATCCACGATTTCCACGGTTTCGCCCACCGTGATGCGGGCATGGCGCTTGGAGGTCAGCGGGTCCGACAACCGGATGTCGGCGTCCCGGTCCCGGCCGATGTAGCTGGTGCCGAAAGGCAGCGAAAATTCCCGTCCGACGTCGGGCCCTGACATCACGCGCAACGTCGCCGCTGCCGGTCCCCGGCTATTGCCGTTCGCGTGGCCGTTGGACGCGAACTGCTCGCTGACCTGCGCGAGGGAGACCTTGGACCCGGGCCGCAACCCGGACTCCAGCAGGTTGTCCGTAGGCCGCAGCACGTGCCCGGAGAGCCCGCCGCCGACGAAAGCCTCGTCCACGCTGATGGACAGGTTCGACGGCGGTTCGGTCCCCTTTCGTGCGGGGTCGGCGGCCCACAATTCTGTAGCAATGTCAGCCACGGTGGCACGACCATCCACCGTTACGGCGAGGTCTTTTGCTTCCGCAGGGTCACGCCGCAAGGTCAGGCGGAACTTCATCCTTCGTCGACTCCACTCATTTTCTCAAGAAGATGCAGGTCAGCCGGGGTCACAAGGTGCGAGGTCACGGCGTGTTCCACCAAGCGCGCGCGGCGGTTGGTGGCAAGTTTTCCAACCCCGCCGCGCAAGCCCACTACGCCCACCCGGTCAAGTTTGTCGCAGACGTTGTCCAGTTTCCGATTGAAGCGGGTCAGTGCCCAGCCCAGTCGCTTCGCGGCCTCGGCAGAGGATGGAATGGCGCTGAAACCGGTGCCGTCGCGCCGCAACATGGGCTCGGCCAGGGCAACGATGAGCGCCTTTTGCGAATCGGTGAAGACCACGGGCCCAATGGTGGTGTCCCCCGCCTGGTCTTCGTCGCGTGCTTCATGCCGGAAAGACGGCGTCTTCAAGTGCACCGCGAACTCGTAGGTGGTGGGTCCGGCCGTGAAAATCACGTTGGTGTGGCTGAACACCAAGGGGATCCGCGCGCCGGGCGCCAACCAGGCCTGCATGCCGCCTGAACCGTCAGCCACAGTGGCGGACAGCATGCTGCCCACGTTACTGAGCCACCACATGCCGTCGTATCGGGCTATTTGCAGGAAGCGTCGGTGCAAGTACGGGTTGTCATCAACTTCCAAGTCGCCTTCGCGTCCAATATCGAAGATGTCCTCATCGGATGGTTCGTACCATTCACCACAGAAATCTATTGCTAGATCCCCCATGATCTGTGCCTCCTTGGTCGGCGGTAGTTTGATCGCATGTGCCGGCTACTCGTCCAGGCAGGCGATGGAGTCCGGCCCGCCGGGTGACGCGGAACCGTCGGAGCGAACAATGATGGCCTGCACGCAGATGGGTGGCTCGTCAAACCCGGAGAGGAACGCTTTTCCGGTTGCGGTGTTCTCGTAGACGCCTTCAGACTTGGCAGATTTGACGCGCCATTTGAACGTATCGCCGGGCATCGGCTGCGGGTTGGTCCAGGAGAAGACGATGATGTTCCGGTCCGCGGTGTCCCGTGCTGCCGTCAACCCCGCTACTTCCGGAACACTGCCGTCGCTCAAAGCATCGGCAGGCGGCTTGCTGGATGTTTCCGTGGGTGCGACCTTTGGCTGCGCCTGCGCACCCAGGACCACGCCAACCACAATGGCAACTACCAGTACCGCAGCACCTGCTGCTGCAAGCCAGAGATTGCGCTTGCTGTGGTCTGCCGGCGGAGCGTCCTCCTGGGCCACCGGCGGGGCACCTGCGCTCGATCGGCTGACTGTTGACCCAAGATCGTCCTGCGGTTGCGAGGGCTGCCAGCCGCGCAGGACCGTGGACTCAGCAGTGTCAGGCTCGGCCGGAGCTGCGTAGGCTCCGGGCGGCGTGTATCCAGGCGTCGCCGGAGCATGGAACCGGGGCGGGGCGGCCGGACCGGCCTGTGACTGGACAGGTTGTGAGGGGTCGCTGGAGTGCGAGGGGGTGGCGGGCTGGGGTTCGCTGGCGGGCCGGGCAAACGGCGGCGCCGGCCGCTGGGTCGGGTGCTGGGTCCCGCCCGGAACCGTGGACGGGAAAGTTCGCGCAGGGAAAGTGGGTGCCGACCCTGTGGTGGCCGTTCCCGAAGCGTCGGGATCGATCGAAGCGATGCTCCGGACCCGGGTTTCCTCAAAGTTGTCGTCCGGATGCTGATCGTCACCGTGCCCGGGTTCTTCAAGAACCTCAAAGGGCGTCACGGACAGGTTCAGTTCCGCTTGGATCCGCTGAAGTGCCAACGCGAAAGCGTGCGCTGACGAATATCGCGATTCCGGTGACTTGGCCATGGATGTGGCCAGCACCAGCTCCAGGGACTCGGGAACGTCGGCGCGTCCCAGCCTGGGCAGCGGAGAATTGGTGATGCGGGAGATCAATTCCCGCTGGGAGTTGTCCTGTCCCGGAAGGACAAATGGCGAGCGACCCGCCAGGAGCGTGTACAACGTAGCGCCCAGCGCCCAAACATCCACGGGAACGCCATCCACGGCACCACCGCGGAACTGCTCCGGCGGGGACCACGGTATGGACATTCCGGCGTCGTCTTCAGTGTCGGCGCCGATGGTGCCAGAGATGCCGAAGTCGGTCAGGGCAGGCCGATTGTAATCGGTCACCAGGATGTTGGCTGGCTTAATGTCCCGGTGAACAATGCCTGCCCGGTGGGCTGTCTCGACGGCGGAGGCCACCTGGATGCCGACGGCCAGGACTTCGTCCACGCTGAATCGCTGACGACGATAGCGGACGTCAAGGCTCGGCCTGGAGCAATACTCCATGGCCAAGTACGAGTGCCCGTTTTCAGTGATCTCGGCTTCGAAGATCGTCACGATGTAAGGGTGCGACGACAACTGCGCCATGAGGTTCGCTTCGGACTCGAAACGGCGGCGTGCCCCTTCGGTCTTCAGATCGGACAACAGCACCTTGACCGCTACTTTTCGGCGCGGGCGGTCCTGCTCATAAAGATAAACATCCGAGAAGCCACCAGAGCCCAGCAGGCTGATGTACTTGAAACCCGGAATGGGTGGAGGCGGCGCAGGGGGCCTCTTGGAACTCAAAGAATCTCCTCGAAACGCAGTGAAATGTTGTCACCCAACTCGGCGATATCGCCGTCCAGCAGGATTGCCATTTCGTTTTGGGCAAGCCGGCGCGGTGCCTGGCCCTCCCGGATAAGCACGGTTCCGTTGGTCGCTTTCAGGTCGCACAGCATGACGTGCCAACCCTCCAGCCGGACCTCCACGTGGGAGCGGGAAATATCTCCTCCGGGGCTGTCCACTTGGACCAGGCGCGGCATGGTGCCGCCTTGAACGCGGGAGACCGACGGTTGCCGGCCGATGATGAGCGACTGGTCCAAATCCACCAGCTCACCAGTGGAAACCCGCATCCGGCCCAGTCGTGGACGCGGTACATGGACGGCGTCTCCTGTCACGGGAACCCCGCATACCGAGCACTGCGGATAGGTGGGCGGGTTGGCGTGACCTTGGGAGCACATGCGCGCCAGGACGCTCGGCCCTACGACGGCAGGCGCATCAGCGCCACCCGGAGCAGCCATGGGTCCCTGTTCGCTCGCAGAGGGAAGACTGCTCTTCATGATGGTTTGGCCGTCATGATCCGAGTCCTCGTCCGCTGGGCTATCGTCGGGGGCCGAGAGCCACGCCGCCGGTATTTGGGGCGCGGGTACCTGGGGTGCGGGCGAGGCGGCGGGACCGGGCTGAGCAGCTGGCTGACTGGATCCGGACGTGGAAGAGCCGCTGCGCAGCCATGGGACCGAGTCAATCAGTCCGGTAGTGGTCCCTGCTGAGGACACACTCTCGTCGTCAACCTGCGGGGCGGAAGCAGGCGCGAGGGGAACGGATCCGACGCCGCCCCCTCCTGGCGGGTGGTCCTCGCCTGTCGCTTCGGTTGAGGATTTCAGGTCCAGCGGCGTTGAGGCTTCCGGTGCCGTGGCAGCCGGTGAACTGTGGTCTTCGGACTCATTGTCCGTTCGAACAGCGGCATCCTCGATGTTCCGCATCACCGTTTTGTCCCACAAATGGTCATAGTTCGTGGTGTTCTCCAGTGACGGAACCAAGAGATCGGTGGTGCTCGTATGGCCAGGCACACCGGATGTATCCAAGTCCGCCGCAGAAGCTGACTCCTGCTCCTCAGCCTGGTCCGCAACCTGGTCTGCAGGGGGTGCGGCTTCTTCAGTAAGTGCAGCTTCTTCAGGCCGCACGGTTTCGCCAGGCAGTACGGGTTCTTCCGACACTCCCGGTTCCTCAGCCACTGCGGCGTCTTGGAATGCGCGCGGTTCTGCAGGCACCGCAGTTTTCACAGGCACCTCGGAGGCCGACGACTCCTCGGCAGCAGCATCCTCCTCAGATGTGGAAGAACCCACGGAACTGATCATGTGGCCGGGTGCGATGGTCAGGCCAAGGTCCACCTCCGTGTAACCGATCATGGTCTCATCGGACACCATTGCGGGCTTGACCTCGGGCTCACTAGCCGCGGGCCCGGCCGACCCGGCAGCGGCGTCGAGCGCTGCAAGGAGGACCACGCCTTCTCCCACAGGGAGACTGTTCACCGGCGAGGCGTTCAGCGGGAGGCTCCCTCCCGCCGTCGGAATTCCTGCAGACACAGCAGTGCCATTCCCGATCCGGACGCTGTAGGCCGTAGCATCCACGAGCCGGCGTTCGGTCCACGTGGTGACGTCACGGCCCGTCAGGCGTTCCTCGCCACCACCCAACTGCACGCCTCCGCCCAACTGCACCACCAGTTCAAGGTCTCCCCGGAGGAACACACGGAGCGCGTCTTTGGAATCAATGATCCCGAACGGTGGAATACGGCTGAGGGAAACACCAAAGGCCTCCGTCACCTCATGGAGGACTTCGTGGGCCTCCGGTGCCGATGCCAGCAACTCCCAGACGGTGTCGATCAGTGCGTGCGGTGTGTCGGGGCCAAGAAGCACCACGGTTCCGTTCCGCACAACGCCAAACCACTCACCCTGCTGGTAGCGGGTTAGTAAAAGGGGGTTACTGCTTGCCATCAACGCCTTCCTCCTGATTAGCCCCGACGGCCTCATCCGTGCCATTGACCCAGGCCCGGGGAAGGGTGTCTTCTTCAACCTCGGACGGAACCTCGGGGCGGGGCGCTGTGATAGCGATTCCGGCATCGTTCAAGACGTTTTTGGCGTCCACCACAATGACGGTGACGTTGTCCCTGCCACCGCTCCGCAAAGCAGCTTGGATCAGTGCGTCCACGGCGTCCTGCGGATGGGCGACGGTGCTGAGGATGCGGAACATGTGGTCATCCCCCAGTTCACCGTTGAGACCATCCGAGCAGATCATGATCCGGTCACCTTCCTGAATGGGAAGCAACCAAAAGTCAGCCTCAGTCTCATCGCCGGTGCCCAAGGCACGGGTCACCACGTGACGGCGGGGGTGGACTGTTGCCTGCTCGGCAGTGATGTCTCCGGAATCCACCAGTTCCTGGACTTCGGAATGGTCAACGCTGACCTGTGCGAACTCGCCTTGGCTGAGGCGGTACGTCCTGGAATCGCCGATGTTCATCACCAGCCAGTAAGGCAGGCCCATCTGTTCCACCACCACTACCCCGGACAGCGTGGTCCCGGCACGGGCGCCCGTCGCGTCGCGGATCGCGGCATCGGCCTTCAACAGGCAGGACTGAAGGTCAGCTGCTGTTGCAGTGCGCACGCCGGTGGCCAATTCGGGAGCGCTGCCCAAGGCCCGCACGCACATGCCGCTGGCAATCTCCCCCGCTTCGTGCCCGCCCATGCCGTCGGCAACAGCAAAGACCGGGTCAGAGGCGATGAACGAGTCCTCGTTCAGTTCGCGCCGAAGACCGCGGTCCGTACCGTACCCATAGCTGAGACGAAAAGCCGTTCCGCTTGCAGCGGGACCCGCTTCGGCGTTGGCGGGAGTGGCCGGCTGTGAATTCATGCTTGTCCTAGGTGGAAGGAACGGTCCCCAAAGTGAACGGTGGAACCGGGACGGACAAAGCTTGCTTCGCCCGGGTTGAGCCTGGTCTGCAAACCGTCCGGCGTGGTGACGGCGCTGCCGTTGGTGGAATTGCGGTCCGTGACCCAGACTCCGTCGCCATCAACGCGCAGATGCAGATGCGTTTTGGAAATGGACCGGCCCGGATCTGTCACAGGCAGCAGTTGCTCCACGGACTCCCCGGGCTGCGGTGCCGGATTGCGGCCGAGGAGAACTGACCCGCCCAGCTGGATGTCCTGGCCGTCGTCGACCCGGATCCGCAGGACGGCTTGGGCACGGGCAGCACCCGGGCGCATCTGGGTGCGCTCCACGTCGTCGTCCGGGTGGGCGGTGGCCGCGGGAGTGTCGTGAGGCGGGATTGTTACGGCCGGCGGTGCTGCCGCGGTCTGCGGTGCTGCCGGGGCCTGCGCGGAAGGAACCGCCGCTGGCGCCGCGGCCGGCACGGAAGAAGCCGGGGATTGCGGCGCCATGGTGGTGCGCGATGCCGGCGCGAAAGGCGCCGACGGCGGACGCCATTGGTTCGGATCATGCGAAGGTTGCACGGAAGGGGCCACCGGTGTCGCAGGGGCGGGAGTTGCTTGCGCTGGCGAAGTCTGGGTGGGCGCTGCCAGCGCAGGCGAGATCCGGGCGGGAGCAGCCTGGCCGGGGACAGCCTGTGCGGTGGCACCTTGACGGGAACCCGGCACGGGGCCTGACGGTACCGGCGAAGCTACGGGTTGAACCGGTGGGAGATCCATGGGGGCGAAACTATACGGGCCCTGGATGCCTCCGGTGGTCACCGGGTTACGACCCTGCTTGACGTCAAACACCAAGGACTTTGCCGCTTTGTCCTGCCAGCCGCGCAGTTTGCCGTTTTTGTCCCAGGCGTTGGAGATGACCACAAGGACAGCCCACACAACACCCAGGAACATCAACGGCAGGGCGATCCACAGGACCAGCCCGATCAGTCCGAGCGCGGACAAGATGACGGCAACAATGGAACCCAGCAGCAGAAGTCCGCCGGTGAGAATCCCCCGGACAAAAACAACCCCGGCACCCGGCGCGTAGCCATCAGAATCCGCACTGCGGATGCCCATGAGCTGGTTACCGATGGTGTTTCCGGACTTCGCCTCAAGACCAAGAATGACAAAGGTATACACCACGGTCACGCCCAAGCCGATGCTGCCCAGCAGAACCAGCAGGCCCGTGTCATAGACAATGAAGCCGTTCCTGCGGGTCTGCGTGATGCCGGCAATACCAATAGCGAACGTGGTGGCAAGCACGGCAAAGGGACCCAGCCAGTCCAACACGGCTGCGCCCAGGCGTTTCCCTGTAGTGGCGGGCGCCAACTCGAGCTTGGTGGTCATTGTGGTCCCTCCCCCTGGCCCCGGCATACCATCCGGCATGGTTTTTGTTCCGTGCGGCATCGGCGACTCCGGCGCCGACACTACCGAGATACTACCGGGATCGGAGAACCCGTGCCGGTTGGCGAACTCCAACGCCGCCTTTTGGGCATGGTTGATATTGCCTTCCTTGCGGGCACCACGGTTACTCAGGGGTGAACCGCACTGCGTGCAGAACGTCGCACCCGGGCGTACCCCGTGCCGGCAGGCCGGGCAAAGTTCTGTCTCATTGCTCATCGGTGGTGTCCTTCTTGAACGGCAAGGTGAAGCCGCGCTTCGCAGGATCGGAGGTGCCCTGTTGACGGCGACGAAGGGCAGCGCGGCCATCGGACAGCAACGAGCGCGGCGAGAATCGTGCCTGCTGCCGTTTCCAGAAACCAACGCTTCCGGTGATGTCGGTCAGCGACGTATCAACGATCTCCCAGTACTCCTTGACCTCCTTCTCACTGGGCTGGCCCGCACCGAACACAGCGGCGTCCGCACGGTGGGCAAGCAGGGTGGTGGTAGTTCCGGTGGTGGGGAACGCGTCAGCGATGACTGTGGCCGATTCGCGCCTGGTGGACTTGGTGTCGATCGAAGCACCCATATCGGTGACCAGGCTCAGCACTTCATTCCAGCCGGCGCCAACCCGCTGCGCGGGGTGGCCATCACGGAAACGCGCCTTCCGGCGTCGTGATTTCAACAGAAGGATGAGCAACAACGGCAAGGCGAGGATCCCCAGCGGAATCAGTGCCATGCCGATGGCCGCCAGCAGCGGACCCCAGAAAAGCCAGGGGTTGTTCTTCTTCTCGTCAGCGTCCAGGGCATCCGGTGTGGAATCCGGCGGCAGGTCCGCGGGCTCCTGCGGCGGGGGCGGCGGCTGCAGCACCTGCGGCTTGGGTTTGGACTTGTTCTCAGGGTCCGGCGGGATGGGCACGTTGTCCTTGGGCGGCGTGGGATCGAACGTCACCCAGCCCACGCGGTCGAACGCCACTTCCACCCAGGCGTGGACATCCTTACCCGTGATCTTGATGTCTCCAGCGCCGTTCTCGGGGCTCTTGGGGTCCGGGTAGAACCCCATCACCACACGGGACGGTATGCCAAGGTGACGGAGCATGAGGGACATGGATACGGCGTACTGTTCGTCGTCGCCCAGCATTTGCTTGGCCGAGAGCATGTTGCGGACGCGTGCAGCGCTGTGACCGGGGAGGCTTGGGAGCTGTCCCTCGGCTACCAGCCCGTTGCTGAACGCACCACTCTTCTGGAAGTGCGCCTCAATCTGCCGGACACGGTCAATGGCCGTCGGTGCGTCTTCCGAAAGCTGGTTCGCCTGCGACGCCACAATCGGCGGAACTTCCTCCGCCTCAGGCAGCGTGAGCTTCGCAAAGTCGTACTGCGTGAGCTGTCCGTGCTCCAGCGTCCCGGGGTCCGAGACCTGCACAGTGTAGTTATCGCCCCTTGCCAAGCCTTTGGTGGTCACGGCGGTATCGGTGCCGGCGTTGAAATACAGCCCTGATGCTGCGCCGGACGTGTCTGCAAAACTCATCCCCGTAGTGTGCCGTCCACCAGGAACAAAGTAGCCCTGGTAGTCCTCCACAGTGATGTCCAGCGTGTAGTTGGTGCCCTGCACCGGGCTCCCGGAGTCGGCCAGCGTATTGAGCGAACGGGCGTCGCCTACCTTGCTGAAGTTGCCGGAACTGTTGGGGTCCATGGTGTAGTTCAGGCCGTTGAAGGCGTCCAGCGCCGCCAGCCGGACGCGGGCGTCTTTGGGCAGCCCCTTGACCGTGAACAGCGTCTTGTCCTTCTCATCCTTGACGAAGCTGCGGAAGCTCGCCAAGGGGGTGATGTAATCCCGGGGATCGAAAGGCGGAACGATCGTGTTGCGGAGGACCTTGCGGTCATCACTGGCTGTGACCAACGGCGAAGCGATTGCAGTAACACCCACCGCAACGGCGATCACTGCTGCAGCAGTCCCCAGCCGGCGGAGCTGCCCTCGGCGGGCCGTAGCGGCGTCGGAATCCGGCCTGTTGGCCGAAACCGCTTTGGTGCTGTTCCGGCGGAGTACATCGCGGCGGAACGTCGCCCACACAATGGACACAATAGTCAGGGAGACGCCACGCTCCACGTTGAGGAAACCCGCACTGGTACTGAAGGCAATGCCCGTAACAAAGAGAACCAGCACGGGAAGCAAAGGCCAGTAGGGGCTCTTCAGACGCCACGTGAGCAGACCGGCAGCCAGCGCAGTGACCAAGGAACTCAGGAACGGCACAATAAGCATGCCGTTCGCGGTCCCTACAGGCACGCCAACAGTCAGCATGTCCTTCCAAGCGAAGACAACGCCCAGCAGGAGCGTGCGCAACGAGTCGAGGCTGGGAAGGAATCCGAAAACTGCCGAGTCCGGCACTGCCAGGGCCGACCCGAAAACCATGTACGCACCGAACGCCACCGCTGTGGTGATCAGCAGCCCCAAACGGAGGTGCGCGTTGAGGACGGCGATACCCAACCCCAGCAGCACGCCGCCCAAGCCTGCGATGAGGTAATGGGGGTCTCCCCCAAAGCTCAAAGCGAAACCGAGCACGCCAAGGAGCAGCAGCACCATCAGCGCCCCGCAGTCAATGGCAAAATGCCACAGAGGCCTGCCGTCGCTGAAGATGGATGCGCCCGGGGCGCGCGCCGCGGACCGGGACCCCTGGGCAGCGCGGGAGCCCTTCGCTTCCTTCGCGCGGGGACGGAGATTGGGCGCGGTGCTCATGCTGCCGCCTTTCGAAGAACAATGGCCAAGTCGTCCAGGTCGCCCACCGTCAGGACCGTCAGGTCCGCGATATTAGCCCTCGACGGCGCCGCGCCGGGTTGAACCCGCACCGCCAGGCTCCGCACGCCGGGAGGAACGGAGGCAGCGCAGGTGCGCAGCTGGGTTGCCGTCACGTGGCTGCCTACCACAAAGAACACCACTGAGGCATTCGGGACGGCGTCAGACAGGTTCCGCGCGAGGTCGACGGCGGTCTTCCGCATGGGTGCCCCGACAACCCGGGTCATGTCGTCCAGCATGTTACGGCCCGTCTCGCAGCGGAGCGGCCCCTTCTGGGTTAGGACGTCCAGGTCACGTTGTTCACTGATCGCTTGGCGTCCGATGGATGCCGCCACGGAGATGGCCATTTCGAACTCCGCCTCGGAATCATACTCATCGGTGTTGATGGACAAAGAAATGGCAAGGTGCGCGCGCCGGGTTTCCTCGAACTGGCGGACCATGAGCTTATTGGTCCGGGCTGTGGTCTTCCAGTGGATGTGGCGCCGATCGTCACCAGGGACATAGTCGCGCAAAGCATGGAAAGAAACATCCGCACTGGACAGCTCCGTGGTGGGCATGCCCTCAAGGTCACGGATAAACCCTGCTGCCGAGCTGCCCAGGGAGACCGTGCGGGGGTGCACGAACAGGTCCACCGGCTCAGTCCACATGACGCGACGGCGCAGCAAGTGAAGGGGGTCAGCGCGCACAGAACGGACCGGACCCACCACAATCACTGCACGGCGGGCCGTGGGAATCGTGAAAAGATCCTCATGAACCTGGGCGGGCTTCATCCGTGGCAAATGGAAAACGGCAGTATTTGAACCCACCGGGAGCTCCAGCGCCGCAGGCAACAACGGCCTGGTGGAAACGTTGGATACCGCAATACTGCCCACAGCGTCATCCCCCACAGCCACCCGGGTGCGGGCGAGGTCGAGGACCACGCCATACGCCGAACGGCCCACAATGAAGCCGATGGCCAGAAGGAACAACAGGAAAGCCACCATCGAGGCAGACTTGGCCTCCTGCCACCCCCACGCCTGCCCTGCCCACCAGAGCGCGATTGAGGCAGCCAACACCACCCAGCCGAGCAGGCTCACCACTGCAAGGACAGGCCAAACGAACCTCAGCCACACAGCACGGATCCTGTCCCACGCCGGTGCCAGGAAATCGCCGGCAGTTCCAGCGGCTTCCGACCATACGGCTGCGGGGTGGAGCTTGCTGGTGGTGCCGCGTTTACCTGGCTTGCCGGGGCGCTTGCCCGGTTCGTTGCCAGTGCCGCGCAGGGAGCGCAACTTATCGCCAAGTGCAGATGCGGTGCGCTTGAACGAATCAGCAGCCCTGTTCAGGGGTGTGCTGGAGGACATGTGGGTGCCTTTGTTTGAGCTAGGGTGCGGTGGAGAAACGCATGGTACCGGGTTGATGCCCGGTACCGGGTTTATGCGCTGGCGCGTTGCTGCGGGGCGGCGACGTCGGCGAGGACGCGGTTAAGGACCACTTCGGGCGTTGCCCCGGAGAATTCAGCTTCCGGGTCCATCACCAAACGGTGGGTCCACACCACGGGAGCGAGTTCCTTGATGTCATCCGGCAGCACAAAGTTGCGGCCCTGGCTGGCTGCCCACACCTTGGCGGCACGAACCATGGCCAATGCCCCACGGACCGAAACACCAAGACGGGTTTCGCCGGCATTACGGGTTTCTTCGCAGAGACGCGAAATGTACTCCAGCACAGCGGTATCCACGTGGGTTGTGGCTGCCAGGTCCGCCATATCAGCCACAGCCTGGGTGGTGATCAACGGCGTGAGGTCCTTCGAACGATCCTTCAGGTTGGCCCCGCCCAGCAGCCGAACCGTGGAAGCGTGATCCGGGTAGCCGATGGAGGTCTTAATGAGGAAGCGGTCGAGCTGGGCCTCGGGCAGACGGTAGGTACCCGCCTGCTCGATGGGGTTCTGGGTAGCCAGAACCATGAACGGGCGGCCAGCCTCGTAGGTGGTGCCATCCACGGTGACCCGGGATTCCTCCATGACCTCCAGCAATGCGGACTGTGTCTTGGGGGAAGCACGGTTGATTTCGTCAGCCAGGACGATGTTGTTGAACACCGGACCCTTATGGAACTCGAACTTCTGGGTCTTCTGATCGTAAATGGTCACACCCGTCACGTCAGAGGGCAGAAGGTCAGGCGTGAACTGGATGCGGTTGTGCGAACCCTGGACCGTCGCGGCCAAGGCACGCGCCAGTGAAGTCTTACCCGTGCCCGGTGCGTCTTCAAACAACACGTGGCCTTCGGCCATCATGGCGGTGAAGGTCAGCCGGATGACGTGTTCCTTGCCCAACACGGCCTTGCCCACGTTGGCAACGAGCTTCTCGAACGTCTCTGCAAACCAGGCGGCCTGCTCGTTTGTCATGGTCATCGGTAGATCCTGTTCCTTGGGTATGGAGGTGTTGGGTTGTAGTTGTTGCTTCGGCTGTTCGGCTGGCCGGCCAGGAGTCAGCAGGGTGGCGGCACACCATTGCGGACGTCCACGGTGGTTGACTTCACGAACCAGCCGCTCTTCGGCGAGCCGTTGAGCTTGTACCAGGGCGTGCCATTGTTGTAGATGTCATCCCTGCAGGTGACATCAATCCAGCCCCAAGAGCGCTCCACCCAGCCGACTCCACACGTGGGGCCACTCGGGTTGTACGAGTCCGGCCTTCCTGGTTGGCCGGGACAAGTGCTGTTGTGGGCCTGGATCTGCGATGGCGCGGGCGGGTTAGGCGGTGGCGGCGGAGGCGGTTCGGCTCCACTGCGGGATGTATCACTGCCCACCCGGCCAGCTTGGCCGCCGCTGATCGCACGGACCTGAAGTGTAACGGTCTGGCTGTAACCCACACTTCGTGAGAGCGACCTCTGATCCGTGTTTGTCCATGCTCCGCCATCAAGGCTGTACTGATACCCCGTTACAGGGCGGCCATTACCGCTGGGGGCGTTCCAGGTCCAGGACACCGTCTTGTCGCCGACGCCGCTGCTCTTGCTACCTGTCACCACCGGCGCAGCTGCAAGCCCATAGGGATTGACAGTGTTTGATGCCGGGCTTCGGTCCCCGGCTGTGGAGTTTCGTGCAGATACTGCCCACACAACAACGGCTGTATCGGTGCCATTGGCGGCCGCCACAACAGCACCGCCGGAAGGAATCGAGCCGCTGCCGCCACCGGAAGTCAGCGCGTACCGGTAGCTGATCTCGTTGACGTTTGCTCCGTTTCGCTCCCCAGCTGTCAAGGGATTGAAGGTGACTTGAATCTTGCCACCATCACCGTTGGTCTCAACCAAGGCAGCCGATGGAGCACCCACCATTCCGGGCTTACCAGCAGCACGGATAGGCGCAGACTGTTGGCTGACACCACTGACGCCGGCTTTGTTTGTAGCCGACACTGTGAACGAGTAGTCAGCTTCGGAGTTGTCTACCGTCACATTTTGTGACGTCGCAGCCACGGGTTGCGACGCTACCACGGCGCCACCTCGGTAGGTCGTCAGGGTGTAAGTAGACACGGCATCACCATTGTTATTCGGCGCTGCCCAGCTGACCTGCAGTTGGCTTCTTGAATCTACAGATCCTGCACCTACCACCGAGGGAGCCGCAGGAGTTGCCGGCACGCCGGCAGGAACCTCGGCTGCGGAGTACGTACTCCATTCCGAGGGCTCCTTGGCGTCATTTCTTGCCAGGACGCGTACCTTGTAGGCCACCCCATTGGTCAGACCGGTCCACACGTGACTGTTGCCTGTGAGGTTCTGGATCTGCGGATTCTGGCCGGCAGGAGCAGGAGAGATCTCCAGATCGTAGGACTTGATGGGCGAACCCTTGCTCGCAGGAGGAACCCACGCCACGGAGAGTTGCTTATCGCCAAACTTCAGCGTCGGTGCCACAGGGGTGTCCGGCTTAACGTCCGGACGGACCTCGGCGGATACCGGAGAGCGTTCGGATTCATCAATCGCATTCGTGGCGGTGACGGCGAAGTGGTACTTCACGTTGTTGGTCAGCCCTGTCAACGTACACGTGTTCGCGGGGCAGTCCTGCGTGAAGCCGTTTTCCCCGTACACCGTGTACTTGGTGATGGGTGAGCCACGATCAGGCGGCGCGTTCCACGTCAGGAGCGCGGTCTGGTCCCCCACGCTTTGAGCCAAGGGTGTGGTGGGCGCGGCCGGCTTGTCCTTGACGGTCAACCGGATGCGGGCAGTGGCGTAACGGGAAATCTCGCCGGTCTTATCCTGCACCGTGTAGGCCACCACCATGGTGCCGGTGAAGCCGCCTGCAGGGGTGACGGTGACACTGTCTCCCCCGACGTCAGCCGTTCCCTGGCCCGTTTCGGTGACGGCCGAGACGATCTTCAGCGCAGTATCCGGGAACGGATTGGAGTCATTTGCCAACACGTTGACGGTCACTGGCTTTCCGGATTGGGCATCCGGCTCGGCGTCGTCGTTGGCCACGGGTTTGGGCCTGTTGGACGCCGACAAGGACAGCTTGTAGGTGGCCACGGCTTCGAGCCCGCGGCGGTCCTTTGCCTTCACTTGGACGGTGCCTGTCTGCCCGATCTGCACGGAATCGTCCGCGGAGACCTTGAGCGTCTTGCCATCCACGTTCACCTTGAAGCCGCCCTGGGCGTCGCCCACCAGCTCGTAGTTCATGTTCTGCACGTCATCCGAGTCCGGATCCGACGTCAGCTTCTCCAGGTCCAGGCTGGCAGAGTCTCCCTTGGGAACTTCCACGTCACTGCCGAGCAGCACCGGTGGATTGTTCTTGTTGGGGTCGGGCAGCACCTTGGTTCGGATGCTGAGCGTCGATTTCAAACCATTGGGGTCGTCCGGGCCTGTCCCATCGGTAACTTCGAAGCTGATGGAACCTGGGCCTACGTACTCGGCGCCGGCGGTGTACTTCAGCGCGGTACCACCGTTGGCTATGGGATCGCTGCCGTCGGCTCCGATGAGCTTGATGCGGTCGGTTTGGGTCAGGCGCGGCGACTTTCCTTCGCGGACCTTCACCCACTCCGCGAGGTTCACCGTGACGGACTGACCTGAGACAAGTTCCACCACCTCGTCCTTAGCGAGCGTGGGCACCTGCTGGCCAATCCCGGGAACCCAGATGATGGCTGTGGACTTCTGGCCATCAACGTCCTCCACCGTGTAGGGCACCAGTTGCGGCTGCTCGGTCAGGTCAACAATGACGTTGCCTTCGGGTCCGGGGCGTGCTGTGTCCAAGCCTGTTGCGACCTTGAGGTTCTCCCCCACGCCGTCCGGGTCCTCATCGTTCTTCAGGACAGGAACGTCCACAGCCGTCTTGCCGAGCGTCTGGGCCGAGGTCACGCGGTCGTCGCGGGCAATCGGTGCCTGCAACGGCAGGTCATTCTGGACCACCACACGAATACTGGCCTGGCCCACCGCATCGCGGTCATCGGCCACTGAGTAGCGGACGTTGACGGTGCCCTCCGCTGCCGGAGCTGTTACCAGGATCCGGCCACTGGTCTGGCTGACCTTGGCGTCAAGTCCGGGGGCGTCAATGCTGTCCGTCAGGATACGGATGAGGTCGCCGTCGGGGTCGGTGTCATTGGCCGTCGCGTCGATGGCGATCTGGCGCCCGGGACGAACCTTGACCTCGTCATCCACGGGTGCGGGTTTCTGGTTGTCTTCGCCACGTGGCGCAACGCCAACCGTCACGGTTCCCGTGTTCACCGCGCCTTGGCGGTCGATCACCTTGTACCTGAACGTATCCGTACCCGCACCGTCACCGGCGGCGACGAAATCGATGAAGCTGCTTCCCGCCGTCGCGGTTCCCATAGTGGGAGTGCTGTCGATGCCGGTGAGCTGCACCGAGTCGCCATCTGGGTCGATGCCGTCCAGCGGGACCGGAATGCGGACGCTGCCGCCCGCTACCACGCGTGCCGTGAGGTTCTGCGGCTGCGGGCGCGAGTTCTGCGTGCCCTCCAGCGGAAGGATGTGGATGGTCACCGCGGCGGCGCTCTTCTGCCCTTGCGGATCCACGGCGTTGTAGATGGCGCGCACGGTTTTTGGAGTGGGGCCGGCGATAAAGCGAAGGGTCTTCTCGGAAATGAACGCTTTACCGTCCTCCTCCGGAATGCTCTGCGCCAGTACCGGATCCACGGACAGTTCCTCACCCTGCGGGTGGGTGTCATTGTCCAAGACCGGGATGGTCACGACGTCGTTCACGCGCACGTTGACTTCGTCAGGTTTTGGCTGGGGAGCCTCGACGACGGCGGGAGCCGGCACCGGGACCACACCCACTGTCCCGGTGGCCGAGGCACGGCCGTTGGACATGGTGTAGCTGAAAACGAACGGTTCTTTGGCACCGAGGACATCCGTGACGCGAAGGACGCTGTGGTCGATCACGCTGACGGATGCCGACGAGCCGTCGGGCACGGTGACGGACTGGAGGACCAGCACGCCACCGGAAGGATCGGAATCGTTGGCCAGCGGATCAACCAGGACGCTTCCACCCACAGGGAGCAGGGCAACGTCATGAACGGCAACCGGCGCGCCGGGATCCTTACCGGACTCCACGTCCACGCGGATCAGTCCCTGGCTGCTCTGGGGTCCGTTGCTGGCAATGTACGTCAGGTAGATCGGGCCAGGCGTGGTGCTCCGGAAGGTAAAGGTGCCGCCGTCCGTCACCGGGCCCAGCTCAGCCGGGCCGGCGGCCTCAACGTGGGCCACACGAAGTGCGCCACCGTTGGGGTCCACATCGTTTTTCAACGGCGCGATCACCAGGTCCTGGCCAACCACAGCCGTGACGTGGTCCGCATTGACTACAGGGGCCAGGGCACCCGGTGGCTGCACGTTGACCACGATGCGGCCGGTGGTGGTGGCCCGGCCGTCCCACACGGTGATGGTGACGTTCTTCTTGCCCGGCGCTGCACCCGAATCCTGGTACGTCAGTAGGCCATCGCGGCGAACCTTCACCTGGTCCTGGTCGTTGTCCGACTTCGCATCCAGCAGGACGAGGTCATCGCCGTCAGGGTCCATCCAGTCAGTCAGAATGTTCTGGCTGACGGACTTGCCCTGCTCCACCAACATGGTGGTGGGTTCGCCTCGCTTGAAAATCGGCGGTTTGTTCTCTTCAGGAGCTACTACCCGCAGGGTGACCTTGCCGCCGGCGGACAAGTCACGGCCATCGGCAGCGTTGTAGTCAAAGACTTCAGTTCCCGGCTTGGCGTCGGCCGGGACCTTGATCTGGAAAGCAGAGCCTCCGTAGATGTTCTCCAACGCACCCATCTTTGGCCCATTGGCGCCTACCGAGGCGGTGAGGACATCGCCGTCGGGGTCTGAGTCGTTATCCAGCACGCTCAGAATTGAGGTCCGCCCGGGGCGGACACCGAACTCGTCAGGTTTTGTCTCAGGCGGACGGTTGGGCTTGGTGCGGTCCGGGAGGACGTTGATGGTGTTGTTGTCCGCAGACTCCTGGTCCTGGTCATCGGACTGGTTCTTGGGCGGGACAACGTCGTCCCAGTTGTTCACCAGCTGCATATTCTGGTTGACCAGCCACACGCTGCCTGAATTGACGTCATTGAGGACCACAAGGTCCCGGTTCACCCGGAAAACGTAGCTGGGCGAGGCGCTTGCTTTGGGGACGTCATTCTTCTTGTCGTCGGCATCGTTGTCGCAGTCCCGGACATACTTGTTGGCGCCCGACCATGCCGAGTGAACACACTTACTGACCTGAACGGGCGCAGCGGGGACGCCTTCGCCGTCAGCACTGACAGTTGCCGCCGTGGACCCGTCAAGGGGCTGTTTCAGCAGGGCCTTCTGCGTGGCAATGGCAACGTAATTGCTCCCTTCGCTGTTCTGCTGCAGCTTTGCTTCCCGGGCATCGGCCAGTTGGAGCTTCCGGCCTCCTGGCAGGAAGAGGTTTCCGGAGGCGGCGTCCAAAACCACCGGCTTGTCACCCACCACGGCCAGTTGGAGATCGCCGGCACCCTTGAGCTCGTCCACCTTGGTAACCTGCGAGTCGGTTCGTTCACCGTTCGCATCCACAGTAGTGACGGTGATTTCACCCTTGCCAGGGTCCGCCGTGTAGATCCTGTTGTCGGATCCCACTGCCGAAACCACGCCCGGGGAGCCCGTCAAGACTGGCTCGGTTCCTTCTTCATCGAAGCCGTTAACCGTGGACGGAGACAACGCCCAGACTTTTCCGCGGGCGGGATCGGTCACCGAGAGCACGGTGGAGCCGTAGCTGACTTGCGACGACGACGGCAGCTGCTTGTCGCCGCCCAGCTTCAGGTTCGCGGCAGAGACCTGGTTGATGGTGGAGCCGGACTCATCGTCCACAAAGACGTTGCCGTCATGCTGCAGCACGTCAAAGGTAGTAGTTGCGGGTGTCACAGCACCATCAAGAACGCGGGACGGGTAGTTCAACCGGCCCACGGCGTTCTTGGTTTTGCTCACCACCCACACGCCGCCGTCGTTCAAGTCCACCTCGGTGGTCTTGAAGCCCGGGTACAGAATTGCCCCGGTGATCAGCAAAGCGCCCGCTGCGGTAACAGCAGTACCCGCTATTAGCTTTTTGTTTTGACGCCTTTTCAGCCCCAGCTTGCCGAAGAAAGTTCTCACAGCCCCAGAATTCCCTTTGTGTCCAGCCGCTCCCCAGTGGCTTCCGGGCCAACCGGCAGATGCCGGCAGCCGTACATTCCGCAGTTACCCCGTACGGCGGCGGAATTTTCAGTCCCTAAGACTATCCCACGCTCCCTGCGGTCAACCAAGGAAACCCGAGATCGGGCTATCCATTGGCTTTGACAGCGTACTGTCTCCCTGGCCCGGGGCGCGATGGGGACTACTGCCCGACGCCCCGGCTTCACATGCCTCAACATTTCGGGATTTGGTGCGGTCCGGGGTCACCCAGGGTGGTGTTGCCCTGGGCGATGAAGCGGCCAGCATTGGGGCCGCTAGTCAGCTTGTACCACGCCGCGTAGTTCAAGTAGGGCGTGCTGCGGTTGATGTAGCAGTTGACCGTGAATCCGCCGTTGAACTCGTACTGCCATGGCGGACCATTGACCTTTCCGTCACAGCGGTGCCCTGGAGTATTTGGATCCCACGATGTTTGGCCGGAGGGCGCGGTATCCGTGCAAGTACGGTAGCTGCCGGGAGGCAGCGTGGCATCCCATGACGTCTTCTGCGGGCCGCTCTGTGCACTCGCAGAAGCCACGCCACCGCCTGTGCCCACGGAGTTGAACGTCTGGACCTCAATGGTGCGCGTCTGGTTATAGCCACCGGTGTTGACCACGCGGCTGCCGGACGCGGATTCGTTGATCCACCCGGTATCAGTTCCACCGCCGGTGATCCTGATCTTGGTCACTGCGACGTCGTTGCTGTTGGTGGACGGCGAGGACCAGTTCAGCGTCAGCGTGGTCTGGTTTTGCCCACCGTTGGCGCCCGAAGCAGATGGTGTACCGGGGGAACCGTACGGGGTGGTGGTTGCCGGTGCACTGGCATTGGAACTCGGCGCCACTGAGGACACTGCGGTGACTGTGATGGAGGTTGCCTGCCCGTTGGCAAAACCGCTGACCGTCTGGCCAGGCGTGATGGGGCCCGATTGCCCGGTACTGGCGATGTAGCGGTAGCTGACCTCGTTTTGAGTAGAACCGTTGCGTTGTGTCTGGTCCAGGACCGAGAAGTTGATGGTGACGGCCTTGCCCGCTCCCCCGGTGTTGGCCGGGGTGGCAGAGACGTTCTCTACGGCCCCCAGCTTGCCGGTGGCGCGACGCGGCGCCGAAGGTGCGCTGACGCCGCCCTTCCCAGCCTTATTTTCTGCTTGAACGGTGAAGGTGTAGCCTGCTTCGTTGTTCTGGGCAGTGAAGGTTGCTGATCGGACATTTCCCGGGACGGTCTGCGTCTGCGGAACGCCGTTTCCGCCGCTCATAGTGACGTAGTAGGTCTTGATGGGGTCACCGTTGATATCCGGCTCAGCCCAATCCGCACGAATCTGGTTGTTGGTTCCCACGGACTGCACCACTGCGGTGGTGGGAGCCGCCGGGGCTGCCGGAAGACCAGCAGGGTTGTCCTCCAGGGAGTACATGCCCCAGTCCGATGGACCGAGCTCATTGACGGCCTGGGCACGGACCTTGTACTTCACGCCATTTGTCAGTCCCGGCCAGGTATAGCTCAGGCCGGTGACCTCGTTCTTCACGGCAATGCCGTTGGCTGGCGGCGGAGAAATCTCCAAGTTGTAGTGCTTCACCGGAGAGCCCTCGGTCTTGGCCGGGGTCCAGGTGATGGCCATGTTCTTGTCACCGGCTTTGACTGTGGGGGCGTCCGGCGGCGACGGCTTCTCATCCGGCCGGATCTCGTTGGAGGCAATGGACGCCGGTGAGTCCCCTACCTCGTTGGTGGCGGACACGGTGAAGACGTACTTCACGTTGTTGGTCAGTCCGGAGAGTGTGCAGGTTGTAGTGGGACACACCTGTTCAAAACCGGCGGCCTTGACCGTGTACTTGGTGATGGCTGCGCCATTGTCCGACGGCGGCGCCCACTTGAGCACAGCGGTGCGGCTGCGGACGTCGGTCGCTACCGGTGCCGATGGAGCGTCTGGTTTGTCACGGACCGTGATCCGTACGCGTCCCACTGCCTGCCGTGAGGGGTCTTTGGTCTTGTCCAGCACTGTGTACCGAACCACCATGACGCCCTTGAAGCCATCAGCAGGAGTGACCGTGATCGATTCCCCTGAGACCGTCGGCTGGCCGGCGGCGGAACCAGTCTCCACTGCGGCGCCTTCGATCGTCAGAGGCGAGTCATTGAAGGGGTTGAAGTCGTTGGCCAACACATTGATGGTTTCCGAGCGTCCGGCATTGGCTTTCTCAACGGAGTCGTCGTTGGCTACGGGCTTGGGCCTGTTGGACGAGACCACCGTAGCCGTTACCGTTGCCCGGACAGCATCAGACCTGCCGTCTGTGACCTTCAAGGGGAAGGTGCCCACAACACCGGGAGTGACGGAGAGGTCCGGGGTGACTTTGAGGACCGTTCCCTCCACTTTGGTTTGGAAACCCGCGGGCTGCTGTCCGTCCAGCTCGAATTTCAGGTTTCCCTGGTCCCTCTCGTCCACGTCCTTGGCAAGGTTGGCCAACTCTAACTCGGTGGTTTCACCCTTGGGAGCCTCGATGGAAGCACCGCTGAAGGTCGGGACGTGGTTGGCGTTGGGGTCCGGGATCACCTTGGTGATGATGGTCAGCGTGGACTTCAGCCCTTGCGAGTCGTCCGGGCCGGATCCGTCGGTCACCTCGAAGGTGATGGATCCCGGACCAACATAGTCCGTCTGCGCTGCATATCTCAGGGCATTTCCGTCGCCGGCAATAACGTTGTTGGGATCGGCTCCCTGAACGCGGATCTTGTCCGCTACGGTGAGCCGGGGTTGGCGGCCTTCCCGCACGCGGACATACTCCTGGAGCGAAACCGTGACTTCCTTGCCGGACATGACCTCCACGGGCTCGGTTTTAGCCAAGGTGGGGTACTGCAGGCCTTGGCCTGGGATCCACATCACGGCCGTGGCTGATTGCCCGTCCATGTCTGTCACCGTGTACGGGATCAGCTGGTCCTGGGGGGCGAGTGTCACCACAACGTTCCCCGCAGTCCCCACCCGGGCGTTCGGATTCGCGTCGGGCAAGGTGATGGTCAGATCTTCGGCGACGCCGTCCGGATCAGAGTCGTTCTTCAACACCGGGACGTCAACGGCGGTCTTGCCCAGCGTCTCAGCCAGCGTGATGCGGTCGTCCACGGCAATCGGAACGTGAAGGGCCGCCGTCGGGCTTGTTTGCACCCTGACCACGGCGCTGGCTTCAGCCTTTTTGTCGTCCTGAATCCGGTAGCTGATGCTTTCATTTCCAGTGACGCCCGGCGCAGTCAGGAGGATCTTTCCGGAGGACGCTTCAACCTGCAGTTCCGGGTTGGCTTCGAAGGAATTCACCAAAGCAATAGGATCGCCATCAGGGTCTGAGTCGTTCTTCAAGGCATCCACTGCAATCCGGCGCCCTGGCCGGACCTCAATGGCATCGTCAACGGCGATCGGCTTTTGGTTGTTCGCTTCTGCCGGCGCAATACCCACAATCACAGTGCCGGTGTTCTCGGCTCCGATCCGGTCCCGCACGCGATAGCTGAACGTGTCAGTGCCGGCGGAGGTGGCGGCAGCGGTGAACTCCATGTAGCCGTCCCGCACCACGGCTGTGCCGAGGGCCGGCGCTTTGTCCACGCCGATGAGTTGAACGGAGTCGCCGTCCGCATCAATGCCGTCCAGGGGAACGGGGATTTTGACGGTCATGCCAGCTACCACCCGGGCCGTGAGGTTCCGCGGCTCAGGGCGGGTATTGGTGGCGTCGTCCCGGGCCCGGATACGGATAGTGACTTGCTGGGAGTCAGTTTGGCCGGACGCGTTGCTGACCTTGTAGATGGCATAAACGGTTTTGGGAATCTCCCCTGCGATAAAGCGCAGAGTATTGCCCGCAACGAACATCCTGCCGTCAGCGGCATCGGGCTGTTGCGCCAGCTCCGGGTCGAGCGTCAGCTCTCCGCCGTTAGGGTCCGAATCGTTGTCCAGGACAGGTATGGTCACCACGTCTCCGACACGCACCGACACTTCGTCCGGCTTGGCCTGCGGGGCCTGCAGCTTGCTGGGCGCAGGTACTACCTGTACTGAGATGTCTCCGGTGGCCGAGGCTTTGCCGTTGGAAATGGTGTATTTCAGCGACAGTTGGCCGGTGGCGCGAACGTCCGTGACCTTGACCACCGAATGGTCCAAAACCGCCACCGTGACCGGAAGGCCATCCTCCGCGGTGACGGACTGGACTACCAGGACGCCTCCGGCCGGGTCCGAGTCATTGCCGAGCACGTCCACCACGGTGCTGCCGCCACTGGGCAGCAGAGCAATGTCGCGGACGGCAACGGGAGCGCCGTCGTTGTTGCCGGACACGACGTCTACGCGCACCAGCTGCTGCGCACTCGCCGGGCCGTTGGTGACCATGTAGGTGACGTAGTGGGGGCCCGTGGACGTCGAGTTGAAAGTAAACGTTTGCTGGTCTGGACCTATCACGGCCGTGGACTGCTCATCCGGCTGGGCCTGTGCCAGCCGAAGCGTGCCGCCTTGCGGATCAGTGTCGTTCTTGAGCGGTGCGATCACCGTGTCCTGGCCTGCCACTGCAACCACGTGATCGGCGTTCGCAATGGGCGGCAAGGCCCCGGGTGCGCGAACGTCCACACTGATACGCCCCTCAGCACTGAGGGTGCCGTCGGAGACCGAAACGGCGATTGTCTTCTTTCCCGGCCCGGCTCCGGAATCCTGGAACGTCAATAGCCCGTCTGGCCTGATGCGGACTTGATCGGCGGGATCGCTGCTGACGGCAGCCACAGCAAAGATGTCGTCACCGTCGGGGTCAATCCAGTCATTGAGGATGTACTGGTTGGCGATCTTCCCCGTCTGCACCACCAAGGCATTGTTCCTGTTGGGCTTCTGCTGGGGTGCGTTGTTCTCTCCGGGCGGGACAATCCGGAGGTCGACGTTGGCCGCTGCGGTTCCACCGCGGCCATCATCCACGGAGTACTTGAACGTCTCCGCCCCGGTCTGATCCGCGGGGACAGAAATTTGGAAGCCCGTCCCGCCATAAACAGGAGCCAACGCACCCGATCTAACGGTTTGGTCGGCCGCAACCGTCAGGACATCACCGTCAGTGTCGGCGTCGTTGTCCAGAACCGGCAGGAGGGTCGTCTTGCCGGCGCGCACTCCAAAGGAGTCCGGCTTCGCCACCGGCGGCGTGTTCGGTTTGCTTCGGTCCGGGAGGACAGTCTGCTGGACTTCGTCCGCAGAGTCCTTGTCGGCGTCGTCCGATGTCTGTTGGGGCGGAATAACGTCGTCCCAGTTGTTGACCAACTGCATGTTCTGGTTGACCATCCAGACATTGCCGGAGTTGACGTCGTTCAGAACCACGAGATCGCGGTTGACCCGGAAGACGTACGACGGCGACGCACTCGCCTTGGGAACATCGGCGCGGCGGTTATCAGCCTCGTTGCTGCATTCGCGGACATACTTGTTGGCACCGGACCACGCCGCGTAGGTGCATGTTCCCAGCTGAACGGGCGCTGCGGGAATGCCTTCCCCGTCGGCTCGGACAGTCTTGGCGGTTCCACCGTCCAATGGTTGAAGGAGGAGCGCTTTGGTAGTGGCGATAGCTACGAAGTCGGCAGTCGGTCCTGTTTGTTGCAGCTTGGCGTCGCGGGCGTCGTCCAGGTGAACGGTTGCGCCGCCCGGGAGAACAATGTTTCCCGTGGCCTCGTTGAGGACCACTGCTTTGTCGCCCACAGCCGTCAACTGCAGGTCCCCTGCGCCCTTGAGCGCCTCGTCCGTGCGGACCTGCGAATCCACTGATTTGCCGTTGGCGTCCACCTTGGTGGCGGTGACGCTACCGGACTCGGGATCCACGGTGTGGATGGTGTCGTCCACGCCTACAACAGAAACAATTCCGGGCGATTGCTCGAACAGTGGTTCGGACTCATCACTGAACCCACCCACGGATCCGGCGGACAATGCCCAGACCTTGCCCTTGGAAGGATCGGTAACGGCCAGTACTTTGTGGCCGAAGCTCACATCCGCTGATCCGGGCAGCTTTTGGTCCCCGCCCAAACGCATGTTCGCGGCGCTGACAGGGTTGATCGTGGCGCCCTCGGGGTCATCAATGAAAACGTCGCCGGCCTGCTGGAGGACGTCGAAATCCTTACTCGCCGGAGTCACTGCCCCGTCCAGGGACTTCGAGGGGTAGTTGAGCCTTCCGGCGGCATTCTTGGACTTGCTGACTACCCAAACGCCGCCGTCATTGAGGTCCACTTCGGTGGTCTTGAACCCCGGGTAGAGGATGGCACCGGTCACCAGGACCGCGGCTGCAACTGAAAATGCAGTTGCCGCCATGACCTTCCGCCGGCGATTCCTGGCACGGCGGTTTCCGGACCCGTCAGGCAGAGCCATCCACATTCCCCCACAATTTAGGCAGCACAAGGCGGCCGACGCCGCACCCCACGGCCATTCACGTCACACAAACAACGCTAAGACTACCGGGTTAATCCAACGTTTTGCTAAGTCGTGACGCAGTTCTCCTCAACTGCAGACACCCTCCACGCTCTCTCACATAACAGCCCTAAACGCCGATCGCTCTCTCACTTTCTTGAAGAAAGTGAGAGAGCGATCGGCTGGAACCCGAGGGACGTGAGAGAGCGTGCGGCTCGGACGGGCCGTGGGCGAGTCGGCAGGGTGCCTAGTCCAGCACCAGTCCCTTGCCCCGGCCGCGGGCCAGCATCACAGGATGGATCTCGCCGAAGCCACGGACGTTCTCCGACTTCTGGGGAACCAGGACGAAGCGGTCATCCTGGCCCAAGGCGGCGGCCGTCATGGCGTCCACAAGGACCGTCCCGGGCTGCGCCAGCGTGGTGAGCCGTGCAGCAAGGTTGACTGTGGGTCCATAGATATCGCCAAGTCTGGAGAGAATCCGGCCCCAGACCATGGAGACGCGGCACTGTGGAAGGATCTCGTCCTCCGTGAACGCCTGGGCAAGGGCCAGGGAAATTTCGGCTCCCGCCGCGGGAGTCTCCGCGATGTAAAGGACTTCGTCACCCACTGTTTTGACCAGTCGCCCGCCACCCACGGAGATAATTTCCGCGCATTTGTTTTCAAAACGCTGCACCAATTGAGCGAGCGTTTTCTCGTTCATACGCCGGGACAGGCTGGTGTAAGAGACAAGGTCAGCGAATCCTACGGCCCGGGCCAACGGCAACGGCGAATCGTCTTCGTCGCCCTCCCGCCCTTCCTCGCTGGCCTGGAGTCCGGCTTCGGCCCGAACGGCAAGACGCTGGACGCCGGCGTTGAGTTGGCGGCGGTAGGAGTACACCAGGATCTCTTCGAGGGAGTCCACCAGCGCAGGCAGCTGCGCCACCAGTTGTTTGCGCGCCACGGCATCAGGGATTCCCTGCTCGGACACCATGTCCTCAACCAGCGCTTCGATCTGCCACACCACCATGCGGTCCGTCATTTGACCGATGGAACGGGTCACGGAGATAGCGGCTTCTTCCGTCAGGAGGCCGGCCCGGACCAGATCCAGGATGCTGGACAAGGCAGCTTGGTCGCGTTCCGTGAACGCAACATCCTCGTCACCAAAGTTGGGGAACCCCAGCGCGCGCCAGATCTTCCGTGCGGACAGGATGGACACGCCCGCACCGGCAGCAACTTCACGACGCCGGAGCTTGCGTTCTCCGCCAAGGAGCTTCGCCTCGAGCGCCTTAATAGCCAGGCGCTCCGCGGACATCACACCAGTGGGTGGGCCGGCTGGTACCGACGCCGGAGCAGGCCCGGCCTCAGTGTCCTCGTCCACGGAAGGCTCCGGAACGGCGTCGAACTCCTGGTCCAGGTCCTCGCCGGACTGCTGATCCTCAACGCTCATCTCTTCCACCATCTCTGAACTCCCACGGCAATTCTTCAAAATCTCTCAGTACTTCACCCTCAAAAACCTCACCTTGCGGGAGTTCATCCATCGCGTCAAGAATGAAACCCCGGAACTTTCCCACTTCAGGAACGTCGTTCATCACGGCTATTCCGGAGTGCCCGGTATCCAAGGATATATTCCCCGAGTGCAATGTCCGCTGGAGCATGCTCTGGTGGACACCTACATTGCGGATGGCCATCAGCGATACCTGCCAGTCATTTCGCCTAAACATTCCATTCCGGGCAAGTACGCGCCTGCTCGTCAGGATGTATTTGACCGAACGCCACCGCAACACCCGCCTGAGGCTGTATGCGGCAAGGAACCACCCGGCGAGTACCACCACGGTACCCATAAGCCACGGTGTCCATTCCGCCGTGATGAAAGGCGCAAGGCGCTGCGGGTTTTCCCTGACGATCCAAGCACAAGCAAAACCTGCAGCTGCTGGAACCGCAATGAAGGCCAGCACCGGAAAGAAGAGTGAGCGGGCCTGTTGGCGTGTGATGGTAATGACCTGCTCCCCCGGGAGTAACTCTTTACGCATAACCGCTTTCTGTGGCGCGCAAGTGCACCACATCACCGGCTGTCACAACGTGTTCCCTGCCACCATGGTCCACCACCAGCAACGAGCCGTGCTCGTCCAGGCGCGAGGCATGCCCCACGAGCTCGTGATCCCCAGGCAAATGCGCGCGCACTTCGCGGCCCAACGTCACCATGGCCGACTCAACACGCTTGTGCAGGGATGGGCCACCCACCAAACCGGCGGCGGGGTCCCCTTCGGAATTGCAGAAGCTGCGGTAGAGCCGCGCGAACCGTGACAGGTAGCTTTTCAGCAGCGCGGTGCGGTCCGTCGTCGTAGCCCCCTCCAAAGCAAGCGAGGTTGCCGTGGGTACCGGAAGCTCTTCCTCGGCCAAGGACACATTGAGTCCAACGCCAAGGATGACCGCAGGAACGGAACCGTCGCCCAGAGGAGTCATCTGCGCCAGGATGCCGGCCACTTTCCGGCCGTTGACCAGGACGTCGTTGGGCCACTTGATCTCAGCGGTGACGCCTGCCGTTTCCTGCAGGGCTTCCCGCAGGGCAACAGCAGCAAGCAGCGAAAGCCAGGAGTAGCTCTGCGTCGGGACCGGCATGCCTTCAGCCGTGACAGGCCGCAGCACCACGGAGACCGAAACCGCCGATCGCTCGGGTGATTCCCAGTGGCGGTCGAGCCGTCCACGCGCCGCTGTCTGGTGCTCGGCAGTCAACACGGACAGGTCGGCCCACTTTTTGGGCTCCACCGTCACAGCCCGGACCAGGTCCTGGTTGGTGGAACCCGTGGACTGGACAATGTCCAGACGCGAGATGCCTGTAGCCGAGAGGAAGTCCGGCTGCAGGAGCGACTCACGGTTCAGAGCCTCACGATCCAACGGGGCATGCGACTGCCCGGACGGAACCTCTCCGGACGGAACCTCTCCGGTCAAGGCCTGGGGTTCGCTGCTCTCTGGCTGTTCGGCATCCATAGCTGAATCCTATCCAGTTGCGAGGTCCCCGGAGGGTGGCTGCCCCGAAATGCGCCTGGGAATCCGCCCATAGAATCTACTCAGAGGAAGATGTCCGGCACCAAGCGGTCTTCAGGCGCGCCGAGACTATAAGGACTGAAGTCCGACACTCCGGCTGCGCGCAGCACCTGCTCGTCGGTGTAGAAGTTCCCGCTAGATGCCGAACCCGTCAACACAGCATGGGCGGCATCAGCCATGATTTCCGGTCCGCGTGCGGCCTGCACGATCTGCTGGCCACCGGGCATATTCCGGATCGCGGCCGTGTCGATCAAGGTGCACGGCCAGAGCGAGTTGACCGAGACGCCGTCGTGCTTGAGCTCTTCGGCGAGACCCAGGGTGGTGAGGCTCATCCCGTACTTGGCCATGGTGTAGGCCAAATGCATCCCGGCCCATTTGGGGTCCAGGTTCAAGGGTGGGGACAGGGTGAGGATGTGGCCGTGGCTTGATTCCCGCAGGGCGGGCAGCGCCAGTTTTGAGAGCAGGAACGTGCCGCGGACGTTGATGTCCTGCATGAGGTCGTAACGCTTCATGTCCACGGCGTCGGTGCGGGACAGGTCGATTGCGGAGGCGTTGTTCACCACTACGTCGATGCCCCCGAAACGCTCGACGGCGGCGGCGACTGCTGCGGCGACGTCGTCATCATTGCGGACGTCCCCCACAAGCGGCAGCGCCTGTCCGCCTGCTTCGGTCAGCTGTTGCGCGGCGGTAAAGACAGTGCCCTCAAGTTTGGGGTGGGGGTCGCCTGTTTTGGCCATGAGCACAATGTTGGCGCCGTCGCGGGCTGCACGGGTGGCGATGGCCAGGCCTATGCCGCGGCTGCCGCCGGACATGAGGATGGTCTTGCCCTTGAGCGAAGCAGTGGCCACGTAAGGGGTGGTGCGTTGCGTTTGACCCTCTGTGGAGGCGGAGGAAGCGCCGTTGCTTGAAGTCATGCAGACACTCTAGCCCAACTATGTTACTGACGGGTAACATAGTGATGGCTTTGGCTTGGACGCGGAAAATTGTAGGGTTTCTACAGCGGTTCGCGGCAAAGGCGTCACTAGACTGGCCTGCGGGGCCTGTTCTTTGTACGGAAGCTACTTAAGTTAGCTACTTACCGAACCCGGGATTGCGCCAGCGAATATCAGCTACAGAGCCGGAGACACTTGATGAGCCACGATCTGACAACGACAGCGGGAAAGATTGCAGACTTCCGCGACCGCCAGGCCCGTGCAGAACAGCCTTCCGGCCCGGAAGCGATCGAAAAGCAGCACGCCCGCGGCAAGAACACCGCCCGTGAACGCATCGACCTCCTGGTTGACCCGGGATCCTTCGTCGAGTTCGACGCCCTCGCAGTGCACCGCTCCACTGCTTTCGGCATGGAAAAGAAGAAGCCGCTTGGTGACGGCGTTGTTTCCGGCTACGGAACAGTGGACGGCCGCCTGATCGCCATCTACAGCCAGGACTTCAGTGTCTACGGCGGCTCGCTGAGCCAGGTCAACGGCGAAAAGATCGTCAAGGTCCAGGAATTCGCCCTCCGGAACGGTTGCCCGGTTGTGGGTATTAACGACGGCGGCGGCGCGCGTATTCAGGAAGGCGTGGCCTCGTTGGCCATGTTCGCGGACATTTTCCGCAACAACGTCCATGCTTCCGGCGTGGTCCCCCAGATCTCCCTCATCATGGGCCCGTGCGCCGGCGGTGCCGCCTACTCCCCCGCCCTGACCGACTATGTGGTCATGGTGGACAAGACGTCCCACATGTTCATCACCGGACCGGACGTCATCAAGACCGTCACGGGCGAAGACGTGGACATGGAAACCCTCGGTGGCGCCCGGCAGCACAATGCCACCACCGGCACCTCCACCTACCTCGCGTCCGATGAAGCTGACGCCATTGAGTTCGTCCGCGAGCTCCTGGACTTCCTCCCCTCCAACAACCTGTCTGAGGCCCCCGTGGTGGAACACGACCAGGAACTGGAACTCATCGACGACGACCTCTCGCTTGACGGCCTGATTCCCGATTCCGCCAACCAGCCGTACGACATGCGCAAGGTCATCGAGCAGATCGTGGACGACGCTCACTTCCTCGAAATGCAGTCCCTGTACGCCCCCAACGTGATGATCGGCTATGGCCGCGTTGAGGGACATACCGTGGGTATCGTGGCCAACCAGCCCATGCAATTCGCGGGAACGCTGGACATCTCCGCCTCCGAGAAAGCCGCCCGCTTCGTTCGCCACTGCGACGCCTTCAACGTTCCGATCATCACGCTGGTTGACGTTCCCGGCTTCCTGCCCGGCAAGGACCAGGAATTCCAGGGCATCATTCGCCGCGGCGCCAAGCTCCTCTACGCCTACGCCGAAGCGACGGTCCCCAAGCTCACGGTCATCACCCGCAAGGCCTACGGTGGCGCGTACATCGTGATGGGCTCCAAGAAGCTCGGAGCCGACCTCAACCTGGCATGGCCCACCGCCCAGATTGGCGTCATGGGCGCCCAGGGTGCAGTGAATATCCTTTACCGTCGCGATCTCGCAGCGGTGGCCGAAGCCGGCGGTGACGTCGAAGCCAAGCGCGCGGAGATCATCCAGGGGTACGAGGAAGAACTCCTCAACCCGTACCAGGCAGCCGAGCTGGGTTATGTTGACGCTGTCATTGCTCCGTCGGATACGCGCCTGCAGATCATCCGCGGGCTCCGCGCCCTCCGCGACAAGCGCGCGAGCCTGCCCACCAAGAAGCATGGGAACATCCCGCTGTGAGCGCGCCTAAGCACCGTGCCGATCCTGCGCCTGACCAGGAACCGGCCACTCCCCTGTTCTCGGTGGTCAAGGGCGAACCGACAGCCGAAGAGCTCGCGGCGCTTGCCGCCGTCGTGGTTTCTCTCGGAGGCCAGCAGGAAGCGGCGCCGTCCAAGCCGAACGTCCGGCACTGGGTGCGCCGCCAGCAACTGCGCCTTGACCCCACGCCGGGTCCTGGTGCTTGGAAGCGCAGCCGGGGCTAGTTCTCCGCGCTGTAGAAAAGTTCAACAACCCTTTCACGTACGCGGAAGCGCGGTTAGGCTCTGTGGGTGACTACTGCAAACGCCCCCGTACGCCCCAAGTCCGCCATCGATGCCGTCGCTGACGCGTACACAGAAAAGCTGATCGAACTCAACCCCAGCTTCGCCACCACTCTGGGCTTGCCGGGACACGAAACCGAGTATCAGGACTACTCCCCTGCCGGTCTTGCGTCCCACGCACAGGCAACCAGATTGGCCTTGGACGCCCTGGCAGGCCTCGAGCCTTCCGATGACGTGGACGCCGTCACCTTGGACGCCATGCGCGAGCGCCTCGGCTTGGAACTGGAGATCCACGAGTCCGGCTGGGATGCGGCCGACCTGAACAACATCGCCTCCCCCGCGCAGGACATCCGCGCCATCTTCGACCTCATGCCCACGGACACGGTTGAACACTGGGAGCACATTGCAGGCCGTGCTGCCAACGTTCCGGGCGCGATTGAGGGCTACATGGTGTCACTTCGATCGGCTGCTGAGGCCGGCAAAGTAGCCGCCGCGCGCCAGGTGCAGATCGTCATCGAGCAGACCGGCCGGTACGCCGCTGAGGATGGCTTCTTCGCCAAAATGGCTGCCACCGCTGCCGCAGGGGGCACACCGCTGCCCGCGGACGTTCAATCAAAGCTCGACGCCGGGACTGCGGCTGCGCGTTCTGCGTACAGCGCCTTGGGCGACTTCCTTAGGGACGAACTCCTCCCCGCGGCCCCGGAAAAGGATGCGGTGGGCCGCGAACGGTACGCCCTGGCCTCCCGCTCCTTTGTTGGCGCGGAAGTCGATTTGGAAGAGACGTACGCTTGGGGCGTTCAGGAGCTCGAGAGGCTTATTGGCGAGCAGGAAAAGGTCGCGGCGCAGATCAAGCCCGGCGCATCCATCGAAGAAGCCAAGGCGATCCTGAACAGCGACCCTGCCCGCCAGATCAAGGGCACCGACGCCTTGAAAGCCTGGATGCAGGAACTCTCCGATCGAGCGGTGTCCGAGCTGGCCGACGTCCACTTCGACATCCCGGACGTCATGCGGACCCTCGAATGCATGATTGCCCCTACCGACGAAGGCGGCATCTACTACACCGGACCTTCCGACGATTTCTCCAGGCCCGGACGCATGTGGTGGTCCGTGCCCGCCGGCGAAGACACCTTCACCACATGGTCCGAAACCACCACCGTGTTCCATGAAGGAGTCCCCGGGCACCACCTCCAGGTAGCCACAGCCACCTACCGCCGCGAACTCCTGAACAACTGGAGGCGCAACGTCTGCTGGGTTTCCGGCCACGGCGAAGGCTGGGCACTTTACGCCGAGCAACTCATGCTGGAACTCGGGTACCTGAAAGATCCGGGCGATCACATGGGCATGCTCGATGGTCAGCGGATGCGGGCAGCACGCGTGGTTTTCGACATCGGTGTGCACCTGGAACTCCCCGTCCCCGAGCGCTGGGGCAGCGGAGCCTGGACCCCAGAAAAGGGCTTCGACTTCCTCAAAGCCAACCTCGACATCAGCGAAGGGCAGCTCCAGTTCGAGTTCACCCGCTACCTCGGCTGGCCCGGACAAGCGCCGTCCTACAAGGTGGGGCAGCGTTTGTGGGAACAGATCCGCGCTGAGCTTGAATCCCGGGAAGGCTTTGACCTGAAGTCGTTCCACAGCAAGGCGCTGAACATAGGTTCGGTTGGGTTGGACGTGCTTCGCCGGGCGCTGCTGGGCTGATCTGCTCCAGTTCCCTCCTCGCGCACCCCTTCGGCGCCAGGAGCGCACCCTTTCCCCCATTGCGCACCAGAGGTTACGGGTGCGATCGGCGGAAAGTGGTGCGCTAGCGGGTGAAAGGATCGCAGCGCACTCGGAGATCATCGCCACACTGTTTCCGGGAATAACTTCACAAAAGCCCGCGCCGGGCCCGCGAATTAGCGGTTCACGATGGAGGGCAGCAGAGGGGTGGACGTAACATTTCTCAACGTTCGTTCGCTATGTTATTTGCGATGCACCTAACGTGTTCCGGTGAGCACCTCAACCAACACTTCACCAGCAGCTGGCAAGTCCGGCTTCCGGCTCCCCAAATGGGCCGGATCCTTCGGCGTCCAGATCATCGCAGCCCTCATCGTCGGCCTGATCCTCGGCCTCATCGCCAAGTACACGGGCAGCACCAAGACTGCGCCCAACGGCCTCGGCGCGACGCTGCAGACGATCGGCTCCAGCTACGTCTCGTTGCTGCAAACCGCCGTCGTTCCTTTGATTTTTACCGCCGTGGTCAGCTCCATCGCCAACCTGCGTCAGGTGTCCAACGCAGCGCGCCTGGCATGGAACACTCTGCTCTGGTTCGCTATCACGTCGCTGGTCTCGGTGCTGATCGGCATCGGCTTGGGTGTACTCCTGCAGCCGGGCGCGGCCACCGGCATCACCGAAGAAGCTAAGTACGCTGGCAAGACCGGCGACTGGTGGGCGTTCCTGATTGGCTTGTTCCCCAAGAACTTCCTGGGTCTCGGAGCCAGCTCCACCGTCACCGAAAGTGCCAACGCCGCAACCACAGTCAGCACTGCCGTCAACTTCAACGTGTTGCAGATTTTGGTTATCGCGATCGCGGTCGGCGTTGCCGCACTCAAGGTTGGCAAGCAGGCCGAAGCTTTCCTGACATTCAACGCTTCCGCACTGGCAGTCATTCAAAAGGTCCTCTGGTGGATCATCCGCCTGGCCCCGCTGGGCACCATAGGCCTGATCGGTAACGCTGTAGCCATCTACGGCTGGGACACCATCGGATCCCTGGGCAAGTTCACGGCCGCCATCTACATCGGCCTGGCGTTGGTGCTCTTCGTGCTCTACCCCATCTTGGTACGCATTCACGGGCTGTCCATCAAGCAGTACTTCTCCGGTGTTTGGCCGGCCGTGCAGCTGGCGTTTGTGTCCCGTTCCTCCATCGGCACGCTGCCGCTGACGCAGCGCGTCACTGAGCGGAACCTGGGCGTCCCCTCCGGCTACGCTTCCTTCGCAGTGCCGCTGGGCGCCACCACCAAGATGGACGGCTGCGCAGCAATTTATCCGGCCATCGCGGCGATCTTCGTGGCACAGTTCTTCGGCATCAACCTGGACTTCAGCCAGTACCTGCTGATCGTGCTGGTCTCGGTCCTCGGTTCCGCTGCCACTGCAGGTACCACCGGCGCCGTCGTGATGCTCACACTGACCCTGTCCACGCTGGGACTGCCGCTTGCCGGCGTCGGCCTGCTGTTGGCGATCGACCCCATCCTGGACATGGGCCGCACTGCAGTCAACGTGGCGGGCCAAGCGCTCGTCCCGGCCATCGTGGCCAAGCGTCAGGGAATCCTGGACGAGACCCTCTACAACGCACCCCGCAACGGTGCCGCGTTCGCTGATGAGTTCGCAGCCGACAAGGCAGCAGCAGAAAGCAACGAGCGCGAACTGGCTGATTCAAAGGCCTGAAACCCGCCCTTGTGAACAGACGGAAATCCCCCGGGGAGTTCTCCCCGGGGGATTTCCCTGATTAAGGGGCCAAGTCTGGATAGGCTCTGACCATGTTGATCGTCACCTCCAACGAAATCCCGGGTCACCGGATCGACGCCGTCTTCGGCGAAGTCATGGGCCTCACTGTCCGTTCGCGCGATATCGGCTCCCAGATGCTGGCCGGCTTTCGCTCCCTGGGCGGCGGAGAGCTGCCCGAAATGACCAAGGCACTGTACGAAAGCCGTCAGGAAGTCATGGCACGCATGGTCAATGAAGCGCAGCAGCGTGGAGCGAACGCCATTGTGGCCATGCGGTTCGACACCTCGGAAATGGGCACCAACTGGACCGAAGTGTGCGCCTACGGCACTGCCGTGTACGTCCTGCCGCTGGGTGAGGGCGAGCCTGGAGCGACGGGACAGTCGGTCTACCTAACCAAGACGGCCGCTCAGCAGCCGGCCCAACCGCAGCAACCGGCACAGCCGCAGCAGTTCACCCCACCCACTCCCCCGGCCGAGCCTCACCAGTTCTAATCTGAGATTCCACGTCCCGCTCTGGTTCGCCACCCCGCCCTCCGCAGGCGAGGGCGACGAACCGGGGCGGGACTTTTCTTTGCCCATTTCCGGGTCAAATTGCGCAGAGTGCAAACTTGCACTTAGTGTAAGTATGTGACCCAAACCAATAGCCAGGAAGCGATTGCGGAGTCGCCCAACACTGCTGAGCAATCGACGCCCTCACGGCGCGAACTCAACAAGGCGGCCACCCGCAGCTCCATTGCGTCCGCAGCCCTGGACCTTTTGCGCAGCAACGGGCCCGGCAACTTCACAGTGGAGGACATCGCCGCCAGCGCAGGTGTCTCGCGGCGAACTTTCTTCAACTACTTCCCCAGCCTCGAAGCAGCACTGGCCTCCGTAGCCGATGGCTTCATGGACCGCGCACTGGAGCAGTTCCGGCTGCGCCCTGCAGAGGAGTCGATCCTCGAATCCGCCCAGGCGGCCCTCATGGCGCTGGCCGATCCAATGTCCGTGGCGCCCATGGCTGAACTGTTCAGTCTGACCCAGGACAACCGACAGCTTGCACGCTCCGAGCTTGAAGCCTGGGAGCACTGCACAGCGCAGATCATTGACGCCGCCCGCGGCAGGCTCGGCGCCGGGATCAGCGAACTCTACCTTCACGCCCTGGCGGGATCCGTCATCTCCTGCGGCAAAGCAGCCATGACCGTCTGGTTCATCGAACGCGGACCCGACCTCTCACAGGAATCCCTGGCGGTCCTTCGCCAGCACCTCATCGATGCGATGGGTCTTCTCGGTGCCGGCTTCGCGCCGCCGTCGAACGCTTTCTCCACCGTCACTACGGCTCCCCCTTCCGTTCCAACCACCAAAGATCGGTTCTGACATGGCCTCGTTCCTCTACCGCCTCGGCAAGTTTTCGTATCGCCGCCGCTGGCTCGTCATCTCCATTTGGCTGGCCGTCATGGTAGCTGTAGGCGGCTCGGCCGCAGCATTCCACGGCACCATGTCCAACAACTTCACCATCCCGGGCACCGAAACCCAGCAGATGGCGGACAAGCTCAAGGAAGCCCTGCCTGAATCATCGGGCGGCTCGGCCAGCGTGGTGTTCGACGCCGGAGATGCCGGTTTCGACCAAGCCAAGAAGGACGCGGTTGCAGCCGCGCTCACCAAACTGGAAGCCATGCCTGACGTGCAGGGGACGGTCAACCCGTTCACCACCCAGGAGCAACTGGACAAGTCCGCAGGCGAGATCGCCGCCGGCGAGGCCAAAGCCGCAGAAGGCAAGGCCCAGCTGGACGCCGCCCGTGCGCAGTTGGAAGCGGGCGAGGCGCAACTCACCGGCGTTGAACAGCAGCTCGCTGCATCAGGCCTCACCCCCGCCCAGATTGACGCCCAACTGGCGCCGCAGCGCGCTGAACTTGCTGCCACCAAGGAAAGGCTCGACGCCGGAGCGAAGGACGCTGCCGACGGCGCCGCCACGCTGGCGCTCGGCAAGCGACAGCTCGAAGCATCCCAGGGGCTCCGCTTTGTTTCCAGCGACAACAAAGCCGCAGTAGCGCAAGTCCAGTTCAAGACCTCCATCAATGCCGTTGACCCGGCTGTCCGCGAGGAAGTCCAGGAGATCGTCCACGGAGTCTCCTCGGCCGGCGTCACTGCCTACGCCAGTAAGGAAATCACCGAGGACGTCTCGGAGATCTTCGGCATCGCTGAAATTGTGGGCGTCGCAGTCGCAGCTCTGGTCCTGATACTCATGCTCGGCACCTTGATCGCTGCCGGACTGCCACTGGTCATGGCCCTTATCGGTGTTGCTGTGGGTGTTGGCGGTACGTTCGCCCTGACCAGCGTGATCGACATGAGCTCCATCTCGCCCATGCTGGCCCTGATGCTCGGACTTGCGGTGGGTATTGATTACTCCCTGTTCATCGTCAACCGCCACCGGACACAGCTTCTGGCCGGCATGGACGCCGAAGAATCCGCAGCACTGGCCACCGGCACCTCGGGCAACGCCGTGCTGTTTGCCGGTCTGACAGTCATCATCGCCCTGGCTGCCCTCGTAGTTCCGGGTCTGCCGTTCCTAGCCGTCATGGGTGTTGCAGCCGCAGCGACAGTGGGTGTCGCCGTCGTCGTCGCCTTGACCCTGACGCCCGCGGTCCTGGCGCTGATCGGCCCCAGACTCATCTCCAAGCGCGCTTGGGCCAAGGCCGCCAAGCACAACGCCGAACCCGGGCACGAAGCTGCCGATCGCGAACGCGAGGAGAAGCGCAGCAGCGGCGGCTGGGGCGGTATGGTCACCCGTCATCCGTGGGTTGCACTAGTGGCAAGCATCGCCCTGCTGGGCGCTTTGGCTCTCCCGGCTTCACAGTTGCGGCTGGCACTTCCCGACGGCGGCTCGGAGCCGGTGGATTCGCAAGCCTTCAAGGCCTACGACCTCACGCGCAGCAGCTTCGGCGAAGGTGTGACGGGACCAATCATCGTGGTAGGCGAATTCCCTGAGGGCCTCAGCGAGAATGACGCCAAAAACAAGCAGTTCGACGTAGCGGACCAGCTTCGTAGTGTTGAGAATGTAGTCGCAGCCGTGCCGGTGGCGCTGAGCGAGGACCGCCGCACCACCGTCTTCCAGGTCGTCCCCAAAGAAGGCCCGGCCAGCGCCGGCACCGTGCAGGTGGTGTCCGATCTCCGTGCCAAGGGAACCGCGATCAGCGAAGACCTTGATGTGCAGATCGGCCTGACCGGTCAGACGGCGGGCAACATCGATGTTTCCAACAAGCTGGGCGCCGCATTGCCGCCCTACTTGGCGATTGTGGTAGGACTCTCCCTGCTGCTGTTGCTGTTGGTCTTCCGCTCGATCGTGGTGCCGTTGCTGGCTACCGGTGGATTCCTGCTCTCGCTTGCCGCAGCGTTCGGTGCCGTGGTTGCCGTCTACCAGTGGGGCTGGCTGGGAGGCATCTTTGACGTCGCCAATCCCGGCGCTGTCTTGAGCTTCCTGCCCATTATCCTGATCGGCGTGCTGTTCGGACTCGCCATGGACTACCAGGTGTTCATCACCTCCGGGATGCGGGAATCGTTCATGCACGGCGAATCTGCCAAGCATGCCGTCCGCTCCGGGTTCAGTCACGCCGCAGCTGTGGTCACCGCGGCCGCGATCATCATGGTGAGCGTATTCTCCGGCTTCATCTTCAGCCACCTCACCATGGTCCGGCCGCTTGGCTTCGCCATGGCATTCGGTGTGCTGATCGATGCCTTCGTAGTGCGCATGACCATCGTCCCCGCCGTCATGTACCTCCTGGGCGAGAAGGCCTGGTGGCTGCCCAAGTGGTTGGAGCGCATCCTCCCGGACGTGGATGTTGAAGGCGCCAAGCTGGAGCGGAGCGACCGTTCAAAGGCCGGCTCCGAGGAACTGGTCCACTAACGCTCACTCACATAACAACCAACAATCACGATGCGGTCGTCAAGTTTTTGAGACAGGTCTCGTTGTTGTTTTTGGTTAGGCGGCCAGGGGTTGCTGGGCGCGGGTTTGGTAGTTGGTGTGGGCTTTGGCTGGTGGTATGCCGCCGGCTCGGCGGTTGGGCCGGCGGCGGTTGTACCAGCCCTCGATGTATTCCATGACACCGGTTCGGGCGGCGAGTCGGGAGCCGTAGCGTTGGTGGTGGTAGAACTCGGTTTTGAGGTGGGAGAAGAAGTTCTCCGCGACGGCGTTGTCCCAGCAGACCCCGACTTTCCCCATGGACTGCGTCACCGAGTTATCGCCGCACCATTTCTGGAATTCATCCGAGGTGTATTGGGTGCCCCGGTCCGAATGGAACACCACCGAGGCCCCGGTCAGGTGGCCGTGGTTGCGGGCCATTTGCAGCGCCGCGGTGCACAGGCTCGCGCGCATGTGCCCGGCCATGGACCAGCCGATGACCATGCCGGAGAAAAGATCGATCACCGTAGCCAGGTAGAGCCAGCCCTCACCCGTGCGCAGGTAGGTGATGTCACCGACCAGGCGGGTTCCGGGCACTGTTGAGGTGAAGTCCCGCTTGCCCTCTGCATCGAGCATGTGGTTCTCGATGTGGGCTGTTTTGGCCTGCGGATCCTGGACGGTAGTTGCCTTCCAGGCCTGGGTGCGGACGGCCCGCAGCCCGTGCTCACGCATGATCGCCCCGACAGTGGGGGCCGAGACCCGCACTCCCTTCTCGTTCAAAAGCAGGGTCAGTTGGTCCCGGCCGGCACGGCCCTTCTCCTCCTTATACAGCTCGGTAACCGCGGCGGCGAGATCCTGATGCCGTACTGCCCGCGGGGATGGCCCGGCCGGGTTGCGCCATCGGTAGAACGAGGCCCTGGAAACCTTCAACGCCCGGCATAGCCAGGCCACGGAATGGTTGGCCTTCTCCGCTTCGATGAACTCGTAGAAGTCCTCTACTTTTGCTTCGCGGCAAAGAAGGCGCTGACTTTTCCCAAGAACTCGACCTCGGCCTTCAATCTCTCGTTCTCAGCCAAGGCTTTCCGGTGTTCATCCCAGGACACCGGGCCCGGGTCCACAGGCTCTAGAGCAGGACCGTCCTGATGTTTTCCCCGGTGCCGATGAAGCCAGTTCCCCAACGTGCTCTCCTTAACCCCGAGCTCGTCAGCGACTTGCTTCACTGAACGATCCGAGGACAACACCAGCTGCACAGCTTCCTTACGGAAAGCCGCATCATATTTTCTTCTAGGACCAGTCATTCTGAAGTCGATCTCCCATCAACCTGTCTCAGAAAACCATACGGCCGCACGATCGCTCTCACACTTGCTTGAGGCAAGTGAGAGAGCGATCGGTTTAAGGGCGCGGGATGTGAGAGAGCGATCGGCTTAAGGGCGCGGGATGTGAGAGACGGTTGGTATTAGGCTGGGGGCGTGACCCGATTGATTCTCGCCTCCCAGTCCCCTGCCCGCACCAAGCTGCTCACCGAAGCCGGGGTCCGGCACGACGTCCTGGTCTCGGACGTGGACGAGGACGCGGTCCAGGCGAAATACGGCGTGACCGATGCCCACGACACCGCCCTGCTCCTGGCCCGCGCCAAGGCTGAGGCTGTTGCTTCGCTCCCCGAGGCTGAGGGCGCGCTGGTGATCGGTTGCGACTCCGTCTTTGAGTTCGACGGCGAGTCCCATGGCAAGCCCTACACGGCGGAGGTGGCGCGGGAGCGAATGCTTCGTATGAGCGGCTCGCAGGGGGTGCTTCACACGGGACACTGGTTGGTTGACTGCCGGGACACCGCCGCTGATGCCGACGACGACGAGGTAGCGGACGGTTCAGACGCCGGAACTCCGGAAGGCACCGGAGCCACCGTCGGAGCGGTATCCAGCGCCGAGGTCCACTTCGCCCAGATGAGCACCAGCGACATCGACGCCTACATCGCCACCGGCGAACCCCTTCACTGCGCCGGCTCCTTCACGATCGACGGCTTGGGCGGGGCCTTCATCCGCAAGGTGGACGGCGACCCGCACGCCGTCGTCGGGCTTTCCATCTCTACTCTCAGGGACCTGCTGGTCCACGCAAACGTGGGCATCACGGAGCTGTGGGACACGAACAAGCAGTAGAGGTGATTTGTAGCAACCCTACAAAGGAACATCGCCTCACACACGGAATCCCCCATCAATATGGGCGGAACCCTCACAATCGCGCTAGGCTCCTCAAGGACAGAAGGAGTCAACAACTTGTCAGCTAACCCGGCGCAGCCCATTTCCAGCCCTCTTACCAAGGTCTTGATTGCCAACCGCGGCGAAATCGCGGTCCGAATCATCCGAGCCGCCCGGGACGAAGGTATTGCCTCCGTAGCCGTTTACGCAGACCCTGACCGTGATGCCCTCCACGTCCGCCTTGCCGACGAAGCCTATGCGCTGGGCGGCAACACGGCGGCCGAGTCGTACTTGGTGATGGACAAGATCATCGACGTCGCCAAGCAGTCAGGCGCCGACGGCATCCACCCCGGCTACGGGTTCCTTGCCGAGAACGCCGAGTTCGCGGCCAAGGTCATTGACGCCGGCATCACCTGGATCGGCCCCTCTCCGGAAGCCATCTCCGCTTTGGGTGACAAGGTGCAGGCCCGTCACATCGCCGAGAAAGTGGGCGCTCCCCTGGTCCCCGGCACGGCTGACCCTGTGGAGTCTGCTGACGAAATCCTGAAGTTTGCTGAAGAATTCGGCCTCCCTATCGCCATTAAAGCCGCTTTCGGCGGCGGCGGCCGCGGCATCAAAGTCGCCCGCACCATGGAAGAAATCCCGGAGCTGTACGAATCCGCAGTCCGCGAAGCCGTCGCAGCTTTCGGTCGCGGCGAGTGCTTTATCGAGCGGTTCCTCGATGCTCCGCGCCACGTGGAAACACAGTGCCTGGCCGATGCTTTCGGCAACGTCGTGGTGGTCTCCACCCGCGACTGCTCGCTGCAGCGCCGCAACCAGAAGCTTGTTGAGGAAGCCCCCGCTCCGTACCTCAGCGAAGAGCAGAACAAGCGTCTCTACGAATCCTCCAAGGCCATCCTGAAGGAAGCCAACTACCTCGGTGCTGGCACCTGTGAGTTCCTGGTGGGCCAGGACGGCACCATTTCCTTCCTCGAGGTCAACACCCGCCTCCAGGTGGAGCACTGCGTGTCCGAGGAAGTCACGGGCATCGACCTCGTCCGGGAGCAGTTCCGCATTGCCCGCGGCGAAGCACTTGGCTATGACGACCCCGAGGTCCGCGGCCACTCCTTCGAGTTCCGCATCACCGGCGAGGACCCGGGCCGCAACTTCATGCCCGCCCCCGGTACCATCACCACGCTGAAGAACCCCACGGGACCCGGCGTCCGGATCGACTCCGGCGTGGAGCAGGGCGACGTCATCAGCGGCAACTTTGACTCCATGCTTTCCAAGCTGATCATCACCGGAGCCACCCGCGAGCAAGCGCTTCAGCGTTCACGCCGGGCCTTGGAGGAGATGGTGGTTGAGGGTATCCCCACTGTCATCCCGTTCGACCTCGCAGTGGTCACCGATCCCGATTTCGCTCCGGCCGAAGGCCCGTTCAAGGTTCACACCCGCTGGATCGAGACCGAGTTCGTCAACAGCATCCCGGCGTGGTCGGCCAACGTAGCCGGCGCTGAGACGCCCGACGCCGGTGAGCGCCAGCGCGTGGTGGTGGAGGTTGGCGGCAAGCGCCTTGAGGTGGTCCTGCCGTCCGGCCTGGGTGGCAGCATCGCCGCAGTTTCCAGCGGTTCGGGCACCAAGTCCGGCAAGTCCAAGAAGCGCTCCCGTTCGGCTGGCGCCACGGCTGCAGCTGCCGGCGGCAACGCACTGACCTCCCCCATGCAGGGCACCATCGTGAAGGTGGCAGCCTCGGACGGTGACGTTGTGGCCGAGGGCGACCTGATCGTGGTCCTTGAAGCCATGAAAATGGAGCAGCCGCTCACAGCCCACAAGGCCGGTACAGTACGTGGCCTCTCCGCCACCGCTGGTGAGACCGTTGCCGCCGGCGCGGTCATCGCCACCATCGAGGACTAACGCAAAGAACCTCTAACGACGCCGGCCCCGCACCGTTTGGTGCGGGGCCGGCGTCGTACTTGAGCTACCTAGGCGACGTTGTTCTCGTAGTCCATGTCCTTGGTCTCGCGTGTCAGCCAGAGGGCGATGAACGTCACCACGGCGGCGGCGGCCATGTAGGCGCCCACCAGCCAGGTGCTGCCGTTGGCTGCGGACCAGAGCGCAATAGCCACGAACGAAGCGGGTGCTGCGCCGATCATTGAGGACAGGTTGTACGCCACAGCCGAGCCGGTGTAGCGGACGTTGGCCGGGAACAGTTCCGGAAGGATCGCTGCCATGGGTCCGAAGGTGAGGCCCATGAGTGTGAAGCCCACGATAAGACCAACCATCGCCGCTGCCTGGCCGGGACCAAACATGGTGAACCAGAGCGCACCGAACACGAAGATGCCCGCAGTGACTCCCAACAGGAACTTGCGGCGGCCCCACTTCTCGGCGAGCGGTCCGGAGACCACGGTGAAGATGCCAAAGAAGACGACGCCGATGATCAGCATCCAGAGGAAGTCGGACCGGGTGATTCCCAGGCCGGGAACAAACGCCGCCACTTGCTCCGGCGTCATGGGCGTACCGGCCTTCTCGGCCGCCGCCTGGGCGCCGGCAAGGGTGGGCTTGGTGCCGTAGGACAGGGTGAACGTGGTCATGATGTAGAAGAGCACGTAGGTGGCAAACATGATGAAGGTACCGGCCACCACGGGGCGCCAGTGGCTCTTGAGTGTAGCCGCGAGGGGCAGCTTCTGGACCTTTTCCTGCTCGATCACCTTGGTGAAGGATGCGCTCTCCACCAGCTTCAAACGAACGTAAAGGCCCACGATCACCAGCACGGCGCTGAGGATGAACGGAACCCTCCAGCCCCAGGCCAGGAACTCTTCGGCGCTCAGGGAGACGTTCATCCAGATGAAGATGACGTTGGCGATGATGAAGCCGATGGGAGCACCCAGCTGCGGGAACGTTCCGTAGATGGCGCGCTTGCCTTCGGGCGCGTTCTCGGTGGCCAGCAACGCTGCGCCTGACCATTCTCCGCCCAAAGCGAGGCCTTGGAAGAAGCGGAGGATCACCAGCATGATCGGGGCCAGGATGGCCCACCCCGGCATGGAGGCCGTGGGCAGGAGACCGATAAGGAAGGTTGCAATACCCATGGTCAGCAACGAGGCCACCAGGGTGCCCTTGCGGCCGATCTTGTCACCAAAGTGGCCGAAGACCACGGCGCCGATGGGCCGTGCGAAGAAAGCGACACCGAAGATGGCGAACGCACTGAGCAGTGCATTGATGTCAGTGGCGTCGGGGAAGAAGAGCTTGGGGAAGACGAGTACTGACGCGGTGGCGTAGGCGTAGAAATCGTAGAACTCGATCGTCGTGCCGATCAGGCTCGCGAAGATCACCTTGCCCCGTGAGTTCACTGGCTTAGTGGACTCACCTTCCTTGGATGGTGCGGTGGAAGACATGTATTTGCAGCTTTCTTTTGCGCCGGCCGGTCCCCCAGGAGCCTGCTGGCGACGGATTATTCGAGAGTTCAATAATAGTTCCCGCTGTCCATTGACTGGACAACCAAGTCCAACATGCAGACAGACAAGAAAATCTCACCTTGTGGTCCGCGCCACACTACCTCACCATCGCCTCACGCGCCGGTGACCCCGCCGATAGGGAAATGTCACAGGGCGTTTACAAACGGCGACCGTCCACGAAATGCGCCAAACCTACCTTGGAAGAACAACGTCCCCACCAAGGAGGCACTTCCGTGACAGTTGACCGCACCGCAGATGCACTGGCTCCCGCCCAGTCCACTGCCACCGCCACTTCCGCCCTTGAACACCGTCCCGGCCGCTGGATCGCCAACTGGGATGCCGAAGACAAGGGCCAATGGGAGTCCGAAGGCCGGTCCATCGCCAAGCGCAATCTCAATTGGTCCATCTTCGCCGAATTCCTCGGTTTCGTCGTCTGGCAGTTGTGGTCCATTGTGGTGGTCCAGCTGCCCGCGGCCGGATTTCAGTTCGACACCAACCAGATCTTCTGGCTCATCTCCATTCCCAGCCTGGTAGGCGCCACGCTCCGGATTCCCTATACCTTCATGGTCCCCAAGTTCGGTGGCAGGAACTGGACCATCGTCTCGGCCCTGCTCCTGCTGATCCCCACAACAGGACTGGCCATCTGCGTCTCCAATCCGGAGACACCGTTCGGCATCATGCTCCTCATGGCTGCACTTGCCGGCTTCGGTGGCGGCAACTTCGCCAGCTCCATGGCCAACATCACCTTCTTCTACCCCGCCCGCGAAAAGGGCTGGGCGCTGGGCCTGAACGCAGCAGGCGGAAACCTCGGTGCCGCCGTCGCGCAGCTTGTTGTGCCCATCGCCATCACCCTTCTTGCTGCCGGAACCGTCAACTTGCCCATGGCTGGCATCATCTGGATCCCGCTGATCATCATCGCCGCCTTTGGCGCCTACAAGTACATGAACAACCTCACCAGCGCCAAGGGTGATGTGGCCGGTTCCCTGGCCGCCCTGAAGGAACCGCACCTGTGGATCATGGCCTTCCTCTACATTGGAACGTTCGGTTCGTTCATCGGCTTTGCCGGCGTCTTCCCCAAGCTGATCAAGGACTACTTCCCGGACTTCTCCTCCATTCATGTTGGCGCTGTGGCGCTCTCGCTGGCCTTCCTCGGCCCGCTGGTTGGTTCCCTGGCCCGCCCTTATGGCGGACGCATGGCCGACCGCATGGGTGGCGCGCGGATGACCATCGCCTCGTTCGCTTCCATGGCCGTCATCACGCTGACCATGATCTGGACGCTGCCCCTGAAGAACTTCTGGCTCTTCCTCACCTTGTTCCTGCTGCTCTTCCTGGCCAGTGGCTTCGGTAACGGCGCAACGTACCGCATGATCCCGGTCATCTTCGCAACGTCCAGCCGCGCAGCTCGAGCAGGAGCCCCGAGCGCCACCACGGCACGCCTGGCTTCTTCCTCGCTGGGCCTGATCTCCGCGATCGGCGCCTACGGTGGCTTCGTCATCCCGCAGGTACTCAACGCCTCCAACTCGGCCAGCGGCTCGTACACCGCGGCGTTTTATGGATTCGTTGGAGCCTACGTCCTGATGCTCACCGTCTGCTGGGTCTGCTACATCCGCCCCGCCCAGAAGCGCAACACGATCGGACACATCTAGATGCCCAACGGCGCCGATACCCACTGCCCCTACTGCGCGCTCCAGTGCGCCATGAGGCTGACCCCCGCCGCACCCGCGGCGGGGGCAGTCCCCGCGCCGGACGCAGCACCCGCCGTGCCCCTGGAAGTTTCAGGACGCGACTTCCCCACCAACCGGGGCGGGCTGTGCCGCAAAGGCTGGACATCGGCGTCGTTGTTGAATCACAACGGGCGCGTCACGGAGCCGATGCTCAAGGGCTCGGACGGCGTACACCAGCCCATCTCCTGGGACCAGGCGCTCATGCTCATCACGGCCGCCGTCAAGGACACCCAGCAGCAGCACGGGAACGACGCCGTGGGAGTCTTCGGAGGCGGCGGCCTCACCAACGAGAAGGCGTACATGCTGGGCAAGTTCGCCCGGCTGGCCCTCCGCACCTCCCGCATCGATTACAACGGCCGGTTCTGCATGTCATCCGCAGCAGCTGCCGGAAACCGGGCCTTTGGCGTGGACCGCGGCCTCCCCTTCCCCGTCACGGACCTGGACACCGCCTCCGTGATCCTCATGCTCGGCTCCAACGTTGCCGAGACCATGCCTCCGTTCGTCCAGCACCTGCAAGGCGCACGGGATGCCGGCGGACTGATTGTGGTGGACCCCCGACGCTCGGCTACTGCTGCGTTTACGTCCGACGGCGGCGGCCTCCACTTGCAGCCGACGCCCGGCACCGATTTGGCACTCCTTTTGGGCATCAGCCACGTGGTGGTGCACGAGGGACTCACCGACGCCTCGTACATCGAGAAGAACACCAGCGGTTACGCAGCCGTGGTGCGCAGCCTCAACGCTTTCTGGCCGGAGCGCGTCCAGTCCATCACCGGTGTACCGGCCACCCTCATCCGCGAAACCGCACGCCGGCTCGCCCAAGGCGCCCGTGCTGGCGGCAGCTACATCCTCAGCGGCCGTGGCGTGGAACAGCACGTTGACGGCACCGACACCGCCACCGCCGCCATCAACCTCAGCCTCCTGCTCGGACTGCCCGGCTCGGCCCGCAGCGGCTACGGCACCCTCACCGGCCAGGGCAACGGCCAGGGCGGCCGCGAACACGGCCAGAAGGCCGACCAGCTTCCCGGTTACCGCAAAATCACCGATCCTGCCGCCCGGGCCCACGTCGCTGGAGTGTGGGGCGTGGACGAGTCGCTGATCCCCGGACCCGGCCTCCCCGCCGTCGAACTTCTCAAGTCTCTGGGAAAGCCCGACGGCGTCCGTTGCCTTTTCGTCCACGGCGCCAATGTGGTGGTCTCGGCTCCTGATACCAACGCAGTGATCAAGGGATTGCGCAGCCTGGACTTCCTGGTGGTGTGCGACTTCTTCATGTCAGAGACCGCTGCCGAAGCTGACCTGGTCCTGCCGGTCACTCAGTGGGCCGAGGAAGAAGGAACGCTGACCAACTTGGAGGGCCGCGTGATCCGTCGCCGCCGCGCACTGACGCCTCCCCCGGGTGTTCGCAGCGAGTTGTGGCTCATGGCCAGGCTGGCTGAGCTCCTTGAAGCGCCCTCGACATTCAGCGACGACCCCGAGACCGTTTTCGAAGAGCTGCGACTGGCCTCTGCCGGTGGTTTGGCCGATTACTCGGGCATCGACTACGCCATGCTGGACCGCGGCGAGGCAGCCTACTGGCCGTATCCCGTGGGCAGCACCGGAACACCACGGCTCTTCTCCGACGGCTTCGCCCACGCTGACCGCAGGGCCGTCATGGTCCCGGTGACCCCGTCCAAGCGGGCTGTCCGTTCCTTTGCCGACGATTCGCTGGCCTTGGCAACCGGCCGGCTGTTGGAGCACTACCAATCCGGCGCCCAGACGCGCCGGGTGAGCGAACTCCTGGCATCGCAGCCGCAAGCCAGGCTCCTTATTCACCCGGGTACGGCGGCTTCGCGCGGCATTGCCGACGGCGACTACGCCACCGTCACCAACGAGCGCGGCGAAGTGCTTTGCCGTGCCGAGCTCAGCAACTCGGTCCGCCCGGACACCGTCTTCCTGCCGTTCCACTTCCCCGGCCAGGAAAACGCCAACCGCCTCACGGAGGCGGCCACAGATCCCATCTCCGGCATGCCGGAGTTCAAGACCAGCCGGGTATGGGTCCGGCGCGCAGTTTCCACCCAGGACCCGCCCTCCTACACCGTCCCGGAGGACACGCGGCTGCCACTGCACGTCAAGGAGGCGTCATGAGCGAGCGCATTGTTGTTGTTGGATTCGGGCCTGTCGCTGCCCGGCTCGTGGACGAACTGCTCCCCGCCGTCCGCACCGGGCTGGTGCAGTTGCTGGTAGTGGGCCAGGAAACCGAGGCCGCGTATAACCGCGTGATGATCGCCGAACTGGGAGTCGGCCGCACCAGCGCCCAGGCTTTGACCATGGCTGATGCATCCGACTTGGAGTCCGACGGCGTGGAGGTGCGGTTGGGCGTCACAGTCAAAAGAATCGACCGTGCCCGCCAGCACGTAGCGCTGTCCGATGGCAGCACTGAACACTACGACCGGCTGGTGTTCGCAACCGGATCCCGTCCCGTGATTCCCAACCTGACCGGCCTCAACCCGGATCCCTCCGGGCCTGTGCTCCCGGCGGGGGTGACTACCCTGCGTGATCTGCGCGATGCTGCCGTGCTTCGCGCTGCGGTTACCGGTGGAAAACGCGTGGTGGTCCTGGGTGGTGGCGTGCTCGGCTTGGAAACTGCCTTGGCCGCCTCGGAAGAAGGCGCCCGGACCACGGTGGTTCACAACGGTCCATTCCCACTGGGCAGGAGCATCGACCGCGGCAGCGGATCAGTGCTTACCAACAGCTTGCGGGCCAGTGGAGTCCGGATGGCAGGCAACGCACGGTCAACCGGCGTGGAGACAGCCGGCCCCGGAGGCAGCTTCTCCGCATTGCTCCTCGACGACGGCTCGGCGATCGACGGCGACCTACTGGTGTTGTCCTGTGGTGTGCGCCCCCGTATCGAGTTGGCGGAGGGCTGTGGCCTCCCTACCGGCGCCGGTATCCTTGTGGACCATCATCTCCGGACTTATCACGAGCCCCACATGTTCGCGATCGGCGACTGCGCCGAAGTTCGCTGCCCTGACGCCGCGTGCGTTGATTGCCGGACTGCTTCCGGCCCCTCGGGCCTCGTCGGTCCGGGCTGGCGGCAGGCCGAATGGTTGGCCGAGTACCTCGTGGTCCTGGCCCGTGATGGCCAGATTGCCGCAGATGCTTTGGAAGCACTACCGAAGGAGAAGCCCGGCGTCATTGTCCTCAAGGCCCGCGGCGTCAACCTGGCAGTGGCAGGAGACAACCAGGCCGATCCCTGGGACGAGGAGTTGCTGGAAGCCGGGGCCGCGTCCGGGCGCGCCCGCAGGCAGATTTCCCAATGGGCTGATCCGGAACACGGCCGCTACGTCAAGATGACCACACGCGGCGGAGTGCTTGAAGGCCTGGTTGCCGTGGGCATGCCCCGGACAGCCGCTGAGCTGGTGGTTCTGTTCGAGCGCTCCTCGGAGCTGCCCGCTGACCGGTCCTTGCTGCTCAGGCTCGACGGACCAGACCAGCTGGATTCCGGGGCCACCAGCAACGATCCCCAGCGGACCGTCTGCCGTTGTGCCGGAGTGAGCGCGGCCAGCATCGAGGACTCCGTGGTGGAGGGCTGCTCTTCCGTGGCCGAGGTATCGAAGGCAACCCGCGCAGGAACAGGCTGCGGAGGGTGCCACGAGGACATCAAGGGGATCATCGAAAAACACTTCCAAGCGGCTGCCGCATAACTCCTTATACGCCGAACAGCCGCCAGCACCCTGAAAAGCTGCGAAATCGCCGGTTCGGAACCGCGGTCTCGCAGCTTTCCGGCGCGCTCGCGTCCACCCGCACCTGGGCAGGCCAACGGGCGCCGGCGTTGGAGCTACATGTGCACGTGCAGGCGCCGGGCGGCCTCGGAAATGGAGCCGGTCAGCGACGGATAGACAGTGAATGCACTGGCCACATCGTCCACGTGGAGTTTCTGCGTCACGGCCACGGAGATCGGGAAGATGAGTTCGGATGCGTTCGGACCCACCACCACGCCACCGATCACGGTGCCGGACCCCTTGCGGGCAATGATCTTGACGAAGCCATCCTTGGTGTTGCGCATCTTGGCGCGGGCGTTGCTGAGCAGGGACAACATCACCACGTCGCCCTGGTACTTGCCGGATGCGAGGTCGGCTTCGGAGACGCCCACGGAGGCGATTTCGGGGGACGTGAAGATGTTGGAGGCCACCTGGTTGAGCTTCAGCGGCTTCACGCCATCACCCATGAAGTGTGCAATCGCGATGCGGCCCTGCATGGCTGCAACGGATGCCAGGGCGAAGACACCAGTGCAGTCGCCGGCAGCGTAAATGTTGGGGGCGGTGGTGCGGGAAACGCCGTCCACCTTGATGTGCCCGGACTCCGTGAGGGTCACGCCTGCTTCTTCAAGGCCGATGCCGGCAGTGTTGGGGATGGAACCAACACACACCAGGCAGTGCGTACCTGTCACGATCGATCCGTCACCCAGGGTGACCTTAACGCCGTCGTCCGTCCGCTCCACTGCGTTGGCGCGGGACTTGGACAGCACCCGCACGCCGCGACGCTCGAAGACGCCTTCCAGCAGCTTCGCGGCGTCCGTGTCCTCGCCGGGGAGAACCTGGTCACGGCTGGAAATCAGCGTCACCTTGGAGCCCAAACCGTTGTAGGCGGAGGCGAATTCGGCACCAGTGACGCCCGAACCCACAACAATCAATTCTTCGGGGAGCTCGTCCAGGTTGTAGATCTGGGCCCAGTTCAGGATGCGTTCGCCGTCGGGCTTTGCAGTGGGCAGTTCACGCGGGTGGGCGCCAACGGCCAGCAGGATAGCGTCGGCATCAATAGTGCGGGTGCCATCAATGGTGAGGACCTCGATGGTGTTGTTGTCCAGAAGTTTGCCCGAACCGATGACAATCTCCACGCCCAGGCGCTCGAGGCCGGCACGAATGTCCTCGGACTGCCCATGGGCAAGGTTCAGGACGCGATCGTTGATGTGCTTGAGGTCGGCGCGGGGCTTCGAAGCCGTGCCGTCGCCGTCGAACTTCACTCCCAGCTCATCCGCCTCACCGACGCGGGTCATGAGGTCGGCGGTGGCAATCAGGGTCTTGGAAGGCACGACGTCGGTCAGCACGGCCGAGCCGCCGAGGCCCGCCCGCTCTACGATAGTGACGTGGGCGCCGAGCGAGGCAGCCACCATGGCAGCTTCATATCCGCCGGGACCACCTCCCAGGATCGCGATACGGGGGGCACTGAAGTCAACTTGGGTGGTCACAATCCTCAATTCTCGCTCATCGCGACGTCGGCTGCCACTCAGCACACCCTCACCCGCTTTGGTATCCCTACCAAAGACCTGCGGCCACAGGGTAGCTTGTACCAGTGAGTAACACTGAGCTGATGAACACTGACCCCTTTGAGGCCGCGAAGGCTGCCGCGGACTTCATCGCCGCGGAGACCGGCGTCGAATCCCATGACGTAGCACTGGTGCTCGGATCCGGGTGGGCGGAAGCCGCCGATCTGATCGGCGAAACCACGGCCACCCTGAACGCATCCGAGGTTCCCGGTTTCCACAAGCCAGCAGTGGTGGGCCATGTTGGCACCATCCGCTCCGTCCTCACCAAGGAAGGCAAACGCGCCCTCGTTCTAGGGGCACGAACGCACTATTACGAAGGCCGCGGCGTACGATCCGTGGTGCACGGCGTTCGCACAGCCGCAGCTGCCGGCTGCAAAACTCTGGTGCTGACCAACGGTTGCGGCGGGCTCAATGAGGACTGGACCCCGGGTACGCCGGTACTGATCAGCGACCACATCAACCTCACCGCCACTTCCCCGCTTGAAGGCGCAACGTTCGTTGACCTCACGGACCTCTACTCCTCACGGATCCGTGACCTCGCCCGCGAGGTTGACCCCTCCCTCCAGGAAGGCGTGTACGCGCAGTTCACAGGCCCCCACTACGAGACGCCGGCGGAGGTCCAGTACGCCAAGCGGATCGGCGCAGACCTGGTGGGCATGTCCACCGCTTTGGAAGCCATTGCCGGCCGGCACGCGGGCATGGAAGTTTTCGGTATCTCCCTGGTCACCAACCTGGCAGCCGGCATCAGCCCGGTTCCTTTGAGCCACGCGGAAGTCCTTGAAGCCGGCCAAGCAGCGGGCAAGCGCATATCCAAACTGCTGGCGGAGATCATCGCCAAGCTCTAGCAGTCCAGCCGGATCGCGGGGCCGCCACTTCATGGCGGCCCCGCTTTTTTGTTTGCCATGGCAGGTCCCGGCCACCTCGGCGGGAAGGTAAACGCACAGTAAATTCACAGAATAAATCTGATGTGTGACGAAACATTTGATTCCCGCCCGGCTATTGTGACACGCGCGCATGTTGGCAATGTAAGCGCTTGCGCACATACCTGCCGGTAACTGAAAGGTCGGGCGAAACGCCCTTTGATTTCGGACCTAACACGTGTCTAGCGTGGAGAGTGTTCCGGTAAGTCGACGTGCCGGAACCACCGCGGCGGACATCTCCATGGCTCCGCCGCTCCTCGAAACGATGGCGTCCCTCGGTGACGCCTCCAGCGGATCGACGGACGCCTGAGTACAGAAACCCCCAACCGGGGGTCAGGGCATGCGCCCCACTCCACGAAGTCCAACACTCCGCGAGAAGAGTAAGCATGAACACGCACTCAACCCCTCCACGGCCGCGCCGCCGGTTACGGCAGGCAGTAGCCGTCGCAGCAGCGGCCGGTGTGGCCGGCAGCATCCTGTTGGTAGCGCCAGCCGCGCAGGCCAACCTCCCGGCGGATCCGCCCTCGAGCACCATGCCGGCGCCAACGCCCGGCTTCCCACTGCCGACCACCCATACACAGCAGGCATATGATCCAGCGGCAGATTTCACGTCCAAGTGGACCCGAGCCGACGCCAAGCAGATCATGGCCCAGAGCAACCCCAACGTTGCCCCCGGGCAGAACTCCATGAGCCCCAACGTCACCATGCCGGAAATCCCCAAGGACTTCCCGGCCATGAACGAGGACGTGTGGGTTTGGGACACGTGGTCCCTGACGGACGAGAACGCCAACCAGATCAGCTACAAGGGCTGGGACGTCATCTTCTCCCTGGTTGCTGACCGGAACGCCGGCTACGGCTTCGACCAGCGCCACTGGAACGCCAGGATCGGCTACTTCTTCCGCAAGACCAACGCCGATCCTGCCAAGGATAAATGGAACTACGGCGGACACCTGTTCCTGGACAACACGTCCATCGGGAATACGGAGTGGTCCGGTTCCACCCGCCTCATGCAGGGCAACAAGATCAACGTCTTCTACACGGCCACCACGTTCTACGACGTCGCCGAACGGAACGCCGGCGGTGGCGGTATCGCTCCGGACGCAGCGATCGCCAAGGCACTGGGTACCATCCATGCCACCAAGGACGGCGTGAGCTTCGACGGCTTCCAGCACACCAAGCTGCTGGAACCGGACGGAAAGCTGTACCAGAACAAAGCCCAGAACCCCGGCTTCGCATTCCGTGACCCGTACACCTTCGCGGACCCCGCCCACCCGGGCAAGACTTTCATGGTCTTCGAAGGCAACACCGGCGGCACCCGCGGCTCCTACAAGTGCAAGCAGGAAGACCTTGGCTACCAACCGGGCGATCCCAACGCCGAAACCGTGGCCCAGGTCAACAGCACCGGGGCCTGGTACCAGACTGCCAACGTGGGACTCGCCGTTGCGGACAACAAGGACCTCACCAAGTGGAGCTTCCTGCCTCCCATCCTTTCCGCCAACTGCGTGAACGATCAGACTGAGCGTCCGCAGATCTTCATCCAGAACGAGAACGGCAAGAACAAGTACTATCTGTTCACCATCAGCCACCAGTTCACGTACGCAGATGGAATGCGCGGACCGGACGGCGTCTACGGCTTTGTCGGCAACGGTATCCGCTCCGACTACCAGCCGGTCAACAACAGCGGCCTGGCCCTGGGCTCCCCCACGGACCTGAACATGCCGGCCAACGCACCGGAGGGTCCGGACCCTCGCCAGAACGGCCGTCAGTTCCAGGCCTACTCGCACTACGTCCAGCCCGGCGGGCTCGTCCAGTCGTTCATTGACAATGTGGACGGCGTCCGCGGCGGCTCCCTGTCACCCACCGTGAAGATGAATTTCAAGGCCGGCGTGACCCAGGTTGATCGCAGCTTCGGCAAGAACGGTCTTGGGCCGTTCGGCTACCTTCCCACCAACGTCCGTGTTGGCGGCGAAGGCCTCTACAAGTAAGCAGTAACACCTCGGCCCTCAGGCCACGGCAGGGGTGACTGGTCCCGCGGGGACCGGCACCCCTGCCACCCCCAAACCCCCAGGATCTCCCCCATGACTTTTCCCAGCCCCCACCTTTCGCGTCGCCAAATGCTGGCCGCAAGTGCCGCCGTCGTGGTCGCCTTCTCCGCAGCGTCCTGCACACAGGCTGAAGGCCCGACGCCGGTCCCCGCCCCGGGCGGGCCCCGCCCGTCCGCGTCGGATCCGTGGCGGCCCGTGGCCCACCTGACGGCTGAAAAGAACTGGCTCAACGACCCCAACGGCCTCGTTTATCACGACGGTACCTATCACGCGTTTTACCAGTACAACCCCCGCGGAAACTCGTGGGGCAATATGTCCTGGGGCCACTCCACCAGCACTGATCTGGTCCATTGGGAGCAGCAACCCGTAGCCATGGAGGCAAGCCCGGAGGAAGAGATCTTCTCCGGCTCCATCGTGATGGACAAGAACAACGCCTCGGGACTCGGGTCGGCGGAGAATCCACCCATGGTGGCCCTCTACACCAGCGCCTACGGCAAGAACGGCGTGCTGCCCCAAGGCGCGCAGGCCCAGTCGGTGGCGTTCAGCGTGGACAACGGCATGACCTGGCAGAAGTACCAGGGAAACCCGGTCCTGAACCTGACACCCACCAACAACAACTTCCGTGACCCCAAAATCACTTGGTACGAGCCAGGCCGCTACTGGGTGATGACCACCGTGGTGGCCGACGCCCAGGTAGTGAAATTGTTCAAGTCCACCAACCTCCTCCGCTGGGAGTACCTGAGCGATTTCTCCGGCGTCGGCGCACAGGGAGGGCTCTGGGAAGTACCCGAACTCCTGCACATGGATGTGGAGGACTCCACTGCCAAGAAGTGGGTCATGCTGCTGAGCATCAACCCCGGCGGCATTGCAGGCGGCTCGGGCATGCAGTACTTCGTGGGCGAATTCGATGGGACACGCTTTACCGCCGAGGATGCGGCCGCTCCCGACGCGCCGCTCGACGAATCCCAGTGGCTGGACCACGGCGCCGACTACTATGCCGCAAACTCCATTTCCGGGGCACCCGGGGACAAACCCGTACTCCTGGGGTGGATGGGCAACTGGGACTATGCCCAGGACGTGCCCACCACACCGTGGCGCGGTTCCATGGCGATTCCCCGTGAACTCACCCTGGTTCGGGGCGGGAAGAGGTTTGAGTTGCGATCCTCCATAGCCGGAGTGGCCCGGGGAACGATGGAACGCGCCGGTGAAGTGAAGAGCAAAAACCTCACCGTCGGCTCCGCAATCAAGGACCTCGGCCAGGACTTCCACCGGCGCACCCAGTTGATCGAGCTGGACATGGACCTGACGTCGGCGCGCGAGGCAGGCGTTCTCCTCCGGCACTCACCAGGCTCCGAGTCCGGGCTGCGCGTCTCCTATAACAAGGAGAGTGGGACTGTGAGGGTGGACCGTTCACAGGCCGGGACCACTAACTTCTCCCCTAAGTTCAGCCCGTTTCATGAAGTGGCGCTGCCCTCCCCCGGCACCAAGGTCCATCTCACCATCCTCCTGGACTCATCCTCCGTGGAAGTCTTCGCCGAGGGTGGCGACGTGGCTCTTTCTGACACGTTCTTCCCGGACTGGGATAGTGCGGCCTCCTCGGTGTTCAGCACGGGCGGCGACACGGACTTCACCATTACTTCCCGATCTCTTTGAACTCCTCTGAGGGGCGGGATCTCACCCTTTACGACCACTCATTGGGGCGGGATCCTGCACCTCGTTGCCCGCTAAGGTCTCATTGAGGATAGTTTTGACCCTATGACATCCAGCGATGCCGCATTCGAACAGCTGATCACCGACGCCCGCCAATGGGCTTCCCAAGACCCGGACCCGGCGACGGCGGCTGCTCTCGTCGAGCTGGCCGAGCTCGCCGAGAGCGGTGATGCGGGAGCAGCGCAGGAACTGGGCGACAGCTTCAACGGCACCCTGCAGTTCGGCACAGCCGGCCTTCGGGCAGCGCTCGGTCCCGGCCCCAACCGGATGAACCGCGTCGTCGTTCGCCGGGCAGCGGCAGGCCTCGCCGCTTTCCTCACCGAGACGGTAGCCGCAGCGGCGCCAGGCACCCGGCCTCGCGCCGTCGTCGGCTTCGATGCCCGCTACAACTCGGACATCTTCGCCCAGGAAACCGCGGCAATCTTTACAGCAGCCGGCATCGAGACCTTCCTCATGCCGGCAGCACTTCCGACGCCGTTGCTCGCCTACGCGGTCCGGTCACTGAAGTGCGACGGCGGCGTGATGGTCACCGCCAGTCACAACCCGCCGCAAGACAACGGTTACAAGGTCTACCTCGGACGGCACGCCGTGACCGAAAGCGGACGCGGTTCGCAGATCGTGGCGCCATACGACGCGGAGATCGCAGCCAAGATCGAGGCTGTAGGTGCATTGGATTCGATCACGCTGGCAGAAGACGGCTGGACCGTGCTGCCCACGTCCATCGTCGCCGAGTACGAAGACGCCGTGGCCGCTTTGGTGGATCGGGACCATTTCCCGGCCCGGGACCTCAAAATCGTCCTCACACCCATGCACGGTGTTGGCGGTGAAACGGCTGTTTCCGTCCTCCACGCCGCGGGGTTCACCCACGTCACGCTGGTGGCCGAGCAAGCTGAGCCGGACCCGGACTTCCCCACCGTCGCGTTCCCCAATCCGGAGGAGCCCGGCGCCCTGGACCTGGCCCTCGCCGCGGCTGCAGAATCAGGTGCAGATATTGTTTTGGCCAACGACCCCGACGCCGATCGGGCCGCTGTTGCTGCGCTGGATCCCTCCACGGGAGCCTGGCGGATGCTCCGCGGCGACGAAGTGGGAGCGCTGCTGGGCGCGCACGTGGTGGCGCGCATGGCTGCCGCTGCCGGCGATGAGCCGCAGACGGGCGTGTTCGCTAACTCGATCGTGTCCTCCCGGCTACTCTCCCGCATCGCGGCCGCAGCAGGATATGCCCATGAGGAGACGCTCACCGGCTTCAAGTGGATTTCAAGGGTTCCCGGACTCAGCTACGGGTACGAGGAAGCCCTGGGATACTGCGTGGCGCCGGATTTGGTGCGCGACAAGGACGGCATCTCGGCGGCGGTGTTGATTGCGGAACTGGCAGCAGCAGCTAAGGCCGAGGGCAAAACGATCTTCGACACGCTGGACGACCTCTACTTGGTCCACGGACTGCATGCGAGCGACCAACTGAGCATACGAGTGGCTGACCTGGGTCTGCTCGATGCCATGATGAACCGTCTGCGGGTCAACCCGCCCGAAGCGTTCGGGGGCTCCGCCGTCGAGGTTTTCACCGATCTTGCCGAAGGAAGCGAAGCCCTGCCTCCCACGGACGGGCTGCTGTACCTCACAAGGGACCAGAGCCGCGTCATTATTCGTCCCAGCGGCACGGAGCCCAAGCTCAAGTGTTACCTGGAAGTCATCCAGGCTGTGGAGTCCGCGGCGGAACTTGCCGCCGCGCGCCAAGCAGCGCGAACGTCCCTGGATGATGTTCTCAGGGACGTCAGCGAAGCATTGGGTTTGTAAAACTCCTAGAGTTCAACCTCAATAAAACCATCCACCAAACGGGTGGCGAACGCGTCGAGCTTGAGTTCGGGGTTGGTGAAGCATTCGCCGGTTTCGAGGTCGTAGACCTCTTTGTGCAGCGGCGATGCGATGGTGGGCCGGGTTCCGCGGGATCCGATGATTCCGCGGGCCATAACGTTGGCGAGCGTCGCCGGATCCTGCTGCGCTACGGCGAAGACTTCGGTGGGTGCTGTGCGGAATAAGGCAACCTGACGTCCGGCGATCAGCGCGGCTTCGCCCCAAGCCAGTTCGAGTTCGTCCACCGCGCAAATACGGTGCCAGGCGGCGGTGGTGGTCAGGTCCTCGGCACGGTCCAGAATTACGGTCATTTCAGCCCCTCTCACAGTGTCCGGGTGCTGGTATTTTCACCGTCATTCCCCCGGACCGGGCCACACTTGCGGCCACTCCTCCAAGCTAAGACCACGGTGTTTCATCGGTTGTCCGTGTATGTGTCCAATGCGTAAAAGAGACCTCACACCTGATGAAATGCGTTCGTGATGCAGAAGTTAAGATCACGAAACATAAGGGAAACTGAAGCGAAACTGCCCGTCCCTAGGCTGGAAGCACAAGTTGCGACAGATCCGTATGCAACATCTGCGAAAGGCCCACCAGTGACCGGACACACTTCAAGTACAGAGAACCCGCGCCGCATCGTCGTCGTCGGCGGCGGCCCCGCTGCCCACCGTTTCGCCGATGCCATGTTCAATCGCGGTCTTGAAGGTTGGCAGGTTACGGTGCTGACCGAAGAGGCGCACCTCCCCTACGACCGTGTGGCGCTGAGCAAGGCCCTGACGGAAACCGATGTAGACCTCACCCTGGGCAATGCGTCCATGTGGGACCACGAGGCCCTGACCCTGGTCACCGGCGAGCGCGCCGTGAAGATCGATTCGGTCGCCAAGAGTGTCCTCACAGCCGCCGGCAACAAGTATGAGTACGACCACCTGGTGGTGGCTACAGGTTCTGACGCAGCCCGACTCCCTATCCCGGGCGCAGAGCACACGCACGTTTACCGGACACTTGAGGACGTGTGGGCCATCAATAAGGCCATCGCCGAACTGAGCGGGAAGCTGGGCCGTAAGGTCAACGCCGTGACCATCGGCGGCGGTCTCCTGGGCCTGGAATCTGCGGCTGGCACGGAGCAGCTCGGCGCCACTCCCATTGTCATCAACGGCTCGCCCTGGCTCATGAACACCCAGCTGGATGAAGGTGCGGGGCAGGCACTGGGCCGGTTGATCGAAGCGAAGGGCTTTGAAGTCCACGGCGGCGTCTTCCCCTCCGAGGTATTGACGGACGACGACGGCAATGTCACCGGCGTCTTGATGGCTGACGGCCGCACCATTGAGGCGGATCTGGTAATCGTGGCTATCGGCGTCAAGCCTCGCGACGATCTCTTCCGCGCAGCAGAAGGCGAAGAGCAGCTGTTCAGCCTGGGCCAGCGCGGTGGCGTTGTCATCAATGATTTCTGTGCCACCGAAGTGGCCGGCATTTGGGCCATCGGTGAAGTAGCCAACTTTGAGGGCATGTGCCTGGGACTTGTTGCTCCGGCCAACACCATGGCTGAGATCGTGGCCGACCGCCTGCACGGTGGCGAAGCAACGTTCCCCGGCTTTGATACCGCCACCAAGCTCAAATTGTCCGGCGTTGACGTGGCCAGCTTCGGCGACGCGTTTGCCCGGACCGAGCACTCCCTGGAAATCGTGTACGCGGACCCCGCTCGTGGCGTTTACCAGAAGATTGTCACCACCGATGATGCAAAGACGCTCCTGGGCGGCATCTTCGTGGGCGATGCTTCCCCGTACATGAGTCTTCGCCCGCTTCTGGGCCGCGAACTGTCCGCCGAGCCGGGCGCCTACCTGAGCGCTGCCGGTGGTGGCGAGGCTCCGGAGACCGAGCTTCCGGACGATGCCATCCTCTGCTCCTGCAACAACGTGGCCGCCGGAACCATTCGCGACACCATCAATGGCTGCGGTGCCTGCGAGGGCAACTCCCCCGTACAGGAACTCGGTGAGTTGAAGGGCTGCACCCGGGCCGGAACGCAGTGTGGCTCGTGCGTTCCCATGCTCAAGAAGCTCCTTGAAGGCGAACTGAAGAAGTCCGGCATCGAGGTCTCCAAGGCCCTCTGTGAGCACATCAGCCTCTCCCGCCAGGAACTCTTCGACGCCATCCGCGTCCTGGAGCTCACGTCCTTCGAAGACATCATGGCCAAGTACGGCACGGGCGCCGGTTGCGATATCTGCAAGCCCACCATCGCCTCCATCCTGGCCAGCCAGCACTCCGCGTACGTTTTGGATGCCGGCCGCGGTGCACTGCAGGACACCAATGACCGCGCCTTGGCGAACATGCAGAAGGACGGCACCTATTCGGTGGTCCCCCGCATCGCCGGTGGCGAGATCACGCCGAAGGGCCTGGGCGTCATCGCAGCCGTCGCTGAGAAGTACAACCTCTACACCAAGATCACCGGCGGCCAGCGAATCGACATGTTCGGTGCCCGCCTTGAGCAGCTCCCGGACATTTGGAAAGAACTGGTGGATGCCGGTTTCGAATCCGGTCAGGCCTACGGCAAGAGTCTTCGCACGGTTAAGTCCTGTGTCGGATCCACCTGGTGCCGGTTCGGTGTGCAGGATTCGGTGGCCATGGCCATCGCGCTGGAGCTGCGCTACCGTGGCCTCCGCAGCCCTCACAAGCTGAAGATGGGCGTCTCCGGTTGCGCCCGTGAATGTGCAGAAGCCCGTGGCAAGGATGTTGGTGTCATTGCCACGGCCGATGGGTGGAACCTGTATGTAGGCGGTAACGGTGGCGCCACCCCGGCCCACGCCCAGCTGTTGGCCAAGGACCTGGACGACGAAACCCTGCTGAAGTACATCGACCGCTACCTCATGTACTACATCCGCACCGCAGACCGACTCCAGCGCACCGCACGCTGGCAGGAAGAACTGGACGGCGGCATCAAGCACGTCGAAGAAGTAGTGGTCAACGACTCCCTGGGCATCGCTGAAGAGCTTGAGGCGGCGATGGCCAAGCACATCGACACCTATGAGGACGAGTGGGCCGAGACCCTGAAGGACCCGGAGCGCCTCCGCCGTTTCCGTTCCTTCGTCAACGCCCCCAACCAGAAGGACGAGTCCATTTCCTTCGTACCGGAGCGCGGCCAGATCCGTCCGGCCACCAACGAGGAAAAGGGCGGCGTGCTCATCGCTTCCACCATCCCGGTCCGCAGCGAAACCGTCGGCGTAGAAAACTAGGGGTTCACCATGCAGCTCACCATTGATCTCACCGGCCGCGACGTCCTGGTTACGGGAAATGAACAATCTGCCCGTCAAGCAGTCCGCCGCTACCAAAAGGCCGGCGCCAACGTGTACCGGCTCAGCTCCCCCGAAGGCATGCCAGGTGACGGCCAGCTGCCCGAGCGCCCTTTCCTGGTGGCCGTAGTGGACGACGGCGGGGCCGGCTGGCTGCCGCTGGTGGAACGCTGCCGCGACGCGGGAGTTCCCGTTGCGTTTGAGCCTGCTCCCGGAGCCGAAGGCCATGTGACCCTGGTGGGTGGGGGCCCTGGGGCCTTGGACCTGCTCACCGTGGGTGCCGTGGACGCACTGCGCGATGCCGACGTCGTCTTTTATGACCGGCTCGCTCCCTACCAGGAGCTGGCCGATCTGACCTCTGCAGAACTCGTGGACGTGGGAAAGCAGCCCGGGCTCCATAAAGTAACTCAGCGGGACATTGAAAAGCTCATGGTGGACGCTGCCCTGCTGGGCAAGAACGTTGTCCGGCTCAAGGGCGGGGACCCGTACGTTTTTGGCCGTGGTGGCGAGGAAGTGGCGGCCTGTGTTGCAGCCGGTGTTCCCGTCCGGGTCATCTCCGGCGTCACCAGCGCGATCTCCGTGCCCGCCGCAGCCGGCATTCCAGTGACACACCGCGAAGTGAGCCACATGTTCACCGTGGTCTCCGGCCATGCCCCCTTGACCGAGAAGGAACACACCCATCTTGCCGGCCTCGGCGGGACGATCGTGGTCCTCATGGGCATCGGTACCCTGCCGCAGCTGGCCGCTGGTCTTCGCCGGGCAGGGATGAGGCCGGACATGCCCATGGCGGTGGTGGAACGTGGCTACCGCCCGGGACAGCGCACCACCATCGCGGACCTCGGTACCATCGAAACGGCGGCCACCGGCTGCAGCAACCCGGCCGTACTGGTCATCGGCGAGGTGGTCCGCGTTGCTGAAGCCAACCGGAACCATGCCGAAGCATCCGCTGAACTGAGCCGACTCGCGGCTTCGCTCCTTGAAGCCTGAAGGTAAGAACCCATGACTGTTGCACATGCCATCGAAGTCCAGGACGCTACGGCCGCGCCGGAAGCTTCCGAAGCCGTAGAAGCGCCGCTGGACGGTTTCCGCATTGGCGTCACCTCGCACCGCCGCTCCCGGGACCTCATTGAGGCCCTGGAGCGTCGCGGTGCGAGCGTGTTGCACGCCCCGGCGTTGAAGATCGCCCCGGTTCAGGAGGATATGGTCCTCATTGAGGACACCCGCACCATCATCGCGGCTAAACCGGACATCTGCATCGCCACCACGGCATACGGGATGCGCCGCTGGTGTGAAGCCGCAGATTCTTTCGGCATCGGCGAGCAACTCCTGGAAACGCTGTCCGCATGCCGCATGTTCGTCCGTGGCCCCAAAGCCCGCGGCGCCGTGCGGGCGGCCGGTCTTGCCGACGTCGGAATCAGCAGTGACGAAACCACCGCGACCCTGGTGGACATGCTGCTGGCCGAAGGCGTTCGCAACAAGACCGTCGCTGTGCAGCTGCACGGGTACACCGACGTCCGCCAGTTGGAACGGCTCCGCATGTCCGGTGCAACGGTCCTGACCGTGACCCCGTACCGCTGGGTGAAGCCCGACGGCGAAGACAAACTGCCGCGGCTGATCGAAGCCGTGGTGGGTGGCAACCTCGACGTCCTGACGTTCACCAGCGCCCCCGCCGTGGATGCGATGTGGAGCACCGCCCACGAAATGGGCCTCTACCGCCAGCTCATCGAAGCCCTGAAGGGTCCGGTAACTGTTGCGGCCGTTGGGCCGGTCACCGCACAACCGCTGGTCGACGCCGGGCTGACGCCACTGATTCCCGACCGGTACCGCATGGGTGCGCTGATCAGGCTGGTCACCGAACATCTCTCGTTGAACCACGTACGGCGTTTGGAAACAAAGAGCGCCACCATCGAATTGCGCGGACGCTGCTTGCGGATTAACGGCGAGGTGGTGGACCTTGCACCGGCTCCCCTGCTGCTGTTGCGAGCGCTGCTGGGTGCGGGTGGAGCTGTACTGTCCCGGGAGGCTCTCTCTGACTTGTTGGACTTGCGCGGCTCTGTGCACGCCCTGGACATGACGGTGAGCCGGCTGCGGTCCTCCCTTCCGGACGGCAAGCTCGTGGAAACCGTGGTGAAGCGGGGTTACCGGCTGCGGGCTTAGGTCTCCTGCCACGGTTTTCCCTGCCACGCTAGGCCGCCTTCACCAGGGGAAGTTCGTCCCAGTTGGTGGTGTAGCGGGGGCTGAGCATGTCCCGTTTCATGGACCAGTCCGGGCCGCCCTTGATGCCCGCATGGCCCAAACCAATGGAGCCCCGGCCATACCGCTTGCTGACTTGCTCCAGCAAGGGGCCAATGCCCCGCTCTTCATGCGGGTTCTCGAAGATTTCCAATGGTTTCTGGTTGCCGCTGGGGCGAAGGTCAGTGACCATGATCCCGGCTTTGGCGTACCTGACGCCTTCCTGGATCCTGGGAACCAGAGCGTGTGCGGCCTTGGTCAGCAGAACGGGGTCCGAGGTTGGCATAGGTAGTTTGACGTTGACAGTGGGGAACGATTTGTCGTTGGGGTTGTAGACCGATGTTGCAGCAAAGGCAGTCAGCAACTTGGCCTGAAGATCGTGCTTGGCCAGCCTGGCACTGGCCATCTGACCGTAAACGCTGAGCACCTGACGTAACTCCGCGGCCGTGGTGATCGGCGTGGAGAAAGACCGGGAGAAAATCAGTTGGTCCCGCCCGATTCGTTCTTCCTCCATGGGGATGCAGGGCGTGCCTTGCAGTTCCAAGACAGTGCGCATCATGACGATGGAGAATTTATCCCTCAACGCCACAGGGTCGGCCCGGACCAGGTCCAGGATGGAGAAGATCCCCATCGCGTTCAGGCGTCTTGTGAGCCGGGTGGCGACGCCCCAGATCTCGATCACGGAGAGCCGCGCCATGAGTGCCTCGCGTTGGGCCTGCGGGACGGAGTCCCAACGGCACACACCGTTGAAGGCCGGATTATGCTTGGCCCACTTATTGGCGAGCTTGGCGAGAGTCTTAGTGCGCGCGATCCCTACGCAAACGGGAACCCCCACATGCCGTTGGCAGGCAACCTTGATGGTTCGCCCCAATTCCAGCAGGTCATCCGGTTGCCCCTTCACTCCCAGGAACGCCTCATCAATGGAGTACACCTCCTGCCATGCTGAGTACCGGGCCAGGAGCTCCATGACGCGCGAGCTGATGTCTCCATACAGTTCGTAGTTGCTCGACAGGGCTATCAATCCCCATTCCTCGGCCCGTGGCGCGAGCTTGAACCATGGCTCCCCCAGGCCGATTCCCAGCTTTTTTGCCTCGGGCGACCGGGTCACGGCGCAACCGTCGTTGTTGGACAGCACTATCAAAGGCTTGCCCTCCAGCGCAGGGTTGAAGGCCCTCTCCGCCGAGGCGTAGAAGCAGTTGATATCCACATGGGCAATCTCCTGCATGCGGTGCATGAGCGCTGGCTTGGACATTTCCATCCCTAAATCGGCATTAGCACGCGAGCCGCCGTTTCAGTGCAGGACACGCCGCGCATTCGAACATATATTCGAATACTTCTACTGTACCTTCGGGCCCCGACAAGAAAACATCCCGCCCACCGGATTGTGGAAAAGTCCGGGCAGACGGGATGCCGGTGGTACGGAAATCCAGGTAGATGGCCCCCGTGGCCAAGCCTTCCCCGAGGGCCGCCAGCGTGGGGAAGAGGATGCCCAGGAGGGCGTCGGCGACCCAGAGGGTGCGAAGCCCTACCGGCTGGATTCAATCAAATGTGATGCAGGCACGTTGTGGCTACGCCCCAAATGGTCAGCTCCGACATCGCGGGCACTCGAATGTCCGGATACTTGGGATTGTCCGCCTGCAGCACCACTCCCGACGGCGTGACGCGCAGCCTTTTGATGGTCAACTCACCATCAAGGACAGCAACGACGACGGACCCATCCTTGGGCTCCAGTGCCCGGTTAACGATCAACTCATCCCCGTCACTGATCCCGGCACCCTCCATGGACTGACCCGTCACCCTCACCACGAACGTGCTGGTGACATCCTTGATCAGATGCTCATTGAGATCAATCCGACCATCAAAATAGTCCTGCGCAGGCGAGGGATATCCCGCCGCCACAGGAATAGGTGCCAACAGTACTGACATCAGGGAAAAGCCCGCATCTACCACGCGGGGGCCGACTATCACGCCCACAACACACCTTTATTCGAATATATGTTCGATAATTCAGTGTACAGCGGACCCCAGACATCCTGTCCATTCCGCTTCGCTCGGCACCTCAGGGCGATGGTTTCTCGCGGTGAGACGAATGACGAGTATTTTGAGGGAAGATCAAGCGAACAACTTCTGGCACGAACACATAGGAGAGCAATGACCGACCGGACCAGGCAACTCGGTGGCGCGCTTAGCGCCGACATCACACGCATGGTCAAGGAACGCTACCCGGATGAGCTGGCCCACGCCCAGGCCGTACACGCACACTCCGAGAAGTTGGTTCTCGGGTTTATGGTGTCCTCTGTCGCGCTGTGGTTCCTCGGTCCGGCCCTGCTTCTGAACGGTCTCATCAGCCCGGCGATCGCCATCGTGGTGCCCGGACTGCTGACCCTCGCGTTCCTCACGATCGTGCTCATCGCCATCGCCCGGAACAGGGCTGCCTCGCGACCCGTGGTTGAGTACGCCAAGCAGCTGGGTCATAAGGTCACCAGTGTCACCAAAAAGGGAATAACGGTTGCTGTTCCGAAGGGCGTTGTCAACGTGCCCGAGGAGTTCCGCCAGACACGCAAGGTCACGCGCCAGCGGTAAGGCAAGTGTCAGCGGCGCCGACCTTAGCGTCCTCGACGCCCTGTACTCAGGCAAACCACGGCCGTGGGGGCCGCTAACGCGCGGAGCGGCTGTCGCGTGGGATCAGCCACTCTTGACGGTGACGTCATAGGAGAAAGGCTTCGGTATGACGCCCGGCCAGGAACCGTCTTTCTTGAACAGGGAGAGGTTCCGTGCCCCCTCCGGGTCCTCAGCACTGAGCGGGATAATCACGGTGTTGTGCTCCGAGGGCGTGGAAGTTTGCGGGCTGAGCCAGGCCGAGCCCACGGCTGCGGCTGTGAGGTCGAAGAATGGCTCGCCGTCGGCGGTGCTCGCAGAGATCTGGATCTGCGTGTTGGGCATATAGCCCTCGCCCACAGCCCACACGTTGCGGACGATGTAGTCGATGAGCAAGTCGCCGTAGGTGACGGTGTACCCGGGCTCAATGTCGAACGCCACCGCGTAACCGGTGTTGCCCTTCACATTAGGTGGGCCTCCGCCCGCAAAGTCGGTAACGGAAATCCCGGGAATAGCGTCGATGGCCTCGCGGGCTTCAGCAATGGTCTGCCCGGTGTCCGCGTCGTGCGGAATGGATCGGGGGTCCTGTTCGGGCAGTGGCGCCGGCGCGTTGCATGCCGTCATGAAAGAAACGATCACGGCCACCATGGCAGCCCTGGCCACAGCTCGGAGGGAACGGGTCATGACCCTATTATGTTGGGTCGATACCGTACGTGCGTGACCAACCCGGTCCCGCGCACCCCGGTCTGCTCAAGCGTCAGGTTCCCTACGTCGTCGAGCAATCGCTCCCCGCCACCAAGAATCATGGGTGAAATGTGCAGCCGCAACTCGTCCATGAGCCCGGCTGAAAGGTACTGGCGGGCTGTCTGCGCTCCCCCGGCAATCGCTACATCTTTGTCCGCAGCCGCTTCCCGGGCCTGCGCCAACGCCGATTCAATGCCGTCGGTCACAAAGTAAAAAGTTGTGCCGCCCTCCATCTCCAGCGGCTCGCGACGGTGGTGGGTCAGAACGAATACGGGGGCGTGATACGGAGGTTCATCGCCCCACCAACCCCGCCATTCCTTATCCCACGCCGCCGGTCCGGGTCCTGCGAACATGTTGCGTCCCATGATGAAGGCCCCTGCCGCCAGGATCGCCTCAATCTCGGGTGCGTTCGCCTCCGGCTCCTCGAACATCCATCTGTGCAGGAGCTCTGCGCCGTCGCCCAACGGTTCCTCCAGCCGCTGGTTGGGACCGGCAACATATCCGTCCAGGGAAACAGTCAGATCGCACGTGACGTGGCTCATGCGTCCATCATGACATCTGCACTATCACCGCTCCAGACGGGCATTGAAGCCGGCCCGGCGGGACCCACATGTGACGCACGTTATTACCGGCCGGTAAACACCACGCTACGGATAGGCCCTAGATGGCAACAGCGGCGAAACACCCGCGAAAAACCGGCCCCCTACGCTGATGAACAACAGCAGGTCACATGAGCGAAAGGGCCAAACATGTCCGCCATCCCGTCCGCACCTTCCCACCACATCGTCATTGCAGGCGCAGGCCCAGCGGCCCAGGCCTTGGTGCGGCGACTCGCCGGCGGGTCCGACTCCCGGCAGCGCGCCTTCCGGGGAACCATCACGGTACTCAGCAACCGCGACGAGTGCCCTGAGGCCCTGTTGGAACTCGCCGAACTCCCCCAGGTCTCGGTCCGCTTCGGCCAGGCGGCCAGCTTCATTGACGCCGATGCAAGGATCGTCACTACCGTGGACGGCATGGAGTTCTCCTACGACCAGTTGGTCATCGCCACAGGCTCGGCCCCGGCCCTTCCGCCGGTGGCAGGCGCCGAATCAGGCCTAAGCTACTCCACCATCGATGACGCCGTTTCCATCGGCGAAGCGGTCAAAGACGTCACCCGGTTGGTGGGCCGCCGCCCGCTGGGAATCCTGGTGGGTAACGGTCCTGCAGCGGGCCAGGCTGAGGCCGTGTTGCGGGCCCGCGGAGTCCGTCCCGTCCGCACAACCCTCCGCCCCACCGCCGTCGTGCCTTTCCCGGGCACTGACGCCGGAACCGGACCCGACGCCCGTCCTCAAGGTTCCACACTGCCGGCAACCGGCATCCTCTTCGAAGATGGCAGCAGCATGAAGGGCGACTTGGTGGTCCTGGCCGAGGAACGCACTGCCCGCAACGACCTCGCCGAAAGCGCCGGACTCACAATAGCTTCCGACGGCGGCATTTCAGTGGGGCGCGACCTCACCACCTCCGTCCCGGGCATTTGGGCGATCGGCGATGCCGCGTCCTGCGACGGGCTCCGCTTGGGCCTGCTTCTCTCCGCCGATTCCTCTGCAATGCTGTGCGCCTCGGGCTTGCTGCTCGGTGCAGGGAAAGAGGATCAGCAGGCACTGCTGGCCGCATGAGCTGCTGCTGGCGGGGGCCGGAGAGGCCCCCGGCGCATGTGGCAAGATGGTCCTTTGACGGGCAGTGACAACCCTGCGGCCACCGGGCCGGCCACGCCCTGCACGGAAGGATCCCATGAGCAACGAAGCCGTCGCCCCTGCAAATATCGCCTCCTACATTGACCACACACTGTTGAAGCCTGAGGCCAGTGAGGCTGACGTCCTCAAGGTGTGCGCGGAGGCCGTCGACTACAAGTTCAAGTCAGTCTGCGTCAACCCGGTGTGGGTCAAAACCGTCACCAAGGCCCTCAAGGGTTCCGGTGTGCTCACGTGCTCGGTGATCGGTTTCCCGCTGGGCGCCACGCCGAGTGACGTGAAGGCTTTTGAGGCCCGGGGTGCCGTGCTGGACGGCGCGGATGAAATCGATATGGTGATCAACATGGCCTCCGCCCGCGCCAATGACAAAGGCGCGCTGGTGGAGGACATCCGGGCTGTGTCCGAGGTAGTCCACGCCGGCCAGGCCATCTTGAAGGTCATCATTGAAACATCCATGCTGAGCGATGAGCAGAAGGTGATCGCGTGCGAAGCCGCTGTGGAAGCGGGGGCGGACTTCGTCAAGACTTCCACCGGATTCAATGGCGGCGGCGCAACCGTTGAAGACGTTGCACTGATGCGCAAGACCGTGGGACCGGACCTGGGCGTCAAAGCCTCCGGTGGCGTGCGGTCCCTGGCTGATGCACAGGCTATGATTGCTGCTGGTGCAACACGTATCGGAGCGAGTTCCGGAATTGCCATTGTCAAAGGTGAACAGGGTTCATCTGCCTACTAAGGCTTCCGCTGCCGTCAGAGATTTTGAGCCCTGCGGGGCCGAGGAGGAATGAATGTCCAAGAACGCCACAAGCGCCCCCATTGAAAAAGAGAATAGTCTCGTCCAGAGCATTGTGCTGTTCGTGGTCATGATCGCGCTCTTCCTGGGCGCCATTTACTCCCTGTCCTTCCTGACGCTGGATAACCCGTGGCCGATGGCTGTGTGCCTCGGCCTGTTTGCCCTGGCTTTCTGGATCCCGCAGACCGTTTTTGGCCGCTCTGACTCCGCAGGCGAAAGCTAAGCGCTGCTCATGACGTTGAATGGCCCAGGCTCCTGCCTGGGCCATTCCTTTTTGCTGGCCCTTTCCCTGGCTGCCACACTGCTTCTCACAGGCTGCGGTGGGCCCATACCGCCGGGTCAGTCAGATGCACCCCGGGGAGCAGAACCCGGGCCCTGCCATACCAACGGAAGCAAGGCCGGCAGCGTCCAAGAATGGAGGGTGGACGGCTACCTGAACCCGCAGGACACGTCCACGTCCCTGCAGCAGGCCATAGACACCGCGTCCAAGAGCGGCGGAGCGATCGTCCAACTCCCCGAAGGTGTCTTCACCCTGGAGCGCCCCCTCATTCTCAAGAGCAACGTAACCCTCCGTGGAGCAGGACCGGCAACCGTCCTGAAAGCGGGCCCGGAATTTCTGGAATTCGAGGGACCATTCGGTGGGCACCCCCTGATCACCACCAACGGCGCACAGAACGTAACCATCGCCCAACTCACCGCAGACCAAAATGGTGACGAGTTGGAGGGCAACCTCCCGGGACGCCTGCACGAGTACCTGGTGGATGTCCGTCACTCCACCAACGCCGTGGTGGAGGGCGTCACCACCCGCAATCCCTACACCTATTCAATCGCGGTGGTGGCCAGCAGCGATTTCTGCGTCCGGAACAACAACACTCTGGTGACCAGCAGCGGCCGCTACGATCAGCTGGACGGCATTCACATCACCGATTCCCATCATGGCCTGGTTGAGGGCAACACCGTTGACCAGAGGCAGGGGACGGATGGCGACGACGGCCTCGTGGCCCAGGCCCTCGGCGCACCCGTTCATGATGTGACGTATCGAAACAACGACGTCCGCGGCGGATCGCACGGCTCCGGCCTGCAATTGGCCGTTGGGACGCATGAGATCTACAACATCACCGTGGACGGCAACCGATTCTGGGGTTCTCCGGACGGAATCAAAACCGGATACTACGACGACGGCGCCGCTGCGGTCCGCGACGTTGCGGTAAAGAACAACGAGTTCTTCAACCTTCAAGGCCCGTGGCTCAACTTCCACGGCGATTTGGAGAACATCGTGGTGACGGACAACGTCACCTGCCACGCCGGCTCCATCATGCTTGAGGATGCGCCCGGGAACGTTCTGGCCAACAATGGGACACGCTGCTGATTTAGCGGCCTGTCACGGCAATTGCACTACCCCGCCCAGAGCCGCCAGCACGCCGGGCCAGTGCTGTTGAGCCAGAGTCCATGCGGCCACGCCCATGCCCACCATGGCGTAGCCACTGACTGGTATCAGGACCAACCACTCCCGTCGGGAACCAGCCCGTCCCAGCAACGGGATGGAGAAGGCCCCATTCGGCCGCCAAATACCCCGGATCACGGATTTGCGCAGGAACTTCGGTGGTTTGATGACAATGGGCCATAGGAGTGGCACCCCGCCAACGGTGATCATGTCCCCCACGATGTGCACCACCACCCCGGTGAGCATGGACAGCGGCAGCCAGCCCCATTGATCCGGCGCGAACCAGGTCACCAGGCCGGCCATCACCACAGCGAAGAGCCAGTTGGTGATCCAGCCTGACTTCGGGAACAAGTTCAGGGCTTTGGCTGCCAGGTTGATCATGAACATGCAGAGCAACCCCGCGCCGATGGAAAGCTTGCCTACAGGGGTCACCATCTGGAACTGGGCCGCCATGGCTGCGAGCACCACAAACGCGGAAGCTCCCAACAACGAATGAGTACCCTGTCGGTGCCCGCCGCTGGCTTTTTCTATCCCCACCGCAATCACATTGGACAGCGGCGGCAGCGAGTTGGCGATGGTGCTGTGCCGGTGGTCCCAGTCCACCACCAAAGCAGTTCCCGCCGTCGCCATGGCGCCAATCAAAATTCCGGTGGAATCCAAGGGGTACCAGCCCAAGGCGTACGGGCCTGTTGAGGCAATGGCAATCCACGCCGCGGCTCCCGACGCGGCGTGATGTCCTCCCATCATGCAGTTAGCCAGCCTTCACGGGTACATCAGCGAAAATCGCTTCAATGACGTTGTTGGCCCACTGAAGGATCTCGGCGTCCTGGAGGTCCCGTCCGCCGATCCTCGCGGTCTTGGGCTTGGGAATCAGCACCGCGTCCAAGGCAGGCTTCACCTGCGAGCCCGGATACATGCGGTTGAGGCGCATGGTTTTGGACTCGGGCAGTTGCGCCGGCGAGAAGCGGATGAAGTTGCCTTGAAGTGCGACGTCGGACAGGCCGGCTTCGCGGGCACCTACCCGGAAGCGCGCCACGGCAATGAGGTTTTGGGCAGGCAGCGGCGGCTCGCCGTAGCGGTCCACAAGCTCCGCCAGGACTTCCTCGATGGCCTCGTACGTGATGGCGGAAGCCAGCTTCCGGTACGCCTCCAGGCGCAACCTTTCGCCGGGTACGTAGTCGTGCGGCAGGTGGGCGTTGACAGGCAGCTCGATTTTCATCTCCGCGGCCTTCTCTTCGGCCTCGCCGCGGTACTCGGCAACAGCCTCACCCACCAGGCGAATATAGAGGTCGAAGCCCACGCCCTGGATGTGGCCGGACTGTTCGCCACCCAGCAGGTTGCCCGCTCCACGGATTTCCAAGTCCTTCATGGCCAACTGCATGCCCGCACCGAGCTCGTTGTGCGCGGCCACCGCTTTGAGGCGCTCCAACGCCACCTCGCCCAAGGGTTTCTCCGAGGGGTACAGGAAGTAGGCGTAGGCACGTTCCCGGCCACGGCCAACACGGCCGCGGAGCTGGTGGAGCTGCGAGAGGCCGTACTTGTCAGCACCGTCCACAATCAAGGTGTTGGCGTTGGAGATATCCAAGCCGGTCTCAATGATGGTGGTGCAGACCAGGACGTCGAAACGCTTTTCCCAGAAGTCCACGATGATCTTCTCAAGGCGGCTCTCCGACATCTGCCCGTGGGCTACTTCCACACGGGCTTCGGGCACCAGTTCGCGGATCTGGGCGGCGATGCGTTCAATGGACGAGACGCGGTTGTGGACAAAGAACACCTGGCCTTCGCGCATGAGTTCACGGCGGATCGCGGCGGAGGTCTGCTTGTTGGTGTACGGGCCCACGTAGGTCAGCACGGGGTGGCGTTCCTCCGGCGGGGTGGCCAGCGTGGAAGTTTCGCGAATACCGGTCAGCGACATTTCCAGGGTTCGCGGGATCGGCGTGGCACTCATGGCCAGTACATCCACGTTGGTGCGCATTTTCTTGAGCGCTTCCTTGTGCTCCACACCGAAGCGCTGCTCCTCGTCAACAATCACCAGGCCCAGGTCCTTGAACTGAAAATCCTTGGACAGAAGCCGGTGGGTGCCGATCACCACATCCACGGCGCCGCTCTTGACGCCCTCAGCTGTTTCCTTCGCTTCCTTGCTGCTTTGGAAGCGGGACAGCGGCTTTACCCTCAGGGGGAAGCCGGAAAAGCGCTCGGTAAACGTTTCGTAGTGCTGCTGCGCCAGCAGGGTGGTCGGCACCAGAACCGCCACCTGCTTGCCGTCCTGGACGGCTTTGAAGGCTGCCCGTACGGCGATTTCGGTCTTGCCGTAGCCCACATCGCCGGAAACCAGACGGTCCATGGGGATCTCCCGCTCCATGTCCGCCTTGACCTCATTGATGGTGGTCAACTGGTCCGGCGTTTCCACATAGGGGAACGCCTCCTCAAGCTCGCGTTGCCAAGGAGTATCGGCCGCGAACGCGTGACCCCGGGAGGCCATGCGGGCCGAGTACAAGCGGATCAGCTCACCGGCGATTTCCTTGACGGCCTTGCGTGCCTTGGACTTGGTGCTGGCCCAGTCCGCGCCACCCATCTTGCTCAACGCCGGCGCATCTCCGCCAACGTAACGGGTCACTTGATCCAGCTGATCGGTGGGGACGAAGAGCCGGTCACCCGGCGCTCCGCGCTTGGACGGCGCGTACTCCAGCACCAGGTACTCACGCAGCCCGGCGTCCGAGGACGACGTTCCGGCCACCTTGCGCTGGATCAGTTCCACGAACCGGCCAATTCCGTGCTGCTCATGCACCACGAAGTCGCCGGCGTGCAGCTGCAACGGGTCCACGGCATTCCGCCGCTTGGACGGCATACGGCGCATGTCCTTGGTGGAACTGGCCGTGGCACGGCCCAACAAATCAGCTTCGGTCAACAGGCCAAGTTTGAGGCCGTCCAGGACAAAACCGCGTCCGACGGCGGCGGTGGTCACCTCGATGATGCCCGGCTGGGGTTCCTTATCCAGGGAATCAACGCGGGAACAGGGAATCTCGGCATCGTGGAACAGCTCCGCCAAACGCTGGGCGGGCCCGGGACCATCGGTCACCACCACCACACGCCACTGCTCACGCACACGGGAGCCGATGAACTCCAGCATCTCGGCCACGTCCCCCTGGTAGCCACGAGGTTCGCGGGCACGCATGTTGAGCACATCGATGTCCAGGACCAGGTCCTCGTCCGAGGCAAGCGATGTGATGGACCACCAGGACACGCCATGTTCCAAGGCGGCCGAGCGGGTGTCGGTGAGCGAGCGGAAACTGGCGGCGTGCAAGTCAGTGGAGGCCTGGGACGAGAGATCAAGGGGCGCCGCACCGCCGTCGGACGCTGTTGACCAGGCAGCTTCCAGGAATTCCTCGTTGGTGGCTGCGAGGTCGTGCGCGCGGGTGCGCACCTTCTCCGGTTCGATGACCACCGACAGCGAGCCGGCCGGAAGCTGGTCCACGAACGGAACCATGGCATCCACCAAAACAGGTGCCAACGATTCCATGCCTTCAACAGCGATTCCGCCGGCGATCTTCTCCAGCATGTCAGCCGCGGCAGGCATGTCAGCCTTGAGTTTGGCTGCACGGGACATCACGGACGCGGTAATCAAGATCTCCCGGCACGGGGGCGCGTGGAGCTCAGTGGGGTGGTGAATTCCAGGTGCTGACAGCGAGCGCTGGTCTGCCACGGCGAACCAGCGCATCTGGTCCACTTCATCTCCGAAGAACTCCACGCGGATGGGGTGGTCCTCGGTAGGTGGGAAGACGTCAAGGATGCCGCCACGGACAGCGAACTCGCCGCGGTGCGTCACCATGTCAACGCGGGCATACGCGGCATCGGACAGGGCACGGACAACTTCCGTGAAGGAACGTTCCTGCCCCACCTGCAAGGTGACGGGGACCAAGTCACCCAGGCCGGCCACAATCGGCTGGACCACGGCGCGAACCGGGGCTACCACCACACGCAAGGGGGCCGCCGTCGAGCTTTCCGGGTGCGTCAGGCGGCGCAGGACCGAGAGGCGGCGGCCAACGGTGTCCGAGCGTGGCGAAAGCCGTTCGTGCGGGAGGGTTTCCCAGCTGGGGAAGGTGGCCACGGACTCTGCCGGGAGGTAGGAGGCGAGCGCCGCGGTGAGGTCCTCGGCTTCACGGCCGGTTGCGGTGACTGCCAGGACCACAGGAGCGCCGTCTTTTTCGACGCCAGCGGAAGCCAGGGCGTCGGCCATTTCGGCCAGCAACACCGCGCGCATCCCTTGGGGGGCGCTGATCTGGTAGTCGGCGTTCCGGTCGCTGAAGGACCGCTGCGCCTCCGTGCGAACGCGCGCAAAAGTCTTGTCCTCCGCCAGTGCGCGGCGCAGACCGTTGAGGCTCATGGCAGAAACTCCTAGGGTGGGTCCAAGGGCAGGCAACACAAATGCCCGGAAATTCAGATGAATGCCGGGTCATTCCAGCCTACCTCTACCCCCAGCCACAGGAGTTCCATTGCAGCCTTCGGAAGCTACGCATTCCAATACCCCGCAGGAGACCAAGACAGTACTGGTCACAGGCGCCACCGGCTACATCGGCGGGCGACTGGTCCCCCGGCTCCTTGAAGCCGGCCACAAGGTCAAGGTCCTTGTCCGCACGCCACAGAAGATTGCCGATGTTCCGTGGCATGACGACGTTGAGATCATCCAGGACAGCCTTTCCGATGCCGATAGCTTGGCCGCTGCCCTGACCGGCGTGGATGTGCTCTATTACCTGGTGCACTCCATGGCTTCCGGCAGCGGATTTGAAGCCAAGGAAGAATCCATGGCGAAGCTCGTGGCAGGAGCGGCCGCGGATGCGGGTGTGGACAGGATTGTCTACCTGGGCGGACTGCACCCGGAGAACGAGGATCTTTCCATCCATATGCGTTCCCGGGAGACCGTAGGCCGGGTTTTCCTTGAATCGGCGGTTGACTCCATCGTGTTCCAGGCCGGTGTGGTCATCGGTTCGGGTTCGGCCTCTTTCGAGATGATCCGGCACCTGGCAGAGACGCTCCCGGTCATGCCGGCGCCCAGCTGGGTCAATAACAGGGTTGAGGCGATCGCCGTCCGCGACGTCCTGCATTACCTTGTAGCTGCGGCTGCCATCCCGGAGAAACTGAACCGATCCTTCGACATTGGGTCCCGGGATGTCCTGAAATACAAGGACATGATGAACAAGTACGCCGTGGAGCGTGGGCTCCCGCGGCGACTGGTGATCGCCCTCCCCGTGCCCGCGCCCAAGCTCGCTGGCCTGTGGGTTGCGCTGGTGACTCCCATTCCGTTGTCCATGTCCCTGCCCTTGGTGCAGTCGCTGCAGCATGACGCGGTGTCGCGGGAGCACGACGTCGACCGTTACATTCCACAGCCCGACGGCGGCCTGACGCCCTACCGGCGTGCCGTCGCTTTGGCTCTGGGCAAGGAACGGGACGGACAGGTGGAGACCACGTGGGCCAACGCCGGCATTGACGCTGATCCCCTGCCGAGCGACCCCGACTGGGCCGGGTACAAAGTGTTCCTGGACGAACGGACCTTCCACAGCGAAGCCAAGCCTGAACACGTTTGGACCATTATTGAGGGAATCGGCGGCAAGAACGGCTGGTATTCCCTTCCCTTGGCGTGGCGGGTCCGGGGCTGGCTGGACAAGTTGCAGGGCGGTGCGGGGCTCTTGCGCGGACGCAGGCATCCCAAGACCCTGAACACGGGCGAGGTAGTGGACTGGTGGCGGGTGGAGGCGATTGACCGTGGACACCTGCTGCGCTTACGGGCCGAGATGCGGGCTCCCGGCGGTGCTTGGCTTGAGTTGTCGGTAGAGCCCGACGGCAGCGGCAGCCTCTACAAACAACGGGCCATCTTCTTCCCCCGCGGTTTGGCAGGAAGGCTCTACTGGTTGGGCGTTTATCCTTTCCATGGGTTCATCTTCCCTTCCATGGCCCGCAACATTTCCGCGGCGGCCACCACCCTTCAGGAGGCCGGTTCCGGGGTGTCCACCGAGACACCGTAGGATGTTGGGAGCTAAAAAGCTTCACCACAACCATCCACGGAGGACCCATGGCCCTGAGTGCATCCACCACCCTGCCCCACAGCGTTGACCGCGTAGCCGCAGTCTTTGTCAACGAGGATTTCCTGCGTCACACCAGCGAATACGTGGGCGGCTCCTTGGAATCGTTCACCGTTGACGGCGACACCGCCGGCGCTTTCACCACCACCACGGTTCGTACGCTGCCCACCACGCGCCTGCCGGACATCGCACGCAAGTTCGTTGGCGAAACGCTCAAGGTCACCCAGACCGAGAAGTGGGAAGCCCCGGCTGCCGACGGTTCACGGTCCAGCACCATTGACCTGAAGATCGCCGGCGCTCCGCTCGATGTCTCTGCGGTGCAGCGTCTGGTGGCCGAAGGCGGCAGCACCCGGATCGAGCTTGAAGGCAACGTGACCTCCTCGGTTCCGTTCCTCGGTGGCAAGATCGCCGATGCCGCAGAGCCCATGGTTGGCAAGGCCCTGGGAATCCAGTCGCAGCAGGCCCAGGCCTGGCTCGAAAGCCACTAGCGTGGAGATCCCCGCAATCCTGGCGATCGTCCTGATCGTTGCCGGCGTCTGGTCCTTGGTGGTGTGGCCGCAGTTCCTCAAGCGCGTCATGAAGGACCCCCGCGCCCGCGATGCAGCCGGGAAAGCCACCAAGTTCCTCACGGTCCACGTTGTGCTGGTCACCATCTCCATGGTGCTCGGACTCGCGACGGCGGGCATAGGGATCGCGGGCCTGATCGCCTAATCCTCACCCAACTGAGTCGCAGTAGTGCGCGTTCTGAGAGCTCACAACGCGCACTACTGCGACTCAGTTGGGTAGGATGGGTAGTGGTGTGCCGGGAAGTCTGGTCGGCGGTTCTTTTGCCGTACCGCGAATGCCCGCCCACTCTTGAGGAGCCCCAGTGCCCCACCCATCGAGCCAGCCCGCAGCACCCGAGCCCGACTCCAGCAGCTCCAGCAAAGTCTTCTCGCGCTCCACATACCCCGAATATCGCCGGATCCTCTCCATTCTCCGTACGGAAACGGTGGGCGGCGCACTCCTTCTGGCAGCTACCGTGGTGGCGCTCATCTGGGCGAACTCCCCTGCAGCAGACGGCTATTTCGCACTCCGAGACGTCAAGATCGGCTACGAACCCTGGCATCTTGAATTGAGCCTTGGCCACTGGGCTTCGGATGGCCTGCTGGCGGTGTTCTTCTTCCTGGCAGGACTTGAACTCAAACGCGAATTCGTGGCCGGGGAACTCCGTAAACCTTCCAAAGCCGTTGTCCCCGTCGCTGCTGCTGTTGGTGGCGTGGTGGTGCCGGCCCTGATCTACGTCCTCTTCAACCTGGGAACAGCCGGAGAGACGCTCAAAGGCTGGGCTATTCCCACAGCCACGGACATCGCCTTCGCCCTCGCGGTGCTGGCCGTCATCAACACGCACCTGCCCGCCGCACTACGGACGTTCCTGCTGACGCTCGCCGTGGTGGACGACCTCATCGCCATCGGCATCATCGCCTTCTTCTACTCCACGGGGCTCCAGCCGCTCATGCTTTTGGCCGCCCTGGTGCCGCTTGCCCTCTTCACGTTCCTGGTGCAGAAGCGGATCCGCAGCTGGTACCTCTTGCTGCCCCTCGCTTTGGCCACGTGGGGCTTCGTCCACGCCTCCGGTATCCACGCCACCGTGGCCGGAGTGCTGTTGGGCTTCGCCGTTCCCGTCCTGGCCAGCGGCAAAAAGGGAGAACCGGCAGAGGGCCTGGCCGAGCACCTCGAACACAAACTACGCCCCTTCTCGGCAGGCTTTGCCGTACCTGTTTTCGCGTTCTTCTCCGCAGGCGTGGCCTTGGGCGGACTGGACGGCATGGGAGCCGCCCTCAGGGACCCCGTGGCGCTCGGGATTGTTGCAGCATTGGTGGTGGGCAAGGCCGTGGGTGTCTTCGGCACCACGTTCCTGGTCACCAAAACCACGCGCGCAAGCCTGGACTCCAGCATCGCCTGGATCGACCTCTTCGGGCTGGCACTGCTGGCCGGCATCGGCTTCACGGTCTCATTGCTGATCGGCGAATTGAGCTTCGGCGCCGGCTCCGCCCATAACGACCACGCCAAAGTGGCCATCCTGGCAGGCTCCTTGATCTCGGCGCTGCTGGCCGCCGTCGTGCTTAAGGCCCGCAACCGGCGCTACCGCCAAGTGCAGGCAGACGAAGAACGGGACGACGACGGCGACGGCGTACCTGACGCTTTTGCCCGCGCCTAAGGCGGAGGTGCTCCGCCAGAGGCTAGGCGGTGGCCTGGTTGAGCGCGTCCTCAGCGGCAACCCAGGAGATCATGGCGCATTTCACGCGGGCCGCGTAACGGGCCACGCCTTCGAAGGCGGCGGCATCGCCCAGAATCTCCGGGTCTGCCTGTACTTTTCCGCGGGACCGGAGCACCTCCCGGAAATTATCGATGACCGAGTGGAGCTCCTCCACGGACATGCCCTCGCCAAGTTCGCTAAGCACAGAAGCTGAGGCCATGGAGATGGAGCAGCCCGCACCGTCCCAGCGGATCTGCTGAACGGTTCCGTCGGAGACTGCGAGCCGCAGCGTCACTTCATCCCCGCACACAGGGTTCAGCTGGTGCGATTGCCCGGTGGATGTACCGTCCGGCGCACCCGTTTCCGCAAGGCCGCTGCCGTGCCGCTGCTTGGAGTGGTCCAGGATGATCTGTTGGTACAGCTGGTCAAGACTCATGATGCTTGGTGCCTCTTCTGGGGAAAATCGTTGGTTGACGGCTGTGCGGCCAAAGGCCTGTGCCGCGTGTCAGGCCTGGAAGTAGGCCCGGACACCCGAAACTGCGTCCAGGAAAGCGTCGACGTCGTCCGTGGTGTTGTAGAGGTAGGTGCTGGCGCGGGTGGTTGCCGTCAGGCCCAGGCGCCGGTGCAGCGGCTGGGCGCAGTGGTGACCGACGCGAACGGCGATGCCGCGGTCATCAAGGAACTGTCCGACGTCGTGCGCGTGGACGCCAGCGACGTCGAAAGCTGCCAGGCCGATCCTTTCAGACCCTGAGGCCGGACCGACGACGCGGATGCCCTCGATTGCCTCAAGCCCCTTCACCAGACGCTGGCCCAGCGTCGACTCCCATGCATGGATGCGGTCGATCCCGGTCTCGGTGAGGTAGTTCACGGCGGTTGCGAGCGCAACAGCCTGGGAGATGCGCTGGGTTCCGGCTTCGAACCGCTGAGGTGCCGGCAGGTACTCGGCCCGTTCCATGGTGACCGTTGTAATCATGGATCCACCCGTCAGGAACGGCGGCAACACATCCAGAAGTTCCTGCTTGCCGTACAGCACCCCTACCCCGGTGGGGGCCAGCATCTTGTGGCCGGAGAACACGGCGAAATCGACATCCAGTCCTTTGACGTCCACAGCCATGTGCGGAACGGACTGGCAAGCGTCCAGGACCACCAAAGCACCGACGCGGCGGGCCATGGCTACGAGCTCGGCGACGGGGTTGATGGTGCCCAGGACGTTGGAGGCGTGGCTGAAGGCAAGGAGCTTGGTCCGCTCCCCCACCATTTCCGCGGCGGCATCAAGCTGCAAGGTGCCGTCGTCCGCAATCGGGATGTACTTCAGGGTGGCGCCGGTCCGGAACGCCAGTTCCTGCCAGGGAATCAGGTTGGCGTGGTGTTCCATTTCGGTGACCACGATCTCATCGCCAGGACCGATGGCCAGGTCCTTCAGCGCGGACCCACCCCTTCCCTGTGCTGCCCAGAGAGCGGCGTTGGACAGGGCGTAGCTGATGAGGTTCAGGCCCTCGGTGGCGTTGGAGGTCCACACTGTTTCCTCGTACTGCGCACCGATGAAATCCGCCACGGTCTGGCGGGCATCCTCGAAGACCTCCGTGGCTTCCACGGCAAGGTGGTGGGCGCCACGATGAACAGCGGCGTTGCGTTGCTCGTAGTACTCCTGCTCGGCTTCGATGACACTGAGCGGATTTTGCGATGTAGCGCCGGAGTCCAGGTAGATCAAGGGTTTGCCGTTGACCAGCTGGTCCAGCACCGGGAAATCATTCCGGATCCGCAACACCTCCGCGTTGTCCATGGCATGCATGGATCGCTGCAGTGAGGCGGGAGTTGATACGGCAGTCAAGGGACGCTCCTTGGAAATCCTTCAGGGACTCCTCATTATCCCACGGTGGCCCCTGCCGTGCGGTGCCGCGGGTGTGCCGTACAGCACGTTCAGCCGCCGGCCCTCCCGGGCACCCAGCCCAGCGGTGGAACCATCCCGCTATCAAAGGCGGCCCGGAGCCTCCCAAGGAGCACCGAGGCCCGGCGGCTGGCGGCAGCCCGGGTCCTGGCCTCGTAACCCGCTGCGGCCCGGGAATAGCACAGGGCGGCGTGGGCAAACTGCCGGTCCGCGGACAGGCTCCGGCCCGCCGCTTCAAGTGCTTTGGGGTCGTTGCCCACCAGGGCGGCTGCAAACGTCCCCCATGCGGCCCCGCCCGGACCATGAACAGTTGCTGCCAGCGCGCCAAGGCGTTTCTGGATCGCGGGATCGTCGACGGCGGCACTGGCCGGGTTGAGTGTCAGGAGGGAGAACACCTCTGCCTCCATCAGGATGCTGCCTCGGGCGTGCACATGTTCCGCCAGAGCCATCAGGTGTGTTGACGTCCCGGCAACCTGGTCCTGCGCCGCTGCGACGTACACGGCAGCGAGTTGCGTCAACAGACCAGGCTGCGCCCCCAGTGCATGTTGAGTGAAGAGTCCGGACGGATCCGCTGAATGTCCTGCTGCTTGGTCGGAGGCATGCTGAACGGACACCCCGGCGGCTTCCTGCGCAGTCATGCTCTGCCGGGCCTTGGCCAAAGCCTGCCGGGTGTTCCCGCACAGCGCCTCGGAGTAGGCCAGCAGGGCCGCAGCCAGAGCAAGGACTGGCGGCAGACCGGCGTCGTGCAGTTCTGCCAGGACCGGTTCCAAGGTGGCCCGGGCTGCACGCGGGAGTCCCTGGCTGAGCTGGACGTAACCGCGGGCGACGTCCAGGCACGCCGAGAGGTGCATCGGCAGGGTGTAATGGGCGGGAGTATCCACCAGCGGATCCGCCGGTTCCCAGGCCAGGTTGTACCGCAGGCCCATCACGTGCCGGAGCAGTACGCCCGGCAAGAACATGTTCAAGGTGGGATCGGCGTTGATGGCTTCCATGGCTGCTGTTGACCTTTTCAAGGCTTCCGGGGCGGCCCCGGACAGCAGCAGACGCTCGGCTTCGTGCACATTGTTCATGATCAATAGGGCGGCATCAGTTGGCTCCCCCGGCCGCTGATGGGTGAACTCAGACCCGGCAGGTAGGGATGCAGCACCCAGCAGCCCCAGAGCCAGCAACCGGTGCGCGGCATCGATCTTCACTTCAGGGAGTCCGCCCGCGGTTGCCAGCTGCCGAAGTTCCGGACCTGCTTCCCGGAGGTGGCCCTCGGCGATCAATGCCCGCGCCCTGACCAGCCTGGCCTCGTCCAGGTGATCCTCGCCCGTCACTGCCGAGGCGGCCCTCAGAGCAAGCTCGGCGGTGGACGGCCTGTCAGCGGCGGGTGCGGCAGCAAGGAGAAGTTCGTCGGAGAGGCTCAACCCGCAGTCCAGGGTCCACGTGATCCATCGCAGCAGGGCAGGCGCCGTCTCCGTAGTCAGCTCAGGTTCCTCCACGCCCAGCCGAAGGGCCATGCTCCGCGAGCGCGGCACGGACAGTCTGGTCCCCTCCCCGCGCAGCCAGGAACTTGTGCTGAGCAGCGGGGGCGAGCCCGGCAGCAGCCTGATGTGATGATTGGTGAGGAGATGTTCAATGGCTTTCTGACCGAAGTGACGCTCCACCACCTCAAGCGCCACGGGCTCTGAGAGCGCGATGAGTTCGAGCGCTTGGCGCTCTTCAGGGGGGCGCGAAATGTTCTCCGCCCGGACATGCTCAACCACGCCGGGCCATTCACAGCGGGCCCGGACATCGATGGTCCAGTAACCATCAACCCGGACCAGGAACCCGGAGCGGCGCGCGTCGTCGACCGCCAGGCACAGCAATCCCACGTTGAAACCGCTCATTGCGGCAAGGAGGCTGCTCGCGCGTCGCTGGACATGCCCGCCAAGGATGGACTGGCACAAAGCGTGTGCCTCACTGAAGGTAAAGGGTGGGAGGAAGTACTGCTCCAGGAAGCCGTCTTCCCAGAGCTGGTATAGATCAGGCGGGAGGGGGTGTCGGCTTTCCGCCGTGGCCACCAAGGTGGCACCGAAGCCCGGAATGAGTTGCAGCAGGACCGCCAGTGAGGCCGGATCGATGTAGTGGATGTCGTCCACCAACAGGACCAGCTGCGGCCGTGCCGGTTGAACGTGCCGCTTGTTCCGGCGTCGTCCGCGTGAGGGTGTGTACAAGTAGTCGGCCGGCCCCAGAGTACTGGTCAGGGCCCGGAGAACGTGCAGGCCCGGCGCCACGGCCTCGTCGGCCGCTGCCGCTCCCGCCGCCGTTGCCGCTGCCGCGGCCCCTGCCGAAACGGCGCCTAAAGCGCCGAATTGAAGGGCCCGGCGTTCCGGTTTTCCGCTGAAGATGCGGACGTCGACGGTCTCGGGAAGTCCCTCTTTGACGGAAAGCAGAAGGTGGCTCTTTCCGGAGCCCCGCTCTCCCACCACCACGATGCCGCTGGTGGACGGGGACGGGACTGCCGAGAGGATGAGATTTAGAAGTTGTGTTCTATCGGGAAATGTTGATGGCCTCAGACCGGCCGTGACGGTGTCTTCGTCCAGCCAAGGGTCCGGCAACATGCACACTCCAATAGCAGCAGTCCCATGATCCGGGAAGGGTTTTTGGGTTCCGCGGTGCGCGGATCCCTGTCCTAGAAGCCGGCGGCGGCTGGGGGGAGAGTCTCGGTCTCAGAAGACTCTGTCGCCGCCGGCTTCGTACAGGGCCGGACCACCTTTCGATGGCCGGAGCATCGGCTCAAGAGACCTCCGATGCGGGTGATGCGATTTCCGGAATCCCGGTGATGCTTGGGGCTGAACCGTTCTTCCAAGATCAATACTGCCGGGGCGCAACATGCCGTACATCAGTAGTTGGTACTCGAAAAGTGGGCCGCTTTTTTCCCGCCGGTACTCTGTTGTACTCAGTCCCCGGACAGGGCACTACTTGGTTGCGACACGAAATACCCGCGCATTACTCCATTGATTGGTTAAATCCCGCGCGATTCCAAGGGCAGCTGCTTTAACGGCGATTTTGCAGGTACTCAGGCGGCGTCGTCAGTGACGGACGGCAGCACCCAGGTCTTCCCGCCTGCGGATACCCAGTTTGGCGTAGCTCCGGTACAAGTGGCCTTCCACGGTCCGGACCGAAACCATGAGTTTCTCGGCAATTTGACGGTCGGTCAGGCCCGAAACAGCCAATGCCACAATGTCCTGCTCGCGTCGGGTCAGTGGCACAGACCGGTCCGCCTCGGTTTGGGGGTCGTGGACCAGGGCGTCGCCCAGGGTTGCCTCATTGACATCCCGCAGTACCGCAGCTTGTCGCGCTTCCGGGCGTTTGCCTTCGGCGTCGAAAGTCACAGCCGCTTTGTCGAACGCTACGGCGGCCGGCCCGGGCATCCCGGATGCTGCCAGGAGGTTGCCTGCGTTCACCAGCCCTTGGCCCTCACCGCGCAACTGCGCCGCCGCCAGGGACTGCCAGCCGGTTGCCCAGCTTCCTGCCATCGACGACGCCGTTTCCTGGATTGACTCCAAGGCCTGGACGTCCCCGGCTTCAGCCCTGAGGACCAGGTTTTGGAGCAGAATGCCCGGCAGCCGATGAAGATGACCCGATTCCGGTAGACCACTAAGTTTCGGCAGCCCGGTGCCCTTGCTGAGAAGTTCCTCGCCAGCAAGGCGGAACAGCTCCGCAAGGGCCTCAACGTAGGCACCACCGGCGGCAGCACCACACTGCTCGCTCTCCAGTCGGCTGGCCAGCGATGCGTTGCCGGACCTGGCCGCCGCGTAGAAGGCAAGGGCCGTTCCAAGGCTTCGCAGCTGCAGCGGGTCCCTGACGCGGAGAGCCTCGACGGCGGGCGTCAGCAGTTCCTCGGCCTTCTCCAATCGGCCCTGACGCAGCAATGACAAGCCTTTGAGCGCCTCAAGATCACCGCCAAAATAGATCAGCCCCCTGGCCGTGGCAGCACCGTACCGGTCCAGGGCAGTCCCGGCTGCCTCCCAGTCTCCAGCCTCCAAGGCGGCAAGCGTGTAGCGCAGCAGCACGAAGTCGCTGATGTAGAGAATCTCATGGTGGTGCTCGTCCAACAGCAGCAAAGCTTCACGCCCGGCGTCCAGCGCCTCCACGGCTTGGCCCTCCACCGTCAACAGCTCGCACTGCATCGCACGAAGGAATATCCGGTTCAGGGCAAGATCGGGGCCATCCGTTGCAAACTTCTCGGCAAACCGGTCCAGGCCCTCGCGGAGTTCCTCGTAGTGGCCGTCACTGGCCAGGACCGCCAATTCCACTGCCCGGACGTGCCCTTCGACCCGTTGGAGCACAGAATCCGACGACTCCCGCTCACCCATCAGGGCTTTTGCCGCGGCCCAGGCATCAGCCACAATGTCAGCCGGCGAGTCTCCCGCGGCGGCGCGCGCGGCAGCCCACAGCAGGCCTGCGCCCACGGGGCCGGCCGCGTCAGCATCCAGGAACCCGGAGCCTTCCTCCAACAGTCGGACGGCACCGCGGTAGTCGCCGTCGTTGTATTTGACCATGGCCATGACGGCGCGTGCCCGCGGGCGCAACTCCTCCGAGCGGACCTTGGCAGCCGCCGCTAATGCCAGCGGGTACTGGAGCGTCTTGGCGGCCAGGAAGGCTGCCTGCAGCAGCCGTTCATCATCGACGTCGGCACCACAGTCCAGGGCCCAGCCCACCATGCGCAGCAGGCCCTCCTCCGTGGACGATTCTCCTGGAAATTGCTGCACCATGCGCTGGCGGATCTGCAGGCTGCGGGCGGGCGAAACGATCTGCCGGAGCGCCTCACCGTACATGGGGTGCCACATCCTGAGGGGCCCGCCGGGTCCGTTGGCAGAGACCACAAGCCGGTTATCCATCAACGCCCGTACGGTGTCCCTGCCTACCAGCGTATCCAGCACCGCGGCAGGGACGGGCTCGGATAAGGCAATGACGTACATCGCCTCCCGTTCGGCTTCGCTGGTACGCAGGACCCTGTTTCGGACTACATCGGCAAGGTTTTCCCCGCCCCCGGAAAGTGCACGGGTCAGGAGCCACACTCCGTTTCGACGGACCAGGTTTCCATCAGTCCTGGAGTCCTCCAGGAGGCAGTGAAGCAGCAACGGGTTGCCCTCGGACATGGCGTGCAGGGCTTCGGCCGCACTGGACATGACCGCTCCCCCAAGGGTCTTTTCCGCCAGCTCCGTAACAGTGACCTGATCCAGCGGATGGAGCTCCAAGCGCTCTGCCAATCCGTCATACCAGAGTTGCAGCAACGCCGCAGGCAAGCCGGGCCTGGGCCTGCTGGTGGCTACCAGCCGCGCCCATCCGGCGGTGACCAGCTCGGCCAAAATCTGGGTGCTACCTTCATCGAGATCGTGGGCATCGTCCACGATCAGCAGCAGGCGGGCACCTTCCCCGCCACGCCGTTGCTCGAACTGGGACCAGAACTCGCGCAGGATCGCCACAGGCGAGGTTGCCTGCTCCACGGGAAGATCCAGCAGATAGGGAGCCAGGACTCCATAGGGAACCGCGGACAAAGCAGGGCTCCCGTGAACCTGCATCACCACCATCTCCCCAGCCAGGCGGGCGGCGATTTCGGCTGCCAGGGCGGTCTTGCCAATTCCGGAATCGGCAACCAGAAGCACAGCCCCGGCGCCTTCCTGCCTCAGGATCTCCATGGCCAGTTCGAGTTCCGCGTCCCGGCCTACAAGGTGCTCAGCCCTCATGGGCAACCCGCGCCGGGGCTACGGAAGTTGCACGCCGCAGTTCACAGCAGCCCATTGAGCTCGCCCCGAGACGATACGCCGAGCTTGGTGAACACCTGGTACAGATGACCTTCTACAGTTCGCACAGACACCCCAATATCCATCGCGATTTCGCGGTTGCTGACACCCTTTCCCGCGAGTTTAGCAATCTGGCGTTCCCGTTCGGTCAATACCGGCGCGTCGCTGCGTGGCTGGATCGGTAACGCCGGGACGGAATGCTCCAACCTTTCGAGCCGCAGCTGTGCCGTTCGGGCCGCCGTGGTCTCGCCGGCGTCCCTGGCGAAGTCAAGCGCCATGGCCACGCAGCGGGCTTCAACCACCAGCAGATCCAGTGCCGCTGCGGCGTCTGCTGCCGCAAGCAGCGAGCGCGAGCTCTTCGTCAGGGCGCCGCGTGCAAGGTCACCGGAGATCTTGGCCAACGGTCCTTGGCGTCGGCCGGCAATGTCTTCCAGCAGCCGGTATTCCTCATCCGTGCCTTCCACTGTGGCCCCAAAAAGGTTGATGCCGGCGGTGGTGAACCGCTGCTGCTCCATGTCGTTCCGCACCCGGGCCAACAGACGTTGCTTCACGTCCGGGTCTCCCATCCAGCGCCCGGCCATCTCTGCACAAAACTCAGCCACGGATTCGGAGAAGAAGGTCCCCACTCCCCTGCAGGTGCGGAACAAGTCAAGGTATCGGCCGGCCTCCACGGAATTGCCCAATTGAGCATAGGCAAAAGCGGTGGCTGCGTAAGCAACCTTGTTCATGTTCATACTGGGCCGCAGTTCGAGCTGGGCGACGGCCGATCGCAGGGGTTCAATTGCGCTGGCTGGCTTACCTGCGTATGCGAATGCGAGCCCAATTCCCAGTTCGGTGAGCGCGCCCCTGTATTGGAGGCGTGAGGAGCCCGAGGGCGTGCGGCGCATCAGTTCGATACATTTGCGCCATTGGCCGGACAGCAGGAGCACCAGGAACGCATGCTTGGCGAAGGATTCCTCCAACTGTGCCGGGCGGTCCACGTCCCCCAAGTGCCGTGAAACGGTTCGAGCAAGTTGTTGCGCCTCCAGTTCCCTGCCCAGCATGCAGCGGGCCTCAATCAGGAAGAAGGAGGATTTGAGCCAGTGTTCAGGGTCCTCCGAGGAATCCTTGGCCTGCTCGGCTTCCAAGTCCTCAATCATGGCGGCGTACTCACCAGTGAAGGTTTTGTACTCGTAATTACATAGCTGCAGGCGGTTACGCGCCTTTGCCATGGCCTGCGCGGGATAGTCCTTGGCCTTGGATTCGAGCGTCTCCAAGCAGGCGGCGATCACTCCCGGCACCATACCGGACCGTCCGTCGATCCACGTCATTGCCTGGCATTTTGCTGCGGTGACTTCAGCGAACTCCAAGGGGTCCAAGGCACTCATGCGGGATTCGGGCACTTCATCCAGGGCCTGGGCCGCATGCAGTGGCAGGTCCAGCATAAGGTAGGCCGCAGCCTTCAGACGCTGTCCGGGCACCCATTCACTGTCCTGAGGGTCCAACGACAGGGTGCATTGGATAGCGAAGTTGGGATCGTAGTCATCCAACGCCGCCCGCCCGGCCGCAAGCGCATGCGCGGGCGACGGCGCCGGCTCATCCTCGGACGCGTGCATCCATGCCGCATAGCTCAAGAGATCCTGCGGCGCCAAGGCCTGCAGCTCGGGTTCTTTGGGACCGTGCAGCATCAGGCGCAGCTCACGCATGCGGCGGGTGCTCAGCCAACCCCGGACAACTTCTCCTACATACGGGTCCCGGAGCGAGACCCAGTGCTCACCGGTCTTTTCTATCGTCAGCAGTGCCGCCTCTTCCATGTCCACCAGGACGTCGGCGCCGAAGATCGCTGCAAGATCCAGTAACGTTGCGCGCTGCGCGCAGGCCAGGATTTCGACGACGGTCCTGCTGGCTTGCGGTTCGCGCGCCAGCCTGGAACGGACAAAGTCCTCCACCACCGTGGCACCCTCAAGATTGATCCGATCACGCAGTGTCCAGACGGAGTCGTTGAGGACCAGGTTGCCCGAATGCCGCTGCTCCTCAAGAAGAGCATGCAGGAGCATGGGGTTGCCGCCCACTGCCGAGTGCAGTGAACCCACCAGGGTTGAAGAAACGTAATGGCCAAGAACCGAGCCGAGGACCTGTTTGGTCTGTTCCTCGCTGAGGGTGTTCAGATGAACCTCGCCCAGCACTCCTTCAAGGACCAGCCGGTGGAAATCGGCGGGGAGGTCACTGGCGCGTTGGACGGTGGCGATGACTTTTGCGGTGCCGGTAGCCATAAGGTTCAGCAGCACCCCGGTGCTCATGGGATCCATGCCGCCGGCGTTGTCCACGATGAACACGGTCTCCCGGCCGGCGGCCTCTGACCTGATCAGGTTGGTGACCGCGTGCAGTATGCCGGTGGGCGAACCCACGGCCTCCGAAGGCAGCCGGGCAAGCAGGAAGCCAAGGCATCCGTAGGGGGTCTGACCGCTGGCTACAGTGTTACGCAGCTGGAGGCTGTGGACTTTGGGGCCGAGTGAGGACACCACGGCCCTCGCCAGGCCCGACTTTCCGATCCCCCGCTCCCCCGTGAGGACCACGCCGTAGGAATCGGGTGATTCCAGATGCTTGCTCGCCTTGGACAAATCGTGGCTCCGGGCCAACAGCGACCATGTTTGACGGTCTGTTGGGCCGCCCAACAGATCGGGAGCCGCAGCCCTCGCTGCGCCTCCACCGCTCCTGTTTAGCAACTCCGCCGACATCCGCATCCTTAGCTACACATTCGCGGTAGTCCCCCACCGCTTACCTGCGTACCATGCACACTACCGTCGGGCGCCCGCAGTTTGTAGGGCTAAAGGTCCTCGGGACCGTCAGGCTTTCCTCAGGCTTTCCTCAAGATTTGCTCAAGCTTTGGCGGGGTGGTGCTTCTGTTGCGCCGCGAGCAGGCCCTGGTCCATGAGCAGTTCCACGGCGTCAGCTGCCTCGTCCAGGAGAAACGGCAGTTCCTTCTTCTCCGCGGTAGCGAAATCGCGGAGAACGTAATCGGCTGTCTCCATCCGTCCTGGTGGCCGGCCAACGCCTACTCGGACGCGCAGATAATCCTTGGTGGCGAGTGCTTTTGAAATGTCCCGCAGGCCATTGTGGCCGCCCTCGCCACCGCCAAGTTTTAGCTTGACTGTGTTAAAAGGGATATCAATCTCATCGTGGACTGCGATGACATGGTCCGGGGCAATGTCAAAAAAGTTGCACAGTCCTGCAACGGGTCCACCAGAGACGTTCATGTACGTCATGGGCTTGGCAAGCACCACGCGAGGACCCCCGATACCGAGTCGCCCCTCAACCACCTGGGCCCGGGCTTTGTGCACCTTGAACTTCCCACCCATGCGGGAAGCAAGTTCATCCAGCACCATCTGGCCAACATTGTGCCGATTGTTGCTGTACTCACTGCCGGGGTTGCCGAGGCCAACAATCAGCCAAGTGTCAGTCATGGTCTCATCCTAGGAGTGTGTGCGGGTTCAGCCGAAACGGTGGACGGCAAAGAAGAAAGTGGCCGGGAACCCAAGGGTGCCCGGCCACTGAACGGCGTAAGCCTCAAACAGTCAGAAGACTACTCGGCAGCAGCTTCCGTGTCTTCTTCTTCTTCCGAGCCAGCGGCTTCAGCGATGCGGACAACCAGGGTGTCGCCTTCGGTGAGCAGGGTGGAACCCTTCGGCAGGACCAGGTCAGAGGCGTGGATGCTCTCGCCGGCCTTGAGGCCTTCGATGCTGACCTCGACGGCGGTGGGAACGTGGGTTGCTTCTGCTTCGAGGGAAACCGTGGTGGCTTCGAGGCTGGCAACGGCACCCGGAGCAACTTCACCGGAAACGTGGACGGCGATGTCGACGGTAACCTTCTCGCCGGCCTTCACGGTCTGGAGGTCAACGTGCTCGATGATCTGCTTTACGGGATCGCGCTGGATGTCCTTGACGAGCGTGAGGTGCTGCTCGCCGTCGACGTCGATCGCGAGGAGGGCGTTGGAAACGCGCACTGCCAGCGTGGTGGCACGGCCCGGCAGGTTGATGTGGATCGGCTCTGCGCCGTGACCGTAGATGACAGCCGGGATCTGGCCGGCCATACGTGCACGGCGGGCGAAACCCTTGCCGAATTCGGTGCGCAGTTCTGCGGTGAGCTTCTGCTCAGACATGTGTACTCCTTGATTACTGTGTCACCCGGAAAGTCCGGGCTGGTCTATCAGCAAGGGCGGAGGTCTGGAGATCTTCTACGCCCGGCTGAGATCGGCCGCCGAGCAGCCGTTCCGCCTGTGTTGAAGGAGATGCAGACCCAGTCGATAACGGAGACCCGCAACCCTGATCCACATAATGCGGACCGGATGTGCTCTCCCTCGCCAAGGTATCCCCAGAAGTTTAGCAGCGGATCGCACTCTTTCTGAAAACGACCAAAGAAAACGGGCCACCCGCACGCCCGAAGGCGGCAGATGGCCCGCTTAAGTCAGCAGTCCGGCGTTAGGCTTTGCCGTCGAACAGGCTGGTGACCGAACCGTCGTCGAACACTTCACGAATGGCGCGCGCAATCAAGGGAGCGATCGACAACACCGTCAGCGACGGGAAGCGCTTCTCAGCCGGGATGGGCAGGGTGTTGGTAACCACAACTTCACGGGCACCGGAGTCGGCAAGGCGCTGGGCTGCGGGATCGGAGAAGACAGCGTGGGTGCAGGCAATGATGACGTCCTTGGCACCGGCGTTCTTCAGGACCTGGACGGCACCGGAGATAGTTCCACCGGTGTCGATCATGTCGTCGATCAGCACGCAGGTGCGTCCCTCAACCTGGCCAACAACGGTCTTGGAAACGGCCTGGTTGGGGACGGTGAGGTCGCGGCTCTTGTGAACAAACGCGAGCGGGGCGCCGCCCAGGCGCTCTGCCCACTGCTCTGCAACCCGGACTCGGCCGGTGTCCGGGGAAACAACAGTGATGTTGTCAGCTTCCACCTTGGTGCGGATGTAGTCAGCCAGCAGCGGGATGGCCATCAGGTGGTCCACGGGGCCGTCGAAGAAGCCCTGGATCTGCGAGGTGTGCAGATCAACGGACATGATGCGGTCCGCGCCGGCAGTCTTGTAGAGGTCGGCAACCAAGCGGGCGGAGATGGGCTCGCGGCCACGGCCCTTCTTGTCCTGGCGGGAGTAAGGGTAGAACGGGGAAACTACCGTGATCCTCTTGGCCGAGGCCCGCTTGAGGGAGTCGATCATGATCAACTGCTCCATCAGCCAGTTGTTCAACGGAGCCGGGTGGGCCTGGATGACGAAGGCATCAGTGCCACGGACGCTCTCGGCCGAACGGACGTAGATTTCCCCGTTGGCGAAGTCGTAGGCGTCGATCGGCAGGAGCTCGGTCTCCAGCTCCTTCGCGATTTCCTGCGCCAGCTCCGGATGCGCCCTTCCGGCGGCGAGAATCAGTTTCTTCTCGCCGTGTGCGGTAATTTCGCTCATGCCTATTTGCCCTCTTCTGTGGTTGCCGGGGATTGTGAGGATGTGGAGGCGGACGTCAACTCGTGCGCAGCCTCAGCCAGCTTTGCGGAGTCAGTGCCCGGACGGTTGGCAACGACCCAACCTTCAGCGTTCCGCTGTGCGGCCAGGCTCAGGGCCAGTGCGCCCGCGGGAACATCCTTGCGGATGACGGCCCCGGCGCCGCTGTAGGCTCCGTCGCCCACGGTCACGGGAGCTACGAAGACCGTGTTGGAACCTGTACGGACGCCCGAGCCGATCACCGTGCGGTGCTTCTTCTCGCCGTCGTAATTGGCCGTGATGTTGCCGCAGCCGATGTTGGTGTCTTCGCCGATCTCGGCATCACCGGCATAGCCCAAGTGGGACAGCTTGGAGCCACGGCCAATGGTGACGTTCTTGGTTTCGTAGAACGCACCGATCTTCCCGGTCTCGCCAAGGACAGTGCCGGGGCGCAGGTAGGTGAAAGGCCCCACGCTCGCCTTGGCGCCAATCGTGGAACCGGATCCGTGCGTGCGGATCACCTTCGCACCCTCACCCACGTTCACGTCGGTCAGCGTCGTATCGGGACCCACGACGGCGTCACGCGCCACTGTCGTTGAACCGTGCAGTTGCGTGTTGGGCAGCAGGCGGACGTCTTCGTCAAGGGTGACGGTGGCGTCGATCCACGTGGTGGCGGGGTCCACCACGGTTACCCCTGCGCGCATCCAGGACTCGATGATGCGGCGGTTGTGCTCGGCACCCAGGGCAGAGAGCTGGATGCGGTCGTTCGCCCCTTCAACCTGCCAGCGGTCTTCAGTGACGACGGCGGCCACCCGGCCGCCTGCGTCGCGGGCCAAGCCCAGGACGTCAGTTAGGTACATCTCGCCCTGCGCGTTGTCTGTGGTGACCTTCGCCAGCGCAGTGCGCAAAACGGCGGCATCAAAAGCGTAGATGCCCGAGTTGACTTCGCGGATGGTCCGTTCGGTTTCGCTGGCATCCTTGTGTTCGCGGATACCGGTGACGGTTCCGTCGTCGGCGCGCAGGATCCGGCCGTAACCGGTGGCGTCGTCCAGCACTGCGGTCAGCACTGTGACAGCGTTGCCCTCAGCCTCGTGGGTTGCCACCAGTTCGCCAAGGAGCTGGCCAGTCAGCAGCGGAACATCGCCGTAGGTGACCACTACCGTGCCGGAAAGCTCGGCGTCGGCATCCAAGGCCTTGAGCGCTACTTCCACTGCGCGGCCGGTGCCGGGAACGTCGTCCTGGTCAACAATCAGCGCTTCCGGGTCAAGCCCTGTGACATGCTCGGCTACGCGGTCACGCTCATGGCGGACCACCAAGGCCAGCTTCAGGGGATTAATGGCACGTGCGGCAAGAAGAGCGTGGCCCACCATGGAGCGGCCGCCGATTTCGTGAAGGATCTTGGGAGTCCGCGACTTCATGCGCGTTCCGGCACCTGCGGCCAAAACGATCACCGCTGCGGGACCGATGGTTTCGGGGCTCACGTACTGGCTCTCCTTGCTCGGTATGTCCCGGGTAACCCGGCTTCGGAATGCTGCAATCCAACAATGGACCCAGGCACCGTGAGAGCCGCTACAGGTACAGAGAAGGAGCGCATTTTCCGACCGTTCCGCCCATAGGATTCGAACCTATACTCCACGGCTCCAAAGGCCGGGGTGCTGCCATTACACCAGAGCGGACCGTGCATGCTTTCGTCCCCCGAATCTTGCGGCCCGGAGGGTTTCCCGGATCACCGGGATGCACACACAAGAAACTAGTTTGCCATGACCACCCTGTGCTTCGCGACTTGACCGCCCCGCGTCTGCTCCGTGACTGGTTCCTCCACCCTCAGGCAGCCCGCCCATCAGCCCTTCCCCAGCCTACTTAGGGCATGATGGTCAGGTGAGCAACCGCACTGAACTCCCCCGGCCGGCTGCTGTGTCCGAGGCCGCAGCACGCGCCACCATTGCTCCGGCAGCGCGCGTACGAATGACCGGGCAGCAGCGCAAATCACAGCTCATACGCATAGGACGCGCACTCTTCGCCGCCCGGGGCCTGGACGGCACCACCATCGAGGAAATCGCCGCCTCAGCCGGCGTTTCAAAACCCGTGATCTACGAGCACTTCGGGTCCAAGGAAGGCCTGTACCGGCAGGTGGTGGAGACCGAGTTCCGGATCCTTTTGGATTCCATCACCGAGGCCCTCAGCACTGAAGCCAAGCCCCGGGTACTGGTTGAACGCGCCGCCCTGGCCCTTCTGGGATACATCGAAGACCGCACGGATGGTTTCCGGATCCTCATGCGTGATGCCCCGCCCTCGCAGCCCGAGGGCGCCTTCTCCACTCTGCTCTCCCACGTCACCGCCCGCGTGGAACATCTTCTCTCCGACGAATTCGCGCGCCGTGGATTCAGCGCTTCAGACGGAGCAATGTATGCGCAGATGCTTGTCGGTATGGTGGCGATGACCGGCCAGTGGTGGCTCGACAGCCGTACGCCGGACAAGCGCGCCGTTGCCGCGCACCTGGTCAACCTGGCTTGGAACGGCCTGACCGGGCTGCAAAAAGAACCCGGGCTCCGCAGCGAAGGCTAGGTCTATTCCGCGCCCCTTACACCCAACCGTCTCTCACATCCCACCCCCAAAAACCCAACCGTCTCTCACATCCCACCCCCTTCCGGCCATCCCTCTCTCACATCCCACCCCCAAAACCAAACCGTCTCTCACATCCCACCCACAAAAACCCAACCGTCTCTCACATCCCTCGCGCCCTGGCACTTTTGTAAGCTTGGTTCATGACGGCGCCCCACCTCTACATCAGTTTTCCCGGCTCAGCTCGAGATGCTCTTGGCTTTTACGCCGAAGTCTTCGGTGGTGAACTGTCCCTGCATTCGTACCGGGACTTTGGACGCACGGACGGGCCACCGGAAGCGATTGCCCACGGAGTCCTCAGCGGAGTCGTCTCCCTCAGCGGATCTGACGCAGCGGCTGGCGAGAAGACCGTACAGATCGAAGGGGCCATGCTCTCGTTGCTTGGAGCAGCCGATCCCCACGTTCTCCACGAATGGTTCGACAAACTCGCCGAGGGCGGCCGGATCGTGGACCCGCTCGCGCCAAAACCGTGGGGTGCATCAGACGGCCAGGTTGTGGACCGCCACGGCCTGCGCTGGCTCATAGGCTACGAGCCGGCGTCGTCAACCGACGGGATGTGAGAGAGGGATCGCCCCAAACCCGCGGGATGTGAGAGAGCGTTGGTAATCGGCGGTCAGTGGCGTTTCGCGAAGGAGCGCATCGCGGCGCATCGGGAACCGTAGGTCGCCCCGCGACCGCAGGAGCCCCTATGCGTCGTGTCTAAGCGACGGCGAAACGGCACTGACAGGCCGCAGCACCCCTACTCGCCGAGGATTTCGGCGGCCTCCAGCCACTCCAGCTCCAGGCCCTCTTTCTCCTCGAGCAGCTCCTGCAGCTTGGCGTTGAGCTCCCCCAGGGCATCGAAGTCGCCGGATTCGGACTTAGCGGCCATCTGGGTGTGGAGCTTTTCTTCCTGCTGTGAGATCTTGCTGAGCTGACGGTCGATCCTGTTGAGGTCCTTGCGGGCTTCGCGCTTTTCGGCTTCGCTGGCACCGGAAGAGGCGGCAGTGGACGAGGACCCGGTAGCGGCGGTCGGAGCACCGGAGCCGCCCCCAACGGCGCCCGAGGCCAGTGCGGCTTCACGCAGTTCCAGGTATTGATCCACGCCGCCGGGCAGCCCACGGAGTTTGCCGTCGCCCAGCAAGGCCATCTGATTGTCGGTGACGCGTTCCAGCAGGTAGCGGTCGTGGCTGACCACCACCAGCGTTCCCGGCCAACCATCCAGAACGTCCTCGACGGCGGCAAGGGTGTCGGTATCAAGGTCGTTGGTGGGCTCGTCGAGCATCAGTACGTTGGGCTCCCCCACCAGCAGGCGCAGGAGTTGAAGCCGCCGGCGCTCACCGCCGGAAAGGTCCGAAACGGGGGTCCACTGCTTCTCCTTGGTAAACCCGAGTTGGTCCACCAGCTGGCCGGCGGTGAATTCCTTGCCGCCCACACTGAAGGACCGCTTCTCGCGCTCGATGACCTCAATGACGCGAAGATCGGAGACGTCGTCCAGTTCCTTAACGTCCTGGGTCAATACGGCCGTGACCACAGTCTTACCGCGCTTGACCTTGCCCGAGCTCGGTTGGATTTCGCCATTAAGCAGTTTCAGCAGGGTGGATTTGCCGGCGCCGTTGACGCCCACCAGCCCCAGCCGTTCGCCCGGGGCCAGACGCAACGTGATGTTGTCAAAGAGCTTCTGCCCCACGTTGCCGTCCAGGAAGTCCAGCGTCACGTTCTCAAGGTCAAGCACATCCTTGCCCAGGCGTGCGGTGGCCATTTTACTGAGGGCAACGGAGTCGCGGGGGTCGGGAACATCGGCAATGAGGTCATTGGCAGCCTCGATGCGGAACTTGGGCTTGGCGGTTCGGGCGGGAGCGCCGCGCCTCAACCACGCAAGTTCCTTCTTGACAAGCTGCTGGCGTTTGCTTTCGACGACGGCGGCGGTGCGGTCGCGCTCGGCGCGCGCCAAGACGTAGGCGGCGTATCCGCCGTCGAACATGTCCACCATGGCGTCGTGGACTTCCCAGGTGTAATTGCAGACTTCGTCCAGGAACCAGCGGTCGTGGGTGACTACGAGGAAGGCGCCCTGGTTGGCGCGCCAGCGTGTCTTGAGGTGCCGGGCCAGCCAGGCGACGCCTTCGACGTCGAGGTGGTTGGTGGGTTCGTCCAGCATGATGACGTCGTGGTCTTCGATGAGGAGCTTGGCCAGCGCGACGCGGCGCTTCTGGCCACCGGAGAGGGCGTGGACGTTGGCGTGCCAGTCCACATCGCCCACCAGTCCGCCCATGACTTCGCGGATCTTGGGATTGGCCGCCCATTCGTGGTCCGCGCGGTCGCCGACGATCGCAGCGCCCACTGTCAGGTCGCCGTCGAGCACGTCGCCCTGGTCCAGGTAGCCGACGTTGACGTCCCCGCGCTTGGTGACGCGACCGGAGTCCGGCGTCGAGCGGGAGGCGAGCAGGCGCATGAGCGTCGATTTACCGTCGCCGTTGCGGCCCACCATGCCGATGCGGTCGCCGTCTTCCAAGCCTAGGGTGACGCCGTCGAGGACAGTGCGGGTCGCGAACGAAACGGTGAGGTTTTCGCCGCCAAGCAGGTGGGCCAATGGGTACTACTTTCTACTGCTGGAATGCGGGGGTACGGGAGCTGGAGGGTACTAAAGGAGGGTATCGGAGATGATCCGGGCGCCGGGAACCGGACCGTGTACGGCCAGGGCATTGTGTCCACGGTGGCCAAGCTCTTCAGCAAGAACCGCGGCTGCGACGGAATCCCGGGCAAGCAGCGCGATGGTGGGACCGGAGCCTGACACCATGCCGGCGAGGGCGCCTCGCGCTTCGCCCAGTCCAATGGTGTCGCGAAGTTGGGGGGCGAGCGTGATGGAGGCCCGCTGGAGGTCGTTGATGAGCACGCGGCTGAGGGTTTCGGGGTCGCCGTTCCGCAGGGCCTGGAGGATGGTGGGGTCAACATCAACGGGCTCCGGAATCTCGGCGCCTTCGGAATCCCGGAGACCGTCAAGGGTGCGGAATACGTCAGGTGTGGACAGCCCGTAGTCGGCAAAAACCAGCACCCAGTCCATTTGTGCCTTGGCCAGTGCGGGTGAGAGTTCGTCTCCCACGCCAAGCCCGACGGCGGTGCCGCCCAGGAGCGAAAACGGAACGTCCGCGCCCAGCTCGGCCGCCAAATGCGCGAGTTCATCGCGTGAGAGGCCGCTGTTCCACAGTGCGTCGCACGCCAACAGGGTGGCTGCGGCATCTGCGGAGCCGCCGCCCATTCCACCGGCCACGGGCACACGTTTGGTGATTTCCAAGTGCACGCCTGTTGGCTTTTCAGACACTTCGGCCATGATGGCTGCCGCTTTGTAGGCGAGGTTGCGTTCGTCCAAGGGGATATCCACACCGTCAAGGTCCAGTGTGCTGTCCGGGCTGATGCTGACGGTGATTCCTGGAGTCTCTGTACTTGTGGCAGCCACTTCCTCATACAGAGAGACGGCCAAGTACACGCTGGCAACCGAGTGGTAGCCATCAGGCCGCAACGGGCCCACGCTCAGGGAGACGTTGACTTTGCCCGGGGCTTTGACCCGAACTGTGCGAGCGTGGAAGCGCTCCCCCACGAACGGGAGGCTGCTGGGTTTGCGGCCGCCCGGGTTCATGCGCTCACAGGGTGGCGGGCTTCGGCGATCTTGACGTAGGCGTTGATGTCCAGGACCTCGCCGCGTGCGGTGGGGTCAACACCGGCGGCAACGAGGCACCGTTCGGCTTCGGAGGCGCTCCCGGCCCAACCGGCAAGTGCTGCTCGCAGTGTCTTCCGCCGCTGCGCGAAGGCTGCGTCAATGACAGCGAACACTTGTTCACGGGTTGCATGCGTTTCCGGGGGGTCGTGCCGGGTGAAAGCCACCAATCCTGAATGGATTTTCGGTGCCGGCCAAAACACGTTCATTCCGATCACACCCGCCTTGCGCATGTGCCCGTACCAGGCAGCCTTGACCGACGGAACACCGTAGATCTTGGAACCCGGCGTGGCGGCAAGACGGTCGGCAACCTCGTCCTGCACCATGACCAGGCCGTGCTGGAGGCTAGGGAAATGCTGCAGCAGGTGAAGCACCACGGGCACAGCCACGTTGTAGGGCAGGTTGGCCACCAACGCGGTGGGAGGCAGGGGCAATTCGGTGACCTTCATGGCGTCCGAGAGCACCAGGTGGAAGTTCTCTTCCGCCTCGGGACGCCAGGCCCGCACGGTCTCGGGCAGTTTTTCCGCCAAGACGGGGTCGATTTCGACGGCGACCACGGCCTTGGCTGCGTCCAGCAAGCCGAGCGTCAGGGAGCCAAGGCCGGGGCCAACCTCCAGCACGGTCTCACCATCGGCTATGTTGGCAGCGGCCACGATCCTGCGGATCGTGTTGCCGTCGATCACAAAGTTCTGCCCCAGCGTTTTGGTGGGGCGTACACCGATTTCTTCGGCGAGCCGTCGGATATCTGTGGCACCCATCAAAGGCGCGACGGCGGCGGGTTCGGAATTCGGTTCAGTCACCTAGGTATCGTATCGCCTGTGCGGGGTCAGGCCGCGTGGGCGCATCCCCAGTCGCTGAGGCCGTTCTTTGCGTAGAGGCGGTTTGCGATGTCAATCTGCTGCGCTTTGGTGGCCAGGCTGGCGTTGGGAGCGTAGGCTCCACCACCGTTTGCCAACCAGGTGGGGCTGGAGAACTGCAGTCCGCCGTAGTAGCCGTTGCCGGTGTTGATGGACCAGTTTCCGCCCGATTCGCACTGCGCAATCCTGTCCCACATGGCTTCGTTCGGGGCGCCGGTGGGGCCGCTGGCTGCGGGTGCCGCTGCGGCGGCTGCTGCCTGGGGAGCAGGAGTGGCAACGGGACGGGCCTTGGTGCCGACGCTGATCTTCTCGGGAACCGGCTGGGTGGCGACGTTGCTGGAGACCAGGGTGCGGGAAGCTTCACGGCCGTCGACGAGGACAAGCTTGAAAGTCTTGACCAACGATCCTGCCACGCCTTCCTGGGTCACCTTCTCTTCGCCTTTGAAGAGCTCCGCGCTGTCGCTCTTCACGCTTTCGAAGGGAACTTCTTCTGTGGCTTCGGCGGTCTTGCTGGTGTCCACGCGGGAGACCTTGATTACCATGTCCTGGACGATCGGAGCATTGCCGGGCTGGGAGATGTGGTCGTTGGCGCCCACAGTAATTCCGGTCTCCTTGAGCACGGTGGCGACGTCGGCCGCCGTCGTGGTGGTGCTGGTGTCCTTGCCGTCAGCTACGACGCTGATGGTCTTGGGCGTGGAGATGGAAACGAACGAGCCGGTCACTTCCAAGGAAGCTTCCTTGGGCTGGGAGATTTCGGAGGAGCTGGCTACGCCGAGCTCGCTCACAAGGCCTGCAACATCAGGGGCCGTGGTGTTCACGGTCTTCCGGGCGCCGTCCAGTTCGATGGACACGGCCTTGGCCAGGTTGACGTTCACTACTGAACCGTTGTCGACCTTCGCGTCGAGGGCCGGCGAAACGCGGTCCGCGTCCTTCAGCTCGACCTTGGCTGCCTTGACCACTTGGTCAACAGTGCCGCCAAAGGTCTGGATGGAGCTCACTTTGCCGTCCACGTTGAGGGTGACAGTCTTGTTGTTGCCCACGAAGGCCACAACACCAACCACCAGCGCCGCGACTACCAGCAACTGGGTACCTACTTTGAGGAAGCTGAACTTGCCATCCGTTGTGAAGAACTTGATCACGATCGCCCATTACTCTCAGACCATCCGGGCACGGGGAAAAGCGCAAAAGTAATGCCGACCGCAAAACATCAGGGCCAGGCAATACGCCTGGTCCTGCTCTTGCTGCCGGCATCTGCGCCGCCAAAAAACATTCAACTGATTGCCCCGGAATGAACCGACGCAGTTGTCCGAAGGCCTTCCCCGACCCCGGCTACTTGTTTAACACAGTAACCGATCCGTTATAAACGAACCAAGAAACGTGCATACCGGGTATCCAGCCGGGCTGCTGAACCTGGACACCAGAAGGGCCGTTTATGCCCAGGATCCGTAGGCATTCAAGGTATTTTCGGCCAGGCGGGAACAAAGTTCGGACAAGTCATCTCCTGTCACGTCCGCCATGGACCGGACCGTGTAGGGCACCATATAGCTGGCATTTGGCTTGCCACGGTGGGGATGGGGTGTGAGGAACGGTGCATCGGTTTCCACCAGAATCCTGCTTGGCTCGGCGATGGCGAGGGCGGCGCGGAGGTTCCCGGCATTCTTGAACGTCATTGTCCCGGCGAACGACATGTACCATCCGTTCCGGTTGCATATCCGGGCGAGTTCTTCATCTCCGGAGAAGCAGTGGAAAACCACACGCTCGGGAGCGCCTTCTTCGCGCAGAACCTGGACGACGTCGTCGTGGGCGTCGCGGTCGTGAATCTGCAGCGTCAGGTCAAGCCGTTTGGCGATGTCGATGTGGCGGCGGAACGAGTACCGCTGATGCGCCAGTCCTTCACCGTGGGTCCGGAAGAAATCCAACCCTGTCTCACCGATGGCCCGTATCCGCGGATGCCGGGCCAACTCCTCGATCTCGGCGAGCGCGGATTCCAGCTCCCCGCGGGCCGCGTATTCGGGGGCGTCGTTGGGGTGGATGGCCACGGCGCCCAGTAGCCGGGGATCAGCGTCCACGGCCTGCACTGTGAATCGTGACGATTCGAGGTCGCAACCTACCTGCACGGCTCCCTGCACGCCCACCGCTTCTGCGGAGTCCATGGCATCCCTGACGGAGACCTCGATCAGGCCGTGCCTGAAGTCCAGATGTGTGTGGTTATCCATGACGGCTACGGGGAGGGGCTCCGGTGCCGGCGGGTATTCCCGGCGGGAATCTTTTTCTTCTGCTGCATCGGATGGCGCCCTGTAGGGTGCTGGGGCGAGGGAGTTGCACATGCTTCCACCTTAATCGGACTGCGGTCCTCCTTGGGCAACCACCAAGTTGTACACACTAAATTCCACATGGCACATAAATTCCGGAGCACTATGTCAGCGGCGGCCAATGTCTAGGTAGTCTGGAACGGACAAGCGGTCAACAACAACAGCGTTTAGCGAAGATTGCTGTTGCCGAGGCCACGGCTGAAGGGCGATTCATGGAGTCCAAGCAACAAGTCACCGTTGAGCCTCCGCCCGTCCAGGGCGAGGCTTACAGCACCCTGCCACAGGATGGTTCCGGGCTCAACGGGCATAGGCCGCAGGTCATGGACGCGGAACGGTTCCACGATGCCAGCCAGCGCATCCTGGGTTCCATCAATAAGGTCATAGACGGCAAGGCGGACGCGGCAAAGCTCGCCCTGACGGTCCTCCTGGCCCAGGGTCACCTTCTTTTGGAGGACGTCCCGGGCGTGGGCAAGACCCTGTTGGCCAAGACGTTGGCGAGGAGTGTGGACTGTACGGTCTCCCGAATACAGTTCACCCCTGACCTGCTTCCCTCCGATGTCACTGGCGTGTCCATCTACAACCAGTCTTCCCGGCACTTCGAGTTCCGCCCCGGCGCCGTGTTCGCGAACATCGTCATCGGTGACGAAATCAACCGCGCTTCGGCCAAAACCCAGTCCGCGCTGCTGGAATGCATGGAGGAGCACCAGGTAACCGTGGACGGCCATTCCTACCAGCTGGGATTGCCCTTCATGGTGGTGGCCACACAGAATCCCATCGAAATGGAAGGCACCTACCCGCTTCCTGAAGCCCAGCGTGACCGCTTCATGGCTCGGATTTCCATGGGCTACCCGGACAAGGACGCCGAAATCGAGATGCTGGAGACGCATCAGGCGTCCTCGCCCTTGGTAAACGTGACTCCCGTGGTGACCGCTGCCGATGTTGCTGCCATGATTTCCACGGTCCAGCAGGTCTACGTCTCCACGGCCATCAAGGAGTACACGGTGGCCATTGGACGGGCCACCCGGGACAGCGCACGCCTTCGCCTGGGCGCCAGCCCTCGGTCTTTGCTGCAATTGTTGCGTGCTGCCAAGGCCACGGCAGCTTTGGATGGCCGCGATTTTGTCCTCCCTGATGACGTGGTGGACGTTGCCGAATCGGTGCTGGCCCACCGGATCATCCTGGATCGCAAGGCCGCGAGTTCGGGCGATACTCCACAGAGTATTCTTCGGGGCATCTTCGCTTCCCTGCCCGTTGCCCAGGAACCGCCCGGCGCATGGCGCAGGGACAGGCATAGCGTTTAGGAGACACGCCCCAATGGCGCTCATGGATCGGCTTCCCAAGCATTTATTCACCAACCGTGGCTGGGGACTCCTGGCAGCCGGGGCCCTTTCCCTGGGGTGCGCCTACGTCATGGGAAGGCGCGATCTCCTGTCCTTGGCGGTCTTGCTGATTCTCCTGCCATTGGTGGCGCTTGCCGGCGTCCGGGTACTCAAACCAAAGTTCCAGGTGTACCGCGAGTTCAACCCGTCCACGGTGGAGACCTCAAGCACCACCACTGTTCGCCTGGCCATTGCCCGTTCTTCATCTGCCACGGGGCAGGTCATCATGGAGGAGCAGTTGCCTCAGCGTTTCGGGGAGCCTCCCGCTTTCCGTTTTCCGGCCAGGTCAGCGTCAGGTGGCACCAGCCGCTACGAGTATCACCTTCGCTCGGGCAAGCGTGGACAGTTCCGGATCGGTCCGGTCACGGCAGAGTTCAGTGACCCGTTTGGTTTGTCTTTGCGCAGGCACGCAATTGACGACGGCGACCTCCTGACCGTGACGCCTGCCGCCGTCGAACTTCCCGTCACGGGCCTGGCCGGAGCGCGGGGCAATGACGGCGTGACGGCAACCCGCATCCGGGCCAATCCCAGCGACGACGACATTATGACCCGCGAGTATAGGCATGGGGACCCCATGCGACGCGTTCACTGGGCCGCCACGGCCCGCCATGGCCAGCTCATGGTCCGCCAGGAGGAGTCGGTAACCACACCGGAAGCGACTCTCATCCTTGACCAGAGGTTCACCGCCTTTGCCTCCGGAAACGGCTCCGTGTTCGGAAGCCGTGACGAAGATTCGGATTTGGTCACCAGTACCAACTTTGAGTGGACAGTTACGGCAGCGATGTCGATCGCCGCACACTTGGCGGAACGAAGTTATTCGTTGCGGCTCCTTGACTCGTTCGGTGGGCCGGCGTTCCACCGTTCGAGGTCGGCCGCGGATCCTGATGCGGAGGAGTTCTCGGGTGCGGGCGGCCTTCAGGCAATCGCCGAGGCTTTGGCGGCTGTGGAGCTGAGCGGCCCCCGGCACGTCAGGCCGGATCACCACCGGGCCGAGAACGGGGACCACAAATCCGGTCCGGAACATAAAGAGGGCACCTCCGGCGCAGCGGGCGCGGAGACTGCGGATTCTCCGTTCAACGACCACCTGATGGACAAACTCTCGGCGCATCGCCTGCGCGGCCCCCTGCTGGCCTTGGTGGGCAACCTGACACTCGCAGAAGCACGGGCGCTCGCTCCCGCGGCCGGGTATGGCGCCAATGCTTTCGCCATGGTGGTGACCGATGCTTCGCGTAACACCGACCAAGTATTGGAGATCCTGCGCCTGGCAGGTTGGAGAGCGGCGGCAGTCACCTCAAAGACCCGGCTGACCGCAGCCTGGTCTGCCTTCGACGAGGGCGGAATCGTGGCGGCGGCCGATGCCGCCATGGATGTCCGGCGTGGAGCGGCGGTGCCCCGATGACAGCTACATCACACCAAGGCTCCCCCAACGCGCCGACTCAACCCGGCGGTCCTTCCGGCACGCCCGATTCCGGCACGCCCGCACCCGGCAAGCCGCTACGGCCACGGGCCCCGGGGGCCGGACCATACCCGTGGGTCATGGCGGGATCAGTCTCAGTGGCCGTTCTTGGCGCTGCCCTGTCCCTGAATGGAGTCCTGAGGGGCTGGGCCTGGTTCATGCCGCTGATCACCACCGTGGTGGTGGTCGCACTGACGCTTGCTGTACTCCGAGCGCTCCGTGCCCAGCCGTTGTTGGTCACTTTGGCCTCATTTGCCTCGTTGGCCGGCATCCTCAGCTTCATTTTCTGCCGCCAGGAAAGCCTGGCGGGGTTCATCCCCACCACCGGAACCTTCACCGCCGTCGGACGCCTTATCAAACGGGCTGCAGAGACAGTGGTGTCCGAAAGTGCGCCTGTGGCACCCAACGCGGGGATCGTCTTTGTCCTCTGCGCTTGCCTGGGCCTCTTGGTGATCTTGATCGATGCCCTTGCCGTTCCCCTGTCCATGCCGGCCGCCAGCGGCATTGGTCTCCTGGCTGTCATGGTGGTCCCGGCAACCATCAAACCCCAGAGCGTGGGCGTCGCCGGATTCATGGGCGCGGCCGTGGGCTACCTGCTCATCCTCGGGTGCAGCCACTGGTTCGCCCCGGATGCGAAGTTGCAGTCGGGTTCAGGACGCGGAGCCGGGCAGTTCAGGCGCTCGGTGGTTACAGGCGGCCTGGCACTGGCCTTGACCATGACCGTTCCTGTGGTGATTCCCGGTTTCGAGACCGGGACCTTTCCGCAGGGCTCCCGGCTGAGCCCCTGGGGAACCTCCAATGGGCTCAACCCCATGATCACTTTGGGCAACAGCCTCCGCAGCCCCACCGGTTCGGGACGCATCACCTATGCCACCAGTGCCAGCGCTCCCCTGTACCTCCGCTCCGTGACGGTGGAGAACTTCGACGGCGAAACCTGGGCCCCTGATGATCGGGGGGCGGGTCGCCGGGCGGGCGTGGACAGGATCGAGACCGGATATGCGATCCAAGGCGAGGTGGTCAACGCAGTCACGTCGGTCAATGCGGGCCTGTTTTCCAGCCCTTACCTTCCTGCTCCATTTGCCCCTGCCTCCGTAAACGGCCTCAACGGACGATGGACGTGGGATCCATCAACCTTGAGCATCATGAGCACGGAGACCACCACCCGCGCGCAACGGTATGTGGTTTTCTCCGCAGCTCCCAAGATCACTGCGCAGTCCCTCTCCCAGGCCAATGCCGTTCCGCAGGATATCTCCGAGGACTTCCTGAGGGTCCCCGGGAACCTTCCGGATATCGTGCGCCAAACGGCTGATACCGTCACAGCATCGGCTGGCAGCAATTACGCCAAGGCGCTGGCCATCCAGAAGTACTTGCGTTCAGGCGAGTTCACTTATTCACTCCAGGCTCCCGTCCAGAACGGCTATGACGGCAATGGCCTCTCGGTCCTGGCCGACTTCCTTGCAGTGAAGAGCGGCTATTGCGTCCATTTCTCCTCCGCCATGGCGGTCATGGCACGGGCTGAAGGCATCCCCAGCAGGATTGCGGTGGGCTACGCGCCGGGCCGCCTCACGGGGGAATCGGTGGCCTTGGTGGGTCAGGGATCCTTCCCCGAGTACGAGGTTGACGCCCGGGACGCGCACGCGTGGCCTGAGCTGTACTTCGAGGGCCTGGGCTGGGTCCCCTTCGAGCCGACACCGTCCCGCGGCGTTCCTCCGGACTACGCGACGGAAAGTTCGGTAGCCGGCAACTTGAGCACCAACGCCGATGAGAAAGAGGTGCTTACCACCCCCGCCCCCGCTCCCACCCCAGCTGCCCCACTCCCTGGCTTGAATACGCCTGCCGCAAGTTCGGCCGCAGTGAACCCGTGGCCAGCGATCGGCGCCGCAGTGGCCGGGGTCCTGGTGCTTGGTGGATTCCTGTGGTCGCCGAGGCTGAGCCGGACGGTGCTCCGGCGACGCCGGCTCAGCCAAAAGCCTCCGGCCGATTCCGACTTCCCGGGCTATAAGGATCCTGCCCCTGAACTGGCCTGGGCGGAGTTGCAGGATCTCTCCACCGACTACGGCGTGCCGTCAACGCCCAGCGAGACGCCGAGGCATTTCTCCGCCCGGCTGCGCTCCAGCTCCGCCTTGGGGGTCGCGGGAGGACTCGACGACGCCGCACATGAGGCAGTCGCGTCCCTCACCTCGGACTTCGAACGGCAACGGTACGGCCGAACCATGACGATTGCGCCGTCAGCGGCCGCCCGGATCGCTGTCGTTCGCGAATCGTTGCGGAACAATGCCCGCTGGTTGGTCCGCTTCCGCGCGGACTGGCTGCCGCCGTCGATGATGCAGCGTTGGGTGCATGCCCTCGGCGCACCGTTCCGGGCTGTTGGAAGGTTCGGCACGGCAACGGGGCGGGCGATCGCTTTTTCCTGGCGCAGGCTCAAAGGATTGCTCCCCCAGCGCCGCTAGGTCCGGGACCACTGATCCGGATTCAGACGCAAAGGGCCCGACGCCGGAACTTGTGGTTCCGGGGCCGGGCCCCTGCATGTGTCAACCGTTCTTGTTGCGAGAGCGGCGGACCGGGCTCCTTGGTGGAAAGAGCAGCATTAGTCGGCGTACGGGTCCGCGATACCTACGTACTGGGTGTAGAGGTACTCTTCGATGCCTTCGGAGCCGCCTTCGCGGCCCAAGCCGGACTGCTTGACTCCACCGAACGGCGCGGCGGCGTTGGAGATCACACCGGCGTTGAGGCCGAGCATGCCGGTCTCGATCCTTTCGCTGATGCGCAGGCCGCGGTTGAGGTCCTTGGTGAAGACGTAGGCAACCAGGCCGTATTCGGTGTTGTTGGCCAGGCGGACAGCGTCGTCTTCGGTGGAGAAGGTGATGATGGGCGCTACCGGTCCGAAGATCTCTTCCTGCAGAATGCGGGCATCGGCGGCAACGTTCTTCAGCACGGTGGGCTGGTAGAAGTAACCGGGACCGTCGACGGCGGCACCACCGGTGACTGCTGTGGCACCTCCTGCTACGGCTTCGGAAACCAGGGCGTGAACGCCGTCGCGGGCCTTGCCGTCGATCAGCGGGCCAACCTTGGACTCCGGCTCGGTGCCGCGGGCGGTGGTGAGTGCGCCGATCTTGGCGGCGAACTTCTCCGCGAAGGAATCGGCGATGGACTCGTGCACAATGAAGCGGTTTGCTGCGGTGCAGGCCTCGCCCATGTTGCGCATCTTCGCGGCGATGGCACCTTCAACAGCCTTGTCCAGGTCCGCGTCCTCGAAGACCACGAACGGGGCGTTGCCACCCAGTTCCATGGAGGTGCGCAGGACCTTGTCCGCGGCTTCACGGATCAGGGCCTGGCCCACCGGGGTGGAGCCGGTGAAGGAGATCTTGCGGAGACGGTCATCCTTGATCAGCGGGCCAGTGACAGCGCCTGCCGTGGAGGTCTGGATGACGTTCAGGACACCGGCGGGAAGGCCGGCTTCCTGCATGACCTGGGCGAACAGGAGGCTGGTCAGCGGGGTCAGGTTTGCGGGCTTGAGCACCATGGTGCAGCCGGCTGCGACAGCTGGGGCTACCTTGCGGGTGGCCATGGCCAGCGGGAAGTTCCACGGGGTGATCAGCAGGCAGGGGCCCACCGGCTTCTTCTGCACCAGCAGGCGGTTCTTGCCATCAGGTGCTGCGGAATAGCGGCCGGACACGCGGACAGCTTCTTCCGAGAACCAGCGCAGGAATTCGGCACCGTAGGTCACTTCACCACGGGCTTCGGCCAGGGGCTTGCCCATTTCCAAGGTCATCAGCAGCGCGAAGTCTTCGGCACGCTCAGTGACCAGCTCGAAGGCACGGCGCAGAATTTCGCCGCGTTCGCGCGGTGCGGTGCGTGCCCAGTCAGCCTGGGCGGCAGCAGCGGCGTCGAGGGCGGCAGCGCCGTCTTCAGCACCGGCATCGGAGATGCTGAGCAGGACCTTGCCCGTTGCCGGGTCCTCAACATCAAAGGTCTTTCCGGAACCAGCCGGGCGCCACTGACCGTTGATCAGCAGGCCGGTAGGGACGGAAGCCAGCAGTTTGCTTTCGCGTTCAACCGTGACAGTCATGGCGACTCCTTCGTCTCGGGTGCTTTGGAGAATTGCACCACAGGGGTTCGTTGCCGGAAGTGGCTTGAATTACTGCCACGGTACTGCCCCACGAGAAGCAGTGTCTACGCCTTCACGCACTGCCACATGGTCGTCGATTTGTGCAGGTGCACAGCATAGGTCAGCGCGCTGCTAGTACCGCTGAGTAGAGCTCCCGCTTGCTGACCCGGGCCTCCTCGGCCACTGCGGCTACGGCCTCCTTCAACCGGATGCCTTGCGAAATGAGCTCGTTGACCGCTGCGACGTGGTCCTCCGGCTTGCCGGGTTCCTGTTCGGGCGCACCGGCCACCACAACCGCGATCTCGCCACGGACCTCGTTGTTCTCTGCCCACTGGAGCAGTTCACGCAACGTGCCGCGAATGACTTCTTCATACGTCTTTGTCAGCTCACGGCAGACTGCCACGCGGCGATCGGCCCCGAAACGCTCATGAAGTGCCCGCAACATGACCTCAAGCCTGTGCGGGGCCTCAAAGAAGACCATGGTGCGGCGTTCGTCGGCCAGGTCTGCAAGGCGTGAGTTCCTGTCCCCCGACTTTCGCGGCAGGAATCCTTCAAAGCAGAAACGGTCGGTGGGCAAACCGGATAGCGCCAGCGCCGTCAGGACCGCGGAAGGGCCAGGAACCGCCGTGACCGTCAGCCCGGCAGCAACCGCACCCTCCACCAGACGGAAGCCGGGGTCCGAAACTGCGGGCATCCCGGCGTCGCTGACCATCAGGATGGTCTTGCCAGCGCGGACGTGGTCCAACAGTTCACCGGTCTTGGCTACCTCATTGTGCTCGTGGTAGCTGATGACGCGTCCCTTGACTTCAACCCCAAGGGCAGTGACCAGCCGGTGCAAACGGCGGGTATCCTCTGCGGCCACGATGTCCGAGGTGCCAAGGAGTTCAACCAAACGCGCGGAAGCGTCCCCGACGTTGCCTATGGGTGTTGCCGCCAGGACAATCCTGCCCACGCCGGGAGTTGCGCCCGAGGCAGTAGCCGCCTCTTCCAGGTTCTCGTTGAAGGGAGCTTCGTCAGGGGTGCCGCGTTGTTCGTCCACCTGCCAAGCCTAATACCGCGCGGGGTTCAGGGTTGCAGGCGCGGGGTTCAGGGTTGCAGCAAGGATGGAAAGGTAGCATGGGCGGGTGAACCAGTCGCCCGTTCCTGCCACCGCTTCCGGATCCCCGGCAGCGTCCCCAGCGAGCCCGGAACCTGAAGACTCCAAGGCCGCGGAGAACAACGGGCAGTCGGACACACCGAAACCCGCAGGCACGTCGCGCGCCCATCCGGAAGAAGCCCCGCCCGCTGAGACCGGGCCCGCCGAGACCCGGCCCAGCCGAGGACTGCCCGGCCGGGGTGTGCCCGGCCGAGGCCTGGAGGGGCACCGCTGGATCGCACGGCCGTCCGAGGCCTACACTGCCGCGGCGCTGAAGGAACGTCTGATCGGCGCAACCCAAAGCTGGCGGGACTACCCGGCGTCCCTGCGCTTATGGTTTTGGCTGATCCCTACCCTCACGGCATTCCTGGGCGGCATTCTCCGCTTCTTCCGCCTTGATGCCCCGCACAGCCTGGTTTTCGATGAAACGTACTACGTCAAGGACGCCTACTCCTATGTGGTGAGCGGCTACGAACGCAGTTGGCCGGCCAACGCCAATGACTCCTTCATCGCCGGCAACCCGGATGTTCTCCTCAACACTCCCGAGTACGTTGTCCACCCACCAGTGGGCAAATGGATGATCGCGTTCGGGATGTGGCTGTTTGGCGGCGATAACCCCTTCGGCTGGCGGTTCAGCGCAGCTCTGGCGGGCACGGTGACGGTCTTCCTCGTTTCGCTCATTGCACTGAAGCTGTTCCGCTCACACACCCTCGGGGCGGTTGCCGGTCTCCTGCTGGCCATCGACGGCCATCACCTGGTGCTTTCCCGGACGTCCCTGCTGGACGTGTTCCTGGCCCTGTGGATCCTGGCCGCTTTCGGCGCCTTGCTCATGGACCGCGACGACGGCCGACGCCGTTTGGCGTCACGGCTTGCCGCGCAAGCGGCTGCTTCGCCGGGCGGCCTACCCACACCCACCCAGCTGGTCACCGGTCCCTGGCTGGGCATGCGGTGGTGGCGGCTGGTTGCAGGGCTTTGCCTCGGCCTTGCCGTGGGCACCAAATGGTCTGCCCTGTTCTTCGTCGCGGCTTTCGGCATCATGACCGTGCTGTGGGACCTGAACGCCCGCCGTGTCGCCGGGATCCGGAGCTGGTTCAGTGCCGGCATCATCAAGGACGGCCTGCCGGCATTCGTGACCATCATTCCCATCGCTGCAGTCACCTACGTGGCCACGTGGACGGGCTGGTTCCTCTCGAAAGACGCCTATTACCGGCAATGGGCTGCCACCAACCCTGCCCCGGGCTGGGATTGGCTGCCCAACTCCGTGCGCTCCCTGGCGCACTACCACCTTGAAGCTTACAAATTCCATCAGGGCCTGAGCTCGGACCATCCGTATGAGTCCAGCCCCTGGACGTGGCTCATCATGGGCCGTCCCACCTCGTTCTACTACCAGACTCCCAAACCGGGCACTCCCGGCTGCCTGGCTGAGACATGCTCTTCGGCCATTCTGCCCGTGGGTAATCCGGTGGTTTGGTGGGGTGGAACCATCGCGTTGGTGATCCTCTTGTTTTGGTGGGCGGGCCGCCGCGACTGGCGGGCCGGTGCCATCCTCGCCGGCGTGGCAGCCGGGTACCTTCCATGGTTCATGTACCCGGAACGCACCATGTTCATCTTCTACGCCGTGTCCTTCGAACCCTTCCTGGTTCTGGGCCTGACATATGTGTTGGGGTTGGTGCTGGGACGCAGCAGCGACCCCGTCTGGCGGCGACGGTCCGGCCTCTACATTGTGGCTCTGGTCATGGTGTTGGCCGTGCTGGCAACGGCATTCTTCTATCCGGTGCTCACGGCGGAGGTCATCAGCTACCAGGAGTGGCGGATGAGAATGTGGATGCCATCATGGATCTAGGAGGAGTCAAGCAGTGAGGGAAGCAAGCACGGACCTTCTGGTCGAGGCGGACCCGGATACCAACGTGACGGACCTTCTTCTGGAACGCTGCCATAAGGATCCGTTCGGAAACCTGTACGCGCATAACACTGCGAACGGTTGGTTGAACGTCTCCGCTGCGAGGTTCCTTGGCGATGTTACCGCCCTGGCCAAAGGCTTGATCGCAGGAGGACTCAACCCTGGAGATCCTGTGGCGGTGTTGTCCCGCTCAAGCTTTGAATGGACTTTGGTGGACTTCGCCATCTGGATGGCCGGCGGAGTCACGGTGCCCATTTATGAGACGTCGTCGGCAAGCCAGATCGAGTGGATCCTGGCCGATTCCGGAGCCCGACGCATCTTTGTGGAGGACGCCGCCAAAGCAGATCTCGTCCATACACTGGTGGAGCACTCTGCCGTCCTGGGCGAGGACCCCGTGGCCATCATTCGGATGGAGCACGACGGCGACGCACCCAACCTGACCAGCGTCTCCGCCGTCGGGATCGGCATAACGGACGCCGAGCTTGAACGCCAGCGCAGCGCAGCGAACCTGGCCAGTGTCGCCTCCATCGTCTACACCTCCGGAACAACGGGCAAGCCCAAGGGCTGCGAAATCACCCACGGAAACTTTGTCCTCGTGGCGCGGAACGTCATCCCGTTCCTCCCCGAGCTCCTCATGCAGCAAGGCGCGCGGACATTGATGTTCCTGCCCTTGGCGCACGTCCTCGCCCGCGCAGTCCAGGTAGTCTGCCTCACTGCCGGCATTACTCTGGGACACAGCGCCGGCGCCAATGGACTGATGGCAGACCTGGGATCCTTCAAGCCCACTTTCCTGCTCGCCGTACCGCGCATTTTCGAGAAGGTCTACGCCGGCGCCAGCCACAAAGCGGCCATGAGCGGAAAATCCGCGCTCTTCTCGGCAGCGTCCGCCACCGCGGTTGAGTATTCGACGGCGGTGGACCTCGCCGCCCGTGGCGAGGGGCAGGGGCCGGGTTGGCTTCTGGGCATGAAGCATTCGTTGTTCAACAAACTCCTCTACCCCAAGGTGAGGGAGCTGTTCGGCGGCAATGTAGGTTACACAGTTTCCGGTGCCAGTCCCCTGAGCCTGCGGGACAACCACTTCTTCCATGGAGCCGGTGTTCCGGTTCTTGAGGGCTATGGGTTGACGGAGACTACTGCGCCCTGCACGGTCAACACACCCGCTATGTCCCGGATCGGGACCGTGGGGATTCCGCTTCCGGGGACCACCATCAGGGTGGCCCGGGACGGGGAGGTGCTGGTCAAGGGCATTGGTGTCTTCAAGGGCTATCACAACAATGACGAGGCCACCCGGGCTGCCTTCGTTGACGGGTTCTTCCGCACGGGAGATCTGGGCGAACTCGACGCCGACGGCTTTCTGACCATCACCGGACGCAAAAAGGACCTCTTAGTGACCGCCGGAGGAAAGAATGTGGCGCCGGCTCCGCTGGAGGAGATACTGCGCGAACACCCCTTGGTGGGGCAGGCCGTGGTGGTGGGCGATGGCCGGCCGTTCGTCGCAGCATTGCTTGGCCTGGACCCTGAAGGGATTGCTGACTGGTGCGCGGAGAACAAGGTGGCAGCCATGTCCCCCGACGAAGCCGCCGCTGATGACCGGGTGAAGGCAGCGGTTCAGTCTGCAGTGGACGAGGCCAACAAACTCGTCTCAGCTGCTGAATCCATTAAGAAGTTCGCCTTCATCACGGCGGAGCTCAGCGTCGAGTCCGGGCACCTGACGCCCTCGCTCAAACTGAAGCGGGCTGCGGTGCTCAGCGACTTCTCGACGGCAGTGGAGAAGCTGTACGAGAAGTAGCGCACCACCTAGGCTGCTTTCAGCCCAGGTGGTGCGCTGGCGGCTAAAAGCCCCTAGCGTGTGGCGTCCGTTGTTTCCTTGGACCGGCTTGCAGCCTCAGGTTCTTCGTCCAGTGCCTCAGCGTTCTCGTCCGCGGCCTCCTGCTTGTCCGCAACGCCGCGGCGCCGCTTGGTGGGCCATGTCAGGATGAACGTGACCGTAGCCGCCAGGAATACCAGAGCGCCGATCACAATGCCCGCGTCAATCCAGAACTGGCCCGGGAAAAGCCGGATGAGGGTGTCTTCCAGCGCGAAGGTCCATGTTCCGTTGGCAAAGAAAATCCGGTGGAATTCCGTGAAGAACTGCTGCCAGCTCAGGGCGGCCAGGACAGCTAGACCAATGATGATGACCAGCGTGACAATGGATCCGGCAAAGAGACCTCGACGGATCCCGCCATTGCTCCGCTTACGCAAATACAGGATGGCGATGATGCTGAGGATGATGAGCAGGAGCCCTGCCCCGAAGGAGGACAGGATGACCAGCTTCACGTCGGCCATATGGGAAACTTCGCTGTCCGTGAAGAGCTTCTCCCCGTCCTGATTAACCAAGCCTCCCAGATACCGGGGGCCGGCCCAGTTACTGAGGTAGTCCACAGCGTACGAGCCGTACGTCATTCGGTCGTCAGTGCTGAAGCCGTATCCGTCGCCGGGGAAACCCGGACGGTTGTACTCCACCCACAGGAACAACGGACTGGTGACTGCCCGGACGGCGAGCACCAGGAGAATGATCGGGTACGAAATGGCCAGCAGCACCTGAAAAACCCGAGGCCCTATTGGCTTCACCTTTGCCGCTTGCTCGCGTTCGGCGTTCCGTCGCGCCACTTCGTCTTCCGGCGGGCGGACCTGAAGGGCCGACGTTGGCAACGGTTCAGAATAGTGCGCCGGCGCCTTGCTGGTGGAGGCTTCGGCAAGGGTGTCCGCGAACAACGGGGTTTCAGTACCGGCGTCGGCAGCTTCAGCAGCTTTGCGGTCCGCGCGGCTACCGGGCTGGCCCTTAGCTGGCGTCGCAGTTGAATCAGCTGAAGATTTTGCTGCCACGGTGGTGGCTCCAGTGGTGGCTGCAGGAGTGGCCTCGGTGGCGCCGCCGGACGTTTTTGGCTTCATCCAGTCGAAGGCCGGTTCGTTGGGGTCCTCGTGGACGGCCGTGTCCGGTTCTTGTGGTTTTTGGCTCTTGTCGCTCACAGCGGGTTCACTTCCGTAGGCATCCACCGGCGATTGCTTGCTGCCGGCTCTCTTGTCTGCATTCGAGCCTACCGCCCGGCCTTACACAGACACGCGGTGCCACCCCGGCTGCGACCAGATTGAAACGCAACTGTAAGCTCTACGCTGCGATGCTGCGATATCCAGCGTCATTGGCATCCAGGTCTCCCGTGACACCCGCGCGGACCGCTTTCCCGCCAAGGACCAGGGTGTACACCCAGTAGCCGGCCAAAACCAACGCACCGATAGTGATCTTGGCCCATACCGGGAGCGGGCTCGGCGTGACAAAGCCTTCCACTATGCCGGAAACCAGCAGGACGAGGACCAACCCCATGGCAATGGTGATGAGGGAACGGCCCTCATCAGCCACGGCCTGCAGCCTCGTCCTCGGGCCCGGCCGCACCATGGCCCAAAAAATCTTGAGCCCCGCAGCACAGGCGATGAAAACGGCCGTAAGTTCCATGAGACCGTGCGGAAGGATGTAGCTGAAGAAAATGTCCATCTTCCCCGTCGCAAGGAAAAGTCCCGCAGCGATTCCCAGCCCCTGTGCGTTCATGAACAGGATGAAGGGAACCCAGAATCCGGTAACGCCGAAAGCCACGGCCTGAGCTGAGATCCAAGCGTTGTTGGTCCACACTGCGCCGGCAAAGGAGGCTGCCGGATTCTCGGAGTAGTAGTCAATGAAGTCTTCCTCCACGTACTGCTGCACTCTGGCGTCACTGGAGGCCACAGCCCTCAATGCCTCCGGTGAGGTGCCAATCCACAGTGCATAAGCACCCGCCACCAGGACAAAGGCCAGCCCGCACCACAGGGTCAGCCACCGGATGCGGTAAAACGCCGCAGGAAGTGAAATGACGAAAAACCGCGCCAGATCCTCCATGAAATTCGAGCGGGCCCCGGTGAAACGCGTCCGGGCCTGGGCCAGCGCTGCGGACAAGGATGCGGACAATCCCGTCTCCGGTGCCACAGAACGGATCAAGGAAAGATGCCCGGACACCGTCTGGTAAAGGCGCAGAAGTTCGTCCGCCTCGGCACCCGTCAGCCTGCCCTTGTGCGCCAGGAAATGAAGCCGCGACCATTTGTCCTCATGTACGGCCGAGAAGGCATCAATGTCCACGCCACCACCCTAGCGCCTGTATCCACCGTGCGGTCAGCCCCGCCGCTAGACTCGTTGATGCGGGCGATCACAGCGCCCACAGAATTGGCAAAACTTGGGGGCAGGCATGAGTTCAATCATCACAGGCGAGGCAGTAGTCCTCGAGCTTCGCCCCGCCTCCTTTGCCGCGCGGGCCCTGGGCCTCATCCTGGATGTCATCTCCCAGGTGGTCCTCGCAATACTCCTGATCATCCTCATCGCCTCAGCCTCCCGGGACCTTGACGATGCCGCCATCCGAGCACTGATCCTCAGCAGCGTTGTGTTCTCCGTGGTCATCGTCCCCGTCACGGTGGAGACCCTGACCCGCGGGCGTTCCTTGGGAAAGCTCGCAACAGGGCTACGAATAGTCCGCGACGACGGCGGGTCCATCCGCTTCCGGCACGCCCTCATCCGCGGGCTCCTTGGATTCCTGGAGATCTACCTGACCTTCGGCGGCCTCGCAATCGGTGTGGCACTCTTCAACGACAAATCCAAGCGCCTCGGGGACATTGTTGCAGGCACCTACTCCCTCCGGCAGCGAGTACCCTCAAAGCCCCGGATCATGCCCGTAGCCCCGCATCATCTTCAATCATGGGTGGCCATGGCTGACATCGGCAGGGTACCGGACGCCACCGCCCGACGGGCTGGAACTTTTGTACAGCAGGCTTATCTCATGGCCCCGGCCTCGCGCGTCAACATGGCGGCATCGCTCGCATCCGAACTCGCAAGGTACGTGGCACCGCCCCCGCCAGCGGGCACCATCCCCGAAGACTACATAGGCGCAGTCCTCGGGGAACGGCGCAACCGCGAACTCATCCGCCTGCGGCAAGCGGAACAGCGGAACGCAACCATAGGCGAGCGACTCAGGAAACTGCCGTTCACTGACAGTTAGCGCCCCGCTACCGGCTGACGCCGGGCGGCCGCCACCCCGTTTAGCTCACCAGTGATCCGGTTTTGTGAGTCTTGGGGGTAGGAGGGTGTGGGGGTCGCCTTCGGCGGCGTTGATCTGCGGTTGGGTCACATAGAGCGCCCTGGAGAGGTCCGCTCCGTGAAGCTGTGCTCCGCGAAGGTCAGCTCCCAGGAGGTCTACGGCGGTGAGGTCTGACTTCCTCAGATTGGCTCCGATCAGGTACGCGCCGCGGAGATCTGATCCGCAGAGGCGCTGGTTGGCAAGGTTGGCGCCCATCAGGTCGGCACCTGGCTGGAGGCCGCCGTCGGGCGTTTGCTGGTCTTCTGCGCCGTAAGAGGCGCGGGCGTCTTCGCTGACCTCCACCAAGAGCGCCCGGACCTCCCCGTGGAGTGTCTCGACGTCGGTGGCAAGGACCGTTGACGCGTCACCTTGGGCGGCGGCTACTACGCCCTCTGACAGGTGGTCCGCCGCGGCCGCGAGCTCGGGATCGAAGGTCCGTTGCCGGGCCTCAGCCAGGTACCAGAGCATCTCGTGGAGTTGCCTGACTACTTTGAACACCGCGAACATCGAGGACATGGATGAGGGATCCTGTGTCCAACTGGTCCCGGCGAAAGTGTGTTGGGAGACTACTTGGCCGGCACCGAAACAATCAAAGACCGTGCAGCCGCGGAAGCCCCGGGGCCGTAAGCGTTGGTGAATGGTGCAGGAAAAGTCGTCCGCCATGTTCGGGCACGGCGAAGCGGCAGGTTTGTCGATCGCAAAGTCAGCCGACCGGGCAAATCCGAGCGCGGTACAGCACAGGGCGAAGCAGTTGCCGCAGTCCGGGGTGAGGTTTGGTGAAGGTCTCATGCATACTCCAGGTGAAGAGAATAGGTCCGGTGGAAGGAGCCGGGGAACCCATCAACGGGTTCCCTAGGGGGACACCCGCAATCACCATGGAGGGCAGCGCAAAGAGCAGGGCCGACGAACCGTCAGCGCTGGAGAAATGGGTCAAAGCGCGCAGGAAAGAATCACTGCAATGATGTTAACAGCTGTACTAGCGTTGAGCGTAGATCGCCCAGGGTATGTTCCAGTCTCCAAACCCTTCCAGCGGTTCCACTGCCGGTGCTCCGGTGTTGAGGATCTGAACGACGTCTCCGGTCTTCATGTTGTTGAAGAACCATGCAGCGTCCGCAGGCAACAGACCGACGCAGCCGTGCGATACGTTGGCCACACCAATAGAGCTCCACGCGGCTTCGAGAGCCTGGTGAACGTAGACACCGGACCACGTCAGGCGGTTGGCGTATTCAACCACGAGCGGCGGGTAGTATCCCTTGTCTCCAGGCTTCAGGCCGATGGTGCCGGCGTTGAAGTTGGAGTGGCGTTCTTGCTCCATGATGACCGCGTAGCCGGTGGGCGAAAGCCAGTCTTCCCCGCCCAGTGAGACGGGGGCGGTGTGGACCAGCTGGCCGTCGGAGTACACGTTCATGGTCTTGGTTTTGTCGTCTACTACGGCCACACGCTGCGGGCCCGTAGTGAACGTTGAGACGACGTCCGCGTTGCCGATCATGTTGTTACCGAAATCGACGCCCAGGAGTTTCATGTCCACGGTGACGGTGGTGCCTGAAGCCCAGAAGGCCTCCGGACGGATCCTGACTTTCTTGTCTGAGTACCAGTGCCAGGCCACAGGCTGACCGGATGAGACGGTAATGGCAACCCGCTTTTCCATGGCCGCTTTGTCCACTACGGGCTCGCTGAAGTTGATTTCAATAGGCTGCCCGGAGCCAGCCGTGGTGCCGTTGCGGGGGTAGATGGACGCGTCGGCCTCGTAAGCTGCGGAAACAGTGGTGAAGGTCTGTGACTTTTTGGTCTCTTTCCCCGCAGTATCAACCACGGTGAAGGAGTAGTTGTATTGGGTTTTGAACTTCAGGACTTCCAGAGTGGTCCAGGTGCTGCCATCAGGGCTGGTCTTGCCTTGCACAGGTGCCCCGCCGCTAACCGGCGCCAGCACCACGTCCTTCAGCTTGCCGTTGACTGCTTTGATCTGGGGGCCAACAACGGGATTCCACTCCACAGCCCCATCCAGGGGGGTGATGCCCAACTCCACGGGCTTGGCCTCCACAGTGGGGGCAGGCGACGGTGCAACGGCCGTTTCCTGGGGAGATCCGGCCAGCAGTCCGGGTATCGTGACCACGCCAATTCCGCCCACCACAATAGCTGCGCAGACTCCAACAATGGCAAGGATCTTACCCTTTTTCCGTGTGGCGACTTCCGTCATGGTTCCCGTCATCCTGTCCCCCGCAAGCACTACTGAACACCCAATTCTAGCCGAAAGGCCGGACACGCTGGTCGCGTGCCCGGCCTTTCGCCATCGATTTGGGTATCACCGGCTTCGGCGATGGGTGCTGCCTAGTAGCGGTAATGCTCCGGCTTGTAAGGCCCTGCAACATCAAGATCGAGGTAGTCGGCCTGATCCTTGCTCAGTTCGGTCAGCTCCACGCCCAGAGCATCCAGGTGGAGTCGCGCAACCTTCTCATCCAGGATCTTGGGGAGGACGTAGACCTGATTCTGGTACTCGCGCTCTCCGGCCGGCTGGTCCTTCTTCGTCCAGAGTTCAATCTGCGCAATGGTCTGGTTGGCGAAGGAGTTACTCATCACGAACGACGGGTGGCCAGTGGCATTGCCAAGGTTAAGCAACCTACCCTCGGACAGCACAATGATGGAACGCTCCGAATCCGTGCCGGCCTCGAACACCCATTCGTGCACCTGCGGCTTGATCTCAACCTTCTTGACGCCCGGAATCCTTGCAAGCCCGGCGATGTCGATCTCGTTGTCGAAGTGGCCGATGTTTCCAACGATTGCCTTGTTCTTCATGCCCAGCATGTGCTCGGCCATGATGACGTCCTTGTTGCCCGTGGTGGTGATGAAGATGTCACCTTGGGCGAGCACCGTCTCCAGCTTGGCCACCTGGTAGCCGTCCATTGCAGCCTGGAGGGCACAAATGGGATCAATCTCTGTGACAATGACCCGGGAACCCTGGCCGCGCAACGCCTCGGCGGCGCCCTTGCCGACGTCGCCATAGCCGCAGACAACCGCAACCTTGCCGCCCATGAGGACGTCCGTAGCCCTGTTGATGCCGTCCGGCAGGGAGTGACGGATCCCGTACTTGTTATCGAACTTGCTCTTGGTGACGGAGTCGTTGACGTTGATGGCCGGGAACAGCAGCTTGCCCTGCTCCGCGAGCTGGTAGAGGCGGTGCACACCGGTGGTGGTTTCCTCGGTGACGCCCTCAATACGGGCTGCCAGGCGGGTCCACTTCTGCGGATCAGCGGCAAGGGTCCTGCGCAGAAGATCCAGGATGAGGACGTATTCCTCCGGATCATCTTCAGCGGCAGTGGGGACGGCACCTGCAGCTTCGAAGTCGACGCCCTTGTGCAGCAGCAGCGTGGCGTCGCCGCCGTCGTCGAGGATCATGTTGGGACCCAACTCCGGGTTGGCGTCAGCGCCGGGCCAGGTGAGGATCTGCTCGGCAGTCCACCAGTACTCCTCAAGGGTTTCGCCCTTCCAAGCGAAAACCGGGACGCCCTGCGGGTCCTCGGGCGTGCCCTTACCAACCACGACGGCGGCCGCGGCTTCGTCCTGGGTGGAGAAGATGTTGCAGGAGGCCCAGCGAACTTCCGCACCCAGGGCCGTGAGGGTTTCTATGAGCACCGCGGTCTGGACCGTCATGTGGAGGGAACCGGCGATCCTTGCGCCCTTGAGTGGCTGGGAGGCACCGAACTCCGCGCGGAGCGACATAAGGCCCGGCATTTCGTGCTCGGCTAGACGGATCTGGTGGCGGCCGGCCTCGGCAAGAGTGATGTCAGCCACTTTGAAGTCAAAAGTCATGAAAGTCCTTAGGGGTACCGTGCGGATGTGGAAGAAGGCGCGTCAGGCCTTGGAATCGTGCTGGCCCGACGTTGCCGCATTGGCGGCGGCCAGCAGTTCCGGTGGCAGGAGCAACGGGATGCCGTCCTCAATGGTGTAGCGGAGCTTTACGCCGTCCGCAGCGGCGTCGGTGGAAACCAACTCATCGCCCTCCTGGACCAGCGGTGACCCCGTCACGGGGCAGCGCAGGATGGACAACAGTTCAGGACTGACCTTTGGCATGAATGATGCTCCCTGGGTGGCGCCGGCATGGCGCCGCTGGCGGATATATCTGCAGATTCCAGACTACCGCGCAGGGAGATCGTGTTTTGATCCCGACGACGAATTGCGTCCAGAGCCCGGGAAGCGTGGCACGGAAAGCGGGTGGCGTGAACGATTAAGTCGGTTCCCGGAGGATCCGCAAGTGCCCGCGGCGGGTGCCCTCGGCGCCGGCGGGCGGCTCCATCTGGGCGTGGTTTTGCCGGGCAGGAGTTTCCGCAGGGGCTGAGGCCGCCTCCCGGACCGCGTTGGCAAGTGCCAGCAAATCATCCGGACCCGGTTCCTGCGGCGTTGTGGGCATGGCCAGACGCAGGACTTCCCAGCCACGCGGAACCGTCAGGGACTCTGCATGTTGGGAGCAGAGATCGTAGGCGTGCGGTTCTGCGTAGGTGGCCAGAGGCCCCAGGACTGCGGTTGACTCTGCGTACACGTACGTCAAAGTAGCCACCGCGGACTGGCGGCAGGCTGATCTGGAACACTGACGAATGGCACCCACAACATCCCAGATTAGCGCCAATGGGCGGCTATATTCCGCATTGATGGTCCGTGCCCCGCCAACTGTGCCGAGCATCAAGTGAGAAGTCTCCGGCGTATCACCCGACGCGGCGCGGTGCGGGCCATGAGGTCGCGCTGGCGGTTCCTCGGGACTAAAGTCGATATATGCAGTCACAGCCACATGTTCCCGGGTTCAATATCCGGTGGACTGACGCCGATGGCGATCAGGCCCAGGAACACGCCGGTTCGGAAGTTCGGGGCTTCCGGCGACGCCGGCGCAACCGGCACGGACGGGGACTGCGCGGAGAACTGATGCTCCCCAACCTCCCTGGGTTCCGCACCCGCGCGGAGCGATTCGATGACATGGTGCTGGACTCCGCGGAGCGGCTCCAGGACATGTGGGGCAAGCAACTGGACGGTGTGCTCTTTGCCGTGGACGAAATCCCGCCCAACCTTGAACAGCTTGTCGCCCTGGGGAATACGGCCCCATTGGGCTCCTACACGCCCGGTGGCCGTGGCGAGGCACCCATGATCACGGTGTACCGTCGCGTGGTTGAACAGGGCGTTTCCACCCGTGAGGAACTACAGGACCTCGTCCACGACGTCGTGGTGGAGTACACGGCCGAGATGCTCGGCGTGCCGCCTGAGACCCTGGACCCGGTCTACCGGCGTCGATACCAGTGACGACGGAATAACACCGACGCCGGCAGGCGGGTCATGCTGTCAGCTGGGTCGTGCTGTCGGGCGATTCACATTGTCGGGCGGCTCATGCGATAAGTGCTGTTGCCTGCAAGGTGTGCCTAGTAGCCGACCGAGACCGGCACCTTCTGTAGCCCTGAGGCCGCATCCTGAATTGCCACGACCGAAACGTCTGTGCGTCCTTGTTTTCCGAGTACCAGCGCGCCGTACACCGGATCACCCGACGCGGACACCACATAACCGGCCACCACGGAGTTGCCGGACTTCTCTGGTAGCTCGATCATGGAGGTGGTCCCGCCGGACATATCCACGTCAACGGACTTGCCAACCTTTCCGTCGGCAGTCACCGGAGCGTAGCTGACTGTGCCTCGCCCTTCAGGGACACCAAAGCTCAGGAACTTCTGCCCGCCCCTGGGAACGGCCACCAAGTGCTGGCTACCGAGGCGGGCCGACGACGGAGACCAGGCTAAGTCCGTTGCATCTTCGGCTTTGGTTCCACGGGTGACCCTCGCTGATGCCAGGAAAGAGACATCCGAGCTGGCCCTGACGGTATAGCTGCCGGCTGGGACGCCGTCAAGGTTGAGGGTGGCCACCGTCCCGCCTTTGACCGTCACCACTCCCCCGTTGGGAATTTTGCGTTCTCCGTTGGCACCGTAAAGGCTGACCTGCACCACGGCGTCAGTAGAACCGGGTACGGCGATCTGAAGCGCCGGAACGGCATCCGCGAACCCCGGCTTCGCGGCCAGGGTTTTGACGCCAGACGGGTCTTGAATATCGACGCCGGACATGACCTGAAGGTTCGATGGACCAGCACCCGGCGAAAGGTACTCCACACCACCCGGAGCGATTCCGCGCAACACGCTCTGTTGGATAGTGGCGGCAACGGGGCCTCCCGTGCTGCGCACGTGCACGGCAAGTTGCGATTCACCGGGCGCCAGGCCGGCCAGGTTAACCGAACGGGTGGTGCCGGGAGCTACCAGGAGACCACGGGCCCCGGGCGCCTGGATCTGTCCCTCGTATCCATACAGTTCAAGGTTGACCGTGGCCGGAGTCTCGGAGGCGTTACTCACGTTCAGAACGGCAGTCCGACCAACAGCAGTGTCGGCGCCCAATAACCACGCGTCATTGCCCGGTGGCTGGCATTGAGTTGCCGCCAGGCCCCGGAGATCGCCGTCAGTGGCTGAGTAACTGAGGTTGGCAGCCAGGGACGCCTGCTCGTTTCCCATGGCATCGGCACCCACCACGGCCGGTGACGTCACCGGGCTGATGGACGCTACGCCGGCGGCTAGAACAGGCGGGCCAGCTGTGGGCGGAGGCGTACTGCTGGGTGCCTCTGCGATCCGGGCCACCAGGTCACCACCCAACGCTGCCACACTGCTCCCTGGCACTGTTCCGGCCGGGTTACTGAGCACCACTGCATTCAGGGCGCTGGTGGCCGTGGTGGATACAGGGCTGAAGTCAGCGTCCGTGCCCACCACGGTTCCGTTCACAAGCCGCGCGGGTTCGGGACACACCGCCAGGGCGCGGCCAGCAGGTACGTCAGCCTGGCGGATGTCCACGGAGGTCCCGCCTGAGGGTTCAGGCACCATGGATGTGGCGGCTACTGCCCCTCCGCCGGCGGCAAGGATGACCACTGCTGACAGGACGCCGGTGATGGCTCCCCTATTGGAGCTGCGGCTGTTGGAGCTGCGGCTGGAGCCGGCGCTGCGGCTGGAGCTGGCGCTGCGGGATTTCTTGGGCTCCTGGGCTTCAGTGCTTTCGCCGGACACGTTCTTCTGGTCCTCAGACACTGCTGTACTCCTTACGGAGGGAGACTTCGTCCCTCGACATGCCGGTTCGGCTACGGCGTGCGGGCATCGGCACAGCCAACAGGACCGTGAGACCGATGACCACCGCTTGCAGGATCCCGAACCACAGGGCCCAGGGGTTTGCGTACCGGATCTCAAGGTCGCCTCCGCTGGCAGGCAGCTCGAACGCCTGTGACCAACCTGATGTTGTGGCCTGCAGTTGGCGACCATCCATCCACGCGGTCCAGCCGGGATCGGAGCGTTCGGCGAGGACGATCTTTCGACCCTCATCCCCGGAGGGCACAGTGGCGTCTACGTTTACTTCTTCGGATGGAAGCGTACTCACAAGAGCACCTTCGGAGTCCACGATTCGTACCCTATGCGCTGTATCGGCGGCAGTAGCGGCTTCCTGGTTCCGGGGCGTCACCCGCCACAGCCATCCGGCGTCGGTCTGGCCTACGGCCACCAGTCCCGGGACTGCGTCGATTCTGCTGGCCGTGAGTTGCGCGGCGTTGTCCTCGGCCTTGAGGACGATGAATCCGGCGCCAAGCTGTTCAAGGTCTGCGCGCGGATCCACGCCCGTGCCCGCCACGATGGTGGCGACGGCCCGACGCAAGGATGTGGTGGCAGCGTCATCGTCCGCGATCTCTTCACGTCCTGGTGCGCCAATGATGGTCCGAGCGGAGGCTATGGTGGACAAACTGTCCAACGTGGTCCCGGCTCCACGCATCAGTGACGAGGAGAAGGCCCCCTGTTCACCGCTGGTGATGACCAGGGTTCGCGTGCGCTCAGGCCCCTGTCCGCGGTCTACGGCAGTAGCAGGCAACGTGCCCGTATCTTCCGGCCAAACCTGACGGCGGGCGCCGAGGGACGACGCCTGTTCGGCAGCCCCGGCCGCCACGCTGGATCCAGCAGTCGGAGTGGGCTGGAGGACGTTTTGGGCAGCCCAGGCCGCCATGCCGGCAAGGGGGCCGGCAACCAGGAGTGCCATGGCGACAGCCGAAGCAACGCGCCGCACCTGGACTGGACGCCGGGAACCCTTGGGCATCCTCCGAGGTGCAGCAAAAAGCTTCTCAGCGCCAAGCACGGCAGCACCCAGGAGTAGCATGCCCGAAGCCGACACCGCAGGGCCGGTGAATGGGCCAACAATCACGTTGTTGTTAACCCCGGTGGCCACGTGACCCACCAACCAACTGCTGGCAAGGGTAGCCAAAGCAACCAACCAGAACACCCGGGCCAGTGCGGCGCGTTTTCCGGGAAGGAACAAGGCGGCAACTGCAAGGATCAGAACTGGTGCGACAACAAGCAGAGCCAGCAGTAGTGCCCATGGCACAACGCCCGGACCGAAGACCGCCAAACCGGTCAAACCGCCGTCGATGTCAAAACCGAGCGGCTGGCCGAGAAGCTGCTGCCACAGGGGAGCTGCCTCAAAAGTCAGTGGCAACCCGGGATCGGCCAACAAGGAGCGCGGCCTGTCCAGCACAGATACTCCATACGGCAGGAACAGGGCGACTGTGGGCAGGAGCGACCACCACAGCGTCTTGCCCCGTTGCCCGAGGACCACCGCAGCCAGAACCACCACAACAATGGCAGGTCCCAACAGCGACGGCGCAGAGGCAGTGACCACGGCCATGGCCAGACCGGCAGCGGCGGCAGCAGTCCACGATGGCGTCCCATTAATTCCGGGCTTGCCGGAGAGCAGGGCAGGACGACGGCTCAGCTGTGTGCCCGCAAGGGCAGGGCCTTGGGCTACGGCGGATCCCGAGGCGCGCAACAGTGCCAGCAGCAACAGCGGCATCATGACATGCGCCACCAGGGACCCGACCCTGCCCTCGTTGATGGAAATCAGCAGTGCAGGAGCACCGGACCACGCCAAGGCGGCCGCAACCCGGAAACGGCGCTTGGTAGTGAGCGCGCCTGCCGCGAACCAGGCGCCAACGGCAGAGAACGGCATGGCAAGGATCAGCAGCCACACCATGGCGGCGTTGCCGTCCCCGCCGCCAAAGAGCGAGAGCAGCCACAACACATAGCCGAACGGATCGCCATGTCCGGGCAGACCTGCTCCCAACGTGATCCACCATGTGGACGCATTGGCCCAAATATCTCCTGGTGAGGCTGAAAGAGGGAGGAGTCCGCCGCCGGTAACAGCGCCTGAGCGCAGCAACCCCAGCAATCCCACGAGCGCGGCGCTGAGTGCCACCAGTGCGGCAACCACGGCACCTGTGCCCACCCAGCCCCGCTCATTGGTGGCCAGAGCGGCGAAGTCATCGGCAGCATCCCCGCTGGGTTCCGGGGCAAGAAGATCGGAGATAGCCGGCGTTTCGTCGGCGGGGCGTATCGCTTCGAGCAACGAGCGCCTGTTGGCACGCACCTCCCGTGAGGGCGTCTGCAGCCCGCGCACAACCGATCTGTGCACCCGTCGCGTCCTGGCCGCAACGCGGCGGCCTTTGGCAATGGCAACGGGCCGAACAAGGGCAGCGATGGTGGCCGTGAACTGCGAGAGGCCATAGCCCGGTTCTTTGACCAAAATGCTCAGCACGAGTCGGATCATGGCGCCGAACAACGCGCCCATCGCCTGGAACGGCACATTCCACCACGGGGTGTGCTTGAGGCGCATGTGGATCTGGGCTTTACGTGCCGCGGAGGATGTACCCAGGCCATGCGGGCGGTGTTCCACATGGAACATGCGGGCACCTGGGACTACAACTACGCGATTGCCCGCGAGCCAGTTCCGCCAGCAGAAGTCCACGTCATCGCCACTGCCCGGCAACGCGGGGTCGAATCCTTCCAACAGCTCCCAGACATCGCGGCGGATCAACATACCTGCGGAGTTCACAGCGAAAGTGTCAGTACGGGCATCGTATTGACCTTGATCAACTTCATCGGCGTCGATCAGTGTGAGGCGTTCCGCCCAGCGACTCGTCGAAAGTCCTACATCCACCAGGTGCCGCTTGTTGTCCCAGCCGAGCTGCTTACACCCCGCCACTGTCACTGAGGGCGCGCGTTCAACCGCATGGAGAAGCTCCGCAAGCGCATCAGGCGCGGGGGCGGCGTCATCGTGCAGGAGCCAGATCCATTCGACGGACGTGGTCTTGGCGTCGTTGCCGGCCGGTGCGTCACCGCCATCGGCAGCGTGTGCGGTGTGTCCCGAGGGGGCCAGCTCCTGCAGACCAGCCTGGACAGCGGCCCCAAAACCCGACTTTGCATGGTGGAACGAGGTCACCTTGTTGTGGCCGAAGGCCTCGCTGAGTAATTCCAGTGAGTTATCCGTGGAACCTGTATCAACGCCAATGGCGGCATCCGCCGACCGCGTTTGGTCCGACAATGCCGCCAATGTTCTGGGCAGATAGTTGCCGCCGTCGTGGGAAACCACGACGGCGGTAACATGCACTTCCTTGAGAATTAGACCGCTCGCTTCCTTAGCCGACGACGCTCCCGCTCGGAGAGCCCGCCCCAAATACCGAACCGCTCATCATTGGCGAGAGCATATTCCAAGCACTGCGAGCGGACGTTGCACGCTCCGCAGACCTTCTTGGCGTCCCTCGTCGATCCACCCTTTTCAGGGAAGAAGGCTTCAGGATCGGTCTGTGCGCACAGCGCATCAGTCTGCCAGCCAAGTTCGCCTTCGTCATCGAAGTCCCCCTGGGGAAGGCCGATCCACACGGGTTGCCCCGGCGTCTCAACGGGACGACGCAGCTCCATGGGAGGGTCGTCCAGGTCTTCATCCGGCCCAGCCGGAAGGTCACCAATCAGTGCCTCATGAGCAGCGAGGAGGGCGGTAGCCTGATCCTCCAAAGACTGCTGGACATTCTGGTTGTATCGATCTGCCGCTTCCGGGTCCGCCGGGTCAACGTACCAATCCCCCGGTACTTCCCTCGAACGGTATTTCACCGACGCATGTTCTGCGACGACTGCATCTTCCTGGATACGCAACGCTTGCCCCATGGCGTCCCTCCTGATTTTGCAGCTGCTGCTTGGATGTGTTTCCGATTCCCGGCGACGTTCCGGGTATCTGTGCAGCGGCGTTGATTACTAATTACACGCGTGTAACTACCCACCAGTCAAGCCGCGCCGGGATAATAATCAAGAATCTCTAGAAACGTGGGATGCGCCACGCCCAACATTTTTGTCGAGCCGCCGCGTGTCGTGGCGCAAAATGACAGCCTTGGATCGGCCCGGATGAACTTTCATTGAATTTCCGCGGAAAATTGCATCAGCTTCCGCGGGAGGCCAACGACTGGAGAAAATAGGGTGTGTTGCATTTCACATTAACGATGGCCGGCCCTAAGGAACCTGCCTAACGCCGTGGCAAGATTGACGCATGAGCATCCCGGCAGCGAACCTGATGACCGCCCTACGATCCGGTCACTCAACCTCACCACGACTCACTTGGTATGGCCCCGACTCCGAGCGGGTTGAGCTATCGGGGCGCGTTCTGGACAACTGGGTAGCAAAAACCAGCAACCTGCTGCAGGACGAACTTGACGCCGAACCAGGGATGTCCATCAGGTTGGATCTGCCGGCGCACTGGAAATCCGTCGTCTGGGCCCTGGCTGCCTGGCAGCTGGGCATGGAGGTGGTCTTCGACCACACCTCAGCCGACCTCCTGGCGACGGACAAGCCCGACGACGGCGCCGGGGCCGGCTTCGAGGCGGTGGTCGCCGTGCCGCTCGCGGCACTTGCGATGCGCTGGCCCGGCGAGCTGCCATCCGGCGTCGTGGACTACGCCGCTGAAGTCCGTTCCCACGGTGACGTCTTCATGGCACACAACGAACCCGAGGCAAGCTTGCCCGCCGTGCGCGGAACCACCGGACTGCCCCATGAAGAACTTATTGATGGCTTTGCTACTCCACAAGAGCCAGGCGTCCGCCTGCTGGTCCGCGCCACCGAAGGCTTGGAGCACTGCCTGGCAGCATCCTTGGGCGCTTGGAAGGAGGACGGCTCAGTAGTACTGGTGCATCCGGACTTGGACGTGACAGAACACCTGCTCGAGAACGAGCGCGTCAGCCGTTCGTAGCGTTAGAGATTCTTGACGGAAGGAAATTCGCCCGTTGCAGGGTTCGTCCCTGCCTCGGAACCCGCCTTCGCCTTATGGTGAAGCTCAATGATCTCGTGGTCATGCGAGAACTCGGGTTCGGCGTCCAGCTCTTCGTTGAAGACCCAGAAGCGGTACGCAAAGAAGCGGAAGATGGTGCCCAGGATGAGGCCCACCACGCTGCCTGCGATGAACAGCGAAGGTTTGTCGTTGAGGTCCAGAATGTACTTGGCGAACCACACACAGCCGGATGCAATCAGGAGACCTACAAGGTTCATGATGGCAAACAAAACGGCCTCACGAACAACGTTGGCCTGCTTGCGGTGCCGGAACGTCCAGAAGCGGTTTGCCACCCAGGAGAAAATACTTGCAACAATCGTCGCAATGGCCTTCGCCCACACTTCGCTGCCGTGCATCGGGCCGGAAAACAGCCAGATGAAAACGGCCGAGTCAATGACAAAAGCAACACCGCCGACGGCGCCGAACTTTGCTACCTCACGCCAAAAAAGTGAGGCAAGTCCGCGGATGCGATCTGCAAGTGTGGTGATCATGACCCTCCATGGCCGTTGAAATGTGGGCCGATGGGCCAAGCCCATTTTAGCGCCGATTTCCTTGCGCTGCCTTTGAGGGGGCTGTGAGAAGGCCGATACTGACACCCCACACCGGTAGAAATCCGTCCCATGGGGCGGCAGAATCAGTGATCCTGGCGCCGGTTCGGTAGGCTGAACCTTGTGACTTTTCCAGTAATTGGCGTAGTTGGCGGCGGCCAACTCGCACGAATGATGGCTCCGCCCGCTACCGCACTGGGCTTCGAACTCCGCGTTTTGGCTGAAGGTGAGGACGTTTCTGCCGTGGCTGCAGTAGCCACCGCACCCATTGGCGACTACAAGGACCTGGATGCTCTCCTTGAGTTCGCCAAGGGGCTGGACGTCATGACCTTCGATCACGAACACGTCCCCACACAACACCTCCAGGCCCTTCTTGACGCTGGTGTCAACGTCCAGCCGGGCCCGGATGCCCTGGTCAACGCCCAGGACAAATTGGTGATGCGTGCTGCCATTGATCGTCTTGGATTGCCCAACCCGGAGTGGTCGGCTGTCTCCACCGTTGAGGAGCTGGTGGCCTTCGGCGATAGGATCGGCTGGCCCGTAGTCCTGAAGACACCCCGCGGCGGTTACGACGGCAAGGGTGTCAGGATTGTTGACACCCCGGACGAAGCCTTGGACACGGCAGACTGGTTCCAGGCCATGAGCCCGCTCCTGGCCGAAGCCAAGGTTGATTTCAGCCGCGAGCTCTCTGCCCTTGTGGCACGCAGCCCCAGTGGCGAATCGCGTGCCTGGCCCGTTGTGCACACCATCCAGGTGGATGGAGTCTGCGACGAAGTAATCGCTCCTGCCCAGAACATCTCTGTTGAAGTGGCGGCCGCTGCCGAGGAAGCTGCCTTGCGAATTGCCAACGAACTTGGCGTCACCGGGGTCATGGCTGCAGAACTCTTCGAAACGCCAGGAGTCGGAGCCGGCTTCCTCATCAACGAACTCGCCATGCGCCCGCACAACACCGGTCACTGGACGCAGGACGGCTCCATCACCAGCCAGTTCGAGCAGCACCTGCGTGCCGTGTTGGACCTTCCTTTGGGCGCTACCGATGCTTTGGCGCCGGTGGTAGTCATGAAGAACTTCCTGGGTGGCGACAACCAGGACCTCTTCAAAGCCTTCCCCATGGCGTTGGCCTTCGAGCCAGCAGCCAAGGTTCACTCCTATGGCAAGTCCGTCCGGCCAGGCCGCAAGATCGGCCACGTGAACCTCGTTGGCAGCTCGGTTTCCGACGTCGACTCCGTCCGCCAGCGCGCCACCGCGGTGGCCAACATCATCCGTGACGGCCGCAAACCGGAACAGACCACCCTTGAGGAGACTGCATGACTTCCGAAAAAACGGCCCCGTTGGTAGGACTTGTGATGGGCTCGGATTCCGATTGGCCGGTCATGGAAGCCGCGGCGGATGCCCTGGCCGAGTTCGGCATACCCTTTGAGGCAGACGTGGTCTCGGCCCACCGGATGCCCACCGAGATGATCCGCTACGGACAGACGGCCCACGAACGCGGCCTGCGCGTCATCATTGCCGGTGCGGGCGGCGCAGCCCACCTCCCCGGCATGCTGGCTTCGGTGACGCCCCTTCCGGTCATAGGTGTCCCGGTCCCCCTCAAAACCCTGGACGGCATGGACTCCCTCCTGTCCATCGTGCAAATGCCTGCCGGCGTTCCCGTGGCCACGGTATCCATCGCAGGAGCACGCAACGCGGGACTTCTTGCCGTTCGCATGCTCGCCTCAGGAACGGATGAACTCGCGTCCAAGCTCCGCGAAGACCTCCTTACCTTTGCCCAGGAACTGAACGACGTCGCTACCAAGAAGGGCGAAAACCTGCGCCACAAGGTGGAACAAGTCTTCTCCCCTGCCAATGCCTCCGCCCGGAGCTCCCGCTAGGAAGGCAGCGGTTGATGACCATGCACAAGTCCACGAATCAGCCCGGTTCCGCCCTGACTGATCCCGTCCGCTATCCGTCCAGCGCGAGTGCGCCGGTGCGGACCAAACGCGCCTTCGTGCTGGTACTCCTCACTCTCTTTGTTCCCGGCAGTGCCCAAATCGTTGCCGGAGACCGCAAACTTGGCCGCATGGCTTTGCGCGTCACCATCACGGTGTGGGCCCTTGCCCTGCTCACGCTCATCGTTGCGCTGGTGAATCGAAGCCTGCTGCTCAGCCTTGCCACCCATCCCGTGGGCTCGTTGTTCATCATTGTGATCCTGGTGGCGTTGGCCTTGGGGTGGGCCTTCCTGTTCCTCAATACTCTGCGGATCATCAGGCCGGCACTCCTGGCACCGGGAATGCGGCCCATCATCGCCGTCGTTTTGGCGGTAAGCACCGTCATCGCCAGCGGATCCCTGGGCTACCTCGCCTACGTGCTGAACGTGAGCCGGAATGCGATCGGCAGCATCTTCAACGCCGGTCCCGCCATCGATCCCGTGGACGGGCGTTATAACTTCCTCATGATGGGAGGCGACGCCGGCGACGACAGGACAGGCCGGCGACCGGACAGCCTCTCCGTCATCAGCGTCGATGCCAAAACCGGAGAGAGCGCCATCATCTCCGTCCCCCGCAACCTGCAAAATGCGCAGTTCAGCGAGGGCTCGCCCATGCGCGAGATTTACCCGGACGGCTACAACTGCGGCGACGAATGCCTCATCAACGCCGTCAACACCGAAGTCACCAACAACCACCAGGATCTCTACCCGGGGGTTGCCGATCCCGGCGCTCAGGCCACGCTCGAAGCGGTGTCCGGCACCTTGGGCATCACCGTCCAAGCTTATGTCTTGGTGGATATGGACGGCTTTGCCAAACTCATCGATGCCATGGGTGGAATCCGTATCAAGGCCGGCGGTTGGGTGCCTATCAGTGGTCCGGTCACTGACGAGGCGAACGGAATCCACGGCATGCCTGACGGCTGGATCCCGGCCGGTGATCAGCACCTGAATGGTTTCCAGGCCTTGTGGTACGGACGTTCCCGCGAGTTCGTGGATGACTACGCCCGCATCGCGCGCCAGCAGTGTGTGCAGCAGGCCATGCTCAAGCAACTCGATCCCGCCACCCTGCTGACCAAGTTCGAGGACATCGCCAACGCCGGCACCAAGGTGGTGGATTCGAACATTTCCTCCACCCAACTGGGCAGTTTCGTTGACTTGGCCTTGAAGTCCAAGAACCAGCCGGTCAAGCGCCTCACCATCGGGCCCCCGGACTTTGACGCGTCCTTCTCCACGGTGCCTGACTTTGACCTGATCCATGCCAAGGTCCAGGAAGTCCTGGCGTCGTCCAACACCCCCAAGGCGGAAGACGCCGTCGTATCCCACGACGACGCCAGTGCCGGTACCGTTGTGGCCGCGGGTCCAACAGCCGGGCTCCTGCCCGCAAGTCAGCTGCCCTCGCCGTCGGCCGATTTCACCCCCGTAACCACCACACCGGACGGCACGCCAATCACCATCGAGTTGCTGAACGGCCTCAAGGCGCAAGGCGATGAGCAAGGCATCCGTAATCTCGTGGCCACCAATGGACAGTGCGCGCCCCTGTAGGCTTGTTCGTCCGCTCCACCCCACGTCCAGCGCAACGATAAGGACCTTCTTTCGTGTACAAGATTGAGAATGTTTTGCGACCCTACGCGTGGGGTTCGACGACGGCCATCGCCGAACTGCTGGGTCGTCCCGCGTCGGGTGGACCCGAGGCCGAGATGTGGATCGGGGCCCACCAGGACTCGCCCTCCACAGCCGTTCACCCCAACGGTGTTACCCAGCCCCTCGATGCCCTGATCGGCTCGGACCCGGTGCGCTGCCTGGGTTCCGAGAGCATCGCCGAGTTCGGGCCCCGGCTCCCCTTCCTCACCAAGCTCCTGGCTGCCGAGCAGCCTTTGTCCTTGCAAGTGCACCCCAGCCTGGAGCAGGCACGGGAAGGATTTGCCAGGGAGAATGAAGCCGGGATCCCGGCGGATGCCGCGAACCGCAACTACCGCGATGACAACCACAAACCGGAGATGATTTTCGCCCTGACTCCGTTCAAGGCACTGTGCGGTTTCCGTTCGCCGGCTGCGTCCAAGGACATCTTTGAGCACTTGGCCTCTGTCCTTGATTCGGCAGCAGTCGATACTCCCGATGTCATCAGCGGCGTCATCGCAGACCTCGGCCATTCCGATGAGTCCGCAGCGCTGAAGGCCGCCTTCAGCCGGCTGATCCAGGGTGGCAGCGACGTCTCCGACGTGATCCATGAGGTGGTTGCCGTCCTGTCCGCCGGTGCACCGTTGGAGCCGCACCGCGAAGCCCTGACCGCAATGCTGGACATCAATGAGGCCTTCCCCGGAGATCCCGGCGTCCTCATTTCCCTCCTTCTCAACCACCTGTCCCTGGAGCCCGGCGACGTGGTCTACCTGCCTGCCGGCAACATCCACGCTTACCTCCACGGATTGGGCGTGGAGGTCATGGCGTCCTCTGACAACGTGCTCCGCGGCGGACTCACGCCCAAATACGTGGACGTCCCCGAGCTGCTGAAGACTGTCCGTTTCGAAGCACTGGGCGTGCCGCGCGTCGAGGCCAGCGGTACGGAATTCGGGCAGGAACTGTACCGCCCGCCCTTCAGGGAATTCCAGCTCCAGCGCATCGAGCTTGCCCCGGGGGCCGAGCCGGTGCCGCTGGCGCAAACCGGGCCCGCCGTCGTCGTGGTGGTGTCCGGTTCGGTGATGCTCGACTCCCCCAAGAGCGACCTCCGGCTTGAGCGCGGCGCCGCCGCGTTCATCCCCGATATCGAAGCGCCCGTCAATGTTCACCCAGTGCAAGGTGCCACCGACGTCAGTGTTGCCTTCGCAGTGACCACGGGCCTGGGGAACTGATCCATGGAGTTTTTCCTGCAAACGCCCGCATGGGCGGCAGTCCAGCGTTCCCTGGGACGCCGTGTCCACGAGCAGTCCGGGCCCGGCTGGAGTTTCCTCGCCATTGAGGAAAAGAACCCTGCCGGCAAGGTTATCTATGCTCCCTATGGCCCCGTGGCGGAGTCCGTGGAGGCTTTCGACGCCGCCACGGCGGCCCTGGTTGCCCTGGCTAAGACCGAGAGTGCGGTGTTCGTGCGGATGGAACCCGCTGCGGCGGGGTTTACAGCGTCCGACGCCGGACCTCTCCTGCGCGCCCGCGGCTTGCAGCCGGCGCCGGTCAACCAGCAGCCGGAGCTGAGTTGGGTCGTAGATCTGGAAGGCGACTTCAAGGACGTGTTGGCCGGGATGAAGCCCACCAACCGGAACCTTTACAGGAACATCCACAAGAAGGGCGTGACGTTCCGCGCATCCCAGGATCCGGCGGACATCAAGATCCTTCTGCACTTCCTCCACCTGACGGCTGCCCGGAACGGCTTCAAACCGCAGAGCGACGAGTATCTCACCCAGGTAGCCGCTTCCCTGTTGCCCAATGGGGCGGGAACGCTGTTCATTGCCGAGCTTGAGGGCGAGCCGATCGCGGCTGCCTTCGCCTACGACTCCGCTGATACCCGTGTCTACGCCCACGCTGCCCTGGACGATACCCATCGCAAGCTCAGTGCGGGCATTCCCCTCCTGGTGACCCTGATGGCCGATGCCAAGGAGAAGGGCCTCAAACACGTGGACCTTTGGGGCGTGGCTCCCGAGGACCAGCCGGACCACAAATGGGCGGGCTTCACGGCATTCAAGAAGTCATTTGGAGGACGCGAGGTGTCCTACCCCGGCACCTGGGACCTCCCGGTCAACAAACTGCGCTATGGCGCCTACCAGCTGGCCAGAAAACTCCGCGACAAGCTCCGCTAGGCCCACATCAGCCTCTCAACAGCGCGAAGCCGGGAGCCGCTGCCCCCACCGCATCCAAACAGCGAAAAGCGCCCCATCGCGGGAGCGGCATCAAATCGACGAGGTACGAGGAGATAGCCGCAGAGCGATGGGGCGCTTTTCGCGTCAAAGACGCGACCTGCAATGGAGGGGTTACGGCTTGCGCGCGTACGTCTCCCACTTGGATGCGTGGTGCTCGGCCTCCACGAAGCGGACCGTTCCGGACTTGGAGCGCATCACGATCGACTGGGTCAGCACGCGGTCCTTCTGGTAGCGGACCCCGTGCAGGAGGTCGCCGTCGGTGATGCCGGTTGCTGCGAAGTAACAGTTGTCGGAGGTGACGAGGTCGTTGGTGGAGAGGACGCGGTCGAGGTCGTGTCCGGCGTCGATGGCCTTCTGCTTTTCGTCGTCCGAGGTGGGCCACAGACGGCCCTGGATGACGCCGCCGAGGGACTTGATGGCGCAGGCGGTGACAATGCCTTCCGGGGTACCGCCAATGCCCATGAGGGCGTCGACGCCGGTGCCGGAGCGTGCTGCCGCGATGGCGCCCGCAACGTCACCGTCCATGATGAACTTGGTGCGTGCACCGGCTTCGCGGATTTCTTCCACGAGGGGGCGGTGGCGGTCGCGGTCCAGGATCATGACGTTGAGCTGGTTGACCTTGACGCCCTTGGCTTTGGCGATGAGGTGCAGGTTTTGCTTGACGGGCAGGCGAAGATCCACCATGTCGGCGGCTTCGGGGCCGGTAACGAGCTTCTCCATGTAGAACACGGCGGAGGGATCGAACATGGAGCCACGCTCAGCTACTGCCAGCACCGCGAGGGCGTTGTTGATGCCGAGGGCGGTCAGGCGGGTACCGTCGATGGGGTCGACGGCGACGTCACATTCGGGACCGGTGCCGTCGCCAACCTGCTCGCCGTTGAACAGCATGGGGGCTTCATCTTTTTCGCCTTCACCGATGACCACGACGCCGTTGAAGTGGACGGTTTGAAGGAATGAACGCATGGCATCAACGGCGGCGCCGTCGGCCTTGTTTTTGTCACCGAAACCTACCCAGTGGCCGCCGGCAATTGCCGCAGCTTCGGTAACGCGGACGAGTTCAAGCGCAAGGTTGCGGTCGGGTTCGTCGAGGCCGACGGCGAGCGACGGCGAAATCGTGGAATACTGCTGGGTCATTGGTGCAGGAGACACTTGAACCTCTTCTTCGAGTGACGATTCACGGGACCGGACATGGTTGCACGGGGCAACCCGGGGTTCCTCTATCAACGATCATAGTCGCCGAGTGGTCAGTGAGTCGTTGGATGACCACCGCCCCCGGCACCTGTGGTGAGGTTACCGGATGTGTGTTCCCTGCCCGGATAAGGGATCATGGAGGGGTGAGTGAAACGCAGGACAGGCCCGCAGCAGAGAACCCATCCGAGGCTGCAGCGGCCAATCCCACCGATGCCCAGGTAGCCCCGGATGCCCCCTATAAACCCGTCATTGCGGCGAAAGCTGCCAAGCGGGCCAACGCTTCTGTCATCGGCATGGTCATTGCGTTGTTGGTTTGTGTCCTGGCTTTTCTTCCCATCGTTTTGATGAACCCGGCGCCCAAGGGCGAGGGATTCCGCCCTGATGTTGACGTCGCGGCCATCGCCCGCAACGCCACAGGTGTGGCGGGATTCACACCCGTCACCCCGGACGTCGGCGACACATTCAAACCCAATTACGCCCGGTGGGAGTCCGGCACTGGAAGCGGCGTACCTACCTGGGAGATCGGGTTCCTCACTCCCAAGGAAAATTTCATTGGCCTCACCCAGACCAATCAGGCGAACCCCACGTGGGTTTTGCAGCAGACAGAGAACCTCCCTGTGACCGGAACCCGTAACGCTGGTGGCCAGGAGTGGGAACTGCGGGACTCCGGCAAAGAAAAGCGGAGCATGGTCTTGGAGTATCGCGGCACCACCATCGTCCTGAGCGGCACGGCTAAGCTCGATGAGTTCGCAACCCTGGCCGCCGCCGTCGTGAAGTCCGCAGAGCAGGCACCGCCTGCCAGCGTTCCGGCTACCGCAACGTCGTCTCCGCAGCCCTCCGCCTGAGAAGCCGTCCGGTTTATCACGCGCAACACTTTCACGGACTGCGGTGTCCGCGTCGTAAAGTAAGGCTCGTGCCTACTTACCTGACTCCAGCCCTGGCGTGGCGCCGTCTCCGCGAGGGCAACGAACGTTTTGTTTCCGGCGAATCCCTGCACCCCAACCAGGATGCTTCGCGACGCTCTTCTCTGATTGAGACCCAGAACCCGTTTGCCGTGATCTTCGGCTGCTCGGATTCCCGGCTCGCTGCAGAGATCATTTTTGACCTTGGCCTCGGTGACGCCTTCGTGGTGCGCACCGCCGGCCAGGTTATTGACGATGCCGTCCTGGGTTCACTCGAATACAGCATCAGCGAACTCCGTGTTCCATTGATCGTCATCCTCGGCCATGACAGCTGCGGTGCGGTCAAGGCCACCAAGTCGGCCGTGGAAACGGGCGAGATGCCTCCGGGCTTTATCCGCGACCTCGTGGAGCGCATTACACCGTCGGTCCTGACGGCCAGGCGCAATAACCAGGACGACGTTAACGACATGGTGGTGGAGCACGTGAAGCAGACCGCTGCCCGCCTGGCTGACAGCTCACGTGTGATTTCGGACGCCATCGACGACGGCCGCGTTGCCGTGATCGGCCTGTCCTACAAGCTGGACGAAGGCCGCGCGGCCCTCGTTTCCGGGATCGGCAAGCTCTAGGAGGACGTGCTCCGGCCTCAGGGCCGGAGCACGTAGCACTCCCCTCCGGGTTTTCTGTGAGGCGTCCAATCGCCATAAGCTAGCCCCATGACTTCCACCACTGAGTTCCGTATTGAACATGACACGATGGGCGAAGTTCGCGTCCCCGTGAACGCCCTGTACCGCGCCCAGACGCAGCGTGCTGTGGAGAACTTCCCGATCTCCGGCAAGACGCTTGAGCGCACACACATTGAGGCCCTGGCCCGCGTGAAGAAGGCAGCTGCACTGGCGAACGCCGAACTGGGGGTGCTCGATGGTGAGCTCGCCGAGGCTATCGCTGCCGCTGCCGATGAGGTTGCCACCGGTAAGTACGACGGCGACTTCCCGATTGACGTCTTCCAGACCGGCTCGGGCACTTCTTCGAATATGAACACCAACGAGGTCATCGCCGAGCTTGCATCGCGCGCCCTCGCGTCCGCCGGGAGCGACAAAGTTGTCCACCCGAACGACCATGTGAATGCCTCACAGTCCTCCAACGACGTCTTCCCCACGTCCGTGCACGTTGCCGCCACCTCGGCCCTGATCAACGACCTCATCCCGGCCCTGGAATACCTGGCAGCGTCCTTGGACCGCAAGGCAGTTGAGTTCAAGGACGTCGTGAAGTCCGGCCGCACGCACCTCATGGACGCCACGCCGGTCATGCTGGGCCAGGAGTTCGGCGGCTACGCCGCCCAGGTCCGCTACGGCATTGAGCGCATCAACGCAGCACTCCCCCGCGTTGCTGAGGTCCCCCTCGGCGGAACCGCCGTGGGCACGGGCATCAACACCCCGGCCGGGTTCCCGGAACGTGTGATCGAACTGCTGGCAGCTGACACCGGCCTGCCGCTGACCGAGGCCCGCGACCACTTCGAAGCACAGGCTAACCGCGATGGCCTGATCGAGGGTTCCAGCCAGCTGCGCAACATCGCGATCTCTTTCATGAAGATCAACAACGACCTCCGCTGGATGGGCTCCGGCCCCAATACCGGCCTTGGCGAAATCGCCATTCCGGACCTCCAGCCGGGCTCGTCCATCATGCCGGGCAAGGTCAACCCGGTCATCTGCGAAGCGTCCATCATGGTCTGCGCGCAGGTGATCGGCAACGACACCGCCATCGCCTGGTCCGGCACCAACGGCGCCTTTGAGCTCAACGTCGGCATCCCCGTCATGGCCGCCAACCTGCTCGAGTCCATCCGCCTGCTGGCCAACACCAGCCGTGTCATGGCCGACAAGATGATCGATGGCATCACCGCCAACGTTGAGCGCGCACGCTTCCTGGCCGAGGCTTCCCCGTCCATCGTGACCCCGCTGAACAAGTACATCGGGTACGAGAACGCTGCCAAGATCGCCAAGATCGCCGTCAAGGAAGGCCTCACCATCCGCCAGGCCACCGACAAGCTCGGCTTCGTCGGCGAGGGCGAAGGTAAGGTCACCGAAGCAGAGCTCGACAAAGCCCTGGACGTCACCACCATGACGGCCCCGGCCCACAAGGCCTAGCCCTAAGGTTCAATACCTGAAGCACGACGACGGCCGGTACCTTCCGCACGGAAGGTGCCGGCCGTCGTCGCACCCGGAGTTTTTGTACAGCTAACGCCCCTAAGGCGCCCCCTAAGGGTCATTAGCTGTACAAAAACTCCACTGTCTTTTTGCACTATTGAAATAAGAGTGCAAAACTTTACTTTGTGAGCAATAGTGCAAATATCGACGGCGGCCTCCGCGAGCGCAAGCGGGCTGCCACGCGGACGGCGATCACCGCCGTCGCGCGTTCCATGACCGCTGAGCATGGCCTCAACGGTTTTACGGTTGAGGAAGTCTGCGAGGCGGCGGGGATTTCGCGCCGGACCTTCTTCAACTACTTCCATTCCAAAGAAGACGCCGTGATCGGCTCATTTTCGGATGAGTTGCCGACGGATGCGCTCGAAGTATTCAACCAGAACACTTCCCGCACGCCGGACAGCATTTCCGGAACCCTTCTTGCTGCGCTGCATGTCCTCACAGTGACCCTGATGGAGCGCTCCTCCATCAGCCGCGCAGAGGTTCAGCAGTTCATCGCGGCCATCACTGCCGAGCCGCAGCTCCTGGCGCGGCTCACTCTTGAAGGTGAGGCCCGCGAGCGCCAATTTGCGGAGCTGGTCGCCGCCCGTGAGGGCCTGGACCCTGATCATCCCGAAGTCATGACGGCAACGGTGTTATTCGGGGCAGTATCCAAGAAGACCGCGCAGCAGTTCTTCTCGGAGGACAACGAGCGCCCCTACCGCGGGATCCTCGAACAGAACCTCAACGCCGCACGCAAACTCTTTGCCCAGCCGCTGGCCACGAACCACCAACTGGGCCCCAACCCCCTTGAATCCTCGAAGGACCCCGCATGAGTACACTCTCCAAGGCAGCTGAACCTCTGCTGTTGACCCAGAAGCGAATCTGGATCATCTTCTCGGCACTGATTGCAGGCATGCTGCTGTCCAGCCTCGACCAGACCATCGTCTCCACTGCCATGCCGACGATCGTGGGCAAGCTGGGCGGCGTTGAGCACCAGGCGTGGATCACCACGGCCTATCTCCTGGCAACCACCATCGTGATGCCCATTTACGGCAAGTTCGGTGACATCCTGGGCCGGCGAAACCTGTTCCTTGTAGCTATTGCCCTGTTTACGCTTGCGTCCGTAGGCTGCGCGTTTGCCACCGATTTTTGGGGCTTTGTCATCTTCCGCGCCATTCAGGGCCTGGGCGGCGGCGGACTCATGATCCTTTCGCAGGCCATCATCGCCGACATCGTTCCTGCCAAAGAACGCGGCAAGTACATGGGCCCGTTGGGCGCCATCTTTGGTCTCTCCGCCGTGGCCGGACCCCTGCTGGGTGGGTTCTTCGTTGACCACCTGACCTGGGAATGGGCTTTCTACATCAACATCCCCATCGGCATCGCCGCGTTCATCACCGCCTGGTTCACCCTGACGCTGCCTAACAAGAAGGCCGAGAAGAAGATCGACATCCTCGGCGTCCTGTTCCTCTCCGCTGCCACCACGTGCCTCATTTTCTTCACCGACTTTGGTGGCAAGAAGGATGAGGGCTGGGACTCGCCCCTTACATGGGCGTTTGGCGCCGGCATGGTCCTGGCTGCGGTTCTCTTTGTGATGGTCGAGCGTCGCGCCGAGGACCCCATCATTCCGCTGAGCCTGTTCAAGAACCCCATCTTCATTAACGCAACGGCCATTGGCTTCACGCTGGGCCTGGGCATGTTCGCGGCCATCGCCTTCGTTCCTACGTTCCTGCAGATGTCGTCCGGAACCTCCGCTGCCGAATCAGGCCTGCTGATGCTGCCCATGATGGTTGGCCTGATGGGCACGTCCATCTACTCCGGTATCCGCATTTCCAAAACCGGCAAGTACAAGATGTACCCCATCCTGGGTGCAGCGCTCACCATCGCTGCCATGCTGTGGCTGACCACGCTCACGGCGGCAACCCCTATCTGGGTTATCTGCGTTCAGCTCTTCATCTTCGGCGCGGGCCTTGGACTGATCATGCAGGTCATCGTCCTGGTAGTGCAGAACTCTGTTCCGGCGGACCAGATCGGTACGGCTACCAGTACCAACAACTACTTCCGTGAAGTAGGCGCTTCACTGGGCGTGGCCGTCTTCGGAGCAATCTTCACCAACCGCTTGGCGGAGTCCCTCACTGAGGCCTTCACTGGGGCCGGGGCCTCTGCCGAGCAGGCCTCGCAGTCCACCAGCACGCTGGACCCCCAGGCCTTGGCACAGATGCCTGAACAGCTGCGCGATGCGATCGTCAACGCCTATGCCAATTCACTGGCACCGGTGTTCTGGTACCTGGTTCCGTTCATCGCCATCGCGCTGATCCTGGCCATTACTCTGAAGCAGATCCCGCTCTCCGATACCGCCGGCATGGTGGCACGCGGCGAGGCTGTGGGCGGGGACGAAGCTGACCGTCTGGAGGCAGAGCGACTGGAGACTGCGCGTTTGGAAGCCGATCTGGCGGCGTCGGAGGGATTCGACAAGGATCGTGCTGACGCGGGACGCCAGTAACGCTAGTCCTCCACTTGGTACGCCACGGGGCCTTCGGGCTCCGTGGCGAGCCTGATGGCCTCAAGGTTTCCGGCGCTCATGTCCGGAAGCTCGTCCAACGCGAACCACCCCACTGCCAGTGATTCGTCATCGTTGACCTGCGCCTCGCCGGAGATGTACCGGCACCGGAACGTGATGTCCAGGAAGTCGCACACGTCGCCGTTGGGGAAGGTCACCGGCCCCACAACTCCGACGCCGATGATGCGCTCAGTCTCGGCCACCACCGCTGTTTCCTCGAAGATTTCCCGCACGAGCCCGGGTGCAGGATGCTCTCCCGGTTCCAGCATTCCGGTGATGAGCGTCCAATGGCCGTTGTCGGCGCGTTGACCCAACAACACCCTGCCATCGTCATCAAACACCACTCCCCGCACGGCCGGCAGCCAGAGGGGGTCGTTACCGATCTTCTCCCGTAATCTGAGCACGAACTCGGGTGCACCCATGGTGTCAGTTTTCCTTCAATTCGATGGTGGCCTTGCCTAAAGCATGACCCAGCACGGTTAACACCGAGAAGACGGGGAGCGTTGCAATTTGGCCGCAGTTAGCCCGGAACGAGCGCTTGCATGGTTTCACGCTGGAAGGATCAGCATTGCGGCAGCCGCGCCTGCCAGCATGAACGGGCCGAACGGGATGGCCGAGCTCAGCGTGCCTCGCCGGGCCACCAGGATACCCAGGCTCCACAGCCCTCCCAACAGGAAGGCCGCGAACGTCCCCGCAAAAATGTGGCTCCATCCCAGGTAGCCCAGATAGAGGCCCAGCACTCCGGCCAGCTTCACGTCGCCGAAGCCCATCCCCGGCGGGTGAACGAGCCGCAGCACGAAGTAGAAGAGCCAGAGCACGGCACCGCCAGCAATCACACCCAGGCCGGGCACACCAAAGAGCACAGCCGCCGATGCGCCCTCCGTGGGTGCATCGGCGAAGTACGCCAGTAGGGCCGCCGCCAGCAAGAGCGTCCCGGCGACCGCATAGGCCGGGAACACGATGCGATCGGGCAACAGGTGGCTCCGGACATCTATCACCGTCAACCGCACTGCCGTGACCACGAAGTACACGCATGCGGCCACTACCAGCCAAAAGCCGATCGGGCTGTCCGTCCAGAGGTCTGAGAGTCGTCGAATCACCTTCGGATGCTATCCCGCTTTGACCGTCCGACCCGCTTGAACGCTTGGGTAAACTGTGGATATGGGGCGCTATAGTGCAGCAGGACCGGGTTTTGACTTGTCCTCCACATTCCGCAATCTTTGCCGTTCTTCGCCGTGGAAGTGGACCAGCCTCCGCTTCGAGTACCTTGAACGGTCCGCGCCCAAGGCCACCTTGGTCCGGGCATGGCTCAGGCGCCCGGGTGCACTGCGCCTCGAAACCCCGGACGGCCAACTTCTGCACAGCACCACCGGCATCAACGACTCCCGGGATGATCTTTACGTCAGTTCCACGCGCCGTTCGTGGCTTCTGCCGGCTCATCTTGTGACGCCCGTTTATGACGACGCCGGCCTCGTCCGCCGGCGTCCCGAGGCCGCCTACGGGGAACCCTCCTTTGGGAATGGCCGCCTCGCCGCCGCGCTGGATCCCGTGGAACTTGCCGGCAAGGCACCGGTCCCCCTGGAATTCCCGGACACCAACCCCGTCTTCCTCGAGCAACCCCGCGAGGTGGACCATGAGGGCCGGCTGGCCCTGGAAACCATCGTCACGCCCAGCCGCACGTACGTCCCCTCGGACCCAACGGAACCCTTGGCACACCCCGGCCGGACCATGATCAGGATCGACACCGCCACCGGCGTTTGCGTCGCCAGTGAAAGCCTGGACGGAGACTCCGCAGGCAAGGGCCACTGGCTCAGGATCCTTGCCGTGGACGAGTACATGCTGGACGACCTTTTCCTGGCGGAATCGATGAACCTCACGGACGTCCGGCGCCACATCTCTTGGGACATAGGCCCCGCCGCCTAAGAGCCACACGCCATCCGCGCTAAGCTACGGCGATGACATCGCTGGCAGAAATATGGCCCCCGTTCGGACTCACCCTCACCACCCCGAGGCTGACCCTCCGTCCCGTTCTGGACGACGACATCCCGGCCGCCGTGGCTGCGGCCCGCTCCGGCGTGCACCGACCCGGCAAGAGCCCATTCAGCGTGCCGTGGGCAGAACTTCCAGAGGACGAGCTCGCCCCGAACATGGCCCAGTGGTACTGGCGCTGCCGGGCCAATTTCACCCCCGCCTCATGGACTCTCCTCCTAGGAGTCTGGAACGACGATGAGCTTCTGGGCGTCCAAGACATCGGTGCCAAGAACTTCAACACCCTCAAAACGGTCAGCACGGGCTCATGGCTCAAGCAGTCCGCACAGGGCCAGGGCTTCGGCAAGGAGATGCGTGCCGCCGTCGTCAGCTACGCCTTCGATTACCTGAATGCGGAAGTAGCCGCCTCCGAGGCAGCCGTCTGGAACCAACAATCTCTGGGCGTCTCCACCGCCCTGGGCTACGAACTCAACGGCATCTTCCGCGATGGCTGGGGCGAAAAAGTGGAAGAAGTCCAAAGGGTCCGCCTCACCCCCACCACCTTCAAACGCCCCACCTGGACCCTCACAGTACAAGGCCACGAAGCCTTTTCCCAATATATAGCCATCTAGCAACTTCCGGCGGGGCGCCTGACAAGGCGAAGGCCAGGCATCCGGCAGCGTGCGTCAAAAGCGAGGAACGAGCTAGCACGCAGAGGATGTCTGGCCTTCGCCGTAGGTGGGCAAAGCGTCGATGGGGTTAGATTTCAGCCCCTTCGAGCAACTCCGTCACCAGGGCCGCAATAGGCGACCTCTCGGACCGGGTCAGCGTGATGTGCCCGAACAGCGGGTGGCCCTTGAGCGTCTCCACTACAGCTGCGACGCCGTCATGCCGCCCTACGCGGAGGTTATCGCGCTGGGCGACGTCATGGGTGAGGACAATTTTGGAGTTTTGTCCGATGCGGCTCATGACGGTCAGGAGCACATTCTTCTCGAGTGATTGCGCTTCATCCACAATCACGAAGGCATCGTGCAGGGATCGTCCGCGGATGTGGGTCAAGGGCAGGACTTCGAGCATGCCGCGGTCCATGACTTCTTCCACGACTTCCTGGCTGACCAATGCCCCGAGGGTGTCGAACACGGCCTGCGCCCACGGGTTCATCTTTTCCGATTCGGAGCCAGGGAGGTAGCCGAGTTCCTGGCCGCCTACCGCGTAAAGGGGGCGGAACACCACCACTTTGCGGTGTTCCTGGCGTTCCAGGACGGCTTCCAGGCCCGCGCAGAGGGCTAGTGCGGACTTGCCGGTGCCTGCGCGGCCACCGATGGAGACGATGCCCACGGCGGGGTCCATGAGGAGATCGATGGCCAACCGTTGTTCTGCTGAACGTCCGTGGAGTCCGAAGACGTCACGGTCGCCTTTGACGAGCCGGACCTGCTTGTCTGCCCCAACCCGGCCCAGCGCGGAGCCGCGGTTGGAGAGGAGAACGAGTCCTGTGTTGACGGGCAGTTCCGCGGCTGCGGGGATAAAAGCTGGTTCGTGGCCGTAGAGGGTAGTGATTTCTTCCTCGGTGGCGTCCACTTCGGCCATGCCCGTCCAGCCGGAGTCTTTGACGAGTTCGTTGCGGTACTCGTCAGCTTGAAGTCCCATGGCAGAGGCTTTGACGCGCATGGGGAGGTCTTTGGACACGACGGTTACGTTGTGGCCCTCGTTGGCCAGGTTCTTGGCGACAGCCAGGATGCGGCTGTCGTTGTCTCCCCCACGGAATCCTGCGGGCAACACTTCCGGGGAGATGTGGTTCATTTCCACCCTGAGCATTCCGCCGTCTTTGCCGATGGGGATGGAATGGTCCAGTCCGCCGTGTTCGATTCTGAGGTCATCCAGGAGCCTCAGCGCTTTCCGGGCAAAGTAGCCCAGTTCGGGGTCGTGGCGTTTCCCTTCCAGTTCGCTGATGACCACGATGGGGACAATCACCTCGTGTTCGGCGAAGCGCAACAGTGCGTGTGGATCGGATAGCAGGACGGACGTATCGATCACGTAGCTGCGGCCTGTGGCGGATGGTGTGGTCCGCCCTTGTGGTGAGACCCGCTTGGCGCGAGAGGTAGCTGCACTTTCCCCGTCGGAAACCATTGCGGGCAGTTGCTCAGAAATAGCCACATCGACTCCAGCCCCGGGCAGTTCGCCCGGCCTAATGGTGAAGCGGCTCGGCCGGAAGGCCGGGCGTGGCCTCCCATGTAACTGGTGCGATAGTCCGCTCCATATACTGGCCTCCCCGATCAGCGGGCGGTTTTGCCTGCTGATGGGATTAACGTAATCCTCAGCACATTCATTTCCGCAATCCACGCCCGGCAAGTCGCATGTCCGACTCGTTAAATTCTGGTAAACCGGGGTCGCTTACGCGCCGAACCGCCGCTGGCGCCCGGCATAGTCCCTGAGCGCACGGAGAAAATCGACCTTCCGGAAGGCCGGCCAGAGAGCTTCGCAGAAGTAAAACTCGCTGTAGGCGCTTTGCCACATGAGGAAGCCTGAGAGCCGCTGCTCGCCTGAGGTTCGGATCACGAGGTCCGGATCGGGTTGGCCGCGGGTGTAGAGGAACCTGGAGATGTCGTCCACCGAAAGTTCATTTGCGACGTCGGACATGCTGCGTCCTTTGGCGTCGGCGTCGTGCAGGAGTTCGCGTACGGCGTCGACGATTTCGCGGCGGCCGCCGTAGCCCACGGCCACGTTCACGTGGATTTTTTCGTGGACGGGGGTGCGGGCGGTGAGTTTGTTGAGGCGCTCGGCCAGGTAATCCGGGAGGAGTTCCGGTGCGCCCATGGCGTGGACGGAGACGTCTTCGTCTTCGTCAAGGCGGTCCATGGTGTTGGCGATGATGCCCATGAGCAGGTCCAGTTCTTCGCCGGAGCGGCTCATGTTGTCCGTGGAGAGCATGTAGAGGGTGACTACCTTGACGCCGAGTTCCTGGCACCAGCCGAGGAACTCGTGGATCTTGTCGGCCCCAGCCTGGTGTCCTTGGCTGGTGGGCGCATTGAACTGCCGGGCCCACCGACGGTTTCCATCCACCATGACGCCGATATGCCGCGGGATTCTGTCTTGCTTGAGGGAACGCAGTAGCTTGCGCTCGTAGAAGCCATAGAGGAAACCGGGCAGCTCCACCGGACTCACCTGACTTCCTTACTTGTACGACGACGGCGCACATCCAAGGCTACCGTCCCCAGCTGCCGCCCCGGTGCAGTCGCCAGTCAAATTCGGCCCGCTCTTTGTTACCAGTGGGTAACTTACCGAAACGTAAGTTATTCTTGTCCCATGGCTGAGATCCTCGAAACCAAGCCCCTTTGGCGTGGCTGGATCCACGCCGTCGCCGCTCCCTTCGCACTCGCTGCAGGGATAATCCTGGTGACCGTCGCCCCTACCCCGGACCGCAAGATCACGTCAGCCATTTACGCGTTGACGGGCTTTCTGCTGTTTGGCGTCAGCGCCGTTTACCACCGCGGAAACTGGTCACCCAAGGTCCGGATGCTGCTCAAGCGACTGGACCACACCAACATCATGCTGGTGATCGCTGGTAGCTACACGCCTCTAGCGTGGTCCCTCCTGGAACGCTCACAGGCCGTGACCCTGCTGTGGCTGGTGTGGTCCGGAGCCATAGTTGGCGTTCTTTTCCGCATTCTGTGGACGCACGCTCCCCGCTGGCTCTATGTTCCGGTCTATATTGCCTTGGGCTGCGGAGCTTTGTTCTATCTGCCCCAGTTCTTCACTGCCAACGCCCCTGCAGCGATTCTCATTTGCGTGGGCGGCGCGCTGTACATTGCCGGCGCTGTCTTTTACGCCATCAAGAGACCGAACTTCAGTGCCCGGCACTTCGGCTTCCACGAGCTCTTCCATGCCTTCACGGTGCTGGCATTCGCCGCGCACTTCGTGGCGATCATGATGGCAGTGCTGAGCTAGGCCTGCTGCGCGCCCTGGCTCGCTGCTTCAGTCCCCTGGAGCCGGATTCAGCGGCCTCGAGGGCCGCTTTCGCCGCCCTCCTCAGCCGAGCTGCCGGCGTCGTCTCCAGCTTCGGCAGCCAGGCGCGCTTCCTCAACCTGTGCGCGGTAGCGGACCCGCCGAATCCTGCGAACCATGTCCACAATCAAAAACGTGGTCAGAATCACAATGAAGGCCGTGAGGACGAAGCCCCACGTACCGGGCGTCACCTGATCCTCGGACAGGCCAGGCCGCAGCGTGCCCGTGGGATCAGGCGACGGAGTGACGGTCAGGGCAAGAATCAAGTGATGCACTTTCAAACCTTCTATGGGAGCTGATGCGTGCCGACTGGCAGCGCGTGGCCGGTAAGCCGGCTGGTCACACAGTAATTTCTACGAGCGATAGAAACTTCTGGCTTTCCTATCTTATCCCCGCGAACAGGTCCTTTTCCGGCAGCTCTGAAGGGACCCGGGACTTGATCAGGGTGTAGTCCTCCCATGGCCACGTCGACCGCTGCAGATCCGGTGACACTGCGAAGAAGAAGCCGAGGGGGTCGATCTGGGTCCTGTGTGCACGCAGCGCATCATCCCGGGCCTCAAAGAAATCACCGCATTCAACCTGGGTGGTGGTCCGGCGCCCTGCCTCCGGTGCAGTGTGGCCTTCTGCGTCGGTCTCCAGCCACGCAGCCAGCCGCTCGGCATAGGGAGATTGCAGACCCGCTGCTTCCAACGCAAAATGCAGCGCACGGAACCGATCCGGGCTGAAGGCGCGGTCGTAGTAGAGCTTGCTGGGCGCCCATGGCTCACCCATGCCGGGATAGCGCCCGGCATCGCCAGCGGCCTCAAAAGCTTCCACGGCAACCTTGTGGGCCATGATGTGGTCCGGGTGCGGGTAACCACCGTTTTCGTCATAGCTGAGGATGACGTGCGGCTTGAAGTTACGCACCAGCCGCACCAAGGGCGCAGTGGCGCGCTCCAGCGGCTGCAAGGCAAAGCAACCGGGCGGCAGCGGCGGGAGGGGGTCACCTTCGGGAAGGCCCGAGTCCACAAAGCCCAGCCAACGCTGCTGGATTCCCAGTACGGCGGCTGCGTTTGCCATCTCGATGCGACGGGCGCCGGCCATGTCCCGCTTGGGGTGGGGGGCCTCTTCCATGGCGGGGTTCTGGATGTCTCCGCGCGAGCCATCCGTGCAGGTGGCAACCATGACGTCCACTCCGGCAGCGGCGTACATCGCCATGGTTGCAGCGCCCTTGCTGGACTCATCGTCCGGGTGGGCGTGGACGGCGAGCAGCCGGAGCTGCTGGTCGGAACTGCTGGACGCTGTCACGTGACGGCTCCTCTTTCATGGATCGAGCTTGGGGGCGGTGATGGGGCGCCGGGATCGGCACTAAACTGGATGGGTGACTTCAGAGGACCTATCGGCCACCCGAGTACCGGCAAGCTCCAGCCTAGCCAATCGTTACGGCGGTCAAAAGCGCGCCATGACGCGCAAGACCAAGCGGAACATCGTCATCGCCGCCTTGGTCCTGGGGATTGGGTTCGCCGCCTACGTGGCAACGGGCTCCGCGCAGGCCCCGGTCACGTTCAAGGACATTGGGTACAGCACGGTGGACGACACCCAGGCAGAGGTTGATTACCAGGTCACAAAGTACCCCGGAGCTACCGCTAAATGTGCCATCAAGGCCTTGGATTCGAAGTTCGCGGTGGTGGGCTGGAAGGTAGTGGAAATCGGGCCCAACGATCCCCAGGATGATCCCGACGGCGGCAGCACCACCGCGCAGCGAACTGTCCTAAGGACCGAGTCCCCGGCTGTCTCGGGAGTGGTGGACAACTGCTGGATCGTGGACAGCGGCAAATAGCATCTCGTGTGAGCCAGGACTCAACCGGTTTGGGTTCGTCCAAAGGATTTACTACAATGGATGAAACCTTCACCCCGTTAAGTTGGTTACTGAGTATCACGAGTGGCCACCTCGGCGGGGTCTTTTTGCATTGTCAGATCTAGAGGAGAAATCCGTGTCTACCACCAACAGCGCCACTGCAGCTTGGCTCACCCAGGAAGCATTCGATCGCTTGACGGCTGAGCTGGACCACCTTTCCGGCGCTGGCCGGGCGGATATTGTCCAGAAGATCGAAGCTGCCCGCCAGGAAGGCGACCTCAAGGAAAACGGCGGCTACCACGCAGCCAAAGAGGAGCAGGGCAAGATCGAGGCACGTATCCGCCAGCTCACCGCCCTTCTGCGCGACGCCCATGTGGGCGAGGCCCCAGCAGATGACGGAATCGTTGAGCCCGGCATGCTGGTCATTGCCCGCATCGCCGGTGACGAAGAGAAGTTCCTTTTGGGTTCGCGTGAAATCGCCGGTGACTCGGACATTGACGTCTTCAGCGAGAAATCGCCCCTGGGCGCAGCGATCATCGGACACAAGGAGGGCGACAAGCTCAGCTACATCGCTCCCAACGGTAAGGAAATTCCGGTGGAGATCGTTTCGGCCAAGCCGTACGCAGGCTAAGCGGCGGCTCACCCGGCCTGAAAACACGACGCCGGCCCACCCCTTTTCGGGGCGGGCCGGCGTTTTTCGTGTGCTCACCCAACTGGTCGTCGTGCGCTCACCCAACTGAGTAGGGGCACACGGGTGGGGGCGGTTGGGTTAGTGGCGGTTGGGTTAGAGTACGGCGGGCTTGGGCTTGGGACGCAGCAGGATAGCAGCAACGACGCCGCCTATTGCCCCGCCGAGGTGCGCCTGCCACGAGATGTAACCCATGACCGTGGGCAGCACGCCGAAGAGGATGCTGCCGTAGGCCATGAACAGCACCACGGAGAGCAGGATTTGCCACCAGCTGCGGTTGAAGAATCCCCGCACCAGCAAGAACGCGAAGAACCCGAACACCAGTCCGGATGCCCCCACGGTCACCCCTCCCCCGCCGATCAGCCACACCGCCAGCCCTGACCCGAGCCAGCTGAATGCCAACGCCGTGATGAACACGCGGATGCCGGACAGGAACACCAGGAAGCCGAAGATGATCAGCGGCAGCGTGTTGGACAGAAGGTGGTTGAAGTTGGCGTGCAGCAGCGGAAAGGTCAGGATGTCCAGTACCCCGTCAATGGAGCGGGAGCGCAGACCAAAGGTGGAGTTCAGTCCGTGGCGCATCAAGGTATTGAGGATCTCTATGACGTAGAGCAGGACAACGAAGCCGCCCATAAAGAGCAGGCCGCCTTTCGCCCGCCCGGCCAAAGATTCGCGCGCCTCTTCCTTTGATTCCTCAGGCATTCCAAGCACCATGGGCGCCCCTTCCGTCAGTGCACCACGATCGGCTGGAAGCCCTCGGCCCGCAGTGCACCGAGAACCTGCTCGCCGTGTTCGTGGCCTTTGGTTTCCAGGTTGATAGTGATGGAGACGTCCCCCATGCTGATGGAACCACCCAAACGGGTGTGGTCCAGGCCGGTGACGTTGGCATCGTTTTCAGCGATGATGCGGGCTATGGTGGCCAACGAACCCGGCCGGTCATCGAGCATCATGCGGACCGTCATGAAACGGCCTGCGGCCGAGAGACCGCGCTGGATGACTTTGAGCATGAGCATGGGATCGATGTTGCCGCCGGAAAGCACGACGGCGGTGTTCCCCGGGTTGTCGATCTTGCCGTCCATCAGTGCGGCTACTCCGACCGCCCCGGCTGGCTCCACCACCATCTTGGCGCGCTCGAGGAGGAAGATCAGGGCACGGGCGAGCGAGTCCTCGCTCACGGTGACTACGTCGTCAACAAGCTCGCGGATGATGCTGAAGGGCAGTTGCCCCGGACGTCCTACCGCAATGCCGTCGGCCATGGTGGTGACCTTTTTCAGTGGCACCAAGGCATCGGCGGCAAGGGAGGGCGGGTAGGCGGCGGCGTTTTCTGCCTGTACGCCGATCACCCTGATCTCGCGGCCAAGTTCCTTGGCCCTGGCCTTGATGGCCACAGCTACGCCTGCCAGCAGCCCGCCGCCGCCAACACCCATGAGGATGGTGTCTACGTTGGGGATCTGGTCCAAAATTTCGAGCCCGATGGTGCCCTGTCCGGCAACAACATCCACGTTGTCAAAGGGGTGGACAAACACTGCGCCTGTCTCGTTGGCGTAGCGTTGCGCTTCCGCCAAGGCCTCATCCACGTTGTGGCCGTGCAGGACCACCTCGGCGCCGTGGCTCCTGGTGGCCGCCAGCTTGGGCAGGGCCACACCCAGGGGCATGTAAATGCGGGCATTGATGCCCAGGCTCTTGGCCGCCACTGCTACACCTTGGGCGTGGTTACCGGCTGAGGCCGCCACGACGCCGCGCTTCTTTTCCTCGTCCGTCAGGCGCGCCATGCGCACGTAGGCGCCGCGAACCTTGAAGGAGCCTGCGCGCTGCAGGTTCTCACACTTGAAAAAGACGTTGCCGCCCACGAGGCTGCCCAGCGCACGGGACGACTCCACAGGAGTCTTGGTAATAATGCCCTCGAGGAGCTCCTGCGCCTTGAGGACATCGTCCAGCGTGACGGGCAGGGTTTCGAGGGTATTCACTGACTATTCTCCTTTGTTGGTGTCGGCTTGAGGCTCCTCAACAGAGGCGCTCCCCGAAGCCTTGGTCTTGCCGGTGACGCCTTTGGCGAGGCGCGATTCGGGCCGTGGGAGGTGGACCTCCTTGAAGTTGGCATCACTGTCCGGCCCCGCCGAAGCGGCAGCCGGCTGGAGTTCCACACCGCCCAATCCTTCATCATGTTCCCACGTCCGGCCCGCAATGTAGCGAACTGCCGTGTTTACTACGGCGAGCAACGGAACCGCGAACAGGGCTCCGGGGATGCCGGCCAGGTACGATCCGGCGGCAACTGAGAGGATCACTGCCACCGGATGAAGTGCCACGGCCTTGCCCATCACCAGGGGCTGCAGGATGTGGCTTTCAAGCTGCTGCACCACCAGCACGATTGCCAGCATGATCATTGCGTTGATGGGCCCGTTGGCCACGAGGGCGAGCAGGACCGCGATGGCACCGGTCACCAAGGCACCCACCACCGGAATGAACGAGCCGATGAACACCAGCACCGCCAAGGGCAGGGCCAACGGGACCTGGATGATGGCTGCGCCGACGCCGATGCCCACAGCATCCACGAACGCGACGAACATTTGAATTCGCACGTAGCTGACCATGGACGTCCAGCCCCGGCGCCCGGCGCCGTCAGTGGCCCTCCGTGCGCTCCTGGGCAGGAGCCGGACCATGAAGGCCCAGATCCGGGGTCCCTCCAGGAGGAAGAAGATAAGTATGAACAGTGCAAGGACAAGACCGGCCGCGAAGTGACCGGCAGTGCTGCCGAAGGACAACGCGCCGCTGAGGATGCTGCTGCTGTTGTTCTGGAGGGCGTCCGCGCCGTCGGAAATGTACTGGTCAATCTGGTCTGCGGTCAGGTGCAGCGGCCCATCGGCCAACCACGTCTGAATCTGCTGGATGCCTGCCAGCGCCTCCTGCCAGAGGGCGCCAAAGCCTGTCACCAGTTGCCTGCCAACCAGCGCGAGGGCACCGCCGATCACGCCAATGAAGCCCAGCACTGTGATGGCAACCGCTCCCCCGTTGGGTACCTTGCGGTTGCGCAGCCACTTCACTACCGGGTGCAGCAAGCCGGCCAACAGCGCAGCAACCATCACCGGGATAATGAGGAAGCTAACTTTGCCCAGCAGCCAGACAAGGGCGCCGATCATGAGCAGGATCAGGCCGGCCCGCCAGGACCAGGCTGCTGCAATGCGCACCCCATACGGGATGTCTTCGGCAATTTGGCGGTCAGAACGTGTTTTGGCGTCCGGTGTTGGCGTCATGAACCCATAATTCCGTAGGGCGCGCCGTATGGGAAACCGGCTCTCACTTCCGGGACATTTCCAAGCCCGTCGGAGCCATTCCCAGGCTTTTCCGAGTCCAGGGAGCTATAGGGAGGCTGCGATTCCCCAACGCATGGTGAATGCCTCGCCCGGCGCCAACCACCGGAGGCCATCACCGCTGTTGAAGGCGTTGGCCGGCCCGGTCATGGGTTCAAGGGCAACGGCTTTGGAACGGCCTGGGAAGGTGTCGGTGACGAAGACGTGAACATATTGGCAGTTTTCGTCCTGCTCCAGGCTCACACTGCGGCCATCCGGTGCGGTCAGCGTATGGCGCGCCGAGCCGCCGTCGAACGCCAGGTCAGTCAAGGCGACGTCCACCAGCAGGCCGCCTACTCGGGCACCACCGGAGAGGTCGTACTCACCGTCCGCAGGCGCGGTGCTGCGCGGAATGAGGCGCTCGTCCGCCACCAGCCGGGTGGCAGCCCGGACGGTCAGGACCAGGTCCTCGGGGGCTACATCGCCGATCCGCAGGTACGGGTGCGCGCCCAGGACGAAGGGGGCATTGCTTTGGGAATCGTTGATCAGCGTCTGGGAGACGCGGAGATCAAGGTTCTGGTCCAGTTCGTAGCGCACCTGGTGCCGCACCAGGAACGGGTAGCCGTGCTGGGGAAATACTGTGGCTTCCAGCGTCACGGAGAACTCGGATTCGTCCACCAGCACGTACCCGGTGTTGCGCAAGAGTCCGTGGCTGGCGTTGTTGCGTGAGGCCTCGGTGATGTCCAGTTGCTGCTTCTTGCCGTCCAGGTACCAGATCCCGTCCTCTACCCTGTTGGCCCACGGCGCCAGGGTGATACCCGTGGCACCGGGGGCAATGTGGTCGTCGCCGTAGCTTTCAGTCAGCTCGACGCCGCCACGGGAGTAGAGTCGCAGGCCGGCGGCGAGCTCGGTAATGACGGCGAGCGCATCGCCCCGGCGGAGCTCGAACTGGCGGCCCGTGGCGAAGCGGCGGGACTCGGACTGATGGGCGTTATCGGCTGGCGGGGGGGAGACAGACATGGCAATACCGTACTGCATTGCCTGACCTTCACGGCGAGATGAATGTTAGCTTTTGTTAGAAACTATGCGTTTTTGGTCACTTGTGAAATACTGAACCTATGAGCCGCATCACCAGCACCCGCCTCGCGGACAGCCGAGAGCTGATCTACTTCGACGACCCCGGAACGCCGGAGCGAACACCGGATTCCCTGGTGGACCACCGCGAGCTTCCTGCCCGTGGCGAGCCAGGCGAGGTGCGCTACGACGCTTTGTCCGGTGACTGGGTGGCGGTAGCTGCCCACCGCCAAACCCGTACGCACCTTCCCCCTGCTGATCAGTGCCCCATCTGCCCCACCACGGCTGCTAACCCTTCGGAAATCCCGGCATCGGACTATGACGTGGTGGTGTTCGAGAACCGCTTCCCTTCATTGGGTCCGGCCGTGGGTGATATCCCCCCGCTTCCTGCACCCTGGCACTCCGGCCACAGCCTCAAGGGCCCGGCGTACGGCCGCTGCGAGGTTGTCGCCTTCACACCTCAGCACACCGGCTCCTTCGCTGAACTGGGCGAAACACGTGCGCGTACGGTCATCGAAGCGTGGGCCCAACGCACTGAAACTCTGAGCGCCCTCCCCGGCATCAAGCAGGTGTTCCCGTTCGAGAACCGCGGCGCGGACATCGGCGTCACCTTGCACCACCCGCACGGCCAAATTTACGCTTACCCCTACGTGACCCCCCGCGCCGCCCAGCTCGGTGCGGTAGCGCGAAAGTACTACGACGACGTCGACGCGAAGGAAACGCTCGGGGCCTCCCTCCTCAAGGCCGAACGTGAGGACGGCAGCCGCATGGTCCTGGAGGCCAAGCACTTCAGCGCCTATGTGCCGTTCGCTGCGCGCTGGCCTTTGGAAGTCCACCTCGTTCCGCACCGCAGCGTCCCGGATCTTGCCGCGTTGACGGGCGAAGAACGCGATGAGCTCTCGCACGTCTACTTGGACCTGTTGAAGCGGCTCGACGCCCTCTACCCCACCCCCATGCCGTACATCTCTGCCTGGCACCAGGCACCCTTGGACCCTGCCCTTCGCCCTGCAGGCCAACTGCACTTGCAGCTCACCTCTCCCCGCCGTGCTGCCGATAAGCTGAAGTACCTGGCCGGTTCCGAGGCCGCCATGGGCGCGTTCATCAACGACACCACCCCCGAGGCAGTGGCGGAACGGCTGCGTAGCGTCGCCGCACAACCTTCGACTATGACTCTGGAAGGCACACGAGCATGACCACCACTACCGAGACCAGCGTCCTCGCCGCCCGCTTCCAGGAAACGTTCGGCGCAGCTGCCGACGGCGTGTGGCAGGCACCGGGACGGGTTAACCTCATCGGCGAACATACGGACTACAACGAGGGCTTTGTGCTGCCCTTCGCTATCGACAAGACAGCAAAGGTGGCCTTGCGCGTCCGAGACGACTCGAAGGTGCGCATGCTGTCCACCTTCGGCGGCCACGGAATCGTGGAAGCCGACCTGGCGGACTCGGAACCCGGGTCAGGTGAAGGGTGGTCACGCTACCCCCTCGGCGTCGCTTGGGCGCTTAAGGAACGTGGCGTCACGGTGCCTGGCTTTGACCTCCTGCTCGACTCCGATGTTCCCTCCGGCGCTGGTTTGTCTTCCTCCCACGCAATCGAGTGCGCCGTCATCTCGGCCCTCAACGAGTTGACTGGCGCCGGTCTGGCTGCCGAAGACCTGGTGCTCGTTACCCAGCGCGCCGAAAATGTGTTCGTAGGCGCGCCTACGGGCATCATGGACCAGTCGGCTTCCCTGCGTGGCGCCAAGGGGCACGCCGTTTTCCTGGACTGCCGCGACCAGCATGTGGAGCTGGTCCGGTTCGACGCAGAAGCGTCCGGCCTGGTCCTGTTGGTCATTGACACCAAGGTGTCGCATTCACACGCCGACGGCGGTTACGCCTCCCGGCGCGCGTCCTGCGAGTTGGGTGCCGAGATCCTTGGCGTCAAGGCACTGCGCGACGTCGGCGTGGAGCGTTTGGAGGAAGCCTCCGGGTTGCTGGACGAGACGACCCTCCGGAGAGTCCGCCACGTGGTCACCGAAAATGATCGCGTACTTCAGACAGTGGAAACCCTGGACTCCCAGGGCCCTGCCGCGATTGGTGCACTGCTGGATGCCAGCCATGTCTCCATGCGCGACGATTTTGAGATCTCATGCCCGGAACTCGACCTCGCCGTGGACACATCCCGGGCCAACGGCGCCATCGGTGCACGCATGACCGGCGGCGGCTTTGGCGGATCAGCCATCGCACTGACTCCGGTGGGCCAAGAGCAGCAGGTTCGCGACGCCGTCGTGCGTTCTTTCGCGGAGGCGGGCTTCACCGCACCTGACATCTTCACCGTTACCCCGGCAGAAGGCGCCCTGCGCCTCGCCTGACGCGTTCAGTTCCACCGTGCTAGCGCCCGGCGTCCCAGCGGATGCCGGGCGTAAGCTGGGGCCATGACTGAGGCTGTCATCGTTGCTACTGCCAGAAGCCCTATTGGCCGGGCCTTCAAGGGTTCCCTCAAAGACGAACGTCCGGATGACCTGGCCGCCGCCATGGTGCAGGCCGCCCTCGCAAAGGTTCCGGGCTTCGATCCCGCCGCCGAGGACGGGCAGGGCCTGGACGACATCCTGCTGGGCTGCGCTGAACCCAGCGGTGAGGCCGGATCCAACATGGCACGGGTGGTTGCCGTCCTGGCGGGTTTGGACCGCGTACCCGCAGCAACTATCAACCGCTTCTGTGCCTCCAGCCTGCAAACCCTGCGGATGGGCTTCCATGCCATCAAATCCGGGGAGGCGCACGCGATCGTGTCCGCCGGGGTGGAGAGTGTGTCCAGGTACCAGAACTGGGCAGGGGCCGGCGAAACGGATTCCTCTAACCACAACCCTCTTTTCGAGGCAGCGGCCCAGCGTACTGCGGCGCGCGCGGCCTCCAACATCCCGTGGACCGACCCGCGTCTCGGCGGGCGGCTACCCGATATCTATATCTCCATGGGCCAGACCGCCGAAAACGTGGCCACAAGCTATGGAATCAGCCGGGCCGAGCAGGACGAGTGGGGTGTCCTGAGCCAGAATCGTGCCGAAGCCGCCATTGCCTCAGGGTTTTATGCCCGGGACATCACGCCCTACACGCGCAAGGACGGAATTGTGGTGGAACGGGATGACTCACCCCGGGCCGGGGTCACCTTGGACGCCGTCTCCGCGTTACAGCCTGCGTTCCGTACGGAGGGGACCGTGACTGCAGGTAATGCCTGCCCCCTGAACGACGGTGCCGCGGCTGTGGTGGTCATGAGTGACGCGCGCGCCCGCGAATTGGGCCTGCAACCGCTGGCGCGGGTGGTGTCAACCGGCGTCAGCGCCCTCTCCCCGGAGCTTATGGGCATGGGTCCCGTGGAATCGACCCGGCGGGCCCTCGCCCTGGCAGGACTGACCATGGACGACATCGACCTCGTGGAGCTCAACGAAGCCTTCGCCGTGCAGGTGGTGGCGAGCGCCCGCGAGCTGGGAATTGATCCATCGAAGCTGAACGTCCATGGTGGCGCCATCGCTTTGGGCCATCCCTTCGGCATGACCGGGGCCCGGATGACCAGCACGCTCCTCAATGGGCTCAAAGAACGCGACGGAACCCTGGGCCTGGCCACACTGTGCGTCGGCGGAGGCCAGGGCATGGCCGTGGTTTTTGAGCGCTTGAGCTAGCCGACAGATCTTCAGGTGGCGAGTGGTTGGATCTGCCCCCTCAGCGACACAAAAATGCCCCCGAAGACTCTTCGGGGGCATTTCGCGTTGGAGCTGTTGGTAACTAGTCGTCGCCTCGAAGGATTGCCAGCAGGCGGATGATTTCAACGTAGAGCCACACCAAGGTGACCGTCAGGCCGAATGCCGCAACCCAGGAGTACCGCTCCGGGGCGCCTGCACGGACGCCTTCCTCGATGCTGGTGAAGTCCATGATCAGCGAGAATGCGGCCAGGCCGATGGCCAGGATACCGATGAAAACGCCCAGCGGGATGCCGAAGATCTCGACGCTTGTGCGCAGACCGAAGGGCTCCTGCACAACACCGGTCCACGACATCACCAGGTTGATCAGTGCGAAGACCGCGTAACCGATAGTGGCGATCATGAAGAAGCGCACCATCTTGGGGGTGGCGCGGACCTTGCCGCTCTTGAAGAGCACCAGGGTGACGCCGAAAACTGCCAGGGTACCGATGACAGCCTGAAGGCCGACACCGGGGTACATGCCATCCAGAACGCGAGTAAGTCCGCCCAGGAACAGGCCTTCAAGGCCGGCATAGGCGAGGATCAGGGCCGGTGAAGGCTGCTTCTTGAAGGTGTTGACCAGGGCAAGGACGAAGCCGCCCAGTGCACCAACGATCATCAGCATGGTGGAGAGGCCGGGAGCAACGAAGAGAGTGACGCCGGCACCGATGATCAGCACAACGAGGCAGGCGACCGTCTTCATGATGACGTCGTCATAGGTCATGCGGCCGGTGTCGGCCGGGCCTGCAGCAGGCTGGTTGTACATCTGCTGCAGCTGCTCGTTGGTCATGTTCTGCTGCTGGGCGGACCATGCTGCGTGGCCGTCCATGACCTGGCTCGGTGCACGGCCGGGTGCTTGGTTGAACTGCTGGCCGTACGGGTTCTGCGGTACAGGCGGGGCCTGCTTTGCTCCACGGAAATTCTTTCCGTTGAAGACTGGGTTTCCGCCAAGTGCCATTGCGGGTGTCCTCCTGAAAAAGGGCTAGTGATAATTCACGGTACCAATTACCACGTGCGCGCGGCAGGGAAAGTTCCCTTGTTCACCCAGACGAAACTCAACCGTGACAAGAAAAGGACCAGCGGCTGCTCCCGGAGGTTTGCGAGCATTGGTGCATCACAAGTTGCCTATAGCTTCACAGTTGTTATCTGATCGCGATCTTCCCAGCCCCGAACTGGGCGTTTATTGCCTCCACCGGGCGGTAACATAGGCCACACATGGGTGACTTAGATCACAAACGAGGCAGCTAGGCAAGAACAATTCACAAGCCCCATGACCGTTCGCACCGGCTGCAATGGCGCAGCCGGGACCACCCCCACTGTGGAGGTTTCCATTTTGAGAAGCACACTGCGCGACCCGTCCATGAGACGGTCCAAGGGACTGCAGAGAGTTGTGGGGGCGCTGTTCGCAGCCCTCATTACCGCTCTGTTGATCGCCGCCCCTTCGGCACAGGCAACCACCCCCTCGCCTTCGCCGTCACCGACGTCGTTCCAAAACAACATCAGCGGGTTCCTCCGCGACGATGCCCGGGCCCCCATATCCGGAGTCAAGATCAAAGCCACGGGCAACGGATTCGAAGGTGAAGCCACCTCCGGTGCAAACGGAGCCTGGACCATCGGCGTTCCCGTCCAAGGTACTTACACCATTGAGCTGGATACCTCCACGTTGCCGGAGGGAATCGCACTGGCCGAGGGACAGGACAATCCCCGTGATGTCACCTTCAGCCAAACATCCAACTTGTCGGTGATCTTCGCCTTTGGCGAGGGCATTGTGGTGCAGCAACAGGACTTCGGCCAAAACCTCCTCAATCGCCTCGTTGCGGGTCTTAGCTTTGGCCTCCTCCTTGCACTCGCCTCGGTTGGCCTTTCCCTGATCTTCGGAACCACCGGCTTGACCAACTTCGCCCACGGTGAGATGGTGACGCTGGGCGCGGTACTGGTGTTCATGTTCAATGCCTTCGGGCTTCCCTTCTGGCTGGCGATCCTGCTTGCCCTGGTGGGCGGCGGTCTCTTCGGATACGTCCAGGACGCAGGGCTTTGGCGGCCCTTGAGGAAGCGTGGCTCCGGCCTGGTCCCTATGATGATCGTCAGCATCGGCCTGGCACTGGCAATTCGCTACGTCATTCAGTTCTTCTTCGGCGGCGCAACACAACAGCTACCCGGCGCGCAGAGTGCTGAGATCCAAATCGGACCTGTTTCCATTTCTCCGAATAATCTGTGGTCCCTGATTATCAGTGCCGTGGTGATCGCCTTGATCGGCATCGTCCTGCTCAAGACCCGCCTCGGCAAGGCGACCCGCGCCGTAGCGGACAACCCCGCACTGGCAGCTGCCTCCGGCATCGACGTTGACTCTGTGATCCGCATTGTCTGGATTGTGGGCGGCGTCCTCGCTTCCCTCGGCGGCATCCTGTGGGCGTACTACCGTCCAGGTGTCACCTTCGACATGGGCTCGCAGATCCTGCTGCTCATCTTCGCCGGCGTGACCCTGGGTGGTTTGGGAACCGTCTTCGGCGCCCTGATCGGCTCCATCGTCGTAGGTATCTTCGTGGAACTGACTACCGTGTTCGGCCTGCCCGCCGACCTCAAGTACGTCGGTGCGCTGTTCATCATGATTGTTGTTCTTCTGTTCCGACCGCAGGGTATCCTCGGCCGGCGTGAGCGTGTGGGTTAGGAGCGGGCCATGGACTTCGGATTTATTCTCTCCAGCGCCCTTGGCGAATTGTTCAGCCCAACGACGGCGGCTTACGCACTTGCCGCTCTGGGCCTCGCGGTGCACTTTGGCTACTCAGGGCTGTTGAACTTCGGCCAAGCCGGCTTCATGGCCGTGGGTGCCTACGGTTTCGCCATTTCCACCCTGACGTTCGACGCACCGTTCTTCCTGGCTTTGATCATTTCTATTCTCTGCTCGGTCATCTTCGCGTTCATCCTGGGTATACCTACTCTGCGGCTCAGGGCGGACTACCTGGCCATTGTCACCATTGCAGCGGCAGAAATTGTCCGCTACGTAGTCACCACCAATCAGCTCACCAGCGTCACAGGCTCCGCCAACGGCCTGGCAGCGTTCGAGAACACCTTCTATGCCATGAACCCCTTCCCCGAGGGTTCCTATATGGGCATGAACAACCGCGACTTCTTTATCCGCGTGGTGGGTTGGGGACTGGTCATTGTGTGCTGCGTCCTGGTGTGGCTCCTCATGCGCAGCCCATGGGGCCGTGTCCTAAAGGGCATCCGCGAGGACGAGAACGCCGTCCGCTCCCTGGGCAAGAACGTCTACGCCTACAAGATGCAGGCCCTGGTCATTGGTGGCGTGCTGGGTGCCTTGGCGGGCATGATCTTCACGCTCCCCCGCGGTGCCGTCCAACCGTCCAACTACGGCACGGAACTGACGTTCTTCCTGTGGACCTGCCTCCTGCTCGGCGGTATGGCCACTGTCCTGGGGCCGGTTATTGGAGCCATGATCTTCTGGGTTGTGCTCTCACTGACGCAGAGCTTGCTCTACGGCCTCATCGAATCAGGAATCATTACCTGGCTGACCACCGTCCAAGCTGGCCAGTTGCGCTACATCCTGGTGGGTGTTGCGCTGATGCTGCTGATGATCTTCCGCCCGCAAGGCGTCTTCGGCAATAAGAAGGAGCTTGCTTTCGCATGAGTGAGACCAACGAAAACAACATTGACTACATGACCGATTCGCGGCCTATCGCCGTCGGGGAAAACACCCCCGGTTGCAAGAAGCGCGATCCCATTGTGGTGGCTGAGGACGTCACCCGTTCCTTCGGCGGCATCAACGCCGTGGACGTTGAATACCTCGAGATCCCGCGCCACAAGATCACCGCTTTGATCGGTCCCAATGGCGCAGGGAAGACCACGCTGTTCAACCTGCTCACTGGCTTTGACACTCCCAATACAGGTAAGTGGCAGTTTGAAGGCAACAGCCTGGCAGGGGTCTCCTCTTACAAGGTGGCCCGCATGGGCATGGTCCGCACCTTCCAGCTGACCAAGGTGATGGGCAAGCTGACCGTTATGGAGAACATGCGGCTCGGCGCGGCGAACCAGCCCGGCGAGCGACTCTCCAAAGCCCTGTTCAAGGGCATGTGGGGTGGACGCGAAAAGGAAATTACGGCCCAAGCCAACCTGCTGCTGGAAAAGTTCAAATTGGACGCCAAGAAGGACGACTACGCAGCATCCCTCTCCGGTGGCCAGCGGAAGCTCCTGGAGATGGCGCGTTCCTTGATGGTCAAGCCCAAACTGGTGATGCTCGATGAGCCCATGGCCGGCGTGAACCCGGCCCTGACGCAGTCGTTGCTGGACCACATCAAGAACCTCAAGGCGGAGGGCATGACCGTTCTGTTCGTCGAGCACGACATGAACATGGTCCGCCACATCGCCGACTGGGTAGTGGTCATGGCCGAAGGCAAGGTTGTTGCCGAAGGACCTCCGGGCGAGGTCATGAAGAACCCCGCTGTCATCGATGCCTACCTTGGTGCGCACCACGATGTGGACCTGGGCGACGCCGAAGGCATCAAGGAACTCGAGGCTGAACTGGAAGCTGACGAAGAGTCCGTGGTGGGAACCGAAGATGCAGGCATCCTGTCCGAAATCGAAGAAACCAAGAAGGAGGACGGGAAATGAGCAGCAGCATCAGCGAAATGCCCGCCTCGGCGGCCGCTCCGGCCGGTGATTCCGTAGTCAAGGTCACTAATCTCGTGGCCGGTTACATTCCCGGCGTCAACATCCTTAACGGCTGCAGCATTGAGGCCCGCAAGGGCGAACTCATTGGCATCATCGGGCCTAACGGCGCCGGTAAGTCCACGCTCCTGAAAGCCATGTTCGGTTTGGTGAAGGTCCACTCCGGCACAGTGGTGGTCCGGGGCCAGGACCTCACCGGGTTGAAGGCCAACAAGCTGGTTACCCAGGGCGTGGGCTTCGTGCCGCAAACCAACAATGTTTTTGCCACGCTGACCATTGAAGAGAACCTGCAGATGGGCATGTTCCAACGGCCCAAGGACTTCTCCGAACGCTTCGACTTTGTGACCAGCCTCTTCCCTGAACTGGGAAAGCGACGCGCCCAGCGTGCAGGGTCCTTATCCGGTGGTGAGCGCCAGATGGTGGCCATGGGCAGGGCACTGATGATGGACCCGGCCGTGCTGCTCCTTGACGAGCCGTCGGCGGGCCTCTCCCCCGTCAAACAGGACGAGACCTTCCTGCGTGTCCACGAGATCAACCGCGCCGGTGTTTCAGTGATCATGGTGGAACAGAATGCCCGCCGTTGCTTGCAGATTTGCGACCGCGGATACGTCCTGGACCAGGGCAAGGACGCGTACACCGGTACGGGGCGCGAGCTCATGAAGGACCCCAAGGTCATCCAGCTTTACTTGGGTACTCTGGCGGACGAGGTCTAGCTGCGTCAGCCCCGAAGGCCTGGTTCCGGTGTCGCTCCGGAGCCGGGCCTTCGGCGCGTCCAGGGACGTTCAGGAAAGCTCAGGGGCGTCCCTCAAATGTGGCGCTGGTGCTGTCCTTCGGCACCACCACATGCACCGCGTTGCGTTGAACAGTGAAGTCGGTGGGTGTCCCGGTGGTGATCTCGCCGTCGAGGTTCACCGGCAGTGGCGGGGTGGTCACCAGCCTGACACTCCGGCTGGTGACATGGTGCACTCGCTCGTTCTCCACAAATTTGCCGTTCTTGAGCGAGCGAGCGATTTTTGCTTGCTCGCGCAGCGGAGCCATCAGGATTGCGTAGATGTCCAGGGTGTGGTCATCAATCCCTGCGGTGGGAGAAACTGCATTGCCGCCGCCGTAGTAGCGTCCGTTCCCCACGGCCACCTGTAACAGGTTCTCCAGCTCCACAGGCTGATGGTCCCCTTCCGGGAACTCCAAACGGGCGTGGAATGGCTTGTGCTTGGCGTAGGAGCGCACCGTAGCCACTCCGTAGGCCATGGGTCCAATGAGCCGCTTGAGACGCGGACTGAGGGCTTGGGTAACGGCTACGGACAGGCCGGCTGAAGCCACGTTGAGGAAGGGCTGCCCATTAGCCCGGCCGAGGTCTATGTCCACTATTTTTCCCTCGGCGAGGGCTTTGCAGGCCTCGCCAAGGTCCTTGGGGATCTCCAGCGTCCGGGCAAGGTCATTGGCGGTACCCAGTGGAAGCACACCCAACGCCACGTCCGTACCCGCCACCAGTCCTGCGGCGGAAGCAACCGTTCCGTCTCCTCCCCCCACCACCACAAGGTCATTCCCTCCAGTGACCGCCCGTTCCAAAGTCCGGTTGAGGTCCCCGGCCTCGTCCACCGTATACATGGCCGAAACCGGAAGCCCTGCCGCGTCCAGGCTCCGGACCACCAGCTCCCGGGCAGCAGAGCCTTTGCGTGAACCGGTATTGATGACCACCGCGATGGAGCGGGCTTCCCGGGTTAGCTTCATGTGGACATGGTAGGTCCACCGCCTGTGTGAAAGCTTTATTGAAGCTTGGGGAGACGCACAACGGGCCCCCTTCCTGGTGAGGAAGGGGGCCCGTCGCTAAAAGCGGCCTAGTTGGCGTTCAGCTTAGAGCTTGCCGAACTCTTCGCGGACCGGCTTGTAGGTGTTGTCGTCCTGGTATTCGTAGATACCGATGTATGCCTCGGTGGGGTCACCGGCATCGGAGAAGGTTACCGGACCGGACTGTCCGTCGTAGTCAATATCCTTGCCCTCGCGGAGCAAGGTGACACAGGACGGGAAGTTCGTGCACTTCTCGCCACCTTCAGAGACTTCCTTGAGCTTGGCTGCGATGTCCGTGCCCTTGGTGCTCTTGGCTGCCTCAGAGGCCAGCGCGATCAGGTTCACGGCGTCGTAGGACTCACCTGCGTAGCTGTAATCCTTCAGCGCGGGATCGATTGCGAGGAGCTTCTTCTTGAAGTCGTCCTTGGCGAACGTACCGGGGATGGTTCCCTGTGCGCCCTTCATGGTTCCGGCTTGGAAGTCCTTGCTGTAGTCCGAGGTGTTGCCGTCAACCATGAACAGCTGCGTGGGCTTGACGCCCTTGCCGGTCATCAGCGGGACGATGCTCTTGGCTTGGTCGAAGGTAATCAGTGCGATTGCATCCGGCTTGGCTGCGAGGACCTTGTCCACCTGGCTGCTGAACTGCGAATCGCCCTCGTTGAAGAGCTCTTCAGCAACAACCTTGCCGCCGGCTGCCTCGAAGGCTTCCTTGACGTTCTTCTGCAGGCCGGTTCCGTAAGCGTCGTTGAGAACGATCATGCCAACGGTCTGGGCGCCACAGGTGGCCATGTAGTTGCCCAGGACCTTGCCCTGGAGCACATCGGAGGGTGCGGTGCGCCAGTAGAGGCCCTTGTCATCCCATGTGGTGAAGTCAGGCGAGGTGTTTGCCGGAGAGAAGTGGATGACGCCGGCGCCGGTGATCTGGTTGATGACCGTCTTGGAAACGCCGGACGAGGCCGCACCGATCACTGCGCTCACACCTTGGCCCAGCAGGGCCGTGGTGGACTGCGTGGCGATGTCCGTCTTGGTGTCGCCGGAGTCGCGGTGGGTTACTTCCACCGGCGCACCCAGAACGCCACCGGCGTCGTTGACTTCCTTGATACCGAGGTTGACGCCGGCAATTTCGGGCGGGCCAAGGAACGCCAGCGACCCCGTTGTCGGCAGGAGCGATCCAAGCTTAAGCGGCGTAGCCGTCGTTGTGGTCGAGGGAGGTACTGGTCCCGTGTTGGTGGCAGCCTGGCTGTTGCCGGCTCCCGCCCCGCCGCTCGGTGCCGGGCAGGCGATACCTGCCGCGGCGGCGGAAGAAGACCCAGTCTGGGTGGGCGTCGAAGACCCACCACAAGCTGTGGCCAAGAGAGCGACCCCAATGCCAAGCGCTGTTAGCTTGGCGGCTCGGGGCGCCGCTGGGGAAAGATCAAACATGCGTTGTCTCCTCGATCGAAAGGTGCGAACTGCCTTTGATGCGATTACTCAGGTGTTCCTGATTAGGACTCAAACTAGTGCAATTACCCCCGGAACATAAGTGATTCAGGTCACATCCCTATAACACTCGTTGCCTGTGGGGAATCTCCGAGGTGGCTGGGAAAATGCGCTGAGGAGAAGAACGATGCACTGGAAGGGAGAAAGAGCTCTCACCTTGCCGCTGTGCCCCAGGTGGGACTCGAACCCACAACACGCGGATTTTAAGTCCGCTGCCTCTGCCAATTGGGCTACTGGGGCGCCCGGACCATGGTATCTCAGCTAGAGCCTGTTGAATGGCGCGGCGTAGCGGAAGGTGCCGCTGGCGTCGTCGGGCCACCCCGGAAGGGCCAACAACTGGAAGTGGTCTCCCCACGCAGCCTCGGGCGGTTCAACGCCTAACGACGTAGCCGGAACATAGCCGAAACGCGGGTAATACAGTGGGCTGCCAAGCAAAGCGATCCCGGGCTCTCCAAGGGCCGTGGCGCGTGCCGCCGTTTCGCGCATCAACGCAGAACCCACTCCACGCCGCTGGAACGGTGGAAGCACGCCTATAGGGCCCAGTGCAAGGAGCTCCAGCTGGTCCACCCAGCCCCTGGTGCTGATGGCGTGCCCCACTATCTCCCCACCCATCTCAGCTACGATGCTGAGCTCCGGAATGTATTCGCTGCACTCAAAGAGCTCCCTCAGGAGCCCCACCTCAATGGGCGTACCTTCAACAGGTTCGCCGGTCACCGGTGAGACGGAAAAGGCCCGCGCAGTGAGTTCCAGGATCTCGGCCCGGTCCTCGGGCTGTTCGGAGCGCAGGACCACGCCGCGTGCCAGAAGCCTCAGCACATCCATGGCCCTGCCCGCGTCCGCCGATGGCACCAGGAGGTGATCGTGGTGGAACCCGGCAAGGACATTGCAGCTGATGCCCGCGTGCGTCAGCGCCGCGCTGACCGCTGCGGTCAGGCCCACGGCCTCCAGTGCCGAATGGACCTGCAGTGTGATCCAGGTGGCCACGAAATCGTAGCTAAGGCCCAACGAGTCCGCTTCGTCGCGGTGAAGGACAACAGTCAGGCCCTCAGCCTCCCGAACGGCCGCCTCGATGCCGCCCTCCAATGGCCGGCCGTGCGGCCACAGGGCGTACACGTACTCGCCGTCACGGGCTACGGGATGAAGGGATTCCAGGAGGGTCTTCAGATCGGTTTCACCGGACATGAAGACAGTCTAGGGGCAGCCGTGCAGCGGCACTTCTCAAAACGCAGACGGTTAAAAGCCGACGGCGGCCACCCCCTTAAGGGGACAGCCGCCGTCGAGCGTGTACTACTTGGCGTCAGCAGTTACCGGAGTCTTGACTTCCTGGGCAACCGGCTTAGCTTCCACCGGTGCCGGAGCGGCAGCGGGCTTGGGAGCCGGAGTAGCCGCAGCCACGAAGGCACCGCGCGGGTTGTCCAGGTCCATCAGCTGCGTGGTGTCGCGGCCTGCGAAGAAGGCCAGGATCCAACCGAAGATCACACGGAACTTGCGCTCCACCGTGGGCATGGCCATGCCGTGGTAACCACGGTGTGCCAGCCAGGCGAGGCCGCCCTTGAGGCCGATGCGGCCGAGCAGGTTGATGTTGGCAACACCCTTCCACTCGCCGAATCCGGCTACGGCACCGAGGTTCTTGTGCTTGTAGTCGTGCAGCGGCTTGTCCCAGCGGGAAGCCCAGAGGTTCTTTGCGAGCTTCTTTGCCTGACGAAGTGCGTGCTGGGCGTTGGGGACGCAGGTGCCGTCCGGCAGGCCCTTGCCCGTGAGGTCCGGAACGGCGGCGATGTCGCCGGCGGCCCAGGCGTTCTCCACAATGCCTTCATCGCCGGCGATGCGGAGGTCCGGGAGGACGCGAACGCGGCCACGCGGTTCCAGCGGGAAGTCGGTGGAACGGATCATCGGGTTGGCCTGCACACCGGCAGCCCACACCAGGGTGTCTGCTTCAACTTCGCCGGCAGAGGTCTTGTCCGGGAGGTTGATCAGCTTGAGGTTGCCCTCAGCGCTGTCCAGGGAAGTGTTCAGGAGTACTTCGATGCCGCGGCTGCGGAGGTGCTCCACAACCCATTCGGCCTGCGAAGCGGTGACCTCGGGCATGATGCGGCCCATGGCTTCGACCAGGATGAAGCGGACTTCCTCCTGGCGGATGCGCGGATTGTTCCGCACAGCTGCGCGGGCGAGGTCTTCCATTTCGGTGAGGCATTCGATGCCGGCAAAACCGCCACCGACAACTACGAAGGTCAGTGCCTTGGCGCGTTCTGCGGGGTCAGTCATGGTGGAAGCGGATTCAATACGCTCCAGCACCTTGTTGCGCAGTGCAACGGCTTCTTCGATGGTCTTCAGGCCGATGCCCTTGTCCGCGAGGCCCTTGATGGGGAACGTGCGGGTGATGGCGCCGGCTGCGATCACGACGTCGAAGTACGGGATCTCGAAGTTTTCGCCGCCATCGGAGGGGGCGATCACCGCGGTGCGGTTTGCGTGGTCGATGCTGGTGACGCGGCCCTGGATGAGCTCAGTCTGCTTGAGGTGCTGACGGTGGGAGACGACGGCGTGGCGTGCCTCGATGTTGCCGCCGGCAACTTCCGGAAGGAAGGGCTGGTAGGTCATGTACGGCAGCGGATCAACGACGGTGACGATTCCGCCTGCGTTCGCGATCTTCTTCTGCAGTTTGAGTGCTACGTACAGGCCGACGTAACCGCCGCCGACGACGAGAACCCGGGGACGGTCAATGAGCTCTGGGGTGGTTGCCATGATTCCAGAGTACAGCACTTTGTGAAAATCTTCACTAACTACGTCCGGGTGGGTGGATCCACCTTCGCAAGGGCACCCGTTTCGGCCTCTTCGGGCACTGCGGGCGGGTTCTTTGAGACCCTTCGCAACTGGATCGCCGCGCCTGAGACCAAGGCAATGAACAGGGCGCCAAAACCAAGCACGACGGCGGCAGGTAGGGCGTCGTCCATGGTGGCCGGTGTCTTCGCTACGGGAACAGTCGGATCGGCGAGCGTGGGGGCGGCGCTGGTGGGGCTTGCCACGGGCGCCGGCTCGGGCTCGCTGAAGACACCACGCCGGTGGACGCGGATCCAGTCCCCGATGGAACCCAGCGGGTTAGTGCTGGTGACGGGTACGTCATTCTTCAACGCGGCTTCGGCGTTAAGGATGCCGTAGCCGTAAATTGGGTCCTTGCCGGGAGCGCCGGCGTCCTTGGCAGTGCTGACGATCCTGTTGATGACCTGGGTAGCGCTCATTTCCGGCCACTTGGAACGGATCAGTGCCGCCACACCCGACACGATGGGGGCCGCTCCGGACGTCCCAGCCCACTCGGCATAGGAACCTCCGGGGATGCCGCCCACCAGCTTTTCGGCCGGGGCAGCCACTCCAATGCTGATGCCCTGGGACGAGGAGTCAACGCTGGCGCGGCCCTCGCCATCAAGGCCTGCCACGGTGAGGACACCAGGAATGGTGGCCGGGGCGCCAACTTGAATATTGCCTCCAACGCGGTTTCCGGCGGCGGCAACAATCACCACGTCCTTCTGCTCCGCGTAAAGGAACGCTGCATCCCAGCTCTGCGGCCAATCCGGCGAGGTACTGCCCAGGGAAATGTTGATGACCTTGGCACCGTTGTCCACGGCCCAGCGGACGGCCTCCGGTATCTGCTCCTGGTCTGTCTTGCCGCCGGGGTTGGGTGAACCCAGCCAGGTTGAGATGGCCAGAATCTCCGCTTCGGGCGCAACCCCGGTGATGCCGTCCGGTCCCCCGGCAGGCGGAGTGGTTGGCGGCGGAGGCGGTGGGGCAGGTGACGCCGAAGCGGACGCTGAGGGCGACGGGGGCGGCGTGGGTGTTGTGTGGCCCCGCCCGGCTAGCATGGTGGCTACCAATGTGCCGTGCTCGGTGTTGGCACCGATGCTTTTTTGTCCGTTCGGAGCCCCGGCATTGGAGACGTCCGTTCCCCCGACCACAACTCCCTTGAGGTCCGGGTGGCTTCCGTCAACACCGCTATCGATGATGGCTACCTTGACTCCAGCACCCTTGGACACCTGCCAGGCGTTGATGACTCCAGATTCCTTGAGCCAGTACTCCTTGTCCCGCCACGCGTCAGCGTTGGCCGCCGGAGCCGACAACAGCGCACCCGCCAGCGTCGCACCGGCCAGGATGGTGGCAAGCGCAGCTGACAGGGCGCGCCGGTGCCGCTGTGTCATCGGCTGTCCCGGATACTCAGGGCGATGCCGTCCAGGATGTCATGTTCGCTGGAGACGGCCGCTTGGATGGCTCCTTGGCTGACAGTCGCCAAGCGGTCCAGGATCCGGCGCCACACCAACGCTCCGGCGCCGATAACGTCCACGCGGCCCGGATGCATGTAGGGAAGCGCCGCGCGCTCGTCCCGGGTCATTTCCAGCAGGTTGGTGCACGCATCGGTGATGGTTTCGAGGTCCAGCGACGCACCGTGGATCCGGTTGGGCTGGTATTCGTCCAGGCCCAGCGCGTGCGCGGTGATGGTGGTGATGGAACCGGCAACGCCCACCACTGCCGTGGCGCGGGCCAGCGGTACCGTCTGCGCGGCAAGATCAAGCGCGGCATCGACGTCGGCCTCCGCTGCGGCGATTTGCGCAGCGGTGGGCGGATCGCTGCGAAGGTGACGTTCGGTGAGCCGCACGCAGCCGATGTCCACGGAGCGTGCTGCGATGACGCCAGTGGAGTCGCCCAGAACGAACTCAGTGCTGCCGCCACCGAGGTCCACCACCAAGATTGGGTCCGCCCCCGTGGCCGGCAGAACACTGCTGGCCCCGGCGAAGGACAGCGCAGCTTCCTCGTCACCGGAAATGACCTCCGGCTCAACGCCCAGGAGCTCCCGTATGCCGTCCACAAAGACCTGCCGGTTGCGGGCGTCACGGGTGGCGGACGTCGCTGCGAAGCGGATACGCCCTGCACCGTGCTCCGTGATGAGTTCCGCGTAGTCACGTGTCGCAGCGAAGGTGCGTTCCAGGGCCTCAGGGGCCAGTTCACCCGTAGCATCGACGCCTTGGCCCAGCCTGACCACCCGCATTTCACGCACGACGTCCGTCAGGGGACCCGTCGCAGCGTTCTCTGATGCCGCAGAAGCATCAGCAATGAGGAGGCGGATGGAGTTGGTTCCGCAGTCAATGGCAGCAACGCGGCTCATGCAGTACCTTCCTGCTCGCCGTGGGATTCGCTCTTGGATTTCCGCACGGGCGCGGGACGCCCCACGATGTCCGGCAGTCCTTGCGGACCATGGCGGCTCAAGTCCCGCGAAGGAGCCTCGCCGGCTGTGTCCCAGGCGCCATCGCAATAACAGCGGTCCTTGGTCCACCACTCGGTGATCGAGGCCAGTGCCTCGTCCCCCAGCGGGTTGACGCCCGGTCCGGCAGCCAACGAGTGACCCACCAGGACATGGAGGCATTTCACGCGGGTGGGCATGCCGCCCGCGGAAATGCCGTCGATCTCCGGCACCGCTCCGGTGCCGGAGCGGCCGGCGATCTCGTTGCGGGCCTGGAGGTAAGCATCATGGGCGCCACGGTAGGCACCGGCCAGTTCCTGATCCGCGGTCAAGCGCTCATTCATCTCGTTCATCAGCCCACCAGCTTCAAGCCGCGACACCGCGGAAGTAATGACGGGGTGGGTGAGGTAGAACGTTGTGGGGAAAGGTGTTCCGTTGCTGAGCCTGGGAGCCGTAGCCGCCACCAAGGGGTTCCCGCAGACGCACCTGGCCGGGATCTCCACAACGTCCCGGACCGGCCTGCCCAATTGGCGGCTCAGGACCTCGAGATCGTGTGCTGATGGCTGGCGGGATTCATGCGGCACGGCTGCCGTGTTCTGTTCCACTTGCGCTGCCAACCTTCCTGCCCCTTTTTGTCACGTCCCATGCGGACACGACGGCGGCGGGCACCGCGTCTAGTCAGTTGCCGATCGTCTGATTGACTCCCAGAGAGCATCCACCCAGGGCAGATTCTCCGGGTTGGCCGACGATCCGGAGCCGGTGCGGCCACCCGGTGTGCCGGCGGCTTCTTCTCCCCCAAACACCCAGTAACCTGTTTCACCCGGCATAACCATGTTAATGCGGTCCCGGGCCTGTTGTTTCACGTAGTTGGGGTCCTGCCACCGGGATAGCTGTTTGTTCAGCTCAGTTTGTTCAGCTTTCCGCCCGGCAATTTCTGCCTCCAGCGCGGAAATTTCGGCACGTTTCTCCAGGAAAATCTTCACGGTGGGGGCCAGCAGGATAGTGATGGCAATCATCACCACGGCCAGCGCAAGCATCCGGCCGGAGAATGCTTTTGCCGGTACGGGATCGAGGTCGCGGTCTTCCTTGGCAGGGCCCGACTTTCCGGAGCCCTGGTCCTTGCCCGGAGATTTAGTGTCCACACCTTTGGATGTAGTCCCCGTTGGCTTCCTGCCGGCGGAGTTCTTGCCGGCGCCGGGGGCTTTGCTCCCCACCGCGGGAGTCGATGCGTGCGACGGTGCACGCTCGCCGCCAAACTCGGCCTTGATGACCTCCGCGCCCTTGGATCCAGCCTGGGATCCCTTGCCGGAGGCGACGTGGGAGCTTGCGCCTTCCCCGGACGGGCGGGAACCACTGGCGGGTTGGCTACCACCGGAAGGTTGGCTACCACCGGGAGGTTGGCTGCCACCGGCGGTGCGGCTGCGGCTGGGCGTGCTGCCAAGGGCGTCGGCCCTGGGTACCTTTGGACGACGGGTGGCCATGACACTCCTGTAATGCCCGGTGCTTGCCTGGCGGGTTGCTGCGCTTGCTGTTGCTGACCTGGCCCGCGTTAAGCAGAACCGGAGTTAAACAGAACCGGCGGCCATGGTCTTTCCACCATAGCCACCGGTTAGCTGTTTTCGCTGAAGGCTAGCCCTTGAAACGCGGGAACGCGCTGCGGCCGGCGTAGCGTGCGGCGTCGTCGAGTTCTTCTTCGATGCGCAGCAGCTGGTTGTACTTGGCCACGCGCTCGGAGCGGGCCGGGGCACCGGTCTTGATCTGGCCCGCGTTGGTGGCAACCGCGATGTCAGCAATGGTGGTGTCCTCGGTTTCGCCGGAGCGGTGCGAGGTGATGGTGGTGTAACCGGAGCGCTGGGCCAGGGACACGGCGTCGAGCGTTTCGGTCAGGGAACCGATCTGGTTGACCTTGACCAGCAGGGAGTTGGCCGTGGCGGCGTCGATGCCCTGCTGCAGGCGGACCGGGTTGGTGACGAAGAGGTCGTCGCCCACCAGCTGAACCTTGTCACCGATGGTGTCGGTGAGGGTCTTCCAGCCTTCCCAGTCGTTCTCATCCAGCGGGTCTTCGATGGAAACGAGCGGATAGTCGGCAACGAGTTCAGCGTAGTAGGCGCTCATCTCGGTGGCGGAAAGTGCCTTGCCTTCGAATTGGTAGGCGCCGTCCTTGTAGAACTCGGAGGATGCAACATCCAACGCAAGGGCGATGTCCGTGCCCGGGGTGTAGCCGGCATTCTTGATGGCTTCGGTGATCAGGTCCAGTGCAGCGCGGTTGGACGGCAGGTTGGGGGCGAATCCACCTTCGTCGCCGAGGCCGGTGGAGAGGCCCTTTTCCTGAAGGACAGCCTTGAGGTTGTGGTAAACCTCAACGCCCCAGCGCAGGCCTTCGGAGAAGGTCTCGGCACCGATCGGGGCGATCATGAATTCCTGGATGTCCACATCGGAGTCGGCGTGCGAGCCGCCGTTGAGGATGTTCATCAGCGGAACGGGCAGCACGTGGGCGTTCGGGCCGCCCAGGTACTTGTACAGCGGAAGGTCAGCAGAAGCTGCAGCAGCGTTGGCAACGGCCAGGGAGACACCCAGGATGGCGTTGGCGCCGAGCTTGCCCTTGTTGGGGGTGCCGTCCAGGTCGATCATGGCCTGGTCGATGCTGCGCTGGTCGGTGGCGTCGAAACCAATCAGGGCCGGGGAGATCTCGTCGATGACGGCGTCAACAGCCTTCTGGACACCCTTGCCGAGGTAACGGCCTTTGTCGCCATCGCGGAGTTCAACGGCTTCGTGCTCGCCGGTGGAGGCACCGGAAGGAACTGCTGCGCGGCCGATCTGGCCGTCGGAGAGCAGGACCTCAACTTCTACGGTCGGGTTTCCGCGGGAATCAAGGATCTCGCGTGCGTGGATGGCATCGATAAGCGCCATGGATGTGCTCCTTATGGGCAAATTACAGGAATGAGGAGGGAAATTCTCAACGTCCTCGTCGCTACTAGCGTAGTCCAGAGTGGCTTAGGTTACGGCACGGCTTCCAACTGTTCACGTCATGAAGGCCGCGCCTGGGTGTTCTGAAACGATCGAACAGCGGCACGGAGGGCCCGTTCGGCGTCGAGCCCTTGCTCCCGGGCGCCGGCGACAACTGCAAGCAGCAACGCGCCAAGCTCCTCTTCCGAGTCCGGGATGACAGGAACTACGACGTCGGCCGCGCGGGTTCTGGTCTCAACCGGCAGACCTGCGTGGGCCGCCCGGTCCAGGGACTTCTGCGCCGCTGCCAACGCAGGAAGGTGCGGCGGGATGCCTTCGAAGGGATCTTTCCGCTCCGGCTTCTCGGCGCGTTTGGCGGCGTCCCACTTGATGATGATTTCCTCCACGCTGGCCGGAAAACTGTCCTGCAAGGATCCGTCGGCTTTGAAGACGTGCTGATTTCGCCGGACCATCTTGGCGTTGATTTCCCGGGCTACGTCCTCGAAGTCAAAACTGCCGCGCTCCTCGGCGAGCCGGGCGTGAAGTACTACTTGAAGCAGCACATCGCCCAGCTCGCCGCGGAGCTCGTGGTCCCTGTCGAGGGAGTCGCCGGCCTCAATCGAGTCCACCACTTCATAGGCTTCCTCGATCAAGTACTCAACCAGCGATTCGTGGGTCAGCGCACCCATCCAAGGGCAGTGCTCACGCAGGGCGGCAACGGTCCCCAGCAGTTCCGCCAGGCGGTTGTTAGCCGAGATTGGCGTAGGCATCGTTGATGTACTCAACCAAGGCTTCGCGCTCGTCCAAGGGCAGGAAAGCTGCTTCAGCGGCGTTGAGCGTCAGTTCGAGCAGGTCATCGAGGTCGTAATCGAAAGTTTCCACCAGGAGCTCAAACTCATCCGTTAGGGTCACACCGCTCATGAGCCGGTTGTCCGTGTTGATGGTGACGTTGAAGCCCAGCTGGAAGAGCATGTCCACCGGGTGGCTTTCAATGCCCTCGCCAAAGCCGGAAATGGCACCGGTCTGGAGGTTGGAGGAAGGGCAAATTTCCAAGGCGATTCCGCGGTCACGGACCCAAGCGGCCACGCTGCCGATAGTCACCATGCCGATGGTGTCCTCGCCGTCGTCGTCGGAGTTGTCCTCGAACTCCACCGAGATGTCCTCGGCGATCCGCACACCGTGGCCCAGGCGCAAGGCGCGCCCATCCACCAGGGCGGACTGGATGCTGTCCAATCCGGCGGCCTCACCGGCGTGGACTGTGGCCGGGAAGTTGTTCTCTGCCAGGTAGGTGAACGCGTCCTTGAAGCGGGAGGGCAGGAAGCCGTCCTCAGCGCCTGCAATGTCGAAGCCGACGGCGCCGTTGGCGCGGTGGCGGACAGCGAGCTCGGCGATTTCCTGACCGCGGTCGGCGTGCCGCATGGCAGTGATGAGCTGCCCTACCTGGATCTGCTGGCCGCGTTCTTCAGCGGATTCCATGCCTGCCTCGAGGCCGGTCTGCACCGCTTCCACAACCTCGTCCAAGGTCAGGCCCTGCTGCAGGTGCTGTTCAGGTGCCCAGCGGACTTCGCCGTACACCACGCCGTCCTCGGCCAGGTCTTCCACGAACTCCTTGGCGACCCGGAACAGGCCTTCCTTGGTCTGCATGACGGCCACGGTGTGGTCGAACGTTTCGAGGTAGCGAACCAGCGAACCGGAGTCGGCGGATTCACGGAACCATTCGCCCAGTGCCACGGGATCGGTGGAGGGCAGGGTGTGGCCGGCGGCTTCGGCCAGCTCGATGATGGTGGCCGGGCGAAGTCCTCCGTCCAGGTGATCGTGGAGGGAAACCTTGGGCAGGGACTTCAAATCGAAATCAAGGGCAGGGGCAGCGTCAAGAATAGGCTCAGTCACGTACTAACTGTAGGGGGACGGCAGATGCTTAGCCAGCGGGTTTGGAGAGGTCGACGCCGGCGGCTGCCTTTTGCGACAAATCCGACGGTTCTGCTGCGGGTACCGCAGCCTCTGCAGCCGCTTCACGGGCGGCATCCTTCTTCTCAAGGTACTTGTGCCACCAACGCAGGGCGTGATCGACCACAATTCCCAGGATCACGGCAAACGCGACGGCGATCCCCACGCCCAGCAATGGATTGTTGTGGACCCATTGACCCGCCAGCAAGCCAATGCCGATGGAATACGCAACCCAGGTGATGCACGCGAAAGCGTCCAGCCAGAAGAAAGTGCGGTGGCGGAAACCGGTTTGTCCGGCAACGTAGTTCACAGCTACGCGACCCCAAGGGATGTACCGGGCCGTGAAGATAAGTACCGCGCCGCGCTTGTCCAACTCGTACTGCGCCCAGGCAAACATCTTCTGGACCTTGGGCCTGCGCATCCACTTCCAGCGGGTGAGGCCGATTTTCCGGCCCAGCATGTAGGCCATATTGTCCCCGGCCATGGCGCCCACCAGGGCGGTGGCTCCCAGAATCCAGAGGTTGGGTTCTCCGCTGTGAAGGGACAGCGCCGAGAGGCCAACAATGGCTGTTTCGCTGGGAAGGATGGTGGCAAATCCGTCAATGAAGAAGAAGACCAGGAGTACCGGGTATATCCAGGGCTGCCCGGCTGCATGCTCGAGCATTTGGTTCAAAAACTCCACGCGACGGTAGCTCCTAGACGAATATGACTTGACGATGTGACCGAAGTCGCTCTAGTGTCCCACGGCCGGGACGTCGTTCGCTACGTCCCAGCCAAGGGATCACACGCTTAACGCTATAGGTGCTGATAAGGTGCCGTCGTCAACCGCCGGGCTGATCTTCGAGGTGCTGAAGCGTCATACCGTGGGTGGAGTCGGGGCGTCTTCCTCCGGGATGTTTTTGCCGTCCAAGGGAACCGATCCCCGGACTTTACTGATGATCCGATCAATGATGATTCCCAGGATCACGGCCACAACGATCGCTATGACGGCGCCCAGCAGATGGTTGTCCTCGAACCAGACACCAAAGAAGTAGCCAAGGATCACCGAATACGTGGCCCAGAGGACGGCGGACATGGCCGTGAGGGCCACGAAGCGTCGATGGTGGAAATGCGTGGCGCCGGCTGTCAGGTTCACAGCCACCCTGCCAATGGGGATAAAGCGGGCCACCATGATGAGCGAGGCCGACCGCCGTCGAAGTTCCTTGCCTGCCCAACGGAAGGCGCCCTGCATCCGCTGCGTGCGCATCCAACGCCAGCGCTGGATGCCGATGCGTCGGCCGATGATATACGCAATGTTGTCGCCGGAGAACGCTCCCAGGGCTGCCATCAAACCCAGCAGCCACACGTTGGGCGAGCCGCTGCTTCCGGAGACGGCGCTCAGGCCCACCACCACGGATTCGCTGGGGATGGGCGGGAAGAAGCCATCGATCACGCAGCAGGCCAGCACCAGGAACAACACCCATGGCTGCTCGGCTGCTGCGAGGATGAAATCGTTGATGCCCTGCACGGTTTCCTTACGGTAGCCGGCTCCCCCACAGGCGCCGGATGACTGGTGTTCCGGGCTGTTCCGTGGGGAACAGCCCGGAACACTTAAGCCTAGGCGATGCGGTCGATGATGAGCTGATGCGCCGGGCGTGAACCCTCGGGCGCGATCACCACGGCGTCCTGCAGCGCTTCCTTGGCCCGTGCGAACTTCTCCGGGGTGTCCGTCAGGAGCGTCATCAAGGGCCCTCCCGCACGGACCAGCGCACCGGGCTTGGCGTGCATCCGCACTCCCGCGCCGGCCTGCACCTGGTCTTCCTTGCGGGCACGGCCGGCGCCGAGGCGCCAGGCGGCGACACCGACGGAAAGCGCATCCAGTTCCACCAGGACACCGTCTGCGGGTGCGTAAATAACCTCGGATTCCCTGGCCACGGGCAGAGCGGCCCGGGGATCTCCCCCTTGTGCTTCGATCATCCGGTTCCAGACGTCCATGGCACGGCCGTCCTTCAAAGCAGCTGCGGGGTCGGCGTCGTGGATGCCGGCACCGGCCAGCATCTCCTCGGCCAAGCGGACGGTCAGTTCGACGACATCTTCCGGACCCCCGCCGGCAAGGACCTCCACCGATTCCTCCACTTCGATCGCGTTTCCCGCGGTCAATCCCAACGGCGTGGACATATCCGTCATCAGAGCGACAGTGTGCACACCTGCGTCCTTGCCCAGGGCCACCATGGTCTCGGCAAGTTCCCGGGCACGGGCTTCGTCCTTCATGAACGCTCCCGAACCCACCTTGACGTCCAGCACCAGGGAGCCCGTTCCTTCGGCGATCTTCTTGCTCATGATCGAGGAAGCGATGAGCGGGATGGCTTCAACAGTTCCGGTGACATCACGCAAGGCATAGAGCTTCTTGTCCGCCGGAGCGAGCCCGGAGCCTGCGGCGCAAATGACCGCACCCACGTCCTGGAGCTGGGCCATGATTTCGTCGTTGCTCAGGTTGGCCCGCCACCCGGGAATGGCTTCAAGCTTGTCCAGTGTGCCGCCCGTGTGGCCCAGTCCGCGGCCCGAGAGCTGCGGGACCGCCACGCCAAAAACGGCTACCAGCGGGGCCAGCGGAAGGGTGATCTTATCCCCCACCCCACCGGTGGAGTGTTTGTCGCTGGTAGCCTTCCGGCCGCCGTCGGGCGTTGTCAGCGACGAAAAGTCCATCCGCTCGCCCGAGGCGATCATGGCGGAAGTCCAGCGGGAAATCTCAGCACGGTCCATGCCGTTGAGCAGAATGGCCATGTTCAGTGCCGCCATCTGTTCCTCGGCGATCACCCCGCGGGTGTAAGCGTCTATGGTCCAGTCGATCTGCTCGGGAGTGAGCGTGCCCTTGTCGCGCTTGATGGAAATGATCTGGACGGCGTCGAAGGCTTCGGTGCTGGTCACGTGGTTTCCTCCAGATGTTCAGGACCAAACGCATCAGGCAGCACCTGGTCCATGGATTTGATTCCCTGAGTTGTCATGAGCTGCATTCCGGGTGCCCTGAATTCGTAGAGCAACTGGCGGCAGCGCCCGCACGGCATGAGGATATTTCCTTGGCCGTCCACGCAATAAAACGCGGCGATCCTGCCACCGCCGGTCATGTGAAGCTGGCCCACCAGTGCGCATTCGGCACACAGGGTCAGGCCGTAGCTGGCGTTCTCCACGTTGCAGCCACTGACGATCCGGCCATCCTCGGTGAGGGCCGCAGCCCCCACCGGGAACTTCGAGTAGGGCGCGTAGGCGTTCTTCATGGCCTGCTGGGCTGCCGCCTCCAGCGTCTGCCAGTCAATATCATTTGCCGGCATCGTCAACCCTTCACGTACGGTATGCCGCTCGCGGCCGGTGGCCGCGACTTACCCACCAAACCCGCGACGGCGAAGATGGTCACCAAGTACGGCAGCATGGCCATGAACTGGCTCGGAACCGGGGTACCAATGATGCCAAGGATCGACTGCAGGTTGTAGGCGAAGCCGAACAACAGCGAGGCCAGGAAGGCGCCGATCGGATTCCAACGGCCAAAGATCAGGGCCGCCAAGGCAATGAAGCCGCGGCCACCGGAGATGTCCTTGGTGAAAGAGTCGATGGTCACCAGGGTGAAAACAGCGCCACCGATACCCGCGATGGCACCACCCAAGGTGACGTTCCAGAAGCGGGTGGCGTTGACGTTGATACCCAGGGTGTCAGCAGCCTGCGGGTGCTCGCCGACGGCGCGGACACGCAGTCCCCAGCGGGTCTTGAACAAACCGAACCACACCACGGCCACGGCAATGTACATGAGGTAACCAGCGATGGACTGCTCGAACAGGATGGGCCCGATAATGGGGATGTCCGAAAGCAGCGGGATCGGCAGGATATCCAGACGTCCCGGGGTGTTGAACTGTTCCTTGTTGGGCACCATCAAGGTCCCATACAGGAAGCCGGTCAGGCCCGAGACCAGCACATTGAGGACCACGCCCACGATGATCTGGTTGACCAGGTACTTGATGCTGAAAACAGCAAGGACCATGGACACGGCAGCACCGGCAGCAGCTGCTGCGATCAGCCCGATGTAAGGGCTTCCCGTCATGGTGGCCACCAGCGCGGCGGTGAAGGCACCACCCAAAAGCTGGCCCTCAATGGCGATGTTCACCACGCCCACGCGCTCACACAACACGCCGGAGAGGGAACCGAAAACCAAAGGCACCGCCAGCGTTACTGAACCGGCAACGAGGCCGGCCAACGAGATGGAGGGTTGGCGTGCGCCTGCCACGATCCAGACGAGCAGTGCAAAGACAAAGACCACGGCGAACGCTATGGGCAGCCACTTGGGTGACCGCTCCCCCTGGGTCCAGAGGTAAATCGAGTAGGCGGCCATGGCCAGGAGCAGAATGCCGAACACGATCCCGCCCACCTGGCCGGGAATCATGAGAGCCGGCACAGCGACGGCGTCCCCGGCGTCGCTGATTTTCATCTCGGCGGTTTGGTCCGAGCCCAGGAAGCCGAAGAAGACCAGGGCTACAAGGGCCAGGATGCCCAAGGACAGGGGGACCTTCATGGAAGGCCTGAAGGCGGGCAAAGTGGTGGATCCCGGCTTCGGAGCGGTGGTTGTCGCGCTCATTTGGCACCTCCGGAGGCGTTGGCGAGGGCAGCCTTGGGAGCCGCTTTGGATGTCTTGGCCTTCTTCTTGGGCTCAAGGCGGAAGATGGACCTGATCAGTGGCGGTGCTGCGATGAAGAGGACAATCAGGGACTGGACCACCAGCACGATGTCGATGGGCGTTCCGGTCTGGATCTGCATCTGCACCGCGCCCGCACGGAAGGCACCGAACAGCAGGCCGGCGAAGAATGTCCCCCACGGTGTACTGCGGCCCAGCAACGCAACAGTGATCGCGTCAAAACCGATCTGGGCAGCGACGCCACCGGTCAGCACCTTCTCGGTACCGGCCACCTGGGCGATGCCACCAAACGCGGCAAGCGCACCTGCCATGGCCATGACAAGGATGGTGGCGCGGGATACCTTCACGCCAGCCGTCCGCGCTGCGATGGGGTTCGCCCCCACGGCGCGGAATTCGAAGCCGATGGTGGAGCGGTTCAGCAGCCACCACACGCCAAAGGTCAGTGCAATGGCTATCAGGAAGCCAAGGTGGAGCCGGGATCCCGGAATGAGGACGGGGTAGGTGGCGGACTCGTCCAGGCGGGGCGAGATGGGGCTGTTGTCCCCGGGCCGCCGGAACGCAGCCGTGTTCAGGAGGAAGTCCAGCAGGAACAGGGCCACGTAGTTCAGCATGATGGTCACGATCACCTCGTGCGCACCGGTCCTGGCCTTGAGGATTCCGACGATTGCGCCCCAGAGTGCACCGCCCAGGACGCCCATAATGATGACCACCAGCAGGTGCAGCCCGAACGGCAGGTGCCAGGCGAACCCGACATACGCCGCGAGGGTTGCACTGATGATGATCTGGCCTTGGGCGCCGATGTTGAACAGGCCGGCACGGAAGGCCAGGGCAACACCCAGCCCCGCGCAAATGAGGGGTGTAGCCACCGTCATGGTTTCGAGCAGGGGCTGCAGTCCCTGCCGGGGGTTGAAGACCGAGCCCTGGAAGAGCGCAACGTAGCTCTCGGTCATGGCTGACCACAACGCACTGAGGAAGTCCGTGGGCCTCGCGAACAAGTAGCCTGCAGTCTTGGCGACCTGCGCATCCGTGCTGGCGATCAGCAGGCCACCCAGGAACAGCGCCACGATGACCGCAAGGACGGAGACGAATCCGTTCCCCATGACGATCCGGCGGACTACGCTGCCCTGGTGCGTACCAGCGTCCCCGCTTTGAGAAGACACCGGCACGATGGAGGGCTCCATCGCGCCCCCTGCAGTATCGAGTGAGACATCTGCGGCCCGGAGATCAGCGGTGGATTGGTCCTCAGCTGGCTGGGCCGGATTTTGCTCGTTGTTGGACTGGTTGTTCTCAGTCATCGGAGCCTCCTTCAGGGCCGACGCCGGCCATCATCAAGCCAAGGGTGTCGCGGGGCGTTCCACCCGGGACGATGCCCACGAGTTTGCCCTTGTAGAGCACTGCAATCCGGTCGGCGAGTTCAACCACTTCATCAAGCTCAGTGGAGACGATCATGACCGGCGTTCCGACGTCGCGCTCGGCCACGATGCGCTTATGCAGGAATTCGATGGACCCTACGTCCACGCCGCGGGTCGGTTGACTGGCAATGAACAACCGCAGTGGCCTGGACAATTCACGGGCCATCACCACTTTCTGCTGGTTGCCACCGGACAACGTTCCCGCAGCAGCCCCGGCAGAGGGAGTGCGGATGTCGAACTCGTCGATTTTTGCCTTGGCGTTTTCCATCACCTTGGCAGGTTTCATGCCAATTCCGCTGGCAAAAGGTGCCTGGTCGTAGAGGTCCAGGATCAGGTTCTCTGCCACCGAGAAAGGACCCACCAGTCCATCGACGGTTCGGTCTTCCGGGACGAAACCCACGCCCGAGCGCAGGACATCCTTGACCGGGAGGCCCAGCAATTGCTTGCCGTCAAGCGTCACTGAACCCGTGACGTGCTCCTGCACGCCAAGGATGGCTTCGGTGAGTTCGGTTTGCCCGTTGCCCTGGACACCGGCGACGGCGAGAATCTCGCCTTGGGCGATGGAGAAACTGATTCCGTCCACCACATTGGTTCCGTTGGCGGCACGGACCGTGAGGTTTTCGACCACAAAGGTGGTTTCCTTCGGCTGTGCCGGGGCCTTGTTCAGGCTCAGGCTCACCGGGCGGCCCACCATCATGGAGGCCAGTTCAGTGGCTGATGCCGTGGGTGGCGCGTCACCCACCACTTTGCCGCGGCGGACCACGGTAATGACGTCGGAGACAGCTTTTACTTCGCGCAGTTTGTGCGAGATGAACACGATCGATGTGCCGCCGGCCTTGAGCTGACGCATGATGTCCAGGAGTTCATCGGTTTCCTGAGGCGTCAGCACAGCAGTGGGTTCGTCCAGAATCAGGACCTTGGCTTCGCGCACCAGTGCTTTGATGATTTCCACGCGCTGCTGGACGCCCACTGGCAGTTCCTCCACCAAGGCATCGGGATCGACGTCGAACCCGTATTTATCGGAGATCTCCCGGATTTTCTTGCGGGTCTCCTCAATGCTCAGCACACCGCCGAACGTGGTTGGTTCGGCTCCGAGTGCCACATTTTCTGCCACGGTGAAGACGGGAACCAGCATGAAGTGCTGGTGCACCATGCCGATGCCGGCTGCCATGGCGTCGCCGGGTCCACGGAAGGTGACCGGTTGGTCGTCCACCAGGATCTGGCCTGCTGTGGGCTCATACAGCCCGTAAAGCACGTTCATGAGGGTTGACTTGCCGGCACCGTTTTCACCGAGGAGGCAATGGATCTGGCCGGATTCGACCACGAGGTCGATGTCTTGGTTGGCGTAGAAGGTCCCGAAGGCTTTCGAGATCCCCTTCAATTCGAGTTTCACAACTCCCACCGTTCTGTGAGTCCGAGGGACAGCCGAACAGCTCCAAAGCCACGAGCTTTGGGTTCAGCCTAGTCAGGGCAAAAACGCGCCGCCAGTACCGGGCCTCGGTACTGGCGGCGCGTCCAGGAATTGAATTACTTCTTGGGGCTCGCTGCCGATTCGACAACCAGCTTGCCGGAGACGATGTCCGCCTTGAGAGCATCGAGCTCGGACTTGGTCTCTGCGGTGACAGCGGAGTCGAAGTCGTGGAACGGAGCGATGGCAACGCCATCGTTCTCCAGGGTGCCCACGTAGGCTGCGTTGTTGAACTTGCCTTCGGTATCGTCCTTGACCACTGCTTCGACGGCTTCGCCCATCTGCTTGACCACGGAGGTCAGCATCAGGTCCTTGTACTCAGGAGCGGTCAGGTAGCCATCGGAGTCAACCCAGATGAGCTTGACGTCCTTGCCGGCAGCCTTGGCTTCCTTCAGCGCAGCACCGGCACCCTTGCCCACCGGTCCGGCCACGGGCATGATGATGTCCGCGCCCTGGTCCAACAGGTTGATGGTGACCTGCTTGCCGGTGTCCTGCTTCTCGAAGTCGCCCGTGAAGGAGCCATCCTGGGTGGTCTTGTCCCAGCCGACTACCTGGACGGTCTTGTTTTTGGCCTTGTTGTAGGCCTGAACACCGTCGTAGAAGCCATCCATGAAGATGGTGACCGTGGGGATCTTAATACCGCCGAAGGTACCTACCTTGCCGGTCTTGGTGGTGGCCGCGGCCGCATATCCTGCGAGGTAGGCCGCCTGTGCCGTGTCATAGACAATCGGCTTGACGTTGGCGATCGGGGTCTCGTACGTGTAGTCCACGATCGCGAAGTGCTTGTCCGTGTTCTTCTCCGCGGCGGCCTTGGTGGCGTCGCCCAGGAGGAAGCCGACCGTCACGGTGAGGTTGCAACCGGCCGAGATCATGCCGTTCAGGTTGGTCTCGAAATCGCTGTTGGCCTTGGATTCGGCCGACTTTACGGTGATGCCGAGGTCGGTTTCAGCCTTCTTGAGGCCCTCGAAGGAGGACTGGTTGAAGGACTGGTCATCGAATCCGCCGGAGTCAGAGACGATGCAACCCACAAAGTCGCTCTTGGTGGCCGCGCCGGATCCGGCGTCGGGAGCCTGGCCACAGCTGGTCAGCAGGAGCGCGGCTGCACCGAGGGTGGCAACACCGGCCATTGAACCGCGCTTCAGGGTGGCACGCAGTGGTTTCTTCAATTTTCCTCCAGGAAGAAAGTGATGGCGCTACGACGGATGGTCAATGAGTGTCCGTTTCCTATACCTGAGGCAGAAACTCTGTTTTCACTGATGCTCGCAGCTGCGCCGAAGCGCATTGATGAAACCAACACTAGTGGCCTGGAACACACCCAGCTACCACAAATGATCCCTCCAGGTCAGATTGTTGACCTTTTGTTACCAAGCAGTAGCCGGGTGCGCAAGTCACGTGGCGCTGGGCTCTAAATTAGAGCCGGACCAGCATCTTGCCGGTGTTGGCACCGTCCAGAAGGTCCATGAATGCCTGCGGCGCATTCTCCAGACCGTCAACGATCGTCTCGTCATAGCTCACTGAGCCATCGGCCAACCAGCCGGCCATCTTCTGGGCGAACTCGGCAGCGTGCTGACGCTGGACGCCCACCAGGAATCCGCGCATGGTCAGCTGCTTGCCGATTGCCTGCATGAGGTTGCGGGGAGCTGCGGGAGGCTCGGTGGAGTTGTACTGTGCGATCGCACCGCACATGGCAATGCGCCCGCCCACAGTCAAGGTTGCCAACGCAGCCTCAAGGTGCTCGCCACCAACGTTGTCGAAGTACACGTCGATCCCGCGCTCCCCTGCTGCTTCACGCAGCTGGTCAAGGACCGGACCATCGTTGTAGTTGAAGGCGGCGTCGAAGCCGAGCTCCAGCAGGCGGGCAACCTTTTCCGGCGATCCGGCACTGCCGATGACCCTGGAAGCGCCCATGGCCTTGGCAATCTGGCCCACCATGGAACCCACGGCACCTGCGGCGCCGGAGACGAACACAACTTCGCCTTCCTTGAACTCCGCCACTTTGAGCAGACCGGAGTAGGCAGTGAGGCCGGTCATGCCCAAGGCGCCAAGGAACGCGGAGGTGGGAGCAAGCCCACTGGGGACCGGGGTGGTGGCTGCGGCATCCACTACTGCGTGCTCGCGCCATCCGAGTGAATGCACGACGACGTCACCCACCTCGTGCGCGTCCGAACGGGACGCGATCACCTCGCCCACCGCACCGCCGTCGAGCGCTGCATCGATCTGGAACGGAGCCGAGTACGACTTGACGTCGTTCATGCGCCCACGCATGTAGGGGTCAACGGACATGAATTGGTTCTTGACCAGGATCTGTCCGTCGCCGAGCTCAGGCAGCTGGGCCTGGGTGAGCCGGAAGTTATCTGCCACCGGGCGGCCCTTGGGGCGGGAAGCGAGCTGGATTTCGCGGGTTTCTACGGGCATGGAAACGGCGCTCATGCTGCGAACTCCACGAGCTTGAGGTCTACGGCCATGTTGCCGCGGGTGGCGTTGGAGTAAGGGCACACCTGGTGCGCTTTGTGCATGAGTTGCTCAGCCGTTTCGCGGTCCAGGGCAGGCAGGGCGATTTCCAGTTCGGCAGCGAGGCCGAAGCCTTCGCTGTCGGTCAGCGGGCCGATGTGGATCCTGGCGGCGACGGCCGAATCGGTCAGGTCAACGCGCTCCTTGCGCCCTACCAACCGCAAGGCGGAGTGGAAGCAGGCTGCGTAACCGGCGGCGAAGAGCTGCTCCGGATTGGTGCCTTCGCCGTTTCCGCCGAGCTCCTTGGGGCTGGCAAGTGCGACATCCAGCTTGCCATCATTGGTGCGGGCGTTGCCGTCGCGGCCTTCGCCGGAGGCCAGTGCCTCAGCAGTGTAGAGAGTCTTCATGGTGTTTCCGTTCTCTTAGGGAAGGGATGTCCCGGGATTTTCCGGGAGGTCTGTTCAGAGTGAGCTGTTCAGCGCTGCCGTGAGCTTGCCGAGCGTGGCGTGCAGCTGCCCGATTTCCTCGGCCGAGAGGCCGGCAGCGTCAGCGAGGCGCAGGGGTACAGCCTGGGCGTTGGCGCTCAAGGCGGTGCCTGCGTCGGTCAGGACTACATCCACCCGGCGCTCATCCTCGGCCGAGCGGTGGCGTTCCACCAGTCCCATGGCCTCCAGGCGCTTGAGCAGGGGGGACAACGTTCCGGAATCCAAGCCCAGTTCCGAACCAAGGTCACGGACACTCCGTGGCTCCTGCTCCCAGAGGACCAGCATCACCAGGTACTGCGGATAGGTCAGGCCGAGCTCCTCCAGCACGGGGCGGTAGACCGCCGTCGCCGCTTTGGACGCCGAGTACAGCGCAAAGCAGACCTGGTGGCGGAGGCGGGGTGCATCACTCATGACTAAAACGATAGTGCACAATTCAATTGTGCACAACTCATCCCATCCACAAGAACCCAACTGAGTCGCAGTTAAGCGCGTTTTGAGGGGTCAAAACGCGCTTAACTGCGGACTTAGTTGGGTTTACTGCTCGAGGTCGCGGATGGTGCGGAGGGCGGCGGCGGTCAGGACGCGGATGGCGTATCCGAGGGCGCGCTCGTCAACAATGAAGTCACCGCGGTGGAGGTCGTACTCTTCGCCGCCAGGAGTGTGCGTGCCCAGGCGCATCATGGCACCCGGAATGTCGGCAAGGAACCAGGCGAAGTCCTCGCCACCCATGGACTGCGGCGTGAGGACCACTGCGTTCTCACCCAGCTCAGCGCGGGCAGAGGCTTCAATGAGGGCGGTCTCATGCTCAGAGTTCACCACGGGCGGCACACCGCGGGTGTGTTCCAGGTGCACATCAACGCCGTAGGGCGCGGCAACCTGCCGGACCACGTCGTCCAGCAACTCCCCCGCGCTATGCCAGGCATCACGGTCCAGGCAGCGCATGGTCCCGGCCATATAGCCGGAGCCCGGTATGGCATTCGGCGCGGAACCAGCGGAAATTTGGCCCCACACCACCGACACACCGCTGCGGACATCCACCCGGCGGGAAAGCACTGCCGGCACATTGACCGCAATCTGGGCCAACGCGAACACAAGGTCCTCGGTCAGATGCGGCCGTGATGTGTGGCCGCCGCGGCCGGAAAGCTCAATTTTGATGGTGTCCGAGGCCGAAGTGATGGCACCAATGCGGGTGCCGATCTGCCCCACATTAATCCTCGGATCGCAGTGCAGCGCAAGGATGCGCGGCACGCCCTCAAGCACACCCTGCTCAATGCAGGACAGGGCGCCGCCCGGCATGGTTTCCTCGGCCGGCTGGAAGATGATCCGTACCGTGCCACCCAGCGGGTTGTTCTTGTGCATCCGCTGCAGCGTCAAGGCGATGCCCAGCATGGCGGTGGTGTGGACGTCATGCCCGCACGCATGCGTAACGCCATGGTTCTTCGACGCGAAGGGCAGGCCGGTTTCCTCAATGATCGGCAATGCGTCGATGTCCCCGCGAAGGGCAGTGGCAATGGGGCCCTCACCCACGTCAACCGTCAGTCCGGTCTCATCCAGACGCCGCGGCTTCAGCCCGGCTGCTTCCAGCCGCTCCACGAGCTTGTCCGTGGTGCGGAATTCCTTGAAGGACAACTCCGGGTGCGCGTGGAGGTCCCTCCTGAACTCGATCAGTCCGGGGAGCAGTTCATCAACCCAAGGACTCACAACGGGAGCGGGCTCGGTTTCAGTCGTGTAATTGCGCACGTCACAACTCTAGCCATGCGCGGCACCTGAAGAACGAAAGCCACCTCTTGGTTACGCTGCGTTCAGACGCAGGACAACCAAAGAGGTGGCTCACGGTATAAGCAGATGTACTACAGCACGTCCGTATCGCCGCTGGCCTTCAGGGCGTCAACAGTGCCCTTGACCAGTTGCGCGTGTTCCTTGGTGGTGACAAGGAGCGCGTCCGGCGTGTCCACAATGACCACGTCCTTGATGCCAATCAAAGCAATAACGCGCTTGGTATCGGAGACCACCACGCCGCTGGCGTTCTCGGCAAACACACGGGCACCCTCACCCAGCACCGTCACTTCGTCGACGTCGCCTGCGTTGTTAAGGCGGCCGATCGCGGCGAAGTCGCCAACGTCGTCCCATCGGAAAGTACCAGGCACGACGGCGACATCGCCGGCTTCCGCTGCTGGCTCCGCCACGGCGTAGTCAATGGCGATTTTCGGCAGTGTTGGCCACACGCGCGAGGTCACTTCGGCGCGCTGCGGCGTATCCCAGGCCTCAGCGATTTCCTGAAGGCCCTTGAACAGTTCAGGCTGATTGGCCTCAAGGTGCCGGAGCATGAGCGCCACGGGGGCAACGAACATGCCTGCATTCCAGACGTAGTCCCCTGCCTCGACGTACTTGTTGGCAACTTCCTGGCTGGGCTTTTCCACGAATTCCGCAACAGCAAGCGCGTTCGGGGCGCCTTCCACGTTCAGGGCCGCACCGGAGCGGATGTAACCGAATCCGGTAGAGGGGTGGGTGGGCTTGATGCCGATGGTGACGATCTTGCCAGTGGCCGCGGTAAAGATTGCCTCGCGCACGGTCTCCAGGAAGAGATCGTCCGGGCTGATGACCTGGTCTGCAGCGAACGAACCCATGATGGTGTCAGGATCGCGGCGGTAAAGGATGGCGGCGGCAAGGCCGATTGCAGCGCCGGAGTCCTTGGGCTCGCTCTCCAGCACCAGTTCGTCGTCACCTATTTCGGGGAGTTGGCGGCACACGGCGGCGCGGTGCGCCTCACCGGTAACAACAAGGACCCGTTCACCGGCCAGCGGTTCCAGGCGGTCATAGGTAGCCCTCAACAACGTGCTGCCGGAACCGGTCAGATCGTGGAGGAACTTGGGCGCAGCGGCACGCGAGAGTGGCCATAGCCGGGTCCCCACACCGCCCGCCGGAATAACCGCATGGAAGCGGTTCAATGGCGATTCCGGGTATTTCGCGTCTTCTGTACTCACCGCAACACTTTATCCTGTGCCGGCGGGAAGCCCTGCAGCAGGACACACGTGTGGCGTTCGTCTCAGCCAGTTCCCAAAAATCGCCTGAATATCGGCAGGAAACATGGAATTAACAAGGAGAGAAGCCCGTCCTAAATTGAATATGCTGTTAGCGAAGCCTAGATTTAGGCGTGAGCTACGAGTGCTCTCGCAGCAGGCGTTCCCCCCGCGTGGATCCCATGCCAGCGCCGCTGTGTTGCAGGAAGGTTTAATCAGTGCCGACAAAACCAGCTGGCACCTTGTACCGCGGCCGTGAAGGCATGTGGTCCTGGGTTGGACACCGCATTACAGGTGTAGTGATCTTTTTCTTCTTGTTGGTCCATGTGCTGGACACCTCATTGGTGCGCGTGTCCCCTGAGGCCTACACCGCCGTCATTGGCGCCTACAAGAACCCCCTCATGGCCCTGGGTGAAACGGGCCTGGTCGCCGCGATCATCTTCCACGCCTTCAACGGCCTGCGTGTGATTGCCATCGACTTCTGGAAGAAGGGCGCGAAGTACCAGCGCCAGCTGCTGTGGGTCGTGCTTGCACTGTGGCTTGTCACGTTCGCAGGCTTCGCTATCCGCCACCTTTCCCTCGCGCTGGGAGGCCACTAAGCCATGACAACCATCGAATCCCCACGCAGTGGAAAAATCGGGAGCGGCAAGATCGCACCGAAGTACAACCGCACCGGCACCAGCCGTGGCAACTTCGAAATGATCGCCTGGCTCTTCATGCGCCTCTCCGGCATCGTCCTGGTGGTGCTGATCTTCGGCCACCTGTTCGTGAACCTGCTGGTAGGCGAGGGCATCCATGCGATCGACTTCGGTTTCGTAGCCGGCAAGTGGGCCGATCCTTTCTGGCAGTTCTGGGACCTGGCCATGCTGTGGCTTGCCATGCTGCACGGCACCAACGGTGTCCGCACCATCATCAACGACTACGCCGAGAAGGATTCCACGCGCTTCTGGCTGAAGATGGTCCTCTACGCGGCCACCTTGGTCATCATCATCCTTGGCACGCTGGTGATCTTCACCTTCAACCCGTGCCCCGTCGTCGACGGCGTTCAGTTGCCTGGCGGTTTCTGCCCGGCCCCGTAGCGGCGCCTTCCGGGTTACTCCCCCGAGTGAACCGGTTCGCCTGACGTAGCGGAGCAGCCTCCGCCGACCATCTGAATTTTTGAAAGAGAGAGCATCTGGTATGCAGGTCCATAAGTACGACGTCGTCATTGTCGGTGCAGGTGGCGCCGGCATGCGCGCCGCGATCGAATCCGGTCAGCGAGCACGCACCGCGGTACTGACCAAGCTCTATCCCACCCGCTCGCACACAGGTGCAGCCCAGGGTGGAATGTGCGCAGCACTGGCCAACGTCGAAGAGGACAACTGGGAGTGGCACACCTTTGACACCATCAAGGGTGGCGACTACCTGGTTGACCAGGATGCCGCCGAGGTCATGGCGAAGGAAGCCATTGACGCCGTGTTGGACCTGGAAAAGATGGGCCTTCCGTTCAACCGCACGCCCGAGGGCCGGATTGACCAGCGCCGCTTCGGTGGCCACACCCGTGACCACGGCAAGGCTCCAGTCCGCCGTGCATGTTACGCAGCTGACCGTACCGGTCACATGATCCTTCAGACGCTGTACCAAAACTGCGTCAAGCACAACGTTGAGTTCTACAACGAGTACTACGTCCTTGACCTGCTGATCGTCGAAGAAGACGCAGTGCGCGAAGACGGTACCCCGTACAAGCAGAAGCGTGTTGCCGGCGTTGTCTCCTATGACCTCGCCTCCGGTGAACTGCACGTCTTCCAGGCCAAGTCCGTAGTGTTCGCCTCGGGTGGCGCCGGCAAGGTCTTCAAGACCACGTCCAACGCCCACACCCTCACGGGCGACGGCATGGGCATTGCGTTCCGCCGCGGTATCCCCCTGGAAGACATGGAGTTCTTCCAGTTCCACCCGACCGGCCTTGCCGGCCTGGGCATCCTCCTGACAGAGGGTGCACGTGGTGAAGGTGCCATCCTGCGTAACTCCGAGGGTGAGCGCTTCATGGAGCGCTACGCCCCCACCATCAAGGACCTTGCACCCCGTGACATCGTGGCCCGCGCCATGGCCAACGAAGTGCGTGAAGGCCGCGGTTGTGGTCCTAACAAGGACTACGTCCTCCTGGACCTGACGCACCTTGAGCCTGCCCACATCGAGGCCAAACTTCCGGACATTACGGAGTTCGCCCGCACCTACCTTGGTGTGGAACCGTTCACGGATCCCGTCCCCGTGTTCCCCACCGCGCACTACGCCATGGGCGGCATCCCCACCAACATCACCACTGAGGTGCTCCAGGACAACGACACCATCGTCCCGGGCCTCTACGCAGCCGGTGAAGTTGCTTGTGTCTCCGTACACGGTTCCAACCGCCTCGGCACCAACTCGCTCCTGGACATCAACGTCTTCGGTAAGCGCGCCGGTATCGCCGCTGCGGAGTACTCCAAGACAGCTGACTTTGTTGAGCTCCCCGAGGACCCCGAGGCAATGACCCGTGGCATCCTCAGCGGCTTGCTGGAAGGCAACGGCACCGAGCGTGTGGCGCAGATCCGCAAGGAACTGCAGGACACCATGGACGCCAACATGCAGGTGTTCCGCACCAAGGAATCCCTGGAGCAGGTCCTCCGCGACATCGCTTCCTTCGAAGAGCGGTACAAGCACGTCACGGTTCAGGACAAGGGCAAGCGCTTCAACCTGGATCTCCTGGAAGCAGTGGAGCTGGGCTTCCTCCTGGACATGGCCAAGGTCATGACCGTTGGTGCACTGCACCGTGAAGAGTCACGTGGTGGCCACTACCGCGAGGACTTCCCGGACCGCAATGACGAAAAGTTCATGAAGCACTCCATGGCTTACCTGGACACTTCCGTCACCGTCGACTCCTCGGCGGAATCTGTTGCGGGCATCCGTCTTGAGACGAAGCCCGTGATCTTTACCCGTTACGAGCCGATGGAGCGTAAGTACTAATGACCACCGAAATGGCAGAGCCCGCTTCCAAGATCGAGCTCCCGGCAAGCGTTGCCGGCGACGGTGAAATCCCCACATTCCACATCACGCTCCGCGTGCGTCGCTACGATCCCGAAATCTCGGAAGAGGCACGCTGGGATGATTACAAGCTGACCATGTACGGCACGGACCGCGTGTTGGATGCCCTCCACAAGGTCAAGTGGGAGATTGACGGCAGCGTTTCCTTCCGCCGTTCCTGCGCCCACGGCGTGTGTGGCTCGGATGCCATGCGCATCAATGGCCGCAACCGCCTCGCCTGCAAGACGCTGCTGAAGGACCTGGACACCTCCAAGCCCATCACCGTCGAGCCGATCAAGGGCCTCCCCGTGGAGAAGGACCTGATCGTGGACATGGAACCCTTCTTCCAGTCCTTCCGCGAAGTCATGCCGTTCCTGATCAACAAGGGCCACGAGCCCACCAAGGAACGTCTGCAGTCCGTTGAGGACCGTGAGCGCTTTGATGACACCACCAAGTGCATCCTTTGCGCTGCCTGCACCTCGTCCTGCCCGGTCTTCTGGACCGACGGCCAGTACTTTGGTCCGGCCGCGATCGTCAACGCCCACCGCTTCATCTTTGATTCGCGCGATGACGCTGGCGACATGCGCCTTGAGATCCTGAACGACAAAGAAGGCGTGTGGCGTTGCCGCACCACCTTCAACTGCTCGGAAGCATGCCCCCGCGGCATCCAGGTGACCCAGGCAATCGCCGAGGTCAAGCAGGCCATCCTGGCCCGCAAGATCTAGTTCAGCAGTTTCTTTCAAGAACAGCACGACGACGGCGCCGCTCACCACTGATGGTGAGTGGCGCCGTCGTCGTTAATCCAGTGCCGTACCAGTCCACAGACGCCCATCCACCACCGCAACCGGTGCTGGCAAGACAAGGAGACCAGCGTGTCACGCTCTGAGAAGATCAGCTTCACGGGAAGCACCGGCGACACCCTGGCCGGCATCATCGACGTCCCGGAAGGTCCTGTCCGCGGCTGGGGCTTGTACTCGCATGGCCTGACCCTTGGCAAGGACAGCCCTGCAGCATCGCGCATCTGCAAGGGCCTGGCGGACCAGGGAATCGGCATGCTTCGCTTTGACAACCTGGGGCTGGGTGGCTCTGCCGGTGAGTGGTCGGCTGGATCCTTCAGCGTCAAGGTGGCCGACACCATCCTCGCTGCCGGGTTCATGCAGGAGCAGGGCCGGGGCATTTCTTTGCTGGTGGGCCACTCATTCGGGGGTGCCGCTGTATTGGCCGCAGCGCGCGACATTCCCGGACTCAATGCCGTGGTGACGGTTGCCGCGCCCTACGAACCCAAGCATGTGGAGCACATGTTCGACACCGAGATCGAGGACATCCTCCGGGATGGCAGCGCCGTGGTGGACCTTGGTGGACGCCCCATGGAGGTTCGGCGCCACTTTGTGGAGGACGTGGAACGCGCTGACCTGCGTGACTGCATCCGCACCCTGCACAAGCCCTTGATGGTGATGCACTCCCCCACTGACAACACCGTGGGGATCGATAACGCCAGCGAAATTTTCCAGACTGCCCGCCATCCCCGGAGTTTCATCTCCCTCGAGGGAAGCGAGCACCTCCTGACCGGTAGGGGCCAGGCAGCACGGGTAGCGCGCATCATCGGTGCGTGGGCAGACCCCTACATGGAAGTCCGCGACTCCAACTAAAGGCCCGTACCCGTCCAAGTAGGTAGCAGCAGAGCGCGTTCTGAGCCCTCAAAACGCGCTCTGCTGCGACTGAGTTGGGTGCTACTTGCCGATGGCTGCCTTGCTCTCGCTGAGCCATTGGTCGGCAGCCTTTTCCGGGGAAAGCCGCTTGAAGAGAACTTCGGTATTGATGCGGGCCGTGATCTCCGATACGGCGGTGGAACCCGTAGGACCAATGAAGGTGGGAGCGAAGTCCATCTTGCCGATCTGGTCAATGTAGGCAGCTTCAACCTTTCCCTGCGGTGTCAGCAGATCCTGGATCGCCATGCGCATTCCGGCGTTGCTGGGTACGCCACGGTCACTCTGGATGATCTTGGCCGCGGCCTCGTTGTTCACCATGAAGCTGACCAGCTTGGCGGCGGCCTCCGTGTGCTTGCTGCGGGCTGAGATCGTGTAGAACTGCGAGGACTGCAGCCAGATGCCGGGGGTCGGTTTTTCACCGGGAAGCTTAAGCAGCTTCAGCTCGGCCCCGGAAGCTTTGCTGAGGGCCGTCAGGGAGTTGGTCCACGTGAGCATCATGCCCGCCTGCCCCATACCCATGAGGGTTTGTTCAGTGCTGACATTGAGCTTCTCAACTGTCTCGGAGGCGCTGGGGGCTGCGCCTGATTCACTGAGCCTCAGCGAGAAGTCGAAATATTCCTTGACGGTGTCCTTGTCCAGCCCCAGCTGACCGTCCTGGGTGTACAAGGACTTGCCGCGTTGTCGGGCGAAGGCATCCAGGGAGTCGTGCGTGAGGACGGTGGCTGTCCCATAGGTGCCCTTGGGGCTTTTTGCCGTGATGTCCGCGGCGGTCCGGGCGAAGTCGTCCCATGACCAGGTGCTGTCATCGGGAAGGGCAACACCGGCGGCCTGGAACACTGCTGGGTTTACAACGATCGCCAATGCATTGGCCCCCGTGGACACACCGTACTGCTTGCCTTGGACCTGCCCGTTTTCCAGCGCTCCCTGGTCCATGTGGGAGAGGTCCAGTGCGCCCTCCACCGTAGACAGATCCAGGAGTGCGCCACGGTTGGCGTATTCGGCAGGGTACGCACCACCCATGGTGATGACGTCGGGAGCATCGTTGGCAGCCACTTGGGTGGCCAGTTTGTCGAAGTAGCCGCCAATATCACCGTATTCCGGCTTGACCTTGATGTTGGGGTTGGCGGCCTCGAATTCCTTGATGGCCTTGTTGGTCAGTTCGGCCCGGGTGGCGTTGCCCCACCAGGAGAACCGGATCTCCACAGGGCCGTCTTCGGACTGGTTGGAGGAGGGACCCGAGCAGGCCACAGTCATGCCGAGCATGCCGACGGTGGCCAGGATAGCTATGGACTTTCGCATACGACGGAGAGATTTACGCGCCATTGGGTAAGCTTCTTTCAAATCATGAGAAAACGGTTCCTGAAACGTATCAAGGGTCATAGGAGCCGTCAATAGTTTTGATCATGAACTATTTCGTAGCCCCAAGGAGTACGCCATGTCCCCACGCCTGGACGACATCCAGATCCGCGACCCGTTTGTCCTCACCCAAGCGGACTCAGGGCAATACCTCCTCTTCGGCAGCACTGATAAGAACATCTGGTCCGGACAGGCCACCGGATTCGACTGCTACCGCAGCACTGATTTGTTGAACTGGGAGGGCCCCATCGAAGCCTTCCGCCCCGCCGCCGACTTCTGGAGCCAGGAGCAGTACTGGGCACCCGAGGTCCACGAGTACCATGGCCGCTTTTACCTGTTTGCCACCTTCACTGCCCCGGGACGCCTTCGTGGAACGCAGATACTCTCCGCCGAAAAACCGGAAGGACCCTACACGCCGTGGAGCGATGGCCCCGTCACTCCAGCCCATTGGCAATGCCTGGACGGCACCCTCCACGTGGACGCGGAAGGAAACCCCTGGATGGTTTTCTGCCATGAGTGGAAGCAGGTGCACGACGGCGCCATGCTGGCCCAGCGGCTCAGCCCGGACCTTCGCACGGCCGTGGGCGTGCCGGTCTTCCTCTTCAGCGCCTCGGAGGCACCGTGGTCGCGTGCGCTGGACGCCCCCTCCGCCAGTGACCGCGAGTTCCCCGTCTACGTCACCGATGGGCCCTTCCTGTTCCGCCTCGCTAGCGGAAACCTCATCATGCTGTGGTCCAGTTTTGGCGACCATGGCTATTCCATGGGCATCGCCCGCAGTGAATCAGGAACCGTGCTTGGCCCGTGGGCCCAGGAAGCCGAACCACTGTGGGGCACTGACGGCGGCCACGGAATGATCGGACGGCACTTGGATGGCAGCCTCTTCCTAACCCTCCATCAGCCCAACAAAAGCCCCCATGAGCGCGCATCCTTCTTTCGGCTGATCGAGCGTGAGGACACGGTGACCCTGGCCCCTTGAGAGCAGGACATCCCGGACTCCGCCATGTGGGGGGGGTTGACAGCCACGTACACCACGACAAGGATTGAATCGTTTCGGAAAACGGTTTCTCATGTCGGCTGACCGCTGACGGAGACCTGCACCGGACACCATTTGACCGGATTGTCCCCAGCAGCAGTCAAAGCAGACAGCATCAGGAGGGCGTGCAGAGTGCACAGCCACAGCAAGAGTCCGCAATCCCCCGCCATCGACCGCAAAGCGCTGGTCCAACGGCACAACGTCCGCCAGCACCAGTTGGACCCGCGCAGTCCGGTGTCCGTTGGCAATGGCGAGTTCGCGTTCACCATGGACCTCACCGGGCTGCAGTCGCTGCCCGCCGAGTACCCTGTGGGTGCGCGCGACGAACTGCCACCGGGAACACTCCTGGGAACGCAGTCGCAATGGGGCTGGCATTCCGTTCCACCGCCCCAGCCCTACGATCTGGCCGGCTCTACGGTCCTCTACGATTCACCGCGCGGCCCAGTCCCCTATGTGGACATGGTGGGCGGAATCGTCAACGACAGGGAAACCGGTACCTCCCGGGCCGAAACTTGGCTGCGGGCCAACGCACACCGACTTGATCTGGGACGCATCGGCTTCCGTTGGACCGAAGAGGGAACTGACCGCCCCCTCACCGCGGCAGACATCTCCGGAACCGCGCAGACACTGGACCTCTGGACTGGAACGGTCACCAGCCGTTTCGTCCTTGCCGGGCACCAGGTCACAGTGACGACGGCGTGCCACCCCTACCGTGATGAGCTAGGCTTCCGTATCGAGTCGACGGCGGTTGGCGCCGGCTTAAGTGTCAGCATCGGCTTTCCCTACGGATCCGAAGCCTGGCATGACGCGGCGGATTGGAACCGTCCAGAAGCCCACACCACCACCCTCACCGGGCCCTCCACCACCACAACATCTCCCGGAACAACGTCCTGGCAGGCCCACCGCTCGCTGGACGACTCCCGGTACCAGGTGGTGGTTACCGGGCAGGGCCTGGAGGTGGAACAGCCAGAGGAACACCGGCTGCGCATAGTTCCCGGCGCCACGGGTGATGCCGGCCCTGCAGGGGTGCTGGACTTCACCGTCGCCTTCCACCCTGCCGGCGACGGCGACTGCATCCCCCGCGGAACCACCAAGCCTGCCAGCCACGCGGACCAGGTGAGTGGACAGGCAGCGGCCACTGACGGCGTCGAACGTTCCACCGCGCAGTCCGTGATCACGGCCGCCGGGACCTACTGGCCCGCATTCTGGACCTCAGGCGGGGCGGTCGAACTGGACGCCACGGACGACCCCCGCGCCAAGGAGCTGGAACGCCGAATTGTGCTCTCCCAGTACCTCACGGCGGTCAATTGCTCGGGCTCGTTGCCACCCCAGGAAACCGGGCTCGTGTGCAATTCATGGCGAGGCCGCTTCCATCTGGAGATGCACTGGTGGCATGGGGCGCACTTTGCCCACTGGAACCGGGTGGAGCTGCTCCTGCCCTCATTGCGCTGGTACTCCAGCGTGCTGGAAACCTCCCGTCAAACTGCCAAAGCGCAGGGATTCGACGGCGTTCGCTGGCCCAAGCAGGTGGGACCGGACGGGCGGGAGAGCCCCAGCCCCATCGGGACCTTCCTGATCTGGCAGCAGCCGCACCCCATCCACATGGCCGAACTGGTGTACCGGGCCAACCCCAGCCGCGAAGTCCTGGCGGAATTCGCGGAAATCGTGTTCGAGTCAGCAGCCTTCATGGCCTCGTTCGCGCACCCCACCTCCCGCGGTTTCGAACTGGGGCCACCCTTGATTCCCGCCCAAGAAAGCTACGGGTCAATTCGCGCCAAGGTCACCAACCCCACCTTTGAGCTTGCCTATTGGCAATGGGGCCTGCGAACGGCAGCGACCTGGCGGGAACGCCTCGGGCTCGAACCTGTGGCGGAGTGGTCCGAGGTGGCAGAGGGCATGGTGCCGCCCCGTGTGGTGGATGGGGTCTACGCAGCAATCGACGTGGAGCCTTTCACCATCCGCACTGACCACCCCTCCATGCTGTGTGCCCTCGGCGTTCTCCCCCTGACCGACATCATCGATCCGGAGATCATGCGCGCCACCTTGGCCGGTGTTCTGGCCGATTGGGACTGGGGCAGCACCTGGGGCTGGGACTACCCCGTGATGGCCATGACCGCAGCACGGCTCCAAGACCCGGAAACCGCGGTGGATGCCCTGCTGCTGAGCGCCGGCAAGAACACAGTCCTTGCCAACGGGCACAACCGCCAGACCAACTCGTTGCCCCTGTACCTCCCCGGCAACGGCGGTCTGCTCTCAGCGGTGGCCCTCATGGCATCAGGCTGGGACAACGGACCGGACCGCCACGCACCCGGCTTTCCGGCCGACTGGACCGTGGCGTGGGAAGGGCTGGTGCAGGCGCCATGAGCCACACTGCAGAATCTCCTCGCCGCTACGCCATTATCGGGACGGGCAGCCGCTCCGAAATGTACGTCAGGGCACTGCTGGGAAGCCATTCCGACGTCGGCACTCCGGTGGCGTGGGTCGATTCCAACCCGGTACGGATGGCTTACTACGACCGCCTCTTTGGCCAGTTCCGGCCAGGAGCCGCCCTGCCGTCGTCGTATGCACCCACAGAGTTGGAGCGCATGAGGGACGAGACGGGTGCCGACGCGGTGGTGATCACCACCCCGGACTTCACGCACCACGAGTACGTGATGGCTGCGCTGAAGCTGGGCATGGACGTCGTGGTGGAGAAGCCCCTGACCGTCAATGCGCAGAACGCCGCGGCGATCGCCGAGGCCGCCGCAGCCTCGTCCGCCAATGTCACCGTCACTTTCAATTACAGATACTCACCGAGGAACACCCTGGTCCGCCAACTGATCGACGCCGGCGAAATCGGCAGCGTGACCTCAGTCCATTTCGAGTGGCTTCTGGACACCGGACACGGCGCGGATTATTTCCGGCGCTGGCACCGGGAGAAAGAGAAGTCCGGCGGCCTCCTGGTCCATAAAGCCACCCACCATTTTGACTTGGTCAACTGGTGGACATCCGGCGTGCCGGAGACAGTTTTTGCTGTGGGAGGGCTGCGGTTCTACGGGGAAGGCAACGCCGGCGCTTCCTCCCCGGGAGCACGCGACGGACGATTCGACCTCGATCTTGGCAACGACCCCAGGATGCGGCAGTTGTTCAAGGATGCCGAGCACGTGGATGGCTACCGCCGCAACCAGGACGTGTTTGCCCCCGGGGTCACCATAGAGGACAACATGAGTGTCCTGGTGGGCTACCGGAGCGGGGCCAGCCTGGCCTACACGCTGCACGCACACGCGCCGTGGGAGGGGTATCGGGTGGCCATCAACGGAACACGTGGCCGGTTGGAACTGGACGTGGTGGAAAAGCCCCACCGTGCCCGGGGAGCGGACCAAACGGTGGACCCGAGCGCGCAAGACGATGGGACAGCTGACGGGGCGGCACGGGACTCGCTGCGCCCGCGATCCAGCAGGCTGCTCCTGCAGAAGCACTTTGAACGGCCCGTGGAGATTCCCATTCCCGAAGGCGTGGGCGGACACGGTGGCGGCGACCTGAAACTGCTCGACGACGTCTTCCGTGGTGGGGTGACTCCGGGCACGCATGGATCCCTCGCCGGCGAAGAAAAGCTTTCACGCCGCGCCGGTTACCTGGACGGATTGCGGAGCATCGCGGTCGGGATCGCAGCCAACGCGTCCATTGCCACCGGCGAGGTGACACGCATCAGCGAGTTGGGCTTCCCCATCGACCAGCCCGCCCTTCACGACTCCTGACACCAGGAAGGCCCGCTGTGACGCCCTGGGTCAGGGGCTGTCACAGCGGGCCTGCCTCGTTCCCGAGCCGGGAACCGTGCTGATGGGTCCTCAGGCCTTGCTGGCCGCGAGCGCTTCTTCAAGCTCCGAGCGGATCTTGTCACCACCGCCGGATCGCCATTCCTTGACGGCGTCGTCCCAGGCGGCGACCGGCTGGCGGCCCTGGAGGATGTCATCGCGGACGGAGCGGAGCTTCTTCTCCAGCTGGCTTCCCTTCCTGACCTCGGTCTCGGAATACAAGCCCTCCACCGGGCTTGCCGAACCATCGGGCAGGACGCGGTTCATTTGCTCATACTGGGCTTTCACCACGTCTTCCTCACCGGGGAGGTACAGCACCGTGGGGGCGTCTGCCAGGTATTGCTGGCCCAACTGGGTTTGCCCTACTCCGGAGTCCAGGGGCACAGGATCGGTCCCTGAGAGTTGATAGTGGACTCCCTTCACTCCGTATTTGCGGAACAGATACTCTTCAGTGCCGAACGGAGCCGCCAGCCAGTTGGCCACCTGCAGGAATGTCTCCAGCCTGTCCCCGGCGTTCTTGTTGAAAGCCACCACACTGTGGGTGGGTGAGCCGATCCATAGCGAGCCCTTGCCGCCGTCGAACCCTGGAACGTCCAAAGCGGAGATCTTGAAGCCCTCCTGCCCTGCGGCCTGTTGGTAGTACGCCGGCCAGGCGCTGTAGGAGTCGCCGGTGAAGTATGCAGTCCCGGCCAGGAACCACTGTTTGTACTGGCCCGCGTTGGCTGCGAAGGCGTCCGGATTTACCACGCCTTCAGCAAACATTCTCCGCCCGGCTTCCAATGCTTCCTTCATCTCGGGTGTTTCATCCTTGTTGGTGAGCTGCCCGTTTTCCTCACGCCAGCCGTTGGGCACGTTGAGGGTCTGGGCGATGAAGTTGATGGGAACCTGGGTCAGCGCCCAGGTGTTGGCCTTAGGGTCGCTGAGCTCTTTGCAGAGTGAGAGGTAGTCCTGGAAGCTGGCCGGTTGGGCTGTGATGCCTTTGGCTGCCAGCAGGTCCTCCCGGCGGTATTGGATGGTGCTCTGAAGGACACCGCGGGGAATGGGGATGGCAAAGATTTCGCCCCCGAACATGGCCGCAGACCATGACTCCGACGGGATGTTGGCCAGGAAGGGGTAGTCCTTGATGGCATTGCCGGAGAGGTGTTCGGTGAGGTTTGCAGCTTTGGCCCGGAGTAGTTGCGGGACGGAGTTTGCACCGCGTGCCACTTGGAAGATGTCCGGCAGGGTGTCTCCTGCCACCACGGTGGCGAACTTACTGGGATAGTCGGTGGCCGGCGTCATGGAGATCTGGAGGTCCGAGCCCAACCGTCGGTTCAGTTCCTGCCAGTAGGCGTTCTTATCCACCCCCGGCGGAATGGGCGAGGACGTCTGCACCATGGAGGTGATGGCCTTCCCGTCACCGGGAGCCTGGGCCAGTGCTTTCACGGGCTGCGCCGGGTAGCGGTAAAAGACGTCAGGGATGCCAAGGTCGGTGCCTTTGAGGTCCGGGGTCACTCCCTCATAGCGGATGAAGTCCGGCAGTGCACCTTTGCCCTGGGCGCCTGCGGCTCCCCCTTGGGCACCGGGTGAGCAGGCGGCCAGCAGGGGGCTGCCCAACGCCGCGAGGGCCAATATTCCCAGGGAACCGCGAGCAAAACTCCTGCGGCTGAACTGTTTCTGTGAGACGGCTTCGTGCATGACCGTGACCTTTCTAACCTTTGACGGCGCCGGTGAGGACGCCCTTGGCGAAGTGCTTTTGGAGGAAGGGAAAGACAATGAGGATCGGGACAAGCGAGAGGACCAGGATGGCCATTTGGATGGAGGGCTGCGGTGGCATGCTCTCCATGACCCCGCTCAGGTCTCCTTGATCCAGTTGCGCGTTGTTGACCACGTAGGTTCGCAGCACCAGTTGGAGCGGCCATTTGGCACTGTCATTGAGATACAGCAGGGCATTGAAGAAGGCGTTCCAGTAGCTGACTGCATAGAAGAGGCCGATCACGGCGAGCACTGCTTTGGAGAGTGGCAGGCAGATCCGGCTGAAGATCTGCCACTCCCCTGCGCCGTCGATCCTCGCCGATTCCAGCAGCTCTGAAGGGATCTGACTGAAGAACGCACGGATCACGATCACGTTGAAGCCGCTCACCATGGACGGAACGATCAGGGCCCACAGGGAGTCGATGAGGCCCACTTCCTTGACCACCAGATAGGAGGGAATCATGCCCGGGGAGAACAGCAGGCTGAAGAGCACTAACAGCAGCATGGTCTTCATCCCGAAGGCCCCGGGCCGCGCCAGGGCGTATCCGAGCAGGCTTGTCACCAGGAGGGATAACAACGTCCCGGCGATGGTGACAAAACCAGAGACGGCCAAGGCCTGGGTGACCACGCCGCCGGACAGGATGGACTGGTAGGCGCCGAAGTTCAGGGTGTCGGGCAGGATCACGAACCCGCCGTTGCGGGTCACGTGTTCGGGACTGGAGATGCTGGTGGACAGGATTCCAAGGAAGGGAAGCACGACGGCGGTACACGCCACTGTGAGGAGCACACCTTTGAACGCACGCATCATCAGCCCTGGCGGTTCGACTCCGTTAACGGTCCTGCGTTTCCTGCGCTCGGCGGGTATCCCCCTTTCGGCAACGCTGGTTCCGGACGTGCTTTGACGAGTGGCGTCCTGAGTGGTGGTCATGCTTTGTACACTCCGTTCTCGCCGAAAGCGTGGGCGATCTTGTTGGCTGCCAGGACAAGGACCACGCCGATGAGTCCTTTGACCAGTCCGACGGCTGTGGAGACACCCCAACTGCCTCCGACGATTCCGTTGTTGTAGACGTAGGTGTCCAGCACCTCTGAGGCCTGGACGCCCACGGCGGCCTGCTGCAGGATGATCTGTTCGAATCCCACACTGAGCGAGTCACCGAGCTTCAGGATGAGGAGCAGGATGATGATGCCCCGCAAGCCGGGGAGCGTTATGTGCCATAGCTGGCGCCATCGTCCTGCACCGTCCACCGCGGTGGCTTCGTACAGTGACGAATCGATCTGGGACAGTGCAGCCAGGAACAGAATGGTTCCCCAGCCGGTGTCCTTCCAGATCACCTGTGACGTCAGGAGTGCGAAGAAGGTATCCGGGTTGCCCAGGATGTCCAGGGCAGCCCAACCATTGGATCTGAGGAAGTTGTTGACCATTCCCGAGCCACCGAACATCTGCTGGAAGATGGCCACCACGATCACCCACGAGAGGAAATGGGGAAGGTACAGGATGGACTGGACGAGTCTCTTCACCCGCTCTGAAAGCAGGCTGTTGAGGAGAAGCGCCAGGACGATGGGCACCGGAAAGACGAAGACCGTCTGGATCAAGGTCAGGACCAACGTGTTCCGGAGTGCGTTCAGGAAATCGGGATCGCCATTGAACAGCACCTGGAAATTCTCCAGGCCGGTCCACATCGACTCCCAGATCCCCAGGAACGGCTGGTAGTCCTTGAAGGCTATGACATTGCCCAGGAGGGCAACGTAGTGGAACAGCAGCAGAAGGATCATTCCGGGTAAGGCGAACGCCAAGAGCATCCGGTCCCGCCACATCCGCTGCCACCAAGGCTGTTTCCGACGCCCTTCCGGCGCTTGGGCCACAGCCGGCGATCCGGGCGGTTTCCTGCTGGTTTCGATCGTCATGCAACACCTTTCACGGGCTCGTTGGATGGGAAGGCGAGCAGTTGTTGATACGTTTCAGAAATGGTGTGACCGGAGCGGACACCAGCGTCGGCAAGTTCCCAGCAACCCCGACGCGGCCGGTAAGGAGCCCTGCCCGTGCCCGCTCCGGAGCTTTTAGTCCAGCTCGAGCCTGATGGCGTCGTAGGCGGCCTGATTGACGGCCACCGGGTCCGCCCCCTCGTTGATGGTGAACGTCACCGTATTGACTCCACGCTTGAGCAAAGCGGCGTCAAAGCGGAACTCACGGGAGTAGTTCCGCCCGGCATGGGAGCTGCGGTACGTGGCGCCCTTGGCATCGGATGGCTGAAATTCCCACACGAAGGGTTGCCCATTGATCCGGATGGTGAGGTTGGTGGTCACATTCGGAACAGGAACAGCGGACCCCATGGCCCACGCAGCCAAGGCCACCGTCAGCGTGGCCTGCTGCCCTTTCCGTGAGGCTTTTTCCGCGTCGAAGGTATCAAGGGTGAACGACACCGACCACGGAGCCTGCGTTTTTCCGTCCAGGACCTGGTGCTGGATGTAACCCCAGTCCTCAGGGCCGCTTTCGCCCACCACATAGTGCACACCGTCCGGGAAGTCGCCGGCGAAGAAGGTGAAGGCATCATAGCGCCGGGATTCCTGGCCCCGCCGGAATTCAGCCGACGTCCTGTCCGGGGTGCCGAGCTGCCATACGGTCCTGCCGTGGGCAACGGGCTTCCACACCATGTTGGCGAGCCTGACGACACCCTGGTCCACCACAACGTCGTCGATGACGTGCTCACCCCAGACTCCGGGCTTGACCACGGTCACGCGGTAGATGCCGGGACGGACATTCTTGAGCTCGAAAGACCCGTTGCGATCCACCTCGGCCCAGTACTGGAAGCCTTCGGTGGTGTCCTGTGCCGGCACCCGGTTATCCGACAGGATCACCAGCGCGCCCTCCATGCTCTTTTGCCCTGGCACCTTTGCCTTGCCGGACACTGTGACGCGGGCAGCGGTAGGAACCCATCCTTCCAGCGCCACCCGATCATAGAATGCGGCATGTTTGTCGAAGCGGGCATACGAGACCGCTTCTTCGCGCATGCGCTGCGGATCGCTTCCCCGGGTGAGCAGGACGAAGTATGGTCCGTAGGTTTTCGCCCAGTCGCCGTAGGTGTCCACGGGCATGGCCCCGAAGTGCGTGGCATGCGGCTCTACGAGCAACACGGGCGCTTCAGTGGTTTGATGCAGGGTGAGATCCTGCCGGAACGGACCACCGTTGAAGGACTCGCGGTTGGGCGTGACGGACCAGATTCCGTAGCCATTACCGTACAAGCCGTGCACCGAGTGATCCTTCATGGAAACAGCCCAGTCGTACTTGGTGTAGTACCGGCGGGCATAGGCGCTTCGGGTTCCCGCCAGATCATGCGTGGCGTCCATGACCATCGGACCGGCCTGGAGGTCCTGCGGTGTGGGCATCCGCGCCGCGTCAGCTCGCCACGGCTGGCCAAAGGTGTCCTCCTCCACGCTGGCGTGCGTGAAAATCTCCGGGTCCACCCATGCGACGAAGCGGTGTTGTTCCAGATGCACCCCCGCGTGCTTGGAACTGTGCGAGAAGCGGGGCGCCAGATGGAATCCTGGCTCTCCTGAGCGGAAGATGAAGTTCCATTGCCGCGCATAGGGACCCGAAGCCGAGGCATTGAGGACAGCCGATACCACCACAAAGTCCTGCTCCTGGCGCACGGCGAAAGTGGTTCCCGGCGTGTAGTCGCCACCGGGCGCCCCCAGGACGCTGGTTACCTGATCGAACCGGCCGCGACCGGTGGTGCCGAGCAGTTCCTGCCCGTCCAGCTTCAGGGAGACGAGGCGGGCGTTGCTGGCTTTGTCGAAAACGGCTTGGACACGGCCGTTATCCACGGTGATCTGGGCGGAGTTCTCGGTGAATGACGGGGCCGGGCCACTGGAGGGAGCCTCCTCAGCGGCTACGGCTACGGCTGGCGTTTGCACTGTAGCGACGGCGGCCAGTGCCAGTGCGGTTCCTGCGGCGCTGAAGGCGTGGAATTCCCTGCGGGAGATCATCGTCGATCCTTTCGAAGGCGGAGGGGTCAACAACATTCATCCACCGCATGACAAGACCGTCAAGATCTTTGACACGTTTCAGGATGCACTGAGAAACCGGTTTCCGCAGAATGACGCGTAAAAACTGACATCGGATGTTTAATTCTCTATCTCACGATGTGAGACGAAAAGCGTTGCCTGAAGGAAAATGGGAGCGCTTACATCCGATCAATTGGTCCTCAAGGTGACTCGCAGCTCCCTCATGGACGGAGGGGACTTCAGTTTTTCCGGGGACCCATCGACGCCCCGACGAGTGCGCCAAGCCCCACCCCGATGAGGATGCCCAAAAAGGGTGACTTGAACACCAACTGGCCAACGATGAGTCCGGCCGCAGCTCCGAGGAGGCAAGCGATCCACAGTGGGTTGTTCATGGCGGCCTCCAGATCAGGTGCGGGGCGCTACTCGACGCGAGCCGAGGACTTTCTTGCGCGGGGAATCCCCCGACTCCGTGTCAGCCTCGCGGATTGCTGACCATGACGCCGAGACGAGATACACCTGGCTCACAAGGTTGAACCAGATCAACAATCCGATGATGATGGCAAACGACGCCAGCACCGGATTGTTTCCGGAACGTGCCAGAAGTTCGGTGCTGAAGAACTGCAGGACCGTGGTGCCGACACCCGCCAGCACCACGCCCTCCAGGAACGCGCGGCGCCCCAGCTTCAGGCCACCGGCAATCCTGAACAGCACGGCCGCCGTCGCGCAGTTCAGCAGGAGCGGAACCACAATCTTGACGGTTGCCGCCATGGGCTCGGTGACGCCCTCGTCCAGGTTGAGCAAAGCGATGAACCAGTCGGCCGCCGTACCAAAGACGAGCGAGACGCCTGCGCTGATGACAAGGATGACGCCGAGGAGCAGCAAGGTGCTGGCATCAATGAGTTTTTGAAGGATGGGGTTGCGTACCAAAGGGTCAGCTTCCATGACCCCCCGGAGCCCTTCCCTGATGCTGGCGATCCAGCCCAGGGAGACGAATATCGTCACAACCGCTGCGATGAGGGCCGTCCATCCAAGTCCGGACGGGTTGAGCAAGGATTGTGGATCCACCAGTCCTTCGCCGCCGTCCACCTGCAGGAGTCCGGGGGCAGCCGCTGCAACACTGTCGATGACGGCGTCCTGCAGGGCAGGGTTGCCACCCAACACGATCCCTGCGATGGCGAAGCCGGTGGTGAGCAAACCAGTCACGGAGAAGAACATGTTGAAGCCGATACCGGCCGCCAGGAGTGGCCCGTGCTGGCGCGTGTAGTGCTGAAAGGAGCGCAGGGGACGGATCGTGTTAAGCCTGGCGAGGACGAGCGCAAAGAATGCGCCGGCTTTCTTTGGCAGTCCCCCGCCCGTGCGCTTCGCAGAGCCCCATTCCTGCCTCTTGCGGAGAAGCTGGAGTTTGAGTTTTGCCAGCTCAGTGGGCAGCGGAGGAACGTCCGCCTCTGTGGCTTGGATCCGTTTGCTGTTCCTCGTCAGTATCGCCGCCAAAGTCGAGCTCTTCCCGTAGCTGCCAAATTCCATTGGTGTCGTGCTCGTAAAGTCCCATGCTAACCACAGGGAAGGTCGCGCGGTAATCTCTGAGAACCGTTTCGGCCTCGTCAAGGTTTTCCTGGGCAACATCGTGAGCCACAGTGACGTGCGGGTGGTACGGGAAAGGGAGCATCCGTTCAAGCGGACCGCTTTGAAGTTTCTCGTGCAATTGCACGCACTCTTCGAAGCCTTCTTCCACGTTAACGAACACCACCGGCGAGATGGGACGGAAAGAACCCGTGCCGGAAATGGTGATGTTGAACGGCTCCTGAGTCCGCGCAACTTCCCTGACGTGTTCGCGGGTAGCGGCCCAGTCCTGGGTGGGTGTGGTGGTGATCAGGGTGATGTGCGCAGGAATGACCTCTGCCATCGGATCGCCGAAAGAGGCCCTCCATTCCTGGAGTTCACGGGCGATCTCGGGCGGGAACCCCAGGATGACACCGACACACATGGTGTCACCGGTGCCGCAATCGGTCCCGGTAGCAGCGGGCTGGCGGGAGTCGTCCGGACCGGCACCCTGACGGGTGCCGGTGGTGACATTGAGCTGGCCAGCGGAGCACATGGGCTTAGCGGACTCCCTGGATTCCGTGGGAGGCCTGGCCGCGGTACGGCAGGAATCCGACCTTGGAGTAGACGTCCGCGAGGGTTGCGGCAGCGATTTCACGGGCCTTGTCCGCGCCGAGGGCCAGGAGCCGATCCAGTTCCGCAGGATCAGCCAGGAGTTCGTTGGCACGCTCCCGGATGGGCGCCAGGTGACCGGAGACGAGTTCAGCCAGGTCGACCTTCAGGTGTCCGTACATCTTGCCCTGGTAGTCCGCCACGATCTTTTCCACCTGTGTGCCGCTGATGGCTGAGTAGATGGTCAGCAGATTGGAAACGCCCGGCTTGTTCTCGCGGTCGTACCGGATCTCCGTCTCGGTGTCCGTGACGGCTGACTTGATGCGCTTGGCGACGGTCTTGGGATCGTCCAGGAGGTTGATCAGGCCGGCCGGCGACTCCGCAGACTTGGACATCTTGGCGTTGGGATTCTGGAGATCGTAGATCTTGGCCGATTCCTTCTGGATGAAGGCCTCGGGCACTTGGAATGTCTCGCCGAAGCGGCTGTTGAAGCGGTTGGCAAGGTCCCGGCTGAGCTCAACGTGCTGACGCTGGTCCTCGCCCACCGGAACACCGTGCGGCTGGTAGAGGAGGATGTCTGCAGCCTGCAGGATGGGGTAGGTGAACAGGCCGACACTGGCGTGGTCCGAACCCTGCTTCTGGGCCTTGTCCTTGAACTGGGTCATGCGGGCGGCTTCACCCATGCCCGTGATGCAGTTCAGGACCCACGCCAGCTGGGCGTGCTCGGGAACCTGGGACTGGACGAAGAGGGTGCACTTATCCACGTCCACGCCACCGGCGATGTACTGGGCTGCGGTGACCCGGGTGCGCCGGGCGAGTTCTGCAGGGTCCTGCGGCACTGTGATGGCGTGCAGGTCAGGAATGAAGTAGACGGCGTCGTACTCTTCCTGCATCCGGACCCAGTTGACCAGGGCGCCGAGGTAGTTGCCAAGGTGCAGGGAGTCGGCGGAAGGCTGCATACCGGACAGGACCCGGTGCTTGGCGCCCACGGGGAGCTTGGTGGACGTTACGGGCTGCGGTTGGGCCGCAGCATCAGCCGATGCGCCGGTTTCAGTCGTGGTGGAACTAGTCATGGAGCAATACCTTAGGAAGCTTAGAGCCGGTAGTCGACTACCAGCGGTGCGTGGTCAGAGAAGCGGGTGTCCCACGAAGGCGCCCGGTCAACCACAGCCGAGAAGGCGGCTGCCGCGAGGTCCGGTGTGGCCAGGTGGTAGTCGATGCGCCAGCCCGTGTCGGTGTCAAAGGCCTTACCGCGCTGGGACCACCAGGTGTAGGGGCCGGCGACATTTCCTGCCAGGCCCCTGTGGACATCCCTCCATCCGATTTCTTCGCCGAGGAAGCGGTCGAAGTAGGCACGTTCCTCCGGGAGGAAGCCGGCACGTTTGACGTTGCCCTTCCAGTTCTTGATATCGAGTTCAGTGTGCCCGACGTTGAGGTCGCCAACAACCAAAGCATGGTCACTGTGTTTGGCGAGCTCAGGCAGTCGAACGGTCATGGCATCCAGGAAACGGAATTTGTCGTCCTGTTTGGGGGTTCCCACTTCACCGGAGTGCACATAGGCGCTGACAACGGAGAGAGTGGTGAACTCACCGGCAGCATTTTGCACGGTGTAGTCGGCTTCAACCCAGCGCCCGGACGTATCGAAGTAGTCGTCGCCAACGCCGATGCGGGTAGCGGTTGGCTCCTCACGGGATGCGATGGCCACGCCGGCACGGCCCTTGGCTTCGGCTTCGGTGTGGAGGATGTGCCACCCTTCACCGATGAGTTTCCTGACGATGTCATCGGGCGCCCGGACTTCCTGCAGGCAGAGAATGTCTACCTCGCGCGGCTCCAGCCATTCCGCCATGCCATTCTTGTAGGCAGCCCGGAGGCCATTGACGTTTACTGATGCGATGCGAAGGAAGTCCTTCTTCAATGCCGTACTCACCCGGTCCACTCTAGTCGATGATGGTGCCGGCCACGGGCTCGTCCGAGCCGCCGGAAGACTTGATCATGTCCCGCGCATTCGTCGCCGTAATGGCAATGGTTTCCAGCGCACGGTTGATGGTGTCCTGGTCCGCTGTTGCGCCCTTGGCCCGTTCCTCATCCACCACGCGGACCTGCACCTGGACAATCTTGAATGAATGGTCCAGTTTGAGGTCCCGCACCTCATCAGCTTTGCTGCGTTCGGCAACAACGCGCGTGCCTCCACTGTCAGCAGCGGACGACGACGGCGCGCGGCCGGCTGCGGCATTGAACGCATTTTGCGCTTCGGTCAACTTAGCGCCGGCCCGCTGCGCGGCCTTGCGAATACTCACCACCACAAACGTTGCCAAAGCCAGCCAGCCGAAAGCGATGACAGCAACAACCCAGCCCACCACGTCATTCTGGTTGGCCGCGAAGATGACGGCCACCAGGAAGGCAATGATGACAACTGTCATCCCCAGGCCACCGATGCGGAAGCCCTTGAAGATGCCTTTGCCGGCGGGAGACGTGGACGGGTGCGGGTCACCGAGAGATTGCATGTACCCATTCTCTCAAATGAGCAACGGTGCCCTGTCCGCTTCCACGGACGGCGAACAAGGGCTCCAAGGGCCACCAAACGCTGCGGGCGCCCCTCTATGGCTATGCCCTTCCTCTGGGTATGCTCGCCTCATGAGCACCGTTGAAGATCGCCCAGATGTACAAATCCTCAAGGTTCACGAGTGCTGGAGGCTGCTGCGTTCCTCGTCGTTGGGGCGCTTGGCTTTGACCACCGGGGACGGCCCCGAGATCTTTCCGGTCAACTATTTTCCGGAGGACGGCACTCTCATCCTCCGTACCGCTCCTGGGACAAAGATGGATGCATTGTTGGGCAATGAGCCTGTGGCTTTGGAAGCGGACGGCTTCAACGCCTATGGAACCATCGCGTGGAGCGTGATAGCCAAGGGGCTTGCGGAAGCGATTCCCGCGGATGACCCCAGCCAGCAAAGTGCGGCCCACGAGCTCACGCCCTGGGAACCCGGGACCAAGGATCACCTTTTCCGCATCACACCAACAGTGTTGTCAGGGCGGCGTTTTGTCATCAACGATTCACAACGATGGTGGCCTGCCCGGGAACCGTAAGAATGTGCCTCGTGCCAGTCCATACTTCAGCGACCGTACATGAGAGGAAACCATGACAGATTCCACGGAAACCACCGGTTCTCCCCAGCACCAAAGCGACCCGACCTTGGCATTCGATGACTGCTGGGACCTGCTGGCGGCTGCAACCATCGGCCGCATTGGTTTGGTGGTGGATGACCACCCGGAGATCTTCCCTGTAAATTACGTGCTGTTTCAAAGGCATCTCGTATTCCGCAGCAGCCCTGGCAGGAAGCTGTGGGGAGCATTGGCTTCCCGGCCGGGGGTTCTGGAAATCGATGGGTACGATGCCCCCAGCGGGGAAGCATGGAGCGTGGTTGCCCGGGGCGAAACGGAGCTCATGACAGACCCCGACGAGATCGCACAGGTGAACGCATTGGGTCTTGAACCCTGGCAACCCGGAGCCAAGGACAACTACATCCGGCTGGTGCCCCGGGCTTTGACGGGACGAAGGTTCAAAGTCAACGCACCGGATGTGTGGAAGACCAGGACCAACGACCCCCGGCGGGCCTCGTTCGAATAAGGTCCTCACTTGAGGAACAGCTGGCGCAGCCTTCCCGTGGTCAGCATGATGCCGAGGGCGATCATCACCACGTAATACCCCACATGAATGGCCGTGGCCGGGCTGAACGAGCCCACGCTGATCTGCCGCAGCAGCTCCACTCCGTGCCACAGGGGCATGGCCTGAATGAACCACTGGATGACCTGCGGGTACACGCTGAGCGGGTAAAAGGTGGCACTGAAAAGGAACATGGGCAGCAGGAAGAAGTTGATCCAGTCCATCTGCTGGAAGGTCTTCATGAAGCTGGTGATACCCATCCCGAAGCTCGCGAAGCCGAAGGCGATCAACACCGAGGCTGGAATGACCAGGATGGCCCACCAGGTGGTAATCAGTCCCATCACTCCCATGACAGCGGTGAATCCCGTGGCGTACAACAGCCCCCGAAGGAGGGCCAGGAAAATCTCGCCGATCGCCACGTCAAGTGGCCCCAGGGAGGTGTAGAGCATCCCTTGGTACAGCTTGGCGAAGTTCATCTTGAAGAAGACATTCCACGTCGAGTCGTAAATGGCCCCATTCATGGCGGAGACGGCCAACAGTGCCGGGGCAATGTAGGCGGCGTAGCTGATTTCCTCACCACCCGGGCCCTGAACCGTTCCCACAATCGAGCCCATGCCCACACCCATGGCAAGCAGGAACAGCACAGGTTCGAAGAATCCGGAGACCATCACCAGCCACGTACTGCTCTTGGCCGCCATGAGCCCACGACCCACAACAGCCTTCGCATTGCGCGAGTACAGCGAACCGAACTTACGTTCGCGGGCAAGGTCGGCGGCGCTGTGGCCACCTGTCAGGACACTCATGAACCCATCCTTTTCACAAACTGGCGGCGCACCAGAACCCAGCCCACCGTTGCCGTCGCCACCAGGTACACCACGTGGGTGATGGTCAACAGCGGGTTCTGGTCCATCCCGTAGGTGAATACCCTGCCCAGCTCAGTTCCATGCCATACCGGTGAAATCCAGCCGATCCAGCGGACCGCTACCGGCAGGGAATCCAGCGGAAAGAATGTCCCCGAGAACAGGAACAGCGGCATCACGATGAAGCGCTGCACCAAAGCGAACTGCCCTTTGTCCTGTTTGATGCTGGCCGCATAAGCCATGAGCGGGAGCCCGAAGGACAACGCCGCCACCGTGGCCACGATGGCTGCCACCCAACCCCATGGGCCGGGTGAAGCCCCAAACAGTGCCACCACCACGAAGTAGACCACCGACTGCAGCAGGAACCTCACCGTGCTGGCCATGATGTGGCCGCTGGCAATCTGCTGCGGAATCAGTGGCGAGGCATGTGGACCGTAGAACACGCGGCGCCATTTAAAGCCATCCATGATGGGGTAGGAAAATTCTCCGGACGCGGTCATCACTGCCGCTGAGACCAATAGGGCCGGAGCCACGAACTCCAGGTAGCTGACGCCACCGAACGCTGCCTCGCTGTTGGCATCCACCAAGCTGGCGAGACCGACTCCCATGGCGAAGAGGTACGCCACCGGCTGACCCACGCTATACAGGACGACGGACCAGCCGTAGTTCCGCATGACACGGAGGACCTGCTCCGCGTAGAAGAACGAACCCCAGCGTCGCGCCCTGGCAGCCGAAACCTCAGGTGAGTGGGCTCGCAAGGGACGCTCCGCCGTCGTGATCGGTTTGTCGGTGCCGCTAGTCAACAAGGCTCCTCCCCGTCAGCCGCAGGAACACGTCCTCCAGCGACGAGCGGCGCACCAACGATGTCAGTGGCCGCAGCCCACGCGCAGTGACCTGCTCCAGCGCGGCCTCGCCGTCATGCGCGTAGATAAGTACGCGGTCAGGCAGCGTCTCCAGCCGCTCACCGATGCCGTGAAGTTCGACGCCGATTGTCGCGTTCCGCTCGGACCCGAACCTAAGCTCCAGTACTTCGCGCGACGAGTGTTCACGGATGAGGTTGGCCGGGGAGCCTTCGGCCATGATGCGGCCTTTGTCCACCACGATCAGGCGGTCGCACAGTTGCTCGGCCTCATCCATGTAATGCGTAGTGAGGATGAGCGTCACACCACTTTCCTTGAGCCGGAACAGCCGGTCCCAGAGGATGTGGCGGGCTTGGGGATCCAGGCCGGTGGTGGGCTCATCCAGCAGGAGGATTCGTGGCTCGTTGATGAGGGAACGGGCGATGGTGAGGCGGCGCTTCATGCCACCGGAGAGGGCGTCCACCTTGGAATTGGCTTTGTCCGTCAGCTGCGCGAATTCCAGGAGCTCGTCCGCTTTGGGCCGCAGGTAGCTCAGTGAGAGGACGAAGTATCGCCCGTAGACGATCAGGTTTTCGCGGACTTTGAGTTCTTCATCCAGATTGTCCTGCTGCGGTACGACGCCCAAGTGCGCCCTCACTTCAGGGCCGTGGGATTCGGGGTCCAGGCCCATGATGGTGAGCGATCCTGAGGTGCGCTGGGAGACGCCGCCGATCATTTTCATGGTGGTGGACTTGCCCGCGCCGTTGGGGCCCAGCAGCCCGAAGGACTCCCCCGCCGGTACGTCGAAGGAGATGTTGTCCACGGCGGTGAGGTCACCGTAAGCCTTGGTGAGATTCCGCGCGCTGATGACGGTGGGGCGGTTCATGTCAAAGCTGACTTGCGACGATTCTGACGGTGTTGGCGACGGTGTAGGAGAGCGGGTTGCTTCATTGTGCACCCTCAGCAGACTAGTAGCACCCACTGACATGTGAAAGGGCTCTTGCAGATATTTTGCAAGAGCCCTCTCATTTAGAACGTATGAATTTAGGCGATGCCAGCCTGGCGCTCAGCGCTCTCCACAACATTCGCAAGCAGCATGGCACGGGTCATCGGACCCACACCACCCGGGTTCGGGGACAGCCAGGCGGCGACGTCGGCAGCTGCCGGGTCCACATCTCCGGTGACAACAGCCTTACCGTTGCCGTCGTCCACACGGCTGACGCCGACGTCGAGCACTACTGCGCCCGGCTTGAGGTCTTCAGCCTTGATCATGTGCGGCACTCCGGCGGCGGCAATCACGACGTCGGCCTGCTTGAGTTCCGCGGGCAGGTCCACCGTGCCGGTGTGGGCCAGGATCACCGTGGCGTTGACTTCCTTGCGGGTCAGCAGCAGACCGATGGGGCGGCCGATGGTGACGCCGCGGCCAACCACCAGGACACGCTTGCCCTTGAGTTCGATGTTGTGGCGCCGCAGCAACTCCACACAGCCCTTGGGCGTGCAGGGCAGCGGGGACTTCATCTCGCCGTTCACATTGGCCACCAGGCGGCCAAGGTTCATGGGGTGCAGTCCGTCGGCGTCCTTTTCCGGGTCCATGGCTTCCAGGATGACGTCCTGGTCAATGTGCTTGGGAAGGGGCAACTGGACGATGTAGCCGGTGCATTCCGGGTTGTCGTTGAGCTCACGGACAACCTCCAGGAGGTCCTCCTGGGAGATGTCTTCGGGGAGGTCTCGGCGGATGGACTGGATGCCAACCTCGGCGCAGTCCTTGTGCTTGCCGCCGACGTACCAGGTGCTGCCGGGGTCCGAGCCCACCAGGATGGTGCCCAGGCCGGGGACGATTCCCTTGGCGGCCAGGACGGAAACGCGAGTGGTCAGTTCTGCCTTGATGGCTGCGGCGGTGGCCTTGCCATCGAGGATCTGTGCGGTGGACTGTGTCATTCCATCTGCTCTTTCTGGTGGGTGACCTGTGTGGGGAAGCCTCATAGGTGGCTCATGCCAACGGGACCCGCCGCCGTAGGTGTGGCGGCGGATCCCGTCGGCTCCGGTTCAATGACCGGGTATTGCTTGTTGATCCGCGGGAGCGTGGGTTACCACTGCTCGTGCTGCGGGTACAGCGGGAAGTCAGCGGCCAGTTTGTCGACGCGGGCCTGGAGGCTTTCGACGTCGGCTGAGGAACCTGCCTTGAGCGCCGTAGCGATGATCTCGGCAACCTCGGTGAACTCGGTTGCACCGAATCCGCGGGTAGCCAGGGCAGGGGTGCCGATGCGGAGGCCGGAGGTGACCATCGGCGGGCGGGGGTCGAACGGAACAGCGTTGCGGTTCACGGTGATGCCCACCGAGTGCAGGAGGTCTTCTGCCTGCTGACCGTCCAGCTGCGAGTTGCGCAGGTCCACCAGGACCAGGTGAACGTCGGTACCGCCGGTGAGGACAGAGACGCCGGCCTCGGCAACATCGGACTGGTTCAGGCGGTCAGCGATGATCCTGGCACCTTCGAGGACACGCTCCTGGCGCTCCTTGAACTCTTCGCCGCCGGCGATCTTGAAAGCAACAGCCTTGGCGGCGATCACGTGCATGAGCGGCCCGCCCTGCTGGCCGGGGAAGACGCTGGAGTTGAGCTTCTTGGCCCACTCCTGCTTGCCAAGGATCACACCGGAACGGGGGCCGGCCAGGGTCTTGTGGACCGTGGAGGTGACGACGTCGGAGTACGGCACCGGGTTGGGGTGCAGTCCTGCTGCAACCAGGCCGGCAAAGTGCGCCATGTCCGTCCAGAGGAGCGCGCCGACTTCGTCAGCGATGGAGCGGAAGGCAGCGAAGTCCAGCTGGCGGGGGTATGCGGACCAACCGGCAATGATGACCTGCGGCTTCTCGGCAATGGCCTGCTCGCGCAGCTTGTCCATGTCGATCCGGAAGTTGTCCTCTTCAACCTGGTAGGCAGCTACGTTGTAGAGCTTGCCGGAGAAGTTGAGCTTCATGCCGTGGGTCAGGTGTCCACCGTGTGCAAGGGACAGGCCCAGGATCTTGTCGCCCGGGGTGATCATCGCGGACAGCGCAGCAGCGTTTGCCTGCGCACCGGAGTGCGGCTGGACGTTCGCGTACTCAGCGCCGAAGAGTTCCTTGACGCGGTCGATCGCAAGCTGCTCGGCGACGTCGACGTACTCACAACCGCCGTAGTAGCGGCGGCCCGGGTAGCCCTCGGCGTACTTGTTGGTCAGGACGGAGCCCTGGGCTTCCATGACGGCGCGGGGAGCGAAGTTCTCCGATGCGATCATTTCCAGGGTGCCGCGCTGGCGGCCAAGTTCCTGGTTGAGGACTGCTGCAATCTCGGGATCGAGATCGGCGAGCGACTGGTTGCTGACAGACGCGGAAGTGGTTGTGGTAGTCACGGAATTCTCCTGGCTAGGCAACGGGTGGTGCTACAGGTCAGGCTACCGGCAGCAGCATTCCCGCGTCCCCTTTTTTGACGGAGGGATCGGTCACGTGCGTGCAGCGGTAAGACATGACCCTCGGCCCAGGCGTACGATCCGTGGTCTTCATGATTGCCGCTCCCTGGTGGTAGTCCACCCAACGCCAGTTGCGACCCGTTAACAGTACAACAACGCGGCACAGGTAGGCTTGATCGTGTGACTGACTCCACCGCTTTCGTTGTAACACTCTCCTGCCCCGACCGCCCCGGCATCGTCCATGCCGTCGCGGGAGCATTGCTTGAGGCCGGCTGCAATATTGCCGACTCCCAGCAGTACGGAAGCCCCAGCACCGGCAACTTTTTCATGCGCGTGGAGGCAACGACGTCGAACTCCCAGGCGGAACTGACGGCCGCACTGAAGCCGGTGGCCGAATCCTTCGGAATGACCTGGCAGATCAACCCCGTGGGCGAAAAGGTCCGCACCATCATCCTGTGCTCCAAAGACGCACACTGCCTCAACGATCTGTTGTTCCAGCAGCGCACCGGCACCTTGCCTATTGACGTTCCGGCCATCGTGTCCAATCACCGTGACCTTGAGCCGCTGGCAGAGTTCTACGGCATCCCGTTCCACCACATTCCGGTGACCCCCGAAACCAAGCCACAGGCCGAGGCTCAGCTGCTGAAACTGATCGCTGAACACGATGCTGAACTCACCGTCCTGGCACGCTACATGCAGGTCCTCTCCAACGATCTGTGCACGGAACTCAACGGTAAGGCCATCAATATCCACCACTCGTTCCTCCCCTCATTCAAGGGCGCCAAGCCGTACCACCAAGCCCATGCGCGCGGCGTGAAGATCATCGGTGCGACGGCCCACTATGTGACCGCAGACCTCGACGAGGGTCCGATCATCGAGCAGGAAGTCATCCGCGTGGACCACGCCCGGACGGCAGCCCAGTTCGTCCAGATGGGCCGCGATGTGGAGGGCCGCACGCTGGCTCAGGCGGTCCAGTGGCACGCCGAACACCGGGTTCTCCTGGACGGCACCCGCACCGTGGTGTTCAACTAGCACCGCTCCTATGCTGGGTGTATGCGGGGCATCCATGACGCCGACCACGAGGCTGACCTGGCTGTCTTCTACGACCGGCAGGCGCCCGTCCGGAATACCCGCGCGCTGACCCCTCACAGGGTTGACTCCCGGGAGTGGTTCATTCGTCTCTTGAAGGCCGAGCACCGGCACTCGGTGTTCGAGTTGGGCTGCGGAACCGGTGTAGAGGGTGTGGAGTTTGTCCGCGCCGGGCTGCATTACACCGGAGTTGACCTGTCCCCGGAGAGTATTCGTCTTGCCCGCTCCCACGGTCTTGACGTGTCGGTTGCCAGTGGGCGGGACCTGCCCTTTGCCTCTTCCGTTTTCCCGGCGGCATGGTCCATGAGCACCCTGCTTCATGTGCCCAACACCCGGATACACGACGTCGTCCGTGAACTTGTGCGGGTCACCGCACCTGGTGCGCCGATCGCCGTCGGACTCTGGTCGGGGGAGGATTGCGAGGTCCTGAACCCCGAGGACTTGGAGGAACCGCGGCGTTTCTTCAGCCGCCGCAGCGACGAAACCGTGCAGCGGATTTTTGGCGAACACGGCGCGGTGGAGCACTTCCGGACCTGGCCCGAGGGTGCGGGCGTGGAGTCCGGTCCCGGCGCGGGCAACTGGGTGCAGCACTACCAGTTCCTGGTCCTCCGCACCCCCTCACCCAACTAGCTCGCAGCTGAGCGCGTTGTGAGCCCTCATAACGCGCTCTGCTGCGACTCAGTTGGGTGCGGGGGTGACTTAGGCTGGCTTTATGGCTCCCTCATACACTTTCGCCGGGGACACTCCGGCCATCCATGAATCCGCCTTCGTGGCGCCCACCGCATCCATCATCGGCAAGGCCACGTTGGCCCAGGACTCCAGCGCCTTCTATGGCGTCTCCGTCCGCGCAGATACAGCTGCGATCAGCGTGGGCGCGGGGTCCAACCTGCAGGACAACGTAGTCCTCCACGCCGACCCCGGTTTTCCCTGCACAGTCGGCGAGCGCGTTTCTGTAGGGCACAGCGCGGTGGTCCATGGGTGCACTGTGGAGGACGACTGCCTGATCGGCATGAGTGCAACCATCCTCAACGGCGCGGTGATCGGCACTGGCTCGCTCATTGCTGCCGGCGCCGTGGTGTTGGAGGGCACGGTCATTCCCCCGCGCTCCCTGGTAGCCGGCGTCCCCGCGAAGGTCCGCCGCGAACTCACTGATGAAGAGTTCGAGGGCGTGAAGCACAACGCCGCGCACTACAAGGAGCTCGCTGCTGCGCACCGGGACATGCACGCCTAAAGTCGAAATGCGGGGCCCGCTCTGCGCACTAACCCGGGGGTTTAGTGTGCAGAGCGGGCCCCGCAACGTAAGAGACTAGTCCAGGGAGATGGGGCCGAGCTCGTCCAGCAGGTCTCCCGGTCCGGGGTTGCCGGCAGCGGACGTGCCACCGAGGTGGTTCACCACTCCCCACACGGCGTTAAGGCCAGTGGTCACGGCGCCCTCTGCCCAGCCCGCGGTAAAGGACACGTCGTCGCCAGCGAGGAAGATGCCGCGCTGGTGCTCCGGCAGCTGGTCCTGCTTGAAGTGGGTGAAGAGCCTCTGCTGGTACCGGTAGTGGCCGGGCAGGTTTGCCTTGAAGGCGCCCATGAAGTTGGGGTCGGCTTCCCAAGACACGGTGATCGGCTGCCCCACAATGTGGCTGGCAATGTCCACGCCCGGGTAGATCTGCTCCAGCGAGTGCAGCATGAGCTTCACGCGTTCCTCGGCGCTCAGGGCCAACCACTTCAGGGCGTCATCATTCCATGTGTAGGACAGGAGCATCACGGCGGGCTTGTCCGGGCCGTCGTCGAGCAAATACGTCGCCCGGTTGAGGCGGTCGGTGAGCGTCATGGAGAGGACTTCGCGGCCCGTTTCCGGGTCGATGTCCTTCCAGAACGGGCGGTCCACCATGACGAATGTCTTGGAAGACTGCATGTAGTGCGAGCGCTCGATCGCCGTCCACAGTTCTGCAGGGAACAGCGCTTCCTCGGTGTGGATGCGTGTGGACAGCAGCCAGGACTGGCAGGTGGTCACTACGGCCGGGTACGTGGCCTCGCGCCCCCAGTTTTCGCGGACCAGGAGGTCGCCGTTCTCCGCCCGGCGGATGTTGTCCACGGCTCCGCGCGGCGAACCGGAGTGCAGGGACGCGAGCGAGGTGCCTTCCGGCCAGTATCTAAGGCCCGACGGCGCGTGGTTCCAGAGTGCCTCGGGGAGCCTTTGCGCCCCTCCCGCGATGGAGCGGTGCTGGTCGTCGGCGTCGGTGTACACGACGCGGAGGATTTCGAGGATGGAGTTGGGGAAGTCGGTGTCCCAGCCGCCGGTGCCGAACCCCACTTGGCCGAACGCCTCGCGGTGCGCAAAGCCGGCTTCCTTGAAGGACTTGCTGGCGGCAATGAAGCCATAGAAGGTCTGCTCATCCAACTCTGGAAGGAGTGCGTTCCACAGTTCCTTGATCCGCTTGGTGTCGCGGGCCTTGATGGCTTCCTGCATTTCGGCGAAGGCCGCGCCATCGTTCACGGCTGCCTTCCAGGCGTCGGCCACTTCGAGGAAGAACTCCGGCAGCTCATCAGCCGTGGTGGCGTAGTGCTTCTTGCCCGCGAGTTCAATCACGGTGGAAGAAGTTGCCGGCGCCATGGGATTGGGGAACTCGTTGGTATCCAGGCCCAGCAGGTCCACGTAGTGGTAGAAGGCCTTGCCGGACACCGGGAAGCGCATGCCGCCAAGGTCGGCCACAACACCGGGAGCAGACGGGAAGCTGGCAGTCCGCAGACGTCCACCGATCTGGTCGGCCTCGTAGATGACCGGCTTGAGGCCAAGCTTCATGAGTTCGTACGCGGTCACCAGCCCGGACAGTCCGGCGCCGATGATGGCCACTTCCGTTCCGTACAGCTCCTCGGGGACTGAGCCCAACCCGTCGGGGTGTGCCAGGTAATGGTCGTAGCTGAAAGGGAAGTCCGGGTTCAACATGGTGATGGGGGCAGCGGAGGCCTCACCCGAAGTGGCCTCGGCGAGAGGGAGTTCTGTGGCAATGGTCATGAGTTGTCTGCTTTCACAGGTTCCGGGCTCACGGCCCTGGCGGTTAGATCACGGTAGTCCTGCTCGCTGAGCGCGGCTACTTTGGAGTTTCGGCGTCCATAGCCGAAGTAGATGGCGATGCCCACGAGCATCCAGACCCCGAAGGTGATCCACGTGTCGGCGCCGAGGTTGAGCATCAGATACGCACACATCAGCGTGCCCAGGATCGGTGTGATCGGGTACAGCGGAACCCGGAAGCTCCGCTCAAGATCGGGGCGGTTGCGGCGCAGGTAGATGACGGCCACATTGACCAGGGCGAAGGCAAAGAGCGTGCCGATGCTGGTGGCGTCCGCCAGCGCACCAAGCGGCACCAGGCCTGCGGTGAGGGCGACGGCGGTACCTATGATCAGCGTGCCGGCCACCGGGGTGCCGGTTCGGCGGGAAACGCGGCCAAAGATTTTGGGCACCATTCCGTCGCGGGACATGGAGAGCATGATGCGCGTTTGGCCGTAAAGCACCGTAAGTACGATGCTTGCGATCGCCAGCACAGCGCCTACAGAGAACACCAAGGCGATCCAGGGCTGGCCGGTGATCTCGTGAAGGATCTGTACCAAGGCAGCTTCGGTACCGTCGAACCAGTTCCAGGGGCGGGCGCCGATGGCTGCTACAGCAACCAGGACGTAGATGCTGGTGACGATCACCATGGAGAGCATGATGGCCCGGGGCAGGTCACGCTTGGGGTTCCGGGCTTCCTCACCAGCTGTGGAGGCGGCGTCAAACCCGATGTAGGAGAAGAAGACGCTGGACGCTGCGGCGGAAACACCGGCAGCACCCATGGGCAGCAGCGGCTCGAAGTTGCCTGCGTTGAAAGCGGTGAAGGCGACGGCGCAGAAGAAGATCAGGATGCCCACCTTGATGATGACAATGGCGGTGTTGATCCATGCGCTCTCGCGGGCACCCCGGACCAGCAGAACCATCGCCAGGACTACGATCACCATGGCCGGTACGTTCACCAAGCCCCCGTCTCCTGGCGGCTGGCTCATGGCATCGGGCAGGACCTGACCGAACGCGGCGAGGGTCTCGTTCACGTATTGCCCGGCGCCGACAGCAACGGCCGCCACAGAAACGGCGTATTCCAGCACCAGGCACCAGCCGCAGATCCAGGCCATGCCTTCGCCCATGGTGGCGTAGGAGTAGGAGTAGGACGAGCCTGCCACCGGAACCAGCCCGGCCATTTCGGCGTAGGACACGGCGGAGAGCAGCGCAGCCACACCGGCGATCACGAAGGAAATCCAGATGGCAGGTCCTGCCAGCGGCACGGACTCGCCAAGGATCACCAGAATGCCGGTGCCCAGCGTGGCACCAACGCTGATCATGGTCAGCTGGAGAACTCCGAAGCTGCGGACCAGCGGTGTTCCGCCCTCGCCGCTTCCAGCCTCGCTGACCATCTGTCCGATCGGCTTGCGGCGCAGGAGCTGCGCACCCAGGCTCGGCCTGGCAGTGCTTGCCGCTGCCGGGTTTTTAGTGTTCACAGGCACAGTCACCCTTGACGTCCCTTCAAAGTAGTTTCGATTTCCCCTCCACAAGACTGGCATGTGAGCCACCTCTCACCGTGGTGCAAAATGACCTATAGTGTTCAACCATGAGACGTAATGCACACTATCAAGAGGTGGCTCCGGCGGCTTTGTCCGGACAGGTCAACGTTGACCTGACCGCCATTTCAGAGAATGTCAGAGCCCTGAAAAAGCGCAGCAAGGCGCCGTATTTCATGGCCGTGGTCAAGGGCAACGCCTACGGCCACGGACTAGTTGAAGTAGCACGAACAGCAATAGACGCAGGCGCGGACTGGCTTGGGACAGCCCAGCTCAGCGAGGCCATAACGCTGAGGCAGGCAGGCATCACAGTGCCTATACTCTCCTGGCTGTATCTGGCATCCCAGACAAGCGCCACCATCCTTGAAGCACTGGAAAACGACATCGATGTCTCCCTCGGAAGCGTCAGCCAACTGGAGGCGCTCGCAGGTATCGCCCAACGCCTGGGCCGCCCCGCCGTCGTTCATCTGGAACTGGACAGCGGACTAAGCCGCGGCGGTGCACGCAAGGAGGATTGGCCTGAACTCGTGGCGCAGGCCAGGCAGGCTGAGCTCGACGGCAACCTTTCCGTACGCGGCCTGTGGACGCACTTGGCCTGGGCCGATGTTCCTGCGCACCCGGGAAATGCCACGGCGGTAGCCGAGTTTGAGGACGCCGTCCGCCAGGCACACGAAGCCGGCCTTAACCCCGAACTCCGGCACGTCTCCAGCTCCGCGAACATCCTGGACCGCCCCGAATTCCACTTCGACATGGTCCGCGCCGGGCTGGCCATCTACGGACTCGCTCCGGCCGACCACCTGAACCCGGCCGATTTCGGCTTGCGTCCGGCACTGAGCGTGACGGCGCCCCTGGTGATGGTCAAGAAGGTCCCCGCCGGCACCGGCGTCAGCTACGAGCACCAAGCGATCACCTACGAACCGCGGTACCTCGGGCTCATTCCGCTCGGATACGCGGACGGCATCCCCAAGGGCATCAGCGGCCGTTCGGTGGTGAACATTGGGGGCCGACGGGTGCCGGTCATCGGCAAAGTGTGCATGGACCAGTTCATGGTGGATCTTGGCCCGGACGCTTTGGGAATCGGCGTGGGTGACACCGCGGTGTTGTTTGGCGATCCGGCAGACGGGGCGGCGAGTGCCGACGATTGGGGTGCCGCGATCGGCAGCCACGGCGACGAGATCATCAACAGGATCGCGCCCCGGCTCCCCCGCGCTTACGCAACTACCGCTTACCAGTGCCCCGACTACCAGGAGCCGGCCACCGCCGGGCAGGGCAATGTCGCCTGAGCCCGCCACCGCCCGCCTCAGTTTCGTCACGCTCGAACAGTTTCTGGAGCAGCTGCCGCCGGAGTTGACAATGCTTCACGACGGCGGCAGCGGCGCCTCGCTGTTGCGGTGGGTGGAACCCAGTGAGCTCGAAGACCCCACACCGTACCTGCCGGAGGGTGAGTTCCTCCTTACCGCCGGGTTGCCTTTCCTTGGGGAGGGCGGCTCGGCGGCCAAGGTGGATGCCTATGTCCAGCGGCTGGTGGATGCGAAGGTTGCGGCGCTGGGGTTCGGTATCAGGCCGTATTTCGACGCCGTCCCGGACGTCTTGCTCGACGCCTGTCGGAAGCACAACCTCACCCTGTTCGAAGTACCGGAGTCCTTGCCGTTCGCGGCGATCGGCCTGGAATTCTCACAACTCTTGGAGACCGACAACGCCAGGGTTTTCCGGCAGTTGGCAGAGACCAACCGGCAACTCATGCGGGCGGTTCTCTCCCCCAGGCCGGAACACGAACTGCTGGCCGCGCTGGTGCAGAGGGTGCCCGTGTGGGCTGTTCTGGTGGGCGCTGACGGGCGGGTCCGGGCGCGCGGGCATAATGCCGGCGGCAGCAACGGCGTCGAGCATTCTTTGCTCTCCCCCATGTTGGAGCGGTTACTGTCCGGCAGCGGTCCGCGGGTGGAGATGGACGGTTTTGAGCAGCCAGGTTCGGCACTGGTGTTCGGGCATCCGCTGCGCAGCACCAAGGACGCCAACCTGGGCGCACTGATTCTCGGCTCGGATGGGCCGCTGACGCCCGCCCAGAACAACGTGGTGCAGTCGGCCGTTGGGCTGTTGGAGCTGCTGTTTCGGCAAAGGACCAGTGGCTCGCTGGCCCCAAGTCAACTGGCTACCGCGGTCCTGCTGCATCCTGACTCGCTGGCCTCCGGCTCAACCAAGCACGTCAACGGTCTCAAGGACCTACTGGCCCAGAGCATATCCTCCACCAGGTCCGGGCAACTGAGGGTGGTCCTGGGCATCAGGGTGGACGGCGCCGCGGACGACGGGCCTGTTCGTGAGCTGCTGCAATGGCGCAGGCTTTTCGACACCAAACTGGTGGAGATCACCGACTACGGTTTCGCTGCGATCACGCGCTTCAAGGTGGACGATTCGCTAGTCTCCGATGTTGAGAAACTCGGCTGGCGGCTGGTAATTGGCGAAGCGACCGAACTTCTCGGGCTCCAGGCAGCCTACAAACGTGCGGACTCCCTGCGCAGCCGTGTGGTGACAACCGGCAAGAGCGCACGTGTTGACGAGGTGACTTGGTCCGTCGCCGGACTTTTGGGGCGCGAAGCCGGGACCCTCCTGGCCGAACGACTCTTGGCGCCCATACTCGCATTGGAAGCGGATCGGCGGGACCCACTGTTGACGGTGCTGCGGGGTTGGCTCAGTGAAAACGGCAGTTGGGACGGTTCTGCCAAGCTGCTGGGATTGCACAGGAACAGTGTGCGGCGGCAGATCGGCGTGCTGGGGGAACTTCTGGACATGGACCTCAATCAGGCGCAAGTGCGGGCCGAGCTCTGGTTCGCCCTGCAGTATGTGGACGAGTTGGTGGCGGCGCTTCCTGTTGATGCCGGCAGCACCACCTAGACGACAGAAGAGGCGTCTAGGTATCGGCATCCTCAGCACCTAATTTGGCCGCTTTCGGCACCTAGTTTGGATGCTTGGCTGCTGGGGAAGCCCCGTGACACATAGGCTTCAGGAACGCCGACCCCACCTAACTCAGAAGGAGCAACACAATGCCCACACTCATCACCGGACTTCGGGTGTCGATCGTCGCCGCGCTGGGAGTGGCTCTGCTCGCTTGGATTATGTCAGCCCCGTTCTCAGGCCAGGAAATCGCGGAAGCAGCGTATGTAGAGCAGCGGCACGATGTGTCGGACGGAAGTTTCCGGTTAGAGCTGGGCATCTCTAACAACGGCATTCTTGGCACGCTACTTATCGCAGGATTCATCGCCTCCTTCGTGCATCTTCTCAGAAACCGCCGGAAGCGGATCCTGAACTAGTGCTCCCACTCCTTATACAGTTCCGGCCGGCGTTCGCGCAGGTACGGGACCTCATCGCGAGCTGCCTTGACTGAGTCTGTACCCACCTCGGCGAACAGCAGGGCGGCCGACTCCCCCGCCGCCGCCAGCAAGGAACCATCCGGACCTGCCACCACACTGCCGCCCAGGAAGTTGTACACGTCCTCATGGCCGGAGTGGTTGGCGTAGGCCACGTTCAGCTGGCTTTCCAGCGCACGGGCGCGGATGAGCACCTGCGGAACGTTGTCGAATCCGGCAGAAAGGGCTGTTGGCACCAGGAGGAGTTCGGCGCCGCGGGTGGCCGCCGCGCGGACTGCCTCAGGGAACTCGACGTCGTAGCAGATCAGCATGGAGGTGCGGATCCCGTTGAAATCCACGACGGCGGGAGGTTCTTGGGCGGCCACGAACGCCTTGTGCTCCTCCGGGCCAAAGAGATGAACCTTTGCGTAGTTGAGGACTTCGTTGCCTGTGGCGTCCAGCAAAGTAGCCGTGATGTTCCAAGCGCCTTCAGCGCGAGGGGGCTGTGCGCCGTCGTCGTGACCTGGTGCATCCTGAGCCGGGGCCGGAAGGCTGTAGACCAATCCGATGTTGTGCCTGCGGGCGATGCCGGCCAAACGTTCACGTATGCCCGGGAGCGTGGCAGGGTCCAATTCGGTGTGCAGACGCAGAGGGGCATATCCCACGGGGAACAACTCTGGAGTCAAGAGCAACCCGGCCCCCGCGTGGGCGGCGCGCTGCGCGGCGTCGTCGATTGTGCGCAGGTTCGCCTCAACGTCCATGACGGAAGCGTTCGCCTGCAGGACTGAGAGCAGCATCATTACCACCTTGGTTTCGCCTGTTCCCGGCTACCTCACACAGGCCCGGGGTTTCTTCTTCAAGCGTAGGCCGCGCCCGGGTATCAAGGGCCGGGCGTTTGGACCCGCCGGTAGCAAAATCGGGACACATTGCCCCCAACCTCCCGTTGTGAGGCCCGCTCTGCGCCCAAAAGCGTGGTATTACCCTGCATAGCGGGCCTCACAACGGGTACATGTCAAGTGTTCTTGCGTTGGAGTATGTCGGCAATGATTGACTCCTTGTGTTCACTTCTTGACTACAAGCTCGCTTGTGGGGCAATCTTCTTGTCATGTCCGCAACGCAGCGCTCAACGAAGAGCCATCCAAGAAAACCCGGCTCGCAGTCCGCACTGCGCCACCTCAATCAGCAACGCATCATCGAATGCCTGCTGAGCGGGCCCTCCACGCAAGCAGAGCTCTCGCGGCAGACCGGGCTATCCACGGCAACGGTTTCCAACATCGTCAAAATCATGCAGGACGCCGGTCTGGTATCAACGGAGCCCACCACAAGCTCCGGCCGCCGGGCAACCAATGTGCGGTTGAACAGCAACGGTGCCGTCGCCGTCGGAATCGACTTCGGACGCCGCCACCTGCGGGTAGTCCTGGCCTCGCTGGGCTATCACGTCATTGCCGAGGATTACATCGAATTACCCCTTGGTCACCAGGCAGAAGAGGGCATTGCTGCTGCAGTCCTGCTGCTGGAAAAACTGCTGCAGGAAAACGGGATCGACCGTACCGCGGTAGTGGGCGCGGGCGCAGGCATCCCGGGCCCCATCGATCGGCGATCCGGCACGGTGGCCCAGGGAGCAATCCTCCCAGAATGGGTGGGCATCGACATCCTCCATCGGCTGGAGGAAGCACTGAACTGCCCCGTGTTTGTTGACAACGACGCGAACCTGGGCGCCCTGTCCGAAGTGACGTGGGGCCCCCACAGCGGAGTCTCAAACCTCATGTTCCTCAAGATCGGCTCGGGCATCGGCGCAGGCCTGATTCTCAATGGATTCCCCTATTACGGCAACGTGGGCATCACCGGGGAAATCGGCCATGCCACCATTCACGAACACGGCCTGGTGTGCCGCTGCGGCAACAGGGGTTGCCTGGAAACGATAGCGTCCACCACCACCATGATCGAGTTATTGGGGCGCGGCCAGGAGGCACTCCTGACGCCGCAGGACATTGTCCGTAATTGCCTCGCCGGCGACTCCGCAACCCAGCGCGTAGTGGATGACGCCGGACTGGCGGTGGGCCGCGCCTTGGGCAACGTCTCCAATCTGATCAACCCGGAAGTCATTGTGGTGGGCGGCCCGTTGGCGGGCCTGGGCGACCTCCTCCTGGACCCCATCCGGAGGGGCCTGGTGCGCCACGCTGTGCCCGTGGTAGGCGAGACGACGCACCTGGCCATGTCCTCCCTCGGGGCACGTGCAGAAGCGCTGGGAGCAGCTGCTTTGGTGTTCCAACACGCCGGCATTACCGGTAGGTAACGAAATCGTTAGCTGGATCATGCGTTCAAGTCTTGACGACAAGACGGGTGATCCAGTTTACTTTTTCATCAGACAGCCTCGCCATTGCGGGGCCGACAACGAAGTCATGCATTGGAGGCGTAAGGGCTGATGACATCCCTCGACACGCAAGGTGATCCCATCCTCTTGGAGATGCGCTCGATCACGAAGGAATTCCCAGGCGTGAAGGCCTTGTCGAATGTGAGCCTGCGCGTGATGGCCGGCGAAATCCACGCCATCTGCGGTGAGAACGGCGCCGGCAAATCCACGCTCATGAAGGTCCTGTCCGGCGTCTACCCCTACGGCAGCTACACAGGCGACATCGTGTACCAGGCCCAGACGCAGCAGTTCAAGGACATCCGCGCAAGCGAAGCCGCGGGCATCGTGATCATCCACCAGGAACTGGCGTTGATCCCGGAATTGTCCATCATGGAGAACATCTTCCTGGGCAACGAACCCACCAAGTGGGGTGTGATCGACTGGGCAGAAGCCCGCAAGCGTTCCCTCGAACTCCTGGCCCGCGTTGGCCTTCGTGAGGATCCCGATACCCCCATCAAGGAAATCGGCGTCGGCAAGCAGCAGCTGGTGGAGATCGCCAAGGCACTGAACAAATCCGTGAAGCTCCTGATCCTGGACGAGCCCACGGCGGCACTGAACGAATCCGACTCCCAGCACCTGCTGGACCTGATCCTTGGCCTGAAGGGCAAGGGCATCACCTCGATCATCATTTCCCACAAGCTCAACGAGATTGAACAGATCGCGGACGAGATCACCATCATCCGCGACGGCAAGTCGATCGAAACCCTGAACGTCAAGCGGGATGGTGTGGACGAGGACCGCATCATCAAGGGGATGGTGGGCCGGACGCTCGAGTCCCGCTTCCCGGATCACGAGCCAAAAATCGGTGAAGTCTTCTTCGAGGTCAAGGACTGGACCGTGGGTCACCCACAGATTCAGGACCGCCTGATCTGCAAAGGCTCCAACTTCTACGTCCGCCGCGGCGAAATCGTTGGCTTCGCAGGTCTCATGGGCGCCGGACGCACGGAACTTGCCCGTTCCCTGTTCGGCCACTCCTACGGACGCTTCATCAAGGGGCAGGTGTACAAGGACGGCAAGGCAGTCAACCTCCGCAGCGTCCGTTCAGCGATCGACGCCGGACTCGGTTACGTCACCGAGGACCGCAAGTCCTTGGGCCTGAACCTGCTGGATGACATCAAGACCACCACAGTGTCGGCAGCGCTGGACAAGATCAGCAACTACTCCGTGGTGGACACCCGCAAGGAATTCTCCGTTGCAGAGGAATACCGGAAATCCCTGCGGACAAAGACTCCCTCGGTTGAGGAAGGCGTTGCCAAGCTCTCCGGCGGTAATCAGCAAAAGGTGGTGCTGGCCAAGTGGATGTTCACTGATCCGGACCTCCTGATCCTGGATGAGCCCACCCGCGGTATCGATGTTGGTGCCAAGTACGAGATCTACGGCATCATCCAGAGGCTTGCCAACCAGGGCAAGGGAGTGATTGTCATTTCCTCGGAGCTTCCTGAGCTCCTGGGCCTGTCCGATCGGATCTACACCATTTTTGAAGGCGCCATCACCGGTGTCCTGGAAAAGAACGAAGCAACCCAGGAAAGCCTCATGAAGCTCATGACTTCCGCCCGCAAGACAGCCTGACCGTTGGCCCAGCCTTACCCCTTCCTGACACAAGGACCAAAACAATGAACGCGCTCAAGAAGCTATTTGGTGGCAATACCCGCCAGTTCGGCATGATCTTCGCCCTGGTGGCACTTATCGTCTTCTTCCAGATCTTCACCGGGGGCCGCACGTTGACCCCGGGCAACGTGATCAACCTGTTCAACGGCAACTCCTACATCCTGATCTTGGCTATTGGCATGGTGCTGGTCATCATCGCCGGCCACATCGACCTCTCGGTGGGTTCCGTGGCCGCATTCGTGGGCGTATCGGTTGCCCTCGCCATGCGGGACTGGGGCCTGCCTTGGTGGGCAGGGGTGCTCTTCGGCCTGCTTCTGGGCGCGGTGATCGGCGCCTGGCAGGGACTTTGGACAGCGTATGTGGGCATCCCGGCCTTCATCGTGACCTTGGCCGGCATGCTCCTGTTCCGTGGCTTCAACCAGTTCGTGGGCAAGTCCAACACCATCCCGGTGTCCAAGGAATTCCAGTTCATTGGTTCCGGTTACCTGCCCGAGATCGGCCCGAACACCGGATTCAACAACCTCACACTGCTCATTGGCATTGTGGCGGCAGCCTTCGTTGTGATCATGTCCCTGCGTGCCCGTGCAGCAGCAAAGGCCCTTGGTGCCGACGTTCCCGAGCTCTGGGTGGAGGTCACCAAGCTGGTCCTGATCTGCGGTGCCATCCTCTACGCAACGTACCTGTTCGCCACCGGTCGCCCCGGAACGTCCTTCCCCATCCCCGGCCTGATCCTGGCCGTTCTTGTGCTCATCTACGGATTCATCGCTGACAAGACGGTCCTTGGCCGTCACGTCTACGCCGTGGGTGGTAACCGCCACGCAGCCGAGCTGTCCGGCGTTCAGTCCAAGAAGGTCAACTTCATGGTGATGATGAACATGTCCATCCTGGCTGGCCTGGCAGGCATGATCTTCGTTGCCCGCTCCACTGCTTCCGGCCCGTTCGACGGCGTCGGTTGGGAACTGGATGCCATTGCAGCCGTCTTCATCGGTGGCGCCGCCGTTACCGGTGGTGTTGGCACCGTGATCGGCTCGATTGTAGGTGGCCTGGTCATGGCTGTCCTCAACAACGGCCTCCAGCTCTTGGGTGTTGGCGCCGACCTCACCCAGATCATCAAGGGCCTGGTGCTCCTGGCCGCAGTCGCCTTCGATGTCTACAACAAGTCCCAGGGCAAGCGGTCCATCACGGGCATGCTGATCAAGGGATTCCAGCGAAACAACAACGAGATCAAGCCGGACGAAACCACGTCCACCAAAGAGGTCATCTCCAAGGAAGCGTAAACCGCTTCCCCACGACTCGCTCCACCCCACCCACACAGAAAGTGAACCAAGATATGCGAATGTTTGGTAAAGCAGGAAAGGCAGCAGCAGTCGCTGCCATCGCGGCACTGGCGCTGACAGCCTGCGGCCGCACTGACAGCGGCTCAAGCACCAGCACGGCAGGCGGGGAAGCGTTCCCCAAGGACTCGCTGATCGGCGTCGCACTTCCGCAGAAGACCAGTGAAAACTGGGTCCTCGCGGAGAAGCTGTTCAATGATGGCCTCACCGGCGCCGGCTTCAAGGCCGACGTCCAGTTCGCCAACGGCGGCGTATCCGAGCAGCAGAACCAGATCAGCGCCATGGTCACGAAGGGTGCAAAGGTCATCATTGTGGGAGCCATCGACGGCGCCCAGCTGGGTACGCAGCTCCAGCAGGCCAAGGACTCCGGCGCCACAGTGATCGCTTACGACCGCCTGCTTCTCAACACCGAGAACGTGGACTACTACGTGGCGTACGACAACTTCAAGGTTGGTGTCCTTCAGGGCGAGGCCCTGTTGAACGGCATGAAGGCCAAGAAGGCGTCCGGTCCGTACAACATCGAGCTCTTTGCCGGCTCTCCCGATGACGCCAACGCGAAGGTCTTCTTTGACGGCGCCATGAGCGTCCTGAAGCCGAAGATCGACGACGGAACCCTCAAGGTCCTGTCCGGCCAGACCACGTTCGAGCAGGCTGTGACCCAGGGCTGGAAGGCTGAGAACGCCCAGCGTCGTGCTGACACGCTGCTCACCGGCAGCTACGGCAGCGCGTCCTTGGACGGCGTTCTCTCCCCGAACGACACCTTGGCCCGCGCAGTGCTGACGTCCGTCAAGGCCGCCGGCAAGCCGCTCCCCATCGTGACCGGCCAGGACTCCGAAGTTGAGTCTGTGAAGTCGATCATCGCCGGCGAGCAGTACTCCACCATCAACAAGGACACCCGCAAGCTCGTTGAGCACGCCATCACCATGGTGAAGGACCTCCAGGCCGGCAAGGAACTGGAGATCAACGACAAGGAATCCTACAACAACGGCGTCAAGACCGTCCCGGCTTACCTTCTCCCGCCGCAGATCGTGACTCTGGAGAACGTCAAGACGGCTTACGTTGACGATCCGGTACTTGGCCCGCTCACCAAGTAACTGATCACCAGGTAACACCTTTACAAGAAAGCCCCGGTCCGCCAGCAGGCGGGCCGGGGCTTTTGCTTGCCCTCCACCTTTCACAGCCCACGCATAGCTTCGGCAGGCTTGCCGCACAGCAGCACTTACGAGTCTTGGATCTGCAGCCCACGTCCAGTGGGCCCACCAAGTGTGCAGGTCAAGAGGAGAAATGTGAGCGTCCTTGCCCGAAGCGTAGGCAATGCCTTCCGCAACAAGATCAGAACGGCGGCGGTTGTTGCCGTCCTGGCCGTAGCCATCGGCCTGGCGTTGGCCATGCTCGTGGCCAACCAGGCCGTGGGTGCCAAGGTTCAGGAGCTCAATGCCTCCGTGGGCACCACCCTGACGGTGAATCCGGCTGGTGGCCAAGGCTTTGAAGGCGGCGGTGAACCACTCACGACGGCGGAGGCTGAGACTGCGGCTTCGGTCGCCAATGTGACATCGGTGGTTGGTACCAAGGCCCTTCGTCTGCAGACGGCGACCACGGCTACCACCGAAACCACGCAGCAGGCCGGCCCGGGCGGTGGCTTCGGTCCCGGCGGGCAGCAGGCGACGGTCAGCACCAACCTGACGGCCGCCGTCGACGCCGGTACGCTCGGCAACCGCAACGGGTCCACCGGAACAACAGGCAGCACCCAGCCAGCGCGAACGCTCCCGATCACCGCAACAGGCATCGGCGCCGAGGTGGACAGCACAGGCAAGGCCCTGGACATCACCAGCGGGACCGGCCTGGGAGACTACACGGCGTCGGAGGCGAAGGCCCTTGTGGGCACGTCGTTGGCTGAGAAGAACAGCCTGACGGTTGGCTCCACGTTCACCATCCAGGACAAGACGTTCACCGTGGCGGGCATCTTCGACGCCGGGACCACTTTTGGCAACAACGCCGTCTACGTAACCCTCCCGGAAGCCCAAACACTGGCCGAAACCCCGGATGAACTCTCCACCATGATCGTCACGGTCAACAGCATGGAAAACGTGGACAGCACCAAAACCGCCGTTCAGGCTGCGCTGGGCACGGACAAGGCCGACGTTACCCAGGGCCAGCGAAACCTCGAAACCGCTGTCAGCTCGCTGGACAGCGTCAAGAACATCTCGCTGATCGCGTTCATCGCAGCACTGGCCACTGCCGGGATCATCATCCTGCTCATCATGGTCATGTTGGTTCGCGAGCGCCGCCGCGAAATCGGCGTCCTGAAAGCCATCGGTGCCCGGAACCGCACCATCGGGTTGCAGTTCGTCCTTGAGTCGTTGGTCCTGGTGGCCCTGGGTAGTGTTGTGGGCGCCGTGATTGCTTCACTGGCCAGCGGCGGCATCGCCTCCGCGCTTATCAGTTCCAATACGAGCACGACGGCGGCGCCCACCACCCAGCGTGTCGGCGGGCTCGCAGGTGCCATGCCTAACGGAGGCGTCCCGGGTGGCGGCATGGGCGGTGGCCAGGGCGGGCCGTTCGGTGGAGCCTCACAGTTGCTGACCTCCGTGACAGCGAGCGTCTCCCCCGGGGTCCTCGCGGCAGGTATCGCAGCCGTGTTCGCAGTAGCCATCATCGGCGCGTTGGTCCCGGCGTTGCTGACCGCCCGCATCCGTCCCATCGAAGTACTCCGAGGAGAATAGCCGTGATTGTAGTCAAGGATCTGGTCCGTCAGTTCAAGTCCGGTGACCGGACCATCAAACCCGTCAACGGCGTGAATTTTGAGCTTGGAAAGGGCTCGCTGGCATCCATTGTGGGCAAGAGCGGCAGCGGCAAAAGCACACTGTTGTCCCTCCTGGGTGCGCTGGACAAACCCACCTCAGGGGACGTCGTCGTGGATGGCGTCAGCCTGGCCGGTCTGCCGGACGGCAAGCTGACCGAGTATCGCCGCCGGGACATCGGATTTGTTTTCCAGCAGTTCAACCTGATCCCCAACCTCAGCGCAGTGGACAACGTGATGCTGCCCATGGAGTTCGCCGGTGTCCGCAAAGCGGCCAGGCTGCAGCGGGCCAAAGAGCTGTTGGAGCAGGTGCAGTTGGATCCGGAGAAGCACTCACGCCGCACCAACCGATTGTCCGGTGGCGAGCAGCAGCGTGTGGCGATTGCCCGGGCTTTGGCCAACGAGCCCAAGCTGATCCTCGCCGATGAGCCCACCGGAAACCTGGATGAGCAAACCGGTGAGCACATCATTGAACTGTTGAGCTCCCTGAGCCGCGATCACAACACCACCATCCTGGTAGTCACGCACGACCGCAGCCTGGCCCGGAAAACCGAGCGTTGCTTCCGGCTTCAGCAGGGCAGGCTCACCGAGGAGGTCAGAACCGGATCGCGTCAATGACCTTGACACGCACCGCCACGAGCGCGGGAATGGCTCCGGCGAGTGCGCCCACAAGGACTGCTGCGCCGAACCCCATCAGGGCGGCCTCGATGGGGAAGGCCGGGCTGTGTCGGACCCCGCTCTGCCCTCTTCTGCGCTCCCGTTCCCGCCCGGCGCACCAGAGGTTACGGCAGCGAACGGCGCGAAAGGGTGCGCACCACGTCCCTGTCACCGCTAAGACCTGCCCGAAATGAGAGGATGAACGGCATGACACTTCCTATCGCCGTGCCGTGGCTCTTCACCCAGACCAACCAGGATCCCCGGGCAGCAACCGGTCGGCCGCTGCGGTGGGGTGTGGTGTCCACCGGCAACATTGCCAACAGTGTGTCTCAAGACTTGGCACTGCTTGAAGATGCGGAATTGTATGCAGTGAGCTCCCGCACCCAGGCGGCCGCAGATACGTTCGCCCGCGCGCTTGGCTTCACCAAAGGTTACGGGGACGACGGCGACGTACCCGGCTACCAGCGTCTGTTCGAGGATCCCGCCGTGGACGTCGTATACGTGGCGACGCCGCATGCCCAACATTTTCAGATTGCCTCGGCCGCTTTGCGGGCAGGGAAGCACGTCTTGTGCGAGAAAGCCCTCACCATCAACGCCCGCGAAGCCACCGAGCTGGTAAAGCTCGCTCGGGAGCAGAACGTGTTCTTCATGGAAGCCGTCTGGAGCCGTTTCCTGCCGAGTATGCAGCGGGCCTTTTCCATAGCTGCCTCCGGCGAACTCGGGCAAATCCAGTGGGTCAGCGCAGATCTTGGCTTCCCTGCACCCTACGATCCCGCCGCACGGATCTGGGCTCTGAACGACGGCGGCGGAGCGCTCCTGGACATCACCGTCTACCCGCTGCTGTGGGCGCTGGGAACACTGGGCTTCCCGCAGTCGGTCACCGCAATCGGCACTCTGAACGACGACGGCGTGGACAGCCAGAACGCCTTGACCCTCGGCTATGACACGGGTGCGCAGGCGCAACTGACGTCCTCCCTGATGGCACACGGACCCCGGACGGCCACGGTAGCCGGCGGCCTCGGTTTCCTGCAGGCAGTGGGTTCCGTGAACAACCCGCGCGAGCTGCTGATCCGGATTGGTTGGGACGAGCCGCGGCGCGAACAGTTTGACGTTGTAGGTATTGGCTACACGTACGAACTCCGTGAAGTGACCCGGTGCATCCAGCAAGGCCTGACAGAAAGCCCGGTGATGCCGCTGGAGGACTCTATCAACGTCATGCGTCTCTTTGATGGCGTGCGGTCCCAGCTTGGAATCCGGTACCCCAACGACGCGCGGTGAACTGACCTACGGGTGAATTGAGCACTCGCGGCTGCGTTGCGAGGCCCACTATGCGCCGTAAAACCCAGGGATACCCCGCAGAGGAGGCCTCGCAACGAAAGGCCAGTGCCGCCGTCGTGATTTAACCCAGGTGGGTTAACGGCCTTGGCGAGCTGGTTGCCGTGCCAGCTTACGGTCAAGCGACAGCGCACCCGGCCCGAGGAAAACGAACGCTGTGGATATAGCGACGTATACGATCAGGAGCTCGGCCGTGACGCCGGACTTGTCCGTGAGCAGGGGTTTGCCCGCCTCGGTCACGAACCAGATCCCCGCGAACATGATTGCCGCCAGAAAACCAGCCACGCGGGTCAGGGCACCGAGAACCAGGAGCAGCCCCAGGCCCAGTTCACCGGCGATCACCAGCCACGCCACAACCTCGGGCTTCTGCACACCCATGGCAGCCACGGACGCGGCAAAGGCGGCGTGCCCGGCCAGGAACTTCTGGAAGCCATGGACCATGAGGAGCGCACCGAACACCACCCGCAGGATGGTGACGCCGCGGGAGGAAGACTTGGGAGACGGGTGAAGGAATTTCACGGATTCCAATCTGTCATGCCTTCGTCCCCACCGCCAACCCGTACCCGCCACCAACCCAACTAGCTCGCAGCTGAGCGCGTTTTGACGGCTCAAAACGCGCTCTGCTGCGACCTAGTTGGGTGAGTGGGGGCAGAATGGGAGGTGGCCCTCTTTCGGGGGTCACGTTTTTCAAGAGGGCCATTGCGGATGGAGCAAGCATGCAGGTTGACGTTGTAGTTGTTGGCGGAGGAGCCATGGGATCGGCTGCGGCCTGGCAACTGGCCCGGGCGGGTCGCTCAGTAGTTCTGTTGGAGCAATTTGAGGCCGGCCACCACATCGGCGCTTCGCACGGCGCCACCCGCAACTTCAACACCGCCTACGCCGAGGCCGACTACCTGGACCTCCTCGCCGAGTCCAAGATCCTGTGGGACGAGCTGGCGGCAGAGCACGGCGCACCGCTTCTGGACATGGTGGGCCTCGTGAACCACGGAAACGTCCCCCGCCTTCAGGAGGTCCGGGAAGCCCACGAGGCACGGGGCATCGAGAGCTACTTCATCTCCCCCGACGAAGCTGCCAACCGGTGGCTGGGCATGAACTTCGCCACCGACGTCCTCTTTGTTCCAGGCTCCGGCCGGATCCGTTCGGCCGACGCCCTGGTGGCGCTACGGAAATCAGCGGAAGCACACGGTGCCGTCTTTAAATACTCGACGCCGGTCCATGACATCCGGATCGACGGCGGCGAATCCGTGGTGGTAGTGACCGAGGAGACCGAATACACCGCCAGCCGCGTGGTGGTCACGGCAGGTGCATGGACCAACAAGCTGGTCAGCAAGCACGTGAAACTGCCCGCCTTGGTGGTGACGCAGGAGCAACCGGCCCACTTCACTCCCAGGGACAACACGCTGGTGTGGCCGAGCTTCAACCACAGCCCGGACCCGGATCCGAACAACGAAGCCTACGAGTACTGGTATAGCCCCGTCTACGGCATGCTCACTCCCGGCGAAGGCGTCAAGGCCGGCTGGCACGGCGTCGGCCCGGTCATGGATCCGGACGAGCGCACGTTCGAGCCCATCCCCCACCAGATGGAAGCGTTGGTGCGGTACGCCGAAGAGTGGCTTCCCGGCGTCGACCCGTCCACAGCGGTTCCCATCAGCTGCACTTACACCACCACGCCCAACGAGGACTTTGTGTTGGACCGTTTCGGTCCGCTGGTTGTGGGTGCCGGCTTCTCGGGTCACGGTTTCAAGTTCACGCCCGCTATAGGCCGGGTGCTGAAGGACATCGTCGACGGCGGCTTGGCACCTGAGCGGTTCCGCGCGGACCGCTAGGAGTTTTTGTACAGATAATGCCCCCAAGACCGCGTCTTGGGGGCATTATCTGTACAAAAACTCGGAGCTCGGGCGCCCGTGAAAGGCACCCGAGCTCGAGGGACTACTTCAGGGTCGCGAGGACCTTGTTGAACGTAGCCGACGGGCGCATGATCTCAGCGGCCTTGGCAGCGTCCGGACGGTAGTAACCGCCGAGGTCGACGCCGGTACCCTGGACTGCAGCCAGCTCGCCGACGATTGCCTCTTCGTTGGAGGTCAGGGCGTCCGCGATTGCCGCGAAGTCCTTGGCCAACTCGGCGTCTTCGGTCTGCTTTGCCAGTTCCTGGGCCCAGTACGTGGCCAGGTAGAAGTGGCTTCCGCGGTTGTCCAGCTCGCCAACGCTGCGCTTCGGGGACTTGTTCTCCAGCAGGAACGTACCCGTGGCGCGGTCCAGCGTGTCAGCCAGGACCTGGGCGCGGGCGTTGCCAGTGGTGGTGGCAAGGTGCTCGAAGCTGACGGCCAGGGCAAGGAACTCGCCCAGGCTGTCCCAGCGGAGGTGGTTTTCCTTGACCAGCTGCTGGACGTGCTTGGGAGCGGAGCCACCGGCGCCGGTCTCGAACAGGCCGCCACCGTTGATCAGCGGAACGATGGAGAGCATCTTGGCGCTGGTGCCGAGCTCGAGGATCGGGAACAGGTCCGTGAGGTAGTCGCGGAGGACGTTACCGGTGACGGAGATGGTGTCCTCGCCCTTGCGGATGCGCTCCAGCGTGAAGGCCGTGGCCGCAACCGGGGAAAGGATTTTAATCTCCAGGCCCTCGGTGTCGTGGTCCTTGAGGTACTCGTTGACCTTGGCGATCAGGTTGGCGTCGTGGGCGCGGGTCTCGTCCAGCCAGAACACAGCCGGGGTCTGGGAAGCGCGGGCACGGGTGACGGCCAGCTTGACCCAGTCGCGGACCGGGACATCCTTGGTCTGGCAGGCGCGCCAGATGTCACCCGGGAAGACCTGGTGCTCGGTGAGGACGTTGCCCTTGCTGTCCACGAGCTGGACGGTGCCAGCTGCCTGGATCTCGAAGGTTTTGTCGTGGCTGCCGTATTCTTCGGCTGCCTGTGCCATGAGGCCCACGTTGGGAACGGTGCCCATGGTGGTGGGGTCGAACGCACCGTTGGCGCGGCAGTCGTCCAGGACAACCTGGTAAATGCCGGCGTAGGAGCTGTCCGGAATGACAGCCAGGGTGTCGGCTTCCTTACCGTCCGGGCCCCACATGTGGCCGGAGGAACGGATCATGGCCGGCATGGAAGCGTCAACGATGATGTCCGAGGGAACGTGCAGGCTGGTGATGCCCTTGTCCGAGTCCACCATGGCCAGTGCGGGACCGTCTTCGAGGCCCTTGGTGATGGCTGCCTTGACGCCTTCGCGGACGTCCTCCGGCAGGTCTTCCAAGCCGCTGAGGATCGCAGCGAGGCCGTTGTTCGGGCTGATGCCTGCGGCTGCGAGCTGCTTGCCGTAGGTCTCGAACAGCTCGGAGAAGTAAGCCTTGACCACGTGACCGAAGATGATGGGGTCAGAGACCTTCATCATGGTGGCCTTGAGGTGTGCCGAGAAGAGGACGCCCTCTTCCTTGGCGCGGGCAACCTGTGCCTTGAGGAACTCGTCCAGGGCGTCGGCGCGGAGCACGGTGGCGTCCACAACTTCGCCGGCCAAGACGGGGAAGTCCTTCTTGAGGACCTTGGTGGTGCCGTCTTCGCGGACCAACTGGATGGTCAGGGAATCGTCAGCCGTGAGGACAACGGACTTCTCGTTGGAGCGGAAGTCGTTCTCACCCATGGTGGCAACGTTGGTCTTGGACTCCGGGGTCCAGGCGCCCATGGAGTGGGGGTTCTGGCGGGCGTAGTTCTTCACCGACAGGGGCGCGCGGCGGTCAGAGTTGCCTTCACGCAGGACCGGGTTCACGGCGGAGCCCTTGATCTTGTCGTAACGCGAGCGGATGTCCGTCTCGGTGTCCGAGGAAGGGTTGTCCGGGTAGTCCGGGAGGGCGAAGCCCTGGGCCTGGAGCTCGGCGATGGCAGCCTTGAGCTGCGGCACGGAGGCGCTGATGTTGGGCAGCTTGATGATGTTGGCTTCCGGCTGCTTTGCCAGTTCACCAAGTTCAGCAAGGGCGTTGCCCGTGCGCTGTTCTTCTGTCAGGAAATCACCGAAGACGGCGATGATGCGGCCGGCCAGCGAGATGTCGCGGGTCTCCACCTCTACCCCTGCGGTGGAGGCGTACGCTTCCACGATCGGCAGGAATGAGTACGTTGCCAGCATCGGCGCTTCGTCTGTGTGGGTATAGATAATCTTGGCCATTGGCGGGGTTCTCCCTGAAAGTCTGCAGATTTCAACATCTCCTAACTTACCCGAGTAGACCGTTTTGACGGCTCTTCGTGTCCGGGATCACTCTCCGCATTACCGTCCGGGAAAGCGATTTACGTCCGACGGCGGCCTACCGCCGCCGCCGCCCCGCCGCCGTCGTGCGCCCCCTCCAGTAGCTCAACAAGAAGTGACAGCAAAATATCACAAAATGTGAAACATCTCTTTACAAACTTGTCATACGTTGGGTACCTTCGATCTCGTCAGTCGGCGGTCGCCATCACTGGCCGCCTCACTCCCTCGATAGGTAGGAACAACGTGACAAAAACCAAGACCCTGGCCACAAGCCTGCTGAGTCTGTCCGCTGCCGCAATCCTGGCGCTGGTTGGAACCACCAGCGCCAACGCGGCACCGGTCAACACCACAGACTCCGGCAGCGCTGCGGTCAGCAGCCATGTAGTGTCCGACGCCGGCGCTGCAGACTACTGGACCCCGGAACGCATGAAGAATGCCAAGTCCGGCGAAATCCTTGCCGCCAAAGCACTCGAGCGCGGCAAGCTCCTCAACCTCGGCAAAGCCCCGGTCACCGAAGCCCCGGGCGCCATCAGCAGCATCGCAGGCCAGCAGGCCTCTGCTGATTCCAAGACCATCGACCGCAAGGTGAACCAGAGCGAAACGCCGGTCAAGCACATCGGCAAGATCTTCTTCACCCTGGGCGGATCCAACTACGTCTGCTCAGGCAACTCCGTCACCGCGGCCAACAAGAGCACCGTCTCCACCGCCGGACACTGCCTCAACGAAGGCCCCGGCGCCTACGCCACCAACTTCGTCTTCGTCCCCGCCTACCTCAACGGCGCCGCACCTTACGGGAAGTGGACGGCAAAGGCGCTGTACGCCCCCACCCAGTGGGCCTCCAACGGAAACATGCAGTACGACACCGCATTCGCCGTCATGAACACCCTCAACGGCCAGCGCCTCGCCGACGTCGTCGGTTCCTCCGGCGTCCAGTTCAACGCCGCCCGCGGCCTGAGCTACAAGGCCTTCGGATACCCGGCCGGCTCGCCCTTCAACGGTGAATCGCTCAAGAGCTGCTCCGGCAAGGCCACCAACGATCCCTACAACCCGCAGTTCAACAGCCAGGGAATCCCCTGCAACATGACCGGTGGATCCTCGGGCGGCCCCTGGTTCATCGGCACCAGCTCCACCGGCTACCAGAACTCCGTGAACAGCTACGGATACGGCAGCAACTCCACCACCATGTACGGACCGTACTGGGGCACCGTGATCCAGTCCACCTACAACACTGCTGCAGCGGCTTCGTAGCGGACTCTCTAATGTAGGCACGTCCCTGTTAACTACGACGGCGGCCGTCCCCTTCCGGGGGCGGCCGCCGTTGCGTTGGGCTTCTTGGGCCCTAGCGGGTTCCTCTTCTAGTGGAAGAAGTGGCGTGCACCGGTGAAGTACATGGTGATGCCGGCAGCGTTGGCTGCGGCGATGACTTCCTCGTCACGAACGGAACCGCCCGGCTGGACGACGGCGCGGACACCGGCGTCGATCAGGATCTGCAGTCCATCAGCAAACGGGAAGAACGCGTCCGAGGAAGCAACGGCACCGCGTGCACGCTCAGGTGCGTCGCTCGCGTCGGCGTTGGACGCGCCGCCAGCACCTTCGACGTCGGATTCCACCGTCACGCCCAGCGTGTTGGCGCGCTCCACGGCCAGGCGGCACGAGTCCAGGCGGTTGACCTGGCCCATGCCGATGCCCACGGCAGCACCGTGGTTGGCGATCAGAATGGCGTTGGACTTTGCCGCGCGGCAAGCGGTCCAGGCGAAGGCGAGGTCCGCGAGAGTTGCTTCGTCGGCGGCTTCGCCGGCTGCGAGGGTCCAGTTGGCGGGGTTGTCGCCCTCGGCGTCCACCTTGTCGCTCATCTGGACCAGGACGCCGCCGGAGACCTGGCGCATCTCGGAGGGGTAGCGGCCGTAGCCCTCGGGCAGTGCGAGGAGGCGGATGTTCTTCTTCTTGGAAAGGATCTCCACAGCTTCCGGCTCGAAGTCCGGGGCGATGACAACCTCGGTGAAGATGTCGGCAACCGTGCGGGCCATGCCGGCGGTGACGGTGCGGTTCGCAGCAATCACGCCACCAAATGCGGAGACGGGGTCGCAAGCGTGGGCCTTGGCGTGAGCGTCAGCGATCGGATCGGCAGCGTCTGCGGAACCGACGGCCACACCGCACGGGTTGGCGTGCTTGATGATCGCGACCGCGGGCTCGGCGAAGTCGAAGGCAGCGCGGAGGGCGGCATCGGCGTCGACGAAGTTGTTGTAGCTCATGGCCTTGCCGTGCAACTGGTCGGCCTGAGCGATGCCGGCGGGTGCAGCCTTGTCCACGTAGAGCGCGGCCTGCTGGTGCGGGTTTTCGCCGTAGCGGAGGACCTCGGAACGCTCCAGGGCCAGGCCGGCGTAGGCGGGCCAGTCGATAATGCCGTCGCCGTCTTCGTCCAGGAACTGGCTGGCCGTCCAGGAAGCCACAGCGTTGTCGTAGCTGGCCGTGTGAGCGAACGCCTTGGCGGCCAGGCGACGACGGGTGTTCAGGTCGAAACCGCCGTGAGCGGCGGCGTCGACAACTGCACCGTAGAAGCTCGGGTCCGTGACGATGGCGACGGCGGCGTGGTTCTTCGCAGCCGAACGCACCATGGCGGGGCCTCCGATGTCGATCTGCTCAACCACGTCATCCTGGGCTGCGCCGGACTTCACGGTCTCCACGAACGGGTAAAGGTTCACCACCACGAGGTCGAAGGTTTCGATCTCCATGCCGGCCAGGGTGTCCATGTGCGCCGGGACGCGACGGTCAGCCAGGATGCCACCGTGAACACGCGGGTGCAGGGTTTTGACGCGGCCGTCCAGCATTTCCGGGGAGCCGGTGACTTCTTCCACTTCCTTCACCGGGATGCCTGCGGCGGCGATCTTCTTGGCGGTGGATCCGGTGGAGACGATTGCGACGCCTGCTGCGTGCAGGCCCTTCGCGAGCTCCTCCAGTCCCGTCTTGTCGTAAACCGAGATCAGTGCACGGCGGATGGGAACACGGTCAAGCTGCGTCAAGCTCACAAAAGTCTCCGTCTTAGTTCGCGTAGATGTCGCGGGTGGATTCGCGGGTGTGGGGATACGGAGAGTTTATCGTGTTTCGTTGCCGCCCCGGTTTTGCGTCGTTTCTGCCCTGCGTTGCAAGGCCCACCATGCGTGCCACCTCCCGCTCGCGGGAGGCACACCCGGCCCCACAAAAACACCCCTACGTTGCGAGGCCCACTCTGCGTGCCACATCCCGCTCGCGGGACGCACACCAGGCCCCACAAAAACACCCCCTACATTGCGAGGCCCACTCTGCGTCCCACCAAGGGCGCGAAAGGCGCACACCAGGCCCCACAAAAACACCCCCTACATTGCGAGGCCCACTCTGCGTCCCACCAAGGGCGCGAAAAGCGCACACCAGGCCCCACAACTCAGGGCAGACAAGACATTACGACGACGGCCCACGCCACCCGCGCGACACCAACGCATCGCGTATCTTACGTTCGGCATGAGCCCACCCGCCCTTCATCTGGACATCGGAGAATTTCAGGACGATCCACCCCAACGCGCGAAGCCTATCGTCACGTTCGATGTCCTTCCCCCACTGCACAGGGTCGGAGCGGTGATGGTCGCCCTCATATTCCATGGCAATTTTGTACTCCTTGTATTGGAGATCGGGCGTCGATATGTATCTCCCGCGCTCGTCGAAGATCGGCGCGGTAACCGCTGGCTCCGGCAGCCCGGCATCGACGATTTTCAGGCGTAGCCTCGACTCCTGCGGAGAATCAACCCCCAACCTCAGCAACGGTAAAATCTCCCGGGCCATTCTGATTCCCTTGACCTTGGGGCGTCTATTGATGACTTCCTGGATCGCCTCAAGCGAGGACAGGGGATTCTCCCGTGCCAACAGAAAATCCCCGGCAGCCACAAGCGACGACCTTCCCATGTGCCTGGCCAGATCCACCCATGTCCATTCCGGCGACGTCAATTGAACTCCGTTCAACATACGAACGTCCCGAGCAAGCAGTGGAGCCCGATGCCCGATTACGCCCCGACGCTTGACCCTCCCGATCTCTTGCCGTCGGGTCACATGGATTAGCCCGCTCCTGCCCTCTTCCTCGAGATAGATGGGGAGCGGCATGGACCACAACAGCGCTGCAGTGACATGGCTGACTGCACAGCGCTGTGTCACAGCGGTATGAAGTCGGCCCAGCAATGCGAGGTCCAATTCGCTTGCTCTTGCCAAGCGAATGCCACGACTCGGCGTCACAAGGTCTTTCGTCTGGAGTAGCCAGCGCGGCACTCCGGCAGCATAAGCATCGGCGACGAGAAAGCCCCTAGTGTCTACATTCGAGGGCAAAGGAGTGAGATTCCGCATGGATTCATGCTTGCCGGAAACGATGGCTCGCATTCGGTTATCCACAGAAATCGCCCTTCGCGGGGCTCTTGACTGTTCCTCCACACCCCTTGTGAGGCCCACTCTGCGGCCCAAACCACCAACCACACACGCAAAGCAGGCCCCGCAACCCAAAGCCCACCCCTTGTGAGGCCCACTCCGCGCCCCCAAACCACCAACCACACACGCAGAGCAGGCCTCACAACATAGGGTTGAGCCATGGAAGCCACCGGGGTTGTTCTTGTTGCCGATGTTGGGAAGAGCCGTTGCCGCGTGGAGTTGCGCAGCGGCAATGAGTTGCTTGGCGCCGCCGACCAGCATGGCTTCCCCGGTGTGCACGTGGACAACGGACCCACCGCCGCGTTCGAACTCCTCCTCGAGACCGTCAGGCTGCTCCCGCCCGGGCTTCCAGTTGGCAGCATCACCAGCATTGGCGCAGCCGTTGCCGGCGTCGAAGCATCCGCGGAGAAGTCGCAGGAACTCGCCAGCATGTTGTCCCAAAGATTCAGTGTCCCCTCGGCCGTGCTCTCGGACGCCACGGCCGCCCAACTCGGCGCTCTCCAAGGAGCCCCCGGCACCACGCTCATTGTGGGCACAGGCGCCGTGGCCTTCCGCTTCGACGAAGCCGGCGTCCTCCACCGGGCCGACGGCTGGGGTCCCTACCTTGGTGATCGCGGCAGCGGCAGGTGGATCGGCCAACAGGGTCTGCAGGCAGTTCTTGAAGCGCACGACGGCGGCCCGGCCACCTCGTTGTCGGCTGCGGCTGGCGCTCTGGTCGAGTCGCCCGAGCTGCTTCCAGGCTGGCTGGCCGAAACAGAGAACCCCTACCGGGCGATGGCCCGTTTCGCGCCGCTGGTTCTACAGGCAGCGGAGGCCGGTGACGCCGTCGCACATGACATTGTGGGCGAGGCGTGCCGCATCCTGACCAAAACCGTTAAGCGCGCGAGCGGCACCGAACCCGGCACACCCCGCGTGGCGCTCCTTGGCGGAGTGGTGGGATCGGACTTCTTCTCGGCGCTCTTGCGCAAGTCCCTCGCTTCGGCTGGGATTGAGGTGGTGGTCCCGCTGGGCGATGGCTTGGACGGGGCTGCCCTCGCTGCGACGCGCCGCGGGCTCATCCAGGAAAGGTATATCCACCGTGACGGAACAAACTGGCCCGACTGACGACAAACTTGCGGGCCTGCGCACGGAACTCGCCGGGTTGCAGACCGAGGCCACGGCCGAGGGCCTGGAAAACCTGGACATCCTGGGCACTGAAGAACTCGTAGCTGCGATGCTTGCCCACAGTGCAGGAGTACACGCGGCCGTTGAGGCTGCGAGCCCGGCAATTGTTCAAACGGTCGACGCCGTTGCGGAGCGACTCCAGCGCGGGGGCCGCCTTTTGTATGTGGGAGCCGGAACGGCCGGCCGACTTGGCGTGCTCGACGCAAGCGAGTGCCCGCCGACGTTCGGCACCCCGCCGGGACTCGTCGTCGGACTTATCGCCGGCGGAACCAAAGCGATTCAGCAGCCGGTGGAGTACGCCGAGGACAACGCAACTGCCGGCGCGCGCGACCTGCACGATATCAACGTGACTGAAGCTGACGCCGTCGTGGGTATTACGGCCTCGGGCCGGACGCCGTATGTGATCGGGGCGCTGGAAGAAGCACGGAAGCGCGGGGCGTTTACGGCGTCGCTGGCGTGCAACAAGGGCTCGGCCGTGAGTCATCTGGCCGATGCCGCCATTGAGGTTGTGGTGGGTCCGGAGTTCATCGCGGGCTCCACCAGGCTGAACTCCGGCACGGCCCAGAAACTTGTCCTCAACATGATCAGCACCTTGGTGATGGTGAAGCTCGGCAAGACGTACGGGAACCTCATGGTGGACCTGCGTGCCACGAACGAGAAATTGCTGGCCCGCTCGCAACGGACTGTTCAGCACGCAACCGGCGTGTCTGCTGCGGAGGCGTCTGCTGCTTTGGATTCTGTTGGCGGTTCGGTGAAGGCAGCTATTTTGGTACTTCTGACAGGCATCGACGCTGGTCAGGCCAAGGGTGCTTTGGAAGAAGCCGGTGGTTTCCTGCGGAGGGCCATCGAGAACCGGAAGTAACGCGGACGGCGGTGCCCGCCCCAGCGCATAAAGTTGCATGCAGGAGGGCAAATGAATACATACACAGCCGTGCCCAGCGGCGAACAAGTTGTGCAGGAACTGCCGTGGCGGTGGAAAGTCCAAGGGCGGATTTTCCTGATCGGCGGGCTCGGGTTCATGTTCGATGCCTGGGATGTCACGCTCAACGGCATCCTGATCCCTCTGCTGTCCAAGCACTGGTCCTTGCAACCGGCTGACGCCGCGTGGATCGGTACGGCCAACCTGATCGGCATGGCTGTGGGCGCGTTCGCGTGGGGAACCATAGCGGACACCATTGGGCGCAAGAAAGCCTTCACGGCCACCCTCCTGATTTTCAGCATCTTCACGGTTCTGGGTGCTTTCGCCCCGGACATCGTGTGGTTCTGCATCTTCCGCTTCATGGCCGGCTTCGGCTTGGGCGGCTGCATCCCCGTGGATTACGCGCTGGTGGGTGAGTTCACGCCCCGCAAGCAAAGGGGCAAGGTCCTGACGGCCATGGACGGCTGGTGGCCTGTTGGCGCAGCGCTGTGCGGTTTCATTTCCGCCGGGCTGGTTGCGGCCTTTGGCGACTGGCGGCTCACCATGCTGATCATGGTGCTGCCCGCGTTGTTGGTCTTCTGGGTTCGCCGATCTGTTCCTGAGTCGCCGCTGTTCCTGATTCGGGCGGGCCGCCGTGCCGAAGCTGCGGCGGTGATCGATGGTCTGGTCGAGGCAACCGGCGCTTCGCCGCGGGCGTACAGCTTGCCCGAACCGCAGGCGGCACCCCGGCTCTCCCCCGGCAGCGCTTGGGCCCAGTTGCGGGGGATCTGGCAGTTCAACTGGAAGATCACCACCGCGGCTTGGGCTCTGTTCTTCAGCATCTTGTTGGTCTATTACTTGTCGCTCACGTGGATGCCCCGCATTCTCATCGGCGCCGGATTCGAGGAGTACAAGGCGTTTGTCACGACGGCGAGCATGGCCGCCGTCGGACTTCTGGGCGTGGTGGTAGCGGCGCTCCTGGTGGAGCGTGTGGGCCGCAAATGGATCCTGGCCATCACCGGTCCCCTGTCCGCTCTGACGCTGGTGATCGTGGCCTTTGTGGTGGACGTGCCCTCGGCTGCCGTGTTCTGGCTGCTGGTGTTCGGGTTCGTGGTCCAGGTGGCCATTCCGGTGCTTTACGCCTACGTCTCCGAGCTGTACCCGACGGAACTTCGCGGCTCTGGCTTCGGCTGGGCTTCGACGTTCTCCCGCATTGGCGCCGGGTTCGGCCCCTTGGTGTTCGCCTCGTTCTTCTGGCCGGAGTTCGGGTTGGCGCAGTCGTTCGCGATGGCCGGTGGTCTGGTGCTGTTGTCTGTGCTGTGGATGGCGTTCTTCGCCCCGGAGACAAAGCAGCGCGAACTCTCCTAGCCCCTCCCCCTCACCCAACTGGGTAGCAGATCAGGTCGGTCCCAGCGCTGAGAATGACCTGATCTGCTACCTACTTGGGCGACCAGCCGCGTTGTTCCAGCGCCCGCCTCACCTTGGCCACCGCGGTCGTCGCGCCGGTGGACATGTAGCGTTTGGAGATCCTCACAAGAATCCATCCGGCACGGCTGAAATCCTCCTCGCGGGCGATGTCCTTTACGATCTGCTCGGGATCCGAATGCGCCTCACCTTCATATTCAACGGCAACGCGCTGCTCGCGGTAGGCCAGGTCCGGTTGACGCACGACGCCGGGAATCAGTTCCGTGGGCACGTTGACTTCCGCTGTGGGCAGCCCAGCCCACTTGAGCGCCAGCCTGAGTCGCGTTTCGGGGGCCGAGTCGGCACCCACGCATGCCTGTTCCAACGCGAGACGGGCCTTGCGAATACCCGGCGTACCCCAGTGCCGGTCCAGCATTTCCTCGAGCTCATCCATGGTGCAGTGCGGCGAACTGCGTCCCTCGAATTCAGGCCTGGGTATGCGCAGGAGATGGTCAGCCACAACCGTGATCTCGTCGATGTCCATCTTCCGGGCACAGTCCAGCCACGTCCGAGCCCGGCTGGTGATAAACAGGCCATTAAGAACCACGATCTCGTCATCGAAGAACTGCCCCCTGTGGCCCACCACTCCGGCGCGGCGGGGAATCGCCATGGTGTCTGGACGGGAAATGTGGATACCGGGCCTGTTACTTCCCGGCAGGAAACCTGGAAACTCCCATAGCAGGAATGCCGTTGCATGTGAGGCAGCGGAAAATGACGTGACGTGGGTCAGCGGACGAACCTTATGGACCATGCCATTTTCGGCGTCCTGCCGCGGTACCCGGATGCCGCGACTTGGCGAGACAAGGCTCGGGTGCCGTAGCCGCCGTCGGGATGCGCCGGCGTCGAGCGCCTGCTGCAAAGTAAAGGATGCTGCCAACAGGGACCCAGGTAGTGGGCTTGGATACTTCATGCCTCATGCTGACAAAATCAGGGAGGGTGCGGAGCGTTATCCACAGCCTTGGGCGTTGGAACGCAATCTGAGTAGCAGATCAGGTCGTTCCCAGCGCTGAGAACGACCTGATCTGCTACCTAGTTGGGGGGCTGCGCTAGTTGGGGCGGTGGGCTACTTAGCGACGGCGGCGAGGTCTGCGAGGGTCTGGACCAGCAGGCGGCGCTCCACTACCTTGATGCGCTCGTGCAGGGATTCCTCGGAGTCCTCGGGAAGAATAGTCACGGCTTCCTGGGCAATGATGGGGCCGGTGTCCACGCCGGCGTCGGCCCAGTGAACGGTGCAGCCGGTGACTTTCACGCCGTACGCGATGGCGTCGCGCACTCCGTGGGCGCCGGGGAATGAGGGCAGCAGCGCGGGGTGTGTGTTGACGTATTTGCCGCCGAAGGCATCGATGAAGTCGGCGCTGACGATCCTCATGAAACCGGAGGAAACCACCACGTCCGGCTTGTAGGACAGGACTTTGTCGCGCAGGGCTGTATCCCATTCGGCGCGGGTTTCGAACGAGTTGAAGTTGACCACAAAGGTCTCAATTCCGGCTTCGTCGGAGCGCTCCACACCGTAGGTATCGGGCCGGTCGGCGCCCACAGCGGCGATCTCGACATCCAGTTCACCCGACTTCACGGCGTCGATGACAGCCTGAAGATTTGAACCGGTACCGGAGACGAGGACAACAATGCGCATTGCACTAGCTTATGGGCGGCTCGCGTAGGCTGGAAAACATGAATCCCGACGTCGGTTCCAAGCCGAACCAACAACCCCGCTCCGAGGCCGAGAAATCTGCCCTTGGCGTGAGCCAGAACCTCTTCCGTGCCTTCCTCTTGGCGGCTTTGGGTGCGTTCTTCGTGTTCTCCCTGAACGTGGATTACGTGTGGTTGAGCGCCATCCTGACGCTTGCGGCGTTGGTGTTGGGCGTCGTGGTGTTGGTGCGGACGCTCAAGCACAAGCATCCGAAACTGATGCTGTTCGGGACAATTTCGGGCCTGGTTGTCACGGCAGTCATGTGCCTGCTGATCCTGACGTCCGCGCTGTTCTTCAACCAGGTCAGCACGTACCAGGACTGCTCACGCAGTGCGCTGACGGAATCCGCCAAGACGCAGTGCCTGACCCAGCTGGAGAACTCGATGCCGGGGCCGTTACGTTAAGAACCCCGGCGCTACTGAGCGGACCCGCTCAGGCGTGTTCGTCGTCGTACGCTGCTTCGTCCAGGTTCGCTTCGCGCTGCTTCTGGCTGCGTTCCAGCCACGGCCCCACTGCGTAGCCAATCACGACGCCGATGCCCACTTCGGCGGCCAGCCAGACTGCCATCCACAGCGGGTGCGGTCCGATTTCCGTGAGCCGTCCGACGCCCGCCGAACCGCGCGCGATCCATGCCAACGCCCCACCCAGGAGCCCCGCGACAGCGCCGATAAAGGCGCCCAGGAAAAGGGTGGAAACGGTGGCGGTGAACCAGCGGGCCTTGATCTTGATGGAGAGCCACTCGTCAAAGTGGTTCTCGCCTTCGCGCAGGAACCACCAACCCGCCAGAATTCCGGCGACCACCGGCAGCGCCAGGGCCATGGCTCCGGCGTCGAACTGTCCGGCGGGAAGGGCACCGAGAACCGGGACGGCAGGAAGAGGTCCGACGGCGGTGCCCAGCGGACCCGCTGCTGAACCGACGCCGAGCGAGAAGCCTGCGCCGGTGGACCAGGACAGCGCGAAAATGACGAGGTTGGGCAGGTAGCCGAGCTGCGCGATGGTGAGCACCGCACCGCCCAAGGCACCGGCTTTCAGACCTTCGTAGACGGCAATGATGTCCGTCCAATGCCACACAATAGTCACGGCCAAGAGCAGCGCGGCCAGGCAAACAGCGGCCATGGCAGCTACGAAGCCTGCCTTCAATGCCGAACCCACATAGGACCCCGCCCACCGGGAATGCTGGCTGGTCTTCGCGAGCCAAGCGACGGCGTCAACACCGATCAGCCGGCTCCACGAGCCTGCCTCGCGCCGGGCGCCCACGATCATGCCCAGCCCAAAGGAGATCAGCGGGATGGTCATGGCGAACCAAAGGTTGATGACAACTTCCGGGGTACGGCACACGAATCCGGTGGCCGTCCCGAAGGCCGCATACACCACGAACGCGCCAAGGAATGCCTGCCACAACTGGTCTGTGTAGGACGCCCGGGCAAGTCGACGGCCCGCCCGCCATGCGAGCAGGAACGGAATGAGCGTCAGACCAAGCGGAATGAGGGACAAGAGCCCGGAGCCGGGTTGGGCCGCGGTGCCGAGGTTGACGTGCGCCAGCTCCAGCGGAATACCGTGGATCAGCAGCCAGGCTTGGCCCGCCAATCGTGCCAGGGAGTCCACGTTCCGGTCCTGGAACCCGTCGGTGGCCCACACCCCCACCAAGGGAAGGATCACAACAATGGCAGAAATAAACGCCGCCTGAGCCGCTTCCAAACCACCCTGTAGCCAAAGGGGCATCGGGAGGCCACGGTTTCCGGTCTGATCAGCGCGCAGTTTCATCGTGATCTATCGTGCCACGGTACGCCGCACTCCCCCGGCAGGCTCCCCTGAAATACCGCGAATTCCAGCGCTTTTTCCAGAGGGCGGCCGTAAAATGGGAGGTGTTCTCCCGGGGACGGAGCCCTCAAAGACCACCTCAGCTCTTCCCCGCCCTGCACAGACTTTGAAAGGCCCGGAAACAATCGAAGCCGGGAACTAGGAGCGGCCAATGGATAGGTGTCACAACTCATAACAGAAAGTCGTACTAGCAGCTGGTGCAGCCGCCTTGGATTTCGTTCCCTAGGCTGCACCAGCCTTCTTTTGTTTCTAACCCCTCGCACACACCTGGCTAGAGCTGTGGCCCGTAGATGAACTCCTTGGCGTGGTTGACGGCCTTCTTGAAGGCGTCGTTGCGGAGTGTCACCTGCTCGCGGCTGGCTCCCGCACTGGGTTCCAGGAACGTCGTTGGTCCTGGGCGGAGCATCCAGATATCCCCGGCCGGCGGGAGGTAGAAGACGCCGAACGAGCGGTGCTCGGGATCGTCAGTCCAGATGGGGACCACGGCCACGGCAGCGCCGGTGTCCGGGTTGATCCATTGAGCGCGGGGCATGGGTTGTTCGTGGACTTCGGGGTCCAGGAACGGTGCCGTCCCTCTCCCCCAGCGTTTCTCGAACCGCTCGTAGAACGCGGGAATGATGTGGCCGTCGTAGGGACGCCAAGCGCTCATGGATTACTCCTGGGTGATCTCAGATTGCGGGGTGAAGGATCCCAACGTGACGGTCCGAACAACAGTGGGGACTGCTCGCGTTGGGGAGCCGTGGATCCGGACCGGTGGAAGCGCACTTTTACGGGCGTCCCGCCCGTACCGCCGGGTGTTCTGCGCGCACGATCGTAAGCCGCCCGCTTCCCTGGGTCCGACAAAACGACGTACGCCTGCATGATGGCGTGCAGTTCCTGAAGGTCGGCCGCGGAGGTGGTGTCGCCGTCGTCGACCCTTTGGCGTGTGTCAGGGTGGTGAGTCCGCAGCAGTGCACGGTAGGCGCGGGTGATCTCACGGGCCGTCGCGTCCGGCGACACGTGAAGCGTGGCGTAGTGGTCAGGTTGGGTGCTCACCTGCTGCTCCGATTCCTGCTGCGGACTGGGAGATGGCCCCCGGCGTGGGCCGGGGGCCATCAACTCGGGAGACGACGGGCGGGGGTCGCTTTCATGTGCGCTAAAAAACGCTGTGACGTGGCGCGAAGCCTGCGCCCAACTATTCCGATGCGGCCGCCTCCGTTGTTCCCGGCTGTCGCCCTGCCGGTCGGCTACCCCCGGGTGAGCCTTCCGGCAGGGCGGACGGGTTTAGGCGTTGATTTCCTGCCTCTGCCCATTGGATTGGATCTCGATGCGCCGCGGCTTGGCCTTCTCGGCGACGGGGATGCGGAGTGTGAGCACCCCTGCGTCGTAGCTTGCCTGGACGCCGTCGGTATCCAAGGTGTCACCGAGGATGAGTTGGCGGCTGAAGACGCCTTGGGGGCGTTCAGCGGCGATCATCTCGGTGTTCTCGCCTGCGGGCGACTTGCGTTCGGCCTTGACGGTGAGGACATTGCGCTCGACGTCGAGGTCAACGGTCTGCGGATCCACCCCTGGCAGATCGAAGGCAACAACGAATTGTCCGTCCTCCTGCCATGCATCCATCGGCATTCCGGCCGGGCGTGCTGTTGTGCCAAAAACCTGTTGGGCGAGCCTGTCGAAATCGCGGAACGGGTCAGTGCGCATCAGCATGTGGTTCTCACTCCTTTGGTCTTGATGCTGATTCTGTTGTTCGTACCAGCCTGTTGGATCTGTATTGGTTGGTATAGATTTTTTATAGCACCAGTGACAAAGTAGATGCAAGTGGTTTTCCGGAAGATTTTTGGAGGTTCTTGATGGCAGCTTCGGATGGTGAGACTGCCGCTGAAGAGTACGACGGCGGTCTGGCGGCTTCCGGTGCGAACGGCACCTCTGGTGGCGGCTCGGACTCGCGCGGCGTCTACGCGATCTCGGTGGCGGCGGAGCTGGTTGGCACCGGGCAGCAGAACATCCGGCAGTACGAGCGCAAGGGCCTGCTCACCCCGGACAGGACCGACGGCGGCACTCGCCGGTACAGCGAAAGCGACCTTGCGACACTGCGAAGGATCGGGGTGTTGCTGGATGAGGGGCTCAACCTGGCCGGGGTGAAACTGGTGCTGGAGCTGGAGGCTGAGAACCGGGGGCTGACGGAGGACAACCGGGGGTTGGTGGAGCATAACCGTGGGCTGACGGAGCACAACGAGGAGCTGCGGGCGGACAACCGCGGGTTGCGGAAGGATTTGAAGCGGGCGCGGGGGACTACCGGCGTCGACGAGTAACTTGCAGTCTGTTAGGCGCCACGCACAGCAATGGCCACCCCGAAACGGAGTGGCCATTGCTAAACGTGCTGCTGAGCTCTATTTGTCGCAGCCCCAGCCATCACCGTCTTTATCAAGGTGACGTCCATAACCTGGCTGGCTGCTATGAATCGGCGCCGCCCCTGCATTTCGGACGGCTGTGCAGTTCTGGTAGTAGACAGCTGCGGGCGGAGCCTCAACAGGCGGTGCCTCCACAACCGGCGGGGCCACAGGAGCCACGGGAGCCGGTTGCGCCTCAACCACGGGCGGGGCCGGCGGAGCCACCGGCGCCACCACGACTGGCGGCGCCTCCACTACCGGAGCCACTGGCGCAACCAAGGGAACCGGCGCCTGCGTCGGAGTGGGTGTCGGGGTGGGCGTCTCATCAGTGAGATGTTTGACCCCCAGCTTTATGGTCGACCCCTCGGCCACATTGGTCTTACCGACTGGATCTTCGCTGACCACCTGCCAGTTCTTCTTGACGATGATTGATTTGTCATCGTTTACATCTTTGGCTTCGGCCTTGAGTCCAAGAGCCTTGAGCTGATCGGTGGCCTTGTCGAGGGTTAGCCCGACGACGTCCGGCACCTCGACAGTTCGCTCAGCCACGGCAGATGCCGCCGCCGTCGCCGGCGTTTGACTTGAGGCCTGTTTTGTCGCGCAGCCCGTGAGCATAAGACCGGTGAGCACAACTAGTGCGAGTGTTCTTTTCAAAATGTCCCCTTTTTGAAGCGAGTCCGGGCATGCGGGAAGGGCGAACTTGCCAGATACTTCCCGAGGATTCGCTAAGAGTTCAAGATACCAGCGTGGTCGATGCAACTATTGTTCCGCCCAAGTATTACAAGCTTGCGCCGAGCAACCCAACCCACCTGTTAACCAACTCTTCCCCCACAAGCCACCCATTCGAACCCGCCAAGCCAACCGCTCAGATCACCGTTGGAGGCGTGAGGATCGCAATCGTCGCCGAATCATTCCTGCCACTGATGAATGGGGTAACCCATTCGATACTGCGGGTGCTGGAGCATCTTCAGGAGCGCGGGGATGAGGTGATGGTGATCGCGCCGTCGACGTCGGACACTGATGTTTCGAGCGTCGAGAAGGGTGCGTACGTGCACCGGCTTCCTTCTGTGCCGCTGGCCGGTTACACGAATGTGCGGGTTGCGTTGGGTGGTGTGAATCGGGTCAAGCGAATCCTTGCCGATTTCTCCCCCGACGTCGTTCATCTCGCCTCCCCTTTTGTCCTCGGCTGGCGCGCCGTGCAGGCCGCCCATCAGCTGGGCATCCCCACTGTGGCGATCTACCAGACCGAGGTTCCCAGCTACGCCGCCCGATACGGCGTGCCGTTCCTGGAGAACTGGGCCTGGAACCGCGTGGACAACATCCACCTCCTGGCCACCCGAACCCTGGTGCCGTCAACGTTCGCGCTGAACCAGTTGCGCGGGCGCGGCATCCTGCGCGTGGACATGTGGCGCCGCGGTGTGGATACCGCGCGCTTCAACCCCGCGAAACGTTCGACGGCGTGGCGCCGCTCAGTAGCGCCCGACGGTCACCGCATCATCGGCTACGTCGGCCGGCTCGCCGTCGAGAAGCAGGTTGAGGATCTTGCGGTGCTCGCGGACCTGCCGAACACGAAACTTGTCATCGTTGGTGACGGTCCCCAGAAAGAAGCACTGCAAGCCGCGCTCCCCGACGCCCACTTCGCAGGTTTCCTCGGCGGAGAGGGACTGGCGCAGGCCGTCGCAGGTTTCGACCTCTTCGTCCACCCCGGCGAGTTTGAGACTTTCTGCCAAACCATTCAGGAAGCCATGGCATCCGGCGTTCCCGTGGTGGCGACGGGCCGTGGCGGGCCCCTGGACCTCGTAGAGAACTCACGCACCGGCTGGCTCTACGAGCCCGGGAACCTCACCCAGCTGCGCGGCTACGTGCAGGATCTGATCGGCGACGACGCCAAGCGCCGCGCATTCGCAACGGCCGCAACCGCTTCGGTCCAGGGCAGGACGTGGCCTGTTCTCAGCGCGGACCTGGTGCGCCACTACGACGACGTCATTTCCGGTGTGCCCAGCGGAACGTCCGGGCCCAGCGAGTTCACCTCAAGCAAAGGACCCTCCTCATGAAGATCTCCGTGATCGGTTGCGGCTACCTCGGCGCAGTCCACGCCGCGACGCTCGCTTCGATGGGCCACACCGTGGTGGGTATCGACGTCGATTCCTCCAAAGTTGAGCAGCTCAACAAAGCACTGGCACCCTTTCACGAACCTGGCTTGGATGAGCTGCTCAAGGACGGTCGGACCACAGGCCGGCTCGTGTTCACCACTGATTTCGCTGCTGCCGCGGATGCGCAGGTCCATTTCCTGTGCGTTGGCACCCCGCAGTCCAAAACCTCCGACACGGCCGACCTCTCGTACCTGATGAGCGCCACGAAGAGCCTCCTGCCGCACCTGGCCAAGGGTGCCGCCGTCGTCGGTAAATCAACGGTGCCGGTAGGCACGGTGGAGACGCTCCGCGCGATCGTGGCCCGCCGCTCGGACGTGCTGCTCGGCTGGAACCCGGAGTTCCTTCGGCAGGGCACGGCAGTGAAGGATTCGTTGGTGCCCGATCGTCTGGTTTACGGCGTCCCGGGCGGCAAGGGTGCCGCTGCCGGCGCCCCGGTTACTGCGGTGCTGGATGCGGTCTACGAACCTCTAATCAGCGCCGGCATCCCGCGGTTGGTCTGCAATTTCGCGACGGCGGAACTCATCAAATCGGCGTCGAACGCCTTCTTGGCCACGAAGGTCAGCTTCATCAACGCGATGGCAGAACTGTGCGACGCGTCCGGCGCTGACGTGAGCGAGCTCAGCGAGGCGATGGGCCTGGATCCGCGCATCGGCAACCGCTACCTGCACGCCGGGCTCGGGTTCGGCGGCGGCTGCCTGCCCAAGGACATCAGGTCCTTCCGTGCACAGGCGCGCGATCTTTCCGTGCCGTCCGTAGATGCGTGGATGGGCTTGGTTGATTCGGTGAACCTGGACCAACGCTCCCGCGCCGTTGAGGTAGCCCGCGAGATGTGCCGTGGTTTCCTGTCCGGCCGGACGGTGACCATCCTTGGTGCGGCGTTCAAACCCGACACCGACGACATCCGCGACTCCCCCGCCCTGGACGTCGCCCAGCAACTAGCCGATGCCGGCGCGCACGTTACCGTCACCGACCCCAAGGCCATCAACAACGCCTGGATCCGCTACCCACAAATCCGCTTCGAGGCCTCCACCAAACGCGCCCTCGAAGGCGCCGAACTGGTGCTGCTGCTCACCGAATGGGACGAATACGTTTCGCTGTCGCCTGTTGTTGCAGGAGCATTGGTACGACGCCGGATGGTGCTGGACGCTCGGAACGTACTGGACGCTGAGGCCTGGCGGAGTGCGGGGTGGACGATCCGGGGACTGGGGACGGGCGCTTCGGTGGTTGGTGCGGAGGGCGGCGCTGCCAAGCACTCGGACAGGAAGAAGCACGCCGCGCGCTAAGTCATAGCGTTAGTCCCGCAGACGGCTCTGCACGTCGAGCAGGAACTTGATGCCGGCATCGGATAGTTCCAGCTCACCTGAACCCCACTTGGTGGAGCCCCAAAGCCTCAGGCAGATCAAGCTTTGATGGACATCTACCCTCAAGCCACGTGCCCAGTCCAGCGGAATATCGGCACCTGTCGTGGTTCGTAAGCCGCGATCGTGGAGCGCGAGCTGCACCACCTCGTCCACCAGTTTCCAAGGCGGTTTGCTTCCCGTAAGCTCCCAGTGCACCACGAGCTGAGTGGCGAGCTTTACGCCCTCGTGTCCGGGTGATGCTAATCGATCAGCCACATAGTGCCAAAGCATGGTCGGCCTTTTGATGAGCTTTCTGGCTGCCGGTGTTAGGAGCAGTCTGTCCTTATTCTTGCGAAGGAGTTTCCACTCCTGAAGCCGTTCGCGGACGACGCGGACAGGTGCTGCGTGGCTTTCTGTGGAGACGTTCGCATTCCAGGGTTCGATCCACTCGAGTTCCGTCATTGCACGCTTAACGACTGCGGGTTTGAGATAGCCCGCCCCTGTCAGAGGTAGTCCATCTGGGCCGGCCTGGTTGAGGAACCAAAGGACGGGGCCCAGGACGAACTCCACCTCTTCATCGGAAACGTTCCCCGGCCACAACCGACGAGCCAATAGTCGCAGTTGATCGTTCGCGTCGTTGATGTCAAAAGCGGTCGGATCGAACTTTGCCAGACTCTCCTGGGTCACAAACTCGAGCCACTCAACAGCTTCCTGGTGCTCAGGGTGCTTGGGGTTGGAAACCACTGCCACCACGTTGGCGTAGCCGTGGACTCCCCCGGAATCCTCCAGGGGTCCCCGCATTGCGCCGCCGGTGCACGTGATCGCATTGCCCTCAAGCACGGCAGGCCCAACCACGTCGATCTCGTGGGTCCAGTTGTCCCCGAAGTCATAGTCGTACTCGAGGTCCGACCGGCCGGGGACCTTCGCGTCAAAGAGCTCAAGTAGCCGCACGTCAGCCGCTATCTCGCTACCCGCGGGGAGATCGCCGTCGTCTACCGCCATGATGATGCGCTTCTTACCTGCGCGGTCATGGCCCGCAATGGCGTAGAGATGCGAATCCTTCCAGCCGAACGCGCACTGGATGGCCCCGTGAAGTTCAGCGACCGTGGCGGTTTCGGGGAGGACGAGCTGCCGCCAGATCAGCGGCTCAGTCTCACTGATGGAAATACGCAGCTCGACGGCCGGGACATTTGTGGATGATTCCATGACCGCCATTCTTCCAGTGCCCGGGACGCGTTTCGCGTCACGTGTCCTTGATTTGGCCTACTACACCTTTGGACGGGGCTAAATCGACGAAGACTAGGACTTCCCAGTGATCACACACTTCTACCCAGCGGTACTTCGCGTCGTCACATGCGTCATAGCTGTGTGTTCTGCTGTGTCCGCCACCCTGCTGGGGGCAGCACCGCCACCGGAAGGTTTGGACATCCTTGACCCCTCAGACGTGCGAACCACCACGGTGGTTCTCACAATGGCCTTGGGAGTTGTGGCGCCAGTAGGGATGTTGATTGCCGGCTCCCTCAAGTGCCTTCTTCTAAAAGCTGGGGTCTTCGCAGCGTCGGGTTTCGGCAATGCCATGATGCTGAGCCCGCTTGTGGTGGTTCCTTTTCAGGAAACATCCACCATGCTGGCGGTTATCTGCTCGGTAGCCCTGACTATTGCGAGCATCATTACGTACATGGAATCTGTTGAACGCAGAAACGCTCGACGGCGGGCCAACACCTAGGCGCTCGATTTCAGCACCTATTTTCGGTCCTTTCCACCCCTAATTTGCTCCAAATTGGCACCTATTTGCCTCTTTCGAACACCTAGTGCCGGAAATCGCCCATAGTCTCTTCTTGTGCCTTCGGGGCGGATCCCGATGTCCGGAGGGAGTCCCATCCGCCCTGGCGTAGGAGGCACGACGGCGCGGCTCCACCGACCACCCCCTGGTGGGGCCGTGCCCAGCCGGAATGTCAGCGGGCTGAACGGCTGAGCCGCAAACGCACCAAGCGATAGACGATCCCAACCGCAAACATCAGCACACCCACGCCGGCAGATATCGGCGGCAGCGTGGCAACGAGAACCACGCAGGCAACCGCGCCCGCAACCTGCAGGAACCTCGGATATCGGCGGTCTTCTGCTGGCTGGGTGTAGGCGGCGATGTTGGCCACCAAGTAGTACAGCAGAACTCCGAATGACGAGAAGCCGATGGCCCCGCGAAGATCGGCCACTGCGATGATGATGCAGATCACCGCGGCCAGCGCCATCTCCGCACGATGCGGGACCTTATACCGTGGGTGCACTGCGGAGAGCCAAGGGGGCAGGTCGTGTTCCCGGGCCATGGCCAGGCTCGTCCGTCCGAGGCCTGCGATGAGGGCCAATAGCGCACCCAGCGACGCCACGGCGGCACCGACGCGTACCACGGGTGCAGCCCATGCCAAGGTACCGGCATTCACAGCATCGGCCAACGGCGTTGGCGTGGCAGCCACCCCGTCGGGGCCAAGGGCCGCGAGCAAGGTCACTGCTATGACGGCGTAGATGAGGATGGTGATACCCAAGGCAATGCTGATCGCCCGTGGAATAGTGCGCTTGGGTTCGCGTACTTCTTCGCCCATCGTCGCAATCCGTGCGTACCCGGCAAACGCGAAGAACAGTAGCCCCGCCGATTGCAGAATCCCGTACCAGCCGCTGGCCAACAGTCCGTCGCCCAGAAAGCTGCCAAAGTCAGGACCTGAGCCACCCCACACAGCAGCGATTGCAATCGTCAGAGCAGCAAGCACAGCGACCACCAGCACACGCGTCAGCCCGGCGGTGCGGGTCACCCCGTGATAGTTCACCGCAGTTAAAACCACGACGGCGGCAATCGCCACCGGGCGCTCCCAACCTTGGGGCGCGGCATAGGCGGCGAAGGTCATGGCCATGGCTGCGGCACTCGCCGTCTTGCCAATGACGAATCCCCATCCGGCCAGGAACCCAGGCCACGGACCGAGCCGTTCACGACCATAGACGTACGTGCCGCCGGATGTCGGGTAGGCAGCAGCGAGCTGAGCCGACGACGTGGCGTTACAGAAGGCGACGAAGGCAGCCACCACCAAGCCTATGAGCAGCCCCGAGCCCGCGGCTGCGGCGGCTGGGGTGAAAGCCGCGAAAACACCTGCACCGATCATGGACCCCAGCCCAATCAGCGATGCGTCGAACGTGCCTAGTCGGCGCGCCAAAGCCCGAGAGTTGCTCACGATGATCCAGCCTATCCCGGGTCAACGTGGCGGAAGTGAATTACCCACCAGCATGAAGAGGCTATTGCGGGACGTTGCACCGGACTTCCGCAAGGCGTTGGAGATGTGGTTCTCCACTGTCCTGGCACTGATGCCCAGTTGTTCACCGATCTCCACATTGGTGAGGTGACCGGCCAAGATAGCTACCTCGATCTCCCTTTCGGTCAGCGGTGTTGCCCTGAAGGAATTGAAGGAGAGCTGCTCGTTTGCTGACGGGAACCGAACAGCAAAGACAGAGGACGCCTGTGCCATGGCATCAGCAGCGGCCGCGTCTCCTTCGATGACGTGGCGTTTGAGAGCTCCCCGGAGGAGCATCCCCACCTGGTACGTGTCGATGTCAGGTTCATAGTGTTTGAGGAGGAGACCAAGTAGCTTGTGGTCGCCCTCCACCACTGCGCATGCAATGGCGACGAGCTGGTGGTGAACTGTAAGGCCACTCTCCCGCAGGATCTTTTGCAATAGATCCAGGACCTGCCGGCCAGGAATCAAGCACGTACAAAGCAACGCTGTCATCATGGCCTCCAGGACGTAGCCGCTTTTCAACTGCTGCTTGATGAGTTTGGTGGCTTTCCGGTCGAAGGTGGAAGGCTGAGTGCTGTTGTGAGCAATGAGTTCGTAGGCTCCCTTGCCGATGCCGGGAAGGGGGCCAACGTCGGCCACGTCGGTTCGCGCCTGCGCGGCTATGGACAGCGTTGGCAGCAGTGCGGTGGTGGCGTGCCGGAGCCCCGCGAGCCTGAGCATGGCATCGTAGAGGGAATCCACAACGAACCCCGGACGGCCCATAGCGAACACGCTGCTCATGAGGTATTCAGCCTCTTCGAAGTGTCCACGGTATAGGAGGCCATGTGCAGCTACATAGCTGCTGGTGATCACACCGAACTGGTCCAGGTTCTTCCGGGACTCGGCTCGCCAGTCCAACGCCATCACCAGAGACTCCTCCACCCGGCCAGCCGCGAACAGGGCGAAACTGCGGACGAATGGGCGCAGATGCGGGATGGCGTCGTCGTCGCCTGCGCCTTCCACTGCGTCCAAAGCCGCCGCCGGCCTGCAGCGGTAGAGCTCCAAGAGTCCTTGAACCAAGCACCCCAATCCTGTCTTGTTGCTTTCAAAGGCCGCTGGCAAGTCGCCGGTGTCCAGTCGCCCCCTGCCATGGGAGACGTTGATGAATAAGATGGCGTCGCTAACTTCCGTCAGCAACTGCGGATTATCCCCTGCAAACTTTTGAAGGATCTCGACAGCGGCTCTCGGGCCGCGTCCGGTGTGGATCGCAAGCATGGCCTCAGTGACGGCGACAAACAGTAGGTCCTGGGGTTCGGCGTCGAAGTTTGTGGTTTCCGCGCAGATACTGCCGGCACGCTCCACGTCCACGGGCGCTCCCCAGTAGATGCGAAGGACTGCCGCGGCGTTGGCTGCTGACTTATTGGCCTGCCAGCGTTCGAAGCGGATCTGTTCACGGTCCGCGTTGTACTCGTGAATTTGTCTGGAGGTAATGGCGTCGTCGTCAGCCTTCTCAAGCCGGAGGGCTGATAGGGCACGGGAAAGGCGGTCTGCGGTGCGCTTTTCCGGGACCGCGTGAGGCGCGGCCTCAAGGACGCCGGCGATCTTCGTGCGGAGCAGTCTGCTATCGCGCAGCTTCTTGCTGTCGCGGAAGTAATCGGCGATGACTGGTGGGCTGATGGCGGCGATAGAGCCACCTTGATGATCGGCCAGTACGGAAAGGAATCCTCTGCGTTCCAGTCCTTCCAGGGCGTCCGGGTGAATGACCTTGAGGAGCACATCCACCCGTGCCGTGCCCAGAATCGCCATGATGTGCAGGGCTGTGAACTCATCAGCACTTAGTTCGGCCAGGAGCGCCTCCAGTGTGCCGCGTAGGTGCTCGTTCCATAGGGTCTCAGCAGACATGGTCCATTGCTTGTCCTCCATAACCAAGAGGTTGCTCAGGGCTGCGGTCTCTGCGATCCGTACTACCAGCCGCGGATTGCCGGCGGACTTGGTGAGAATGCGCGCAGTTGTGTCTGCGTCGGCCGGCGCACCCAGAACCTGTGCGATGAGGAGGTGAACTTGCTCGTAGTGAAGCGGATCCAATTGCAGATGCGCCTCCCGGCCAAGGTTGAGCACGGCCAACTGACCTCTGGAAAACGCCCACGTTTCGGGCGCCGTTGCCACCATAGGGCAATCCGACCTTCGCCTGACAGCCTCCAGTACAGCCAGCGACTCGCTGTCCAGGAGGTGGAGATCATCAACTACCAGCAAGTGCTTGCCGGGCTTGGCCAACTGACTGGAAAATACGTCGGCGATGTCCAACACACTGCTACGTCCTGGCCTCACATCAAGCCCCAGCCCGTTAATGGCCGAATACGGGATGGATCGATGTGTGCGGAGACCACTGACGAAGTGCACGGAAACTCCGGATTTCTCCAAGTTGCTCATGACGTTGCGCAATACGGTCGTTTTGCCGCCGCCCGGTCCGCCGACCACCCTCACTCCGATTCCGCGTGCGACGAAGTCCAGGATTCGTTGCACCTCTGAATCGAACACGTGACCTCGCCTCCTGTTCCTGTGGTTGTCCGACATACGGCTCACTCCGCAGGCTAGAACGTGAAAACGGCACTAGGTGGCAAAACTGCCTTGCACAGGCAGTTTCGGGACGGTCTAGGTGGTGATTTGGGCCAAATTAGGTGCTCGCGGGCCTCGTCTAGGTATACGAGGCCTTCGGAGGTTGACTGATACATGGGGTACTTCCTCAGCTCGCCGGGTGGATTACGTTCCACGCTACGGAGAACTGGAATCAAATTACATGGGTGTAATTCGCTATGTGGATATGTGTTCTACAGCCAACGGAAGCTGTAGAAGATATCTTCTATATGGGGGCAGACAAAAAAGCAGGGCCGGTCAGTGACCGGCCCTGCTCCTTAGTTATCCGAAGACTAGATAGCCTGGATGTTTACTGCCTGGGGACCCTTGGGGCCCTGCTCGACGTCGAAGGAAACCTTCTGGTTCTCTTCGAGGGAGCGGTAGCCCGAGGAGTTGATCGCAGAGTAGTGAGCGAAAACGTCCTGGCTGCCATCTTCAGGAGAGATGAAGCCGAAGCCCTTTTCGGAGTTGAACCATTTCACGGTACCTGTAGCCATTTTTTTCAGTCCTTACTGAAGGTGGAGATTGTCCCGACTTTCGGGTCTCCGGGTGTGGGGTGTTCTCCACCGTTACTTCAGAAGGTCACGATCCGGAAGGATCGTGGGGACTGCCTGAACTACCAAATGCCAAACACAACAACACCGTCAAGTCTACATACATCTGAGCAGATAGCTAGTGCTGGGAAATATTTATCCATCGGATGTGTCCCATGGAGGCAGTTCCAGGTCTTTAGCGCCCAGAGATCGTTGCGTCGCCACTGACATTTTTGGCGTCGGGAGACGCTATTTCGCCGTGGGCGCTACTGGGGTTCATCACCCTTGGCTGCGCCTTGGAGCCTGTCCTTGATCACCCAACTGGTGATTGCCGGAGCTGCAGTAGCTATAAGGCACACTGTTGCCCAGAAGTTGTCCAATAGTCCTGTTACCAACAGAACCAGGCTTAGTGCAGCCACCACCGGCGTTGCGATATCGAGCACCCGAAGCAAGGTTGCGGTCTTCATATCCAAATCCCCCCAGATTCTTTTCCCGAAAGCCTACGTCCTTTGAACACACGCAACATCCGCCGGCCGCACATCCCCGGACGCACGGCCGCGCCCAAATAAGGTGGTCTGAGCCGATCTGAAGGAGGCGCAGCCATGGCGGACGACGCCGCGTTTGAACCAATTCCCCAGCTGGACGGGCAGACGTCCGTCGTCCTGGCAACAGCCGCCTGCCAAGTCCCCAAGTGCCCACACCTGGCCGTCATGCTCCATGCCGACGCGACACAGCTGCATACCCATACAGACCGCAATCCGGTGCAGCTGCCCGAGGGGGCCGTACTCATCGTCGGAACCGGCCAGTCGAGCGGCCAGATCGCCGAGGAACTGCACACCACCGGCCGCGGCGTCCGACTCTCCGTCTCCATCGTTCCAGCAACACCCCCCGATATCGCAGCCAAGACCTCATCTACTGGATGCTGAAACCGGCAAACACGGCCCCGACCACGGCGTCAACGCCCTCACCTCCGAAGCGCTCCCCTCCCCCGCGCTGCGCTTCGCGCCCAACCCGCTGCTTTTGGGTGCCGACAGCGGCCACGCCATCCACCTCCGAGAACTCGGCCAGCGCGGCATGCACCTGCACGGGCACCTGGAGACACTCGACGACGGTGACATCACCTTCAGCGACGACCTCCCCAACCGCCTCACGACAGCTGATTCGACCTTTGTCAGCGGTCAGACTAAGCCGAACTCGCCCATTCCCCGACGATGTCGTCCACCAAGTAGTTCTTGTAAACGTGGGTATGTACCGGCACTGCTGGTTTCAATAACAACGAGGCGGCGAAGGTTCCGGGGTTGGCATCGACAGAGCCACTCCGAGTGTTTATCTACTGCGCAGCCGCGGCCACCCCGAATACATCTGCGGGCATGGGGCGTTGCAGCCTCCAAGTAATCGCGATCGGCTTATCGCCGGTATGTTGAACGTAGTCCACCTGTCCGAGACACGTGTAAGGAACCGTCAGGCCGGTCTCGTCCTCAGCGGATTCTCGCGTAAACAGCAGGATTCGCGAGCCGTTCGCCTTCCGGTCCAAGTAGCGCCTACCAACCGGGCTGGTGGGTGTCGTACTGTTCTGGGACTCCCAGTGGAACAGCTCAGAACTGATGGCGTAGTCCTTGTACATGGTCGTCGCGGAGTGTTTCTTTTCGTCTTTGTTCAGCGTGACGAAGAAGGCGTCGGTCGCCGTTGCTGGACACCAAGCGACTCCCTCGCGATGCTGCACATTCCTCCCGCGTTCGAGCGAGCCATATTCGAGCGCGGCAAGAATCTCCTCGCGCCGGTAGGTTGCATGAGAGAGCAGTGGAATGTGCTGGAGCCCGGCACCTAGACCCTTGGCCGTGTGTTTCGATGCCGCAACTCCCAGACTGACGATCTGCTTGATCTCGCTGCACACAAACGGGTAGCTGCGCAGGTGGTCGAGTCCGTCGTCGTACGTTTTGAAACCGCCGCCATCATCCCACAGCGTGTAAAACAGCATCCGCGCGAACGTTTGCTCCCGTGGGCCAAGATCCGCGTAGCGGAGCGCATCCTCCCCTACAAGCTTCGTGTACGCCTCAGCACGCTCGGGATCATCCACATGAATGAGAGCCGCCATGCGTCCCAGGAGTTTCTTCTCCTCCGTATCGGAACGATTGTGATGATCTCCCTTGAGCACCGACTCAAAGCCGGAAAACCCGCCAATCAATTGTGCTTGACGGAGGTAGCCAGTCCACGAATCCTTCGTTGAGCGGTAGATCGACTTGACGTCGCTCCCCGACTCTCGTAGATACGCGGCCAACTCAGTTTCCGCGTAGGAAGCTATATCCCGGACCAGCTGCGCACGGTTGAATCGCAACTGAGCCTTGACGTTCTCCAGGACCACGTTCTGCGCTACCCGGTCAAGCACAATCTGCGAGCCCGAGGGCAGAAACGGGAACTCGTCCTCAATTGCCTTCTTCAACTGCGTCCGCCCGTAGCCTGTCAGAGCCCGGTAACGGAGATCGAATCGGAATTCACGGCGCTGTTGGCCAATGAAATCCAGGACTGTGAGAACAGCCTTGTCATCCGCTCGGCGCAGGCCGCGTCCCAGTTGCTGGAGGAAGATCGTGGCACTCTGGGTGGGCCGCAGCATCAGTATGGTGTCCACCTGCGGGATATCCAGACCCTCATTGAACAAATCCACGGCAAATATGCAGTTGACTTCACGGTTACGCAACTGTTCAAGGGCGCGCGCTCGTTCGGCTTCGTCGGCGCCACCGTCCACGGCCGCTGCCGCAATGCCTGCCGCATTGAACACTTTGGCCATGTAATGCGCATGCTGGACTGAGACGCAGAAGCCCAGGGCGCGCATGTGTTCGGTACCAGTGACTTTGTCTCGGAGTTCGCGGATGACCTTGGCGGCGCGGGCATCATTACCCGTGTAGAGGCGATCCAACTGGCCTGTGTCGTAGTTTCCACGCTTCCATTCCAGTTGGCTCAGATCCACATCATCCGAAACCCCGAAATAGTGGAACGGAACCAAAAGGTCAGCATCCAATGCATCCCAAATTCGAAGTTCGCTGGCAGTGCGGCCGCCGAAATACTCATTGGCGACATTGCCGCCGTCACCCCGCTCTGGTGTAGCAGTGAGCCCAACAAACTGCTGGGGTTTCAAGTGGTCCAGGAGTTGGCGATATGTGGGCGCCATTGCGTGGTGGAACTCATCGATGACAACTACGTCGAATTGATCGGGCTCAAGCGTCTGCACGCCCCGCGATGCCAGCGACTGCACTGAGGCGAAGACATGGGTCCAATACTTTGGTTTGTGATCACCCACATAGAGCTCACCGAAAGAGCCATCCTGCATTACATTCCGGTACGTGCGGATGGACTGCTTCAATATCTCTTGCCGATGGGCCACGAAAAGCAGCGTCAGGGGCTTACCAGCCGCTTCTGAGAGACGCTTGTAGTCCATAGCTGCAATGACCGTTTTACCGGTACCGGTGGCCGCGACCAGCAGATTCCGGTTGTGCCCTTTCGATCGTTCCGCTTCCAGGTCTTCGAGCATTTCTTCCTGATGAAGAAATGGCACGACCTCCAAGCCGGTGAAAGCATCCGGGGCAGAAGTTCGTTTGCCACCGTTTCGTCGAAGGGCTGCGTCCAGCTTCTCGCCGTCACGATCCGGGTCATAACTCTGGAATGCGCGTTGTTCCCAGTAGCTGTCGAAAGTGACCTCAAACTTCTTGAGCAGGTCGGGCGTCGCTACAGAACTGAGCCGCACATTCCACTCAAGACCGTCCAGAAGAGCTGCCTGACTGAGATTGGAGCTACCCACGTACGCTGTGTCAAAGCCGGTGTCCCGCCGAAAAAGCCAAGCCTTTGCATGGAGCCGGGTGGCTTGGGTTTCGTAGCTGATTTTCACTTCAGCGTCGTAGCGACGCACCAGTTCATCGATGGCCCGGCGTTCAGTCGCCCCCATATACGTAGTGGTGATGACCCTGAATTTCACACCCCGCCCACGCAGCTGTTCAAGCGCTGGTTCAAGAAGCCGCAGACCGGTCCACCGCACGAATGCGCAGAGGAGGTCGACAGTGTTGGCTGACTCGATTTCTGTTCGAAGCTCGGCCGCCAGATTTGGCTCGTCCCTATTGTTTGTCAGAAGTGCCGAATCGCTGAGCTTGGTTGTGGGGCGCCTGAGCTGTCGCCGTTTCAGGGCATCCGGGCGATGCAGCGAAAGCAGTTGCTGGGGGCCTGGTGTGATCTGATCGTTGGTTTGTATCTCGGCGAGCAAACGGTTGGCCAGGTCAACTCGATCTTCAGGCTTCGCGTCCGCGAGCGCCTTTCGAACGGTGTCGGCGACGTGGCGGGAGAGAACTTCCGCAGTGTCCTCAGCCTCGACTGTGATCACTGAGGCTTGTAGCTCCGGAACCGCCTCGAGGTCGTTTGCGATGGCCGTTGTGTGAAGGAGTTCGTACAACCCTTCGGGCAGGTTAGTTCCTGCAGATCCCCCATTGAATGTGTTCACTGCGCCAGGGTATTGGGTGGGAGGGCCATACTCCAATAGCGAGTGGCCAGCTGCGGTAGCAAGTGCAGCATCTGATCCGGCGCAACTGCGCGCCATCACGAGTACCGTCGAGACGGCCAGGCCGCATTGCTCGACTCTGCTGCGAGCACTGCAAGGCAAAACCAGTTCTCGAATTGCTCTTGCTTTATGACCGAGCTCTTTGCATCTTGATAACAAGACATCAAGATATCTAGTTATCTAGGTTTCTTGTCAAAGAGAAAGGTACTCCATGCTTCAAATCAAGTTGGCTGAACAGCGTAAAGTTGACCCCACCGAGGATCCCCTTGGACGCTCAACGGTCGGAGCGACGCCTGGCATGTCCGAGCGAGAGGCTTGGGAAGCCGGGCGCGGATGCTGGGTCATGAAGGCCAGTCGTGCTATCGACGAAGACGAAGTACGCATTGTGAATCCGTCAGGCACCATCCTCGCCGTTGCCAAAATCCGAGGACTCATCAAGCACGGAAACCGCCTCGAAGTTGTCGGGGATCTCCTAACTGGCGATCCCCGGGTGGGGACGACAGTCGAGTTGAACCGGGCACAGAACCCAATTTCGTACGTTTAGCCATCGCCCCTTCAGGACGCTCCGAGCCCCAGCGAGATATAGGAACTCGGGGCGTCCCTACGGACTTCCGGCTCCTGGCCTAGAACACAGACCAAGAATAGGGTAGACCCTCCTCGGGAGAGCCCCAACTACGCTGTGGTCATAGCGAAAACTACGGGTTGGCGGCACCTCTGTTGAATACAAAGAAGCTTCAAGTCCGGTAATGACAGAGCTTCTACTTTCGACGGCGAATGTGACCGTCCGCGCCCTCCCCTGCACCAACCCCACCGCCCCCAACACCAACACCGCCCCCACAATCTGCCACCCCGACAACGACTCCCCCAGGAACACGAACCCCAGCACAGTAGCCACAAGCGGGCTCAGGAATCCCAGGAACGAGACCACCATTGTCGGTAGTCGCTGGATCCCCCGGAACCAGACCGCGTAAGCCGCCAACGCACCGATAACGCTGAGGTACGCAAAACCCGCAAGGTTAGGCAAAGGACCGACCCCGGCAGCCCCTCAACCACCAACGTCACGGGCAGCAGCATCACGCCACCCATCGCTAACTGCAGGCCGGTAAACCCAAGCAGCCCCACGCCGTCGGGCCTTCCCCAGCGTTTGGTGAGCACCATCCCAACCGCCATGCTCAGCGCACCGGCCACCCGGCGAGCACGCCCACAAAAGTCAGCGACGCGTCGGATCGCAGGACGAGCAAGCCGACACCCGCCGCACCCACCGCGCAGGCAACCACGTGCGTAAAGCGGATCTTCTACCCAGCAACAGCACTCCAAGGAAGAGCACGAACAGGGGCTGAATGGACATGACCAGTGCAGCGAGCCCACCCGGCAGTTGGTATGCGGTGAAGAACAGAAGGAAGCCGAACAGCCCAATGTATGACCAACCGCGTGGACCGACTCGTCAACCGCGGGCTGGTTCATCGCGAGACCAACCCGGACAACCGCAGGCAACTACTGATCAGCCTCACCCCTGAGGGACTAGCCCTGGTGGATGAGGTGGTGGAGCACCACGTAGAGAACCAACACAAGATGCTCGAAGGACTGTCCAAGACCGAGCGGACACAGCTCGCCAACCTTTTGCGCAAGTTCCTTCTGACAAACAACGACGGTGCCCCCCTCCTAAGCGGGCCCATGCAAGGATGAGGCGTGGACACTTCCTCTGAGCAGCTGGCGATCGCCATCGGGAAAGCGCTGGGCGGTGGGCAACCAAGCGCCTATAACGGCACAGCTTTCTGCCAAGGCCACAACCATCAGAAGAGCTACTCCGTCTCGGTGCACCCGAGGGCCTTCATGTGGTCTGCCAAGGAGTTGCCGGACGGACGCTCCCGAACCTTCAACCCCCGAAAACTCATCATCCAGACCGACGGCGTAGATGATCCCTACACTCTCTCCATTGAACGCATCCCGTTTTCCTTTCCTGAAGCAGTCCAGCTCTCCTTCCCTCTTTCCCTGCCCATCTGGGGCCGAGACCTGGACGACTATCACCCGGTCGCTTCCGAAGTACACGGCCCGGACACAACACTCCTGCTGAGGAACAGCGTGGACCCCACGATCTTTGGGTCCTTCACCTTTGACACGGCCAGTGGGATCGCGAGAACGATGTTCACGCCGACGACGGCACTGAAACTGGAGCGCGAGCTCCCTCCGGAGAACGGAAAGTACGACTTCGGTTTCGTGGCTGGCCAAGGGGACCCCGACTTGCAAAATCGCCCTCGCCCCAACGAAAACACCCATTGACAAAGAGATGGCCCGCAGACGTCACTCCACAGGCCATCATCAATCAGGCTCGCGAGGCTCCGGGCTGGACTCCTTACGCTTGCCCCGCCGCAACACATAAACGCCGTAGCAACCGAACCCCAGCATGAGAACCGCGGCACCGGCACGCCACCACACGAACGGCTGCCACAACGCGAAATTGACGGCCAGAAGAACAAACGCCACAACCTGAAATGGATGCGGAATTTTGCTCACTGCTCCTCCTGCCATTGAAGAAACGTCTTGCTGATGCGATTCCGAATCATGACTGCCCCTAGCGAAGAACCATCTTGCTTTGACTCGCACAGTCTGCGCCACGAATCTGGGACTAGGTGCCGAAAACCGCCAAACTAGGTGCCGCTTGAACAGAAATAGGTGCCAAAAACCCTAAAAATGAGTGGCCGCCAGCCTCATCTAGGTGCCGCCCCGTCCTCGACAGCTTCCCAGAAGAACCTCTGAGGGCGAACGCACCCGGGCGCCTGAAGCAAAGCCGTTCTACCTCGTCAGAAACACCGGCTGGCCCGGCTTCCTCGCTCTTATCGATCAAGTCTTGGTCAGCGTCAGCTAAGAAGTCGGCACCAAAGTCACCCTCCGCCGTCGTGATTCCGGTGAGAGCACGACGACGGCTGGCCGGCTGGCGTACAAAATCTCGGCTGCGTGGAGGGATGCCGGATTTGGCCACGCGTCCGCATCGGAGTACCTAGTCGGTTGTGGGGAGCACTCATTTTTGGTGTTTTCAGCACCTAGTAGTGCCCGAAACAGCACCTAGATGGGCCGGGACTGCCCCGGCTTTTGTTGACTCGGGGTCTTAGGCCGCTGTGAGCGCGGCCCGGTTGATTGTTTCATATTCGATGGGCGTGAGTTTGCCCAGCCGTCTCTGCCGACGCCGGCGGTGGTAGGTCCGTTCGATCCAGGTCGTGACGGCCAGCCGGAGGTCCTGCCTGGTGAGCCACCGCTGACGGTCCAGGACGTTCTTCTGCAGCAGCGAGAAGAACGATTCCATCGCGGCGTTGTCCGCGCACGCACCAACCCGGCCCATCGATCCTGTCAGGCCATGGTGCCGGAGCGATTCGACGAACCGGCGGGACCGGAACTGGGACCCACGATCCGAATGCACTACGGTACCTGCAGGGTTGCGTGCCAGCACCGCGTTCTCCAGTGCCGCCACGGCAAGCGAGGACTTCATCCGCGAATCCATCGAATACCCGACGATCCTGCCGGAATAGACGTCCTTCACCGCGCAGAGGTAGAGCTTGCCCTCGGCCGTGGGATGTTCGGTGATGTCCGTCAGCCACAGCTCGTTGGCAACCGCGGCGGTAAAGTCCCGCTCAACCAGATCGTCATGAACCGGTGGCCCGGGTCTGCGGTTCAGGCCACGCTTCTTCGAGAACACCGACCAGATACCGTGGTCACTGCACAGGCGCTGGACCCTGTTCTCGCCCGCCGCGATGCCCTTCTCCGGAAGTTCGTCGGCGATAAAACGGTACCCGAATGCCGGGTCGTCGGCGTGAATGTCCAAGGCGGCGTTGACCAGGTGCGCATCCAACCAGTCCCGTTCTGTCACCGGGCTGGTCTTCCACCGGTAATAGCCTTGCTTGCTGAAGCCCAACACCCTGCAGGTCACCGCCACTGGAACACCGTCGGCGGCAAGATCCGTGACCAGCGGGTAGATCTGTAATGGTCAGGTGCCGGCCGGAGGCTGGCTGGCAGGCTGGTCCCGGAGGACGGCGTGTGACTCAGGGTAAATCCGACCCGCGTATGCGGTGTCTTGAAAATGACGCGTCCGCTCCGTTCCCCGGGCACCGGTCTGCCCCGCCACGGATGACCTGATCAGAAGACTGTCCACCCCTGGGGTGTGACCCGTTACAGATGCGTCTCCGAAGCAACCCAGGCAGGCCCTGCCACCTGTCCGGTTCAACAGAAGAGGAGAACGCACCATGGCGACCATCGCCGAAGAATTCGATTTCGTCGTCGGAGTCGACACCCACGCCCGCACCCACACATTCACAGCCGTTCACTGCGCAACCGGTGCAGTGGTCGACACCGCGGTCTTCCCGGCTACCTCCGCGGGAATGGACCGAGCTATCACCTGGATCCGGCGCCGCACCGGCGGGGAGAGGGTCTTCGCAGCGGTCGAGGGCACGTCCTCCTACGGTGCCCGGCTCACACAAGCACTGCTGGCCGCCAGTATCGAGGTTGGCGAAGTCAGGCCACCTAACCGGTCATCGCGGGCCCTCACCGGCAAATCGGATCCGATCGACGCCGAAGCCGCCGCACGCTCTGTCCTCGGCCGCCCAAAAGACCAAGTGACAGAACCGCGTGCTGCAGGCACCCGCACCGCAATCAGGATTCTGCTGGCCTCCCGATCCCTGCTCGATCACCAACGCACCGCGAACCGCAACGCCCTCACCGCCCTTCTCCGCGGCACCGACCTCGGAATCGACGCCCGGTCATCCCTGCGGGACACCCAGATCACCGCCATCGCAGCCTGGCGGACCTCAAACAGCACCGAACCCGTGATCCGAATCGCGCGCGCTGAAGCCAAACGCCTGGCCCTAGCCGTCAAAGACCTCACCATCCAGCTCACCGAAAACCACAAGGCTCTGGCCCAGCTCACCGAAGAACTGGCTCCAGGACTCCAAACCACACCCGGAGTCGGTCCTGTAACAGGAGCGATCATCATTTGCGCCTACTCCCACCACGGCCGCATCCGTTCAGAAGCAGCCTTCGCCGCCCTCGGAGGAGTCGCGCCACGCCCTGCCTCCTCCGGCAACACCACCAGACATCGGCTCAACCGCTCCGGAGACCGCCAACTCAACCGGGCCTTCGACGTCATCGTCCGCACCCGCATGAGCTTCGACACCGAAACCAAGAACTACGTGACCCGCAGCCGGGCAACAGGGAAATCAAACCGCGAAATCCGCCGGAACCTCAAACGCTACGTCTGCCGCTCCATCTTCCGCCAACTCCAAACCACCATGGCTTGACAGAACCCATAGAAGAGTCATTTTGGGTTGATGTCCCTGGCCAGATAGGCAGCCGCCCGGCGCAGAATCTCACTCTCCTGCTCCAACAAGCGGTTTCGCTTCTTCAGCTCCCGCATCTCCGCAGACTCATCTGCCGCCGGCCGGCCGCCGGAATCTTTACGTTCAGCGATGGTAATCCAGCGCTTCAACGTCGTGACCGACACAAAATCCTTGGCAATCTGCGCCAGCGGCGCCTCGCCCTTGCGGGCCACATCAATAACATCCTGACGGAACTCCGCCCCATAAGCCGTGGGCATGGTCAACATCCTTCCACGAGCACAAGCTCGCTAGATCAAGGAGTCAACAAAACCGGGGGCAGTCCCCATTGCGACGAGGGTTTTGTCGACTTTGGACTGTTTGGAGGGTCTGGATAGCCGACCCATGGTGTGGCTCCACGTTAACTATTCAGACGAGCGAATGGGCCGCGACAATCGGCTCCCGCGAACCCACCGGGAAATGGCACTCAGCGTGGAGGACGGCGCTCGTAAAGATGACGTGGGGACCTTCCACCCGAACTGGGGCTACTACATCTCCATACTCGGATTCCTCGCTGGAAGTGATCGACGAGTGTGCCCCTTCGAAGTCTCCACGGCGGACGGTGACCAAGATGAGCGATCAAGCGACTCCTTCAACCTCAACTTTCTCGAAGCGGCGGTCCCCGGACGCGGCGCCCTCGTTGACTGCGCTGCCTCCCTCATTGATCTATGGGAGCCCACTCGGGGCGGGATTTTTAGCTCCGCAATAACCAAGAAAAACCGAGACCAGCCCATCTGGTACCCACCAGTTGGCGTTGTCACCTATTTCGCTAACGACAGCGGCTACGTCCTCTCAGAAGACCCACTCGTCGAACTGCGCCAGCTACAGAACGGCACCCTGGCGGTCCTCAAGGACTGGACCTTGGAGGCTGTACAGAGATACGAAGCCGCATTCAGAGCCGACAATAATGGCATCCCGAATGACCGTTCTGCGAGTTAAGTTCCCAGTTCAAGCTGTTGACTGGAAGAACCGGCGCCGTTCTGTCCTGACCGAGGACCCGACTTTACGATCGAGCTCCACCGTGATCGACCCTTCGCGAGATGAGCACAAGCAGCCGGAGTGGCTTAGGCAGAAACTCCACGAGGGCAGCTCGAACTGAGCTGGCCGAAGGACCTAGCCGCCCGCGATCTCCCGCAGCGTCTGCAAGTGCGCCGCCCACACGTCTCGTCCGCTACCCGTCAGGCTGGCCGACGTCCTGGGAAACTTCCCGGCGAAGCTCTTTTTGATCTTCACAAACTCGGCCTTCTCCAAAATCGAGAGCTGCTTGCTCAACACCGAATCGCTGACCTGTATGGCGTCCCTCAGGTCCTTGAAGTCCAACGACTCAGCCTTCGCGAGCGCAGCCATGATGGAGAACCGGACCGGTGAGTGGACGAGCTCGTTGAGCTTGTGACGCGGGTGTTCCGCCGGGGCGCTCATGCGCGCAGCTCACGGAAGGCAGCAGCAAGGCCAATGGCTGCCAGGGCAATGGCCGCGGGGATGTAGAACCAGAGGTTGCCGTCCCGGAAGAAGTAGGCGCCAACCACGAGCGCCACGACGTACAGCGCGAAGTACCCCAGAAGAGACGTCAGGAACCGTTTGGTGAAGCCGACCTTGGTGGACCGTTGGAACATTGGCCAGATGCTCGCGGTAATTGCGCCCCAGGCTCCCACAGAACAGGCCAACAATGCCGCGCCGTAGCCGCCGACCAGAACGATGTGCATCCCGATCATCAGCAGCGAACCCATAATCGCGAGGCTGGTGAACATTACAGCCACCGGCCAAGCTGCCGCGTTGATGGAGGAGGCGCCCAGCGAATCAGCCTTAGCAAGGAGTTCGCGTGCTTCAGCTGCTGACATGTTGCCGGTGGTCTCGTTCATGGTGTCCCCCAAGTTTGTGCGGATCGATACCCCCACCCTAAGAAAGTACTTTCCAAGTTGTCAAGTACTTTCCCACGGCAGTCGAGTTACCAACAACCCCGCCAACCCCGGTAAATTTAAACCCAAGAGTTTGACCCTCGGTGAGCAACACCACTCGCGCGCCTCACGAAAGCAGGATCATATGACCGTCTCTCCCCTCATCTGGGGCATCACCATCGTCGTCATTTTGGCGCTCTTGGCCTTTGACTACTTCTTCCACATCCGGAAAGCCCACGTCCCATCGCTGAAGGAAGCGGCCATCTGGTCCTCCATCTATGTGGGACTCGCGATAGTTTTCGGCATCCTTGTCCTGATTTTCGGCGGCGGCCAAATGGGGTCCGAATACTTCGCCGGTTACATCACGGAGAAGGCCCTCTCGGTAGATAACCTGTTCGTTTTCCTCATCATCATGGCAAGCTTCAGGGTGCCGCGGGAGGATCAGCAGAAGGTCCTGCTCTTCGGCATCGTGTTCTCCCTGATCGCCCGCACCGGTTTCATTTTCCTTGGTGCCGCGCTGATCAACTCGTTCGCCTGGGTGTTCTACATCTTCGGCCTCATCCTCCTGCTGACGGCAGGCAACCTGCTCAAGCCCGGCGACCACGGGGACGGTCAAGCCAACAACTTCATCATCCGGCTCGCCAAGAAGCTCTTCCACACTACGGATAAGTACGACGGCGACAAGCTCTTCACCGTGGTCAACGGCAAGAAAGCCCTGACTCCCATGCTGCTGGTAATGGTGGCCATCGGCGGCACGGACATCCTCTTCGCCCTGGACTCCATCCCGGCAATTTTCGGCCTCACGCAGAACGTCTTCATCGTCTTCACCGCCACCGCGTTCTCACTGATGGGCTTGCGCCAGCTCTACTTCCTGATCGACGGCCTGCTGGATCGCCTCATCTACCTCTCCTACGGCTTGGCCGCAATCCTCGCGTTCATCGGCGTGAAACTGATCCTGCACGCCCTGCACGAGAACAACCTGCCGTTCATCAACGATGGCGAGCACGTCAACGTCATTGAAATCACCACGGGCCTCTCGCTCAGCGTCATCATCGGCGTCCTGATCATCACCGTGGTGCTCTCACTGATCAGCCCAGCGGGCAAGGCCCAGACGGCCATCAACAACGCCCGCCGTCACGCCGTCGATTATCTGGACCTGGACTACACCGCCGATGCCAACGAGCGTGAGCGCATTTACCGCGCTTTGACCGCCGAGGAAGCGCAGATTGTGCAGATGCCGCTGAAGTACCGGAACAAGGCCAAGGACGTGGAGACCATCCGCGAGCAGGTGAAGGAAGCACACCGCCAGCACGAGGAATTCCTCAACCGATAGGACCCGCCAAAGCCCTAGAGTCAGGCGCCCAGGAGCACGCTGATCTGATCCCGGATCTCGTCGCCAACCTGGGCGTCTGTCATGTCAATAGTCGCTGAGGACGCCATGCTGACGAACATGATGGCGGAGACGATCCGAGCCAGTTTCGCCGGGTCGCGGGCCAACAACTGACCGTCGCGGCCCAGCACTCCGGCAATGGCCTCTTCCGTACGCATCGTGAGGGACAACGCCTCTGCATGGTGAGGTTCGGCAGGGTCACCGAAGACGATCTCCCGCAGGTAGGTTCGGCCGTTTTCGATCTGAACACGGTTGCACTCAATGATGGGCCGGATGATGGCCATCACCGCGTCCAGCACCGTGATTTCAGCGGCGGCCGCTTCGACTCCCGCGTCCAGCGCTTGGGCGTACTTGGCGTTGTGCACCAACAAAAGCAGCTCCGCCTTCGTCTTGGCATACAGGAACAAGGTTCCCGATCCGACGTCGGCCTTTTCCGCCACCTGCTGGGTGGTGACCTCATCCACTCCGTACTGGGTGAAAAGTTCACGTGCGGCCGCGGTGATGCGGTCAAGCTTTTCCTGCTTATTCCGCTCACGTCGGCCAAGTGTCTGGGGCGCAGGCTGCATTTAGCTACCGTATCAGCGGGCCGATGCATCAGCGGGCCGTCCGTATCAACGGCCCAGGAACTCGAGCGCTACCGGGACGAGCCTGTCATGGAACTGGAAGATGCCACCGTGCCCGGAGTCCGGGTAAATGACCAACTCGCTGCCCGGAATCCGGCGGTGCATGTCGCTGGAAAGCACCGAGGGCACCATGCGGTCGTTATCGCCGTTGGCGATGAGCGTCGGTTGGGTGATAACACCCAGATCGGCCGACGGCGACAGTCCCCACCGCCTGATGGCTTTCAGTTGCGTCTGGAACGCCTTGAGCGAGATGGGTGCCTCGCGGTTGGTGGTCCGTTGGTTGAGCCGATTCATGAATGCCCTCGCAGCGGGTTTTCCGGCGGCATTCCGGTTGAAGAACAGGAACTCCTTGGGGTCCTGCCGGGTGAGGGCGCCCCGAACTACGTCAAAGTACGTGGTTCCCATGATCTTCTGGATGCCCTCACCACCGGCAGGTCCCGTGCCAGCCAGGACGAGCTTGCGGACAAGGCCGGGGTGTTTGACCACCAGCGACTGGGCGATCATGCCGCCGAGCGAGAATCCAAAGAGATCCACTGCCGGATAGCCGAGGGCCTGAATAAAGGCGGCAGCATCATCCGCCATGGCTTCGATGCTGTCCGGAACAGACCCCGTGGTTGCACCGACTCCGCGGTTGCTAAAGGTGATCACGTGGTGTTTCTCAGCAATGGGGTCGATGATGCTCGGATCCCAGTTGTCCATGGTCCCGGCGAGGTGAATCAGGAAAACTACCGGAACCCCACCTTTAGGCCCCATTTCGCGGTATGCGTAGCTGACGCCGTTGGCTGTCAGCGTCTTCGCGGGTACCTGTAAATACGACTGCTGTTCACTGCTCATGATGTTCGTCCTGTCGGTATGGAGTGGTTAGAGATGGCTGACAACGGTCTTACCGCGGACGCCGCCGTTGTCGAGGGCCGCAAGTACATCGGCCGTCTGGTCGAAAGGCACCACACGTCCCACTACTGGCTTGATGTCACCGGCGTCGATGAGTGCTGCGATTTCCCTCAACTGGCCACCACTAGCGCGCATGAAGAGGAACTCGTACGTGACTCCCAGGCGGCGGGCTTTGCGCCGGATCCCAGAGCTGAGCAGGGTCATCAACCCCAGCAGAACCGGGTTTCCGCCCAGCTGTCGGGCGAAACCGGCATCCGGCGGCCCGGCGATACCAATGGCCTTGCCGCCCTTCTTCAGGACTTTCAGGGACCGCTCCAGGTTTTCGCCGCCGAGGCTATCCAGGACGAGGTCATAGTCACTGAGAATTTCCGTGAAATCCTCAGTCCGGTAGTCGATCACCACGTCCGCGCCAAGGTCCCGGACGAAGTCCTTGTTTCCGGCGCTGACAGTAGTGGCCACCGTCGCCCCGAGATACGTGGCCAGCTGGATGGCAATGGACCCCACTCCCCCGGCTCCAGCATGGATGAGTACCTTCTGCCCGGGGCCAACATTGCCCCGCTGCACCAGCGCTTGCCAGGCAGTCAACGCCACCAATGGAAGCGAGCCGGCCTCTTCCATGCTGATGGTGGCCGGTTTGATGGCAAGGTCTTCCTCGGCAACGGCGACCCGTTCCGCAAACGTGCCAATGCTGTCATTTCCGGGGCGTGCAAACACCTCGTCGCCGGGCTTGAAGGACCGCACCTTCGATCCGATCTTGAGGACCACACCGGCAACGTCGTGGCCCAGTATCTGCGGCAGTTTGTACGGGAGGATCTGCTTGAACTCCCCCTGCCTGATCTTCTCGTCCAGTTGGTTCAGGCCTGCCGCGTGAACCTCCACCAGAACATCGTGGTCTCCGAGCACGGGTTCGGGGACGTCCTGCTGCTGAAGGGGTTCCTTGTACTGGCTGAGGACGAAGGCTTTCATGGGGGTTCTCCTGGACTCCGATACTGACTTAACTCAATTATGAGTGCACTCAGTAAATTTAGCAAGAGTTCTCCGCTGGATAATGGTCGGATGGGACAGCGGAGCGATGACGGCGTGAACGAACCATGGCGGACCAGCACACGGCTGCCACTCATCCTGGACGCCCTCCTGGGATCCGAAGAAGAGCCAGCCGTGCGCCAGTTGATCGATGCCTTCGGCGGGCCCGCGGCAAGGGTCAAGGACCAGCTGGTGGGCGAACCCGCGTACCGATCGCGACGGCTGCAGTTCGCCTCGGGCGGCCAAATGATCATGCACGACGGCGTCACGGTGGCGGTCGTGCTGCACGCTGCACCTACTGGTTTTGCACCTGGCGGGTTTCACCTGCCCTCATGGATCCCCGGCCTGGATAAGGACGCTACCCTCAGCGACCTCAAGGGAGCCCTCGATGCTCCCCGCGCTCCCGGAGGTATGGGCTTCGTACTGGACGGTGCCTACGTGGAACCCCGCTTCAAGAACAACCGCGGCTGGAACGAGCCCGGCAATCTTCTCAGCCTTAGTTTCAGGGCGGAGGCTCCGCAGCATGCCTGCCGCCCCGAGGATGACGATTGTCCAACATGCAGCGATCTCTTGGTTCGCGGAGCCCACACCGGCGGGATGGACGTGGAACAAACCATCGCTGCACTCTCCTCAGCCGCAGCGGCGGGCCTGATCACTGAAAGCCCCAGCTGGGTCCCGCTCGCAGACCTCCAACAACTCCATGCGTCACAACTGATGGAACGGGTGGAGAGCCAGCTTAGCTGTTCGGCGTGCCTGCGCATCATCTGCCTGACGCTCTACCGCGAATCATCCCCGACGTTTGAATACACGGTGCTCAACGAAGCCCGGCAACGGCCACTCGAAGCGATTCCGCCGGTTGAGCAGTGGGGAGACCACCTGAGGATAGCCAAGGATCGCGATGCCATGCATTACGTGGACCACCAGCCGGGCTCATGGTTCCTGGTTGAACAGCAAGGATCTCTTTTTCTCGAAGCGAGGTACTGCATCAATACGATGGTGGACTCAACGGCCCTGCTTCGCCTGGACCAGACCGAAACCGATGCCTATAGGACCGGTGGCCACAACTACGTCTCCGACCTCGCCAAGCGAATCGATAAGAGCGGCCCCCACACTGAGGAATCTCCCTATTTTCGGAGAGACCTCTACCGCGGGCCTGACCGCGCCATGTTGTCCAAGAGCGTCGCGGCGGCCATTGTGAACCACACCTGGGCTGCGGAGCAGCGGCGCCGGAGCTGACGATACCGGGCCTTGTGGCGACCAGGGCCACGCCTCCCCTAGGCCGCGGGCTTCCGCCACATCACAGCCAGCACCAGCACCACAGCACTGAGCCCCAGCATCACCAGGACCATGATCCCCCAGTTGGCCTGATTCACGCCGGGGCCATAGAGCACGCCGATCAGGACAGTGGCGGTGATGGCCCCGAGGTAGCGGCATGTCTGGAAAATACCGGCCGCCACTCCCCTCTCTTCGGGCCGGGCCGAAACGTACAGGCCTTGGTTTGAGGCCGTACTCACCACGCCGTACGGAACACCCATCAACGCGGTGAGCACGAACACCAGTGGCGCCCACAAGCTCAGGGTCAGGAACCCAAGCGTGCCTGCCGCAATGATCAGGATTAACACCCCGGTGATCAGAACGGGTCGCACGCCGAACCGCTCAATGAACCGCACGGTCAGTGGCGTCACCACAACCGACAACGCCGCAAGGGGCAGCATCAGCAGGCCCACCACACCGGCGTCGTAATTCCCTGCCTCCTGCAGCAACTGCGGAAGGCCGAAGAACGCAAAGTAGTAGACGCCGCTGAACACCACAAACAGCAAGTACACCAACAGCAGCGGACGGTTCCGGCCCAGCAGGCGGAGGTCCAGGAACGGAGGCTGGAATCGCAGCTCACGCCAGGCGAACAGCGCTCCGATCACCGTGGCCGCACCCAGTAGATACCAGCGGTAGCCGGGCAGCACGTTGAGCAGCGCCATCATGGCGAGCATGAGGGATACCACGAAGGCGAGGATGCCGGGGATGTCGGAATCGCGGATCAGCTGGCCGAGTTTGCCGGTCTCGCGCCCGGCATCTGCGGGCGCGGTCTGGCGGACAACAATCAACGCCAACAAAGCAATGGGAACGTTGATCGCGAACAGCGCCTGCCACCCGACTAGACTCACCAGCAACCCGCCCACGACGGGTCCGACGGCAGCGGCCGAAGTGTTGGCCATCTGGATCCGGCCGAGCGGCCGCGTGGACGGCAAGTTGGCCAGCCGGCTGAGCTCGGTGACCATCACGACGGCGGACGGGTACGCCGTCGCGGTCCCTACAGCCATGAGCGCGCGGGCCACGCATACCAGCGCGAAGTTGGGCAGGAACGGCGCGATCGCACACGTCACCGCCACCAACGCCATACCGAACATAAACAGGCGCCGCGGGCCGAAGCGGTCAGCGAGCCGGCCCATCAGCGGTTGGCCGGCCGCGGACGCGAGATAGAACGAGGTGATCACCCAGGTGACGGTGGCGACGTCGAGCGCGAAATGCTCCCGCAAGACCACCAACGCTACGGCGATCATGGACGAGTTCAACGGGTTCAGCGCCGTCCCGAGGCTCAGCGCAGCAATCGCAAGGCCGGGGCGTGGTTTGTTGGCGGTCACCCGTCCAAGTCTGCTCCATGGTTGCCTCGGGTCACGAACCCGGGTGACCACACCGGGTCACAGAGCGGACGCCTCCGCCCAAACTCTGACCAACCATCCATGCCGGGTAGGGGCCAGGGGCTTAACCGAAGTTGCTCCGCCGCAGAGCATTCAGGCGGGCGTTGTACTCAGTATCGTCGATCTCACCGCGGGCAAACCTTTCCGCGAGAAGCTCCTCCGCTCCGCCCGTACGGTGCGGCCCGCCAGCGTACCTCCGGCTGCCGGCACCCATGGACCGGGCAAGAAAGACGATCGCTGTGATGATCGCTCCCCAAAACAGTATGAAACTCACAGCCATGAGTGCGTATCCCCAGACGCCCATGTTTCCGTCCCAATACATCATGGCTACTCCTTCAGACCAGCGGGCACGTCCGTGCTCCCGGCCTCCACTATCCCCCCGCAAGGAGCGGCGCGTCAGAGTCTTAAGTCCCCCGACGGCGGCAAACGTCGGAGGCGGCTACTCCTCGAAGTGCGTGGTGATCTTCCCGGACGAGACGGCAGAAATGATGGACTTGGCCAGGTGGCGCAGCTTGATGTTGCGGTTGCTGGACGCCGTGCGGAGGATGGTGAAGGCCTCCTCCTGGCTGCAGTGGTTCTGCGCCATGATGGCCCCCACAGCAAGGTCGATCACAGTGCGGGTCTGCATTGCTGCGGCAAGATCATTCCGGGCGTCGCTGAGCTGCGCGATCTTCAGGGCCAGGCGCAACGACTTGGAGGCGTGGGAGGCGAACTCCTCGGCACTCTCTACGTCGTCATCGCTGAACGCGTCCGGCTGCTCGGAGTAGAGGTTCAACGCTGCACGTGTATCGCCTTCAACCAGAAGGGGGACACTCAGGACGGATCGCAGGCCTTGGTGCGAAGCAGCCTGCACGTACTCGGGCCAACGATGTTCCTGGAGAAGATCCGGCACCATCACGGGGGTGAGCTGATCCATGGCAGTGAGGCAGGGACCATCAAAATCGTTTTGGAGTTCGTCCATTGCTCTGGCGCGATCATCACTGCTGGCAGTGGTGGCCGACTTCTTACGACGCAATACGGTGATGCCACAGAAGACGGGTTCCGGGCGCGAGAGGCTTTCGGCGGAGAAAGCCGCGAGCTCGCCGAGAAAAGCCTCGACGTCTTCGCTGCCCAGGACGAGATCCAAGAAAAAACCGTTCTTGAGAGCTTCCTGCTCGGGGCGGGGGTTGACCATGCACGTTCCTACTGACTGAAATGCGTCCCCAGCAGACAGCAAAGGAGCGAAAATTGCCGCCCTCTGCAAAACGGTCTGGCAATACCTTATCGCCCAACGATCACCGGTACAAAGTGCTGCGCGGAACGGCTTGACCTGCGGATACGCGACTCCGAATATGCCATTTTGTCAACTAAGGCAAGGGTTTCACGCGTCCCCAAAAGTAAGTAGGCTTACTAAAAGGATCTGAGATCCGTCATAAGGACTATGCATACAGAGGAGTCATCAGATGGGCGTTGAAGACAGCATCCGTAAGGCCACCGAAAACGCTATGGAAGACCTGGCCGGGACCTCCAAGCCGGTGAATGATCAGCAGGTTCCAGCGCCCGGCGAGAAGGACGACGATATCCAGGTCCACTCCTCCATAAGCGAGGGCTCAAACGCCATCGACGAAGATCACTCCCCCAGCACCAGGGCAAAGGGCCGCCACCGTGCGGATGGAGAACCCGACGGCGGAACCACCTCACCGAGGCCGGGAACCGACGGCGACACTCAGGGCCGCAAACCGCACGATGGCACTGCTGTCGGCTCAAGTGACGCAGCGGGACCGGCCGGCCTGCCCAGTGGAGACCCCGATGACCTGCGCGCAGATCCCTCGGAAAGCGGGGGCGACCCCTCAACGAGCATGGGCCGTGGCTAGGAAGACTCACCAGCTTGTACCGTCACGACCCACTTTGATTCTTGAAGGGCCAAAATTCAGCCGAAAATGGTTGTTTTTGGGACTTCTTGGGCCGAAAGTAGGTGAGGACGGTACATCTCAAGGGCAGATAGGCTTCGGGAATGCTCCCCAACTCGACCGCCCGGCTGCGCTTCCGGGAGATGACTCTCGCCGATCTCGATCTGATGAGTTCCATGCTGGGTGATCCCGAGGTCATGACGTACTACCCGGCGCCTAAGTCGCGGGGTGAATCAGCAGCCTGGATCAAGTGGAACCAGGACAACTACGCTCGCCACGGATACGGGTTGTGGATCGTAGAAACGCGCGACGGCGAGTTCGTCGGCGACTGCGGGCTGACGTGGCAATATGTCAACGGGCGGGCTGAACTTGAGGTGGGTTACCACGTTCGTCGGGACGTGCAGGGGCGCGGATATGCTTCGGAGGCAGCATTGGCGTCCCGGGACTTCGCACGCGATGTCCTGGGGGTCCCCCTCCTTGTTGCGATCATTCACCCGGGCAACGTGGCTTCACGGAGGGTTGCTGAGCGGATGGGAATGCAGCAGCTCGAGGACGACATGGGTGGATCCTTGGTGCGGACCGTGATGGGCATCGAACTGAGGTAGCCGCGGGCTAGTCAGGTGTGCCGCTACCACTGACCTTGGCTGCTAGGAGGCCTAGGATCAGCCAAAACTGGTTGTTTTGCGGGCTTTCCGGGTTCAAAGAAGGTGGTGAAGCGCCAGCCACGGGCTGTGAAGCGCACTGGAGTGCTACCAGCTGAGGTCGGCGGCTCCGAGCGAGACGAAGCGTGGCGAGGTACGGTCCGGAGAATCAACCAGTTCCCTTAGTTCGCGAGCCGCCTGCCGTGGATCTTTTGAAGCATCAGCCTGCCCCATCCCGGTGGCCATTTTCCCTGGGTGAACCGCCCAGCACCTCACCCGGCCTGCGAGGTCCTGAGCGAGGGAGATAGTCAACATGTTTTGTGCGGACTTGGAGATTTTGTATGCGTAGCTCGTGGAGAGATCCGAATAGTCGCCACGCGCTTGCACCGTCAAAGAGCCCAAGCGGGACGTGACATTGATGATCACCGGATCCGGCGCAGCCAACAATTGAGGCAAGAGTGCCTGCACCAGGCGCAGGGGTCCAGCGACATTAACGTCGACGGCGTTCATGACGCCCTCCGCAGCAATTTCGCCCAGCCAGGCGTGCGGAGCTCCCTGGGCTGCATTGTTAATGATCAGATCGACGGGGCGCCCATCTACGGCTGACATCAGCGCGGTCGATGGCTCGTTCCGGACGTCGTGTGTGGCCACAGTGACGTTCGCCCGATCAGTCGATGCTGTGGGTGAACGTGTGAGGGCAACTACCGCCCAACCGGCCTCGGAAAATTCGTCTACTAACGACCTTCCGAGTCCACGGCCGGCACCCGTAATGACTGCCAGCCTTCCGTTGGGAATCATGCGAATCGGACGTCCGTATCCGGGTCCTTCCGGCTGTCCAGCATGCTGATGATCTTGCTCTCGAGTGCGGCAACGGTTGCCTCCGGCAGGACGATCAAGCCATCAAGTTCCTTCCGGGCCCGCTTATAGGCCGTTTGACGTTCGGCGGGAGTGGCGGCTGTGTCCTCTGCGATGCGCAGGAGCTTCCTCGCAGTCGCCAGTCGTTGGCGCTCCGGGCCGGTGAAGTTGCCGTCCTTGATGCGCCTGGCTTCCCGTTCGGCAACATCAAAAGCGAGTTCGTAGCTGTGGACAGCCGCCCGATACTCAGCCAGCCTGGCCGGCGTCGAAATTTCTTCAGGTGTGGCGGGACGTAAGCTGTCGGCCTCTTTCTTGGCCCGCAGGAACGCGACCGTGAGCGGTTCGCGGACGTCCGTCATGAGCGGGAAATCGATGAGGTTACCCACGTCCAGCTCGTACTCGAGCCACCTGTGGTTCACGGAATCGTGCGCAGCAATGAGCGAGACTACCTCTGCCTGGTTGGCTTCCTCGTGCACCGCCAGCTGGTTCTGCAGCTTCAACAACTCCACCTTGCGCCGGTGCCGCTCTTCGCTGGCTTTGGACCACGACCTCGCCCAGCCACCAGCCATCCCGCCAATAGGGAAAATGAGCCACCAGTAACTGCCAAGGAAGTCGAAGAGGGGTTCCACTGCTCCATCCTCCCACCGGCGCGGACCGGGTCTCAACAAGACTGGCCAAGTCGGGCAACCATATCCCGTTAGGCTTCCCTCATGGACCAGCGACTACATTTCCTCACGTTCGCCACCAAGGATCTGGACGCCGCGCGCGCCTTCTATAAGGAAGGGCTTGGCTGGGATCCGGCCATGGACGTTCCCGGCGAGATCTTGTTCTTCCAGATTGCGCCGGGGCTGATGCTCGGCCTGTTCGACGCCGAAAAGTTCGATCAGGACCTCGGTGCCACTGCTCCTACACAGGGAGTCAGCGGTGTGACGCTCTCACACAACGTAGGCAGCTCGGCGGAGGTCGCCAGTACCATCGACGCCTTGGTCGCGGCCGGGGCCACTGTGCTGAAACCCGCCCAGGCCGGCGCGTTTGGCGGTATTTTCCACGGACACGTCAAGGACCCCAACGGCATCGTCTGGGAGATCGCGCACAATCCCGGCTGGCGCATTAACGACGACGGCACGGTGGTTTTCGGATGAGCGCACTCCCGCCGACGGTCGCCGACGACGTCATCAACCACAGCGGCCGGGTACAATTCGACACGTTTTTGGACGAGCACCGCAGAGCTCTGAGCGCCAGTTTGGATGGACTCACGGAAGAACAAGCACGACGCCGGCTGGTTCCGTCGCGGACCACGCTGCTGGGCTTGGTGAAGCACGCTACTTTCGTGGAGAAGGTGTGGTTCGACGAAGCCGTCACGCGAAGGTCCCGCGCAGAGATTGGTATCCCGGCGTCACCAGACGAATCGTTCATCCTGGACAGCAACGACACCATCGCCAGCATTCAGACGGCTTATCTGGAAGCTTGCGCGGCCTCCCGGCGCGCGGTTGCGGAGCTGAGCCTTGATGATCTCCTGCTGGGAAACCGCCGTGGCCCTCTGCCCCTCCGTTGGGTGTACCTCCACATGCTGCGGGAACTGGCGCAGCACTGCGGGCACGCGGAGATCCTGCGTGAACAAATCCTTGATGCAGACCGGCCCTGGAAAACGTGAGCACCGTGATCGCCCAGGGCGCGGTTGTGCGCTCCAACCTGTAGCACCGTGATCGCCCAGGTCGCGGGAAGGGTGCGTGATCGCCGGAGAGGGACGGCGAACTCGCAGCATTCCCGCGATTTCGCTGCGTGCGCGGCAGCACTTCCGGGACAGCTGAGAAGTGCGGATGCTATTCACCTAGCAACAGCCATTCGACTGCAAACCGACAGCTTGGTCGCCTACGATCACGGATTACTTCTGGCCGCCACCGAATCAGGGATAACCACCGCATCGCCCGGGGCTTAGCAGCGGCTCAAGCGCTAATCGATAATCCGGAAGTCGTCTAACGCCCCGGTGGCCTCGGAAACCTGGAAGTCAACGTCCGCCACCTGGCCCGGAACGCGCGACGAGTGAAGCCAGTCCGTGAAGTCGCTGACGTTCCCGACTTCCCCTTCGGCCACAAGCTCCACGGAACCGTCCGTGCTGTTGCGCACCGTCCCCTTCAAATCCAGCTCATCAGCTTTCCGGGCTGTCCAGTAGCGGAATCCCACCCCTTGGACCACGCCGGTGATACGGGCTGTCAGGCGAACGGTTTCGTCAGTCATGGAACCACCTTAAGCAGACCCGCCCTCGTCCGTCCCACTCCCCGTCGAACGGAGAGGCGAGCGAACAAGGGCGGGTTTCGTGCCTCGAACGAACTAGCCGATCACGATGTCCCGCGTGGCGTGGCTGTACGTGATGGTGACGGGGCCGCCGTCGTGGTTCAACTCGTGGTTCGCGCCGTCCCGGGCACCGAACGCACCATAATTCTCGTCCCACGAACGGTTCAGCGCGATCTTGTAGGTGTAGAAACCGGCAGGCAGTTCAGCCGTCAACGTCCACACTTGGACGATGGGATTGAACTCCATCTGGGCTTCGTCGTACTGCGGTGCCCAATCCTCGGGTGCTCCAAGGATCTTGTTGAAGTCGCCCGCGATCGCCACGGCGTCCGGCTGCGGCAGGGTCTCGACGGCGGAGGCCGCCTTCGTCTTGGCCGTCACCTTACGGGGGGACTTCTTCGCGGCGGGTTCAGCCGCCGCGGAGGAAGCCTTGGCTGTTGCAGCTTTGGCCCTCGGCGCGGAGACCTTGGCCGCAGCGACCTTCGGCTCAGCTACATCGGCTGCTGCCACTTTAGGCGCAGTGAGCTTCTTCGCAGCGGCCCGCTTGGTCGCCGCCGCCTTCTTGGCCTGGGGCTTCACGGGCGGGGCCGTCGGTACGGCGACGTCGGCAGGAACCGGAGTTCCGGCGTCGAGCGCTGCACCAAATGCCTCGGCATCCGCGAAGGCGACCGTGGCACGCAGACCATCTTCCGGAATGGTCCAGCCGGAACGGCCCTTGACCAACCAACCGGCCTTCACCAGTTTGGCCGAAGCCGACGTCAAGGTCTTGTGTCCGCGGGGGATGCCGCCACTGAGAAGCTCAGCCTCGTGGTCATTGAAAGGTACCCGGACGATCGCCTCGGCCAGCACCTCGCCGGCGTTCAGCGTTGCACCGGACCATACGCTTTCAGCGAGGATGTCCAGTACGGCCTTCAGACGAAGGTTGGTGTTTTCGGCGGTATTCGCGCCCATGCTTCTCCTTCAACGGTGGATACTCCATAGAAGTTTGCCAATGAATTGTTAATTCCCGCGACTGCGGAAGGTAAACACCGTGTGTCGTGACTGAGTGTGACATGCCGGACGCCGCAAGTGATGTGCGGGTCTCGGCTGCTGTGCTTTAGGCCGCCGAGACGGACGCCTTGACCCACTCCGTGACCTCGTCCAGCAGCACCGCTTTCCGGGCGTCGCTGGCGAAGGAGGAGCGGATGGAGTTCGCTGCCAAGGTGGCTTGTTCGGGAACTGAGAACTCCAGTACCTTCACCAGTTGCTCGAAGTTCTCGTCCACGTAACCACCAAAGTAGGCGGGGTCGTCAGAATTCACGCAAACGTTCAGGCCGATCGCCAGCATCTCCGGCAACGGGTGGTCCTCCAACTTATCCACCGCACGGAGACGCACGTTGGAGAGGGGACAAACCGTCAGGGGAACCTGCTCAGCAACGAGCCGCTGCACCACGTCTGTGTCTTCCATGCAGCGGATGCCGTGATCGATCCGTTCCACATGGAGGAGATCCAGCGCTTCGGTGATGTAGGAAGCCGGTCCTTCCTCGCCGGCATGGGCGATTCGTCGCAGCCCTGCCTCGCCGGCGCGCAGGTACAGTCGCTTAAATTTCGACGGCGGGTTGCCCACCTCTGCGGAGTCCAACCCGATGCCGGCGATCGGAGCGTGCATGTCCAGGAGCTGATCCAGCACCTCAAGCGCCGAATCCTCGGACATGTCGCGCAGGAATGCCGCGATGAGGAGGGTGGAGATGCCGAAGTCTTCCTCGGAGGTAGCCAGGGCGTTGGCTACGCCGTTGACGCAGGTTTCCAGCGCCACACCCCGGGAAGTGTGTGCCTGTGGATCCATCATGATTTCCGCGTGACGCACGCCCCCGGCGGCGGCCCGCTTCAGATAAGCACGAGTCATGTCGGTGAAATCCTGCTCGGTCTGCAGGACGGCCATATTGGCGTAGTAGAGGTCCAGGAAAGATTGCAGGTCAGTGAACTGGTACTTTTCCCGGAGTTCCTCAATGTCTTGGTACGGCAGGTCAATGCCGTTTCGTTCGGCTAGGGCAAAGATCAGCTCTGGCTGGAGAGTCCCTTCAATGTGCAGGTGCAGTTCGGCAACCGGGGGCGCCGTGGGTGTAGTTTTCTCGCCAAAAGTTTCCACCTGACAACTCTAGGCCCCAACACCTGCACGTGTCCCGGAGCACTCAACTTGGTTCTCAAGCCCGGCACCCTCAAACTGAAAGGATGCAGACTTTCCTCCCTTTCGCCGATTTCCGTGAGAGTGCCGCGGCGCTCGACACTTCAAGGCTCGGCAAACAGCGCGTCGAAGCCCTCCAGGTTCTCCGCGCGTTGGTGATCCCGGAGTACGGTTGGCAGTCCCACCCCGCCGTGCGCATGTGGATGGGCCACGTCCCGGCGCTCACCATGTACGGCCTGGCCATGGCTGATGAGTGGATTGCGCGTGGGCACCCGGACAACACCCGCACCAACATCACGGAGTTCGCGCCTCAGGCTGCCCACCCGGATTACGCTTCCAGGATCATCATGCCGCCATGGCTTGGACACGAGGACCTGCACCTCAGCCACCGCTCCAAGCTGATCACCAAGGATCCCAAGCACTACTCCCAGCTCTTTCCCGGCACTGAGGAAAAGCTTGAGTATGTGTGGCCGGAACCCAAGCACGAGTTCCACCCGGAAGACCCGGAAGAGGATCGCCTGTTGATCCTGCGCGCCAACGTTGAAGACCTCCGCCCGGAGCAGCTCACCACCGTAGCCATGCCGCCGCATGGCAAAGCACGTGCCGCGGCCCCGGCAGACCCCGACGAGTACCAGTTTGTGTACGCCGAGGAGAAGTCCCGCCGACAAGTGGGTGGACCCAAGAAGCGCCCGGTGGTGCAGAAAGAAAAGAAGCCCACACGCAAGCGACAGGCACAGGAGCAGGCCTTCAACACCCTGCCTGGCAAGACCGAACTCGCTGTGCCTTTTGACGATGGCCAAATCTTCGCTGTTGGTCTGATTCAGGGCCGCCCCATCACTGTTGATGGCCGCTTCGCACGCAACTTCGAGGTCACCAACGTGATCAAGCGCACCGACTTCGACTACCCCGCACTGCTTCAGGATCCCCGGGTCTTCTTCCCGGTCCCGGCGCCTGCGCCTGCGCAGTAGCGGTACTTTTCACCAGCATACGACGGCGGCAGCCGGGTTCTGTATCCACGGAACCTGGCTGCCGCCGTCGTTTGTTTGCTGCATGCGGCGCCCGCTCTGTGAGACGGTAAGGGCACGCACCTAACCGGGGAGGGCCATGGATTTCCAGCACGTCATCGAAGAAGTCGGCCGGTACATGGACGTCGCCGGGGTGGCGGTGATGGTGATAGGTGCCGTGGTGTCCATCCCCATGGCCCTCCGGGGATACCAGCCAAAGCGGGCCCGCGGCCTGGCACCCTTCTCCCCGTACCGCTCCTACCGGCAACTGTTGGGCAGGTCCATCCTGTTGGGGCTCGAGCTCCTGGTGGCCGCCGACATCATCAGAACCGTGGCCGTCACTCCTACTTTTGAGAGCGTCGGGGTGCTGGCCATCATTGTGCTGATCCGGACGTTCCTCAGTTTCTCGCTGGAGCTGGAAATTACGGGCCGCTGGCCGTGGCAGAAGGAAAAAGACGCGTGACCCAGCAGTGGATCCCGGACATTCTTGGCGAAGGCTTTGAGCAGCAAACGTTAGAACTCGACGGCGGTGCTGAAGCCACCCTGGTGAGGTACCTCGGCACAGGCCCCGAGTGGCCGGAGGACTTGGACGGCGTTCCGGACCCCGCAGGAATCGATGCCGACGTCCTGTACGTCCACGGCTGGTCCGACTACTTCTTCCAAAAGCACGTAGCCGAGTTCTGGCACCGAACCGGCGCGCGCTTCCACGCCCTGGACCTTCACAACTACGGGCGCAGCCTGCGTCCCGGGATGGTTCCGGGTTTCGTCACCAACCTGTCCGCTTATGACGCCGACATCACCGCAGCGCTGACCGCCATGGGCCGCTCCGACGTCCCTGGCCATGACCGACCACTCATCCTGTTGGGCCATTCCACCGGTGGGCTCACCCTCAGTCTGTGGGCTGCCCGTCATTCTGGCGTGGCTTCTGCACTGATCCTCAACAGCCCGTGGCTGGAATTTCAAGCCACCGAGCTCGGTAGACGCGCGATCGCCCCGCTGGTGGGACTGCACGCCCGGCTCCACCCCCTGACACCGTTGCCCCCAGTGGATCCGGGCATCTACACCCGGGCCGTATCAGCCACCCTTGACGGTGAGTGGGACTACAACCTCCAGTGGCGGCCCGACCGGGGCTTTCCCATCACTCCGGCATTCCTCGACGCCGTGTTCCGCGGCCAGGCCACTGTTGCGGCCGGTTTAGGGATCGACGTTCCGGTACTCGTGCTGCTCTCGGACAAGAGCTACCTCCAGCCAAAATGGTCTGCCGACGCTCTCACGGCTGACGTCGCACTCAACGTGGATGCCGTGGCTCACCGCTCGTTGTCCTTGGCCGACACCGTCACGGTGAGCCGGCTCCCCAACGCGCTCCACGACATCTTCCTCTCACCGGAACCAATCCGGCGAGAGGCCTTCGCGCGGATCGGGCGCTGGCTTCCCACAGCTCTCTAGCCCTCGGATGCAGACGTGTGGGAAGCCAGGACCGCCGGTTTGTAGGGGTTACTTGCCGAGCCCGGCCCTTCGCAGCGCTTCCGCCATGGCTGTGTTGGCAGGAGCCGCCTGCTGATTACTTTGCCGCGCGCCTCCTTGGCGCCGATCGCCCTGACCCTGCCCCTGTCGCGGCGAACCCTGGCCTGATTGACCTGAACGCTGACCCGGCTGACCCGGCTGGCCGCCGCCACGCTGACCAGCAGCACCCTGGTTGCCCGGAGCACGCCCGCCTGAAGCACGCCCACCCGAGGTGCGGCCGCCGGCTGCGCCGGGTTCGTCGTCGAGCCTCAACGTCAGGGAGATGCGCTTGCGTTCGGGGTCGGCTTCCAACACTTTGACCCGTACCACTTGGCCGGATTTCACGATCTCGCGCGGATCCGAGACGAACTTGTTGGATAGTGCCGACACGTGGACCAGCCCGTCCTGGTGCACTCCGACGTCAACGAACGCACCGAAAGCGGCAACGTTGGTAACTGTGCCTTCCAGGATCATGCCGGGCTTGAGGTCGGAGATCTTCTCGATGCCCTCGGAGAACGACGCCGCCTTGAACGCAGGACGGGGGTCACGGCCGGGCTTCTCCAGTTCCGACATGATGTCCTTGACCGTGGGCAGGCCGAACGTGCCGTCAACGAAAGCCTGCGGATCCAACGCCGTAGCCGGACCGCCACCGGCTGCGACCAGGATCTTCCGGGCCACCGAGTATGCTTCCGGATGCACGCTGGAGGCATCCAATGGCTCCGCTCCCCCGGTGATCCGGAGGAAGCCTGCGCACTGTTCAAACGCCTTGGCACCCAGGCGGGGAACCTTCTTGAGGTCGCTGCGCTTCGCAAACGGCCCATTCTCGTTCCTGTAAGCCACGATGTTCTCACTCAGCAGCGGCCCGACGCCGGCCACACGGGAAAGCAGCGCCGGCGATGCTGTGTTCACGTCCACGCCCACGGCGTTCACGCAGTCCTCCACTACGGCATCCAGTGAGCGATCGAGCTTCGCGGCAGTGACGTCATGCTGGTACTGACCTACGCCGATGGACTTGGGCTCGATCTTGACCAGCTCCGCCAAGGGGTCCTGCAGGCGACGCGCGATGGACACAGCGCCACGCAGCGAAACATCCATTCCCGGAAGCTCAGAAGCGGCCAGTGCGGACGCGGAATACACCGACGCTCCAGCCTCGGACACCACCAGCTTCTGGATTCCCTTGGAACCGGCAGCTTCGAGGGACTTGATGAGTTCGGTGGCGAGCTTGTCCGTTTCGCGGGAGGCCGTTCCGTTTCCGATCGCCACCAGCTCTACGTTGTGCTGCTTGGCAAGGCGTCCGAGGGTGGCCAACGCTTCGTCCCACTTCTTCGCGGGTGCGTGCGGGTAGATGGTGTCCGTGGTGACAACTTTGCCGGTACCGTCCACCACAGCCACCTTCACGCCGGTCCGGAGTCCGGGGTCCAGGCCAAGCGTGGCGCGGTTGCCGGCAGGTGCGGCCAACAGGACATCGCGCAGGTTGGCGGCGAAAACTCGAACGGCTTCGTCCTCGGCGTCGGCGAACATGCGTCCGCGAAGGTCCGTGGTCAGCCGGTCCAGAATGCGGCCCCGCCAGGCCAGCTGTGCGGTCTGCATCAGCCAGGCATCGGCGGGCCGGCCCTGGTTGGCGACCCCAAGGCACTTGGCCACAGCGTTTTCGTAGCGGCCGCGAGCGGCGGCCAGGGCGTCGTCGTCGGCCGGGTCTGCTTCGGCGAGATCGAGCTCAAGGACGCCGTCCTTCTCGCCGCGCAGCAAAGCGAGCACGCGGTGCGACGGCATGCCGGACGGCACCTGCGTGAATTCGAAGTAGTCCTTGAACTTCTGACCCTCCGCCTCCATGCCCTTCTTGACCCGCGACACCATGCGTCCCTGCTTCCACAGGCGTTCGCGGAGATCCTCAGCCAGGTCCGGGTCCTGACCGACGCGCTCCACCAGGATGGCGCGGGCCCCTGCGAGCGCCGTGGCGGCGTCGTCAATGGAGTGCTCGGCGTTCATGTATTTGGCGGCTTCGGTTGCGGGGTCCAGGTGCGGGTTGGCCAGCAGGACGTCGGCCAGCGGCTCCAGCCCGGCTTCGCGGGCGATCTGGGCCTTGGTGCGGCGCTTGGATTTGAAGGGGAGGTAAATGTCCTCCAACCGGGCCTTGGTATCGGCCCCGACGACGGCGGCTTCCAGTTCCGGGGTCAGCTTGCCTTGGGCGGCAATCGCCTCCAGGACCGAGGTGCGTCCTTCTTCGAGCTCACGCAGGTATCTGAGGCGTTCTTCAAGGTCGCGGAGTTGGGTGTCATCGAGCGTCCCGGTGACTTCCTTACGATAGCGGGCGATGAAGGGAACGGTGGATCCGGCGTCGAGCAGTTCCACAGCGGCTTTGACCTGCCAGGTCTTGACGCCGAGTTCTTCGGCGATCTGGGCATGGATGGCAGAGGCAGCTGACTGGTGTTGGAGATTTGAAGTCACCATGACAGTTTGCCTCACGTGGCCGACAATTTCCGGTACACGCATCCTTGAGGACTATCCGGGCGGCTGTGTTAGTGCTGTAGTTGGACCAAGCAGGAACGGGCCGCGAGGCGTTCCTCTCTAGGGATGCCTCGCGGCGGCTGGGTTTGGATGATCAGAGCCATGGGTCAGTGGGACATGTGCTCCTTGGCGGAAATGTGCTCCACCATTTCACCTAGGCGCTGTTCTGCGTAGTGGTTCCGGGCAATATCGCCCTGGCTGATGATGCCTACCAACTTGTGATCACTGATGACGGGCAGGCGGCGCACCTGGTGCTCTTCCATCATGCTCACGGCTTCGTCGACGTTGGCGTCAGCGTCCACCCAGTAAGGCTTGCCGGTGGCGAGTTCACCGGCCCGGACTTCCCTGGCGTCCTTGCCTTCAGCCAAACACTTGACCACGATGTCGCGGTCGGTGATGAAGCCGGTGAGCTTGCCGTCGTGGCCGCAGATGGGAAGTGAACCGCAGTCCATGTCCCTCATCAGCCTGGCGGCGTCCTGAAGAGTTTTGTCCTCTTCGATGCACTGGGCGTTGGTTGTCATGAATTCACGTACGGCACTCATGGGTCCTCCTTCATCGATTGGGGTTATCGACGCGGGGCCTCTCGGCACCGACGCCGATGATGCCAGCCTACGCTCGGAGGGTACCGGTGGCTAGGCGATTTCGCGCCCGATCAAGTGGCTCTTTATGGTCCCTATTCGGCGATGTCTTCAGCCCACAATTCGGCGTGGTCCTTTTGGAAAGTGCGCATCATGTCCACGCACCGGGGATCGTCCAGCACCACCACCTCCACCCCGCGTGAGCGCAGGAGATCGAATTCACCGGGGAACGTTTCGGCTTCGCCAACCACTACCCGGGGAATTTTGAATTGGATGATGGTTCCCGTGCACATCGCGCAGGGCGCCAAGGTGGTGTAGAGCGTGGTGTCCCGGTATGTCTTCTGGCGGCCGGCAGCCCTGAGCGCTGACATCTCACCGTGGGCGATTGGGTCGCCGTGCTGTACGCGCTCGTTGTGGCCGCTGGCAATGACGTTCCCGCCACGGGCCAGTGCGGCTCCGATGGGGATGCCGCCCTCGCTGAGGCTTTTTTGCGCTGCTTGGTAGGCGGCCTCGAAAGCGGGGTCAAGGGCGGGGGCTGTTTCAGTCATGGGTGCAGTCTAGAGGGGCCGGAAGCTGTTTTGTCAGGAGTTATTTTGTCGAAGCTATTTTGTCGTGGCTCGCTGATAGCTTGGCTGCAAGGGTTTATTCACGGCACTGAGTTTATTTACGGCACGGAGAGGTAGGTGGGTTGCGGTGTTCTTCCTCGAGCCCGAGCACGCGGGCGCACCGAAGGACCTGGTGTTCTCAGCCAGCGACCTCGTCATTGCTGCCACCTGTGAGTACCAGGCGCTCCGCAAACTCGACGAAAAACTGGGCCGCACGCCAAAGCCTGACTTTGCCACGGATGCCATGTTGGAGCGCACGGCCAAACTGGGAGACGATCACGAGCATCGGGTCCTTGACGAGTTTGTGGCTGAGTTCGGGCTGTGGGATCCGGCTTCCGGGAAGGGCGTTTACGACGTCGTCCCCGCCACGGCGATGGACCGCGCCACCCTGTCGGCCAAGCATGCGGAATCCATCGAGGCCTTGCGGTCCGGCGCGGATGTCGTCTTTCAGGCAGCGTTTTTCGATGGTCAATTCCATGGCCGTTCCGATTTCCTGGTGAAACGCCCCGGCGGCCAGTACGCGGTCTTCGATACCAAGCTCGCTCGGCACGCCAAGGTTACGGCTCTCCTGCAGTTGGCCGCCTATGGAGATCAACTCATCCAGGCAGGGATCACACCGCACCCCACCGTCACCTTGGTGCTGGGCAACCGGGTTCACAGCGACCACCCTCTTGCGCAGATCCTTCCCGTCTTCAAGGAGCGTCGGGAGCGCTTCCTTGATATGACCCGGGCACATGGTGAAGCAGCCGGGCCCATTGAGTGGGGCGACCCCCGGTATTCCGCCTGTGGCCGCTGCGATTACTGTGCTGAACAGGTCCAATTACGCCGTGACCTCCTGATGGTGGCCGGTATGCGAATCAGCCGCCGTAAGAAGCTGATAGAGGCCGGCGTCACCACCATTGACCATCTTGCAGACCTCCCCGAATCGGGCGACCCCACGTTGTTGAGGCTCCGGGAGCAGGCCCGGTTACAGACCGGGGCAGGCACGCCGGACGGCACGGTCAAGTACACGGACAAGTCCGGAGAAGCCAAAGCCATCAGTTACAACGTTTTGCCGGACAACAACTTGGGAAGGTTGCCCGCTCCTGATCCGGGCGACATTTTCTTCGACTTCGAAGGTGATCCTCTCTGGCAGGACCCTGCCACCGGGAAGTGGGGGCTGGAGTATCTGTTCGGGGTGGTCGAGAACCCTGTGGAACCCGGAGCTGACCCGGTGTTCAGGCCATTCTGGGCGCACTCACGGGCCGAGGAAGGACAGGCTTTTGTGGACTTCCTTGAGTACGTGGCCAAGCGCCGCGCCATGTATCCCGGTATGCACATCTACCACTACGCCGCGTACGAGAAAACGGCCCTGCGTAACCTGTCCCTGACACATGTGGTGGGCGAATCCGCCGTCGACGACCTCCTGCGCCAAGGCGTCCTGGTGGATCTCTACGACACCGTCCGGCACAGCATCCGGATCTCTGAGAATTCTTACAGCATCAAGAAACTCGAACCGCTCTACATGGGGCAGCATCTCCGCTCCGGAGACGTAACGGATGCCGGAGCCTCCGTTGTTGCCTACGCGGACTACTGCACGGCCCGGGACAACGGGAACCCTGAGGACGCAGCCGTGATCCTCGAAGGCATCCGTGACTACAACGAGTACGACTGTTTGTCGACGCTGGAACTTCGCAACTGGCTCCTTGCCCGTGCTGCTGAACGCTCCATCCAGCCGGGTGGTGCAGGGGACGCGCCGCCACCTGATACCGAACCGGAGAAGTACGAGGCAGCACCGGAAGAAAGAGCGCTGTTCGACTACATTGCCGGGCTGTCCGAGGAAGAAAATGACACCGCGGATACGCGTGCAATAGGCATCGTGGCCGCTGGGGTGGGATATCACCGCCGCGAGGACAAACAACACTGGTGGGGTCACTTCGACCGCTTGGAAAAACCGACCTCGCAGTGGCCTGACGAGCGCGATCTGTTCATTGTTGACCACGCTGAACTGCTTGAGGACTGGGCCAAGCCCACACCCCGCAGCAACCCGGTGCGGACAGTGAAACTCTACGGCCGGTCCGGGGACGGCGCAGGGCTGGAACCTGGCAAGAAGTACTTCCGCATGTACGGCCCACCGCTGCCGGAATCGCTGCAAGGAAAAGAGTCCATTGCGCTGGGCCGTGCAGGCTGGAACGGAACCTTGGTCACCGAAGCGGGCGACTTCGAAGACTTCGAAACGGTCACCATCACGGAAGGCCTTCGCAAAGACTCCACGGCCTTCACCCACTTGCCCATGGCCCTGACACCGGATCCACCCATCGCCACCAAAGGCCAGCGCGCCGCCCTCGCTGCTTTGGCCACAAAGCTCAGGGGTACGCTTCCCGAGTGGCCGCAGGATCCCGCCCTGGACCTGGTGCGGAGGAGGCCGCCCAAGCTGCGCAGCCTTGACGCCCTCCCGCCCGTGAAGCCTGGCCCCGACGGGTACATCGACGCCATCACCGCAGCCCTCACTGACCTGGACCACTCCTATCTGGCTGTCCAAGGTCCGCCAGGGAGCGGCAAGACCCACGTGGGCGCCCACGTCCTGGCACGGCTCATCACAGCCGGGTGGAAGGTGGGCGTGGTGGCCCAGTCGCATGCCGTGGTGGAGAACATGCTCTGCGCTGCAGTGGATAAGGCCGGAGTGGATCCGCGACGGGTGGCCAAGGAAGTCAAACACGACGACCCCGTACCATGGACCCAATGCGGCAAAGGTGACGTGGAAGAACTCCTGTCCAAACCGGGCGGCGCATTGATTGGCGGCACAGCCTGGACCATGGTGGGTAGTTCGGTTCCGGCCGGATCCCTGGATCTTTTGGTCATCGATGAAGCAGGACAGTTCTCGCTGGCCAACACCATGGCCGTGAGCCGCGCAGCCAAACGACTTCTGCTTCTGGGCGATCCGCAGCAACTGCCTCAGGTCACGCAAGGCAAGCACCCTGAGCCGGTAGATGAATCAGCCTTGGGCTGGTTGTCAGACGGTTACAACACCTTGCCGCCCCATCTGGGCTACTTCCTGGCGTTATCGTGGCGCATGCATCCCGAACTCTGCAGCGCGGTTTCAGAACTTTCCTACGACAACCTGCTCGAGTCGGCATCCGCAGCAAAAGCACGCCATCTGGAGGGCGCCGCACCCGGTATCTCCTGCGTCTATGTTCCGCACACCGGCAACTCGACGAACTCACCCGAGGAAGCAGCGGAGGTGGTGCGGCAGGTCCGGGCCCACCTCGGCCTGGCGTGGCACAACCCGTCCACGTCGGCGGACCACACGTCAGCTCAACCCCAACCCATCGAAAGCCGGCCCCTGCGTGAGGCCGACATTCTGGTGGTTGCCGCTTACAACGCCCAGGTCCAACTGATCAAGCACCATCTCCGGGACGCCGGACTAAGCAAGGTCCGCGTTGGCACAGTGGATAAATTCCAAGGCCAGGAAGCCCCTGTCGTCATTGTTTCCATGGCCGCCTCGGCAGCCGGAGAAGTCCCCCGCGGGATGGAATTCCTGCTGTCCCGGAACCGGATCAATGTGGCGGTGTCGCGCGGTCAGTGGCGTGCCGTCGTCGTACGTTCGCCCGAGCTGACCAACTACCTGCCAACGCATCCCGAGGGCCTTAAGAACCTTGGTGGGTTCGTGGCACTCTGCCAGCGGAGTTTTTGTACAGCTAATGCCCTTTAGAAGGCGCTTTAAGGGCATCTGCTGTACAAAAACTCAGGGCTTCGTCCAAGACCCTGCCGAAGTTGGCAGCGTCGTGGGCAAAGCGACCGAGGAAAAGCCCGGACACCCCATCCAGCTGAGGCAAAAGTCCAGGCTTCGCCGAGCCGCCATAAATGATCGGGATCCTTGCAAGGCCGTGCTGCCCCAACGATCCCCGCAGCGCAGCCACCACGCGGGAAACATACTCGGCCGCGGCAGGCTCAGGAGCCCCTATCGCCCATACAGGTTCATACGCAACCACCAGTTGGGAGGCAACGGACCAATCCCCCGATACGGCTGCCTTGATCTGCAGAAACACCGCAGCTGCAGCCGCTTCGGGTTCCAGGACTTCCGACTCCCCCACGCACAACAGCGGCGTCAGCCCGGCGTCGACGGCGGCGCTCACCTTGAGCGCAATCATCGCCTCATCTTCTCCAAAGTGGCGGCGTCGTTCTGCGTGGCCGATCTCCACCCATCCCACGCCCATCTCCGAGAGCATGTTCGGAGAGACCTCCCCCGTCCACGGGCCATGGGACCATCCACAATTCTGGGCGCCCAAAATCAGGGGCGTACCCGCAATCAAGCGCGCCGCCTCGGGCAGCACCGGGAACGACGGGATCACAAACGGGACCACCCGCCCGGCCGCGAGGGCCGGACGGGCGTCCACTTCTGCCACCAACTGCTCCAACCACGCCAGGCTCTGCGCGTAGCCCATGTACATCTTGGTGCTGACGCCAATGAACACGCTGTCAGGAGCAGACGGCATCACGGTTTACTTCCCCAACAGTTCGTCAGCCTTGTTGCTGAAACGCTTGGTGCCGAACATCAGTAGCGCAGCCACGAACGGCAGGACACCCAGCGCGTAGACACCCATGGTGCCGGTGTCGGAGGCCGTGACCTGGTTGACCGTGGTGCGCAGGATCGGGGCGACGAAGCCACCCAGGTTTCCCAAGGAGTTGATCAGCCCGATGCCGGCAGCCGCGGCAGTTCCGGTGAGGAACGCCGTCGGATATGACCAGCAAATGGGGCCGGTGGAGAGGAAGCTGCACACCGCGAGCGTGATGAAGATAATGCCGATGGCTGGCATCTGGTTGGCACCAGCCCAGGCGGAACCGAAGATACACAGGCCCGTGGAGATGAACAACGCGGTGCCCCAGCGGCGGCGACGGGCCACAGTGTTGGCTGTTTTGCCAATGAAGTAGCAGGCGAAGATGCCGAAGAACCACGGGATGGCTGCCAGGAGCCCGACGGCGATGCCCACCTTTTGGCCGGTCAGCTGCGCCACCTGCTGTGGCAGGTAGAACGTGACGCCGTAGACCGCTACTTGCAGGCAGAAGTAGATGACGGTGAAGTACCAGACCCGGCCGTTGCGCATGGACGCCAGGACACCTCGCGGCCCGGTTTCCTCCTTGACCGTGTCTTCAAGTGCCATGACATCAGAGAGGGCCTGCTTCTCTTCCTTGGTCAGGAATTTGGCCTCCTGGGGGCTGTTGATGAGGAAGAAGTAGGCCGCAATACCTGCCAGGACGGCGAGCATACCCTCAACGAAGAACATGACCTGCCAGCCTGCGACTCCCGGAACCTGGTCGCCGATGTTGATGAGCCAGCCGGACAACGGTGCGCCCATCATCTGGGAGAACGGCTGGGCCAGGTAGAAGATGGCGAACATCTTCACGCGGACCTTGTTGGGGAACCACGCCGCCAGGAACATGATGACACCGGGGAACAGGCCGGCTTCGGTAACGCCCAGCAGGAACCTCAGGATGATGAAGGACGTCTCACCCTGTACGAAAGCGAAACAGGCCGAGACGATGCCCCAGGTGATGGCGATACGGGCCAACCACACTTTGGCGCCGAACTTGGTCAGCAGCAAGTTGCTGGGGATTTCAAACAGTGCGTAGCCGATGAAGAAGATACCGGCACCCAGCGCGTAAGCGCCGGCGGTGATGCCCCTGTCCACTTCCAGTGCAGCTTCGGCGAAGCCCACGTTGGTGCGGTCCAGGAAGGCCACCACGTACAAAATGACGAGCATTGGCATAAGCCGCCGCGACGCTTTGGAGATCGCCGATTTCAAGACCGGCGTATCCAGCAACTCCTTGGTGGAATTGGTGGCAACAGACATTGAAACTCCTCTTTGAGTGACAGGAAATGACTAGTGCAGCGCGATCAGCACGATCAGCGCGGGAAGAAGATGAGCACCATGCCCACTGCGCAGGCGAGGACGCCCACGGCAAGGTAGATCTTGCGTTCTCTCGTCCAGCTCTTCATGGCCAGGCGCCTAGTGCATGTACAGTCCGCCATCCACATTCAGCGTCTGCCCGGAAATGTAGCCGGAGTCCTCGCTGATGAGGAAGGCGATGGCGGCTGCGATGTCCCGGGTGGAGCCCACACGGTTCACTACAAGGTCCTTAGTGAGCTCATCTTTGCGTTCCTGGCTCAGCGTTCCGCCCATGATGTCGGTGTCGATGGGCCCCGGAGAGATGGCGTTGACGGTGATGTCGTACTCGCCAAGTTCGCGTGCCGTAGCGCGGGTCAATCCAATGACGCCTGCCTTTGCTACGGAGTACGGGGTTTTGGAGAACGTTCCGCCGCCGCGCTGGGCCGAAACGGAGGAGATATTCACGATCCGGCCGATGCGGTTCTTGACCATGGATTCGGCCACACGGCGGGTGGCGTAGTGGACTCCGTTGAGGTTGATGTTCAGGACGCGGTCCCACTCAGCGGGTTCGAGTTCCAGGTAGCCAACGGGTGAGCTGACGCCGGCCACATTAGCCAGGGCGACGATCTGCGGGAGTTCAGCTTCCAGTTCATCAATAGCGGCGCGGACCTCGGCTTCGCTGGCCACGTTGGCGCCAACGCCGTGGGCCTGGACACCGTATTCCGCGGCGATTTCCTTGGCTGCTATCTTGCAGGCAGCGTCATCAAGATCAATGATGCCGATGTTCCAGCCCTGTGCGGCCAGGTAGTTGACGGTGGCTCGGCCGATGCCGCGTTCGGAAACGGCGCCGGTGACAATTGCGGTGCGTTCTGCGGGGAAAGTCATGTGTTTTCTCCTGAAGGTCTTAGTTGATGGGAGCCGGGCCGAGCTCTTCAATGAGCTTCTGCATGGCGACGTAGGCCTTGTTGCGGTAGGCGATGAGTTCCGGGGTGCGTTCGGCGGGCACGTTGAGGAAGCCAGAGCCGGTCTTGGTGCCGAGCTTGCCCGCATCCACGAGGTCCGAGAGGATCTTCGGCGTCGCGAAGCGCTCCGGGAAGCCGGTCTGCAGCGACTTGTAGCAGAAGTTGTACACGTCCAAACCGGCCATATCCGCGATGGCAAACGGACCAAAGAACGGCAAGCGGAAGCCGAACGTCGTACGCACCAGGGTGTCGACGTCGTCCGCTGTTGCGATTCCCTGCTCCACCAGCTGCGCTGCCTCGTGGAACAGCGCATACTGCAGGCGGTTCAGCACGAAACCGGTAACGTCCTTGACGACGGCGGTCTGCTTGCCGGCAGCGTGCACCAGCTCGCGCGACGCTGCCACCGTCGCGGCAGAAGTCTCAGCGTGAGGGATGATCTCCACGCCGGGAATGAACGGCGACGGGTTGGAGAAGTGCACGCCGAGGAAGCGCTCCGGATGGGTGACGGCCTCGGCGAGGGCGGCGATGGAGATGGTGGACGTGTTGGAACCGATCACGGCGTCCGGGCGGGCTGCAGCGCTGATGCGGGCCAGGGACTGGTGCTTGATGTCCAGTACCTCGGGAACGCATTCCTCAATGAAGTCCGCATCCGAGACAGCTTCCTCAATGTCCTTGGCAGCCCACAGGTTCTGCTTCAGGATCTCGGTGGCACCTTCAGGGAAAAGCCCATCCGCGATGAACTGGTCCGACTCCACCAGCAGGCGGTCGTAGTTCTTCTGCGCCACCTCAGCGGACACGTCGGCCAGCGCAACGCGCGCTCCGCCGAGCGCCAGCACCTGGGCGATGCCACCGCCCATGTAGCCGGAGCCGACGACGGCGATCTTCCGGGCTGCGTTGGTGGCGTTGCCCTCGGTTGCTTCAGAAATGGTCATGTTCAGACTGCCTTCGTGTAGTCGGGCTCGTACGAGCAGATGGCGTCCACCTTGGCGGCGGAGGACGAGGTTTGGTCGAAGTGGTGGTCCAGCCACTCCCCTACGAGCTTTTTGGCCAGTTCCAAGCCAATCACCCGCTGGCCGAGCGTCAGTACCTGGGCGTTATTGCTGAGGACGGACCGTTCAACGGAGTAGCTGTCGTGGGCTGTGACGGCGCGGATTCCGGGAACCTTGTTGGCGGCAATGGCGACACCCAGTCCCGTACCGCAGATCAACAATGCCCGGTCAGCTTCGCCATCGGCCACCTTGCGCGCGGCATCGACGGCGACGTGTGGGTAGGCGGTGGAATCGTTGAAGCCAACACCGACGTCCGTGACGGACGCAACGCGAGGGTCCGCTTCAAGCAAGGCAAGGAGCGCCTGCTTGTACTCGACACCGGCTTCATCATTGCCGACGACGATGCGCCAGCCTTGGTTGTTGCTCATGCTCGTGCTCCGTTTCCGGCCGCTGCCGCTGAAGACGAGGTGGCCAGTTGTGAATCAATAAATTGCGAAATCCTGGCGGCGATCAGGCCAAAGGACACAGCACCCGGGTCAGGGTGACCCAGGCTCTTCTCCGCCAGCGGACGCGCCCGGCCCTTGAGCGGCCGGAGTTCAGCCGTCTTGGTTGCCGCGATTTCGGCTGCCCCAGCGGCAACCGCCAGGGCCCGGTCAACGGGAGTCCCGCCGTCGAGCTCTGTGAGGAAGGTGTCCCGGAACGGCAGGAGTGCGTCCACCATGGTTTTATCCCCGGGGTCGGCTTTGCCGAGTTCGGTGATGGCGCGGACGAAGGCGCTTACGGCGGCGGCCGCGTCCTCCGAGGTGTAGCTTTCGCGGTTTCCGAGCGACTGCCCGGCCGCGATGACTGCCGAACCCCACAGCGCTCCCGACGTTCCGCCGGCCCGCTCGCTCCAGGCTTCCCCCGCTGCTGTCAGGATGCTCGCCACCGAAGAACCGTTCGCAGCCTCGCCGGCGGCCGCGGCAGCATCGACGCCGCGACGCATGCCGATGCCGTGGTCACCGTCGCCGGCAATGGCGTCCAGCTTGCCGAGTTCCTCAACATGTTCGACCACGACGTCGCGCACCTGGGCGAGGATGGCCACGGCCTGCCGACCGAGTTCAGCCGCTGCCGGGGTGGGCTGTTCGACGTCGGCGGTTTCGGCGTCGTCGATTGCTGCCTCGGCGCGTAGTGCGCGGGGCGCCATGCTGCCCTTGCGGAACGCCGGGGTGTCAGCTGGCGCAGCCCAGTACTGCTCGAGTTCCTCGTCCAGCCACAGGAGCGTCAGCGAGAGCCCGGACATGTCCAGGCTGGTCACCAGCTCGCCGCACTCGGGTTCAACAACGGTGAGGCCTGCAGCCGTGAGGAGCTTCTCGATCTTGCCGAACAGCAGGAAAAGTTCGTCGTACTTCACCGTGCCAAGGCCGTTGACGATGGCGACGACGCGGTCCCCGGCGTCCTCCGGCTTGTCGTTGAGCAGCTTCGTGACCAGCAGATCCGCCAACTCGGACGCGGTGGGCATGGGGTGCTCGGAAATTCCTGGCTCGCCGTGGATCCCGAGACCGAGCGACATCTGCCCGTTCGGCACATGGAACAGTGGTTCCTTGGCGCCCGGGAGCGTGCAACCATCAAAGGCCACACCCAGCGAGCGCGTCCGGTAGTTGGTCTTGATGGCCAGACGCTCGACGTCGTCAAGGTTCAGTCCCGCTTCGGCTGCGGCACCGGCAATCTTGAAAACGGTGAGGTCCCCCGCAATGCCGCGGCGCTTCTCGAGTTGCTCGATCGGAGCGCTGGCGATGTCGTCCGTGACGGTGACAGTGCGCGTTTCGATGCCCTCAGCGTTGAGCCGGAGCTGCGCCTGGCCGAAGTGCAACACGTCGCCGGCGTAGTTGCCGTAACTGAGCAGCACTCCACCGCCGGCGTTGGCCGCCTTGGCTACACGGTAAACCTGGCCGGCCGCCGGGGAGGCGAACATGTTGCCGCAGGCGGAGCCGGTTGCCAGGCCTGGGCCAACCAGTCCGGCAAAGGCTGGGTAGTGTCCCGAGCCACCGCCCACCACCAGGGCAACCTGGCCGGAGGGGACCTCGGTGGACCGGACCACGCCGCCGTCAACTCGGGCGACGTAGCCACGGTTGGCAGCTACGAAGCCGTCCAGTGCGTCATCGGCAAAATCGGCTGGGTTGTCGAAAATCTGTGTCATTTTCTAGACTCCTGCGAGCTGCGTTGCCGGTACTTGGCGCCCCTGGGCTACCTGGCTCTTGCCGAGCTCATAGCCCTCGGTCTTGGGCAGGACGTGCCTGCGGAGGTAGTCCTGGTTGCTTGCCGTAACGCTGAGTCCGTCGCCGCCGTAGTGCTCGGTGCAGAGGATGCCTTGGAAGCCCACGGACAGTGCGAATTTGAATGCCTCGCGGTAGTTGATGAGACCGCTGTCCATCGGAGCCGGCATGGTGATGTAGCTGTCACGGGCCACGTCTTCGTCCCGGATGTAGTTCTTCATGTGCCAGTAGTTGGAGTACGGGAGGGTCTTTGCCACCATCTCGCGCCAGTCCTCGATGGGGCGGTGCAGGCGGATCAGGTTACCCAGGTCCGGGTTGAGGCCCACGTTGTCCAAGCCGATGTCCTGGACCAGCTGGACGGAGGAGTCGGCGGTGCCAAGGTAGGTGTCCTCGTACATTTCCAAGGAGATGAGGACACCTGCGTCTGCGGCGTGCTTTCCAAGCTCCCGGATGCGGGAGACGGCGTTCCCCCACGCCTCCTTGTCCCCCACGGGGTCCTTGTACCCCTCCACGGTCCAGAACCACAGCTGCTTCTGCTGCTCAGGAGTGATGGCTTGGTGAAGTCCGAAGGACACCACTTCGCAGTCCAGCTCCGCAGCAGCGTCGATGGTGCGGTGGCTGTAGGCGAGGTTGTCCGCCCAGTCCGTTTGGTGAATGACGCTGCGTCGAATGGCGGAGATCACCGGCACGCCAATGCCCACTTCGTTAGCCGTCTGCTTGAACTCGGCAAGGCGCTCTTTGCTGAGATCACCCGGACGGACCCAGCTGTCGGTGAGGTCAGCGTTGGCGAAACCTGCGTCCTTCACTTCCTGGAGGACATCCGCCCAAACGGAAGCATCGGCGTCGTTAATGTGTTGACCCGCAGCATCGGTGCCGGGGAACTGCAGGAGGGCCGCGGTGATGGGCCAATTCTCGGCGGTGTAGGCCATGATGATCACTCCTTCGTGGAATCCTGTTTCCTATAGGATTTACGAACCGAGCAAAGCTGTCAACCCTTTTCGCGAAACTTCCTGGCTGCGGCCGCGCGCACCACTACCCGCCGATCGCCCCCGCAACCTCTGGCGCATCCGGCGCGAAAGGCTGCGACACCAACCACCAACAGGTGCGCACGGCGGAAACGGGCGCGAGGCACGGACGGGTGGGAGCCGCCAACAGGTGCGCACGGCGGAAACGGGGCGGCGTGCGCGGCCCCGGCGAAAGGGTGGGCCTTAGTCCTCCGGCGCGTCCGCCATGGCGCGGCCGCGGACCTTCTCCACGTGATCCACCATCATCGCGGCTGCCTTCTCAGGGTCGCCGCTGGTCATGGCGTCCAGCACCGCTTGGTGCTCTGCGATCGCTTGCTCAGCGTCGGTGATGCCCACTCCCCCAAACAATCGGAAGCGTTGAATCTGGCCGCCTAGCGTGTTGTAGGCCGCCAGCAGAAATTGGTTGTTGGCCTGCGCAGCAATGAGTTGGTGGAATCGTTCGTCTGCTTCAAGGTAACTGCGATATTCGGCGAACGACCCACCCCTGGGAGCAGTTTTCAGGTCCTCCACGGCCTGTTTCAGCGCATCCAGACCGTCGGGCGTCATTCGCGAACAGGCCAATCGAGCGTTGACCGGCTCAATGGAAAGGCGGGCCTCCATGAGTTCAGCGAAGTCTTCCCTCGTGAAAACCGGAGCCACCCGGTACCCCTTTAGTGCCACGCGCCGCACCATGCCCGTATGTTCTAAACGGGCCAACGCTTCACGCACCGGGGTGGGCGATACGTCGAGTTCCCGGGCCATCCCGTCGATACTCACCGCTGCACCTGGCTCCAGCCGACCATCCATCAGCCACTCAAGGAGTGCCTCGTAGACGTGGTCCGCCAGCACTTGGCGACTGACGGGGAAGCCAGCGCGGGCAGCGGACGGTGAAGGATCAGCCATGCCACAAATCCTATAGGAACGCCGGCAGCTGGCCGGGCAGCGCCCCTGTCACAATCCGGGTGACCACACGTTAAACCACGACGTCGGCACCCGGGCGTGGGTGCCGACGTCGTGGTCTTGCTGAGGTACTTGCGCTAAAAGTGCGCGGGGTTCTTAGTTGGCGTAGAACGGGTAATCGGTGTAGCCCTCGGCACCGTCGGCGTAGAAGGTGGAAGCGTCCGGCTCATTGAGCGGCAGGCTTTCGCGCCAGCGACGGGCGAGATCGGGATTGGCTATGGCGGGGCGTCCCACCACCACGGCGTCGGCGAGTCCGTCTTCGATGATTGCATAGGCTTCATCGCGGGTGGTGATCTCGCTGAAGCCTGTGTTTACCAGGAACGTGCCGTTGAAGCGCTCGCGGAGGTCCTGCACCAAGGAGCTCTTAGGGTCATGGTGGAGGATGCTCAAGTACGCCAGGTTCAGCGGAGCGATGGTGTCAACCAGCACTTCGTATGTGGCCCGGACGTCGTCGGCGTCGATTTCGGCGATTCCCTGCACATTGTGCTCTGGGGAAATACGGATGCCCACCCGGTTGGCACCGAGAGCCTCGACCACGGCGTTGACGGTCTCGATCACGAAACGGGCCCGGTTCTCCGGGGAGCCGCCATAGCTGTCCGTGCGAACGTTCGAGTTCGGCGCAAGGAATTCGTGCAGCAGGTAACCGTTGGCGGAGTGGAGTTCAACGCCGTCGAATCCTGCCTCGATAGCGTTCTTGGACGCGGTAACAATTTCCTGAATAACCGCCGGAAGCTCGTCTGTGCGAAGTTCGCGCGGCACCGGGTAGGGCTGCTTGCCGTTGGGCGTGCGAACTTCGCCCTCGATGGCCACCGCACTGGGGCCCACGATCTCGTGGCCGTTGGTGATGTCGGCGTGTGAAACGCGGCCGCCATGCATGACCTGAGCAAAGATGCGGCCACCTTCGGCGTGGACTGCGTCGGTGACGTTCTTCCAGCCCGCAATTTGCTCCTCCGTGACAAGCCCCGGCTGCCCCGGGTACGACTGGCCTGCGAACGTCGGGTAGGTGCCTTCGCTGACGATCAGCCCAAGGGAAGCCCGCTGCCGGTAATGCTCAGCGATCAATGAACCAGGCACACCGTTCTGACCTGCGCGTAGACGCGTCAAGGGTGCCATCACCAGACGGTTGGAAAGTTCAAGCTCGCCGAGGGCCAGGGGGGTAAACAGCATGCGCAGTTCCTTTCAGAGTGAATCAGGTTCACCTTGGGCAACTGCATGGCGTCTGCAACTATTCCGAAGGAGTCGGACATCACACCGGCTGTGATGGAAAATCAGGACTCACTTCGGTCCGACTCGTTTCAAGGCATCTTCGAAGCACTCGCACAGGGCCAGTACCGCCACAAGGTGAGCTTCTTCTGCATGAGGAGGATCCGTGTCGATGCATATTGACTCGTTGACCGACTGGGCGAGGTCCTTGGACTCCTTGCCCGTGAGCGCCCAGACCCGTGCACCTCTTGATTTCGCCGCGGCTGCAGCTTCACGGAGCTCCTCGGTGATCCCCCTGGCAGCGAGAAGGACCACTATGTCACCCGCTCGCACCTGGGTGGATATCTGAGCTCCCATGCTTCCGCTGCCGTTAGAGCCGGCAGCGCTTTTGGTGATGGAGATGGCTTTGAAACCGGACCCCTCCACAGGATCGTGCGCGTTCAGCTCTGAGGTGAACCTCTGCGCCTCGTGCGAAGATCCGTCGCTGCCTGCGGCGAAGACGCACCCCCCGCGCAACCTGACACGCGCCAACTCCTCGCCCCATTCGGCGAGCCGCGAAGACTCGCGACGGAGGGCCGCCACAGCGGGGCCGATCTCACCCAGGTGTCCTAAGACCACGTCTACCGCATGCCGGTTCGGTTTCGACCCGGTAGAGCGTTCCGCCTGACCTGTTCGCCTCACCACAATGCTCACGCCCCTACCTCCGTCCCTTGAAGCTACAGGTTCCTGCCGCCCTCGCGCGTTGGACTGTCATTCGCCGAACCATCCCGGCCGCCGCGGTCCCGTGTAAGCCGCTCGCCCTCAGTTAGGTTGGACCGATCGTGGTCAGCCTCGCGGGAGTGGTCAGCGCCCTGCGTACGGTCAGTGTCACGGGAGCGGTCAGCGTCATGCGACCTCCCCGTGTTCGAAGCCGGATCCAGTTTGTCGGCGCGACGGAGATGTTCCTCGACGCGTTCGTGAGCTTCTCCGGCTTTGTGCGCTCGTTCTTCCGCTTCCTTCCGGAGCCGGTTGGCTTCGACTTCCGCCTGAAGCGCGGCGGCCTCTGCCTGCGCTGATTCGGCTTTTGCCTGGTGCGCACCGATGGCTTCCTCGGCCGCCTTCTCGCGCAGCTCCTCAGCACGGCGGCGATTGACCTCGGCCTTTTTGCGTCGCCCGATGACAACTGCGACGATCACAACGGCAATGACGACGACGGCCAGCACGATGATCAGTACCAGTGTTCCTGTATCCATGTGCGTTACCTCCCTGATGAGCGGCTTCTATGGGCGCCGCTCGTGGCCCGTGCTGGCTTAGTACGTGAAATGCTTGATGCCCGGGATGTGTACCTGGGGTGTACCCCAGGTACACATCTCGAAACGATTCCGGGTTCTCAGACGGGCAGCTCCATCCGGAAGCCGCACCTGCAATGGATGACACGGGTCGTGAAGTACACATCCAGTAGGCCATCGTCCACGTCTTCGGTGGTCATGGGCGCGTAGACGCTACGGGCGGAGGATTCGGCAAATGCCATGGGCTCACCGCAGTGGAAATAGTGACCACCGGATTGGAGCAGACCGGATACGTTTCCGCTGCGATTGGGGATTGCGGCAGCGTCTCCGGAAACTAGCGGGTTCTTCATGATGGACAACGCGATCACTCCTCGGTCGGCTCTGCCCGAAACTCTCTCCTTCGCACCATCTTAACACTAACAATCAGGATGCTTATTACTTTTGGGTTTCAGTGGCTTTCGATGTGTTCCCTGAGCGCTGATCTTCCGGCGATGTCGAGGCAAGGCGGCCTTGTGCGCTGATGCCATCTCTGCTTCGCTGGGAAGGTCTCCAGCAGCGAGGGACCTACCCAGCCTTAACGCAGGGAGCATCGATCGTGAAAGCAGTGACATGGCAAGGCCGGCGCTCAGTCAGCGTCGAAGACGTCCCCGATCCCTCCATCCAGGAGCCCACGGACGCGATTGTCCGGATCACGTCCACAGCCATTTGCGGCTCCGACCTTCACCTTTACGAAGTTCTGGGCCCGTACATGCATAAGGGCGATGTAATTGGTCACGAGCCCATGGGAATCGTGGAAGAAGTGGGCTCCGAGGTCCACCGACTCAAAAAGGGTGACCGCGTGGTGGTGCCCTTCAATATCTCCTGCGGTCATTGCTATATGTGCAATCAAGGCCTTCAGTCGCAATGTGAAACCACGCAGGTGACAGCCAAGGGGTCAGGGGCCGCACTTTTCGGCTACTCCGAACTTTATGGCTCAGTCCCCGGCGGACAGGCTCAATACCTGCGCGTTCCCTTCGCAGATTACGGCCCTGTCAAAATTGATTCCGATGCCCCGGATGAGCGGTATCTCTTCCTCTCAGACATCCTGCCCACAGCGTGGCAAGCAGTTGAGTATGCGAACGTGCCGGACGGTGGCACGCTGGCTGTACTCGGGCTCGGCCCCGTGGGCCAGTTCGCTGCAAGGATAGGCGTCCACCAAGGCTTCCGCGTGATTGGCGTCGATCCGGTCCCCGAACGCCGCGCGATGGCGGAGGCACATGGCGTAGAGACCATGGATTACAGCTCCCACGTGGCGGAGCAGATTCGTGAAGATACGCTCGGGCGAGGGCCCGACTCCGTGGTGGATGCGGTGGGTATGGAGGCTCATGGATCCCCCGTGGCATCCTTCCTTCACCGGGCCGTCTCGTTACTCCCGGACAAGCCCGCGCAGGTGGCCATGGAAACCATGAGCGTTGACCGGTTAGCCGCGCTCCATACAGCCGTGGATCTGGTCCGCCGTGGCGGAACCCTTTCGCTGAGCGGCGTCTATGGCGGTCAAGCAGATCCCATGCCCCTGATGACCATGTTCGACAAGCAAATCCAGCTCCGCATGGGGCAGTGCAATGTTCGCAGCTGGACTGACGCGCTGCTCCCCCTGGTAGAGGACGACGCCGATCCGCTGGGAGTCATGCATCTGGTCACCCACACCGGAGGGCTGGATGAGGCGCCCGCCCTCTATGAGAAGTTCCAGAAGAAGCAGGACGGCTGCATCAAGGTGGTGCTCAAGCCCTAGGCGGCGCTTCACAGTCGCGTGGTACCAATGCCATAGCGATGTGTTCAGGAAGTACCCAGAATTGCTCGTTAGCCTAGCGATTGTCAGCGTTGGATTACATCGAAGGAGGGCCCATGGGACTCGGAGACAAGATCAGCAACAAGGCACAGGAAGTCACCGGTAAGGCAAAGGAAGCCTTGGGTGACGCAACGAACAATGAGAAACTGCAGGCCGAGGGCGTCGCTGATCAAGCGGCTGCCAAGACCAAGCAGGCCGGCGAGAACGTCAAGGACACCGCGAAGGACGTCTTCGACAAGTAAGCCCCCACAGCAACAACCACAACTAAATAATTCACACAGCACAACGCCCCGGCGCTCGAAAGAAGGCCGGGGCGTTTGCGTGCACCCAAGTAAGTAGCATTCAAGCGCGTTTTGAGGGCTCTAAACGCGCTCTGCTGCGACTCAGTTGGGTCCGCGGGGGTTACTTTTGGGCCGGGAGTACCAGCGCGCCCGTCTTGTCCGTGGACAACGCCAGGGACGAGATGTACTGGGGTTCGCCGTCGGGCCCGTCCTGAGCGGAGCGGAGCATGTCCGGACGTTCGAATTCGATGCCTGTCACGTGGCACATCAGCTTGGCATCGCTGGGGTTGCCGTCGGCGTCAAACATCGGCAGGTCGATGCCGTCGTCGGTCCGGCGGAGGTAGTAGCGCCCCTTGGTGGCCAGAGCCAACAGGGGCGGCAGCACCAAGGCCAGGCCCACTGCGAAGATCGGCGAGAACGGCTGTACTGCGGAACCGAAGGCGCCAAAGAAGACGGCGATGGAAACCCCTGCGGAGACCAGCATGGACACGAAACCCACGGGATTGACGGCGTAGAGCATCCCGCGGCGGAACTCCGGAACCTTGGGCGAGATCTTCAGCAGGTACTTGTTGATGGCTATGTCCGAGGCCACCGTGACCACCCAGGCCATGGCGCAGTTGGCGTAGAAGCCCAGGATCGTGTTGAGGAACTCGAACATGTTCGATTCCATAAGCACCAGCGCAATCACCAGGTTCACCACAACAAACACCATGCGGCCCGGGTAGGTCTTGGTGATGCGCGTGAAGGAGTTGGTCCAGGCCAGCGAGCCGGAGTAGGCGTTGGTGACGTTGATCTTGATCTGCGAGATGACCACCAGCACCACGGCCAAAGTCATGGCGAGCCAGGCCGGCATCATCTCTTCGTAGACGCCCAGAAACTGGTGAACGGGCTCATTTGCATGCACCGCAGCCGCAGGATCCAGCTTGGCGATCAGGTAGATCGCGATGAACAGGCCGATGATCTGCTTGATGGCACCGAAGATGACCCAGCCCGGTCCGGCCAGGATCACTGCACGCCACCAAGCACCCTTGTTCTCAGCAGTCTTGGCCGGCATAAAGCGCAGGTAGTCGATCTGCTCCGCGATCTGTGCCATGAGTGACAGGCACACACCGGCCGCCAACATCACCGATGCCAGGTTAGGTCCACCCTGCCCGGAAGCGCCGGTGAACGCGAAGAAGGCGTCGATGCTCTCGGGGTGGGACAGTAGCAGATAGCCCACGGGAACCACCATGAGCAGCAGCCACAGTGGCGTGGTCCACACCTGCAAAGTAGCGAGCGTCTTCATTCCGTAGATCACCAGCGGAATGATGATGATGGTGGACACCGCATAGCCGATCCACTGCGGAATACCGAGGCCCAGCTGCAGCCCTTGGGCCATGATGGAGCCCTCAAGCGCGAAGAAGATGAACGTGAACGTGGCGAAAATGATGTTGGTGACCACTGAGCCATAGTAGCCGAACCCCGAGCCGCGGGTGATCAGGTCCAAATCGATGTTGTAGCGTGCTGCGTAATAGGCCAAGGGGAAGCCGGTGGCGAAGATGATCACCGCGGCCACGATGATGCCGAAGATCGCGTTCACTGTTCCATAGGCGATGCCGATGTTCGCGCCGATGGAGAAGTCGGCCAGGTAGGCGATGCCGCCCAACGCACTGGTGGCCACCACACCGGCGCTCCATTTCCGGTAGGACCGCGGAGCGAACCGGAGCGTGTAATCCTCCAGGCTCTCCTTCGCAGCACTCATCGCGTCGGCGTTGCCTTGCGCTATTGGAACAGAGCCGGCGGTTCCGACGGCGGTTCCAGCCGCCGTCGTCGGCTCCAATGTTGCGGTACTCGTCTTATCGTCACTCATTCGTGGTCGCTTTCGTCCGGGGAGGGTGCTTCGCCCACGACGCTAGTCACGCAGCGCGTCAATTCAGTCACGTCCATGTTTCACAGCTGTAACTTCTGCATCAGCCGCCCCGCGCGGCCAGCACCAAAATTCAGCTCCACGGTTTGTGCGCACCCCACAAAATTGCCCTCCACCTGCACCGATACCGTCAAGGACATGAGCACCCAAGCACCCCTTGAGACCACCACCTACGCCATTCTGGACACCGCCCGCGAGCAGGTCCTTGAACGCGGCGAAGGCCTGAACGAATCCCAACTCATCCAGATCCTGGAGCTCCCCGACCACGCCATCCCCGAAGCCCTGCAACTCGCGCATGAGGTTCGCCTCAAGCACTGTGGTGAGGATGTTGAGGTGGAAGGCATCATCTCCATCAAGACCGGTGGCTGCCCGGAAGACTGCCATTTCTGCAGCCAGTCGGGCTTGTTCGACTCCCCCGTCCGTGGCGTTTGGCTGGACATCCCGGAGCTGGTTAAGGCAGCCAAGGAAACCGCGGCCACCGGTGCCACCGAGTTCTGCATCGTGGCGGCTGTCCGGGGCCCGGACATCAAGCTCATGAACCAGATCAAGTTTGCGATCGACCGCATCAATGAAGAAGTGGACATCAACATCGCCTGCTCGCTGGGCATGCTCACGCAACGCCAAGTGGACCAGCTGGCCGAGTGGGGCGTCCACCGCTACAACCACAACCTTGAGACAGCGCGCAGCTACTTCCCCGAGGTCGTTACTACTCACAGCTATGAGGAACGTCTCGAGACGTGCGCCATGGTGAAGGCCGCCGGAATGGAACTATGCTGCGGTGCGCTGATCGGCATGGGTGAATCATTGGCCCAGCGGGCCGAACTCGCTGCCCAGCTTGCCGCCCTTGAACCGCACGAAGTCCCACTGAACTTCCTTAATCCCCGCCCCGGCACACCTTTGGAAAACCAGGGAATCATGGACGGCAAGGATGCCCTCCGTGCCATCGCCGCGTTCCGGCTGGCGATGCCGCGGACCGTGCTCCGATACGCCGGCGGCCGTGAACTGACCCTTGGCGACCTCGGCACCCGCGACGGTCTCCTGGGTGGTATCAACGCCGTCATTGTGGGCAACTACCTCACCACCCTGGGCCGACCCGCCAACGCCGACCTCAACCTCCTGGTGGAGCTGAACATGCCCATCAAGGAATTCCAGAAGTCGCTATGAAGGCTGCAGAGTCACAGAAATTCTGCGGCCACTGCGGCGGCGGCACTTTCAGCACCGACGGCGGCACGTTCGGCACCGATGGTGACGCTCCGACGTCGGACGCCCACCGCAGCTGCCAACAGCGCCTGGCGATGGAGCCGCCGCGCTTTTGCCCGGAGTGCCGGCGCCGCATGAAAGTGCAGGTCACTCCGTTGGGGTGGACCGCGGAGTGTTCACGCCACGGCCTGATGCGTTTTTGTACAGATACCGCCCCTAACAGCGCCTCATAAGGGCGGTATCTGTACAAAAACTCCCTGGGTAGGCTGGATGCATGACCGGGAGCCGGGACCTTCTGACGCGGGAGCAACGCAGCCGCAACATGTCGAAAATCCGCGGGAAGAACACCAAACCAGAGCTGCTGGTTCGTAAACTCCTGCACGCGAAAGGCTACCGGTACCGGTTGCACGGGCAGTCCGGAGCAGTGAAGCTGCCGGGCCGCCCGGATTTGGTGTTTGCGGGCAGGCGCAAGGTCATTTTCGTCAATGGCTGTTTCTGGCATGTCCATGATTGCAAAGCGGGACAGCATGCTCCGGCGGCAAATGCCGAGTTCTGGGAAGTCAAGAGAAGACGAACCCGCGAAAGGGACGCCCTGCAGCGGGAACAGTTGACAGCTGCCGGCTGGCAGGTGCTCACGGTCTGGGAGTGCCAACTTAAGAATATGTCCGTGCTCGAGGATCGGCTCACGGCATTCCTGGAGTCCGCTGAGGGTTAGGCCGGCTACGCACTACGCCCGCAAATTAACTCCGCACTATGCCAGCGATGAGGCTCCGCAAGTCAGCGGCTATCTAGGCGCGGTTGTGGTGGTTGGCGCGGAATTGACCGTGTTGTCCGTGACATTGGGCTGGGAACTCTGCTGCCAAAGCGAGAAGGCGGCCGAACCTCCAATGCCCAGCAGTACCGTCATGCAGACCACGATGATGAGCAGGAGGCCCGGTGACGGGCGAGCACCACTGTCCATGTTCTTCCCCGTTCCTGGTCCAGCCTGGAGACATCCAGATCTGCTTTCACTACTTTGTGGGGGCGAGATCAAGAGCGCCTCTGAGTCCGCTCAAGATTGGATCAATCTTTGGATATTTGGCGTTGCGCAACTTCCACGGGTCCTACTGTTGAATGGTGAATCTATTGTTTGGAGGCGGGAGGGGTTTGGTGTCTGAGTACGACGAGTGCACCGACGCCCTGGTGGATCGCACCGTTCTCACCGAACTCCAAGCAGAGTTGGGCGGCGACCACAGCATCATCAGCAGCTTCGTGCGCAACTATGTGGAGCTTCTGCCCTGGCGGGTGGGTCGGCTACACCGCGCACTGGAAAGGCAGGACATTGAGGACGCCATGGACGCGGTCCTCAGCCTCAAAACCTCCAGCCACATGGTGGGCGCCATCTGCATGAACCGCTTGGCGACCGAGCTGGAGATCAGCATCCGACTCCTGCCGAACGGAGACCACTTGGACCGCTTGGCCGCGCAGGTCCACGAAATCGAGAATTTTGTCTCCGGCACCATCCAGGAACTGGAAACGCCCCTGCAGCCTAACTAGCCGCTGCAGCCCAACTAGCCCCTGCAGCCCAGTTCATGGACGGCCGGGCTTAGTTGTTTGAGGCGGGCGCGAGCCTGTAGCCGACGCCGCGTACCGTCTCAAGCCAGCGGGGCGCCTGAATGCTGTCGCCGAGCTTCTTGCGCAGATTTCCCATGTGTACCTCAACGGCGCGCTCGTCCGCGTCGCTGACGTAACTGCCGACGTCGTAGGGTTCGTTGCGGAGGCGACGGGCGAGGTCTGCCTTGGTCCGCACAATCCGCCCGGTCTCCAACAGGGCGAGCAGGAGGTCGAACTCGGTGCGGGTCAGCTTGAGTTCGGTGCCGTTCAGGACCGCTGTGCGCGACCCGGCGGAAACGGCCAGACCGTTGTGGCTAACCTCGGGGTCCACCACTTCTTCCGGAGCGCTCTTGGATTCGGACGACGCCCGCGGACGCCGCATCATCGCTTCGACGCGCGCGCGCAGTTCCCGGGGACGGAAGGGCTTGGTGAGGTAGTCGTCGCCGCCGGCTTCCAGACCCATGAGGGTGTCCAGCTCTTCGGCGCGGGCGGTCAACATGATGATGTAGGCGTCCGAGGATTTCCGGATCTGGCGGGCAACCTCAAAACCGTCGATATCGGGAAGGCCCAAGTCCAGCGTAATGACATCCGGATTCAGCTCGCGGGCCGACGTCACACCTGCGGATCCGGTGGACGCGACGTGCACATCAAACCCCGCCTGGGATAGAACTACGCGTACCAATTCGCGGATATCCTGATCATCTTCAATGACCAGCCCCACACGTGCTTCACTCATCGCTGCCCCTCAGCCCCTTCGATAACCTCAGAAGTATATCCATTATGGTTAGGCTGATCTCATGAACCGACTTTCTTCCGCATTTTTGGTGGATGTGCCATGACCCCGCCGTCAACGTGGGACATTGGTGAAAAGAAGCAATTGTTGGTTTTTCGGCGCTCTTTCCACGAACATACCCTGCGTATGCGAGTAGTGCTCAGCCAATTGCCGTTATCCGTGTGTGTCTGTATTTCGGCCATCCTGGTTTGGCTGTATTTTCCTGCCACGCTCGAAAATCCGCTGTTCCTCATTTTCCTGCTGAGTCAGGCGCTCCTCCTGGCACTGTGCATCATTGTGCCCTGGCACCGGCTCCCGTTCGCCACCTTCCTCAGCATCCCCATCCTGGACATGGTCTCCATCGGCTTCGCCCGTGAAGGTGCGGTGGAGTCCATCACCGGCCTCAGCGTCCTGGTGGTGTTGCCCGTCATCTGGCTGTGTGCTTCAGGGTTGTACCCGAAACTGGCCATTGTCCTGTCCTTCCTGGGACCGTTAGGGATCGTCTGGGTTCCCTTGTTCGTGAGAGGGACCCTCAGCGAACAGGACCTCACCAAGCCACTGCTGTTCCCCATCCTCATGTTGGGCATCGGTGTTTCCGTGAGTGTTCTGACCCTGAGCATGGTGCGTCAGCAGCGTGCGTTGGAGCAGAAGGACGAGGCCCTTAAGGAAGCACTGAGCGTCAGCACCAAACAGGAACGGCTCCTGAACACCGTCATGGAAGCCCTTCCCCTGGGCGTGGTGGCCGTCGACGGCGATGGCCATGACATCCTCATGAACCGTCGCCAGCGCCAAACACACGCACTGGCAACTCCCCCGGACAATGACGATCCCAACGAATCACAGTTGCTCATCTTCGACACGGACCGGACCACGCCCCTGGATGCCGACCGCAGGCCGGTGCGCCGTGCAGTCCTGGGCGAAAGGTTCACCGACCAGTTGGTGTGGTTGGGTTCTGGGAGCGATCAACGTGCCTTCACCGCGAGCGCACGCCCCATGGTGGACGACTCCGGCAAGTTCGCCGGGTCCGTAGTGGTGTTCAGCGACGTCACGGACTTGGTGAACGCCCTCGCCGCCAAAGACGACTTTGTTGCCAACGTATCCCACGAGTTCCGTACGCCTCTAACGTCCATCCTTGGGTACGTTGAGCTGATCCTGGATGAGCCGGACACCCTCGACGCCAAGGCACGCAAACAGCTGGACATCGTCAGGCGGAACGCGGAGAGGCTCCTGACCCTCGTCTCGGACTTGCTGGCCATACGTTCGGGCCAGATCGTCATTCAACCTCACACAGTGGACGTTGCCGAGTTGGTGCGCGGGAGCGTCAACTCCGCAGAGCCCCGTGCCGCCAAGGCCGGCATCAGGCTCTCCGTGGATCTCCCCGACGCCTTGGAAGCCCGCATCGACTCCTCAAGGATCGCGCAGGTACTGGACAACTTGGTATCGAATGCCATCAAGTACTCCCCCGACGGCGGGGACGTTGAAGTGGCCGCTTGGGAGGATCAGGACTTCATCTTCTGCCGGGTCACCGATACCGGGATGGGGATGAACGAAGAGGAACAGGCCGAGGCTTTCACCAAGTTCTTCCGGGCCGGCGGCGTACGCAAAAGCGCCATTCCCGGCGTCGGGCTTGGACTGCCCATCAGCAAAGCCATTGTTGAGGCGCACGGCGGAACCATCACGTTGGAAAGCGAACCAGGCCGGGGCACCACGTTCACGGTGAAGATGCCCTCGTGAGCATCAGCGCTTAGGGGCGCCTGCACCCATCTCAGCGTCCCGACGGCGGCCGAACAGGAAGTAGCTGACCGGGCCGAAGAAGTTGATGAAGGAGACAGCGCGCCAGACCGCCTTCTTGCCTCTGATCTGACCGTCAGGAGTCTTGCCGATGCTCCGCTGCGCCGCGCCCAGCAAGGCCATGTTGATGGCGCCGCTGACCAACAGCATGATCCGTTGGCCTTTGGTCATATCGCGCCATGATTTCTTGCGGCCCATAGTGCCTCCTCCAGTGAAGATTTACTTATCAGGCTAGTCCGACGCCGGGCGGCCCGCCACAGCCTGGCGGACTACCTCGCCCCAGGATTGTTCCGCCAGGTCAGCCACTGCGGACAGGATTTCCGACGGCGGCAAGGACAGGTCCAGCGGGTACTCCACTATGTCGATGTCCGTGTTGAGGATCCTACGCAGCTTCATTTCCCCCGAACCCGCGTAGACGAGCCATGCGGTGGGTACCCTGAGGGCTGTGCAGTATGCCAGCAACTGGTAGTGGTCCGCGCTTAGGGACGCGCCGGCGTCGGAGGCTGCCTGGTATTTGGAGTCGTAGACCACCACGGGACGCCCACCCAGGAAATGCACGGCGTCCGGACGAACGGTAATGCGATCGGAGTCCCGGACTGCCTCATTGAGGAGCGCGCCGTACTGGAGGCGCATCTCTCCCGGGTGGGCACTCATGGCGCTGCGCAACGCGGTCCCCACGAATTCCTCGAACACCTGGCCCATGTCCACCACGAAGGACGCAGTTTGCTGCTTACCCTCACCGGCCTCGGCGGAAGCGTTGCGGAGGATCACCTCGGCCAGGCGCAGCACGGGGTGGTACCTGAGGTTCATCCGGGTGGCCCGCCACGGCGGCAGGGGCGCTCCGGACTGGAGCCGTGTGACGGCGTCGAGCTTTCCCTTGAGCTGCCGCAAACGGCTCAGGACAGTGGGCCGGACGCCGGGAACCTGACCCATGCGCTCCAAGGCAGCACGGAGGATACGGTTCTCCGCGATGTCCTCTGTGAATTCGTCGTAGGAGACTTCCAATGGCACCATCATCCCGGGACGTCGTGAAATCTGGTCCGAGATCCGGATGCGCCCTTTGACGGTGCGCAAGGACTCCTCCACGGTGAGGTAGCCCTGCAGGACGCCACGGCTCAGGGCTTTGTCCGCCAACTGAGCTAGTGATTCGGCCAGTGCGCTCCACAGGTCCGGGTGCTCCACGGCCTCCACTGAGTGATCACGGAAGCCCTGCTCTCCGGCGTAGCTGAGCAGGAAGAGGAGCCTGCTCAGGCCAAGCCGGTCCTTGGGACGGACTTCGAGCTGCACCGTGGTGGTCCGTACTGAGCCCACCTTGCCAACGGGTTCAATCCGGTAGAGGCCCATGCCCATGGGAGAGGCTTTGGCCAGCCCGCTGGAGTTGATGAATGCCGCCGATTGGGGATCGAGTTTTTCCACCACCCCGCGGGAGAGCTCGTCCATGACGATATGCCGGGGGCCGGAGTTGACCCGCCCCGCGCTGGCGGGCGCACGGCCGGTAGTGACCCGCCCCGCGCTGGCGGGCGCACTTCCCGCGCTGGCGGGCACACCCCCCGCGCTGGCGGGCGCACGGCCGGGCCTTGGCGGGATGCCTTTAGCGGGCTGCAAGACGTCCCAGCAGCTGGTCCAGGCCGAAGCGTTCCTCCAGCTGCGCCCGGTTCAGCTGCCCGTGATAGTGCTCCTCCAGCAACGGCATGAGCTCGTACTTCCAGATGCGGCGGAGTCCAGTGGGGTTCTGGGCCGCGTTCTTCATGAAATAGGACGGCCCGATCATCAGGTCCCGGTCCCAGTCGTCGATCGCGTCATTAAGCGCATCCAGCAGGTCCGCGTTGAGGGTGTCCAGACCGCGGGCTTCCAGGAAGCGACGCAGCGTGCCACGGATCGGCTCCTCTTTGGGGTGGAGCTCGATGAACGCAAACCGCCGGCGAATGGCGGCGTCCATCATGGCGATGGAACGGTCCGCGGTGTTCATGGTTCCGATGATGTAAAGGTTGTCCGGCAAGCTGAAGGGCTCATTGGGGCTGTACTGGAGGTAGATGCGGTCGTCCCGGTATTCCAGGAGGAAGTAGAGCTCGCCGAAGACCTTGGCCAGGTTGGCGCGGTTCATTTCATCGATGATCAGGAAGTACGGCTTGTGCGCATTCTCGGGTTTCGCGGCCTCCTCGGCGAGACGCCGCAGTGGACCGGCCACAAGCTTGAAGGACACTTGGCCATCATCAGTTTTGTCCGGCCGGTAGCCCTCGAAGAAATCCTCGTAGGCATACGAGGGATGGAACTGGACCAGCTTCACCCGTTCGTCGGTGTGGTCACCGGCCAACTCGGCGGCTAGATGCTTTGCAAGGTAGGTTTTGCCGGTTCCCGGCGGACCATAAAGAACCAGTTGGCGGTTTTCCTCGAGAAGTTCAGCGATCTCCTTGAGTGGTTCAACGTCCATGTGCAGGGACGCTGCAAACTCTTCGGTCAGCGGCCGGAACCCTTGCTGGACAACCTCGACGACGGTAGTGGGCGGGGCTTCGTCCTCGCCATCGGTTTCGGCTTCCACGGGGAGCAGCTCCTGCAGGGCCTGAATCACCCTGGTGACGTCCACGATGATGCCCGGTGTGGAAAGTTGACGCTGGGCGTGACGGGGAAGCTCGGGGATAGCGTAACTGTCATCGAACCAGCGGACCTTGCGGCGGATCCGCCGATTGTCTTCATGGTGTTCGGGTTCTCCGAGGACCACACCAACCCTTACCCGGCCGGCGTGCTGGTACAGCGTGAGGTCACCTGGCTTCATGACTGTCAGGAAAGCGAAAACAGCTGTTTTGGTGTCTTCGCGCTCCACGTAGCCCAGGTGCTTGTAATCCTCATCCACGGCATGCTGGACCACGCCTGCCGTGACCCCTGCGTTGAGGGCGCGCAGATGTTCCACATCCAAGGTGGCCTTCTCTTCGGCAACCCAGGCGGCCAGCAGGTCCGCATTGTCGTGATGGGTACGCAGGAGCCAGGAACGGCGCCCCGGATCTCCCACCTTGCGCCATTGGCTTACCAGTTGGCGTCCGTACCAGTCGATGCGCTGCCCGGCTTGCTCGTCCAGGTGCAGGCGGATGCGGTGGATGTCGGCGGTAATGTCCTCGTCTGTATCGCCCCCGGCCCCGCCGACGAGAGAAGCAAAGGCGTCCCGGATTTCCTGGCGTTCAACGTCGGCCACTACGGGCTCGAAGTAGCTCGGCCACACCAAGTACTCGATGCTGCGGCGCAGGGCAGGCTGGTCTTCGGGCGTTGCGGCGGCCAGTTCATGGAACTTCAGCGGGTCCGCGAGTGCCTCGTTGATGGTGGCTGTGCTTTGGCTGTCCACGTGGGCCACGAAGCGGCACAGCCATTTCAGGTGGTCCCAGATGGTCCAGTTGAACTCGGCGGTGCGGTCACGGATGACGCCGTGGTCCGTCATGCCCTCATATAGCTCTTCCGGCAGCTCGATGGGCGGCTCGACCCATGATGCGGCCTCGGTGACGCGGGCACGTTTGACCCGGAGGGACTTGACCTCGTGTGCGAGCGGCAGTGATTGCAGGAACAGCAGTTCCACGGCCAGCAGCTTGGCTTCCCGGGACGCGCCATGGAGGTTCTGCCGCAGGTTGGTCATCATGGGGGCTTTGGAGTCCTCCACCCCGCGTTCAAGCCTTTCCAGGAGCTCAGCGGCAGCATCTGCGGTCCACGTCAACGTCCTGCCGTCCAGCGCCGAGGGTCTCCCGTGGAGCGCCGGACCCAGCACATACCAAGCTGCGTCCTCGATCTCCTTGGAGACTCCGGGGGCGCGGTCAATGGCAGTTTTTACGGAGGGAATCACCATGCCAACTTACCTTGTTTGGTTTATCCAAGCATCTGGATATCCACAGGCTTGCTGCCCATCCCGGCGAAGCTGCGTTCAAACCCCGATTGACCAGCGCTAACTTCCGTCGCGGAGGTCAGCCGGAGGTTCGTCCTTCACTTCGATGGCGTCGAAACGTGCCTCACAGCTCTCGCCCATGGGCGCTTGCGACATGAACCCGACGTGCACTGCTTTCTCCGTATCCAGCCTGAACAGCCGCACGAAGGACCATTTCCGGCCGTCCGATGACCAGTGGAAAGCCCACGCTGGCCCTACCCGGCTCACGCGCAGGTAAACCCACGGGGCGTCCACCACGGGGCCGTTGGAATCGTCGGAGTAGTTGTTGGTCACCACGCTGACCACCATGGCTTCCCCTTGCGGAGAATACTCGAAGCAGAGCTTGGCCCAGTGCTCGCTATCCGCCCACAAAGTCAGCACACCGGCGTCGAACGTTGTCCGTGGTGAGGCCACCAACACCCGGGCTGAGAGTGAGAACGCGGCAGGTGCCCTGAAGCCCAACGCTGTGGCGCGGTGCTGCGGCTCGCCGCCCAGGGAATCGTTGGTCCAGTCGACGCCGGGGGCTGCCGTGAGCGTCAGCGTCCCCTCCGCCTGGTCGTAGCTGGCATGGCCGTCTGAGGAGGACCATTCCAAGGCTGGCAGTCCCGGTATCTCGGGGGGCATTACGTGCTCCGTTCGTTGCGTCTGCATGTTCCAGAACACGCTTTCAGAGATTACCCCCGATGTGCGGGAGGCCACACCGCGCGCCCGTCAGTGCATCCCGAACTGATAGGCCGCAGGGACGGGCTCGTCCGGGCACACTTCTTCCCACAAGGCCGCAATGGCGTCCTCGCCCTCGCGGAGGTCCGGAATCTCGACACCCTCACGCAGGATCGCGGCTGCTTCGGCGGCTTTCCCGGTTCGCGCGAGCGCCAGCGCCTTGAGGAACCGCAAACGTCCGACGCCGGCGCCCTCCTTGGGTGCCGACTCCACCAGTCCCAGTGCCATGGCGGGGTCCCCGTGCCGGATGCTGAGCGTGACGGCTTCCGTGAGCACGGCTGTGGTGAAGGGGTCAGCGTCAACGCCCCTCCGGAGCTCGGTAAGTCCATCAGCCTCCTGACCTGCGGCGAGCAGGGCCAAGCCCAAGCCGCGGTGCGCGAGCGCCCTGATGCCGGGAGCGGCCCCTCCGTCGGAAAGCACCCCGCGGTACCCCGCCGTCGCACCGTCCAGGTCCTGACGGGCGTGCTTCATGATGGCCAGGTGAAACCTCGATTCGGGGCTGGCCTGCCCACCAAGCAACTCTTCCCAGTCCGCCCCGGCGACGAAACCGGGCCCGCCGTCGAACGTTTTTCCCTCCAACAGACCGAGCCACGGTTCCTGCTCGGCCGTGACGCTCTCCACCCCGAAAGGTGTACCGCTCTCATCCACCCAGCCCTTCCCGGATTTCCGGCGCCGGGCGCGTTCAAGAACGCCCCAACCACTGCCGCGCAGCAGCATGGTGGACGGCGGGATGTCGGCGTCGTTGAGGGCTGCGGGAAGCATGGCCTCGAGTTCGTCATGGGGCAGGAGTTGCTCCAATCGCTGGCTGGCGTTGGCCACCGCAGCGTCCCAGTCGGCACCGTGCGAGGTTTCCGGATCGAGATGACCGTTACCGTAGGCCTCTACCCAGGCCCACTCCGCGTCGGCTGGCATGACAAGGTGTTCAAACTGCGTCTGCGCCAAACCCGCCTGGATTTCGGCATACGGTCCAGCTCCGGGGCTCAGCCATTCCTGCCACCGCTTGCCGCCCTGCCCCTGGCCCCATACGAAGAGCTTCTTGCCGCGGAGGAGTCCCGTGGAGAGCATCGCCAGCCCGTCGCCGTCGTCGTCGGCTGCAACAACCCAACGCCGTTCGGAAGGGTCGATGTCGAAGAAGAAATCCGCCGCGTGGGGGCTGTTGACCGGCCACGTGCCGTCATATCCTTCGTGGGCGGTGGGCCGGACGCGGGTGATGTCCGTGGTGTAGTCGCTGCCGAAAGCCTCATCCGCCGGGGCGATCACGCGGGTCCGCTCCGTCTCAGGGATGGCTGCGTTGCTCCACCAGTACATGGGGACCTCGTGGTCGCTTGGGTTGCGGATCCGCACCGCCGCGAAGACCACAGGCGAGTCGCCGGGCAGCCAGATGTCCACCTGGAAAACCACTTCCCGCAGCCGCTCGTATTCCCACATCCGCAGGATGTGCTTGCCGTCCGGGGTGCGGACAATCGCGGTGTGCAAAGGATCGCAGCTGGTGGGCGAATGGCCTCGGGTGCCGATGTTCCACTCCAGCCCACCGGCGAACCAGGCCTTGCGCAGCGCAACATTGGCCAGTTGCGGTGCCTGGTGGGTGTGGAGGAGCTGCTTGCCCGTCTTTTTGTCGAACAGTTCCCAGATGCGGCCACCCAGCGACGGGAGGACCGTCACCTTGAGTTTGCTGTTTTCAAGCACGACGGCGGGCACTTCCTTGGGTGCCGCGTCCCGGCTGTAGCCGTCCTGCATGAGGTACGGGTAAATGTTGGGCACCACACCGAACCGGGCCGAGGCCTGGAGTTCCTCCGGCACCCCCTCTCCCACGGTGTAGGGCTGGTCCAGCTCAGCCGCCACCACGGGCAAGGGGTTGAGCGGGCCGAGCTCGGCCATGGTCAGGGAAACGGTGGTGACTGTGAGGGTGGAGGTTGCTGTGTCTGCCACGTCAGTATCCGATCGTGAGAAGGAGGCCGCGCTGCGGCTCGATGGCTATGGCTTGGCCGGGCACGTAGCTCGCGGCAGATTGGAAGCCGGGGATGGTGGGGGCCTTGATGATTCTGGTGGCGGCAGCAGCGTCGTCGAAAATCAGCGTCACTTGTTCAGTGTCCGCGGCCCAGGAGGCCAGCGCTACAACCATTCCGTGCTCCGTGAGCCACGTGGTGGCCAGAACGTGGGGGTGACTTGTCTTTATGGGGGCCTGCGGGTCCCAAAACCCTTGCATATGCCCGTGCTCCAACCCGGTTTGGGCCCAGAACTCCCAGAGCGGGCGGTTGTCCACGGCAGGTGCCCGGCCTGTCATCCCGAACACCATGCCACGCCATGGGTTGCCACCGCCTTCCAGCATCTCGCCCATGAGGCCGAAGGGAATGCCGGAGAGCTCCACCAGCCAATAGTCGGGATCGGTGGTGTTGTAGTCGAAGTACTCCCCCAGCCATAGCCTGTCCACATACGGCAAGTGCTCCATGTACAGATTGGCGGAGGACGCGTAACCGTCGTGCGCAGTGAACTGGTTTGCTGAATGGAGGTCAATCTCAGGGCCGTCTACACCACGGGTTATGCAGGCCCGCTCCAAGACCTTGCGGACCCGCTGCATGGCGGAGCGGTCATAGGCGATGTCATCCAGGTAGATGCCGTCAATCCCGTCCTCCCCGCCGGCCAGTTCCTGAAGGCTCCGCACGTAGAAGTTCTCCCACCGCGATTCGCCGGTTGTCACCACGGCGATGTCCTCCACATTGGGTGCAAACCACGCTGAAACGTAGCCGCTGCCGGCATGTTCCTGCAGCCACATGTGGCCTGCCCCTGGACCGTCGCTGAAGACTTCGTGGTCCAGGTGCAGCAACGGCAGCAGCTCCGGGCTATGGAACGTGAGCTCGCGGACCGTGTTGTAAACCTTGGCTTTGAGCCCGTGCTGATGGCACTGGGCCACGTACTTCCGCAGCGAGTCCTGGGTCAGCAAGGGATCATTGATATAGGGCGCCGGCGCCGTGGCGTGATGGACGTTGACCACGGTGGCACCAGCGGCCTTGATGTCCGCAGGGTTTTCAGGAGCGTGGAAGTACCGTTTTCCAAGGTGTTTACCGGGATCGATCGGCTTGAACGGTGTCAGCAGCAGGCGGAAATCGAAGTCCAATGGCTCATCCGCCCTTAGGGTCCGGGCACCACTGAAGGCACGCAGCGTGGCTGTGTCCTCCGATGTCCGCAACGCGACACCGCCCCGGACTCCGCAATCACCGCCGGCCTGCTGCCGGTTGGCCCACGATCCCGGTTCCACCAACGGCTTCTCCCGGTAGAAGTTGGTGTTGAGCGGCCGTTCATAGCTGCCATCACGTAAGGAAAGCTGGACGCCTACATTCACACTCCCCAGCCACAACGCATCCTGGTTCTTCGCCGCCACGTCCCAAGTCCAGTCGATGGTGTCCGGCCGTCTTCCACCCGGGATGCCCAACCCCATGGCCAGCGGAACCGAAGCCTCATGGAGCGCCAGCTGCAGGCCGACGTCGTTCACCTCCAAGGTCCCCACCGGGCTGAGCCGCAGCGAGTACGAAACTGCCCCATCGGCGTCGAGAACGCCGTTCAGCTCCAGCGTCAGCGCCGCCTTGCCGTCCTTGCGACCTGTCCAGGCGCAGCGCCACGACATCCGCGCCGGGCCGTCCTCAGTGAAAACTAGCTGACCGTGCGTCCAATCAATTCCCTCAACGTCCAGCCGCATGGGAGCACTGAAAAGCTCGACGACGGGACCATCCGTTGCGGTCACCGCGGTGGTAAACGTTGACGTCACCTGCGCCGGAAGTCCGGACTCCGTCAGCTGCAAGGACCTGCCCAGAATCCCCAACGTCCTGCTCGTTTCGTCCAAAGTGATGGCCGTATATGGCCTAACGAGCTCCGCGTCCTGAGCCACTCGCGAATCCAGCCAGGCCAGGCGCCGAAGGGAACGTGCATCTCCGAAACCGCCCGCAAGGAGTGCCGGATCTGTTTCCGCGGCCACATCAAGCCTGACCACGACCTCCCGTGGTGGCTCCCCCGCTGCATGGATAGTCACCATCGCGGAGTGCGTGGTTCCCGCAGCTTCCTCAGGGATGGGAAGGACCACCAGCAAAGCCCGTACAGTGCCGGCAGGAATGTTGAGGGCTCTGTGCCATGGCTTGCCCAGCCTGTCCACGCCATCGGTGTTGATGCAGCGCCCGCTGGTACCTTCTCCTCCCGTTGAGTCTCCTCCCGTTGGCTCTTCCCCGGCTGATGGGGTGACCTGAACTGTCACGCCGTTGAGATCCTTCTGCGCATACAGTCCCAACTGGACCACATAGTCCTCGCCAGCCTGTGCAGTGCCGTGGAAAGCCTCCGAGGGCCCGTTGATCACCCAGTGCGCCGGTAGGTCATGCCGCATGGAGATGGGATTCAGGCGGTCCTCGGGAAACACCAGTAGGGCTTCTCCCGCGTGGAGTGCCCGGAACCGCTCCAGTTCGTCTGCGCGGGCGGTGAAGTTCATGGGTGCGAACGAGTCCCGTTCGCTTGCCGCCTCATATCGGATGACTTTGGCGGTGGGCAGCGCGGCTTGCGCCCCGCTTGCCCAGGCGGAACGTCCGACGGCGGCGGCCCAGGCCGGATCTGCGGCAGGACGACGCGGGAGGTACTGCGCCTGGGGATAGTGGGCTTTCCCCAGCATGGCGTACGGCAGGTAGAAGACGAAGTAGATGCCAGGGCCCTCTGTGGCTTCGAAGACAACCGTTCCGGACTCGCGGGTGGCCTCTTCCACCATCACGTTCCGGACCCTGATGCCGGTCTTCTCCGAGACGACCATGACATCAACCGTTGCGGGGTCCTTGTCCTGCCGCCGCCACGGGATGACAGCCCTGTGGGCCGCACCAACCCCGCCGCCCCTTCCGCTGAGCCCCGCTTCAGCCACATCCAGGACTTCCACAACGAATCGGTGATTGCCGTAGAGCAGTTTGTCCCACGCGCCGATGCCACAATCCACCTCCGGGTGGGCTGTCACTGAACCGATTCTGCTGGGATTTGGCGGGGTGATGAGGGCCGGTGAAACCGGCGCGGGCAGCGGCATCGCTGAGACTCCTGAAGGTAGCTTCCGGGGTTTCTCACCTGTTTGGTGAATCCTTACATCATCCCGGCGTTCCGTGGAGTCGTAAAGGGTTATTGCGATGCGCGATCACTGCAATTCCCGCCCCCGAATACTGGCCATGACGCTGCCAGGGCATTATGACGGTGCTAGTTGGAGGCGGCCAGGTGCTACTTGGAGGCAGCCAGGTTCAGTGCGTTGACTTTCGCCCTCGCCGCCCGGACGACGTCGCGGTTGGTAACTGTGTAAGCCGTGGGATCGCTGCCGTCCTGCGCACCGAGGGAGACCGCCCCATCGGCGAGGGTGGAGACCGTCTTCTTGGCCGAAAGGTGGACCGCAGCAAGGCCTGCCCGGTGCATCGCAGGGATGTCGTCAAGGGTTAGTCCTCCCCCGGCCATGATCTGCAGTGCACTCCCGGCACGTTCTGCCATGGTGGTCAACGTGGACAGCCCCGCCCCCGCGGTGGCTTCGTGGCCCGAGGTCAGGATCCGCGTGAAGCCAAGTTCCATCAGATGTTCAAGAGCGGCCACGGGGTCTCGTGACTGGTCTATGGCCCTGTGGAAGGTCAACTCTGCCTCCGGGTTGGCTTCCTTGGCGGAATCCATGAGGCGCCGGATCGCGTGAACGTCTACGTCTCCGGACGGGGTGAGCGCCCCGAGCACCACCCCGTGGGCCCCCTGGGCCAGCAGATGGCGGATCTCGTGGACCATGGTGTCCACGTCGGACGCAGAGTACCGGAAGTCGCCGGGCCTGGAGCGGATCAGTGGATGGATCGCCAGACGGCCGTCAACGTGCTCCATGCTGGCTTCCATGAGTCCTTGGCTTGGCGTGACGCCACCAAGTTCCAGGCTGCTGCACAGTTCGATGCGGTCGGCTCCCTCGGCGGCTGCCGTGCCTGCACCCGCGGCACTCACCACGGCAATTTCAAGTTTCATGGTGAAACTCTACGTGGAGTTTTTGTACAGCTCATGCCCCTAAGACGGCCATTTGAGGGCATCAGCTGTACAAAAACTCGTCAGCCCTGGTACTTCTGCAGCTTTTCCTTTTGCTCCGGCGTGAGCCTTAGGACCCGTCCTGTGGCCTCGGCGACGAAAGCCAGGTGAGTAGTTGCTTTCACGCAGTCTTCCCGCGTGACAGGATCTTTGATGACGTAATGGAGATCGAAGCTGGCGCCTTTGATGGCCCCCACCCAGATCTCCACCACAGCCGGGATGTTGCGGTAATCCAAAGTCCGGACGTACCGGACTTTGTGCTCCACAACCAGGGTCATTGTGCCTTCCTCGACGTCATTGAACAGGGCCGCCGGGGGCTCTACGCCCGGAAGGCCCGCTCCACGAGGGGGCCCGAAGGCTGCGATACGGGCTTCCTCCAGCATCCGCACAATCTGGACGTTGTTGATGTGGCCGTAGGCGTCCATGTCACCCCAGCGCATGGGTACGAGGACCTCTATGCGGCGGGGTGCCATGGACTCCTTCAGTGTTTCCGTGCTCAGCTGTGCACCGCCGTCGAGTCGTCCACAGCGGTCTCTTCCTCACCAGCGAACTGGGACATGTACAACCGGTAGTAGGCCCCCTGCAGTGTGAGCAGGTGGGCATGGTTGCCCTGCTCCACGATCTTGCCGTTCTCCATCACCAAAATGGTGTCGGCGTCGCGGATAGTGGACAGGCGGTGGGCGATCACGAAGCTCGTCCGGTCCGTCCGAAGGGCAGCCATGGCCTTTTGCAGCAACAGCTCCGTACGGGTGTCCACGGAGCTTGTAGCTTCGTCCAGGATCAGCAGCGACGGATCTGAAACGAAGGCACGGGCGATGGTGATGAGCTGCTTTTCACCGGCGCTGACGTTGTTGCCTTCTTCGTCGATGATCGTCTGGTAACCGTCCGGGAGGGCACGCACAAAGCGGTCCACGTAGGTTGCCTTGGCCGCTTCCATGATCTGGTCCTCGGTGGCGTCCAGCTTGCCGTACTTGATGTTGTCGTAGATGGTCCCGCCAAACAGCCAGGCATCCTGCAACACCATGCCCACCTTGGACCGCAGTTCTGCGCGGCTAAGGTCCTTGATGTCCACGCCATCCAAGGTGATCCGGCCTGCGTTGAGCTCGTAGAAACGCATCACCAGGTTCACCAGCGTGGTCTTCCCGGCCCCGGTGGGGCCCACAATCGCCACGGTATGGCCAGGTTCGGCAGCAAAGGACAGGTCCTCAATGAGCGGTTTGTCTTCTACATAGCTGAACGAGACGTGCTCGAACTCAACATGGCCGTCGGTCTTGGCGGGCAGATTGCGGGTCCCGGTCTCTTCAACTTCTTCCTCGGCATCAAGGAACTCGAAGACGCGCTCTGCCGAGGCAACACCGGACTGCAGCATGTTGGCCATGCCGGCAATCTGGCCCAGCGGCTGGGTGAATTCACGTGAGTACTGAATGAAGGCGGTGGCATCGCCCAGGCTCATGGAGCCCGAGGCAACGCGCAAGCCACCCACCACGGCAATGCCGACGTAGGACAGGTAGGACACGAAGTTCATGGCCGGGAAGATCACGCCGGACACGAACTGCGCACCAAAGGAGGCCTTGTAGAGTTCCTCGTTCTTCTCGTCGAAACGCTTCAGCATGTCGGCATCGCGACCGAAGACCTTCACGAGGTCGTGTCCGGAGAAGGACTCCTCGATCTGGCCGTTCAGTGCGCCGGTGTTCTTCCACTGTGCTGCGAAGAGCTTCTGGCTGCGCGCACCAATGACGCCCGCCACAATGCCGGACAACGGCAGAGCGATCAGGGCAATGAGCGCCAATTCCCAGGAGACGATGAACATCATCACCGTGATGCCCAGGACTGTGAGCACTGAGCTGACCAGTTGGGAGAACGCCTGCTGGAGGCCCTGCTGGACGTTGTCGACGTCGTTGGTCACGCGGGACAGGATGTCGCCGCGCTGGCGGGTGTCGAAGTAGTTCAGCGGGAGCCGGTTGAGCTTTGCCTGAACGTCGTTGCGCAGCTTCTTAATGACCCGCATGACGATCCTGTTGAGCAACCAACCCTGGGCCCACAGGAAGATGTTGGCCACAAAGTACATCAGGAGCACGATCGAAATCAGGAACGTCAGCTTGGGGAAGTCAATCCCGTTGGTGAGCTCCATCTTGGAGACCATATCCGCAAAGTTGCCTTGGCCTTGCTGGCGCATGAGCTCAACGAACTGCTCCTGCGAGACCCCCTCCGGGATCTGCCGGCCCACAACGCCACCGAAGATGACGTCCATGGCACTACCCAGGACCTTCGGAGCAATCACATTGAGGACTACCGAGACAATGACGAGCCCGATCACGATGTACACGCCAACGGCCTCGGGCTTCAGCAGGCTCATGAGTCGCTTGGCGGACGGCCAGAACTCTTTGGCCTTCTTTGCCGGGACGTCGCCGAACATACCGCCATCAGCTTCGGAGGGGACGTATTCTTCTTCAACAAAGTCGTCGTCATCGAGCACTTCGGTGGCTACCTCAGCTTCGGCTGTTGCCTTGGCATCCTTGGCGGCTTGAGCCTTGGCAGCCCAGCCACGCTTCTTCTGCTGGTCCTGCTCGGTCATGCCACTTCCTCCACGCTCAGCTGGGATTCAACGATTTCCTGGTAGGTGGGTGAGGTCTCCAGCAGTTCGTCGTGCGTTCCGCGGTCAACAATCCTTCCGTTATCCAGCACAAGGATCTCGTCCGCGTCCGCGATGGTAGAGACGCGCTGGGCCACGATGATGACTGTGGAATCCCGGGTCTTGGCCTTCAAGGCTTTGCGCAGACGGGCGTCGGTAGCAACATCGAGCGCGGAGAACGAATCATCAAACAGGTACACATTCGGTTTGGTAACCAACGCCCTGGCAATGGATAGCCTCTGGCGCTGGCCACCGGAGACATTGGTACCGCCTTGGGCGATGCGCCGGTTCAAACCGGATGACTTTTCTTCCACGAAGCCCTTGGCCTGTGCCGTTTCCAACGCGTCCCACAGCTCTTCGTCCGTGGCGTCAGGCTTGCCGAAACGAAGGTTATGCTCGATTGTTCCTGAGAACAAGTACGGCTTCTGCGGCACCGCAGATACGCGGCTGGTGATCTCCGATGCGTCCATCTTCGTGACGGGCACACCGTCCAGCAGGACGTCACCGGATGCGACGTCGTAAAGCCGCGGCAGCAGCGAGACCAAGGTGGTCTTGCCGGCGCCCGTGGAGCCGATGATGGCCAGGGTCTTGCCCGGCTCAGCAGTGAAGGAAATGTTGCTCAGCACCGGAGCCTCGGCACCGGGGTACTTGAAGGTGACGTCCCGGAACTCCACGCGTCCCTTCTTCTCAGCAGGCACTACTGGCGAGCTGGGGTTGTGGATGGAAGGCTCGACGTCCAGTACCTCACCTATGCGGTCTGCACAGACGGATGCGCGGGGAATCATCATGGCCATGAACGTGCCCATCATGACAGCCATCAGGATCTGCAGCAGGTACTGGAGGAAGGCCGTGAGCGCACCCACCTGCATCTCCCCGGAATCCACCCGCTGGCCGCCAAACCACAGCACGGCGGCCGTGGACAGGTGCAGGATCATGCCGATGGCCGGGAACATCAGGACGAACAGGTTGCCGATCTTTACCGACACTGCAGTGAGGTCATCATTGGCGTCCCCGAAGCGCCTGGCCTCGTGGGGCTCGCGAACAAAGGCCCGGACCACGCGAATACCGATGATCTGTTCGCGCAGCACGCCATTGATGGCGTCGATCTTGGTCTGCATGGAACGGAACAGCGGCATGAGACGGACTACAAGGTAGCCCACCACGGCCACCAGGACAGGAACGGAGACCCAGACCAACCAGGAAAGGCTAAGGTCCTCACGGAGCGCCATGATGATGCCGCCCACACACATGATGGGGGTTGAGACCATGAAGTTCAGGCCCATGAGCACCAGCATCTGTACCTGCTGGACATCGTTGGTACCGCGGGTAATCAGCGTGGGAGCACCGAAAGTGTTGACGTCCTGGGCTGAGAAGCTACTGACCTGCCGGAAGACGCTGCGGCGCAGGTCCCTGCCAATGGCCATTGCAACGCGGGACCCGAAGTACACAGCGATGATGGCAGTGACCACTTGTCCAAGGGCGACAGCGAGCATGAGGGCACCGGTCTGCCAGATGAAGTCGGTGTCTCCGCGGGAAACTCCCTCATCAATAATTCTGGCGTTGAGGCTGGGGAGGTACAGCGTAGCGATGGTGGATGCGAGCTGAAAAATCAGCACGGCCACGATCTGCGGCAAATACGGCTTGGAGTAGCGCCGTATAAGGGTGACAAGCATGCCCACGGGTCCTTAGAAAGAGTGCGTGAAAGAGGTAAGAGAAGTGTGGCAGCCGGGGCTGACAGTATTAGCCTCCCTACTCTACGAAATCCGTTGCCCCGGCGAAACATCTTTCGGGAAAGATCATCCCAGCGGAGTATCTGCCGGGTGGCGGGTGCTCCCGCTTCCGCAAGTCCGGTAGTCGGAGCAGACAAGAAAGCGCCGGCTGGTTTCCCAGCCGGCGCTCCCAATCCCGCCCTCGTTGGCCGTTCTGACCGGACTCCGCAAGGAGCCCTGGATCCCCGGACAGGGCCGGGACCCCAGTGAGTTAGCCTGCGTGCTTGCCGTGGTCCGAACGTGCTTCGACGCCTTGGAGGAGCAGCAGCGCCATGCGCTCCTGCTGCCTGCGCTCACGCTTGAGTTCTTTGCGGATCGCTGCAAGCTCTTCCGCGGTGTGGGCTTGCTGCTCGGCAATGGTCTGCTGCTCCCGCAACCGGGCCTGCAGCTCCACGTTGGCACGGCTCAGCTGAAGCTGTTGTTCCGCCAGGACGTACTGGGTACGGGACAACTGCTCCTGGACTTCCTTCACATCAACCGTGCCGTGAGGCCGTTCCTGCGTGAGGATCCGAGCGAACTCGAGGTCAAGATCGGTTCCGGACTCCGGGTTCGGAACCTGACGGTCCCCTACCGGAACCTGACGGTCCGCCCCTACCTGACGTCCGCCCACCGAAACCGCAGGATGGGCACTTGGGCGGCGGGCGCCGTCGTCGGACGCTTTCACTGCGTCCATGGACGCCGTGTCCAGTGACATTCCGGCGTCCCCTGAAGCCGTGGCAACCAGTTCTTTCTCAGGAGCTGCATCCACGGTGCGTCGCAGTGGACGCTCCTTGATGAACAGCACGGCGAGGAGGGCAACGACGCTGATGATCGCGGAGATCAGGAAGATCTGAGCAGTCGCGTCACCGTAGGCAGCGCGCATGATGTCCGCGATGGGGGCAGGCATGTCAGCCAGGTCCATGCTCGCTCCGGACGCTCCACCCTGGGCAGGGATCCCTGCGGCAGTCATGCCCTCAACAGCGAGTTCTTTCACGTGGTTGGACATGATGGCACCGAGAACGGATACGCCGATTGCGCCACCAACCGAGCGGAAGAACGCCACGGAGGCACTGGCGGTTCCGATGTCCTTGGCCTGGACGGTGTTCTGAACAGCGAGGACCAGATTCTGCATCAGCATGCCCAGGCCGAGCCCGAACACACCGGTGTAGATCGCCACAATCCACAGTTCAGTGGTGTGGTCCATGGTTCCGGCGAATGCGAGACCGCCAATGAGGAGGACGGAGCCTGCAATCAGGAACCTCTTCCACTTACCGAAGCGGCTGATCAGGATGCCCGAAGCGACCGAACCAATAAGGTTTCCGGCGATCATGGGCAGCGTCAGCAGCCCTGCCTCGGTGGGTGTGGCGCCGCGGGCAACCTGGAAGTACTGGCCCAGGAAGGTGGACGAACCGAACATGGCGATGCCCACCGCAACGGAGGCAACAATGGCCAGGGCCGTGGTGCGCTCGGAGATGATCTTGAGGGGGATGATGGGCTGGGCCACCTTGGTTTCCACGAACACGAGCACAGCCAGAAGAGCTACGCCGCCACCCACCATGAGGGCGGACTGCCAGGAGAACCAGTCGTAGTAGTCGGGGTTGCCGGCGAAGGAAACCCAGATCAGCAACAGGCTGACGCCGGAGGTCAGCAGGATGGAGCCGAGCCAGTCGATCTTGGCCGGACGCTTGATGTGCTCGATTTTCAGCGTCACCTGCAGCAGTATGAGCGCGACGACGGCCAGCGGCACGCAGACGAAGAACGTCCAGCGCCAGCCCAACGGGCTGTCAACGATGAAGCCACCCAACAGCGGTCCGCCAGCAGTGCCAACGGCCATGACGGCACCCATGTAACCGGAGTATTTACCGCGGTCGCGCGGCGGAATCATGGAGCCGATGATTGCCTGGGCCAAGGCTGTGAGGCCACCCATGGCCACGCCTTGGATGACGCGGGCGGTGAGCAGCAGCGGAATGGTTTCGGACAGTCCAGCCATGACTGAGCCGGCCACAAAGATGATGATGCTCAGCTGGACCAGGAGCTTTTTGTCGAAAAGGTCCGCGAGCTTGCCCCAGATGGGAGTGGTTGCAGCGTTGGCCAGCAACGCTGCCGTGATGACCCAGGCGAAGTCGGTTTGGGTGCCCTTGAGCTCGGACATGATGGTGGGCAATGCGTTGGCAACAATAGTGCTGCTGAGGATTGCGGTGAAGAAGGCGGCGAGGAGGCCGGTGAGGGCTTCCATGATCTGCCGGTGCGTCATGGGAGCTGCGGCTTTGCTGGCCGCGGGGCTGGCTGAGGCGTCCACCGCCTTGGTGTTCTGAACTGCTGGTGTGGCCATGGTGGCTCCTAAGCTGTCTGGTTGGTTGTGATGGAGCCGGCCGCCGTTGCCCGGATTGAGTCCTTGAGTGACTCGGTGAGTTTGTTGATGACCTGGGAGGCCTCGAGGGCGTCAGCCTCGCTCCAATCCGCCAGGTAATCGCGCAGTCTCACGCTGCGTTGTTCTTCGAATTCGCGCAGTTTCGCGGAGCCTTCCTCCGTCAGGGCAAGCAGTTGGGCCCTGCCGTCCGCGGGATCGGGCCGCCTGACCACGAAGCCCAGTTCCTCGAGTTCGGTGACGTGCCGGCTCAGGACCGGTGCACTGACACCGAGCCGCGTGGCCAGATGCGTAGCGCGGGTCTCCCCCTCGCCAATGAATCGCATCACCCCTTGAACAGCCATTCCGACGTCGGGAACACGCGCCATGTGGGCGGTCACCACACAGCGCAGTGTGCGCTGGAGGTCGAAGATTTGATGCACAAGATCGGTTGCTGTGGCGGAACCGACGGACATGGAAAACACCCCTCTTTTGCTTGCCTAAAGCAACTATAACTCAGATTGATTGCTTTGGGAAACTAAAGATGCGTTTCGGTTCAGTTGCGGGGCCCGCTCTGCACCTTATTTCGCGGGAATTGGGTGCAGAGTGGGCCTCGCAACGCAGAAAACCCCCGCACGAGGTTCCGTGCGGGGGCTTTCTGCGTTTACTAGGGTCTGCTTAGTCGTCCAAATGCGTGGGGCCGAACATCTTCAGCAGGGTCTCAACCACGACGACGTTGGGTCCGTCCGCTGCGAAGGACGCCTTGAGCGCGTCCCCCACTTCCTCCGGGGAAACCCGGCGCGCCGGGACGCCGAAGGACTCGGCAAGCTTCACGAAGTCCGGGCGGGCGAGCTCGGTGGCGGTGGCTTGGCCAAAGGCGCCCACCATGTACTCGCGCAGGATGCCGTAGCCGCCGTCGTCCACAATCAGCCAGGTGACCGGGACGTTGTGCTGCTTGGCGGTGGCGAGCTCGGAGATGGAGTACATGGAGGATCCGTCACCGGAAACGGCCAGCACCCTGCTCGGCTTGCCGGTGGTCTCCAGTCCCACGGCACCGCCGATTGCCGCAGGGAAGCCGTAGCCCAAGCCGCCGGCGCCTTGGGCGGAGTGGAACTGGCCCTGCCGGGCGTCCCAGCAGCTCCAGCCCCAGTACGCAGAGATGGTCATGTCCCAGAACGTCTGCATGTCAGCCGGAACAGCCTCGCGGATGTCGGCCATGAACTTCAGTTCCTTGGCCAGGTCCTGTGATTCCAGGCGGGCCTTGACCTTGGCCAGGGATTCCTTGACCACGTCCTCCGGGCTGGTGCCGTGCCAGTCACGCTTCACGGAGTCCGCGGCACCGGCAGCTGCGAGGGCTTCGTCCAGGGCCGCTAGGGCCTGGCCGGCGTCGGCACGGATGCCCAAACCGGGCCGGTTGGATTCCAGGACGCGGGGTTCGGCGTCGATCTGGATGATCCGTCCGCGTGGTTCGAACGTGAAGTAGTTCGAGGTCACTTCACCCAGGGAGGAGCCGATCACGATCAGCACATCGGCGTCTTCCAGGACGTCGGTCATATACCGGTCCTCGATCCACGACTGTAAGGACAGCTCGTGGGTCCACGGGAACGCGCCGTTGCCGCCCGGGGTGCAAATGACCGGAGCCCGTAATTGCTCGGCGATCGAGAGCAACGACTTCTCGGCCCGGCCACGACGGGTACCGCCGCCGGCGATGATGGCCGGACGTTCCGCCGTCGAAAGCCACTTCACGGCCTCGCGGATCAACTCGACGCGCGGCGGGTTGTCGAATGCTTCGGCGAGGGCGTCCTCCACCGGGGGAACCATGATCGGGTCCAGCAGGACGTTTTGCGGGATTTCGATCCACACAGGGCCCTGCGGTGAGGAGATCGCTTCGGTCCACGCGTCCTGGATGGCCGAGGGGATGCCCGAGGCGTGCTGGATCAGTCGCTGGCTCTTGGTGACGTTCGCGGCCGAGGCCTTCTGGTCATCGAGCTGGTGCAACATGCCCTTGCGGCGGGCACCCAGGCCATCGAGCGGAATCTGGCTGGCCACAACCACCATGGGAACACCCGTGGCATAGGCCTCCTGCAAACCGGCCAGGGACGTCAGCGCACCGGGCCCGGTGGACAGGAACAGCACACCCACCTCGCCGGTGGCACGTGAATACCCGTCGGCTGCGAAGGCCGAGTTGTTCTCCACACGGGAGGAAACGAAGTGCAGATTGCCGCGGCCCATCGCGTCAAAAAGACCCAGAGCATGCTGGCCCGGGATACCGAAGACGGTCTTCGCGCCCAGCGCTTCAAGGGTCTCGACGACGAGGTCCCCACCGTTGCGCTGGTTGGTTCCCTTGGTGGGGGCTGCTGTGCCCGGATCGAAATCGATCATCGCTGGTCTCCGGTTGCTCCGGTTGCCTGCGCGAGTTCCGCGATACGGGCGCCGAGGGCCTGCTGCGCGTAGCCGTTGGGGGCACCTTGGCGGTCACCTTCCACTGCATTGTCCGCCATGAGGGTCACGAGCTCGTAGGCTACGTGGCTGCCTGCAACACCGGTAATTTCCGCGTGGTCGTAGGCCGGAGCAACTTCAACGATGTCCGCACCAACGAGGTTCATGCCCCGGAAACCACGGATGATTTCCAGGAGCTCGCGGCTGGTGATGCCGCCGGCTTCAGGAGTGCCGGTGCCGGGCGCGTGCGCCGGATCAAGAACGTCAATGTCCACGGAGATGTACAGCGGACGGTTGCCGATGCGGTCGCGGATCTTAGCCACGGTCTCCAGGACGCCCTGGTAGTAGACGTCTGCGGAGGTGACGATTCCGAAGCCGAAGCGGTGGTCGTCGTCGAGGTCCTTCTTGCCATACAGCGGACCGCGGGTACCGACGTGGCTGATGGCCTCGGTGTCCAGGATGCCCTCTTCCACGGCCCGTCGGAACGGGGTGCCGTGCGTGTACTCGGCGCCAAAGTAGGTATCCCAGGTGTCCAGGTGTGCGTCGAAGTGGAGCATCGCGATGGGCTCACCGGCACGCTCAGCGGCAGCCCTCAACAGAGGCAGGGCGATGGTGTGGTCGCCACCGAGAGTGACCAGTTTGCTGCCGTTGGCCGAGAGATCCAAGGCGTTCTGCTGGATGGTCTCGATGGCCTCGTTGATGTTGAACGGGTTCACGGCCATGTCGCCGGCGTCGGCAACCTGGATGTTCTCGAACGGGCTGACGTCCCATGCCGGGTTGTAGGGACGGAGCAGGCGGCTGGCTTCACGCACATGGTTGGCACCGAAGCGCGCGCCAGGGCGGTAGGAAACGCCGGAGTCGAAGGGGACGCCAACAACGGTGACGTCAGCCTTGGAGACCTGGTCCAGGCGGGGCAGGCGGGCATAGGTGGCGGCACCGGCGTAGCGCGGGATGCGGGATGAATCGATGGGGCCGAGGTTCCCGTTGGCCTCAATGCGGAGCTCTTCCAAAATGCCTCTCCTTCGAGATAAGTCAGCGTCTGTGACACCCATCATACACTCAAAGTTGTCTAATAAGCATCACATGTTTACAAATTGGCTTACCGGGCGTGCGTCATGAGATGCCCGTCACAGCGGGCGTTAAGATTCCATAAAAACCGGGGTCCCGACGTCGAACGCGGCCATACGCTCCTAGCGGAAGCAGCACACTGCTGCACGAAAGGACACCGTGACCACCCTGTCGAGGCCTCCGGCCGATCCGGCCAACCGGCCAAAGAACTCCTTCAAGCTCAAGCCATGGCTACTGGAGGGAATGCCGGATACCTCAGGGAAGCGGCAGGGACCCCACGGACGCCCTGCGGACTCGCACAAGCCCCAAGCCTGGTGGAAAGTCATGTGCCTCACGGGCCTGGACTACTTCTCCACCCTCGGCTACCAGCCAGCCATCGCCGCCCTGGCCGCCGGGCTGTTGTCCCCGCTGGCCACCCTGCTCCTGGTGCTCGCAACCCTGGCCGGCGCCCTCCCCGTATACCGGCGCGTTGCGAAGGAAAGCCCCCGCGGCGAAGGATCCATCGCCATGCTGGAGCGCCTGCTACCGCGATGGGGAGGCAAGCTGTTCGTCCTGGCCCTCCTTGGTTTTGCTGCGACCGACTTCATGATCACCATCACGCTGTCCGCCGCCGACGCCACAGCCCACCTCATCGAGAACCCTTTCGCGCCGCATTTCCTCGAAGGCCAGCAAGTAGTCATCACCTTGGCTTTGATCGCAGGCCTGGGCGTCGTCTTCCTCCGCGGATTCAAAGAAGCCATCAACGTGGCCGTGGTGCTGGTGGCAGCATTCCTCGCGCTGAACCTTGTGGTGATCGTGGTGTCCATGACTCATCTCTTTACCGAAGCCGGCGTCATCACCAACTGGTGGAGTGCGCTCACCACGTCCCATGGCGACCCCATCATGATGATCGCCCTGGCACTTCTGGTCTTCCCCCGCCTGGCACTTGGGCTCTCCGGATTCGAAACCGGAGTTGCCGTCATGCCTCAGATCAAGGGCCACGCAACAGACACCGATGCCAAGCCCACTGGCCGGATCAAGGGTGCGCACAAGCTCCTCACCACCGCGGCCATCATCATGAGCTCATTCCTCATCACCTCCAGCTTCACCACCGTCATGCTGATCCCCGCCGCCGAATTCCAGGACGGCGGTAAAGCCGAAGGCCGCGCTCTCGCGTATCTGGCGCACAAATTCCTAGGAGACGGATTCGGAACCGTCTATGACGTGAGCACCATCGCCATCCTCTGGTTCGCAGGCGCGTCAGCCATGGCCGGGCTCTTGAACCTCGTCCCCCGTTACCTGCCCCGCTATGGCATGGCGCCGGCATGGGCACGCGCCCTCCGCCCGCTGGTCCTGGTGTTCACCGTCATCGCCTTCTTTGTCACCATCATCTTCAAGGCGGACGTCAACGCCCAAGGTGGCGCCTACGCCACTGGTGTGCTGGTCCTGATAACCTCGGCCTCCATTGCCGTCACACTGTCTGCACGGCGGAAGAAGCAGCGGGCACAGGTCATCGGCTTTGGTCTGATCTCCCTCGTCTTCGTCTACACCACCGTAGTCAACTCGATCGAGCGCCCCGACGGCCTGAAGATCGCCGCCCTCTTCATTCTGGGCATCATGGTAGTTAGCTTCATATCCCGCATGCGGCGCGCGTTCGAACTTCGGGCCACTCACATCAAGATGGACGAGAAAGCCCTCGAATTCACGGCCAACGCCGCCGAAGGTCCCGTCCGCATCATCGCCCACGAACCCAAACACCTCAGCGCAAGCCGATACAGGGAGAAGCTCCAGCACGCCCAGCAGGCAAGTCACCTGCCCGTTGACTGCGACGCCGTCTTCATTGAGGTCATTGTGGACGACAGCTCCGACTTTGAGCAGGAGCTCCAAGTGGTGGGCAAGGTCCGGCACGGGTTCAAGATCCTGGAGGTGCACAGCAACAACGTGCCCAACACCGTGGCCGCAGTACTCCTCCACATCCGCGACGTCACAGGATTCATGCCCCATATCTACTTCCGCTGGACCGAGGGCAATCCGATCTCCAACCTCAGCAAGTTCCTGTTCTTCGGCGAAGGAGAGATCGCCCCGGTAACCCGCGAGGTACTTCGCGAGGCCGAGCCTGACATCACCCGACGCCCGTGGGTGCACGTGGGCTAGCCCCGGTTCCGCGCGTTCCTCCCCGGTTGGTCCCCTCGCAGGCTGCGCTCCTCCCCGGTTGGTCCCCTCGCAGGCTGCGCTCCTCCCCAGATTTCGCGCGCTCCGCTTAGCCTGTGCGGAGATCCGGGAGGGAGCGCAGCGCAGGGAGTGAAGCTAGCGGCTCGCCGCCGGCACCAGGACCCACAGCACCTCAACGGTCTCGTCCGTGGGGTTGATCCAAGTGTGGGGTTCCCGGCCCGGGAAGGAGAGAGTGTCCCCTTCTTCGAGGTCGTACTCCTCGTTGGTGAGGATGAGCTTGATCCGTCCCTTGACCACGTGCAGGACATCGACGTCGCAGTCCACGGCGTAGAGCTCGTTTTCGCCGCGGCCACGTGGCTCGATGGTTGCCTGCAGGATCTGTAAGCGACGCTCGGAGCGGGCGGTCAATAAACGCTCCACGATGCCCTGGCCGCCCAGGGAAATGCGGGGGCCGTCGTCGCGCTTGGTCAGGTGTGTCTCCGGAGCTGCGAAGAGGTCGCCCACGGAGACGGACAGCACTTGGCACAGAGTGACCAGCGAGGCAACCGACGGCGATGTCAGGTCCCGCTCCACCCGGCTGAGGAAGCCCTTGGTCAGACCGGTAGCGTCCGCCACTTGCTCGATGGTGAGGCGCTGCGCTTGCCGGGCTGCGCGGATTCTGGAACCGATGGCAACGGGAACATTGCTCGGTTCAACGGGTAGAGCCTTCATTCACGAACCTTTCAGGCCTGTCATGTGGCCCTGTCATTGGAGCAATAGTAGCCGGGAGACAGGCCAAGAACGCCAGAATACGCGGAAGCATGACCAAAGGATCTTGACTGTTACTCCCATCACAACATATCCTCAGAGGCAACAAGTGTTGCCTGTGAGGCACACAACACCTCCCCAATCTCCAATCATCAGCACAGAGACTTCGACTCTTCGCAGGAGTATCGTCGAAAACCCCAACCTCAGTGCATCAGCTCCAAGGACCGTTCATGGAATCATCGGCTATAAACATCGCAATCGTGGTGGTGTACCTGCTCGCCATGCTGGCATTCGGCTGGTGGGGCAAGTCCCGCACCAAGAACAACAGCGACTTCCTGGTGGCAGGCCGCCGCCTGGGCCCCTTCCTTTACACCGGCACCATGGCCGCAGTGGTCCTCGGTGGCGCATCCACCGTGGGCGGCGTCGGCCTGGGCTACAAGTTCGGCATCTCCGGCATGTGGCTTGTTGTGGCCATCGGCTCGGGTGTGCTGCTGCTCAGCCTCCTGTTCGCCGGGACCATCCAGAAACTCAAGATCTACACGGTCTCCCAGATGCTGACCCTCCGTTACGGCAGCACCGCAACCCAGACCTCGGGCATCGTCATGCTGGCCTACACACTGATGCTGTGTGCCACGTCCACCGGCGCCTACGCCACCATTTTCGTGGTCCTCTTCGGCTGGGAGCGTTGGCTGGCCATCGCCATCGGCGGCGCAATTGTCCTGGTCTACTCCACCATCGGCGGCATGTGGTCCATCACTTTGGCAGACCAGGTCCAGTTCGTCATCAAGACGGTGGGCATCTTCTTCCTGATGCTCCCCTTCGCCCTGAACGCTGCTGGCGGCCTGGACGGCATCCGCGCCCGCGTCGATGAGAGCTTCTTCGATATCGGCGGCATCGGCCTCCAAACGATCATCACCTACTTCGTCGTTTACACACTGGGCCTGCTGATCGGCCAGGACATCTGGCAGCGCGTCTTTACGGCCAAGACCCCCACGGTTGCCCGCTGGGGTGGGGCCACCGCCGGCATCTACTGCATCCTTTACGGCTTTGCCGGTGCCCTGATCGGCATGGCTGCCAGCGTTGCCCTCTCCGGTGTGGAGATCGCCGCCAAGGATGACGTCTACGCTGAAGTTGCCACCCGCCTGCTGCCCATCGGCATTGGTGGCTTGGTGCTCGCTGCAGCTGTCGCAGCCATGATGTCCACGGCTTCCGGCGCGCTGATCGCTGCCGCCACCGTTGCCCGCGCAGACGTCATGCCTTTTGTTGCCAGCTGGTTCGGCAAGAAGGTGGACACCTCCGATTCCGACAACCCTGAGCACGACGTCAAGGCCAACCGCTACTGGGTCCTCGGACTGGGAATCGTGGCCATCATCATCGCCATCTCCACCAAGGACGTAGTGGCCGCTCTGACCATCGCCTACGACATCCTTGTGGGCGGCCTGCTGGTAGCCATCATCGGTGGCCTGGTGTGGAAGCGCGGAACGGGCATCGCTGCAGCATGGTCCATGGCGGCCGGTTCAGTGGTAACCCTGGGCACCATGATCATCCTCGAGATCAACGCCGAAGTTCCCCTGGACGGCATCTACGCCAACGAGCCCATCTACTATGGCCTGATCGCCTCGGCACTGGTCTATGTGGTGGTTTCGCTCGCCAGCAAGCCCACCGATCCGGCAGTCATGAAGGCTTGGACCGACCGCGTTGCGGGCACACGCGTGGCAGAGGAAGAGGTCACCACGCCCGCCTCGTAGGCAGGTACAAAGAAACAAGCAAAGTTCGACGGCGGCGCCTCCCCTTTCCGGGGCGGCGTCGCCGTTGTTGCGTCCCGGAGGAGGCGTTGCGTGGCCCGCTCTGCACGATAAGGCGCGAACAAAGGGCGCAGAACGGGCCGCGCAACGAAGACACCCGAAACCCCGGCGAAAACGGCCACACCCACGGTCCCGGTGATTCCCGCCGTCGACCTCTTCACAGGCATGGTGACCATCACGACAAAGGACCGGACCGGGCGCTTCAGGCATCCCCAGCCGCAGTTGATCGCGCAGGCGTTGGCCCAAGCCATCCGCCCAACGCGCTGGTGTGAGGCGTCAAAGACGGTGACGGTGACTGTTGCCGCCGTCGGGAAGCGGGCAGGCCTCCAACGTCACTTCACGCTGAGCTGCGACCACCCGGCCTAGAGTTCCTCGTCCTCCTCGCGGAATTCTTCGGTTTCGTCGATGGGGACCACGCGTTCGTCGTCCTCGGGGGCGTCTACTTCCTCAACCCAGGGCTGGTCCACTTCCTGGTCTTCGGCGTAGTCGTAGGCCGGGTCGGACTCGATGGTTGCCCGTTCCGGGTGGTTGGCGTGTGATTCGGTGGTGTTCATGGTGCAACCTCCGTCTCGTGGGCCGGTTGGCCGGTGTCCTTCCATCTGAGCACCGGCGCAAACAAGGGTCAAGGAATGGAAGGAAATTGCGGTGCACCGAACATTCCAGTTGAGGAATACCGGCCAAAAATCCGTGCGGATAAGCGGTAGTGTGGGGCGTGCAAAGGGGCGCAACTACCCCACCCAGCACAGGAGACAAGTGCCCAGCACAGGAGACGTAGTGCAGATGCACCAGGAATCCCACAGTTCGTCGAGCCCCGCTCCGGACCCCACCCCCGACTCAGCAGCCCCCGCATCAGCAGCCGCGCTTCCGTCGAACGCGGACATCCGCCGGTGGCGCCAGTACCTGGCCGATGAGCGTGCCGAAGCCGCCGTGTACCGCGAACTTGCCCAGCGGCGTGACGGCGAGGAGCGCCAAATCCTGCTCGCCCTGGCCGAAGCTGAAGGCCGCCACGAAGCCCACTGGCTCAAGCTCCTTGGCGAGCACGCCGGAATGCCCAAGGCAGCGTCCGCCCGGAGCCAGTTCCTGGGATTCCTTGCCCGCAATTTCGGCTCGGTCTTTGTGCTGGCGTTGGCCCAACGCGCCGAGGGCCGTTCCCCCTACGGCACCGAGCCTGCAGCAACGCCTGCCATGGTTGCCGATGAACAAATCCACGAGGAAGTTGTCCGGGGCCTGGCCACGCGCGGACGCAACAGGCTCTCCGGAACCTTCCGCGCCGCAGTCTTTGGCGCCAATGACGGACTGGTCAGCAACCTCTCGTTGGTGATGGGCATGGCAGCAACCGGTGTACCCAGCCCTGTAGTCCTGATGAGTGGCGTGGCAGGCTTGTTGGCCGGTGCGCTGTCCATGGGCGCGGGCGAATACGTCTCGGTCCGCTCGCAGCGCGAACTCCTTAACGCCACGCTTCCCACGCAGGCAACACTGACTGCCGCGCCTTCGTTGGATATTGAGCACAACGAACTGGTCCTGGTGTACCTTGCCAGGGGCATGACCCGTGAAGCTGCGGAGCACCGAGCGGCCGAACGTATGGGTTTGTTCAGCTGCGACTGCGATCCGAGCCTGTCCTTGCAACCGGAAAAACCGCCGGCGGACGAGCACGAGTCCGTAGGCTCCGCATGGGGCGCGGCATTGTCCAGCTTCTGCTTCTTCGCCTCAGGTGCAATAGTGCCCATCCTGCCCTTCATCTTCGGCATGACGGGCCTTGCAGCCTTGATGGTGGCCGGGGTCCTGGTGGGCATCGCGCTCCTGGCCACGGGCGCCGTCGTCGGCTTGCTGTCCGGAACCTCGCCGCTGAGCCGCGGGCTGCGTCAGCTGGCCATCGGCCTGGGAGCCGCAGCTGCAACCTATGGGCTGGGCCTGGTGTTCGGGGCAACCATCATCTAAGTTTGGACGGCTCGGCCCGCAGAACGTAATGTTGGTTCGTCCTCCGCGCTGCCCCGCGTGATCCAGGGCATCATGAACGGAGAACCGTGGACCCGGAGCGGGAAGCAACACGTGCGCCAAAACACCGACGCAGTTCAACAGCTGTGCGGGTTCTCCACGGTGTCCTCATGGCCGGAATCGCCGCAATCGTCGCTGTTCTGGTGAGTGGATATCTGCAGGGTGATCCCCGCATCACCGCACTGTTCCCGGGTGTCAGCGTTCCGGGTGCCCCGCAAAAGGGACCGGGCGTTGCAGAACCGGGGCGTGCCCCTGACGCGCCACCCCCGGGGCTTGAGGAGGCGGATGCCCCGCTGGCCTCCCCGTCAGCCCCCGGCACCACCAACGACTCGTACAAGTTCCTGGCCACCAACGACGACGGCACACCCGTAGGTTATTCGCCGTGCCGCCCGCTTCATTACGTTGTGAACAACGCCACCGCGCCTGTTGGCTCCGATGCCCTGCTGGCTACCGCGCTGGCCAATATTTCTGCGGCGTCGGGCATTCAGTTTATTGACGACGGCACCACGGACGAGTTGCCCGTGGACCGGCGCGAGCCCTACCAGCCGTCCAAATACGGTGACCGGTGGGCTCCGCTGCTGATCTCGTGGACCACCCCGGTGGAGGCCCCGGCGCTGGCGGACAATGTCATTGGCACCGGAGGCAGCACCATGTACTCCCTCAATAAGGGCCCCAAAAGTTACATCACCGGGAGCTTGGAGCTGGATACCCCGCAGGTCACGGAACTGCTTGCCAGCCCCGGCGGGGCCGACTACGTCCTGGCAGTCATGCAGCACGAACTGGGCCACGTGATGGGCCTGGATCACGTGGATGATCCCATCCAACTCATGTATCCGGAGATCGGGGCTCCCGACGGACTCGCGGCGGGAGACCTGAACGGCCTGCATCTTCTTGCCTCGGCGCCTTGCCGCAAGGACATCTGAGCGGCTTCGCGCCTCAAGCATTCGCGGCGTTGACTCCCGCCATGGACTCCCGGCGGAGTGGGACTTATGCTGGCCACTACGGTCGACGGCGGCGCCCCACCTCCCGTCGCGGCCTCCACGTCAGGGGGTTCCATGGAACCTTACGGGTCGCCCCAGTGGCCGGACCCCGATCCCCCTCGCCCGAAATACCTCCCGCATTCCCAGCGCCCGCCGGACCCTCCGCAGATCAGGCCGCCCATCAAGCACAGCAGCATCGCGGCCATCATGTTCCTCATCAGCGTCCTGGCGCTGGTGTGCGCGGGAGCCTACTTCAGCGGCGAACTCCGTCAGTTCCTGTATGGCCCGTCCGCAACGCAAAGCCAGGCTCCCCGGCCCGGATTGGTTCCTTTTGGCCAACGCCAGGACCCCGTCCCGGGACTCGAAGAAGCGGACGCGCCGCTGGGGACACCAGCCCCGCTCAACCGCACCAGTTCCTCATATAAGTTCCTGGCCGTCAAAGAAGACGGAACCCCGCTGGCCTATTCGCCGTGCAGGCCTATCCACTACGTGGTCAACTCGGACCTCGCGCCGGCCTCGTGGCAGCCTTTGGTGGTGGAGGCAGTGGAACAGGCCAGTTCAGCTACGGGACTGAGGTTCGTCTATGACGGCCCCAGTTCCGAAGTTCCCTCCCCCACCAGGTCCGGATACCAGCCGGAAAGGTACGGGGACCGCTGGGCACCGGTCCTCATTGCGTGGACCACCCCGGAGCAGGTGCCACGCCTGACCGGGCAGACTGTGGGGCTTGGCGGGAGTTCTTCCATTGGCCTCAGCGACGGCTACAAGGCGTACGTCACCGGGACGGTGTCCTTGGATGCTCCCCAGTTCGCTGAGATCGTGAACGCTCCCAACGGAGAGGAGATCGGCGTAGCTGTGATCATGCACGAGCTCGGTCATCTCCTGGGCCTGGACCACGTGGACGATCCCCGGCAGCTCATGTTCGATCAAGCTTCCTGGGTGCGCGGGTACGCTGCCGGCGACCTCACCGGCTTGGCCCAGCTGGGCAGGGGACCTTGCAGCAAGGATTTCTGAGGTCCTACGGGGCAAGCACCGCCAAGGCCTCCTCCACCGTGTCCACCAGGAAGATCTTCTCCGCCATCGGTTTCCCGGCCGCGAGGCTCTGCACCATGGGCCAGGCGGGAAATGTCCGTTCCCAGTGTTCGCGTCCCACCAGCACCATGGGCGTGATGGTCTCAGGGGCTCCGTAGTAGTTCTCGCACGCGTCCTGGAAGATCTCCTGTACCGTTCCGGCCGCGCCCGGCAGGAACACAATGCCGCCGTCGCAGAGCTCCAGCAGGATGGCTTCACGGATAGCGTTGGCGAAGTACTTGGCGATGTGGGTGGCGAAAAGATTGGGCGGCTCGTGGCCGTAAAACCATGTGGGAATACCGAGCGTTGGGGTACCGTCCGGATAGCGTTCGACGACGGCGGCTGCTTGCCGCGCCCAAGCCGTCACCGAGGGCCTGAATCCCGGCACCGCAGCGAGGGCCTCAAGCGCAGCGGTGGAGTCGGCGTCGGGGACTCCGCTCAGGTAGGCGCCAAGGTTGGCCGCTTCCATGGCGCCGGGGCCACCGCCCGTAGCTACTGTAAAGCCGGCTTGGGCCAGCAACCGTCCCAGGTGCGCGGCGTCGGCGAATTCCTTGGTCCCCCGCTGTGCCGCGTGACCGCCCATGACGCCCACCACCCTGGTGCCGGAGAGCGCGCCGTGCTCCAGCAACTCGTCCAAGGCATCGCCGATTGCGTGATCGTGTAGGGCTGCGGCGAGGGTGGCGTCCAGGCTGCCTCGTCGCCCGGGCAGGATGCTCCATTGGTAAATGCGGGCGTCCAGGGTGGACTCGTATTCCGTGGAGGAAATGTCCGCGTACAGTTCCCCGGCTGTGTAGACCCCGCTTCGGTAAGGGTTGAACGGCACATTGTGAAGCTTGGGAAAAATGAGCGCTCCCCGCCGTCGGAGGCTTTCCTCCACCCCATCATCAAAGGTGCAGCCCAGGAAGATCGCACCTTCAGGGTCCAAGGCTTTGAGGTCCCGTGCGTGGCCTCGCAGGTCCAGCGACTGAGCGTGCCAGCCGTGCATGGACCCGGCTCCTGCACTGACCAGGTGGCTGAAGTGGGCCACACTTTCGACGTCCAGTGTGCGGGGACTCGGGTTCAAGGATCCGGAGCGATTCATGGTTTCAGCGTAGTGCTGGCATGGAAGTTTGCCGGAACCCTACCCACGGCCCATCAGCGGGAGTACAGTAGCGCTCACTGCATCGTTTTCACGCGGGGAACCCGTGGGGCGGTGAATAACTCAATCCGACATGGCGTCCTGGGGGCGTCGTAAGTTTGCCGGCTGGGGGGCCCAACATCTGCTCAAGGAGCATGGTTGTGGACCGTCCAAAATACGTTCGTCGTCATACTCGACTACCACTGAATAACACCCGTTCATGTGCCCGGCGAATCCTGGGATTCCTGCTGGGCCTTTCTGTTGCCCTTTCCTCCCTGGTGTTCGGACTGGCCATGCCCGCCTCGGCGGCAGTGCCGCCCTGTCCGGGTACAGGCGGTGCCCACATGATCGTGGCGCACACCGACGATGACCTGATCTTCATCAGCCCGGACTTCATGCGGGACATCCAAGCCAAACGCTGCGTCCAGACCGTCTACATCACAGCGGGGGAAGCCGGTGAAGGGCAGTCCTATTGGGGTGGCCTGGAGGACGGCATCCGGTCGAGTTATGCCCTGATGGCCGGGGTAGCCAACGCCTGGACGGCTTCTGACGCCGGCGTTCCTGAGCGGCCACTGACCGTTCACACGCTCAATGCCGCCCCGAATATCTCAGTGGTTTTCCTGCGGCTTCCGGATGGCTTCCCCAACGGCAATGGCAGCAGCCGTTACAACGGCCAGAGCATCCTCAAACTGTGGGACGGCCGCATCTCCACCATCCGCCCCGTTGATGGATCTGCCACGTACACAAAAGCCCAACTGCAGAGTGTGCTGAACCGGCTCGTGGCCAACTACAAGCCCACCACGTTCCGGACCCAGGACTGGACCGGCAACTTCACCACCCCGTATGACCATAGCGACCATTGGGCTGCAGCCAAGTTCGGGCAGCTGGCCACCCGCGCCTACACGGGACCACATACTTCCTCCGCCTACGACGCGTACGTGATTGACGAGTACGCACAGAACGTCACAGGGGCCGAACTGACCAGCAAGGTCAACACTTTCAGGCGTTTCGCTGAGTTTGATGAGTACCTCTGCGGAGCCGTTTGCCCGGACACCCCTTACAGCGACTGGCTCAAGCGGCAGTACATCACGTCGATCGAGTGGACCGGGAACGCAGCAAAATCGGCGGGAACCACGGTGTCAGCGTCCTCTCAAAGGGCCTCCGCACAAAGTCCGGAGAAGGCGCGGGATGGATATGCCTGGGGCACTCCCATGGATGCCAACCGCGAGTGGGTCACCAACGGGGGCAAGGCCGGTAGCTGGATCCAGTACAACTTCTCCCCTGCCCGGACCATCAACGCAGTGACACTCTTTGACCGTCCCTTGCCCAGCGACCACGTCACCGGCGGCAATCTCACATTTTCTGACGGCACCACCGTCCCGGTTGCTGCCCTGCCCAACAACGGCTCAGGATTGACTACCAACTTTCCTGCCAGGACCGTCAGCTCCGTACGTTTTAACATCAGTTCTGTCAGCGGTACCACCACCAACGTGGGCCTGGCCGAATTCGAAGCGCATATCACCGCCGATGTTGTTGCCCCCGTGGTCACAGCCACACCGGCAGGCGGCACGTACGACGTCGGACAGAAGGTCACGCTTGCCGTGAACGAGCCGGCCACCATCTACTACACCGTGGACGGGTCCACACCCACCACGGCCAGCAGCAGATACGCCACCCCCCTCACGGTGAACGGGCCGCTGACCCTGAAGTACTTCGCTGTAGACACCGCGAACAACCCATCCGCAGTGGTCACCCAGGTCTATTCCACAGGCCCTGACGTCACCAAGCCCGTGGTCACGGCCAACCCTGCCGGCGGCGTGTACGCTCCCGGCACCACCATCACCCTCACGGTCAATGAAGCGAATTCGGTCATCAAATACACCAAAGACGGTACCGACCCCTTGGTCGCCGGCGTGGTGTACTCGGCACCGATCACCTTCGACGGCCCGGGCCCGATGACACTGAAGTACTCCGCCACGGATCCTGCCGGAAACGTCTCCGACGTCGTCACCCAGACGTACACGGTGCCGCCGGACACCACAGCCCCCGTGGTCACAGCCAACCCCACCAGCCGGGCACTGGCCAGCGGGGCAACCATCACCCTGACCGCAAATGAGCCGGGGGCTGCCATCTACTACACCACCGATGGCAGCACACCCACTGCGGTGGAATCGGCAACGAACATCAAATACTCGGCCCCGATTCTCATGGGCACCTCAACCCTGAACCTGAAGTACATCGGGGTGGACACTGCCGGTAACGCCTCAGCCGTGGGCAACCAGACGTACACCGTGCCCGCAGCCGGACCGCCGTCGGCCCATGACTTCAACGGTGACGGCAAAGCCGATGTCCTAGCCTCCGATACCGCTGGAAATCTGTACTTGTACCCCGGTGACGGTGCGGGCGGGCTATCGGAACGCCAGGTGGCCCTGGCGGCACCGGCGTGGTCCACCGTCAACGAAACCATCACCCCCGGCGACTTCAACAGGGACGGCAAGAATGACCTCCTGGCCCGCGCCGGAGACGTCGTGTGGTTCTACCCGGGCAACGGTGCCGGCAGTTTCGGAGCCCGGGTACAGGTCAGCACCGGCTGGAGCACCATGAGCCAGCTGTTCTCTCCCGGCGACTTCAGCGGCGACGGTATTCCGGACTTCATCGGCCGGCTGAGCTCCGGGGAGCTGCGGCTCTACGAAGGCAACGGAACCGGCGGCCAGCGGACTCCCACCACCATTGGATCCGGGTGGAATGTGATGAATGCAATTCTGAGCACGGGGGACTTTAATGGAGATGGAAAGGCAGATGTGCTGGCGCGCCGTTCGGACACGGGTGCACTCTGGCTCTACCCCGGAAACGGAACCCGCGGATGGCTCCAGTGGAAGCAAATCTCAACGGGTTGGGACAACCGAACATCGATAGCCGGGCCCCGCGACCTCAACGGCGATGGCAGCAATGACGTCGTAGGCCGCATCGGCGACACCCTGTGGCTGTACCCGGGCACAGGCAGTGGAGCGTTCAGCACTGTGCCGCCCATCAGCCTCGGCACCGGTTGGCAGGCCATGAAGATCATCGCCTAGCCAGCCCCCACGGACCTGGCGCGGGTCGGAGTTTTCCCCCAGACTCTTCGGCTCGCGTCAGCTACTTAGAGCACGACGACGGCCCGTCACCTTCCGCAGGGAAGGCGCCGGGCCGTCGTCGTGAGTTAGCTGTAGAACCTAGAGCGTTGCGTAAACTTCGCGCAGCAGCGTGGCGGTTTCGGACGGCGTCTTGCCGACCTTCACGCCTGCAGCTTCGAGAGCTTCCTTCTTGGCCTGTGCCGTTCCTGCAGAGCCGGAGACGATGGCGCCTGCGTGGCCCATGGTCTTGCCCTCCGGAGCGGTGAAGCCTGCAACGTAGCCAACAACCGGCTTGGTGACGTTGGCCTTGATGAAGTCGGCTGCGCGCTCTTCAGCGTCGCCACCGATTTCGCCGATCATGACGATTGCCTTGGTCTCCGGATCAGCCTCGAACGCAGCCAGGGCGTCGATGTGCGTGGTGCCGATGATGGGGTCGCCACCGATGCCGATCGCGGTGGAGAAGCCGAGGTCGCGGAGTTCGTACATCATCTGGTAGGTCAAGGTACCGGACTTGGACACTAGGCCGATGGGGCCCTTGCCCGTGATGTTCGCCGGGGTGATGCCAACCAGTGCTTCGCCGGGGGTGATGATGCCGGGGCAGTTCGGTCCGATGATGCGGGTGATCTGCTTGCCGTCAGCGTCAACCTTGGACTGGGCGAGAGCCCAGAATTCGGCGGAGTCCTGAACAGGAACGCCTTCGGTGATGACAACTACCAGGCCGATGCCGGCTTCGATGGCTTCAACTACGGCGTCCTTGGTGAATGCCGGGGGTACGAAGACGATGGAGACGTCAGCGCCGGTTTCAGCGATGGCTTCCTTGACGGTGCCGAAGACGTTGATTTCCTTATCGCCGTGCAGGACCGTGGTACCGGCCTTGCGGGCGTTGACGCCACCAACAATGTTGGTGCCGGCCTTGAGCATGAGGGCGGTGTGCTTGGTGCCCTCGCCGCCGGTGATGCCCTGAACGATGACTTTGGAGTCCTTGTTGAGGTAGATAGACATTGTCGCGTCCCTTTACTTAGCTGCGTTGGCGAGCTCGGCGGCCTTGTCGGCGCCCTCGTCCATGGTGGCGGCCAGGGTAACCAGCGGGTGGTTGGCCTCGGTCAGGATGCGGCGGCCTTCCTCAACGTTGTTGCCGTCGAGGCGAACTACCAGCGGCTTGTTCGCGGAGGAACCCAGCTCAGCCAGTGCGCCGACGATGCCCTTGGCAACGGCGTCACAGGCGGTGATGCCACCGAAGACGTTCACGAACACGCTCTTGACCTGGGAGTCGCCCAAGATGACGTCGAGGCCGTTGGCCATGACCTCGGCGGAAGCTCCACCGCCGATGTCCAGGAAGTTGGCGGGCTTGACGTTGCCGTGGTTCTCGCCAGCGTATGCAACGACGTCGAGGGTGGACATCACAAGACCGGCGCCGTTGCCGATGATGCCTACTTCGCCGTCCAGCTTGACGTAGTTGAGGTCCTGGGCCTTGGCCTTGGCCTCCAGCGGGTCAGCTGCATCCTTGTCTTCCAGGTGCGCGTGGTGCACGTGGCGGAAGTCAGCGTTCTCATCCAGGGAGACCTTGCCGTCGAGGGCAACGATCTCGCCGGCGCCGGTGCGGACCAGCGGGTTGACCTCAACCAGGGTTGCATCTTCCTTCTTGAAGACGTCCCAGAGCTTCAGAATGACGTCGGCCACTTTGCCGCGCAGTTCTTCAGCGAAACCTGCAGCTGCGACGATCTCGTCAGCCTTGGCCTGGTCGATGCCCACTGCGGGGTCGATGGCGATCTTGGCCAGGGCCTCGGGACGCTCCACGGCAAGCTGTTCGATCTCCATGCCGCCCTCAACCGAGCACATGGCCAGGTAGTTGCGGTTGGCGCGGTCCAGGAGGACCGAGAAGTAGAACTCTTCGGCGATGTCAGCACCCTGGGCGATCATCACCTTGTTGACGGTGTGGCCCTTGATGTCCATGCCCAGGATGTTGGTGGAGTGCTCAAGTGCCTCTTCGGCAGTCTTGGCAACCTTGACGCCGCCAGCCTTGCCGCGGCCACCAACCTTAACCTGTGCCTTGACGACAGTTACGCCGCCGATCTTCTCGGCAGCTGCCTTTGCTTCTTCAGGAGTGTGCGCCACGATGCCGGCGAGCACGGGTACACCGTGCGCTTCGAACATATCGCGCGCCTGATATTCAAACAGGTCCACGGTTTAGTGTCCTTCTACGTCGAAGTAGTTTTCTGTTCAGCCGGGAACCGCGATGACCGCGATAGCCAGCTGCGGAAAGTACGCGGTAACAACCAGGATTGAAGCCGGTCACATTGCGTAAGGTCCTCTCGGAACTTTAGCCCTTTGAGGAGTCCCGCCAGCTACACACTACCTGTTAAGTGAGTAACCTTACACTTCTATCGGCTGTAGAAAACCCGCAGAATGACGCGGTTTTTGGGCCGCCCGCCCACTATCCAAGAGCAGTCACGACGCAAGTTTCAGGTTCCCCGAGACCTTTTTCCCGCCGTCGGAAATCAACTGGTAGCCCTCGCGATCGACGAAGAACGCCACGCCCCCGGAGATATTTCCGCAAGCAACGCCGCCGTTATAGGCCGAACACCGCAGACCGTTGCGCTCAATGTTCTGCCCCTCCCCCAGCTCCCGGAGCTTGGAGATGGGACCTTCCCGGCTGCCCTTCGGACCGAACTCCGACTCCATTTGTGTTACGCCGGAACGACATGAGCCGTACACCGCCTTCTCCGGAGTCAGGAGCACCGTCCCGCCCAGGTATCCGAGGCCGATTCCCGCACAATCGTCAGCGACGTCATCGGGCTCCGGTGCGGCATACTTGGCCAGTTCACAGTGGACCACGGGAACAACGGCGAACTTGTTGTTGGCAGCATCCGAGTAAGAGTTGGCCTCATACGGGAGATTGAGGTGCCCACCCCGTGAGGACGTCATGGCGCAGACAATGTTCTTGTCAGCCGTGACAAAAGCAGTGACATCCTCGCCCGCGGACAAGGTGGTCTGCTCAGTGACGGGAACCTGCTGGAGCTGTTCAAGCGGCGGCAACGGGGCCGGCGGCACATAGTCAGGATCTTTGGTGGCGAAAGAGCATCCCGCCGCCAGCACCATGATCAGGGCGGCCAGGATCGGCCAGACAGTCCGTCGCATGCCCCTCATTATGCCGTGCGATTTCACGCATCCAACTTGGTCAGGGGCGCATACCGCAAGAGAAGTCGCTTTTCGCCGACGTCGAACTTCACCTTCGCCACCGTCTTGTCCCCCGAACCCTCGATGCCCAAGACCACTCCGTTGCCGAAGCTTGTGTGGTGGACCTTATCCCCCGCCACCACGGAAATAACTTCCTTTTGCGGCTGGACCCTGTTGCGTACGACGGCGGCCGGGACGTCGGCGTCGAACCCTGCGGTTGGGCTGGCGGCAGCACCGCGGGATGTGCCCGCACCCCAGAACGAACCACCGTAGCGGTTGGACCCGATGGGGGCGCTCCCCCAGCCACCTGCGGCCTGGCGACTCATTCCTTCGCGCTTCCACTCCACAAGTTCGGAGGGAATCTCTTCCAGGAACTGGCTGGCGGGGTTGTACTGGCTCTGGCCCCACATGCTGCGAACCTCAGAGCGCGTGACATAAAGGCGCTTGCGGGCACGGGTCAGGCCCACGTAGGCCAGGCGGCGTTCTTCCGCGAGTTCTTTGGGGTCCGTTGCCGAGCGTTGGTGCGGGAAGATTCCGTGCTCCATGCCGGTGAGGAAGACCACCGGGAACTCCAGGCCCTTGGCTGTGTGCAGGGTCATGAGCGTGACAACGCCCATCCTCTTGGCCTCAGCCACCGCGGCATCAATGTCCGCACCAGGGGCATCGGGAATCTGGTCGGCGTCTGCCACCAGGGAGACCTGCTCCAGGAACTCGCCGAGGGACCCGTCCGGATTATCGCGCTCGTACTCCCGGACCACGGCCACCAGTTCCGCGAGGTTCTCCACGCGGGATTCGTCCTGGGGGTCGTTGCTGGCGCGCAGGCCCGCCAGGTAACCGGTCTGTTCAAGGACGGCTTCGAGGGCAGCAGCGGCACCGGAGCCGGACGCCACCTCGGCGAGGTCATCCAGCAGCTTCACAAAGCCCAGGACGGCGTTGACCGAGCGGGTTGCCATTCCGGGAGCTTGGTCGGCGCGGCGTGCAGCGGCCATGAATGACGTGCGTTCCCGCTCCGCCAAAGCCGCAACTGCACCCTCGGCGCGATCACCGATCCCGCGCTTGGGTTCGTTCAATACGCGGCGGAGGTTGACGTCGTCGTCCGGGTTCACCAGGACGCGCAAGTACGCCAGGGCATCCTTGATTTCCTTGCGCTCATAGAACCGAGTACCGCCCACCACTTTGTAGGGCAAGCCCACACGGACCAGCACATCCTCAATGGAGCGTGACTGCGCGTTGGTGCGGTAGAAGATAGCGACGTCGCCGGGACGCAAGCCGTCCTCGTCCTGCAGGCGGTCGATTTCCTTGGCAATGAACTGGGCTTCGTCGTGCTCGTTCTCCCCCACGTAGCCAACGATTTTCTCGCCGTCTCCCTCCGCTGTCCACAAACGCTTTTCCTGGCGGTTCGGGTTACGGGAAATCACCGAGTTGGCGGCGCTGAGGATGTTCTGTGTGGAGCGGTAGTTCTGCTCAAGTTTGATGGTGCGGGCGTTCGGATAGTCGGCCTCGAACTCCACGATGTTGCGGATGTCCGCGCCGCGGAAGGCATAAATGGACTGATCGGAATCGCCCACCACAGTCAGTTCGCTGGGCGCAACGTCCGTATCCGTTCCCAAACCCACGATTTCCCTGACCAGTGCGTACTGGGCGTGGTTGGTGTCCTGGTACTCGTCAACCAACACGTGCCGGAAACGGCGCCGGTAGGATTCCGCGAGCGCCGGAAAGGCCCTGAACATGTACACGGTTTCGGCGATGAGGTCATCGAAGTCCATGGCGTTGGCTTGCCGGAGACGCTGCGTGTAGCCCTTGAAGACCTCTGCAACGGCGCTTTCAAAGGGGTCGTTATGGTTTGCCGAGGACACGTAGGAGTCGGCATCGATGAGCTCGTTCTTGAGCGCGGAAATCTTGTGTTGGATGGCCTTTGGCGCAAACTTCTTGGGATCGAGGTCCAGGTTCTTGGCCACCAGGGTGATCAGGCGCAATGAATCAGCGGAGTCGTAAATGGAGAAGTTGGAATTCAGGCCCACGTTGGCCGCTTCCCGGCGCAGGATACGTACGCAGGACGAGTGGAAGGTGGAGATCCACATGCCCTTGGCCCGGGGTCCCACCAGGGCTTCGATGCGTTCCCGCATTTCGGCCGCCGCTTTGTTAGTGAAGGTGATGGCCAGGATTTCGCCGTGATGGGCACGCTTGGTGGCAATGAGGTAGGCGATCCTGTTACTGAGCACACGGGTCTTGCCGGAGCCCGCGCCTGCAACGATCAGCAGGGGGCTTCCGGCGTGTTTCACAGCTTCTTCCTGCTGTGGATTCAGTCCCTGGAGCAGGGCATCGGCAGTGGGTAAGCCGTGGGTTCCGCGGTGGTCCCACCCTCCCGGTGCACCCTGGCCCGGAAGGTCTTTTGACTCGCCGGCGCCTTCCTGAAGGCGGGGCCCGGAGGAGCCACCGCCGGAGGGGGAAAGCTCCGGGGCAGCCTTGAGTGCGGCTTTGGTGCCTGCTTTGAAGGGTCCGTCTGCGTAGGGGTCAAACAACATATCCATGGTGCCTACCAGTCTAGGCGGTGCCTCTGACACTCTACGTCGCGCCGGATCCGGTGTGCTGGTGCCCTCCGAAACGCCCTACGCAAATTGGGGAACAGAGGTGAGGGCAGCGCTCAACTCACGGACCGCCGTCGGGCCTCCTGCCACGAACCAGTTCAGTCCGTTGACCTGCACGACGGCGGTGTCCCCGCCGGCCGCGCGGACGATCGCTTTGCCGGGAAGCCAGTCCCATTCCGGACAACTGTGCTGGAACCAGCAACCGAGCTCCCCGTCAGCAACCCTGCCGAGGTCGCAGGAACCTGAGCCGAACATGCGCAGTGATGCCGCGGAAACTGCAGCCGCGTGCCACGGCATTGCTGCGCGGGGGTCCGCCAGCCAGGTGGGATGGATGTAGGTGGCGGCGGAGATTTGGCTCACGGGGAGGTCACCGAACCCGGAAATCGGCTCGTCGTTCAGCGTGGAAGGGCGATCCTGGCCGCCAAGCCAGAGCTTGTCCAGTTCGGGCTGATAGATGGCCCCCAGCAGCACCTCGGGATCGGCAACCGGGTGACCGCCGTGGTCTGCATCATCGCGCTTAAGGGCGATGGCCGAGCACCAGTACGTGGAGCCGTGCAGGAAATTGTAGGTGCCGTCCACGGGGTCGATCACCCAGGTCCGGCCGCTCGTGCCGGCAACGGAGGCCCCCTCCTCGCCCAGAATGCCATCCTGGGGACGGCAGCGCCGCAACTGTTCCAGGACGTAAGCCTCAGCTGCGTGATCGGCCGCAGTAACGACGTCGGACACTGAGGTCTTGCGTTCACCCTGTAGCCCGCCCATCCGCATGAGCAGCGCCAGCTGGCCTGCTTCGCGAACCAGGGCGCTGGCCAGTTGGTAGTCATCCAGTGATGGATCGAGTTCAGTTGCTGTGTGCCTGCCAGTGGTCATGGATCCAGCTTATGTGGCGGGATAATGAATGACATGGCCAAGACACCCGCCCAGCGCATCAAGAAGCACGGAGCAAAGGCAGTGGTCCCCGACCACTCGCTGCCTCCCGTGATCAACAACACCACGCAGCGCACCCCGCAAAAGGCGCAGAGCAACTCCAAGCTCATTGTGATCGCGGGCGTGGTGGCCAGCCTGTTCCTGTTCTGGTACCTGCACCTGCTCACCTTGAACCAGATGACGCAGCTCTCCGGCGGCCTGGCCATGCCTGATTCGCTGATCGGTGGATTCTCGCAGGACTACATCGTCCAGCTCCGGGAGGCCATGGACGAGTCAGCCCGAGGCCAGCTCAACTACGTCCACAAGACCGCCGGCACTCTGTTTCCGCTGATCTTCGGCTTCAGCTGGCTCCTGTTGATTGGCACCAATGTGGCGCGAAAGTCATGGCGTTGGGCCCTGTGGGCTGCTCCCCTGCTGTTCGCGGTGGCTCACCTGTGGTCCAACGTGGCCATCGACTCGGTGCTCGCTGCCGAAGCGCCCGACGCCGGTTCGGTGGCGTTGGCGTCAGCAGTCACGGTTGCGTCCTGGGTACTGTTCCTTCTCAGCCTGGTGTGCGGCGTGGTAGCCGTGTTCCTTGGACGAAAGAGTGCGAAGCCCGCTTGACCACTCGTCCGCGGCGGCGCACCCGTTTCCGCCCAGCGCACCCGGCCCCGGCCCCGGCCCCGGCCCCGGCCAACAAGACTCAGCGCGCACCCGCCCCTGCCCGCGCCAGTTTCCGTTCCGTGTGCGTACGCTGGGCAATTACCAGGCCCGCAGCTGCCAGGCCAATGGTCACCGGGTAGCCCATGAACCTCTCCAGCAATCCCGGCTGCGGCACGTCCATTCCCGTGATTGCGCCGATCACGAGTGCCCCAATGCACGTCAGCCCGCACGCAGCGAGGAACCAACTGATCGGGGTTTGCCGGAACCACAGGACTCCCAACAGCAGGAGGGCAAAGCCGCCGGCGATGAAGTACATCAAAGCGCCGGCGAAATGCCAGGGAGAGCCCAAGTCCTCCGGAACCAGACCCACAATTACCGTTCCTACCCCCGCAACAGCGGTGAGAATCCGGATAGCAACGGCCAAGATCCAGGGCACGGTCAGGACGCGTGCAGGAAGGGAACCCTCCGAAACAGCCCGGAATCGCCGGGCTTGCACGCCGGGCCGCGCAGCTACGCTCAAGAGCCCGGCTGTCAGGAACAGCGAGCCAAGGACCAACGCCAAGCCCTGAACCACGAACGAGGCATTCATCAGCAGATGCAGCGGCGAGCACACGGCCCTGTCCTCATAAATGCCGCAAGAGACTGCCCCGAGGTCGCTGATGAATCCCGTGGCCCTGCTGTACGGCTCCGGGCCTGCCCAGGCATCGATCACAACGGCTTCAGCCACGAAGTACTGGACCACACTCAGTTGCGCCCACCCTCCGATGTTCGCCCTGATGCTGCGGGTATTCGGACGGAAGGATCCAGCTGTTGCCGGTGCAGTGACGTGCCCTTTCATGAACGTCAGCCTAGCGGTGTTCGGGCAGCGCCCCGGCAGCTTGTATGCTTGTAGTCGTGTCCGGGCCCTTGAGCTCCAGCAGTGGGATTCAGAGTCATGGACGCACAGGCCCTCGTAGCTCAGTGGATAGAGCACGGCTCTCCTAAAGCCGGTGTCGTTGGTTCGATTCCAATCGAGGGCACTTGAACCACCAGCAGCCCGCCCCGGACTTGCAGGCCTACCTGGCCGGCAGCTGGCGCGTGGAGCGGACCCTCCTGGACCGGACGTCCGGCACCAACGGAACCTTTACCGGCGTCGTGCGCTATACCCAGAACCCCGACGCCGGGCTGGACTACCGCGAAGACGGAACCATGAACTGGCCAACCCATTCGGGTCCGGCGTTCCGTGAGTATCTCCTGAAACCCGGAGCATGCCCGGATTCGATGGAAGTGTTCTTCCCCGACGGCAGGCCTTTCCACGTGATGAGCTTCTCCGAACAGGTCAACCAGGATAAGCACTGGTGCGACCCCGACGAATACCGTGTCAAGTACGTTGTGGAGGGACCTGACTCGTTCAGTTTCACTTGGGATGTTCGCGGGCCGGCGAAAAATCTGCTGCTGGAATCGCACTTAGTCCGAATCGAAGCCGGGAGGCAACCATGAGCGGAACCGGCACGGACCTGATTGTCGTCAGCGCCGTCTGCGTCTACAACAACGCCGGCCAACTGCTGACTGTCCGCAAGCGCGGCACAGATAAGTTCATGCACCCGGGCGGCAAGCCCGAGCCCGGCGAAACCGCTGCTGAAGCCGCTTCCCGGGAGCTCTTGGAGGAAGTAGGCATCGCGGTAGCACCGAAACTCCTGGAGCCGTTCGGCGTGTGGTTGGCTGAGGCAGCCAACGAGGCCGCGACCAATATCGAGGCAACGGTCTTCACGGCCCCCGGAACGTGGGACGCGCATCCTTCAGCGGAAATCGCGGAGATCCGCTGGCTGGACCTGGACGCGCCGCTGCCCACCGACCTGGCACCGCTGCTGACGGACCACGTCATCCCGCTGCTGACCCCGCCCACGTAGGGGCAGCGTTTACAGCTCCGGGACCGCTTCCTGCGCCACAGCGGTGGCCTCAGCGAACTGGGTTTGGTAGAGCTCCGCGTAGCGTCCATCCGCAGCAAGCAGCTCAGTGTGCGTGCCACGCTCCACGATCCTGCCGTCCTCAACCACCAGGATGGCGTCTGCGGCACGGATGGTGGACAAGCGGTGCGCAATCACGACGGCGGTGCGCCCCTCGAGTGCCTCGCCCAAGGCCGCTTGGACGGCGGCTTCATTGGTGGAGTCCAAGGCTGCCGTGGCTTCGTCGAGGATCACAACACGGGGCTGCTTGATGAGCAACCGTGCAATGGTGAGCCGTTGGCGTTCACCACCGGAGAGACGGTAGCCGCGCTCCCCCACCACTGTTTCCAAGCCATCGGGCAGAGACCGGATCATGGGCTCCAGGCGTGCCCGCCGGAGCACATCCCACATGTCGTCCTCGGTGGCATCCGGCCGGGCGAGGCGCAGGTTGGAGGCGATGGTTTCGTGGAAGAGGTGGCCGTCCTGGGTGACCATGCCCATGGTGTCGCGCAGGGAGTCGAAACTGAGGTCGCGAATGTCCACGCCTGTTCCAGGTGCCTGCCCCCCGAGGCGCACGGCGCCGGAGTCGACGTCATACAGGCGCGAGAGCAGCTGCGCCACCGTGGACTTGCCGGCACCTGAGGAACCCACCAAGGCAACAGTCTGCCCAGGTTCAACCCTGAAACTGACTCCGTGCAGGACTTCCTCCCCGCCCCGGGTATCCAAGGTGGCCACGTCCTCAAGGGAAGCCAGCGACACCTTTTCGGCCGAGGGATAGGAGAAACGGACGTCGTCGAATTCCACGGCAACGGGGCCTGCGGGCACGGAAACAGCGTCCGGTTTCTGGGTGATCAGCGGCTTTAGGTCCAGAATTTCGAACACCCGCTCGAAGCTGACCAAAGCACTCATGATTTCCACGCGGGCGTTGGAGAGCGCCGTCAGCGGAGCGTAGAGCCTTGTCAGAAGAAGTGCGAGCACCACAACATCGCCGGGTGCGAGCTGCCCACCGATTGCCAGCCAACCGCCCAAACCGTAGACCAAGGCGAGCGCCAGGGCAGAGACCAGCGTCAGGGCCGTCACGAAGGTGAACTGCAGCATGGCAGTCCGGACGCCAATATCCCGGACCCTGCCGGCACGCTCGGCGAACTCCCGGGATTCTTCATCCGGGCGGCCGAACAACTTCACCAACGTGGCTCCCGGGGCGGAGAACCGCTCCGTCATCTGGGTTCCCATGGCGGCGTTGTGCGCGGCAGCTTCGCGGCGGAGGTCCGCCAGTTTGGAGCCCATCCGCCTTGCTGGGATCAGGAAGATCGGCAGCAGCACCATGGCCAGCACAGTCACAAGCCAGGACGTGTTCAGCATGACCACCAGCGTGAGGACCAGGGCCACCACATTGCTGACCACACCTGACAAGGTGCCGGCGAAGGCGGACTGCGCCCCGATGACGTCGTTGTTCAAGCGGCTGACCAACGCACCGGTCCGTGTTCGGGTGAAAAACGCGATGGGCATGCGCTGCACGTGATCGAACACGCGCGTGCGAAGGTCAACAATGACGCCCTCGCCGATGATCGAGGACAACCACCGGGTCACCAAGCCCACACCCGCCTCGCCCACGGCGACGATGGCAATCAGGACCGCCAACCAGATCACCGTGCCCACGCCGGCGTTGGCAATGATGGCATCCACCACCTGGCCAGCCAGCACGGGAGTAGCCACAGCCAGGAAAGCACCCGCGATCGAAGCGATCACAAAGGCAATGAGCTTGCCCTTATGCGGCGCAGCAAAAGCCATGACCCGTTTCAGGGTTTCCTTGGAGAACGGCTTGGAACCGCTCTTGGCAGTGGTGATGTTGTACAGCGAGCTCCAGGCCACGCGGTCCATGCTCATGGGTTACTTCTCCTGGCTTGGGGTGTGATGAAGCTCTTGCACTTGGCCGTTTTCCAAGTGCCAGCGCGAATCGAGCCGAACGTTTTCCAATAAACGGCGATCATGGGTGACCAGCAGGAGTGCGCCCTCGTAGCTTTCCAGTGCCTCCTCCAATTGCTCAATGGCCGGAAGATCCAAATGGTTGGTGGGCTCGTCCAGCACCAGCAGGTTCACGCCGCGGGCCTGCAGCAACGCAAGCGCAGCACGGGTTCGCTCCCCCGGGGACAGTGAATCCACGGTCCGGGACGTGTGGTCGGCTTTGAGGCCGAATTTGGCCAACAGGGTGCGGACATCTGCACTGTTCCAGTCCACCAGCACAGCTTCAACGGCGTCGCCAAGGTGCCGCCCGCCGTCGAGCAGTCCGCGCGCCTGGTCGATTTCGCCAATGGCCACGGAGGCACCCATGGAGGCGTCGCCGTCGTCCGGTTCCTGGGTCCCCAGCAGCAGGCGCAACAGCGTTGATTTGCCGGCACCGTTCGGTCCGGTGATGCCGATCCGCTCGCCGCCGTTGAGTTGCAGGTTCACCGGACCCAGCGTGAAGTCGCCTTGGCGCGCGACGACGTTGCGCAAGGTGGCGACGACGGCACTTGAGCGGGGTGCCTGGCCGATGCTGAACTGCAGCTGCCACTCTTTGCGAGGTTCTTCCACCTCGGTGAGCCGGGCGATGCGGGACTCCATCTGGCGGACTTTCTGTGCCTGTTTCTCGGACGATTCACTGCTCGCTGCGCGCCGGATCTTGTCATTGTCCGGGTTCTTCTTCATCGCGTTCCGGACGCCTTGGGAGCTCCACTCGCGCTGGGTGCGTGCCCGGGAGACGAGGTCGGCCTTGGTGTTGGCGAACTCTTCGTACCGTTCCCGGGCGTGGCGCTTGGCCACGGCGCGTTCTTCGAGGAACGCTTCATAACCGCCGTCGTAGACGGCTACGGAGTTCTGGGCGAGGTCCAGCTCCACCACGGTGGTGACGCAGCGGGCCAGGAATTCGCGGTCGTGCGACACCAGGATGACACCACCCCGAAGGCCTTGGACGAAGGCCTCCAGCCGGGCGAGTCCGTCAAGGTCAAGATCGTTGGTGGGTTCGTCCAAAAGGACGACGTCGAAGCGGCTAAGCAGCAGAGCGGCCAAAGCCACGCGTGCAGCCTGCCCGCCGGAAAGCCCCGTCATCAGGGCATCGGCGCCGAGGTCCAGGCCGAGGTCCGCCAGCACGGCCGGGATCCGGTCCTCCAGGTCGGCAGCACCGGAAGCCATCCACCGATCGAAGGCCAACGAGTACGCGTCGTCAGCTCCGGGAGCTCCCGAGCCAAGGGCTTCGGCTGTGGATTCCATCTCGGTTGTCGCCTGGGCACAGCCGGTTCGCCTGGCAATGTAGGCGGCGATTGTTTCGCCGCCGGTGCGCTCATGTTCCTGCGGCAACCAGCCCACAAAAGCATCCGAGGGCGCAAGGCTGACGGTCCCAGCCTGCGGCTGGTCCACTCCTGCCAGGATGCGAAGCAGCGTGGATTTACCAGCACCATTAGCTCCCACCACGCCCACAACATCGCCCGGCGCAACGGTCAGGGAGAGGTCCGCGAAAAGCGTGCGGTGGCCATGACCACCGGCAAGATCCTTGGCCACCAAAGTTGCAGTCATTGTCTATCCTCCAGCAAGGGAACGCAGAAATTCAGGCCGCGATTCCCGCGGGCATGGAAAAACCCGCTGGTCCGGACTTGGGGGGTGTACGGACCAGCGGGTTCAATCATCAAGCATAATTCAATGTGGCGTCGGCGTAAAATCGTTTCGTACTCCCACTTAGGTCTCATCGTGTCTTTGCCTTCGCGGCCCATCCAGGAAAGTTCTCCATGCCCTTACAGTCCAAGGCGTTCCAGCGCTGGCTTCATGGTGTTGTACCCGATGCCAGCACCGCTGACGTCTGCAGGATCGCGGGCATCAAGCGGACAACGTTGGCCCAACAGCTGGTCCGCGGCAAGGTTGCCGAATCCACCTTGGTGAGTATCAGCCGCGGCTTCAACATCAATCCGGTACAGGCCCTGTCCACTTTTGACCTTTACGCCGATCTTCGGGGCGATCCCATTCCCCCCACGCCCTGCGAGCTCGTCAGCCAGGTGGCCACTATCGACCTGCTGCGAGCAGTAGTTGACCGCAGCGAACCCGGCTCCGCCCCCGCCCCGCGCCTCTCGGAACCACCCCACCCCACCTCCGTGCGGAACTGGGTGGACGCGATCGACGACGGCGAGTTGCGGCACCGGGTCAGCGACACCACTGGGATTGCGCCGCAGAACTTCTCCGCCCACCTGACCGCCAACAGGCTCCCGCCCGAATTGGCGATCGCCACCTCACGCGCCGCCGGGGTGGGACCTGCGGGCGGGCTGGTGGCTGGTGGGCTGATTACGGAGGCCGAAGCCGGATGGCCGCCCAATTCCCGGCAGGAAGCGCTGGATAAGTTGTCACAGGGCAGACTGGTGACGTTGGCCGGCGAACGTCTTTTGGCGCTCGGCAAAACACTGCGCCGGCAGGAACAAGACCAGGAACGAACTGAACGAATTTGGGAGAACCTCGGATGACGGCTGTCCTGCCCTGGGTCACGCTGGTGGTGTGCCTGGCGATAACCCTGGCCCGGGTTCCCAGCGCGTTACGGGGTGAAAACCGCGAGGTTTTCTACATTTTTGCACTGATCTCTTTGAGTATCTTCATCAGCATCGAGGCCCCCTACCTGGTCATTGACGGGTGGTTGGGCGGGATGAACATCTGCAATCTTGTCCTCCGTTTCCTGCTGTACGGAACCTTCTACTTCATGGGCATCAAGATCGCCACGGCTTTCGGCTCACCCGCTGCCGTGAAAGCAATCCGAGGACCCCTCGGCATCACCGCCGCCATCCTTGTGGGTGTTTTGACCATCTACTTCTTCCTCATCACGGATACAGCGGGATCATCGGCCGGTATGAGCGGCCTGCGCTGGGGGCCCTCATTGGAGGCTTACGCCTTCATGGGACGCCTCTACCCCGGCTTCGTTGCCGCCTGCCTGGTCCCCGCCATCTGGCGCACCGTAGTGAGCACAGCCCCAGTCCTGCTGCGGATCGCCTCGGCGGTGCTCCTGCTCGGCCTGTCGCTTCTCCTGCTGTCCCAGCTGTTCCCCCTGATCCCGTTCTCCGAGGCGTGGTTGCGGGTTCTTATCAACTACTCAGCGGCCACTTTCACGGCTACTGGGCTTGCCGGTATTTGGGTCTCCAAGGCATTCGCCCGCCGGAAGACGCGACTTTCGGCGTAAGACTTTCACAAAACCATTAGATCGTGGCACAATCATGAATGTGTGAACGCGGCTTGCAGCCTGACACCGGAATCAGAGAACGGGTTTCCGGTGGATGTGGCGCCCACGTGATCACAATTGGGGGGATGAGTGGTGGCGGGCTGTTGGGGACCGCCCCCACTCAGCCTTTTTAACGCGGCTTTGCACGCCGCCGCCACCCCCGCCCCGGGCGGTGACTAAGATGGCTCCATGAACAGCCTTCGTACCCGCCGCTCTGTCCTCGCAGCAACCGTGGCCGCGGCCGCCCTTGCACTTTCCGCGTGCGGCGGAGGGTCCGCGCCCGCCCAGTCCGGTGGCGATACCTCCCTTTCCGACGTCAAATCCAAGGGCGAACTCGTGATCGCCACCGAAGGTACGTACCGTCCCTTCAGCTTCCACGCTGACGGCGCAGGCGAGCTCACAGGTTTTGATGTGGAGATCGCCCAGGCGGTGGCCGGGAAACTCGGGGTGAAGGCCACCTTCCAGGAGACCCAGTTTGACGGCATCTTTGCAGGTTTGGAGTCAAAGCGCTTTGACACCATCGCCAACCAGATCTCCATCAATGACGAACGCAAGGCCAAGTACGATTTCTCCACCCCGTACACCATCTCCACCGGTGTTGTGGTCACGAAGTCGGACAACAACAGCATCAACAGCTTTGCGGACCTCAAGGGCAAGACCACCGCGCAGTCACTGACCAGCAACTTCTACAAAATGGCCGTTGAAGCCGGTGCCAACGTCCAGGCAGTGGAAGGCTGGGCACAGTCCGCCACGCTGGTGCAGCAGGGACGCGTGGATGCCACTGTGAACGACAAGCTCACCTACTTGGACTACGCCAAGAACACGCCCGACTCCGGCCTGAAGGTGGCGGCAGAGGCCCCGGAGAAGACCGAGAGCGCCATGGTGTTCCGCAAGGGCTCCACGGAGCTCACTGCAGCTGTGGACAAGGCACTGGCCGATCTCCAGGCTGATGGCACGCTGGCTAAGATCTCGGAGAAGTACTTCGGCGCGGACGTCACCAAATAGATGAACTGGGACCTCATCTGGAGTTCCTTCGGTCCGCTGATCACCGGCGCCGTCACGGGGACCATTCCCCTCACGTTGGCCTCCTTCGCCATCGGCCTCGTCCTCGCGCTGGTGGTTGCCCTGCTTCGGTTGAGCCCCAACATTGTCCTGTCGGGCATCGGCCGTTTCTACGTCTCGGTCATCCGCGGCACCCCGTTGCTGGTGCAGCTCTTTGTGATTTTCTACGGGCTCCCCAGCATCGGAGTGAAGCTTGACCCCTGGCCCAGCGCCATCATCGCCTTCTCACTGAATGTGGGCGGGTACGCCGCGGAGATCATCCGTGCGGCCATCCTGTCCGTGCCTAAGGGCCAATGGGAAGCCGGCCACACCATCGGCATGTCCCGGCCGCAGGCACTGGTGCGGATCATCCTTCCCCAAGCGGCACGGGTGTCCGTTCCACCGTTGTCCAACACCTTCATTTCACTGGTGAAGGACACCTCCCTCGCCTCACTCATCCTGGTCACCGAACTGTTCCGCAACGCCCAGCAAATCGCTGCGTTCAGCCAGGAGTTCATGGCCCTTTACCTCCAGGCTGCCCTGGTTTACTGGGTCATTTGCCTGGTCCTTTCCACGGCCCAATCCGCGGTGGAAAAGAGATTGGACCGCTATGTCGCCCACTAACGAATCCCTACAGCAGCCGCCCGTCGCCTCAGTCCTGAAGGCGCGGAGCCTGGCCAAGGCCTTCGGAAGCAACGTCGTTTTGCGCGACATCGACATCGACATCCGGCGCGGTCAGGTAGTGGCACTGATCGGGCCATCGGGCTCGGGCAAGACCACGGTCCTGCGTTCCCTCAACGGCCTGGAAATTCCCGACGCCGGAACGGTCACCTTTGGAAGCGGCGATGCCTCAGCAGAGCTCGCCATAGACTTCGGCGCCAAGGTCGGGAAGAAGGAGGTGGCTGCCCTCCGGGACCGCAGTGCCATGGTCTTCCAGCATTACAACCTGTTCCCTCACATGACCGTGTTGAAGAACATCATTGAAGGCCCCGTCCAGGTACAAAAACGGCCGCGCGCTGAGGCCATTGCCGACGCCGAACGCCTTCTGGAGCGCGTTGGCCTGGCCGATAAACGCGACGCCTACCCCTTTGAACTCTCCGGCGGCCAGCAGCAGCGCGTGGGGATCGTCCGGGCGTTGGCCCTCAAGCCCCAGCTGCTCCTCTTCGATGAGCCCACCTCGGCGCTGGACCCCGAGCTCGTGGGGGACGTGCTGGGCGTCATCAAAGAACTCGCCGAAGAGGGCTGGACCATGGTGATCGTTACCCATGAGTTGGCCTTTGCCCAGCATGTGGCGGATGAGGTAATTTTCATGGACGGCGGCGTCGTGGTGGAACGCGGGCCGGCAGCTGAGGTGTTGCGGGAACCGCGGCAGGAGCGGACCAAGCTCTTCGTGAAGCGGCTCCAGCACGACGTCTAGGTTGTTAGCCAGGATTTGTCAGGTTTCGCAGGATCCAAGCAGTTCGCAAATATGGGGGATAAATCCTTGGAAGAGACAGCCAGCGCGCCCGGCAGGGGTAGCTCCAAACGCACGGCAATCATTGCTGTTCTCCTCGTCGCGGCGTTGGTGGCCGTCGGGATTGGCACGTGGTTTGCCCTTTCCCGTCCGGCCGGAACAGACCGCGCAGACGTGCTCCGTTTGGACAAGCACCGCGTCATTGTGGACAACTCCATGAATCTGTACGATCCCCTCGTCCAACAGTTCTCCGGACGGTACTCGAACGCCATCTCCGAAAAAGCAGGACAGCCTGAAGAGGAGAAAGTCCTCAGCCTGGACCGTGAACGGATAGTACGCGAGTCCGCGGCAAACCGTGACCGGCTGGAGCAAATGTCAGAATCGCCGGCCCTGAAGGATCAAGAAGTCGCCGAATCCTTCAACCGCTTCAAGGATCAGTACACTGCGGTGATCGCGTACAACGATCAATTGCTGATCAACACTGCCAACATTTACCGGTCTGTAGGCGGTCCCTGCGCGGCCCTGCATTCATCACTGAACGTGGCCAGCGAGTCCTACTCCGAGGACTATGTCAAGAGTGCAGATGAGTGCCTGGCAGCCCTTGGCACAGCCAAGGACGGCGCCGACGCCGAGACTACTACCCTGCTCACGGAGGTGGAGTCCGTCATCCGTGGACAGCGGGACAAGCAACAGGAAGTGCTCAACAGCAAGGACCCCTTGGAGCGCCTCGCCAAGAGCACCGTTGCCGCCGTTGCACTATTGGATATCAATGAGGCATTCGGCAAGGCGCAGGCAACTTATGAAACTGCCAGCAAAGACAAATACACAAAAATCATTGAAAATGCCAACAGCTCAAACACCGAATTGGAAGGCGTCCTTAAGAAGAGCCTTGAGCAATTCGATGCCGCGTCCGGTGAGGGGAAATAGCCATGACCATTGAGCCTGTTCGCAAGAAGCGCCACCCGGTCCTGGTTGCCCTCACCCTCGCCGTCGTGCTGGCCTTGATTGCCTCGGCTGTGGTGATTTCCGTGAGCACCATGACCGCTCAGCAGCGCAGGGAAAGCCTGGTCCTCCTCAAGGATGAGCGCCTGACGGCACTCGATGAGGCCAGAGGCAAGATCCAGCCCGCCGTGAACACCTACCTGGCCGCGTACAAGAAGGCCCGCAATGCCCCCGCGTCACGTGAGGAAGCTGAGAAAGGCTCCGCCAAGGAACGGGACGACTTCCAGCAGGCCATCAACTCCGCCCGCACGGCCTTGAACGAAGTGCAGACCAGCGACACCGCCGGCGCAGAAGACAAAACGGTCTCCGGCGCAGTAGCTATGCTGGGCGATTCCTACCAGGCCTACCTCGACTCCATGGAAGGACTGGTGGAGTCCTACCCTCTGTTCGAAGGCCTCTTCAGGCAGGACGCCGGGTGCAGCGGACTCTTTGTGGGCTCCAAAGCAGCCAACCTCCGGGAACGCCAAACACTCCTGGCACAGGCAGCAGTCCAGTGCCGCGAAGCCGTAAACCAACTCAAACAATCGAAGAACGTGTCCTACGTAGAGTTTGCCCGCACACTGGACAACCAGATTGCCCAGTTGGAAACACATGCTGAAACAACGGCAAAGTCCGAGGAAAACTACAACGAATTTGTCCGGCTCAAGGACGAGTACGTCAAGAAGATCGATGACGCCACCGCCCGGAATGCCCCCGACGCGGAATACCGTACGATTGCCGACGAACTCAAAGCCCTCAACACCCGGATAAAAAACAACAGGTCAGAGTTCGACTTTGCAGCCAAGCGCTACGTCAACGGTGTGAGGGACATGCCCACTTTGGTTGAAGATGTGTTCACAAAAGACGTCGCAGACCAGATCAAACACCACGACGCCGTGATCCCCATCCGGGTGCAAGTGCTCAAAGATGCCCTCGACGCGGAACTGGCGGAGTAACCCAACAAACGCAGTAACTCCGCCAGCCACCTCAGCGAACGAGCCTGATCGTGACCAGCTGGAAGGGCCGTAGTACCAGTTTGACCACGGGGCCTTCCTCCACGGTCACGCCGGGGGTTTCGGTGGTGCGCTCCAGCAGGTCTGTGGCCATCGCATCCGAGCTCTCAAAGTTGGCCCTCAGGGTTCCCGTTGAACGCTCCCCTAACGATTCATAGAGCCGGACAATAACGTCACCGGAGCCATCCTCGGCTAGCTTCACCGCTTCCACCACAATGGCAGGGTTAGACACGGAGAGCAGGGGTTCCACCGATTGTCCGCCTGTGACGAACCTCGGCTTCAGGTTGGTGCGGTAGCCCTCTTCCACGGCATCAGCGATCGCAGCACCGGGCCTGATGGACAACTCGAGCGTGTGTTCGCCCCGATCTGCTTCCGGGTCCGGGAAACGCGCCGAACGCAGCAGCGAGGTGCGGACCGTCGTCGTGGTTCCGCCATCGGCACGGACCGCCCGGGTGACGTCGTGCCCGTAGCTGGAGGAGTTGCTCACTGCAACGCCGTAGCCGGGCTCGGCGACGTGGATCCAGCGGTGGGCGCAGATCTCGAACTTGGCAGCTTCCCAGGAAGTGTTGGTGTGCGTCGGGCGGAAGACATGGCCGAATTGGGTCTCCGACGCTGAACGGTCCGCCCTGACGTCCAGCGGGAACGCGATTTTGAGCATCTTTTCGCGTTCCTGCCAGTCCACCGTGGTGCTGATACCCAGCGACGCCGCACCGGCGTCGAGAGTCAGGCGTTGCGTGATGGTGGAGGCACCTACCGTGCGTTTGACCACCACGACGACGGCCTCCGCCGAACGCTCAACGTCGATCGCATCCGCGTGGGTCAACGGGGTGACGTTACGGCGGTAGAACTCCTCGATGTCCCAGGCATCCCACTCATTCGGGGTATCGCGGAACAGCTCCAGCAGGTTACCGGTGTGCCCGGGGGCGATGGCGTCCCTCCCGCTCGCGTGGTCCACCAGCGATGTCAGGAGTCCGTCACGGTTCAGGACGGCCCGGATGATGCCGTTGTCCAGGACGTAGGCGTCGTCGAGCTCGTCCACCTGGACGCCGGACTCCGGTGCTGTGGCCTCGGCCGCCCCCAGTGCTGGGACGCCGTCGCGCTGATGCGGAGCGGCGTTCAGCAGGAACTGCTGATCACCTTCCCCCACCAAGGCCTGGGTGGCGTGGCTGATGATGCCCTCAAGGTCCCGGGCTATGGCTTCATAGTTCCGTTCAGCGTCCTGGTGGACCCAGGCGATGGAGCTGCCGGGCAGGATGTCGTGGAATTGCTGGAGGAGGACCAGCCGCCAGAGTCGCTTGAGTTCGTCGGCGGGATAGGCGTAGGCCCCGCCCAGGCGGACGGCGGCCGTGGCGCACCAGAGCTCCGCTTCGCGAAGGAGATGTTCGCTCCGACGGTTGCCAAGCTTGGTCTTTGCCTGGCTGGTGTACGTGCCGCGGTGCATCTCCAGGTACATTTCACCCACCCAAACCGGCAGATTGGTGTACTCGGCCTCAGCTCGGATGAAGAAGTCCCGGGCTGCGCCCATCCGGACCTTCGGGGAGCCTTCCAAATCCGCCGTACGATGCGCAGCGGCGACCATTTCGCGAGTAGGTCCTCCACCGCCGTCGCCATAGCCGAACGGCACCAGCGACATGGTTCCGCGGCCGTGATCACGGTAATTGCGCTCCGCGTGGGCCAGTTCGCGTCCGTGCAGCTCAGCGTTGTACGTATCCACCGGCGGGAAGTGGGTAAACAGCCGGGTGCCGTCGATGCCTTCCCAAGCAAAGGTGTGGTGAGGCATCCTGTTGACTTTGTTCCAGGAAATCTTCTGGGTGAGGAACCACCGCGAGCCGGCTTCCTTGACGATCTGCGGGATGGCGCCGGAGTAACCGAAGGAATCGGGCAGCCAGGCTTCCTGGCACTCGACGTCGAACTCGTTGAGGAAAAAGCTCTTTCCTTCCACGAACTGGCGGGCCATGGCCTCGCCGCCTGGCATGTTGGTATCCGATTCCACCCACATGCCACCGACTGGAACGAACTGGCCGCCTTTTACCTTTTCCCTGATGCGCACAAAGAGCTCTGGGAAGAACTCCTTCATCCACGCCATTTGCTGGGCCGAGGAACAAGAGAACACGAAGTCGGGGTCCTCATCCATCAACGCCACCACGTTGGAGAAAGTGCGGGCACACTTACGAATGGTTTCGCGGACGGGCCACAGCCAGGCGGAGTCGATGTGTGCGTGGCCGGTAGCCAACAGTTCATGGGCCGAGGCATATGCGGGACGGCTAAGGACCTCGGCCAGCTCAGCACGGCCTGCGGCAGCGGTTCCGGCGACGTCGTCCGGGTCCATGACGTCCATCATGCGTTCAAGGGCGCGCAGGATCTCATGGCGACGCGGCATTTCCATGGGAAGTTCGTGCATCAGACCGCTGAGCGTCCAAATGTCCTGGTTGAGTTCCCACACGGTTTCGTTCAGTTCAGCGATGGCGATGCGGCCAAACCGGTATCGGGGCTCATCACCGGAGGTGGCTTTATCCCCCAGCAGGGTGGGGGCGAACGACCAGCCCTGGGCGACGTCTGGATTGGCTGCGGCCTCCACGTAGAAATCCACGGATTGACCTCCACCCAGAAGTTTGAGCGGCACATGGTAATTCCGTGGCGAAATTGCCTTAATGATGCTTCCATCAGCGCGCCACGCGGTGCCTTCACACTGGAACCCGGGGACATCGCTGTTGAATCCAAGATCAACAATGATCTCCACCGTTGTGGATTCAGCCATGCCCCAGTCCTGCGGTACCTCACCCTGCAGGCGCAGCCATTTGGTGCTCCACGCCTTACCCCATGCAACGCCGGGTTCCTGCGGTGCATAGACCTGGCGCAGCGCCTCGGCGGCCGGCACTGGCTCGCCAGGCGCATCCCAGCTGCTCAGCTGAAGCGGGATCGCCCTGCCATAAATGGCCGGAAGAATGCGTTCCCGAACAAATCGGTCGAGACGCTGTTCAGTGATCCGGCGGTCGTCGTGCAATGAGTTCCCCTTTGGGCGTTCGCTGGGTAGTTAGCTTGGTTACCGCGACCCGGTAGTGCTGGGTGCGGACGGCGAATGTGGCATCGCCACGCTTCCAATCGATGGATAAAATCTACGTTGTTCCAGCTTAATAGCCAAGTGACTGTGGGCTATCACCAACGGACAACGGGTCCGCATCCGGGGCTTCGGCAACCACTCTGTCCCGTCCGGCGTACACATTGAGGCTGAGCCCACGGCTGAAGCCGGCCAGCGTGATTCCCGTTTCCTCCGCCAGTTCCGCCGCGAGGCTGGACGGTGCGCTCACGGCGGCCAGCACAGGGATACCGGCCATGGCAGCTTTTTGGACGAGTTCGAACGAAGCCCTGCCGGACACCTGAAGCACCGTCCCTTTCAGCGGGAGCATACCGGCGCGCAAAGCCCAGCCCACCACCTTGTCCACGGCGTTGTGCCTGCCTACGTCCTCGCGGAGGCACAGCAACTCGGTGGTGCCGTCGTCGTGGATCCTGAAAAGTCCCGCGGCGTGAACGCCACCGGTCTTATCAAAAACAGCCTGTGCCTCGCGGAGGCGGTCCGGGAGGGCAGCCAAGGCCCGGACCGGGACCGTCACATTATCCTCGCGCGGGCTGTGGTGCGAAGACTTGCGGACGGCCTCGATGGAATCCGTACCGCAGATTCCGCACGAGCTGGAGGTGTACACATTGCGGCCGGTGTCGGGCCGTTCCACGTCCGGTCTGAGCTGGGCATCCACCACGTTGAAGGTCTGCACCCCGTTTTCGTCCTCCCCGGAGCAGAAGCGCTCCGAGATCAACTGTCCGGGCTCCCAGATGATCCCTTCGGACACCAGGAACCCCGCGACGAGATCGAAGTCGTCTCCGGGTGTTCGCATGGTCACGGAAAAGGACATCTCGCCCAAGCGGATCTCCAGCGGCTCCTCAACGGCCAGGACGTCTTCCTTGAACCGGACGGGATGCTCCAATGCCTGGGGCGAGCCGTCCAGGACAAATTTGTGCACCTTGCGGCGCTGGGTTACACGTCCCATATCAGGATCCGTTCTCCTCATGCTGGATAAAGCGCACGGTCATGGCTTTGTACCCGGGGGTGTTGGATTCCCGTGCCACCAGTTCGCGATGCACCAGGGCGTTGGCCTCCGGGAAATACGCTGCGGCACAGCCCTTGGCCGTGGGGTACCCGATCAGCCGGAACTTGTTGGCACGCCGTTCAGTTCCCGCGAAGGTGGAGATGACGTCCACCAGGTCCCTGTCCTCGAAGCCAAGTTCCAACAGGTCATCCGGGTGGACCAGGATTACACGACGCCCCTCCGAGACGCCCCGGTAGCGGTCATCCAAACCGTAGAAGGTGGTGTTGTATTGATCGTGGCTGCGAACCGTCTGGAGAATCAGGTGGCCCGCCGGCGCTTCAAGGTACTCCAGGGGCCGCACGGAGAAACGTCCTTTGCCGATGTCCGTGGCGAAGGTGCGGGTATCGCGCGGCGGGTTGGGTAGGACGAAGCCATTCTTGGTTCGAACCCGGGCGTTGAAGTCCTCAAAGCCGGGGATGACGCGTGAGATGTGGTCCCGGATGACGTCGTAGTCCTCGGCCATGGCACGCCAGTCCACACTATGGTTGTCCCCCAGCGTTGCTTGCGCCATGCGTGCCACGATCACCGGTTCGCTCAGCAGGTGCTCGGACACGGGCTCCAGCCGCCCCTGTGTTTTGTGGATGACGGACATGGAGTCCTCCACGGAGAGGAATTGTTTGCCCTTGGGGTGCTTGTCGTCTGTATCCGTCCGGCCCAGCGTGGGCAGGATCAGGGACGTTTTGCCGTGCACCACGTGGGCGCGGTTGGGCTTGGTGGAAATGTGGACCGTCAGTCCGGCTTTCTTCAAGCCTTGCTCCAAGGCAGCCGTGTCCGAACCCGCGGCTGCGAAGTTTCCGCCCATGGAGACGAAAACGTCCACCTCGCCCTTTTCCAGGGCGTGCTGGGTTTCCACGGAGTCATAGCCATGATCCCGGGGCATGTGGAAGCCGAATTCGGCATCCAGCGCGGCAAGGAAGGATTCCTTGGGTTTCTCCCAGATGCCCATGGTGCGGTCGCCTTGGACGTTCGAGTGGCCCCGCACGGGGCAGGCACCGGCTCCACGTTTGCCGAAGTTGCCCTGGAGCAGAAGGAGGTTAATGATCTCCCGGAGTGTATCCACCGAGTGCGGCTGCTGGGTCAAACCAAGGGCCCAGCAGATGATGGTTGCCTTCGAGGCCGCCAACATCGCAGCCGCCTTGGTAATCTCCTCCCGGCTCAGCCCTGTTGCCCGCTCCGTTTCGTCCCAGTCCAGAACCGAACGGGCTTCCTGGTAGGCGGCGAAACCTTCGGTCTGCCCGGCTATGAAGGAATGGTCGACGACCGTCCCCGGGTTCCGTTTCTCTTCCTCCAGGAGCAGGTGGCCGAGCGCCTGGAAGAGGGCGAGGTCGCCGCCGACCTTGATCTGCAGGAACTCATCGGCAATGGTGGTCCCACCGCCAATCATTCCGTTGAGGGACTGGGGGTCCTTGAAGTTCAGGAGGCCGGCTTCGGGAAGCGGGTTGACCGCAATGATTTTGCCGCCGTTGTTCTTGCAGTCGCGGAGGGCGGAGAGCATGCGCGGATGGTTGGTTCCGGGGTTTTGGCCCACTACCAGGACCAGCTCCGCGTGGTGGATGTCCTCCAACGACACAGTGCCTTTTCCGATCCCGATGGTGGGGTTGAGGGCACTACCGGATGACTCATGGCACATGTTGGAGCAGTCGGGGAGGTTGTTGGTTCCGAGGCTTCGGGCAAACAGCTGGTACATGAACGCTGTCTCGTTGGCCGTCCTGCCGGAGGTGTAGAACACGCACTTATCCGGGGTTGTGGCGTTGATGTGTTCGCCGATCAAGGCAAAGGCGTCGGCCCATGTGATGGCCGAATAGTGAGTGTCACCCGGTTTGATGACCACAGGCTCGGACAATCTTCCCTGGCTCCCCAGCCAGTACTCTGTTTTGTCCTCAAGTTCTGCCAGGGAATGCCTGGCCCAGAATTCGGCACCGACTGTCCTGGTGGTACTCTCTTCGGCGATCGCCTTGGCACCGTTTTCGCAAAACTCTGCGGGACTGCGTTTGCCCGTGATTGATTCCGGCCACGCACAGCCCGGACAATCGAACCCGTCATGCTGGTTGACCCTGAGCATGGAACGAACCGTGCGGCTCACGCCGGCCTGGGCATAACCTCGTTCGAGGGCAACCGTGACAGCTTTGAGGCCTGCCGCGGCTTGTTTGGGCGGGTGGATCTGCAGGTCATCTTCATTGATGTCCTGTTCGGGAGCAAGCCTGTTCATGTGTCCATCATTGCACTTTGTCAGCAGAGCCAAACCCCTTCATGACGCGCCTCAGGTGTCCAACGCACTCCAGTCCACAGGGCCGGAAGGAGCCTTCCTTTGTTGCCGAGGCACGGCCTTGCGGCTCTTCTCTTCCGGCGCCTTCGGCACGGGAAGCGCTTTTCCCCAGGGTACGGCGAAGGCGGGCACCGCTTCGCCCAGCTGGACACCATGCGGCGGCACCACCATGACCCCGTCGGCGCCGGCCAGGCCACGCATCATTCCAGGGCCTGCATGATTGGCTGGCGACGCCAACCCATACACCAGCTTGAACGGCATCAGGCGGGTGCGACCGGGCTCAGCATCAAGGGTGGTGCCACAGGGAACCTCGCCCACCTCCTCCAAACGGCCATGGCCCAAGGCCGCCAGCAGCGGTCCACCCACGGTGAACAAAGCCATCATGGCCGCCAGCGGATTTCCAGGCAGGCCCACCACAAACCGACCATCGGGCAACTCTGCCAACACCGCCGGATGTCCGGGACGCATGGCGATCCCATCAATCAGCAAATTCCCGCCAAGTTCAGCTACGGCTTTGCGTAGGTGGTCCGTTCCAGAGCGTCCCGTGCCGCCCGTGGTAATAACGACGTCGGCAGGAGGTTCCGCTTCACCGAAGTGGTCCCCGGGTCCCGGCTCGTCCAGCGTTGGCTCGGTGTCCTGGAGTGCGTCGATCCACTCCTCATAGCTGTCACCCACCCTGAGCTGCTCCCCGGCAATGCCGCCCAAAAGCTCCACCACGGCGCCCAGCTGCGGACCGAAGGTATCCCTGACCTGGCCGGGCAAGGGAACACCGTGAGCCACTACTTCCGAGCCCGTCAGGAGGAAACGGACCAAGGGTTTTCCGAGCACCACAAGATGGTCCAGGCCCGCAAGCGCTGCCAAGGCAATATGGGCCGGATTCAGCACCGTGCCGGCCTTGAGCAGGACATCACCCTCAGCGGCCTCTTCCGCAGCCTTTCGGATATGTTGGCCGTTGCGGGGCTCCCCCGGTTTGGCGCTGCCTCCCAGCGCAAGAACCGGCAGGCCATCCTCGTCAGTAGCTATCACGCCGCTTTCACTGCGCAGTACTGCCTTGGCACCGGGCGGAATAAGCCCGCCCGTAACTATGGGACTGGCCTGGTGCGGTGCAAGCCTCTGCCCCGGTTCGCTGAGGATCCACGGACCGCTGCCGTTAATGGCCCATCCATCCATGGCGGACGACGCATAATGGGGCATGTCCTGCACTGCCAGGGCATCCGAAGCCAGGGTGCGCCCGAGCGCTGAGCTGAGCGGCACGGGGCCCGACGGAATGGGTGTGGCGACGTCGAACGCACGCTGCCGGGCCTCATGCCATGTGTGCGCCGCGTGATGGCCCTCGTTGGGGGCCTCCGTCATTCCGGGCCGGTCCCGGACTCCGAGTACTCCCGGGCAATTTTGCGGGCCAGTTCCAAGGCAGCGTTCATGGATGCGTCATCGCTGGCCTGGCCAATTCCGCGGGCCATTCCGGCCGCGTAACCTGCAATAAACGTGGTCAGGGGTGCGGCGGGGCGCACCACGGAATGTGCTGCTACTCCAGCCACCGCGAGGACCTCGTTGATGTCCACTTCCACGCCCTCAAGCTCGAATGCCTGAAGCAGTGTCCGGCACCATTCCTCGAGCGTCTCTTCCTGGCTCTTCACGTCCGCCTCCAACTCGTAGTCAATGCCCAAGGCCGCAGCGTCCTCCCATGTATCCACGTCATCGGTGGACCCAGCGGGGACTTCAACGTCCAGCACGTTCAGCCTAGCAAGCAGGCGGAACACTGATGAGTTCGTTAACCCGGAACCTCCCGAAGCTACGGCCACTTCCCTTTCCAGGGCCTCTGTACTGTAGGCCCCCAGAAGTGGCTGCTTCCGGCCGTCGGCAGAGACGGCCATGGCTCCTTCCATTCCGGGACTGGACTCAAGAGCTGCCCAAAGGAGGCCAACACCGCGGGATGCATGCGGCATATCGCAGGCAAGCACCAACGTCCATGGAGTGCTCCTACCGCCATTCTTCAGCGCGCTCAAGCCGGCCGCGATGGCAGCTGCCGGCCCTGCGAATACAGGTTCTTCGCGTGTCCGCAGAACAGCGTCCGGTAGGTTCCCGGTGCCTCCTGGCTCGCCGCCGCCTGAGCCGGGCTCATCCGGCCCCACCACAACCACCGCCGAAGCACCCCGGGCAGCCTGAAGTGCGAGCGAAAGGAGGGTGTCGCCGTCGTACTTCAACCATGGCTTGGGCACGCCGCCGAGGCGGGTGGCCCTGCCACCCGCCAAAATCACGGCGTTGAACTCCATCCGCCCAGACTACCCGGGCGGCCGGAGGTCAGCAGAAATCGATCAGGCAGCGGATTCCGGCAAAAGGAACGGGTCCCAGTCCGGCGCAGGTTTCTCGAGTTCTTTGATCTGCCACATGGTTCCCTGGGGCACCCCGGGTTTGAAACGGAGCTTCCAACCCATTTCAGCCAGTGTGTGGTCGCTTTTGGCGTTGTTGCATTTCAAGCACGCCGCAACCAGGTTTTCCCAGGAATCCGCGCCGCCCCTGGATTTGGGGTGGACGTGGTCTATGGTGTGGGCTGTTTTGCCGCAATAGGCGCACCGGTGACCGTCGCGGCGAAGCACCCCGCGGCGGCTCACGGCGGTGACCTTGTTGTACTTGGGACGTATGTAGCGGTTAAGGAGAATCACGGACGGGCGTCCAAGAATTTCCTGTGGCCCGACGACAGGCTCGTCGCCTTCGGCCACTACGCTAGCTTTCCCAGTGAGCACAAGGACCAGCGCCCGGCGGAATGTTATTACCGCCAGCGGTTCATATCCAGCATTCAGAACGAGTGTGCGCATGCACGTACCTCTTCACGGCCGCACCCGTCAGGGGCACGAGGGCCGGCTGCCCTCTGCATGTACGGGCTGTGGATCGACAACATAAGGGTAAGCACTTATATGCCGTATCAACGAATTTTTCTGTCGTTTCGCTCACAGTGTCGGCAAGAGTTCATGCGCGGTTAAAGCAGAACACCCCGCCGGCCGGAGCCTGCGGGGTGTTCTGAAGAAAGTGAATCAGCCGTTGACGCGGATGAAAACCGGGCCGGAACCGACGTTGACGCTGAACAGTGCCGTGGTGGATCCGTTCCATCCACCGTGAACTGCCTGGCCGTTGCCCACGTATACAGCGATGTGCGCCTGTCCGGCCAAACCACCGTTTGCGTAGTAGGCGAGGTCGCCGGGCTGGGCTTCTGCTGCACTGACCGTGCGGCCCAAGGAGAGGTAACCTGCAGGCCAGTCGTGGAAGTTGATTCCCACGGCTGCAAGGGAGTTGGTGACCAGCATGGTGCAGTCCTGGGTGACGCCGAGCTGGGCGTAAGCAGCTGCAGCGATGGCTGCGCCGAGTCCGCTGGAAGCCGCCGGAGCTGCTGGAGCGGGGGTTGAGTTGCTGACGGCCACGGTGGCGTTGGCTGCAGGAGCGGCCTTGGCGGCAACCGCAGGTACTTCCTTGGCTTCAACCTTGGCCGGCGCTTCTTCCACCACAACGGGAGCCGGAGCTTCCACGGTGGTGACCACGGGACGCTCGTAAGAGATAGCCACAGTGGAGTCGGCCGCGATGGTGGCCTGCGCTACGGACTGGACGTCCAATGTGGACGTGGAGGTCGACTCACGATCAACGTTGGTCTCGGCTGCGTTGGCCGCGATGCCGCTGGTCAGGACCAGGCCTGAAGCTGCGGCGATCACTGCTGCCTGGCGGCCAACGCCGGCGGCGTTGGAGCTGACAGCTTTGGCAATGACGGCAAGCGAGCTGGTCTTGGGGGCCTCAGCGCGGTGCCGTGCAAGCTTGTTTGCACTGGTCATGATTTTCTCTTTTCGTATCCGAGCGCCGTTGGGTGCACACGGGTAGCGGGTAGGACCGGCATTGCGGGCATGCCGGCCCACCCCGAGCCGGATTGTTTCTAGCGGAGGGTGTAGAACGAGGAGGTGCCGGTGGACGCTACGGAGTGCAGCAGCGTTCCCTGGCCGGGGTTCAAAGCGCTGATCATCATGCCATTGCCGACGTAGATGCCCACATGGGCTCCGCCGTTCTGCATGACGAGGTCGCCGGGAGAAGGAGTGCTGGTGGGCGTCATAGCCGTCCAGGCGTTCACGCGGGGGATGCTGATGCCTGCCTGGGCGTAGACCCACTGGGTGAAGCCGGAGCAGTCCCAGCCGTTAGGTGTTGTTCCGCCCCAAACGTACGGGGAGCCGATGCCGGTGTAGGCAATAGCAGCAAGGCCGGAAGCAGCTGCGCTGGCAGCCGGGTCCTTGGCCTCGGAGGACTTCGCCGTCACGGCTTCAGGGGCTTCGTCCGTGGTGGCCGTTGCTCGTTCGGTAACCTGCGCTGCGCGCTGGACTACCTTGGGGGCTTCCTTGGTGGCCACGGTGGGGCTCTCGAAGGAAACGGTGGCTGTTGGCTCTGCGGTAACCACTGCCGTTACAACCAGCTGCTGGGTGCTGGAGGCTTCAGTCTTGGAAACATCGGCGTCGGCTGCCTGTGCGGGCAATCCGACGGTGAGGACGAGGCCTGAGGCTGCGGCCAGAACGATGGCCTGACGGCTCATGGTTCCGGCGTTGGTGGATACAGCCTTGGAAAGCGTGTTCAACGGGTTCGTGCGAACCGTTTGGGCGCGATGGCGCGCAGGGGTAGTGCGTGATGACACGTAGGTAGCCTCTCCCAATGCCTGCGAGGTGAGCTGTCGGATTCGGATGGGAGTCATCCGGCCGCGCCGCTTCCAAGGAAGATTTGCGACTTAACCCCAAGGCCTTCTCACGAAGACCAGAAGTGGTTCCCCCGCCCCTGCCAGACGATTTATGCGAACGGACCTTGAGAGGTGGCAGAGCTAGGCAATCCACTCAAGTGCACCGGCCCCCTAAAAAGCCGATGCGCTCTGTACGCTACAACAGTTGAACGCAAATGTCACATTCAGGTCACGGGGTGTCCCGCACATGCGAGAGGCGACCATCAGATTGGTTAGAGCCAGCCCATGGGGTCTACGACTTCACCGTTGACCTGAACCTCGAAGTGGAGGTGGCAGCCGGTTGAAGCGCCCGTGGTGCCGCTCAGCGCGACGGTATCGCCACGGTTGACGGTTTGTCCCACCTGGACGGTGAAGGACGACAGGTGGTTGTACGTGGTCTCGAGGCCGTTGCCGTGGTCGATCACCACACGGTTGCCTCCGCCATATTCGTGCCATCCGGCGAAAGTGACCTTGCCGGTTGCCGCTGCGTGGACAGCGGTGCCGCACTGGGCAACGAAGTCCTGGCCCCGGTGGAAGTCACCGGCGCCGCCCGTGAGGGGGCTGATGCGGTAGCCGAAGGGCGATGCCGTGGTAAGCGTGTCAAGGGGGCTGGCCATGGTGCCAACGGATGATGCGCGCTGGATGCTTCCGGCCGACTGGGCGCTGAGCAGTTGCTTCAACTTCCCATCGGGGTCAGCGGCAGTGGCGACTGCGGCTCGGCTGAAGTCGATCTTCGCCGACGCGGCCGCGGAAACCTCGGGCTGGCTGCCCGCGGGGGCTGCGACGGCGAGGGCGGACTCGGTCTGGCCCGATTCCGAGGTGGCCATGACCGGGCTGGTGGCCGGCAGGCCGACAGTCAGGGCAAGCCCGGTGGCGGCAAGCGCAACACCGGCCTTCTGCCCGACGCCGCTGGCAGCGGCGAAGTCGGCAACCTGGCGCAGGGGGCTCTTACGGCGGCGCACTTGACGCTCGGTGGCGCGGGGCCGGATCTCCGTGACGACGGTGGCTGGCCGCAGCTCAGCAGCGGGGCCGGACGCGCGGCGGCGACCCCTGACGTTCTGCGATGTCAAACTCTGTTCCTCTCTCAAAAGCCTGCGAAGTTAGCTGTCGGATTCGGGTCAGAGAGTACAAAGACCCGGTCCGCGCGAGGCGCTCACGGCACACAGGTATCCCAAGAGGGACTTGTATACGTGGGCACTTCTGCTGCGGACTTCACCCCAAGGCTGCTTCTTTAGACAGCCGCTTGTGGTTCCCCCGCCTCTGCCAGTGGTGGGTGACACACCTGATCCGCTGGCAGAGCTCGGCTCCGGATCAGGTAACGCTTTGGTATCAGCGCTAGTAAATAACTATAGGGGATTAAGGCCTTCGGTAATAAATTCGTTATCAACAGGATCGGGCTCAGAGCGAGAAGCCCTTATCACTATTTTCGGAAAACCGCAGGTCACGCACGCTAAAAAGTGACAGAAGTGAGGTTTGACACGGCGCTGCCGGCGACACTCAGTTGAGGGATACGAAGACGTGCGCGGCCACCTCGGGCGGCAGCTCCAAAGCGCCTTCGATGCCCGGAACACGGACGGAGATGTACTCGCCGACGCGCTCCAGCGAGACACTTGCGCCGGGACGGATTCCGCCTTCGTCCAATTGGGTCAGGAGCTCCGGCTCAACCTGGATGGGCTCCGCGAGGCGGCTGACCACCACGCGGGTAGCGGCGGCATATCCGTCCATTGCCTGGAGCAGGTTGACATCCAGCCGAGGGAAGGGCTGGCTGGCAAGGCCGCCAAGCGCTTCAAGTCCGGGGATGGGGTTGCCGTAGGGAGACTCCGTGGGGTGTTCCAAGAGCTCGTAGAGCCGACGCTCCACACGCTCGCTCATGACGTGCTCCCAGCGGCACGCTTCATCATGGACGTAGGCCCAATCGAGCCCAATGACGTCGGCCAGCAGGCGCTCCGCGAGGCGGTGCTTGCGCATGACTTCGGTGGCGCGCTTCCGGCCCGCTTCCGTCAGTTCCAGGTGGCGGTCGTTGGACACAATCACCAGGCCATCGCGCTCCATGCGTCCGATGGTCTGGGAAACAGTGGGGCCGGAGTGCCGCAGGCGCTCGGCGATGCGGGCCCGCAGGGCCACAATGTTTTCTTCTTCAAGCTCCAAAATGGTCCGAAGATACATCTCAGTGGTATCGATCAGATCCGTCATCCAGCTCAGCTCTCCTCGAACGCAGTTCCTTGCGTAATCTCCACCGTACCGCGTCCCTGGCAAGGGCGGACGGTGTGCACCGCCGCCCCCGGAACGCCAACCCCCAGCCTAGCTTATTTGGAATTACTCTGGATAATTCCGGTCGCATTCGGTGGGACCGCATTCCACGTGGCGGACTATGACGGTGGCAGGTTCCTGAGGCCGGGCCGTGTCAGGCAGAATTGGGGTGTCGAAGGGGCAGTTGATGCCCCATGCCACCTCCCATCTCTAGCCGACACCCATTGGAGCGCCACGTGAGCGACAACAGCATCACCATTCCCGCCGACCTTCTGCCCAAGGACGGACGCTTCGGCGCTGGACCGTCCAAGGTTCGCCCGGAACAGATCGAGGCGTTGTCTGCAGCATCGTCCACCATCCTGGGTACCTCCCACCGCCAGGCTCCAGTCAAGAACCTGGTGGGTTCGGTCCGTGAAGGACTCAGCCAGTTCTTCCGCGCTCCGGAAGGTTACGAGGTTGTCCTCGGCGTAGGCGGCTCAACGGCGTTCTGGGATGTGGCGGCGTTTGGCCTGGTGGAGAAGAAGGCACAGCACTTGTCCTTCGGTGAGTTCGGTTCCAAGTTCGCTGCCGCCACCAACAAGGCACCCTTCCTCGATGCTTCCTCCATCATCAAGGCCGAACCCGGAACCCGCCCGGTGGCACAGGCCGAAGCCGGCGTTGACGTCTACGCTTGGCCCCAGAATGAAACGTCAACGGGCGTGGCTGCGCCCGTCAAACGCGTCCAGGGTGCTGATGAAGGCTCCCTCGTCCTGGTGGATGCCACCTCGGCGGCCGGCGGGCTGGACGTTGACGTTGCCGAATCGGACGTCTACTACTTCGCCCCGCAAAAGAACTTCGCCTCCGACGGCGGCCTCTGGCTGGGCCTCTTCTCCCCCGCAGCCCTGGAGCGTGCTGCACGCATCAAGGCCAGCGACCGCTGGATCCCGGACTTCCTGGACCTGCAGACGGCCATTGATAACTCCAAGCTGAACCAGACCTACAACACCCCGTCGCTCTCCACCCTGGTGACCCTGGACGCACAGGTGCAGTGGCTCAACAGCAACGGCGGCCTGGACTTCGCCAGCAAGCGCACGGCAGATTCTGCCAACCGCATCTACTCCTGGGCTGAGGCCTCCGAGTACGCCACGCCTTTCGTCGCAAACGCCGAGGACCGCTCCAACGTCATCGCCACCATCGACTTTGACGACTCCATTGACGCCGCGGCCATCGCCAAGGTCCTGCGCGCCAACGGCGTGGTGGACACCGAACCGTACCGTAAGCTCGGCCGCAACCAGCTCCGCATCGCCACCTTCGTCGCCATCGAGCCGGACGACGTTTCCGCGCTGCTCGCCAGCATCGACTACGTGGTGGGAGAACTGAAGAAGTAGCACCACGGGCTTTGGCCGGCGTCGTGCGGGTAGCTCCCGTACGGCGCCGCTGCCATTTAAGCCGCCGCCATTTAAGGTGCGCTACCCGCCCTGCCTGCTTGCGCCGTCGTCGTCCGTATCCGGAGGGGCAAGCAGCGACTCCACCCGGAAGTGCCGCAGTCCGCGGGCCCGGCGGTCAAAACGGAGCCGCAGTTGTTTCGCACGGATGATCCACAGCAAACCCACGACGGCGGTGCTGACGCCGGCAACCGCGGCGACGCCCACGGCCCACCGTGGGCCACCGACGTTGGCCACCAACCCCACCAGCGGTGCCCCGATGGGGGTGCCGCCCATGAAGATGGCCATGTAGAGGGACATGACCCGCCCGCGCATCACGGCTTCCGTGGTGGATTGAACGTAGCCGTTGGCGCTGGTGATAAGGGTCAGGGCGAAGAGTCCGCACGGAATCAGGGCGAGCCCGAACAGCACGGCGTTGGGTGCCAATGCGGCCAGGGCGCTGGCAAGTCCGAACCCGCCGGCGGCCCCGAAGATCAACCTGAGGCGCGGCCTGCCTCGCCGGGCGGCCAACAGCGCACCGGTCACCGAGCCAATGGCCATGACCGAGTTCAAGGCCCCAAAGGCACCCGCATCCATGCCGAATTGGGTGCCCACCATGGCTGCGATGAACAGGGGGAAATTGAGCCCGAACGTGCCCACGATGAAGATCGCCACCAGGACCACCTGGATGTCGGGCCTGTTCCTGACATACTGCAATCCCTCCCTGATCCGCCCCTTGCCCGCGGCTGCCCGGGGTTGACTGCGGAGTGAGGACGCAGGAATAAGTTTCAGTGCCCACAGCATGGCAACGAAAGACACCGTGTTGATGAGGAACACCCAGCCGGGGCCCACCACCACCGTCAGAACACCGGAAACAGCGGGGCCGATCATCCGCGCCACGTTGAAGGAGGCGCTGTTGAGCGCAACCGCGTTGGGCAGGTAATCGTCGGTGACGAGTTCGGAGACGAAAGTCTGGCGGACGGGGGCGTCCACGGCAGTGACTATTCCAAGCATGAGGGCAAAGAGGTAGACGTGCCAGAGTTCAGCGACGCCCAGCAGTACCAACACGCCCAGGCCCGTACTGAGGAGGGCCATGGCCACCAAGGTGATGAGCAGGAGCTTCCGCCGGCTGTAACGATCGGCCAGCAGCCCCGCCCACGGAGCAAGGAAAAGCTGGGGACCGAGTTGGAGTGCCAGGGTAATGCCCATGGCCCCGGCGTCGTGCGCGGTCAAGTGGTCAAAGACCAACCAGTCCTGCGCCGTCCGCTGCATCCAGGTGCCGATGTTGGAGATCAGCGCACCGAAGAACCAGATGCGGTAGTTGAGGATTCCGAGTGACCTAAAGGTGGACATCAGCGTCCGCCTTCACTGTGGTCACCCCGGGTTTCCGCAATGCCTATTCAGCCCCGGTTTCGTCGTCGTCTTCAGCGTCGTCGGAATCCTCGGCTGCCTCGGTGGCCTCGTCTTCTGCGGCCTGCACGGACTCCTCCGTGACGTCCTCAACAGTCTCTTCCACCAACGGCGTCTCATCCTCGGGACGGACGCGCTTGGCCCACGGCACCCACTCCGGGGCCAGGATGGAATCCTCTGAGGGCAGCAAACCGAGCTCGCTCACCGTTACCACCTTGGAGCGGGAGTTCCGGGTGAGCACGGCGTACCACTGCCAGCCGCCGTAGCCGGCGAGGCGGGACTCGAACAGGTGGGTCACCACACGGTCGCCCTCCGACTTGGCGCCAAGGTGCGCCCCCACTTCACCCGGGCTGGCGATGCCTTCAACTGCAACACGAGCAGCATCGACGGCGGCAGCCAGAAACGCGTCAGGCTTGCCGGTGCGCCACACGGGTAACCCGGTGCGCGGTTTGGCCGCGACAGGCTTCCGCGCGGGGGCTTCCCCGTTTCCAGGAGCCTGGGCAGCTTCAGGGCCGGCCTTGGTGTCCTGTGCGGATTCCGAAGTCATGGCGGTCCTAAGCTTCCAGCTCGTCGGCAACCTTGCGCAGGGCCAGGCTGATGGCCTTTGCCTTGTTGCCGTCGGGGTACTTGCCTGAAGACAAGGAGCCGGAGAGGTTATCCAGTACCGTCACCAGGTCCTGCACCATGGGTGCAAGGTCCTTGGCGTTCATGCGCTTGGCTTTGGCGATGGACGGCGTTTTCTCCAGGACGCGCAGTCCCAGCGCCTGGGCGCCACGGCGGCCGTCGGCAACGCCGAACTCCACCCGGGTTCCGGCCTTGAGCTCAGTTACGCCCGCGGGCAGGGACGTTTTGGGCAGGAATACTTCCTGCCCGTCTTCTGCCGCGAGGAATCCGAAGCCTTTTTCCTTGTCATACCACTTGACCTTGCCGGTAGGCACGTAATCAACCTTCTTCGTTCTTGCTTTGGGAGACACGTCGGGCCAATCACCGCATCCGCAGGGATCTGCGGGATCGAGGGTGACAGCCCGGTCCGTGCTGGTCTGTTCCTTCAAGGTTATCCTGCCGGACCCCCTATTCCCGCTTTGCCGCGACCACGCAGCACCGGAACAAGACACAGGCAGTACGCGAACAGGACAAGAGCGGCAACAATGGTGCAGACAGAAGTCCCCGCTGCGGCCTAACTGCTAGCGTTGTGCCCATGACTTTCCCGGGTTACCGCCGCCCCCTCATGATCATCGCCGCCGTCATTGCAGTCCTCTCCCTGGCCGCAGTGGGCACGGTCATGGCTGTGGCTTTTAATGAGGGAGTTGCGCCGGTGTGGGTAACCTGGACGGCACTTTACGGACTGCCCGTGGCCTTCATGCTCGGCATATTCCTGGTAGTTGACTCCGTTCGCCAGCGGCGCCGGCAATAACCTGCGCCCCCGCTGACAGGCACCAGCGGCCCCGTAGCGGTAACGTTGGATTGATGTCCCTTATTCGCGCGCTCAGCAAGGAATTGGAAGCGCGCAGCGACGATTCGCTGCGGGCCTTGTTTGCCGCGCGGCCGGACCTGATCTCCCCCATGGCGCCCGACTTTGCGGCCCTGGCTGCGAGGGCGAGCGCCCGGGTCAGTGTCCAACGGGCCCTGGAACGCCTGAACAAACCGGAAATGCAGGTGCTGGAGACGCTGCACCTGTGTACCAATGCCGATACCGGCCACAGTATTTCCGCGGCCGGGCTGAAGAAGGTCATTGCCGGTTCCACCCTTTCGGCACTGGATCCCATCCTCGCAAAGCTGCAGGAACTGGCACTGGTCCACAGGGCGGATCCGCCCACCGGGTCACCAGCAACCTCGTCCCGTCAGCGCTTTTATCTTCCGGTGGGCAGCCTCAAGGACGTGATCGGCATCTACCCGGCGGGACTCGGGCGCAGCTACACCGAACTTGTCCGGTTACAACCGGCCTTTGCCCAGCGGGTAGTGCAGTTGGTGGCCGAGCTTCATCAAAGCGGCGCGGGCATCCACCCCGCCAGCACTCCCATGGACGCTGCGTTGGCATTGCAACGCTGGACATCCACCCCTGAGAACCTGCGCGCCATCCTGGCGACGGCGCCGGAGCGGACTGTGGGCTTGTTGGACAAATTCGGCAGCTGGGCCATGGGCGCAGTGCCCCAAGCGCAGCGCCGGGCCTCGGTCACCCACGAAAGTCACGACGTCGGCCCTATCGACTGGCTGTTGGCCCGCGGTTTGCTGGTCCCCCTGGATGCCGGCCACGTGGAGCTGCCCCACAGCGTGGGTCTTGCGTTGCGCGGAGGTGCGATCGTGGACGACTTCACGCTGACGCCACCTGTTCCGGAACTCGGCCATACCAGTGCTGCCCTGCGACGGAATGCGGCCATGGGGGCGATCGCGGAAATCCTGCGGCTGACTGCTGAGCTGTTGTTCGCGGTGCGGGAACAACCCCTGGCTACGCTGCGAAGCGGCGGTGTGGGTGTGCGCGAGTTGCGACGATTGGCCGAATCCATCCGCTTGGGTGTCCATGAAACGGCCGTCCTCCTGGAGTTGTGCGCCATGGCGGGATTGCTCCGTTTGGACGTGGACAGTTCCACGTGGGTCCAGCCGCCATCGCTCGAATGGCTCAACCTTCCCCGGCAGGAACAGTGGTTGTGGCTGGTCAATGCCTGGCTGGCCAGCGAGAGGGCACCTTCCCTGGTGGGGCAGCCCCTCACCGGCCCGACGTCGTCGGCCGCCCATCAAGGCACGGCCGGTACCACCATCAACGCTTTGTCCGCGGAAGCGCAACGGCCCGACGCCCCTGTTGTTCGCCGTCGGGTCCTTGAAATTCTCAATGAGCTCACAGCCGAAGCGGCCGCACCGGATGGCAAAGCGCCTGTTTTGGACGCCAGGGCTGTACTGCAGCGGGCCGAGTGGTCCCAGCCGCGGATGTCCCGCCGGTTCAGTTCACTGGTCCGAGGCATCCTTGAGGAAGCCACGCTTCTGGGCCTGATGGGATCAGGGGCGTTAACCCAATTGGGTGCGGCCATTGCCGATGCCCAGCCGGAAAAAGCCCTGACCATCCTTGGTGAGCATTTACCGGCCGCCGTGAACCATATTCTCCTCCAAGCCGATCTCACAGCAGTGGCGCCCGGGTACCTCGCGCCGGAGCTGGGCGATACGCTGCTGCTGATGGCCGACGCCGAGGGCCAGGGTCCGGCGTCGATCTACCGGTTCTCGGCCACCTCCATCCGGAGGGCCTTGGACGCCGGACAGGATGCGGAATCTCTGTTGGCGTTCCTCCGTGAGCATTCGGCCACGGACGTGCCCCAACCTTTGGAGTACCTTATCCAGGACACCGCTTCCCGGCACGGCCGCCTCCGAATCGGAACGAGTGCCAGCTTCATCCAGAGCGACGACGAGACCGCCATTACCGATCTTCTCCGCGAAGCCCGGACGTCGGCTTTGAGCTTGGTGCGCATCGCACCCACTGTCCTGACCTCCTCTGCCAGCCCGCGAGAGACTGCGCGCGTCCTTCGCGAGCTGGGACTATCGCCTGCAGTGCAGGAGGCCGAGACCGCCGTCGTGCGTTTCAAGCGAACCACGGCGCTGCCTGGCAGCGCCCGTCCGGTCTACACTGCGCCCCGAACGGCTCCGCCGGAGGACGACGTGGAGGCACAGCTTTCGGTGCTGCGCCAACACCGTGCCGTCCCGGCCGAAACCACCGGCGAGGCGTCCACCCAGCTCGGCCTGGAGACCCTGCAAACGGCTATCCGGCTCAAACAGGCGGTCACCATGAACGTGGTGGACAGCTTGGGGAATGCCAACACTGAAACCGTTGTTCCAGTATCTGTCTCAGGTGGGCGTGTGAGGGTGTTCGATCCCGCCAAGGACACCGAACGGGTGTTGTCCATCCACCGGATCATCGATGTGGAACCCGCAGGAGAGCTGCGCTCATGAAAAGGACTCAACAGTGACCGACGGTCCGCTGATCGTACAAAGTGACAAGACCATCCTCTTGGAAGTCGATCACGAGCTCGCCACCGAGGCCCGGCATGCAATCGCCGCCTTCGCCGAGTTGGAGCGCGCCCCGGAACACATGCACAGCTACCGGCTGACGCCGCTGGGTCTCTGGAACGCCCGGGCTGCAGGGCTGGATGCGGAGCAGGTGCTCGATACCCTCCTGAAGTACTCCCGTTTTCCTGTCCCGCACTCCCTGCTGATCGATATCGAAGAGACCATGTCCCGCTACGGCCGGCTACGGCTTGAAAAGGACGCCCAGCACGGACTGGTGATGCGCACCGATGACTACCCTGTGCTGGAGGAAGTCATCCGTGCAAAAAAGATTGCTCCCCTGCTGGGGCCCAGGATCGACGGCGAAACCGTGGTGGTGCACTCTTCCCAGCGCGGACAGTTGAAGCAGCTGCTCCTCAAACTGGGCTGGCCCGCGGAGGACCTGGCCGGCTACGTCGACGGGCAACCGCACCTCATCATGCTGGACGAAAGCGGCTGGCAGCTGCGCCCTTATCAGAAGTTGGCCACGGAGAACTTCTGGGCCGGCGGCAGCGGCGTCGTCGTGCTTCCCTGCGGTGCGGGAAAGACGCTGGTAGGCGCAGCAGCGATGGCTACATCCTCCACCACCACGCTCATCCTGGTCACCAATACCGTCTCCGCCCGGCAGTGGAAGGACGAACTGCTCAAGCGGACATCACTGACCGAAGACGAAATCGGCGAATACTCCGGTGCAATCAAGGAAGTCCGGCCGGTCACCATTGCCACCTACCAGGTCCTCACCACCAAGCGCGGTGGACTCTATCCGCACCTGGAACTCGTGGACGGGCACGACTGGGGACTCATTATCTATGACGAAGTCCACCTGCTGCCCGCCCCGATTTTCCGGATGACCGCCGACCTCCAGGCACGGCGTCGGCTAGGCCTCACAGCAACGCTGGTGCGGGAGGATGGGCGCGAAGGCGAGGTCTTCAGCCTGATCGGTCCCAAACGTTACGACGCACCATGGAAGGACATCGAGGCGCAGGGTTACATCGCGCCCGCCGACTGTGTTGAAGTCCGGGTAGACCTCCCCCGCGACGAACGGGTGGCCTATGCGATGGCCGACGATGCCGACAAATACCGGCTCTGCGCCACCTCGGAAACCAAAACCACACTGGTTGAAGAGCTCGTGGCAGTCCACAAGGGTGAACAGTTGCTGGTGATCGGCCAATACATTGACCAACTGGACGAGATCGCCGAGCGGTTGGACGCTCCCCTGATCAAGGGCGAAACCAGCGTCAAGGCACGGCAGAAGCTTTTTGATGCTTTCCGCAAAGGTGAGATTCACACGTTGGTGGTGTCCAAGGTGGCCAACTTCTCCATCGACCTGCCTGAGGCGTCGGTCGCCATCCAGGTCTCAGGTTCCTTTGGCTCACGGCAGGAAGAAGCCCAACGGTTGGGACGCCTCCTGCGTCCCAAGCAAGATGGCCGCGCAGCCCGGTTCTACTCCTTGGTTGCACGGGACACGCTGGACCAGGATTTCGCGGCAAAGCGCCAAAGGTTCCTGGCTGAGCAGGGCTACGCCTACAGAATCATGGACGCCAAAGACGTGGGCAAGGACGTTGGGCAGGAGCAGTAGGAAGCCAGCCGGAACAATGTTTCCCACGCCTCTTGCTATTCATTTCCATCAACTTTACGATTCCTAGAGAAGCTCTCCGCCCTTAATGGTTGCCCCTGGTCCAGGCAGCCTGGCGGCCAGCCATCGGCGGTGGGGGAAGCCCGCAGCCAGGGAGCCGATGGTTCGAAGGCCTTGAAGAATCTGTGAATTGATTACCAGAGGATTCCCCAATGCGTAAAGCCCTCTTGGTCCTCTCCGCGATTGTCCTGCTGTCAGCACTCGCACAGCTGTTCTTCGCCGGATACTTCCACTTCCAAAACACCATCGAAGCCCAGCGTGAAGCCGGCGTCTACCATGCCGTGAACGGCCAATATGTGCTTCGGTACTCAGCTTTGCTGGCCGCGATCGTAGCAGCCATTGCCAAAGCGGGATCCCGTACTATCTGGCTGGCGGCAGGTATTTTCCTGCTGACATGGCTTCAGCTGATCATCTTTATTGTCGGCGGCATGTTGACCGGATCCTCCCCGGAGTTCATCACTCCTTCGGGCTCGTGGGTGGTTTCCATCCACCCGATCGTGGGCGCGATGATGATCTTCATGTCCTATTGGTTGTTCAAGCGCGCACAAGCTGCCGCCCTCAACCCTCAACCCTTGCCTCCCAAGGCTGCATCTTCGGATGCTTCCACGTCCCCCAGCACAGCCTAAGCACCGGCAGCTGTGAACACCTCGCAGCTGCTGGCAGTAGATCTGCTGCTGTCTTTCGTGTCGGCCGGCGCCTGGATCGGCGCGGCGTGGATGAGCGCGTCCTTGAAGGACAAGTCCCGCCGGACTGACCTTGCATTGCTCCTATTGGGTACAGCCGTCGCAGTGACAGTGGGACGGTACGCATTGCTTCCCGCTTTGGTGGCGGGCAGTTGGTGGTTTGCCAGCGAACGCATAACCATCAACGTGCCTCTGACCGCCATCCCCGCGGCTTGGGCCGCGGCGGCCGGTGTTCCGTTCTTGCTGAGGAGGCGGAACACCGGCTCCAAACCTGTCACACCAGATCCTGGACGATCCCGCGAATGGGCCGTCCTGGCCATAGTGGCTGCTGCCGCTTCCGCCGTGGCATCGCTGGCGCTGACGTTCGTCCTGGGGCCATTCCCCTCACTTTGGAGCCTAGCGGTGGTGCTGTTCATGGTGGCGGCATCTGTGCTGACCGCAAAGCTCGCACTGTTTCCTCAGACAGGACAGGTCGCACCTCGGTCCGGCGCGGCTCCCGGCGGCGGCGCTTCTGCCGTTGTCCGGCGGCCGACGGCGGCTGCCGCGGTGGCCGGGCTTATGATCTGTACCGCTTTGGGATCGGGGGTCTTTGCCTGGCTTGGGAGCCGGTCGGTGGACGGCGCCACCATCACCGCCGCCGTCGGTCATCACGGCGGTGCTGGCGTTGCGGTGAAGGATCCGACGCCGGTGACCAGCCTGGTGGGCGATGCCTTCGCGGACGCTGTGGTCCGGCGCTACGAACTGACGGCGCGAATGGAACAGGTAACGCTTCCATCCGGACAGACCACGGAGGCCTGGACGTATGGCAGCCTCCCCGGGCCGGCCTTGGAAGCCCAACTGGGAGAAGTGATGGAGGTGGTGCTCCATAACCGCGATGTGGCTGCGGGGGTGACGTTGCACTGGCACGGGTACGACGTCCCCAACGCCATGGACGGGGTGGCAGGGGCTACCCAGAACGCCGTCATGCCCGGAGGGTCCATGACGTATCGCTTCGCCGCCGCCCAAACCGGCACCTACTGGTACCACACCCACCAGGATTCCGCCGAAGGGGTCCGCAAGGGCCTCTATGGCACGTTCGTCGTGCACCACCCCACATCCCCCCGGGCCGATACGGACATTGTGGTGGCGGGGCACGACCTCAGCGGTCTGGGGTTGCTGGGCTCCTCAGACCGCACCACCGTGCATACGGCCACACCTGGTTCGAGTGTGCGGATTCGTCTGATCAACACCGATTCCGTGCAGCAGCGGTACCTGATTCAAGGCGTGGCCTTCAAGGCCGTAGCCGTGGACGGATCCGAAGTGAACCAGCCCCAGGAAGTGACCGGCAAACTGGTACGCCTTGGCGCCGGTGGTCGGGTGGACGTCGCCTTCACCATGCCCGCCTCGCCCGTCACCGTGCGTTCGGACGCAGCAGCCAGCGCCGTCGTGGTCATTGCTCCGCCAGGTTCAGCAGACGCAGATTCCCAGGAACTGGCTCGGGAGAAGGCGCCGGCAGGGGTCTTCACCACCACGCCGGTGCTCGACCTTCTGGAATATGGCAAACCGCTGGATAGGGTCGAACCGCTGGATGGGGTCGAACCGCTGGGTGGGGTCGAACCGCTGGATAGGAGCCGTGATGGCTCGGGGCCCGTCGGTCCCATCACGCGGGAAGAAGTGATGGTGCTGGACCGGCAATTCCGATTTGTCGACGGGATTCCCCGGTACGCCTTCACCGTGAACGGGGCAGCGTATCCGCTGGTTCCGTCCATTGAAGTGGCTGAGGGCGACACCGTGAAAGTGACGGTAGTGAACCGCACCTCAGAGCCACATCCGATGCACCCGCACGGTCACCACGTGCAGGTCCTCAGCAGGAACGGTGTGGTCCCCAGCGGGTCACCACTCAACCTGGACACCGTGGACGTGCTGCCGGGCGAAGTGTGGGAACTACTACTCCATGCTGACAACCCTGGGATCTGGATAGATCATTGCCACAATCTGGACCACGCTGCCGAAGGAATGATGATGCTTCTGAAGTACCAAGGCGTGTCATCGCCGTTCGTGCACGGCGGCCAATCACACAACCGGCCTGAGTAAACGGACGGCCTGAGTAAACGGACGGCCTGAGAGGGGTGAACCTTAGGCGACCATTCTGCTGGTGACCTCAATCTTTACGTGATCCACCACGGCCCAGCCGTCCTCATCGCGGAGTTGGGCACTGGCGAACCGTTCGGCTGCGGCCAGGTCGTCAAAATCCTCGCGCCTAATACGGCCCGAATCGGTATCCAGATACGTCACATGGAACTCGACGTCCCTGGTGCGGTTCTGGTGGATGCTTGCGGGAGCTGCTGTGTTTGCCATGTTTTAAGTGTGGAACGGGGCACTGACATTATAGGAAGCATCCGCAGGCGTGTTGGGATTTCGTGGATTCAGGGCTTGGCCAGGTACTGGCCGGACACCTCACGGACCGTGTCGCTCAGGACGTCCAATACCCTTGACGCCGTCTTCCACCGTTGCCAGTAGAGCGGCACATCGAAGGGTCGGTCCGGGGCGAGTTCGATGAGCCGTCCGTCGGCGATGTCAGGCCCGCATTGAACTTCCGGGATCAAGCCCCAACCAAGGCCCAAACGGATCGCGTCGCCGAAGTCCTGGGAAGCCGGGACGTAATGCCGGGGTCCTTTCCGGTCCGGAACCGCGCCGCCCTCAGCTTTGAACGCCGACTGCACAAACGCCCACTGATAGGTGTCCTTGCGATCGAAGTCCACAGTGGGCGCCGCATTGAGTGCGGCTCCGTCCACGTGGCTGCGCGGGTGCTTGTCCGGGTGCTTGTCCGGGTGCTTGTCCGGGTGCTTGTCCAAACCCTTTTCACCTTTCTGGAACCACCGTTCCACGAACTGCGGGGCTGCAACCGCGCGGTAGCGCATCACGCCAAGACTCTCTACGCGGCACCCTTGCACGGGCTCTGGAGTTGCCGTCACGGCGGCCATCACTTTCCCGGAGCGAAGCAAGGATGTGGAGTGCTGCTCATCATCCCTGTGGAGGTCGAAGGTGACGTTGAGGTCTTCAGGCACGTGGGCCAGCGCTTGCAGGAACCACACCGCCAAGGAATCCGCGTTGACCACAATGGGTACAGCCAACTGGGCCCTGTCCCCATCCAGCCCTAGTTCGCGTCCGGCATCAGCTTCCAGTTGCGCTACCTGCCTCGCCAGACGAAGGACCACTTCGCCCGCTTCCGTGGCCTGGGCAGGGTTGCTGCGTTGAAGCAAGACCCTCCCGGCCGACTGTTCGAGTGCCTTCAGCCGTTGGGAGACGGCCGACGGCGTGATGTGAAGCATGCGGGCGGCAGCATCAAGAGTGCCTTCTGAAAGGACCGTGGCGAACGTAAGGAGCTGGTCAGAAGGAAATTGCGGCATAAGAATATCTTATGCCGTATGAGAATCTTTAGCTGGCCTAAAGGTTGTTGCGCCCGTAATTTCGAAGGGTGAACTTTACTGATTTCTTCCAATCCGCTGGCCTCGGCCTGGCCACAGGCCTCGCCCTGATCGTCGCTATCGGAGCCCAGAACGCTTTCGTCCTCCGGCAAGGAATCCGGGGCGAGCATATTGTGCCCATCGTGGCGGTCTGCGCCTTGTCCGACGCCGTCTTGATCGCGGCCGGTGTATTAGGCACGGGTGCGCTTGTTACGGCAGCCCCTGCCGCCGTCGTGGTTCTTCGCTATGTGGGCGCCGCCTTCCTGGTGACGTACGGCATTGTGGCCGCCCGGCGCGCCCTCCGTCCGCAGTCGTTGACAGCAAGTGAAGGGCGCGTCAACGACGCCGGCGCGAAGCGGGGTCTCGCTGCCGCCGTCACCACCGTCCTGGCGCTAACCTGGCTCAACCCGCACGTCTATCTGGACATAGCACTTCTGGGCTCGATAGCCAGCGCCCAGGGCGACCAGCTGCAGTGGTGGTTCGGGGCTGGCGCCATGTTGGGCAGCATCCTATGGTTCAGCTCATTGGGATTTGGAGCACGCTACCTCCGCGGCTTCTTTGCCCGGCCACTGTCCTGGCGATTCCTGGATGGCGGGATCGCCGCAACCATGGTGGCGCTGGGAGCGGGGTTGGTGCTGGGGGCCTGACCTGCCGCCCTTAGCCACGCAGGCGGCTCCCATGCGGCGTCCAGAAAACTCCCAGTTTCTGGGAGCATCATGGGTGTCATGAAAAAGAACGGTCCTGAAGCCAAGCTTCTCGTAGTCGACGACGAACCCAACATCCGCGAGCTGCTGTCCACGTCGCTGCGTTTTGCAGGCTTCGAGGTTGTTGCGGCCGCCAATGGTCGCGAAGCCCTCGCCGCGGCCGACCTCCACTCACCGGACCTGGCAGTTCTGGACGTCATGCTGCCGGACATGGACGGTTTCACGGTCACCCGTCGACTCCGCGCTGCAGGCAAGCACTTCCCGGTGCTGTTCCTCACAGCGAAGGATGATACCGAGGACAAAGTCACCGGCCTCACCGTCGGTGGCGACGACTACGTCACCAAACCCTTCAGCTTGGACGAAGTGGTGGCGCGCATCCGCGCGGTCCTTCGCCGCACCCAGCCGCTGGAAGACGACGACGCCGTGATCCGCGTGGACGATCTTGAACTCGACGACGACGCCCACGAGGTCCGTCGCGGGGGCACCGTGATCGAGCTCTCCCCCACCGAATTCAAGCTCCTGCGCTACCTCATGCTCAATCCCAACCGCGTCCTATCCAAGGCCCAGATCCTGGACCACGTGTGGGAGTACGACTTCAACGGCGATGCTTCGATCGTGGAGTCCTACATCTCCTACCTGCGCCGCAAGGTGGACATCGATCCCGATGCCGCAGCCCTCATTCAGACCAAGCGCGGCGTGGGTTACGTGCTGCGGACGGCAGAGAAGCGCTGACCCTTGCTGCTTCGCTGGAAGTCGGCGTCCCTGAGGTCCCAGCTCGTCGCCATCATCATGGGCCTGCTGCTGCTCGCCCTGGCGGCCACGGGCGCGGGAACGTTGACGCTCGTCAAGAGTTACCTGCAAGGCCAGGTGGACGACAAACTCAAAGCCGCCGTCGCCCTGGCCCAGGACCAGCAGTCTTTCGACAAGCTGGCCCAGCCCAACCCCTCAACGCCTACCGACACTGCCGTGCCCACGGACTACTCGCTAACGCTGTACGTTCCAGGTCTGGAGCCTTATCCTTTCGGCGGCAGTCAGAGTGATCGTCCGGCGATCGCCAATATCACCGCAGCTGAAGCCAAGCTTCGCGGCAACTCCCCCTTCCAAGTCAAAGGCACGGCCGGAACCAACTGGCGCGTGGTGGCCATCGGGGTCACCGCCAACGGCCAAAACGGCGTAGTGATCATCGGGCTGCCTCTCACCCCGGTGGACAAAGTGATGGAGCACGCCGTCCTGGTGGTTGTAGGCGTGGGCCTGTTGACGTTGGTCCTGGCGTTCTTCATCGCCACGTGGACTGTGGCGCGGTCCTTCCGTCCGCTTGCCAAGGTGGAGAAGACGGCTGCAGCCATCGCGGCCGGTGATCTGTCCCGCCGCGTGGAGGTGGATAACCCGCACACTGAGGTTGGCCGGCTGGGCGGTTCCCTCAATGCCATGCTTGCCCATATTGAAGCTTCCTTTGCTGCCCGCGCTGCTTCCGAGGGGCGCATGCGCCGCTTCGCAGCGGACGCCTCCCACGAGCTGCGCACACCTTTGGTGACCATCCGTGGCTTCTCCGAGCTTTATCGTCACGGAGCATTGGCCACCAAAGAAGACGTAGCCATGGCAATGGGCAGGATTGAAAGCGAAGCCAAGCGTATGGGGTCCATGGTGGAAGACCTGTTGATGCTTGCCCGGCTTGATGAGCAGCGGCCCCTTCAACTCAAGCCAGTGGATCTCCAGCTCCTTGCCCACGATGCCGTAGTGGACACCAAGGCCTCCTCCGGAGACCGAACCATCACGCTCACCGGGCTCGACGATGCCTCCCCCACTGCTGCACCCGTTCAAGGCGACGAAGCAAAACTCCGGCAGGTCATTGGGAACCTGGTGGGAAATGCGCTGCGGTACACCCCCGAAGGCAGCCCCATAGAACTCGCTGTCGGTGTTCGAAACACTCCGTCGGGTTCCGTTTCAGTCATAGAGATCCGCGATCACGGGCCAGGCATTCCGGAGACCGAAACCAATAAGATCTTCGAGCGCTTCTACCGTGCTGACACCTCACGGACCCGGGAAACAGGCGGCAGTGGTCTCGGCCTTGCAATTGTTGCGGCGATTGTTGGCTCGCACGGCGGTACGGTCCAGGTTGCAGAGACCGACGGCGGCGGCGCCACTTTGGTAGTCAGCCTCCCCTTCCACCAGGAATCAGCCGAGCTGTTGTCCACATAGCGCTGTTGTCCACATAGCGACGTATGCCTGTTCTGCGGCTGCGGGCGGCTGCCTAGGCTCAATGTTGTAGCCAAGCATCCCCGCACCACGCGGAACATCGTCGTCGAAAGGCATCACCCATGAGCGTTATCTCAGTCGATACCGAACTTCTCCAACTCAAGTCAGCCAACGTCAAAGGAACTGTGGATCGCATCAGTTCCGATGTCCACACCATGCGGCGCGGCCTTGAGGAACTCGAGGCGACCTGGCGGGGAACAGCAGCCACCAACTTCCAGGCGCTTGTCATGGAGTGGTCCCTGACCCAAAGCAAGGTGGAGGCGTCCTTGGCCTCCATCAATCTGGCTCTGTCAACAGCGGCCACAAGTTACCTGGAAGTGGAGCAGGGAAACACGCAGCGCTTCACCTATTAGCTCACACTGTCGAGTTACTTACGCTCCCATGAACTCCTGCGGGGCGTGCTGTCTTCCCCCTGTGCAGCCGCCTCGCAGGTCAGGAGTAACTTCCGTTCAGCGTCAGTTCTCCGGCCTAGCTTTCATCCGGCCTAGCTTTCAATAGTCCCCTGGTGGAAACGCAGTCGCCATTGGCCGCGGTCCAGCATCCAGACGGAACTGCGAAGTGCTGAGCCCGTGGTTGCGAAGCTTCGGTAATTCAACAGCATGGTGTTGTCGCTGAGCCGGTCTGCGCTGAGCAGTTCCAGTTCAGTCGGTTCTCCCGGGTCCTCTTCCAAAGCCACCATCATGGCGTCCCGCGTCCAGAACCTGCCCGAACTCCCGATCTCCGCGAAGTCCGGGTGGAGCAGCACAGCAATCCTGCCAATGTCCGCCCTCACATCGGGCCGAAGCAGTTCCCGCTCCAGCGCCAAGACGGTGTCCTCCGCCGACAACTGCTGGGACGAGGCGTCATCCTCCAGCTCACTGAAGAGATCGGCCTGGCCAAAGATGCCGGATTCGCCAAAGAGCGTCGGCTCAAAATGCGGTCGAAGGCTTCGGTCTGCCTTCGTGGCCGTGGAAGCAGCGCCCACAGCGGAGGCGCCGGCACCGGTGCTTGAAGAGACGGGCAGAGGAGCACTGTCTTGCATACGTGACTCAGCCTGCCGCTGCGACTCAGCCTGCTGCTGCGAGCCTTCCCGCTCTTGGCTCGGACCGCCCTCGTGGGCTCCAGGGAACCCAGGGCCTGCTCGGTGCGCAACGCCCTGCTGGTAGGCGGTAGCAACAGCGCGGGCGCGCTCGTCTGCTGCTTCATTGAGGGGGTGACCAGCATGGCCCTTGACCCATTCGAAGGAGTATTTACGGCCAACGATCACTTGATCAATGTCCTTGAGAAGGTCCACATTCAGCACGGGCTTGCCGTCGGCCTTGCGCCAACCCTTCCGCTTCCATCCCGGCATCCACTTGGTGATGCAGTTAATGACGTATTGGCTGTCGCAAAGGATCAGCAGTTCTTCCTGCGGCACGTGGGCCGTGGACCGGAACAGGTCCAGGACGGCCATTAGTTCGCCCTGATTGTTGGTACCGTGCGGCCAACCCCCTGCTCGCCAACAGGAGTCATCAACATACCAGGCCCAACCGGCCGGCCCAGGATTACCGAGGGCAGACCCATCGGCGGCAGCAATAATCGTCATGGGGTTAATCCTGCCAGACCCCACCGACACTGAAACCGTGCTAGCACCCAACTAGGTCGCATCAGTGCGCGTTCTGAGCCCTCTAAACGCGCACTTATGCGACCTAGTTGGGCTGGGACCGCAAAACGGCGGCCCCCACCAAATGGTGAGGACCGCCGTCGTAATGCTATTCAGCGTGATGCCGGGTGCTGTATCGCTACAGCAGGGAGACTTAGAAGCCGCCCATGCCGCCCATGTCGTCGCCGCCGGGAGCCGGAGCGTTCTTCTCAGGCTTGTCAGCAACTACGGCCTCGGTGGTCAGGAAGAGACCAGCGATGGAAGCAGCGTTCTGGAGAGCCGAGCGGGTGACCTTTACGGGGTCGTTGACGCCGGCAGCCAGAAGGTCTTCGTACTCGCCCGTGGCAGCGTTCAGGCCGTGGCCGGAAGGCAGGCCGCGAACCTTGTCCACCACAACGCCCGGCTCAAGGCCAGCGTTGAAGGCGATCTGCTTCAGCGGTGCATCGATGGCAACCTTGACGATGTTGGCACCGGTTGCCTCGTCACCCTGGAGGGTGAGGTTGGCGAATGCCTTGGCACCAGCCTGGATGAGGGCTACGCCACCACCGGCAACGATGCCTTCTTCAACAGCAGCCTTTGCGTTGCGGACTGCGTCCTCAATGCGGTGCTTGCGTTCCTTGAGCTCAACTTCGGTTGCGGCACCGGCCTTGATGACTGCAACGCCGCCGGCCAGCTTGGCCAGGCGTTCCTGCAGCTTCTCGCGGTCGTAGTCGGAGTCGGAGTTCTCGATCTCGGCGCGGATCTGGGCCACGCGGCCTGCGATCTGATCGGCGTCGCCGGCACCTTCAACGATGGTGGTCTCGTCCTTGGTGACAACAACCTTGCGGGCGGTGCCGAGGAGTTCCAGGCCAGCGTTTTCGAGCTTGAGGCCAACTTCTTCGGAGATGACCTGGCCACCGGTGAGGATGGCGATATCGGCCAGCTGTGCCTTGCGGCGGTCACCGAAGCCCGGAGCCTTGACGGCAACGGACTTGAAGGTGCCACGGATCTTGTTGACGATCAGGGTGGCCAAGGCCTCGCCCTCGATGTCTTCGGCGATGATCAGCAGCGGCTTGTTGGACTGCATGACCTTCTCCAGAACCGTGACGAGTTCCTTCACGTTGGAGATCTTGGAGTTGACGATGAGGATGTACGGGTCTTCGAGGACCGTTTCCTGGCGCTCTGCGTCGGTGACGAAGTAAGCGGAGATGTAACCCTTGTCGAAGCGCATGCCTTCGGTGAGTTCGAGCTCCAGGCCGAAGGTGTTGGATTCCTCGACCGTGATGACGCCTTCCTTGCCCACCTTGTCCAGGGCTTCGGCGATGAGGCTGCCGATTTCCGGGTCGCCGGCGGAGATGGAAGCGGTAGCTGCGATCTCTTCCTTGGTCTCGATTTCCTTGGCGGAGGCGAGCAGTTCGCTGATGACTGCCTCAACAGCCTTCTCGATACCGCGCTTGAGGGACAGCGGGTCGGCTCCGGCGGCAACGTTGCGCAGGCCTTCCTTCACCAGTGCCTGGGCGAGGACGGTTGCAGTGGTAGTACCGTCGCCAGCGACGTCATCCGTCTTCTTGGCAACTTCCTTGACCAGTTCTGCACCGATCTTCTCGTAGGGGTCGTCCAGTTCGATCTCCTTGGCGATGGAAACGCCATCGTTGGTGATCGTGGGGGCGCCCCACTTCTTTTCGAGGACGACGTTGCGTCCACGCGGGCCGAGGGTGACCTTGACGGCGTCTGCGAGGATGTTCAGGCCCCGCTCGAGGCCGCGGCGTGCCTCTTCATCAAATGCAATGATCTTGGCCATAACGGCGGTAGTCCTTTCGGGACAGTCGTTAAGAAGGTACCTGTCAGATGGGGTGCCCGCGACGGACGGTCCATTGCTTGCGGCCTCTGTATGCCACGCGCTCCGGACCTCACCCCACCAAGGTGTTTCTTGATCCTCCGCAGATTCGACGCCTGCCCGCCGCCGGGATGAGCCGGGCCGGACTTAGCAGTCGAACCGTAGGAGTGCTAACTCAATAATTAGCACTCGACCGGTGAGAGTGCAAGCAGGGATGCCACTTCCCGCTACAAATAGGAGGGCTTTCAGCCGTGGGCTGACCTACGCGACGCGGACGCCTTCGGCCTGCGGACCCTTCTGGCCCTCCCCAAGTTCGAACTCAACACGCTGACCTTCTTCGAGGGCGCGGAAGCCATCCATCTGAATGGCCGACCAATGCACAAAGACGTCGTCGCCGGATTCATCCACAGTGATGAATCCGTAGCCTTTTTCGGCGTTGAACCATTTGACGGTTCCCAAAGCCATAATGCCCACACTTTCGCAGTAGCCAAGACCGGTTGCCGGGATCTCCGTACCGGAATCAATCCACTGTAACCACTGTCACCATCACCGCGCTGCCCCAAAGAGCGAAGGCACCGCTTTTGTTATTGAGGCTTAACCGAGTTGGGCCTTATCGCTTCAAGCCGGGCGTGATTCTTATTGGAAACCGGGGCCGGCCACAACCACCAGGGGTTGTTGAACCTCAGGCGTTTCCACAATGGTTTGAATGCCCAGCAAGGTTCCCAGGGCCTCAGCGTTCGCCTTTTGCTCCGGGGTGTTGTAGAAGATCACGGACGTCTGCTGCGGCAGCCCACCCCAGTTCCCTACCGTGCTCAACGCCCAACCATCACCCTGAACGAGGCCGGCCACACGCCCGGCCAAGCCGGCTGTTCCAGCGCCGTTGTACACAGCTACCGGAGTGGTCTTGTCCACAGGAGCCGAGGAGGGAGTCGCAGAAGGAGAATCCGACGGCGCCGGTTCGGTGCTGGCTTGACTGCCGGGATCGCCGGAGGCGGACGGCGCGCTGCTCGCTTCAGTGGGTGCAGCTGACGGTGCTGTTGAAGTCTGCTGGGGTGCCGGCGTCGTGGCGTTTGATGCTGCGCCCGGTGATACCAGCCCAAGGTTGGGGAGGATCAGGAAGGCCACCAGTCCGAGCACCAAGGCCACTGCCCCAACGGTCAGGACCGGCCACAGGGTGGGGCGTGCGGTCTCTTGGGCGTCGCGGTGAACGCCTTGACGGGACGTGTTCTGCGGAACCCGGTCGAATTCGTCCTTGGCATATTTGGTCATGGTGAAGCGGTGTCCTTGCTGGTTGCTGCTGACTGATCAGCCTGGCGATTTACGCGTCGGACCCCAAGCGACGTGCAGTCCTCGCACGCTGGCGGGACGTACGTAGTCTACGCAGTCTCTTGACGAGCATGGGATCGTGGGCCAACGCGTCCTCGGTATCGATCAGCGCGTTCAGGATCTGATAATAGTGGGTGGCGGAGAGGTCGAACAGCTCGCGGATAGCCTGTTCTTTGGCCCCGGCGTACTTCCACCACTGCCGCTCCAGTGCCAGCATCTGCTGATCCCGTTCGCTCAACGGAGAGTCGCTGCGGGTCTCGGCTGCGAGGTCCTCGAGCGCGAAACCTGTGGCCTGCGACGCCATCGGTTCCGGTGCTGGTTCTGCCACGGCACACTCCTTCGACGCTTATTGGGGGGAAAATGTCCTACCCCCATGCTACGGGCGAATAACAAGGCTGTCATTCGCAGTGCGGGTGCCGCGCGGGAGACAATAGCGTGATGACTGGCGAGGATGCACTCTTTGATCTTGAACCTGCCGACTCGGCCGACCCGGGCTTCGCCGCGTTGTGTGAGGCGCCACTCGAAGACCTGATGGCTCCCGACTGGGCCGACGCCTTGCGCCCTGTGGAAGGCCAGCTCCGGGAGACCCTGAAGTACGTGGCCGGCCAATCCTCAAACGGCGCACAGGTTCTTCCTGCGGCCAAAAACCTGCTGCGGGCTTTCGAGCAACCGCTGGCCGATGTCAAAGTCTTGATTCTCGGCCAGGATCCCTACCCGACTCCCGGCCACGCCGTTGGACTTTCCTTCGCAGTGTCGCGGCAAACACGGCCCATCCCCCGAAGCCTGGTCAACATCTATCGCGAACTCCGCGACGACCTCGGACTTTCACCGCGTGTTCACGGCGACCTCGGCGCCTGGACCGAGCAAGGCGTCCTGCTCCTGAACCGAGTCCTCAGCGTCGAAGCCGGGAACGCCGGTTCCCACCGCGGCAAAGGTTGGGAGGCCATTACGACGGCGGCGGTCACCGCCGTCGTAAACCGTACAGACGGCGATGGGCGGCAAAGTCCGCTGGTGGCGATCTTGTGGGGCAAGGACGCCGAGGGCGTGGTGCCGCTGCTGGGCGGGGCGCCGTCCATCGTGTCCGTCCATCCGAGTCCGCTTTCGGCCTCGAGGGGTTTCTTCGGCTCAAAGCCCTTTAGCCGGACCAACGATCTCCTGGTGGGTTTGGGCGCGGACCCCATCAACTGGGAACTGCCGGTTCTGTAGACTCACGGCTGCAACCTCCGGCAGCTGTAACCTTCGACTCATACCCAGCCGGTGCGCAGGTCATTAGCTTAGGCTTGCCTACATGACTGCACTCCCCGTCACTTCATCCGCTTCACGCAAGACTCGCCCGCAGGTGACCCTGACCGTCCTGCGCAACGAACGCCTGTCACCGCACATGGTTCGGATCGTTGCAGGCGGACCAGGATTCAGTGACTACGCGAACAACGAATACGTGGACCGATACGTCAAGATCGTCTTCCCCCAACCCGGCGTGGAGTACGAACTCCCGCTGGACTTGTGGGCCATCCGCGACACCATGCCCCGCGAGCAGTGGCCCCACACTCGTACGTACACCATCCGCTGGGTGGACTTGGAAGCTCAGGAACTGGCCATCGACTTTGTGGTCCACGGCGACGAAGGACTGGCTGGCCCCTGGGCTGCAGCGGCCAAGCCCGGCGATTCACTGACGTTCACAGGTCCGGGCGGTGCCTACAACCCCGCACCTGGCGCCGACTGGTACCTGTTCGCCGGCGACGACGCCGCCATACCGGCCATTGCGGCCTGTGTTGAGGCCCTTGCTCCGGATGCCCGCGGCACCGTGTTCCTTGAAGTGGACAACGAGGCGGACATTCTTCCGATTTCCGCACCCGCAGGTGTGGAGTTGCACTGGCTGCTGCGCAAAGGGATTCAGGCGGGATCCAGCCACCTGCTCCTTGAAGCACTAAGAAACACCGAATGGCTGCCGGGACGAGTGGATGTCTTCGCTCACGGCGAGCGGGGCTACATGAAGGGTCTCCGCGAGATCTTCTTCGTGCAGCGCCGCTTGGAGCGTTCGCAGGTATCGCTCTCCGGGTATTGGGCGCAGGGTCGCGTGGAGGAAGTCTTCCAGGCAGAAAAGAAGCTCCCCGTCGGACAAATCTAGACTCAGGTCAAATCTAGACTCAGGACAGATCCAGACTCAGGACAGATCAAGCGTCACTTCTTAAAGCCGAACGGCGCCGCCTCATTGGGCAGCGCCGTTCGGCTTTTGTGGTTAGCGCCTGCGTACCCTGCGCCGTTCGTTGCTGGACAACCCCTTCGTGAGCGGTCTGGCCAAGTTGTCGCCCAGCACAATGCCCGCCGCCACTCCCAGCACTATGGCGCCGGCGTTGAGCATTCCACCCGCACCCAGAAGGATGTTGCCCCCCTCAACGGTGAGCGCGTACATGGAGCGGAAGATCGTCAGACCTGGCAGCAGGATCAGTGCAGCTGGAACAGCCACCACAAGCTGCGGTGCCCCGAGTTTGAGCGCCACTACACGGCCCAACAAGCCGATGGCCACGGCGGCGACCGCTGGTGACAAGCGGTCGCCAAGGCCGGCTTCGCCCACCCCCCACAAGACGAAGAAGCCCACTATGCCAACTGCCGCCGTCGGGAGTAACAGCCGCATTTGAGTCTGTTCGGTGACGCCGATGGCCACCACCGCGATGGCAATGAGCACTGCCTGGATCCACAGCGGATACGCGTCCGGGAAGGTTTGCGTGACGTCCAGGACGGCGCTGCCCATGAGCGTTCCCACCACCACGGCGACGCCGATACCTGCCACGATCGCACCGAATGTCAGTGCCGTGGAAAGAAAGCGGCCCGCCGCCGTTACCGGGAAGCCGTTGATCGCGTCTTGAACGGATGAGACAAGTCGACCCGTTGGCAGCAGCAGCAGGATTCCGCCGGCAACCACAATGGAAGGAGCAATGTCCACACCCGCCCACCGCAGCATCAGGGCAATAAAGGTAACCAGGAATGCGCACGCCATGGTGTTGAAGAAGTCCGCTGTGCGCCACCGGGCAAGTTGCCGGGAGAGCAGGCTGATCAGGATATTGGAGCAGAAGGCAACCGCCGACGCGCCCAGTCCCCCACCCAGTACGCCAACAAATACCGCCGAGAAAATACCGAACGCAATGGTGACCATCCACCGGGGGAACGGTTTGGCGCTGCGGATGATCTCGTTCAACCTGCGCACGGCTTCGTCACGGCCTACTCCCCCTGCCACGATGTCCGTGACCAACTGATGCACCTGGGCCAGGCCGGCGTAGTTGTTGGTCCAGGAGCGCACTACACGCAGCAGCGTGATGGGAGTCTGGTCTTTGGGCGCATAGTTGATGGCCACCGACTGGTTGGTGATGTCCACTTCAACGTTCTTAAGGCCAAGAGCTGCTGTGACCGCAATCATGCTGGTCTCCACCTCAAGGGCACCTGCACCATAACGGAACATGACTTCGGCCAAATGCAGAGCGAAGTCGATGGTCTTGCGGGCCGAAGCGTCCACACCCACCACTTGAATAGTGGGGTTGGCGTAAGGACTTCCGGCCAACCGGTCCACGATGTTCATGGGTGCGGTGGGCGGGCTATCGCCTTGAACCAAACGCATCAGCATGCGCTTGGCGTTGACGTTCTGCCGGACCTGGGATGGCCGCAACGGCTGGGTTTTAGGCAACCCGTCGGTATGGGGCCTGTTGGCGGACCCGTCGGGGCGTTCAGTCACGCGGTGATCCTCCCTTGGCTTGTGTGATTAGCGATTCCTCCGAAATTTTCCTACTACCGGCAATTTCTCAAGGGGCAATCGTCCCAGAACTGACTGGGCGGCCCCTGCGAGCTTCCTGACCGCGCGGTAGCCATGGAAGATGAGCGGGTTCACCGGCGCTACGAAATCGCCCACCAACTGGACCACCTCGCCACCGAAGCCCTTCTTGAATTCGTAGCCTCCATGGCCGGTTTCATCCTGGCCTTGGATACCGAACGTGCCATAGAAGTTGTAGCGCGAGTATCCGTTGTTCAACGCGTGCAGCATCATGCCCCAGTAAAGGGACGTGGCGCCGTTGAAGTAGATGTAGTCCTGCACTGTTCCGCCAATGACGCACACCAGTTCGTCGCCGGAGCACGCAAAGTGGATGGCGGCCACCGTAGCCACACCCACGGAATCGGGGAAGCGTTCAATGTCCTTGAGGCTGCGCTCGTAGCTGTCCACCAGGTCCTGGACCACTTTGACCCGGTTGGCCTTCTTCTTGCTGCCGGTCTCCTCGACCTCGCGCTTCAGATCGGCCAAGGTCTTGGACTCGGCTTCCAGGCGCTCCGTGATGGAGGCCCGGTACTCGGGAATGTTGATCTTGGCCATCATGAGCTTGGTGAACTCATCGGAGGTATTCCGCAGGAGTTGCTCGTAGTACTCGCGTTCGCGGTACGTGAAGCCCTTCTCATCACCAGCGGTGCTCAGCGCGTTGTAGAAATCGTCCAGCGTCTCCAGCGTGGCCTGTTCCAGGTAGACGCCGTTTTTCTCGGCTTTACGGATGGCCTTGCGCGTGCGGTAGTTCATCCCCATGATGAGCTCTTCGGAGTCAGCAATCCCGTCGAGCTGCTTGATGAACATCCAGTTGATATTGGCGAAGTTCATGTCGAAGCCCTGGTGCGTGAAGCCAAGCCCTTTGAGCTCCTTCAGCAGCGGGCGGTTGTCTTCAACTTCGGGGTGTTCGGCGCCTTCTTCGTCCCGCGCGATGTACCGGATGTTGGGCGAAATGCGCAGCTCGGCAGCCTTCTTGGAGGCCGCATGCTTCTTCAACCGCTCGACGACGAAGCTCACCACTGTGGGGTCGCTGTAGTCCATCAGGGGTCCCTTGGCGCAGTCGGCGGTCTTGTACCCGATGCGGTTGGACGTGTACACCAGCTTGCCCGCAGCAACGAGGGGGCCGCCGCGTGTCACACCGAAGAGTTCCACTTCCTGCCCACGGGCGCGCTGGAAACGCGTCAGATCCATGGACTGGATGAAGCTCCCCTGCGGGTGTCCCTTGGCGAACGTCTCGAAATCAGCGTCACTGAGAATCACGAATTCCATGTCGGTTCCAGCCTCAATCGGAGTCAAAGAAATTACCTCACCTAAAAGTAGATTGCACCCGTTGGTGGCCGGGGCGGGCCTGAATTTGGCGTGCTGGCTGCGGGTGGCCGTCAGTAGAACTGACCGCCGGTACGCCTGGTTTCGAGCCTTCTGAACACCTTCTCAGCGCCCTTGAGCCACAGCTTGTGGCGGACGGGGCCCAGGACAAGGTCATAACAACCCACGAAGTCCGTCACGGTTTTGGTGAAGCTTGTCTTGAACGATCCCAGTCCGTACAGGGGGTGGCTCTTGTCCTTGATCCGGTCAGCAGAGGGTGTGCCGCAGAAGTCGTACTCCACGCAACCGAGCTCCTGCATACGCTGGATCGCTGCCCATTGGACCAGATGGGAGTCGCCGTACTGCTTGCGGTTCTGGGTAGAGCCGCCGTCCTTGTACGTCGCTTTCGATCCGTAATTGATGACGAATGCACCAACGCTAGGTGCGCCGTCCTCATATACGAAGAAGAAGTGGCCCTGCCCACGGCTGCAGAACTCTTCCCAGAACCTGGAGTAGTACTCGTAGCTCCGCAGCGGCATGGAGCCTTTAGCGTCCATGGTGTTCCGCATGAGGGCGTAGAGCTTGCGGTAGCTGTCCTCGCCCGGCTCGGCCTGAACTACCTCGCAGCCTTCACGCTCCGCCCTACGCACGGCATTACGGGCACGCGAGGATATGCTGCGGAGGACTTCATTGGCCGGCGCGGAGATATCCAGCAGAGCCGTGGAGTCATTGGACTGGATGTTGGGAGCTTTGACCAGTCCGGCGGCATTAAGTTCTGCCACGGCCTCAGCCGAGTCCACAATGTCAGGCTCGATCTTGATGCTGAAGACGTTCATCTTCTTCTCGCGAGCCAGCGCGGCCACTGCTTTCAGGGCCGGCTGAATGTCACTGACCTCCAGGACGTCCGGTCCCTTGATCAGGTACCAGAGCCGACCCATTACGGGGAACTTCTTCTCCAGGAGCAGGTTGTAGCTGGAGTACTCCTGAGTCTCCACGACGAGCCGCCGGACGAGCCAGCCGTTTCCGTCCTTGACCGCCGCGTAGGCGTCCGACTGCAGCATGTTGCCGCCGTTCGGATTTGCCGTGACGTGCTTGTCCCAGTTATCGATTTCCTCGGCGGTGGCAAAGCGGGCGGTAAATTCTCGCAAGGTGGCCGTGTCCAATCTCAGGGTTTTGGTGCAGTGTTCAAAAGCGTAGTGCGCATGCGGACATGCAGCCCCAAGTCTATCGGGGTATGTGGATATCGCCCGATTCTGCTGGATCACCACGGTTCAGAGCCTGATCTGCTCCATGCTCTCCAGCTCTATGGCCCTGGGTTCCACGCCGGATTCCCGCTGGCCGCTCACAAGCCGATCCGCATTGATCAGCCTGCTGAGGCTGAGCCCGGTCAGATCCGCTATCTGCCCGATGGGCACTTGGAACGTCCTGAAGGGGCCCAGCGGCGGTGGCTCGCCCTCAAGGAGCCGCTGGACGATTGCCTTCTTCAGCTCCACCTTGCCCAGCATGGGTGACTGGTCCAGGACAAAGCCGACGGCGGCCAGCTTGGCGTCGTTGGTCCATGCCGCAATTTTCCAAAACTTTCGAGGGATCTGAACACCCCGATATACGGGGTCGTCATCGACAAACACCGGCCCCGTGAACACGCTCAGCTTTGCGTCATAGGCATCAGCATGGCCAAGAACGTGGTCTTCGAGCCCCACCCAGAGCTCCTTGCCCTGATTGAAGTCATTAATTTGTGGTGCCGCATTGGTGTAACTAAAGGTGTCCTGATTGGCTTTCTTCGCCGTTGCTGAATCGCCCCACACCGGATCCAGGCGCCGGACCAGATGGCCGCGATCAAACGCATTGTTCTTGTACAGATCCGGGCCGGCCTGCTGCTCCCGGGGGATTCTGTCATCCACATGCCATGACCCCTCACGGGCCAGCGGCACCAGATCCTTGCCGTTGATGTTCACCCCCACAATTGCCGCGAGCTTCCGGGCAACCCGGAACCGCACGGAGAAGTGGGTGTAGTCCAAAAGAATGGTGGTTGCCGCCGGACTGGGCAGTTCAAGCCGTGTCCGCAGAAAGTCCCTGCTGTATCCCCCGCTCATGGATACAGCATGACATCAGGGGCTGACAGTAATAGGGCGCCGGGCCCTTCGCTGCTCAAGAAGTGCCACCACAACGGCCGCCACTGGGCCGGCGACGGGGACAGCAAACGCCAATAGCGCCAATGCGAACCGAACGCCCGGTGAGAAGGACTTAGTGCGAAGTACCAGGATCAGGGCAGCTACCAACAGAAGCAGTGACACTACCCCGGCCCCCACCACTGCGGCTTCCCAAAGCGTGGGAACAATGGGATTTACTTGATCATTCATACGGTCCCCCCAGAGACAGTTGTGAACCCACAGCCCACAGAATTAGCATTCGACGACGTTGACGGCCAGGCCGCCCATCGCGGTTTCCTTGTACTTATGGGACATGTCCTTGCCCGTCTCCCGCATGGTCACGATCACCTCGTCCAACGACACCCGATGCGTCCCATCCCCCCACAACGCCATCTTCGCCGCGTTGATGGCCTTCGCCGCCGCGATCGCGTTCCGCTCAATACACGGAATCTGCACCAACCCCCCGATCGGATCACACGTCAGCCCCAAATTATGCTCCATGGCGATCTCCGCCGCGTTCTCCACCTGACCCGGCGTACCGCCCATCACCTCCGCCAACCCGGCAGCAGCCATCGACGACGCCGAGCCCACCTCGCCCTGACACCCCACCTCAGCACCCGAAATGGACGCCTGCTCCTTATACAAAACCCCCACAGCACCGGCAGCCAGCAGGAACTTCACCACCACATCATCCCGGTCCCGCTGGGTAGCTTTGTCCATGCCCGGGGCATAGTTCAACGCGTAATACAACACCGCCGGAATAATGCCCGCCGCACCATTGGTCGGCGCCGTCACCACCCGGCCACCGGAAGCGTTCTCCTCATTGACCGCCAACGCGATCAAATTCACCCACTCCTGCCAATACTTCGGATCATTCCGGTCCTTGTCCTCCTTCAGGAGCCGCTCCAACCAATCAGGAGAACGACGACGAACCTTCAAACCCCCAGGCAACACACCCTCACGCTTCAACGACGTTTCAACACAGGCCTCCATCACGGCCCAGATATGCAGAAGACCCTCACGGATCTCCTCCTCAGACCTGCTGGCACGCTCATTGATGAACATGATGTCGCTAATGCCCAACCCCTTGGACGAACACCGGCCCATCAACTCCGCCGCCGTCCTAAACGGCAACGGCAACTCCTTCTTCGACTCCTCAAGATCCTCCAGGGCCGCGTCTTCCTCACCCTCCCGGACAATGAACCCACCACCCACCGAAAAGAACGTCGCCTCCCTGAGAACGTTCCCCTCAGCATCAGAGACCTGAAACTTCATCCCATTCGTATGCCGCGGCAACACCGTCAACGGATGAAGAACCATATCCTCCACCGCATACGGCAACTCCACACCCCCACCCGAAGCACCAGCCAGATTCAGCACACCCGTCTCGGCGATCGCAGCGAGCCGTTCCTCAACCTCGTCCGGCAGGATCAGCTCAGGGTGATAACCCTCCAAACCCAGCAACGTAGCCGTCATGGTCCCATGCCCCCGGCCCGTCGCAGCCAACGAACCATACAAATCAACCCGCAGCGAAGCCACCGAACCCAGGACACCAGCGTCCTTGAGCTCCCGGGCAAACACCGCCCCGGCCCGCATCGGCCCCACAGTATGAGAACTCGACGGGCCAATACCCACAGTAAACAGATCGAAAACGCCAACAGCCATGGTCGGGATTCCTTAACAAAGCTTGAAAACGGTCCGGCAGATGGTCCTACCGGAGGGCCGCCCCCCGTGTGCCGGTCAGCCCGGCGCCCAATTCGGGGTCTAGCTGCAGAACATGCCGTGCGCACGGCACAGCCCGCAGCGAACCCCCGAATCGGACTTGGTCGGGGTGGGAGTTAGGAGAGGTCTCCGCCATTCTTGGAGGCGTATTCCTCAGCCGAGAGCAGCGGGCCCTCGGACTCAGCGGCGACCTTGAACAACCAACCGGCGCCGTAGGGATCGTTGTTGATCAGGGCGGGGTCGGATACAACGGCGTCGTTGATCTCGGTGACCTCACCGGTGACCGGCGAGTACAGGTCAGAGACGGACTTGGTGGACTCAACTTCGCCACAGGTCTCGCCAGCGGTCACCGTGGAGCCAACCTCGGGGAGGTCGACGTACACGATGTCACCCAGTGCGTCGGTGGCAACCTCGGAGATACCAACGGACACGGAGTTACCGTCTCCGCGTGAAACCCACTCGTGCTCGTCGGAGTACTGAAGTTCGGGCGCTACTTTGGGCATTCTGTTTCCTTTACGTGTAGTGGCTACATCTAATTGTGTCGCGTGTGGGCCGTCTGAGTGGTTGGCCTGGCGGTGTGGCACCGAATTCCTCCGCGTGCTGCTCCTTCGTCGCTTTGACGCACGCTTCCGGAATCCGCTCCCCCACCGCACGGCCACGCGAGTCCGGCCTCCGGCAGCATGCTCCCCACCGTCCCCCTCGCCTCGCAAGCTCGGCCAGGGAACCCGGACGGCGTGGCCCCCGTGGAGCATCGCGTCCGCTCAGCGGGCGCACATGCGACCGAGCATGCAGAGGAGGTCGGACCCGCCGGCCGAAGGCGACTGATTCAGCGAACCCGCTTGTAGAACGGCAGTGCGACCACTTCGAAGGGCTCAGTTTTACCCCGCAGGTCAATGTCCAGCGCGGTACCAAGCTCTGAGTGTTCGACGTCGACATACGCCAACGCTACCGGGTAGCCGAGCGTGGGGCTGGGCTGGCCGGAGGTGACTTCGCCAATCACTGCGCCGTCCTTGAGGACCGGGTAGTGACTGCGTCCGGCACGGCGACCGAGGCCCTTCAGGCCAACGAGTTTCCGTCCGCTGGTGGAGCCGGCGCCGTCGGCCTTCAGTGCAGCCAGTGCGTCCTTGCCGACGAAGTCGCCTTCCTTGGACAATGCCACTACGGGACCGAGTCCTGCTGCGAAGGGGTTGCCTTCACGGGAGAGCTCGTTGCCATAGAGGGGCATTCCGGCTTCGAGACGCAGGGAATCGCGGGAGGCGAGGCCGGCCGGGGTGAGTTCGCCTTCATTCGCGGCAGCCGCAATCGCCTGCCACAGTGCGGCAGCTGATTCGTTGGCCACAAAGATCTCAAAGCCGTCTTCGCCGGTGTATCCGGTGCGGGCGAGCAGCAGGTCTTGCGTGCCGCCGTCGAACGTGAACGGTACTTCCACCGCCGCGTAGTACTTGAGTTCGGTGACCAGTGCGTGCTGTTCGGCGGGCACCAGGCGGAGCAGGATGGCTTCGGCGAGGGGACCCTGCACGGCAATCAGCGAGGTCTCAGCGGAGGCGTCTTCAACTACGACGTCAAAACCGGCGGCGCGCTCCTGCAGCGCGGACGCCACAACCGCAGCGTTGCCTGCGTTCGGTACCACCAGGAATTTGTCCGAGCCTTCTTCGGTAGAGGCCCGGCGGTAGACGATCAGGTCATCGATGATGCCGCCGTCTTCCTGGCAGATCAGCGAGTACTTGGCCTTGCCGACGGCCATGGCGGAGATCTTGCCTACCAAGGCGTAGTCCAGGAACGCGGCGGCCTCGGGACCGGTGACCCAGACTTCGCCCATGTGGGAGAGGTCGAACAGGCCTGCGGCCTTGCGGACGGCGTGGTGCTCGGCCAGTTCGGACGAGTACTTGAGGGGCATCTGCCAGCCCCCGAAGTCGGTGAAGGACGCGCCGAGCTTCTTGTGCTCTTCGTAAAGGGCTGTGTATTTCTCAGTCATTTTCCGGAACCCCTTAGTTTTCGAAGTCTTCGATTGGCGGGCAGGAGCAGACCAGATTGCGGTCGCCAGCTGCGCCGTCGATGCGACCCACCGGCGGGAAGTATTTGTCCTGCTTCAGGTGGTGGACCGGGAAGGCGGCCTGCTCACGCGGGTAGGAACGGTCCCAATCGGAACTTACGACGGCGGCAGCCGTGTGGGGTGCGCGGCGGAGCGGGGAATCCTGCACGGAGAAGTCGCCGTGGGCAACCTGGTCGATCTCGGCACGGATGGCGATCATGGCTTCGATGAAGCGGTCGATCTCCGCAAGGTCCTCGGACTCGGTGGGCTCCACCATGAGCGTTCCCGCTACCGGGAAGGCCAGGGTGGGTGCGTGGAAGCCGAAGTCGATGAGGCGCTTGGCAACGTCCTCAGCGGTGACGCCGGTCTTGGCTGTCAGTTCACGGAGGTCGAGGATGCACTCGTGGGCAACAAGTCCGCCTTCGCCGGTGTAGAGGACCGGGAAGTACTCGTTGAGGCGTGAAGCGATGTAGTTCGCAGCGAGCAACGCGGACTTGGTGGCTTCGGTGAGACCCTGGCCGCCCATGAGCTTCACGTACGCCCAGGAAATCGGCAGAACGCCGGCAGAACCGAAACGGGATGCGGAAATCGGGACGTCGTTGCCCTCAGTCCAAGACGCGGCATCACCGGGCATGAACGGCGCCAGGTGTGCCTTCGCCGCTACCGGGCCAACGCCCGGTCCACCACCACCGTGCGGGATGCAGAAGGTCTTGTGCAGGTTCAGGTGGGACACGTCGCCGCCGAACTTGCCCGGCTGGGCCAAGCCAACCAGCGCGTTGAGGTTGGCGCCGTCGATGTACACCTGGCCGCCGGCCTCGTGGATGGCGTCGCAGACTTCGCGGACGTCGGCGTCGTACACACCGTGCGTGGACGGGTAAGTGATCATGATGGCGGAGAGAGCGTCGCGGTTGGCTTCGATCTTGTTCTTGAGGTCAACGTGATCGATGGTGCCATCCGGAGCGGTGGCAACAACCACTACCTTCATGCCGGCGAGCACTGCCGAGGCAGCGTTGGTGCCGTGCGCGGAAGCAGGAATGAGGCACACGTTGCGCTGATCATCGCCATTGGACAGGTGGTAGCCGCGGATGGCCAGGAGGCCAGCGAGCTCACCCTGCGAACCGGCATTCGGCTGGATGGACACCTGGTCGTAGCCGGTGATCTCAGTCAGCTGCGCTTCGAGGTCGGTGATGAGATCACGCCAACCCTCGGTCTGCGAATCCGGAGCGAACGGGTGGATCGAGGCGAATTCCGGCCAGGAGATGGCTTCCATCTCTGCCGTGGCGTTGAGCTTCATGGTGCAGGAGCCCAGCGGAATCATGGTGCGGTCCAGCGCGAGGTCGCGGTCAGAGAGCTTGCGGATGTAGCGCAGTAGCTGGGTTTCGGAGCGGTGCGTGTTAAACACCGGGTGCTGCATGAAATCGCTGGTGCGCTCCACGGAGGATTCCAGGGCGAAGCCTTCAGCGGTTTCGGTTACCGAAGCACCAAAGACTTCAAGGAGACCGCCGACAATCTCAGATGTAGTGGTCTCGTCTACAGAGATGCCAACAGCATCGGCGTCAACGCCGCGGAGGTTGATGCCCTTGGCCTCAGCGGCGGCCACGATCTCCGCAGCCTTACCGGGGACGCGGACGGTGATGGTGTCGAAGAAGGAACCGTGGAGGACCTCGACGCCGGCCGCCTTCAGGGACGCTGCAAGGGTACGGGCGTGACCGTGCGCGGTCTCCGCGATCGCTTTCAGGCCTTCAGGGCCGTGGTAAACGGCGTACATCGACGCGACGATGGCCAGGAGCGCCTGCGCAGTACAGATGTTGGAGGTGGCCTTCTCGCGGCGGATGTGCTGCTCTCGGGTCTGCAGCGCCAAGCGGTAGGCGGGGACACCGGCGTCGTCCTTGGAAACGCCCACCAGACGGCCGGGCATGGAACGCTCCAGCCCCTTCTGGACGGCCATGTACGCAGCATGCGGGCCGCCGAAGAACAGCGGAACGCCCAGTCGCTGCGCGGAACCAACGGCGATGTCGGCGCCCTGCTCACCGGGAGGGGTGATGAGCGTCAGGGACAGAAGATCTGCAGCCACGGTGACCAGTGCGCCGCGTTCCTTGGCTGCGGCGATGACCTCGGAGTGGTCAAAGACGCGGCCGGAGACGCCGGGCTGCTGCAGGACAACACCGTTAATGGTGCCTTCCGGGAGACCAAGCGAGAGGTCAGCAACCTCAACCTCAAAGCCAAGCGCTTCCGCGCGGCCCTTCACGATCGCGATGGTCTGCGGCAGGCAGTCGGCGTCCAGGACGGTCTTGCCATCCTGCGCGGCCTTGTTCTTGTTGGCACGGCGCATCATCAGCACGGCCTCGGCAACAGCGGTTGCTTCATCCAGAAGGGACGCATTGGCAATCGGCAGGCCAACAAGGTCCTGGACCATGGTCTGGAAGTTGAGGAGCGCTTCGAGGCGGCCCTGCGAAATTTCCGGCTGGTAAGGGGTGTAGGCGGTGTACCAAGCGGGCGATTCCAGGATGTTGCGGCGGATCACCGGCGGCGTCACGGTGTCGTAGTAGCCCTGTCCGATCATCTGCACGGCAGTCTTGTTCTTGGAGGCGAGCTTGCGCAGCTCAGCCAAAACTTCAACTTCACTCAGTGCGTTCTGAAGGGTGAGGGCAACATCCTGACGGATATCGTTCGGGACGGCGGTGTCGACCAGCGAATCGACGGTGTCATAGCCGATGGACTTGAGCATGGTCTCAATGTCGGCCTGGCGGCGGGCGCCGATATGCCGATCGACGAAGGTGGTGGAGGCAGAACTAACCGTCACGAAGGAACTCCATTACTTGGGCGGCGTTTGGGTACGCCACAGCGGCTGGGTTCCTCCCCGCTCTGTATTGGACCTGAGAGTTTCCGCGCGTTGCGTGAACAACCATCGCTTGCACCGTCGGTGAGCACAGTACCCGTTTGCCCGTGGGTGGGCTGAGTACCTGCTGCTTTCCAGAGTTGCCTCGCCGCGGCGGTGCTTGGGCCTGAGAGATTCCTGGGGAGGGTTTGCTCCTACGGCGCCTGCATCACTTGCCTGCAGGACTCTCCCGCCGCAGATCAAAGGCATGTTCAGTTGTGTATGGGCGCCATGTAGGGCACGCCACAAGAGTTAATTGTCCTACGCTCGGGCCTCAGCAGCAAATGGATGGGCTGCTACTTCCGCAGGCGTTCAAGGACTCCCAGAAGGATTTCGACGTCGGCCTCCCGCCCGGCGTTGCCGCCGTCCTGGCCACCTTCAAAGATCGCGTTGAAATAGAGTCCGTCGCCCATATAGCTCACAGCCTTGGCAACCTCTGGTCCGACGTCATCTGCCAGCACGTCAAGCCACCGCTGCTGAATTGCGGCAAACCTGCGGCGGGTTTCCTCGTGAGCCACCTCAGCCAGCCTGGTAGCGGCGACGAATGCCCGGTCCATGGGCGTATCTGCCCAGAGAGAGGACCTGATGAAGTATGCCGCTGAACCATCCGGCGCCGCTTTCATGAGTTCAGTATCTTCATCGGCCAGCAGGTCCAGGCGCTTCAAAAGGGCCGTAATCAGCGCTTCCTTGTTGGGGAAGTGGTAGAGCAGTCCGCCTTTGGACACGCCTGCCCGCTTGGCGACGGCGTCGAGTGTGGCAGCCCGCTCCCCTACTTCAATGAGGAGGGCTTCAAAGGCATCCAGGACGGCGTCCCGGGCAATTGGTTTTCGTGGCATGTATCCATCATTCCCTAAAGGTTCATGGGGGCTATAGTTGAAACTATACCGTCTGGACGGTATAGTTGAATCCATGTTCTCGCCGTCCTCAACCCAAGCACCCCGTTCCGCTCACCCCGTCGAGGGCCAAGCGGCACCGTGGCGCGACTGGACGGCCTTGGCACTCCTGATGTTTCCGGTGCTGCTGGTGGCCGTCGACAACACCGCGCTCACCTTTGCCTTGCCGGAGATTGCCCGCTCCCTGAATGTCGGAGGCGTGCAGTTGCTGTGGATTGTTGATGCGTACCCACTGGTCCTCGCAGCGCTGCTCGTCTCCATGGGCAATTTGGGCGACAGGATCGGACGACGGCGGCTGCTGCTGATCGGCAGTACGGGCTTCGCGGCGGTGTCGGCTGCTACAGCATTCGCGCCGTCCGCTGAATGGTTGATCGCCGGGCGCGCCGGTCTTGGTGTATTCGGCGCCATGTTGATGCCGTCCACGTTGTCCTTGATCCGGAACATCTTCACCGACCCCAACCGTCGCCGCTTGGCGATCGCTGTCTGGGCAGCCGGGTTCTCCGGTGGCGCCGCCCTTGGCCCGATCTTTGGCGGCTGGCTGGTGGAGCACTTCTGGTGGGGCGCCGTCTTCCTGGTTGCAGCATTCCTACTCCTCCCCCTGCTGGCTTTCGGCCGGGTCCTGATTCCGGAGTCCAAGGACTCCAACCCGGGACGTGTGGATGTGCGCAGTATCGTTCTGTCCGTCGTCACCATGGCGCCGTTCGTATACGGGATCAAGGAATTCGCGGTTCATGGTTTCGGAGCCTCCGCAGCAGCCTTCATGGGCTTTGGCGTGGTGATGGGCATCCTGTTCGTGCGTCGCCAGCAGCGGATCGAGAACCCCATGTTGGATGTTGCCTTGTTCAAGAACAAGGTGTTCAGCACGGCCATCGTGGCGAACGTGCTGTCCCTGTTCTCTATGACGGGTTTCATCTACTTCTTCGCACAGCACTTGCAACTCGTTGAGGGCCAGTCCCCCATGGAGGCCGGTATCGCCATGATTCCCGCCCTCCTGGCCACGGTCATCGCCGGACTACTGGTGGTGCCATTGGTCAAGCGCGTGCGGCCAGGGTTCGTTGTGGCCGCAGGCCTGACGCTCAGCGCTGTGGGTTATCTGATCGTCGTAGTGGGCGATCACGGCAGCGGCCCCGTGTTCCTGTTGTCGGCGCTCACCGTGTTGGCCGTGGGGGTTGGCGCGGCGGAGACGATCTCAAATGACCTCATCCTGGCATCGGTGCCGGCCGACAAATCCGGCGCCGCCTCGGCCATCTCCGAGACCGGCTACGAGCTGGGGTCGCTCCTGGGAACGGCAGTACTTGGCTCCATCCTCACGGCGTCCTACCAGCACAACCTGATCATGCCGGACGGCATCTCCGAGCAGGCCGCCGGGAATTCCGGTGAAACCCTCGCCGGTGCTGTTGATGCGGCGGGCGCTCTTCCGGCTCCATTGTCGGAGGCGTTGACACATGCCGCCCGGACAGCTTTCGAGTCCGGCGTCCACATCACTGCGGCGATTGGGCTGGTACTGATGGCTGGCGCGGCAGTGCTCGCCGCCGTCGTGCTCCGGCGTGTGCCGAAGGCGCAGTAATAGGCAGAGCGCCGAAGGCGCAGTAATAGGCAGAGCGCCAAAGGCGCAGTAATGCCGTTGTGAGGCCCGCTCTGCATGGTTCCGTAGGGACTTGCCATGCAAACCGGGCCTCACAAGGCTTCGGTCGGCGCCGCTTTCTTGTCGACGCCGGCAGTCAGTTGGTCGATTCTGTCGAGGGCTTCGCTGAGCTGGCTGACGGTGTTCCACAAGTCCGGGTGTTGTTCCCTGACTTCCTGCAGCGTGGCGCCGGCGGAGGTCAGGGATGCGAGGTCGAAGCTTACGTTGGTTCGGGCCCCGGCTATGGCTGCCCGGAGTGCCCCGAAACCCACTACGACGTCGGCGATCAGCGCAGGATTTCCGTTGGCGGCGAGCCACCCGAGGTCTTCAATGGCATCAATGGCCCGCTCCCCGAGCACCGCTGATGCCTTAGCGGCATCGACGGAGGCTTGATGGATGGCCTTCTCGCGTTCAGGTCCGGGATCCAGGCGGAAAGCGGCGCCGAAGGCATTGGAAGCGGAAGCGTCGTCATCGGCTAGTTGCAGGGCAGTTTGCCGGAGTTTGAGGGCACGGGAGTGAATGCCGTCGAGCTGTTGGTGCTGCGACTTTTCCGGCTCGGTATATCCGGCCACCATGGACGTCAACGACGCCGCGATGGAGAGCATCACCCCGGTTCCAGCACCGCCTCCCGGGGACCCGCTGGATTCTGCCAGCGCCTTGGTCCACTCCTCAACAGTGGACAGCTGTGTGGTGACTGATTCGGAATGGTTCATGCCCTCCAGTGTGCCGGGGCTTCCCAGACTTTGCATTTATGGGCTGGATACACTGGCCAAACTATGGCGTCGAACGAAAAGGGCAAACTCATGACCATTGACCTCGAAGAGCTTTACAAAGACCTGCACGCCAACCCCGAACTGTCCTTTCAGGAGACCCGAACAGCCGGGATCGCTGCGGGACATCTTGAAGATCTTGGCTTCACCGTTCATCGCAATATCGGAAAGACCGGCGTTGTTGGTGTTCTGGACAATGGGCCCGGGCCGGTGGTGATGCTCCGGGCTGACATGGATGCGTTGCCGGTCAAGGAAACAACGGGTTTGGACTACGCAAGCACTGCGATGGGTGTTGATCATGAGGGCAAAGACATGCCTGTCATGCACGCCTGCGGCCATGACGTGCATGTGAGCTGCCTAGTAGGCGCGGCGGAGGTTCTGGCGGGCCGGCGTGATGAGTGGCAGGGCACCCTGATCGCCCTCTTCCAGCCGGCCGAGGAATGGGGCGGCGGGGCAGCAACCATGGTTGCCGACGGGCTGTATAACGTGGTGCCGAAACCAGATATCGTCTTGGGCCAACATGTTGCCCCGTTCCCCGCCGGCTGGTTCGGCATCCGGCCCGGCGTCACCATGGCGTCCGCCGATTCCCTCAACATCACCCTGCACGGACGAGGTGGCCACGGATCGCGTCCGGAGACCACTGTTGACCCGGTGCTGATGGCAGCTGCAACCACCGTGCGGTTGCAGGGCATTGTGTCGCGTGAGCTCGCCGCCAGTGACTCCGCGGTGGTGACTGTTGGGCAGATTCATTCAGGAACCAAGAACAACATCATCCCCGAAACAGCAACTCTAGGCCTGAGCGTCCGCACCTTCAGCGATGCCACCAGGGACAAGATCCTCGGTTCCATTGAGCGCATTGCCAAGAGTGAATCCACAGCTTCAGGCGCGCCCAAGGACCCTGAGATCAAGTTTGAAGAGCATTTCCCGCTGACCGTCAACGACCAAGCTGCGACCGGCAGGGTGTCCGCTGCCTTCAAAGCAAAGTTCGGCGAGGCACAGATCATGGACCCTGGCCCGGTGTCCGGAAGCGAAGACGTTGGAGCCCTGGCGAAGGCCGCCGGAGCTCCCCTGGTTTTCTGGTTCCTGGGTGGCGCCGAACCTGCCCTGTTCAAGGAGTTCGCCACAACAGGTCGGCTTCCGGAGGACATTCCCTCTAATCACTCGCCGTACTTTGCTCCCGTCATTGAGCCGACGCTGGCTCGCGGAACCGAAGCGCTGGTGACGGCTGCCCGGGAATTCCTGACGTCTACATCCTAGGGTGCCGGAGCCTTACTACGGGCCCACTCGCACAAGGAAAGGCGCTGCATGCGCAGCGCCTTTCCTTGTCGAATTTCGATTCGGTCCGGGATTCCTATCAGCGGGATACAGCCGACTTGCGCGCATCCTCAACAGCCCGATTGGTCTCCTCCATCATGAGATCTGCGTTGATTGCGGCTCCTGACATGACACCTGCGGCTGCAGAGGCCATCACCTGGCCCATGAGGTCGGTGACGTTTCCTGCAGCGTAGACACCCGGCACTGACGTGGCACCACCCATTGGATTGACCTCTACGTGGCTTCCCACCCTCATGGGGTGCTCCACCGTGGGGACACCCAAGGATTCCAGCACGGCAGACCTGGCCTCCAACCGTGGGGCGGTGACTACAGCTTCCACTGGGATGGTGGTTCCCGATGCCAGGATGACACCCGCCAAAGCGTCGTCAGTTACTTGGAGGGCCTGGACTTTGCCGTCCACTACGGTGATGGAACGGGCAGCCAACTGCTCCCATTGTTCTTCCGTCGGCTCCACCACGTCATTGAGGAACAAGGTGATGTTGGAACTCCATTGGCGGAACAGCAACGCCTGGTGCAATGCCATCGGCCCTGACCCCAGGATCCCGATCGCTTTGTTCCGGACTTCCCAGCCGTGGCAATAGGGGCAGTGCAGGACATCTTTGCCCCACCGCCCACGAAGGCCTTGCACGTCCGGGAGTATGTCCACCAGTCCGGTGGTGACCAGCAAACGGCGGGCTCTCACCGTTCGTCCGTCTGCCAGATCCACCTCGAAGGTGGGTTCGGATCCGTTCGCAGGGCCGGCCGTCGAGCGTGCCCCGACTACGATGCCGGACACTATGTCCACTCCGTACTGGATCGCCTCCGCGCGTCCGAGTTCCAGCAGTTCCTTGGGATTGATTCCGTCCCGCGACAGGAATCCGTGCACCCCGGCCGCGGGAGCATTTCGCGGCTCGCCGGCGTCGATGACGAGGACGGACCGTAAGGCCCTGCCGAGCGTCAGCGCGGCACTCAAGCCAGCCGCGCCACCTCCCACCACTACGACGTCATACTCGTCCACCGTTCCGATGTTCTCGATTTCCGTACCCACAAGTGCCTCCACGTATCCAGCGGCCCTGCGCCGCTTCTTCCATGGTTTGCCAGAAGGCAAGAAACAGCAAGGAAGTTTGCCAATATGGCAAACTGGGGAACATGACTACCGATTTCAGCATCATGCTCGACGCCGTCGGCCCTCGCCTGCGCGCGATGAGGACCCAACGCAACGTGACCCTTACTGAAGCTTCGGAAGTAACAGGCATCTCCGTGAGCACGCTCTCCCGGCTTGAGTCAGGTCAACGCAAACCGACCTTGGAGCTTCTTCTCCCCATTGCGCGGCTGTATCAGGTCCCATTGGAAGAACTCATCGACGCTCCGGAAACGGGCGATCCCCGCATTCATCTCAAGCCGCACGTTCACGAGTGGGGAACGGCCGTTCCTCTCACGCGACGCCCTGGCGGCATCCAGGCCTTCAAGATGGTCCTCAGGGGTGGCACGGGCAAGGAGACTCCCACACCGCAATCACATGAGGGCTACGACTGGGTATATATCCTCAACGGCAAGCTCAGATTGGTCCTAGGCGAGAACGACTTTGTCCTGAAACCGGGCGAGGTGGCGGAATTTGATACCCGCACACCACACTGGTTTGCCAGCGCCACCAAAGAGCCGGTGGAGCTTCTCACTCTCTTCGGGCAGCAGGGCGAACGGCTCCACGTCCGGGCACGGCCCAAGCGCTGAGGCGCGCAACACTGGCAGCTCAGCACTCAGGCTACGAGGCCAACCATTCGCGCGCGCTCCGACGTGGGCTGCCCGGCTCAATGTCACGCTCCTGCTGATTGATCTCCGCCCAGACCTCATCGAGGGATAGTCCCAGAACCTCGGCGATCGCAGCAACAGTGGGGAACGCGGGCGTCGCAACCCGCCCTGATTCGATCTTTCGAAGCGTTTCGGGCGACACTCGAGCATCCAGAGCCGTCTCCAGCATGGAGCGTTCACCCCGCGCACGACGCAAGAGAGCTCCGAGGCGTTGTCCGCGCTCGGCCTCTGCGGGTGTAAGCGGCAACCTGACCATGGATCCAATTGTAATACCGGGATAATATGGCCGGGATAGTTATTGGTTGCTACATGAAAGGTCCCGCATGATCGAGATCCTGAGCCACTCAGAACTAGGCTGCGCCAAGGAAGCCGGCGCTCTGGTCGCCAACATTTTGCACACGCTGAAGGGCCGCGCAACGGTAGGAACGAATCTCCTGGACATTGACAGGTGGGCCAAGAGCATGATCCTCGAGGCCGGGGCCGTCTCCTGCTATGTGGACTACGCCCCATCCTTCGGTCGCGGACCATTCGGGCACTACATCTGCACTGGCGTCAATGATGCCGTCCTGCACGGGTTACCCACGGATTACAAGCTGGCCGAGGGCGACCTCCTGACCCTGGATCTGGCCGTTTTGAAGGACGGAATCGCAGCCGACTCTGCCATCAGCTTCATCGTTGGCGAGTCCAGGCCGGCTGAGAGTGTGGCCATGATCGAAGCAACCGAACGTGCCTTGCGCGCAGGCATTGAGGCCGCCCGGCCGGGCGCTCGAATCGGCGACCTCTCCTATGCCATCGGCTCAGTCCTCAGCGAAGCCGGATACCCCGTCAACACCGAGTTCGGAGGCCACGGCATCGGCTCAACCATGCACCAGGAGCCGCACGTTCCGAACATGGGCCGCGCCGGCCGAGGGTACAAGCTACGGCCAGGACTCCTACTGGCCTTGGAGCCCTGGGTGATGGCCAACACCTCCCAACTGGTCACCGACGCCGATGGCTGGACGCTCCGCAGTGCGACCGGTTGCCGCACTGCCCACAGCGAGCACACCATCGCCATCACCGAAGACGGCGCCGAGATTCTAACCCTGCCCACCGTGGCTGCTTAGACGCTGGCCCAAGGTTAGATTCCCGCCATGCGCGGTTTCAGCTGGCCGCTGGATCCACATTCCGCGCCTTCAGCAGGCAAAGGTTCCGACTGCTGACCCGACGACGAGCGAGCCACATCCAAAGCACACTCATTCGACATTGCTACAGGTGGCGCGGATTGTAACGGCTGGGCGCGGACATGCCCCGGCAGTGGAGGCGCCTTGGATACATAGGCGTGGCCTGTGGGTGTGCTGATCTGGAGCGTGTGGCCGCCTTGTTTGTCCCCGGTCACCCTCTTGCTGTTCCATCCGGGGTTTTCTTTGGTGTGGTTGCAGGCTTCGCAGAGTACTGCGCCGTTGTTAGGTGTGGTGGTCCCGCCGGAGCGCCAGGGGACCACATGGTCGATGTGCCGGATGGGCGCGTCGCAGAAGGGGGTGCGGCAGGTGTCGTCCCGGGCCTCGATGAATCGTCGGAGCCGGGGTGGGAAGAGTCGGGCTTTGGAGTCCATGTTCAGGAGTTCGCCCGTTCCGGGTGCGGTGTAGAGCCGCCGCAGCCACACGGTGAAGTCGCGGTCCGGAACTGGTGAGCCTGCCTGGCCGGTCGCCAAACCACTTGCTTCGTCTGCTTGAGGTTCACGAAGTAGTTTCCTGGCCCACTGGGCCGGGACGATTCCATAGCTTTTGAGCCGGGCCGGTTCGCTGTCTGCCTGAAACAGGGCCCGGTCCGTCATCACGAGATCGAGGTTGATGCCCGCGACCCCGCCCGGGGTTCCGGTAACGCGTTCGACCAGGGTGTCAGCCATGACCTGGCCGCGGGATCGGCAGTCACCGCCGGCCCGGGCAGTATCAGCCTCACGGGTCAGGGCCGCATACGCCGCGACGCCTTGGGCGACTGGTAGGAGGGCGGTCAGGTAGGTCATGGTGTCCGGGGCGGGTCGCAGGCTCACGGTCCGTTCAGTGGCTGCTTGACTGGCGCGTTGGGCCACCGAGCGGGGATCACGACGATACGCGGCAGCCTTGACCGCGGCGATGATGGCCCGGTCGCCTTTGCCTTCGAAGGTCCCGGTGTCCGGGGCGAGTTCCTCATCCACCGCGCACCGGTCCTCCACGGACAGGCACGCTGTTTCCTTCACCAGCAGCATGGCCCGCCATTCATTGAGCTGGCCTGATTCCAGGGCGGCCAGGGTGCAGGGCATCTCCGTCACCAACGCTCTCGCCAAGCCCAATAACCGGGGACCCTTATTGGGAGACTCCCGCCGGGCCAACGCCAGCTGCGCCCCGACACCCTGGCCACGCTCGGACGCAGGAACACCAGCTCGGGCCTGTTCAGCCCGTTGGGCAAGATCAAACGCCACAGCAGCCCGCGCCTGCAGGCCGGTAATGGCGGACTTCAGCTCCTCCAACCCCCGGAGCTGATCAATCAGCTCGCCACTGGAGCCGGCAAGCGGAACAGAGCCAAGGAGCGCAATGAGGTCAGACACCCGGGGCACTGAATAGCCTGGCAGAGGCCCCGCGGCAGGGAGTGCGGAGTGGGAGTGCCCGGGTAGAGCTTCCCAGGCGCGCCCGAGCTCATCATCGTGTGACGGCGTCTGCGTGGCCCGGATCTGCTCCATGCCCCAACTCTTCCAGCACGCAGCAAGCGCTATAAGACCACAACTCCCGTATGTGGAAACCAGGGCCTATGTGGAAAACAGGGCCCGTGCGGAAAACACCCCGCAGCAAGCCCAACACCCACGTCACCAGACACCCACCCCCGGACCCCGGGATACCCAGAGACCCGGACCCCAAAGTACCCATAGACCAGTCACATATGAACGTCATTCATTTCAGGCCTTGCGCCCGAGCGTGACTCACGACATACTAAATGAACACTATTCATTTAGTGACTGTCGTCTCACCGGAGTACCAATCACACCATGATCGAACTGACGCGCCTGGATGGCCCGGCCCCCAACGCCACGGCACGCCCGGCCCCCAACGCCACGGCGCCCACGGCACCTTCGGCCCCCAGGGGCGGCAGCATGCTCCGCAGCACCAAGCAATAACTTTCGGCCATCTAGAAAGGGCCTTACATGAGCCAGACAATCCGACGCAGCGGCAGTGAAGCCGCGAAGTCGCATGACATCAGCGGCAAGGGACTGAAGACGGGGCAGTTGGGGCTCCTCGCCGTCGTCGTTCTTGGCATCTCCACCATCGCCCCGGCGTACACCCTCACCGGTGCGCTAGGCCCAACTGTCAACGAAGTCGGGCTGCAATTGCCTGTCATCTTCCTGATCGGGTTCATCCCGATGATCCTGGTGTCCTTGGCGTACCGGGAACTCAATGCAGACTCCCCCGACAGCGGCACCACCTTCACATGGGTAACCAAAGCGTTCGGACCGTGGGTTGGCTGGATGGGCGGCTGGGGTTTGCTGGCCGCCAACATCATTGTTCTGTCCAACCTGGCGGGCGTGGCCGTGGACTTTTTCTACCTGTTCCTCGCACAGGCCACGGGTTCACCCGAGCTCGCAGACCTCGCTTCGAACAAGCTGCTCAACGTTGCCACGTGCTTCGTCTTCGTGGCACTTGCTGTCTGGATCAGCTACCGCGGCCTCCACACCACCAAGATTGTCCAGTACGGCCTGGTGGGATTCCAGCTGCTGGTCCTTGGCCTGTTCGTCGCCATGGCGTTCGCTAACTGGTCCACCTCCGAAACTGCTGTGCCCTTCAGCTGGGACTGGTTCGACGTCACCAAGATCGAGACGTTCGGCCAGATCGCAGCCGGCATCTCATTATCGATCTTCGTCTACTGGGGCTGGGATGTATGCCTGACCGTCAACGAGGAAACGGCCAACGGTAAGAAGACCGCGGGCCTCGCAGGCACGCTGACAGCGGTGATCGTCCTGGGCATCTACCTCCTGGTCACCATTGCCACCATGATGTTCGCAGGCGTCGGCGATACCGGGATCGGCCTGAACAACGAGGAAAACCACGCCAACGTCTTCACCGCACTGGCATCACCGGTCATGGGTCCATTCGCCATCCTCATGTCCCTCGCCGTGCTTTCCAGCTCCGCGGCCTCGCTTCAGTCAACGTTCACCTCACCGTCGCGCAGCCTGTTGGCCATGGCGCATTACGGCGCCCTGCCGGAGCGCTTCAGCCACATGAGCAGGAAGTTCTCGACGCCGGGCTTCGCCACCATAGCGGCTGGCGTCCTGTCTGCGGGCTTCTACGCGGTGATGCACGTGATCAGTGAAAACGTCCTGAACGACACCATTCTGGCCCTTGGCCTGATGATCTGCTTCTACTACGGACTCACGGCCATCGCCTGTGTCTGGTACTTCCGCAACAGTGTGTTCTCCAGCGCCAGGAACTTCTTCCTGCGACTCGTCTGCCCGCTGCTGGGTGGCGTCGGCCTGTTCGTCGTGTTCCTGCAGACTGCCGTGGACAGCTGGGCTCCCGAGTTCGGCAGTGGCTCGGAGATCTTCGGGGTGGGGCTCGTATTCGTCCTGGGCATCGGCATCCTGGCTTTGGGCGTAGTGGTCATGTTGATCATGTCCCGTGTTCGGCCCGGGTTCTTCCGTGGCGAGACCATCCGAAAGGACACGCCGGCTCTGGTGGTGCCGGAGTAGGCCCGCCTTCCGCGGAGTTCGTGGGAAAGCTGCCAGTTCGCCGGACATCTCCGGGCGAATTGGCAGCTTTCCCGCGATCTGGGCACTTCAGCGCCCCGTCAATCACCAACGATGCGCCACGTCCACTACCAGGCGAGAACCGCCGTCGGGCCCGTCCAGGGTGAAGACCCGGAACGGAAGACGTGCACGGACGCCCAGCCCAATGCTGGTGGTGCCCTCAAAACTGCCCGCGTAAACCACCTGCCGGAAGGTCTGATAACCGGAGACGTTGGACAATTCGGCCTTGGCTGCCGGCACATACGTCGGCTGGTTGTACTGGTTGTACGACGGCGCCGTGACCATCACTTGGAGATCAGCATCCCCCAGCACCGGGATGGGGTAGCCGGTAGCATCCTGGGTCACTACAGGAACGTACTGAACGACGTAGCCGGCCACCTTACCTGTCATGTCGATCACCAGACGGTCATAGCAGGGCTGTTGCCCGGTGCGAACGTTGGTGACACTGGCGGAGCTCATGTCGAGGTCTGCCTTGGCCATGGAACCCCACGAGATACCGCAATATGTTGCTGCCGAGGCTGGCCCCGGCGCCACCAGACCGAGACCGGCAGCTGCCATGACCGCTGCCAAACCCGCTCCAAATTTCCTCATTTTTTGTGCCCCCTTCAGGCGAAGTTGATACTTCAACAGTAGGAGCGCAGCAGGGGCTTTGGGCGGGTTGTGGCCGCTTCGGGGCGCAACCGTTAAGTGGACGCAGCGGTGGTCACAAGAGGGTTATTGTCGGGCCGTATTTTGGGCATTGGGCGGCCGTGCAGAGGGTGCTCGCGCCCATATTCGTAACCGAAGATAACGAGACCTTGGCGTTATTTAGCCTTCGCAGTCCTTACAGAACTTAAGACCGTTCTTTTCCAATGCAATCTGGGACCTGTGACGGACCAGGAAACAGGAGCCGCACGTGAATTCGTCGGACTGCTCCGGGACCACAATGACTGTCAGTTCTTCACCGGAAAGATCTGCTCCGGGCAGGTCGATTCCTTCGGCGGTATCGTTTTCCTCGACGTCGATGACCGCAGTCTGCGCAGTGTTTCCTCGGGATGCCTGAAGGGCCTCAAGCGACTCGGCGGGAGACTCTTCTTCTGTCTTGCGCGGGGCATCGTAATCAGTAGCCATTGAGCTTCGCTTTCGTTGCTGCATAGTGCCTCTTCCGGCACCTCAGTGAAGCAGTTTAGGGCATATCAGAGGAGATCAGCGAAAAGTGTGCCCAACGCGACATTCTGCAGCATTCCGAGCGGCTTCTAGGACTCTGAACGCACCCTTGCGGCGTGCGTTTGGATGGCCTGAGCACTGGCAACCGTGACGCCGCTGAGGGCAGGGAGCCATGACAAATCACTCATGCTCCCCGGGCCACCTGCACCCTGTTCCTCCGCCGACGGGCCAGTGCAATCCAGGACGTACGCTGCCTCAATCCAGGCCGCTATGGTGGTGCCGACTGAACTGGCAAGCGAAGCTAGTGATCCGATCATGCGGCAACGGTATCCAGCCCGCGTTTGGCGGCCGTTTCCGTTGGATCACCAGTTTGTTAACTCCTCAATCCTGCAAAGCCTTCTCCACGATGTACTCCGCTATGGCCATGGACGAAGTAGCCCCGGGAGAAGGTGCGTTGCGCACCAAGACCGTGTCCCGGCGTCGTGCGATGACAAAGTCGTCCACCAGCGAACCGTCACCGTTCATGGCCTGCGCGCGCACGCCCCGGGTGCCCGGAAGAATGGTGGCGCCTTCCAGCGACGGCACAAAGCGCACGGCCTCGCGGATGAACTTTTTCTTGCTCACTACGGTCTGGAATTCACGAACAGCTGACGGCACATTCTGCCTGGCAAATTTCCAGAATCCAGGAAACAGCGTGTAGTTCAGTACGTCGCGGGCATTCACCTCATTCCACGAGTAAGACTCGCGGCCGAAGGAGATGAATGCATTTGGACCGAGCATCATTTCACCGTCGATGCGTTTGGTGAGGTGGACACCGAGGAAGGGGTGTTTTGGGTCCGGCACCGGGTAAATCAGCCCGCGAACTTGATCCCGGGCCTCCTCACCCAGGAGGAAGTACTGCCCAAAGAACGGCACGATCCTTGGGGTAGCCGGTTCACCCGTCGCTTCGGCCACGCGATCCGATTGAAGGCCCGCGCACACCACCACGAGGTCGTAATGTTCGCCGCCATCCCTGGTACTGACCACCACGCCGCTGTGCTGTTGCTCAAGCCTGGTAACTTCCTGCCTGAGCCGGATGCTTCCGCCCGAACTACGGACGTCGTCGGCGAGCGCGTTGGTGATAGCCGTGTAGTCAACGATCGCCGTTTCCGGCGAGTGAAGAGCGGAAAGCCCGACGGCGTTCGGCTCCACCTCGCGTAGCTGCTCGCCCCGCAGCATCCTTGCGCCCGGGACCCCGTTGGCCGTGGCACGGGCGAAAATCTTGTCCAAGCGATCCGATTCCTCGGGTGTCTGGGCAATAACCAACTTGCCGCACGCCTCATAGGGCAGGTTCTTCATGGCGCAGAATTCCTGCAGCAGCTCCACTCCCCGGCGGCACAGCTTTGCCTTCAGACCGCCGGGCTCGTAGTACAGGCCTGCGTGAACCACCCCCGAGTTGTGTCCGGTCTGGTGTGCTGCGAGCCGGTCTTCCTTTTCGTAGACAGTGACTTGGACGCCCTCGAGCCTGTTCGTCAGTTCCCTCGCCACTGCAATGCCGATGATCCCGCCACCCACCACGGCGCAGCGTTTGATGGTTCTTATGCGTGGAGGGTGGGGCATGGCAGTCCTCGTCTTTGGGTGGGCCCGAATCAGTCACAGCATGTCACGCGTGCCGCTTTTACGGCACGTGACGCCCGAAAATTGTCCGAAGAAGGGCACGAAAAAGGGCGGCACGCGAGGTGCCGCCCTTTTCTGTGAAACGAATTACTTGCTATGTGGCTGACTATGCAGTCGGCTGATCAAAACGCTGGCCGGCCGGGTTGGACGGCAGGAGCGCGAAGACCAGGATGGCAAGTCCACCCACGAACGGGATGAGCCCGAGAAGGGCCAGCCAGCCGCTGAAGTTGCCATCGTGGAGACGACGAACCAGCAGGGCGATGGACGGGATAAGGACCGCCAGGTAGAACACGGAGATCAGAATGATGCCCACCACGGCTCCCGGGCCGGGAACCGTGCCGCTGCTGGTGGTGGTGGATCCGGCTGCACCGAGAATGCCGGTGAGGAGCTGCAGGACAAAGCCAACCACGCCCAAGGCAAGGGCGACCCACCAGTATTCGCTGCGGCTCGCGCGGCCACTGAATGCGGTGTATTTCTTGAAGAAACGCTTGACGGCCGCGCCGATCGGAGCGCCGTAATAAGGTGCCCACAGCGGCGGTTCGCCGGCTTGGACGCCGTACTGCTCGGTTTGCTGAGGTTGTTGCGGGTAACTGGTCATTGGTATATCCCCCGGGTTAGGTGAGTCGTGATGAAGCTTCGTGCTCAGTGTGTGAGTCGTGCCTATCGTAATGCCCTTACACCGAATTAGGCAGTTCGATGGAGGAAATTAACCCGGATTTAGCTTGGTAACGCAATATTTCGTCGGTGCGGCTTGCCATGAGACAGCATATTCTTTGCCACGACAGGTGACATTGAATACGGTCGAGCGTCACTGCGCGTAGTGCTTTCGGAGGTCCATCTTCCGGATCTTCCCGCTGGCGGTTCGTGGCATCTCCTCAACGAATACCACTGACTTGGGGATTTTGTACCGTGCCAACCGGCCCTCCAGATGCGAGCGCAGTTGCTCTTCGGTCAGGGACGCACCGTCGCGCAATGTGATGATCGCCCTGGGCACTTCTCCCCATTTGTTGTCATCCATGCCGATCACGGCCACACTCCCCACTGCGGGGAGCTCTGAGATGGCAGCTTCCACCTCAGCCGGGTAGATGTTCTCCCCTCCGGAAATGATCATGTCCTTGATGCGGTCCGAAACGAACAGGAAGCCTTCCCCGTCTTGGTAGCCCATATCGCCGGAGCGGAACCAAGAGGACTCGGAATAACTCTCGGCGGTTGCTTCGGGCCGGTTCCAGTACTCCTTGATCACGTTGGGTCCGGAGATTTGGATCTCCCCCACGGCGCCAACTGCAGCAAGACCACCCAGTGGATCGGCAATCCGCACATCAGTGAAGAAGTGCGGAAGCCCGGCGGAGCCTGCCTTTTCCTTGGACTTCGATACCGGCAACATGGTGGCCCCCGGCGCGGTTTCCGTCATGCCATAACAGCTGGTGAAGCCGATGCCGCGCCGCTCATATGCATCCAGCACCCGCTGCGGAACGGCAGAACCGCCGCAGGTGAGCTTGTCCAGGGAGCTGAGATCCGCCGTCGACCATCCCGGATGGTCACAGAGCATCTGGAAGGTGGTGGGGACACCGTTGAGCGTGGTGACTTTGTGCTGGTCCACCAGCTCAAGCACCCGCCCGGCGTCGAACTTGGCTTCAAGCACCACGGTGGCACCCTTGAGCAGCATGGGAAGCAAACCCATATCAAGGGATGCCACGTGGAACAGTGGTGAGATCATGAGCGCTACGTCGTTGCGGTTCAGGTCCATGTCCACCACCGTGTTGATGCAGTTCCAGGTGATGTTGCCGTGTGTCAGCAAAGCACCTTTGGGCTTGCCGGTGGTGCCGGAGGTGTAGAGGATCATGGCGCCGTCTTCCAACGTCACGGTTTCATCCAGCGTCGCCGCGGCCCCAGCGTCAAGCACCTCACCATAGTGCTCGACGCCGGATGGCGCCTTAAGAGCGGAACCGTCAGACTCGTCGTCGGACGCCACTACAAGGCGGTGGGTCACGTCAGTGTCGATGCAGGACGCGGCGGCAACGTCCTCCAACGATGCCGCGCTGATAAGGAGCCGCGCACCGGAGTCCTGCAGTTGAAACTGCAGCTCCGGGGCAGCCAAGCGGGTGTTCAACGGGACGAAGATGGCGCCCAGCAGCCCGCAGGCGAAGAACGTCTCCACAAAGGACGGGTGATTCTCACCGAGGTAAGCCACCCTGTCCCCCTTGGTCACGCCCCTGTCCTTAAGGGCGTTGGCCAGACGATCGGTCCGTTCTGCGAGTTCCGCGTAGCTCACAGTGTGCTCACCGGAAATGATGGCAGTTTTGGTACCGGACTTGATCCGGCGCCGGTGCAGCCAGGATCCAACTCCGTTGTTGTCCATGGTGCGGTACTCCTAACTGACCGTAGAGAGGTCGTTGTTCTTAGACTCCCGCGTCAGCAGGATGAAGACAATCGATACCAGCGACATGACGGACAGGAACACCACCACGGGAACGATGCTCTGGCCGGCGTCCTTGTAGAGGCTCGCCACAATGCCGGGTGTGAAGCCCGCGCCAATCAGTGTTGCCAACTGGTAGCCGACGGCTGCGCCGGTATAGCGGTTAGTGGTGCCGAACTGCTCGGACACGAACGCGGCCAGCGGACCATAGAGGGACGAATGCAGAACCAGCGCCACAGTGAAGGCCAGGAAGACCACAGCGATGTTGCCGGAACTCAGCATCCCGAACATGGGGAACAAGTAAAGGATGAACAGGGCCAGGCCGGTGACCATGACCGGACGGCGGCCGAAGCGATCCGAGAGCCTACCGCCCAAAAGGACGAACAGGATGGAGATGGCTGAGGCGCCCGCGAAGGCATAGAGCACACCTTGTTGTGGTGCTCCCTTGGACACTGCATAGGTGACGGAGAACGTGGGCAGCACTACTTGGAGGCCGAAGCCGGCAGCACCGGCAAACATGATCATGATGAGTGCCTTGGGACGCTTCAGCACTTCCAGCAGCGGGATCTTGCGCTTGGTGTCCTGGGCGCTTTCCTTGGCCACGGCCTCGGCAAAGATTGGGCTTTCGGAGACCCTGAGCCGGACGAACATGCCGACTATCAGGAGTACGAAGGACAACAGGAATGGAACTCGCCAGCCCCAGGCCAGGAATGCATCCTGGGGAAGTGCGGAGAAAATGCCCATGACAACGGTGCCGAGGACTGCGCCCGTCGGGGCACCGGCATTGACGAACGATGCCGCGAACCCGCGACGTTTGGGATCCGAATGCTCCAGGGCCATGAGCGCTGCCCCGCCCCATTCACCGCCGACGGCGATTCCCTGGCAAACACGCAAGACCACCAGGATCACGGCGCCCCAAGGACCAATGACGTTGGCTCCCGGGATTAGACCAATCAACGTCGAAGCGATGCCCATCATGGCCATGGACACGATCAGCATGCCCTTGCGGCCAATGCGGTCACCGAAGTGCCCGAAGATTATACCGCCCAGAGGCCGGGCAACATAACCCGCCGCGAACGTGGCATAAGCCGCGACCACGCCCACCCACTCATCTGTACCGGCGAAGAACACTTTGGGAAAGGCAACCGCTGCCGCAGTTGCGTACAGCAGGAAGTCGTAGAACTCGATGGTGCTGCCCAGATAGCTGGACATGATGACCGTGCGCGCCTCTTTGCGCTTAGCGGCCGTGCTCGACTGTGCGAGCGCAGTGTGTCCTGACATGGCTGTTCCTTGGGAGAGGAGGGAAAGGGGGTGGATGTCTACTTGTAGAAGCGGTTCCTACTTGTAGAAACGGGCGAGGAACTCGGCGACGACGGCGGGGCGTTCCTGGCCTTCGATTTCGATGGTGGCGTTGACCTTGATCTGGGCGCCGCCCTTGACTTCGCTGACTTCGGCGATGCTGCCTTGCATTCGGACCTTCGAGCCGACCTTGACCGGCGAGGTGAAACGGACCTTGTCCAGGCCGTAGTTGACCTTGGTGGTCACGCCCTCGACGTCGAAGAGCTCGCCCCAGAACGGGATGATCAGGGACAGGGTGAGGAAACCGTGCGCGATCGGAGCGCCGAACGGGCCGTCCTTGGCGCGTTCCGGGTCGGTATGGATCCACTGCTGATCGTCGGTTGCGTCAGCGAACAGGTTGATCTGCTGCTGGGTGATTTCGCGGTAGTCGGTGGTGCCGAGATCCTTGCCGGACATGGTGAGCAGGGTGTCGAAATCGACGACGAGATTGGGCATCTTTGCCTCCTGTGTTGTTGTGTTTTGGTGTTCGTTGTTCAGTGGGTGAAAGCACTCTCGCCGGTGAGGGCGCGGCCGACAATGAGGGCGTTGATTTCGTGCGTGCCTTCGTACGAATAGACGGCTTCCGCGTCTGCATGAAATCGTGCGACGTCGGCCGCGAGGGTGATGCCGTTACCGCCAACCACTTCGCGGGCCAAGGCGACGGTTTCGCGCATCATCAGGGACGTCTGCATTTTGGCCAGGGCCGAGTCCTGGTCCCGATAGATCCCCCAGCTCTGCTGCTCGGTCAACCGCACCACCAACGACAAGCTGGCAGTGATGTTGCCGAGCATGCGTGCCAGCTTTTCCTGGACCAGCTGGAACGACCCCAGGGAACGGCCGAACTGTTGGCGTTCCTTCACATACGCCAGGGCAGCTTCGAACGCGCCTGCTTGGATCCCGGTGGCGATCCAGGCAACGTCCGATCGCATCGCCCGCAGCATGGCGGCCACGTCCTTGAACGAGTTCACGTTGTGCAGGCGCATTGCCTCGGATACGCGAACATTGTCCAGGGTGATGTGGGCGTTCTGCATCATCCGCAGCGAGGTCTTACCGTGGATCTTCTCCAAGCTGACCCCTGCGGCGGTCCTGTCCACGAGGAATGCCTTGACCTGTCCGTCCGCGACGTCGCGGGCGAACACGCACAACACATCCGCCGTTGAGGCGCCCCCAATCCACCGCTTGGCGCCGTCCAGAACCCAGCTGCCGCCGTCGGCCTCTGTCCCTGGGTCTGGTTCGAAGCGTGCGGTGGTGGAAAGCCCGCCGGCGATGTCCGAGCCGTGCTCCGGTTCTGTCAGCGAGAAGACGCCTTTGAGGGAGAAGTCGATGACCTTGGGCATCCACTCCTTCTGCTGTGCCTCGGAGGCTCCCACCCGGATGGCGGTCCGGAACAAACCGGCTTGGGCTGTGTACCACGTTGCCAACGAGGCATCAGTGCGGGCGAGTTCGAAGATCCGGAAGCCTTGGTAAATCCCTCGGGCTGGAGCCTCAAAGGGTTCCATCAGATCCAAGTCGATCAACGGTCCGGCCAACTGCTCGGGGAACTCTCCGCGCTCCCAGTACTCGGCCAGCAACGGCTTGGCTTCAGCGTCCAAGAAGGTCCGCAGGCGCCCAAGGATCTGACGTTCCTCCGTGCTGAGGAGTGCTTCAGCGTCGTACCAATCTGCCACCGTGTACAGCCTCTGATCCACAACACTCACGCTCATCTCAACCACCCAACCCGAGCAGCCTGACTGCGTTGTCCTTGAGAATCTTCGGTCGGACTTCGTCCTTCAACGGCATGTCCGCGAACGCCCTCAACCACTTTTGCGGGGTGATCAGCGGGAAGTCCGTTCCGAACAACACCTTGTCCTGGAGAACAGAGTTGGACAGCCGAACCAGGGATTCCGGGAAGTACTTGGGCGACCACCCGGAGAGATCGATGAACACGTTGGACTTGTGCGTTGCGATCGAGTTCGCCTCGTCCTGCCATGGCACCGAGGGGTGGGCCATGATGATCTGCAGCCCGGGAAAATCAGCTGCCACGGCATCCAGCAACAGCGGATTCGAGTACGCCAACTTGATCCCGTACCCGCCCGGAAGACCCGCACCCATGCCGTTCTGGCCTGTATGGAAAATGCATGGCAGCCCCAACTCCTGGAGCGTCTCCCACAACGGGTAGAACGCCTCGTTGGACGGGTCGAAGCCCTGCAGCGAAGGATGGAACTTGAAACCCCGGGCACCCAGCTCCACAGCCTGGTGTTTTGCCCTCGCGATCGCGTCCTCCCCCGTCCGCGGGTCAACGCTGCCGAAAGGAATCAGCACATCATTGTTCCGCGCAGCTCCGGCAATCAGCTCGGGGATGCTGTTGGGCTCATGCTTGAGCTGGGTCCGGGCGTCGACGGTGAAGACGACGGCGGCCATGTTCAGTTCGCGATACACCTCGGCGATCCTGTCCAGCGAGGGGGTCCGATCCTCGGACTTGAAGTACTTCGCCGACGCTTCCGTCAGCGCGTCCGGAAGCGAGCCGTGCCCGCAGCTGTCCACTTCGAGGTGGACATGCATATCGATGGCATCCAGGGCAGCGGCGTCGATGCCGAGCTCGTAACGGTCGGCCATGATCAGCGCGCCTGCGAAGGGACAGCCACCGGCTCGGGCCGGAGTTCCTCAGGCAGCGGCAGGAATTCCTCGCCGAAGCTCTGCAGCGCCTGCGGACCAAACAGCGAGTCGGCATTTTCCTGCAGGGCCTCGTAGCTCCAGCCGCCATCGCGGTACTCGGTGGTGGCCGCCGTCGGGTGCGTCCAGACTTGCAGCCGGTCGCCACCGGCACCGATTGCCTGGCCGGTAATGCCGGCAGCCGCATCAGAGGCGAGGAAGGCAATCAGCCCGGCGACGTCGTCGGCCGTTCCAAAACCAAGATCGTGACGGAAGAACGACGGCATTGCCTCGCCACGCTCATCGGCCTCGACGGCCTTCTGGAAGTAAGGGACCGTCTTGGTCATGGCGGTGGCGGCCACCGGAATCACGGAGTTAACCGTCACGCCGGCCTTCTTCATCTCCAGAGCCCAGGTTCGGACCATGCCCACGATCCCGGCCTTGGCAGCGGCGTAATTAGTCTGTCCGAAGTTGCCACGCTGCCCGGTGGGCGAGCCGATGGTGATGATCCGGCCGGCGATGCCGTTCTCCTTGAAGTACGCGAAGGCCTCGCGAACGCAAGTGAACGTCCCTTTCAGGTGCACGTTGATGACCAGGTCAAAGTCCTCGTCGGTCATCTTGAGAATGCTCTTGTCCCGCAGGATACCGGCGTTCGTGACCAGGATGTCCAGCCGACCGAAGGCTTCTACAGCACCTGCAACCAGGGCCTTCGCGGCGTCAGTGGTGCCCACCGGGACCACCACAGCGGTGGCGCGTCCGCCGTCGGCCTCGATCTGGGCGACAGCGTCCGCAGCGGTCTGGGCGTTCACGTCGTTAATAACGACGGCGGCACCCTGGCGGGCGAGCTCCCTCGCGTAAGCGAGTCCAAGACCCTGTCCACTCCCGGTGACGATTGCAACCTTGCCGTTCAAGCTCATGGCGTGCTCCTTCGCATGCAGTAACCGGCCTGAGCCGGTGAGGCCGATCCCACTGCATCGTGAGATCCTTGTCATGATCAATGAGAATACGGATCATTGAAAAAGTCAACGATTGTTTTTCATTACTATTGGAGTTGTCATGGGCCCGCAAAGCACCGAAGTGGAAACCCCGCGCCTGGCCGCAGCAAAAATCGGCAGCGATGTGGGCCTGTTGCTGGCCAAACTGCACGCCACAGGATCACTGCTCAACAACAAAGCCCTGGCCGACTACGGCCTCCGCGAGCGATCATTCTCCGTGCTGACACTCGCATGCAGCGGCTTGGAACCCACCCAACGCGAGCTCGCCGATTTCCTTAGCCTGGATCCGAGCCAAGTTGTCAGCCTGGTGGACGATCTGGAGCACCGCGGACTGGTCAAACGAGCCCAAGGCAAGCAGGACCGCCGGGCAAAGATCATCGTCTCCACCACTGAGGGCCGCCGGATCCACAACAAAGCGCGGGCCGGGCTCGAAGAGTGTGAGCGGACGCAGCTCGCGGCACTCAGCGAGGAAGAGAACACGCAGCTGAGGGCGCTGTTGAAGAAGGCACTGTGGGGCTAGGCTCGGGGCCGCACACCTGAACCGCGGCGGCTCGATGGACATCTGCACAGCAGCCCCCGGCTACCGTATGCATCTGTCCATATCAGCATCCGGCCGCTTCTGTCAGGATCGGAAACTATGAGCTTCCCTCTTTTCCACGATCCCCTGCAGGGCGCCGTCGCCGTTGACGCACCTGTCCGCGATCCTCAGGTCCACCGCCAAAGCCGCACTAACAACAGGCCGGCTCGCCAAGCCACACATGGATCCAAGCCTGTCCGCACCTCCCGGCAGCGAGAGGTAGCTAAGGTTGCCGAAGACCTTCAGGCTCTGATGGCGCGGACCCCAGGCAGACACTAGCTAACCCTCAGTGCCCGTAAGTCGCTGCGCAGGTTGGATAGTATCCAGACGAGTAGTCGCCTTTTGAGGGGCTGAACCGTGAGCTTACACATCTGGTACCTGGTGGATCTTTCTGCATCTTCAGCGGAAGCGGACAGTGCCGTCCGTCGGCTTCAGGAATGGCTGGTAACCACCGGATGGGTGGGTGCCGAACGGGAGTCCGATTGGGTGGAGGGTCTTTGCCTGACACCCGGACCGCGGGCCCTTGAGCGAGGGCTCGCAAAGGGAACCAGCAATTTGACCCTGATTCATGACCGGGATGGTTACTCCATGGGAGAGAATTTCGGCCCTCCCCCCTGCCCTGCCTGTGGGGAGACGCTGGATGAAGACATCCTGTTTGACGCTTATAGCGACTGGGCCGCCACCGACTGGACACTTGAGACGCAACCCAGCGTCTCCTGCGACGCATGCGGGGAAGAGAAACCGGTGGTGGACTTCGCTGATGAGCATTCCCGAGTGGCGCACGGCAACCTCGCCAGCCAAGACCGGGCTGGAACCCAACACCTTGTACATCGTGGACAACCGCACCAAAATGCCAGATTCCAGCGGCGGCCTCACGGACGACAGTCTTGAACGGTTCTATACGGATGCCACAGGCCGGGTCGAACGCGTAGACACGTACGCTGGCGTCAAGGGTGCCTGGTCCGTTGAATTGAACAAGCGGATGCCCAATGTCACCTACAACGTCGTCGCGAAAACCGACGGTGGCTTGGAAAACCACTTCACGATCATCACCGATGACTTCGCCAAGCCCAAGAGCGTCGAAGCACACATCACCGGGTTGCTCAAAGGCGACATCAACCGCAGCGCATGGCAGCAGATACTGGCCGGTATCCGTGTAGGCGGTCGCGGCTACGAGGGCGGCCACATCATCGCGTCCCTCTTCGCAGGACCAGGAGAAGGCGCCAACCTCATGGCCCAACTCATGTTCCAGAACCGCGGACACGGAACCCCCAACGTACCCGCCAACACCCTGGCGTTCTACCAACTCGAACGAGAGCTGATGACCAAGGCCCTTCACCGCGTCGACACCGGACAACCCCTAGACTTGCGTGTAAAGGTAGAAGCCGTCCCAGGACCAAAACCCGGGCTGCCCGACAGGGTGGACGTTACATTCCGGTTCGACGCGGAGACATCAACGACTCGCCGTTTTCCGAATTTGCCCATGGAGCAGAAGGAGTCACTTTGAGCAGCAGCGAAATCATTTCCAGACCCTCCGTGCTAGTAGGCCTCACCCGGTTGAGGAGCGAGACCTTCAGCGAAGGCGCCCTGGGATTCGGTGCCCAAGAAGTTATAAGTACCTCGGTCATTCATCAGGCCTGGTCCCAACAAACTGAGACAATCTTGCGAGACGGTGTTTGGGGACCGCGTAGCTTCTCCTTGGAGTTTTCCCGCGAGTCCATGATTGATTGGCTAGAGGAAGTCCGCCGCGAGTCGTACGTCCTAGGCTTTGGAACGTGGACCAGCTGCAAGGTCTATCTCTATCCAGATTCGGACGGCAGACTTGAGGTCTTCGACGTGGAACTCCTCAGACCCGCCCACGAAACAACCATCCCTGATCGTCCGGCGGACGCACTGACATTGTTCCAGGACCTCAAAGCGTTCCCACGCACGCTAGACAACATCCCGCAGTGGATGTGGACGGTGTTCCGCGCCGAAGGCATCACACCCCCTGTCTACAACCCTCAACTGCAAACAGTCGAGTGGGCCAACAAACGCCTACCCGTCGCCGAAACCGGCACCGACTTCTCCGCCCAGCCTGAAATCATAGACCCATCCAAAGAACCAGGTGTCTTCGCGAAAATCAGCCGGAAGCTCTTCGGCAGCTAGGCTTCAATACGGACACGAACGCGCCCTGTCCGCACCAGTACGGTCACCCAGGGCAGCCGCGATCCAAGTTTTGTGAAGAAGCGGAGCTGCGTAAGCCGCCGTCGAGGCCCCACAATCTGTTGGGCCGCTCAAATGCGACATTAACCGCAGCGCCTAGCGGCAAATACTTGCCGGCCGCCGCTTCGGCGGACACGAAGGCGCTAGCCTCCTGGCCCAACTCATGTTCCAAAACAGAGGCCACGGTACCCCCAACACCTTGGCCTTCTATCAACTCGAAAGAGACCTCATGACCAAGGCCCTCCACCGCGTTGACACCGGACAATCCCTAGACTTGCGTCTGAAGGTAGAAGCCGTCCCAGGACCAAAGCCCGGCCTGCCTAGCAGCGTGGTAGTCAGAAATCGGTTCGACTCAACAGAGGAAATCGAAATCAACAGATTTGATAATTTGCCTGATACGGAAGAGTAGAAATTGCCACAAGCATTCAGACTTAATTCTCCGCAAGTAGCGACAGGACTTGAACGATTACACAAGGAGGCCTTCTCGCCGAGCGGAGCTGGCTTTGTTGCTGATGACATCAAGATATCGGCAGTACTGCACGCAGGTTGGTCCCGGATGACAGAGGCCACCTGGCTTCGGGGAGTGCCTCAGAGTCAGGACTTTTCGGTAACTTTTTCCGAAGAGGCTACCACCAATTGGATGTACGAGCTGAGACGTTCGTCCTATGTCGTCGGCCAGGGTACTTGGACGATCTGCGTCATACGAGTTTCACAATCGGGTGATAATTACATCGAAGTTTTCGATGAGGAAATTATACGGCCCGAGAAGCCCACTAAAATCCCGGACCGGCCGGCGGACGTAAAGACATGGGCCCGCGACCTTAAAGCTTTTCCGAGGACAATAGACAATATTCCGTCCTGGATGTCGGAGATATTTCGAGCTGAAGGAATTATCCCTCCCATCTACAATCCAGAGTTCCAGTCTGTGGACTGGAAGAACCGTCGCAGGCAAGTTACCGACCGAGGAACTGATTTCAGCATAGAACCGGTCGTCATTGACCCCACACTGGAACCAGGCGTCTTCGCGAAGATCGGCAAAAAACTCTTCGGCGGATAGCCAGCACCAACGCCGGACGGAGCGCCCGTCAGCACTAACACAGTCACAAAGAGCAGCCGCAATCCAAACTCCCCGAAGAAGCGGAGCCGCGTACGCCGTCGTCGAGGTTCATCTGCTCGAGGCGACATCAACCGCAGCGCATGGCAGCAGATACTGGCCGGTATCCGTGTAGGCGGTCGCGGCTACGAGGGCGGCCACCTCATCGCGTCCCTCTTCGCAGGACCAGGAGAAGGCGCCAACCTCATGGCCCAACTCATGTTCCAGAACCGCGGACACGGAACCCCCAACGTACCCGCCAACACCCTGGCGTTCTACCAACTCGAACGAGAGCTGATGACCAAGGCCCTCCACCGCGTCGACACCGGACAACCCCTAGACTTGCGTGTAAAGGTAGAAGCCGTCCCAGGACCAAAACCCGGTCTGCCCAGTGGACTCAAAGTGTCCCATTCGTTTGACAAGGACTTGATTCAAGATGATTTCTTCCCAAATCTTGAGTCCCCGAAATAGTGAGGCCCTGATGCAAGATTCCGTGGTGGATAGCCCTCTAATTCGACAGGGATTAGCTCGCCTCCAGGAGCATACTTTCTCCAAGGCCGGACTAGGCTTCGGCGCACAGGAAGTCATAAGCACCTCGCTGATGTTTCAAGATACATCGAGGCGCTACGTCGATGTTTGCCGCGACGGTCAGTGGGGTGGTCGGGACTGGCAAACCGATTTCCCACCCGAGCTCCTTGACTACTGGCTGATGGAAGTCAGACGTGAACTCTATGTTCCAGGCCTCGGCACATGGAAAACCTTCAGAGTATTCCTTTTCCCGTCCAACGAAGGGCGCATAGAGGCATTCGACTACGAGATTCTGACTCGCGGCATGTTCGGTGATCCGAAAGATTCCACCGGCCCAGCATCAGGGCAGGCCGTCAAGATGGATCTCCTGACATTTCCCCGCACATTAGACAATATTCAGGAATGGATGTGGACTGCTCTGCGTACAGATGCTCAGACGCCCCCGGTGTACAACCCCCAACTAAATACTGTCGATTGGGACAACAAACGCCTCCCCGTCACCGACAGTGGCACGGATTTCTCTGTCGAACCGGAGATTATTGACCCATCCAGGGAACCAGGCGTCTTCGCGAAGATCGGCAAAAAACTCTTCGGCGGATAGCCAGCACCAACGCCGGACGGAGCGCCCGTCAGCACTAACAGTCACAAAGAGCAGCCACAATCCAAGCTTTGCGGTGAAGCCGAGCTGCGTACGCCGTCGTCGAGGCTCACATCACCGGACTGCTCAAAGGCGACATCAACCGCAGCGCATGGCAGCAGATACTGGCCGGTATCCGTGTCGGCGGTCGCGGCTACGAGGGTGGCCACCTCATCGCATCCCTCTTCGCAGGACCAGGAGAAGGCGCCAACCTCCTGGCCCAACTCATGTTCCAAAACCGCGGCCACGGAACCCCCAACTTACCCGCCAACACCCTGGCCTTCTACCAACTCGAACGAGAGCTAATGACCAACGCCCTCCACCGCGTCGACACCGGACAACCCCTAAACTTACAGCTAAAAGTAGAAGCCGTCCCCGGACCAAAACCCGGACTGCCTGAATCGTCAAAGGTCACTCACTGGTTCGGCTCCGGAGAAAAAAGGTCAGAACATTTTCCCGACCTTCCACTTTCCGAGGAGGCATTCGAATGATGATTGGAACACGAATTTCTGGGGTAGAAGTGGTCACTGGTCTTCAAAGACTGCGCGCAGAGGCTTTTGCCGAAGGCGGCCTAGGATTCGGTGCTGAAGAAATCATCAGCACGACCGTGATGCATCGGGCCTGGAGCCGGCGCAGCGAGGACATCCGTCGTGACGGCGTATGGGGCTTCGCCCATAGTTTTCAAGACTTCTCCATCGAGTCCATGGAACATTGGCTCGAAGACATCCGCCGCGAGTCGTACGTCCAAGGTAAAGGCACATGGACCAGCTGCAAGGTCTACCTCTATCCTGACTCGGACGGCAGACTCGAAACCTTCGATTTTGAACTCTTTAGGCCGGACAACGACGATGGAATTCCTGATCGTCCGGCGGACGCACTGACATTGTTCCAGGACCTCAAAGCGTTCCCGAGAACGCTGGACAACATACCGCAGTGGATGTGGACGGTGTTCCGCGCCGAAGGCATCACACCACCCGTCTACAACCCACAACTCAAAATGGTCGAGTGGGCCAACAAACGCCTCCCCGTCACCGAAACCGGCACCGACTTCTCCGCCCAACCCCAAATCATCGACCCATCCAAAGAACCAGGCGTCTTCGCGAAAATCGGCAAGAAACTCTTCGGCTAGACAACACCAACACCTCAAGCAGCCACAATCCAAACTCCCCAAAGAAGCGGAGCTGCGTACACCGTCGTCGAGGTTCATCTGCTCAAGGCGACATCAACCGCACCCCATGGCAGCAGATACTGGCCGGTATCCGTGTCGGCGGTCGCGGCCCCGGGTGGCCACCTCATCGCGTCCCTCTTCGCAGGACCATGCGAAGGCGCCAACCTCCTGGCCCAACTCATGTTCCAAAACAGAGGCCACGGAACCCCCAACGTACCTCCGAACACCCTGGCGTTCTACCAACTCGAAAGAGACCTCATGACCAAGGCCCTCCACCGCGTCGACACCGGACAAACCCTAGACTTGCGTGTAAAGGTAGAAGCCGTCCCCGGACCAAAACCCGGGCTGCCCGACAGCATTGAAGTCACGCACAAGTACGATTCAGAGACACCCATGTTTCACGAGTTTCCGAATTTGCCCTTGGACCTAGAGGAGACATTTTGAGTAGCGGCCAACTTGCGTGGAGCCCGTCCGTAACGTCTGGCCTCCGTCGCCTGCAAGTTGAAACATTCAAAGAAGGCGGCCTTGGCTCCTGCGCCCAGGAAGTCGTAAGCACCTCCGTGATCCATCAGGCATGGTCTCGACGGACAGAGGAAATCTTGCGGGATGGTGTTTGGGGGGCGCGCAGTTTTTCCTTGGATTTCTCACGAGAGGCAATGAGTCAGTGGCTCAAGCAAATCCGCCGCGAGTCGTATGTGCTGGGGGCCGGAACGTGGACCAGCTGCAAGGTCTATCTCTATCCAGATTCGGACGGCAGACTTGAGGTCTTCGACGTGGAACTCCTCAGACTCGCCCATGAAACAACCATCCCCGATCGTCCGGCGGACGCACTGACATTGTTCCAGGATCTGAAAGCGTTCCCGAGAACGCTGGACAACATACCGCAGTGGATGTGGACGGTGTTCCGCGCCGAAGGCATCACACCACCCGTCTACAACCCCCAACTGCAAATGGTCGAGTGGGCCAACAAACGCCTTCCTGTCACCGAAAATGGCACCGACTTCTCCGTCCAACCTGAAATCATAGACCCATCCAAGGAACCGGGTATCTTCGCGAAGATCGGCAAGAAACTCTTCGGCAGCTAACCCCAACCCGGCGAACGGCACAGGCCTCGCCAAGCAAAACCAGCCGTGATCCAGACCTGCGAAAAGGGACGACCGATCATGTGGAGCCGCTACCCACCCAACGATGGCGCCGTCGTCGAAATGTCAATTCGTAAATTACGCGGTGAGGCTGCATAGGGGTCTCGGAGTCCGTCATCGTGGGTCGCTGCCAGCCGGGTCACCCAAAAACAGTGTTTCGCAGGGTCCTTAGCCTAGCGACTGGCGGATTATTTGACGGAGACCATCCGCTGATGTGCCCATCCAGGGAGTGTGCCAAGCTTTCGGATCCGACGCGTTTCACTGAGGCACGCGGCCTTCGTCGGCTCGGTGAGCCATTCCGGTTCTTTGTCGTAATTGAACTCGGTTTGGTAACTCCCGGGATCCGCTGGATTGAGTGTAATGGTGGCCGCGAACCACGTATTGCCTCCGGGGCCGCGCATGATGTTCCTGGCCTCAGACATCTGGTCAGCCAAGTGTGCTGGGACTTCCGTGGTGAACCGCGCCCCTGCCGTTTCGACGTTGAAGACGCATTCGCGATGAGAGCCGATTTCCCTGAATTCCAGCCACGCCGAAGACCACGTCGGCGGGAGGGTGGGGAACAGTTCAACTAGAACCGCGGTGATGTTCTGCATGGCGTCGATGGAGCTATGCAGCCCACCCGGCGCCCCGGCGGAGGATGGTCCGGACCGCGCAACGGCTGCGGGCGTCAGAGGAGCGCGCTGGCGGAAACACCAGGCGGCCGCGACGGCCAGTAAGGGTCCAAGTATGTGCGCAAGGAGGGAGTACATAGGGTCGACGGTGCCTCTTCCTTGGGAGGAAATGGCGCTGACGATGAGCAATAAAACGATTCCAAGACCGATATACCCCTTGGTGCGCCTCGCCCATCTCCTCAAGAAGACGTAAATAAGAAAAGCAAGGAGAAGTGGCGATCCGATAACCCCCAGAAGGATTCCTCCCTGAATGATCGAGCCAATGACCATCGAGGCGAAGGCAGCGAGGGCAAGGACCGGCCCCAGCCATTCCGGTGGAACAGGGCCCGTCACCTTGCGGTCGGGCTGATCATCTGTCTCTTGCGCAGCAGAATTGGCCTGATTCTCCATGGTTCCCCCATCAACCGGATTTGGCCCTCTGAGTCTAGGCCAGCACCGTGAGCCGCCCAAGCCACCACCCTTTCGGCCCAGAATCCCGCTACCATCCACATCATGGGCATCCGCATTGGCACCTCGGGCTGGAGCTACGACCATTGGGAGGACGTGCTGTATCCCCCGAGTCTTCCCGCGGCCAAGCGCCTGGCCCACTACACGGCGCGATTTAGCACGGTTGAGCTAAACGCAAGTTTTTACCGGTGGCCTCGCGATACGTCCTTCGCGAATTGGAGGGAGCGGCTCCCTGCTGGCTTTGCCATGTCGGTGAAAGCGCCACGCGGTCTTACGCACGGCAAGAAGCTCTATAGTCCCGAAGTTTGGGTGGAACGGATCGTCCGCTGCTGGCACGAACTCGGCGACAAAAGGGCTGTACTCCTGGTCCAGCTTCCACCTGATTTTCAACGCGACGACGCCCGGCTCGACTACTTCCTGGCCACGCTTCCGCAGTGGGTTCGCGTCGCCATCGAGTTTCGGCATGACAGTTGGGACCACCCGGACGTCTACGCCCTACTGGAGCGCCGAGGCGCAGCCTACTGCATCATGAGCGGCGCCCATCTGCCGTGCATCCTCCGGGCCACCGCACCCTTCGTGTACGTTCGTCTGCACGGCCCGGACCATGAGCACCTCTACGGCGGCTCATACTCCGATGATGATCTGCGATGGTGGGCGGACCGGATTCGCGAGTGGGACGGCTACGGCAAGGACGTGTACGTCTACTTCAACAACGACGGCGGTGGTAACGCCGTGCGCAACGCTGACACTCTGCGGTGGCTGCTTGGGGTCAGCTGACTCTACGCCAGGCGACCCCGCACGATCTCGCTGACAGTCTTGCCATCAAAACGTCCAGCAACCTTGGCGGTGACAGGCTTCATCACGGCTCCGATGGAACGCATGGACAGCTCCTGGCCATCAGCTTTCAGTGCCTCCACGGCGTCGTCAACGATTGCCTCCACTTCTTCCCGGGTAAGAGCTTTTGGCAGGTAGGCCTCGATGATTTCGGCCTCCGCCACCTCGGCTGCGGCTCGATCTGCCTCGCCCGCCTCGGTGTAGATCCGAGCCGTATCCCGACGCTTTGCGGCTTCCTTCTGAAGCAGCGAGGTGACCTGCGCGTCGTCGAGCTCCACCGGCGTCTTGCCTGACTTCTCACGGGTGGTGATCTCACCCAGCACGTTGCGCACAGTGGTCAACGCAAGCTTGTTGCCCGCCTTCATATGGTCGACGACGTCCGCCTTGAGGCGTTCTTTGAGTGTCATGATGCTCCTTGTTTGGGTTCCTCCTGTTATCTTCCCAGAATGAGTGCATGGGGGATGTTCCGCGGAGCCAAGCCGCGCGTGGTTCGGATGTTCCTGTGGCGCGTGCTCGCCGCACTAGTGCTCGTTGCCGCCGTAGTCGGTTCCTTCATTCTGGTATCAACCCAAATCCAGGTCGCCGCCAGCAGTGTCCACGTTCAGGGAATTGTTACATCCCAAGAAGGTTTCAGACATCGTGGTGAACACTGTGTGTTGGGACTGGGCTTCGAATTCCAAGGACGGCAATAAAACGAAACGTTCGATACCAATTCCACGTGCATAGCGGTTCCGGGACCTGGCTCCCCCGTAACCCTCAGCGTCTATCCGGACGACCCACGCCAGCACCTACGGGTTGTGGGGCACGCCGGACATAGTTGGACTCCGTGGCCAGCGGCCGTGGCGGCCGTGCTGATGATTATCGGTGCGTGTCTTCACCTGCACTGGGCATCTTCGGCATACAAGCAAAGTCGACTGGCGGTTTCTGCCAACCGGGCATCACAATAAACCATTCATTACGAGTAAAACGTCGTGCGGGGCTCAAGTGCTGGGCGGATCCTGCTCCGTTGTTTCCTTCTCAGTGGGCCCGCTAACTACCACCTGTGCAGGGCTGTGAAGGATGTATCCGTTAAGCCAGGAGAACAAAGCCCGGATTTTCTGCTGGAGCCCGGACAAAAGGGCGAGGTGCACCAACAGCCAGGACAAGAAGGCCAGAATGCCTTGGAGTTGGATTCGCTTGCGGCCCAGCTCTGCCACAGCAGCTCCGCGCCCCACCATCGCCATATAGCCTTTGTCGACGTACCGGAACGGAGCGCGGCTCTCGCCCTTGAGGTCCGCGAGAATGTTCTTGGCAGCCCATTTTCCGGCCTGTTGAGCCACCGAACCCAGCTGGGGCAATTTTGCCCCCGTTGAATCGGTGATGTTGGCGCAATCCCCGATGACATACACGCCCTCAACGCCAGGGGCAGTCAGGTCCGTCTTGACGTCAACGCGACCTCCCCTCCCCTGGGTCAAGCCCGAACCGCCAATGAGGTCCCCTGCTTTCAAGCCACCGGCCCACACCACAATTTGCCCGGGCACGGAGCTTCCGTCAGCCAGGGTCACTCCGTCTTTCCGTACCTCCGTGACACCCTGTCCCATGTGGAGTTGAACGCCCACCTTCTTCAAATGATCAGTGGCATAGCTCTGGGACCTGGCAGAGAACATGTTCAGGACTGTGGGCACCATGTCCACCAAATGAACCCTGCAGCGTGCCGCGAGTTCCGGCGAGAAGTACTTGCTCACCACGTATTTAACGTTCTCGGCCATTGCCCCGGCCGTTTCAACTCCGGTGGGTCCGCCGCCCACCACCACTACGTCCACGGACCCGTCGGCGTTTCTGTCGGCCTGGTCCAACAACCGGGTGAGGCCGCTCCCCAGCTTCGTCGCATCTGTGACGGAATACAGTGGGAAGGCATACTCTTCTGCTCCAGATGTATTGAAGAAGTTCGGGACCGCCCCAACTGCAATGACCAGGACATCTGCCCGCAGCGAGCGGCCGTCGGCAGTTGTGATCACCCGCTCCGCGGCGTTAACGGCGTCAACCTTCGAGGTCAGAACTTTGACACTTTTGTAGCGCCGGAAAACGGAACGCAGTGGCCGGGCAATGGCCGAAACCCCAATTTGCGAGGTTGCCACTTGATAGAGGAGCGGCTGGAACTGGTGATAGTTATTTGAGTCGATCAGCAAGACACGAATGCCCTTGCGGCCCAGCTCTTTTGCAGCTGCAACGCCCGCGAATCCGGCACCGACAATGATGACTGGGTATGAGTCCTCCATGCGAGCAACTTACTGCACTCCCAGTTCCCACAACAGAGGCTTGTGATCACCGTCGAGCGTTTATCCTCTGTTCCTGTGGGTACGCAGTGGGTAGTGTTCTGCATTGGGCAACGCACACGGAAGGGTGATCTTGTGAACGAGGACGGGCTGACGGACGCGGTGCAGGAAGCGGGAGCCGTTGAGTTGCTCCTGATCCGGCACGGCGAGAGCGAAGGCAACGTGGCCGCAACAGAGGCTCGTCTGGCTGGAGCCGAAGTCATTGACGTTCCAGCCAGGGATGCTGATGTGAATCTGTCGAGCACCGGGCAGGACCAGGCGAAGGCCCTGGGGACGGCACTCGCCCGGATCGCCGAAGAACTCCGACCGGATGCCATTGTCTCCTCCCCCTACGCAAGGGCCCTTCAGACGGCGGAAATCGCCGTTGAGACAGCCGGCTGGCCTGTGAAAGTGCTTACTGATGAACGTCTCCGGGACCGGGAGCTGGGCATCCTGGACCGGCTAACACGTTTGGGAGTAGAGACCCGATACCCGGACGAAGCAGAGCGGCGGCTATGGCTGGGCAAGCTGTACTACCGGCCGCCAGGCGGTGAATCGTGGGCTGACGTCGCTCTCCGTCTGCGATCCATCCTGGATGAGCTCAACACCCTGGGATCAGGGCAACGAGTGATGCTGGTCTGCCACGACGCCGTCATCCTGCTGGTCCGTTACGTTTTGGAGGGCATGTCCGAGCAGGAAATCCTTGACCTTGCGGCCACCACATCGGTGCTGAATGCTTCCATCACCCGGTATGTCCGTCCCTCGGGCGCAGGTCCCTGGCAACTGGAGAGCTTCAATGTTGCTGACCACCTTGCGGAGCAGGGTGTCACCGTCACGGAACACGCAGGAGATGCCAGTGTCCATCCACAGTGATAGCCCCGCACCAACACTGGTGACGCCCTCGCTTCTGCGCGACTGGCCGTTGCCCGCCCCCGGAGAGGACAAGTACTCGCGCGGTGCAGTGCTGGTGATCGGTGGAGCACGTGCCACTCCCGGCGCGGCGTTGCTGGCCGGCACCTCAGCCCTACGTGCCGGCGCCGGAAAGATCACTTTGGCAGTGGCCGAATCCGTAGCAGTCCCCGTGGGAGTGGCACTCCCGGAATGCGGTTCCGTGGGCATGCCCGAGAACCCGGAAGGGTCCGTCACCGGGGAAGGACTCGACAGGATCTCGTCCTACCTGGATCGGGCTGATGCCGTGCTGATCGGCCCTGGCCTGGACGATCCGGACCTCGCCGAATCGCTGCTGCGAGCGCTGCTGGAGCGGGAGGAATCCCACGAGGCGGCCAACGACGGCGGTGCTCCCGCCATCGTTCTTGACGCCTTCGCCTTGGGCGGCTTGGTAAAGATTGAGGAAGACTTGGGGCCGTGGCGCGGCCGGCTGATCCTTACACCGAATCCGAACGAAACCGGATTTCTTCTGGGCAGAGACGTGGAGGACCTGGAAACCGACGTTGCTGAGGTCGCTCGCCGGTTCGATGCGGTGGTGAGTTGTCAGGGTTTGATCGCCGGACCTGGCGCCGCAACAGCAGACGACTCGCCGCTGTGGAAGATCACCACTGGTTACGGCGGACTGGGCACGTCAGGCAGCGGCGATGTTTTGGCAGGGGCCATCGCGGGGCTCCGTGCGCGCGGGACCAGCGATGCTCAAGCTGCTTGCTGGGGCACGCACCTTCACGCCGCCGCTGCCGACCGCCTGGCCAGCAAGCTCGGCCCGCTCGGGTTCCTGGCCAGGGAGCTCGCCGACGAACTGCCCGCCCTCATGCTGGAGCTCAATACCTGATACGAATAGGCTGCCTGCATGGGGACCAAAGGAAGCAGCACACAAACATCGCGCGTCATCATCAGCATCGTTGGGCTCATGGCAATCGCGGCCTACGGGCTCACCGCAGCGTTGCAGATCCTCGTGTGGAATCCGCTCGCCGCTGTTCCGGGCGCCACGCTGGACGAAATCCACGAAGGATTGGCCCGACGCAACGAGTCAATCTCCTTGGTGGCAGTTTTGACGTGGACGAGCGTCGGAACGCTTCTTGCTCTGGTTGTGGTCCTGCTGACGGCAACCCGGGTTATTTCACGGCTGAGAACAGTTGTAATTGTCCAACTCTTGATTCTGGTGCTCGGCGCACCCATGTATTTCTTTGCATCTTTCTCCGCCGGTATGGCCTTGGCAGACGCCTTCTTCATATCCGGTGGTGACTACACTCCATGGGGCGGTCTGCTGGGCCTGCTCAGCGCGGCAGCTCTGATCTGCACGCTGATGGTGGTGATCTTTCGTGGAAGGCCCGGGATGCGCACGGCCCGCACCTAAGCCGGCTTCAGCAATTCATGCTCGACGACGGCGGTACGGGACAAGGTCTTGTAGCCTTCCTTTTCGAACAGAACAGTCATGACGTCGTCCTCGTGCCTCATCACCAAACCGGGACCCCACTCTTTGTGGATCACGGTGGACTGCAAGGGGAACTGATTCTCCGCGGGTGAGGCGGGCTGGCCGACGCGAACCGACCCGGCGGCGTCGGGCGTTTCCGCGCAAGCATCGCAATTGCCGCAGGGCCGCGGCAGATCCTCCCCGAAGTAGCCCAAAAGGAACTGGCGACGGCAGCCGTCCGTCTCCGCGTAGCCACGCATCATGGTGAGCCGGGACTGGTCCACGCGTTGACGCGCCTCAGCCAACCGGGCGGCTCGCTCTACCAGTGCGGTCGGCTTGGCTTTGGAACTGAGCCGGATGCCGCGCTTGCCGGTTTTCACGGCGCCGGCTTCCTCCAACTGGTTCACCAACGCTGTAACCCGGCGGGCAGGGAAGCCGGTGAGCTCCGCCAGGGCGGTTTTGGGGGCAGGTGCGCCCGCGTTCTTAATGACTTTCAGCACGGCCATGAGCTCCTTCGCGTCCGGGGCATGGGTGGCAAAGAACTTACGCAGCCCAAGGTCCTCGGCACGGTAATGCAGTGTCGCAGCGGCCGGTTCGCCGTCCCGGCCCGCGCGGCCGATTTCCTGATAATAAGCGTCCAAGGACTCCGGAATATCTGCGTGCACCACGAACCGGACGTTGGGTTTGTCGATCCCCATGCCGAAGGCTGTTGTGGCAACCACTACCTCCAGCTGGTCATCCAGGAACTGCTCGTGGATGCTCTCCCTGTCAGTGTCGGAACGTCCTGCGTGATAAGCCTCGGCCCGCAGACCTTGATCTTTTAGCTTGGCCGCGTACTTCTCGGTGTCCTTGCGGGTAGCGGCATAGAGCAGCCCCATGCCCGCGGCCTTGGCCAAGGCGATGACCTGCTCCACTACGGCTTTCCGCTTGCCTTTGTCCTCTTGGTGCCGGACAACGTCGAGGCTGATGTTGGGGCGATCGAAGCCACGCACCAGGACCAGCGGTTCCGTCATGCCCAACCTCTTGACGATTTCCTCACGCACGGGTGGGGACGCAGTTGCGGTCAAGGCTATGACCGGCGGGTTACCCAGGCGCTCGCGGACGCTGCCTAAGTCGAGGTAGTCCGGGCGGAAGTCATGCCCCCAAGAGGATACGCAGTGTGCCTCGTCCACTACGAACATGGTGATGTGCAGCGTGGCGATCCGGTCCACGGTTTCCTGCTTAGCCAATTGTTCGGGTGCGAGGAACAGGAATATCGCCTTTCCGGATTCAATTGCCTGCCACGCTGCCTCCACCTCCGAAGCACTGAGGGAGGAATTGATGACGACGGCGGCGCCCTCGCCCAGGTCCTCATTCAGCCCGTCCATTTGGTCTTCTTGCAAGGCAATAAGTGGAGAAACGACGACGGCGGGTCGGCCCGTTGTGTTGTGAAGGTGCAGTGCTGCGACTTGATAGGTAGCGGATTTTCCGTACCCGGTAGGCATGACAGCGAGGACATCACGACCCTCGACGACGGCGGTCATACCTGCGAGTTGTCCGTCGCGCAGCTCAGGCAAAGAAAAGGAAGTGGCCGCCAGGGCGGTCAGGGCAAGGTCATCGGACATGAAGATGTGGCTCCGCGTTGTGGTTCCTGCGGCCACTTGCATCAGCCGAGGTGACCAGCCTAGCGCGGGCGAGGCCCCGCCGTCGTACGCTGTATGCCCGGTTGTGGATAACCTGGGGTGACGTTAGCGCAGATCCCGGGACCGCACCTGATAGCTCAGGTGGGTTACGCGTGTTCCTGGGACGATCACGGGATCGTCCAGCACGAACTCCGCGCCAAGGTCACCGAACCAACGAATGCCACTTCCGAGCAGCACGGGCACCAAATCAACCCGGAGTTCGTCCACCACACCGAGGCGCAAGCACTGCCGTGCCACGTCCGCGCCGGCAACACCTATCTCCTTGCCCGCCGCGAGGTGCGCCGCACGCTCCAGGGCCGATCCCAGGTCCCCAACGAATTCGAACGGGACAGTCTGGCCGTCCCGCCGGACCGGCGGCCAATCCGAAGGAGGTTCGCGGTGCGTCAGGACGACGGTGGGCGACTCATTGGGCGGGTGACCGCCCCACCCCCTCGTCAGATCGAAGATCCGCCTGCCGCAGATGAATGCACCCTCCCTTGGGAGTGATCTCCAGTAAGCGGCATCGGCTTCGCTGAGATGAAACGGCACGGGGTGACCCGGCATCCATGTTTCAACGGGTCCGGCCTCGTACCAGTCGAAGAGCGGTCCGACTCCGTCATCATCCCGAGCGATGAATCCGTCAAGGGACATGGAAAACTGGGCTGAGACGCGGCTGTTCCTGTACATGAAATCAGTGTTGTGGCACCGCCGGGCTTGTCAAGCACACTGCCCGGAAAGGTGGTAATCAGGCTACTTACCAACGGTGATTAAGGTGCCTATGCTTGGGTTATGGAGCCCACTTCAGCCATCCTTCTTGTGCTTATTGGCGTGGTTGTCTGGCTCGCAGCCACCATCCTGCCATTGGCCCTGCTCCCCTCCTCGCGCGCCGAGGAAGAGCACAAGCCCAAGGCTCGCCACCCCCGCCATCCGAGGGGCGAGCCGCGCACCATCCATCGGTTCCGACCATCCTCACTGAAGGTCCGATCCGGGCACCACGCCCGTATTCGGCCGCACGGCGCCTAGGCAGTTGAGCTCCGACGCGGCGCCTTTGTTGCAGTGCAGTTACCAGCGTAAAAAACCTCTTTACATTGTTTGTTGCCGGAGGGCGTAGATGGGCATAGCGTTGAGGTGGAAGCCCAGTGGTCCCCCATCACTGGGCTTCTCTTTGTCACCGTCAATTTCCGCGCCAGGTCTTTTCGAAGCGTCCGTCATGAAGGGAGATCAACCTGATCAGCTTGCTCACGGCGACCGCTGCAGCCGATGAACTAACCGGGATTGTGGGGGTGGCCGCACAGGTAATCGAAGCCCTCGGCGAATGGGGCGTCGGCTTGTTGACGCTCCTGGAGACCGTGTTTCCGCCCATACCCAGCGAGGTGATCCTCCCACTGGCCGGGTTCCTTACCCAGCAGGGTGGCATGAACCTGATCCTGGTCTTTGTCACCAGCACACTTGGCGCCTACGCCGGAGCGATGCTCCTGTACTGGCTGGGTTACAAGGTGGGGCAGGAAAGGGCCATCAAGCTGCTGTCAAAACTGCCGTTGGTTGATCGGGAAGATTTCGAGAAAGCCGCTGGATGGTTCGAACGCCACGGCAAGTCAGCGATCTTCTTTGGCAGGCTGCTTCCCGGGGTGCGCAGCCTCATTTCCCTCCCGGCAGGTGCTGAACGCATGAACCTCGTGACGTTTAGCATCTTTACTGTGGCTGGCACGGGCTTGTGGAACGCCCTGCTCATTGGAGCGGGAGCACTGCTCGGCAAGCAATACCACTTGGTTGATCAGTATTCGCGATTCCTCAATTACGCCGTCTACGCAGGGCTTGCCGCGTTCGTCGTGTGGCTCATCATCCGGAGGGTCAAGAAGCGCAAGGAAAGCGCCCGGTAGAGAGCCCCTTCACCGGAGTCGGGCTCGAACCGTCGTTTTGTCCACCTTGAGTTCTTCGAAGAGAGCAGACACAGGATCGTGTTCTTCGCGATCCAGAAGCGCCACAAGAAGGTTTGACGTTGTGATCTGCCGGGACTTCTGATCCATTGCCTGTTTCACCATGTTGGCCATCACTTCCTTGGCGCCCGAACTAAACGGCGGCTTCCTCCCCTTGGTTGGCATCGTGACCCCCTTAAGGTTCCTGGTTTCCAGCCCGATAGCCTTCAGCGCAGCGGCATCCAACCGGGACGCCGCTTTATGAGCATCGTCCAGAGTGATGCCAAGGACCGCGGCGGGTTCCGGTTCATGAAGCGCCCCCAAAAGCAGGTGCTCCGTTCCCAGTCGCTTGTCGCCCCTGCCTCGGGCTTCTTCCATGGCGTACCCCACAATCCTGCGGGTATCACGGGCAAATTGTTCAAACATGGCTCAACTCATTCCCTGTATTTTGCGTGCACTGATTGTCGTGAGACACCCAAGGCATCACCGATCTGCTCCCACGTCCACCCCTGCTCACGGGCCGCCCGCACGTGGACCGCCTCAACCTGCTCGGCCAGGCGGTGAAGGGCTCCCACTGCGCGTAGGCCCACGGCGGGGTTCGTCGAATGGATCTGCTCGGATAGATCATCAGCTTCCATACCTGTCAGGCTAGACTGACAAGTATGGAACTGTCAACCTAGACTGACAAGCTGCTTCGGTTGGATTGAGGGCTTACGGCCCTAGGGGATCCCTGCGCCCCGGGAGCTTGGCGTTAGTGTGAGCACGTTGAGTGCGCGGAGGACGGGACGCCCTTGGTCGCATAGGCCGCTGCGGCCTCCACAGGTGGCTCTTCGGCGAACTCCCTCCGGGCATCGTGGACCACTGCGCCATTGACGATCGTCAGGTCGGCCCGCTCGCCGAGGAGTTCGTCCGCTCCAAGAGCGTAGAGATTCGAAGACCAGACCACGACGTCGGCCCTCGCACCTACGCGGATGACGCCCAGTTCATCTTCTGCGTGCCAAGCCCACGCGCCGCCTTGCGTGTAGGAAGCAATTTGGGGTCAGACCACCGGGAGTCGTTTTGCAGGAAGGGAAGAGACACACGCGGGGGATCGGACGAATTCAGAGTCGTGGCGTGAATGGCCTGCTCACCCCGGTATTCACGGTTCCAATGAGCAACGGGGCGCCGGGCGACTCAGCATCATCGGGTAACTTTGGCGCCGCGTGCTGAACGCCAGTCACATTTGGTTTGCAGCTTCGACTACCCCAACAAGACTGACGGCTGAAAAGATCCGGCGGCGGATTTCAGCTAGTTCTTGGAGTTCTAGTGTCAGTTCAGTCGCTGAGTGAGGTGAACTTCAACGGCGTCACCGTCGCCCTTGCCGATGGCTTTGCGGACAGGAGCGGCCACCGGCAGTTTGTGCGTACCGTCTCCCAACGCCATGAAGGCTCCAGTGAACGGGTGCCCGTCTACTGTGCCGGCCACTTTGACCAGTCCACGGGTTCCAAAGATCTTCGCTGACTCAGGCAATTGGACACAGGTCCAGGTATCTCCTGGTCGAACTTTGCCGAGCAGGGCAACAAAGGTGATGTCCAGTGGTTGTGGTTCTGCCATCTTCTCGTCCTTGTCACTGTGCCGAGCTGGACGCTGCCGCTTATTCGGGCAGCGTATTGACGGACACTCTGCCGTCCTGGCAATTCTGACAAGTACGTGACGCGTTGCCAACGAACCATTAGGTGCTCGTAGCTAGGATAAAGACGAAACTGAAGGTGCAACCCGCGCACCTGGCAGCGGGTTCCGTCTCCCGCACCCTGGCACTACCAACTCACCATCCCGCACAACGAGAAATGAATATGGAACTTCTTGACGCCCACACGGTTGTGATCTCTGCCGTCTTCTTGGTGCACATCACAGGTGTGATGATCGTGGCCGCCTCGATCGCTGGCTTGGTGATCTCACTCTTTACCGTCGTACTCGCCGTGCATTCCGTCCGCACCACGTGGGAACTGACGCAAAACTGGCGAAGCAGAGGCCGCTTCGAAGGCAGTTTCAACAAGGTTCTTGGCTCGTTGAAAGCAGGCGTTCTGGCAGCACGTCCGTTGATTGCTGCGGCGCGGCGGCGGATCAGCCGGTTGTCATCGTTCAAGCCCGAGTAAGGGCCGGACACGGCAAGGCTCAGCGGATAGCCGGAGCCACCGCCGCCAACCAAGCGACCCCCGTCAGCAACTTCTGATCAGCCGATCAGGGCCGTGGCCGCAGAGTAGCGCGCCAGTGCAGTGTACGCAGTCTTTGTGCCGGTCACGCGTACTTTGATGGCACTTCCCTTGTCCGCAGCGACCAGTTTGTACGTCTGGGCGGTGGCGCCCGAAATGGCGGTGCTTCCGCGGTACCACTGGTAGGTCAGCGTCACGGGCGCAGGACCCCACGTGCCGGGAGTCGCAGTGAGCGTGCTGCCCACCGTGTTGGTGCCCGACACCGCAGGAACCGGAGCCGTCAGGGTACCGGCAGCGACCGCAGCCGTAGCAGCGGAAGTCTTCGCCGCCGTCGTAAACCCGGCTTTCGAACCCGTGACCTTGACCGTCATGGCCTTACCCAGATCAGCCGCAACCAACGAATAAGTAGCAGAAGTAGCACCCGTCACGGCAACACCGCTCCGGAACCACTGATAAGCCAGCGTCACAGGAGCAGGACCCCACGCCCCCGGAGCAGCCGTCAACACCGAGCCGACCTTCACCGTCCCGGACATCGTCGGCACCGGAGCCGTCAAGGTCCCGGCAGCGACAGCAGCCGTAGCAGCGGAAGTCTTCGCCGCCGTCGTAAACCCTGCTTTCGAACCCGTGACCTTGACCGTCATGGCCTTACCCAGATCAGCCGCAACCAACGAGTAAGTAGCAGAAGTAGCACCCGCCACCGCAACACCGCTCCGGAACCACTGATACGCCAACGTCACAGTAGCCGGACCCCACGCACCCGGAGCAGCCGTCAACACCGAGCCGACCTTCACCGTCCCGGACATCGTCGGTACCGGAGCCGTCAAGGTCCCGGCAGCGACGGTGACGGTGGCCTGGCCGTAATAGGGCTGCAGGGGCCAGTCGTGGACACTCAGCCGGGCAGTGACTTTCTTGCCGGCGTCGGAGGCTTGGAGGAGGAACGTCGGCCCGTTTGACCTGTAGTCCTGCACGCCGTCGACGAACCAGTCGTAGTAAGGACCAAAATCGGGAGCGGGATTCAGGGTGCCGTGGTCAACGGTCAGAGTGTTCCCGGCGCTGGGCGTTCCCAGAAGGGTGAAGGGCTTGGAAGCCGTGACGGCATCGGCGCCCGATTTTCCGCCGTGTACCGAGGTGGAGTATGAGGCATACCCGGTCTTGGTCCCGCTGACTTTCGCCCAGATGTCGTACCCGGCATCAGCGGCGGTGGGCACGTACGCAGTGGTGGTGGCGCCGGCAATGTCCTGAAGGGCCTCGCCGTCTTTGGAGCGCTGCCACTGGTAGGCGAGGGTCACCGGAGCCGGTCCCCAGACACCGGGATCAACGGTCAGTTTCTGTCCGGCCTGGGCAGAACCGTAAACGAATGGCCTGCCAGGTGCCAGCGACAGCCCTTCGACGTCCAGTTGCATGGTCAGCTTTACACGCTGGCCGGCAGCGGTTGCCGTCAGAACGGTGGCCGTGTCCTTGGTGGCCGTATTGTCGTAGCATTCGGCCTTGTAGCGTTTTTCGCGGGGCGTGCCCTCGTAAACCGTGTCCGAGACGCAGAGCTTGTATTTCTTTCCCACTGCCATGCGCCAGTAGATCTTGCCCTGCGCATCCGAGGTAAGCGGACCCATCTGTGGTCCGTCCCAGGCTCCCGTTGCGTCGTTGTAGACCCACGGGACATACCCGACGTCGGCAATCGGCGCGCCTGCCGGATCGACGACAGTTGCTTCCATGAGGGTTTCATCCTTGAGGATGAAGTTCACGTTGGTCCACTGCACACCGGGCGGGACGGTAGCCGTGCTGTAGGTATCCACGGTGCCCGTGCCGTTCCAATACTGTTCCAGGTAGAGACGCTGGCCCGACTCGTCCCGGACGCTGATGTATGCCTGGTTGGGCGGAATCTTGGTGAGGGTGAAGTAGCCGTTGGCATCAGGCTTGGTGCTGCTCACCTGTCCGCCGTTGTTGGGTGAGGCAGAGACGGACACTGCTGTCACGGGCTGGCCAGCCTTATTAGTGACCCTGCCGCTCATGCTGCCGAAGGCTTCCAACTGCGGGTTGAAAGTGGTGATGGGGGCAGCGTCGGTGACGGCAACCGGCGTCGAACCGTAGGAACTGGACTGGTTCGCGTTCCACTCGTCGGCGTAGGTGGCGGAGCAAGGTCCGCTGCTGCAGGTGGTCCACAGCTTGTAACTGCCGGCAGTCGGCACGCTAAAGCTGTAGGAGCCATCGGGGGCAGACCACGCACCGGCCACCAAGGAGGCGCGGTCGTCATTGGTGTACGCCCCCACCCATACGTCGCCAAGCGCAGTGGCCGTTGCCGATGCCGTCAGTTTTCCTTTGACCACACCCTTGAAGGTGTAGGTTGCGGCCGAGGCGGGTGCCGCGCCGGCGAAAAGGCCGGCAGCCACCAGGACGGCCGTCACCAGGGCGGCCCACACTCCTTGCCGTGTCCTTCGAAGCGGATGGTGAGTGGCAGGTCGAGCCAACGGCATGGGTAAGGTCCTTTTCCCCAAGAAAGTGACTGAGCGGACCGAGCGGTCCCCTGTCATCGTAGGCACGGGACCGCAGGAGTGCCATGGGGAGAGCTGCCCAGTGCGCTGAGGCGATGAACTCACGACGGCGGCACTCGGCCCGGTGGGCCTGTTCAGTACCTCGCCGGACGGGATCATTCGGATCTGCGCCGCGTGATTGGATGAAGACGACCCTGAGCTCTTGTACCAGTTCCCGGCAAAGATCTCAGCCGCCCCCCGCCAACACGATCCGGTAAGCCCCATCCGACTCGCTAGGCTGGCCACATGCCTTCGCCGTGGACTTTCCTGATCGCCCTGCATGCCATCGCAGCGGGCTACGCCCTGATCTTCGGCGCAGTGAACCTGCTCCGCCGCAACAAAGGCAGCGCAGCGCACAAGATCCTGGGCCGCATCTGGGCGGTAGCCATGTACATCGTGGTCCTCACCTCCTTCGGGATCCGGACCATCGACGGAGGATTCAACTGGCTCCACGCGCTATCCGTCCTGACGTTCTGCACTCTGACCACGGGCCTGTGGTGCGTCCGCCGCGGCAACATCCGTGCCCATCAGCGGTTCATGAGCGGCAGTTACTTCGGCCTTGTCGGAGCATTCATCGGCGTCGTGGCCGTGCCTGACAGGCGACTCCCCCAAATGGCCATACACGACCTTGCCGGCCTCACACTCTGGGTAGCTGCCGTGGCCCTTACAGCCGGTCTGACCGTCGCGGGGCTGTTGCAGCTCCGACAGAAGGCCAGCGTTGCCCGTGCAGACGGTTGAATGTCCGTCCAGTCGTCCCGGTACGCTGGCGCTAATCTCGAGCGCTTGGCGAGACGGGATGCATGAGACGCCACCGGCGACACCACTCTGCTTGCCGGTTGCGTCGCGCTTCTCCGAAGCCACCGCGACGGCCATGGGCTGGACGAAAGCCACCGACCTGGGCACCGGCCTGGCCGACGTAAAGGCCGGCACGTCCGACGCGTACTACCCGGCGAACCCTGCCACGGTCACCATCCATGTCCACGGAGCCGACACGCCCCGATGTGAGAACCAACACCACAGAAATTCTCATTTTATCCCCATATGAGAAAATCAAGTAAGTGTCTTCGCAAAGGAACAAATGGCCTCACAGTCTCGACAGCCCCGCGGCATCTCTGCCGGCGGAGAGTTTACCGCCAGCGCACACCCCGAACCGGGCGCCTCCTTGACCACTGGTGTCGGAGGTTGGCCAGCCATTGGCTACGAGAAACATCCCTGGGAAACCGATCCTGACCGCGGCGCTTCCCGAAGGCAGCGGCTGCTGGCCCGTGACCCTTACGAGGCCGCAGTCGCCCCCGAGATCGCCCGCCTGGACCCGGCCATTGATTCCCGCACGCAGGCGCTGGCAGAAGCCGCCACGGTGGAGATGGTCCGCTTCGACGCCGAGCTGGGCCGGGAAACCACCCCGTTCGCGGCGCTGCTGCTGCGCAGCGAGTCCGCTTCCAGCTCCCAGATTGAGAATCTGACAGCCAGCGCACGCAAGATCGCCCTGGCCCAGCTGGGTGACACCTCCAGTACAAACGCCTCACTGATCGCCTCCAACGTCCGGGCCCTGCAGGCGGCGATAGACCTGTCCGAGGATCTGTCGGCGCAGAATATTGCGGTCATGCATCACTCCCTGCTGAACGCCTCCGACGAAAACATCGCCGGCGAGTACCGGGACGCCCAGAACTGGATCCGCGGCAACTCCCCTCACACTGCCGAGTTCGTCCCGCCCCATCCAGACAAGGTGATGCCGGCGGTGGAGGACCTGGTGGCCTTCATGCTGCGCGATGACATCCCGGCACTGACCCAGGCGGCGATCGCGCACGCCCAGTTCGAGACCATCCACCCGTTCGCCGACGGAAACGGCCGCACCGGGAGGGCCATCGTCAGCGCACTGCTGCGGGCCAAGGGCGTTACCGAAAACGTCACCGTGCCAGTGTCCTCAGGGTTATTGACGGATACCGGCCTGTACTTCGATGCTCTGGGCGCGTATCGCGAAGGGGACATCCAGCCGATCGTGGAGCGCTTTGCGGAATCCGCTGTCCGGGCTGTGGACAACGGCCGGCAACTGGCGGCAGACATTGAGGCGGTAGAGGCAAGCTACCGGGACCGCCTGGCCGGTAGTCCCTCATCCGTCCGCAAGGTCCTGCACCTGATACCACGCGAGCCGGCACTGACCGCTGAGATGGTCGCAGAACACACCGGAGCATCCCTGGCCACCGCGTACCGCGCTGTCGAACGGCTGGAGGAAGCCGGTGTCCTGTCATCCGCCGGCAAAATCCGCGGCACCCGCGTCTGGGTGGCGCCGGACATCATCACGGCCCTGGATGCCTTCGCATACCGGGCAGGACGCCGGAACAGGCACCGCTGAATTCTAAAGCGTTCAACACGTTCAGGCTGCTGAGCTTCGTCACGGAACCCTGGCCGCTTCCGAATTCGGGACATTGGACATCCGGGTCATACGGTCGGCAACCACAGACATGCAGCCGTGAAAGACGTCCGTCCTCCACCGACTGCCGGTCCCATCCAGACGACACGTCCACCAGTGAGCGCCGTCGCTGTGTTGAAGGCCTGCAGTGCCGTGCATCGCAAACAAGTAAAACCCCTCCATCCCGGCAAAATCGCCGGTACGGAGGGGTTCATGGAGCCCCCTGTCGGATTCGAACCGACGACCCCCGCTTTACAAGAGCGGTGCTCTGGCCAACTGAGCTAAGGAGGCACGCTTCGGTTACCCAAAGCAACGCGCGAAAGAGCGCTAGATAAGGTTAGCCCAGACCATCCCCGTCAACGAAATTCGCTGCCAAGCAGCAGCGGCCGGCCACCCGCAAAGGGTGACCGGCCGCCGTCGTGCATTCCGCGAGGGTTAGCCCTTGGCGGTGATTGCCGTCTGGATCTCAGCGTTCAGGTCGGACCTGCCGTCCCACTGCTTGCCGTCGATGAATACGGTGGGAGTACCGGTGACGCCGATCGCCGCAGCTTCCTGGGTGGCAACCTTCACCCACGGACGGAACTGCTTGCTGTCGATGCAGGAGTCGATGTTGGCCGCACCGATTTCGGTGGCCATTTTTTTCAGGTCGTTGTCGGAGATGCCCGCTCCACCTTCAGCCGGCTGGCGTTCGAAGAGCAGGTTGAAGAATTCCGCGTACTTCTCGGGCGAGGAGTTCACTACGCAGGCAGCAGCGTTGGCTGCCCGTGAGGAGTAGTTGGTGGTGGACTGGCGGTCCAGGAAGCCGAGGGCACGGTACTCGAGGGAGATCTTGCCTTCGTTGCGCAGGTTGGTGAGAGATTCGCCGTAAGCGGTCTCGAACTGCTTGCAAACGGGGCAGATGAAGTCGATGTAGGCAATGACCTTGACGGGCTTGCCGGCCTCGGCCTCGCCGCCCGGAACGGTTACCGTAGCCGGCTTGGTTTCCAGGGGAGCCGGGACATCAGCGACGTTGACTGTGGCAGGTTCCGATTTCACCACTTCAGTGTTGGCCAGCAAAGTGATGCCGCCGTGAACGTTGCCGTTCGCCGGGGTGGGACCCTGATCGGCCACAGGCGCATTGTTGTTCTGGGCTCCAATGAACGCGAAGGCAATGACGACGATGATGACCACCACGGCCGCCACGATTCCCCAGCCGACAAGAAGCTTGTTGCGCTTCTCCTTCTTCAGCTGTTCTTCGCGGATTGCGCGTGCTTTCTCCCGCGCCTGGGCGGTTCTTTCGGCCTTGGACAGGCGTGATTCGTTTGCGGGGCTCATCAGTTCCTCGGGGTATTCGACGTCAACGTGCATAGCTTGGGGCAACGGGGCCAGTTTACGGGAGCAAACTTGAAGGTTTACTCACGCCCATTTGACCCTGTTGTTGAACGATCAACTGCCCGGGATGATTCCGCTAGTAGGCTGGGAGGTGAATCACAGCAACCTTAGGGAGCATTGATGCAGGATTTGGCAAGCGAAAAAGTCGAGGCCGAACAAGGCACCCGAGCTTCTCCTACGAAGAAGCCCACGGCAACCAAGTTCGACTTCATGGTGGTCTCCAACAGGTTGCCGGTGGATCGCATCAGCGATGACAACGAGGAAAGTGGCTGGCGCCGCTCACCCGGCGGCCTGGTCACGGCCCTGGCGCCCATGATGACCAAGAGCGACGGCGCGTGGGTGGGTTGGCATGGCGCCCCTGACGAAACTGTGCGGCCGTTCAGCCACGAAGGCATGGACCTGCTTCCGGTCCAGCTCAGCACCGACGACGTTGAGCTGTTCTACGAGGGCTTCTCCAATGCGACCATTTGGCCGCTGTACCACGACGTCATTGCGCCGCCGGAATTCCACAGGACCTGGTGGGATTCCTATCGGAAGGTCAACAGGAAGTTTGCCGACGCCGTTACCCGGCACGCTTCCGAAGGCGCCACGGTGTGGGTCCAGGACTACCAGCTGCAGCTCGTTCCGAGGCTGCTGCGCGAATCCCGCCCGGACCTGAAGATCGGCTTCTTCAACCACATCCCGTTCCCTCCCCCGGAGATCTTTGCGCAGCTCCCGTGGCGTCGCGAAATCATTGACGGTTTGCTCGGGGCAGACCTTCTGGGCTTCCAGCGCCCCAGCGATGCCGGCAACTTCATGAGATCGGCCCGCAGGTTCCTGGGCGCAAGCGTCAAGCAGCAGCAGGTCCACGTCAAGGGCGCCGACGGCCAGGTCACCCACATCGCGCGGGCCCAGGCCTTCCCGATTTCCATCGATGTCGCCCAGATCCGCGAGCTCGCAGACCGGCCGGACATCATTGAACGCGCCCGGCAGATCCGCAAGGACCTGGGTAACCCCAAAACCATCCTCCTGGGCGTGGACCGGCTGGACTACACCAAAGGCATCCGGCACCGCCTCAAGGCTTTCGAAGAACTCCTGGCGGATGGGCACATCAAGGTGGAGGATGCCACGCTCATCCAGGTGGCAAGTCCCAGCCGCGAACGGGTGGAGCAGTACCGGCTGCTGCGCGAGGAAATCGAAGGCACCGTGGGCCACATCAACGGCACCTACGACACCATCCAGAACACCGCGGTGCGCTACTTGCACCACAGCTACCCGGTGGAGGAGATGGTCGCGTTGTACCTCGCGGCGGACGTCATGCTGGTCACCGCCCTGCGCGATGGCATGAACCTTGTTGCCAAGGAATACGTGACCGCCCGTCAAAACGACGACGGTGCACTGGTCCTCAGTGAGTTCGCCGGTGCTGCCGATCAGCTCAAGCAGGCATTCCTGATCAACCCCCACGACATCGATGGCCTCAAATCGACAGTCCTGAAGGCCATCACCCTGGATCCCAAGGAAGCCCGCCGCCGCATGAAGCTGATGCGCAAGCAGATTCTGGATCACGACGTCGATCATTGGTCAGCTGAGTTCCTGGCCGCCTTGGAGGAGAAGGTGGTCCGTGATGACAGCTGAGAGCCTTTCACTGTCACCTGAGCTGCTGGAAGCCGTCCGGCGCATTTCCAGCACCGAGCACCTGTTGGTTGCCCTCGATTTCGACGGCACCCTCTCCCCGCTGGTTGACCGTGCGGAGGACGCACGCCCGCTGCCCCGGTCCGCCGCGGCCTTGGAGGCCCTGGCACAACTACCGCGCACGACGACGGCACTCATCTCAGGCCGCGCACTGGACAGTCTGCGGCTGGTCGCCTCGCCTCCCGCCGGTACGTTGCTGATCGGCAGCCACGGCGCTGAGGTCTGGCTGGGCGAGGGCTCTTTGGGCTTGGAACTTGACGAGGAACAGCGCACAAAGCTGGCCGCGGTCCGTGAGGTTCTTGCCGAAATCGTGAACATCGCTCCGGGGACGTTGCTCGAGGACAAGCCCGCCGGCGTCGTCCTTCACACCAGGATGGCCGACGACGACGTTGCCGAAGACGCCGTAGAGGCCGCGATGCGAGTCCTCCGGGAGCACCCGGGTGTCTACCTAAAAACCGGCAAGCGCGTGCTGGAGACCTCCGTAGTCCATGCGTCCAAGGGCGAGGCTGTGGAGTTCCTCCGTCAGGCCACCGGCGCGACGGCAATCCTTTTTGCCGGCGACGACGTCACTGATGAGGATGCACTGGGCCGACTGATGGGCGATGACGTAGGCATCAAGGTAGGCCTGGACTTCACCCAAGCCCAGTATCGGGTGGAAGCCCCTGTGCACGTGGCGGAGCTGCTTGAGGCCTTGCTTCGCGAGCGGCGGCAGGTCACAGCGGGGACCTAAGGAAGTGACGAGCACAACTTGTGACGTTCGTAACATTTAGGTGGTTAGTCAAAAAGTCTGACATACTCTTGGATGTGATGTGACGCACAGTACCGTGCGGCGTCACACGATCCTCCCCGGCCATTGGCCGGGGAGTTCAACTGAAGAAAAAGAACCATTCACAACGGATCGTCCGGCACGTACCTGCCGGTGAAGGGATTGATAACTGTGGCTACAGTTACTTTTGATAACGCTACGCGTCTGTACCCGGGCACAGATAAGCCCGCCGTCGATAAACTCAACATCGACATCGCCGATGGCGAATTCCTGGTCCTCGTTGGACCCTCCGGTTGCGGTAAGTCCACCTCCCTGCGAATGCTCGCAGGCCTTGAGGATGTCAACGCCGGCCGTATCCTGATCGGTGATCGCGACGTCACGGACGTCCCGCCGAAGGACCGCGACATCGCGATGGTCTTCCAGAACTACGCCCTGTACCCGCACATGACCGTTGCGGACAACATGGGCTTCGCACTGAAGATTGCCGGCGTTTCCAAGGAAGAGCGCGCCGAGCGTGTCCGCGAAGCCGCCAAGCTCCTTGACCTTGAGCAGTACCTGGACCGCAAGCCGAAGGCACTCTCCGGTGGTCAGCGTCAGCGTGTTGCCATGGGCCGTGCAATCGTCCGTAACCCCCAGGTCTTCCTCATGGATGAGCCGCTGTCCAACCTTGACGCCAAGCTCCGTGTCCAGACCCGTACGCAGATCGCATCCCTGACCCGCCGCCTGGGCGTCACCACCGTTTACGTGACGCACGACCAGGTAGAGGCCATGACCATGGGTGACCGCGTTGCTGTGCTGAAGGACGGCCTGCTGCAGCAGGTTGACACCCCGCGCAACCTCTACGACCGCCCGCAGAACGTCTTCGTTGCAGGCTTCATCGGCTCCCCGGCCATGAACCTGCTGGAACTGCCGGTTGTTGACGGCGGCGTTCAGTTCGGTGGAACGGTCTACCCCGTGCCCCGCGACGTCCTCCAGGAAGCACACGGCCAGACGGTTACCGTTGGCTCGCGTCCTGAAGACCTCGAAACGGTCGGCAACGGCGAAGGCCTCCAGGTTGAGGTTGACGTTGTTGAAGAACTCGGCGCCGACGCCTACGTCTACGGCCACACCATCCTTGATGGCAAGAGCCACGACATCGTCGCCCGCGTCGATGGCCGCCGCCCCCCGATGAAGGGTGAGTCCATCTTCGTTCGTCCGCAGTCCGGCCACGTGCACCTGTTCGACACGAAGACCGGCCTCCGCTTGGGCGACTAATCCCGCCGGCTAGTACATCCGCATTTTGATAGCGGCCCGACCCCTCCAGGTCGGGCCGCTCTCGCGTTAACCTAACTCCCGCGAAAGAATGGCATGAACACGACGGACACCCTGATTCCCCGCCCCTCCCACGTCGCACTCCTGGATGACCCGGCCTTCACGCTTGCCTCCACGGCACGGATCAGCGCGATCGACTCAACTGTGCCGGTTGCCGAACAGCTGGCTTCACTGCTGCGCGGCGCCACAGGTTTCGCGTTGCCTATTGTTGAGGACGCCCGCCCCGGCGACATCTCGCTCGAGTTGGCAGAAGCGTTCGACGGCGGCCCCGAGGCATATGTGCTTACTGTCGCCGAATCCGGTGTCGGGGTAACCGCTTCCACTCCTGCCGGACTCTTCTACGGCGTCCAAACACTGCGGCAACTCTTCCCCGCGGCCATCGAGTCCGGGAGCCGGGGCCACAGTGCAGGCTCCGGCGCGGACGGCGCCTGGGTGATTCCCGCCGTCGAAATTGCGGACGCTCCGCGCTTTGCCTACCGCGGGCTGATGCTGGATGTTGCGCGCAGCTTCTTCACCGTGGACCAGGTGAAAGAGCAGATCGACGTCATGACTCAGTTCAAGCTCAACGCCCTCCACCTGCATCTCACCGACGACCAAGCCTGGCGCATTGAAATCCACGAGCCCGCAGAGAACCCCTCCGCGCTGCCCTACGCGAATCTCACCGGCGTGGGTGGCCAAGGCGCTGTGGAGGTGTCAACGGCCATCCCCGTGCGGGGCCACGAAGGCTTCTACACACAGCAGGACTTCCTGGACATCCAGGCCTATGCCGCCGGCAAGAACGTCCTGGTGGTGCCGGAGATCGACCTCCCGGGACACGTCAACGCTGCCCTCGCCGCGATCCCGCAGCTGAACCCTGACGGCAAAGCCAAGCCGATGAGCACCACGGCGGAGGTAGGCTGGTCAACGCTCACCGAAAACTTGCCCGCAACCTACGAATTTGCCCGGGAGGTGCTCGGGCAACTCGCCGCCATCACGGTAGGCCCTTACCTCCACATCGGTGGCGACGAAGCGAAGGTCACCGAGCACGACCACTACGTCTCCATGGTCCAACAGTTCGCTCGGATCGGCGCAGAAACCGGCAAGACCGTGGTGGGATGGAACGAATTCGCAGCCGTCGAGCTTCCCGAGGGCGCTGTGATCCAGTACTGGCACGGCGATTTCGAGGCCGTGGCACGGCAGGCGGAACACCATGGGGCCAAGGTGCTCATGTCCCCTGCAGACAAGACCTACCTGGACCAGAAATATGCACCGGACAGCCCCATCGGGCTTGAATGGGTGGAAGGCGGGCCGTTCGACTGGGCCGACTACTACAACTGGGATCCAGCGCAGGGCGGTCTGAAGGACCACCACATTCTGGGTGTCGAGGGCGCATTGTGGTCCGAGACAGTCCGGGACAACCAGCAGGCCCAATGGCTCCTCTACCCGAGGGCTGTCTCTTTGGCGGAAGTCGCGTGGTCCGGTCAGGAGGTTCGCAACCCCGGTGACTTCCGACGTCGGCTGGGCGCCTTGGGCGAGCGGCTCGCCAAGCAAGGTGTCGCCTTCCAGGAAGCGCCCGACGTCGAGTGGTCCGCCGTGTCCCAGTGGCCGTTTCCCGAGGCAGAAACATCTTCCCCTCCCAAGTACGGAACAATTGAGGCATGAGCGAGCAAAACGAAGCCCAGTGGCACGACGAACCCACCGACTACGGGCAGATCGGCAAGCTCCCCCGGAAGGAAGCCGCCAGCGCGCAGGACACTGCACCTCCCGCCAGCGTCATCGGGTCCCTGAACATCACCGCGGCTGCTGCCGATCCTGAACTGCTGGATCTCCCATGGCACATCGCGCTGGAGGACTGGCCTGCCGAGAACCTGGCGGCACTGCCCCGCGGTATCTCCCGGCACATCGTGCGTTTCGCCCATTTGGGTGGCTCGGTCATCGCCATCAAGGAAACCTCGGAGCACGTTGCCCGCCACGAGTACCACATGCTGCGGAAGCTGGCCCGGCTGGACGTTCCCTGCGTGGAGCCGGTGGCTGTCATCACGGGCAGGACCACCGCGGACGGCAGGCCGCTGAACCCGGTCCTGGTCACGCGGCACCTGAAATTCTCCATGCCGTACCGTGCGCTGTTTTCCCAGATGCTCCGCAAAGACACCTTGACGCGCCTCATTGATGCCCAGGCGCTGCTGCTGGTGCGCCTGCACCTTGTGGGCTTCTACTGGGGTGACGTTTCACTGTCCAACACCTTGTTCCGCCGTGATGCCGGCGCCTTCGCCGCTTACCTGGTGGACGCCGAAACAGGCGAGCTCTACCCGGACCTCTCCATGGGTCAGCGTGAATACGACCTCGAAATCGCCCGCGTGAACATCGCCGGTGAACTGATGGATTTGCTGGACGGCGGACTCATCGAGGAAAAGGTGGATCCCGTAGCCACCAGTGAGCTGATCATGGACAGCTACCGCCGGCTCTGGACCGAGCTGACGGAGAAGGAATCCTTCGAGCTCGGCGAGAGGTGGCGCGTGGCCGCCCGCATCCGGCGCCTCAACGAGCTGGGCTTTGATGTGGAGGAGTACGCCATCAAGACCACGGCGGACGGATCCACCATCCAGCTCCAGCCCAAAGTGGTGGACGCCGGTCACCACCAGCGTCGTTTGCTGCGCCTTACGGGCCTGGACGCCCAAGAGAACCAAGCCCGCAGGCTCCTCAACGACATGGACCAGTTCCGCGCGGACAACAACCCGGACCTGGACGAGGAAATCAGCGCCCACATTTGGGTCAGCCAGATCTTCGAGCCCATTGTGCGTTCCATTCCGCGTCATTTGGCCGGAAAGCTGGAGCCCGCTGAAGTGGTTCATGAGGTGTTGGAGCACCGCTGGTACATGAGCCAGAAGCAGGACAGGTACGTGCCCCTGGCCGAAACCGTTCAGTCCTACCTGGACACGGTGCTGCAGCACCGCCGCGACGAGGCAGCCATCATGCTGAACCCGGACACGGAGCTTCTCAAGATCCTTGAAGTTGAGGTTGAGGAGTCCGGCCGGTACGACGACGAGGACGAGTACCCGGACGCGGACGACTAACGAGTTTTTGTACAGCTAATGCCCCTAAGAGGGCTTCTAAAGGGCGTTAGCTGTACAAAAACTCACGGTTCCAGTGTCTCGGCCAGCCCGGCCAGGACGGGTTCGCGGCCCAACTCGATGTGTGAGTACGCCAGGGAGTAGGCCAGATCCGGCTTACCCTTCAGGATGGCGTTGCACAGTTCGGTGTGTTCGTCGCGTTGGAGCTCATTGCTGCGGTTGTGGGCCAGCCCGAAGATCCAGCGCATGCGCCCAAACAGGGGTTTCACGGATTCAATGAGCAGCCTGTTACCGGACAGGCGCACTATTTCGGCGTGGAGCTCGGCGCTGATCAAGGCGACGTCGTCGGTCCGTTCGTCGTCGATTGCTGCCTTGGAGGCCTCCATGAGTTCCACCAGCCGACCGCCGTCGCTGCCTTCGGCCACACGCGTGGCAGCCATGCGCGCGGCGAACGTCTCCAAGCAGAGCCGAACGTCGAAAAGCTCGTTGACATCCGTGAGGGTCAGTTGGCGCACCACGGCACCGCGGCGGGGGAAAGTTGCCACAAAGCCGTCCTGTTCCAGGCGCTGGATAGCTTCGCGCACGGGAATGCGGGAGACGTTGTAAAGCTCCGAAAGTTCACGCTCGCGCAACCGCACACCCTGCGCGTACGTTCCCGCGACGATGCCTTCCAACACCAGTTGGTAGACGTTCTCCGCGCGGGCCTCTTTATCGCGGCCATTCCCGTTCTCCGGCATCGCCTCAGCCACTGTCAAACTTCCCTTCATGCAGTCGCCAGTCCTTTGAGTGACGCTCCCCCTACGCTACTTTGGTATACAAGAATTTCACAGCACCCGCGTTTCGTTAACACGGGCGTCGGCGATCAACAGACCTGCCATCAGAGGAGCAACCATTGAATACCCTGATCCGCGCCGTCCGCCCCTGGGGGCAAGCGCTCAGTGACGTCACGCTCGTCGCTGGCGAAGCAGGCGGCAAGATCACCGCCGTCGAACCACACAACCCTGCGCGCGTGGTCCCGGATGGCGTCACTGTTGTCGAAGGACGTGGGCGCCTGCTGCTGCCATCGTTCTCGGATGTCCACGTTCACTTGGACTCCACCCGGATCGGCCTCCCGTTCCGGGAACACACCGGCGGTCCGGGTGTGTGGACCATGATGATGAACGACCGCCTGAACTGGCGCAACGCCGAGGTCCCGCTGCAGGATCGCGTGAATGACACCCTGGGACGGATGATCGCCAGGGGCACCACGCGGGTCCGCTCCTACGCCCAGGTTGATGTGGACTGCAAGCTGGAGCGCTTCGACGCCGTTGCTGCCGCCAAGGAGAAATTCGCCGGTCAGGCATCCGTTGACATCATCGCGTTCCCCCAGGCTGGTCTGTTGTTGGAGGAAGGGACGGTGGAACTCATGGAGGAGGCGTTGAAAGCAGGCGCCAACGTGATGGGCGGCATCGATCCCTGCACCTTGGACCGGGACCCCGTCAAGCACTTGGACATCGTGTTTGGACTGGCAGAGAAGTATCAGGTTCCCATCGACATCCACCTTCACGAACCGGGCGAGCTGGGCGTCTTCAGCACCGATCTGGTGCTGGAGCGGACCAAGGCGCTGGGCATGCAGGGCAAGGTCACCATGTCCCACGCGTACCAGCTGGGCAGCGTCAACGAGGCCACTACACGCAGGCTCATTGATGCCTTCGCTGAGCTCGATGTCTCCCTGGCGTCGGTTGCTCCTTCTGCTGCCGGCCAGTTGCCCATCCCGCTCCTTACCGAGGCCGGTGTTCGTCTGGGCTTGGGCGAAGATGGCCAGCGCGACTACTGGTCCCCCTACGGCAACACGGACATGCTGGACCGGACCTGGCAACTCGCTTTCACCCATGGCTTCCGCAAGGACCAGCTGATCGAGCACTGCCTGGCCATCGCCACCATCGGTGGGGCGAGCATTCTTGACCCCGGCGCAACCAGGCTGAAGGACACCTCCCATCGTCCCGGCGTCGAGGTCGGTGACCCGGCTGAGCTGCTCCTGGTGGACGGTGAAACGGTAGCCTCCACCGTGATGGACCGCGGCAAGGACCGCACCGTCATCCACTCCGGAAGGGTGGTGGCTGACCAGCTGGAACTCGTGTAGCGGCCGCGGAGCCCGCTCTTGTTCGATTCCTCGCCGTTCAACGGTATTGGGGGCGGATAAGGGCGGGTTTTCGCTTTAAGTGCTACTCGCCGCGTGCCGTGGGAGCGCCATCCAGGGGCGACCACCACGTCGCCGGGGGCGTCACTTTGAAGCGGCGCCCGGTCACTTCGCTAGGCGTGATGCGGATGAACTGGTCCTTCTGCCCCGCCTCCCAAGGGAACAGCAGGAGACCGACCGTATCAAGCACGTCCTGCGTCAGTTTTACGGCAGAAGCGCGGCCCTTGACCACCACGCTCCACGCCACACCTGTTTCGGCATTGACGCCGTCGGCTTCGATGGCAACCGGAGCATCGCCCAGAGCTGCATGAAGTTTGGTGCCTTCACCGGTCCGGAACACCAGGGTCCCGTGATCCACTTTGTAATTCACGGGAAAGATGTCCGGGTGATCCTGCACCACAACGGCGAGCCTGCCCACCGAGACACTGCGGAGGAGCTCCCAACACTCGTTGGTCTCCAGGACTTCAGTAGCGGGCGTTTCCGGCTGATTTGTACCTGTTGCTGCTGAGTTGGTCATATGGCCGAGGATACGCCGCCGGGCTGCTGCCCGAACAGGCCCTTCCCCGGTTTCCGGGCAATCGGACGCGGTGCCCGCCTCTGCACAATCCTTCGAATAGCCGGGTTATCGAACCACCGTGGCTTTGGTAGTTGCTTGCTCAGGAGGCGCCGCCCGCTCCGCTGACTCCGTTGCCTCCAGGCTGACGAGGGGTCCACGGATAGCAAAGAATCCTGCACCTGCCAGCACTACGGCCTCCGCGGCGAGCGCCCAGAACGTCAATGCCCAGCCGCCGGTGATGGTGTGCAGTACCCCGGCACCCAGCGGGCCGAGGGACGCCAACGCGAAACCAAATCCCTGGCTCATGGCGGAGAGCCTGCCCGCCGATTGCGGCCCATCGGAGCGGATCACCACCAACGCCATGGCCAGCCCGAATCCAGCGCTTTGGACAATGCCGAGGACGCCTACTGCGAGGAACTGCAGCTCAAGTGGTGCCATCAGAACTCCAAGCAGCGCAGCTGCCACGGACAAGCCAAGGCCGGGCGCCATGATCCTGAGGATGCCGGGGCGGCCAGCGAGCACGGGAGCCAGCAAACTTGCAGGCAACCCAGCAAGACTGAACCACGCCAGCAGGGCGGCAGCATCGGCTTGTGCGAGCCCTCGGGATACCAAGTACACCGCCAACCAGGACGTGATCGCGAAGTAGAGCATGGCCTGGAGTCCGAAGAACGCTGTCACCGCCCACGCCGTGCGTTGCTTCCGGAGCGGAGTGACCACATCAGTGGCTCCGGTGACGGTGCCCGCAGTGGTGGGTGCCGCCGTCGGGCGTCCTCCGGATCGGTGGATCAGGAACGCGCCGATCAGCGCTGGCACCGCCCACACGGCGAGCGCTGATGCCAGGTTTCCACCGAAGGCCTGCTCCAATGGCTGGACCAGCCCGGCACCCAGCGCAGCGCCGAGGCCGAATCCCATGGTGCACAGGCCAGTCCACCAGCCGGTGCCGCGGTTGGCTTTGACGATCTGGGGCACCAGCACGCTGGCTGTCATGATCGCCATGCCGGCCAAGAAGGTTCCGGGCAGCAGCAGTGCGGGCACCGTCGCCCGAATGACCAATGCCGCGGCCAGAACCAGCAACGCCAGCGCGACGGCACGACCTGTCCCGAGCCGTTGAGCCAGCCATGGCCCCATGGGGCCGGAAATACCAAAGGCCAATACCGGCAAAGTGCCCAGTACTGGAAGCAGGGACGGATCCAGGCTGAAGACTCCCGGCACCTGATTCATCACCCCGGCAACGGTGGTAATGGCCGGTCGAAGATTGACGGACACCATGACAAGCGCGATCAACGCTAGACCCACCCTCAGCCTCGGATTCAGTAAAGATCCAGCCTGCCGCTTCTCGCGCACGTCATTCCCCTCATAGCAACTTTGGTATACCAAGTAAGACTATGAGGGGGATGACGCAAAGTAAATACGTCGTTCTGAAAGGAAGTGCAAGAGTCAGAATGCAACCACTCCGAGTCTGGAATACCAAGAAGCACACGTGCGGTCCGCCAGAGAGTTGGAGGTGATAGAGCGTCACACCCAAACACGCGGGACGTGATAGAGCGTCACAGGCCCACGGATCAGATAGCTTTTCCCGGATTCAGGATTCCCTGCGGGTCGAACAGCTCCTTGATCCGCCGCTGCAGCTCACGCATCGGTTCGGGTTGCTCAAGCCCGAGCCAACGCAGCTTGTATTGGCCCACGCCGTGCTCGCCTGTAATGGTGCCGCCCATGTGGAGGCCTACGCGGATCGATTCGTCCAGGGCTGCGTTGAGTCGTTGGAGTGCGTCTGCGTCGGTGGCGGGGTCTACGCGGTCCATCCAGAACGTGGGGTGCAGGTTTCCGTCGCCGGCGTGTGCCACTACTTTGAGTCGAACCTGGAATCGGGCGGCCATAGCCTCGAGTTCAGCCACGAAGTCCACCAAGCGCGAGCGCGGGACGGCTATGTCTTCGCCCACCCTGAATTCGTCGTCCACTTCGACGCCGCGGCTGTTTCTGCGTAGTTCCACCAGCATTTCGGCTTCTTCGCTGGCTTCAGTGGTGACTGTGGCGCCGCTGTCGGCGAGTACCTGGCGGACGACGTCGGCTTCTGCGGCCGCTCCGAAACCGTCGGTTTGGATGAGCAGCAGGGATTTGCCGCGCTTTTGGAGGTCGCTGCCGTTCAGTTCGTCCAGCTGCACCAAGGTGCCGTTGTCCAGGAGTTCCATGATGGCGGGCTGTACGCGGGCTTTGCCTACTGCAAGCACACCAGCGGCGGCGCTGCGGAAGTCCTGGTAGAAGGCGGCGATCGTGTGGATTTCGCGCGGCAGGTATTTGAGCCGAACGGTCACTCCCACCACAATCCCCAATGTTCCTTCGGAGCCCACCAGTAACGCGGTGAGGTCGTAGCCCGCCACGCCTTTGAAGGTTTGGTGGCCGGTGTGCATCAGGGAGCCATCGGCCATGACGACGTCCAGGGCGAGCACGGAGTCACGTGTCACGCCGTATTTTGCACAGCGCAGTCCTCCGGCGTTGGTGGCCACGTTGCCGCCGATGGTGGACATTTTGTAGCTGGCCGGGTCGGGCGCGTACATGAGCCCGTGCTCGGCGGCAGCGGTGTTGAGGTCGGCGTTGATGACGCCGGGTTCGACGACGGCGGTTTCGTCGTCGGGGTTGAGGTCCAGGATGCGGTTCATCCGTTCCAGGCCCAGGACGATGCAGCCTTGGGTGGCGTGCGCTCCCCCGGAGACGCCGGTTCCTGCACCCCGAGCGACGATGGGCACTTGGTGTGCCGCGCAGCTGCGAACGATGTGTTGCACGTCTTCGACGGACTCGGCCCACACCACAGCGAGCGGCAGGTGCCGCTCCAGCAGCGGTCCTTGATCCATGGAGTATACGGTGAGGGTTTCTTCATCCTCGGCCACCTGCCCGGCACGGAGTCCGGCCGCGAGCTCTTTCAGGAATACTTGTTGGCCTGCCGAGGGCCGTGAGTGTTCCCGGCGGCCCGCGGTCCAGGTGTTGATGCTTTCCTCTGATGTTCCGGCCATAGCCGTTTCGTCCGACACAGTGGTCCCTCCACGTACGCACCGCGGACACGCCAAACCGGCAGTCTTCGCAGTGTTTTAGTGCTCCCAGTCTAGCCAGCCCGGAACGCTAGCCAGCCCGGAACGGCAGGGCACGGCCACGGCCGCCGGCTACCCGGTGGCGAGCACCGTCCCCGGCATCGCCCAGATTCCTGCGGAGACACCTTCGGCACGTAGGCAAACATCGTCGACGCCGGATGGTCCGGCGGGTGCGGAGCTCGCCGTTCCGGAGTGGTGCAGTGGCGGGGCGAGTAACGCTTCGAGCTGCTGGCTGGAGAGGACAGCGTTGTCGAGGACCACCTCGGCCGTGTCCCTAGCGACGAATACCAGCGCTGAAGATTCCAAACTTTCCCGGATGAAGACCAACGCGTCGCCCTCGGCGTGCAGCCAGCGCACCCCGCCTTCAGTCAGCGACGGCAGTTCCCTGCGCAGCCGCGCAAGGTTGGCGTAGAGGGACCGCATGTCCGTCCGCACGCGGCTACCATCAGCCCATGGCATGGGCGTCCTGGAGTCCTCGCCGTTGAACCCAACAAACCCGAACTCGTCGCCGGCAAACATGACCGGAACTCCTGGAAGGCAGAAGGTGAGGGCGGCACCCACGGCAGGACCGCCGTCGACCATCACCGTTGCCGCGCGTGCGGTGTCGTGCGTATTGAGCGCGTTCATATTGTTTTGCAGCACACCCCAGCTAAATCCCGCGGCGAGGTCCAGATGTGTTGCCAGGAAGTCCTCAGCATCGATCTTGTTGGGCCCGGATTGCGGTGAGCCGAAGAAGTTCACGTTCGGTGCATCTTTGGCGAGCCAGGACCACAACGGCCGGGTCAGGTGGGAGTACGTCATGGCTCCCTGCCAGTGCTCGCCCGTGAAATCCGGAGAGGCATCGGAGGTGGACTCCGCCAGCAGGGCCGCGTTCGGGTTGATTTCGCGCACCCGGTCCGCAATGAGCCGTGCCACGTCATGGTTGAGGTCCACCGCGCCCAGACGGCCGGTCATGTTGCCGACATCGATCCTCCAGCCATCCAGGTTGAACGGCGGCTTGAGCCAGCGTGCCACCACGGAATCATCATCCGTCACGAAACGTCGGCGGAGTGCATCGGAGGACCAGTTGAACTTGGGCAGTGACGGCACGCCCCACCACGACTCGTAGCTGGAATGGTCGGGGCTGAAGTAGTAGTAGCCGGCTTCCTCCGAGCCGGGATCCGCGAGTGCCTTGACGAACCATTCGTGGGCGTCGCCGGAGTGGTTGGCGGTGAGATCCCCCATGACTTTGATGCCTCGCGCATGTGCAGCTTCCACCAAGTCCACCAGGGCCTGGTCTCCGCCCAGGAGCGGGTCCACGGAATCGAAGGTTGACGCATCGTAGCGGTGGTTGGATCGTGCGGGGAAGAACGGCGTCAGGTAGAGGATATCCACCCCCAAGTCCTGCAGGTGATCGAGTTTTCCCGTGATCCCGGGAAGGTCTCCCCCATAGAACTGGGTGGCTGCCTGCTCGCCTGTCCGCACCACCTGGGCGTCCCAGGAACATGCGATAGCCCAGTGCGGAGTCGGATGATTGTCCGCTTGGGCGGATCGCGCGAACCTGTCAGGAAACACCTGGTACATGGTGCCCTTGCGGAGCCACTCCGGAGCCGCGGCGAACGTTGTCAGCCTGAAGTCTGCAGAGTCGGAGACGTCCCGTCGGAACAGGCCTTGGGCGTTGAGGTTCCAGTAGCGCCGCCCAATGGTGCTTCGGCTCGCTACGGTGGCGGCAGCATCGTCGTCGTGCGTTTCAGTGACTTCCAGCAGAAAGCGGTACTTGGACACCGGGTTTGCCACGAGCATCGCCGCTTCCCACCAGTCCCAGCCATCAGCCGAGCCGAGCCGGATCGCGGCGTCGTAGCGCGGCTCGCCGTCCTGGACGGACCGGACCCAAACCTTCGACGCCGGACCCCACCCCTGCGGGACGCGCAGCCGGAGCCGGACTGTTTCGCCAAGGGACACGGCATGGGGAGCATGAAGTCCGGATCCGTCATGATGCGGAAGGGCGATTGGCATGGTCAGCCTTTCACTGAGCCGGCGGTGAGGCCGCTGACGATGTACTTCTGCAGGAAGAGGAACAAGGCCATGACAGGGATGGCCGCGATGACGGCGCCGGCTGCGAAGACGCCCCAGTTTTCGGAGCGCTGCTGGGCCACATGGGAGTAGAGCCCGACGGCGAGTGTCTGGCTGTCAGGATCGGTCAGGACAACGCTGGCGATGACGAACTCGCTGGAGATGCCTATGAACGCCAAGAGACCCACAACAGCCAGGATGGGGGTGACCAGCCGCAGGATGATGCCGAAGAAGATCTGGACGTGGCTGGCACCGTCGATCTTCGCCGCTTCGTCCAAGGACTGCGGAACCGTGTTGAAGAACCCGTACATCAGGTACGTGTTCACGCCCAGCGCGCCGCCGAGGTACACCATGATCAGGCCCAGCTGGCTGCCCAGCCCCAGGGCGGGGATTACTTGCGAGATGCCACTCAGGAGCAGGAAGATCGCGACGACGGCCAACAGTTGCGGGAACATCTGCAGCAAGAGGAGGGTCAACAGTCCCACCCGTCGGCCTTTGAAACGCATGCGGGAGAACGCGTACGCGGCCATGGCGCCGAGGAAAACGGTGGCGGCGGACGTCACCGTACCAACCACCAAGGTGTTCACGAACCAACGGCCGAAAGGTCTTGTGGGGTCGCTGAAGAGTGCTACGAAGTTGCCGGTATCGAACCTGGAGAAGAGTCCGTTGGAACCCACCAGGGTGCCGTTGGAATCCAAGGCAGCGGACAGAACATACAGGAGCGGGAACACGGCGAAGATCGTGGTGACGATGCCCACCACATGCCGCCAGCCTTTGTCCTTAAACCAGACCCCGAACGGACGGCGTGCAGGCGCCAGCGGCGTAGGGCCGCCGTCGAGCGCTGTTTCCTTGGTGGCGGCCAGTGTGCGTACGCTCATCAGTTCACGTCCTCGAGTGCTTTGGTCTGTTTGAAGCTGATGGCCGAGATAGTGGCCACGATGATGAAAATGATGATGGCCAGCGCGCTGGCCAGTCCGTAGTCGCGCCCTGTGCCTTGGCCGAACGCCACCTTGTACACCAGCGTGATCAGGATGTCGGTGGATCCGATATCGCGATCAGTGTCCGCGAAGCGCGGCCCACCACCGGTGAGCATGTAGATGACGTTGAAGTTGTTGAAGTTGAAGGCAAAGGAGGAGATCAGCAGCGGCGCCACGGACACCAGGAGCAGCGGCAACTTGATGGACCGGAACACCCGCCAGGCCGAGGCACCATCCATGCGGGCGGCCTCGTCGATTTCAGACGGCAGCGACTGCAAGGCGCCCGTGCAGACCAGGAACATGTACGGGAAGCCAAGCCACACATTGACCACCAGCACGCTGATCTTGGCCAGGACAGGGTCCGTAAGCCACCCGATGTTCGCGCCGCCCAAGAGTGTTTGGTTGAGCCAGCCGAACTCGGGGTTGAGGATGCCGGACCACACCAGGCCGGACAGGAAAGCGGGGAACGCATAGGGCAGGATCATCAGGATCCGGTACGCCTTCTTGCCGCGAAGGTCCTCACGGTTGAAGGTGATGGCCAGGAAGAGGCCCATCACGAAGGTCAGGGCAACGGATGCGATGGAGAAGGTGAACGTCCAAAGGATCACACCCAGGAGTGGCCCGCGGAGGCTGGGATCCGTGAAGGCCCGCACGAAGTTGTCCATGCCAACATCGATCTTCCAGCCGGTGGCCAGGGTCTCCCCGTTGGCGTCGGCGAATGCGCCCTTGCCGTTGTCGCGGTATTGGGTGCCGGTATCGGTGTCCGTGAAGGTATCCGTGGCGGCGTCATAGTTCAGTGCCGGCTTGAACTGGTAGGCCGTGCTGCCGTCCGCAGTGCGGAGCGTCCCATCGGCGGGATCGTCCGAAACCGGGACTGTGATCTTCAGGATTTCCTGCTGATTGGCCACGATCTCCTGGAACTTCAGCGTCTGGTAACCCGCCAGGGAGGTGGCCTTGCCTGTCGAGTCTTTGCCGGCTTCCGGGACCTCGGTGAGCGGATCCTCACTGCTGCCGAGTTGTGCCTTGCCAGAGGGATCCGTGAACAGCAGGTAGAAATTACTGCCCTTGGTGAGCACGGACGCCTTGTAAGCAGGCGAGTCCGGGACGCGCTTCTGGGCTGTCATCTGGATGGCCGAAATGGCATCTTCCTTGGTGCTGTTGTGCCCATCGCCGTAGTTGGTGAAGGCGATGTAACCGCTGAACACCACCACCAGGACCTGGAACACCAGCAGGAACAGTACCCCTGGAGCCAGGTACTTGGCCGGTAGCCCACCCTTACGGAGGTAGATCCAGTTGATGGCCAGAACCACCAGTGAGGATACCGCCAACGCGGGCCACGACTGGCTGAGGAACAGCATCATCAGGACGTACACCGCAAAAGCGTCCACAAGTCCCAGCAGGACAACCTTGAGGATGGTGCCCTTGAGGGAATCCGGGTGGCGTACGGGCTTGGCTGTGGGGCGGGCGCCGCTGCCGTTGCGGGCGCCGCTGCCGACGGACTGTTCCGGGCTCGGTTGGCCTTGGGTTGCTGGCAGTTCGCGGAGATCTGGTTTTGGCATTGTGGATCCTTGAGTGAAGCGGTTGGCGACAGGCAGGGCCGGGCGGTGGATTGCCGCCCGGCCCGGGGCAGACCGGTGGAGTTATCCGGTTGTGGTGCTAGCCGCCGATCTTGGACTTGATGCTGTCGGCCATCTTGGTCCAAGCCTCAGCCGGATCTCCCTGGCCCTTGATGATGGCCAACTCGGTGGCGCCCCAGTCAGCCCACACCACACTCATTTCAGGGATGGCCGGCATGGGGACGCCCGTGGCACCGATCTTTCCGAACGCCTCCACAACGGGATCGCTGGCGGCCTTCTCGAAGGAGGCCTTCAATGCCGGCGGGCGTCCGCCTGCCGCATACATGGAATCCTGTGCCGACTCGGAGGTGAGGTAGTTGGTGACGAACTCATTGGTGGCCAAGGCGTTGACGCTCTTGGCGCTGATGAAGAAGCCGTTGACACCGATGAACGGCTGGGCGGGCTCGCCGCCGGCAGTGGGCAGTTCATCCACGGCCAACTTGATGCCCTTCTTCTGGACGTCCGGAACGTTCCACGGGCCTGTCAGGAAATACGGGGATTCTCCGGCCAGGAACTTCTCCTTGGCAATGTCATTGGTGATGTTGGAGTTGATAATCTTCTCGCCGGCATCACCCCAGGAGGCCAGCTTCTTGGCGAATTCGACGCCGGCAGCGTCACCGATGAGGAGCTGCTTTGCGTCATATCCGCCGTCGGCACTCTTGCCGAAGACCTGTGAGCCCATGGAGGACTGCAGCGGATACAGGTGGTAGGGATCGCCCTGTTTCGGATCCATGCCCACCAGGAACGGGAATGCGGCTTTGCCGTCCGCAACGGCATTCTTGCCGTTGGCCACTACTTCGTCCAGCGTGGCGGCTTTGCTGTCCACGATGCTGGTGTTGCGAAGCAAGGCGATGTTCTCGATGGCGTACGGGACACCATAGACGGCGCCGTTGTAGGTCATGGCCTTGATGGAGGAGTCCTGGAACTGTGCCGCTTTGTCGCCCAGCTCAACGGGGGCAATCACACCGTTCTGGACAAACTTTCCAATCCAGTCATGGGGTCCAACAATCAAGTCCGGCCCTTGGCCGGTGGGTACCTGGGTGATGAAGTCGTCGCGCACGGCGGCGAAATCCTTGACCACAAGCTTCACTTCGATGCCGGTATCGGACTTGAACTTCTCCGTGATGTCCTTCAGCGCCGGAGAGCGCTCGGCGTCAACCCACATGGTGATGACACCGGCTCCGGCAGCCTTGAGGTCCGGCTTTGCAGCATCCGAGCTGGGCGTAGTGGAGGCGCTTCCACCGCAGGCGGTCAGTGCCAGGGCAGCGGCCACGGAGATCGCCCCGGCGGCGAAAACACGCCGGGTTGTTTGAGTCTCGAGGGTAGTGTGCACCTTCATTGGTGTCCCTTTCGTTCTTCTTTGCTTCGACGGCAAGGGCTCTAAACCCATCGCATCGCCGGTGACTTTGCTCACAGACTGCAAGCGCTTCCACACACTACAGGTAAATACGCGGAATTGAAAAGACCCCACCTTGTAAATCACTCAAAGACAGCACCCTTAGGGCTGGAAGCGTTTACAATTTTGAAAATTCTCTTCTACGATGTGTTCATGTCCGTTGACTCATTGCTCTCGGTTGCGACCCACGAGCCCACTGCAGCTTTCACGCACGTGACCCCCGTCCACCACGCTTCGAAGGCGCACGGATGGTGGCGGTCCGCTGTGATCTACCAGATTTATCCGCGGTCCTTCCGCGACCTCAATGGCGACGGCGTAGGAGACTTGGCGGGTATCACCGCCGAACTGCCGCAGTTGGCGACGTTGGGCGTCGACGCCGTGTGGTTGTCGCCCTTCTACCGCTCACCTCAGCGGGACGCCGGATACGACGTCAGCGACTACTGCGACGTCGATCCCCTCTTCGGCACCCTGACCGACTTCGATGCCCTCATCGCAGAGGCCAACAGGCTCAACTTGCGCGTCATCGCGGACCTCGTCCCCAATCACTGTTCCGAGCAGCACGTCGCCTTCCAGGCCGCGCTTGCTGCCGGCGCCAACAGTCCGGAGCGGGATATGTTCATCTTCCGCGATGGCCTGGGGCCCGACGGCAATGAGCCTCCCAACAACTGGCAATCGCACTTCGGTGGCCCGGCATGGACGCGCGTCATGGAGCCGAGCGGCGACCCCGGCCAATGGTTCCTCCACCTCTTCGATTCCTCGCAGCCGGACTTCAACTGGGACAACGCGGCCGTCCATGCCGAGTTTGAACGCGTCCTCCGCTTCTGGCTGGACCGCGGCATCTCCGGCTTCCGGGTGGACGTCGCCCACGCGCTGGTCAAGGCAGCCGGACTCCCTGACTGGGGTGGACGCGCAGACGGCAACAGCTCCGAAGGCTTCCCGGGACACGACGCACCCATGTTCGGCCAGCCCGCCCTCCACGATATCTACCGCCGCTGGCGCTCCATCCTGGAAGAATACGGACCGGACCGCATCCTCTGCGCGGAAGCCAACGTGGACCCGCTGCCCCGGCTGGCCCAGTGGGTTCGAGCCGATGAAATGCACCAGGCCTTCAACTTCCCCTACCTGCACGCAGGACTGGACGTGAATCGCCTGCGCCACATCATCACCGACTCCCTGGTCTCCCTGGACGCCGTGGGGGCCCCGAGCACCTGGGTGCTGTCCAACCACGATGTTGTCCGGCACGTTTCACGCTTCGGCTACGACGGACCAGGACCCCGCGACGGCGACGGCATCGGCCCCGACGACGTGCAACCCAACGAAGAACTCGGACGACGACGGGCTGCCGCGGCCACCATGTTCATGTTGGGCCTCCCCGGTGGCGCCTACCTCTACCAAGGCGAAGAGCTCGGCCTCCCGGATTCCTCCAGCATTCCCGGCAGCATGCGCCAGGATCCAACGTTCGCCCGTACCGGCGGAGCCCGCATCGGCCGTGACGGCTGCCGCGTTCCGCTCCCCTGGCGTTCGTCCGAACCCCACTCAGGGTTCGGCAGCGGCCTGGACCCCTGGCTGCCCCAGCCCGAGTCCTGGCCCGCCCTGGCCAGGGACAAGCAAGAGGCGGATCCGGCGTCGCACCTTAACCTGTACCGGCGGATGCTCGAGCTCCGCACCATGCACCGCCTCGGCGAGGGCTCCCTGGCCTGGGTGGAGGACTACTGCAGCGAGACCTCGCTGGCCTACCTCAACGGCAACACCCTGGTGATGATGAACGTCGGAGCCGATGCAATGCCGCTCCCCGCAGGCGAAACCATCCTGCGGAGTTCCGCGGTGGAAGCCGGCGCTGATCTACTGGCTGCTGATCTACTAGGCTCGGGGGAGACAATCTGGCTAAAGGCCAGCTAACTTTTCCACCGAGGAGCAGCATGACCGGCATCAAGGACGTAGCCGAGCGAGCAGGGCTGTCCGTTGCCACGGTCTCACGGGCGCTGAGCGGAAAGGGCAACGTATCCCCCAGCAGCCGGGAACGTGCCCGCTCCGCCGCTGCCGAGTTGGGATTCGTGCTGTCCTATCATGCGTCAAGCCTGGCTTCCGGGCGCACGCACAACGTCGGTCTGGTGGTGCCCTCAGTCCACCGCTGGTTCTTCTCAGCGGTGATCGAGGGCGCCTCCGCGGCGTTGCTTGAGGCCGGCTACGACCTCACCCTCTACAACATCGGTGAAAACCCTGCGCACCGGCAGAGCGTGTTCAACGACTTCCTGCTACGCAAGCGGGTGGACGCAGTCATTGCAGTGTCCTTGGAGCTCAGCGAAGACGAGATCCAGCAGCTTCACGCGGTCCACCGGCCCATCGTGGGCATCGGCGGACCGTTGCCGGGAGCTTCGACTATCAGGATTGACGACTCTGGACTCGCACTGAAGGCCACCAACCACCTGTTGGGCCTGGGCCATACCAAGATCGCGCACATCACGGGTCATGAGGCCTATGACCAGGACTTCCACCTGCCTGGAACCCGCCGCAGCGGTTTCGAGAAAGCAATGAACGACGCCGGCTGCCCGGTCAGGCCCGAATGGATCGTATCCGCGGACTTCACCATAGAAGGCGCTTACTCGGCGGCCCGGCAACTCCTGGCCAGCGCACCGGAGCGCCCCACAGCCGTCTTTGCGGCGTCGGATGAAATGGCCATTGGCACCATCCTCGCCGCAAGGGACTTCGGCCTGCGCATCCCCGACGACCTGTCCGTCATGGGCATTGACGGGCACGATCTTGGCAATGTCCTTGGCCTGACCACCATCGACCAGGATGCCAAGGGCCAGGGAGCATTGGCCGTCCGGACTCTGCTGGGCGCCATCAACAACGGGTTGGTGCTGGAACCTGCTGATACCGAACACCCCACCAAGCTGGTGGTTCGCACCAGTACCGCGGTGCCGAGGGCCGGCACCGCCTAAGGTGCCTCTACGGCAGCTGCCGTTCCATGACGAGCTCCAGTTTCGATGTGTCCTGCGGATAGGGTCGGCTGGCACCCGTGGTCTGGAATCCGTGGCGCCGGTAGAACGCAAGCGCCCTTGAGTTGTCCTCGTGCACCCCAAGCTCCATGCTTTCGGCCGCGAAATCTCCGGCAGCGGCTTTGCACGCCTCTTGGAGGAGTTCGTCGGCCAATCCCAGGCCACGATGCTCAGGTGCCACATAGACGCTGATGAGCATGGCCTGCAGCGGCTTCTCCGGGATCCGGGGGTGCTTGACCACCACACGCATCAGGCCGCAGAGTTTGCTGCCCTCTTCGCCTGTATCGGCAACCAGGGTGATGCTGGCATCGCCGGACATCGCGGCAGCACGCTCCTGCCACTGGGTGTCTGTTTGCCGGCGGGCCGCGTCCAGGCTCTCCACGTAGGCCATGGGCGTATCCGTGAGCATCTCCAGGCGGACAGCCTTCAACAACGGCCAGTCATTCGCGTGGAGCCTGCGGATCCTAGGCAACTGCTCCGCCCATGAACCTCACGTAGCGCTCCAAGACACGGGGCCACCGCTCGGCGTAGGACGCGCGTGAGGCCGCAGGGTCTTCGGCGCCCTCCCAGCCGTCATGGATCAACCGGACTTCAGTGCCCTCCTCCACGGCCCGGAAAACCACGCGGATCTCCGTGGACCACAGGGGCGTACTGGCCGGATACCAGCTCGCGTGGAAGGACAGTGGAGGCTGCCAATCGTCGATAGTCCCCCATACTGATGTGCGGCCATCCTCGGCCGTCTCCAGTATCAAGTTCTCTTCGAACTCAACATGAGATCCTTCGCCGTACACACTCTCCTGCTCCAGCGGCCACCACAGATGTGGATGATCGGTGAAACCCTGGAAGGCATGCGAGACGTTGGTAGGAACCACAACAGTAATGATCAGGGGGTCAAGGCCATCGCCGGCCTGTTGGGACGGTTCGGGCTCCGACTCTGGATGGCTGAAAAGATTTTCCATGACCACCAACTCTACCGGGGGCGGAAGGTACACAGGTGGGTTAAAGTCGAAGAGCCCCAGCCGGTGGCTGGGGCTCTTCTTAATGGTTGTCCGGCGGTGTCCTACTCTCCCACACCCTCCCGGGTGCAGTACCATCGGCGCTGTGGGTCTTAGCTTCCGGGTTCGGAATGGGACCGGGCGTTTCCCCCACGCTATGACCGCCGTAACTCTGTTACCCGTCCCGGGTGTGCGGGCCCTTGTGGGGGGCTGCTTTCCCGGGTGGGAAGACTGTGGTTACAACTGTGGTGTTGTGTATTTAGTTGTTGTTGGTTCCGGCAACCCGGGGACGGGTTGTTGTTCGGGAACCACATAGTGGACGCGTGCAGTGTGTGTTGTGTGGTGTAAGTTGTTGGCCTATTAGTACCGGTCAGCTTCACGAGTCTTTAGTCCTCGCTTCCACATCCGGCCTATCAACCCAGTGGTCTGGCTGGGGGCCTCTCACACATAATGTGTATGGAAATCTCATCTTGAAGCGAGCTTCCCGCTTAGATGCTTTCAGCGGTTATCCCATCCGAACGTAGCTAATCAGCGATGCACTTGGCAGTACAACTGACACACCAGAGGTTCGTCCGTCCCGGTCCTCTCGTACTAAGGACAGCCCTTCTCAAATTTCCTGCGCGCGCAGCGGATAGGGACCGAACTGTCTCACGACGTTCTAAACCCAGCTCGCGTACCGCTTTAATGGGCGAACAGCCCAACCCTTGGGACCTACTCCAGCCCCAGGATGCGACGAGCCGACATCGAGGTGCCAAACCATGCCGTCGATATGGACTCTTGGGCAAGATCAGCCTGTTATCCCCGAGGTACCTTTTATCCGTTGAGCGACGGCCATTCCACAATGTACCGCCGGATCACTAGTCCCGACTTTCGTCCCTGCTTGAGATGTCTCTCTCACAGTCAAGCTCCCTTGTGCACTTACACTCGACACCTGATTGCCAACCAGGCTGAGGGAACCTTTGGGCGCCTCCGTTACTTTTTAGGAGGCAACCGCCCCAGTTAAACTACCCATCAGGCACTGTCCCTGACCCGGATCACGGGCCGAAGTTAGATGTCCAAAGTGACCAGAGTGGTATTTCAACGATGACTCCACCCGAACTGGCGTCCGGGTTTCAACGTCTCCCACCTATCCTACACAAGCCACTCCGAACACCAATACCAAACTATAGTAAAGGTCTCGGGGTCTTTCCGTCCTGCTGCGCGTAACGAGCATCTTTACTCGTACTGCAATTTCGCCGAGTTTATGGTTGAGACAGCGGGGAAGTCGTTACTCCATTCGTGCAGGTCGGAACTTACCCGACAAGGAATTTCGCTACCTTAGGATGGTTATAGTTACCACCGCCGTTTACTGGGGCTTAAATTCTCAGCTTCGCCCGTAAGGGCTAACCGGTCCTCTTAACCTTCCAGCACCGGGCAGGAGTCAGTCCGTATACATCGTCTTGCGACTTCGCACGGACCTGTGTTTTTAGTAAACAGTCGCTTCCCCCTGGTCTCTGCGGCCCACACCCGCTCACGGAGAGCAAGTCTCCATCACGGGGCAGGCCCCCCTTCTCCCGAAGTTACGGGGGCATTTTGCCGAGTTCCTTAACCATAATTCTCTCGATCGCCTTGGTATTCTCTACCTGATCACCTGTGTCGGTTTGGGGTACGGGCGGCTAAAACCTCGCGTCGATGCTTTTCTTGGCAGCATAGGATCACCGGATCCCCCCGAACGGGGGTCCCATCAGATCTCAGGATCGTGCTCGAAACACACAGGAACGGATTTGCCTATCCCTGACCCTACATCCTTAGACCGGGGCAACCATCGCCCGGCCCGGCTACCTTCCTGCGTCACACCTGTTAATACGCTTACCTCCCGGGATCAGATCCCGCGCTCGGCCAAAACCCACACACCACAAGGGTGATAGGGCAGGCTCCGGGCGGTTAGTATCCCCCGCTTGGCATGGACGGTTTTTCGCCGGTACGGGAATATCAACCCGTTGTCCATCGACTACGCCTGTCGGCCTCGCCTTAGGTCCCGACTTACCCAGGGCAGATTAGCTTGACCCTGGAACCCTTGATCATTCGGCGGACGGGTTTCTCACCCGTCTTTCGCTACTCATGCCTGCATTCTCACTCGTGTAGGCTCCACCGCTGGTTTCCACCGCGACTTCACTGCCCACACGACGCTCCCCTACCACTCCACACCCCTGAACCACGAAGGCTAGGGCAATATGTGAAATCCACAACTTCGGCGGTGTACTTGAGCCCCGCTACATTGTCGGCGCGGAATCACTTGACCAGTGAGCTATTACGCACTCTTTCAAGGATGGCTGCTTCTAAGCCAACCTCCTGGTTGTCTTCGCAACTCCACATCCTTTCCCACTTAGCACACGCTTAGGGGCCTTAGTTGGTGGTCTGGGCTGTTTCCCTCTCGACTATGAAGCTTATCCCCCACAGTCTCACTGCTGCGCTCTGACTTACCGGCATTCGGAGTTTGGCTGACGTCAGTAACCTTGTAGGGCCCATCGGCCATCCAGTAGCTCTACCTCCGGCAAGAAACACGCAACGCTGCACCTAAATGCATTTCGGGGAGAACCAGCTATCACGGAGTTTGATTGGCCTTTCACCCCTACCCACAGCTCATCCCCTCCATTTTCAACTGAAGTGGGTTCGGTCCTCCACGACGTCTTACCGTCGCTTCAACCTGGCCATGGGTAGATCACTCCGCTTCGGGTCTAGATCACGCCACTACACTCGCCCTATTCAGACTCGCTTTCGCTACGGCTACCCCACACGGGTTAACCTCGCGACGTAACACTAACTCGCAGGCTCATTCTTCAAAAGGCACGCCGTCACAGTAACAAGACTGCTCCGACGGATTGTAAGCACACGGTTTCAGGTACTGTTTCACTCCCCTCCCGGGGTACTTTTCACCTTTCCCTCACGGTACTGGTCCGCTATCGGTCATTAGGAAGTATTTAGGCTTATCAGGTGGTCCTGACAGATTCGCACGGGATTTCTCGGGCCCCGTGCTACTTGGGATACTCCCCAGGCCGTGCACAACATTACGGTTACGGGGCTCACACCCTCTCTGGCCGGCCTTTCAAGACCGTTCACCTATGCCTGCACCTCACCTCACTGGTCCGGCAGAACCAGAACGGAAAGTCCCACAACCCCGCCCATGCAACGCCCGCCGGCTATCACACATGAAACGGTTTAGCCTGATCCGCGTTCGCTCGCCACTACTAACGGAATCACTATTGTTTTCTCTTCCTGCGGGTACTGAGATGTTTCACTTCCCCGCGTTCCCCCCACGCACCCTATGTGTTCAGATGCGGGTCACACAATCACCATGACAGCGTTGTGCGGGGTTTCCCCATTCGGACATCCTGGGATCAACGCTCGGTTATCAACTCCCCCAGGCTTATCGCAGATTCCTACGTCCTTCTTCGGCTCCTAATGCCAAGGCATCCACCGTGTGCCCTTAAAAACTTGACCACACAAAGACCGGACTCTCATCCGGTCATGCATCATCTACTCGAGAGAACCACGACCACAAGGGCCAGGTTCATTCATAAGAAATTGCTGTAAGAACACACACACCAACCCCAAAAAAGGAATCAGCCACGTGTGTGTTCCAGATGCTCGCGTCCACTATGTAGTTCTCAAACAACAACCCCGTCAACCAGACCACCACCCACCACAACCCCCACCAAAAAAGGGGAGCCATGCACACGAGCGGCCGTACCGGAAGCAGGAACAAAAGAAACACCAGAAGTGCCCCCTGCATTGCTGCAAAAAGGTCCTGTTGCCTCAGGACCCAACAGTGCGCCAAACACAACCCCACACCAACCACGCCCCAGCCACGTTCCACACAACCCACACCCCCACAAAGAGAGACACAGGCCGCCGTACTAGCACCAGGACACAACCAGTCAAGGCCATGCCAAAAAAATTTGATTCGTTGATATTCCACCCATGAGCACCCACCGCAGAACAGACGCCTGCGCAATGGGCAACACTGACAACCACCACCACACCCATGCAGGCACAGCAACCAGTTGTTAGCAGCTCCTTAGAAAGGAGGTGATCCAGCCGCACCTTCCGGTACGGCTACCTTGTTACGACTTAGTCCCAATCGCCGGTCCCACCTTCGACGGCTCCCCCCACAAGGGTTAGGCCACCGGCTTCGGGTGTTACCAACTTTCGTGACTTGACGGGCGGTGTGTACAAGGCCCGGGAACGTATTCACCGCAGCGTTGCTGATCTGCGATTACTAGCGACTCCGACTTCATGGGGTCGAGTTGCAGACCCCAATCCGAACTGAGACCGGCTTTTTGGGATTAGCTCCACCTCACAGTATCGCAACCCTTTGTACCGGCCATTGTAGCATGCGTGAAGCCCAAGACATAAGGGGCATGATGATTTGACGTCGTCCCCACCTTCCTCCGAGTTGACCCCGGCAGTCTCCTATGAGTCCCCGCCATCACGCGCTGGCAACATAGAACGAGGGTTGCGCTCGTTGCGGGACTTAACCCAACATCTCACGACACGAGCTGACGACAACCATGCACCACCTGTAAACCGACCGCAAGCGGGGCACCTGTTTCCAGGTCTTTCCGGTTCATGTCAAGCCTTGGTAAGGTTCTTCGCGTTGCATCGAATTAATCCGCATGCTCCGCCGCTTGTGCGGGCCCCCGTCAATTCCTTTGAGTTTTAGCCTTGCGGCCGTACTCCCCAGGCGGGGCACTTAATGCGTTAGCTACGGCGCGGAAAACGTGGAATGTCCCCCACACCTAGTGCCCAACGTTTACGGCATGGACTACCAGGGTATCTAATCCTGTTCGCTCCCCATGCTTTCGCTCCTCAGCGTCAGTTACAGCCCAGAGACCTGCCTTCGCCATCGGTGTTCCTCCTGATATCTGCGCATTTCACCGCTACACCAGGAATTCCAGTCTCCCCTACTGCACTCTAGTCTGCCCGTACCCACTGCAGAACCGGAGTTGAGCCCCGGTCTTTCACAGCAGACGCGACAAACCGCCTACGAGCTCTTTACGCCCAATAATTCCGGATAACGCTTGCGCCCTACGTATTACCGCGGCTGCTGGCACGTAGTTAGCCGGCGCTTCTTCTGCAGGTACCGTCACTTACGCTTCTTCCCTACTGAAAGAGGTTTACAACCCGAAGGCCGTCATCCCTCACGCGGCGTCGCTGCATCAGGCTTGCGCCCATTGTGCAATATTCCCCACTGCTGCCTCCCGTAGGAGTCTGGGCCGTGTCTCAGTCCCAGTGTGGCCGGTCACCCTCTCAGGCCGGCTACCCGTCGTCGCCTTGGTAGGCCATTACCCCACCAACAAGCTGATAGGCCGCGAGTCCATCCAAAACCACAAAAGCTTTCCACCACCACCACATGCGTGGAATGGTCGTATCCGGTATTAGACCCAGTTTCCCAGGCTTATCCCAGAGTCAAGGGCAGGTTACTCACGTGTTACTCACCCGTTCGCCACTAATCCCCCAGCAAGCTGGGATCATCGTTCGACTTGCATGTGTTAAGCACGCCGCCAGCGTTCATCCTGAGCCAGGATCAAACTCTCCGTTGAAGAAAAACAAATCAAACAGACACAACCACACCCACCGGAAATAACGGCGAACACGGCTGCACAAAATTCGAAACCAGCTGAAAACCAGACCACCACACACGGGGGTGCGCAATGATCCAGCCATAATTTCAACCAATCAAAAAAACAATCGGTATCAACAAACTTGGCACACTATTGAGTTCTCAAACAACAGGTCACTATTCCAGAGCAGTACCACCAGCCTCAACTGGATCGCTCCGGAGCAACTTTTCAAACTTACCGGCTGGATTCCTTCCGGTCAAATCGGCAAGACTGACTTGATTTTTCCTTGCGGTTTCTTGTCAGTTTGCGGTCTCAACCAGTGGAGCAGCGCGGGTACTAACTATACCCATACTTGGCCCCGGTTGGCAAAGCCGCCTTGGTGAGGGCCGCCGTCGTCGAGCCCTTGCCTGTAGATCCGGCCGTAAACACAAGCCGGCCGGGAACCAGCAACGCTCTCCCACGTGAGTGAGAGAGCGTTGCTCGAAAGCGGCCGTTATGTGAGCGAGGGACGCTGGAAAAGGGTGGTGATGTGAGAGAGGATCAGCCAGCCGGCGTGAACCATGAGGCGCCCAGCGGAGGAAGCGTTACAGTCAGCGCCGCAGGTTGTCCATCAGTTCCCGGAGTAGACGCCGTCAGCGATCCTGCGTTGACAACCCCCGAGCCGCCGTATGTCTCAGCGTCCGTGTTGAGGACTTCCGTCCACTCCCCTGCTGCCGGTACGCCCAAGATGTAATCCTTGTGCGGACCGCCGGAGAAGTTCACTGCGCACACCAGCGGTTTGCCATCGTGGTCCCAGCGGATGAACGTGAGGACGTTGTGATCAGCATCCCCGCCGTTGATCCATTGGAAACCGCCGGCCTCGTTGTCCCGCTGGTAAAGGGCCGGCGTTGCGGTATAGAGCTCGTTCAGATCCTTGATCAGGAGCTGCAGCCCGCGGTGCGCGGGAATGTCGGCGAGGAACCAATCCAGTCCGTACTGTTCGGACCATTCTGCTTCCTGGCCGAACTCCGTACCCATGAAGATGAGCTGCTTGCCCGGATGCGCCCACTGGTACGCAAAGAACGCGCGCAGGTTTGCCAGTTGCTGCCACCGGTCGCCCGGCATCTTCCGCAGCATGGAGCCTTTGCCGTGAACTACTTCGTCGTGGCTGATGGGCAGCAGGAAGTTCTCAGTGAAGGCATAGACCAAGGAGAACGTGATGGTGCCGTGGTGCCATTTGCGGTTGATGGGGTCTTCGGAAATGTACTTGAGCGAATCATGCATCCAGCCCATGTTCCATTTGAGCCCGAAGCCGAGTCCGCCGTGGTTGGTGGGAGCCGTAACACCGGGGAATGCGGTGGATTCCTCGGCAATGATGATGGCGCCCGGGTGGGACTTGTAGACGGTGGCGTTGACTTCCTGCATGAAGGAAATGGCTTCGAGGTTCTCACGCCCGCCGAACTTGTTGGGCTTCCACTGCCCTTCTTCGCGGGAATAGTCCAGGTAGATCATCGAGGCAACAGCATCTACACGCAGGCCATCAATGTGGAATTCTTCCAGCCAGTACAGCGCGTTGGACACCAGGAAGTTCCTGACCTCGCTGCGCCCAAAGTCGAAGATCAGCGTTCCCCAGTCCGGGTGTTCGCCCAAGGCAGGGTCCGAGTGCTCGTACAGTGGCTGGCCGTCGAACTGTGCCAGCGCCCAGGAGTCCTTGGGGAAGTGGGCAGGTACCCAGTCAAGGAGGACGCCGATGCCGGCCTGGTGAAGCGAATCCACCAGGAACCGGAACTCGTCCGGGTGTCCAAACCGTGAGGTCGGCGCGAAGTAGGACGTCACTTGGTAGCCCCACGAACCACCGAAGGGGTGCTCCGCCACCGGCATGAACTCAACGTGGGAGAAGCCGAGCCACTTCACGTAGTCCACGAGTTCCTTGGCGAGTTCCTTGTAGCCAAGGCCCAGCCGCCAGGATCCCAGGTGGACTTCGTAGACGCTCATGGGCGAGTTGTGCGGGTCTTTCGCAGCACGCGCGCTCATCCATTCCGCATCCTTGAACCGGTAGCTGGCGTCCACAACACGTGAGGCCGTCAGTGGCGGAACCTCGGTGCCGAAAGCCAGCGGATCGGCCTTTTCAATCCAGTGTCCCGACTTGGTCAGGATCTCGTATTTGTAGCACGCCCCTGCTACAACACCCGGGATGAACAGTTCCCACACACCGGAGGACCCCAGTGAACGCATTCCGTGGGAGCGGCCATCCCACGCGTTGAAGTCGCCCTTCACACGTACGGCCTGGGCGTTGGGGGCCCAGACGGCGAAGGAAACTCCGTCCACCTCACCCAGCGCGGAGCGGTAATGCTGAACGTGCGCACCCAGAACATCCCAAAGGCGTTCGTGGCGGCCTTCGCCGATCAGGTGCAGGTCCACCTCACCCACGGTAGGCAGGTAGTGGTACGGGTCATCGATGGTGACGGGTTCGACGTCGTACACCACTTCCAAACGGTAGTCAGGCACGTGGCCGGCCTGCAGCGGTTCCAGAACAGCAGTCCAGACGCCGTGGGCCTCGTGGGTCATGTCGGTGCGGCCGGCTTCGGTCACTACAACCACGGACTTCGCGAGGTGCTTCACGGTGCGGATGGTGACGTGGCCGTGATCGTCCAAGTGTGCGCCCAGCACTGAGTGGGGTGCATGGTAGGCAGCGGCCGCCACGCGTTCCAAGGTCTCGGAGTCCACGTGCAGGGGAACTCGCGGCCGTTCGGTGCGTGCAGAGCCAGTCATGTCATTACCTTCCGCTGTAGCTGCCGCATGCTTGCCGCGGCTAGTGTTTTCGAGGATTCGTCGGGATGCATTCACGGGGATCGACAACCAGTCGGGCCGGTTCCGCAACTCGTACACAACCTCGTATAAGGCCTTGTCCAGCCACAATGCCACAAAGAGCGGCGAGCGGCGGTCAATTGTTCCCGGGGTGACCTCGCTATACCCCTCAAGGAACGCGGCAGCGCAGTCATCCACCCAGGCTTCAGGCACTTTGACGTCGATGTTTTCGCGCGTGGCGGCCCCGGCCGCGTAGTCGAACGAGCGCAGCATCCCGGTGACATCCCGCAAAGGAAGATCGGGAGTATTGCGCTCATCAATGGTCCGGAGCGGCTCGCCCTCGAAGTCAAGGATGGCCCACCGCCCTGGCTGCCCCTCCGTGCCGGGAACCAACAGAATCTGGCCCAGGTGGAGGTCGCCGTGGACGCGCTGCAACTGGCCAACGTCGCGGGGATCCAGTGCCGCCAGCAACTCATCGAGTTGTTGGTCATGGGGCCCGACGGCGGACGAGGCTTCCGCCCACGAGCCGCGGACGCGCCGGACTACTGAGGCGATGATGTCCGGGCCCTGTTCCTGCCCGTCCTGGGTTCCGAATGTTTCAGCGAGCCTGGCATGAACCGTGGCAGTAGCAGCGCCCAGCCCGCGGGCTTCTGCGGTGAAATCCTTACCGGCCGCGGCTGCCTCCACCGCCAGGCGCCAAGCGTCCCGGCCGCCGAGGAGAAACTCGTGGGCAACGGTCAGCTCACCGGTGGCCACTGTTGAACCGTTCGACGCCGGACCATTCCACGAGCCGGTAATCCAGCCAAGCGTCGCGGGAACCTCCGTGGTGCCAGCCGCGGTCAGGGCAGCGCCAAGCTCCACTTCAGGATTCTTGCCGTCGGCAAGCACACGGAAGATTTTGATGATCGCCGCCGAATCGCCGTCGTCAATGATGACTGACGTGTTGGATTGCTCACCCGAGAGGACACGCACTGACGTTGGGTCTTTCGGGAGCGCTACACGGCCAGTGGTTAGGTGTCCTTGGGCACCGCCCACTGTTCCTTCACTGCGCATGAGTTCCAGCCATGCTGTGACGAAGTCGGAATCGTAGACGGCATCGTAAACGAGCCTCAGGCCTAGTTCTGGATCCGTCACCTCGCCCAGCAAAGCTGTTGGCGCATCGGATAGCGGCTGGCTCCGGTAGCTCAACGGAACCTGAACAACGTCAGTCCGCGAACCGCCGTCGGCCGTTCGGTGGGTTACCGCCAACAGCACAACTTCCAGCTGTGCGTCGCCGCTTGCATGGGGGAGGCTGAAGCCGCCCACCTGCTCCAGCGCAAAGTCGGGGCTCTTGACCGGGAACCAGCGCTTGCCTGGCAGCCAGGTCCGGAGAAGTCCTTCAATGGAGGGGCTCAAGTGTTCCTCGTTCATCTCATCCTTTGGAGGTCACCACGGGAATCGCCTGGGTAAAAGGCGACGAGGGATTGGAAAATGCCGAGCGAACCCGCAGCCAATAGAAGCTGTGGCTGCCCAACATCACGGTCAGATGACCGTTGTCTCCGACCGCCGGGAAGGGCTGGCCGCCGAAAATGTCGCGCAGGCCCCTGCCCGCGAACTCGGGAATGTCCAGCGTTGCCGCTACAGGGTGCTGGGAGAGGTTGAAGACGCACAATATGGTTTCGGCGTCCTCCCCCTCGGGGTTACCCGCCGGCAACTCGCGAACATAGGCGAGCACCACTTCATGATCCGCCTCGATATGCCGGAAACCGCCCAGACCAAACACCGGATGGTTCTTCCGGACGCTCAGGATCTGGCGGGTCCAGCGCAGCAGCGAACCTGAGTGCGCGGCCTCGGCCTCAACGTTGGCCATGCTGTAGTTGTACACCAGCGATTGGATGACCGGCAGGTACAGCTGGCCTGGATCAGCACCGGAAAAACCTGCGTTCCGATCAGGGTTCCACTGCATCGGAGTTCGGACGGCATCACGGTCATCGAGCCAAATGTTGTCCCCCATGCCGATCTCATCCCCGTAATAGAGGAAAGGACTGCCCGGCAAGGACAGCAGCAGCGCGTTGATCAGCTCAATCTCGGAACGGGAGTTGTCCAGCAACGGCGCCAAGCGTCGTCGAATACCAATGTTGGCCCGCATCCGCGGATCCGGGGCGTACCATCCGAGCATGGCGGCGCGCTCTTCTGCTGGCACCATCTCCAACGTCAGTTCGTCGTGGTTCCTCAGGAAAGTCCCCCACTGCGCGCCCTTGGGTATCTCCGGGGTGTTCCGCAGTGTCTCAATGATGGGAGCGGCCTTCTGGTCCCGCAAGGCGTAGTAGAGCCTGGGCATGATGGGGAAGTGGAAGGCCATGTGGCATTCGGGGGCTTCCTCCGTGCCAAAGTACTCCACCACCTCATGCGGGGGCTGGTTCGCCTCGGCAATGATGACCCGGCCGGGGTAGTTCGAGTCCACCATCCGGCGGAGGTCCTGCAGGAAGGTGTGCGTGGCAGGCAGGTTCTCGCAGTTGGTTCCGTCTTCTTCGAACAGATAAGGGATGGCGTCAGCACGGAAGCCATCGATGCCCTGGTCCAGCCAGAAGCGGACTACGTCATAGAGCGCCTCAATCACCTTGGGGTTCTCGAAGTTCAGGTCCGGCTGGTGGCTGAAGAAGCGGTGCCAGAAGAACTGCCGGCGGATGGGATCGAACGTCCAGTTGGACTCTTCTGTGTCAACGAAGATGATGCGCGCGTCCTGGTACTTCTCGTCAGTATCGCTCCACACGTAGAAATCGCCGTAGGGACCCGTTGGGTCCTTACGCGATTCCTGGAACCAGGGATGCTGGTCCGAGGTGTGGTTCAACGGGAGGTCGATGATCACACGGACCCCACGGGCGTGGGCCTCGGCAACCAACCTCTTGAAGTCGCTGATGGTACCGAACTCGTCCAGCACGGACGTGTAGTCCGCAATGTCATAACCGCCATCGCGCAACGGGGAATGGAAGAACGGCGGCAACCACAGGCAGTCAACACCCAGCCACTGGAGGTAATCCAGTTTCTCGATCAGGCCGTGGAAGTCGCCGGACCCATCCCCGTTGGCGTCCGCAAAAGCCCGCACCAGTACCTCATAGAAGACTGCCTTGCGGTACCAGTGCGGATCGTGCTGGAGACCTGGGGCGTTCAACTCGAAGGTGTTCTTCGGCGTGAAGTACTGGCTGGGGTTCTGCGGAGAAAAACTCACTAAGGCTGCCTCCGGATGCTCAGTATGTGCGCCGGCTCAACGTGGGCATCCAGGCGGACGTAGTTGTGCTCGCCCCACTCCCAGCTCTCACCGCTGATCAAGTCGTCCACCCGGAACCGGCCGTCCTCGTTGAAGTCCGAAGGATCCAACTGCAGGGCCCCCAGGTCCAAGGACACCGTGCTTTCGCGGGTGCTGTGAGGATCCACGTTGACCACAATGATCAAGGTGTCCTTGGTGCCGTCCGGCAGCGTCTTGTGCTTGGAGTAGACAATCGTGGCGTCGTCGGTGCTGCTGTGAAGTGTCAGGTTCTGCAGATCGCCCAAGGCCACGTGGTCCTTGCGGATGGTGTTGAGCCTGGTGATGTACGGCGCCAAGGTCCGCCCTGACTCGGCAGCGCCTTCCCAATCCCGCGCCTTGTACTCGTACTTTTCGTTATCGATGTACTCCTCCGCGCCCGGACGGGCCACGTGCTCGTACAACTCATAGCCCGCATAGACGCCCCACAGCGGGCTGGCCGTAGCGGCCAAGACCGCCCGGATGCGGAACGCGGCCGGGCCACCGTACTGCAGGTACTCGGTGAGAATGTCCGGGGTGTTCACAAAGAAGTTGGGACGGAAGAAGGCAGCGGTCTCGTGGCTGACCTCGTGGAAATACTGCTCCAGCTCGGTCTTGGTGTTCCGCCACGTGAAGTAGGAGTAGGACTGCTGGAATCCCGCGCGGCCCAAAGCGTGCATCATGGGCGGGCGTGTGAAGGCTTCGGCCAGGAAAACAACCTCGGGGTTCTTCTTGTTGATCTTGCCGATCAGCCATTCCCAGAACCAGACGGGCTTGGTGTGGGGATTGTCCACACGGAAAACCTTGACGCCGTGGCTGATCCACAGCTGGACAATCCGCAGGATCTCCTTGGAAAGGCCGGCCGGGTCGTTGTCAAAGTTCAGGGGATAAATGTCCTGGTACTTTTTCGGCGGGTTCTCTGCATAAGCGATGGAACCGTCCACTCGGGTGGTGAACCACTCCGGGTTGGACGCTACCCAAGGGTGGTCCGGAGCTGCCTGCAGGGCGAGGTCCAACGCAACCTCAAGTCCGAGCTCGTTGGCTCGCGCTACGAACGCGTCAAAGTCCTCAAACGTACCCAGTTCCGGGTGGATGGCGTCATGGCCACCGTCCCGGGAACCAATGGCCCACGGCGAACCGGGATCCTGCGGGCCCGGAGTCAACGTGTTGTTGCGGCCCTTGCGGTGTTGAAAACCGATCGGGTGGATAGGTGGCAGGTAGATGATGTCGAAGCCCATCTCCGCCACGGCGTCGAGCCTTCTGGCTGCCGTCCGGAAGTTGCCGGAGGTCCACACACCGGTGGAGTGATCCAGCACAGCGCCCTCTGAGCGGGGGAAGAACTCGTACCAGGAACCGCGGCCCGCGAGGTCGCGCTCCACCTGCAGCGGGAAACGCTCGGAAACAGTCACCAGTTCGCGGATCGGAACGCGTCCGACGGCGGCCAGCACCTCCGGGCTGAAGCCGGCGCCAAGGCGCTCCTCGGCAGTCTTGGTGGTGTCGGAGAGCACAACGGAAGCGGCACGCAAGGTGCGCTTCTCCGCAGCGCTGCGTCCGGCGTCGTCCACTGCTTCGGCGAGGAGGGCAGCGCCCTCGGCAAGCATCAACTCAACGTCAATGCCGGCCCCCACTTTGACCTCAGCGTTGTGGTGCCAGGTGCCGTAGCGGTCATGCCAGGCCTCAATGACGAAGGACCAGGCGCCGGTGCCGGCGGGCGTGATCAAGCCCTCCCAGCGGTCCAGGCCCTTCCATTGCTCGCCCTCGGCCGGGGTCAGGCGGACGCGCTGACGCTCCTTGCCCTTGGGATCGAGCAGCACAGCGGATACGCCCAGCTGGTCATGGCCTTCACGGAAGACCGTGGCGCCAACCACGAGGTCCTCGCCCGGCAAGGCCTTCGCCGGGAAACGGCCACCCTCAACCACCGGCTGCACGGCCGTGATGGGGAACCGGCCGAAGCGAAGTCCCTCGGTGATGTCCGTAGTCGTCTTGGATTTCAGAGCGGTGATGGTTCGCGCGGTTTTCGTCACAACCACGACGTTAGCGAGAAAAATCACAGAATGCTAAGCACACGACCTTTCTCCTCGACGCAAGATGACTTTTACCTAAAAGAAACCCAATGCAGTTCCGGCTTCCATGCGAGTCCGTTAGTGTGGCGCTCGTGAAGGCTATTCGAAGGTTTACAGTCCGTACCGTCCTCCCCGAGCCCATCAGGCCCTTGGCCCGTCTGGCGACCAATTTGCGCTGGTCCTGGCACCGGCCCACTCGGGAACTTTTCGCGAGCCTTAACCCGGCTCTCTGGGAGGCCTCGCAGCACGACCCCATCGCCTTGTTGGGGTCCATCAGCCGCGAGCAACTGCAGGACCTGGCAAACGACGGAGAGGTTGTGGAACGCGTTCAGCACGCCGCAGCCGATCTGGACCGCTACCTCAGCGAACCCCGCTGGTACCAGGGCCTCAACGAGGACGCTCCGGCGTGCATCGCGTACTTCTCCCCCGAGTTCGGCATCACCGAAGTGCTTCCGCAGTACTCCGGAGGTCTCGGAATCCTCGCCGGCGACCACCTCAAGGCTGCTTCGGACCTCGGCGTGCCGCTGATCGGCGTAGGCCTTCTGTATCAGGCCGGCTACTTCAAGCAGTCGCTCTCCCGGGACGCCTGGCAGCAGGAAACCTACCCCGTCCTGGACCCCGACGGACTCCCCCTGACGCTGCTTCGCCACCCTGCCAAGGACGGCGCCCCCGGAAAGCCAGTCCACATCTCCCTGCCGCTGCCCAACGGACGCGAACTCCACGCGCATGTCTGGCGTGCCGACGTCGGACGTGTTCCTCTGCTGCTCCTGGACTCCAACGTCCCCTCCAACGACGAAGCCGCGCGCGGCATCACCGACCGCCTGTACGGCGGCGGCGGCGACCACCGGCTCCAGCAGGAACTTCTCCTGGGCATGGGCGGCGTCAAAGCCCTGCGCGTCTATCAGGAGATCACCGGCACACCCGCGCCCGAGGTCTTCCACACCAACGAAGGTCACGCCGGCTTCCTGGGAATTGAACGCATCCAGGAAGCCATGTCCAACACCGACCACCCCCTCAGCTGGGACGAAGCCCTCGCCGCCGGCCGGGCATCCACCGTCTTCACCACGCACACACCCGTACCCGCCGGAATCGACCGCTTCGAAACCGTGCAAATCAAGCACTTCTTCGAAGCCGGGCTGGCACCCGCCGTGCCCACCGAACGCATCCTGGAACTCGGACGCGAAAACTATGACGGCGGCAACCCCTCGGTGTTCAACATGGCCGTAATGGGCCTGCGCCTGGCGCAACGAGCAAACGGTGTGGCCAAGCTGCACGGCGTGGTGTCCCGCGAAATGTTCGCCGGACTCTGGCCGGGATTCGACCACTCCGAAATCCCCATCACCTCCGTCACCAACGGCGTCCACGTGCCCACGTGGGTGGATCCCCGCATCTCCGCCCTTGCACGGACCCAATTCGGGGCCGAAGCCGAAGCCATGGGACGCTGGGACCTGGCCTACAACGTCAGCGACGAAGACGTCTGGGCCCTCCGCCGGGAGCTCCGCGCCCAGCTCATCGACGACGTCCGACGCCGGCTCCGCGCCTCCTGGAAGAAGCGCGGCGCGGCCGATGCCGAACTCGGTTGGACCGACTCCGTGCTGGACCCCGACGTCCTGACCATCGGATTCGCACGCCGTGTGCCCACCTACAAACGGCTCACCCTCATGCTGCGCGATCCTGCACGGTTGAAAGCCCTCCTGCTGGACCCCAAGCACCCCATCCAGCTGGTCATTGCAGGCAAGTCCCACCCCGCAGACGACGCCGGCAAGAAAATGATCCAGGACCTGGTCAAGTTCACCGACGACCCCCAGGTGCGGCACAGGATCGTGTTCCTGCCCAACTATGACATCGCCATGGCAAGGACCCTGTTCCCCGGCTGCGACGTCTGGCTCAACAACCCGCTCCGCCCGCTCGAAGCGTGCGGCACCTCCGGCATGAAAGCAGCCATCAACGGCTCGCTCAACCTCTCCGTCCTGGACGGCTGGTGGGACGAAATGTACGACGGCGAAAACGGCTGGGCAATCCCCACAGCCAACAACAACGCCTCCTCCGAGGAACGCGATGACATTGAGGCGTCGGCACTCTACGAACTCCTGGAAACCCAGGTGGCGCCAAGGTTCTACGGCACAACGGTGGCACAAGCCGCCGGCGCGGCCGGACCCTCGGAATCCAGCGTTGAGACCGTGCCCACCCACTGGGTGTCAATGATCAAGCACACGCTGGCCAACCTGGGCCCGGCAGTCTCGGCAGAACGCATGCTCCACGACTACGTCAACAACCTCTACTGCCCGGCCGCTGTATCCGGGCGCAGGGCAGTTGCCGAAGCGTTCAAGGAAGCCAAGGAGCTCGCATCCTGGACCACCAAGGTAAGGAACGCATGGCCCGAGGTTGTGGTGGAACACGTTGACTCCGTGGGCGTCTCCGAAGAACCCCAGGTAGGCGACGCGCTCCAAGTCAACGCCTACGTGGCTCTCAACAACCTGACACCCGACGACGTCTCCGTGGAGGTAGCCTTCGGACGAGCCGAGGAATCCGACGAGCTCGAAGACATTGTGGTTGCCGAACTGGACTCGGTGGAAGACCTCGGCGGCGGACGCCACCTGTTCAGCGGGTCCTTGGTGATCAACAGGTCCGGCTCCTTCGGCTATACCGTCCGGGTGTTCCCGAAGCACTCAGCGTTGGCATCCAAAGCTGAGCTGGGATTGATCGCGAACGCCTAGTCCGCCGTAGCCCAATTGGCGACCGTAACCCTCTGCGTGCTGCTCCTTCGTCGCTTTGACGCACGCTGCCGGGTCACGGTCGCCAATTGCGTCTCAAGGCCCGCTACGGTTGGGATCCATAGGGCCCGTTGGCGCGACTAGTTTTCGAAGACCGCGATGACCGTGAGGTCGCGGCCGGCGTACTTTTCCGCGTCTTGGAGGATCTCGCAGACTACTCCGAAGGAGCGGTCCGTGCGGTAGGCCGCGGGGACTTGCCAGATCATGGTGACTGGGCTGCCGTCATCCTCAGAGAGGGCATCGGCGTAATCGTGCAAGGAGTCGTTGAGGGCGTCGAGGTTCACCCCGTAATACTCGGGGAAATCGAGCACCTGGCCGAAGACCTCAAGAACCGCCTGCTTGGTGCTTGCGGGTGGGACCAGTAGGGTCCTGCGACCCGCATCGGAGACCTGCTCCTGCAGTTCCTCGAGGGTCCAGGTGTCCGCCGAATAGATTTTCATGGGCTCCTACTTGTCTTCGACAATGAATTTGAAGGACTCGTAATGGTCCGGTGTGTAGTACTTGGCTGAGTCTTTACCCACAATGATTCTTCGCGCACCGCGGTCCGACTCCCCCGGCGTACGTACCGTGTACTCCTTGTAGAAACCACCGGACTTCTTGGGCAGCAAACCCTCGAAGTTGCCGAAATTCACGCCGTCACGGTCGTAAGGGTACGGGCCGCCCTTAGCAATCAGGGCAAGGGTTTGGCGGGCTTCCCTGGGTAGCTGCGAGGCATTGATGGAGGGCAGCGCAGAAGGGTTGGCGACAGCCCGGCCGGGCGCCGACGTGCTGACTACCTGGGGTGACGTCGACGGAGAGCCAGGTTCCGGCGTCGTGGTTTGCGCGGTCAGTGAGCCACCACCCACCATGGCAACCACCAGCACGACGACGGCGATCACCAGTCCCGCGAAGGCCACCAGTTTGTTTCGGCTGCTCATGCGGTGAACTCCCTGCGTGGTTAGTGCCTAGGTGCGGTAGACGTTAATGGTGTTGGCTTGCAGGATATCCCGCTCGCCGGAAGCCACCAACGCTCCCTTCCTGCGCTCATGCAGCACCGAGGTGGTGAAGCGAAGTTCGAACATGCGCTTACCGATGCCTGACTCGCTCAAAATCTCAGGCAGGACCATTTTCACGTCCTGGTTGCTGCCGTTCACCGAGATCAAGCCGCGGATCTCACTGTCCTCGTGACCCATCAGGAGCTGGACGGAACGGAGGTTGGGCTCGTTCCAGCGCGCCGGAGTCATACGCTTTCCCTTGTCATCAAACCATTGCAAGCTGGAGTCGTTGGCGTTGCCGGGGAAACTCTCGGGCTGATGCCGAAGGAACCACCGGCGCAACCTGACCAGTTCGCGCGTGGTCCTGAACATGGCATTGGCTTCCTGGGTCCGGCTCCAATCGAGCCAAGCCGTGGGGTTGTCCTGGCAGTAGGCATTGTTGTTGCCCTGTTGGGTCCGCCCGATCTCGTCACCGGCAGTGATCATGGGAACACCGAAAGACAGGAGCAAAGTGGCCATCAGATTGCGGACCGACAGTGCGCGGGCGGCCACGATTGCCTCGTTTTCGCTCCGCCCCTCCACGCCGTGGTTATGGCTGCGGTTGTCTCCGTGGCCATCCCGGTTCTGCTCGCCGTTAGCCTCATTGTGCTTACGGTCGTAGCTCACCAGGTCTTTGAGGGTAAAGCCGTCATGAGCAGTGATGAAGTTGACGCTGGCCAGCCGTGTGCGTCCCGATGATGCGAAGAGATTGGCGGAGCCCGCCATCAGCTCAGCCAGTGACGCAATGGAGCCGCCGTGGCCACCGGATTCCATGGCAGCCCGGTCGGAGAGCCAGAAGCTCCGGACGCCGTCGCGGAAATGGTCATTCCAGTCCGACCAGCCCTGCGGGAAGCGGCCGGTCTGCCAGCCACCGTAGCCCACGTCCCAAGGTTCGGCGATCAGTTTGACCCCTGAAAGTACGGGGTCCTCGGCAATCGCCTGCAGGAATGGGTGCTGCGGATCAAAGGTGTTGCTGGCATCGCGGCACAGTGTCACGGCGAGGTCGAAGCGGAACCCGTCCACATGGAAGTCGTTCACCCAGTAACGCAAGGAATCCAATGCCAGGTCAACCACTACGGGATCGCTGAAATCCAAGGTGTTGCCGCACCCGGTGGTATCCAAGTAACGGCCGTGGGCATCGTGCCGGTAATAGCGTTTCTCAGCCAATCCACGGAAGCTCAGTGGCGGTCCGTCCGGCCCCGCCTCGGCGGTGTGGTTGTACACGACGTCAAGGATGACTTCGATCCCCGCCGCATGGAGCAGCTTGATCATGCCCTTGAGCTCATCCTGCACCGCATGGGGGCCAGCGTTGCGAGCCGCCTCCGTGGCGTAGTCAGCGTGGGGAGCGAAAAAAGCGGCCGTGTTGTAGCCCCAATAATTGGTCATTCCCAGGTCCTGAAGATGGGACTCATCCAGGTGGAAATGAATGGGCAGGAGCTGGACAGCGGTGATGCCTAGTTCGGTGAGGTGCTGGATCATCACAGGATGCGCCATGCCCGCATACGTCCCGCGGAGGTGCTCCGGGATGTCCGGGTGGAGCATGGTCTGGCCTCGGACGTGTGCCTCATAGATCACCGAGGTACGCATGGGCGTCCGCGGCGGTTGATCGTCGCCCCAATCAAAGCCTGTCTCCACGTGGACACTGGTGAGGAACTCGCCCCGCTGGTCCACGGCGCGGCCATAAGGATCGAGCAGCAGCGGCTGGCCGCCGTCGTTATCCAGGTCCAAAGCCGGCATGGACAGAGGAAGCCCGCCCTCGCTCGGGGCGGCCCGGAAGCCGTAGCGGGTGCCTGGCGGCATGCCGTTGACAAGGCTGAAGTGCACGCCGTCCTCGGTGTTGGACAGAATGTGGGACTGCCAAGCTTCCCCAGGTGCTTGGAACACCACCTCCACCCGGTCCAGATCCGGGGCGAACACGGCCACGTTCACCAAATTTTCCGGGGTGATCTGGGCGTCGGGAACTGCGGGCTGGGGCGTGCTCAGTCCGAGGGGCCTGGGTTGCGATGCGTCCAGGGCAGTTGCTGTGTCAAAAATAGGCATAACCATTGCTTGCAAGTTTAGTTCCACGCAAAGTATGTACCGCGCGGGCCCGCCATGTGACGACGTTCAGCGTCTCGATTTCATTACTTGCCCCAATATGGCGGGATTTGATCAGCCACTCACGTGCTGAAACGCCCCATGTGAGTCCGGCCGGGTGGGGATGGAGGGAAGCAATTGTGTCGCCTTGCTCTGCCTCCTTGCCAGTCGGATTGGCATACTGGGACCAAGACAACTGGAGGTTACATCGTGCGAGTGGCACTTGCCCAAGTCATCACCGGCCGGGATCTGGCCGGCAACCTGCGGCTCCTTGAGGACAACGCCCGCCGGGCCAAGGACGGCGGCGCCGAGTTGGTGGTGTTCCCCGAGGCGATGATGCGCGCGTTCGGAAACTCGCTGCTGGACATCGCCGAGCCGTTGGACGGGCCGTGGGCCAGCCGGGTGAGAGCCCTCGCCGAGGAACTTCAGCTGGTGATCGTGGCGGGCATGTTCACCCCGGGCAGCCCCTCCGATTCCGGTTCACCGCGGGTGCGGAACACGCTTCTGGCCACGGGACCGGGCGTGGAAGCGAGCTACGACAAAATCCACCTCTTTGACGCGTTCGGTTTTGCGGAATCGGACACCGTTGAGGCGGGCACCGATCCGGTAACGTTCGACGCCGGTGGTCTCACCTTTGGTTTGGCTACCTGCTACGACATCCGCTTCCCTGCCCTGTTCACGGCAAACGCCCAGCGCGGCGCTGTAGTCAACATCGTTTCCGCGTCCTGGGGTTCCGGGCCCGGCAAGGCCGAGCAGTGGCAACTCCTGGCCCGTGCCCGCGCCGTGGACACCACCACGATCGTCCTCGCCTGCGGCCAAGGCGATCCGGCAAGCCAAGGCATCGAGGTTAAAGGTTCCGCGCCCACGGGAGTGGGGTACTCCGCCGTCGTATCCCCGTTCGGCCAGGTACTGGAAACCCTCGAAGGCGAGCCGGGCCTCATTTTCTACGACCTCGACCCCGCCACTGTGGAAGACGCCCGGCAAAAACTTCCCGTGCTGGCCAACCGCCGCGACTTCTAACCCGTCCCGGTGGATTCCCCATTTTGCTCGGCGGCCCAAACCCAACGGATGTGATAGAGCGTCCGGCCCAAACCCGAGGGATGTGAGAGAGCGTCCGGCCCAAACCCGACGGATGTGATAGAGCGTTGAACTCCGGGCACACGAAAGGCGCCGCAAGGGCCATCCGGTAGCGTGCGTCTAAGCGAGGAACGAGCGAGCACGCGGAGGATGGCGCTTGCGGCGCCTTCTCGAGGACTACTTGGCGCTTGCGGCGCCGAGCGAGGATTACTTAGCGGCGCGCTGCCTCGACACTTCGTACAGCGAGATTCCGACGGCCATGGATGCGTTGAGCGATTCCATGGCGGAGTCGATCGGGATCGAGACGATTTGGTCGCAGTTTTCGCGCACGAGCCTGCTGAGGCCCTTGCCTTCGGAGCCCACTACGATGCACACGGGCTCGGTTGCCACGGTGAGGTCCGGCAGCGAGACGTCGCCGTCTCCGTCCAGGCCGAGCACGTAGATGCCCATGTTTTTGAACTGCTTGAGAGCGTTGTTCAGGTTCGACGCGCGGGCGACAGGTACGCGGACAGCGGCACCGGCGCTGGTCTTCCAGGCGGACGCCGTGACGCCGACGGAGCGACGCTCGGGGACGATCACGCCATGGCCGCTGAAAGCGGAGACGGAGCGGATGATCGCGCCGAGGTTGCGGGGGTCGGTGATGCCGTCCAGTGCAACGAAGATGGGGGCGTTGGAAATGTGCCCCTTCTTCCACTTGGCAAGGGTCGTCTCGGCGAGGTCGTATGCGTCCTCGTATTCGTACGGCGGGATCTGCAGAACTAGGCCCTGGTGGACAGCGTCCTCGGTCATACGGTCCAGCTCAACCTTGCCGGTTTCGAGCAGCGGAATGCCGCGTTCGGCCGCGAGTTTGAGGGATTCCTTGACGCGGTCGTCCATCTCAATGCGGATGGCGACGTGCAGTGCCTTGGCGGGGATGCCGGCGCGGAGGGCCTCGACCACCGAGTTACGGCCCGTTACCAGCTCTTCCGTGGCACGGCCCTTGGGGCCGGAGCGGGCGCCTGCACCGCCGGGACGAGTGCCCGGGCCGCGCTTGGCAGCCGAGCGCTCAGCCAACTGCTTGTTCTTGTATGCCTTGTGGTAGGTGCGTTCCTCCGCTTTGGGCGTAGGACCCTTGCCTTCCAGGGCCTTGCGGCCGTGGCCACCGGTTCCGGTGGTGGGGCCCTTCTTCTGTTTGACCGACCGGCGACCATTATTGGCCATGAGATTCCATCCTTGATTTTGTGAGTAAGTCTGGAATCAAGTCTACTGACCCGATGCAATTCGACTGTCGCGCCGGTTTGTCAGTCGCGTTTCAGGCTCCAGGTGGCGCCGTCCGCACCATCTTCGACGACGACGCCGGCGGCGGCGAGCGTGTCCCGGATCGCGTCGGACGCGGCCCAGTCTTTGGCGGCCCTGGCGGCAGCACGGGCTTCGAGTTGAGCTTCGATCAGCACTTCCAAGGCCGCGTGCTCGCGCCCTTGGACGGCTTCGGGACGTTTGACCGAATCCAGGCCAAGCACTTCGGTCATGGACAGCACACTGTAGAGGGCCGATTTCGCGCCTTCAAGGTCACCGGCAGCCAGGGCGGTGTTGCCTGCCCGCACGGTTTCGTGCAGGACGCCCAGGGCCTGGGGGACGTTGAGGTCGTCGTCCATGGCTGCGATGAAAGCCGCGGGCATATTCGCCTGCGGGGACACGTCCGAGGCATCCGTGTCCACCTTGGAAGATGCCTTGTGGATGAAACCGTCAATCCGCTCGACGGCGGCCGCGGCCTCCTGCAGCGAGGTGGGCCGGTAGTCCAGGATGGAACGGTAGTGGGCCTGGCCAAGGTAGTAGCGGACCACGCGAGGCGATGCGAGCTGGAGCATCTCGGCCGGGCTGACAGTGTTGCCAATCGACTTGGACATCTTTTCGCCCTCGTAGGTGACCATGCCGTTGTGCATCCAGAAGTTGGCGAAATCGTCGCCGGCGGCCTGGGACTGGGCCATCTCGTTCTCGTGGTGCGGGAAGCGAAGGTCCAGTCCCCCACCGTGGATATCAAACCGGGGGCCCAGGTATTTGGTGACCATGGCTGAGCACTCCAGGTGCCAGCCGGGACGGCCTGCGCCCCAAGGGGACTCCCACTTGGCCGTGACGGGCTCACCGTCTTTGAAACCCTTCCACAGCGCGAAGTCGCGCGGATCGCGCTTCCTGCTGATGAATTGAGCCTCGACGTCCGTTGCTCCCTGCATGTCGTCAATATTCTGGCGGGTCAGCGAACCGTATTTGCTCCAGGAGCGGACGTCGAAGTACACGTCGCCGGAATCGTCCAGGGCAGGGTAGGCGTGGCCGCGGTCAATGAGGCGCTGGATCAGTGCGTGCATCTCAGGGATGTGGCCGGTTGCGCGGGGCTCGTACGTGGGCCGCTGCACGCCCAAGGATTCGTACGCGTTCTCGAATTCCTGCTCGTAGCGGTAAGCCAAGGCCCACCATTCTTCGGCTTGGCGCGCGGATGGCTCGGCATCCCAGTCCGGCCCGAACGACTGAGCGGACTTGGCCAGGATCTTGTCGTCGATGTCCGTGACGTTGCGTACCACCGTGACCCGGAGGCCACGGAACTCAAGCCAACGGGTCAGTTGGTCAAAGGCAATGGCCGACCTGACATGGCCCACGTGCGGCATTCCTTGGACAGTGGCCCCGCAGTAGTACACGCTGGCCTTGCCGTCTTCGAGGGGAACGAAGTCGCGGACTTCGGCGGAGGCGGTGTCATAGAAGCGCAGGGTCACCGCTCCAGATTAGCCGATGACGCGGTGTTACCTGCTTACTTGCAGTATTCGCCGATCTTGTTGAACTGCACTTTGAGCTTCTCTTGCTGGTCCTGGGTGGCTGCCCCGAGCGAAGAAGCCGCCGCTTCGTCCATGATTGCCGCCATCTCCTTGATCGGGTTGCCGATTTCCGGAGCCAGTTTGCCCGCTATCTGGTGATAGTGCTCGGCGATCTGTTTGGACTGCTGCTGCTGATTGCCGTCAGGCTTGAAGGTGTCGTCGTTCAGGAAAGCGCAGCTGGCCGCCACGTCCATGGTTTGCGCCCCTCCACACCCGCTCAGCAGGAGCGAGGCGGCCAAGCCTGCAGTCACCACAGCGGAACGCACGACGCCGGTACGTACCTTAGGCATGAGGCGCACCTTTCGCAGGACCAGGCTCCGCCGGGGTCACCGCGGAGACGCCAGCGGGGTACACGAGGGCCGTGGCAACCGCGGAAATCCCTTCGCCGCGTCCCGTGAAGCCGAGTCCGTCGCTGGTGGTTGCCGTGACACTGACCGGCGCACCTGCTGCTTCGCTCAAGACACGCTGGGATTCTTCCCGGCGTGGCCCGAACTTGGGACGGTTAGCAACGAACTGCACGGCCACGTTGCCGATCTCGAATCCTGCCGCACGCACAATGCGTGCGGCTTCACCGAGCAGCTTGACCCCGGAGGCGCCGGCAAACTCGGGGCGGTCCGTGCCGAAGTGGGTGCCCAGGTCACCGATGCCACAGGCGGAGAAGAGCGCGTCAGCAGCGGCGTGGGCCACGCAATCGCCGTCGGAATGCCCTGAGAGCCCTTGCTCGCCTTCCCAGAAAAGCCCGCCCAACCAGAGCGGCTGCGGGTCATCTTCGGGGGCGAATGCGTGGACATCTATCCCGACCCCAGTTCGGGGAAGGACCATATTCAGTGTCATCAGCCTTCCACCCATCGCATTCCCAGCGGCCCCTCGAGTAGGCCCTCGGCAATGATGAGGTCCAAAGGTGTGGTGATCTTCAGCGACTGGCTTGCGCCGCGGACAGCGTGCACCGGAACGCCCAGGAGCTCCACCAGCATGGCGTCGTCAGTGACAGCTGCTGATTGTTTGTCATCGAAGAGCCCGGCGGCTTCGTGGGCCCTGCGCAGGACGGCCAGTTCGAAACCCTGCGGGGTCTGCACGGCACGGAGATGCTCGCGGGGAGCTGTGCCTGTGACGACTTCCGGGGCGATGGATGCGTCTGAGCCGTTGGTTTCGGCAACGGTCTTGATGGTATCCACTACCGGCATGGTGGGAATGACGGCCTTCGCTCCGGAAGCCAAGGCTGCAGATACGCGTTGGAAGACCCGCTCGGGGGTCAAGGCACGGGCGGCGTCGTGGACCAGGACCAGTTCTGTCCCGTCCTCCAAAGCAGCCATGGCGGCGCGGACCGAATCCGCGCGGGATGAACCGCCGTCGACCACTGAAATCTCAGGTCCGCCGTCCACCAGGTCAATGGTGAACTCGGCAATTGACTCACGCAGGGCCGTGTCCCCCTTGGGCACGGCGACGCAGATCTGGCGCGCGACACCGGAGGCAACCACACCGCGGAGGGCATGCATCAGGATGGTCTCGCCGCCCAGCGGAACCTGGGCTTTGGGCATGCCGTAGCCGAGGCGTTCACCGGAGCCGGCAGCAACCACGATCACGGCCGTGACGGCGCGCTTGGTAGGAATACTCATGCTCACCAGAGTACTTGTGGGAAATGAAACCCGGAGTGTGGCAAAAAGAAACCCGGCGGCGCTTTCGCACCACCGGGCTCAATTCTTAGGAAGCCAAGACCTCGTCAAGAACGCTTGCAGCCTTCTCTTCATCTGTCTTCTCAGCCAGGGCCAGTTCTGAAATCAGAATCTGCCGCGCCTTGGCCAGCATCCGCTTCTCACCTGCGGAAAGGCCGCGATCGTGATCACGACGCCAAAGATCGCGAACGACCTCTGCCACCTTGATGACATCGCCTGAAGCAAGTTTCTCCAGGTTCGCCTTGTAACGACGTGACCAGTTAGTAGGCTCTTCAGTGAACTCGGCGCGGAGAACGTCAAATACGTGCTCCAAGCCTTCTTTGCCCACTACGTCCCGGACCCCAACAAGGTCAACATTCTCTGCTGGAACTTCAATGGTCAGATCACCCTGAGCCACCTTGAGCTTGAGATACATCTTCTCTTCGCCCTTGATGGTGCGCATCTTGATTTCCTCAATTTTTGCTGCACCGTGGTGAGGGTAAACTACTGTCTCGCCGACCTCAAAAACCATGTGGACTTTCCCCTTTCCCGCAGATTAGTCTATCACGATTAAGGCATACGACTGGCACCGGAAGGGCCCTCCTGCCGCGCCAATAAAGGGAATGAGCCCTCAAACGACTTCCTCCAAGGTCTTGACGTATTAGGCGAAAGATGCATGGAGGAGGCAACGTGCGAGCAAGATCTCTTCTCGTAATGGCGCCACATAGCCTTCCCGAATCCATATTTCCGGGGGTTTGCCGATAGGCTATGGCTGAAAAGTGTTCCAATGACTCTTGAGGAGTAGGTGTCGTGCGCAATACTGCGATGAACCCTGTCCAGCGCGGCAAGCTGGCAATTGCGGCGGCTGCGATCGGCGTCGGTCTTCTGTCCGTCACCGGCTGTGGATTCGTCAACGCCCAGCAGACCACCCACCAGTACTCGGCATCGGACGGGATCAAAGCAGATCTCGGCTCGTTGCAGTTGCGCAACATCCTGATTGTTGCTTCGGGCGAGAAAGAGCCCGGCCGCGTGATCGGCGCTGTGTTCAACTCCTCCAGCACCGACGCCACCCTCACCATGAGTGGTGCCAACGGAGCCCAGACCGAGATCCCGGTCAAGGCCAACGGCGAGACCTTCCTGAATGACACCGCGGATGCAGCGATCCTCAGCACCGCGGGTGTCATTCCCGGCGGCCTGGTTCCGGTCACCATCCGTAGCGGCTCCGACTCCGCCACCATCAACGTCCCGGTGCTTGACGGTACCCTCCCCGAGTACGCCAAGTACCTGCCCACCACGCCGAGCCCCACGGCAACGCCGACGTCCACTGCGACGACCTCGGAGGCTCCGGGAGCCGGTCACTAGGCCCGCGCCACAAGCGATACAACTAAGGAAGGGTCCCGCCTCGGCGGGGCCCTTCCTTCGTCGTATGCAGAGTCTTTGTTGTGTGCAGGGGTTCTTACGGCTCGAACTTGTAGCCCAGGCCGCGGACCGTCACCAGGTAGCGAGGTGCGGAGGGGTCGGGTTCGATCTTGCTCCGAAGCCGCTTGACGTGGACATCGAGGGTTTTGGTATCCCCCACGTAGTCCGAACCCCAGACGCGGTCGATCAATTGGCCGCGAGTCAAAACCCGGCCTGAGTTGCGGAGCAGCATTTCCAGCAGCTCGAACTCCTTAAGCGGCAGTGAAACCTGCTCGCCGTTGACACTCACCACATGGCGTTCGATGTCCATGCGGACAGGACCGGCCTGCACTGTGGAGGTGATCAGTTCCTCCGGCTCACCTTGCCGACGCAGCACCGCACGGACACGGGCCACGAGCTCGCGGGAGGAATACGGCTTGGTGACGTAGTCATCGGCGCCGAGTTCCAGCCCAACAACTTTGTCGATTTCGGAGTCTTTGGCCGTCAGCATGATGACGGGCACGCTGGAGCGTTGGCGAAGCTGGCGGCACACTTCCGTCCCCGGCGTCCCAGGCAATTGCAGGTCCAGGAGGACGAGGTCGGCACCGTTCCGGTCAAACTCCACCAAAGCATCGCTGCCGTTGTCCACTACCTCGACGTCAAACCCTTCCTTGCCCAGGAGATAAGACAGGGGGTCGCTGAAGGACTCTTCGTCCTCCACTATCAAAATCCGGCTCAAGCGCTGGCTCCTTGCTCTTGGGCGCCGTTGGCGCCCTTTTGATGATTCACGCGTTGGGGTTGTTGGCTCATGGGACGAGGCTCGACGACGGCAGTCCCCTGTTGCTCGATGGGCGCAGCTGCAGCGGAAGGCGGCAGGCCGGCGTCGTCGCCCTGGCCTTCCATCTCCGGCAGGCGGACAGTGAATGTGGACCCTTGGCCGGGCTGCGACCACACAGTCACCTCACCGCCGTGGTTGGAGACCACGTGCTTGACGATGCTGAGGCCAAGGCCAGTGCCGCCCGTGTGGCGGGATCGTGCCGCGTCCACGCGGTAGAAGCGTTCGAATACCCTCTCCTGGTCCTCCGGCGTGAGGCCTTCGCCTTGGTCTGTGACGGAGATGGCCACGACGCCCTCCCGCGTCCGCACGCCCACACCCACCCGCGTATTCTCCGGCGAGTAGCGGATGGCATTGTCGATCAGGTTCCGCAGTGCGGTGACCAGGAGGTCGTGGTCTCCAAACACCAGTGCCTCCGAGTGCCCGCCCACCACGATCTGGATGTTCTTGCTCTCGGCTGGCAGTTGGGAACGATCAACCGCTTCTGTGATGACGGTATTGATGTCCACCGGGAGACCCCGCTGGGCGACGTTGGCTCCCTGCAGGCGGGAAAGTTCAATGATGTCCTGGACCAGTGCTGCCAATCGCCCGGATTCCTTGTGCATGCGCTTGGCGAAGCGGCGCACTGCCTCTTCGTCATCCGGCGAGGCTTCGAGGGCCTCGGCCAGGAGGGAGATGGCGCCGACGGGGGTCTTGAGCTCGTGGGAGACGTTGGCCACGAAGTCGTTCCGGATTTCCTCGGTGCGGGTGATCTCGGTACGGTCGTCGGCCAGGAGCACGATGTATTCCCACCCGAGCATGGCTGCGCGTACCTGAACCACAATGGTCCCTTTGCCCAGCGGGCCGCGCGGGAGTTCGTACTGCTCTTCGAGGATCACGCCGTCGCGGCGGACCTTGGCGGTCATGTCCAGGAGTTGTTTGTGGACCACGGTGTGCCCGCGTACCAAGCCGTACGCGTAGGCTGCAGGACTGGCGCGGACCACGCCGTCGATCGCGTCCACCACAACAAAGGCACGCCCGACGACGGACAGCACCTCCGCGGCACCCTCAGGAAGCAGGGGTTCACTCACGTCCAGGTCCACGATGCTGCGTTGCCGCTCGCTGATTCTGAAAGCGAGCATGCCGAAGACGCCCAACGACAGGCCTACGAGGCCAGCGACGACACCTATGAGCAATGGATCCACGTGTCCAGCTTATGCTGTGCAAACACGGCCAAGCAGTGATCCGGCCCCAAACGCGGACGGTTCAACTAACGTTCATCTAAAGGTGCCGAACCGTTCACTGGCCCCTGACACAGTTACTGGTTGGACTGCCAATGGTTTTGAGATCCGCCCCGCCCGCTGGGAGCCGGATTTCCAAGGAAAGGACGCCTTAGTGCGCAAGGTTTTTCAGGAGGAGCTCACCCAGGTAGGTGACGACCTCATCGAGATCTCCAAGCTGGTTCACGAAGCAATCACGAAGGCGACTACCTCCTTCGAAGGCGCGGACGTGGATCTTGCCCAGGACGTCATCGCGGCAGATGCGCGAATCGACTTCCTGCAGAACAGCCTCGACGAGCGTGCCATCGACATCCTTGCCTTGCAGGGCCCGGTGGCCAGCGACCTCCGCATGATCGTAGGTTCGCTGCGCATGAGCGCGTCGCTGGAACGCATGGGTGACCTGGCCCGCCACGTGGCCCAGCTGGCACGCCTCCGCTACCCGGCTACCGTGATCCCCGCTTCGCTGACCCAGACCTTCAAGGCCATGGCCCAGCACGACATCGAGATCACCGCCAAGGTCATTAAACTGCTGGAAACGCGCGACCTTGAGGTTGCCCGCGACATCCTCAAGATCAACATCGCCGTGGACGACCTCCACCTCAGCGTCTTCAAGGCGATTGCTTCCCCCGAGTGGACCGAGAGCCCGTCTACCACCGTGGACGTCGCCCTGGCGAGCCGCTACTTCGAGCGCTTCGCCGATCACGGCGTTTCGGTCGCTCGCAAGGTCACCTACTTGGTGACCGGTGAATGGCAGCCTGAAGGCTTCTAGCCACAACAGCATTAACGACAGCGGCCGGTCACCTCAGGTGACCGGCCGTCGTCGTCGTTAGCTACAACGTCATTTTTTGCCCTGGTTGGCCACCGCGAGGATGGCCTGGGCTGCTGCGTCGGGATCCAGGTAGGTTCCGCCCGGGTTGATGGGCTGGAAGTCCTCATCCAGTTCGTACACCAGCGGGATACCCGTGGGGATGTTGAGGCCGGCAATGGCGTCGTCGCTGATGCCGTCCAGGTGCTTCACGAGGGCGCGCAGGGAGTTGCCGTGGGCTGTGACCAGGACGGTCTTGCCGGCCTTGAGGTCTTCCTTGATGTCCGATTCCCAGTAAGGGAGCAGGCGCACAAGGACGTCCTTGAGGCACTCGGTGCGCGGGAGGGCGTCACCGAGGTCCTTGTAGCGGACGTCGTGGGCTTGGGAGAATTCGCTGTCGTCAGACAGGGGCGGCGGCGGGGTGTCGTAGCTGCGGCGCCATTCCATGAACTGCTCTTCGCCGAACTCGGCCAGGGTCTGGGCCTTGTCCTTGCCCTGCAACGCGCCGTAGTGGCGTTCGTTGAGGCACCAGTCGCGCTTGACCGGAATCCAGCCGCGGTCGGCCTTGTCCAGGGCCATGTTGGCGGTGTTGATGGCACGCTTCAGGAGCGAGGTGTAGAGGACGTCCGGAAGGATGTCATTCTCAACCAGGAGCTCTCCACCGCGCACTGCTTCTTGGCGGCCTTGATCGTTCAGGTCAACGTCCACCCAACCGGTGAACAGGTTCTTGGCGTTCCATTCGCTGTGGCCATGGCGCAGCAGAATCAGCTTGTAAGTCATGGTTTTCATCCTAGCCGAGCAGCTCCGTGCCCTGCCCGGCGTTACGTCCGGCAACGGACTCCCGGTCTGATGCGCGCAGCGATAAAGTGGGGGCCGTGGTGCAAAAAGCGGAACGGGTGGGCTCTCCCCGCAGTCGGGGCGGGAAGCCGGTTGGCAATATCACCCGCGGCACCACCAACCCCAACCGCATGCGACGCCTGGACCGGTGGCTGGCCGGACCGCAGGCGTGGCGGCTGCGCGCCGCCGTCGACCCCCTTGTGGTGGACCTGGGCTATGGCGCCTCGCCGACCACCGCCGTCGAACTTTTCGAGCGGCTGCAGGCCGTACGGCCTGACGTGCGGGTCTGTGGAATCGAAATCGAGCCGGAGCGGGTGCGGACCGCCAAGGCGTTGGAGCGGCCGGGCCTCAGCTTCCACGTGGGCGGGTTCGAAGTTCCTGTGCCAGGTAACCCCGTACTGGTCCGGGCCTTCAACGTGCTACGGCAGTACGAGGAAGCGGACGTCGCGGGGATCTGGCGGCTGGTGCAGTCGCGTCTCGCCCCGGGCGGACTCTTCATCGATGGCACGTGCGACGAAATCGGCCGCCGTGTCACCTGGGTGGCACTGGACCAGGAGCGCCCGTTGAGTTTGAGTTTCTCGGTGCGGTTCGGCAGTTTCGAGTTGCCGTCCGAGGTGGCCGAGCGGCTACCCAAGGCCCTGATTCACCGGAACATCCCGGGCGAGCCGATTCATGCCTTCCTGCAGGCCATGGACAAAGCCTGGTTGGAAGCTGCGCCGTTGGCATCGTTCGGGAACCGGCAACGCTGGACGGGCATGTGTAGTTCACTGCGCGACGCCGGGTGGCCGCTTCAGGATGGTCCGGCGAGGTGGCGGTTGGGTGAAGTGACGGTGGCGTGGGACGCGGTGGCGCCTCAGTAAGGCTGTTTACCAGGGACCGTACGGGCCGACGTTCCGGTTGCCGCCGCTGCCGGCCTCGCGCAGGGCGGGACGGACATCGGCAAGGTACACGCACGCTGCGGTGACGGCGGCGATGCCGAACAGTCCAAGGCTGCTGCCGCCCGTCAATACGGTCAGGGCGCCGATCGCAAGCGCAACGCCTGTGAGCGCCAACCAGAACATCTTGGTGCGCTTTGAAGCCGCCACGAAGAGCGTCGGCTTATGGCGCAGGCAGTCCGCGAACGCCCACAGTTCCAGGGCAAGTGCCACCAAGCCAAGAATCCAGTAAACCCCGCTGGTGACAACCGCGATCAAAATTTTTCCGTCCACGTCCTTTAGCCTAGCCGTCCAACGACTTCAGCGCTTGCTCGAGGTCGGACCAGAGGTCTTCCACGTTCTCGATCCCCACACTCAACCGGACCAGGTTCTCCGGAACGCTGAGCGGCTCAGCCGTGTGCCGGCGTCGGCGTTCAATCAGAGACTCGACTCCGCCGAGGGAAGTTGCAGGCAGCCAAAGCTGCAGCGCGCGGACCAATTCGTCGGCGGCGTCGGCACCACTGCGCTGTTCGTCTCCAGCGATCTGGATGCAGAGGATGGACCCGAAGCCCTTCATCTGTACCTTGGCGCGCTCATGGCCCGGATCCGTGGCGAGGCCCGGATAGCGGATGGCCTCGACGCGGGGGTGGCTGCTGAGGCGTTCGGCAAGGGTTGCCGCTGAGGCCTGCGAGCGTTCAATCCGCAGCGCCAAGGTGCGGAGACCACGCAGGGCCAGCCAGGCTTCGAACGGCCCGGCGATGCCACCGTGGATGATGCGGTGATGCAGGAGCGTGGCGCGAAGTTCCGGGTTGGAGGTGACCAGGGCGCCGAGGACGACGTCCGAATGTCCCGCCAGGTATTTGGTCACCGAGTGAAGTACGACGTCGGATCCGAGTTTGAGGGGCTGCTGCACCAGAGGCGTGGAGAAAGTATTGTCCGTGACCACAATTGCGCCGACCGCGTGGGCAGCGTCCGTCAGTGAGCGGATGTCGGCGATGCCGAGCATGGGGTTGGTGGGGCTTTCCAGCCAGAGCAGATCTGCCTTCTTGCCCGTCTGGGGACTGATGAGCGCCTTCACGGCGTCCGTGTCCGTGATGTCCACCGTGCGAAGTTCGAGGAATCCCTTCTCAGCAAGTTCAGTGGCCATGACCAGGGAACCTGCGTAACTGTGTGAGGGCATCACCACCACACCGCCGGCGGGCACAAGGGACAACGCTGAGCTGACGGCCGCCAGGCCGGAGGCGTAGAGCAGGCCTGGCAGGGTGGCGCCTTCCAGTTTGGCCAGCGCGTCCTCGAAGGGATCCCAGGTGGGGTTGGCGTAGCGCCCGTAACCGCGATCTCCGTCGCCTAATGAACCTGTTCCGAAGTATGTGGAGGACAGGACAATAGGCGGGTTGACGGGCTCGTCGTGGGCGCGGTCGGGGCGACCGGCCGCAACTACAACGGTTTCCGGAGACAAATCGGCAGCACGTTGATCGGAAAGGCTCATGGTTTCAGCGTAGCCGCGGGCAATGCTGTGGATAAAAGCCGTCTCGCATGCCGGTGATCGGTAGGCTAGTCCAGTGAGTATTAAGAGCCCAGGCCTTTTCATCGCCTTCGAAGGCGGGGACGGAGCGGGCAAGTCCACCCAGGCCGCCCGGCTCTCTGACGCCCTTGAGTCGCGGGGTCTGTCCGTTCTGCGCACCCGTGAGCCAGGCGGAACTCCCATCGGCGAGAAATTGCGCTCCTTGGTCCTGGACCACGGACACGGCACCATCGACCCCCGCACGGAAGCCCTCATGTTCGCTGCCGCCCGCGCAGCCCATGCCAGCCAGGTGATCCGGCCCGCACTTGTTGAGGGAACAGTCGTCATCACGGACCGCTACATTGATTCCTCCGTCGCTTATCAAGGTGCCGGGCGCGGACTCGGCGCCGAGGGTGTTTTGTCGCTCAACGAGTGGGCCACTGAAGGCCTCCACCCGGACCTGACGGTACTGCTGGACGTCGACCCCTCCGATGGCCGCCGGCGCCGGACCGCCGGGGACGCCACCGAGGACAGGTTGGAGTCAGAACCGGACGATTTCCATTCCGCGATCCGGCACGCGTTCTTGGACCTCGCAGCGGCTGCACCCGCCAGCTATCTGGTGCTGCCCGCCAATGCCGACATTGAAACCCTGGCCGCCCGGATCCTGGAGAGAGTGGAGGCGTTGCTGGTTGCCAATGGCGTGCCGGCCTCTTTGAAGGACGAAACTGTTTTGGGCGACCGACCGTGAGCGTTTGGGACGACCTCCAAGGGCAGGCACCTGTGGTTGCCCAGCTAAAGCAAGCGGCACAGGGCGACACCGGCCTGACCCATGCGTGGCTCTTCACCGGTCCGCCGGGATCGGGCCGTTCCAACGCAGCCAAGGCTTTCGCGGCAGCCTTGAACTGCGAGCAGGACGACGTCACCCTGCGCGGCTGTGGCCAGTGCGCGGCATGCCACACGATCCTGGGTGAGACCCACTCAGATGTGACGTTCGTGCGGACCGAGAAAGTCACCATCACCATTGATGAGGCCCGCGAACTCGTCTCCAAGGCAGGCGACCGGCCCGCCACTGGGCGGTGGCGGATCATTGTGGTGGAAGACGCGGACCGTATGGCAGAGCGGACCACCAACGTGCTGCTGAAGGCCATCGAGGAACCGACACCCCGGACCATCTGGATGCTGTGTGCCCCCTCCCCTGCCGACGTTTTGGTCACCATCCGTTCCCGATGCCGCCCGGTGAGCCTGCGGCTGCCGCCAGCCTCCGACGTCGCTGACCTTCTGGTGAGGCGCGACGGCGTCGAACGCGGCCTCGCCGACCGTGCGGCGCGTGCGGCCCAAAGCCATATAGGGATTGCACGCCGGCTGGCCCGCGATGCCGATGCACGGCAGCGGCGCCTGGATACCGTGCGTATACCTCTTGGTCTTCGCGGCGTCACCGCTGCGGTGATGATGGCTGAAAAGTTGGTCAAAATAGCCACCGAGGAAGCCAATAGCTCCAACGACGAACGCGACGCCGCGGAAAAGATCGCACTGCTGGCGAGCCTGGGCGCTCCTGAATCCGGGACACTCCCACCCTCCATGCGCAGCCAGGTCAAGCAGCTTGAGGACGATCAGAAACGGCGTGCCAAGCGCTCCATCACCGACTCGTTGGACCGCACGCTCACAGATCTGCTGTCCTTCTACCGGGACGTCCTGATCATCCAGCTGGGGAACGCCGTGGAACTGGTCAACGTTGAACTCAAGAGCGAACTGGAAGACTACGCGGGACAATCAACACCGGAAACCACCCTGGCCCGAATGGACGCCATCAACAAAGCCCGTGTCCGAATCACCACCACCAACGTGGCGCCGCTGTTGGCGGTTGAGTCCATGGCCACGAGCCTCATCCAGCAATAGGAGAATGCATGAAGTCCGCACCCCGCCGGTCCGCCGGTACCCCTTCAAGGGACCGGTCTGCCCAGCTTGAAGCCGGTGGTGGTTCGGCGATCCGGGGTGCTGCACGGGGGTCCCGCCGCGGGTTTGCGGCGGTCTGCGTTGCCCTGGCGTCCATGCTGGTACTCAGCGCGTGCACTGTCCCGTTCCTGCCGCCTCCAACGGCACAGCCGTCCACCAGCACTGTGGATCCGTCCATCGCCGCCTCAGCTCCTGATGGCCTGGAGAAGTACTACTCGCAGTCGGTGGAGTGGAGCTCATGCGAGGACGGCTTCCACTGCGGCAAAGTGCAGGTGCCCAAGGACTACGGCAATCCTTCATCCGGGGACATCACGCTTTCTGTCATCAAGTTGCCCAGCACCGGCAACAAGCAAGGGTCCATTCTGGTCAACCCCGGCGGCCCAGGTGGTTCGGGCGTGGACTTCGTTAAGGACGCCGGCAACACCCACTTCACCGAGAAGTTGCGCGCCAATTATGATGTTGTCGGTTTTGATCCCAGGGGTGTGGGCCGTTCCGCTCCGGTGACCTGTATGACCGACGCCGAACGTGACGCCGCCCGCGAAAAAGTGTTCCGCAAGAACACTGACGAAGGGCTGGCTGCCGCGCTTGCCTTCAACAAGTCCTTCGCTGAGCAGTGCGCCCAGCAGACCGGCGATGTCATGGGGCACATAGATACCGTGAGTGCGGCTAAGGACCTGGATGTCCTGCGCGCGGTGTCAAACGATGCCAAGCTCAACTACCTGGGCTTCTCCTACGGCACCTTCCTGGGCTCCACCTACGCATCACTTTTTCCGGACAACGTGGGCCGGCTGGTCCTCGATGGCGCCGTGGATCCTTCCATCAGCAACGAAGAACTGACAGCGGGCCAAGCAGTCGCTTTCGAAAAAGCCCTGCGCACCTACGTGGGCAGCTGCCAACGGCAGCAACAGTGCCCCCTGAGCGGCTCAGTGGATAACGGTGTCCAGGAAATCCGGGAACTCATCACGGCTGTGGACCAGAACCCCCAGACCGCCAAAGACGGACGGTTGGTGACCTCCAACGACTTCGTCAACGGTCTCATCCTCCCCCTCTACAACGACCAAAGCTGGCCGGCCCTGACCCAAGCGCTGGAAAGCGCCTTCTCCGGTGACGTGTCCCAGATGATGCGGTTGGCAGATCTTGGCGCCGACCGCGAACCCAACGGCACGTACAGCTCCAACTCCGCCTTCGCATTCCAGGCCATCAACTGCCTGGACTACCCGATGGTGACCGACACCGCCGCCATGCGAGCCGAGGAAGTCCGCCTCATGCAGGACTCCCCCACATTCGGGGCGTTCTTTGCCTACGGAGGCGTCAGCTGCAAGGACTGGCCCTACGCCAGCACGCGCACCCCGGCACCCGTGGAATACAACGGCTCCGCACCCATCGTGGTGGTCGGCACCACCGGCGACCCCGCAACTCCATTGCAATGGTCCCAGTCGCTGCGCAAGCAGTTGGAGAATGCCTCCCTGGTTACGTGGGAAGGTGAGGGGCACACAGCGTACGGCCGTGCGAACTCCTGCGTCAGCACCGCCGTCGACGACTACTTTGTTGACGGCAAACTGCCGCAGGACGGCCTCAAGTGCTAGAGGTGGCTGGCTTCGCGCTTCTCCACCAGGAGCGGGAGCTGCTTGATGGAATCCACCACGACGGTGGCTCCGGCCGCGCGTAGTGTCGCCTCTGAATGGGAGCCGGTGAGGACACCTGCCACGAGGGATGCTCCGGAACGAACACCCGAGAGCATGTCCGAGCTGGTGTCACCCACCACAGCCACCTCCCTTACGTCGTCGAGGTCAAGGGCGAGCACCGCCGTCAGGATCATGTCCGGGTAAGGCCGTCCACGTCCAGCGTCGGACGGGCACAGGCTGAGGTCCGCCAGCCCCATCCACCCGAGCGATTCCAGCACCATGTTCTGGGTGTGGCGGCCGAATCCCGTGGCCAGGCAAACCCGCATACCGGTCTCACGCATCCACAGGATGGCTTCCTCCGCTCCGGCAATGGCCCGGACACCACCGTCTTCAATGAACTCGTCATAGCTGTTCTCGAAAACTCTGTTGGCGCTCTCGGCCACGGCAGGATCCTCAAAGAGGTGGCTGAAGACAGTCATTTTCGAGAGGCCCATGGTGTCCCTGGCGTAGCCGAGCATGCTCTCGAACCTGGTGGTTCCGGGTTCAATTCCGTGGTCAACCAGCGCCCGGGACATGGCACGCTCTGTTCGGCCGTCGTCCGTAATGGTGGTGCCTACCATGTCCACCACAGCCAGTCTCAGCCGGTTGGGTGCTTGGCTGGCGTCCTTGGGCAATGCATCCCTCGTCATGGAGCGGCTCCTTAAGCTCATATGGGTGGCTTCATGTCACCGCCACAGTTGATTCCCCAGCTTCCGGCCACCGGGAAACCTCCGCCTGAACCCGGCCCGACGCGTGGGTGAACATCCCCGCAACGGCCGCCGTCGCCCTCGTTTTGACCCGGGTGCGGTGCCTCTATTACAGTTATGTCTTGCGTGATCGCCCGGGAAACCGGTGATGAACGCGGTGCTTCCTTAGCTCAGTCGGTAGAGCGTTTCACTCGTAATGAAAAGGTCATCAGTTCGATTCTGATAGGAAGCTCAGAGAAAAAAAGCCCCGCCGGCTCGTTGAACCGGCGGGGCTTTTCGTTTCCGAGGCCTAGGACAGAGCCGTCCACGCATACTTGTGATGGAAATATCGAACATTCGCCCAAGTCATTGAATTGTTCAAAATATAGGACATTTGGAGTGTTGAGCCGTATGATCGTTATATGGAACATTCCGATGAGTTGACACCGTTTTACCGGGCCGTCGACGCCGCCTCCCTAGGGCGATCCATCGCTGAGGCACGCAAAGAGGCCGCACTCACCCAGCACGAGCTTGCCGTGAGACTGGGCGTCACCCGCGGCACCATCGTGCGCCTTGAAGCCGGCGAAGCAGTCTCCATGGTCGTGGCTATGCAAGCCATCAGGGCCGTGGGCCGCGACGTGGCCCTGGTGCCGCGCTTTTCGAAGCTGCAGGTTCGGCCATGAGCCCCCGCAAGACCCTTGATGTGTACCTGCGCGGGGACCGAATCGGTGAGCTGCGCGGCAACGGCCTCAAGCTGTCCTTCCAGTACGCCCCGCAGGTGCTGGCCGCCTACGGTGCCGGGTCCATCCTGCTATCACTGTCCCTGCCGCTGACCAGAAAGCGCTTGGACGGGGTGGAAGTCTACAACTTCTTTGACGGTCTCCTGCCCGAAGGCCAGGTCCGTTCCAACCTGGCCAAAGAACACGGTGTCACCGTCCCGGACGCTTTTGGGCTGCTCCGCGTCCTGGGCGCCGACTGCGCCGGGGCCGTCCAAGTCCTGCCGCCAGGGGAACCCCCCGCCCGGGAGGACGCTGCAGCGCCCATGACCGCAGAAGAGGTCATCAACGTGGTCGAATCCCTGCCTACGTGGGACCTGCCGGAGAATTTCATGGTCACTGCGTCCTTGGGCGGTGTCCAATCCAAGGTGCTGCTGTCCCAACATGGCGACGGCTGGGCCTGGCCCGGCCGTGGTGCGGTGTCGACCCACATCATCAAGCCCGAACCGCTTGGGTCCACGATCCCGGAGCTGCTCCCCGCCGAGGACTGGGCTTTGCGGACAGCAGCCGCGACAGGGCTTCCCGCGGCCAAAGCCCATCTGGAAAGCTTCGGATCCCGTCGGGCCATCATCGTGGAGCGCTTCGACCGCACAGGCGAGGGCAGCCGGCTGCACCAGGAAGACTTCACCCAAGCCTTGGCCCTGGCCAGTGAAGCGAAGTACGAAGGCACCACCGCACCGCCCTCGCGCCTGACCCGGCTGGTCAACGCCGCGGCGCCGCACACCCGCGACGAGGCCGCGTTTCGCCGTGACCTGTTGCGCGCCGTGACGTTCAACCTGCTGATCGGCAACGGCGATGCACACTCCAAAAATTACTCCCTCATGCTGCGCGACGGTGGAGAAGTGCTGCTGGCTCCGCTCTATGACGTTGCGCCCACCCTGCTGCTGTACCAGCCGAGCGGCCTTGCCGGGCACGCCGTCAGCGGCCAGATCCGGCTGGGCTACATCACCTTGGAACATCTGGTCGCCGAAGGGGCAGCCTGGGGCATGGACGACGACGATGCCCGTCAGACAGTGGCTTCAACACTGGAGAGGGTGGCGGCAGCGGCGGCGGAAACAGCGCCACCTGAGTCCCTCGGCTTCCTGTCCGAGCTCATCGCGGTCCGCGCCCAGGACCTACTGAACGGCGGCACAGCTAGGCGGGCCCTGGGGCCGAAACACGAGTAGACGTCCCGCTCCCCCTAAGTGGCCATGGCCTCCACCCATCCGGGACAGCTTGGAGTCGATCCTCAGCGGCGGCTAGTTGAGCGGGCGTGGCTCCCACGGGGCCACGCCCGCTACGGTTGCCGGATCCATCAGCAGCGAAGAGCGCATACTCCGCCCACCGTTTCCGGCCCACGGGGTAGCGTTCGCCGTAGCCGCCTGCTGCAACGCCAAGGACCAGCTCCTCCATGCGGGATCCTTCGCTATCAGCAGTCTCGTCACAAGCATCGCAACCGCAGATGGGGAACCGGAAGTGGTGTAACACGCCGGCGTGGAGCACCACCCCCGGGGAATCGGTCAACACAAACGTCAGCGGGGCGGCGAGTGGGTCCCGCGGTGTCAGACGCGCGGCACCGATCACCTCGTCAGTGTTCATGGACACGTCCGTGGCATGGGCTGCATCCCAGCTGACATCAACGTCGTACGCGCTCTCCAGGTACTCGACCAATGCCCGGGCCACCTTGTGGAGCCCTTCGAACCGTTCAATGTGGGTTTCCACGCTGTAGGAGTCCTCGGGTGGGCTATCTGCGCCCCATCTGTTCCCGTACTCGATCGTTGTGCCGTCAGCGTTGCGATACTCACGTGATGACAGTTCAGGCCGTACAAACGGTTCACGGAATTGCCCACTGGGGACCGGCCGCAACGCGGGGAGCTCGGGACCGTCCGGCTCGTCGGCCGCCCACTCCGTAAGGTGCGTGAGGAGGCCGGCCACCATCCCGTCGTCGGCCTCCCCCAGACCGTCCATCAAGCGGTCCACCGTGATCATCATGTCGCGGTCGCCTACTTCGCGGGATCCGTCCGCCATCACTGTCCAGTGCGCTTCCGGCCGCATGGCCGCAATGACGTTTCCAACGAAGATGGTGGCGGCTTCATTGAGGCCAGGGTCGCCCGGGATGCCGTCTATGTTGGTGCGCAGGAATGCCAGCAACGCGCTCACGTCGGAGGCAAGCTGCCCTGCGGGAACTCCTCTGCTTGCGCAGAACGCCACGAAGGGCGCGTACCCGGCAAGGTGCTTGACCGGGGCTGCGTCCTCCGCCGCTGGCCCGGATTGGGCCGTCCGCCGACTCAGTACAGCTTTGTTGGAAAGCGGTGCTGACAATCCAGATGCAGGCCCACCAAAAAGATCTTCAATTTCCCCCATGGGCAACATCCTAGGGCGGACCCGGATGTTAGTGGCCCAGCCGGGACATCAACACGGCGACGGCGGCGGAGACTCCCCCGGCCAGCGAACCTTCCAGCTCGGGAGCGAAGAACGGCGAATGGTTGACGGGGATGGGACCAGGCCCTTCATGTCCGTCCAGCGGTGTGCCACCGAACATCCAGAACACGGACGGCACTCCGATGGCGGTGCCCAGGTGCCCAAAGTCCTCGCTGCCCATCATCGGTGGGGTGATTTCGACGGCCTCATCCCCCAACGCAAGCCGCATGGCCTCAACAACGGACGGAACGGCGTCGGGATCGTTGAAACATTGCGGGAAGCGGTACATCTCCTCGATGTCCGGCTGTGGTGCCCCGGATGCGGCAGCTTCGGCCTCGATGATGCGGCGGATGGCGGCCAGAACCTGGCCGCGGACGTCGTCGTCGAAAGTTCGGATGTTGAGGGTGAACTCGGCAGAGGCCGGGATGATGTTTTCCTTGAGGCCGGCATGGAATGTCCCCACCGTCACGACGGCGGACTTCCGCGGGTCCAACTCGCGGGACACAATCCCCTGCAACCGCGTGACCATGTGGGCGGCCATCACGATGGGGTCGATGGAATCCTGTGGCTGGGAGCCATGGGACTGCTGGCCGTGAACCGTGACCCTGAGCGAATCCGCCATGGCGGCTACCGGCCCACTGGAAATCGCAACCGTACCTACCGGGCGGGGCATGACATGCTGCCCGAAGATCACTTCCGGCCGCGGTGCTTTGTCCCACAGTCCGTCGTCGAGCATTGCCAAGGCACCGGCGGCAGTCTCCTCGCCGGGTTGGAAGATCAACACCAGCGTTCCTGACCAGGCATCCCGGTTGCCCGCAAGCAGTTCGGCGGCGCCCAGCAGGCTGGCCACGTGGGTGTCATGGCCACAGCCGTGCATGACCGGGACTACCGTGCCGTCCGGCAGTGTGCCTGTATCCCTGCTGGCGTAGTCCAAGCCGGTAGCTTCCTCGATGGGCAAGCCATCGGAATCGGCGCGGAAGGCCACCACGGGTCCGTCGCCGTTTCGCAGGATTCCCACCACCCCGGTGCCGCCGCAGCGGAAATGCTCAATGCCCAGGCCGTCCAGTTGCTCCTCGATCAGGGTAGCTGTGGCGAACTCCTGCATGGAGAGTTCCGGATGTGCGTGAAGGTGCCGGTACAAGGCATGTAGTTTGGCGGTCTGGCTGGTATCGAGCTGGAGGGCGGTAGCTGTTGACGTCATGGGTCCTGTCTTCCTGGTGGATGCGGGCTTGTTCCGGGCGTTGCTACTCGATGTGGATAGGCTTCGCCTCGGCAATGGTGGACTTACCGCGGAAGAACCATGCCAGCAGGATGGTGCCCAGCACAGCGATGGCGGTGGACACCATGGCGAGCGAAGGCACCAGCGGAAGCACGACGAACACGACCACGGCCGAGATCAACAAGGCGAACACAGTAGTGCGGGGCTGCTTCATGGAAACGATGGCCTGCACCAGTACGGCTCCCAGGACGGTGGGCAGCACATAAAGCCGGGTGACGAGCAGCACCGACGGCGGGATGACGCTGATGAGCCAGCTGCCCAGGAGACCGACGAAGATCGCCAAGGAGACCAGGTGGACTACCGCTGCGCCGCAGATAGCAACGACGGCGGCAAGTTCCGCCCGCTTGCTGCCCGGCTTTGCGCCGATGTTGGTTTGGGCGATCAGTGCCGCTGGCAGGAGCTTGTTGGAGATGTTGCCGATCATGAACGCCTGGTACATCGCTGCCGGGCCTAGGATCGGGTAGTACGTGAGCGGCTCGACGATCCAGATGATGCCGAATGTTGCGGCTACTGCCGCGAAGGCGATCCACAGCTGGGCGGGTGCAATATCCAGCCCGGTAGCGAAAACCAGGTACAGCGGACCCGCCACGGAAACCAGGAGGCCTGCGATCATGGTGATCTGGCCCCAGCGGGACGTGGTGCGGCTGAAGTCCGCCATGGCGGTGTTGTTGGCGGTTGGAGCAGAAGTGATGGAAGACATGGGGTGTTCCTTTCGGACCTAAAGAATGACGACGTCGGCAGGCGGCTTAGGCGCTGACGGCCAGGTAGGCGGCACTGAGGCCAATGACGATCGAGATTCCGAGCCCCCATTCCCGCAACCAGCTCTTGCCGAGTTTCTTGGCCAGCAACAGGCACGTGCCCATGACCGCTGCGGAGACTGCGAAGGACAGCACATGGATTCCAGATTTGGGCAGCTCTGTGAGACCCAGGCAGGAGAAGGCACCGATTAAGGCCGCCGCAGGGACGATCGCCATGGCTGCTGGATTCACCGAGCGGATCTTGGCGTCACCCTTGCGCAGCAGAGGCGTCAGGATCAAGGTAGCGAGCATCCACATCGCCCCGCCGATGCTCATGGCAAAGAACGCCACCGCGAAGACACTTTGCGTGTAGCTGGCATCGCCGAGCTTGGCTCCCATGGAACCTGCTGCGATGCCCGCGGCCGAAACATCGTAGGCAGCCGAGCCGATCAGGCCGATCCGGGACAACACAGCCGGTGCCCCGAAGAGACCCAGCAAAGCAATGGCCACCAGCGATACCGCCAGGGAGGGACCGATGGCCGAGACAGCGCCTGAGCGGAACGAGGTCCTGATGTCTTGCACACTCATGTCCACTGAGGGAGCAGCGCGTCGGGCTGCCTTCATGAAGATGACGGATTGGATGATGATGACGCCAAAGACGCCGGCCACGCAGATCCAGAGGACGGGATTGTTGGCAATTGCCATGATGTCGGTGGAGTCGGTGGGTGCTAGCGGTTGAAGAGCCAGGGGTTGGTGCATGGGAACCTCCCAGGTGTTGGCCCCCGGCAAGCCAACATCCGGACGACGCTGTGCGGTATGTGGTGCCGTGGGGCAAATCCTTACCCATCGACCAGATCGGCCAGTGGGTTACCAACACCCTCTGCTATGAGTCGGATCACACACAATAGCTGACGGAATCAGCCTCAGAAGTGGCCGAATTGTTCAAAGCTTGCCATTGGTTGACTCAGGACTTTCCCCCGTCAAAGTGACCCGGCACACTTTCAGGCAGTAGCAATCCAGCAAAGGAGCACCATGTCTGACACCCTTGGCGAGCTGTCCGCCGTCGAACTTTCCGCAGCCATTCGCCGGAAGGAAGTCTCGGCGCGCGAAGCGTTGACCGAACACCTGGAGCGCATTGCCGAGATTAATCCCGTAGTCAACGCAGTGGTCACCCTCGACGCTGAAGGTGCACATGCCCTGGCACACCGGGCAGACCAGCTCACAGCATCCGGAGCGGAACTGCCACCCCTTCATGGGATTCCCATGACCCACAAGGACACCAACAACACAGCCGGGATGCGCACCACCCAGGGCTCACTGGCCTTGCGTGACTTCATCCCCGACGCCGATGACCTCATCATTGCGCGCCTGAAGGCAGCCGGCGTGGTCAGCACCGGAAAGTCGAACGTCCCCGAGTTCGGCGCCGGCTCCCACACGTTCAACGAGCTCTTCGGAACCACCACCAACCCCTACGCGCCAACATTGAGCGCCGGCGGCAGCAGCGGCGGAGTGGCCGCCGTCGTCGCATCCCGCGTCCAGAGCATCGGCGACGGCAGCGACATGGGCGGATCACTCCGCATTCCGGCCTCCTTCTGCAACGTGGTGGGTTTCAGGCCGTCGACGGCGGTCATCCCCATGCCGTCCGACGTCAACGCCTACGCGTGGCTGGGGAGGACAGGGCCCATGGCCCGGACTGTGGAGGACATTGCCCTGTTCATGTCCGTCACGGCGGGAAAGGATCCCCGTGTTCCGCATCCGGCCGGCCTGGACCCGGAGGTATTCCGATCCACCCTGGAGACGGACCTGCGCGGTGTGCGAATCGGGTGGTCCCGCGACTTCGGGATCGGGGTCCCGGTGGACCCGGAGATCGTGGATCATCTTGAGCGGCAACTGGCCATCTTCGAAGATCTCGGAGCGATTGTGGAGGAAGCCACCCCGGATTTCAGAGAAGCGGACCTGGTGTTCGGCAATACCCGAGCCCTGGACTTCGCAGCAGGGCTCGGGCCGATCCTGGAGCGGGCCGGGGACGTTATCAAGCCCGAAGTCCACTGGAATGTGGAGAAGGGCTTCGCCCTGACGGCTCGGGATGCCATTGACACCGCGGCCGCCAGGACCCGGCTGGAATTGAGTGTTCAGGACTTCTTTGGACGGTACGATCTTTTCGCCAGCCCCTGCGCCCAGGTTCTCCCCTTTGATGCCACGCTCCGGTACCCCGCGGACATTGCCGGGACGGCCTCGGAGACGTACTTGGATTGGATGCGATCAGCCTGCCTCCTGTCCGCAACCGGCCTGCCTGTGCTCAGTGTTCCCGCGGGATTCAGCTCCGCCGGACTACCTATCGGCCTGCAGCTCGCCAGCAACCATTTCACGGACATGCAGTTGCTTCGCTATGGCCGCGCGTTCGAGCAGCAGACGGGGTACGCCGCCGTCGCCCCTGTTGTCTCGGCAGGCCACAAGCCGCTCACGACTGTGAGCGCATGACCCTGCCACCGCGCTTCCTCGCATCAAGGAGGATCGAAACATCCACGCCAGCGGCGTTTTGTGCCCACTCCGAGGTGGTGATGAAGCGGTAGAGCGCAGCCATGTCCTCCACGGTCACGTCCGCCATGATCTGGTAATTGCCTGCGATCGCAGCGGCATAGCGAACCGTGGGAAGCTCAGCCAAGCTCTTCCCCACGTGTTCAACATGTTGCGGCGAGGCACGGATCCACAGCAGCGCTTCAACGCCAAGGCCAAAGGAAGCGGGCTCTACGATGGCCCGCAAGTGGACCTGGTTGTTGGCAAGCAACCATTCGCTGCGGCGGCGGGCAGTTGCCTCTGAAACGCCCACCCGGCGGCCTAAAGCCTCAAAACTCATCCGGCCATCGGCACACAGCGCGTCCACGAGTTCGTTGTCCTGGCGACTCAAATCCTGCCGCGGCACCAAGGCACCCGAATCCTGGGTGAAGGTGGAGCGGAGTGCCTCCGCTTTGTCGGCGGTGAGAATCTCCGGCCGCCAACCGCGGATGGTCCGGAAATACCGAAGCACGGGGTAGCTGGTGGAATCGCGCAAGCCAAGCGTGGCCGGCAGCTCGTCAGAGAGGACCTCCGCCATGCGAGAGGGTTCAGTGAGTACCTCAGCTACACAGTCACCGGTGCCGGTGGTGGTGTAAACGAAAGTGGTGTCGGAGCGTTGCGAGAGTGCGTGAACTGCGGCACGTACCGTCCCGGGCATGCACCGCATTTCCACCAGCACTACCGACGGCTTGGGCCGGATGCCCACCACAGCCACCGCACCGGATTCCAGCAACTGCGATCCCCGTCGGGCAACAGTTCGTTCGGCTTCTCCCAGGACGGCGGCAATCTTCCGCCACGGGCAGCGCGGATCCAGTTGCAGGGCAGCCACAATCTGCCGCTCCAATGCGTCAAACACCACCATGCCAACTCCGTCCGTCTGCGTCGCTCAATTTCATCACGGACACCGGCGGCGACGCGTCGCGGACGCGAGTGGCGTCGTCGAGCGTTAAAGGCAGGTGCCCCGCACCCATGAAGGGTACGGGGCACCAAAGTGAGACTTCGCGTTTAGGCGAAGTCGGAAACCGCCGGGTCCGGGCCGATGCGGCCTTCAGCACCACGGTCCAGGCCGTTGATGGCCTCCACATCGGTAGCGTCCAGCGTGACGTTGAGGGCCGCGAAGTTCTCCTGGATGCGGGACTCCGTGACGGACTTGGGGATCACCACGTTGCCGATGGCCAAGTGCCAGGCGATGACGATCTGAGCCGGTGTGGCGTCATGCTTGGCGGCGATCTCAGCCACGGTAGCGCTTTCAAGCAGCTCGCCACCTTGGCCCAGCGGCGACCAGGCCTGAGTCAGAATTCCCTTGGACGCGTTGAATTCGCGAAGATCAGCCTGGTTGAAGAACGGGTGGAGCTCCACCTGGTTGATGGCCGGAACAACACCGGTCTCATCGATGATGTGCTGCAGGCCTTCCTTGGTGAAGTTGGAAACACCGATGGACTTGACCCGCCCGCGCTTTTTCAGCTCGATGAGGGCCTTCCAGGTGTCAACGTACTTTTCCTGCTTGGGCTGCTGCCAGTGGATCAGGTACAGGTCCAGGGTCTCCAGGCCGAGGCGGTCCATGGACTCCTCAAAGGCAGCGAGAGTGGATTCGTAGCCCTGGTCCGCGTTCCACAACTTGGTGGTGATGAAGATTTCCTCGGCAGAAAGACCGGAGGATGCAATGGCGCGGCCGACGCCTGCCTCGTTGCCGTAGATCTTGGCGGTATCGATGTGGCGGAACCCGGCTTCAAAAGCCTGGCGCACCACCTTTTCGGCTACATCGTCTTCAACTTGCCACACCCCGTAGCCGAGCTGGGGGATGGTGTTGCCGTCGTTGAAAGTAAGTGTTGGTGACGAAGTCATGTCTGCCATCCTGCCAGCCCGCGGCTATCAAAAGCGCCGAATATTACGCAGATAAGCTATGCGCTTAACTTCTTGCGTGCAGGGAATAGAAGCGCACGCCGGTAGTTGCGCACGCGCCCCATTGGGATGTGAGGGTCAATCTCCGAGTTGGCGCTCAGCGTCGGCTACCTGCTCGAATACCGACTCCGCCCGGCGCCGAACCGACAACGCGCCAACAGGGACGGGCCCCACGGCCAACCTCAACATGGCCGCAGCCTCAGCCGTAGTGGCCAACGAATTCCCTGCCTTGGACAGGGCGCGGTGGACTCCCGCTAGTGCTCCCGGGACATCCAGACCATCACTCGGGGACCGCCTCTGGGCCTCGACACAGATAGTCCTCACCCGTACCGACAATTCGGCAAGCTCGTTGGCTATCTCCACCAGCTCGTTATAGAGCTGCTCATCATCAACACCCTCAAGGACCTGGTGGTACCGGTCCAGTCCCCGATGGAAACGGTCATGGGCGCGGCGCCACAAGCCCTTGCCAAGCTCCACATCGTCTTTCCGTCCTTGACGGACGGCCCCAAAGAAACCCACGTGCGAACTCAGAGGTACTGACCCGGACCGTGGTCGGGGTCTTCCGGTCGGCCTTGCGGAGCAGCGCCGCCAGCACCCTGTGCGGCAGCCCGCTGCGGTTGGCCGTTTTCGCCGATCACAATGCCCGGTGCGATGACAGTTCCCGGCGGGAGTTGACGGAGCTGCATCTGCGCTGCAGCGTGTTCCTTGGCCGCTTGCTGCGCCGCAATTGCCGCCTGAATGCCATGGAACAAGCCCTCCAGCCAACCAACGAGTTGTGCCTGCGCGATGCGAAGCTCCGCATCGGAGGGCGCTTTATCGTCAGGGAAAGGCAAGCTGATTCGCTCCAGTTCCTCAATGAGTTCCGGAGCCAGCCCATCCTCAAGTTCCTTGATGGACCGCTCGTGAATCTCGGCAAGGCGATTGCGGGCAGCGTCGTCCAATGGCGCGGCTTTCACTTCCTCCAGGAGCTGGCGGACCATAGTGCCGATCCGCATCACCTTGGCGGGCTCGTCCACAAGATCGTGAAGGCTACCTCCCTTGGGTTTGGCATCCTTGGCCACCTCTTCCGCAAAAGGCTCCTGTCCGGCGGGCTTCTCAAGGCCCTCGTCCAGCGTGGTTCCCTCCACAGGGGTGTCGTCCGAAGCCTCATCCGTGGGCTGAATGTTGTTCAGATCGCTCATCCGTTCATACTCTCACGCGCTTCACGCGAACTTCTGTCCCAGCCCCGATTTTGGACTTCGTTCGTAGCGAAACCTCGTTCAGGCCGCCGCGTCAGCAGCACCTGCCCTGCGGGTTGCTGTCCTGCCGGTCCATCCGGTCCCGCCAGAACTCGCGTTCAGTCATGGCGGGCCCGGAATGGCCGCTTGCTTCGAAATGCTCAAGGTACTTCCGGTACGCGTCAGCACCCATGAGCGAGCCCATATAGGTGGCCAAGCCGCGGAGACCCTTCACTACGGTGTTCATCAGCGGCGTTCTTCAGCAGTTGTGTTGTTCATCAGTGGTGGCCGGCCTTCTGCGTCCGTTTCTCCGCAGGCAGGGCGTTCCACTCTGCGAGCAACTTTTTCTCGGCAGGAGTGGGGAACAACCCCGCCGGTGCGTACACCTTGGACGGCACCGCCGGGTCTTCATGATCCTGGCCGCCACCCGCGCGGATTGCCTTGACGGTTGCCAGGAGGGCGGCGACGATCACGATGATGCTCAACGTCACGAAGATGACCGAAAGTACGCCTTGGATCATGGTGTTGCGGACCACGGCTTCCATCGCGGCGACGGTCTTGGCAGTGCCGAACTCCGTCTTTCCATCAGCCAATGCCTTGGAGAACGCCTGGTTGTTGGCGAAGTAACCCACGGCCGGGACCGGCGAGAAAATCTTGTGGAAGCTGGCGGTGATGGTCACAACAGCTGCAAAAGTCAGCGGAACAGCTACGATCCACAGCCATTTGAACACTCCACGCTTTGCAGTGATGGCAAGGCACACAGCCAGTGCAATGGCTGCCAGCAACTGGTTGGCGATGCCGAAGAGCGGGAACAGCGTGTTGATGCCACCCAGCGGATCAGTGACGCCCATCAGGAGCACGGCACCCCACGCGCCCACCATGATGGCAGTGCACAGCCAGGCACCAGGACGCCATGAGGCTTCCTTGAACTTGGGAATGAAGTTGCCGATGGAATCCTGAAGCATGAATCGGGCCACACGGGTTCCTGCGTCCACGGCGGTGAGGATGAACAGTGCTTCGAACATGATGGCGAAGTGGTACCAGAAAGCCATCATTCCGGGTCCGCCGATGAACTGCTGCATGATGTGGGCCAAACCGACAGCCAAGGTGGGAGCGCCGCCCGAACGGGAAATGATGCTCTCCTCGCCCACGTCCTTGGCAGTCTGGGCCAGCACGTCCGGGGTGATGTTGACGTTGGCCAAGCCAAGGCTGTTGACCCATTGCGCCGCAGATTCCACGGTGCCGCCGGTGAGTGCCAGGGGTGCGTTCATGGCGAAGTAGATGCCACGGTCGATCGAGATCGCGGCTACCAAAGCCATAATGGCCACGAAGGATTCCATCAGCATGCCGCCGTAGCCGATAAAGCGGGTCTGCCGTTCCTTCTCGATCAGCTTGGGGGTGGTCCCCGAGGAGATCAGGGCGTGAAAGCCGGACAGGGCGCCACAGGCGATGGTGACGAACAGGAAGGGGAACAACGCCCCGGAGAAGACCGGGCCGTTTTCCCGGCTGGCGAACTCGCTGAACGCCGGGACTGTGATCTCCGGCCGCACCACAATGATGGCGAGCGCGAGCATCACGATCACGCCGATCTTCATGAAGGTGGAGAGATAGTCGCGCGGAGCCAGGAGCAGCCAGACGGGCAGGATTGCGGCGATGAAACCGTAAACGATGATGCCCCAGGCAATGGTGACCTTGTCCAAGTGGAAGAAGGCTGCACCCCACTCGGTACCGGCAACAGCGCCGCCTCCGATGATGGCTGCCATCAGGAGCACGAAGCCGATGATGGATACCTCCATCACCTTCCCCGGCCGGATGAACCGAAGATAGACGCCCATGAAAAGCGCGATGGGGATGGTCATGCCCACAGAGAACACGCCCCAAGGACTTTCACCCAGGGCATTGACCACTACCAAAGCAAGGATGGCCACAATGATGATCATGATCAGCAGCGTGGCCACTAGGGCTGCCGTACCGCCGATGACGCCGAGTTCCTCCCGCGCCATCTGGCCAAGTGAACGGCCACCACGGCGCATAGAGAAGAACATGACCAGGTAGTCCTGCACGGCGCCGGCGAGAACGACGCCGATGATGATCCAGATAGTGCCGGGAAGGTAGCCCATCTGAGCCGCAATGACAGGTCCAACCAGCGGTCCGGCACCGGCAATGGCGGCGAAGTGGTGCCCGAACAACACGTTCCTGTCAGTGCGGACGTAGTCCTTGCCATCAGCCTTGTACTCAGCAGGAGTAGCGCGGCGGTCATCCGGCTTGAGCAAGTAGCGCTCAATGACCTTGGAGTAGAAGCGGTAGCCGATCAAGTAGGTGCAAACGGCCGCGAAAACGAACCAGATGGCATTGACGGTTTCGCCGCGCACCAGTGCGAGCATGAACCACGCCACCGCTCCCAGCAGCGAGATGGCAATCCAGAGACCAATCTTGACCGGGGTCCACTTACGTTCCTCCGCTTCACGCACGGAGTCCTCCACAGCCGGAGGAGGCAGCGTGGGATCCAATCCTTCCGCAAGCTTGGATTGGTCAGAAATCTTGCCCATATCTCCTCCTTGAGAACTGCTGCGGTGACGGATGGTGCGGTGGGGGCCGCTGCGTCGGGTACTTCTCCTCACCTTAACAACCGACACGGACAGGATAGGGCCGTACACGGCAAACGTCTGCAGGTACGCGGTGAACGGTCACTACCCTGCGCCGGACGTCAGCTCAACCGTTTGGGAGCAGCTTGGCTCGATCCCCCGTTTGCCTGGCCTTGCACCATGCGGGCCTCGCAAAGATCCAACCACCGGACTTCCGCTTCGGCCTGGAAAATCAAGGAATCGAGCACCAGCAGCCACGCGGTATCCGAGGACCGCTGATTGGCCGAGACGGCTTTTCTGGCCTGCGTGTGCTCTTGCAGGGCCTTGACAGATACTTCTCGTTGGGACTGAATCACCGCAGAAGTGTCCACGCCCGGAAGGGTCACTGCGAGCGCCAACTTGATGGCAATCTCATTCCGAGGAGGATTGCCCCGGTCCACTGCACCGGCGAACCACGCTTCGACTTCCCCAGCCCCGGCGTCAGTGATGCTGTAGATGACGTGCCCGCCGCCGTCGTCGCCGTCTTTACTCACCAAGCCGTCGCGCTCAAGCCTATCCAAGGTGGTGTAGACCTGGCCGATGTTCAACGGCCACGCGGCGCCCGTGCGGTCTTCGAATTCGACTCGCAGCTCGTAACCGTACCGCGGCTGATCCTGGAGCAGGGCCAGCAGGCTGTGCCGGATGGACATGTGGCTCCTCGCTGCAGTGGGTCGAATGGACGGCGGGCGAACGGGCTTTCTAGAGGAGCAGGAGGACTTTGCCCACGTGCTCGCCGGAGTCGAAGTACTGGTGTGCTTCCTGAACTTGCTCAAGGGGGAAGGACTTGGCCACCAGGGGCCTGATCCTGCCATCGGTCAGCATGGGCCAGACGAACTCGCGGACGCCAGAGATGATGATTCCCTTTTCAGCCACCGGTCGCGGCCTCAGCGCTGTGCCAATGACAGCAGCCCTCTTGCTAAGGAGTTGCCCGAGGTTGATCTCGGCTTTTGCGCCACCTTGCAGGCCGATGACGATCAGTCGGCCATAGTCTGCGAGAGCATCAATGTTCTGTTGCAGATATTTGGCACCCACGACGTCGAGGATAACGTCCGCGCCTTTGCCTCCGTTGCGTGCCTTGAGACTTTCAGCGAAGTCCTCTTCGGCATAATTGATGGCGATATCGGCGCCGAGGAAAGCCTTGGCTGTACCGACTTTCTCATCCGTGCCGGCCGTGGTTGCCACGTGCGCGCCATAGGCCTTGGCCAGTTGGATGGCCATGGTGCCGATGCCGCCCGTTGCACCGTGGATGAGTACAGTCTCGCCGGGTTGCAATTGTGCGGTCATGATCAGGTTCGAATACACAGTGGCTGCAACTTCAGGCAGGGAAGCCGCAGTTATCAGGTCCACGCCTTCGGGCACCCGCAGGACTTGCTCGGCCGGAACTGCCACTTGCTGGGCGTAGCCGCCACCAGACAACAGTGCCACCACTTTGTCTCCCACGGAGAACGCTTTAGTGACGCCGGGGCCGAAGGCGGCTATGCGACCGGAAACTTCCAGGCCCGGAACTTCCGATGCCCCCGGGGGCGGCGGGTAGAACCCTCTGCGCTGCTGGACATCGGCGCGGTTCAGTCCCGCAGCCACGACGTCGATCAGGACCTCGCCCTCGCCGGGCACCGGAGAAGGGACCTCGCGGATTTCGAGGACTTCGGGCCCGCCCGGCTCTGAGATGTAGACGGCTTTCATGACGAACTCCCGGTTTCTTGCTTGTCCTCCAGACCCCGGGGCAGGGGCTGGAATACGTGATGTTTTGGAACAGCCAACTCCCTATGAAACACTACTAGGCGAGGAAGGTTGTCCGAGCGGCCTAAGGAGCTGGTCTTGAAAACCAGTGTGCGGTAACCCCGTACCAAGGGTTCAAATCCCTTACCTTCCGCAAAGGCGGGACCCCCGGTTAGCGAAAGCTGCCGGGGGTCCTACTTTTTTGGGCCCTTCGTCGGCCTCGTTGCCCCATCGCTGGGCCCTGCTGCGCCGTGGGCCACCTCACCGCCCGGTAGTGGGGTTCCCATCATTCCCGTTCTTGCCGCGGGTTGACCGGCAGGCCCCCAATTGCTGTCCTTTGAATCGACGGTCAATCGGTTCCTTGGACTTATGGCGTCACGATACGTCCTTATGCGGCTCTCAATAGGTGGAACTGCGCTCTCGATTCGTGGAGCGCCGTGTCCATCCACCGGGACTCAGACCTCAACTACACCGGCCAACCCACCAACCCCACATTTGGAACCCACGAGTTCCACTCCCGCACCCTCGACCCCACCACCGGGACCTGGGCGGGGCTAGACAAATGGCGCGGCCTACTCAGCGCACCCCAAACCCTCAACAGGTACACCTACGTCACCAACAACCCCGCAACCCTCATCGACAACCTCGGCTACGACCCCGTGAGAGTCATCGGGGGCACCTCCTACGATTACCTGCCCGCGTCGCAAAGCTGGGAGCCTATCCCAGCCACCACACCGGCATTCTTCCCCGCTCCGCCCCTCCCCCCTTACTCCATCCACAGACCCGCCTACACACCACCAACCACTAACTCCTACTTCAATCGCTTCATTCAACAGGTCAGCTTCTCTACACCTGCCCGCGTCAGCGCCCCACAGATCAGCGCAAGACACACTGCCCTCGACTGTGTCGGCGACATGAAAGTCGGGACGAGCCCCCGGCAGCTCGCGATCAACGAAGCCCGCGGCAAAGCACTTGCCGAGGCCAACCTCCAAACCAAACCCCAATGGGTGCAGGACCTTAACCATGCCAACCAGGCATTCGCGGAGAAGGCTAGGCCACTCATTATGCTGGGCTTTGCCGGACTAGGCGGGACAGCCACCAAAGCGGAGTTGACTTATACTTTGGAAACTAAAGCTGCGGGCCAGATGTCTGGACGAGGTTGGTCAAATGATTTAATTTCCAACGCCATTAATCAGCCCACACGCACGGTCATTACACGTGACACGCGGTGGGATCCCGCAATCAATGCAAGGAGGGACGATCCCGCAACTGCCTATTACGCCACTGACGGCAGTTATGTTGTTAGGAACGACGTCAACGGTACAGTTGTCCAAGTAAGTGACAAATTCAAGCCCACCTGGAAGGCGCCTTGGGAAAAATAGAGCAATTTGAGGAGAGAATTGCGGCGGAATTTCCATCAACCGCCGTCCGTTCTGGCCGGACGCTGCTAATTGACTTTTCCATTCTCGACGAAGTGCTTCAGAAAGCACAAAGCCAGGGCTTCGGATTGTTGGGGCTGGACGGTTTCAAGGTGGCAGGAAAATCCCTTGTACCGATGATGGACTACATCGTCGATTTCTCGTCGGCAGTGGCACGCGGAAGTTCAATTTCTTACCTATACGATGCCACCAAATCATTTATTCGCGACTGCCAAAACAAACCTGATCTGGTTGAAATCGTACTTTTCGATCCGGCGGGCTGAAATCTTCAAGGTCAATTGCGTCCCCTAAGATGGTGGCGGCCGTGGTGTGTGTAGTTGCCTCTGGCTTCACGACTCAGTTCGACACCCTCCAAAGAACGTCCTTCGAACCAGCCCTTCGGTGAGTAAGGGTTCAGGCAAGGGCGCTCGGCCCCTTTACTCTGACATTTGCTGGATCTGGCCAAGCGGCGGGCACCTCGTCAGACCACCACGGGTGTCCTAATCCCGACAAGTAGCCGCCGGTTACCCAACCTAGTATTTCGCCGTCCTCAACTCCATCCTGCGATACAACGCAGTGTTTATCGGGACCGAACCATTACGACTAACGCTTCTCGGCTGGTCCGTGTCAACGAGTAGATCAATGAGCCTAGGTCAATCACCAATTAGCGCCTCGGTGTGTTCCAGCTGGGCAGGGGGGAGGTCTCCGCTGGGACCGCGTTGGATGGAAAAGCGGACTGCGTAAGTTCTGGGAGCAATGCCGTTGTTAGTCAACCGTGCCTTGCCCCGCCATATGCTGTCTTCATCGGCAGCGCGCAGAGGAAACCACTCAATGCGTATGGACCTGCGGTCGGCCTAATGGTGACTGCAGCTGCCACTGTTGCCGTCGCTGACTCTTAGCGCAGCCCGTGAATCCGGCCTCCGGGTGGCCGATCTGAGATCCCACACCCGGAAGATCATTGAAACTGTCAGAGCCCCCGCATAGTGTTCTTCCTGTCTTCACATCGCAGACATCAGTCGCAGCTTTTGCCACGGCGTAACAACAGGAGCTTCATCTATGCCCAAGCCTGACATCACTCCCGGTTCCCCTTGCTGGATCGACCTCATGACGTCCGATACTGAGAAGGCCAAGGCCTTCTACACGGCACTTTTCGGCTGGACCTATGAGACCGGAGACCAGGAAAAGTACGGTGGCTACATCACCGCTTTCAAGGACGGCGGGATGGTGGCAGGCATCATGGAGAAGCAGGCGGACATGGGTGCCATGCCGGACGTTTGGTCCACTTACCTGCGCACCGATGACATCGCAGCCACCACTGAGGCAGCGGCAGCCAACGGCGGACAGGTGCTCCTGGAACCCATGGAGGTGCCTGAGCAGGGCAGCATGGCCATGTATGGGGATGCCTCGGGCGCCGCCATCGGCGCCTGGCAGTTCGGCGAGATGAAAGGCTACGAGGTCGCGGCAGAAGCCGGGGCTCCGGCCTGGCACGAACTTCTTGCCAAGGACTACGAGTCCGCTGTCACCTTCTATCAGAAGGTCTTCGGCTGGGACACGGCAGTCATGAGCGACACCCCGGATTTCCGTTACGTAACGCTTGGGGCCGGTGACGACGCCAAGGCAGGCATCATGGACGCCTCCGGTTTCCTGCCCGAACAGGTCCCCTCCATGTGGAGCGTGTATTTCGCGGTGGAAGACACCAATGTCAGCGTGGAGCAAGCCACGGCTCTCGGTGCCACCGTCATGCAGCCCGCGGAGGACACACCTTTCGGCCGGCTGGCCACCTTGTCGGACCCCACGGGAGCCGTCTTCAAGGTCATTCAGGACCTGGGGCAAACCAGCTAGTCGCGGAACTACCGGGCCGTTGCTCGGTCCCCCATTGTTGACCCCGGGTCAACCCTCCATTCATCCGTTCGTGTTCAGCTAGGTCCGAGGCAGCTTTACCCGGGAGTAACTTCCGGCATTCGCCCACTTCACAAGACAGTGGGCGCCATTCATGGAGCTCCACAGAGCTCACTGATGAAAGTTCAAGCGGATGAAATTTATGCATAGGAAATCCTTGGCGGGAACGGTCCTGTCAATGGGGTTGCTCGCGGCCCCGCTGACGGCCGTCCCAGCCATGGCAGCGGACGAACCTGCCGCCGCCGGTACCTCCCCGGTGGTGATCAACGAGGCCTACCTCAGCGGCGGGAGCAACGGCGCGGCCTTCAAGAACAAGTTCGTGGAGCTGTACAACTCCTCGGACGCGCCGGTCAGCCTGGCCGGATGGTCCCTGCAGTACAGGTCTGCCACGGCTACGGCAGCACCCACGGGTGTCACCCCATTGACGGGCAGCATTCCCGCCAAGGGGTACTTCCTGGTCAAGGGTGCCACCAATAGCGGCACATCAACGGCGCCGGATCTACCCGCTGCCGATGTTCAGGCAACCGGCACGCTTAACCCCAGCGGAACCACGGGAACCCTGGTCCTGGCCAAACAGGCCACTGCAATCTCTTCACTTCCAGCAGGATCAGTGACGGGCAATGCAGCCATCGCCGACCTTCTGGGCTACGGCACCTCCAACACGTTTGAGACCGCCGTTGCCTCCGCACCCGCCGGCAACTCGGACGTCAAGAGCCTTAATCGCACCAATGGTGTGGACACCGACTCCAACGCGGCGGACTTCAGCCTCAGCGCCACCATCACTCCCACCGCCTCCAACGGCGGCGAAACACCGCCCGTAGACCCCCAGCCCGGGTTTAAGGCCATCGCCGAGATCCAGGGAACCGGCCCGGCCAGTCCGTTTGTGGGCAGCACCGTGACAACCAGCGGCAAGGTCACAGCCGTCTACGCAACCGGCGGTTTCAACGGCTACTACGTCCAAACCGCCGGAAGCGGCGGTGACAACGCGGGGGCGGCCAGGACGGCGTCGGACGCTTTGTTCGTCTATTCGCCGTCGACGGCGGCAGCGGTCCAGCCGGGCGACTACGTGCAACTCACCGGTGTGGTCAGCGAATTCGCCAGTCAAACCCAGCTGACCGTTGAGGCGGCGGGGTTGAAGAAGCTCACCGAGGCGGCACCGGAGGTCAAGTCCACGCCGTTCACGTTGCCTGCCAACGAGGCCGCGCGGGAAAGCCTGGAGGGTATGCTCCTGGCTCCTCAGGGTGACTTCACGGTCACGGACAACTATTCCCTGAACCAGTACGGTGAGATCGGCCTCGCAGCCGGCACATCCCCTCTGGTGCAGCCCACTGCTGTGGCAGCCTACGGCTCCGCCGAGCACGCGGCCGTGGTGGCGGACAACGCCCTGCGCGGTATCAAGCTCGACGACGGCGCGTCCACCAATTTCTTGAAGGACGCCTCCACCAAGGCCCAGCAACTTCCGTACCTGACCACGTCCGACCCTGTCCGTGTCGGCTCACCCGCAAAGTTCCGGACCGACGTCATTCTGGGCTACGGCAACAACTCCTGGAAGTTCCAGCCACTGACCGCCCTGACAGCGGCCAACGCTGACTCCGTCCAGCCTGCGAGCTTCACCGCCAGCAGGCCAACAGGCCCCGCTGACGTAGGTGGCAACCTCAAACTGGCCTCCTTCAACGTGCTGAACTACTTCCCCACCACCGGTGACCAGCTGGCAGGCTGTGTCTTCTACACCGATCGCGACGGCAACCCGATCACGGTCAAAGAGGGCTGCAACGCCCGCGGTGCTGCCAACGCGGAGAACTTTGAGCGCCAGCAGAGCAAGATCGTCACAGCCATCACCAAGTCCGGCGCCGACGTCGTATCCCTCGAGGAAATCGAGAACTCGGCACAGTTCGGCAAGAACCGCGACGACGCCTTGTCCAAGCTGGTGGATGCCCTCAACGTCAAGACACCCGGTGTTTGGGACTACGTGCGCACTCCCGCCAACGCTCCCCCGCTGAGCGACGAGGACATGATCCGTACAGCGTTCATCTACAAGAAAGCCGTGGCCGAGCCCGTGGGTGAGTCCATCATCCACAATGACACCGTGGCTTTCGCAAGTGCCCGCAAGCCCCTCGCACAAGTCTTCAAGCCAGTTGGCGGAGACGATGACAAGAAGTTCATCGCGATCGTGAACCACTTCAAGTCCAAGGGCTCGGCAGCGACCCCGGATGACACTGACAAGGGCCAGGGCGCCTCGAACATCGCCCGTACCAAGCAGGCCGAATCCCTGCTGGCCTTCTCCAAGGACCTTCAGGCCTCGAAAGGCACAGACAAGGTCTTCCTCATTGGTGACTTCAACGCCTACTCCAAAGAAGATCCCATCAACGTCCTGACGGGCGCCGGCTACACGGACCTGGAAGCCGGCACCGGCAAGCACTCCTACCTGTTCGGTGGCATGGTCGGCTCCCTGGACCATATCCTCGCCTCCCCGGCCGCCCACAAAGTGGTCACCGGAACTGACATCTGGAACATCAACTCCGTAGAGTCTGTCGCGCTGGAGTACAGCAGGTATAACAACAATGTGACCAACTACTATGCCGGTGACGAGTTCCGGGCCAGCGACCACGACCCCGTGGTGGTGGGCCTGAACCTGACTGCCGACGAACCGGCAACTGTTGACCTGCAGTTCCTGGGTATCAACGACTTCCACGGCCGGATCGACTCCAACACAGTCCTCTTCGCCGGAACAGTCGAGAAGCTCCGGGCGGCAGCAGCTCCCGGCGCTACGGCCTTCATTTCCGCCGGCGACAACATCGGTGCTTCACTCTTCGCTTCCGCAGTAGCGAAGGACCAGCCCACCATCGACGTCTTGAACGCGCTCGAATTGCAGGCTTCCGCTGTGGGCAACCACGAGTTCGACGGCGGTTGGGCGGACCTGCGTGACCGCGTCGTCGCTGGAGGTACCAACGCGAAGTTCGCCTACTTGGGTGCGAACGTCTATCAGAAGGGCACCACCACACCGGTCCTGCCGGAGTACAAGGTGCTGGATATGAACGGCATGCGGGTGGCAGTGATCGGTACTGTGACGCAGGAAGTTCCTTCCCTGGTGACGCCGGCTGGAATTGCGGATCTGGAGTTCGGCGATCCTGTGGAAGCCATCAACCGGGTGGCCGCGAAGATCAAGGCCGACAACCTGGCAGACCTCATCATCGTGGAAAACCACGACGGCGCGGCCTCCGGAACGCCCGAAGGTGCCACGTTGGAACAGGAAGTTGCAGCCGGCGGGCCGTTCGCCAAACTGGTCAACGAAACCACTCCTGACGTCGCCGCGATTTTCACGGGACACACCCACAAGGAGTATGCCTGGGACGCTCCGATCCTGAACGCCAGCGGTCAGCCCACCGGCAAGACCCGCCCGATCGTGCAGACCGGTAACTACGGTGAAAACGTGGGAACCGTGACCCTCACAGTGGACACGGCAAGCAAAACAGTGACCGCTTACAAGGCCGCAGTCGTAGACCGGACAACCGATACCGCGGACAGCCTCGTTGCTGCCTACCCGCGGGTGGCCGCTGTGAAGACCATCGTGGACAAGGCCCTCGCGGAGGCTGCCGTCATTGGCAACCAGCCCGTTGGCGCAGTAACCGCTGATATCACCACCGCCTTCACCCCGGATCCGGCGGGCGGCGCCCCTAAGCGGGACGATCGCGCGAGTGAGTCCACGCTGGGCAACCTGGTAGCGGACTCACTGGTGGACACGCTCAAGGCGCCTGAACTGGGTGCGGCGGAGATCGGCGTCGTAAACCCCGGCGGCCTGCGTAATGAGCTGTACTACGCGCCCGATGGCACCATCACCTACGCCGAAGCCAACGCCGTCCTGCCGTTCGTGAACAACCTTTGGACCACGTCCCTAACCGGCGCGCAGTTCAAGACGCTCCTGGAGCAGCAGTGGCAGACCAACGCCGACGGCACCATCCCCAGCCGTCCCTACCAGCAGCTGGGTGTGTCCAAGAACGTTAACTACACCTACGACGCCGCTCGCCCCGCCGGGGACCGTATCACCGGCATCTGGGTGAACGGAGCCGTGATTGATCCTGCCAAGCAGTACAGGATCGGGACCTTCAGCTTCCTGGCTACCGGAGGTGACAACTTCCGGATTTTCAAGGAAGGCAGCAACACCAAGGACACTGGCCTGGTGGACCGCGATGCGTGGATCAAGTACCTGCAGGCACACAAGCCCGTGTCCCCGGACTTCGCACGCCGCTCTGTTGCGGTGGCCAACTCCACGGCGCCTGAGGTGAAGGCCGGAGACTCCATGGCTCTGGCGGTCTCCAAGCTGAACCTCACCTCCATCGGCAGCCCGGCCAACGCAACGCTGAACGCTGTGTTCGTAGATTCCAAGGGTGCAGCGATAGCGCTCGGCTCGGTCCCCGTGACCGCGGGAAGCGCCACTGTGGACCTCAAGGTTCCCGCAGCGGCAGCTGCAGGCACCGGAACCTTAGTGCTCACCGCCGTCGAAAGCGGAACCGTAGTGAAGGCGCTGGTACAGGTGGCAGAGAGCGGCCCGAATCCGCCGCAGTGCACCGCGCCTACCAAGCCGTCAAAGTGGTACGACATTGCGGGATGGCTCAGGTACGCGTTTGCATGGCTGGAGTATCAACGGTGCCTGAGGGGCTGATCCGCTCCTTAGCGTGACCATGAAAAGCAGGGCCTCTCACCGCGTTGTTGGTGAGAGGCCCTGCTGCTGTTTGAACGTTGGGGCGCCCCGGATCGTTAGCGGCCCAGAATGCTCCGGGCAATCTCGTCCGCATCGCGAAGGGTCCGTTGTCCGCTCGCGTAGGCCGGGCCGGTGCGCGGCCTCGCTTCCGCGGCAATGGCCGTACCCCACTGTGAAGCTGACAGTTGGAGGCCCAGGACATACAAGTCCTCCGTGACGGATCCGTTGGCTGCCAAGGGCCTGTAGGGGTGCGGTTCCACATCAAGCCCAGTGGTCTGCATGGGCGTTCCCTCAACACTCATCATGATCTTGGTGCGCACCAAACCATCTGCCATAAGCTGCTCCAGCAGCGGCGAGAGGTTGACGCCCACCCTGTTGGCCGGCGACATCGCCTCCACAAGAGTCCGCGCTTCCACCGGGGAGTCATGAACCCAAGGAGACACCGCCCGGAACACCCTGGCCCCGCGGTCCACACTGAACTTCGGGTCCGGGCCCACAAAACTTACGACGCCGGCACGCGCCAAAGCGGCCAACTGCTCCGAACGCAGCGCAGGCGCTCCGCTGGCCAGACCTTCAACGAATGACTCGAACCAGCCCCGCAAACCCGCCAGCCAGGATTCATCGGTGATCCCGCCATCCGCCACCACGGATTTGAGGATGGCCCGGCCGGTGTGAAGAGCCCCGATGGCCATCTTGACGGGGTCCGCCTCGCCCAGCGCCGAGCGGCGGGCATCATCATCAAGGTAGGCCGTGATAGCGGCGTCCAGCTCGCTCCGGGAGGCGAAAGTCCGGCCCGCGAGCGGCGCTGCGAGCCCTCTCAAATTCAGCCGGCGGGACGCGGCAACGTGTTTTTCAACGAGGTTCCCCACCTCAATTTCCCAGTTCGAAGTGGTGTGCGCATGCGGTTGGAGCGCATCCTCAAGATCGGCGAGGAACTGCGCGGGATCCTTGATCGCGGCGGGCTGGGACCGGGCAAGCGTTGAGTAGTAGGCCCACAGCGCATCGCGGTGAAGCAACGGCCAGAGGTCATGATCAAACCCGGGCTGGATGCCGGCCGCACGGAACCGGTCCACGGCGTCTTCTGTCAGGTAGCGCATGGTGATGCTGCTGGGGTAGTAGCCCGCCAAGCCCGCCTTGGCCCGGTACGGGGTGCCCCTGCGGGATGCAGCAATGATCCTTGGCTCCCGGCCCGAGGGCCGGTATTCGAGCACACCGGCGCCGGGTGAGCTGGCCTCAACGAACTTGCCGCCACGACCCTCCGTCAATTGACCCATGACGTCAAAGAAGTTCAAGCCCATGCCCCGGACCAGCACAGGTTCATTGTCCGGCACAGCCTGCCAATCAACGTCAGCCGGTGGAGCAGGCGGGAAGTACAGCAGGCCCTGCTCGTCCGCGGCACTCTTGAAAGAGCGCTGCTCAGGACTTAGCCGGGACTCGATGTGGCCCAGCGCGAGGACCACGGAACCGACGGTGAGTGTGCCGCCGTTGGCGAGTTCGACGTCGAATCCGTCCGCCACCGGGCGCGCCGCAAGGGCAAGTGTCTGATGGAAGGTGACCTCGACGCCGTCGGGCAGCCGTTCCAGCAAGCCCGCCAACGTTTGGCGAAGGTACCGTCCGTACAGTGCCCGGCTGGGGAAGTCGTGCGATTCGAGAGTGGCCAGCTCCGCCTTCTCGGCGTCGTTCAGTCCCATGCCATCACGACGACGGGCCTCCCGCCACTGATCAAACGAACCACCCGCGAGCGGCGGTGCGAGCTCAGAGTCCTCGGGGATGAGCGTGGGATAGAAAGACTGCGTGTTCATCAGGTACAGCCGGGACTGCTCCGGCTGCCACACGTGACCCGAACCGGCCGGGTAAGGGTCCACAACTTCGATACGAAGGGTGGCCCCTGGCTGTGTGTCCGCAGCCCAATTCGCGAGCAACCTCTCAAGGACACTGGTGCCCCGAGGGCCGGCCCCAATCAGGGCAACACGTTTGGTCTGCGATTTAGCCACGCTCAAGCCTAACTTCTGCGTGACTTGCTTACCGTCGAAGAGTGTTGCTTGGATGGGGCGATGACCACCACAGAAGCTGATCAATCGCCACTTCCCAACAACGAGACCGCGCAGGCCCGCAGCCCGCGGCATGCAGCGGACGTTGCACCTGAGCCAACGGACGAAAACGTCTGGCTTGAGGACATCCACGGCGAAGAGCAACTGGCGTGGGTCCGCGAGCAGAATGCCCGCACCGAGGAATTGCTGGAGGACGCCGAATACGAGGCCGTTGAGGCCGGCATCCTGGAGGTCCTCGACTCCACCGATCGCATCGCAATGGTCTCCAAACGCGGCGATTTCTACTACAACTTCTGGAAAGACCAGGAACACCCCAAGGGCCTCTGGCGCCGCACCACCTGGGAAAGCTACCTCACCGAGGAACCCGAGTGGGACGTTCTGCTGGACGTCGACGCCCTCGCCGCCGCTGAAGGCGTCGAGTGGGTGTTCCATGGGGCCGGTTTCCTCCGTCCGGACGACGGCTCCGAGTACCGCCTGGCCATGGTTTCGCTCTCCCCCGACGGCGGCGACGCGGACCGCCACCGCGAGTTCGACGTCGAATCCCGCACCTTCGTGGAGGGTGGCTTTGACCTGCCCACAGCCAAAGGCAACGTCAGCTGGCTGGACGCCGACACTTTGCTGGTCTCCAGCACGGCCGAAGGCCTGCCCGCCACATCGTCGTCCTATGCGCGTACCGGTGTTAAGCTCCGCCGCGGCCAGTCCCTGGCCGACGCTGAGCGCCTCTTCGAAATCCCCGAGGACCACATGCTGGCCATGGTGGCCCACGACTCCACCCCGGGTTACGAGCGGACTTTCGCCGTGGACTACATCGACTTCTACAACCGCACCACATCCCTGCGGCGCGACGACACGTGGGTGGCAATCGACGTTCCCACCGACGTGAACATCAGCGCCCACCGGGACTGGCTGCTGTTCCGCCCGCAAAAAGACTGGGAGGTTGCCGGCGTTGTCTACCCTGCCGGTTCCTTGCTGGCCGCCGACTTCGACTCCTATCTGGCAGGGACCCGTTCTCTGCTGGTCCTGTTCACGCCGGATGCCCACACGTCTCTGCAGTCCTGGAGCTGGACCAAGGACTACCTCCTGCTGAACCTCCTGCGCGATGTCTCCTCCGAGATCCGCGTGCTTGACCCGTCTGTTGTTGACTCCGATGGGGTGTGGGCATCCACTGTCCTGGACGCCTGCCCTCCCCTGCACGACGTCAATGCCTACGCCGTGGACGACGAAGACACCGGCGCTGAAGGCAACGACTTCTGGCTGGTGGCCACGGGCTTCACCACGCCGACGACGTTGACTCGAGGAACTCTTGTTGCAGCCTCTTCCGGGGGCTCCGGGGTGGGTAGCCGCCACGCCGAAGTGAAGCGGTCGCCGTCGTTCTTTACCGAAGCCGACTACGAAGTCCAGCAACACTTCGCGGAGTCTGCGGACGGCACCCGCGTGCCGTACTTCCAGGTTGCTTCGACAGATCTGGTGTTGGACGGCCAGAACCCCACGCAGCTCTCCGGCTATGGAGGCTTCGAAGTTTCCCGGACCCCCGCGTACAGCGGAACGGTAGGCCGGGCCTGGCTTGAGCGCCGGACCTCGGGCGCAGCGTCCGACGACGGAGCTGCCGCCCACTCGCGTGGCGGCGTTTACGTGGTTGCCAACATCCGCGGAGGCGGCGAATACGGTCCCTCCTGGCACCGCGCGGCCCTTAAGGAAAACCGACACCGTGCCTACGAGGACTTCGCCGCCGTAGCGAAGGACCTCATCTCTCGTGGCGTTACCAGCCGGCGCCGGCTCGGTTGCGTCGGTGGTTCCAACGGCGGGCTCCTGGTGGGAAACATGCTGACCCAGTACCCCGAATTGTTCGGCGCCGTGTCCTGCGGAGTGCCGCTCCTGGACATGCGCCGCTACACCAAGCTCTCCGCCGGTTACTCCTGGATTGCCGAATATGGCGACCCGGATGTCCCGGCGCAATGGGAGTTCATCCGCACCTTCTCGCCGTACCACTTGCTTCACGACGGCGTGGAATACCCGGAAACCTTCATCTGGACTGCCACCTCGGATGACCGGGTGGGTCCTGTCCAAGCCCGCAAAATGGCAGCGCGCATGCAGGCCATGGGCATCCCGAACGTCTGGTTCCATGAAGCGTTGGAAGGCGGCCACGCGGGAGCCTCCGACAACAGGCAGGCTGCAGCGCTTCAGGCCCGGAGCAACCACTTCCTGTGGCGTTCGCTGGCTGGGAGCCACTGACACCCAGGGCCCCCTGCGCCGGCCTCGGCCCCGGCCCCCGCCTCGATGGTTCCCTGCTGAGAGTGCCGCGCGCACGGCATGTCTGGCAGGGAACCATCGAAATGGACGGCTTGGCCGGGACGTTTTGCGCTGAACGGCTCGTTCTGCGTATCCTTGGTGGGCTAGCAATAGCAAAGGGAGACGTGCCAGAGCGGCCGAATGGGCTTCACTGCTAATGAAGTGTGGGGCACAACTCCACCGGGGGTTCAAATCCCCCCGTCTCCGCGAATTGGTCCCGGTTTTCGAACCGGGACCTTTTGCGTTTAAGGCCTTCCCCCTGAAGCCGCTGAAGCCGCTGCTCAGCCGCGCTTTGCTCCGCCGCTGACCTCGGCCCCGGCGTGACGATGGAGGGTCAGGCTGTCCACTGTGCTGATCAGCATCAGGACCGCCATGGCAATGAACGCCCCCTTGTAGGCCGCCACGTGATCGGCCCCGAACACCTGCGTGGTCTCGAAAAGGCGCAGGAACAGGGCACCCACCGCGATGCCTGCTGCCGCCGCCAACTGAACGAGCGTTGCGGAGATGGCATTGGCTGAGGGCAACTGACCGGGGACGATGTCCGCGTACTGCACCGAAGCGTAGGCGGAGAAGCCGATGGAACGGAACGCACCGCTGAACAGCAGCAGCGTGAATATCAACGGCTCGGGTGTTTGGGCATCCAGGAAGGCGCACAACGCGAAGGTCACCGCGGAGGCGAAGGATGCGAAAACGAGTACTGGTTTGAACCCGAAGCGCCTGATCAGAGGCGTGGTGGCCGGTTTGATCCCGATGTTGCCCACGAAAACCGCCGCCACCATCACCCCTGCCTTCAGCGGGTCCCAGACAAATCCGTCCTGGAACATCAGGGGCAACAAGAACGGGACCGAACTGATGGTCAGCCGGTAGATAAACCCACCCGTGGAGGTAGCCCTGAAAGTCCTGGTGCCAAAGACGCTGAGGTTGAACAGGGGAACGCTGGCTTTCCTCATCCACCAGACTGCCCCCGCCAAGGACAACACCCCAGCGGCGACCACCACCACAGCAAGCACATTGGACGCGTGCCCTCCCAAGGTCTCCAGCCCCACCACCAGGGCGCCCACGCCAAGTGTGGTGAGGAGAAGCCCGAACCAGTCGAGGCGGCGCTTGGCGTCAAACGTTGTTCGCGGCACCAACCTGAGTGCTGCAAGGAAGGCGGCAAGGCCCAAAGGCACATTGATGATGAAGATCCAGTGCCATGACAGGAACGTGGTCAACGCGCCGCCCACCATCGGTGCCAGGACCGGAGCCAGCAGGCCAGGCCAAACCAGATACGCGGTGGCGCGGAGGAGCTCCGATTTGGGGGTGCCCCTCAGGACCACCAGAGTTCCCACGGGAACCATCATGGCTCCGCCCATGCCCTGGGCAACGCGGCTAAGAGTCAGCATGGTCAAGTCCGAGCTGATGGCGCAGAGCAAGGAGGCAACGGTGAATACTGATATCGCCAGACAGAAGATCCTGCGGGCGCCGAACCGCTCGGCAAGCCAACTGCTCAAAGGGATGCCCATAGCCACGGTCACTAAATACGCGGTCATGGTGATGTTGATGTCCGCTGGCGCCACCCTGAAGTCCGAGGCGATGCTGGGGATAGCAGTGGTAAGGATAGTGCCGTCGAGGAACTCCATGAAGAACGTTGCCGCAACCAACAGGGCCAGGCGCGGCCGCCAGCTGGTTTCGTTTGCCGCTCCGACGTCGGTGTTGGGTTTTGTGCTCATGGCTCCGGTCCAAGATCTGGCTGGTGACCTGCGACGGGGAAGCAGGCGTGTTTGCTCGATCCTATAGACGCAGAGTGGGAGCGATCACAACATGACGTAGTTCTACAGGTGGGGCGAGCCCTAGCTGTACTAGCCCGCCTGAGCCAGCGCCAGCGGGAGCACGGCGCTCACGCCGGCTTGCCGCAAGGCACGGGCGGATACGGTCATGGTCCAGCGGCTGTCAACGATGTCGTCTACCAGCAACACGGGCTGCCCTCCCGTACCAGCCAACGCCTGGGCGAGTTCGGGACCCACAACGAGGCGGTCCCACACACCGGCCAACCTGTAGGCGCTGTTGCCGCCACGCGCACCGGTTGGGCCTCCGTGGTGCGGTTGCAACTGGCCCAGGTAAGGCATCCGTCCTATCCCGGCAATTCCCTGTGCCAAGGACTCAACCAGCAGGGGCTTGCTCCTGGACGGGATGCTGACCACTGCCGCGGGCCGCCCGACGCCGCTCCACGGAGTTCCGCCTTCGGCGCCCGACCACTCACGCAGGACGTGGACGCAGGCCTGCAGCATGGCAGGATCCACGGCGCGGTCCGGAGCCCCAGCGGCGAACAACTCCCTCAACGCACCGCCCCAACCAAGGTCGGTAAGCCTGGCAAGGATCCGCCCCTCGGAGACGCTCTCATCCGGCTTGATCTTTCCTTTGACCGCCACGCCCAGCCGGTCCATTCCGCTGGGCCATTGAAGGCGAGGCTCAACGGCTATGCCCGCGCGCCGAAGAGTTTGACCCGCTGCATCGGCCGCCGAAGCCGCCACATCCACGGGGAACCAACGCCCGGCGCAGTTGTCGCAGCGGCCGCAAGCGGCAGCTGTTTCGTCATCCAGGACGGAGGTGATGAACTCCATGCGGCAGCCGGCTGTGTCCTGGTAGATCACCATGGAATCCTGCTCGTCCACCCGGGCCTCGGCGATACGCGCATAGCGCTCGGCGTCGTAGTTCCACGGCATGCCGGTGGATCGCCAACCACCCCCAACACGTTCCACGGCGCCATCAACCGCCAGGACTTTGAGGAGCAACTCCAATGGTGTTCGGCGGAGGTCTACACGGGCTTCCAGAGCGACCGTGGAAAGGGCGGACCCGGCCTCCCCCAGTACGCTCAGCACGGCGCCGGCTTTCTCGGCCGACGGCATGGACGCTGTAGCGAAATACTGCCAGATTTCGCGGTCTTCGGACCCCGGCAGTAGCAGGACATCCGCGTTGGCTGCGCCACGGCCTGCGCGGCCCACCTGTTGGTAATAGGCAACCGGAGAAGACGGAGCACCCAGGTGGATCACGAAACCCAGATCAGGTTTGTCGAAGCCCATGCCCAGTGCTGAAGTGGCCACGAGGGCTTTCACTTGGTTGTCCTTGAGCAGTTGCTCGGCGCGCTCCCGGTCTGAGGGGTCCGTTCGTCCCGTGTAGGACAGGACGTTGTGTCCGGCCTCCGCAAGGAGCCGCGCAGTGTCCTCTGCTGCCGAGACAGTGAGCGTGTAGATAATGCCGCTTCCGGGCATGTCGGCAAGATGTGTCAGGAGCCATCCGAGACGGTCCCGGGAGTCGGGCAGCGTCAGGACACCGAGTCGCAGTGATTCGCGGCCCAGCGCGCCACGGATGGTAAGCACCCCCGCACCCAACTGTTCCTCGATGTCATGAACCACCCTGGAATTGGCGGTGGCCGTGGTGGCCAGGACTGGAACAGAGTCCGGCAATTGGGCAATGAGGTCTGCAATGCGCCGGTAATCAGGGCGGAAGTCGTGTCCCCAGTCCGAAATGCAGTGAGCCTCGTCAATCACCAGGAGGCCGGTCCGACGGATGAGCTCCGGTAGCTGGTTCTCCCTGAAGGAAGGGTTGGTGAGCCGTTCCGGGGAGACAAGTAGGACATCTACCTCGTCCGCGGCCAGCTGGGCCAGCACCGTATCCCATTCCAGGGCGTTCGCGGAGTTGATGGCGACGGCCCGCACCCCGGCCCGGGCTGCAGCGGCCACTTGGTCGCGCATCAGGGCAAGCAAGGGCGAGACAATGAGCGTTGGTCCTGCACCGCGCCGACGCAGCAGCAATGACGCCACGAAGTAAACGGCTGACTTACCCCAACCGGTGCGCTGAACCACCAAAGCCCGGCGGCCCGCGTCCACCAAGGCCTCGATGGCTTCATACTGTCCGTCATGGAACTGCGCTTCGGGGTGGCCCACCAGCTCACGAAGGCACGCCAGCGCCTGCTGATGAGTAGGGGATTGCACGGAAACGGCAGCGATTGGAGAGTTGTTGGCCATCAACCAAGTATTCCAGCCGACCCTGACAGCCAGAACCCGGTTGCCCTGCTATGTGGACAAACACTATCCACAGGTCCCGTGTGCAGGTTCAACCCGAACTGCGTTGCCACAGTAGGATTGAGCCCGTGACTAGCGAGCAGAACAAGACATTCGACCTCTCGGCTTCCTTCAAGGCGTACGACGTCCGGGGCATCGTGGGGGAAACCATCACGGCTGAAATCGTCGAGGCCGTCGGCGCTGCCTTCATCGACGTCCTGGGCTTGGAAGGTGAAACGGTACTGGTTGGCGGCGACATGCGCCCCTCCTCCCCTGAGTTCAGCCAAGCCTTTGCCAATGGTGCCGCCACGCGTGGCGCGAACGTTCAGTTGCTGGACCTCATCTCAACCGACGAGCTCTACTACGCTTGCGGGGCCTTGAACGCTGCCGGCGCAACGTTTACCGCCAGTCACAACCCCGCCGCGTACAACGGGATCAAGATGTCCAAGGCCGGTGCCCAGCCCATCTCTTCAGAGAGCGGGCTCAAGGAAATTCAGACCCTTGCTGAGCAGTACCTGAATACCGGCATTATCCCCGCGGCAGCCACCCGCGGCGAGATCGGCGTCCACGACGTCCTGAAGGACTACTCCGAGTACCTGCGGAAGCTCGTTGACCTTTCCGGATCCCGTCCCTTGAAGATCGTGGTGGATGCTGGCAACGGCATGGCCGGCCTTACCACCCCGGCAGTACTCGGCGACAAACTCCTCCCGGCGCTGCCCTTCGAAATCGTTCCCCTGTACTTTGAACTCGATGGCTCGTTCCCGAACCACCCGGCCAACCCCTTGGAGCCGGAAAACCTGCGCGACCTGCAGGCCGCTGTCGTCAAGCACGGCGCGGATATCGGCCTCGCGTTCGACGGCGACGCGGACCGCTGCTTTGTCATTGACGAGAAGGGCGAGCCCGTTTCTCCGTCTGCGATCACCGGCATGGTGGCACGCCGTGAGATCGCCCGCGCACAGGCTGCGGGTGAGGAGACTCCGGTGATCATCCACAACCTCCTCACCTCCAAAGCCGTGCCCGAGCTCGTGGCCAAGGATGGAGGCCGTGCCGTGCGGACCCGCGTTGGACACTCCTTCATCAAGGCTGTCATGGCCGAGGAAGGCGCCGTGTTCGGCGGGGAGCACTCCGCACACTTCTACTTCCGGGATTTCTGGAACGCTGACACCGGCATGCTTGCCGCCATGCACGTCCTCGCCGCCTTGGGTGAGCAAGACGGTCCGCTCTCGGAGCTCGGCCGCCAATACGAGCCCTACGTCTCTTCCGGTGAGATCAACTCCGAGATCGAGGACAAGGCCGGCGCAGTCGAACGTGTTCGCATCGACTTCCAAACCGAAGACATCGACATCGACCACATGGACGGCAGCACGTTCACAGCCAAGGACGGCAGCTGGTGGTTCAACCTCCGCCCGTCCAACACGGAGCCCTTCCTGCGCCTGAATGCAGAAGCCAAGGATCAGGCAACCATGGAAAAGATCCGCGACCGCGTCCTGGCTCTGGTCCGGGCCTAGGCACCAGCATGAGCGAACAGCCCACCAGCGCAGCCGGCGACGACGAGTCGGTCCAGGACCGCGAACTCCGCGAGACGCTGGGCACAGCATTAGGCACAGCACAGGAGCACATCCAGCAGAACGGTGGTTTCTTTCCGTTCGGCGTCACGCTGTCGAATGACGACGAGCTACGGCTAGTGATGATCGCCCCCGGCGAGCCGGACGAAAACGGCGACGTGGATGCCGGTCAGATGTTGGCCGACATCCAGGGATTGCTGCGCCAGGGCCGTGACGAATTCAAGGCCGTGGCTGTTGTGAGTGACGTCAACCTGCCGGATCATGGATCTGATGGCATTCATGGTGCAGCCGAGCACAGGGACGGGGAAGTCCGTGCGGCAATAATTCCGTACGTTCCCACAGTGGACGGTTTTGCTTTTAGCGCCATGGAGCCAGATACCCACGAACCATCCATTTGGGTGGACTAGACCTTACCCGTGAGCTGATCCCATGAAAATAAACGCCTTCGCAGATGTCAGCCTTCGCGCCATCATGGTGTTGGCCGCGGCCCCTGAGGGCACACTGCTGACCACCCAAGCGGTGGCCGATGCCGTGGGAACGCCGTACAACCATGTCAGCAAGGCTATGGTTCGCTTGCGTGCACTGGGTTATATCGACGTTGAACGGGGCCGGTTGGGCGGCTCCCGGCTCAATGAGTCGGGGCGGAGGGCCACAGTCGGCGAAGTCCTTCGGCATTTGGACAGCCGGCAGGATCCGGCGGAGTGCCAATCCCCCACCAAGAATTGCCCGCTTATCAATGAGTGCGGCCTGCGGCATGCGATGAACCGGGCCAGGGAAGCGTTCTACACGGAGCTGGATTCCGTGGTCATTGCTTCCCTCCCCCATGCTCGCCAGATGATCCCGGTGTTCCAGTCCATCGGATTGCGCCCGGAGTTCAGGACACCGGCGACGCAACCGTAGCTGGTAACGGGGCTAGTAAGCCCCTTTCCCGTAGGTCCCGCTTCGGCCTGCCCGAGCGGAAAGAATCCAGTTTGCACAACTCTTCTACGCAGTGTAGAACTTGAGATATAAATATACGCATTACAAATACTTATATACCCTCGGGTTACCGGCCCCTACACCAGGAGAACCATGCTCTCGGAAAAGTCCCGCCCCATCATCGAAGCTACTTTGCCCTTGGTCGGCTCACGGATTGGCACGATCACCGTCGATTTCTACAATCGGCTCTTTGCAGCACACCCCGAATTGCTCGATGGACTCTTCAGCCGATCCAACCAGCGCTCAGGAGATCAGCAGCGGGCACTCGCCGGAAGCATCGCGGCCTTCGCGACCCACCTCATCAATAACCCGGACACACTCCCCGAAAAGGTACTTTCCCGGATTGCCCACAAGCACGCATCCTTGGGGATCACGGAGGATCAGTACGGAGTGGTCTACGAGCACCTCTTCGCAGCCATCGCCGCGGACTTGTCCGAGGTCATCACTCCGGAAATTGCGGAAGCATGGACAGAGGTCTACTGGCTCATGGCAGATGCCCTGATCAAGCTTGAAAAGGATCTCTACGCCGCTCAGGCCAATGACAAAATGTGGATGCCCTGGCGCGTGACGAGCAAAGAGCCTGCGGGCACGGATGCCATGACATTCACCCTGGAACCGGCCGACCAAACTCCGGTGACGGCGGCAAAACCTGGTCAGTACGTCAGCGTCAAGGTCCAGCTTCCCGACGGCCTCCGCCAAGTGCGCCAATATTCACTGTCCGGTGACACGGGCACCCGCAGGGTCTTCACCACTAAGCTGAACGACGGCGGTGAGGTATCCACCGCCCTGCACACCGGCGTCGAACCTGGCGACGTCCTTGAGATCTCCAACCCATACGGCGAAATCACCCTTAAAGAAGGAGATAGCCCGGTCATTCTGGCATCGGCGGGCATTGGCTGCACCCCCACGGCGTCAATCCTGCGGGCTCTCGCGCAAACAGGCACCGACCGGCAGGTCCTGGTCCTTCATGCTGAGAAAACTATGGAGAACTGGGCACTCAGCGGCCAGATGAAGGCTGACGCCGCCACCATCAACGCTGATCTGAAGCTCTGGCTCGAAACACCGCACGCCTCGGCCGCCCAGGGTTTCATGTCACTGCGCGAAGTGGACATGCCCGCCGATGCTTCGCTTTATCTTTGCGGACCGCTCCCCTTCATGAAGAAGATCCGCGACGAAGCGATCGACGCCGGGATTCCGGCCACACGCATTCATTACGAAGTGTTTGGTCCGGACGTTTGGCTCGCCAGCTAAGCCACACGGCCTAAGCCCCAGCACGGCTTTAGCTGACAGCACGACTTTGGCTGACAGCACGACGGCGGCCCGCCACCTTTCATACGAAAGGTGACGGGCCGTCGTCGTTCACTTAAGAACGCCGTTGTTCCTAAGAGGTCTAGCCCAGACGGGTCTTGAGACCGTCCAGCTCGGACTGGAGCGCCGCCGGGAGGGATTCGCCGAAGTTAGCGAACCATTCCTCGATGGACGCCAGTTCGGTTGCCCACTCTTCGGGGTCGACGCGAACGGCAGACTCGACCTCAGCCGGGGTCATGTCCAGGCCCTCAAGATCGATGGATTCGCCGGTCGGCACGAAGCCGATGGGGGTCTCCACGGCGTCGGCCTTACCTTCGAGGCGCTCGATGGCCCACTTGAGCACACGGGCGTTGTCTCCGAAGCCAGGCCAGGCGAAGCCGCCTTCAGCCGTGCGACGGAACCAGTTGACCAGGAAGATCTTGGGCAGCCGCTCCGGGTTAGCCTTGGCAGACAGGTTCACCCAGTGGTTCAGGTAGTCACCTGCGTCGTAGCCGATGAACGGCAGCATGGCCATGGGGTCGCGGCGGACCACACCAACGGCACCCGCGGCAGCAGCCGTGGTTTCGGAGGACAGGGTGGATCCCATGAAAATGCCGTTGGACCAGTTGCGGGCCTCGGTGACCAGCGGAATGGTGGTCTTGCGGCGGCCGCCGAACAGGATCGCGGACAGCTCCACGCCTTCGGGGCTGAAGTACTCTTCGGCCAGCATGTCGATCTGGTCAATCGGCGTGCAGAATCGGGAGTTCGGGTGGGCGGCAGGCTTGTCCGAGTCCGGAGTCCAGGACTCACCGCGCCAGTCGGTCAGGTGTGCCGGAGTTTCCTCGGTCATACCTTCCCACCAGACGCCACCGTCGTCAGTCAGGGCCACGTTGGTGAAGATGCTGTTGCCCTTGGCGATGGCACGCATGGCGTTGGGGTTGGTGCCCCAGCCAGTGCCGGGAGCGACGCCGAACAGGCCGGCCTCGGGGTTGACGGCGCGGAGCTCACCTTCCTTGCCGAAGCGCATCCAGGTGATGTCGTCACCCAGGGTCTCAACCTTCCAGCCCTTGATGGTGGGGTCGAGCAACGCAAGGTTGGTCTTGCCACAAGCGGACGGGAAGGCAGCGGAGATGTAGTAGGTCTTCTGCTCCGGGGAGGTCAGCTTGAGGATGAGCATGTGCTCGGCCAGCCAGCCTTCGTCGCGGGCCATCACCGAGGCGATGCGCAGCGCGTAGCACTTCTTACCCAGCAGGGCGTTTCCGCCGTAGCCCGATCCGAAGGACCAGATGGAGCGCTCTTCCGGGAAGTGCACAATCCACTTGTCGGTGTTGCACGGCCATGCAACGTCTTCCTGGCCGGCTTCCAGCGGGGCGCCCAGTGAGTGGAGGGCAGGTACGAAGAAAGCGTCGGTCTGCGTGATGCGATCCAGGACGTCCGTACCGATTCGGGCCATGATGCGCATGGAGGCAACAACGTAGGCGGAGTCGGTGATCTCGACGCCAAACTTTGGGTCCTCGGCATCCAGGTGGCCCATGACGAACGGAATGACGTACATGGTGCGGCCGCGCATGGAGCCGGCGAACAGTCCGCGCAGCTTCTGCTTCATTTCGGCCGGGGCCATCCAGTTGTTGGTGAAGCCTGCATCGCGCTCGTTCTCGGAGCAGATGAAGGTTTGCTCTTCCACACGGGCAACGTCAGCGGGGTCGGAGAACGCCGCGAAGGAATTCGGGAACGTTTCCGGGTTCAGACGCTTCAGCGTGCCGGCCTCGACCAGTTCGTCGGTGAGCTTCTTGTTTTCTGCTTCGCTGCCATCAACCCAGTGGATGCGGTCCGGCTGAGTCAGCTCGGCAACTTCCTCAACCCAGGCCAGAAGGCGTGCATGCGTAGTAGGTGCCTTCTCAAGCAGCGGCAGTCGCGCCAGATCGCCCATTGCGGTTCCCTTCCTCGGGTTCAGTGGTGTGTCCTAAACGATAGGGGCCGCGGACCAGACCAATCCGCTGTCAGACATCGGACATCCACAGAGGCGCGGAGTAAAAACCGCTAGAAATCAAGGTTTCGGGATCGACGAAGCCCGTTTTAAGTGACGAAGGTCACGTAGACCGGTCTAGTTGCGCAGATTACAGCTTTTCGATTTGGAACTTCACATGAACTTCTGTAAAGTTTATTGAGGTTCGAGGGGGCCAGAGAAACAGACCGCCGAGAATCACACGAAATGCGCCCATAGCTCAGCTGGATAGAGCGTCTGTCTACGGAACAGAAGGTCAGGGGTTCGAATCCCTTTGGGCGCACAGATGAAGACCCGCACCGGTTCGCCGGTGCGGGTCTTTTTAATGCCCGGCTGACCTCAGTAAGCGGCCGGTGACCCGAACGCAGAAACAGCAAGGGCCGCCGTCGTACTTTTCAAAGAAGTACGACGGCGGCCCTTGCGGTTAAGTCCGTTAGTCGCCCACCGCTTCACTGATGCGGCGACGGATGCCATCGAAGTGGCGATTGAGCAGTTCGGACGCCGAGACTTTGTCCCCGGCTGCGACCGCGGCGTAGATGCTGCGGTGCATGGCGGCAGTTTTCGCCAGGTCCTCATTGCCCGGTCCGATCTCCACGTGGATCTTCCGGTACACCTTCCAAAAGACGCCCATCAGGTTGATCAGGAGTTCGTTGTTCAGGGGTTCGAAGAGCCGGCGGTGGAACTCAGCGTCCGCGGCAACAAAATTCTCGCCGGCGGCAGCGAGTTCTTCCATCTGCTTCACGGCTTCTTCAATGGAGGCGAGCTGCTCTTTGGTCATGACATCCATGGATGAGCCAATCAGCCCGGATTCCAGGGCTTGGCGCACGTCCACCAGTTGCAGGGCTTCAAGGCCTTGATGGCGGAGTGAAAGGCGCCCCCGGAAGGTCAGCCCGTCGGCCAAGGCATCGAAGTTACTCGGTGCTACGAACATGCCGAAGCCATGACGGATTTCAATGACACCAAGCGCCTGGAGAACTTTGAGGGATTCGCGGAGGGTATTACGCCCTACGCCGAGTGCTCCGGAAAGCTCGCTCTCCGTGGGCAATGGATCGCCTGCCTCGAGCTCACGCTCAAGGATCAATTCCATAATGTCCGACTGCAAAGCACGCAGCCGGGCCTGTGCACTGAACCGCGCTTGCGGAACTACACCGGAAGTTGTCATGGCGCTCTCCTTGCCAATGCGCCACCCTATGAGAAGGCGGTGCGGTGTTAATATTGAGGCGAGCTTAGTGCCCACCGCAGAATGACTTACTCGCAGCATACAATATCGGATGTCCCACCTCCCCGATAGCTGTGCTACCGAATTCCTCCCTGAGAATTCCCTTCCGCACCGGCCGCAGCCGGAAATCCCCCACTTGACGTTCCGTTGTGACCGCCCTTACAGTTTCCATACGAGCATCGGACGTCCTACATCCGATAACCCACGAAACGCGAATGGTGAGGCACCCTATGAGCAAGACGATCCACAGCCTGCCGCTGGTCAATGACGCCAGCCGCCGGAACTTCCTGAAGCTAAGCGGCGCAGTTGGTGCAGCAGCCGCCTTCACGGCAACCCTTTCTGCGTGCGGCGGCGCTGCCAGCACCACCACGGGCACCACCACCAACACGGCTGCGGTCAACAAGGACCTCATTATCGAGGCAGGCATCTCCTACGCACTCTCCACGGGTTTTGACCCGCTGAGCTCCTCCGGCGCCACCCCTATGGCCGCCAACCTGCACATCTTCGAAGGCCTCATCGAACTGCACCCCGCCACGCGTCAGCCGTACAACGCTTTGGCTGCCGCAGACCCCAAGAAGGTCAACGACACCACCTACCAGGTGACCATTCGCGAGGGTGCCAAGTTCCACGATGGATCCCCGGTCACCACCGAGGACGTCGCTTTCTCCTTCACCCGCGTGATGGATCCGGCCAACAAGTCCCTGTTCTCGCAGTTCATTCCCTTCATCCAGGACGTCAAGCCGATGGACGAGAAGACGGTTGAGTTCACCCTGAAGTACGCCTTCCCCGGCTTCGGGCCCCGCATCTCGGTAGTCAAGATTGTGCCCAAGGCGCTGGCCACCGACCTGAAAGCCTTCGATGCCAAGCCAGTGGGCTCCGGCCCCTACAAGCTCGTTTCGGCGGTCAAGGACGACAAGATCGTGTTCGAAGCATTCGCTGATTACAACGGCCCCAAGCCGGCATTGGCCAAGGGGATGAACTGGTTGTTGCTCTCCGATGCCGCCGCCCGTGTCACCGCTGTGCAGTCCGGACGCGTCCAGGCGATCGAAGACGTGCCCTACCTGGATGTTGACGGGCTGAAATCCAAGGTCAAGGTGGAGTCCGTCCAGTCCTTCGGCCTGCTGTTCCTCATGTTCAACTGCGCCAAGGCACCGTTCGACAACAAGCTGGTCCGTCAGGCCCTGCACTACGGCATGGACAAGGAAGCCATCATTAAGAAGGCCCTGTTCGGCAACGCCAAGGCTGCCACGTCCTACTTCCAGGAAGGCCACCCGGATTACGTCAAGGCCAAGAACGTCTACGGCTTCGATACTTCCAAGGCCGAGGAACTGCTGAAGCAAGCAGGCGTCACCACCCTCGAGTTCGAACTCCTCACCACGGACACCGCCTGGGTCAAGGATGTTGCGCCGCTGATCCTCGAATCCTGGAACAAGATCCCTGGAGTCAAGGTCACCGTCAAGAGCCTCCAGTCCGGCGCTTTGTACAGCGACCGCGTGGGCAAGGGTGATTTCTCCGTGGTCGCAGCCCCCGGCGATCCCTCCGTTTTCGGTAACGACGCGGACCTCCTCTTGAGCTGGTTCTACTCGGGTGCAACATGGATGGACAAGCGCGCCTTCTGGACCACGCCGGAGCGTACCAAGCTGCAGGAGCTCATGAACAAGGGCTCGCAGGCTTCAGGTGAGGAAGCCAAGAAGATCGTGAGTGAAATCGTGGACATGGTTTCGGACGAAGTTCCCCTGTACCCGGTCTTCCACCGCCAATTGCCCAGCGCATGGGATGAAAAGAAGCTCAACGGCTTCCAGCCCCTGCCCACCACCGGCTTGTCCTTCGTTGACGTCGGACGCACAGCCTAAGCAACCCTTCGCGTTGTGAGGCCCGCTCTGCAGGGTTTAACCCCCAAAAACCCTGCAGAGCGGGCCTCCCAACCAGATCAACCGGAGAGTACATTGGTCACCATATTGCGTTTGCTAGGCCGCAGACTTGCAGCATTGCCATTGATGATCCTGGGCATTACGTTGCTCGTCTTCCTCGTCCTGCAGGCCGCTCCCGGCGATCAGGCAAGCTCCGCCCTCGGCGATGGCGCCAGCGAAGAAGCCAAGCAGCAGTACCGCCAGGACAATGGCCTGAACGACCCCCTGGTCCTGCAGTACTTCCGATTCCTCGGCAAGCTCCTGCAGTTCGACCTCGGGGTCACCACACCACCGGCCAAGTCGGTGGCGTCCATGATCGCCTCGGCGTTCCCTCTGACCCTTCAACTCACCTTCCTTGGCGTCCTCATTGCGATCGTGCTCTCCCTGGCCTTCGGCATCATGGGCGCCCTGTACCGCGACAAATGGCAGGACCAGCTGGTCCGCGTCTTCTCCATCGCCGCGATTGCTACGCCGTCATTCTGGCTCGGCATCCTGCTCATCCAGTGGTTCGCTCTGGGCGAGAACCCGATGTTCCCCTCAGGCGGAATTGCGACGCCGGAATCCGGCTTTGGCGGTTGGCTCAACTCGATGGCCCTCCCGGCACTCGCCCTCGGCATCCCGGTCTCAGCGTCCCTGATCCGCGTGGTCCGCACCTCGATGGTTGAAGAGCTGGACCGCGACTACGTCCGCACCGCCATCGGCAACGGTGTCCCCTACCGCGAGGTGGTCTCCAAGAACGTCCTCCGCAACGCGCTCGTCACGCCGGTGACCGTGCTGGGACTTCGCGTGGGCTACTTGCTGGGTGGCGCCGTCGTGATTGAAATGATTTTCGCCCTGCCCGGCATGGGCCAACTGATCCTCAACGGCATCACCAACCTGGACGTCAACCTTGTCCAGGGCGTGGTGCTCACCATCTCGGTCACCTTTGTTCTGGTGAACATTGTGGTGGACCTCCTTTACCTGCTCATCAACCCCCGAATCAGGACGGTATAGCTCATGCGCAGCAAGCTCGCAGAACGGCTAAGTGCCCCGGGCATTCGTTTCAAGGCCCTGCCCTGGGGCTCCCGTATCGCCCTGGTCTTCCTCATGGTGATTGTCCTGGCAGCGATCTTCGCGCCGGTCATCGCTCCGCACGATCCTCTGGAGACCTTCATCCCGGCCACGCCGCCCGGCGCCGAACACTTCTTTGGCACCGACCGCCTGGGCCGTGACATCTTCTCCCGACTCCTGTTTGGCGCACAGTCGTCGCTGATGATCGGTCTGGGCGCTGTTGCCCTGGCCATCTTGGCCGGAGCGCTCCTCGGTTCGTTCGCGGCCACCTCCAGCAAGTCCGTGAACGAGATCATCATGCGGCTCATGGACATCCTCATGGCATTCCCCGGCATCGCCCTCGCAGCCGTGCTGTTGGCAGCGTTCGGTAACTCGGTGCCCACCATCATCATCGCGATCGCCATCATTTACACCCCCCAGCTGGCCCGCGTGGTCCGTGCCAACGTGCTGGCACAGTACGGCGAAGACTACGTCCGTGCCGAGCGCGTGATCGGAGCCGGCCGCTTCTACATCCTGGTCAAGCACATCGTCCGCAACACCGCCGCCCCCGTGCTGGTGTTCGCCACTGTCATGGTGGCCGACGCCATCATCCTCGAAGCCTCGTTGTCCTTCCTGGGCGCCGGCGTGCAGGACCCCGCTCCTTCCTGGGGCAACGTGATCTCCTACGGCCGCAACCTGGTCCTGTCCGGCGGCTGGTGGGCCACTACCTTCGCCGGCCTCACCATCCTCTTGACCGTGCTGTCACTGAACATCCTGGCCGAGGGCCTCACCGACGCCATGGTCAATCCGAAGCTCCGCCGCGCACCGGTAGTAAAGGACGACGACGGATCCTCCGCAGCCGTTGCTGTAGATGCCGAGGTTGCCACCTCCGTTGCCCAGCCCTCCGTGGTTGAGGAACACGAGCTCGACGGCGTCCGTGCGGCTTCCGCTGACGGCGTCACTTCCGGGGCCAGCTCCTCAGCCGTCCTCACCGACGTGAAGCTGGCCGCCGCCAACCCGCACCTCCTGCTGGATCGCGAACTGGAACTCCTGGCAGCCATTGAAGCCAAGCGCACGGACCGTCTTCCCCAGGTATCCCCGGAAGCGCGCAACGTGCTGGAAGTGAAGAACCTGTCCATCCGCTTCCCGGGCCGCTTCGGCGACATCGCGATCGTGGACAACGTCTCCTTCACGGTCCGCGAGGGCGAGACCATGGGCCTGGTAGGCGAGTCCGGCTGTGGCAAGTCCATCACCTCCCTGGCCGTGATGGGACTGCTGCCCAAGACCGCCCAGGTCACCGGCTCCATCATGTTCGACGGCAAGGAACTCCTGGACGCCAAGACCCAACACAGCAATCCCAAAGCCTACGAGGGCCTCCGCGGCGAGCAGATCGCCATGGTGTACCAGGACGCCCTGAGCTCCCTGAATCCGTCCATGAAGATCAAGGACCAGTTGGAACAACTCACCAAACGCGGTGGGCGCAAAACTCCTGCCGAGCTCTTGGAAATGGTGAAACTGGATCCCGTCCGGACCCTCGCCAGCTACCCGCATGAGCTCTCCGGCGGCCAGCGCCAACGCGTGCTGATCGCCATGGCGCTGTCCCGTTCGCCCAAGATCGTTGTTGCCGATGAGCCCACCACCGCCCTGGACGTCACTGTCCAGAAGCAGGTTGTGGACCTTCTCAACGAACTGCGTGAACAACTCGGCTTCGCCATGGTTTTCGTCAGCCACGACCTCGCCCTCGTGGCCTCGCTGGCACACCGCATCACGGTGATGTACGCCGGCCAGGTGGTGGAATCCGCACAGGCTTCCGAGCTTCTTCAGAATCCCAAGCACGAGTACACCCGTGGCCTCCTCGGTGCGGTGCTGTCCATCGAGGCCGACGCTGTTCGCCTCCACCAGATCCCCGGTACTGTTCCGTCCCCGCGGGACTTCGCCACGGGCGACCGCTTCGCGGCCCGCTCACTGCGACCCGACGCCGATCCCCACCAGAAATTGGTCCTCACCGCTGTTTCTTCCGTTGGCTCCGGCAACGGCGGCGATGCCGACCACTACTGGGCGAGCCATTTGAAGGAGGACGCGAAATGAGTGAATCAACCGGCAAACCGGTCATCGAGCTCAAGGACGTCAAGGTCTACCACCACGCACGGACCGGTGGCCTGTTCCGTCCAAACATCGTCAAAGCTGTTGACGGCGTGGACTTCACCATCAGCCGCGGCGAAACCGTAGGCATCGTCGGTGAGTCCGGCTGCGGCAAGTCCACGCTCGCTTCAGTGCTCGTAGGACTCCAGCCGCCGACGTCGGGCAAGGTTTTGTTCCACGGAAAGCCGGCCATCAAGCGGAACGCGGCCATGCGCAAGCAGTTTGGCCGCTCCGTCTCCGTGGTCTTCCAGGACCCGGCGACGGCACTGAACCCCCGCATGACCATCCAGGACATCCTCACTGATCCCCTTCAGATTCATGGGATCGGCAACGCTGCTTCCCGCGCCGCCAAGGTCAAGGAACTCTTGGCCCTGGTTGGCTTGCCGCAATCGGCAGCCGAAGTGACGCCGTCGCAGGTTTCCGGCGGTCAGCGCCAGCGCGTGGCGATCGCCCGCGCGTTGGCTTTGGACCCGGACATCATCGTGGCGGACGAGCCGACGTCGGCGCTGGACGTCTCCGTCCGTGCGCAGGTCCTGAACCTGCTGTCTGATCTGAAGACCCAACTGAACCTGGGCATGGTGTTCATCTCGCACGACATCCAGACCGTCCGCTATGTCTCGGACCGTATCTGCGTCATGTACTTCGGCAAGATCGTCGAACAAGGCTCAGCCGCGCAGGTCTTCGACAACCCGAGCAACGACTACACCACGAAGCTGCTGGGCGCAGCGCCCAGCCTGCTTCACATCTAGTTTTTCCCCTCACAAGCTACAAACAACGGAGAATTCTGTGTCCACTCAGTTCCAGGGCGTCATCCCCCCGGTCATCACCCCCCGCCACGCCAACGGCAGCATCGACACCGCGTCGCTGAAAAACGTCACCAAGCACCTGATCGACGGCGGTGTGTCCGGCCTCTTCGTCCTGGGCTCCTCCGGCGAAGTCCCCTACCTCACCAACGATGAGCGTGAGCTGGTGGTCTCCACCATCGCCGACGCCAACGCCGGAGCAGTCCCGCTGATCGTGGGCGCCAACGAGCAGACCACCCACCGCGTGATCGAGGAAGCCCGCAAGGTGGTTGACCTCGGCGCTGACGCGATCGTGGTCACGTCCATGTACTACGCCATCGGCAACGCCGCGGAGACCGAAACGCACTTCCGCAGCATCCACGCCGCCATCGAGAAGCCCATCTTCGCCTACGACGTTCCGGTCCGCACGCACTTCAAACTGCCTACCGACCTTCTGGTCGGCCTCGGCCGCGACGGTGTCATTGCCGGCGTCAAGGACTCCTCCGGCGACGACGTTTCCTTCCGCCAGCTGCTCCTCGCAGCCAAGGACATCCCCAACTTCGACATCTTCACCGGTCACGAAGTTGTGGTGGACGGCGCTCTCCTGGGCGGCGCGCAGGGCGTTGTTCCGGGCCTCGGCAACGTTGATCCGGCCGGCTACCGCCGCCTGTTCGACGCCGCACAGGCTGGCGACTGGGCTGCGGCGGCCCGTGAACAGGACCGTCTGGCCGACGTCTTCGAGATCGTCTACGCCCCCAACGGACGCGTGTCCGGCGGAGCCGCTGGTCTGGGTGCGTTCAAGACCGCGCTGCAGGTGATGGGCGTGATCGAGTCCAACACCATGAGCTCGCCGATGCTGTCCTTGAACGATTCCGAGACTGCCGCGATCCGCGAAATTCTGGAGCGGAACGGGCTGGTCTAAGCTTCCATGACGGCTTCCATGACCCACGTGATCGGCGTTGACCTCGGCGGCACCAAAACCGCCGCCGGGGTTGTCTCCTCTTCTGGCGAGGTGTTGATGTCGGACACCATTCCGACGTTGAACCGGGCCGGTGGCGAAGCGATCCTCGATGCCACCGCTGCGCTGATCACGGGTTTGGTGGAGCGCGCTGCCGACGCCGGAATGTCAGTCTCCGGCGTCGGCGTCGGCTCCGCTGGGGTCATTGACGCTGTTGCTGGGACCGTGGTGTCTGCGACCGACGCGATTCAAGGCTGGGCAGGGACTTCGCTTGTTTCGGGGCTTTCATCCCGTCTTTCGCTTCCAGCCACCTCCGTGCGGGCCGTCAATGACGTTCACGCCCATGCCCTCGGTGAAGCCTGGCTCGGCGCGGCTGCCGGATCCTCAAGTTCGCTCATGGTGGCGTTCGGGACCGGCGTGGGCGGGAGCTTCGTGCTGGATGGTTCGCCTGTTCTGGGGCACCGTTTTGTTGGCGGGCACGTGGGGCATTTCGCCTCGCCTTTGGCGGTTTCCGATGGTCTTCCGTTGCCTTGTGTTTGCGGTTCGGCCGGGCACGTCGAGGCCATAGCTTCAGGCCCCGCGATGTATGAGGCCTTCCTGCGGTTTGGCGGTTCTTCCAGTGAGGTTTTGGACACTCGTGGCGTGTTCGCTCTGGCCGCTTCAGCTCACGACGGCGGTGCTGGCGCTGCCACCGCTGGTGACCGCACCGCCGCCTTGCGCGCCATTGACGTCGGCGCTTCCGCCGCTGGCCAGGCCGTGGGCGGGCTCATCAACATCCTTGACCCTGAAACCGTGGTGATCTCCGGTGGGTTGGCCGACGCCGGCGAACTCTGGTGGAAGCCCATGGAGACGGCGCTACGCAGAGAACTGCTGACACCACTGGTTTCTGTGCCCGTTGTTCGGGCACGCCTCGGCAACACCGCTGCCATTGTTGGCGCCGCGAAACTCGTTCTTAAGTAGTCCGTAAGTAAAGGCAGACACCATGATTCTCACCCCCGAAAGCCTCGAAGCTCTCCGCTCTCAGTTGATCGTCTCCTGCCAGGCCTACCCCGGCGAGCCCATGCGCGATCCCCGGACCACGGGACAAGTAGCGGCCTCCGCCGTCATCGGTGGCGCTGCGGCGATCCGCGTCCAAGGTTTGGCCGACGTGCAGTTCGCTCGTGCCGCCGTCGAGGTCCCTGTTATTGGTCTTTGGAAAGACGGCCATGACGGCGTTTTCATCACCCCCACCCTTCGCCATGCCTTGGCCGTTGCCAATGCGGGGGCTCATTTGGTGGCGATCGATGGAACGCGGCGTGAACGTCCGGACGGCTTGTCCTTTTCCGCCACTGTTGCCGGTATCCATGCAGAATCCCATGCCCTGGTGATGGCCGATTGTGGTTCGTTCGATGACGCAGTGGCGGCGGTCGAAGCGGGTGCGGACCTCATTGGCACCACGTTGTCCGGCTACACCGGCGAGCGCGCTAAGACTGACGGTCCGGACTTGGAGCTTCTGGAGCAGATCGCGTCTGCGGACCTGGGCAAGCCACTCATCGCGGAGGGCCGCATTCATACCCCGGCCCACGCCCGCCAAGCCCTCGACGCGGGTGCCTTTGCCGTGGTTGTTGGTACCGCGATCACCCACCCGGCGTCGATTACGGGCTGGTTCAAGGGCGCGATGCACGCGTAGCCCTGCAAACCCCACACAAGCCCTGCAAAGCGGGCCTCACAACCAAGGAGCCCTACGTTGCGAGGCCTGCTCTGCACCCTAAACCCCACGCAAACCCTGCAAAGCGGGCCTCACAACCAAGGAGCCCTACGTTGCGAGGCCTGCTCTGCACCCTAAACCCCACGCAAACCCTGCAGAACGGGCCTCACAACGCGCGGGGAGCGGTTGTAGGCTTTCCCCATGACTGCCGAGAGCTCCCGGGAATTCGATGTAATCGTGATCGGCGCGGGCGCCGTTGGAGAAAACGTGGCGGACCGTGTGGTCCGTGGCGGGCTGACGGCGGTGATCATCGAGAGCGAGCTAGTGGGCGGAGAGTGTTCCTACTGGGCTTGCATCCCTTCCAAGGCGCTCCTCCGTCCGGGTAACGTGCTCCACGCCGCCCAAGTGGTGCCCGGAGCCAAAGAGGCGATCACTGGAACCGTGGATGCCGGGGCTGCCCTTAGGCACAGGGACTGGTTCACCAATAATTGGCAGGACGGCAGCCAGGTTGAATGGCTGGACAGCGCCGGGATCGAGTTGATCCGTGGCAGGGGCCGAATTACTGGTCCCCGCGAGGTCCAGGTGGATGGACTCGATGGCAACAGTTACGCGCTCAAAGCCCACCATGCCGTGGTGGTTGCAACGGGGTCAACTCCCACCATCCCGGACATTGACGGCCTGAGCGACGTACCTTTCTGGACTACCCGCGGCGCCACGGCGGCCAAGGAAGCCCCAAAGCGCTTTGTGGTCCTGGGTGGTGGTGTGGCAGGGGTGGAGATGGCGCAGGCGTTCGCGCGCCTCGGCTCGGACGTCACCCTCATCGCCCGCGGTCGACTACTGAGCAGCTATCCGGAGGAAGCCGCCAACCTGGTGCTGGCCGGGCTTCGCGCCGACGGGGTGGCTGTTCATGTCCACACCGACGTGGAGAAAACAGAGGAGAACGACGACGGCTCCGTGACAGTCGCGTTCGACGGCAAATCACTCACGGCCGATAAAGTCCTGGTTGCCTCCGGGAGGCACCCCGCCCTGGCCAATCTGGGCCTGGAAAATGTTGGCGTTGAAGCACAGGACAGCAAACCCCTTCGACTCACAACGGATGCCAGCGGCTTGGTGGAAGGCCCTGCCAGCGATGGCACCAGCGGACTGTGGCTTTACGCCGCCGGGGACGCGGCCGGCAAGGTGCTCCTGACCCATCAGGGCAAATATGAGGCGCGTGCAACCGGTGACGCAATCGTCGCAAGGGCTAACGGCAAACTCGTCGGGACACCCAAACCGTGGAGCCCGTGGGCCCACACGGCAAACGACCACGCAGTTCCGAGCGTGGTGTTTACAGATCCTGAGGTTGCCTCGGTTGGCCCGAGCCTGGAGCAGGCCCTGCTGCAGGGCAAGAATGTCACGGGCGTGGAACTCCCCATCAACGTTTCCGGCTCGCAGTTGCACTCCCCCGACTACAAAGGCTGGGCCCAGATAGTGGTTGATGAGGACAGGAAGGTCATCCTGGGAGCTACTTTCGTGGGTCCTGGCGTTGCGGAACTCCTTCATTCCGCAACCATTGCAATCGTGGGCGAGGTGCCGTTGGACCGGCTGTGGCATGCCGTTCCTTCCTACCCCACCATCAGCGAGGTTTGGCTGCGGCTCCTGGAAAAGTACGGGCTCTAAATCTCTATTTGAACTGACCAGTCAGTTTAGTTAGACTTTCAGCAGATACCATTTCTGCGAAAGGCTTCATTGTGCTGTCCGTACAGCAACTTCAGATCAACGGCCGCCGGGACGATCTCCTCCCGGCAACGTCACTTCACGTCCGCCGCGGCGAACTCCTGCTCGTGGCCGGAGAGGGCCAGGACCAGCGGACAGCTTTGGCGTTGGCTTTGAGCGGCCGCATGAAGCCAAGCAACGGCGCCCTCAGCTGGGACACCACCACCAAGACCAAGAAGATCCGCCTCGCCAGCGCTTTGGTGGACTCCCCCGGCGTCAACGAACCCGAGCAACACCTCAGCGTCCGCGACCTCGTCACCGAGGACCTCTCCCTGATCCCCCGGCGATACCGCGGCGCACTGCTGAGTAAACCGTGGCTGAAGGTCAACAGCTTCGAGGACATCGCCGGACTCTGGATAGAACAAATTCCCGCCGGCCGCCGGCTGGAACTCCTCACTGCACTGGCCTTGGCTGATCCAGCCACGGACCTCCTGGTAGTGGACTCCCCTGACCGCCACAGTGCCGATCCCGCGGCTTGGTTGCCCCGGCTTCAGGCATTGGCGTCCGACGCCGGGCGGCCGCTTGCCGTCGTCGCCGTCGTGGGTGCCCTCCCGGAGACCTGGACCGGAGCCGCGGCGGTGATCGGAAACTCAGTGACGCATCCCCCTGAACCGGAGGCGGAACCCACGCCCGCCGCACCGCAGGCCACCCGGCCCGAGCCGGCAACCGCCGTCGAACCCCAAACAGCGGACGAACCCAAGGCCAAGCACGCGGCCGAACCGGCACCCGAAACATCCGCAGCCCTCAAACCCGCTGCCCACACTGAATCCGAAAACCTTCAAAGGACTGCAAAGTGACTGTTCTGCGGCTGGCCCGCTCCGAACTCAAGCGCATGACCGGCGGGCTCCTGCCCAAGCTGACCATCCTCGCCCTGACCATGGTCCCGTTGCTGTACGGTGCCGTGTACCTTTACGCGAATTGGGATCCGTACGGCAACCTGAACCAGATCGACGCCGCCTTGGTGGTTGAAGACACGGGTGCCACCTCAAAAGACGGCACGGAACTCCAGGCCGGCAAAAAGGTGGCAGACAGCCTGATTGAGGGCCACGTTTTCAACTGGAAGCAGGTGTCCAGCGCTGAGGATGCAGATGCTGGCGTTCGCACGGGTGAGTACGCCTTCGCCCTGCGCATCCCCAAGGATTTCTCCTCCAACTTGGTCTCCCCCGGGAGTTTCGACGCCGCCAACCAGGCCATGCTGCACGTGACCACCAACGATGCCAACAACTACTTGCTGAGCACCATCGTGGACAAGCTCACCACGGCAGTGCATTCAACGGTGGCCAAGGAAGTGGGCGAGGAAACCGCCAATCAGCTCCTCACGGGCTTCGGCACCATCCATGCGTCCATCGTGAAGGCCGCCGACGGCGCCACGGAGCTGGCCACGGGCGTTGGCAAACTCAGTGACGGCGCCGCGACACTGCACACCGGCACCACCCAGCTGGTTACCGGCGCGGACCAACTCGTGGCCGGGCAGACCCAGTTGCGCGATGGAGCCGTGCAGCTGAACACCGGTGCCGGCCAGCTCAGTTCCGGCCTCACGGAGCTCAGGAACAAGACCGCTACCCTTCCAGCTGATTCGCAGAAACTCGCTGATGGCGCCGCCCAAGTAGCCGCCGGAAACGCCGAGCTGAACGCGAAAGTCCAGGACGTCGTCGGGCAGCTTGAAGCGGCAGACCAGGGCCTCCGCACCCGCGTGGTGGAATCGAACGCGCGGCTGGTGGCGGCCGGTGTGCTGACGCAGGAGCAGGCCGACAAGGTGTTGGCCGACTTTGACTCCGCAGCAGCGTCGGGCCCCGTCACCGATGCAAAAGCAAAGATTTCCGGTGACGCTGCCAAAATCCAGCAGCTCTCCGACGGTTCAGCCGCTGTGAGCGCAGGCGCAGCCAAGCTCGCCGCCGCCACACCAGCGCTGACCGACGCGATCTCGAAGGCCGCAGACGGAGCCGGGCAGCTGAACGCGGGCGCATCAACGTTGGCCGCCGGGCAGCAGACCGCCTTGGACGGCGCTGCCAAGCTCGACGACGGTGCCCACCAACTGGACGACGGTGCAGGCCAGCTCGCCAGCGGCGCAGTGACCGCATCCGATGGGTCACATACCCTGGCCACCGAGCTTGCGAAGGGCGCAGGAGACATCCCCAACCCCAACGATGAGCAAAAGAACAGTGTGTCCAAGGTGATCGCGGACCCGGTGGCCGTGGACAACGTGTCCCAGGCCAAGGCCGGATCCTATGGCGCCGGGCTGGCACCCTTCTTCCTGACCCTGGCCCTCTGGATCGGCGTGTTCATGCTGGTCCAGGCCATGCGGCCCATCACCCAACGGGCCTTGGCCTCGAACGCCCCCGCCTGGAAAATCGCCGTCGGAGGCTGGCTGCCGTTCTTCGTCGTCTCGGTGCTGCAAGCCACCATCCTCACCCTGGTGGTTGACCTCGGCCTGGGCCTCAACCCCGCGCATCCCCTCGGAATGTGGCTGTTCATGCTGGCGGCCGTAATGGCGTTCAGCGCGATCATTCAGGGCATCGTGGCGCTCATGGGAACTCCCGGAAAGTTCGTGGTTCTAATCCTGTTGGTGCTGCAGCTCGTTTCCTCGGGCGGAACGTTCCCGTGGCAGACCACCCCCATGCCGCTCCATGTTGTGCATGAGGTCCTGCCCATGGGATACGTGGTCACCGGCATGCGACACCTGATCTACGGTGGTGAGCTCAGCATGATCTGGCCCACCGTACTGGGTCTGCTTGGATACACTTTGCTGGGAGCGGCACTGTCAACGCTCGCCGTCCGCAAGCACAAGATGTGGACCCTCAAGACGCTGAAGCCGGAGATTGCAGTATGAGCACCACCGAGCCGGTCCCTTCCGCCGCCGATTCCCAGGGAGGCGAACCAGGCCCTGCCGGGAAAAAACTACGTCCCGGCCGCACCAACGCCACCAAGCAGCGCCTGTTCGAGGCCTCCATGGAGCTGATCGGCGAGCGCGGCGCTGCGGGGGTCACCGTGGATGAGATCGCGGCCGCTGCGGGGGTGTCCAAGGGAACGGTCTATTACAACTTTGGCAGCAAATCCGATCTGATCGCACAGTTGCTGCGGCACGGTGTGGACATCATGCTGGTCCGGCTGCAGGACGTTCGGGGCAACAGCAACGACCCCCTGGAGTCCATGACCAACATGGTGGGGCAGGCCATGGAGTTCATGGACGACTACCCCTCCTTCGCCCGGCTGTGGGTCAGCGAAAACTGGCGCACTCCCGGGGAGTGGAGTGCCGTGTTTGCCGAGCTCCGGGCTGAACTTCTGGCCGTGATTGGCTCGGCTGTGGAGAGCGTTGCGGCGGGCTACAAGGTGGACGAATCGATTGCACGGGGTTCTTTGGAGGCGGCGATCTTCGGTGCCATCTTCGTGGTGGGCCTGGACCGGCAGACGTACAACCCGGAACGCACCCGCGAGCAAAGCGTTGCGGCCGTGATGACCATCATGCACGGGTACGTCATCAAGTAACGCTGCCTCTCCTGGCGTTGTGAGGCCCGCTCTGCAGGCCTAAACCCGCGCGAACCCTGCAGAGGAGGCCTCGCAACGGTACGCAATTGGAATCTGAAGCGGCGTGGCGTGGCCACTTGGTCGGCGATGATTAACCTCATGCGTCACATGGGGAACAGCGGGAAGCTTGCGGTGGTGTCCGCGTTCGTCTCGCTCGGGCTGTTAGTGCTGGCCGCAGTAGTGCTGGAGGAACTGGTGTTGTACCTGTTCCTGGGCTCCGTGCTGATCTGCTACCTGGCGTCCCTGATCCAAGTGTTCAACCGCCGACGCTATCTGGTGATCCTGCTCGGCGCAGTGGGCACCAGCTTGTTCATCGGGTGCAGCATTGCGTTCTTGCGGATGTGGGGCATCGCATTTAGCCAGGACGCCGCTGCGCTGGGCAGTGCTCCCGCCGGCGGTGCTCAAGCCGGCGGTGCTCCAGCCGGCAGTGGTGCACTGGGCGGCCCGGCCATCCCGGCCAGCACCCAGGACTCGGACATCTATTTCTACTTGGCCGTGGCAGCCGGCATCGGAACGCTGGCGGTGCTGTTCCTCGGAGCAGTGGTGCCGTCGTTTGGTTCGCGGGCTGCGGCGCCTCACAAACGGCCCCCGACGCCGGTGAAGCGAACCCCGGCGCCCCGCAAACCAGCTTCCCGTCCGGCCGCACCTGTCAGACGTCCGGCTGGTTCGTCCCCAAGGCCACCCACTGCAACCAAGGCTCCTGCAGTCAAGCGCCCCGCACCGCGTACGCCAACAACGTCAGCCAAGCGGCCGACGTCGAGCGCTTCTGCCCAGCGCAAGCCGGCCCCGAAGCGCTAACGCACCTCCGAACGTGCGTTGCGGGGCCCGCTCTGCACGCTTACGCGGGATCTATAGGCGCAGAGCGGGCCTCACAACGGGAGTTTCCGGGCGGATTTTGCGTCCGGTACCCAGGACGGCGGTGGCAACTCCCAGAAGGAGGATCAGCCCGCCGAGGATCTCGGTCAGTGTGGGAATCTCGTTCAAAACAAGCCACGCGGCCGTCATCCCCACCACAGGGACCAACAGCGTGAAAGGCACGACGTCGGAACTCGGGTACAGCGACAACAGCCGGTTCCAGATGCCGTAGCCAATCAGGGACGCGAACACGGCCGTATAGATGGCACTCAGGATGGTAGCGGGCTGCAGGTCGGTGAGAGTGGCCCACACGATGCCCGGTCCGTCCACCAGCAGCGACAAACCAGCCAACGGGACCGGCACCACGGCACCGGACCACACCACCAGGCCCAACCCGGAGGCGGCTTTGGAATGCCGGGCCACCACGTTGCCGACCGCCCAGGACAACGCCGCGGCCAGGACAATCATGAGCGGAAGCACCGGCGCCACGGCGCTGCGCCCCACCGCCACTACTGCCAAGCCTGCGATGCCCAGAGCCACGCCCGCCAATTGGCGGCGGCTCGGCTTCTCACCGAGGAACCTCGCCGCCAGCAAAATGGTGAACAGAACCTGCGCCTGAAGTACCAAGGACGCCAAACCTGCGGGCATCCCCAAGGCCATGCCCAAGTACAGGAGGCCGAATTGGCCGGCACTCATGAAGAGCCCGACGCCGACAATCGCCTTCCAGCCCACGTCCGGTTTGCGGATGAACAGGATGAAGGGAAAGACCACCAGCAGGAAGCGCATGGCGACGAAGAGCAGCGGCGGGACTTCCCTGCCGTTGGTGTGCAGGCCGAGGTCTATCGCGACGAAGTTGATGCCCCACAGGACAGCGACTACGACGGCAAGGGCGGAGTGGCGAAGGTTCACACGTACACTCTGGCCTTCTTTTGGTTGAAGCACCAGCGTTGAATTCAACATGGAACAGCGTAGATTTGCTTCATGATCGACATTTCCTCCCTGAGGGCCTTGGTGGCCGTGGAACAGCACGGCTCAGTTGTGGCGGCGTCGGACGTCATGGGTTTCAGCCCTTCAGCCATTTCGCAGCAAATCAAGAAACTTGAGAAGCAGACCGGCGTCACCGCGCTGGAACGCAATGGCCGCGGGGTGCTTCTCACGGAACGCGGCCTGGCTTTGGCGGGCTATGGCAGGCGGATCATGGGCGAGCTCGAAGAACTCCAGGCGACACTGCTGGCCGATCCCGCGAAACCTTCAGGCCTCCTGAGGCTCGTTGCGTTTTCCACAGCCTGCCGAGGCCTGGTGGGACCGATGCTGGGGCGCATGGCCACCGCCCACTCCGCGTTGGACATCACCGTGCTGGCCGAGGATCCCCGCGAGGCTGTACAAAGAGTGGCATCAGGCGAAGCGGAACTCGCGGTTGTCCATAACTGGAACTCGGTGCCCTTGGTGATCCCGGAGAACCTGGTGCTTGAGGACCTCTGCATCGACCAAGCCGATGTCCTCGTCAACAGCACCCACCCACTTTCCGGAAGTGCCGCCGTCGAGCGTGAAGACCTACTCAACGAAACCTGGATCAGCACCCCGGCAGGAGCCATCTGCAACGAAGCATTGCTGCAGATCTTTGCCGGGCTGGGCAAGGTCCCCGATATCCGCGTTTACGATCCCGATTTCTCCACCCACATCGCCATGGTGGAACAAGGCGTGGCCGTGGCACTCGTTCCGAGGCTCGGCAGGCCACCGCTTCCCGCCGGCGTGGTTGCCATCCCGGTGATCAACCCAGTGCAGCAACGGTCCGTGGGCGTGGTGTACCGGAAGACGATGACCGCCAGCCCCAACATCCGAACCGCGGTGCGAATGCTTCGCGAGGTGGCGGGCGGACTTCCCCTGCCACAGGGGTGACCAGGAGCGATCACGGCCGCACAGTGGGCACGGCGAAGGCGTAGCGGCTATTTCGCAGGACCTACTTGCGGGGAACCGCGAAGTGCGTGAGCCGGGCGTCCTGCCCGTCCAGCTCAGCCCACGATTTTTCCGTTTCCATCACCGTCAACGCACTGGTTGGGTACCTGGTGGCGGCATCCATATAGGCGTCGTGGTCAGAGTCGCGCGACGCCAAGTGCATAGCCAGATCCTGGACTCCAGGCATATGCGAGATCACCATCAGTGTGGTCACAGTGTCCGGGACGTGGTTGATGACCGTCAACATGCGGTTGGCCGAGGCGGAGTACAGGCCGTCCTCAAGTTTGGGCGTCGGTGCTTTGTCGCCCAGTTCGTCGCACACCCAGGTGCAGGTCTGGCGGGTTCTTAATGCTGACGAGCAGAGAATGAAGTCAGGCACCACGCCCTGCTGGAGCAACCATTTGCCGGCCAGCGGAGCCTCCCGGTGCCCGCGCTCCTCCAAGGGGCGCTCATGATCAGGCACGCCGGTAGGCCAATCAGCCTTGGCATGCCGCATGATCACCAGGCGCTTAATGTGATGGTCACTCATAACCCAACCCTATCCGCCGCAGGCCCCCGTGGCTTCCTGACCTTCTTTGGGAAAAGAACAGCCCTTGGTCAACCTGATGTGGTTGCCCAAGGGCTGTTGGCAGATCAATGAGGGTCAGGACCGCACGCAGCGCCGGCGCCCGCCGAGGCCAGTACTCTCCCGGGCTGCGTGGTGCTTAGATCGAGTATTCCGGAGCGGCCCAGACAATAACTTCGGGGTGCTCGTAGAAACGGTAGCCCTGGCCGCGGACCGTGCGGACCGTGTTGGCGAGGCGGCCGAGCTTGGAGCGGAGACGCCGGATGTGGACGTCGATGGTGCGCTCGTTGGGTACCTCTTCGGCGTTGCGCCATAGTCCCTCAAGCAGTTCGTCGCGGCCCACGGTGCGGGTGCCGTTTTCGACGAGGTAGTTGAGGAGTTCGAATTCCTTGAACGTCAGGTTCAGCGATTCGCCATCCAGGTGCACTTCGCGGCGGGCGAGGTCAATCAGCACGCCGGACGGACGGGATTCCTGCTGCGGCGCCGGACGGGCAGCTTCGGTGCGCTGGCGTGCGGCAACAGTGGGGTCACCGAACGTGGAACGCACGACGTCGAGGGCTGACCCGGGTGCCCCGGCGGGGGCCACTGCGACGGCGGCATAGCTTTCCGCGCCGGTCACGAGGGACTGGGCGTAGGCCCGGATTTCCTGGGCGAGCTTGGCGATGGATGTTCCTGCAGCGGCAGCAGTTTCTTCGTCAATTCCCATGTACAGGACAAATCCGCGGGCCACGTTGTCGTTGGCGACGGGGCGGAGTTTGTCCGACTGGGCAATCACAGGAGTGGGTGCAGTCATGGGTGCCGGCTCTGCCGTGGGGACTGCGCGCAACTGGCCGTAGGAGTTGGGGTTGTAGCCCTGGGGCACATAGCCGGGGGCCTGCTGCCCGGCGCCCTGGGGAGCCGGAGAGTAGCCGGGGCGGCTGCCGAAGCCGGGGCGAAGCCCTGCGTTTGACGCTGCCTTGTTGGCGTTACGGACGGAGATGTGGACGTATCCAGATGCAACTGACATGGAGTGCTTACCTCAAAAGTGAATAGCCGTCATCGCGGCTTCGAATGCTGATTGTCCCCGCAATGAGTTTGGGGAGGGGCGCCCAACGCTGGGCTAGGGGGCGAATGCCTGAAACTTCTTGGGGTGGAAAGTTAGGCTTGCATTCGACAACAGCGGTCATCATGGCCAGCGGGTTCGCTGGGCCAGGTTGCTGCGGCTGCAGGTGCTGTTGAGTTCTTGTTCACATTGGAAGTGTGCAACGTAACAATGGCAACACGCAAGTAACAAAGCGTCGAACCGTCCACATTTTGAGACGTTGAGGTCTATTGTGCCGCAAATCACAATTCAGCCGGGCCTATAAATGAATGGCATTTCATTCGACCACAGCCGGGAATATTCGCCATTAAGTGAATTTTCTTCGGTGAATCTGGCCAGAGTGCCGCGTCGGTTCCCACGAACGGGCATGCGGCGGAATCTCACGATCTGAAACAGTTGCTGTCCAATCACACTAAATGGCGGTTCAACAAATTTCCCGAAAAAATCTGCTACAAGCTGTAGAAACAGCTCTCTCGCTAGTGTTGGGTTCACAGCGTCTTCACAGGACCGGCAAAGCGCTGGCTAACCAGCAGAACGGAGAGTTGTCCCATGGCCTCCTCGCACTCCATGACCAACAACCTTCCCCAACTCTCCCATCCGGACGGCTCCCCCATCCGCGCCCTTGTGGTGGACGATGAACCCAGCCTCGCCGAGCTCATGAGCATGGGACTTCGAATGGCGGGCTGGTCCGTGGCAGTGGCCGGGGACGGGCCCGGGGCCGTAAAACTGGCCAAGGACTTTCGCCCTGACGTGCTGGTCCTGGACGTCATGCTGCCCGGCTTCGACGGCGTGGAGGTCCTCAATCGCATCCGCACCTTCGCCCCGGAAGTTCCCGCACTGTTCCTCACCGCCAAGGACGCCGTACAGGATCGGATCGTTGGGCTCGCCGCCGGAGGGGACGACTACGTCACCAAGCCCTTCAGCATGGAAGAGGTCCTCCTACGCCTCCACCGTCTGGTCCAGCGTTCCGGGGTGGCGGCCATGGACACTGCCGAGCTTGTGGTGGGAGATCTCACGCTGAACGTGGACACCCGCGAAGTCACCCGGGCCGGCGAGGACATCCCGCTCACCGCCACCCAGTTTGAACTTTTGCGCTACCTCATGGAAAACCCCAAACGGGTGGTCAGCAAAGCCCAGATTCTGGACCGGGTGTGGGACTACGACTTCGGTGGCCAGGCCAACATCGTGGAACTGTACATCTCCTACCTACGCAAGAAGATCGAAGCCAACCATCCACCCATGATCCACACCATCCGTGGCGCCGGGTACGTCATCAAGCCAGCGGACTAAGCGTTGAGCACACTGTCAGGAGTGGCAAAAAGCTCCCGTATTCCCGGAAATCCAGAGCGCAGCTGGCTCAATCCGTCCACCTGGCACCTGCGGACCCGACTGGTCCTGGTGGCCATGGCACTCCTGGTGGCCATCTGCGGAGCCGTGGGCATTGTCAGCTACGCGTCCATGGACATGGTCTTCAACAGGCAGCTCGATAGGCAATTGGAGCAGGCGTCCAGCCGCGCGACCGACTTCGGCAGGCCGCCGTCGAACTTTCCCACGAACCCCTCCGGAAGGCCTGACCCGCTGGAGGCGCGCGGCCAGGCCGCGGGAACGCTCAACGCGAGGATCGACGGCTCAACCGTGAGGAGTTCGGGGCTCATCGACGCCCAAGGCAACCGCGTTTCACTCTCCGCAGCCGATGAGCAGGTCCTGTTGTCGCTCCCCAAGGACAACGTCCCGGTGGATCGGTCCCTGTCCAATGGTGACTACCGGCTGGTGGCAGTGGACACCTACGGTGATGTGATCGTGACGGGACTGCCCTTGGCGGACAAGCAAAGCGCCGAGGCCTCGCTGGTGTGGACCATGGTGTTGGTTTCGTTGGGCGGATTGGTACTGATCGGCCTCGCCGGAACAGTGATCATCCGGCGGACCATGCGGCCGCTTGAGCAGCTCTCCGAGGTTGCCACCAAGGTTTCGCGCCTCCCCCTCGACGCCGGTGAGGTCGCACTTGCGGTGCGCGTACCGCCGTCGGCCGCTCATCCCGGAACGGAAGTTGGAAGCGTTGGCCATGCTCTGAACCAGATGCTGGAGAACGTCGCCAGTGCGTTGGAAGCACGGCAGGAAAGCGAAACCAAGGTGCGTCAGTTCGTCGCTGATGCCTCACACGAACTCCGCACACCGCTCACCGCGATCCGAGGCTACACGGAGTTGCTGAGGATGACCGAGACCTTCACCGACGATGGCCGCAAGTCGCTGGCAAGGGTCCAAAGCCAATCGGAGCGCATGACCACGCTGGTTGAGGACCTGCTGCTGCTGGCGCGCCTGGACGAGGGGCAGCCCGTGAAAGTCGAGGACGTTGACCTGACCCAATTGGTGATCGAAACCGTCAGCGATGAGAAGGTCATGGCGCCGGATCACATCTGGCACCTCCAGCTCCCCGATGAACCTGTCACGGTCCGCGGCGATGTAACGCAATTGCACCAGGTGCTCGCCAACCTGCTGTCCAACGCGCGCAAACATACCGATCCCGGCACCACCGTGGTGACAGGCGTCATGCTCTCCGCTGATGGCAGCGCAGTGGTCACAGTCACGGACAACGGCCCGGGCATTCCGGTCGATTTCCAAGGCCGGATCTTCTCCCGTTTTGCCCGCGCTGATGCCGCGAGATCGGGTTCTGAAGGCACCTCCGGACTGGGCCTTTCCATTGTGGATTCGATTGTTGCCGCCCATGGTGGCACCGTGGAGGTGACCTCCCGGCCCGGGCGCACCGAGTTCGCACTGCGACTTCCCACGGTAAGCGCCGGAGAAAGTCAGACAAGCCGGCAAGGCGACTCACCGGCGTCGTGATCTCTGTTACCTAAATGTGACTTCTGAAGAAACCTCCTGTACCGTCGAAAGGGTGGGTTTCCCCAAGGACCCACATCCGGGATGCGCCGAGCTCTGCCACTTCCCGGAGTCCGTTCTTCTTTGAGGCAGAGACGGGGGACCCACAGTCTCCGGGCCTGGCAATGTGCCGCCCTAGGGGTGAAGCCGCAGCGTGACGCGCGGCCGGATGACCTCATCCGAACCCGACAGCTAACTCCGCAGGCGCTGAGAGGTCACACAACATGTCTGAATTTAACGATCAGACGCGCCCTTCTGCGCGTCACCGCGACGAACACAACGCACCGCTCACCAAGTCGCAGTCCGTCCTCAAGAACGCTGCCCGCCAGGGTAAGTCCGGCCACCGCATGTCAGTCGTAGCCGGCGTTGTTGCAGCCGCACTGGGTGTTGCATCGCTCGGAACCGCCGCAAACGCCGCGTTGACTCTCCCTGAGGCGAGCCGCGTTGCCGGGACCCAGGCTGCTGCCCAGGTCAGCGCCAACAAGTCAGCTGAAATCTCCGCTTCCTTGGATGCTGCCGCCGCCAAGGGCGCAGCTGACCGGGCTGCCGCGGACAAGGCAGCTGCTGAGAAGGCCGCTGCCGACAAGGCTGCCGCTGACCAGGCCGCTGCTGAGAAGGCTGCCGCTGACGCTGCAGCCAAGCAAGCCGCCGACGCCGCTGCCGCCCAAGCCGCAGCTGAGAAGGCTGCCGCTGACGCTGCAGCCAAGCAAGCCGCCGACGCCGCTGCTGCCGCCGCCGCTGCGGAAGCTGCAGCTGCCGCAGCCGCCCCGAAAGCCGTGGACGACCCCGCCGCCGCCAAGGCCTACGCCGCCAGCATCCTGGGCAACTACGGCTGGAGCGCAGCTGAGATGACCGCACTGAACACCCTGTGGGAGAAGGAATCCAACTGGAGGACAACTGCCACCAACGCTTCCAGCGGCGCGTATGGCATTGTCCAGTCCCTCCCGGCCGGCAAGATGGCCTCCGCTGGTGCTGACTGGCAGACCAACTACCAGACCCAGATCAAGTGGGGCCTGAACTACATCAAGGAGCGCTACGGATCCCCGTCCGCCGCTCTGGGCTTCCACTTGGCCAACAACTGGTACTAAGCCAGACCGCTTCATTGCCGCGCCCGTTCCCGCCGTCCGCCCCAGTACCCACTGGAGCGGATGGCGGGAACGGATGCGGCTTTTGCTGTTTTACAGGCGCCACCCGTGGTTCACAGGCGCCACCCGTGGTTCACAGGCGCTGCCCATGGTTCACAGCGCGGTCACAGCCTCCGCCTAAAGCCCACATAATCGGCCGTCGCATGCTGGATATATGACGCTCACAGCTCCCCGGCCAGCACTGCATCGGACGGTGCAAGGCACTCCCGCCAGCACACCCGCGCTGGCTCCCGTCCTGGACATCGCCATACCCGTGTTCAACCAGGAAGTCCGCCTGGAAGAAAACCTTCGCAGGCTGCACGGGCACCTTGCAGACACTCTTCCGCACACCTTCCGGATCACTGTGGTGGACAACGCCAGCACGGACGGCACCCTGCGGATCGCCGAACGCCTGGCGAGGGAATTCCCCGAGCTTATGGTGGTCCGTCTTGATCGAAGGGGCCGCGGAAACTCCCTCCGTAAGATCTGGTTGTCCTCCGCGTCACCGCTGCTTGCCTATATAGACCTGGACCTGTCCTTCGACCTTTCGGCCGTGGCTCCTCTTCTGGCCCCGCTGATGTCGGGCCACTCAGACCTCGCTGTCGGCACGCGTCTGGCAAAGGCTTCGCACGGGACATTTAGCCACCACCGTGACGTCATTGCACGCGCCTACAATTTTCTGTTGCGCGTCCTGACGGGAGCGCGCTTCTCCGATGCTGAGTGCGGGTTCAAAGCCATTCGTGCCGACGTCGCCCGCCAGCTGCTCCCCTACACCCGCGATGAAGCATGGTTTTTCGACACCGAACTGCTGATCATCGCTGACCGCTCCGCTCTGCGCATTCATGAGGTGCCGGTGGACTGGAGCGACAATCCCGACTCAAGTGTCGACGTCGTACGTACCCTTTTGACCGACCTCAAAGGGTTGGCGGGGCTGACCCGCAAACTGCGCCGCGGGACAATTCCCGTCGCCGGGCTTCGCGCCGAACTGGGCCGGGGCCCTCACCGGCACTGAACTTTCCGAAGAGCGCTACGCCTCCGGTTCGGCTTCCACCGCGCCCCGTACGGCCGCGATGGACGCGGCCACATCACCAGCGTCCGTGGTCCAGTTGCTCACAGAGATCCGCAGGATCTCACGTCCTCGCCATGACGAACCGGACATCCACACCGCGCCCTCGGCCATGAGCCGCTGGGTGATGCGGTGCGTGCGATCGTCACTGCCGAAACTCACGGAGACCTGCGTGAACACGACGTCGTTAAGCACTTCCACTCCCGGGATCGCGGATAGTCCTTCAGCCAAAGCACGGGCATTTGCCGCAAGACGGTCCACCATGGAAATCACGCCGTCCCGGCCCAGCTGCCTCAGTGCCGCCCACACCGGAATGCCGCGGGCGCGGCGGGACATCTCCGGAACTTTCTCGAAAGGGTCCCCCGGTCCGGCATCAGTGGCTATCAGGTAACTGGTGTGAACACTGAAAGCACGCCTCAAGGCTTCCGGGCGGGCCACGATTGCCAGGCCACAGTCGTAGGGGACGTTCAGGGTTTTGTGTGCGTCCGTTGCCCAGGAGTCGGCGTCCTCAACACCGGCCAGCCGGGTACGCAGCGTTGGGCTCACAGCCGCCCACAAACCAAAGGCGCCGTCCACATGTACCCATGCACCGCGATCGTGGGCCACAGCTATGGCCTCCTCCATGGGATCAAACGCACCGGAGTGGAGGTTGCCGGCCTGCAGGCAAACCAAGGATGGCCCCGGCTGCTGATCCATGGCATCGGCCAAGGCATCGGGAAATATCCTGCCCTCGTCGTCGGCGTCTACCGGAACGCATGCGCCCAAGCCCAGGTACCGCAACGCGAGATCGACGGCCGCGTGCCGTTCCCGTCCTGCAAAGGTTGTGATGCGCGGTGCCCCGTTGAGGCCGAGTGCTTCGAGGTCCCAGCCCGCCTCGTCCATTAAGTACTGGCGGCCAGCCGCCAGCCCCACGAAATTGGCGGTGGTGGCGCCAGTGGTGAATCCGACGTCGGCGGTGGCGGGCAGGTGCAGGAGGTCCAAAAGCCAGGCGGCGGCAGATTCTTCAATCGCGGCAGCGGCGGGGGTGGCGAACCGGAGCCCGGTGTTCTGGTCCCAGGCGGAGACGAGCCAATCGGCGGCCATGGCAGCAGGGAGGGTTCCGCCCATGACCCACCCAAAGAATCGACCGGACTGGATCGCCATGAGCCCGGGTTCAGCCAGGGCGGCGAGCTCATCAATGACTTCGGCGGCATCAGTGGCTCCGGCCGGAAGACGCGGCAGGATGCTCCCGGCCACCTGATCGGCATCCGAGGAAGGACGGACAGAACGGGTAGGGACAGACGCAAGCCAGTCACCGGCGTGGACCATAGCCCGCTCCAATGCAGCACCGTACGCCTCCGGCATCGCAGACATGCGCACAGCCTACGCCCGGTTCACTGCGCCGAACAGACCGGGCAGAAAACCTTAGAGCGTTAGCGTCAGGAGGTGCCCGCCGTCGTCGTCCTTGACCGCTGTGACCGTCACTGCGGTGTAGTCCGGGATCCGCCACATGCCCGGTTCCAATTCGCCGCCGGCCTTGCCCACCACAACGGTCCGCATCCCCGCTGCACGGGCGGCAGCAATACCGGCAGGCGCGTCTTCGAAAACCACGACGTCGGCCGGGTCGGCTCCCAGGAGCGCCGCCGCCTTAAGGTACCCCTCCGGGTGCGGCTTACCGCGGGTGACTGACTCGGCGGTGACCGCGGTGGACGGCATGGCGAGCCCGGCCGCCTCCATGCGGATCCCGGCAAGGATGCTGTCGGCGGAGGTGACAAGCGCGATCGCTTCATCGGGCAGCGCGGCCAGCACAGCTGCCGCGCCGGGGAGGGCGATCACGCCATCCGTCCGGGACCGTTCCATCTCGCCAAGCTCAGCGGTCAAAGCTTCAAAATCAGCACCGGCGGGCGCGTACCGGCGCACGGTGTCGCCGGCTTGGACGCCGTGGGAGGTGCGGAGGATCTCGTCGAAATCCAAGCCGTAGCGGTCGGCGAACTCGGACCACACCTGCTCCACGATCGCTGTTGAATCAACCAGTGTGCCGTCCATGTCGAAGAGGATGGCGCGGGCGGTCAACGTAGGCGTCTCAGCGGGGAGAGCGGGTTCGGCAGGATGGCTCATGGTTCCATCCTGCCGCACGCTGTCTGCTAACCGGCGAAGTGTGACTTAGCCGTTGGGCCTCTGAGGCAAGTACTGCACCGCCCACTGGTTGCCGTCAGGGTCCGCGAAGTAGACAAAGTGGCCCCAATCCTGGACGTCGACGTCGCTGACATCCACACCGTTGGCCTTGAGGTGATCATGCGCCTTATTGATGTCAGCCACTACCACTTGCAGATTGGGCGCCGAGCCTGGAGGGGCGTCGGTGAGGCCCTCACCGATAGCGATGGAGCACGCAGAACCCGGAGGCGTCAGCTGAACGAAGCGGATGCCATCAGTGGGACGCTCATCGAAGTCGGCATTGAAACCAACCTTGTTAACGTAAAAATCCTTCGCGCGGTCGACGTCGGAGACAGGTACAAATACCAGTTCAAGTTTCCAGTCCATGCGCCACAGGCTAATCAAGCCCGACGAAAACCGGTAGGGGGCTCCCTTAACCCGCCACGCCGTAGAGGCGGTCGCCGGCGTCGCCCAGGCCGGGCACAATGTACGACTTCTCGTTGAGCTTCTCGTCAATGGAAGCCAGAACTACCTTCACGTTGGCGTCTGCGAGCTCTTCTTCCAGCTTTGCCAGTCCTTCCGGAGCAGCCAGCAGGCAGATGCAGGTGACGTCCGAGGCGCCGCGCTTGAAGAGGAACTTGATGGCCTCGCGCAAGGTGCCGCCAGTTGCGAGCATAGGGTCCAGGACAAAGATCTGGCGGCCGGTGAGGTCCTCGGGGAGGCGCTCGGCGTACGTGATGATGTCCAGCGTTTCCTCGTCCCGGGCCATGCCCAGGAAGCCCACTTCAGCGGTGGGGACCAGCTTGGTCATGCCCTCCAGCATGCCGAGGCCTGCGCGCAGGATGGGGACCACCAGCGGCGTGGGCTTGGTGAAAGCCGTGCCAATGGTGGTGGTGACGGGGGTTTCAATCTCCACTGGCTGAGTCTTGACCTCGCGGGTGGCTTCATAGGCCAGGAGGGTGACGAGTTCTTCAGTGAGCTGCCGGAAGACCGGTGAAGGAGTGTTCTTATCCCGCAGAACGGTGAGCTTGTGAGCGACCAGCGGGTGGTCCACGACGAGTGTGCGCATCCCCCAAAACTATCATTGAGACATGAGCGCCACCGAGCCGTATCACGCAGATCACCTGGCCTGGATGGGCCTTGCCCTGGACGAGGCCCGGTTGGCGTTGAAAACTGACGACGTCCCCATTGGCGCCGTGGTGTTGGGGCCCGACGGCGGCGTGCTGGGTTCTGGCCGCAACGAACGGGAGGCTCATGGAGACCCGACCGCCCACGCTGAGGTGGTGGCCATCCGCGAAGCTGCCGCTGCGCTGCGTCAGCGCGCTCACGATGCGGGCAGCTCGGGCGACGGCTGGCGGCTTGAGGATTGCACCTTGGTGGTCACCCTTGAGCCGTGCGCCATGTGTGCCGGCGCTATTGTTCTGGCCCGGATTCCGCGCGTGGTGTTCGGGGCGTGGGACGAGAAAGCCGGAGCCGTAGGGTCTGTTTTCGATATCCTTCGCGAGCGCCGCCTCAACCACTGGGTAGAGGTGTACGCGGGTGTTCGCGAGGAGGAATGCGCGGGCCTGCTCAAGGACTTTTTCGCTTCACACCGGTTGCCCTAGCTCGTAGTGCGTTGGAGGGCTTCAGCGTTGGAGGGCCTCAAGGACGGTGGCTGCGGTGGTGTCCCAGCCTTGGAGGTGGTCCCGGGCTCGGAGTGCGCTGTTGCGCCAACGCTCTTGGAGTGCGGGGTTGGCGAGCCAGTTCCTGAGGGTGTTGGTGAGCAGGCCGGTTTCCTGCAGATCCAGCGCCGCGCCCGCCCCTGTGTCACCCAGGGCTTCCTCTGCTCCTGTCCCCTGCCGCACAAGCACGGGGATGCCATGAGCCAACGACTCCGACACCGCCATTCCATAGCTTTCGGAGCGTGAAATAAGGACACTGAGGTCAGCCCTGCGCCACTGATCTTCAAGAGCCTCGCCGGTCAACTCTCCGGTGACGCTGATGCGGTCTTGGAGCACGTGATGCTCGACGGCGTCCCTCACCTCGGCTGCGTACCTCGGGTCAGCGTCGTTGGAGCCGATGAGGGCTGCTGTCCACGGTTCGTCACGTATCTCGCTCAGCGCCTCCACCAAGAGTGTCTGGCTCTTATTGGGCAGCAATGCTGCGACGGCGACGATATGCGGTGGCTGCGAACCCTTGGCGGGGTCTGCTTTGTCGGCCCCGGGCGTAGCGATGACGATGTCCTGTTGCCCATGCTTGGTTCGCAGTTCCGCTGCGGCATGGGCGCTGGGGCAGATGATTCCCGTGGCGGCAGCCAACGCCTTGGCCTCACGCTCGGGGTGGTCCGCCAACGCCATGTGGGACAGGATCCACACAGGGGTCCCTTTACCTACGGCACCAGCGATCGCCTCTGGTGCCCCACTCGCTACCAGCCCGTCGGCGATCACTGTTGTGCCGCCGTCGAGCATGTCAGCAAAACGTTGCCGGTCCGCGAGGCTGCCAACCGGCCAGTCGCCGTCGACCGTTACAGTCTCTATTTCCGCGCCCAAAGCGGACAGGTGCCCGGCGAGCTTGGCGTTGTACTTGTTGCCGCCGGAGCCGTGCCGGACGTTCCCCGGGACCAGGAAGCGGATGCGCACTTACTTGACCGGGTTACTTGACCGGGAGCTCCAGCGAATAGCCCGCCCAAGCATCAGGGTTTTCGCGGAGGACCACGTCAATGCCGGTGAGTGCCGGACCATCCGCGGTGTCCTGGATTTGGGTGGCCATGGCGTCGGCGATGTGCTTCGCGAGCGATTCGGTGGTGGAGAGTTTGCCCTTGAAGGCGGGGTGCTCGTCCAGGTTCTTGTAGTTCAGGTCCGCGAGCACCTCCTCAAGGATGCCGCCGGCGGCACCGATGTCCAGGACGATTGCGTCGTCATTGAGATTGGGACGGCGGAAGGTGACCTCGGCCACGAACGTGGCGCCGTGGAGACCCTGGGCCGGGCCGAAGGCTTCGCGGGGAAGGCTGTGGGCGATCATGAAGTGGCGTCGGACGGTCAAGCTGAACATCTATTTATCCTCCGGGTGGGGGTAGGCGACCACGTGGCAGAAACCGCCGGGCCGTTCGAACAGTTGTGTCAGTGTGGTGGGCAGGTTCCGGAACAAGCATTCACTGGTCAGGAAAGTGTCGAAGAGCGGATCCGTCAGCTCGATTGCAGCTTGCTCGAGGCGTTGTGCGTTGCTTCGCCGGTGCCTCCTGGGCAGGGCCACGGCGCCCACCTGGCTGGAGCGGATGTTCAGCCTGCGGGCGTGGAAATCCTCGCCGAGCGGCAGGGTGACTTCCTTGTCCGCAAACCACGAAAGTTCGATCACGTCCGAATCATCGCCGGCCAATTGCAGGCTCAGCTTGAGACCTTCGTTGGAGGCGGAGCAATGGAAGACGATGTCGTTGTCGCTTTTTGCATTCACTGGTTCGACGAAGTCGACGTTGATGGTTTCTGCCAGCTTCCGCTTCTCCGGATCCGCATCCACCAACTGCAGGCGGCCCAACGGATACTTCCGCAGGAGCGTCGCCAAGACGCCACCCACCAAACCACCACCGACGACGGCGACACGGTCTCCCAGCCTCGGCCCGGCTTCCCAGAGGGCGTTGATGGCCACCTCAACGATGCCCGTGAGAACGGCGCGTTTCGCAGGGACTTCATCGGGGATGGCTGTCAGTTGGTCTGTAGGGATGACATAGAGGTCCTGGTGTGGGTGCAGGGTGAAGACCGTTTTCCCTAGCCACTCATCCGGGCCTTCTTCCACGACGCCGACGTTCAGGTAGCCGTACTTCACCGGGCCAGGGAAGTCGCCTTCCTGATGCGGTGCCTGCATCAGGTCAGCCACTCGCTCCGGGACGCGGCCCTCGTGGACCACGCGCTCCGTACCTCGGCTGACACCTGAGTACAGGGTTCTGACGAGGGCTTCGCCTGCTTGCCTTGCTGGCAGGGCTTCCGGGCGCAGCTCACCATCGCCCGTCTCGGTGACCCAGTAGGCGTGGGCTTCGTGTTCTTGTTCGTGCTCCCGCGAAATCGTCATGATGCTTACGAATCTATCGTTGGGGCGCTGTGGACGGAAGTTGGGCGTGTTTGGGCTCGCTCTTCCCGCTGGTCCGCGGGGCCTCGTTTTGGGGAACCGGGCTGAACTCCGGTACCCTATTTCAGTTGGTGACGTGTCCGAGCGGCCGAAGGTGCAACACTCGAAATGTTGTTTGGTGTAAAAGCCAACGTGGGTTCAAATCCCACCGTCACCGCCAATGAGAAAGGCCCTGTTTCCCTGTGTTTATGAGGGATGCGGGGCCTTTTGCTTTGCCCGTCGAAGTTCATCGTGGGGCGGGATCTCGGCACTTTCGACGCTTGAACGCCGCGAGATCTAACCCTTCGGCGATGGCAGGCGTAGATTGATCCCGGATGCCGTAAGACACCCTCGGAACCCACCCGGACCGTGGAGGCAACAATGGCCCAGCGAGCAGGCAAAAGCACCGACTACGCATTCGTCACCGTGTGGCGCGTGCCCGGAACACGCGAGGAAGTAGTCAACGTCCTGGGCGACGCCGGAGCTCTCAAGCAGTGGTGGCCCTCCGTCTACCTCACCGTGACACCCACAACCCAAGGCGGCCCGGATGGAGTAGGGGCCACCTTCGACCTCCACACCAAAGGCTGGCTCCCCTACACGCTCAAGTGGCGGCTCACAGTTAGCGAACCGGTAACTCTGGACGGCTTCGCACTCAATGCAGAGGGGGACCTCAACGGCACCGGCCGCTGGACTTTCGAGACCGACGGCCCCGAGGTCGTCATCACCTACGATTGGCGGGTCAGTGCCGCCAAGCCTTTGCTTCGCCGTCTGAGCTGGCTCCTCAAACCGGCGTTCTCTGCCAATCATCACTGGGCCATGGCTCGTGGTGAGGAGAGCCTAAAACTTGAGCTCCGGCGTCGGCGTTCACCCGCAGGCTCAACAAACGTTCCGGAGCCACCGAAACCTACCTTCTCGCGGTGGGCGCAGCGCTAGGCGCGCGTTCCTTCCCGGTTACCTCCACCCTCACCCCAAGGGTGCCGCGGAGTTCCAAGAGTCCGGGCACGGCGAGCACCGGGAAACCGGAGGTAACTGGGGAGGAACGCAGCAACGTGTCCACATAGCCACCCATCCGGGGCCAGTCCGGCGTCGAACTCCCGATAGAATCAAGACGCCGATAATCAAAGCAGCCACAGATGAGGGAGGCCCCGTGCGCACATCGCAGTCCCGGGCACCCTTTCATGCGCTGCGGTCTGGCGCCATCTCCACTGTGGTTGTTCTTCTCGCCGCAGGGGCCCACATAGCGGGTGGCGGAGAGCTTCCCACAGCACCGGTCCTGCTGGCGCTCGTTGCGTTGACGGCTCTGGCTGCCACGCTGGCCACCCGTTTCAAGCTGAACCTTGTCACCATGGCGGGGCTCTTGGGCGCAGGACAGTTGGCACTTCACGAAGCTTTCACGGCGTTGAGCCCCATCACCGCCAACGTGCAAGGGACAAACCACCACCTCGGCACTGAACCGTTGAGCTCCGGGCTGGACGTCACTGCGACGCATACTCATGAACTCGGCACAGCCGTGGGCACCATGATGTTTGTGGGCCACGTGCTTGCCACCGTTGCTACTGCCGTCGTCCTGGCAAAGGGTGAAGCTGCCCTGTGGCAACTCGCCGCCTGGCTGCGGCCGCTGCTCGCACTGCCCGCCTTGGTGTTCAGGCCCGACGCCGGTGCCTCGCCTGTCGCAGTCGGCGCACCGGAGGTCTTTATCCCCCGCCCTTGGCGGAACCTGAGGCAAGACAGCCGCCGCGGACCGCCCGCCGTCTGGTACTTCCTTAGTTCCGCCCGGCACCTTCTGCGCTCAAAAGACGCGCGCTGCAACAGCACAGCCTTTGCATGGTGACGGGTCCCAAACCCGTACCCCCGCGCCGCACCTTCCGGCGCCCCCGAAAGGCACTTCCCATGAAATCCTCGATTCGCCGCACCCTCTCCGCAACCGCCGTCGCCGGTGGAACCGCTGCCCTGATGATGGCCGGCCTGGCCGGTGCATCCGCGCACGTTTCGGCTGATCCGAACAAGACCGCCGCCAATTCGTACGCACTGGTGACATTCGGAATCCCCCATGGCTGTGACACCTCCGGCACCACCAAAGTGGCCATTTCACTTCCTGAGGAACTGACCGACGCCCAGCCCACCGTCAACCCCAACTGGACTGTGGAGAAGGTCACGGAGACCCTCGCCGAGCCCAAGAAGCTGGACGACGGCACCTCCATCACCAAGCGGACAAGCCAGATTGTGTACACGGCCAAGGCACCGTTGGATCCGCACCTGCGTGATGCCCTTGTCCTGTCCGTCAAACTGCCGGACGCAGCTGGCAAGACCATCTACTTCCCCACACTGCAGACCTGCGAGCAGGGCCAGACTGACTGGTCCGAGATCGCCAAGGAAGGCCAGGATGCTCACGATCTGAAGGCTCCGGCACCGTCGGTCACCATCACTCCGGCCGAGGCCGCCGGTGATCACCACGCTGCTGAAACCGTCTCCACCGAGCAGGCCGCCGCTGTATCTGACGACGGCTCGCAGGCGCGAAGCTGGGCCGGCCTGATCGCAGGCATCGCTGGATTGGGCCTGGGGGGCGCTGCGTTCTTCCGTAGCCGCTCCGCCAAGCCGGCAGTAGCCAAAGCCGATACCAAGTAATTTGACGCTGGATTGGCGCCCGGAAGATCACGATCCGGGCGCCAATCCGCGCTCCCAGCCGTGGCTGAATTGACTCGGATCACGGCCGGGGCAAGGCTGGTGCCCATGTGGACTCAGCGCATCAAAACCGGTCTTGTGACGACGACGGCAGCCGCTGCGCTGCTCCTTCTTGCTGCTTGCGGGCCAAGCCCCAGCCCATCGGCAACCAGCAGTGCCCCTCCATCTTCCTCGGCGCCAACTACCTCGACTCCATCGGCCACTGCAACGTCAAGCCCGCCTTCGGCAACGGCCACGCCGTCACCCTCAGAGACAGCTACGTCCGCGGCACCAGCAGCAGCCGGGCTGTGCAAGGCGGGATCCCTCACCGCCGCAACGGACGCCACCGGCGGCGGCGCCGCGGGCAGCGTTTATGAGAAATTGATCCTGACCAACTCCGGCGGCACCCCCTGCATTCTGGAGGGCTTCGCCGGCGTCTCCATGACTGCCGACGCCAACGGCGAACCGATCGGCGAGCCGGCAACCCGGGAAACCACCACCCCGGTCACCAAGATCGAACTGGCTCCGGGCAAGTCGGCGTGGGCGGAAATCCGGTACACGCAGGCCGGTAATTACGGCGACTGCACCAAGGTGGCCGCCGCCGGTTTCCGCATCTACCCGCCGAACGACACGGCGTCACTGTTCATCCCGGAGCCGCACGATGCGTGCAGCAACACCGGCATCAAGCTCCTGACCATCACCGCTTTCCAGGCAGTCTGACCGTCTCCCCACGGCTCTGGCTTATTCTGTCGGAGCCGTGGGGCATGATGGAGTGATGCAGGAGCCGCAGGCGTCGGATGGCGCCATCAGCCGTTTCAGCCAGGCAACCAGGGAATGGTTCCTCGGCGCTTTTTCCGAGCCCACACCCGCGCAGGATGGTGCGTGGAACGCGATCTCCTCAGGCTCCCATGCCCTGGTTGTGGCCCCAACGGGTTCCGGCAAGACCCTTGCCGCTTTCCTTTGGGCGCTCGATCGCCTGCATGCCACGCCCAGTGACACACTACCGGGCCTGGAGACCGTCCCAGCGAACGGCAAGGGCCGGGCCAAGCGCCCGAAAACCAAGACGCGCGTCCTCTACATCTCGCCATTGAAAGCACTTGGCGTGGATGTGGAGCGCAACCTCCGCGCACCCCTGATCGGCATCACCCAAACCGCCAAACGCTTAGGGCTACCCGCACCCTTGGTGACGGTGGGCGTCCGTTCAGGAGATACGACGGCGGCGGATCGCCGCACGCTGTTAACCAACCCGCCGGACATCCTCATCACCACCCCGGAGTCCCTGTTTCTCATGCTGACGTCCCGTGCCCGGGAAACGCTCAGCGAGGTGGACACCATCATCATCGATGAGGTGCACGCCGTAGCCGGCACCAAGCGTGGCGCACACCTGGCAGTTTCCTTGGAACGGCTGGATGCCCTGCTTCCGAAGCCTGCCCAGAGAATCGGGCTGTCGGCTACCGTTCAGCCGCGCGAGCTGGTGGCCCAGTTCCTGGCGGGCCAGGCACCGGTGGAAATCGTTGCTCCGCCGTCCAAGAAGAACTGGAACCTCACCGTCACGGTCCCTGTTGAGGATATGTCGGACCTGCAAGGTGCTGCGGGAGCGTTCGACTCCGGACCAGCGTCAGGCCTGCAGCCCCAGGCATCCATCTGGCCGCATGTTGAGGAACAGATTGTGGATCTGGTCCTGTCCAAGCAGTCCACCATCGTCTTCGCCAACTCCCGCCGTCTCTCGGAGCGCCTCACAGCCAGGCTCAATGAGATCTACGCCGAGCGCCAGCTGATGGCGGTGGGTGGCAGCGAGTGGGCCGCCCCCGAATCCGACCCGGGAATCCCGGCCTCCACAGCTACCCCGGCACACATGATGGCTCAAGCTGGAAGCACTACAGGTGCCGATCCTGTGCTGGCCCGCGCACACCACGGCTCCGTATCCAAGGACCAGCGGGCCATGATCGAGGACGACCTCAAGTCCGGCAGGCTCCGCTGCGTGGTGGCAACATCGTCGCTGGAACTCGGCATCGATATGGGTGCGGTGGACTTGGTGGTCCAAGTTGAATCTCCCCCATCGGTAGCCAGCGGTCTGCAACGCGTCGGGCGTGCTGGACACCAGGTTGGTGAGATCTCCGAAGGCGTCCTGTTCCCCAAACACCGGGCTGATCTTCTCCACACCAGCGTCACCGTTGAGCGAATGCTCGCCGGGCAGATTGAACGCCTGAGTATCCCGGCCAACCCCTTGGACATCCTGGCCCAGCAAACAGTGGCCGCTGCCGCCCTGGGCAGCATCGATGTTGAGGACTGGTTCAGCACTGTCCGCCGGTCGGCGCCGTTTGCGAGCCTGCCGCGCTCGGCATTCGAGGCCACCCTGGACCTTCTGGCAGGCCGGTATCCTTCGGACGAATTTGCCGAACTGAGGCCACGCATCATCTGGGACCGGCATGCCGGGACCATCGAGGGCAGGCCCGGAGCCCAGCGCCTTGCCGTTACATCGGGCGGGACCATCCCGGACCGAGGCCTGTTTGGCGTGTACATCATCGGTACGGAGGTTGAGGGTTCGGCCTCCCCCGCCAATGCGGACGGAAGTGAACCCACTGCTTCTGCACGTGCTGCCAAGGGCGGACGCCGCGTTGGTGAGCTCGACGAAGAGATGGTCTACGAATCCCGGGTTGGCGATGTCTTCGCGCTGGGTGCCACCAGTTGGAAGATCGAGGACATCACCCACGATCGCGTGCTGGTCTCCCCCGCGTTTGGCCAACCCGGCAAGCTTCCGTTCTGGAAGGGCGACTCCCTTGGCCGGCCGGTGGATCTGGGCCGCGCACTGGGTGCCTTCATCCGCGAGCTCTCCGCAGCGGACGAGGCCCCGGCTATGGAACGTTGCCAGGCGAGCGGCTTGGATGCCTTCGCCGCAAGCAACCTGATCCAGTACCTCAGGGAGCAAAAGGAAGCCACAGAGATTGTTCCCAGCGATCGAACCTTGGTGGTGGAACGGTTCCACGACGAACTCGGCGACTGGCGGGTAGTCCTCCACAGCCCCTTTGGCATGCCCGTTCATGCCCCGTGGGCACTGGCGGTGGGCCAACGGCTCCAACAGCGCTACGGTCTTGACGGATCGGCCATGGCAGCCGACGACGGCATCGTACTGCGGGTACCCATGATGGAAGATGAGCCGCCCGGTGCTGAGCTTTTTCTCTTCGACCCCGAAGAACTCGAACAAGTCGTCACCGCCGAAGTGGGCGGCAGCGCACTGTTCGCCTCACGGTTCCGTGAGTGTGCGGCCCGCGCATTGCTCCTGCCCCGCCAAAACCCGGCCAAGCGTCAGCCTCTGTGGCAGCAACGCCAGCGCTCAGCCCAGTTGCTGGATGTCGCCAAGAAGTACCCTTCCTTCCCCATCGTGCTCGAAGCCGTTCGCGAATGTTTGCAGGACGTATACGATCTACTCGCCCTCAAAGACATTGCGGCATCCGTGGAGCGCAGGGAGCTCAGGATCGTGGAGACCACCACGCAGCAACCCTCCCCCTTCGCGAAGTCCCTGCTGTTTGGGTATGTGGCGCAGTTCCTCTACGAGGGCGACTCACCCCTGGCCGAACGCCGGGCGGCCGCCCTGGCCCTGGACTCCACGCTCCTCAACGAACTCCTGGGTCGCGTGGAACTGCGCGAACTCCTGGACGCCGCAGTCATCGACAAAACCGAGATGGAATTGCAGCGCCTTGCACCGGACCGGCGTGTTCGTGGCATGGAGGGCGTGGCGGATCTCCTGCGGCTGCTGGGCCCGCTCACCGTTGAGGAAGTCGCAGAGCGACTGGAGGGTACCCAACCACCAGAATCGACCCCGCAGCCTGAAACACCAGCCCCGTCTGCGGATGACCCACAGCTCGAGGACGCACACCTCGAGGACGCACGGCTCGCAGAGGAAGCGTCCGTCATCACGCCATCCGGCAGCGTCACGGACGCACGGTCCCACCTCGCGGCATTGCAGAAGGCCAACCGCGCACTCAAGGTAACCATCGGCGGCGTCGAGCGTTTTGCAGCCATTGAGGACGCGGCGAGGCTCCGTGACGCAATCGGCGTTCCGCTGCCCATGGGTGTGCCTCTGGCCTTCATTGAACCTGTCACCGATCCTTTGGGTGACCTCGTTTCGCGGTACGCGCGCACCCATGGCCCCTTCACAGCCGCTGAAGCTGCGGCCAGGCTGGGGCTGGGCGTCGCGGTGGTCAACACGGCCTTGAAACGCCTCGCTGACGATGGTCGCGTGGTGGAAGGCGAGTTCCGACCCCACGCAGTTGCTGAGCAGCCTGCAGATGCACCCGACGCAGAGCTCATGACCCTTGACGCGCCACCGTCCAGCGAGTGGTGCGATGCTGAGGTATTGAGGAAACTGAGGCGGCGTTCGCTTGCTGCGTTGCGGGCCGAAGTGGAACCGGTGGACACGGCCGCTTATGGTCGGTTCCTGCCGGCCTGGCAGAACGTGAGCGCGCCAGGTAAGTCCCGGAGCCAGGCTTTGCGGGGGCTGGACGGCATCATCACGGCAGTGGACCAACTCTCCGGCGTGCCCATCCCGGCATCCGCGTGGGAACCCTTGGTCCTGGCGAGCAGGGTGGCGGACTACAAACCGGCCATGCTGGACGAACTCATGGCAGCCGGCGAACTCCTCTGGTCCGGGGCAGGATCCCTCCCGGGGAACGACGGCTGGATCAGCCTCCATGTGGCCGACTCCGCAGAGCTGACGCTCAACCCCGATCCTGAATTCGAACCCGGCGACGCCCAGCAGCGGCTCTTGGAACACTTCAGCGCAGGTGGTGGCTACTTCTTCCGGCAGCTCACAGACGTGGCCGGTGGCATGGATGCGGTGTTGAGCGATGACGCCGTGGTCTCTGCCCTCTGGGACCTCGTCTGGGCCGGCCGCGTGACAGGCGATACCTTCGCTCCGGTGCGGGCCATGATCGCCGGCGGGAAAACTGCGCACCGGCAAGTGGCCAAGGCGCCCAGGGCCCGGGCGCCACGCATGAGCAGGCTGGGCCGTTCCCATGGGACAGGATTGCTGGGTTCTCCGGGGCTAACAGGTGGGCGTTACGGCTCCGTATCAGGCGGAATTGCGCCTGCCCCGCCCTCGGCTGTGGGCCGCTGGTCAGCGCTTCCTGCCCCCGAACTGGACCCCACCATCCACGCGCGAGGAACCGCTGAGCTCCTGCTGGACCGATACGGCGTAGTCACCCGGGGTTCGGTCATGGCAGAGAACATTATTGGCGGATTCGGGCTCATGTATAAAGTCCTGGCCCGCCTCGAGGAAGCCGGGCGTTGCCGCCGCGGTTACTTCATCGAACATTTGGGCGCCGCCCAGTTCGCCGTTCCTGCCACGGTGGACCGCCTCAGGTCCTTCACCGAGGACGCGCGCATCTCCAAAGCCGAGCCATCTGCCCTTGCCCTCGCCGCGACCGATCCCGCCAACCCCTACGGCGCTGCCCTTCCATGGCCTGCGCTTTCCGTCGACGCCGGTTCCGGTCACCGTCCCGGGCGCAAGGCCGGAGCGCTGGTAGTGATGGTGGACGGCGCGTTGGTCCTTTACGTCGAACGCGGCGGTAAGACTTTGCTCACCTTCAGCCATGACGAGGACGTGCTGGCCGTCGCCGCCGAGGCCCTGGTGGGTGTGGTGCGCCGCGGTGCCGTGGACAAACTCTTCATGGAGAAGGTCAACGGCCACGACCTCCTGGAAACTCCGATCGCCGTTGCTCTCGCCGCCGCGGGGGCCTACTCCACTCCGAAGGGACTCCGGATCCGTGCCTGAAGGCGATTCCATTTGGCGGGCTGCCTCACGCCTGAACGAAGCGTTGGCGGGGAAGACCATCAAGGCCTCAGACTTCCGCGTGCCCCGATTCGCCACCCTGAACCTGGCCGGATGGACCATGACCGAGGTTGTCCCCAGGGGAAAACACCTCCTCATGCGCCTGACCGGACCTGTTGACGAGGAACCCGGCGCCAGCAGGAAACCCCGGGCCCTTACCATCCATTCCCACCTCAAAATGGAGGGCAACTGGATGATCTATCCGCCCGGTGGCCGTTGGACGAAGCCCGGCCACACTGCACGGTGTGTGCTCCGCACGGACACCGCAGATGCGGTCGGGTTCTCACTGGGCATCCTGGAAGTGGTGCCCACAGCGGAGGAAGAGAAGATCGTCGGGCACCTCGGGCCGGATCTGCTCGGTCCCGACTGGGACGAGGAAGAAGCATTGCGCAGACTTCGTGCCGAACCGGACGTCACCGTGGGATTTGCGCTGCTGGACCAGCGGAAACTTGCAGGCATCGGCAATATCTACCGGTGCGAATCGTGCTACTTGTCCGGCATTCATCCTGCCCTGCCGGTGGGAGAAGTTCCTGACCTTCCCAAGACCGTCAGGGACGCCAAACGCCTTCTCGGCGAAAATCTGGGCCCCGGGCGGCGGACCACCCTTGGTCCGCGCGCCCTCCGTCCCGGGTATTGGGTGTACGGCAGGGAACGCCAACCCTGCAGGCGCTGCGGCACCACAATACGTCGCGGCCTCCTGGCAGGACCGGACGGTACAGAGGAACGGGACATCTACTTCTGCCCGCACTGCCAGCCGGCGCCGTAGACGGCCCGGCTGCCCAACAACCCGGTACGCACCACCGGCCGGACCCGGCCACACATCAGCCAGCCAGGTCCGGCCCTCAACCGCCGCGACGGCTGAGCACAGTTGCCAGCCCGGCCCGCTACTCCAGGAAGCTCCCCAGCCGCCCCAGCAATAGCCGCCGGACCCCGCAAAGTTGCGCGCCGCCGTCGGACGCTTTTATTACACCATTCGCCACCACTTTTGGTTCGTGGTACCGGCGCAATCCCACAGCTGCAGCGTCGCACCGTTGGCTGAATTCCAGTCAACTACGTCAACGCATTTGTTGGCCTGAGGATTCACCAAATCCCCGGAAGAATTCAGGACGAATTGTTGCGCTGCACCGCCGTTGCAGCCGGTGAGCTGGATTCTGGCACCGTTTGCCGTTGATCCCCAGGCAACATCCATGCATTTGCCCAGCGAGCGGACGGTTCCATTGGCGGCAAAGGTCCATTGCTCCGAAGCGGAGGTATCGCAATCCCGGAGTTCCAACGGGGCACCATCGGCTGCTTGGCGGCCGGCTACATCAAGGCACTTTTCGGAGTAGCCCTGGATTCGGGTGCTGGACGCAGAAAGTGCAGGAATTGAAGCGAGGTCATACACACGGACGTAATCGACCAACATGGACTGTGGGAACACCGTGCCCGAGTCCGGCGCTCCCGGCCAATCGCCGCCCACGGCGAGGTTGAGGAGCACAAAGAAGTTGTGGTCGAACACCCACGGTCCGGCAGTTGAGGCCTTGGTCTTGTGTGAGTAGGCCGTTCCGTCGATGTACCACGTGATGGACTCGGGGCCCCAGTCCACAGTAAACGTGTGGAATCCATCGCCCAGGGCCTGACCGCCGGGCAGTGTGTAGCTGGCATTGGCGGCGTTGGCCCCCGAGTAGCCGGGTCCGTGGATGCTTCCCCAGACCGTCCCGGGTTCCTTGCCAACGTTTTCCATGACGTCGAGTTCTCCGCTGGAGGGCCAGCCGTCGGAGAACACGTTGTCTCCGAGCATCCAGAAGGCGGGCCACATGCCTTGGCCCTTGGGCAGTTTAAGTCGGGCTTCGAACCGGCCTTGAGTCCGGCTGAACATGCCGGCGGTCAACAGCCGGGCGGAGGTGTACTGGCACGTCCCGTAGTGGCACTCATATCCGGCTGGGTTTTCTTTGCGGGCAGTGATGGCCATGTTTCCCTGACCATCAGCTGCGGCATTGCCGGTGCTGTTGGTGTAATACTGCAGTTCGCCGTTGCCCCACCCGGATCCTCCGGTGTCGTGGGTCCATTTTTCGGGGTCGGGCGCCGTGCCGGCGGGGGCGTTGAATTCGTCGCTCCAGACCAGTGATCCAGGGGCTGGCATACCAGCGGCGGCCTGAGCAGAAGGCTCCGGAGCAATGAGGGTAGCTGCGATGGTCAGGCCGGCGACGAGCATCGTCAGGGGCATGAGTCTTCGCTTCATGGTGCCACTCTGAAGGCCCGTCCCTATGGCGCGCAAGCCTTTTCGATGCGACACGCAAAACGTCACGGCAAGGAAATAATCAACGCGGGTTTTCTTTTCAATGCCGTAACGAGGATGAAATGTCGGCGGGAGAGAGTGGAATCAGGAACCGATTGGCTTTGACTAGAGTTTCAAGCCCATTGGCAGTAAGGACATTCCGTTCGCAGCCGAATTCCTTCCCTTGAGCATCGACGATGCAGCTCCAGGCGCGTCAGCCGTGTCCTCCCAATTTCGCTCTGAGGAGCGTGTGGACATACTGGCGCGCCTTGGCCTTTTCCCCAGCAGTTACCGGAGGCTAAAGATGGGCATTTACAGACAAATACTGGTAAGGATCCTTGCAGTTCTGGTGGTTTCCTTTGGATTGATCTACATCAGTTGGCGCTGGTCGAGCACTGTCGCCTGGGATGCTTGGTGGATCTCCCTGCCCCTCGTGGCCGCGGAGACTTACAGCCTGGGCGAGTCGGCGCTGTACGCGGTCACCATGTGGAACGCGCGACGACGTCCACCTCCCCCACCTGCCCTGCCGGGCAGATCGGTGGACGTATTCATTGCCACGTACAACGAGCCACTGGACCTGGTGCTCACCACGGCAATCGCGGCCAGGGACATGACGTATCCGCACGAAACGTGGATCCTGGACGACGGCGATCGAGCTGAGTTTGCCGCCGCAGCCCGGCAGATCGGCGTCGGGTACATCACCCGCGGCCCGGAGTGGGACGGACGGCAGCGCTTCGCGAAGGCAGGGAACGTCAACAACGCCCTGTCCGTGACAACAGGCGAGTTCGTGGCCATCTTTGACGCAGACCAAGTCCCCGAGCCCCGCTTCCTGGACCGTATTCTGGGCTATTTCGACGCTGAGGAAGTGGCCTTCGTCCAGACCCCACAGCACTTTTGGAATGTTCCGGAACGGGATCCCCTGGGTAGCCAGGCGGAACTTTTCTATGGCCCCATTCAGCAGGGCAAGGACGGTTGGGACGCGGCGTTCTTCTGCGGTTCGAACGCTGTCCTTCGCCGGGAAGCCCTCATGGCCCTGGGCTTGACCCGTTACACACGGACAGCCACTGAGCAGACGTGGCGTGCCTTGCGCAGGGGCCGGTCCAGGCTGCAGGATCTTCATGGCGAACTGGGCAGGCGTCATCCTGCCGCCATGCCGGTCGCAGAACAGGCGCTGGAGGCAGTGGCGCGCGCGGAGCACCAGGTGCGCAGGGGCGATGTCCTCGCCGAGATCACTTTCGAGCTCCGGGTTGCCTTCCATACGGCTGCGTTGGCGGTCCCCGATGCCATGGACGATGTGGTGCCGGAACTGGACGCGGTCCTTGAATCAGTGGATGTGGCGCACACGGACCAGGCATTGGCCATCCACCCCATGGACACCACCACCATTACCGAGGACATGGCAACGGCCATGCACCTTCACGCGATGGGGTGGGGCAGCGTCTACCACCACGAGGTCCTGGTCCATGGGCTTGCCCCTGAGGACGTGTCCACTATGCTTTCGCAGCGGCATCGATGGGCGGCAGGCACCATGCAGGTGTTCTTCAGTGATAATCCGGTGTTTTTGAGGGGCCTTACCGTGGCCCAACGGCTCATGTATCTGGCCACCATGACGAGTTATCTTAATGGCTTCGCCGCCCTGAGCTACATCGCGGCGCCTGTGGTGTTCCTGGTGGCTGGGACCTACCCGCTGACTGCCAGCCCGGTGGTGTTCTTCTGCCTCTTCCTCCCCTTTTTCGTGACCTGCCAGCTGCTTTTCCAAGTGGCGGGCAACGGGTCGAAGGGACTGTGGCGGGGCCAGCAATGGTCCTTTGCGCTGTTTCCCACGTGGATAGCGGCCACGTCTTCCGGTGCGGCGGCGGTCTTCCTTGGCAAGCACCTCACGTTTTCGGTGACGGCCAAGAGCAGGCAGGCTGCGGGACGCGGTTTTCAGCACGTCAGGCTGCAACTGGCAGCCATGGCGTTGCTCGTTGTGTCCTCGCTCATCGGCATTGCCCGGGTGGCATTCGGGGACGCGCCACTGTATCCCACCCTCATCACGCTTGCCTGGGTTGCTTTGGACCTGGCGCTGTTGAGCGTGGTGATCGGCGCGGCAAGGTACCGGGGACCCAGCGAACAGTTGGAGGAACCCGTGTCCACCCCGAAGGAGCTCGCCAGCGTCCTTGGGACTACCTCCGAACATAAAAACTGACAGCAATCACACGCCGTTCCATCCCCCAGCAAGGAGCGACTCCCATGTCCATGATTTCCCCTGCCCCAATGACCATCTCCTCTGCCCGGCAGCCAGTAGATCTGATAAGTCTGGATCTGACCGTTACCGGCGATTTGGACGCCACTGCCGTTCTCGACGTTCGCCAAGCGTCCGCCAAGGCCGCCGCGGACGGCCCCATTCTGGTCCTTCTCGATATCGCCGCGGTGACTTCGGTGGGAGCATCCGGCGTCGTAGGGCTCCTTGAGGTACTGCACCTGCTGCGCTCACGCGGCGGCGATCTGCGCCTCTTCGGGGACTCCAGCGCCCTGACGGAAACCCGCCTCCAGGCCCATCTGGGTCACGTGGCCCGCATCTACGCAAACCGCCAGGAAGCGGTCGACGGCGGCGCGGCCCTTATGCGGCCGCGCGGGCTTACGCCGCGGTTCAGTTGGCGCACCCTCTTCGGGCGCCGGCGCCGTTCCCTTGGATGGGGCTGACCATGGCGCAGGCTCCTCCAGCTTTCACCGGGCATCCGAACCGAAATCGACGGCGGGCCAGCCTGCTCATCCCCTTGGTGGTGACTGCCCTGGCTGCCACCGGTTTGAGTTTTGCTTCCCAGGAAGTGGTCCCGGTAGTCCAGGCGCTGTCCCTCTGCCGGGCCGGAGACGCATCCACGCTGATCCCCCAAGATGGCGTGCTCCTTGGCGTCAACCTGGATTGGGACTCCGAGACCCTGGCCGAACACCGCGCAAACCTTGGCCACGATCCCGCGGTGGTGGTGCAGTTCTCGGATATCCCCTACGACGACGAAACGTGGTCGCACACCACAAACGCCGTCACCCAGGTCCGGGAATCCGGCGGTGCGTTGCTCCTGACCCTCGAACCGCACGGCGGATTAGAGACGATGAGCGACGAGGTGATCGCCAAACTGGCCACCGACTTACGTGCCATCAACGATCAGGGGACCACCGTCGTCGTGCGTTTTGCGCATGAGATGAACGGCTCCTGGTACTCGTGGGGCCAGCAGCCCATCCGCTACGTGGAGGTTTTCCGCAAAGTGGCGGCGGCGGTGCACTCGCAGGCTCCGGGCACGTCCTTGATGTGGGCGCCGAACTATGGTGGCGGCTATCCGTTCACGGGTGGCCAGTTCGCGGCGCGACCAGGCACCCCGGACTTCGCTGCCCTGGACACGAACCATGACGGCGTTCTCACCATGGCCGACGACACCTACTCGCCCTACTATCCAGGGGACGACGCCGTGGATTGGGTTGGAGTTTCGCTATACCACTGGGGCAACCAGCGTCCCTGGGGGAACAACGACATCTCCGAGCCAGGCAAGTTCCTGGCCATGCTGACCGGCACTTACAGCGGCACCGCCGGCGACGACAGCTCCGTCCTGGATTTCTACCAGGTGTACGGGGTGGACCACGGCAAGCCGGTGGGCGTTCCGGAGACGGCCGCCATCTTCACACCAGCGCGTGGCGGTGCATCCGAGTTGGACGTCAAACAGGCGTGGTGGCGTCAGGTCTTCTCCGCCGAAACCCACCAGAAATACCCCCAGCTGAAGATGATCAACTGGTTCGAGTGGAAGAAGTACGAGATCGAAATTAACGACGACGTCGACTGGCGCAGTGCGGGATCGCCCGCCATCCGCGATGCGCTGGCCCAGGACCTGCCGGACTGGTTGCGGTACGGCGAGGACCTGGAGGCGTGCCGTTAGTGACTGAGCGACAAGCCCTACGCGGCAGGCGCGGCCTCCACGGCTTCCGTGGGGGCCGTTGCCTTTGCCCGCTCCGGAACCATGAACTTCGGCAGCAGAACCTGCACGATCGGGCCGATTGCCAGGGCGTACACCACGGTGCCCACGCCCACGGAGCCGCCCAGGAGGAAGCCCACAGCAAGGACAACCACTTCGATGCCTGTGCGGACCAGGCGCACGGACCACCCGGTGCGGCGCACAAGTCCGGTCATCAGCCCATCGCGGGCGCCGGGTCCAAGTCGAGCGCCGATGTAGCAAGCGGAAGCAATGCCATTGAGGATCACGGCACCGGCGAGCATGGCGATCTGCCCGCCCAGGTGGGTGAACTCCGGGATGAGCCGCAGTCCAAGATCGGCGAAGAGTCCCACCAGGACGGCGTTGGCGATGGTTCCGATCCCTGGCATCTGCCGGAGCGGGATCCACAGGAGAAGGACCAGGAAGCTGACCGCGATGACCACAACACCAATACTGAAGCCAGTCTTTTCGGACACGCCTTGGTGGAAGACATCCCAAGGGTCCAAGCCAAGGCCGGCCCGGATGAACATGGCCAAGGAGATGCCGTACATCGCGAGGCCGATCAGGAGTTGGGTGATTCTTCGGGTCATCATGAGTTCCATCCTCCGATAAAACTGGCCTTGTATTCCATAGCCAGTTTGGAATACTGGTCTTATGTCCGGCTCCCTGAATCCCACCGCACTCGTCCGTCTCCTCGGCTCCTGGAACTCCGGCGCCCTACCCGCCTACCGCGAGCTGGCCGACGTCGTGCGTTTGCTGGTGATGGACGGGCGCATACCGCTGGACGTCGCCCTGCCCAGCGAGCGGGCGCTCGCCCAAACACTCGGCCTCAGCCGCACCACGGTCACCGCCGCGTATGCGAGCCTGCGCGAACAGGGGTTCCTCACGGCGGGTCAGGGCAGCCGTGGGCGGACGTGCATCCCCCACCGCACCGCGCCAGTGAGCGCCCCCGGACTCGCAGTCCCGGAAGGACTGTTGGACCTGGCGTATGCGTCGCTTCCGGCCGCCGGGGAGGTAGTCCACCGCGCCTTCGCCGACGCACTGACCGAGCTGCCCGCCCTTCTGCCGGGGTTCGGGTACGAGGCCGTGGGAATTCCGGCCCTCCGGGAAGCCATCGCAGAAAAGTACACCTCCGAGGGGGTGCCAACAACCCCTGGCCAGATCCTCGTTACGTCCGGCGCGCAGCATGCACTCAACATCGTCCTGCGCACCCTGGCCGGAAAGCAGGACCGCGTCCTTGTGGAACACCCCACGTATCCCAACGCTTTGGATGCGATCCGCGCCGCCGGCTGTAAGCCCCTTCCCGTGGCACTACCTCTAATACAGTCGAGTACGTCACCAGCTTGGGACATCGATGCCATGGTGGCCATGATGAATCAGCAGCGCCCCGCAATGGCCTATTTGGTGCCGGACTTCCACAACCCCACCGGGCGCATCATGTCGGACCTGCAGCGCCGGCGCTTGGCGCGGGCGGCCGCGGCTTCCGGGACCGTGTTGGTGGTGGACGAAACGCTGCGCGGATTGAATCTCGACGCCGTCCGCACCGCGCCGATGTCCTCTTTCAGTCCCGCGGTGGTTTCGATCGGATCGCTCAGCAAGTCGCATTGGGCGGGGCTGAGGACCGGGTGGATCCGGGCAGACGAGTCACTGATTGCCCGTTTCATCTCCACCAGGACCGTGATGGATCTGGGCGGCCCGGTAGTGGAACAACTGGCGGCTGCCCGCTTGGTTCGGGCTTTCAGCGAACCGCTTGATGCCCGGCTCGAGGAACTAAGGAATCAGCGCGAATCGCTGCTGGGGTTGCTTGCCGAGCACTTGCCAGCATGGGAGGTGGAGCGACCACGGGGTGGGCTCACAGTGTGGTGCCGCCTTCCCACGCCGTGCAGCACCGCGTTGACTGTGCTGGCTCCCGACTTCGGCGTTCGCTTGGCGGCCGGCCCCCGCTTTGGGGTGGGTGGCGCCTTTGAGCACTTCCTGCGCGTTCCGTTCACCTTGCCTGCCGCACAGTTGGAGTTCGCCGTCGGTGCGCTCCGCGCCGCCCAGGACAAGCTGGACGCCTCGCCGCATCTCCGCCGAACCCTCAAGACAGAGCGGCCAGCCGCCGTCGCAGTCGCCTAGGCTGCCGGGCCCGCGGAACGAGCGGCCGCGCCCATGCGTTGCTTCGCCGTGTTGCTGCCGGGGCCCACCTGAACATGCGTGGTGGCTTTGGCCAGCCCGAACATCGGCATGCCGTTATACACCACTTCAATGCCCGACGCCGGCACCTGATACGTCTCGTGCCACACGCCGATGTCCCCGCTCCCGGCGATCTCCTTCATGAACTTCCGCCACGGCCCCAGATGTGGCGAGTCCTTGTCAGCGGCAAAGCGCCTGAGGTGCTCCGGGCTTTCCCAATAGCTGAGCATCACCGTGGTCCGCCCAAACCACTGCTCGCTCCCCAGGAGCCCCGCCTCAGGATGAGCGGCGAGGTGTTGCATCATGGCAGGCATGGCCGACGTTACCTGAGCGATGCGACCCATCTTCCACCACCTGTTGGCCCGCATTCCGATGAGGAAGACGGTTACTGTATCGCGCCCGATATCCGCGGTGAAGCGGCCGGGGAAGATGTCCTGTGCCATGAGAATCCTTCAGTTGGGGGGAACCGATGAGTTCGCGGAACCCTTGTTTTGGAACGCCGGTTTCGTAACGCCGGTTTCGTAACGCTGTTATAAAACAATGTTATGGAACACTTGAAGGTATGGCAAGACCCGTGATTCATGATCAACACGTCCAGGATCGGCTCCTGGCGGTTACAGCTGAACTGGTGGACCGCGAGGGGCCGGCCCGCGTCACCCTCCGCGATGTTGCCGCTGCCGCCGAAACGTCCACCACGGCGATCTACTCGCTCTTCGGCGGGAAAGCGCAACTGTTGACGGCCGCCGTCGACGACGGCTTCCGATCCTTTGGCGATTCCCAACGCGAGGCAGCCAAGGGCGGGTTGCTGGGATTGGGCCGCGCGTACCGCGCCTGGGCTCTGGAACATCCAGCCCTCTACCGCTTGATGTTCGGCGGGACCCTGGCCGCCTACGTAGATTGCAGCCCGACGCCGGAAGTCACCTCCGAGTCGATGCTCCCCTTAGTGGAGGCAGTGGTAGCCGCACAGTCGTCGGGCGCACTCCGCTCAGACGAACCCACACTCGTGGCCATGGCCATCTGGGGTCAAGTCCATGGGCTCGTCAGCTTGGAGCTGGCGCAAATGAACGATCCCGCCACCGACTGGGCGGCCATTTATGAGGCCGCCCTGGATTCTGTAGCTCGGGCCTGGGCGGCCTCACCGGACTCTTAGGCGTACACCTTCTCCAGGAATGCTCCCCAGGTCTTGGCCGTGAGTTCCGAATCGCCGGAGCCGCTGAACTCGTGCACCGTCATGCCTACCGGAGCGCCGAAAGCGTTCCTGCCGAAGAAGCGGTACATGGTGTCGGCAGTCCTGAGGCCCAGGAAGTTCTCGTTGGAAAAGTCCACTTCCCCGCTCAGCCGGCCCACGCCGTCGACGTCCACATCCACTGCAGTACCGGCGGCCGCGCCGTCTACGCCAAGGGCCCTCTTCAGCTGCACGAAACCATCCGGCGTCTGCGAAGACGGCGGCGCCTGAATGTCCGTGAAGACCACCGGCTTGCCGTCGAAATACCGCAGGTACTGACCCAGGGTGTGCAGGTAGAACTCGGTGTGCTTGCTGGCGCCGTCATACTGCTCGTCCCAGTTGTCGGCGAAGATTCCGCTGTGAACGTAGTGCAGCTTGGCGCGTCCGCCCTCCAGCGGTTCAAGGACGTGTTCCAGCTGGTTGAACCATCCGTCAGGACCGTCCATCCTGGACACCAAGTGGGTGGGGTATTCCTCGGTGGTCTTGACGTCGGGCCACTGATCCGTGGGGAACATCCAAGCCGGCGTGTCCTTAGTGACCGCCTGCCATACCCGCTCGGGAGTGCCCGGCAGTTCGACGTCCGCTTCGATTTCGAATTTCCGGTTGTCAGTCATTGCTTTGATCCTTTTCTGCTGATTGCTCCGGGGAGGCTTGGGTTGTTTTAAGTGCCGGGTGAAGCACGACGACGAGGCGGTGCTTGCGTGCACCGCCCGCCTCTGCGGCAGCACCGCCGTCGTGATACTTATCCACGAGGTGAGTCACCGCCACGCCGAGCTCTTCGGCGAACGCTGCACGTTCGGTGGCGGAGCGGAAAGTGATTTCGCCATCGATCGCGAAGCTGGCCAGTTTCTTCTTGGCCAGCGCAGCACCGGCTATGAGCTTGCCCATCTCCTGCACGGTGCGGGAGGCCAGTGCCAGCAGCCAGAAGGCCGAAAACCGGTCAGAGAAGCGCCGGGGGTCCGGTGCCACAGAAGCGAGGGCGACGGGCGAGATCAGGTAGGACGCAGCCGTGGCACGCAGCACCCTCTCGGTGACGTTGCCTTTGCGCCGCTCCTCCACCAGCTCCACCAGCCCGTGGCGTTCCAGGGCTTTGAGGTGGTAATTCACCTTCTGCCGGGGCAGCCCCACCTTCGCGGCCAGTTGCGTGGCGGACGCAGGTTCCACGAGCTCCCGCAGAATACGGGTGCGGATGGGGTCCAGCGAGGCTTCCGCCGCGGCCGGGTCCTCGATCACTTCGATGTCCAACATGCTTCAAGTATGCTTACCGACAACTTTTATTGTCAAGAACTTTTTTATCGTCGGAACTGGATGCGTTGTGAGGCCCGCTCTGCATGCTTTGTGCGCGACTTAGCGCGCAGAGCGGGCCTCGCAACGCCGGTAGAATTGCCAGGTGATGCAATCCCCCCTCCCCGTGCGCGACGGCGTGAACGCCACCCGCCTCCGCCTGCCGGACGAGGGGCCATGGACCACCGCCATGGACTACATGATGCACCGCTGGGGACACATCAACCCCCAAGGCATTGAGGACCGGTTCGATGCCGGCGAGATCGTCGGTGAGGGCGGCGTTCCCCTTGATCGCAGCACCAAACTGGAGGACCACACCTTCATCTGGTACTACCGCACCCTCCCCCCGGAGACGCGGCTGCCCGTGGAAATCAGCATCCTCCACCAGGACGAACACATCCTGGTGGTGGACAAGCCGCATTTCCTCCCCACCACACCGGGCGGCACCTACATCCAGGAATCCGCGCTGGTCCGGCTCCGGAACCTCTTGGACCTCCCGGATCTCATCCCCATGCACCGCCTGGACCGGATGACCGCCGGCCTGTTGCTGCTCTCCACCAACCCGGAGACGCGCGGCAAGTACCAGGTCCTCTTCGAGAAGCGCCAGGTCCAGAAGGAATACGAGTGCGTGTCCGCCGCGACGCCCGCCGCAGGCTATCCCGCCGTCGAGTTCCCAGCAGTGGTACGCAACCGCATGACCAAGTCACGCAGCTATCTGCTCGCCGAGGTCATCCCCGGTGAACCGAACGCTGAAACGCGCATTGAACAGACAAAAACGTTCGACGCCGGAACTCACCAGCGCGCGCTGTACCGGCTGGAGCCTCACACCGGAAAGACACACCAACTGCGCGTGCACATGGCTTCGCTCGGGCTGGGCATTGTCAACGACGCCTTCTACCCGGATCTGCTGGACAAAGCGCCGGACGACTACAGCAAGCCGCTCCAACTCCTGGCCCGTGGGATCCGGTTTGTTGACCCGATCACCAAAAAACCAGTGGAATACCGCAGCCAACTGGAGCTCAGCGAAGCCCACGGCTGATTCCCCGAAACGTCAGACCCCCGGGGTCAGGTGATCGAACACCAGGTTCGTCTGGGTGTTGGCAATAGCCGGATCCGATGCCAGGTGAACTGCGATGAAGTCCCGAAGTTCCGTGGGAGTTCCGCAGGCTACGTGCATGAGGAAGTCTTGGTCGCCGGCCAACAGAAACACGCTCTGGACGTTGGGCAATGATCGCAGGCGCTGACCGATGGCAAGCATTTTGTTGCGCGCTTGGGCGTTCACCCGCACCGAGATCAACGCGTAAACCAGCAGGCCCAGGGCTTCAAGATCCACCGATGCGTGGAAGCCGCGGATGATTCCCGCATCACGCAGCGCCCTGACCCGGCCCAAGCACGTGGAAGGCGCTATTCCCGCTTTGGCGGCGAGGATGTTGTTGGGGATCCTTGCGTCCGCCATGAGCTCCTGGAGGATCAAACGGTCAGTGTCGTCCAGCCGAACCCGGTTCGGCAGCGACCCCCGGGTACGGGTCGTGGGTGAATCTGGCACGAACCCACCTCCAATATTTTCCTGATCCTTCGAAATCCTTGGCACAGCTCTGAGCTGGATTCTATCTTGAAGCGATTTGCAGAATCGACGAGGAGGTCGTTGTGGGCGGTTTCGATAAGATCCAAGAACGTGAGGGCGGGCTTAAAAGGCAGCTCACCTCACGGCAAATGACCATGATCGCGCTGGGCGGAGCGATCGGTACCGGTCTGTTCCTGGGGAGCAAATTTGCCATCGGCCTGGCTGGGCCCAGCGTCATCATCAGCTACGCCATCGGAGGCCTGATCGCACTCCTCCTCATGGGCAGCTTGTCCGAGATGACAGTGGCACACCCAACCTCAGGATCCTTCGGAGCTTTTGCCGAACACTACGTCAGCCCGCTGGCCGGTTTCCTGGTGAAGTACATGTACTGGTCCTGCATCGTGCTAGCCGTGGGAACTGAGGTGACCGCGGTGGGCGAATACATGAAACTGTGGTTCCCTGACGTGCCGTCACTGCTATGGGTGATCTTCTTCTCGGCGGTTCTCATCGGCGTGAACACCATGAACGTGAAGGTGTTCGGAACTCTGGAGTACTGGTTCTCCAGCATCAAGGTCTTCGCAATCATCGCGTTCATTGTGCTCGGCGCGTACATCGTCTTCGGCGCCCGCACGGACGGCACTGGCTTCCAGAACTACACAGCCGAAGGCGGCTTCTTCCCCAACGGATTCTCCGGCACCTGGTTCGCGGTGATCGTGTCCATCTTCAGCTACCTCAGCATCGAGATGATTGCCATCGCCGCTGGTGAAGCCAAAGACCCGGCAACCGCCGTGAAGAAGGCTTTCCGGACCACTATCGCCCGGCTGTTGCTGTTCTACATCGTCACACTGGCACTGATCCTGGCAATCGCCCCCGTGAGCCAGATCCTGGCCGGGGGCAGCCCTTTCGTCACAGTCATGCAGAATCTGGGCATTCCCTTCGCGGACAGCCTTTTGACCTTCGTGGTGATCATCGCTGCGCTCTCAGCCATGAACAGCCAGCTCTACATTTCCACGCGAATGATCTTCAGCCTGTCCCGCAGCGGTGACGCACCGGCCGTATTTGGGAAACTCCGCTCCAACGGCGCCCCCGTGAATGCCTTGGTCCTATCCACGGCAGGAATCGCGATCGCCACTGTCGTCTACGCCATGTTCCCCGAGACTGCCTTCACCTTCATGATGGCCATCTCCATGTTCGGGGCCATGGTCACCTGGTTCATGATCTTCGTGACCCATTGGTTCTTCCGCCGCAGCATGAAGCGCAGCGGCACTGAACTCGCCACCAAGACCCGGTTCTACCCGGTGGGCACCATCCTCGGTGCGGTCCTCATGATTGCCATCGCCATCAGTACACTAGGCACCTCGGCGTTCAATATGACCTTGATCTTCGGCCTGCCATCCCTGGCACTCGTCACGGTCCTCTACTACGTGGTGCAGCGCCGCAAACGTCAGGAATCGCCTGGTCAGGAATCCTCCGTCGAGGCAGCAAACACACTCCGGAAGACCGCCGTCGTATCCTCCGAAAACAGCACAAACTCCACCACCTCAAGCGGACTGTCCGACGCCGCGCCGGCGGAAGACGACGACGAAAACGATCTCACGGCGTCGAACGCTACCTCCGCAACCTGAGCGGGGTCCCACCCGTAAATTCCGGCGCTGATCGCAGGGAAGGCCACAGACCGGGCACCCAGTCCGGACGCCACTGCCAGGCTTTCGTGGAAGCAGGAGGCGAGCAGCGCCGGATCCCTCTGTCCCGCGTGTCGGTTAGGTCCCACAGTGTGGATGACCCAGCGCGCCGGGAGCCTGAATGCGGAAGTCGCGACGGCGGAACCCACCGGCAGTCCGTCCCGCAGTTGCGTCCGCCTCAACTCGCGGCACGCCTCAAGCAATTCCCCGCCAGCGGCCCTGTGGATGGCGCCGTCCACTCCCCCTCCTCCCAGCAAAGAGGAGTTGGCGGCGTTGACGATCGCATCAACAGCGCGGGTGGTGAGATCGCCGTGCAGTATGTCGATTCGCATGGCCACAGTCTCACTCCGGAGCGGCGGACAGGGCAAGTGCGGTACCTTGTGGCCATGGACATCACCGCCCCGGAAACATGGGGATCCGCCATTTACCTGTGGATCGTACCCATTGTGCTGGGCGACGCCATCTTCCCGCCCATCCCCTCCGAAATGGTGGTCATCACCGGCGGGGCGCTCGCAGCCGATGGCCACGCGAACTTCTGGCTGGTCCTTTTCCTTGCCGCGTTCGCGTCCTGGTTGGGCGACATGGCGGTGTTCATGCTGTTCAAACGGCGCATCAGTCATGTCCTGGATAGGTGGGCGTGGGGCCGCCGCGTCCACCGCGGCATCCACGAGGCCATCGCCAAAGCCGGCCGCTCCTCAACGTATGGCGCCATCATCGGCGCACGCTTCATCCCGGGAGGCAGGCTCGCCACCTCATCCGCGGCGGGAATCGCCAACGTCTCGGTACGCGGGTTCAGCCTGTGCGCAGGCCTTGGCGCAGTGCTGTGGGCCGTGTGGCAGGTGGGACTGGGTTACTTCACCGGCTCCACCACCAAACTTCCGTTCTGGGCCAGCTCACTCATAGGAGTGGGACTGGGCCTGGTGATCGGCGTGGTGGTGGGATTGATCGTCACGCGGCGGCGCGGCAGCCGTTCCCCTGTGGACGAACCGTTCGACGCCGACAAACCCGGCGACGTGCCACAGCCCGAGTAGGTCCTTTAGACCGGTGCCCAGCGTCCGCGGCTGCGACGCAGCACGTAAAGGCTGCCGGTCAAAGCAACACGCTCGACGGCGTCACGCATCATGGCTGCCGACGTCCGGGCTTCGTCGTTCTCGCCCAAGTAATCGCGATCGTCAACTGTGAAACGGAGGCTGAGCTGGGGCACTCCGCCGACGATGTCCAGCTGGTTCGATTCCACGTGGTGGCGGGTTTCCAGCGCTTCCACCGCTGCGGCCATCACCGATTCAGGTGCGTTGCCCGGTTTGAGGCCAGTGATCTTCAACTTGGTCTGGAACGACGGCATCCCACTACCCTAACCTTCTCTCACATCCCGCGCCCTTGGACGGATCGCTCTCTCACCAGATGAGAGAGCGATTGCGGCCGTATGGTTTTCTGAGACAGGTTGATGGGAGATCGACTTCAGAATGACTGGTCCTAGAAGAAAATATGATGCGGCTTTCCGTGAGGAAGCTGTGCAGCTGGTGTTGTCCTCGGATCGTTCAGTGAAGCAAGTCGCTGACGAGCTCGGGGTGAAGGAGAGCACGTTGGGGAACTGGCTTCATCGGCACCGGGGAAAACATCAGGACGGTCCTGCTCTAGAGCCTGTGGACCCGGGCCCGGTGTCCTGGGATGAACACCGGAAGGCCTTGGCTGAGAACGAGAGATTGAAGGCCGAGGTCGAGTTCTTGGGAAAAGTCAGCGCCTTCTTTGCCGCGAAGCAAAAGTAGAGGACTTCTACGAGTTCATCGAAGCGGAGAAGGCCAACCATTCCGTGGCCTGGCTATGCCGGGCGTTGAAGGTTTCCAGGGCCTCGTTCTACCGATGGCGCAACCCGGCAGGGCCATCCCCGCGGGCAGTACGGCATCAGGATCTCGCCGCCGCGGTTACCGAGCTGTATAAGGAGGAGAAGGGCCGTGCCGGCCGGGACCAACTGACCCTGCTTTTGAACGAGAAGGGAGTGCGGGTCTCGGCCCCCACTGTCGGGGCGATCATGCGTGAGCACGGGCTGCGGGCCGTCCGCACCCAGGCTTGGAAGGCAACTACCGTCCAGGATCCGCAGGCCAAAACAGCCCACATCGAGAACCACATGCTCGATGCAGAGGGCAAGCGGGACTTCACCTCAACAGTGCCCGGAACCCGCCTGGTCGGTGACATCACCTACCTGCGCACGGGTGAGGGCTGGCTCTACCTGGCTACGGTGATCGATCTTTTCTCCGGCATGGTCATCGGCTGGTCCATGGCCGGGCACATGCGCGCGAGCCTGTGCACCGCGGCGCTGCAAATGGCCCGCAACCACGGCCACCTGACCGGGGCCTCGGTGGTGTTCCATTCGGACCGGGGCACCCAATACACCTCGGATGAATTCCAGAAATGGTGCGGCGATAACTCGGTGACGCAGTCCATGGGGAAAGTCGGGGTCTGCTGGGACAACGCCGTCGCGGAGAACTTCTTCTCCCACCTCAAAACCGAGTTCTACCACCACCAACGCTACGGCTCCCGACTCGCCGCCCGAACCGGTGTCATGGAATACATCGAGGGCTGGTACAACCGCCGCCGGCCCAACCGCCGAGCCGGCGGCATACCACCAGCCAAAGCCCACACCAACTACCAAACCCGCGCCCAGCAACCCCTGGCCGCCTAACCAAAAACAACAACGAGACCTGTCTCAAAAACTTGACGACCGCAGATCCAGAAAAACCCGCGGGATGTGAGAGAGGGTGCTAGCCGGTGTTGCGCAGGCCGGCGGCCACACCGTTGACGGTGATGAGCATGGCCCGCTGAAGCCGCTCGTCAATCTCGGCTCCGGAAACCTGTTCCTCGCGAACGCGCCGAAGGAGTTCCACCTGAAGGTAGCTGATCGGGTCCAGGTACTGGTCGCGGATTTCGAGTGAACGCTTCAACGTGGGCTGGGCGTCGAGGAGCTCGATCTCACCGGTCAGCCTCTCGATTTCTGCCACCGTGAGTTCGTACTCATCACGGATCATGTGGAACAGACGGTGCAGCTCCTCCGGGACCAAGGAGGACACGTAATGACCGGCAATCTCCATATCTGTCTTGGCCAGGGTCATTTCCACATTGGAGATCACCGAGCGGAAGAAGTGCCAGCGATCCATCATTTCAAGGAGCTGATCGGTGTTGCCTGCCTCGCGGGCAGCCTTTAGGCCTGAGCCCACACCGAACCAACCCGGAACGATCTGCCGGGACTGGGTCCAGCCGAAAACCCACGGGATGGCCCGAAGACCGCCGAGTCCGGCTCCGGAGTCCGGGCGCTTGGACGGGCGTGATCCAATATTCAACGAACCCAGTTGCTCCACAGGGGTGGAAGCGAGGAAGTAAGCCGGAAGATCAGGATCATCAATCAACGCGCGGTAGCGGTCGAACGCTGCGTCGGAGATGATCTCCATGACGTTTGCGTAGCGCTCGCGCTCGTCCTCGGAAGTGCGCGGAGTCCGGTGCAAGGCCGAGCCCTGCATGACCGCAGCCAAGGACAGCTCAAGGTTTTCGCGTGCCAGCTCGGGCAGGGAGTACTTATCCGAAATGACCTCACCCTGCTCGGTGAACTTGATCTCGCCCTCAAGCACGCCGTTCGGCTGGGCCATGATGGCATCGTAGGTGGGCCCGCCACCGCGGCCTACCGAACCACCACGGCCATGGAACAAGCGGACACGAACACCATGCTTGGCTGCTACATCGCGCAGCTTGCGCTGGGTCTTGTGGATCTCCCACTGGCTGGTCATCACACCGGATTCCTTATTGGAATCCGAGTAGCCCAGCATGATCTCCTGGACATCGCCGCGAAGGCGGACAAGTTCCCGGTAGGAGGGATCGGACAGCAACTGGTCCACGATCTCAGCCGAAGCACGGAGCTCTTCCACTGTTTCCAGCAGCGGGGCAAAGCCGATCTTGGCGTGCGGCTTGGCGCCGAAGAGGTCAATCAAGCCGGCTTCGCGCGCCAGGACCGCTGCAGCAAGAACATCATCGGCACCGCGGGTCATGGAAATGATGTAGGTTTCCACGACGTCCGGGCCGTAGGTGTGCAGGGCCTGGCGGATACTCCGGAAAACGTCGTAGGTACCGTCCGCAGTGCCCTCAAGCTTGATCGGGTGTCCGGAAAGAGGACGGCGCGAAGCCAGCTCCGCACCCAAGTAAGCGAAGCGTTCCTCACGCGTCAACTCGCTGTAGGGCTTCTGCGTCCCGAGTCGGTCCACCAGCTGGCCAACAGCATCGTGGTGGTAATCGGCGTGCTCACGTATGTCCAAGGTTGCCAAGTGCAGACCAAAAGCGGCGATTGCCCGGCGGACCCGGGCCAGGGCGCCATCTGCAACCAAACCGGCGGAGTGGTTGCGCAGCGAGGCCTCAAGCAACCCAAACTCCGCAAGCAGCTCGGGAGTGGTTGCGTAGTCGCGGCCCGGCTCGTGATACGTCGACGCTGAAATACGTCGGCCAGTGTTGATGAGCTTGGCCTTGATGCAGGTCAGTTTGAGCCTGTACGGCTCTTGGGCATTCAGTTCAAGGATGCGCTTATCCAGGCCGGGGAGGTTCTTCAGATCAGTCGCGATCGAGTCCAGCAGTTCCTGGTCGGCCCCAAAAAGAGCGGTCGAGTTGGAAAGTACCGAGATGAGTTCGTCGATCAAGGCAATGCTGATGCGGACAGCATTCTGGTTCTGCAGCTGCAGGATCTCCCGAGTGACGGCGGCGGTAACGTTCGGGTTGCCGTCGCGGTCACCACCGATCCACGAACCAAACTTCAGGGGTGCGGCAGCGGCCGGCAGGGAGACCCCGTGCTCAGCCAAAAGCTCTGAAAGGTCCGTCAACATCTCCGGCATGGCGTCGGTAAGGATGCTGTTCAGGTAATAGATGGCATTCCGGGCCTCATCCACAGGAGTGGGACGCACTTGCCGCAGCTCGTCGGTCTGCCACATTTGATCAATGATCTCGGCGAGTTGGCGGTCCTGACGGCGCCGCGCTGAGGTCCCCTCCGTGGTGGGCTCGGCCAGAACGTCCGAGAGCTTGCGGACCTTGTCCAGTACGGAGCGGCGTGAGGCCTCGGTGGGGTGTGCCGTGAAGATGGGGCGGACGTCCAGTTCATTGATCACGTCCTGCAAAACCTGGGGACCAGCTTGGCCGGCGATCTCTGAGACCGCTTTTGCCAGCCAACCGTCCTTTTCCTGCCGGGTGCGCAATCCACGGACGCGGTGGACCTGCTCGGCAGCGTTGCTGAGGTGAAAATAGAACGCAAAGGCGCGGACCAAGTCAGTAGCCTGGTCAAGCGGCAGGGAGGCAAGCAACTCGCGGACCTGGGCGACGACGTCGTGCGCGCTCCATGGGCCGGTAGCGTCCGCGCCGCCTCGGGCTGCTTCCTTGGACTCCTTGGTCAGCAGCCGCACCTGCTCCACGAGTTGGAGCAGCTCCGGACCATGTTGTCTTACCAGGGACTCGCCGAGAAGCGTGGAAACGCGGCGTACGTCGGCCCGCAGTTCAGCAGCGAGATCGGTGTCTTGATGGGCAGTGTGAACCATAGATACTTACCTTCGGGGATCTGGTTGGCCCGTACACTGCGCTGGATACTGTGAGCCGGATTACTTGTTCCTACGGGATCTTACCCGCACCTAACTCAACAAAAGGAATGCGTCTCAGATTTTAACGTCGCCTTCTGCCGGCTTCTGGACAGGCCTGGGCAAGACTACTTTTCCACCGAAAACATCCCGGCCTTCCGAACCCGGGCCCGCGGACAGAGACTCGTGCCGGCGCTGCCTCATCTCTTCTATGGCTGCTGCCGCTTCCATCCGGGTAGGTGCACCCGTGGCCGGTTCAATCATGGACAACACACTGCCCAGGGTGCCGGTTGCTCCTTTTGACGGAACGCCCCTCTGCACCAGCCGCGTGCCGGCCCAGAACGATCCCACAATGAGTGCCAGGCTGACCACGGCCGGAACCACTGTCTCAATCCCCATGCAATGAGGGTACGCCCCGGGCGAAAGGGAACACAGACCGGGCCTCACGGAGACCAGGCGTCACGCGAACTCTTCCAAAGGGTGGTCCTGCTTGCACAGCTCCAAAATCGTATCCAACACCCCAGGCGCAAGGGCACTGAACATGCCAAAACGCGCCTCCACTTCCAATACTGCCGGCTTGCCGTCCTGCAGGCGCTTGATATCCACGCTGAATGGTCCGGTCAGCCCAAGGGCGGCAGCAGCTGAACCCGCCACCACCGCAACGTCAGAGTCCGAGGGCGCTTGAACCTTCCGGACACGAACGGTGGGCGAACCATCCTCCTTGGCTGCCTCTCTGAGCGTTCTCTCCAACACAACCAGGACATCATCCGGCCCGGTGAGTTGTCCGTGGCGAAAGCCTTGTGCAGCGTACTCGGTACCCGGTGCAAACCGTTGGACCATCCAGGAATCGTCCAGGCTTGCCCAAATACGGGCAGCCCGCGCACCGGAGTCGGACGTTCGCCCCAGCAACCGGATGCCGCGTCCGTTGCGTGAAATGCGAGGTTTCACCACCAGCGGGCCGCCCAATATATCCATGGCATCATGCACAGACCCGAGTGCGCTGGGCAGGCCAAATCGGGGAACGCTCACACCCGCACCCGCAAGGCAGGTCATGGTGAGGTATTTGTCGTGAGCCCTCCTCACCGGCGCAGGATCGGCGATCACCACACGAACTCCCGGCGCGAAATCGTCGCGGGCTTCAGAAAAGACGACCAGCTCGGCACTCATGGTGGGAATGAGGATTTCGATCCCATAGCCCGCCACCAGGCCCCGCAACTCCCAAAGGTAACCGCGGGTATTCGAAGGTGAAACGACCGCCACACCATCGGCCGCCCCGCAACGGGCAGGAATCTCGTCCACCCCCAGCACCCAATGGCCCTTTGCCTTGAGCTGCCGGACCAAGGACGAGCCAGCCGGGTTGGCAATGCCTGTCACCAGGACACGCGACATCAGAGCGTTCCCACACCAAGGTAGGGCACGGAAGGATCCACCACACGGCTGTGGGTTTCTGTCTTCATTTCTCACCTTTATGGATAGAGCACGCCACCCGCTACCGGGCCTTGCCGATGGATGAGTGCACCGGGGCGAAGGATCATGACGCAACCCGCACTGCGATATTGGAATCAGTACACGGCAGAGAACCTTTTGGAAGCCAACCCCGGTCCGCTCAGCGTGTAGGTAAGAACTCTTTCGCCTCTTTTGACGTCGTCCTTGCCACGCTTGAGGCCGGCTCCGATCTGAAACCGAAGATCAGCGCGCTGCACCGAGTTAGTGGAACAACTCACCACACTCCGGCTCTCGAACGAGCAGATCCAGCCATCCGGGGCACGAATTGAGTCTTCCACCACCAACGAATGCTTCCCCACGGAGAACACCGCCGTCGCGCTCCCCAAGGAACTTCCTCCGGAGACCCGGAAGTCAATTTCCAGGACCTTGCGCCCGGAATCTTCCTCCCCGGCCTCGCGCGCCGAGCCATCCACAACCGCTGGAGCAGTCAACGACGGAACAGCCAAAGGCGAGGCAGACTGTGTGGTGACCGGGAGTGGAGCAGGGGGCGGCGCGATCGGTGGTTCGGCCGGAGTCTGCGGCACGGGGTTCTCCACAACAGGATTCTCGTTTGCCGCCGGCCCTTCAACGGATGGCACGTCACCCGGTGGCGGCGCCTGCGGCGGCGCCGGTGTTGAAGAAACGGCCTGTGTTGTAGAAATGGGAGTCGGCGCGCTCGTTGGGGAAGGGGCTGGAATCACCGGAGCCTTTTCTGACGGAGCCACAACGGATTCCACGGCCCGCTTCTCCATATAGGCGTCCGGAGTCAGGTGGTCAACTATGCCCACAGCCCCCAGCACAAGTCCTACGGCAGCTGCTGCGATGACAGCCATGAGCACCGGTTGGGCTAGGGCGGGGACCGCCACGGCCGCGTTGGCGGGCACCATGCCACCCACAACTCCGAGCCCCGCCCCTTTGCCCGCCCACAGCGCGGCCGGGATCCCTGTCACCAAGGGCAGCAGGACAGCCCTCATGCTCCCCTGAACGTCTTTCAGCTCCGCAAGGGCCGCGGTGCACGATGGGCAGCCGTTAAGATGCTCACGGATCCTGCGCCCGGTGGCATGGGAGACCCCACCACGGATGTAGTTGCCTAGCTTCGAGGCGTACTCAGCGCATTTAGTGTCAGCCTGCTCCGCTATGTGGTACTGCAGGTACTGCCTCCTCAGGCCCTCACGGGCGCGAAGAGCGAGTGCAGAAACGGCATTGGCTGAGAGACCCAGAACCGGTGCCACAGCTGCGGGTTTCATGCGTTCGACGTCCAAGTACCACAGCACAGCCTGCCACCGTTCAGGCAGGGCCCGGAATGCTTTGGCCACTGTGTGCGATTCAAAGGCGCTGATTGCTGCGTCCGAGTCCACCAAGGTTTGGTCCAGGACGGCATGGTCACTACTGGGCAGGACCTTGCCGGCTTTCCGATTACGTTGGTGGGACAATCGGGCAACCGTGGAGAGCAAGTACGCCCTAAAGAAGGTGTCCGGCCCTTTCCCCGAGATGAGGCTTTGCAGGACCGCCTGGAATGCCTCAGCCACTACGTCCTCGGCGTCACTTTGGTTGTCCACGTTGCGTCTGGCGACGCTGGAGGCAACGGACACATGGCGCTCGTAGAGTCCGTCGAAGGCAGACATGTCTCCATTGCGGACCAAATCAATGAGTTGTCCGTCGTCGACGCTGGTTTTGTTGCTCGCATGTGACGTGCGTGCCATTTATGGCACCCCCAAACCGTAGAGAACCCTGCCCATATCTATGGAGTGTGGGTACCGCCCGAGTCGTGACGCCAGTTTGTAAAAAGTCTTTAGCAACCATGTTCGAGGCACTCCCTTCGTCACGAATCGGCTCTTCTGCGCACTGTTGGGATATGACATCGTTCCGGACAAAATCACCTGCCGAACGCACGTTTTCACAGCACCACTTGCTGCGCAGATGGCGGACTGCCAGTTACCAAAGGGGTTGGCGGTTCCGAGCGGATTGGTACGTGCCGGAAGTCCGGACAGTCGTCATTCCCCTGGCAAGCGGGGCAGTAGTTCCCGCCCCCGCGGCGAAATTACTGGGAGCTGCGCGCGCCAGGAACGGTGTCAGCATCAGAGAGACCCTGAACGACTTCCGCGCCCTGTTCACTGCCGCGGATCAGGCCCTGGACGTCGATGCCCTCCTCTCAATCGCGGAGGGCTGGGCGGAGGTAGCAGAAACAGCCCCCACCATCTCCTGCACCGACGTTTACACGGGACTGGCCACCCAGGCCCACTTCCAACGAAGGGTCCACGATGTATCCGCGTTCGGTGCGGAGGGGCCGGGTTCCCACGCACTGGCCATCATCGCGCTGCCCCGGCCCCGCGATAGCCGCACGCATGGTTGGACATTGTTGGCCCGGCTGGGGGACGCAGTGAAGGCCGCACTGCAAGGAACCGGAGCGACGGCAATGTATCAAAATTCCGCCATTCACGTCCTCTTTTCCGTCAGCGAAAGCAACCTTTCCCGGCTGATGGCGTGCAAGGCAGTTCTGGAAGCTCTCGACGACGGCAGCCTCTACCCTGCCCGCATGAAGTTCTACCCGCTTTCCCGGGCGGAGGCCACGGCTGCCACCACCTCAACTGCCGCGCGGGACTCGTCCTGAAAGCCGGATTTGGCCGAAATCCGTTCTGCAGCGTAACGAACCACTCCCGGCGAACACTCACCTTGTGACGGAATACATCCCAAGGACTCAAAGGACCCACCCACTAATGAACAAGCAGATCCATCCAAGAACCGCCTCACTGGTGGCTGCCTTTCTGGCCGCTGTCATGGCCATCCTGGGCCTGGGGCTCTCGGCCCTGCCAGCGAGTGCTGAGGAGATCCCGGGAGCGGAGATCACCCTCAGTACCGGTTCCACAGTCACCGGGCAATGGGACCAAGTGGATCTATCCTGCACCTGGTCCGTCCCGGATAACTCACAGCCCGGGGACACTTTCACTTTGCAGCTTCCCCCCGAACTGCGGTGGTTTGGCGCTGCAACCTTTGACCTGAACACTCCTGATGGCCAGACCGTAGCAACAGCTGCGGCCAACGACGCCGGCCGTGTGGTCTTCACGCTCACCGACTTCGTCGCCCTGCATCCACTCAATGTGGGCGGTACCTGCTCTTTTGCCACTCAGTACTCCGTGGCTCCGGCAACGGGCGAAACCAAGGAACTTAGCTTCGTGTTCGGTGACAGCGTGGTTCGCGTCCCGGTGAAGATTGAACCGTGCACTGAGAACTGCCTCCCGGATGCTCCGACGACTGCCGGCAAGTCGATGTGGTGGGCGGACTCTTCCCAAACAGAACTTCAGTCGGTCCTTTACATGCCGCCCATGGTGTCAGCAACCAACGATGTTGTGGTCACCGATGTCCCCGCAGCCGGTATGGTGATCGACTGCAGCCGCGTAACACCCCGCGTGGGCAAGGTAAGGGGCGAAGCAGGCAACATCATTGAACCCTTCGACAATGAGCAGTACCCCGCGAGTATTGAATGCACCCCTCAGTCGCTGACGGTCTCCTGGACCGGCCTTCCCAAAGGCGAACACGTGGAGCTCTTCGTTGTGACCAAGGTGTCTGATGCTTCCCTGGACGTTTACCAAAACAACGGGACAGTGACCATCTCAGGCGAGGAAAACCCAGTAGGGGCCCAAACACGCCGAAGCAGTGCCAGCGGAACCGGGCAAGGGACAGCTACGCCAACCCCCACACCCACACCCAGCACCGCCACGGCGACCCCCACACCCGTCACACCCGCACCGAGCACCAGCACCAGCACCAGCACCAGCACCAGCACCAGCAGCCCAGTAATAGTGGTTCTTCCTACAGAATCCACTACACCGGGGCAGACGACCCCACCGGCCTCCGGCAACCCAGCACAGCCCGCCAACAATCCAACACAGCCCGCAACTGCGGCACAGTTGGCCACCACGGGGGCGCAGGGCCAGGCGTTCGTCGTCCTGGCTGCGGCGCTTCTGGCCGTGGGATCTCTCCTCGCCTTTGCCGGTGCCCGTAAGCATAGGCGGCGCTCGCACTAGACGGGCGATCGGGAAACGCCCTTCGGGGCAAGATGGCGACGGTGGGCCTGGGGTGCATGGTCCATCACGCCGTCCAGCAATCCCGGCTCGCGCTGGCATGGGTTTGGGGCCAGCGCGAGCCGATCCAAGGTAGTGGAGTTCTGACCCAGCTGGGCCGAATTCCGGGAATGCCCACGCCCGGCGCATAGTTGAGGCAAGTGGCAACCGCCGCGAACGGACGCGAACCCCAGCCGAGGAGAACCATGAGCTCGCCCACCACCGCAACCGATCCCCAGCTCGCCCGTTGGGAGCGGTTCCGTGCAGGTCGACATTCAGCCCTTGCCACCGCGCACGGATGGCTGACCCTCACGTCCTTCCAGTGGCTTGAGTTCCAGCCCTCCGAGGTGGAACTTGTCCCGGGCCTCTGGTCCACCGACGGCACCACAGCATTCCTCACGGCGAGCGCTTCGGATGGACTCACCGTGGTGGAAACGGGACAGCCCGTAGAGGGGACCATTACGGCGACGCTGCAGGACGAAGAGTCGCTCATGTGGGTCCAGTTTGGCGGCGACGACGGTAAGCAGGTTGTGGTGGAACTCGCCATGCGTGCGGGCAAGTACGCTATCCGCACCCGCGACAACAGCTCCCCCGTGCTGACCGGTTTCGTAGGTGTTCCCACCTACGAGTACAACCCTGAGTGGGTTATCCAGGGCCGGTTCGAGGCTTACGTTGAGCCCGTGGACGTGCCCATTGGCACGGCCAACCCCTTGGTGGATGGCGTCCACCGGTCAGTGGGCGAGGTTGTCTTCCGGGTACCGGGCGTTCCTCACGAAATCCGGCTGCACGCTGAAGAGGAGAAGCTGGGTGCGCTCAACGTCACCTTCCACGATGAGACCAACGGGGAGACCACGGACGAATGGCGGAAGGTTTTCATTCCCCGGCCTCGCCCCGACGGGTCCGTGGTCATTGATTTCAACCGTGCCATCAACTACCCCAGTGCTTTCACTCCGTATGGCACCTGCCCCATGCCTGTGCGGGGCAACTCTCTTGACGTGCGGGTAGAAGCCGGAGAGAAGCTCCCTCAGGAATGAGACCGGCAGTTCTAGGTGATGGCTGAAACCCCTGTCACTGCACGGCCAACGATCAGGGAGTTGATTTCGTAGGAGCCTTCATAGGTGTAGATTGCCTCGGCATCAGCAAAGATCTTGGCTATGCGGTAGTCGGTGACGATTCCGTTCCCGCCCAGGATGGACCGGCCCATGGCCACGGTTTCCCGCATCCTGGCACTGCAATAGGCCTTTGCGAGCGCCACCTGCGCCATGTCGGCCCCTCCGTGGCGCACCCCTTGGGCGTCCGTGAAGATGTCCTCCTGCAGCTGCGCTATGCGAACCATCATTCCCATACTGGCAACCGCGTTGCCGAGCATATCCACCAGGTGTTGTTGGATGAGCTGGAACTTGGCCAACGGTTTGCCGAATTGGAAGCGTTCGACGGCGTACTGCCGGGCGACGTCGAAGGCTGCCAATTGTTGGCCTACTGCCTGCCAGGCCACCATGATCCGGGACCCTCGGAGGAGGTGGTTGGTGTCCGCGAAGCTGCTGATGCCGGCGAAGCGATCGGTTTCAGCTACCTCGACGTCCTCAAAGACGATGTCGGCGTTCTGCACCGTCCGCAGGGCAATCTTGTTTTCGATGCGGCTACGGGTGATGCCGGGCAGGGTCGCGTCGACGATGAAGGCACGCACTGCTCCGTCTGTTTCGTCCTTGGCCCACACCAGCATGTAGTCGCAGAACGTCCCGTTGCCAATCCAGCGTTTGGCGCCGTTGATCACCCAGTAATCGCCGCCGTCGGAGTCTGGTCGTTCAACCCTGCGGGCGGTGGTCTCCATCCCGCCGGCGACGTCGGACCCGTGGTTCGGCTCTGTGAGCGCGAAGGCCCCTGTGGTGCGAAGGTTGGAGGCGTCATCGAGGTAGCGGTCCTGTTGATGATCACTGCCGAAGTCGTAGAGCGATTCGACGAAGAGATCGTGATGGACCATGAAGAAGGTGGCGATGGAGGTGTCGACGCGGGTCATCTCAGCGATCACAAGCCCGGCAAACAGGTGTGTGTATCCTCGCTGGGCGGGGGCGCTGAGCCGGAGGGCCGCGAGTTTGGGGAGGATGTGTTCCGGGAACTCCGCTTTCTCCCACCATTGCCCGGCGTAGGGGGCGATCTCGGAGGCCAGGAATGCACGGAGTTCGTTGAGTTTACGCTGTTCCTGGACACTGAGCAGCGATTCGAAGTCGAAGAAGTCAGCAGTGGGAAGGTCGGCTACGGAGGGCCGAGCGGACCCAACTAACCCCGGAGCGCCGCTGTAGTCGCCCATCATTTGAGGCCCATGCGGATGGCGCCGTCGAGCCGGATGGTTTCCCCGTTGAGCATGGCGTTCTCCACGATGTGGGCGGCCAGGTTTGCGTATTCCGCGGCACGGCCCAGACGGGCGGGATGCGGAACCTGCTGTCCAAGGGATTCCTGGGCCGATTGGGGAAGTCCGGCCATCATGGGTGTTTCAAAGATTCCGGGCGCAATGGTGGCCACCCGGATCAGTGAACGGGCGAATTCTCGTGCCAGGGGCAGCGTCATGGCTGCTACGGCGCCCTTGGATGCGGCGTAGGCGGGCTGGCCGATCTGGCCTTCGAAGGCGGCGACGGACGCGGTGTTGATGATGACGCCGCGCTCGGGCCCACCCAGTTCCGTGGAGACGGGCTGGGTTTCCACCATGGCTGCGGCGGCCAATCGAATCACGTTAAAGGTGCCCACGAGGTTGATCTGGATGACCTTGTTGAAGGTTTCCAGCGGCAGCACGCCATCACGGCCAAGGACTTTTCCGGGTGTGGCTATGCCTGCGCAGTTGACCACGATCCGGAGCGGCCCCAAAGCAACAGCGGCGTCGACGGCGGCCTGGACTTGGGATTCGTTGGTGACGTCTGCGGGAGCAAAGACCGCCCGCTCCCCTGCACCCGTCGCCGAGGCGTTGAGCTCGGCCGCGTAGGACTCGCCGGCTGACTGTGGCAGATCCACCAACACCACCGAGGCCCCGGCGTCGAACAGTCGTTTGGCGGTGGCAGCGCCCAAACCTGACGCGCCACCAGTAATCAGTGCAACCGTGCCCTTGATGTCCATTCATCCTCCTTGATGCAGACCCAAATCCGTTAATGCATGTTAACTGGAATTGTGGCTCAGCGCACACTATCGGCCCCGCTAGGCTAATGACATGTCCAGTCAGATCGAGCCAGCCGGGATTCCAACGCCCTCCGCCGACGCCACCGAATGGGCCAGGCGTGCCAATCAGGCTGCGCGGTCCGTGACCCGAAGCTTTGGCAGGCGCCTCCTTTTCCTGCCCGGCACCCACATCGGTGCGGTGACCCTGCCCAGCGACACCCTCAGGAGCCTCTCCGGCCCTTGGCATTACTGGTGGCAAGCGCACTACGTTGACTGCCTGGTGGATGCGGGCCGCCGCGAGCTGGCGGGCAAAACAAAGTTCGACGGCGACTCCCGCCCGAGCGCCGGACGGCTCGCCTCGCGGCTGGTCACCACCATCCGCTTGCGGAATCTCCTGAGATTCGTGAACGACTACTACGACGACATGGCGTGGCTGGCCCTGGCCACGCTGCGTTTGGAGAAGCTGGCCGAGGAGACCAAGAAGCCTGGCCGCCGGAGGAACGCCTATGTTCAAAAGTGCTTGACCTTGCAGTTCGATTCGGCCTCCACGGACCACCTTGGAGGTGGCACCTTCTGGAGCACCAAGCGGGACTTCAAGAACACTCCGGCCACAGCTCCGGTGTCCCTGTACTACGCCCGGACCGGCCATACCGAGCGTGCTCAGCACTTGGTGAACTGGCTAAACAGCAAGCTCCTTCACCCGGAACGGGGTCTATATCAGGATGGGCTGCGGATCAGTAACGGCGAGGTGGTGGTTGATGGGGCCATTTACACCTACAACCAGGGCCCGGTGCTGGGCGCGTTGCTGGAACTGGGCGGCGACGAGAATCTGCGCAGGGCTGCACTGTTGGTGGACGCCGTGGAACGTGAGCTCACACTGCCCGGCACGCGAGTGATCCGCGGCGACGGCACGGGCGATGGCGGCCTTTTCACCGGCATCCTGCTCCGCTACCTGGCACTGGCCGCGCGGGACGTCAGGCTTTCAGCCACTACCCGCGAAAAGGCGACGTCTTTGGTTTACGGCACGGCAGAGGCCTTCTGGGCGGGCCGCCGTGTAAGTACGGGCAGTGCCGGAAGGGGCACACCTGCGATCGTGTTCTCCTTCGAGCCCCAGCGGCCGGCGAGCGAAACATATCCGGTGGGCGCCGCCGTCGAACTTTCCACGCAGCTGCAAGGGTGGATGGCGCTTGAGGCGGCGGCGAGCATTACAAGCAACGCGAGCAGTCCCGGCAATTAGGACACGCAACACTTCCGTAATTCAGGTGATCCTCGTCACTTAATGCCGTTTCGGCTTCATAGCAAAGGTATGGCTAACCTACGCTTTTCACAGCGGGCTCCCCAACCTACCCGCCAGCACGGACCCAAGGCGTTGTCCTTGCACTGCCGTGCTTGTTCCCAGAAAGTAGCCCTCCATGAAGCTCCCCAAAAACGCTCTGGCCGGAATCGCACTTCTCGCCACCGCCGCTCTTGGCCTTTCCGCCTGCGGCTCCAACGCCACCACCGCACCGGATTCCTCCGAATCCGCGGCCGCCGGCGATGGCATCACGGTCTACAACGCTCAGCACGAGAGCCTGACCAAGGAATGGATCGACGCCTTCACCAAGGAGACCGGCATCAAGGTCACCCTGCGCCAGGGCTCTGACACCGAGATGTCCAACCAGATTGTTCAGGAAGGCGCGGCCTCACCGGCGGACGTCTTCCTCACCGAAAACTCCCCTGCAATGGCGCAGGTGGAAAATGCGGGTCTGTTCGCAGACGTCGACAAAGCCACCATCGACCAGGTTCCGGCCGAGTTCCGCCCGTCCACCGGCAAGTGGACCGGGATCGCAGCCCGCTCCACCGTCCTGGTATATGACAAGAACAAGATCAGCGAAGACCAGTTGCCCACGTCCATGCTGGATCTGGCAAAGCCCGAATGGAAGGGTAAGTGGGCCGCTTCGCCGTCGGGCGCTGACTTCCAGGCCATCGTCTCGGCTCTCCTTGAACTCAAGGGCGAGGCCGCAACCGAAGAATGGCTCAAGGGCATGAAGGAAAACTTCAAGGCTTACAAGGGCAACAGCACCGCCATGAAGGCCGTCAACGCCGGCGAAGTAGACGCGGCGCTGATCTACCACTACTACTATTACGGCGACCAGGCCAAGACCGGCGAGAACTCCAAGAACGTCACGCCGTACTACTTCAAGAACCAGGACCCGGGCGCGTTCGTGTCCGTATCCGGTGGCGGCGTCCTCAAGTCGTCCAAGAAGGCAGCCGACGCCCAGGCGTTCCTGAAGTTCATCACAGGCAAGGCCGGCCAGGAGATCCTCAAGACCGGAACCTCCTTTGAGTACGCCATCGCCTCAGAGGTTGATGCCAATGAAAAGCTTGTTCCCATCAAGGACCTGCAGGCACCCACGGTGGATCCCGCCAAGCTGAACTCCACCAAGGTCACCGATCTGATGACCAAGGCAGGACTCCTGTAATTCTGTGACCACTGATCTATCGGCTCCCGACGTTCCACGTTCAGAGGGAAGCACGACGACGGCGGGCCGGGGCAAGCGCCCCCGCCCGCCTTTCGGCGTTTCCACGGTGTCCTTGCTGGCGGTGCTGATAGCGCTGTTTTCGCTGCTTCCGCTGGGCTATGTCCTGTACATGACAGCAGCGACCGGCTGGGACACCGCCGTCGATCTGATCGTGCGTCCCCGCGTGGGCGAGCTGCTGCTGAACACGGTTTTATTGATGATCTTTACCGTGCCCCTATGCTTGGTGCTCGGCGTGGGCGGGGCGTGGCTGGTGGAGCGAACCAGACTCCGCGGACACCGCTGGTGGGCGGTGCTATTGGCCGCCCCTTTGGCTATACCTGCGTTCGTCAACAGCTACTCCTGGGTGTCCGCTGTCCCTTCCTTGGAGGGGCTCTGGTCCGGGGTGCTGATTGCCACGTTGTCCTATTTCCCGTTGGTGTACATCCCCGCAGCGGCGACGCTTGGCCGTTTGGACCCCGCCATTGAGCAGTCCGCGGCATCGTTGGGCCTGGGTTCCTGGGCCGTGTTCCTCCGCGTTGTCCTACCGCAGCTGCGCATCGCCATGACGGGCGGCGCCTTGCTGGTGGCCCTGCATTTGTTGGCTGAGTACGGTGCTTTCGCGATGATCCGTTTTGATACGTTCACCACGGCGATCATGGTCCAATTCCAGTCCACCTTCAACGGGACCGCAGGGAACATGCTGGCCAGTGTTCTGGTGTTCCTGTGTTTGCTCCTGCTGCTGGCCGAAGTAAAGAGCCGGGGCACTGCCCGCTATGCCCGGATCGGCTCCGGCGCGCAGGCAAAGGCTATCCGATTGCCCCTGGGTGGCTATCAAGTGCCTGCCCAGCTCGCTCTGCTGACCCTCACAGTCCTGGCCTTCGGGCTGCCGCTCTGGTTTGTGCTGAAGTGGGTGATGGCGGGCGGTTCTGACGTGTGGGCGGCTGATGAGTTCATCCCGGCACTCTCGCAAACCCTCATCTATGGGGCAGCGGGTGCACTGGTCACCACAGTGGTGGCATTCCCCATGGCGTACCTGGCGGTCCGGCACCCGAGCTGGTTCTCCAAGATGCTGGAACTGTCCAACTACGTCACCAGTTCGCTGCCGGGAATCGTGGTGGGCCTGGCCTTCGTCACCGTCAGCATCCGCGTGGTCCCCGGGGTTTACCAGACTGCGGGGGTTCTGATTGCGGCGTACGTCCTGCTGTTCCTTCCGAGGGCTTTGGTGAACATCCGTGCCGGCTTGGCACAGGCCCCCAAAGAACTCGATGAGGCCGCGCAGTCCTTGGGCAAAACGCCTTTGGCATCCTTCTTCAAAGTGACGTTGCGGCTCACCGCGCCGGCAGCTGCCGGCGGGGCTGCGTTGGTCTTCCTGGCCATAGTCAACGAGCTGACAGCCACCCTGCTACTCTCACCCAACGGTACGCGCACCCTGGCCACGGAATTTTGGAGCAAGAGCAGCGAGATCGACTACGCCGGTGCCGCACCCTACGCGTTGCTGATGATCCTGCTGTCAGCCCCCATGACATACCTCCTCTTCCAACAGTCCAAGAAAGTAGCCGGACAGTGACCGAACAATCTCCTTCCAGGCTTCCCGCGCCCCGGGTGGCCCCTTCGGTGGCTCCCACCACGAATGCGCATCTGGATATTCGGGAGGTCACCAAGAACTTCGGCTCCCAGGCGGTGCTGAAGGGCGTAAACCTCTCTGTGGCCAAAGGCGGGACCACTGCGATCGTGGGTCCTTCCGGTTCAGGCAAGACCACACTGTTGAGGTTGATCGCGGGCTTTGAGCATCCGAACACCGGTTCCATCAGCCTGAACGGTTCCCGGGTGGCCGGTGAAGGCGACTGGGTGCCTGCGCACAAACGGCAGGTAGGGTACGTCGCCCAGGACGGCGCGCTCTTTCCACACTTGACGGTGGGTCAGAACGTCGCGTTCGGCTTGGATTCGGGAAAGCTCGACGGCGGTCGCGGTGCCGTGAGGTCGCGGGTTTCGGAACTGCTTGAGATGGTGTCCTTGGATGCGTCCATGGCCAAGCGCCGGCCGCACCAGTTATCCGGCGGTCAGCAGCAGCGGGTCGCCTTGGCCCGGGCGTTGGCCAGGGAACCTGAACTCATGCTCCTTGACGAACCGTTTTCAGCGCTCGATGCCGGACTTCGGGTAGCCACCCGCAGGGCCGTAGCCAAGGTGCTCAGTGCTGCCGGTGTGACCACCATCCTGGTGACCCACGATCAAGCTGAAGCGCTCTCCTTCGCTGACCAGGTGGCCATCATGCGCGGCGGCAAGCTGGCCCAGATCGGTAACCCTTTTGTGGTTTACACCCGGCCGGCGGATCGCGCCACGGCTGAATTCCTTGGCGATGCCGTGATTCTTGATGCCTGGATGGAGGGCTCCCTGGCCACGTGCTCGCTGGGTGGAATCCCGGTCCGTCGACCCCCAGCCCAAGGGAAAGTCCAACTCATGCTCAGGCCCGAGCAAATCCGCATCGCACCCGATGGGCCCATCCGCGGAGTGGTGGTGGACACCGATTACTTCGGGCCGGAAACCACTGTTCGCATCAAGCTGGGTGAGTACACGGCCCCCGACGGCGGCGCCTCGGGCAACAGCCACCGCTATCCGGGCGGCGGCGAGATCATCACCATCAGGCACTGGAACGCTTCGATCACCAAACCCGGCACTGAATTGTGTCTGCGCGTGGTGGGCGAAGGGGTGGCGTTTCCTTCCGAGGCCTGACCGGCCCGCTGGATTACGTCGGCCGCTTTTTCTGGGGGTACGGGGTTTCGTGGCGGGCCAGCATCTCCACGAAACCAGCGATTTTGCGCGCCCGGGTCTCTGCCCGTTTGACACCGTTGGTGCGGTGGATCAGGGCGAAGCGGTTCTGTGACGTCAGGACGTCGAACATAGCCTGCGCCTCCGGGACTGCGGCGATCGCTGCCGCGAGATCGTCCGGAACCACCGAATCCGCCGGGCCCGCGTATGCAGCTTCCCACCGTCCGTCAGCTTTCGCGGCCTCAACCACGGCACGTCCGGCGTCGGTCATCCTGCCCTCGGACTCCAGACGGGCAATGTGCCCCACATTCCGCACTGACCAGATGCTCTTGCGGCCGCGGGGCGTCATCCGCTGGAAGTAGCTTTGGTCGTCGCGCCTCTTCACCTGACCGTCGATCCACCCAAAGCACAGGGCCTCGTCCAACGCGGCGTCATAGTCCAACTCCGTGACGTTGCCGCCCTTCTTGTGCAGGATCAGCCACACGCCGGGGCTGTCTGTGGCATTCGCGGAGAGCCAGGCACGCCACGCGGCGCCGTCTTTGACAAGGAGTTCCTCAAGTTCATTGGGCATGGATTCAGCATAGGCTTTGATGAGGACCCACCCAGGAGGACCAATGTTGCGAGCCCGCCCCACCCACTACACCTCGCGCCCCGAACAGTGGGCCACGCTGCTGATGGCCCTCGGTTTGGTGAAGACGGTGGACGACGGCGACTGGCGGGAGTTCGACGCCGGTTCGGGTCGCCTGGCGGTGGGCTCAGTAGTCCACGCACACCCCTTGGACGGCTCCACGGTTTTCGGGGTGGAGGTAGGCAACCTGGAGGAGTTCGCGCGCCGCACCGAGGAAGCCGGCACTCAAGCGGAAATCCACGAAGGTCATGAGGGAACCACCGTGCAGATCTCATCCGATGACGGCTTTGAGTTCTTCGCCTTCCCTGCGCAACGGGCAGCGGATGGCACGTGGGCCACCTCGGACAAGGCCGACCCAGGGCTGGCGGTGGTGGCTACCTGGGTCAGCCCTTTGGTGGGCCTTGCCGCCACCGCCTTGCGGAACACCGGCGCCCGGCCGCGCACTGAGGACGACGAATCAGCCACGTTCACCACCAAGAACGGCGGAATCCTTCGCATCATTCATGGCGCGGATGCCACTAACGGGGACCTCGCGTTTGAGTACGACGGCGATCTGGAACCACTGTTGTCCCGCCTCAAAGATGCAGACATTGAGGCCAGGATCGATGAGGACGTCCTGTACGTCGCCAACCCGGACGCCGTGAGTGGCGCGGCCCCGGCGTCGATCGTGGTGGTGGCTGTTTAGTCCTCCAGCGCCCCGTCACACAGGCGGCCGACCACCTCGGTAAGCATGGTGAGCCCGGCCACGATGTCCTCATCCGTGGTGTATTCGTGCTCATTGTGGGAGATGCCATCCACGCTGGGCACGAAGAGCATCACCGTGGGAACCAGGTCCTTCATATTCGTGGAGTCATGCCCGGCGAGGGTCATGACTTCCTTGTTGGACAACCCGAGGTCCGCGGCAACCTTGGCCGCGAGTTCCACGCCTTCGGGCTGGTACGGGGTGACGGCCCAGGAGTGTGAGTGGTGCTTCTCAACGGACACGTTGGCAAGCCGTTCGATCTCCGAGATTCGGGCGTGCAGCAGGGCGTCGGCCTCGGCCAGGACGGCTTCGTCGGCGCTGCGCAGGTCCAGCAGCAGGTTCACGCGGGAAGGCACCACCACGGGCGAATTTGGGTAGACGTTGAGCTGACCCACCGAGGTGTGCAGCACTCCGGGGAAGCGGTCGGCGAGTTCACGTGCGGCAACCACCAGCATGGACGCCCCAAGAAGGGCGTCTTTGCGGTCGGCAATCACCGTGGAACCGGTGTGTGCTTGCTCGCCGTGGACCACGAACTCGTACTTGTTCGCTGCCCAGTTGGAGCTGACCAGGCCGATGGTGATGCCCTCGCGCTCCATGCTGCGGCCCTGTTCGATGTGGATCTCGGCGCAATATGCAGCCTCCGGCCCCTCAAACGTCCCGCGGCAGCCGATCGCGTCCAAGGCATCACGCACGGTGACTCCGGCGGCGTCCTGGGTATTGAGTGCGTCCTCGAGATCCAGCTTGCCGGTGTAGACGGAGGAGCCCATCATGGACGGCTTGAAGCGGCTGCCTTCCTCGTTGAACCAGTTGACGACGGCGAGGTTGAACTTGGGTGCCTCGGCGCCGGCTTCCCAACGGGCTGCAAGGCGGAACGCGGCGTGGGCTGCGGCGAGGACGCCATAAGCGCCGTCGTAACGTCCCGCCGTCGGCTGTGAATCCATGTGCGAGCCCACCACCACGAACGGCGCACCTGGCACGGCTTCGTAGAGGCCCCACTGGTTGCCGGTGTGGTCGAACTTCACCGTGAAGCCGTGCTCCTCCAAGAGACCGGCGAGCCAGCGGCGCTGTTCGCCGTCGGGAATGGTTGCGGCTTGGCGGTCCACGCCGCCGTTCGCCGTGGCACCGAAGGCGCTCATGGTCCGGAAGTCCTGCACGAAAGCGGTGTCCTGGGCGGTGAAACTTGTGGTGGTTGTCATGGTCTCCCCTATGAGTGGGCCGCGAACGAACTTTCACGGGAAAGTTCAGCGTTGAAGCCGGTTGATTGATAGGTAAATCGGCCTCCGACGGCGGTGGCCAGGACGTGAAGTTCGCTGATGTCCAGTGCCGTCAAAGGTGAGGCAGAAAGGACGGTGAAGTCGGCCAATTTGCCAGCTGAAAGGGTGCCCTTCTTGCCCAGGGACCCTGTGGCTGCGGCGGCTCCGCTGGTGTAAGCGGCGAGGGCCTGCTGCGGAGTGAGGCGTTCGGCCGGGTTCCCGAAGACGGCCCCGGACCCGGTCCGGCGGTCCACGAACGCCTGCATGCCGCGGAGCACGTTTCCGTCGGCGACCGGCCGGTCCGAGCTTCCCGCGAGCACCACTCCGGCTTCCAGGAAACTGGCTGCCCGGTAGGCCCACGGCAAGCGGTCCGGCCCGAGGGACGCGGTCATCCCGTCACCGCCTTCGCGGAAGAAGCTTGCCTGGGGTGTCACGGCAATTCCTGCGTCCGCGAGCCTTGCCAGCTGCTCAGGGCGCGTCATGGAGGCGTGCTCGATCCTGTTGGGCAAGCGGCGCTGCCCATACTGAGCCTGGCAATCCGTGATGATGTCCACCGCGAGGTCCACGGCCCTGTCACCGATGGCGTGGGCTGCGATGGACCACCCGGCGGCGTAGGCGGCTTCGATGCGTTCCCGCAGCTGGGCGGGGTCCGCTTGGAAGTAGCCAACGTTGCCGCGGTTGTCCTTGTGGCCGTGGCTGCAGAACTCGTGGCTCACGGCTGCGGTTTCGCCCAGAAGTGAGCCATCCAGGAACACCTTTGCCGGGCCCAGGGACAAGTAGTCATTCCCGAATCCGCTGGTGATGCCAAGATCCAGCCCGGCCGGGGCCGCACCGGGACTGTCAGATGCATGCCCGCCCAACCCGTGCAGCACATCCAGCACCGGCATGACCTGGGCACGGGCATGCAACCGGCCGTGGGCGGAGGCGCTCTGGTAGGCGGCAAGCTCGGCCGGGCTGTGCCCGATCCACCCGCCGCCCACCCCGGCCTCAGTGAAACTCGTGATGCCCTCGGAGGCGTAGAACAGCGTGGCCCTCTCAAGGGCGGCCTCGATGTCCTCCAACGAATACGGCAGGATCAGCTGCTGGATCAGTTCCTGGGCCGTCTCTTGGACCAGCCCCGTGGGATGTCCCGCCGCGTCGCGGACGATCGCTCCGCCGTCGGGATCCGGGAACGACGGCGACTCGGCACCTGCCAGCCGCAGCGCGGCGGTGTTGACCACGGCCATATGCCCGGAGTTGTGCCGCATGAACAGCGGCCGCTCCCCCGTGATGCGGTCCAGCTCGGCGATGTCCGGGAAGGCCCCGCCGTGCTGGGTCTGGCTGAAGCCGGTAGCGAAAAGCCAGCCCACGCCGTCGATCCCCGAGTGAGTAACAGCACCGCGGAGAAGCTCATACAGCTCCTCCAGGCCGCGGGCACCGGACACGTCCAGCTCCGCCAGGCCCAGCCCGAACCACGTGGTGTGGCAGTGGGCATCGATGAAGCCTGGAGTGACGGTGGCACCGCCAAGGTCCAGGACCTCAACGGCGTCCAAACCATCAAGGTCCTCGTCCAGGCCCACGATGCGCCCCTTCCATATGCCCAGCGAACTGGCCACCGGGTGGTCCGGATCCATGGTGATGATGTCTGCGTTCCGCAGGAGGAGGTCTAGTTTCATGTCAGGTTCTAGCGGTGGGAGGTGGTGACGGACTTGATGCGCGTGTAGTCCTCAAGTCCATAGACAGAGAGGTCCTTGCCCGTACCCGAATGCTTGAATCCGCCGTGCGGTGCTTCGGCCGGGATCACCTGGTGGCAGTTGATCCAGACGGCTCCGAAGTCCAGCTCCATGGACACACGAGTGACCACGCCGTGGTTCTCGGACCACACGCTGGATGCCAGGGCGTACTTGGTGCCGTTGGCGAGTTCGATCGCTTCCTCCTCGGTGGCGAACGGCTGAACGGTCAGCACGGGGCCGAAGATTTCGTCGCACACTACCTCGTCTGTCTGGAAGACGCCGTCGATCACCGTCGGCTCAAAGTAGAAGCCTGTCCCGGTGCGCTTGCCGCCGGCGAGGACGCGGGCGTTGGCAGGCAGGCGGGACATGAAGCCCTCCACCCGATCCAACTGCGCGGCACTATTGAGTGGACCGAGGTCCGATCCCACTTTCAAAGCAGCAGCGGCGTCAGCCAGGGCAGCCGCGAACTCCGTATGAATATCCTGGTGGACCAGGACGCGGGTCACCGCAGTACAGTCCTGCCCGGCGTTGAAGAAGGCAGCCAGGGCGATTTCGCTGGCGGTCCGCTGGATATCGACGTCGGCAAACACCACAGCGGGCGCCTTGCCGCCCAGCTCCAGGTGGACATCCTTGAGGGTTTTGGACGCCGCGGACATGACCTGCGCACCGGCCCGGGTGGAGCCCGTAATGGAGACCATCTCCGGGATGTCATGCTCCACCATCGCGGCACCGGCCTCGCGGCCGCCGCACACGATGTTCACTACGCCTGCCGGGTAAACCTGCTGTGCCAGCTCACCCAGGACCAAGGTGGACCAGGGGGTGGTGTCGGCAGGCTTGAGGACCAAGGTGTTGCCCGCAGCCAGGGCCGGACCAATCTTCCAGATGGCCATCATGAACGGGTAGTTCCACGGCGTAATCTGGGCCACCACACCAATGGGTTCGCGCCTGATGGTGGAAGAGAAACCCTCCACGTATTCGGTCTGGGCCGTACCGGAAACCACCCGGCATGCCCCGGCAAAGAAGCGCAGTTGGTCCGCGCCGCGCAGGATTTCAAGCTCTTTGGTGAGTGCGGCAGGCTTTCCGGTGCAGGCCACCTCAGCCTCGAGCAGACGGTCAACGTTCGCCTCGATGAGGTCGGCCAGCTGCAACAGCAGCGACTGGCGCGTTCCCGGCGTCGTGCGCTTGTAGCTCTTGAAAGCTGCGGCAGCGGCCTGGAAGGCGGCGTCGACGGCGGCAGCGTCACTGTCCGGCGCGGTGCCGATCTGCTGGCCCGTGGCGGGGTCGAAGAACGGCAGGCTGGCCGCGGCGTCCACGGACTCGCCGTTGATGATGTTCTGAAGCTGGATCACGGTAAGGGCTCCGGTCAGTTGGTTGAAGTCTTGGGGGAACGCGTGGTGGGGTCCTGCGGCAAGTGCAACAGGGCCGGGAGGCCGGAGTCGACGGCGCGGCGGAACGCGGCCGCGAAGTCTTCCGTTCGCTCCACCCGCTCGCCGTAGCCGCCGTAGGAACGGGCGAGTGCGGCGAAGTCCGGGTTGGTCATGTGCGTACCTGAGGGCCGGTCCGGGTAATGCGCTTCCTGATGTTCGCGGATGGTGGCGAAGATGCCGTTGTCCACCACCAAGACGATGAACGCGGCGCCGTAGCCCATGGCCGTGGCGATTTCCTGGCCGTTCATCATGAAGCAGCCGTCGCCGGCCACGGAAATGACCTGACGGCCGGGATATGCCAGCGAGGCTGCCACGGCTGCGGGAATGCCCATGCCCATGGCCCCGTTGCGCGGAGCGGCCAAGGAGTTGGCCGAGTTGTGGCCCAGGTACCGGGCGGGCCACAGGGCGTGGTTTCCCGCACCGAAGGTGAGGACGGCGTCGTCGGCCATTTCCTTTGTGAGGACCTCCATGGCGACGCCCAGGTCCACACCGATACCGCCGTCGGGCCGGGGCGTGGAGAAGGTGAGCTGCTCGGCGCGGGCGCTGGCGAACCAGCCTTCCTGGCGTTCGCCAGCCGCATGAGTGCCAGCCAACGCGGTGGCGAACGCGGCGACGTCCGCGATGATGTGCTGGTCCACCCGGCCGAAGTGGCCCAGGAGGTTTGCGTCGGCGTTGACCACGACGGTCTCGGCGTCGAGTCCGCGTTTGTAGCCATCGGAGAGGACGTCGCCGCGGACACAGCCCACAAAAACGAGCAGATCGGCGTCGTCCAGGCGCTGGGCGTTGGCGTCGCTGCGGCCGTAGCCCAAGTAGCCGGCGTAGGCGTCACTGCGGTGGGGAACGGCGTCGTAAGCCCTGAAATCGGCAACCACCGGGACGCTGTGTCGGCTCGCCCAGGCGGCCAGCTGCTCGCCGGACTCCTGGGTCCAGCCTTCACCGCCGACGACGGCCAGCGGCTTGCGTGCCTTCTCCAGCTTCTGGGTCAGCTCAGCCAGCTCCGCGGGGGCCGGCTCTGGACGGGCAATCCTGCGGGGTTCGACGGTGGCGTTCTCCACCACATGCACCAGCACGTCCTCCGGCAGGCCGATCACCACGGGTCCGGGGCGTCCACTGAGGGCGGTGAAGATGGCGTCGTCCACCACGCGGGCGGCGGAAGCTGCGTCGTCGAGCGTCACTACTTTCTTGGCTGTGCTGCCGAACCAGGCGTTGATGTCGAACTCCTGGAACGACTCGCGGCCACGGTCGGCCACCGGGATCAGGCCGACGAACAGGATCAGCGGAGTGGCATCCTGGTAGGCGGTGTGTATGGCGATGAAGGCATTGGCTGCGCCCGGGCCACGGGTCACCATGGCGATGCCGGGAAGCTCAGTGAGCCGGCCTTCGGCCAGTGCCATGAATCCGGCGCCGCCTTCCTGGCGGGCCACCACGTTCTGGATCGGCGAACCGTGCAGGCCATCCAGGACGTCGAGGAAGCTCTCACCCGGCACGGTGTAGACGCGCTTGACGCCTGCCCGTTCCAGTTGGCCAACAATCAAGTGGCCGGCAGTGGTTGTGCTCAATGCTTCATTCCTTCTTCTTCGATGGAAAGGGCGGGGAGGAACAGGCCGGAAAGTGCCGTCAGTGCGGACACGACCAGCAGGATGATGGCGCCGGGCCAGAAGGAGTTGTTGGCGGCCACCAGCGCGGTGGCGATCAGCGGCACGAAGCCGGAGATAACGCCCGCAGTGTTGGAAGTGATGGCGACGCCGGTGTAGCGGACCTTCGTGGCGAACAGGGCAGTCAGCGCGGTGCCGGAGACGGCGTATGGGATGGAGAGGACAGCAACGCCGATCATCATGCCTAGGACCACCAGGACGGGGTTGCGGGAGTCGATGGCCAGGAAAACGGGAACTGCGATAGCGGCCGAGGCAACACCGCCCCACAGGATGACCTTACTGGCGCCGAACTTTTCGCCGAGCCGCCCGGCCCAGATGAGGGCGCCGATCTCAAGTGCTGCAGCCAACAGGGTGCCCAAGAGCAGGAGTTCGGAGGGCAGCTTGAGCACCTTGGTGCCGTAGAAGACCACAAAGCTGGTGATGAGGTAGAAGCCACCGATGCCGAGCAGCGCCGAGCACATGCCCACCAGGATCTGGCGCCAGCTGTTCTTCAGAACTCCACGGATGGGAGCATGTTCGGTCTCACCGGACTCCATGAGGGCTTCGAATTCGGGTGATTCGCTCAGGCGGCTGCGGATCCAGAGTGAGATTGCCAGCAGCGGGATCGCGGCGATGAACGGGATGCGCCAGCCCCACGCGTCAAAGTTGCTCTGACCCACCAGGAACAACATGCCGAAGAAGCCACCGGAAGAAAGGATGGTACCGATCGGGGAACCGATCTGCGGCAGGGCCGCGTAGCGTGCACGCTTCTCCACAGGAGCGTTTTCGACGGCGATGATCACCGCGCCGCTCCACTCACCGCCGACTGCGAGGCCCTGAACGATGCGCAGGGCCACCAGGAGAATAGGCGCCGCCAGGCCGATGGTCATGTAGTTCGGAAGCAGACCGATGAGGCCGGTGACAATGCCGATACCCACGATGGTGACCATGAGGATCTTCTTGCGACCCACCTTGTCACCCAGGGCGCCGAAGATGAAACCACCGATGGGGCGGGCCACGAAGCCGACGGCCAAGGTAGCGAAGGATCCCATGGCTGCTACAAAAGGGTCTTGGGAAACGAAGAACTGTGCGTTGAACACCAGCGCAGCAGCTGTGGTGAACAGGAAGAAGTCGTACCATTCCAGCGCAGTACCCACCAGGGCCGCGAGGGCCACCTTCTTGGTGACGCTTTCATCGACGACGCGTACTGCCTTGGGACTGGTGTCCGTGGCTCCGCTGACCGTGCTTGCCATTGTTGCTCCATGAGTGCGAACGGGACCGGACCTTGGGGATGCCCGGGCAAATTTGTGTGACTCAATCCATAGTGCCAGTAGTTTTTCCCAAAATGACTAGCAATCCATCACGGAAACATGGCGCTAGAATGTGTGAATGCACAATTCCGAGACATCCGGGCACGCCGTTCGTTGGACTGAACTGGTGGATCAGCTTGAAGGCCGGCTGGACACCCTGGCCCAAGCCTTCACCACGAGGGTCCGCGAGATCCCCGAGTACGGCGAAAGCCAGGTGACGGTCCTGGAAATCCAGGAGACCGCACGGGAGACATTCCGGCGGCTAATCAGCGGCTTGAGGAATGGCAGGACGGACAGCCGTGATGGCCTGCTCGACTTCGCTTCCGACCTTGGATCCAAGCGCGCAAGGGCCGGCATTCCGCCGGAGTCCCTCACCTCTGCCGTCCGGTTGGACTTCAGCATTCTCTGGGCCGAGCTGCTGGAGATCGCCCACACCGAGGACGCCGCGTTGCTGGCCACACGGGTGGACCAGGTATGGAGTGTGGTGGACGAATTCGCCACCCGGACGCACACGAGCTACCTGACCGAGCGCGTCAGGATGGCCCAGGAAGAATCAAGCATTCAGCGCGAGTTCATTGCCCGCCTCTTCAACCAGAGCACCCCCTCGCAGGAAACCTCCGCGCAAGTGGCTTCGGCTTTGGGCATCAATCCCGAATCACGCTTCGCCTTGGTAGCGGCCAGCGGTGAACCTGGTGCACGGCTGCGGGCAGCAACGTCCCAGTTCGGATCAGGACAGCACTCCCGGCAGCGGCTGTTCCTCCATGAGTCGGGCGGCAACACGTATGTCTTCTGGGCTCTGCCTGCCACCCGGACCCGCGGTCCGGAACCCCGGGGCGAGACGCGCAGCCCGGAACCCGACAGCCAGCAGCTGCCACCCGGCGTCGTGAACGTCCCCTGCGGCTACGTGCCTGAGGTCCTTGGACTGCGCGCACTTCCCGGAGCGGCCCGCACCGCTGAAAGCCTGGCGGCGCTGCTTCGCCCCCGCGACGCCGGCCCGCTGTCGGCCGATTCGGCCTGGGCCCGGCTGGCCCAGCAGAACCTGCAGGACGCCGGCCTCGACCTTGCCGCCGAACTCGAAGAGGCTTTGGCGGAGTGCCGGGGCGGCGAGCGCGAACGCCTGCTGGAGACGGTCCGGAACTATCTGGCCACCGGCAATGTCACAGTTACCTCCGAGCAATTGTTTTGCCACCGCAACACCATTCTCAACAGGCTCAATCGATTCCAGGAACTGACGGGAATCGATCTCGCTGTTCCCGCGAAGACGGCCCGGCTGGTAGTGGCCTGGGCATGACCGGCCGCTGCCGCGTTGCTACCTGACCCTGTTTTCCGGCGGCGAGGGTGAAAAGTGACCGGAAAGGGTTGATCTCGACCCGGCTGGGACCAAAATGAGGTCACCAAGCCACGGCGGCAGGCAGGCAGGCCCCACCAGGAGGCCCGTCGTCGGGAATTCCGTGCACCGTGGCTTCGGTGTGTGTTTTCACATTCCCGGGCCAGTTTTGATGGGAGTTATGCCATTGATGGTGTGATCGGGCACACACCATAGTTGTAGCTACCTTGCACCGGACATTCGTCCCCGCACCGCATCCGGAGAATCAGATGGCCCATACGGTAGATACTGCCTCCGCATCATCGTCCAGGCTTGACCTGGCAAAGATGCGCAAGATTGCCCTCGCCAGCGTTATTGGCACCACCGTCGAGTGGTACGACCTTTTCGTCTTCGGGACGGCGTCGGCCCTTGTCTTCAACAAGATCTTCTTCCCCAGCTTTGATCCGATCGTCGGCACCATGCTGGCCTTCGGTACGTTCGCTTCCGCCTACATTGCCCGCATGGTGGGCGCCATCATCTTCGGCCACTTCGGTGACCGATTGGGCCGCAAGTCCATGCTGCTGGTTTCCCTCCTGACCATGGGAGCGGCTACCTTCGCCATCGGCCTGCTGCCCGACTACAACAGCATCGGCATCATGGCGCCACTTCTGTTGCTCTTCCTCCGTGTCATCCAAGGCCTGGCCCTCGGCGGCGAATGGGGCGGTGCCGTGCTCATGACAGTTGAACACGCGCCCCCTACCCGGCGCGGCTTCTACGGTTCACTGGTACAGGTGGGGGTTCCCGCCGGCACCCTGATTGCGAACGTAGCCTTCCTGATTGTTGCCTCCACGGTCAGCACCGAAGCCCTCTATTCATGGGGCTGGCGCATCCCGTTCCTGGCCTCAGTCCTCCTTGTCACTGTGGGCATCTACATCCGCCTGCACATCGAGGAAACTCCGTCGTTCCAGGCAGTCAAGACCGCCGGCGCCAAGGCGAAAATGCCGTTCGCTGCGCTGATGGCCAAGTATTGGAAGCAGGTTGTCCTCGGCGGCGTCGCAACCCTGTCCACGGGCAGCACGTTCACCCTGCTGGTAGCCTCCGGCGTCTCCTACGGCAAGAAGGAACTCGGCCACTCCGAGAGCCTGATGCTCTGGGTGGTCCTGGCTTCCTGCGTCCTGGGGCTGTTCCTCATCCCGTTCTTCGGAAAGCTATCGGACAAGTTCGGGCGCAAGCCCATCATCTTCGCCGGTGTTGCTGCCGAGGCCGCCCTCGCGTTCCCGATGTTCTGGCTCATGGACACCAAGTCGGTGGCACTGCTGTTCGTGGCCTACCTGGCCATGATGACCGCGTTCTGCGCCAACTACGGACCCATCGCCACCTTCCTGGCCGAGCTCTTCGGGTCCAAGGTCCGCTACTCCGGCCTGTCGGTGGCCTACATGCTATCCGGCCTCCTAGGCAGCGCCGCCACCCCGTTCGTCACTACCTGGTTGTTGGGCATGACGGGGCAGAGCTCCTCGATCGCCTGGTACATCATGGCCGCGGCCGGACTGTCCTTGGTTGCACTCTTCCTACTGACCGAGACCCGGTACGGCAACATCGACGCCGTCGATGAGGCACCGGCGTCCGCTGGCTCCACGGAAGCCGCGGCAGCGCGGTGACCGTCACCACCATCGGGCGCCTGGCCGGTATCCCCGGCCAGGCGCCCGCCGTCGGGCCTTTTTCCCCGGCGGTCATTGCGAACGGTTTTGTGTTCACCTCCGGCCAGATACCGGCCATCACTGGACTGGATGATCAGCCGGAGACCTTCGAAGAACAAGTCCGGCAAACCATCCAGAACCTCGACGGCGTCTTGGAAGCCGCAGGATCCAGCCTGGAGCACGTGGTCAAGGTCAACACCTACTTGACCAGCCAGGACCAACTTGAGGAGTACAACCGCGTGTACGCGGAGTACTTCGGCACCGCCAAACCGGCCCGGACCACCGTGTGCGTGAGCCTGTGGGGCGTGTCCTTGGAAATCGAATGCGTAGCTGTCCTTGCGCAGAAAGCGGAGGTAACCCCGTGAGTCCAACACTCCTGAAGGACCTGACCGACGTCAGCTACCCGACCATCGGCCACTTCCTCGAGGACGGATTCGTCTCCCCCGCTATCCAGTCCCTGCATGCAAACGTGAAAATAGCCGGACCCGCCGTCACAGTCCGAATCGCGGACCACGATGCCATCGCCATGAACCACGCACTCCTGGCACTCCGGCCGGGCGACGTCCTGGTGGTGGACATGCTCGGAGACCACCATCATGCGCCCGTGGGGGCCGTCACGGCAGCCGCGGCACTCGCACAAGGTGCTGCCGCCGTCGTGGTTGATGGCATGGCCACTGACGTTCTGGAACTGCGGCAGACAGGTCTGCCGGTGTTTGCCCGCGGGACATCGTGCCTCACTACCAAACGGCTCCATGGCACAGGTTCCGCCGTCAATGTCCCTGTGCGCTGCGGAGGGACAGAGGTCAACCCCGGCGACCTGGTGCTCGGAGACGACAACGGACTGATTGTTCTTTCACCGGAAACTGCCCGGGATGTCCTGGAAAGAGCGCTGCAGTCGGACGCCGCGGAGCCCGCCATCCTTGCCCGCATAGCATCCGGGGAACCGCTCGAGTCGATCCTGGCCCTCTAATACTGCCGAGAGCGTAACCACGCAGCCACGGCAGCGCCGCCAAGGAAGTTCGGCGGGTGATGCGGTAGAACTTAACCATGAGCGTACGTACACCCGACCCGTATCCAGGCTGGCTTTCTGACGAAGACCTCTTCGAAGCCCGCGGCCGACTCCCCATGGTCTATGTGGAGGCCGTTCCGGTCAGGCTGGATCCGCTCGGCTATGTCAATGAGGTGGGCACACTCCTGCAGGGCGACGCCGACGGAAACATGGTCCGCTACCTCGTCTCCGGCCGCGTTCTGTACCGCGAGACCATCCGCGCGGCACTGCTGCGGCACATGGAAAAGGACCTAGGCCCCTTGGCCTTCCCGCAGCTGCCCATCAGCCCCGTTCCTTTCACGGTGGCCGAGTACTTCCCTGCCCCGTCACAGACCGGTTTCACGGATGACCGCCAGCACGCCGTCTCGCTGGCCTACGTCATCCCCGTCACCGGTGAATGTGAACCGCGCCAGGACGCCCTGGAACTGACGTGGATGACGCCCCAAGAGGTGCTGAGCGAGAACGTCCAGCAGGAATTCGACGGCGGTCGCGGGAACCTCGTGCGGCAGGCACTGGCTTTCTCGGGCATCGTTCTCTAGCGGGTCCCGGCCCTTGCGCCGGCTGGTCTTTGTAGACTGGACGGCGGACCCCACGAGAACCAAAGGATTTCCGATGACTCACAGCCCAGCCACACAGCAGTACAGAGAAAAGCAGGCTGGGGACCTGCAGCCCGGCGATTTTGTGTTCCCGCCCGGGGATGGCCCGGCCGAGGAAATCGCCGCCGTTGAGGTGCAAAACGACGATTACGGCGTAGCAGCGCTGCTGCTGGTAACAATGGTGGACGGCGGCACGGTGCGGATCGCTACAGGGTCCAGTGTTCCTGTGGGCGACGGTGTTCCGGCCGACTCCGGCGCGGACTCAAGCGCCTCGGACTCCTCCGCCGACGCAGCCCTGAACGCCACCACCGCTTCCGAGTCCGGCCACTCCCGCACCAGCACCCCCGCGGAAGGCGACGCCCAAGCGCAAGCCGGAGCCGCCGTCGTCGTGCCTCCCCGCCCGGAGACCCCACCAACGTACACCGGCCCCACCGCCGAGGAGCTTGCGCTCATTCCGGAGCCCGACGGCACGCCCGAAGCCGTGGTCCGTGCCGCGGCCGCCAACCACAAGGGCAAGAACGGCGTGCAGGTCCTGGCGGAACGGCTGGCGAAGGGCATCAACACCAAATCCGGGAGCTGCCTCCGGGACCTCAGTGATCTTGCCTTCGACCTGTGCATCGTGCTGCGCGATCCGGACCACGCCCTGGCCGTGGCCGATCTGCTGAACGTGCTGCCCTTTGACGGCAACCTGGACCGCTGGGCCTCGATCGAACGGGCGCTGGCGCTGTCCAGTTTCATCTGCCGCGAAGCCGGCCAATCCGAGCGCGCCGCTGTGTACGAGAAACTGCTGCGTGCGCCGGAGTCCCAGGAAGAAGACCCCTTCAAGGCCCGGATCAACGCCCGCGTGCGCCAGCGCTCACTCAACGAACCCAACCTGTATGACAAGGAAATCTTCCGCGCGATCGACAATGGGAATCGTGAGGCCGAGCGCGAATGGCGGTTCCTCCGGCTTGAAGCGCTGATGTTCCTGCGCGCCCACGGGGGCTCCATGACCATCGGCGAGGAAGAGCTGGCCCGGCGGATCGGCAACGAACTGGAATCGGTCCGTGCCTAACCGTCATTGGGGGCTGTCAAGACCTGTTATGTAGGCGCCAACGACGGTAGATTCGGGTCCATGACGAACAATCTGAGCGTTGTGGTTAATGCCGACGCGCAGCAGGTTTGGACAATGCTGCGCGAACCGTCGCTGGTGGCTCAATGGCACGGCTGGGAAGCTGACGATCTCACCGACGAAATCAAACAAATTTACTTCAACACCGATGTGGTGGAGGGGCCCGATCACACAAGCCTGACCGTCAACGGCGGTGACATTTTTGAGCTCCACCCGGTCTCCGGAGGCACCGAAGTGAAGGTCACCCGGGCCGCCCTGGACCACAATTCGGAATGGGCGGACTGGGACGAGGACATCACCCAGGGCTGGCTCACGTTCCTGCACCAGCTGCGTTTCGCCTTGGAACGGCACCCCCACGGGCACCGCAGGACGCACTTCCTGTCCCTGCCCGGCAAAGGCGGGCCTGCGATCGAAAAATTGGGGCTCGGTGATCTTCCACCCGTTGGGGAGGAATACTCGCTCACGCTTGCCACCGGGGAGAAGATCTCCGGCAAGGTGTGGTTCAAGAGCCGGCACCAAGTGGGCCTCACCGTTCACAGCTACGCCGAGCACGGGGACGGGCTGCTGATCGTGGCCGAGCAACTGCCCATTCCGGAGAAAAGGCCCGACGGCGGCTCCATGGTGATTGCCTCCACTTACGATTTGGGGGCCCACACTTTGGCGGACATCCGGTCCTCGTGGGACAACTGGAAAGCTGAGAAGTACGGGTCCTAGGGTTTGTCCGGCGGGTTACTCACGGTAAAGCTGGCACACTTGGAAGCGTGCCAGCTTCCTCATCTGCCCCTGCATCTTCCCCTGCGCTGCCCGGTTTGTCCCGCCGGCAATCCGAGTTCTCCTTTTCGGTGGGCCAGCGCCTGACCGAGACGTGCTCGCCGTCGGACGCCCAGATAGCCGCCAACGGCGGTTCTTTCCTGGGCCGCACCGGAACCATCACCACGCCGCACGGAACCATTCAGACGCCCGCGTTCATCGCCGTCGGAACCAAAGCCACGGTCAAAGCCGTACTGCCCGAGTCCGTTGCGGACCTTGGCGCGCAGGCCGTGCTGGCCAACGCGTACCACCTGTACCTGCAGCCGGGAGCGGAAATCCTGGACGCCGCGGGCGGACTGGGTGCCTTCATGAACTGGTCCGGGCCGACCTTCACCGACTCCGGCGGATTCCAGGTGATGAGCCTGGGCTCGGGGTTCAAGAAGGTCATCGATATGAAGAATGTGGACAGCTCCGGGCCTGATGACGCTGTGGCTCCGGGCAAGGAACGGCTGGCACACATTGACGACGACGGCGTCTGGTTCAAGTCGCACCTCAACGGGGACCGGCACCGCTTCTCCCCTGAGATTTCCATGCAGGTACAGCACCAGATCGGCGCGGACATCATGTTTGCCTTCGACGAACTCACCACACTGCAGAACTCGCGGGCGTACCAGGAGGAGTCGCTGGAACGGACCCGGTTGTGGGCGCTGCGGTGCCTGGAGGAGCATGCTTCCCTAACCGCCTCCCGCGAGGGCAAGCCGTACCAGGCCCTGTTCGGGGTGATCCAGGGAGCCCAGTATGAGGACCTGCGCCGCACGGCATGCCAGGACCTCGGCGCCATGCCCTTTGACGGGTACGGGATCGGCGGTGCGCTGGAGAAGGAGAACCTGGGCACTATTGTGCGCTGGTGCAATGAGGAATTGCCGGAGAACAAGCCACGGCACCTGCTGGGCATCTCCGAGCCGGACGATATCTTCACGGCAATCGAGAACGGCGCCGACACTTTTGACTGCGTCTCCCCCACCCGTGTGGCCAGGAATTCCGCGTTCTACACGCCCTTTGGCCGGTTCAACCTGTCCGGGGCTAAGTACAAGGCCGATTTCGGACCACTGCAGGATGGCTGCGACTGCTACACGTGCGTGAACTACTCGCGCGCGTACATCCATCACCTGTTCAAGGCCAAGGAAATGCTCTCGGCAACGCTCATCTCCATCCACAACGAGCGCTTCGTGGTGAAGATGGTGGACGACGCCCGCCTGGCCATCGACTCCGGGGAGTTCTTCGAGTTCAAGGCGGAGACGCTAGGCCGGTACTACTCCTAGTCGCGCCGAGATCGCCGGAGCCGTTGTCCACATAACGACGGCGGGGGCTACTTTCGGCGTCCAGCCTGCCTGAGGCTGGGGTGATGAGTCAGAAACCAACTGCTACCCTCCCCCAACTTGGAGCCCTTTGGCGCACCAGGCAGCTCAATGAACTGGGACTCAGTTCACGGGCAATCGGCACGCTGGTCCGCCAGGGTGACCTCATCCGAGTGCGCCACGGCTGTTATATACGCCGCGCGGCATGGGCAAATCAGCCGGATGACGTCCGCGGCAAGCTACTGATCCACGCACATGCACACGGAACCCTCACCACGTCCACCGACGGCTACGTTTATAGCCACACGTCGGCGGCGAGGCTGCACGGACTTTTTCTGTGGAACGTGGATCAAACCATCCACGTCACACTTCCCACCAACCCATCCAGTGAGCGCCTCGGCAAAGATGTTCGCGGGCACAAACTACGGTTGCCGCCTTCCCAGATCACCACTGTGGAGTTCCTCCGGGTCACCGACCTTGAGCGGACTGTTCTGGACTGTGCCAAGACTCTGAATTACCGGCAAGCGTTGATCATCATGGATCACGGGCTGCGGCTCGGAGCGGACAAGCAGCTCATGCAAGCCCACTCAGGTACTTTCTCCGGACGACGAGGCTGCCGTACCTTGCAGAGATGCCTGGCCAATGCTGACCCCAGTTCCGAATCTCCTGGCGAAACTCTGTGCAGGGAACTACTCGCCCGCCTCAAATTGCCCATGCCCACGGCGCAAGTGGAAGTGCAAAGTCGGGTTGGTCGGCACCGGATGGACTTCGCATGGAAGAAAGAGAAGGTGGCCCTTGAATTCGACGGGGAGGTCAAGTACTTCAAGTACGCCCGGACTGACCGGGTGATCTTTGAGGAACGACGCCGGGAGAAGGCCTTGGTAGAGGACGGCTGGTTCTTCATCCGGGTGGAATGGAAGGACCTGTTTCAGGAGCAGGAGTTCAAAGGGCGTGTTCTGAAAGCGCTCAGGAGATGAGGGTGGCCAGAGCAGCGCGAGAACGCCGGAGCAGCGAACTCACACGTTTCCGGCGAACTCAGCACAAGCCTAGGCTGCGGCTGCCCCGTAGCTCGGTTCGCGCTTCTTGATCCAACCAACCACCAGCACAGTGACCGGTACGAACAGGAACTCCACGGCGGTCTTGTACACGAAGCCAACCAGGACGTAGTTCAAGAACGAACCCGCGTCAGTGATGCCAATGACGGACGCTGCGATGCTGCAGAAAATCAGGGTGTCCACGAATTCGCCCACCACGGACGAGCCCATCAGGCGCGCCCACAGGCTCTTTTCGCCCGTGCGGGCCTTCATCTTCACCAGGATCCACGAGTTGATGGTCTGTCCTGCCAGGAATGCGAGCAGGGAAGCGAGCACGATCTGAGGCACGGGACCAAGGGCGCCCTCAATGGCAGCCTGCTTGGCGGTTCCGTACTCGTCGTTGAAGCCGGGCAGCACGATGATGATCCAGTAGCAGAGCGAGGCGAAGACCGACAACGCAAAGGAGGTAATGATCGCTTTGCGGGCAACTTTGAAGCCGTAGACCTCGCTCATCACGTCGCCCAGGATGTAGGCGATGGGGAAGAGGAAGAACCCGCCGTCGGTGATGATCGGCCCGAGCACAACGCCCTTGGAGGCGCCGATGTTGGACAGGATCAGCACCACGGCCATGATGGCCAGCATGATGCCGAAATACGGGGAGCCGATCGACGCAAAGCGCGGCGCGGGCTTGCTCAAGGTACTGGAGCCTGAGGGCGAGGGCATGGGTCATCCATTTCGTAGTGGTTCGCGCAGGCCCCCTTATTGAGGGTGCCCCGCTGTATTAGCACTGTGGTTGGTGGGGCATTCGGCCCGGCACCGGTTCCATTCTCCCACCACGCACCCTCTCTCACATCCCACCCCCTTTCGGGCCACTGCGGCCGTATGGTTTTCTGAGACAGGTTGATGGGAGATCGACTTCAGAATGACTGGTCCTAGAAGAAAATATGATGCGGCTTTCCGTAAGGAAGCTGTGCAGCTGGTGTTGTCCTCGGATCGTTCAGTGAAGCAAGTCGCTGACGAGCTCGGGGTTAAGGAGAGCACGTTGGGGAACTGGCTTCATCGGCACCGGGGAAAACATCAGGACGGTCCTGCTCTAGAGCCTGTGGACCCGGGCCCGGTGTCCTGGGATGAACACCGGAAAGCCTTGGCTGAGAACGAGAGATTGAAGGCCGAGGTCGAGTTCTTGGGAAAAGTCAGCGCCTTCTTTGCCGCGAAGCAAAAGTAGAGGACTTCTACGAGTTCATCGAAGCGGAGAAGGCCAACCATTCCGTGGCCTGGCTATGCCGGGCGTTGAAGGTTTCCAGGGCCTCGTTCTACCGATGGCGCAACCCGGCCGGGCCATCCCCGCGGGCAGTACGGCATCAGGATCTCGCCGCCGCGGTTACCGAGCTGTATAAGGAGGAGAAGGGCCGTGCCGGCCGGGACCAACTGACCCTGCTTTTGAACGAGAAGGGAGTGCGGGTCTCGGCCCCCACTGTCGGGGCGATCATGCGTGAGCACGGGCTGCGGGCCGTCCGCACCCAGGCCTGGAAGGCAACTACCGTCCAGGATCCGCAGGCCAAAACAGCCCACATCGAGAACCACATGCTCGATGCAGAGGGCAAGCGGGACTTCACCTCAACAGTGCCCGGAACCCGCCTGGTCGGTGACATCACCTACCTGCGCACGGGTGAGGGCTGGCTCTACCTGGCTACGGTGATCGATCTTTTCTCCGGCATGGTCATCGGCTGGTCCATGGCCGGGCACATGCGCGCGAGCCTGTGCACCGCGGCGCTGCAAATGGCCCGCAACCACGGCCACCTGACCGGGGCCTCGGTGGTGTTCCATTCGGACCGGGGCACCCAATACACCTCGGATGAATTCCAGAAATGGTGCGGCGATAACTCGGTGACGCAGTCCATGGGGAAAGTCGGGGTCTGCTGGGACAACGCCGTCGCGGAGAACTTCTTCTCCCACCTCAAAACCGAGTTCTACCACCACCAACGCTACGGCTCCCGACTCGCCGCCCGAACCGGTGTCATGGAATACATCGAGGGCTGGTACAACCGCCGCCGGCCCAACCGCCGAGCCGGCGGCATACCACCAGCCAAAGCCCACACCAACTACCAAACCCGCGCCCAGCAACCCCTGGCCGCCTAACCAAAAACAACAACGAGACCTGTCTCAAAAACTTGACGACCGCACACCTTCTCTCACATCCCGCGGGCCTAAACCAAATGCTCGCTCACTCAAACTTTTGAACACGTTCAGAACTCGTGACATACTCATTCTTGAACACGTTCAAAACTTCACGCAGGGAGCAGCTGATGGCAGCAAAGAGTGAACAGACCCGGCGACTGGTGGCCGATGTGGCGCTGAAGATGTTCCGTGAGATCGGCTTCGAGAAGACCACAATGCGCGCCATTGCACAGGAGGCCGGAGTGTCGGTAGGTAACGCCTACTACTATTTCGCTTCCAAGGACGAGCTGGTCCAGGAGCTGTACATCCAAGTCCAGGATGAGCACGCCGTAGTTGCGGCGCAGGCCCTCGAAGGGGTTCAGGATCTCGCGGGGCGCCTGAAAGCAGTGCTGCACACCGGCGTCGACGTCATGTCTCCGTACCACCAGTTCGGTTCCGACTTCATCGCGACGGCGATCCGGCCGTCGTCGCCCGTCAACCCGTTTGGCGAGGCGTCCACCGCCGCCCGCGAGGCCTCACTCGCGATCTTCCGTTCCGCCGTCGACGGTTCCTCCCCCGCCGTCGCCAAGAAACTGCGCGGCGATCTGCCCGAACTGCTGTGGTTGGCGTACATGGGCGTGGCGCTGTTCTGGGTTTATGACCGGTCCGAAGGCCAACGCCGCACACGCAAACTGATCGACGGCGCTGCCCCGCTGGTGACGCGCGGCCTGTCGCTGGCGAAGATTCCCGGCGTGAGCAAAGTGCTCGACGACGTTTTGGGGCTCGTACGCAGCGTCAAGGAAGACTCATAATGCCGCGGACGGTGGTGATCGCAGGTGCTTCCGGCTTCATTGGCAGTTACTTCAGGCGTCGGTTTCTTGAAGAAGGCTGGCAGGTCAGGACGGTGGGGCGGGACGCTTCGGCTGACGCACAATGGGACGACGACGGCGCCATCACCAAAGCGCTGGACGGCGCCGAACTGCTGGTGAACCTCGCCGGACGGTCTGTGAATTGCCGTTACGACGAGAAGCACCGGCGGGAGATTCTGGACTCCCGGGTTCTGACCACGCGTGCATTGGGCCGGGCTGTGGCTGCTTGCGCCGAACCGCCCCGGACGTGGATCAATTCGAGTACGGGAACCATCTATAGGCATGCGGAAGATCACCCACAATCAGAGGTTTCGGGCGAACTGGGCAGCGGGTTCTCCGTGGATGTGGCCCGCGCTTGGGAGAACGAGTTAGCGGCTGTCGTTGTGCCGGCTACGCGGAAGGTTCCGCTACGCATTGCGATCGTGTTGGGTTCCGGCGGGGTCATGAGCCCCCTCAGGAACCTGGCCAGGCTCGGCCTTGGTGGGCACATGGGCCCGGGCACGCAGAAGTTCAGCTGGATCCATGTGGAGGATTTGTTCCGTGTGGTGCTATTCATCCACGCGGATGCCGGAGTGACGGGTCCGGTGAACGCGGCGTCGCCCTACCCCGTGGACAACCGGGAGCTGATGTCACTGGTTCGCCGAAGCATGGGCGTCTCGTTCGGTATTCCCACTCCAGCGTGGCTGCTCGAGGCCGGAGCCGTTCTGATCCGCACGCAAACGGAGCTGGTGCTGAAGAGCAGATGGGTGGAGCCCCGCAAGTTGCTCGACGCAGGATTCTCTTTCCAGTACCCCGCCCTGGCTGGTGCGCTGAATCAGATCGCCAAGGCGTCCAGATGAGCGCGACTAACTCTCCGGCATTATGGCCCTACGATGCCAAGGACCGCGTGGTCCTGGGGTGGAAGGGACTTTTAGTTGGCATTCTCGTGGCCGACGTTGCATTCTTTCTTTTCTGGGCGATACCGTCCTTGAGTTCAACCCCAAGTCACGCCAGCTACACGCTGTCCATTACGCTCGCCGCAATGATCATCGGGTTTATCCCCATCGGTGCAGTTGGCGTAGCCGTGGCGTGGCCTTTGGGTCTGGCCCTCCGGCCTGTCCGCAACCAATGGCTCCACGTCGCAGCATTCTTCGCAGCCGGGGCAATTATTTGCGTCCCGTTCGGTGGTTTCTGGAGCGCCACAGCATGGGCCTTTCCGCTGAGCATTGCCTTCGCTTCAGGAATCGCCCGACTATCCGTGTGGAAACTCGTCCGCACCAACCACCAACGCTCGCTCACATAACCACCCCTTCAGCCGAACCCTCTCTCACATCACTCGTAGGTGGTCATGAGTCACGAACCCTAGCCTGTTGTTCGGGAGTATGTGTCTTCGCATTGTCCCTAGCCCTCGCCGCCGACGCTGGCGGCGTGGCTAGGTGGAAGCTGGTGCGAATCAACCAGATGGGCGAGCCCACATAGCGGGGAACGTCTCTCTGATAGTCGGCATAGGCCTGGCCGAATCGCTCCCTGAGCATATTTTCTTCCCACAGCGCGCCCAGATGTTCCACCAGCATTCCAGCAGGCAAAGTCACCAGGGCCCAAGCGGAACCCCTGGAAACCGCCACACCTGAGTGAATCAGCCACCACCCCAAATAAATCGGGTGGCGGCTCGCCGCATAGGGTCCGCTGGTCACCAAACCTTCGGGGTGGCCCAGAGCAAAGCTTCCAGTCGTTTTACGCCGGCGCTCCGCAACAGCCCAAGCGGTGATTCCCGCGCCGGTCAGCGCTAAGCCCACACCGGCCGCCCGGCGTCGGACGTCGCACCCAAGGTGAGCGTCGCGCCCAGGGACGGAGGCGGGATGCACACGATCGAGGACTACATCCAGCACCAGGCCCACAACCTGCCCTGGTGGCAGCGGAATGCTGGCTGCCTCACGTTTCACCGCGCGGGCGGTTCGTAGAACTGCACCCATGCCAAGAAGATATCCCCGGCCGCCCGGGAAAGCCACAGCCGAACCGGCAGCCGGGAATCCTGTGGCGAGCGCCCGCCGTCGAGCACTAACCGACGTCACCCGAAACCTAAGGAAGTGTTAGGAAATCCCCCGCGGACTAGGGCTGTGCCGTGCATCACCCATAGTTTGGAACATGTCCTCTTCACCCCGGAGGGCCTTTCTTAGTCAACGAAGAGCCATGCGCAAGGACGCCATGAGCACGAGCTTCATGGACAGAACGAACTCATGCAAGACACGGCCGTTGCAAAACGCTGCCGTCCAGGAAGGTTCATTGATGAGCACCCAACAAGCTGCACCTCTGAGCGAAGCCGCCCAGACACGCAAGGCCGTGAGCAATATCCTCAAGGGCTCCGCGGGCAACCTCGTGGAGTGGTTCGACCTCTACGTCTATACGGTTTTCGCGGCGTATTTCCAGTCGCACTTCTTCAACTCCTCGGACGATCTGCAGGCAGGCCTTGAGGCGATGGCTGTCTTCTCGACGTCGTTCCTCATGCGTCCCATCGGTAGCTGGTTCTTCGGCCGCTATGCCGACCGGAAGGGCCGCAAGGCTGCGCTGACGCTCAGCGTGACGCTGATGTCGGCCGGTTCCTTCGCCATCGCGATCCTGCCGACGCAGGACGTGATCGGCCTCTGGGCCCTGATCCTGCTGGTGTTCATCCGTGTGGTGCAGGGCTTCTCAGTTGGCGGGGAGTACGGCACCAGCGCTACCTACATGTCCGAGGCGGCGACGGCCAAGCGTCGAGGCTTCTTCTCCAGCTTCCAGTACGTGACGCTGATTGGCGGTCAGATGCTGGCACTCCTGGTGCTGGTCATCCTCCAGAACACCATGAGCAAGGAAGACCTGACAGCGTGGGGCTGGCGGATTCCATTCGCCATCGGTGGCGTCGCTGCTTTGGTTGTTCTCTGGCTCCGCCGTTCCATGGAAGAAACGCTGTCCTCCGATCAGCTCCGCGCCGCCCACGTCAAGGTTGAGGGCGAGGCCCAGCCTGGCACTATGAAGCTCCTGCTCACCAAGCACTGGAAGCCACTGCTCATCTGCATCGGCATCACCCTTGGCGGCACCGTGGCGTTCTACACGTACACCAACTTCATCCTGAAGTTCATGAACGATACATCCGGCATCGCCAAGACCGATACCTCAGTGATCAACTTCTGGGCGTTGTTGATCTTCATGCTGCTGCAGCCTGTGTACGGCCTGATCTCGGACAAGATTGGCCGCAAGCCCTTGCTGATCTGGTTCGGCGTGACCGGCGTGCTCTTCACGTGGCCGCTGCTCTCCACCCTTTCCGGCACCAAGGATCCGTTCGTGGCGTTCCTGCTGATGTTCGGCGGCCTGCTGATGGTGGGTGGCTACACGTCCATCAACGCGCTGGTGAAGGCTGAACTGTTCCCGGCATCCATCCGTGCCCTCGGCGTCGGGCTCGGATACGCGATTGCCAACTCGCTGTTCGGTGGCACGGTTCCGCTGATCGGTGCGGCCCTGCAGAAGTCGGGTCAGGTGGACATGTTCTTCACCTACGTCACCGCCGCGATCTTCATATCGCTGCTGGTGTACATCTTCGCGTTGAAGAACAAGAAGCCCACGCACTTGGATGCGGAGCAGGGCAACGCCTTCGTGGCCAAGGGCACCGCAAAGGAAACCGACGACGACGGCATGAAGGCTCGCGTCGACGCCTAGCCTGCCTGCCTTGTGAGGCCCGTTCTGCGCACTTTGGATACTCCGAAGGGCGCAGAGCGGGCCTCGCAACGTTAAGCTCTAGTAGCGGATCAGCCCACAGCAAGCCAAAGGACCTAGACAGTGCACGTGCTCATCGTCGAGGATGACGACGCCATGGCGTCGGCCTTGAGCGCTGCCGTCGCCTCCGCTGGCCACAAGCACACCCGGGTTTCCCGCGGCGAGGACGCACTCCTGGCCCACCGCCAGCACGAGGTCATCCTCCTTGACCTCGGCCTTCCGGACCTGGATGGCTTGGATGTCCTGCGGAAGCTCCGCCAGGTCACGCAGATCCCCATCCTGATCCTGACGGCCCGCGACGACGAACGCAGTGTGGTTCTTGGACTCCGTTCGGGAGCGGATGACTACCTCGTCAAGCCGGTGAAGCTCGTGGAATTGCTGGCCAGAATCGAGGCCGTGACGCGCAGAACCAATCGGGCGGGCAATGCAACGCCGCACAGCATCGTGCTCGGAGAACTGGAAGTAGACCTCGATCGCCGCACGGCCGCCGTCGGGGAAAGACAACTGGCCCTGACCGCCACGGAGTTCGACCTCCTGAGCCTCCTCGTCAGGAACGCAGGCTCGGTTGTCACGCGTGAGCAGATCCTTGACGCGCTCTGGGGCGACGCCTTCCTGGCCCACTCACGTTCTTTGGACGTGCACCTGACCGGCCTCAGGTCCAAGCTCCAGCTTCCCGGTTTCATCATCAATGTCCGCGGTGTCGGCTATCGCGTCGAGCAACCGTGAAAGTCCGAGTTCTCGGCATCCTGAGCCTGCTGGTGGTGATCATCGTGGTGACGGTATCCAGTGTGATCCTGACCTCGGCCAGCCGGGAACTCACCCAGGAACTACAAATCAACCGCGTCGCAGCCCTGAACCGCTTTGCGCAACTGGCCAGCGAAGCTGCGGAGGATAACGACACCACCCAACTCCAGCGCGAGATGGACCGATACTCAGAGCTATATGATGAAGGAATTCTGATCCGGCTCCAACAGAAAACCCTCCGTTCCGGCGGCCTCAGCGAGGACCAGCCCGAGGTCAGGGATGCTCTGAACCGGGCGAGCCTCAACCTCAGCGACACCACGCTCAGCCCCATCCGTGCCTTTGGCTCCGGCGGGGACACTATTTCAAGATCTTTCGGCACCGCCAGCCAGGTACTCGGCGAGGTAGTCCTTGAAGTGGACCTCGACGCGGCCCGGCAGAAGCTACGGGAGCGCTGGCTCGCCGTCGGAACCGCCGCCTTGGCGCTGGGTGCGCTGCTCCTGCTGGCGGCATCGCGCATCACTGCCTGGGTCCTTCGCCCGGTGCACAGACTGAGCAAAGCTGTCCACGAGTTGGAATCCACGGGCAAAACCAGCCAGCTTCCTGAAGCCGGTCCGCCTGAGCTGCGCGAGCTGAGCCGCTCCTTCACCACTATGGCCGACGCCGTGACCGAAAGCATGGAGTCGCAGCGCCGGCTCATTGCCGACACTTCACATCAACTCCGGAACCCTGTTGGCGCGCTGCGCCTGCGCATCGATCTGCTGCAGCTCGCCTTGCGCTCGGAACCCGAGAAGGAGGCAGCCGCCGGCGTCGTTGCGGAACTCGAGCGGGTGGAGGAAATGCTCGACGGCGTGCTGAAGCTGGCTGCGGCGGAACACCGCGCCTTTGAGGGGGCTACGCGCGTGCAAAAAGCAGAGCACAAACGCCTGGCCGTCATCGACCCCTACCCGGTCCTGCAGGGTGAAGTGGAAAGGGCGGCGCCGGCCGCTCACCGTGCAGGATCGCAGCTGACGTTGTTGGCCCCAACCTCGGAAAACCACATCATGTGCGACCCCGACGAACTCGCGCACATGGTGGGCGAACTCCTCACCAACGCCATAAAGTACGCCCCCGCTGCGCGTATCTCCGTGGCGACCCAGCCAACGCAAGGCGGCACCGCCGTCGTGATTTCCGACGGCGGGCCCGGCCTCCCAGCCGAGCAACTGGCCGCGTCCACCACCAGGTTCTGGCGGGCGCCGCAGCACAGCAAGATTCCCGGCAACGGTCTGGGCATGACCATCGTGGAGCGGCTGGCGCAGGCAAACGGTGGGCGACTGATCCTGGAGCCGGGCGATCCCCATGGCCTGACGGCCCGCCTCGAGTTCGTGAAACCCAAGGAGGGCACGCATGCCTGACTTACCCAGGTTCTCCCGGCGGAACGCCCTCAAAACCGCCGTCGCGATCGGCCTGGGCGGCAGCCTGCTCGCGACGACCACCGCCTGCACGCCGGAGGAACCCCTGCAGGAGCTCACGGTTGCCGGTGGTGAATCCGGTGGCTTCTATCTGGAGTTCGCCACTCTCCTGGCAGGCCTGTTGCAGCGGGAGCGCATCGCCGAAAGGGCCGTCGCATTGACCACTGGCGGCAGTCTGGAGAACATCCAGCGGGTCTTATCCGGCGAGGCGACGTTCGCCGTCGCACTGGCAGATGCAGCAGCCCAGGCCGCTGCCACCAGCCGGACCGGAGAGGGTTTGGTGGCGCTGGGCAAGGTGTACCAGAACTATGTCCACTGCATCGTCCGCGAAGACAGCGGGATACGGACCCTGGCAGACCTCTCCGGGAAGACCGCGGGCGTGGGCGAAGTGGGCTCGGGGACCACCCTGACCGCTGGACGCATCCTGACTGCTGCGGGACTTTCCGAGCCGCCCCGCGCCGTGAAGCAAGTGAACCTCGGCCTAAACCAGGCCCTGGCCTCACTGCAGGACGGTTCGATTGATGTGATGATCCAATCGGGAGGAGTGCCCACCGCTCCCATCGCTGCCGCAGCAAAGGACATTGGACTTCGGCTACTGGATATTTCCGAGCTCATCCCGGCGACGCGGGCTCAGTCGGGGTTCTTTTACGATCGCGTCCTGATTCCCGCAAACAGCTATGGCAACGCTCCCGCCGTCTGGACGGTGGGCGTTGCCAACCTACTCCTGTGCCGCAGGGACCTTGCCGACCATGTTGTTCGGCAAACTGTGGAGGTGCTGGTGGAACAAGCCCAGGATCTGGTTCCCACATCCAGCACCGGCGTGCAATTCCTTAGCCCGGAGACGCTCATCAACACCGCGGGTATCCCGCTGCATCCGGCGGCCGAAGCTGCCTACAGGGCGCTGCACGGCTAGGACTCACGAGCACCTTTCACGGGCCGGAATCGGCGTACGACCGGGAAACTGGCAAAATGGAAACCATGACTTCAGCCGTTGCCCCTGCCATTGCCCTGACCATTGCCGGCTCCGAAGCGACCGGAGGCGCCGGCGCACAGGCCGACCTCAAGACCTTCCAGGAACTCGGCGTGTTCGGCATCGCGAACCTCACCTGCATCGTTTCCTTCAACCCGAAGGACAACTGGAACCACCGTTTTGTGCCGGTGGACCAGCAGGTCATCGCAGACCAACTGGAGGCCACGACGGCGGCCTACGGTGCCGCTTCCGGCGCACCATCGGTGCTGGACACCGTCAAGATCGGCATGCTCGGAAGCCCGGCAACCATCAGCACGGTGGAGAAGGCGCTGACTGATGGCGCGTTCAAGCACGTGGTGCTGGACCCGGTGTTGATCTGTAAGGGCCAGGAACCGGGACACGCGCTGGACACCGACCAAGCTTTGAAGGCACAAATCCTGCCGCTGGCTACCTTCGTGACGCCGAACCACTTTGAAGCCGAGTCCCTGTCCGGGCTCACCATCACGGACGAAGAGTCCCTCAAGGCTGCCGCCGTTCGGATCCACGAAATCAGCGGCGCAGCAGTCCTCGCCAAAGGTGGGGTGCGGCTGGAAGGCCCCGACGCCGTCGACGTTTACTACGACGGTGAGACGCTGGAGGTCCTGCGCGCCCCGAAGGTTGGCGAAGTGGCCGTGTCCGGTGCCGGCTGCTCGCTTGCTGCCGCTGTGACCGCCGAACTGGCCAAGGGCGCGACGCCCCTTGAAGCCGCCCGCACCGCGAAAGCTTTCGTGACTGCCGGTATCAAGAACCGGGTGTCCTCCGGCGCTCCGTTTGATGCACTGTGGCAGGGTGGGGCTCTGTCCTAGCCTCTCTCGCTACAGACACAAGCAGCCGCCCCGGAAACACTTCCGGGGCGGCTGTTTTCTTTGCGCGAAGTTTTCTTTGTGCGAACGCGGGGACGCTAGCGCGAGACCTTGCCCATGAGGGAGGCAATGGGCCGCAGGAACAGTGGTCTGGCCAGGAACCAGGCCGCCGCGGTGAAGACAATGGAAGCCGCGAAGATGCCGAAGCCCCACCAGCTGTTGTTATCGTCAGTGGACGCGTACATGTGGTTGAGGTTCCTCAGCGCGCCGGTTGCCAGCACCAGCGTGACGTGGACAATCACGAAGGCCACGAAGTAGATCATCACTGGGAAGTGGATCTTGCGGGCAAGCTCGATTGGGTAGAACTTGTTGATCGCTGCCTTCTTGGGCCACGCACCGGACATCCTGATTCCGGTAATGATGGCCAGCGGGGCCGCGATGAAGACCGTGATGAAGTAGGTCAGGAGCTGCAGGCTGTTGTAGTTGTTCCAGCCGTTTTCGACGGGCCAATTCAGCGAGGCGTATTGCAGGCCTGCTGAGACCGCGTTCGGGAAGACGTCCCAGTTGGTGGGGACGATGCGCAACCACTGGCCGGTGGCGAAGAGGAGCACGATGAAGATGACGCCGTTCAGGACCCAGAGTGCGTCCAGCGTCAGGTGGAACCAGAGATCCAGGCTGATCTTGGTGGGTGGGTTCTTGGTCTTGATGAGACCTTTGTTGTTTCTGGTCCAGTTGGCGGCCGGGCGGGTGGTGGTGCGTACCTGCCAGCCCGAACGGATGATCAGAACGATGAAGAACATGTTGAGGAAGTGCTGCCACCCGAGCCACGCGGGGAAGCCAGTGGGGGTGCCCTCGGGAATGGCCGAGTGCCCGGGGTAGTCCACCAGGAACTGCTGCACGGGCTGAAGGGTCCGGAGCCATTGAGCAACGAGCACCAGGATCAGTGCCACCACCAAAGCTCCTGCGGTGACGACGACGGGCTTGAACCACCTGTTCGACGTGATCCCGGACGACTTGCTTGAAACGGACATCAGGCCGCGTTCCTCTCTGGCTTGTTTGGCTGCGACCAGTTGGCGCTATATAGCGATTCAACCAGTTGCAGCCCGACGGTAAAAACGGCACCCGGGTTTCGGGGCGTCCTGCGTCAAAAATCGCAGCATTCGGATACATGCCGCAATGTGTATTTCTAGAACAGACTTCCAGAATTATTTCCCGCAGTTCAAGGCTCAGTCAAGACTTGTTGTTGGCTATGTGGATTCTTTCGGAGGTAGGATTCCAGAAAATAGCCGTCCGACACTCCGATCTACGTCCTGCCTGCGAGAGGAGCCCAAGCGTGGTCCGTAAGACGTCCGAAGTAGCCAGCAACGCGGGCTCGTGGCAATGGACCCGGACAGCAGTCACCCAACGCAACCTGCTGGACGCTGCCACCCACGTTTTCGTGGAACATGGCTTCACCGACGCGAGCATCTCCGACATTGTTTCCCGCGCGGGATCCAGCGTTGGCAGCCTATACCACCACTTTGGTGGCAAAACCGAACTCTTCCTCGCACTCTGGGACGACTACCAAAACGAACACGAAAAGCTCGTTGCCGCGGCCGTGGCCAAAGCCCGGAAGGCCGGCGAATCCGATCCCCTGGCACTTTTCAACGTGGGCAGCCGGAGCTACTTTGACTATACGTGGAAGCACCGGGACCTGGAGCGCGTGTTCATCGAGGGCGACACTCCCCCGGGCTTCGAAGTCCTGCGGCGGGAACGCGGGCGTGAGTGGGTCCGGCAGAACACCGTGCTCCTCGGCACCAGCGACGACACCCTGGGCCGACTCACCGTAGCCGTGATCACGGACATCGTGACGGTGTCCGGTCAGGAAGTTGCCCTGAGCGCCTCCAAGCGCGAGGCCGACGAGGTTGTTGATGCTGCGGCCGTGCTGGTGAAGCGACTGGTCCGCTGATCCCTGGCTCGCCCGCTGCCCTTGACCAGCCTTCGCCAACTACCACCCCCTAGCGAAATACAAGGTAAAAGACGATTGCCAACGCCGGGAAGAGCGCCTGGCCGATGGCGCTGAGCAGGAGGCGCTTCTCTGTGACCCACAGCCAGAAACCAAGGAAGACGTGGCACGCGCAGCAGAAAATCACTATGGCTGACCCGCTGGCGGGAGTGCCTGAGAAGTTCACTAGCCACAGGCCCACTGCGATGCCGAGGCCGAAGGTGATGTTGTAGGCGCCAACATTCATCGCCCACATCCGAACTGCGCGCACGTCTTCCGGCCTGATCAGGAAGATCCGGTGGAACCGTTGGTCGCCATGGAAGAAGATCTCCAGGACGCCAACGCTTATCAGTGCCAGGCCGGTGGATCCAGCGAGTATCTGGCTTAGCACATTCATGCCGCGCTCCTAGGCCAATCCTGCAATCTCCGCTTCTTGCGTGCAGGCTACTCCTCAGGCGCGAAGACCTTCAAGGGGCCGGGCGCCGCCGCATTGACTGTTGAGCACCAGCCATCTCATGAAGTAGCCCGGCCCTCTAATCTGAGGGTTTGGCAGCAAGCGCCATAGCCCACTACGCGGGACGTGAGAGAGCGATCGGCTCAACCACGCGGGACGTGAGAGAGCGTCAGCGCTCGGAGTGGGCCGCCAGGAAGCTGTACACCTCGGTCTCGTCCACGCCCGGGAACGCACCCGGGGGCATGGCGGCAAGCAGGTGCGAGTGTGCGCGGGCGGAGGGCCACGCATTGCCGGCCCACTCGTTCGCCAGCGAGGCCGGGGGTCGCTTGCAGCAATTCGGGTCCGGGCAGTTTGACGTTGCCCGGGCCGTGGTCTCCCGGCCACGGAACCACTTCACGTGCTGGTATGGCACCCCAATGCTCAAGGAAAATTCACCAGCGGCGGAGCGTTCGGTGCGGGCAGTACACCAGTAGGTGCCCGACGGAGTGTCCGTGTATTGGCTGTAGGCGCTGAACTTGTCCGGCACATCGAATACCGCCCGCGAGGTCCATGCCTTGCACGACGGCTGACCCTCGATGGCCCCCGTGTGGTCCTGCGGGAAGGCCACGCCATCGTTCTCGTAGGCCTTGTAGATGATGCCGGACTGGTGGGTCTTCTGGAAGTGTGTGGTGATGCCCAGGTGCTTGGTGGCGAGGTTGGTAAAGCGGTGCGCTGCGGTTTCGTAGGACACGGCGAAGGCGTCGCGGATGTCCTCCACAGCGATTTCCTTGGCAGCCTTGGCCTTCTGCAGAAATTCCACCGTGGCCTGCTCCGGCAGCAACAACGCCGCGGCAAAGTAGTTGGTGGCCACCCGCTGCGCCAGGAAATCCCCGTAGTTCCGTGGAGTTTCATGCCCCAGCACGTAGTGTCCCAGCGCCTGGAGCAAAACAGACCGCGGATCGTGATCCTGGCGCTGGTTCTGCGTGAGATAAATTCTGCGGTTCTTCAAATCGGTCACGGACCGCGTGGAGTGCGGCAAATCGCCCACGTGATGCAGCGTAAATCCAAGGTTCTCGGCGATGTCCGCAATGACGTGCTGGCTGAGCGGACCCGTGGTGTAGCCAACCCCTTTGAGGACCTTCTGCGCCTCCGCCTCATACTCGGGGAAATAGTTACCGCGCTCGCGCATCATGGCACGCAACTCGCCGTTCGCGCGGCGGGCTTCTTCCGGCGTCGCCACCTGCTCATTTAGTTTGCGTTCGAGTTCCTGAAGCAGCCCCACCTGCGACTCCAGCACATCGAGCGGAAGCCGCGAGCTGATGCGGATTTTGGGCAGATTCAGGGATTCGTACAGCGGCCCGCGCTGGTACCGTTCCAGCTCGATTTCCAAGGCTGCCCTGCGGCTGGGCGGCTCGGCCCCCAGCAGCTGATCGATGGTCACATTCAGTGACGCGGCGAGCTGCTGCAGCAGCCCCAGTTTGGGTTCGCGCTTGCCGTTTTCGATCAGGCTCAACTGGCTCGGGGCGGTCCCGACGGCGGCACTCAAGTCATCCAGCGTCAGCCCGGCCTGCTTGCGCAGATGGCGCACGCGGCGGCCAAGGCTGATGACGTCCAGTTCAGGGGACGCAGCGGACAACGACGGCGATGCTACTTCGCGATTCCAGCTCACAGGCGACATTTATTGAGAATACGCGAAGAAGTGCATTTCTTTCCATAGTTTTCCTCTAGTAACCCTCTTGGAAGTGCAGAAAAGTAGGTCTTACGAAAAAGAAATACAGATCCCGGGCAAGCCGGCCAATGCAGCAAAGGCGCAGCGGAGGCCGGCCCGGGCACCACTTAGGAGATCAAAAATGACCGCATCATTTGAACCCGCAGAGCAGTCCGCAGAGCAGCAGGCCGCAGCGCTGGAACTTGAATGGTCCGCCAACCCGCGGTGGGAAGGCGTCACCCGTGATTACTCGGCCACCGACGTCGTCCGCCTCCGTGGTCGCGTCTCCGAAGAGCACACCCTGGCCCGCCGCGGTTCAGAGAAGCTGTGGAAGCAGCTCACCGAGGAAGCTCCCACCGGTGGCTACACCAACGCCTTGGGCGCACTGACCGGAAACCAGGCGGTTCAGCAGGTCAAGGCTGGTCTCCGAGCCATCTACCTCTCCGGTTGGCAGGTAGCCGCCGACGCCAACCTTTCGGGCCAGACCTACCCGGACCAGTCCCTGTACCCGGCCAACTCGGTACCCCAGGTTGTCCGCCGCATCAACAACGCCCTGCTCCGCGCAGACCAGATCGAGTATGCCGAGGGCGTCAAGACCGTTGAGGACTGGCTGGTCCCGATCGTCGCCGACGCCGAAGCAGGATTCGGTGGCCCGCTGAACGCCTACGAACTCATGAAGTCCATGATCACCGCCGGCGCCTCGGGCGTTCACTGGGAAGACCAGCTCGCTTCCGAGAAGAAGTGTGGCCACCTGGGCGGCAAGGTCCTGATCCCCACCCAGCAGCACATCCGGACCCTGAACGCAGCCCGCCTGGCAGCCGACGTCGCCGGTACCCCCACCGTGGTCATCGCCCGCACGGACGCCGAGGCAGCAACCCTGATCACCTCAGACGTTGACGAGCGCGACCAGGAATTCATCACCGGCGAACGTACCGCCGAGGGCTTCTACAAGGTCCGCAACGGAATCGAACCGTGCATCGCCCGTGCAAAGGCCTACGCACCGTACTCCGACCTCATCTGGATGGAGACCGGCACCCCGGACCTGGAACTGGCCCGTAAGTTCGCCGAATCGGTCAAGGCGGAGTTCCCGGACCAGATGCTCTCCTACAACTGCTCCCCGTCCTTCAACTGGCGCAAGCACCTGGACGACGCCACCATCGCCAAGTTCCAGCGTGAGCTCGGTGCCATGGGCTTCACGTTCCAGTTCATCACCCTGGCCGGATTCCACGCCCTTAACTACTCCATGTTCGATCTCGCCCACGGCTACGCCCGTGAAGGCATGAGCGCCTACGTCGAGCTCCAGGAGAAGGAATTCGCCTCCGAGTCCCGCGGCTACACCGCCACCAAGCACCAGCGCGAAGTCGGCACCGGCTACTTCGACGACATCGCAACCGCGCTCAACCCGAACGCATCCACTTTGGCCCTGGTGGGATCCACCGAAGAAGGCCAATTCCACTAATCAACACCCGACGGCAGCTGGTCCCGGCCTGAACCTCCGGCCTACAGACCGGCAACGCTCTGCCTGCTATCCCCATATCCGCCCTATGACCTCGTAGAACTCGGTCGAGGGCGGATACAGGGCCCCTTTACGCAGGCTGCCGCATTACCGGCCCTTCGGCCTCGTGCGCACCTCACGGACGTGCCGCCGTCGAACATTTGCTTCTCATAGGAGAGATTGAAATGAACAGCTTCACTGACAACTTCACTATCAATGGCATCACCATCACCGCGCAGCCCATTTGCCGGCAGAACGAGGTCCTCACGCCGGACGCCCTCGAGTTCATTGGCAAGTTGCATCGGGCGACGGCGGATCGTCGTCAGGAGCTGATGCAGGCGCGGCACGCCCGCCGCAACCAGATTTCAGGGGGCCAGGATCCGCGGTTCCTGCCGCAGACCGAGGCCATCCGGAATGACCCGTCTTGGCGGGTCGCTCCCCCGGCGCCCGGGCTGGAGGATCGTCGTGTTGAGATCACGGGCCCGGTGGATAAGAAGATGACCATCAATGCCCTGAACTCTGGTGCGAAGGTGTGGCTGGCGGACATGGAGGACTCGTCCACGCCGACGTGGCGCAACGTGATTCAGGGGCAGCTGAACCTGACGGATGCGCTGGAGCGGCGCATCGACTTCACGTCCCCTGAGGGCAAGGAATACAAGCTCAAGGCCGCCGAGGACCTGCCCACCATCGTGGTTCGTCCCCGTGGCTGGCACCTGCCCGAGAAGCACATGCTGATCGACGGCAAGCCGATCGCCGGCGGCATTGTGGACTTCGGTTTGTTCTTCTTCCACAATGCCCGCCGCCTGCTCGCCCAGGGCAAGGGCCCGTACTTCTACCTGCCGAAGATCGAGAACCACCTCGAAGCACGGTTGTGGAACGACATCTTCGTCCTGGCGCAGGACCTGCTGGGCATCCCGCAGGGCACCATCCGCGCCACGGTGCTGATCGAAACCATCACCGCCGCGTTTGAGATGGAAGAGATCCTGTACGAACTTCGGGACCATGCTTCGGGTTTGAACGCCGGCCGCTGGGACTACATCTTCTCCCTGATCAAGAACTTCCGCACCCGTGGACCGCGTTTCGTGCTCCCGGACCGTGGCCAGGTGACCATGACCCAGCCGTTCATGCGTGCTTACACCGAGCAGTTGGTCCGGGCCTGCCACCGCCGCGGTGCCATGGCCATTGGGGGCATGGCAGCAGCGGTTCCGAACCGGAAGGACGAGGCCGCGAACACGGCGTCGTTCGAGAAGGTTCGTGCTGACAAGACCCGCGAGGCCAACGACGGCTTTGACGGTTCGTGGGTGGCCCACCCGGATCTGGTGCCCGTGGCACGCGAGGTCTTTGACAAGGTGCTGGGCAACAAGCCCAACCAGTTGGACCGCTCCCGCGAGGACGTCACCCCGGATGACCGTGCACTGATCGACATCGCCAGCACCGAGGGCACCATCACCGAGGGCGGGGTTCGCCTGAACATCGAGGTGGGCATCCGCTACATCGAGTCCTGGCTGCGCGGCAACGGGGCCGTGGCCATCCACAACCTCATGGAAGACGCCGCCACAGCGGAGATCTCCCGTTCCCAGCTCTGGCAGTGGATCCACTCCCACGCCATCACGGACCACGGAGACATCATCACCGCGCAGTGGGTGGAGGACATGCTGGATGAGGAATACGCCCGCCTGGAACGCTTCGACGGAGACCGCTTCGCTGACGCCCGCGCCATCTTCGAAGAAGTCACCTTGGCCGAAGAATTCCCCACCTTCCTGACCATCCCCGCGTACGCCCGCTTCCTCACCGAGGCCCGTGAAGAGGCCACGAAAGAGGAGCTCGTCGCCGCTTAGATCTACTGAGTAGCGACACAATCAAGCCCCGACGCTGGGCTGCCTGCACTTTTCGCAACAAGTGACCCCGACCGCCGGGGAGGCAGCCCAGCAGCGGGGCTTCTCCATGCCCGGGCCCTCCCGATTCGATGGCTCGCTGCACACCGTGCCGTGCGAACGGCATCCTCCGCAGGGAACCCCCGAATCGGGCACGCGAGAAGAGCTCAGCGCTGACGGGCCACCCAGCGCACGGACAAGGTGGTGCACACACAGAACGCGAGCACCGAGCCGAGGATCACGAAGAGCGGCACCGTCCACCCATCGGTCTCACTGTGCACGAACCCAACAACAGTGGGAGCCAACGCGGCGAAGCAATAACCAACCCCTTGCACCACAGCGGACATCTTCCCGGCCGCGGCCTGCGACTGCGCAAACTTGATGATGGCAATGAAGATCACCGTGATCCCGCCACCCTGCGCAACACCGCCCAGTGAGGACCACAACCACCAGAAACCAGGAGCCAGCAACAAGCCCACGGGAACCGTCAGCCACAGCGCGCTCAAGGTGACCGCCACCGTCGTCGTACTGGTGAAACGGGCCAGGAGTGGCACGCCCAGGCCGCCCACGATCGCGAAAATCTGGAACAGCGAGGACCCCGCACCGGCTTCGGCGGTACCCATGGCGAGTTCGTCGGCAAGAAAACTGGGCAACCACGCGGTGACCCCGTAGTAGGAGAACGCCTGACCCGCGAAGCCGAGAGTCAGGCCCACAGTCAGCCAGCGAACACCCGCAACAGGACCGGCCCCGGAAGCAACAGGCAAGGGAACCGCAGCGGGAACAAACGCCCGCCGCGCACCCACTGTTGGAACCCAGAACAGAATGGCCGCCAACGCCAACAGAGCGCTCGCAGCCAGGGCAAGCCGCCAGCCCACCAGTTCGGCGAGGGGCGCGGTGGCCACGGAGGTAAGGAATGAGCCCACGTTGAGTGCAGCAGTGTAAACGCCCATGGCGGTTGCCTGACGCCGCGGTGCGAAGTCTCGACGGATGATCAGCGGCACTGCAATATTGCCGATGGTGATGGCCACGCCAATGATGACCGTGCCCACCATCACCGAGGCGCCACCGCCGCTGGATCGAATCACCACACCGGTCAGCACCCCCAGCAGGGTGAGCATCACCGCGAATTCAGCCCCCAGGCGGCGCCCGGCCAACGAAGCCAAAGGCGAAGCAAGGGAGAAGCAGAGGACGGGAATGCCGGTCAGGAGCCCGAGTTCCACAGGCGAGAATCCGAGATCCTGCTGTAACGAATCCACCACGGGCGCCACCGCCACGAAGGGTGCGCGCATGTTCAGGGCAATGAGGCCGATGCACGCGAGGATCAGCCAGCCGCGGGGAATTCTGGCGAGGAACCGGGTCATTGGGCGCACGGGGAAGCGAAGAAAGTACTCATCACTTTCATTGCTATCACGCTCCCACGCCGCGGAAGCCCATAAGAAGGGCTTAGCCCGCCGCTTGGAGCGTGGCCTCAATCACGGACGGTGACAGAACATGCTGGGTCACCAGGTGGCTGGCGCCAAGGATCGCCGCGCGCTGACCGGCCATGGAAATGCCGATGCGCAGGTGCGTGGTGGCCAGGGGCAAGGACCGCCGGTAGACCACTTCGCGGATCCCGGCCACCAGGTGCTCACCCGCCTCCCCCACGCTGCCGCCGATGATGATCATGGACGGGTTGAGCAGGTTGACCACGGTGGCTAAAACATCGCCAACATCGCGTCCGGCCTGCCGAAGCGTCTGGATGGCCTGCAGGTTTCCTTCGCCAACGAGTCGCAGGACGTCGGCGCCGCTGGCAGCTTCCAGCCCTTGTGCCTGCAGTTGACGCGCGACGGCGGGACCTGAGGCCAGCGCCTCGAGGCAGCCGTGGTTGCCGCAGCGGCAGAGGACGTCGTCACCGCGGGGCACGCGGACGTGGCCGAGGTCGCCGGCGGTGCCGTTGGCGCCGCGCTGTAATTGTCCGCTGCTGATGATGCCCGCGCCGATTCCGGTGGCCACTTTGATGAAGAGGAAGTTTTCATGGTCCGGCCAGTACGCGGTGCGTTCACCGAGGGCCATGATGTTGACGTCGTTGTCCACCAGGACTGGAACCGGCAGGGAGCGCTGAACGTACGTGACGACGTCGAATCCGTCCCAGCCAGGCATGATGGGCGGCTTTACCGGCCTGCCGCTGGCGTGTTCCACGGGACCGGGCAGGCCGATGCCTATTCCGGCGAGCTCGCCGGGTTCGCGGCCGGCTTCGGCCAGGAGTTCCATGCCCGCTGAAACCACGCGGCCCAGGACCACGTCCGGCCCGTCAGCGACCTCCTGCGTCAGCCGTCGCTCGGCCACAACGTCGCCGCCGAGATCGGTGACGGCAACAATCACGTGGGTAGCTCCGACGTCGACGGCCAGGACAACGCGCGCGGCGGGGTTGAACGCAACGCGCGACGGCGGCCTGCCGCCTGTGGAGCTCGCCTCGCCAGCAGGGCCGACGAGCCCTGAGCTGATGAGGGCGTCAATCCTTGAGGCAACGGTGGAGCGGGCAAGGCCAGTGGTTTCTGCAAGCTCAGCCCGGGTGCGCGCCTTACCGTCGCGGAGGAGTTGGAAGAGATTTCCGGCGCGGGAGAGATTGCCGGCTTCGGGCACGGAGCTATTTCCGGCGTCGATTCCGGCCTCAGATGTCATGCAATTAGTGAAGCATGATTGCTTATGCATGTCATCCAGCAGAAGTTTTGCGGAATTCTTGCAACTTTTGCTAGACGCTAGGCAAAAGTCCCTTTAGGCTGAAGGAGTTGGTGTCCAGTCCATTGACGTGTGGAATCGGTGGCTCCCCGAGGGGGCGCTCACTAGACTGGCGCCAAGGCCCTGAAATCCCGGAAAAGCACTCCCGAAAAGGATCCCCATGTCGTATTCGCTCCAGCTGTATACCCTCCGAGATGCCATCCAGGAGGACCTGCCAGGCACCATCAAGAGGGTTGCCGAGATCGGTTTCACGCAGGTGGAGCCCTATAACTTCGTGGCCACGGCCAAGGAACTTGGCGCGGCGTTAAAGGAGAACGGCCTGACGGCTCCGTCCGGCCATGCCCCGCTGTTGAGCCAGGACCAGGATGAGATCTTTGCAGCAGCCAAGGAGCTGGGCATCACCACGGTGATCGATCCATTCCTTCCCGCCGAGCACTGGCAGTCGGCCCAGGACATCCAGGCCACCGCGGCCAAGCTCAACGCAGCAGCGAAGAAGGGTGCCGAGTACGGCATCCGCGTCGGCTACCACAACCACGCATGGGAGCTGGAGTCCACCATCGAAGGCAAAACCGCCCTGGAGTACCTCGAAGGTTTGCTGGATCCCGAACTCGTCCTTGAAGTAGACACGTACTGGGTTGCCGTCGGTGGCCAGGACCCCGTGGAACTGCTGGCACGCCTGGGTGACCGCGTGAAGCTCATCCACATCAAGGACGGCCCGGCCACCACCGACACCAAAGCCCAGCAGCCCGCAGGCCAGGGCACCGTCCCGGTGCTGGACGTCATCGCCGCAGCGAAGTCCCTGGAAGTGGGCGTGGTGGAATTCGATGACTACTCCGGAGACATCTTCCAAGGCATCACCGAGAGCTTGAACTACCTCACCGCAGCGGCCAGCGCAGACGCTGCAACCGACACCCAGGCAGCAAAAGGAGCCAAGGCATGAGCTTCGCACCGTCTACCCGCAAAGGCCCCGTGGGCGTTGCCGTCATCGGCGCGGGCAACATCAGCAAGCAGTACCTGGACAACCTCACGGTCTTCCCGGACCTGAAAGTCCTGGTGATCGCGGACCTCTTCGAAGAGGCAGCAAAGGCGCGCGCCGAAGAATACGGGATCCCCGAATTCGGTGCCCCGGAGCTGGCCCTGAACCACCCCGACGTCGAGATCATCGTGAACCTGACCATCCCGGCAGCGCACGTCGAGGTCGCCACCGCAGCCGTCAACGCGGGCAAGCACGTCTGGACCGAGAAGCCCTTCTCCTTGAACCGCGAATCCGGGCTCGGCCTGCTCAAGGCAGCCGACGCCGCTGGGATCCGCCTGGGCACGGCCCCGGACACGTTCCTCGGCGCCGGGCTGCAAACCGCCCGACGCATCATTGAGCGCGGCGACATCGGCACACCCCTGACCGGCATGACCACGTTCCAAACCCCCGGCCCGGAGTCCTGGCACCCCAACCCCGCGTTCCTGTTCCAGCACGGCGCCGGCCCCCTGTTCGACATGGGCCCGTACTACCTCACCGCCCTGATCCAGACCTTCGGATCGATCCGCAAGGTGGCCGCCGTCGGTTCCTCCGCCAAAGCGACCCGCGTCATTGGTTCCGGCCCCAAGGCAGGCGAGGAATTCGCCGTCGAGGTCCCCACCCACGTCTCCGCGATGGCGCAGTTCGAAGGCGGCCAGTCCTCCCACAGCGTGTTCTCCTTCGAATCACCGCGCCTGCGGATGGGCTTCGTGGAAATCACCGGCTCTGAGGCCACCCTGTCCCTCCCGGATCCGAACTACTTCGACGGCGACCTCAAGCTCTGGCGTCCCGGCGCGGAAGAGTCGGAGATCATCCCTGCAACGGGTCCGGCCAACGGCCGTGGCCTGGGTGTTCTGGACATGGCCCGCGCCCTTCGTGCCGGAACTGCCCACCGGGCCACCGGCGACCTCGCCTACCACGTGCTGGACAGCATGGTTTCCATATCCGAATCCGTGGAATCGGGTACCTTCGTGGACGTCACCAGCAACGCACCCGCCTCGGCCGCCCTCCCCGAGGACTGGGCACCCGAAACCGCCACCCTCTAGAGCCGGCGACGAACCTGATGACTATTCCTACATCCTCGCCGCTGGGCGTCGCGGTAATCGGTTACGCCTTCATGGGTAAGGCCCACTCGAATGCTTGGCGGAACGTCTCCAGCTTCTTCGACGTCCCGGCCTTCGAGCAAAAAGTGCTGGTGGGCCGGGACGCAGATGCCGTCGCGGAAGCCGCCGCCAAGTACGGCTGGGCCGAGTCCGCCACTGACTGGCGCTCCGTGATCGAACGGGACGACATCCACATCATCGATATCTGCGCACCGGGCTGGATGCACGCCGAAATCGCCATCGCGGCTTTGGAAGCGGGCAAGCACGTTCTGGTGGAGAAGCCGCTGGCCAACACCTTGGGTGAGGCCGAGCTGATGACCGCAGCCGCCGCAAAGGCCCGGGACCGCGGTGTGCAGTCGATGATCGGCTTCAACTACCGCCGCGTCCCAGCGCTTGCCCTCGCCAAGGAACTCATTGCGGAAGGTCGTCTCGGCACAGTCCGGCATGTTCGCGCCGCGTACCTGCAGGACTGGCTGACCGACGCCCAGTCCCCCATGTCCTGGCGCCTCCGCAAGGAAACCGCCGGATCCGGCGCCCTGGGCGACATCGCCTCTCACGCCATCGACCAGGTCCTGTACCTTCTGAACGATGCTGTCACCGAGGTTTCGGGCCGCCTGCAGACTTTTGTTGATCAGCGCCCCGGCGCAGAGGGCCCGGAGGATGTCACGGTCGACGACGCCGCCTGGGTAAACCTCTCGCTCGCCTCCGGAGCAATCGCCTCAGTTGAAGCTTCCCGCGTAGCGACTGGCCAGAAGAACTCCCTGAGACTGGAAATCTACGGCTCGCTTGGTTCAATGACCTTTGACCTGGAGAACCTGAACGAACTCTATTTCATGGACACCACAGTGCCCGTCCGCGAGCAGGGCTTCCGCCGGATCCTGGTCAACGAGGCCGAACACCCGTACCTGGAAGCGTGGTGGCCGCAAGGTCACATCATCGGCTGGGAACACACCTTCACGCACCAGATCCGCGACTTCCTCACCGCGATCGCCGCGGGTGAGTCGCCGTCGCCGTCGTTTGAAGAGGGACTGAACGTCCAGCACATCCTGGCCGCCGTGGAAGAGTCCGCAGCCGCCAAAAGCTCACTGATCCAGCTCACCGCATCCGTTACTGAAGGAGCCTGACATGCCCCGCCCGTACACCCTGTTCACCGGCCAGTGGGCCGACCTCCCCTTCGAGGAAGTCGCGCGTCTTGCTTCCGGCTGGGGCTACGACGGCCTGGAAATCGCCGTCTCCGGAGACCATCTGGACGCCTGGCGCTGGGACGAACCCGGCTACGTCGAATCCAAACTCGCTGTCCTGGAAAAGTACAACCTCAAGGTCTGGGCCATCTCCAACCACCTCAAGGGCCAGGCAGTATGCGATGACCCCATCGACTTCCGCCACGAAGCGATCGTCGGCTCACGCGTCTGGGGCGACGGGGAACCCGAAGGCGTCCGCCAACGCGCCGCCGAAGAAATGAAACACACCGCCCGCCTCGCCCGCGCCCTCGGCGTGGACACCGTCGTCGGGTTCACCGGCTCCTCCATCTGGCAGTACGTCGCCATGTTCCCTCCCGTCCCGGAGAAGGTCATCGACGCCGGCTATCAGGACTTCGCCGACCGCTGGAACCCCATCCTGGACGTCTTCGACGAATGCGGCGTCCGCTTCGCCCACGAAGTCCACCCGTCCGAGATCGCCTACGACTACTGGACCACCGTCCGGACCCTCGAAGCGATCGGCCACCGCGAAGCGTTCGGCCTGAACTGGGACCCGTCCCACTTCATGTGGCAGGGCATCGATCCCGTGTCCTTCATCTGGGACTTCAAGGACCGGATTTACCACGTGGACTGCAAGGACACCAAGCTGCGCCCCACCGGCCGGAACACCGTCATGGGCTCGCACCTGCCCTGGGGAGATCCCCGCCGTGGCTGGGACTTCGTCTCCGCAGGACGAGGCGACGTGCCCTGGGAATCGTCCTTCCGTGCCCTCACCGCCATCGGTTACAACGGCCCCATCTCCGTAGAATGGGAAGACGCAGGAATGGACCGACTCCACGGCGCCCCGGAAGCGCTGGCCGCCCTCAAGAAGTTCGACTTCCCGGCTTCGCAGACCTCCTTCGACGCCGCCTTCAGCAGCAAGGACTAAGCACGTGACCCTCAGCAACGGCACCTCTGATGGAACTATCCGCTGGGGAATCCTCGGCACAGGATTCATCGCAGGGCTCCAGACCAAGGACTTGAAGGAGAACGGTTTCACGGTGCAAGCCGTGGGATCGCGATCGTTAGAATCGAGTGAGTCGTTCGCTGGGGAGTACGGCGTGGCCACCGCGCATGGCAGCTATGAGGACCTTGTTGCAGATCCCCTGGTTGATGTGGTCTACGTGGCCACGCCGCACCCTTTCCACCATGAGAACGCCCTCTTGGCGTTGAATGCGGGCAAGCACGTCCTGGTGGAGAAGGCGTTCACCATGAATGCCCGCCAGGCACAGGACATTGTTGACCTCGCGGAATCCAAGGGGCTCGTGGCGCTGGAGGCCATGTGGACCCGGTTCCTGCCGCACATGATTCGCCTCCGGGACATCATCGCTTCAGGAACCATCGGTGCGGTACGCAAGGTGGTGGCCACCCACAACCAGAGCCTTCCCAAGGATCCCGCCCACCGGCTCAACGATCCCGCCCTGGGCGGCGGGGCGCTGCTGGACCTGGGCATCTACCCGGTTTCCTTTGCCTTCGACATCCTGGGCACTCCTGCGTCCATAAAGGCCAGCGCCTCCATGTCGGCCACCGGAGTCGATCGTCAGACCGCAGCAATCTTCGAATACGCCAGTGGTGCCCAGGCGATGGTGGATTGCGAACTCGACGCCGCCGGCGCCAACCGTGCCATGGTGATCGGCAGCGAAGGGTGGATCGACATAGAAAGCACATGGTACAACCCGGTTCCCTTCACCGTTCATGCCGTGGACGGCAGTGTCATTGAGCGGTATGACCAGCCCGTCACCAGCCGCGGCATGCAGTATCAGGCTGCTGAACTGGAACGCCTGATCCGCTCAGGTGAGACTGCCGGAACCATCCTGCCGCCAGCCGAGACCGTGGCCATCATGGCCGCCATGGACGAAATCCGGCGCCAGGTAGGACTGAGCTACGACGCTGACCGGGTTGGTGCGGCATGAGCGAATCTGCACGCATGGTGGAGCTGAAGCAGCAGGAAGATGAACTGGTGTTCGGTTCATTCGATCACCATGACGCATGGCGACTCGGCTCACTGATCGCCAACCACGCCATCGCGTCGGACTTCGGCGTCGCGATCGATATCCGCAGGCACAACATTGTGCTGTTCCGCTGCGTCCTGCCCGGTGCCACGGGCGACCAGGAAGAGTGGATCCGCCGCAAGTCCGCCGCCGTGCTGCGATTCGAGCACAGTACGGCATTGTTGGGTGAACAATTCGCCGAGCGCAACCCGTTGGGCGGCGGATGGCTTGCCCCCGAGGACTACACCCTCGACGGCGGTTCCTTCCCCATCCGCGTCCGGGGAGCCGGTGTGATCGGTGCTGTCACGGTTTCGGGGCTGAGCTCTGACGAGGACCACCAGATGGTGGTGGACGGAATACGGAACTACCTGAAGACGGTAGGGGTCTAGCGGCGGGGCACCAAGTGCTGAGAAATCTCAGCGGAAGAATCCCGCAGTTCGATGGCGCCCGCGGCGACTCCAACCACAAGCTCGAAGCCTTTTTCCGTGGTGAAGTCATGCTTATATCCGTTGATCCACAGCAACAGCACCATGAGCGTCCACGCAGTTCGCTTGTTCCCATCTATGAGGGGATGGAACCGGGCGACAGACTCCAATAGCGCAGCTGCCTTAATTGCAAGATCAGGATAGGCTTCCGCTCCCATGACAGTTGTAGCCGGCCTGGCCAACGCCGAGGCCAACAAGCCAACATCGCGAATATGAAAGCCGTACCGGTCAACGACTTGAAGGGCGTCTTCAATGTCCAGGTACGCTGTCACGCGTCCTCAAGGCGCGTCAGCAGCTCAGCATCATGACTCATCACGAAATCAAGGCCTTCACTGATTTCGCGTCGACGCGCATGACGCTGCAGAACCAACTCTGCCCCCTGCAACAGGAGTGCGGACTTGGACGTGTGTTCCTCTGCGGCCAACTTCTCCAGCCGTCGATCGAGGTCTTCTGGGACGCGCAGATTCATAGCCATGGTTCGATGGTACCAAAGCGGTACCTTGGACCTTGGAAGCCGTCATCAGTCACGTCGCTGTGAAGAAGCTGTGCTTGGCGTAACGTGCACCCATCACAAAAGGTAACGTCCCGCCGTCGTCCTCGGTACCGGCAATTATTCTGGGCAGTAACCTCACGCCCAGCCCGAAGGAAGCCCATGCCAACCCAAGAACATCCCCTCCGCAAGCTTGGATTCCTCACCATCGGCCTGTTCGACCCCACCGATCCGGCCGCCGGGCACCGATCCACGCTGGAGATCATTGAACTCGGCGAGCGGCTGGGGTTCGACAGCGCATGGTTGCGGCACCGCCATCTGCAGTTCGGCATCTCCTCCCCCGTGGCGGTGATGGCCGCCGCCAGCCAACGCACGTCCAGGATTGAACTCGGCACCGCAGTAACGCCGCTGGGTTGGGAAAACCCGTTACGCCTGGCAGAGGACCTGGCCACCGTGGACCTACTCGCGGGGGGACGGATCAATCCGGGGCTGAGCGTGGGCGAACCCATGAACTACCACACCGTGAAGCATGAGCTGTACCCGGATTCTTCGGAATCAGAAGACTTCTCATATGCCCGCGTGGACCGGTTCGCACGGTTGGTGGCAGGCGAAAAAGTAAGGGACTTCTCCGGCAAGCAGGGCGTTGTGGAGGAGTACTCCAACCGGGTGGAGCCGCACTCACCCGGACTGCGCAGCCGCCTTTGGTACGGGGCGGGCAGCATGAAGTCGGCCGTATGGGCGGGGGCCAACGGCTTCAATCTGCTGTCCAGCAGCGTGATTTTCCCGGATAAGGACCAGGAACCGGACTTTGCCAGGGTCCAACAATCACAGATCCGGGCGTACCGTGAAGCCGCAGCAGCGTCCGGAAACACCGCCCGGGCTTCGCAGGGCCTGGTGGTCATCCCCACCGATTCGGCTTCCGCGGCCCAGCAGGAGAAATACCAGCGCTACGTCGATCAGCGCACTCCGCGGACCAGCGCTCCGCAGGGGCCCAAGGGCATGCTTTTCGCAAAGGACCTTATTGGCACCAGCGACGAAATCGCCGCGCAACTGTACGCCCATGAGGGCTTTCAGGAAGTGGACGAAGTCGCCTTCGCCCTGCCGTTCAGTTTTGACCACGAGGACTACGTGCAGATCCTTAGCGACATCGCCGGGAAGCTGGGGCCGGCATTGGGCTGGAACCCGACCGCATGAGCACCTAGCGCTGAAATGCACATTTCAGCGTAGAAAAGCCTAATTGGTGTATGAGCGAGATGACAGTCACTGTTGCGCGAAGTCGGCTTTCCGAAGCGGTTGATACCGCGCGAGTAAGCCACGAACCGGTGTATTTGCTGCGCCGTGGTCGCCGCGTCGCGGCACTGAGCTGCTCGAACCGAAATGACCAAGACCGGCAGTGGTGCCGTGCCATGGGAGGAAGTCAAAGCGGAGCTGGGCTTGGCTTGAGCTATTCAGTGCAGCTCGCGCCTGCCGCCGTCCGTCAGTTGCGAAAGCTCCCGCCGGACGCACGCCGACGTATTCAGGCTGCTATTGAACTCCTCGCCGAAACACCTCGCCCGCCAGAGGCAAAAGCTATCCGGCAACAGTGGTGACTGGCGTGTCCGTACCGGCGACTTCCGGATTATCTATGAGATCCGGGACGCTCAACTTATTGTTCTGGTAGTCGCCATGGGCCACCGTCATGATATCAACCAGCACTGATTCGCACCCCTCAGGACTCACCGCCCCTTCAGCACATATCGCCTTTCAGGGCGTCCGACGCCGTACTTGAGTCTGACCTCCAGCGCCCCCTCGTCGTGGAGGTACTCAAGGTAACGACGGGCGCTGACCCGGGACGTACCCAACTGTTCTGCAAGCTCGGCGGCTGAGAGGTCACCGGGCGCAGACTTGAGCGCCGATTCAACCAATTCGAGCGTCTCCACGCTGCAGCCCTTGGGAAGGGTCCGCTCGGAAACACTCAACCCGAAGACGCGGTTTACATCGGATTGCTCCGCTTCAACCTTGGACGCGTCCAGGCCCTGGTAAGCACTGAGATAGTGCTCCAGCCGCTCCTGTAGGTCGGATTGGGAGAACGGCTTGATCAGGTAATGGACTATGCCGCCGCGCAAAGCCTTCCGCACAGTCTCCACTTCGCGGGCAGCGCTGATCACCAGGACATCCAGCTCCGGGGCAATATCGCGGAGCTGGTGCATGAGGTCAAGCCCGTTGATGTCCGGGAGATGGATGTCCAACAGCACCAGGTCCGGCTGCAGCCGCTCGGTCTCCACCAGGGCCTGCGCACCCGTATGGGCCACGCCCACCACTCCGAAGCCGGGCGTCCGTTGGATGAACCCGGCATGGACCTTGGCCACCATGAAGTCGTCGTCGACGATCAGTACTTTAATCACGGCTGAGTTGCCCCCTTGTTGCTGAAGCGTGCTGAGAACACCGCTCCATGGTCGTTGGAGAAGCTCAGGTCCCCTCCGGATCGCCGGCAGATCACCCGTGACAACGCCAAGCCAAAACCGCGGGCGTCTCCCGGGCCGGGCTCTTTGGTGGAGAAGCCCTGCCGGAAGATGTCCTCGGCGGAGCTGGAGGGTACGCCGGGGCCGTTGTCCCGGACCGTGACGGCCACCTCGTCACCGGAGTCTGCTACCAACACCCGGACCGATGCCCCCTGAAGGCCGGTAACGGCGTCGAACGCGTTATCCACCAGGTTGCCCACCACCGTGGTGAGGTCCCGCGACAGTTCCTCGTTGACGCGCGGCAGCGCGGACTGCGGGTCCAGCTGCAGTTCCACGCCGCGCTCGGTGGCAAGACTGGCTTTCGCGATGAGGAGGGCTGCGAGCGCGGGGTCCTGGATGCGGCTGGTGACGTCGTCGTTGAGCCTGGTCCGGTCCAGTGTGGCGCCGTTGACGAACTGGACTACGGAATCGTATTCGCCGATTTGGATGAGTCCGGAGATGACGTGGAGTTGGTTGGCGAACTCGTGGGCTTGGGCCCGCAGGGTGTCCGTGACGGTGCGGGTGGCGCCGAGTTCGCTCTCCAGGGAGGATAGCTCGGTCCGGTCCCTCAGTGTTGTCACCGAGCCGATGTCGCGGCCGTGCGAGTGGAGGGCCACGCGGTTCATGACTACCAGCCGTTCCCCGACGAGCACCAGCTGATCGGGGTCTGACTGCTCACGGGTAAGGACGATTTTCAGTGCAGGATCCACGTGCAGGGATCGCAGCTTTTTACCCACGCAGTCCGGTGGCAGGCCAAGGAGTTGCCGGGCGCTCTGGTTTGCCACTGTGATGCGCTCGTGGGGATCCAGCGCCACCACACCTTCTTTGAGGCCCTGCAGCATCGCTTCACGGTTTTCCACGAGCCCCGTGATTTCCCGCGGTTCCATGCCCAGGGTTTGCCGTTTGACGCGGCGGGACAGCAGAAGGGATCCGGCCACTCCGAGGACACTGGCCACGCCCAGATAGGTGAGGAGGTTGGGAACGGCGTCTCCCAGCCGCTCGATGGTGGAAGGGTAGTTCCGGCTGATGGAGGCTATGCCGATCATTGTTCCAGCGTCGTCCAGGACGGGGACGTGGGCGGAAAGTACGGCACCGTTACTGCCCGGCAAGACGCCTGTCCAGGCACGGCCTTCCATGACCCTGCTGTCACCGAGCGGCATCGACTGCCCCACCAGGCTTGGATCTGAGGAGGCCACCACGGTGCCGTCCATCCTGGCGAGCGCCACGTGGGAGGATCCGGAGACGGTGCGGACAGATTCGGCAACGGCGGGAAGTGCTGATCCGGTGCGGGGTTCGGCAGCAGGTAGCAGTGCACGCACCGTAGGGTTGTTGCCCAGGGCTTCGGCTGCAGAAAGCGCCCGGCGGCCTTCGGTCCGTTCGAAGGCGGCGGCGGATTGCGCCAGCGAAATAGCCACCACGGCAACAAGAACCGCCAGGACGATCAGCAACTGCAGCACAAGGTATTGCCCTGCCAAGGACATCCCTCGTCTTCGAGGCCGTCGAGTCAATCGCGTCACTGCTGGGTTCCTTTGGTGGCGCCTGTGAGCGGGGTGCGGGCAACTGCTCCCCCTGGCGTATCGGAACTATACCCCAGCGGCACAGAAGACCCCAGTGGTACAGAGGGCCAGCTCAGACCGTCAAAAACCGTGAACGCAATGAACTTAAAGATCACTGCGAACACAAGAGTGATCCCTGTCACTTACGGACCTAGCATCAAATCAACGGGGCACAACGCTGATCGCCCTGCACTGAATTTTCGATGATGAGAAGAGGAACACCATGCGCCAGATCCGCGCATTGCGAGTCGCCGCCGTCGCCGCCGGCATCGCCCTGATGGCCACCGGCTGCGGTGCCACAGGCAAGTCCACCAGTTCTGACAGCACCGGCGCAGCAGGACCCATCACCGGCCTCCAGATCATGGTTCCCAACACCCCCGGCGGTGGCTACGACACCACTGCACGTGCAGCTGCGAAGGTCCTGGACGACGAGAAAATCTCCACCAACACCGAGGTCTTCAACCTTGCCGGTGCGGGCGGCACCGTGGGCTTGGCCCGCATCGTCAACGAGAAGGGCAACGGTGATCTCACCATGCTCATGGGTCTGGGCGTTGTTGGGGCGAGCTACACCAACAAGTCCGAGTCCAAGCTGACCGAAACCACCCCGCTGGCCAAGCTCATCGAGGAACCGGGCGCCATCATGGTGGGCAAAGACTCCCCGTACAAGACCATTGATGATTTGGTGAAGGCATGGAAAGCCGATCCTGCTTCCATCTCGGTTGGCGGCGGCTCCTCTCCCGGCGGTCCGGACCACCTCCTGCCGATGCAGTTGGCCGGCGCTGTTGGCATTGACGCCACAAAGGTCAACTTTGTTTCCTACGACGGCGGAGGCGACCTTTTGCCGGCCATCCTCGGTAACAAGCTGGGCTTCGCCGCTTCAGGTGCCGGCGAGTACCTGCAGCAGATCAAGTCCGGTGAGATCCGCGTACTGGCCACCAGTGGCGAGAACCGCCTGGACGGTGTGGACGCTCCCACACTGAAGGAATCCAACATTGACCTGGTCTTCACCAACTGGCGTGGCGTTGTGGCCCCTCCGGGCATCAGCGAGGACGACAAGAAGTCCCTGATCGCCGCCCTTGAGAAGATGCACGCATCCGCTGGATGGAAGGAAGCTCTCAAGACCCACAGCTGGTCCGATGCGTTCGTTACCGGTGACGAGTTCAAGACATTCCTGACTGACCAGGACAAGCGGGTGGCGGACGTCCTCACCAAGCTCGGGTTGGCGTGAGCTCCTTAGCCACAGGCCTTAAAGGCCGCGCCGAGCTGGGGGTAGCCCTCCTGCTCGGCGCGGTGGGCGTCCTGGTCTTCCTGGATGCGAACGGCCTGGTGACCCCGTACTCCCAGTCGGACCCGGTGGGTCCGAAGACTGTTCCGTTCATTGTTTCCGGACTCTTGATTATTTGCGCCATCCTCCTTGCCATCAACGTCCTCCGGGGCGGCAAGGGTGAAGCCGAAGGCGGCGAAGACGTGGACCTCGCCCACTCTGCAGATTGGAAGACTGTCCTTCCCCTGGCAGGAGCTTTCATCCTGAATATCCTGCTCATCGACTGGGCCGGCTGGGTCATTTCCGGAACGGTGCTCTTCTGGGGCAGTGTGCTGGCACTGGGCAGCCGCCGCTACATTCGTGACGGCCTCATTTCCGTCGCCCTGGCCCTGCTGACCTTCTACGGTTTCTACCTCGGCCTGGGCATCGCACTGCCGGCCGGGCTCCTGGAAGGAATCCTCTAATGGACGTCTGGTCCTCCTTGATGGACGGTTTCGCCACCGCCCTGACCCCCATGAACCTCTTGTTCGCCGTAATCGGCGTCCTCTTGGGCACCGCCGTCGGCGTCCTTCCCGGACTTGGCCCGGCCATGACTGTGGCTTTGCTCCTGCCGGTGACCGCTGCGTTGGAGCCCACCAGTGCCTTCATCATGTTCGCCGGTATCTACTACGGCGGCATGTTCGGCGGTTCCACCACCTCCATCCTCCTCAACACACCGGGAGAATCGTCGTCGGTGGTGACGGCCATCGAAGGCAACAAGATGGCCAAGGCGGGCAGGGCCGCGCAGGCGCTTGCCACTGCGGCCATCGGTTCCTTCATTGCCGGTACCATCGGCACTGCCCTGCTGGCCGTCTTCGCACCTATTGTGGTGCAATTCGCCGTCAGCCTGGGCGCTCCCAGCTACTTCGCGATCATGATTCTGGCCCTCCTTGCCGTCACCGCAGTCCTTGGTTCCTCAAGACTCCGCGGCTTCGCTTCGTTGGCCCTGGGCCTCGCAATCGGGCTGGTGGGCATCGACTCGGTAACCGGCCAACGCCGCCTGACCTTCGGCCAGCCCCTGCTGGTGGACGGCCTGGACATTGTGGTGGTGGCTGTTGCCATCTTCGCCGTGGGTGAAGCGCTCTGGGTTGCCGCCCACCTGCGCCGGACCCCGCTGCACGTGATTCCCGTTGGTCGCCCATGGATGGGCAAGAAGGACTGGCAGCGTTCCTGGAAGCCCTGGTTGCGCGGCACCGCTTTTGGTTTCCCGTTCGGTGCTTTGCCCGCCGGTGGCGCCGAAATACCCACCTTCCTCTCCTACGTCACGGAGAAACGACTCACCAAGCACCCCGAGGAGTTCGGCAAGGGCGCTATTGAGGGCGTCGCCGGGCCGGAAGCGGCCAACAACGCAGCCGCTGCAGGAACACTGACCCCCATGCTTGCCCTGGGCCTGCCCACCAACGCAACTGCCGCCGTCATGCTCGCAGCTTTCACGTCCTACGGCATCCAGCCAGGACCGCAGCTATTCTCCAGCCAGGGCCCCCTGGTGTGGGCGTTGATCGCGAGCCTGTTCATTGGCAACTTCCTGCTGCTGCTGATCAACCTGCCCCTGGCACCGGTCTGGGCCAAGCTGCTGCAACTCCCCCGCCCATACCTCTACGCAGGCATCCTGTTCTTTGCCACGCTGGGCGCCTACTCAGTGAATCTGCAGGCTTTCGACCTGGTGATCCTGCTGGTACTGGGCGCCCTGGGCTTCATGATGCGGCGCTTCGGGCTCCCGGTCCTGCCGCTAATCCTCGGCGTCATCCTTGGCCCGCGCATCGAAGGCCAGCTCCGCAAGACGCTGCAACTGAGCGCGGGCGACCCCGCAGGCCTCTTCAGCGAACCCATCGCGATTGTGGTCTACATCATCGTGGCGATCATCCTGGCCTGGCCGTTCATCTACAAGCTCATCCGACGCAATCGGCCAATGCCAGCCACCGTGATCCCGGGGAATTCCGGGGCGACTGTCCCGAGGGAAGCCGGCGGCGTAAGCCACGGCAGCCACCGCGCGGACGGAACGGCGGACGGTGATGGCGACGGCTAGCCTGGCGCCTGTCAAGGCCAGCCGCCCTTTCAACTACAAATACACCAAGGAGAAACCATGACCATCGTGGTGGGATACGTCCCCACACCGGAAGGCGAAGCGGCACTGACGCAAGCCATTGCCGAGGCCAAGAAGAGCAACGACACACTGCTGGTCATCAACTCCTCCAAGGGCGACGCCCTGGTGGATAACCGGTACGCCCAGGAACCGGATATCCAAAGCATCGAGGAGCGGCTGGCGGACCATGGAATCCAGCACATCATCAAGCAGCCGGTCCGCGGCCATGACGCAGCGGCCGAGGTCCTGGACGCCGCCGACGAAAATGACGCCAGCCTGATTGTGATCGGCCTTCGCCGCCGCAGCCCGGTGGGCAAGCTCATCATGGGCAGCGTGTCCCAACGGATCCTGCTGGAGGCGGACTGCCCGGTGCTGGCGGTCAAGGCGGAGTAACAGGACTTTTTCGTACAGCTAATGCCCCTAAGATTCGTTCTTGGGGGCATTAGCTGTCCAAAAACTCGCAAGGGGGACTCACGTGACTGAAACCATCCGCACCGCAACAACGCACGACGCCGGGAAGCTGGCTGAGCTTGCCGCCATCACCTTCCCGCTGGCCTGCCCGCCTGGCGCCTCACCGGCGGACATCCAGGCCCACATTGAAAAGACCCTGAGCGAAGACAACTTTGAGGACTACCTCGCCGACGCGAAAATCACCATCCTGGTGATCGACGACGACGGGCAGCTCAACGGGTACACCATGCTGATTGCCAAGCCGACCAGCGACCCCGACGTCGCATCCGTCTTGTCCGCGCTCCCCTCCACCGAGCTGAGCAAGTGCTACGTCCACCCGGACCACCACGGCAAGGGCGCAGCATCAGAACTCATCAGGGCCTCGTTGGCGAATGCTGCTGACAAGGGCGCAGCCGGGGTGTGGCTGGGCGTGAACAGCGAGAACGCGAAAGCCATCCGCTTCTACGAGAAGAGCGGTTTCCAGCGGGTAGGCACAAAATCTTTCAAGCTCGGCAACACCGTGGAGCATGACTTCGTCATGGAAAACGAGCTCTAGCCGAACAAGTCCCCCGTCAGCGGCGGCCGAGGGTCTGAGCGCAGTTCGAGCCCTGCCGGAAGCCCGCTTACGGTACCGGACGAACCGGAGGCTTGCACGGTGATCCGCGAGCGCCCCAGCAGCACGTTGTCCGCGCGGAACGACCCATAAGCGTCCGGCAGGATCGGCGCCAGGTGCAGCACGTTCCGGGTGAAGTCGGGGTCGAACCGCAGCAGGATCCGGGCGAGTTGGACCGGCGCCGCAGCCGCCCACGCTTGCGGGGAACACGCCGTCGGATACGGAACCGGCTCCGAAAAGTCGCCACGGTCAAAGCCGCAGAAAAGCTCCGGAAGTTGCCCGCCAAAGTACTCGGCGGCGTCGAACAGTCCGCTCGCAACCCGGCTGGCTTCCTTCACGAAGCCGTACCGCATCAGTCCTGTGGCGACGAGCGCGGTGTCGTGGGGCCACACGGAGCCGTTGTGGTAGCTGACTGGGTTGTACGCGCCCATGTCGGAGCCCAGAGTCCGGATGCCCCAGCCCGTGAACATCTCAGGGGACATCAGCCGCTCCGCCACCAACGGGGCCTTGTCCTCATCCACGATGCCCACCCAGAGGCAGTGCCCCATGTTGGAGGTGCAGGAATCCACGGGCTTCTTGTCCTTGTCCAGCGCCAAGGCAAAATAGCCCCGCTCCGGGAGCCAGAAGGCTTCGTTGAAGGCGGCTTTCAGCGCTTCGGCGCGGTCCGCGCATCGGCGTTCGACGGCGGTGTCCCCCGCTGCCCGCGCCAGCAGCGACCGTCCCACGTAGGCCGCGTAGGCGTAGGCCTGAACTTCGCAGAGGGCTATGGGCGTCTCTGCCATGCGGCCGTCTGCGAAGTTGATGCCGTCCCAGGAGTCCTTCCAGCCCTGGTTCACCAAGCCGTGCTGGTTGGGCCGTTGGTACTCGATGAAGCCGTCGCCGTCGCGGTCCCCGTACTGCTCCATCCATTCGATGGCGCGGTCAGCGTGCGGGAGGAGGGATTCGATGATGTCCGTGCCGAGGCCCCACCGGCTGAGCTCACCGAGCGTTGAGACGAACAGGGGCGTCGCGTCCGCGGTTCCGTAGTAGGCGGTCCCTCCCAGGGCGAGCCCTGCTGTGACCCCGAGTCGCACCTCGTGGGGCATGCGTCCCGGCTCTTCCTCGGAGTCGATATCAACCTTGGTCCCTTGGAGCGTGGCCAGGGTCTGCAGGGTTCCGGCCGCCAGGTTGGGATCCACCATGAGCGACATATAGGAGGCAAGGAGCGAGTCACGCCCAAACAGCGCCATGAACCACGGCGCACCCGCGGCTACGGCGGCGCGGCCTGGGTGTGCGGGGTCGAAGATCCGCAACGAGCCCAAATCACGCTGGCTCCTTTCCAGGACTTCCTCTACGTTGGCGTCCGTCACGGCAATCCGGGGAACATGCTCTTCCCATGCGACGTGGCGGCGAACGCCCGGCGTGTGGTGCAGCGGCGTGGTTTCGGTAAAGGGGTCGCTAGGTCCTTTTCCGTTGACCAGGGGAAGGGCGATGATGCTGGTGGACCACTGGCTGCGGGCAGGAATGGTGACGTGGAACCGTAGCCCATCATCGGAAACCTTGGCGCCTGAGGCCCGGAACGACACACCCCTGCGTTGGCCGCTGGAGTGGAGGGAATCGATGTGCAGTTCTTTCCTGTGGGCCTTCTTCACAGGGTTGCCGGCTTTGTTGGTACGGCCGCCCTTGACGTCGAAGAGATCAGCGAGGTCGGCGTCGATCAGCAGTTCAATCTCGCACGGCGCGTCCTGGCTCGAATAGTTCCTGATGGTGATGTCGTCCCGCAGGCCGGCCCCCACGTGCCTTTGGTGCTGGACCACCAGCGGGCTGTCGAACCTGCCGTCTGCCGAGCAGGCCCTGCCAAGGTACTCAGCTTGGAAGGCGGTGGGGTTCCGGGCCACCAGCGGCTCCCGGAGCGCCCCGTTGACCCGGAGGATCCAACGCGACACGATCCTCGTGTCCTGATAGTAGGCACCTTGGGAACCGCCTCCGTGAATGTCACCGGAATGCGAGGAAATACAGAACGATGAACCTTCGACGACCGTAACGGCGCCCAGCTCGGACGCCCCGGCTTCAGTCTCTTCGTTCCAGGCAGTCATGGCCGGCGGGCCTCCTCCGGAGTTTTCCTTGAGGGTGGGTAGCCTTGGAGGGCTTGCCTCCGATTCTCTTGCAATACGTCCCCGCCGGGAAGAGGTCCGGCGCGGAATTGCTCAATGACCTTCGCGTAAAAGTCAACGTGGTCCGCTGCCATGCGTTGCGCGCTGAAGGATTCTTCCACGGAGCGTCTGCAAGCCTCACGGTCCAGGTCCGGGATGCGGCCAACACACTCCACCAATTTTCCCGTGGACGCCACAAAACCGGTGACACCATTCCTGACGATTTCCGGAGCTGCCCCGATGGGTGTGGCCAGGACGGGGGTTCCCGTGGCCAGGGCTTCGATCATGACCAGCCCAAAGGGTTCGTGCCACTGGATGGGGTTGAGCAGGGCCATCGCGTCGCCCATCAACTCGTATTTCTCCGGATCCGGGAGCTCGCCCAAGAACTCCTCGTTGTAAGCCAAGGAAGGCTGCACCACGTCATGGAAGTAGGCAAGTTCATCCGGTGCGTGCATCTTGGCTGCGATCCGCAGGGGGACATCCGCTGCCCGGGCAATACGCACCGCCTCCATGAGTCCTTTATCCGGGCACATCCGTCCCACGAAACACAGGTATCCCCCGGCGCCGCGGCCGGGGCTCACCGCGGAAAGGTCGATCCCGTGATGGATGACCGCCGAGATTTCCAGATCCTGGACCCGGCTGCACTGATCGTGGGAGATGGCGATGATGCCGGTGTCTTGTGCCATGTCCCGGTACAGGGTTGCCGCCCGTGGTGAGAGCTGCCCGTGGATGGTGGTCACAACGGGCACATCCTGCGGCCGGTGGGAGTAGAGGGGGCCGGCCAGGGTGTGATCGTGGATGATGTCCACATCGCCCATGTCCCGGTAGGCCCTGATCACATGGCCCAGCTCGCTCAGTGTGAGGCCGACTTCTTCCGGCTCGCTGGGCCCAAAGCCCGGAAGCTGGGGCACCGGGCACGTGCTGTCCGCTGCCGTCGCAAGCAGGACCTCGTGTCCCGCATCCACCAACGCCCGTGCCAAGGCATCCACTACACGCTCAGTTCCGCCGTACTTTTCGGGCGGCACGGTAAACCAAGGGCCAACAATGAGTCCGATGCGCATGCTGGTGCCTCCGCGCAAAACCCCCATTCCAAGGGCTGGCTACATAACCCTTTACACAGACTATTTGCCTCGGCCTGCAACAACAACGGGTGAGGAAAATAACAGCCGGGTATGGAATGCGCGGGCGGCGCTCAGGGTTGCAGAGAGCATGAAGATTGAGATCTGGTCAGACGTCGCTTGCCCGTGGTGCTACATCGGCAAACGCCGTTTCGAGACCGCCTTGGCACAGTTCCCGCACCGCGATTCCGTGGACATTGAGTGGAAGAGCTACCAGCTGGACCCCTCAATCCCGGAGCATTACGACGGCACGGAGCTTGATTACCTGAGCAAGCGCAAAGGCATGGCTCCCGAGCAGGTCAAGCAAATGTTCGCCCACGTCACGGAGACCGCCAAGGGCGAGGGCCTGGACTACCGCTTTGATCAGGTGGTGGTGGCCAACAGCTTCACCGCCCACCGCCTCATCCACCTTGCCGCTGCCCACGGACGCCAGGATGCCGCCAAGGAACAGCTCCTCAGCGATCACTTTGAGCACGGCAAGGACATCGGCAGCAAGGAGTACCTCACGGAACTCGGTGCCGCGCTGGACCTCCCGGAAGATGAAGTGGCTGAGCTCTTCACCTCGGACAAGTACGCGGATGAGGTCAATCAGAACATCAACGAGGCCCGCGCTATTGGCGTCACCGGCGTCCCGTTCTTCGTGATCGATCGCAAGTACGGCATCTCCGGCGCCCAGCCTGCCGATCTTTTCAGCCAGGCCCTGAACCAGGCGTGGCAGGAAGCCAATCCGCTCATCCCGGTAGGCGCTTCCGACGCCGAGGCCTGCGGCCCTGACGGCTGCGCAATCTAGCCAGCCACCCGCCGTCGTGCGTTAACCCGGCTAGCCTTTCACCACATCAAGCTCGACGACGGCCCAGGACAATGCGGGCAGCGTCAGGCGCAGCTCCGAACCGGTCGCCTTCACACCTTCCAGAGCAGTCAGGCCAACGCGGCCCGGCTGATCCTGGGTGTTGATGGTCAACCGGTCCCCACCCTCCGGGATCTCCAAGACCTCTGCGCGGAGCACCTGCCGGGCGTCGAAACCGCGCAAGGCAACCTCCACGTCCGCAGCTTCTTCCAGCCCGCGGTTGGCGAAGAACAGTGCCACCCGGCCCGTTTCCTCATTCCACGTGGCGCTGACGTCCACCAGGTCGGTATCGCCAAAGCGCGCATTCGAGTACTTGTCCGAGTCCACTGAGAGCCGCAGGATCTGGCCCTTGGCGAGTTCGGCCATGCGCGCGAACGGGTGGAAAATGGTCTGCTTCCACGCCGGGCCGTTCTCCTCGGACAAGATGGGCGCAATGACGTTGACCAGCTGCGCCTGGTTGGCGATCTTCACGCGGTCACCGTGGCGGAGCAGCGAATTGAGCAGCGTCCCCACCACCACGGCATCGGTGACGTTGTATTTGTCCTCGATCACGCGGGGGTGCTCACGCCAGCCGGCCTTGATCACGTTGTGCGGCTGGTCTTCCGTGTCCAGGCCTCGCTGGTACCAAACATTCCACTCGTCGAAGGACAGGTTGATGTGCTTCTTGTGCTTGCCCTTCGCGCGCACGGCATCCGCGGTGGCGATCACTGACTCGATGAAGTAATCGGTGTCGACGGCGGAGGCCAGGAAGCTGCCCACGTCACCGTCGTGCTCCTGGTAGTAGGCGTGGAGGGACACGTAGTCCACTTCGTCGTAGGTGTGCGTGAGGACGGTCTGTTCCCAGGCACCGAACGTCGGCATCGAAGAGCTGGAGCTTCCGCAGGCCACCAGTTCAAGGGAAGGATCCACAAACCTCATGGCCTTGGCGGCTTCCTGTGCCAGGCGTCCGTACTCGTCGGCGGTTTTGTGGCCGATCTGCCATGGCCCGTCCAACTCGTTGCCCAGGCACCAAAGCTTGATGTTGAACGGGTCCTTGTGGCCGTTCTTGGCACGGAGGTCTGAAAGGTAGGTTCCGCCGGGGTGGTTGGCGTACTCCACGATCTCGCGGGCAGCGTCCACTCCCCTGGTGCCCAGGTTGATGGCTTCCATGATTTCCGTGCCGGCCTGCTTGGACCAGTCCACAAACTCGTGCAGGCCAAAGGCGTTGGTCTCCACGGTGTGCCAGGCTCCGTCCAGCCTGCGGGGCCGGTTTTCACGCGGGCCCACCCCGTCTTCCCAGTTGTAGCCCGAGACGAAGTTGCCGCCGGGGTACCGGATGACGGTGGCCCCAAGTTCCTTCACGAGCTTCATGACGTCCTGGCGGAAACCGTTCTCGTCGGCCTCCGGGTGGCCGGGCTCGTAGATTCCGGTGTAAACACAGCGGCCCATGTGCTCCACGAAGGAGCCGAAAAGCCGGCGGGGTACCTCGCCAATGGTGAAGTCGCGGTCGAGGGTGATGCGTGCGCGGGACATGGATCTCCTTGGTTGTGTATCGAAACTGTTGTTGAAAATTGGTAACGGTCAGGTTCCGGCGAGTCCCGTCGTCGCGACGCCTTTGATGATTTGGCGCTGAAAGAACAGGAAGACGACAATCAGCGGCAGTGCCGCGAGCAGGGCGGACGCCATATTCTGCGCGTATTGGATGCCGTAGGCGCTCTTGATGGTCTGCAATCCGACCGGGAGTGTCAGGAGGTTGCCGTCGTTGGTGGCGATGAACGGCCACAGGAAGTTGTTCCACGCGCCGATGAACACGAAGATCGCGACGGCGGCCAGGATGGGCCGGGACAACGGCAGGATGATCTGGGTGAAGATCCGCAAGCGGCTGGCACCGTCCATGACGGCCGCTTCTTCGAGTTCGCGCGGGATCTGGTCGAAGAATTTCTTGAGCACGAACACCATGGCGGGGTGGATGACCTGCGGCAGGATAATGGCCCACGAGGTATCGATCAGGTTCAGCGCCAGCATTTGGTAGAACAGCGGAATGATCAACACGGGCGGCGGGATGATGATGGACGCGATGATCACGGTCATCAGCACCTTCTTGCCCCTGAAGTCGATCCTGGAAAGCGCGTAGGCCACCAGTGCCGAGATCACCAGTGTGATGGCCGTAATGGCCGCGGACGTGTAGAGCGAGTTCCAGGTCCACAGCGGGATGTTGCCGTCCTGGAACACCTTCACGAACGCTTCGGGTGTAAATCCCGACGGCGGCAGCCAGGTCACGTCCGGAGCTGCGGCGTCCGTTTCGGTTTTGAAAGCGGTGGCCGTGGCCCATGCGAAGGGAATCAGCCACAGCACTGCGATGAAGGCAGCAACGACGATGGCCGCGATCCTACCCACCGTCAGCTTCTTGCGCGGTTGGCGGATTGTGAGGCTATCTGCGGTTGTGGCATGTGGCGCGGGACGGGTCAGGGTAGGGATTGCCATGGTTATGCACTCCTGCGGCGGGTGATGACGAACTGCATGACCGAGATGACCACGATCAGTCCGAAGAAGATGTAGGAGATGGCTGCCGAGTAACCCAGCCGGTAACCGGTGAACCCGGTTTCAAAGATGTACTGGACCACTGGCCGGGTGGATCCACCGGGGCCACCCGCGGTCATCTGGTACACCTGATCGAAAATCTTCAGTGACGCCAGGATCTGCAACAGCACAATCATCACCGTGGTGGGAGTGAGCTGCGGCAGGGTGATGGAGAAGAATTGACGCCACGCGCCCGCACCGTCCAGCGATGCTGCCTCATAGTGTTGGGCCGGAATATTCTGCATCGCGGCCAGGTACAGCAGGAAGTTGAAGCCCACGGTCCACCAGAGAGTGGCGATGACGATCGCCCACATAGCTACGTTGGGATCATTGAGCCAAGCAACCCTGGGGAGGCCGATGCCCGTGAGGAACTCGTTGATCAGGCCTAGTTGAGGGTTGTACATCCAGGTGAAGAACAGGCTCACCACGGTTGATGCCAAAAGATAGGGCGCAAAGTAGGACAGGCGCCACAGCCACTGCGCGGGTAGCCCGATATTGAGCAACGCGGCCATGACCAGCGCGACGAGGACCAATGGGACGGTGCTGATCACCGTGAAGTAGAGGGTGTTGCCCAAGGAACGCCACATATCGGCGTCGGCCAGGGCTTCGGCGTAGTTCGCGAAGCCGATGAGGCTGTCGTTCGCTCCAGTGAGGGACTTGCCCGTGAGGCTCATGTAGAAGCCGTAGAGAATGGGCCAGACCAGGAAAGCAAGGAAGAAAACAAGGAACGGCGCGGCGAATCCCCAGCCGCTCAGGTTGCTTCGGGTGCGGCTGCCGGGTTTGCGTAGATTCTGCGGCCTGGGCCGGGACAGCGTAGAGGTACTCATTCAAGAACTCCTTTGGTCGCTCGGTACGGGGCCGGTTAAACCGGGTTGGGGCGGGAGAGGAGGGTGTTGGTGCGTTGTTCGAAGGCATCCCATCCTGCAGCTGCCTTGTCCCTTCCCAGAAGGACGTTCTGGACGTTCTCCGCGAAGTAGGTTTGCCAGTCCGAGCCCGAACCGCTGAACCAGGATTCGGGATCGTAGGCGATGATCTCCGCCGCGTTGGCGTAGTGAATCTGGGGCGTGAGCTCGCGGTAGGCCTGTGACTGGACCACGGGCTGATAGCCGGGGATGTGTCCGGCTTCAGCCCAGGACAGCGATCCTTTGAGGACATCGGTGACGAATTTGTAGACGTCCCTGCGCTTGTCCTCGTTGAGCTTCAGTTGGCGCGGGAGGACAAAGGAGTGTGAGTCCGCGTAGGACGCGGGTGTTCCGTAGAGGGTGGGTATGGTGGCCGCATCGACGGGGATGCCGGCTTTTTTCATGGTGGGCAGCTCCCACACACCGCTGAACAGCATGCCCGATCCTCCGCGGGCAAACTCCGCGATGCCCGTGCTGATATCCCCGGCTTGGGCTGCGATGGTGTCGTCAAAGAGGGACGCCATGAATTCCAGCGACTCAATAGCCGCTTCCCGGTCCACCTTCATGGGCTGACCCGGTGTCAGTTCCATGTCAACGCCGTGCTGCTTGTAGAGGGTGTAGAACAGTCGCCACATCTGCGAACCACTGCCAAGGTAGCCGAAGGACAGGCCGTGGGCCTTGGTAACCTTCTGCATTTCCAAGGCCATGGCTTTGAACTCGTCCGGCGAGCTGACCTCCTGAAGCTGACCGTTGGCAGCCAGTACGCCCGCTTTTCCTGCTATATCCGTGTTGTAGAACATCACGAACGGGTGGGAGTCCAGTGCGATGGAGAAGACCTTGCCGTTGTGCTGGCTCTTTTCCCAGATCCTGGGGGCAAAGTCCGCAGCGGTGACTCCGTTTTCCGCCAGCAAGTCAAGGTCCCACGGCTCAATGAGTCCACCTGGCGCATACCCGGGAACCCGGCTGGCGTGCATGATGGCCACCTCCGGTGGGCGACCTCCCGCCGATGCCATGGCCAGTTTGGTGTAGTACGGCGGACCCCAGGCAAGCACGGTGGGGTGCACCTTGAATCCTGGATTGGCCTGGTTGGCGGCGTTGATCATGGCCTGCATCTTGATGCCGTCACCGCCGGAAAGGAGGTGCCAAAACCCGATGTCCTGAACCGCCGCGGCCTGTGCTGCACCTCCGCAGCCCGTGAGGCCTGCCGCCAGGAGGCCGCCGCCAAGGAGGGCTGACCCTGTCATTAATTGTCTCCGGGACAACTGTTTCCCGGTCAAAGATTCAAACTGCTTCACCCGTCACTCCTTTGGATGGGTCCGCTGAAAGGTCACTGCTGTGGTGCGTTTACTGGAGTGCGTTGCTGCACTGCTACTGCATGGAATTCCGGCTCCGGCGCGTCCCCGCCCTGGAGTTAAGGTTGGCCCCAGGGTGACGCAGGTCTCACATTACATCGATGTAATAGGCAGGGCAAGAGAAAATTGTTAGCGCGCACAATTTGATGGATGACTCTCGACTCATCCTTGCGGAGCGTCCCCCTAGGAGCGGGTGCTGTCCCGTTCGACGATGGTGTATTCAACGCTGACCACGCGCTGCGCGGAGCCCCTGTCCGCCATGCGCTCTGTCAGCAGACGTAGTGCCTCGCTGGCGATGGTGCGCTTGTCGAAAGAGACCGTGGTCAGCGAAGGAACGGCGTAGCGGCCATCGGCTATGTCATCAAAGCCCGCTACCGCAATGTCCTCCGGAACCCGCAAGCCCCGCTTCCAGAGCACGTTCAGCGCACCAATTGCCATGGAATCCGTGAAGCAGAACAATGCTTCGGGAACGGGATTCGCTTCCAGATAAGCACCCAGGGCTTTCGCGGCGGTTTCCGGCGTCCACTTTTCGCACGGGATCATCAGCGATTCATCGCGCGGAATCCCGAGGCTGTCCAGAGCCGCTTCATACCCCTGGGTACGCTGAAGGGCCGCCGCGGATCCGCGCCCCTGGGTGGTGCCCAGCACGGCGATACGCCGCCGTCCGGAGCTGGCGAGCGCCAGGGTCATGTCCCGCGCGGCTGCGAAGCTGTCCACAAACACCCGGTCAGCCAACTGCTGGGACACCTCACCGAGCAGGACTACAGGAGGCAGTGCAATGCCAACTTTCACGGCACTCTCATCCAGGACCACGGGATTGAGGATCAGGCCGTCGATGAGGTTGGCCCGCGCACGTGTCATCAACTCCTGCTCACGCTGTGGATCCGAGCCCGTTTCCTCGATCTGCACGCTAAAGCCTTGCTCGTGGGCAATCTCCACAATGCTTTGGGCAATCTCTGCGGAAAACGGAGTGGCCAGGTCCGGCAACGCCAGCCCAATGACCCCTGAGCGCCCGTTCCGCAGTCCGCGTGCCGAAAGGTTGGGGACGTAATCCAGCTCAGCCATGGCCTGCTCAACCCTGAGCCGTGTGGGGCCGCTGACAGGCACGATCCCATTCATCACATTCGAAACCGTTTTGGGCGAGACCCCCGCACGGCGCGCTACGTCCTTGACCGTTGCGCGCAAGACGCCCCCTAGCTGCTGTTGGCCGGCGCTGCTGTTGACCGGTTTTCCTTGATGCTACGCGAGTTTTGGCCCGCGGACGCAGAGGACTGGCGCCCGCGGGCGTCAACGCAAAAGCTCACGCCGTCATCTCGGACGGATGCGTCGGCCGCACCCAGCTAGCTATCAAAGGCCGCACGGAAGGCCGCCAGCGCGGTGTCCCCTGCTTCCAGGCCGGATCCTCCCGCGGCATTCGCCTCCAAACCCACCACGCCCTCGTATCCGGCCTTCTTCAGGGCTGATGCCACACCGGTGTAGTTGATTTCCCCGGTGCCGGGTTCACAGCGGCCGGGGACGTCGGCTACCTGTATTTCTCCTACCCAAGGCAATGCGGCCCGGACGAGTTCAATGAGGTTCCCCTCACCAATTTGGGCGTGATAGAGATCCAGCATCATCCTGACGTTGGGGTGGTTCACCGCCGCCACCAGCGCCAAGGTGTCTTTGGCGCGTGCCAAAGGGATTCCGGGGTGGTCCAGGACGGTGTTCAGGTTTTCCAAGGCGAAGACCACACCGTGCTTCTCGCCCAAGGCCGCCAGACGTTCGAGCGTGCTCCGGCCCGTCAGCCACATCTCGCCGGTAGACCGGTGAACGGGGCGGACAGCCCTGCCGCCTTCTCCGAGTTCTGCAGGGTGGACCACCATGCGCTCGATACCAAGTTCAAGCGCGACAGGAATCAGCTTCTCCGCCGATGCCAGCACTTCATCTGCGCTACCGGGGTCAGTGAGGCTACCGCCAAAGTAACCGCTCATCGAAGAGAACCGGGCGCCCGTTGCTGCCAGGGCCGGGATGTCCCCTCCCCGGGTGTCCCACAACTCCACCTCGAAGCCTTGCTCATGAATTCTCTTCACACGCTCTATCAACGGCAGTTCGCCGTAGAGCATCTCAGCGCAGGCAGCCAGGCGGAAGCTCATGCTTTATCCCCCACCCTTTGCAGCGCGGGTTCCGCTGGGCTAAGGACGGCAATATCTGCCACATCAACCGGCAACCCGGTTTGGGCTGAACGGGTGGCGGCAAGGGCCACGGCAAGGGCGTTCCGCGCATCGATTCCACCGGGAGCTTTGGGAGCAGCGGAGGCCTGAATGCCGTCGCGGTCAGCCTTCACCGACTCCACAAAGTGGGCGAGTTCGACTGTGTACGCATCATGGAAGAGGTCAACATTCAGGCGGACGGTGTCCGCATTGATACCGGCGGCGGTGTAGCTTGTGGCCGTGGTGGCCTGGGGGCCTCCCGCCGTCACCATTCCGGCAGAGCCAAAAACTTCTCCCCGCACGTCATAGCCGTAAAGCGCGTTGAAGTTGGCCTCGGCCACGGCAATGGCCCCGTTGCTGTAGGTCACAGTGACCACGGCAGTATCCAACAGGCCACCCTCCTTTGCTTCAGGAGCCACCAGCGCGTCAGCCACAGCATGAACGCGAACAGGGACAGCGCCCGGGTTCAGCCAGTTCAGGGTGTCGAAGTCGTGGATGAGTGTTTCAAGGAAGATGGTGCCCGGCGGAATCCGCTCCGGGTTGGCGATCCCGTCCGGGCTGCCTGGATCGCGGGTCAAGGACCGAAGCAGTTGCGGGGTCCCTACGGCGCCGGCATCGATGAGTCGCCGGGCGGCAGCGAAGTCATTCGCGTAGCGGCGGTTGAAACCGAACTGGACAACCACGCCTGCGGCGTGTGCTGCTTCCAGGGCCGCATCAAGCTCTTCCACCGTTCGGCCTCCCGGCTTTTCACAGAAGGCATGCTTACCTGCCCGCGCTGCTGCCGCGATCAGCCCGGAATGAAACCGCGCCGGAGCGGAGATGAGGACAGCATCCACGTCCGGATCGTTCAGTACATCCTCGGCGTCGGTGCTGATCTTGCCCACACCCAGGCGGCCCGCCAATGCCTCGACGGCGGGAAGAGCGGGGTCGGCGATTGCTTCAAGCCGGGCAGAGGGGATGCGTTGCGCCACGGATTCAGCGTGGAAAGTCCCAATCCACCCCGCTCCAATCAGACCAATACGAACCGGCCGGTCTTCTCTGGCCGGATGCTGAAGGTAACCCATGCTTGCTCCTAAAAAATTCTTCTAGATCGTTCTAGTCGATCCATAGTGGCATGCGATTCGCACTGCGTCTAGATCGTTCTATACACTGAACGCACTTGGAGGAAAATATGTCCGAACTGCAGCGCCGCCCCACCCTGATGGACGTAGCCGAGGCCGCCGGTGTCTCACGCGCACTTGTTTCCATCGTGATGCGGGGTGCACCCGGCGCGGCGGAATCAACGCGGCAAAAAGTCTTGGAGGCGGCCCGCCAACTCGGATATCGCGCGGACTCCCGGGCCAGGCTGCTGCGAAGCAGCCGAACCAAACTCCTGGGCCTCATCTTTTCCAGTTCACAGCCTTTTCATGCCGAAATCGTGGATGCCGCCTATGCCGAGGCCTCGGCCAGAGGCTATGAAATAGCACTGAGCGCAGTGGCCAACGGCAGGCCTGAGGCCCGCGCCATCGAGACTTTGCTGGATGTAGGTGCGGAGGCGCTGATCATCATCGCTCCCACCCTCAGCGCGGAAGACCTGGCACTGCACGCCCGCCAAGTGCCGGTTGTGAGCTTGCTACGCGACGACGTAGGCGATTCTGTGGACTCGGTCAGCAGTGATGATTACGCCGGCATCTCGATAGCCGTGGACCACCTGGTGAGCCTTGGCCATCGACGGATCGTTCATGTGGACGGTGGCTCTGCCGTCTCGTCGGACAAACGTCGGGAGACGTACTGTACCGAAATGATCCGGCACGGCCTGCAACCTGTGATTATTCCAGGCGGCCCCGGCGAGGAGGACGGCATGGGTGCGGGGCAGATCCTTCAGACGGATCTGCCCACGGCTGTCATCGCCTTCAATGACAGGCAGGCGCTGGGAGTAATGGAATGCTTCAAGGCCGCGGGGATCAGCATTCCCGCGGATGTCTCCATACTCGGTTACGACGACAGTCACTTCGCCAGGCTAAGTTACGTGCAATTGTCCTCTGTCAGCCAGGACGCTCCGCTCCTTGCTGCCGCCGCCGTTGGCCGGGCGGTAGACCGAATCGAGGGGACACAGTCACCGGGCAGCGTGGTCCGGACACCGCATCTGGTCCTCCGCCGCACCACGGCACAGGCTTCTGCACACAGTTGATGTCAACGCTTCACCGCTCTTAGTGACAGATCGCGGTAAAGTGTCTGTATGCCAAGGATCACGGCCGCCACGAATGCTGCCCAACGCGCCGCGACCCAACGTCGGATTCTCACCGCCTTTGGAGAGCTCCTCTTCACCCATGGACTCCCCGGCCTCACCATGACCGACGTTGCGCGCCACGCCGGCGTGGGACGCACGGCTGTCTACAACTACTACGCGGACATGGAGCAACTGCTCATCGCGTATGCCTTGGACGAGACCGAGCGCTTCATTGTGGACCTCCGCGATTCACTGGCCGCGCTGGAAAACCCGGTTGACCGCCTTGCCCTTTACGTCCGCGCCCAGGTGGAGGATCTCAGCCGACGCCATCTGCCCCCTGGCCCGGCCATGGCTGCAGTCCTCTCCCCCGGGTCCTTCGCCAAGCTGGCCGACCACGTGGGAGATCTCAACGTACTGTTGCAGGACATCCTCCAGGACGGAGTACGGCAGGGCTATCTGCCGGACGTCGACGTCGAGCAGTTGGCGCGGCTCATTCTCGGAACGCTCTCAGCCAGCGCCGCACGCCGCAACCGAACGCCCGACGGCGAGACTCCCGCGCCGTCGCCGGCCTCCGACGTCGAGCCTCACTCAGCTGTTGAACTTCATACGGCACAGACGGTGCGTTTCATTCAGTTGGGCGCTGGTGCCCGGTTCGACGACGCCGGCAGGCCCGTCAGGCTCGAAGCGCCAGCCCACGACGCCCTGGCTGGCTAACTACTGCCCTGCAGGAAGCGTCGGAATAATGGGCCATTTGGAGTTGTCAGCGATCCGCAGGTCCTCCCGCGGGCACTCCAGCGTGCCCGGTGTCTGGTCCACCAACTGTGGCTCCACCAAACCTTCGAAGCCTGGCGTGAGGATCACGTCCACGGACTCGTCCTCACGGTTGTCCTCGAAGTAATCCGTTCCTGCAAGGTTCCGCTGGATATTGAACGCCGCGGCCTGGCCTTTGACGCCCGAGACCACCACGCCAATGCCCGAATAGGCGGTATCGCTGTTGTCCACCGAGGCCACCTTGTAGCCCCGGGCCGTGAACTGTTCTGCCACTGTGCCGGCCAGCCCTCCGCGTGAGGTGGCATTGAAGACGTTGAGCGTCACGGTCTCGTTCGGGACGTAGTCGAACGTGGTGGTGGGACACAGGCTAATGGGAGCTTTGCTGGCGATGGCGCTGGGAACCTTGACCACACCGTTCATGATCGCCCACGCACCCACCGCGCCGGCAGCTATGACACCCACCAACAGGACAAGGACAATTCCATGGAACAGCCTCCGCCGGAAGCGGCCTTTGTGCGCCAGCTCGTCCTCGGCAAAGGTCGCCCGAAGTTCGGGCCCTGTGACTACCCGGTGTCCATGGAGTTGCGTCACATCTTTGGGACGCCTGCCCTTGCTAGCCATCGATTACCAATACACGTGCGTGAATGGCTGTCCTTTGGTGGAGCGCGGTTCGGACCGCCCTGTGAAGTCCGTCTTCGAGGTACATGACCCCTTGATACTGGACCACGTGCGGGAACAAATCACCGAAGAACGTTGAGTCCTCAGCCAACAGCGCCTCCAGGTCCAAGGTCCGTTTGGTGGTCACCAATTCATCGAGGCGGATGGGCCGCGGGGGCAGGGCAGCCCAGTCCCGCGGCGCAGAGAATCCATGGTCAGGGTACGGGCGTCCCTCGCCCACAGCTTTGAAGATCACCCTGCAAGCCTATGGAAGATGCCGCGCTAACGGAACTTGTGACCCGCAGCACAGGCAGGTTGTGGCCAAAAGGTGACTAACCTTCGCATGGCGTCACAGAAGTCATAGCTGTGATGGGAACCTCCGGGACTGACAGAATGGGGGCATGACTCAACCGCTCCAAGGTACTCACCGGACCGCTGCCCGTGCGACGCCCGCGCTGGCGCTGCTGCTGGACGTCGATGGTCCCATCGCCAGCCCTGTGACGCGCGACGTCAAGCCGGACATCATTGCGGACATGGTGGCCCTGGCTGCCGCGGGCATACCGGTCATCTTCAACACGGGGCGCTCGGATGCGTTTATCAGCGAGCAGGTCATGGAGCCCATGATTGCGGCGGGCATGCCGGCTGACACTGTCATTCACGCAATCTGCGAGAAGGGCGCCGTCTGGTTCAGCTACACCGCAGAAGGGCCCGGTCCCATCCATGTGGACCACCAGCTCGCCGTGCCCGCAGCGTACGGGGACGATATCCGCAGGCTTGTTGCCGAGGACTACTCGGCGCACATGTTCTTCGATGAGACCAAGCGCGCCATGGTTTCGGTGGAGCAGCACGTGGACGTGGCCAGCAAGGACTACCTGGCCGAGCAGAAGCTTTTCGACGCCGATGCACTGGAGATCATGGGACGCCACGGCCTCAACGCCGCCATCCTGGACCACCACGCACCGGAGTCCGATGACACTGCGGACTACCGCCTGGACCCCACCATCATCTCCACGGACATCGAATCCGTCCGCCTGGGCAAGGACCTCGGGGCCAGCCGGGCCGTTGAACTCCTGGCGGCCCAGGGCATCACCCCGCTCTCCTGGAGGACTGTGGGTGATTCCCGTACGGACTACGCCATGGCAGACTGGCTTCACCACAACGATCACGATGTGAAGCACGTGGACGTCCGGCCGGCAGATGGCATACCCGTCAAGCCCTACACCATCCTGACGGCGGCCGACCTTGATCTGGCCGACGACGTCATCCACGACGACGCCGGCGGCGCATTCCTCCGCAGCTGGCGCGAGGCCCTTTCGATCTAAGTTCCAGCGCAACAGAGTTTAGAGTTTTAGAGTTTCAGAGCAACCCGCACCGCAAAGATCCCGGAGATACAGCCATCACACAAGCACAGGTCGATCCGATTTACCACGGCAGCCCGTCCATCGAAGAGGACACGATTGCTGAGGCAATCTCGCCTGCCGTCGTCGCGCATCTTAAGCACAGGTCCGACGTCGTTCGTCACCGCGGGCGGTACGCCCTGGTCAACGACGACCTGACCCCGCAACAGGCCATGGTGTCCGATCTCCTGGCTGTCCGGGCCGCTTTGGACGCTGCCGGTATCGACTTCATCCTGGTGCGCGGAAATGATGAGCGGCCCGTCATTGCCGTGGACTGGGAGTCCCGCAAGGACGTCCGGGAGGCGCTGGTCTCGGCTTTCCGCAATGAGCCGTTCTACTCCATGACCGTGGATGCCAAAAAGAAGACCTCGGTGCTGGTTGCAGATGGCGAGCTGTCCGCAAACCGGAAAGCCCGGATCTTCCGCCTGTACCGGCCGCGCGTCGAGATCGGCGGCGGTCTCTGGTACGGCCCCGCCCTGGGCGTACAGCTTGAGCTGTGGAGGTTCGAGGGCGACCACCTGGAACTCCCTGTGGAGAACTCCCTGACCCGCCGCACCATGTTGCGTCAGGACGCGGTGCGAGGCACGGTTCAGAGGCATGGCCTGTCCTGGCCCACTATCGAAAACATGTTCGCGGACCACGCCAGCGACATCGATTTCGACATCGACATCGTTTTCTCGTGGGTGGACGGCAGCGACCCCGAGTACATCGCCAGGAGGCGCGCACAGCAAGCCGACGCCGTCCTCGGCGAGGGCGATGACCACGAAGCCCGTTTCCGGCAAATCAACGAGCTGAAGTACGCGCTGCGCTCAGTGCATATGTTCGCTCCGTGGATCCGGCGGATCTTCATCGCAACGGACTCCCCCGCACCGGAATGGCTGGCCGACCACCCTTCGGTGACCATCGTCCGGAGCGAGGAATTCTTTGCCGACCCCTCAGTTCTGCCTACCCACAATTCCCAAGCCGTGGAATGCCAGCTGCACCACATCAAGGACCTCTCGGAGCACTTCCTGTACTCCAACGACGACATGTTCTTTGGCCGTCCCGTGGGTCCTGACATGTTCTTCACGCCCGGCGGCATCACCAAGTTCATCGAGGCCGACACCCGGATCGGCCTGGGCGAGAACGACGCCGAACGCAGCGGTTTTGAGAACGCGGCCCGTGTGAACCGCAAGTTGCTGTGGGAGCGCTTTGGCCGCATCACCACCCGGCACCTTGAGCACACGGCCGCGCCGCTGCGTAGGAGTGTGGTGGCACAAATGGAGAAGGAATTCCCGGCCGAGTTCGCGAAGACCGCAGGTAGCCGGTTCCGGGCCGCGGACAACATTTCCGTGACCAACTCGTTCTATCACTACTACGCCCTGCTCACGGGCCGCGCCGTCACGCAGACCAGCGCAAAGGTCAGATATGTGGACTCCACCATGTGGGCCGGGCTGCACTATCTGCCCAAGCTCCTGGCAAAGCGCCACATGGACTTCTTCTGCCTCAACGACGGCAGCTTCCCCGAGGTTGAAGCAAACGAGCGCGCAGACCTGGTGACCGACTTCCTGGAGAAGTACTTCCCGGTTAAGGCGCCTTGGGAGAAGTAGGGCCGGAGGAAACCATCGGAAGCGAAGAGGTGTGCGTGCCCGGCGATGTGTGAGCCCCTACCCGGGACTCGTGCGGAATGCGGATACCGGCTTCGGCCAAGCGCCGCTGAACCTCGTCGGCATCCACTGGCTCACCTACAGTGACTCCTCCGGACATCGGGACCACTGAATGCACGATCGTGTGCTCGTAAACATGGATCATGTTGTACGACTGCGCTCCGTCGCGCCCGCGCTGTCCGCCGGCGCGCACCGCCAGGTCCTGGGTGTAGCACGTAGCTGAGGCGACCGATACCGGGATGCCGGCGAAGCTCGCCGTCGTCGAGTAATGCAGGTGACCGCCAAGGATGGCGCGGACGTCAGTATTACGCACGACGGCGGCCAGTGCGGCTTGGCCACGCAGCTCCACCAGGACGGCGAGGTCCTGCACGCATGGGACGGGCGGGTGGTGGAGGGCCAGGATGGTGCCGTCCGGGGCCGGCGTTGCCAATTCAGCTTCCAACCACTCCAGCTGCGATTCCGACAGTTCGCCGTAGTGGTGGCCGGGGACCGTGGTGTCCAGGGTGATGATGCGGAGCCCGTTGACGAAGTAGCTGCGGTCCACGGGGTCTTGGGGCTTGCTGGCTGCAGAGGCGTCGGCGAACGCTGAACGGAAGTTTGCCCGGTTGTCATGGTTGCCCATGGCCCAAATAGCTTTGGCTCCAAGTGACGCACACAGGGGTTCAATCATTTCGCGGAGGTGCTCGTAAGCTTCCAACTCGCCTTTGTCGGCAAGGTCTCCGGTGAAAATGATGGCCTCGGGTCGGATCCTTGAGGCGATGATTTGCTCACAGATCTCCCGGAGCCTGGCCGAGCTGTCCACCGAGCCGTGGAGCGTGCCCGGACCACCCACCAGGTGAAGATCGCTCAGGTGCAAAAGCACATGACCTGGTTTGGGGTATTCGGCCTCGATGAGCTCCATAGCTTCGCCTTAGCGTTTGGTGGGAGACGGCTTCTCCCGTATCAATCCAGTAGTCCCAATCCAACCAGACAACAAGCCAACAACTGGGTAACATCCGGCGGAATGTTGGAAAATTACTTTTCTCCCTTCTGGATCAGCGGCGTCTATGCCAGCGCCTCTTCCACTGCTTTCATGAGGTATTCGGAGTCGGGCTCCACTGCGGATGGGAACCTTGCTACAAGTTCTCCCTTGCGGTTTATGACGAACTTCTCGAAGTTCCACTTGACCTTGGCCGACTGCCCATCCTCGTCCCGGGTCAGCTCCGCGAACAAGGGATGTTGCTGCTTTCCCAGGACGTTGGCTTTGCTGGTCAACGGGAAGGACACACCGAAGTTCCGTTCGCAGAATTCAGCGATCTCCTGGTCCGCGCCGGGCTCCTGCCCGCCAAACTGGTTGCAAGGCACCCCCAGGATCTCCAAGCCCCGGCCGCGGTACTTGCCGTACAACTCCTCGAGGCCTGCGTACTGGCGCGTGAAGCCACACTCTGAAGCGACGTTTACCACCAGGACCGCCTGGCCTTCGAAGCGGCCGAAGTCTGCTTCGGTGCCATCGTTGAAGGTGAGGGGAATGCTGTACAGGCTGGTCATGGGATTCGCTTCCTGACGACGTCGTCTGGCGGTATTGCCGCCATCGAGCTTACGGGAGCCGGCTTGGGTGGCGAAACCTAGGGCGTGGGAAGGATGAGCGAGGACAACGGCACCAGCACACCGTCCGGCCGCTGGACCAGGTCCGGGGCGATCAGAATGTATCCGGGCGGCAGGACTACTGCCGGCAGCGACGTCGGGAGGACTGCAACAGGCGAGGGTGCAGGAGCCACCGGAGGGGCAGGAGCCACTGGAGCAACGGCCTGGGTAACTACCGGCGCGGGTGCAACAGGTACTGGCGCCACAACCACCGGCGCAGGTTCCACCACAACAGGCGCTACGGGGGCCGGTGCAGCCGGAGCGGGTGCTACCAGAGCCGGCGGGACTGTGTTGGTTTCCGGCGCGCTGGTTGACGGCGATGGTGTTGTGGAGGCAGTCGGCGTCGGTGTCGCAGTGGTGGTCGGCGTCGGTGTCACTGTAGCCGTAGGGGTCGGCGTGGGGGTGGCGGTCGGCGTCGGAGTAGCCGTCACGGAAGGTGAGGGCGTCGGCGTCGTGGTTTGAACCGGCGTCGTGGTGGCAGGCGGGGTGGTCTGGGTAACGCCAGGGCTGCTGGGTGGGTTGGTGGCAGGCGGGGTGGTGCCCGAGGGAGCTGAGGGTGGAACCGGAAGGGGTTCGTCGTTTTCGTGCTCTCCACCGATGACGGCCCGGGTGGTGCCATCCGACACCGGAACGGCCCACTGCGGTGTTGCCGAGGTGCCGGTGCCAACACCGGGCTGGTAGTTCACCATGGCGATGGTTTGCAGCGCATCAACCTGCCGGATGGGCAACAGCGTCCAGTTGGCGGGATCAGTATGAAGGCCGTTGACGATCGTCTCAAAGTGAAGATGGCAGCCGGTGGACCATCCGGTGGTCCCAACCTCTGCAATGACCTCGCCCACCCGCACCGATTGGCCTTGAGTGACGCCGATCGCCTGGAGGTGGTTGTAGGTGGTGACCAGGCCGTTGCCGTGCTCGATTTCAACCCGGTTCCCACCGCCCCATACGTGCCATCCGACAGCCCGCACCACGCCGGCGTCGGCAGCGTACACACGCGTACCGCAGGCGGCTGCGTAATCCTGGCCCCAGTGGAATTCTCCGGCCAGGCCCGTCAAGGGGCTATAGCGGTAGCCGTAGGACGAACTTTTGTTGAGGACCTCAAGCGGCGAATAGAGGCTCCCTGCAGGGGGTCGTGACAGCCCTGCGGAGGCAACGGTCAGACCTGTGGAGCCGTCTTTGCTGACTGTGCGGATCATGGCGCGGTCGAAGTAGACCATGGGCGTACCGGCAACCTGCTGGGGTGGTTCCATGGTGGGGTCGATGACCAGGGTTTCGGCTTCCGGCGGCACCAGGGTGCCCAGGGCTGTCGGTTCCACCACCCCCTGCGCCAGTGCTCCGCCCACGGAACTGCTGGAGACAGCGTTCAAGGGTTGGAAGCCAAACGCGAAGAAGGCGAGGACCGCGAGGCTCCCTGCGATCAGAACGCGGTGGAAACCTACGGTGCGGATCAGTTCTACTGCCCGGTCTGATTCATGATGCTTGCCCACAAAACACTCCCCAAAGCCAGCGGCACCAAACCCCAGCCTGGCGTGCAAGCACCATTGTTGCGGGTATCAGGGGAGAAATAAAGGCTTCCCGGGTCCCTTCTACCGAAAGGTTGCCTCAGTTTTGGCTCAAGAATCTTGAGCTTGGACTTCTGCGGCTAGGAGCCCAGGTTTTCCTTGAGCAGGGCGCGGTGTTCGACGGCGGCAGTGGCGTGAAGTGCGCGGCCCGCCTCGGTCAATTCCAGGAAGAGGGACCGGCGATCGTCGGCGCAGGTTTCGCGGGACACCAGGCCCGCTTTTTCCAGGCGATCCACCACCTTTGACACAGCACTCTGGGTCATGGGGGTGCGCTCCCCCAAGGCCTTCATGCGGCACGCGGACTCTTCGCTCTCGGCCACCAGGTCCAGGATTTCGAACTCGTTGAGGCCAATGTCGAACTTGGCTTCGAGCGCGCGGTCGATCGCTCCGGCGGTGCGGAAGTAGGAGTTCTGGATGCTGCGCCACTGCTCCACCAATTGGCGGTCCTGCAGTTGACGGTCACGCGTCGTTGCCATGGTCCGATTCTAGTTCATTACGACGTTAGAATCCACGTCATAAGATGACACATCATATTCCTTGTCATTGAATGACGCGTCATGTACATTCAAATCCATGACGCGACCCACCACCCTCAAGACCTCAACCGAGCCGCCTTTGGTTTCAGCCGTTCACTGGACGCGAGCCCAGTGGCTGCTGCTCATGGTTGTGTGCACCGTCCTGGCTTTGGACGGGCTGGACGTCTCCATGGTCGGCGTTGCTTTGCCGTCCATCGGGCAGGAACTCAACCTCGGAACCGACTCCCTGCAGTGGATCGTCTCCGCCTACGTCCTTGGTTACGGGAGCCTCCTGCTCCTGGGCGGCCGACTCGCGGACCTGTTGGGCCGCCGTCGAATCTTCCTTATCGCTTTGACCGTCTTCGCCGCGGCGTCCTTGCTGGGCGGGCTGGTTGACGACCCCGCCATCCTGATCGCTACCCGGTTCATCAAGGGACTGGCCGCCGCGTTCACTGCACCCACCGGGTTCTCCATCATCACCACCAACTTCGCCGAAGGCCGCGAGCGCAACAAAGCGCTGTCCATCTTCACCACGTTCGGCGCCAGCGGTTTCTCACTGGGCCTGGTGGTGGGCGGCCTCATGACCAGCCTGAGCTGGCGTTGGACGTTCCTGGTCTCGGTTCCCATCGCGGTGGTGGTTGTCCTCCTGGGCATGAAATTCATCCCCAAGGACAAGCCCTCAGCGGAGAACAGCGGGCACGATATCTGGGGTGCCGTTACCCTCGCACTGGGCATGCTTGGCCTGGTCTACACCTTGGTTTCAGCACCGGAGCAGGGCTGGGGATCTGTGGCAACAATCGCCGGATTCGCAGTGTCCATCGCCGTGCTGGCAGCCTTCGCGGTGATCGAAAACAAGGTCAAGCATCCGCTGATCCGCTTCAGCATCCTCAAGGAAGGCTGGGTGGCCAGGGCAAACCTCAGCGCCGTGGGGCTGTTCGGCTCCTACCTCAGCTTCCAGTTCATCGTCACCATGTACCTGCAGTCGGTGCTGGGCTGGACACCGCTGGGAATGGCGCTTGCCCTGCTGCCGGCAGGTTTGCTGGTCATGGGCAGCGCGCCGTTCGCGGACCGCCTCATTGAAAAGTTCGGTGCCACACAACTGATTCTCAGGCGACTGCCGGCATTCGCGATTCCGAGCAGGGGCTGGCTGCCGGGCTGATACAAACGAGCACCCAAGTGGGCGCCGCACCGGTTTTGGCAGTCACCACAGCCCTCGTCAGCGGACACGGTCAGGCCGCCGGAACCGTCAGCGCCCAAGCCATGCTGGAACAGTACCGTCCGGGCCTGATCCTGAGTGCCGCCGTCGCCATCGCCGCGCTCTTGGTGGCGGCAGCACCGAAACGGCGACGCGTGCGCAGCTGATCTCCCCTGTACAGGCGAGCCAAAGCGAGGTCTCATGGGATCTATGAGGAATTACCTCACGGAGTATAGGCATGAGCTGCAGCGCACGTTCACAGGGACGTCGGGCACGCCTCCGGAGTGGGTACCGCGCCTTGCTGAAGGGAACGACGCCGGCTATCACCTTCCGGGGTCAGCGGTATGGGCGGTGCATGGTCATGTGGCTACCATTGTGGCCGGGATCAGGGTCCTGCTGATGCAGGCCCTGCATCCCGGCGCTCTGGCAGGGGTTTATGAGCACTCGGGATTTCAGAAGGACCCTCTTGGCCGGTTGGCAAACACTGTCCGCTGGATTTTCACGGTGACGTACGGTTCCACGGAGGCCGCCGAGGCAGCCACCGCCCGTGTGCGGAAGATCCATGAGCGCGTCCGGGGGACGTACGTGGACGGCAACGGGGTCACGCGCGGGTATGCCGCCAACGATCCCGAGCTTCTCCGCTGGGTTCACGTCACCTACGCGGATTCCTTCATCACCGCCAACCGCATCTGGGGAAGGCCCATCCCGGGCGGTCCTGATGCCTACGTTCGTGAATGGGCGGCCGCGGGGAGGCTCATGGGAGTTGTAGACCCGCCGCTCACTGAGGCTCAGGTCCGTGACGAACTCGAACAGTGGTACGCCTCCGGGATACTCAGGGCCGACGAGCGGCTCGCCCAGACGGTGTCCTTTATCCGCTATCCGCCCCTAAGCCCACTCCTCAAGCCCGGCTACACCATCCTGTTCGCGGCCGCCGTCGCAAGCCTTGAACCCAAGTATCGCGAAATGCTGGGTATTCGCCGTGCCGGTTTGGGTCCGGTTCCTTTGCCCGTCATCACCGCTGCCCGGGCCGTGCTGGGCATGGTTCGCTTTGCCTTGGGCTCCCACGGACCCAGTGAGCTGGCCGCCCGGCGAAGGTTGCAGAGGCTGGGATACGCGGAGGCTTAAAGCCGAAAGCCAACCCCTCCGCGCAAGTGAGTATCGCAGAGGGGTTGGCTTTCAACCTGTTCTCGCGTGCTAGATCAGGTGGTCCGAGAGGTGGTTCGGGGTGCCGAAACGGTGCGCGGTGATGGAAACGGCCTGCTCGCGGAGGAACGGCAGCATCTCGATCCGGCCGGCCTGGGTCACAGCGCCGTGGTAGACCGCCACGTCCAGACGACCACCCATGGCTGCGCTCAGCGCGGCGAAGTCGCCACCGATCAGGCGGATCCGGCCGGCGTCGAACCGTGCCGCCCGGGCCAGCCAGGCGGCGTCGTCCTCGATCCGGACGCTGACGCCCAGGTTCGCGAACACGCTCACCACAGCGTCGGGAAGTACGACGGCGGAGCTCACCGTCAGCTTCGAGCCAGCCACTGCACCGGCTGCTACGACGCGGAGCAAGTCAGCGAGCCGCTCGCCTTCGGAGAGGCGGACCGTGACGGGGAGGGAACGGTAGCGGAAGACGTTGCGCTCAGCCGACAGGGCGGAAACATCCTTCGCGGTGCCGAACTCGGATTCCCACGCTGCTGCGTCGCTGAAGAGTGACTGCTGCAGCATCTGAAGCTCCTGAGCCGTCACGTCAGCGGACTTGGCAGCCGCGAGAAGCTGCGCAGCCGCACCCTGAAGCATGGTGCCCCGCTTGGCCTTGGCCTCGGCGGGAAGCCAGCTGCCCAGGCCCACCAGGTAGTTCGGTCCACCGGCCTTGGTTCCGGCGCCAACGGCCGACTTCTTCCATCCACCGAACGGCTGGCGCTGAACGATCGCACCGGTGATGCCGCGGTTGACGTAAAGGTTTCCGGCCTGGATGCTGTCCAGCCAGACGCCCATTTCCGCGGAGTCCAGGGAGTGCAGGCCGGCGGTGAGGCCGTACTCGATCTCGTTCTGGATGGCGATGGCTTCTTCAAGGGTCTCAGCGGTCATGACACCCAGGACCGGGCCGAAGAACTCAGTCAGGTGGAAGTAGGAGCCACGCTTGACGCCCGAGCGGATGCCCGGGGACCACAAGCGGCCGGTCTCGTCGAGACGCTCGGGCTTGACGGCCCAGGTTTCGCCATCGCCCAGGGTGGTGAGGGCGTTGAGGAGCTTGCCGTTGGCCGCTTCGATGATCGGCCCCATCTGGGTGGTTGCATTCTCCGGGTAACCGACGGTCAGTGAGCGGGCCGCGTCGATCAACTGGTTGTGGAAGCGTGCGCTCTTGGCCACTGAGCCCACCAGGATCACCAGCGAGGCAGCCGAGCACTTCTGGCCTGCGTGGCCGAAGGCCGAGTACACGACGTCCTTGGCGGCAAGGTCCAGGTCGGCACTCGGGGTGACGATGATGGCGTTCTTGCCGGAGGTCTCCGCGAGCAGCGGCAGGTCCTGACGGAAGGAACGGAACAGCTCAGCCGTTTCGTAGCCACCAGTGAGGATGACCCTGTCAACGCTGGGGTGCGAGACCAACTGGGTGCCGAGCTCGCGCTCTTCAAGCTGAACGAGTGCCAGCACTTCGCGCGGCACACCAGCCTCCCACAGGGCATCCACCATGACCGAGCCGGAGCGGCGGGCCTGCTTTGCAGGTTTGATCACGACGGCGGAGCCCGAGGCGAGCGCTGCGAGCGTCGAACCTGCGGGGATCGCCACCGGGAAGTTCCACGGAGGGGTCACCACGGTGAGGTTGGCTGGGACGAACCTGGCGCCGTCCACCGTTTCCAGGTCTTTGGCGCGCTCGGCGTAGTAGTGAGCGAAGTCGATTGCTTCGCTGACCTCGGGGTCGCCTTGATCGATGGTCTTGCCGGTCTCGGACGCCATGACCTCCAGGAGTTCAGCGCGGCGGGCCTCGAGGACCTCGCCGGCGCGGTGCAGGATGGCTGCGCGCTCGGCGGCGGGGCGGGCGCCCCAGGCCTTGCCGTGGTCAACGGCGGTGGCGATGATCCGATCCAGCTGGGCAGCGTCGGAGACCTTGGTGGACTCCACGATCTTGTTGCCGGCGGTGGAACCGGGGATGCGCTTGAGGATGTCGCGGCCCCATGCACGGTTGGCCGGGAGCGCCGGGTCCGTGTCCGGGGTGTTGATGAAGCCCTCCAGCGGCGCGGGCTCGGCGGGGAGACGGCGGTCCTGCTTGCGGTTGGGGCCCGGAACCTCGTCCGTCATTCCGGCCAGGGAGTCCAGGAAGCGCTGCTGCTCGCGCTTGAACAGCGCTTCATTTTCGCTGAGTTCAAAGACTGCGGACATGAAGTTTTCCTGGCTGGCGCCCTCTTCGAGGCGGCGGATCAGGTAAGCGATGGCGACGTCGAACTCACCCGGGTGGACCACGGGTGTGTAGAGCAGGAGGCTGCCAACGTCCTTGCGGACCGCGGTGGCCTGGCCCGTTGCCATGCCCAGGAGCATTTCGAATTCAATGCCCTTCGTTACGCCTCGTTCCTTGGCGAGTAGCCAGGCGAAGGCTACGTCGAACAGGTTGTGGCCGGCGACGCCGATGCGAACAGCATCGATGTGCTCGGGGGTGAGGGCGTAGTTGATGACGTTCTTGTAGCTGGTGTCCGAGTCCTGCTTGGTGCCCCAGGTAGCCAACGGCCAATCGTGCAGGGATGCTTCAACCTGCTCCATGGGAAGGTTGGCACCCTTGACCACGCGGACCTTGATGGGAGCGCCACCCTGGGCACGTCGGGCAGACGCCCACTCCTGCAGTTCCTGCATGGCACCGAGAGCATCAGGCAGGTAGGCCTGCAGGACGATGCCGGCCTCGAGGTTCTTGAATTCGGGCATGTCAAGGATTCGCTTGAACACCGCGATGGTCATGCTGAGGTCCTTGTATTCCTCCATGTCCAGGTTGATGAACTTGGGCTTGGGGAAGGAGGCAGCGAGGCGGTAGAGCGGGGTGAGCTTCTCCACGACGTGATCCACGGCTTCGTCGAAAGCCCACGGGGAGTGCGGTGCCACGGTGGAGGATTCCTTGATGGAAACGTAGTCCACATCTTCACGAGCAAGGAGCTTCAACGTGCCATCCAGGCGGCGCTGGGCTTCGTGCTCGCCCAAAACTGCTTCGCCCAGGAGGTTCACGTTGAGGTGAACACCGTCCTGGCGGATCTTGGCGATGGCCGGGCCAAGCTTGGCGTCGGTGGCGTCAACGATCAGGTGGCCTACCATTTCGCGGAGCACGCGGCGGGCGATCGGGATGACAAGCTGCGGGACGATCGGAGCCATGACGCCACCCACGCGGACAGCGCTGCGCATGTACCAGGGGAGGAACTTCGGCACCTTCGGAGCCAGCTCGGCCAGCTTCCGGCCGGCGACGGACAGGTCCTCGGGGCGGATGACGCCGTCGACGAATCCGACAGTGAAGTCAAGGCCGTGCGGGTCCTTCAAGACGCCGGCGAGGCGCTGCGCGGACACGTCCACGGGGATCTTGCTGGCTTCGGTAAGCCAGTGGCGGACCAAGGCAATGGCTTCCTGAGCCAAAGCATCGAACTGCCCGGAATCCTGGGTGCGCGGGGCGGTGGCATCCGGGAGGGTGCTGGTCATGGGGGCTCCTTCTGGGGCGGAGAAGTTTGTTTGTTTCCATCAGTATGGATCTACAATCACGTTAGGAAAAGCGATCTTTTCTGACGAATATTCATTACTCATCCCGAATCTTTGGAGGCTGCCGTGCTGGACGTCCGCAGGCTGCGTTTGCTGCACGAATTGAAGATCCGCGGAACCCTCGCCGAGGTAGCCGATGCGATGCAGTACAGCCCCTCTTCGGTGTCGCAGCAGCTGACGCTATTGGAGAAGGAAGCGGGGGTGGAACTGCTGCGAAAAGCGGGGCGTCGGGTGCAGTTGACTCCGCAGGCGGAGATCCTGGTGGCCCACACCGCTGCGCTGCTGGAAACCTTGGAGCGAGCCGAAACTGAGCTCGCGGCATCGCTGTCCACGGTGACCGGGACCGTGCGCCTGGCGGTGTTCCAGTCCGCGGCACTGGCGTTGCTGCCTGAGTTCCTCACCATCATGCGCCAGGAGTATCCCGAGGTACGCGTGGAGATGACACAGCGCGAACCGGAGACCGCACTCTACGAAACGTGGGCGCGGGACTTCGACCTTGTGGTGGCCGAGCAATACCCGGGCCACGCGGCCCCGCACCATAGCGGCCTGGACCGGGTTACCCTTACCAGCGACGCCATCCGGCTGGCCACTCCCCCCGTAGGACTTGGCGGCGAAACCGTAGCCACCCTCGCTGACACGGCGTCCATGCCGTGGGTCATGGAACCCCGCGGCGCAGCATCCCGGCATTGGGCAGAGCAGGCCTGCCGGTCCGCGGGATTCGAGCCGGACGTGCGCTACGAAACAGCCGACCTCCAAGCCCAAATCCGGCTCATCGAATCCGGGAACGCCGTGGCACTCATGCCGGACCTCGTGTGGACCGGCCGCAGCCGCACAGTCCAACTCCTGGACCTTCCTGGCCTGCCGGAGCGAACCGTGTTCACCTCCACCAGGACGGCCGGCCGGATCCACCCGGCAATTCTGGCCTGCCGGGAAGTGCTGGAACGGGTGGCCGCCGCTCAGCAGAAAGATACCGAGCAGCAGGCTGACGGCTAACCCACAAGCCAGCGGCGGAGCGGCGACCGGAGCACCAGTAAGGCGAGAGCAAAGGGCAACGCCAAAGCTACAACTGCGTCAAAGATCGCTCCCGACGCAGGCGTGTTGAGCAGGTAGAGGAAAAATGCGTGGCTGAGAACCACCACCAGCCCGGCGGAGGCCAGCCGGATCGTCAGGCGATTCACTGCCGGGCCAACCCCGCGGTAAAGCGCTGCGAAGACAAGAATGAGCCCCAGGCTCATTGCTGATGCGTTGACCACGCTCAACGCGACCGTGCCGAAGTCGCCGTCTTTCATGTTCAGCGGCCGCACCACACCGCCCACCGTCAGGGCAACGCCGGCAAGTACCAGACTCACGCCCACGGCGGTTCTATAGCAGACGCGTTGGACCATGGCAGGCAAAGCGCGACCGACGAGGACGAACACCAGGCACGGCACTGCCAAAGCTATTCCCAGCGGCGTCCTTGCCATCACCTCCCCCGCAATAACGCTTGCTGCCAGCCCCAGTCCAGCGATGATCCACGCAACCCACGCCGGAAAGCGTTCCAGCCAGCGGCACAGCACAGCCGTGAAAAAGAGGACCGGTACAAACCAGAATGCGGAGTATGGTCGCACCGCGAAAGCTCCGCCGTAGACTGCATTTCGGAGTGCTTCGACGGGTAGGGATCCGCCGCGCAGGTACTCCACGGAAGCGAACGCGACACTGATGACGGCCAGCCAAGCAACGTACGGGACCAGGAGCGTCTTGGAGCGGCGGGTGATCTCATCGCGCACCGTCCGGCCCGGTTTCCATAGATAGCCCGTCAGGATGAAAAATACGGGGACATGCCACGCGAACAGGGCGTCAGTGAACGGCCCGGACGTCCAGACATGCCCAACCACTACGGCAGCGATTCCGATAAGCCTGATGGCGTCCAGGTCCGCCGCCCGAGCCCGACTCGGCAGGGCCGCACTAAGGTCCGACACCGGATCCCCTCTGGTTGCGAACAAGTCCACGCAATCCTAGGAGGGCATAGAGGTCCGGCAAAGCGCGTCATAGGACAAATGGCGTGCTCGGAATGTGCGGACCTCATGCCGGAAAACCATCATGGCGGGAGCCGAATTTTGGGCAAAGAGAAAGGCTCCGGGATCACGTGGATCCCGGAGCCTTTTTCGGCGGAGAATGGGGGATTTGAACCCCCGAGGGCGTTAACCCAACACGCGTTCCAGGCGTGCGCCATAGGCCGCTAGGCGAATTCTCCTTGCTTCCGATTCGAAAGCAGATACTACTGTACCTGAGAATTTCGGCATCGTGTAATCGGGCTGATTTGCCACGTCCAAGCACCCTCGAAGGAGGGCTCGTTAACGGAAAAATGGACGCCCCCAACGCGCCCATTCTTGCGGTACAACGTTGAGCTGCCGGGTCCGGCCCCTCGCTCCCAGGCCCCGCAGCTCACAATCTTGAGATTGCCCCAATCGGTGTACATACCCATGGTCCGCTGAGGCCGGGTGATTTGCAATGGTTGAGACCTGTTTGTAGCCGAAGTTTGTTGACAGGATGTCCCCATGACGCAGCTCCACGCCTTGGTGATTTACGTACCAGAGACCCACATTGAAGAGGTCCTCCTGGCCATCGGCGACGCCGGCGGGGGCCGAATAGGGAACTACTCGCACTGCACCTTCACCGCACCGGGCACTGGGCGCTTCACGCCTCTGCCGGGAGCACGGCCCGCTATCGGCGAGGTTGGGATTGAGGAGCAGGTGCCCGAAATCCGTGTTGAGTGCGTGGTCGAGGAGGACAGGCTCGACGGCGTGGTGCTGGCTCTGCGGGCGGCGCACCCTTACGAGGAGCCGGCTTTCATGACGTGGCCGGTGAATGGGTGGCGGTGATCCGGATCAGGCGAAGATGGGCATTCGCCCCGCTGCCAATTCTCCGTTGATCATTGCGATCTCATCGGCGGACATCAGTCTTACATCCGCGCTAAAAGCTCGGTTCGAGGCGCGCGCCCAGTTGACGACGTCCGACCAGCACCAAAGTGAGACCCCCGCCTGGATGGCCGGAAGGGGGAATGGAAAAGCCGCTTGCCGCTCGCCGGCAACCCAGTGGGCCACAGCCTGTCGTGTCGTTTCCAGCCGCTCCGCTATCTCACCCCGGGTGACATAGTCGAAATCAATTGCTAGAACGTCTCCACCCAGATGACGAACCTGGTCAACCACCCGGTGGGCGGCCAGTGTGCCGCTCTCGGCGTCCTGCAGCACGGTCACATATGGCACTTCCGCAAAGCGGGACACGATCGCGTCAAGTTGTTCCACAAGCAGGTCTTCAACCGGCTCGGGAAGTTCCCGCAAACGGAGACGCACTTCGAATGGGTGCTCGGTAGTCATAGTTTTAGAATATTCCAATGTGTTGACAAGTGACAACAGCTACCGCCGCCCTCTGAGTAGTTCATGCTGGCCCGGACACCGACGTGCGTCGCGAAGGAGGATCTTGGCTCGCTGGGACGAATTCCCAGGAGTGCCGTCAACCCTCAACTGCGCACCGCCAGATCCGCAGGGGCAGTACATGTAGAACTTGTGCCCTTGGCGCCTCAGCCTCCATCCGGAGACGACGAGGACACGAACCACAGCGAGCACGTCTTTGTGAATCTCGCCGGTTACGTCCTTTGGGTCAACCCAATCCCCACTACTCATCCCGCCCCACTGCCCCAACCTTTCCAACGAACCCCTCATGCAGTCCGAGGTTTACCACCCAGCCCCGACAAAGTGAGAAGGTTAACCACCCGCCGTCGAGCCTTATCCACAGCCCGTCGAGCCGATTCGAACCCCAACCCAAGTTCGGGTAAGCTTGTCGACGGCCCCTCATGTGGCGTCATCCTGTTGAACTCCCCCAGGACCGGAAGGTAGCAAGGGTAGATGGGCTCTGGCGGGTGCATGAGGGGTCACTTATTTAAATGTCAGTCTCTATAGGTAGGTTTCACTTGTGACTGTTACAACTGCCCTGTATCGAAGGTATCGCCCGGACTCTTTCGCGGACGTTATCGGGCAGGAACACGTCACGGAGCCGCTGATGACGGCGCTCCGCAAGAACCGTGTGAACCACGCCTACCTCTTCTCCGGCCCCCGCGGCTGCGGCAAGACCACGTCCGCACGCATCCTGGCCCGCTGCCTTAACTGCGCCGAGGGACCCACTGACACCCCCTGCGGCCAGTGCCCCAGTTGCATCGAACTCGCACGCGGAGGCTCCGGCTCGCTGGATGTCATCGAGATCGATGCCGCCAGCCACGGTGGCGTTGACGACGCCCGCGATCTCCGCGAACGCGCAACGTTCGCCCCCGTCCGTGACCGCTACAAGATCTTCATCATTGACGAGGCCCACATGGTCACGTCGGCCGGCTTCAACGCACTGCTCAAGATCGTCGAAGAGCCGCCGGAACACATCAAGTTCATCTTCGCCACCACGGAGCCGGACAAGGTCATCGGGACCATTCGCTCCCGCACGCACCACTACCCCTTCCGGCTGGTGCCACCCGAGCCGCTCATGCAGTACCTCGAACTCCTTTGCCAGCAGGAGAATGTTCCTGTCGCTCCCGGCGTTCTTTCGCTGGTCATCCGCGCAGGTGGCGGTTCCGTTCGCGACACCTTGTCCGTCCTGGACCAGCTCATGGCCGGCGCCGGACCAAACGGCCTGGATTACGAGCTCGCTGTTGCCCTGCTCGGCTACACGCACGCTTCCTTGCTGGATGACATCGTGGACGCCGTCGCAGCGTCCGACGCCGCAGTGGTCTTCAAAGCCGTGGACCGCGTCATCCAAACCGGCCACGATCCCCGGCGCTTCGTTGAAGACCTTCTGGAGCGTTTCCGCGACCTCATCATTGTCCAAGCGATGCCCGAGAGCGCGCAGGCCATCCTCCGCGGTATGCCGGCGGACCAGATCGCCCGGATGCGCAACCAGGCAACCAACCTTGGGGCAGCCGAGCTGTCCCGGGCTGCAGACGTCACCAATACCGCGCTCACGGAAATGACCGGGGCCACATCGCCGCGCCTCCACCTTGAGCTGTTGTGTGCCCGCATCCTCCTGCCCAGTTCCGAGCAGACGGAGCGGGGTATCGCGGCCCGCATCGACCGCGTGGAACGGCGCCTGAATTACGCGGGCGACGCCGGCGCACCGGCTGTCGCTGCCGGCCCACCCGCAGCTGCGGCTACCTCGCAGGCAGCTGCGCCGCTCGCCCCGGCAACTCCGGCGCCAGCGGAAGCCCCTGCCGCCGCGGCCCCCGCCGCTCCCGAGCCGTCAACCAGTAGTGGATCACGCGACGCCATTACAGCACCGCGAGTATCCACCAGCGATTGGCCCATCGAAGATCGTCCGGCTGCTGAACGATCTTCCCGGGCTGCTGCACCGGAAGCTGCTGCGGCCCAAGCCGCTCCTGTCCCGGCACCAGCACAGCAAACCCCACCTGTTCAAGCTTCCACCACTCCCCCGTCGCAGGCAGCTCCGCAGGTTCAGCGGGCAGCCCCGGCGCAGGCAACGGTGACGCACCAGGCAGCGCCGCAGCCTGCCGTTGAGGCTCCAGCTCCGGTTCCAGCTCCGGCGCAGGCTCCAGCTCCGGCGCAGGCCCAGGCTCCGACCCCAGCTGGCAGCGGCGACGTGGAGGCTCTGCGCCGTGCATGGCCGGACGTTCTTCAGACGCTGACCAAGATCAAGCGCAGTACCTGGGCTCTCGTGGAACCGAATGCCCAAGTGGCCCAATTCGACGGCCAGGTGCTGACGTTGGCATTCACCACGGGCGGTCTTGCTGGTGCGTTCGGGCGTGCGGATCACTCCGAGAACCTTCGGCAGGCGATTCATAAGACCATCGGCATCGACTGCCAGATCGTCGCGGTCGCTGGCGGCAACAGCTCAGCGAGCTCTGAGCCAAACCCAAAAGCACCTACTAGCCGGGACATTCCGGCTGCTGCGGCACCAGCAAGCGCCCGGGCGTCGGCTGGTGCCGGGTCCCCTGTGGAAACAGCAGCAGCTGTTACGTCAGCCACCGCGGACGCAGCCTCGACGCCGGCGCCGGTATCAGCTGTCGACTCCGCCTGGGGTCTCGCACCCGCTTCGGCGACGGCGGCATCCGCACCGGCAGCCACGCCAGTAGCTCCCCCGCGGGCCGCCACGCCAGTAGCTCCCCCGCAGGCTGCTGCACCGGCAACTGCAGTGGCACCGGAAGCCGTCTCGGCCCCGGCTCCCGAGCCCTCCGGCGATTACTCGTACCCTGACGACGATTGGGGTCCGCCGCTGGACGAAGACGCGCCGCCTCTGGATGAAGAGCCTCCTGCGGATTGGGAGCCGCCTTCGGGCTACGGCCGTACCAGCACGCAAACGGCTGCCCCCGCAGCGGCCAGCCCGTCCCCGTCGGCATCGGCATCGCCTTCCACACCCCAATCACCGTCGTCACCCCGGGCGTCGGCAACACCGTCCCAGGCCACCACAACCACAGCGTCCCAGGCAGCACGTGGCAACGCGTCCGAGGATCCGTGGTCCCGTGCAGTCGAGCAAGCGCCTGGGACGTGGGTTGTGGGCACCGAGTCCAATGTGGGCAGGAAACCCGCCGAAGCGGCCCAAGATGTCGCCCCGGCAACGGACGCCCCTGACTACGAACCCGCCGCAGCGCAGGTGCCGGAAGCAGCCACCGCTGCCTACGGCCATCCCACCAACGCGGAGCAGAACCCGAGCTCCAGCTGGGACGTCGCACCGGCGTCGAGCTGGCCCGCGACCCAATCGATGCCCGCCCCGGCAAGTAGCGCCGCCCCGTCTGCCAGCAACGCACCGGCAACCTGGCCATCCTTGGCGACGCAACCCGAGGAAGCGCACGGTTCGGTAGCCACACTGGAGGAGGCCGCGCCGTCGGGAAGTCCGAATGGCCGCCAGAGCCTGTACCAGCGGTTGACCAACAGCCCCGAAGCCCAAGCGGGCCGTGTTCAGGCACCCGCACGGACCCAGGCAGCCCCCGCCACCGTGACGGAGGACATTCCCAGTCCGGAAGACGAAACCATCGAAGAATCCCGTGTCTTTGGGCGGGCTGCCGTGGAGCGTATTCTGGGCGGGAAGCTGATTGAAGAGCGCGCCTTGGACGGTTCTCCCCTGCAGCCCCGCTGACTCCAGCATTGATTTCAACCTAACGAGGACATTGTGTACGAAGGTGCAGTTCAAGAGCTGATTGATGAGCTCGGCCGGCTTCCCGGTGTGGGCCCCAAATCAGCGCAGCGCCTGGCGTTCCACATTCTTGAGGCCGATCCTGAGGATATGAAGCGCCTGGTCACGGCCATCACCACGGTCAAGGAACGGGTGAAGTTCTGCACCGTGTGCTTTAACGTGACCGAGCAGGAAACGTGCAATATCTGCCGCGACCAGCGTCGTGATCCGTCGGTCATCTGCGTCGTGGAAGAGTCCAAGGACGTCCTGGCCGTTGAGCGCACGCGGTCCTTCCGCGGCCGTTATCACGTGCTGGGCGGGGCAATTAATCCCATCGCAGGCGTCGGTCCGGAGCAGTTGCGCATTCGTGAACTCCTCACGCGCCTCAACGACGGCGCCATCCAGGAAATCATCATCGCCACGGACCCCAACCTTGAGGGCGAAGCTACAGCCACTTACCTTGCCCGCATGCTCAAGTCGATAGGCATCACCGTGACTCGGCTGGCCTCCGGCCTTCCCGTAGGCGGGGACCTGGAGTACGCGGACGAAGTCACGCTCGGCAGGGCGTTCGAGGGCAGGCGCAACGCGCTGTTGTAGTCTCGCAGTCACAACATCAACCGTGATTGGGGTCCCGTGCGAGAACTTGTGTACTACGTTGCTGTGAGCCTGGACGGCTATATTGCCGGCCCTGGAGGCGAGTTTGACGCGTTTCCGGTGGAGGGCGACCACATGGCCGCCTTGAATGCGCGGTTCTCAGATGCCATTCCCACTGCGATTGCCGACGCCTTTGGCATCGAACGCACCGGGACCATGTTCGACACCGTGGTGATGGGCTGGAATACCTACGCGGTGGGCCTGCCGGTGGGCATGACAAGCCCGTATCAGCATCTGCAGCAGGTGGTTTTCTCGCGGACCCGGACTGGGGCGGACATTCCTGGCGAGCACCCGAACCTGACGTTGACGTCCGAGGACCCGGTGGAAGTGGTGCGCCGGTTGAAATCCGAGCCGGGGAACTCCATCTGGCTGTGCGGCGGTGGCACGTTGGCCACCCGGCTTTCCGGGGAGATCGACAGGCTGGTGCTCAAACGCAACCCGCTCCTCTTTGGCGACGGCATCCCGCTGTTTGCGCCCGGCGCCTATCAGCCCAGCGCCTTCGATGAGGTTTCGACGACGGCGTTCGGCTCGGGCGTGGTGGTTTCCGAGTACGTGCGACGGGGCTAGCCGGAACGCGGACTAGTTCGCAGCCTCCTCGCAGCCAGCCAGCGTCCCGGAACCAGCACCAGCGCGGCCGTGAGTGCCTGCAGCACCAAGCCTGTCAGCGCCACTGGCATGGACGGCGCACGGTTGGTGCTTGATTCTCCGCGGAGGCACGGCACTTCACGGGATGGCCCGTCGGAAGCCCACTGCAGTCCGGACATCACCCAGCCCAGCGCGTTATCCGGGGGCACCATGTCGGCGCCGATGCTCCCCAGAAGGAGGGCCGGGTTGGCTGTGGCAAGCCACACGACCCGGTCGGTGTGGGCAACCTCAACCGGTTGAAGCTCGCCCACACATTCGTAGGCAATGACCCGCCCCGCACCGTCCCGCTCCACATTCACCGGTACTGACGCCTGGTCCATTCCGGTGGTGCCAGGAAGCAGCAGGGCCGTGACAACAACGTTGCCTAAGCAGAGGAATGCCACCACTACGGCGGCCAACGCCGCACCCGGCGCCGCCGTGGCAAAGCACGTCCGGGCACCTGCACCGATCAGCCCGAACAGGGCTACTTCGAGGACAATCACCACGACGGCGGCACCGGTCAGCGCGGTCGGCCCACCAACACTGCTGCCCACCGCGAGCAAGACGCCACCGGCCAGCGCAGCCAACGCCATCCCTCGCATGGCCCCTGACAGCAGAAGAACGGGTACGCGCCCATGGGAATGACGGAAGCCCCACATCGCGCCCAACACGGCGGCGGCAAGTGCCAGGAACACCGCCGTGATCAGGTAGATGGCGCCTGGAACCCTGACGTCGAACCACCCATTGGCTTCCCCTACCGCAATCACAGCGGCAGCTGATCCCCAAGCGGCCGCAATCCCCAAGGCGCAGGCCACCCAGAACCTCCACGAGGTAAAAGATGTCCGGGCGCTGTGCCATGCAACGGCCAAGTCTGTCCCGAACTGCGGGGCGGGTCTGCCCGGAGACCCAGTCCTTGGACTGGTGCGATCAAAGCCGGAGGGCTGATCGTCGATCACGCCGCCGATCACTTCGTATTCGGGTTCATGGGTTGGACCCGGACCGCGTGGGCGGTCAGGAACGCCGGCCATTGCCTCTCGCACTCCTCATGAATGGATGGTACGCCGGGCACGCTGCCACGGATACGCCCAAAACTTCACGGGGAGATCCCAGCCAAGCGTGCCACTATGGGACATGGTCTCCAGTCGCAGTGTTTCCGGCGTCTTCCGGCGCCCCCGTCCCATCAAGCCGGCCCCCGGTCAGGAATCGGTGTGGGACTATCCGCGCCCGCCCCGGGTTGAGCCGCGTGCCGAGCGGGTTGTGGTGCGGCTGGGAGGTCAGGTGATCGTAGACACCACCGATGCTGTGAGGGTGTTGGAAACCAGCCATCCTCCTGTCTATTACGTGCCGTTGGATGCCTTCCCGGAAGGTGTTCTTATTCCTGTTGGGGGCACCACATTCTGCGAATTCAAGGGGCAGGCGAGCTATTTCACTATCGCTGCCGGCGGGACGGTTGTTGAGCGCGGCGGTTGGACGTACCCACACCCGACCCGGGGCTTCGAGGCCCTGAGCACACGGGTGGCCCTGTATCCGGAAAACATGGAAGCCTGCACGGTGGACGGTGAGCAGGTGACGTTCCAGGAAGGCGGCTTTTATGGCGGCTGGATCACCCGGCAGATTGTGGGCCCGTTCAAGGGCGGTCCGGGCACGGCCGGATGGTAGAGGGATGGGGTGGCCGCTATGTGGTCACAATTCCTACCAGCCCTGCACACGGCGATAAACTGGGCAAATAAGCTACGCAGGCGTGCTCAAATTTGGATTTGGCAGGCCGCGTTCGAACCCTATTGATGCAGTGAGGGTGCGCGCATGACTATGCCCACTACCGAAGTGAAGATCGACGAGCTCTCCAACGAGGCTGCCATTACCAAGCAGCTGATCGTTCAAAAGTTCGGCGGTTCCTCGGTTGCCGATGCTGATGGCATCAAGCGGGTCGCTCAGCGCGTCGTGGACGCGCAGAAGGCCGGCAACGAGGTTGTGGTTGTTGTTTCCGCAATGGGCGACACCACTGATGAACTCCTGGACCTTGCAAGCCAGGTCACCGACTCGGCTCCAGCCCGTGAAATGGACATGCTGTTGTCCGCCGGTGAACGAATTTCCATGGCCTTGCTCGCCATGGCCATCAACAAGTTCGGTGCCTCCGCGCAGTCCTTCACGGGCTCCCAGGCCGGCATGATTACCGACGGCATCCACGGCAAGGCGCGAATTATCGACGTCGATCCTCACCGCATCCGCACCGCCCTGGACAAGGGTCACATTGCCATCGTGGCAGGTTTCCAGGGCATGAGCCGCATCACCAACGAGATCACCACCTTGGGCCGCGGTGGCTCGGACACCACCGCTGTTGCCTTGGCTGCGGCTCTCGAAGCTGACGTCTGCGAAATATACACGGATGTGGACGGCATTTACACCGCCGACCCCCGCGTCGTCAGCAGCGCCCAGAAGATCGAACGTATCTCCAGCGAGGAAATGCTGGAGTTGGCCGCTTCCGGTGCCAAGATCCTGCACCTGCGTTGCGTGGAGTACGCCCGCCGTTTCGGTGTGCCGCTGCACGTCCGCTCGTCATTCAGCCAGAACGAAGGCACCTGGGTCATCCCCGGCGCCGACGAAAAGTTCACTATTCAAGAGGGAGTTGCCTTGGAGCAGCCAATCATCTCCGGCGTTGCACACGACCGGTCCGAAGCCAAGGTCACTGTGGTGGGCGTACCGGACATCCCCGGCAAGGCAGCTGCAATCTTCCAGGTGATCGCAGATGCGCACTCGAACATCGACATGATCGTCCAGAACGTCTCCACCCACGGCACCGGCCGCACGGACATCTCGTTCACCCTTCCCATTGTTGAAGGTGCGGACGCCCTGGCCGCCCTGCGCGCCGCCGAGGGCCAGATCGGCTTCGAGAGCATCGAATACAACGAGCACGTTGGCAAGCTCTCCCTCATTGGTGCAGGCATGCGCTCACACCCCGGCGTTTCGGCCACGTTCTTCAAGGCCCTCTCTGACGCCGGCATCAACATTGACATGATCTCCACCTCGGAAATCCGTATCTCCGTGGTTACCAGCGCTGACGCCTTGGATGATGCCGTGCGCGCCATCCACAATGCGTTCGAGCTCGACGGCGACGCTGAGGCTACCGTCTACGGCGGCACCGGCCGCTAGCATCACCACGGGCATCGCCCCCAAGTAAGTAGCAGATAAGGCCGTTCTGAGCTCTCAGAACGGCCTTATCTGCTACCCAGTTGGGTGCGACGGGGCCAGCAACACGTCGGTGAGCTGCCGCAGTCCTTCGGCCATGTCCACTGATTTGTCGTAAAGCCACTGCAACTGCAGGCCGTCGAAGGCAGCCACCACCAGCCGCGCAAGAGCTTCAGCGCCGACGTCGGTGCGTACCTCGCCGGACGACTGGCGCCGTTCGATGTCGGCAGCAATGCCCCGAATCACGGTCTCGTAGCGGTCCTTGAAGTACGCGTGGGAGTCGTGCCCTGGGTCATTGGCAGTTGCCGAGGCAACCGCGTAGAGGGTAGTCAGCCCCGGCTCCCGCTCGTTCCGCTCGGCGATGCCCGGCATAAGGGCCAGCCCCACCTCGGATTCGCCGCCAAGGGCCAGGGAGCGACGATCCCGTTCTGCCAGGACGGCCGTGAGGAGCTCCTGCTTGCCTTTGAAGTAGTGGAATAAGGTGGCTTCCTTGACACCCACCAACTCGGCAACGCGCTTGAGCGCTGTTCCCTCAAATCCTTCGGTTGCGAAGACGTCGGTGGCGGTCTGGATGATCTGTTCGCGGCGTTCCGCTCCCTTGGCGTATTGGCCGCGGGCCCTCGAAGTTGGCATTGGCTCAGTCTATTTCAGGGGCACTTGAGCTAAAAACCTAGTCACACTAGATTTTAGCGGTTAGAGTTCTAGGTAGACCCAACGACGGGCATAGAAGGAGCAGCCACCCATGAATCCCACACTCGCAGCTGCCGTCACGGCACCGCAGGCCGGATCCCCGGACGCCGAAGCGAAGATCCGTGAACTCGCCACGAGTCTGTCCCTTGAGCAGCAGGTCCAATTGCTGACCGGAGCGGACGTCTGGTCCACCCACGCCATCCCGGAGATCGGCCTGTCCCGCATTGTGATGTCCGACGGCCCGGCAGGCGTCCGCGGCGAAGACTTCGATGAGCGCCACGACTCAGTCTCCTTGCCGTCGTCGTCCGCCTTGTCCGCCACCTGGAGCGTGGAAACCGCCCACCGCTACGGCCAGATGCTGGGCCAGGAGGCCCGCCGCAAAGGCGTCCACGCCGTCCTGGGCCCCACCATCAACCTGCACCGCTCGCCGCTGGGCGGCCGCCATTTCGAATGCATGAGCGAGGACCCCCGGCTCACCGCCACCATGGCTGCCGGCTACGTTGCCGGCGTCCAGTCCATGGGTGTGGGCGCCACCCCCAAGCACTACCTCGCCAACGAGGCTGAGACCGAGCGCTTCACCGCAGACTCCATAGTGGACGAGCGCCCGCTCCGCGAGCTGTACCTAGCCGCCTTCGAGGACGCGATCACCGAGGCCCGCGCCTGGTTGGTGATGAGTTCGTACAACTCCATCAACGGCACCACCGCCAGCGAGAACAAGCTGCTGGAAACGCCACTGTCCACCGAATGGGACTTCGACGGCGTGGTGGTGTCCGACTGGACCGGCGTCCGCTCGATCGACGCAGCCAACGCCCACCAGGACCTGGAAATGCCGGGACCGGTAGGCCACTGGGGACCCAAGCTGCTGGCCGCCGTCAATGATGGCCGCGTGAGCCGTTACGCCATCCTGGAGAAGGTCACCCGCATCCTGCGCCTGGCGGCCCGTGTCGGTTCACTCGAGGGATTCGCGCCCGCAGTCACCCAGCTCCCCACACAACTTGACGGTGCCGCCGTCGCGCGTGAAGTAGCCGTCCGCGGCGCCGTGCTGGTCCGCAATAAGGGGCTCCTGCCTCTGGATGCCAAAATGCTAAGCAGCGTGGCCGTGATCGGCCACAACGCTGACGAAGCCCGCACCCAGGGCGGCGGCAGCGCCACGGTGATGCCCAAGTACACCGTCTCGCCGTTGGAGGGGCTGCGGAAGGCACTGCCCGACGACGTCACGGTCGCCTACGCGCGCGGCGCCAAGGTTGCCGAGGGCATCCAGGCGTTCCCCCGCGCCTCCCTGCACAATCCGGTCTCCGACGTCCCCGGAATCCGCGTGACCTTCCTGGCGGAAGACGGCTCGGAGATTTCCGGCGAAGACCGTTTGGCTTCGCACTTGATCTGGTTCGGCATCGGAATTCCCGACGGCGCGGCCTCCATCCGCATGGAAGCGGACTGGACAGCAGAAACAGCAGGTGTCCACCACCTTGGCGTCGGCACAGTGGGCCAGATCCGCTTTGTCCTGGACGGCACGGAAGTCTTCAACAGCGAGCTTGAGGACGATACCGAAGTCCTGGGTGCGGCGCTGTTCGATCCGCCCAAAACCGTTCACGCGATCGAAACCACGGCGGGCCAGACGGTCCGCATCGAAGCCGAGTACCAACTGCCAGCCGAACAGATCATCCCGTTCACTGCCATCCTGCTGGGCGAGGAAACCATCGTCACGGACCCGCAGGCGGAAATCGACGCCGCCGCTGAAGCGGCCCGCACGTCCGACGTCGCCGTGGTGGTGGTGGGCACCAACGCCGCCATCGAATCCGAAGGCTTCGACCGCAAAGACCTGAACCTTCCGGGTTACCAAAACCAATTGGTCGACGCCGTTGCCGCAGCCAACCCGCGCACTGTTGTGGTGGTCAACTCGGGCTCCCCGGTACTGATGCCCTGGCTGGACAAGGTGGACGCGGTCCTGCTGGGCTGGTTTGGAGGGCAGGAATTCGGCAACGCAATCGCGGACATCCTCCTGGGTGCCCAAGGGCCGGGTGGACGCCTGCCCACCACCTGGCCTGCCGCATTGGAAGATGTCCCTGTCCTGAACACCACGCCAGTTGCGGGAAAGGTGGTCTATTCCGAGGGCATCCACATCGGTTACCGGGCATGGTTGAAGCAGGAAGCCGAAGGCGGGGCCGCTCCGGCACTCCCGTTCGGTTATGGCCTTGGCTACACGACGTTCGAGCTCGGCAAAGCCCACGCACCCCAGGCGGTGGCCGCCGGTAAGGACGTCGTAGTGCACGTCCCCGTCAAGAACACCGGCACCCGCACCGGGCGGGAAGTAGTCCAGGTTTACCTGGAACGCCCCGAATCCGGCGTGGAGAGGCCTGTGCGCTGGCTTGCCGGTTACGCCGGAACCCACCTGGCAGCTAACGGAACCGAGAGTGTGGAAATAAGCATCCCGGCCAAGGCGTTTGCACATTACGACGCCGGCTGGCAGTTTGAGCGGGGTACGTTCCGGTTGTTGGTCGGTCGCCACGCGGCGGACCAATTCCAATCATTGGACATCGAACTCCGGTAACAGATGGGCGAAATCACGCTTGGTGGCGGGTTTTTCTGCCCGTCACCCACGTGGTTTTCGCCACAAGCCGCATAACTGGGGTATGGTATGGAATTTTCGTGGCATGCTGTACGTTGCATACCCGGTAACCCCCTAACACGAAGAGGCATTAAAAAGTGGCAGCCGATTACGACGAACTCCGTACCGATGTAAAAGAGAACCAGGAGCAGTCCCTCCAGGCTCTCCAGTCCGCCAGCGCTCCCACGGCCAAGAGTGTCGTGCTTGAACTGGACGAAACCGATGGCCTCGACGCCAGCGGCCCCGGCGGCGAAATCGTCGCCGAAGAACTGGTCATCCAGGTCATCCCGCAGGCAAATGACGAGTTCACTTGTCACTCCTGCTTCCTGGTCCGCCACCGTTCGCAGATTGCCCGCGAAAAAGATGGCGTCGCCTACTGCACTGACTGCGAAGGCTAAGACGACCCACCACCCCGGCGGACCTAGAACGTCAGGGAGTGCCGCCGTCGGGATTAAATTGCGGAAGGACCGGAGCAAGCGCTCCGGTCCTTCCGCAGTTCGTGGGGTGCTTCCACTGTCCCCCTACAGGCTGTAGTCAGTGGTGGTTGGACCGGGATCATTGTTCCGGACTGCGTAGTGATGGCCCTCAGAGTCGGTCTCGATGTCGAAGTTCTTCAGATCCGCCTCGGAAGCGGTCTCGAAATCATCATGCTTGTGCAGCACAGGACTGTCCGTATCACCGTGGGTTGCCGGTCCAAAAACGGACTGCAGCCGCTCGGTCACGTGGACGAAGCCTTCCATTCTGCGTCCCATGTTTTCCACCTCCCTTCTTACCGGAGAGCGAAAAAGCGGCAGGGCTGGTGCGTGCCGTTCAGTGAGGCAATTTTACGCCCAAAATCCCCGTCGCGGGGGGTTACCGCAGGGACTTGTCTTCCGGATTGCGGGGTACCACGTAGGTGCTGCCATCGGGACGGCGGAGGGTTTCCCACTGCTGTGTCTCGGCTTGGCGCTGGGCGAGCAACTTCCGGTTGTCCTCGGTCATCTCGTGGTCGAGGGAGCTGCTGTGCGCGGGGCCGAAAATTACCCGGAACTTCCCTGTCGCGCGCATGAATTTCCGTGTAAAGGATTCCTGGGCCACGCGGATCGACTCCTCTTTTAGGCGGTTCAATAAGTACATAGTACGCTAATCATTAGTGCACTAACTAATTGGTGAGTGTGCGCTAATAGATCTGGCAGCGAGCACAGGAGGCAGCCATGACAACCACAAAAGAGCCCACTCAGGAGACCGACGACCTCCTCCTCGAACGCCAGCTGTGTTTTGCCCTGACCGTGGCCTCGCGAAGTGTTGTGGGCGTGTACAAGCCTGTGCTGGAACGGCTCGGGCTCACCCATCCCCAGTACTTGGTAATGCTTGCCCTCTGGGAGCGGAGCCCCCGAACGCTGAAGGACATCAGCGACAGCCTCCTCCACGACCCCGCCACCCTCTCCCCGTTGCTTCGCCGCCTGGAGGAAGCCGAACTCATTACCCGCGAGCGCGTTCCGGGCAACGAGCGGGCATTGGCCGTCAAGCTGACAGATAAAGGCGCTGCACTCCGCGATCAGGCCACAGCAGTTCCGGGCGAGATCCGTGAGCGCCTGCAACTCAGCCGCGAAGAAGTAGCTGAACTCCACCAGGCCATGACGGGGTTGATCGCCGCCACCCAACGGCATAACTCGCTTTAACAAACCCGCGCGGCCACTAGCCAAGCACGCTCCCCCGGTGGTCTTCTTGAAGCGAACACGGAAACAGGCACCACTAGTGCCACGTAAAATGGACGCAACCTAGGAGATTCCATGCGCATGCGATTTGTTCGGCCCCTGTTGGCAGTACTGGCCATCGCCGGCCTCGCCGCATGCTCAGGCACCCCGACACCAGGTTCCACAGGCAGCGCAAGCCAGGCACCGTCGTCGTCGGCCCCCTCCGGCAGCAGTCCCGGCAAGACCGCAACTCCCAGTGCGTCAGCAGCCGCCGGCGCGGGCAACGCCGAGCTGTCCATCACGCTCGTCGAAACCCCGGAGTCCGCTCCGCAAACATTTACGCTCGTATGTAAGGATGGCGCACCGGCGGCCGAAAGCAGCCACCCATCAGGAGCCGAGGCCTGCAGCACCCTCAAGAGCGGCCCCTCCATCCTGAGCCCGGCCCCCACCCGGACGGACCAAGCCTGCACCATGCAGTACGGCGGCCCGGCAACAGCCAAGGTGACCGGCTCAGTGGACGGCAAGGAAGTCAACGCGTCCTTCAAACGCTCGGACGGTTGCCAGATCGCCCTCTGGGACGCCGCGAAGAGCGTCCTGGGATCAGATGGCGGCCTCTAGGCTGCGGCACCTCCCCCAAGAGCAATGGCTCGGGCTGGAGGCAGCCCACCATGCTCGCGTCGCGCAGTACGCCGATCCGTATCTGGACAGGCGTTCGGCCGGCAAGAAGCACCCCGTGGAGGATTTCCTCTTCACTTACTACACGCAGAAGCCGGGGCAGTTGCAGCGCTGGCACCCCGGGCACGGCGTGGTCCTTAGCGGCGAACGCGCCCTTGACCGTGTGGCCTGGAAGTTCTACCGAACGCTCGACGACGGCGAACTCGCCTCAGCGGGGTTAACTCCAGGCACGCCGGCGGTCACCTTTGACCGCGGCGGCTTCCTGGCCGACCGCGCCGAAGCTGTCCGCTTCGCGGGAATCATCCTCTCGGGAACGGCCAAGCGACCGGCACAATTCGGGTGCTTTGGGCTGCATGAGTGGGCCATGGTGTACCGGCAGGAGAAGTTCGAGCTACGGCACGAATACCTGAAGCTGAGGCTCGGCGGCGAGGGCACTGACTCCGTTGTTGAAGAGAACCGCATCCGTTGCTCGCACTTTGACGCTTTCCGCTTCTACACACCGGACGCCACCGCGTTGAATGAGCTCACGCCCACCCGGGAGAACCAGCGCACCATGGAACAGCCAGGTTGCCTGCACGCCAACATGGACCTCTATAAATGGGCGTACAAGTTGACGCCTGCCCTGCCCAGCGAGCTGGTGATGGACGCTTTCGAGTTGTCGTGGCGGATCCGGGCGATGGATATGCAGGCCTCACCCTACGATCTTGAAGAATGGGGCTACCCACCCATCAGGATTGAGACACCGCAGGGCAAGTCCGAGTACGTTGAATACCAGCGGGCTTTCGCGGCCGAATCCCAGGAGCTGCGGGCCCGTGTGCTCCAGGCAGTAGGGCCGCTCTTGGACGAGCTGAGCGGCTTGGCTGCCTGAGCACCCGCCGCCACCAGCGAAAGGTAACCATGGTTTCCGCTAAAGAGAACGACTCCGCCACCAGCGACCCAAACGACAAAGAACACGACGTCGACCTGACAGTCACGCTGACAGAGGCACCTGATGCTGAGCCGCGGGAGTTCCGCCTGCGTTCCATGAACGGTGTGCTGTCCGCGAACGCCGATTCCGTTGATTCAAATCTGCCCGACGCCACGGCGGCGCTGGCCGCCGTGGAGCAGTTCGGCGAGGAAATCTTCTTTCCCGAACCCAAACCGGACCGAATCTGCACCCAGCAGTACGGTGGGCCGCAGGTAGCGGTTGTGACGGGCTGGTTCCGTGGCCGGAGGGTCCACAGCCAGTTCAGCAGGACCGATGGCTGCGAGATCGCACGTTGGAAAACTCTGGCATCGCTGTTGGGGAACACCGGGGGCTCCACGGGCGCCGTGTAAGTATTCCTAGCCGAGCGCCGGGGTGGGCCTCCGGAGGAACAATCCCACCACCAGCGCCGTGAGCAGGCACAGACCCGCATTCACCCAGATGGCTGTGGTGACACCGCTGAGCACAGCCGGGGCATCATTGTTTCCGATGGCAAGAATCTGTGCGGTGAAGATGGCGCTCATGATCGGAATACCCATGGTGATGCCCACCTGCTGACTCATGGTTGCCAATCCGGTAGCAAGGCCTTGCTCCTCATCAGGCAGGCCGGAGGTTGCAGTGACCATGAATCCGACGATGACGACGAGGTTGGCCACGCCCCCTACGAACGTTGCCGCCAGCAGCAAGGCGATGGAGGCGGGGTCGGCACTGAGCAAGACCAGGGAACCGGTGGCGATTGCCTGGACAATGAATCCATAGACAATGGCTTTCTTGTTGCCGATCTTTCCGATGACCTTGGGGCCTAGGACGCCACCCAGTACGGTTCCAAGACCCAGGACCGCAAAGGCCAGACCGGCACCGAGCGGGGTGTAGCCGAGGACCTGCTGCAGGTACAGCGTCAACAGGAACACCAAGGACGTTTCGGTGACAAAGGCAAGGATGCCCGCGATGTTTCCCCAGGCGACCGTGGAGCGCTTCAGGATCTCCAGCGGCACCAGGGGTGAGGCGGCTTTGCGTTCGACCGCCACGAAAGCCACGAACAACACCACAGCTGCTGCGAGGGAACCCAGCGTCAGCGGATCAGTCCACGAGTGTTCAGCGGCGTTCGTCAAACCAAATACCAGGGCCAGAAGGCCGAGGGTCACCGTGATGGCGCCCGGAACATCCAGCTTCACCTTGCTGGCCGGCTTGCTCTCGGCCAGGACGATGGGGGCAATGATCAGCACTGCGATGGCCACTGGAACATTGATGAAGAAGGCCCAGCGCCAGCTGAGCAGGTCCGTCAACAATCCGCCGAGGATTGCCCCGGTGGTGAACCCGGCAGCCATCAGGGACCCGTTGAGGCCCAGGGCTTTCTCGCGCAGCGGACCTTCCGGGAACGACGCCAGCAGCAGGGACAACGCAGCCGGAACGACGATCGCCGTCGCAACGCCTTGGCCCACGCGGGCGATGAGCAACAAAGCAGGATCGGCCGCGAGGCCACCGGCGAGAGATGCTGCACCCAGCAAAGCCATACCGATGATGAACATCCGGCGGCGGCCGGCGATGTCCGCGACACGCCCGAACAACAGTGTCAGCCCGGCGGCGCAGAGCGCGAACGCCGTCGCGATCCACTGGAGGCTCTCCAGGCTGAATCCGACGTCGGCGCCGATGGCCGGGAGGGCGACGTTCAGAATCGAGAAATCAACGGCGAGGGTGAAACTCGCCGCGAGCAGGACAATGAGTGCCAGCTTTTGGCGACCGGTCATCCGCTGCGACGGTTCGTCCCGTGGCGAATATTCAGTGGGCCGCCCGGCTTCGGTCAACGGTGGAACGCCGGGTCCGGTGGTGACATCCGGTTGCGTGGTCATGGGAGTGTTCCTTTTCTGGAGGGGTAGCCGTCCGCGGACGGCATCTTCACATCTCCACATTCACTGACTGGCCAGGGATCAACCACACCCCCTTCTGCCTACCCCTGGCAGTGACAGGCGGGACAATGCCATACCCGCCGTTGCCGCCTTTGTCTTGTCACAAGAAGTTGCGCGACGCCGGATCAGAGTGTCACTGGCAGGGACAGGACAGACCCGCGCAAGAGAGGCAGAATGGGCACATGAGTAATCCGAGTGAACTTGGGGAGTTCCTTCGCGTTCGAAGGGCTGCCTTACAGCCAGAGGACGTTGGCCTTCTGAATTACGGCATCCGCCGCGTACCCGGCCTCCGGAGGGAGGAACTGGCAATGTTGGCCGGCGTCAGCAATACGTACTACACCCGCTTGGAGCAGGGCCTCAGTAACAACGCGTCCGAAGCGGTCATCGATGCAATAGCCCGGGCACTTAACCTGAACACGGACGAACGCGCCCATCTTTTCAATCTTGCCCGGCCCGGAACCACCAAAAGGCGAACGCTAACCAAGCCGGATAAGGTAAGGCCCGGTACGCTGCGCCTTATCCAGTCAATGTCCAACACACCCGCGGTCGTCCTGGGACGCCGCAGCGAAGTGCTGGCGTGGAACCGGATTGGTCATAGGCTAGTGGCCGGTCACCTGGATTTCGCTGCGCCCGAGACGCCATCGACGAGGCCCAACATGACGCGGCTGTTGTTTCTGGACCGCCACACCCGTGAGTTGTACACGCGATGGCTCGAAGAAGCCACCCGGGCCGTGTCATCGTTACGACTGGTCGCGGGCCGCGCCACCGATGACCCGGAGCTGGCGTCATTGGTTGGCGAGTTAACGATGAACAGTGAAGAGTTCGCCAATTTGTGGGCACGGCACCCTGTTGAGAACTGCATGTCCGGGCTGAAATACATGCACCACCCCGAGGTGGGCGATATTGAGCTCAACTTCGAAGTCCTCACCCCGCCTGACGAATCGGGTCACCGGATCCTCATGTACACCGCTGATCCAGGCACGCCCGCGGCCGAGGCCTTGCAATTGCTGACGTCCAGCGACGCCAGCGTGGTGGCTCAACGCATCGCAGCCAGGTAGTCCTTCTGTCACGACAGGAAAGCCAAGAAGGCCCGATCCATCAGGATCGGGCCTTCTTGTTCTCCTTCTTCTTCCGCGTCTACACCACGGTTGCTGTGGCCCGATCAGGCTCAGGCTGTACCTGATTGTGTCGCGGCCGTGCCCATCGGTCCATCACGGGCTTCTCCACGAGGGCGTACAGGGCCCATCCGCCCAACAGCGTAGCCACGAAGAACCCGGCCACCACCAACAAGGCGACGGGCGTTGGGTATACATCGTCACCTAGGAGGATGCGGCCGTAGAAAATCACCACTCCCTGGCACAGGTAGAAGCCAAAGGAGATGTTCCCCAGCCAAACCATTGGTTTGGAGCCGAGGAAGCCGGTACGGCCTGCGATGTCCCGGGTGGCGACGGTGCAGATGATTGCAGCGACCGGAATGATGGTTGCCACATTGAAGGAGTACACAAACGGGACCACCATCGCAGCGACATAACCGACGACGCACAGAAGAAGACTGTGCCACATCTTCAAGGGAACCCAACGCCCGGACAGGACGATCCGGGCCAGGATGGAGCCCAGAATGAATTCGAACAGGCGTGCCGGCGGGAAGATGTACCCGAACCAGAACTGGGCCTCGGAGATCGGTGTCAGAGCCGAGACGGGGGTAGCGGGGATCAGGTAGGTGGTGACCAGCTGAACTGCGATCATCGCAGCGACCATGATCCATGCCCAAGCCCAGAGGCGGTTGCCTGGGATCTTCCGGAGAGGGACCATCAGCAAGGGGAACAGCATATAGAACAGCAGTTCGCTGTTCAGCGTCCATGAGGGCGGGTTCACCGCGACGTAGACGGAGGCGTCAGGGATGAATGAATTCACCAGGAAGAAGTTGCTGATCCATCCCAGAGGAGGGTTGATGGCGGCTGCGAACAGGATCATCGACAGCACCCACATCACCAAGTGGTTGGGGAAGATCTTGAGCAGTCGGCGGCGCCAAAACTGCCGTTTTGGCTCCCCCGGTTTCGACGCCCACGCCAGCAGGAATCCGCTGAGGACAAAGAAGAACGACACACCGACATATCCTGCTTTGCTGACCAGCCATTCAAGCGTGGATCCGAGCTCGGCGTCCGCGAACGGATTGATCGGGTCATTTGGCGGTATGGGTGAGTTGGACAGGGTGATGTGGAAGAAGAACACCAACAGCGCGGCGAAGAATCGCAATCCTGTCAGGGACGGCAGCTTGCTGAGCCGGGGCCGTGCGGCGGATGCTTCCGGGACTGGGGCGGTCATGAGTCACTTCCCGTCGGGAGTTCGATGCCGAGGCTGTGAGTGAAGTAGTTGGTTGGGTCCCAGCTGGCCTTGGCACGTTGGAGCCGCGGATAGTTGTCCTTGAAGTACAGGGTTTGCCAACCCACCCCGGAGCTGTTGTGGTCCGTGGTGGCAACATCGACGTCTGGATAGTTGATGTAGCAGCCATCGAGTTGGTCTCCGGGCACGGGCACCCCACCGGTGCTCTTGAACATGCCCTCGTAGGTTTCCCGCTCCCAGCCAAGGTAGAAGTCATCATCGGCGGCATCCGGCCAAAAAGTTTGGAGGCAGAACTTGAACGCGGATTGGCGCTGGGCGTTTGCTGTGGCGTCAGGGGCTACGGCGTTGACCTGCCCGCCGAAGGAGAAGAGAACCAGCATCGTGTTGGGATTGGTGAAGTCCGGTCGGCTCATCTGCCCGTAGAGCACCGCAATCTGGTCATCGGTGAACTTCCGGTTCAGATAGGCCGATTTGTGGGCGCCGCGACTGGTGGGGTTGGTGATGACGGGATTATCGGTCCCCACCAAGCGGGTTGCTTGCAGCCACGGGATTTCCCGGGTCTTGAAAAACTCCGGCATAGCCGGAATTTCCCCGTTGGGCTTTTCCACGGGTTCGGCGGTGATGGCAACCCCGTCGAGGATTGCCGCCACATAGCGTTCCATCACGCCCTTGGCGTCCGGGGCTGCCGCGTCGATCTGGGTGAACATCCCCAGGCTTCCGTGGGCCTTGGAGCTGACGTTGAAGAGGCTGCTCAGATGCGATTCCGGGGTGCCCGGTTGGCGGTATTTCTCGTGCCATGTTCCGAAGTTGGTGATGAGGCGCCGGAATCTAGTTTCATCCAGCTGGTCCCATGGAAGAGAGATGGCGCTGACCAAAACGGTGGAGGGTGCCTTGACCAGCTGGTCTGAGGGCTTCTTGTCCTGTGTTCCCGGTGATCGGAACCAGTACTTGGTGACGATGCCCCAGTTGCCGCCGCCCCCGCCGGTGTGCGCCCACCACAAGTCACCGAGCTCACCTTTGTCGTCGCGGGTGGCGGTCACGGTGCGGACTTTACGACGATCGTCCACCGTCACCACTTCAACGGCGTAGAGATGGTCCACCACCAAGCCGTGCGAGCGTGAGAGAAGGCCGTAGCCGCCACCCGCAATGTGCCCTCCCGCACCCACGCTGTAGCAGATGCCTCCGGGAACGGTGACGCCCCAGTTCTTGTACAGCGTTTCGTAGACGTTCATGAGGCGGGCGCCGGGTTCCACCGCAAAGGCGCCCATCTTCTTGTCGTAGTACACCGCGTTCATCGGGGACACATCGAGGATGACCTGGACGGAGGGGTTGCAGACAAAATCGGCGAAGCAGTGGCCGCCGCTTCGGACCGAGACCTTCTTCCCGGTGCGGACTGCTTCGCGGACAGCATCCTCTGCGTCCTTGGTGCTGGTGATGAGCCGGACGTAGTCGGGATGGGAGACGAAACGCTGGTTGTTGCCTGTCATGAGGTCCGCATAGCGGGTGTCCCCGGAGTTGATCACCGAGCCGTCAGGCACCGTTGCGGAGCCGGTAGCGGCCTGGGCTTTAGGGACATTGGCGGTTCCGAGTGCGGCCAAGGAGGCTGCTGCAATGGTGCCGGCGGAACCGGCCATGAAGAAGCGTCTGCCAACGCCGGTCTTTTCTGTGGTTGTCATCAGTTCGATCCTCCGCGCTGGACGGTGTTGTTCGGGTGCAGGGTGATTTCGGCTTTGGGGGCAACGAAGTAGTGCTGGACCGAGTAGGAGATGGTGGCGAAATCCTCCGCGCCGTTGCCGGTAAAGTCACCGGCAACGATCCGGGCGATGGACTCGCCGGAGACTTTCCATTTCAGGAACAGGCCCTTGGCCAGATCTACGGCTTTGTAGTAGTACGCGCCCTGCCAGGGTTCGGGACCGCGCAGGCCGATCAGGAATTCATCGTCTCCGTCCCCATCGAAATCGCGGCACATGACGGTGTGTCCGGGGCCTTCACCGTTCTGGTTCGGGTCCCCGTAAATATCCAGCAGGTGACGGGTCCACCCCGCGGCCTCAGCGTCTCCCCCACTGCGCACGTACACGGCAACGGTGTTGCCGTGGAAAGGTTCGATGGCTGCGACGAAGGCAAGTGGGTCATCGCCGATGCGTCCGCCGTCGACGTCGCCGCTGCCTTTGAAGGTGGTCTTCTCGAATTGGCTTTCTTCACCGTCTCCGATGTGCTGCCACGCCCAGCTGCGGTTGTCCTGGTCGTAGTAGAGCCAGGTGACGCCTTCATCGGAGGCCATGAGGATCGAGTCCAGCGGTGAGCCGGGAATCAGTCCACCCTTCTTGGCGACGCCATGGATCATTCGGAAGTCCGAGTCGCTGATGATCTCCTTGTCCCATTCGGCGCGAGGGTCATCCGTGGGGGTGAAAAGCACCACGGGAAGGACTGCGTGCACGTCTTCGACGGCAACGATCGGGAACCCGATGATCTGGATTTTGTCTGTGCGCGTGAAGTGACCCACGCGCAGGCGGTGCATGCCGATGGCGCGCCCGACGTAATGACGTTTCCAGTTGTCGGTAGCTTCTGACGGGTTGCCGGGGTTTTCCAGCCAGTCGATCTTGCCGCCCTCGGGGTCGGCGTGGTGGATGGTTCCGCCAGGACCGTAAAGCTGGTAGCAAACCACCAGGTCCGTGGTGCCGTCACCGGTGATGTCACCGAAGTCCATGCCGACGGGTTCCTTAATCTTGTCGAGCACCAACTTCTTTTCCCAGGTGGGGTTCTTGTACCAGTAGATTTCACCGACTTTCAGGCCGTAGCCGACGAGGTCGGGCTTGCCGTCGCCGTCGATGTCTGCCGCCTCCAGCCAATAGCCATCGCGCAGGAAGTCCGTGACTGTCTCGGTTCCGAACTCCGGTTCGGTGACGTCCAAGGTGGGTGTGGTCTTGGGGAGCGCCGTTGAGGTCATGAGAGTACCTTTCGTGTGAGTGCAGGTGATGGTGCTGTTTCCGGCGTGCCGGCGGGTGGGGTGTTCGTGCGTTGCAGCGCCAACGACGCTGACGCTATGAGAGCTACAGCGATGATGGCCAGGCCTGCACCTACCCAGATGGGCGAGGCCAGGCCAAACCCAGCCGCGATGGTTGTCCCGCCGAGGTGGGCTCCGATCGCATTGCCGAGGTTGAATGCGGAGATGTTGACACCGGAGGCCAGTGTTGGCGCCCGGTGAGCGAAGGACAGGACACGGGTCTGCATGCCGGGCACTGCCGCGAATCCGACAGCGCCGAGGAGGAACAGCGTCACCGCTGCACCCCACGGATTGTGGACGGTCACGGTGAACACCAGCAGAACAAAGGTCAGTGCCGACAGGAGGATCAGCAGGGATTTGTCCAGGTTTCCGTCTGCAGCCTTGCCACCGAGGATGTTCCCGGTGAACAGCCCGGCACCGAAGATGACCAGCATCCACGGCACGGCCCAAGCCGGCATCCCGGCCAGTGAGATGAGCATCGGCGCTATGTAGGTGAAGGCACCGAACATGGCCCCGAACCCGAAGACGGTGACCAGAATGGACAGCCATACCTGGCCGGATGTGAAGGCCCCGAGCTCACGACGAAGCTGTCCAGGTCCGCGTTCGACCGCGTCCTGCGCAGGGACGTAGGCGATCAGCCCGGTCAGGGCAATGACCCCCACGATGGTGATTGCCCAGAAGGTGGACCGCCAGCCGAGCTGTTGGCCCAGGAACGTGCCCATCGGAACGCCGAGGACGTTCGCGATGGTCAGCCCGGCGAACATGATGGAGATGGCCCTGGCTTTGCGATCGGGCGTGACCAGGTTCGAAGCCAACACGGCACCAATCCCAAAGAACGCCCCGTGGCACAGTGCGGCCACAATTCGGCCGGCAAACATAGTGGTGTAATCCCCTGCCACTGCCGACAGAAGGTTCCCCAGAATGAAGAGCACCATCAAGGCGCAGAGGACCGTCTTGGGGCGAAGGGCCGCCGTCGCGGCAGTCACCAACACCCCTCCAACGGCCACGCTGAGTGCGTAGCCGGAAACCAGGTGCCCTGCGACCGGGATGCTGACGGAGAAATCCGCGGCAACCTCCGGCAACAGGCCCAGGATGACGAACTCGGTGAGGCCGATGCCGAAACCTCCCACCGCGAGGGCCAGCAGGCCCAACGGCATCCTCGTCATGCTGCGGTTCGCGTCTGTGCCGGCACGAAATCTGCACCGGGCACGAACGGCATGGCAGCCGGGCCCAACTTGAAGTAGTGGGCCACCGCAGCAATGGTTCGTTCGGTGGCTTTGCCATCTCCGTAGGGGTTAATGGCTGTCGCCATCTCCATGTAGGCATTCGCATCATCGAGCAGGCGTTCCACCTCGTGAACGATCTGGCCACGGTTTCGGCTGACCAGGCGCGAACTTCCCGTCAGGATCGATTCGCTGCGTTCGGTGATTTCACGCAACACCAGCGTCGGCTTACCCAGCGCAGGGCCTTCTTCTTCTGCCCCCGAGCTGTCCGAGAGGATCAGATCGCTGCGCTGCAAGAGCCTGCAGAAGCTCAGGTAGGGAAGCGGGTCCACCATGTCCACGTTGGGGATACCACTCAGGATCGGAACCATGACCTCGCGTACCTTGGGGTTCAGGTGAAGTGGAACAACGATGCGGACATCTTCCCGGCGCCGGGCGATGTCAGCCAGTGCCGCGGCAATCTCCCGCATCGGACGGCCATGGCTTTCGCGTCTGTGGGTGGTGGACAGAATCACCTTGCGGGGATCGCTGTCGAGATCCGTCAACGCCGGTTCCCCGTAGCCGCGAAGGTTGTTCATTCCCCATTGAAGGGCATCGACTATGGTGTTCCCGGTGATCACGATGGAGTGTTCCCGGACGCCTTCACGGATCAGGTTGGCGCTGTTTCCCGGAGTGGGGGCCAGATGCAGTGCGGCGATCTGCGCCACCAGCTTCCGGTTCACTTCCTCCGGGAACGGCGAGTAATTGTTCCCGCTTCGCAGGCCGGCCTCGACGTGGATGATGGGCACGGAGCGGTGCAGTGCGGCCAGGGCGCCGGCAAGGGTGGTGGCGGTGTCCCCGTGGACCATGACGGCGTCGAGGCCTTCCATGTGGTCTCCGGAGCAGAGTCCCTCCAGTATCCGGTGGGTCACCTGGGAGAGGGTCTGCTGTTCTTTCATGATGCGCAGTTCAACATCAGGGGTGATGCCGAATTCCTCCAAGGTGCTGTCAAGCATTTCACGGTGCTGGCCCGTGGAAATCAGCACCGGGCGGAAACGGGGATCCTGGATCAGAGCGTGGATGATGGGGGCGAATTTCACAGCTTCGGGTCGTGTACCGAAGACAATTCCAATGTTTTTCATTGCTTCTTTCCTGAAAATGGGCGTGAAGGACCTGCCGGTTGTCGCCGGCGGATATGAGACGGAGTGATTAGCTGAGGTGGTATTCCAGCGCGAGCCAGATACAGTCTGTGTCGGCCCGGTACTGGTGCCACGGGTAGGTGAAGGTACCCTCCCGTTCCAGACAGAACGGCACAGGGTTGGTATTGCCAGGGCTCAATAGCTGGTCCTCGTAAATGGACCTGTGTTCCTGCGAGGTGAACTTCTGCATGCGTCCAAGCCCGGAAATCTGGGTGTGAACCTCGATGAAATCATGCCGGTTGTGTATTCCGCAGTCGGTTCCTGCGGGGCTGAACCACAGATTGGCCTTCACAGTGAAAGCCTTCTCCCCCGGCGCCAGGCCGGGCTGGCGAAGAACCAAGGCGGGGTCCAGCAGGACCGTCCCCAGCGTGTCCTGCGTGGAGCGCAGCAGGACCGGCTGTCCAGCCTCGGCACCATAGAAGTCGGCCCATCCGAGATCCCTTGCGCGCTGTTCCCCGTTCTGGACCGTCTCCACGGACAGCACAGCGAGCAGGGCCCCTGTGATGGAACCGCCGTGGAGAATCGTTGAGCTAAAGGCCGGCAATGCCGCCGACTGTCCGTGACCGACGGAGGCGTCGCTACCAGCCAGATTCACCACGACGACGGGCCCTGTCACCTCGTACTGCTGGACATCCCGCAGCACGACGGCATGAGTCAACTCGCTGCTAAAGGACAGTTCTTCCAATAGGACAGTTCCCACAATTACCCCCAAGGTCATCATTCAATCTCTGCGCACCTACGGATCGGCACAAAGAAGTGGAACGGTGCGAAACCTTCGCCAGGCCACAACACTGTCCCACTGGAGCAAGTATTGGCAGTGCCAGGCAAAGTTATCCACCCCCTGTCAGTGATAGGCAGAGCAGGGACAGGCGCGGATCCTCCATGGCGTGAAGGATGAAAGCATGACTTCAGATACTTCTGCGCTGCCAGGGACCCCGCGCCTCCGCGAAAAACGGCCCCCTGCGCCGCGGCCGGACATCAATGTGCCGTGGTCGGACCTCTTTGTGCAGGGGGCGGACGATGCCGATATCCGGTTGCGCATATATGAAGCCGCAGCCCGCCCGTCCGTAACACTGGTGTGGGCCCATGGCGGCAGCTGGACCCGTGGATCGATTGAGGGCTGGCATGAAGCGTGCGCCGCTCTGGCCTCTCTGGGCACTGCAAGGATCATCAGCGTGGGCTACCGGCTTGCTCCCCGGTGGCTCCACCCCACCGCCGTGATGGACATCGCCGCAGCCACTCTCTGGGCACAGCAAACGTACAACCACCCGGTCCTAGTGGGCGGTGACAGCGCAGGTGGCACCCTGGCTGCGGGAGTCGCACTCTGGTTCCGGGACAATGGACTGCCGCTTCACGGACAAGTCCTGGCCTACCCTCCCCTGGATCCCGAGTGCAGCGCCGCCTCCTACCGGCACAGCAGGTCCTTCCCACCCCGATCATTGTTACTGGATGCGTGGGGCGAGTACGCCGGCTCCGGGACTGACCTCCGGGAACGGCTGTACCTTTCGCCGCTGCACGCCACTAAACTCACTGGGCTCTGTCCTGTCTCACTGATCGTCGGCGCGGCCGACCCGGTGCGTGACGACGTCGAGCAGTTCGCCCAACGGTTGGCAGCATCATCTGTCCCTGTGGATCTGGAAGTAAGCCCGGCCGTCGCCCACGGACACTTCCTGGACAGCTCGCGGGCGAACCCGGTCCATCGGTGGATCCAAACCCGCCTGAGCCTCAAAAACAACCAACCAACTACAACTGAAGGAGCATGAGATGAGCACCACCACCAGCCCGGACGCCGCCTACACCAAAGCGCTGCTGCGGCACTTCGCTGACCTCCGCGATGGAACCCACGGAGAGGCCGTCAGCCGGCAAGACAAGGAAGCTCTCTTCCGATCCGCCGTTGATCTGCTGGAACCCTACGCACGCCAGGCCCTCGATGAGGTCAACCAGGTCCTCATGCTGGGGCAGGGCACCGTGGAATCCTCCGGGATCGGCCGGTCACCGGACACCGGCCTGATCTGCTCCTGGACGCTCCGATGGGCAGAACAACGCGCTGCGGGCATCCCTCCAATCACTATTCACGCCTACTACGGACGGGGTTTCCATCACCCCCACCTGCGGGGCGGGACGGTCAAGGAATGGCCGCTGAACGTGTTTACCCCCGAACAAGCCGCACAGGAACTGCCGATCCTGCGCGCTATTGCTTCGGCCGAGATCCACAACCTCGTTTTCCTGGCCGACTACACGATCGTTCCCTCTTCCAAGCCCGGCACCACCACCTCGACGCGATGAAGCTCTCAGTCCTCGATCAGTCCCCCATCGCCGCGGGCCACAGCAAGGCCGGTGCCTTGGGTGAAACCATTGCGTTGGCCCGCGCTGCCGAGGAAGCCGGCTACCACCGCTTCTGGCTCGCCGAACACCACGACTCCCCGGGCTTCGCCGGCACCACGCCCTCGCTGATGGCGATGGCCGTCCTTGATGCCACCACGCGGATCACCGTCGGTTCCGGCGGGGTCCTGTTGGGCCTGCACGAGCCGTGGCAGGTCGCGGAGTCCTTCGACATCCTTGCCGCCTTCCATCCGGGCCGCGTGAACCTCGGCGTCGGCCGGGCCGGCAGCGGCGGTACGGGTTCCTTCAACGAGAAGATCATTGAACTGCATGCACGGCTTGGCCTGATGCCCGGAACGGAGGGGCGGGATGATCTGGACATCTGGCTGCTGGGCGCCGGCACCGGCTCGGCGCCCCTGGCCGCCGCCACCGGGGCAGGCTACGCCCACGCCCATTTCCTCAACACCGGAAGCAGCAGGACAGCGCTCGCGCACTACCGGGAGAACTTTCATCCCGGTCCGGCGCGGAGGGAACCGGAGGCACTGCTTGCGGTGCGGGCCATCGCAGCCGACTCCGACGCCAAGGCACAGGAAATCGCCAACCCGGTGAGGCTCTGGAGGGCACGGAAAGACCTCGGCCTGGACGAACCTTTCCCCATCAGCACCCGTCCTTCAGGCTGGTCCGCAGAGGAGCTTCGCCGGGCTGAAAATAACGAAAGCCGGCTGATCGTCGGCGCCGCCGAAGATGTCGCCCACCAGCTCGCCACCCTGGCGGAAGACCTGGGCGTCGATGAACTGATGATTAGCAGTCCTGTTCCCCGGTTGGAGGACCGCATCAACTCCAACTCGCTCATAGCCCGGGCCTTTGCCCACCTGTCCCCCGGAGACAACCTGTCCCCCGAAGACAATGGCGCCCAGGAAGGGGCAAGGAGTGCATCCCCTCGTTTCAGCCATTCATGACACTGCCAGGCACCACCCTGGCAGTGTGGCGCTTCGGTGGAATTGCCATGACTTCCCCTACGCTGCCGTGCACAGAGATATCAACACCCGTGCACTGGCCATGCAGCTCAAAGGCGTGCGGGCAGGTGAGCTGGTGGCTTTTGGCGCAGTCCCGGGCCCGGAAACCATCGTGGAATCCGCGGCGCTCTGGGCACTCGGAGCTGCAGGATTTCCGCTCCCGTCAAGCGCCGAAGGACAGCTTCCGGCTCACGCGATCCTTGAGCAGGCCACCGGCTTCATGCACCCTGACGGGGACTACCTCAAAGCCGCCGCCGTATCCGAGCCGACCTCATCCTTTTCATCCGCCGTATGGCTTCACGAGGGGTCCGATGCCGGGACAACCGCGGTGAATCTCCAGCAGTTCGTCGATGTTCTCCAAGGCGCTGAAAAAAGGTTCAGCCTCTCGATGCGCACCGTGCTCGGACTCACCAGCGTGGTGCACCCAGGGTCCATGATCGACGTGTGGGCGGTTCTGGCCGCCGGTGGAACAGTCGATCTGGTCAACCACCACGAATCACTGACCGGAGACTGCTTGAAGCAGCACCTCAGCGAGACCGAAGCGGACCTGCTGGTGGTGCCATCGGCGCTTCCCCAGCGGCTCAACGACTTCCCGGGGTCCGTATTCGCTCAGTTCCGGGACGTCATCACCCTCGAACCCTTCGACAGCAATTCCCGTACCACTTTGGCGGACGCGTTCCCGTGCGCCATTTTTCACTACTGGGACCCCGCAACACCTGTTGATGAGATGTCCGACTACTGCCCGGCGGACTTCGTCGCCGGTAACAACCACAAACCAAAGGATTCCCATGCGTAAAGCAGTCATTCCCGCGGCAGGGCTCGGAACAAGGTTCCTGCCGGCTACTAAAGCGATGCCGAAAGAAATGCTTCCCGTCGTCGACAAGCCTGCCATCCAGTATGTCGTGGAAGAAGCCGTCCGGGCAGGTATCACCGACGTCGTCATGATCACCGGGCGAAACAAGCGGGCCTTGGAAGATCACTTCGACCGCGAGCCCTTCCTCGAGCAAACCCTCATAGCCAAGGGAGATCACGCAAAGCTGGCAGCCGTCCAGGAGTCCTCGTCGTTGGCGGATCTGCACTACCTGCGCCAGGGCGACCCGAAAGGGCTGGGCCATGCCGTCCTTCGGGCGCGCGCGCACGTCGGCAATGAACCATTCGCGGTGTTGCTCGGTGATGACCTGATCGACGAACAGGACAGCATTCTGGACGAAATGGCCCAGGTCCAGGAACGCACCGGGGGCTCAGTCGTGGCCTTGATGGAGGTGGACCCCGAACAGATCAGTTCCTACGGTTGTGCCGACGTTGCCTCCAGCGAAGTGGACGGGGCTTTCAGGATCCGCGGCCTCGTCGAAAAACCTGAACCTGACCACGCGCCGTCGAACCTTGCCATCATCGGCCGCTATGTCCTGCACCCGCGGGTTTTTGAGGTCCTTGAGGAGACGCTTCCAGGCCGTGGAGGGGAAATTCAGCTGACGGATGCCCTGCAAACCCTGGCGGTTTCCGAAGGCCCGGGTTCCGGCGTGTACGGTGTGGTCTTCCGCGGCCGGCGCTTCGACACAGGCGACAAACTGAGCTATCTCAAGGCCGTGATGACTGTCGCTTTGGAACGCGGGGACACAGGTCCCGGGATGCGCGAATGGCTCCGGGAGAATGCTTGCCTCAGCGCCACAGACCAGCCGGAAAATCTCCTCGCCGGAGAGCTGCCATTCATACGCGAGCCAGCAGGTGCTTGAGGATTAAGCACAGTGGCCGGTGGGAAACCCCACCGGCCACTGCCGTTATTGGATCAAGCGGAAACTAGCCGGCGTTGTTGCTCTGCGTCGGCTCGTCAGCGCGGATCTTGCCGCGGGGCTTCTTGTCTTTCTTGTCCTTCTTGGGATCTTCCTCGTCCGGGACCACAACGGCTCCGCCCGGGTTAACCAGGACGGTGACGAAGCTTGGCTCGCTGGTCCCTGCGAAGGTCAGGCGGCCAATGTAGGAGCCGGGCTCCAGGTTCTTCCAGTTCAGCGAGATCTGACCGGTCTTGCCGTTGGCGAGGCGGATCGGATTCGGCGTCACGGTGGCGTTGCCCTGGTTTGCGCCCAGGACTGCAGCGTCAACAGTGGCCTTGGTGGGCTGGTTGTTGGGGCTCGCGTACAGGTTGGCGTAGACGTAGTAGTCGCCAGCTGCCGGGTTGGGTACGGACAGGGTTTCGCTGGCAGAGGCCGTGGCGGCAGGCAGTTGCTGACCGGAAGGCGTCACCACCAGCATGTCGAAGTCCGCGGCCTCGTTGGAGGAGATAACCGAGAACTTGGCCAGCGCGCTGTTGGCGCCAACGGTTACCTTCTTCACGTAGTTGGACGCGTTGGTTTCGCCGGCAAACGGACCAGGAACCAGCTCGACTGCCGAGGAATCCGCCTTGGACAGGCCATCAATGGTCACACCCACCGGCAGGTTGGTGCCGGAGGTGATGTTGATGGTTGCCGAGCCGTTGGGGCCCGTTCCGGTGAAGGCGAGCGCCTTGTCCGCAATGACGGATTGCGGCCGGACGGCGATCGGCGAGGTGACGGTCTTGTTGGCACCCTGCCAGTTCAGCGAACCCATGGCGAACTTGCCCAGCTCGGCGTTCTTGTTTTCGAACTGAACCTTGAACGTCTTCTTCTCACCGGGAGCACCGAACGTCAGTACGGACGGTGTGACCTTGACGTTGACACCCGGGACGTTGGCTGTTGCCCGGTAGGTTCCCGCCGTCAGCGCCGTGAGGGTACGCGTGACTTCGATCTTCCCGGCCAGGTTGCCCAGGGCGAAGGAAGGTACGTTCATGTCGCGGGCAGCTGTGGTGCCGAGCCCCTCCATGCCCAGGTCCATGCCCGTGCCTTGGATGAACTTGAGATAGTCCTCGGTGGTGGCGTCGTACACGAGGCCCGGTGAAAGGACCTTGGCCGGATCAACCTGACCCGCGCCGGTGGCGAAGACGTCCTTGTTGACGGCACCGTTGGCCAGCTTGACCGGACCTGCGGTGGTCATCATGGCGGACTTCACCGTGGCCGGGGACCACTGCGGGTTCTTACCCAGAATCAGTGCGCCGAAACCGGCTACGTGGGGTGAAGCCATGGACGTTCCGGACAGGAAGCCGAAGTTGTCTCCACCGGTTCCGATCGGCGAGACGCCCGCGAGGATAGCGACGCCGGGAGCGGACACGTCAGGCTTCAACAGGTCAGAATCCGTAGCGAGCAGCGGTCCGCGGGAGGAGAATCCGGCGATCTGCGGCTGCGCTTCAGCAGGCAGTCCCGTGGTGTCGCGGTTCAGCAGGGACACGGTGACGCCCGGGTTGGCCGTGACCTTGTCCTTGATGGTCTGCGTTGCAGGCGGGTTCACATGGACGGTGGGGATGACGTGCTTGTCAGTGTCCAGCGAGGATTCCGTGAGGTTCACCAGGATCATGCCCACGCCACCGCCGCGCAGGACCTCGGCGCTCTTGGCCGTTCGGTCAACAACACCACGGTCGCAGACAACAACCTTGCCGGCTACCTTGGCCGGGTCCAGTGAGCCCGGAGCACACAGGGCCGCATTTCCTTGGCCGCTTGCAGCGCTGGTGGACAGCACGACGCCGGCCCCGGTCACCTCGCGGTTCATGATGGACGCTCCGCGGAACTTGCTGCCATCGGAGAACTCAACAGTGCCCTGGAGCTCCTGCGAGAAGGAGGTGGCGGCTACCGTGGTCAACCACGGCGCTCCGTGGTTCACGGTGCTGGCAGTCGGACCGGAGTTACCGGCCGAGGTGGCCACGAAGATCCCTGCGGAAGCTGCTGAGAGGAACGCCAAGGAAACCGGATCCGTGGTGGTGGTGGTTGAACCCGAAATGGAGTAGTTCAGCACGTCCACGCCGTCCAGGATGGCCTGCTCGATCGCGTCAACTGAAGCGGAGCCGTAGCAACCACCGGTGGCGGGATCGGTGTCTTCCCAGCAGACCTTGTAGACGGCGAGTTTGGCGGCGGGTGCGATCCCGCTGGTGGTTCCGAAGCTGCGGCCATCCACTACGGCGTCAACGTTGGCGTTGCCCGCTGCCGTGCTTGCCGTGTGGGTGCCGTGGCTGTCCACGTCCACAGGAGAGATGACTTCCTCGGAAGCGCGGTTTTCCGGTGGGACTGTTTCCAGGAAGGCGTCCGCGAAGTAGTGGGTGCTGAGGACCTTGGAGTTGCAGGCGCTGCCATCGTAATCCGCGCCGGTATCGGTACCGGGCTGGCATTCGCCCACGAAAGTATCGCCGTCGGCCTTAAGCATGGCGATCTTGCCGTCAGCGGTGCGGTACGGAACCCCTACCTGGGGGTTCCCCACCAGCGGACCAACGGGCTCCCCGGCGAAGAACGGGTTGGAGGGGGTGTACCCGGTATCGATCACGCCAACCACGGTGCCCTTGCCGGCGTTGTCCTGGCCGCCGTATTGGGTAGCCCAGGTCCCGTTGGGGCCGCTGAGCTTGAGGAAGTCGGTGGTGGAGTAGTCCGGAGCGTACTGCGTGTCCGGTGCAACCATGAGGACCTTGGGGTCCTTGGCAAGGTTGATGGCCTGGTCCGCCGTGAGGTTGGCACTGAAGCCGTTGACGGCGGTAGTGAAGTCACGCTTGATGGTGACGTTTTCCTGCTGGGCGACTTCCTGCTGCTTTTGCTGGAGGTGCTGCTGGTATTCCTTCACCTCGGCGCTGTCTGCGTCGAGCTTCTTGCCTTCCTCCGGCTTGGTGGGCGCGAGGCCTGCCGTGCCGCCGTCGTAAGTCGCTGCAGGTTTCTCGGCCAGGACCACCATGTAGCGGCCGTCCTTGTAGGCGCTGGGGTCAAGGTTCTTCTTGGCCACGCCTGCACCATTCCCGGGCGCCTCCGGCGCGGGAGCGGCCTGGGCGGGCATCGCCATGGACGAGAGCAGCAACGGCAGGCCGACGGCGAGCGCCGCAGCCTTCCGGAGTCCCCCGCTTCTGACGAAGCTCTTTCCTTGTGATTTCACGAGTGGTTGCACCTTTCACTGAGGGAGGACCGGGCTCCATCGCCCAGGCCTGTCAACTTTAAGTTGGTTGAACCTTTGACAGTTCTTGTCAAAGCAGCGCAACCAGCCGAGTCACAGAGTACCTAGTGAGAGCCGAATATGACATACAGCACATTTCAAGATTTTTGTCTTGTCACAGCGAGGGTGATTCGTCAGGGAATGACAAACGGCGGACCGCTGCAGAGTACTGCGGTCCGCCGCTTACTTCCGAGCCAATGAGCTAGCCCTTCGGTGTCACCTGCATCCGGTCAAAGGAGACCTGGACGCCGTTCTGATCCAGGACCACCACGTCATCCCGGCCGTTCTTCACGTCGGCGGGAAGCGTGAACTTCACCGTGTTATCCGCCCCCGGAAAGTTCCAGCCAAGGCGGTAGCCCGTTTTGTTCAGGTACAGGTAGTACCACTGACCATGGTCAAGGCCGTTCAAGACCACTTCCTGGCCCGTCCGGTATTTCTCTGCCGTACCCAGGTCGAACGCCGGCGTGCCGAGTTCCTGGCGCGCGATGGCCGGTTCCGTGTCCGGCTTGGTCCTCAGCTCTACCGGGTCACCATTCACGGTGATGATCGTGGTGGTCTGCCCCGCCGAGCTGACTTCCCAGGTGGTCTTTGGAATGAAGAACCCCTGCTCAGCTTCTTCGGCAGTGACGGTGTGGCGCGGGGTGGCGCACTGGTAGCTCTGGCCGGCCGGCAGCACGCTGTAGCGGCAGTTGCCCGGCCCTTCCGGCAGGAACGGGCTGAAGTTGCCGGCGGTGGGGACCACCTTCTCCACCAGCGGGCTCGTGTTCTTCACAGTGAAGGTGTACGGGACCTGGTCACCGGCTGCGTATGGCTGGGTTGCAAGGTCACGTCCGACGTCGGCACGCGCCCCGCTGATATCGGCCGTCAGCAGTCCGTCGCGCAAGGCGACCGCAGCGCCGGTAAACGGCACCGTTTTGGTGAGCGACGGCGTCGTGCTGGCTGTGATGCTGAAGCTCGCCTCCGGCACAAAGTAACCGCGCTCAATGTCGGCCGCGGTGATCACGTGCTTGGCGGTGGTGCAGTTGTAGCTGGCACCTGCGGCCAGGTTGTTGTACCGGCAGTTAGGGGCCGACGGCGGCAGGAACCCGAAGTCAAAGCTCCCGGAAACCGGCACCGCGTTTGCCGTGACGTTGGCAGTGCTCTTGACGTTGAGCGAGTAATTGAGAACATCGCCCACTTGGTACGGGTTGGCGACCATATCCCGGGCAGGTGCAGTTCCCGTGATGCTCAGGCCCACCTGCGGGGCAACCGGCACGGTGGCGGTGAAGGTGAACTGCGAAACCCTGCCATTCGCGGTGGTGAATGCTGCATTGAGGTTCTGCGGACCGCTGGCGTTGGCCGGTGCCGTCAGGGCAACGTTGACGGTCACCGAGGCACCGGGGGCGATGTCGGGAACCGGCACCGTGGTGGCCGACCAGCCGCCGGGTGTGTAGACGGTGGCCGTTGCGCCGGACAGGGTGCTGGCTTCCTGGTTGGTGACGGTGACGGGCACCTGCTGCGTAGCACCGGGCGCAGTGGTGACAGCCGGGACAGACAGAGGGGCGCAGACGTAGTTCAGCCAAGCATCGTCGAACTTGGCGAAGGGCATGTTGTCCGTGTAGTTGCCTTCGTAGAGGACCCCAAACTTGCCTTCTTCCAAGCGGGTCACCGTGGAGTACGCGGAGAAGCCGGAACGGATGGTGCGGACGCCGGGCCAGGTGGCGCCGTCGTCGCAGGAGACGCGGGCCGAGACGTTTTCGCGGCCGGTTTTGGAGTTGGCGTTGGTAAAGATGAGCTTCTTTGCATCAGCTGAGCCCTGCGCCGCGTTGGGGAACATACGTGCGATGGCACCGTTGTTGGCGGGATCCGGGAGCTCGGTGTCCTGGGTGACCGGACCGTACGTAGCGCCGCCGTCCGTGGAGATGGCCACTTTGCGGTAGCCCTGGTTGGCGTTGTCCCGGGAGTTCAGGAGAACGCGGCCGTCGGAGAGTTCCACGGTCTTGTTCTCGTCCATGCGGTCCCCGACGTTGGCGCCCTTGTGCCAGGTGGCGCCGTGGTCATCGGAGTAGACGGAGTAGGCCTGGATCTTGTTGGTGCCATCTGCTTGGCGGACATCGCCGGCGTATTGCTGAATCAGGCGCCCTTTGTACTGGCCATATTTGAGTTGGATACCTTCCCCGGAGGAGGCGAAGTTGGACCTGATGTCGCCGGCGACAGGGTTCGTCTTGCTGGTGCCCGGCTTGGTGACGTTGGTGATAAGCCGTGGCTGGCTCCATGTGACGCCGGCGTCCGAGGACTCGATGACGGCGGAGGAGATCACGGTCCTATCGGCGTCATTGTTGCCGAATTGGCTGCCGCCGAAGCCTTGGTCTTTGGAGTAGACAAAGAAGGCGAATACCTTGCCCGCTTCAGCGTCATAGATATAGGACGGATCACTGTAACCATATTTCGGCCCGCTGGCATCGCCAACGTGTCCGGCGGCAATGGCGGTCACGGGCCCCCACGTCCGGCCGCCATCGGTGCTGCGCCGCTGCACGATCGAGTTGGGGTTGGGAGCGTCCGCCGCTGAACCCGGACGTCCGTCCCAAGCAGCAAGGACCACGTTGTTGCCCAGGTAGGTCAGGGCGGGAATCCGGTAGAAGAAGTTGGCTGCGGTACGATCCGCGCCGATGTTGGCCTCGGTGAACGTGCCCGGGGCTGCTGCGGGGTTGTTGGGCGGAATCGGGGCGGCTGTGGCCGGAAGAGCGAGCCCGGCCAGGAGGGCAGCGCTGAGGGCGCCGGCGGCTGCTGTTCGCGCAAAGGATGAAGATCTCAAATCGAGGGGTCCTTTCGAGTGGGTGCTACGTGCTACGTCGAACGTCCTACAACCTCTGGACGTCCTCATACCCTAAGGTGTTCGCCGTCACATTGCCAGAGATGAAGCGCAGAAGGCTTCGTTTGGCGGCGAAGCGGTAGCCTCGAAAGCGAAACCGAACATCGCTTGAGCCACTGGAGTTGCCGTGAAAATCCTCGTCCCGGACACCATCAAACTGGACCTCCCCCACCTTGCTGCGGCGGGCGATGAGATGGTGACCTACGCGGTGGAGGAGCCTATCCCCGCTGACCACCGGGATGCCGAGGTCCTGGTGGTCTGGCGGAACACCTCGGAGAACCTGGCCGACGCAGCCCGCTCGATGCCCAACCTCAGGCTCGTCCAGACGCTCGCTGCCGGCCCGGACTCGGTGCTCGCCGCCGGCTTTGCGGAGGGCGTTGCGGTGACGTCCGGCCGATCCCTCCACGACGGCCCCGTGGCCGAACATGCGCTGGCATTGATCCTGTCCGCCGTCCGCCGCTTGGACGTGCTGCTCGATTCCCAGAAGTCAGCCACCTGGAACGCTCCCTACAACGCGGAGCAGTCCAACCCGGCAACGGAACAGCTCTACACGCTCGACGGCGCCAAGGTCACCATCTGGGGCTTCGGCTCCATCGCAGGGCGGCTCGCTCCCCTGCTGGCCGCACTGGGCGCGACGGTCATCGGCGTCGCCAACTCCGCGGGCGAACGCTATGGCTTCCCCGTGGTGTCCACGGACGAGCTGCCCGAGATCCTGGGCACCACGGATGTCCTGATTTCCATCCTGCCGGCTACGCCGGAAACCACTGACGCCCTGAATGAGGACATCCTCCGCAGCCTTCCGGCAACCGCCGTGTTTGTGAACGTGGGCCGCGGCGCAACGGTCGACGAAGACGCACTTCTGACCGCCCTTACCGAGGGCCGCCTGCGCGCCGCGGCCTTGGACGTGACCAAGGTTGAACCCCTGCCGGCAGACTCGAAGCTATGGGCCGCCCCCAACCTGATCATCACCCCGCACGTCGCAGGAAACCGACCCAAAGGCTCGGCTCGCCTGGTCACAGAGAACGTCACCGCACTAAAGGAAGGCAAGCCGCTCACCAACCAAGTGGCCGGCTAGATCCCACCCCTTTTCCTCACGGGATCCAATTCCTCACAGGATTTCGTTGCCTCCGAATAGTAAGCATGCTTATGGTATGTGAGTCCGGGGTGGCCAGCAGAGGGTTTCCATCCCACACGGAGCATGAGACAACGTGAGGAAACGTATGTACCTGCACACCCAGCTTCTCATCAATGAAATCGCCGCCGACGAGCCGGATCCTGCAGCCGCCAATGCCCTCCAGGAAGGCCTGGGCGGCCAGTTCGGCGAAATGCGCACCATGATGCAATACCTGTTCCAGAGCATGAATTTCCGGGGTGACGCGGCGTCGAAGCCGTACAAGGATCTACTGCAGGGCATCGGCACTGAAGAGATCAGCCACGTGGAGCTCATCGGAACCACCATTTCCCAGCTCCTTGACGGCTCACCCCGCTATCAGGGCAAGAAGTCCGATCCCGTGGACCAGCCGGGCGCAGGGGGATCTACTCCCTTGAAGATCGCACTGGACACCAGCAACATCCACCACTACTTGGTGGGCGCTCAAGGTGCCCTGCCTGTGGATGCCGCCGGTAACCCGTGGAGCGGCTCGTACGTCTACAACAGCGGCAACCTGGTGCTGGACCTGCTCTACAACCTGATGTTGGAGTCAACGGGCAGGCTGCAAAAGTGCCGCATCTACGAAATGACGGACAACAAGACCGCGCGTTCCACCATCGCGTACCTGATTGTCCGGGACCAGGCGCACGAGAATGCGTATGCCAAGGCATTGGAGAGTCTGGGTGTGAACTGGGGCAAGCTGCTGCCCATACCCAAGACCAACGCCGAGCAGTTCCCGGAGGTGAAGAAGCTCCTGGACAAGGGACTGCAGAGCATCCAGTACACCTTCAGCGCTGACAATCTCAGCGAAGCAGGCAAACTCTACCGGGGAGCTTCTCCGTCAAACGACGGAACCGAGTTGAGCACCGACGTCATGCCCGACGGGTTCCCCATGTCGGTCTCACCGGAACGCAAGGAAGAATTTGCGCCCGGCCTTGATCCGGAATTGATGGCCCTGATCCAAGCCACGGCAGAACAGGAAATGAAGGACGCGGACAGCCCCAAGGAAGCCAAGTCCACGTCGGCCAAGAAGAAATAACGAACCACAAAAAGGGTCCCCGCCTTAACCGAGGCGGGGACCCTTTTGGTAGGTGGTAGAGATCAGGAGTGCTCGTACGTCAGGCAGTCTGCAGCTTCGCGGCCGGGACCCACCTTGACGTCATGTGCCTCGCACATGAGGTTGTTGTTGTGGACGCACTCGGAGCGCTGGCAGGCACCAACGTGGGCGAGGACCTTGGGAAGGCCGCCCATGGCATTGGTGTCAATGAACGTTGCGCAGGAAGCGTGATCCTGGCTGCCACCAATGGTGATGCCAAAGGCTGTGCAGCCGTCATGGTTGAATCCGCAGCTGCCAACGCTACAGGCGGATACTTCGGCAATGTGTTCGGTCATTGTTCCTCCTGGTTGGATCCTGAATAATACTGAGGCTAAACCCCGCGTGTATTACCCAAGCTACGCCCGAATCACGCCCTTTAACCTCTTCGAATAGCGCATTTGTATGTGCGCTAATGCCCGGAGGATTATCGGGGAGTTCGCAGGGCATCACTGATTTTGGCACGTGTTTCGGCGTCCAGAGGCGCCGTCACGCGATTGTCTCTCGCCACCCGATCCGCCCTGATCTTCTGAATGACCATCCGGCCCAAACCAGCAAAAACGGCTGCGGCCACAACGCCCAGCACCATCGATTTCGGTTTCTCAGCCATGCCGCAATCCTAGTGACGCGAACCACCCGGCGAAAGTGCCGCCGTCGGGCCCTCATCTGGTCCAATTTCCTCCGCCGCGGCGGGGTGTCCTCGCGCAATCCGGCTGAATAGGGTATGTGCGCCGCTCCCGGTAGAATAGGTGTGCAAGCTCGCGGAGCGCCCCCCATGCCGTTCAAACATTGCAGTTCACCACCGTGTTTAACCCTGTGTTCAAGACGCTGTTTGAATGCGGCTGAACGGCGTGAGACGGCACCTCCGCGGCAGCCTTATTTAAGGTTCACCCAACTCACGCACAGGAGTTACCGGATGCCCCGGATCGTCGTTGACGTCATGCCCAAGCCCGAGATTCTGGACCCCCAGGGGAAAGCCATCGTGGGTGCACTGCCCCGCCTCGGCTTCAACAGCTTCAGCGCAGTCCGCCAGGGCAAGCGTTTCGAACTGACCGTCGACGGCGAGGTGACCGACGCTATCCTGGCCCAGGCCCGCGAAGCTGCCGAGACCCTCCTGTCCAACCCGGTGATCGAGGATGTTGTCAACGTCGAGGTCGTCGAGGCCTGATATGACGTCGATCCCCCTGATTGGCGAGGCTGTCGCCGTCGCCGCAGAGCCCCGCTTGGCCGGCGCCAAAATCGGCGTCGTCACCTTCCCCGGCACCCTTGACGACCGCGACGCCGCCCGTGCAGTGCGTCTTGCAGGCGGCACCGCCGTTTCGCTCTGGCATGCAGACACCGAACTGGGCGATGTTGACGCTGTCATCATCCCCGGCGGTTTCTCCTACGGCGACTACCTCCGCGCCGGTGCCATCTCGCGCTTCGCTCCGTTGATGTCCAAGATCATCGATGCCGCGAACTCGGACGCAAAGCTCCCGGTTTTGGGTATTTGCAATGGTTTCCAGATCCTGACCGAGTCGCACCTGCTGCCCGGCTCCATGATCAAGAACGACCACCTGAAGTTCATTTGCCGCGACCAGACGTTGCGCGTGGAAAACGCCAACACTGCGTGGACCGTGGACTACACCGACGGCCAGGAAATCATTGTGCCGTTGAAGAACCAGGACGGCCAGTACATCGCCGACGAAAAGACCCTGGATGCCCTCGAGGCTGAGGGCCGCGTGGTGTTCCGCTACGTGGGCTTCAACCCGAACGGCTCCCGCCGCGACATCGCGGGCATCTCCAACGCCGCGGGCAACGTGGTGGGCCTCATGCCGCACCCCGAGCACGCAGTAGAGACAGGCTTCGGCCCGGAGTCCCTTGATGGGGCTCCCCGCGACACCGACGGCCTGGGCTTCTTCACCTCCGTACTGACCAAGATTGTGGGAGGCGACAAGTGACCACGGAAACCACCAAGAAGTTCAACATCGACACCGTTGAGCACGCTGCCAAGACCCCGGACACGGAACTCCCGTGGGCCGAGTTGGGCTTGAAGCAGAACGAATTCGACGAGATCGTCAAGGTTCTCGGCCGCCGCCCCACCGGTGCCGAGCTGGCCATGTACTCCGTCATGTGGAGCGAGCACTGCTCCTACAAGTCCTCCAAGAACCACCTCCGCCAGTTCGGCGAGAAGGTCACCGAGGAAATGAAGAAGGACATGCTGGTTGGCATCGGCGAGAACGCCGGCGTCACCAACTTGGGCGACGGCTGGGCCGTGACGTTCAAGATCGAGTCCCACAACTCGCCGTCGTTCGTTGAGCCGTACCAGGGTGCCGCTACCGGCATCGGCGGCATTGTTCGCGACATCATCTCCATGGGTGCCCGCCCGGTAGCCGTGATGGACCCGTTGCGCTTCGGTGCGATCGATCACCCGGACACCGCCCGCGTCATGCACGGTGCAGTTGCCGGCATCGGTGGCTACGGAAACTGCCTCGGCTTGCCGAACATCGGCGGCGAAATGGTGTTCGACTCCGTATACCAGGGCAACCCGCTGGTGAACGCACTGGCCGTGGGCGTCATGCGCCACGAGGACATCCGCCTGGCCAACGCATCCGGCAAGGGCAACAAGGTTGTCCTGTTCGGCGCGCGCACCGGCGGCGACGGAATCGGCGGCGCTTCGGTGCTGGCCTCGGAGTCCTTCGATGACACCAAGCCCTCCAAGCGTCCGGCCGTCCAGGTGGGCGACCCCTTCGCTGAGAAGGTCCTCATTGAGTGCTGCCTGGAGCTCTTCAAGGGCTCGCTGGTTGAAGGCATCCAGGACCTCGGCGCTGCAGGAATTTCCTGCGCCACGTCCGAGCTCGCGTCCAACGGCGACGGCGGTATGGAGGTGGAGCTAACCTCGGTCCTGCTCCGCGACCCCACGCTGACCCCTGGCGAGATCCTCATGTCCGAGTCGCAGGAACGCATGATGGCCGTGGTCACCCCGGAGAACATCGCAGCGTTCGAAGCCGTGATGGACAAGTGGGCCGTGGAGTACTCCTGGTTGGGTGAGGTCACCGATACCGGCCGCCTCATCATCACCTGGGAAGGCGAAGTAATCGTCGACGTCGACCCCCGCACCGTTGCGCACGACGGCCCGGTCTACGACCGTCCGTTCGCCCGCCCGGAGTGGCAGGACTCTGTGCAGGCCAACGCCTTCACCGGTTCCGTGGAGGACGCAGGCCGTCCGTCGGCTCCCACCGAGCTGGCTGCAGCCGTCACCGAACTCGTTGCGTCACCGAACATGTGCAGCAAGGCCTGGATCACCAAGCAGTATGACCGCTACGTTGGCGGCAACACTGCCATGGCGTTCCCGGATGATGCCGGCGTGGTCCGCGTTGACGAGGAAACCGGCCTGGGCGTTGCCTTGGCCACCGACGCCAACGGCCGCTACACCTACCTCGAGCCCTACCAGGGTGCACAGCTCGCACTGGCTGAGGCCTACCGCAACGTGGCCACCTCCGGCGCCGTTCCGATGGCCGTCAGCGACTGCCTGAACTTCGGTTCCCCCGAGGATCCGGATGTCATGTGGCAGCTGGCCGAAGCCATCCGTGGCCTCTCCGACGCCTGCATGGAACTCGGCATCCCCGTGACCGGCGGCAACGTCTCGCTCTACAACCAGACCGGCACCACGCCCATCCACCCCTCCCCTGTGGTGGCAGTCCTGGGCAAGCTGGACGACGTCGCCCGCCGCACGCCGTCGGGCTGGCGCGAGGACGGCCAGGCCATCTACCTGCTGGGCACCACCGCAGCAGAGCTGGATGGTTCCGAGTGGTCCAACCTCCGCGGACACCTTGGTGGCCTGCCGCCGAAGGTTGACCTCGCAGCCGAGCGTGCATTGGGCGAAATCCTGATCAACGCTTCCCGTGACGGCATGGTTGACGCAGCACACGACCTCTCCGAAGGTGGCCTCGCGGCTGCCTTGGTGGAGTCCTCGCTGCGCTACGGCGTCGGCGCACGCATCGCCCTTGAAGAGCTCATGGAGCGCGACGGAGTGGACCTGTTCACAGCACTCTTCTCCGAAACGCAGGCCCGGGCCATCGTGTCCGTACCGCGCTCCGAGGAAGTCCGCTTCAAGGACATGTGCACGGCCCGTGGCTTCGCCCACCTCCGGATCGGCGTTGTTGACGCTGCCGGTGGGAAGCTGGAGATCAACGGCGTGGACGAGCTCTCCTTGGACGCCCTCCGCGAAGCACACGAAGGCACCCTGCCGAAGTACTTCGGCTAAGGACAGCAAACGTCGCAAGGCCCCGTCGCTCGGAGAGTGCCGGGGCCTTGCGCGTTTCCGAGGGGGTTTACGCCGGCCAAGTGCGCAGCAGCATCAGCTGTTCGGTGAACTCGGCCTCCGGCAACGGCCTGCCAAAGTAGTAGCCCTGCCCGCTCGCGCAGCCTATGCTCCGGAGCGCTTCTGCTTGTTCGGAGGTCTCAATCCCCTCCCACACACCCTCCAAACCGCAGGAGCGGATGACCTGCTGGATCGCGGCCAGGAAGTCCAGCTGTGAAGGATCTTTGCCCAGGTCCTTCACAAACTGTCGGTCCACCTTCACCCGGTCTACGGGCAGTTTCCTCAGGTATCCCATGGACGAGTAGCCGGCGCCGAAGTCGTCGATCTCAAGCCCCACACCGAGCCTGTGCAGGCTCGCCAGGGTGTAACGGTCAAGCTCGTTGTTGTGGATGATGGCACTCTCGGTGAGCTCCAGCACCAGTGATTCCGGGGCCACGCCTTGCCCCGCCAATGCCTCACTGACGTCGTCCACGAATTCCAGGCTTTGGAGATCGGCAGCAGAGACATTGATCCTCATGGAGAAGTCCTGGTGTGCGGTGGCCGGGGCATCCCGCCACCGCCGCAACTGGCCCACGGCCGTACGCAGGACCCATCTGCCCAACTCCGCGATCAGCCCGGTGGCCTCGGCAACGGGGATGAACTGGTCCGGCATGATCAGGCCATGGACGGGGTGTTTCCACCGGACCAAAGCCTCGCAGCCCTCGATCCTGCCGGTGGCGAGCTCCACGATCGGCTGGTAGTAAAGGACCAGCTGGTCCGAACGGATGGCTTCGCGGAGTTCTCCCACGATCTGCCGCTGCAGCAGCCGTGCATGCAGGGTTGCGGGATCGAACACTTTGAGTTTGTTCCGGCCCTCATTCTTGGACTCTTCCATGGCCAGATCGGCCTCTTGGAGAAGGTCCTCCATGCTGTGATGCGGCTCCGCGGTGCGCAGGCCGACGCTGGCGCCGCAGCGGATGCTGTTGTTCCCGAGGTCTATGTTCGGTTCCAGCGCGGCCAGGATGCGGTTCCCGACGGCGGTGGCCCGGCTGTGCGCGGTGGCAGGCAACAGCACAGCGAATTCGTCCCCACCCAGGCGGGTGACGACGTCGTCCTCCCGCACGGCTGACCGGATGCGCATGGCGACGGTGATCAGAATCTGGTCCGCCGCGGCATGGCCTGCGGAGTTCTTCAGTGCCCTGAAACCGTCAAGATTCATGAGGAGCAGGGCAGGGGGTACGGCACCCTTGGCAGCAGCTGCCTGGGCTTCGGAGAAAGCATTCTCCAAGGCCTGGCGGTTGCCGAGCCCGGTGAGTGGATCGGTAAGAGCGTCCCGGCGCTGTTCATACCGGGCGAGGTGGAGTTCCGTCATCAGGGCCTGGACGTGTAACTCCAGTTTCTGGATCCGCGAATCGACGGAGAGAAGCTTGTGGGGCTTCGTGGCACTCACGACTCTTCCAGGCGTCGCAACGTTGAGTCGGCAACAGCCTGAGGCTTGGTGACGGGGTTGCGGCGTTCGTCCAGGAAGAGCCGGTAAGAGGCAACATCCAACCTTCCATCCGGCTCAACTTTGTTGCCGGCACGGTAGACGTGGGGGATCCAGGCCCCTCCGACGATGGCCTCGATCCAGGCATCGCATTCGGCGAGCGGGAGGTGCACCCGGGTGCCGGTGTTCCTGCGGTGGCCCGCAATCGAGACTGTGATGCAGCTGCCCAGGAGTCCTTTGTCCGCGGTGAACCAGGCCAGGCCTTCGACGTCGGCCACTATGGTGAGGTTCGCGTTGCTGTCCTCCACCGACTGCACGGGGCCCATCCTGACGGAGCGGCGGTCAGCGTTCAGCGTGGTGGCTGTCCCGGCTTTATAGGGGGCACTGGTGATGCTCTGGCGGAAGACGGACAGCTCCTGGGTGTGCTGAATCTGAATCCGGGTGGTGAGTTCGTTTAGGGTCATGATCGTGCCTCATCCGCTATAGTGGCCGCCTCCGGGCGGTCGGCTCCTACAATCCTGTTTCTCCCTTGCGCCTTTGCGCTGTAAAGGGCTGCGTCAGCTACCTCGATCATGAAACTGAGGTCAGCGGACGCGGGAATGCTTGACGTCACTCCGTAGCTGATGGTGGGAAACACCACGCCGCCAGGGGCTGGAAATTCTGCCATTCGGCGGCTGATTTCGGTTGCGATGTTCTCTGCTCGGTCCTGTGTTGCCCCCGGCAGGAAGAGAACGAATTCTTCCCCGCCATAGCGTCCGATGAGGTCCGTGGACCGCACCGAGGCTGAGCATGCTTCGGCGAAGGCGCGCAAGGCCACATCCCCGGCTCCATGGCCGTGTTCATCGTTAACGGCCTTGAAGTGATCCAGATCGGCCAGGATAACAGCTGCCCCGGAACCCGTTGAATGCAAGCGGTCAAGTTCAGTGGTGGCAAGGTCAAGGAAGGCTCCGCGGTTGAGGAGCCCTGTCAGGTGGTCGCGGGTAGCACGTTCGCGAAGGCCTTTGATGAGTTGGTCGCTGGTCAGGGCCGTCATGCTGAAGGAAACGGTGACCAGGAGGACCATGGAGATGAGGGCTGAAGGTCCAGGCCCAAAGTACGTGCGGAACGTGTAACTGGCCGGTCCTTCCAACGCATAAACCACCCAGCGTCCCAGGTAATAGCCGGCCAGCAGGCCTGCGGCTATGGAGAGGGCTCTGTGGACTTGGGAGTGGGAAGACTTGATGAACCACAGGTCATAGGCGGCCAAGGCTATGCCCACGGTCATCATGGCCAGATAGACAAAACCACCGGACCAGACGTTGTTCCCGGGGCTTTCCAGAAAGGATGCGATAGCGGTGACGGCAGGACCAACAGCCAGCTGCCACAGCTTGGCCTTCCGGTCCCGGAGGGTCTTCGCCCCGGCCCACACGCTGAAGGCGCCTGCCACCACGAGGACGTTGCCCACGGGGTTTGCCCACACCTGATGGGAGGTTCCATTGAGGAGGAAGGCGGCGTTGCCCGCCATGAACTCGAGCAAGGCCAGGCTCCACCAGCCAGCGTACGGCGAGCGGGTTCGGTGAAAGGAAGTACAGAACAGCATCAGGAGCGTCACGGTGACCACGCCCAGAGCTACTCTTACCGAGAATGCATCGAGCTCCATGCCAACCCCCTCAGCTGGTCATCCTGTGCCTTTGAGTTTCAGTGTCGCCGGGCTTCCTCAACCTCCATGCTGTGTTTGCTCAAGATTTGCTCAAGATACGGTGTGGTCCCTCACCCAACCCAGTGACCGTCGTCGTGATATGCCGAGCAACGCGAAGATCGCAATCCGCCATCCGTGGCGACGCAAGGTAGCCAGGCCGGAGACGATGATCATCATGGCGTTACCGAACAGCAGGGACACCGCCCCACCCACCACCAGCGGATAGGCCAGGACGACGATTGGAGGGCTGCTCCTTCAGTGGGCGCCGCGGCCTGAGTTGGCTCAAGATTCCATCAACTCCACAGTGGTCCACCGCCCTGACCTGCGGCGATAATGAATTCATGTGGATCGGTTGGATTGAGTTCGACGTCCTTTTGGGCGATGTCCATAGCCTCAAGGAGAAGCGCTCGCTGCTGCGGCCCCTGGTAGCCGAGCTAAAGCGGCGCTTCGAGGTCTCTGCTGCCGAAACCGGGCTTCAGGACCAGCATCGTCGGGCGCTGGTTGGAGCCGCTGTGGTGGCCCCGGATCACGCGCATCTCCAACAAGTGCTCGACGCCGTTGAACGGTTCGTGGCCGCCCGGCCTGAGTTCGAGCTGCTCAGCGCACGGCAGCGGGAGCTGCACAGCGAGGATTAGCGGGCCCAGCGGCCCAGCCCCTACGCGATGGTGAGCTCACCCATGCGGTCCCAGCCGCTGCCGTCGAACTGGCGGCTGATAATGTGCGGGGTCTCCACGAGAGCCTGCGGCATGTCCGCCATGGCTTTCTTGAAGTGATCGCTGTTGACGTGCGCCTCGGCAGCGTCGTCCTGGAAGGCTTCCACCAGGACAAACTCGTTGGGGTTATCCACACTGCGGGACCAGTCGAACCACAGGTTGCCCGGCTCTTCGCGGGTCGCCTTGGTGAAGTCGGCCACCAAATCCAGCCACCGTTCGGACCACTCGGGCTTGACGTTGAACTTGACCACAATAAAGATCACGGGCTGCTGCCTTTCGTTGCACTACAGATCCGTTCCATCCTTTCAGATTTAACGCCCGACGGCGGCCCGCACCTTGAGGTGAGGACCGCCGTCGAACGCTGTCTGCTGCGTGGAGCTACTACTTTGAGGTGCCCTGTGACACGGAGCCCTGCAGCTGGCGCTGGAAGATCACATAGACAATAAGCACCGGAATGACCGTGACACTGACGGCTGCGAACAGCGCGCCGTAGTCCACCGCATAGCCCATCTGGCCGGCGAAGGCCGCGAGTTCCTGCGACAAAACGCGCGGACCGGCGGCGTTGATGGATACCGGAATCAGGAACTGGTTCCACAGGCCCAGGAAGTTGAAGATGGCAACCGAGGCGAGGCCCGGCTTGGCCATCGGCAACATGACCTGGAAGAACGTCCGCCACTCCCCTGCGCCGTCCAGGGCCGCTGCTTCAGTGATTTCGTGAGGCAGTGACTTGAAGAAGGAGAAGAGGAAGAACACCGTGAACGGAAGCGCGAAGCCCACGTACACCAGGATGAGTCCCGGCAAAGTGTTCAGGAGCCCCATGTTCTTCAGGACGAAGAACAACGGAACCATGGCAAGGAAGATCGGGAACGTCAGGCCGGCGAGCATCAGGTAGTAGATGGCCCTGCTGCCCGGGAAGGTGTAGCGGGCCAGCACATAGGCACACATCGCACCGAGGACCATCACGATCACCAGGGCTGCGGCCACAACGATGATGGAGTTCAGGAAGGCGCTGCCGATCCCGGCATCGCTCCAAGCCTTGACGTAGTTGTCCAGTTTCCATTCACCCGGCAAGGCGAACGGCGAAGCAAAGATCTCGCTGGAGGTCTTGAAGGAGGACATGAACGTCCACAGGAGTGGAAGGATGACGATCAGTGTCCAAATGGTCAGCGCGGTGTGCGACACCGCTCCCACCACTTTGTCACCCGGCGTGGTTCCCGGAGTCCGCGGTTGGAAGTGCAACGACTTCATTTCCGGAGATGAGACTTTGGTTGTCATTACTGGCTCACATCCTTATCGCCGCCGGTGAGCCGGTTAACCATGAACACCAAGCCGGAGAAGATCAGCGTGGCAATGGCCAGCACAACGCCCATGGCACTGGCGAGGCCGAACTGCCCCTTGCTGAATGCGGTGAAGAACAATTGTTGCGCCATGACCAGCGTGGAGTTGTCGGGACCACCGCCGGAGTTGAGGGCAGCCATGTAGACGAAAGCATCCAACGCCAGAATGCCCATGTAGATGTAGGCGGTCTGGATGTTGTCGCGGATCAAGGGGATGGTGATGGATACGGCGGTCCGGAAACGTCCGGCGCCATCAATCCTGGCAGCCTCGAAAAGCTCGGCAGGAATGCCCTTGATGCCAGCTACAAACAGGACCATGTAGAAGCCAACGAAGCCCCACACAATGACGAACATGGTGGCGATCATGGCCGTGTTCTTATCACCCAGCCAAGCGAAGTCCTTGAACTGGTCCAGGCCGAGGCCCGTCAGGATGCCGTTGAGCAGACCGCCCGAAGGATCGTAGATCTGCCCCCACATGATGCCGATTGCTACAGCGGGAATGGTGTAGGGGAAGAACGACACTACGCGGTAGAAGCTGGAATTGCGCAAACCCTTGATCTGGCCTTTACTGCTTCCGCCTACAGTCACCAGCGAGGCAAGCACCAGGCTCAAGATGATGGTGATGATGGGAAGGAAGATGACCAGGACGATGTTGTTGGACATCGCCTTCATGAAGATGTCGTCAGTAAAGATCTTCACGTAGTTTTCGAGGCCGATGAAGTTCTGGTTGGGCGAGAAACCGGACCAGTCCGTCAGCGAATACCCGAATGCCTGAATAAACGGCCAAATCACGAACAACAGGTAGATCGCCAACGGCAGTCCGAGGAACACCGCAAAGAAACTGACCTTGTCCCACGTCAATGGCTTACGCCGTCGCCTCACCACTTGCAGTGGGGCCTTCGCCGGAACGACGGCGGCCAGGCCGTCGTCGTTCCGGCTCTGCTGAGTTTTCACTGAAGTCACTTCACTTCGATCTTCTTGACCGAGCTGTCGTTACGAACCTTATCGGTGATGTTCTGCAGTGCGGAGGTGAGGGTTGCAACGTCCGACTTACCGTCCAGGAAGGTGTTCCAGACAACCAGTTGGTCCTTGTTGGTGCCGTACAGGTCAATGAAGTTCCAGGAGTAGACGTTGTCGCCGGCATCGCTGAGCATCTTGGTCTGCGAAACCAGAGCCGTGGAACCGAAACCATCGGCCGGGACGGTGTCCTTGACGATGGTCGGCGCCAGTTTGGTCTTGGCGAAGTTGGTGGCAGCTTCCTTGGAGAGCATGATCCGGAGCAGTTCCTTGCCACCGGCAGCGTTCTTGCCCTGCGACGGGACAATGAACGGCTCACCTGCAGCACTGTGAAGTGCCGTCTGGGGCATCTTGGGGCTGGCGGTGACAGACGGGGCCGGGGTACCCATCATGTTGAAGCCGGCCTTGGTCTGGTCCTTCATTTCGTTTTCGATCCAGGAGCCCGAGGGGTAGAACACGGCTTCCTGGGCGTTGCTCCACTGTGCCTGTGCTGCCGTGAACTGGGTGCCTGAGCCGCCCGGCTTGAAGAAGCCGGCCTTGACGATCTTGTCCATGGCCGCGAAGACGGACTGGATGGCCGGGTGCGACCAGCAATCGGCTTTGAGGTTTTCAAGGCCGAGGCGGACGTCGTCGCCACCTTCCTTGATGGCAGATGCAATGGCCAGTTCCTGGTAGTACGTGGCCGCTTCCTTGCCCCAGACGAAGAGGTACTTGCCCTTGGCTTTGGCTTGCTCGCCCAGGGCGTACATTTCATCCCAGGTCTTGGGAACAGTCCAGCCGTTTTCCTTGAGCAGGGAGTCGGAGTACCACACAGCGAAGACGGTCAACACGTAGTTCAAGGCGGCAAGCTTGCCGTCGAAAGTACCTGGAGCCAGTACGCCGGTGTACAGGGTGTCCTTGATGACCTTGCCTTCAAGGTTCTTGGCCTCCACGACGCTGGTGAGGTCTTCAAGCTGGGCAAGGATGGTGCTGAAGCCGATGGCCTTCGCGCCGGAGTTATCGATCAGGTCCGGCGGGTTGCCACCGACGAAGCGCGGCTGAAGTTCCTGCGCAATGTCCGTGGACGGTGAGATCTTTGCAGTGGAGCCCTCGTGTGTCTTCTCGAAGATCTTTCCGGCGAACTCGACGTAGTCGATGCCGTAGCCACCCTTGAAGATCACGGCGTCCAGGGCGGCCTTGTCAGCCATGCCGAACGGGTTGGTGTCGGAAACGGTGCCCGTGGGACCGGTTGTGGTGGTGCCGCCGCCTGCGGCACAGGAAGCGATGGTTCCCCCCATGGGCACGAGCACGGCTGCTGCGAGTGCTCCGCGCAGGAATCCACGGCGACCGACGGACTGGTGCTGAACGTTCATTTCTAAACCCTCCAGTGACTCGTAGTGTCCGGACTGTTGCGGCGGGAAAGCCGTTCAGCCAGACAGTCTGGGCTGGCGCTCTGGCAGCACCAACCTTCTGTGACATAATTCACCAGGAATGATCGAAAATCAATCTTTCTTGGTACTTTCGATCAACATTTGTCAAAGCGTGATCTTTCTACGGGCCACCGGCGAGGGCCTTTCCGCACTCGGCGATCGCCTGGCGGGCCGTCACCCTTTGCCTCCCAGTTCCCAGTGGTACCGGGCATTGTTGGGCAAAACGGGACTCCGCCAGGCCTGGGGTGAGCACCTCTTTACCAGGCGGAAACGAGCCAAAGCTTGCGCGCAAAGCAATCATCCAGCTATGCACTATCAATCTAGTCCCATGTCAGTGCCGTGGGGAGGGGTTTGCGGGCGTGTCAGGTGCCCTGCGGTTTTGCGAGCCTGGCCCAGCCGAGCTGTTCCTGTTGTTTGCGGCTCAGCGTGGCCACCACGAGGTCGTAGGAGTCCTCCACCATGTCCCGGATCACCTCATCAGAAAGGTTCCCGTCCAGTCGGACCCCGTTCCAATGGGTCTTGTTCATGTGCCATGCGCCGGTGATTTCGGGGTTTGCTGCCCGGAGCTGTTCAGCCAGGGCGGGCTCGCATTTGAGGCTCACGGACCAGTTGTCCGGATCCATGGATGACAACGCGAACATCTTAGCTTGGTGCCTGGCCCCTCCAGTGACGGCTGCACGCACCTTGAACACTGAGGTTTCGGGGCCGAATGGGAAGTCTTCGAACGCGCCGGGGAAGCTGAGGCAAATTTCGCGGAGGGCGGGAACATCCATGGAGAGAGCCTACTGGCGGTCCGGGCCGGCGACCACGCCCCTCACCGGGCAGCGCCTTACGCCACGCCCAGGAAGTCCTCCAGCAGCACCACTTCCAGCCCTGCTGCCAACTGGGCGGCGCGGAATGCGGCGAGGTCGGCGGCAAACTCCGCCCGGAAGTGCATGAGCACAATATCGCCGGGACGAAGCGAGTTGCCCACCTGGTAGTCCATCTTCCCGGCGTTTGCCTTGGCCTCCCACGTAACAATCGCCTTCATCCCTGCATCGGCAACGGCTTGGCGCATCACGTTGGAGTATGCGCCTCCCGGGGGTCGGAAAAGCGTGGGACGTCGTCCGTAGTGCTGAAATGCGTACTCCTGCATTCCCACCATGTCATTGAACTGCTGCTGATAGCCCCACTGCCGCACCATGTTGATGTTGTGGGTGACCGTGTGGTTCTCCATCAGGCTGCCCTGGGCTTTGAACGCGTTGAAGAACGCCGGGTTGTCCGCCACGGTGTCCTTGGTGAGGAAGAGCGAGGCAGGATAGTCGTACTCTGTCATGAGCCTGATCGACTCCGGCGTTTTGATGTTGCCGTCATCGATGGTCAGGAATACCACCGGGTGCTTGGTGTCGATCTTGGTAATCACGGGCGCAAGGCCGCCGACAATCGGCGGGAGTTGATAGTCCGGGATGAACGTCCGCCGGATGCGCTTGGTGGGGGTCGCCGTCGGTGAGGGCGTCGGAGAAGCGGACGACGTCGGAACCTCGCCTGCAACGGCCATCGCGCCGTTCGGTCCCGGCACCTCGGGCGAGGCGGCAGCGCCACTGGGCGTCTGCACCGGCGTCGAACTCTCAGCGGCATTGCAGGCCGTCAGGCCGGCCACCATGGAAGCGCCCAAAACACTGAAGACGGCCCGCCTGCTGGGAGTGGAAAAAGGCACCGCAGAATGACTGCCGAACATGGTTGTCCCCCAAAGACTCAAAAAGTGATTCAGCTGCAATCTAGCAGAGGAATCGGCACGGTTATCACAGGCCGTAATGCCAGCCTTCACGTGCCGGGCAGGAGTTAACCACTACGTCCAGTCCCGCATCATGTGCCCGCTGTACGGCGTCGTCGTCAAAGACTCCCAGCTGAAGCCAAACGGCCTTGGCACCAATAGCTATCGCCTGATCAATGACCGCCCCAACACGTTGGGAGTTGACGAAGCAATCAACAACATCAATGGGGTACCTGGCCTCGGGGATCTCCGCCAGGGATTTGTACCCTTTTTCTCCGTGCACTTCCTCGCCTTTGAGGTTGACGGGGATGATCTCCATGCCCATCTTGTCCCGCACGTACAGCGAGACGTCATAGGCGGAGCGCCATTCATTGGTGCTCAAGCCAACAATTGCCCAGGTGCCCTTTGTTCGCATCAACCGCTCGACGACGGCGGGATCGTTGACATGCATCATGACCCAAGCTTACTTAGGCCACTGCTTCCAGGTGTCCACGGACGCCGGTAATTGCTCGTCATTGCGCTCGTCGCTGAGCGCGGTGTGCCGATATCCGGGTTTGGTTCGTTCCGCAGACTTAGCGGCTTGCTGCTTGTCCTCCTTGTCTGACTTGTCCTCCTTGTCTGACTTGTCCTCCTTGCCTGAGTCCGGCTTGGGCTGCGGGCTCAGGGGTAGATTCGGCGCAGTCTTCGTTTGCGGAGGTCCAACCGGTACGGCACTGCCCGGGACAGCACCGCTTGGAGGGGTGCTGTTGTGGGCGGGCGCTTCAACCACGCCAGGGGCCGGCGGCTGCGCGGGTATTTGCGCCTGCGCCTGCGTCTGTGCAGGAATTTCGGCAGGCGCACCGCTACCGGGCACCGGCACGGATTCGGCAGCTGGGGTGGTCGGAAGCGCAGCTGGATCCACCGCCGGAGCGGGTTCGGTCATAACGCGCGGGGCGTCGGGACTGGGCAGCGCGGGGGCTGCGACTGCCGGCTGCGGCCGGACGTTTCCCAGAAGCTCATCCATGAACGACGGGTTCCGGGTAAACCCGGAACTTGCGGCTGCAACGCCACTGACGCCCAGACCCATCGCTGCTACCACGGCGACGCCGACCACGGCGGTGCGGTGCTTGCGCCTCCAGCGGCGGTTGCTGACTTCATCGTGAGGGCCGGACAGCATGGCGGAAAGCTCGGCACCCGGAGTTGGGGCCGCAAGATTGGCGAAGGACCCCAAGGAGAGGAGCGCACGCCGGACGTCAGCTGAGTCGGCCGCATCGGCGTCGAGCAACAGCTCTTCCGCGATCACTTCACGTTCACTATCTCTGTATGTCATGGCGACACGTATTCCTTTACTGCCGAATGCTCACGGAGCGTTATTAGTGCCCGCCGCTGCAGCTGTTTCACTGCCCCGGCGGATTTCCCCATGATGTCGGCAACCTGCTCCACGGTCAGGCCCGCCACGATGCGAAGGGTCAAGACCTCCCGCTGCTCGTCGCCGAGGTAGTCCAGGAGCTTCATGACCTCCTTGGGCGCCAAAAGTCCCAAAGCTTCCGCCTCTGCGGAACTCACTTCCCGGGTGTCCCGGTCCGGCTCGAACTCGTGCTGTTCCGGCGACCTGCTTTGCTTCCGATGCTCATCCACCATGCGGGCATGAGCCACCGAGAAAATGAAGGTTCGGAGGCCATGAGCCCCACCGCTGATGTCATCCAGCCTGGGCAGGATGGCCAGGAACACGTCCTGCGTAACTGCCTCCGGATCCGATACACCTTTGGCCGTCAGATAACCGAGGACCTGGCCGGCGTACGCCTGGTAGACGGCGCCGAACAATTCCGCGTTATTGCCCTTGAGTGCAAGTAGCGCTTCATCGGTCAATGCGTCGGTCACAGGATTGAGGCTTTCGATCGGCGGCAGGTCCGTTGCTTGGGCCTGGACGTCCGCCATGTCACCAACGGACGACCCCACCAAGGGTAACCGCTCCACCTGGCCTTCCATGGAATGACCCGCTGCCTTATCAGGCAGGCTCTCGACCGAACTCCGCAGAGAGCGACTCCCTTGAGAGCAAACCGCCGCAGACAAGGAACCGCCGGAGACAAGGAAGAGCCGAGCTGGAACATGATGGGGGACAAATTCCAGCTCGGCCCTTTCAAAGACGTAATCGTCAGGGCACGCCAAAGGGTTACGCGCGGGTAGAAACTTTTTTGAAATTCTTTTGGAAGGCGCGTTTGAGACCGCCAGCGTCCCTGGACAGTGTCTAGATTCTGGCGGGGTGGTGCCCGGGTAGGGGTGGAGCCTTTGATTGGTAGGTGTGCCCGGTGGGGGTGCGGATTTCCAGGGTGTGCACGCTGTAGTTTTCGCCGGGCAGGGATGTAGTGGTCCAACCGGGGTGTTCCTTGGTGTGATTGCACGCCTCGCACAACCCCGCGGCGTTGCTGAGGTTCGTTTTCCCTCCTGAACGCCACGAAACCACATGGTCGATATGCCGGATGGGCGCATCACAATACGGCGTCCGGCAGGTATCGTCGCGAGTCTCAACGAACCGCCGTAACCTGCCGGTGAAGAGCCGGGCCTTGGAATCCGTGGCCAGGAGCTCTCCCGTAGCAGGGGCTGTGTAAAGCCGGCGGAGCCACACAGCGAACTCTGTGTCCGGCGGTGCCTGTGCTGCCTGTCCTGCCCGTGCCTGTGGTTCGGCCACTGCCCGCCCGGAACCGGGCCGCCGACTTGGGCTTCCGGCCGGTCCCAACCCCAGCAGTTCCCTCCCCCACTCTGCCGGGACGATTCCGTAACCCTTGAGCCGGACCGGTTCACTGTCCCCTTGAAAGAGCGTCCGGTCGGTCATGACAAGATCCAGATTGATCCCAGAAAACCCACCCGGCGTGCCGGTAACCCGTTCAACCAAGGTGTCCGCCATGACCTGGCCACGGGTCGGGGCTACTCCACCAGACCCGCCACCAGTGGAACGGGCAGTATCAGCAGCCCGGGACAACGCAGCATAAACCGCCACCCCCTGAGCCACCGGCAACAGCGCCGTCAGGTACGTCATGGTGTCCGGCGCCGGACGCAAACTCACCGTCCGCTCAGCAGCGGCACGACTGGCACGACCCACCACCGACCGCGGATCACGACGATACGCAGCAGCCTTCACCGCCGCAATGATCGCTTTGTCGCCCTTGCCCTCAAAAGTCCCGGTATCGGCGGCGAGTTCCTCATCCACCGCACACCGATCCTCAACAGACAAACACGCCGTTTCCCTCACCAGCAGCGTGGCGCGCCATTCATTCAACTGCCCCGACCGCAGAGCCGCCAACGTCCGCGGCATCTCCACCACCAGCGCCTTCGCAAAACCCAGCAAACGTGACCCACGGTTCGGGGACTCCCGCCGGGCCAACGCCACCTGCGCCCCCACCCCCTGACCACGCTCGGACGCAGGAACACCAGCCTCGGCCTGCTCGGCGCGCTGAGCTAGATCAAACGCCACCACAACCCGCGCCTGCAACGCAGTGATAGCCGACTTCATCTCCTCCAACACCCGCAACTGCTCAATCAGATCCCCACTGACCGAGCCCCCAGGAACAGCGCCGGGCTGAGCAGAAACCCGCGGCGACAGGCCACCAGACGAGGCACGAACAAGCGCGTTCGAGGTCACCGCACCTGCTCGACTTTCCCGAATCCGCTCCATGTCATAACTCTGTCAGCAGGCACCGACATTTTAAGCTTGGGCCACATGGTGACGGTGGCGGACAGGCCGGACAGTGCACGGGGAAGAACTACTCGGGCGCCACCGTGGGGGCTTCATACCCTTCGGGGATTGCTGGAACATCAGCATCCAAAGCGCCGGTGAAAACCCGCGCCGAGAGCAGGCGGGCGCCCTCGCCTGACAACTTCACGTGCAGCTCTGATGCGGTGACAACCGGCAATTGGTGGATTCGGCGGCTACCCACGGTCATCCCGTCAATAAGGTTCGCGCCTTCGGAGGACACCACGTGACGGGTGATCCGCTGCCCCGCGTTCAAGTCCTCAACCAATTCCAGGTGGTTGAACGTAACCGCAGCGGGGAAACCCAGCGTCACTCCGCCGTCGTGATGTTCCAGCGTCGCCTCAACCACGCCGGAGAGGCGACGATCCAATTCCGCCTTCCACTCCTTCAGAACCAGAATGTCGCGGTCAGGAATGAGACCACGGGTATCGGGTGGCACATTCAGCAAGAGGTTGGCACCCATTCCCACCGATTGGTAATAGATGGCGAGCAGGTGCTCAACGGATTTCGGTTGGTCATCCGGATGCCAGAACCAGCCGCGGCGGATGGAGACATCGCATTCGGGCGGCAGGTAGTGTTCGGCGAGCAGCCCCGAGCTGGTCTCTGTGTACTGGGTATCGGACGTGCGGTCCACAACATAGGTGACGGGGTCCGATGCCAGTCCATTCTCGTTACCCACCCAGCGAATGGTGGGCTGGCCCATGTTGAAGATCATGGCATCGGGCTGGTGTTCCTTAACGACGGCGATGATCCTGTCCCAGTCGTATTTTCTACCCACCGAACCCGCGCCATCGAACCACAATTCCATGAGCGGACCGTAGCCTGTGCAGAGCTCGGTGAGTTGACGGACGTAGAAATCGTCATATGCGGCGGGGTTGTTGTAGCAGTCAGCGTTGCGGTCCCACGGCGACAAGTAGAGCCCCAGGCCGATCCCCTGTTCCTTGCAGGCTTCGGCGGCTTCCCTGACAACATCACCTGTGCCGCCCCGCCACGGCGATGACGCTACGGAGTAATCGGTGGTGGCCGTCGGCCACAGGCAGAATCCGTCGTGGTGCTTTGCTGTGAGGATGAGGTACCGGGCACCTGCCGTTTTTGCCGCGCGGACCCAACTGCCGGCGTCGAGTTCGGTCGGGTTGAAACTTGACGCCGGGACGGTGCCGTCACTCCACTCCTTGCCGGCGAAAGTGTTGATGCCAAAGTGGATGAAGACACCGAGCTCGAGCTCCTGCCAACGGAGTTGGGCCGGAGTGGGCACTAGCTGAGTCACCGGGCGGGCTCCTGTCCGTGGATCAACGACTGCGCCGCGCTGATAATGGATCCGTCTCCGTACTCTGTCCGGAGGCCGGCAATATCCGAGCGTGTGACGGCCGCCCCCTCGAAGAGGCTCACGATCGCGGCAGCAACGCCGGCGAGTTCCGGCTCCGACAACTCTGGCCTACCGCGCCGCACCATGCTGCTGACGTGCGCTGCATACTGCCCATAGAAGCTCCTCAGCGCAGCCGCCGCTTGCTGGTCTGCTGAGGCCAGGGCCCAGATCTCCAGGTGCATCTTCACGTCTTCAAGCGCTGAGTGTTCGTGCAGCAGCGCCGTCAGGAGTCGATGGGAATCCTCCCGGGTCAGGCCTCCGGACGCACCGGCACCAAGGTCCAGCCCGGCCTCTTCCGAAAGCCTCTGCAGTGAGCGTTCAAGGCTTCGCTCAAGGACAGCGCGGATCAGGTCCGCCCGCGTAGGAAAGTAGTGCTGCAGGTGTCCGATGCGCACCCCGGCCGCGGCGGCGAAGTCCCGCATGGCAGCATTGGCGTTGCCCTTGGTGACCAGAACTTGTTGAGCAGCGTCAAGGAGCGCCGCCTTCCGCAGGGCGCCCTTGCTTTCGGTCATGACCTCAATATTGTCACACCGTGTGATTCAAGTTCCGCCAGCCGGGACGCTGGATCCGGTGTGGATTCGGGGAAGGTAACACCGGGCCCGGTGCCCGCCGCGAGAACACTGCGCAGCCCCAGCAAACCGCCCAAAGCGGTGAGGTGTGCCTGCCCTTGCGGATCGGATATGACGGCAGTTCGCGTTCCGGCCGGACCTTTCACATCGATGCGGATATGTGCCGTGCCACCTGAGCCGGGCGAGTAGAGGAAGGACCTTCGCAGCGGCGCCCACCGTGCCCCGCTACCCCAGCGGAAGAGTCCCACCGCACGTGCGGCGAGCAACGCCGTCGTGGACGCGTTGGAACTGAAGCCGATCCGGGAGGACACCGATCCGGCACCAAGGGTGAGCGGCATCGTGAACTGTTCAGGTGTGTCGAGTCGCGCCACTTTGGTGCGATGCCCGGCAATGTCCACCCAGCGCGTGTCAGTCAGGGGGCGTACGACGGCGGCCTGACCGCCTTTGCGTACTTCGAAGTCCAGTCCCAGCCGATCCATGAAGTCCACTGAATCGGCTCCGGCTTGGTCATTGATGTCGTATCGGATGGCGACGTCGATCTTGTCACTGCCGCCCACATCCTGGGCCAAAGCTGCTGCCACGATATTGGTGACCCCTCCCATCCAGCCTGAGCTCAGTGAGACAGGAGCCGTTGGCCGCAGAAGGGTAGCCAGAGTGAGTGCCCTGGTGACGCGGCTGGTCCAACGGGTGACATCGACGTACGGAATTCCGGCGGCGACGGCTGCGCGAAGCACCCTGTCATGGGGATCGTTGACGGTACTGATGACCGCCCTGACCTTGGCGGCGAATGGCTCCGCTTGGTTGAGGTCCCATTTCTGTACTGACACTTTCTGTACTGTCACTTTTCGTTGCTCACCGGGAACGCTGCTGCTAGTCAAATGGCTGCCGCGCTCCGGGTTCCGGCCCGTGATGAGCAAGGGCCATTCGGCTGCGGCGAGCCGGGTCAACGCTGTGCCGACGGTGCCGTACCCGCCGACGATCAGCACGGGACCTGCGGTATCAAGTTCAAGGAAATCGGTCATGAGTTTAATTCTAGGTCATGTGACCTAAAAATGTTTTACCGCGGTAATCAGCATTGCGGTCCGCTTCTGTCCGCTAGCTGTGAAGGACACCCTGTGGCCGAGTGGAAACCGGGAGTAGGCTGCAGTTATCTGCCGGAGCAATACCCTTCAGTGCGCAAAGGAGAGATCGTGACATTGCCTCCACACCACGAGCCCGAGCCATTTCCTCCAGATCCCGGACCCGTACCACCACCCCCGGATCCCACCACGCCGTTTCCGCCGAGCCCCATTCCTGACCCGAATCCAACCCCCGGCCCGCCTCCGGCTCCCGATCCCGGCCCGGTACCTCCACACCCTGATCCGACGCACTAGCAGGGCGATGCCAGCAGGTACGCCACCACATCGGGGAATAATCAGTAGGCTTATGTCTGATCTCATCGGCTGACCGATGCGAACGAACAGGAGCCACCATGACGGAACCCCAGGAAACCGCCCACTTTTCCGTCCGCAAGCCATCCAAGCCGGATCTCTGGAAGGACTCACTTGGCCGGACGGCTGTCCGGGCAAGCCAGATACTGCTCATCCTGACCCTGACAGTGGTGGCGATCTTCGGACTCCTGCAGATCCGTCTGCTGGTCATTCCGGTGCTCATCGCGCTCATTCTGGCCGCAGCCATTGGCCCCTTCGTGAATATGCTGCGGCGTCGGGGATGGCGCGCGGGCCTGGCAACGGGTGTCGCGTTCCTGGGCTTATTGATAGTGCTCGGCGGAGTCATCACTGTCATCGTGTTTTCTGTCCGCAGCCAGTGGGACGAATTGATCAGTCAGGCGGCACGTGGGCTGGACGAACTTGAGAACTTCCTGCTGACAGGACCGCTCCCCCTTGAACGGGAGCAACTGAACCAAGCGCGCGAAGCCGTAGTGGAGTTCGCACAGAGCAGCCAGGTACGCTCCGGAGCAGTGACCGGATTGTCAGTGGTCACGGAGTTCCTGGCAGGCGCCAGCCTGGTGGTCATCATCCTTTTCTTCTTCCTCAAGGACGGCGCCAAAATATGGGACTTCTTCCTGCGCCCCTTCAAAGGCGTGCGGGAAGCCAAGCTTCGCCGTGTTGGCAAGCGGACCATGGAGGTCCTTGGCGGCTACGTCCGGGGAACAGCGATCGTTGCCTTGGTGGACACGGTGGCCATCGGCGCGGCGCTACTCATCATGCAGGTTCCACTCGCCATTCCTTTGGCGATCATCGTTTTCATCGGCGCGTTCATCCCCTTGGTGGGTGCCACCGTTGCCGGCATCCTGGCCGCTTTGGTGGCACTGGTTGCCAACGGCCCCATCGTGGCGTTGATCGTGGTGATCGTTGTGATCGCCGTCAATCAGCTCGAAGGTGATCTCCTCCAGCCGATCGTCATGGGCAAGTCCCTGAAGCTCCACGCGCTGGTTATCCTCATGGCTTTGACGGCCGGCACCATCCTGGCCGGAATCATCGGCGCAGTCCTGGCCGTACCCATCGCGGCCGTAACATGGGCCATCATCCAGGTGTGGACGGCAGAAGACCCAAACCTGGAAGACATGAACCCGGACTTGCCGCCCGCCAACAGTCAGCCGACGTAGTAGATCCCCCTACCCCAGAGCCCTCTTAATGAGTTCGACGATCCGCGCTTCAACCTCGGGGGTGATTTCCGTGACGGCGAAGGACGTGGGCCACATGGCTCCATCATCCAGCTTCGCGTTCTCCTCAAAGCCGAGTGTGGCATACCGCGCCTTGAACTTGTGGAAGCTCTGGAAGAAAACAATGTTCTTCCCGTCCCTGGCATCTCAGCGATCTTGGCCATGACATCAGCCTCGCTGTCCGCTTTGGATGCCTTCTTGCGCGGCGCCTTCTTGAGTTCTTGCGCGCGCTCTTTCATGGCGGCGCGCTCCTCTTCCGTGAAGCCGTCGTAGGACTTTTCCTTAGTTGCCGTCTTGTCCGTATCCGTCATGGTGTTCGCTCCCCTTGGTCTTATGAACTGATACCCCTAACGCTAAGTTGCCCGCGGATCCGCGGCTTCTTCGAAACTGCTCGATTCTGCTGCGGAGTGTGTTGCGGGAGTCTTGAGGTTTTCCTGAGGAAGTGTTGCGGGTATGCAGGATTTGTTCTTGATCCGGGCCCGGCACAGTAGTTCTTGTCAGCCACACAGGCTGGAAACGAACGGCCGGCCGGTCTCACGGTGGCCTCCCGAAAGGAAACTGATTCCCATGGCCATCAGCCTCAAGACCACCTCCGGCAAGATCCTCGCTTCCGTCGCACTGGTCGGCACCGCAGCCGCCGTCGCCGGCATGGGCACCTACGGCGCGTTCACCTCTTCGACCTCCGCCTCCCAAGCCGTCACCGCAGGAACGGTCACCATCGCCCTGGGCGCACCCGGCCCCGCGAACACCCTCAACGTCCCGGTCGCTGGACTGCTGCCCGGCGACAAGGTCGAAAAACTCGTCACCCTGGCCAACACCGGCAACTCGGACCTGAACAACGTCACCCTCACCACCAACGCCGGCACCACCGCATCCCTGCTCACCACGGACGTGACCAACGGCCTGCAGCTGACCATCGAAAACTGCTCCGTGGCCTGGACCGGCGCCGCAGCCCCCTACAACTGCACCGGGACCAAGACCACCGTCCTGGCCTCCGGACCGGTCATCGCAGCGAACAAAGTCCTGAACAACCTCACCTCGCTGACCTCGGCCAAGACCGACAACCTCAAAGTCACCACCGCGTTCCCCACCACCGCGAACAACGACTTCCAAGGCGCCACCTCCACCATCGCCTTCGCCTTCACCGGCACCCAACGCACCGAAACCACCAAGTAAACAACACCACCGGCCCCGCCGGGTCTGATCGGTTCCTTCCCCCCCAGCCCGATCAGGCCCGGCGAGTATCCCGTCAAGCACAGCCACTTCACCAGAACGGAGAACCATCACCATGACACCGCGGAACAGTTTCCTCCGTGCCTTGGTGATCGTCGCCGTCGTCGTTCTTGGCCTGATAGCCGGGCCTACGGCCGCTTTTGCTGCCTTCACCGACAGTGAGCGCGCTACCCCACAGTTCTCAGCCGCGATCATTCCCGCTCCGGCCACCGCCAACGTCACCATGCGATGCACCTTCGGCCTGCAAACCGTAGTTACCGTGAATTCTTACGGAGCGGTGGCCAATGCCAATCACTACGAGGTGAAGGTCTATGACCGCTCCGGCAACCTCGAGTTCACGGGAGACCTCAGCCAGGCCTCTGGAAGGACGTACAGTTCGGGCATCGAGATCATCGGCACCTGGAGCTACGAAGTCCGCGGGTTCTACAAGGTTCCCGGCTCCAACAATTTCTGGACGGGCAAGCCCTTCAAGGGCACCATGACCTGCTGATCAGGTCACCTTAAACTCCAATGGCCCCGACACGTTAAGCAGATGGCGTATCGGGGCCATTGGCCTGTTTAAGTGGGCTCTAGGAGAAACGGCCCGGGCGGAACGTGGACAGCATGGGGTGCTTCTGGCCGCTCAGGATCTCACCGGACAAAAGCTCACCGGCGATGAGGCCGAGCGTGGCACCTGAATGCGTGAAGGCCACGAAGCAGCCCGGCACTTGGCCGAGTTCACCGAAGACTGGTTCGCCGTCGCCGGGGATGGGCTTGTAGCCGATCTTCCACGAGGCAGGCTTGAGCTCGGGATTGCCCGCAATGAGCTTGGAGGACTCGTCCGCCAGCTCCTGGACAACGTCATCCGGGATGCTGAAAGTACCGTCGGAGTGCTCCGTAATCTGGTGCTCGTACCAGTCGTGATCCAAGGCAAATGTGTTGCCGGGATTCGGCCGAACAGCTGCCCGCGGTGTATTCATCACTGCCGTGACGCCGTGTTCCACCGGTTTGGTGACCACCAGCATGGAAACCGGTGAACCGTTGGGAATCTCCACGCCCAGCGGCTTGACGACGGCGGGTGTTGCGGCACCGCAGGCAACCAGCACGGCATCAGCGGTGTACGTTTCACCGCCGACAGTTTCGACGCCGGTGGCCCGTCCGTCGTGCACCGTCACTGAGGCCTTGCCGGCGTTGAGGACCAACTGTCCGCCCAACGCATGGAATTCCTCCATCAGGAAGTTCACCAGATCCGGGAGACTGACCCATCCTTCGCCGGGGTTGAAAATGGCGTTTTCGGGGACCGCACTGGCATCGATACCGGGCGTCACTGAGGCAATCTCTTCAGGGGCCAACAGCTTGGAGTCATAGCCAATGGACTTCTCGTACGCGTGACGGGCTTCTGTAACCTCACTCTGCCCGGCGGCGTTCCACATGAGTCCACCCCCGAACTGCAGCCATTCACGGCTGGGGTCCGCGGCGAAGAGCGTGCGGTACCGGTCAACGCCTGCCACCCGCAGCTGGTGATACGGCGTGGAGCGTTCGCCCGCCGAGTTGAGCCAGGACAGCGAGCGGCCGGTGGCTTCGCTGGCCAGTCCTTGCTCGGTCAGCAGGGTTACCGAGGCGCCTTGACGGAGAAGGTGTACGGCGGTGGAAACGCCCAGGATGCCGCCTCCAATGACGGCAACGTGCTTGGTGGAGGACATGCGTGATCTCTCTTTCGGGTTCTGAATTCTGAAACGCGCCTGGCTTAGCGACGTGCTGCCTACGCGAACGCGTGGATGTTTTCGATGATCTTGAGGGTTTCCAGCGCCTCGGCCGCTTGCACGGGAAGCGGTCCGTGCCCGCGGAGCGAGGAGGCCAGTTCCCGGTAGAACTGCGGGTAGTCGCCCTTCTCCGCCGGTACAGGCGTGGCTGATCCGGCTACTCCCAGAAGCCCCCAAGACTCCTGGGGTTCGGTGCCGTAAGCAGCGTCCGACGGCGTGATGCCGGCTGCGAGCGCTGGTTCCTGGCTGTCGAGTCCCCACTTGGTGTAGCCGGCATTTGAGCCGAGTACGTGGAAGCGCGGGCCCACTTGGGCGGCCATTCCGTTCATCCACAGCCGTGTCCGGACCCCGGATTCATGACGCAGCGACACGAAAGCTTCGGTATCTGCAGCATCTGTGCGCGGGCCGTGGTTGGCGGTCTCGCCGTAGCTGTCCTCCACAGGGCCGAACAGTTGGATCGCTTGGTCTATCAGATGGGCGCCGAGATCGTGGAGGATGCCGCCACCTTCGGCCAACGTGGCCGAGTCGCGCCAATTCCCGAAGCCTTCAGGACGCCACCATTCAAAACGCGACTCGAAGGTCCGCACCTCGCCCAAGGCGCCGTCCCGCAGCAGCCTTCGCAGCGTCAGGAAGTCGGCATCCCACCGGCGGTTCTGGAAGACCGTGAGCTGCACACCGGCGTCGGACGCTCGCTCGGCAAGCTCCTCACCGTGGGCGACGGTAGTGACGAATGGCTTGTCCACCACAACGTTGAGCCCGTGGGCGATGGCCGTGGAACCGAGCTCAAGGTGCGTGAGCGGCGGTGTTCCCAGGACAACGAGGTCCAGCTTCCCGGCAAGGGTGAACATATCCTCCGGCGTCGGCACGATTGTTGCCTGCGGATAGAGCCGCCGGGCTTCGGCCTGTCGTTGCGGGTCGGCCGTCACGATGACGTCCAGGGAATAGTCCGGGTCCGCGTGGATCAGCGGCGCATGGAACACCTTGCCCGAGACGCCAAACCCGACGACGGCGGTCCGGATGGGTGCCGCTGTTGCCTTGCCCAGTGGTGGCCCGCCCATCACAGCACTTCCGAAAGAAAGCGCTGCAGGCGTTCGCTGCGTGGGTTGTCAAAGAGCTGGGTGGGCGTTCCGATTTCAACTACTTCGCCTTCGTCCATGAAGACCACCTGGTCCGCCACTTTTCGGGCAAAGCCCATTTCGTGGGTGACCACCAGCATGGTCATCCCGCGGCTGCCAAGGCCGGCCATGAGATTGAGGACGCCTTTGACGAGTTCGGGGTCCAGTGCGCTGGTGGCTTCATCGAAGAGCATGACCTCGGGCTCCATGGCCAGCGCGCGGGCAATGGCGACGCGTTGCTGCTGCCCGCCGGAGAGGTCCCGGGGCCGGTGATCGGCGCGTTCGGCGAGTCCTACTTCGGCGAGGCGGCGCCGGGCGCGTTCCCGGGCCTCGGACTTGGACATTCCTTTGACGCTCCACAGGGCCAGCGCCACGTTTTCCAAGGCGGTGTGGTCCGGGAAGAGGTTGAAGTGCTGGAACACCATACCGATCCGTGCACGGAGAATGTCCGGCTTGACCTTGAGGGCACTTTCACCGGCCAGCAGTACATCGCCGCTCTTGGGTTCATGCAGGCGGTTGACTCCGCGCAGGAGCGTGGATTTGCCTGAGCCGGATGGGCCGATGATGCAGGTGGTGGTTCCCGGAGCCACGTTGAGGCTGACGTTGCGGAGCACATCGACGTCCCCGTAAGCCATGGTCAGGTTCTGAAGTTCCAAGCTGGAGCCGTGGAACTTTTCGATGTCCTGGGTCTTGCTGGTGCTGGTGGCACTGTTGCTTGGTGCGCTGCTGCTTGTGAGGTTCACGTGTTGCTCCCGGTGATGAGCGGCGAGGCCGCATCGAGTTCCTTGACTTCCTTCAGCCCACTGGTGGGTGCCGTGGGACGACGGCGGCCGGTGCGGAACTTGTTGTCGAAGTAGTTGACCAGATGGGTCAGCGGCACTGTGATGATCAGGTAGAAGATGCCTGCCATGACCAGCGGTGAGAGGTTGCCGGACAATACTGCTGCGTCCTGGCCCACCCGGAACAGTTCACGCTCGCTGACCAGGAGTCCAAGGAAGTAGACCAAGGAAGAGTCCTTGACGATGGCAATGAACTGGTTCACCAGGGCCGGCAGGACCCTGCGGATCCCTTGCGGCACCACCACCAGGGCCATGGATTTGGAATAGCTCATGCCCAAAGCGCGGCAAGCCTCCCCTTGGCCCTTGTCCACGCTCTGGATGCCGGCCCGGAAGATCTCTCCGATGTAAGCGCTGGCGATGAGGCTTAGCGCGATGATTCCCAGCGGGTACGGTGATGGCCCGAAGACAGACTGGCTCAACCGTGCAAAACCCTGGCCGATCAGCAGGATGGTGAGGATGGCGGGCAGGCCACGGAAGAGATCCGTGTAGATCCGTGCCGGGATGCGCAGCCACTTGGACCGCGAGATTCCCATGACCGCCACCACCATGCCCATCACTACGCCGAGGATGGTTGCTGCGATGGAGATGATCAGGGTGTTGAGGAGGCCAACTCCGAGGAGCTGGGGCAGTACTTCGACCATGGCGTCAAAGTCGAAGAACGTGCGGCTGATGGTATTGAGCCAATCCATTGAAATGCTCTCAGACGTTAGGTGTTGGGTGGCTTACTTACTGGCTTACTTACTTGCCGTCGGGGAAGGGCTGGAGGTCCGCTCGGCCTTCGGGAGGTACTGTTCCGGCATCGGCGAACCCGGGAACCACTTTTCGTAGAGCTTCTTCCACGTGCCGTCCTCCATTGCTTCGGCCAGGCCCTTGTTCAGGGCTTCCTTGAAGGCGGGCTTGTCCTTGGCTATTGCGAAACCTGCCGGAGCATCGAAGGACGGAATGTCCGCGGCGCTGACCAGTCCAAACTGCGCCTGGTATTCCTTGGCGGCCTCGTAGTCCAGGAAGTGGGCGTCCACGGAACCGCTGTTGACTGCTGAAATGGCGGTGTTGTTGTCCGGGAAGCGGACCAACTGCGCCGAGGTGAAGTTCTTCACGGCGTAGGCTTCCTGCAGGGTGCCTTGGACAACGCCCAGGCGCTTGCCGTTCAGGCCGTCGGCGTCGTTGATGCCGGAGTTCTTGGTGGTGATGACTGTCAGGTATCCGGCGAGGTAGCCGTCTGAGAAGTCCACAGTTTCCTTGCGCTTGTCCGTGATGCCGATGGCCGCCACGCCCACGTCGAACTGGCCGTTGGCTACCGCTGCCAGAAGTCCGGAGAAGTCCTGTCCGGTGAAGACGACTTTGTCTACGCCGGCCCGTTGGGCCACGTCCTTGAAGAGTTCCACGTCAAAGCCAGTGAAGTTACCCGAGGCGTCGGTGAAGGTGTAGGGCTTGGAATCGCCGAGGCTGGCGACGCGGATGGTGCCGGGCTCGATCAGGCCGTAGGGGTTATCGGCTGAGGGCGAGGAGCTGGCGGAGGATCCGCCGCATCCCGAGAGGGCGAGGATGGCCGCCAGAGCCGCTGCTGCGAGGGCTGCCGGGCGGAAGTTCAGTTTGAACACAGCGTTGTCCAATCGTGGGAGGGAGAGCGGTGCTGTCAGGAGCCGCAAAGTGTTATTGCTCGATGCGGGGTCTTGTTGAGTCCGGTCTCAGACTCTAGGATTGAGACCGGACTCACATCGATTGATTAGAATGTAGCGGAAGTCACAAAGCCGCGTCAACACCCCACGTGAAAGGTGAACATGAGCACTGAAGGATCCCGACGGCGGGACGTAACGGTTGCCGACGTCGCCAAGGCCGCGCAAGTGTCCAAGGCCCAAGCAGCCCGCGCACTGGGCAACTACGGGGCGGTCAGCGACGACGTCCGCGAGCGCGTCCTGGCCGCGGCCGAAAAGCTCGAGTACCGGCCCAACGAGCTGGCGCGCAGCATGAACACGGGCAAATCGAACACCATTGGCGTTGTGGTGGGCGATATCGAAAACCCGCATTTCGGGCTCGCCACCAGGGGCATCACGGACACCGCCAAGAAGAGCGGCTTCAACGTCATCCTCATTAACACTGACGAGGAACAAACCGCCGAGGTGGACGCCGTCCGCGTGCTGTTGGACAAGCGGGTTGATGGGCTCATTGTGGCGCCAGCCTCGTCCGTGGAGACCTCGCATTTACGGCAGGTCCGCGATTCCGGTCGTCCACTTGTTTTGTTGGACCGTGGAGCCGAAGGTCTGGACGTTGAGACCTTCGCCGTGGACATGGGCGGCATCTCCTATGAATCCACCAAGTACTTGATCGAGGCCGGACACCGGCGCATCGCTTTCGTTTCCACCCTCAAGGCAGACCGACCCTACCAGGACGGGATGGCTTTGGACTCCTCGCAGATCTCGGACCGTCTTGACGGGATCCGCCGAGCCTTCGACGACCAGGGTCTCAGCTTCCCGGCAGACCTGGTTCGGCTCAACGCCGGAGACGCCGAATCCACCAAGGAGATCACCCGCCAGCTTCTTAGTGGGCCGGACGCAGCCACAGCGATCATCGCCTCGGACGGCCTGATCGCCCTGAGCGTGGTGGAAGCTATCCAGGAATCCGGGCTTGCCATCCCGGACGACGTCTCATTCCTCATGTACGACGATTTCGCGTGGACGCGCCTCACCACTCCCCCGCTCACCGTGATCGCACAGCCCGTCTACGACATGGGAATTGCAGCCGCTTCGGCATTGATCCGGCAAATTGAGGGCAGGAGATCGTCAGCGCCTGCTCGCGAGTTGGTGGCCACCTTGATCCACCGGGGATCCGTCGGAGCACCCAGAGAGGCGGACGTACTCAGCCAGGCCGGCGGCTAAGAGGGTAACGGCGCCGAGATCGCTGGAATCCTGCCGGATCGCCGGTAGTTTGGGCCCGCTTCGACGTTTGTCGACGTCGCGTAGTGACTACTCCGAGGCTGCTTGAACGTCGCCTTCCTCTGGATCGTCGGCGGAGCGGACCTCGTTCCGGATGACGCCCAGCTCTTCGAGCCTGGCAGACATTCCCGCCCCATCCGGCGCGTAGATCCAAGGAACCCCGGGGGTTGGTTGGCCGCCTGACTTGGAGCGACCTCCCGCCAGCACCGCTTCACCGGCCGAGAGTTGGCGGATGGCGATGGCCCTGACATTGGCGGGATGACGGTGGGCGAACTCGGAGTAAATCGCTTCGTCGTGCTGGCCGTCGTCGCCCACCAACAGCCACTTGATGTTGGGGAATTCCTCCGCGAGGCGTTCCAACGAGGTCCGTTTGTGCTCTTGCCCGCTGCGGAACCAACGGTCAGGAGTGGGACCCCAGTCGGTCAAAAGCTTGGGCCCGGCGGGGTACAGATTGCGGGACAGGAATCTGGACAGCGTCGGTGCTACGTTCCAGGCCCCGGTGGACAGATACAGCACTGGAGCCGAAGGCGCCGTCCGGGCAATCCGTTCGTACAACACCGCCATGCCCGGCGTGGGGGTTCTGGCGTGCTCGTTGAGGACAAAAGTGTTCCACGCTGCCAGGAAAGGACGCGGCAGTGCCGTGACCATCACGGTGTCGTCGATGTCAGATACCACGCCGAACTCTGCATCATCCGCGACGATCTCCACAGGAGCCTCTACGGTTTCGGATTCCCCCGACTGAAGGGTGATGGTGTGCCACCCGGCGTCCAGGGCTACTGGAATACGCGCATCCACCACTCCGCCGCGGTCAGCCTTCACATCGAAAACCGTGCCGGCAATGGTCACGTTCACACGAGCATTCGCCACGGGCGCACTGGTGAAGTTGCGCCACCCGCGCATGCTTTCCTGCAATGGACGGGCGTGACCCGCGGCGTCCCGGGGGTCACTGCGGACAACCCGCGCAAGGACCCGCACCCAGGAGGTGCTCCCGTACCCGGTGTAAGGGATGACGGTTTCCACCCGGCCACGCCGGATGGCGAGGCGCGTCTGAAAACCAAGCCACGCGTCGTCGAGCCTCATAGCGAGGTGACGGCGCCCTTTACTCAGCGGCCTGGGGCCATCATTGTCAACGGCGTCGGACTGGGGGCGCGGTTTCATGGGACGGGGAGACATGCCACCAGTCTTCCATGGCCCGGTCTCCTTCCGCAGTGAGCCCGTCCACTGTGAAGTGGGCGCCGGTCACACGCTCGCACGCTAAACAGCGGTTGTCGGCGCCCGGCCTTCGTCGCCATGCTGCTCGCGAGCCGCGGCCAGCCGCAGCCGATCCAGCCGGTTCATCAGCGGTGCAGTGGTGGCCCCGTGCACCACGATGGACAGCGCCACCACCAGCGCAATAAAGGCCCAAAGCTTCTCCGACTCGGCGTCGAAGTTCCCATGGGTCAGCGCGTATCCCACGTAATAGAGTGAGCCGATCCCGCGGATGCCGAAGTAGGAGATGGCCAGGCGTTCCCGTGGACCGGTCTTGCCACCCATCAACCCGAGCCATCCTGCCAACGGACGGACCAACAAAAGGAACACCAAAGCTACCAACACCTCCGTCCACCCGATCCCGCCCAAGAGACCGCGGGCAATGGCGCCTCCAAGGAGCACCAGGATCACCACAGTCATGAGGCGCTCGAGCTGCTCAACATAACCGTGCAGCACCTGGTGGTACGAGTGGTGGCGTTCAGCAGAACGGATAGTCACGGCGCAGATGAAGACGGCGACGAACCCGTAGCCTTCCACCAATTCGGCCACGCCGTAAGCCAGGAAGGTGGCCGCGAGCGCCACGAAACCTTCAGAGTGATCCGATAACCGGAAGCTCTTTCCTTTGGCGGCAAAGAAAATCAGGCTCAGGAGTTTGCCGGTACCGAAACCGAGCAGCACGCCAACAGCTATTCGCCACAGAACATCCAGGCCAACCCACTCCCCCAACCATGCGCTGGGAGATGCCCCCACCAAGCTGATGAGGATGGCCAGATAAACAAATGGGAAGGCCAGGCCATCATTCAAACCGGCCTCTGAGGTCAAGGCGAAGCGAACCTCATCCTCATCCGGGTCCTCTTCCGTGTCTGCGGGTTTTCCTACTTGGACCTCGGAGGCCAACACCGGGTCAGTGGGTGCAATCGCGGCCCCAACGAGGATGGCGGCGGCCAGACCCAGCCCCAACACCCACAAGCCCATCAGCGTCATCGCAAGTATGCACAACGGCATGACGATCCCCAGCAAACGCCAGGTAGTGGACCAACCCCGCCAATGGAAGGGCCTGTCCAGGGCCAGTCCCGCACCCATGAGGGAAATGATGACGCACACTTCCGTCAAATGCATCGCGAAGTCCGCATGGAGAATGGGGTCCGGGTCCGGCAAATCAGGAAGCAAGGTGAATGCCAGAATGCCGCTACCCAGGAAGACCATGGGCATTGAGAGAGGCATGTGGCGCAACAATTTTGGCAGGACAGCGGCGGCCAACACCGCAAAGCCTGCCGAGAGGAACAAGATGCTGGGGACTTCAAACACGAATGGTCTACTTCCTGACGAGCCGTTCGACTCGTCTCAGAAGCCTAGTTGGAAGTCAGCGCTGCGTCGATCAGAACTTCGGCCGCTTGACGCGCCTGCCCCGCGGCATCGGATGTCCCCGCGATGGCCGCCGTGGTCTGGGCGCCCTCGGCGAGAATGGCGAGCTGGGGCGCCAAATACGGTGGGGCGCCGGCTTCTACCGCCAGGCGTGCAACATACTCCTGGAATGATTCCTTGTGTTTCCGTGCATATTCGGCCACCTCGGGGCTGATGGCACCGAGTTCAGCAAAGCTGTTGATGAAGCCGCACCCCCGGAACGAGTCCTGGCAGAACCATCCCGCAAGGTAGTCAAAAATGGCGAGGAGCCGCGTTTTGGGCGTCCCGGCTTGTTGCACTGTGGCGTCCAGCCCTTCGGTCCAGGACTGATGCCGATACTCCAGCACGGCCATGACGATGCTGCTCTTTGAGGGAAATTCCCCGTAGAGCTTCTTCAAAGACACTCCTGCCGCCGAGCGGAGTTCGTCCATCCCGACGGCCTGGATTCCCTTGGAGTTGTAGAGCCCGTCGGCGGTGGCAACGATGCGTTCTCGAACCTCGGAAGAATTCATGTACCCATTCTACTTGCATTGAGAACGAACGTTCTCTACTATGGAAAACACCAAGGGAGAACGATCGTTCTCCGCTTCGAGAAAAGGGACAAATCATGGGCTTCATCAAGGTTGGCACCGAGAACACCACGGACATTGAGCTCTACTACGAAGACCACGGAACAGGTCAGCCCGTAGTCCTCATCCACGGCTACCCCTTGGACGGCGGCTCCTGGGAGAAGCAGACCGCAGCCCTCCTCAACGCCGGATACCGTGTGATCACCTACGACCGCCGCGGCTTCGGCAAATCCAGCAAGCCGACCACCGGCTACGACTACGACACGTTCGCAGCAGATCTGAACACCGTGCTTGAAACCTTGGACCTTCAGGACGCCGTGCTGGTAGGTTTCTCGATGGGCACCGGCGAAGTGGGACGCTACCTCGGCACCTACGGTGAAGCCCGCATCGCCAAGGCCGCATTCCTGGCCTCCCTCGAACCCTTCCTCCTCCAGACTGACGACAACCCCACCGGCGTTCCGTCATCAGTCTTCGACGGCATCCGTAACGCCGCCATCGAGGACCGCTACGCCTGGTTCACCAACTTCTACAACGACTTCTTCAACACCGATAACTTCCTGGGCAACCGCCTCAGCGAAGAAGCCCTGAAGAATTCCTGGAATGTGGCCGCAGGCTCGTCCTGGTACGCGTCCTTCGCAGTGGTGGATTCCTGGCTCACCGACTTCCGCTCCGACATTGAGAAGGTCACCGTCCCTTCACTGATCGTCCACGGCACCGACGACCGCATCCTGCCAATCGATGCAACGGGACGCGAATTCACCAAGCGCCTCCCTTCGGCCGAGTACGTGGAAATCGAAGACGCACCGCACGGCATGCTCTGGACGCATGGCGCCGAAATCAACGAGGTCCTGCTCCGCTTCCTGGCGAAGTAAAGAACTCACGACGGCGGCAACTCGCCGCCCGTTCCACCTGAATCGCCGGATGGGCTCCAGTTCGCTGGGCCCGTCCGGCGATTTCGCGTTGTTCCAGCGGTTTCGTGTTTGTTCCGGCGATGTCGCAATGAGTCGTTGGCCGGCTCTGTGGCACGATGACTTACAGCTTGCAAAGTCCATCGGATACGTCAGAACAGCAAGGAGAACCACACGTGAGAACGCCCATCAAGATCGCTGTGACCGGCGCAGCTGGCCAGATCGGCTACAGCCTCCTCTTCCGGATCGCCAGTGGTGCCTTGTTCGGTCCCGATACTCAGGTGCAACTCAGGCTCCTGGAGATCACCCCCGCGTTAAAGGCACTTGAGGGTGTTGTGATGGAGCTGGACGATTGCGCTTTTCCCACCCTGGACTCGGTGGAGATCGGCGACGACGCCGACCATATTTTCGACGCCGTGAATCTGGCCCTCCTCGTTGGCGCACGGCCGCGGACCAAAGGCATGGAACGCGGCGAGCTACTCAGTGCCAATGGTGCGATCTTCACCGCGCAAGGCCAGGCCCTCAACAGGGTCGCGGCCGACGACGTTCGGATCGGCGTAACGGGAAATCCGGCCAACACCAACGCTTTGATTGCCATGACCAACGCCCCGGACATCCCCGCAGAACGGTTCAGCGCGCTGACCCGGTTGGATCACAACCGCGCCCTTGGACAGCTCGCCAGGAAGACCGGTGTCCGGGTTGGGGACATCCGCAGGATGACCGTGTGGGGCAATCACTCCGCAACACAGTATCCGGACATCTTCCATGCCGAAGTCGCTGGCCGGAACGCGGCCGAGGTGGTGAACGATCAGGACTGGATTGAGAACCACTTCATCCCCACGGTTGCCCAGCGAGGAGCAGCGATCATCGACGCCCGGGGCGCCTCTTCTGCGGCATCGGCAGCTTCAGCCACCGTGGACGCAGCCCGCGATTGGCTCCTTGGCACACCCGAGGACGATTGGGTATCGATGGCCGTAGCCTCCGACGGTTCATACGGGGTGCCCGAGGGACTTATTTACTCATACCCGGTGACTACTTCGGACGGAAACTGGGAAATTGTTCAAGGACTGGAAGTGAACGACTTTAGCCGCGGGAAGATGGATGCTACAGCCAGTGAGCTTTTGGACGAGCGGGCTGCCGTGGCTGAACTCGGCTTGATCTGACATACGTCAGCGGCGCTGAGTTGGCGTGACCAGGCGTGCAAGCTCAGTGCCTGGCGCGGCAAGCCGGTCCACCGTGGTGAAGATAAAGTCCTGCATTGCTGCCGTGGCTGCCGAAGGAGCGATGTCGTTGCGTCGGGCCAGGTTGACGGTCCGTGTCAGCGACGGGTTGACCAAACGGGCACTACGCAGCCCAGGCCGGCCGATGACAACCATTGCCGGCACCACCGCCACGCCCAGTCCCCGTTCCACGAACCGCAGCACGGCGTCCATCTCTGCGCCTTCGACGGCGATCAGCGGTTCCAATCCTCTGGCGGAAAAGGCCGCCTCGGTGGCCACCCTCAGGTCATAACTTCTGTTGAAGGCCACCTGCGGAATGTTCGCCAGTTCTTCCAGGGTGAGCTCTTCGCGCTGCGCAGATCCAGCGGCCGACACAACCACCAGCTCCTCGGTCAGCAGCGGAATCAATTCCGTGCCGTGCACGGCGGGATCCGATCCACGGGTTACCACCAAGGCCAGGTCCAGCGCGCTTTCGTTCAGGGCATCAACCAGGAATCGCGAACCGCCTTCGGTGATGTGCAGTTCGACTCCGGGGTGCGCACTTCGGAAGGCGGCCAGCACATCGGCCACCAGTGAGACGCACAGGGTAGGTGGGGCGCCCAGGCGAATGCGGCCCCGCCGCAATCCCGCTAGCTCGTTCATCTGCTCCCGCGCAGTCTCTGCGTCTCCAAGCATGCGCCGGGCTATGGGCAGGAGGAGCTCTCCCGCAGTCGTCAGAGTTGCTCCCGAGGGTCCGCGATGGAACAGGGCCATTCCAAGATCGGCCTCAAGTGCTGCGATCTGCCGGCTAAGAGAAGGTTGCGCAAGATACAACTGCTCCGCCGCGCGTGTGAAGTGCCCCACTCGGGCGATGGCCTCGAAGGAGCGTAACTGCTCTAGCTTCATTCTCATAGCATAAATGCATCGTGGTGACTCAAATAATTCATTGGATACATGATGTAAAGCCATTTAGCGTGATAGTCATGAACCTCAACACCACTCCAGAACGACTTTTGTCCACTTCGGTGCTCGTTATCGGCACCGGAGGCGCCGGTCTGCGCGCTTCCATTGAACTCGCCCAGCGCGGGGTCCAGGTGTTGGCGGTGGGTAAGCGTCGCAAACACGACGCCCACACGAGCCTGGCCGCCGGGGGCATCAACGCCGCGCTGGGCACCATGGACCCTGAGGACAGCTGGCAGCAGCACGCCGCTGATACCTTGCGGGAGTCCTACTTCCTAGCCGATCCCGCAATCGTGGAGACCGTAGCCCGCAACGCGGCACGAGGTATCGAGGACCTTGAACGGTGGGGTATGCCGTTCGCCCGGGAGGCGGATGGACGAATTTCCCAGCGATTCTTTGGCGCCCACAAGTATCGGCGTACCGCCTACGCCGGGGACTACACCGGGTTGGAAATCCAGCGCACCCTGATGCGCCGGGCGGCAGAGTTGAACGTCCCCATCATCGACACCGTCTACATCACGAGGTTGCTTGTTGCCGACGGCACCGTCTTTGGAGCCTACGGATTCGACGTCGTAGACGGTACCCCCGTGCAGATCCACGCTGATGCGGTCATCCTGGCCGCGGGCGGGCACACACGCATCTGGCGTCACACCTCTTCCCGACGCGATGAGAACACCGGGGATTCCTTCCGCCTGGCCGCGCTGGCCGGAGCCAGGATCCGCGACGCCGAGCTGGTCCAGTTCCACCCTTCCGGCCTCTTGGAGCCAGACGACGCCGCCGGCACCCTGGTCTCCGAGGCGGCGCGCGGAGAGGGAGGCATCCTCACCAACGCTCTGGGTGAGCGCTTTATGGAACGCTACGATCCCGAGCGCATGGAACTGTCCACCCGTGACCGGGTTGCGCTGGCCGCATTCACGGAGGTCGCCGAAGGTCGCGGGACCGAGAAGGGCGGCGTCTACCTGGACGTCTCCCACCTGCCTCGGGAAACCATCATGGAAAAGCTGCCCCGGGTCTACCGCACCATGATCGACCTGCAGATGCTGGACATCACCACCACCAAAATCGAAATTGCGCCCACCGCTCATTACTCAATGGGCGGGGTGTGGGTTGCACCGGAGGACCACGGAACGGGAGTGAACGGCCTTTATGCAATCGGTGAGGCATCCTCCGGGCTTCACGGCGCCAACCGTCTCGGCGGGAATTCATTGATTGAGTTGCTCGTCTACGGTCGTATCACCGGCGAACACGTGGCCCACTACGTTCATTCACGCACCCACATTGTCCGGGATCCCGGGGCGATCGGAATAGCCCGCGGGGAAATGCAGACACTGCTCGGCGAACGTGGAACAGAGTCCGCCCGCAGGCTGCAGCGTGAACTACGAAACCTCATGACCGAACACGCCGGAGTTGTGCGGACGGAACAAGGACTGGAACGAGGACTGGAGAAATTGACCGCCTTGGAGGAACGTGCCCAACTGGTCACAGCCCACCCGGACATCGCAGGCTTCGATGATCTGGCCCACGCCTATGACCTCCTCGGCTCCCTGCTGGCAGCACGAGCCACCCTCGAGTGCGCGCTCGAACGCCGCGAAACCCGCGGAGCCCACAACCGGGCTGACTACCCAACGGCAGATCCCGCGCTGCAAGGGAACTTTGTCTGGTCCACAGATGAGGGCGTCAGTTTCGAAAGCCTGCCTCCGGCTCCGGATTCCTTCCGGGCGCTCGCCGAGGCCAACGCGGACGATTCGGTCGCCGGTAAGCTCGTGGAGTAAGGAGCCTGTTTGGGCGGAGCCTGGGGTTAGGGAACTGTGACCACTATCTTCCCGCGCGTATGCCCTTCCATGTTGAGCCGGAAAGCATCAACTGCCTTAGCCAATGGAAGGGCTTGCGCCACCTCCACCCGCATCTTGTGCTCGTCCACCAAGTCAGCGAGCTGCTGCAGCTCAGCTCCCACGGGATTGACCCACATCCAGGTACCGCCGTGGGCTTCCACCTCGCTGTCGGCGATGGAGGCGTGCCGGCCGTTCCCGGCCAGGACCTCCAAGGTTGTGTCAAGATTGCCACCCACGAAGTCGGCCACCACCTCCACGCCTTCGGGACGCAACGCCTTCACCTTTTCGGCGAGTCCGTCACCGTAGGCAACGGCCTCGGCGCCCAGGGACCGCAGGAAGTCATGGTTCCTTTCCGACGCCGTGGCGATCACCTTGGCGCCGCGCGCGACGGCGATCTGAATACCCAGGGAGCCCACTCCGCCGGAGCCGCCGTGGATCAGCACAGTCTCTCCCGACGTCAGACCCAATCGGTTAAGGACCTGAAGGGCTGTAAGTCCGGCCAAGGGGAGCCCGGCAGACTCGTTCCATTCCAAGGATTGTGGCTTTCGGGCGAGCAGCCGCTCGGGGAGGGCAATATACTCTGCAAAGCTTCCCCCGTGGACGTAGTCCTTACGGCCGTAGGAAATCACTTCGTCACCAGGTTTGAAGTGCGGAGCATCAATTCCGACAGCTTCGACAACGCCGGCTACGTCCCAGCCGGGGATCGCCGGGAATTGAAGGTCCATGAACGAGTCCAAGTACCCGGCCATGATCTTCCAGTCCACGGGATTGACCGAGGTGGCCTTCACTTTAACCAGGACCACGCCCGGCCCAACCTTGGGCATGGGCTGGTCCGTTAGTTCAAGGACTTCCGGGCTTCCATATCGCTGGTAAGTGATCGCCTTCATGCCCGCCTCCTAGTCGAAGAAACCCACGATGTAGCCGATGAAGAACAGGAGAGTGAGCAGCACACCGGCACCGATGGCTCCCAGCCACAGGACCTGCGTACCTTTCCTGGGGCCGCCTTCGTCGTGGCCTTGGGGGCCGGCTGTTGAAGATTCGCCGGGAGGTGTTTCGCCAGGGGGCACTCCCCCGCCAGGCTCCAAGCCGGTGATCTTGTCCTCATACGGGTCGGGGTTGCTTCCGGACACATTCACTCCCTCGATCGCAGTGCTGGTGCTGTGTTCAGGGTATCGGGCGGAGCCGGGCAAGCCTAGCGGTCAGTGTGTAGGTGTGCGTCCCTCGTGGAAGTACGCAGCCGGTACAGGGCCGTGGTGGCCGTGATGTAGAGATCTGCACCGTCGGCCCCTCCAAAGCAGAGATTGGAAACCGTTTCAGGAACCTCGACGGCGGCCAGCAGCGCACCGTTGGGGGCGTAGACACGAACTGACGAGCCCGCTGACGTCCATACCCGCCCCTCGACGTCTACGCGGAATCCGTCCGAGGCCGCGTCGTCTTCGAGCTCAACGAACGTGCTGCCCGTCCCGCACGAGCCACCCACCACCGGGTAGACGGCAATGCGGAACGGTACTCCGTGGCCAGGGCCCGCCGTGTCCGCAACGTAGAGAAGCGATTCATCCGGGGAGAACGCGAGGCCGTTGGGATGCACCAAATCAGTGACCACAGGAGTCAGTTCGTCCCTGGCGGGGTCGAAGCGGAACACGTAGCAACCGCCGTATTCCTGCTCGCCCTCATGTCCTTCCACCGTCCCGGGCAGGATTCCGTAAGGAGGATCGGTAAACCAGACCGTCCCATCCCCTGCCACCACAACATCGTTGGGCGAGTTGAGCCGATACTCACCGAACGCATCAACGATCGGCGTCACCACGCCGTCGTGGTCCTTCTCGACGCGCCTGCGGCCGTGGCTGCACTGCACCACGCTGCCGTCGTGGTGGAGCGTTCGCCCGTTGGTGTACTCCACGCCGGTGGCGTATTCGCGCGTCGCGCCGGTGCCGGGAGAGAATTCGAGAATCCTGTTGTTGGGGATATCGCTCCAGCGAAGGGTCTGCGACGTCGGAATCCATAGTGGGCCCTCAGCCCAGACGGTTCCTTCAAACAACTTTTCCAGGGTTCCGGTGATCAGTTCATCCATAGGTTCGAGACTAATCGTTAGCAGGTTCCGAGCTGGGCTTGCGTGTCCGTTCCCTGGCGCTGAGCTTTCCGTCGGCGGGCATCACCAGAACCGCCACTACAGTGAGGGCGGCACTGACGAGTACCGCCAGGAAAACGGCTGATGAGGCTTGCACGGTGGTTTGCGGATCCGGGCCACCATGGGGACCGTTGGCATAGATGGCGTTGGCAATGGCACCGAAAACGGCCACACCAATGGAGCTGCCAATTGAACGTGCAAAGAGGTTGGTGCCGGTGACTACGCCGCGTTCATTCCATTCAACACTGGTTTGCGCGGCAATAAGGCTCGGCGTTGCCACCAGCCCAAGCCCGAGCCCGACGATGAAGCAAGCCGCCGCCACGAGCAGGATATTGGGGGTGGGGGCCGTGAGGGCTAGGACGGCAGCTCCGATCACTGTGATCGCTATGCCGATGAGGGCCGTGTTCCGAAAGCCGATGCGGAGGTAGAACCTGCCGGCTTGGGACGCGCTGATGGGCCAGCCAATGGTCAAGGCCGCCAAGGCGAGCCCGGCCAGCAGGGGTGAGGTCTTCAGTGACCCTTCCAGGAACGTTGGGACGTAGCTGGTAAGCCCGAGCATGACTGCACCAACGCCGAAAGAGATCATGGCCGTGGTCGCCAGCAGCCTGCGGGAGACAACCCACGGTGGGAGGACAGGTTCAGCGGCCCTCCTTTCCACCAGGAGAAACACAAGGAACAACACCGCTCCGCCGGCAAAAACCGAGATGCTGATCGCGGAGTCCCAAGGCCACGCTTGACCACCCTGAAGGGCTCCGAGGATGAGCAGGCTCAACGAAATCGTCAGCAGTCCGGCACCCAGGTAGTCAATGCGGTGCTTGGTCCGCTCCACGTTCTCGTGGAAAGTACGCAGGAGCATCCAACCAGCCAGCAGGCACAGCGGAATGTTGATCAGGAAGATCCAGCGCCAGATTCCCAGCGACGCGAAGATACCTCCAAGAGTGGGTCCCACAACAGAAGAGACCGCCCACACGCTAGCCAAATACCCCTGGACCTTGGCCCGTTCCGCCAAGGTATAGATATCGCCCGCAATGGTGATAGCAACGGGCTGGACCGCGCCGGCCCCAAGCCCCTGGAGCACACGGAACGCAATGAGCGCCGGCATGCTCCAGGCCAGCCCGCAGAGAATCGAGCCAAGCAGGAACAGGCCAATCCCGCCCAAAATCATTGGCTTTCGGCCTACGACGTCCGAGAGTTTGGCGTACACGGGCACGGACACTGCCTGCGCCAACAGATACGCGGAAAACAGCCAAGGAAACGAGGAAAAACCGCCGATGTCCGCCACGATTGACGGCACCGCCGTGGCAACGATGGTGGCATCGATCGCTACCAGGCCCGTGGCCAACATCAGCGCAATCAGGATGGGTCCCCGTTGGGAGCGGAATCCGACGCCGTCACTTGCCGTTGTTGTCATGTGGTCTCGTTTCGTCCGCATCGCCAGGAAGGCGCTCACCGTATCCAGTCCCATGGCGTAACCGCCACCGCGGCGGATTTAGTCCCGCGAGCCAACACCGATCCTCCTCAGGACACGCGGAGCTCCACAAGCTGGGTGTGGTCCAGGCCTCCGCCCACATGGACTTCAAAGGACCCGGCCTCTACTGCGTAGTGATCCTGGTTGTCCCAGAAACCGAGGTCCTTCCAGCCCAGCTCGAAAGTCAGTGTTGCGGACTGGCCCGGCCCCAGCGTTGACCTGGTGAAGGAGCGCAGCCGGCGGACAGGCTGGGACAGCGACGCCACCAGGTCCCGGATGAACACCATGGTGACCTCGTCCCCTGCCACGGCCCCGGTGTTCGTGACAGAGACCGACACCTGGACTGATCCGCCTGCCCGGAGGTCCTCCACGGAGATACTGGCCGGTGTCACACTGGGTGCGCCGTACTGGAAGGTGGTGTAACTGAGTCCGTGCCCAAAGGGGAACTGCGGTCCAAGTTCAAGGTCCCTGTACTTGGACGTGTAATGGTCATCCGTGTTCCCTGGACCCATCAACCCAACGTCGTGGGCGCCGCCGTCGATCGTTCCGGAAACTGTGGCCGGACGCCCCGTGTTTTCGTGGTCGTAGTAGATGGGTACCTGGCTGGAAGACCGTGGGAACGTCATAGGCAACCGCCCGCCCGGGTTCACGGCGCCGCTCAGGGCACGGGCCACGGCACGCGGACCCTCCAGCCCCGAGTGCCACGCCTCCAGAAACGCCGGCACGGCATCAATCCACGCAGCGGTCACCAAGGGCCGCCCGTTGAACATGACAACGGCCGACGGCGTACCGGTGGCAGCCACAGCAAGAATCAACTCTTCCTGGGCGCCGGGAAGCCGGAGGTCGCTGCGGGAGTTTGCCTCACCTGACAACGCCGAGGGTTCTCCGACGGCAACCACGATCGCGTCGAAGTCAGCGGCATCAGCCACGGTCTGGACTATCGATCCGGGGTCGCCGCCAAAAAAGCCCGTGGCGTCTCGCACTGTCAGTTGCCATTCCGGGCACTCTTGCCGGATTGCCTCGGCCAGGGAACCGGCTGGTTCGGCAAAGGACTGGACCCACGCACCGAGGTGGTCGGTGCTGTTGGCATACGGCCCCACAAGGAGTACCCGCTGGCGAGACGGGCCGAGCGGCAGGACGGACTGGTTCTTGAGCAGAACCAGCCCTTTCTCCGCAGTAGCCAGGGCAGCAATCCGGCTCTCGGGAGACGGTGCCGTCACCTCTTGTTCAGGGGCCTTGAAGGGATCGCTAAACAATCCCAACGCAAGTTTCAGGCGCAGAACCCGCCGGACGGCGTCGTCCACACGGGCCAACGGCACGTCATCCGGCCCAAGGCGGGCGCCGCCGTCGGCCGTTGTCACGTTGCCGCCCATTTCAACGTCCAGGCCAGCAGCAAACGACTGCCCCAGCGCGTCATCAAGGTCATCGGCAATGCCGTGGTCCAGCAGATTGACCACGCCGTCGGCGTCACCCACCACCACACCCTGGAATCCGAACTCCTCTTTCAAAATGGAGGTCAGCAGGTGGTGGTTGGCGTGCGCGGGCCGCCCGGAAACCGTGTTGAATGCCGCCATGACCGTGGCCACGCCGGCGTCGACAGCAGTCCTGAACGGTTCCAGATAGACGTTGCGAAGCCGCTGGCCGGAAACATCAACGGTGTTGTAGTCCCGTCCACCCTCCGCCTGCCCGTAGGCCACGAAGTGTTTGGCACACGCCAGCAAGGAGCCGGGATCACCCAACGATTCCCCTTGGTAGCCGCGCACCTTGGCCGCGCCGAACACGCTGTTGACGTAGGTGTCTTCTCCAAAGCCCTCAACCACCCGGCCCCAGCGAGGGTCCCGGGAAACATCGATCATGGGCGAGAACGTCCAGTTGACTCCCCCGGAAGCCGCCTCCTGCGCCGTGATGCGGGCATCCAGCTCTGCGGTGGCCGGGTCAAAGCTGGCCGCCTGGGCGAGGGGTACCGGAAAAGTGGTCCGTTGTCCGTGGATCACATCCAACCCCACCAGCAGTGGGATGCCGTGGGGAGTTTCCTCGCGGGCAATTCTCTGCAGCTCATTGGTGGCAGCGGCACTGCGGGGCCAAAAGATGGCACCGATTCCGCCGCGAACCAGCTCCGCAGCATCCTCCAGCCGCGGACGGAATGCTATTTGAAGTTGGGCAAGCTTCTGTTCCCACGTCATGGATTCCATGAGGCTTTCCACAAGCTCGTGCTGTGCCGGCGCCAATGTCACCGTGATCCTTTCGTTGGTGGTGGACATTGCGCCGGCCACGGCGGTCAGTCCTGGAGTGTTAGTACCTTTTGATCGGCGCCGCCGCCCGGAACGGGCATATAGGAGATCCTCAACCGCTCACGGACTGCCACGGAGTGCTCGCCCAAGCCCAGTCCGCCGGGCTTGTCCACAGCCACTGTTGCGATCTCGCCCATTTCCCAGCGGTCATCAAAGACCCCTGGAAGGTCTGTCAGTTTGTACGTGTTTCCGTGGACGGTCAGGGACACCGCAGAGGCAGGAGCTGTCTCGCCGTCGACCGTGACCTGTACGTCCTCCACCATGGAAAGCCCCAAGCCGCGGTAGTACGGAAGCCGAACGCCAAGCTGGAAGCCGGTGACGTCGTCGCCCTTCACCACGTTGCGGAGCGTGTCTTCAACGATCATGTACTTATCGAACACTGTGACCTCCCTGGGTTGAGGCGCCCGCGGCGACCCCCGCATTTTCAGTGGGCGAGCCTTCGCCGAGCAGGCGCTCAAACATCCGGTGCTGCCGGCGGACCTGCTCCACGCTGTCCACCTCAAAAATGTCCTGGATGTGTCTGTTGCCCTCGTACTCGCTGGAGAGGTAACCCTGGTAGCCACCCTCAATCAGCACCGGAATGATCTTTTCGTAAGGAATGCTGTACTCCACACCTTCATCGGTCATCTCGTAAAACTTGGCCTGGATGTGGTGGATCAGCGGCATGTGCTCCAACATCCCGCGCGGATCGTTCCAGGTAAGGAACGTGGAGAGACGGGCAATGCCCTGCTCCACCGGGTTGGCGCCCATGTAGTTGAACGTGTCCATCAGTCCGTGGACATCCCCACGGCTGTTGTACGTTTCCACCGCTAGATCCACAAAGTGGGGACGGGCCCCATCACGCAACGCCCGGTCCGACATGACCCGGGGGAAACGTTCAACGAACGTACCCATGTCCGGCATGAACCCCAACGCCGGAGACTGCAACCGGTGCATGACTTCCAAGTGCCGGATCACCCAGGGGTGCTCGTAGTGGAAGGGCGCGTGTACTTCCAAAAGCAACTTCAGGCCCAGCTTCTCAGCGTAGGAAGCGCAGGCCTCCATGACTTCCGGTGGCGTGTTGATGATGGCGCGGACATTCCGGGCGCCCATCCTCTTGGCGATGTCCAAGTCCTTGCGGACAGACGCCGTCATCTCATCCAGGGTCATGGCCCGGCCGGGGTACCGCTTGGTGTCCAGGAAAAGATCCGTGGCCACCGTGGTGGTGCCGTACTGCTGCATCCAGCCATCCCACGTGCGGTAGAAGGCTTCGCCGGGATCCGGATATCCAGTGATGGACTGCTCCGGGATAACCTCGAGTCCTAAAGCGCCTATGGAGGCGGCCTCGCTGACACAGTCCTCCAGGGACATCTTCTTCAGGAAGCATTCTTCCTGGTAGCTGTAGAAACTGACTCCACGCTTGATCTGATGGGCGATATTCAACACCCAGCTCCTCGTGTTTGGCGCGCACTGGTCGCGACATTTCGCACCGACCTACGACGGGCGTAGTCCAACGCTACTGTCGGCTTGCGGCAAATGGCAGTGGAGGCCGGATCAGGAACGCCAATGCCGCTTATCCACAGATCGAATGCCCCACAGGATGTTCCCGGGCACCTGCACCAGCTAGCGTTTCCACCAGGTGCCTGCATCGCCCACCGCGCGCACTGTGCGCTGATGCTCCCGGGCACCGTGCTGCAGGTTCACACGCCGGGCACTGAGTGATCCGCAAAGGATTCCCGTGAAAACCCCACCCATTGAATACGACGTCGTCATTGTTGGCAGCGGCCCCACCGGCTCCGCGTATGCCCGCATCCTCCACGAGGAGGCTCCGCGGCTGCGGGTCCTCATGGTCGAAGCCGGCCCGTCGCTGTCCGAACAACCGGGCCTGCACGTCAAAAACGTGCAGGATCCGCAGGAAAGGGCAGCCGCGCAACTGGCATCGCAAGGACCGGTCACCTCCCTCAGCCCGGAGTCCCCCGTCCCCGGACCGGGACGGCCAGGAACGTTCCTGTTGCGCCCGGACGAATTCGCTCCCTTAGCGGGAATGCCGGCCGCTGCGATGTCCAGCAACGTTGGTGGCATGGGTGCCCACTGGACCTGCGCTTGCCCCCGACCCGGCGCATCCGAGCGCATCTCTTTCCTGGATGACGGCACGCTGGACGCAGCACTTACCGAGGCCGAACGGCTCCTGTCCGTCACCGCCGGGGCATTCATTGACGCCCCCTTCTCCGCCGAAGTGCGGCGCCTGCTGGAGCATGCTTTTGACCGCACGGGTGCGGCCGCCATCCAGCCCATGCCGCTTGCCGTGCAAAAGCATCCGGATGGCACCATCACGTGGTCCGGGACCGACGTCGTTCTTGGCCCGCTGGCTGAACCCGCCACCCGCGGCGACTCGTTTGAGCTCCTTGACCAGACACTGTGCCAACGCGTAACGCTCGACGCCGGACGCGTCACCGGAGTGGAACTGAAGGACCTCACCACCGGGGCAGTCACCAAGGTCCGCGCGCCCGCAGTGGTGGTAGCCGCCGATGCCCTCCGCACACCGCAGCTCCTGTTCGCTTCGGGTGTGCGGCCGCGGGCACTGGGCCGGTACTTGAATGACCAGCCGCAGGTTATCAGCGCTGTCCGTTTGCCGGCCGATGTTGTGGCCGAAGGGGCCCACGCTGCCGGCACCGGGGCTGCCCTGCACAGTGGCGTGTCCTGGGTTCCCTACACGGACGATGAGCCTTTCCACGGCCAGGTGATGCAGCTTGATGCCTCGCCCGTACCACTGGCTGACGACGATCCGGTAGTGCCCGGATCCGTCGTAGGCCTGGGCTGGTTCTGCGCCACGGAAACCGTGGAAGAGAACAGGGTGGAATTCGATGACACCAGCCTGGACCACTACGGAATGCCGCGCATGAGCATCAACTACAACCTCACCTGGAACGACCTGCGGGTCATTGATGAGGCCAAGGACGCCGTGACCCGCGCGGGTAAAGCCCTGGGAACCTTCCTGGACGACAGGCCGCCGTTCCTCCTCCCCGCCGGTTCCTCGCTGCACTACCAGGGCTCGGTGCGGATGGGACAGCACGACGACGGCCGGTCCGTGTGCGGTCCGGACAGCCAGGTCTGGGGTACTGAGGGGCTGTACGTAGCCGGCAATGGCGTGATCCCGACGTCCACCGCCTGCAATCCAACCCTGACGTCCGTGGCGCTCGCAGTCCTGGGAGCACGGTCGCTGGCCCGGTCGCTGGCACGGAGCAGTCAATAGCCGTCCAAACCGCACGGCACGTCGTAAGCCGGACCTGGAAAGGCGGGTCCACCATGATTGGTGGGCCCGCCTTTTGTAACTTTGTGGTGGAACGTCAGTCTTCAAGCGCCCGGTAGTGGAAGTTCCTGAACCGCACGTGGCCGGAGCCCGTGGCAAACAGGGCAGGCCGCAGGCTCAGAAGCTCGCCGGCGGTATTGGTGTTGTAGCCGGACATCTCGTACCGCAGCCCGTGGCGGGTCCAGTTGACCCCATCGGTGCTGTAATACTGCGTGACGATGTGTGAATCGTTGACAATGCGGAAGTGGATGGTTGACGACGCCGGAGCCGGTTCCCGCCAATAGGGAATGTTCTTTCCGGCGCGGTAGCTCCGGAGCCGTTCCCCATCATGGCCCATCCCGCAGAACAGCCGGTCACTGTAATAGAGCAGCAGTCCACCTTCGGCGCCACCGGAAAACTCCGCTTCAACGGTGACCTCGTAGCGCCTGTCCCCCACAATGCAGGTCAGCGGAGAACTGTTGGATGGGTCGCTGCCGCTGGCGGCGAGAACCAGGCCGTCGTCCAATGAAACCCGCGAATACTCGTTCTTGCCAGGGGCATGGAACGACCATTGGATACCGAACCGGTCCTCTGCGAAATCGTCCGAAAGCTGAATCCCATGGCTGGTACCGCCTGCGGATGACGTGCTTGGAACAGGTGCCTGCAACGGCCGGGACAGATCCCCGCCCGCCGCCCGGGGCCACCCTTCGCTGTCCCATTCGATGGGCTCCACCAGAGTCTGGCGCCCCAAGGTGCTGAAGCCGTTTTCATAGGCATGGTAAATACTCCACCATTGACCGCGCGGGCCCTCGAAAATCGTGGCGTGCCCTTTGCTCCACCACGGTTCAGAGGCATCCCAGGTACGGATGATGGGGTTGGCAGGGCAGTCTTCCCACGGTCCGTGAATCGAACGGGAGCGGGCCACGGTGACCATGTGCCCTGTGGGCGGACCGGAGGTGCCGCCCACCGCCGTCGTCAGGTAAAACCATTCGCCGCGTCTGGTGAGTTTGGGTCCTTCCAGTGCGTAAGCCTCAGTCACCCAATCATCCGGGTAACGCCAGCCATCGTAGACATGCTCTAGGGGGCCGTCCGTGGACAAGCCGTCCGCACTCAGGCGCACGCGGCTCACGCCACTCAGGAACAGATAGCGGTGGCCGTCCTCCCCCACCACGTGCCCTGGGTCGATGTGTCCGTTGATCCCCAGGTTGACGGGTTCGCTCCACGGGCCGGCCATGGACTCAGCGTGGATGACGTAGATCTGGGCTGGAGCGGCCGGATCCGGCGACACGGACGTGGAAATGACGGGAACGTAAATGAAGTACCGGCCATCAACCTTGCACATGTCAGCTGCAAAGACGTTGCCAATGGGGGTGGGCAACGCGGGGCCCAGGGGCCGCCAGTTGAGGAGATCCGTGGAGTGCCAGATGATCAACCCCGGCGTGGACTCAAACGAGGAGAAAGTGAGGTAGTAGTCATCACCGTCCCGAAGGAGGGTGGGATCCGGGTGGTCACCGGCGAACACCGGGTTGATGTAGGTCCCGTCTCCCAAATCAGCGCGGCGTTGACCTTCTGTGACAACTTCGAGCGGGCTCAAGATTTAACCCCTCCAGTAAAGCCTTGGATGAATTTCTTCTGGGCCACCAGGAAGAACGCCAGAATGGGGATCATGGAGATGATGATCGCTGCGAAGATCACGTTCCACTGGGAGACGCTCTCGCCGACGAAGTTGTAGATCACCACCGGCAGCGTGACGGCATCTGAACCGTTAAGGAAGATCAGGCCCGTGAAAAAGTCGTTCCACACGATGAGTCCTGTGAAGATCGCCACCGTACCTGTGGCTGGCGACAGCAGGGGAAAGATGATCTTCCGGAAAACCGTGAAGCGGGAGGCGCCATCGATCTGGGCAGCTTCCTCATAATCCCTGGCGATGCCGTTGGTGAATCCCATGTACAAAAAGATGGAGATGGGCAGCAGGGCACCGGCGTACATGATGATGGTCCCTGCGTGGGTGCCCACCAGGCCAACGTTCCGCATGCCCACGTAGATGGGGATGATGGCAGCTTGGGCCGGCAAAACCATGGTGACCAGGATCAGTCCCATGGCAGCTTTGCTCAGCTTGCCCGTCCTGCGGCTCAACGTGTAAGCCGAGATTGATCCCACGGCCACCAGCACCAGAACGCTGCCGGCGGTGATGATGATGCTGTTGAGCATTCCATCCATCAACGTTGCCTGGCGACCGCCACGAATGGCTTGTCCAAACGCGTCAAGGGTGGGGTTGGTGACCAGCTGCATGGCCGACGTCGTCAGGGCGTCGTTGCCGTTTTTCAATGCCAGATTGATGAGGAAATAGAACGGCAGCAGGAAGATCAGGGCAACCAGGATCAGCAGTGCCTCGCGGAGCAAGGTCTTCTTCGTATAACGGAACATGATCGGTCAGCCTTTGGAACTCGTACGGAGGAGGAGGCGCTGGGCCACCGTGAGGATGATAATGATCACGGACATGACCAATGCGAGTGCGGCACCGAAGCCGAACCGGCCCATCACGAACGTCTCTTTATAGATGGTGACGGCGAGGGTTTCCGAGGCACCGTAAGGCCCGCCACCGGTGAGGGCCTGGATCTGGTCAAAGACACGCAGTCCATTGATCAGCATGAGAGTCATGGCAATCACCACGGACGGCATGATGGCCGGCAGGACCACGTAGTTGAACCTCTGCCACAGGCTGGCTCCATCAAGGGAGGCTGCCTCTTCGAGTTCAGGGGAAACCGTTGCCAGGCCGGCCAGGTACATGACCATGACCAGACCAACGTTCTGCCACACCATGACGATGATGATCGCCGGCAGCACCGTGGTCGGGTCACCCAGCCATGTCCGTTGCAGGGACTCCAATCCGACCGAACGGAGGACTTCGTTCATGGGGCCGTCTTGTTCAAAGATGAACTTCCAAATATAGGAAGTTGCCAGTGAACTGAGCACCACTGGGGCGAAAATCAACGTGCGGATGACATTGCGCGACTTCACCGTCCGGTTAAGGCCCAGTGCAAGCAGCAAGCCCAGGACATTTGTGAGAACCACAAACGAGATACCGATGATGAAAGTGTTGATCAACGCCGCAGTGGTGGGTCCTCCATCGGCTATTGCCGCGAAGTTCTCCCAGCCCACAAACTTCCACTTTCCCAAGCCTTTCCAGTTGGTGAAGGCAAAGAAGCCTCCAATGGCGCTGGGGGCGTAGTGGATGAGCACCAGTGCCAGGAGTGCGGGGGTGAACCACCACCACGTTGCGAAGCGACGCTCGGTGTTGCGGTCACCTTTGCGGCTGTTCTGTTTGCTGGGGCGGGGCTGGCGCCCGGTGACCCGGGCGCCCTCCGCTTTCTGCTCAAGTTGTGCGGTCATGGGAGGTTCTTCCAATCAGGGTTCGACGCCGTGGGCTAGGCGCCGCGGTCGTACTGCTCGTCCATGGTCTTCAGAACCTGGTCAGGGGTTGCCTGCCCGGTCAAGAGTCCCTGGATACCGGTACCGAGCGAGTCGTAAACGCCGCTGTTGGGCCAGAGGTAGTTGGGCTGGGAGACGATCTTCTTCTCCGGCTCCGAGAAGTACGGTTCCAACGTTGGGAACTGTTCAGGTACCGTACTGGAAATCGCCGAGGTAACGGAAACGTTTCCGTTGGCCTTGGCCAATGCGTCCTGGTTGGCAGGCTGGGCCAGGAATTCAAGGAATTTGAGGGTGGAACCCTTGTGCTTGCCGGCGGCATTGACGGCCAGGGCGTTGCCAGGGCTTGCGATCAACCGGCTGTCCTCGGCCTTCTCACCCGGAAGAACGGCTACATCGAAAGAACCGTCCTTGACCTGGGCCCGGAGTGCAGCAACAGCACCTGCCGGAGCGAATGCTGCGGCTACCTTGCCCTGTGCTACCGACGGGAAGAGCTGGTCAAAGCCAGCACCCGCTGCGCCGTCCTGGTAGCAACCGGCGTCCTTGAACTTCACAATCTGCTCCAGCACCTTCTTCCAATCGGAGTCGGCGAAGGTGGTTTCCTTCTTGGCGCGCTTGGCGTCCCACTGCGGATCCTTGGCGTAAACAAGTGAGGCAGCAAGCTGCATCGCCTGCAGGCCAGTATTGGCTCCCGAAGTTCCTGCTACTGCAAAGTACGACTTGCCGGCTGCCCGTACGGTTTTGCACTGGGTGACCAGCTCATCCAGGGTGGTGGGTTCCTGGAGGCCGAGCTGCTTCAAAACGCCCGTGTTCTGCAGCATGGTGATAGGTGCGAGGTCGGCCGGAATGGCGAAGACCTTGTCGTCGTCGTAGTACAGGTTCTTGGCCGAAGCGGGAATCGCATCCGCGGCCCACTTCTGGTCCGTCAGGTCCTGCAGGTAGCCGGCCTCGGCCAGCGACGCGAACGACTGGTTGTTGCCACGTCCTGCCGTGACGTAGAAGATGTCAGGAGCATTGCCTGCCTGGAGTTGGGTCCGCATGGTCTGCCCATGCTGGTCGTTGGGCGACTCAACCAGTTTGACCGTGATGTTCGGGTTCTTCGCTTTGAAGGCGTCAATCAATGTCAGGTAAGGATTTCCTGCGCCGCCACCGGTGAAGGCGGGGGTCGCGAGGGTGATCTCAACCGGGCCGGTCTCTTCTGCGATGGGTGCGTTGCTGTTCGCATCGCCCCCACCGCAGGCGCTCAGCGCCAATGCGGTGACGGATGCCAGCGCTGCAACGGAGAGGAACCTCCGGCCAGCGGGACTTGGTGTTTTCTTCACGATGGGGCCTTTCATGACGTCGTTGTCCTGACCATCAAAAATGATCAGTGGATTCGAGCCTTGCGTCAGTTTGTGTTTCCTGGATCACAAGCTGGCTCCTGTCATTCAAGGTAGGTCAGGTCAGAGCGGCCATGGAAATAGTTATCGTCTATGCTCACCATCTTCTCTCTGCATGCCTGTTTCCTCCCACAGGTAATCAGCCGCCTCTAGGCTGAAACAGCACGCTCCGGCCCAAGCCGGCTCCTCAACCCACCTAAGGATGTTTCCGTGAGCGACGACGCCACGCCCGCCCAACCTGCCACCGATTCCCTCTTTGCCGGATTTGTTGATCCGCCCCGATCCGCACGCGCCAGGGTGTGGTGGCATTGGATGGACGGGAACATCGACCCGGCGGGGATCGTCAAGGACCTGGAGTGGCTTGCAGCATCCGGCGCCGGCGGGGTCCAGGCCTTCACAGGTTCCATGGGGATCCCCCAGTACACCCGGGAGCGCGTGACTTTCCGTTCCCCGGAATGGCAGGCAGCCATCTCCTGCGCGGCTTCCACTTCCACCAGTCTGGGGCTGGAGTTGGCGGTGGCTACCTCCGCGGGTTGGAGTGCCACGGGTGGGCCTTGGGTGGCTCCGCACGCCGGCATGAAAAAGCTCGTCTGGAGCACCACCGGGGTGACCGCCGGTCAGCCGGACCTCCCAAGGTTGGCTGAACCGCCGTCGACGTCCGGCCCCTTCCAGGACGTGCCTTTCGGAGCCATCCGCAATGATCCCGTGGGCGTTCCGGACTTCTACGACGACGTCGCGGTGCTGGCTTTTCCACGCAGGGACGGCCACTTCCCACTGAAGCCCACGCGCGTCCGCGCCAGTGGTAGCGCCGCCGGTGGCCGGACTCCGGATTCACTGGCCGACGGAAGATTCTGGCCAACTGCGACCATTGACGCCAGCTCGGGCGCCGCCTGGGTGATGGCTGAATTCGAGCAGCCAACGCCCGTTTCCTCCGTCCGGGTGGGCTTGCCGGCCTCGCGGGGTTTCGCTGCTGCTCCGGCACCAAAGGCTTACCTGGAAGCTAGCCCTGACGGCATCACGTTCAGCAAGGTGTCCGATCTTCCAGCCTCCGGGTCGCCTGTCCGGTCCGCGAGTTTCCCCACCATCACGACACGCTTCTTCCGGCTGGTTCTGGGGACCGGGAAAGGCCGCGAATTCCCTCTGACGTCAGGAATCAGGCCGCTGCCGTTCGCCCTTCCCGGAGACACTGAGACATTCAGGATCTCGGCATTCCAGCTGTTTGCCGGAGCGCGCGTGGCCAGGTCGGAGGAAAAGGCCGGTTACGCTCCGGTACCGGACTTTTACGCGCTCGACGGCGGCATTTGCGAGAGGTCCGACGCCGTCCAGCCGCAGGACATCATTGATGTCTCCGAGTTCCTTGGGCCCGACGGCGTTCTGGACTGGCGGCCGGACAGCGGGGAATGGACCCTTCTGCGATTCGGTTATTCGCTGACCGGCCACCTCAACGCCCCCGCACCCGTTGACGCCACCGGTTTGGAAGTGGACAAGCTGGACGCGGATCTGGTGGCCGGCTATTTCAGCGATTACCTGGGCTTCTTCGAAGAAGCCCTGGGCAGCAACTTGGCAGGGGTCTCGGCGCTGCTCAGTGACAGCATCGAATCAGGCCCACAGAACTGGACGCGGGCCATGCGGGCCGAGTTCATGAAGCACCGCGGCTACGATCTGCTCCCGTGGCTTCCTGCCGTGAGCGGCATCATTGTGGGCAGCCCGGAACAAAGCGACGCTTTCCTGTGGGACCTCCGGAAGACCATTTCCGATCTCCTAGCGGACAACCACTACGGAACCATCGCCGGAATTGCCCGCGAGCGCGGCCTGAAATACTACGCCGAAGCCTTGGAGGACCACCGTCCGCAGCTTGGCGACGACGTCGAAATGCGTTCCCATGCCGATGTCCCCATGGGTGCCATGTGGTGCTACGAGCCGGACGACGGGCCGCAGGCCACCTACGTTGCCGATCTCCGGGGCGCCGCGTCCGTTTCCCACGTGTATGGAAAGGCTGCCACGGGGGCTGAGTCCATGAGCGCGTTCGGCAAGCCCTTCAGGTTCACGCCGCGAACTCTCAAGCCCATTGTGGACATGGAGTTTGCGTTGGGGGTCAACCTCCTGAACATCCATACCTCACCCCATCAGCCCGAAGCCGTGCCCAAGCCCGGAATCACGTTGTCCCCATATCTGGGGCAGTCCTTCACGCGGAACGAAACCTGGGCGCACGCGGCGAAGCCCTGGCTCGATTACCTTGGCCGGTGCAGCTACCTGTTGCAGCAGGGTACCTACGCGGCGGACATCGCCTATCTCTACGGTGAGGAAGCACCCGTCACCGGCGTCTTTGGCGATGCCGCCCCGGAAGTCCCGGACGGGTACGGCTTCGATTTCATCAATCTGGACGGGTTGCTGAACCACCTCACAGTGAACCCCGACGGCGGCCTGCTCACCACGGGCGGCACCACCTACCGCCTGCTGTATCTCGGAGGGTCCAGCCACCGGATGACACTTCGGGCTGTTCGGCGACTTACAGAACTGCTCGACGACGGAGCCCTCGTGGCCGGATGGCGTCCCGAACGCTCTCCCAGTCAAAGCGACGATCCCGCCGAGTGGAGTGCCGCCGTCGAGCGTCTTTGGGGTGGGCATCCTGGATTGATTGACCTCGCTGGGGTCGCTGCAGTGGATGGTGTGTCCACTGCCTTGGCCCGGGCAGGGGTGGAGCCCGACTGGGTTCTGGTGGCCGCGGCTTCGGCGAACCTGCCCGTCATCCACCGGCAGTTGCCGGATGCAGAACTGTATTTCATCAGCAACCAGCGCGAGCAGCCCGAACACGTCAGCGCTTCCTTCAGGGATGGGGCAACTGCAGCGGAATGGTGGGACCCTGTGAGTGCCTCCCGAACGCCCCTCGTTTTGAGGTCGGAGGCCGGAAGGAGCGCGGTGGACCTTCACTTGGAAGCGTTCGGCTCGGCGTTCATTCTGCTGCACAGGACCGGCGGCGGTTCGGAAGGCACCCCTGCACGGCGCAGTGACATTGCCGCTGCCCATGCGCTGGAGGGCCCTTGGGAACTGACCTTCGACAGCGATGGCCAGGCTCCGGCTGCCCTTGTATTGCCGGGCGTGGCTCCCTGGGCCGGACCCGAGGCCGACGCCCATGGAGCCGACGTGACCGGTTTCTCCGGGACAGGAACGTACCGCCACGAGTTTTCAGCGGACGGGTTAGGGCGCTCCCCGGACACTCGCCTGGTCCTGGACTTGGGCGGGGTGAGTGAACTGGCTGAGGTCAGGGTCAACGGCAGTGCCGTGGGCACCCTGTGGACCTATCCGTTCCGCCTTGACGTGACGGACGCGATCCGGGCCGGCCGCAATGTGGTTGAAATAGCAGTGACCAACACGTGGTGGAACAGGCTGGCCGGCGACGCCGCCGAAGGGGCTTACACCCGCCCTGCGGCATCCATTTTCGAGCCGGATGCACCCACCATGCCTGCTGGCCTTCACGGGCCGGTGCGATTGCTGGTCTTGGACGACTGACCCGGCAAGGCCAAAGGAACGCCCGTTACCCCGCCGCTCAAAGTGGCGGAGTAACGGGCGCTGCTATTTCGGGTCCTTATGATCTGCCAAACGTTGCTCCGGCATGAAGACGGACAGCAACACACCGACGGCGAAGATACAGGCCAGCAATCCGAAAATCGGCAGGAACGCATCGGTGTAGATGACCGCCACCCCGGACTGCAGCGCAGCCGGCAACTGCTGGACGGACTGTGGATCAGTGACGGTGGACGGCGGTAAGCCCAGCGTGTTCTCTGCCGCGCCCCGCGCCAGCATGGTTGCGAAGAGACCGCCGAACACCGCCGTGCCCACGGTGACGCCGAGTTCACGAAGGTAGCCGAGTGAGGCGGTGACGCTGCCCACCACGGAGTGCGGCATGGCATTTTGTGCCGCCACAACGGTGATCTGCATGAAGCTGCCCACGGCCAATCCCAACAGTGCCAACAGGAGCCCCACCACCGGCAGCGGGGTGCCGGGCTGCAGGAGCCTGAGGCCAATGGCAGCTGCAACGGCCAGTGCCGAACCGGCCAGCGGAAAGATCTTGTACCTCCCTGTGCGGCTGACAAGCCATCCGGTGAGATTGGTTGACACCATCATTCCCAGGACCATGGGCAGGAGAATCATTCCGGCCACGGAAGCCGAGGTGGAGTACACCATCTGCACGTAGCTGGGGAGGTAGGCCACCACGCTGAACAAGCCGGCCCCAATAACCAGGCCCAGGCCTGCCGCGTTGACGACGGGCCAGCTCTTGAACATTTTCATAGGGATCAGCGGGTGCTTGGATCTGATCTCCACCACCACAAAGAGCACACCGGAAACGGCCGCCACGGCACCGATCGCCCAGAGAATCCCCGCAGCGATATCCGGCTCCGTACCCAGTGAAATCACCGCTACCAATGAACAGGTGAAGACCACCATCAGGAGGGTGCCGGGCCAATCCACACCGCCCGAGCCCCGGACGGTCTTCAGGCGCCGAAGCGAGAACGCCATGGCCAGGGCCAACAAGCCTACGGGGAGGTTGATCCAGAACACCCAGCGCCACCCAACAGTGTCAGTAATGGCGCCGCCAACCAAAGGGCTGATCACTGTGGCAATACCAAAAACCGAGCCCAGGGGGCCGAGGAATTTGGCTCTCTGCCGTGGCGGGACAAGGTCGGCGATGATGGCCGGCGGAAGCACTCCGAGCCCGGCTCCCCCCAAACCCTGGATGCCGCGGAACAGGGAGAGCTGGACCATGTCCTGCGCGAAACCGCACAGGACGGAAGCCCCCAGGAAAATGGTGAGGGCCACCATCAGGAGCATCGGCCGGCCGTACCTGTCCCCCAAGCGGCCGTAGACGGGCATGCCAACGGTCATGGCCAGGGTGTAGGCAGTGATGATCCACGCCATGTGGCGCGCTCCGTCCAACTCGCCCACCACGGTGGGCAGGGCCGTGGCCACTATGGTGTGGTCCAGGGCTCCCAGCAACACGATGATCAGCAATGCGGCGTAGAGCGGTCCGATCCGGACCTTGGATGGCTCCGGGGCTGCGGCATCAGGGGCAACTGCATCAGGGGCAGGAGAAACCCCCACATCCTCCGGGCTGATGGGTGGGGACAAGTGTGAACGGCGCACCGCAACCTCGTTCTGGGAGAGCCAGCAAAGGTGGCTCGATACCGGCCAAATGCGCGCCCGGGAGAACGTTGACCCCCAACCGACGGGCCCAAAGGGCCCCGGTACCGCAACGAATCTATCACCGCCGCTGACCGCAATGCCTGGGCCTGCAGCATTGGAATTCGCGATACTCCGCATACCCCGGAACTATTTCCGCACCCGCCCGTCCCCCGCGTTTACTGGAGGAAATCTCAACGAAGAGGAGAGCAAAGAGATGGCACAGAGCATCCGCGCTTCCACCGCAGAAAACCAGGACACCAGCCCCGAAAACGCGGCGTGGTTCCGCTACGTCCTGGGCCAGTATCCCACCGGCGTCACCTTGATCACCGCCGCACCCGAGGACGAGCAGCCAGCGGGAATGGTGGTGGGCACGTTCAGCTCCGTCTCTCTGGATCCCCCGTTGGTGGCGTTCATGCCTGACGTCCGTTCCACGAGTTGGCCCAAGATCCGCGAGACGGGCTCTTTCTGCGCCAACGTCCTGACCGCCGGACAGCAGGACGTTTGCCGTGCGTTCTCCCGCAAAGCGGAGGATCGTTTCACGGCCAACCAGTGGGGCGATACTCCTTCCGGCAGCCCACGGCTTGAAGGAGCGGCGGCTTGGATCGATTGCGACATTGAGGACGTCATCCGTTCCGGAGACCACGACATCGTGATCGGCCGCGTCAAGGCATTGGGGGTTGGATCTTCCAAAGAACTGCCCCTCCTTTTCCTCCGGGGTGGGTACGGCTCGTTCACCATCCCCTCCATCGTTTCTCCGGCCACTGCGCTGACCCGGCACGTCAAGGCCGCGGATGCTGCGCGTCCGGTCATCGAAGCCTTGGCGGATGCTTTGAAGCTTGATGTCCTGGTGAGCGGAGTTGTTGACGATTCCGTCGTTGTCCTGACGGCCGCCGGGGTTGACAGCTCACCCGGTGGTTCACCTTCACGGGTGGGAGTCTCCTTTGGCCTGGCCGCTCCGCTGGCTCCGCTGCATGTGGCCTGGGCGGGGGACGCTGCGGAAAAGCGTTGGATCGACAACGCCCGTGACGTGGTGGGTGAGGTTGATGCCACCCTTGCGCATGCCGAGCTGGAGCAAGTCCGTTCCCTGGGCTATGCCGTCTCCGTGGATGTAGGCGCCGCAGCTGAGTTTGAACGAATTGTCCACGTGCCCAGCGACACCGCGGCACCCGATCTCAGCGGCGTGCTTCCCCTTCTGATCGAAAGGGCAGCATCTTCCGGGCCTGCTGCTTTGGATGATCCTGCGGGGGTCACGTCCCTGCACGCCCCCGTCTTCGATACGGATGGGCAAGTGGCAGTGACGCTTACTGTCAACGGATTCACGGGCAGTGAACCACTATCACGCCTGGAAGAATGCCGCGATCACTTGATCACGGCGGCACAGTCGATCACCGATGCGATCGGAGGTGTTCACCCGGCCCAGGTTTCCTAGACCGGAGGCAGCTATTGACCTTGGATGTGACGCGCCTCATAATTAGTATCAGTATTCTAATTCGGATTAGGAGAATCCTATGGTCAACCTACTGACTGCCGATCTCAACCTTTTGGTTGCCCTCGACGCTTTGCTGATGGAGCGAAACGTCACCCGGGCGGGGGCCAGGATCGGCATCAGCCAACCGGCCATGAGCTCGTCCCTGCAGAGGCTGCGCCGGCAATTTGATGATCAGCTGCTAACGCGGATCGGCTCGGCATATGAGCTCACTCCCCTGGCACAGGTCCTCAAGGAGGACGTTTCGCAGATCCTCCGGATGGTTGAACGCACCTTTGATGCGCAGGCCGTCTTTGACCCGGCACTCTCAACCCGCAGCTTCCGGATCGTGACGTCCGACTATTGCCTGACGGCTTTGTCCGGGACGTTGATGAACATGCTCCAAAAGGAGGCGCCGGGGGTGCAAGTGCATTTCGATGCCGTCACACCCCAAGCCGTGGAACGCATCAAGGAGACCCTTCAGACGGCGGATCTCATGCTCATACCCAAAGGGCACTTTTCCGGTTTCCCGCACACGGAGTTGTTCATGGACAACTGGGTGTGCGTCACGGGAGACACCTCGGCGGAAGAGACTCTGACGGTTGAAGAAATGCGTGACGCACGCTGGGCCAGGTTATTCGGCACCGAAGTTGACTCAACGCTGGCTGATCGCCGGGTCTATGACCTTCAGCTGGGGGAAAAGACGGACATCATTGTTGACAGCTTCCTCATGCTGCCTTTTGCAGTAGCAGGGACGTCACGGCTTGCCTTGGTTCAGGAACGGCTCGCCCGGATGCTCGCTTCGGTGGCCGGCGTCAAGATCATGCAGCTTCCCATCAGCCTCCCCACTTTGGTGGAGTGCGCCTGGTGGCATCCCTCCAAGTCCCCGGACCCGGGGCACCAGTGGTTCCGCCGGCTTGTTGCCCGGGCGGCCGCAGAGCTGGACGGCCCTATGGAGCCGGCCGCCCCAGGGCCCATTCATATCTCAGAACCATCCGAGGCAGAACGCACTGGGCCGCTGACGGCCCAACGTGTTTCCGCCTGACACACTCAAACACTTCAGGAGTTCCCATGCATTTCTCCCTGTTCCTCACCTCCCGTTCCCGCGGTCCGGAAGAAGACCGTGCCGTGATGCAGGCAATGGTGGAGCACGCCACCGATGCCGAGCAGAAGGGCTTTGATGCCGTCTTCCTTCCCGACCACCACTTCACCGGTTACGCTCCCCCCGCAAGCGATCCCTTCGTTTTCGCCGCGTACCTGGCAGGCAAACTCGAACGCATGCACTTCGGCTTTTCCGTCCAGACCCTGGCCTTGCACCACCCGGTCCGTTTCGCCGAGCGGCTCGCTTTGCTGGACCAACTGACGGACGGCAAGCTCCTGGTGGGCGTTGGCAGCGGAACCACGCCTGAGGAAATGATCGGTTTTGGTGTGAACTACCAGGACAGCTCACGGTTGGCCAATGAGAACCTGGAGATCGCTGAACGCCTCTGGGCCAAGCAGCCCGGCGACGAGCCCGTAACGTTCGACAACGGCCATTACCGCGGCGCAGTGGTGTCCCGGATCGTGCCTTCGCCTTACACCAAGCCGGAACCCCGCGTCATGTCCGTGGCAGCGAGGCCTTCCAGCGTTGAGCGCGCAGCCAAAAAGGCCCAGCCTGCCTTCATCCTTGCCTTCACCCCGCCCATCATCGACAGCGGAAATGCGTATGAAGAAGTGAAGAAGAACTTCGGCATATACCGCAGCGCCCTCGAAGCCGCGGGCCATTCGGAAGAGGCCGTCCGTGCCGCCCTGGAATGGACCACGCACTCCTACCAGCACGTGCACATCGCCGAAACCGATGAGCAGGCCGCAGCCGAGATGGACATCATCCTCGAGCAGTACCAAGAGACTGTTGAGCGCGAATATGCTGCCAACAAAGCAGCGGAAACCATCAGCGGCGTTGACTTGCGCCCCACACCCGATGCCCGGACCGAAGGCTACAAGGGAACCTGGTGCCTTTACGGCAGCCCGGAAACCGTGGCCGCCGAACTTCAGAAATACGCAGACCTGGGTATCGGAAACGTTCTCATGGCTGCAATGGGTGGCCCCCTGACGGAAGAACGCCGCCGCTTCACGGCCCAGACCATGCGACTCTTCGCAGAGCGCGTTCAGCCCCTGCTGCGTTCCAACGAAGCTGCCGTGGAGGCAGACAAGGTTGCAGCCCTGTGACAACTACCAGCGAACACACTGACGCCGTTCCCCACGGGACGGAGATCGTTGGAGCAGAGCTCACCGGCGGCCTGAACGGCTGGAGCACTACAGCAAGCGCGGCCGCCGGGGTTGAAGAAATGGTCCTGCTGGACGGTCCCTTGGGAATCGTCAGCAAGGCCATGGATGAGCGCGACACCTCCCTGATCATGCCTTCAGGAACGGCCCTGGGTGCCACGTGGAATCCGGAACTCGTCCGCGAAATAGGCCAGGTGATTGGTCAGCAAGGCGTTGAACGTGGCGTCTCCGCCATTCTTGGCCCCAACCTGAACATGCCCCGTTCACCCCTCACGGGCCGGGGTTTCGAGATGTTCTCGGAAGACCCCTACCTGACCGGCACGTTGGGCGCAGCATGGGTGGAAGGACTCCAATCACAAGGCGTTGGTTCCTGCACCAAGCACGTGGTGGCTAACGACACGGAAACAGAACGACGCCGGATGAACTCCAGCGTGGAACAGTCCACCTTGCGGGAGACATACCTGTTGCCGTTTGAGCTAACGGTGCGCGCTGCCAACCCGTGGATGTTGATGATGGCCTACAACCGGGTCAACGGCACCCATTGCTCCCAGAACGCGGACCTCATCAGCGTCCTGAAGGACGAATGGCAGTACGACGGCGTAGTGGTGTCCGACTGGTACGGCGTGGATGACACCGTGGCGGCCGCCAATGCAGGCCTGGATCTGGAGATGCCCGGGCCAGCTAACTACCTTGGCGCCCGTTTCGCCGAGGCCGTGGCTTCCGGCGCGGTGGCACCGGAGCGTTTGGGCGACGCCGTGGAACGGGTCATAAGGCTCGCTGACCGGACCGGCCGCCGCACCGGCGCTGCACTGCCGGCACCATCCCGCCTGCGCAGCCGGGATGAGCAGCTGAAGGTACTCCGCGAGGCCGCAGCCCAGTCTTTCGTGCTGCTCGAAAACAAGGACGCTGTCCTGCCCCTGGACATGTCCAAGGTGAAAACGTTGGCAGTGGTGGGACACAATGCTGCCAAACCCTGTTTCCAAGGCGGAACCTTCGCCACCGTCCGTCCCGAAGGCCGGGTAGCCACACCCCTGGACGCCATCCGTGAGGCAGCAGGTCCCGGCGTCGAGGTTCTTTACCAGCCCGGCGCCGCGCCGGAGTCGGCGTTGTCCCTGACGGAACTCGGCAGTACGGCACCGGACGGAACGCCTGGCGTTCTTTTGGAAGTCCTGCCGGCCGGTGACTCCGGGGACGTCCTGTACAGCGAGGTCCGTAAATCCTCCGCGTTCGTATGGTTCGGACCTGTACCGGGCCTGGGCGCGGGCGTTCCCGGCCGTGCACGCATCACGGCTCATGTGCACCTGGCCGATCCCGCACGATGGATGGTGGGTGCCGGCGGAACCGGAGTCAGTTCACTCCGCATTGATGGCCAGGAGGTGCTGGTGGTTCCTCCGCCCGCGCCGGATGACGTCATGGGCGTGGTGGCCCGCGCAGACACGCAGGAGATTCCCGTGGACCTGCCGGCAGGGACGGTGGAACTGGTGATCGACATGGCGTTCCAGCCGGGACGCGTGCAAGCGATCACCGCGGTTGCCACACCTGAACAAGTGACCGATCCGCTGTCCGCCGCGGTTGAGCTCGCGGCGCAAGCTGACGCGGTGGTGGTGGTCATCGGTGACCAGCAAGGGTCATCCCGTGAAAGTGCGGACCGCACGACGGCGGCACTTGACCCGGCGAGCGACCGGCTGGTTGAGGCTGTTGCCGGGGTGGCGGCCAACACCATTGTGGTGGTCAATGCTTCCCGCGCAGTGCTCCTGCCGTGGGCGGATAAGGTCAAAGCTGTGCTGATGGCATGGTTCCCCGGGCAGGAGTTCGGTCCGGCACTGGCTGGAGTCCTCACCGGCAGTACCGCCCCCGCCGGCCGGCTGCCGGTGTCCTTCCCCCGCCGTGATGAAGATACCCCTGGCTGGGGAACAGGGTTGGATGCTGATCTCACGCTGAACTACTCAGCCAGCGAACCCATGGGATACCGGCACTTCCACAGCACGGGACTACAACCGCGGTACCCCTTCGGATACGGCCTGGGGTACACCTCCTTTGAGCTGGTTGACGCCGTAGCTTCGGCAGGCTCTTCAGTTTCGGCTGGATCCCGGGATGGTGTCCAGGGTGTCTCGGTGAGGGCAACGGTCACCAATACTGGTGCCTCCGAAGGCCGCGACGTGGTGCAGGCGTACCTCCGGGCACCGCATGAGACGGACTTCCGGATGGCCGGTTTTGCGGGCGTTGACCTTGACGCCGGCGAAGGCCGCGAGGTGGAGATCCCGCTGGAGCCGCTGGGCTTCCGGCGGTGGGATACCGCCTCTGCAGATTGGGTTGTCCCGTCCGGGGAATGGGAAATCCGGGTATCCCAGAACGCTTCGGCTGACGGAATCCTCTGTAGGATCACAGTGTGACTCTTCCGGAGACCAAGTCCCGCGAACCAAAGCAGGCCAGGAGCCGCCAGTCGTTTGAAAAGACGATCGAGGCGGCCCTGGCCCTGCTGGAAGAGCGCGGGAACGACGAATTCACCTTGGCCGATGTCAGTGCCCGTTCAGGCGTATCCATCGGTTCCATCTACGCGCGGTTTGAAGGCAAAGATGACCTGGTCAGCGTGGCGCACGGCCGCAAGATGGATGACATCGACGCCGTGTCCAACTACCTGTTTGAATCGCTGCCAACCCGGCCTGAGGACGGCCTCCAGTCGATAGCCCGTGAGGCCATGGACAAGACCATCGAGGTCTTGCGGCAATACGCCGATATCCTCCGGCCCTTCATGCTCAGGGCCACCAACGATGAAACTATTTCCCAACGGGGCGCCGCCTCCCACGCCGTCCTTGCAAGCAATTTCGCGAAAGTCCTGCGCTCCTGGCCGGACGGCTACCTGGGCCAGGACGAAATCGATTGGTGTTTCAACGTCTCCTACAGCGTGATCGCCCGAAGGCTCGGCCTGGGCAGCACCATGGAAGGCAGCGGTAAGTTCGAGTGGCCCGAGATTTCGGAGAAGCTCGCGGGCATGGTGGCTTCATACCTGATGGACACCACACGGGACCCATCGGACGCGGCATAACTGCCAGCGATACCGGCTATCCAAAAGCTCGTCTTCCTGACGCTTCCTGCGCCTCGGCATAGTGGAACCAGCCACATACTGTCGAACGAAAGGAACTGCCGTGCACGTTCGCGTCAGCCCCGGATCCGTAGCTCTGGACGAACCTGATGACTGCACCAGCTTCAAGGTCCTGCTCTCCGAGGAAGCCAGGGAGAACCTGCCCGGATTGCTCAAAACCACCGCCGCTGGACGGATGGACAAGGAAGACGTCCTGGTATCAGTGGACTGGATACGCGGCGAATGCGCCGGACGGATCGGCATGGGCTGGAACTACCGCTTCGCCAACATGCTGGTGTACGCCGCCGGCAAAGGCTGGCTGAGCGATGACGGAAGCCTGGTCCGCGCCCACATCGAGGCGTACTGAAACAGCCACGGCGGGTGCACTCCGGCGTTGCGACCGCCCCCGGCAGATAAGCCGGGGGCGGTCCGCCGACGTCGAGCGCTAAGTCAGTCGTTGATCAGGTCGTGGACAACGATCGTCTGGTCGCGGTCCGGACCGACGCCGATGGCCGAGAAGCGCGTACCGGACAGCTTCTCCAGTGCCAGCACGTAGTTGCGGGCGTTCTCCGGGAGATCCTCCAGGGTGCGGGCCGTGGTGATGTCCTCGGTCCAGCCGTCGAAGTACTCGAAGATGGGGACTGCGTGGTGGAACTCGGTCTGCGTCATGGGCATCTCGTCGTGACGCACGCCGTCAACCTCGTAGGCAACACAGACCGGGATCTGCTCGATGCCCGTGAGGACGTCCAGCTTGGTGACGAAGTAGTCCGTGAAACCGTTGACGCGGGAAGCGTGGCGGGCCAGGACGGCGTCGTACCAACCGCAGCGGCGGGGACGGCCGGTGTTCACGCCGAACTCGCCGCCGGTCTTCTGCAGGTAAACACCCATGTCGTCGAACAGTTCCGTGGGGAACGGGCCGGCGCCAACACGGGTGGTGTAGGCCTTGATGATGCCGATGGACCGCGAGATGCGGGTGGGACCAATGCCCGAGCCTACGGACGCGCCGCCGGCGGTGGGGTTGGATGAGGTGACGAACGGGTAGGTGCCGTGGTCAACGTCCAGGAACGTTGCCTGGCCGCCTTCCATGAGCACAACCTTGCCCTCATCCAGGGCGTTGTTGAGGACCAGTGTGCTGTCGATGACCAACGGGCGCAGGCGCTCAGCGAAGGACAGGAAGTACTCCACGATCTCGTCCACCACGATGTCGCGGCGGTTGTACACCTTGACCAGGAGCTCGTTCTTCTGGCGCAGCGAGCCTTCCACCTTCTGGCGGAGGATGGATTCGTCAAAGACGTCTTGGACGCGGATGCCGAGGCGGGCCACCTTGTCCATGTACGCCGGACCGATGCCGCGCCCGGTGGTACCGATTGCCCGGCTGCCAAGGAAGCGCTCAGTGACCTTGTCCAGCACCTGGTGGTACGGCGCAACAAGGTGGGCGTTGGCCGAAACACGGAGGCGGGACGTATCCGCACCGCGGGCTTCAAGGCCGTCGATTTCCTGGAAGAGGGCCTCCAGGTTCACCACACAGCCATTGCCGATAATAGGGACTGCGTTGGGGCTCAGGATGCCCGCGGGAAGGAGCTTCAGCTCATACTTCTCACCGCCAACAACCACGGTGTGCCCGGCGTTGTTACCGCCGTTGGGCTTGACCACATAGTCAACACGGCCACCGAGCAGATCGGTTGCTTTGCCTTTACCTTCGTCGCCCCACTGGGCTCCGACGATCACGATAGCGGGCATGGGATCCTCCCCCATTCTTTCGGGCTTGCTCCGGTTGGATCACCAGAGTCAGGCGCCGTACATGAGAATGCCCCGACGTAGCTGGTGCAGCCGGACCAAAGGCACGGCATGCGCAAGAGTTTCGGGGCTCTTACCAGCCAAGTTTAGCCGATGACAACAGTTTCTCTGGTGTTTGGCCGGCGTTGGGGTGCCGTTGTGGATAAGTCAAGGAACGGCGAGCGCCACAGGACCAGCCGAGGAACTGCCCAGTTGCAGGCTCAGCAAGCCGGCACTGTCCACCAGCCCCACTCTGATGGCCGAGACCTTGTACTCCCCCGCCGCTGCCGTAACATCCGCCGGTTTGGTCCCGGGCCAGTTCTTGTCCGGTTGAACGTTGACGTTGATGGCCACCAAGGTCCGGACTGCCGTCAGGACTGGCCCGACGGTAGTTTCACAGTCATTATCTGCGTGAGAAAAGCCTCCTCGGGCTGGACTGCACTTTAGGGTTAATAGTGATGACGCCGCACACACTTCCAGGCAACACGCCGCGCCGCATTCAGAGGGCGCGCCGAAGCGGGCCCCGTTCACGCCCATAGTCCGGTAAGGTTAGTTAGCCCCCAACAGCACCCTTTGAGGTTCGGCTGCGGCATGCCCGCGGCACCTTGGAACGGTGCGCTGTGACACCTAGGAGACCTAACCCCTGATGCAAGAACTGGCGACTGAATCACCCGAAGAAATCCTCTGGAACCGCCGCTACGAACCGCACATCGCCGAGGTCAACGAGCTGTGCGACTCCATCAAGGTCCAGAAGCCGGGCAGTGAGGTCCTTTACATCGACCCCGCCCACAGCATGGATGATTGCCGCATCGTCAGCCTTTTCTCCAATCAGCGCACCAACACTGGCGAAGGGTTCATCAACCCGGGTGACGAGGAAGCCACCACCCGCATGCTCGGCATGCAGTGGCAGCTGGGCCTCCGTCCCGAGCTCATGATGCCCTGGAACGCCTACCCGTGGATTGAACCCAACGAGGAACCGGGAAAGCTCACGCCGGCCAACATCACCGAGGGCCTCAAGCCGCTCCTGCGCCTTCTGCAGCTCCTTCCGCGCACGTCCGCGTTGGTGGCGCACGGCAACGAGGCACACCGCCTTGCCGATCAGCTCATGAAGACTGCCCCGGCCAGCATCGCCCGCCGCGGCTTCAAGACCTTCAAGGTCCGCTCGCTCGGTGGCCGCTCCTTCGCCGGCACCCCGGCCCGCCAGCAGGAATACCTGGATGCCATCCACGGCGCCTACGCCGAGGCCATGGCACGCACGGGAATTCCCCGCAAGGCGTAGCAGCCTCACAACGCATTTACGACGGCGACCCCCACCTTTCGGTGAGGGTCGCCGTTGTTATGTGCTTGAATCCCTAGCGGGCTTCGAGCGCCGCCTTGGCCTTCGGGTCCGAGTCGTTCAGGAACTTCTCGATCCGCTCCGGCTCCTCAGCTTCGCCAATTGCCGACGCTGCCCGGCCCAACGCGTACAGAGCACGCAGGAAGCCCTGGTTGGGCTCGTGCTCCCACGGGATGGGTCCGACGCCGCGCCAGCCGTTGCGGCGCAGGGAATCCAGGCCGCGGTGGTAGCCAACGCGGGCGTAGGCATAGGACTCGATGGTCCGGCCTTCGGCCCAGGCTTCCTCCGCAAGGATGGCCCACAGAAGAGACGACGTGGGGTTCTTCGCCACCAGGTCCAGTGCTTCGTGGCCGAGTGCCAGATGCTGGTAGATCTCGGATTCGGCGGGCAGGAGCGTGGGCTCCGGCCCCATCAGGTTCTTCCGGAATTCGTCGGACATTAGAAGGTCTTGCCAACCGATCCGAGCTGCTGGGCGGCTTCGACGATGCGCGCGGCCATGCCGGCCTCGGCGGAAGCGCCCCAGACACGGGGGTCATAGGTCTTCTTGTTGCCCATTTCGCCGTCGATCTTCAGCACGCCGTCGTAGTTGGAGAACATGTGGCCGGCAACCGGGCGGGTGAACGCGTACTGGGTGTCGGTGTCGATGTTCATCTTGATCACGCCGTAGGAAACGGCGTCAGCGATTTCCTGCTCGGTGGAACCGGAGCCACCGTGGAACACGAGGTCGAACGGGTTTTCCTTGCCGATCTTGGCGCCAACCTCGGACTGGATCTGCTTGAGCAGTTCAGGACGGAGCTTGACGTTGCCCGGCTTGTACACGCCGTGGACGTTGCCGAAAGTCAGGGCTGTGAGGTAACGGCCGTTTTCGCCGGCTCCGAGGGCCTCAATCGTGGCGAGGGCGTCTTCGGTGGTGGTGTAGAGCTTCTCGTTGATTTCGTTCTCAACGCCGTCTTCCTCGCCACCAACAGTGCCGATTTCAACTTCGAGGATGATCTTCGCGGCCGCAGCGCGTTCAAGCAGTTCGCGGCCGATGCGAAGGTTCTCGGAGAGCGTCTCGTGCGAGCCGTCCCACATGTGCGAGTTGAAGATCGGGTCCTTGCCGGCCTTGACTGCTTCCTCCGAAGCGGAAAGCAGCGGGAGGACGAAGTCTGCCAACTTGTCCTGCGGGCAGTGGTCCGTGTGCAAGGCGATGTTGACGTTGTAGTTCTTGGCAACTTCGCGGGCAAACGCGGCGAAACCGAGGGAACCGGCAACCATGTCCTTGACCGAGGCGCCGGACCAGTAGGCTGCGCCACCGGTGGAAACCTGGATGATGCCGTCGGATTCTGCCTCGGCGAAACCGCGTATCGCAGCGTTCAGAGTCTGCGACGACGTGACGTTGACTGCGGGGAAAGCGAATCCGCCAGCCTTTGCGCGGTCGATCATCTCGGAGTAAATCTCTGGGGTTGCAATGGGCATGGTGACTCCTATGCTGAATTCGTCTGTGGGTTGGTAACCCTGGAGTAGACCGCTTACGGCTAGCACCCATCCTAGCGATATCCGCCGGGACGCCGTGTTTCGGGTCACTGGGGGCTCTTAACACTTCCGCCGAGTCGGCGTTCAGCACGGCAACCCCGATTCATCCACACGATGGATATACTTCTCGGATGGAGAACCCCTCGAACGCCAACAACGAACCGCGCCCCATGTCGGCCCCATCCGGCCCGCCTCCTCCCCCGGCCTACGGCGCCTACCAGCATCCAAACGGCCCTTACCAGCAGCCGGGCACCTTCCCACCTCAGCCGAAACGCACACTGAGCCGTACGGTGATCATTGCCATCGCAGCCGGAGCAGCGGTAGTCCTGGCGGCCGCCACAGTCGGGCTGGTCTTCCTGTTTACGCCGGCTAAAGACGGTGGCACGGCTGCTACTACGTACTTCCAGGCCCTTGTAGACGGGGATGCCAAGAAGGCGTTGAGCGTATCGGATCCGGGTGTCCCGGAGAATGAGGCGGTTCTCCTGCAGGACAACGTCTACAAGGAAGCGGGCCAGCACATTGACGGCTTCCGGATCCTTGAGTCAAAGGGCGAGTACGTCAGGGCCGAGGTAACCCAGAACGGCCGAAAGCAGGAGAACATCCTGATGATGACCAAGTCACCTGACGGCGAATGGAAGGTAGGGGCCAAGAACTTCCAGAAAATCCGGCTCAGTTCCAACCGCCCAGTGAAGACGTTCACCGTTAACGGCGTAGACGTAGCGGCCCCTGAGTCAGGAAGCTCATTGACGGGTTCCCAGCTGCTCCTGCCGGCTTTTCCCGGTGAGTACAAACTCGGTATATCCGGGGACAAATACACAACAGTTGAAGAGAAGAAAGCCTTGGTCAGCATCGACCGGAGGATTTCCGACACTTCCGAAACCCTGAAGGTACTGCCCAGCCAGCTCCTCCTGGACGAGACAAAGGCCCTTCTCCAAAAGAAGCGGGATGCATGCATCGCGTCAGCTCCGGCTACTACCACACAGTCGTTCAGCAGCGGTTGTTCCGGATTCAATCTGTACCAGTCCCGCCCCACCCGCAATGTTAAGTGGACCATCGACCAAGAGCCCACCTTCACGCTCTCCCTGTCCAAGGACGTTTGGTACATCCAGTCAGAGGATAAGGGCAAAGCTACGGTTAGCTACGAAGTAAACCGCGGCAACGAGGCCACCCCCAAATGGGAGCCCCATGTTGAGGTGAGGGAAGCCCGCGTCTCAGGTGAGATCCAGATCGTCGACGGAAAAGCGACTCTCAAAGACAATTAGGACCGCAGCTGCCCGGGGCGATACTGACAGCTCGGCTAGCTGACGGGCTGCTGGAACACGTGCCGGCGGACCCACGCGTGCATGGCAATGGCCGCGGCGGAAGCCGCATTCATGGAGCGGGTAGAGCCGAACTGCTCGATGGACAGCGTGGCGACGGCGGCATCGTGCACCTCGGGCGTCAGCCCCGGGCCTTCCTGTCCGAACACCAGCACACAGTTCCTGGGAAGGTCGTAGGTTTCCAGCGGCACCGAATCCGGGAAGATGTCGATGCCGATGACCGCCAGGCCCTCCGCCTCAGCCCACTGGACAAAGTCCTCAACAGTGGGGTGATGGCGGACGTGCTGGTAGCGGTCGGTGACCATGGCGCCGCGACGATTCCACCGGCGTCGACCAATAATGTGTACTTCTTTGGCGAGGAAGGCGTTAGCGGTTCGCACCACTGTGCCGATGTTGAGGTCGTGCTGCCAGTTCTCGATCGCAATGTGGAAATCGTGACGCTTGGAATCCAAATCCGCCACGATCGCCTCGTGCTTCCAGTAGCGATACTGGTCCACCACGTTGCGGCGGTCACCATCCCTCAACAGGTCCGGATCCCAGTGCTCGCCTTCCGGCCAGGCACCCTCCCAAGGCCCGACGCCGACCTCGGCTTTCGGTTCTGCCTCACCTTCCGGTGCGATCTCCAGAGGAGACACGGCAGGCGTGGGCAGGGCTGAGTTGGGGGGAAGGTCAGTCACCCCTCAACTTTAGCCCTGCCCGGTTGCCTGCCTGAGCGCGCGGAGTTGGGCGGCCCTTAGACCATCTTCCACTTATTGATGCGGTAGGAGTTGCCCAACTGCTCAAAGAGTCCGGGGTGGGCGTCCCAGTATTCCTTGTGCCCGCTGACGCCGAGCATCTGCGGGGTTCCCCACGGTGTCACGGAGAACAGGTTCACGGCCTGAATCGCTTCGCCGCGGGCATTGGTGCAGGTGAAGCCAATTACTACGGCTGCACCGCGCCGGAACTCCCGGATTTCCGGCATGCTGGTCTTGAAGTCGGCCGTGCACTTATGGCCCACCAGGTTCTGGGGCAGCTCGCTTGCGGTCATCCCCTTGAAGCGGGCTTCGATGTCCTGGATGGCCTTCTTGACCTCTGCGGGATCCTTGCCGTACTTGCCTTCTTCTGACTCAGCGAAGAACGCGTAGGCGAGCGCAATCCCGTCCCCGTCAGCTTCCACGGTCCCTTGTGCTTTCTTCTGGATCTCCTCACCGGTAGTGGGGTCCTTGGTGATGCCGAACGACTCGTCGTGGGTCCACTCGGCCAAGTACTGGAAGGACGATTCGCCTGTGACCCACTTGCTGAACAGCGGATCACCGTCTGCCGGAACGTTGCTGGGTCCGGCAAGTTCGTTCCAAACTTCAGGCAGGGGGATGGCGTCAGCGGGGATTTCAGAGGAAGCGGAGGCTTCGCCGGAAGGTTCGGCAGAAGGCTCCGCTGCCGCCTCGGACGCCTCGTCGGAGGAAGTCACCGACGGCACCGGACTATCCACCGCCGTGGGCTTGGTCATGGACGGAACCAGCCACGTGAACGTCACCACCAGGGCAATGATCACGACGACGGCCACACCACCCAGGATGAGGAACAACGACTTCCTGTTGTGGTCGCCCGGGTTCTGGCCGGGTCCGCCGGATCCACCAGGTCCGCCGGGTCCGCCAGGTCCGCCGGATCCACCAGGTCCACCGGATCCACCAGGTCCACCCGGGTATCCCGGCTGGCCCGGGTAGCCGCCGCCCGGCGGCGGGAAGCCCGGCTGACCTGGATAACCTGGCTGCCCCTGCTGCCCCTGCTGCCCTTGCGGATAGCGGTGCACGGTTTCGGCGTACTCGCCGTCGGGGTGTTGCCCGGGCTGGTTCTGTGGCTGCTGCGCCGGGAATGCCTGTGTGGCGGCAGGTTGCGTCGGGAACGCCTCAGTCTGGGCTTCCGGTTGGTACATGGGCTGCGTCTGGCCCGGCTGGTACTGGCTGTACTGATCCTTGCCGGTCTCGTAGCGCGGCTGCGGCACACCGTCCGGGTTATAGGGAGGCTGCGGTGCTCCGTTGTTGTTGCTCATGACAGGCCCTTTCACATGCGGTAAGTGGGGACCTGCGGGAGCGCGGCGACATGCTAATCCACCATGTCGATCCCCCGACCCAAGGTGGTGGCACACCAGCGCCGCAACCAGCGTAGACCAGCCCAACGCGCACGACACAAGTCAAAAGAGTTATCCACATGGGCAGAACTTCCCACATAAGGGGGCTTTCAGGATGGTGGGGCAGCAGATTGATGGAAGACTGGGTGGCAGTGCATGAACAATCCCAGCCGGAGGCAAATATGGCAGAAGAAACCACGTCCACATCGGTGTACCGGAATGGCCACGAAATCGAATGCTGGCTCACGGACATGGACGGCGTCCTGGTTCACGAAAACCAGGCGATTCCCGGTGCCGCTGAGCTCATCCAGCGCTGGGTGGACACGTCCAAGCGCTTCCTGGTTCTGACCAACAACTCCATCTTCACGCCTCGCGACCTCGCAGCCCGCCTTCGCGCGTCCGGCCTGGAAGTCCCTGAGGAAAACATCTGGACCTCTGCGCTGGCCACCGCACAGTTCCTGAAGGACCAGGTCCAGTCCTCGGACTCGGGCAACCGCGCCTACACCATCGGCGAAGCCGGTCTTACAACTGCCCTTCACGAGGCCGGGTTCATCCTCACTGACACCGATCCCGATTTCGTGGTGCTCGGCGAGACCCGCACCTACTCGTTCGAAGCAATCACCATGGCCGTCCGCCATATCTTGGCCGGCGCCCGTTTCATCGCCACCAACCCGGACGCCACCGGCCCCTCCAAGGACGGCCCCATGCCGGCCACCGGTGCCATAGCGGCCATGATCACCAAGGCCACGGGCCGCGAGCCCTACATTGTGGGCAAGCCGAACCCCATGATGTTCCGCTCCGCCATGAACCAGATCGACGCCCATTCCGAGACCACGGCCATGATCGGCGACCGCATGGACACGGACATCGTGGCAGGCATGGAAGCGGGCCTGCACACGGTTTTGGTGCTCAGCGGCATCACGCAGCGCGAAGAAATCGTGTCCTTCCCGTTCCGGCCCAACCAGATCCTGAACTCTGTGGCCGACCTGAAGAGCCAAATCTAAGAGGACAGAACCATGGCTGTACTCAATCTGCGTCCCATAGCCGGTGGCCGGATGCTCAGGGGTAGCCAGCCTTTCGGCTTGGATGCCGCTGCAACGTCGGGCTTCCTGACGGAGCACGGCATCCAGGCAATCGTGGACCTGCGGAGTGAGCTTGAGCGATCGTTGGTTCCATGGCTGGTTCAGGACGACGACGGAGGCGCGGGTGCCGCCGCGGCCCCGCCCGCCGTCGAGCTCATCCATAACCCGCTGGACCCGAACGCCATTGCCGGGTCGCTCCAATCCGTGGAAACAGCGGAGGACCTCGGCGACTTGTATTTGGGCTGGGTCCGGCTGCGGCCCGAATGGGTGGGCGATGCACTGCGACCCGTCGCACGTGGCAAGCGCACGCTGGTTCACTGTTCGTTGGGAAAGGACAGGACCGGCGTGGTGTCAGCGATAGCTCTTCTGGCATCCGGTGGAACCGAGGACCAGGTAGTGGCGGATTATGCCGCCACCACAGCCAACTTGCCGGACGTCCTGGAAGTTATGGCAGAAACGTGGCGGCTCAGCGTTCCCGCAACACCGGCAGAGTACTTCAGCCCCGAGCTGATGATCCTGCAGAGCCCGGAAGCTGCCATGCAGCACTTCCTGGCCGGCTTTGCGCAGGAGTTCGGCGACGCGCGGAGCTTCCTGCGTGAGGCGGGACTTACCGCCGTCGAGGTTGAATCGCTGGCTCTGTAATACTTGGGTGGATGAGTAGGACGAACTGGCTCGCTGACGTCAAACCCCTGCCCGGAGGGTGGGTTCTTCGCTCGGCTATCGTCCTGGCAACCATACTTTTCCTGGTGTTGGGGATCCGCTGGCAACAGCACGATCTTTCGTCGTTCCAGGGCTGGTTGGAGCTGGTAGTCCCGTACCTGCCGCTCCTGGCGCTCCTCCTTGGCGCCGTGCAATCCGCTGTTGCCTGGTGTCTGGCTCTGGCCGTCATCACGGTGCTGGGCGGGGACGCGTCCCTTGTGGTGGCCATGATCTTCCCCACCATGGTGGTGGTGGCCTTCTGTTCCTTCCTTCTTCCGTGGAAGCTTGCCATCAATTTCTCGCTGTTCGTGCCCAGTGTCTTGCTGGGTTTGTACATATCAACTCCGGAGATGGCTGACCAACCGGCGGTTCTGCTGGCGCTGGTGGTCTTCCTTGCGGCCGCGGCATGGCGCAGCGTCAACGTCTACCGGCACCGCTATGAGCAAAGCACACACCATATCCGTGATTTGCAGGAGCAACAGGCGCTAGTCCGGAGTGAGGAACGGACCCGCCTCGCCCACGAGCTTCATGACATCGTGGCCCACGACGTGACCATCATCGCCATGCAGGCGCGGCGCGCCGAGTTCGTGAACGACCCAGCCAAGACATCCCAAATCCTGGAAGGCATAGGGACTGCAGCGCAGCAGACCCTTCAGGATCTGCGTAGCCTGGTGACCCTCCTCAAGGACGAAGAAAGGGACGAGCCGGGAGGCCTCCCACAGATACCGGGCAGTGAAGGACAAACCGCTGGGTTTCTGGACGCTCCTGCCATGTCCGGTGAAACCACTACTGCGGTTGGCTTGGTTCACGATCTGGACGGAGTTGTGGAAGCACTGGACCGTGCGGGCTTCCAGGTTAGTTTGGTGGTCGAAGGTGAAGTAGCCCGCATCCCGGCCAGCCTGCGCCAGGCGCTTCGCCGGACGGTACGGGAAATGGGGACCAACGTGCTTAAACACGCGGACCCGTCCGGGGTGGTGGACCTGCGGTTGGCCGTAGGGGCTGATCGTGTGCAGCTCACATCGGAGAATACAGTTTCCAAAGCCGAGCCGATCATGTCTTCCCGGACTGGGCTTGAGGCGATGAGTGCCCGCTGCGAAGTGTTTGGCGGGTTCATGGACGTGGGCCTTAGCGAGGAGCGCTGGACCACCGCGGTGTCCATCCCGTTGGAAGGATTAGCCTCTTCGAATGCATGATCACATCTGTGGGAAGATGGGCTCCGTGACTGACATTGGGGGATCAGTATGACGCGGGTTTTGTTGGTGGATGATGAGCTGTTGGCCCGGGAGATCCTGCGGGACTATCTCTCGTCCGACCCGTCCATCGAGGTTGTCGGCGAGGCATCTGATGGGCGCGTGGCCGTGGTCCAGGCAGCTGCGCTTCGTCCGGACGTGATTCTGATGGATATGCAGATGCCGGTCATGGATGGCGTGGCTGCAACAGCGCAAATTCATGCAGAATTCCCGGAAATTGCCATCCTGGGGTTGAGCACCTTCTCCACCGATCGCTACGTGGTGGATTTACTGCGTGCCGGAGCGTCGGGTTACCTCGTCAAGGACACGCTGCCCAAAGAAATTACCGCCGCCATCCATAATGTGATGGCAGGTGAGTCCGTATTGTCCTCCAAAGTGACACGGCATGTGGTGACAGGGCTGGCGGAGTCCGTCCCTGCCGAAGTTGTTCCGGACCCCAAGCTCGTGGACGCGCTGACCAAGAAGGAGTTGGAGGTAATCCAGCTGCTTGGACGGGGAATGAGTAACCGCGAGATGGCTGCGGAGCTCTTCGTGACCGAATCCACCATCAAAGCACGGTTCGTGAACGTCATGGAGAAGCTCGGCGTGCGGGACCGGGTACAGATTCTTGTTGCGGCCGTTGAGGGCGGGCTGGTGGACCTTAGCCCCGGTTCGCGGTCAAGGCTGGATTCCTGAGGATCACCACGCACTAGCTGCGTCCAAGGACCTCCTTAATGGGCCGAACCAAGCCCTCGACTGCCTTTTCGATGGCAGCGGAACGCACCCCATCGAGGGACGTATCCGGGTTGCGGATAAGCTCGCCACCCCACCCCATCACCTCGTAGTGGGCGAGGGACCGTGCCAGTTCAAGCGGGGACTGCCACGCCCGGTTCAGATTTGTCCGCGCAAACTCCCTTGCCTGCTCCACTGCTTCCCAGTGGTCCGCAATCCTGTAGTCCGCCACTGCGGAAAGCGCTGTGTCCAGAATGGCCGTACTGTTGGGCCGGGACGTGATGACCTGCCACATCACTGTCGGTGTGGAGGCCTGCAGCCCCCGGCTGGCTTGGAGTACAGCCTGGTGCCCGGACTGTTGAATCGCGTTTGGCAGCAAGGTTCCCGGTCCTCCGGCCACCAGGCAGATGGCAAGAAAAGTAGCAGCGAACCCAACGTCGCCTGCGGGATCCTGCCCAATGACAAAGGTCTGCTCGAATCCCTGGGCCGTTGTCTGCCTCATGGTGCTCCGGAAGGCAGGCTGCGGGATTGGAGGCCCTTCTCCCTCCCGCTCCAACACGCTGTCCTCAAGCTCTTCCAGAACGCCGGAAGAACCCACCACAGCAAGCACGGGATCACCCACTTCCCCTCTTCCCGGGGGTTCGGTATTGATGACATGGTCAATCCAGCTCCCTACCGCAGCCTCCGGCAGGGTGGCAGTCATGACCACGGCCCCATCGCCGGGCGTCCACGTCAAGGCAACCGGCTGCTGGGCCGGCCCGCAGCGTTCACCTGCCGTGGAAACGGCGCTACGCAGGTGCGGGACGCCGTCGGAAGCGGTTCGCCAGCCCATCGACACCGTGGTGAAGCGGGAACGCCGGTCAACCTGGGCCAGATAGCGGCGAGTGATGATCATCGGAGAACCTCCTCGGAAGGCTGGACGATGACTGACACGGACTCCTGCTCGGCGAGACGCCATGCCGCGGCGGTGACCAACGGCCTGAGCCGCGTGGCGTCGTCGGATATGTTGGCGAGTGTATCCGCCAGCTCAACGGCGAACGTCGGCGTCCCCCTCAGAAGCACGTCGCGGGTGACGGTCCGGGCGAGCCGTTGGTCATCGTGCGTGAACCTTTCCATCCGGAGAACGGCGCGACGGGCCGCAAGGATCATCACCGCATCATCGGCGATCGCGAGCGCCCGGAATCTCTCGGAAGGGTCTATGGCCTGTCCGGTGTCGTCCACCAGGACGAATAGATCATCCCGGGTCAGGTCCCCCGGGCCAAACAAGCCGGCGCTGGCGTCCAGGCCATCCTGCTGGGACAGCAGCTCAGCTGCCACAAGGTCACCGAGGAGATCCGGGCCTGCGGAGTGACCCAACGCTGCAGCCGTGGCGGAAAGTAAACGAGTGGAGGTGGCTCCGCCGGAACAGATCCTGGACGCCGAACCACCCCTGCGCACGGACTCCTGCACCACAGGGACGACGGGCGCTTGGTCTGAAATTCCAGAGAACGGTGCCGCCAGAAACCGGAGCGTCTTCAGAGGGTCTTCAGATGTCACGGCCGTCAAAACCGCCCCCGAGGGACGATAAAGACGGCGATGAAGTGCGTGTAGCTTTTCACTGGTGACCCGGGATGCCAGATCACGATCTCCGGTGCCGTCATGACCGTTGGCGTGGTCCGCCCAATATTGCGCCGTCAGGTGCGGCCAGGGCAGGATGCCCCCGGGTGCCGGAGCCAAACGCTGCGCCCGTTCTGTGGCCACGGCGTCTATCTGCTCCGCAATCTGCTCCTGGGTCAGTGCGGGCTGGAAGACTTGCTCAACCAAGCGACGTGAGATCTGTTCGAGGTGTCCCGTGGGACCGGACTCGTAAAATTCGGAGTAGTCCATGTGGGTGTTCCCGCCCAGGATTCCGCCGGCTTTCTGAACCGAAGCCTGCCGTTCGGACGCCGTGGTGTTCTCACTGTCTTGGTAGACCATGTGTTCGAGGAGGTGCAGCATGCCTTCCTCCCCCGGCCTTTCATGGCGCATTCCCGCTGGCACGCCCAGACTGACGGAGAGGATGCGCGCGGAGGGATCGTGAACCGCGATCAGCTGTGTTCCCCTGTCCAGCTGCATGCCGTGCACGGCCCGGCCGTCCAATGTGCCAAGAATCGTAGGGGTAGTCATCGCATCTCCGGGGTGGTGTCCGCAGCCGGGCTGGCCAGGTACCAGCCAGCCAAGTGAAGCAGTGCCTTCGCCTGAGCCTCTCCTGCGCCGGCATAGTGGTGCCAGTCGTAGGCATGCTGGGCGATCCTGAAGGCCAATGCCGGGCCGATCTCGGACGGTCCGGGAGCTTTCCCGCAGGTCTCAAGGAACCCTGCGCGCAGTTCTTCAAGGGCTGGACGCAGCACAGGGTGGAATGCATGCAGCTCCGCCATCTCCCCCAACACCCAAGCAATGTCATATTCCGGGTGGGCAAGCCCCACGTCCTCGCCGGTGAGGAGCGACCCCGTTGCACCATCAGGGGTCACCACCCAATGGGCCATCCCCGGGTATCCGTGAGCTATAACTTGGCGGGGGCCGGAAAGTACGCGTTTGATCCATCGACGGATCTCTTGCAGGCCGGGGTCGCCCAAAACTTCGCGGGCCGGCTCCCATGCACCTCCCAGCCAGGCCTCCGCCCGCTGGACGGTTCGTGGAGTACTTCCCGGAAAGTCGATGAGGGAAGCATTTTCATGGAGAACGCTCAGGGCAGTGCCCCATGCCCGCCCTGCCGCCCGGAGGTTTGCGGGCACCCCCGCCGTTATGAGGTCGAAGACCGTTGACCCTGCCGGCGTCGAGTATGAACGGTGGCGATCACCCCCGATGCCTACCACCAAGAGGTCAGCGCCGGGCGCGGGATCGATGCTGATGGGCAGGGACGAGAAAGGGATGGGCGCTCCGACGCCCAGGCTGTGGACCCATTCATAAGCCCCGCCTACCTCGTATACACCGGTGGACAGCAACTCGGTCCGGGTGGAGCGGATGACTGATTTCTGCCGGGAATCCATCGCGGCGCTCATACAGTAGCCGCCTCTTTGGTCATCCCCGCACGGAGGAGCCGTTCCTCTTCCAGCCGGCGCAGCACGGATGGGAACGACGGCGGCACCCAAGCCAGGGCGACGTCGCTGGACTCGCTGGGGCCAGGGACGGGGTCAATGACCAGGAAGTTTTCCGGCATGCGCAGTTTCCCGAGGGTCTCGGCGACGATAGGGCTCGCCAAGGCACGGGGCGGCAAGGCCGGAGCGATGCAGACCTGGGCTTCCGTTGTCATTGCTGCCAGCAAGGACGGCGAATCGGCTATGCCGTGAGCCAGGCGCGATGAGTAGTCAAGGGTTGCCGGGTAGACCAGGATCAGGTCCGCCCACTCTGCCAAATCGATGTGTGCAGCAATGAGCTCTTCCCCCCAGATATCGGCCTGTACACGGGATTTCAAGCGGGACTCAATGCTGTGACGGGTGATGAAACGCTGTGCGGAATCCCGCATGACCACCTTGAATTCCGTTTCCGGCGCCGCTGAAACCGCCCACTCAATCCAGAACGGCATAACCTGGGTGACTGCCGAGCCTGTGAGAATCAGGGCAACCTTGGAGTATCCGAAGGCTTCGAGGGTGAGGTCCGCCCATATTGGACGAGGACTGCTGTCAGTGGTTGTCATGGCAGGTCTCAGCATTCACGAGGGGTGGGTGGGTCAGTTATGGGTCAGGAGGCGCCGGCGTGATGATGTTTCCACCACCTCGCCGGCGCCTTCCCCGTGTTTGAGTTGCCTAGCAGCCCATGGTCAGGGTTGCGCCGATGATCACCCCAGCACAGAACGGCGTGGTGGCCGGCGCGTCGGTGGCAGCGTCGCCGCCGAGCTCGTCAGCAGCCGTGAAGGTGCTGTGCGCACGGGCCAGGTCCGTGAGGTCGGCCTGCGGGATGTTGGTGATGGCGTGAGTCATGCTGGTGTCTCCTTTTGATGGCACCACGTGGTTGGGTGCGTCCGGGGTTGCTACTGGGTGAAAGCTTTTGTTGCGGTGGTGCCAGGGGTGACTTAGCAGCCGGCACCGAGGGTGGCGCCAACAATGATGCCGATGCACAGCGGTGAGGTTGCCGGAGCTTCGGTGGCAGCGTCGCCGCCGAGCTCGTCGGCAGCCGCGAAGGTGCTGTGGGCGCGTGCCAGATCGGTCAGGTTGGCCTGGTGGAAGTTAACAACTGCGTTGGACATGGTGTCTCCTGTTTTCTTTGCTTCCCACTCAGTGGGAATGGGTTTTTTCTTTTTGGGTTCCTCATGGGAGGTTTTTGGGTGCCGGGCAGCGGCGGGCCGCTGCCCGGTTTCATCACTGGCTGGCGTTGTATCCGGGCTGGTGAGGGTTGATGCAGGCCGCCTGGGCTTCCAGAACCCAGGCGGCTTGGAGGTCGGTCTTTTCCACAGACGCACGGAGTAGCGCGTCCGTCAGTACCCGCGAGCGGTGTTGTCCGAAGCTGAGCCCCCGGTACCCCGGCCGCGGATCGTTTGGTTCCATGGCAAGTGCCAGGCGGTCGTGGACGCTATGGGTGAAAACCGAGGCAGGGGCGTCCCGCCCGGTGAAGAACCTCAGGGCAGGACGAACAAGGGAAGCCACGGCGTCCGCATGTTTGGCTGACATGTAAATGACCATCGCGTCACTGCGGGGGAAAGCAAGGGATGAGGAGAGGGTCTTGACCTGGTGGCCTAGCCCGCTGGCGGCAAGGGCTCCAAGAATCTTCGGCCACATTTCAAGAGCTTCTGCTGCCGTGGAACAGGACAAATAGAGCCTTGAAGCGGCCGCAGGGTTCACGGATCCGTGGGCACCGAGCGCAAGGAGGAATCCGGGGGTGGTGCGGCTTCGCCAACTGGGAACACGCACCCCCACGATCTCATCCAGGGGGTTGCGTATCAGGGCCTCCTCGGGAAAGAGGACCTTCACTCCGGATAGCTCCACCACCTGATGCGGAATGCCTTGGACCGAAGTCCCCAACTTCGTCCTCTTCGACGCTGCCTGAACGGATGCCTGTCCTGTCGCTGCCTGAACAACCGTGCGGTGCTGGATGCCTGCAATCAGCGCCGCGGCCAGGTCCTGGTGGCCTGTACCCGGCACGGTCTCGATCCCTGGGTGCCCGATGTGCAGATGGGTGTAGATCGCTCCGGCTAGTTGCGAGCGCAGCTCGGTGTGGCTGGTGGCTCTGAGTCTGGTGGCGTCTATGGTGGCGGTGAGCTCGCGAACATCGATGGAAATCCGGTGTTTCAGGACCTGCAGTACCTGTTCGAATGAGACCTGCTCGAATGTAGTCTGTGTGGGAGCGTTGAGCATGACCGTCATCGAGGTGTCCTTTCGAAACCGAGGGCTTTGACATAGTGGCCAGGTGTTAGCAGTGCCTCGCGCCCAACACCCGCAGCAGCCCGTTCGATGCCAGGGAGCCGTGAGACCATCGGGGCCCGGGTGATGGTTCGGTCCACCAGATGCCATCCCAGGTGGGCGGTAGCCCGAACCGGCAGGTCCGGGTCGTCATAGTTGGCATGATCGACATACGAGGTCCACATCCGTCGGATTGACGGAACAATGGCTGCCATCCGCTCGGCGATGCGTGCCGAGGCGCTCTCGTCGTCGAACCTGGCAGGGGGTGCGGAGGCTCCTCCGCGGGTGGTGACCGTGTCCAGGACCGCCCGGTAGATCCATTCGCCTGCCAGCATTCCCAGGTCCCGGGCGGGATCGCCGAGTCCGAATTCTTCCCAGTCGAGGACGCATAGCTCCCCGTTGTGGAAGTGGAACTGGTCAAGTCGCAGGTCGCCATGGATGGGACGTTCCTCGTGTTTCCGTTCCGTGGCCCTTAGCAGCCCCGCAGCGGAGATTAGTTCCCGATCGTTCTGCAGTTCAGCCCAGAGGGCCATCTCCGCCATGGTGAAGTCGAGGTAGCGAGCGTGCGGAACGCCAACTGCGAGCATTTCCACCGGCGGGCTGGGAGGTGCGGAGCGTTCCAATCCGACTGCGGGCCCGGAGTGGAGCCGGGCGAGCAACGCGCCGGCTTCCTCCGGGAAGCTGTCCGGCATGGTCTCCTCCACCAGCAGCTGCGCCAGGCTGGTTCCTGGGCAGTGCTCAAAAACCAGGAGGCCGTTCCCGGTGTCGCTACCAATGAGCTGTGGCGTTGCCGGCGCGAAGTGGGGGGACTGCTCTGCGAAGGCGGCGAAGGCTACCGAGCGGTCAAAGGCCGCCGGGCCGGAGGCTTGCGCGGAGATCTGCTTGACGAAGACCTTTTCCCCACTCCGCAGCTTCATGTTCCAGGTGCCGTTGCGGCCTGCAAAGGCGGCCGGGGTAATCTCTTCCACTGCCTCCCTGCCGTGGCGTGCAAGGACGGTGGTGGCCACATCGGCCGCGCGGAGGGCGGCCGGCGTGATGGACCGCGGGTGCGGGGCCGTGTCAATCATCATGAGGGTCTCCTTCAGAGCAGCAGGGCGGTTACCGCGTACGCGGCCAGGACACCGATCAACAGAAGGGCCACGTTGCGGAGAAGCTTTTTGGTGGCCAGTGACTGGTTGCGCTTGTTGTCAGACATGGTTTTTCCTATCTGGAGAGACCCGATGATTCGGGCTTGTGGACTAAGTGACGGGGTGGGGGTTAGGCCATCTCGTCGGAGGTCAGGGATTGCTGGAGCGAGACACGGGAGCCGGTGCGCAGGGCGTTGTTCCGGTAAATCACGGTTGCCAACCAGAACAGGGCAGGTATCGCTGCCACCGATACGCCGGCGGCAAGCACCATCTCCCAGGTGGACACGTCTTCCAGTGCGAAGCGCATCGGCATGAGGTAGGAGGAGAACAGCGGCACGAAGGACAGTCCTTCCAGCCACGGGTTCCCCATGTTCATGGGCAGGACGTAAAGGGAGACCACCAAGAGCACCATCTGCAGGACGGACAGCGGCATGACCGCCGTGCCCAGGTCTTCTTGTCGGGACACAGTAGAAGCCAGCGTGGTGTTCAAAGCTGCGAATATCACGTAGCCCAGGAGGAACCAGAGGAGGAACCACAGCAGGCTCGGTCCTACGGCGACGTTGATCAGGGACCAGCCCCCCACCACGCTGAACCCCACCACGGCGGTTCCGCCGATCGCCAGCAGCTGGACAAGGGTGACCAGCCCTATGCCGATCATCTTTCCGGCCAGCAACGGGACAATGCCGATCTTGGTGAGGAGGATCTCCACGATCCTGGATGATTTCTCCTCTACCACCCCGGAGGTCAGGCTCGATGCCGAGTAGACCAGGGAGGCCAGCAATGCGCTGATCATGGCGGTGGCGAAGATGGCCCGAGGATCAAAGTCCATTGCTCCAGCCCCGCCCAGCGAATCCACCAGGAACCATCCGCCGATCCCGGCAGCCGCGCCGGCGAAAAGTGCCAGTAGTCCTGTCGCCGTGAGAATGGTCCGGTTCCCCAGCCTGGTGAGGACCTCGCGCCGTATGATCAGGCGCGTCTCGCGTAGCCCACTGCCGGACGAGGGAGCGGCGCTGCGGGTGGTGCGATCAAATGTTGTTGTGCTCATTGCGATACTCCAACTTTGTCGAGGGAGCGCTCCGCCCCCGGGGTGGTACCTGGATGGGACAGCATGAATTCGCCGGCAAGCAGGTCCGCCAAGGACCTCTGTGCGGACACGATGCTCTTCAGCCCGCCGTGCCGTTGCGCTGCTGCGAGGATTTCGCCGGGCACGTCCCGCCCTGAGCCGTCCACGGAGACGAGCACGGTGGTACGGTCAGCCGCGGAGATCTCCACGTTGACGCCGCGGGCCATGGACACTTCGGCGGCGAATGAATCTGCCGCCCGGGAGAAACCGAGTTTCCAGCGGCTCTTTCCGTCATCCTGCAGCTCTACGACGCTGCCGCTTGCCGTCACTCGACCGCGGTCCAGAATGCATACTTTGTCGCACAGGCGCTCTACGAGCTCCAGTTGGTGCGAGGAGAACAGAACTCCGACGCCCCGGTCTGCTTGCTCCCGGATGAGGCGGGACATCGTTTCGACGGCGAGGGGATCCAGTCCCGAGAATGGCTCGTCAAGCACCAGCAGGGCCGGGTTACCAACCAGGGCGACCGCCAGCTGGACGCGCTGCTGATTTCCCAAGGAGAGGTCCTGAACCAGTGCCTGCTCACGGCCTTGGAGGCCAAGGGAGGCTATGAGTTCGTCTGCAACCCCACGCGCGGCTTCGGGTTGGTGCCCTTCCAGCAAGGCGAAGTGAATGATCTGATCCCTCACCGGCATCTGGGGGTAGAGGCCGCGTTCCTCGGGCATGTACCCGATGCGCCTCCGGTCCCTGGCCGTGATGGGCAAGCCCTCCCAGGTGACTTCGCCATGGTCCGGGGTCAGCAGACCAAGGATCACGCGCATGGTGGTGGTCTTACCTGCACCGTTGCCGCCGATGAATCCCACGATCTCCCCGCGATGGACCGTGAGGTCCACATCGTGGAGGACCCTGCGGTCACCGAAGCTGCGGCTGATGCCCGTGAGCTGTAGACCGTTCATACTTCGCTCCTCGAAATTCGTTCTTATTTCCTGTCAAGAACGACGCTACGGAGGATCGGGTATATCCACCCTGTACTCGAGTACAGAGCTCACTTGTACAAAAGTTCACCTAGGCCGGGCGGATGACCTTGCCATTCGGTTCTTGGTATGACGGTTCCCGGGGCTCAGGCGGGAGCGGCTGGAGCTCATCCTGGACGCGTTCCAGCAGTGGCCGGTAGATGCCCCCGTTCCACTGCGGGCTGGCGTGGGCGGGCCGGGCGCCTTCCGTACTGAGCGTGGGCATCACCATGTTTGGCCCGAAGACCTTGGTCCACCCCGCACGCGCCGACTCATAATCCACGGTGGCGTCCTTGGCATTGCCAATGAAGGCCATCTTGGCGCCACCGATTTTTCCTGCCAGCCGGAGGCCGTCAAAGTGGTAGATGTACGCCGATTCCGTCTGTATCAGCACGCTGGAGGGGGCGATCGGCGAGAGCTGCTCCAAGGATTGATCGAGGATTTGCCGCCACGTCCGCTCATCCTTATGCGCCACGCGCTCCCCCAGTTCATAGCCGCCGCGCAGGACCGACGGGATGCGGAAGCCATTCTCGTAAAGAAACACCACGCCGTCGAACCAGCTCTGGTCCAGGACGTCGGCGCGGCTGAAGGGACTCGAATCCAGGACGATCAATTGCGTCTCGACGCCGTGCAGCTCCAGCAGGCGGGCGGCTACCTGGGTGGCGAGCATGCCGCCGAAACTGTGGCCGTAAAAGTACAGCTTCTCCAGTTTCAGCTCACGGACGTGCAGGATGATTTCGCGGACAATTTCGTCCACGTCCAGTCCCAGGTTGGAATATCCGACGGCGGCAAGGCGGCCCCGCTGATGCAGGGCGGGGCGCAGCGAGTTGAGGATCCATTGAGCCTCTTCCCAGCTGGTTTTGTAACCAGGGAAGAGGATCCAGCTGGCTTTGGGAAAGTAAACGTCCGAGTACGGATCCGGCACACGGAGGATCTTGGTGGCTCGCCGCTCGGCCTGCACACGACGGGTGAAAAGCATGTCCGCTGCGAGCGCCCCCGAAGCCCCGGCGGTGATGAGGAAGTTACGGCGGGACGTTTTCTTCAACCGGGCAGCGTAGGGAAGGATCCGGGCCCATGAGCCCGGATCCGCTGCCTTCTCCGGTTCCTCGCTCACCGGTGCGGGGAGGTTTTCAGTCACCTCCGGCGGCGCCGGGAGCTTCCCTACCTGAACGTCCACGCAGCAAGCATAGGCTTAGTCGAGGCCCAGTTCATCCTTGCCGAAGGCGAAGAGGTACGGCACTCCGGTTTCGGCTTCAATCTTCTCTTTGGCGCCGGTGTTGCGGTCAACGATTACCGCTACGGCTACTACGTTGCCGCCCGCCTTGCGGACACCTTCGACGGCGGTCAGTGCGGACCCGCCGGTGGTGGATGTGTCCTCGAGGACCACCACGTTGCGGCCTTCAACCGAGGGACCTTCCACTTGGCGGCCCATGCCGTAGGACTTCTGGGCCTTGCGGACAACGAAGGCGTCCACGGCACGGCCGGCGTCGGCAGCAGCGTGCATCACGGCGGTACCCACGGGGTCGGCACCCATGGTGAGCCCGCCGGCGCACTCAACTGAAACGCCGGCGTCGTCGATCATTGCCAACATGACCTGACCCACCAGCTTGGAGGCCTCGTGGTGCAGGGTGATGCGGCGGAGGTCGATGTAGTAGTCCGCTTCCTTGCCGCTGGAGAGGATCACCTTGCCGCGGACCACCGCCAGTTCTTTGATGAGTTCAAGAAGGCGGGCGCGGGCTGCAGCAGTATCAGGCGTGGAAGTCATGGCTCCTAGTTTAGTGGGGCCGCCGTAGTTGCGCGGATCACTAAGCGGGGGTTGACGATCTGGTCGCCCGCTCCCCCGTCCCCGTCCAGTTGCTGCAGCACCGCTTCCATGCATCGGCGGCCGAGTTCCTCGAAGTCCTGTTTGATGGTGGTGAGCGGCGGCATGAAGAACTCAGCCTCGGGTTGGTCGTCGTAGCCCACCACGCTGAGGTGTCCCGGGATATGAAGGCCGGCTTCCTGGACGGCGCGGAGTACACCCACTGCCATCTGGTCGTTGGCGACGAACACGGCAGTGACGGTGTGCTGCTGTATGAGCTCAAGGCCGGCGCGGTAGCCGGAGGCCGCATCCCAGCCACCCCGCAGCAGGACGTCGGCGTGCAAACCGGCATTTTCCAGCGACTCCTGCCATCCCGTGATGCGCTCGGCGGCGTCGATCCAGTGGGGCGGGCCGGAAATGTGCGCAATACGGCGGTGGCCCAGGCCGATCAGGTGATCAACCGCGAGGCGGGCTCCCAGCCGCTGGTTCAGGGATGCCCCCGTCAACTGGTTTCCTGCACCGGCCCCGACAGCAACGATGGGCACGGGAAAAGAAACATCGCGCAAGGCGGCCAGGACATCCGGATGCGGGACCAGGATGACAATCCCGTCAACGGACTGGTTCCGGAAATGCGCCATGGCATCGTTGACGCTGTGGTCGGTCACTTCGCGGAGGTTCGCAATGCTGACGAAGTACCCTGCTTCCCGGCCAGCTTGTTCTACCCCCAGGAGCGTGTTCGCGGGCCCAAACTGGCCTGTCTCACAGGCAAGCACTCCGATGGTCCGGGACCGGCGTGTGACCAGGCTGCGGGCTGCGGTGTTGCGGCGGTAGCCCAATTGGGAGATGGCCGATTCCACGCGTTGCTTGGTCTGGTGACTGACGTTCGGGTGGTTGTTCAGGACGCGGGAAACGGTTTGATGTGAAACTCCCGCCATCCTGGCAACGTCCCCCATGACGGGAGCTCGCGCCGCTCCCCCTGTGGACATGTGCGGCTACTTCGCGTCGACCGCGACGGGTTCAGCCTTTGCCGGCGTGGAGGTCTCGGTTGCCGGCGGGGTGGTCTTCCATTTGAACCGGCGGCCCATGGTGGAGCCTCCACCGGAACCGGTGCGGTTCTTGTTGAAGATGTCGAAGCCGACGGCGAGCAGCAGCACCAGGCCCTTGATGAGCTGCTGGTAGTCGGTGCCCAGGCCAAGGATGGACATGCCGTTGTTGAGGACGCCCATGATCAGGCCGCCAATCATGGCTCCGGCTACTGTTCCGATGCCACCCTGCACTGCGGCGCCACCAATGAAGGCCGCAGCGATGGAGTCGAGTTCGAACCCGGTACCACCTGCGGGCTGCGCCGAGTTCAGGCGGGCCGTGAAGACCAGCCCGGCCAAGGCCGCGAGGACACCCATGTTGACGAAGAGGCGGAAGGTGACCTTCTTGGTCTTGATGCCCGAGAGCTCGGCTGCGTGGAGGTTGCCGCCGATCGCGTAAGTGTGGCGGCCAAAGATGCTGTTGTTCATCAGTGCCGAGTACACGATCACCAGGACAGCAAGGACGATCAGGACGATCGGGGTGCCACGGTAGCTGGCCAGGAGGAAGGTGATGATGAGCATCAGGATTGCGATGAACCCGTTCTTGACGGCAAACCAAGCCATCGGTTCATTTTCAAGGTTGAACTTGCGGCGAACCCGGCGTTCCTTGAGGGCCTGGAAAAGAATGGCTGCCGTACCGCCGACGCCCAGGATCACTGTCAGCCATTCCAGGACGGACGTGCCGCCGGAGATGTCAGGCAGGAAGCCGCCGCCCAGGGCACGCAACTCGTTCGGGAACGGGGTGATCTGCTGGTTTTTGAGGGTAATGAGGGTCAGGCCGCGGAAGATCAGCATGCCTGCAAGGGTGACGATGAAGGCCGGGATACCTACATAGGCAATCCAGTAGCCTTGCCACGCACCCACCAACGCACCCACCAGGAGGCAGGCCGGGATGGCGAGCCACCACGCCCAGCCCCAATGGACGATCATCACGCCAGCAACAGCGCCGATGAAGCCTGCGATGGAACCGACAGAGAGGTCGATGTGCCCGGCGATAATGACCATCACCATGCCGATGGCCAGAATCAGGATGTAACTGTTCTGCACCACCAGGTTGGTGACGTTCTGCGGCTGGAGCAGGATGCCGTCCGTAAGCACCTGGAAGAGGATGACGATCAGGATCAGGGCGACGAAGATGCCAACCTGGCGGAGGCGGCTTGTGAGGAAGCCAAGGGATTCTCGTAGGGCGGACATGTTCGCTATTCCTTCTCTTGGGTCATGAAGTGCATGAGGGTTTCCTGGGTGGCTTCAGCGATGGGGACTTCGCCGGTGATGTGGCCGGCGGACAGGGTGTAGATCCTGTCGCAAATGCCCAGGAGCTCCGGAAGCTCCGAGGAGATCACTATGACGGCTTTTCCTGCCGCTGCAAGCTCCGCGATGATGGTGTAAATCTCAAATTTGGCGCCGACGTCGATTCCACGGGTTGGCTCGTCGAGGATGAGGACGTCGGGGTCTGAGAACATCCATTTGCTCAGCACCACCTTTTGCTGGTTTCCGCCTGAGAGCTTGCCGGTGATGGCAGCAACGGAAGGAGCCTTGATGTTCATGCTCTTCCGGTAATGGTTGGCGACGGTGGTCTCTTTGTTGCCGTCCACCCAACCTCGTTTGGCCAGCTTGTTCAGTGCAGCCATGGAGATATTCCGTTTGATGTCTTCGATCAGGTTCAGGCCGTAGTGCTTCCGGTCCTCGGTGGCATAGGCGATCCCGTGGTCGATTGCGTCGGAGACAGTGGAGGTGTCGATTTCCTGGCCGTACTTGTAGACCTTGCCCGATACTGCCCGCCCGTAAGTCCGGCCGAAGACGCTCATGGCCAGCTCGGTCCGGCCGGCACCCATGAGGCCGGCCAGGCCTACCACTTCACCCTTGCGGACGTTGAGGCTGGCGTTGTTCACCACCATGCGGGAATGGTCCTGGGGGTGCTGGACGGTCCAGTCTTCGATGCGGAGGACTTCCTCGCCGATGTTGGGGTTCCGGTCCGGGTACAGGCTCTCCAGGTCGCGTCCCACCATGCCCCGGATAATGCGTTCCTGGGTGATCTGGCCTTGGTCCAGGCGCAGTGTCTCAATGGATTTGCCATCGCGGATAATGGTGACGGCGTCAGCCACCTTGCGGATCTCATTAAGCTTGTGGCTGATGATAATGCTGGTGACGCCCTGGCCCTTGAGGTGCAGGATGAGGTCCAGCAAGTGGTCCGAGTCTTCGTCGTTCAACGCAGCGGTGGGCTCGTCCAGGATGAGGAGCTTCACCTCTTTGGACAGCGCCTTGGCGATTTCCACCAGTTGCTGCTTGCCCACGCTGATGTGCTGGATGGGGGTGACCGGGTTTTCACTGAGGCCAACACGTGCCAGCAGTTTGGCGGCTTCAAGGTTGGTCTTCCGCCAGTCCACCCAGCCGTTCCTGGCAAGCTCATTCCCGAGGTAGATGTTCTCGGCAATCGACAGGTACGGGCTCAGGGCCAGTTCCTGATGGATGATCACGATGCCGCGCTTCTCGCTATCGGTGATGCTCGAAAATTCGCAGGGTTCGTTCTCGAAGAGGATGTCGCCGTCGAAGGTGTTGTGGGCGTAGACCCCGGACAACACTTTCATGAGGGTGGACTTCCCTGCTCCGTTCTCGCCGCAAATGGCATGAACCTCACCACGGTTGACGTCCAGGGTGACGTCCTGAAGGGCTTTTACCCCGGGGAAGGTCTTGGTGATTCCTCGCATTTGAAGAATGGGTACGTTCATCGTCAATTCCCGCTGACTGGTTGGAACTTGGCCCGGGCCGAGGACTCGGGCAGGCTCTATGGGAGGCTGTGGCCCCGCCGCACTGCGTACAGCAACACAGAGGTTTGGGGCCACAGACCGGGGACGTGATTACTTGACGTCGGCTTCCTTGTAGTAGCCCGAGTCGATCAGTTCCTTTTGGAAGTTGTCCTTGGTGATGATGACGGACTTCAGGAGGAAGGCCGGGACAACCTTGACCTTGTTGTTGTAGGTCTTGGTGTCGTTGGTCTCCGGTTCGGTGCCCTTGAGGACGGCGTCAACCATCTTCACGGCCTGTGCGCCGAGCTGGCGGGTGTCCTTGAAGATGGTGGAGTACTGCTCGCCGGCGATGATGGACTTCACGGAGCCCTTCTCCGCATCCTGGCCGGTGACTACCGGCAGGTTGCCGGTGGAGTAGCCGCCGGTGCTGGTCAGCGCGGAAATGATGCCGATGGACAGGCCGTCATACGGGGAAAGCACACCGTCCAGCTTGGTTCCGGAGCTGTAAGCGGAGGTGAGGATATCTTCCATGCGCTTCTGGGCAACAGGTGCCTGCCAGCGCAGGATGGCTGCCTGCTCGAACTTGGTCTGGCCGCTGGGAACCTTCAAGGTGCCTGCATCCATGTAGGGCTTCAGGGTGTCCATGGCGCCGGTCCAGAAGAAGTTGGCGTTGTTGTCATCCGGGCTGCCCGCAAAGAGTTCAACGTTGAACGGGCCCTTGCCTTCAACTTTGTTGCCGCTGGCGTCAACCAGGCCCAGGCCGGTCAGCAAGGAAGTGGCCTGCTGAACACCCACGGTGTAGTTGTCGAAGGTGGTGTAGTAGTCAACGTTCGGCGTTCCGTTGATGAGGCGATCGTACGCGATCACCTTGACGTTCTGCTCTTTGGCCTTGGCCAGGACGTCTGTCAGGGTGGTGCCGTCGATCGCTGCGATGATGAGCGCTTTGGCGCCCTTCGTCAGCATGTTCTCGATCTGCGAAACCTGTGTGGGAATGTCATCGTTGGCGAACTGGAGGTCCGTCTTGTAGCCAAGGTCCTTCAGGGACTTCTCAACGTTGGCGCCATCGGCGATCCAACGCTCGGACGTCTGGGTGGGCATCGAAATGCCAACCAGCGAATCGCTGGGATTTGCACTACTGGTGGACTCGGCCGAGCCCCCGCGACTACCGCAGCCAGTGGCTCCAACAGTCAAGGTAAGGACAACCGCTACGGCGCCCAGGAGTTTCTTCAATCTCACGATGCTCTCCTTCCGCGGCAGCATTGCCGCGAACTCTGATGCAGCCGGAGCATCTGCGCGTCCGGCACGGTGAAGCGATATATGGTCTGCGGCCAGTTGAATGCCGCATGCCACGAATATGTAATGCGAATGCCATTGTGAACGCTAACAATACCGCTGGTCAAGTGCCGTGGATCACGAAATGATTGCAGACTAGAACCGCTCCCAAGACTCTTGACATGAAACGTTGTTAGCGTTCACAATTGGCGGTTTCACCGAGTAACGCAAAAAGCCCGGCACCGCCTTGTGGGCAGTACCGGGCTAACGCCTGCTGTCAGAGGCAGGTATCGAACGAATCGCAGAACACGTTCTGATTGAACGTCCCCTGGAATCCGGACTCACCCTGGATCTTTTGGATCGTTGCGCGAATGGCCTCGCGTGTTGCTGCGTGGGCGTGAATGGCGGTCTTGACCATAGGCACATCGATCAAGTGGTTCGGCTGGTTCAGTGAGACAAACACCGTGGGAACCTCCGTGGCGTACCAAGGGATCTCGGCGGCCATGGGCGAGGACCACTTGATCCGGATGGAGGCCTCCTGCGCGAAGCCCTTCACATTGGCAAAGACGAAGGCGGCGTCGTATCGCTCCGCATAGTCGCCGGTGGCTTCCTCGGACAGGACCCGCATGAAGTTCATGCCGGCCTCTCCCGCGGCCTCACGCTGCTCAGCGGTCTGGAAGACGCTGACCTCAAAACCTGCGGCTTCCAGTTCTTCCCGGACGGTATCCAGGTAAGCCAGAGGATCTGCGCGGGTGAAGTCGGCGCCCCCGGAGATGCCGTAGAGACGGATTCGCGGATGGGTCCGAGGCGTGATCGGCAGGTTGCGGGCAGTGTCCTTCACCAGCGTGACGGTCTTGTCAGCGATGTCAGCAGCTATGGCCCGGTGGGCCTCGCTGCCGATAACAGCCAAGGCTTCGGCCGCCGGAACCAACCGTTCCCGCGAAGCGAGATGCAAGCCCAGGCTCGCCTTCAGGCCAAGGATCCGCCGCAGGGCATCCTGCAAACGTCCCTCGCTGATGACCCCGGACTTGTAGCCATCCAGCATGTACCCGAAGTCCTCCTCGGGGTTCCGGAAGAACAGGAACATGTCGCAGCCCGCTGCGATGGTGGCAGGAACCAGGTCCTTGCGCTTCATGGTCTGAGTCAGGCCCACCATCAGGGACGCATCCGTCAGGACCAGCCCGTTGAACCCGAGTTCCCCACGCAAGAGGTCCTGCAACAACTCCGGCGCCAGCGTGGCAGGCAAGATTTCAGCGTCCGACAAGTCTGGCCGGAAATGCCGGGACACCTCGGGAGCACCAATATGGCCCACCATGATGGACTGCACGCCATGCCCGATCATTTCGCGGTACACGTGCCCGTAGCTGGCGTTCCACTCGTCGTAGCCCAGGGTGTTGTAGGACGTGACCACGTGCTGGTCCCGCTCATCAATGCCATCCCCGGGGAAGTGCTTCATGGCGCAGACGGTGGGTGATTCGCTGATGCCGTCGAAGTACTCTTTTGCCCGTTCCACCACTATGTCCGGGGTGTTTCCGAAGGCCCGCGTGGAGATGACCGTGTTCCGCCAGTTGTAGTGGATGTCCACAATCGGCGCGAAGGCCCAGTTGCAGCCCAGCGCAGCAGTTTCGACGCCAGCCACCTGGCCCATCTGACGTGCAATGGTCTTGTCCGGGTGTGAGCCTGCCTGCAGGTGCGTGGAAACGAACGTGCCGTCGTCGCAACTGCCGGAGCCCCCCATTTCCGGATTGGAGGCGATCAGCAGCGGAATGCGGGTTTTGGACTGGGCGTAGCGGATGTGTTCCTGCACGGCTGCAGAGGGCCCCGGCCGATACCGCATGCCGCCTACGTGGAAGTTCTCCAGCACGCCGTCGAGGTACTCCGGGGAGTAATCGTTGTTGTGGTTGATGAAGAGCTGGCCGATTTTCTCTTCCAGCGTCATGGAACCGATGGTCGCCTCCACCCACTCCACCGCGGCGTCGTCGAGGTTGAACGGGGCCGCTTTGAGGTCCACAAGGAACGGACCCTTGCCGCTCAGGGCCGAGGTCACGTCATTCACGATGTCCTCCACAGGCAGTGCGATGTCCACAACGATCCCGGCTTCGTCGTCCTCGAGCGGTTCCAGCGTAGCCAGCTGTGAGTCCAGCAGCGAGGCCGGCATGAAGTGCCCGGGACGGGCAGTCATGCGGGCATTTAGCAACTCCCGGGTGCCGTGCAGGTGCACGAACACCACGGATGGATCGGCGCTGCGGATGATGTCCCGGTAGGAGCGCTTGAGCGCGCTGCACGCGATGACAAGAGCAGAGTTCGACGCCGGGAATCGCCTGCCGATTTCGGCCAGCCACGGTGCGCGGTCGTCGTCGTTCAGCGGAATACCCGAGGCCATCTTGCTGATGTTCGCCTGGGGGTGCAGCGAATCGCCGTCGAGGAATCCAGCACCAAGCCGCTCGGCCAAGGCGGCACCTATCGTGCTTTTGCCGCAGCCTGCAACACCCATCACCACAATGTGGTGGCGGGGTTGCGCTATATCAGTCATGACCTCTCTACCAGTCATGAACCGTGCCATCCACGAGGCGGTTGTACGGCAGGTAGGCCTGCTGGTACGGGAACGCGGCGGCGGCTTCTTCGTTGAATTCGACGCCGATGCCGGGTTCGTCGCCGGGGTGCAGGTAGCCGTCCTTGAAGGTCATGGACTGCTGGAAGACCTCGTTGGTCTTGTCCGAGTGCTGCATGTATTCCTGGATGCCGTAGTTATGGATGGCCAGGCCCACGTGGAGCTGGGCGGCGAAACCTACGGGCGAAATATCGGTGGGGCCGTGGAAGCCTGACTTGATCTGGTACTGGGCCGCGAAGTCCATGACCTTTTTCAGCGGTGAAATGCCGCCGAAGTGGGTGGATGCAGCACGAACGTAGTCGATCAGCTGTTCTTTGATGAGGGTTTGGAAGTCGAACACGGTGTTGAAGATTTCACCGATGGCCAGCGGCGTGGTGGTGTGCTGGCGGACCAGGCGCAAGCCTTCCTGGTTCTCGGCCGGGGTGCAGTCCTCCAGCCAGAAGAGGTCGTAAGGCTCCAGGGCTTTGCCGAGCTTGGCGGCTTGGATGGGCGTCATACGGTGGTGGCCATCGTGAAGCAGCGGGATTTCCGGGCCGAACTCGTTCCGGACGGCTTCAAACACGGTGGGCAGGTGGCGCAGGTAGGCGCGGGTGTCCCAGTCCTCTTCCTGCGGGAACGCGCCACGGCCGGCGGGCTCGTAGTCATAGCGTTCGCCCGAGGCCTGCGCCTGTGCGGCCACACCGTATACGGCTTTGATGCCGGGGATGGCGGTCTGGATGCGGATGGACTTGTAGCCCAGTTCCAGGTGCTCACGAACGGAGTCGAACAGCGAGGGAATGTCAGCGCCGGACGCGTGGCCGTAGGCCCGCAAACCGTTGCGGGAAGCGCCACCCAGCAGCTGGTACACCGGCATCCCGGCGATCTTGCCCTTGATGTCCCACAGCGCCATGTCGACGGCGGCAATCGCCGCCATGGTCACGGGGCCCCGGCGCCAGTATGAGCTGCGGTAGAGGAACTGCCAGGTGTCCTCGATCCGGTGCGGATCCTTGCCGATGAGCAGCTGCGCCACGTGTTCCTTGAGGTACGCTGCTACGGCCAGTTCACGGCCGTTGAGCGTGGCGTCACCGATGCCGGTGACACCGTCCTCCGTGGTGATGCGCAAAGTAACAAAATTACGGGACGGGCTGGTCACAAAGACTTCAGCGGCAATGATTTTCACAGCTTTTCCTTTCGGGATGTGGCTGGTTGAGATTAAGTACGATTTTAGGTTGGATTGCATCCAGTGGCAACCGGTTGCCTAGCTTTTTTGGCTGAGCTGCAAGGCCTCCGCAGAACGGCGCGCACGGATCTCCCCCACAATCTGCGCATGCACTGCGTCCGTGAGCTTGTATTTGGCCATCACCGCTATCGCCAGGATGGTCATGATGGCCGGCAGCGCTCCGGCGGCGAATTGGATTCCCTGCATGGCTTCCGCACTCTGAGCCGCCCCCGACTTGTACCCGCCCACGGCGAGGCAATAGGCGGCCAGGGCGCCGCCCACGGCTTGGCCGGTCTTACGGGTGAAGGAAAACAGCGCGTAGGTGATTCCCTCGGTGCGGACGCCGGTTTTCCATTCGCCATACTCAACGGTGTCGGCCTCCAGGGCCCACACCACGATGTTCACCGCCATGACGCCCATCAGGCTGACCACCAACCCGGAGAATCCAACCCAAACCATGGAAGGTGGGGCGAGGAAGACAACAATTCCGCCCACCATGGACAGCGTTCCGGCAGCGATATAGACGTTCTTTTTGCCGATCCTGCGGACCATTCGCGGCATCAAAGGTGCCAGGGCCAGGGTCATGGCCAGTTGGACGATGGCAAGCACCGGAAAGAGATCCAAGCGGCCCAGGACATCGCGGAGGTAGTAGAGCTGAACTGAGGACAACGCCATGTAGCCGGTGAGGAAAAGGAAGGAGCTCAGGCACAGCATCAGCAGCGGACGATTGGTCTTCAACGTGTCCATACTCTGTTTGAAGGAAACATTGGGGACCGTGCGGTGAACGCGCTCCTTGGCGGTGAGAACCGTGAAGAAGTAGAGCGCCGCGCCGATCACCACAAAAGCCAGTGTGATGGTGGTGAACGTAGTCTGGAGGTCAGCGCCGGGCTTGATCAGTGGCGCAACGAAGATGCCCAGAGCGGAACCCACCAACAGTGCACCCACCGTGCGGGCGGAGCCCAGCTTGGCGCGGTCCCCCGGGTCCTGCGTCATGGCCCCGGCCAGCGAGCCATACGGGATGTTGACCAGGGAGTACGCCAACCCCAGGGCCGCGTAGCTCACATAGGCGTAGAGCAAGGTGCCCGCCTCACCCCACTGCGGCACGGAGAACGTGGCCACGCTGAGGAGCAGGAGCGGAATGGAGCCGAACATAATGAACGGCCGGAATTTCCCAAAGCGTTTGCTGTAGGAGCGGTCAACCATACGTCCGGCGAAGACGTCGGCGAACGCGTCAAAGATCCTCACCACCAGGAGCAGTGTGCCGGCTGCGGCCGCCGAAATTCCTGCGACGTCCGTGTAGTACACCAGCAGGAACATCGTGGCGGTGGTGAAGGCAAGATTGTTGGCGGCATCGCCGGCACCATAGCCGGCGATGCTGAGTTTGCTGAGCTTTTTCAATGCGGGCTCCTTTACCCTTCGCGTCATTGCGGTCCGAGCCGACTCGACAGTGGACTTCGCACGGGGATTGGATCCCCGAGGGCGATCACTGGAAGGGGACCGGCTTGTGCAGCTGATGTAACTCTAGTCACCTTGGCAAGCGTTTGGCAATCGGTTGCCGCCATATTTCATTGAAAGTTACACCAAATCTCTTCCCTTGTGAGGCCCGCTCTGCGCCCCAAGATCGCGTCGAGGCACGCAGAGTGGGCCCCACAACGCATGGGTTTGCGGTGTTGGACGCTAAGGGTGCCAGTCGACCACGTTAAACGACCGTGGCCCGGGCACCTGAAACCTCAGGGCCCGGACCACCTCGCATATAGATTCCTACGCCGCAGTACCAGCGTTAGCTGAAACTTCGGGCGCAAAGCTACTGCTGAGCTTATGCGCAAAGCTACTGCTGAGCTTATGAACGAGCTCCACCACCGCGGAATCCCGGGCGAGCTCAGCATCCAGCAACGCTACGAGGGCAGCGATGCGGTCAAGACCGGAAAGCTGGTTAGCCTCGGCCACCGCTCCGGACTGGGGGTCCTGTAACCCGGGGTTCGACTCCACGTAGGCGGCCCACACGGCGATCATCCTTGCCGCAGCCTCGCCGGTTCGCCCTGCTGCGCGTTCGGCGCGGAGCACAGGGACGGCCCTCATGCGCAGCTTGGTGCTGGCATCCATGGCGATCTGGGCCAAGTGGTGCGCAATCCGGGAGTTGCCAAAGCGATCCAGCAATGCCGCCCGGTACTCGGGAATGCCTAGATCATCACCGGATAGGTGCCTCGACGCCTCTTCCCAGAAATCTTCAACAGCTTGCAAGCACAACGGATCGGCCAGAGCTTCGGCCACCGTGGAGTGTCCACGCAGTTGCCCGGCGTACGCCAGGATCGAGTGAGCACCATTAAGAAGCCAGAGCTTGCGGTTTTCGTAGGGCTCAATGTCGTCCACGAAAACCGCGCCGGCGTCCTCCCACCGCGGGCGGCCGGCGGGGAAGTCTCCGCTGAGGACCCAGTTGCGGAAAGGTTCGGTGACCACCGGAGCATCGTCCTGGTAGCCGCACTTTTCACGCACCAAGGCAACGTCATCCGCGGTGGTACGCGGAGTAATCCGGTCAACGGACGTGCTCACAAAGCTCACGTTCGCCTCAATCCAGGCGGCCAGGCCGCCGTCGAACTCTCTGGCAATACCCAGCACGCCATCTCGTGCGACGTTTCCGTTGTCCGAGAGGTTGTCACAGGAAACGACGGCCAGAGGGCCGGCGTCGGCGTCCCTGCGCGCGGCGAGTCCCAAAACCAAGCGGCCCAACGGCGTCGTGGGCTTTGCCCCGGAAACCAGCAGCGGGGCGTCGTCGGTGCCAAGGCCGTACGCCGCTTCCGTGATGGTGAGGGTGACCACAGCGGTCTGGGGCGCGGCGAGCAGTTCAACCAGCCGGCCCACGTTGGCGCCATCTACGGCTTCGACGATGCTGCCCACTACCTCGAAGGAATCGCCCGCGTCGGATCGCTCCACCACTGTGAACAGCCCATCCTGTGCAGCGAGGACTTCCGCGGCGTCAGGACGGCGGCCGGTGAACGAAGCGATGCCCCACTCCCCCGCGTCGCCGGCATGCTGCGTGTACCAGGCTTGGTGGGAGCGGTGAAACGCCCCGAGGCCCAGATGCACAATCCTGATCGGTGCCTGGCCGGCAGGCGAAACAGCGCGGCTAAGGCGCGGCAGTTCGGCGGTCATAGCTTGAACACCCTGCGTGGCGAGGAATCGACGACGTCGAGGATCAACTCGTGCGCGCGGTCTTCAGTAACGCGGTGCTCGGCCACAAGGCGCGCGAGGAAGGAGGCTTCGATCCTGCGGGAGGCGTCATGGCGTGCGGGGATGGAGCAGAAGGCGCGGGTGTCATCGATGAAGCCCGAGGACCGCGAGAAACCGGCGGTCTCCGTAACTGCTGAGCGGAAGCGCAACATGGCATCCGGCGCATCGAGGAACCACCACGGTGCGCCGATGTACACGGACGGGTAGAAGCCGGCCAATGGAGCGAGTTCACGCGAGAAGACAGTCTCGTCGAGGGTGAAGAGCACCAGGTGGAAGTCCTTGGCCGTGCCGAAGTCCTGCAGCAACGGACGGATGGCCTCGGTGTAGTTCACGGCGAACGGAATGTCGTGGCCGGTGTCTGCCCCGAAGGACTTGAAGGTGGGCTCGTGGTGGTTCCGGTAGGAGCCCGGGTGGATGGTCATGACCAAACCGTCGGCCACTGACATGCGCGCCATCTGGTACATCATGTGGGCCTCGAACGCGTCGCGGTCCTGGGCAGTTGCCTTTCCGGCCCGCGCCTTCTCGAAGAGGGCTTCCGCTTCCGCGGCATCCAGTTTGAGGGTGGCCGGCGTGCGGACGCCATGGTCCGCCGATACCGCGCCATGCTCTACAAAATACCGACGGCGGTTCTCAAGCGCCGCAATATAGCCCGCGTAGCCTGTGGCACCGTCGCCTGCAGTTTCGATCAAACGGTCAACATTCGCGCTCCACTGCGGATGCGCCACGTTCAGGTAGGCATCCGGACGGAATGTGGGGAGCACGCGGCCGTTGAAGCTGGGATCCTCGGTGAGGGCCTTGTGGCTGGCAAGGTTGTCCAAGGGATCGTCCGTGGTGGCCAGGACCTCAATGTTGAAGTCCTTGAAAAGCTGTCTGGGACGGAAGTCCGGCTCCACCAACTTCGCGGCAATCGCGTCATAGCTGGCGTCTGCCGGCATCTCGCTGAGGTCTGCGCCGAGTTTGAAAACGTCGTTGAACTGGGTGCGCAGCCAGTACCCGGAGGCCGTGCCCTCGAACAGCGGCCATGACTGGACAAACTGCCTCCAGATCTCCCGGGACTCCGGCGCAGAGGCCGTCCCGGCCAGCAACTGATCCATCGGAACACCGTTGGCGTGGATCAGGCGGGTGACGTAGTGGTCCGGGCTAACCAGAAGTGCTGCGGGGTCGGGAAACGGCGTGTTCTGCTCGATGACAGCAGCGTCAACGTGGCCGTGCGGGGAAATGATGGGCAGGTCCTGGACGCGCTCCAACAAAGAGCGCGCGATGCTGCGCGTCCCGGGATCTGCGGGCAGGAGCCTGTCAGGGTGTGCGGCGATGGACTGTGACATAGGTCAATCTTGCGTTCCGGTTCGGCACTTTGTCAACCGGTTGCCAAAAATTGCCACCCTGTTGCATCCCGCTGCGCAGCGGCTCACTGAGCCTAGGCGAGGAGCCGTCCGCTGGACCCTCGCACCACGAGTTCCGTCTCCACCCGGACCGCTTCGTCCGGGGCCTCCTGGCCCTGCAGCATATCCAGCAGGATGGTGACGGCGCGGGTGCCGCACTCCCCCAAGGGTGAGCGCACGGTGGTCAACGCGGGGGTGGTGAAATCGGCTCCAAAAATGTCGTCAAAGCCAACAATGCTGATCTGGTCCGGGACACTCATCCCACCAGCCTGCAGCTCCTGCATCAAGCCAATGGCGAGGAGGTCGTTGTAGGTGATCACCGCCGTCGCCCCGCTTTCCAGGACGTCGCGCGCTACTTGCCTGCCGCCGTCGACGGTTGGTTTGGAGGACTCCAGGCGGACCGCGCTGAGCTTGGACCACTCCGCAGCGGCTTTGACGCCATCCCAACGCCGGCCCGTCATCCATGACTGCTTGGGGCCGGCGACGTAGGCGAGCTTCTCATGGCCGTTGGCGGCCAGGCTGCGCACGGCCTCGCTGATGCCCTTGTTGACGTCCGGCACCACGCACGGAACCCCGGTGATCTCACGGTTAATAACGGCCACCGGCTTGTCCGCAGCCAAAGCCCGGATCTGGTCATCGTCCATGCGGGGACTGGCCAGGATGAGACCGTCCACGGTGCTCAACAGACGCCGGGCCGCTGTTACTTCGGTTTCCGGTGACTCAGCGGACTCGGCTAGAACCAGCGTGTAATCGCGGGCCGATCCCGTGGTTTCCGCGCCGCGGATGATGTCAAAGAACGTGGGGTTGGTGATGTCCGCCACGATCAACCCGATGGTCTGGGTACGGCCGGTGGGGAGGGCGCGAGCGAAGGGATTCACATGATAGTTCAGCTCCGCCGCCGCGTCCTCAATGATCTTCTGCGTCTTGGCACTCACGCGGCCCGGTTTACTCAGGGCGCGGGACACTGTAGAGGGATTCACGCCCGCGAGCTTTGCGATGTCGTAAATCGTGGCAGAGGACTTCTCACCCCGGCCTCGTTTGGTGGGGGTGGTTGCTGCTCCAGTGCTCGTCAGGTCAGTCACCGCTCCATCGTAGACCGCATGGCAACAAAACAAGCCGGTTGCCAAAAGAATGTTGACAACCGGCCCGCTTCGAAGGGGCTAGGAACGCTCGGGGAACTTGCCCTCTTCAGCGATGCGCTTGTTCAGCTCCTGCAGGAATTCATCCTCATCAAAGTCCAAAGACACTTCCTTGCCGGTCCAGCTGGAAAGGTGGATGGCGTTTGCCAAGCGAACACCGTTGATACCGTCCGAACCCGGAGCCAGTAGAGGAGTTCCGTCCAAAATGTTGGCCGCAAAGTTCTCCAGGACGCCGGCATGCTGGCCACCCCACGCAGACTCGAACTCGATGACCTCGCTGCTGTACAGCTCTTCGCGGTTCAGCTGGCCCATGAAGAGCTTGCGGACGCCATCCATATCCATGGAATCACTGATTTCCCGCTCAGGTTTGACCAGCCGGGTAACCGTGGCCACCTTGCTGTCTTCCACCACGATCTTGCCTTGGTCGCCCAGGATCTCGAACCTGTCGGTTCCCACGATGTCGTGGGTGGCCGTCACAAAAACGCCGGTGGCGCCGTCGCCATAATCCACTACTGCCGTGACTTCATCCTCGACGGCGATGTCGCGGCGGAAGCCGTACGCCACCTTGGAGTACACGGACTGCGGGACGCCACAGATCCACTGCCACAGGTCCAGCTGGTGCGGTGCCTGGTTGACCAGGACGCCACCGCCCTCGCCGCCCCAGGTAGCACGCCACTCGCTGGAGTTGTAGTACCCCTGCGGGCGCCACCAGTTGGTGATGATCCAGTTGGAGCGGCGGATCTTGCCGATCTCGCCGTTATCGACGATTTCCTTCAGCTTCTTGTACAGCGGGTTGTTGCGCTGATTGAACATGATGCCGAAGGAAAGCTCCGGCTTGGAGGCGGCGAACTCGTTCAGTTCCTTGACCTGCTTGGTGTAGACGCCGGCGGGCTTCTCCACGAGCGCGTGGATGTTGCGCTTGAGTGTTTCGATGCCCATCTCCGGGTGCAGGAAGTGCGGCACGCAGGTGACAATCGCGTCTACGGATCCGCTCTCAAGCAGGGTGATGTAGTCGTCGTAGAACGGGACATCCGGATACTGCGAGGCTGCGAGTTCCTTCTTGGCGGGATCAACATCGCAGATTGCGCCGATCTCCATATTGGGCACCAGGCCGTCCGTGATGAACTTGGCGTAGGCGCCGCCTTGCTGGCCCAGGCCGATGATGCCGAGGCGTACTTTCTTGCTCATGAATGCAATCTCCTGTGTTGAAAACCGGGAAGTGGCTGAAATCTAGAAAAGGTCGGCGTGGCCCATGGCCACCAAGTTGTCGTACGAGGTCTGGAGCGCATCCCACACGGTCCGCCCATAGAGTTCGTCCTGCTCCACCAAGAGGTACTTGGCTCCTGCGGCGACGGCGGCCGGAATGATGGAGGGGAAGTCCAGGTTGCCCTCGCCCACTTCGGCGAACTGCACCACATTGCGGAACTCGGCCATGAACCCGGGGAAGTCGCCCTTCTCCAGGAGCCCGAAGGACGATTCCGGCATCTGGCCGATCCTGTAATCCTTCAGGTGCACCATGGCGGTATTACCGGCGTACTTTTCCAGGGTCCGCACGGGATCGAGGCCGCCACGCTGCACCCAGTGGACGTCAATTTCCATGCCCATGGCCGGGGAGTTTTCGGCGATGATGTCTAGCATGTACTTGCCGTCAAACTTTGCGAACTCGATGTGGTGATTGTGGTAGTACAAGCTGATGCCGTGTTCCTGGAGCCGTTCGGCGTAACCGTTGGCTTGCTTGGCGAATTCAACCACCGAGTCCAGTGACTGCATGGCCCCGAACGGAAGCATCCCGATGCGCAGCAGCGAGCTGTCCAGCCGCTTGGCGTCGTCCACGATCTTGTCGAAATTGTCCGCCAGTGATTCCACGGGCATGCCTTTGCGGCCTTCAATGTTGACCGAAAGCGCGGCGATGTCCATGCCCAGCTCCGTACGGGAGCGGTCCAGCTCGCCCACATTCTCCGGGGTCATGGGGATCTGGGAAATCTCGACGGCGTTATAGCCGATCGCGCTGACCTTACGGAGCGTTTCGAATGCTCCAACGTCAGCAAAACTGTCCTTCAACATCATGGCTTGGACGCCTATTGTGGCCACTTTTTCCTCCGGGGTTTCCGGGCCCTTCCGGACCCTGGATGTGTGATGGGATGCCGGGCCGTTCAGGCCACGGCACCTTGCTGTTCGATTTGGCTGTGCTGGTTTGCGAGTAGGCGGTGGCGGTCTGCCCGGCGTTGTTCCTGCCGGTCAGGGTCGGGCACCGGCGAGGCAAGCAGCAGCCGCTGGGTGTAGGGGTGTTCGGGATCGCGGGTGACAACTTCGGCTGGGCCTTGCTCCACGATTTCACCGTGATACATGACGGCCACACGGTGGCTGATGTGCCGCACGACGTCGAGGTCGTGTGAGACGAACAAGTACGAAACGCCGGTGTCCTTCTGGATCTGCAGGAACAGGTCCAGCACGCGGGCCTGGGTGGAGAGGTCCAGTGCACTGACGGGTTCGTCGCAGACAATCAGCTTCGGGGACAGGGCAAGTGCCCGCGCGATCGCAACGCGTTGGCGCTGCCCGCCGCTGAACTCGCGCGGCAACCGGTGGATCGCGTCCGTCGGCAAGCCCACCTGGTCCAGCAGTTCCTTGACTCTTTTCTTGGCCGCAGCAGGCTCCATCCCCTGCACGCCGAGGGGCTCGGCAAGGATGTCACCAATCTCCAGCGCAGGGTTCAACGAGGTGTAGGGGTCCTGGAAGACCACCTGCAGGTCCCGGCTCAGGGTACGGCGTTCCTTCCGCGAAGCGTTACTGATGTCGTTGCCTTCAAAGATCACCTTTCCTGCGGTGACCGGGGCAAGGCCCAGGACGGCGCGGCCAAGAGTGGTCTTGCCGGAACCGGACTCCCCCACCAGGCCCAAGGTCTCGCCTTGGCCGATGGTGATGTTGATGTCCGTCAGCGCCCGGAAGGGCTTCGCCCGGAACCGCTTGCTGGGGTATTCCACCACCAGGTTCTCCACTGAAAGGAGCGGAGACTTCTGCGATGAATCAAGAGAGGTGCTCATGCCACCGGCTCCTTCTGTGCTGCTGATCCGGACTGTGCTGCCGATCCAGGCTTGGATACAAGCATGGTCATGGGCGTCTTTCCTTCGAGCATGGACCCCAGCAGGGTCTGTGTGTAAGGCTCTTTCGGGTTCCGGAGGATGTCCCGGACGGTCCCTTCTTCCACGAGCCGGCCGTTCTGCATCACGGCCACGCGGTCGCAAAGGTCGGCCACGACACCGAAGTTGTGGGTCACCAGGATGACCCCGATGTTGAGGCGCTGCTGCAGTTCACGCAGCAGGTCCAGCACATCGGCCTGCACGGTGACGTCCAGGGCGGTGGTGGGTTCGTCCGCGATCACCAGGTCCGGTTCGCAGCTGATGGCACCGGCGATCAGCACGCGTTGGGCCATTCCGCCGGAGACCTCATGCGGGTAAGCATTGAAGGTGAGTTCCGGGTTGGCAATTCCGACGTCGGTAAGCAGCTTGAGGGCGCGTGTGCGGGCTTCAGCCTTGGAGATTCCAAGGACTCGAACCATGGGTGTGACCAGCTGGTAGCCGATGGTAAACGCCGGGTCCAGGTTGCTCATGGGCTCCTGGGGGATGTAGGAAATCCGTTTGCCGCGTAGTTTGGACAACCTCTCCTGGCTGACGCGGTCTTCACCGGGGGCCACCGTGTAGTTGCCATCAAACTGGATGGAACCACCCACAATGCGTGCGTTGTCCGGCAGCAGGCCCAGGATGGAGAACGCGGTCTGGGACTTGCCCGATCCCGATTCGCCCACGATGCCCAGGATCTCGCCGCGGTCCACGTGGAAGGAGACGTCGTCCACCACCTTTTTGATGGACCCGTCAGCCTGCGGATATCCGACGCCGAGGTTGGTCACCTTGACCAAGTGGTGCTCGGTTCCGGCGTCGACGGCGGCCACAAACTTCCGTGACTGGCGCGCCTTGGCGGGGTCCGGCGTCGTGCTGCCAGCAGAAGCAACCGACCGCTTTTTGCGATGTTTGATCTTTTCGCCGTCTTCCAAGGCGTCGCGGATGGCGTTGCCCAGCAGGACGAGTCCGCCGATGGTGAGCGCCATGGCCAGTGCCGGCCAGAGCAGCAGAATCGGGGTCAGGTAGACGTTCTTGAAGCCTTCGGAGAGCATGACGCCCCAAGTGGCCTTGGTGGGATCGCCCAGGCCAAGGAACTCAAGCCCGGACTGAATGGCGATGGCAACACCGGCGATTGCGGCGGTTTGGATGATGATGGGTGCGCGGACCACGGAGAAAATGTGGCGGGCAATAATGCTTAGATCGGACAGGCCCGAAACCCGGGCAGCGTCCACGTAGAGCTCGTTCCGGACCGACTGCACCGCGGTGCGGGTGAGCCGGAAGTAGGAAGGACTGATCAGCACACCGAAAGCGATCATGGAGATCCATACGGACGGGCCGAACGCTGCACGGATGGTGAGCAGGACGATCAGGCCGGGCAGGCTCATGAGGATGCTGACCACCCAGTTGGAGACTGCTTCGAATTTACCTCCGTAGTAGCCGGCAATCAGGCCTGCCGGAAGTCCGATGGCAATCGCAACGCCTGCGCACAGCAGCGCGGACAAGAGGGTGAGCTGCGCACCAAAGAGCAGGCGGCTCCAGGTATCGCGCCCTGCGCTGTCCGTGCCCATGATGTTGACTGAATCCGGAGCGGCCAGGGTCTTGGAAATGTTGGCGAAGTTCTCTTCGAAAGGGGCGATCACCGGCGCCAGGATGGCCAGCACAGCGATCGTCAGGAGGATCACCAGCGAGGCGATGCCCATGGGGTTCTTCAGGAGGCGGCGCATCACGGTGGACCGGACCACCGTGCCGCTCTGGCCTGTTTTTGCCGCGACGCCCATGGAGTCTGCGGATACTGCTGCTGAATCTACGGAGTCGCTCATGAGACACGTACTTTCGGGTTGAGCCAACCATTGAGGATGTCCACCAGGAGGTTCACGACGATGACCACCACCACGGTGTACATCACCACTCCCATGACCACGGGAAGATCGGTTTGGGTGGTTGCTGCCACAGCCAGCGGACCCATTCCAGGAAGGGCGAAGATCTGCTCGATGATCACCACGCCGCCCAGCATGCCGATCAGTTGCAGGCTCAAGACGGTCAAGCCTGCAGGTGCGGCGCTGCGGAGAACATGCTTGAAGAGGATTTCGCGTTCTCCGATGCCACGGCTGCGCAGCGTCCGGACGTAGTCCCGTTCAAGCTGCTTGATGACGGCGGAACGGATCTGCTGCGCACCGCCGGTCACACCGTTGATCAGCAACGCGATCACCGGAAGGGTCATGGAGTAGACCCAGGCCTCCGGGCCCACCTCCGGGGAGATGGTGCTGGTGGCGGGGAAGAAACCCAGCTGGATGGCCAGGATGGTTACCAGGAACACGCCGATCACATACCCGGGGATGGAGTCCCCCACGATCGCGCCGATCTGAACCACCCTGTCCACCCAGCCGCGCTTCACGGCTGCGGCAACACCGATCAGTGCTGCGCAGATGGCGATCAGGATCATTGCGGTGAAGACCATGGTCATGGTGACCGGGATGCGGGTGGCCAGGGAGCTGGCTACCGGCTCCGAGGTGAACCAGGAGGCACCGAGGTTACCTGTGAGGGCATCGCCCAACCACGCGAAGTAGCGGACGAAGAGTGGCTGGTCGAGTCCCAGTTCCTGTTCCTTCAGAGCAACCTGTTCAGGTGTTGCCTGATCCCCCAAAATGTTCTGGGCGATACTTCCGCTGGAGGTGTACAGCAGGGTGAAGGTGAGGACCGAGACGACGAACAACACCACCAGACCACTGCCCAGTCTTTTCGCAATGAACTTGATCATGGGTTCCTACTTGGCGGGCGAGTAGTTGTAGATGGACGGAACGGCCTGCTGGACCTGCGGGGTGACGTTCACTTTGTCGTTGTGGTAGTACATCTGGTTCACGCGGAACAGCGGGGCGAACCAGGCTTGCTCCACCACGTATTTGTTGACTTCCTGGGCCAGCTTGCCGGCGTCGGCACCACCGGTGCGCACGGCCGCGATCTTGGCTTCAAGCTCAGGGGTGGTGGTCTTGAACGGGTTGTACAGGGCCTTGGTGGAAACGATCTGGTCGATTGCCACGGTGGGCTGGCCTTGGAAGAGGTTGAAGAACAGGGCCGGGTACTTCTGCGCGGCAACGTCCGCGGTGAAGGTGTTGGTGATGGCCGCACCCGGGTTCAGCGTGATTCCCACGTCTGCGAGCTGCTGCTTCATGACCGAGATGAGGGTTTCAGCACCGGGAAGTGTGGGAACGTCAATGCTGACTTTGCCTTCAAAGCCGGAATCCTTCAGGAGCTGCTTGGCTTTCTCGGGATCGTAGCTGTAGTAGTTCTCCAGTTCCTCGCTCCAAGCGCCGCTGTCCTTGCCGAAGGGCTGCGTGGTGGGAGTGCCCTGGCCCAGCATGACCTGGTCCAGGATGGTCTTGCGGTCAAAGGCATGGTTGATGGCCTGGCGGACCTTGACGTTTGCCAGGGCCGGGTTCTTGGTGCCGTCACGGTCCAGCAGGAGCAGTCCGGACCAGTCAACCTGGTTGGTTTCGAGCTTCATCTTGGCGCCCTCGGCCTGCTTGCCGTTCTTGGGATCCAGCAGGGTTGCGTCAATCTGGCCGGAGACCAGTGCGTTGGTGCGGGCGGTGGGGTCCAGGAGGACCTTGAGGGTGAGCTTCTTGTACTTCTGGAGGTCCTTGTTCCAGTAACCCTCGCGAGCGTTGAAGACCGTCTGGGAGTCCTTGACGGAGGCGGCTTTGTCCATCACATAAGGACCGGAACCTACGGGCACGGTCTTGATGGCGTCCGTGCCCAGTGCTGCGGGGCTTCCCATCAGGCCTGCGGCCTGGCTGAGGAAGTATTCGAGGGCCGGTTCCGGTGCGCTGAGGTTGATGTCGATCGTGTCGGCATCCACTACTGCGACGTCGGAAACTGACCCCAGCTGGGCCATTTGCGGGCCGTTGGCCTTCTTGAAGTGGTCCATGTTCGCCTTGGCGGCAGCGGCGTCGAACTTGGCTCCGTCGCTGAAGGTGACATCCGTGCGGAGGTCCACGGTGAGCTTGGTGTTGGTGTCGTTGTACTTCCACGCGGTTGCCAGCATGGGGCTGAGCTTGCCGTCCGGTTCGCGGAGGATCAGGGAGTCGTAGGCTGCCTGATACGGCTGGAGCGCGTGGCCTACGTGAGCCTGTGCCGGGTCCCATGAGGTGAGGTCCCGGAGGGTGCCCAGCGTCAGTGCGGTGACTGTCTTAGCTCCTGAAGTGGAACCCGCTCCGGCGCCGGCATTCCCGCCGCCACATGCGGTGAGCGCCAGGGAGGCGCTAAGTACGATGGCGGCTGCTGCCGCCTTGGGACCTAACTTCATTGTTGGCTCCTACTGAGTCATAGCCTGATGCGAGTCAGAGCTTGAGTGTGTGGCCTGCGCCACACTTTTCTTGGGTGTGAGATTTACAGTACGGAATTTGCGTGATCTTGGCAACCGATTGTCAAAAGTTTCTTAGATTGTTGCCAAGATGGCATAACAGGCGCCGATCAACCCACCCGGTCAGCCATCTCCGGGTAGCTTTGCGCGTAGATATCCTTGATGATCCTCAAGGATTTTCCGGCCTCGGCAGGGTTGATCCAGAAAGGCCCGGCATCCTGCAGCTTGTTGTAGAAATCCGCGATTAGAAGCTCATGGGACACACCCCAGTAGGACCTGCCACCACTTTCAGCCACCCTCTCCGGGATGACGTCCACCGTGCCGTCGGCGTAGCTCACCGTGAGATCGCCACGCAGGCTGAGCGTCGCGTTCTCCGTGACAATATCCAGGGTGACGGGCGCATTCACCGCGTTGGCCAGCGTTGCGTAGAAGACGCTGCGCGCGCCGTTGACGTGCTCGGCAACGAACTCTGCGGTGTCCTCCACCTCAATCACGCCGCCCAGGGAACGGGTGGACGCATGGCCCTCCACCTTGGCAACATCGCCCACCAACCACTGCAGAAGGTCCACTGTATGGATGGCCTGGTTCATCATCAGCCCACCCCCGCCTTCCGCCCAGGTCCCCCGCCATGGGCGGTTGCGGTAGTAGCTGGCGTCCCGGTGCCACATGACAGTTGCCGAGGCGCCGATCACCTGACCCAGCGTGCCGCCGTCGAGCAGTTTATGCATGGCTTGCGAGGTCGCGTTGTACCGGTTCTGGAAGCAGACAGCGATCTTCGCTTCGCTCCGCTCCGCCACCTCAATCAACCGCTGCCCCTCGGCCAGGGTGTGGGCCAGCGGCTTCTCCACGATGACGTTCACGCCGCGCTCCAAGCAGTCAGCGGCAACGGAGGCGTGGAGGTGGTGCGGCGTACAAACATGCACGACGTCGGGACGCACCTTCTGGAGCATGTCCAGGTAGTCCGCGTAGCCAGGGACGCCGTGGGCGGCTTCCGCCGCTTGCAACCTGTCCGGATCGGTATCGCAAACCGCCACCAATTCGGCATTGTCCATGGTGGCCAAGGCCGCGAAGTGGATGGTCGAGATGTCGCCGCAACCAATAACTGCTGCTGTAGGCATACCTGCTCCTTCGAAGGTTAATGCTGGGGTTGTCTTGGTGCCGCGCTTTTAGACCAGGTCCACGCCATTCTTGGCGGCAAGGCCCGCAAAGGCCCGGGCCGCGATTCCGAAAGCAACCGGGCCGGAGTAACCGCCGAGCTCGTGGGCACTGGCCAGGTGCGGCTCAAGTGAGGCGAAGCCGGTGTAGCCATCGGCAGCGAGGGCGCTGATGGTGGCATCCAGTTCACCGTCTCCTTCACCGGCGGGAACTACTTCACCGGTTGTGGCGATGGCATCTTTAACCTGAAGGTATTCGAGGTATGGACGCAGGATGGCATATCCCTCGGTGTAGGGCTTGACGCCTACCTGGACGAAGTTGGCGTTGTCCCATGCCACCCGGAGCGCCGGCGAGTTGACTGTCTCCATAATGTCCAGGACGCGATCCGGAGTATCACCGTAGATGCCCTTCTCGTTTTCATGCAGCAGGACAATGCCATGAGCTGCGGCTTCCGCAGCAAGGGCGGACATGCGCTCCATGACTGCCTCCCGGATCTCCTCCTGCTCCTGGCCTTCGCCGCGGTAGAAGGAGAAGATACGGACGTACTTTGTGTCCAAGGCCTTCGCCACAGAGATGATCTGGCGAAGCCGGGTTACCTCATGCTCCACGGGGAGGCTGACGTCCACCTTGCCAATAGGACTGGCAACAGCTGAAACCTTGAGGCCTTTCTCGTCCAGGATGGCTTTGAGCCTCACCACAGCGTCGCGCTCTAGTTCTGAAACGTTGGTCCCCCACGCGCTGCGGACTTCGATGTGGCTCGCACCAAGGGCCAGCAGCACGGCGGCCTGGACGGCGGGATCGGGGTCTACTTCGTCGCCGAAACCGGACAGGCTCCACACGGCACTGGGTTGAGTCACGAAATCTCCTAGGTAGTCCTGTTGCGGCACCCGAGGGTCGCGGTGACGCACTTCACAGGCGAGTCTTGTCCCTTGAGTTTAGCCAGCTTGGCACGCAGTTGACAACCGATTGCCATTCCCTGCCATCCTGTGTCATCCTTATTTAACGGTGTGGCAGTAGTCACAGCCGGATGATCTTGTCGTTCCGGGAGGAACGCCCATGTTTGCTGTTCAGAGAGGAACGCCCATGGCGACGCAACCCATGGCAACAGGCCGGCCTGCCACCATCCATGACATCGCTGCGCACTGCGGCGTCGCAGCGTCCACCGTTTCGAGGGCCCTCGCCAATCCGGAGCGCGTCAATATCCGCACCCGCGAGCGGATCCAGGCCGCCGCCGTCGAGCTTAATTACACGCCCAACTCCCAGGCGAAAGCATTGAGCTCCGGCCGGACAGGTGCCGTGGGCGTCCTGGTTCCGGACATTACCAACCCCTTCTATTTCGACCTCATCCGGGGGACACAGCTTCAACTGAAGGCGGCCGGCTACACGCAGCTGCTGGTTGATACGGAGGAATCGGACGAGGTTGAGGCCAGCACGCTGGAGCAGCTGCGCAAAAGTGCCGACGGCGTCATTGTGGCGGCGTCCCGCCTCAACGACGAAGCACTTGCCGCTGCCGCGGCCAGGATGCCCATGGTCACCGTTAACCGCGACGTCGACGGCGTTCCTGCGGTTCTCATCGACACCCCCTCAGCCATGCCGCAGGCTTTGGACCACCTGATTTCCTTGGGCCACAGGTCAGTTGCGTACGTCTCAGGTCCCGCCGTTTCGCAGTCCAGTGCCCGGCGGTGGACTGCCTTGTCCGAAGCCGCCGAGGAACGCGGAGTCGATGTCCGCAGAATCGGACCCTTCGCACCCAAAACCCAATCCGGCGCAGCCGCAGCAGACGCAGCCGTGCACAGCGGGGTCACTGCGTGCATCGTCTTCAACGACCTCATTGCAATCGGCATGCTGCAACGGCTCCGTGAACGCGGCCTGAGGGTGCCGGAGGACATGAGCATCGTGGGCTGTGACGATATCTTTGGCGCGGACTTCTGCAACCCACCCCTGACCACCATGAGCTCGCCCATTGAACAGGCCGGACGCGTGGCCGTGTCCATGTTGCTGGCCCAGCTGAATCCCCTCGCCGGCGGCGGAAACCGCAGCCGCTCAGTCATGCCCACCCACCTCACCGTCCGCGGCTCCACAGGTCCGGTGCCCTCTAAATAACTGACACGTGGGCTGGAAGTCCGCAATATGGTTGAGCGTCCGCAGCCGGGCTGACTAGTGTGGAATACATGCGCGAACTCCAGGCCAAGATCATTGAAGAAATGGGCGTCCAGCCCCGGATCAACCCCGCAGAGGAGGTCCGCAAGCGCGTCGCTTTCCTGAAGGACTACCTGAAGGCGACCAACACCAAAGGATTCGTTCTTGGCATCTCCGGAGGCATCGATTCCTCCCTTGCCGGCCGCCTCGCCCAGTTGGCCGTTGAGGAACTGGAAGCCGAGGGCGTGGACGCAAACTTTGTAGCCGTCCGCCTCCCCTACGGCATCCAGCACGATGAAGACGACGCTCAGGCAGCCCTCGACTTCATCAAGGCCAAGACCGAGTGGACCTACAACATTTCCCAGGCTGTGGACGGCTTCGAGGACGAGTTCGAGAAGACCACCGGCGCTCCCATCTCCGATTTCCACAAGGGCAATACCAAAGCACGCGCGCGCATGATCGCCCAGTACGCCCTGGCCGGTGAACACAACTACCTGGTGATCGGCACGGACCACGGCGCCGAGTCCGTGACGGGCTTCTTCACGAAATTCGGCGACGGCGGCGCGGACATCCTGCCGCTGTTCGGCCTGAACAAACGCCAGAACCGCGCACTCTTGGCAGAGCTTGGCGCACCATCAAGGGTTTGGGAGAAGGTTCCCACCGCCGACCTCCTGGACAACAAGCCCGGCCGTACCGACGAGGACGAGCTCGGTATCACCTACGACACCATCGACGACTACCTCGAAGGCCGCGACGTTCCCGAGGACGCGGCAGAGCTGCTGGAGCAGAAGTACCTGCGCACGCGTCACAAGCGCACCGTTCCGGTCACCATCTTCGATACCTGGTGGAAATAGCTACGTCGCTTTAACCATTCACGACGGCGGGTGCCGGCTTCCCTACGGAAGCTGCCACCCGCCGTCGTGCTTTAACAACGCTCTCTCACATCCCCCGGGCTTTTCGGCGTCGCTCTCTCACATCCCGATTTCAGGTCTTGACGTCTCGATAGTTACCGATATATCGTTAACTATCGCCGATACTTCTTCGGCGTAACAACAACCGAAAGGACGATGCTGTTATGAAAGGCATCAACGAAAACAACAACTCATTCCCCGAGCACGATCACGGACATCCCGAACACGGACAGGGCCGAGGCCGTTTCAACCGAGGCAAGGGCCGGCGCGGGCCGGGCGGACACGGCGGCGGCGGATTTGGTCCCGGTGGCTTCGGCCCAGGCTTCGGACCCGGATTTGGGCCTCGGGGCTTCGGTCCCGGTGGAACACGCAGGGCCAACCGCGGCGACGTCCGCGCAGCGATTCTCTCGCTCTTGGCTGAAGCGCCGTCCAACGGCTACGGCCTGATCAAGACGATCGCAGAGAAGACGTCCGGCGCCTGGCGTCCCAGCCCCGGCTCGGTCTACCCCACCCTGCAGCAGCTGGTGGACGAAGAACTGATCGTCGCCGTCGGCGAGGGTCGCCGCACCGAGTTCACCCTTACGGATGACGGCAAGGCATATGTGGCCGAACACGAGGAAGAACTCGCCAACGCCTGGAACACCGAGGCTGATGGCACCGGCGCAGCTTTCCACCAAAGCGTGGGGAAGCTCATGGGGGTCATTCACCAGTTCCGTGCAGCCGCTACCGACGAACAGCGTCAAGCTGCCATCGAAAAGCTGGACGAAACCCGCCGGGCGCTCTACCTGATTCTGGCCGACTAAGTGCTGGTCACCATCTCCTTGACCTTGACGTAACGTCAACCCTTACTGTCGAAGAACAAGCACAGGACGGAGGACGTATGGACTGGTCAATTCAGGAAATCGCCAAGATTGCGGGGACTACCAGTCGCACGTTGCGTCACTACGACGACATCGGGCTGCTGAAACCAAGCCGGACCGGCCATAACGGCTACCGCTACTACGACGGTCCGGCATTGGTTCAGCTCCAACGCATCCTCCTGCTCCGGGAGCTAGGGCTGGGCCTTCCGGCCATCGCCGAAGTTCTTGACCGCGAGACCGATACCGTCAAAGCGCTGAGCAGCCATTTGGAATGGCTCGCCCAGGAGCAGGAAAGGTTGACCCGGCAGATCGCCTCCGTTCGGCAGACCATAGACACAATGAAAGGGGATGGAAAGTACATGGCACAGAACATGTTTGACGGCTTCGACCACACTCAGTACAAGGACGAGGTGGAGGAGCGCTGGGGCAAGGATGCCTACGCCGCCGGTGATTCGTGGTGGCGCGGGATGAGCGCCGACGAAAAGCAGCAGTGGAAGGACCGCGTCCGGAAACTGGGCACGGATTGGATCGCCGCCTCAGAATCCGGGGTTTCACCTGACAGTGCTGAAGCGCAGGACCTCGCGCAGCGCCACGTCGAGTGGCTGCGCGGCGTCCCGGGAACCCCGACGGCGGTACCCGGCGGAGACGTGAAAGGTTACGTCACAGGACTCGGCGAAATGTACGTTGCAGACCCGCGGTTCGCAGCCAATTACGGCGGCGAATCAGGGGCGACGTTTGTCAGGGATGCCCTGCGGATCTACGCAGAGAAGAACCTCTAACTGCCCAAACCAGCTGCACGGCTTGACTTTTATTTCGCAAACTCATGTGCAAGAATACGCGACCATTTGTTCATAATGGCCGCATTCTGAATGAATGATGATTTTATTGACACAGGATTCAAATAAATTGATAAATTCTGTCATTTTGCTCTAGCCTCACCAGCGGAGTTGCCCTAGGCTCATGCTCGGGGATGCAGAAAGCATTTTCCGTCCGATAACGAACGGGAGCATATTATGCAGAATCTTGAAGTGGCAACTGAAGCCGGAGCGCTCGAAGCGCTCGAGAATGGTTTGAAGGGCATCGAGTTTGACGAGTTCTTCGAGACAACCACAAGCTTTGATCCCAGCGAATTCGTGATGCGCCGCTGCTGATCGAAGAAGACAGGGAGCGGCGGGTGCCTTCGGGCGCCCGCCGCATCTTATGTTCCACTACGAATTTCACCCCGCAAAAGCCGTCGCATTCGACGAGGAAACCCTGACCATCGAGGACGAGTACAGCCGCCGGACAGTGGCTCTACTTCAACACGACGCCACTGCGAGTCTGCTCCATGCAGCAATGGCGGATCCGTCCACAGCGAACGCCGCAATGCGCAAACTGCTCAACGCGCTCGTGGAGCGCCACGTCATCATTGAACGCCATCCTCACGTTGAAGTGGATGAGCGTCAGAGTCGATCCCTCGGATATCTGGCCACGCGTTCAAAGGCTCCACAGCTTGCGCAGCAGCAGATCGGTGATCAGCGCGTCCTGGTACTCGGCGTCGGCGGAACAGGAACGGTCCTGATCCAACACTTGGTCGCAGCAGGCGTACGCCGCTTCGTCCTGGTCGATCACGACGCCGTAGAGCTCTCCAACTTCAACCGTCAATTCCTTTGGCGGACATCCGACGTTGGTGCCGCCAAACTGGACACGACGAAGGCTTGGATCTCGGAGCGAGTGGAGGACGCTGACATCCAAACCGTCGATCGCCGGATTTCCAGTGAGAGCGACGTGGCACTATTACTCGGCGAATATCCGTCAGTCACCGTCGTGGCGTCGTGCATCGACTCACCGGCCGGGATTGAACAGCAAGTGGTTACTGCGTGCCTGTCCGCTGGCTTACCAGTGATGACCGGCGCCGTGGGCGTCGACCTTGGCCATGTGGGCCCCTTCTTCAGTCCCCGCCAAACAGTATGTTTGGCGTGCTGGTACGGGTCCCGGGCTGCGAAGCAAGCCGTGACCCCGTGGTCCCATGGAGTCACCAATACTTTGGTGGGTGCCCTCATGGCACAACGTGTCCTTGACTGGGCCGTGGCCCCGGACACCGATAGCGAGCCGACCCGAATGACTCTTGAGTTCGATTCGTTGACAATTCACCGCTCACTCGCCCGGGACTGTGCGCACCATGATGCTTAGTGCCGAAGCTGAACTTCCGCTGCGGCGGGTGACCTTCCCCCCACACCTTGACCATGCCTGGGCCTTCACCACATCAGCTGTCCACGCCCGCCCTTTTCTCCTCCGCCCCAACGGATCGATCGTTCCCCAAGCAGCCTGTCTTGAACAGGTCGAAGAGAACGTGACCGCACTGTTTCCCGCCGAAGACACGACGTGGACGGATTCCCACAGAGTAACCGTCGCGGAACTCGAGCGCTGCGTCGCACGCGGCCTCGCAGTAACGGCAAGTCAGCGCTCAGGGAATGTCGAGCGCCAAACGGACAGGCTGCTGGTAAACAGTCCCCTTCCGGTTGAACGCCTACAGACACTCCTCGCCACCGCAGCATTTTCACTGACTCCCTGTATCCGGGACAGCGCGACGCGGCACACGAGCGGACCCTATGTCATCGATGACATCGGCGCTGGCGGCAGGACAGTCAACCTGCGGCGTCGCCGAGGTTCGAAAAGTCAGGGAGTGGACAGCATCAGCATCATTTCCACTGAATCCGTTGACGAGGGAGAGGCGATGTTTAGGCGAGGTGAACTGGACCTGACCAGAGTGTTGGGCGGCCGCCCGTTCCGTAGGGACAAAGACCTAAACCGCAGCGTTGATCTGGTGATGGGGCTGAGGTTTGCGCGGGGGTCAACGGTTTCCCAAGGGTTCGCGGCGAGCCTCGATCCCTTGGAACTGGCCGCCGTGACTGGGGGGACGTACACGGAACTGCCCGCTGCTCACACAACAATGACTGGCAATGGCGGATTCGGGACGATAACCATCCAATACACCGATTTCCATCCGAACAAAACAGTCGCCACGAATATCAAGCAGCAGCTATCCCGGCAGAGTATTTCCTGCCATCTGCATTCAGTGGACTACAACGAATACTTGCGGGGAGATGCTCCCTTACATGGTGCACAACTGGAGATTATTGACACGGCATTCGGAGTCGGACATGGATTTGTGCCACTCTTACGGGCAGTTTCGACTCTCAGCAGCAGTGGCCGCATTAGAGTGGACCGGCCCGTTGTGAACGCCAGGGCTGAAGTTGATTGGGAACAAATTCAATGGGGAGAAGAATGAACGCCAGGGTCCGTACTGCCCACCGGTTGACCTTTCGGTTTCGTGATGGGAGTGTGGTGGGCGCCAACCCATCGAACGGCGCCGTCCGCCGAATTCCGCAGCCGATCTGGAACATCCTGCGGCAGAGCACCGAATGGACGGAGTCGGACCGGATCCGCAGGCAGCTTGATGACGGCGTGGGCGACAACCAACGGGCAGATGAAATCCTGAACGCGCTGGTGTCGGATGGATTCCTCCTGGAAGAAGGCTCCGAGGCAGAACAGGCAGAAGCCACTTTCAGCAGCAACTGGCCCTTTGGCGAAACCACGGCAGACCACCACCTGGTCACTCGAAGCCTCCGATTCAGCGATGATCGAACCGAAGCGATGGACTTCGGCCGGGCTCTCCGCGATCATGCCGGAGACGACCTCGCCCCCGGGGTGCCGGAGGGTGCAACGGCCGTGGGTCTGCCTACCGGTTCCCTGGGTTCTGGACTCACGTCATCACTTGAACGACGTCGGAGCCGGCGCGATTTCATCCAAGAAGCAGTGAGCCTCCAGGACCTCAGCAGTGTGCTCTGGGCAACTGCTGGAATCCAAAGCTACCGGAAAGCCCCCATGCGTCCGCCCCTGCCACTTTCATTTGCACCCAGCGCCGGTGGTCTTAACGGCGCCGATTGCTATGTCATCGTCCAGAATGTCGAAGGAATATCGCAGGGCGTCTACCGCTACCGGCCAACATCCAATGCCCTTGAAGTGGTGTCCGTTGATATCCGCACCAATGCGATGCGACTGCTCGGGAACCAACGGTGGGCGGACACCGCGGCCGCGATCATCGTCATAGTTGGGGCGGTGTCTCGTACCGCGTGGAAGTACAACGCCGCGTCCGGCTTCAACGCTCTGTTGCTTCAGGCCGGGCACATGTCCCAGAACGCCTTGCTCGCTGCTGCGGACAAGGGACTGGGAGCCGTGCCGTCAAATGCCATCCATGCCGCAGAGATGGAGGCGGCACTTAACCTGTCACCCGGTGAACAGATTGTCCTGACCAGCGTCAGCATCGGGCATATCAATGGTGCCACTTCGAGTTATCAAGAGTACGGTGACCAGCATCTGGACCTCCTGCAGAAAGCGGCCTCGAAGTGACCGCCTGGGAGGCCCCACCGGTCACTGGCGGGTCCTTGGTGCCAGCGGTCATAGACGCCTTCTTCGAGGACGCCCACTACGTCTGGAGTGCCATACCCCCGCTGAACATTCAGATCGGGGCCGGCATCACTTTCATCACCGGCCCCAGTGGCTGCGGTAAGTCTGCGATTCTGCGGCAGGTCCAATCTGTTGACCCCTCGTGGAGCCTTCTCCCTGACCTCGCACCGGATGTGCCGCTGATCGATCAGTTCACAGGAAGCCTTGGCACCCGCATTGCGCTCCTTGCGGGGTTTGGTCTTGGTGATGCCCAGGTTGTCATCAGACCGGCATCGTGGCTCTCGGATGGGCAGCATTTCCGTGCCCGTCTCGCCGCGGCGATTGCTGGCGGCTCCCGCAGGATACTGGTGGACGAGTTCCTGTCCACCGTGGACCGGGCGGCGGCATCAGTCGTCGCTTTCAACCTGCAGCGGACCTGCCGAAAGCGCAACATCGATCTCCTGGTTGCTACTGCCCACGACGATATTGAAACCGCGTTGGCACCGGACCGCACTATCCGCGTCCGTGCCAACGACTCTCCGAGGGTTCTAGAGCATAGTGGCGACCGGTCATGGCCGCTTGGCGAGAAGATCGACGTCGGGCATGGCACCTTTCCCGACTACGCCGCCCTGCAGCGCTTTCACTATTATCCCAAGCTCGATTTCGATCCGGGGCAGCGTGAAGTCAGCATCGTGGCGGCGAAGCTAGACGATGAGCCGGTTGCCGCGCGTCTCTACTGCGCCCCTTACCCAACAGCGTGGGCGGATGCGATGGAGGAGTTCGCAGAGGTTAACAGCTCCCTCACCCTGGGCCAACGCCTGGTGGTGCATCCTGTCTATCGAGGGATCGGACTGGCCCGGAAAGTGACCGCGCCTCAGTGGGCGCCCCGCGACCTCGTTTACACCAGATCGGTCATGAGCCGGTATACCGACATGCACGCCTCGCTCGGCTATCAGCGCCATGACCCCCTGACAAACAAGCTCCCCCAGCAACGAACAGGTACCCTTCGCGAGGACGCCCTCCGGACCCTCGTGACGGAATACGCGGACTATAAGTTGGTCATAGGCTCCCCCGCCAGTGAGCAACAAATTGCTGCTGTGGCTTCCTGGTTCGCCCGGACGCTGGGCCGGCTCCCCGAAGATCAGCTTGCGGCCAGCACCACCACTACGCTCATGGGCGGCTACGTCCTCAGGAAACACAGCACACAGGAGTGACCTCTTGGTCGAAACAACATCAACAGACGCCACCGACGAACAACAGGCGCAGCAGAACCACAGTCTTGCCCGCACCGGCTTCTACCGGCTGTGGGTAGGCGACTTCGTGTCGAATGCCGGATCAGCCATGATGGCCTTCGCCGTGCCGGTGATCGGCGTTACTGTCCTTGGGCTGGACGCCACCCAGGTCAGCTGGGTGGTGGCTGCCGGACTGTCGGCTCCGCTGTTCATTTCGCTGTCTGCAGGTGTCATAGCGGACCGCTCCCGGCGCCACGTCCTGCTGCATGTTTGCAACAGTGGCAGGTTCATTGTGTTCGCCGTGGTTCTTGCCCTGATGCTGGCGGGTTCCCTGAATTGGCAGATTCTTGCCATTGCACTCTTTTCGGTAGGCGTCCTGACTTTGCTGTACGAGAGCGCCATGGCTGCAGCGATCCCTTCGGTGGTTCCGCGAAAGCTCCTTATCCGCGCAAATTCGTGGATCGAAGGGGGGATGTCTGTCACTGAGTCAGGCGGCGCAGCTGTTGCTGGAATCATCATCAGCACCCTCGGGGCGCCCTTTATTGTTGCCATCAATGCCGTCACTTATGTCTTCAGCTCGTTGATGCTCATCAAGCTTCCGCTCGACCGCTCATCAAGGGAAGCGGAGGATCATGACGTCGCGAAACAAAACGCTGTTCGCGGGCATCTTCGCGAAATCCGGTTGGGCTTCAGCCTGTTATGGAAGCAGACGCCGCAAAGGGTGGTGTTACTCGCTGCCACGGCGTACAACTTTTTCGACTCGTGGATTCTGGCGGTGTTCTCCGTCTACGCGCTCACAGTGCTTGGCATGAATCCGGCACTCCTGGGGCTGGTGTTCGTTATACCTGCCGTCGTTGGAATCATCGGATCGGCCTTGACGGACCGAATCACGCAGCGGGCACGTCTGGGACAGGTTCTCACTGTCTCCTTCAGCATTATTGCCCTTGCCGGGCTCTGCCTTCCCTTGACTGCGGCTACACACGGGGTAAGCGCCGCCGTGATTACGTCGATTGTTTTCGCCGTTTTTGAATTGTGCATCGTCGTCAACATGATCATTGGGCGCTCGATGCGACAAGCGCTCTTTCCAGAACGCCACCTGTCCAAGGTTGCCGGAACGGCACGCTTCGTCTCTTGGGGCGTTGATCCCATCGGCGCCCTCATGGGTGGTGCAGTTGCTGCCATCGCAGGGGTTCAAGCATCGGTAGTAGTGGGTAGCTGCGGGTTCGTGGTCGGCGCGCTGATCTGCCTCTGCAGCCGTCAGCTGCGCAGCTTTACCAGATTGCCCGTACATGACGGCCTGGACGAACCGCCGTCAGGGCCCGTTCAGCCAGCGAAGGCCTGACAAACGCAGAATAGCCCGTCGCTGCACCGGCGAATCAGGGGCGACGTCGGGCGACGTCGGTCAGGGATGCCCTTCGGATCTACGCAGAAAAGAACCTGTAGACGGTCAGGATGCGTTGATCAGGCTGAGGCAATAGTCTGGCCGGATGGGTACAAGCACCGTAAAGTCCGGCGAACAGGTCGATAGGCAGAAACGCATTCTCGACGCGGCCTTGGAACTGCTCTCCCGCCACGGCATTTCAGGCATTAACATGCGGGCTGTGGCGCGTGAAGCCGGCGTCGCGCTGGGGCTTGTGAACTACTACTACGAAGACAAATCGAGCCTGATCCGCGCGGTGCTCCACCAGATCGAAGAGCACGACCTCCTGCTGGTGGAGCCGCTAGCTTCATCAACACCGGACGAGCAACTCCGGGAGTCACTGCGACGTGTTGCAGATCCTGGTCTTCTAACCACACCATACCTATCCCTCCGACTTCATTTGTGGGCCCTCGCCCAGGCGGATGAGGACTTTGCACGCATCAATGCCGCAGCCTTTGACAGGTACCTCCAAGGGCTCGCGGCCTTGATCGGCAACGCCGTTCCCGGGCTGTCACCTGAAGAATGCCGGGACCGCGCGGCCGACGTCGTTGTGGTGCAGAACGGCATGTGGCTCACCACGCTGCTGGGGATCGACAAAGCGGCCATCCAGCGCGGTATAGCCCGCACGGAAGAGATCGCTCTCGCCCCTCGCTGAGCACACCACGTGGGTAGTTCGCCCCATAGCGCGAGGACCGGTTGTGCCCGAGTATCAAGGGAATACCTAACCGACCCGGGGGAACACCATGAAGATTGCTAAAAAAATTCTTGCTGCCAGCGCTGCCCTTGCCTTCATGGGAGGGGCATTGCTCACGGCTCAACCTGCGTTGGCTAACGATGGCTATGCCAACTGCAACGTCTGGATCCACTACGAATACAGTGTGGGAGGCAGTTGCAATTCCGATGCGCCGGGCACTGAGTATCAGGTTGCGGGCAAGTGCCGTCATGTCCCCACCGGTCAGGAGGCTATCGTGACCGGGCCCTGGAGGTGGCAGATGCCTGCCTCGCAAGGATTCAACACCTCCTACGCCAACTGCCCGGCAGGCACCAGGGCCGTTCAGGTTTGGCGCAACGTCCGATGAGCAGTCCGCATATGAAACTCACCACTAAGCTGTTCGGGTGCCTCGCCGCCTGCGCACTGGCACTCTCCGGCGCCGCTCCCGCCAGCGCTGCCACGGCTTACCCCACTCCCACCCCGACGCCCGCCGACTGCTTTGGCGGCCTGCTGAGCGTCGAACCGAACGGGAATCTCGGTGCCATCTTCCTTAGCGGCGGCAAGCTCCGCTGGGAGAACAAGAGCTGGTCCTCGCCTGTACCGTTCGATGCGACTTACCTGACGCAAACCGGCGGGATGGGTGACGAGACCTTTGGCAAGTTCTCCTACTTCGGCACCTCCTCAGACGGCAAAGCGAAGTTCTATAACCAGCGGCAGGACCTCCAGGCGGACGGCACCTGGAAGCACTCCATCGACGGACCGATCACCACTATTGGTAACGGGTGGTTCCAGAAGTCCATCACCACCGCCTACAGCGGCACAGCGGACGTCCGGGGCCAGCAGTTCATTTTCCGGCTCACCAGCGGCGGCGAACTTTACCGCTACACCTTGGACACCAGCGCCCGGACCATCACCGGGACGGTCAAGGTGTTCGGCGGTGGCGCCTCCATTACAGCCATCGGCTCGGCGCCTTCAATCGCCATCAACGGCAAGCCGGCTGCCGTGCTGATGGCTACCCTCACCACCGGCGAACTGCGCCAGTACATCATCCCGGACGCCACACCCACCCAGTGGAGCTCCAAAACCATCCGCCCGGCCGCGGGGAATGGTTGGCAGAACTTCACGGCCATCACCGCCAGGAACTGCGATAGCAAAGGGCAGATAGTGCTCGGCTACATCAAGCAGCGCTTGGTCGCCGCCTACTACGACCCCACCGGCCTAACCGCCAACGACAAGGACCTGGGCGGCGGAGCCTCCTCCATGCCCGCGATGCCCGAAGGTACCCGGGTGTTCGGCTAACGCTCACTCACTCACTGGAAAAGGAAGCCGACGACGGCGGCAGCGCCCGCCGTCGTCGGCATTCCGCCGTGTCGCGATTGTCAGCATCCCTGGCGAGAGTGACTCCCCTAGAGGGACATTGGTTTTTGGCGAGCAGCTTTTCGATGCTTCGGAGCTGTCCGTAAGGGGATCCCTTACCGGGCGGCTGGAGATGTGCGCCGACTGCCAAGTCCTCCTTGGCTGGAGGAGTACGGCCTTGGGGCCTGACATCCAGGAACTCATGATTTCGGATTTTCTCCAACATCTGTAAAGATATGTCCCGACACCGATCCTTCCGGGCGTCAGGCTGCCCCTTGGTGGGCTCGTTATTGGGGAAACAATGCCACGAAAACTGTTCTGCGAAATCTCGCCGTTGACCTACCGTCTGTCGGTTCAGCGAATGATCGTCACCCGCAGAGTCCGCGACTTCGTCTCGCCTACTGCATTCGCCAAACGACAACCTCATGAGGTCCTGCCCGAGGTGGTCTACCGCCACAATTCGCTCATCAGACGGAAACTCGGCAACGTCGATCTGCACCTGCAGGAAAATAAGGCCGTCAGCCTGGGAATCGCCGCACCCTTGGTCAACTCGGTGATGATTCGTCCCGGGGAGACGTTCTCTTTCTGGAAGCTGGTGGGCAGCTGCACGGAGGCCAAGGGCTATCGCGATGGCTTGGTCATCAACCACGGACGGCCCGACTCAGGAATCGGCGGAGGCCTATGCCAGTTCACCAACCTGCTGCATTGGATGGTCCTGCACAGTGAACTTACGGTGGTGGAACACCATCACCACGGAGACCTAGATCTGTTCCCGGACTTCAACCGCCAGATCCCCTTCGGCTCAGGTACATCGATCATCTACAACTACCTGGACTACAGGGTCCGCAACGACACCAACCAGGCATATCAGTTCCTTGTCAGCACCACCGAGGAACACTTGCGCGGTGAACTCCGCGCAGAAAGAGTCCCCGACAAGAAGTTCCACATCCGCGAGGAAGACGCCTACTTCCACGAAGCGGACGGCAAAATCTATCGCCACAACAAAGTGGTTCGCCTGACCCGCGACATGCGGACGGGACTCGTGACATCCAAGGAACAGATCATCGAGAACAACGCCCTGGTGGTCTACGACCGCTCGCTGATCAACGCACCCATCCTCTCAGAGCGTCCGCTTCAGGGAACCGACGATCGCCTCGCGGGAGCAACCGCCTAGAGACAATCATCGACGCCTCCGAGGTGAACGTGAGCATCCGCCCGGAAGCCGGTCCCAGAACGAGCCAGGCCGGTCAGTTACTCCACCGTCACTGCCACCGACTGCCAGCCTGAGGCCCCGTCAGGTACGGGGTCGGCGCGCTTGTCCGTCTGGACTTCCCCGGTGCTGTCGGTGGCGCGGGCCTTGACGTAGTGCATGCCGGGTGTGGCATCCCATTCGTAGGACCACTGGCGCCATGTGATGGTGGATGCTTCGGTGGAAAGCGTTGCTTCCACCCAGTCGCCGTCGTCGATCTGTACTTCCACCTTGGTGATTCCGCGGGTCTGCGCCCATGCGGTGCCACCCACGGCCACTTTTCCTGCCTTCAATTTCGCGAAGGACCCGGGCACGTCTACACGTGCCATGGTCTTGATGGGGCCGCGCTCTGACCAGCCGCGTTCCGTCCAGTAGGCCTTGCTGTCCGCGAAGCGGGTGACTTCCAAGTCCACTACCCATTTGGTGGCGGAGACGAATCCGTAGAGTCCCGGAACCACCATCCGTACGGGGTATCCGTGCTCGATGGGAAGGGGCTCCCCATTCATGCCGATGGCCAGCATGGCATCGCGGTCATCCTGCAGCACCTCCAGTGGTGTGGAGGCACTGAACCCGTCGATGGATGTTGAGAGCACCATGTCCGCGCCATCTTTTGGTTTGGCCATGGCCAGGACTTCGCGGATGGGCATTCCCAGCCATTTGGCGTTTCCGGCAAGCTTTCCGCCCACGGGGTTGGACACGCAGGTGAGGGTGACGTGCGATTCGATCAGGTCGGCGTCGAGCAGGTCCTGGAAGGTGAGGGTTATTTCCTTCTCAACCATTCCGTGCACCCGCAGTACCCAGTCTTCGACGTTGATTTCCGGGACGCTCAGGGCGGTATCAATGCGGTAGAAATCGTTGTTCGGTGTCAGCCATGAGGAGACTCCTGCCACCGGGGATTGGACGCCGGCTGGAACAGGGGGCGCTGCCTTCAAAGGCGACGGCAGCGTGAGAGCATCACGGGCCTGAGCTATGTTGTTGCGCGCGGCTCCGAGCAGCCGCCCACCGGTCGCCGCGATTCCGGCAGCTACCGCGGTGATACCGGCAGCAGCGAAGAAACGACGGCGACTGGTGCCGGCGCCTCCAACCTGGCTGTCGGCGTCGGCTGCTACGTCGGCGGGGGCTTCCGGCCACGCTTTCAACCCCCACAACGGTTTGATGAGGAGGCGCAGGACGATGAGGCCGGCGATGGTGCCCACGATTGAGGGGATGGCGTCGGCGGGTCTTACACCGGCCCGGGTCAGGACGCTGGCCACTATTACGGCACCCATGAACAGCACACCCAGGACGCCAAGTGCCCACTTCTTGTAGGCCACAACGCCCAGAACGCAGGCCAGTACGGCGATAGTGACGCCCATACCTACGAACAGCGCGGCTTTGTCGTTCGTGCCGAACGTGGCGATCGCAAAGTCCTTCATCCATGACGGCGTGAAGTCGATGAAGGTGGATCCCAGCGCGAACACCGGGGTTGCCCTGGCGGTGAAGAACGCGCCGATCAGCTCGGCTACGGCCAACACGACGGCGGCAGACACCACGCCTGCCAGCGCTGCCATGGTTTCGGGGCCTTTGGTCCGGAGTCCGAGCTTTTTCATGTGAGGAGTTCGTAGCGGGCGGGACCGGGGATGGGTGAGAGTATCCGGCCGACACACAAGCCCACTTTGAACATTTGTTCACATTTTTCCTTGAACAGATGTTCAAAGTGCACTAGCCTGCCTCGTATGACCCAAGCCACATTTTCCGATTCCGCCTCCACACTTTTCATCAACGGCGTGTGGGAACCGGCCTCTTCCGGCGCGGTGCGCGAGATCCGCAACCCGGCCGACCGCGAACTGGTCGCCACCGTCTCCGAAGCCGGCCGCGAGGATGCCGAGCGAGCCATTTCCGCCGCCCGCGCAGCCTTCGATTCCGGCGTGTGGGCAAACGTCCCCGCTCCCGAGCGCGGCGCTTTCCTGCTCAAGGTCGCCGCGGAACTGCGCGAGCGCCGGGAAAAGTTCGCCCGCGCCGAATCCCTGGACACCGGCAAGCGAATCATGGAAAGCCGCATCGACATGGATGACATCGCCGCCTGCTTCGAATACTTCGGAAGGCTCGCCGGGCAGTCGGCGGGCCGCGTAGTGGACGCCGGGGACCCCGCCGTCGTGAGCAAAATCGTGTACGAGCCCGTGGGCGTCTGCGGCTTGATCACGCCGTGGAACTACCCGCTGCTGCAGGCAGCCTGGAAGATCGCGCCGGCACTCGCGGCTGGTTGCACGTTCGTCCTGAAGCCTGCCGAGCTGACCCCGTCCACCGCGATCCTGACCATGCAGTTGCTGCAGGACCTGGGTCTCCCGGACGGTGTCGCAAACCTGGTGACCGGCGCCGGCCCGCAGGCAGGCGCACCACTTTCTGAGCACCCGGACATTGACTTGGTTTCCTTCACCGGTGGCCTGGAAACCGGCAAGCGCATCGCCGCGGCCGCAGCCGGCACGGTGAAAAAGGTGGCATTGGAACTCGGCGGCAAGAACCCCAACGTCGTGTTCGCTGACGCTGACTTTGATGCCGCCGTCGACAACGCATTAAATGGCGCTTTTGTGCACTCAGGCCAGGTCTGCTCCGCCGGTGCGCGGCTGGTGGTGGAGGAATCCATCGCGGAGCGCTTCGTGGACGAGCTGGTCCGCAAGGCTCAGGGCATCCGCATCGGAGGCCCGTTCGATGAGTCCGCCGAAACCGGGCCGCTGATTTCCGCTGCCCACCGGGAGAAAGTGGACGCTTACGTTCAGCGTGGCGTGGCTGAGGGCGCGCGGCTGCGGTGCGGCGGCGCCGCCCCTGAGGGCGAAAAGTTCGACGCCGGGTTCTACTACCAGCCCACCGTTCTGGACCGCGTGACCCGGGGAATGTCGGTAGTGGTCGACGAAGCCTTTGGCCCGGTAGTAACAGTGGAAACGTTCCGCACGGAAGACGAAGCCGTAGCCACCGCCAATGACACCATCTACGGACTGGCGGGCGCGGTCTGGACCCAGGATGCCGGAAAGGCCCAGCGGGTTGCGGGCCGTTTGCGCCACGGCACGGTGTGGATCAACGACTACCACCCCTACCTTCCGCAGGCCGAGTGGGGCGGTTTCGGCCAGTCCGGCGTAGGCCGCGAACTCGGCCCCACGGGACTGGGCGAATACCAGGAAGCCAAGCACATCTACCAGAACACCAGCCCGCAGGTCACCGGCTGGTTCGCAGACCACGGCAAGGAGAAATAGATGCACGTTGACAACATCCAGAACCTCAGCGAGCGCGGGTTCGATTACGTCGTCATCGGTGGAGGATCTGCCGGAGCTGCCGTCGCTGCACGGCTCAGCGAGGACCCTGCCGTCACCGTTGCCCTGGTGGAGGCGGGTCCGGACGACCGCAACCTGCCCGAGATCTTGCAGCTGGACCGCTGGATGGAGTTGCTGGAATCGGGGTACGACTGGGACTACCCGGTTGAACCGCAGGAAAACGGCAATTCCTTCATGCGCCATGCCCGCGCCAAGGTGATGGGTGGCTGCTCCAGCCACAACTCCTGCATCGCTTTCTGGGCTCCCCGCGAAGACTTGGACGAGTGGGAGTCAAAGTACGGTGCCACCGGCTGGAATGCTGCTGCCGCCTGGCCTTTGTACCAGCGCCTGGAAAGCAACGAGGACGCGGGTCCGGACGCTCCCCACCACGGCCACGACGGCCCAGTGCACTTGATGAACGTGCCCCCGGCAGATCCAGCGGGCATCGCGCTCCTGGATGCTTGCGAACAGACCGGTATCCCCCGGGCGAAGTTCAATGACGGCACCACTGTGGTCAACGGCGCCAATTTCTTCCAGATCAATCGCCGCTCGGACGGGACACGATCTTCGAGTTCCGTCTCCTACATCCACCCCATCATCGATCGCGAAAACTTCACGCTGCTGACCGGCTTGCGGGCCCGGCAACTGGTGTTCGACGCGGACAAGCGCTGCACCGGCGTCGATGTTGTGGACTCGGCCTTCGGCCGGACGCACAGGCTGAACGCGCATCGCGAAGTCATTCTGTCCACCGGCGCCATTGATTCCCCCAAGCTCCTTATGCTCTCCGGCATCGGTCCGGCCGCGCACCTCAAGCAGCATGGCATCGAGGTTCTGGTGGATTCCCCCGGTGTGGGCGAGCACCTGCAGGACCACCCGGAAGGCGTGGTGCAGTTCGAGGCCAGACAGCCCATGGTGCAGACGTCCACCCAGTGGTGGGAAATCGGCATCTTCACCCCCACTGAAGAGGGCCTGGACCGGCCGGACCTCATGATGCATTACGGCTCCGTGCCCTTCGACATGAACACCCTGCGCTACGGCTACCCCACCACGGAGAACGGCTTCAGCCTGACTCCGAACGTCACCCACGCCCGTTCCCGCGGGACGGTTCGCCTGCGCAGCCGGGACTTCCGCGACAAACCCATGGTGGACCCCCGCTACTTCACCGATCCCGAGGGGCACGACATGCGCGTCATGGTGGCAGGCATCCGCAAGGCCCGGGAAATCGCGGCTCAACCAGCCATGGCCGAGTGGACCGGGCGGGAACTCTCCCCCGGCATCGAGGCCCAGAGCGACGAGGAGCTGCAGGACTACATCCGCAAAACACACAACACCGTCTACCACCCCGTTGGCACCGTCCGCATGGGGCCTGCGGACGACGAGATGTCGCCCCTTGATCCTGAACTGCGCGTCAAGGGCGTCACCGGCCTGCGCGTGGCAGACGCCTCCGTCATGCCGGAACACGTCACCGTAAACCCCAACATCACCGTGATGATGATCGGCGAGCGCTGCGCCGATCTCATCAAGGCCCGCCTCAGTGCCCACCGGACGGAGGAAACCACGACGGCGGAAGCCGGCTTTAGCTTGTCCCACGCCTAAGAAGGCGCCTGCTTTTAGACCAACGCAACAAAAAATGGGGGAAACGGCCGTACGCACACCGTGGTGCCCGGCTTTTGATATCCACTGCGTCCAATGGCGGCCGCGGGCTATCACCATTCATGCATGTCTGAATTAGGAGTTCGAATGTTAGAACCCAGCAAAATAGGACCCTGCAAGAGCGATGCAAGCGGTATGGACGAGTTTGGCTACGCCCAAACCCTTGACCGCAGCATCGGAAAGTTTGCCAGCTTCGCCGCCGGCGTCAGTTACATCTCCATCCTCACCGGCGTTTTCCAACTGTTTTACTTCGGATTTTCGACGGCGGGACCCGCCTACGCGTGGTCGTGGCCCATTGTTTTCGTAGGCCAGCTCATGGTAGCCCTGTGTTTTGCGGAACTGGCCGGACGATACCCTGTGGCCGGATCGGTTTATAACTGGGCCAAAAGGCTTTCCACGGGAACGTGGGCCTGGTTGGCGGGCTGGTTACTACTGCTCTCCTCCATCATGGCGTTGGGATCTGTTGCCTTGGCCCTCCAAATCACGTTGCCGCAGATTTGGAGTGGCTTCCAGCTGGTGGGCGATGGCACCGGCCCCTACGACTTTGCGGTCAACGGAGTCATCCTGGCTAGCATCATGATCGGCATTTCCACGCTCATCAATGCCTTCGGCGTAAAGCTCATGACCATGATCAATAGTGTGGGCGTTTTTGTGGAACTGGTTGCCGCTGTTCTGCTCATTGCGGCGCTCATGTGGCACTCGGTGCGGGGACCTGAAGTCCTCCTCGATACCGCTGGATTCGGCCAAGAACATCCGATGGGCTTCTTCGGAGTATTCCTCATCGCCGCCATGGCTTCCGGTTATGTCATGTACGGATTCGACACCGCCAGTTCCTTGGGTGAAGAAACCAAGGACCCCAAGAAAACCGCACCCCGCGCCATTCTCCGCGCTGTCACGGCATCCTTCCTCCTGGGAGGTTTGCTCCTGCTGGGCGGAATCCTGGCGGCCCCCGATCTTTCCGATCCCAAGCTTGGAGCGGCCGATGGCGGGCTGCAGTACATTGTGCTGTCAGTGCTGGGTGGCCCCTTCGGCAAGGCGTTCCTGGCGTGCATCGTGGTAGCTGTTGTGGTCTGCACGCTGGCCGTGCACGCGGCAGCTATCCGGATGATGTTTGCCATGGCCAGGGACAACAACCTTCCCTTCAGCCGTCAGCTCAGCAAGGTGCATCCCACCCGCAAAACCCCCACGGTGGCTGCAATCGTCATCGGTGTAGTGGCAGTGATTCCCCTGATCGTCAACATCTCCCAGCCAGCCATCTTCACCATTCTGTCCAGCATTAGCATCGTCCTGATCTATCTGTCCTACCTCCTGGTGACCGTGCCCATGCTGCGGCAAAGGTTCCTGAAAAAGTGGCCCCTGAAGGACGACGAGACAGAACCGGGATTCAGCCTCGGCAAATGGGGTCTCCCCGTCAACATCCTGGCCGTGCTGTGGGGTGGCGCCATGACGCTGAACCTGGTCTGGCCTCGACCGGAGATCTACAACTCAGTGCCGCCGTTTGAGTGGTATCTGCAATGGGGCGGCGTCATGTTCGTTGCCGCGGTGATCATCGGCGGAACCCTGCTCTACCGTCTCCGCATCAGGCACCACACCGGAGTTCTGGCCGAGCATGCGGCGGCTGGACCACGCATCTTGACTCGCGTGCAATGAGGAGGCCGGCGTTGGCTCCTGCGCTTGGTGAAACTCCTAGGAGCGCTGGCGTGGCTGGTTCGGCTTGCTTGCCAGGGACCCAAGTTCTTCCACCAGCCGGCTGGACGCAAGCTCGGCAGTAATGGACGAGGAAAGTTGGGCAGCCGCGAGCCGGTAGCTGTCCCGTTCCAGCACTTCCGCCACTGCACGCCGGATTTTCTCCGCCGACGCGTTGGGAGCCAGCCGTACGCCGGCACCGTGGTGGACGATCCTGGCTGCTGTGTCGTCTTGGTCCCTTCCCATGGGCAGGCAGACCATGGGCACGCCAGCGGCAAGGGCTTTCAGGGCAGTGCCATGCCCGCAGTGCGTCACCACCAAGGCAGCTTTTTCCATGATGGGTCCGTGGGGCGCCGCACGCACCACGCTCACGTTGCTGTTTGCTGTCAGCGCATCCGGGTCGATCATCGGTCCGGTGGTCACCACCGCCCGTACAGGCATGGTGGAGAGGGCATCGACAATGCGTTGCAGCAAGTCTCCCTGGTTCTGGAACGTCGAACTGAGGCCCACAAGAATCAGGGGCCGAGCGTCATCCTCTGACCAGGGCGGGACCCATGGCACTGTCCACTGAGGTTCGTCGAGCACCGGCCCGGCGTAGCTCACATTCGCCGGCACAAACGGCGATGCGTAATCAAAGATGGAACTGGAGAGCACAAAAATACGGTCGACACCCAAAACCTGATCATAAAAGGACCGCAGGGGCCGCAGCCCGTGGCGGTCGCGCACCTGGTTGAGGGCCGGCAATCCCTTGGCGAAAACCCGGTTTACGAGGGCGATGAGCATGGCGTCGCGGACACGTCCGGGAACGCCCTGTGCCAAGGGGAAACCGGCGGCGATCGGCGGAACGCCGCGCACGGGGAGCGCCCAGATATTGGGCATCACAGCGGCTACTGGCAGCCCGGCTCCTTGCGCCGCGATCATAGCGCCAAACATGAAGTAGTCCGCCATGAGCGCGTCTGGTGAATAGTCGCCAATCTGCTCGGCCGTCTCGCTCGCCACAAGCTCCGCGGGTCCGCCAATGAGCCTGTCACGCATTCTTCGCAGGCCTTCGAAGGGCGTCCGCACCTCCCAATCCTTCACCACGTCCCCGGACGGATCGTTTGAAGTGCGATGGGGAGCCCGAACCCATGGACTGAACGTGGCACCCACCGCGGCCACCTGGGCGCGCAGGGTTGGGTCGGCCAGAACCCTTACCTGATGGCCATTCTCAATGAGTCGCCTGGCAACTCCGAGCTCCGGCGCCACGGCTCCTCCCCCGTCCCAGATAGCGAACAGGTAGCGGCTCATGTTCCTAATCCTTTCCGGCTGAACTTTCGGATGAACGTTTCTCCGGACTCCCACCCAACACTCCGTGGACCAGCCGGAGGATCGTTGCTTCAGTCTCTGCCCGGGACTGCCCGAGGTCGCGGCGCAGAAGCTTCCAGAGGGTGACATCGGTGGCAGCATAGAGCGCCAAGACCAGCCTTTCATCGCCGGTCACGCCGGCGATCAGCGTGCGTTCGATCCACTCACGGTGACCTGCCCGGGAAATGGTGAGCAAGTGGTCGATCGCAGGCACTCGACCTTCGAGTTCAAGCATGCGAATGTTGGCGTTGCCCATGGTCTCGTAGCGGTCCAGAAGCTTGGCGATTGCTCCGTCAGCATCTCCGGGCGTAGCCTCGCGGAGTGCGTCCTCACCGGGTTTCTGCCAGTCGGCTACGGCGACCGCGAGTTCGTCCTTGGTTCCGAAGTGGCGGATGACAGTCTGCCTGGACACTCCCGCGATTTTGGAGACGGCATCAATGGAAACCTGGTCGTAAGGACTCTCCAGCCACAGCTCGTAGGCGGCGGACAGTATCCGCTCACGGGTTGCGGCAACGGCTTCCTGCCTTGCGTTCATCCGATAAGCACGCGGCCCCGACTCCCGATCAGGCGCTTTCATGTTACATATTGTAACACCAATAGGATCTGCCCAGTGGGTGAGAAAGCACCGCCGGCGGATCCCTAAACGAACGCCGACTTCCCCGTCACCGCGCGGGCCACGATCATGGAGTTGATCTCGTAGCTGCCCTCGTAGGTGTAGAGGATTTCGGCGTCGCCAAAGAGCTTGCCCATCTCGTAGTCCGTGGTGATTCCGTTCCCGCCCAGCAAGGAACGGCCCATCGCCACGGACGAGCGGGCCAGCCGGGTAGTGGTGGCCTTGCACATGGCGGCCTGCACCATTTCGAGTTTCCCGGCCTGCTGGATCCGGGCTAGCTCCACCATCATGGACAGCGAAGCGTTGGCATTGCCCAGAATGTCGGCAAGCTGCTGCTGGACAAGCTGGAAGCGTGCCAGTTCCTTGCCGAATTGTTTGCGCTGCAACGCGTAGGAACGGGCTATGTCAAAGGCTGCCAATTGGATCCCCGCGGCCTGCCATCCCACCCAGGCACGGGAATCGCGCAATAGATCATTGGCGCGGGAGAACTCAGTGGCGCCGGGCAGGAGGTTCTCCGAAGGAATGCGGACCTCGTCCAATACGATGTCCGCATTCTGCATGATGCGCAGGCCGATCTTGTTCGAAATCTTGGTGGCCGCATACCCGGGGCGGTCGGTCTCCACGATGAAACCCTTGATGTGCCCGTCGGATTCATCACGAGCCCAAACCAAGGCGAAGTCGGCAATCGTCCCTGCCCCTATCCAGCGCTTGGCACCGCTGATGACCCATTCGCCGCCGTCGCGCCGCGCCGTCGTCGAGAGCCCTCCGGCGATGTCCGAACCGTGGTCCGGTTCGGTGAGTGCGAAGGCGCCCAGCTGGGTGAAAGCCTCAAGCCCGGGCAACCACTTGCGCTTCTGCTCGGGGGAACCTAGCTCATCAATCATGCCGACAATGAGCTCGTTGTGGATCCCCACCAGCGCTGAAAGAGACACGTCCGCGCGGGCCACCTCGGTGTACATGAGGCCCTTGAAGAGCTTTGAGGAACCGTCGGTTTGAAGCCCGCCCAGCCCGAACTTAGCCATGTCCGCCAGCAGCCCGAACGGAAATTCCTCCCGGTTCCAGTAGTCGATGCTCGCAGCCCGGATCCGCGCCTGCAGGAACTCCCTGACCTCCAGGTACCGGGCACGCTCCTCCGGGGGGAGCAGGTCAATAACATGCATCAAGTCCGCCTCCGGGTAAGGAGGCAGGATGCGTTCTGATGCCGCACCGTTGGTAACGGTGCCGGCAGCTTTTTCGTCGAGCATTAGACCCCTTCGTCATGTCCCGCATAGGCTCTTCCAAACCCTTGGATGTCCTAGTATATTGCAAGGTGATGTGGATCACTAGGCGGGATGCTTCGGCGAAGGTGCCAGGGAACCCGAAAGCGAAAGGTGGACTATGACAGTCACAGACGACTTCCGTGCGGCCCGGGACAGGCTGCTGGAACTGCGCGAAGACTACAAACTGGCTCACGCCGAGTTCCAGTGGCCACGCTTTGAGGAATTTAACTTCGCCCTCGACTGGTTCGACCAGATCGCGGCAGACGAGACCAGAGGCAACAAGCCCGCGCTGGTGATCGTGGAACAGGACGGCAGCTCCACGCGCCGCACGTTCAAGGACCTCTCGCAGCGCTCCTCCCAACTCGCCAGCTGGCTGCGCGACCAAGGCGTCAAACGCGGCGACCACATGATCATCATGCTCGGCAACCAGGTTGAGCTGTGGGAACTCATGCTGGCAGGCATCAAGCTGGGCATTGTCATGATCCCCACCACCACCCTCATGGGCGCCCGCGATCTTCAGGACCGGGTAGAGCGCGGCGGTGCCACCTGGGTGGCGGTCGGGAGCGCAAACATCGGCAAGTTCGCCGACGTCGAGGGCGGCTACACGCTGATCGAGGTCGGATCCGAGAGAACCACCGCCGAGGCAAGACAGTACGCAGACTCATACGACGCCGGCACGGAATTTACGCCCGACGCCCCCACCCTCGCTGATGACACATTACTCCTCTACTTCACCTCCGGAACCACCTCGCGCGCCAAGCTGGTGGAACACACGCACACGTCCTACCCGGTGGGTCACCTGTCCACCATGTACTGGATTGGGCTGGAGCCTGGCGACGTCCACCTGAACGTCGCCTCTCCCGGCTGGGCGAAGCACGCTTGGTCCAACGTCTTCACACCGTGGATCGCCGAGGCCACCGTCTTCATCTACAACTACCAGCGCTTCGACGCCGCCGCCCTCATGAACCAAATGGGCAAAGAAGGCGTCACAAGCTTCTGTGCCCCGCCCACCGTCTGGCGCATGCTCATCCAAGCCGACCTCACCCAGCTCACTCACCCTCCGCTTAAGGTGGTCTCTGCCGGTGAGCCCCTCAACGCGGAAGTGATCGGCCAGGTGGAAAAGGCCTGGGGCGTCACCATCCGCGACGGATTCGGTCAGACCGAGTCAACGGTCCAGATCGCCAACACGCCTACGCAGCCGGTCAAAATCGGTTCCATGGGACGGCCGCTCCCCGGATACGACGTCGTCCTGGTGGACCCGGTCACCGGGGAGGAAGCCGACGACGGCGAACTCTGCTTGCGCTTGGACCCCCGGCCCGTGGGGCTCATGAAGAGCTATTTCGGGGACGAAGCCAAGACGGCCGAAGCATTCCGGGATGGTTACTATCACACGGGCGATATGGCCAGCCGGGACGCCGACGGCGTCATCACCTATGTGGGGCGGGATGACGACGTTTTCAAGTCCTCCGACTACCGTTTGTCGCCCTTCGAACTCGAAAGCGTCCTGATCGAACACCCCGCAGTGGCCGAAGCCGCCGTCGTGCCCTCACCTGATGCCGTGAAGCTGTCTGTGCCCAAGGCGTTCGTCGTGTTGGCCGCGGGCTATGAACCCGGGCCCAAGGTTGCGGAGGACATTCTGAAGTATTGCCGTGAGCATTTAGCACCGTTCAAGCGCATCAGGCGGCTGGAATTCGGCGAACTGCCCAAAACGATTTCCGGCAAAATCAGGCGCGTGGAACTGCGCGGAACCGAGGTCGCCCGGCACGGCGACGGCCCGCTGCCCTCCGGATTGGGCGTGGAATACACGGAGGAAGAGTTTCCGAACCTGAGAGACTAGCCACCCGGGACACTAGGCCGATCATGTAACCGAAGGAGGCCCATGGGCACCCCTCTCCCCCGCGACCCCATCGCCGACGCCCAGCGCAACTGGGAACGGCATGGCTGGGGCGATGTCGCCGCGCCCATGGCCGCCATCACTGCGATCATGCGCACGCAACAGATTCTGCTCGCGCGCATCGAAACAGTTCTGAAACCGTTCGGGCTGACGTTCGCGCGCTACGAACTGCTGGCGCTGCTGAGTTTCGCCCGCAGCGGCGCACTTCCCATGAACAAGGCCAGCGCGCTGCTGCAGGTCCATCCCACGTCGGTAACCAACGCCGTGGACCGCTTGGAAAAAGCCGCCTTGGTGGCTCGTTCCCCGCACCCAACAGACGGCCGCACCACCCTGATCGAGCTCACCGCAGAGGGCCGCACCTTGGCGAAGAAAGCGACGGCGGCGCTTAACGCCGAGGTTTTCGGCAAGTCCGGCTTTGGGCCCGACGACGTCGATCACCTTATCCGCGTCCTGGGCACCTTCCGCAGGGATGCCGGGGATTTCACGGAGGAATAGAGGGTTCACACCCTCGAAGCGTTTTACGTCCTGGAGGGCTGATGCCCTGGAAGGGGTGGGGCTTTGGATTGATAGGTGTGACCGGTGGGGGTGCGGATTTCTAGGGTGTGCACGCTGTAGTTTTCGCCGGGCAGGGATGTAGTGCTCCAACCGGGGTGTTCCTTGGTGTGATTGCACGCCTCGCACAACCCCGCGGCGTTGCTAAGGTTCGTTTTCCCTCCTGAACGCCACGGAACCACATGGTCGATATGCCGGATGGGCGCATCACAATACGGCGTCCGGCAGGTATCGTCGCGAGTCTCAACGAACCGCCGTAACCTGCCGGTGAAGAGCCGGGCCTTGGAATCCGTGGCAAGGAGCTCTCCCGTGGACGGCGCGGTGTAAAGCCGGCGAAGCCACACATCAAACTCTGTGTCCGGCGGTGCCTGTGCTGCCTGTCCTGCCCGTGCCTGTGGTTCGGCCACTGCCCGCCCGGAACCGGGCCGCCGACTTGGGCTTCCACCCGGCCCCAACCCCAGCAGTTCCCTCCCCCACTCTGCCGGGACGATTCCGTACCCCTTGAGCCGGGCCGGTTCACTGTCCCCTTGAAAGAGCGTCCGGTCGGTCATGACCAGATCCAGATTGATCCCCGAAAACCCACCCGGAGTGCCGGTAACCCGTTCAACCAATGTGTCCGCCATGACCTGGCCACGGGTCGGGGCTACTCCACCAGACCCGACACCAGTGGAACGGGCAGTATCAGCAGCCCGGGACAACGCAGCATAAACCGCCACCCCCTGAGCCACCGGCAACAGCGCCGTCAGGTACGTCATGGTGTCCGGCGCCGGACGCAAACTCACCATCCGCTCAGCAGCGGCACGACTGGCACGACCCACCACCGACCGCGGATCACGCCGATACGCAGCAGCCTTCACCGCCGCAATGATCGCGTTATCGCCCTTCCCCTCAAAAGTCCCGGTATCGGCGGCGAGTTCCTCATCCACCGCACACCGATCCTCAACAGACAAACACGCCGTTTCCCTCACCAGCAACGTGGCCCGCCACTCATTCAACTGCCCCGACCGCAGAGCCGCCAACGTCCGCGGCATCTCCACCACCAACGCCTTCGCAAAACCCAACAACCTCGACCCACGATTCGGGGACTCCCGCCTCGCCAACGCCACCTGAGCCCCCACCCCCTGACCACGCTCGGACGCAGGAACACCAGCCTCGGCCTGCTCAGCACGCTGAGCCAGATCAAAAGCCACCGCAACCCTCGCCTGCAAAGCCGTAATAGCCGACTTCATCTCCTCCAACACCCGCAACTGCTCGATCAGATCACTGCTGACGGTGCTGGACGGAGCCGCGAGCTGAACGTTCGCAGGGGAGGCAGGAACAAGGGCATCGGATACCGCCGTACCCACTCGACTCTCCTGAACCTGTTCCATGAACCAACCATGTCAGGAGGCACCGACAATATAACGTCGTTGATCGCCCGGGCGCCCCAGTTGGGGCAGCTCACCGAGGGAGTCCCTCAGAGGACCTCCCTTAAGCGGGACTCCCTAACACCCCGTAGACCTGATGTTCTGAAGTCATGACCACCACCATTTCCACCGTCAAGACCCGGCGTCTGCCACTGGTAACGTACGTTCTGGCTGCGGGTGTGTTCCTGATGGGAACCACCGAGTTCATTGTGGCGGGGATCCTGCCTGAGATTGCGGGCGACCTTGGGGTGTCCGTAGCCAACGCCGGCCTCATGATCACGGTCTTCGCCGTAGGCATGATCGTTGGAACGCCCACCATGTCAATCCTCACGCTTAAGCTGCCACGACGCCTGACGCTAAGCCTTGCACTGCTGGTCTTTGCGGCTGGCCACGTCGTGGTGGCGCTCACGTCTGACTTCACACTCATTCTTGGCGCACGTTTCCTCACGGCTTTGGCGACGGGCGCTTTCTGGGCGGTAGCCGCCGTCGTAGGTGCAAAAGCCGCAGGTGCGGCGTCGGCATCCCGGGCGTTGGGCGTGGTGTTGGGCGGTGGGATGCTGGCAAATGTTGTTGGCGTACCGCTGGGCGCTTTCGCAGGTCAGGTGATTGGCTGGCGAGGCCCTTTCTGGGGTCTGGCACTTCTTGCGCTGGCGGGGGCTGTTGTGGTGTACCGGCTAGTCCCGGTGGGGCCGGAATCCGGGCCCATACCGTCCGTTCGCGCTGAGCTCGCCAGCATGCGCGATGTGAGGGTTTGGCTTGTCCTGGCCGGCTGCGCGATCGTTTGCGGCTCGTCCCTGGCTGCCTACAGCTTCATTTCGCCACTGCTTACTGAGAACACCGGAATGGCCGCCTCGGTGGTGCCGCTGGTTCTGGTGGCGTACGGTGTGGGAGCCTTCATTGGCTCCAATCTGGGAGGTCATTTCGGCTCTCACCGCCCCTATCCGGCGCTGTTCGTCGCGGCAGGTATGACCTTCCTGGTGTTGGGTGCCCTTTCCTTCCTCTCCCATAACGCCGTGGTGACAGTGGTCCTGATCTTCCTGCTGGGGCTCTTCGGCATGGCCACCAATCCGATTCTGATCGTCAAAGCCGTAGGTTACGCGGGGCACGCACCCACGCTGGCTTCAGCTCTCAGCACCTCAGCGTTCAACCTCGGCACAGCCGTGGGATCGTGGATGGCCGGTTACGCCTTGGAATCCGCACTTGGTGCCACAGGCCCCGTGCTGGTGGGAACAGGAATCGCCGCGCTCTACTTCGTCCCACTTACGCTATTGATGCTCAAGGACCGGAAGGAAGGTTCCCAGTCATGAAGCACCCCACCGCCGGAATACTGCTGCTGGTGGCGTTGGCACTAGTCAGCTGCAGCCCATCCCCCGCCGTGGAGACGACACCGGGTTCGGCCAGAGGGACCTCAAAACCCAGTGAGGCAACCACCTCCGCCGCCCACAACGTAGTAGGTACCGTGGTGCACTTCAGCGCCGGTTCGGCGTCACTGGACGTCACCATTGGGGAGGATAATCCCGCCACCCGGGACTTCCTGAGCATGCTGCCGCTCACCCTCAGCATGAAAGAGTTCGCCGGCCGGGAGAAGATCGCGGACCTGCCCAGGCCCCTCCACTATGAAGGGTCACCTGGGTCCGACCCCGAGGACGGTGACCTGATCTACTACGTCCCCTGGGGAAACCTCGGTTTTTACTACAACGCGTCAGGCATCGAATACTCAGACCAAACCATTCATTTGGGACGATCCAAAGCCACCCGGGAAGAGCTTGCGCGCTTCGAAGGCCAGGAAGTCCGCGTAGAAGTCAATCGCTGACCGTCTGCCATCGGCGGTAGCGCGCGGCAGCACCGCCGGCGGTCAGCTGTCCGTTCGGGTCTTCTCCGACGCCGGGCGAACGCCTTGGGCGTATTCGCTCGCCGCCCAGGAGGCCAACAGTTGGAGGCGCTCGGCCGACGGCGACCCGGGTTCAGCTGCGTAAATGGTCAGGGTCAATCCTGGTTCTGCGGCCATTTCCAAGCCCTCGAAGGCGAGCGTCATTTCGCCCACCACCGGGTGATTGAACGTCTTGAAACCCGTGCCGTGGTGCCGGACGTTATGTGCGCCCCAGCGAGTGCGGAATTCCTCGCTGCGGGTGCTGAGCTCACCAATGAGATCGTGCAATTCCTTGTTGTGCGGGTCCCGTCCGGCCTCCGTGCGGAGAATGGAAACCGTTATTTCCGCAAAAGCGTCCCAGTCCGGGTAGAACTCGTGGGCGCGCTGGTCCAGGAACGTGAACCTGGCGATGTTGGGCGTCTGGCCCGGCATGTCGTAACAGTCCTTGTAAAACGCCCGGGCCAAGGGGTTCACGGCCAAGAGGTCCATCCGGCCATTCCGGACAAACGCGGGTCCGGCCGTGACAGCATCCAGCGCCCACTGCAGGCTCTGGTGGGGCACATAGGATTTCGAGTTCCGGCGCCGTGGCGGCCGGGCAACTGGACTGGCGGCGTGCGCAAGGTCGAACAGGTGTGCGCGTTCAGCGTCGTCCAAGTTCAGCGCGCGGGCGATGCTCTCAAGAACCTGCGGGGAGGCGCCGCTAATGGCGCCGCGTTCCAAGCGGGTGTAGTACTCAACGCTTAAGCCGGCAAGGGTGGCTACTTCGCTGCGGCGCAGACCCTTGACCCGCCGGTTGGATCCCGTGGGCAGCCCCACCTGCTCAGGTGCCACGTGGGCACGCCGGGAGATCAAAAATTCGCGAACTTCCGCCCGATTATCCATGCCCTCCACCATAAATGCGGGTCCGGCACCGGAGGGAGTCCCTGTGAGGGCCTCCGACGACCAACCAGCTCTGCGGTCTCCAGGGAAGACTGAGCCCTAAGAAGCTTCGGAGCCTGCCTTGTGCCGGGAGACCAACACGGGACTATGGGCGTGGTGGAGTACTGCGTGTGCCGTTGAACCTATGGTGCCCTTGATCAGTCCATGTCCTTTGGTCCCCACCACTGTGATGCGTGCCGCTTGTGAGGCCTTGACCACGGCACGGGAGAATGAAGCATCCACCAGCAGCTCTCCGCTCACCGTCCTCCCGGGAGCTTTGTGGCGGGCCCGGCTCAGCACGGCATCGAGCATCGCTTCTGCCTCGGGATAGGCTTCCACCGGCTCTCGCAACCGCCGGTATCCTTCGGGTTCGTGCAGGACGTGAATGATCCTGAGCTCGGCACCCGTTGCGGCCGCGAAAAGGCAGGCGTCGTCCAGGGCTGCCGGTGATCCCGAGTCATCAACAGCCAGCAGCACTGGACCCTCAGGGTGGTCATCGGCACGAATCACTGCGACGGGGCACTCTGCGGTTGCCGCCATCTCCAAACTCACGGACCCCACCAGCAAGCCCATGAACCCACCAAGGCCGCGGCTTCCAAGGACCAACATCTCCGCGCCGGCCGAAACGTGCGCAAGATGATCGCGCGGCATTCCGTGAAGCAAAGTGGCGTGGACCTCCAGATCGGGGACGGCCTCCTTTGCGAGCGCCGTCCCTTCTTCAAGGACTTTCTGGGCGGCCCGCTCCAAACCACTATCGGCGATGCCAGGAACGGGGCCCCTGTTTTGGGATAGCAAGACCCACAGGGAACAGTGCACAACGTGCAGTGAGCAGTTCCGCAGGATGGCGTGATGTGCGGCCCATTGGACGGCCCGGTGTGATTCTTCGGATCCGTCATAGCCAACCACGATCGTCTTCGAAGCGTGCTCGTTCGTCATGGCCAGAGCCTACGCTGGCGCCGGGACCGGCACCAGAGCGTAACCCCCGCCGGTAGGGCGCAATACGCTGCTAGGCTCCGATGCTGACACCTCAGGAGGAAACACCGTGGGCTTTGCCGAAGAACTCAAGAACCAGTGCGCCGAGGATTGGGACGCCGCCGTCAACCATCCTTTTGTGGACCAGCTGCTGGACGGGTCCCTTTCCGATGACCACCTGCGCCGCTACCTTGTTCAGGATTACCAGTTCTGCGATGCCTTCACAGCACTCCTCGGGCAAGCCGTCGCATCGGCGCCTTCGCTGCCTTCGCGTCTTGTGTTTGCCGCGGTTCTTGGGGCTTTCGCTTCGGACGAGAATACGTACTTCCAGGATTGCTTCAACGATCTCGATGTTCCGGAGGTGGACCGAACCGCGCCTGCGCTGGGACCAGCGACCAGCAACTTCGACCATCTGATGCGGAGCGCCCTCGCTACCCGTTCCTACCCGAAAGTCCTGGCAGTGCTGCTGGTTGCCGAGTGGCTTTACGGAGACTGGGCTGCCCGCGCTGGCGAACCCGCCAGCTGGCCGGCGCACGCTAAGCATGCCGAGTGGGTCCGCCTCCACAACAACCCCGAGTACAACGCGTGGGTGACGTGGCTACGCGACGAGTTTGACGCCGTCGAGCCTGTTGACGCGGCGGAACGACAGGGTGTTGCCGCGACCTTCGCGGAGGCCGTGCGGCTGGAGCGGGCTTTCTTTGACGCTGCGTTGGTGCCCGCGGGCGCTTCGGTTTAGGGGCGTTTCCGGACTGTGTAGCTCAGCTCCACCAAGCCTTGGTCGTAGCTGTTCACTTCCTGCAGTTTCAGCAGTGCGGGGTTGTGTCCTGCCGGGAACACGCCCCTGCCTGAGCCTTGGTCTCCGAGCGTCACTACCAGCCGGACGGCGTCCTTCGCGGACTGCCGCTTGATGCGACGGATCGCCTCTAGCGCGTCGCCGGATTCAAGGTTCGACGGCGGGAAGTCACCCCAGGGGGCTGCCTTCAGGCGGTGCGAAGACAACGATGTCCATTCAGCCGAGCTCGCGGAATTGAGTTCAAGGGCGTCGCTAAAACCGTTGACTTGTCCACTGGACTTATCGTAGCTTTTCAACCACTGACAACGTTGTCTAAATGGGGATGGGCACGCGCAATGAAGTGCGAACGAGGAGAACAATGACGAAATCCACTATGAACAGGATGCGGGCGGCGACGTCTGCGTTGACGCTGGCTGGCCTGACACTTTCGGGAATCATGGCCGGCATTGCGCCGGCCTCTGCTGCGCCGGAGGTAGGAAGCGAGGACTTTCGACCTGCCTACCATTACACGCCAGCAAAGAATTGGATGAACGATCCCAACGGGATGGTTTTCCATAAGGGCGTCTACCACCTGTTCTACCAGCACAATCCCTCCGGCAACACGTGGGGAAACATGTCCTGGGGTCATGCAACGTCCAAGGACTTGGTCCATTGGCAAGAGCAGCCGTTGGCCCTGTCCACCGATGCGCAGGAAGATGTGTTCTCCGGCAGCATTGTGGTTGATAAGGACAACACCACGGGCTTCGGAACCAAGGAAAATCCGCCGCTGGTGGCCATCTACACCAGCGCCTACAAGGAACCATCCCCGTACCGGGGCCTGCAGGCGCAGTCCTTGGCATACAGCTTGGACGACGGAAAGACCTGGACCAAATACTCAGGAAACCCTGTGCTGAACCGCAATTCAGCCAACTTCCGGGACCCAAAGGTCTTCTGGTATGACAACCCGGCGGGCGGTGGTTACTGGGTCATGACCGCAGTGGAGTCCCAGGATCACAAGGTTCTCCTGTACAAGTCCAGCAACCTTAAGGATTGGACTGCACTCAGCGAATTCGGACCCGCCAACGCGACCGGCGGCCAGTGGGAATGTCCTGACTTGTTTCCCCTCGCAGTGGATGGGGACAAGAACAACGTCAAGTGGGTCATGGTAGTCAATATCAACCCCGGCGGCGTCGCGGGGGGCTCGGCCGGACAGTACTTCGTGGGTGACTTCGACGGCACCACTTTCACCTCGGAAACCACCGAACCAGCAGCCCAAGCGCCGGCCGGCACTGTCCTGGCAGGCTTCAACGACGGCAGCTATAACGGCTGGGCCGTGAACAACGAACCAGGAAACTGGAAAAATGGTCCGTTCGGCGACACCCCGGCCGCCGGCTCCCTGCCCGGTCAGAGTCCCGTCGCCGGATTCGGCGGACCAGGACTGATCAATTCATTCAACGACGGCGACTGGCCGCTGGGTTCCATGCAGTCGCCAACCTTTACTGTGACTGACGACTACCTGAATTTCCTCGTCGGCGGCGGCAAGCACCCCCGCGTCTCTGACAAGCTGGACAACACCCCGCCTCCGGGCGAGCTGAAGTTTGACGGCTTCGAAGTTCCGGAAGGCACATCATTGGCCAATGCAGGCTGGACAGGGACAGGAGACCTGACCCCCAATTACCAGCCGGCTACCAGCGGTGGGGACTTCTACATTGGTGCCAAACGCATCAACACCTTTGAAACCGGCACCGTGCCCGGCGATGACCGCCAGGGCACCCTGACTTCCCCGGGGTTCCCGATCACAAAGAACTTCATGTCCATGCTGGTGGGCGGCGGCAACCGCGCAGCGGACTCCGGCCAGACCTTGGCCGTCCAGTTGCTTGTCAACGGCAACGTGGTCCGCTCGCTGGCCGGTGACAACGCCGGCTTGTTGAACTGGAAGGGCTGGGATGTCTCGGAGTTCGCGGGACAGAACGCACAGTTGCGGATCGTTGACGAAGCCACGGGCGGGTGGGGCCACCTCACGCTCGATCACGTCATGCTCACTGATACAGCCGCCGTCCCCAGGTCCGATGAAGAAACGGTGAACTTGGTGGTCAACGGGAAAGTGGTCCGCACAGCCACCGGCAACGACAGTGAGACTCTGGATTGGACCTCCTGGGATGTCAAGGAATTCGTTGGCCAGCAGGCACACATCAAGGTTGTCGATAACAACAGATTCGGCTGGGGACACATCCTCGCAGATGAGTTCACGGCGAGCTCCACGGCAGCACAGTCCCGGCTGGAGGCCTATGACTGGCTGGACTATGGACGCGATTACTACGCGGCCGTTTCGTTTGCGAACATGCCCGATAACAAGCGGGTCATGCTGGGTTGGATGAACAACTGGGACTACGCCAACAACATCCCCACCAGCCCTTGGCGCAGCGCCATGTCCCTGCCCCGCGAGGTGAAGCTGACGCAGACTCCGGACGGACCTCGCCTTGCCCAAAGCGTGGTCAAGCAAGTGGACAAGCTCGCGAAGAAGCCCAGCTACACGGACAAGAAGGGCGGCATTATCAAGGCTGGAACAACACCGCTGCCCGCGGCTGCTTCAGGGCAGGTCCAGCGAGTGGATATCACCTTCGCACCCGGCACGGCGACAAAATCAGGCATCACCGTACTGGGCGACGGCAACTCTTCCACCGTCATTGGCTATGACTCCACCACCGGCAAGGTCTTCGTTGACCGCACAAACTCCGGTAACACCACGTTCCACCCGGCATTCGCCTCCGTTGAGGACGCCCCGGTTACACTGGACAAGAAGGGCAATGTGACCTTGCAGGTGTATGTGGACCGCTCATCAGTGGAAGTATTCACCGCCGACGGTCTCCGGACTATCACGGATCAGGTATTCCCCAATGCCGGCGCTGACAAGATCGCCCTCTTCGCGGAGGGTGGAACCGCACAACTGAAGTCCCTCACAGTAACCCCCATGGAAGGATCGATGTTCCTTCCCGGGAAGAAGTAGGCAACCATTGACTAACAGGGACGGCGGCCGGCTTTCGCCGGCCGCCGTCCCTGGGGTTTTAGTGCGTGGTTACATCAATGGTTTCAGCCAGGTCAGGACTGAACCATCGCCTTCAATGTGATCGGCAAGTTCGGCGTTGAACTCCCGGCCGTAGTCTGCGCCGATGTGATCCTGAAAAGCCTGCTCGTCCCGGTATACCTCGAAGACGAAGTACTCACGGGGGTTACTTTCCCGCGTATAGGGCAGGAACATTACGTTCCCCGGTTCGTTACGGACGTGCTCGGTAAGGGTTGCCATCATTTCCGCGACGCGGGTTTCGCTGCCTTCTTTGACGGTGAACTCTGCATACAGTGTTTTGCTCAAGGCCAGTCCTTTGCTCAGTTGGTTTCGGGTTGCACTGCTGTTTGTACGGATTAGCTGGAGGGCCGGATTTCGCCGGAACCCCGCTGGATAAGTTCGGTTGGGATGACATAGGTTCGGGCGGGGTTATCGTCGCCGTCGATCCTTGCAAGGATCCGCTCAGCCGCCAGCTTGCCGATGCGTTCAGGGTGCTGGGCGATCACCGTGATCCCGGGGTCCATCATGTCCGCCAGAGTGAAATCATCGAACCCAATGAGGGCGATCTTTTGATGGAGGCCGAGGGCTTTCAGGGCACGCATGGCGCCAAACGTCACGAGGTTTTGACTGGAAAAGATTGCCGTTGGCGGGTTCTCTGAGGTAAGCAGTTCGTGAGCTGCCCGAGCTGCGGTTTCCTCATCGTGCAGGTTCTCACGGATGGCGACATCAGAGGTGGAAATGCCTGCCCGCCCAATGCCGTCCAGGAACCCTGCCCGGCGTCTTGCGGCAGTCTGGATATCAGTGCGGTCACCAAGGTAAGCCAGGCGGGCGTGTCCATGCTCAATGAGGTGGGCCGCTGCCCGTGCCGCGCCAACTTCGTTGTCAGTGACCACCGCGTCAGCCTCAATACCCGCAGGCTCACGGTCAATGAACACCAGCGGTAGATCGCGGGAGTGCTCCGGAATCATGTAAGCCTGGCTCTTGGCGATGGTCGTCAGCACAAGGCCGTCCACGCGGCGCCCAAGGAAAGCTGAAATGAGCTTCCGCTCCCTGTCGGGATCGTCATCCAGGCTTGCCGCGAAGACCGCAATTCCACGAACGGCCAAGGCATCTTCCATGGCTCTGTGGATCTCCCCGCTGAACGGGTTGGATACGCTCGGGAGCAGCAAGCCGATGGACTGGGTTTTGCGTCCGGAACGCTTCAGGCTGCCCGCTGTGATGTCCAGTTGGTACTGCAGTTGTTCCGTAGCCCGCATTACCCGTTGCCGGGTGGCCTCGGAAACCCCCGGCTCGTCGTTTACCACTCGAGAGACTGTTTTAATCCCAACCCCTGCAAGATCAGCCACGTTTTTCATTGTCGGGCGCTTACGGGGCTCGGACTGGTAACGATTAGACATCGTTGTCAACTTGCTGCTCCTCAACTCGAATTAGTACTTGACTCTATCGTGTGAGCTTGCTTACATGTTACCTGACAACGTTGTCAGTCGCAGAAATGCACCGCCAACAGCCACAAAAACAGGAGTTTCAATGTTGAGTTCCAAAGTCACGCGGTCCACCCGGACCCGCATTCTTGCCGCCGGTGCAGTCCTCACCCTCGGCGCACTTAGCCTGACAGCCTGCGGAGGCAGCTCCTCCCCTTCATCCAGCGGTGCTGAAGAGAAGATCGGTGTCTCGCTGATCGTCAAGACCACCTCCAACCCGTTCTTCGTCTCAATGCAGGATGGCGCGAAGAAGGCCGCCGAAGCGGACGGCGTCGATCTGAAGCTTGCGGCCGGCAAGGCCGACGGCGACGAGGACACCCAGATCCAGGCCATTGAAAACGCAATCTCCAAGGGCGACAAAGGCATTCTGATCACCCCCAACGGTCCCTCAGTGGTGGACGCCCTGAAGAAGGCCAAGGATGCCGGGTTGTTTGTCATTGCCCTGGACACACCGCCGGACCCGGCTGATGCAGCTGACATCACGTTCGCTACCGACAACTTCAATGCCGGCGAACTGATCGGCAAGTGGACAGCCCAGCAACTGGCGGGCAAGAAGGCCGTCATCGCCCTCATCGACCTCTTTGACGACAAGGTTGTCTCGGTGGACTACAACCGCGACCAAGGCTTCCTGACCGGCCTCGGCATCGATACCGCGGACAAGAAGAAGAACGGCGACGAGGCCAAGTCGGGAACCTACACCGGCGGCAAGGGCGGCGACTACGAAATTGTCGGCAGCCAGGCTTCCCAGGGCGCTGAAGACGGTGGACGAACCGCTATGGAGACACTTCTGGCCAAGAACCCTAATGTCAACGTTGTCTACACCATCAACGAGCCCGCAGCCGCAGGTGCCTTCGAAGCTCTGAAGTCCGCAGGCAAGGAAAAGGACGTCCTGATCGTCTCCGTCGACGGCGGTTGCACAGGCGTGAACAACGTCAAGTCCGGTGTCATCGGCGCAACGGCACAGCAGTACCCGGTCAAAATGGCTGAGATGGGCGTAAAGGCCATTGTTGACCTGGCAAAGACCGGCAAAAAGCCCGCCAACTCCGAGGGCCTGGACTTCTTCAACACCGGCGTGGAGCTCGTCACTGACAAGCCCGCTGACGGCGTAAAGAGCATCACCACCACCGAAGCATCCCAGGTCTGCTGGGGCAAATAGGACCTCACCGAACGCGGGGAGACGAGCCAAGCAGCGTCTCCCCGCGCCCAGCAGTTACAGAACATGGAAGTTCAGGAGCAATCTAAGTGACCCAGCAACAGACCGCCGGCCCCCCGAGCGCCGCGCATGCTGACCTGGCCGAGGAATTCCTCGACCGCCAGACTCCCCTCAGCAGAATCCGCAATATTCTCCACCGATACCCAGCCCTCAGCCCGGCCATCGTCCTGCTGATCGCAGTGGTGGTCTTCGGACTCCTCAACGATCGGTTTCTGCGCGTTGAGAATCTGTCTCTGATTACCCAGCAGGTGGCCGTGGTGGGCACCCTGGCAATCGCCCAGACCCTGATCATCCTGACCGCCGGAATTGACCTGTCCGTCGGTGCAGTGATGATCCTGTCCTCAATGGTGATCGCGCAGCTCGCGGTCAGCAACGGAATTCCAGGGCCGATCGCGCTGATTGCCGGTCTCGCTGTCGGATTGGGATCCGGTGCTCTGAACGGCTTCCTCGTCACAAGATTCCGGCTCCCACCGTTCATCGTCACACTGGGAACCCTGAACATTTTCATCGCCCTGACGCTCTTGTACTCCGGTGGAAGCACCGTGCGTGGCTCCGCTATGCCGGACATGCTCACTTGGCTTGGCAGCACCTTCCCGATCGGACCTGTCCGGATCTCCACCGGCGTGGTCATGATGCTCCTCCTCTACGTTGCCATGGCCTACATTCTGGGCAAGACCGCTTGGGGACGGCACGTCTACGCTGTGGGAGATGACAAGGAAGCTGCCAGACTTGCCGGTATTCCCGTCAACCGTGTCCTGATGAGCGTCTATCTTGCCGCAGGTGCCGTCCTCGCCATCGGTGCGTGGATCCAGATCGGCCGCACCAACGCCGCCAGCCCCAACGCCGGTGTCGATTTGAACCTGGACTCCATCACCGCCGTCGTGATTGGCGGCACCAGCCTCTTCGGCGGCCGTGGCTCGATCTGGGGTTCGCTGCTCGGAGCACTGATTGTTGGTGTCTTCCGCAACGGTCTCTCGCTCGCCGGCTTGGACGTGCTCTATCAGACCCTCGCCGTAGGCATCCTGATCATCATTGCCGTGTCCGTCGATCAATGGATCCGAAAGGTCAAGTCATGACCACTACACAATTTGAAGCCCCCGGAACCGAAACCCGTGAGCCCATCCTTAAAGCCAGGAACCTCGTAAAGACCTTTGGCCGCGTTGTTGGTCTGGACGGCGTCAGCCTGGACCTCTACCCCGGCGAGGTTCTGGCTGTCATCGGCGACAACGGCGCCGGTAAGTCCACGCTTATCAAATGCCTCACCGGTGCTGAAATTCCCGACACCGGCGAACTCTTCGTCTCCGGACAGCAGGTGCACTTCAAACGGCCGCAGGACGCCCGCGTCCACGGCATAGAAACCGTCTACCAGAACCTTGCCGTTTCGCCGGCCCTGGATGTTGCCTCCAACCTGTTCCTCGGCCGCGAAGAGCGTCTCCCCGGACCTTTGGGAAGCCTTTTCAGAATGCTCGACACCAAAGGCATGCGCAGGAAAGCCAAGGAAGAGCTGAGCAGGCTGGGCATCTCCACGCTCCAGGACGTCACCGTGCCGGTGGAGAATCTCTCCGGCGGCCAGCGCCAAGCCGTCGCGGTGGCCCGTGCAGCGGCTTTCGGTTCCAAGGTGGTGGTTCTCGACGAACCAACAGCCGCTTTGGGAGTACGCGAGTCCAACCAAGTACTTCAGCTGGTCCGGGACCTCCGCGACCGAGGCCTGCCGGTGATCCTGATCAGCCACAACATGCCGCACGTATTTGACGTCGCAGACCGCATCCACATCCAGCGCTTGGGCAAATGCGCGGCGACTATCACCCCGCAATCGCACACCATGACCGATGCTGTCGCCATCATGACAGGTGCGGCCAAAGCCTAACGGCCGCGCCGGATCTACCGTTCCATTCGGACCCCACGAACCCCGTCCGCGGACCTGCCCACAGGTCCGCGGACGGACCCATACCTCTGCCGCCGCACAAAGCCACACAAATAGGCGGCAACCTGACGAAAGTACCAAGATGCACAACCTTCACCCGGGCAGCTCCGCCCACGACCAACTCGACGTTCTTGTGATCGGCGAAGCCTTGGTGGACATTGTGAACACCCGGGAAGGAAGCATCAGCTACCCCGGCGGTTCCCCTGCGAACGTGGCTTACGGCTTGGGCCGTCTGGGAGTACCCACCGGGCTGCTCACGGCAATCGGCGACGACGAACACGGCACCTCCATCGCCGCTCACCTTCACAGCGCAGGCGTCCGGCTGCTTCCAGGATCAAAGTCCCTCGAGCGCACCGCCACCGCCACCGCCACACTCGCCACGGACGGTTCGGCCAGCTACGAGTTCGACATCCGCTGGGACCTCGCACCCGTAGCACCGGCCTTGATCCCGAAAGTCCTCCACACCGGATCCATCGCCACGTTCCTGGCACCGGGAGCTGCCACCGTGCGTAGCCTCCTCGAACAAGGCCACAACTCCTGCCTGGTTACCTACGACCCCAACATTCGCCCGGCCCTGCTTGGCAGCCACGCCGAAGCATTGCAGATCTTCGAAGATCTGATTCCCCTCACTGACGTCATCAAGCTCAGTGACGAAGACGCTCATTGGCTTTATCCCACGTTGTCGCCGGACGACGTCGCATTCAGGCTCCTCAAACAGGGAGCACGGCTGGCAGTTATCACCCGGGGCGGCGAAGGCGCGCTCCTTGCAATCCCCGGTACACGCCTTAGCGTCCCCTCAGCGAAGACCAACGTTGCAGACACCATCGGTGCCGGCGACTCATACATGGCCGCCCTCATCTTCGAGCTACTGGCCAGAGGTGAGAACGCATTTGCGGCATCGGCCCTTGAGATGATTGGACAGACCGCAGCCCTTGCTGCCGCAATCACCGTCAGTCGGCCCGGTGCCAACCCTCCCACCTCGGCAGAGCTTCAAACGCGGCTGGACGAACACCAACAGGCGCCTCTCGCCGCTGTGTAGTTCGGCCGGCAAAGGGAACGAACAGCACGACGGAGGCCTGTTTTTCGCGAAACCAGTTACCTGTGCTTGAACTCCGGCTGGCGCTTCTCGCTGAACGCTGCCATTCCTTCCTTCTGGTCATCCGTGGCGAAGAGCGAGTGGAACACCCTGCGTTCAAAGACCACGCCCTGCGCAAGGCCCATCTCGAAGGCTGCGTTCACGGCTTCCTTGGCTACCATCGCGGCGGGCTTGGACTTGGAGGCGATGACTTCCGCGGCCTTGATGGCCTCATCAACCACCTCAGCGGCAGGAACCACACGGGACACCAGGCCGGAGCGTTCGGCTTCTTCTGCGTCCATGAACCGGCCGGTCAGGATCATGTCCATTGCCTTGGCTTTGCCCACGGCGCGGGTGAGCCGTTGCGAACCGCCCATTCCGGGAATCACTCCGAGGTTGATCTCGGGCTGGCCGAACTTTGCGTTGTCGCCGGCAATGATGATGTCGGCCATCATGGCCAGTTCGCAGCCGCCGCCCAATGCAAAACCGGACACTGCCGCGATTACGGGTATGCGCAGCCGGGTGAGGTCCTCCCAGTGCCGGAACCAGTCCGCTGCGTACATGTCCATGTAGGTGTTGGAGGACATTTCCTTGATGTCGGCGCCGGCAGCAAATGCTTTGGCCGATCCCGTGATCACCACAGCCCCAACATCCGGATCAGTGTCCATCAAAGAAACAGCGTCCACGAGTTCGTTCATGAGTGCAGTATTGAGCGCGTTCAGCGCCTCAGGCCGGTTCAACGTCACCAAGCCCACGCGTCCCCGACGTTCCACCACAATGTTCTGGTACTGCTCCGTCATGCTTTCCCTCTCGTAAAAACGCTCAAGTACACGGACAATCTCTCACACCGACTTATCGCGGATCTCCGTGATGATCCCGGAGAAGTCCCGCCCGGCCCCGTCCCCGGCGGCAAAGGCGTCGTAGATGCGCGAAGCCAGGGGACCCATTTCCGCAGCAACTCCTGTGCTTTCCAGCGCGTTCAGGGCCAGACGCAGGTCCTTGGCCATCAACGCACCGGCAAAGCCCGGCTGATAGTCGCGGTTAGCGGGGCTGGTTGGAACCGGACCCGGAACTGGGCAGTTGGTGGTCAGCGCCCAGCATTGGCCGGACGCGTTGGATGCGACGTCGAACAATGCCTGGTGCGTGAGCCCCAGCTTCTCACCTAGAACAAACGCTTCGGCAACGGCGATCATGGACACACCCAGGATCATGTTGTTGCAAACCTTCGCGGCCTGACCGGCCCCATGATCACCGCAGTGAACGATCCTCTTGCCCATGAGCTCCAGAACGGGCCTCACGGTCTCGAAATCCTGCGGCAAGGCACCCACCATGAAGGTCAAGGTTCCGGCCTCAGCCCCCACAACACCACCGGACACGGGAGCGTCCACAGATCGGTGACCGGCATCCACAGCAAGAGCGGCCGCCTCGCGGGCTTCATCCACGTTGATGGTGGAACAGTCCAGGAACAGCGTGTTCGGTTTGGCGATAGACAGCAGCCCCGGCCCGTCCACGCCGCGGTAAGCGTCCAGCACGTGCTTGCCGCTGGGCAGCATGGTCAACACCACTGCGGCCTCCGCCGCAGCCTCATGCGCCGTGGAAGCCATGGGAATTCCGTGGGCCAAAGCAGCCTCTACGGCCGCTGGAACGGGGTCGTAGCCAATCACATCGTGCCCGGCCTTGATCAGGTTAGCCGCCATGGGGCCACCCATATGCCCCAGCCCAAGGAAGGCGATGAGTCCCGTTGCCGCTGCGTTTTCTGTCATGATCGTCTCCTTCAATTCGCTTGGACTGGACTGGCTGAAAGCCCCAGCTCCCGTTCGCCGAGCGGCGCAAAGTAGCCCTCGACGTCGGACTCCCGGACTTCGGCCAGGGTGGCCGGCTTCCATTGCGGGTTGCGGTCCTTGTCCACCACTTGCGCGCGGATGCCCTCCCTGAAATCCGGCCCGGCCAGGCATCGCAAGCCCACGCGGTATTCCTGGTCCAGGGCTTCCTCCAGAGAGAGCCCGCGGACGCGTCTCAGGGATTCCAGGGTGACTTTGACCGATGTGGGCGACTTCGCCTCGATGGTCTCGGCTGCCTCAACGGCTTCACCCGGGCCGGTGCGCAGGCTTCGGACGATCTCCTCGGCATCGTCATGCGCATAGGCTGCGTCAATCCAGTCCCGCTGTGCCGCAAGTGCCGAGTCCGGCGCCGCTTGGGCAAAGTGCTCGACGGCGGCCTCCGCCGTCGAGCTTTCCAGCGCTTCCGCCAACGCGGGGAGGCTTTCGGACGGGACGAAGTGGTCCGCGAGCCCCAGGAACAGGGCGTCCGCGCCAGACAGGTGCGCCCCGGTGAGGGCTGCGTGCGTGCCCGCCTCCCCCGGTGAGCGTGAGAGAAGAAGGGTGCCGCCGACGTCGGGAACGAAGCCGATGGTGGTTTCCGGCATGCCGGTCCGCGTCCTTTCGGTAACCACGCGAACGGAGCCGTGCGCCGAAACGCCCACCCCGCCGCCCAGCACCAGTCCGTCCATGAACGCGACGTAAGGCTTGGGGTAATGCGAGATCAGTGCGTTCAGCCGGTATTCGTCAGCCCAGAACTCGGCTGTCTCCGTGCCACCGTGCAACATGTCCTTGTAAATCGCCACGATGTCGCCACCGGCGCACAGCCCACGGTCGCCCGCACCACGCACCAATACGGTGGCAACGGCGTCGTCGTCAGCCCAAACGGTCAACTGACGGAGCATGGCTTTGACCATTCCCACGTTCAACGCATTGACTGCCTTGGGGCGGTTGAGGGTCACGATGCCGAGGTGGCCGCGACGCTCAAACAGGACTTCTTCCTCTACCTCTTCAGACCCCATCAGCTGCCAGCCGGCATCACGAAGCTTGCACCTTGGCGAATGCCGGAGGGCCACCGCGACGTCACGGTTTTGGTCTTGGTGTAGAAGCGGAAAGCGTCGGCGCCGTGCTGGTTGAGGTCGCCGAAACCGGACGCCTTCCAGCCGCCGAACGTGTAGTAAGCGATGGGCACGGGGATGGGGACGTTGATGCCCACCATGCCTACCTCCACGCGGCTGGCAAAGTCCCGGGCGGAGTCGCCGTCGCGGGTGAAAATTGCGACGCCGTTGCCGAACTCGTGCTCGCTGCAGAGCCTGAGCGCTTCGTCATAGTCAGCCGCACGCAGAACGCTGAGGACGGGACCGAAGATCTCTTCCTTGTAGATCTTCATGTCCTTGGTGACGTTGTCGAAGAGGGTGGGGCCCACCCAGAAGCCGCCGTCGTATCCATCCACGGAGAGGCCACGACCATCAGTGACCAGCGTTGCGCCCTCGTCCACGCCGGACTGGATGTAACCCTCGATCCTCTCCTTGGCAGAAGCAGCCACCACGGGGCCGAAGTCCGAATCCTTGTCCAGGCTGTGGCCCACCTTGAGGTCCTTGACGCGTTCGGTCAGCTTGGCCACCAGCGCGTCAGCGGTTTCCTGCCCCACCGGCACGGCAACGGAGATCGCCATGCAGCGTTCGCCGGCGGAACCGTACCCGGCACCAATCAGGGCGTCGGCTGCCATGTCCAGATCGGCGTCGGGCATGATCACCATGTGGTTCTTCGCGCCACCGAAGCACTGCGCGCGTTTGCCGTGCGCCGCGGCCGTTGCGTAGATGTACTGGGCGATGGGCGTGGAGCCCACAAAGCCGATGGCCTTCACCCGCGGATCTTCGAGCAGCGCATCCACGGCTTCCTTGTCGCCGTTGATCACGTTGAAGACGCCGTTGGGCACGCCGGCCTCGCTGTACAGTTCCGCAAGGCGCAGGGGAACGGAAGGATCCCGTTCGGAGGGCTTGAGGATGAAGGCGTTGCCGGCTGCGAGCGCCGGACCGGACTTCCACAGCGGAATCATGGCCGGGAAGTTGAAGGGAGTGATGCCTGCGACCACGCCCAACGGCTGGCGGAGCGAATGGACATCGATCCCCTGCCCGGCGTTGTCCGAGAATTCGCCCTTGAGCAGGTGCGGCGCCCCGGCCGAGAACTCCACTACCTCGATGCCGCGCTGGATATCGCCCTTGGCGTCCGCGAAGGTCTTGCCGTGCTCGGAGGACAAGAGCCTGGCAAGTTCGTCCATGTTCTGGTTGACCAGGTCCACGAACTTCAGGAGGATGCGTCCCCGGCGTTGCGGGTTCATGGCCGCCCATTCGAGCTGGCCCTTTTCTGCATTTGCGACGGCGTTGCGAACCTCGTCCGCGCTGGCCAGCGGAAGCCGTGCCTGAACTTCGCCCGTGCAGGGATCGTAGACATCACTGAACCGGCCGGACGTGCCGTCGATCCTCTGGCCGTCTACGTAGTGGGAAAGCTCGCGCACCATGGTGAAATGCTCCTTTGCATCGGTGAATGACTGCCGTGCCGCCGGGTGCTGTGACCGTTGCCGAACACGTGACCAACTGTGATCCAGGTCATCTCTGAATCCGAATATACTCGGACTTCCTACTAATTTCCAGAGGGGTACTAGTGGACCTCCCTCATCTCCTTGTACGCCTCCAGCGCTTCGGCCCGCGTGGTTTTGAGGTCCACGATTTCCTCTGCGTACTCCGGTGTCCCGAACTCCGGAATCCAGCGGGCGATGTACTTCCCTTGGGGATCGAATTTGACGCGCTGAGCCTCCGGATTGAAGATCCTGAAGAACGGTGAAGCATCCGCGCCGGAGCCGGCTACCCACTGCCAGTTGGCGGGATTCGATGCAGGATCCGCATCCACCAGGGTGTCCCAGAACCACTGCTCCCCCAGCTGCCAATGGATGCCGAGGTTCTTCACCAGGAAGCTGGCGGCAACCATGCGGACGCGGTTGTGCATCCAGCCCGTATGCCACAGCTGCCGCTGCCCCGCGTCCACCATGGGGAAACCGGTGCGACCCTGCTGCCAGGCCCGGAACTCCTCGGGTGCCGACTCGTGGCCGGGATGCTTGTTACTGCCATTTTTGGCGCTACCCGGCCACGCCCACGGGAAGCGATCAAACTCAGTGCGAAGGTTGGCCGTTGCCAACTCCGGGTTGTGGAAGTACTGGTGCCAGCAGAACTCACGCCAGCCCAACTCGGAAGCATAAATAGAGGCGCTTTCGGAGCGTTTGGACCCCAGGGCATGCCACACCTCGAACGGGCTGAGCTCACCCCAGCGAAGGTAGGGCGAGAGGCAACTGCTGCCATCGGTGTCGGGGCGGTTGCGGCCCTCGCTGTAGTTGGACAGGCCGTCATCCACGAACTTGGCGAGCCGCTTGTGCCCGGCAGCAGCTCCCGGCGTCCACATCTCGGCCAGCCCACCTGACCAGTCCGGTGTTGTGGGCAGCAGATGCCACGAATCCAACTGTTCGTAGACGGGCAGCTTTCCGGTGAATCCGTGGCCGGCTTCCGGTACGGCCAGCGGCTCGCGGAAGTCCTGCGCAGAAACTGTCCGCCAAAAAGGGGTAAAGACCTTGTATTGGCCGCCCGTTTTGGTGGTGACTTCCCACGGCTCATGGAGAAGGGAAGCCTGAAAACTCGAGACATGAAGTCCGGCCTCGCCCGCCCAAGCCTTGATGCCGGCGTCCACCGTCCGCTCAGCGGAACCGTACCGCCGGTTCCAGTACAGCCCTCCGGCGCCAATCGCCGTCGTGGTCTTCTGGACGATGTCCGCCGCCGGGCCGCGGCGGAGGAGTAATGGAACACCGAGCTTGTCCAGCTCCTCACGGAGGCTGGTCAGCGAGTGGTGGAGCCACCACCGCGAGGCCCCGCCGTGAGGGCGGATGCCCGGCGATTCTTCGTCAAGGACGTAGAGGGCAACGGCCGCACCGTCGTCGACGGCGGCACGCAAGGCCGGGTTGTCGGCGACCCGCAGATCGTCGCGAAACCAAACAATGGACGGCTTCATGAGTACCTTTCAGCGAAAACCCTGGGAAACAGGAACAGCCCATGCCCCCTAAGAAATCCTAGGGGCATGGGCTGAGAGCTCGCTGGTATGAAATCAGGCGATGGATGCCAAGGCTTGCTGGCGGATCTCGGAAACCGGGATGTCGGTGGCAGTTTCGGTCCACATCGGGACACTATTTACCACGTAGTCCCTGGCGGCCGGCCCAACCATGGTCATGCCCGGGTAAATCCGCCGGCCATTTTCCTTGACGGGCTTGTGGCCCTCGAGTTCCAGAGCGGTCTTGAAGGCGGAGTCGGGAATGGGGATTTTGCGTCCGAGGACGCACCAGCTGATGTACAAGCCATAGAACGTGTCAAAGTCCAAGCCGTTGTCAGTGTCGTCCTCAAACACCACACAGTCGCGAATAAAGCTACCAATTTGGGTGTCGGTCATTACGGGGCCTCCGGCGTCGGAAGAAATAACGGGCCGCCGGTCTGCATCAGCGAATGTCCTGTTCCCTCACTATAGACCCGTTCCGGGGGTCTGAACGAGGAAATGAGATTAACTCTGGGTTGCGCACGGCCAAATGCCCGTGCTAATGCGCGAAAACAGGGGGTGATCAGGATTAAGCGTCAATCACCATATCGGTCCGCGCGGTGGAGCAGCAGGGCAGGAACTTGCCTGCGTCAATCTCTCGTGCCCGGATTCCGCCTTGGTGGTTCATCTCCACTTCACCTGAAAGTTTCACCACCTTGCAGGAGCCACACATGCCCTCTTTGCAGTTGGCACCGATCCTGACGCCGGCACGCTGGGCAGGGCCCAGGATGTGCTCAGTGGGATCCACCCGAACGTTAATCCCCGTGCGCATGAAGGACAAGGTAAGGCTTCCCGTTCCTACTGTCTCAAAACTCGAAGCATCGGGAGTTGAAACCTCCGCCCCCGCATCCGAACCGTCGTCAGAAGCTTCAGGTGCATCCGGGTCAACCGTTTCCAGCGGCATCCCCGTGGCCTGCAGGGTCCCCTCGGCGTCGTAGCCGGGCTCGTAGAGCCCGAACGCTGCGGGCTGGCCCTCATAGTAGTCCTCCGCGGAATCCGCGATTTCCTCTGCAATCTCCTCAGCAATGTCCACCGCAAGGGCCAGCTCTGCCTGATACTCAAGGATGGTCTGGCGGTCCCCGGTGAAGAACTCCATATGGATGGAGGTGTCATCCACTCCCACGTTCCCCAACAGTTCGGTGGCCGTGTTCAGGTAGCCCTCGGGGCCACATGCGTAGACCTGCCGCCCGTTGGCGTCCGGCGCAACCTCGTTCAGCATGGCCGCCGTCAGCCGTCCGCTCAGCCCTTCCCAGTCCGCGGGTTTGGCGCGGTCGCCCAAGGAGTAGAAGACCTTAATGCGCGAGTCCACCGAGGCGATGTAGGCGAGCTCCTTATTAAAGGCAAAACCCTCGTCCGCCGCCCCGTGGTACAGCACAACCACATCGGCCTGTCCGGGCAGAGAGTGGATGGTCCGCACCATGGACATGATCGGCGTGATGCCGGCGCCGGCGGCCAGCAGGAGGTAGCGTGCCCGCCGGTCAGCGTCGGGCAGGTGGAAGGCACCCACGGGTCCCAACATCTCAAGGACAGTGCCGGGCTTGATGTTCTGGTGCACCCACGGCGAAACCAGTCCTGTGGGATCGCGTTTGACCGTGATGTCGAAAGTCCACGGCTTGGTGGGGGCGCTGGACAACGAGTAGCTTCGGTCCGCCGGATCCTGGTCCTCGCCGTTCACGGGGAAGGCAACGTTCACGTACTGGCCGGCCCGGAACGCCAGGGGCGCACCGTCGCAGCGGCGGAACACGAAAGTCATCATTCCGCCCACTTCGGGAACGATCTCCACGCATTCGGCCATGAACTCCTGCGGATGCCAGGGACCCAGGGCGCGGGCTGCGCTGGCGGGTCCCTCGGTGCTGCCCATCACCCTGTTCCACGGCATTTCAAGACCGCGAATGCGATGTGGCTCCTGGACGATGGTCTCAGTGAGGAGTTCGGTCATGCCAGGTGCTCCTGGACACGCTGCACGTACCAGTTGATGAATGCCTCCACCTGGTATTCGCTCTTCATGTACGGGCCGGGCTCGTAGGCAGGGCTGCCGGCTCCGGTCTGGCACAGTTCCACGAACGCCTTGTCCTGCAGGTTGGTCTGTTTCCAGGTGTAGGTGAGTTTCTCCAGGTCGTAGTCCACGCCTTCCACTGCGTCGTCAGCTACCAGCCAGGTGGTGCGAACCAAGGACTGGTGTTCGTTGATGGGGAAGACACCGAACGTGATGACGTGATCGCTCTGGAAGTGGAACCAGCTGTTGGGCTGCAGGTGCATCGAGCAGCGGCCAAGGCGGAAGTCCGGCAGGTCACCAAGCAGTTTCTTGGAAAGCCTGCGCCCGTCGGCCGAGAACGATTCGCCCTCACCGTCGAGGGATTCGCGGGAAATACGGATTCCTGCAATGCGGGTGTCCAGCTCCTCCACCACCTCGTAGGGAAGGCCATAGCGGCGGCAACGCTCCTCAAGCGAGGATTGTGCTTCCTTGTTGCGGTCCCACACTTCCTCAAGGTGGGCCGGGATCAGGCCCTCCGTCAGTCCCCACGTGGGAAACAGCGAACAGGCGAGCTCCGGGTGGCCGTCGCAGTGGTAGCACTCACGGTTGTTCTCCATGACGAGCTTCCAGTTGCCCTCCTCGATGATGTTCTGCTGGTAGGCAATCTTCGTCTTGGACAGATCGTGGGGCGCAAGGTACGGCTCAAAGATCTTTGAGGTTTCGTCAAAATCGGTGGGCGGCTCATCGGCAATGCAGACGAAGATGAGCCCGGCAACCTCGCGGCCGTGTGCCCGCTTCAGGGCGAAGCAATTCTTGTCGAACTTGGCCTCGCCGGGAGCGGAGGCATGGATCAGGTTGCCCTCGGGGGAATAGGTCCAGGAGTGGTAGCCGCACACCAGGTTTCCAGTGGCCCCTGCAGCCTCGGTGAGGACCCGTGCGCCGCGGTGGCGGCAGACGTTGTGCAGGACGTTCACGCCGCCGTCGTCATTGCGCAGAACGATCAGGGAGTAAGGACCGTAGTCAACCGTGATGTAGTCGCCCGGCTCCGGTAGCTCGGCGACGCTGCCGGCAAAGATCCAGTGCTGGCCAAAAATGGCTTCCATGTCCATCTTGAAGATCGTGGCATCGGTGTAGAAGGGCGCGTCGAGGGAATATCCCTTGCGCCGGAACTCGAATAACGCGCTGATCTCTGCCAGCTGCTCTGCAGGCAAAGATGAGGCGAGTTTTCCGCGTGAGTTGAGGGGCAAGACTGGAGCAGACATATGTTTTCCTCCCGGGAGGCGTGGGTCAGAGTGTGTTTCGTGGGGAGCACTGCTGCTTGGGGGCGAGCGGCGATGTCGAAAACCTTGTAATCATGAGATTAGGGATCATTGAACCACAACAAAAGCGCAAGATTCAGAAGATAACCGTGCACAATAGGTGCATGATCGATGCGAGGCTCATCACACTCCGGGTGTTTGCCCGCTGCGGCACCATTGGCGCCACCGCGGAGCTCACCGGATACTCTCCCTCCGCCGTCTCCGCTCAGCTGCGGGAGCTCCAGCGCATGCTGGGAATGCAGCTACTGACCAAGGACGGCCGGGGCGTGCGGCTGACCGCCACGGGCCGCTTTCTGGTGGCCGGTTCGGACACCCTCATTGCCGAATGGGAGAGCCTGCGCGCAGCGGCGATGGAGGCCGGCGATCAGGTGCAGTCACGTTTTGGGCTCGGCGGCTTCTCGACGGCGGCCGCCCAGTTGCTGGCGCCGCTGGCCGCCACCCTTCGCTCCACGCGTCCCCTGCTGGAGGTGCAGGTGCTGGAAGCAAATCCGGCCCGCTGCTTCGATTTGCTGGTGGCCGAGCGAATAGACCTTGCAGTGATTGTTGCCATGCAGTCAGACACCTACGTGGAGGACGATCCCCGGTTCGAACAGACCGTCTTGCTGGACGATCCCCTGGACGTCATCATTCCCGGTACCCACCGGCTGGCATCACGGGAAACTGTGACCCTTGAAGAACTGGCTGCAGAACCATGGATCACAGAAGCCGCCGGATCCACGTACCACGCCCTCTTTACAGCGGCCTTTACGGCTGTTGGTGTAACACCGCGAGTAGCTCATGAGGCCGTTGAATGGGAAACCCAAATCGCCTTCGTGGGCGCAGGGCTGGGCGTTGGCCTGCTGCCGCGACTCGCACCCCTGCATAATGCAGAGAACGTGGTCCGGCTACGCATTACCGGTAAAGGCAAGCCCGCACGCCGAATTGTGGCAGCGGTGCGCAGGGGCAGCATCGCGTCGCCTTTGATCCAGGAATCGCTGGGCATCCTGCAGGAGAGCGCACAAAGGATCCTCACGGCCCGGCCGGATGACGACCGCTGACCGCGGACAACCCCGGCTCCGTGCTACAGGCGGTAACTACGCCGCGAAAAGGGCCTGACGTACAGCATGCTCAAAGCCACTGACGTGCACGCGGGCCAGCTCTGCAGCCTTGTCCTCTTCACCGTCAAGGACAGCCTTCAGCAGATCCAGGTGCTCACGCACGTGGTGCTCAAGATCCGGCAAACGATCCAGGACCATGCACCAGATCCGGGTTGCCAGATTGTCGTAGCGAATCAGGATGTCTTCGAGGTGCGGGTTCGCGGCCGCCGCGTAGATTCCCCGGTGAACGCTGGCGTCGAGCCGCAAAGTTTCGACCACCGACGCAGCATCGACGTCAAAGTCCTCCACTGCGCGCATCACTTCACGAAGATGTTCTTTGGTGGCAGCGGATGCAACGCGAGCCGCCCTCGCAGCAGCGAGGGGTTCCAATTGTGCCCGGATCTCGGAAATAAAGGCCAGGTCAGTCACATCCACGCGCGTGGCAAACGTCCCCCGCCTTGGATAGGTAATCACCAGCCGGTCCAGCTCCAGGCGTTTCAATGCTTCCCGCACCGGAGTCCGACCTACCTCCAGGTCTTTGGCCAGCTGATCGTCGTTGAGGAGCTCGCCGGGCTTGATGTCCAACATCAGGAGCCGGTCCCGGAGGCGTTCATAGGCGATGTCGGCCAGGGATTTCTTCGTGTCGTCACCGGCGATTGCCAGAGTTCCAAAAGTCACGGCGCCTTCTCCTTCCAACCAAAAGAAATCTATTGACCTGCCTGAATGACCAGTATACGCTGAATCCAATCCTAATATATCAGTTCGGGACTCAGGAATATATCTAAAGGAGGCGACATGACCCTCATGGCGACAGACTCACCCGTAAGCACACTGCCCAAGCCGGAAGCGCTCAAAGACGAGCAGGCACAGAAGTTCGTACTCACACTGTCGTGCGTCGAACGGGCCGGGATCGTTCAGGCAGTCACCACCTTCCTGTTCGAGCGCGGTTTCAACATTGAAGAACACCAGCAGTTCGACGACGGCCTCCGCCAGACGCTGCACCTGCGGACCGCTTTCTCCGGACCACTGTCCTACTCGCCGGAGCGGCTCGAAGAAGAATTTAGCGCAATTGCCGACCGCTTCGAGATGAAGTTCAGCTTCCACGACCAAACCAAGAAGCGGGTCCTGGTGATGGTGTCCAAGTTCGGGCACTGCCTGAACGATCTCATCTTCCGTTGGCGGGGCGGCAGCCTCGGCGGTGACCTGGTGGTGGTTGCCTCAAACCATGAGACCCACCGCGCCATGGCAGAAGCCGCCGGCCTGCCCTTCGTCTACATTCCCGTCACGCCTGACACCAAGGCTGAAGCCGAGCAGCAGCTCCTGGACCTGGTGGAGGAGTACAACGTGGACCTCGTAGTACTGGCTCGCTACATGCAGGTGCTTTCGGACGACTTGTGCCGCGCCCTCGAGGGACGCGCCATCAACATCCACCACTCCTTCCTGCCGGGATTCAAGGGCGCCCGCCCCTACCACCAGGCCTACGACCGTGGCGTGAAGCTGGTGGGTGCAACCGCCCACTACGTCACCGCGGACCTGGACGAGGGACCCATCATCGAGCAGGAAGTCATCCGCGTCGATCACAGCTACGGTCCCACCACCCTCTCCACCGTGGGCCAGGACGCCGAAGCCCTGGCGTTGTCCCGCGCCGTGAAGTGGCATTGCGAACACCGCGTGCTGCTGGACCAGACCAGCACAGTGGTTTTCCGCTAAACCACGCCCCAGAACACCAGCAGACTCACCCCTTTTTAACTTCAGCAGGAGAACCCCATGGCATCCACGCCTCGCATTGTCATCATTGGAGCTGGGATTGTTGGCACCAACCTCGCCGACGAACTGGTCACCCGCGGTTGGAACAACATCACTGTCCTGGACCAAGGACCCCTGAACATGCCCGGTGGCTCCACGTCCCACGCACCGGGCCTGGTTTTCCAGACCAACCCGTCCAAGTCCATGGCACTGTTCGCCAAGTACACGGTGGAAAAGCTCCTGTCCCTCACGGAGGATGGCCAGAGCTGCTTCAACCAGGTGGGTGGACTGGAAGTAGCCACCACGGAGACCCGCCTGGCTGACCTGAAGCGCAAGCTCGGCTACGCACAGTCATGGGGCATCGACGGCAAGATCCTCTCCCGCGAGGAGTGCAAGGCGCTCTACCCGCTGATCAATGAGGAAGACATCCTCGGTGGCCTGCACGTCCCCACCGATGGCCTGGCGCTTGCAGCCCGTGCCGTGCAGCTGCTGATCAAGCGCACCGAAGCTGCCGGGGTGAAGTACATCGGCAACACCGAGGTCACCGGAATTGAGCAGACCAACCGCCGCGTGACCGGCGTCGAAACCGCCGACGGCGTGATCCCCGCGGACATCGTGGTTTCCTGCGCCGGCTTCTGGGGCGCCAAGGTGGGCGAGCTGATCGGAATGTCCGTTCCGCTCCTCCCGCTGGCTCACCAGTATGTAAAAACGACGCCGGTTCCCGCCCAGAAGGGCAAGAACGAACTGCCCAACGGCGCCCAGCTGCCCATCCTGCGTCACCAGGACCAGGACCTTTACTACCGCGAGCACGGCGAGCGCTACGGCATTGGCTCTTACGCTCACCGCCCCATGCCCGTGGACCTTGACGAGCTGGGTAGCTACGAGCCCAGCAGCATCAGCGAACACAATATGCCCTCCCGCCTGGACTTCACGCTGGAGGACTTCCTTCCTGCGTGGGAGGCCACCAAGCAGATCCTGCCGGCACTGCGCGAAAGTGAAATCGAGGATGGTTTCAACGGCATCTTCTCCTTCACCCCGGACGGTGGCTCACTGGTGGGCGAGTCCAAGGAAGTGGACGGGTTCTTCGTTGCAGAGGCCGTGTGGGTGACCCACTCCGCCGGCATTGCCCGCGCTGTGGCCGAACTGCTGGTGGACGGAAAGTCTCAGATTGATCTGGGAGACTGCGACATCCACCGTTTCGAAGAGGTTCAGCTGACCCCCGAATATGTCAGCGAAACGTCCCAGCAGAACTTCGTGGAAATCTACGATGTGATGCATCCGCTCCAGCCCAAGCTCTCCCCCCGCAATCTTCGCGTCAGCCCCTTCCACGCCCGCCACAAGCAGCTGGGCGGCTACTTCCTGGAAGGCGCCGGCTGGGAACGTCCGTACTGGTTCGAAGCCAACGCTGAACTCCTCAAGGAAATGCCGGACGATTGGCAGCCCCCGGCCCGTGACGCCTGGTCCGGAATGTTCAGCTCGCCCATTGCCGCAGCTGAAGCCTGGAAAACCCGCACAGCCGTTGCCATGTATGACATGACGCCACTGAAGCGCCTCGAGATCTCCGGCCCGGGAGCCGTGAAGTTGCTACAGGAACTGACCACCGGTGACATGTCCAAGAAGCCCGGCGCGGTCACGTACACGCTCCTTCTGGACGAGGCCGGCGGCATTCGAAGTGACATCACGGTGGCCCGCCTCAGCGAAGACACCTTCCAGCTGGGCGCCAACGGCAACATGGACACCGCCTACTTCGAGCGGGCAGCACGGCACCAAACGGAGAACGGCGACGCCGGCGACTGGGTCCAGGTGCGTGACACCACTGGCGGCACCTGCTGCATCGGCCTGTGGGGTCCGTTGGCCCGCGACCTCATCAGCACCGTCAGCAGCGACGACTTCAGCAACGACGGCCTGAAGTACTTCCGTTCCAAGAAGGTCACCATCGGAGGGGTCACTGTCACTGCGATGCGCCTTTCCTACGTGGGCGAACTCGGCTGGGAGCTCTACACCAGCGCAGACAACGGGCAGCGCCTCTGGGACGCCCTGTGGAAGGCCGGCCAGCCGTTCGGCGTCATTGCCGCAGGCCGTGCCGCGTTCAGCTCGCTGCGACTGGAAAAGGGCTACCGTTCCTGGGGCTCGGACATGACCACCGAGCACGATCCTTACGAAGCGGGCCTCGGGTTTGCCGTAAAAATGACCAAGGAAAACTTCGTCGGTAAGGCCGCTTTGGAAGGCCGCACCGAGGAAGGCTCAGCCCGCCGCTTGCGCTGCTTGACCGTCGACGACGGCAGGAGCCTGGTGCTGGGCAAGGAACCGGTGTTCTACAAGGACCAGGCCGTGGGTTATGTGACCAGCGCCGCCTACGGCTACTCGGTCCGCAAGCCGATCGCCTACGCCTACCTGCCCTCTGCAGTGTCCTTGGGGGACTCCGTGGAAATCGAATACTTCGGCCGCCGCATCCAGGCAACCGTCACCGAAGATCCGCTGTACGACCCCACCATGAGCCGGCTCCGGGGCTAATCCATGATCAGTTCAGAAGCCATCAACGATTACCTCTCCAGGCTTGCCTCACGCCAGCCCACCCCCGGTGGGGGCGCGGCCGCAGCCCTGCATGCCGCCCAAGGTGCCGCTTTGGTAGCCATGGTGGCCAGATACACCACCGGCGCAAAGTATGAGGAACACGCCGCTCTGGTCAACCGGATCACCAGCGCCGCCGACCACCTGATGGTGGAGTCCTTGCGCCTGGCGGACGCCGATGAGCACGCTTTCCAGTCCGTCATCGACTCCTACAAGCTCGCGTCAGACAGCGATGAACTTAAGGCAATAAAGTCTGCTGCCATCCAGGAAGCGCTGGTCCAGGCGGCCCACACTCCCGCGCAGTTGATCAACGTTGCCGGTGAAGTGGTGGACCTTGCCACCGAACTCTTTGATGTGGCCAACCCCAACGTCATCAGCGACGTCGCGGCTGCCGCGGACGCAGCACGCGCAGCTGCAACCACGGCCCGGGTCAACATCGACATCAACGTCGTGGCCATTAAGCACGGCGAAGCCCGCTCCCGCCTGGCAGAACAGACGGACGGGATTGAGGAAAAGGTGGTCCTGGCGGCAGATGCCTTGGTGAAGCGCGTCCGCGAAAGGATCCTCTCATGACTGCAGTGCAGGGGAACACCGAAGTACTTTCCGGCAAGCCGCTCGCTGCCCTCATCCAGCAGCGGGCCCAGCAGGAGTCAACCCTCCTGGACGATGAGGGCCTCCACCCGGTGCTGGCTGTTGTTGTGGCAACGGACGATGAGTCCACACACTGGTACGTTCGGTCCATTGAACGTGCAGCCGGGAGGGCAGGCATCGGCTGCAGGATAGTCGATCTTGGCCACGACGCCACCGAGCAGGTCCTGGCCAATGTCCTTACGGACCTCAGCGCCGAACCCACCGTTCACGGCATCATCCTGCAGACTCCCCTGCCCGCTGCCGTGCGACCTGACCGGCTGGTGGGGCTCATCGCCCCGGATAAAGATATCGACGGCGCCAATCCCCTCAGTCTCGGTCGCTTGGCTGTGGGACAGCTCGCCTTCGCCCCCGCTACCGCCCGGGCAGTGGTGGAACTGCTGGACCACTTCCAGATCCCGGTAGCGGGACGGAACGTGGCCGTCGTCGGGCGTTCCGCCGTGGTGGGCAAGCCGCTGTCTTTGCTGCTCCTCGCGAAAGACGCGACCGTCACCGTCTGCCATTCCAAATCCGGGGTGCTGGAACACTACACCCGGCCTGCCGACGTCGTGGTTGTTGCTGCTGGGCGGACCGGGCTCTTGACCGGGAATCACGTCTCGGAGAAGACTGTGGTGATCGACGTCGGCACGAACGTCCTGGCCGACGGTTCCCTGGTGGGAGACGTTGACGAGGCCAGTGTCACCGGCGTGGCGGCCGGGCTGAGTCCGGTCCCGGGCGGGGTGGGAGCAGTGACCACCGCGCTCCTGCTCCTGCACACTGTGGAAGCCGCCCGGCAGCAGTCCCACAGCGGGTTGCTGGCCGCTTCCACTTCCCGGATCTGAAGGGGTTCCCATGCATTCCAAAGCTCCACGCGAGAACATTGACGAGTCAAAGCTGACCGTCACCAAACCCAAGACCAAGGCCGTAGGCATCCCCGCTGTTGCCAACGCCCTGAAAATTTCGCTGGAACAGATGGGACCGCTGCGAAGCGTTCAGACCCTTCTAGCTGTGAATCAGCTGGACGGGTTCGACTGCATGGGATGCGCCTGGCCCGAGCATGAAAAGCGTAATGCGGCAGAGTTCTGCGAGAACGGCGCCAAGGCAGTGGCTGAGGAAGGCACCCGCCGCCGCGTCACGCCGGAGTTCTTTGCCCACCATTCCGTTGCTGAGCTCAAAACCCGCGATGACTTCTGGCTGGGCCAGCAAGGCCGGATCACCCACCCGATGTTCCTCGATGAAGGCGCTACTCACTACAGGACCATTGACTGGGAAGATGCCTATGACCTCATGGCCGAAGAGTTGCGGGCCATGGAACACCCGGACGAAGCGGTTTTCTACACCTCCGGCCGGACCTCCAATGAAGCCGCGTTCGTGTACCAGCTCTTGGTTCGCGGCCTGGGCACCAACAATCTCCCGGACTGCTCCAACATGTGCCACGAATCCTCCGGCTCCGCACTGGTGGAAACCATTGGCATCGGCAAGGGTTCCGTCAGCCTGACGGACCTGGAGACGGCGTCACTGATCTTCGTCGCTGGACAGAACCCCGGCACCAACCACCCGCGCATGCTCAGCGCCTTGGAAAAAGCGAAGAAGAACGGCGCGATCATCGTGTCCGTCAACCCGCTTCCCGAGGCCGGGCTCCTGCACTTTGAAAACCCCCAGCACCTGGCCGGCATGATTCAAGGGACCCAGCTGACGGACGACTTCCTGCAGATCCGGGCCGGTGGAGACCAAGCCCTGTTCCAAGGCCTCGGCAAATACCTTCTGGAGGCCGAAGCTGCGGGACGGAACACTCCGGGCCTGAACACCGTGCTGGATCACCATTTCATCAACAACCACACCGTGGGTCTTGATGACTACCTGCGCTACCTGGAGAAGGTGGAGTGGGATGACATTGTGGAGGCAACCGGCCTGACCCTGGAGCAGATCCATGCGACGGGTGAGCGCTTGCTCGCCTCCAGCGCCACCATCGTGTGCTGGGCCATGGGACTGACCCAGCACAAGCATTCCGTCCCCACCCTCCGCGATGTGGTCAACGTTCTCCTGCTCCAAGGCAATATCGGCAAGCCCGGCGCCGGCGTGTGCCCCGTGCGCGGGCACTCGAACGTTCAGGGCGACCGCACCATGGGCATCTTCGAAAAGATGCCTCCGACGTTCCATGACCGGCTGGACCAGGAATTCGGGTTCCGCTCCCCCCGGGAGCATGGCTATGACACCGTGGCAGCCATCCGCGCCATGCGCGACGGGAAGGTCCGTTTCTTCATGGGGATGGGCGGCAACTTCGTGCGGGCCGCCCCCGATTCAGAGGTTACCGAGCAGGCCCTGGCCAACACTGGCCTGAGCGTGCAGATCTCCACCAAGCTGAATCACTCACACCTGTCCACGGGTCGGCGGGCTTTGATCCTGCCCACCCTCGGCCGCACCGAGAAGGACACGCAACGCACGGGCGACCAGCGGGTCACCGTGGAGGACTCCATGAGCGCCGTCCACGCCTCACGGGGACGCCTCAAACCTGCAAGCGACCACCTCCACTCGGAAGTGGCAATCGTCTGCAATCTCGCGGACAGGTTGTTTACGGACGGTCACGGGCGCCTGCCCAACACACCCCAGGCCGCGTGGCTCTCCCTCAGGGATGACTACTCGCTGATCCGGAAGCACATTGAGGCCGTCTTCGATGGTTTTGAGGACTTTGAAGCACGCATCCAGCACCCCGGCGGCTTCGTGCTGCCACACCCACCGCGCGACGCCAGGAAGTTCCACACCGCATCCGGGAAAGCACACTTCACGGGCAACGAGCTGGAGTTCATCAAGATCCCGCCCGGCCGGCTGGTCCTGCAGACCCTGCGCTCACATGACCAGTACAACACCACCATCTACGGCAAGGACGACCGCTACCGCGGAATCCACGGTGGCCGTCGCGTGGTGCTCATCAACGCCGACGACATCACCGAGCTGGGATTCTCCGACGGCGACATGGTCCACCTGATTTCCGAGTTCCAAGGGACGGACCGGCGGGCCGAGAACTTCCGCATCGTGTCCTATTCGACGCCGAAAGGGTGCGCCGCCGCCTACTACCCGGAAACAAACGTCCTGGTGCCCTTGGATTCCGTGGCCGATACCAGTGGAACACCCACCTCGAAGTCGGTGATCATCCGGCTGGAGAAAGCGTAGATCCAGAGCAGATTTTCCACTTGTCAGTTTTTTACCCGTCCGGTGGGCCGTAATTGGTGCTTCGGTGCCTGAAACCTGGGGAGGTATTTCCTCATCGAAGCACCGTTTTCGGTCCATTGGGCAGCAATGTCAGTAACAGCCAAAGAATAGGGAGTGACCATGTCAGGAAACAGAGCAGTCGCCTACAAGGAACCCGGTGTCGTTGAGATCATCGACACTGACTACCCAACGTTTGAGCTCAAAGACGGACCAGGCGTCAACCCTGCCAACGTCGGAAGGAAAGTACCGCACGGCGCGATCCTCCGGACGGTGACCACCAACATCTGCGGTTCGGACCAGCACATGGTCCGCGGCCGCACCACGGCTCCGAAGGACCTGGTCCTCGGCCACGAAATCACCGGCGAGGTGGTGGAGGTGGGACCCGACGTCGAGTTCATCAAGGTAGGCGACATCGTCTCCGTGCCGTTCAACATCTCCTGTGGCCGCTGCCGGAACTGTAAGGAACAGAAGACCGGCATTTGCCTCAACGTCAACCCCGACCGCCCCGGCAGCGCCTACGGCTACGTTGACATGGGCGGATGGGTAGGCGGACAAGCAGAGTTCGTGCTGGTTCCCTACGCTGACTGGAACCTGCTGCGCTTCCCGGACCGCGATCAGGCCCTGGAAAAGATCATGGACTTGACCATGCTCTCGGACATTTTCCCCACCGGCTTCCACGGCGCGGTTACTGCCGGCGTGGGCGTAGGATCCACGGTTTACATCGCTGGTGCCGGGCCTGTGGGCCTTGCCGCCGCCGTCGGCGCCCAGTTGCTTGGCGCCGCCGTCGTGATTGTGGGCGACATGAACGAGGACCGGCTGGCGCAGGCGCGATCCTTCGGCTGCGAAACCGTCAACGTCTCCAACGGCGATCCCAAGGAGCAGATCGCACAGATCCTTGGAGTTCCGGAAGTGGATTGCGGCGTGGACGCTGTTGGCTTCGAAGCCCGCGGCCACGGCAAGGATGCCTCCCATGAAGCCCCGGCGACCGTGCTGAACTCCCTCATGGGCATCACCGCCGCCGGCGGCTCCCTGGGCATCCCGGGCCTCTACGTCACTGGCGATCCGGGTGGAATCGACGAGGCAGCCAAGCACGGCTCCCTCTCACTGTCCCTCGGTACCGGCTGGGCAAAGTCCCTGTCCTTCACCACCGGCCAGTGCCCCGTCATGAAGTACAACCGCCAGCTGATGATGGCCATCCTCCATGACAAGGTCCAGATCGCCAAGGCCGTCAACGCCAAGGCCATCCCGCTCGAGGACGCTCCGCGCGGCTACGCCGAGTTCGACGCCGGATCGGCAACAAAGTTCGTGCTGAACCCCAACGGCTACGTGAAGGGTTAATACAGTACGCATCAACTGATACCGGGGACTGCGCGGCACGCATTACGGGAAGGCCGTGCAGTCCCCGGTATCTGCGTTGGAACAGCAGCACTACCCCAGGAAGCGAAGAACCATGCTCACCCAAGAAAGAGCCGCCCCCGGCACCACCCATGTCCGGCGGCATGCGCCTACCTGGGCCGAAGCGCGGCAGCTGTCCTACACATGCGCCACGCCGCTACCCTCCGTGGCAGTTACCCTCCGCGAAGCAATCGGCGGCACGCTCACCAGCCCCGTCACCGCGCCACGAAATCTCCCGCACTATGCCTCATCTGCCATGGACGGTTGGGCAATTAACGGCGACGGCCCCTGGGAGTTAACCACGCCGGGTGGGCCGCTCTCCGCAGGTCAAGCCAGCGCTATCGCCACCGGAGGGCTCGTCCCTGCAGGTGCCACGTCCATTCTGCGCAAGGAGAGCGGCTGCGTCTCCGACGCCGGGCACCTCACCCTCAAACCCAATTCAACGCCCGACGAAACACTCCCCGGCCGTCACATTCGTCCGGCCGGAGAAGAAGCCACCACCGGCGACGTCCTCATACCCGCCGGCACCCTCCTCAACCCGGCACACATAGCCCTGGCCGCTGTAGCAGGCCACGATCACGTCCGGATACAACGCAAGCCGAGGGTCGCCGTCGTGCTTACCGGCTCCGAAGTAGTCACCTCAGGTGAGCCTGCACCGGGACAGGTCCGCGACGCCTTCGGTCCCCAATTGGATACTGTCATTTCGCAACTGGGCGGGGAGCCTCGCGGACAGCAAAGAATCGGCGACTCGTATCACGAGTGGATGGCGGCACTGAGTGGCGCTCCTGAAGGCTCACTTCCCGACGCCGAACGGCCGGACGTCACCATCACCACCGGCGGAACAGGGAAATCAGGCACGGACCATTTCCGCGACGCCGTTGCGGCGCTGGGCGGCAGGCTCTTACTGGACGGGATAGCCATGCGCCCGGGACATCCGGCAGTGCTGGCGGAATTTCCTGATGGTCGGTTCATCATGGGGCTTCCGGGGAACCCGCTGGCGGCCATGATGGCGCTGATGACCCTTGGCGAACCCCTGCTGGCTGCGCTGGGAAACAGGCCCCTCACTGAAGCCAGCCCCATGACGTCCGGGGCTGACATTGAACCGGACCCACGGCGAACACGGCTAATTCCTTGCACCGTAGTTCATGACCTGGTGTTCCCGGCCTCTCACACGGGTCCGGGAATGATGCGTGGGCTTGCCTGGGCACATGGATACATGGCAGTGCCTCCTGAAGGCGTGGCAGCCGGAGCGCCCGTGCCGGTGCTGCCGCTGCCCTGGACTTAGCCGGTCGCTGCCCATGGTGTGAGTCGAGGCCCGTGGTGTGAATGGGTCCGTGGTCCGAGTCGAGGCCCGTGGAAAACTCCGTCTAGGATGAGGAAAGACGAGGGTGCAGGCCGAACATGGCTACCGGCTTACGGCGGCCTGCTTGGACAATGACACGAGGCACCATGGCCGCAAACAACAACCCGGACCCTGACAAGGACGTGGACGCCCCAGGTGGCGGCGTGCAATCGGTGGACCGTGCGCTCCAGATCCTGGAAATCCTGGCCCGCGAAGGCGATGCCGGAGTGAGTGAAATCGCCGAGGAAATGGGCATCCACAAATCCACGGTGTCCCGGTTGGTGGGGTCCTTGGTCAGCCGTGAGATCGTCCGGCAGAACAGTGAACGCGGCAAGTATCAGTTGGGTTTCGGAATCCTCCGCCTCGCATCGTCCATTCCTGGCAGGCTCAGCGTGGTGCACGAGGCACGCCAGGTTTTGGAGTCGCTGGCCGCCGAATACAAGGAGACGGTCAACCTCGCCGTCCTGCGGTCAAACTACGCCGTCAACGTGGATCAGGCCATGGGGCCCTCAACGCTGGCCTCGTACGACTGGGTGGGAAGCCTGACGCCGCTGCACGCCACCTCCAGCGGCAAAGTCCTTCTTGCGGCGTTGACCGCCGATGAACGAGCCCAGGTTTTCAAGGCAGTGGGCCTGCCCGCACGGACGCCTCGAACTGTCACGAACCGCGGCGATCTGGAGAAGCAGCTGCTGGACGTGGCCCGGAACGGGTACGCCACAGTCCACGAAGAGTTTGAAATCGGCCTTACTGCCATTGCCGTGCCGATCTTCAACCACGCCGGCAGCGTCATAGCCGCCGTCAGCATTTCCGGGCCGTCGTTCCGCTTTTCTCCGGAGGAACAGCCCGGACTCATTGAGGGCCTTCGGGAGGCCGGCCTGACCATCAGCGCCCGCATGGGCTACAGGCACCGCTAGCCCTTCGGCCATAACCTCACAACCGTCCGGGGTGACTGCTACCGCGGCGCCATTCACGATGCGCAATTCGCAACGGAGCCCATGATACGCAACTCAGCTACTTCCAGCCAATTGATATATCAATCTGCTGTCAAAGAGCCAAAATCCCTTGACTTTGCATGTGACGGAGCGCACTCTGTTGCATAGCGCGGATGTTGTTGATTCCTGCGGAACACTCCGCGAAGCACCCCACCTCCCCACCAATCCATTAACCAAGGCCCGTAAGAAACGCAGCCTCATGACACGCCGAGCAAAGGACCCGCTCATGGCTATAAACAGTGACACAAAACCGCTGACACCCGAGGAATTACCTATCGACCCCGACACCACCTTGGCCGCGCTCAACGCTGAGGACGGAGGCGCAGAGGCACTTCCTGATTCCGCAGAACACGAACAGATCATGGAAGAGCTGCGCCACGCCAAGACCGAGCAGGCTGTTTCAGCCCGCCGGAACCGCAAACTTACCCTGGACAAAGTCACCTTCGGGATCACGGGCGCCATCGCCGTCGCCTTCGTGATCTGGGGCTTTGTGGGACGCGACAGCCTCTCCGATACCTCCAAAGGTGCCCTGAACTGGGTCATGGAGTACACAGGCTGGCTCTTCATGGTCCTCGCCTCCTTGTTCGTCGTCTTCGTCCTGTGGCTCGCCCTGGGCAAGTTCGGCAACATCCCACTGGGCAAGGATGGTGAGAAGCCCGAGTTCCGAACCGTCTCCTGGGTGGCCATGATGTTCGCCGCCGGCATGGGAATCGGACTCATGTTCTATGGTGTGGCCGAGCCGCTCTACCACTACATTTCGCCACCGCCGGGAACAGTGGACGGCCGCACACCGGCCGCAATCCAGACTGCGATGGCCACATCCATCTTCCACTGGACCCTGCACCCCTGGGCCATGTACGCAGTAGTTGGCATCGCCATGGCTTACGGCACCTACCGGCTGGGACGCAAGCAACTGGTCTCCGCAGCCTTCACCTCACTCTTTGGCATTCGCATGGTGGAGGGCCCCCTGGGCAAGTTCATCAACATCCTGGCCATCTTCGCCACGCTCTTCGGTACCGCAGCCTCACTGGGCCTCGGTGCCCTGCAGATCGGCAGCGGCATGACCTCCAACGGCTGGCTGGGTGAAATCGGCACTCCCGTGCTGGTGGTCATCGTTGCCATCCTGACGTTCTGCTTTGTGGCATCAGCAGTATCCGGCATCAGCCGCGGCATCCAATGGCTGTCCAACATCAACATGGTGCTGGCGGTAGTCCTGGCCCTCATTGTGTTTGTTGCAGGCCCCACCCTGTTTATCCTCAACCTGATTCCCTCGGCCGTTGGTGACTATGCCCGCGATCTGGCTGAAATGTCCTCACGCACCGAAGCCGTGGGAGACGACTCCCTGCGCAGCTGGATGACCAGCTGGACCATCTTCTACTGGGCATGGTGGATCTCCTGGACGCCCTTCGTAGGAATGTTCATCGCCCGCATCAGCCGTGGACGCACCATCCGCCAGTTCGTCACCGGCGTGCTGCTGGTGCCCAGCGTAGTTAGCGTGATCTGGTTCGGTATCTTCGGCGGCGCTGCCTTCCACGTTCAGCAGGAAGCGGACAAGGCCGGCACTCCCGGGCTGGTGACCATGGTGGACGGCGCTCCCTCCATCAACTTCGACGGCGCTCTCTTCGACCTCGTGAAGAACCTGGGGATGCCTGGCTGGCTGACCGCAGCCGTGATCGTCCTGGCCATGGTCCTGGTGGCGATCTTCTTCGTCACCGGCGCAGACGCTGCCTCCATTGTGATGGGATCCCTTAGCTCCAACGGTGCTGAGCACCCGCGGCGCGGAGTGGTGATCTTCTGGGGAAGCCTCACCGGCGCCGTGGCAGCAGTCATGCTGCTTGCCGGCGGCGACAAACCCTCGGAAGCATTGTCAGGCCTTCAACGAGTGACCATTGTGGCTGCCCTGCCATTCATCATCGTCATGCTGCTGCTCTGTTTCGCGCTGGTCAAGGACCTTCGGCGCGACCCCCTGCAGTTGCACAAGCGCTTGGCCACCTCGGTGGTGGAACGGGCCATCCGGACAGGCGTCGAGCAGCACGGCGGCGTTCAGTTCGACCTCGTCACCAGGCACGAGTGCGCTGAAAAGTGCACTGAGACCGAATGCGTCGGAGGAACAGGCACAGGCACCATCCCCTTGGTTGGCAAACCCGAGCAAGACACCAACAGATAGTCCCCAACACAACAAAGCAGGCGCCGGATTCCGGCGCCTGCTTTGTTGTTGGTATTGCTTTGTTGCTTGTGTTGCTAAGCCCTATGGCTTATTTGGGCATCAGCACCGAGTCGATCAGGTAAACCGTGGCGTTGGCGGTCTTTACGCCACCGCAGATCACGTTGGAAGCTCCGTCAACCGTGAGGGCATCCTTGGTGCCGGCAACCGTCACTTCGCCACCCTGAACAGTCTTGTGGGTGCCGACGATCTGGTCCGGGCTCAGCTGACCGGGGACTACGTGGTAGGTGAGAATCTTGCTCAGCAGGGCATCGTCCGTCTTGAGCGTCTCGATTGTTGCGGGGTCGATCTTCGCGAAAGCATCGTCAACGGGTGCGAAGACCGTGAATTCGCTGCCATTCAGGGTGGAAACAAGATCAACCTTGGGGTTGAGCTTGCCGGAAACAGCGGAGGTCAGTGTCTTGAGGAGCGGGTTGTTCGACGCTGCCACGGCTACCGGATCCAAGGCCATGCCGGCTACCGAACCGGCACCGTCCGGAACCTGTGCGGCGTAGCCGGCGCAGCCGGGGCCCACCAGGTTAGCGGCCGGATCCATGGCTGCGCTGCTCATGGGGGAGGAGGACGGCGACGGTGCCGCCATGGAGGTTTCCGGAGCAGCAGAGGAAGCTGCCGGGGTGCTGGTGGTGCTTGAACCACCACAGGCAGTAAGTCCGAGAAGGGCGGCTGCAGTGAGGCCAACGAAGGCGAGGGCGGGGCGCTTTGTGGACAACATGTCATTCTCCTTGTTTTTGGAACCAGGGCGTTGGATCCATTGGTTGGTGGGACGCGGGTTGCAGGTGCTGCTTTTGCTTCACTTGCGGTTTGTGTCTCACCAGCTATTCGGAGGGTGGGACGGGGTGGATGGGTCCGGATTGAAAAAGTTTTGAAATTTGTTCGGATAGGCAGAACGCAGGCCCACCGCGGGTGACAGGATGGTCCGCATGGCTATCGAGGTTCGCCCCGCAACGGTGTTCGATGACGTGAAGACGATGGTGGGGCCCAAGAGCCCCGATTCCAACGTGTGCTGGTGCCTGAGCTACAGGATCCCGTCGAAACTGAACCAGGAGCTCCAGAAACAGGAGCGCGGGAAGTTCGTGAAGAAGCTGGTGGCCGAGGATCCTCCTCCCGGCGTTTTGGCGTACGACGGCGACCAAGTAGTGGGGTGGGCAGCGGTCCACCCTCGCGCGGACACCACTTTCGCGAAGAACCGAAAGATCCCCCACGTGGACGAAACCAACGTGTGGTCCGTGTGGTGCATTCGGGTGCGCCCCGGACATCGGGGCAAGGGGATCTCCCACGAGCTGCTTCGCGGGGCAATCGACTTCGCCAAGAGCCACGGCGCGCCCGCCATTGAGGGTTATCCCGTGGATAACAAGGGCTCCAAAGTGGACCTGACCATGGCCTACGTGGGCACCCGCAGATTATTCGAGAAGGCTGGCTTCAAGAAGGTGACCGAGACGACGTCGGTCCTTAATGGCTTCCCACGAGTCCTGATGCGCCTGGACCTCACCTAACCCACCCCAACTAGGTAGCAGCACAGCGCGTTTTGAGCGCTCAAAACGCGCACAAATGCGACTCAGTTGGGTCCGGTGGCCTGCAACCGCGCGCTCATTCGGTGTGCTTCCTCGAGCAGAAGCTTGCCAAGGAAATCCTGGCGGTCCGGGCGGAACCTGGGTTCGATTCCCGTCAAGGACAGAGCCCACGCCGGCCGTCCCTGCTGGTCGAATACGGCAGCACCCATGCCCCAGCTACCTTCAAGGATTAGCCCGGGATTGACGGAGTAACCGGTCAGCCGGGTCTGTTCCAGGTTTCGCCGCACCACCTCTGCAGGATGTCCCACGGCGAACTCCCCGGCATGCGCTGGCCACTCCCCCAATAGGAGTTCCTGCTCATCGGGAGGCAGGAAAGCCATGATCGCCGTCCCCGCTGATGCCACTCCCAACGGAAAGCGCACGCCTTCGTGCAGCACGAAGGACCGTACCGGGAAAGAACCTTCCTCGCGCAGCACGCACACTGTTTCGTTTCCACGTCGGATGGAAAAGAAGGCGCTCTCCCCTGTCTCGGCAGCCAACCGGCGCAGCGACGGCCGAGCAATGTCCTCCATGGGGAAACGCGCAGCAGCCACCGAACCCAGCAGAAAGATCTCCGGCCCCAGAACCCACTTTCCAGAGCCCGAGTCGTGTTCCAGCAATCCCTCAGCAGCCAGCGACGTCAGCAGCCGGTGCACTGTTGGCCGGGTCAACCCGGACTCACGTACCAAGCCAGCCAATGACGTGCCTTCGGGCTTCCGTCCCACCAGCCGCAGCAGCAGGGCTACCCGGCCCACCACTTGCGCTCCCTGAACCACCATGAGACCCCCTCAAGAAGAAATCATCCACAATATGGACAGCTTTCAGTGTACCGTCCACACCCTGAGTCTCCTCCCACAGTGACGATTGACCGTCCCGCCCAGCAAAACTAGGCTCCTTCTCGAGAGACAGCACAGTCCACAAAGTGGATCACTGAAACGAACTCAAAGAGGAGCCCAGCATGGCCAAGATCCAATCAAGCGCAGCCCAAGCGCTCCATGACCTGATGGCAGACGGCCTGACCATCGCCGTCGGAGGTTTTGGCTTGAGCGGCATCCCCGCCGACCTGATCGACGCCGTCCGCGAGTCGGGCGCCAAGGACCTCACCATCGTCTCGAACAACATGGGTGTGGATGGCAAGGGCCTGGGCGTGCTGATCGAGGCTGGCCAGGTCCGCAAAGTCATTGCTTCCTACGTGGGCGAGAACAAGCTCTTCGCTGAGCAATACCTGGCTGGCCAACTCGAAGTCGAGTTCACGCCGCAGGGCACACTGGCTGAACGTCTCCGCGCAGGCGGTGCCGGCATTCCCGCTTTCTACACGCGCACCGGCGTGGGCACCTTGGTTGCCGAAGGCAAGCCGCTGGAAGAGTTCGACGGCGTAACTTACGTCCGCGAGCGCGCCATCACCGCCGACGTCGCGCTGGTTCATGCGCACACCGCGGACACGGACGGGAACCTGATCTACCGCTACACGGCGCGGAACTTCAACCCTGTGGTGGCCACGGCAGGCACAGTGACCATCGCCGAGGCGGAGATCATTGTGCAGCCGGGCGAGCTGGACCCCAACCACATCGTCACCCCGGGCGTCTACGTCCAGCGGCTTGTCCAGGCAACCAACCGGGTCAAGGACATCGAGCAGCGAACAGTCCGCCAACGCCCGGAAGCACAGCGCGCTGAAGCACTGACGGTCTAAAGCAAAGGAGCACATCACCATGGCATGGACACGTGACCAGATGGCCGCCATCGCGGCCGAAGAATTGAACGACGGCGACTACGTCAACCTCGGCATCGGCATCCCCACGCTGGTGGCCAACAACCTGCCCCACGGCGTGCGGGTGGTCCTCCAGAGCGAGAACGGCCTGCTTGGAATGGGCCCCTTCCCCTATGAGGGCGAAGAAGACGCGGACCTCATCAACGCCGGCAAGCAGACCGTCACCATTACCCCCGGTGGCAGCATTTTCGACTCCGCTACCTCGTTCGGCATGATCCGCGGCGGGCACGTGAAGGTGGCCATCCTGGGCGCCATGCAGGTGTCCGGCAGCGGCGACCTTGCCAACTGGACCATCCCCGGCAAGATGGTCAAGGGTATGGGCGGCGCCATGGATTTGGTGGCCGGGACACCGCGGGTGGTGGTCCTCACCGAGCACAATGCCAAGGACGGTTCGGCCAAGATCGTCACCGAATGCACACTCCCCCTGACGGGACTCAAGTGCGTGGACAGGATCATCACGGACCTGGCCGTTTTCGACATCGTGCCTGACGCTGAAACGCACGACGGCGGCACGCGCCTGCTGCTGACACGTCTCGCCCCGGGCGTCACCGTGGAAGAGCTCCGCGAAAAGACCGAGGCCGGGTTCGCGGTAGCGCTCGAGTCTGAGGAACACACGCTTGAAGGAGCCAACGCATGAGCCTGAAAGACCAGTTCGGCAAAGACATCCTGCTCACCGGTTGGGGGCACAGCAAGTTCGGGAAACTGAGCGATGAGACATTGGAGTCGCTGATCGTCCAGGTTGCCGGCGAAGCCATCAGCAACTCCGGCCTGGACCCCAAGGACATCGACGAGATCTACCTTGGACAGTTCAACTCGGGCATGCAGCCTCTGGGATTCACGTCGTCGCTGGCACTCCAGTTGTCTGCGGACCTGGCCAACGTCCCCGCAACGCGCACTGAGAATGCTTGCGCCTCCGGATCGGCCGCGTTCCAGCAGGGCGTCAAGGCCGTCCTCGCCGGAACTGCCCGGAACGTCCTGGTGATCGGGGCCGAGAAAATGACCGACGCTGGCGCGGACGTCGTGGGAGCAGCCCTCCTCGGTGCTTCGTACGAGATGGCCGGCAAAGCGTCCTCCACCGGGTTCACGGGCCTGTTCGCGGAGGTGGCCAAGCACTACGGCAAGCGTTACGGCGCTGGAATCAGCGGCCCGGGTTTTGAGAACGGCCTCAGCGATGTCCTTGGCTCCATCGCCGCCAAGAACCACCACAACGGCATGGACAACCCGTACGCCCAGATGCACCGGGACTTCGGCGTGGAGTTCTGCCGCACCGTCTCTGAGAAGAATCCCATGGTGGCCGAGCCTCTGCGTCGCACTGACTGTTCGCCGGTCTCGGACGGCGCTGCCGCCGTCGTGCTTTCTACGTCGGTTACCGGCGGCGCAACTGCACCTGTGCGTCTTGCTGGTTTCGGTCATGCCAACGACTTTTTCCCGGCGGAGAAGCGCGACCCCACCGAGTTCGCCGCCACCCGAGCCTCGTGGGAGCGCGCCTTCACCATGGCGGGCGTGGGCATTGAGGATCTGGACTTCGCCGAGGTGCACGACTGCTTCACCATCGCCGAGCTCATTATGTACGAGGCCATGGGTCTCACTCCGCGAGGCGAGGGCGCGCGTGCCATCCAGGAAGGCTGGGTTTATAAGGACGGCAAGCTGCCCGTCAACGTCTCCGGCGGACTCAAGGCGAAGGGCCACCCGGTGGGTGCCACTGGCGTGTCGCAGCACGTTATTGCCGCGATGCAGCTCAGCGGGACCGCGGGCGACATGCAACTAGCGAACGCCCGCCGCGGAGCTGTGCAGAACATGGGCGGCGTGGGCATCGCCAACTACGTGAGCGTGCTGGAAGCGCTGTAGCTAGCGCGCCCGGATCAGCGCCGCGATCTCCGTGAATCCGAGCCGCTCTGCGTTCTGCAGGGCGGTTCGGCCTTGGGGGTCGCGGATGTCCGGGTTGGCTCCGGCTGCCAGGAGTTGCCGGACCACGTCCTGCTGATTCGGACCGCCATTGTTGAGCAGGATGGCTTCCTGCATGGCGGTCCAGCCCAGGTTGTTGACGTGGTCCACGGGCACACCCGCCGCGATCAGGATCCGCACGGTGTCCGTGTGCCCATGCTCGCTCGCCGGGATCAGGGCCGTGCCGCCGTACCTGTTGATGCTGCGAACGTCCGCTCCCGCAGCCAGCGTCAGTTGCAGGACCTCGTTGAAGCCCTCAGCACCGGCATAGAGGAACGCGGAGTCCTGGATGTCGTCCTTGGCGTTGACGTTGCCGCCAGCCGCGATCAGTTCGCGCACCCTCGCAGCGTCGTTGGCTTTCGCGGCAAGGATCAGGAGTCGGTCAGTTTCCAGTTGGGCCTCCGGTGACAGTTCCGTTGATTGTTGAGCCGGTACAGCAGCCGACGACGACGGGACGGGACTTACGCTCGACGGCGCGGCTTGAGTGGGGGCTGATTGAGTCGGCGCCGGGCTGGAAGGCGCGGCCGGGCTGGAAGGCGCGGCCGGGCTGGAAGGCGGGGACGCCGCCGTCGTACATCCGGACAGCAGCCCGAGCACCAGCACGCCCGCCCCCACCACCCGCGTTTTTGTACAGATAACGCCCCTAAAACGCTCCCATAAGGGCATCATCTGTACAAAAACTCCAAGGGGGTTCATGGCTACTTCGCTGCCACGGCCAAGGCATCAGCGCCGGCGGTTGCGCAGGCTTCGTCGAGGGCGCCGTCGGGTGCACCGCCCACACCGATCCCGGCAACGGAAACACCGTTGACCTTCAACGGAACGCCGCCGGCCAGGAACAGTGTGCCTGGGAGGTCGGCGATGGACGGGCCGTTACCGTTGATGCGCTTTGCGAGTTCGCTGGTGGGAGCACCGAAAGCTGCGGCCGTGTAGGCCTTCTGCTTGGCGGCCTCGATGGTGTGCTCGGCGGCGTTGTCCCCGCGGAGGAGTGCCTGGACGGTACCGAAGCGGTCAACCAGGGCAACAGTCACGAACGGCAGCTTGTCCGCCTGGCACCTGGCAAGCGCAGCGTTGACGGCAGCGCTTGAGGCGCCCACGGAGATGCGGTTCTGGGCTACAACGTTCTCCGGTGCCGGTTGAACTTCTGCGGCAACTTTCACGGGCGCGGCGGGTGCGGCGGCTGGTGACACGGCGTTGGCCACAGCAGTGACACCGCCGGTGAGCAGCAATGCTCCGGCAGCGGCGGCGGCAATCATCTTGTTGGACTTCTTCACAAGGTTCTCCTGGTAGTTGGCATCGGGTACATCTCCATGCTTCCGCGAGCGCCCCCACGCCGCATCGGCCGGGCGCCGCTCCCGGTCTCAGCCTTTCCGCCACCTGTATCAGCCAAAAGGTGGAGAGACCAATGACTGCGTGGGATCTAGCATGGAAAGAACGCCTTCCACCCAAACCCGGAACGGGAACCACCCATGCCAACTGCTCATCCAAGGCTCGAACCTGGCAACCAGCTCAGCAGCCGGATTGATGGCCGCATTGATGCTGTGGTGCACTTGGGCTTCGCCGTCCTGATGGTGGCCTCCGCGGTCCGGTACGTTATGCGTCACTCCCCCGCGGACAACCTGTGGACCGTTGCTTTGGCCGTGGCCGTGTGCGCGCTGTATGCGGTGACCGCGGTGCTGGCTCACCGCCAACCACTGGCTCACCGGCAGCCGCCGGGTCAACGCACTCACCGGTTGTGGATCCCGTGGATGGTGGCGTTAGTGACAGCGTGGGCCGCGTTGGTGGTGGTCGCTCCGAGCTTCGCATGGTGTTCCTTCGCCATTTTCTTCCTCACGCGCACGGCCTTCCGCGGTTGGGCCGGCTACGTGGCGGGAGGCGCGACGGCGGCCGCTACCGCCGTCGGGCTCTTCCGCATGAGCGGCTGGACGGACATCGCCATGCTGCTGGGGCCTCTCGCGGCGGGCGCCCTGCTCACGCTAATCTACGACAAGATTGAGCGCGATACGGCACTGCAACGCAGGCTCTTCAACGACGTCACCCGAGCCCAGGAGCAACTCGCCGCCAAGCAACGCGAAGCCGGAATCGCCACCGAGCGCGAGCGGGTTTCCCGTGAAATCCACGACACCGTCACCCAAGGCCTGGCCAGCAGCCTGCTCCTCCTCGAGGCCGCCCAACGCTCCTGGCCAGCCGAATCCGCCCACCATGACGTCCGCAAAGCAACAGATTTGCTCAGGCGCAACCTCGCAGACACCCGCAGCCTGGTGCACGAGCTCTCCGCTCCCGGCCTTGAGACCGGGCCGCTCCCGGAAGCCCTGGAACATGCGGCACGGCAATACTTTGAGACCGTCAGCATCCACGTCACCGGTGAGCCGCGGCCCCTTCCATCCGAGGTGCGTCATGCCCTGCTCCGCGTCACCCAAAGCGCCGTGGCCAACATCAAACTCCATGCCCGCGCGGACCATGCCAGCGTGACGCTCGGTTACCTTCCGGACGCGGTCACCTTGGACGTGTTCGACGACGGCCGCGGCTTCGATCCCGCAGCGGTACCTCCGGCGTCGGCACACGGAGGATACGGCCTCCGCGCAATGCGGCAGCGTGTTGAGCAGTTGGGCGGAGAATTGTCCGTGGAAAGCTCGCCCGGCGAAGGCACCATCATCGCGGCGCAGTTCCCACTGACCCAGCCAGCTGATCCGGCCCATGCTTTGAAGGAGGCCCTGTGAACACTATCTCGGTGCTCCTCGTGGACGACCATACGGTAGTTCGGAGCGGACTCAAGGCGCTGCTGGGCACCCAAGGTGACATCGCCGTCGTCGCGGAGGCGTCCTCCGGCGAGGAAGCCCTGAAAGCCACCCAAGAGCATTCACCCGCAGTAATCCTCATGGACCTGGCAATGGGCGCTGGAATGGACGGCATTGAAGCCACCAAACAGCTGCGACAGCGGAACCCGAAGCAAGCCATCATCGTGTTCACCACCTACGATTCGGACGCTGACATTGTGCGGGCCGTGGACGCCGGTGCCATGGGCTATTTACTCAAGGATGCTGCGCCGGAAGAAATTTTCGCAGCCGTTCGTGGCGCGGTGCAGGGGAAAAGCGTGATGAGTGCGCCGGTAGCTTCCCGCCTGTTCCAACAATTACGGAATCCGGACGAAATTCTCACGCCCCGCGAAGCCGAACTGCTCAGCCTCCTAACCCAGGGCCTCAGCAACCGTGATCTCGGGAAAAGACTGTTCATTTCCGAAGCGACAGTCAAAACCCACCTCGCTCATATCTACGCCAAACTCGGCGTCGAAACCCGTGCCGCAGCAATTGCCACAGCTATCCGGCGTGAGGGGATGCGGTAAAGGCACGCGGTTGGTTACGCTGAGCCGTATGGACGATCCAGCGGATCGCAAAATGTTCAAAAACCCGGGAACTGCTTTGCTGGTCCGGGGAGCCCTTTCCATAGTTTTTGGCCTCTTGATCTTTGTTGTGCCCAGTGCCACCGCTTTGGTGGTGGTTGTCATGTTCGGTGTTTTTGCGATCATTGACGGCATTACCAGCGTGGCCCATTATTTCTACGACCCCGCTGGCCGTTCGCGCTGGACCATCGTGGGTGGGCTCATCTCCATAGCAGCCGGCATTGTGGCCATTGCGTTGCCGGGAATTACCGCGGCAGCAATCGGTGTGCTGATCGGATTGTGGGCCCTTGTTCTTGGCCTTTCCCAAATTATCCTTTCGCTGGCCGCGAGGACCTTCATCCGAAGCTGGGGTGTTTGGTTCCTGACCGGCCTGATCACCACGGTGTTCGGGATTGTGGTGCTGGTGAATCCGGGTCTGGGCCTCTTGGGCCTGGTGTGGATGTTGGCCGGATTCGCGATCGTTACCGGGTTGCTCCTGATCGCATCGGGCATCGGGCTCCGCAAACTCACATCCTCCTCCGCACTTTACGTCCGCTAGTTCGTCAAGGTAAAAACCCGTCAGGTGATGCGCTCAGCCCCAAGTTCGGTAAGTTAGTGGCTGTGAAGATAGCTTCCTGGAATGTGAACTCCCTCCGCGCCCGTGCCGACCGCGTTGAGGCCTGGCTTGAGCGCAGCGACTGCGATGTCCTGGCCATCCAGGAGACCAAGTGCAAGGACGAGAACTTCCCGTGGGAGCTCTTTGAGCGCATGGGTTACGAGGTTGCGCACTTCGGCGTGAACCAGTGGAACGGTGTAGCCATCGCTTCGCGCGTGGGCTTGGAGGATGTGCAGCGCACCTTCCTGGACCAGCCCGCGTTCGGTAAGGCAGGCAAGGATCCTGCCCAGGAAGCCCGGGCCATCGCTGCTACCTGTGGCGGCGTCCGCATCTGGAGCCTGTACGTTCCCAACGGCCGCTCGCTGGACGACGAACACATGCCGTACAAGATCAAGTGGCTGGACGTCCTGCAGGGCCATGCGGCTGAATGGCTCAAGTCCGAGCCCACCGCCCAGATCGCCCTCATGGGTGACTGGAACATCGCCCCGTTCGATGAGGACGTTTGGGACATCGAGCTGTTCCGCAACAACAACTACACCCACGTCAGCGAACCCGAGCGCGCCGCCTTCCACGCCTTCGAAACCGCCGGGTTCACCGACGTCGTCCGTCCCTACACCCCGGGCCCCGGCGTCTACACCTACTGGGACTACACACAACTGCGCTTCCCCAAGAAGGAAGGCATGCGCATCGACTTCTGCCTCGCCTCCCCGGCCCTGGCATCACGGGTCACAGGCGCCTCCATCGACCGCGAGGAACGCAAGGGCAAAGGCGCTTCGGACCACGCTCCGGTCATTGTGGAGCTGGCGGACTAAGTACAGGCTCACTGACGAAAAGGGGCGGTTGATATGACTGGAAACCTGTATCGGGGCCAGGCGGGTCTGCCGTTCTCTTCGTCACTGCGCATTTTCGAGCCCATCGAGGCGTTCCCGCCCGAACAGCAACGCCAGCTTGTGGCGGAAGGCACCAAGAACGGTTCCCGGGCCGCCGTCGAAAATGCGGAGCTCCAAGCCTCCCTGGGACGCATCACGCGTTCCGGCGGCGACCCTTTCCCCACCGGCCGAACGGACTTGGTACGCATGACGCGCGTGCCCACAGGACGGCACGCTGCGGCCCAGGATACGGAAGATTACGACGCCGGTCGGCTGCTTTTCTGCCCCAGCCAACTGGTGATTCGGGCTGGCTTGGCGGCCAACGCGCTCATGGATGGCGTGCACAGTCCGCTGGCCGATCTCCTTATCCCGGTCTCGCAGCGTGACAAGCACCAGGCCAGGATCGATCGCATCAACGCCGGGGAGGCCGCAAAACGGGTGCACACCCGGGCTTCAACGTGGGGCATTCCGTTCAGCTGGTTCTCGCTTTTCAGTGAGTCGGACCGCAAGGACGTGGTGGAGTCCGAGGGGCGCATCCTCACCGTCCGGGTATGGACACCCATTACTGAAGCCTTGGATAGGGCCCGCTTCGCCGTGGCCCATTTGGCCTTGGCCGCACCTGATTTGGACATGCTGGATGACCTGACACAGCTCACGGAGTGGCTGGAACTATTCCACGTCCAGTCCATGGTGGAGCTGGATTATGGTGCCGTGGCTGACAAGGTGTATCCGGACGAGTCCCCCATGGATGTCCGGCTCGGCATCGAGTGCCTGGCTGAAGGGGACATGACCGGAGCGGCCGCCGCCTACCGCAGGCTCGCCTCGCGGTGGATTCCCATCCGGCAACTGGCGCGGGCCTCCTAGCTGGGCTCGTGCTTTTTAGCTGGGCTCGTGCCTTTAGCTGGGCGGGGCCGTTGTCTCGCGGACAATCAGCTTGTGGGGGGCCACCTCTGAATGAACCGCTCCCGGGTTGCCGTCCAATTCGTCCAGCAGCATCTTGGTAGCCAGCTCTGCCTGGTTGTCGGGCCGCTGGCCCACGGTGGTCAGGCCAATGGATGACGAGAAGTCGTGGTCGTCAATCCCGATGACGGAAAGGTCTTCCGGCACCCTGACGCCATGACGGCCCGCCTCAAAAATGACGCCCATAGCCATCTCGTCCGAGGAGCAGAAGATGGCTGTTGGTTTGCGGCCGGGTTGGCTCCAGAGCCGGTTAAACGCCTGCTGTCCGCTGGCGACAGTGAAGTCACCCCACTGGTCCCACTCGGGGCGGACTTCCAGGCCGGCGTCGGTCATGACTTCCTGGAAGGCGCGGATACGCACGCGGGGAACGTCGAAGTTCAGGTCCGTTTCGTCGTCGCCATGGAGCAATGCGATGTCCTTGTGGCCCAGGTCCAGCAGATGCCGCACGGCGGTGGACGCGGCGTCGTAATCGTTGATGCCGATGTACGCGCAGTCCTCAACGTGGCCACCCACCACAACCAGCGGGATGTCGATTTTGTGGAGGTGTTCCAGCTCTTCCTCTGTCAGGGACATACAGAGCACCAACAGTGCGTCAATTTGTTTGTAGACCATGGTGGAGCTGAAGAGCCGCTCACGGTTGCTGCCGTGGCCGCCCAAGTTGAAGAGGGAGAGGTTGTACTTGCGTGAATGGAGTTCCCGGTCCGCGCCCTCTATGGCTTTGGAGAAGAACCACCGGCTCACAAAAGGTGCCAGGACTCCGATGGTGCGGGTGCGGCCCGTCGCCAAGCCTGATGCCGATGACGACGCAACATATCCCAGTGAACTGGCAACTTCGAGGATTTTCTCGCGGGTGGCGGGAGACACCCGCGGTAGTCCCCGCACGGCGCGTGAAACGGTGGCCGTGGAAACTCCGGCGGCTGCAGCTACGTCCTCAATACTGACGCCGGTATGGCCGCCGCGTTGGGATCTACCCGTTGTTTTTGACACAGGCTCCCCTCTCCGGCCGCCGTTGCTCCGCCTTCAAACCCTAAATGTGTATTTGTAGATTGCCGCCTCGGTTACGCAGGCGCGTAATGCGCTGCGTAACCGAGGCCGCAGTCCTAACCCTTGAGGCCGCCGGACAGCAGGCCGCGCACAAAGTAGCGCTGCAATCCGAAGAACACCAGGAGCGGGACGATGATGGAGACAAACGCTGCTGCCGGGTTCAGGTAGTCCCTTGCACCGCGGGTACCGGAGATCTCAGCCAGACGCTGCGTAATGGGCGCAACGTCTGCCGTTCCACCGGAGAACACCAACGCCACCAGCAGGTCATTCCAAACCCACAGGAACTGGAAGATCGCCAGCGAGGCGAGTGCCGGTACCGACAGCGGCAGAATGATCCGCCAGAAGATGGTGCTGTGTCCGGCGCCATCCACCCTTGCCGCCTCAATGACTTCACCGGGAATTTCGGAGATGAAGTTATGCAGCAGGAAGATGCCCAGCGGAAGGCCGAACATGGTGTGGGCAATCCACAGCTGGGCGTACGAACCCGCAGGGAGCTGCAGGGTCTGCGTAAAGAACTGCAGCAGCGGAATCAGGGCCATCTGGAGAGGGATGATCTGCAGGGCAAAGACGAAGATGAAGAGAGCGTCACGGCCCTTGAACTTGCCCCACGCGAAAACGTACGCAGCCATGGACGCCAGGACCAGCACGAAGATGGTGACCGGGATGACGATCGCGATGGAGTTGACGAAGTATTGCGAGAGGTTGGCGGATTGCGACCCCGCCGGGGTGAGGACATCCGCGTAGTTCTTGAACGTGAACTGCCAGTCGACGAACGCATTCCACCAGCCGTCGGACCGGGGACCTACCTGCTTGGCGGCAGGACGGAACGAGGTAACAAAGAGCCCGAACGTCGGCACGGACCATACGACGGCGATGATGATCGCTGCCGCTGTTGCCCACTTGGAAGTGAGCTTGGTCTTGACGCGGCGCATGATGGGCTGGGCGTCCTCCGTGGGGTCGGATCCAGGACGCTGCCGGGTGGCCTTCGAGGCCTCTTTCGGGGCTGGCGTGGCTGTCAATGGATCTCCCTTTGCTTGCGAAGGACTCGAGCGTTGTACACGACGATCGGCAGCACCATGAGGAACAGGATCAGGGCCAACGCGGCACCCCGTCCGGGCTCACCGGCGCGGAAAGCCTGCGTGTACATTTCGTTGGCGACTACGGAAGTGTCGTAGTTGCCGGCGGTCATGGTTCTCACGATGTCGAAGACCTTCAGCGTTGCGATGGTAATGGTGGTCAGGACCACCACCAGGGCTCCACGGATGCCGGGGACTGTGACGTTGCGGAACTGCTGCCAAGCGTTGGCACCGTCCAGGCGGGCCGCCTCGATGAGTTCCACAGGGACACCCTTGATGGCCGCAGACAGGATCACCATGGCGAAGCCGGTCTGGATCCAAACCATCACGATGATGAGGAAGATGGTGTTTTCCGGGGCATCCAGCAGGAACTGCTTGGGATCCATCCCCAGGGCGACCCTGAAGAAGTTGATGACACCGGTCTGCTCGATGTTGGGGCCACGGTAGTCGTAGACGAGCTTCCAAATGATGCCGGCGCCCACAAAGGAGATGGCCATCGGCATGAAGACCAGCGATTTGAGAACCCGCTCGCCGCGGGCCTTATCAATGAAGACTGCGTAGGCGAGGCCGAAGCTCGTCGACAGCAGTGGAACCAGGACGGTCCAAATGACGGTGTTCCGCAGCGTGGTCAATGCCTCAGGCTGCGTGAACATCCACACGAAGTTATCAAAGCCGTTGCCATTGCCGCTGGCATCCGTGAAGGCCAGCATTGACGTGCGGATGGCCGGATAAACCAGACCCACCAGCATCAGGATTGCCGCAGGAGCAAGGAATCCTGCCACCGTGACTTTGTCTTTGACTGACTTAGGCGCCCTGTCCACCAGCAACATGATGAGGCCGATGACCGCTGCGAATATCGCAAGGGCTATCACTACTTGTAGGAGTTTTTCTCCAATAAATTCCATACCCAACCTCCGGGGCGTGAGTGAATCACTAAGTTCCGGGAAAAGCACTGCCTCCCCGGCTGGGTCAACCAGTCAGGGGAGGCAGCACTCTGGGAGTTAGCTCTTAGGCCAGCTGGATTCGATGCTGTTGGCAACATCCTGGGAGGACGTGCCGTTGATCCACTGCACGATGCCCTTCCAGAAGGAGTTGGAACCAACTGCGCTCGGCATGAGGTCCGAACCGTCAAAGCGGAACACGGTTTCCTTGTCCTGGAGGATCTGGACGGTCAGCTTGTCCAGGTCAGACTGTGCGTTGTTGGGGTCCAAGCCCTTGTTGGCACTGACCACGCCGCCAAGCTTCACGCGGTTGTTGGCGAAGTCGGCGCTGGCCAGGTATGCCAGGAACGACTGAACTTCAGCGGTGTCCTTGTAAGCACCAACCATCTCGCCACCACCGGTGACTGCCTTGCCCTTGCTTTCGTCAATCGGCGGGGTGATGAAGGCCCAGACGTCGCCGTCTTCAGCCACGTTGGTTCCTGCAGGCCAGTTGGCGGCCTGGAAGTTGGCCTGGTGGTGCATGGCGCAGGTGCCGTCGAGGACCGGCTGGCCGGCCTGGGCGAACCCGGTGCTGAGGATGGAGCGAACGTCACCGAAGCCGCCGTTCACCATGTCCGGGTTGAGCAGGATGTCGCCGGCCTTGTCGAAGGAATCAACAATCTTGGGGTCATTGAACGGAATCTGGTGAGCCACCCACTGGTCGTAGACCTCGGGGCCGTGGGCACGCAGGACAACGTCTTCGATCCAGTCCGTGCCGGGCCAGCCCGTTGCTTCTCCGGACTCGAATCCGGCACACCACGGCTTCATGTTCTTGTCATCCGCGGCGATCTTCTTGGACAGCTCGATCATTTCGTCCCACGTCTTGGGGACTTCCCAGCCCTTGTCCTTGAAGGTCTTGGGCGCGTACCAAACAAAGCCCTTGACGTTCGCGAGCATCGGAGCGGCGTAGAACTTACCGTCCACCGTGCCGTACTTCTTCCAGTCCGGGGACCAGTTCTTGTCCACAAGGTCGGACACGGTCTGCGGTGCGGGCTTCAGGTAACCGGCCCGTGCCTGGGTGGCCAGAAGGCCGGGCTGCGGGAAGATCGCAACGTCCGGGGCGGTGCCGGACTGGGCACGCACGCCGATCTGCGTTTCGAATTCCTTGCTGCCCTCGTACTTAATGGTGATGCCGGTGCAGGATTCGAACTGCTTCCAGGATTCCTCGAGGTTGGTAGCCTCGACGTCGACGATGGTGGAGTAGACGGAGACGGTCTTCCCGTCATGCTTGCCATAGCTTTCGTAGGCGGAGCAATCATCCGAGCCGGCGGTGGATCCCCCACCGCCACCATCTCCGCTACAGGCGGAAAGGGTAAGTGCCAGAACACCGGCGGCTGCGACCGGTAGCAGGTACTTGGTTTTCTTCATGCTAAAGACTCCTCGCTGAGTACAAAGATTCGGCGGCGCAATTGATGTGGTGACGCTCACACTAGCCATGATTCGCCAGTCAATGCAAGCGCTTACACATAACGTGATCGCATTGATACCAAGCAGCCTGCGCTTCTCCGCGGGCGGCGGTCCTCGAGCGCTCGGTGAGCTGGTTGACGGCCTGCTCCGCGTTACTCCGCGCGGCCTGACGAGCCTCGCTGATTTGATTGCCTACTATTGCCTATGGAAAAGTAGGAATCGTGGATGAACTTGAAGCACTGCAAACCATAGGCCGCCTGATCAAAGAAGAACGCTTGGCACAAGGGCTGAGCCAGGTTCAGCTGGCCAAGCAGGCAGGTACTGCCATCAAGACGGTCCGCACACTGGAATCCGGGACCCGGCGAACGCAGGAGATCAACCAACGCAAGCTTGAGCACGCCTTGGGCTGGAGGGCAGGTTCGGTGTCCGAAGTCCTCAAAGGTAAATCGAACTTCGCTCCGGAAATGATCACCCCCGACGACATGCGCTCAGGCGACGAATCACGGCAGGGACCTCCCCGGGTTACCGTTCCCAGCGCTCCCATTGCCCGGGCCTCGCACCTCTCCGATGAAGAGCTGCTCGCCGAGCTCACCTACCGGATGATGCACCGCAACCGAGGCTGATCGGCCACACTACAGTGCCTGGCGACGCACCATCTCATTGATCCAGGCCGGCGCGAACGGCGACGTGCAATTGGGCGGTGTGGGATAGTCCTTCAGCACTTCCAACCGCTCTCCGATGTCCAAGGCCCTGGTCCTTTGCTCCGGGAATTCAATCCCGATTTGCGCCAGGCAGTGGTTCATGGCCCACTGAAGGCGGTCCGGGGCTTCCTTCATGTGGCTATCAATAACGTCCAGCAGTTGCACAAGATCCAGGCCTTCGGGCTTCTTGACGACACGCTCGGAGGTCAGCGCCCAGCCAGCGCTTGCCACCACGGGATCGGAGTCAGCGAACCAGGTAACCCGCAATTCTTCGGAATGCGGGCTTTTCTTGACGACGTAGTTGACAAGCCAGTCCTGGACTTTGGGGGTCCGTGCTTCCCGCAACATGCTGTCCAGTTCGTCCCGGTCAAAGGCCTTGGGCCGGCATATCAGGAGCGCCAGCAATCTGGCTGCGGTGTCACCGGTGTTCCACAGCTCGCGGGAGAGCTCCTGCTGGGTCTTCAACCTCTTCGCGATGGCACGCAGCTTGCTGAGGTTTACCCCGTGGTCATCGCCGTGTTTCTCGTTCACTTCGCGGGCCCGGGGCTCTTCCAATGCCGCAAGTTCCGCCATGAGACCGGACACCGTCGCTTCGAGCGTCAACTCTTGGGCCGCCGTCGTTTGAGCCACCGTGGCCTCCTTTCCTTCGGGTGTGGGATTCAGGCTACCCGTTGCTGAATGCGAGGGCAGCGCACGGCTGCGCATCAACCGCTTGGACGGCTCAGGAACTTAGCGAACCCCTCACGATGCTCACACTGGAGTGGCCGGGATTTCCATCCAGCGGTTCATCAGAGACGTCGACGATAGGAAAATCGTCCAAATTCAGATCTGACGGAAGCGGGAAGGTCCCTGAATCCGAGCTCATGATTCCCAGACTGATCAGCCGTTTAAGGTCCGTGCCGATGAGCCAGACCTCCTGGTAGCCCTGTGCTTCATCTTTGCTCAGCTTCACTTCCAGGTTTCGTGATCCGTCCGCGGACTCAAGGACTGTCGCTGATCCTGTGGCAGTGTGCTGTGCGAGTGGGGACAACTCTGCCCGCGCCAATGGCGTTGCCGCTTGATTGAGGTTCCACAGCGTTCCACCCGCGATGACCAAGGCCCCCGCCGCAGCAACTGCCAACCAGGTCCCACGGCGTTGCCACCCCGAGGGACGCTTCTTGACGGAACGTATGTCTGTGGGTGGCGCCGGGGGGTGCCCTGGTTCGGGCGGATCGGTGTGGCCGGCTTTGCTGGTTTCAGTCCCAGTTGCAGAGCCAGCTGCAGATCCCGTTGCGGAGCCCGTAGCTGGGCCCAGGGGGTCCGCCCGGGTTGCATCGGACAGACCCAGTTCCCGGTGAATCCCGCTCCACACGTTGGGGCCGGGCACCTCAAAGCTTGTGCTGTCCGGTGTGGTTTTCATGGCGTCCACGGCGCGGCGCAATGCGGCGTACTCCGCCGAGCAGGCATCGCAGCTATTGAGATGCCGTTGGCCCTCCTCATCGAGCCAAGCACCGTACAGCGCCAGGAGGCTCAACTCTTCCGGATCAATGTGCGGCACGGTCAACCTCCAGTCTGCTTCTTAGGTGGATCAAGCTGCGTCGAATGTGGCTCTTGACGGTACCAAGGGGTAGTTCAAGCCTGCGGGAAATCTGCTCATGCGTCAGGTCCTCGTAGAACGCTAATTTCATGATGGCGCCCTGCGGTTCACCAAGCCGGTCCAGTTCTCCGTCCAGAAGCAGCCTGTCGGCCACTACCTCAACCGCTTCCCCTGTTGGAGATGCCCCGCCAGTGTCCTGGACCTGGGCGACGGCAAGGATTCTGCGAACTTCCCGGTTAGAGGCAGAATGGGCGTCCGCAATGGCGTGGCGTGCAATGCCCACTATCCAGGCCGGCAGTCGCGAGACCTCCGGGTGGAAGGTGTCGCGGTGTCGCCAGACCCTAATGAAGACCTCTTGCGTGACGTCGTCGGCTGCCGAACGGTCTCTCAAAGACCTCAAGGCGAGCGTGTGCACCAGCGGGGCGAACTCCCTGTAAGCGGCCACAAGTGCGGCCTCATCCCCCGCCATAAATGAAGTGGTCAAAGCATCGTCCCACGCGGATGAAACCTCGTTTGGGGATACCAAAGGAGACTCCTTCCCGGCGTCAGCGACGAGGACCACGGCCGGGTTGGGGTACTTATTCAAGGACCGCGGTGACAATGACATTGTCGCTGTAGTCCATTCGTTCGTCCAGCCACCTGCCCCCGCACGTGACAACCTTGAGTTCGTGCGGACCCGTGCGACGGAACAAAGATTCGCCGTCGAAGGCGTCCTTGGCCATCAACGTGACGGAAACAACCCGATAGTTGAGTGCGGGAGCACCCTCCCGTCCTACGGTGATCAAGGTTCCGGCCGGTAAGGATTTCAACTGGGAGAACGGTGCTTGGTCGGAGGTGGTGTCGATGTGTCCGGCAAGCACAGCCGAGCCTTCCGCGGCTCCGGGCGCTGGCCCGAACCGATACCAGCCTGCCTCATAGAAGGTTTCCGGTATCTCCATAGCACCACCGGGCGCGACCCCCACGGGTACTACGCCCATATCAATGGACGTACCAGCCACTTGGAGTGACACAGGAGGGGGAGTCGCCGCGGGCTGCGTTGGAGTTGTGCCCCGCAGCTTGACTTCGACAGGTGGCGCAGAAGGCTCGGCGGGAGGCATCGACGGTTGAGTCTGCTGCACGCTGGGGATCGAGTCGCTTGTCTCGCTAGAGGCACTCGGTGCCGTGGACGGCGTCGGGGTCCCGCAGGCCGTCAGAAAGAGCACAGCCACGGCGGCCAGCGCTCCCATCCATTGGTGCGCACTGCGACGGCGGCCTGTACCGCTTTGGAGGCGCATAGGGCGACTTTGGTGTCGCTCACTTGATGTCATCACGCGTTTTCCTGGGGGTCTCCGGCTAGATGCTACGGCTGCCATGGTTTAGGCGGAATGCCCTGGCCATCGCTGCGGACGGCCAGGACGTGTTCCAAGGACTTAGGACTTGATCCCGGAGGTGACAGCACGAGCCCTACGAATCCCCAGAGCGATCAGCAGCAGCGTTGCCGCAGCGAGGCCACCGCCCAGCATCAGCTGTTCTGTGGAGACATCACCTGCCGAGGCGCCTGGAGACAAAGCGCCCGATGAGCCGTCCAGTGCGCCGGGTACCGATCCTGGTGCCGAATGCAGTCCGTCAATGGTCTGCACCGCCAATTGCAGATTCTTGTCGGTGAGGCTTCCCCACGCGTAGACGATGGTGTGCGTTCCTTCGGTCACTGTCACATCCGCAGGGCCAATGACAGGTGCCGTGGTGCCCGCTGCAGCCACTGCGGCTGAGACCGTACCGGGGTCCAGTGTGAGTGTTTGCTCGTTAGGGTTGGCCAGATTGCTCACAACGGCCGTGCCGCCGGCCAGCACATCCACAGCCGGTGCCGCAGCAGTGTGTCGGACGGTCAACTTGCCTTTGCCTGCATCGATGCGCGAGACGTCGTTCGTGAAGAAGTTCGCTGTTGGCTTTCCTGCCGCATCGAGGTTGGCGACGGCGGTGTAGTTGCCGTTTGCAGCCAAAGTCACCGTCACGGGCCCAATAACAGGGGCAGAGGCATCGGCGGCGTCCGAGGCAGTAATTGCGAGATCGTACGCTCCCGGCGGAAGTGCCAACGGGCCGGCCAGTGTGCCTGGAGTGAAGTCGTCCAAGGTTCGTGCTCCGTTGACCCAAACGTCAACGGTCAACCCAGGCACACCGTGAAGTACAGACAAATGTGCGTCGCCCTCCGCCGCTTGCGCGGGGACAGCCAAAACGATTGCTGCTGCCAATGCCGCGGCACTGGCTCCTGCTCCTGCCGTAAGTATTCTGCTGCGCATGTCCTTCTCCTCGATCGGCCCGACGTGCGGGGTTTTTGCTGATACCCCTACTACCGACATGAGGATGGTTATGGATGCGGATGCACTCGATTTTTTGAGGGTGTGTTTCTCAGCGGACCCTCTCGGCCTTGGTAAACCTTGCCCGGGCACCGGAAACCATGTGCACCAGGACGGGGGTCTTCTGGCCGATGACCAGGTCCAACGCTTCAACCAGCTGAGACACTTCCGCAGCCAGGATATGGGGCGCCACACCCTGCCGTGGTTGGATGCGGATGCGCAGTCCGGGCTGGCCCTTCACTTCGAGGGTGGCAACGGAGGCGCCGGCGAGGTCCGTCCTTTCAGCCAGGGCGGACCTGAGCGCCTGCTCGGCCACGCCACCACCGATCCGGACTTCGCCGTCAACCGCGCTGTCATCGTCGCTCGCCACCAGAAGGTTGGCACGGCCTTTTCCTTGCTGGGACACCCAGGCGATCATCCCAATGATGATGGCCACCAGGACGACGCCGGCCACAATCCACAGCCAGCTCTCTTCACGCCCGGGGAGGTGAGTCTGCCTGAAGGCATTCTCAGCACCCGCCCACACGGAAGCAGACCAACCGTGCCACCATGTGGCCACCGCAGGCACGGTGGCCAACAGCACGAGAAGCAGCCCGATGGCCAGCAGCTTCACACCAATGATGAAAAGAAGTATGCGGTTAAGGGTCCGCGGTGTTCCGTTCACGCTCCGATCACCCCCGAGGACGCCAGATTTACCCTGACAGCTGGCATAGGCACCGGCGACATTTCCTCAAGTTCGGCCTGGACGGCAGTTAATACTGCTTCTTCGCTGACACGGCTGCCGGACGTTGGCCGCACGTTCACCACCACCAGTTGCCGTGAGACCACCACCATGACCTGTTCCTGGGTGACGTTCGCGGCAGTTCGTGCCCGACGTGCCAGTGCCGAGGCCAGGACCTCGTCATCAACCACGACGGCGGTGCGCGGGTCCCTGAGCAAGTGGCGGGCGCGCCTGCCCGGCAGGACGGCGTGCAGCAGGAAGAACAGCCCCACCATGGCGATTACCGCACCACTGGCCCCAAGCAGCAGCGGTGAGATGCCTTCCGGGAGGGCGATAATGCGCTCCGCGGCCGTGGTGGGATCGATAAGCCATGGCGGCTGCCCTATGGCGCGGACTCCTGCTTCGAGCAAAGCGTAACCGCAGAGCACGATCACCAGAACGGCCGCGATCACGGACGCTCCCGCGCGGGACGAATGCGTCTCACGGCGCAGGATACGGCTCATGCTCGGGTCTTCCCCGGCCACCGGGCTTGCTCCCCTGTTCGGATCCGCTGCGTTCACTCGCTGTGTTTCCTGATCCTGGGTCACTGGACGCGGCCTCCCTCAGTGACATGTGCTCCGCTGATTCTGATATCCACCCTGCTCAGTTGGGATCCGCTGAGCTGGGTCACGGTTTCAAGAACGAACGCCTTGGCTGCCACAGCGCGGTCCCAGATGGAGCCTCCAAAGCCTTGGACCCGCTGCGGATCACGCAACACCTCTGTCAAAGCCGGGACGCTGATAGGTGCCACGATGGACAAAGCCAACAGGCCGTCGTCGTCCGCCCAATCAGCGCGGATGTGGCTGGCGTCAACGCCGAGCGCCTGCGCCGCGGCGGCCCGAGCCAACGATGTCAATGCCTGGGTACTGATCCGGTTATGGCCGGCCAGGCTGGTGGTGTTCTCCACAGCCTCAGCCACGCTCATGACGAAGAGCGCCGGCCCGTAATGGCATCCAGCACACTGCGAAGATCCAGTTTGCCCTCAGCCGCGCGGCCGAGCAGGGCGCCTATGCCCATGAAAAGCAGGGAGATCAGGAAACCCCATAGCCCGAACGAGAAGGACATGAAAGCCACGAAAGCGCCGATACCAATTCCCACCACGGTCATGCTCATTGGAGTGCCTCCCTTTCCACTACCACTGCCTTGCTTCCGGCGGGTTTCGCCGGCGGTGCAATGAAAACATCAGTGATTTCGATATTGACCTCAATCACTTGAAGACCAACCAATTCCTCCACGGCGCGGTATACAGCGGCGCGGACCTGGTTAGCGACGCCGTGCAGGGGATGACCGTAGAGCGCAACCAAGGTGATGTCCACCGCCACTTGGGTTTCCCCCACCTCGGCGCGAACCCCTGCTGCGTGGTCCGAGCTGCCGACGGCGTCGCGAATAGCGCCCAGCGCTCGGGACGGAGCGGAGCCCAAGGAGTAGACGCCAGGCACTGTGCGGGCAGCGATACCCGCAACTTTGGCGACGGCGGCCTCGGAGATGATGGTGCGTCCGGTGCCAGGGATTTCGCCCCCGGGCACGGGATCAAGCTGCACATTCTGGTCTTCCATGGAGCACTCCCCTTCTCTTGATTACCACCCTAGCGTCTAGCTCCGACGCTTTGGGAGAAGCGTCGGAGGGAAGGGAACGCGCCCGGCTCCCGCTACGTGCAGTTCTTATCGGTCCAGTCCTGGACGGGCTTCATAAGTTCCTCAAACTGCCCGTCCCCGTATTTGCTGAAGTCCGAGCCGGCGGACTCCCTGAAAGCACGAAGTTCCTCGGAGGCTGGCTTCAGTTCTCCGGGCATTTTGCCCTCCATTTGCGACAATTCCTGCTCCCGTGGATGCGCTTGGGTTCACGCTGGGATTCACGCCTAAGTCTGCATTCGAGGACACTTCCGCTGCGGGCGCCTGCCATGCCAGCGAGGCAAGTGCGCCGGTGACCTGTGCGGAGACCACAGGAAAGTTATCCACAAGCGAGAATTTCCGGCTGGGTTGCCAATGTTTGACCCACCTAGACTGACGCACAGATCACCGAAACAGCTGCTGGGGAGCCGCACCATGCCACGCCAAACGTTTATGTCCTTTCCTTCTGTTCGCGCCCGGCAGGCAGCTGCGGCTCTCGCCTTCGCAGTGCTTCTATGCGGTTGCCAAGGCAGTATCACGCCCGGCAGCCCAGCCTCCCCAACAGGCACGACGACGGCGACACCCACCTCGAGCGCTTCGTCACCGATTGCTCTGCCAGGGAGCGCGACCCCACAGACGGCGCCTGCCGTGTACAAACCCGCCGATGCCAAGGGGAAAGCACAGAACGTGCCCGTTCCCGTCATGCCCGACCTGGCGAAGGAGAACTCGAAGGCCGGACTGGAGGCGTTCATTGGGTACTGGTACGCGCAACTGAGTTATGTCGGAGAAACAGGCGACATGTCGGCCTGGCTGCCCCTCATCTCCCAAGAGTGCCGGCTCTGTCTTCGGCTCCAGGAGTCCGGCGAGGACGGATATGTGAATGGGCGGTGGCTAGCTGGCGGGAAGATTACGGTACCCGCCATCGAACTTCAGTGGACTGCCGATGCCCTAAAGTCGGCCAAAGTGCAGGTAATACAAGAACAGATCGACTACTACAACGCGGACGGAAGCATCGGACGAACAAGATCGGAAGCATCAAATGACGCCTTCGCCCTCTTCGCCAGGTTTGCGGACGGAGCTTGGACGGTGGTGGACCTTGGCGTCATCGAGTAGGCCTTTCAGCGCTTGGGTCCGCTCGGCCCTAGGGATCGCGTTTGGGCTATTGGTGTGCTGCATTCTGGCACCGCCGTCCGCGTCGGCGGATGACATATGGGCTGCAAACAACGCAGGCGATCAAGGAGTCGATATTGGTGCCAGGTTCACAATCGACCCTGCAAGCGGGCAGCTAGAACCTCGTCTCGGCGGAACTTCAACCTCGCCCGCAGCCGACGACCCCAATCAGTACATGGCCGATACCCATTGCCGGGCCGACGGTCCCGATACGAAGGACCCTGGCTGCGATGCCCTCGAATGCCCGGCCACCGCGCCCGGAGGCGAGGAGGGCACACCGGTCATCTGGAAGGAGGCCCCCAAAGCAATCACCAATCCGGGCTGGACGGACTGGATCCCGGTCAGCGGCCCGACGTGCCTCTATGACCCCGAACCCGAAAACGTCCTGCCCAAAATCGCCGCGCGGATCCTCACCGACTTCCGCCAACTACCCGTCAACCCCGGAAACCTCCAAGCCCAACCCTTCCCCCACACCCTCAAAGGCGGCCCCACCAACTTCTACACCACCACCAACGACCAAACCTTCGACCTCACCATCCTCGGCCAAACAGTCCACCTCACCGCCACACCCACCAACTACACCTACACCTTCGGCGACAGCACCACCCTCGGCCCCACACCAGCCGCCGGCTACTCCATCCCCGAAGCCGAATGGCTCAACAACCAGACCCGCACCAGCCACATCTACGCAGAAACCGGCAACTACCAAGCAGCAGTCACCACCAGCTTCACCGGAACCTACTCCGTCAACAACGGCCCACCACTACCCATCAACGGCACCCTGGACATCACCACACCCACCAAAACCATCCACGTCTGGAAAACAGAAAGAGCACTCGTCGCCGACACCTGCCAGGAAAACCCCAACTCCTGGGGCTGCCCCGGCACGGAATCTCGCTAAGCCCAGTACGCACACGTCTACTTGCCCACTCCATCCGCGAGACCACGGATGAAATACCTCTGCCCCGCGAAGAACAGCACGATCACCGGAATTGCCGCAATGGCCATACCTGCGAAAACCACGGGGTAGTCCGTGCCGTGCTTGGACATCAGATTGGTGAGCCCCACGGGAAGGGTTTGTAGCGCTCCCCCGCTGGTGAACACCATGGCGAATAGGTATTCGTTCCAGGTAAACAGGATGTTCAGGAGAACCGTCGAAACCAAGATCGGCTTGCACATGGGCAAGATGACTTGCCAAAACGCGCGTGCCTTTGAGGCCCCATCCACTGAGGCGGCTTCATCCACCTCTGCGGGCAGATCCATCATGTAGGCCCGGATGAGGAACGTCGTGAAGGGAACACGGAAGGCTGTGTACAGAATCAGAAGCGCCCAGAGATTGTTGTACAGTCCCAAGCTCTGGAACATCTTGACCAGCGGGATCAGTGCCACTGTGGGAGCGAGCATCAGGCCGCCAAGGATGAGAATCAGCACCACCCTGTTGAACGGGATATTTACCCGGGTCAGTCCATAGGCAGCCCAAGCGCTGATAAATACCGTGGCAATGGTGGAAGCAACAGTGACCAAGACGCTTGTAGTGAGATAGTCGCCCACCCCTCGGTTCCATGCGGTGACGTAGTTGTCCCATTTCCACGCGACCGGCAGGGCGAAGGGATTGGAGAACAGTTCGGAGTTGGACTTCACGCCGTTGAGCAGCATCCAGACCAACGGATAAACAACCACGACGGCGAGTGCAATGAGGAACGCTTTGACGAGGACCCTACCGAGCACCAGCAGCACAGCTGAGCGCGTCACCATTGGACCCTCCTTTTCTTGGAGATACGAAGCTGTATGACGGCCAGGACCAACGTGATGATGAAGACAGCAGTGGCGACGGCGGCCGCGTAGCCAAAGTCATTGCGGACGAATCCGCTTCTGTAGAGCCACGTGCCAAGGACCTGGCTTGAATTGTTGGGGCCTCCACTGGTCATCACCATGACTTCGTTGAACACTTGAAAGGCCCCGGATACGGTGACGATCATCATCAGCCCGGTCATTTCCCTGACGAGTGGCAGGGAAATTGAGAAGAACCGCTGGAGGGGACCGACGCCGTCGATGGACGCTGCTTCATACAGTTCGGAAGGGATCCGCTGCAGTGCCACGGAGAACAGAAGCGTGCAATACCCGAAGCCTTGCCATTGGCTCATGGCGATGATGGCAAAGATGGCCGTGTTCTCCTGTCCCAGCCATGCCTGAGTGAAGTTCCCCAGGCCAAGGACATCCAGCGCCGCGTTAAGGATGCCCATCTCTGGTTCGTAGATGAAGTAGAACAAGAGGCCTGCCACCGTCAGTGAGATAGCAGAGGGTACGAAATAGACGGCTCGAAGGATTCCCCGCCACCGCTGGCTTCGTAGTCCCTCGATCATCGCTGCAAGGATGATCGCCCCGAACACTTGGAAAGCAATGGAGATGATGGCGTAAAGGGTGTTGTTAAGGAGTGACTTCCAGAAGATGGGGTCGTTGAGCATGCGGACGTAGTTGTCAGCGCCAACAAAGGTCTGGCGGCCACTGTAGATATCCCACTTGAGGAAACTGAAGCCTAGGTTCTGCACCAGTGGCAGGTAAGCAAAGACGCCTAGAAGCAGGACCGCTGGCAACACCCAAACGAAGTTGCGCCAGCGACGCGACCGGGCTGGCTTGTTGGTGCGGTTTCGAGGCGACTTAGCGGAAACGGGCGCCGGCGGCGAAGCCGCGGGCTTCCAGGCAGTATCGGAAACAGTCATGACGTTGCCGGCTACTTTGCTGCACTGGAAGCAGCCCGAACAGAGGCAAGAACCTGATCCGGGGTTTGCGTTCCAGCCACCAAGGCCTCCCCACCAGCCAACCAGGCGTCAGCAACAGCAGGAACAGTAACCGAGTCCAGCCATGTGATGGCTGCGGAAGCTTCGTTCACCTGCTTGATACCCTCGATGACGGGTCCGGAAGAGTTCTCCGTGGAAACCGCGCCTTTGACCGCACTGGGCTGGCCGTACGGCGGGGCAGAGAGCTTGGCAGCGTTCTGGCTATTGGTAACGAACTTCATGAAATCAGCTGCAAGTGCGGCGTTCTTGGAACGGGCATTGATGATGTAGCCCTCAGGGGAACCTTCGATCGCTTGTGTATCGCCCTTGGCATCCGCTGCGGCGGGGAGCTTGAAGATGCCCAACCCGTCCTGCTTGAGTTTCGAGTCGGCAGAAGCAGTGGAGTCGAATTCAAGGATCTCCTGGTAATACATACCTGATTTACCCTCAGCCAAGGCCTGCTGCGCCGTGGTGTAAAGGACTCCGTTGGAGTCCTTGCCGCTGCCGGTGCACTCGTTGACCAAACGGGTGAACTGGTCCATTGCCTTGAGGTAGCCCCGGTCCTCCAGCTTGGCCGTTGCCGGACTGAAGTCGGCTTGCAGCGTATCGGCCGGCACTTCGTAAGCGAACAGTTGCTGCAGGTAGTGGAGCCCCGGCCAACCGTCCTTGTTCCCGAACGAGATCGGCTCGTAGCCTGCTCCCTTCAGCACTGAGCAGGAAGAGATCAGTTCATCGAATGTGGACGGCGGTGTCAGGCCCAGCTCTTTGAAGATGCGCTGGTTGTAACCCATGAACTTGCCGTTGTTGTAGAGCGGAACTGCGAAGTACTTGCCGTCCTTGGCGAACGCCTTGAGCGCGGACTCGCCAAAGTCATTGCCCCACTCCGTCCCCGGGGCAATGATAGGGGTCAGATCTGCTGCGAGTCCCCCATCAATGAAGTTGTTGGCCCAACTGCCAGCCCATGTGAAATAGATGTCGGGCATGGCCTGGGAGGCAGTCAACGTCTTGGTCTTGTCCTTGATGCTCTGGTCCGTCTCCTGGATGAGCTCAAAGGACACTTCCGGGTGTAGCTTCTTGTACTCCGCAGCTAAATCCTCAAAGTACGGCTCAAGCGGGTCACCGCCGAACTTTGTGAGAATGCTGAGCGTTCCCGTGTACTGAGGTTCAGCGTTTGGGTCCAGGGCAGCGGCCGGCTGGCTTCCGCCGTCGGAACAACCAGTAAGCGCCAAAGCGGCGGCGGCCAGCAATGCCATCAGTGATTGGGTGCTTTTACGCATCATTTCTTCTTTCGGTAGAAGGGCCGATTCAGCCGTGTCCCCTACGGGAGTGGGAAGTCACGCCCGCCGTTGGGGGTGCACTTCACCGCTGACGGGCTGAAGGGGTAAGTCCTGAGTTGGAACAGGGAGGTTGGAACTTGTGATACCGGTACCACAGTGAATCATGATTTGGCTCAGCGTGGAAGAGACCTAACGGAAATTAAGGGAGCGAATTTACGAGTCGCCGCGAGCAGCGCGCACAGGGCCGTCTGATGAACGGGCCACGAGCTGCGAGGGCAGAACGTGCTTCTTCGGTTCAGAAGTGTCGCCGTCGATCCTTGCGATGAGCTGCTGGGAGGCGACAATGCCCATCTGGCGCATGGGCTGCTGGATCATAGTCAACGGAGGGTCCATGACGGCCGCCCAAGGGCTGTCATCAAAGCCGATGAGGGAGACATCCTTCAGTACACGCAGGTTTTTGGCACGCAAAGAATGAAGAGCCCCCACCGTCGCTTCGGTTTCGGTAGTGAAAATGGCAGTGGGCGGATCCGCGAGGGCCAACATTCCGCTAACAGCCCGCGTCGCCTGGCCCTCATTCTTGAGAACGTGGGTGATGAGCGCGGTGTCGAAAGGAATTCCTGCCTCTTCCAAGGCATCGAGATAACCCCTCAGCCGCTCACCATCACTCCACAGCGCTTCATCCAGGATGCTATGCATCTGCTTCAGGTCCGTCGCCGGACTGAGGGTGACGGGCCCCCATGCGAACGCTATCCGCCGGTGACCATTCTGTATAAGCGATGCAACGGCAGACCGTGCAGCCTCCCGGTTGTCGATTACCACCGAATCCGTCTCCAGCTTGTCCACCAAACGGTCTATGAGGACTACAGGAGTCCCGCGATCGATGGCATTGGATAGATGTGAAACGTCATCGCTTCGACCTGCAGCAGACGCCACCACCAGGCCGTCCACTTGCTTTGCCAGCAGGACTGCGATGGCGTCGCGCTCCAGCTCAAGCTTCTCGTCAGTGCTCAGGATGATGGCGTCGTAGCCAGCCATTTTGGCTGTTTCCGAGATGCCCTTGAGCACGCCTGAGAAGAACGGGTTGGCCACATCCGCCAGCACAATCCCAAGGGTTTTGGTGACTCCCGTGGTCATGCTGCGCGCCAGAGTGTTCGGCTGATAACCCAGCTTTTCGGCCGCCCGCATCACCTTGGCGCGGGTGGCTTCACTGACCGATCCATAGTTTCCGAGGGTTCGAGCCACCGTTGCCCGTCCCACTCCAGCAGCTGCTGCTACTTCGGTAATGGTGGGGGCAGCCGGGTGGTTCTGATGATCCGTCGCCATCCGGCCCCCTTCAGTTGTGGAATCCGCGCCCGCAGTTCCGTCCGTTGATTTGTCCCTGCATCAGATCCTAGTTGCTCCCTCTACGACTAGTTGCTACCTTGACGGCCCGGCCGTAACCGAACGCGCCCTCCACATAACACTGCGCCGCGGCATGCTCAGCTCCTCGGGCCAACGCTCTCTGTAAAGCGTCGGCCGGCGGCCGATACGTTCGACTCCAACCGGAGCCAAGCAAATTGACCACGAGTCCGGCCAGAAAAGCATCACCGCAACCCATCGTGTCCGCAAACCGACGTGGATCAGTAGGTGCCGCTGCCTGCGTGAGGAAGCGTTCGCCGTCGTACATCATTGCCCCTGACTGCCCGCGCGTCCCCACCGCGAGCGGAACGCCCGCTGCATGTACTCGCCTGAGGTCATGCTCGACGGCGGCAACAGTCATGTTTCCGCACGACAAAAGGGCCAGGTCCACGTAGGGCGCCGTTAGTTCCAGATAGGAGTCTGATCGACGTTCCGGCTCCGACGAGTAGTCGAAACTGACTAAGGCACCAGTGCTGCGGACCGCCGGTAACTGGGTCTCCGACGCGGAATAGACGCTCGAATGCACCAGATCGGCGGAGGCCAAGTACCTGAGGTGTTCAACGTCAAGCATGAAGGGATCACTTGTGGTGACGCCCCCTTCATTCCATCCCAGGAAGATACGGTCGCCGTCCACTACCTTGATTTCAGTGACGCCATTGAGGCCGTCACGGATGATGCACTTGCTGGTATCAACACCCTCCGAATCGATGGCGTTCCGGACAAAAGCACCCAAGGGATCGGAGCCGAAAACGCCCAGATAGGCGGACTCGATGCCCAACCGATGGGCAAATACCGCGACGTTAACGCAGTTTCCCCCGGGGTACATCACTTTGCGGTCGAGAAAACGGTCCACAATGTTGTCCCCGAATCCGATTACTTTCATGCTCTTCCTGTCTCGAATCTGCGGGCCCGGACAGAGCCGGGCCCGCAGCGTGGCGATCCTACCCTTTCGGGGTGCGGCGAACGGTCAGTACTCCACCACTCGGTAGTAGCGGCGCAGATCCAAGGAGTGGTTTCGGACGCGTTCGAGGTGCTTGCTGAACCTGTCCAGGACGGTATCCAGAACCAACGGGGACAGGAGCGCACGGAAACGGGGGCTGACGCCCGGCAGATCGTAGTCCTTGCTGTCCAGCAAGGTGGTGTTCTTGTTGTAGTTTTCGGCGAATTTGGCAACGCGGTCCATCAGTGGACGCGTCTCGTCCTCACCCACCAGCAGCATGAGGCTGGTGTCTTCTTCGATGAGTTCCAAGGAGCCGTGGAAGAACTCAGCACCGTGCACGCGGGTGGTCCGGAGCCACTGCATTTCTTCCAGGATGCACATGGAGTAGAGGTAGGTGAGGCCCCACAGGTTTCCGGTGCCCACCAGGAAGTGATAGTCAGCGTCTTTGTTATTCTCCGCAAAGGCTTCTGCCACTGATTCTGCTTGCCGGGCGACGCCCACCAGGCTCTCGGGGACGGTTTGCAGCTCGGCCGCCAGTTCTTCGTACCCCTCAAATTCGCCGCGAGCAGCAAGGAGGCGGGTGCTCAAGAGAATCATGGGGATATCAAAGGGCCAGGTTTTAGGTTCGGTAACCAAGGCAACGTCGAGGGCTTTAGCAAACGGGCTATCCGCGAATCCGGTGAAGCCTATGGTGTAGGCGCCCTTGGCCTTGGCAAACTCGATGGCCTCGATAACGTCTTCGGTGGTGCCGGAGACGGAAGCGAAGACAGCTACGGAGCCGGGGCCGAACGTGGGATCCTCGGCCAACATCAGCTCTTTGCCGATGGATGCACGGACAGGCAACGTGGACCGGGATCGGATGAAGTGCTCGTACGGCAGCATCGCGGCGTAGGTTCCGCCGGCACCAATGAGGAACATGTTGGTCAGCTGCCGTTCCTGGATGGAGTCGACTACCGATTCGATCTGCCCCTGCAGCGCCAGAGCACTACGGGTCTGCGTGAGGAATTCCTCTTCTTTGAAGCCAAGCACGGATGGTCCTTTCGAACGACAACTTTTGGAGTGTTGGAACACTTTGATACCGGTATCAACATGTGGTCATCATGCTGTCATGGGAATTCTGAAGCGTCAATAGCTTCTTGGGAAAGGGTTCCGAGGCGAAAGGACATGGCCGGGGCTCTGGAAGGTGAGGGCCTACTCGATACCCTCCAGGATGTTGCGTTCAGGGAAGGAGCCGGAGCCCGGAGCGGGATCGCTTATCGGATCAGCAGGTCACTTGTACGACCCGAACACAATCGAGTCGAAGACGGCGCGCGCCTCTCTTATCAGCTCCGGATTGATCGATTCGTCGACATAGCCCACAGCGACGACAGCCCGCTTGCCGTTCAGGTCGACTACCCGGTAGGTTTCGTGGTCATTCTGAGTCGAGTACCAGTGTGTGCAGTGGTACATCATTTCTGAGTGGATGCAGAACTTGCCGCTGTCGCAGGCCGGGATGTCCACGTCGCCCTCGACGGAGTGGTCGAACTCGAAGCCGGGGTAATCGCCCACCATGATCTTGACAGGAGGAGTGCTTGCCGTTGACGATTGCGCCGCCATAGCCCTAGTGAAGGCCCAGTCCGCAGGACCGACATCGGCAAGGGCACCCCTCCAGTTGCATGCGTCCATCGACACATAGAACGCGGACCCAAGGGTCAGGTGGACGGCCCATGCAGCCGGGTGATCCGGGTCATCCTTGCCCAGGCTGTTACCGTCGAGAGCAGACCAGCCGCCTGGAACGGTGATCTCGAAAGGCTCCGTGTAGCCGTCGACGGGGACCAGATATGTGCCGGCGTCGATATCGCCCCTCTCCGGCAGCGATGAGACCGTGCGAGGGTCGCGACTCTCCGGCAGCGGTGAGACCGTGCGAGCCTCCGTCATCGGAGAACTGGCAGACGGCAGGGATGCGTCGTCGGACTCATATTCGCACCCGCCGAGACATCCAATCAGTGCGATAGTCAGCAAGGGCAAGAGATGGCGAGAACGCTGAGCGGCCTTTTCGATGGGTGTCATGGAACTCATTGATCCACCAGGCCGCTACAAGGCGCTGTGAGGCCCCGCAGCCGGGTGGCCTCGCAGGCGGTCCGAGATGGGATGCCGTCGCCTCAGTCTCCTCCGGTAGAGAACCCGTGACAATGAAGAAAACGACGGAGGTCAGGTTCGACTCATGAAATCCCCGAACGACAGGAGCACCCTGCAGAAGCGGCGAGAAAACGCCACATTGGGTCTTCGTCCGCGCCGGCAAGGTCATCGCATGTTAAAGAAGAAAAGCACCAGTTCCGAAGAACTGATGCTTCCCAGTGGTGGCTCCGACCGGCGTCGATCCGGTGACCTTTCGATTTTCAGTCGAACGCTCTACCAACTGAGCTACAGAGCCTAGGTGACATGTCACCTTGAGAACCGAATTTCTTCGGCGCTCAGAGCGACCCTGACGGGACTTGAACCCGCGACCTCCGCCGTGACAGGGCGGCGCGCTAACCAACTGCGCTACAGGGCCTTGCGTTTGCAGTATCTCTACCGCGTTTTTTTCAAGGCTTCTAGCTTACCAGACTTTTTTCATCCGGTTTACCACTTCCTTGCGTACCCCCAACGGGATTCGAACCCGTGCCGCCGCCGTGAAAGGGCGGTGTCCTAGGCCGCTAGACGATGGGGGCCTGAACTCAATTCGGATTTCGCAAAGAAAAGGGACGCTTTACGCGTTCTTTCCGTGTCTCGCTCGTCCGAACTGGACTCTAAAACTTTAGAGCATAGATGGCGATATTCCCAAATCGAGGTCTGCGCAGTGTTCCGGGCCACAAACTGAAGGCTCACCGAGGGGCGACGTCTCACCTCAACCAAGCACCCAAAGAGTCGAGAGCTCACCCCTCGCCAGTACGGCAAGGTCGCGGGCTGGCGACATTGGCAGGATCTTGCCCTGACGTGTCTGAAAACCGCCAGCCACCTCCGCCGCGTGCCGGATAGATTTGCCCTATGACAACCACCACCCCGGCCGAACCCGGCCAGCCTTCCCCGGGCCTGCCCCAGCGCACCACCCCCGCGCCGGGAGCACCCATCAGCAAACTCGGCATCGCGGCCGTCATCATTACGGTGGTCCTGTGGGCTTCGGCCTTTGTGGGCATCCGCGCAGTGGGCCCAAGCTTCTCCCCCGGTTCCTTAACGCTCGGACGCTTGGCGGTTGCCGCCGTCGTGCTTGGAATCGTGGTGCTGCCCACGCTGAAGGTCTGGCCGAGCGGCCGCGAGTGGTTGCCGATCGTGGCGTACGGGGTGATGTGGTTCGGCGGCTACAACGTGGCACTGAACGCCGCAGAGCACATGCTGGACGCCGGCACCAGCGCCATGCTGATTAACGTCTCCCCCATCCTCATCGCGATTCTTGCCGGCATCTTCCTCAAGGAAGGCTTCCCGCGGTGGTTGCTGATCGGCAGCGGCGTGGCCTTCTGCGGCGTCGCCATGATTGCCTTGGGTTCCGGACAGCGTTCGACGGCGGACGTGGCCGGTGTGCTTTTGTGCTTGCTTGCCGCTGTGCTCGCCTCGGTGAGCGCGATCCTGCAGAAACCCGTTCTGCGGAAGTTCACCGCAGGGCAAGCGACGTGGTTCGGCATCATGGTAGGTGCCATCTGCTGCCTTCCATGGACGGGTCAGCTGATCGCAGAAGTCCAGGTAGCGCCGCTTCCCGCCACCCTGGGGCTGGTGTATTTGGGTATCTTCCCCACAGCCATCGCCTTCACCACGTGGGCTTATGCGCTTTCCCTGATCTCGGCTGGAAAGCTGGCCGCCACCACCTACCTTGTCCCGGGCACCACCATCCTGATTTCGTGGGCGGTACTCCAGGAAGTCCCCACCATTTGGGGATTGATCGGCGGCGTCATCTGCCTGATCGGCGTCGGGTTGACGCGACACCAGACCCGCCAGCCCCGCCAGCCCCGCAGTTAGCGGGCCATGCCCATCAGTAGTTCGCGGTGCGTGGGCGGGTTTGCACCCGGCCGGCCCACAGCAATGGAAGCAGCCATGGAGGCGATGGTGCCGATCCGTTCCAGCACCGTGGGCGCCAGGCCGTCGCTGCCCCGCAGCAGCAGCCCCATGATGAGCGCTGCCGTATAGGAGTCTCCGGCGCCGATGGTGTCCGCCACGGTAGCCGGAACGGCCGGAACGTTGAGTTGAATGTGTTTGGTGGCCATGAGCGAGCCCTTGACTCCTTGGGTCACCACAGCAAGCCCTGTGCCAAGGGCCAGCAGGTGGCTCGCGGTGTCCTCGAGCACTTTGCCAGGGTAGAGCCACCGGGCGTCGGAGCCGCTGAGTTTAACTACGTCCGTCAGGGGCACTATTTCCTCGAACAGTGAGAGTGCCTCGTGGTGGCTTCCCAGAAGGTCGGGACGGATATTGGGGTCGTACGTGACCATGCACCCGCCCTGGGCCTGTTCCAACAGGCTCCGGACAACGCTTGCACCGGGCTCCAGGAACGTGGCGATGGAACCGGTATGCAGGATTCTTGGCGCATAGGGCAAAGCGAGTGGAGCCAGCGCCCAGTCGATGTCGAAGGTGTAATCTGCTGAACCATCGGCGGTTATCCTGGCTGTCGCCGTCGCTGTCTTGCCCGCGGACATGGAACCGGGCAACAACACAACACCCGCTTTTTGCAGGTGCGCAGCGATGGCGTCACCCCGCTCGTCACGACCGATCGCTGTGAGCAGGCCCGTTTTCACGTCCAACAAGCCAAGGCCATAGGAGACATTCGCCGGCGATCCGCCGGGGTACTCCTTCTGCCCGTTCGTCGACTGGACGATGTCGATCAGGGCCTCACCCACTACGACGACGTCGAGGGGCTCAGGTGCAAGGGAAGCGGTGCCGGTCATGCGGTTCCTGTGTCTGTCGAAAAGAGGATTGAGTTCAGTATCTCCCATCACACACGGAGCCATTGCTGCGTTCGCGGACTAAAGTCGAATCATGCCCGCGAATCTTCCTCCCGGCCTGCCCATCATTCCCGACGGCGAGCGCCCCTCCTCACCGCTCCGGGAACGGAACGCAGTGCACAGTCCTGTCGAAAACAGGCGTGTTGATGATGTTCCAGGGCCTTACGAAATGTCGGCCGAAGATTTTGAAGAAGCCGTCAGTGACGCCCTGCAGCTGATCCCGCCCAAAGCGGCCAGCGCCATGGACAATGTGGCCATCTTCATCGAGGACGACTACAAACCACAGCCCGGAGAAGATCCTGGCACCGTGTTGCTGGGGCTCTACGAGGGCGTTCCGTTGACCGAACGGGATTCCTGGTGGGAAGCAGGCTCCCTCCCTGACCGGATCACGATCTTCCGCCAACCCATCCTGAACATTTGCAGCACCCGCGAAGAAGTTATTGATGAGGTGGCCATCACCGTGGTGCATGAGATAGCTCACCATTTTGGGATAGACGACGACCGCTTGCATGAACTCGGCTGGGGCTAGCCTTGTAGGCATGGGGCACGACCACAACCACTCCCACGGAGTCACAGCAACCGGCAAGCACCGGAAGCGGCTTATCGCCGTCCTGGCCATCACCTTAGGGGTGGTGGGCATCCAGGTGGTTGGCGCCGTCGTGTCCGGATCCTTGGCGCTGCTGGCTGATGCGGGACACATGCTTTCTGACGCCGCTGGAGTGTTCATTGCCCTGATGGCGGCGTGGATTGCTACCCGCCCAGCGAGCGACCAGCGAACATACGGCTACCAAAGGGCTGAGGTTCTGGCCGCGCTGGCCAATGCCCTGATCCTGATTGTGATTGCTGTGGTGATCATGATCGAGGCCATCCGCCGCTTCGGCGAACCCACGGAAATCCAAACGGACGTCATGCTGTGGGCTGCCATTTTGGGTGCTGTGGCCAACCTCGTTTCCTTGCTGATCCTCCAAGGGGCGCAGAAGGAAAGCCTCAATGTCCGCGGCGCCTACCTTGAAGTCCTGGGTGACCTTCTTGGCTCCATCGCGGTCATCGTGGCGGCCGTGGTGATCATGACCACGGGATTCAGTGCTGCTGATCCGTTGGCATCGGTACTGATTGCCCTGATGATCATTCCGCGTGCCTGGCATCTGCTCCGTGACGTGGTGGATGTGCTTTTGGAAGCCACTCCCAAGGGCGTTGATGTAAACATGATCAGGGAACACATAGTTGCCGTGGACGGTGTGGTTGATGCCCATGACATCCACATCTGGACCATCACATCCGGCGTTCCCGTATTCTCAGCCCACGTGGTGGTGGAGGATGCGGTCCTGAACGCGACGGGGGCGGACAACATCCTGGACCAGCTGGGCTCGTGCCTTGGCCGGCACTTCGACACCGAGCACTGCACTTTCCAGTTGGAGCCAGTGAGCCACTCCGAACACGAATCGCACCAGCACGCCTGAGTCTCCTCAGCGCTACGGGGTTTCCGTACTAACGGTCCCCGCGGCTCCGTCCACGGTGATGTGCTGTCCCGTGCTGACGCGCGAGGTTGCATCGGGGACGCCCACCACCGCAGGTATGCCGTACTCGCGGGCCACCACCGCTCCGTGGGAATTGGGTCCGCCCATCTCCATCACCAGCCCTCCTGCGGTGAGGAACAGGGGCGTCCAGCCAGGGTCCGTTGACGGTGCCACCAGAATTTCCCCGGGTTCCAGGTGCGCACCCACCGGGTCCATGATGACCCGCGCAGGTGCAGACACCAGACCTGCCGACGCCGGACTGCCGGACAGGGTTCCTGGCTGCACGGTGCCCCGGCGCTGCTTGCCACCGCTCCCGACTGCCGTAGCCTCGGGTTCGGTCCCATCAGACAACAGCACTCTGGGAATGTGCCTGCGGCGGAGTTCCTGCTGGTAAGCCGCACGGCGTTCGGCAACCACGTCGCGGCGGTCATCCCCTGCCAGGGCGGCCTCGACGTCGTCGAGGTCCAAGAAGAAGACATCCTCGGCTCTGTCAATCCGTTGTGCTGCCGCAAGCTCGTTCCCGATCAGAAGCAGCTGCTCCCTCGCCGCCCCCAACCCCAGGACGAGGTTGTACTTGGGTAACTCCCGCAACCCGGCGAAGCGCCGGGTTCGGTCCAAAGCAATCTTGACTACCGCTTTGTGCAGCGGACTCTTCGCCCTGGCGCGGGCCACGAAGCGGGCCACTTGCTCATCGGCGTCACGGGCTGCCCGGCTGAACTGTTGATCCGGGGCCTCCGCACCCTCCGCGAGCCTCAGATAGTTGGCCACCACGCCCAGGATGTGGGTCGGGTCATCGGACCAGCGGGGCATCCCGAGGTCGATCTCGGCAACGGCTCTGTGCCCGTACATGCCCAGGAACTTTGCCACACCGGATTGTGCAATCGGGGGAAGCTTGGCCGCCCGGTACTGTTCCACCAGCTCTGCTGCCGTTGGGCCAACCATGGAGGCAACGGCGTCGGGATCCTCCCGGATCTCCGAGGCGAGCTGCCATAACGCCAGGTCCATTTCCGTGGTGACGTTGTTGGGTAGGCCGCGGAGCACTGTTTGCAGCTCGCTGTAGGGGGCCTGCTCGCCAAGAAGGCGCCGCACCAGCGCCAGCATCGCGAAGCCGAGCGCAGGAAGGGGCAGCACCTGCGGCACTGTTGCGAAGACTTCCTCTCCCAGGATTCTCTGCACGTGGGCAAGCCGCTGATGGGACGTTGCTTTCCCCGGCACAACCAACGTCTTATGCAGTTCCGCGGTGAGTTCCTCCACCCTCTCCATCGCCGCAGCCGGCCGGAACAGTCCCCGGATCACTGACTCGGGAACGCGGTATTTGGCCGCAACCGGCCCCACATGGCGAATCAGCTTCAGGGGTGTCTTGATGGTCACCGTGAAGCGTGGATCCTCGAAGAGACCCCGCATGAGTGCGGCAGAGCGGGCCTCCATGACATCGAAGACCCGCGGAACGATGACCCTCCCGACCCGGCTCCGCAGCACCGGCGTGAGGTCGAAGAAGATGCGCTGACCGGCCTCATAATACTGAGGAGGGCCGGACCTGGGATCAGGTACATCGAAGGCAGCAGTCCTGGCTACACATGAGGCGATGAGGCGGATACCGGCCAACCCCATGGGCGTCATTGGCCTGGTGAGGCCTTGTGCCAGGCTGAAGTTCAGGAACGCGTGCTCGCCCGGCGCAGGAGGCTTTCGCGTAGTTTGCGGGTACAGGGTGGTGATGGGCCTGGCCTGGGTGAGCCACATCTTTCCCGCGGGATCGATGGCCCACTCGGTATCCTGCGGGGCGCGATAGTGCTCCTGAACCTCACGGCCCAGCTCGACAAGGGCAAGCACCTGACGATCACTCAGGCAAGGCTCCACGTCTGAATCGGCAGAACGGCGCCGCTCGAGTCGCTCCGTACCGCCGCCTGGAACGGCGCGGATCTCCAGCTGTCTGTCCCCCAAGGTCCTGCTTACAATGCCGCCCTGCAGGGTGTCCACCACATAGTGATCCGGGTTGACGGCACCGGAGACTACCGATTCCCCCAAGCCGGGGCTGGCATCAATGACGGTTTCATTGCGATTCCCCGTCACGGGGTTGGCGGTAAACATGACGCCAGCCGTAGTGGAATCCACCATCTCCTGCACCACCACGGCCAAGGCCACCGTGGCGTGGTCAATCCCGTTGGTGGTCCGGTAGGCCACGGCACGATCTGTCCAGAGCGAGGCCCAGCAGCGGCTTACGGCGTCCAGGACCGCGTTCACGCCGACTACGTTCAGGAAAGTGTCCTGTTGTCCGGCGAAGCTCGCGAACGGCAGGTCCTCGGCGGTGGCCGAAGACCTGACAGCCACTGCGACGTTATCGCCCAATTCCCCGTACGCCAATCTCACCGATTCGGCGATCCCGGCCGGCACCCCGGAGTCGAGAACCAAAGACCGGGCACGGGTGGCGATCTCACTCAGCCGGTCCAACCCCGCCGCATCAGCCTCCGACAAAGCCGCAAGGACAGGCTCCAGAGCAGCTCCCGAGAGCGCCCGCTGGTACGCAGCAGTTGTGAGGCAAAAACCGGGTGGCACGGGCAGCCCTGCATTAGCTAACTCGCCAAGATTGGCTGCCTTGCCACCGACCTCCGGAACCATGTCTCCACGGATTTTTGAGATGTTCCGGACGAACACCGAACCCGAGGCGCCGAGGCTGGCGCCGCGATCCTGATCCGGATCTTCGGGCTCCATACTGTCCATGGATGTGCCAGGCGCCGACTCAGGCAGCGCCGAGCATGGGTCCAAACTTGTGACGGTCCGCCAGCCGGGGATCTTCCCTGTCCGGAACAACCAGCACTGGCCCTTTGGCGTGGTGCAGGACTCCGTCTGATGTTGACCCCAGCAGCATTCCCGCGAATCCGCCTCGGCCACGGGTTCCCAAAACAACCAGCTCGACGCTGCGGCTGGTTTCCACAAGAACATCAACGGGCGAGCCATCCCGGAGGTCCGTCTCAATAGCCAACGAAGGGAAGTGGCTTCTGAGCCAGGCAACACCGGCGTCAAGCTGGACCCTGATATCGGCGAATAGGGCATCGCGGTCCAACGGAGCCGGAACCCACGCCAGGGAACCGCTGTACTGCGGAACAGCGCAGATGACGCGCAGTGTGGCTCCCATACGCTGCGCTTGCTCGGCAGCCTCGAGCACAGCAACGCGTGCTTGTTCGGAGCCGTCAACGCCTACTGCAACCACGTTTTCCACAGTGCGCGGGCCCGTTTTGGCGTGCTCGGCCTTGATGTGTTTGTCCTCGGTGTTCTCACCGAGGCGGTCAGCGCAATAGAGCGGGACCGTCACCGTGGGGCATTTGGCGTGCGCGGGCAGGGCACTACTCACCGAACCCAGGAGGCGCCCGACGAACCCACCGCGACCCCTGCTGCCGAACACCAGCAGCGCGGCCTCCTCGGAAAGGTCCAACAAGACACCAGCGGCATCACCGTTTTCCACGGAAGCATCGACGTCAATGGCATATCCGGAGACTTTGTCCAAGGCTTGACGAACGATCGCATCAGCGCCTTCGCGGATGACGGAATCGTCAACTGTTGCGTAGCCACCGTCCAAGCCGGAGGCCGCGAAAATTGGCACGGAGTATGCCGTGACAATATGCAGCGGAAGCTGGCGGCGCTCCGCCTCCCGTGCGGCCCAAACCAAGGCGCACTGACCGTGCTCTGAACCATCCACCCCGACGACGATGCCACCAGGTTCCACAACCTGGTCCTGGCCGTCCGGTGACTCTTCACTGTGTCTTCCGTGCTGGTCCATGGGGGCCTGCCTCTCCACCTACTGCTTGATGTTCCGGCTATTCTGCCAGAGGATCCCGGCCTAGAACTTCCAGACTGTTTTATTGCCAACGGCCGGGGCAGGAGAAACCCGGAAATTCCTCCTCCCAATGCTCACTATTCTCGGTCAGCAGTGGCGAATCAAGACGACATTTGGCTATGTGCATAACGGTCAGGGCTCGGTTCCCGGCGGCCCCTGGGGTGCTCGCGGCGAAGAGACAAAACGCGCAGGCGGAGAGGCTATCCATGGCCGAAAAAGTTCGGTAGTGTTCGAGTCACCGAATGGCCGGAAAACGTGTCTCACACCACACGCCCCGGTCATTTACTTGCGGCCGCTTGGGGAACTCGGACGCGATCCCACGCGATGCCGAAGGCACACACGTCAAGGAGGAACCAAGCAGTGTCACTCACGCCTGATTCCGGCACGGAACGCACCACCACCGTGATCATCGGAGCCGGCCTGTCCGGCTTGGCAGTTGCCAGCGAACTCAGCCGCTACGGCGTGGGTTCGATCGTGGTAGACGGGTTCGGCGCGTTATCCACTACTGGACCGTCCGTCCATACAGGCATGCTCCAACGCACCGACGCCGCAGATCCGACAGCAATGCAGGAACGCAACGAAATCCTTCGCCACCTGAGGAACTACGCTGCCAGTCATCACCTGGACGTTCGTAACACCACTCGCGCTGTCCGCTTGGATTTCCTGGGCTCAGATCCCTCACGGCATATCGGATACGGTGTGGCCGCCAGCATGACAACCACAGGCCTGAGGACCGGGCTCCACGCATCCGGCCCCCACGAATCCCATCCTCGCCAGTGGGCAATCCACACAGCCCAAGGCGTTCTTCTGGCAGACCACGTAGTAGTGACACGCTGCGCCCAAAGCCAGCTACGGCGCATGCTGGCCGAACTTGGCATTGCAGTCGGACAGAATCTTGCCGCGGCCATGCGGGCCGTGGGAATGCACCTGGTGGGCGTCGGAGACCTCATCACTCCGTCCCCCAAGGAAGTGCTGCGGCAAGCCAAAGCAGTGGGTCAGGCCATCTCCTCCAAGGTTGCCCTGCCGGAGGGTCCCGGCGTCGCCATCGCCTAGGAAGTCCCGCAAGCAAACGCGCTACCACCCCCGCAAGCCAGCCAAGTCCGCCGTCGTACGTCCCGCACTGAACTTTTACGAACAGAACTTAACGCCAAAGGCCGGTGCCTCCGGAGACATAAGTCTTCGAAGGCACCGGCCTTTGAACTGAAGCGTGAGGCTTTATGCGCCAGCGCGTACGTAGGTCAGGGGACCCGTTGCGGTCAACCAGCTGATCGGGTGGATGCCCGTCTGGTTGCCGTTGATGCCACCGCTGATGGCCTGGCCGTTGCCGATGTAGATAGCAACGTGGCCGGACTGGACGATCATGTCACCGGGCTGGGGATCGCTGACGACCTTGCCGTAGTTCATGAACTGCATGGGACCGAGGTCGCCTACCGGGATGCCTGCGGAGCCAAGGGCCTTTTCGACCATGGCGGTGCAGTCCTGGAAGATACCGATCTGTGCGTAAGCCGAAGCAACCATGGCTGCGTTGACGCCGCCGGCGGCGGGGGCAGCTGCAGGAGCAGCGGCAACCGGTGCGGGTGCGGCAGCAACAGGAGCAGCAACCGCGGCCTGAGCGGCAACGGGAGCTGCAGCAGCAGCCGTGGTGACAGCTGCCTTCTTGGCTACAGGGGCCTCAACAACGGGGGCCGGCTTTTCGATGACCGGAGCTGCTACGGAAGCAACTGCGGGACGCTCGAAATTGACGGTAGCCGTCGACAGGGCGGTAACAACCTTGGTGGGTGCCTCGGAAACGGTCTCGGCAACCGTTGCGGGGCTGGAATCGCGCTGAACCGGGGTCTCAGCTGCGTGAGCAGCAATGGAACCGGTCAAAACGAGGCCCGAGGCTGCTGCGATAACAGCTGCCTGACGACCAGCGCCTGAAGCGTTGCTGGCAACTGCCTTCGAGATGGAGATGAACGGATTAGGACGTACGCTGTCCGCCTTACGACGGCCGCGAAGAATGCGTGAAGACATGAAAGAGCCTCTCCCGATGCCTGCGAGGTTAGCTGTCGGATTCGGATGGGAGTCACCCGGCCACTATCTCCCGCTGTTCAGCGAAAGCATCGTGACTTCACCCCAAGGCACGCTCGAAAGCGACCTAAATTGGGTTCCCCGTCTCTGCCGTAGGTTTGTCTGCGAACGGATTCCGGACTGCGGCAGAGCTAGGCAATCAGGCCGGAAGTGCCCGCTACGTGGAACAGGCACAGGAACTACGGTACGCGATGATTCCCCCGAAGTCACATTTAAGTAACGGGAAGTGGGCTTCTGGCGTGTCGCGGTAACCGATTCGAGATATTCGCAGCTACGTAGAAAACCGCGCTATTCCGCGGGAGTATCGCCCTCTGAGTCGTTGGACGCCGCCAATTTCTTCCGTGCGGTAACGGCGAGATAAATAACGAGACCCACCGCCACAACAGCCAGCCCCACAATGCTCCAAGGGAAAGGTTGGGAGGCGTCGGCGGCTGGCTCATTGTTACCGGCAGTCCCTGGTGCGGCGGTGCCCACTGTTGGTACCGCAGCTGAGGAAGCCGAAGCCGCTGGTGAGGCACCCGCCGTACCACTCGCCGACGTCGAGCCTCCTGCGGCGGCTGTGAACGTGAAGGTGCCCTCAATCGGGTGCGAGTCGGAGCTGACCACGCGCCACACCACTGTGAACTCGCCGGCAGGGGCGCCCTCGCGGAGCTTCTGAACGGCCTGGTTGTCGATGATTTCGACCGGACCGTCCGCCCAGTTCTCGCCGCCAGCCGTCACCGTTACGCCCGATCCGATCGCGAGCGGGCGGTTGTTGAACGTAATGGAGACCGACGCCGGGACTTCCGCAACGCGGGCACCGTTGGCTGGCGCTGTGGACTCGGCGACGTCGTGCGCGGACGCCGGTGCCGCTGCAAACAGCAGGGCGGAAGCAAAAGCAAGAGCAGCGACGACGGCGGCCAGAAGCGGGCGGATGGTACGCATGGGGCGGTTTCTCCTAGTGTTGGCTTCCTTACAGACTAGGCGAATCGTTGGGAGGGCCCGCACCGGACAACATAGGATTTGAGAGCAAACTCCCCCTCGATCCCCGGAGACCTTCATGCTTAAACAAGGTTCTGCAGTCGACCGCTACTTCAAGATCTCCGAACGTGGATCCACATATTCGCGGGAAATCCGTGGCGGCTTCGCGACCTTCTTCGCCATGAGCTACATCGTGGTGCTCAATCCACTGATCCTCTCCGGACCCGATTCGAGTGGCGCGTCGCTGGGTTTCACCGCCGTGGCAGCCACCACGGCGTTCGTTGCCGGCATCCTGACCATCCTCATGGGAGCCTGGGCCAAGCACCCGTTCGCCGTGGCCACAGGCTTGGGCGTCAACGCGTTCGTCGCAGTCACGGTGGCATCGCACCCCGGGCTGACATGGCCGGACATGATGGGACTCGTGGTACTTTCGGGCATCACCATGCTCATCCTGGTGCTGACCGGATTCCGGACTGCCGTGTTCAAGGCGGTGCCTGAAGCCCTCAAGACGGCAATCGTTGTGGGCATTGGCCTCTTCATCGCCCTCATCGGCCTGGTTAACGCCGGTTTCGTCCGGCGCATCCCCGACGCCGCCGGAACCACCGTTCCACTCGGTCTGGGCGTGGACGGCAAGCTCCTTGGCTGGCCCACCCTGGTATTCGCAGTGGGCCTGATCCTCACCATCGCGCTGGTGGTCCGGAAGGTCCGCGGAGCCATCCTGATCGGCATCGTGGTTTCCACCGCGCTGGCTGCCATCCTCGAGTTCACTCTCCACATTGGCCCAAGCTTTGACGGCACCAACGTCAACCCCCGCGGCTGGTCCCTGGTGGCCCCCAAGCTCAGTGAATGGGGCGCACCGGACCTGTCCCTGATCGGCAAGGCCAACCCGTTCGGCGCCTTTGAGCACCTCGGTTTCATCGGTGCAGCTTTGCTGGCATTCGTGATCCTCCTCAGCATCTTCTTCGACGCCATGGGCACCATGGTTGGCCTGGCCAACGAGGCCGGGACAGTGGATAAGGACGGGAACATCCCCAACGTGGACCGGGTCCTCCAAGTGGACGCGCTCGGAGCGATCGTGGGCGGTGGGGCCTCTGTTTCGTCCAACCAGATCTTTGTGGAGTCCGGTGCCGGGATCGGCGAAGGTGCACGAACCGGGCTCGCCTCGATCGTCACCGGCGCACTCTTCCTGGTTGCCATGTTCTTCACTCCCCTGATCAACCTGGTGCCGTTCGAGGCCGTGGCCCCCGCCCTGGTAGTGGTGGGCTTCATGATGGTCTCCCAGGTGGGCAAGATCGACTGGCAGGACTGGGGCGTCGGAATTCCCGCGTTCCTGACCATCGCGCTCATGCCGTTCACCTACTCGATTGCCAACGGCCTCGGCGCGGGCTTCATCTCCTACGTCCTGATCCGCACCTTCCAGGGCCGCGCCCGCGAAGTCCACCCGCTGATGTGGGCTGTGGCTGCTGCCTTCCTGCTGTTCTTCGGCATCGGAACCGTGGAAGAGCTGCTGGGCGTAAAGTAGCCCAGTCCGGGATTTCAGACACTCCCGGCGCTGGGCCACTGGTTTTTGGGCCCCGCGTCGGGTGTGCTGGAAGCATGGAAACAAGCGCCCCCACCGTCGACGTCAATCCCACACCGTGGACCGGCCGCTTTGATGGGGACGGCGCCGAGCACCGCCGCTGGTGGCAAGCTGTAGCACCCCACACCGTGTCCGGCACCGCAGCAGCCTCGCGCCCCGCCGTCGTGCTTGGTTTCTGCAGCGACGCCGGCGTCCTCCGCAACAAGGGCCGTGTGGGCGCCGCCGCCGCACCAGCCGCCATCCGTGCGGCTCTGGGTCCGCTGGCTTTCCACCTTGACCGCGACGTGTTCGACGCCGGTGACGTGGTGGTGGAGGACGACTCACTTGAGGCTGGCCAAGAGCGCGCCGGGCGCGCCATTTCGGGACTGCTCGACGCCGGTAACCTCACCGTGGTGCTGGGCGGCGGCCACGAGACTGCCTTCGCCAGCTACCTTGGTGTAGCCGGCTCCGAAGCGGTACGCGGCAAACGGCTGGGTGTACTGAACCTGGACGCCCATTTTGACCTGCGCGACGAGCCGACGCCGAGCTCGGGAACGCCGTTCCTGCAGATGGCCAACGCGGAAGCTGCCGCTGGGCGCGAACTGCAGTACGCCGTCGTCGGAATTTCAGAGCCGAACAACACACGAACGCTCTTCGACACCGCCAACCGGCTGGGCGTGAAGTACCTCCTTGATGAGCTCTGCACGCCGGAAGCCGTGGAAGTGTTCGTTGCTGATTTCCTGGCCGGCGTGGATGTGCTGTACCTGACCATCGATTTGGACGTAATGCCGGCGTCGGTGGCGCCCGGAGTGAGTGCGCCCGCTGCTTATGGCGTGCCGCTGCCGGTGATCGGCGCCATCTGCCGGCAGGTTGCTGCGAGCGGAAAGCTGCTCCACGTGGACGTCGCAGAGTTGAATCCGGAGTTCGACATTGACTCCAGGACCGCGAAGGTTGCGGCCCGCTTGGTCAACACCTTGCTTGCCTAGATTTTCCCCGCCCCTTTTCCAGCCTTCCTCTTCCACTTAGCCTGTGGGGAGGGAAGGACGGCAATGAGCGCAACTCCTGTGCAGGACAAGTGGGCTTGGGTAGCCGGGCCGGTGGCTGTGGCCCTGGGACTTGCAGCGCACATGGTGGCTGGCGGCAGCGCTCCGGCCATCCCCGTCCTCGTGGCCTTCGCCGCCATCGGTGCTTTGGCTGCCCAGGTTATTGCCCGTTGGATCCACGGGCCTCTGCTGTTGCTGCTGGCGTCCGGGGTGGCGCAGCAACTCCTTCATTTCGGCTTTGCAGCGTTCGGTGGCTACTTCCCCGGCAACGGCTTACTGGATCACCTGCACGGCGGCCAGGACCTGGCGGACGTGCCCGCCGGGGCAGCCGCCAGCGGGGGCAACGTTCATCTCCTTCTCTACACGCACATGGCTGCTGCCATCCTGACGCTGCTCCTTGCTGCGGGAGTTTCGAAGCTGGCGGCACCGAAACGTGATAGGCCGCTCGGGCGGGCAACCCAAAGCCTTTAAACAACCATCGGGAGGGTGGACCAGGCGGACGCGCCGATCTCGGTTTTCCACTTACCCGGGGAGACTCCCAACGAGCATGCGATTTTGCTTCGTAATGAGCCTTTTACGATGCTTACGGCTTCACGGGCAGCAACCTTTAGCAACGGTTCGTAGCCCTGCGAAAGGCGGGGACACCAACTTTGCCCGGCCCGCGTTCAGGCACCTAGTGTCGTTTGCACGTGGTGTACCCAAGAGGCCAGGGAGCTGCCTGCAAAGCAGCGTACGCGGGTTCGAATCCCGCCACCACGTCCATGGGTTCAAGAGGGCGCCCCCCTTCGCGAGACGTCACCAAGGCGGGCTCCAGGCGGAGACCCACGTCACTCGCCTGCCGGTCATCTTACAAATTTTCAGGTCCGGCAACTATGATTGACGGGTCGCCCTCGCATGCGGCACGTAATAGGAGGCCCCCAATGACCCCTGCAATGACTGCAGAACGCGAAATTCGCCTGTCCTTTTCGAAGGCAGACGAGATCCGCGACGGACTCGACCGCGCCGTGGATGCCCTGATCGAAAGCGCAGCAGCGGATGCTAACTGTGGAATTCTGGTGACCCGGCACGAGCCCGGCACCTACACCGTGGCTCTGGACGAATCCGTTCCCTTCGGTCAGACCCGCGAAGTCCTCGCTGCCTGATACCCCCAACGTATTTCCGGGGCAGCGACGCCAAAAACCGGGGCCCGTTCCTTTCCGCTTCTACTACCCGCGGAAGGGAACGAGCCCCGGTTTCTGTTAAACAAGTACCTCGGGCGGAACTGCCGCCTACGCCCGGCGGAGAGTGACGCCGTCGGACTTCATGAACAGTTCCTTGCCCTCTTCGGTAACGCCCGGCCCGGAGTGCTCGAGCCACACCACGTTGCCGCTGCTGGATACTTCCTCGATCAGACCGGCGGCAATCACGTGGGCGTATTTGACCACTTCCACCCGCTCGCCAACTTTCAGCGTCTTCCAGTCGGTAACCGTAGCCGTGTGAGCGCTTCGCCTGGACAGGACTGCTCCGCGTGCCTTCATTGAACTTCTACCCCTTTGTGGATGTTCTCTGTTGTGTATTGAGTTATTGAACAGTTGACCGTCAAGCCCACGACATCGTTGGCGTGGACGTGACGTACACCATAAGTTCTACTACATTTGCCACGCCCCGGTGATTGCGTTGCGAACAAAGACCGGGACGTGACAAATATGCCCATCAAATGAGCGTTTTATTCGACGTCAGGCCAAAATCCCGACGGCGGATTCGGCGGCCGCACGGACCGCACCGGAGCCAACCAAACGGTCAGCCGCTTCCAGTTCCGGCGACAGGAACCTGTCCGTTCCCGGGCCCTGAACCACTTCGCGAAGCACCTCAAGCACGGCCGTGCCGGCGGGACCCGGGGTGAGCTCGCCGTCGGACATTTGCGTGCGCATGTCAATGGCGCGGGCGCTGGTGACAAGCTCGACGGCGAGCACCCGGCGGAGGTTCTCCACGGCCTTGCGCAGCTTCCGGGCAGCGTGCCAGCCCATGGATACGTGGTCTTCCTGCATGGCGGAGCTCGGGATGGAGTCCACGGATGCCGGAACGGCCAGCCGCTTGTTGTCCGAGACGAGGCCGGCCTGCGTGTACTGGGCAATCATCAGTCCGGAATCTACGCCGGGATCCGCGGCGAGGAACGCCGGGAGACCGTGTGAGCGGGCCGGGTCCAGCATGCGGTCCGTGCGGCGCTCGGCGATGGAGCTGAGATCCGCGACGGCGATGGCCAGGAAGTCCAGGACGTAGGCCACGGGGGCGCCGTGGAAGTTGCCGTTGGAGGTGACGCGGCCGTCCGGGAGGACCACAGGGTTGTCGATCGCTGCGGCGAGTTCGCGGGAAGCCACCAGCGCTGCATGGTCCACGGTGTCGCGGACAGCACCAGCAACCTGCGGTGCGCAACGCAGTGAGTAGGCGTCCTGCACCTTGGTGTCGTTGATCCGGTGGGATGCGACGATGGGCGAGTTGGACAGCACGCGGAGCATGTTATCGGCGCTGGCTGCCTGGCCCGGGTGCGGCCGCAGTGCTGCGTGAAGCTCCGGCAGGAACACCTGGTCTGTACCCAACAGGGCCTCGACGCTGAGCGCGGCGGTGACGTCCGCCGTCGCCAGTAACATGCGGATGTCGGCAATGGCCATCAGCAACATGCCGAGCATGCCTTCAGTGCCGTTGACGAGGGCCAGGCCCTCCTTCTCGGCGAGGGTGACCGGCTCGATGCCGTGCTGGGCGAGCAGCTCAGCAACCGGAGGCTTGCCAGCGGTTCCGTACAGTTCGCCGTCGGGTCCTGTTGCTTCGCCTTCACCCATGAGGACCAAGGCGCAGTGTGACAGCGGCGCAAGATCGCCGGAGCAGCCCAGCGAACCGAACTCGCGGACCAGCGGGGTGATGCCGGCGTTGAGCACGTCCACCATGGTCTGCAAGACCACCGGACGAACACCCGTGCGGCCCGATGCCAGGGTCTTGGCGCGGAGGAACATGATGCCGCGGACCACTTCGCGTTCAACAGCCGGGCCCATGCCAGCAGCGTGGCTGCGGATCAGCGACTTCTGCAGCTGGGTGCGGAGATCGTTGGGAATGTGGCGGTTTGCCAGGGCGCCAAAGCCTGTGGAGATGCCGTAGGCGGGGACATCGCTGGTGGCCAGGTCATCAATGTGGGCACGGACCTTGGCCACGGTGTCCAGGGCATCCTGGGAGATGGTCACCTTGGCGTCGTGGCGGGCGACGGCGACGACGTCTTCCGGGGTTACGCCGCTGGAGCCGAGGGTGACGGTGAGGGGTTCATGGGTAGTGATAGTCACTTACTTGCCTTCGTTCATAGGAATACGGACGCCGCGTTCGTTGGCGACCTCGACGGCGCGGTCGTAACCGGCGTCGACGTGGCGGATGACGCCCATGCCGGGGTCGTTGGTCAGGAGCCGTTCGAGCTTCTCCGCGGCCAGGTCCGTGCCGTCAGCGACGGAGACCTGTCCGGCGTGCAGGGACCGGCCGATGCCGACACCGCCGCCGTGGTGGATCGATACCCAGGTGGCACCGGAGGAGGTGTTGATCAGGGCGTTGAGCAGCGGCCAGTCAGCAATCGCATCCGAGCCGTCAGCCATGGATTCGGTTTCCCGGTACGGGGAGGCCACGGAACCGGAGTCCAGGTGGTCGCGGCCGATTACGATGGGAGCCTTGACCTTGCCCTCTTTCACCAACTGGTTGAACAACAACCCGGCCTTGGCCCGTTCGCCGTATCCGAGCCAGCAAATACGTGCCGGCAGGCCTTCGAACTCCACCCGGTCCGCAGCGGCGTCGAGCCACTTGTGCAGGTGCTTGTTCTCCGGGAACAGTTCCTTGATGGCCTTGTCAGTCACTGCAATGTCCTCCGGATCACCGGACAGGGCAACCCAGCGGAACGGGCCGAGGCCCTCGCAGAACAGCGGACGGATGTAGGCCGGAACGAAGCCGGGGAACTCGAACGCGCGCTCGTAACCGCCCTTGCGGGCCTCGTCACGGATGGAGTTGCCGTAGTCGAAGACCTCAGCGCCGGCGTCCTGGAACTCCACCATGGCCTGTACGTGGCGGGCCATGGACGCCTGGGCCTTCTTGGTGAACCCTTCCGGGTCAGCTTCGGCTTCGGTGTGCCACTCGGCTACCGTGATGCCTTCGGGCAGGTAGGAAAGGGGGTCATGCGCGGAGGTCTGGTCGGTGACCACATCAAAAGTGATCTCCCCGGCCTTGTGACGGCGGAGCAGCTCCGGGAACACCTCTGCAGCGTTACCGACGTAGCCAACAGACCAGCCCCGGCGCTCGTCCTTCGCGGCCTGGACCTTCGCGATCGCGGTATCCAGGTCCGTTTCGACCTCGTCCAGGTAGCGCTTGCCGGCGCGGCGACGCAGGCGGGTTTCGTCGACGTCGACAATCAGGCAGGCGCCATCGTTCAGCGTGACGGCCAGCGGCTGCGCGCCGCCCATGCCACCGCAACCACCGGTCAGGGTCAGCGTCCCCGCCAACGGACCTTCGTTTGAGTCTTCAGCGGCAGGTGCCGGGTGGCGCCCTTCCGCAGCGAGCTTATTTCCGACGGCGGCAAACGTTTCGTACGTGCCCTGCAGGATGCCCTGGGTCCCGATGTAGATCCACGACCCGGCGGTCATCTGGCCGTACATCATGAGGCCCTCGGCTTCGAGGCGGCGGAACTCGGGCCACGTTGCCCAATCCCCCACCAGGTTGGAGTTGGCCAGCAGCACACGGGGAGCCCATTCGTGGGTGCGGAACACACCCACCGGCTTGCCCGACTGCACCAGGAGGGTCTCGTCCTTCTCCATGGTTTCCAGGGTCCGGGTGATCGCATCAAACGCGGCCCAGGACCGGACTGCACGGCCGGTTCCGCCATAGACCACAAGATCGTCCGGACGCTCAGCGACCTCAGGATCAAGGTTGTTCATCAGCATCCGCAACGGCGCTTCGGTCTGCCACGACTTGGCAGTGAGTTCAGTACCCCGGGCGGCCTTGACCGGACGGGCACCAGTGGTGAAATCGGCGGGTGCCATGGTGACTCCTTCGTCTGTGGGAAGTAGGTGGTGGAAAGATCTTCTGCTTCTACTAAAGCCCCTTTATCACACGGCCGGAACGGCTTTTGGAGTGGCACCGTCCGGGATTACAGACATCTCCAACCTCTCGCATTTACGCCACAATGAGCGCATGCTGGACCCATGGGAACCTACCGAGTAACAACGCTCGTCGCGGCACCGCCTGAGCGGGTTTTCGCAATGTGGACAGACCCGGACCGGTTTAAGGAGTGGATCGGTGGGGTCACCCGGGTGACTGACCGCGTCGGTTCAATGGATGAGGCAGGCAGCCGCTACACGGTGTGGTTCGGCAGGATGAAAAGCCCCACCGAAATCCTCGCAGTGGAACGGCCTTGGCACATCCGCACGCGGTTCGGCAATGCGATCCTCAAGGGCGAGTCTGATGTGCGGTTTGCGGCCGAGGGCGACGGCACCCGTATCCGGCAGGAGTTCGTGACCCGCGGATTCGTCGCGGCCATTTTCGGGCGGCTTTTCGCCATGGGCTCCTACAAGGGCAGCTTCAAAGGCGAACTGGAGACCTTCCGCAAACTCGTGGAGAAGGAAGCCACGGGGCGAAGCTAGCGCCAGGTTAGGCTCCAGGCCGCCCGTGGATCCGCACCGATAGTTCGTCCGCCGCTTTCCGAATGCGCGCGGCAAGGACCGGCCATTGCTCAGCAGGCACTTTGTCCTCAAGGAACGTGACGGCGACTGCCGCCGTCGGCCATCCAACATGGTCCGTTACTGCGGCGGCGATGGAGCAGAATCCCGGCGTGATTTCGCCGTTTTCCGTGGCGTAGCCGCGCTGCCGGACCTGGTCCAAGTGCGACGACAACGCCGAATACTTCATGATGGGGAACTCCACCTCATGTCGCGAAGTGAAGGCGGCGGCATTCGGATACAGCGCACGAACCTGCGACTTTGGCAGGGCGGCAAGGATCGCGCGGCCCGACGCCGTGAGGTGGCTGGGCAGGCGGACCCCGACGTCGGTCACCAGGCTGGGGCGGTTCTTGGCGCGTTCCTCCACAATGTAGAGCACGTCACGGCCGTGAAGCACCGCCAAGTGCGCGCTCTCGCCGATCACGTCCACCAGGGCGGCGAGCATCGGCCGGCCCAGCCGGGACAAGGGTTCCTGGCGCGAATACGCCGAGCTGAGTTCGAAGGCGCTGATGCCTAGCCCGTAGCGCTGCTCTTCATGCAGGTGAAGGACGAACCCGTTCGCCTCCATGACGCCGAGCAAGTGGTACACGCTGGATCGCGGCAGGCCGAGCGCGGTGGCAATGTTCGACGCCGCCATGGGACCGCGGCGCGAAGCCAACAGTTTCAAAATCCTCAGCGTATTTTCGGCCGCCGGGACTTTGGACGTGGCTTTGCCTGGTGCGGTTGGCGTGGTTGTCATGGTTCCTCGCTGCTCGGGCTGCTTGCGGGATTAGTCCGGTGTATACAGGTACCGCTGTCCGGTATCCCGTACTCAAGCGTGCACCCTCGGAGAGTCAATCACCAGCGCGAATGCATTGATCGGTGTCTGGGATGCCGGACTCCCTTAGCGAGCCCGAACCTCTACCCCTAGGCAACGCGGCCCTTACGCGGAAGCGGCACCCTTACGCCGAAGCAGGAACGTGATGGCTCCGGCCGCAGCCAAGACCAGCGCCACGATGAGGCCAATGGTCCAGCCGCTCATTCCGGCAGACGAAGCGGCCAACGGGGTGGCTGCCTCCTGCGATTGCGAATCAACCGAGGCGGCATCATTGTCAGCCGACGCGGCCGGCGGCACTGAAATGCTGGGCATGGCCGACGGAGTTGCCGCAGGTGTTGCCGCCGCTTCGGCTGGCGTACCGGTTTCGGCGAGCCCGACGGCGGGAGCATAGTCGCGCGGCCAAGGAACGACGATCGGGGCTACTCCGGTTCCGGAGTGTTGCGAAACGTCGACCTGGCCGGCTGCAGCCTGCCCGGCCTGTCCACCAGCAGCGGCCGCGGCAGCTTCCGCCTGACGGGCAGCTTCAGCTTGACGAGCCGCTTCCGCTTCCGCGGCTTTGGCAGCGTCAGCCGCCTTACCGGCGTCGACGGTTGCAGTGTCTGCCAAACCGGCAAGCTCGGCGATCATGGCGTCGATGGAGGCAACGTGGGCAGTGGTTGCCGCGTCTCGATTCGCAGCCGCGGCCTGGCCTGTGGTCATGAAGGCCTCGAGATCTGCGCGGCTGCCGTCAAGAGCAACGCTCGCTGCCGCACGAACCTCCGGCGTCGAATCCAACGCATAACTGGTCTGGATGCGATTATCCAGATTCCGGGCTTGAACAAAACCGTATTCCAGGAAGTAGCGGACGTCTGCGTGACTGACTGATTCGAGCGCTTTCTTGGCGGCCTTCTCCACAAATTCGCCTCCGACTGCCAGAAGCTGGAAAGAGCGTTGTCGATCCGCGGTGAATGCCGACGGCTTAATGGCGTCCAGCTCTATAGCTGCTGCGTGGCCTTCAATGATGAAAGCTTTTACGGAAGTATCTCCACCCGACAGCGCCGTTTCCGCGGCTTCCCGAACTTTGGGTGTCCCCACCAAGGCAAGATCCAAGGTGGCCTGACGGGCTTCGCTGATCAGCGCGTCAAGGTCGGTTCCGGGGGCATCCAGCTTGGTAAGGAGCTCCGGAATTTCACGGGCCGCCTTTGCAAAGGCGGCCTTCGCCGGCTCCTGCGATGCCATTTGAGTTTCGTCCGCGATCCGTCTCGGTGTGGCCTGCGATGAGAGGAGGTCCCTGTCTGTCGCGAGCCGCGATGAGTCTGCCGCCCTTGCCGCAGAGGCGGTGCTCCGGGCTTGTTCGACAGCGGTCTTCGCACGGTCCGCGACCGCAGCGGTGCCGTTGGGGTTCGAAGCAATGTCTGATCTGACCTTTTGAAGGAGCGCGGCAACAGCCGTCGACTCAGCGTCCCGGTCGGCTGCAACGAGCTGCCCGTAGCGAAGGAAATCAGCAACGATTTCCCTGTCGTCCGTCATGACCGCTGCCTTGGCCGCAGCGCGGACACCCACAAAAGGAGAATCAAAGAGTTGGAACGCAGCCTGGCGGTCGTCTATCTCTGCGGCTTCCAGCCAGCCCCCGAGAACGAACTCCTCAATTGCTTGGTCGCCTTTGTCCAAACTGTCGGAGGCCTGCGTTCGGATTGCGCCGTTCAGAGTTAGAAACCTGTAGGCAGTGATATCAAGGTCAAGCTGCCACGCTCCGGCCCAACCTGTCGAGAGAAAAGCATCGATGGCCGCCGGGTCGCTTAATGCCAGGATCTTTTGCGCAGATGAGCGAACATGCGCACTCCCCCGCGTCGTCAGCTCGGCGACCAACTGCTTGCGGTCCGCGGCGAGAGTGACGTCCTGTCCGGCGTCGAGGAATGCTTGAAGCGCATCTGCGCCACCCACCAGCGCGGTCGCAGCAGCGGCACGGGTTGCGGGGCCACCTGTCTTCCACAGCTCAACAACGCCGGCAGTATCAGTAGCCCGCTCCACGAACGGAACGGGGGCCTGCGCGGCGTGGGGCACCTCGAATTCGGGAATGTCATAGGCCTGGGCTGGCGCAGCGAAGAGCAGAGAAGCCCCAGCTACAACGGCTATCAGGGCAGCAGAAACACGGCGCCGGGTAGCGCGGAATGAAGAAAACAAGGGTCCCCCAAGTAACGGATGCGGCGGCAGCACGGAGTTCAATGGGGGCGACGCGGATGCGAGGGATGCCTGACCGGTGACGAGCTGTCCGCGGTCATCATATCCGACTGGGAACTATGACTTTTACCACTGTGAATGTCGACGCCGAAAGTCGACACCACTGACTGTCTGCGATCAAAGACACCAAAGGCCCGTGAGTCCCATCACAAGTCGTCCAAAAGTGATCTGCTGGATAGCGATCCCCTCCCAAAGACGAGAAGGTTTTACTATGCAACAAACCAAGCTGGCTGTGGAGAGCTCTGTCCTCCACGCCGCGGGTACGGCGCTCAGCCGAGGCCTCAACGTCCGTCACATTCGCTTCATGGCGCTCGGATCCGCGATCGGCACCGGCCTTTTCTACGGTTCCGCCTCCGCCATCCAAAAAGCCGGGCCGGCCGTCCTGCTGGCCTACATCATCGGCGGCGCGGCCGTGTTCATGGTGATGCGAGCACTGGGCGAGATGGCCGTCCGACACCCGGTGTCCGGGTCCTTCGGCCAATACGCGTCCAAGTACCTGGGACCGTTCGCAGGTTTTGTGACCGGGTGGACTTACGTGTTCGAGATGGCCATTGTGGCCATCGCCGACGTCACGGCCTTCAGTATCTATATGGGTTTCTGGTTCCCACAGGTGGACAGATGGATTTGGGTACTCGCAATCATCCTGTTCCTGGGCGCCATGAACCTGCTCAGCGTGAAGGTGTTTGGCGAGCTCGAGTTCTGGTTCTCGCTGATCAAGGTGGTGGCGATTATCGCCATGATCGTCGGCGGTGCAGCGATCGTCGTGTTCGGCTTCCAAACGGGCGACGGCGGCGGCGTGGCACCGGGACTCGGGAACCTCGTGAATCACGGCGGGTTGTTCCCGAACGGTTTTGAAGGGCTCCTGGCCGCATTCGCCGTAGTGATGTTTGCCTTTGGCGGGATCGAGACGATCGGTATCACGGCTGGCGAGGCCACGAACCCCAAGAAGGTCATCCCGCAAGCAGTTAATACAGTGCCCGTCCGCGTTTTGTTGTTCTACGTACTGACGTTGGGCGTGCTGATGAGCATCTTCCCGTGGAACGAAATCGGCAGCAGCGGTAGTCCATTCGTGCAGATCTTTGATGGCTTGGGGATCCCGGCCGCACCGCATATCCTCAACGGCGTGGTCATTACCGCAGCGCTCTCGGCGATCAACAGCGACATCTTCGGTGCCGGACGTATCCTCTTCGGACTTGCCCAGCAGGGTCACGCACCCAAGAGTTTCAGCAAGATTTCCCGGCATGGTGTCCCCTGGATGACCGTGTTGATGATGGGCGGCATCCTGCTGGTGGGCGTCGTGTTGAACGCCGTGATTCCGGAGGACGTGTTCGTGCTCATTGCCTCGATCGCTACCTTTGCCACCGTGTGGGTTTGGGTGATGATCCTGGCTTCGCACGTTGCCATGAAACGGGAGATCAAGCGCAAGGGCTTGCCGGCGTCGGAATTCGGTTCGCCTCTGTGGCCTGTCGCTTCCATTCTCACCATGGCGTTCATGGCCATGGTGATCGTGATCCTGGGCGTCTTCGAGGACACGCGTGTTGCTTTGTACGTTGGTGGCACCTGGCTGGTGTTGCTGTTCGTGGCCTACAAGATGTGGGTCCGCGGTGGCGGGCTCCGCCGGGCCGAGCTGGTGGACGAGACGGCGCAAATGCCAATGGTGAAGGCAACCTAGTTTGCTGGCTGCGCAGAAGTTTGCTGGCTGCGCAGAAGTTTGCTGGCTGCGCAGTAGTTTGCCGGCTTCGTCTAGTTTCTCAGGCGTGTGGACTTGCTTCCCGGCAGCGGTGGCGCTTTGGATTTGTAGCTGTGCCCGGTGGGAGTGCTGACGCGGATCGTGTGCACATCACTGGGCATGCTCTTTGCGGTCCAGCCCGGAGTCTCCTTGGTGTGGTTGCAGGCTTCGCAAAGCCCGGCCCCGTTGTTGAGGTGGGTGCTGCCTGCAGAATGCCAGGGAATGATGTGGTCGATGTGCCGGATAGGCGCATCGCAGTACGGAGTACGGCATGTATTGTCCCGAATGTGGATGAAGCGTCTCAATTTTTGGGGGAAGAACCGTGCTTTTGAGTCCATCGTCAGGAGCTCGCCGCTGCGGGGAGCTGTGTAGAGGCGGCGGAGCAGCACTCTAAATTCGCTGCGGTCCGTGGGCTCCAGGTTCCCATGAAGCTGATCCTCATACCCTGATTGTTCATCAACCAGAAGTGCCCTTGCCCATTCAGCGGGTACGATTCCGTAGCCTTCGAGCCGAGCAGGCTCGGGGTCCCCTTGAAAGAGTGTGCGATCGGTCATGACGAGGTTGAGGTTGATGCCCGCAATGCCACCCGACGTGCCCGTTACGCGTTCAGTCAGGGTGTCAGCCATGACTTGGCCACGGGTCCGCGCGTCCCCGCTGGAACGGACGGAATCAGCTGTCCGAGTCAGCGCTGCATAGACGGCCACGCCTTGGGCGACCGGGAGTAGTGCGGTGAGGTACGTCATGGTGTCCGGCGCAGGACGGAGGCTGACCGTACGTTCCGCAGCCGCACGGCTGGCTCGCTGCGACACAGACCGCGGGTCACGACGATATGCGGCGGCTTTTGCAGCGGCGATGATGGCTTTGTCGCCCGTGCCGTCGAAGGTCCCGGCGTCCGGGGCGAGTTCCTCATCCACCGATGCCCGGTCCTCAACGGACAGGCAAGCTGTTTCCTTCACGAGCAGCGTGGCCCGCCACTCGTTCAACTGACCCGACTCCAGTGCTGCCATGGTTCGCGGCATTTCCGTAACTAGCGCTTTGGCGAAGCCAAAGAGCCTGGATCCCTTATTGGGTGATTCCCGCCGCGCCAACGCCACTTGCGCAGCAACGCCCATGCCACGCTCTGCCGCAGGAACCCCGGCCTGGGCCTGCTCGGCCCGCTGCGCCAGATCAAACGCCACTGCAATCCGGGCTTGCCGGGCTGAAATGGCAGACTTCAGGTCTTCAAGATCGCGTAACTCATCGATCAGCGCCGAGCTATCGGCGGTGATCGGAAGTGACCCCAGCTCAAAGACGAGCTCCCGGATGCTCCCTCCGCTGACTGCCACTCCGGACGCAACCGCCACGGAAGGTGCAGGAGCCACGACACCGGCAGAAACTAACGGGGGCGAAGCCACTGTTGCCCGCTGCGATCGCCGAATTCCGTCCATGAAGCCACTCTTCCAGCCACCTTCGCCGGACATCAGACCCAAAGTTGCCTATGTGGAAAACCCAAGAGACAGTTGGTTCCAATGTTCTCGCCGAACATTGGAACCAACCACCAATCGGCGGGTTGTTCTAGAGGGAGGCAGCGGCGGAACGTACGGCCTCGGACAGCGGAGTCGAGGGGCGGCCGATCAGCTTCTGGAGATCACCGCTGGTGACCAGAAGATCGCCACGGGCAATTCCCAGATCAGAGTCGGCAAGGATTTCGGCGAAGGCGTCCGGCACGCCTACGCCCACCAGGATCTGCTGGTATTCGTGGGCAGGAAGATCGTTGTAGGTCACCTCTCGCCCGGCAGCGGAGGAAATTTCAGAGGCCAACTGGTCCATGGTGAACGCGTGGTCCCCACCGAGTTCGTAGACCTTCCCGGCCTGGTCATCCGCCACCAGGACCGCCGCCGCGGCGTGCGCGTAATCTGCACGCGCGGCTGCGCTGACCTTGCCCTCGCCGGCACTTCCTGCAATGGCACCCTGGGCCAGGGTTCCCGGGAGCTGCTCGGTGTAGTTCTCCAAGTACCAGCCGTTGCGCAGCAGGACGAACGGGATGCCGGAGTCCTTGAGAAGCTCCTCCGTTGCCTGGTGCTCGGCGGCCAGCTTCATGCCCGTGGTGTCCGCATTGGCAATGCTGGTGTAGGCCAGCAGTTCCACGCCCTCCGCCTTGGCAGCCTCAATAACCGTGCGGTGCTGCGCCACGCGCTGGCCCACTGCACTGCTGGAGATCAGCAGCACCTTGGTGGCGCCCTTCAGTGCCGCGGCGACTGATGCCGGGTTTTCGTAATCCATCTCCTGGACTGTGACGCCACGTTCGGCGAAGTCAGCCAGCTTCTCCACCGAACGCCCGGTGGCCACAATGTCCCCCGCCGGAACGTTGCGCTCCAGGAGCGCCTCTACAACGTGGCGGCCAAGCTGTCCGGTTGCTCCAGTGATAACGATGCTCATGGGTGGTTCCTTTCAACGGAAGTCTTGCTCTGTCATGGTGGACAACGAGCCCTACATCCAGAAACTTCCCAAAAGTTAGTACGCACTTTAAGGTAAGGTACTGACATGAAAGTAAGTGACCTTCCAGCGCGGTTGCCGGCAACCATCGCCGACGGCGTTTTCCCGGCAGGCTGCCCCAGCCGGACAGTCCTGGATCACATCACCAGCAAATGGGGTGTGCTGATCCTGCTTTCCTTATCCGAAGGCGATCAACGCTGGAGCGAACTGCGGCGCCGGGCTGAGGGCATCAGCGAGAAAATGCTCGCCCAAACCCTGAAGACACTGGAGCGGGACGGGCTGGTCCGCCGTGACGCGCAACCAGTCATCCCGCCCCGCGTGGATTACAGCCTCACCGAACGCGGCCGAGAGCTCAGCACGCTCCTCATTCCTCTGGTGACGTGGGCCTTCGACAACGCCGACGCCATCATCGGCGGCCAGAACTAACCCGGCGGCGCCTTTACCGCGCCGACCACCCGCCGTCCATGGTGTAGCTCGCGCCGGTGACCATCCCGGCGTCGTCGGAGGCCATCCAGGCGGCCAACGACGCCACTTCCTCCACCTCCACAAGCCGTTTCACGGCGGACTCAGTCAGCATCACTTTGGCCAGGACCTCGGCCCCGGGGATGCCGTGAAGACGGGCTTGGTCGGCGATCTGCTTCTCCACCAACGGCGTGCGGACGTAGCCGGGGTTGATGCAGTTGGACGTGACCCCGCGTTCGCCCCCCTCCAGGGCAGTAACCTTGCTGAGGCCCTCGAGCCCATGCTTGGCCGAGACATACGCACTCTTGTAGGCCGAGGCCCGCAACCCGTGGACCGACGAAATGTTGATGATCCGGCCAAACCCGTTGGCGTACATGTGCGGGAGCGCGGCCCTGATGAGGAGGAACGGGGCCTCCAGCATCAGGGCCAGAATCCGCCGGAACTCCGCGGGTTCGAACTCCTCGATCGGTGCAACTTTCTGGATGCCGGCGTTGTTGACCAGGATGTCGCAGTCGAGGCTCAGCGCGGCCAGTGTGTCCACATCCAACAGATCCACCGTCCAGGCAGTGCCGCCCAGCTCGTCGGCGAGGGCCGCAGCTCCGGAGGCATCGACGTCGGCCACTACTACTTTCGCCCCGCGGGCGGCGAGCGCACGGGCGCAGGCGGCCCCGATCCCGCTGGCACCGCCGGTCACCAGTGCTTTGCGTCCGTTCAAGGAGTTGTCCATGGAACTAGCCTTTCGAGGTTGCGGAGGCCGGTGTCAGACCGTGCCGGATGGCGTCGGCTTCGTCCACCTCTTGCAGCGCGATGCCCTTGGTTTCCTTGAGCGAAACGACTGCGACGACGGTAATAGCGCAGGCGACCACCAGGTAGATCGCTGTGGGAACCCAGGATCCGGTGTCCTTGAGCCACTGGGTTGCCAGCAGCGGGGCGAGTGAGCCGGCGAAGATCGAGGTAACCTGCGAGCCGAGCGAAACACCGGAGTAGCGCATGCGGGTGGGGAAGAGCTCGGACATGATGGCCGGCTGCCCTGCGTACATGAAGGCGTGCAGGCACAGGCCGATAGTCACGGCGAGCACGATCACCACGGCGTTCTTGGTATCGAACATGGGGAAGGCGAAGAACGGCCAGGTTGCGCCGGTGATGGCACCCACCAGATATACGGGCTTGCGTCCCCACGAGTCCACAAGGCGTCCCACCTGCGGGATGACCAGGAAGTGGATGACGTGGGCGATCAGGAGTGCCAGCAGGAGCGAGGACGTGTCGTACTTGTGCACGCTCTTGAGGTAGACGATCGCGAAGCTCACCACCAGGTAGTACATGATGTTCTCCGCGAAGCGCAGACCCATGGCCTGAAGGATGCCCTTGGGGTACTTGCGGATGACCTCGCCAACTCCGTAGCTGATGGCCTTGGACTCCTCCACCTGTGCCTTGGCTTCGAGGAAGATGGGAGCTTCAGTGACGTGGGTGCGGATGTAGTAGCCCACAAAGACGATCACTGCGGAGAGCCAGAACGCGACGCGCCAGCCCCAGCCGAGGAACGCTTCGCTGCTCAGCGTGGAGGACATGACGAAGAGGACCAGCGTGGCCAGAAGGTTGCCCACCGGTACTGCAGCCTGCGGCCACGACGACCAGAAGCCGCGGGACTTGTTGGGGCTATGCTCAGCCACCAGCAGCACAGCGCCGCCCCATTCGCCGCCGAGGGCAAAGCCCTGGATGAAGCGGAGAGCCACCAGCATGGCCGGCGCCCAGTAGCCGATGTCCATGAAGCCGGGGAGGCAGCCCATCAGGAAGGTGGAAACACCCACGATCACGATGGTCAGCTGCAGGGTGGGTTTGCGGCCCAGCTTGTCGCCGATCTGGCCGAAGACGATTCCGCCGAGCGGACGGGCCACGAAGCCGACCGCGTAGGTGATGAAGGCCTGAATGATGCCGTCCAACTCATTGCCGGTGCTCGGGAAGAAGTACTTGCCGAAAACCAGCGTGGCGGCGGTGGCGTACAGGAAGAACTCGTACCACTCCACCACGGTGCCCACCATTGACGCCGCGACGATCTTCTTAAGTCCGGAACCCTCGCCGGCGCCTTTCCCTGCCCTTGATGCGGAGCGCTGCTCTACGCTCATATCCATCTCCTCAGTGTCCTCTTTGACCCTTGTGAACGTGATGTGATCCACAACACGACATGCTCCACTGAGTATTGCTGCAGATTCTTCCGCACTCAATGACCAAAGTGGCACTGAGTATGTGCAAAATTGCAGATATGAATCCAAACCCCGACGACCTTCTCATCCTCCTGGCCGTCTCACGCTCCGGGAAATTTACGACGGCGGCACAAGCCTTGGGACTGAACCACACCACCGTTTCGCGCCGGATAGCGGCGCTGGAAAAGGCTCTGGGCGGCAGGGTCCTCGCGCGTGCGGCCGGTGGTTGGGAGGTGACGGAGCTGGGAGCCGAAGCTGTGTTGGTCGCGGAACGGATCGAAGCTGCGGTGGGCGCGCTGGGCCCCAGCCACCGGGCACCCGACCCCATTACCGGCGTCGTACGCATGACCGCGACTGATGGCTTCAGCGCGTATATCGCGGCTCCGGCCGTGGCGCGCTTGAGAAGCCAGCACCCCGGCCTCAGCGTTGAGATCGTCACAGTAACGCGCAGGGCGTTGCAACAACGCTCGGGGCTGGACATCGAAGTAGTGGTGGGGACGCCGCAAGTGCACCGGGCTGAGGCCATCAGACTCGGCGAATACCGGCTGGGGATGTATGCCTCACGCGCTTACCTGGCAGACAACGGGACACCCTCAAGCATTGAGGAGCTCACTCAGCACCAACTGGTCTATTTTGTTGATTCGATGCTGCAAGTGGACGATCTGGATGCGCCCCGCCGGCTGGTCCCCACCATGCGCGACGGCCTGAGTTCAACCAATGTGTTCGTCCATGTTGAGGCAACCCGCGCCGGGGCCGGCGTCGGGTTTCTGCCGTGCTTCATGGCTGACCGGCACGCTGATTTGGTGCGGCTCCTGCCCTCGGATTTCGCCGAGCTCCTCCCCTACTGGATGGTCCTCCGCCCGGACTCCATGCGCCGCCCCGCAGTTGCCGCCGTCGTGCAGGCCTTGCGGGAGGAGACGGAGAGCCGGCGGGAGGAGTTGCTGGGTGCTAAATAGCGTGCCCGGGGTGGCGGGCTTGGTGGGCCATCCGACGTTCTCGATGTTAGGCAAGCCTTACTATGTTAAGCATGCCCTCCGGTTCCGCCACTACGTCCTGCCCGCCCGGGCTCAAACAGCGAGCACCTTGGACTGTTTCCCGTCTCTTCACCCTCACCTTGTTCGCCAATCGCCGCTGGAGGCTGTTGCTTGTGGGCTGCGCCGGACTTGCCTTGCATCAGATCAGCGAGGCTTTGGTGCCGGCAACTATCGGCGCCGCGGTGGACAACGCCATTGAACCGAACGACGTCGGCGCCCTCCTGAGATGGTTGGGCGCCCTGGCTGTGGTGTTCGTTGTGCTTGCTTTGTCGTGGCGCCTGGGCACGCTGGCCACTGAGCGATCCTTCAATTACGGCTCCCATGACCTCCGGCAACTGGTGGTGGAACGGACACTTCACCACCGCGGCACGGCCGCGCGGCGGGCACCCGGCGAAATTGTGGCCATTGCTTCTTCCGACGCCGACAGGGTGGCCGGGCTGTCCTGGCTGATCAGCGGTGGTCTGGCTGCCGTGGCCGGGGTGATCACCTCGGCCGTTACCCTCCTGTTAATCTCGGTACCCCTGGGCCTTGCCGTTCTCCTGGCAACCCCGGTCATGCTGCTGGTGATGAACCGGCTCACTAAACCGCTCGAAAACCGCAGCGACATGGAGCAGTCCACGGCTGCTCAGGCCGGCGCCCTTGCCACCGATTTCATCACCGGATCGCGACCCCTCAAGGGCCTTGGTGCCGAGGATGCGGCCATCGCGCGCTACCGTGCCGCGAGCCGGGAGTCCCTCACTTCCGCCCTGAAAGCCATTCGCGCCAAGTCCGCTTACACAGGAGCCAGCACAGCCCTGTCCGCAGCTTTCCTGGCCGGTATCGCCTTCTTCGCAGCCTGGTTCGCCGTCCAAGGAACCATCACAGTAGGGCAACTGGTGGCCGTTGTTGGCGTGGCCCAGTTCGTTCAGGGACCCATGGCGTCACTGGGTTTCCTCAGCGTGGAACTGGCACGCAAACGCGCCTCGGCCGCACGCATCGCAGTCCTGCTTGAGGAACCAAACGCTGTTCCCGCCCGGAACGCGGAAGAACGTACGACGGCGGCAGTTGGCTCAGCGGCAACACTCACCTCGCCGACGGAACCAGCGCCGTACGGGGAACCAGCGCCGCTGCTCGAACTCAGCGGCAAGGCAGATAACAGCGTGTTCCCGCCCTTTACTGCGTCAATCGGCGAAATCGTGGGCGTCGTTCTTCCGGACGGTGACCAAGCGCGGAAACTCGTTGACACTCTCGGCTTCCGCACACCGGCTCCCCCGGGTCTGATATCCATCGATGGCCGCGATGCCGCCCATCTTGACCCCCAACACGTTCGTTCACGGGTCTTTGCCGACCGCCACGATGGCGTCCTGTTCCGCGGCAGTGTCCGCGAAAACGTGGCGGTGGCCAGCACGGAACTTGAGGAACGCGCCCTGGTGGCTGCCGCCGTCGAGGACTTCGTCTCGCAACTACCGGAAGGCACGGAAACTGTTCTCACCGGGCACGGCCAGAGTCTCTCCGGAGGCCAGCGGCAGCGACTGGTGCTCGGCCGCTCGCTGCACCAGAAGCAAGCGGTGATTGTCCTGCACGACCCCACTACCGCCGTCGATACCGCTACCGAAGCCGTCATTGCCGATGGCTTGCGCAACTTCCCGGACAAGGCCCTGGTGCTGGTGACCACGAGCCCCACGCTGCTGGGCATTTGCCATCGGGTGGTGGTGGGCGGAGCCGATGGGCCACCGGAAACCGGAACGCACCGGGAGCTTCTTGCCACGTCCGCCGGCTACCGTGCAGTGGTGGGCTCATGAGCGCGGAAATCCTGCCCATTGCCACGCCACGTGAGACCCGGAGGGCCATGTGGCGCCTGTTGGCGCAACGCCCGGCCAGGCTCACGCTGACCATTGTGGTGTTGCTGGCGGCGTCCTGTTGCGGATTGGCGGCCCCGGCAATTTTGGGTGTGATGGTCAACATCGCGGCCTCTGGCGGGGACGTCATGCCCCTGCTCTGGCTGGCAATCGGGCTGCTGGTTGCTGGTGGACTCGGCGCCCTGCTGGGCATTCTGGGCCAGAACCTGCTGGCGCGGATCTGCGAGGAAGCCCTCGCCGGACTGCGTGAGGAAGTGTTCTCCGCCGCCGTCCGGAAGCCGCTCGCCCAGCTGGAAAAGGCGGGCATCGGCGACGTCGTGGCCCGCGTGTCCGGCGACGTTGAAGCCGTCAGCGAGGCCATCTCTGGCGTGCTGCCAGCGTTCACCAGCGCTGCCTTCACCATCGCCGTGACGCTGCTGGGCCTGGGCGTGATCGACTGGCGCTTCGCAGTGGCCGTGCTCGTGGCGGCGCCCCTGCAGGTCTTCACCCTGCGGTGGTTCCTCAAGCGAACCGCGCCCATCTACAGGACCGTTCGGATCACTGAGGCCAGCCGGACCGAGCAGATCATTGAGACCGTGCACGGTTCGCCGTCTGTTGTGGCGCTGGGCCTTGGCTCTCGCCACGCTGATCTGGTGGCAGCCGCGTCCCGGGAGAACATCGGCCATTCGCTGCGCGGGGTGGGTTACCTGACCCGCTTCTACAACCGCCTCAACTTGGCCGAACTCATCGGCTTGTCCGCGGTCCTGGTGGTGGGGTTCTGGCTTCACGCCGAGGGCGCCGTCACCATTGGTGCGGCGACGGCAGCAGCACTGTACTTCTACCGGCTGTTCGATCCGATCGGGCTGGTCCTGGGCCAGTTCGATGAGCTTCAGAAAGCCGCGGCCGGATTAGGCAGGATGTTCGGGCTCACCATGGCTGCAGGGCCATCCACTGCCCGGCCCTCGTCACTGCCCACTGATGCCGGCATCGTCCTGGACAACGTCACCTTCGCCTACCCCGGCCAGCGGCCCGCTCTCCACGGAGTCTCCCTCACGGTGCAACCCGGGGAGCGAGTGGCCATTGTGGGCACCTCAGGCGCGGGGAAGACCACCCTCGCCAAAGTCATCATGGGCTTGGAACACCCTTACAACGGGACAGCATGGGTGGGTGGGCTGGACTCCGCCGCTGCTGCCCCGTCAGAGCTCCACGAGCGCATCGCCATGGTCAGCCAGGAGGTGCACGTCTTCTCGGGCACACTCGCCCAGGACCTCAGGCTCGCCAAACCGGACGCGTCCGCCGATGAACTTACGCAGGTGCTGGAGGCAGTTGGGGCTACTTGGGTTGAAACGCTCGACGACGGACTGGAGACTGCCGTGGGCGCGGGGGGCCACCAGCTCACTCCCGAGCAGGCGCAGCAGTTGGCCCTTGCACGTTTGATGCTCAAAGACCCACCCTTGGCAGTCCTGGATGAAGCTACAGCTGAGGCCGGAACGGGATCGGCGCACATGTTGGATCAGGCTGCCGAAGCAGCCTTGGCCGGAAGGACCTCAGTGGTGATCGCGCACCGGTTGTCCCAAGCAGCCTCGGCTGACACCGTGGTGGTCATGGAGCAGGGGCGGATGGTCGAGTCGGGTTCCCATCAGGATCTGCTGGCAGCCGAGGGCCGCTACGCCCACTTGTGGGAAGCCTGGAACAGCTCACTCAGCCGAAGCTGAAGGGCCCTCCCCCAGCGTCTCCACGGTAACGGGATCGTGCCGCACCGGGATTCCCTGGGCAAAAGCACGGACTTTGGCGTCGTCCCAGATGTGTGCCGGGACCCCGCCACCCAGGAGCCTCCGGGCCAACGTGGGGTCGTCGCCGAACGGCGCGTGGCTGCCGGCCATGATCATGTTGCCGTAGCGTCGCCCCTTGAGCATGGCGGGATCGGCAATGATCATGGTGTGCTCGAACGTGTCCGCGATGGTGGCGGCGTCGGCCCGGGCGTTCTTGAGGTCAGGGGCGTCGCCGGAATTGACCACATACAGTCCATCGGGGGCCAGGACTGAGTTCGCATGAGCAGTGAACTCCCTGGTGGTCAGGGCGCGGGGCGTGAAGGCTCCGGCGAAAACATCCCGGATGATGAGGTCCCGGCTGTCCGGGGTAAGGGACTCTGTGACCTGCCGTGCTTCACCCACGCGGATCCGCAGCATAGGTGCTTTGGGGAGGTCGAACCAGCCACGCACATATTCGGCCAGCTTCCCATCGAGCTCAACAACCACCTGACGCGCTTCCGGATAGGCGGCATGGAAATACCGCGCCATGGAGCAAGCTCCCCCGCCCAGGTGCAGGGCACGCAATTTGGGTTTCTGCTCCCGGGGCCACCGGGATTCCACCAGCGCCGCAATCCAGCGCATGTACTCAAAATCGAGGTACAGCGGATCCGAGAGGTCAATGTGCGAGCTCATGACGCCGTTGATCTTGAGCAGCCAGCCATTGGAGTTGTCCTGGTCCTGAAGCAACTCGCAATCGCCGGTATCGATGTAGTAGACCCCCGCCACCGGACCGTCAGGCCGGGTGCCTGTGGGCACCTCGACGACTCTCGCCGTCGACCTTTGCGACTTACTGATCCTCCCGCGTTTCGCCACTACTTTCGTCCTGCCTGAGTCATACTCCAAGCCTAGTGGAGCACTGCATGACCTCTACCCGTCACAACAAAGTAAGGCTACTTACAGTTTTGCCTCTAAGAGCCATATGATCTCTACATGGAACTAGGAGCATCGGTATGGGCGGAGGTGTTGACCGTGGCGGTCGCTTGGCTGACGGTGGTCTGCCTCCTCCTGGCACGCGTGCCCAAACCACCCAGCCTGCTCGACACGTCACTGGACGGCTCGCCCCTGGACGGCTCGCCCCTGGACATGGATCGACCCGAGGAAACGAAACCGCGCTGAGGCTCCGGGGAGAAGTGAGGCCCCCAGGAGAGGTGAGGCCCCCCAGGGAGAGGCTGACGGCCGTTTCGTCAGGCAGACCGGACTGACGTCGGCTCGTAAACCACAACAGAACCCGTCGACGGCGCCAAGCACGTGAGCTGGCTCGGCACGGAGCGGCGGGCCAGCAGGTCCACCGTGATATTCGCCGGGCGGGGCGGCCTGCCGGTGATCTGAACACGCCACAGTTCGCCGTCGCGCACAGTTTCCGTGACCACATAGTGGTGCCGGCCGGCAGGACCGAAACGGGCCAGCACGGCCACAATGGCCGCTTGTTGCACCGGGGAAAGGTCCGTGTACCCGCGCAAATACTCTGCGTGGATGCGATCGGAGAAATGACTCTCAATCGTGGCTACGGACGACTCGGCGTCCAGACCTCCGTAATACACACCGTCCGGAGCCAGCACGGCGTTCGCAGCGAACCTGTCACCGCCAACATGGGAGCACTCCCACACCAGGTCCGGCCAACGCTCGCCCAGCGCACGCCCCACCGGCCGGCCACGCACTGCGCAACAGGGATCATGCCGGCCATGCGCGCAGATCAGGATGACCGGCGGGAGTCCAGGGTCTCCGGGGGATGCCAATGCAGGAACGATCCCCGCGAGGTCCGCATCCTGCTCCCACGATCCCCAGAGCTGCCGATGGGCGCCGGAGCTCTCATAACGCAATACTGCCCAACGTTTTGGACCGTGCCGCGGGCGGGGGCCTGGACGTCGCACTAAGAGGACCCTTGCACCAGCCGTCCGGGCTGCCGTGGAAACGAGGGCTTTGGTTCCGGCCTCAAGATCAAGGCCTTCGTAACCACTGGGCGGCCATCCGGCCCGATGCTCTATGAGGACCCAGACCGTGCCCGGTGACGCCGTGCCTGCCATCGAGTCGCCGCGCACGCGGGCGCTGTTGGCACAGAAGAAACCTGGAGTTGCAGCCACCGGGGACATCACGGCTCACCGTCCCTGTTCATCAATATCAATGTTCATCAATATCAATGCTCAGCGGGGACGAGGACTCCTGCGCGCAACAGCCTTTCCACGAGTTCAACCCCTAGATCCTCTGCCAGGTGCTCTCCTCCGTCCAGCAGGCGTTTCACGGACGGCAAATCGGCCTCGGGGAAGTCGAGCCACCCCACGCGGGTATTCAGCCGCGAGCCCTCGAGCCGGGCTTCCAGCGCGTCCCGGAGTCGAATCAGCGACCCTGGCCCGAGGCGCTGAACAGCTGCGAGCTGGGCCACCGGACCAAGCGGGGCCGGACGCCCCTGCCCCCTCCGTGCGCGCTGGAACTGGGAGCTGGTATCAGCCTCAAGCACGGCGGCGGCAAGGCGTTCACGGATAGCAGCGAGTTCCCCCTCGGGTCCATCCACGCCCAGGGGCAAAGATCCGCGCATCTCCGGGTCATCGCACAGCGCAGCAAGCGCGGCCTGCGCGAGCTGTTCGGCCAGCGCATGGCGAGTCCACGTGTGGACTCCCAACGTGAGGTGAATCGAAACTTCGCCCTGTGCCTGAGCCGCATGCAACCAACCACGCGGGAGATAAAGGACATCGCCGGGCTCGAGGACCGTGTCAATGTAAGCGGGGCCTTGAGCAGCCTCGACGACGTCCGAGCGGCGATCGGTCCACGGCTGGCTACGCAACGGGTCCACGTGGACAGGCTCGTGGATAATCCAGCGCTTGGTTCCTTCGATCTGCAGGACGAAAACGTCGTGAACATCGTAGTGGTCGTCGAAACCGCGGTTCTGAGGCGGCGTGATGTAAGCGTTGGCCTGCACAGGATGCCCCAACTCGGTGCTCAACTGAGCGCTGAAGCGTGAAACTGGATCCCACGTTCGATGCAACGCCTGCAGAACAAGGGTGGCTCCGTCAGAAAATTTGCGCCACAGGGCGGTGTCATCAAGCTGGTCCGAGATGGTGGCCCCAACGCCCGCCGGAGACGTGAAAGAGGATTCGGGAAGCGTGGAGCCGCCCTTGGCTACCCGAAGAAAAGGGGTGCGCAGACCGCGACGCGAAATCAGTTCGTCAACGGCGCCGGCAGAAAACACGTCGGAGAAGTCGCTGACGCCACGGCTAAGCAGCGCGGTGCGCCCCCAGACGTTGCCGGCAAACTTTTCAAGGCCGACGTCGATCAGTCGTGTTTCCAGAACCCCGGCGCCCTTCACGGCGCCGGGCTCCTGGAAATCAGTGCTGGTAGAGCTCAAATTCAGCTGCCCTGTTGTTCGGCACCGCCGTCGGCACCGCCATCGGCACCACCATCGGCACCGCCGTCGTGAGTGCCGGGGACGCCAGCCGCACCACCGTCCGCGGGGCCTTCAGCACCACCATCGGCACCACCATCAGCACCGCCGTCGTGAGTGCCGGGGACGCCAGCCGCGCCACCATCCGCGGGGCCTTCCTGCTGGTTTGGATCCTGCTCTGGATCAGTCATGCTTCCTCCCGAGAATCGAATGGCGTACTCAGGCTCCGATTTCGGCGCCCGCTTTCAACCCGGGCGATCTTCAGCCGCACCGCCCGTGATCACCATATCCATATGGGTCAGCTGTGGGAACAGCTTGGGCGGATGTGATTCCCGCTAAGACACGACGCCGGGACGCACCATCCGATGTTCCGGCAGGGAGCACCAGGACGGGTCGCAGAGTTGGCGCTTTCCGTCCGGCACAAAACCGTTGCGCCGATAAAAAGCCTGGGCGCGAGGGTTGTCATCCAACACCCACAGGTAAGCAGGTCCGTCGCCGATCAAGGCCTTCACCAACGCCTGCCCCACACCCCGTCCATGAACGCTTTCCAAGGTGTAAAGCATGAACAGCTCCCGTTCGCATGGTCCGTCCTCGTCTTGTCCGGGACCTGCGGCGCCAAGGCCCACCAAGTGGCCGTCGGGGTCATGGGCCAACATCCGGGTGTGGCCCGCAGCGATGAACGCCCGGTACCGTTCGATGCGGTCCGGCAGTGCCGCTTCCTGCTTCTCGAAGAACTCCGGAGGCAGCAAGTGCCCGTAACTCTCCTTCCACGACTGGACGTGCATGTGGGCCATGGCCTCGGCATCGTCAACCCTTGCCGGGCGAATCGTGAAATCCATCGGCTACCGCACCCTGGCTATCGCGAAGCCGTCCCAGCCCTTGCTGCCGACCGTCTGGATGGCCGTGGCATCGAGGCGCGGATCCTGGCCCATCTTTTCCAGCATCGCCACGATGCCCGGCGCGTTATCGGGGTCCCGTGCAGTCTCCAGGATGGCCCCGTCCCAGATGACGTTGTCCACCACAATCACCGTGCCTGAGCGCCCCAAGCGGATAGCCCAGTCGAGGTAGTTGGAGTCGTTCTCTTTGTCGGCGTCAATGAAAACGAAGTCGAACGCTTCCTGCCCCGCCAAGGTGGGAAGGGTGTCCAGGGCAGCGCCCACCCGGATATCCACCTTGTGGCCCACACCGGCGGCATCAAGGTTGGCGCGTGCGACGTCCGCGTGCTTTTGGAGGAATTCGCACGTCACTATCCTGCCCTCGTCGGGCAGCCCCTGTGCCATCCACATACTGCTGAACCCTGCCAGGGTCCCGATCTCCAGCACCCGCCTTGCACCGGACATCTGCACGAGCATCCGGAGGAGCTTTCCCGCGTTGGGGGCGACTTCGATTGCCGGCATGCCAGCCTCCACGGCGGATGTCACGGCGCGCTGATGCGCAGGATCAGGACGAACGACGACGTCAGTGAGGTAACGCTCGACGTCAACCCAGCCTGGCTCGGTTACGTGTTCAATCATGGCCCCCAGTCTGGCACTCACCGCACCTTGGGGGAAGGATCTACTCCGTGGCGGAAATAGCCTCTTCGAGCCGTTCAACCTTGCCGGTCAGCTCACCGCTGTAGCCGGGCCGGATGTCTGCCTTGATGACCAGGGAGACGCGGCTGCCGTAGCGGCCAACCGCCTCGGTGGCGCGCTTGACGACGTCGAAAACCTCGTCCCATTCGCCTTCGATGGTGGTGAACATGGAGTCCGTGTGGTTGGGCAAACCTGACTCGCGGACAATCCTGACCGCGGCAGCGACGGCGTCGTGCACGGAAGCGTCAGGGGTTGGTCCCCCGTTGGCGGCGGAAGCGGGCTGGCCCGAAGGGGCGACTGAAAATGCAAGCAACATGAAATCCAGTGTTTCATGTACCGGTTTGTCATATAAGAACGTACTCCGGCGTAACAACGGACCCGAGGCGCTCCATTGCTACCCTGACAATCATGGAACAGCCCTCTGAACGCAAGCCCCTCAGGGCCGACGCCGCACGAAACGTGGACAAAATCATCACCGCCGCCCGGCAGTGCTTCCGGGAACACGGCCCGGAAGTACCGCTTCAGACCATTGCCGCCACCGCTGGAGTTGGCCCCGCAACGCTGTTCCGCAACTTCTCGGACAAAGAGCAACTGGTGCTCGCAGCACTCTCACGTCAATTGCGGCTGCACGTAGACCCGGTAGCCGCTGAAGCAGCGCAAGGTATGGACGCTGCCGAAGGACTCATCAAAGTCATCGACGCCGTGATGCAGGTAGCGAGCGAGGACGCGAACCTTCTTGGCGCCGTTGCCGGCAGACGCGGGCTCCTGATTGGAATCACCCGGGGCATCATCGGTTCCATGGAATTCCTCCTCAAGCGCGGTCAGGACCAAGGCTCCCTGCGGCGCGATATCACCATTGAGGACATGGTCCGGCTCGTCGCCATGCTGATCGGCGCCGTGGACACCATGGAACCTGGATCAGCGGCGTGGAAGCGTCCCGTGGCATTGATTGAAGACGCTATCCGGACCGAGCGGCCGTCCCGGCCCCTTCCGGAACAGTCCGCCATACCAGGCGTGACGCTGACCGAAGTTCACTAACCGCGTTCTACCCCCAGCCCAGCAGCCGCAGCAATGCTGCGGCTGCTGCACCTGAAATCACGACGACGAGGAACGGCGCGCGCAGCCACAGCGCGACGGCGGCAGCAACCAAGGCGCCCATGCGGGCATCGAGGACCAGGCCTTGTCCCGACGCCACGGCGTTCACCACGGTCAGGGATGCCAGCAAGCCAATGGTCATGGTGCCGGCGACGTGCATGATCCGCGGGCTCTCCAGTAACTTGGCCGGCACGAAGTAGCCCACCAGCTTGGTCAGATACGCCAGCGCACAGGCAATGAGGATCCACAGCCAGAGGTTCATTTTCCGCCCCCGCGCTGGTGCTTCTCCGCATACGGATCCACGTCCGGTTCCAGACCTTCATCCAAACGTGCGTGGCTGAACCAGCCGATCACTCCGGCCACAACTGCGGCCACCAGAATGGGAACACCTGAAGGAACAAACGGCACGGCCAGGATGGTCGCAAGCGCACAGGCAGCGGCGATCGCCCAGGGTTCGCGTCCCTTCAAGCGTGGCCACAACAGAGCCAGGAACGCCGCAACGGCAGCCCCATCCAAGCCCCACTGTTTGGGATCACCCATGGCGTCACCAGCCAACGCACCAATGGCCGTAAAAATATTCCACAAGATGAATATTCCGATTCCGGCTGTCCAGAACCCGCGTCGTTGCTCGTCGGGATCCGACTGACCGGACGCCGTCGCCGTCGATTCATCTATGGTGATGTGCGCGGAAACGTAACGTTTCCACCCGCTGGGGCGGAGCATGGCGTTGATCTGCATTCCGTAAATGCCGTTGCGAAGACCCAGCAACGCGCTGGCTGTCATGGCCGCAACTCCGGAGCCGCCGCCGGCAACCACGCCAATGAAGGCGAACTGCGAACCGCCGCTGAATAGCAGGAGGCTCAGCACCATCGTCTGCCAGAAATCAAACCCCGACGCCACCGACAGGGCACCGAAAGACACCCCGTAGAGGCCGGTCGCAATGCTCAGGGACAGCGCCACCTTGAAGGCCGGGGAGTCCTTGAGCCTCATAGGAGGAGCACTGCTGCTCATTTCCGCAGGCTCCAGGACCACAGGATGAGCGGAATCTGCAGAGGCAAGCGGAGTGTGTGGATACGCCGTTCGGCGGCCGTGCCCTTCGGACCGTAGGCGCGTCGCAGAGCATCTATATGCCCCGCAAGGAATGCAGTGAACATCGCTGTAGTGGCATCCGCGGCTACCTTACGGGTGCCGGGGATCAGGAGGCCGACGCCGGCAGTCACCTCAAGCAGGCCCGACGTCGCGATCCATTCCTCGCGTGACATTACTGCCAGCGGGCCATTCGGACGACTGCCGGGCTCATCCTTGCGGCACAGGTAATCCGGAACCACCGGGTAATAGAACCTGGGCGTGCGGAAGTGCTTCGCGGCGCTGGCCAGAAGCAATGCGCTCAGAGCGACTGCGGAGGTGGTTCGGGTTGCTTGGGCTGACCAGCGAAAAGACATGAGACCACTCAATCACAGGCAGGGTGGCACCCAAAGCCGGACCCAACTGAGTCGCAGCAGAGCGCGTTTTGACCGCTCAAAACGCGCTCTGCTGCGATCTACTTGGACACCATCAACTGTGCGAGCACCTGGGCCGGCTTGTTGGTGGTGATCTCGTGGATGCCGAGTCCCTGACACAGGGCCACGTCATTCTCCGAGTCAACGGTCCACACCCGGAAGATGCGGCCCGCCTCTAACCAGCGCTGAACGTTGCGCGCGTGCTCACGTACGTAGTCGATGCCAGGACCCGCAATACCTACCAAGCCCTCATCCAGGACACGCTCCGCATCCTCTTGTGTTGCCCTCATGACGTTGGCAACAGCCCCGCCGGTAAAGAATCCCAGACCAAACTCCTCACGAATTTCCTTCGCCGAAAAATTGTCCACCAACTGGCAGACGTGCTTCCCGGGAACGGTCTCCAGCAGGCGCCCCACCGAGTCCGAGTCGAAGCTCATGAAGGAGATGTGGATGTTTTCCAGCCGTGACTCCTCCGGCGTCCAGCCCTCCTCTTCCAACAGGGCAAGAACACGATCTTCAAGTTTCAGTCCGTAGGGACTCGGGTGTTTGAGTTCAATGGCCAGGCCAATTTCGCGTCCAGCCTCACACAAAATGTCCAGCAGGTCCGGCAACGTGAGGAACTGATCCGACACACCCCCATAAGCCTCAGGGATCCGCGCACCCTTCCATGAGGAGAAGTCCAAGGCGCGGAGCTCCTCAAGAGTGCGCTCCGCAACCGGACCTGTCCCGGTGGACGTGCGGTCCAGGTCTGCGTCGTGGAGCAAGACGAGATGCTGGTCCCGGGTGAGGTGGATGTCGCACTCCACGCCGTCAGCGCCATCGGCAATGGCCTTCAGATAGGCGGCCCGGGTGTGCTCGGCAAACGCAGCACTGGCGCCGCGATGTGCATAGACCTTGGGCCGGCTTGGGGCGAAGTCGTCGCTAGTCATGCAGACACGTTAGCCCACACCGCTGCATGCTCGGGGGCTACGCTGGGCTAATGCAGGTGAACTCTGAACGAATCCCAACCGAAGACCTCACCAACCCCAATTCCACCACTGGCGCCGTGCCCCCACGCAGGGCTTCCGGCGTCGTCGCTCCCCCCACAGGAGACATGGAAAAAGCGGCAGCATTGCTCCGCATGAAACGGTTGGCCCTGGCACTACTGATCGCCATGGCGGTGATCTTCACGGTGGCGTTCGCGTTCCAGAAGCAGTACCCGTGGCTGGAATACGTCCGGGCGGCGGCCGAAGGCGGCATGGTGGGCGCCTTGGCCGACTGGTTCGCCGTCACCGCCCTGTTCAAGTACCCCATGGGCCTAAAGATTCCGCACACTGCCATCATTCCCCGCCGAAAGGATCAGATCGGCGAATCCCTCAGCGACTTCGTCGAAAGCAATTTCCTGTCCCAGGAGGTTGTGCAGGATAAGTTGGCGAGCATCGACATCGCACGCAAAGCCGGCACCTGGTTGTCAGCGCCCGGCGGTGCAGAGCGCGTAGCCAAGGAAGGCGGCGCGGTGATCCGTGGCGCCTTCACCGTACTGAATGACGACGATGTACAGGCGGTCATCGAGGGCATGGTCCGCAAGCACCTGCTCACCCCGCCATGGGGACCACCCGTGGGCCGCATGGCCGAACGGATCTTCGCTGACGGCCACCACCACACTTTGGTTGACCTCCTGGTAGACCGTGCGGCCGACTGGGTGGACGCCAACCATGCAACGGTGAACCGGCTCGTCTCGGATCGCTCACCCCTGTGGGTGCCGACGTTCGTGGACGGCCTGGTTGGTGACCGGGTTTACGTGGAACTATCCAAATTTGTTCGCGCTGTGCAGGCGGACCAAAACCACCAAGTACGGCAATCGATCGACGCCTACCTTGCAGACCTGGCCCAGGACCTGCAGCATGATCCCGCCATGATCGAGCGTGCCGAGTCCATCAAGGCACAGATCCTTGGCGACCCCGAGGTCCGCGAACTGGCGTCCCGCACGTGGGGAACGGTAAAGACTGCGCTGCTCAACGCCGTCGACGATCCCCACAGCGAACTGAGCCAGCGCTTCAAGAGTGCCGTCCGCGACTTTGGCACGCGCCTGGTCAACGATGACGAACTGGCCGGCAAGGTGAACACCTGGATTGGCGATGCTGCCGGGTACCTGGTGAATACGTATCGCTCGGACATCGCTGGCGTCATCTCCGATACCGTAGCCCGCTGGGACGCCGAGGAAACATCGCAAAAGATCGAGCTTCAGGTGGGTAAGGACCTCCAGTACATCCGCATCAACGGAACCGTGGTGGGCGCCCTGGCCGGCTTGGCGATCTTCACTGTGGCGCATCTGCTCTTTGGCTAAGGCGCTGGAGCTATGAAGTCTGCCTTGGTAGCTTCAACGCATGCCTATCAAACTTGAAAACGTCGGTATTGCGGTTCGGGATCTCGAAGAAACCATCGCCTTCTTCACGGATCTGGGGCTCACAGTCTTGGGCCGGGATACGGTCAGCGGTCAGTGGGCCGACACCGCCGTGGGGTTGGACGGCAACCACGCAAAAATCGCGGTGCTCCAAACCCCGGACGGCACGGGCCAACTTGAGCTCTTCGAATACCTGCACCCTGACGCGATAGAGACAGATCCCACCCTTCCCAACGAGATCGGCATGCATCGCGTGGCTTTCTCGGTTGACGACATCGACCACGCCCTTGAGATAGCCGCCAAGCACGGATGCCACCCGCTGCGCGGTGTGGCGAACTACCAGGACGTCTACAAGCTCACGTATCTTCGCGGCCCCAGCGGGATTCTGGTCATGCTGGCGCAGAAACTCTAAAGGGAGACACGTCCATGCCACGCACCCTGATTGGGAACATGTGCTGTGGCACCCGGACGCGGTTCTGTGGGCGGAGCTGAGCTTTCCCCCTCAGCCCAAAAGATGCACCATTTGTCCAGGCCTGGCTTGGCCGATCAGGTCCAGGTCCTCGTCCCGGACCACTGCGATGACCGGGGACTCGGCAGTACCCGGGTGGCCGGCCAGGGCAACAACAGGAAGGCCCGACGGCGGCAGCAGGACAGAGCCCGATATTCGCGGTTGGGGTTGGCCTGATTCCGTAGCGGCATCCAAAGAAGCGGCAGCACCGTCAAGTGGTCGGCCAGCGAGCCGCGCACCCACCCGATCCGATTTCGGCGAGAGAATCCAGGGTTCACTGGTCAATCGAAGCCACGTACCGGCGTCGAAGTTCGTTGCCTGCGGCCCGCGCGAAATCCTGACCACCACCGGGCGTTCCGGATCCAAAGCACGCCGGGCAGGGTGGTTCACGTCGGGGAAACCATAACCATGCGGGCGTCCGAACTTTAAAGCCGCACCAGCGCGCAGCGCCTTTCCTTGTGGGGCCTCTCCTTGCGCCGACAGTCCGCCCTGGACCGCCAGGTAGTAGCGAATACCAAACAGGGCAGGGCCGAACTCAAGTACTGCTCCGGGCGGGACCCTAACGGCTTTGTTCAGCGGAAGTTCGTTGCCGTTGAGGGTTACCAGGCCCTCGGCACCGGTGACCGCCACAGCCGAGCCCGTCACGAACCTCAGCTTCAGCCCGCCCAGCAGCACCTCAAGTCCAGTGGCGGAGTCCGGGTTGCCCAAGAGGGCATTGGCCAAGCGCATGGACGCGCGGTCCAGTACGTGTTCAGGACCGAGAACCAGCGTGCTCGATCCCGGCTCCACCACCACCGCACCCATCGGACCTCCCCAGTCACACGTTTACGGACACGGATTTATGCGAACGCTTCAATCTCAACGCCGGCCTTCTCCAAGCCCTCCCGAACCGCAGCAGCCATGTTCACCGCGCCGGGCGTATCGCCGTGGATGCACAGCGAATCGGCCTGCACTGGCACCACTGTTCCGTCGATGGCCAGCACTTCCTTGCGTGTTGCCAGCCGCACGGCCTGGGCCACCACGGCTGCGGGGTCTTGCAGCACGGCGCCTTCCTGCGTACGCGGTACCAGGGTCCCGTCCGGCAGGTAAGCCCGGTCCACGAATGCTTCGCGGAACACCGGGTGCCCGGCTTCTTCGGCGAGCGTCAGCCACGCTGACCCTGGCAATCCGAGAACCGGCAGACCGGGATCGTAAGCATGGACGGCCGCCACCACGGCTTCTGCCTGCTCAGCGTCGCGGACAATCCTGTTGTAAAGCGCGCCGTGGGGCTTGACGTAGTCCACCGATGCTCCCACCGCGTGGGCCATGCCGTCGAGGGCACCAAGTTGGTAGAGAACGTCTCCGAACAACTCGTCAAAAGTCATGTCCATGGAACGCCGCCCGAAGCCGGCCAGGTCCCTGTACCCCACATGGGCGCCGACGCGGACATCCAGTTCGAACGCCGCACGGCAGCTGTCCAGCATGGTGAGGGGATCCCCGGCGTGAAATCCGCAGGCCACGTTGGCGCTGCTCACGATGCGGAACATCGAGGCGTCGTCCCCCATGGTCCAGGAGCCGAAGGACTCCCCGAGGTCAGCGTTCAGATCCACTGCTACCGCCTTCCAAAGTCGGGTTGTTCACGGTGTTCCTGGGAGCGTTTGGGAGCAGCTCGCCAGGGACGGTGTCCGGTAACGGGCCGAACGCTTCCTTGGCGGTGGACACCACAGCACGGCCCATCATCAGGTTGCCGCCGCCACCCACTACGGCGCCTATGCCGAACGGCAGGGCGCGTCCGAGGAACGCGGTTCCTTGCCGCTTCAGGAGGTTCTTCAGGAACGCACGCTGGATGGAGTCCCGGATGACTCCGAAGCCGCTTCCTGGAATCTTCTTGGTCAGCGTCCGGCCCCAGGCATTGGTCACGCCTTTGCCGCGCCCCAGCGATTGACCGCTCAGGGCACCCAGCATGGACGTGCCTTCTTCTCCCAGCATGATGGCCATGACCATGGTTTGCGCGCGCACAGGATCCGTCAGCCGAATGCCGTGCAGCTCCGCAAGCGACGACGCGTAGAGCGCTGTGGTCTCCAGGAAGCCCACGGTTGCGAGCGCGGATAGTCCCAGCGACGCCGCGGTTCCAATACCAGGCACGACGGCGGTAGCACCCACCGCCGCGCCCCCGCCGGAGATGGCCAGCAGGTAGTGGCGCTCCAGCTTGGCGGCCAGCTGCGCCGGTGAATCATTGGGGTGCCTCCGTTGGAGCCGGCGGAGGTTGGCCAGGACCAGGGGTTGCTGGACTTCCACAGCCTTCAGCAGCATATTGTGCACTCCGGGCTTGGTGTTGCCTTCAGCGTCAAAGACTGCGTTGTGGGCTGTTTCCTGGGCGATCTTCACCGCCGGGTTGGGGCGCTTGGGCATCTTCACCTCTCCTTGGCAGTTAGTCGTTTCACGGGGAACTGCTTGCTTCAGCCTATGCCACGCCCTCGCTTTGCGAGACACGGTAAAGGCCGTATGTGGACAGTATTCCGCGGAGAGCGGACCCCCATCGACCATCCTCCGGGCGTAAACTGGGATGCACTCACGGAAGCAGTCCAATCAAGGACAGGGAGTATCCGTTATGAACGCCTCGGACAGGAACGAACATGCCGTCCGGCACCACGCCGACACACCGGCGGAGGGTGAAACTGAAGGCTGGGTTCCGCACGATACCGGTTTGCACAGCCAGGACCCCGCAGAAGGTGCGGACATCGACGACGACGACGCGCCGCCGTCGGGCGCTTCCTAACTGGAGTTTCCTCCCGGACCCGGGTTCGGTAACCGGGGTGCCAGGCACGCCACCAACACACAGGTTTAGGCTAGTGAAATGGCCTCGCTGAGAGCGTTGCGTCCCTTTGCACACCGGGAATTCCGGGTGTTGATTTCCGCGCTGTCCATTTCCATCTTCGGCTCCGGTATGTGGGCGGTGGCGATGGTTTATGAGGTGATACACCTTGGCGGCGGCCCGCTTGAACTGTCCTTGGTGGCCACCGCAGCCAGCATCGGGTTGGTGGGCTTCGTCCTGGCCGGTGGCATCGCGGCGGACCGGTTCCCGCAGCGGCTCCTGATCATCGCGGTGGAGGGCGCCAATCTGGCTGTCATTGCCACCATCACAGCGCTTGCCATGTTCAATGTCATTGAACTGTGGCATCTGGCCGTGGGTGCTTTCGTCATAGGTGTGGGCCAGGCATTCTTCTTCCCCGCGTATTCGGCCATGCTCCCGCGGATCCTGCCCGCCGACGATCTCCTGGCGGCAAATGGCCTGGAAGGAACAGTTCGGCCGGTTTTGCAGCAGGCGGCCGGTCCGGCCATCGCGGGAATCCTGGTGGCAGTGCTGTCCCCGGCCCATGCAGTGGCCGGGGTGGCCGTTTGCCACCTGCTGGCGTTTGGGATGGTGAACCTCCTGAGCCGTCAAGCGCCACTCGCTCCAGGCCGGGGTGACGCTGGACCGGACGCTGCAGCCCCCGTCACCGGCAAATCCTCGCTGATCAAGGACCTCCGGGAAGGATTCAGCTACACCATCCGCACGCCGTGGCTTCTGTGGACCCTTATCTGGGCGTGTTTGTCCGTGCTTTTCCTGATCGGTCCCATCGAGGTCCTGCTTCCGTTCGTGGTCCGCGATCAATTGGGCGGCGACTCGAGGACGTTCGGCTTCCTGCTGGCAGTTATGGGAGTAGGCAGCGCCGCGGCCGCGCTGGCCACGGCAACGTTCCGCCTTCCCCGACGCTATCTGACCGTGATGGTGGTGACGTGGGGGTTGGGAAGCCTGCCGGTTGCCGCGATCGGATTCATGGACAATTTCTGGGTGCTCGGCGCCGCGATGCTCGTCTTCGGTGCCACCGAGGGAGTTGGCATGGTCATCTGGGGGACCCTGCTGCAACGGCGAGTGCCACGGCATTTACTGGGCCGGATTTCGAGCCTGGACTTCTTCGTTTCGCTGGCCTTGATGCCGGTGTCCATGGCGCTGGCCGGGCCCATGGCCGAGGTAATTCCTATCTGGCTCATCTTCTTCGTTGCCGGTTTGGTGTGCCCCATCATGGCCTTCGTGGCGCTCTTCGCAGCACGCATGATGACCGACGAGATTGAGAACCCCTTGTCCTCCAGCACCGCGGATCCGGAATCTGCAGACACCCAGCCGGACTCCGTATAGTTCGCTGCCTCGGGCTCCAATCGGGTTTCGGTTACTTGCCGGGAGCGAGCGTCCCGATCACATCCCCGCCCTGGCCGAACACAGCCAACTTTCCGTCTTCCTGGATCTTGGCCGTCGCGGCCTGCGAAAGCCAGGTATCGACGCCCTCGCAGGCCATGCGGGTGGACGCGAAACCTCCGAACGAGATGGTCTTGCCGTCCTCTTTCCACGTTCCCATGAGCCTGTTGCAGCCATCTGTTCCGGTGGCACTGCCATCTGAGGTGAGGTCCAGGGAGGGTTGCTTGGAATCGCTGGTGTCACCCCAGACACCGACGAAAGGACTGGTGCCGCTTCCGGCGCAGCCTGCCATCACGATGGCTGCAATGAATGCCAGGGAAACAGCGCGGAGGATGCGGGGCTGGGTGTGCGCCATGCGGTCAGTCTAGGTTTGCGCAATCCGGCCGTCTACCGGATCGTGCGGTCGGCCGCGACTCAGACGACCGACCGCACTAGCCCGGTTTACGCAGTGATGGCGCCCCGGGCGGGCCCCAGAACCCGCCACACCCACCACTGCTAACTCCGTCGGTGAACCGCAACGCGGCCGAAAAGGGCAACGGCGCAGAGCGCGATTCAACGACATGGGCACTGGATATGTGCTCTGACCTGCGGAAACGTGATGCAGAATTCGGATTAAAGTTTCAGCTCCAAAGAAACACGCCAAAATTGCCGACACTTTCCGGCTTTTCACAACACTCATCAGCAGTAGGAAAAGTGAGTAAATGACGCCCCGCAGGAGCAAATATGAAACTATCTCAAAGTCCGGCCTTCGTAACCACCCTGTCATTGACGGAACAGTCGGACATCCACCTTCTGTTCATGGCCGGTTTGGTCTTCGTTGCAGGCCTCGCCGGGTTGGGCACTGTTAGCCTGCTCCTGCTGCTTGCACCTTTTGCCACGCTCTTTCTGGGGCGCACCAGGCCCCGCAGGCTTGCCACAGTTTCCACCGCCCCTGCCCGCAAGCCCGACGGCGGTGCGCCGCGACCGCCGTCGTCACTTGGCGGCGGCAAGCAAGGGGCCGCTTGCACTGACCACTAGTCGTCAGAGCGCAACTAGTCGTCAAAGCGCAACTGATTGTCAGTACTGCCACTGAGGTTGGCGATGATTTCCGAGGCAACGGCGTGCAGTTTTTGGTTTCGGTGGCTTGACGCCTTGGTCAGCACGCTGAAGGCTTCGTCCTGGTTGCAACGGTTCTGGGCCATGATGACACCACATGCGAGGTCAATGACTGTTCTGGAGGACATCGCCGTCTTGAGGTCGGCGTTGAGCTGCTCCACCGCTTCGATCCTGATGGCCAGACGCAACGTGCTGCCCACTACATCGGCGAAGGCGGTAGCTTCAGCAATCACAGCATCCGTAAAGATGCCCGCTGTGGGTGCAAAGAAGTTGATGACCGCTTGAGATGTCTCGCCCAAGTCCATGGGAACGCCCAACGCACTGCGGACGCCCTCAGCTGCGAGCGCTCTGCTGTAAAGCGGCCATTTTGTGTCTGTGGCGACGTCAGCCAGAAGCACAGGATGCCCGGCGTCGAGGGCTTCCAAACAGGGTCCCTGCTGAAGTTCCTGTTCGATTTTGTCCAGCTGCACGGCCCTCTCGCTGCTGCCGGCAACTGTGGCGGTGCGTTTGCGCCGGCGCAGCGTCAAAGCGCAGTCGATGTTTTCGCCTGCTACCTTGCTCATCGCATCGCGGGCAAAGCCGGTCACCGCGTTCAAAATCCCGTGGATGTCGGAACTACCGACCACCAGCTCGTGCAGGCTTCTGATGTGTTCAGCATTTGCAGTGGGTTCCATGAGCCTAATCGTAGGAACACTTCGGCTTCCCGTCACCCATTGCCCGGGAATCCGAGCAGAAGGTATGGTTCATAAGTAAGGAACCTGATTAATCCACTCCGAGAGCGACCCGCCGCTTGCAACGGGACACCTGCCATGGAAGATCCACGCAAAACAGCGAGAGAGCTCATACGAAACCGGACCATAGATCTCGAAGACCTATGGATCAGGTACTGGGCCGAGGGAGGGAATGCTCCCGTCCTCGAGCTTGACGCCTACGTCTTTGAGATTCAGGAACGGCACCCCTTCGAGCTGCGGATATTGTCCTGGGCACTCGAAGACCTCGGCATCGACGCGCCACTCTGACCGGAAGCACCGTAACAGTCAGCGGACGACGGCGGGGACCTCCCGCCGTCGTCCGCTGATGCGGTGCGAGTTAGCCGGCTTTACCAGCCAGCGCGACCAGCACGCCGGCGGTGGCGAAATACTTATTGCTCCCGAGGTCCCTGACGGTCTTGATACCCAGTTCAGCGAGAAGTTCGCTGTGCTTGTCGGTAAGTCCGGCGAGCGCCGACGGCGGGGCCGCCAGGATTTCGTCAAGGGTGGAGTTCTCGTAGGCTTTATCGAGTGCTTTGCCCAATTCAACAGAAACAGCCAAGGCATTTCCTTTCATCGATACGGAACAATTGCAAACGTGCTGTAGAACATTAGCCCCTTTAGCTAAGCAACCTGCCAATTGAGGCAATGCGCCAATTGACGATCCGGGGCCGCATAACGATCAAGATAGCCCACAATGAGGCGCATTTGACCCCCGCGCCCCAAGGGAAATAAATATTCTCTGCCATCACCAGTCGGCGAATCGCTCAGCGTGTCCGCAGATGCGCCGACGCAAGGAAGTAAGTACAGCTAGCGAAGTCCGGCCGAGTGCGCCAAGGCAATCGCCTCTGCCCTGGAACGCACGTCGAGTTTTCGGAAGAGGTTACGGATGTGAAACTTCACCGTGTTTTCGCTGATATGAAGAGCGCCCGCGATGCTCCGGTTCCGCTGCCCAGCGGTGAGCAACTGCAGAACTTCCAGCTCCCTCGGCGCCAGATCCCAGACGGCAACGTCACCAATGGGCGCTGCCGGCGGGTCCAGCGGCAAGACCACGGAGATATCCGCACCCCACCCCTGCATCACGTCAAGGGACATCCGCCCATCAACGGCCTGCACCCGCTGCTGCAACCGGGTGATGCTGGGCGAGTCCGGAGTGAGGGCTCCAAGGCCGTCGTCGCGCACGTTGATCAGCAGGTTCTCACCGTCGCAGTCCCACTGCGCACGGACGCGCCGGACATCCGGCTGCTCCGCGATGGCCAACACAAGGCCGCGAACAACGGCGCGGGCAGCATGGGCTACTTCGCCAGGCAGAGCACGCCCGTTGGCGGGCGGCTCGATGAACTGAATGTCGATATTGCTGAAGTGCATCAAGGGCCGAAGATCCTCGCGAAGCCGCTCGAACGCAGTCACCACCGGCTCTTCCACAAGATCGCTGGTCCGGTCGCTAACCGTCCGCAGGTCCACCAAGGCCTTGACCGCGAGGTCCGTCACTGAGGTTCGGGCCGCGGCGTCGTCCATGGAGGTCGACCGCAGGGCCGCCAGCAGGGTTTCCAGAGTGGTGGAGTGCTGGTCGATCAGCTCGGCCGTCACACGGATCCGCTCAGCGGATGCCGCCCGCGATTCCAAAAGGTACGACGGCGGCGCGTCGGTTACTTTTTCCTGGATGCGTCGGGCGGTGAGTCGCCAAAGATAGCTGAGCAGACGAAGTGCCTCCTCTTCCTTTTGCGGTCCTTCAACCGGCGAAGGGTCGGTCAGGACCAGGAGCGCCTGACTGGGCCCATAGCCCAAGGCGAGAATTTCCCGTTCCTCACCGGCGATGAGCGCGGAAGTGCGCCATGGGACCTCGCCGGGCATCGCCGACCTCAGCCGGTCCAGTTCGGCGATGGATACGCGGCTGACCACGCCTTCATCACCCGCCTTCTTCTGGGGCCGCCCAGTGCAGTCCTCGGTAAAGATCACCAGGGCACTGCTGGCGAGGAACGGGAGTGTGGCGGTGCGGAGGGCTTCGGCGATGCGGTTCAGCGGCGCGGCTGCCAGATCGCTAATGGAGTGGAGGAGTGCCCAGTTCTGCATCCGGCCAGCATACGTGCCCAGCCCCGGCAGAAACTACCCAAAGGGGTGGGAAGAGCCATCCCAAATCAGAGTTACGCCCACCCGGTTACTGCACCAAGCTGGAAGGGAAGCAGAACCACGGCAAGTAAAGGAGAGAGTGTGGACGCCGTAGTAGACAAGCCCTCCCTGAGCGCTACACCAGCCCAGGCCGCCCTCAACCTGTCCCTGATCCAGGACGAAATAGTGAGCACCACCAATGCAATCGACGCCCACCAGCTGGCAGCCCTGGCAGGCAGGATCCGCAGGGCGGAGCGGATCTTCCTTGCCGGCGCCGGCCGCAGCGGGTTGGTTCTCCGCATGGCGGCCATGCGCCTCATGCACCTGGGCTTGACGGTCCATGTTGCCGGGGACACCACCACACCTGCCATCACCTCCGGCGACCTCCTTGTGGTGGCCTCCGGCTCAGGGACCACCTCAGGCGTGGTCAAGGCAGCCGAAACAGCCATCGCCGCCGGCGCGGACGTGGCTGCTCTGACCACCAACCCGGGATCACCTTTGGCCGGCATGGCCGATGCATTGGTGATCATTCCCGCAGTGCAAAAGACCGATCACGGCTCCGGCCTTTCCCGCCAATACTCCGGCAGCCTGTTTGAGCAATCCCTCTTCCTGGCAACCGAAGCAGTGTTCCAAACCCTGTGGGAGAACACCGAAGAGCCCGCCGAGCAACTCTGGCTGCGCCACGCCAACCTCGAATAGCTCGCGCCAAAACCCGCTTCGCCCCAACACTCACCATCCGTTCCAAACGAAACCCTCCGAAAGAAAGAAGAACCCATGAAACTGCAGGTAGCACTGGACCTCCTTACCGTCGAGGACGCCCTTGACCTGGCCGGCAAGGTGGCCGAGCACGTGGACATCATCGAGCTCGGGACGCCGCTCATCAAGGCTGCCGGTTTGACCGCCGTCACCGCCATCAAGGATACCCACCCCACCAAGATCGTCTTCGCCGACATGAAGACCATGGACGCCGGCGAGCTCGAAGCGGATATAGCGTTCAAGGCTGGAGCGGACCTCGTTTCGGTCCTGGGCACCGCTGACGACTCCACCATTGCCGGCGCGGTGAAGGCCGCCAAGGCGCACAACAAGGGCATCGTGGTAGACCTGATCGGCGTGGCGGACAAGGTGTCCCGGGCCAAGGAAGTTCGCGCGCTGGGGGCCAAGTTCGTCGAGTTCCATGCAGGCCTGGATGAGCAGGCGCAGCCCGGTTACAACCTGCGCACCCTGCTCAACGCGGGCGAGGAAGCACGCGTCCCGTTCTCCGTGGCCGGCGGGGTGAATGCTGGGACCATCGCAGCAGTGCAACTGGCGGGCGCCGACGTCGCCGTCGCCGGCAGTGCCATCTACAGTGCCGCAGATCCCGAGCTGGCCGCGAAGGAACTGAAGGCAGCCATCAACTGATCCAGCCCTCAACTAAAACCGTCGACCTGCCCATCCGGGCAGGTCGACGGTTCTGTTGGCGCCGCACCGGCGTCGTACGTTGGTGAAGTACGACGACGGCAGGCGGCTTTCTGTTGAAAACGAAACCCTTAGAGGTTTTCCACCAGGGAGACGTCGCGGACTGCGCCCTTGTCTGCGGACAGCGCCATGGCGGCGTAGGCGCGCAGTGCGGGAGACACGTGGCGTTCGCGGTCCTTGGGCTTGTAGCCGCCGTTGACCAGGAGCTTTTCGCGGCGTTCGGCGAGGATCTCGTCGGAGACCTGCAACTGGAGGGAGCGCTGGGTGATGTCGATGCTGATGATGTCGCCGTTCTCCACCAGGGCGATGGTGCCGCCGGAGGCAGCTTCCGGGGAGATGTGCCCGATCGACAGGCCGGAGGTGCCGCCGGAGAAGCGGCCGTCCGTGATGAGGGCGCACTTCTTGCCCAGGCCGCGGCCCTTGAGGAACGAGGTTGGGTAGAGCATTTCCTGCATGCCGGGTCCACCTCGAGGTCCTTCGTAGCGGATCACCACCACATCGCCTTCCTTGATGGTCTTGTTCAGGATCTTCTCCACGGCTTCGTCCTGTGACTCGCACACCACTGCGGGGCCTTCGAAGATCCAGATGGACTCGTCCACACCGGCAGTCTTCACCACGGCGCCGTCCGCTGCGACGTTGCCGCGCAACACAGCCAAACCACCGTCCTTGGAGAACGCGTGCTCCACCGACCGGATGCAGCCATCTTCAGCGTCCGTGTCCAGGGAGGTCCATACGTTTGACTGCGAGAAAGCTGTGGAGGACCGGACACCACCGGGAGCGGCGTGCCACAGCGCTTTGGCTTCTTCCGTTGCCTTGCCGCCGCGGACATCCCAATCATCCAGCCAGCCGTCAAGGTCGTTGGAGTGCACCGAGTGGACGTTCTTGTGCAGGAGGCCACCACGATTCAGCTCACCCAGCAGCGCCGGGATGCCGCCGGCACGGTGCACATCTTCCATGTAATAGGTCTTGTTGCCGGCAACGTTCGGAGCCACCTTGGCCAGGCAGGGAACCTGACGGGACTTGGCGTCCATTTCGGCCAGGCCGTAGTCAACGCCTGCTTCTTGGGCCGCAGCCAGCAAGTGCAGGATGGTGTTGGTGGAGCCGCCCATGGAGATGTCCAGGGCCATGGCGTTGTCGAAAGCCTCGGCAGTGGCGATGGAGCGCGGCAATACGGACTCGTCGTCGCCGTCGTAATAGCGCTTCACCAGCTCAACAATTGTTGAACCGGCTTTCTCGTACAGCGCTTTGCGGGCGGTGTGGGTGGCCAGCACGGAACCGTTGCCCGGCAGGGCCAGCCCGATCGCTTCGGCCAGGCAGTTCATGGAGTTGGCGGTGAACATGCCTGAGCAGGAGCCACAGGTGGGGCAGGCGTTCTCTTCGATCAGGTTGATGTCTTCATCTGAGATGGATTCGTCCACGGCGTCGGCAATCGCGTTCACCAGGTCAAGGGAGCGCACGGATCCGTCTGTCAGGGTCACGCGGCCGGCCTCCATGGGACCGCCGGAAACGAACACCACGGGGATGTTCAGGCGTAGGGCGGCCATGAGCATGCCCGGGGTGATCTTGTCGCAGTTGGAGATGCAGACCAGGGCATCAGCGCAGTGCGCGTTGACCATGTACTCAACGGAGTCGGCAATCAGGTCACGGGACGGCAGCGAGTAGAGCATGCCGGAGTGGCCCATGGCGATGCCGTCGTCCACGGCGATCGTGTTGAACTCGCGCGGCACGGCGCCTGCGGCGAGGATCGCGTCGGAGACGATCCGGCCCACGGGCGCCAGGTGGGTGTGGCCGGGGACAAACTCGGTGAAGGAGTTGGCGACGGCGATGATCGGCTTGCCGATGTCCGTGTTGGCAACGCCGGAGGCACGCAACAGCGCGCGGGCTCCGGCCATGTTGCGGCCGTGGGTGACAGTTCTTGAGCGTAGTGCAGGCATGAATACCATCCTGCTGTCGTTCGTCACAGGGCGGAAGACGGTGCTGCTACTAGTACTGGTAGTACCAGAGTAATAGTGTTGAGCCCGTGAAAGATGAGAGACGCAAAGAACTGGGACTGTTCCTCAGGACGCGCCGGACCCAGGCCCTGCGTTCCGATTACGGGTTGCCCCCGGTGGGCAGGTCCCGGGAACGCGGTCTCCGACGGGAAGAGATCGCCTTCCTCTCCGGGGTCAGCGTCACGTGGTACACCTGGCTGGAGCAGGGCCGGGACATCAGCCCGTCGCGGCAGGTCCTGGAATCCATAGCCCGCGCACTGCACCTCTCGGACACCGGCCTAAGCTACGTGCTGTCCCTGGGTGGCTACTCCTCTGCCCTGCCCAAAGGGCCCGTGGCGGCCGATGCCCCCGCCCATGTGCAACGGCTTCTGGACGCGCTGGACCCCAACCCGTCCTATGCGTTGTCCCCGGACTGGGGCGTGGCCGGGTGGAACCGCGCCTATGAGGCGCTGTACCCGAATATAGGAACGTTCGACGCCGCGGACAGGAACCTGTTGTGGTTGGTGTTCACTGACCCCTATGTCCGGGACCTGCTCCCGGACTGGGACGTCACCAGCAAAAGGTTCCTTGCGGAGTTCCGGGCAGAAACCGGGCAGCGGCTGGGAGACCCGGACGTGGCCTACCAAGTGGAGCGGCTCAAGGAAGCCAGCCCGGAGTTCCAGGAAAGTTGGGACCGCTACGACATCCTGGGCTTTGAGTCCCGCGAACGGCAGTTTCACCATCCCGCCGTCGGAGTGCTGCAGATGGAGCACCACCAGGTCTCGCCTTCGGACAGGCCGGACCTGCACATAGTGGTCTACACCCCGGCGCCGGGGAGCGACGCCGGGGAACAGATGCAGCGGTTGATGGGGGTTTTCGATACAGATATCGCCCGGAAGACGCGCTCTTAGGGGCATTAACTGTACTAAAACCCGATGATTCGGCGCACTATGGGGAGATGAACGCCCAATATACGGATGGCTCGGGGCAGGCCGGTTCCGGAAGTTTCCGGACCGGCCAGCACCCGTGGAGCCGTTATGTGGCTTTGGGCGATTCGTTCACGGAAGGTTTGGGGGATCCCGAACCGCGGAGCCCCGGCGGCCTCCGAGGCTGGGCGGACCGGGTTGCCGAGGAATTGAGCACTGGTCATGAGGATTTCGCCTACGCCAACCTGGCCATCAGCGGAAAGCTGCTCCACCAAATACTCGACGAGCAGGTGGGCCCGGCAATCGAGCTGCGCCCTGATCTGATCACCCTCAACGCCGGCGGAAACGACATCCTCTTCCACAGGAGCGATCCGGACAAGCTCGCCCTCGAGCTGGACGCGGGTGTTGAGCGGCTGGCAGCTACCGGCGCAACCATCCTGCTCTTTGCCGGGCCGGACTTTGGCGCTACCCCTGTGCTGGGGCTCGCCCGCGGCAAAGTGGCCATTTTCAACGAGAACATCAGGGTCATTGCGGCACGGCATGATGCCCTGATCGCCGACCTCTGGGCATTGCGCCAACTCACGGACCCCCGCATGTGGAATGCGGACCGGCTACATTTTTCCCCGCTGGGTCAACACACCATTGCCATCATGGTGCTCGATGCACTCAACGTCCCGCATTCCCTGGAACCGCTGACGCCCAAGGCCCTGCCCGAGCGGAACTGGCGTGAGGCGCGCGCGGGCGACATGATCTGGGCGCGGGAGCACCTGTTTCCGTGGGTGGTGCGCCGCTTGACGCAGCGAAAGGCCGACGACGGGCGGCACGCAAAGCGGCCGGAGCCAGGCCCCGTATTCGGAGCAAGCATGCCTCCAGGAGCATATATAGGCCGGGACCCGGGGACCACTCCTCAGCAGTCATGACATCAGGGGAATATTCCGCGGTATAACGGTGCACGGCTATGGAGTCCGTCACCCTTTGCCGCGCCTGTGGTGGTGTTGGCTGGATCGACGCTAAAATTTCACTTGCCGCAAGTACAAGCTCTTCGGCTTCAATCCGCGTTTCATTTCTTGGAAGCGCCATACCGTGAGTGGGGGAACCGACCAGTCATGACGGCAGGCAGTACCCCCAGTCCACATCCAGAGACCTCAGCAGCAGCAAGCCCGTCTACCTCCACTGCTACCAAGTCCCCGAAACCAACAACACCAGCAACAAAGCCCGTTGCGTATCCCGCTATTTTGCAGGGGTTCCTTGGCTCCTTGTTCATGTTTGCCGGTTCTATTGGCATCGGCTGGATCGCCAATGGCTCCCCCATGATCCGCCATCCCATAGTCATTGCCCTGCGCACTGAGGGCTGGGGCGTCACGGTCTCCGCTGTCCTCTTGACCGTGGGTGCCATGTTGCTGGTGCGTTCCTGGCTGCGTTTGGGCCAACGGATGGGCAGCTGGGAGGGGAACTCCCTCAAACCGATTGTCGCTGCGATCGGAGCCTGGTCTCTTCCCCTGCTGTTCGCTGTGCCCGTCTATTCGCGTGACGTTTACGCGTACATAGGCCAAGGCCGGCTGATGATGGAGGGCCAGGACCCTTACGACGTCGGCATCTCGGCTTTGAACAACTGGTTCGCCTTGGGCGCGGACCCGGCGTGGGCGGAAGCCCGTACTCCGTACGGCCCCTACTTCTTGTGGATGGCCCACGCCGTGGTTGCCATCACGGGCGCCCAGCCGGACGTATCAGTCCTGCTGTTCCGGCTACTTGCCGCAGGCGGGGTGCTGTTGTGCGTCATTTATGTGCCCAAGCTCGCGGAGCTCCATGGGATCAACGGTGCACGTGCGCTGTGGATCGCGGTGGCCAACCCGTTGTTCCTCATCAGTTTCGTGGCCAGTGCCCATAACGACGCCATCATGGTGGGCTTCGCTGTAGCGGGGACTTACTTCGCGGCAACCAAGCGGCCACTCCTGGGCATCCTGCTGGTGACACTTTCCGTCGGAATCAAACCCGCCACCGTCTTGTTGCTCCCCTTTATCGGGCTCATGTGGGCAGGTGCCGGTGCGTCCTGGCCGCGCAAGTTTGGAATCTGGGCAGCAACGGCCAGCATTAGCTTCGCCATCCTGGTGATCAGCGGCATCCCATACGGCCTTGGCCTGGGCTGGGCGTGGGCCATCACGGACCCCACCCCCGGCTTTACGGGCTACTCGCCGTCCGGCTTCATAGGCCAGCAGATCGAGTTCCTCGGCAATGCCCTGGGGCTTCCCGGCAATGCCATGGCGGACATTCTGCGAGCCGCCATGAAGTGGGGCGCTGTGGCCTTGGTGCTGGTGCTGATGTTCCGCGGGGACCATTCCAGGGTGGTTCGGAGAATGGCGCTTGCCTTCGCGGCGATCGTGCTGCTCTCCCCCATCATCCAGCCGTGGTACATCCTGTGGTTCGTCCCGTTCCTGGCTGTGACGGGGATCAGGGATGACTGGCAGATGCGGTGCCTCTACGTGGGGGTGACGTTCTTTGTGGTGTTCGGAGCGCAGGATCAGTTGTCGGTATGGTCCTTTGTGGAGGTCTCCGTGGACCTGTCCTCGCTGGCATTCGCCATTGCGCTGCTATTCGCGTTCTACCTGGTGTTCCTGGACATCCATACCCGCAGGCTGCTGGTTCAAGGCAAGTTATCGCGCTGGGTGGGGCAGACTGACCGTCGCCTGCTCCACCGCCCTCCGACTATCCGCTAGAGCGCTTTCGGGACCACCGGGGCGTCGTCGTGCTTTACTCGCCGCCCGAGTTCCACTGTCCGCTGCACCGACCACCACAGCAGTACCACCAGCAGGACGTTCCGGGTGGTCAGCACCGCAGCCATGACCGGGTGGGCGTGAATGAGCGGGGTGTAGAACAGCGGATAAATCACGAACGTGGTCATGGCAATGGCCATCAGCAAGGCTGCCGGCACCTTCCAACGGTTCCAGTCGTGCGTCAGCCCGGCAATGATCACAGGGGCCAGCCAGATAATGAACTGCGGCGAGCCCACCTTGTTGAACACGATGAACGCGGTAGTCATCATCAAGGCGCCCTCGAGGAACAGTTCCTCGCGCTCCGCTCCCCGCCTCAAGGCACGGATGAGAAGGATGGCGGCCGCGATAGCGGCAACTATCAGCAATGGCTGCATCAGGAACGCAGCAACCTCGGCACCGGGCCCGTAAACCTCCGTGGAGTTGATGGCCGTATTGTCCGCCATTTTGGATCCGGCAATGTTGAAGACACTGAGCCACACCCAGGGCGTGGAGAAAGTAGCTTCCAGTTGCATGCCGCGCTCACCCTGGTTGATCAAGAAGTCCAGGATGTGGCTGAAGCCACCGGCGAGGTACGTTCCAAGGCCTACGACGACGGTGACGCCCACCCCGGCAGCGACCATCTGCAGCCGGTTCTTCGAAGCAATGATCATGGGTGCCAGCACTGCTGCCGGCCACACTTTGATCCACGTCGCGATGCTCAGCAGAACTGAGGCAACAACGGGCCTTTGGGCTGCGCAGATCAACGCGATCAGCACGATGGGGGCTGTGATGCCCTCAACCCGGGCAAAGCTGAGATACCCCATGAACACGGTGAAGAACAGCCACCACCATGCGGGCGCGATCCCGGTAACACGCCGTGGGCCGCGCGTCAGGTACCAGAGGCCCAGGGCGTTGAGGGCAGTGATCCCCAGGGTCCACATCAACAAGTAGAGATCCGGACCGGCAATGCCTGCCAAGAAGATGGGAATCTGGGCAAGTACGGGGTAGACCCACGGACTGATTTTCCCGCTGAGGTTCTCCGGGTTGTAACCATCCATCGCCCACTGACGGTACTGCTCAGTGTCGCTGAAGGTGTTGCCGTTGAGGAAGAAGGACGCCATCCAGCACAGGAAGTAAAAGTGGACCACGGCGAATCCCCACCACACGCTGGAGGGGCGGGCGAACCACGCCACAACGGCAGGGGGCAGGACCCGGCTGCGGATTTGGACCAGCCGGTCGAAGAACGTCGCTGAAATCTTAGTGCTCCTTGCCTGCAGGTGCCGTGACCACGGATGGCTTACGGCCCAGGGAATACAAGCGACGCGCTGACCAGAAGAAGAGGACCACCAGCAGGACGTTACGGATAGTAAGGACCAGTGCCATCCAAGGATTGTTGTGGCTCAACGCATCATAGAAGAGCGGGTAAATGAAGTAGGTGGCGACGGCGATCACTATGAGCATGGTGGCCGGCACGCGCCACTCTTTCAAGTTGTGCGCAAGTCCCACAGCCACGGCCGGAGCGAGCCACACCATGAACTGTGGTGAACCCACCTTGTTGAAAACGATGAAGGCGGTCACCAGGGTGAGGGCTCCTGAAAGGAGGAGTTCCGTGCGGTCCACGCCTCCGCTGAGCTTTCCCTTGTGCAATGCCCAGAAGGTCAAACCGGCGACGGCGGCCGCGGCCAACAGCAGCAGCGGCTGCATCAGCACAGACATGAACGCTGTACCGGGTCCGTCAACCTGCATGGAGTTGATGTCGGTGTTCATGTACATGCGCGAATCCCCGACGCCGAGGACCGACAACCACAACCATGGAGTGGTGAAGGTCGCTTCGAGCTGCATGCCACGGTCTCCCTGTTGTGTCAGGAAGTTCAGCAATTTGGGCACGGCGCCAACTGCCGCGGCCAGCCCAACCACCACCGCCGTCGTCGCAATTCCTGCCGCCACAACGTGCAGGCGTTTCTTGACCACTGCAAAGAGGGCCAACATGACGGCCGCGGGCCAGACCTTGACCCAGGTGGCGACGCTCAGGAGGATCGACGCGACGAAGGGCCGCGTGGCGCCGTAGACCAGTGCCACCAGCACTATGGGGGCAGTCAGCCCGTCAACACGGGCGAAGCCCAGCCAGCCCATGAGGAAGACGAAGACCAGCCACCACCAGGCAGCGGGGATTGCTTCCTGCCGACGGCCGCGGTCAGTGAGCTTGAGGACCGCCCAACCGTTCAACAGCGTGGTGAGCAGGACCCACAAAAAGAAGAAAGGGCCGGGGCCGGCAACTGCTGCCAGGCCCATGGGAATCAGCGCCAGGATGGGGTACACCCAGGGGCTGGGACCACCGCTCAGGTTGGCATCGTTGAATCCTGCGAGCGCCCAGTCACGGTAGATAAAGGTGTCGCTGAAGGCCTCCCCGCGCAACGACAGCACGGCGGCGAAGACCAGAAACACCAGGTGAATCACCACGAAGCCCCACAGAAGGCCCCGCGGGGAGTTCATGCGTGCCGCCAACCTCGCTGGGATTGTTTTATCGCGAAGATCCGCGAGCATACTGAAAAAACTGTCCATCAACGAAGAACTTCCTGGCTAGGTGGGTCCCTGCCTTAGCAGTCCCCGATTTTTTGGGACCGAAAAACCCCCGCATGCTACTTTACGCGAGTCACCCAAATGCCGGGCAGTTGGCTAGCCTGCGGGCTGTGCTTCGGTCTGCGCACGGATGCTCCACGCGGACCAGTCCAAGGGGTGAACGGAGGGGCGGCCCAAGAGGTACCCCTGCGCTGCCGTCACCTTCAACGCAGTGACTTCATCAAGTTCGGCGGCCGTTTCGATGCCTTCCGCGATGATGTCCGCACCGATCTCCCGCGCGAGCTCCACGATGGCCCTGGCCCGTGTCTTTTGGCCGTCGTTGCTTTCAATACCTTCAATCAAGTGGCGATCCAGCTTGATGATGTCCGGGCGCAGCTGTTCAATCCGTTCCATGGAAACCAGAGCGGCTCCGGACGCGCTGATGGCCAGGCGCAAACCCAAGGCGCGCAGAGGGCCCAGGCCGTCGGCGCCGGTTTGCCCTCCCACCACGTCCAAACTGCCCGTCAGTTCAATAATGATCCTGTCCGGGGCGAGCGTCGCCGCGGCCAGCAGGTTCCGCACACGGGGGTCGCTGGACGTTGCGGGAGTGAGGTTCAGCGCAACGGACATGTTTTCGGGGACATCGTGTGCGGCCGTCAGGGCGCAATGCAGTGCCGCAATTTCGAGTTCTGTGCCCAAGCCGGCTGCCGCTGCCTCGTTGAACCACACATCTGCACCGGCGCCATCTTCACCGACGAACCTGGTGAGCGCCTCCACACCCACCACTTCGCCGCCGGGCAGCGCGTGAACAGGCTGGAAGGCTGTCAACAGGAGCTTGTCCGCGAGGATGGATTGGATACCTTCGCGGACTTCATGACTGACGGGGACCGATACGGTCCGGGCTATGTCCGAGGACTCCAAGTGCAGGCTGGCTGCTTCACGCTGGACCGGTACCTTGGCCGTTGAGCCCTGCGTCTTGCGGGTCCCCAGCAAGTGCTCCAGCAGAACGCGCTCCGGGTCTTCGGGGCGTGCATCAAGCAGCGCGCGAAGATTGTTCCTGACGCCTTCGCTCCGCGCATCGCTGTCGGCAAGGATGGATTCGATGATGTCCAGCACTTGTTCGCGCATGGTCATGTCTTCTCCGGCCGGTGATGCCTCAGCGTCACCCTTTGTGGAGTCGCCGCTTTCCGGTCGTGAAGAGCCCGCGTCTTGAGCCATAAATTATTCCTTTGTGTGTCCCCCACTGGGCAAAGCCAGCCATGACCGGCCCCACGAAAACATGTGGGCCCTGTCACGAATCTTACAGACGAATCGCTGCACCTGAGACACCGGGATGACTCCTGACGAGGGAAAACATGTTGCCGGACACGAACCCCTGACATGCTGGAGGGGTGACAACCATGTCCATGGAATTGCCCCGGACCGCCCTGACCTGGAAGCTGCTGCCAGCGGCGCTGCTTTCCTTGTCCGGCGTGCCGCTCTTTGCCTTGGGTAACGGGCTGCTCGGTTACGGCTTGCTGGTGGCCAGCGTACTGACTGCGGCGTTCATCGACCACCGGCTGATGCGGCACCTCGCCTTGATCGCGGCCGGCATGACCATCTTCAGCCTGGTGCCCCTCAACGCTGACCTCAGCACAGAGCACATGGCACTCATGGGTGGCGCCCTGGCGTTGGCTGTGCTGCTGCCGTGGCTCGTGTCGCGGTTCCTCTACCGGGAAGACATCATCAGATTCCCGGTGAACACGGGCCGCAAGTGGCCGCTGGCCGCGAAGCTGTACCTCATAGGCGTGGTTGCACTCGGGTACTTCATCCTGCCGGTGTACCTGATCAGGACGGGCGTCTACCAAAACTGGCCGGATGCTTCCGATCCGGAGATCTTCTGGAGGCTCTTCCTTGGCGTTAACGCCGTGGGAATCTGGGACGAACTGTTCTTCATCTGCACCACGTTCACCCTGCTGCGCCAACATTTTCCGGACTGGCTGGCCAACCTCCTGCAAGCAGCGGTGTTCTCGTCATTCCTGTGGGAGATCGGCTACCAGTCGTGGGGTCCGCTGTTGACGTTTCCCTTCGCCCTGCTCCAGGGCTACACGTTCAAGCTCACCAAATCCTTCACCTACGTGGTGTCCGTGCACTTGCTCTTCGACTTGGTGCTGTTCCTCGCGCTGGTTCATGCGCACAACAGGGACTGGCTGCCGATCTTCCTGTACTGAGATTCCTGAACTGAGCGTCCAGCACTGGTGCCGGGTTCCGTCCTAAACCCCGGGCTGCGCCCCAGAACCAGCCCACGCTTCACCGGAAACCTCGATCTCTTGCGCCATGTCATCCAAGAAGCGCGCAACCGTCTTCCGTTCGGAGGGGGTGAGGCGTGCTGCGGCCAGGAACCGCTTGGCTTGCTGCCGGCCGACGGTCTTCATGGCGGCCGCGTGCGTTTCGGGAGTAATGGCGATGGCGAGCGCGCGGCGGTCGGAGGGGTGGGCGTGTCGTGTGACGTGCCCGGCGCGTTCCAGCCGGTCGAGCAGCTTGGTGGTTGACGCCGTCGAGATGTGCAATCTGGACGCGATGGCGCCGGGTGTGGCAATAACACCGTGATTGGCGCAGACAATCAGATAGTGCAGTGCGCGCATGTCCGATTGGTTGAGTTTCATGTATCTGAGCGAGGCGTCGGAGAGGCGTTCTTCGGCCTCGCGCAGCCGTCCCAGCGCTGCCATGAGCTCGCTGATCTGCTCAACGTCCTCGCCGGAAAGGCCGGAGCGATCCACCAGTTCCTTATGTGGGTCATTGGCGTCCAGATGATAAATGCCGGCAGATACCGGGGTCCCGGCTTCTTCGGGTATATCTTCAGATCTGGACATGTTTGGTATGTTACACCTAACTTCCTACATGGTAGCCTTTCTTCTAGCTTGTCTAGCAATATTCAGGTTTAGGCAGAAACGAAGGTGTGGAGGAAGGCGCAACATGAACGCGACAGAGATGGTAGTCCTCCTTGACGACGAAGGAACGCCCATTGGGCAGGCTCCCAAAGCAGGAGTCCACACACTCAACACCCCCCTCCACCTGGCATTCTCCTGCTACCTGCTCAACGAGGTCGGGGAAGTTCTCCTCACCCGCCGTTCACCCGAGAAAAAGACGTGGCCCGGGGTGTGGACCAACAGCTTCTGCGGCCACCCCGGCCCCGGCGAGGAATTCGAGGACGCCATCCTCAGGCGGGCACAGTTCGAACTCGGAGTAGACGTCACCAGGATTGACCTGGTCCTCCCGCACTTCCGTTACAGGGCCGTAGACCCCCTGGGGATCGTCGAGAATGAAGTTTGCCCCGTATACACAGCCCGCATCGCCGGGGTGTTGAAGCCAAATCCCGCCGAAGTTGCGGACTGGGCCTGGATCTCGCCTGCGCTGCTCGCCGACGCGCTTGAACACACGCCGGCCGCGTTCAGCCCCTGGCTTGGACTTCAATTCCCTCAGCTCCTCGAGGCCGACGCCTTGCCACTCCAAGCTGGAGCCCAAGCATGACCGTCACCTCAAACACCGTCCGTGGCCGGACCGATCTCTGCACCGCGATCGAGAACGAGCTCAGCGGGCTGATCGGCAAGAGGGCCAGCGCAGCAACAGCCTACGGACCGGACTTCGCCAGACTCTGGGCGCTCGCCGGCCAGAACGTCCTCGGCGGCAAGTTCGTTCGGCCGCTCCTGCTCATGGAGACCTACGACGCCCTACAGCAGGAACACCGCCGTTCCGCACAACCACGCCACCGCGAAACCGCCATCAGCATCGCCGCCGCCATCGAACTCCTGCACTACGCCTTCCTCCTGCATGATGACGTGATCGACGGCGACCTCGTCCGCCGCGGACACCCCAACCTGATCGGATCCCTCCTCGCCGAAGCCGGCGAAACCGCCCGCGCCCAAACCGCCGGCGCCCAAACCACCGGCGAAGATAGCGCCCGATCCGGCAACGGCCTTCATTGGGCCCAGACCGGCGGCATCCTGATGGGCGACATGCTCCTTGCCGCCACACACCAGTCCTTTGCCCGCGCAGACCTCCCCCACGAGCTCCGCCTGCGGCTGCTGGACCTCCTGGAACACACCATCAACGAGACCGTAGCGGGCGAACAATTGGACGTGGGCCTGGGCGACGGCATTATTGCCCCGGACCTCCAGACCATCCTGGTGATGTGCGGCTACAAGACAGCGACCTACACGTTCGAACTTCCGCTACGAGCCGCCGCTACGCTGGCCGGCGCCGACTTCGGGATCGAAAATGCGCTGGCAACAGCCGGCAGGCATCTTGGCCTCGCCTTCCAACTCCAGGACGACCTCCTGTCCACTTTCGGGGATCCTCGCCGGCACGGTAAGGATCCCTTTTCGGACCTCCGCGAAGGCAAGGAGACGGCCATCATCGCCCACGCACGGACCACCATCGCGTGGACGGATATCCAACCCTTCTTCGGCAGGCCCGAACTCAGCGTCGGAGACGGCGAGCATGTCCGCCGGCATCTCACCGACTGCGGGGCCGAGGCATTTGTCCAAAGCCTCATCGAGGAACAAATGCAAGCTTTCAACCATCAACTGACCAGCACCATCCCGGAAAGTGTCCGCAACGTGATGCTCGATCTCGCGGGACAGCTGGAGGGACGGCAATCATGAGCGTCGCGACGGATACCTCATTCACGCATTTCACCCGCACGGCCGAGCGTGCCGCCAACCAGGTCATCTCCGCTTACTCCACCTCGTTTGGCCTGGCGTGCAGGCTCCTGGGTTCCCGGCACCGCCAGCACGTCCGCAACATCTACGCCCTGGTGCGGGTGGCCGACGAACTCGTTGACGGAGTGACGGCCGAAGCCGGCCTGAGCTACCAGGAGCAGTGCGACGCCCTGACCCACTTCATTGACGAGACACACAGGGCCGTCCAGCTCGGCTACAGCAGCGACCTCATCATCCACGCGTTCGCCCAGACAGCCCGCACCGCAAGGATTGATGACTCGCTCATCGATCCGTTCTTTGACTCCATGCGCACGGACCTTGGCGAGCACACTGAAGGCTCGCCCGTTGTAGCCCCACAGCAGGCCCCGCTGCGCTTCGACGCCGACGCCCACGACGGCTACGTTCACGGTTCCGCCGAGGTGGTGGGGCTGATGTGCCTGCGCGTCTTCATGCGGGATGAGAGCATCGACGACGGCGACGCCGCGGCTTTGGAGTACGGCGCCAGCAGGTTGGGTGCTGCCTTCCAGAACATCAACTTCCTGAGGGACCTGGCCGACGACACAACCCGCCTGGGCCGAAGCTACCTTGGCACCTCGGACCACCTTGAGGACCGCGAGCGCATGGAATGGGTCCGCACCATCCGTGCGCAGCTGGCCGATGCCAACGCCGTCATTCCCCTGCTGCCGCGTGACGCCAGGGCCGCCGTCCGGAGCGCCTCAGCACTGTTCCAGGCACTGACGGACAGAATTGAGCAGACCACCGTGGACGAGCTCTACAGATCCCGGGTCCGGGTACCGGACACGGTAAAAGCCGGGCTCGCCGCCCGTGCCGTCGCCTCAACGTGGATGGAGCTCCAGCGATGACCCGGACAGTGGTGATCGGTGGTGGCATCGCTGGGCTTGCCACCGCCGCACTCCTCGCCCACGAAGGACACGAGGTCCAGCTCCTCGAACAACGCCACCAAGTGGGCGGCCGCGCCGGAAGCCTCGAACGCGACGGCTTCCGCTGGGACACCGGCCCCTCCTGGTACTTGATGCCGGGCGTCTTCGATCACTTCTTTGAGCTGCTCGGCACCAGCACCGCCGAACAGCTGGATCTGCGCACGCTCAGTCCCGCGTACCGCATCTTCAGCGAGCCAAACCACGACGGCGTGCGGCCGGACCCGCTGACCATCCCCCTTGGCAGCGACCAGGTTCTGGACACTTTCGAAAGCGTTGAGCCCGGCAGCGCCAAGGAACTCCGTTCCTACCTCGCTTCGGCGCAACACACCACAAAGATGGCTGAACGGTTCTTCCTCTACAACCCGTTCACCAAACTGCAGGCACTGCTTCAACCGGACGTTGTGCGGAGCCTGCCCAAGCTCGCCCAGCTACTGCTGACGCCCTTGGACAAATACGTCTCGCAGCGCTTCCAGCACCCCGTCCTTCGCCAGGTCCTCGGTTACCCGGCGGTCTTCCTGGGCACCAGCCCGTCCGCTGCTCCGGCGATGTACCACCTCATGAGTGCCTTGGACCTGGGCGACGGCGTGCAATACCCAATGGGCGGTTTTTGGGCGCTGGTTGAACGCTTGGAAACCCTGGCCATCGACGCGGGAGTCAGGATCCACACGGGGGCCGAAGCCCTCAAGATCACCACCCGCGAGGCGGCCCACCCCAAGAAGATCGGGCGCTTTGACGGCCTGGAACTTCCTGCGTGGTTTACAGGCAAAGATAGCCGGGAAGTCACCGGCGTCAAATGGCGCGACAGTTCCGGCGCGGAGCACTACAGCGTTGCCGACCAAGTTGTCTCCGGCGCCGACCTCCACCACACCGAGACACAACTACTCGGAGTCCAGGACCGGAGCTACAACAAGAAGTACTGGCAGAGCCGGACCAGTGGGCCCGGCGCAGTCCTGGTGATGTTGGGCGTGAAAGGTTCCCTGCCGGATCTTCCCCACCACTCCCTGTTCTTCACCCGGGATTGGGAGGCCAACTTCGCCTCAATCTTCGGGGACGACCCCAGCATCCCGGATCCCGCCTCCATCTATGTGTGCAAACCCAGCGCCACCGACCCCGGCGTCGCACCCAAGGACCACGAGAATCTTTTTGTTCTGGTTCCCATCCCCGCCGACCCCTCGCTGGGAGCTGGCGGACCCGACGGTGCGGGCGATGAACTCATCGAACGGACCGCCGACGCCGCCATCGACCAGATCGCCCAGTGGGCCAACATTCCGGATCTCCGCGAACGAGTGGTGGTCCGGCACACCATCGGACCGGCCGACTTTGCCCGGGACTACAACTCGTGGCGCGGCGGCATGCTGGGACCGGCACACACCCTGAAGCAAAGCGCCATGTTCCGGGCCCAGAATGCTTCCAAGCGTGTTCGCGGCCTGTACTACGCCGGGGCTACTACCGCTCCTGGCGTGGGCGTGCCCATGTGCCTCATCAGTGCCGAGCTGGTCCTGAAGCGGATCCGCGGCGATCACAGCACCGGCCCTTCCACTGTGAGGCCTGTAGCTAGCAGGATTGGCTGATGGGTTTTCTCTACTTGGCGTCGTTAGTCATGGGCATCACCTGCATGCTTCTGCTCGACCACCGCTTCCGCCTGTTCTTCTGGCGGGACGCAAAAGCGGCGGCGATCGTGACCGCCGTCGGGGTCTTGTTCCTGCTCGGCTGGGACGTGGCCGGCATCGGCCTGGGGATCTTTCTGCGCGGCGAAGGCACTATCGCCACCGGGCTGCTCCTGGCACCGGAACTGCCAATAGAGGAACCCGTATTCCTGCTTTTCCTGGTGCTGTGCACCATGGTTTTGTACACAGGCGCACGGCAGCTTCTTGACCGGACTCCGGCCAAACGCAGTGAAAGAGCACGGGAGCGTGAGAACGTATGACCTACCTGTGGCTCGCGCTCGCTTTCATCGCCGCGGCAGTCGCCGCGGGTGTGATCTTTGCTCGTCAGGGCGCCCGTCCTGGTGAAAGCGGCAAACACTGGAAAGCCGTTGGCCTCGCATTCGCTGCGCTGGCCGTCCTCACGGCGGTGTTCGACTCCGTCATGATCGGCATGGAACTCTTCCACTACGACTCCGCACACATCCTTGGCCTCAAAGTAGGCCTGGCACCCATCGAGGACTTCGCCTACCCCTTGGCCGGCGCCGTGGCATTGCCTGGTCTGTGGATGTGGCTGACGCGCAAGCGTTCCGGAGAATCCAACCGTGGGGGTAACCTCAAAGGCCTTATCCCACAGGCGTTACTCGCATCACGGCCGGTCAGCTGGATCAACACGGCCTACCCGTTTGCCGCGGCCATGCTCCTCACCACGCGGGAAATCGACTGGGTGTTGATCGTGGGCACCTTCTACTTCCTGATCCCCTACAACCTGGCCATGTACGGGATCAACGACGTCTTCGACTACGAGTCGGACCTCAAAAACCCGCGCAAAGGCGGCATGGAAGGCGCGCTCCTCCAGCCGAGGCTCCATCGCCCCATGCTGTGGCTCGCAGCCATCACCAACGTTCCCTTCCTGCTGGTGTTGGCATTCGCCGGCGGGCCTGCGGCATGGATCAGCCTGGCCGTCAGCGCCTTCGCCGTGGTGGCCTACTCCGTCGCAGGACTCCGCTTCAAGGAACGCCCTGTCTTGGACTCGCTGACGTCCAGTACGCACTTCGTGAGTCCCGCCGTCGTCGGACTGGCCTTGGCGGGGGCGGACGTGACGCCCGGCCTGGTGATCCTTCTGGTGGCGTTCTTCCTGTGGGGCATGGCGGCCCATGCGTTCGGCGCCGTCCAGGACATCGAACCCGACCGTCAGGCCGGGATCGGCTCCATAGCAACAGTCATCGGTGCCCGCCGGACGGTGAGGCTCGCCGTCGTGCTCTGGCTGGTTGCCGGACTGGCCATGCTGGCCACTCCGTGGCCCGGACCGCTCGCGGCGATCATCGCCGTCCCCTACATCATCAATTGCGCACGCTATTGGAACGTCACGGACACGACGGCGGCACGCACCAATGTGGCATGGCGGCGGTTCATCTGGCTCAACTACGGTTCAGGATTCCTGGTGACGCTCATTTTCATCCTGCAGTGGAGCCTCACGTCATGACTGGGCGGGCCCCTCAGGATGCGCACCGTCTTCAGTCTCGTCATCGATCGTGTCGAGTGCTTCGCGCATGTGCTGCAGGAAGCCCACCACCACCCGGGAATCTTCGGGGGTCAAAGCGCAGGCCGCATCCAGCATCCTCCGATGCATGCCGCCCAAGGTATGCCGTACTTCCTGGTCCGAGCCAGGCGTTGCCTTCAGGATCAGTGCACGGCGATCGGTGGGGTGGGGTTCCCGCCGAATATGGCCGGACTCCACCAAACGGTCGATCAGGGTTGTCATGGACGCCGACGTTATGCCGAGCTTGTCGCCCAGATCCTTCGGCTTCATCACCTTGCCGTCGGCCTCGGCTTCGAACAGATAGCGCAGCGCCAGGAGGTCCTTTTCGCCCATGCCCATGGACGAACGCGTCCTGCGCCGCATCGCTTGCTCGGAAGCACGGTAATCCCGCAGGGCGTTCAGCACGTCGATGGCTATGGCCTTTTGACCAGGGTCCTTGCCGTACCAATAGCCCTTTGCGTGACTTTGAGCGTCCATCCCGTGTTCCTTCGATAAGCGTAAAGCTCGTTTCACTAGCAATTTGATAGTAAGTCACGTACCCCCTGAATGCATGACCCCGCACATCCCACCCCCGTACAGCACCAGGAAAGAGGCACTGCACATGGCAACCCAAAGCCCGGATCTTCGGCGGCAGATCGCAGTCACTGTGAGCTTGGTGATCTGCATTGTTGGTTCCATGATCGGCGTCGGAGTCTTTGGCGGGACCCCGATCGCGCAGGCCGCCGGCGGCGCCCTAGCCGCCGACTCAACCCTGCTGGCGCCAGCCACGCCTGCCTTCTCCATATGGTCCGTGGTGTACACCGGGCTTGTTGCTTACACGGTGTGGCAGTGGTTGCCCTCGCAGCGGTCCTCGGAACGGCAGCGCTCCCTTGGCTGGATGGTTGCGGCGTCCATGATTCTCAATGCGGCGTGGATCCTGTCCGTGCAGGCGGGTCTTCTTTTGGTCAGTGTTGTGGTGATCCTGGCCCTGCTGGCGACGCTCGTGGTGGCATTCCTCCGCTACAGCCAGAGCCGCGCTGGCTCCTGGGTTGAAGCTGTGGTGGTGGACGGGACCCTGGGCCTCTATCTGGGCTGGGTCAGTGTGGCCACATGCGCCAACATCGCGGCGGCTCTGAAGGCATCTGGTTTTCAGGGCTTTGGGTTGCGTCCCGAAATCTGGTCCGTGGCTGTGCTGGTGGTGGTAGCCGTGGTTGGAATCGCTTTGGCAATCAAGGGTCACGGCCGGCTCGCGTTGGCGGCTGCAATCGCGTGGGGCCTCTTGTGGATCACCGTGGGCCGCAGCGCCGACGCACCCGAGTCATTCCCGACGGCGGTGGCCGCGGCTGTTGCTGCTGCTCTAGTTCTCGGGGCAGCCGTCACGGTGCGGGCCAGGAGCGTGATGGCTGGAGTTGAGCACCATCGCTGAGGGGTGACATCTCAACTCATTGCGACGGCCCAGCGGGCTCAGGAGATAGACTCTCTGGCCTTGTGCGGGCTGGTTTTCCACATATGAATGTTGGGGCCTGATGGTGCTGGCTGTGGGCTGCAAGAGTTGAGGCATGCAGCCGATTCGAGCCACTCAGACGCCGTCAGGCGTAGCGCTGGATCGCGTCTCGGGGCCTCTGTCCGACGACTCCACACCTCCTGCCTCTGGGTCTCTGCCCGATTGCTCGGCGCCCCGGGTGTCTGACCTCATTGCGCTCCTTGGCTCTGTTCCGCTTGCCGGCTCCAGTGGAGAGCTGATTGATCAGCTCCGGGGGTTGGAGGAGCTGAAGTCGGCCATTACGGGCCTGCAGGCGCGGGCTGCTGTGGCCTTTGATCTTGCGCAGCGGGCCGAGCAGGCCGCTGCTGGTGTTCCTGCGTCCGAGCAGGGTCAGGGTGTCGGGGCCCAGGTGGCGTTGGCTCGGAGGGAGTCTCCCAATAAGGGTTCCCGGTTGTTGGGCTTGGCGAGGGCGTTGGTGACGGAGATGCCCCGCACACTGGCTGCCCTGGAATCCGGCCAGCTCAATGAATGGCGGGCCATGCAGCTGGTGAAGGAAACAGCGTGCCTGTCCGTGGAGGACCGGTGCGCGGTGGATGAGGAACTCGCCCCCGATTGGGGGACGTTCGAAGGCAAGGGCGACCGGGCCATCATCGCCGCGGTCAAGGCTGCCGCGTATCGTCGTGATCCCCGTTCGGTGGCCCAACGCGCCAGTCACGCAGCCACTGAACGGACCGTGAGCCTGCGACCCGCCCCGGACACCATGACTTACCTGACCGCCCTCCTGCCAGTGGCCCAAGGCGTCGCGGCGTATGCGGCGCTGACCCGTGAGGCTGATACTGCCCGGGCCGGCGGTGACTGCCGATCCCGCGGTCAGGTCATGGCTGACACCCTGGTCGAACGCGTTACCGGAACCCCGGGCGGGGTCGCGGGCATCAACCTCGATCTCGTGATGACGGACCGGGCCCTGTTTCAGGCAGACAGCGAACCGGCCCGGCTCAAAGGCTATGGAATCGTCCCGGCCCAGTGGGCCAGGAAACTACTTCGTGAACCTCAAGCAGACGAAGCAAGTGGTTTGGCGACCGGCCAGGCAGGCTCACCAGTTCCGGACCGCGACTTCACCGTGTGGCTGCGGCGGCTCTACACCGCACCCGGAACGGGCGAACTCCTGAACATGGACTCCAAAGCCCGACTCTTCCCACCCCGGCTCCGACGATTCATCGAGGCCCGGGACGACACCTGCCGCACCCCCTACTGTGACGCGCCCATCCGGCACATCGACCATGTGGTCCCCTGGCGCTCCGGCGGAACCACCACACCTAACAACGGCGCAGGACTCTGCGAAGCCTGCAACCACACCAAAGAAAACCCCGGATGGAACAGCAAACCGCTCTCAGGAGAGGTCCACACCATGGAGCTCAGCACACCAACCGGGCACACGTACCAATCCACTGCGCCACCATTGCCGGGCTATGAGCGTGCCTCAGGAGGCGAAAGCGACCCCAATTCATCGGGTGACGCGTCATCATCGGATGGCGAACCATCAGGTACCGAGAGGCCCCCGCCTTCAAGACAGGAACCGCCTCATCGTGCCCGCCGACAACTCGTCCGCACCTAGATGCGAATCATTGGGATGCCGGGCGCTTCGGGCACCAGTTACTACGGTGCGCAGGCATCCTTCAATGCCTGGACTGACTCAGCCGGCACTTCGTCTCCTGCTTCCGCGATCTGGTTCAACGGCGTCGTAATCTCTGCGGGGACACCGGCAGCTTCGGCGGCCGAGACCAAGCCGACTAGGAGTTGCTTGTCCTGAACGCTGACCAGGCCGTCCTGAACTACAGCACAGACCTGCTTGGTCACTTCATCGGCGGCGGCCGTGGCCACCTTCGAGGCGGCGTCGCTGGCAGCGTTTGTGGCAGCTTCCTCCACGGCTCCACACCCGACGAGCAGCAACAACAACGGGGCGGCGGACAGGGCGGCTAGGCGACGGGTCATGAGTCCAGCCTAGCAATCGGAACGTGCTGGCAGATATCCCTATGCCATCATCTCCATGGTTGGTACGCTCACCGAATGCGGATCCGCCCGATCGATCTTGTGGATGTCCTGGTCTATCTGGTGGTGTTGGGCGTTTTTATCCAATTACTCCCGGCTGTTATTTCCGAGTCGTTCCTACTGGCCCTGCTGACGGCAATCCTGCTCAAGATCGTGCTTGAGATTGTGCTGCTCGCCAAGAAAAAGATCGTGGGGCGAATTCGGGGCGGGAAGACCGTCGTTGTCCGGGTCATTAGCATCGTGGCGCTGCTCCTTATTCTGCCAGGGAGCAAGTTCCTGGTTCTCGAGCTGGTGGCGTTCGCCTTTGGTGACGCCGTTCAGCTCGGCGGATTCTTCGCAGTTACTGCACTCATCATCGTCCTGATGCTGGCGCGCGGAGGCATGCGGCGCCTGTTCGGGCAAAAGGATGAATGACTAGGGCGGGCTACCTACCGCGAGCAAGACGGGCCGGCGATGCGCCCCACCTATGCTTGACGAATGGGAGAAAAGCCAGTGGACTTTGCGGCGTTGGCCGTCTGCATGATTGACATTTCGTCAGATATCCGGCGCAAGTCACTCAATGAGACCGGCCTGCCACCCATCTCAAACGGCGTCCTGGAAATTCTTCGCGTGGTGGAAGGCCACCCGGGCGTCACGGTGGCGGAAGTCGCTGCACGCCTGGGACGCCAACTCAGCAATGTCAGTGTCCAGCTCCGTGAGTTGGTTGCTGCCGGGCTGGTCACGCGCGTAAAAGACGCATCGGACAAGCGCTACGTTTCCCTACACCCCACGCCCGAATCCAAGAGGATCAAGGCCCTCTTGGACGGGGTGTGGGCCAGCGTTCTGGACAGTGCCAGCGAGCGACTCACCCCCGAGGAACGGGCACTCATCCAAGCCAGCCTTCCGGCGTTGCAGAAGCTGGCGGGAATACTATCCGAGCCTGAGCGCCACGTGAACGGCCCCGCCACCAAGTCCACCCGGGCGTAAGCGACGTCACGTCACCTACGCTTACCGTCATCTCCAAAAGTACTTATACTTTTGTAAGTATTACTACTTCGATGATTGGTGCCCCGTGACCTCACAACTGCTCGATAAGACCACTCCCTCGGGGGGACCGGACGGGAAGAAAGCGATGGGTTGGCGGGCCCTGCCGTTCCTCGCGCTTGCCCAGTTCATGGTGGTCCTGGATGGAACCATCGTGAACCTGGCACTCCCCCGGCTTCAAATGGAAATGGGCATCAGCGACTCCACCCGAGCATGGGTGGTCACGGCCTACGCACTGGTTTTCGGCGCGTTTCTGCTCCTAGGTGGCAGGATCGCTGATTTTTGGGGCAGGAAGCGGACCTTCATCACCGCCTCCGCGGGCTTCGCGATCGCCTCACTCATCGGTGGCCTGGCCCAGCAGCCCTGGGAACTGATCGGGGCCCGTGCCCTGCAGGGTATCTTTGCTGCACTCCTGGCACCCGCAGCCTTGGCCCTGCTGACGGTCGCTTTCCCGGGAGGCAAGGATCGCGGCACCGCATTCGCCATCTTCGGTTCCATCAGCGGGGTGGGCGCGGCCGCAGGCGTCTTGCTTGGCGGCTTCCTCACCGAGTTCGTTTCGTGGCGCTGGTGCTTCTTCGTCAACGTCCCCATCGCCATCATCGCCCTCGTTGGCGTCTGGACCCTGGTGAGCGAAAGCAAAGCGGGCGGCTCCACCAAATACGACTGGCCCGGCGTCGTTCTTGCCGCGTCCGGCCTGGGCGCCCTCGTCTACGGTTTCGCGAATGCCGAACACGGCTGGGCGGCTATCGAGTCATGGGGCTTCATCGCCGCAGGCGTGGCCCTGCTGGTCCTGTTCGTCGCCGTCGAGCGAAAGGTCAAGAATCCACTGCTGCCGTTGCACGTCGCTACAGAACGCAACCGGGCGGCTGCCTTCCTGGCCTCATTCTTGGCCGGAGCGGTGCTGATTGGCGGCATCCTGTTCATCAATTTCTATCTGCAGATCGTACTGGCCTTCGCGCCCTTCGCAGCCGGAATCGCTTCGCTACCCATGACCGTGGTCCTGATCGTCACTGCTGGCCTTATTGCGAAGAACCTCCCCAAGCTGGGGGCAAGGATCCCCAGCTTGGGGCCTATCTTCATGGCTGCAGCCATGCTGTGGCTTACCCAAGTCACTCCCGGGGGAACATACGCCGTCAACATGCTGCCGGCCCTCATCCTCATGGGCGTAGGCCTCGGAATGGTCTTTGTCCCCATGCAAAACCTGGCCCTGTTCGGAGTGAGCAAGGACGATGCCGGCGTCGCGAGCGCGCTGGTCAACGCATCACAGCAGATAGGCGGCTCGCTGGGCATTGCGCTTTTCAGCACCATCGCGGCGGCGGCCACAGCAGCGCTCGGCGGCGGGACGCTGGCTGCGCTGACCTCGGGCTACTCGCTGGTGTTCCTGTGGGCCGCCGGAGTGGCGCTGCTGATCGTCCCCGTCGCACTGCTCCTGATCAGGATCGACCGTAGGACCTTCAGCGGAACAAGCGATACCCCGCACGTTCACCTGGGTTGAGCCTCAGGGCCATCATCGTGTCGATGCTTTGTGGCAAAATACCTCTTCCGAAGGAGAATGGGACCATGCACAATCGAGAGCTGCCCGGCCTGGACGAGTTGCTGGCGGACGGCGAACTCCTGACCGTGGCGAAGGTAGCGGAATACCTCGCCGCGCATCGCATGGCGACCGCGAACTGGTTCGGTCCGACCGGCCGTTCACAAAACTCCACCTGGATCGACCGCGACGGCACGGGCTGGCGGGTGTGGGAAACCGACGAACGAGCCGGGATCATGGACTTCACCATCCTTCGCACCCAGTCGGAAACAGAGGCGCTGCGCAGCTTTCTCCGCCGGGCGCGGCATCACCGCGACCTGGACAGCACGGCGGTCCGGCGCAACTATTGATGCGGTGCCGCACACAGGACACGGGGGGCCGCCGCGGCGGAACGGTTCTGCAATGACGACGGCGGATATCTCCCGTTAATATTGACATGACATAAGTCACATTCTGTAAGCTAATTCCACAGTCAGGCATCCGGCTTCCTTCGCCCTACCCGGGGAGGTCCTCACATGGCCCCGAATTCACTTAAGGCCGAGAATCTCATGGCCCATGGCGTCGCGCTGTCGGCGGCCACGATCGCCAGGCGACGGGCCGCCGCTCAGCACGGCAATCATGTAGTGGCAAACAAGCCCGATGCCCTCCTCGGAGCAATAGCCGTCCGGCAACTGTTCCACCGCTGGCCCTTGGTGCCCTCCCGCGAACTGGAACGCATCCGACACGTGCTGATCCACTGCGACCAACTTGGATCACCGGACACTCATCACTTATCCGAACCGGCGCAGGCGCTGCTGGATTTGATCAACTGCGAGTTGGAGCGTCGGCGCCTGGCAGGTAGCCAGGCGTCCGGAACGGCGCCGGTCGGTGACGCAGTGGTGGAAGGACAGCCGCCATCCGCCCCGGACAAGGATGCCGCCTGAGGCAGGCAGGCACCCTGGCCCCGACATTCCTGAGGGTGCGGTTGCTACGGGACGGCCGCTACGACGTCGATCTCCACCAAGAAGTCGCCCAGGAACGAACCCACGGTGGTGCGCGCCGGGTATGGGGCAACAACGTACTTTTCGTAGATGGCGTTGAACCCGTCAAAGTCGCGCCCCGGGTGGTGCAGGTGCACGGTCGCCTTGACTACGTGGGAGAAGTCCAGGCCGTGGGCACCCAGGACTTCGCCCACGTTCTTCATGGCCTGAATGGTTTGTTCCTCGATGGTGATCCCAACCCGCTCGCCCGTGATGGGGTGGTGGGGTGTTTGTCCCGCCGTGAACAGGAATCCGTTGGCCACGATGGCCTGGGAATAGGGGCCGGCCGGGCTTGGTGCGAGGTCCGTAGTGACTTGGAGTCGGGTCATGATGGTGATGCCTTTCGTGGTGCTTGGAGTTCTTACAAAACCGATGCTTACAAAACCTTGGAGAGGAACGCCTTGGTGCGTTCGTGCTGCGGATTGCCCAGCACTTGCTCGGGCGGGCCGCTTTCGACCACCACGCCACCGTCCATGAACACCACCTGATCGGCCACCTGCCGGGCGAATCCAAGCTCGTGGGTCACCACCACCATGGTCATTCCTGCTTCAGCCAGGGACTTCATGACGTCCAGGACCTCGCCCACCAGTTCGGGATCCAGCGCGGACGTGGGTTCATCAAAGAGCATCAGTTTGGGCTTCATGGCCAGCGCCCTGGCGATCGCGATGCGTTGCTGCTGTCCACCGGAGAGCTCCTGTGGGTAGGAGTGTCCGCGGTTGCCCAGGCCTACCCGGTCCAGAAGTGCCTGCGCTTCCACCACAACCTCGCGCCGGGGCCGGCCAAGCACATGCACGGGGGCCTCGATGATGTTCTCCAGCACCGTCATGTGGGGGAAGAGGTTGAAACGTTGGAACACCATGCCCGCGTTGAGCCGCGAACGGGCCGTTTGGCGTTCCTTCATTTCGTAGAGCTTGCCGTTGCGTTCGGCGTAGCCCACCAGGTGCTCGTCAACATATAGGCGGCCGGCGTCAACCTTTTCAAGGTGGTTGATGCAGCGCAGGAAGGTGGTTTTGCCGGAACCGGACGGGCCGATCAAACAGGTCACCGATCCCTTTTCAACCCTAAGGTCAATGCCTTTCAGGATTTCAATAACGCCGAAGTTCTTCCGGACTCCCCGGGCTTCCACCATGGCGGTAGTCATCATGCTGTCCTTGTCTTAGGCTTGCGGATCCGTCGCGGCGCTGAGTCGAAACCCCGCCCGTATATGCGTTCAAGTTTGTTTTGGAAGAAGCTCAGGACGGTGGTCATGAGCAGGTACCAGAGGCTCGCAACGATCAGCAGCGGAATGGTTTGGTAGTTGTTCGCATAAATGATCTGGGCGGAGTAGAGCAGGTCCGAGATCGCCAGGACGCTCACCAAGGACGTGCCCTTCAGCATCGAAATGACCTGGTTGCCGGTGGGGGGAAGGACCACGCGCATGGCTTGCGGCAGAATCACCCGGCCCATCAGCTTGCCACCGCTCATGCCCAGGGCCCGGGCGGCGTCGTACTGGCCTTTGTCCACCGAGCCGATGCCGCCACGGATGATCTCGGCCATGTACGCAGCCTCGTTAAGGGACAACCCCAGCAGTGCCGCACCCAGCGGGGAGATCAGCACATTTGCCGATCCCAACACCACGGATGGTCCACCGAAGGGAAGCCCGAAAGCGATCACCGGATACAGCGCCGCAATGTTGTACCAAAAGATCAGCTGAACCAAGAGGGGTGTTCCGCGGAAGAACCAGATATACCCGCGGCTGATGGTGCTCAGGATCGGATTATCGGAGAGCCGCATGATCGCCAGCAGCGTTCCCAGCGCGATGCCCACGGTCATGGAAACTACGGTCAGCAGAAGCGTCAGCCCTGCACCGGCGAGGATCTGTGGGGCGAACAGGTAGGACACCACAACGTCCCAGCGGTAGCGTTCGTTCACTGCGACATCCCAGGCAGCACCCAGCGCCACCAGAATGAGGACGATCGCCAAGGCCAAACGGACCGGGTGCTTCAGGGGCACCACCGGGATGGAGTCACCGGCCGCTGATGTGGCCGGCTCCTTGGTATCGGGGGCTGAGGGTTGCGTATTCATAGCAGTCACCTCTTTCACTACTGGGCGAAGTTGACGCGGGCGTCGGTGATGGCACTGGATTCAAGGCCGTACTTCCCGAGGACCTTGACGTAGGACTCGCTCTTGATCACGGCATCCAGTGCCGCGGATACGGACTTCACCAGGCCGGATTCCTTCGGCACGCCCACCCCGACGGGAGCGAACTCGTATGTCCGGGCAACCTCGATCTGCGGGTTCTGGGTGGCGGCGTAATTCAAAATGGGCGAGTCAGCCAGCACCGTGTCCAGGCGTCCGCTGGTCAGTGCGGAGATGGCCTGCCGGGTGTCCTGGAATTCGCTCTTTTGAATGGCGTCTTTGCCGGCGGCTGTGCAGGCTTGGTCATAGGTAGGGACATTCACGGTCAGCTGGTAGGAGCCCGTGAGGAGTCCTACTTTCTTGCCGCAAAGCGCGTTCTCGTCCTTGACTCCACCAGGGTTGCCTTTGGGCACTGCAATCGCATTGCCTATCTGCATGTAGTCAACAAAGTCCAGGACTTCCATCCGCTTCTCCGTGGGCGTCATGGAGGAAACAGTCATGTCGTAACGGTCAGCTGCAAGGCCCGGAATGATGGAATCGAAGTTGGCCACCTGGATGTCCACTTTGACACCCAATGCCTCGCCGATGAGACGCGCCACGTCCGGGTTGGTTCCGGTCATTTCCTGCGTGCCTTCGCGGTAGAACTGCGTCGGCGGCTCGTTGGTGGGGATGGCAACGCGCAGCACCTTGGAAGCCTTGATGGACTCCGGAAGAAGGTCGACGGCGGCCTGGTTGACTTCCAGCGCAGGGACACCGGTACCCGCTGCGGCAGCGCCGCCGGACGGGTTCGACGCCGATGCGTTGCCGGCGGGGCTGCACGCCGTCACTGACAGCATCAGCGCTGCAGTGACAACGGCGACCGGAAGGCCGAGCTTGGTTCGTTGTAGCGTTGGGGGATTTTTCATGTCAGGGTGCTCATTTCTGCAAAGCCCAGGTGGGCTCCGTGGGTTGGGTGCGGGTGAACGCTTCATTGCGGTGCCGGATCAAATCCCGGCCTTCAGTGCGCAGTTCTTCGATGGTGGACACTCCCAGGAGCATCATGGTGCGGGTCATTTCTGCCCGGAACAGGGTCAGGACGTGGGCCACCCCCGCCTCGCTGGCGGCGGCCAGCCCGTACAAGTAGGGGCGCCCGATGGAGCAGGCATCCGCGCCGAGAGCCAGCGCCTTGACGACGTCGGAACCCCTGCGGATGCCGCCGTCGACGATGATTTCCATCCGGCCGGCAGTCCTCTCAACAATGTCGGCAAGGACATCCAGCGGGGCCGCCATATGGTCCAATTGCCGTCCGCCGTGGTTGCTGACCTGGATGGCGTCGATTCCCATGGAAGCCGCCAACGCGGCGTCGTTCGGGTTGACTACTCCCTTGAGGACGATCGGCCCGTTCCAGCGTTCCCGCAGGTCCCGGATGTCGTCCCAGTCTGTGGGCTCATACGAACCGGCAAGAAGCGTGCGCCACATGTCCGGCGAGCTAGCCAAGGGACCGGCCGGAACCTCAGCGTCCAGGTTGGGGAAGGCAATTGCGTCATTGGCCAGGAACCCCAGCGCCCACGCAGGGTGCAACATTCCCTCCACAACCGTCTTCGGCTTGATGGACGGCGGGGCGGTAAAGCCGTTGCGGTAATCGCGCTCGCGGTGTCCGATGGCCCGGCAGTCCACATTGACCAGCAAGGCTTCGTAGCCGGAATTGGACACCCGATCCAGGACGGCCTGCAGGAGGCCCTTGTCCGAGGTTGGTTCCAGGTTGAACCACCGGCGAAGTCCCGGCGCCGCGGCACTGACGTCTTCCATGGTGGTGGTGCTCAGGTGCGCCAAGCCATACGGGATGCCGGCGGCGAGCGCTGCGCGGGCGACGGCGGACTCACCCTGGGGGTGGAACAGCCGGGTACCGCCTGTGGGCGAAAGGGTCACCGGCATGGAAACCGGTCCGCCGAGGAGGGTTGAGCTGAGGTCCAAGTTGTCCACCGAACCCCATTTTGGGAGGAAGGACCAATCGTCGAATGACGAGCGATTGCGGCGCAGCGACACCTCATCTTCGCCGCCGCCTTCGATGTATTCGAAGATGCTCTTGGGCAGGCGCTTGGCTGCCAGCTTCCGCATGTCCTCCACGCTGTAGCACTTACGTGACAGGCGCTCCGAGACGGTTCGGGCCGGTCCCTGCACCGAGGCGAGCGCCTTGATGTCCTTGAGTTTCATGGTGTGTCCTTTGAGTTCCTGCTGGGTTACCCGTCCAGCTTCTTTCCCAATAGTGACGCAGATCTCCTCCACTCAATATGTGAATTCCTCCATAAGATAAGAAATAGGCTTGTGATAACGTCCAGCTATGGATCCAGCAGAGACGCTTCCAGAGCCCCGAACCACCGAGCGCTCCCAGTCCGGGACGCAGCAGTCCGGCATGCAGCAAACCACTGTCCGGTTGTCCGATTGCATCCAGCTCATGCAGGCCGATCTGGTGCACGCCAACCCCACGCCTGAGAACCTGGGGCATCCAGTGTCAGACGTACTGATGTACGACCCCTTGGACAACTGGTCCAGCGTGGACGACCGCATCATCCTGGCCGTGGGGTGCACGTACGGATCCCCTGATTTTGACCAACTCCTCCACAGGGCAGCGAACAGCAGCGCAGCGGCGGTGATCGTCAAAGCGCACGGGGCCCGGATGGAGGAGTTGCGTGCAGCGGCAGTCCGGCACAGCCTGTCACTGCTCGTGGCGCCGGATCATGCCGACTGGACCCGATTGGTGGCGCTAGCGCGGGCCTCGGTGATGGGCGCTGCCGCAGACTCGGTGTCCGGGGTCCGGTTAGGTGACCTCTACGCTTTCGCCAATGCCGCGGCTTCCATGACCAACGGCGCGGCAAGCATTGTGGATCCGCTGGGACGCATCCTGGGCTATTCCACACTGCCCGGGCAGCCAATCGATGAACTCCGGCGCATCACCACGCTGACCCTGCAGGAAACCATCCAGCCAGCTTTCGACCAGGATTTCAAGATGGTCTACGACGCCCCGGGAGCGGTGATGGTACCGGCGCTCGACGACGGTATGGCGCGACTTGCGCTGGCCGTCCGGGCAGGCGGAGAGCTGCTGGGTTCCATCTGGATCATCGACCCCGGCGAGGAGAAACGCGTCACGGCTTTGAATGCTTTGGACCGGATGGCGCCCTTGGCCGGGTTGCACATGCTCCACGCCCGCTCGGCCTCCGACTTTGGGGAACGACGCAACGCCGACCTCATCCGGACGCTCATGGACGACACCCCGCACGCATCGTTCGCGGCCGCGCAGTTGGGATTGGATACCGTAAATGGCCTGGCCGTGGCAGCATTTTCAATTGTCCGTCCGGAGACCGGCAGCCTGGAATCCGTGCGCGACATCCACCGGCTGCTGCACTTGGTAACAACGGTATGCAACGTGCAGTTCGGCACCAGCCACAGTGCCCTGATCGGGTCGGTGGTTTATGCACTGCTGCCCTGTAACGGGGCTGAGCCGCGAGCTGCGCACGGGCGGATCATCCAGGAAATCGAAGCATATTCGCACACCATCAGCTCGTTCCCCGTTATCGCCACAGTGGGTGGCATCGCCCACGACATCGAGCACCTGCCCCGGTCCAGGTCCGAGGCAATCCAAACCCTGCACTACCTGCTGAAGCTTAAGTCGAGTCAGGGGAAGTCGCGGCAGGGGAAGTCGCCTGGCGTGGCGCTCCATGAGGACTTCCAGATCCCCCTGAACCTGTTGAAAATCGGGGAGTTTATTGAAGACAACGGGCTGGGCGGCGCGGACCAGATCGCCAGGATTCAAGCCCGCGATGCCGAGCAGCAGACGGACTACCTGGACACCCTCCGCGCCTACCTTGCCACCAACGGGAACATTTCCGCCATGGCCGCTGAACTCCATGTACACAACAACACCGTCCGTTACCGCGTGGCCCGCCTGGCCGGGGATTTCAACCTGGACCTGGCGGACCCGCAGAAACGCCTGTGGTTGTGGCTGCGCCTGACCACCATGGACCTCGCCGCAAAGTAGTCCCGGGAAAGCCTGAACTATCGGATGATCGGAAGGCCCGCCGTCGGGAAGACGCTGGGGAAGATCGACGGCGGCGGGACGGGTACGGTGTCCAGCGGCACCGTGACGGTGTCCGCACCAACGGTGACGTTGTCCCCCCGCACGTCAATGCGCAGTGGCTCCTGGCTGTAGTCCTCCCCGGATACAAGTGTCAGGGCGATGGAACCCTGTGCGAGATCCACGGCCAACAAACGTCCCTGCACCTTAAGCCGGAAGGACAGGCCTTCCCACTCCACAGGCAGGCGGGGATCGAAGCGCAAAACTTCGCCCTGGTCCCGCATACCAGCGAAGCCGCATACCAAGGAGCTCCAAATACCGCCCGTGGAGGCGATGTGGACGCCGTCGATGGTATTGCCGTGCGAGTTGTCCAGATCAATGAACAGTGCCTCGGTGAAGTGCTGCAACGCGACGTCACCGTAGCCCACCTCGGCCGCCATGATGCCCTGCACACAAGCGGACAGGGTGGAGTCGCCGGTTGTGATGGGATCGTAGAAGTCGAAGGCGCGTTGCTTCTCCTCAGCCGTGAAGTCCTGCCACTGCAGGAACATCGCCAGCACCGTATCGGCCTGCTTGAGGACCTGGTGCCGGTAGATCACCAACGGGTGGAAATTCAGCAGCAGCGGGTACTTGGACTTGGGCGTGTTCCAGTCCCACGGCTCCAGGGTCATGAAGTCGTTGTCCTGGCTGTGCAACTGCAGGTGCGGATCGTAGGGCAGCGACATCCGCTCGGCCGCCTGCCGCCACACCAGACGCTCGGTATCGCTGACGCCTTCGTCTTCCAGCGCAGCTGCAGCCCGAAGGTTAAAGCGCGCCATGACGTTGGTGTACAGGTTGTCATTGACCACAGCCGTGTACTCATCCGGACCCGTAACGCCATGGATATGGAACAGTCCGTCCTTGCCGAAGAAACCCAGCGAAGCCCACATGCGGGCCGTCTCGATCAGCAGGTCAGCGCCCAGTTCCCCACGGAAGGTGGCATCGCCGCTGGCCCACTCGTAACGGTTGGCTGCAAAGGCGATGGCAGCAGCAATGTGGAACTGGGCCGTTCCGGCTGCGTAGTAGGCACTGGCTTCCAGGCCATTGATGGTACGCCACGGGAACAGCGCACCGTCCACACTGAGCTCCTTGGCCCGCACCCGGGCGTCGGGCAGCATGGCGTGACGTGATTCCAGGACCTTCCTGGCACCACAAGGGTTGGTGTAGGTCAGATACGGCAGGAGGTAGATTTCCTGGTCCCAGAAATAGTGGCCCTCGTATCCGGAACCGCTCACTCCCTTGGCAGGAATGCCCGCCACACCGGCACGCGCAGTGGCCTGTGCCAGCTGGAACAAGCCCCAGCGCACGGCCTGTTGCATCTCCGGCTGTCCCCCAATGTAGACGTCGGCCGTGGTCCAGTACTCGGCGTAGTGGGCCTTGCTCTGGGCCAGGATGTCGGCGAAAGGCACGAGGTTTGCTTCGGCTTCCGTCGCGAGGCTTTCGCCGCGGTCCTCGGCGTCCGAGGACCCGGCCACCACATAGCTGACCGACTTCTCCAAACGGAACGTGTCGCCGTCGTGGATGGCCAAAACGTAGCGGACAGAAGAGTCATCCTCAGCCACCAAGGTCTCAAAAGGCTGGCCTTCAGCGGAAATCCAGTGATCCACGGCCATGGCCACACGCTGGCGGGACTCGGAGGTCTCCCAGGCGAGGCGAAGTGAGCCGTCGGCACCCTGGAGGTGCAGCGGCAGCAGGACCCGGCCCGCGTGCCGGCCGGAGCGGCGCGGGTCATGGACCGAGTGGTCCTCCACAGGCTGGTCCTGGCGGTTCACGACGCCGGAGGTGATGTCCGCGGACACGTCCCGGTCCGCTGTCAGCGACAGCTCCAGGCCAAGACATCCGCGGGAATCGAAGCCCACAGCGCGGCGCTCTACCGTGGTGACGGTGGCGCCGGAACGGCAGGCCCAGGTGATGCTTTCCTCGTAGACGCCTGTGGAAAAGTCCACACTACGGTGGTAGTCCAACACCATGGATTCGGCCAGGCTCAAGGCCTCGCCATCAATGGATACGGTGAAATTGTTGGCGTCCGGCACATAGACGATCCTCTGGCCTGTCCGGGCAAAACCGTAGGCGTTCTCGGCGTGCTTGATGTCCCAGATCTCATGGAAACCGTTAATGAACGTTCCGGGAAGCTCGCCGTCGCCCGCTGTTGAATGTGAGCCACGGATGCCAAGGTGGCCGTTGCCAAGCGCAAACAGCGTTTCCAGCGTTCCCTCGTCACCGGGGACGTGGATGTTTTCCACGAGCTTCCAGGGCTCGCAGGGGAAGCGAAGCCGGTCGGAGCTGATGAGTGCCATGGGCAGTTGTTGTCCTTCGTAGAAAGTAGGGTCAGAGAAGATCGTTGAGGTCGTCGACCACCAGCGTGGCGCCCGCGTCCAGCAGGGTCTGGCGGCCGGCTCCGCGGTCCACGCCGATCACGGCATAAAAATTGGCACCTGCGCCAGCCTGAACGCCGGATACTGCATCCTCCACCACGATGCATTCCTCCACAGGCACGCCCAGCAGACCCGCCCCATAGACGTAGGTGGCCGGGTCCGGCTTACCGGGCAGTCCGACGCCGGCGGCAACCATACCGTCCACCACCACCTCAAAGTGGTGGTCAAGCCCGGCGGCCTTCAGAACCGCAGGCGCGTTCCGGGAGGAAGAGACGACCGCGACCTTCAGCCCCAGCTCCACCGCAGCATTGATGAACTTGACCGAACCCTCGTACGGCTCAACACCGCGGGAATCCACGATCTCGTTGAAGATGGCATTCTTCCGGTTGCCCAAACCCTGCACGGTTTCGTTGTCCGGGTGGTCATTCACCGGACCTTCAGGGAGGGCGATCCCGCGGGACGTCAGGAAATCACGGACACCATCGAAGCGGGGCTTGCCATCGATGTGATCGAAGTAGTCGCTCTCCTGGTAACCCTGCGGGTGGCCCGTACTGGCCAGATAGCCATCGAAAAGTTCCTGCCAGGCCTGTTCGTGCACCACGGCCGTGGGCGTCAGCACGCCGTCGAGGTCGAACAACAGCGCCGAGGCGCCGGTCCAGGCATTACGAAGATCAGTCATGTGCATTGTTCCGTTCAGCGCTTGTGGCGCGTGGTTTTGCGTTCGATGAGCTTGGTATCGAGCAGGTGGTTGGAGGGTTGATGGGGGGATTCAGTATTTAGCAGGCGTTCGCACAGCAGGTTTGCTGCGAAGGCGCCTTGGTCGGCAACGGGTTGCGCCACAGTGCTCAGGCCAAGGAACCAACTCATGGGGTGATCGTCTATGCCGATCACGGACACGTTCTTGGGCGCGGAAAGGCCGTGTTCCCGCAGCGCCATCAGCGCACCGAACGCGGCCTCGTCACAGTGAGCGAACACTGCAGTGGGCCTCCCGCCACGGGTCATGAGTTCAGTCATGGCCCGTCTGCCGTCGTCGATGCTTGGCCCGGTTCCCACCACAAGGTCCGGGTGGACGGTGAGGTGGTGTTCATCCAGCGACGCCTGAAGCCGCGGAACCGTGGCGTCTCAGTTACAACGGGGTGTTCATTGCTCGAAAGAACGGCCAAGTCCCAATGGCCCAGCCCCAGCAGGTGTTGGGTAGCCTGCCAGGCTGCGTGCTCGTCATCGATACCTACATTGTCCCACGGAACATTTCGCATGCCCACGCTGGCAACTGCGAGCCCGGAGGCCTCCAACGCTTCCAGTTCATGGGGCGCGAGGTCAACGTTGAGCAGGAGCAGTCCGTCCACTCTTTGCGCGAGGTTTCCAAGATCCGCAAAGAACTGCGTCCGCACGCTGGCTTTGTTGCGCAGGCTGATCAGGACGGTGTCGTACCCGCTGTCTCCGAAGACTTCCTCGGCGGCTTCCACAGCCTGGGCGAAAAACCAGGCCGTGGCTGTCGGGGCGACGATTGCCACCGATCCCGTGCTTCCACCGGCGAGCCTGGACGCTGCGGCTGAGGCTTTGTAGCCAAGTTTGCTGGCGGCTTCCGCCACGTGTCGTTGTGCTTTTTCAGAAACATTGGGGAGATTCCTGAGAGCCCGCGACACCGTGCAAATGGACAATCCGGACAAGACGGCAACGTCCTGGATTGTCACCCTGTGAGTCCTAACCATGCAACACGGCCTCAACCCTTTCCATCCTCGCCTGACGTCTTGGCGTATGCCCCGAGCCGGGTCACCAGCCAAAAGTGTAAGCGCTTACAATTTTGTCATTCAATAGAGTGCGCTCGAATACGAAATTGTGACGCGAATCTCACCGGAAGCTTGATTCCGGAGGCTGCATGCCTTCTAATCCGGTGTCCCGGCCCTCATGCGGGGCTCGCGCCCGTTACTTGTCGCCGTCCAGAACGTAGTACTTCAGGAACGCGCTCACATCCACCAGTTCCGGCGGTTCGATCCTGTGCCCCATCCCAGGGTAGGTGCGGGCCGTCAGGGCTACATTGGCGTTCAGCCACTCCTCGGTGTGGGCTATGGCATCCTCATTGATCACGGGATCGGCCGTGTCCCGCCCCCAGAAGAACGGAGGCGGAACATCGAAGGACTCACTCAAGGCCAGGAGATCGTTGTCCAGCACGAACCCGGACAGGCCGACGGTGGCCTTAAAAGCGCTGGGCCGCAGGCGGAGGAGGGTGCTGGCCATGGCCATGCCCTGCGAATAGCCCAGCAGGCTGACGCTGCTGTGATTGTCCTTGACCGAATTGATCCAGTTGAACACCGCATTGGTGGACGCCATAACATCCGCGAAGTCGTTGGTGAGGAAATAGTCAAGCAGGAACCAGCCATAATCGTCGCCGATGACCTTGGGACCTCGCAGCGCTGCGCAGGTGAACTCGCCGGGGAGGTTCGGAAAGAGGTTTACCATCCGCTGCTCGCTGGTCCCATAACCGTGCATCATCACCAGCAAAGGCGTGCCCTTGCGCTGGTTCCCGGGCTTTGACCACACCACTGATTCCATGGGCACGAGCCTAGTGGACCGTGCCCATGACTCCGTAGACTGTGCCCATGACTCCGCAGGAACTGGCCAACCTGGCCCATCTGCGGCGCGCCCGCGACTTCATTGACCGCGAATACGCGCGTCCCCTGGACGTGCCCACCATGGCCGCCGGCGCCCTGATGTCCCCCGCGCATTTCTCACGCCAGTTCAAGGCCGCCTACGGAGAATCGCCGTACAACTACCTCATGACCAGACGGATCGAACGGGCTATGGCCCTGCTCCGGGCGGGAACTTCGGTCACCGACGCCTGCATGGAAGTCGGTTGTACATCGCTGGGCTCCTTCAGCACGCGCTTCACGGAGATCGTCGGCATGAACCCCAGTGAATACCGTGCCCGTGAGCACCATGCCGTCAAGGCCATGCCCAGCTGTATTGCCAAGCAGCACACGCGTCCTGAAAGAAGCGGCAGCAAGAACATGAGCAGGATTGAAGAAGCGCCCGCATCGTAGCTGCCATAGCGTGTGATTCATGAACATTTCATTGAAATACGCACACGTCACTGTCAACGATGTTGACGAGTCCCTCGCCTTCTACCGGGATGCACTCGGTTTCGAGGTCCGGAACGACGTCGGCTCGGACGGTCAGCGCTGGGTCACCCTCGGCAGCGACGCCCACCCTGATCTTGAACTGGTCCTTTCCCCGCCGCACGCCGGCCGGTCACAGGCGGACGGCGACGCCATCCAGGAGCTGCTTACTAAGGGCGTCATGCCCATGCTGGTTTTCACCACCGATGATCTTGACGCCACCTTCGAAAAGCTTCGTGCATCCGGCGCCGAAGTACTCCAGGAACCGATCGACCAGCCATGGGGTCCCCGCGACTGCGCTTTCCGTGACCCTTCCGGCAACATGATCCGCATCAACCAGGGCTGATTATCAGGCGCGACGGCGGGAGGTCACCCCGGTGGGGCGTCTCCAGCGCTCGAGGTGACCTCCGCCGTCGTCGTACTTCTTAGCGACTCAAGAGGCCGGCGTCGGATCGCTCATCGTAATTGTGGGTAGAGGCAATGGCGGCGGAGACGACGTCGGACAGTCGCCGCCGCTGGCCATAGGCCTGTCGCTGCAGCCGTTCGCCGGTCCCGCGCCGGAGGATGTTCGCCACCCCCGTCCGCGCGAGGGCCAGGTCCCCGGTTGCCGTCAGGGCGCCACGGATGTGCCGGAGCAGGGCACCCGCCACGTCCGCGGCAGCATAAGGGGCCTGCTCCAGCGGATGCAGCAGTTGGTTGTTGACGCCAAAACGGCTGGCTTTCCAGTTGGCCATGCGGATCACCGGAGTCAAAGTGCCCGACGGCGGTCCGCCCTTCCGCCATTCGCCCGCCGACGTTTCCACCAAGGCACGGGCGAGGAGCGCGATAGTGAGCGCATCCTCGGCGTAGAGGCAGACATCGGCGATCCGGAGTTCCACGGTGGGGTGCCCTCTGGACAGGCGCGCGTCGAAATAGATCATTCCCTCGTCCAGCGGAACTCCTGTGCCCAGCAGTTCCGCAAGTACCGCCCGGTATCCGGCAGCCGAGCCGAAAACATCCATGGGACCTGCGGTGGGCCACCTGTTCCAGATCTGCGTGCGGTAACTGGCGAACCCCGTGTCAGCACCCATCCAGTAGGGTGAGTTCGCGCTGAGGGCCAGGAGGACCGGCAGCCAGTGCCGCATCCGGTCCAGCACGGCTACGCCCTCGTCCGGCGACTCGATGGACACGTGGATGTGGAAGCCGCAGGTGAGTTGCTCGCGGGAAATCAGGCCGAATTCCTTGCCCATGGTGGCGTAGCGCTGGTTTCCGGTGGTGGGGGTCGCGTGAAACACCGGAGGCGTGGCCAGCGCAGCAACGCGTGCTCCCACCGCCCGGGCTGCAGAGTCGGCCAACGCCCGCCCTGAACGGATTTGAGCCCGCAACTCCTGGGCGGTCCGGCACGGGAGCGAGTTAACCTCAATCTGTTCCTGCTTGAACTCGGACTTCAGCGACGGCCCACCGCCGGCATCCCATTCCGCGTGGGAGGGGGCGGCCACATCCAGGAGTCCGGAGGCCAGAGCCAAGGGCAACCCGTCCTCAGGATCTGCGATCAGCAATTCTTCTTCGACGCCAAAGGTACGCATAACCCCCCTCCCAACCGTTAGTTTTTTAGAGACGGCGGTTAGCCAACGTGGCGCGGAACCTCCATTTGAAAACCGCAACGGCAATGGAGCACCTGCGTTTGCAGGTACACCTCAAGCAGGCTGGGGCTCTCCGGATCGTCAGTGGTCCGGGGCGCCTCGATGACGCGCTCCGTGGGGCGCCCCAGGGTCATGGGATCGCCGCAGTGGGTGCAGCTGAACCAGAGCCCGGCTGCTGAAGTGGAAAGAAATTCACTTTGGATGGCGGGAACCAGCGCGTCCAGGCGGACTGCGTGGGCGTAGAACGTATCGCATTCGCTACAGGTGTAGCTGACTTCGACGATCTCCGACTGATTCGGTGTTGCTTCCACAACCGTCTCTACGAAAACGTAGGAATCAGTATTGCAAACGGTGCACCACGGGCGTGCTCCGGTATCAACTGTTGCAGGTGCCCGTCGGCTTGCAGGCTGCGGGGCGGGAATCGGGGATCCAAGCGTCATTGCCATTCTCCTTATGCTCCTTCAAGGAGCCTGCATGGAGGCACGCTGTGAGCCGGCCGAAAGGGGCCACGGCTAAAAAGGTGCAGTTTTTGGACCATCCTGGATGGTTCCTCATGAGGCTCCAAGGGCTATCTGCTTAACCCATGTATGAATGTAGTTCACCAGTGGCAGCCGTCACAAGAGATGAGACTGCTGCCAATCCGCTAGCGGGAGCGCCCTAGGCCTCGAAATGGGCCACGGGAGCTTCCCTGGCCACACTCTTGACGAGGGATTCCGCGACGTCCCGCAGCTTCTGGTTGCGGGTGCTGGACGCTTTCTTCAGGATCTGGAACGCTTCCTCCTGCGTGCAGCGGTTTTGGCCCATGATGATTCCACTTGCCAAGTCGATCACCGTTCGCGTCCGCATGGCATCCTGGAGGTCCTCAGCGTGCTGCTGCTTGACGCCAATCCGGACGGCCAGTCTCAGCGATCGCTCGGCCTGGCTTGCATAGAGTTCGCAATTCCGGATGGTTGCTTCATCGAAGGCGTTGGCCTGCGGCGCGAAGAAGTTAAGCGCCGCCGTTGCACCCTCATCCAGTTCCAAGGGAACGCAGAGAGCGGACAGATGTCCCCGCTCGGCAATGACTGAGCAGTACTCGGACCACCTCTGTTCCGTGGAGGTGTCAGCAACATGCTGCGTTACGCGGCTGCGCATGGCCTCCAAGCACGGACCATCACCGTACGCCTGCTGAACCTCATCGATCAGCCTGGCCTCGTGGTTGCTTCCCGCCACTGTGGCGGTGCGATGGCGACGGCTGAGGGTGATGCCGCAGAGCACGTCCAAGCCCACGGCCTGTGACACCGCGGATGCCGAAAAGACCGCGAGCTCATGCAGGAACCCGCCCACATCTTCGCTGTCTATCACCAGATCCTGCAGCTGCTCAGGCACCGAAGTATCGTCGGGCGCAGAGACAGCATCAGGCACCGCAAAATCCACGCTCATTTCGTCCATGCCTTATTTTACGTTCGCCTCACACCAACTCGTCACCCTTTGGACAACGGAAAACAGAATCCTTGCATCTGCGGTGCACCTATGTGCACAATCGACACATGGTCCGGATCACGGGCCCAGGCTATTGAGCTCATGCAGACGGGCGTCCCTCACTTTTTGATGCAGAGGTACAAACCCATGCCGGCTCAGCCAGCGTCCAGAGTCCCGGACGAAGCACATCCGCCACCCGATGAACCCCTCTGGTGCTCGCGCTGCAATACAGATCAGCATCTTCTGGTGAACTCCATCCAGTCCCACTATCCGCCGGCACCCAACATGGTGGACGTTGCGTATGAGTGCCATGTTTGTAGGTACTCGTATGAGCACGTTGCTTCCGTTCGGCGCGTTGCAGCAGTCCTGAACCGTCCGGGTGCCCCTCAAGGCGTCCTGCAGTTCGGCGGTCAATACCTGCACTGCGGGGAACCGATGAAGACAAAGAGTTGCGAGCTGCGAAGGATCCAATCGCCCTTGGTCCTGTCGCCGGGCGCGCAGCAACGGATGTATGAGGTACTCATCAACACGCGCATTCTCGGGTGTCATTGCGGCTTCCGCATGGAGATGCCTGACTGAGGCCGGGTGGCCATGAGGAGCTACACCAAAATTTCCGGAGCTACCGAGAGGGACAGCATGCACGCAGAATCACAACGAAATGAGCCTCAAACCACGGGCAGCAAGCCCGGCCAGGCCGGTAAGCGCAGCCTCCCTGATCCGCCGGATCCGGACAATCTTCCCATCGACTATCCGGGCTCTGGGTGGAACTCGAGCAGGTACCCCTCCGGCGACCCCGGACGACTCCGGCCGCAGCACGCTACTCACCGGCGGAGCGCCTGATCATGAGCGGTTCGCCACCGAATCCCTCGTACCCCTCGCACCCTGACCCCACCCGCGAAACGGGTCCCATGCCCGAGCCGGTTCCATTGCCGGAGCCGGGACCACCACCCGTAGCAGAGCCCACGCCAGGACGCCCAACGCCGGGTGAACCAGGGCGTTTGCCGTAGGCCTGCCCACCAGCACATCAGGCACCGCCTGTTTACTCCCATGAACAGGGTCCCGCTACTCCCCCAGTCGGGATCCGAATGAGGGCATGCCGCGCTACAGGGAGCGCGGCATGCCTTTTTCGTGCCCTGGACCGCCGCGCTCCTCCGGATCTTCGCCCAGATCTTCCCTGCCTAAATCTTTGTTTATGTTGATTTCTATTGACTTACCAACATAAACAAAGATAGAGTCAAGCAATTCCACATCGTTGTGACAGCAGTCACTGATGTGGCTGCACTGCTAAGCAGCTTGACCAATGGAGGGTAAGTGTTCGCCGAAGAGCGCCAGCATCTGATCTCCGCACTCGTCGCAGAGCGCGGACGGGTGAGTGTCACAGACCTCGCCGACCGTTTCAGCATTACCACTGAGACAATCCGCCGCGACCTCGCGGCCCTGGAGGTCGCCGGCAATCTCAGGCGCGTTCACGGCGGCGCCGTCCCTTCGGACCGCCTCAGCACCCGCGAAGAGAGCATCCTCGAGCGTGCCGTACAACGTCCGGAGGAAAAGCTCCGCATCGCCAGCGCAGCACTCGCCCTGATCCCCCAGCTCACCACGGGAAGCATTCTCCTGGATGCGGGCTCCACCACTGAAACCCTCGCAGACCTACTGGCCCAGCAAACGCCATCGGCCAACGGAAACGATGAACTCGTGGTCATCACCCACGCCATCCCCATCGCCGGCAAGCTCTCCTCCACCCAAGGCATAGCACTCCAGATCCTTGGCGGCCGTGTCCGCGGACTGACGCAGGCCGCCGTCGGGCAGTCCACTGTGGAAGCTGCTTACAAACTTCGCCCGGACATCGCATTCGTCGGAGCCAACGGTATCCACGCAACGTTCGGACTCAGCACCCCCGATCCCGAGGAGGCCGCGGTCAAAGCCGCATTCGTCACCTCAGCCCGGCGCGTGGTTGCCCTGGCCGACTCTTCCAAGCTGGATGCCGAAACCCTGGTCCAGTTCGCCACCCTGAAGGATGTTGACACCTTGATTACTGACCAGCAGCCCTCGGCTGAACTAGCTGCGGCTTTGGCCGACGCCGGCGTTGACGTGGTGGTCGCATGATCGTCACTTTGACCGCCAACCCCAGCCTGGACCGCACGGTGGAACTGCCGGGAGCCTTGGCCCGCGGCGAAGTGCAGCGCGCCGTCGCTGTCCACCAGGAATCCGGCGGGAAGGGCGTCAATGTTTCCCGGGCGCTCGTGGCCTCCGGCCTGGACACTCTGGCCGTTCTGCCGGGCGCCGACTCGGACCCGGTACTTTCCGGACTGCACGACGGCGGTGTACCGTTCGCGGCGCTGCCCATCGGTCAGGCGCTGCGCAGCAATGTCACGCTCACCGAACCGGATGGCGTCACCACCAAGATCAACGAACCCGGCCCGGAACTGAGCGGTGAACAGCAGGAGGCCCTGATCGGGCTGCTGCTGGAACGCTCGCGTGGCGCCAGCTGGGTGGTTCTTGCGGGATCACTCCCACCAGGAGTGCCCGCGGATTTCTACGCCACCATCGCTCGTCGGCTCCGGTCGAAGTCGGACGGCACGGCCACCCCAAGCATCGCCATCGACTCCTCCGGGGCGCCGCTCGCGGCCGCTGTGGTGGGCGATGCCGCAGGGAAGCCGGACCTCCTCAAGCCGAACGCGGAAGAGCTCGCCGAGCTCGCCGCCGCTACCGGCTTCACCAACGTCTCCACAGCTGACGAACTGGAAGCGGATCCGGCCAAAGCCGCCCAAGCCGCTGCCGCCGTCGTCGCCAGCGGTGTGGGCGCCGTTCTCGCAACACTCGGGTCCAAGGGCGCAGTCCTGGTGACCGCAGACGGGGCGTGGTTCGCCACGCATCCGCCCATCAAAGCCGTCAGCACGGTGGGTGCCGGGGACTCTTCACTGGCCGGCTACTTGTTGGCTGCAACCCAAGGCGGCTCCGCGCAGGACTGCCTTCGTCAAGCCGTGGCACATGGTGCCGCTGCTGCTTCGCTGCCAGGCTCCACTGTCCCGGCAGTCCACCAGACAACCCCCAATGCCGTAACCATCACGGCCCTCCAGAAGGACTCACAGTGACCCAGCTGATCACAACCCAATTGGTCACCCTCGACCAAAACCTGGGCGACTCCCCTGCCGACGTCATCCGCGTCCTGGCCGGCAAAGTTGCCGCAACCGGCCGCGCCTCCGAGGTTGAAGGGCTCTTTACCGACGCCTTCGCCCGCGAGCAGAAGACCGCAACCGGCGTCCCCGGCGGCATCGCGATCCCGCACTGCCGCTCAGCCGCCGTCCAGGAGCCTGCCTTGGCCATGGCCCGGCTGTCCCACAAGGTGGACTTCGGAGCCAAGGATGGTCCCGCTGACCTCATCTTCTTCATCGCAGCCCCGGACGGAGCGGACCAGGAACACCTGAAGCTCCTCTCCAAGCTGGCACGCTCGCTGATCAAAAAGGACTTCACGGCAGCGCTGCGTGCGGCTGCCACTGAGCAGGACATTGTTGACCTCGTGGACGGCGCGCTGGCCGATAAGCCGGCTGCTGCTCCCGCTTCTGCCGCAGCACCCGCAGAGTCCGCACCCGCCGCCGCCGGCACGACGACGACTGCCGCACCCAAGCGCATCGTGGCCGTCACCGCGTGCCCAACGGGCATTGCGCACACCTACATGGCTGCAGATTCGCTGGTTGCCGCGGCCAAGGAAATGGGTGTTGACCTCCAGGTAGAGACGCAGGGTTCCTCCGGCGCCAAACCGCTGGATCCGGCAGTCATCGCAGCGGCCGACGCCGTAATCTTCGCCGTGGACGTTGACGTACGCGGCAAGGAACGCTTCGCCGGGAAGCCGGTCATCAACGCACCGGTCAAGCGTGGCATCGACGAACCCACCAAGATGGTGGAGGAAGCCCTGGCAGCCGCCACGGACCCACACGCCCGCCGCGTTCCGCACTTTGGTGCCGAAGAGCAGGCTGAGCGCGCCCAGGAGGAAAAGGGTGAGCACATTGGCCAAAAGCTGAAGCGCGCACTCCTCACGGGCGTCAGCTACATGATTCCGTTCGTGGCCGGTGGCGGGCTCCTGATGGCTCTGGGCTTCCTGATGGGTGGTTACCTCATTACGGACTTCGCTGACAAGATTGTCCTTGAGAACAGCATCTTCAACCTTCCAACCGCATTCCCGGACAACGCTTGGGGCCCCTTGGGTGCTTATTTGGGCGCCGTGCTGTTCAAGATCGGTAACCTGTCCATTCAGTTCCTGGTGCCCGCGTTGGCCGGCTACATCGCCTACGCCATCGCAGACCGGCCAGGTATTGCGCCGGGCTTCGTAGCCGGTGCCGTGGCCGGATTCATGGGGGCAGGCTTCCTGGGCGGCATCGTTGGCGGCCTGCTGGCCGGGTACGTCGCTTACCAGGTCGGCAAGCTGGATGTGCCACGCTGGCTCAGGGGCCTGATGCCCGTGGTCATTATCCCGCTTGTCGCTTCCATCGTGGCGTCGGGACTCATGTTCATTATCCTCGGGCGTCCCATCGTGGACCTGACCAACGCCCTCAATTCCGGGCTCTCGAGCCTGACCGGTGCTGGCGCTATCCTTCTGGGTATCATCCTGGGCCTCATGATGTGCTTCGACTTGGGCGGCCCCGTCAACAAGGTTGCCTACTCCTTCGCCGTCGCCGGACTGGGAGCTGCTTCCGTAGCCAATCAGGCACCATGGCAGATCATGGCGGCCGTCATGGCGGCAGGCATGGTTCCTCCCCTCGCGATGGCACTGGCCACCGTCCTGAACAAGAAGCTGTTCTCCCTGGCGGAGCGCGAAAACGGCAAGGCTGCTTGGCTCCTCGGAGCGTCCTTCATCTCCGAAGGTGCGATTCCCTTCGCTGCGGCTGATCCGTTGCGCGTCATCCCTGCCAGCATGGTGGGTGGTGCAGTAACGGGTGCACTGTCAATGGCTTTCGCCGTGACATCCAAGGCTCCCCACGGTGGCCTGTTCGTGTTTTTCGCAATCGATAACTTCCAGCTGTTCTTCCTGTCAGTCATCGTCGGCGTGGTAATCACCGCTCTGTTGGTCATCGCCCTCAAGCGCTTTGCAGTCAAGAAGCCGGTGGAAGCGGAAGCCGCCCCGGCCACCGTCAGCGTCTAGGCTCTCCACCGTCCAGGCCCCACGGTCTAGACTTCCCACAAAGCCATCTCCCCTAACCGCCACCCTTCATAAAAAGGAGCACCAATGCCAGAACGTACAGCCACCATCGCAAGCCGCGTGGGCCTCCACGCCCGCCCTGCAGCCATCTTCGCCGAGGCAGCCGGTGACCTGGACATCGACGTCACCATCGCACGTCAGGGCGAGCCCGCCGATGACGCCATGGACGCCGCCAGCATCCTGTCCCTCATGAGCCTGGGCGCTTCCCACGGCGATGTTGTGGTGCTGCGCGCCGAAGGTGAAGGCGCGGATGCAGCCCTGGACAGCCTGGTGAAGATCCTCGAAACGGACCACGACGCCTAATAGGGACACCCAAACCCCTCAGCACCACGCAAAGAGCCTGGTGCCACCCGGATACCGGTGGCACCGGGCTCTTTGCGTCTCTCTAAGGGTTTGCGAGTTCGTCGAGATGACGTGCGAGCACCAGGAGCATGGGACCCGATTCCAAGAGGTCCCCGCTCCACAGCCCGTGCATCGCGATCCCATCCAAGAGCGCACGCAACCGCTGAGCTTCATATTCGGGGTCCCGCTCCTGATGGAACTGACCCCCTTCCGCCAGGATCTGCACGGCTGCGCGGCATACGCGTTCCACTCCGTCGCTGAGCCTGATCGCTGCGGGACGAAGCGCAGCGTCATTCAGTGAAAGGACGCCGAGCTGGACCTGTGCAACCAATTCCAGACGCCGTTCCCTGTCCAGAGGCAGCAATTGCAGGAGCAATTCATCAACCAGTTCCCTGCCCGAGCGCTCAAGTGCAGCCATTCGCGCTGTGACCCGGTCTTCAATGAGTTGCAGGCAGAACTCACGCAGAGCGTGTTGCGTAGCAAAGGCGCGTCGTAGTGAAGCGGCGGCTATACCCGCTTCTGCCGCCACCCCGCGCACCGAAAGGCCCGACAACCCATCCCGTTCAAGGACACGCAAGGAAGCTTCCGCAATTGCTGCGCTACGCGCCTCTGCATCGATTCTCCGGGGCATGGTTCAGCTCTTTCTCCGGGGCATGGTTCAGCTCTACAGAGCGGTAGGTGACAGGGCGCGGGCGGGCTTCTTAGGCCAGATGGTATAGCTCACGGCCCACAGGAAGTCGATGGCGAAGATGATGCCCAGGATACGGAAGAAGTCCCAGAGGGCTGCGGTTCTTTGGGCGTCGTTGACGAGGAGAATGATCGCCCCCAGTGTCGCCGCTGCGATGACTACTGCCAACGCCGTGAGCAGCACATCCCGCCAGCATTTGATGGTGTAAGGCTTTCCCGTGAGCCGTTCCGGCGCCGGTCCGCCGGCAAACCGGTGCTGGAAGTGGGCATCCGCCCACGCCACCATGCGCTTGCCGTAAGCGACGGAGATCCCAATGTAGATTGCAGCCAGTCCGTGGTGCCACGAGGCCGTGCCCCCGCCGAGCAGATCCACCGCCACAAGGCACAGCAGGATGGCATCGATCACCGGGGCAAGGATCAGCAAGACCCCGCCAAGGCGTGGGCGACGCAGCAGATACCGCGCTGCGAGCCCTCCGAGAATCGCCACCCAGAAAGCAACTTCACACACCACGATTGCCAACAAAATCATTTACGCCCCCAGACGCCATGAACCCGCAAAAACTTTATTAGTACGAGTGTACTCATAAAATTCTCTGGTGCGGTCTGGTCTACTTTGGCGCCTCTTCGTTCAAGTAGGCAGCAATGGACGCTTCCGTTGGCTTGACGTCCTTGAGCTCCTCGGACAGGTATCCCTCGATAATTCTTGGATCAACATAGGACGAGCGCGCCACCGAAGGCGTATTGCCCAAGACGTCCGATGCCTCTTTGATGGCCCGCACAATGGCCTGCCTGGGAGTTCCCTTATGGCCCGACTTGATGAGGCACATGGCAGCAGCCGCCGTCCCCTTCCATGTCCGGAAATCCTTGGAGGTGTAAGCCTCTCCGGCGACTCCGCGCAGGTATTCGTTGATCATGGACGCGTCCACCGATACCCAGGAGCCGTTGGCTTGGTAGGCCAGCAGGCGCTCTTTGCCCGGCCGCCCTGCCAGCGGTTCCAGGAACGCGGCAAGGGCGGGATCGTGAATGGAGGTGTCCCACAACTGACCGCTCTTGCCGGGGAACTTGAGGAAAACGTCCGGCCCTTCCACGCGGGCGTGCCGGCATCGAAGCGTCGTGAGCCCATACGAGCCGTTTTGCTTCATGTAGACCTCGGAACCAACGCGGAGCGCACCGAGGTCCATGAACCGCACGGCGGCAGCAAGGGTCTGTTGTCGGGGGTCGTCGGAATCCCGGAGATGCACGGTCACGTTGCGGCGTACCGCAGGCAGGACCAAGCCCAGCTTTGCGGCCCTGATGAACTTTTCGGTGTCCTTCCGCTCCCGCCACCCCGGATGGTAGATATATTGGCTTCGCCCGGCAGCGTCCACACCGGTAGCCAGAATGTGCCCATGCTCGAACGGGCTGATCCAAACATCGGTCCACGCGGGCGGGATCGCCAGCGCATTGATGCGCTGGCGATCCTCCTTGCTGACCAAGCTCCCGTCAGGGTGGCGGTAGCTGAACCCCTTGCCTACCCTGCGGCGAACTATGCCGGGCTTGGAAAGGTCACTTCGCTTAAGCCTGGGCACGGCCTGCCTGCCTAGGTCGCGACAGCCGGAGCCGGGTTCCCGCTACGCCTCGTCCGGATCCGTCACGGCGGCGCCGGCATTCATGATTTCGGCGTTGATCATCCATACCAGCTGCTCAAGGCGGGAAATGAAAGCGTGCAGAAGGTCCGCCGTTGTGGGGTCTTCCTCGTCCACTTCGTCATGGACATCGCGCATGGTCTGGACTGCGCGCTCAACGCGGTCGGTGACCAGCTTGACGGCGTTCTTGGTGTTGACCAGTCCTGCCGGGAATTCCTCCAGGCGCGTGCCCTTGGCGATGGTGGCACTGCGGCCATCCGGGAGTGCGTGGAGGGCTCGCATACGCTCGGCGGTGTCGTCAGCGAACTCGCGTGTAGCCACTACCAGCTCGTCCAACTGGAGGTGAAGATCGCGGAAGTTCGGCCCCACGATGTTCCAGTGCGCCTGCTTTCCTTGAAGCTGTAGCTCAATAAGGTCCGTCAAGACGATCTGAAGGTTGTCTGCAAGCTGCTGTGACGCTTTCATGTGTTCCTCTCATAGACGTTCATGTGAGCCAAAAACGTGCCGCACAGTTTCTGCAGCACTGCCCAATCATCAAGTGACGACTGCAATAACCCTTTCATAAGGAAGCTTAGTAGTACAATGAGGAGTGTTACTGTTCACGACTGGCGAACTTCCCCTTCGGGCGAAGATCCCCTGAGTGGTACACGAAAAGGCACTTGGATCCGTAGAACGCAACCAAGTACCGGCATAACTAAATCGAAGTAACTCGGAATGCATACTCGGGAATCGGCGGTTCATCAAAGATTCCCGCGGAAAGGAATGTGCTGACCATGAATACGCTTCTGATCATTGCTGGTGTAGTAGCAATTGTTCTCCTTCTTGTAGGTGGCTTCTCGCAAGCCCTTAACTGGCTGCTGTGGGTAGGCGTCGTCCTCCTCGTTATCGCAGCCATCGGCTGGCTGCTGAGCTTCATGTCGGGTCGCAGGGGACACACGGTATAGGAGACCGAACGAGGATCGAACGCCGGGGGCAACGCCCCCGGCGTCCCTACACCCCGGTGTAGTTAGGCCTCTTCCCCACGGCTCCCGGTTGCCGAGGGCGGTGGGGCCGCATCCGGATCCAAAGGTGTGGGGAACTCGTCACCCGGAGCCTCGGGAACTCCTTGGGCCGGCCGTTCCGGCGTCTCGCGCTCACCGCCCTGACCGGGCATTTCCTGCTCAGGCGTGGGTGTGCCGTAGCCGCCGGGCTCGCTTTCCGGGTCCACGCGGTGTTCGTCCTGACTCATAGCTTCCTCCTTGGATTTCCGATGAGGCCCCGTTCAAAAAGATCGAGGAATGCTGACAGTTCGACCGTAGTCCCGCGCAGGGTCGTCGTCCACCAAAACCACACGGAGGTGCACAGATGGTAGAACCGGAGCAGGCCCCCAGGATCGGCAGGAACGAGTCCACCGAGGAACGAATGGACCGGAACTGGATGGAACTGATCCAGGAGTTACGGGTTCTCCAAACAGGGGTGCAGATCCTTGGCGGTTTCCTGCTCACGCTGCCCTTCCAAGAACGCTTCGAACTCCTGGACGACTGGCAACGGAGCCTCTACCTCTTCAACGTGATGGTGGCAGCAGTGACCACCGTGCTGATAGTGCTCCCCGTCAGCGTGCATCGCCGCTTGTTCCGCAGGGGGCTCAAGGCCACCCTGGTTTCAAGTGCCGATGTGGTCACCAAGTGGGCGCTGGCTGGTGTGGCTTTGTTGATCGTTGGCTCTGCCACCCTTGTTTTCGACTTCACCGCCGGCCGGACGGCCGGACTTGTAGCTGCAGGATTCATCATCCTGGTGCTGCTGCTCCTGGTGGTGGGAACACCCCTATGGCTGCACCGTCGAGCAGTCCGAAACAGCGACGACAACGGAACTCCCAGGGAAGAGTGAGCCCGATGCTCAGACCCATGAAGCACCCCGGAACATCCAGCAAGGACAAAGATCCCGCGCGCCATTGGGTCAAGGACCACGGCTTGCTGCTGGTCAACGCAGGCCTGTTCGTCGTCTTCCTCGGGGGAATGATCATCTCGGGAGCGGCAACTTACAGCGAGGAACAACAGGCTCACGGCCAGCCAGCCACCGGTATCACGGATTTCCTGACATCAGGCAGCTTCTGGGAAGCCGTCTTTGAAAACTGGGAATCGGAGTTTCTTCAAATGGCCATGTACGTGGTCCTTACCGTCTTTCTGTTCCAGAGGGGTTCCTCGGAGTCAAAACCCGTGGACAAGGAAGCACCCCAGGATGAAGATCCCCGCGATGCCAGGAAGTCACCCAAGACCCCGTGGCCGGTAAGGCGCGGCGGCTGGGTGCTGAAGGTCTACGAGCACTCACTCTCCGGCCTGCTGGGCCTCCTGTTTCTGACCTCCTTCACATTGCACGCGGTAGGTGGCGCAGCCGCCTACAACGAGGAACAGCACAGCCATGGCCTGCCCGAGGTCTCCACCTGGGAATACATGGCTTCCAGCCAGTTCTGGTTTGAGTCCTTCCAGAACTGGCAAAGTGAGTTCCTCGCTGTCGCCGTCCTGGTAGGAGCCTCCGTGTACCTCCGTGAACGTGGTTCACCCGAGTCCAAACCGGTGGCGGAACCGCACTACGAAACCGGCGCCTAACCCCTAGGCGAAGGCAACACGACCTAAGCCTTCTTCTTGGCCCGCGCCTTTGGTTTGCTGGCAGTTTTGCTGGCGGCAGCAGCGTCGTCGTCCGCTTTTTCCTTGCCGCGCTTCTTGTCCAGGCTGCGCTTGAGGGCTTCCATGAGGTCGATGACGTCGCCGCCCTCGCCCTCACCTTCCACCACGCCAAAGGTTGCCTCGGTGTCCAGGGCCTCGCCCTTCTCCAACTTGGCCTCGATCAATGTTCGGAGCTGCGCTTGGTAGTCATCGGTGTATTCGTCGGGGTCAAAGTCGTGCGCCATGGATTCCACCAAGGCGGAGGACATCTCCAGTTCCTTGTCCGAGATCTTGATGTCCGTCTCCAGTGACGGGAACTTGGCCTCGCGGACCTCATCGCCCCACAGGAGAGCCTGGAGCAACAGCACGTCCCCACGCACCCGCAGTGCCCCCAGACGGGTCTTCTGCCTCAGGGCGTACTGGACAATTGCGATTCTGTCAGTGTCCTCCAACGTCTGCCTGAGCAGCATGTACGCTTTGGGCGATTTGGAGTCCGGCTCCAGGAAATAGCTGCGCTCATACATGATGGGGTCCAGCTGCTCGGCGGGGATAAATTCCACCACCTCAATTTCGCGGCTGTTCTCCTCCGGCAACGACTTCAATTCCGCAGACGTAAGGACCACGGTGCGGCCTTCTTCTTCGTAAGCCTTATCAATGTCCTCGTACGCAACAACATCGCCGCAAATTTCGCATTTCCGTTGGTACCGAATACGCCCGCCGTCCTTATTGTGGACTTGGTGCAGGCCAATATCGTGATCCTCCGTGGCACTGTAGAGCTTCACTGGTACGTTGACCAGACCGAACGCGATAGATCCCTTCCATATGGCCCTCATGCACCCAGTCAACAGCACAACACAGCGGAGGAGAAGAGGTGGCAGGCAAGCAACAGGAGCGGGTGAACGTGGAAGGCCACGAGCTCACTCTCACTAATCTGGGCAAAATCATCTACCCGGAAACCGGCACCACCAAGGCCGAAGTGCTGGAATACTACGCCGCAGTGGCACCTTTCCTGATCCCCGCTGCTGCCAACCGGCCCGTCACCCGCAAGCGCTGGGTTAACGGAGTGGGTACCGCCGAAAACCCCGGGCAAGTCTTCTTCCAGAAAAACCTGGAGGACTCCGCGCCAAAGTGGATTCCCCGCGCCACAATTCAGCATTCGGACCACACCAACGTCTATCCCCTGGTCAACAACCTTGCGACGCTCACGTGGATGGCCCAGATCGCCTCCTTGGAAATTCACGTTCCTCAGTGGCAAGTGGACCCTTCCGGGAAGCCGCTCCGCCCCGACCGTTTCGTCCTGGACCTCGACCCCGGGCCCGGGGCAGGTCTGCCCGAATGCGTTGAAGTGGCCAAGCTGGCCCGTTCCATCCTGCAGGACATGGGAATGTACCCGGTCCCTGTTACCAGCGGCAGCAAAGGCATCCACCTCTACACGGGCCTGGACGGGACGCTGAAGTCCGAGCAAGTGTCCGCCTTCGCCAAAGAGCTGGCCCGGGCGTTGGAATCGGACCACCCCGATCTGGTGGTCAGCGACATGAAGAAGTCCCTCCGCCACGGCAAAGTGCTGGTGGACTGGAGCCAGAACAGCGGAAACAAGACCACAATCGTCCCCTACTCCCTCCGCGGACGCGCCATCCCCACCGTGGCGGCGCCGCGCACGTGGCGGGAGCTCTCCTCCGCCTCGTTGGAGCACTTGGACTACCGGGCCGTGATGAAGCGCGTGAAGACCGGCAAAGACCACTTCGCACCGATCTCCGAACGGCACCTGCCGCCTCATGGGGAGGATGAGAAGGACGACGGCGGTGCTCCCGGAAGCGGTTCAGGCACCGGCCGTTCCCGCGAGCGGGTGGTGACAGCCGAGAACCGTCTCGCGAAATACGTCGGGATGCGCGATCCGGACAAAACCCCGGAGCCGTTCCCGTCGTCGTCGGGCGCTTCTGCCTCACCGCAATCCGCGGGTTCCTCCTCCGCCCAGCCGAAGCCCGGCGACCCTCCGCCGCCCGGCGGCATATTCGTCATCCAGGAGCACCACGCCCGCCGCTACCACTTGGACCTGCGCCTGGAGCACAACGGAGTCCTGGCCTCGTGGGCGTTGCCGCGGGGCATCCCGGAAACCTCCGACCGAAACAACCTAGCCGTACATACCGAGGACCACCCCATGGAATACGCGAACTTCGCGGGCGTCATTCCCAAGGGCGAGTACGGGGCCGGGACCATGACCATCTGGGACCGCGGCGAGTACACCTGCGAGAAGTGGCGCGACGGCAAGGAAGTGATCGCCACCCTTACAGGCGAGCCGGGTGGTGGCCTTGGCGGCACCAAACGCTTTGCGCTGATCAATACGGGTCAGAACTGGCTGATCCATCTTATGAAGGAACAGCCGGGTGGGCGTCGGGGCAGCCCGGCTGCGGCCAAAACCGCGGCGCCCAAGTCCGATCCACCTCAGCCGCAGCCCATGCCGAACTACACCCCCATGCTGGCCACCGCCGGAACCGCCGCTGATCTCCGCGGCGACGATTGGCTCTTTGAACTGAAGTGGGACGGAATCCGGGCGATCATCACCGGTACGGAGGGCAAGATCCGGCTCATGAGCCGCAACGGAAACGATCTTACGGCCGCCTATCCCGAACTGACGGACCGCACATGCTGGCCCGACGGAGACTTCGTTGCGGACGGCGAAATCGTGGCGCTCGGCAAAGGGTCCAGGCCTGACTTCGGACGGCTGCAGCTAAGGATGAATTTGGTCAAAGGTGCGGACATCGAGCGCGCCCGGGCTACGGTTCCGGTGCAGCTCATGCTGTTCGATCTTCTGTACGACGACGGTAGGGACCTGAGCGGGCTGCCGTTCCGCGAGCGCCGCGAGAGGCTTTCCGGGTTTTCGGAGCGTCTTCGTAAAGGTTGCCCCCTTCACCTTTCCGCCGTGCTGGACCACGACGTGGAAGACCTCATGACCAGCGCCGCCGAGCTTGGCTTGGAGGGTGTCATGGCCAAGAAAGCCGACAGCAGATATGTGATCGGACGTCGCAGCAGGTCGTGGATCAAGCTCAAGCTGGAGCAAAGCCAGGAAGTAGTGGTGGGAGGTTGGCGGCCCGGCGCGGGGGCCCGAAGCGGGACTTTCGGCGCGTTGCTGCTGGGCATCCCCGACGGCCACAAGCTGCACTACGTGGGCCGGGTGGGCACCGGATTCAAGGACTGGCAGCTCCGGGATGTCATGGAGCATCTTGAACCCCGGGTGGTAAGCGAATGCCCTTTCACAGACATACCCCGCGAAGATGCAGCGGGTGCCACGTGGGTGAGCCCTGAGCTGGTGGCCGAGGTATCCTTCGGCGAATGGACGGGGCCCGGCCGGCTCCGTCATCCGGTGTGGCGGGGCTGGCGTCCGGATAAGTCTCCTAACGACGTGAGCCAGCCCAACTGAGTCGCATTTGTGCGCGTTTTGAGGGCTCAAAACGCGCTGTGCTGCTCCTCAGTTGGGCTGGCTACGCAGGTGGTGCGGGTTCGTTCGGGTTTGTTTGGGTGGCCGGGTTATTAGGAGGAGTGCGGCATCTGCGGGCGGCTGGTCCGGTGGACCGCCGTCACAGCTGCTCCCTGGCCCATGCGGCCGTGGGCTTGTCCCCGTTCCTTCGGGTGGCGTCGTTTACCGTTACCGTCCGGCCACTGCCTGCTTTGGTCGGCGCCCAACGCGACCGCGATGGTGGTCGGTTCGGGCATGGGCGCCATGTCCATGGACTCCACCAAATGGCTTGCAACCTCAGGATTGATGCGTTCAGCAGTCATGGTTCTTCCTTTCCAGTGTGCCTATTTTTCAGTGTGCCTGCCCGCAGGTTTACCAGCGGACCTTCTTCTCGGTCTTAGCCTGCTTGCCGCTGGCGGCGGTGGGCTTGTGCCCCTTGCCAGTGCTTTGCCAGCCCGCTGGAGCACCGCCCCCGGACTTGCTTGCCAGCATGGCCTTCTGCGCGTCGGTCAGCTTGGACTTGATACCGCCGGCGGCCGGGGTCTTTTTGTTTTCGGAAGGGTTGGCAGTCATATGTGGACTCCTAAAAGTGTGAGTCCTGAAGAGACACGAATCCTATGTCGTTGCGGTTCGGGAAGAAGACGTCGAGAACGGGAACGGCATGGAGGCAGGGCCTCAACAGGCGTGGATTTTTGTCAGGTGAAACTCGGCTGTGCCGCGAGGGGCAGAGGCCGGTCTACTCAAAAATCAGTGTTCCCATGCCTCATACCCTAACTAAGTCCCGGCAGATTTGTGAACCCCTCACCTGCAGCAACTTTGAATTCCGGCGCCCAACCCCTTCGGGATTCGTCCTCGGCTAGCATGGCAAACGTGACCCGGAGAGCATCCATCGCCGCCGCATTGCGTGCCGCCGGCTGCGTTTTCGCGGAGGACGAAGCCCGACTCCTCATCGACGCCGCCCGCCATCCGGACGAGCTCCACCGTATGGTGGACCAGCGGCTCAGCGGATTGCCTCTGGAACACATTGTGGGCTGGGCGGATTTCTGCGGAAAGCGCATGGCTGTCAGCCCGGGGGTGTTCGTGCCCAGGCGTCGCACGGAGTTCATGGTCCGGAAGGCCGCGATGATCGCCAAGCCCGGAGCCGTCGTCGTGGACCTTTGTTGCGGTTCCGGGGCTATAGGAGCGGCGCTCCACGATCTTTTGGGGAGCTGTGAGCTGCATGCCGCGGACATCGACGCCGCTGCGGTCCGTTGTGCGCGATACAACGTCGAGCCCCGTGGCGGACGCGTCCACCACGGGGATCTGTTTGAAGCCCTCCCTAAGACGTTGCGCGGGAAGGTGGACGTGCTGCTCGCCAACGCGCCGTATGTGCCCACGGAGTTAATAGGGATGATGCCGCCGGAGGCGCGACTCCACGAGCCAAGAGCAGCGCTCGACGGCGGCGCTGACGGTCTGGCGGTACAGCGTCGGGTAGCGCTGGGCGCGGCTCAGTGGCTGGCGCCGGGTGGGTTCCTGGTGATGGAAACCTCGGGGCAGCAGGCGCTGGCGACGGCCGGGATTCTCGGCGAGGCGGGGTTCATCGCGGAGGTGGCCTGTGACGAAAGGGCAGACGCAACCGTGGTGATGGGTACCCGCGGGCCTACCGATTCATCAGCTTCCGTAACCCAAATTGCCCCGTTAACTGGGCTCAGCTAAACAATTTGGTAACAACGTGCTCTGGAGGGCAAAAACGGAGGCGGATCCGCTTGATAGCGGGGCAAGAGCGGGTAATGAGATGCAACACAGCTAGGCAATTTGCACCCAAAAACAGCCCAAAAATCGGATCTCAACTCGGGTTTTCGGCCTAAAACCCGTAAAATTGAAACCCTGCCCAGAGCGGGGCAGCAGAAGTCGCAAGCAAATGACCTCCCTAGGAGAAGCCCAAATGCCCACAGACCAAAGCAACACCGTCTCTCCGGATGGCGCAAGGAACGCCACCGGGAACCAGGTATTGGCAGGCCCCACCCCGGCCGCCACAAACGCAGCAAACGCAGTAAAGAACGCAACGAAGAAGCTTCGCCCGAAGCGCCGGCTCAAAGAGTCCGACGTCAACGTGGTGAATAAGCCGATGCTGCGCAAAGCACTCGGCGGCACCATCGTCGGCAACACCATGGAATGGTACGACGTCGGTGTTTTCGGCTACCTCATCACCACCATGGGTCCTGTCTTCCTCCCGGAGGCAGACCCCTCGGTCCAGACACTCTTCCTGCTGGGAACCTTCGCCGCAACCTTCATCGCCCGCCCCCTCGGTGGAATCGTGTTCGGCTGGCTCGGCGACAAGGTGGGCCGCCAGAAGGTGCTCGCCGCAACACTGATGCTGATGGCGGCAAGTACGTTCGCCGTCGGCCTCCTTCCCGGCTATGCGCAGATCGGCATCTGGGCCGCCGCGTTGCTGGTGATCCTGAAGCTCATCCAGGGCTTCTCCACCGGTGGCGAATACGCCGGTGCCACCACGTTCGTGAGTGAGTACGCTCCAGATAAGCGCCGCGGATTCTTCGCCAGCTTCCTGGACATGGGCAGCTACATCGGCTTCGCCTTGGGCGCCGCCCTGGTTTCGGTCCTGCAACTCACGCTGGGACAGGCCGCCATGGAGGAGTGGGGCTGGAGGATTCCGTTCCTGATCGCTGGTCCGCTGGGCCTCATCGCGGTGTACTTCCGTAGCAAGATCGAGGAATCCCCTCAGTTCCAGGCCACCCTTGATGCCCAGGAGGCATCGGCCAAGGACGCAACAGCGCAGGATGCCGCTGCTGCCAAGGGACCTGTGGGCATCATCAAGGCCTACTGGCGCCAGATCCTCCTGGCCATGATCCTGGCTGCTGCAGCAAACATTGTTGGCTACGCACTGACGTCCTACATGCCCACGTACCTCACGGACTCCAAGGGCTACGATCCCGTCCACGGCACCCTGCTGACCATCCCGGTCTTGGTGATCATGGCCATCTGCATTCCCCTTACCGGCCGCCTCTCGGACCGCATCGGCCGCCGACCAGTCCTGTGGGTAGGCGCGGGCAGCACAGTGGTCTTCTCCATTCCCGCCTTTATGCTCATTGGCATCGGCGAGATCTGGTCCACGCTTGCAGGCCTGGCACTGATCGCCTTCCCGGTGACGTTCTACGTGGCAAACCTGGCCTCGGCACTGCCCGCCCTGTTCCCCACGTCCAGCCGCTACGGCGGAATGGGCATTGCCTACAACTTCTCCGTGGCGATCTTCGGTGGCACCACCCCGTTCATCGTTCAGGGACTCATTGAAGGCACGGGCAACGACATGATGCCCGCCTACTACCTGATGGGTACCTCGATCATCGGCGCCATTGCCATCTTCTTCCTGCCGGAATCGGCCCGCCGCCCGCTGCCGGGCTCCATGCCCAGCGTGGACACCCAGGCAGAAGCACGTGAACTGGTGGAAACGCAGGACACCAACCCGTTGATCAACCTGGATCAGATGCCGTTCGACGGCCGGCCCATCGATGATTCATCGCTCGGCAAAGGCAACAAGGACCTGACTCCGGCTTAGGAACTCACTGCCTGCAACTTCTGCATAGCGATTCAGTTAGTTCGCGGCAGCTTGCCGCCCACCGTAGCCACCAGCCCCAAGGCGCTCTCCTTGGCGTTGGTGGCTGCGGCGTTTAAGGGAGCACGACGGCGGCCGGTTCAGGGTTCGTGGCAAAGTAGAGCCAGGTGCGGGATAGCCAGGCTGCAAGTTGCTGTTGGTCCCATCCCATGGCCGTCCGGATCAGGAGATACGTGTCCGCTGCGCCAAGAAGCGCGGTGGTATCGGCCACCCAGTCCACGTCGATCCCACTGCTGATCAGGCCGTCCCGCTCCAATCCGCGCCACATGCGTCGGGATGCGGCGATGGTGTCCCTGCGCGCGGCGTCGAAGGCTTCCCGGATCAGGGGTTCGCTGGCTTCGGCCTCGCGGGCAACGGCAAACAGCGGTCCGGTCCGGATCATGGTTGCAGCTATATTGCTGGCCAGTGCCTGCAACCGGGCTTCCAAGGTATCCGGCGTCGCATTCGCTGAGCCCGGCGTCGTTGGTCCCGGCTTGTCTGTGCCGGGCTCGTCTGTGCCGGGCTCGTCTGTGCCGGGCTCGTCCGGGACCGGCTCTTCGGACCCCATTCCCGCGAAGGTCTGGTCAACCACGCGCTTCAGGAGCTCGGCCTTGCTGGTGAACCGGAGGAACAATGTGCGTTCAGCGCAGTCTGCTGCACTGGCGATTTGGCTCATGGTGGTTGCCGTGTACCCCTGACGCACAAAGAGTTCACCCGCAGCAGCCATGACCGCACGTTCGGTGCGCCTGATCCGCGGATCCACGGTTTGCCCCTTGTCCTTCACCATCATGAAGTGCAGTATAGGCGTACTAATTCAGTGACGGTGCATTAGGAGGCGTGTTGTTATGGAAGAATCCATCCCACCGCTGAACGGCCTGCTGGGAACCAAGCTGCCGGTCAGGGACCTTGCGGGGACGTGCAGTTGGTACTCCCGCGTGTTCGGCTGGGAGGCGGTCATGGAGTTCCCCGGTCCGGACGGAACAATCGCCGGTGCCGCCGGCCGCTTGCCCGGCGCCAACCCCACCGGCCTTTCCTTCCGGGCCAATCCCGCGGCCCAATCCCAGGAGGGCCTGGAACTCGCTATCGATATTTCGCACCGGGAAGACCTGGAGGCCTGGCTGGAGCACTTGGACAGGGAAGGTGTTCCGCACTCCCCCGTCATTGATGCTTCGGTGGCCTGGCTTGTGGTCCTTAAGGATCTGGAAGGCCACGAGATCCATCTCATGACCCGCGAACGGCATGGGTTCGATCAGACCGGTCGCGCAGGCTACGGCCGTACGGTGGCCGAAACACCTGCAGGCTGACCGGCGCAACCCCGTCGCTCCCCCGCGCCTGCGTCGCTGCCCCGCGACGGAATAGCGGGCCGGCAACGGGAAAGCGTCAGGATCCCAGCAACCCCCGCACCGCCTCGCCCATGATCCGCATACCTTCAGGAAACGCTCCCGGGTTGGGACCGGCATAGTTGAGCCTGATGTACGGCCCCTCGGGTTCCGCGGGAAACCACTCCGTTCCTGCGGCAATGAGCACCCCGGCCGCTTCGCAATCCTTGGTGAGCCGTTCGACGTCGAACCCGTCCGGCATCCGCAACCACAGATTCAAGCCGCCCTTGGGCAGATGGCTGAGATGGGCTTGCGGCACATGCTCCCGCAGGCTGGTCACCAGGAGGTCGCGGCGGGACTGGAGCTGGTGCTTGAGGCCGCGCAAGTGCGTCTGCCAGCCCGGCTGCGTGACCACGTCCAGGGCAGCGGCCTGGAGCAGGCCGCTGACGTACATGGACTCGGCCGCCTGCGCGCCCATGATCCGTTCACGTGCCGGGCCGCGCGCGATCACCGCAGCGATCCGGATGGACGGTGACACGCTCTTGGTCAGCGAGCGGATGTACACCACGTGCCCGGAGTCGTCCTTGGCCGCGATCGGGACAGAGGGTGCCGTGATGCCGAAGTCGTGGGCCCAGTCGTCCTCCACCAGGAAGGCTCCATGCCTGCGAACAATCTTCAGCACTTCCTCGCCACGACGCGCCGCCCACTGGGCACCCGTGGGATTGGCGAAATTGGGCTGTGCATAGAACAGCCTGGCGCCGGACTCCTCGAAGGCCCTGTCCAGCTCTTCGGGATCCGGCCCCTCCGGGCCGCTGGGAACAGGGATCACCTTCACGCCCGCCTGGCCGGCAGCCAGCAGCGCACCCCAATAGCTGGGCGATTCCACTAGCAGTGGCTGTCCGTGGCCCACCAGCCCGCGGAAAATCGAGCTGAGGCCGCTTTGGCTGCCGGGAAGAACCACGACGTCGCTGGGCTGGGGTGGCGTGACGCCCACCGGCGTTGAGGTACTGAGTTCCTGCGCGAACCAGGTCTGCAGTTCGGGGATACCCTGCGCCGGCGGCCGGGACAGGGCTGCCTCGCCGCGGGCTGCGCGGGTCAGTGCTGCACGGACCAGACGTTCCGGAAGCAGTTCGCGGTCCGGATACCCCGAGTGGAACGCGATGACGTTGTTGGAAGCACTCCGCATGGCGGCTGAGTTCAGCGGACGCGCGGTCTGGGCTGATCGCAGGGCAGCCGTCTGCCAGCCGTAGTCCGACGGCCTCGCTGTCCGGAATGCGCGGACGAATGTTCCAACGCCGGGGCGGCTTTCGATCAGGCCTTGCGCCGTGAGGGTCCGCAGGGCTTTTTGGACAGTCACCGGGCTCGCTTGGTACTCGGCCACCAGGTGCCGGGTTGATGGCAGCTTTGCTCCGGGCGCCGCATCAGCGATCCACTCCTTCAATCGCAGGGCGATCCGGGAACTGCTATCGTTGTTCATGAGTCACAACAGTAGCGCTACTATGCATTCGCGGGCAGTGATATCCGCCCGCACGTCCACCGGAATCTGGTGGGGCCTGCTGGGCGTCCTGGCCTTTTCCTTCACAGTTCCCTTCACCCGCGTGGCTGTTGAAGGCATGTCTCCCCTGTTCATTGGAGCCGGCCGGGCCGTGGTCGCCGCACTGCTGGCGGCATTGGCCCTGGGCATCACCAGGCAGCGGTTGCCTGGCGCTTCCCAATGGTTGCGTTTGGCTGTGGTGGCCGGAGGTGTGGTTGCCGGCTTCCCGCTGCTGACAACTTTTGCCCTCACCAGCACCTCAGCCAGCCATGGAGCGGTGGTGATCGCCCTGCTCCCGGCTGCCACGGCCACAGCGGCCGTGATTCGCGGACGGGAACGCCCGCGTCCCTTGTTCTGGGTCCTGACGCTCACCGGAGTGGTGGCGGCCTTGGTCTTTGCGCTGGTCCAGTCCGGAGGGTTCGGCTCGCTCCACTGGGCGGACTTGCTCCTGCTGGCTGCCGTGCTTGCCGCTGCTGTTGGCTACGCAGAAGGTGGCATGCTGGCCCGCGAACTCGGATCGTGGCAGACCATCTCCTGGGCGCTGGTGGTCGCCTCGCCAGTGATGATCATCCTGACTGCGGTTTCGCTCAGCTCCGGACTGCCCTCCGCATCCGGCGCCCAGTGGCTCTCCTTTGCCTATTTGGGGGTGGTGAGCATGTTCCTGGGCTTCTTTGCCTGGTACCGGGGCCTCGCAATCGGCCCCATGGCCCAAGTCAGCCAAATCCAGCTGGTCCAACCCGTGATGACCATTGCGTGGGCCGGGATGCTGCTGGGCGAGTCCATCACCTGGACCACCGTGGTGGGTGGCCTGGCGGTGATCATCTGCGCAGGTGCCGCTGTCCGCGTGCGCCTCAGCCCGCCGTCGAACTCCTGACCATTCCGGTTCTGAAAGGAACAACCATGTACACCCCAGCGCACTTTGCCGCATCCCCGGAGGCTGTTGACTCGCTCCTGTCCGGAGCCAGCGCAGCCAATCTGGTCACCATGTCAGAGGATGGGCTGCTGGCCACGCTCTTGCCGTTTGTTTACGAGCCCACGGTGGGTGAGCACGGTGCCTTGCACGCACATATCGCCCGCAATAACACGCAGTGGTCATCACCAGCGATCGGCGAGTCACTGATGATCGTCCAAGGTGCCGACGCCTACATTTCGCCGTCCTGGTACGCCTCCAAAGCGGAGCACGGCCGGGTGGTGCCCACGTGGAATTACTCCACGGCCCACGTTTACGGTCAGCTTGTTATCCACGACGATGCCGAGTGGCTGGGCAGGCACGTCCGCCGGCTCTCCAATCACCACGAGGCCGGGATGCGGGACCCGTGGAGCGTGGAGGACGCGCCCCAGCGGTTCATCGCCGGCCAACTGAGGGCGATTGTCGGCGTCGAACTCTTGATTTCCCGGGTGGAGGCCAAGGCCAAGCTGAGCCAGAACCGTCCTGCCGCGGACATCGACGGTGTGATTGCCGGGCTCCGTGAACGTGGTGACGCTGCGAGCGCCGCCGATGTGGAACGGGCCCGGACCTCGTAGACTCGGCGCATGCCTGAGATCGCCGCCGCCCCTGTTGGTTCCATCCACCACCTGGAAATCTGGGTGCCCATCCTGGAGCGGGCCAGGGAAGAGTGGGGTTGGCTGCTGGGCGAGCTCGGCTATGAGCCCTTCCAGGAGTGGCCCACCGGGTGCAGTTGGAAGCTCGACGGCATGTACGTGGTGGTGGAGCAGACCGATGCCATTACCGGTACAACCCACCGCCGCACTGATCCCGGGGTGAACCACGTGGCCTTCCATGCAGGCACCCGGGAGAACGTGGACAGGATCCGGACGCTCGGCGCGGACGCAGGCTGGTACGAGATGTTCGAGTCCAAGTATCCGCACGCCGGCGGCCCGGACCATTACGCCGCGTACCTGCTCAACACGGACAGCTACGAGGTGGAGCTGGTGGCGGGCTAACTACCTGGCGGGACCGCGGCACGCCACATGGCAACGCGCGGCCAACGGGTCAGGCCCAACTCAACCTCGTGCTCCATCAGGTGGGCCAGCTGCGGACCCCAGCTGCCGGCGTCGAGCACTTCAAAACCAAGGCGGCGATAATACGGGGCGTTCCATGGCACATCCCGGAACGTGCTGAGGGTTTGCCTGTGCATTCCGTGGCCCCGCGTCCACACGCGCGCGGCATGCAGCAGTTCCCGGCCAACGCCCTGGTGCGCATGATCCGGATGAACACTGACTTGCTCCACGTGGCCCTCGCCGTCCACGATGTCCGCCAACAAATACGCCACCGGGTAGTCGAGCCCGTCCACAGAAACCCATGCGCGCCCGGCTGTGGCATAACTGTTCAGCTCATGGATGGATAGGGGTTCGTCATCCGCGATGGAGTCCATTCCCAAAGCCCGGAAAGCCTGGCCCGCGGCACGCTCGATCTCCTGCAGAATCAGCAGGTCGTCCGCATGCGCGAGCCTGATCATTGCCGCGGGTCCTGGGCTTTAGGGGTTTGGGCTGTAGGGGTTTGGGCTGGCTGATACTGGGCAATAAGGAACTCGTTGCGCTTCTCAATCAGGTTCTGCAGGTAGCGGGCCAGGATCAGTTTCTCCACCAGCCTGCCCAGCGGGCCGAACGGCGCCGCGAATTCCACCGTATCCACCATGAGGGTGCCGCGGCCTTCGGGCCGGAACTCGTGGGTGTGGCGGAGGTACTTGAATGGGCCCTTCACCTGCTCATCAGAGAACGACGACGGCGCCTCCATCCGCGTGATGCGGCTGGTCATGCGGAACCGGACTCCCAAGTGCCACGCCTGCCAGGTGACAGTCTCACCTTCGGAGATCAGCCCGGTGGTGACGCCGCCGATTGCTTTCTCGCGGCTCTGCGTCATGGACCCCACGTGGGCATCGATGTTGCGGGAAAGATCGAACAGCTCCTGCGGTGACATGGTGGAGCGGGTACGGCAGACGAAAGCGACGGGCATACCTCGATCTTCCCAGACCTTTCCCCGTACGCGCGCCCACGCCCACTACGGGTTGTGACCGGGCTTATGGCGGCCTGGGCGGCGACACTGCTAATTTGCAAAGACAAGCCCTAGCCGATTGGTGGTGTTCCTCTGTGACCGGATTGATGGTCCACGCCCGCGAACTCCACCGGTTGGGCCCTGCCAACAACGATCGCCTCTCGGCTGTGCGGGTGGCCCTGAGTGTGGCAGTACCCGGGCTGTTCCTCATTCTCATAGGCCGCCCGGATCTCATGATGTACGCCGTTTTCGGTGCGCTGACCGGAATGTACGGGCGCAACGAAACACATCAGCTGCGGCTCAAGCACCAAGCCCAGGCGGCCCTGTTCCTGGTGGGCGGGCTGGCCATCGGTGTGTTCCTTTCCGTCAACCACATCCACTCCTGGTGGTTGGTGCTGGTGGCCACCCTGTTCGCCGGTGTCGGGTCGCTCTACGCCGACGCCGTGCGCCTCAAACCGATCGGCCCGTTCTTCGGCATCCTCGCACTGGGCGCCTGCGCATCCGTGCCCACCAATGTTCCGTTCACGACGGCGGTACTCATCGCGGCAGCGTCCGCCGCCTTTTCCATGGTGGTCGGTTTTACCGGCTGGTTCCGGCGACGCACGTGGGACTCCGGCGCTGCCCGCGACATCCCCGTCCTCCGCGGCCCGCTGCGTCAAGCCGCTCTGGTCCATGCCGCCCGCTATTCCCTGGCGGTAAGTGCCGCGGGCGCCATCGGCGTCCTCAGCGGAAGCGGCCACCCGCACTGGGCCATGGCCGCCGCGGCCGTGCCCCTCGCCGGTGCCGACCTCCCAAGCCGCGTCCACCGAGGTATCCACCGCATCGTGGGGACGTTCCTCGGGTTGGCGGTTGTCGCCGTCGTACTTTTTCCCAGTCCGCTATCGCCGCTTCAGTACTTCCCCGGTCAAACCGCAGTGGTACAGGCTGTGCTGGTGGTGCTGTGCCAATTCCCCACGGAGTTGTTCATGGCACGGCATTACGGGTGGGCCATGGTGTTCTTTACCCCGGTGATCCTGCTGATCGCCCAGCTGGCCTCCCCCATGGATCCGGGCGTGCTGGTGATGGAGCGTGCCATCGAAACGTTCGTGGGAGCCGTGGTTGGCATCGCGGTTGCTGTGCTGGTGCGGGCACCGCGGGGCCGGGTTCCTGAGAAAACGGGCTAGTTCGTTACTACCAGGATGTTCGGGTGGATTTTCGTCAGGCCGCTCGATTCCAACTGCTTGGTGTCGTAGCCATCGGACACCAGAACGGCGGATTTCTGGTCGGGGCCACTGATTCTCAGCATCTCGCCTTGGATGGAGTCGGTGCAGCCGCTATGCGAGAAATACGCGTCGGCGGATCCTACGATCAGGCACGTCGGCCGGTGTTGCTTGCCTTCCCCCAAGTAGTACTTTTTTCCGTTAGCCTCCGCCACCAGAAGGATCTTTTCCGGCTCAACTTCGCCCATGGTCAGCCCTTCCGGGGCCGTGTCTGCCTCCGTCGCCTCCCGCTGCAACGCCTCCAAACCGGAGTAGCTGGTACCTGAGCAGCCGCTCAACAGCAGTCCCCCTGAAACCATTGCCACCGCGAATGTCAAGGATCCGTTCTTCATAGCACTGCCCCCTCAGGCTCGAATGAAGTGTCATAGTAACCCGATGGGCGCTAAGGGCCCTGGTCACGTCAGAAGGTGTTGGAAAAGGTCACCGTCCCTATGCCTGTGCCGCTGAATGAGTAGTCGAGCGTAGCCACCTCCGCCTCGTCCTGCTTGGACACTCCGAGCAGGAACGTCAGGTCATCCGGGTCCACGGCGGTGCTGGTGCAACGGAATTGCGTTGTGGCAGCAGCCTCCTTTAAACAGGTCCAGCCCGCCGGTTCAACGAGCTTGCCCGGGATCATGTCCGTGCCGGCGGAAATCGTAAAGACCACCTCGGCGGACGCGGGCACCGCCGTTTGGTCCTTGAGGCGGAAAGTGACAGTGACGTTGGTGTCCGACGCCGTTGTGCCCGGCTCAGCGGTGAACGTGGCCGTCACTGCAGGCAATGGAGCCGGCGTTTCGCTGGGGCCGGGGCTCGGCGTGGGGATGGGCGTTGGGCTTGTTGTCGGGTTCGGCGAAGGACTTACGGAAGGTGCCGGCGTGGGCTGCAGCGGCGGCAAGGTGGCAGGGTCCGAAGGTGCAATGGTAGGCAATGGCTGAAGCGCTGGCGGCAGAGTTTCACCCGGCGATGGCCACGGACTGGGTAAGGGGCCGGGGTCTGGTGTGGTGCTGGGCGGGAAGGGGTAGAAGGCCGGCTTCTCGGGGCTGCCTTGGGACGGATCGCTGAAGTCCGGAAATAGCGGATACTCCTCCGAAATGTCCTCAGCAACCGGTGGGATCAGCGGATTCGTGGGCTCACCCGGGGATGGCGATGCACCCGCAATCGGCGGCTCGGAGGTGGTGGCGCCCGCAACTCCCAGCGCCATGGCGGCACTCGCTGCCACTGCTGCCACCGCCAAGACGCCAGCGCCCACTTTCCAGGGCAGGGAAATTCCCCGGGGTTCCACCCCACGGATGACGGTGCCGCCTGGTGCCGCCCCAGTGCCACCGGCTCCCCCGCCTCCGCCTGCGAGCGCAGGGAACGCCGAGCTGAAGGCGACCCCTGCTACCAGCGGGAAGATCCATGCGCGCATGGCGGACTGAACGTCATTGAGGTCAAGGAGCAGTGCGGTGCATTTGGGGCAGTCTTCCAGATGTTCCTGCACCCGGGCTTGCTTGCGCCTGCTCAGTCCTTCGCGCGAGTACGCACCCAATTGCGTTGAGTATTCCTCGCAATCTTCCCCTGCCGATGTACTGATGTGGTTTTGGAGGTACGCCTGGCGCAGGCCCTCCCGCGCCCGGAGTGCGAGTGCGGACACTCCATTGGGCGTCAGGCCCAGGAGCGGCGAAGCGGCTGCAGGCTTCAACCCTTCAATGTCCACGTACCAAAGGACTTCCTGCCAGCGTTCCGGTAGGGACCGGAACGCCTGAGCCACCGCCGCCGATTCGAACGTCGCTACGGCGGGATCATCATGGGCATCCACGGTGTCCAAAATGTACGATTCGGATGTCGGGCTGGTACGGGTCGCGTCCCGGTTGACGCGGTGGGCCACACGCCGAACCGCGGTCAGCAGATAGGCGCGGAAAAAGGAATCGGGCCCCTTCCCGGCAGCCAGGGACTGATAGACCGAGGCAAACGCGTCCGCCACAACATCGTCAACATCAGCAAAATTGTCCAGCTGGGCGGCTGCCACGGTTCGAGCCATGGACTGATGCCGCGCATAGAGCGTCTCGAACGCGGCCGTGGTTCCTGCTCGGACAAGCAGCACCAGGTGTGCGTCGCTGTCCTCGACGGCGACCGTTCCGCCGTCGTGTCCTCCCTGCCTGGAGCCGTCCGTGGGAGCTGCCTCGTCCATGCGTTACCTGCTTCGGACACGGCATGGTTCGCGGGAAAGCGGGACGACTCGCGGGCCCCGTTTGCGGGACCACGCTGCTGTAGCCCCAGCGCAGCAGCCGCGCCCGGTGCCGCACTCCAGCATCAGCCTAAAGCCAGCCACCCCGTCAGGAAAGCAGCGGCAGGACAATTTTTGGGGCTTATGGTTCCAACGGCCGGCGAGCTAGGGTTCCAACGGCCGGCGAGGCGGGCCGGACGTGAGCTTCGCCGGGAGGACACGGGCGAAGAAGCTGACCACCTTGTACCGACGCGTCGGAATGGAGACTGCCTTGCCTTTGGCGTTGTCCTCCAGCCCTTCGCGCACTACGCGATCGGCTGTCAGCCATAGGAATCGGGGTGCAACGGATTTGTCCATGCCCATGCGATCGTGGAATTCGGTGTGGGTGAAACCGGGGCAAACGGCCGTGACCTGCACGCCGGATTTCGCGTAGGCGATGTTGGCCCACCGGCTGAAGGTCACTTGCCAGGCTTTGGCCGCCGAGTAGGTGCCCCTATTGGCGAACGCTGCCACACTGGCGACGTTAATGATCCGTCCCTTCCCCCGGGCCAGCATGACTTCCAATGCCGCGTGGCTCAGCTCCATGGGTGTCTGGACGTGGAGCCGCAGGTGCCGGCGTTCCTCGTCCAGCTCATTCCGTTCGAACGACTTCAACAGCCCGATTCCGGCATTGTTAACAAGGACATCCACAGGCCGTGAAGCGTCCCGCAAACGGTCTGCGACGGCTGAGACGCCGACGTCGGTGGTCAAGTCCGCGGAAAGGACCTCCGCCGAGATACTGAAGTCGCGTTCAAGTTCCTCGGCTGTTTCTTTGAGGCGCTGTTCATCCCGGGCGACCAGGATCAGGTGGTGTCCGGCTTCGGCAAGTTGGCGGGCGAATTCTGCACCGAGACCGGCGGTGGCCCCGGTTACCAAGGCTGTAAGTTCGTTGGCTCGAGTGGTCATGCGCCTAGACTAGTACCCACACCGGAATTGAAACGATGCAAAGCGGCAAAGGATTCCCATGGTCAACTCTTTCCCCCAAGAGCCACTTGTCCTCAACAACAACGGGGCGTGGTGTTGGTTCCAGGACGAGCGCGCACTGATCGACCCCGCAAACAACACCTTGCTGGTGGGCTCGGTCGCTGCACCTGAAGGACAGGGTGGTGCGGAACGTGGCGGCAACATTGAAGTTGCGGAGGTGAACCTTGCTACCGGTCAGAGCCGCGTCCACGTACTCCATGAAAGGTTGGAGTCCGATGACCACAACGCTCCCGCCCTCCTCATCCGGCCCGACGGCCACTATGTGGCGATGTATGCCAAGCACAAAACGGACAACTACTCCCGCTGGCGCGTCTCCACCAAGCCGCACGACGCTTCCCAGTGGGAACCGGAGCAGCAGTTCGATTGGACGGAACTCGCCGACGGTCGCGGCGCCACCTACTCCAACCTGCACGCTCTAAGCACCGAAGGCCGGGTCTACAATTTTGTCCGCGCCATCAACGACGACCCCACGCTGATGATTTCCGAGGACCACGGCAGCACCTGGAGCTACGGCGGCAAGCTCTTCACCCGCCCCAAAATCGGCTACGTCAACGGCTACACCCGCTATGCCGGCAACGGCACGGACCGGATCGACCTCATCACCACGGACCACCACCCACGCGACTACAACAACAGCATTTACCACGGCTACATCCAGGGCGATGCGCTCCACGACGCCGAGGGCAAGGTGGTCAGCAAGCCCGTGATCGGCTCAGCCGGGATCAACCAGACGGCCCTCACCACCGTTTTCGAAGCCGGGTTAACGCTCGACGGCGATGTCCTCACCCATGGCTGGACTACTGACCTTCGCCGGCAAGGCAAGGAACTCGCGGCGATCCTCACGTGCCGGGCCAACGACGTGAACGGTCCGCTGCAGCGGGAGCAAATGCTCGACGTCGACGATCACCGCCTGCTGTACGCCCGCTTTGATGGGTTGCGCTGGAAGCTGCATCCCCTCGCCGTCGCCGGTCCCGGCTTGCTACCGCACGAGCAGGACTACACCGGGCTGGGTGCTGTGGACCCGAACAACCTGGATCGCGTCTACATCTCCGCACCCGTGGACCCGCGAACCGGTGCAACCACTGCGCACTACGAGATCTACCGGGGCCGGACTTCCGATTCCGGCGCCAGCTGGACATGGGAAGCCATTACCGAGGGATCGGATGTGGACAACCTCCGGCCCATGGTCATTCCCGGCGATCCCTCGGTCCACGCAGTGTGCTGGTTCCGGGGATCAATGAGCTCGTCGCAGAGCTACTCCACGGAGGTATTGCTGCTTCTCTAACGCGCTACATGGGTTGTTGGGTTGGCCTAGTTCGTTGGGTTCGCCATGGGCGGATGGATGTGCCGGTCAGTGGCGGTGAACAGCGCTGCCGGGGCACCACCGGTAGCCGCCCTCGCCTTCCGGCCTGTGGCAGTCAAGTGGGGCATCATCTTTCGGGTGAAGTTTCCCGCCGGAAGGGTGGTGTCCCACACTGCGTCGTAGACGGTGCGAAGCTGCGTCAAGGTGAACTCATGCGGCAGCAGGCGGGCTGCGACCGTGGTGTATTCCATCTTGCCGGCCAGCCGCCGCAGACCGTCCTGCAGAATTTCGAGGTGATCGAAGGCCAGATCGTTGCTGCGCAGGACGTCGTGGACAGGGTGCCACGCAGCAGCTGCGGCGTCGGACCCTGCGGCAATCCCCGGCAGGACACTCCCGTCCGTCGCGAGCAGGGCCAGGTGGGCAACGGAAACAACTCGCATCCGCGGGTCCCTATCCGGGCTGGTGTACGTGGCCAACTGCTCGATGTGTACCGGCAACTTCCCAAGGTCCAGCCCCGTCTCTTCTACGAGCTCCCGTTGTGCCGCTTGTTCGGCAGACTCCTTAGGTCCGACGAAACCACCGGGCAGCGCCAGCGCATCCTTAAACGGATGCCCGCCCCTGCGAACCAGCGCCACGTTCAAAGCGCCCGCGGACACCGCGAAGACCACCAGATCTGCGGTGAGGGCCACGGAAGGGTAATCCCCGGGGTTATAGCTTTGGAGGAATTCCTTCGCGGACTGTGAATTCGCCGTCATGCCGATGCCCTTTCCAGAACGGATGGGGCCACAACGGTTCGGCTTGCCCACGGCGGTGAAGTGAATCCGCTCCGTTGCGCAAGGATGAGGTCAATCGTCTCGACGGCAGTCTTCACACGCCGATCATGGTCACCTGTGACCAGAATCCAGGAATGCCCCTCGTCGGTCAGGGTTTCCTTGAACCACTCGGTCATTTCTGCCCGCCGGTGCTCGCCTTCACGCCACCCGTCGTCTTCAAAGTCCACGCCCTCGTGATCGGTGATCAAGTACAGATCCCTGCGGGGCAGAACATCTGCCGCGTGGAAGGAGCCAAAGCTTCCTTCGCCGAGGTAGTACCGCTCCCACAGCGTGGTGGCCAGGGCATCGGTGTCTGCTATCACCAAGGGGCAGGCATCCGCTGCCGCGTTTTCCATCGCGTTCTGCCGTGCGCCAATCAAACTGAAGTCCTCGGCGGTCCACACCATGTCCTCTATACCGACGTCGGGCGTCTCCGAGCGGAGGCGGTGGAACTTCTCGTAGGTGAACTGACGGCCATACTCGGGGACGTCGGCAATCCGGGGGAATCTCGGCCGGTAATGTTCGGTCAGCGCGTTGGCCAAAGTGGTGGTGCCAGTGGACTCGGCGCCCACCACGATGATCCGCGTTGCCAGTTCCTGGCGGGCGGGAGCGATGATGTACGGCCATGAGGTGCCGAGGTCCTCCCTGCACATGGTGCCGCTGATCGGATAGGCCCGCCGGGACGGGTCCACCGGCACGTGCTCTGCTCCGAAAGCCGCAGCAAGGCGTGAACCGTATTCTTCGGAGCTGAAGACCGCGTCGATTGTTGTCACACCATGGCTCTTCAAGGCCAGCCGCATCAGCTCGTTCTGGGCAGTCCAAATTTCGTCCGAGTGGTAGTCCTCGGGGCAGTCATTGCGCATTCCGAAGATTTCCACTCCGTGGACGTCATCGAATTCAGCGGCCAGCCACCTGACCCGTTCATCAATAGTGATGGACTCAAAACGGCTGCCAAGTACCAGGACGGCAACCTTCCGGGACTGGGCCGCGGCGGTGGCTATCAAATGTGCGTGGCCCGCGTGCGGCGGGTAGAACTTGCCGATGACCAATGCTTGCTTGTACATCTCAGGCTCCTGCCTTGATGGCTTCGGGGGTGGCCGGCGTTGCAGCGCTTCGGGTGCGCTTCCAGTCGATGAGTCCATAAACGCAGAGAGCGAGAAACCCGAGGTAGAGGATGGCGGTCAACGTCAGGCCGCGGCTGAAGTAGAGCGGGATGGAGACCACATCGATGAAGATCCACACGTACCAGTGCTGGAAGATCTTTTTGGCCTGCCCGTAGGTGGCCACCAGGGATGCGGTCAGCACGAAAGCGTCCGGCCAGGGAACCTGGGAATCGGTTCCGTGGGTGAGGACCATCGCCACGGCTGCAGTGCCGGCTGCCGTGGCCCCGAGGCCGAGGAACAACTCATTGCGGCTCGCATCGCGGATGGGGAGGTCGTTCCGGCTCCCGGTGCCAGCCGTGCCGCGGATCCAGTTGTACCAACCGTAGACAGCGACGGCGGCGAAAATGACCTGCAGGACGGTTTCACCGTAAAGACCGGCTCCCAGGAACAGGATAATGAACGCGATGTTGTTCAGGATTCCGATGGGCCAGTTCCACAGCTTCTGCTTCGCGACTCCGTAGACGCAGGCGGCGCCGGTGACGAAACCAATAATCTCGATCCAGCTCACCGGAGTGCCGAAGAGGTTGGGGATTGCCGCGGAGTTCATCCAGTCGAGCAGCGCCATCATCGTCATCCTTCAGTTCGTTATTATCATTCTGACAATAATGACTGTAGCAGGGTTATCGTCACTTTGACAATAACCCCGTGGAGGGCGATGACGGCAGGGACCGCAGGAAGTGCCACAGCCCTGCGGTCCCCAAGCTTCCCCTAGGGCTTCCCCAGGGTCTGCCTAAGCAAACTTGGCCAGGGGGTTGGCCAGGCGACCGGCCATCTGGAGACCGCCGGAGGGATCGGAGATGTCCAGCATCTGCTGGTTGTTCCTCAATTGCAGGCGATTGAGGCAGGACAACTCAAAGTCCGGCGCAAAGAGATCGTGCATAGCGAACTGGTCAGCAAGCTCCGGGTGGCGCTGCTGGTACTCCCGCAGTACGGAGGCAGCGGTCCCCCAGAACTCGTCCTCCCGCAGCGTCCCGTCCTCCACAAGGATGGCTCCGAGGAAGCGGAAAATGCAGTCGAACACGTCCGTGAAGATGGCCAGGACCATTTCCTCGGCAGGGATCTCAGCCTTGACACGGGAGACCTCCTCCGGAAGCTCCAGCCTGTCCCCCATGACCACAATTTCCTCGGCGATGTCCTTCATGATCGCGCGCACAGGCACGCCGTTTTCTAGGATCAGGATGACGTTCTCACCGTGCGGCATGAAAGCGAGCTCGTACTCATAGAGGCAGTGGACCAGCGGCACGAGGTAGGCCTCGAAGTAGCGGCGAAGCCACTCGGTGGGCGCCAGGCCGGACCGGGAAATCAGTGCGGAAACCACGGAGTTTCCGGACGAATCCACGTGCAGCAGCGATGCCATGGTGGCCAACTGCTGGCCGTCCTCCAGCAGCGGCAGCGGACTTTCCCTCCACAGGGCAGAGAGCATCTTGCGGTAGGGCGAACCCTTGGCCGAAGCAGCCTCGTAGTAGCGGTTGTGATAGCCGATGGCCGCGGTTTCACGGATCATGGCCAAGCCCCGGTTCTGGAGCTCCTGGTCATTACCGATCAGTTCCTGCAACCAATCGTTGATGGCAGGCGTGGCCTTCATGTACTGCGGAGACAGGCCACGCATGAAGCCCATGTTCAGCACGGACATGGCCGTTTTGACGTACGCCTTCTCCGGGTGGTCGGTGTTGAAGAACGTGCGGATGGACTGCTGCGCCTGGTACGAATCTTCGCCGGTGCCCAGGTTCACGATGTGGCGCTGGGCGATTTCTGCCGCGAACGTCACTGTGAGCTTGTTGTCCCACTGCCACGGGTGGACCGGCATCAGCAGGTATTCCTCAGGATCAAGTCCGGACGCTGACAATTCCGCCTGGAACCACGCAAGGGTGGCGGGCCCAAGTTCAGCCTCGAAGTGGGTCCTGTAATCCAGCCCGGCGCTGGACGTGAAAACGGCCTTGCTGCGGTGGACAGCGATCCACTGCAGCTTCACGGTGGCACCGGTCTCCGGCGCGAACGCGTGGTAATCGGCAATCCCGAACCCCAGCCGGCCGTTGTTGGCCACGAAACAGGGGTGCCCCTCGGTCATGCTGTGCTCAATGGCTTGGAAGTCAGCGGCCCGGTCAGCCCCGCCGGTGATGCCCGCTGCCAACTCAGCTGAGCTGTACGGCTTGCCCTGCTTGTACGCGTGGCTTGCCAGCGTGCTGCTGATCTCCTCGAGGTATACCGGCAGCATCTCCATCCGGATAGCCAGTCCCTGATGGAACTCGGCGATGAAGTCCAAGGCATCCACAGGGAGCTCTTTGCCGTCCCGCAACCGAACGATGGATTCGGCGGTGACGGACCAGTGCTCCAATTGCAGCAGCTTGGCGCGGAAACGGTACTCAGTAGCGTCGTCATCGCTCACCACCTTGTAAAGCCCCACGCCGGCGCCCTCCTGGCGGATCAGCTCCGGGGCCAGGATGCGCTCGTGCGAGAACTCGGCGATCGCCTTTCGGACCAGGTGCCGGTTGGCGGCTGCCCAGCGTCCCGGGGTCAGGTGGGACACGGAATCAACAGCCGCAGTGGTGGTGGCGTTGTCGGCAGTGGTGGTCACAGGAATTCTCCTCTGGTCGCCGCGGCAGGCGCGGCCAAAATCGGGGTCAGGGTAGCGAGAAAATCCTCGCGGGTGCAGAAGCTCAGCAGCCCTTGCTTATGGTCTTCGGCGGGGTCGACGGCGGGAAGGGTCACCACGCCGTGCGGCCGGAAACCGACCTTCCCGTTCAGGACATGGATCTTGTGGTTGCGGGCGTCAGGCTCGACGACGACCCGCCGGGTCACCGGGTCGGCGAACAGTTCCGCCATCACGGACTGCATGACGCCGGTGGTAAAACCAGGCTGGGGATCGCCTGCGGGCGGTGACACCAGAAGGTGCATGCCAACATCACCGGGTTGGACCTCGTAGACGTCTGCCAGCGGCGAGGACTCCGGCCGGTACCGCTCCATGAGGAAGGCGGGGACGCCGTCGTCGAGCCCCAAAAAGGCTTGGTGATGGCCCGATTCGGCAATCTTGGAGTACTCCTCCACAACATCCTGCTCGGTGGCCGAAACCATGCCCCAGAATCGCGCGTATGCCTGACTCACCCAGCTGTGGAGGACAGGTGCGTCCGCTACGGGATCGACGGGCCGGAAGGTGAAGCTCATACTGTTGCCCCCGCTGCCTCAGCGACGTTGGCAGGCACGGCAGCAGGCGCGCCGAACTGCTGGAACGCGATGCTGCGCTCGATCGGGTAGACCTCACGGCCGGTGATCTCGCGCAGGATGCAGGAGTTCCGGTACGCAGCCATGCCGAGGTCCGGGGTGACGAAGCCGTGGGTGTGCAGCTCGGCGTTCTGGACGAAGATTTCGCCAGCCTCCACACCGGTGCCGTAGTTCCGATCGACGTCGAAACGGCCCTTGGAGTCGCGGCGGATCCGGTCCTGGATACCGGCCAGGAAGGCGGGCTCCTTGTAGCTGTACCCGGTGGCGAGGACCACGGCTTCGGACTCCAGGCTGTAGCTCTTCCCGTGCTCCTCGTGGTGCAGCTGGAGCGTGTGGGTGCCCGTGGCAGCGTCCCACTCCGCGGCGGTGAGCGACGAGTGCGTGTGCAGCTGCGTGTCCACCATTCCGGAGAGGCTCTTGGTGTACAGGAGATCGTAGATGTCGTCGATCAGGTCCGAGTTGATGCCCTTGTAGAGGTTCTTCTGGCTCTTGATCAGGGAATCGCGCTGCTCCCCCGGGAGCGAGTGGAAGTAGTCAACGTACTCCGGCGAGGTCATCTCCAGGGTGAGCTTGGTGTACTCCAGCGGGAAGAAACGGCCCGAGCGCGTGACCCAGTTGAGCTGGTAGCCATACACATCGATTTCCTGAAGCAACTCGTAGTACAGCTCCGCGGCGCTCTGTCCACTTCCCACGATGGTGATGCTGCGCTTGGACTGCAGCTCACTCTTCCTCGACAGGTAATCGGCGTTGTGGAGGACAAGTCCTCCGGCGTCCACAATTCCTGCACAAGAATCCGGAACATACGGCGAGGTGCCGGTGCCCAGGACCAGCTTGCGGGCGCGAAGCACCTCATCCCCCTCCGGACCCTGCACCGAGAGCCGGTACACGCCGTCGTCGTACGTCACATCAAGCACATCCGTGCTAAAACGAACCGACTCAAGCTGGCCAGCCACCCACTGACAGTACTGGTTGTACTCGGCGCGCAACGGGTAGAAGTTCTCGCGGATATAGAAACGGTAGAGGCGGCCTGTCTGCTTCAGGAAGTTCAAGAAGGAGAACGGCGACGTCGGATCGGCGAGCGTCACGAGGTCCGCCATGAACGGAACCTGCAGGTGCGCCGGCTCCAGCATCATGCCGGGGTGCCAGTCGAAGGACTCACGGCGGTCCAGGAACACGCAGTCGAGGTTCTCCACAGGCTCGCTCAGTGCGGCCAGGCCCAGGTTGAAAGGCCCGACGCCGATCCCTGCGACGTCGTAGATCTTGCCGTTGTCTTGGGTGCTCACGCTGCAGCCTCCGTGGTGTTCGCCAGCAGCTCGCTGCCCGTCCGGCGGATAAGTTCGATGATTTCCTGGATGTCCCTCAGGCTCGCCTCGGCGTTGAGGAGGGTGAACTTGAGGTAGTGGCGGCCAGCCACCTTGGTGCCGGCAACTACGGCCTCCCCGGAGGCGAAGATCGCGGCGCGAATGGCGGGGTTGAGGACGTCCGCGGCGTCGTCGTCGAGGGCTGCACCGTCCACCATCGGGCGGTAGCGGAATACCAAAGTGCTCAACTGCGGTGCGGCGGCGAGCTCAAACTCGGCGTCCTCAGCCAGCAAGGTCCCTACCCGGGCGGCGAGGTCGATCGCTTCGTCGAAGAGTGCACCGATTGCATCGGCCCCCATGATCCGCAAGGTCAACCACAGCTTAAGGGCATCGAAGCGGCGGGTGGTCTGAATGCTCTTGTCCACCTGGTTGGGGATTTCGGCCTTCGCCGCGCTCTCTGGGTTCAGGTAGTCCGCATAGTAGGTGACATGGCCCATCATGGAGCCGTTGCGGACCAGGACTGCGCTGGAGCTGACCGGCTGGAAGAAAGTCTTGTGGAAGTCCACGGTGACAGAATCCGCCAGGTGAATCCCCTTCAGGAGGTGCCGGTGACGGCCGGACACGATGAGGCCGCCACCATATGCGCCGTCAACGTGGAGCCAGGAATCGTAGGCACGGACCAGTGCCGCCAGCTCGGAGAGCGGGTCAACCGAACCGAAGTCCGTGGTCCCGGCAGTGGCCACAACCGCCATCGGCACCAGACCGGCGTCGTGCGCTTCTGCCAAAGCAGCCGCGAGTGCAGCGGGGTCCATGCGGTGGTCTTCGGTGGTGGGCACGGCAATCACGGCGTCGAAGCCGAGGCCCAACATGGACGCGGACTTCTGGATGCTGAAGTGGCTGTCCGCGGACGTGAAAATCCGGAGCCGGTCCAGCAGGTGCGGCAGGCGGGCGTCCCCATTCGTCGCCCGCAGCTTGGCGACCGCGTGGTTGCGGGCAATCAGCAGCGCCTGGAAGTTGGACTGGCTGCCGCCGGAGGTGAACACGCCATCAGCGTCGGCATCGAAACCAATGCGCTCCGCGGTCCAATCGATGAGGCGGCGCTCGATCATGGTTGCACCCGCGCTCTGATCCCAGGTGTCCATGGACGAGTTCACGGCCGAGAGCACGGCTTCACCTACCAGCGCGGGGATGACCACCGGGCAGTTCAGGTGTGCGGCGTAGCGGGAATCGTGGAAGTAGATGGCGTCCTTGAGGTAGAGATCGTCCAGCTCTTCCAGGGCAGCGGCCGTGTCCGGCAGCGGTCGCTCCAGGTCCACGGCACCAACTTTGGCTTTCAGTTCTGCATGCCCGACGCCGGTAAACGGCTGGGAGGTCCGCTGGACCTTGGTGGAGACCGCATTGACCCCTTGGAGGACCTGAGCGACGTAACTGGGTGAATTTCGTGCGTTGAACAGCTGGTTTGTGGCAGCGAGGGCCAGTTCCACTTTGGAGCCAAAATCCTGCTCCTGAGCGATCCGCTCTTCGACACTAGGTGACGTCACGTCAGCTTCCTTCCATTGCGTTGGGGCGCTTGTTAGCAAGGTAAGCCTTACTTAGGTAAGCCTTTCCGTCAAACTTTTGTGACCTATTTCGCCTAGAAGGCGGTTTCTCGCGTTTTTCCCGCCCGGGACCGCGTCATTGACTTTCCATCCAGCGACATTGGGTGCAAAATGTGGCTCGCTTTTCGGCCACCCGAAACGTCCACAGCCACCAGCAGCTGCCACCTGCGGCTCGCATCGGGCAGGGAGTAGAGTGCAAGGACTATCGGCAACAAGCGGTTGGGGGACCTCATGCAAGACCACGTTCACGAACGCATCGGTTTCCGCGAAATCGACGAGCACGGCAACGCCATGCCCGCCGTCAGCCCTGACGCGCCTGACCCCGCAGACCCCGCGCAGAAACGCGCTTCGCCCAACCCCTTCATCATTGCGCTGTGGGTGCTGGATGCAGGGCTGTTGGGCTTCGGGTTCTGGGCCTTGACCGAAGCAGCGGCAGCGATGGCAGGACCAACACAGTTCAACACATCGGCGCAGCTCAGCTTCATGCTGATGTCCTACACCCCGTACGTACTCCTGGGCGGCCTGCTGCTGGCCGCCGCCCTGCTCTTCTGGCACGCAGTGCAGTGGCAACGTAAGAGACCCTCACCAACAAACTCCGTATAACCGACACAGCACGCAGCTACCGGGGATTGGTCCCGGCCGCCGCGCACTTCATGCACTGCGCCCTGTGCCCTATGCCTATGCCTATGCCTATGCCTATGCCTTGGAACGCTTGCGGCGTCCACCCAGGAACATGAAAAGCCCCAACCCGGTAACCAGCAGGCTGATGGGTAGCACCGTGAGGACAGCCCCCGTGCTGGCCAGGAATCCCTCAGGCTGGCCAGGGACATCCGAAGTCCCGGGGGCATTGGCGGCTCCCGCAGGAGTGGTTGCCGGTTCCGGGTCATCCCCGGCCCCGAACGTACCCGATGGAGGATGCTTACCCGATCCCGGATTGGTACCCGCCGCAGGAGACGTACCCTCCGGGGGCGCCGCCCCATCCGGGGAGACCGGAGGAAAAGTCACAGTAACCCGCGCTGGTGGAGTGATCACCGGGAGTTCCCGCGGAGGCGTACCAGTTGCCGTGGCCGAATAGGTGACGTTTCCGGAGTTGGTATCGGCCTGGGTGACCGCATAACGTGCCGTAGCGGTGACAGTTTCACCGGGTAACAGGGTTCCTGCGGCACCGGGCCAGGCGTAGTCCAGATCCGTGAGACCCTGCATCTGATGGGCCACTGCCACAGCCGTCAGTGGCGCACTCCCGGCGTTGTGCAGCGTGAACCTGTACACGATCATCTCGCCCACCCGCGTCGGGTCTCCCAGCGCGGAAGCGTCCCCGGTTATCCCGAACTCCAACGTCGAGATGGTGTTCAGCGTAGTGCCTGTTTCACTCTGCGGCGGCGTGACGGAAGGGCCCACGGGAGGAGTACCCGTGGCGGACGCGCTGCTGACCACGCGGCCGGCGTCGATATCCGCCTGAGTGAGCGTATACGTTGCCGCGGCCGTCACGGATTGGCCGGGGAGAATCACGCCCGGAGTACCCGGCCAGTTGTAGTCCAAGGAGGAAAGGCCAACCAGCGGAGCATCGATCTCCACGTCCTTGAGCGTGACGTTGCCGCTATTGGTCGAGGTGAAGGTGTAGGCGATGACATCGCCCACTTTCGACACCTCAGCATCGGGTTTCCTTGAAGACCCGGTGAACTGCATGGCCGGCGCCATCACCAAGGGAGTGTCTGCAACGCCGGTATGTGGAGTGACAGGCGGACCCGCGGGAGGGTTCCCGGTAGCCCAAGCACTGTTGGCGACGTGGCCGGCGTCGATGTCGGCTTGGGTAATGGCATACGATGCGGTCGCTACCAGCAGCTGGCCGGGAAGAAGCTCCCCCGGAATGCCTGGCCAGTTGTAGGCCATGGCAGAAAGGACAGGCTTCGAATCGTTGATCACTACGTCGGTCAGTGTGACGTTTCCCGTATTCCTTACCGTCAACGAGTACCCGATCCGGTCCCCCACCACTGCAGGAGACCGGACGGCGGAAGCGTCGGCCAGGACAGTGACCTCCATGTCCGGCGCCGAGTCGGCCGTGGTGGTCACCACACAGCTGATGTCGGCACCGGCGACGGGAACGATGGCAAGCCAACCGGGGAAGGCCGCGCCGTTGGGTAGGTCCGGCTGCAGTCCGTGGGCGTCGGCACAAGTGATGTTCTTGTCATAGCCGGACAGGTTTGTGCCCGATTGAGTGAGGTAATACGTGGCGCCCGCTGCGGCAACGTACTGGCCAGTGGTGCCGGAACCCGCAGTGACCGTGGCACCGGACCCCGTGGTGGTGGAGTTCACGCTACTGCCCACCACCGGCCCATCGGCCGAGCCTGCCCGGATTTCAGTGGTGAACTGGTCCGAATTCTGCAGGCGTGTCGCATTCAGAGCCGTGCTCATTTCCAGGCGCGGGGCGCGCACGGTCAGGGCAGCGTTCGCTGGCGGGACCAGGTTGGTGGCCATAGAGGCAGGACCGTCAGCGTACGTTCCCTCTACAGCAGCGGTGACGTCCACCGTGATGGTGCACGACGACATGCCCGGCGCCATATCACCGCCGGTCACGGAAATCGAGGGACTTCCGGCCGCCGCAGTCCTCAGCATCGGGCTGGTCCCTGGCGACTGTTCACACGTCCCGCCGAGGTTGGGGGTAGCGGCCACCACAACTCCGGCGGGGAGGGTGTCCGTGAAGAACCAGTCATTCTTCGCTGCCAGTTCATCGGTGTTGGTGACCGTCAGGGTCATTCGGGACGTACCGCCAGGACCCACCAGGGAAGGATTGAAGGCTTTGTCCAGCTGCGGTGTGACGTCCACAATCTGCGGGAGGTCGAACGCCACATCATTGCCGGCTCCGGTAGTGGTCTCATTCCGGAGTTCCAGACCAAGGGTGGGGTTGATGGTGCCAGCCGGGATTCGGTAGGGAACGGATTGCAGTTTGGTGACGTGAACGCTGGCCTGGGTGCTGCTGCCACACGGATCAAGCCCGGCGCTGAGGACTTGCCGCGTCCCATTGACGAGGAGGCTGAAGGTCTGGCTGGCGTGTGCTGCATGGCAGTTCACGTGGGCGAAGTATGCGGACACAGCGTAGTAGTGGCCCGCTATTGCCGGGACAGCGTTCCCCTCTGTACGGAACTGCACACCGGCCGCGATGCTTCCGGCGGCACTGTTGGTGTACTCGGACAACACCTGATTTCCGGCAGCTTGCTCCGCGCTCTGCCCCTGTGCCAAGCCGAGCTCTACGGCCATCTGCTGGACCTGCGCCCAACCGGCCGGCTGGTTCCTGAGGCAACCGGAGTCAGCCGTGGGCAACGGAGTAAAGGAGTTCAGAATCCAGCCGTCGCATTCGCCGCCCGCCGGCGTGTAAGGCGTGTCAGCTACATAGCTTTCATGGGCTGCTGCTGGACCGCCCTGATAGTCCAGGATGCCGATGGCCCCGGCCGTGGCGTCCTGGTTGGAGAAGTCCTCAACGTAGACAGTAGTGCCTGCCTGGGCCACGCCAGGTGTTCCAGGTGCCGTGGCCCAGGCAGCCTGCACTAAGGCTCCGCCCAACCCTAGCGACATCACTGCCGTCATCAAAGCCGAAGCGATCATGCCCGCAAGAAGCTTGCGTGGACGTACGTCCTTCATGGGTTTTCCTCAGTGCGCTCAACCAGATGTTCTTGTCGTTGAAAAATCAATGCATCCAACGGGGGCACCGAAAACACAGGAGACCCGAACTTAAGGTGAGGGCAGCGGCCGAATCATGACGCGGAAATCCGAAAAACTTTTTGGGAATCCATCATTTGCCGCGCCAAGGACGATCCGTCAAGCACAAGCAGTGGGCACAAGTTGCCTAGTGGTAGGCGTTGGCGAAGGACTTGTTGGCAATGCCTCGGCCGCCAAACTGGTAATTGAGCATCCCTCCGCGGGCAGCATCCGGCAGGGCGACGCCAAGCCGGAACGCAAGATCGTGAGCGGCCATTGAGGTCGTGACGCAACGGACTTGACGGGGTTGGGAAGCCGTTCCGGCGCACGTCCACCCAGTGGGAGCAGCAGTCCTGTCCGCCACGAAAGTCGCCTGGTCCGGGAGGGTAAAGACCACTTCTCCCGTTGTGGGCGACCCCTCGCCGTCCACCGCGAACTCCACACGGAGCTCCCGTTCCCCGGAACCGGAGCCGGCAGCTGAGGCGAACGTCGCATCGACCGTTTGCGTTTCAGGTGCCGTAGGGCTGGAAGCCGCGGGCGCCGCCGTCGACGACACCGTCCCGGAGTCCACCACCACGGCACTGCGCTTCCCCTCCGCTGGCTGAGTCTCGACGGCGGTGGGTTGCGGCTCGGCGGTCACGGGCGTCTCTGCCGCGGGAACCTGGGCAAGACCCGGTGGCGCCCCGGTAGCCTCGACACCCGGCGTTGGGGGTGGCGAAGGCGTTGTAGTTGGCGAGGGTGTTGCTGCTGGAGCTGACGTAGCGTGGACCGGAGGGACTTTCGCACCACCGTCCCCAGCAGCATCGGACTCGGTGGCGGCAGTGGGTTGAAGCAACCATCCGAGGACTCCCACCAGCGCCAGTACTCCCACCACGATCGCCGCCGCTATCTTCCACACGTGGCTGACGCTGCGCGCCGCGATGGTCCCTGGGGTTATGGCTGCTGATCCAAGCGACGCATACGCGGCCGGACTGAAGGCGATGCCCGTCACCAAGGGGAACAGGATGGCCCTCATGCCGCCTTGGACGTCGTTAAGTTCCATCAGCAGGGCAGTGCACTTGGCACAGCCGTCCAGGTGAATCCTGACTCTCTCCGCAGAGGTGCGTCTCAGGGCGTTGCGGGCGTACTTTCCCAATTGGCTGGCGTACTCCTCGCAGCCGTCATCCATCGTCTGGCTGATGTGCTGCTGGAGGTAGGCCTGACGCAGTCCTTCCCTCGCCCGGAGGGCCAACGACGAGACGCCATTGGGAGTGAGCCCCACCAGCGGAGCCGCCGCGGCCGGCTTCAGGCCTTCAATGTCCAGGTGCCAGAGTACGGCCTGCCAGCGTTCGGGCAAGGACTTGAACGCCCTGGCCATGATGCTGGACTCGAGGTCGTTGAGGACGGGGTCGCTGTCCAATACAGCGGAATCCAGGACGGCGTCGTCGGCAGCAGTCGGCATTCGTCGGGCCTTGCGGTTCCGGTCGTGAGCCGTGCGGCGCACCACGGTCAAAAGGTAGGAACGGAAGAACTCCTTGGGCCCCTTGCCTTCGGTCAGCAACTGGAAGACTGTGGCAAATGACTCAGCAACAACATCGTCGGCGTCACTGGGATTGTCGGTCTGGGCACGAGCCACATATTGGGCAATCTTCAGGTGCCGCTCATAGAGGACGTCGAAGGCATTCGTAACCCCCTGACGCACCATGGAAATGATGTGGGGATCGCTTTCAGCGGCCATTGCGAGGGCTGAGGAGTCCCCGCCGCCCTTTACCGAAGTTACATGATCCATAAGCAGTAGTGTGACATCAGATTCCGCGTGACTTGAATCGCGCTCGTCATACCTGTAGAGAACTCATGTTTTTGCATTTTTCGCGTCACGATTCCGTACTTGGCAGCACTAGTGAGTCATGACCTTCCCAACCGCCGCACTGAGCCGAGGAAAAACCGGCGTCCGGCGCCCCCTCCTGAAGTTGACGCGCGCACTCCACCAAAAGGCCCACCGGCGTCAGGGGGCCGTGGTTCGGGGATTGCCGCACTGCCGCTCCGGACTGCTTGCCCGCAAGAAGAACGCGGGACATGTCGCCTTGGTCTACGGCGCGGACAGGACTTGGGCCATTCCGGGCGATACTGTCATTTTCACGGCATGGATCACCAACGACTCGGGCAGTTACCTGCGGGACATCGCCTTGATACCGCGTTCCTTCACCAACGAGGGCATGGAGGTACTCCACTACACCACTGAACCTGTCCAGCGGGATCTTGAAATCAGCCGCCTGGCCCCTGGCCAATCAGTGATGCGGAGCTTCTCCTACCTGGTCACGGACTCCGATCACCTGCACGGCGGAAGCCTGGTCAGTGCAATGCAGGTCCGGGCCACGTGTCGGGGACAGCTCATCGCCGATGAGCATGACGCCTTGGTCTCCCTCAGCGGAACACCACCGATCTGGCCGTTCCAGACCACCACGGTCCAACGCAAAAAGAGCTGAACGTCTACTCGTTGTTCGGTTGGCCCACAGGCTTCTCAGCAGGCCAATCAACGTCCTGTTCGTAGCCCTCGTGCTTCTTCAAGTACGCGGCAATGTAAGGGCAATGCGGGATGATCCGCTTTCCGGACGCCACCACATCATCCAACGCAAAGTGCGCCAGTACTTTCGCCAGGCCCTGGCCGTTGAACCCCGGCTTCGTCTCAGTGTGAATGAAATCAATATGACCGGGCTTGTCCATGAACTGGGAAATCACGGCCAACTCTCCGTCCACATGTAGCTCATAGCGGTGAAATTTGTCGTTGCGCACTGTGGTGACGCCAGGGCGGAACGACTCTGCCAGTGAATCCGTGTACTCGGTCATGTTTCGAGATTGGCACGTAAATCCGGCTCTGGCAACGTCCGCAACCGCTCCACGGATACTTCCGCGTCCTCCCGCAGCGGCGGTTGCACCACCGGCGTCGGAACCCTTCCGAGAAGAAGGACGGCAAGGGCGAAGCAGGCCGCTCCCCCGCCCAACAGTGCCAGCGTCAAACCGTTCAAGGCGGCATCAGCCACCGGGACTAAAACCACGACGCCGGCCGTCACCACAGCGGAACGCAACGGACCGCGAGCGTGGCTGGCCGCCGTCGGACGGTTCTCCAAGCGACCAAGAAGCCACACCACGGGAACCAACAGGGCTACTACCGCGAAAAAGACGGGTATTCGCGCCCACCACCACTCTGCGGTCCCGGCCGACGGCTTGGGAACATCCGTGAGCAGCAGCAACCCGGACATGCCCACCAGGAGCGGAAGATGCCACAGATAGATGGTCATGGAGTGCCGTCCTGCAACGGCTATGACTGCCTGGATCCAATGGAAGCCGGCGATCGCCCGAAGACCGTGGTGCAGCAACTGGAGTATTGCGGCTTGGGAAATGCCCAAGAGGAGCAGGCAGAAATTGGGCGGGTTCAGGTTAACCACCATGTTCCCCGGGTACACGGCCACACCGGTCACCACGCCGAGCAAGAGGTTGCTGGAGACGATGGCCCCAACCAGCCAGGTGCGGCTCCTGTGCTCGAAGAAGCCGTCAGCCATCAGAAAGCCCAGGTGTTGGACGGCGCACCAGAGGAAGATCATGTTCGCGAACGCCAGGACGGGAATGGCGCCGCGAAGGGAATCGACTGTAATGATCAGGGCCACCAGGGCGGCGAATGTCAGAAGTGGCGCGCGTTCGTGAAATCGGGCCATCAGGGGAATGCTGAGTTGCGCTGTGAGGTAGGCCGCCAGGAACCAGAGCGGCATGGCGGCGCCGGCGGTCATTAACTGGATGACCTGCGGGTGGACACCCAGCAGCAGCGCGATCCACAGCCCTCCCCACATGATCGCCAGCAAAGCCATGGCCGGACGCACCAAGCGCAGGAGCCGCACCTGGGCGAAGTCGAATCCAGTCCCGCCAAGCGCCTTCAGCCGACGCCATGATTGCAGACCTGTCACACCGCCCAGGACGAAGAACAACGGCACGATCATGAGGCCCCAAGCCACAGGGGTGAACCAACCCTGCTCCATCAGCACGTTAACGGTAGTGACCGTCCCGTCCTTGTGCAGGACCGGGCTGACCATCATGCAGTGCGCGGCCACCACCAGGAGCAGGCAGGTGAACCGGACAAGGTCGATCACCGGGTCCCGTTGCACAGCCGTCGCCTTGCCGGCGGTAGGATTCGCATCCATCTCCATGGCTCCCCTGCAGTGGCACGCATTTGCGTGCTGACTTCATTGTCCGCCCGGCTGAGGTACGGGACCAGCAGGCGGGGCGCCTGTCCCTTCCGGAATATCAGCTACCGCAGAATTGCCTCTGGACGGCTCATGGAAACACCGGCAGGATCAGAGGCATGACTACGTCGATTTTCGTCAACCTGCCCGTCAGCGACCTTGAAGCATCCAAGGCCTTCTACACGGCCCTTGGCTACACCATCAACCCTAATTTCACCGATGACACTGCAGCCTGCGTGGTCTTCAGCGACACCATTTATGCCATGCTCCTGACCCATGCCAAGTTCAGCGAATTCACCAAGCAGCCCATCGCGGACACGCACAACACGACGGCGGCCATTGTCGCCATTTCTGCCGATAGCCGTGAAGACGTGGATGCCTTGGCCGCCAAGGCGCTCGAAGCCGGCGGGTCCGAAACCTACGACGCCCAGGACCTTGGTTTCATGTACAGCCGCGCATTCCGTGACCTGGATGGCCACCACTGGGAAGTCCTGTGGATGGACGACGCAGCGGCACAATCCGGCCCCCCGGAATCCTAAGCCCGCGAGTTTTTGTACAGCAGATGCCCTTCAGAAGGCGTTTTCAGGGCACCTGCTGTACAAAAACTCAGGAGGTTGTAACGGCGATGATTCCAAGCACGACGGCGAGCAACGGCGTTGTGCCTTGGAGCGTTGCTGCGCGGAGGTACTTTTTTCCACTGGCGGCGAGGACGAGTGCCGCGAGGAGCATGGAACCACAGCTGCTGAAGACGAGGGTCCAGCCGACCTGGGTTGCACCCATGGCTACTGCGACGATGCCGATCAACGCGCCAATGGCAAGGAACAGATTGTAGAAGCCTTGGTTGTAGGCGAGCGGCTTGGTCGTTTCCGCGTCGGCCTGAGAGGTGATGCTGAACGTTTTCCAGGTCTTGGGCTTGGTCCAGGTAATGGACTCCATGGTGAAGATGTAGACGTGGAGCAGGGCGGCTATCGTCGCAAAAATCAGGGAGGCCAGGATCATGGTTTGATCCTAGCCTCCCTGTGTTCTTGAACTTGGCCCTACGCGCTGAGCAACTCCAGCGTGGCGCCGGCGAACGTGGCAGCCGAGCCGTTCCAGCGGGCCAGCAAACCCTGCAGATTCTCACCGTCGGCCCGGTGTGCAGCGGTTTCAGCTTCGAGAGTGGACAGGATTCCCGTGCGCAGCTCCGTGTTGAAGTTCACCTTGCCCACCTGCAGAGAAGGGGCCTTCGCGAGCTCATCCGCTGGAATGCCCGACGCACCATGGAGTACCAGCGGCACCTCGGTGTTATCAGCAACTTCCTGCAGCACGTCCCAACGGATGTTCGGCTCGCCCTTGTACTTTCCGTGCACGTTGCCCACCGCGACGGCGAGCAGCTGCGCACCCGTTCGCGCCACGAAGTCAGCCACCTGCGTGGGGTTGGTGAGCCCCGCAACTGAAGTGCCGGCGTCGTGCGCTGAATCTTCGGCACCAAACGCCTTGTCCTCGTCACCCGCAAGGCCGCCGAGTTCAGCCTCGATGACGACGTCGGAGGCACCTTGGGCGTCCAGCGCGGCACGGACTTCGCGGACCAAGGCGATGTTGTCCTCGTAGGGCAAGGACGAACCGTCGGCCAGAACGGCGTCTGCACCGGCGGCCACCGAGTCGAGGATGACCTTGAGATCCGAGGCGTGGTCCAGTTGAACCGAAACCGGGACGCTGGCGTCGTCGGCGAGGCCGCGCAGGGCTGCAATGAGGCGCAGGCCGTTGGGTGTGGACGCAGTTTTCGGAGCGACGAGCAGGATCACGCCGAGCCGGGCTTCCTCCGCCGCCGACACTACAGCCAAGGCGGTGGTGAAGTCGTAGCAAGTGAAGGCGGGAACGGCCGAGCCGGAGGCCAGGGCGGAGTTGACCAAGTGGTCGAGTGTGGTGCGCATTAGTGGCCCAGGCCCCCCACCAGGATCCAGGCGACATACGTCAGCGCAAAGCCGGCCAAGCCCAGGATGGTGGTGAGAACGGTCCAGGTCCTGAGGCCGTCGGAAACCGTGAGGCCGTAATAGCGGATCACGGTCCAGAAGCCCGCGTCCGTGACGTGGGACAAACCGAGCGAACCGAAACCAATGGCGATGACGATCACGGCGATCTGGGCCGGTGAGTAGCCGCCTTCCATCACAGCGGAGGTGAGCAGGCCGGTGGTGGTCACGATCGCGACCGTTGCCGAACCCTGCGCGGCGCGGAGTGCCAGGGAGATGACGAAGCCGAGCACAATCACCGGAAGGCCCAGGCTGTCCAGCGTGTGCGACAGTGCGGCGCCGATGCCTGATGTGCGGAGAACTTCACCGAAGACTCCTCCTGCAGCAACCACCATGAGGATGGACGCGATGGGAGGCAGTGCGCCTTCGAAGATTTCGCCGGTTTCCTTGAGCGACCAGTGACGGCGAACGGCCAGCAGGAAGAAGGACAGCGCCACGGCCACCAGGAGCGCGAAGAACGGGTTGCCAATGAACGCAGCCACGCCGTACCAGTAGTTGTCCTTGGGGATAGTCAGTGTGCCGACGGTGCCGAGGAGAATCTGGGCGATGGGTGCGGCGATCAAGAACATGATCAGGCCGGGACGAGGAGGTGCGATCGCGCGGGCGCCGGGACCGTCGTGGCCCACGTGGACCAGGGATTCGGAGCCGAACTCTTCCACCTGCTGCTTCACACCGGGGAGGAGCTCGTACTCCTTGCGGTTCATGATGCTGGCAACCCAGTAGGACAGGAAGCCCAGGGGGATGCAGATGATGAGCGAGATCATGGTGATGAGCCCGATGTCCGCGCCGAAGACGCCGGCACCGGCCACGATGCCCGGGTGCGGCGGGACTGCGACGTGGATGGACAGCATAATGCCGGCCATGGGCAGGCCGAACTTGATGGGGTGAACGTTGGCGATCTTGGCGAAGGCGTAGACGATGGGGACCAGAACGATCACGCCAACCTCGAAGAACACAGGGATGGCCACCAGGAAGCCCACGGCCGTCAAAGCGACAGCAACGCGCTTGGCACCGAGCTTCTCCGTGAAGTGCGTGGCCAGTGACTGCACGCCACCGGACACCTCGATCATGCGGCCAAGAATGGCACCGAGGGCGATCAGCAACGCAACCTTGCCCATGGTGCTGCCAACGCCGGTGGTCACCACGGTGAAGATGTCCTTGAGCGGGATCTGGGCTGCGACGCCCACCAGGATGCTGACCGCCAGCAGGGCAACAAAGGCCTGGATCTTGAAGCGGATGATCAGCACCAGCAACAGGGCGATCCCGGCCGCAGCGATGGTCAGCAGAAGCGGTGTTCCCAGCTCCACTGCGGGCTTGATGGCGGGGGCGTCAGCCGCCCGAACCATCAGCGAGTTGACGAGGGGGTTCATTGGGGGGTGTCTCCTTTGACATACCAGTCTAGAGAAGACCGGCGGAGGTAGCGACGACGGCGAAGGGGGGACCGCCGTCGTCGCGGGTTCTTGTTGGGGGTGTGGAGTTTTTGTACAGCTAATGCCCTTCTGGGCTGCTCATGAGGGCGTTAGCTGTACAAAAACTCCGGGGTTAGGCAGTGCGCTTGGAGGGCGCAACAACCTTGATGACGGCGGAGTCGTCGGCAGCGGCGAGGCCCTGGGCCTGGCCGAGAAGGTAAAGCTGTTCAGCGGCGGCGGCAACGGGTGCGGCAAGGCCGGCGGCCCGGGTTGCCTTGCCCACGATGCCCATGTCCTTGACGAAGATGTCCAGGCGGCTGAGGACCTCGGCGCCGTCTTCGGTGTAGGCCTCAAGGATGCGCGGCCCGCGGTTGGAGAGCATGAAGGAACCGGCAGCGCCGGCTTCGAGGGCGGCGAGGGTCTTGGCCTGGTCCAGTCCGAGGGCATCGGCGAGGGCCATGGCTTCTGCGGCGGCGGCAATGTGGACACCGCACAGGAGCTGGTTGACGGTCTTCAGTGCCTGGCCGTCGCCGGGCTTGTCGCCCACGATGCTCAGGGTGGACGCCAGCAGTTCAAGTGCGGGGCGCGCCTTTTCGAGTGCCTCGGGCTCGGCGCCAACAACGATCAGCAGGTCACCTTCGCCGGCACGCTTGGGTCCACCGGACAGCGGGGCATCAACCAGCGCGACGCCATACTCGGCCAGCTTGGCTACCGTTGCGGGAATGGCTTCGGTGCCAACGGTGCTGCCCAGGATCACCACGGCGCCCGGCTTGAGGACAGGGGCCACGCCGTTTTCGCCGAAGAGGACATCGTTGAGCTGCTCACCGTTGCGGACGGCCAACAGCAGCGCATCGGCGCCCTGGGAAGCTTCGCGGGCGGAGTCGAAGGTCTTGATGCCGGCCGCTGCTGCGAGCTCCAGGCGCGGCTCTGCGATGTCGAAGCCGTGAACGGTCAGCTCGGAGGCAAGGCGGGTGGCCATGGGCAGGCCCATGGCGCCGAGGCCCAGGACGGTGATGGTGTAGTTGCTGCTGGTCATGGTGTTCTCCATTGAATGTGTGCGTTTAGAAAGTTGCGCTGAGCTTGCGGGTAACCTGGGTCAGGGACTGGTCGTCACCCACGTTGCCGGCGAAGACGATGTAAGGGATGCCCTTGGCGGGACCGTCCACCGGCTCCCACAGCGAGACGATGCCCGGCAGCATGGGTCCGCGGACAATCGCGTGGCGGATTTCCAGGCCGTGCGCCGCCACGTCCGAGGACGTGATGCCGCCCTTGGCGATGACGAACCGCGGCGGGAAGGTCTTGAGTGTCCGGTTCACCACGGCCACGACGGCGGCCGAAACCGTGCGGGCGATCTTCAGGCTCGCTGCGGCGTCGTCGGTTTTGATGAGCAGGCGGCTGGTGTGGACGATCACGTCGCCCTTGTGAAGGGCGTCGACGACGTCGGACACAACGGTTTCGATGTAGGCGTCGGCTTCTGCTTCGCCCGAGGTTTTGGTTCCGGCAATGAGCTTCTCGACGTCGATCTCGATGATCCGGGCCGAGCTGTGCTGCGCAGTGAGGTCATTGAGTTGCCGGGTGGTGACGCCAACGTGGGAGCCCACCACAATCAATCCACCGGTTGAGGAGGGAGTGTTGCCTGCGAAGGCTTCTTCCGAGGTCAGCGCAGTGCGAATTTCCTGGCCAATGCGGCCCCTGACAAAGGGCGGGCCCACGCGGTAGAGGAGTTTCTTGCCGCGGCGTTCTGCTTCCTCCAAGCCCAGGGCGAGGGCACGGAAGTCGTTCTCGGTGACGATGTCAGCCACGATCGGCGTGGAGTTGGTGGCGGATTCCAGGGCGTCGGCGATCGCTTTGGCGGAGATGGTGGGATCTTGCGCTGACGCTCCGGCGCGGATGATGTTCAGGTCCAGGACAATCACGTCGCTCGCGGGGAACCGGCCCTGCGACTTCTCCTCCACATACTTGGCCATCTCGGAGTTGGCGAAACCGAAGCTCGCGTCCTTGGCGAATTCCGTCTCAGCCACGGGAGTCAGTGCGCCGGCGTCGGCGCGCATGTAGTGCACACCGCCGATGGTGATGCGGCCGGCGTCGGGGAATGCCGGAACGATCACCACGCCGTCGGTGGGTTCGCCGGTTTCTGCAGCGACGGTGGCGGCGATGACGTCCGGCTCCAGCGGGTAGTGGCCACGGAGGGTGGAGTCGCTGCGGCTCACGAAGCCCAGCTTCACGTCGCCGGCGGCTGCGGCAGCCAGAGCGTTGCGGACGATTTCCTCGTTGCGCGCTGCGGCTTCGGCCGGGTCAAGGCTGCGGGTGTTGGTGAGGACGTAGACCGCGGGCTTGGTCTGGTTCGCACGGATGTGGGTGAAAGCCCAGGTGAAGTCCTCCACGTCCCAGCGGGTGAGCACAGCGAGATCCGCAACTGACTGCGTTCCCGTGGGGTCGTCGTCGAGGACCACCAGGATCTTTGGTGCGTCCGCGGCAGACGCCGTCACGGCGTCGGCAACCAACTGAGCAGGAATCTGGACTTCCGCCGGGAAAGCGGCCAGAACGTCGGCTTCAAGGGTCACTATGCACTCCATCGTGGGAAATCTCTGTTGCGGTTTAGTGAATGTAAGATGTCAGACATCTAACATTTGAATTAGTGTGACACACGGCTCCTCACCGCGCAAGGTGCTGCGCATCACTAGGCTGGGAGGATGGCTGACAGCGCTGTTCCGCTCCCCTTCGTGAACGTCCTCACCCCTGCCGTTCCCGCAGGTCAGCCCATTCCGGCAGTCCTGATCCATGGCTGGGCGTCCGGTTCCGTGTATTGGGAACCCCTCGCGAATAAGTTGCTCGACGCCGGCAGGGAAGTCTGGATTCTGGACCTCCCCGGCTACCACCCGGGCGAGTCCCTCCCGCCGGATTTCGACTGGACCTTGGACTCGGCAGCGGCTTCCGTGGCCGCGGCCCTTGATGACCGGGCCAGCGGTGCGGTGCATATGGTGGGACATTCGATGGGTGGCAGTGTTTCGTTGATGCTTGCGGCAGCCCGCCCCGGCTTGGTGGCTTCATTGACCCTTGTGGGCATGGCGCCGGTGCCGCAGAATCAGGGGTTCAAGGAGGTGCTCAGGACCCAGCTGGATCAGGGGTTCTTCGACGCCGGGACCGTAGTGAAGCTCATGAACGCCTGGTATGGAGAGCTGGCCGCAGCAGACATGGCGCGGCTCAGCACAGGGTTCGACACTCCGTTTCCGATTCTGTCCGCCAGCGCGGTGGCGGCCATGACCGGAGTCGAACCTTCAGTGCCTGGGCGCGTCCGCGCGCCACTACTGGTGATCGCCGGCACTGGAGATCGGGTGCGTCCTATCGAGCAAATGCGCGCGTTCGTGGCCGCCAGCCCGGGTCGCCGGTTGGCGGCCATTCGCGGCGCCGGCCACAACGTCCACTGGGAACAGCCCGAACACTGCGCAGAGGCGCTCCTTGAATTTTGGGAAACAAGCTGGCCACCGCCAGCGTAAGATGTCTGACATCCGCCCGTCCCGAGGGTAATCCACGGGGACCCGGGCGGTCTGAAGGACAGGAAATGGGGACACATGGCACGCAAGTCATTGGTGGGCGTCGTGGCCGATGAGCTGCTGGACAGGATCATCGCGGGCGAATTTCCGCCCGGAACAGTGGTACCGGGCGAGCTGGAGCTCAGCGCCAAACACGAAGTAAGCCGCATGACAGTGCGCGAGGCCATGAAAACCCTTGAGGCCCAGAGAATCCTCAGCGTTGAACGCGGCCGCGGAACGTTTGTTAACCCCCTCAACCAGTGGGCCTCCTTGGAAGCCGTGTTGCGTGCGGCGTCTGAAGGAACCAAGGACGCGGCGGCTGCGATCCATTTGATTGAACTCCGCCGCATGCTCGAAACCGGCGCCTGCGAACTCGCCGCCGAGCGCATCTCCGATGATGAGCTCGCCGCACTCAGGGACCACGTGGAAAAGATGCAGGCCTCCCACGAAGTCAACGATCTCGCCGGGTTTGTCGAAGCCGACCTCGCCTTTCACGACGTGATCCTGCACGCTTCAGGCAACGTGTTTGTGGCAGTGCTTTTCGAACCCCTGCACAGGGTCCTGGAAGCCCGGCGCGCCGAGACTTCAGCCTTCCCGGAGATCCAGGAACACGCGATCGGGCACCACCGGAAGATCGCCGCGGCTTTGGAATCGCGCAATCCCAACGAGGCCCGTCTCGCGATGGACGCGCACATGCAGCAGACGCTGGACGATCTGAAGACGTACGTTCTGGAGGCGTAGCTGGCACCGGCACTCGCCGCGAGGTCTACTATTGTGTCTATAAGTGCACAATAGTAGACATAGGAGGAATCTTGCGCCTGCAGAACCCCTTGACTGCCATCAGCCCGTCGCTGGATATGGGTGCGCTGTACGTCCTTGCGCGGGCTGATGCCGACTTCACCGCCCCCGGCATCTGCAGCCTCCTTCCCGAGCCCAGCTCACTCGCCGGAGTCCGCAAGGCACTCGCCCGCTTGGTCGATCAAGGCATTGTCGTAGAGAAAGTTGCCGGAAGAACTCACATTTTCCGCCTCAATCGTCATCACCTCTTGGCCAAAGCAGTCGAGGAGATGGCCAGCGCAAAAGACCATCTCATCGAGCGCATTCGGACCGAGATCGAGTTGTGGGAATTCGCGCCGATTGTCGTCACGATTTATGGCTCGGCCGCACGTAATGACATGCGAAACGATAGCGACATAGACCTGTTCATCGCCCTTCCGAACGACGTCAACGAGTTGCAGGCCGAAACCAGAATAGCCACTCTGGCCGGCGAAATCAGCGCCTGGACGGGCAACGACACGCGGCCTTTTGTCTTCCTGGAGTCGGAAGTAGCGCCTTCGTCGATTTTCGAGTCCATCATCGATGAGGGCGACACACTTTTCGGCGATGGAACGTGGTTGCGCCGCGTTCTCCGCGCTGGCAGTGGCGCTTAGATGAGGACCACACCGGGAAGCGAAAGTATCCGCCGAGGTCGCTTGAGCAAGGCCGCGCAGTTCCAGCGGGTGGCCATGGATGCCCTCGAACTTGCTGAAGATCACTACGAAGTTGCCGACGCCGTGGCAACCCTCTGCATCCACGCAGGAATCGCCGCCTCTGACGCCATCTGCATTGCTCGGCTCGGTCACTTCGCGCAGGGCCAGGACCACAATGACGCGGTAGCTCTGCTCAAGTCAGTGGATGGGGGCGCTGTTGGATTATGCTCGCCGATAGCTTTCCGTCATCGGCGCAGGCTCTCGCTGGGTAGCTCTCCGAAGGCCTTTACGTAGAGCGCAGAGAAGCGCCCTTGGTGCGTGAAGCCGCAGAGTTCCGCGATGGCCGTGACACTCTGCTCGCGGGGGCTCGCCTCCAGGAGCATCTCCCGGGCACGGTCCAGCCGGATACTGCGCAGCAACTCCGACGGCGTCGCTCCAGTTTCCGCCCGAAGGGCCGTTTGCAGCGTTCGAACCGAGACACCCAAGCATTCGGCGATGTCCGGCACGGTGAGTTCTTCGAAAGCATGCCGGTCCAACAGCTCGCGGAACTCCCGGACCAGGCGGCTTTCAGATTCCGCGTCCCGGGTCTCATCACCGGGCAACTCCATGGCCATCAGCAGGCGTGACACCATGCTGTCCGCCAGCAGCCCCTGCACAAACGCGGGAGCAGTGGTACGTGGCTGGCTGATCATGTCGTCATGAAGCTCGACGACGGACCTCAAGAACGCGCGGCCGGCGGCACCTGAAAGGTCCATGCCATAGCCCAGATCAACGGTGTCATGGCCATAAAGCTGACCCGCCACCCGCTCAACCGCTGAACGACGCACGTAGACAATGAGGTGCGGACTTCCGCCGTCCCAGCTCATGGAGAAGGGCCGGTGGAGCGGAGGAACAGTGGCCATCCGGGGACCCGACTCCACCGTGCTGGCACCCACCTTCATGGATGCGTGCCCTGCCAACGGGATCTGCACCAGGTGGAAATCCTGCAGGCCCTCGGGCTCAATCCGGACGTCGGCTCCGTAGTCCAGGAACTCGATCCCCACGTCACCCCGGTGCAGGGAGCGCAACTTCATGTCCACCGAGGACTGGTGCGTCAGTGGTGCAAGCTCGTGGCTGCAGAACAGTTCGGCGATCCTGGCGTGTGCCTCGTCCACGTCAGTGGTGGCCATGGTTGGGCGGCCCCGGAGCACATCACGGGGAAGAATCCTCACCATCCGCCACCTACTTCACAGGGTCTTGTGCAGCTTTTCGCTTATCGGACGATCCTCGCGCCAACTGGATATTCCGGAGTCCAACAGCTGTCTAGAGTCGCTTTTAAGACAAGTATGACGCAGCTCACAGCACCATAACAGCGGCGGAAGCGGGGTGAGGACCAGTGAAGAACATCAAGGTGGTACATGACCGCAGAGACGAATGGGACAGGAGCCACTTCGAACTCTGGGCGGCGGAGCTTCGGGCCAGGGAAACCCACCTCACTTCCGCGGCATGGGTTGGTTGGCACGAGGAAGAGGAAGAACCTGCGTAATTCGGATGATCACTGCGCCAAGTGGATATTCCGCCGGAGAAGGGCAACCTAGAGTCACTTCAAGAGTGAATATGACGCACGTCATATTTACGTAACACAGAACGCGAGAGAAAGGGTTCGGCAGATGTCAGCACTCGAAGGCAGGACGGCAATCGTCACCGGTGGGGCCACCAAGGTGGGGCAAGGCGTGGTGACCTCATTGCGCGACGCCGGAGCCACGGTGGTGGTTGCGGATATAGCTCCCGACGGCGACACCCTCACCAAAGCTCTCGGGGAAGGGATTCACTATTCCCACACGGACATCACCGACGATGCCGCAGTCAGCGAACTGGTGGAGGAAACCGTGGCCCTCTACGGCGGGCTCGGCGTCCTGGTAAACCTCGCCTGTACCTACAAGGACGACGGCGCAGCCTCCGGGCGAGCCGACTGGCTCGAAGCCCTCAACGTCAATCTGGTCAGCGCCGTGGTGGCGAGCAATGCGGCCCGACCCTACCTCAAGGCGTCCGGCCACGGTGCCATCATCAACTTCACCTCCATTTCCAGCTCGGTGGCCCAGACCGGCCGATGGCTCTATCCGGCCAGCAAAGCAGCCCTGGTTCAGGTGACCCGCAGCATGGCCGTGGACTTCGCAGAAGACGGCATCCGCGTGAACTCCGTCAGCCCCGGCTGGGTCTGGAGCAACATCATGGACTCCCTCAGCAACGGGAACCTCCAAAAGACAGACTCGGTTGCGGCCCCCTTCCACGCCCTCAAGCGGGTCGGCCGCCCGCACGAGGTGGGTGACGTGGTCGCTTTCCTCGCCAGTGACCAAGCAAGTTTCGTCACCGGTGCCGATTGGGCCGTTGACGGCGGCTATTCCGCCTTGGGACCGGAACGCGCCGAAGAGGCTATTCCCCTGCTCGCAGCAAACTAACGCCAAGCTTCACAACAACCTCCACCAGAGAGAAAGGCAACGCCATGACGCAACGCCACATCACCATCGTCGGGGCCGGCCAGTCCGGGCTTCAGCTGGGCATCGGACTCCTGGACGCCGGCTACCAGGTGACCACCATCTCCAACCGCACGTCCGAGGAAATTGCTGGCGGCAAAGTAGCCTCCAGCCAATGCATCTTCCACAACGCACTTGAGAACGAGCGGGCCCTCGGCCTGGACTTCTGGCCCGATGCTCCCACCGTGGACGGCATCTCCTTCACCATCCCCCACCCCGAGCTGCCGGGTGAGAAGGCGATCAGCTGGGCCTCACGACTGGACAACCACGCCAAGTCCATCGATCAGCGGGTGAAGTTCCCCAAGTTCATGGAAGAGTTCACAGCCCGCGGCGGCGAGCTGGTCTTCGAAGATGCCGGTTTGGCTGAGCTGGAAAAGTACACGCAGACCTCGGACCTGGTGATCGTGGCGGCCGGCAAGGGTGAGATCGCCCAACTGTTCACCCGCGACGCCGAACGCAGCACCTACGATGCCCCGCAGCGCGCCCTGGCCTTGACCTATGTGACGGGCCTGAAACCCCGCGAAGAGTACTCGGCGGTCTCGTTCAACCTCATTCCGGGCATAGGTGAGTACTTCGTGTTCCCCGCGCTGACCACCACCGGTCCTTGCGAAATCATGGTCTTCGAAGGCGTGCCCGGCGGCCCGATGGACACATGGAAGGGGCTCAGCCCGGAGGAACACCTGGAGAACTCCAAGAACATCCTCTCGAAGTTCCTGCCGTGGGAAGCCGAGCGTGCCACGAATGTGGAACTGACCGATCCCAACGGCGTCCTTCAAGGCCGGTTTGCCCCCACCGTCCGCCACCCGATTGCCACACTGCCTAGCGGCAGGCAGGTACTGGGCCTGGCCGACGTCGTGGTGTTGAACGATCCCATCACCGGGCAGGGCTCCAACAACGCGAGCAAGTGCGCGGCGTCGTATCTGGACAGCATCACCCGGCACGGCAATGGCGCCTACGATGCGAGCTTCATGCAGGCAACCTTCGAGCGCTATTGGGATTACGCGCAGCACGTTGCACACTGGACAAATGCCCTCCTGGCCCCGCCTCCGCCGCATGTCCTGGAGCTGCTGGGTGCTGCGAACAGCGAACCGGACATCGCGCACCGCTTCGCCAACGGCTTCAACCATCCGCCGGAATTCCAGGATTGGTTCATGTACCCGGACAAAGCCGCGAGCTACCTCGCAGACCTTTCCGCCGCCAAAGTTTCGTAGCACAACCCTGCTAATAAGGACTCAACCATGCGAAAAATAGCAATCGTAGGGGCCGGCGAATCCGGCGCCCAGCTGGCATTGGGCCTGCAACGGGACGGCTACGCGGTAACGCTCCTGTCCGACCGGTCCGCAGCCCAGATCCGCACCGGCAAGGTCATGTCCAGCCAGTGCATGTTCTCAACCGCCCTCGACGCCGAAGCCCACATGGGAACGGCGCTCACCGAATTCTACGAATCCGGATCCGTCCCTGGCATCACCTCCATCCGGCTACGCGTGGATGCTGATGAACCCATCGAGTGGGAAGCACCCCTGGACGGTCCCGCCCGGTCCATTGACCAGCGCATCAAGAGTGCCCTCTGGATCGAGACGTTCGTTGCAGCCGGTGGCGACTTCCGCATTGAGAAGGTCACCCCGAGGATGCTCGAAGAACTCGCCCATGACTACGAACTGGTCATTGTCAGCACCGGCAAGGGCGAAATCGGCCAGATCTTCCCGCGGGACAAGGCAAAATCGCCCTTCGACCGGCCGCAAAGGGTTCTGGCGCTGAACTACGTCACGTCCGACGGCGGTGCTTCCGCCGGCTCGTCCGCCACAGGTACCGACGGCGGGGGCGACGCCATCCGCATGTCCATGGCACCCGGCGTCGGCGAATTCTTTACCTTCCCCGGCCTGACCGTCTCCGGCCCGTGCCGCATGATGGTGTTCGAGGGCGTGGTGGGCGGCCCCATGGACCGCTGGACCGACGTCGGGACCCCCGAAGAGCAGCTCGAGCGTTCGCTGGAAATCCTGCGCGAGCATTTCCCGCACGAGGCCGAAAACTTCGCCACGGCAGAACTGACTGACGACGGCGCCACACTCCTGGGACGCATCACGCCCACGGTGAGGTCCGCCGTCGGGGAGCTCGGCAACGGCACGTTGGTGTTCGGGCTGGGCGACGCCGTGGTCCTCAATGATCCCCTCACCGGGCAGGGCTCCAACAACGCGACCCTGGCTGCCAAGTACTACCTTGACGCGATTGTTCGCCGCGGCCAGCAACCTTTTGACCGCCCATGGATGGAGCGGACGTTCGACGAATTCTGGCGCGGCTGGGGGCAATGGGCCGTGGAATGGACCAACGATCTCCTGAAGCCGCGGCGTGATCACCAGAAGACGCTCCTCCGTGAAGCCGCTGACCATCCGGCACTGGCAGCAAGCATCGTGAGCGGTTTTGATGACCCCCGGACGTCGTATCCCTGGTGGTTCGACTCCGCAGCTGCCGCGGACTTCATGCAGGCCAGGAAAGAAGAGGACACGTCGGTGTTCGATGTCCGTGATTTCCGCAGCGCCCTAGGTCAGTACGCCACGGGCGTCACCGTGGTGACCACTGTGGCGGCGGACGGCCGAAAAGTAGGCATGACCGCCAATTCCTTCACCTCAGTGTCAATGGAGCCGCCGCTGGTGCTCTGGTGCCCCAGCAAACGGGCGCCCAGCCTGGGTGATTTCGAGGACGCAACGCACTTTGCCATCAACATCCTGGCTAGTGACCAGCACGTCCTGTCCCGGCAGTTCGCAACACCTGCCACGGACAAGTTCGTGGGCGCGGAAACCACCGAAGGAATCGCTGGGGTTCCGCTGCTGAACGGCGCTGTGGCAACCTTCCAGTGCCGCACCGTTTCGCGACATGACGCCGGTGACCACGTCATCTACGTGGGTGAAGTGGAAAGCTACAAGCACGACGGCGGTGCTCCCCTGGTGTTCCACGGCGGCAAGTATCACGCCACGGCCAGCCATCCGGATTTCTAGGCACACCCTTATGAAAGGTGCGGTTATGGACGATTCAGTTGACGTAGCGATCATCGGTTCAGGCATCAACTCCTTGGTGGCGGCGGCAGAATTGGCCTTGGCCGGGAAGCGCGTGTGCATCATCGAGCGCTCTGACCGTCTTGGTGGCTTCATCCATTCCGCCGAGCGGACCCTTCCGGGCTTCATCCACGACTCCTTCTCCTCCTGGCACCCGTTGTTCGTGTCCGGCGGTGCCTACGGGGCGCTGGGCAAGGAGCTGCACGCCAGGGGCCTGGAGTATTCCAACACCTCCGGCCCGGTGACAGCGAGCGTTGCCGCGGACCCGGCCACCGGAGCCCACCGCGTGGTCATCGCGGAGCGGGACCCGGCCACCACAGCTGCTGCGTTCAAGGAACCCGGCGACCAAGCTGCGTATCTGGCAATGTTTGATGATCTGGGCCGCAACGCAGGAACGGTGTTCGGGGCTTTCGGAGCAGAGCTTCGGTCTTTTGGGGAAGTGGCAAAGATTGCTTTGGGGGCCTTACGACGCGGGCGCTTCCAAGGGACGGAAGCCTTCGTCCGCGATTCCGTGATGAGCGGACGAAACTATGTCCGCAGCCGTTTTGATGGCTGGGAAGCGGACCAGCTGTGGTCACCCTGGCTTCTGCACGCAGGGCTCGGCCCGGACCAAGCCACAGGCGGCGTCATGCTGCCAGTAATGGCCATGAGCATGCACAGCTTTGGGCTCCCCGTGGTTACGGGCGGTGCTTCGCGGTTTGTGGGTGCGTTCGAGTCGTTGCTGCGCGACAACGGGGTGAGGATCATGCTGGGCGCGGAGGCCGAGGAAATCCTGGTGGGCTCCGAGGTTTCCGGCAAAGATGCCGTCACCGGCGTCCGCACATCCCAAGGCGTGGTTTCAGCCGGCACGGTGCTCGCGAACGTTTCGCCCCAGGCCCTCTACACCCGGCTCCTCCGGCAACCACCCGCTGGTACGGCCCAGGCCGCCGAACGCTACCAGAACGGCCGCGGTGCCATGCAGATCCACCTTGCTGTGGACAAGCCTGTGGAATGGCTCGATCCCAGGCTCAACACCGTCCCTCTGGTTCATATCAGCAATGGCTCTGACAGCACCGGAATCGCCTGTGCCCAGGCTGAAGCGGGTCTGCTGCCCAACGAACCTACCGTGGTGGTGGGCCAACAGTGCGTCCTCGATCCGTCGCGGGCTCCGGAGGGCAAAGCCACGTTGTGGTTGCAGCTCCAGGAAGTCCCGTTCACGCCCGTAGGTGACGCGGCCGGCCAACTGGACGTTGCGGGCGGCTGGACTGACGAGCTGAAGCACGGCTATCTGGAACGGGTCCTGGCCCGGTTGGAGCACTTCGCCCCGGGAACCAGGGCAACCGTCCTGGCCTCGGAGGTTTTGGCACCGACGGATCTGGCCGCAGCCAATCCCAATGCCGTCAACGGCGACCCCTACGGCGGCTCCGCGGAACTCTTCCAAAACCTGCTCTGGCGGCCCTTCCCCGCAGCGGCAGGACACCAAACCGCCGTCGAAGGTCTCTGGCACATCGGCGCGTCGACCCATCCCGGCCCCGGACTTTCCGGCGGTTCCGGACACTTGGTAGCCCAAAAGCTGACCGCACTACCCTCACCACTTTCCCGCCTTCAAGCAGCACTTAAACCAAGCAAGCGATAGGAGAACAATGTCTGTTCTGGCCGGGCTCACTGCAGCCCTCTCGAGTGGTTCCGTGGAAATCATCGATCTCACCACGCCGCTCAGTTCCGAGACCCCCATCCTGAACCTGCCGCAGCCGTTCGCGAACACCGTGGGCTTGTCGGTTTCACCGGTGAGTAATTTCGACGACGCCGGCCCGGCTTGGGCGTGGAACGACGTCACAGTGGGCGAACACGCGGGCACGCACCTGGATGCACCGGTCCACTGGATCACGGGCAAGGACGGCAAATCCGTGGACCAGATTGAACCACACCGCTTGGTGGGGCCGCTGGTGGTGATCGACAAGACCGCTGAAGCTGCCGCGGATCCGGACTTCCTTCTGGAACCGGAGCACTTTGAACAGTGGCAGCAAGAGCACGGCGCGTTCCCGGAGAACTGTTGGGTCATCTTCCGGACGGGCTGGGCGGCTCGAGGCGCTGACGCTGCGGCTTTCGTCAACGCGGACGACGCCGGACCCCACACTCCCGGAGTCTCCGCCGCGGGTGCCAAGTGGCTTGCCGGTAACGCCTCGATCAGTGGTTTTGGCGTGGAAACCGTGGGCATCGACGCCGGCCAGGCAGGTGGCCTGGATCCGATGTTCCCGGTTCATTCGTTCCTGCTCGGCGCTGACAAGTATGGCGTCACCTCGCTGCGGAATGTGGATCGACTTCCTGTCACCGGTGCCACGTTGGTGGTTGCTCCGTTGCCGATCGTGGGCGGCACGGGTAGCCCCAGCCGTGTGTACGCACTGGTGGAAAAGGGCACGGTGGAGCGAGCATGAGCGCGGAAGTAAGGGTCTCCACCCTGGTGGGCAGGACGCTGGCGAAGCTCGGCGTCGGACATGTTTTCGGCGTGGTGGGCTCCGGTAACTTCGATGTCACCGGCACGCTCATGGCGGAAGGCATTCCGTTCACGGCGGCCCGCCACGAGGGCGGTGCCGCCACCATGGCCGACGCCTATTCCCGGATGTCCGGCAAGGTGGGTGTGGTCACTACCCATCAGGGCTGCGGACTGAGCAACGCCATCACCGGGATCGGGGAGGCAGCCAAGAGTCGGACGCCGATGATCGTGCTGACCGCCGACACCCAGGCCGCTGCCATCCGCTCCAACTTCAAGATCGACCAGGACGCCCTGGCCCGCAGCGTAGGAGCCGTGGCCGAGCGCATCCACTCCCCCGCCACAGCTGTCGCAGACACCATGCGGGCTTTTCGGACGGCAGTGAATGAACGCCGCACCGTGGTCCTCAGTCTGCCGTTGGACGTGCAAAATGCCAGCGCCGCGGACGAGGTGAGTGCCGTCGTCGCGCCTGAACCCTTGAAGGTGCGCCCGGACGCTGCCGCCGTTGAGCAGTTGGTGGCCCTGATCGCCGCAGCGGAACGCCCGGTGTTCGTTGCCGGGCGGGGCGGGCGCGGTGCCAGGGACCAGATCCTGGAGCTGGCGCGCCATGCCGGAGCGCTGGTGGCGACCTCGGCCGTGGCGAGCGGACTGTTCAACGGCGATCCCCACAACCTGGGCATTTCCGGCGGGTTTTCCTCGCCTGCCACGGCGGAGTTCATCAGCGGCGCGGACCTGATCGTGGGGTGGGGCTGTGCGCTGAACATGTGGACCATGCGGCACGGACGGCTGATTTCCGCTGGCACCAAAGTAGTGCAGATCGACGTCGAAGATGCCGCGCTCGGCGCCAACCGGCCCATCTCGCTGGGCGTCTTGGGCGATTCGGCGCTGACGGCTGGGGATGCGTTGGTGGCATTGCGCTCGGTTCAGCCCGAACCTGCGGAAAAGTACCGCACCGAGGCTAACGCACTGGCCATCAAGCAGGGCTCGCGGTGGCGGGACGTTTCCACTGCGGATGTTTCCACTGCGACGTCCATCGATCCCCGCGTCCTCACCCGCGAACTCGACACCCTGCTCCCTGCCGAGAGGATCGTGGCAGTGGATTCGGGCAACTTCATGGGCTACCCCAGCCAATACCTTGCCGTGCCGGACGAGTTCGGATTCTGCTTCACCCAAGCATTCCAGGCAATCGGGCTGGGCCTGTATTCGGCGATCGGCGCTGCCCTCGCCCAACCGCACCGCCTGCCCGTTCTCGGCGCGGGTGATGGCGGATTCCTCATGGGAATCAGCGAGCTGGAGACCGCCACGCGACTGAAGCTGCCGCTGGTGTGCATCGTCTACAACGACGCCGCCTATGGAGCCGAGGTCCACCACTTCGCTTCGGGGCACACAGAGGCCGAGCTCGCCAGCGTGGTGTTCCCGGATACGGACATCGCCTCGATTGCCCGTGGATTCGGGGCGGAAGGCGTGACGGTGCGGACCGTGGCGGATCTGGAAGCGATTCGCCCGTGGATTGCCGTCTACGAAGCCGGGACCCAGGACCGGCCCCTGGTGATCGACGCAAAGATAGCATCCGACGGCGGATCGTGGTGGCTGGCCGAGGCCTTCCAGGGCCACTAAGCCCCGCCTCATCCAACTGAGAAGCAGCAGTGCGCGTTTTGAGGGCTCAAAACGCGCTCCGCTGCTACCTACATGGGTGGGGCGGTGCTTCCCCGCACCACCAGCTCCGTGGCGACTTCCAAGGCAGCCGAGGAACTACTTCCCTGTTCGATCTGCTCCGTGAGCATGCCCACGGCCATCGACGCGAGCTGGGCGAGGGGTTGCCTGACAGTAGTGAGGGGCGGTGACGTGAGTGCTGACTGGGCGATGTCGTCAAAGCCCACAACGCTGAGGTCGCCAGGGATTTTCAGCGATCGCTGGGCCGCCGCGTTCATGACGCCCAAGGCCTGCAGGTCGCTTCCCGTGAAAATTGCCGTGGGTCGCTCCGGCAGGTCCAGAAGTTCTCCGCCAAGCCGAAGCCCGGACTCGATACTGAAATCGCCGTCGCGCACGAACTCGGGAAGTACCGGCAGCCCGGCTTCATGAAGGGCGGCCGCGTAGGCTGCGTAGCGGGCACGCCCATGACCCGGGCTGTGGACGCGGCCGGTAATGATGCCGATGCGCTCATGCCCAAGTTCCAGAAGATGGGACACCGCCCGCAGCGCTCCGGAGAACGAGGCCGGGCTGACGCTGGGAATCTGCAGGCCTTGGGAACCTTCAGGGTCTATGGCAACAGCGGGGATGTTCAGCGTACGCGCCAGCTCTACCAGTGGTGATCCCTGCCGTGGAGCCAACAGCATCACGCCGTCGAGCCGGTTGCCGGAGGGCTCACGCAATTTCTGCCAGTTCCCGGCAGTAGCATTTACGGCCCGCGTGTAGGCCACGGTGTAGCCGAGCCGCGCAGCAGCAGCTTCCACTCCCTCCATGGTTTCCAGGACCCATGGAGAATCAAAGTTGTTCACCACCAATTGCAGCAATCCGGGTTCGGTGGGCGACTGCCGCTTGGTGTAATCAAGGTCCTCCAAGGCCTGCTGAACACGGGCGCGCGTTGCCTCGGAGACGTGGGAGCGGCCGTTCAACACCTTGGAAACAGTGGGGACGGAGACGCCGGCGGCGGCAGCCACGTCTGCGATCTTGGGGCGCGGAGTGGCGGTCAATGGGGCGGTCCTTGAACTCATGGGGATACGGGGGCGGCAACGCGCTGGGCGGCCGCCCGGCGGACCGGCGCAGTGTCCACCCGCACGGGACCAACGATAACACTCCCGCGTTGACGCGAGCCCAAGGGCGACGCCGCGAAAATCCCCAGCTCAGCGCCGATCCAGCGGCCCTCAACAACATCGAAATCCCAGATGGGAATCTGCCACGGATCCGTGGGACCCACCCGCCAGGCAAACGTGGCCTGCGGAGTTTCATCTATGCGGATCTGCAGCTCAATACGCGGCCCCGGAAGGGCCACGGCGCGCCCTATCGGCTGCTCGTGCGGACCTTCGCTGCCGGTTCCGCTACCCAGGACGTAGCCGTCCGGGGTGCGTACGATCCCCAGCCAGGCGTACCGCTGACCCAGAACCACGACGCCGGCCCGGGTACCTGGAGCCACATCGTCCAGTTCCAGGGTGGTGGTGAATGTGGACGGTTCGCCGGGGAGGATCTGGCCCAAGACGTTAGGGAGCTCGCGGAGATTGATGGGATCGTTGGCTTGCGGACGGAGTACCAGATGTCCTCCTCCACAGGTGGACAGCCATTCGTCCCGGGGGTTGGCCTGCCAGTGCCACTGCGGGCCCAGGCCGGGGGACGTGAAGTTGTCACCGGCGGGTGGTGCACAGTTTTCGGGCGAAGTACCGCGCGGGTAGGGGTGGCTCGAAACCGGGGTTCCCGGTCCGCCGTCGTCCGCTGTTTTGCCCATCCACGGCCAGCCGTCTTCACCCCAGCCCATGGGCTGGAGGTGAACCACGCGTCCGTACGGCCCCCGGTCCTGGAAGTGCAGGAACCAGTCTTCGCCCTCAGGAGTAGTGACCCAGGCGCCTTGATGCGGGCCATTCACGGGCGAATCGCCCTGCTCCAGGACGCGCCGTTCCTCGTAAGGTCCGAACGGCGACCGCGAGCGGAAAACCGACTGCCATCCTGTAGCAACGCCTCCCGCCGGCGCGAAAATCCAGTACCAGCCGTCGCGCTGATAGAACTTGGGCCCCTCCAGGGTTGAGAAGCCCGGCAGGTCTTCGCCGTTGATGACGTGGGTTCCATGGTCCAGGAGCCGGGAGGCGTCCGGGCTCATCCGGTGCACAGTGAGCCGGTTCTTGACTCCGATCCGGCTCTTGGCCCAGCCGTGGACCAGGTACGCCGTGCCGTCTTCGTCCCACAGCGGGCAGGGGTCAATGAGGCCGCGACCGGCGTAGAGAAGGTGAGGTGCACTCCACGGACCTTCCGCCTTCTCCGCGCTGAGTACAAAGATGCCGTGGTCCGGGTCCGGGTAGAAGATCCAGAATTTGCCGTCGTGGTAACGCAGCGCCGGAGCCCACACGCCGCTTCCGTGCCGCACCAGCGAATAGTGGCTGGATTGTGGCAGCTCCCGGAGCGCATGCCCGGCGTGCTCCCAGTCCACCAGGTTCCGCGACCGCAATACCGGCAGGCCGGGAACCCTGTTGAAGCTGGAGGCGACGAGGTAATAGGTGCCGTCAACCTGTACCGCGTCAGGATCCGGCCAGTCACCGTTGAGGATGGGGTTGTTGTAGACGGGGGTGCGGTGTCGGGTTGTCATGGTGTCCTGTCGGGTGAGCTGCTGAAGTGGTGGAGAAGGAGTTCCTCGACATGCTGGGGGCTGGTTAGGGAGCCGTCGTGGACCACTGCGTGGAGACTGAGCTTGAGCGGATTGCCCCGGTCCACTGTTGCCGGGTGGTCCCACGCGACGGCCGGACCCGCGCCTACATAGCCGTCAGTGCGCACAAACCAAGGGCGCAACGCGGAGGTGTCTTGAGCGAGGATGACACTGACGTTTTTGCCCTCATGCCGGGTTTCCATCGCGAGCCAAGGGGAAAGTGATCCATGGGCTATGCCCGTCCCTGTTCCTCCTGAACACAGCACTTTGGCCGGGACATCACCCGACGGGAAGCGCCAGAATATGCCGCCGTAGCCAGCGCCGCTACGCCCTTTAACGGCAGACGACGACACGGACAACTGCTCCACGTCACCGGCAGGCTGAAGCAGGGATTCGAACGCAAGGCTCCACGTGTTTGCGGCAGGGTGCTCTTGGTATCGGTAGCTCCGCCCCTCCACAGCCAACGGGTCTCCGCTCTTGTCCAGCCACACCACCGTCCCCTTCCCCAGCCCCTCCAGGGACAGCCATTCCGCGAGCACTTGACGTCCGTGGTTGGGAAGGATTGCCGGGCCATTTTCGGTGAATGTGGATCCACCCCAGAAGTTGGTTCCGTTCAGGTCCGAGAAAGAGAGCGACAGACCGAGGTGGTGCGGGTGATCAACTGGACCAGCTTCCGTCACCGCCACTCCGGCCAGAGTCCGTACAGGGTGGAGGTACGGCCTGGGAGACAGCACGGTTGCCAGATCGCCGCCGGTGTTCATCTCCAGCACGGTTGCGCCGTTGAGTTGGAAGCTTCCCATTCGACCTCCTTGTGATGGGTTCCGCTGCGTGGGAATCAGCATAAACAGACCAGAAAGAGTTCGGCAACTACTTATGAAAGTTTCTTTGAACTATTTTCCGGTTTTGAGTTGTGATGTGTTGACAGTCGCAGCCATTCGTTGCTAGAAATCGTTTACTCAGTAATTTTCACCTCACTCTTGGGTCGCTGTGATGGTCTAAGCAATGCTGCCCACGCCCGTACACCGGAAAGTTTCCGTCCAAATATTCAGCGAGTTTGTATCCACGCCCGAAGATCGGGCACCAGAAAGGCGTCATTCAATGAAGAAGACAGCAATCACTCCTATCCCGCGCAGGCTGGTCCTGGGCGCCGCGGTGGTCGCGGCCGGGTTGGCCCTGAGCGCCTGCGGAGGAGGTGGCGCAACCTCCTCCGGAAGCGGCGGCAACGTGGAACTGAACTTCGTCTTCTGGGGCGATGCCAACCGGGCCAAGATGACGGAAGCTGCACTGCGGATCTTCGAAAAGAAGAACCCGGGAATCACCGTTAAAACCGAATACCAGGACAGTGCCCCTTACGCAGACAAACTGGCCACCCGATTCGCAGGCGGCAACCCGCCTGACGTCCTGGCGATGGCCAACCGCAGCCTCTTGGAGTACGCCCAGCGCGGCACCCTCGCCGACCTCAAGTCCTTCCCCGAGCTGAACCTGGACAAGGTTCCGGAAACCACGCTGAGTCGCGGCGAGGTTGACGGCAAGCTCTACGGTCTCGCCACCGGAGTAACCACCATCGGCATGGTGGTCAACAAGACCATCACGGACCAGGCCGGCGTCACCATCCCGGACGACAAAACCTGGAGCTGGGAGGATTACGCCAAGTTCGCCACCGAAGTCACCCAGAAAACCGGAGGCAAGGTCTACGGCGCCGGTTACGACGTCGCCACGGAAACCGGGCCCATCATTCTGGCTCGCCAACGAGGCGAAGATTTCTATACGAAAGACAACAAGCTCGGCGTCAGCGAAAAGACCATAGAGGACTGGTTCCAGTACAGCGTGGACCTCCGGAAGTCAGGCGGATACCCACCAGCTGGCTTCTTCGAGCAAATCGGGGGATCCCCCGCGCAGTCCTATCTGGCAAAGGGCACAGTCGCCTCCCAGATCATCCCCATCAACAACTTCCGCGGTTACAACGAGGCCGTTGAGGGTGAAGTTGTCCTGCTGCGCATTCCGGGAGAAACCAGCGGCGAGCGCCGTGGCTACTCCGCCGACCCCACCATGCTGTGGTCAATCGCGGCCAAGTCCAAGCACCCCAAGGAAGCAGCCAAACTGGTGGACTTCCTGACGAACGACGCTGAAGGTGCCGCCGAGGTCCTCACCCAGCGCGGTGTCCCCATCAACCCGGAGGTGGCCGATTCCATCGCCCCCAAGCTGAGCGCGGATGACAAGACGTTCGTAGACCTGATGGCCGCCATCCAGGAAGAAGACTTGCCGCCCGCCTACGTCTATCCGAAAGGGGCCAGTGTTGTAGCCGATACCCTCAAGCAGCTCACCACTGAAGTGGAGTTCGGCCGGATCAGCCCCGCGGATGCGGCCAAGACCTTCATGGAGAAAAGCAATGCAGCAATCAACAAGTAAGCCTGCAGCTACTTCCAAGGGGGTCTTGGCGCAATGACAGTTTTGACCAAGCAGCCGCCCGGAGCTCCGGCATCAGCCGCGGCAGGCGGCACACCGCGCATCCGCCCGTCCCGGCGCAGGAAGCAGCGCTCCGGATATCTTTTCCTTCTCCCGTGGTTCCTGGGGATGTTGTTCACCGTCATTCCGTTCTTTGCCTCGCTGTACCTGGCCTTTACGGACTACAACCTCTTCACTGAGCCCAACTTTGTGGGGCTGGCCAACTTCCAGGCCATGTTCGAGGATCCACGGCTCATTCAGTCGCTGAAGGTCACCTTCATTTACACCTTCGTATCGGTGCCTGTCTCCCTGGCTGTTGCCCTGCTGGTTGCACTGGTGCTGAACCGGGGACTTCAGGGCCTGTCGATCTACCGCTCTGTTTACTACCTGCCCTCCCTGCTGGGTGGCAGCGTGGCAATCGTGATGCTGTGGCGTTACATCTTCGGCAACGACGGAATCGTCAACGGGTTCCTGGGCATCCTCGGAATCCAGGGCCCTGCATGGGTCACTGACCCCCAGTTCTCCCTCAGCACCCTGATTGTGCTGAACGTCTGGACGTTCGGCTCCCCCATGGTGATCTTCCTTGCGGGCCTGCGGCAAGTCCCCGGGATGTACTACGAAGCTGCATCGATTGACGGGGCGTCCAAGTGGCGGCAGTTCCGCAGCATAACGCTGCCCCTCATCAGCCCCATTATTTTCTTCAACCTCATCATGCAGCTCATCGGCTCGTTTCAGACGTTCACCCAGGGCTATGTGATGAGCGGGGGTACCGGAGGCCCAGCGGATTCCACGCTGTTTTACAACCTTTACCTGTACCAGAAGGGCTTCACCGAGTTCGAGATGGGGTATGCCTCGGCCATGGCCTGGCTGCTGTTGATGATCATCGCGATTTTCACGGCCATCAATTTCATCGCATCCAAGTTCTGGGTCTTCTACGACAATTAAGGCAACCCCATGGCACTCCTTGATTTACCTCTCAAGCGCAAGCTGGCCAAGCAGGATCAACCCGAAGACGCCCTGACGGGAACCCCGGTTTCCCGCTTCTCACGGCATTTGATTCTCTGCCTGGTGGGGCTGGTGATGCTCTATCCGTTGATGTGGCTGATCTCCAGCTCGATGAAGCCCAGCAACGATATTTTTAGGCAGCTGGGTCTCTGGCCCGAAAACTGGGACTTCTCCAACTACGCCCAGGGCTGGACCGCGCTGGACCAGCCGTTCCATGTTTACCTGATCAACTCCATGATCGTGGTGATTTTCTCCATCGTCGGCAACATCTTCTCCTGCGCACTGGCCGCTTACGCCTTCGCGCGGATGGAGTTCACCGGGCGGAAGCTGTTCTTCGCCCTCATGCTGGGAACACTCATGCTGCCAGGCCACGTTCTTCTGGTTCCGCAGTACATCATCTTCTCCCAGCTCGGCTGGCTGGACACCTACCTGCCGCTGATCGTCCCCAACTTCATGGCCACCAATGCCTTCTTTATCTTCCTCATGGTGCAGTTCATGAAGTCTCTTCCCAAGGAATTGGACGATGCCGCCCAGATTGACGGCTGCGGCCCGTTCCGAACTTTCATCCGCGTCATTCTGCCCCTCTGCGTGCCGGCGATGGCCACCACGGCTATTTTCACGTTCATCTCCACATGGAACGAGTTCTTTGGTCCGCTGCTCTACATCCAGAACCAGGACCTCTACACCGTTCCCTTGGCCCTTCGCGCCTTCATGGACTCGGAAGGACAAAGCATGTGGGGCCCCATGTTCGCCATGTCAGTGGTGTCCATCGCCCCCATCATCGGTTTCTTCATTGCAGGGCAGAAATACCTCATCAACGGAATTGCCACCACCGGCCTTAAGTAGGCCCCTCCCCCAGAGCAACACCAACAAGACAAGACAAAGGAGTTTTGCATGCGCCTGCGACGCCTGCTCGGCGCGGCCACCGCCGTCGTCATTCTTGGAAGCTTTACCGCTGTGCCTGCCAGGGCGGAGCCCATCCACAGCGGCACAGAATCACCGGCGGCACCGGCGGCCCTGTGGAAGCAACGTCCGGACGGTTTCGCGTCCCTTCCCGGCAACGGCCTGGACGGCACCACCGGAGGCCAGGCGGGGAGGCACGTGAGCGTGTCCTCGCTGGAGGAACTCACAGCCTATGCCGCTGCCGAGGAGCCGCTGGTGATCTTCCTCAAGGGCAGCATCATGGCCCAGGATTACGTCAAGATTCCGGTCGCATCGAACAAGAGCTTCATCGGTACGGGCGCGGGCGTGGAGCTGGTCAATGCCGGCTTCAAGCTCATCAACGTGTCCAACGTGATCTTCAGGAACTTCACAGTGCGCGATTCCTACATTCCCGGCGACTGGGACGGCAAACGCCCGGACAACGATCGTGACGGGATCCAACTCGACACCTCACACCATGTCTGGGTGGACCACATGAAGTTCGAGCGCATGGGCGACGGCATGATCGATACCCGCAAAGACTCGGACTACCTGACCTACTCGTGGAACGTGTTCGCGGACAACAACAAGGCCCTGGGCGTTGGCTGGACCAGCAACGCGGTCACCAAAATGACCATCCATCACAACTGGATCCGCAACACTGTCCAGCGGAACTTCAGCCTGGACAATACAGCGGCTGCGCACGTTTACAACAACTACCTGCAGGACATTGGCCAGTACGGAATGATGGGCCGCAACGCCGCCAAGGTGGTCCTGGAGGGCAACTACTTCACCTCGGTTGCCGATCCCGTGGTGGCCAAGGACCCTGCCACGGAAATCGTCAACCGTGACAACGTTTTTGATTCCACCCGCGGCCGCAAGGATAACGTGGGCATCGCGTTCGACCCCACGCAGTTCTATTCATACGCCAAGGACGACTCCTCCAGGGTTCCCGAACTGGTCACCGGCAGTGCCGGACCCCGCGAAAATAAAGCACCCAGCACGACGACGGAGGTCACGGTCGCGCTGGACGGCACCGGCGATTTCGGCAGCGTACAGGCGGCCATCGGTTCGATTCCTGTGGGCAACACACAACCCCGGACCATCACCATCGAGCCCGGCTTCTACCGGGAAGCGGTGAATGTCTGGGCCGACCGGCCCAACGTGACGCTGCAAGGAGCAACAGCCAACCCGGCCGACGTCGTCATTTCCTACGACACCCCTGCAAACGGAGCAAAGTTCTTCGGCGGAACCTGGGGTGCGGCCGGAAGTGCCACCCTCAACGTCCTGGCCGAACACACCACGGTCCGGAACCTCACAGTGGAAAACGCTTATGACGAGGCCGTTCACGGCGGTAGCCAGGCCCTCGCGGTGCGGACGGTGGCAGACAAGGTCACCTTCGACAACACCAGGTTCCTCGGCAACCAGGATACCTACCTCGCTGACACCACCGGCCGTGACGCCACTGCCCGCACCTACCTGAAAAACTGCTACATAGAAGGTGACGTGGACTTCCTTTACGGCCGGGGCACCGCAGTGTTTGAAGGCTGCACCATCCATTCGCTGGACCGCGGCAGCGACACGAACAACGGTTACATCGTGGCACCCAGCACCAAGGACTCCAACCCTTACGGCTTCCTGATCGTGGACAGCACCCTCACTTCGGACGCCGCACCCGGGACCGTCAGCTTGGGACGCCCTTGGTTTGCCAGCAGCGACCCCAACGCGCACCCCATGGCCGTCATCCGGGACTCGAACCTGGGCAGTCACATCGCTAAGCAGGGCTGGTCAGACATGAGTGGGCATGCTTGGACCGAGGGGCGCTTTGCTGAGTTCAACAACACCGGGCCGGGTGCATACATCAACGAGTTCCACCCCCAACTCACTCCGGAAGAGGCCCTGAAATTCACGAAGGACAGGTTCCTCGGTGACTGGACCCCGGCGGCAGGCGCTTGAGATGGCGGACGCACAGAAACCGAACATTCGACGCCGGACCCTCCTAACCGCTGGACTCGCAGCTGGCACTCTGGCCTCCACCGGCCTCTTCAGCCCAGCAGTGGCGGCGCCGGCCACTGATGGTGCCCCATCCGGCGTCGATCCCCACGGTTGGGGCGAAGCCAGGTTGCCGGTGAACCGCGGGAGCGGAGGTTCCTGGACGTCGGCACCCGAGGGTTTCGCCGGCGCCGCAACCCACGGCCGCGACGGCACTACTGGTGGTGCGGGCGGCACGCTGGTCCACGCCAGAACCTCGGAACAACTCCGGGCTTTCGCGAAAAGTGCCGAGCCGCTGGTGGTGATCCTGCACGGCGAACTGGTGTTCGCGGAGTACGAGAAACTGACAGTGACTTCCAACAAGTCCTTCCTCGGCGCAGGCGCAGGGGCCGCAGTAGTCAATGCGGGTTTCAAACTGGTCAATGTCGCCAACGTCGTGTTCAGAAACTTTACGGTCCGGGACTCCTACATCCCCGGGGACTTTGTGGGGAAACGGCCTGACAATGACAGGGACGGGATCCAGGTGGACACCAGCACACACGTCTGGGTGGACCATATGCATTTCACCCGGCTGGGCGACGGCCTGGTGGATATCCGCAAGGACTGCGACAACGTCACGCTGTCCTGGAACGTCTTTTCAGACCACAACAAGGCACTCGGAGAGGGCTGGACGCAGAACGTGGTCACCCGGGTGACGCTGCATCACAACTGGATCCGGAACACGCACCAGCGCAACGCCAGCCTGGACAATACGGCAGCCGCGCATGTCTACAACAACTATCTGGAGAACATCTCCAGCTACGGCATGCTCGGGCGGAACGCTGCCTTGCTGCTGGTGGAAGGAAACTACTTCCGGGATGTCCGGGACCCGCTTCACCACCAGGGGCCAGGCGGTGCGCTGGTGGCCCGTCATAACGTATTCGAGGAGTGCACCGGGAACACCGGCCAGGAACGGGGCATGGCGTTCGACGTCCCCTACTCCTATGACCTGACGCCCACCAAGGCCGTTCCGGCGCGGGTACGTGCCTTCGGAGGACCGTTGGGCGGGACCGAGCCGGCGCTTCGGGACGTCATCACCGTGGCGTTGGACGGAACGGGCGATTTTGCCAGCATCCGGGCGGCCGTTGGCGCAATCCCTGCGAATAACCCTCGAGCTGTCACGGTGCTCCTGCAACCGGGAATTTACCACGAGCCCTCGGTTATCTGGGGTGACCGCCGGAACATCACCCTGGCCGGGGCAACGGGAAATGCGGAGGATGTGGTCCTGAGCAACAGCGAAGGCGTTACCTTGCTGGTGGCTGCGGACGGTTCCACCCTGCGGGACCTCACCGTCACGTCCGACACCCCTCAGCCCGGGCATGTCCTGCTGGTCAGGGGCAGCGGAGTGAGCCGTTCCAACGTGGTGGTGCTGAACGGCACGTCCAACTGAGTAGCAGCAGTGCGCGTTTTGAGCTCTGAAAACGCGCACTGCTGCTTCCTACATGGGTGGCTACGCCTCGACGTCGGTGTTCACGATGTACACGTCGCAGGGAGCGCCGTGCGCCACGCTGTTGGCGATGCTGCCCAGGACGCGGCCGAGGCCCTTCATGCGCTTGTTGCCCACCACGATCAGCGAGGCGTTGTTGGTCTCGGCGTAGTTGATCAGGGCGTTGGCCGGAGTGCCGCGGGCTGCGAAGTACTTGATGTTGCCGGCAGGGACGTCCAGCTCTTCGGAGACCTTGCGGGCAACGTATTCCGCGGAGTCGGCCGAGGAAACGGTGATGCGGTCGCTGCCGCTGCCGAATTCTTCGATGCGGTCATCGGAGAAGCCGCTGATCACATGCAGCTCGGCGCCGAGTGCCGTGGCGAGCTTCGCTGCTGCCACTGCTGCGCGCTTGGCCGTCTCGCTGCTGTCAACGCCGACCACAATAACTTCTGACATGAGTACTCCTGGTTGTGGGGATTTGCTGGGTGCTGCTGCAAGAAATCTACACTCGATCACCCTGCACCGGGATGACCCTTTTGCGCCGGGAGTGTTTACGGCTGGAATCACGGGGTAGGGATAAATCATCGGAACGACTACCCGACCGAAAGGCAACGCCATGAGCGACGAACCATTTTCCCCGCAGACCGCAATCGTCACAGGATCGGATTCCGGCATAGGAAAGGCCACCGCGGTGGCGTTGGCCAAGGCGGGCATGGATGTGGGGATCACTTGGCACTCGGACCAACAGGGCGCTGAGGAAACTGCGGAGGAGGTCCGCGGTCTGGGCCAGAAAGCAGTGGTGCACCAACTGGACACCAGGGATGCCCGTGGAACGGCCGCAGCAATTGACAATCTGGCTGAGGAACTTGGCGGCGTGGACGTCTTCGTCAACAACTCCGGAACCGGCGATGGCACCAAGTTCCTTGAGCTGGACTACGACACGTGGATGTCCACGTTGGATACCAACCTCAACGGCGCTTTCGTGGCGATGCAGACAGCGGCCAAGCGCATGGTGAAAGCCGGCCGCGGTGGGCGCATCATCGCCGTCACCAGCGTTCACGAGTTCCAGCCGCGCGTTGGAGCGTCGGCATACGACGCTTCCAAGCATGGCTTGGGCGGCCTCATCAAGACCATGGCCCTGGAACTCGCTGAGCACGGCATCACGGCCAACAACGTGGCGCCGGGTGAAATTGCGACCCCCATGACGGGCCAGGAAGACGAGGACCCCAAGCAGAAGGAACGGCCCGGAGTGCCGCTGGGACGCCCCGGAGATGCCCGGGAAATCGCCGCCGTCATCGCCTTCCTGGCATCCCCGGATTCCAGCTACGTCAACGGCGCATCATGGCCGGTGGACGGCGGAATGCTGCAGATGGGACCGCAGGCAGGCTCGCACATCACCAGCAACGACTGGCGCGAAAGCTAAGCCTGCACCACCTCTGGCCGCACGGTGATCCGTGGGCTAGTCTGCATGAACGGCCTGCCTGGCGGGCCTGAAATTTCCAAAGATTCGTATGACGTTGATGAGGAGCACCATGGCTGGCCACACCTATAGCGTTTCCGAAATTGTAGGAACTTCCACCGAAGGCGTTGACGACGCGATCAAGAATGGCATCGCAACAGCCTCCCAGACCCTGCGGAACCTGGACTGGTTTGAGGTCAAGGAAATCCGCGGCCACCTTGAGGACGGCGCGGTGGCCGACTGGCAGGTCACCATCAAGCTCGGTTTCCGCCTGGAGCGCTGAACAGCCTAGGCGCTGATCACCTTCTCCACGAGAGACGGCAGTTAATGACAGTCCCGGATTGTCATTAACTGCCGTCTCGGCGTGCGGGCTCGGGTGCGTTGACGGGCTCGGTGCCTACGTCACCCAAGCTGAGCAGCGTTAAAGCGTCCGACGACGGCGAGCCGGCCTTCGCGGAATAGATCCTCAGCATCTGGTCGGGGTCGTCCGGGAGACTCAGCGTCTCAAAGTTCAGTTCGAGGTCGCCGACGATCGGGTGGTGCAACCGCACAGTGCCTGCGGATCTGGAGGCCACCCTGTGCCCGGCCCACCATTGCCGGAAATGCTCGCTGTGCACGGCGAGCTCTCCCACCAGTTGATTGGTTTGGGGATCGTTGGGGTGCCGGCCCACATCCATGCGCAGGGCACCCACAGCTTCAGCGGCCACGGTTTTCCAGTCCCTGAACAGCTGCCCCGCCTGGGGATCCAGGATGATCCAGCGCGTCAGGTTGCGCTCCGGGGCGGGAAGCGATGCGAAATCGGTGAAGAGCAGGTGGGCCATCCGGTTTCCGGCCAGCACATCCGCGCGCCGCCCCAACACCATGGCCGGAACATCACCCACGGCGTCCAGCAACTGCCGGAGTGCTGGCCTCACCTTTTGAACCGGGCCTGGGCTGCCTGCGGAACTTGCGCAGTGCTCCAGCAGGTCCATCATGTGTGCCTGTTCCCCCGCGTCCAGGCGTAGTGCGCGGGCCACAGAGTCGAGGACGGCCTTGGACGGGTGGATGTTGCGGCCCTGCTCCAGACGTGTGTAGTAGTCGGTGCTCACTCCGGAAAGCCGGGCAACCTCTTCGCGGCGGAGTCCGGGTACCCTGCGGGCACCACTGTTCTCCTGCGCTCCGGCGTCCTCGGGCGAGAGGCGGGCACGCATGATTTTGAGGAATTTACCGAACTCGGCGCTTTGACCCATCTGCCCATTCTGCCGTTCGAGGCGTGTGAAAGGCCACCGTTGTGGGTAGGACTACCAGACCTAGGAAAAACAGGATCATGCTGGGTTGCTGACTCTGACCCCAAAAGTGAATAGGCTCGGTACAGAGCCTCCGAAAACGCTTTCTGGAGTGTCACCACCGTAATCGTTCCGTCGAAGGAGACCGTCATGCCAGAGCTGACATTGAACAACGGCGTCACCATTCCCCAGCTTGGATTCGGCGTCTTCCAAGTACCTGCAGGAGAAACGCAGAAGGTAGTGGAAGACGCCCTGGAAGCCGGCTACCGCCACATCGACACCGCAGCCGCGTACCGCAACGAGGCCGGAGTAGGTGCTGCTGTTGCCGCCTCCGGCATTCGCCGGGAGGAACTTTTCATCACCACCAAGCTCCGCAACGGCGAGCAGGGCGAGGCCTATGACGCCTTCCAACGCAGCCGCGACGCCTTGGGCCTTGAGGTTATTGACCTGTACCTGATCCACTGGCCTGTCCCTTCGCAGGGCCTCTACACGCAGGCGTGGAAGGAGATGGAGAAGCTGCATCAGGACAAGCAGATCCGGGCCATCGGCATTTCCAACTTCCTTCCCGACCACGTGGACGCACTGCTCAAGGAGGCAGAGGTGGTCCCGGCCGTCAACCAGATCGAAGTCCACCCAACGTTCCAGCAGGCCGAACTCGCCACCAAGTGCCGCGACCTGGGCATCGCCGTGGAGGCATACAGCCCGTTGGGCCAAGGCAAGGACCTGAACGCCGAGCAAGTGGCGCTGGTAGCCGCCGCCCACGGCACTACTCCTGCACAGGTGATCCTGGCCTGGCACCTCGCCCAGGGGACCATCGTGATTCCCAAGTCCGCGGACTCCAAGCGGATGCGTGAGAACTTCGGCGCAGCCGATCTCACTCTCACCGAATCGGAGCTGGCAGCTATTACGGCACTGGAGGCGGGCGCGCGCATCGGCTCCGATCCCGCCGTCGCAGCTTTCACCCAGCTCTAAAGCCCCACGAACAAAGCAAAGGACTCAACCACATGCAGTACACCCACCTGGGCCGTTCCGGCCTGAAAGTTTCCCGTCTTTGCCTGGGCACCATGAACTTCGGTCCGCAGACGGACGAGGCAACGGCACACGCCATCATGGATTCCGCACTGGAATCCGGCATCAATTTCTTTGACACCGCCAACGTGTACGGCGGCACCGAGCACCGCGGCTGGACAGAGGAAATCATCGGCCGCTGGTTCGCCAAGGGCGGCGAGCGCCGCGAGCGTACGGTCCTAGCCACCAAGTTGTACGGCACCATGACGGACCGGCCCAACGAGTCCAAGTTGTCGGCACTCAATATCCGCCGGGCACTGGATGCGAGCCTTAAGCGGCTGCAGACGGACTACATCGACATCTACCAGTTCCACCACATTGATCGCGATACTCCGTGGGACGAGATTTGGCAGGCAATCGAGGTGGGCGTCCAGCAGGGCAAGATCCTCTACTCTGGCAGCAGCAACTTTGCCGGCTGGCACATCGCCCAGGCGCAGGAAGCGGCGCGCAGGCGGAACTACACAGGGCTGGTCAGTGAGCAGTCCATTTACAACCTGTTCCGGCGTGAAGTTGAGCTCGAGGTCATTCCGGCTGCGCAGAACTATGGCCTGGGCCTGATTCCCTGGTCTCCGCTTCAGGGCGGGCTGTTGGGTGGCGTGCTGAAAAAGGAAGAGCAGGGTGTTCGCCGCGCTGAGGGCCGGGCATTGGAGACCCTCAAGAAGCACGAGGAGCAAATCCGCCAGTACGAGGATTTCGCGGACGAACTGGGCCACAAGCCCGGCGACGTGGCGCTTGCCTGGTTGCTCCACCAGCCTGCAGTGACTGCTCCGATCGTTGGGCCGCGTACCCAGGAGCAGCTGGATGCGGCCATCCGCGCCTTGGACGTGACCTTGAACGAGGATGCCCTCAAGCGGCTGGATGACATCTTCCCGGGCCACCGCCCCGCCCCCGAAGATTACGCCTGGTGAGCGATCCCGCAAGCAGCCTGCAGCCTGCGGCAGACACCGTCTCACCACGGAACATCCTGTTCATCGGCGGCACGGGAGTCATCAGTGCGGCGGCGGCTGAACGCGCCGTCGCACTGGGCCACCGGCTGACCATCCTCACCAGGGGACGGTCAGCCGGGCGGCCTGTCCCGGATGGCACCGAGGTCCTCCATGCGGACATCCGCGACGCCGCAGCCGTGCGGGAGGTACTTCAAGGAAGAGAGTTCGACGCCGTTGCGGACTTTATCTCCTACACCCCGGACCAGGCGCGGGCCGGCGTGGAAATGTTCCGCGGACGGACAGGTCAGTACGTCTTCATCAGTTCAGCTTCGGCGTACCAGAAGCCGCCCACAACACTGCCGATCCGGGAATCGACCCCGTTGAAGAACCCGTTCTGGCAGTACTCGCGGGACAAAATCGCCTGCGAGGAGCTTTTGTTCGAGGCTTACCGTGAACTGGACTTCCCGGTGACCGTGGTCCGGCCTTCCCACACCTATGATCGGACCAAGATTGCGATGGTGGGCGGGTGGACGGACATCCACCGGATGCGTGCCGGGATGCCGATCATGGTGCACGGTGACGGTACGTCGTTGTGGACGCTGACTCACAGCCGGGACTTTGCCAAAGCCTTTGTTGCTCTGCTGGGCAGGCCGCAGGCTGTGGGTGAGAGCTACACCATTACCTCGGACGAGTTCCTGCCGTGGAACCAGATTTACCGCCTGTTTGCTCGGGCAGCCGGGGTGGACGAACCGGAGCTGTTCCACGTTTCTTCGGACACGATTGCAGCCCACAGTCCCGAGCTCGGCCCCAACCTGTTGGGTGACCGCTCGCACTCCGTGGTGTTCGACAACTCCAAAATCAAAGCCCTTGTCCCTGATTACCGGGCCACGATTCCGTTCGCGGACGGTGCGCGAGAGATCGTGTCATGGCATGATCAGCATCCTGAGCTGCAGGTGGTTCACGAGGACTATATGGAGCTATGCGATCGGCTTTACGAAAGGAATGTGCGCGCATGACATCTGCCCCGCTCATTGAACTCAACGACGGCCACAAGATCCCCCAACTGGGCCTTGGCACGTGGCCGTTGAATGATGCCCAGGTTGCCGATGCCGTGGTGGAGGCGGTGTCGCACGGCTACCGGCACGTGGACACTGCAAAGAAGTACGGCAATGAGAAGGGCGTGGGCAACGGCATCCGCGCCTGTGGGGTGAGTCGCGAAGAACTCTTCATCACCACAAAATTAGATGGTGAATTCCAGGGTTCCGGAAAGGCCATTGCCGGGCTGGACGGCTGCTTGGAACGCTTGGGCCTGGAGTATGTAGACCTCCTTTTGATCCACTGGCCGCTCCCCCGCCGCGGTGAGTTCGTGTCCACCTGGAAGACCTTTGAGGAGCTGCAGAGCTCGGGCAAAGTGAGATCAATCGGTGTCTCCAACTTCAAGCCGGCCCACCTGGATCAGCTGTTGCGCGAAACGGATGTGGTGCCCGCGGTCAATCAGATCCAGGTCAGCCCCTCCATTCCCCGTACGGCTGCACGGGCTTTCAACCAGTCACATGGCATCATCACCGAGTCCTACAGCCCGCTGGGTGCCAGCAGCGATCTTCTGAATGCTCCCGTGCTGGCCGGCATCGGCGAAAAGTACGGTAAAACACCCGGCCAGGTGGTGCTGCGCTGGCATGTCCAGCAGGGCTTGGTGGCCATCCCCAAGACCTCCAATCCGCAGCGCATGAGGGAGAACCTGGACATCTTCGACTTCGAACTGGACCCCGATGACCTCACCAGGCTTCAAACCCTCGACGCCGGTCCGGACGCCGGCGTGGACTCCGACGTTCAGGGCCACTGACCATGGTTAGCCAGGAAACACTGATCTGGGTTGGTTCGTACACTGCCGACAGGAATGGCAAGGGCGAGGGCATCGCCGCACTTTCGGCTGATGACAATGGCCAGCTGACGTCCCTTGGCCTGGCGGTCCCCGCCAACTCACCATCATTCCTCGCACTGCATCCGGCGCTCCCGGTGGTCTACGCCGTCGCCGAGGAAGGTAAGACCGTGCGGGCGTATCGCCGGACCGGCGACGCTGAGTTGGAGGCCTTCGGCGATCCTTGGCCCGCCGGTGAAGCAACGTGCCACGTGGCGGCTGATCCACAGGGACGTTTCATTGTGGCAACGTGCTGGGGCGACGGTCAGGTCATCCTTTACGAACTGGACGACGACGGCGCCATCACCTCGCGCACCAACGCGGCAGCCGCCGTCGATCCCCACTCTGCAACGACTCCGGACGGGGAGCGACCCAGCCGCGCGCACTCAAGCCTGATGCTGCCGGATGGCCGTGTGATGACCACGGACCTGGGACATGACCTGGCGAGGGTGTGGCGGTACGCGCCGGGCGAAGGCCTGCAGTTGGATCATCAGGTGATCCTGCCCAAGGGTTCCGGGCCACGGCACATGGCCCGCCATCACAGCGGAACCGTTGTGGTGGACACCGAATATTCAGTGGAAGTGGCAGCACTTCAGATGGAACCGGACGGTACTTACAGGCTGGCAACCATAGTTACGGCGAGCGCCACGGGTGCCAAAGAAGGCGACGCCGGAGCGGAGATCGCGTTGTCTCCCGACGGCCGTTTCGCGTATGTGGGCGTTCGCGGGTCCAACTCCATTTGCGTGGTGAAGGTATCCAACGGCGGGGCTGAACTGGAGCCCGTCGGGGAGGTACCGTGCGGCGGTGAGTGGCCGCGCCACCACTTGGTCCGCGAAGGCTGGCTGTACGTCGCCAACGAAGGCTCGGACGACGTCGTGAGCTTCAGGCTGGACCCGGCAACCGGACTGCCGGACGGTCCCGTGAGCCGTGTGGAGACGGGCTCTCCCAGCGTTCTGGTCCCCGCCGGTTAACTGACGCCGAGATGGCACTTGATGACAATCATCCGCTCAGACATTGTCATGTTGTGCCATCTCGGCGGGTCTTTTCAGGCTGTCCAGACCTCGACGTCGTCCGTTCCACAGATGAGCCTGCGGCCGGTCGGTTCGAGGATGACCCAGAGCAGTTCCTGGTGCTTGGAAACATCGTCCACGCGGCCGGTCCCGGCGCCCCACGCGACGTCGTAGATCCATACGGGATCGCCCGCGGCGAGCTCAGTCCACTCGGCCGCCGGCACGTGGCGGTAGTCGGCGGGCCTGTTCAGGATGGTGCTGGTCATGCCGACGCTTCAGCGGCGGTGCGGCGCCGCCAGACGGTGGGTACACCCTGGTGGGCCGGGAGGATGTGGCCTTCCGCGAAAACCTGGACGGCATCCGGATCGGAGTCCGGGCTCCAGAGACCCGACGCCGGGCAGTGGGAACCGGTAGGCATGACGCGGGTGGCTCGTTCGCGCAGGAGGGCGATGCTCTTCATCGTTGAAACTCATCCTTGGGGATAGATCGGGGGTGTTTTGTGAAGCAGATCTCTTCAACCCTATGCAAGTCACACGGGCTTGGTTATGGACGGATGCATAGCGTTTTGGAATGTGGCCATGCAAAGGCACAGTGAAAATCCCGCACAATTTCGGGTAGAGCGTATGCAAACGCTTCCAGAAAGAGAGTTCTGGCGAGATCCTTCACAATTCGAAATACCCGAAACTCGTGGATTAAGCATACGGAAGCGCTTACAGTTGTGACTTGTCCCACAACACCTATATGCCACAGCACTGTCGCTTAGCGGAAGGTTTCATCACTTGCTATCTCGCAGCTATAGATCCAACGACTGCCCCCAGCGCCCACCACTGAACCGGATCGCCGCCGTCCTCATGACGACGGCGGTACTCACCGCCTCGGCCGTCCTCCCCGCAGGCGCCGCTCCCGTCCCCACGCCCGATCCCGCCGCCCAGCACTCCATCCGCGGCGGTATCAGCGATCAGAACTTCTACTTCGTCATGGCCGACCGCTTCAACAACGGTACAGCCGCCAACGACGACGGCGGGCTGGGTTCCGATCCGATGGTGTCCGGCTTCGATCCCAGCCGTAAGGGGTTCTTCAACGGCGGGGACTTGAAGGGTCTCCAAGACCAGTTGGACTACATCCAGGGGCTGGGCACCAACTCCCTCTGGCTCACACCAAGCTTCAAGAACAAGGCGGTCCAAGGCGACGGCACCCTGGCAAACAGTTCAGCCGGTTACCACGGGTACTGGGTCACGGACTTCACGCAGATCGACCCCCACCTTGGCACCAATGCCGAGCTGAAGACGCTCATTGACGCCGCCCACGCCCGTGGCATGAAGGTGTACTTCGACATCATCACCAACCACACCGCGGACGTCATCCAGTACCAGGAAACCGCCTCGGCGCCCTACATCTCCAAAGAAACCGAGCCCTACCGAACCGCTGCGGGCGAGGTCTTCGATGACCGCGACTACGCGGGAACGCAAGACTTCCCGGCCCTGGATGCCGCAACGTCCTTCCCGTACACACCTGTGGTCCCGGACGCGGAGAAAGAGGTCAAGGTTCCGGCCTGGCTGAACGACCCCACGCTCTATCACAACCGCGGCAACACCAACTTTGCCGGCGAGGACTCCCTTTATGGCGACTTCTTCGGCCTGGACGACCTCTTCACCGAGAACCCCAAAGTGGTCAACGGAATGATGGACGTCTACAAAACCTGGATCCGCGACTTCGGGATCGACGGATTCCGCATCGACACCATGAAGCACGTCAATGACGAGTTCTGGCAGCAGTTCGGACCCCAGGTTCTCAGCTACGCCAAGGAACAGGGCAAGGACGAGTTCTTCATGTTCGGCGAGGTCTTCGATACCTCCAAGAGCATCACATCCAAATTCACCACCAGGAACCAGATGCAGGCCGTGCTGGATTTCGGGTTCCAAGGCGCAGCCCGCAGCTTCGCGTCCCAGAGCAGCAAAGCCACCGGCTTGGCGGACTTCTTCAACGGGGATGACTGGTACACGGACGCCGACTCCAACGTCTACCAACTGCCCACCTTCCTGGGTAACCACGACATGGGCCGCATCGGCACCTTCATCGCCCAAGACAACCCGGGCGCGTCCGACGCCGAACTGGTGGAACGCGACGAGCTCGCCCATGAGCTGATGTACTTCTCGCGCGGCAACCCCGTGATCTACTACGGCGACGAGCAAGGCTTCACCGGGGCCGGCGGAGACCAGGACTCGCGGCAGACCATGTTCGCCAGCAAGGTCCAGGAGTATCTGGATGATGATCTCCTGGGGACCAGCTCCACGCACGCCACTGACAACTTCGACACCCAGCACCCGCTGTACAAGAAAATCAGTGAACTCGCGGCCCTCGCAGCTGAACACCCCACGCTCCGAAGCGGTGCCCAGCAAAACCGCTACGCAGCCGACGGCGCCGGCATCTACGCGTTCTCACGCATTGATGCCAAAGAGCAGCGCGAGTACATCGTGGCAGTGAACAACAGCGAGACAGCCCAGACCGCGGCGATCCCCACATATGAAGCGAAACAGCCGTTCAAACTGGTTTATGGTGACGCCGCCAAGAACGCCAAAACCGGACAGGACGCCACACTGACCGTCACCGTACCGCCGCTTTCCACTGTGGTGTATGAAGCAGCGGGGCGACTGGCCAAGTCCAAGGCGGCGCCCGGCGTCGTGCTTAAGAAGCCGGTCACCGCAGCTGGTGACGCCAGCCGCCTGAAGGTAACGGCCGACGTCGACGGTAACTCGTTCTATGAGGTCACGTTCCAAGCGCGCACGGCTGGTGGCGAGTGGACGGCGATCGGCACGGATGACAACGCCCCCTATCAGGTGTTCCATGACGTGTCGTCCCTGGAGCCGGGGGCCTCGGTGGAGTACCGCGCGGTGGTGTTGGACAACCGCGGGCAGACGTCGGCGAGTGAGCCGAAGAGCGGAGTGGTGGGTGAGCCCACCCAGCCCGAAACCGTCACCGTGGCCGGCAGCCTCAACACCGAGTTGGGCTGTACCGAGGACTGGCAGCCCAGTTGCGAACAGGGACTCATGAGCTACGAGCCGACGCATCGGCTGTGGCAGCTGAGCGTGCCCAACCTTCCCGCGGGAACGTACGAGTTCAAGGCTGCGCTCAACGGCACCTGGGACGAAAACTACGGCGCAGGCGGTGAGCTCGACGGCCCCAACGTGGCGTTCACGCACACAGGCGGCGCCGTCACGTTCCTGTACGACCACGCCACCAATCTCATCAGCGCAGTCACCGCGGGCCAGCAGCCTGCAGCCGTTTCCGTGCCGGGAAGCCTGAACTCCGAGCTCGGTTGCGCTGGCGATTGGATGCCCGATTGCGCCCAGGCCCAGTTGTCCTTGGACGCCGCTGACGGACTCTGGAAGCTCTCCGTGCCCAACCTGGCCGCCGGCAGCTACGAGTTCAAGGCCGCCATCAACGGCTCCTGGGCTGAGAACTACGGCCTGGCCGGAGCCCCCAACGGCAGCAACATCGCGTTGAAGCACGACGGCGGCCCGGTCACCCTCCGGTACGACCCCGCCAGCCACCTGGTGACTGTCCGCTAACCCACCTGTCCGCTAACCCACGTAAGTAGCAGTTGAGGCCGTTTTGAACGCTCAAAACGGCCTCAACTGCTATTCAGATGGGCTACTTGTAGCTCAGGCTCAGGAACATCGCCTTCAGCTGGGCATACTGCGCCGTATTCATCCAGGCCTTGGCCGCCTCCGGGGTTGCGAAGGCTGGCTGCTTGGCGGGATCGAACACCGCGTAAGCACTCATGATGCCGTTTGGTACGCGGACCTGGTTGGTCCCGGAGGAACTTACTCCGGCCTTGAGCTCGGAGGACACCCGTACATCCATGATGTACGTCGGAGGTCCATCGGCAGGTCCCGTTCGGGGTGAGGGCATTCCCTCGTAGGGGGGCCCTTCGTAGGGAATGTACTGTGACTGGTTAGAGGAGAAACCGAACTCCACCAGCTCACCCGAGTTGTCGCGAACGCCCGGCACTACAGCCCGGTCCAGAATGGTTCGGTCCACCAAACCAGCAGTCCCATCCGCGTAGTTTCCATTGAACACACGGGCTACCTCAGCCCCAGCGGCATCAAAGACAGTCACAATGCGCGAGGCTTCCGCAGTCCCAGGAGGATCGAATGGTCCTTGGTCCGCCCGGATACTCCAGCCGACCGGATAGGTGAAGGACAAATGCCCATCCGGGAAGGTATAGGTCTGGCTGGTGGGTGCCTGCACGGGTGGCACCACTGGCGCCGAGGCCACTGCTGGCGGTGTGGTGGGTGCGGGCGGGGTGGTCACCGGCGCGGCCACCGTGGGCGTCGCTGACGGCGTCGCTGAAGGTGTCGCAGTGGGCGTGGGCGTCGGGGTTACGGTAGGCGTGGGCGTGGAGCTTTGGAGTGTCACAGCGGGCAAGGGATTGGAACTGACTGTCTCGAAGCTTGAGGCAACCAGCACCCCCGCAGTCACGGCAGCAGCGCCGAGCAATAGCCCGCCCGCAATCTGGGCTTTGCGGCGCCTGCGCTGTTCCAGGGACGTCACTGCCGCGAGTGGGCTGTTGTCGCTGAACACGGTGGTGCCGGAAAGGATTTTGTGCAGCGCTTCTTCGCCGTTGGGTTCCGCCACGGGATCGATAGTGAGCGGGTCAATCGCTGATATCTGGTTCTTGATCGGATCCATTGTCTTCAGACCCCCATCTTCTGTGTAGTCGAGTTGGCCCCTGCAGGCAGATGTTTCCGGAACGCAGTGCGGGCCCGGTGAAGGCGGACTTTTGCCGCCGATTCGCTGCACTGCAGCACTTTCGCGATGTCGGCAATCCCCAGGTCGTCCCAGTAGGCCATCTGCAAAATGTCGCGGTCCTTTTCCCGCAGTGCTTCCATTGCGTCCTGGACAGCAACATTCTCGGAGTCGCCACCAAAGCGCTGGACCGCCGTCGTCCGCAGCTTTTCCTGCAACGCCAGGCGCCTGTCGCGGCTCCTGTACGCATTTCCCACAAGGTTCCTTGCAACCGTCAGGAGGTACGGAAGGTCCGGGTGTGAGTCATCGCTCCACTTCTGCCATACGACGCGGAAAACGTCGGCCGCGATTTCCTCAGCTACGTCCGCGGATTCAACACGTCGGCAGACGAACTTGAACACGGATGGGTAGCTGTCTTTGTGAATGGCGATGAACGCCAATTCGCGCTCTGAAAGCACGATTGTTCCCCCTGGTAATTAGAGCCCTGAACTGCAGGATACTTGTATAGTTTCCGGCCGGGCTGCCAAGGTTACATGGGTGGAAAGTTTCTTCCGGCGTCCACGATAGATTCGATGCAGCAACCCCGGACCCCGAACGAAGGCGTGAACAGGCAATGGTGGAAATAGGACCCGCAGCGGACTGGGCCCGCAAGCAGGTAGAGCTCAAACGCGTACCAGTGGGGGTGCTGGGCATTGCCTCAAGCCAAGGCATTGAGGACATTGTGGCGTTCGGTTCCGACGACGGCCGGCATGCTGCAGTCGATGATCACTTTGCGCTGTTCTCGGTCACCAAACCGATCACGGCCCTGACGGTCATGCGGCAAGTTGAGTTGGGGAAACTCTCGCTTGGCGCCTCGCTGGGTGACGCCCTGCCGGGCTTTGGCACCGGCCGCACGGATACCGTGACGCTTGAGCAGCTACTCAGCCACCGATCCGGAATTTCAGACCCGGCGCTCGACGGCGCCACTCCCCTCCGCGAAGCCCTCACCGCCGCGGATCAAGCCTTTTACGCCGGATCTCTGGTGCAATACTGCAACATCGCCTTTGAAGGTGCAGCGGCGATGGCCGAGTGGGCTGGCGGGTCACCGTTCGAGGATCAGCTTCTGGCCTTGGCAGCTGACACCGGAGCCCACGGCCTCACCTTCGACACAGAGTCCAACCCGCACACCGTCCACGGCACGGACGCAGCGGGCCTGGACGTCCAGGAGATGTACAAGCACAGGCATCCCGGGGCAGGGCTCTTCGGCACGGCCGCAGATTTGCTCAGTCTTGGTTCCGAGCTCTTACGGGGTTCCGGGAAAGCCGTCCGTCCCGCAACTCTTGCCGCCATGCGCCGCCCCCGGACCACTGAGGTTTCGCACATCACCACCCGCCCCAAGCCCATCCGCCACACCGGGCTGGGCTTCCAGATGCCCGCCAATGAGTCCGAGCTGTTCGCGCAGGGGATTTACGGGCATCCGGGCTGGTCAGGCACTGAGTGGTGGATGCTCCCCGAGCAGGACCGCTGCGTGGTGTTCCTGACCAACGTGCTGGACACCCCGGACCTTGGTGTGGACACCAACGAGCTTTTCAACGCAGTGGCGGTCTCCTAGCCCAACTAGGTCGCACGCTCCGGCCACGCCACGCTGATACGGCCCAGACGATCACGAACAGTCCCACCAGGATCAGGCCCGCGTCGCCAAGGTCAATGCTGCCGAGCCACGTGGTCAGCGGATCTTCGAGTTCAAAGGCGGCGTTGATGAAGCCACCCAGTGTGATCACGGAGATGAAGAGCGCAGAAACAGCAGAGATGCCGGTGATCAGGGCGTTGAAGCCGAGCTTGCGCCGCGGGTTGTGAATGGCTGATTTGTACATCTTCATCATGGCCACGCCGTTGGCGGAATCGCACAGGGTCATGGCGGCGGTGAACGCGAGCGGGAGGGCCATCAGGGCGAGGGGCGAGACACCGGCGAGTGACGCCGTCGTGGTCATGACCAGCAGTCCGATGGTGGTGGCGGTATCGAACCCCAGGCCGAACAGGAAACCGATCACGTAGATGTTCCGCGGCCGCTCCACTTTGGACAGCGGTTTGGCGAGCAGCCGGGCAACAAAGCCTTTCGCTTCAAGGTCTTCGGGCCGCACATCACCTCCCCGCTGTACCTGACGGTACACGCTGGTCGCCCGCACAAACGCGGAGCCGTTGAACAATCCCATCGCCAGCAGGAACAAACCCGAGACCCCACTGCCGATCAGGCCCAGCACCTTGTTACCGGTGGTGCCGTCCTCCATGAACTGCCCGATCAAGGTGGCACCCGCCACCACCAACAGCCCGGCGAGGATCACCACGGAGCTGTGACCCAGGCTGAATGCAAAACCCACACTCACGGGGTCTCTGTGCTGCGCCACGAATTTGCGCGTGGAGTTATCTATGGCGGCGATGTGGTCCCAGTCGTAACTGTGCTTGATACCGGCAACGTACGCGGTGATCACCAGCCCGAGCGCCAGCGGCTGCGCGCCACCTACGGTGCCAACAAGCAACAGCACGACGGCGGCAAGATGCAAAGCGGCTACGGCACCGAAAGTGAACAGCAGCCGGGTCCGCAGGGACAACGTCTCCCGCTCCCGGTACATGGTGGCGAACTCGGTCAGCGCAGTCATCAGTACTTCCTCAGGTTCAAGGGCGCCTGCCCATACCAACGTTCCCGCAGGACGCCGGTGCACGCACCCAGCAATTTGTTGAGTTCCTCAGTGCTGTTGGACAACGATCGCAGCACAAGCCCCGCACTTCCGGCAATAGCCGCCGTTAAGGACACCCCGGTATAAGCGTCAAAGTCACGGGCTATCCGGTCCAGTTCATCGGCAAGCCCTTGATCAACCCGCGGATCCACCACCACTAACGAGCCCAGATGGCTGAAGCCCTCCATGAACCCCATCCCGGTCACGTCGTTGAGAGGTGGCCTGATCAGGAGGTTGTCCAGCGCCAACAGCTTCGCACCGTTCTCCCCCTCTACCCAGATCTCGTTGCGCAGCCGCACCTCCTCATACTTGAAGGACGCGCCGTCCGGCGACCACCCCGGCGTGATGACCTCAGCCATGACGAGGCTCGACGTCGGGTGGAGACTGATGCGCGAATTCTGCCGATAGCTCGCCTCCCGGTACGCGATTAACTGATCCGGCATCAACTCCAGCCGCGAGCCCTCCCCCATTTTGATGGTCATCCGCTGCTCAGCGAACGACCCCGGAGTCCTGTACACCTTGGTTGCCGACTGCGTGGTCAGCAACAGCTCAGCCCCCGCCTCAACCTCCACATCAATAACAAACAGATCAGCCCCAAGATACGCACCCCCGGGGTTGACCATGACATAACAAACCTGCCCGGACCCATCCAAGTAATGCGGCCTGAGCACCCTCAAAGCCCCCTCATGAAACTGCCGCGAAGCAACGGACCTCCCCCCACGCACAGAAACCCCAAGCTCCAACCGCCCCCGAACCCCCCGCTCCCCAGAGGCCAACGTGGATTCGGGCCCCAGGTTCCCCACAACATCTGAGCCGAATTCGACCTGCGTCGTCGTGTTCATAGGCGCATCTCGCGTGGTGACGTAACCCCCGAGGCGGCGAAGCCGGATATGAGGGGCCGCGGCGTGGCGGGCCTCGTGGGGGGCCCACTGCCGCGAGGGGCCCGACTCGAGCTTGCGAGAGTTGCGAGCGGCTGGGGACGGGCACGGCCCCTCATATCCGGCGAAGCCGCCGGACTCGATGAGGTCACCGCCGCAGCCCCGCCGATCACGACGCCAAGTCGAGCATCAGGACGTCGCGGCGGATCCAGTTGAGGACCTCGTCCAGGCCTTCGTCCGTTTTGAGGTTGGTAAAGCAGAACGGCTTGTTGCCGCGGAACTCTTTGGAGTCCCTCTCCATGACGGCGAGGTCTGCCCCTACGTGGGGTGCCAGGTCTGTTTTGTTGATGATGAAGAGGTCGGATTTGATCATGCCTTGGCCGGCTTTGCGGGGGATTTTTTCGCCTTGGGCTACGTCGATGATGTAGATGGAGAAGTCGACGAGTTCTGGGCTGAAGGTGGCGGAGAGGTTGTCGCCTCCGGATTCGACGAAGATGACTTGCAGGTCAGCATGCCGGGTTTTGAGTTCTTCGATGGCCGCGGTGTTCATGGAGGTGTCTTCGCGGATGGCGGTGTGGGGGCAGCCGCCGGTTTCGACGCCGATGATCCGGTCTTCGGGGAGGATGCCGTTGGCGGCGAGGATTTTGGCGTCTTCGATGGTGTAGATGTCGTTGGTGATGGCGGCCATGGAGATGTCGCGGCTCATGTGCCGGGTGATGCGTTCAACGAGCTGGGTTTTGCCTGCTCCGACGGGTCCGCCGACGCCGATTTTGATGGGTTCTGTCATGTTGTCTGTCCTTTGCACTTGCTAGCTCATGAACATGCGGGCACGTTGCCGTTCGTGCCGCATTTGTGAAATTTCGAGGCCGGGGCTGACGGCCCCAAAGTCGTCCCAGCACAGCTGTGCTACATCGTGGATGGCGGCAGCAACGGCGTCGTGCGCGTCGCGAAGTACCCGCTGCCCGGCGTTCTGCCCGAGCGGTATGGCACGCACGGCGTTTTGCGTCAGCGAGGTAACGGTGGCAAACAGATAGGCAGACAACGCCGCCTCAAAGGGAACCCCCAAAGACCGCGCAATGACGCCAAAAACCAGAGGTTGATGCCCCGAGGCCAACCCCGCCCGAACGAGCCCCCGATACTCTTCCAACTCAGCCGACGGGAACACCTCCCCGCCAATTTCCAACAACCGCCCACCCATTTTGAGCGAAGCCTCCCGCACTTCCCGAGCCAACAACTGCGAAGACAACACCCCATCCAGCAAGCCGACATCCACCCCCTCATAAAGAAAGCGAACGGCCAACCCCTCGGAAAAGACCAACTGCTGCCCCACAAAAGCACCCAACCACTTCCCAAAAGTGATCTCATCACGAACCAACTCACGGTGGATGTAGCTCTCAAACCCCAAAGAATGAGCAAACGCCCCCGTAGGCAAAGCTGAGTCAGTCAACTGTTGAAGAGCAAGCTGATATGTCGGGCTCAAGCCGCACCGCCGCCGGTGCGGTCTGTGCGCTGGAGCGGAGCTGGGAAGGGGGCCGCGGTGTGGAGGGCCCCGCGGGGGGCCCACTGCCGCGAGGGCCCCGACCTGAGCTTGCGAAGGTTGGGAGCGGCTGGGGACGGGCACGGCCCCCTTCCCAGTGGAGCGCAAGCGCGCGCACCCAACCTGATGCGACGCATGACTCTAGTGCGAATGCTCTGCATGGCGGAATGGCACCGGCATGACCCGCTCTTGCCTGTCGTAGGGGACGCCGACGCTCTTCAAATAGTCTTCGACCGTGTGGTCGTACTGGCACACCATGACTTCGGCCCCGTATTCAGACGCAGCGTCGAAGAATTGTGCCTGCAAATGCCGGTTGCCGAGCGAATGTGCCACGACGCCCATTTCGTGGATGCTCCGTGGCCCGATCACCAGGACGTCGGTGGGCAGTACTGAGATGACGATGAGGTTGGTGTCAGTGACGGCAAGGATGTCGCCGTCTCGGAGGTCCCCGGTGCCGCTGGGGAGCCGGATGCCGAGTTCTTTGCCGTGATCGGTGGTGACGCGTTGGATGCGTTTGACGAGGAGGGCGCTGGGCAGCACTACTTTTTCTTTGTGGTGGCCTGCGTAGTCAGCGGGTTGTTCGTGGAGGTTGCCCAGGATTTTTTCGATGATCATGGTGGCTCCTAGAAGAGGAAGTAGCGCTGGGCCATGGGCAGCACGTCGGAGGGCTGGGAGGTGACTTCGACGCCGTCGACGGTTACCTTGTAGGTTTCGGGGTCGACGGCGATGTCCGGGGTTTCGCCGTTGTATTTGAGGTCCGCTTTGCTGAGGCTGCGGATGCCGGTGACTGGTTTGATGATGCGTTCCAGGCCGAGCTCGGCTGGCGCTCCGGCGTCGATGGCGGCTTGGGACAGGAACGTGATGGATGTTTGTTGGAGGGCTTTTCCGTACGTGGCGAACATGGGCCGCATGGTGCGCGGTTGCGGTGTGGGGATGGAGGCGTTGGAGTCTCCCATGAGTGCGTAGGCGATTTGGCCGCCTTTGATGACGAGTTCGGGTTTCACACCGAAGAACGCGGGGTCCCAGAGGACCAGGTCTGCGAACTTGCCTTCTTCCACGGATCCGATGACGTCTGCCATGCCTTGGGCGATGGCGGGGTTGATGGTGTATTTGGCCACGTAGCGCTTGAGCCGGAAGTTGTCGGATTCGGCGGATCCGTGGGTGGTTCCGGATGGATCCTTCAGTACGCCGCGCTGGCGCTTCATGGCATCGGCCACCTGCCAGGTACGCGTGACCACCTCGCCGACGCGGCCCATGGCCTGGGAGTCGGAGGATGTGATGGCGAAGATGCCGAGGTCGTGGAGGACGTCTTCGGCGGCGATGGTTTCGGCGCGGATGCGGGAGTCGGCGAAGGCCACGTCTTCGGGGATGTCCGGGTTGAGGTGGTGGCAGACCATGAGCATGTCCAGGTGCTCTTCGATGGTGTTTTTGGTGTAGGGCAGCGTGGGGTTGGTGGACGCGGGGAGCACGTTGGGCAGCCCGGCGATTTTGATGATGTCCGGGGCGTGGCCTCCGCCTGCGCCTTCGGTGTGGAACGTGTGGATGACCCGTCCATCGATCGCGCGAATGGTGTCTTCCACGAAGCCGCATTCGTTGAGGGTGTCCGTGTGGATGGCTACTTGGACGTCGTATTCGTCGGCAACGCGCAGGGACATGTCAATAGAGGACGTGGTGGAGCCCCAGTCCTCGTGGACTTTGAGCCCCACTGCACCGGCGCGGATCTGTTCTGCGAGGGGCTCGACGGCGGATGCGTGGCCCTTCCCGAACAGGCCGATGTTGACGGGGAGCCCTTCGGCGGCTTGCAGCATGCGCGAGATGTGCCAGGCGCCGGGGGTGATGGTGGTGGCTTTGGTTCCTTCGGCGGGGCCGGTGCCGCCGCCCACCATGGTGGTGATTCCGTTGCACAGGGCTGCGGGGACCTGCTCCGGGGAGATGAAGTGGATGTGGGTGTCGATGCCGCCGGCTGTGAGGATCTTCCGTTCGCCCGCGATGATTTCCGTGCTGGCACCGACCACGATGTCCACGCCGTCGGCGATCTGTGGGTTGCCGGCCTTGCCGATTCTGAAGATGTGGCCGTCTTTGAGGGCGACGTCGGCTTTGTAGATACCCGTGTAGTCCAGGACGATCACGTTGGTGATCACGGTGTCCGGGATGTCTTCAGCCCGCGTGAGTTGGCCGTTCTGACCCATTCCGTCGCGAATCACTTTGCCGCCGCCGAACACCACTTCTTCGCCGTAAGCCGTGTAGTCCTTCTCAATCTCCAGGAACAGCTCGGTGTCGGCAAGACGGATGGCGTCGCCGGTGGTGGGGCCATACAGTTCGGCGTACTGCTTGCGGGGAATCTCGAAGCTCACTGGTGGTCCCTCTCCGCTGCGACGCCCGGGCGGGGTTCCCCGGTTACTGAAGTTCCGCCGTCGAGCTTTCCGTTAACTGCGTTGCTGAGGCCGTGCACCTCGCGCGTCCCTGCGAGTTCGATCAGGTGGACCGTTTTCCTGTCCCCCGGCTCGAACCGTGCGGCAGTACCTGCGGGGATGTCCAGCCGACGGCCGTAGGCGGCTTCTCGGTCGAATTCCAGGGCCCTGTTGGCCTCGGCAAAGTGATAGTGCGAACCGACCTGCACGGGGCGGTCACCGCGGTTCACAACCTCGACGGCGATCGCCTGGCGGCCGCTGTTACACACGACGGGACCGGGCTGGAGCCTGTATTCACCGGGGATCATGGGGGCTCCTAACGGATGGGGTTGTGGACGGTGACCAGCTTGGTGCCGTCGGGAAAAGTGGCTTCGATCTGGACGTCGTGGATCATCTCAGGCACGCCTTCCATCACGTCTTCGCGGCGCAACAGGGTGCTTCCGTAGCTCATGAGTTGGGCGACTGACTTGCCGTCGCGGGCGCCTTCGATGAGCTCGTAGCTGATGATCGCCACAGCTTCGGGGTAGTTCAGTTTGAGCCCCCTCCCTTGGCGACGCCGTGCGAGGTCGGCGGCCACCACGATCATGAGTTTCTCCTGCTCACGGGGCAAAAGATGCATGGTTACTCCTGGGACGCCGGGCACTTGGACATTGTGTTCAGCGTAGGGAGCGGAAGTTTCGGCTACGTTTCCACGGCGTCACGGGCGGGGGTCGATTTCTCAGGAATTGACCTCAACCATTGTTGAGGTTCTAGCATCAATGAGGTGTGCGTCTGAGAGGCCGCCATCCCCACCAGCCCCATGAAAGTGCGTTAATGACCCATCCCAAGCCCGTGCCATCCGAACCAGTCGGCGAACTTTTCAGGGCCGCGTTCCGCGCCCATCCGGCAGGAGTCTCGATTGTCACAGCAACGGGTCCAGAGGGAGCAGTGGGGCTGACGGCATCATCGGTGGCATCTGTGGCCGTGGATCCGGCGATACTCGCTTTCTCTGTGACCGGCGGGCGATCAGCTTCCGTCATCGCAGCCGCGCAAACAATCGTGGTCCATCTGGTGGGCGCCGATCAGCTGGAGCTCGTCCGCGCCTTCGCGGACCCATCCGCCCCGCGATTCACGGACACCATGGAATGGGAGGTCCTGCCCACAGGAGAGCCCCTGCTCAAGGAGGCCGTCTGGGCATTACGGTGCGAAATTATCCATCGGGCGCCGCTGGGGGGCTCAGTGCTGCTGGCAGCGAAAGTTGTGGACATCCGGGCTAACCCGTCCGGTTCAGCTCCACTGGTTTATCACAACCGGGAGTTCCACACGCTGCTCGCGAGTGTTCCAGCCGGGGCTTAGCTGCGGCTTAACTGCGAGGTTAGGTCTTCATGAGTGCCACGTAGCCTACGCCCACCGGGTTTCGATCGCGGCAGGCCGCAGCTGGCTGGCGCGGATCCTCTCCAGATCGAACTTGTTGCTGCGGTCGAAGTTGAAGATGCCGTTCTTCTCCTGGAACACATCCGTCAGCTGCGTGTAGCAGTAACCGAACATATCCTCGTTCTCCAGCAATACGGCACAGAGTCCATCGAAGCGGGTGTAGAACTCTTCCTCACTGCTGACGCGCTGGCCGTAGCCCCATGAAGAGGCGACGTCGCTTCCGTCCACGGCCTGGCGGGCCTCAAGTTCGTTCCACCAGATCCCGCCGAATTCGGAGACGAAGTAGGGCTGGCCTGCATAAGGCACTGAATACTCCTGGCCGTCCGCCGTGCGGTTGATGTACGGCTTTCCGTCCGCAAGGCCCTGTTGTTCCATGCGGAACCGGTCCGGATCCTGTTCATACGAGTGCGAGTCGTAAATGTCGGTCTCCCGAATGCGATGTGAGTAACCGGAGGCATCGATGACCGGACGCGTAGGATCAGCGAGCTTGGTGGCAAGGAACATGGCTTCCGTGACGTCATCAAGTATCGTGGGGCGATCGTGCATCACTTGGTGGGTCTCGTTGAGAGGGCACCAACCAATGATGGAGGGGTGGTTGAAATCGCGCTTGAGCACCTCCAGCCATTGCGCCACGAAGCTCGCTGTGGGCTTTTGATTGTGACCCACCGTTCCGCCACCGGAGACACCCCAGTCGCCGAACTCACCCCACACCAGGTAACCCAGGCGATCGGCGTGATAGAGGAAGCGTTCCTCAAAGACCTTCTGGTGCAGCCGGGCACCATTGAAGCCTGCGGCCATGGACAATTCAATGTCCTTGACGAGGGCAGCATCGTCCGGCGACGTCATCAAGGACTCCGGCCAGTAGCCCTGATCCAGGATCAGCCGTTGGAAGACTGCTTTGCCGTTGATGCGGACCACTTTGCCGTCCAAGGCAACCGATCGAACCGCTGCGTAGCTGCTGACCTGATCAATCACATTGCCGGAGGAGTCGCGGACACTGACCTCCAGGTCATAGAGGAAAGGATCTTCGATGGACCAAGGGCGCAGTGATTCTGCAGGGATTTCCAGTCGAAGGGAGGGCGTGAGATCCAGGTCGGCTTTGGCCGTGGCTTCTACACGCAGCTCGCTGTCATCGCTGAGGACGGCGGTGACAGAATGTCCACTTCGGTTCTGGCTGACCGGCACCTCCAGGGTGATGCTGGAATCGGCAAGGTTGGGCGTCATGCGGAGGCGTTTGATGTGAATCTCAGGCACCGCTTCCATCCAGACGGTCTGCCAAATTCCGGTGGTCCGCGTGTATTGGCAGTGGGTGTTGTTGTACCAGGTGGCTTGCTTGCCCCGGGCCTGCATCTCGTGCCGTGAGTCTCTGGCTCGAACCACAACCACAGCGTCCGTACCGGGCTCTGCCGCTCCCCCGAGGTCTGCCGTGAAAGGCGTGAACCCGCCACGGTGACGGGCTACTTCCACGCCGTTTACCCACACCGTGGCGTCGTGATCCACCGCGCCAAAATGCAAAAGGACGTTCTGTCCGGCCCACTCCTGAGGGATGGACACGGTGCGCCGGTACCAGACGGCTTCCATGAAATCTACGTGCTCAATCCCCGAAAGGGCGGACTCCGGTGCGAACGGAACCAGGATCCGGCTGTTGAGTTCACGCGTGGTGAGTCCGCGCTCCAAACCGGAGTCACCGGCGTCGATCTCAAATTCCCAGGTGCCGTTGAGGTTCAGCCATTTGTCACGGACCAGCTGTGGACGGGGATGCTCGGGCTTGGGGAGGGAGGGAATCACATCAGAGTACGTCAAGGCCTGTCCTTCAAAAGCGGGATGGAGGAGTCATTCCAGTGAAGCGCATGCCATGGAAATTTGCACTGGCACCGGGAATCGTGCCATTCCTCCACCTCGTCCTGGTCAAGAATCGGCCTAGTTGTTTCGGCCCCGAGCCGCAACGGTCCACTGCTCCACCACAGCCCCGCCGCGCACCACAGTGACCTCGTCCACCAGGTTCATAGTGAGGCACACATGGTTGGGGATGACTCGAAGCCGCGCGCCCAAGGGCGGCAGTTCCGAGGAGTCCGGCCACACAACCGTGGCGTGGTGCTCGGACAACGCCGTGACGCGAGCCTCAGGGAATTCGGGGAGCCGCCCGTACCCGGTAGCCCAGTCCGGGCGGTCACTGCCCAGGATCTTGCTGCCGGCGTCCACCACAACCCGGCGCACGTTCCCGCCACGGGCTTCGTGCCTGCTGACCACTGTGGCCGCGACCGTCAGAGCGATGTCATCCCAGCCGCAGCGCTCCAGTTCCAGTTGCTGGGCGTCGCCGAACACGTAAACTCCGGGACGCAGTTCCGTGGCTGCGGATTCGCCGGTGATCAGGGCCGTGGGCGTGGACCCACCGCTGATGGTCCTCACGTGGAAACCAGCGGAAGTCAGCGCCGTTGCCGCAAGACCCAGCGCTTCATTCTCGTTACCCGCAGCACCTGTGGGCATTCCGGGCTTGTAGCTATGCCCCGGGAAGGTGAAAACACCGGCCACGGCCAAACCCGCCGCCGTGGCTGCCCGGGCAACATCCACCACCTCGTCCGGCAGGACTCCGCTTCGGTGGTGCCCGCTGTCCACTTCGATCAGCACCTCAATACTGCCGGCATCCGCGCCAAGTTGGCCGCCCATCGCCGTCGCGCTTTCCGCCGAATCCACGCCGACGGCGAGGCGGCACGTGGCCGTCAACGCGCGAAGACGTTCCGCATGCGGCGCTTCAACCCAGAGGGGGTAAGCGATGAAGATGTCCTTCACGCCGTCCGCAGCGAAGACCTCGGCCTCCCCGATCGTGGCCACAGTGATGCCAACGGCTCCCGCGGCGAGCTGCTTTCGCGCAATCTCCAGCGTTTTGTGCGTCTTCACGTGCGGACGGAGTCCCAGCCCGCGCCCGCGCATGCTCGCCGCCATCCGTTCGATGTTCCGGTCCAGGACATCGGGGTCGATCATGACGGCAGGGGTGATGAGGGCGGCAGGAATAGCGTTCATTCATAAAACCCTAGCGGCCGAGACAATGACGCCCTACGGAGCGGACTGCCTGACCCGCATTTCGAACGCCGCCGCCGGCTGCTGGACGGCACGCAGCGCATCTTTGCTTTCGATCCGCTGGATGAGGAGTTCGACGGCGCGCTCCGCAATTTCCGTCCGCCCCGGCGCCACAGTAGTCAACGACGGCGACGCGAACCGCGACTCGTCAATGTCATCGAAGCCAGCCACGGCAATCTCCTCCGGGACTTTCCGGCCACGGAGCAGGAGTTCGTGCATCGCCCCTAAAGCGAGGGCATCGTTGAGCCCGAAAACGGCGTCGAATTCCACGCCGCTGTCCAGCAACCGCGCGGTGGCGTCAGCACCGCCGTCGCGCCTCCAATCGCAGGGGACCACCAGCGCCGGGTCATGCTCCACCCCGGCGTCAGCGAGCGCAGCCCGGTAACCGCGAAGGCGGAGGCCGTTGCTGCCGGCTTCGTCGCCGTCGTGCGCGCCCAGGACGGCTATACGACGGCGGCCGCCCGCCAGCAGGTGCGTGGTGACGGCGGCGGCAGCCTCCTGGTTTTGGATGAGGACCATGTCCAGCCGGGGGTCCTGCACGAATTCGCCCAGGAGGACCAACGGTTTCTTGCCGGCGGAGGCGATGATCTGCTCGGCTTGCAAGGCCAGTGGGATGAAAAGGAGGCCGTCGGTGAGGCTGCGGAACTGGCCCTGAAGCGCAGCTTTCTCGTGCTCTGCCTCGTTGCCGGATTGCTCCACCAAAACCCGGTAGCCGCGGGCCCAAGCGGCCTTCATGATGTCCGAGGCCAGCTCGGCATAGTACGGGATGGAGAGGTCGGCCAGCACCAGCCCGAGCATGTTGGTCTTTCCGGAGCGGAGGCTTCGGGCCGTCAGGTTTGTTTGGTACCCGAGCTCATCAATAGCATCAAGGACCCGCTGCTTGGTGGCGGGCCGGATGAACTCGTAGTTATTGATGACATTGGAGACCGTCTTCAAGGACACTCCTGCCGCGCGTGCGACGTCGTTCATGGTCACGGCCATGCAGGGCTCCTTCTGGTTCATTTCCGGCTCGGTATACATCGTTGCAGATGTAGTGAGGTGTCCGCGCCTGCGCCCCGCCACCTGTCACATTCCGCTCATCCCCGTGCAACGCGCCTGCAACATAGATGCGCAATGCTGGGGGCAACGGACGGATACAGCTGAGGGGAGCAGACATGAGCATTGCAAACAGGGATCTATTTCAGGCACTGAAAACGCAGGCCAGCCTGGCGCAGGCATTCGGCACCATGCCGGGTAGCCAGGACGAGCCACACGCACTGAAGCCGGGTGAATACGTTGAGGCTTGGCACAACGGCCGCCTCTATCACCGGGGCACGGTAGTCAAGACTGTGGCGGGTACCGACCTCTTTTGGCTTCAGGACGAAACCGGCAGCCGGCGCCTGTTGGATTTGGAATCAATGGAAATTGTCAGCGGAGAGGTGGAGCCAGCTCCGGCACCCGCAACACAGGCACCGGAGCCAACCTTGTCAGCCTCTGTCACACCAATTTCTGCGTACCCCATGTTCCACGACGGTTCGCAGGCAATCGCCTAGGAATTCAGTTCAAGGCGGATCATGCTCCAGCTCACGGCCGGAAGTCCGGCGGTGAGCCGACCGCCGTCGAGCTTTGCACTGACGTTTTCGGACGGCAGGACTGACGTCGAGTCGTCAGCCGTTGCCTGCCAGTACGGGTCCTTGTTCGTGTAGGTCACGGCCTCGATGACTTTGCTTGCGTTGAGGCTTCCGACGGCGGCATCCAGTGTCAGCACGTCCGTCGCCGAGCGGTTCACAGCGAACACCACGGCCTCTTTGGCTTCGGAGTCATAGGTCGCGACAGCTGACAGTGACGTGAACCCGGACGTCTTTTTACTGTCCAGCAGCGGGGACTCGACGGCCAGGTTCAGCACCGTACCCGAGGCGTGCTGGGATGTGAGCGCGAACGGGTGGAACGTGGTCTGCTTCCAGGCTCGGCCACCCGGCTCGGTCATGATCGGCGCGATCACGTTGACCAACTGGGCCAGGCTGGCAGAATGCACCCGGTCCGTGTTCCGCAGCAGCGTAATGAGGAGATCGCCCACCACCACGGCGTCCGCCACGGTGTAGCGGTCCTCGAGCAGCACCGGTGCCACAGGCCAGTCATTCCCTGTGGGTGCCTTGGATTCGTCGCGCGACATGTGCCAGACGTTCCACTCGTCAAAGGAAATATTGACCTGCTTTTCGGACTTGGTGGACGACTTCACATGATCGATGTGTGAAACCAGGTCCTTGATGAAGGCCTCCATCCGGTGCCCGGCAGACAGGTGTTCCTGCAGGTCCCCGAAGTCCTCGAAGTACTGGTGCGCGGAAATCAGATCCACCAGCTCGTACGTCTCATTGAGGACCACACGCTCCCATTCGCCGAACGTGGGCATGGTGGGCGCCGAGCTCCCGCAGGCAACCAGCTCCAGGTCCGGGTTGACCATTCGCATGGCCCGGGCAGTCTCCGCCGCGACCCGCGCGTACTCGCCGGCCTTTTTGTGGCCGATCTGCCAGAAGCCGTCCATCTCATTCCCGAGGCACCACATGGTGATGTTGTGAGGCTCGACGGCGCCATTCGCTTTGCGCTGTTCGGACAGGGCCGTCCCACCCTTGATGTTGGAGTATTCCAACAGATCCAATGCTTCCTGCGTGCCCCTGGTGCCCAGATTCACGGCCATCATGGGTTCGACTCCGGCCTTCGCTGACCATTTGGCGAACTCGTCCACACCCACCAAATTGGGGTCGCTGGAGTGCCATGCGAGGTCGAGGCGCGTGGGGCGGTCCTCCTTGGGCCCTACCCCGTCTTCCCAGCGGTAGCCCGAGACGAAGTTGCCGCCCGGATAGCGGACCGTGGAGACGCCGAGTTCCTTGGTGAGTTCCAGGACGTCGGTGCGGAAACCGTCGTCGTCGGCTTTGGGGTGCCCGGGTTCGAAGATGCCCGTGTACACACACCGGCCCAGGTGCTCCACGAAAGCGCCAAACGTCTTCCTCCTGACAGGGCCCACGACGAACGCGGGGTCGATGGTGATTTTGGCCGTGGGGTTTTCTGGGTTTCCCAAAGGGTGGGTCCTTGTCTGCTGGTTATTTCGGGTTTCTACAACGTTATAGAAACCATGCTGGCGTTACGCAGGGGTGGGAGTCAAGAGATTTTTTCGGGAAACCCCGCCCAACGGACAATTCACCCTGGCACGCGGCGGTGATTTGTCCGTTGACGGGGGTCAGAGCGCCCGCGCGTCCGGGCGGAGACAAAGCACAGGCCGGAGACTCAAGGTCCCCGGCCTGTCTAGGAGGGTGGGCCCTGTGGGGATCGAACCCACGACCCACGGATTAAAAGTCCGATGCTCTACCAACTGAGCTAAAGGCCCCTCCAGCTGTTGAAACAGCCATGAATACTGTACCCCAAGGTCAAGGCCAGCGAGGAACTGAAGGTGATGTGCGCCGTAGAGACCCACTCTGAACCGCGGACGACGACGGCGGGAGCCTGGGGCGGCGTGTCGAACCCTATGCGGCGCCAAAGTAGGTGGTGGCGGCACCGGGCGCCGACTGGCCAGGGTCCTCACTCGACCCCACCAGAGCACAGGAGTACGGTGAACTCATGAGCGAACAGCCAGGATCACGTGCGTACGGCGGAGCGAACAGGCACCACAAGCCCAAGCCCTTCGCGCCCATCGATTTCGAACCGTTCGCAGGTGGTGCCGACCCCGCGCGGGTCTCGGAAGCAGCCCACCTCGCCGCCCAAGCCCTAGTCAGACGCGGCCGCGACAGCGACGATCCCACGGTCACAAGCCGGCTGGTGAAGCTGGCTGACGAGCAGGGCCTCGAAGCCATCGCCGAGATGTGGGCCGAAAGTCCCGCGCGCTCGTTGCCCGGCGCGCTCTGGAGGCTCTATGCCCTCCGCGCCGCCACCATTCAGAATCCTGAGAGGATCTCCGTTTACTTCAGGGCCGGTCGCGACACCGCGCAGGTGTCCAATGTGGTGGCAGGTGCCGCTGAGCCGCCGGGAGCCGAGGAAATGAAGACCATGGCTGACGCCATCTTGTCCGGCGCTTTCGACGGCGAGTTCGACGTCGCGCTGGAACGTTCCGCCGCTTTCTGCCGCGTAGTGGCGCTGGGCCAGGCGACTCTTGCCGACGGCGCGGAGCACAGCAACGAGGGCCATGCCAGCAAGCTAACCCGCAATTCACACCAGCTGGTGAAGACCGCCGAAGACCTTGAGCACGCGGCCAATGCGTGGCGCCTGGGTGAGCTGGACTAGCCGGAAAAAGGGGCCAAACCTACCCACGTCGGGCCCGGCCTGTCAATGTTGACTTAGCCCGCCTGACGGTGAAAACTAAAGCTGGTGTCGAACCGCGAAACCCCCGGGCTTCAACATATAGCCGCTTCGAGCGGCCTACCGCCGAGAGGCGTATCCGGTTCGGCACCTTTTTTATGCCCAAACGCCGAAGGCCCGGACTGGCAGTGATGCCGGCCCGGGCCTTCGCGGTATTAACTACTTCAGCGTGACCGTGGTCTCAGCTGTTTCCTTCTTGTCATGATCAAGGTCGCCGGCAGCATCCTGCGGCGTCATGGTCACCTTGATTTCGGTTTCCTTACCGGCCGTGTAGGCAAAGTTCTCCGCGATGTTGAAGGACTCACCCGGCTTCAGCACGAACGGGTCCTTCTCCTTCAGCTTCACGCCGGAGCTGGAAAGTCCGTGCTTCTTGTACCCATCACTGCTGGAGTCCGAAGGCATTCCGCCGAGGTACTTCCAGTCCGTGTACTTTGCGTTGGGAGTGATCAGCGAGTGGCTCAGGGGGATATCAGCTGAAGAGGTGTTGGTCACCACGTAGTTCAGGTACACCACGGGGTCGCCCTTCTTGAGCAGGTTTTCCTTGGTTTCCTTGTCCACGAACATGCTGTCCTTGGATGCAACGTCAGTGGCAACCTGGTAGACGTCCACACTGAAGCTGTCGCCCTTGATGGTGCCCAGTTTGTCCCCGGCCTCGGAGATGGGCAGCGCCCAGGCGGCTACCTTGTACGAGCCGGAGGAAGTGCCGGCGCCCTCGGACGAGGTGGAGGCCAGCGGGGACGCAGACGCGGACGGTGAAGCCGCGGCGGAGGAGGACGACGACGGTTCGGAACCCGTCGTGGAGCCTGCTGTGGTGCCACCACAAGCCGTCAGGGCCAACAGGCCGGCCGCGGCGATACCGGAAATCTTCATGACATAGTTCAAGCGCATGCTTCCCCCATTGAGTGGATTAATTGGTACTTGACCAAGTGTCGCATGGTTGCGGAGGCGCAGCGATGGGGAGAAGTACCCGCAACGCTGCGTGAACTTCGCAGACCCCGCGGCAGTGCCGGTAAAGTTGGGACCGAAACGGGCGGCGTCAAGTCAAACTGCCCGTGCCCACCCGTCCCCAGCCCGGAAGCGACATGAAGCTGCGCCTTTTTCCCCAGGAACCTGCCGGGCTCGTACTGCTCGCGCAGATGGCCGGCGTCATTGTTGCCGCGACTGGAACGCTCTCGGAAATACTCGGCGCGCCGGCCAGTGAGCACCAGCGCCTCGCCGAAGAGCTGCACGAGCACGAATCCAAATCCTTGGACCTCCATTTCGCGCTGCTGACGCACATGCGGACCAGCTTCGTGAACCCGCTCCCCCGCGAGGACATGTACACCCTCTCCCGCCACCTCAACGAGGCCATGGAGAAGCTCGACGCAGCCGGGGACCTCGTAGCGCTCTACAAACTGGACCGACTGCCCAAACGTGCTGCGGACCAGCTGGAGATCATCAGCCGGCAGGCCGAGCTCACCGTGGATGCGATGCGAAAGCTCGAGGACCTGGACGAGCTTGAGGACTACTGGATCGAAATCCTGAGGCTCGCCAAGCGTGCAGAACGCTCCCACCGGATCTGGGTGGCCGAGATGCTCAAGGACATGAAGTCCACGCAGTACGCCCGGCATCGCGACATCGCCAACCAATTGGTGGAAGTTACCAAGGACATGCGGAAGGTCGCCACCCAGGTGGGCAGCATCATCGTCAAGGAATCATGACGTGACCATCGCCTTCCTGGTCCTCGTCGTTGCTTTGGCCTCCGGGTTCGCGTTCCTCAACGGTTTCCGCGACGTCTCCAACGCCGTCGCGCTTTCCACCCGGACCCGCGCCCTCACGCCGTCGATTGCCGTGTTGCTCGCCGCCATCTTCAATTTTGTGGGTGCCATGCTCAGCGGCACCTTCATTCTCGCCTTCACGCAGTCGTGGATCACCCTGCCCAGTGGGACCAGCGGCCTCACCATGCTGGCCTCCGCGCTCACCGCCGCTATCTTGTGGGGCGTTTACGCGTGGTGGCGCGGCATTCCCTTGTCTTCGACGAACTCGCTGGTTGGCGGCCTGATTGGTGCCGGCGCCGCGAGCATTCTTGTGGGCGGGAACGCGGTGGGCGGCATGGACAACGTGCTGCTGGCCCAAGTTGCCCTGCCCCTGCTGCTCTCGCCCGTGATCGCGTTCGTGGCTGCGTACCTGCTGGTTTGGCCAGTGACGTGGGCTGCACGCTACACGCAACCGAACGTGGTGAACCGGCGGTTCCGCCGGGCGCAGGCCGTCTCCACCGCAGCTGTGGCCTTCGGCCATGGCCTCCAGGACGGTCAGCGAACGGCTGCCGTCATGGTGTTGGCCGTGGTGGCGGCCGGATTGTCCGGCGGCGGCGACGTGCCGCTCTGGATCCTGCTGCTCACAGCCATCATGCTCACCGCCGGCACCATGTTCGGCGGCTGGCGGATCTCCCACACCCTTGGACACAAACTGATTCGGGTTGATCCACTGCGAGGTTTCGTGGCACAAACCTTGACGTCCGTGATGCTGTTCGTGGGCGCCATCGGTCTTCACCTGCCACTCTCCACGACGCACACGCTGACCGCGTCCGTGCTGGGCGCCGGCGTGAACCAGCGGTTCCACGCTGTGAATAGGCGCCTGGTCCGGAGAATCCTGTTGTTCTGGGTGGCAACGCCGTTGATCACGGCCGCAGCGGCCTTCATCCTGGAGCTGGCGTTCTCGCCCCTGGCGGACCTCTGACCTTCACGGGCGAACCCATCTAGAAAAAACGACGGCGGCCGTACCCCCAAGGCGACGGCCGCCGTCGTTCTGTGCCGACTCCCCCCATAGAAGCCGGAATCTGCAGGACCCCTTATCCGAAGCGGCCGGAGACGTAGTCTTCCGTGGCCTTCTGTGCGGGGTTGTTGAAGATGCTGGTGGTGTCAGCGAACTCGATGAGCTTGCCGGGCTTGCCGGTGCCGGCGATGTTGAAGAACGCGGTCTTGTCGGACACGCGCGCGGCCTGCTGCATGTTGTGGGTAACGATCACCACGGTGTACTGGTCCTTGAGCTCGTTGATGAGGTCCTCAACAGCCAGCGTGGAGATGGGGTCCAGGGCGGAGCAGGGCTCGTCCATGAGGATCACCTGGGGCTCAACGGCGATGGCGCGGGCGATGCACAGGCGCTGCTGCTGACCACCGGAAAGGCCCGAGCCAGGCTTGTCCAGACGGTCCTTGACCTCGTTCCACAGGTTGGCGCCCACCAGGGACTTCTCCACCAGGGCATCGGCTGCACCCTTGGAGATCTTCTTGTTGTTCAGCTTCACGCCGGCCAACACGTTGTCGCGGATCGACATGGTGGGGAACGGGTTGGGCCGCTGGAAGACCATACCCACCTGGGTGCGGACCGTTACGGGGTCCACGCCGGGGCCGTAGAGGTTGTCGCCATCCAGGAGGACCTCGCCCTCGACGCGTGCGCCGGGGAGGACCTCGTGCATGCGGTTCAGCGTGCGGAGGAAGGTGGACTTGCCGCAGCCGGACGGGCCGATGAAGGCCGTAACGGACTTGGCCTGAATGTTGATGTTGACGTCCTCGACGGCCAGGAAGTTGCCGTAGTAGACATTGAGGTCTTTGACGTCGATGCGCTTGGACATGGTGTTCCTTTGTTCCTTGGGGGTTTGGAAGTGTGAAGGGGCCGCCGTCAAACGGCGGCCGGCCCGGCTAGCGGCCCGTTTTGGGCGCGAACAGACGGGCGATGAGGCGGGCTCCGAGGTTCAGGAGCATCACCAGGATGATCAGCACCAGCGCCGCGCCCCAGGCCCGCTGATCCGACGGCTCAGGGTTGGACGGCGACGTCGGGTTGAGGATCTGCGTATAAATGAACGTGGGCAGCGAGGCCATCCAGCCGCTGAAGACGTTGTTGTTGATGGTGGTGGCGAAGCCGGCGGTCACCAGGATGGGCGCGGTTTCACCGATCACGCGGGCGATCGCCAGGGTGACGCCGGACGCGATGCCGGAGATCGCCGTCGGGATAACCACTTTGGTGATGGTGCGCCATTTCCGGACGCCCAGGGCGTAGGAGGCTTCGCGGAGCTCGTTGGGGACGATCTTGAGCATTTCCTCGCTGGAGCGGACAACAACAGGGATCATCAGGACTGAAAGCGCGACGGCGGCTACCGCACCGGTCTTGGTGCCTGGGCCCACGATGGCAAAGAAGAACGCTGCCGCGAAGAGGCCGGCCACGATCGAGGGAATGCCGGTCATGACATCCACGAAGAACGTAATGGCGCGGGCCAACGGACGGCCGTTGCCGTATTCCACCAGGTAGATGGAGGTGAGAAGACCCACGGGTACGGAGATGACCGTGGCAAGGAGCGTGATCTGGATGGTGCCCAGCAGTGCGTGGTAGATACCGCCCAGGACCGGGGCGCCTTCCTCCACTGCCTTGTTGTCATACGCGCCGGTGACACCGTTCATGGACGTGCCCAGGAAGCCGGGAGTGATGAGGCCGGGAATGCCGTTGACCAGCACGGTGAAGATCACCGAGATCAGGGGCAGGAGTGCAATCAGGAACGAGCCCACCACAAGGCATGTGGCGAGCTTGTCCTTGGCCTTCCTGGAACCTTCAACGGCCCCGCTCCAGGAAACCAGGACCACGGCAAACAGGATGGCGGAGACGATGCCCCAGCCGAAGGCGTTGAAGCCGATGAGCGCCATGATGGCCGCGCCCACAATGAGTGCGACGGCCAGGACAATGTAGGGCGCGAACTTGGGCAACTGGCCCTTGGTGAGCGCTGAGCGCTTGCGGACTACTGTGGCGGACATTTAGTTGGCTCCCGAGAATTCTTTGTGCCGGGTGATGATCCAGCGGGCGATCATGTTCACGCCCAGGGTGATGACGAACAGCACCAGGCCGGCGGCGATCAACGTGTTGACCTTGATACCGCTGGCTTCCGGGAAGTTCAGTGCGATTTCCGCGGCGATGGTCTGGTTGCCGGACTGGATGAGACTGGCAGTGAGGACACCGGAGGAGAGCACCAGGGCAACGGCCATGGTCTCGCCAAGTGCCCGGCCCAAGCCCAGCATGATGGCGCTGATGATGCCCGGACGGCCGAAGGGCAGCACGGCCATCTTGATCATTTCCCAGCGGGTGGCTCCGAGTGCCAGCGCGGCTTCCTCGTGCAGCTTGGGGGTCTGCAGGAAGATTTCGCGGGACAGGGAGGTGATGATGGGCAGGACCATAACGGAAAGGACGATGCCGGCGGTCAGGATGGTCTTGCCGGTGGCGGACGCCGGTCCTTCGAAGATGGGGATCCAGCCGAGGTAAGTGGCCAGCCAGTCATAGGCCGGGGAGATCTCCTTGGCCAGGAAAGCCGCACCCCAGGCGCCGTAGACAACGGAAGGGATGGCTGCGAGCAGGTCCACCACGTAGCCCAGACCGGCAGCGAGCCGGCGCGGAGCGTAGTGGGAGATGAACAGTGCCACGCCGATTGCCACGGGGGTGGCGATGACGAGGGCGATCACGGCGGCAATCAGTGTGCCCACCACGATCGGGGCGATGTAGGCGAAGAAGCCGTTGCCGCCCTGGATGTCCTCAGCCGGAGCGGTCAGGGCAGGGATTGCCTGCACCACAAGGAACAAGGCGACTCCGAAGAGGACCGCGAGAATCAGGCACCCTGCGGCCATGGCGGCCCCGGAGAAAACCTTGTCCCCGGCGCGTCCTGCGCCTTGGGAGGTTGTCAGGGAGTTGGTGGTCACTTCACGTTCCTTCAGTCTGGAGTGAACTGGTCTTACATGGCTAAGTTCCCTGCCCCGCGCCGGTGCCGCGGTGGCCACCGGAGAGCGGGACAGGGAACTTCAGTGTTCAGCCGGGTTCAGCAAACCCGCCGGGAAACCTTAGGCCTTGGCCTTGATGGTTTCGATAGCGGCCTTTGCCTTGTCCTGCAGCGCCTTGGAGAGCGGTGCGGACTTCGCGGCGTCAGCTGCGGTCTTCTGTCCTTCGTCAGAAACGACGTAGCTTTCGAAGCCCTTGACCAGGTCAGCAACTTCCTTGGTCTCGTAGGTGGTGCAGACAACGTGGTACGAGACCAGGACTACGGGGTAGGCGCCCGATGCGGTGGTCTTGCGGTCCAGCTTGATGGCAACATCGTTGGCGGCGCGGCCGTCAACGGGCTTGCCGGCTTCAACGGCCTTGGCAGCGGCTTCAGCGGAGATCTTGACGAATTCGTCGCCCACCTTGATGGAGGCGGTGCCCAGCTTGCCGGAAACGGCGGAGTCATCAGCGTAGGTTACGGCGCCCGGGGTGTCGGTGACGGTCTTGACCACACCGGAGGTGCCCTTGGCGTTCTCGCCTGCCAGGGTTGCGGGCCAGATGCCGGCAGCCTTGTCCGTCCAAACCTCGGGAGCAGCAGCTGCGAGGTAGTCGGTGAAGTTGGTGGTGGTGCCGGAGTCGTCAGAGCGGTTCACGGGGGTGACCTTGAGGTCCGGCAGGGTGACGCCTTCGTTGAGGGCGGCGATTGCGGGATCGTTCCACTTGGCGATTTCGCCGCGGAAGATCTTGGCGACGGTCGCGGCGTCGAGCTTGAGGTCCGTGACGCCGGGGACGTTGAAGGCAACAGCGATCGGGGAGATGTACACCGGGATGTTGATGGCGCCGTCGGGGCCGCACTTGGCCTTGGAGCTCTCAAGCTCTTCGTCCTTCAGGTAGGCATCGGAGCCGGCGAACTGTGCCGAGCCGTCGATGATGGCCTTGCGGCCTGCGCCGGAACCGTCCGGGGAGTACTGAACAGTCGCGCCGGAGTTTGCGGCGGAGAAGCCGGCCTTCCAAGCATCCATTGCTGCGCCGGTGGAGGACGCGCCGATGCCGGTCAGGGTGCCGGTGACCTTGGGGCCGGTAGCTGCCGACTGGGTGCCCCCAGTGGTGCCGGTTGCGTTGTCTGAACCGCAAGCAGTGAGCGCGAGAGCGCCGGCTGCGATGACCGCGATTGCCGCGTTGCGGCCGAAGTGAGTTGCCTTCACTTGGATGTGCCCCTTCCAGGGATTCTTCGATGCGGGCCGAACGGAGATTTCGGCGTGCGCGAGCTGTGGACCAATGTGTTCCTTTACTGAAGGTAAGGAGCGCAGGTAACGGGATCTGCGGTGCAAGGTGAACGGAAGATGAACGACGGCGGACCATTGGGTTATGTGGCGCGTGCCACCTTGAGGGGTGCCTGGCTTGAGGTAGTTGCTCTTCGTGGGAACGCCGGCCGGGCAAATAGACTGGAACGCATGGCTGCCGCAAAGGGATTTACTGCAAGCAAGAGGTTCCTGCGCGCAAGAGTCAGGACCGGATTGGTTCGCAGCCGGAATTCGTTGACGCCGGCCATTCAGATGACGGTGTGCGCCGTGGGTGCCTACGCTTTCGCTGAGTACGTGCTGGGCCACCAGGGTCCTTTGTTTGCCGCTACTTCATCCTTGATTGCCCTCGGATTCTCCCGGGATCCCCGGTTGCGCCGGGTGATCGAGGTGGGTCTTGGCTGCACGCTGGGCATTGTGGTTGGCGACCTGCTGCTTCACTGGCTGGGCGCTGGGATCTGGCAGGCCGCCGTCGTGCTTCTTTTTTCCATCCTGCTGGCCAGGTTCCTGGACAGCGGCACCATCTTCACTACCCAGCTGGGCTTGCAGTCGTTGCTGGTGGTGCTGCTGCCGGCGCCGGCAGGTGGGCCGTTTACCCGAAGCCTGGATGCCGTGGTGGGTGGCGTTTTTGCGCTGCTGGTGACATTCCTGGTGCCGAAGGACCCGCGCCGGGAGCCCCGTAAGGATGTCCAGAAGATCCTGCATGAGCTTTCGGAGGTGCTGCGTGAGTGTGCCAAGGCCATGATCGACAGCGATTCCACCCAGGCCTGGCATGCCCTGATCCGTGGCCGGAACTGCCAGCCTTTGGTGGATCGGATGCGGCAGACTCTGCGGGCTTCCGGCGAGGTCGCCACACTGGCACCGGCACATCGGAGGCACCGCGATGAGCTTGCCGACTTGGAGCACTCCCTGGAGTACATTGACCTGGCGTTGCGTAACAGCCGGGTGTTTGCCCGGCGTCTCACCAGTGCAATCAACCATGCCGCGTTGTCCGACGAAGCGATCGAGAGCATCTCCGAAGTCCTTCAGGAAACCGCCGCGGCGATTGACGAGATGACCATTGGGTTGTCGGAGCAGAGTGAGGGCACACGGCGGGTGCATCTGCGCCGGGCCCGGAACGAACTTTCAGACATTGCGGCGCGCCTGCATCCCAAGATGCTGGACGTGCAAAGGCTCGAGGGAGAAACCGTGGTCATGCTGTTCCGGCCACTCATGGTTGATCTGCTGGAGGCGAGCGGCATGGAACCGGACGAGGCCCGGGCGGTGCTCCCGGCGCTGTAGCGTCCACCCGGGTGGCTAATACTGTCAGTCCCCGCCACTACGCTGGAACGCATGGCTTCGAAGACCTCCCGCGCATCCAAGACACCCGCTTACAAATGCGCCGAATGCGGCTGGACCGCCATCAAGTGGGTGGGCCGCTGCGGTGAGTGCCAGGCCTGGGGAACCGTAGAGGAGTACGGCGCCACGGTAGCGCGTACGACGGCGGCCGCAACAGTTTTGGAGCCGGCCCGCCGGATCGCTGAGGTGGATGGGACCACCGCGGCGTTCCTGCCCACGGGAGTGGACGAGTTGGACCGCGTCCTGGGAGGAGGGTTGGTCCCCGGTGCCGTCATCCTGCTGGCTGGGGAACCCGGCGTCGGGAAGTCCACGCTGCTGCTGGATGTAGCTGCGAAGTTCGCGCGCACGGGACAGGATGTCCTCTACATCACGGGCGAGGAGTCGGCGGCGCAGGTGAAGTTGCGCGCCGAGCGGATCGACGCCGTGGCCCACACCCTTTATCTTTCGGCTGAAACAGATCTTGGCCAGGCACTGGGCCAAGTGGAGAAGCTTGAACCCAAGTTGCTGATTGTGGACTCCGTGCAGACGCTAAGCAGCGCGGACGTGGAGGGCAGCGCGGGCGGTGTGTCCCAGGTTCGTGAGGTGGCGGCGTCCATCATCTCAGCGGCCAAGCGACGCAACATGACCACGCTGCTGGTGGGCCACGTGACCAAGGAAGGCACCATCGCCGGCCCGCGTTTGTTGGAACACCTGGTAGACGTGGTGTGCCAGTTCGAAGGCGAGCGCCACTCCCGACTGCGCCTACTGAGGGCCGTCAAGAACCGCTACGGTGCCACGGACGACGTCGGATGCTTCGACCTCAACGAAACGGGCATCGAGGGGTTGGCTGATCCCAGCGGTTTGTTCGTTTCACGGACCCGTGAGCCCGTTTCGGGCACCTGCATCACTGTGACCATGGAGGGTCGCAGGCCGCTGCTTGCAGAGGTGCAGTCGCTCCTTGCCGAGAGTCCCAACTCGCAACCCCGCCGCGCTACCAGCGGGCTGGAAAGCTCCCGGGTGGCCATGCTGCTGGCAGTTCTTCAGCAGCGTGCCGGCTGCATGCTGCATAAGGACGACTCCTATGTGGCGACCGTGGGCGGCGTGAAGCTGACCGAACCGGCCACGGACCTGGCTGTTGCTTTGGCCGTAGCTTCGGCGAAGTCCCGCAAGGCACTTCCCCAACGACTCATTGCTTTCGGCGAGGTTGGCTTGGCGGGCGAGGTGCGCCCCGTGCCGGGGATCAACCAGCGCATCCAGGAAGCCCACCGGCTCGGCTTCACGCACGCCATTGTCCCGGCGAGCCCTGCGGGTGCAGGTGTAATCCCGGAAGGCTTCTCGGTGCGCGAAGTGGGCCACTTGGCCGAGGCCCTGGAACTGCTGATCACCTGATCCTGCCCCGGGGTGTCGGGGCGGTTCAGGGTGTGCAGTCAGCGAGGATGAGAGGCATGACCAAACGGAATGTGCTTATCGGGGGACGCTTTTTCTTTGGCCTTCTGACGTTGGTGGCGGTGGGAACACAGCTGACGGTTCATCTGGGCCTGGGCTATGACCTGTGGAACTTCTTCAGCTACTTCACCAACCTGTCCAATATCTTCGCTGCGTTGGTGCTCCTGATCAGCGGGTACCGGGTGTTGGTCCGGAAACGGCCTACCGAGGCGGACGATGTTACGCGCGGCACGGCCACCATCGCCATGGCCGTGGTGGGGCTCGTCTTTGGTGCGCTATTGGCGGGTGAGGACCTCGGCTCGCTGCTTCCGTGGGTCAACTTTGTGGTGCACTACCTGATGCCAGTGGTGATGGTTGCGGACTGGCTGTTTCAACCGCCGCGCGCCACCCTGCGCCCCAAGCACATTTGGTATTGGCTGCTCTACCCTGTTGGCTACCTGGTTTACAGCCTCATTCGCGGGGCTTTGGTCAACTGGTACCCGTACTGGTTCATTGACCCTGCCCGGGCCGGCGGTTGGGGCGGCGTGGTGGTGTTTGCCCTCGCTATTTCCGTCGGCTTCCTGGTGGTGAGCCTGGCGATGCTATGGCTGGGGAACAAGATGAAGCGTCAGGTGGATTACTAAACAACCGAGGCAAGACTCCGCTCCCGGGACGAGCAAAGTGACGTAGCTCGTGTTGACAGTGCGCAGCCGCAGGACAAGACTGAGGTACAGCTATACATTTGGTATAGCCTTCGGCGGAAGGAGAAACCCAATCATGCCGACGACCCTGAGGCCTCTTCAGATCGCCTACGCGCAGAAGGAACTGGCGCGCTTGGATCACATTCGCGCGGTGATGGCAGCGCACAAGGACGGCGCCTCCCAGACGGCAATAGCCAACGATGCCGGTATTTCGCAGGCAGAAGTTTCCAGAATACTGCGGCGTGTTGAGGCAGTGCCTGCCGCGATCGCCAGGTCTCCTCGTGAGGTGATCCTGCGGCACGCTGCTGGCCAGTTGGATCACGCGTCCATGCTGACCGAGCTTGTAAGCTGGAACTACAGTTTCGCGCAGGATGCTCAGCCGGAAAATCCGCTGAGCGTTCGAACCTCAGGCTCTTGGGAGCAAGTCACAGATGCGCTTCACAGAGGCCTGCTGAGTGACGACGACTTCGACTACCTCTTGGAGCATGTTCGCAGGTCCTCCGCGGACACTACCAAGGGGGACCTGGATGACGGCAATGGACGCGCGGTTGCGCACCGAGCGCGAGTTGATTCGTCTGTCACAGCCTGGGTCCTTTCTTCATAAGGACTCCCACCGATCAACAGCGGTCTTTTATGACGCACGGGATAAGTTGCGCCGCAAATTCCATTCTGAGCTGATCGAGAGCTACACATCAGACGCCGCAGACCTTGGTAAGGATGGGTCTGCGGCTCTCATCACTGCTGGTCCACCCGGCGCCGGGAAGTCAACCGAGGTGAAAAAGCTTGGGCTTACGGGATATCGGGTCATCGACCCGGATGTCATCAAGGAGCATCTTCTTGAAACTGCTTGCACCGACGGCATATTTGACGATCTCCTCGATCTTCAGCTGCCGGACGGGCGCGCGCTATTGCCCAATGAGTTGGCCTCGCTTGTCCACACGGAATCTGCCGATCTAGCGAACGCGGTTTTGCGGCGATCGATTGAAGACGGCGTGAACGTTGCCATTGAGGGCACTTTTTCGTGGCCAAACCTCAAAGACCGCTACCTCAAATGGCTCCTGACCGGCGACTATAGCCATCTCACTGTCGTCGACGTAGAAGTGAGCCGCGAGACTGCTAAAGCGCAGGCCCGCGAACGCTGGTGGGGTGGTCGCGAGCAAGCGTTTGCGGGCACGGGCTCCCATCTTGGCGGACGGTTTACACCTCCGGAGGCGATCGACGGCCTCTATGTAGCTGGCGCGACGACAGCCAGCACGTGCAATGCCAATGCCGTGGCCCTATTCAACGACCCCCTTGCCGACCTCTTCGACGAAGTAACGCTGTACGTCTATGACAGGACGGGCATCAGTGATGAACGCAGTACTTACGTCGCAAGAAACGGAGTCAAGGAGGGAGACGCTCCCGTTCCTCTGGATGTGGCACCAAGAACGACTTAGCCGGCGAGAGATTCGGCTGGCGCCCGCAAGGCAACCCCTCCAAAGCGGAGGATGAGCTCCTTGCCTGCAGCCCTCACTGCCGGGAGATCGCGCCTCAGCCCGGCCAGCGTCAACACGGTATCGGCGGTGGTGGATGCCGAATCTTTTGCGATCAGCCCGTCCGCGCGGAGGTTGATCAAGGACTCCACCAGCCGGAACGCGGTGTCTCCCAGGCCCGGGTCGGCGTCACAGATGGCCGCCAGTTCCCGCCCCAACTCGCCGTAGATAGTCCTGAGTTCCTTGCGGGCTGCCATGAAGGGTCGGAAGATCTCTGCCCTGGCTTCCGGGAGGTGGTAGAGCACCCCCAGGTTCCAGCGCGAACTGCACAGCTGTGAACCGTCAAATAGCACCACCGCGTGCAACCGTGCCGCAGCCAGGCCGGCGTCGTCGGAATGATCCCGCACAGCCCGGGCAAAAGCCAGGCTGGTGGACACCGTCCCGCCGAGCAGCTCACCCAGGATTTCGTCCTTGGTGGAGAAGTGGTGATAGAGCGACGATTGCCGTATTCCCACGGCATCGGCGATTGCCCGGGTGGAGGTGTTCGCGAACCCCTGGCCCGTGAAAAGCTCGGCTGCCGCATCCAGTATCTCTTCGCGGGCGGTGGCCCCAGGGCGCACCGCCTGCTGCTTACGGGGGCGTCCCGGTCCGGCTGTAGTCACCCTTCATTCTTGCACCGCGCCAACCCCAAAGTTCCCGTTCACGGCCGCCTCCCGTAATGGTGAGTTTTCATTTACACCCCGGAAATACGCGGTAACCAAGGCTTTACACAGGCGAAACGCTGCGGGGACACCGCGCTGGAAAACTATCAAGTGACCGATATTCCGGACGGGCGATCATAAGCCTCTCCGGGCTGGTTCCACATCCCGTTCCAGACACGGAGAAACCGATGACTTCCACCCTTTCGACGGCGGCCGGCCGCACTGATGATGCAGACCTGACAGCACTCGGCTACCAGCCCACCCTGCACCGCAAGCTGGGCCGCTACGCATCGTTCGCCGCAGGTTTTTCGTTCGTCTCCATCCTCACCACCATCTTCCAGCTCTTCGCCTTTGGCTACTCCTTCGCCGGTCCTGCTTTCTTCTGGACGTGGCCGGTGGTGCTGGTGGGCCAGCTCCTTGTGGCATTGAACTTCGCAGAGCTCGCCGCCCGGTACCCGTTGTCCGGCGCCGTCTATCAGTGGTCGCGCCGCATGGGCGGTGAAGTGGTGGGCTGGTTCGCCGGCTGGTTCATGTCCATCGCCCAGGTCATCACTGCTGCCGCAGCAGCCATCGCCCTCCAGGTGGTCCTTCCCCAGTTGTGGGATGGCTTCCAGTTGGTGGGCGGCGACCCCTCTCTGACCTCCACCACGGGTGCGGCGAACGCCGTCATCCTTGGCGCCATACTCCTGGTGGTTACTACCGTGATTAATTGCCTGGGCGTGAAGCTCATGTCTCACGTCAACTCCATCGGCGTCACCTGCGAGATCGTGGGCGTCGCTGCGGTAATTCTTGCCCTGTTCTCGGCCGCCCAGCGTGGCCCGGGGGTAGTGGCGGACGTCAGTGTTGTTACAACCTCGGACCTGGGCGCCGTCGGCGCCTTCCTGGTGTCCGGGTTGATGGCCGCGTACGTCATGGTGGGCTTCAACTCCGCCGGGGAGCTCTCGGAGGAAACCAAGAACCCCCGCAAGACGGCCCCGCGCACCATCCTTTCAGCACTGATCATCTCCGGTATTGGCGGCGGACTCATGATCATCGCCGCGCTGATGGCAGCGCCAAGTCTGGACGACGGCCGGCTCGCCACCGAGGGACTGCCCTATGTGCTCACTGCCGTGCTGGGTACGTTCTGGGGCAAAGTGCTGCTGGTTGACGTGGCCATCGCCATCTTCGTGTGCACTTTGGCCATCCAAACGGCGGGTTCGCGGCTGGTCTTCTCCATGGCCCGCGATGGCAAACTGCCCGCCTCGGCCCTGCTCTCCACGGTCCACCCGCAGCGTGGAACCCCCATGTGGCCCTCCATCGCGATTGGCGCCCTGGCGGTGGGCATCCTTGCCATCAACATCGGCAACTCCGCCCTCTTCACCACCCTTTGCAGTGTGTGCATCGTGATGGTGTACCTGGCGTACCTGATGGTCACGGTTCCGCAGCTGCTCAGCCGTTTCCGCGGCGATTGGAACCGGGTGGGTCAGACCATGCCGGCCGGGCTCTTCTCCCTGGGCCGTTGGGGCTTACCGGTCAACATCCTCGCCGTCATGTATGGCGCACTGATGGTCATCAACCTGTCCTGGCCCCGCCCCGAAGTGTACGACCCCTCCGGTGAACACAGGATCCTGCTCTACTCCGCCCCCATCATGGTGGGCGCCGTCCTGCTCCTGGGTATCTGGGTCCGGCGGAACATCCGGGTTCGGGAGAACAAGGCGGCGCTGGCCGCGGAATCCGCCAACGCGGGCTGACCCGCCCAACATCAGACCACTTCACGTTCAAGCACAGACAGTTCAAGCACAGAAATGATTGCCATGACACAGACTCTTGAAACACGGACCCCTGAAGGCACCGCCACAACAGCCGGCGCCAAGCTGCACGCACGAGCCCAGCACGGGCGTACGGCCGAAACCATGATCCACGTCCCGCCAGCTTCTGCCCCGGCCCGCCTGATCGAAAACCTCCCTGCCGAGGCGAAGGACTCCCTGACCTGGGCGGAGACCCTCGCCTTCGGCCGCTACACCCATATGGAACTGGCCCGCGGGACGCGCCTGAGGCTCACGGACCTCGACGGCGATGCTTGCGTTCACGCTGTCATCCTCCGAAGCGGTGCCCAGCATGAGCGGCTCAACGTTGCGGACACGGTCAAAGTCCCCTGGCAGGCCTACATGACCACGGGCCACCCGCTTCTTTCCGACGCCGGCCGTTTGATGGCAACCGTGGTGGCCGACTCCTCCGGCCAGCACGATGCCCTCACCGGTACCACCAGCCTGGCCGGTAACACCGCCAAGTACGGTGCCGGGTCAGCCCACAGTCCGTCACCGGCAGGCCGGGAACTCCTCACCCTCGGTGGCATGAAGCATGGAGTCAGCCAAAGGCAACTACCGCCGTCGTTGTCGTTCTTCAAGGGCGTCACCGTGGACCGGAATGGCCGCACGCAGTTTGCCGGCAGCGCCGGCGCCGGAGCCGCCGTCGAGCTTCTCCTCCACATGGACTCTGTGCTGGTACTGGCCAATACCGCGCACCCGCTGGACCCGCGTCCGGAGTTCACAGGCAGCGCTGTGGACATCGTCGCGTGGCGTGCGCCGCAGGACCTCGCAGCCTTGGTGGACGGAACCTTCACTGTTGACCTTGGCCCGGAAGGGCGTCTTGCCCTCCACAACACTGAACTCGACTACAACGTAAGGACTTCCGCATGAACGCCATCGCAGAAATCAGCCCCGCGCTCATAGCGGGGAAAGTGGTGCTGGACGAACTGGTGGAAGCCCGCGGCCCATGGTCGGCCGTAGTGGCTGCCGGCGACGTGCTCACCATCGTGGACCTGGACGGTAACCAGGCCGTGGATTGCATCCTCTACGCAGCACATGACACCGGCACGCGATACTCCGCCGCCATGACCATCGCCAGCCAGGGCTCGATCTTCCTCACCACCGGCTCGGTCCTGCGCTCGGACAGCGGCCAGGAACTCATGACCGTGGTGGCCGATGAAGTGGGCATTCACGACACCATCGGGGGCGCCTGCTCGCAGGAATCCAACACCCTCCGTTACGGGCAGCACACCCATGAACAGCACGCCTGCGTGGAGAACTTCCTCATTGAAGGCGCCAAGTGGGACCTGGGCAAGAAGGACCTGGTGTCCAACATCAACTGGTTCATGAACGTGCCGGTGGACCCGGAAGGTGCCCTGGGCATCGTGGACGGGTTGTCCGCACCGGGTAAGCGGGTGGCACTCCGCGCCGAGGTGGACACCCTGGTGCTGGTGTCCAACTGCCCTCAAATCAACAACCCTTGCAACGGTTTCAACCCCACGCCGGTGCGCATGATCGTTACACGTCCGGAGGCCCGCGCATGACCCGTTTCGACACCCTCCTCATTGCCAACCGCGGCGAGATCGCCTGCCGGATCATCGAATCGGCACGCAAGGCGGGGCTGCGCACTGTCGCCGTTTTCTCCGAGGCTGACCGTGGCGCCAAGCATGTGAAGCTCGCAGATGAGGCCGTCCTGCTGGGACCAGCACCGGCCAAGGAGTCCTACCTGAAGGTTGAGGCCATCCTCAGTGCGGCGGCTGCCACCGGTGCCGGCGCCATTCACCCCGGCTACGGATTCTTGTCCGAGGACGCCGCGTTCGCGGAAGCCGTGGAGGCAGCAGGGTTGGTCTTTGTGGGGCCTACCCCCCACCAGCTCCGAATCTTCGGGACCAAGCACACGGCGAGGGATGCTGCTCAACGCGCCGGGGTTCCCATGATTGCGGGATCCGGCCTGCTTGACGACGTGGACCAAGCCGTGGCCGCGGCGGAAACCATCGGCTACCCGCTCATGCTCAAAGCAACCGGCGGTGGCGGCGGCATCGGCATGGCAGTGTGCCGCGACGAAGCGGACCTCCGCAGCAATTACTCCCGGGTGGCCCGCCTGGCCAGCTCCAGCTTCGGGACCGCCGGGGTCTTCGCTGAGAGGTACATCGAGCACGCCCGCCACGTGGAAGTCCAGGTGTTCGGCGACGGTGAGGGCCGCGTCGTAAGCCTCGGTGACCGTGACTGCTCGCTGCAACGCCGGCACCAAAAAGTACTCGAAGAGGCACCCGCGCCGGATCTCCCGGACGCTTTGCGGGAGGAGCTGCACCGCAGCTCCCGCGCACTCTGCGCCTCCGTGGGCTACCGCTCTGCAGGCACAGTGGAGTTCGTCTACGACCCCGTCCGCCAGGAAGCATCCTTCCTGGAAGTCAACGCCCGGCTGCAAGTTGAGCACCCCGTCACCGAAGCCATCACCGGCGTGGACCTGGTGGAGTGGATGCTGAATCTGGCCCAGCAGGAGCCCGTGCTTGATGGCGTGCCGGACAGCGTGCCCGTCTCAGGACATGCCGTGGAAGCCCGCATCTACGCAGAAGACCCCGCCCGGAATTTCCAGCCCAGCGCCGGAACCGTCACCAACGCGCAGTACCCGGCCTCCGACGTCGTACGCATTGACGCCTGGGTGGAAACCGGCAGCGAAGTCTCCACCAGCTACGATCCCCTGCTGGGCAAGGTCATCACGTCCGGTACCACCCGCGACGCCGCCTTCGACGCCCTGGCCACTGCGCTGGCAGAGACCCGCATTGATGGCATTGAGACGAACCTGGGCATGCTGCGTGCCGTGGCCGGAATGGACGTGGTCCGCTCGGCAGGGCATTCCACCGGAACCCTGGACACCGTAGGCGATCCGGAACCGCGGATCACCGTTGAGCGGCCGGGCCTCCAGACCAGCGTGCAGGACTGGCCGGGCAGGACCGGACTGTGGCAGATCGGCGTGCCGCCCAGTGGTCCCATGGATGACTTGTCGTTCCGGCTGGGCAACACCGCCCTGGGTAACCCCGAGGGCGCGCCCGGGTTGGAGTTCACCATGGCCGGGCCTGCGCTCCGGTTCACCCACGCCACCACGGTGTGCGTCACCGGCGCTGACGTCGCCGTCACCGTCAACGGCGTCGCGGCTAACACGTGGGAGCCCATCACCGTCCCCGGGAACGGCCTGCTGGATGTCGGCTCGGCTGACGGTTCCGGGCTGCGGGGTTACATCCTGTTTGAAGGCGGGCTGGATGTTCCCCAGTACCTTGGCAGCGCGTCCACCTTCACCTTGGGCCAGTTCGGCGGCCACGGCGGCCGTGTGCTGCGGGCCAGCGATGTGCTCCGAACGGTCACCGGTCACCTGCCTGAAACGGTCCCCGGCGCGGTCCCGGCCGAGAGCCGCCCGGCACTCACCTCGGAATGGGAGCTGAAAGTGGTGGAAGGGCCGCATGGCGCACCCGAATTCTTCCAACGCGAAGACATAGAGGAGCTCTTTTCCGCCGAATATGAGGTTCACTTCAACTCCGCCCGCACCGGCGTCCGCCTGATCGGGCCCAAACCGCGCTGGGCGCGCAATGATGGCGGCGAGGCCGGACTGCACCCCTCCAATATTCACGACACCGCCTACTCGGTAGGCGCCCTGGACTTCACCGGCGACACCCCCATCCTGCTGGGCCCGGATGGTCCCAGCCTTGGCGGTTTTGTCTGCCCCGTCACCGTGGTGACCGGCGAGCGCTGGAAGTTGGGGCAGATGCGGCCCGGCGACAAGGTCCGTTTCGCGCCGATCCGATCGGTTGATGCACCGTCCGTCAAGGAACTCGGCGCTGCACGGCGGCTGATACTCCCGGGCGGAACGGACTTCAGCAGCAGCGCAGCCGGGGTGCTGCGCGGAGACGGCGACGACGGCGTGCTGGGCCGGGTGCCCGAAGGCGAGGGCCGGCCTGCGGTCACCTTCCGCCGTTCGGGTGATGACAACCTTCTGGTGGAGTACGGGGATATGGTGCTGGACCTGGGCCTCCGCGCCCGCGTCCACGCCCTGCACCAGGAAATCGAACGCCTTGGTGTTCCTGGCATCGTGGATCTGACTCCGGGCATCCGTTCCTTGCAGATCAAGGCCGATCCGTCCCTCCTGCCCACGTCCAAACTGCTGGGCCTGGTGCGCGAGGTGGACGCTTCGCTCCCTGCCAGTTCGGAGTTGGTGGTACCTAGCCGCAGCGTCCGCCTCCCGTTGTCGTGGGACGATCCCGCTACCCGTGAAGCAATCGAGCGTTACATGGCAGGTGTCCGCGATGACGCCCCGTGGTGCCCGTGGAACATCGAGTTCATCCGCCGCATCAACGGCTTGGACTCCGTGAATGACGTCTTCGATACAGTCTTCAACGCCGAGTACCTCGTGTTGGGACTGGGCGACGTATACCTCGGAGCTCCGGTGGCAACGCCCTTGGATCCGCGGCACCGGCTGGTCACCACCAAGTACAACCCCGCCCGCACGTGGACCCCGGAGAACGCCGTGGGCATTGGCGGTGCCTACATGTGCATTTACGGCATGGAAGGTCCTGGCGGTTACCAGTTTGTTGGACGGACCACGCAAGTCTGGTCACGCTACGCGGACGCCGCACCCTTTGAGCCGGGCTCCCCGTGGCTGCTCCGGTTCTTCGACCGTATTTCCTGGTACCCCGTCAGCCCTGAGGAACTCCTGGATCTGCGGGCGGACATGGCGGCTGGCAGGGGCCGGGGAGTGGAGATTGAGGACGGCACCTTCTCGCTGGCCGAGCACGAGGAATTCCTGGAACGCAACAGCGTCTCCATAGCGGAGTTCCGTGAAACACAGTCGGCCGCGTTTGCCGTTGAACGTCAGGCGTGGGAGGAAGCCGGCGAGTTCGATCGCGCAGAGCAGGCTGTTTCTTTGGCCCCGCCGGCGGACGACGTGGTGGTTCCCGACGGCGGCACCTTGGTCACGTCCCCGTTCGCCGCGAGCGTGTGGAAAGTGGACGTGGAACCTGGCGACGTGGTGGTAGCCGGCCAGTCGTTGGTCTCCCTGGAGGCCATGAAGATGGAGACGGTCATCCAGGCTCCGGTGGATGGTGTGGTTCAACGAGTCCTGCCCACGGCCGGCGCGCAGGTGGTAGCAGGCGAGGCTTTGGTGGTGCTTGAGCCTGTGGATGTCCGGGAACCGGCACTTGTGCTGGAAGGAAGCGCACTATGATCAGCCCCAAAGTCACCACTGCGGAACGCGTCCTTGCCGCGCTTGAGGCGATTGACGCCGTCGACCGCCCTGAAATCTGGATCCACCTCCGCGGGCGGGATGAACTGCTCGCAGAGGCGGCACGGATCGACGCCGCGACTGCCGCCGGGGAGGACCTGCCGCTTGCGGGTCTCCTGCTCGCCGTGAAGAACAACGTGGACGTTGCCGGTGTGATGACGACGGCGGCGTGCCCCGGTTTTGGCGAGGTGCCCGCCCGGGATGCGGTGCCGGTTGCGAGGCTCCGCGCTGCGGGGGCGTTGGTGCTGGGAGCTACCAACCTGGACCAGTTCGCCACGGGACTGGTGGGTACCCGCAGCCCGTATGGAGCTGTGCGCGATTCGCGGCGTCCTGACCGAATTTCCGGCGGTTCGAGTTCGGGTTCTGCCGTGGCAGTGGCCTTGGGCCTGGTGGACATCGCCATCGGGACGGACACGGCGGGTTCGGGCCGGATTCCCGCGGCGCTGCAAGGAATTGTGGGGATCAAACCAACCCTAGGCGTGGTGTCCACCGACGGCGTAGTTCCGGCGTGCCGTTCCTGGGACACCGCCACGATTTTCGCGCGCGACCTCGCCACGGCCGAGCTCGCCATGGGCATCATGGCCGGTGAGGGGCGCAGCTGGCCCGCGGACGTCAAGCTCGCTGCGCCAGCCACACCGCGGGTGGCCTACCCCGCTGCCCTGCCGGCCCTCCCGGACGCGTGGGCGCTCGAGTTCAAGGCACAGATCGAACGGCTGCGCTCCACGGGCGTGGTGGCCGAAGCCATCGAGCTGGACGTCTTCCTTGAGGCTGCACGGCTGCTGTACGACGGCGGATTGGTGGCCGAACGCTATGCCGCCGTCGGCAGCTTTGTTGACACGGTGCAGGACGGAGGGGTTTCCGCCACGCTCGACCCCACTGTGGCCGGGATCATCACAGCCGCGGGCACGGTCCCTGCGCACAAGTACGTGACTGACACCGGGGCCCTGGAGCGGCTCCGCCGTGAGGCCATGCTGCGACTGGAGGGCTTCGATGCCCTGATCGTGCCAACCGCACCTTTCCATCCGACGCTGGCAGAGGTCGCGGCCGATCCCGTGGGGGTCAATTCCCGGATGGGTACGTATACCAATTTCTGCAACCTCTTCGACCTCAGCGCTGTGGCAGTGCCGGCCGGGACTGTTCGTGACATAGACGGCATCTCCCAGTTCGGCCTCACTGTGGTGGCCCGAACTTTCGAGGACGGCGTGGCGGCGGATATTGCACGGCGGATCGAGCTGACCCCCGAGCACCCCGAACTGTTCGCCGCCGGAGCTGCCGCTGCCAGCGACGCCGCGCCAAAGGTTCCCTGGCCGGTTGCCGCGGGCGCCGTCGTCGTACCTCTTGTGGTGGTGGGCGCCCACCGGAAGGGCCAGCCGTTGGCAGCGGAACTTGAGCGGCGTGGAGCCTTTTGGGATGGCCTGGTAGCCACTGCGGCGAGGTACCGCATGGTGGCGCTGGAAACCACGCCCCCTAAGCCGGGCGTAGTTCGATCTGAACAGGGAACCGGGCTGGTGGCAGAACGGTGGGTGCTTTCCGAGTCCGCCCTGGGGTCTTTCCTCGCTGACTTGCCCGAACCCATGCTGCTGGGGTCCATCACCTTGGACGATAGGAGCACGGCAGTGGGATTCGCATGCGATGCCGTAGCTGCGGCAAGCGCGCGGGACATCAGCGAATACGGCGATTGGATTAAATATCTGGAAGAAAGTACCTCCTTGCCGGGCAACCAAGGACTGTGGCGGGAGGCGGGCAGCGCCTTGCTGACAGGCCTTGGCCGCGGCCAGCGCTAGCGCGGTGGGCGGCCGGTTGACGGAAATAGGGTTTCATCAATCGGCCGCCAAACCGCTTTCGAGGCAACACCGAACATCACGAAATGACCCACTTTGGGGCTTGCTGGTGCGGTTAACGGTGTCCGGAAGCCCTATCATTGTGCTTGTCGTCATGTGGGCATTTTTGGTAGTGCTCGCTGACGCCGGATTCAGCTTGTCTGTGAGCCATGGCTTGCACCTTCGAAGGGAAACCCTATGGCCCGGAGCCCGGAAGAGTCGCTCAAGGCGACCCTTGCCAGAGTCGCACCCGGAACTCCGCTGCGTGACGGCCTTGAACGCATTCTTCGTGGACGCACTGGTGCGTTGATCGTGCTGGGCTACGACCGCACCATCGACTCCATCTGTTCCGGCGGATTCGACATCGGCATCGATTTCTCCCCAACACGTCTGCGCGAACTGGCCAAGATGGACGGCGCCATCATCTGTGACAAGGATGCCAGCAACATTGTCCGGGCCGCCGTGCAGTTGGTTCCCGATTCCAGCATCGAAACCCAGGAATCAGGCACCAGGCACCGCACCGCGGAACGTGTAGCCATCCAGACCGGCGTTCCCGTTATTTCCGTCAGCCAATCCATGCAAATCATCGCCCTCTACGTGAACGGTTTGCGCCACGTCCTGGAAGGCTCCGAAAAGGTCCTCGCCCGCGCAAACCAGGCCCTGGCAACCTTAGAGCGGTACAGCGCCAGACTGGACCAGGTCACCAGCTCACTTTCGGCCCTGGAGATCGAAGCACTGGTCACGGTCAGGGACGTTGCGGTCACCCTGCAGCGCCAGGAAATGGTCCGCCGTATCTCCGAGGAAATCGCCCAGTACGTGCTGGAACTCGGTGAAGACGGCCGACTGCTCTCCCTCCAGGTGGAAGAACTCACCGTAGGCCGCGGCCCGGGGAGCGAAGTCATCATCCGCGACTACTCCGATCCCGACGCCACTCCTGAGCAGATCGAGGAAGCCGTCCAGGCACTCCTCAACCTTGGCCCCACAGAATTGATCGACCTCAGCCGCATTGCCCACATCATTGGCTTCGCCGGCGGAGTAGAGCAGCTGGACGCCGTGGTTCAGCCGCGCGGGTACCGCCTCCTGTCCGGCCTCAAGTCCGTTCCCAAGGCAGTGGCCGACCGTTTGGTGGACTACTTCGGCGGACTCCAGAACCTCATGGCTGCCACTATTGACGACCTCATGACCGTGGACGGAATCGGCGATCAGCGAGCCCGCACAGTCCGCGAAGGATTGAGCCGCATGGCCGAAGCGAGCCTGCTGGACCGGTTCCTCTAAAGGCGACGGCCGCCGTCGGGCCCTGTTTCGGACGAGAACTAGTTCAGCTGGAAGGCGACCTTGGGGCTCGCCTTGTTCCCCAGGCGGGCTTCGAACGTGTAGTAGGCGCCGCCCGCGCCCGGCGTGGCCGCGATGCTGGCACAGCCTTCCAGCGTCCGGTTCCGCTGCCACGGGAAGTTCGCCGTCTCGCTCTTGCCGGGCTGGATGGTCTTGATGAGATCCTCGCCGCCCGTCTGGCAGTCCTTGGAGGAGAAGATCCGGTCCGAGCCGCTCATCAGCAGGTACTCCATTTGGGAGGTGCCCACGTTGACCTCGCACGGGGCCGTGCCGCCATTGGTGATGGTCATGGTCAGCAGCGGCTTTTCCTCCGGACCGTAAGCGGGCTTATCGGTCTTGGCGGCGACAGTCATCAAGTTCAAGTCGCATACGGGTGTGGGCGACGGCGATGCCGCCGCTGTGCCCGTCGGTGTACTTCCCGGCGTCGGCGCCGTTGATGCCTGGGACGTGCTGACGGCCTGCGGCTCCGGATTCCCGGAAAGCGCGCCGGTGAGGGCCACGACGCCGCCGATCACCACTACGATAACCAGCAGCAGGGCGCCGAAAAACACTTGCCGACGACGCCGGTACACGGCAGGGCTCGGCCGTCGCTTTGCGCTGGGGGAAGCGCCCTTCGCCGCCGCTGATGTGCGCGCGGTCGGCGTCTGCTTACCCTTGTTGGCCATGGTTCTAGGCTAGGCTCGCAGCCGCATTGGGACCTAACCTCCACGCCGAAAGAGCCTCATGCCGGCCTGTGTGACGTCGGCCATGGGCACTCCCGGACGGCCATGCCTCCGGATTCCACTACAGTGGATGGCAGCATGACACTTCCCGATTCAGGCCAGCTGGCAGGCCTCCACCAAGCCCTTGATCAGTGGTTCGCTGAGACGGCCCGCGACCTCCCATGGCGCGAGCCGGATTGCAGCGCGTGGGGCATTCTGGTTAGCGAAGTGATGCTTCAGCAAACACCCGTTGTCCGCGTGCTGCCGGTATGGCTCGACTGGATGGAACGCTGGCCCACACCCGCCCACCTTGCCGACGAACCCTCGGGCGCAGCCGTCCGCCATTGGGGACGGCTCGGCTATCCACGCCGGGCACTGCGGCTGCACGCGGCCGCCGTCGCAATCCGTGATCAGCACGGCGGCAAGGTTCCTGACGCTTTTGACGAGCTCCTGGAATTGCCGGGGGTCGGCAACTACACGGCGGCCGCCGTCGCGGCTTTTGCGTTCGGCCGGCGCGAAACAGTGGTGGACACCAACATCCGGCGCGTCCACGCGCGGCTCATCTCCGGCAGCGCGCTCCCGGCGCCGGCCTTGACCGCCGCGGAGATGCGGCTGGCCGAGGCCCTCATGCCCGAGGACCAGGAGTTGTCCGTGCGCTGGAACGCTTCGGTCATGGAACTCGGCGCCATGGTGTGCACCGCCCGCAGTCCCAAATGCGGTGAATGCCCGGTCCGTTCCAGTTGCGCCTGGCTCGCCGCCGGTGAGCCGCCGCCGTCGTACATCCCCAAGGGTCAGTCCTGGCACGGCACGGACCGCCAGGTGCGCGGTGCCGTGATGGCCGTCCTCCGCGAGGCGGCCACCCCGGTGCCCCGCGAAATGTTCCAGCAAGCACCGGCGGATCTCGGGTTCGCGCCGTCCGGTGTCGGAATCCCGCTCGCCGCACTGCACCGGCTGAACTCCGCGCCCGAACAACTCGAGCGCGCCCTTGAGGGCCTGTTATTGGACGGTCTGGCTGAAATGCACGACGGCGGTTTGCGGCTTCCGGCGTAGCTTTGGCCGGGTGCGGTATCGGTTGGGCAACAGGCTTCCAGGATCCATAACAATGCAGGCGCCTTTTGCGCTGCTGCGGCGGCATTCCCGCGACACCCACTGAGTGCAGTCCTACCCTGAAGCATGGGCAGAATTGGATTGGCGTTGACCCTTGCCGGGACCGCAGCATTGCTTCCCGGTTGCTTGGCCGAACCGGTGGGCTGCCCGGCGATCGGACACGTGGCCGGCGTATCCCTGACCGTGGCGGCGGACTATGCCCCGGACGTCGCTTCGCTTCGATTGAAGGCATGCCAGGATGGCATCTGCACTGAAAAGGAACTGATGCTGAACCCCGGGGCCACCTCCGTAGATCAAGGCTGCACCCCGGATGGCGTGTGCTCCGCGACATCCTCGCCTGACGGGACGCTTCAGGCGTTCATAGAGCTCCCAGCGCTGTCCGAAAGTCCTCTTGAGGCAACCGTGACTGGCTCTTCCCCGGCAGGTGTCGCGTTGCCGACGCGTACCCTAACCTTCGCTCCCCGAGGTGAGTACCCTTACGGTGAACAGTGTGGGCGGGTCATTTCGGCTGGCCTGGCGCTGGACGGAGCAGGTTTGCGGCAGCGGTAGTGCTGGCTATGCACCTGCGTCGATGATGAGCCTCGAACCGCCGGAGTCGTCTTCGTCCTTACCGCAACGTGTGCAGCGCCTGTAGCTGCCACGTGAACCGGCTCCTAGTCACCATGAGCGAGCCGGGATCGGGCGAAGACTAGCCCGGTGGTCCCCCAACAGCCTTCCGGTAACCACTTGGCGTGAACCCCAGGTACTTACGGAAGTCGTTCGTTAGGTGCGCATGATCTGCGTAGCCAAGTTCGACGGCGATCGCCGCAAGGTCCGCTGTTGGGTTGGACCGGGCACGCTCTGCGGCATCCTGCAATCTGCGGCGCCGTATGAGGGCGGAAGGGCTCAACCCGACGTACTTTGCAGCGATTCTTTGCAGGGTTCTGGGTGATACGGCAAGACGGGACGCCACATCCTCAATCAAGAACACATCGGGCTCGGATGCGATCACATCCATCATCCGGTTCGCGAGCAGGGCTTCTTCGTCAGCAACGCACTCCCGCGAAACCAGCCACGCAACAAAGGCTTCCACTGCCCGCTCTCGGCGAGCGCCGCCGTCGTGCGTGTTGCCACCTGAAGTGGCCGTCATGGCTGCCGACACTGCCTTCTGAAGGTGGGCGAAGTCCAGCACCACTTCCTGATCGCGGAGAGCGGCGGGGTTGTCGGTGAAAAGCGGCACTGCTGCGGGCCGGAGTAGTGCGCCCACGGCCCAGCCCTGGCCTGTCAGGTCGCGGTAGGCGGCGCGGGTGGTTGGCCCGGAGAACTCCACCGCATCGCCTTGCACCACCAGGTTGGATGTGGGGTAGGCGATCACATGTTGCCGTGATGACCGGCCGGGTTCGATGTCCCACTCCGGAATCCAGAACCACTGCACCAAATGGGACACAGAAGCCGGAGCCGGGATGCGATGGAAGGTGGGCAGTCGCGCCGGATACAGGATGCCCTTGAACGAACCCTCCATTGGAGCCTCTCCACTGAGGATCAAAGCTGTCGCAAATCTCCAAGCGCAACAGGGCAAGGTGCCCGTAGCGTCATAACCATGACAGATACTACAAGCACAGAGTCCATCACAGCAGCCCACGGCGAGCACACCACACATGGCATCCCGATCGGCCTGACAAGCCTGACGCCGTTCCTCTCGGTGCCCAACGCCAAGGAAGCCATTGCGTTCTACCGTGATGTGTTCGGGGCCAGGGTTGTGGGCGAGACCGAGATGGGAGGGGTGGTTGTCCACGCCGAACTCGACTTCGGCAACGGCCACCTTCAACTCGGCGAGCCCAACCCGGAATACCATCTGGTGCCGGCGCCAAGCGGCGAGGACGATTGCTACTCCCTCGGCCTGTATTGCCAGGACGCGGACGGACTGGTCAAGAAGGCCGAACATGCTGGGGCAACTATCCGCGAGCCGCTGTCCACGTTCGTCTCAGGTGACCGTTACGCGAGCATCCGCGATCCGTTCGGCGTGCGCTGGTCCATCATGACGCGGGTTGAGGACATCTCCGAGGAGGAGAGCAACCGCCGCGTTGATGAATGGGCCGCGCAGCAGGGCTGAGCCTTGGAGGCCCGGCTTTCGTGAATGCCATATGTGAGGCAGAGGCAGAAAGGGTGCCCGGCCGGATCAAGGAGTACCCTGAACGTTTCGCCTGGCTGGTGGTCGGATTTGCTGGCGCCTAGGGAAAGGGCAACTTCCTCGCCCTTGTCCAAGTCCTCCACGATCATGTCCAGGTGCATTTGCTGCGGGATGGTCTGGCCGGGCCATTTGGGCGCCTGGTACACCTCCACTTGTTGGAAGGAGATGCAGTTGCTGCCATCGCTGGGTCGGATATCAAACCAGTCACCTTTGTCCTCCACTTCCCAGCCGAAGAGCTCGCCATAAAAGGCGGCCAAGGCGCCGGCATCAGGACAATCGATAACCACACTCGGGTATTTAGCTATAGCCATGTGTTAAACCTCGTCAGCAGTTTTCTTCATGCGGGCAATGGCGCTCTTGGTGCCGCGCTGGGTGAGAACGTGAACTATTGCGCCCACGCCTGCGGAAACAACGGCGAACACAAGCACGCCCGGTAGTGAATCGTTGAGGTCCGTGCTGTCTTTGGGGGCAGGTTTGCCGGTCTTCTTCTCCCAGAGGCCTTCCAGCGTTTTGTTTGCGAGCGTGCCAGCTCCAAGGCCAATTGCCAGGCCAAACACTTTTACCAGTATGTTCACCAAGATCCTCCATAAGATAGGGCGCCGCGGGAATGGCGTCTCACACAACAACCGCCTCAGAAACAAGGCAGGGCCGCTGCAATTGCAGCGGCCCTGCCTGGATTCTTAATCCTTCTTGAAGGCATCTTTCAGCTTCTCGCCGGCACCTTTGAGGTCGGCTTTCGTCTGGTCGCCCTTGCCTTCGGCTTCCAGACGCTCGTTGTCCGTCAGCTTTCCGGCAGCTTCCTTAGCCTTGCCGCCCAGCTTCTCGCCAGCGTTCTCCATCTTGTCGTCAGCACCCATGTTTCGTACCTCTTCCTTGTAGTGAACCTGTACCTCTACAACATCACTAATCAGTGTACTTAGCAATATTTCGGAGAAAATTGTCAGAACCTAGAGTTCTCCAAACCCTTCCTCCACAAGTCGCCCCACGTACTCCACGGCCTTCGAAGCGTCCTTGCCGCTCGCTTCAACGCGCAGGGTGGAACCCTTGCCGGCGGCCAATGCCATGAGCGCCATGATGGACATGCCATCAACGCCGTTGACCGTCACCTCCACATCCAGCCCGGACAGCCCGCCGGCGATTTTAGCCGCCGGCCTGGCATGCATTCCCAAGGGATTGATGAGCTCGAATTCACCGCTTGCATCCGGCTCATCCTTGACATCAGGGGCCTCCGGGCCCGCATCACCTGCGGGCGTGTTGCCGAACGCCACAGCTTCGGCTGCTTTGCGGACATCCTCGACGCCGGCACCTCCCTGAGCGGCGACGGCCGCAGCAACGAGCCCCTCAATCAGCGGCGCATCGGCGAGGAGGACAGCATCGGGATCGCTGGCGAACTCCACCGCTGACTCGGCTGTCATCACAGCAGAACCAAGATCGGTCAGCACCACCACGCCGTCACCCCCGGAATCAACCAGGGACTGCTCGACGGCGGCCAGCACCTTCTCCAGGCTGGTTCCGATTCGATCGTCGTCAGTTCCCCCGGCGGCGGCGAGTTCGACGTCGGGTGCCATCTGCGCGGCGAGTTCCACCGCACCCTCAGCAATCTTGCTGCTGTGCGACACCACCACAATCCCCACGGTCATACGGCGTCGATTCCTGTATCGCCAGTGGAACCGGCGGCAGCTGCTGCGGCCGCGCGGAGGAGCAGCGCGGTGGAAGCGGCGCCGGGGTCGCGATGGCCTGCACTGCGCTCCCCCAGGTAGCTGGCCCGCCCCTTGCGTGCCACCAAAGGATCGGTGGCCACGGCCCCGGTTTCGGCAGCGTCCGCAGCCGCTTCCAGAACCGCCAGCACGCCTGCACCGCTCGCGGCCGCCTTTTGGGCAGCTTCAACCGCCGGCGTCCAGGCGTCGATCATTGTCTTGTCGCCGAGCTCGGCTTTGCCCCGGGCCACCACGCCATCACGGGCGGCCACGAGGGCAGCGGCTAACGCCTCCGCTTCAATGTCGTTCGCGTCCCCCAGGGAGGTTGCTGCCCGCAGATACGCCGTGCCGTAAAGCGGTCCGGCAGCTCCGCCCACCTTGGACATGAGCGCCATCGCTGCAGCCTTCAACGCCGCTCCAGGAGTATCGGGCGGGGTCTCGTCGAGCTTCTGTAGCACAGCTTGGAATCCCCGGTCCATGTTCTCGCCGTGATCAGAGTCGCCGATCGCCCGGTCCAGCTCAATGAGCTCAACCCGATGTTCGTCCATGGCTTTAGCGGAGAGTTTCAACCATTCCAGCGCCCACTGAACGTCCAAACCCATGCTCAGGCTCCCCACCGCAGGGCTGCAGTGTGGACGGGCGCGTCCCACAGCCTGGTCAGCTCGTCATCGAGGCGCAGCACGGACACTGAGCACCCTTGCATCTCCAGGGAGGTCACGTAGTTCCCCACCAGCGAGCGCTCCACGGTGGCGCCGCGCTCGGCCAGAACTTGGGCAGCGCGTCGGTACACGATGTACAACTCGCTCTGCGGGGTGCCGCCCATACCATTGACGAAGAGCAGTACCTTCTCGCCTGACGCGAGGGCCAGGTCCTCCAGCACAGGCTCCAGGAGGCGGTCCGTGATGGCGTCAGCACTTTCCATCGCAATCTTGTGCCGTCCAGGTTCGCCATGAATGCCGATGCCGATCTCAATCTCATTCTCCGCGAGTTCAAAACTCGGCGTACCGGCGTGCGGAACCGTGCAGCCGGACAGGGCAACACCCATGGTCCGCACATTGGCCACTACGCGCTCAGCGATGGCGGTGACAGCGTCAAGGTCGTCGCCTCGCTGGGCGGATGCGCCGGCGATTTTCTCCACCAGGACCGTTCCACCAACCCCGCGCCTGCCAGCCGTGTACAGCGAGTCTTCCACCGCGACGTCGTCGTTGACCAACACTGAACGGACACGCACGCCTTCAGCCTGCGCCATTTCGGCGGCCGTTTCGAAATTCAGGACATCGCCGGTGTAGTTCTTCACAATATGGACGACGCCGGCGCCTGAGTCTACGGCGACGGTTGCCGGGATGATTTGGTCCGGTGTGGGCGAGGTGAAAACTGCGCCGGGGACCGCGGCGTCCAACATGCCGAGGCCTACGAAGCCCGCGTGCAGGGGCTCGTGACCACTGCCGCCACCGGAGACCAGGGCTACTTTGCCCGCTACGGGAGCGCCTTTCCGGACGACGTATTTGGGGTCGGGATGGACGTCCACGATGTCGGCATGGGCCATGCCGAAACCTTCAACGGACTCGTCCACCACGGCGCGTGGATCATTAATGAGCTTTTTCATGTGATGCTCCTGGGCGTGCTGTGGCTGGTGCTCTGACCCTACTACCGGGGGCTGTTGGCACGGTAGGCCTGAAGCGCCGGTTGTGCATAAATAGCGCTAGGATCACCCTCTTAATGACCGGAAGGGACAGCCCCCAATGACTGTCCCTTCCGGTGATGCTGCTTTTCGGTCCGCTAATCCTCGGCCGCTTGGGTTGTCACCGCCTCGGGTTTACTTCCGGCCTGATACTCGGGCCAGAAGGCGGAGTACAGATCAGGGTTCGAGTGGCCCGCGTCCTGCCAAGAGGTTTCGTGGGGCCATGATCCGTAAGGCATATCGATCTGGAATGCGGAGAAATCGGGGAACGTGACCCTGGGGTCCATTGTTCGCATCCCCCTTAGCTATTCAGGACGGCGTCGCCGCCGGTAGAGACAACGTCCTGCAGCAGCACCGTCTGATCGATGATCGGAAGCCCTACAACGTGACCGAAGCTGAACATATTCTTCGGATCCAGCTCCGCTTTCGCCTTCCTGAGCCGTTCGCGTGCACCGGGCAGCCACGGCCTTTCCCTGTCCTCAGCATCCACAAAGTGGCCGTGCAGATTCACGAACGTCCCCGCATTGGCAGCCGGACGAAGGTCTTCATGAACCGAGCTAAAGACTGTTGGCAGGATGTCCAGGACCGGCGGGACAGCAATGGCTCCCATAAAGAAGCTGAACGCTGCGTCACGGCCACCCACAATGTCTTCTCCGTCCGCACTCTTTGCCAGGGCGCCGCCCAGAAGCCGCAGTTCCGCCAACAACACAGGACTGTCCACCCCGGGACCAAAGTGCCGCAACAGGGCATCTTCGGTTTGTTCGTCCAGACGATCCAGCAGGAAGCCATGCTCCCGCACAGGCACCGGCTGGTCCGGGTCCTGGTGAATGGTGTCGAATTGGGTGGGGCTCAAAGGCCCGGTGGCGTCCATCATAAAGGGTGCGCAAGTGCGCATTGGCTCCAGGACTTCCGAGGCGGTTGCCGGATCACCTTGATAGGCGTAGCGGAGATGGATGACGAACTTTCCACGCAGTGGCTCCGGAATCATTTCCATCTCCGGGAGGCGCAGGAACGCCATGGACGCTGATGCCTCCACCGGCAGCGAAGGCACCCACTCCCGGAATGCCCGCAGGACCTCAGGCGCATATCCGCCGTCGAAGTACAACCCGCCGGCGTAAAGATCGTCCGCCGGGAAGAGATGGAATTCCATGGCCGTGACGATGCCAAGGTTTCCTTTGCCGCCACGGAGAAGGTAGAACAACTCCGGGTTCTCGTCTTTGGTCACCCGGCGCTGCGTGCCGTCGGCGGTCACGAGTTCAAAGGCAATGACGTGATCTGAGGCGAAACCATATTTGCGGCCCAGGATGGGCAGGCCGCCGCCCAGGGTGTAGCCCACCACCCCAACGTCGGTAGTGGAACCGCAGAGGCCCATCAAACCGAAGGTCGCGGCAAGATCCACCACGGCCTTCCAACGGACGCCCGCACCAACGCGGGCAGTTTTCTCGATGGGGTCAATGCTCAGCTCCAGCATCCGGCGGGTGCTGATGAGCAGGCCGCCCTCAATGGCATTGGTGGCGCCGTGACCGGTGGACTGGACGGAGACGGGCATACCGCGCTCAGCCGCCCAGCGAACAGCCGCGGAAACGTCCTCAGCATCGAGGGCGCCGAAGGCAAGATCAGGTTGGTGCTGTGTAGAGAGGTTGAAAGCCGCTACTTCGGGAGCGAACCCCGGATCGGCAGGCGTGAACACGGGGCCGTGCACGCTGAGTTGGAGTTCTGAAACATCTGAAAAGGACGCGTGGGACTGCATGATCTTCTCTCAATTGACCGATGTGGTGGAAGCTTCCCCAGCAAGCCACCATCAGTTTATCCATCAAGTGGATATAAGAGAAGGGAAAATAAATCACGCATAATCGGGCAGGCCTGAGCCACTTGGCCTTGGTGGCGGAAATTAAACCGCAAGAGTGCTGCGGCGGGTGTTAGAGCTGCTTGATCATGCGCGTGTTGCCCAGGGTGTTGGGCTTTACGCGGGCAAGGTCAAGGAACTCGGCAACGCCTTCGTCATGCGAGCGCAGCAGCTCCGAGTACACCTGCGGATCAACCACGGACTGGTCAGCCATGACTTCGAATCCGTGACGCTTGAAGAAGTCCACCTCGAACGTCAGGCAGAACACGCGGCTCACGCCCAGGGCTCGCGCCTCTTCCAGAAGGTTCTCCACAAGGACGTGACCCACTCCGCGCCCGCGCCAGGAGTCGGCTGCGGCAAGGGTGCGGATTTCCGCCAAGTCTTCCCACATGACGTGCAGGGCCCCGCAGCCGATCACTTCGCCATCGTCGGATTCAGCAATCCGAAATTCCTGGAGGCTCTCGTAGTACGCCACAGTCTCCTTGGCCATGAGGATCCGCTCCTCGGCCAAGGGGGCCACAAGCCTCTTGATCGCCGCCACGTCGCTGGTGCGGGCAGGGCGGAGGCTGAAGGTCGAATTCACTCCCCCATCCTAACGAGGCAAACAGGTCCCGGCCGCGCACACAGCACCACATGGTTCGCGAACGGATGATCCGGAGTCCGGTCGTCGGACAGGACGCCAGGGAGGAACTAGTCTCAAGTGGTGCCACCCAACTGGAAAGGTATTGAGATGAAGAAGGCCGTTCTCACTCTGGAGGGCACCCTCAGCGATGTTGTCGCCGTCTCGGAAGCGGCAGCGAAGGCCATTGCCGTAAATGACAGGGTTCGGCAGCGGCTGTACCGCGAGTTGCATAGGCTGCACGAGCGTCGTGGTGCATTAGCAAAAGCCCCCGACATTACGAGGGGACGAAAGCGAATCCTGTGGCAGGCATTGTGGGGCTTCCTCCTCAGCGCCGGCTTGTCGGCCGCACTGACAGCAGCCGTGATGTTCGGTCCTTCAGATCGCAAGAGCACCTATATCGCCGCGGAGCAGGCAGCTTCGGTAGCCTCCCCTGCCGCGGTGATCGGAATCGTTCTCCTGGCAGTTGCACTCTTCCTCCCGGTGCCCGCAAGGCCGGCAGCACGATACGGAACCGTGTGCACACTGATTGTGGGACTTTTCGTCGTCGGCCTCGTGACCTTCAGGGCTGCCACGGGCGTCGCCGATGATCGAGGATTTGATACCGGGCAGGTCGCACCGTGGCTCATCAAGATGACGCTGACACTTGCACTCCTGGCCCTCCTCGCTTGGCGCCTGAACCGCAAACGATTGCTGGAACTCCAGCGGGACCTCAGTCCCGCAGCTCGCAAAGAGGCGATGCGAAACTTACGGTCGGCGGCTGAACACCTTGCGGCAACGTCGGTTGAACATTGGGACCGAGGAGCCAGCGGCTCGGTATCAGCGGCATGGAAGGCACAACTGAAGCAGCTGGAGCAACAAGGGACACCCTCGCATGTCATCGCTCAGGCACAAGCGATCGGGCCGATCGCATGGCTTGCCCGGTTTGTCTACGGCGGCGATTTCAACGGGGACCTGCGCAGAATCCTGTCCCGATAACACCAAGACAAACGGTAGCGGCGGCCAATGAGGGTTCCCGCGTCACCGGATCTACACTCCCAGCTCCTCCGGCAAAGGAACGTCCTCGCCCAGCACCTGCTTGGCCAGGAAGCTCTCAACCACTCCGTACCAAACCTTCGCGTGCTGCGGCTGCAGGATCCAGTGGTTCTCGTCGGGGAAGTACAGGAAACGGTGCGGGCTTTGGCCGTTCTCATCGGCCGGCAGCTGGGATGAGGACAGTAGCTCGTACCAGAGGCGGAGGCCTTCGCCGATGGGAACGCGATAATCCTTGTCACCGTGGATGACCAGCATGGGAGTGTTGATATTGCCCACGTTCCGGTGCGGCGAGTTTTCCATCGCCATTTCCACGGTCATTTCCTTCAGCCAATACTGGGCGGCGTCGGTGGTGGGACCGAATTGGTCCAGCGCCCACAGGCTGGCGTGGGTGACGATTGCCTTGAAGCGGTCGGTTTGCCCGGCAACCCAGTTGGCCATGTATCCGCCGAAGGACCCGCCCATTGCCGCGGTCCGCGATTCGTCAACGTCCGGGCGGGCAGCCACGGCGTCCGTAATGGCCATGAGGTCCGTGAAGGGCTTCTTTCCCCATTCGCCCCACCCGCGCTGGATGAACTCCTGGCCGTAGCCGGTGGACAGGGCGGGGTCGGGAAGGAGGACGGCATAGCCCTTGGCTACAAGCAGCCACGGGTTCCAGCGCCACGTCCAGGCATTCCACGAACCCAATGGCCCGCCGTGGATCCACAGCAGGAGCGGTGCCGGGTTGTCCCTGGACGCGCCCTCAGGGACCGCCAGGTATGCAGGAATACGGGAGCCATCTTCGGCAGTCGTTTCCACACGTTCCAACTTGCCCTTGAAAACAGGCCGCTCCGCCGGCGCCTGCAACCGGACCACCTCACCGGTGGAGAGATTAATCCGTACAGCCTCGGCGGGGAACTCGTACGAGCTTCGGAGCGCATACGCCGTGGTTCCGTCCGGAGAAACCACGACGTCGGAATAGGCGGAGGCGTCTTCCGTCACCCGAGTGACTGCTCCATCCGCGACGCTGATCCGGAAAACCGGCGACGCGCCGTCGTCGTCCGCTGTTACCAGCACGGCGCTGCCGTCGGGGAGCCAGGCGACGGGGTTGGCCCAGCGGTCCCATTGGTGCGCGAGCGGCTCCAAGTCGGTGGTCTCGCCGCCGGCGACGTTGAGCATGTGGAGTTTCACTTGGGGAGCCTGCGCGGGTGTTGTGTCGCTCTCGCTCTGCACCACCAATGTCCGGTTGTCCGGGCTCACCGGACCGGGGAAGTAGCTCATTCCCGGGTGGTCCAGCAGGACCTTGACGGTCCCGGTCGCGACGTCGACGGCGGCAAGCACCTCGCGGCTGTCAGCCTTCGCGAGCGCTTTGGTCATGCTGGTGTAGATGGTCTTGCCGTCCGGGCTCACCACTGTCTTGGCTTCGCGCAGCGATCCGCCGACGCCGGGTGTCAGGTTCCGGAGGCGCAGCGGCGTTGACGCATCCACGGTGGACGGCTTGCCGGGGGCTTCTTCTTCACCCTGCTCCACAGCGAAGATCCGCGGCTCGGCCGGACCGAGGTCGGCATCCCAGTAGCGGACCGGGTAGCCGCTGTGCAGAATGGCCGAGACCTTGTTGTCCTTGCGGGCTTTGCGTCGTTCCTCGTCGTTCTCCTCGTCCGCGGATCCAGCCAGGACCTCAGCGTTGACGAAGGTGGCATGGGCGTCCCGGGCGGCCATGACCGAGCCAATGCCACCCGAACGTGAGTGGACCACGCGGGCCTCTCCCCCGTCCGCGGGCAGCAGCCACAGTGCATTCACGGGGTCCGCGTCGGGGCTTTCCGGATCGGGACGGGCCGAGGTGAAGTACAGGTCGCCGTTGGCAGCGAAGACGGCACCGGATTCGCCTTTTGAGCTGCGGGTGATGCGGCGCGCGTGTTTCCGGCCGCTGGGGTCCAGCTCCCAGAGCGCAGTGGCGAACTCGGTTCCTTTGCCGTTCAGCGTGGTCACGGTGGTGACCAGTCGCTTGCCGTCCGGACTGAGGGTGAGGCCACCGACCCGGGGGATGGCGAGGTAGTGGTCAATGTCGTGGAACGGGGTTTCGGGCTGCTCGGCCCGTGCATGAGTGTCAGCAGAGTCCATGGTCCGATTCAACACGGATTGTGCACCAGATCACAGAGTGGTTCACTCACAGTGAAACAATACTTTCACATATTCACCCAACTGAGTCGCAGCGGAGCGCGTTTTGAACGCTCAAAACGCGCTCTGCTGCTACTTACTTGGGAGGTCTTCCAGGGCTTGGAGCACGGGCGCGGTTCCGTCCTCCGCTGCGATGGCCGCCGCCACTTCCGCGGCGCGGTGCGCGTACGACGGCGTGCTGACAGCTTGTGCGATCGCGTCACCAAGGCGCTCCGGAGTCAGCTTCTTATAGGGCATCGGCTGGGGACCCACTCCGAGTGATGCAACGCGGGCCGCCCACAGCGGCTGGTCCGTGTAGACCGGGACGCCAATGGCAGGCACTCCCGCACGAAAGCCGGCCGCAGTGGTTCCCGCCCCGGCGTGATGAACCACTGCCGCCATCCGCGGGAACAGCCACTCATGCGGAACGCCCCCAATGCCAATCGCATCGTCACCCAGGGCTCCGTCCGCTCCCTGTACAACAGCCCGCACTCCGGCACGGCGGGTTGCCTCGAGGATGAAAGTGGGGTCGATGTGGGCACTACTTCCAAAACCAACAAAAACGGGCGGTGGGCCGTCGGCAAGGAAGGCCACCAGGTCCGTCGGAGGCTGCCAATCCGCTCTCACGGCCGGCCACCAATATCCCGCCATCACCAGGCCCGCGTGCCAATCTGCAGGCCTCGGCAGCACTGAGGGACTGATGCCGTGAAGAATAGTGGCGTGCGCTTTGCGACGACGGCGCTCACCGGCTGCGCGGCTCTGCCTGCCCAGTCCGAGCTCCTTGCGAAGGCGCGCACTGGGGCGATCGTAGGGAGCCGGGCCCGCAGCTGCGCGCTCACCAATAATCTTGTTTCCCCAAGCGCCAAGGCTTCGGGCAGAATTCATGAGCACCGGCGGGTATGCTGCACTGGGCTCCGTGGGCTGCAAATGTGCTCCTATGGCCGGAATGCCCAGGGCTTCTGCGATGTCGTACGCATAGGGCGCCACCGAATTGGCCAAGATCACGTCAGCCCCGGCCTCAGCCGCAGCCAGGGTTCCGGTGGCGGCGTCATCCATGTATTCAGTGAGCTTCCGCCAGAAGCTGAGCACACTTCCGGATGACGCGTTGGCGCCGGGCGCTGGTTGCCTGATCAGTGCCTCAAGATCTCCGGGGAGCGGCCTGAACTCGCAGCCGGACTCGACAACAAGAGGGGCGTAGGCAGGGTTGGACGCGATGGCCACCTCATAGCCCAGGTTTTGTAGACGGTTTCCCAGCCCCGCCATGGGCGCGACATCTCCCCGAGTCCCCGGAGCCACCATGAGAACGCGCATGCGGTCCCACCTCCCTTCTTCGGAGTTTTTGTACAGATAACGCCCTTATGAAGCCACCTTATGGGCATTATCTGTACAAAAACTCGGCACGCTCCAACGCAAAAGCCCCGCCCGCTCCCTTGTGTGGAGCAGGCGGGGCTTAGTTGCTATTGCGCTTACGCGGTCGGAGCGATCTCCGGGATTCGCGGCTTGGCGTTGCCTTCGAATGTGAACTTGGCGTCGTCACCTTCGCCGTCAACGTCCACCACAACAATGTCGCCGGAGTGGAGTTCGCCGAACAGGATCTTCTCGGACAGCTGGTCCTCGATCTCGCGCTGGATGGTCCGGCGCAGAGGCCGGGCGCCCATGGCGGGATCGTAACCACGCGTGGCCAGCAGAACCTTGGCGGCGGGCGTGAGCTCGATGCCCATGTCCTTGTCCTTGAGGCGACGCTCCAAGCGGGTCACGAACAGGTCCACGATCTCGATGATCTCGTCCTGCGTCAGCTGCGGGAACACCACGACGTCGTCAACACGGTTGAGGAACTCGGGGCGGAAGTGCTGCTTGAGCTCCTCCGTCACGCGGGCCCGCATCCGGTTGTAGCCGGTCTGGGTGTCCGTACCGGACTGGAAGCCAGTGGCCACGCTCTTGGAGATATCGCGGGTACCAAGGTTGGTGGTCATGATGATCACCGTGTTCTTGAAGTCCACCACGCGGCCCTGGGAGTCGGTCAGTCGGCCGTCTTCCAGAATCTGCAAGAGAGAGTTGAAGAGGTCCGCGTGGGCCTTTTCCACTTCGTCGAACAGGACCACGGAGAACGGACGCCGGCGGACCTTCTCGGTCAGCTGGCCGCCTTCTTCGTAGCCGACATAGCCCGGAGGTGCACCGAAGAGACGCGAAACCGTGTGCTTCTCGGAGTACTCGGACATGTCCAGCGTGATGAGGGCGTCCTCTTCACCGAACAGGAACTCGGCAAGTGCCTTGGCAAGTTCGGTCTTGCCGACGCCGGTGGGGCCGGCGAAGATGAACGAGCCGCCAGGACGCTTGGGGTCCTTCAGGCCTGCACGGGTGCGGCGGATGGCCTGGGACAGAGCCTTGATGGCCTCGTCCTGGCCCACAACGCGCTTGTGCAGTTCGTCTTCCATCTTGAGCAGGCGCGAGGACTCTTCCTCGGTGAGCTTGAAGACCGGAATGCCCGTGGAGTTCGCAAGAACTTCCGCGATCAAGTCCTCGTCAACCTCGGAGATGTCGTCCATGCCGCCGGACTTCCACGTGCGTTCCTTCTCTGCGCGTTCGGCAATGAGCTTCTGCTCCTTGTCGCGCAGCGAGGCAGCACCCTCGAAGTCCTGGGCGTCGATTGCCGATTCCTTCTCCATCTTGACGTCAGCAATGCGCTCGTCCATGGCCTTGAGCTCCGGCGGAGCGGTCATGCGGCGGATGCGCAGGCGTGCGCCGGCTTCATCGATGAGGTCGATCGCCTTGTCCGGAAGGAAGCGGTCCGAGATGTAACGTTCGGCCAGCTGTGCCGCCGAGGCGAGGGCGCCGTCGGTGATCGTTACGCGGTGGTGTGCCTCGTAACGGTCCCGGAGGCCCTTGAGGATCTCGATCGCGTGCGCAACAGAGGGTTCCTTGACCTGGATGGGCTGGAAACGACGCTCAAGCGCAGCGTCCTTCTCAATGTGCTTGCGGTACTCGTCAAGGGTGGTGGCACCGATGGTCTGGAGTTCTCCACGGGCAAGCATCGGCTTGAGGATGGATGCAGCATCGATGGCGCCCTCGGCAGCACCTGCACCAACGAGGGTGTGGATCTCGTCGATGAAGAGGATGATGTCGCCGCGGGTGCGGATCTCCTTGAGGACCTTCTTCAGGCGCTCTTCGAAGTCACCACGGTAGCGGGAACCGGCAACCAGGGAACCGAGGTCAAGCGTGTACAGCTGCTTGTCCTTGATGGTCTCCGGGACATCGCCGCGGACGATCGCCTGTGCGAGGCCTTCGACGACGGCAGTCTTACCGACGCCGGGCTCACCAATCAGGACCGGGTTGTTCTTGGTACGGCGGGAGAGGACCTGCATGACGCGTTCCATCTCCTGCTCGCGGCCGATCACGGGATCGAGCTTGTTCTCGCGGGCAGCCTGGGTCAGGTTGCGTCCGAACTGGTCAAGCACCACCGAGCCGGCAGGAGTACCTTCCGGCTGGCCCTGGCCGGAGCCGCTGCCTGCGGTCTCCTTACCCTGGTAGCCGGAGAGCAGCTGGATAACCTGCTGACGGACCCTGTTCAGGTCTGCCCCAAGCTTCACCAGCACCTGGGCGGCCACACCTTCGCCTTCGCGAATGAGGCCGAGCAGGATGTGCTCAGTACCGATGTAATTGTGGCCGAGCTGCAGTGCTTCGCGGAGGGAAAGCTCGAGCACCTTCTTGGCGCGCGGCGTGAAGGGGATGTGACCGGACGGGGCTTGCTGGCCCTGACCGATGATCTCCTGCACCTGCTCACGAACGCCATCGAGCGAAATGCTCAGGGACTCGAGCGCCTTGGCAGCAACGCCTTCACCCTCGTGGATAAGACCCAAGAGGATGTGCTCGGTACCGATGTAATTGTGGTTGAGCATCCGTGCCTCTTCTTGGGCAAGGACGACCACGCGACGGGCACGGTCCGTAAATCTCTCAAACATTTCGCCACACTCCTAGCTACGACGTACTTTGATGCTACGTGTCTGAGAAGCACTTTTGGGGCGTGTTCGCCACAGGGGAAACATGACGTGATTGCGGAATAAATCCGGCTCCAGCCCTTGACCTCGGCTAGCCGCCGGTGTCACCCTGTCGCCTTGCCGGGCATCACACAGTGGCGCCGGGCCGGAAGCATTTCCGGCCGCCCTTGGCCGCGAGTTAGTTGAAACCCCATTCATGCCGGTATTCGAACCTTGCTACTCCTGGGGATTCACAGGATATTCCAAGGCTTGGGAGGGACTCCCGCAAACTTCCGCCTTAAACGCCAATGCCCCGGCAAGAGACTGCCGGGGCATTGCAGCGGTTAATCAGGAATTGGCCTTTTGGTAGGCTTCCTGAATTTCAGCCTGAATACGACCGCGGCTGTTGACGGTGTAGCCGTTGTCACGGGCCCACTGGCGGATTTGCGCGGAATCCTGGTTACGTGCGGCTGTTGCACGGCCCCTGGTTGCGCGGCCGGAAGAAGTCTTCCTAGCCTTTGCGACGTAGGGCTCCAATGCCTTGCGCAGCGAGGCTGCGTTGGCAGTGGACAGGTCCATCTCGTAGCTCACGCCATCGAGGCCAAAACGGACAGTTTCGTCCGCGGCGCCTTCATCCAGGTCATCGACGAGGATGATTTTTACTTTCTGTGCCATGAGGTGCCTCTCATTTGGAGGGTTGGATATTCAGAAATTCCCCGGATTCCTTTGATGATTATCGTTCACGGCAAGCATGCACGTCAAAGCGTAATTGGATTCTCTTCAGTTAGCTGAACCCAATTGAGCTATTTAGCTGCCGGCCCCTCGGAGGCAGGTCCCGAGTTTTTCAAATTCGCTTCGGCCTGCGCCTTGGCTTCCGCCTGACGTTCTGATTTGTCCGCATTGAAGATCGACTTCATGGCAAACCAGAAGATCAATCCCACCACAATGGATGGCGCCAGGACTGCGATGTACTCCATAATCAGTGACCTTCAGGCTTCAACAACGGGAACAGGATGGTTTCGCGGATACCAGCACCGGTAAACAGCATCACCAAGCGGTCAATACCCAACCCGATGCCACCCATGGGTGGTGCACCGTATTCAAGGGCCCTCAGGAAGTCCTCGTCCAGCTGCATGGCTTCCTCGTCGCCTGCAGCGGAGCGACGGGACTGCTCTGTGAGGCGCTCACGCTGGATCACGGGATCAATGAGCTCAGAGAACGCCGTTCCCCGCTCCATGCCGCCAATAATCAGGTCCCAGGCCTCAATGAGCCGGCCGTCTTCACGGTGCGGGCGAGCCAGCGGCTGGGCCGACGGCGGGTAGTCGTAAACAAATGTGGGGTTCAGCAGGGTTGGTTCCACGATCTCGCCGAACAGTTCCACAACGATCTTCTCGGCGTCCCATTTGGGGTCCACCTTGACCTCGTGCTTGGCAGCAATTGCCAGCAGTTCATCCACCGTGGTGTCCGGAGTAATTTCAATCCCCACAGCTTCGGAAATACCCGGGTACACCGAAATCCACGCCCATTCGCCGTCGAGGTTAATTTCCCCGGCGTCCGTCTGGATGGTGCGCGTCCCCACGACGTCGGCCACGTTCAGGATGATTTCCTTCATGCGCTCGGCCATGACGAACTGGTCCGCCCACGCTTCGTAGCATTCGAGGGTGGTGAATTCGGGGCTGTGCGTGGAGTCCACGCCTTCGTTGCGGAAGACCCGGCCCATGTCATAGACGCGGTCAATGCCGCCAACAACGGCGCGCTTGAGGAAGAGCTCAGTGGCGATGCGCAAGGTCATCTTCTGGTCGAAAGCGTTCATGTGCGTCTCGAACGGACGTGCGGTAGCTCCGCCGTGGACCAGCTGCAGGATGGGAGTCTCCACCTCCACGTAACCGTGGCGGTCAAGGGTGTCGCGGACCGAGCGGGTGATGGCTGCACGCTTGTAGACCATTTCGCGGGCTTCGTCGCGGACCATGAGGTCAACGTAGCGCTGGCGAACACGGGTTTCCTCATTCAGTTCCGCGTGCAGGACCGGGAGCGGACGCAAGGCCTTGGATGCCATGGACCAGGAGTCGGCCATGACAGACAGCTCGCCGCGGCGGGAAGAGATGACCTCGCCCTTGATAAAGACGTGGTCTCCAAGGTCAACAAGGGCCTTCCAGTCAGCGAGCGCTTCCTCACCAACATTGGCCAGGCTCAGCATTGCCTGGAGGCGCACCCCCTTGCCGTCCACCCCGCCCTCCTGGAGCGTGGCGAAGCACAGCTTGCCGGTATTGCGGACGAAGACGACGCGGCCGGTGACGCCCACGGTGTCTCCCGTGGTTTCATCGGCTTCCAGGTGTGCGTACTTCTCGCGGATCTCGCTGAGGGAATGGGTCCGTTCTACACCCACCGGATAGGCCTCGGTGCCGCGCTCCATCAGCTTGGCGCGCTTCTCCATACGGATGCGCATTTGCTCGCTGGCATCGATGGGCTCTGCGGAGGTGTTCTGGGCGGGGGTGTTTGCGGAAGTCACAATCCTTAAGTTTACCGGTGATTACGGGCCTTTACTTCCGGGGGCCCAGATCGGGGAAACGCATAGACTCAGGCTGTGGAAACGTGGACGGTTGAAACGAACGACGGCGGCGGGCAGCTTGAGGTGCACACCTTTCGGCCTGCCGATTCTGCAGGTGCTTCCCTTCCGGGTTCGAAGGCACCTGCTGAACCAGCCGGCGTCGTACTTGTTCATGGCACCTTGGTGACCGACGCCCTGTACTGGCCGTTCGCGCGGACGCTGAGCGTCATGCTGGAACGTCCGGTGCACAGTTATAACCGGCGCGGAAGGGGACATTCCACACCGCAGCCGCCCGACTATTCTGTGGGCACTGAGATCGCGGACCTTCAAACCGTCATGGAACGCACCGGCTCCACGGATGTGGTGGCACACAGCTATGGCGGATTCGTAGCACTGCAGGCCGCGCGCCAAGCCAGAATCAACAAGCTGGTGACGTACGACGCCGCCGTGTCGCTCTCAGGCAACCTCAACAGCCGGTGGCGGCCCGAGCTCGAGGAAGCTGTAACCTCCGGCCAGCTAGATCACGCTTGGGCCCATCTGGTGCAAGGACTGGGAACGGCGGGGCCGATTTCCTATCTGCCCATGGGTGCGCTGCGTGCGCTCAGTGTCCTCTCCGCCCGGACCCTGCTGGGTTTGGAGATGCGCTCCCTCCTACCCACCGCCGTCACGGAAATGCGCGCGGTACTGGACGCAGACGCCCACCTTCACGATTTCATGCAGCTCTCCACCCCTACTCTCATGCTCAGCGGTGGGTGGAGTCCGTCGTATTTCGCAGAAACCGGCCGGATTCTGGCCGGTGCCGTGCCGGCAATCACTTTCGCGGTGGTGCCGCTTCAGTTCCATGAGGGTCCGCTCCGGCCCGGGAAACGGCTCGCGTCGCGGATCGCCCGGTTCCTGTCGGGTAGTCCCGGTAGTCCCGTGGAGGACGAAACCGACAGCGCCCCCTAGGATGTTCCGGTGAGGGAACGGGACATCAAAACGCACGACGGCGGCAATCTCGCCTTGTACAGCTACGGCACGGAAGAAGCGCCCGGGGAGCGCCGTGTGGTGCTCATTGGAGGCGCATTCCTCACTGCTCTGATCTACCGTCCTTTTTCCATAGCCCTATCCAAGGGACTGGGCGAAGGCTGGGCCGTGGATGTGTACGATCGCCGCGGCCGGGGCCAGTCAAGCGAGCAACCCCACAATTACTCCATGGCGACGGAAATCGCCGATGTCCGCACCATCATGGACGCCACGGGCGCCCGTAACATCATGGGCCATAGTTTGGGCGGCGCCGTGGCGCTCAACGCGGCCCAGGCCTTCGCAGGCACGCCCCACCAGCCGGACAAACTTGCCGTGTACGACGCCGCCGTAAACATTGACGGCAGCATGGACACCGGGTGGATCAAAGGGTTCGAGGACTCCGTCAATGCCGGTGACATCAACCAGGCCATGGCAAAGATGAAGCGGGGCATGGAGGCTGGTACAGCACTTGCCCGCGTACCGGAACCCATTCTGGTCGGGCTCATGGCCGTGGTGTCACGAACCAAAGTCAACAAGCTCTTCCGCGACTTGCTGCCCACTGGCGTGGGGGAACTCAAAGCAGCCTTCGATGAGTCCGACACTCCGCGGGATTTCTCCGTCCTTCCTCCCAACACGCACTTCATGGTGGGCAAGAAGAGCCCGCAGTTCTACAAAGTGGCAGCCGCACGCCTGAACCGGGCCGTTCCAGGCAGCACCTTGGAAGTCTCGCCCAAAGGCTTTCACGGCTCTGTTCCGGCCGCGGTCAATGAATTGGTCTCCGACATCTCGGACTACTTCAAGGGTTGATCCGTTCCCTGGTTATACACATAAGGGGCGGCATGCTGCCTGCATTCAGGTCGCTCGGTTAGGCTCGAGTTATGACGCGCGACATCATCATGACCCACGACGGCGGACACCTCGAAGTACTCACCACCGGCGGTGAACTGGCAGCAGCAGGCTCCGGCGTCGTCGTCGTTCCTGCCTCAATGGTGACTGCCACTGACTACCAGCGTTTCGCTCAGAAACTCAGCGAGGCCCTAGGCCGCCCGGTTCACACGTTCAATCGCCGTGGGCGCGGGGATTCGTCCCCGCAGTCGGAGGACTACACGCTTGAAGCGGATATCCGGGACCTCCACGACGTCATGAAGCACACGTCCAGCACTGATGTGTTTGGTCACAGCTTCGGCGGCGCCGTGGCGCTGCACGCGGCCCGGACCCTTCCGGTGGAACGCCTGGCGGTGTACGACCCCGCCGTATCCGTTAACCACAGTGTCAAAGCTGATTGGACACCGGATTATGAACGCGCGACGGCGGCCGGCGACTATGATCGCGCCCTCGCCATCCTCATCAAGGGAGTTGAGACCGGCGGCGCCTTCGCCCGCATGCCCCTGTCCATGCTGACCTTGGCAAACAAACTTGCCGCCGGAACTCCATTGGGCAAGCAGATGCGTGAGCTGATGACTTGCGGTGTCCGCGAGATCAAGGCGGTCATCGCTGCGGACATGCCGGCCGAGCCGTTCGTTGAACTGCCTTTGGAGACTTTGATTGTGGTGGGCGAAAAGAGCCCCGCATACTTCGGCGTTGCGTGCGGCCAGATCCATGACATCCTTTCCGGATCCAGCTACACCATCCTGCCCGGCTCGGGGCATGACGGGCCCATCAAGGCTCCGGAAAAGCTGATCTCGGAGTTGTCAGAGTTCTTCTCGGGCTAGGACCTTCGCCGGCATTCGGGCGGGCTCTACGTCCTTGGACCGTGGTTTGGCAGAAACTTGTCCCCCGCTTAGGCTGTTAATACTAAGCCCCCTTACCTTTTAGGGGGCGTGCGTTGACCGGTTCAGATTCCCGGCAGCTGCATGACGTGTTCCAGACCTCGGCAACAGGAGGACCACCATGACTGACCAGTACACATTCCGAAACCCCGTCACGGCCTACGAAAAAATCTCACCACCCAAACAGCACCAGCCCGAGCCCGGCCTCGATGCTGAACTGACGCCCAAAGCCGACCTGGGTGAAGAAAGCTACCGCGGAACGGGACGGCTGGAAGGCCGCAAGGCGATCGTCACCGGCGCGGACTCGGGAATTGGTGCCGCCACGGCCATCGCCTTTGCCCGGGAAGGGGCAGACGTCGTTCTTTCGTACCTGCCCGAAGAGGAAGAAGACGCAGCCCGAATTGCCGGCATCATCGAGGCCGCAGGCCGCAAGGCCGTGAAGGTGCCCGGAGACCTCAAAGACTCTGCCATGTGCCAGGAAGTGGTGGACACCGCTATTGCTGTCCTCGGCGGTGTGGACATCCTGGTCAACAACGCAGGCAAGCAAGTGGCGCAGGAAGATCTCACCGAGATCACCGACGAACAGTTCGACCACACGCAGAAGACCAACGTGTACGCCATGTTCTGGCTGACCAAGGCAGCGCTCCCCCACCTGCCTGCCGGATCCACCATCATCAACACCACATCCATCCAGGCCTACAACCCGTCACCAACACTGGTGGACTACGCCACCACCAAGGCGAGCATCAACAACTTCACCAAGGGACTTGCGCAGCAGCTGGCGCCCAAAGGCATCCGGGTCAATGCCGTAGCACCCGGCCCTATCTGGACCCCCCTACAGGTCAGCAGTGGTCAGCCGAAGGAAGAACTTCCGGAATTCGGGCAATCCACACCCCTGGGCCGCGCAGGCCAACCCGCCGAACTGGCTCCGGCCTACGTGTTCCTTGCCTCAGCGGAATCCAGCTACGTTGTCGGTGAAACGCTCAACGTCAACGGCGGCAGCCCCACGCCATAATTAGGGCCCGCTCACCTATTCGGCGTGCGGCTTCTTAGGGGGCGAGCTTGTTACCGCCTATTCAGGGCAGGCTCGCTCCCGGGGCGGGCTGCTCAGCCTTGTTGTGGGTGGGTTAAATGCGGGGAGCCCCGACCGTGTGGTCGGGGCTCCTCCGTGAATGGTTGTCCGGCGGTGTCCTACTCTCCCACACCCTCCCGGGTGCAGTACCATCGGCGCTGTGGGTCTTAGCTTCCGGGTTCGGAATGGGACCGGGCGTTTCCCCCACGCTATGACCGCCGTAACTCTGTTACCCGTCCCGGGTGTGCGGGCCCTTGTGGGGGCTGCTTTCCCGGGTGGGAAGACTGTGGTTACAACTGTGGTGTTGTTATTTAGTTGTTGGTTCCTGGTTCGAACGGTTGTTGTTCGGGAACCACATAGTGGACGCGTGCAGTGTGTGTTGTGTGGTGTAAGTTGTTGGCCTATTAGTACCGGTCAGCTTCACGAGTCTTTAGTCCTCGCTTCCACATCCGGCCTATCAACCCAGTGGTCTGGCTGGGGGCCTCTCACACATAATGTGTATGGAAATCTCATCTTGAAGCGAGCTTCCCGCTTAGATGCTTTCAGCGGTTATCCCATCCGAACGTAGCTAATCAGCGATGCACTTGGCAGTACAACTGACACACCAGAGGTTCGTCCGTCCCGGTCCTCTCGTACTAAGGACAGCCCTTCTCAAATTTCCTGCGCGCGCAGCGGATAGGGACCGAACTGTCTCACGACGTTCTAAACCCAGCTCGCGTACCGCTTTAATGGGCGAACAGCCCAACCCTTGGGACCTACTCCAGCCCCAGGATGCGACGAGCCGACATCGAGGTGCCAAACCATGCCGTCGATATGGACTCTTGGGCAAGATCAGCCTGTTATCCCCGAGGTACCTTTTATCCGTTGAGCGACGGCCATTCCACAATGTACCGCCGGATCACTAGTCCCGACTTTCGTCCCTGCTTGAGATGTCTCTCTCACAGTCAAGCTCCCTTGTGCACTTACACTCGACACCTGATTGCCAACCAGGCTGAGGGAACCTTTGGGCGCCTCCGTTACTTTTTAGGAGGCAACCGCCCCAGTTAAACTACCCATCAGGCACTGTCCCTGACCCGGATCACGGGCCGAAGTTAGATGTCCAAAGTGACCAGAGTGGTATTTCAACGATGACTCCACCCGAACTGGCGTCCGGGTTTCAACGTCTCCCACCTATCCTACACAAGCCACTCCGAACACCAATACCAAACTATAGTAAAGGTCTCGGGGTCTTTCCGTCCTGCTGCGCGTAACGAGCATCTTTACTCGTACTGCAATTTCGCCGAGTTTATGGTTGAGACAGCGGGGAAGTCGTTACTCCATTCGTGCAGGTCGGAACTTACCCGACAAGGAATTTCGCTACCTTAGGATGGTTATAGTTACCACCGCCGTTTACTGGGGCTTAAATTCTCAGCTTCGCCCGTAAGGGCTAACCGGTCCTCTTAACCTTCCAGCACCGGGCAGGAGTCAGTCCGTATACATCGTCTTGCGACTTCGCACGGACCTGTGTTTTTAGTAAACAGTCGCTTCCCCCTGGTCTCTGCGGCCCACACCCGCTCACGGAGAGCAAGTCTCCATCACGGGGCAGGCCCCCCTTCTCCCGAAGTTACGGGGGCATTTTGCCGAGTTCCTTAACCATAATTCTCTCGATCGCCTTGGTATTCTCTACCTGATCACCTGTGTCGGTTTGGGGTACGGGCGGCTAAAACCTCGCGTCGATGCTTTTCTTGGCAGCATAGGATCACCGGATCCCCCCGAACGGGGGTCCCATCAGATCTCAGGATCGTGCTCGAAACACACAGGAACGGATTTGCCTATCCCTGACCCTACATCCTTAGACCGGGGCAACCATCGCCCGGCCCGGCTACCTTCCTGCGTCACACCTGTTAATACGCTTACCTCCCGGGATCAGATCCCGCGCTCGGCCAAAACCCACACACCACAAGGGTGATAGGGCAGGCTCCGGGCGGTTAGTATCCCCCGCTTGGCATGGACGGTTTTTCGCCGGTACGGGAATATCAACCCGTTGTCCATCGACTACGCCTGTCGGCCTCGCCTTAGGTCCCGACTTACCCAGGGCAGATTAGCTTGACCCTGGAACCCTTGATCATTCGGCGGACGGGTTTCTCACCCGTCTTTCGCTACTCATGCCTGCATTCTCACTCGTGTAGGCTCCACCGCTGGTTTCCACCGCGACTTCACTGCCCACACGACGCTCCCCTACCACTCCACACCCCTGAACCACGAAGGCTAGGGCAATATGTGAAATCCACAACTTCGGCGGTGTACTTGAGCCCCGCTACATTGTCGGCGCGGAATCACTTGACCAGTGAGCTATTACGCACTCTTTCAAGGATGGCTGCTTCTAAGCCAACCTCCTGGTTGTCTTCGCAACTCCACATCCTTTCCCACTTAGCACACGCTTAGGGGCCTTAGTTGGTGGTCTGGGCTGTTTCCCTCTCGACTATGAAGCTTATCCCCCACAGTCTCACTGCTGCGCTCTGACTTACCGGCATTCGGAGTTTGGCTGACGTCAGTAACCTTGTAGGGCCCATCGGCCATCCAGTAGCTCTACCTCCGGCAAGAAACACGCAACGCTGCACCTAAATGCATTTCGGGGAGAACCAGCTATCACGGAGTTTGATTGGCCTTTCACCCCTACCCACAGCTCATCCCCTCCATTTTCAACTGAAGTGGGTTCGGTCCTCCACGACGTCTTACCGTCGCTTCAACCTGGCCATGGGTAGATCACTCCGCTTCGGGTCTAGATCACGCCACTACACTCGCCCTATTCAGACTCGCTTTCGCTACGGCTACCCCACACGGGTTAACCTCGCGACGTAACACTAACTCGCAGGCTCATTCTTCAAAAGGCACGCCGTCACAGTAACAAGACTGCTCCGACGGATTGTAAGCACACGGTTTCAGGTACTGTTTCACTCCCCTCCCGGGGTACTTTTCACCTTTCCCTCACGGTACTGGTCCGCTATCGGTCATTAGGAAGTATTTAGGCTTATCAGGTGGTCCTGACAGATTCGCACGGGATTTCTCGGGCCCCGTGCTACTTGGGATACTCCCCAGGCCGTGCACAACATTACGGTTACGGGGCTCACACCCTCTCTGGCCGGCCTTTCAAGACCGTTCACCTATGCCTGCACCTCACCTCACTGGTCCGGCAGAACCAGAACGGAAAGTCCCACAACCCCGCCCATGCAACGCCCGCCGGCTATCACACATGAAACGGTTTAGCCTGATCCGCGTTCGCTCGCCACTACTAACGGAATCACTATTGTTTTCTCTTCCTGCGGGTACTGAGATGTTTCACTTCCCCGCGTTCCCCCCACGCACCCTATGTGTTCAGATGCGGGTCACACAATCACCATGACAGCGTTGTGCGGGGTTTCCCCATTCGGACATCCTGGGATCAACGCTCGGTTATCAACTCCCCCAGGCTTATCGCAGATTCCTACGTCCTTCTTCGGCTCCTAATGCCAAGGCATCCACCGTGTGCCCTTAAAAACTTGACCACACAAGATCAAAAACTTACTCGAGAGAACCACGACCACAAAGGGCCAGGTTCATTCATAAGAAATTGCTGTAAGAACACACACACCAAAGCGTGTGTGTTCCAGATGCTCGCGTCCACTATGTAGTTCTCAAACAACAACCCCGTCAACCAGACCACCACCCACCACAACCCCCACCAAAAAAGGGGAGCCATGCACACGAGCGGCCGTACCGGAAGCAGGAACAAAAGAAACACCAGAAGTGCCCCCTATGCATTGCTGCAAAAAGGTCCTGTTGCCTCAGGACCCAACAGTGCGCCAAACACAACCCCACACCAACCACGCCCCAGCCACGTTCCACACAACCCACACCCCCAAAAAGGGACACAGACCGCCGTACTAGCACCAGGACACAACCAGTCAAGGCCATGCCAAAAAAATTTGATTCGTTGATATTCCACCCATGAGCACCCACCGCAGAACAGACGCCTGCGCAATGGGCAACACTGACAACCACCACCACACCCATGCAGGCACAGCAAGCAGTTGTTAGCAGCTCCTTAGAAAGGAGGTGATCCAGCCGCACCTTCCGGTACGGCTACCTTGTTACGACTTAGTCCCAATCGCCGGTCCCACCTTCGACGGCTCCCCCCACAAGGGTTAGGCCACCGGCTTCGGGTGTTACCAACTTTCGTGACTTGACGGGCGGTGTGTACAAGGCCCGGGAACGTATTCACCGCAGCGTTGCTGATCTGCGATTACTAGCGACTCCGACTTCATGGGGTCGAGTTGCAGACCCCAATCCGAACTGAGACCGGCTTTTTGGGATTAGCTCCACCTCACAGTATCGCAACCCTTTGTACCGGCCATTGTAGCATGCGTGAAGCCCAAGACATAAGGGGCATGATGATTTGACGTCGTCCCCACCTTCCTCCGAGTTGACCCCGGCAGTCTCCTATGAGTCCCCGCCATCACGCGCTGGCAACATAGAACGAGGGTTGCGCTCGTTGCGGGACTTAACCCAACATCTCACGACACGAGCTGACGACAACCATGCACCACCTGTAAACCGACCGCAAGCGGGGCACCTGTTTCCAGGTCTTTCCGGTTCATGTCAAGCCTTGGTAAGGTTCTTCGCGTTGCATCGAATTAATCCGCATGCTCCGCCGCTTGTGCGGGCCCCCGTCAATTCCTTTGAGTTTTAGCCTTGCGGCCGTACTCCCCAGGCGGGGCACTTAATGCGTTAGCTACGGCGCGGAAAACGTGGAATGTCCCCCACACCTAGTGCCCAACGTTTACGGCATGGACTACCAGGGTATCTAATCCTGTTCGCTCCCCATGCTTTCGCTCCTCAGCGTCAGTTACAGCCCAGAGACCTGCCTTCGCCATCGGTGTTCCTCCTGATATCTGCGCATTTCACCGCTACACCAGGAATTCCAGTCTCCCCTACTGCACTCTAGTCTGCCCGTACCCACTGCAGAACCGGAGTTGAGCCCCGGTCTTTCACAGCAGACGCGACAAACCGCCTACGAGCTCTTTACGCCCAATAATTCCGGATAACGCTTGCGCCCTACGTATTACCGCGGCTGCTGGCACGTAGTTAGCCGGCGCTTCTTCTGCAGGTACCGTCACTTACGCTTCTTCCCTACTGAAAGAGGTTTACAACCCGAAGGCCGTCATCCCTCACGCGGCGTCGCTGCATCAGGCTTGCGCCCATTGTGCAATATTCCCCACTGCTGCCTCCCGTAGGAGTCTGGGCCGTGTCTCAGTCCCAGTGTGGCCGGTCACCCTCTCAGGCCGGCTACCCGTCGTCGCCTTGGTAGGCCATTACCCCACCAACAAGCTGATAGGCCGCGAGTCCATCCAAAACCACAAAAGCTTTCCACCACCACCACATGCGTGGAATGGTCGTATCCGGTATTAGACCCAGTTTCCCAGGCTTATCCCAGAGTCAAGGGCAGGTTACTCACGTGTTACTCACCCGTTCGCCACTAATCCCCCAGCAAGCTGGGATCATCGTTCGACTTGCATGTGTTAAGCACGCCGCCAGCGTTCATCCTGAGCCAGGATCAAACTCTCCGTTGAAGTAAAACAAATCAAACAGACACAACCACACCCACCGGAAATAACGGTAAACGCGGCTGCACAAAATTCGAAACCAGCTGAAAACCAGACCACCACACACGGGGGTGCGCAATGATCCAGCCATAATTTCAACCAATCAAAAAAACAATCGGTATCAACAAACTTGGCACACTATTGAGTTCTCAAACAACAGACCCTCCAAAACATCACCCACAGCACACCACAAAAGCAGCACACCCAACAGGGCCATTGGAAAAGAAGAGTTATTTTTGGCCGCCTACCGAACCGTACACACCTTCCGGCTTTCCGTTTCGCACCCGGCGACTCAGAAAACAATACACGCCCCACACCCCCAACGCAAATCCACCCCTAGCCACGCCCCCAACCACCCACAAAACGCGTGCAACACCGCCGTCGAACTCCCCGAACCGCCGGTGAACCGCGGGCCGGGTCGCGGGCGGCACAGCGCCCAACGGACCCCCGATGACGACGCCCCACTGTGATGGGAGGATGGTGAGCATGGAACTGCACATCACAGGCGATGCAACCGCGGACCAGCTGCTCAGCAACGACGCCTTTGCGTTGTTGACCGGTATGTTGCTGGATCAACAAGTCACGATGGAGTCCGCGTTTGCTGGCCCGGAGAAGATCCGCACCAGGCTGGGCTCCCTCAGCCCTGGGACAATCGCAGAGTACGACCCAGCCGGCTTCGTTGAAGTCTTCAAGGAACGGCCGGCCGTCCATAGGTTCCCAGGCTCCATGGCCGCAAGAGTCCAGGCTCTCGCAGAGACAGTGCATCGTGAATGGGATGGGGACGCAGCTGCTATTTGGACCAGCGGGAACCCTAACGGCCCCGAAGTATTCCGCCGGCTCAAGGCCCTGCCAGGCTTTGGCGAACAAAAAGCAAAGATCTTCCTGGCATTGCTGGGCAAACAATGCGGGCTGCAGGCAGACGGATGGCGGGAAGCCGCCGGCCACTATGGCGAAGAAGGTTCCTACCTCTCCGTCGCTGACATTGTTGACCCGGACTCCCTAAGTAAAGTGCGCGCAAATAAGCAGGCAGCCAAGGCGGCAGCAAAAACTGCGAAACCATCTGGCGCCTAACGCTGAACTCATACCATGCACTTCTTCGTGCTCGCGGCGTAGTTCGGGTCGAACCCATGGCTCGTCCCGCCAAGGGCTGACAGCTCGCAACAGGCACGTGCTTTCGACGGCAAGTGATCCCGGGGCGGGCTGCTCAGCCTTGTTGTTGGTGGGTTAAAGTCGAAGAGCCCCAGCCGGTGGCTGGGGCTCTTCTCAATGTGTGTCCGGCGGTGTCCTACTCTCCCACACCCTCCCGGGTGCAGTACCATCGGCGCTGTGGGTCTTAGCTTCCGGGTTCGGAATGGGACCGGGCGTTTCCCCCACGCTATGACCGCCGTAACTCTGTTACCCGTCCCCCGTGTGCCAGGTGTTGTTCTGGTGTGGGGGTGGGAAATCTTTGGGTTACAACTGTGGTGTTGTGTATTTAGTTGTTGTTGGTTCCTGGTTCGAACGGTTGTTGTTCGGGAACCACATAGTGGACGCGTGCAGTGTGTGTTGTGTGGTGTAAGTTGTTGGCCTATTAGTACCGGTCAGCTTCACGAGTCTTTAGTCCTCGCTTCCACATCCGGCCTATCAACCCAGTGGTCTGGCTGGGGGCCTCTCACACATAATGTGTATGGAAATCTCATCTTGAAGCGAGCTTCCCGCTTAGATGCTTTCAGCGGTTATCCCATCCGAACGTAGCTAATCAGCGATGCACTTGGCAGTACAACTGACACACCAGAGGTTCGTCCGTCCCGGTCCTCTCGTACTAAGGACAGCCCTTCTCAAATTTCCTGCGCGCGCAGCGGATAGGGACCGAACTGTCTCACGACGTTCTAAACCCAGCTCGCGTACCGCTTTAATGGGCGAACAGCCCAACCCTTGGGACCTACTCCAGCCCCAGGATGCGACGAGCCGACATCGAGGTGCCAAACCATGCCGTCGATATGGACTCTTGGGCAAGATCAGCCTGTTATCCCCGAGGTACCTTTTATCCGTTGAGCGACGGCCATTCCACAATGTACCGCCGGATCACTAGTCCCGACTTTCGTCCCTGCTTGAGATGTCTCTCTCACAGTCAAGCTCCCTTGTGCACTTACACTCGACACCTGATTGCCAACCAGGCTGAGGGAACCTTTGGGCGCCTCCGTTACTTTTTAGGAGGCAACCGCCCCAGTTAAACTACCCATCAGGCACTGTCCCTGACCCGGATCACGGGCCGAAGTTAGATGTCCAAAGTGACCAGAGTGGTATTTCAACGATGACTCCACCCGAACTGGCGTCCGGGTTTCAACGTCTCCCACCTATCCTACACAAGCCACTCCGAACACCAATACCAAACTATAGTAAAGGTCTCGGGGTCTTTCCGTCCTGCTGCGCGTAACGAGCATCTTTACTCGTACTGCAATTTCGCCGAGTTTATGGTTGAGACAGCGGGGAAGTCGTTACTCCATTCGTGCAGGTCGGAACTTACCCGACAAGGAATTTCGCTACCTTAGGATGGTTATAGTTACCACCGCCGTTTACTGGGGCTTAAATTCTCAGCTTCGCCCGTAAGGGCTAACCGGTCCTCTTAACCTTCCAGCACCGGGCAGGAGTCAGTCCGTATACATCGTCTTGCGACTTCGCACGGACCTGTGTTTTTAGTAAACAGTCGCTTCCCCCTGGTCTCTGCGGCCCACACCCGCTCACGGAGAGCAAGTCTCCATCACGGGGCAGGCCCCCCTTCTCCCGAAGTTACGGGGGCATTTTGCCGAGTTCCTTAACCATAATTCTCTCGATCGCCTTGGTATTCTCTACCTGATCACCTGTGTCGGTTTGGGGTACGGGCGGCTAAAACCTCGCGTCGATGCTTTTCTTGGCAGCATAGGATCACCGGATCCCCCCGAACGGGGGTCCCATCAGATCTCAGGATCGTGCTCGAAACACACAGGAACGGATTTGCCTATCCCTGACCCTACATCCTTAGACCGGGGCAACCATCGCCCGGCCCGGCTACCTTCCTGCGTCACACCTGTTAATACGCTTACCTCCCGGGATCAGATCCCGCGCTCGGCCAAAACCCACACACCACAAGGGTGATAGGGCAGGCTCCGGGCGGTTAGTATCCCCCGCTTGGCATGGACGGTTTTTCGCCGGTACGGGAATATCAACCCGTTGTCCATCGACTACGCCTGTCGGCCTCGCCTTAGGTCCCGACTTACCCAGGGCAGATTAGCTTGACCCTGGAACCCTTGATCATTCGGCGGACGGGTTTCTCACCCGTCTTTCGCTACTCATGCCTGCATTCTCACTCGTGTAGGCTCCACCGCTGGTTTCCACCGCGACTTCACTGCCCACACGACGCTCCCCTACCACTCCACACCCCTGAACCACGAAGGCTAGGGCAATATGTGAAATCCACAACTTCGGCGGTGTACTTGAGCCCCGCTACATTGTCGGCGCGGAATCACTTGACCAGTGAGCTATTACGCACTCTTTCAAGGATGGCTGCTTCTAAGCCAACCTCCTGGTTGTCTTCGCAACTCCACATCCTTTCCCACTTAGCACACGCTTAGGGGCCTTAGTTGGTGGTCTGGGCTGTTTCCCTCTCGACTATGAAGCTTATCCCCCACAGTCTCACTGCTGCGCTCTGACTTACCGGCATTCGGAGTTTGGCTGACGTCAGTAACCTTGTAGGGCCCATCGGCCATCCAGTAGCTCTACCTCCGGCAAGAAACACGCAACGCTGCACCTAAATGCATTTCGGGGAGAACCAGCTATCACGGAGTTTGATTGGCCTTTCACCCCTACCCACAGCTCATCCCCTCCATTTTCAACTGAAGTGGGTTCGGTCCTCCACGACGTCTTACCGTCGCTTCAACCTGGCCATGGGTAGATCACTCCGCTTCGGGTCTAGATCACGCCACTACACTCGCCCTATTCAGACTCGCTTTCGCTACGGCTACCCCACACGGGTTAACCTCGCGACGTAACACTAACTCGCAGGCTCATTCTTCAAAAGGCACGCCGTCACAGTAACAAGACTGCTCCGACGGATTGTAAGCACACGGTTTCAGGTACTGTTTCACTCCCCTCCCGGGGTACTTTTCACCTTTCCCTCACGGTACTGGTCCGCTATCGGTCATTAGGAAGTATTTAGGCTTATCAGGTGGTCCTGACAGATTCGCACGGGATTTCTCGGGCCCCGTGCTACTTGGGATACTCCCCAGGCCGTGCACAACATTACGGTTACGGGGCTCACACCCTCTCTGGCCGGCCTTTCAAGACCGTTCACCTATGCCTGCACCTCACCTCACTGGTCCGGCAGAACCAGAACGGAAAGTCCCACAACCCCGCCCATGCAACGCCCGCCGGCTATCACACATGAAACGGTTTAGCCTGATCCGCGTTCGCTCGCCACTACTAACGGAATCACTATTGTTTTCTCTTCCTGCGGGTACTGAGATGTTTCACTTCCCCGCGTTCCCCCCACGCACCCTATGTGTTCAGATGCGGGTCACACAATCACCATGACAGCGTTGTGCGGGGTTTCCCCATTCGGACATCCTGGGATCAACGCTCGGTTATCAACTCCCCCAGGCTTATCGCAGATTCCTACGTCCTTCTTCGGCTCCTAATGCCAAGGCATCCACCGTGTGCCCTTAAAAACTTGACCACACAAAGACCGGACTCTCATCCGGTCATGCATCATCTACTCGAGAGAACCACGACCACAAGGGCCAGGTTCATTCATAAGAAATTGCTGTAAGAACACACACACCAAAGCGTGTGTGTTCCAGATGCTCGCGTCCACTATGTAGTTCTCAAACAACAACCCCGTCAACCAGACCACCACCCACCACAACCCCCACCAAAAAAGGGGAGCCATGCACACGAGCGGCCGTACCGGAAGCAGGAACAAAAGAAACACCAGAAGTGCCCCCTATGCATTGCTGCAAAAAGGTCCTGTTGCCTCAGGACCCAACAGTGCGCCAAACACAACCCCACACCAACCACGCCCCAGCCACGTTCCACACAACCCACACCCCCACAAAAGGGACACAGACCGCCGTACTAGCACCAGGACACAACCAGGAAAGGCCATGCCAAAAAAATTTGATTCGTTGATATTCCACCCATGAGCACCCACCGCAGAACAGACGCCTGCGCAATGGGCAACACTGACAACCACCACCACACCCATGCAGGCACAGCAACCAGTTGTTAGCAGCTCCTTAGAAAGGAGGTGATCCAGCCGCACCTTCCGGTACGGCTACCTTGTTACGACTTAGTCCCAATCGCCGGTCCCACCTTCGACGGCTCCCCCCACAAGGGTTAGGCCACCGGCTTCGGGTGTTACCAACTTTCGTGACTTGACGGGCGGTGTGTACAAGGCCCGGGAACGTATTCACCGCAGCGTTGCTGATCTGCGATTACTAGCGACTCCGACTTCATGGGGTCGAGTTGCAGACCCCAATCCGAACTGAGACCGGCTTTTTGGGATTAGCTCCACCTCACAGTATCGCAACCCTTTGTACCGGCCATTGTAGCATGCGTGAAGCCCAAGACATAAGGGGCATGATGATTTGACGTCGTCCCCACCTTCCTCCGAGTTGACCCCGGCAGTCTCCTATGAGTCCCCGCCATCACGCGCTGGCAACATAGAACGAGGGTTGCGCTCGTTGCGGGACTTAACCCAACATCTCACGACACGAGCTGACGACAACCATGCACCACCTGTAAACCGACCGCAAGCGGGGCACCTGTTTCCAGGTCTTTCCGGTTCATGTCAAGCCTTGGTAAGGTTCTTCGCGTTGCATCGAATTAATCCGCATGCTCCGCCGCTTGTGCGGGCCCCCGTCAATTCCTTTGAGTTTTAGCCTTGCGGCCGTACTCCCCAGGCGGGGCACTTAATGCGTTAGCTACGGCGCGGAAAACGTGGAATGTCCCCCACACCTAGTGCCCAACGTTTACGGCATGGACTACCAGGGTATCTAATCCTGTTCGCTCCCCATGCTTTCGCTCCTCAGCGTCAGTTACAGCCCAGAGACCTGCCTTCGCCATCGGTGTTCCTCCTGATATCTGCGCATTTCACCGCTACACCAGGAATTCCAGTCTCCCCTACTGCACTCTAGTCTGCCCGTACCCACTGCAGAACCGGAGTTGAGCCCCGGTCTTTCACAGCAGACGCGACAAACCGCCTACGAGCTCTTTACGCCCAATAATTCCGGATAACGCTTGCGCCCTACGTATTACCGCGGCTGCTGGCACGTAGTTAGCCGGCGCTTCTTCTGCAGGTACCGTCACTTACGCTTCTTCCCTACTGAAAGAGGTTTACAACCCGAAGGCCGTCATCCCTCACGCGGCGTCGCTGCATCAGGCTTGCGCCCATTGTGCAATATTCCCCACTGCTGCCTCCCGTAGGAGTCTGGGCCGTGTCTCAGTCCCAGTGTGGCCGGTCACCCTCTCAGGCCGGCTACCCGTCGTCGCCTTGGTAGGCCATTACCCCACCAACAAGCTGATAGGCCGCGAGTCCATCCAAAACCACAAAAGCTTTCCACCACCACCACATGCGTGGAATGGTCGTATCCGGTATTAGACCCAGTTTCCCAGGCTTATCCCAGAGTCAAGGGCAGGTTACTCACGTGTTACTCACCCGTTCGCCACTAATCCCCCAGCAAGCTGGGATCATCGTTCGACTTGCATGTGTTAAGCACGCCGCCAGCGTTCATCCTGAGCCAGGATCAAACTCTCCGTTGAAGTAAAACAAATCAAACAGACACAACCACACCCACCGGAAATAACGGTAAACGCGGCTGCACAAAATTCGAAACCAGCTGAAAACCAGACCACCACACACGGGGGTGCGCAATGATCCAGCCATAATTTCAACCAATCAAAAAACAATCGGTATCAACAAACTTGGCACACTATTGAGTTCTCAAACAACAGACACTAACCGGCACCACCCAAACCCCACAGGGGCCCGGGATCGCTCCGGAGCAACTTTTCAAACTTACCCGAACCAGCCGCACGAAGCAAACCAGAATCCGGGCCTCCCACACCAACCAGAAGCACACAAAAGCACAACCGGAACCGGTAATTTGAAAGGGAGTCGGTCGCTATCTTTCCGCATCAGCGGCGGCGACTCGAATAACTTTACACGCGCCCAACCCCCACACCAAATCCACCCCAACACCACCCAAAAACCCCGCCAACACAAAGAAAACAACCCCAAACCACCCCCAAAACACCCCCCAACCCCAACAAAAACCTCCCGTGAAGCCCATCACACCCCCACGCCAACCAAACACCAAAACCCAAGCACCGCCGTCGAACACCCACCCAACCCGCAAAACCTGAGAGAGCGACGCCCCCAAACCCGCCGGACGTGAGAGAGCGACGCCCAAAAACAGCAAATAAGTGAGAGAGCGACCGAAGGAGGCCGCGGTCATCCGGCAGCGCGCCTCCAAGGGAGGAACGACCGAGCGCACAGAGGATGACCGCCGCCAACCCCACCCGCCGCTCCAACCCCACCCGCCGCTCCAACCACACTCACCGCTCCAACCACACCCACCGCCACGCACCACCGCCATCGAACCCCACAACCAGCCGCCCGACACCCAACCCTTAAACAACAACGCTCCCCCACCAAAGTGAGAGAGCGTCTGAGGGGCCAAACGGAGGCTTAGTGGCCGCCGTGGCCTCCTGCGCCGCCTTCAGTCTTGCGCATCATGGCGCCAAGGACCACAGCCGCCACCGCGATAACGGTCGCGGCCAGGAATGCCGCCTGCATGCCTGCCACCAAACCGGATGATGCAGAAACCACAGCATAGATGGACACGAGCAGCGCAGTGCCGGCAGCACCCGCAACCTGCTGGGCCGTGCTGATAATCGCTGAACCATGGGAGTAAAGGTGCGGCGGCAGTGGGTTCAGGCCTGTGGTGAAGGCCGGCGTAAAGAGCAGGGCGAGGCCAAGGCTCAGTGTGACGTGCAGGGCAATAACCCAGCCAAGGGAACTTGCCTCATCCAGACGCGAGAACTGCCAGAGAGTCAGGACCATCAGCACCGAGCCTGTGACGGTCAGCGGCAGGGGACCAACTTTGTCGAAGATCCGCCCGATGACCGGACCCAACAAGCCCATGGCCAAACCACCCGGCAGCAGAGCCAGTCCGGTCTCCAAAGGCTGAAGGTGAAGCGTGTTCTGGAGGTACAGCGGCAACAGGATGACGCCGCCGAACAGGGCCATCATGGCGACGACCATCAGCAGCGTGGACACCGTGAACATCCGGAACTTGAAAGCGCGAAGGTCCAGGAGCGGGGCGTCGGACTTCTGGAGCTTGAGCTGCCGGAAGACAAACAGTGCAAGGCAGAGGACGCCTACTACCAGCGCGATGACGGGAACAACGCCAGCCTCGGCTCCACCGATCTGGCTCAAACCGTAAACCAGCCCACCAAAGGCGGGGACGGTAAGGATGACAGAAGGCACGTCCAGTGTGGTCTTCTCCCGTTCGCCCACATTGGTGAGGTACTTGGCGCCGATCGCAAACGCAGCCAGGGCAACCGGCAGCACGAACACGAACATGAAGCGCCAGGAGAAGTGGTCCAGGATGATGCCTGAAACGGTTGGTCCCATGGCGGGTGCCACCGAGATGGCAATGCTGACGTTGCCCATCACGGCACCGCGTTTGGACATCGGCACCAGCGTGAGGATGGTGGTCATCAGCAGCGGCAGCATGACGGCAGTACCACCTGCTTGTACTATGCGAGCCAGCAGCAACACCAGGAATCCCGGTGCCAGTGCGGCCAGCAACGTTCCACCGCTGAACAGTCCCATGGCCAGCATGAAAGCCCCGCGCGTACTCATCCGTTGCAGGATGAAACCCGTGGTGGGGATGACGACTGCCATGGTCAGCATGAAGCCCGTAGCCAGCCACTGCACAGTGGACGCGCTCACCTGGAGGTCCGTCATGAGGCGCTGCAGGGCGACGTTCATGATGGTCTCGTTGAGGATCACCACGAAGGTTGCCACCAACAGCGTGACAATGACCGTTACGGATTCGCGTGACATCTTCCCGGACACTGGGGCCTGGGACCCGGGAGCCTGGGCCGTCGGCACTACCGGGGGCGCCGCCTCGGTGGAGGTGACGGAGCCGGAAGCGCCCGAACTAGGCTTGCCGTTGGCGTCGGACGTGACGTCGGTAGACATGAGGATTCCCCAAGGGTTTGGATTTGGTGTCCGGCGATCTATGCCGGTGAAGACTAGAACAGTCTAAACTCCCATCCAATTCCCGTCAGTAGAAAAATTCCTAACGCTAGGAGAACAAAGGGGCGTTGTCGATGAGCCGCACCGGCCCCACTTTGGCGGCAATGATCGCCAATCCCTCACCGCGGAAGGGAGTCTCCTTGCAGTTCTCTGCGAGCGGCTCCAGTGTAGTGGGATCCACGACGTCGAAATAGTCCAGTTCCACCAGCGGCTGCGATTCAACAAGCGCGACGGCGGAATCGAGGTCAAGCGGTTCGTGCGCGTTCGCGCGGGACTCAATGAGGCGCAAAGCCCGCGACAACACCAGCGCTGCTTCGCGTTCTTCGTCGGACAGGAACCTGTTGCGGCTGGAGAGCGCCAAACCGTCCTCACTGCGAACGATGGGCACGGGCACAATCTCTACCGGGAAGTTCAGGTCCGAGACCATGCGCTTCACCAAAGCCAACTGTTGTGCGTCCTTCTGGCCAAAATAGGCACGGTAGGCCGCCGTCGTGCCGTCAGCCGCAGCACCTCCGGGGAGTCCGTAGTGCAACAGCTTGGCCACAACAGTAAGGGCGCCGTCGAAATGTCCCGGGCGGGAGGCCCCTTCCCACTTTTCACCCAGCGGACCGGATGTCACCCGTACTAAGGGCTGGCCGCCGGGATACACCTCGTCCACGGACGGCGCGAACACCAAGTCCACGCCTTCGGCATCAAGCAAGGCCATGTCAGCGTCGAGGGTGCGCGGGTAGCGGTCAAGGTCCACGGCATCGCCGAACTGCAAAGGGTTCACGAAGATGGTGGCCACCACCACGTCGTTCTCCGCTGCAGCGGTCCGGGCCAGCGCGGCATGGCCCGAATGCAAAGCACCCATGGTGGGTACCAGTCCTTGCGAATTTCCACCTTTGAGAGTCAGGAGCCGGGCACTCTCGGCCCGTAATTCCGCCGCCGTGGTCACGAGTTTGATGGCCATGCTGTTCAGTTTCCTTCCGGTGCCTTGGGTTCGGCGCCCAAGGCCTCGTCAATCTCAATCAGTTGTTCGGGACGCAGCAGCCCGCGGTTTCCCGCCCTGCGCGCAGTCGCCCGGGCCATGGCCCGGTAGGCCTCAAGGACGTCGCCGCCTGCACCGCCGTCGTACTCTTTCAATGCCTGGGCGTGCGCGGAAACGGTACCCACATCCCCTCGCGCAACAGGACCGGTCAGCGCAGATTCGCCGGACGCGAGGGCGTTCTCGAGAGTCGCACGCAGCAGCGGACCAAGCATGGCCTCCGGGGTTTCGACGCCGATCTCCCGCAGCATTTGCGATGCCTGCGCCACCAGCGTGACCATATGGTTCGAGCTATGCGCGAGTGACGCGTGATAGAGCGTGCGATCGGCCTCAGCAATGGCCACGGGTTCCGCGCCCATCTCCACTACCAGTGCCTGGGCGATCGGCAGCATGGCAGCATCCGCCGTGACACCAAACGTGCAATCCATGAGACGGGTTAGGTCCAGGCTCATGCCGGTGAAGGTCATGGCCGGGTGAAGCGCCAGCGGAATCGCACCCGCTGCCCGGACCGGGTTGAGGATTCCGACGCCGAACCGGCCCGACGTATGCGCCACCAGTTGCCCGGGCTGCCACGCTCCGAGCTTGGCCAGTCCTGCGACCAATTCACCCAAGGCGTCGTCAGGGACGGCCAGCAGAACGAGCTCCGAGCGTTCCACGATGTCCTGGATCTCCAGGACCGGAACGCCGGGAAGCAGGTTCTCCGCACGCTCGCGGCTCGCCTCGGATACGGCAGAAACCCCGACGACGGCGTGCTCGGCCGCGCGCAAAGCGGCACCCAACACGGCACCCACCTTGCCGGCGCCGATGATCCCAACGCCGAGTCGTCCTGGCCTAGCCATCGTGGCGGTCCTCCTGTTGCGGTGAAGTCTGGGGTGGTGCGGGCTGGGCGGGTTGGTCCGTAAGTGTGGCCGCGAGCTCCGGGGCTTGCGGTGCCACCTGCGCCAGCCATTGTTCGCTGGTTTGCCGCTTCCGTGCCTCCCGGGCCCGGGCAGCCTGCTGATCGAAAAGCTCCACTGCCTGCTCCACGTCGGCTTGGAGCACCCGCGGGGAAACCGGCCCTGCCGTGGTGTGGAGGACAAGATCGGCCACGCCGAATCGCCTCGCCCACGGGCCCTGGTGCAGTGCCATGGATTGTGTCCGTTGATGCGGAACCACCACAAGCGTGTGCCACCAGCGGCCGGAACGGATCAGCAACGCAGTCTTGGTGGCAAGGAAACCGTTGCGCCGCCAGCCAAGCGGGGCCAACAACCTTGCGCGGCGGGGAGTGGTGGTGAAGCCGTCACTCGTGGCGGTGTTGGGTTGAACCGGCCCAAGCCCATCAAGGCCCGCGGTGAAAACCCGTTCCGGATCCTCAACTCCAGGATCAGGCAACACCAAAGACATCATCCGCAACACCTCCGGCTTCAGTCCGACGGGAAGCAACATTGTTCGGGCGCCATCAGTACTGGCCGCCAGGCCGTAACCCGCCACGTTGACGTGAATCCGGTACCAGCCAAAGATTCTCCACAGGGGCGGCTGCGCCACCATGAGCGCCTGGATCCGCCTAGGCGGAAGAGTCTGCGCCTGCGTATCAAGAAGCCCGTACCGGAGGCGGATGCCGTCCGGGGAAATCGCGGCGGTGAAGTTGTAGCCCTTGTTGAAGGAGCTCCAGTAAGAAGCAGCGATACCCAGGATGCCGGGGATGAGCGCCAGGAAAATAGCGTTGTTGTCAAACAACACAGACGTTGTGACAACAACTGCGGCCCCAAGCAAAATGCCGACAGTCTGCTCGCTGAGCAGCAGGGAACCAATAAGCCGGGACGGCGGCACCGACAACACAACATGCTCCGGAGCTTCCGGGACTTCCGCTGAGGTTTCCGGTCCGCTGACTACACCCGCCGCCCGCGCAAGAATGGTGGCACGCAGCTGCTTAGCTTGGTCCAGCGGGAGGTAAGCGAGCCGCACGGCCGACTCGCCGGCGTCGGCCACTTCAAACTTCAGTTCAGCGAGCCCGAAGATCCGCGCCAAAAGCGGCTGCACAATGTCGATCGCCTGAACGCGATCCAAACGGGCCTGCCGTTGCTGCTTAAACAGGAAGCCGGTGTTGACACGGACATACCCCTCCGCCACTTGGTAGCGCGTGAAGTACCAGCTGAGAATGAACCCGCCAACCGTCAACAGCAACACGACGGCGCCCCCGGCCAGCAGCCACGGCGCCCGGCCGCTGAGGTTCGGATCCACGAAATCCCGGCCCTGCAGCATTCGCTCGAAAGCGTCACGACCAAAGAAGAACCCGACGGCGGCAAGCGCCACCCAGCCGCGAACGAACGGTGACGCAGGGTGGACGCGGTTCCAGTCGCCGTCGACCGTTGTTTCCGGCTTGCCCGGCAGGCTCTCAGTGGCGTTGTTTTCCAGGCTCACAGCCCGGCCAACCTGGCTTCTCCGCGGGCCGAAAGCTGCTCGCGCAAGCGTGCCCCTTCTACTGCCGGAAGCCCAGGCAACTGCGCATTGGTTCCCGCAGAGGCCGTGTGAAGTTTGAGCGTGCACAACCCCAGGCTGCGTTCAACGGGCCCAACCGCAACGTCCACATATTGCATCCGGCCGTAAGGGACCACCATGGTTCGCTGGAAGAAAATACCGCGGCGGATAAGGAGGTCATCGTCGCGCTCGGCGTACCCGATTGCGCGAACTTGGCGCGGAATCAGCACCAGCCTCCACAAGGCCAACACCAGCACCACTGCGGGAACCGTGATCGCCAGCCACAGAGGCGGCCACCGCCACCAGCCGAGCAACACGAAAACGAGAGGCAGGCTGAGGATTGCCAGCATCACAACGTTGCCGATAGCCCACTCCACTAAGCGAACGGTGACGTACTTTGGGGATACCCGCAGCCACTGGACGCCGGGAGGATCAATCGCCTCGGTATGCATACTCGCCTTCACCTTTAGTTTCGCCTCGACGGGTTTCCGGTCCGGCGGTCCCACCTTCCAGGTCCTCCGGCGGGATGCGGCAGAACCGCTCCACCACCAGACCAACCACAACCATCACTACGCCGCCGCCGCCCATCAAAAGGGCATTCCACAGAATTCCCTCGCCGCCACGCAAGCCACCAATACGGAGAAGGTCCGTGGCGATTCCCGCATGCCAACCCAGGAGCAGAGTCCCCGCGTAGGCGCAGGCTTGAGCCAGAATCAGCGTCCTGGCCGCGAGGATCGGATCAAGCAGGTTTTTCTTCTTGCCGTTGCGCCAACGCAATACTCTGATACCCATGACCAGCGTCAGCCCGGCGATGACCGCCATGGTGATGAGCGCGGAAACGGGCAGCACAGGGGTAGGCATGCTGAAACGGTTGGTAGCCACCGTAGCCAACCAACCAATCACGGCAGCGATCACAGCGATGAGCATCAGAACCACGGGGCGCATTGCTTTCATGGCTGCTCCACTGCTCCGGCGGCCGGCACACCGGCTACGTCACCAAAACCGTCGAAGCGCCGAATGTCCGGCATGTCGGCGGCGACGGCGGCCAGTTCAGCCACGCTCCTGCCATTCAGTGTGGCGTGCGGATCCAGCAGGGACCACGGGTACAGCACGAAAGCGCGCTCCGCTGCCCGCGGATGCGGAATCGTCAGAACGGGGTCCTCGCTGGCGACGTCACCGAATACGATCACGTCCACATCCAGGGTCCTGGGACCCCATCGCACCTCGCGGGTACGGTGATGCTTCTGTTCCACTGCATGGCAGTGCTTCAAGAGTTCCAGGGGTGTCAGCGTGGTCTCCACCGCCATGACCATGTTCAGGAAATCAGGCTGGCCCTCCGGACCACCGACGGCCTTGGTCTGCACCACCGGCGAGACACCCAACAGGCGCACCTCCGGCGGATCCACCAGATCCGCGACGGCAGTGGACAAGGTGTCGTTACGCTCCCCCAGATTGCTGCCAAGGGCCAGGATGGCCTTGGTATAGCCGGACGTCATGATCGCTCCCGGTGGACGCTAACAGTAACGTCGCCGAACGGTACCTCGATGGGCGCCTTGGGCTTGTGAACCGTGACATCAACGGCGGCAACACTGTAGTTCTCGAGGATGCCCTCGGCAATCCTCACAGCCAGGCCCTCTATGAGGTTCAAAGGCTCTCCCTCAATGTGCTTGGTAATCAGCTCAGCCACTTCGCCGTAGTGGGCTGTGTACTGCAGATCATCCGTCTCAGCTGCCTTGGTGAAGTCCGTGTACAGCACGGCGTCCACCACAAAAGGCTGGCCGTCACGGCGTTCGAAATCGAACACCCCGTGATAACCGACGGCGGTGACGCCGGTCAGCGTGATCCTGTCCACAGCGGTATCCAATCAGCGGGAAATGCGGGCGGCGACCTTGACGGCGTCAAGGCTCGGGCCGACGTCGTGAACCCGGACAGCCCAAGCACCCTTCGTGGCGCTCAAAGCGGTGATGGCAGCGGTAGCCGCATCGCGTTCCAAGGGTGCAGCCGACTTTCCAGCCACTGTGAGAAGCGAACCGAGGAAGCGCTTACGGGAAGCAGCAACCATCACCTTGTGGCCCAGCGAGAAAAGCTGATCCAGGTTCCGGAGGATTTCCCAGTTCTGCTCTTCATTCTTGGAGAAACCGACGCCGGGATCGATGATGATCTGCTCCGGCGCAACACCCGCGGCGTACAGCTTGTCGCGGACGCCGCTGAGCTCAGCCACCACGTCCTCCGTCACGTTCTTGTAGTCCGTGAGGCTGTCCATGGTCAGGGCGTCGCCCCGGCGGTGCGTCAGGATGTACGGAACCTTGGTCCGGGCCACGAGCTCGGGCATGTCCGGTTCAATGGTCAAGCCGGAGACATCATTGATGATGGCCGCACCCGCCTCAATGGCAGCAGCCGCGGTGGACGTGTGCATGGTGTCAATGCTGACCAGCGCACCGGCCTTGACCAGCGCCTGGATCACGGGAATGACGCGGCGCTGTTCTTCTTCAGGGGAAACCGGTTCAGCACCCGAGCGGGTGGATTCGCCACCGACGTCGATGATGTCCGCACCTGCATAAAACATGCGCAGGCCGAGCGCGATGGCAGTGTCCGGCGTCCGGTGAGTACCGCCGTCGCTGAAGGAATCCGGGGTGACGTTGAGGATTCCCATAACGAGCGTGCGGTCCGTTGGCAGGTCCTCGAACCTGGCCGCGGGGCGCGGTTTACGGAGAATCGGCAACGGGCTTGTGGCCGGGCCGGTTCCGGGTGCTGCAGCGAGGGAGTCCATAGTGCTTTACCTTCCGAGTATGAGGCTCATGGCCTCGGCGCGGGTGGCCGGGTCATGGAGTTGACCGCGCACCGCACTGGTGACGGTCTTTGCGCCGGGCTTGCGAATGCCGCGCATGGACATGCACATGTGTTCACATTCGACGACGACAATCGCGCCGCGCGGGTTGAGGTGCTTCACCAGCGCCTCGACGATCTGCGTAGTGAGGCGTTCCTGCACCTGAGGCCGCCGCGCATAAATATCCACCAGTCGTGCCAACTTGCTCAGGCCGGTCACTTTGCCGTCATGCGACGGAATATAACCAACATGCGCCACTCCGTGGAACGGCACCAAGTGATGCTCGCACGTGGAGTAGAAGGGAATGTCCTTCACCAGGACAAGCTCTTCATGGTCCAGGTCAAACGTGGTGGAAAGGACATCCGCAGGGTGCTGGTGCAGGCCTGCGAAGACCTCGGCGTAAGCCTTGGCTACGCGCTTAGGCGTGTCCAAGAGTCCTCCGCGGTCAGGGTCTTCACCAATAGCCAGCAGGATCTCACGGACAGCCGCTTCAATGCGCGGACGGTCCACTTTGTGTCCGTGCTTGGAGCCCGCGGCGGAACCGTGGGCGGCGGCGAGGTCGTCGTCGTCGTCGAAATGAGTCACAGCAGAAGCTTAGCCGTGATGCGGGTGGTCGTTGCCGCCGTCGGGCTGCGGGGCCTGGAACGACTCCTGGCTGCTGACTCCCTGGGCATGCGGTGCCACGACGTCCAAAGGCTCATCCAATCGGGCCTGCTTGGCCTCTTCCTGGGCTTCGCGTTCAGCCTTCTCGGCGCGGCTCTCCACCGGAGGAATCGACTGCACCGGACGGGACTCCTTGGACAGCCAGATCTCGCGGAAATCGCGCTTCCGGATGTCGTGGAAGATGTCAGCGATTTCCTGCTGGTTCAGGGTTTCGCGCTCCAGCAACTCCAAGGCCAACCGGTCCAGGACGTCGCGGTTCTCCGTGAGGATGGCGTAAGCCTCGTCGTGTGCCTGGTCGATCAAGCGACGCACTTCCTCGTCCACAACATAGGCGATCTGGTCGGAGAAGTTACGCTCTTGTGCCGCGTCGCGGCCCAGGAACGGCTCACCGCCGCCCTGGCCCAGCTTCACGGCACCCACGCGTTCGCTCATACCGTACTGGGTGACCATCTTCCGGGCCGTGGCGGTGGCCTTTTCGATGTCGTTGGATGCACCTGTTGAGGGGTCGTGGAACACGATTTCCTCAGCGACACGGCCGCCCATGGCGTAGGCCATCTGGTCCAGCAACTCGTTGCGGGTGACCGAGTACTTGTCATCCTCAGGTATCACCATGGTGTACCCGAGAGCACGGCCACGGGGAAGGATGGTGATCTTGGTGACCGGAGCGGAATTACGCAGTGCGGCAGCAACAAGAGCGTGGCCGCCTTCGTGGTACGCAGTGATCTTGCGCTCTAGTTCCTTCATGACCCGGCTGCGCTTCTGCGGGCCCGCCATGACGCGGTCGATTGCCTCGTCCAGCGCGCGGTCGTCAATCAGGTTGGCGTTTGAACGCGCCGTCAGCAGGGCAGCCTCGTTCAGCACGTTGGCAAGATCGGCGCCGGTGTAGCCCGGGGTCTTCTTGGCCACGGCCTTGAGGTCGATGCCCTGTGCCATGGGCTTGCCCTTGGCGTGGACGTTAAGGATCTGTTCGCGGCCGATCATGTCCGGGGCTTCCACGGTGATCTGCCGATCGAAACGGCCCGGGCGCAGGAGCGCAGGGTCCAGGACGTCGGGGCGGTTGGTGGCAGCGATAAGGATGACGTTGGTCTTGACGTCGAAGCCGTCCATCTCAACGAGGAGCTGGTTCAAGGTCTGCTCGCGCTCATCGTTGCCGCCGCCAATGCCGGCACCGCGGTGACGTCCAACGGCGTCGATTTCGTCAACGAAGATGATGGCCGGGGAGCTCGCTTTTGCCTGTTCGAAAAGGTCGCGAACACGCGAAGCACCAACGCCGACGAACATTTCAACGAAGTCCGAGCCGGAGATGGAGAAGAAGGGAACGCCGGCCTCGCCAGCTACAGCGCGGGCCAGCAGCGTCTTACCAGTACCCGGAGGGCCGTAGAGCAGCACACCCTTGGGGATCTTTGCACCCACGGCCTGGAACTTGGCCGGTTCCTGGAGGAACTCCTTGATTTCCTGGAGCTCTTCCACGGCTTCGTCCGCACCCGCGACGTCAGAGAAGGTCACCTGCGGCATGTCCTTATTGACCAACTTGGCCTTGGACTTGCCGAACTGCATCACCTTGGAGCCGCCGCCCTGCATGCGGGAAAGCAGGAACCAGAACAGGACGCCCAGCAGCAGCACAGGGATGAGCAGGGAGAACAGGCCGGAGAACCAATTGTTCTCCACAGGCTGGTCCGTGAAGCCCTTGTCCGGGTTGGCGTTGGTGACAGCCTTAACCACATCCGGACCGCGATCTGTGACGTAGAAGAACTGAACGTTCTTGCCCTTGTCTTGGCCGTCCAGGTTCAGGTTGTCCTTGAGCACCAGGTCAACGCGGTTCTCGGCGTCGAAAATCTTGGCCTGCTCAACCTTCCCGCTTTGGGAAAGGAGTTCGAGGCCTTCCTTGGTGTCAATGCGCGTGGAACCGCCCGGAGCCAGCGTTGCGAATGCCACCAGGAGCAAGCCAACGACGACAACAATCCAGATGCCCGGGCCCTTGAAGAAACTCTTAGCTTTCATCTGATCGGGGTTTTGCCCCGTCCCTCCTGGTAGTGCTGCGAGGCGCAACTTCTGCGCGCGAGTGGTGCTGCTTCAGTTTCTAGCTATACACCGTTCCCAGTAACTCACGCATCGGAAAGTCCAAAAGTTCCCTCTGGGCGTACACAGGATACTCGCGTTGGGTGCGCTGGAACAGGGGTTATGCACTCTCGCTGGGTGCGGGTGCGGCGTCGCCTTGCTGCGTACTCGCTCACGCCATCCGCACCCCTTCCGCATCCGGCTCCCACCACCACGCCGCCCGCGCACCCGTTCACGCCATCCGCACCCGTAACCCGGTATTTATCAAGCTGTGTGTGACAGCTGTTGGTTGGGTTTGTTGATCCAGACGTTGCTGGGGGTGGGTTTGACGCGCGGCCTGCGGGCGTAGCGTTTGGGGTTCTGGTTGTGGTGGGTATCGAGTATTTCTTGTCGGAGTGTTTGGACTGTGGTCCAGTACCCTCGGTGCACGGAGTCCGGGGTGTATCCATTCAGTCCGGAATGGCGGTGGTTTTCGTTGTAGTCGTCGAAAAACTCGCTTACGTAGTTTCGGGCATGGTCGAGTGAATCGAACCGTGCAGGGAAGGCCAGGGAGTACTTGACGGTCTTGAATAGCGATTCGATGAATGGGTTGTCATTTGAAGTCCGGGGCCGTGAGTGCGAAGGACTGATCCCGAGCATTCGCAGAACGTCATAGGTTGGCCGTGCCCGCATGGCGGCGCCGTTATCAGAATGCATGATCTCCGGTGCACGCCAGTTATCGACCACGCAGTGCTCCATGAGTTCCGCGGCCTGGACCGAGGACTCCTGTTGTTCGACCCGATGGCCAACGACTCGGCGGGAGAAGACATCCATGACCGTGTAAAGCTTCAGACGTTGTTTCCCGGGGCCGTGGAGGTCGGTGATGTCCCAGCACCAGAGTTGGTTAGGCCCGGTTGCTTCCAGGACCGGCTTGGACCTCTTGGTTCCGGTGCCAGCGGGGTGCTGCGGGCGTCTGTCACCATTCTGGCCGGCCCGCTTCACGATCCTGTGTGTGGACGACATTGAGGCATAGTATTCACCGTTATCCAGCAGTCGATACCAGGCTTGGGTGATGGAGAGGTCTTCGTAGTCCTTGGAGTTCAGCCTGTCTAAGAGTTGCTCGCAGACTTCGGGTTCGATCCGGTTTGGGTATGCCCTTTCCGTGTGCGGGATCCGGTTTCCGCGGCACGCTTCCGGTTTCAGGGACCGGTACCAGAACATGTGGGACACTCCGGCCACACTGCAGGCAGCCCGGACAGACCACTTCGCGGCGATCAGCAAGGACACTATTCCGAGGACGATTCCTCGTCGTGTTTGTCCTCCAGCCAATCCGGTCGTCCCGGATTCTTCTCTTCCAAGTGGGGATCCGTCGCTGCCGCGCTCCTGGCCAAGGCCTCCAGAAGCGCGGACGCTTTTCCCAGGATGTCAACGGCTGCCTCTGACTTCTCCAGTTTGGCTTTGAGCTTTTCGTTCTCTTTGCGCAGCCGGTTCAACTCGTCACGGTCTCGGGCATTCATCCACCGCTTCCCTTCTGTTTCCACGGGACCGGCTCCCTCCGGAGGAGGCACCATACGACCCTGTTCGCGGGCGGCAGCCCAGTCCCGCATGGTTCTGGGCTGAACACCGACCGCCCTGCAGAACGCCGCCTTGGCACCTCTATCAAGGCACCTGTCGTACTCAACGAGCAACTGCCATTTCTGGGCTCGCGAGAAGCGGTGGTTCCGCGATGGGCGTTGAGGAACTTCAAACATGGCCTATCCATTCCCCGCTCCACGCATCACACACAACTGCAAACACTATGTAACAGCCGAGCCTGACACATGGGGAACCTCTGGAGCGAACGGCGGAAAAGGGTGCGCACTTGTTGAAGAACAGGCGCGCCCGGCGGAAGAGGGTGCCGGCTTGGGAGGAGCTTGCGAACAACTGGGCCCCGTTGGTGTGCGCCATTTTGGGTCTCGTCCGAGTGGTCTCGATGCCGTTTTCCACATAGCTCGGCTTTCCACATACCTCGGACGGGTGCTTTCGCCTTCGCAGAAGAACAGGAAGCGTGGAACCTATGGTCATTCCGGAACTCATACTTGCTTCAGATGCGACACGCATTGGACAGGACGCGCGCCAGCTCGCGAAGCAGGCCCTCCTCTGGGGCCTCGGCGTAGTGGGAGTGCCGCGGAGCTTATGCACCGTCACAGGCGACCCCCGGGGTGGCAGGTCAAAGCACGGAATTAGGAGAAGCCTGGGACCTCTCGACACTGGGGTAACCCAACTGGGCGGCTTCAAAGTCACAGACAAGGTCCGCACCACAGTGGAGCTGGCAGCTGCCCTGAACTTTGCCGAAGCCTTGGCCCTCGTGGACTCCAGCCGCCGAAACCAAAGGTGGGGCGACGCCTTTACGGCCGACGATTGGAACAAGGACAAGGCATGGGGTCCGCCGGCGCCAGTGGACGAACTGGTTGAAGCTGTCTCCGCTCTCACCAGCGTCTCAAGGCAGCGACGTGCCCAATCGATTCTGGATCTCTCCTCGGAAAAGCCCGAATCGGTGGGGGAATCCATGAGTCGAGCCCAAATGATCTTGCTCAACTTCCCCATGCCTAGCCTTCAGGGCTCTTTTACGCTGGGGAACGGGCGAACCGCCAGAACCGATTTCTGGTGGCCCGAACTCGGTCTTGTGGGGGAATTCGATGGGCACGGAAAATATTTGAGACACAAGTTACGGGGAAACCAGACCATCCAGCAGGCAATCATGGCAGAGAAGGCCCGCGAAAATGGGCTGCGGGCATTAGGCCTCACTGTGGTTCGCTGGGACTGGTCCGAGATGATGAACCCGCGAGCATTCGCACGCATTCTGAACGACGGCGGCCTGCGCTCCCTGCGGGCGGCCTGAGAGTCCGGTTGAATCAGGCCGCGACCGGGAGCACCAGCAAGTATCCAGTGGGCAGGTCTGAGCTCCAGCGCCGGGGCTCACGGACCACGAACTGTGTGGCAAGCTGCTCCGGAGTAAGCAGACTATTGGGCTCCGGAGAAGGGCCCCACTGCCCACTGCCATGGGGATAGAGCGGATCCAAGACACGAATCCCCGTCACTTGGAACTCCGCGAATTGCGTGGGATCACCCATGGACTCAAAGCCACTCATTACCCAGGCATGCCGACCGCTCCACATGACGAGCCCTACAGGCCGCCCGGTTTCGGCTATTGCACGCGCCGCCGTCTGCAGCGTGTCCTCGTAGGTGGCAATGCTGACCACCGCATATGGGCCCATTCCAACCTCGGTCAAGACCTGAGCCCAGCCCCGCGGGTTGGCCCCGTTGAATGAATTCGATGACCGTGCACGGGCCATCTCCCACAGCTCGCTTTGCTGTGCGGAGGTTGCCCACGTTCCGCCGCCGGTGTCATCGACGAGGTTGTGTGCCATTTGGATGCTCGCCGCAACACACCAGTCAAAGGTGTACTGCGGGACAAAGTCCCCCTCTTGGTAGAGGTTCAAAGCGAAAGCCTGAGGAACAGCGGGCGGCGGTGGCGGCGGTGCGGGTTGCGGTGCCACAGGGGTCTGTGTGGCGCCCGCTGACGGGACCGCCTGGAGGTCACCCGTAGTCGGCATGGCGGAAGAGGACGCGATGGGCTGTCCGGCATCGGTCTCAGTGAGATCGACCGCAGGAGTGCAGGCCGTGAGAAGAGTCGCCATGACGGCGAGCCACGTCAAGAGACGGGCGGGAGCACCGGTCATGGTCCAGTTTAGCGCGAGGAGCCGTTGCGGCGTCAGGCTTCGGGTCCCCTATGACCGCACCCGCGCCCGCCGGGCGCACCCCTTAAGCGCCAACGCCGCACCCACACCCGCCAAACGCACCAGAAGTTCGGTATTTATCAAGCTGTGTGTGACAGCTGTTGGTTGGGTTTGTTGATCCAGACGTTGCTGGGGGTGGGTTTGACGCGCGGCCTGCGGGCGTAGCGTTTGGGGTTCTGGTTGTGGTGGGTATCGAGTATTTCTTGTCGGAGTGTTTGGACTGTGGTCCAGTACCCTCGGTGCACGGAGTCCGGGGTGTATCCATTCAGTCCGGAATGGCGGTGGTTTTCGTTGTAGTCGTCGAAAAACTCGCTTACGTAGTTTCGGGCATGGTCGAGTGAATCGAACCGTGCAGGGAAGGCCAGGGAGTACTTGACGGTCTTGAATAGCGATTCGATGAATGGGTTGTCATTTGAAGTCCGGGGCCGTGAGTGCGAAGGACTGATCCCGAGCATTCGCAGAACGTCATAGGTTGGCCGTGCCCGCATGGCGGCGCCGTTATCAGAATGCATGATCTCCGGTGCACGCCAGTTATCGACCACGCAGTGCTCCATGAGTTCCGCGGCCTGGACCGAGGACTCCTGTTGTTCGACCCGATGGCCAACGACTCGGCGGGAGAAGACATCCATGACCGTGTAAAGCTTCAGACGTTGTTTCCCGGGGCCGTGGAGGTCGGTGATGTCCCAGCACCAGAGTTGGTTAGGCCCGGTTGCTTCCAGGACCGGCTTGGACCTCTTGGTTCCGGTGCCAGCGGGGTGCTGCGGGCGTCTGTCACCATTCTGGCCGGCCCGCTTCACGATCCTGTGTGTGGACGACATTGAGGCATAGTATTCACCGTTATCCAGCAGTCGATACCAGGCTTGGGTGATGGAGAGGTCTTCGTAGTCCTTGGAGTTCAGCCTGTCTAAGAGTTGCTCGCAGACTTCGGGTTCGATCCGGTTTGGGTATGCCCTTTCCGTGTGCGGGATCCGGTTTCCGCGGCACGCTTCCGGTTTCAGGGACCGGTACCAGAACATGTGGGACACTCCGGCCACACTGCAGGCAGCCCGGACAGACCACTTCGCGGCGATCAGCAAGGACACTATTCCGAGGACGATTCCTCGTCGTGTTTGTCCTCCAGCCAATCCGGTCGTCCCGGATTCTTCTCTTCCAAGTGGGGATCCGTCGCTGCCGCGCTCCTGGCCAAGGCCTCCAGAAGCGCGGACGCTTTTCCCAGGATGTCAACGGCTGCCTCTGACTTCTCCAGTTTGGCTTTGAGCTTTTCGTTCTCTTTGCGCAGCCGGTTCAACTCGTCACGGTCTCGGGCATTCATCCACCGCTTCCCTTCTGTTTCCACGGGACCGGCTCCCTCCGGAGGAGGCACCATACGACCCTGTTCGCGGGCGGCAGCCCAGTCCCGCATGGTTCTGGGCTGAACACCGACCGCCCTGCAGAACGCCGCCTTGGCACCTCTATCAAGGCACCTGTCGTACTCAACGAGCAACTGCCATTTCTGGGCTCGCGAGAAGCGGTGGTTCCGCGATGGGCGTTGAGGAACTTCAAACATGGCCTATCCATTCCCCGCTCCACGCATCACACACAACTGCAAACACTATGTAACAGCCGAGCCTGACACATGGGGAGTTACGGGTGCAGACGGCGGGAAAGGGTGCGGCGGGACAAACAGGACAAACAGAGCCAACGGGCTAAGCGGAAGGGCTTACTCGTAAACGTGCGGGGCCAGGGTGCCCACGAAGTCCAGGTTGCGGTACTTCTCGGCGTAGTCGAGGCCGTAACCTACGACGAATTCGTTGGGGATGTCGTAGCCAACGTACTTGACGTCGATTTCCACCTTGGCGGCGGTCGGCTTGCGGAAAGCTGTGCAGATCTCGACGCTGGCCGTGCCACGGGATTCAAGGTTGGACTTGAGCCAGGACAAGGTCAGGCCGGAGTCAATGATGTCCTCAACAATGAGCACGTCCTTGCCCATCAGGTCGGTGTCAAGGTCCTTGAGAATCCGGACTACACCGGAGGACTGGGTGCCCGAGCCGTAGGACGAGACAGCCATCCAGTCCATGCTGACGTGGCTGTGCAGCGCACGTGCGAGGTCAGCCATGACCATGACAGCACCCTTGAGGACACCGACAATAAGGATGTCGCGGCCTTCGTAGTCTTTGTCGATCTGCGCCGCGAGCTCCGCGATACGCGTTTGGATCTGCTCTTTGGTGTAAAGAACGTGCTTGAGATCTGCCTGGACGTCGTTTGAATCCACCAATGGCTCCTGTTTTGATGCTCGGGTGCGGCTACTGTTGGGACGATTTCTGATGCCGGAATACTAGCTTCCCACAGCGGGGGGCTAGTCGGGGAACGCCATCAGCCGCAGCGCCCGCCGAGAACGCGGACAAAGCACCCGCGGAAACAGGTCCTTCCTGCTCCAGATCGCTGAGGGACAGGCGGTACACACTGACGTGGCCGGGCAGCTCCACGGGCCCTGCCGAGCCTTGCCTGCGAAGCAGCGCTTCCGCAGCTTGGAGGCGCCCGTAGCCGGGTTGTTGACCGCCGACGTCGGCCGCCGCCTTCGCGATCACACGGAACCTGAGCGCTGCGGGCAGCTCACGTACGGCGTCTTCAGGCAACCACGCGCCGTCGTCCACGCGCTGCACAAGTGAGAGATAGGTCTCGTTGGCCAGCTCTTCAAGAAAGTCCGCGTCCTGCTGCAGGATTGCCGCGGTCCGGGCCAGCGATTCTGCAACACCCGGGCCGAGTTTCTCTTCCAGAACCGGCATCACTTCAACACGCGTCCTGGAGCGGGCAAAGGCGGGATCGGAATTACTGGGGTCGTGCCAGGGGGAGAGCTCCTCCACCCGGCAAATTTCCAGCGTCTCCTCACGGCGGAGACCCAAGAAGGGCCGGAGCAGGCGTCCCCGTGCGGGCCTCATGCCAGCGAGGGATCGTGTTCCGGACCCACGGGCCAAGCCCAGAAGTACCTGTTCGGCCTGATCGTCCAAGGTGTGACCCAGCAGGATCGCATCACAGTCCAGCCGGGATGCGGCAGACTCCAACGCAGCATGCCGGGCGTCCCGGGCTGCGGCTTCCGGTCCAAAACCAGTGGCGGCGACTTCCACGGTCCGCACTTCGACCGGAGAAAGCCCCAGCTCGCGCAGCACAGTAGCGGTACGGGCAGCCACCTCCGCGGAGCCGGCCTGCAGTTGATGATCCACCACTACGCCCGCCACGGACACTGGATGCCCGTCTACATGGCCCCGCCTGGCAAAGTAGGCGGCAACTGCTGCCAAAGCCAATGAATCCGGGCCTCCACTGCAGGCTACAAGCACACGTGAGGGATAGCCGGCGGAGGACAGGGCGTTCTGCAATTGCTTCCGCGCCTTGCCGACGACAGGCGCCAAACGCCCGGGCCGACGTCGACCCTTGGCTACAGCGCCCACAGCGGACCCGCTGGCGGTACCACCAGAACCAACAGGAACGCTCAAAGTCCCATCCGCTCAAGCCACAGCTTGGAGTTGTGGATCTCTTCTTCGGTGGGGAGGTACTCGGCGGACTCCCACACCCGGTTGAAGCCCTCCATGCCGGCCACGGCAACTACTTCGCGGACGAACTTGGCGCCATCGGTGTACTGGCGCATCTTGGCGTCCAGGCCGAGGAGGTTGCGGATGAACTTCTCCACCACGCCGCGGTCCTTGCCCCGTTCGTTGAAGCGCTGGCGGATGGTCCTCACGGAGGGGACGATGCTCGAATCCACGGCATCCATCACCACGTTGGCGTGACCTTCGAGCAAGCTCATGACAGCCGTGATGTGGGAGAGGGACGCCTTTTCCTCCGGGTTCTGGAGGAGATCCAGGATGGCGCCACGGCCTGGCGTCTTCTCGGAAGGGTTACGGTCGCGCAGTGACTTGGCCACAGCGCCGGCGCGTTCAACCAACGTATCCATGTTGCCCAGAAGATTGCCGCTGAGCTTCTCGATCTCATCCAGCATGTGGTGCCGGAGCCAAGGCGCAGCCGCGAACTGGACCCGGTGGGTCTGTTCATGCAGGCATACCCAGAGACGGAAGTCGTCCGGGTGGACGTTGAGTTCGCGCTCCACGGAGATGATGTTGGGCGCCACCAGCAAGAGTCGGCCGCCCGGGGGAACATTCGAATCCGGGGCCAGCGCAGCAAAAGGGTCGTACTGGCCGAGGACTTTACTGGAGAGGAACGCCAGCACGGCACCGAGTTGAGTGCCAGTGATGGCGCCGCTGGCAGCAGTCGCAGCCGGGGTCATTGCCACCCCGCTGCGGCTCTCCAGCATCTTCTCCAGGGCGGGCTGGAGCATCACTGAGAAACTTTGCGTGTTGGCCTTGGACCATGAGGCCCTGTCCACCACCAGGACGTGCGAATCGCGCAGGTCCTTCGCGGCATCCAAGCCGGTGATGTCGTGCACGTGCGGGACGGAGATATCCGCGTTGAAGCGCAGATTATCCACGGCCTTGCCGATTTCCCCGGCGCTAAGCTCCGGACCTGGAGGGGCAAGCCGGGCAGCCGTAGAGGCGGCCAGGTCCCAATTGATCAGGGCCGGGGCCCCTGCTGACGAATCGCGGGCAGATGACACCATACGGTCCATCACACCACACGTCTCTGACAGTGAGCCTTAAGTTCGCTCCGCGCTGAGGATTCAGCCTTGGCAGCCGCACGCGGCAAGCACCGACGCAGAGCGGTCCAAGGCCACCTTGTTGCCCGCGGCTCCGGGATCCAGCCCATTGCCGATGAACGAAAACACCAGCAGCCGGCCATCAGCGTCCACAACGTAACCGCTCAATGCGAGCACGGTATTCAACGTCCCGGTCTTAGCGCGTACCAGCCCGGCGCCCTCGGACGTGCCGGCGTCCACATACCTGTTATCCAGGGTTCCGGTAAGTCCGGCTACCGGAAACCCATCGAGCGCTGTCCGTAGGGCAGGGTCAGGTCCGCTGGTGATGGCACGGACAACCTCGGCAAACTGGTGGGCGGTGACCTGATTCTCCAAGGCCAGGCCGGAAACGTCAGCCAACTGCATCGAATCCGTGGCGATCCCCAGCTCCCCCAGCCTTTGCCGCACGGCTGCAGTGGCGCCGTCGTACGTCCCTGCCTGGCCGGACGCCAAAGCGGTCATGCGCCCCAACGCTTCGGCGAGGAAGTTGTCCGAAGACTCGAGCATGAGGTCCACTTGCTCGCTGACGGTGGCCGACTCAGCAGCAGCCAACACCTTGGCGGGGAGGCCTTTGCCGCGTTCTACGCCGGGACTCACCGGGACGCCCGCGGCCGCCAACTGATCGGCGAACGCCTGGGCGGTGGTGATGGCGGAATCCTGGGGTCGGGGACCGGTCAAAACCTCAGGGTTATAGCGGCCGGAGTTCAACGCCAAGGAAAACAGGGGCGCGGTTTCGCCGGCAGCGACGTCGTCCAGGCTCCAGGCGGGATTAAGGGGCGCGCCGCTGAAGAGTGAGTCGTCAACTTGTACGGTAATCGGTCCGTTCACACCGGCCGAAGCCAGAGCGGCGGCCGTGTCCGCAGCCAACGATGCCAGGTCGGCACGGCCAAGAACGGCTGAGGGTTCGGAGGCGCCGGAACCCAGCAGCACATCCCCTCCCCCGGTCAGCACCACTGTTGAGGGATTGTCGGATGCGAGCACGCGGGTGGTGAACCGGGACTCTGGGCCCAGCGCCGTTAGCGCGGCGACGGCGGTCAGCAGCTTCATGTTCGAGGCCGGGATGCGGTTGGCGTTGGCGTCGCGATCAAAAAGGACTTGGCCCGTGGAGGCGTCCATCACCACGCCGCTGATGCTGCCGGCACCATCCGGTGTGAGCGTGGCGTTGAGGAGTTTTGCCACCTGGGCAGGCACAGGAATAGGAGCCTTCGCATCCAAGGGAAGCACACTGTTGACGTCGGATAGACGGTCCGGCACCTTATGCCAGGCGGGAACTGCAGGCATGGGCTTCGGGACAGTGATCAGGCCCGGAAACATCCCCACCACCACTACGGCGCCAAGGCATAACAAAACTGTGGTCAGTAGCAGCGGCCATGCAAAGCGCCCCCACACCGGCGTATCCCGCTTGCGGGCACCCCCGTTTTTCACGCCCATCATGGAAGTTGCTTGGTCCTGTCAGTCCTGAAATGTCCCCGCCGGTTCAAGAAACCCGGGCCTCTCGCTATATCCTCAATAGTAGTCGGCGGCGCCGGCCGTGCTTTTGCCTGCCGCGCCCCACCCACACCCGTCAAGGAGCATTCCATGAAGCACGACGTGACCATCGAGATCCCCAAGGGATCGCGCGTCAAGTACGAAGTTGACCACGAAACCGGCCGTGTCCGCCTGGACCGCGTCTTGTTCACCTCCATGCAGTACCCCACGCACTACGGTTTCTTCGAGAACACCCTGGGCGAAGACGGCGACCCGTTGGACGCATTGGTGCTCCTGCAGGACTTCGATCTCCACCCGGGCGTCATTGTTGAGTCCCGCCCCATCGGCGTGTTCAACATGACCGACGACGGCGGCGGAGATGCCAAGGTCCTCTGCGTTCCCGTGGACGCACGTTTCGACCACATCCAGGAAGTCAGCGACGTCAGCGAATTCCTGATCAAGGAAATCGAGCACTTCTTCACCCGCTACAAGGACCTTGAGCCGGGCAAGTGGGTCAAGGCTGAAGGCTGGGGCGACCGTGCCGCTGCCGAAGCCGAGCTGGAAGCTTCCATCAAGCGCTACGTCCCGGCTGCCGGACACTGATTCTTCCCCAACCGAGTCGCAGTTAAGCGCGTTTTGAGCGGTCAAAACGCGCATTAATGCGACTCAGTTGGGTCCCGACGGCGGTTGGTGCGGTTCCCTGCGAACCGCACCGGCCGCCGTCGTTCTTTTTTATGCACATGGGCATGTCTCCCCATCGCGGCAGCTCGCAGGTCCCTTTAGGCTGGGACGAGACTTTTCGATGCTTGTTTACAGGGGGTTCCACATGGCTGGGTTCTATGGCGCGGACATAGCGCAGCTTCGCAGTCTGGCAGGCGTGATGGGCAAAGCTGCCGACGCCATCAGCCTGCAAAGCACACAGTTGTCCAACGCGATCAACTCCACCACGGCATGGCAAGGCCGCGATGCCACCGTGTTCAAGGGTGATTGGAACTCCCAGCACCGGCAGAGCCTGGTCAAGGCCGCCAACATGCTCCGTGAGAACGCGAGCCAGCTGAAGAAGCACGCCAACCAGCAGGAATTCGCCAGCCACAATGACGGCTCCGGCACTTCGGTGGGCGTTCTCAAGGACGTCTATGACACAGCAATGGGCGTCAAAGGACTGGCCGCACCGCTGTGGACGGCGTACAAATACCTCAAGCTTGGCAACGCCGAATGGGTGAAGACCCGCGAAGTCCTGACCAACTGGCGGGCAGGCGGGACCGTCATCCGGGACGCCATGACCGCGCTGCGCAACGGTGAGAAAGTCACCGACGTCCTCAACGACGCCAGGGCCAGCATCCCCTACAGCCAGGCATTCCAGGACGCCAGCAAGTTCTCCAAAGGCCTCCGGATAGCCGGAGCGCTGGCGGCACCGCTGAACATCGTTGGCGGCATCAGCGACATGATCAACCCCCAGCACGACGGTTGGCGCGGGACCGGCGATCGCGTGGCCGGCGGACTGTCCGTCGTGGGTGGCGTTGGCAGCATCATGCTCATGACGGCCGGTGGCGCAGCCCTGCTGGGCCCGATCGGTGCTCCGATCGTGATCGGCGCCGGCATTGTTGCCGGAGCCTGGGCTTTGGGCAACCTCGTGGCCGACAACTGGGACTCCATCAGCAACTTCGCCCGCAACCCGGGCAGCTACATTGCCGACGGCGCCAAGGAGGTGGCGGGCTTCGCGAAGGACGTAGGCAGTAAGGTGGCAGACGGGGTCAGTGACGCCGCCAAGTCAGTCGGAAACTTTGTCGGAGGGATATTCGGATGACCACCAGCACCATGAAATGGACCCAGCGGGACATTGAGGCCGCAGCGAAGGTCCTGGCTTCGGCCAGTGCAATCGGAGCGCCATTGCCCACACTGACCGATGAAGAGATTGTGGCACTGGACGGCGTTCAGCACGAACAGCTGGTGGCCCTGCCGTGGCTTTCGGCCCAGGACGCCAGCAAGGAGCTCATGTGCGCTATTGCCCTGCGCGGCCTGCTGGCCAAGGAACTCGTGTACCCGGTGGTCTTCGAGGGCGAAACTGAACCCTCGCGGCTGCACGCCACCGAGGAAATCACGGGCGCACTCACCCTCCGCCGTAGCGGAAGCAGCATCGTATCCGTGGAGCGCACCGTCTCCACCGGCAAGCGTTGGCTCTACAGCTACCTCCACGACGACGGCGTACTGCTGGAGGAAGTGGACGAGAGCGGACTGCACGGCTTCACGGTGATCACCCGCGAACAACTGGTACCGCGCCTGGCTGAATTCGTGGACCCGGAAAAGGCTGCCGCGCGCGACTCGGACCCTGCCCTCTACACGGAGGCCCAGTTCGAGGCCCACGCAGCCACAGCCTTGGCTGACACCCAAGCCGCAAGCAACGTGGTGGCATTCAACTCCGACACCAACGATTTCCCCACCGTCACTGTGTATACCGGCCCGTCCGGCGTCCACGTGCTGACTCCTCGTGTGGAGGGCGCGCCGGAATCCGATCTGCCGGAGCAGGGCGGAGCCGTGACCTTCGAGTTGCAGGAAACTTCCGCCCCTTCCTTGGCCCGCGTCCTGGGCGGACTGGCCGGGCTGGCCTGACGTTCCGGTCCTGACGTTCCGCTCCAAAACGTGCCGTCCAAAGCCGCATCCCGCCGTCGAGCTGAAAGCCCCTCATGAGCACTCCTAAACCCTCAACTTCCACCGGCTTGGTGGATCCGCTGACCGGACGCCCTGTCCGCCGCCACACGGACACCGGCGCGTACTTCGTCAAGGCCAGCGGCACTGCGCACTTCTGGGGCCGTGTGTTGGATGCCGTGGTGTTCCTGGTGGGCTACGCGGTCCTGGCCGTGATCGCCGTCGTGATCCGGGAGGCCATGATGAACAGCGGCTCGGCCTTGGGATACAACGACGGTTTGTGGCTGACGCTCTACGTGGTCCTGTGGTTTGTTGGGCTTTTCATATACGGCATGATCTGGGGATCCGTGGGCAGCGTAGGCGACGCCGCAGCCGGTATGCGCTCTGTGCGTATCAAGAACGGCACGACGGCGGGAGCCTGGTTGGGCGGTTGGCGCGCCGTCTGCTGGTCTTTCTTCCCGTTCTTCGTGGTGATGCTCATTGCCTCCGCCATCAGCGGCGGCGGAGATGACACCTGGGACCCGAAGTTTGCAGCCATGGACCGGCGCTCGGGAATCGCGCAAGGCCAGCAGCCCATCCCGGACCCCAAGGTAGCGGCGGCAGAGCAGGCGGCTGCTGCAGAGCGGCAGAACCTGCCCAACCTTTACGGCCAGCGCCCGGATGCACGGCCGTAACTGGCTGGTTCGCCGGGTTGAGCGCAAGCTCGGTCCTGAGTTGGGGCAGCTCCGCTACGTAGCCTCCTCACGCAAGATCTTCTGGAAGGTCCTGCTCCCCTGCCTAGTTGTGGGTTTCGTCTTTGGGACCATCGCCGAGTTCGTCAGCCCCATCCGCTCCACGCGGGAAGCCGGACATTTCGATGACCCCGCCTTCTTTGCGTTGACGAGCATCCTGACCGGCCTGCTGCTGTGGACCATGACCTTCCTGGGGAGTTTCCGCAAACTCTTGGTGTTTGATGCCGGGGTGGTGGCCAAGTACTCGCAGAAACACACCACTTTGGTGCTCCGCTGGAATGACGTGGTGCCCGGCAGCATCAAAGCTGTCACCACCATCGATGGCACCGACCCCGATCACAGACTCGTGGCACGCAGCAAGGTTTCTCTGGGCGCCGGAGGCCAGTTTGCGGTGGTTTTCCAGGCCCGCGGCACCTTCTGGGTCTTTGCCTCCAACAACCACCCCGCCCCTTTGGTCCTAGTCATCCAAGGGGCCATGCAGGACGCCGGAATACCCGACGCCGCGCGGGCGGCGGCAGGTGCGCTGCCCGCCGTCGTACTGACGGGACAAACGGCGCTTGACTGACCGGTTTGACTCACCAGTGGGCAAATTTGGCCCTTGCAGACCGACTACCAGCCGGTAGCATGTGATCCAATATGTTCACTCTCACCATCAACCAACGCGACAGTCGCCACGACGGCGATCTTGTGCCGCAATTGCTCAAGGACCTGCGGCACATTCCTGCGCGGCTCGACTTTGACCGCTCGGTTGAAGACGAGGTCCAAGGCATCGTGGAGTGCAGCCATCAAGCCGTGGAGACGGCCCTGATCGCGCTCCGTACGGGCCAGTGGTACGTGGGTATCGGGGTGGGGCCCATTAACGAGCCCTTGCCCAACCTGGTCAAAGACGCCTCCGGACATGGCCTCGTTTACGCCCGCAGGGCGGTGGACCGTCTTCGCAACGGCAAAGAACGTGTTCCCGTGGCAGTGGACGGCCCCCTTGCCGCCCTCGCTTCAGAGGCTGAAGCCGTGCTGCGACTCCTGGGGCACATAGTGCAGCACCGGAGTGCAGCGGAGTGGCGGGTGTTGGATCTGCTCACCCCGGGTGTCCGGGGTCAACAGCGAGCCGTTGCCCAGGAGCTCGGCATCACCACTCAGGCAGTCAGCAAAGCGCTGGCGCGGGCACAGTGGGCAGAGGAACACGCCGCCCGTCCCGCAGCAGCCCGTTTGCTGCAGATGATTCTCGAAGTTCGCTGACTGACCAGGAGGGCCCATGCCGTACACCGTTGATTTCAAGACTGTATCCACAGTCGGCTTGGAATCGTCGCCGGTAGCCGAGGCTGCAGCTGGGTTGCGCGCCAATGAGGCCCGCTACTTCCACAATAAGTACAACCACGTATTTCAGGTGAGCCCGGCAAATGAGGTTCCGGACGTGGTGGACCGCGTCAGCCGGATCCTTCGCGAAGAACGCGACCTGGTCATTGAGTCCCGCCCCCTGGAAGCCACTGCGTTCCAGGTTGAAGACCTTCATATGGCCTACGTCTTTTACGAATCAGGCCTGGCCATCAACGTGATGTACAGCCTTGAAGACGGGAAAAGGGCGGTTGGTTTCAAGCTGGCCGACGGGATGGAGGTCCCTGCCGAGTTGGAAGCGAAGTTCAAGTTTGCCCGGCAGAAGTCAAAGCTTGCCGGGACTATCCGGGGTTCCTACTTTGTCATCAAGGGCGAGTACCCACCCACCCCTGCATAACCCAACTGAGTCGCAGTTAAGCGCGTTTTGAGGGCTCAAAACGCGCTCTGCTGCGACTCACTTGGGTCAGCGCGGGAGGTTACTGGTTGCTGATGTTGTCCTTGGCGGTGCCGGCGCGGTCCTGCACGTCAGCGGCAGCTGCCTGGCCTTCGTCCTTGACGTTGGCCGCGGCTTCCGTGGCGCTGTCCTTGACGTTCTGCATGGCATCCTGTGCTGGCTCGCGCAGGTGCTCGGCAACTTCCTGGGCCGCGTGACTCAGCTCATCGGTGAGGGGCTGAGCTGCGTCCTTGACCGCTTGGGCAGCTTCGCGTTCCTTTTCCGAAGCCGGGAACAGGGAGGACACCAGCAAGCCCGCGCCGAAAGCGATCAGGCCGGCCGCGATCGGGCTGCCCTGTGCCTTGCGGGTGATGACCTGCGGGGCGTCCCCGATGTCCGAGACTGCACCGGAAACATTGCTGGCCACACCGGAAACAGCGTCCCCGGCCCGGTGTGCAGCGTTCCCGGCAGCATCACTGACGTCATCGCGGGCGCCGAACACAGCGGTTTTGATCTTGTCCACCCGGCGGTTGACGATGTGCGACGGCGTGACCTTGTCAGCCACGGCGTCAACGTTGGTACTGAGCCGCCGGCGAGTTTCTTCGATATCGGCGCGCAGGGCGTCGGGGTTCTGCGTCATCGTGTCTCCTCAGTGTTCGGTTTCAAAGCGGGGGGTATTTCTTTGACCGTCTCAGCGGTCTGGGGCATGCCTTTGATGGCGTTGAGTTCCTTGCGGCCCTTGGCAGCCAAAACGGCTGCGACGATTCCCCAGATGACCGCGACGATTACGGCGGACCACCCGAGACCAACAAGCTGGCCCAAAGCCCACCAGAGGGCAATGGACAGGAACAGCACGGTGATGTGGCCAGCGTATGCAGCCCCACCCAGCATCCCTGCGCCCTTGCCTGCCTTGGTGGCGGACTCCTTGAGTTCCGCCTTGGCCAGCTCCACTTCCTGCCGCATCAACGTTGAAACATCACGCGTCAGGTCGCTCAGGAGCTCACCCAGGGGAAGGGTCTCCGCCTTCATGTGCGCTTCTGTGGGAGGTAGATCGGCGGGACTGCTCATCGGTGACCTCCATACTGGGGGTCATCGGGGTCGAGCGGTCCTGCCAGCGGGTCGCCTTGGGCCTTAACGCCGCCAGCCTCGGTCTCCGGGTAAGGGAGCGTGGACCCGTCGTAGCCACCGGTGGTTCCCGCGTCGTAGCCGGTGGTGGTGGCCGAGCCGTATCCGGCGGTGGTGGCCGTCGGTCCGGGGAGGTCCACTGCCGGCGGAGTCACCGCACCCCCCTGGGTGGGGTAGCCCTGGGTGGGGTAGTACGCGGCGCGAGGCGTCTCCGTGGTGGCTGGCACGCCGCTTGTGGAGGCCGCATCGGAGGCGTTGCCTGCCATGCCCCGGCCCAGGCGGCCGGCAAGGATGCCCGCACCCGCAGCGATCATGAGGAAGGCTCCCGGCTTGCGACGTGCGAAGCCCTTGACTTCATCCAGCAGCGAGCCGGGATCCCGGCCTTCCAGCCACTGGGCAATCGAGGAGGATCGCTGCGCCGCCTGCTGGACCAGATCGGTTGCTACGCCACCGTTTTCAGTCGAGTTGGCCATGGTGGAAAGTTCGTCGGAGATGGACCGCAAACCTTCTGCAACACGCTGCTGCTGGGCCTGAGCCTGATCGGCCAGCTCACCTTTGGTCTGCGTCAGCAGTTGGCGGGCGTTGACCTTGACTTCGTGAGCCACGTGACCGGCCTCGGTCTTGGCGGTGTCCACGACTCCGCCGGCAGCCTCGCCTACGGCGCCTGCGACTCCCGCAGCTTCTTCCTTGGCAGTATCCACCTTGCCTGAGCTGGCGGAACCTGAACCCGTGGGGGTTCCGCTGATTCCCGTGGTTCCTGCAGTTTGGGTCTCACCATCGGCCGAGTCCAAGTAATTTCCCGTGAACGGTTCGGTGCCTACATGGGCACCGGTGGTTGGCGCCGCGAAGCTTCCGTCCTGCGGCGATTTGCTCTCAGTCATTATCGCTCTCTTTCCACAGTTGGCAGGCTGCGGACAGCAGCCGGGATAGTAAGTATCGTTACTATCAATGGGTGTGTACCCGCCTGACCCGGTTCTAATCGCCTGAATCTGCAAAAGATGCCGTGGCCCACATTCGCCGCTTTTCGCTCGACACGGGAGGGCAGACCTGTCAACGTTGGTTTGATGAGCCAATTGCCCAACAGGCGACGGCTGATTCCCGCGCTACGAAAAACCGTGACCCGCCACCGCCTCTTGTTTGCCGCCAAAACGGCTGTTGCAGCCGGACTGGCCTGGTACCTCGCACCGTTTATGCCCGGACCGGCCGCCGAATATCCGTACTACGCACCACTGGGCGCCCTGGTGAGCATGCACCCCACAGTGGCCGACTCCGCCAAACATGGCCTACAGAGCCTGGCAGGGTTGGTGCTGGGCATCGGCATGGCCTTCGCCATCACCACCGTGGCCGCCCCTACTGCCCTTGCCGTCGCGGTGGTGGTGGGACTCGGCGTTCTCATTGGCGGCCTTCCCCGGCTTGGCACGGCTTCCGAGTGGATTCCCATGGCCGCACTGTTCGTCCTTGTACTGGGTGATTCAAATGCGGAGGGATTCTCCTTCGCCTATGTCCTCCAGATGGCCCTGGGCGTCAGCGTTGGATTCGCGGTGAACTGGCTCATATTTCCGCCCCTTCACCTGGATGACATCGATCCCGCCATCGCGGGGCACCAAGGCGCGTTGTCCCGCCAGCTCAAGGACATGGCCCGGGCCATGGAAGAGTCCTGGCCACCAAACCATGAGGCCTGGGCAAGCCGCAGCGACGAACTTTCACTCACGGCAGCCGGCGTCCGGACGGCGGTGCATCAAGCTGAACTGAGCGCCAAAGCGAACCCCAGGTCCCGCCGTCGTGCAACCCGCCTGCCCAGCGACCTCGCCGGTCTGCGCACCCTGGAACGCCTTACCTTCCACGTCCAGGACATCACCGACGTCCTGGCCAGCGCCATCTGGGAGGAGGGGGCGGGGACGGTCATCCCGGATGCCGTCGTGGGCCCCCTTTCGGAAGCTTTGGAGTCCGTGGCGGCGGTGGTCGATCACTGGCGCGACGCCGAAAACGGTGAGTTGGCCAACCGTCTGGCGCAAGCGAAGGACAGCATCGGCGTACTCAGCGACGCCGTGGCCGAGGCCGCCGCTGACCAATCCCCCGTCAACGCGCCGGCGTCCGTGGCCATGAGCCTGCGCCGGATCCTGACCGTGGTGCTGTCTGCCGAATAGGGCTACCGCGGCCTCAGCGGAGGAGACGCCTCCCGCCCCTTTCCTGCGCCGAGTCCATCCAGCATTTCTGCCAGTGACTCCAGCGAAGAATGCGTGGGCGACCAACCCAGAAGAGCGTGCGCCCGGGCGGTGTCCATGATTGGTGCGCTGGCCGCCATGTCCACCCAGCCGCTGTCGGTCACCTGCAGGCGGAGTCGCCAACTGACCTCGACGACGGCGCGCAGCACCGTCAGCGGGAACGGCATCACCCGCCGGGCGTTCAGAATCCACGCCAAGGCGTTGGGGTCGATGACTGGCTGGGCGGCAATGTTGAATGCGCCTTGCGCTTTGCGCTCCACCACTCGCCAGTAGGCATCGGCGACGTCTGCCGTGTGGACTGCCTGGAACACCATCTCTTTGGGGACGGCGAGGAACGGCAACCAAGGCTTACGCGGAACCAGCCGGGGCAGAAACCGTCCCAGGAAGTAGCGGCCAACCTCGCTCCCCGCACCGGCACTAAACATCAGCGCCGGGCGGAGCCGCGCCACCACAATGCCGGGGTTTTCCTTGGCAAAACTGTCCAGGAGCCTCTCCTGCGCTGCCTTATCCACGCTGTAGTGCGAGCTGCGGATCCCGCCGGCAGGCCAGTCTTCCGTGGTTCGTTGGTCCTTGGGGGCCGGGGAGTACGCTCCCACCGATGATGCGCACACCACGTGTCCCACTCCGGCCTTGCGGGCGGCGGCCAACACGTGGGCTGTCCCGGCTACATTGGTCCGGCGGAGCATCTCCCGGTTGTGGTTCGGCTGGATCAGCCACGCCAGATGAACCAGTGCATCGGCCCCTGCCAACGCTGCTTCCAGGGCGGGTTGATCCTCAGCGGCACTGATGTCCAGGGTGTGCCACTCGACTCCGCGATACGGGGCGGCGTCCTGATCAGGTTGCCGCCGGACCACACCCACCAGCTCCAAGTCCGCGCCCTCTTCAGAACGTGCCCTCTGGAGCCGTTTCAGCAGTTCAGTACCGCCGTGTCCTGTTGCACCGATGATCACAATACGCATGTCTGCTTCTTCCTCAGGTCTGCGGGGCTTCGCCCGTGGAACGGATGCGTTCCAGGACCGCTGTGGTGGAGTGTTCGGGCACGTAGTCCAGGATGGTCACAGTGCCGCCGTAGCGTTCCACCGCCTCGGTTTCCTGGAGCATCTCCGGTGTGTAGTCGCCGCCTTTGGCATAGACATCCGGCCGCAGGAGATCTATGAGCGGTATGGGAGTGGGGGTATCGAAAACCGTGACATGGTCCACGCAGCTGAGTGCCGCAATGACTGCCGCCCGGTCCGCTTCATAGTTGACCGGCCTGTCCGGGCCCTTGAGTTTCCGCACGGAGGAATCGCTGTTCAGCGCCACCACCAGCACATCACCCAGTTGCTTGGCCTGGTTGAGGTAACGGGTGTGGCCGCGGTGGAGTACATCGAAGCAGCCGTTGGTCAGCACAATCCGTTTGCCCTGCCGACGGTGCTCATCCACCTGCCGGGCCAACTCGGCATCCGTCAGTGCTGTATCGGCGAATCCCCGCAGGTGCTTTGCCAGTTCGACGGTGGTACAAACGGAGGTACCTGGCCGGTGGACCACCACATCGGCGGCCGCTTGAGCCAGGTTCACGCTGCTGGTCAGCGGCATTCCCGCGGCCCGGGCGATAGTCAACGCCGCCACGAACGTATCGCCGGCACCCGAAGCTTGTTTCTCCGCCTGCGGCCGCGCCCAGGTCCGGTGGGTTGCCGGCTTTTGCAAGGTGTCGTTACGCCGGATCGTCAAGGTTCCCTCGCGGTCCAAAGTCACGACGACGGCGGCCGCACCTGAGGCGCGCAGGAGCTGGTCAGCGTGGGCTTCCACAAAGGGACACCTGGCAGCGCCTCCGGGAAACTCGGTCCCCAGCAGCCCGGCGGCCTCCTGTGCATTCGGGGTGGCGAGGTCCGGCTTGAGCCCGGCCCAACGTCCTGGATGGTGGGCGTCCACTACCAGCAGGGTGTCCTGCCGGGCATTGGCAGAGCCTGCTTCGTTGGTATTCGGGCCGTCGTTTCGGGGACCCAGGTGATCGAAAATTGCATCCCGCACCGCACCGTCCAAAGCCCCGGCTCCGTAGTCGCAGAGAACCACGGCTGATGAGCCGCGGAGGGCTTCCGGGACAGCAGCGGCCATCTGGCGGAGGCCATCAGCGGGGAGCTCCTTGGAGGCATCGTCCAGGCGCAGCATCACCTGCCCGCCGCTGCTCACCCGGAATTTGGTGGTGGTTGTCATGCCTGCATGGGCGACGACGTGCGATACGTCCACTCCCGCCGAGCTGAGCTGATCCAGTAGCGTGTGGCCTCCGGAGTCCTCTCCCACCAGGGAAACAAAGCGAACGTCCGCCCCCATCGCGGCGAGGTTCATTGCCGTATTGGCGGCACCTCCCGGGGCGAAGTCGCGGCGCTGGACCTGGACCACAGGGGCCGGGGCTTCGCGGCAGAATCGGTCTATGGTTCCATCCCACCAGCCATCCAGAATGGAATCTCCGATGACCGTCACAACAGGACGTTCCTCGGCCAAGCGACCCGGCAACCAGTCAGCCAAGCCTTCTTGATTGGCCAGGCCTTCTTGATTGGATAGGCGTGCCATGGGGTACCTTCCGATTGGGCTCACAGTTTCCTGTTCCCCTCAGGTACCCCGCGGCGGGGGCTTCACACGCTGAGCCCGGGAGTTTCCGCCCGGAATCACTACGGCCCCGGAGCTACGGAAGAACCAGCCCGAAGCACAGCCAGCGAAAGGAATCACTCCATGGAGAAACCGCTGACGACTCCGAGCCCCGGCGTGGGTCCAATCCTGGAAAAGTTCAATGACGTCAAGCGAATTGCGATCCTCAGGGGCGGCGGTTTGGGTGACCTGATCTACACCTATCCCGCCCTCTCTGCGTTGAAGAACGCCTACCCCGCCGCCGCCATCACGCTCTTGGGCACACCCATCCACGCGGCAGTGGTGGCCGCAACGGAAGGTCCCGTTGACGACGTCCAGATGTTGCCCGTGGCGCGCGGCGTCCACGACGGTCCACGGAACGGCGAGCGCTTTGAGGGCGATGCGGAGGATATTGCGGCGCAGGAGGCCTTTGTAGAGGCGATGCGGGCCAAGGAGTTTGATGTTGCGTTCCAGATGCATGGCGGCGGACGCTTCTCCAACCCTTTCCTGCTCCGCCTTGGTGCGCGCCACACAGTGGGCACGCGGACCAAGGACGCGGATCGGTTGGAGCGGAATCTGGACTACGTCTACTACCAGAACGAACCGGACCGCTGGCTGGAGCTCGCAGGTTTGGCCGGAGCTCCGCCGATCATCGCTCCTCCCCTTCGCCCGCTACCGGAACATCAAAGGAACATCGCGGGATTCAGGGACCCTCAACGGAGGTCTTTGGTGGTGGTCCACCCGGGTGCCACCGATCCGCGAAGGCGATGGCCGGCGTCGTACTTCGCTGAAGCGGTGGCCGCAGCAGCAGCCGAAGGGGCGCAGGTGTTGATCGTGGGTGACCGTTCAGAGAAGGCCTTGGCGCAGGAAGTGGCGGAATCGGCGGTCCGGCATCTCACTGAGGTGGACAGCAAAGCCGTGCGCTCCGTGGCTGGCGAATTGGACATTGGAGACTTGGCTGCGCTCTTGGCGGACGCCACGGTGATGCTCGCCAGTGACAGCGGTCCGCGGCACCTGGCGCAGGCGATGGGGACGCCTACGGTAGGAATCTTCTGGGTGGGCAACGCCCTGAACGCCGGTCCGCGCGGTCGGAGCCTGCACCGCGTCCACATGTCCTGGGTGACGCGCTGCCCGCGCTGTGGCTCGGACGTCACCCAAGTTGGTTGGACGGCACCGCATTGCGGCCACGACGACACCCTCATCAGGGGCATCGCCGTGGCCGACGTTGTTCAGGACGTCCTGGACCTTACGGCCACGAGCCTTCTTCTGCGGGGCAAATAAGGAGTTCGCGGACCTCGCTGCCGAACGGCTGGGAGAGGGCGAACACCACGGCCTGCGCCACGTTGGCGGGATCGTTGAGCTTGGAATCGTCCTGCGGTTTGTATTGTTCGTCGCGGTCATCGAAGAAGTGCGTTTTCATGCCGCCAGGGATGATGGTGGTGACGCCGATCACTCCCCCTGTTTCTGCGGCCAAGGCCCGGCTGAAGCCGATCACTCCGAACTTGGAGGCGCAGTATGCCGTGGCATCAGGCAGCGCCCGGAGCCCGAGTGTGGAGGCGATGGTGATGGCCCGGCCCCGGGATCCCTTGAGGTACGGCAAAGCTGCCCGGATGACGGACACTGTGCCTAGGAGGTTCACTCCGATGACCTTCTCCCACTCATCTGCCGGAACGTCGCCCAACTTGCCGCAGCGATCAATGCCTGCGGCAGTGACCACCCCGTCCAGGCCGCCCAGGGTTTCGGCGGCCTCCTTGACGGCAGCTTCCACTGCTTCGCGGTTGGAGACGTCCACTTCCAAGGCTTTGGCGCCGGAGACGTTGCTGACGTCGCGGTCGAAGACGAAGGGTGTGCCGCCGGCGTCGCGGATGGCTTCCACGATCGCAGCGCCAAGTCCGGAGCCGCCTCCAGTGACGATGACGCGGCCGGGTGTTTGCGTGTTCATGCGGTTCCTCTCGGTGATGGTTGATTGGTCAGCTGACCTTGGCAAGCGCTGCAGCCAAGCCGCTGGTGGAGCGTGCCGGGTGGAAGGGCACTGTCACGCAGCGCCCTCCCCAGTCCGCCACCAGGCGGGCTTCCGGCAATTCTTCGGAGGTGTAATCGCCACCCTTGACCCAGATATCGGGCCGGATGTCGCTGAGGCAGGCTTCGGGGGTGTCCTCGCCGAAGACCACCACGGCGTCAACGCATTCGAGTGCCAGCAGCAACTCCGCCCGATCTTCCACGCTCACGATCGGACGGTGCGCGCCCTTAAGCCGCCGGACCGATTCATCGGAATTCAGGCACACGATGAGGCAATCGCCCATGCTGCGCGCGGCAGCCAGCGTCCGGGCGTGGCCGGCGTGGAGGAGGTCGAAGCAGCCCCCCGTGGCCACCACCGTGCCTCCTCTGCTCCGCACGGCCCGGGCCAGTTGGACGCCATCCGGATGCAGGTCACCCCCGTCCACCACTTCAAGACCCTTAAGTTCGACGACGGGACTCGATTGGTTCCCGGAAGTTGACGCCGCCGCGTCGGTCACCACCGCCAGCGATGCCACACCGCCCGCGGCGAGAAATGTTGATGCGTCCTCCACCGCCCTGGTCACCGCCTGATCGAGGTCGAGCCCCATCCCCAAGTGGACGGCGAGGCTTCCGGCCAGCCGGTCGCCGGCTCCGCAAGGATCACTGACAGTGGTCCTGGGTGCGGGGATGCCCTGCGCCGCGCCATCGGCGGAGAGCAGGAACGCCCCGTCTGCACCCTTGGTCACCAGAACGGCGCCACTTCCCCACTTTTGGAGCAGGTATTGGCCAGCTTCTTCGGCACCGGTACGGGACGGGTCCAAGCCTCCCGCTTTGGCGGAGGTCAACGCTTCGGCAAGGTTGGGCGTCACGACGGCGACCCCCTCCACGGGTTGGGAACCGGCAGGATGCGGGTCCCACACCACAGGGACGCGCTTGGCAGCATCTGTGAGGGCGGAACGAATCTCGGCGTTGGCGGCGATTCCTCGGCCGTAGTCGGCCACCACAATGGCATCCGCCGAGGCAATGGCATGGAGCATTTCTTCCGTACAGGCCGGGACGGGAGCCGGCGCGCATCCTTCGTCGAACCGGACCATCGGATGCGTCCCGATCCTCACGCGCGTCTTGGTGGGCGTCGGGGCGAGCGGGGCTCCGGCGAGCACAGACACGCCGGTCAGTGCTCGCCTGAGGTGGCTGGCGCCGTCGTCGTTCCCCAAGGCGGTGACCAGCGCGACGTCGTGGACGTCGCGCGCGAGCACGGTAGCCACCAGACCCGCGCCACCTGCACGACGCCGGATGTCGGCCACGTCCACCACCGGCACCGGCGCGTCGGGGCTGAGCCGCGTGGCGGTCCCGTTGATGTCGACGTCGAGGAGGACATCCCCAACCACGGTGATCCTCAAGGCTGCCGCCCTCCGAAGGAGTTCAATGCCGAGCCGGCCCGTCGGGCTACCTCGGCATCAAAGGCCCGGCACACGGCATGGATGGCGATGAGGTGTCCTTCCTGGGCATTCGCGGCAATAGCGTCCACGGTGATGGCCTGATCGCTGGCATCGGCGAGCGGGTTGGGGCCGGTGCCCGTGAGTGCCCAGGTGGTGATGCCGCGTTCCCGTGCTGCACGGACGGCTTTGAGCAGGTTGGGGCTGCGGCCACTGGTGGAGAGCAGGATAAGAACATCCCCGGCGCGGCCGTGGGCCCTGACTTGGCGGGCGAAGACTTCCTCAAAGCCGTAGTCGTTGGAGAGTGCAGTGACGGCGGAGGACTCTGCGTGGAGCGAGATCGCGGAAAAGGGCGCGCGCTCCTCGTCGAACCGGCCCACCAGCTCGGCGGTGAGGTGTTGCGCCTCAGCAGCTGAACCGCCGTTGCCAGCCGCCAGCAACCGTTGCCCGGATAGCAGCCTCATGGCGAGTTCGGTGCCCCACTCGGATAAGCGTCCCGACTGCGAGCGCAGGGATTCCAGAGCGGGCAGGACGTTGTCCAGGTGTTTGGTGACCTCGGCGATGTGGTTGGAATTGCTGGCGTCCGGGGACCACCGGGCAGGCACGTTATCCGGGAGTGCCGACGGGAGGGTGGATTCTTGGGCCATAAGGCCTTTGATAGTCACAGTGCCGTTCCTTCCAATGGTTCCAAGCGTTCGCCGGCTTGCCGGGACAGTCCTGCCGCCAGAACGGATCGGTAGGCTTTCTCGGTGTCTGCGGCGATGCGTTCCCAGGAGTAGCGGGAACGGGCCCGCCGAGCACCGGCACGGCCCATGTCGGCGCGAAGATCAGGATCTGCCAGCAGCTTTCCCAGCGCCTCGGCCAAGGCTTCGGGGTCACGGGGCGGGACATGCAGTCCGGTCTTCTGATCCACCACGGTTTCCCGCAGCCCGCCCACAGCTGCTGCCACCACAGGCACGCCGCAAGCCATGGCTTCAAGGGGCACGATGCCGAACGGCTCATACCAAGGAGCGCAGACCACGGCGTCGGCGCTGCGGAAAATTCCGGGCATCGCATCCCGCGGGACCTGGCCACGCATGCTCACTTTGTCCTCGACGCCAAGTTCCTTCGCCAAGGTATGGAGGCGCTGGGCTTCTGGGTCTTCTTCAAGCGTCAGGGCGTCACCGGAACCGCCCACAATCAGCAGTTCCACGTCGTTGAAGCCCGCCTCTGCCAGCAGCGGCAGGGATTGGATGATCAAGTCCACGCCTTTGCGTTGCACCAGGCGTCCCACGCTGAGGATGCGATGCGTGCGGGACTTGGTTTCGGCGTCGGACGTTCCCGGGAACAACGTGAGATCCACACCGCAGGGTGCGACTGAAATTTTGGACCGGCTGATGCCAAGGGCCTTGAGTTCGAAGACCTCATCGGGGCACGTGGCGATGACCCAGTCCGCGGTGCGTCCTACCCACGGTTCCAGCCATTCCCGGGCCGGCGGGCTGGTGTCCGCGGCCCCTTGGTGGCGGCGTTTCACCGATCCGAGGGCATGGAAAGTCTGCACCACTGGTACGGGATCCGCTGCTTGTGCCCGGCGGGATGCTTGGATGGCAGCGAGTCCGGACATCCAGAAGTGAGCATGCAGCACGTCCGGCAGGTGGCCGGCCCAGTCTGCGCAGATCCCGTCCGCCAGCTCTCCCATGTACGGCAGGAGATCGTCTTTGGGAATGCGCCGGGCCGGACCGGCATCCACGTGAACAACGCTGAGTCCCGGCCCAACCTGCACCTTTGCAGGTAGATCGGGGTCATCGCGCCGCGTGTACACCGTGACCTGATGTCCGCGGTCTGCCAGCGCTGAAGACAACGCCGCCACGTGGACGTTTTGCCCTCCGGCGTCAACGCCTCCCAAGGCGGCCAACGGACTGGCGTGTTCGGAGACCATGGAGATTTTCATGGGTGCGTCCTCTCTGTGTGGTGGCGGCGGGCGCCTTGGGGGAGGTCAGCCAGGAGTTGGTCCCAGGCGCCAAGAAACGTGTCCAGCCCATAGCGTTGCAGCGCGGCCTCGCGGGCCACCATGCCCATGGCGTAGGCGTCGTCGGGGTCATCCAGCAGCCGCCGGGCGAACCTCTGGAGATCGCCGACGTCGTTGGAAACCAAGCCTGCACCGCGCGGAATGGCGCGGCTCGCCTCGGTGGTGGCTAGTGCCAGGACGGGCATGCCAAGGTGCATGGCTTCCAGCAGCGCCAACCCGAGCGAGGTCCAGCGCAGGGGATGAAGGTACAGGCGGCAGCGGGCAAGTTCCTGGTGGAGTTTCGGGGCCGGGACGTCACCGGCGATGCGTAGCCTTTCCTCGCTGAGGCCGAATCCCTTGAGGTTCAGTGCTTCGGGCAGGGCCTCTGTCCCCATGCCGAAGACCCGCAGCGGCCCCACACCGGCAAAGCCCGGGAGCAGGTCCGTTCCCGTGACCCGCCCACGCCGGACAGGCTCGTTAACCACCACGCCCATCTCTTCCTGCTCCCCCGTGTACAGGTGTCCGGGGTCCGGGATGCCGTGCTCAATTACCGTGGTGGTTGCCGTTCCCGTGTCCCAAAAGAGTTGATTGAAATGGGTCACGTGGACCACGGGAATGGCGCCCTGGTCCGCCAAGGGGTGCAGGGTGAATGGGACGTCGCCCTTGGGGGTGTTGTGTTCCAGGTACACGGCCGGGAGGTCAACGCCGGGGCTGCGGCCAAGAGTTCGGGCAACTGCTGCGATTTCTTCCGGCCGCTGAAGGACAACAGCGTCCACACTGCCAGGGTCCAGGGTTTCCAAGTCCACTTCCTGCGCGGCGGCAGGCCACTGACGGCCGCCTCGCCCCAAACCCCACGCGCCGCCGTCGGACGTTTTCGGGAGCAGGTACTCATGCCGGCCGCGGACGAATGCCTCCATCCACCCGCCGTGGACGTGCCACACCAGGATCCTCATGGCTTCCACACCTTTCGTCGGGTGGACAGAGATGACACGCCACCCAGGAGCCGTTCAACAGCTTCCACAACCTGTTCCGGGGTCACTGAGCTCAAACAGGGATGCCCGGCGACAGGGCAAACACGGGCACGGGAGTTCTTGCAGGGCGCCTCCTGGTCGCCCAGCAGTTCCAGCGGGACGCCGTACGGTGCCCATCGGATGGCTGGAACCACCGGGGCGAACAGGCACACTACCGGCGTTCCCACCGCTGCCGCCAGATGGGCGGGACCGGTATTGCCGGTGACTACGACGGCGGCTCCCGCCAGTACCGCTGCGAGCGTCCGGAGGTTGGTTCCACCGCCGAGGTTCCGGGCAGCGGGGCCGGCCACCGTTGCCGTGAGCGAAGTTTCGTCCGGGCCTCCTGTCACCACCACCCGGTGCCCGTACGCCTCCAAAAGTTCCACAGCTGCTGCATGGTGAAGTGCGGGCCATGCCCTTGCCGGTGCGGCAGATCCCGGATGGACCACAATGTACCGGCCCTCATCAGCCAGCTCATCAGCCACACCTTCAGGGTCCTCGCAGGTGGTGATGCGAAGCTTCCCATCATCCCCGTTGGGCAGCACATACCCGCCGGCCTCTGCGATGGTGAGCGCCCGGATCGCTTCCGGTTGATCCTCCGGGAAATCCTCGCCAGGTTTGAGCCGGACATCCAGGAGCGAGCCCGCGTAGTCCGTTGATGCACCCGTGATTTTTTTGACGCCGGCCAGGCGAAGGAGCATCGCCAGCGGAAGCGGGGACTGGTGGAAGGAGGTAAGAATGACCGCTTCCTGAATCCGCGAACTGCGGACAAACTCGATCAAGCCCCGGGTCATCTCATCCGTGACAGGCGGCGCGGGATTCACAATCCACGGGCACGCCCACGTGTGCACTTGGGTGACTCCTGGCAGTAGCTCCGCTGCGCTCGATCCTTCGGGACCGCAGAGCAGAACCACGTCATTGGGTCGGCTGCCATCGGGGCGGCTTCCGTTCGCCACGGCCCGCAGGGCAGGTCCGGAAAGGAGGACATCGCCCATACTGTCCAGCCGGGCTACCAGGACGCGGCTCATACAGGGGCATCCTGCTCGTCCAAGGTCCGGGCTATAGTCCGGTCCGGAGTCCCGGTCAGAGTCCGGTCCGGTGCCTCCGTCAGCAGGAGCTCCACCGCATGGCCCAGGTCCTCCGCAACGCGGTGGGCCGCCTCAATCTCTTCGCGTCGCGTGACTTCCGTTGGCACCAACACAGCCTTGACACCGGCAGCAGCAGCCGCCTCCATGTCAGCACCAATGTCGCCAACGAAGGCCGCCTCCTCCGGGCTGATACCCAGGGTGTGGCAGGCTTCCAGGATCATTCCCGGCCGGGGCTTGCGGCAGGCGCAACCGTCCTCTGGTCCGTGCGGACAGAACTCCCACACGTCGAACGGTCCCAGTAACTGATCCACCCGGTGGTTGACGGAGTGCACCTGCTCCACGGTCAACAGCCCACGCGCCACGCCCGACTGGTTGGTTACCACTCCCGTGGCCAGCCCTGCCTGGCGTACTTTTTGCAATGCTTCACGGGCACCATCCATGGGTCGCACCAGCTGCGGATCGCCGTTATATGGCACGTCAACAACCAGTGTTCCGTCGCGGTCAAACAGGACCGCCTTCAACGTTACGGTTCCTCCCATACCCGCAACGTTCCCCGGTTCTCCCGGCGCTAAACAATGCGGCCCCGAGAAGTTTCCTGCAGCTAGACTCCTAGCGGGAGGCCTCCTTGGACACAGTTTTGGACAGTGACGAGAACAACCATCAGCCGCTACTGCTTGCCTTGCGCGCCCTGAAATTGGGGGACCTACTGGTTGCCGTCCCGGCACTGCGGGGCTTGCGCCGGGCGTTCCCCGAGCACCGGATCTTGTACGCCGCGCCTGCATGGATTGCCGAGGCTTTGGAGTTGGTGGGCGGCATTCACCTCCTGCCAACCCCAGGGCTCGATGACCCCCTGACAGTTCCCCGGGGCGCTGTGGACATCGCCGTGAACCTGCACGGAAACGGCGCTGAAAGCCGTTTGCGGATTGACGAACTCCAAGCCAACCGGGTGGTGGCGCATGCTTCACACGGCACTGAAGGGCCTGAATGGATCACCGGCATACCGGAGCGCGAGCGCTGGACGAGGCTGCTCAACTGGCACGGTATCGACGCCGATCCCCTGGACTATCGGCTGAACCGTCCCGCGATTTCGTCGCCGCGTCCCGGCGCCACCGTTGTGCACGTGGGGGCGGCCTATGGCAGCAGGCTGTGGCCGGTGGAACGGTTCGCTGAGGTTGCTGTGGAACTTGCCGCGGGCGGGCACGAGGTAGTTCTCACAGGAGGCACGTCAGAGCGCGGGCGCGCTGAGGAGACCGCAGCGTTGGCCAACCTCAAAGGAGTAAATCTCGACGACGGATTGCTGGCCGGGCGGCAAGGTCTCGCCGAATTTGCGGCCACCATCGCCGAGGCCCGCCTCGTGATCTCAGCAGATACCGGCGCGGCGCATCTCGCGTCCGCGTATGAGCGCCCCTCGGTAGTGCTGTTCGGCCCGGCGCCCGCCGAAGAGTGGGGGCCGCCGCCCGGACCGCACGTGGTGCTGACCGCCGTCGAACTCCGCCGTGGTGATGTGTTTTCAGCGGATCCCGATCCGGCGCTTTTGGCCGTCAGTGTCCGCGACGTTGTGAACGCAGTGGAGGGGCTGCGCTGTTAGAAACCCGCTTCCGGCGGTAACCCGGGTTGTCATTCCAGGCTTTTAGGGCGCCGTCCCGTCCTGCAGTTGGGCTTCTTCGTCCAACAGTTGTGTTTGGAGGGACACCAGGATTTTGGAGAGCTTGCGCGACACCTGCATCTGCGACATTCCCAACCCCTCCGCGATGGTGGACTGCGTTTCCTCCCGGTAATAGCGTCGGTACAGCAAGTGCCGGTCCTCAGCGCTCAGGCCGCGGATGGCGTTGCGCAGAGCCAGCACGTCCTCCAGCCGATCCGTGGGGCAGCCGAACGCTGAAAGCGATCCTTGGAGACCATCACGCCCCTCGGACGCGGGCACGTCGAGGGAATCCGGGCGCTTGCTGGTGCCGGCCATGAGTGCTTCGCGGGCCTGGCACGGCTCCAACTGCAAATCTTCGGCCACCTCCTCCGGAGAGGGGGTGCGTTGGAGTGTTTGGGTCAATTCCTCCGTCCGGGCCAGCACTTGGCGCCGGACATCCTGGATGATCCGTGGTGGGCGGACCACCCAGCAATGGTCGCGGAGGTAGCGTTTTACCTCACCCGCGATGGTAGGTGCGGCGTAGGCGGGAAAACTGACCCCTTTTGCCTCGTCATAGCCGCGCGCCGCCTTGATGAGGCCCATGTACGCCACCTGCCTGACGTCGTCGAGGTCGTGAGTGTGGGCGGAATATCTGGCGGCTATGGACTTTGCCAGATTGAGGTGGTCCAGGACCAGGCTGTCCTGAAAGCTCTGGCGGATTCTGCCTTCCGGCGCTTGGGTGGGGGGACGTGTGGGGACGCCAAAGGGTGGGATCTGTCGCATGGGGCTTCAATCCTCGGACCTGCTGGTTAGGGTGAGCCCACGGCAAGACTCCTTAAAAAGAGAAGCACACTTACTATTAGCTTTCAACGGGTTCTCGGGGTTAGTCTCGAAAGGTAGCCAAATCAGGGATTGGAGTTCCGCATGGAAGAACCTCAGCTCGCCGAGCCGACTACAGTCGTGGCCGATATCCAAGACCTGCTGCTCGATACCCCTGACGTTGAAGCCTTCCTGGAGGAGCTGGCCAGGCACTCGGCCGGCATGTTCAGCACCCCCGGAAACGAGGTCTACTGCGGCATCACGCTCATGCGACACCGCTCCGCCGGGACGGTGGCCAGCAGCGGTGAGCGCGCCCGGATGCTGGATGAACTGCAGTACAACTTCGACGACGGGCCGTGCTTGCGTGCCTGCCGTGAAATCACCCAAGTGCACATACCTGATTTCGCCAAAGACAACACCTGGCCGGAGTACAACAAGATCGTCACTGAACACGGCATCCGGTCCGTCTTGGCAGTGCCATTCCCCCTCAGTGATGACACTGCAAGGGCTGGCCTCAACCTCTACTCCGAACACCCCAATGCCTTCGACCAAGCCGCCGTGCAGCGCGCCAACGACTACGTGCAGCAGGCGTCCAAGGGCCTGCGCCTGGCTGTCCTGATCGCCGAGCACAGCCAGACAGCCAACAACCTCCGGGCAGCCATGGAATCCCGTACCGTGATCGACGTGGCAACAGGGATCATCATCGCGCAGAACCGCTGTACCCAGGAGGAAGCGATTGAACTCATCAAGAAAGCCTCCAGCAACCGGAACGTCAAGCTCCGGGTAGTTGCGCAGGCCATTGTTGAATCGGCGGGCGGCGGGACCGTTCAGACTTACTTCAAGTAACGCTGCTGCTTTGAGGCGCCACCCCAGCTCCTAGCGCTGCATCGCGCCTATGATGGCGCCCATGGCGGTGAACGTGACTACGTTGTAGCTGGCATTGATAGCGAACAGAGTCAGGCTTCGGCGTTCGAACAGGTAGTTCACGCCGAGCGCTGTTGCTACCCATCCCAGTCCAGCGGCCAGGCCGGCGAAGGTTCCGAATGCGAGCCCACCACGGCCAATGAACGCGGCCAGGAAAACAGCCATCACCACGGCAAGAAGGAACGAGCCCACAAAGACGCGAACCGTTCCGGACTTCAGCTGCTCATCGCTGACACCGGCCGCCTTTTGCCATGGCTTGGCGAACAGCAGCGAGTACCAGAGTCCGCCGACCACGAACGTCGCCAGCGCAGCCAACAGCACGGCGAGCCAATTGATCTGAAGGTCCATCGCTGTCCTCTCAAGAGCGGGTAGATCCTGAGATGACTGTAAGTGCTTCAGCCCGCGGGGTCTTGTAAAAAAACCGCAGGCTAGCTGGTGACTTCCTCCAGCGGGACGAACGTGGCGTACTCCGCACCATAGCTCTGCACCACCTGCAGGTACTCCGTTGGCGTGTACCCACTGAAGCGCCTGAAGGACCGGATCAGGTGCGGCTGATCGTAATAGTCGGCCAAATGAAGAAGCTCGCGGCCCGGCACAGAGCCCTTCGGCAGGGCCGCCGCTTGGTTCACCATCCTGTTGAAGCGGCATACATCCGAATACGCTTTTGCCGTGGCTCCGCAGTCCCGCATCATGATCCGCTCCAGCGTGGACGGGCTGACACCCAGATCCTTGGCCAGCACGCCGATCGCTACGTCCTCCTGCGCCAGGATTTCTGTAGCTTTCTCCACCCTGGGATCCGCCCGGTAGCTGGGCCTTAGCCGTTGGTGGAGGAAGGTGCTCAGGGCCCCGAACGCCTGCTCGGGTTCCGCGTCGGTGAGGTGCGTGCGTAGTTCCGAAAAACCCGGGAATACAGTCTCGGCGTCCACCACACGGTTCTGGAACAACGACGGCGGTTGGCTGGTGAACGCTGCCAGGCCGTAGGGGGTCAGGCGGGCACCAACGTTGAAGAGCTGGGCAGGGTTCTCGCTGATCAGGTAGCTGCGTTGAAGGCCCGCGTAGAAACCCGTGGACACTTCAGTTGAGCCGGCTTCCGTCCGGGTGGTGCCTGTGCCGGCTTCCTGGGCGTTGGCGGCAATGCCGGTTTCCGGCGGGCTGATGAGCCTGTAAGGGTCGGAGAGGTTCAGGATCAGGTGCGCAGACGGCCCGGGGAGGATCTTCTCGTACCTTGCCTGCGGCTCAGCGCGGAGAAACCACAGCCCGGTGACGAACGGCTGGAGCCCGGGAGATGGTGGGCACTCTTCATAGAACACAGGCCCAGTCTAGGCAGCTCAACGCCTCGGAGCCCGCCTTTGTTCGCAACCCCCGCCGCTCAGCGGTGAGGGTTGCGAACCGGAGGTGTGTTGGCCACAGCGGTTCGCCCGGCTAAGACGAGCGGCAGTTACAGGAGGCTGCGCAAAACCTGTGCCGCGCCGTCGTCGAGCACTGAAGCGGTGACCTCATCCGCGACGGCAATGACCTCGTCAGGTGCCTGGCCCATGGCAACGCCGCGGCCGGCCCACGTGAGCATCTCGATGTCGTTGCGGCCATCGCCCACGGCAACCGTGTTGGCCTGGTCCGTTCCGAGCTTGTGGCGCAGAACCTCCAAGGCACTGGCCTTTGTGACGCCCTCGGCTGCGATGTCCAGCCAGGCGGTCCATCCCACCGAGTACGTCACGCCGGAAAGTCCGATGTGCCTGATGGCCTCATTGAACTCATCCGAGGTGTTCTCGCTGCTGAAGACCACTACGCGGACTGCCGTGGCATCCAACATGGTCTGGAAGTCGACGCCGATGGACTCCACACCGAAACTGGCATCCTGGAAGCGCTCCGTGGAGAGAAAATTTCCGTCCTCATCCTCCAGGGCGTACTTGGCGTTGGGCAGCCGTTCCCGCAAGGCCTTCAGAGCCGGAGCGGGGTCGAACGTTGCCTTATGGATGATCTCGTAACCCTTCTCCAACGACGGATCAAGGCGGAGGGTCACACCACCGTTACAGCACACGGCGTAGCCTCGCTCGAGGCCGATCTTCTGGATGATGGGAAGCGTCGCATTGAGCGAGCGGCCGGTGGCAATCATGACGTCGTGGCCGCTTGCAACCACAGCCTGGGCGGCGGAGCAAACTCCCTCCGACATGTGGCCGTCGTGGTCCACGAGTGTGCCGTCCACGTCCAATGCCACCATGTACTTGTTGTTGATATTTGGCTGGTCATCGATGCCAGCAACTGGAGTATCAGTCAAAATAGTCATGCTTACAGTAGAGCAGACACCCCGGACACTGAACTAGGACCGGCGCCACAGCTGCGCGTTAACGCACGGTGAATACCTGTTCCGAGTTTCACCCTCTACCGGACAATTCACCCCCGCATCCGCCGGTGAATTGTCCACATAACGGTGAACAACCGAACCCTTTCCACATAGCCCTACTGAGCGGGAGTCACGTGAATCCCTGTGCAGCAACAGTGGTCCATGGACTATCAGAACGAATTCATAGTGGCTGCCCGGCACCGGCTCGAATCAGGATCCGCACGGCAGCTCAGCAGACGGTACAAGAAGGGTGAGCTTGTCCGGGTACGCCAGGGCGTATACGTGGACAAACAGCATTGGCTGGGGCTCAAACCCTGGGATCGATACGCTGCAACCGCACGGGCCGTGGCAGCGGAGAACCCTTCCGCGGAGTTTTGCTTCGAGACAGCCGCGTTACTCTGGGGACTGCAGATGGTCGGCGTTCCATCGCACATCCACCTTGCCAACGCCTCGCGCGGGCATGCCGGCGCTCGAAAGCCGAGCACCAGCGCAGCCACCCTGGATTCCTCGGGAACCAGCGGTCTGGAGCGGATCCGGGGATATGGCATCTACCGGCACTACTATTCAACCGACACCGTGTACCTGCGCGGGTTGCGACTCACAGGACTGGCGCGAACGGCCGTTGATGTCCTGGCCAGGGGTTCGTTCACCAAGGGCGTCACCTTGGCCGATCACGCGATCAGTGCAGCAAGGTTTCCGTCGCTTTTCATGAGCAAAGCGGCACTTAGCGCGGCAGCCGAGGGCCTTGCTTCCGAGGCCAAGAGACAACGCGTAGAGCACATTCTGAGCTTTGCTGACGAGAATTCCGGCTCCGCGGGCGAGTCGCTTAGCCGCGCCCAGATGCACCTTCTCGGCTTCCCTGCTCCGGAGTTGCAGTGCGAGTTCCGCGATGCCATGGGGTTCGTTGCCCGTACGGACTTCTTTTGGCGGGACCAACGAGTAATCGGAGAGTTCGACGGCGATGCAAAGTACTTGAGGGACGAATATCTGGGTGGACAGAGCGCCAGGGAAGCGGTCCTCGCCGAGAAGAAACGTGAGGACCGGCTGCGTGCTCTCGGGTTCAAAGTAGTGCGATGGGACTGGGCAACGGCCAACAATCCCGCCTTGTTCAGGGCAAAACTCCTCGCGGCCGGGCTGACCCCGCAAAGAAACACCCTCCTACGGACAATTCACCCGCGCACTCGAGGGTGAATTGTCCGTAGGAGGGTGACAAGTGGAATCTAGAGAACCGGGAGAACCTCAAGGCCGCCAAGGTACTTCTGCAGCGCCTTGGGAACGTTGACGGAGCCGTCCGGGTTCTGGTGGTGCTCAAGGATGGCAACAATCCAGCGCGTGGTGGCCAGCGTGCCGTTCAGCGTGGCAACGGCTCGGGTTCCCTTGGCAACACCTTCGTCGTTGACCACGCGTTCCCGGATGTTGAGGCGACGCGCCTGGAACGTGGTGCAGTTGGAGGTGGAAGTGAGCTCGCGGTAGGCGTTCTGCGTGGGGACCCAGGCTTCGCAGTCGAACTTGCGTGCCGCGGACATGCCCAGATCACCGGCAGCCGTATCGATCACGCGGTAAGGAAGCTCGCACTTTGCCAGCATTTCCTCTTCCCAAGCCAGCAGGCGCTCGTGCTCGGCAGCGGCTTCCTCCACAGTGGTGTAGATGAACATCTCCACCTTGTTGAACTGGTGCACGCGGATGATGCCGCGGGTGTCCTTGCCGTGGGAGCCGGCCTCGCGGCGGTAGCAGGAGCTCTGGCCTGCGTAGCGGATGGGGCCGGCAGAGAGGTCCAGGATCTCGTCTGCGTGGTAGCCCGCGAGGGCCACCTCCGAGGTTCCCACGAGGTAAAGGTCGTCTTCGGCGAGACGGTAGATCTCGGCGTCGTGCTTTACATCAAAACCGGTGCCCTGCATGGTCTCGGGGCGCACCAAAGTGGGGGTGATCATGGGGACGAAGCCGGCGTCAATCGCCTGCTCCATGGCCATCTGCAGCAGCGCCATTTCCAACCGTGCACCGACGCCGCGGAGGAAGTAGAAACGCGAGCCGGACACCTTGGCGCCACGCTCCATGTCAATGGCACCGATCAGCTCACCGATTTCCAGGTGGTCCTTGGGCTCAAAATCCTTGAACTCGCGGGGAGTGCCTACGGTCTTGACCACAACGTAGTCGTCCTCGCCGCCCTCGGGGACTCCGTCAACAACAAGGTTGGGGATGACCCGCAGCAGCTCTTCCTGCTTGGCCTGCGCTGCGGCAGCCTCGGCGGAAGCGGCCTTGACCGAGTTGGCCAGCTCTTTGACCTCAGCCAGGAGGGCCTGCTTTTCTTCGCCCTTGGCCTGAGCCACCTTCTTGCCGAAAGCATTCTGCTCGGCACGCAGGGTTTCGTGGCGAATCAGCGCGGCACGGCGATCGGAGTCAGCGGAGATGATCGCGTCCACAACGGACTCGTCGGCGCCACGGGCGCGCTGGCTGGCCCGGAACTTGTCCGGATTTTCGCTGAGGTCTTTTACGTCGATCACCAGACAAGAGTATTCGAATCTGCCGCGGTTTTCCGGCCCGCAGCGGGCAAAGTCCCTCCGTCACGGGCGTGAGGCAAGAGGAGACTGCCCGGGAGGATAGTGTGGGAGCACCATGAGCGACTGGATCCTGTACCTGATTCTCGCTGGGGGCGTGGTTTTTGCCGTCTCCAGTTGGTGGGGTGTGCGCCGACTTAAAGCCCGCCACATCAGGAGCGCGGTCCGGGAGGACTCACACAAGCCCGGCCCTGGGGACCAGCGCGTGGCGGTCATCCTCAATCCGGTGAAAAACAACGCCGAAGAGGCCCGCCAAGCCATCATCGACGCCTGCGATCTAGCCGGCTGGGACCCACCCAAGTTCTTTGAAACCACCGTGGACGACCCCGGGTACGGTCAGTCGCGCCGAGCGCTGGCGTACGGGGCCGACGTCGTTCTGGCGTGCGGCGGCGACGGTACAGTGCGCGTTGTGGCAGAGTCGCTGGCGCACAAGAGCGTTGCCATGGGCCTTGTCCCGCTGGGCACCGGTAACCTGCTGGCCCGCAACGTGGATCTTGACGTGACCGACCTCGCTGACTGCATCCAGGTGGCGTTGTTCGGCAACCAGCGCTACATCGATACCGCCACCATGGGCGTGGATAACGACATCACGGGCGAGTCAGCGAAGCACACGTTCCTGGTCATCGCCGGCATGGGCCTGGACGCCGAGGTTGTGGGTGACACCAAGGAAGACCTGAAGAAGAGCGTTGGTTGGCTCGCCTATACGGAGGCAGGCGTCCGCCACCTGCCCGGGCGCCGCAAACGCGTCACCATCACCATGGACGACCAGCCCGAGCAGGCACGCAAGATCCGCAGCGTACTGTTTGCCAACTGTGGCCTGATTCCCGGCGGCATTGATTTCATCCCGCAGGCCATGATTGATGACGGAATGCTGGACATTGTGGTGATGAGTCCCCGCAGTGCTTTCGGCTGGCTCGCCATGTACACGAAGGTTTTGTTCAAGCACAAAGCGAACCTGCCGATGATGAGCTTCTACCGTTCAGGGAAGGTCATCATCCGCAGCCAGGAACCCATGGCCACCCAGCTGGACGGCGACCCCTCAGGCGAGGCGACAACCGTCACCGTGCAAGTGGAGCCGGCGTCCCTGCTGGTGCGGGTGCCGAAAGCCAAAACCGTTTAGAGAGCGCCGACGTCCGGTTTTGCAGCATCCCTCTCGGCTTCCTCAGTGGCCGCCTTGGCAGCAGCGCGAGCCTCAGCCTGCTCCTTGATCATCGCTTGTTCTTCTTCAAAGCGGAGTCGGTCAGCGCGATCAGCTTCATCGCCATTCCAGTCGTCCTGGTTATCGCCAGTGGGCTTCGGATTGACGATCATGCCCTGGCCGTCTTTGTCATCCCGGTGGACAGACATGACCGCTCCTTTCATTTGCCATTCATCCATCGTTTATGGATCAGGCAAGCATACGCACAGAAGCATTCTTGCGAAAGGGCAGACGCTCCGCCTGTGGATAGCGGGCTAGGAGCCCTTCAGGATTGAATCCACCCACGCGTGCGCCGAAGCGAAAGCAGCGTCAGAAGTGTGCGGAGCAACCACGGCCGGCTGCTTGTCGGCACGGGCATAGGAGCCCAGGAACCGGATTGCCGGACTGATCCGGTGCAGGCCTGCAAGCGCGTCAGCCACCCGCGAATCAGTGGCGTGCCCATCAGCGTCGATGCTGAAAAAGTAGTGGCCCAGGTATTGTCCAGTGGGCCGCGATTCGATGCGGCTCAGGTTCACGCCGCGGGACGCGAATTGGTCCAGGATTTCCATGAGCGCGCCTGGGTGGTCCTCCGGCAGCGGCACCACCACGGTGGTTTTGTCCGCGCCCGTTCGGTCCGGAAGAAGGCCGGGCTTGCTCACCAGGATGAACCGGGTGACAGCCTCGGGGTTGTCGCCAATGTCCTCGGCCAAGACGTTGAGGCCGGGTTGTCCGGCAGCAACCAACGGGGCACAAATGGCTGCGTCATAGGGAGCGTCGTCCTCCAGCAGGCCCATGGCGGATGCCGCCGTCGAGGATCCGGGGACGTAATCGGCCTGCGGGAGGTGCTCATCCACCCACAGACGGCATTGCGCCCAGGCATGACCGTGCGTCGAGATCCGCTTGATGTCCGAAAGCTCGACGCCGGGCCTCGCCACGAGCACGAACGTGATGGGAACAAGGGCCTCACGGATGATCCGGAGCTCTTGGCCCGTGGCAATCGCGTCCAGCGTGGCAGTGACCCCGCCCTCCACCGAGTTCTCGATGGGCACCATGGCCGCGTCAGCCTCTCCGGCCCGGACCCGATCCAGCGCCGTATTGACGTTGGTGCACGGGACTCGAGTGGCGTCGGCAGCCCCAGGGACCTGCATGAGGGCAGCTTCGGTGAAGGTGCCCTCGGGGCCGAGGAAGGTGTAGGTGACTGCTGACATCGGAGATATTCCTTGCTGGTTATATACGCGGGTTACAGAACTACCGGCTTGAGCCCGTTATCCGAAACCATGGGTTTCCCCGCCTCAAACCACATGTCCATGCCACCGGCAACGTTCACGGCAGAATAGCCCTGCCCCACGAGCCACTGGACAGCGCGGAATGACCGGCCTCCGGTGCGGCAGATGACAAAGAGATCGTCATCCGGGTCAAGTTCGTCCAGGCGTGCCGGCAGCTGGTCCATGGGGATGTGCACTGCACCTTCCGCGTGCCCGGCCACCCATTCGTAGTCTTCGCGGACGTCCAGAATGCTGGCATCTGCCGGAATGTCGCCCACAGGTACGGTATCGAAGTCGCTCATGGCGTTCCCTTCCCATCGATTTAGTCCAGCATCCAGCCTAGTCCCCGACGCGTGGCACCGTAACTTCACGGGACACCGCAACGCCACGGAATCACCTGCCCTTGCTTCCCGGCGCCAGGACGTTAAGACTGGGACGGAAGCGCCTTCCCACCCCCGGCCCGTTAGGAGTGCCCGAATGACCTCTGGACAAGCAACCATTCTGGCGACCTCCGGCGGCTACAAGCCGGGTGAGCGGACCCGGATCGAGTTCAACCACCTGATGCACTACGCAGTGGAGCTCTCGGGCGTCAGCGGCCGGGCACCCCGGGTGACACATATCGGGACTGCATCCGGTGATCAGCGCTGGTGGGCTGCGGAAATGGACCAGGCAGCACGCATTGCGGGGTTCGATTTCAGCCATCTCAACCTCTTCACTATGCCCAACATCGAGGACCCGGAAGCGCATCTCCTGGAGCAGGACGTTGTGTGGGTGAACGGCGGCTCGGTGGTGAACCTGCTGGCTGTGTGGCGGGCGCACGGACTGGACGGAATCCTGCGGAAGGCTTGGGAGAGCGGAGTGGTATTGGCTGGCGTTTCGGCAGGGTCCATCTGCTGGTATCAGGGTGGTGTGACCGATTCTTTCGGCCCGGAACTCAAGCCTGTCACCAATGCTCTGGGCTTCCTCCCCTACGCCAACGGCGTCCATTACGACTCCGAGTTGCGGCGCGCCCCGGCCATCCACAAGCTGGTGGCCAACGGCACGCTCGGCGAGACCCACTGCACGGACGACGGCGTCGGGCTGGTTTACCGGGGAACGGAACTGGTGGAGGTGGTGTCCGAAGTGAAGAACAAGGCTGCCTTCCGGGTGACAGCCGGCGCCGGCGAAAGCGTGGACGCTGTTGCTGTGGAGGAACGGTTGGAGCCACGATTCCTTGGTTGAGCCTCCCCTGCAAGAAATTTCGCAACTGACAGCCGTTGAGCTCCGCAATGCCCTCGCTGCGGGCGATCTCTCCGCCCGGGAAGCCGCCGAGCATTTCCTGCAGGCCATCGAATCGCGGAACAGGCAACTGGGTGCCTTCGTCACCGTCACGGCCGAACAGGCCCTCAAAGACGCCGCGGCTTCAGACGCGCTGCACGCAAGGCTGGCCCGGGAGGGCCGCCGCGAAGAACTCCCCGCCCTCCACGGCATGCCCACCGCCTTCAAGGACCTCACGGATGTGGCCGGCGTGCCCACCACGCACGGCAGCGCAGCCCTCGAGCACAAACCAGCTCCGGAGGACGGCGCCCTCGCAGCAACGTTGAAAGGGCAGGGCGTCATCTCGCTGGGTAAGACCCAGGTTCCGGAATTTGGACTTACGGCCTACAGCGAAAACCGGGTGGCACCGCCGTCGCGCAATCCGCACGCCTTGGGACGAAGCTCGGGCGGGTCGTCGGGCGGCAGCGCTGCCGCCGTAGCTGCGGGGCTGGTTCCGTTCGCGCCGGGTACCGACGGCGGCGGCTCCATCCGGATTCCAGCAGGCGCCTGCGGACTGGTGGGCCTAAAGCCGGGACGGGGCTTGGTGCCAGGCGGCGCCAGCGCGGGCGATGCCGCTAAATTGGTGGTTGCCGGGCCGCTCGCCCGGACCGCGGCAGACGCAGCACTGCTGATGGACGCGCTGGTCCCGCGGGATCAAGCGCCCGACGGCGGATACCTCGCCAATGTGGGGCAGGCCCCGGAGCCCTTGAGGATCGGGGTGAGCTTGGACAGCCCGTGGGCCGGTATCTACCCGTTCCAGATCGACGAAGAAGCAGCTGATGCCTTGGAGCTCGGGACCAAGCTGCTGGAAAAAGCCGGCCACAGCGTCACCGAGGCCGGCATCCGCTACGACAACCGCTATCCCGAAGCGTTCACAACAGCCTGGACTGCCGGCGTCGGGAGTGCCCGCATAGCACCCCAGCGTGAGGCGCTGCTGACCCCGCTGACCCGGACGTTCCGGCGTCGGGCGCAACAGCGGAGCGCGTCGAAAGTCAATGAAGCGCTGAGTTTCCTGCGGCAGTTCGAGCACGACACCTTGGCGCAGTACGCGGAGTGGGACCTGATCCTCATGCCCACTTTGGCGCAGACACCGCGGCCCATCGGCTGGTTTACCGGCGGCGGCCACAGCGGCGAGCCGTGGCCGAGCGAGTGGGCCGGCGATGCCGATGAGGACTACAAACGGCAGTGCGAGTACGCTCCGTGGTCCTCCATGGTGAACGTCTGTGGGCTCCCGGCCATCAGCATCCCGGTGCACACAACTGCCTCAGGGTTGCCCATGGGAATTCAGATCATCGGCCGGCCGGGATCTGAACTGCAACTTCTCCAGCTTGCAGCCGTCCTGGAGGCCCGGTAACCAGCACGTCTAACATATGGAAAGTGGTTGCCCCGGGCATTGATCGATGTGACAATGCCCGCAGTCAGTGCCAGCATTGAGAAAATGAGCACACCTCAAACCACGGCTGAGTCCGCAAAGCCAGCGGGCGATACGTCATTCTTCGGCCACCCAAAGATGTTGGCCAGCCTCTTCTCCGTGGAAATGTGGGAGCGATTCTCCTTCTACGGCATGCAGGGAATCCTGCTCTACTACATGTACTTCACCGCCGAGCAGGGCGGTCTTTCCATTGACCAGGGACTCGCTGCTGGTTTGGTGGGCGCGTACGGTGGTGGCGTTTACCTGTCGACGATCCTCGGCGCCTGGCTCGCCGACCGTCTCTTCGGCTCCGAAAAAGTTCTGTTCGGCTCGGCCATCATGATCATGGCCGGCCACATCGCACTGGCGCTGCTTCCGGGCGTTCCGGGCCTGATAGCGGGCCTGGTGCTCGTAGGCATCGGCTCCGGCGGCTTGAAAGCCAACGCCACGGCATTGGTGGGCACCCTCTATGGCGAGAAGGACGAGCGCCGCGACGCCGGCTTCTCCATCTTCTACATGGGCATTAACATCGGCGGGCTCATCGGCCCGCTGGTGACCGGCTGGCTGCAGACGAGCTACGGCTTCCACGTGGGCTTCGGCGCCGCAGCCGTGGGCATGGCCATCGGCCTGGTCATCTACGCGTTGGGCCGCAAAAGGCTCCCCGAGGAAGCGCACCGCGTTCCCAACCCGCTCCCGGCGAAGGACCGCACCAAGTATGGTCTGATCTTCCTGGCCATCCTGGTTGTCATCGGCGTTCTGCTTGGAACGGGGCTCGTCAACGCCAACAACCTCGCCAGCAGCATGGCCTACGCCGCAATTGGCGCCGCTGTGATCTACCTGTTCCTGATCTTCCGAAGCCCGCTGGTCACCGGCATTGAGCGCAAGCGCGTGGTGGCCTTCATCCCCTTGTTCATTGCATCGGCCGGGTTCTGGGCACTGTTCCAGCAGCAATTCACCTTCATCGCCGTGTACTCGCAGGAGAAGCTGGACCGCAACCTGTTCGGCTGGGAAATGCCGGCCGCCTGGGTTCAGTCCATCAACCCGGTGTTCATCATCATCTTCGCCGGCGTCATGGCTGCCCTCTGGACGAAGCTGGGTTCCAAGCAGCCGAGTTCGCCGCTGAAGTTCTCCGCCGGCCTGTTCATCATGGGCCTGGCATTCCTGGCCTTCATCCCGCTGGCCGGCGAGGGCAAAACTCCACTGCTGGCGCTTGTGGGCATCCTGTTCATGTTCACCTTGGCCGAACTGTTCCTTTCCCCCATCGGCCTGTCCGTGAGTACCAAGCTCGCCCCGCAGGCGTTCCACACCCAGATGGTGGCCTTGTTCTTCCTGTCCGTCTCACTCGGCACCACGCTGGCCGGCATCCTCGCCGGGCTGTACAACCCCCAGGACGAACTCCCGTACTTCCTGGGGATCGGCGGCGTTGCAGTGGTCCTGGCCGTTGGCTTGGCTGCGGCTACGCCCGCGATCAAGAAGCTGATGGGCGGCGTTCGCTAGGCTTCCCGGCACACGGCACGCAACCTTAACGACGGCGACCCTTGGGTCCGGTGGAAATCCCACCTGACGCAAGGGTCGCCGTCGTACGCGTCTTAGTAGTTGTAGCGGCCGCTGCTTGACGCGCCAATGGCGACGAAGAAGATGATGCCCAAGATGAGCGTCAGCGCCACGCCGAGGTAACCCATCACCAGGCCGGCGATCGCCATGCCCTTGCCTGCAGGCTCACGCTTCAGGGCGAGGTGGCCCAGAATCACAGCTGCAATCTGCGGGAGGATGAAGAACCCGAAGCCAACGTAGACGGCGATGCCACAGCACATGCTGGCAATGCTCAGGCCCTTGGGCTCGGCCTGCATGGCGTAGTAGGCGGGCTGGCCGTAGGGTGACTGCGGCTGACCGTAAGGCTGCTGGCCGTAGGGCTGCTGGTTGAACGCCTGCTGCTGGTACGGGCTGGGCGGCTGGCCGTAGGGCGAGGGGGGCTGCTGGCTGTAATCACCCGGCGTGTACGGGTTCTGGCCTTGCGAGCCCTGTTCGTAGGGCGGGATCGGCTGGGTGGCGTTGGCGCCGTATTCCGGAGCGCCGTGTTCGGGAGCGCCCTGTTCAGGTGTGCTTTCGGCGGACGGGCTCTGGCTGTACGTGCCCGGCTCGGGCGCGCTGAACTGTGCGGGCGGGACGTACTGGGGCGGTTCGTAGCCCGCAGGCTTATCCTCGTTGCCCTTGGATGGCTGGTCTGACATAGGTATCCCCCTGGATGTGGTCTTTGGTCCCAACACTACCGCCGCCAGGGGCGCCACATAAGGTAGCGCGCGACCCGCGCGTGTGCCACCGAATCACGTAGGGGCATATTCATGCATACGCATGGAATATTTTCGAGCCGGACTTGGTTTTCATCGATAGCGACCTAAATCATCGCTCACCAACTAAATCTGCGGGGCCCTGTCCCGCAAAGGAGGAATCATGGGTAACTTTGAAGGCAAAACCGCGCTCGTCACCGGCGGAGGCTCCGGCCTCGGGGAAGCAATCAGCAAGGACCTCGCGAAGAACGGCGTCAACGTTGTTGTTGTGGACGTCAACCTCGACGCCGCCACGCGCGTAGCCGAGCAGATCACGGCCGACGGCGGCACGGCAGTACCGTTCCAAGGCAACACTGCAGTGGCCGAGGACAGCAAGAAAGCCGTCGACTTCGCAGTGGAGACGTACGGAGCCCTCAACTACGCCGTCAACAATGCCGGTATCGGCGGCGCCAGTGCTCCCGTTGGAGAAATCGACATCGAAGACTGGGACCGGGTCATCGCCATTAACTTGAGTGGCGTCCTCTACGGAATGCGCTACCAAGTCCCGGCCATCCTTGCCGCTGGCGCATCCGAGGGCGCCATTGTGAACATGGCATCGATCCACGGCGCCGTAGCCGCTCCCGGCAACGCCGCGTACACCGCAGCCAAGCACGGCGTTGTAGGCATGACCAAGAACGCGGCGGCTGAATACGGAGCCCAGGGGCTTCGCGTCAATGCGATAGGACCCGGCTACATAGATACTCCCTTGCTGGCCGCTGCGCCGAAGGAAGTCATCAACGGCCTCGAAGCAAAGCACCCGCTTGGCCGCTTGGGCACGGCCGAGGAAGTCGCGAACGTCACCACGTTCCTCCTCTCCGACAAGGCCAGCTTCATGACCGGCTCCTACGTGCTCGTCGATGGTGGCTACACCGCCGTCTAGCGTTCCTGGTTTCGTTCCCACTGGGTTGTTCGCTACCCCTACCCCCGATCGCACCCCTAACCTCTGGAGCGAATAGCGCGAAAGGGTGCGCCACCGGTGAACAAGTGGCGCGCCCAGGGGGAACGGGTGCGCCTGCTGTGGTCTGAACGGGGAATGAATCTTTGCTGACTTGGCGGTTTTTGTCCTGACGTAACAACGCCATTCGGCGTCACAGGGGCCGGATCGGCGGACATTTCGTGTCAGCTGACGCCAAGGTCTGGCATGCTGGACCCCATGGCTAGCCGAGCGGGCACAGTTGCCCTTCCCCAGGACCTTGTTGACATCACAGCCCTGCTGGACGCGTACTTCGACGTAACTCCAGATCTGGGCGACCCTGCGCAGCGCGTGGCATTTGGTACGTCCGGGCACCGCGGATCCAGCTTGAAGGCGTCGTTTAACGAGCCGCATATCCTCGCGATCACGCAGGCAATCGTCGAATACCGTGGCCGTCAGGGCATCACCGGGCCGCTGTTCATCGGACGTGACACCCACGCCCTCAGTGAGCCGGCACAGAACTCCGCACTGGAAGTGCTAGCTGCCAATGGCGTCACCGTCCTGGTGGACGCACGCCACGGTTATACCCCGACGCCGGCGCTGAGCCACGCCATTCTCAAGTACAACCGCGAAGCCGCCCCGGGCACTCCCCAAGCTGACGGCATCGTGGTCACCCCCAGCCACAACCCGCCAGGTGATGGCGGCTTCAAATACAACCCTCCGCACGGCGGCCCCGCTGACACGGACGCAACGGGTTGGATAGCTGACCGCGCCAACCAGTTGCTTGAGAACGGCCTCCGCGGGGTCAAGCGCATGCCGTTGAACGATGCCCTGGCCGCCGACACCACCGGCAAGTTCGACTTCCTCAGCAGCTATGTGGACGACCTCCCTTCCGTGCTAAATCTTGACGCCATCCGGAACGCCGGCGTCCGCATCGGGGCTGATCCCATGGGCGGCGCGTCCGTTGACTACTGGGGCGAGATCGGCGAGCGCCATCAGCTGAACCTCACGGTGGTCAACCCCACCGTGGATCCGCAGTGGGCTTTCATGACCCTCGACTGGGACGAGAAGATCCGCATGGATTGCTCGTCGCCGTCGGCCATGGCGTCGCTGATCAAGCGCATGGCCGCCGGTGCCGATGATACCGCCGCCTATGACATCGCCACTGGCAACGACGCCGACGCCGATCGCCACGGCATTGTGACACCGGATGGTGGTTTGATGAACCCCAACCACTACCTGGCCGTAGCCATCGATTACCTGTACCGGAACCGTAGCGGCTGGAACCCCGAGTCTGTTGTGGGCAAGACGCTGGTTTCGTCCTCCATCATCGACCGCGTTGCAAATGGGCTCGGCCGCAAGTTGGTTGAGGTTCCCGTGGGCTTCAAGTGGTTCGTGCCTGGATTGCTTTCCGGTGAAGGCGCGTTCGGTGGCGAGGAATCGGCCGGAGCATCCTTCAATAAGCTCGACGGCAGTGTGTGGACTACGGACAAGGACGGCATCTTGCTGGCCCTGCTGGCGTCGGAGATTACAGCCGTCACCGGCAAGTCTCCTTCACAGCTGTACAAGGGTTTGACTGACCAGTTCGGCGCGCCTGTTTACGCACGCATTGACGCTGCGGCCACCCGCGAGCAGAAGTCCAAGCTGGGCAAGCTCTCCGCCGCGGACGTCACCGCGACTTCCCTTGCAGGCGAAGAGATCACGGCCAAGCTCACCGAGGCTCCCGGCAACGGCGCGTCAATCGGGGGCCTGAAGGTTGTCACGGAGAACGCCTGGTTTGCGGCACGGCCTTCCGGCACCGAGGACGTGTACAAGATCTACGCCGAGTCCTTCAAGGGTGCGGATCACCTGAAGCAGGTCCAGGAAGAGGCCAAGGCGTTGGTGGACGGCGTTATCGCGTAACTTCCTCAAATCTTCTCTCACATTCCAGCCCTAAATCCGGCTCCCTCTCTCACATCCCTCTGGGTTGCGCCCCAAACGCAATGCACAAACCCGAGGGATGTGAGAGAACGTCCAGAGGGTCGCCCCGTTAAGGCAAAACGCCCGCTCACACAAAGTGAGCGGGCGTTTCTGCTGCGCGAAGACTCTAGACGGTGCGCACGACGTCGTCGTAGGCGAACTTCGGCTTGGCTTCGCCCCAGGCGTCCGGGCCGGGCTGGCCGATGTTGACCACCAGGAAGCTCTTCTGGTCGCCGGCCGGGAAGAATTCGGCGTCGATTGCGGAGAAGTCGGCACCGGTCATCGGGCCAGCGGCGAATCCAAGCGAGCGCACGGCGAGGATGAAGTAGCCGGCCTGCAGGTGAGCGTTGTTGTTGCCCGTAGCAGCGGCGAAAGCGGGGTCGGCGTCGTACATGGCCTTCGGCGCGTCGTAGGCGGGGAGGAACTTGTCCCACTGCCCCTGCCAGTCGGTGTCGTAGGACAGGATGGCAACCAGCGGGGCGGACGCGGTCTTGGCCTGGTTGCCACGCGACAGGGTGTCCACCAGCTTGGCGCGGGCCTCGTCCGAGCGGACGTAGGTCACGCGGAGCGGCTGGGAGTTGAATGCGGTGGGGCCGAACTTGGTGAGCTCGTAGATGGCGCGGGCCTGCTCGTCGGTGACCTCGCCGGCGAAGCTGTTGGCGGTGCGGGCTTCGGCAAAGATAGCGTCGACTGCTGCGGCGTCAATGACTGCTTCTTCGTGTGCAATCGTCATGGGTAAACCTTTCGCTGGGCCTGACCCTGAACCGGCCGGGCACTTCTGCTTTCCATGGTTGCAACTTCAACTTCCGTTGTCCTCTTCCCATGACGGCCCGTGACGTTGGGCACAGCGCAAATGTCGGTAGCATCGTGCATACGAGCTGCCACCCGTTGTGGGGGACGTTCAGCCGTGGGAATGACGACACCAGAAGGGGCCTGATGCCTACCTTTCCCTTAGCGGCCCGCCAGCGGGCACTGGCTGCGCTTGTGGTGCTTTTGGTGATGTTCCTGATGCCAACCGGGCAGGCGTTGGCGTCCACGCAGACACTCGGTTCCGAACAGCAGCAGCCCGGCGTCGAGGATCCTGGAACACGCTTTTTCGGGGCTTTGCTGGACTGGGACAAGGACTCAGCTGCGGATTACGCCCAGCGACTCGGCACGCCCGCGGCTTTGTACGGCCAGAACGTGTCCATGCCCGTGGATGACGGCGGCCGCGAATATTTGAAGGGTTACTTCTCCCAGATCGCGGACCAAGGCTCGCACGCGCTGCTCACGGTCCGCCCCGGGATCGCCCTGAAGGACATCAACGACGACGTTGCGTCCGCTTTTGCGCGTCAAATCACGACGGCGGCAGCCGGCTTCCGGGGGAAGGTCCTGGTCCGCTTCGCACCGGAAATGAACGCCCCGTGGGTCAGCTGGGGACAGGAGCCGGAAGCTTATCGAGCTGCTTTCGACAACGTAGCCGCAGCACTCCGGTCCACCCTGCCGGATCCGGAGATGGTGTGGTCTCCCACAGCTGAGAAGGATTACCCGTTCCAGAGTGCAACGTCTACGCCTCCCAAGGGTGTGCCCTTGGGATCGGTGGACACGAGCGGCAATGGCGTGTGGGATCAGGATGACTCCGCTTTTGAGCCGTACTATCCGGGCGACGACGTGGTGGATTGGGTTGGGCTGTCCGTCTATCACGACACGACGGGCGCCGGTAAGGCCAGCAATACGCTGCCCGCGGCGGGTGAGTTCAATGAAGCCCTGCACGTATCCAGCGGGGGAATTTCCAGCGGCGGGCCTGGGACGGACAATTTCTACAACACCTATGCACAGGCCCGCGGCAAGCCTCTCTTGGTTGAGACGGGGGCTTTCTACTCGCCCGGAGCCGGTGGCGCTTCTGAGCTGGACGTCAAGCAAACGTGGTGGCACCAGGTCTTTGCCTCGGTGGCGGAGCCCGGTAATGGGGCGGTCCGGGCTGTGGTGTGGAATGAGACCACCGATGTGCGTGAACCAGGGCGGGTGCCCATTGACTGGAGGAGCACTGCTGAGCCCCAGCTGGCCACCCCGTTCCGAACCTCGTTGGACACCTCAGGCCTCACTCTTGGACCTGTCACGGAGAAGGGCCTGGACAACGTGCCCGGCATTGAGGCCCCTCAAGCGAAGAGTGGGACGGTCATACAAGGCTGGGCGGCGTGGGCTTCGGCCGGGTCTGTGCTGATTGCTGTGGCGGCATTGTGGCTGTTGTCCTCGCGGGCTTTCGCCAGTAAATGGTCCTACACCGGCACGGGTAAGCGTGATGCGCGGATCGACATGCTCCGGGGCCTGGCCATCGTGTTCGTGGTGGTGAACCATGTGGGCATCAACTCCGTTTTCCAGCTGCTTAGCCAGGAGACCTTGGGGGTGGTTTCCGGTGCGGAGCTCTTCGTCATGCTCTCCGGTGTGGTCCTCGGCATGGTTTACGGTCCCCGAATAGCCACCGACCTGGGTGACGTTGTAGACGGGACCACCAAGCGCGCTTGGAAGTTGTACTTCACGGCCCTTGCCGTGGTGTTGATCGTGTACGGGCTGAGCCTGCTTCCTTTCATTAACGCCGCAGCAGTCACCACCTTCACGGATCAAGGAACCGGCGGGGCAGGCCGCGCAGCGGCAGGCACTACGTACGATCTCTACGCCGGGATGGAGGGACTGCTGCAGTTCCCCGTCCCGCAGGGTCTCATCCCGGCTCTGCTGTTGCTGCAGGTTGGGCCGTGGCAGTTCAACATCATGGGGCTCTACGTGATCCTGTTGCTGATTAGCCCCCTGATCCTCGTTGCGCTCTCGCGCGGATTCACGTGGCTGGTCCTCACGCTCAGCGTCGGCCTCTACACGGCGGGATCAATTTTCCGTTTCCGCCTGCTGCCGTCGCAGTTCGAGGATTCTTTCCCGCTTCTCGTGTGGCAGCTCTTGTTTGTTGTGGGGATGACCGCCGGGTTCTATCGGCGTCAGATCATCGAGTGGTTCGGTGACCCGCAGCGCCGCCTGCTTCTGGGAGTTTGCGTCTTCCTGGCCGCTGCCTGTGCCGTGTTCTCCTGGAGCGGCCCTTACCTGACCAATCAACTGGACGTTAGGCTCGCACTGATCCCGGAAAGCACGTTCAGGTTCGTCTACGACACCTTCTTCAGTAGGACCTACCTTGGCCCGGGGCGGGTGCTCAACGTCTTCCTCATCACCATTGCCCTGTACGCATTGTTGAGTGCTTTCTGGAAGCCGTTGTCTCGTGCCGTGGGCTGGTTCTTCATACCTCTGGGCCAGGCCACGCTGTACGTGTTCATCATGCACGTGTTCTTTATTGTGGCCATTGCCAACATCCCTGCCCTGCGGGACGGAAACCTGTGGCTGAACACTGCCGTGTACATCGCGTTGCTTGCCACACTGTGGGTAATGGTCAAAACAAAGTTCCTGTTCGGGCTGGTTCCCCGCTAGAGACCAGCATTCGCCGCCGACCCAAGGTCCGCATTGGCGGTAATGTTGCACCGAATCCCAATACTCTTCTGAGGAAGGCCCCGCCATGAGCATGCTCGGCATCAAATGGAAGCTCCACGGCAATGGCAAGTCCATCCGCCCCGGCCACGTGGTGGCCCCCGACGAGCGGCTCGCCTGGCCCCTGACCATCGGCATCGGCATGCAGCACGTGGTTGCCATGTTCGGCGCGACGTTCCTTGTCCCCATCATCACGGGCATGCCCCCGGCCACCACACTGCTCTTCTCGGGTATCGGCACGCTGCTGTTCCTGGTGATCACCAAAGGCCGGGTGCCCAGCTACCTCGGTTCGAGCTTCGCATTCATCGCCCCCATCATGGCGTCCCAGCAGCAGTACGGCGTGAGCGGCGCCTTGGGCGGTGTGGTGCTTGCCGGCGTCGTACTGGCGCTTATTGGTGCGGTGGTCCAGAAGTTTGGCGCCGAATGGATCAACCGGCTAATGCCGCCCATTGTCACCGGCGCGATTGTGGCGCTGATCGGCCTGAACCTCGCGCCGGCCGCGAAAGCGAACTTCGACGCCGCTCCCGTCACCGCGCTGATCACGCTGGTTACCATCATCCTGGTTTCCGTGCTGTTCCGCGGGATTCTTGGCCGCCTGAGCATCCTGGTGGGTGTTGTGGTGGGGTATCTCGTGGCGATGATGCGCGGCGAGGTCAACTACGAAAAGATGGACGCCGCCGCGTGGGTAGGCCTGCCACTGTTCCAGACGCCCGAATTCCACATCGGCGTGGTGGGCCTGTTTGTGCCGGTGGTGCTGGTGCTCGTGGCGGAGAATGTGGGGCACGTGAAGTCGGTGGCCGCGATGACCGGCCAAAACCTCGACGGCGTCTCCGGCCGCGCGCTGATGGCCGACGGCGCCGCGACGGTACTTGCCGGGTTCGGCGGCGGTTCCGGTACCACAACGTATGCGGAGAACATCGGCGTCATGGCCGCCACCAAGGTCTACTCGACGGCGGCCTACTGGGTGGCCGGTATCTTCGCCATCCTGCTGAGCTTCTCCCCGAAATTCGGCGAATTGATCGCCACCGTTCCGGCGGGCGTCCTGGGCGGCGCCGCGACCATGCTGTATGGCATGATCGGCGTGCTCGGCGTGAAGATCTGGGTTCAGAACAAGGTGAACTTCTCCAACCCGATCAACCTGACCACAGCCGCCGTGGCTTTGATCATCGGCATTGCTGATTACACGTGGACCATTGGCGAGCTGAAGTTCACGGGTATTGCCCTCGGGTCAGCCGCTGCCCTAGTGATTTACCACGGCATGAAGGGGCTGGCCCACTGGCGCGGGACTGTGGCCGAGCCGGAAACCGAGACGGCGGGGCTGCCGCCTGCGGTGAAGTCAGCGATGAATGCTGCGGCCAAGAGGGGCGGGAAGAAGGGGAAGTAGGGCTTCCTGCCGGGACCTGCGGATGAGGTGTGGATCCGGGAGCAGCCTTACTGGTCCCCAAACTTGGTGTCGAAACGGCTCATGAACGCGGCCATGGCATCGCGGGCCACCGGCTCAAAAGGCCTGTAGGTCTTGGTCCCATTGGTTTCGTTCCACCCGGAACTGATGCCACTGCTCGCCAGCCAGGTGATCTGCTTGTAGAACGGGTTGGTGGTGTCAACGTCCGCAAACGGCGACTCCGCTGGGGCATTGAACTCCGGCGAACCGGCCAGCCTGTACATGAAGGCGGCCATGGCATCGCGGGCTACCGGTTCAAGCGGGCGGTACGTCTTGGTCCCGTTCGCCTCAACCCATCCGGTACTAATGCCCTTGCTGGCGAGCCAGGTGATCTGCTTGTAGAACGGGTTGGTGGTGGCTACGTCGGCAAAGGGCGACTTGGCGGGGGCCGTGAACTCCGGGCTACCTTCCAGGCGATACAGGAAAGCAGCCATTGCATCACGGGCAACAGGGGCCAGGGGCCGGTAGGTCCTGGCTCCGTTGGCCTCGGTCCATCCGGTTGAAATTCCACGGGACCCGAGCCAATTGACTTCGGTGGTGAATTGTCCGCCGGTTATGTCGGAAAAGATGGGGCCTGGGTTGCTGGCGAAGGCTGCCAGCTGCTGGACGGTACCGTTGAAAACATTCTGATCACCCGGAAACACGCCTGAATCAGCGTGCTGCCAGAGGGTGTAGGCCTGCCAACCTGCGGGCAGCTCTCCGGGCGTCGCTGACCACCTCGCGATGTGCAGCGGGTGGTTGCCGAATCCGTTGGCCCTACCCGTGCAGGTGTTCCACCAGTCCGTGGTGGTGTAGATGGCGGGAAGGCGCCCGGTTCGCGACAGGATGGTGGTGGAGAAGTCGGAGATCCACGAAACCATTTGACCCGGGGTCATTCCGTAGCAAGAGCTGCCGTAGGGGTTGTACTCGAGGTCCAACAGCGCAGGCAGTGCTTCACCATCAGGAGTCCAGGCTGCACCGCTCTGCAGGAAATAGCTGGCTTGAGCGGCACCGGAAGACGCGTTGGGAAGTGCGAAATGATACGCGCCACGCAGCATCCCAACCGAAGCTGCCCCGGCGTACTGGTCGGCGAAGTACGGGTTGCTGTATTCGGTTCCCTCGCTGGCTTTGACGTACGCGAACCTGGCCCCGTTTTCTGCAGCCTTGGTCCAGTCCACCACCCCTTGGTGGCTACTGACATCCATTCCGGGCACCCCCGGCAATGATGAGGCGGACTCCGTGGCCTGAAGGGTGAACAAGTGGCCTGCGCTTTCATGACCACGAATTGTAGATCCCATGGCGTGGTCGTTCTGGACTGTGGGCGATTCATCGGAAGCGGTGGCCGGCGTCGCACCGGACGCGATGAGAAGCATGGTGACGAGCAAGGCAGCGGCCGTTTTGGCGCCGACAATCCCTTGCGGCCGCCGTTTGGGTGACGTTTCCGGGGTGCTTGGGCAGCTGGGCGTGGAGAGTTTCATTCGACGATTCCTTCGGCATGCGGGAGGAACCGGCGCCCCCACGTGGTTCAGCCCAGCCTACTATCCAAACTAAAGGTCGACGTCGAGGAAAGCCCGCGAATCCTCTAGACGCGCACTCGCATCTGACCTCGCCGTCACTAGGCAGCCGCCGCATCAAGCAGGCGCGCGACAACCAGTGACGGTCACCGTGAACGTGGACGCCTTCCCTCATAATCGAGTCGAATATCGGTGCCGCCCGCACTTCGGCCGCTTCGTAAATCATCGGACGAACGTCGTTGCCGGTAAGGCGGTACACGTCCACGGCCAGGTTTCCAATCTGCTCATATAGGTCGTCGTCAGCACCGTCATGAATGATGAACAGCAAGTCGATATCAGAGTCATTGCGCATGTCTCCGCGTGCCGCTGAACCAAAAAGGGTTACCTGCAGCGGGCGTTCAGGCCATCTCAATACTGCGCGGGAAACAAAACGCATGAATCGATCCCTGCCCCGGGATGCTTCTGCGATGACGCAAGCGAGCATGTGGGATGAATTCAGGGCGTACTCGGTTCGGTTTCCGACTTGGATTCCCATCACAATGCCGCCCTCTTGAAGGCGCTCCAAGCATCGCCGAGTGCCCGACACAGAGGCTTGGATGCCGCGGTCCCGAACCAGATGCCCGGGTGTACTTGGACGACCGTCAGCCAATGCCATGAGGACATCAGCCTCAAGCGTCGGACAAATCGCCCTCAACGGGTTCTGCAGCTGCATTTGGCCTCCTAATCGCTTCTTATTGCACGCGATTTTTCAAACTTTCAGCCGCCCCGGAAGTGATCATCGAGGGACAGATTCTCGGCGACATGAGCCACCCAAAGCCCCGAGAGCTAACCCTTCGAGTGACGAGCACCGAGGTGGTCGCCCGAAGACACAGAGCAATTCTCAGAGAGCGCTCTCTTGACGTAGGTGACTTGCAGCACATACATTGGTCCCACATCCCAGAGAGCGCTCTCTCGCCGTTGGCGTACGGTCGCTCGAACACACAAAGGAGTGATCGTGGAGTTTTCACGACTAAGGAAATTCACTGCCCTGGCGGGCGTAGCCTCACTGGCCCTCGTAGCAGCGGGCTGCAGCGGCGGAGGCGATAAGGCAGCGAGCGCCGACAACCCCGTCACACTGACCGTGACCACCTTCGGCACCTTCGGATACGACGACCTGTATGCCGAATATGAGAAGCAGAACCCCGGCGTCACCATCGAGGCCACCAACATCGACCGTGGTTCCAACGCCCGGACCGATGCGTTCACCAAGCTCGCCGCAGGCTCCGGGCTCAGCGACGTCACGGCTATCGAGGAAGGCTGGCTCGGCTCCATCATGGAGGTCTCGGACCAGTTCGTGGACCTCAAGGAGCACGGCGCAGAGGACATCAAGGGCAACTGGGTGGACTGGAAGTTCAAGCAGGGCACGGACCCCAATGGCCGTGTGATCGGTTACGGCACGGACATAGGACCGCAGGCACTCTGCTTCAACGGCAAGCTCTTCGAGGCGGCGGGCCTGCCGAGTGACCGCGAGAAAGTCGCGGAACTTTTCGGCGGCAAGGACGGAAGCTGGGAAACGTACTTCAAGTTGGGCCGCCAGTACAAAGAGGCCACCGGCAAGGCCTGGTATGACCAGTCCGGCTTCGTCTGGAATTCCATGGTCAACCAGATGGACGAGGGTTACTACACCAAGGACGGCAAGCTGAACGTCGAAGGCAACAAGGAAATGCGGGCTAAGTTCGACATGCTCGCCGCCGGAACCGCTGATGGTCTTTCCGCCAACCAGACCCAGTTCGACTGGGGTAACGGCAAGGCCTTCGTGGACGGATCCTTCGCTACCCACGTTTGCCCGGCGTGGATGCTGGGCACCATCAAGGGCCAGCTCGAGTCCGCCGGCGGCGGACCGGCAAGCGGCTGGGATGTAGCGGATGTCTTCCCGGGCGGTGCCTCCAACTGGGGCGGTGCTTTCCTCTCGGTTCCCAAGACCTCCAAGCACCCCGCTGAAGCAGCCAAGCTGGCAGCATGGCTGACCGCACCTGAGCAGCAGATCAAGCAGTCCGCTGCGGCGAACAACTTCCCCAGCACCCTGGAAGCACAGGCAAAGATCGTGGAAGCGGCAAAGCCGAACGAACTGTTCAACAACGCTCCCTATGGCGCCATCTTTGAGTCCCGCGCTGAAGGTGTGATCGCACAGTTCAAGGGTCCGGATGACTCCGTGATCCAGGAGAACGTCTTCGGTCCGGCCCTCAAGATGCTCGACTCGGGCAAGGGCACCGCAGATGAGGCTTGGAATGAAGCCGTCAAGCTTCTCAACGACCTCGTGGTCAACAACTAGCAGCACCCGGCCGTGGGGCCTCCGGGAAACCGGAGGCCCCCTCACAGAGTCTGAGACCCGACCATGACCACCACCCTGAATCGCCCGGCAGCCGGCAGAGCGGCCGCCACCAAACCGAAACCGACGTTCCGCCAACGCCTGAATGTCTTCGACATGAAGGCATCCCCGTACTTCTATATCGCACCGTTTTTCATCCTGTTCGCCCTGGTGGGGCTCTTTCCCCTGGGCTACACGTTCTTCGTTTCCCTCTTCGACTGGCACCTGCTCAAAGGCCAGGGAGAGTTTGTGGGATTCCAGAACTTCGCAGAGGTTCTTCAGGACAGGTTCTTTTGGAACTCCCTGTTCAACACCGTCAGCATCTTCCTGATTTCCACCATTCCCCAGCTGATCATGGCAACCATTATTGCCGCGGTGCTGGACCAGAATCTCCGCGCCAAGACGTTCTGGCGCATGAGCATCCTGCTCCCCTACGTCGTGACTCCCGTGGCTGTTGCCATGATCTTCACCAACATGTTTGGCGAGCAGTACGGGCTGATCAACAACATTCTGGCCAGCTTCGGCATTGACCCCGTTATGTGGAAGAACGACACCCTTCCCAGCCACATCGCCATTGCCACCATGGTGAACTGGCGCTGGACCGGCTATAACGCCCTGATTCTCCTGGCTGCCATGCAGTCGGTACCGCGGGATATCTATGAGTCCGCAGCGATCGATGGCGCCGGTTCGGTCCGGCGCTTTTTCAGCATCACGCTGCCGAGTATCCGGCCCACCATGGTGTTCGTCATTGTCACTGCGACCATTGGCGGGTTGCAGATCTTCACGGAGCCCCGGCTGTTCGATCCGGTGGCGGCGGGGGGAACGGCACGACAGTTCCAGACCACCGTGCTGTACCTGTGGGAGATGGCCTTCCAGCGGCAGAACTTCGGCAAAGCCTCCACCATCGCCTGGCTCCTGTTCCTGATCATCCTGCTCTTCGGCATCGTGAACTGGCTAATCTCACGCCGCATCGCCACCAACGGCGACGATCGCGGAGCAGCCAGCCGCCGCCGTCGTAAGCGCTCTTCCGCGGCGAAAGCAAAAGCGCACGACGCCGGCCTGGCCGCCCAGGCGGTAGCGGCAGAACCGGTAACGGCACCAGAATCAACCCCGAGGAGCGGGCAATGACCCTCACGCAAAACCGGCCACAAGCACCGGCCCAGCAGACTTCCCGAGCCCTGGCCACACGCAAAGCACTCCTTGGCAACGGCCGCCGGCCCGGGTTCCTCACCTACGGGTTGTTGCTCGCCTTTTTCCTGGCATCGGCCTACCCGCTCTGGTGGTCCGTGATCATCGGCAGCCGCTCCAACGAGGCCCTCGGCGAGACGTGGCCGCCGTTGTTCCCGGGCGGAAATTTCTGGACCAACGTCGGGGAGGTGTTCGACACCGTCCCGTTCTGGCTTGCGCTGGGCAACAGCGTCCTGATCTCAGGCATCATCACCATTTCCGTGGTGGGATTCTCCACCTTGGCCGGATATGCGTTTGCCAAGCTGCGCTTCCGCGGCCGCAACTGGCTGATGGTAGCGGTGATCGCCACTATGGCCATCCCCACGCAGCTCGGCATCATCCCCTTGTTCATGCTGATGCGCACGCTGGGCTGGACCGGTGAGATCGGCGCCGTCGTGATCCCTACGCTGGTCACGGCGTTCGGTGTCTTCTTCATGCGGCAGTATCTGGTGGACGTGATCCCGGACGAGCTGATCGAGTCGGCGCGCATGGATGGAGCGTCCATGATCTCAACGTTCTGGCATGTGGCACTCCCGGCCGCGCGCCCGGCCATGGCCATCCTGGGCCTGTTCACGTTCATGACGGCGTGGACTGATTTCCTGTGGCCTTTGCTGGTGCTCGACGCCGGCAATCCCACCTTGCAGACGGCGCTCAGCCAACTGCAGTCGGCCCGGTATGTGGATTACTCCATAGTCCTGGCCGGCGCCGTCATGGCAACACTTCCGCTGCTGGCCCTCTTCGTCGTGGCGGGACGACAACTCATATCCGGAATTATGCAAGGAGCAGTGAAGGGCTAATGCCATTCGAAGCAACAACCTACCCAGCGATCACTCCCTTTAACAGGGTGTGGCCCAAGGGCTTCCTTTGGGGCTCGGCCACCGCCGCAGCCCAGGTGGAAGGTGCCAGCCACGAGGGCGGCAAGGAAGATTCCGTGTGGGACGCTTTCGCCCGCGTTCCGGGCGCCATTGCCAACGGTGAAAACTTGAAGGACGCGGTGCAGCACTACCACCGGATGCCGCAGGACGTCAGGATCATGAAGGAGCTGGGCCTGGATTCCTACCGGTTCTCCACCAGCTGGTCACGCGTCCGTCCCGGTGGCCGCGCCGCGAACGCAGAAGGCCTGGACTTCTACTCACGTTTGGTGGATGAACTGCTCGACGCCGGCATCCTCCCTTGGTTGACCCTTTACCACTGGGACCTGCCGCAGGCGCTGGAGGAGAAGGGCGGCTGGGCCAACCGCGACACCGCCTACCGCTTCGTGGACTACGCCAACGACGTCTATTCGGCACTGGGAGACAGGGTTCAGCACTGGACCACCTTCAACGAACCCTTCTGCTCCTCACTCCTTGGCTATGCGGCCGGCGTGCATGCTCCAGGCCGTCAGGAGCCGGATGCAGCAGTGGCGGCAATCCATCACCAGCACCTGGCCCACGGCCTGGTGGTCAATGAGCTCCGGAGCCGCGGCGCCCAACAGCTGGGGATCACACTCAACCTGAGCAACTCCATCCCACGGGATCCTTCCGATCCTGTGGACCTTGACGCCGCCCGCCGGTTTGATTCGCTGCAGAACCGGATCTTCCTCGATCCGATTCTCCGTGGTGTTTACCCGGAGGACACGCTCAACGACCTTGAGCAGTTCGGCATCCGGGACGTCATCAAACCTGGCGACCTGAAGATCATCGGTGCTCCCATCGACTTTCTGGGCGTCAACCACTACCACGATGACCTCATCAGTGGTCACCCCACTGATGAACACGGCGACGGCCACTCGGGCGGCGCAACCCGCCCGACGTCGTCGTGCTGGATTGGTTCGGAGGACATCGCATTCCCCAGCCGCGGCCTGCCGCGCACCGCCATGAACTGGGAGGTCAACCCGGACGGGCTGCGGAAGCTCCTGGTGCGTCTTGGCGAGGAATACCCCACGCTGCCACCGCTGTACATCACCGAAAACGGTGCCGCTTACCACGATGTGGTCAGTCCTGACGGGGCGGTCCATGACGCCGAGCGGACCCAGTTCGTGCTGGATCACATCACGGCCGTGGGCGAGGCGCTGGACCAGGGCGCCGATGTGCGCGGCTACTTTGTGTGGTCCCTCCTGGACAACTTTGAGTGGTCCTGGGGCTATGGCAAGCGCTTCGGGGTGGTTCGCGTGGACTACGACACCTTTGAGCGCACGGTCAAGGACAGCGGACTGGCATATTCGAGGGTTATCGCCTCGGCCAAGGCATCGGCCGACGCCACTGTGAACGCCTAAAGTAGCCTTCAAAGGCATACTTTTTCTTACGTTCCGGAGATGACCATGACGCAGGACACCAGCGGCCCCCGGCCGGTACCCACCCTTGAAATGGTGGCTGCCTTGGCCGGGGTCTCGCGGGCCACCGTGTCCCGGGTGGTCAACGACAGCCCCAGTGTGGACCCGGAGTTGGCGCAGTCGGTAAGGAAAGCCATCCTCGCATTGGACTACACGCCAAACCGTGCTGCTCGTTCGCTCGCCAAGCGCCGGGCTAATGCGGTCACACTGATCGTTCCGGAGTCGACGTCCAAGGTCTTCGCAGACCCATTCTTCGCCTCGGTAGTGCAGGGCATCGCCCTATATCTCACCGATACCGAGTACACGCTGAACATGGTGATCTCCTCGGAGTCGAAACCGGAGAAGACCCGCAGCTTCCTGCTTGGGGGCAACGTGGACGGGGTCCTGGTGGTGTCGCACCACAGTGGCGATAACTCCTGGACGCACCTCTCGGGGTCCTTGCCCATGGTGTTTGCGGGGCGGCCCTTGGTAGGTGGCAAGGAGAGCTACTACGTTGACGTGGCCAACGAGCAAGCGGCTTATGAGGTCACGCGTCTACTGACCGAGAGCGGCCGAAAAAACGTTGCAACCATTGCCGGCCCCCAAGACATGCCTCCCGGGCTGGACCGCCTTGCTGGGTGGAGGACGGCCGTACGGGAGGCAGGCCTGGGGGAAGGCTTGGTGGAGGAGGGCGACTTCACTTTGGCCTCGGGCGCCAAAGCCATGCATCGATTGTTGGACCGCGGCGTGCCTGTTGACGCCGTTTTTGCAGCGAACGACCAGATGGCTGCCGGCGCCTACACCGCCATTCAAGGGCGCGGTTTGCGCATCCCGGAGGACATCGCCGTGGTGGGTTTTGACGACGATTCCTTCGCTACCTCCGTAACCCCAGCTCTCACCACCGTGCATCACCCGATTGTTGAACTCGGCAAGAAAATGGCCGAAACCCTGGTGAACCTGATCGAGGGCAAACCGGCAGAACGCGTCAACAGAATGCCTACCTCGATCGTGATCCGCGATTCCGTATAGCTCTATGCCTTGAAAGGCTTTTCCATGCTTCCTGCTCCCGTCAGCACCGTAGCGCCCTCCAGGGCGACAGGCCATCCCATCCGATGGGGAGTAGTGGCCACAGGCTCTATTGCACAACGGGTGGTGGAAGACCTCGCGCTCCTGGAGGACTCTGTCCTTCAGGCTGTCAGTTCGCGCACGGAGGCGTCGGCGCGGAGCTTTGCTGAGAAGTTTGGCTTCGTCTCTGCGTATTCCGACGTCGGGGAGACGCCCGGTTACGAGCGGCTGCTGGCGGATCCCGCCGTCGATGTCGTGTATGTCGCCACGCCGCACGCGCAGCATCACGTTGTCGCATTGGCCGCGCTCAATGCGGGCAAGCATGTCCTGTGCGAAAAGCCCCTCGCCATGGACGCCGTGCAGGCACGTGAGCTGGCTGACCTCGCCCGGGACAAGGGGCTTTTCCTCATGGAGGCAGTGTGGACCCGGTTCCTGCCGAGCTTCTGCCGCGCCATGGAAATCCTGCGTTCGGAAGAAATTGGAGAGCCGCGCTGGCTTCAGGCCGATCTTGGCTTTGTACCTGCCTACGATCCCGCTTCACGGATCTGGGATCCGGCTGCCGGGGGCGGAGCGTTGCTGGACCTTGCCGTCTATCCGTTGACGTGGGCCCTGGGAGTTTTCGGCGAGCCTCGCAGTTTGCTGGCCAACGGAGTTTTGACTCCTGAGGGAGTGGACCTGCAGAGCTCCGTCACATTGGATTACCAGGGCGGGGCACACGCTCAGTTCATCACCTCGATCGGCGCTGAGTGCCCCGGCGTGGTGACGGTGGGAGGAACGGAAGGTTGGCTGCGATCCTCGGCTCCCCTTTTCAAGCCGGCCGAGCTCGTTATCCAGCCTCGTAGTGGCACACTGCGGACGGAGGAATTTGAGGTGCTGGGGCACGGGTTCAGTTACGAGCTGCGCGAGGTGACGCGTTGCCTGCAGGCCGGGCTGACCAAGAGCCCGTTCATGACTCCTGAGGAGTCTGTTGGGACCATGGAACTGTTGGATGAGGCTCGTCGACAGATGGGTCTCCGGTATCCCAGCGATCTTCAGACTCCCACCGCAGCAGGTCCCCTGGCTGGCACTCCAGCACCTCACACAGCGCTTCGAGCGTAGTAAAACGCACCGCCTTCGCACGGCCGTTCTTTAGCACGGCCAAGTTGGCCGGGGTGATGCCTACCTTCTCGGCGAGCACTCCTACGGGCATTTTGCGCTTGGCGAGCATGACGTCAATGTCCACGATGATCGGCATCAGATCACCTCGTCCAGCTCGGACCGGAGATGCTCCGCTTCTGCGTCCCGGGCTACGGCTTGGGCGAGGAGGGTTCGCATCACCAGCACAACCAGGGCCACTCCCCCGATCAACAACGCCGCCCCACAGATCAGCAGCACGACGCCAGGGGCAATCTCACCTGGCGCCAGGATCACTGCGATGCCAAACATCAGTACCGACGCGATTGCGATGGCCCCAAAGATGACGTCCACAAATCGGAAGGCCGTGTGGGAGAACACCGTCCCGCGGCGCACCATGGTCAGCAAACGCCACACGCAGGCCGCCACCACCTGGACGCACAGAATACCCAGGACCACGATGGCGAGCAGCGCAATGCGGGGACCATCCGGGGCACCGGCCTCAACAAGGTCCGTTGAGAGCAGCGGGACCATCCGTACTTGCACGAACAATGAACCCGCCAGCACTAACGCGATAACTACCCGCAACGCGAGGATTGTCAGCTTTCCCATGAGTCTCCTTTATCGACCAACAACCTGATTCTATCGATATTCGATACTTAAGCAACTCTTCGAGAGTATTGTGGATAGTCAGCTTGCTTACTAAAGTTTCATTACTTAGGCTGGAACAGGTCAGACAAACAACTCTCACAGCGGCGGAACACGCCCAAAAAGCACCCCGCTGCGCAACGAGGAGGAACAATGTCAGAACACAACATCGCAGGCAAGAAGGTCGCATTCCTGTTGACGGACGGCGTGGAGCAGGTGGAACTCACCAGCCCATGGCAGGCCGTCAAGGACGCGGGCGGCGAGCCAACGCTCGTGGCCCCATCCAAGGGAAAGCTCCAAGGCTTCAATGGCGTGGAGAAGGGTGACACCTTCGACGTCGATCTTGCCGTGGCCGACGCAAACGCCTCCGATTTCGACGCGCTGGTTCTCCCGGGCGGCGTCGTCAACGCGGATAACCTCCGAGTGGACAAGGACGCCCAGAACTTCACGCGCGCGTTCTTCGAACAGCACAAGCCGGTTGCATCGATCTGCCACGGCCCGTGGATTTTCATCGACGCCGGCGTCATCAAGGGCCGCAACGTCACCTCGTTCCACACGCTCCAGTCGGACCTGAAGAATGCAGGCGCCAACTGGACTGATGAGGAAGTGGTGTGCGACCAAGGCCTAGTCACCAGCCGCAACCCGGACGACCTGCCGGCCTTCAACAGCAAGCTCGTGGAGGAAATCTCCGAGGGCCAGCACGCAGGCCAGACCGCTTAGCGGTCACTGACCCACCTACGGCAAGTGCCGCCGTCGTACTTTTACAAGAAGTACGACGGCGGCACTTGGCGTTTCGTGACTTGAAGGCTTGGTAGCGAGACTAGCCACGCACGGTGACGGAGAACTTCCACACGACTTTCCCGGTGTCGGTCATGGTGAAGCACTGGCTTGCGCGGGTCCAGGAGGAGTTCATGGTGAGGCGCTTCGTGTTGCACGAGGACTGTGAGCTGAAGTCGGTCGGGTACAGGTAGGTGTAGCCCGCAGCCTGCGCCGGCGCCGCAACCGCGAGGCCTCCGGCGGCAAGTGCGATCGCTGCTGCAAACGTGGCAATGGTCTTGTGACGCTTCATAGTCTCTCCCCACATAGGCCTCAACGAACATGGCCAAACTATCGGCGGAGACTAGGGGCCGAAATGGGCAGGAGTGCCCATGAATTCATTGAGGTCCGCAAGGGGAGCAAGTCCTATCCACTCGAGGCCTCGGGGCCGACAGTCGCTTAGTAGACCTTGAAGTGGTCAATCACTTTGTCGGCAAGGGCCTTGATGAACTCGCCGTCTTCACCCCTGCCCCACCGCTTCTCCACGGCATCGAGAGGATACATAGCGAACGTAAGATCTTGAGATGGCATTCAGATCGCTTCTTCCTGGCGAAGTCCTCATCATGAAAACCCTGCTTGATCGTGTGGACGAGCCAAAGTGGAGCGCGCTCGATCTAGACGCCCTGCGGGTTAGCGACATGAACGACGGTGGAATGGGCAGCCTTCTATTTGAGAGCACGAAGCCATCCAGAAGGTATGGACTTACCCTTTCGGAGGGTTGGTTTAACGATGAGGATGGCTTTCCCGTCCTAGTTGCGATCAATCTCGATAAGGACAACGACGTCTTCGAACTCGATAGCTGGAAAGTCGACTTCTCACCGCGCCGCCGGATGCCAAAATCGGCCGCGGAGATAGTTTCCGACCCGGCTGATCTGCAGCAGGAAGAGTATGTCGGGCCGAAACATATAAACGGTCGGCCGGACGCTCCTGACAAGCCGGGGTGACTTTCTCTCGTATATCAAGGAGGGGCTGGCGAAGTTGATTTAAGATGTCCGCGAAAACGGGCTGAGTCGTCCGGCTGGGAATGGAGCACCAGGCAGGACCGCATACCCCAAGGACGGAACTGTTGTCATGCGGGATCTTTTCCATAAGACGGAGGAAGTGTGTTCCGTCCGAAGGATTCATGGGGCTTCTGGTTTATGCAGTAGTTAAGAAACAGCATCGGAGAGCGTCGGTCAGTATGGTGAATACAGTTGCTTTAGATCTCAGTGATGAGGAGCGCTTGCTTCTCTGGCGGGGCTTGTTGGAGTGGGGTGGCCCCGCCCGCCCATCTGATGCGATGGCTGTGGCCATGGGTTTTCTTAGTATCAATGATCTGCTTGGTGAGGGCTCCCGAATTGGTGAGGTGATCAGGGCGGGAGGAGCTCTCAGCAAACCCGATTGGCGCCGTGCCCTGTTGGCCACGGAAATCGTGTTCGCCAGCGGTGTCGTGGGATCGGGGCTGGACTGGTCTATGACCACTGGTTTCCAAGACGACGAAACAATCGTGATCTTGCGGTCTATTCAGCGCAAGATGGCCGGCAGCCGCTATTGGGTTCTCGATAGCGTGACTACCTCGGATGTTCCGCCAGCGCCGCGGGTCACCGCGATGCCGCGTATTTCCCGGGTGTCAGAGGAGACCTTGCCGGAGTCTGCAGAGACTCGTCCGTTGATTGAGCTTGTCAATAGCACCGGTGCCACAGCGCAGCGTCAGCAAGTGAAGCGGGTGGTCGAGGGACTTGCATTGGGGTGCCTCTACTACGGAATTCTGCGACTGCCCAACGATAGGACGGCTGTTGCGTCCGCATTTACCAGTGCGTGGAGTTCTTGGCCCAAAGCACCGGAATTCAACAGCGTTAATGACTTGACTGTCGGAAACGACGTCTGGATTGAAATGGGAAAGTCAGAAAGCCGTAAGGGCCTCACTGCGGCCTGGGAACGCCGCTCCGTGCCGCATTTGATGCCGAGGTACGCGGATGACACGGTAACCGATTGCCTAAAGCTTGTTGCCGACGACAAAGCATCCGCAGAGGATTGGACTGACCTGGCCGAAAGTTACCTGCGGGCCCTTTCGCAGACTCCTTCGAGCAGCGCCACGTAGAGTTCCTGCCACAGTTGCGCGGGTTTTTCTGTCGTTTCTGGTGTGGCCTGGGTCGACCCCGGGTTGAACTAGACGATTGGTACAACGATCCCAAGGTCTCATCAGCGATGATCTATAACGTTGAGGACGCAACAGGTCGGGGTGTCCTTGGCACCTTCCCCAATGGGCTGTAAATCACGCAGGCCAGACAGCCTAGCGGCCAGCGACCCCCTACAGCTAGTGCCGCCGTCGTACTTTCACAAGAAGTAAGACGGCGGCACGTGGCGTTTCCCTGCAAAGTTGCCCGCTGCTTTAGAACAATGCGGTGAAGACGTCCCAGTCGGCGCCAACCAAAGTCCGGGGTTTCCAGCTTCCCGACTTGAAGGGGTAGAGATACATGTACCCCGCGCCGTCGATTCCGTAAATGTCGGTCCAGCCGTCGTAGTCCCGGTCGCCGGCGCTGAACACGCCCTTGAAGGACTGCCAACCCGAGCCGATCACCTTCGAGCCAAGCCAACCACCCTTGCCATTGGAGGAATAGAGGAACAACTGGCCACCCGCATTCGTGGCGAGGATGTCTGCGTGCGAGTCTCCGTCAAAGTCGCCTGTTGAGAAGACCCTGTTGAACATGTTCCAGCCAGCACCGACTTGCCGTGGAGCCAGCCAGCCACCTTTGCCGTTACCCGGGTAGAGGAGCAGCCTGCCGTCCCGGTTTCTGGCCAGGACGTCATCGTGGCCGTCCGAGTCAAAATCGCCGGGAGCAATGAGTTCAGTCATGCCCTGCCAACCAACGCCCACCAACGAAGCCGGTTTCCACCAGTATTGACCGTCAGCGGGGTACATCCACAGTTCTCCGGAGGGCTTCCGGGCCAGCACATCGGCGTGCCCGTCCTCATTGAAGTCCCCGGGAGAGAAAATCTTGTCAAAGACGTTCCAACCCGTTCCAATCTCCTTGGGGAACGCTCCGAAGTTGCGGCCCCACATCCAGAGCCTGCCGTCACTAGTCCGGGCCATCAGAAAGTCGCTGACTTCCCGATTGACATAGTTCCGAGACGGGGCCGGATTAGTCACATATTCAGTGGAATCACTGACGAAACGGCCTACAACTTTGCCTCCAAGCGAAACAACGGCTGTGACGCGCACAGTTCCTCCGCCGTCTGCGTCTTTGACAACATAGTCCACGCCAGGGGGAAGCCCCGTGCCAGCGGAATACGACGTGGACTTAGTAAGCCAAAAAAATTCCACCTTGGGAGTCGTGCCGACCGGGATGCCCTTGATGGACGAGACGTCAAAACTTGCCTTCAATGCGGAGTTGATCCAGGGCTTCCCTGAGACAGCGATCGGGCCGCTCGTGACGAACAGATAGGGCTCCGATTCCGCGGATACCGATGTGAACCCCGGGGTTACCGTTGTGACGCGCAAGGACACTTCCTTCCCCGCATCAGCGGATCGGACGGACCCTTCGAATGGCTCCGTTCCGGATTCGTAGCGAAAGAGCTTCGCAACTCCCCCCGAAACCCACTGCACGTGCACCTTCGTGACGCCTGCGGTCCATGTACCGGGAGATACCGTGCCGTTTACCCCATAGTTCCAGTTGCTCCACACATCTTGCTTCGCTTGGAATTTCGGCAAAACCGAGGCTTGGGGGGTCCGCAAAACTCTCGAAGGGTTACTGACGGCGAAGTCAGCATTTTGAAGCAGCGGATCCCCAGCGTTGTCGCTGAACAGAAAATCGGATGAGCTGTTCCTTCGGGCCGCAGTTTCGGCCGGGTAGGATTGACCGCTTTTTTGGAAGACAATACGAACGTCGGTCAACCGCTGCAGACCTTCGTAAAAGTCGCTGGCGCCAATGGCTGCCGTGGCCTCAGCTGTGAATGGGCCGGGCCCAGGGTCTCCCGTCCAGATCAGGCTACGAGGCTCGGACAAGGACGCATCACGGTACCGGAACTCCACGCGTTGCGCAGGCTGGCTAAGCGTAAATCGCACCTTCGCAGTCTGCCCAGGCGCTAATTGGGCTGCGGAGACCAATTCAACGGCCGTGAGTTGGGGAGCTTCGCTCGCCACTGTGACGGCATTGGCCGGTAGGGCGGGGAGCGCGACCATCATCAATAGCACTGCCACAAGCGCAGCCGTCAGCTTCGACAAAAGGCTAAGTTGACGTGATTTTTCCGGCACGCCAGCGGCGGTACTTGAGCGCACTTATCCCCCAATATTCAGGCTATGGATGGCCTGATAGAGGCCTCTCGGTAGAGAATACAGTTTCCTCGCAGAAATACGTGCTATGTGACCCCGGCGCTGGCGGCAGTCCCGCCGTCGTAATGTTGCGCAGGTCACACTCGGCGCATACGCTGGGGGACGCTGCAGCGTGGCAGCAAGGATGAAAGGCAGTACATTGGCCAGCGACAAGCTCTCCGTAGTTGTTCGCGTCGACGTTGACGGCGAACAGATCCAGATCGCAGCGACCGGTCGCGTGACCATCTCGAGCCTCCAAGGGCTCTACCCGCTGGTCCAACGCACCAAGAGTTTGGGCGGTGGCCTTGGCGTTGAGATGGACCTTTCCCAAGCGACCATTGACCCGGACGCACTGGATCAGCTGCAGGGCTACGCAGCACTCCATGCCGTTCCGCTTCGCTTCGCGGCAGACTTCAGCAACGTGACCGCCCTTCCATCCCGCAGCCTCCAAACAACCAGCCGCGCCGCCTAGAACCAACATCAAGCATCGCCGTCCAACAGGAGATCCACATGCGCAAAGTCACCGCTGGCCTTTTCCACTCAGTGGACGGCGTAGTTCAGGACCCCTTCAAGTTCCAGTTCGACAGCTTCGACGACCAACTCGGTACGGGACTCACCAAGATGATCAACACCGTGGACATCGTGGTGTTGGGCCGTGTCAGCTACCAGGAATGGGCCGGATATTGGCCGAACGCGCAGCAAGACGACGACTTTGCAGCCTTCATCAACCCGATCGAGAAGTTCGTTGCATCCCGAACCCTCACCGAACCCCTTGAATGGGAGAACTCGCACCTGATCGAGGGTGATGTTGAGCAGTTCGTCACAAAGCTGAAGTCGCGGGACGGCGGCGAAATCGCGGTCTGCGGCAGCATTTCCCTGGTCCGCCAGCTGCTATTTGCAGGCATCCTGGACGAACTCACCCTGATGACGCACCCGGTGGTGGCCGGCAGCGGGCGACGACTTTTTGAAGACGGCGATCCCCTGCACCGGCTCGTCCTCGAGAATCAGTACGCCACCAGCAAGGGCAACGTGGTCAGCACGTACAGCTTGCGAAAAGACTGAATGCACGACGGCGCCACCCGCCTGCCGCCGTCGGGCCGCCTCAGCGGTCACCCCAACAGCAACGACGCGCCAAGTTCGCTCCTGAAGTAGAGCACGCTGCGGCCGTAACGGGTTGAGGTCACCAGTCCGGCGTCCCGGAGCACCCTAAGATGCTGATTTACGGCAGACGTTGTGACGCCAAAGCGTAGGCCCAGCTCGGTGGACGAGGCCGGGGCAGCAAGGGCCGTGAGCAGACTGGTCCGAACCTCACCCAACACGGCCACTATCGCGGCCGGATTCGTGACCCGCTCCGCCTCCCAGATGGCACCTTGGCCCCGAGCCGGGTACATCAGCAGCGGTGGATCGCCATGGTTCACGGGAGCAGAAGCCCTGCGGGTGAACATGGTGGGAACCAAGGTCAACCCCAGGCCGTCGGTTTTCTCGGTCCTCGACGCCGGGTTCTTCAACCGCACGGAAATCACGCGACCATCGAATTCCACAGCGTAGGACAAGTCGTTCAGCATAGTAAACAACCCACCCTGCGCGATCTGCCGGCCGCGGTAGACGATGTCCGCTTCCAAAATGGTGCGCATGCGCAGCCAATGGGGTGCGAAGCAGGTGTCCCAGAACTCCCTGAGGATCCGGACCATTCGCCGGATCGCGGGGCCAACAGGGCCGGCAAAGATGGTGGGAACAAAGCCGTGCACCCGGATCAGATCCCCATGAAATTGGGTGGCCGAAATCTGCTCCAATGCCGCAAATTCGTCGTCGATCCGCGTAAGTGGGGACTCGGGCCGCGGGTTCAGGAAGTCCGGTGTCCACAATCGGTCATCCACCAAGGCCAGCAATCCATCCAGGTCCAAGCGTGAGCGGGCCTCTTCTGTCCTGCGCAGCCAGGGCAGCTGAAGTGGATAATGGCTCGGGTCGCGGATAGCCCTCAGGGAAAGTCCCAGCTCGCATAGAGGCGAGATGCCAAAGCGCACGCCGCCCAGATCTGCGTCTGACAACTCGTACTTCAACATGAAGCACTACGCTACATCAATTCCAGCCACTGCCAGGGGGTGGCAGAACTACAGGTGTGACTAATTCCCCCGCAGACACCGCATCGGCTCAACAGCACGGCCTCCGCGTCGCACTCTCAGATCCCACCCTCAAGATCCTTGCTTCTGCCATCCTCGTAGCCACAGTGGGCCGCGGTATCTTCCTCACGTTGACAGTGCTGTACTTCAGCCGCTTCGTGGGATTGAGCGCCGTAGAAATCGCGATGATTCTCACTGCGTCCAGCGGGGTCGGCGTTGCCACGTCGTATATCGGCGGTCGACTCGCCGACCACTTTTCAGCCCGTCGACTCCTGGTGGGCATGGTCGCCATCGAAGGTCTCGCGATCGCAAGCTATACATTCGCCGGGAACTTCAGCACCGCCGTCGTGATTGCCTGCATCGCAGTGGGAGTAAACCGGGGCGCGAATGCCACGCGTTCCGCGATCATCGCCCGGGCGTTCGACGGCCCAAACCGCGTGAATGCGCGCGCAGTCCTCCGCACCATCACCAACCTCGGCATTGCTGTTGGAGGCATGATTGCCGGACTCGCACTGTTGGCCGGAACCGCCGACGCATTTCGGGGAATGATGGTGTGCGCCGGCGTGGTCTACATCCTGAGCGCGCTGTACTTGCGCCGCCTCCCCCAGCGCGTAGATGCACCGCGCCGCGATCCCGCCACCCCTGCACCGAAGCGCGGAATCTCCCCCTTTAGGGACCGTCGCTACGTACTGCTGACCGTGCTGTCCGGTATTTTCGGCATGCAATTCGGTCTCGCTGAGATGGGCGTTCCTTTGTGGATTTCACAGGACACCAGCGCCCCAGAGGTCCTGATATCGGTCATCCTTGTCATCAACACCCTGTGTGTCGTCCTGCTGCAAGTGCCGCTCTCCCGGGGCACCGACCACCCTCGCCGTGCAGGAAAGATCGTGCTGACTGGTGGGGTGCTCATGGCTCTGGCCTGCGTGCTCTACGCCTCGGCGGGCGGGGCGCCGGCCATCGCCGCCATCGCCCTGCTGTGCGGCGCTGCCCTCCTGCATGCGTTCGCGGAAATCCTCTCACAAGCGGGAGCCTGGGGACTTAGCTTCGAGCTCGCCAATCCACTCCAAGCCGGCGCTTACCAAGGGATGTTCGGTATGGGATCGGCGCTGGGCGCCATGCTCGCACCGCTCGTGGTGACCGCCACCGTCGTCGAACATGGTGCGCTGGGCTGGGCCATCCTGGGTGCGGTCTTCCTCGCCTCGGCGGCGGGAACCTGGCTGATAGCCCGGAAGGCATCAACGACGGCGGAAGTCGCCTAAGCAGCCAGGCGCAGATGGCTGTCTCCCGCAGGGAATGATCCCTGAAGAAACAGCCATTTGCCTGATCCAAACGTCAGTGGCTACCCGTCACCTCCTGCCAGGGAAGCCTGTGGCCGTTGCAGAGGAGACTGGGAGATTCTCCACGGGCGGCCAGCTCAGCTTTAAGCCCCTGCCTGACCGCTTGACCGTAGGACTGCACCCTTCCACCCTCAGGGTAGGCAGCATCGGGATCATCGTTCAGGCCGGAATATGAGCAGATTGAATTGGAGTTCTCAGGGCCCTTTTCCACTTGGCCGGCGGCGAATGCCGGAGTGGCGGACAACGCGGTCAGGGCACCGACACAGAGTGCGGCGGAAAGAATTTTGATGCGCATTGCTATACCTCGCTTCGTTTGACGTAGCGTGCGCTCCCCAGCCAGCCCGACGCAGGTTGGATTAAGATAGCGCAGCTCCGAACCGAAGTTAAGACCCGCACTGTAGTTATCTCAGGCAGGAAGATCCGGAGCTATTCAAGGAGAAACCGCTGCAGAAAGCTCCGCAGCCGCGACGCTCTAGGCTGCCTACTCCATGGGTCCGGAACGGAGGCTCCGTCCACGGCCGAGCAATCCGGGCAAGGCCCATCAGGGAACTCACCCATTTGTTTCCAGATCCGCCCTTCCAGGCAGTGGTGGTTCCGGCATTCCTCGTGCTCCATGGATCATCCCCCAACGCAACAACTCTGGCGCTTAGTCTGTGGCGACCTGGGATGATTTATGGCGCGGAAGTGGGGCAGGAAGCACAGCGCATATCAGCGGGAGCTCTTGTAACGCATCTGATGGATCGCCGGACGGGGGCCGCTCGCGTAGGGGCGTGTGGCCGGCCCGGGGGGTCTAAGTCAGAACCGGCCACACTGTCCGCTTGAGCGAGCGGACGTACACACGGCCGGCCAGCCAACAGATGGGGCCCTGCTCGTGCGCCGTGACCGGCCGACAAAAGGGTCTCGTCTTCTCGTCAGCCGTGGCTGCGGTTCCGCATTCCAGATGCGCCCTGCAGCCTGTCACTACTTAGTAGTGAAGCCACTAGGCGGAACATGACATGGTTCAGGGCGCTTTTTGTTTGCCGAGCCAAAAGGGCTACTTCTTCCCGGCCTTAAGATCCGCGATCATCTTGGCAATCCGTCGCGCGCGGGTCTCCGCAGTCTTGGCATCCCCAATCGGTTCCACGTAACGCCGCTGCGCGCTGTAGTTGAGCGTTCCGTAGAAGGCCTTCGCCTCCGGCTCGGCGTCCAGAGCAGCTGTAAGATCATCCGGCACCTCCACAACGCGCGGCTGGGTGTCCACCTCCAGGCCCACCTCGACGGTGTCCCCTGCCGCGGCGCCGATCAGCTCCCGGTTGGCCGAGCTAACGCCCACCATGTACTTCCCGCCCATCACCGCGATGCTGCTGCGGTAGCTCTGACCGTTGATGGTCACCACCACCGGCGGCCGTTTGCCTGCGCCGAGCCCCTCAACGATCTGTTCGGGAACTTCAATGCCCGCCTTGTTGCCTTCGCCCACAATGGTGGTTGTGAATTTCATGTCCCAAGTATGCCGCCGGTCAGTGGTGGACGCACCCCATCAGCAGGACTAGGTTCAACGTACGCCCCACGTTAAGCAAGGAGAGAGAACATGGACGAGCAGGACCTTTTGGAACGAATTCAGTCTCTTGTGGAGGAAGAGCACCGCCTCCGCGACGCTGCCGGGTCAGACGACGACGGCGGCGACAGCACGGCGCGCCTGGCTCACCTGGAAGCCCAGCTCGATCAGTGCTGGGATTTGCTCCGCCAGCGCAGGGCGAAGCGGGATGCCGGGGAGAACCCGGACAGCGCTGAACCGCGCCCCATCAGCGAAGTTGAGGGCTACCGGCAGTAACTACGCTCCTTCAAGCACCTGACTGGTAGCCCACGCGAGGTATTTGGCGGCGTTAGCAACGGCGTCGGCGACGTCCGGGACGCCATCCTTGCGCTGCGCAACGTCCAGCAACTGGGCCGCGGCAACAATGCCGTGTTTTGCCAGGTCTTCCGGCGTGACTGTGATGCGTCCAGCCACCGCGATCACCGGGATGCCATGCACGCTCGCGGCGTCAGCCAGCGCGATGGGTGCCTTGCCGGTGAGCGACTGCTCGTCCATGGAACCTTCACCGGTGATCACCAGATCGGCCTCGCCCAAGTGCTTCGCCAGGCCGGTCAGCCCGGCCACCAGCGCAAACCCGCCTTCCAGCGCGGAGTCACTGAAAGCCAGGAACGACGCCGGGAACCCGCCCGCTGCCCCAGCTCCCGGAACGTTGACATCGCGGCCCGTGGCCTCCCGAAGGAGCGACGCCCAATTGCGGAGACCGGCGTCGAGTCTTTCAACGGCGTCCTCATCCGCACCCTTCTGGGGGCCGAAAACGTGCGCGGCACCTTCCGGCCCGTACAGCGGGTTTTGAACGTCGACGGCGATCCTGAACTTCACGGCGGACAGCCGGGGATCCAGCTCGGAGACATCCAAGGCAACGACGTCGGCGAGGGAACCTCCGCCGAGGGGCACTACATTGCCGGCCGCATCAAGGGGTTTGAGTCCCAAGGCACGCAAGGCGCCGCTACCGGCGTCGGACATCGCTGAGCCGCCCAAGCCGAGCACGATCTCGGTAGCGCCGGCGTCGAGGGCCGCCGCTACGAGTTGGCCGCAGCCGTAGCTATGGGCGCGCAGCGAATTCTCAGGTGTCGGCTCCATGTGGGCCAGACCGGACGCCATGGCTGTCTCAATGACTGCGCTTGCCCCACCGAAAGCATCCTTGCGGATGGCCCACGAGGCTCCGACAGGCTTGAGGATAGGGCCCACAACCGCGTTGTTCCGTTCCTCGTAGCCCGCAGCGATCGCGGCGTCGAGGGTACCTTCGCCGCCGTCGGCAACGGGAAACTGAGTGGTCACGGCATCCGGGTAAACGCGCAGGGCACCTTCGGCCATGGCTGACGCGGCTTCGGCGGCGGTCAGTGATCCCTTGAACTTGTCCGGGGCGATGAGGATACGCATGGGTCCTATCTTGCCAGCTTGCCCCGGAAAGCGCTTGCCCGCAGCGTAACGTTGGCTCTCAAAGGCTGAACGTAGGGGTGGATCCGGCCGGGGCTTCGGGCGTCGCACCCGTTGCCGCCAAATGCCCCCGTAACCTCTGGTGCGATCCGCGCGAAAGGGTGCGGAGCCTACGCCGCAGCCCCACAGAACTATCCGTTGATCACCCGCACGGGAGCCCCATCAAGCCACCCCTTAACATCTTCGAAAGCCCCGCCATAGAACTGCCGGTAGCTCTCGTGCGTCACGTAGCCGACATGCGGCGAAAGCGCTGTCCTCGAGGAATGCAGCAGCGCGTGCCCGGAGGGAAGAGGTTCCTCGTCGAACACATCCAGCGCAGCGCCGCGGATCCACCCCTCTTCAAGGGCCTGGATGAGCGCCGCTTCGTCCACCAGGGGGCCACGTGCGGTGTTGACCAGCACGCCCTCGGGGCCCAGTAGACGCAACTCCTTCGAACCCACAATCCCCTCCGTCCGCTCAGACAAGCGAAGGTGCAGCGTCACGACGTCGGACTCACGGAACAACTCCTCCTTGCTGACCTTCCGGGCGCCCGCATCAGCGGCGACCTCGGCTGTAAGGTTTTGGCTCCAGGCGAGGACGTCCATACCGAATGCTTTCGCATAGCCGGCCATGCGTTTGCCGATCTTGCCCAGGCCAACAATTCCCAGCGTCTTGCCTTCGAGTTCGAACCCCACGCCGGTCTGCCAGGTACCGGCCCGCAGCGAGTTCTCCTCCACCGTCAGATTCCGGGCAAACGCCATCAACAAGGCCCATGTCAGTTCCGGCGCCGCAGCCGGAGAGCCCGCCGTTCCGCACACCACGATCCCGCGTTCGGCCGCGGCCTCAAGATCGATCGCTGCATTCGCCATGCCGGTGGTCACCAGCAGCTTCAGGTTCGGCAGCGCCTCAAGGACGTCCGGTGGGAAACGGGTGCGTTCGCGCATCGCCACAATGATGTCGAATGGTGCCAAAGCGGCCACTGCTTGCTCTTGCGATACGAAAGGCGCGCTGAAGACGCTCACTTTCACGCCGTCGTCGAGCAGTGAATCCCACGGGGCGTAATCGCCGGAGACCTGCTGGTAATCATCCAGGATGGCTAAACGGAATCGGGTCACGCTCCTTATCCTTGCGCGGCGGCCGATGGTACTCAACCCCCTGCGCCGAGTTTTAGACCCATTGGCCCCGGCGCACCAGGGCTTCCTTCAGGAGATCCAGCCGGTCGGACACAATACCGTCCACACCCAGGTCCAGCAGACGCTCCATCTCCGCCGGATCGTTGACAGTCCACACATGCACCTGCCTGCCCAACCGGTGTGCGCGGCGGATAAATCCGGGCGTCACCACGGGCAACCGGCCGTAGCGGACAGGAACCTGGAAGACGTCGACGCCGGAGAGCAGCTTGCGTGTCAAAGGAACCGGAAGCACCGGCCCAAGAAGTACGAAGATCGCGGTGAGGGAGCTGCCCGCAGAAGAGGCAACTCGCCGTGAAAGCCTGGCAAGAACTGCGCGGCGCCGCCTGTCCGAGAAGCTGGTGACCAAAACCCGGTCATGGACGCCATGCTTCTCGATCGCAGCGGCCAAAGGACCCACGGAGTTCCAGTCCTTGACGTCCAGGTTCAGCCGGGCATGGGGCAATGACGTGACCAGCTCATCAAAAGTTGGCACCGGCTCCACCCCGCCAATACGCGCCGCAGCCACCGCAGCAGCGGTCAACTCCGAAACCTTGCCCCCGGAATCGGTCACGCGGTCCAAAGAGGAGTCATGGAACACCAGCAGTACGCCGTCGGATGTCGTGTGGACATCCGTTTCCAGATGAACAGTTCCGAATTTCATTGCAGCGTGGAAAGCGGCCATGGAATTCTCCAGGCCATCCAAGGAGAAACCCCGGTGGGCGAAGGCCAAAGGGCCCACCGAACCGTCCTTGCGGAGGAAATAGGGCAGCGTCACTCCCGTAGCGTAGCCCATCGCTAAGGGGCGCTTAGCTCTCCTGCGGGAGGGTCGCCGTCGTTTGCGGAACGATCGCCACGCCGTCGCTGACGTGCACCAGCGTCCGGCCGCGACCGTCGTCGAGCTCCACCCACACCGCGGTGGCATCGCCGGTGACGGCGTCCACAACGCCTGCGGACTCGAAACCAGGAGTCAGCGTGATATTGACGCGGTCGCCCTGACGAAGCGAACGCCAATGATGATCCGGTTCGATGCGCCGCAAAGGCGCGGTGTTGACATTGTTGATCCGACGCTTAGCCATGGTTCCCCCTTCAAATACCCTGAAAATAGGACTGGTAGACACGATGCGAACGGGTCTTGGCTGGAAGCCTACGGAGGCAAGTTGAACGCAGGTTGTATGGAAGCTGGGAACAAGGTGACACTGCAGGACTGACAAACTAGGGGCATGACTGTGTTGATTGCCGGCTGCGGCGACCTGGGAACTGAAGTTGGCCTGCGTATGGCGGCTGCAGGCCATGAAGTAGTGGGCTTGCGCCGTTCCCCCCAAAAGCTGCCCGGAGAGATCCGCGGTGTCTTTGCGGACCTCTCGGTTGCCGTGCCGGAACTGCCCGAAGACGTGGACATTGTGGTGGTGGCCATCGCCGCCGACACTTCCACCGAAGAGGCCTACCGGGCGGCGTACCTGAACGGCGTGAAGAACGTGCTGGACGCGCTGGAACGGCAATCCATCCAGCCACAGCGGATCCTGTTCGTCTCCTCCACGGCTGTGTACAAGGATTCCGGCGGCGCTGTGGTGGACGAGTCCACTCCCACGGAGCCCACGCGGTTCAGCGGGAAAGTTCTGGTGGAGGCTGAGGATCTGTTGTTTTCCCGGACGCGCGGCACGGCCACCCAGCCCATCTCCCTACGCCTGGGTGGAATTTACGGCCCTGGACGCACCCGGCTGATCGACCAGGTCCGCAACGGCAAAGCTGTCATCCCCGCCCAACCCCGGCACACCAACCGCGTCCACCGGGACGACGCCGCGGCCATGATCGTCCACCTCACCACCATGGAAGCCTCTCCGGACTCCGTCTACGTAGGGGTGGATGACCACGCGGCGGAAATGGGAGACGTCATGCGCTTCCTTGCCGCAGAGATGGGATGCCCGGAACCCCCGACGGCGGCACCCGGCGACGCGTCCGACGCCGGCCCCGGCGACAAGCGCTGTTCCAATGCCCGCCTGCGGGCGACGGGCTTCGACTTCACCTTCCCCACCTACAAAGAGGGCTACCGCGCTTTGCTCGCCGGTGAGGGTGTGCGGCACCCGTAATTTGTGAGGTTAGCTGGTCAAGCGACGCCGCGCCCGTCTGGTCGGCTTTATTGTCCGGGCAGCGTGAACAAAAGGCCGCAGAACCTCCCTGAGTTCCTTGGCGTGGGGACCGTTGAGGTCAATTTCATAGGCAGTGCCGTCAACGGAAAAGGACACTGTCTCCTCCGCGTACGTGCCGTCCAGGTCATCATGCAGAGTAACGATTCTTCGCGTAGCCACGCTGGAACCCTACGTCTTAGTGGCGTGCGGCATGCCGTCGCTGGTTCGCATGTCCCATGCCTCGCTCAGCCCTAAGGCTCACCGGTGCAGCAGCTAACTGACCCGCTGCTCCGTGAGCTTTGCCTCGAGAACCTGGGCTACGCCGTCGTCGTCGAAGTGCGGCGCCTGCTGCCCGGCGGCGAGGATGGCTTCCGGGTGTCCGCTGGCCATCGCATAACCGTGACCGGCCCAGCGAAGCATCTCAATGTCGTTGGGCATGTCCCCGAACGCCACCACATCAGCGGCTTCGATCCCCAGCGACTCGGCGTACTGGGCGAGTGTGACGGCCTTGTTGATACCGGGAACAGACATCTCCAGCATCGCGGTCCGAGGCGCTGAGTGCGTGGTGGACACAAGGTGGGCTACGGCCGGCTGCACTTCGGCGAGGAACTCATCCGGCGTCCCCTTGCGGGTGATCGCCAGGAACTTCACGACGGCGTCCTCCGCCGTGAGCGTCTCGGCCAGCGGTTTGGGGGTGAACTCCGCGAGCAACTCGCTGGTTTCGTTCTCAATGAAGCCCGGCTCCAGCTGGAAACCCGTGAGGGTCTCAACAGCGAACAGTGCGTCAGGCCGGATGTCCTTAATGATGCGGCGTGCCTCAAAAACGGCGTTGGCATCGAGAGCGCAGGAAGAGAGAGCCTTCTCGGATTCGAGATCCCACACCACCGCACCGTTGGAACAAATCACGATCCCACTGTGACCCAGCTGCTCCTGAAGCGGGTACAACCAGCGCGGCGGGCGACCCGTGACAAAGACGAGCTCCACCCCTGCGTCGCGGCACGCCTGAAATGCCTTGATGGTCCGGTCACTGATTTTGCCGTCGTGACCGAGGATTGTGCCGTCAATATCGCTTGCTACGAGCCGCATCATGCCAGTCTACGTGGGCGCACCGGCCCACAAGGTCGCGCGGTTCAGGGAGCGCAGCATAGTGTGAAGTCATGAGTGAGAAGACCAGCGAAGTCGAAGAACACAGCACCCGCGGAGCTTACGTCACTGGCGGCGAGTTCACCCGGGACACAAACTACATCGAGGACAGGATCACCCGTGACGGTGCGGCCGGACCCAACGGTGAGCCTGGCTGGCCCGTGGAGCCCGGCCGCTACCGCCTGATTGCAGCGCGGGCTTGCCCGTGGGCCAACCGTGCCGTGATCGTGCGCCGGCTTCTTGGTTTGGAGGATGTCATCAGCCTCGGCCAGCCTGGCCCCACGCACGACGCACGATCCTGGACCTTCGACCTGGACCCCGACGGCAAGGACCCGGTGCTGGGAATCGAGCGACTCCAGGAAGCGTTCTTCCGCCGCTTCCCGGACTACCCCCGCGGCATCACCGTCCCTGCCATGGTGGATATCCCCAGCGGAGCAGTGGTCACCAACAACTTCCCCCAAATCACGCTGGACTTTTCCAGTGAGTGGACGCAATTCCACCGCCCGGGTGCGCCGGATCTGTACCCGGAGCACCTGCGCGAGGAAATTGACCAGGTCAACAAGCGCGTCTTCACCGAGGTCAACAACGGCGTTTACCGGTGCGGATTCGCCGGATCCCAGGAAGCATATGAGGCCGCCTACACCCGGCTCTGGACTGCCTTGGACTGGCTGGAGGAGCGGCTGAGCGGTCAACGGTATCTCGTGGGTGATTCGATCACCGAGGCTGACGTCCGGCTCTTCACCACCCTGGCCCGGTTCGACGCGGTCTATCACGGGCACTTCAAATGCAACCGCAACAAACTGAGCGAAATGCCGGCCCTGTGGGGATATGCCCGGGACCTGTTCCAGACACCCGGGTTCGGGGACACCATCGACTTCGTGCAGATCAAACAGCACTACTACATGGTCCACGAGGACATTAACCCCACCAAGATCGTCCCTTCCGGTCCTGACCTATCCGGCTGGCTCACCGATCACGGACGGGAATCCCTCGGCGGCCGCCCATTCGGCGACGGCACTCCTCCGGGACCCGTGAAGGCTGGCGAAGAAGTGGCTGACGGACAAGGTGCCGGCTAGGACCTACTCCACTCCGTGGTTGAGCTCAGCTCGCGTGGGCGGGTTTGCGCCCGCCCGCGACACCGTAACGGCGGCCGCACGGGTGGCGTGATCCATGATGGCGGTCAGTGTTTCCACCGGCATCGCCCGGAGATCGGACCGGTTCTGCGCGCCGTCCAAACCGTGGTCCACAATGGCGGACAACAGCCCCGCCATGAACGAATCGCCTGCGCCCACGGTGTCCACCACATTCACGGAGGGCGCGGAAATCTGGGTTTCCCCTGCCCGGGTGATGCCCCACGGACCACGTGAACCCCGCGTCACCACCACCAAAGCCGGTCCTTCTTCACCGCCCAAGGACAGCCAGCGGCGCGCGGATTCCACAGGATCAACGCCGGGATACAGCCATTCGAGGTCCTCGTCCGAGGCCTTCACGACGTCGGACAGCACCACAAAGCGCTCGGCTTGGGTTCGTGCATACTCAACATCCGTGATGATGCTGGGCCGGCAGTTGGGATCGAAGCTGATGGTGCTGCTCGGGTGGGCGTGCTCGACGGCGGCAATCACCTCCGCGGCGCCGGGCTCCAGGAAAGTGGCAATGGAGCCGGTGTGCAGCAGGGTGGAGCCTTGCAGCATGAGCGGCAACCGTCCGGCGAGCCCCGGAAGCTCCCAGGCGAGGTCGAAGGCGTAGGTGGCGGCGCCGTCGTCGTCGATCTGCGCGGTGGCAACGCTGGTTGGCTTCTCATCCGGCGGAAGCGGCACCATCACTGAACTCGAACGCAGGTGGGCAGCAATAGAGTCGCCGTACGCGTCGCGGCCGTAGCGCCCAATGAATTGCACCGGGTGATCCAGCCGCGCCAGACCAACCGCAACGTTCAGCGGGCTCCCACCCACATGGGCCTCGATTCCCGAGGAGCGTTGAACGACGTCCACCAAAGCTTCACCAATGACTGTCAGCATGGAGACCACTCTGCCAGAGGCGGCCCCCTACGGCCCACTAATTACGAGAGCAACCGCTGCACCAGTTCGCGGCATTTCTTATAGGCCACGGCCTTGGGGTCGATGAGGTCAAAATGGTCGCCAGGGACGCGCAGCAACTGGGCCGCACTTCCGGCCGCCGTGGCTGCAGCCACGTACGCTTCGGACTGACTCGCAGGAACGTCCTCGTCATCCGTGGCATGAACGGCATAGACGGGGACGTTGATGGGCAGCGAACTCATGGGATCAGCGTATTTATGCCGTTTGGGGTATCTAGCAGAATCGCCGCCCATGAGGTTGCAGACGGCGCCGTTGCTGAGGTTCAGCTTCTCTGCCGCAGCAAGGTTCAGGAGGCCCGACTGGCTGACGACGCCGGTCAAGTGCACAGCGTTGTCCTCCGGTCCGCGCTGAAGTTGGCGGTCGGCGTCGGGCGTTCCAATGGAGGACAGCTTCTGCCGCCCGGCAGCCCAGACGGCCAAGTGGCCACCAGCCGAATGGCCCAGCGCCACTACTTTGCCGAGTTTCAGGTCATGGTCGCCGGCTATATGGGATAGATGGTCGATTCCGGCGAGGATGTCCTCGAAGGTATGGGGCCAACCACCGCCGTTGCCGGCCCGCCGGTACTCAAGGTTCCAGGCGGTGATGCCATGCGCTGCGAGGTCGCGAGCAAGGGGTTCACCAAGCTCAGCGCCGTACTGTGAGCGCCAATAGCCGCCATGGATCACAACGGCGATTCCGCCGGCGACTGTAGCCGCGCCGCGATGGTTTCCGTTGGACGGTTCAGGTATGAAGAGTTCGCCCCATTGGCTGGGGTGTTCGCCGTAGCTGTACTTGTGCCGCAACATTGCGCCCTCCTTTGTACTGAGCCTATCCTGACGATTCGGTTGTTTGGCTAGAGGCACCCCGACGGCGGGTGGCTCGGTTCAGTGTCGGACCCGCCCCGTAAGCTGGGGGCATGGCAAGCAATTGGGACAGCCTGGATCAGGCCCAGCGCGACGCAGTGGATGCGAATGTGGCGCTCTATGAGCGTGTTCGCCCTGCATTGAAGCGGGTCACACGGGATGTGCTGCTCACTTTGAGGGACATGCTGAACGACGCCGAGGTCACCCCTTTGTTCGTCACGGGGCGGACCAAAACCGTTGAGTCGTTCCGCGAAAAGATTTCCCGAACGGATGAACCTTTGGAGCCCGGCGGGCCGCGCTTGCTGAAGTTCCCTGACCCGTTCCGCACGTTGAATGACATGGTGGGCATCCGCGTCATCACCAAACTGCCGGCGGAGAACGCCGCCGTAGCCAATATCATCAAGCGGCAGCGCCAACTCTTTGATTGCCGCGGCGACCGTGAGAAGGACATCGGCTCCATCGAGTCCGGAACGTACGGCTACTCCAGCCGGCACCTCATCCTGCGGACCATCCAGAACGAGGCCGTGAAGGAGTACCAGCACGTCTTCAACCCGGACATGCCCGCCAACGGCAGCTACTTCTTCGAATGCCAGATCCGCACGGTGTTCGCGCACGCTTGGAGCGAGATCGAGCACGACATTCGTTTCAAAGCCGAAGATCCGCGCGCTTGGACACCACATTTCGACCGCCAGTTCACGGCCACCGCGGCCATGTTGGAAACCGTGGAAAGCGCCTTCGCCGATCTTCACGAGCGTTATGAGGAAGTCCGCGGCTACTGGGATCTTGAGGGTGAGGGGGGCGCGCCACTGACACCCAACCGGGTTCGTGACGTCTGGCGTACACTCTTGCCGCACGTTGACCGTAAAGTTGATGACGACTGGGGATGGGCTGCCGAGCTGCTCGCCGCCCACGGACTCACCAAGACCGTGGAGCTTGCCGGGCTGCTCAGCGCCAACCGGATCACCGAGGTCCGGAAGGCCCTGGACCACCGCTACTCCCCCGGCCCGGACCGCCTCCTGGATGACCTCCTGCTGTGGCAGTACGGAACCGAACACATTGATCTCACCGCTGAGGCGCCCGACGTCGTCCCGCACCCGCGGCGCGACAGCCTCCTGCGGCGTCTTAAGCAGATTGAGCGCTACCGCCAGACTGCTTTGTAAAGCCCGCACTGTAAGGACCCATGACTCCCGAGCAACTCATGTCACTGCGGGCGACTTTCCGTTCGCCCCGTCGCCTGCTGACGGAGTCCCTGGCGGGACTCGTGGTGGCCCTGGCGCTGATCCCCGAGGCAATCGCGTTCTCGGTGATTGCCGGCGTTGATCCCCGGATCGGGCTGTTCGCTTCCTTCACCATGGGCGTGGTCACCGCGATTGTTGGCGGGCGTCCTGCCATGATCTCTGCTGCCACTGGTGCTGTGGCCCTGGTGATCGCGCCGGTCATGAAGGAACACGGGCTCGACTACCTCATTGCCACCATCATCCTGGCGGGCGTCTTCCAGATCATCCTTGCCGTTCTGGGCGTCACCAAGCTGATGCGCTTCATCCCGCGGTCCGTGATGATCGGCTTCGTGAACGCGCTGGCGATCCTGGTGTTCATGTCCCAGATGCCCGAGCTCTTCAACGTGCCGTGGATGGTCTACCCCATTGTGGTTGTGGGCTTGGTGATTGTGTTCGGGCTGCCCCGCTTGACCTCGGCTATCCCCGCGCCACTGGTGGCCATTGTTCTCATTACGTTGGTGACAGTGGTGGGTGGCATCGATGTTCCCACGGTCAGCGATAAAGGCGAACTCCCGGACAGCCTGCCCGGGTTCTTCCTGCCCAACGTTCCGTTGAACCTGGAGACGTTCCAGATCATTGCACCCTTCGCCTTGTCCATGGCGTTGGTGGGCCTTCTGGAATCGTTGATGACTGCCAAGCTGGTGGACGACATCACGGACACCCGTTCCAACAAGACGAGGGTCTCGTGGGGTCAGGGTGCGGCCAACATCGTCACCGGTTTCCTTGGCGGCCTGGGTGGCTGCGCGGTGATCGGTCAGACCATGATCAACGTCAAGGGCTCAGGGGCTCGAAGCCGGCTCTCGACGTTCCTGGCCGGCGTTTTCCTGTTGGTATTGGTGGTGGTCCTGGGCGATGTTGTGGGCATGATCCCCATGGCGGCGTTGGTGGCCGTGATGATCTTCGTTTCATTGATCACCTTCGACTGGCATTCCATCCGGCCTGCTACGCTCAAGCGCCTGCCCAAGTCCGAGACCGCCGTCATGCTCATTACCGTTGCCGCCGTGGTGGCGACGCACAACCTCGCGGTGGGTGTCGGCGTCGGCGTTTTGACCGCCATGGTGCTCTTTGCGCGGCGGGTGGCCCACTTCGCAACTGTTGAGCGGACGGAACTGGAGCTCAACGGTGAAGTTGTTGCCACCTACACGGTGGACGGCGAACTGTTCTTCGCTTCCTCCAATGATCTGTACACGCAGTTCGACTATGCGAAAGATTCCTCAGAGGGCATAGACCGTGTGATCATCGATCTGCACGGCTCGCACATCTGGGATGCCTCAACAGTGGCCGTGCTGGACTCGGTGACCGAGAAGTATCGGAATCACGGGCGTGACGTAGAGTTCATCGGGCTCAACGAAGCCAGCGTCCGTATGCGCGAGCGACTTGCCGGTAAGCTCAACCCCTGACATATACCCCTGCGTGGATGTAACGAACTCGCTCGGTTTGGGCGCCGAGTGTGAGCATGGATGAATGCTTGAGGCAACCAAATCCCCATCGAAAACAGAAGAAACCGCTGCGCCCGTCAACGCCGCACTAGCCGCTGAAGCCAAGATTGCGCGTATTGCCGTCACAGTTTTCCCCCTTCTGGTGGTGGTTGCCGGCGTTCTCGGCTTCCTGATTCCCGATCTGTTCAAGCCCATGGGCGTCGCAGTTCCCTACCTGCTGGGCGTCATCATGTTCTGCATGGGCCTCACGCTGACCCCACCAGACTTCGCCTCGGTGGCCCGGCGTCCGTGGGCTGTGGCGTTGGGAATCGTGGCGCACTACGTGATCATGCCCGGAGCCGGGTGGCTCATTGCGGTCCTCCTGCAGCTTCCACCGGAACTGGCCGTTGGCCTGATCCTCGTTGGCTGCGCTCCTTCCGGCACCGCCTCCAATGTCATGGCTTTCCTGGCCAAGGGGGACGTGGCCCTTTCTGTGGCCGTCGCTTCCGTTTCCACACTCATTGCACCTTTGGTGACCCCTGCACTGACACTCTTCCTGGCGGGATCCTTCCTGCACATCGACGCCGGTGCCATGGTGATGGACATTGTGAAGACCGTCCTGCTGCCGGTCATCGCGGGCCTTCTGGCCCGGATTTTCCTCTCGAAGCTCGTCGCAAAGGTGCTTCCGGCACTTCCGTGGGCATCCGCCGTCGTGATTTCGTTGATCGTGGCCATTGTTGTGGCGGGAAGCGCCAGCAAGATCGTTGCCGCGGGTGGCATCGTGTTCCTGGCAGTGGTCCTCCACAACGGTTTCGGCCTGGGCCTCGGCTACCTTGCCGGTAAGCTCGGCCGCCTGGATGATAAGGCCCGCCGTGCCCTCGCATTCGAAGTTGGCATGCAGAACTCCGGCTTGGCTGCGACGCTGGCCACGGCACATTTCGGTGCCTTGGCTGCACTCCCGTCGGCCGTGTTCTCGCTGTGGCACAACATCTCGGGTGCGATCGTGGCTGCTTGGCTGGCTCGCCGCCCACTGAAGGACTAGCTAGCCCTCCGTGGTACCTCGCCGATGCAACTTCCACGGCGAGGCCACCCGAATGCCCTCCGCCGGTGTAACTCCCGCCAGGCGATCGAGCAGCATGCGGACAACCTGCTCAAAGATCGGGTCCGGACCCACTGTTGTCAGGGCTGGATCGTACTCCTGGCCCTCGGTAGAGTTCCCGACCCCGACAACCTGAACGTCCTCGGGCACGCGAAGGCCGAGGCGGTAGGCGGCACGGATCGTCTGCAGCGCCTCCATATCGTCCGTGCAAAGGATCGCGGTAGGCCGGTCCGGTAGCTGCAGCAGCTCAAGCGCGGACTGATATGCGATGGCCGGACGGTGCTGCGACGTTCTGACCAAGGACTCATCAAGCGGGATGCCCGCGTTCTTCAGTCCTGCTGCGTAGGCGGCGAAGCGGCTCTTGGGCCGGCCGGCCGGGTCCGCCCTCCGAATGCAGCCGATCCTGCGGTGTGATGCAGTGAGGAATTCCATGCATTCTGCAAGCCCGGCCTCGGGTTCGGGAGCAAGGACATCGAAACCGGCCTGCTTCATGGTGCCTGAAATGACCACCTGGGCAACGCCACGGCGGGCCAATTCAGTGACTGTTTCGTCCTCGGACTTTGCTTCCGGGAAATAGCCGATGATGACGCCGTCCGCACCGCCGGACATCATGAACTTCCGCCAGTCATCACCCAGCAGGATCACTGGTTGGTAGCCGTGCTGGGGCAGGATCGTGGCTGCGGCGGTGGCGAGTGCCCGGTCCCACGGCCACTCGAGGTTTCCGATGGCCACGGCAACTACGTCAGTCTTGCCCCGGCGCATCCCTCGCGCGGCCTGATTGGGCACATACCCGAGCTCTTGCACCGCAGCCAGGACACGGTCCTGCGTGGGCTGGCTGATCCGGGTAGTGCCACCGTGACGACCGGAAAGCACATAAGAAACTGTGGTCAGCGAGACGTCCGCCGCCCTGGCCACATCCCGAATGGTGGGCTTTGATCCCTTGCTCACGTTGCAACTCCTGATAGACAGCGGATTTCTTGAACTCTATCCGCTGCGGAGTTGGACTCCTCTTGACGCAATTAGTTGTGAACGTTAACAATTACGGGAGTCTACAAATACAAGCGGGAGATTATTCGATGAAGAACTGGGCAGGAAACCTTGAGTACTCGTCAGCGGACATTCAACGGCCCACCACCGTGGATCAGCTCCGCGAGCTCGTAGCTCATGCCACCCGGATCAAAGCCCTTGGCTCCCGGCACTCCTTCAACACCGTTGCAGACACCGACGGAACTCACATCCTCCTCGATGCCCTCCCCCAGGAAGTGGTGTTGGACACCGCGAAAAGCACGGTCAAGGTCAGCGGTGGCATCAGCTACGGGGCGCTGGGCCGCGCACTTGAGGAACAGGGCTACGCGATCCACAACCTCGCATCCCTCCCCCACATCTCCGTTGCGGGCGCTATCCAAACCGGCACGCACGGCAGTGGGGTCAACAACCCCTCGCTCGCTGCCGCCGTCGTCGGCATTGACCTGGTGCGCGCCTCCGGCGAGCTGGTGACCCTTACAGCGGACGACGACGAATTCCTCGCCAGCGTGGTGGGAATGGGAGCACTTGGCATTGTCACAGGGCTGGAACTCGCGATCCGACCTAGCTACGAGGTCCGGCAGCGCGTGCTCACCAACCTGTCCTGGGAGGGTGCGTTGGCGAACTTCCAAACCATCGCATCCAGTGCCTACAGCGTCAGCTTCTTCACCAACTACACCGGCGACACCATTCCCCAGGTCTGGCTCAAAGCACTGGACACCGAGGCCCCGTTACCAGACCTGTTCGGAGCAACCCCGGCGACGTCAGCCATGCATCCCCTGCCGGACATGTCTGCTGAGAACTGCACAGAGCAGCTGGACGTTGCAGGAAAATGGCTGGACCGCTTGCCGCACTTCCGTCACGAGTTCACGCCAAGCAACGGCGAGGAACTGCAAAGCGAGTTCCTCCTGCCTCTGGATCAAGCACCAGCCGCGCTGCGGGCTGTCCGGGAACTAGCCCACAAGCTCGCGCCGCTCCTGTTCGTTTCCGAGATCCGCACTGTGGCAGCAGACGAGTTCTGGCTCAGCCCGTTCTACCAGCAGCAAAGCGTGGCACTCCACTTCACGTGGAAGCCGCTCCAGACCGAGGTGGAAGCAGTGCTGCCCGAGCTTGAGGAAGCCCTGCGTCCGTTCGGTGCACGCCCGCACTGGGGCAAGCTCTTTACGCCCGGCCAGTACGACTTCGCGGCGCTGTATCCTCGGTTCGAGGACTTCCGTGCCTTGGTTCAGGCCAACGATCCTTCGGGCAAATTCCGTAACAGCTTGTTGGACAGCGTGCTGGGTGTTGCCGTTACGTCCTAGCCCTCAATCACGTTGCCAACCCGCTTTTCCGTCGCTGGGCAGGAACGGAAAAGCGGGTTGGCAACGGAAAAGCGGGTTTACGAGATGTGCGCCAGCACTGCACCAGCCGTGACCACGCCACCGGGAGCTGACAGGACTTCGGAGAGCGTACCTGCACGGTGCGCAGGGACCTGGGTTTCCATTTTCATAGCCTCCAGGACCACCAAGGGATCCCCGGCGGCTACTTCAGCACCGGGTTCAACGAGCCACTTGACCACTGTTCCGGCCATGCTGGAGACGAGGGCTGATTCCGCGGGAGAGTCTCCACGTGTGACCGAACCCGGCGTATCGGTCGGCGCGGTAAAGGCCGGAATGCCCTGCCCGGAACGCGCCCAGCCATCCAGCAGATCCGCGGGAAGGCCAACCGCGAGGCGCTTCCCATCCACGTCCACGGTGATGGTTCGCCGCTCCCCTCCGGGAGGAACCACGCTGTATTCGGGATCCACCGGGATCTTGTCTGCGAAGTCGGTCTCAATCCATCGGGTGTGAACCCTCATTCCGGCAACGGACGTGAAGTCTTCGGACTCCAGGACCGCGCGGTGGAACGGCAGGACGGTGGCCAGGCCCGTGATGTTGATTTCGGCCAAGGCACGCCGGGCACGGCGCAGTGCCTGCTGCCGGTCAGCTCCGGTGACGATCAGCTTGGCCAACAGGGAGTCGAATTGCGGCGCCACGAAGGAGCCAGACCGCACCCCGGTGTCCAAGCGGATGCCAGGACCGGTGGGCGCTTCGAAGGAAGCCACGGTGCCGGGGGACGGCAAGAATCCACGGCCCACGTCCTCGGCATTAATACGGAACTCGAAGGAGTGTCCCTGCGCCACAGGATCCTCCGTGATGCTCAACGGCAATCCGGCGGCAATCCGGAATTGCTCCTGCACAAGGTCAATCCCGGCAGTTTCCTCGGTGATGGGGTGTTCCACCTGCAGGCGCGTGTTGACCTCGAGGAAGGCCACGGCGCCGTCGGCTGAGACCAGGAATTCCACAGTCCCGGCGCCGTAGTACCCAGCCTCCCGCACTATGGCTTTGGAGCCGTCGTAGATTCGTTGACGCTGTTCATCGCTCAAGAACGGAGCGGGAGCCTCCTCCACAAGCTTCTGGTGGCGTCGTTGGAGCGAGCAATCGCGGGTGCCCACCACCACTACATTGCCGAGTTTATCCGCGATGATCTGTGCTTCCACGTGCCGCGGCCGGTCAAGGTACTGCTCCACGAAGCACTCACCACGCCCGAACGCCGCTACAGCTTCACGGACCGCGGAATCGAACGCTTCCTCAACTTCGGCGAGCTCCCGGACCACTTTCAGACCGCGGCCACCACCACCGAAAGCCGCCTTGATCGCGAGCGGGAGTCCGTGTTCCTCCGCAAAAGCCCGCGCTTCCGCTGCAGAGGAGACGGGACCGTCGCTTCCGGCAACCAAGGGAGCACCCGCGCGGACTGCGATTTCGCGGGCAGTGATCTTGTTGCCCAACTGACGAATGGAGTCCGGTGAGGGTCCGATCCATTCAAGCCCGGCGTCGAGCACTGCTTGTGCAAACTCCGCGTTCTCGGAAAGGAAACCGTACCCGGGGTGGATGGCGTCAGCACCGGACTCCTCCGCGACCGCCAGCAGCTTCCCGATGTTCAGGTACGTGTCAGCCGGCGAGTTTCCGCCCAGGCTGTAGGCTTCCTCGGCGGCGCCTACGTGCATGGCATCGGCATCGATGTCCGCGTAGACGGCTACCGACAGGATGCCGGCGTCGTCACAGGCTCGGGCGACGCGGACGGCGATCTCGCCACGGTTCGCGATCAGGACCTTGCGCATCAAATACTCACTTCTCTGGGGTCTTCGTAAAAGTCGTGGTGAAGCTTGGGGAATCCGGAACCAGCCGGAAGCGGATCTTTCCGCCGATGGGCACTTGCGCGGCGAGATCAAGATGTTCATCGCGCACCACACCAATCACGGGATATCCGCCGGTGATGGGGTGGTCCGCCAGGAACAGGACGGGCAATCCGGCCGGCGGAATCTGAAGGGCTCCGGCCATGGTGCCCTCGCTGGGAAGCTCACCTTCACGGGTGCGCTTGAGCGGAGTCCCGTCCAGGCGCATGCCCACACGGTTGGACTGCGGCGTGACAAGCCATTCCTGGTCGCAGAGCGAATCAAGGGCTTCCGGCTCGAACCAGTCCGCCCGCGGCCCGGGGACCACATCCAGTACCGTAACGCCGGCGCCCGGAAACTTGGGCTGCAATTCGGGCTCACCCACCGCGGTGGAAACTGTGTCCTCGCCGACGGGAAGCTCCTGACCAGCCATGAGAGGGCCCGGTCCGATCCCTGACATCGTGTCCGCTGAGCGACTACCCAGCACCTCCGGCAGATCCACTCCGCCTCGGATTCCCACATAGTTTCGGAACCCTGACTCGGGAGCACCCAAGGTGAGCACTTCGCCGTCGAGCAGCGCGAAAGGTGTGGCCATCGGAACGGTCCGCATCGCGCCCGGCCGATCGCCGTCGTCGGACTCTTCGGACTCAACCCTCGACGGCGACTGGATGGTCAGCGTACTCGGCGCACCTGCCACGGCAATCACCTGGTCACCGACGGCCTCGACGGTGAGCCCGCCATTGACCGATTCGATGGCCGCAGCTGAAGGAGCGTTCCCCACCAGCCGGTTAGCCCGCCGCAGGGATGCCCTGTCCAGGGCCCCGGCGGCAGAGACACCCAGCGGACCGAAACCCCGGCGGCCGAGGTCCTGGATTAGGCTCTGTGCACCTGGATTGAGAATCCGAAGACCGGACTCAGTGTGGTGCTCCGTTTCAGGGTCGCGGGCCTCCGAAGCTCCAGCAGTCACAACCTCGCGGACGGCCCGGTACTGCACCCGATCGCCGGGCCTGACAAGGGCTGGCTGGGCTCGGTCCAGATCCCACATTCGTGCACCGGTCCGGCCGATCAGCTGCCAACCGCCCGGCGAACGGCGCGGGTAGACCGCGGAATACTGTCCACCCAGAGCAACGGATCCAGCTGGAACCGCCGTACGTGGGGAAGAGCGCCGTGGAACCGTGAGTGCCTCGTTTTCGCCCACCATGTATCCAAACCCAGGCGCGAAGCCAGCGAAGGCTACGGTCCAGATCTGGCCTGTGTGCGCAGCTACGACGCCGTCCACGCTCAGCCCGGTGAGCTCCGCGACGTCGGCGAGGTCGTCGCCGTCGTAAACAGTATCGATGACCACCAACCCGGAGTCGGTTCCCTCCGGAGCGGTGAGTTCGAGCTCCATGAGCCGCAACCCTATTGCTCGGGTCGCCGCTGCGGACTCTCCTACCACCATGACCGTTTCCGCGGCGGCGAGAACGTCCACCTGTCCGGGAAGCGGGGACTTGTAGAGCATGTCCTGCAGTGCAAGGACATCCTGCAGCCCGTCCAGCTCGGCCAGAACCGCCCGGGTGCCGACGGGCCTGACGGAGCGGACCCTCTTAGCAGTGGTGGTTTGCATTACGGTTTCCATTTTCGCTACGCCGCCGGCTGAGCTTGGGTCCCCTGCATCAGTCGGACATCTTCTTCCGGCTTGGGGTCGCGGCCCAGGAGCATGCCGACGATGGTGACTACTGCAGCGACGAGGATGTAGACGGCGATCAAGTACCATCCGCCACCTGCTGCGCCGTAGAGGGCGGTGAAGATGATGGGAGCAACGGCTCCACCAATCACGCCGGCCAGGGTGTAGGCCAGCGAGCTGCCGGCGTACCGGAGCCTGGCCGGGAACTGCTCGGTGATGAAGGCCGCTTGGGGGCCGTACATGAACGCGTGGAGTGCCAGGCCGATCACGGTGCCGACTGTCAGCATGGCTACGGACTTGCCCTGGATCATCAGGAAGAACAGCGGGATGTAGGCTGCGGTGGCCGCCGCTGCGATGCCGTAGACCCAGCGGCGGTTGAAGCGGTCCGTCAGGGCCCCGGCCAGCGGAATCAGGAAGAGCTGGAACGCGGAGCCAATGAGGATGGCGGACAGGACGTTGCCGGTGGTCATGCCCAGTTCCTTGGTGGCATAAACCGCCACAAACACGGTGAACAGCGCGTAAAGGATGTCAGGGCAAACACGGGAAAGCGCTGCTGCCACCAAAGCCTTGGGTTGTGTGGTGAAGACTTCCTTGATGGGAGCCTTGGGGCGATCCCCGTGGGCCTGGATAGCCTTGAAGACGGGGGTTTCTTCAAGCTTGAGCCGGATGATCAGGCCGAAGACCACCAAGAGTGCGGAAGCCAGGAAGGCTACGCGCCAGCCCCAGGAGAGGAATGCTTCTTCGCTGAGGGAAGCGGCGAGAATGGCCAGAACACCGTTGGCCATGAGGTTGCCGGCGGGCGGGCCGATCTGGGCCGCGGAAGACCAGAAGCCGCGCTTGTTGGGGTCGCCGAATTCGCTGGACAGCAGCACTGCGCCACCCCATTCGCCACCAACACCAATGCCCTGCGCCAGACGCAGCAGCACAAGAATAGTAGGTGCCGCTACGCCGATCACTGAGTAGTCGGGCAGCGCACCGATGAGGACCGTGGCTACACCGATCAGGACCAGCGTAAAGACCAGCACGTATTTGCGGCCGATCTTGTCCCCGAGTCGGCCGAAGATGACGCCACCAATCGGGCGGGCCAGGTAGCCAACCGCAAATGCCGAGAAGGAGAGCAGCAACGCCACGAATTCGTCGTTGCCGGGGAAGAAGATCTTGGGGAATACGAGGGCCGAGGCCACCGAGTAGATAGCGAAGTCATAGTACTCAAGCGACGTTCCGGTAAGACTGGCGACGTACGCCTTGATAGCGCCAGGCGGTGGCTTCCTTGTCACTGCCTTGGCTGCGTTGTTTGTGCTGGTCATGATGTCCTCCGGGGGATGAGGGATGGTGCGGGAGCCCGGGGCGGGCTAGAGGAACGAGCCGACCGTGACGCCGGCGTCGGCCAGAGCGGACTTCACAGCGGTAGCCATTGCAACGGCTCCCGGTGAGTCACCATGCACACAGATGCTTTCTGCGCGGATTTTCAGGATGGAGCCGTCAACGGTCCTGACGGATTGTTCAGTAGCCATCCGAAGGACGTGTTCGGCCACTTCGGCGGGATCATGCAGAACCGCGCCCGGCTGGGATCGCGAAACCAATGTTCCGTCCGGGTTGTAAGCGCGATCCGCGAACACTTCGGAAACAGCCCGGAGGCCGGCTTCCTCTGCGAGGCGCAGGACCTCGGAACCAGGAAGGCCAAGGATCGGAAGGTTGGGGTCAACCGATCTCACAGCCTGGACGACGGCCCGTGCCTGGGCGGTGTGCTTCACGATTGCGTTGTAGAGACCACCGTGGGGCTTCACGTACTGGACACTGGCCCCGGTGGTGGCAGCCAACGCTTGCAGCGCACCGATCTGATAAACCACGTCATCGGCCAACTCCACGGGATCGATATCCATGAAGCGGCGGCCGAATCCCGCGAGGTCGCGGTAGCCGACATGGGCGCCAATAACGACGCCGGCCTTGGCCGCCTTCTCGCAGGTGCTGCGGATGACGCTGGGGTCGCCAGCATGGAATCCGCAGGCAACGTTGGCGCTGGAGACCGACTCGAACATGGCCGCATCATCACCGAGTGTCCAGCGCCCGAAGGACTCTCCGACGTCGCTGTTCAGATCGATGATTGCCATGATGTGATCCCTGCCTCGTGATGTGCGTTACATCTAGGATGCACCAATCTGCTGGATTGTTCAACAATCCAGCGATCCCAGTTTCCGGCAATCGTGTAATTTTGGTGTCATGGCCGGTGTAGATCAGGAAAAAAACGAACACGTTGGCCTTGATAGTGCGCGGGCACGCGTCCGGATGAGAGTTCCGTCTGTTGCTGAGAGAGTCGCCGAAGAACTCCGGTATCAGCTCGCCGAGGGATTCCTGGTGCCGGGCGCCAAACTCACCGAAGCCACTATTGCCGAGGACCTGGGAGTATCCCGGAACACCGTCCGCGAAGCGTTCGCCGAGCTGGCCGGTGAGCGGCTGCTCCTCCGCCAGCCCAATAAGGGCGTGTTTGTGGCCACCCTTGAAGCAGGCGACATCCACGACGTCTACACGGTCCGCCGCGCCATAGAGGTCAGTTCAATCCGCGCGGGTGGTTCGCCGGAGCGGATCGCCGCCGTCAGGGCCGCCGTCGAGGAAGGGAAACGGGCGGCAGCTGCCAACGACAACGAAGGCCTGGGCAGCGCAAACCAGCATTTCCACGGTGCAATCGTGGCCCTGGCCGAGAGCAACCGGCTGAACACGATCATGGCGCAGATCCTTGCCGAGATGCGGCTCTACTTCCACAAAGCCACCATGAACGCGCATTTCTACAGCGACTGGCTGAAGGAGAATGAGCAGATCTGTTCAGCGTTGGAGTCCGGGGATCTGGAAGAGGCCGGGGATCTTCTCCTTGCCTACCTCAACCGATCAGAGCAGCAGCAAAGCGCTATCCACGGCGGGTAAGCCCGGACTAGGCCGCGTTCCTCCCCGGTTACCTCACTCGAAAGAGCAAGATACCAGCGATCTGGCCGCAAAGTCCGGCACTTCTACCCACTAACTGGGCAGGAGCGTCACCGCTTACCGCTTGCCCTTCTTGCGGGACCCCTTGCCACGGCCCTTGTCCGGGTTCGGCGCATAGCGCTGTGCGACTGCGGGCTTTTTGGGGCCACCGCCGCGTCGATCCGGCTTAGGCACCTTCTTGGGCTTCTCCTGCTGCGCCGAGGGCTGGCGTGAGCTCTGCGCCGTCCGGCCGCGCACGATCCCTATGAACTCCTCGATCACGGGACTGTCCGTTCCAACCAGCCAGGCCAAGCCGATCTGCGTGGTGGGAGCCCCGGTCAGGCGGCGCATCACCGTGTCCTTAACATTGAGATGCCGCGCCACGGACATCGGCAGGATCGCCAGTCCAGCACCGGATGCCACCACTTGGAGGGCCATGTCCGGCCCGCCCATCTCGTCAACATCCAGGAAGTTCTCCTCGACGAGGTCTTCCAGCGCGACCTCCTCAAACACTGAGATCTCGTGCCCCTTGGGAGCGACCACCACGGGCTGTTCCTCATACAGGGGGATGACGTTCAAACCTTCGCGGTCCACGGGCAACCGAACAAAGCTGAGGTCAGCCAAACCGTCACGCAACACCGAAACTTGAGCGGCGTCGTCGGACATAAACGAATGCAACGGGAAGTTGGGCATCCGTTCTTCCCACCGCCGGATCCATTTCCCAGGAGTCACACCCGCAACATAGGCGAAGCGGAGACCGGCTAGGGGTTCGGTTGTTTCGGCGGATTCTTCAGCGTCTGGCACACACTCACAGTACCGGCCAGATACCCTTGAAGCATGACGTCCTCGAACTCCCAGTCCATGAAGCCGGCAACAGTTGCCAAGAAACTCGGTATCTACCTGCCCGCAACACCCCAGGAGTTCCAGGATTCGTCCATCACACGCGACGAATTCGCCGAACTCCAGGCCAACCCGCCGGAGTGGCTCGCCGAGCTGCGCCGCAACGGCCCGCACCCGCGCCCGGTAGTCGCGCACAAGCTCAACATCTCCATCAGCGGCCTGGCCCGCGGCGGAGTAGAAGAAGCACTCACGACGGCGGAAATCGCCGAGCTGCTGCAGTCTCCCCCGCAGTGGCTGGTCACCGAACGCGCCACACACGCAGCTGTTCGCTCCGAGGCGCAGCGCGTGAAGGACGAAGCCGCCAAGAAGGCCGCCACCAAGGAAGCCAGGGACAACGCCGCTGCAAAGCGTGATGCTCCGAAGACCTCCAAGCGCGATCACGCGTAGCTTTCACTGACTGTGGCCGGGACCAGCGGGTCCCGGCCACAGTCATTTAGGGCACTAGTCCTGGTGGAGCTGAATGAAGTTGCCGCACCCGTCATCGAAGACTGCGCTGACGCCTGAGGGATCCTCAGACGGTTCGCCCTGGAACTTCACACCGGCGGCGAGCAGACGCTCATACTCAGCCTGGACGTCGGGCACACCAAAGGTGATAGCAGCCAGGCCGGACTCATGGAGTGCGTTCATGTAGTTCGCGGCGATGGGGTTATCGCTCGGCTCCAGAAGCAGCCCCGGCGAAGTGCTGTTGTCCGCTCCCGGATCCTTGATGATGAACAAGTTGTATTCAGGCATCGCCATCAGGGTCTCGAAGCCCAGTGTCTCCGTGTAGAAAGCGTGAGCTGCTGCGGGGTCCTTGACGTGGATGCTGCACATTTTCAATCTCATGCTGCCTAGGCTACGCCCCGGGTGCGACACAGTCCCGGGCAGGAATCACCCTGATCCGGACAATTCACCTGCGTTTGCGGTGGTGAATTGTCCGATGGAGGGTGTCGCGCGGATCCAGCCACTGGCGCATACTGAATGCAAAGCAGCGAATTCGCCTGGAGGTGGTCCGATGCCCGCCATGATGCTCCTGTGGGGTGTAGCTCTGGTTCTCGCAACCGCAGCAACCACGTACGTCCTGCACAGGAAACTCAGCTATGGGCGTGGGCAGGAACCGGACGGCGTCTTTTGGGACGTGTTCGGCGGCCTCGTGGTCGTTACGCCCGCCATCCTTGTCCCGGCTGTGCATTGGCCACCGGCCGGGCTGATCATGATGTTCGTCGGCATCGCCACCGCGGCAGCCACCCTGGCGAGCATCCGCAAAGTCGAACGCCTCCACGCAGCCGAGCCCCGGCGTCGTACCGGTTTTGCCGATGACGCCGCCCGCCACGAGAACCTCCTTGAACAGTGGAGCCGCTACGAGCTTGATCCCGCCAGGACCATCGATTTCCCCGCCATGACCGATGTGCGGTCAGCGGAGACGGCGGCGCTGACGCGGGCCATGCGGGAGGCCGAGTTCTGCAAGGTGACGGCTGGGACGGATTACCGGGCCGCCGTCGAGCGCCTTGCGGGGGCCCTTGAAGCAGCCGAGCGAGCTGCGGGCGTGCCAGCCTCATCACTGGCTACGCCCGGGTCAACACCTTGCCCTTGAAGAACTCAGGCCGCACCTTGTACATCACCAGCATGATCACCACGCCGAGCAGGATGACGCCCATTCCCAGGACGAACACCAGTCCGACACCGCCCACCGAGGAGCCCGAGCCGTACTCCGGATCCATGGAATCAATGGCTGTTTTGACGAACATGACCAGCAGGATCACGCCGCCCAGCAAGGGTGCCAGGAACTTGAAGAAGAACGCCCGGACGCTGCTGAACGCCGATGCCCGGAAGAACCAGACACAGGCCAGCGCGGTAATGCCGTAGTAGAAGCAGATCATCATGCCCAGTGCGGTGATGGTGTCCCACAGCGCGTTCTCGGACACCGTCCTTGTGATGACGTAGAAGCCTGCGGCAGCGATGGCAGCTGCAATGGTGGCGAAGCTGGGCGACTTGAAAGTGGGACTAATGCTGCCAAAGCGAGGTGAGATAGCACGGTAGTGGCCCATGGCCAGCATGGTCCGTGCGGGCGACACGAACGTCGACTGCAAGGACGCGGCGGAGCTGCTCAGGATCGCCAAAGACATGAGGATCGCGAACGGACCCATCACCGGGCCGGCAAGGACGGCGAAGATACTGGACTGGTTCTCCGGGTTGCCGGCCCCCAAACCGGTCTCGCCAACGCCAGCAAAGGACAGGGTAGCCAGTGCAACGGTCATGTAGATGACCACGATCACCAGCACTGTGATGGTGGCTGCGCGGCCGGGTGTCTTCTCCGGGTTCTTGGTTTCCTCGTTCATGGTGAGGGTGACGTCCCAGCCCCAGTAAATGAAGATCGAGAGCGATACGCCCGCAGCAAACGAGGAGAAGGAATCCACAGCGAACGGGTTGAACCAGTCCGGCGAAATGGCGGTGGCGTCAAAGGCCGTGCCGTTGGCCACATGGGCGAACGCCGAGACCGCAAACCAGCCCAGGACCAGCAATTGGAAGGCCACCAGCACGTACTGCACGCCCTTGGTGGTCTCCATGCCGCGGTAGGAAATCCAGCAAGCCAAGGCGATAAACACGAGCGTGGTGGCGATGTTCAACGGCAGGATCTTGCTCAGCTCACCCAATGCCGGATTACTGAAGATCTGCCCGAGCATGAGGTAGAAGAAGTCCACCGCCACCGCAGCCAGGTTGGACAACACGATGATCGTGGCCGCGATCAGCCCCCAGCCACCCATCCAACCGATCCACGGACCAAAGGCGCGCGTCGCCCACGTGAAGGAGGTACCGGCGTCGGGCATTGCGTTGTTCAGTTCGCGGTAGCCGAGCGCCACCAGCAGCATGGGGATGAAGCCCACCAGGAAGATGGCGGGCAGGTGCACGCCAACCTCGGACACTGTGGGGCCCAGGGCCGCGGTGAGCGTGTAGGCGGGCGCGATGCAGGAAACACCGATCACGACGGCGCCGATCAAGCCCACCGATCCGGCCTTCAGTCCCTTTTCACTCAGGGATGATTCCTTCGACTGGACCGTCTTTGGTGCAGTTGACATGGGTTCTGCCTCTCAGGCGATTGCTAGGCGCTGTGGCGCGTGTAGTCGCGGGGGACCACAATCATGGGAACGGGGAGGGCACGCAGGATCCGGTTTGCGGTGCTGCCCAGGAAAGTGGCCCGATGCTGGGCCAGGCGACTGGAACCGATCAGCAGGATTTCGCCGTCTTCCCAGTCGAGTCGGTCAACGGCTTCTTCGATGGTGCGGCCCTGCGCCACCACGATCTCCGGCTCACCTTGAAGGGAACCGGCGGCGTCCGCAGAACCGCCCGCGTCCGCAGAACCCCCGACGGCGGCAAGCCGGTCGGCGGCATACACCCAGGCGGCGTCGGCCAACCCAGGCGAGTTACCGCCGTCGAGCGCCAACAAGGAGACGAGCCGCAGCGGAAGGCCGCGATCGCGCGCAGATTCAACGGCGACGTCGAGAAGTTCATCAGCGCCCGGGCGCGTCCCGAAACCGCAGCTCAAGCGCGTTATCGGATCCGTACGCTGATACCCTTGCGGCGCCAAAGCCACCGGAACGGGCGATGAGTGGAGCAGTGAACTCGCCACGGAACCGATCGTGAACCGCTTGAGCAGCCCGCCGTTGCTGGCGCCTATGACCAAGGCCGCGGCGTCGAATTCCACTGCGGCCTCGATCAGCGTGCGGGCCTCGGAATCGCCGCGGCGGATGTGCGCGCGTGCGGTGACATCCGCCGGGATCAACGCCAGGCCCTCGTCCAGCCAGCGCTGCGCTTGGTCGGTGAGGATGTCGTTGTAGCCGGCCTCGGGCGGATAGACGGCATTGAAAGGGGAATCCTCGGGGATCACCAGGACCAGATCCAGGCTCACATCGTGGTTCCTGGCCAGCGCGACGGCGAGGTGAACGGCGTCGTGCCCCCTCGCATTGGCGGTGTAACCCACTACGTAGCGCATGGTGGTCCTTTCTGGAGTACCGCTTAAAAGGTGGTGCCGGCAGGCCGGGAATGACGCTCCCCCGGCCTGCCGCTTAGTTCTTTTCTGCCGCTAGACGGCTACCGTTGCCAGCTTGTTGGCTTCAACAATGCGTGCGGCAGTTGCTTGGCCCATGCGGACCGCACCATCCACGTGCTGGTAGCCCTCGGCTGCGAGGTCGGACGAGGACCAGTAGATCGGCCCGACGTTCGCGTGCTGGTCCTTGCCGTAGCGGTGCAGGCCGCCGAGGTCGTAGCTGGACGCGTAGGCACCGCGGGTCCACTCTTCGGAGCCCCAGTCGGATTCGTAGTAGACCTCGGGCGTGAGGGCCTTATCGCCCAGGAAGCCGGCGATCGATTCCAGGATGGCCTTCTTGCGGTCTTCGGCGCTGAGCTCGAACACGGCGTCGGCCTTTTCGTCGGATACGAAGCCCACCAGGGTGCCGCGGGAATCACCGTGGTTGGTGTTGTCGTAGACCTCCTGGACCAGTGCACCGGCGCTGAAGCCCGTGCCGGAGAGTCCTTCTTCGCGCCAGAACGGCGTCTCGTAAACAGCGTGGACCTTAATGACCAGACCGAGCGACTGGTGCTGGTGCATCTGGTGCTGGCGGCGTGGGAGCGGGGGCTCGAACGAGACGCGGGAGTACAGGTTGGGCGGTACGGCCATGATCACGTAACGGGCGTTGACGGTTGCCTCATCCGAAACAACGGTCACGGCGTTCTCTGACCAGTTGATGGTGCGGACCGGGCTGTTGAGTACGACGTCGTCACCCAGTTCTGCTGCCTGCAGCAGCGAAACCTGCTGCATACCGCCGATGACGCGCTTGTCCAGAATGAAGTCTTCGTCGGTCAGGTGGCTAAAGGAACCGGCCGAGGCCGCCATCAGGACTGCCTGGAGTGCGGAGAAGGCGTGTGCGGGCTTGGTGAGCATGCCACCGGCGATGAAGAGGCCAATGTTGTTGCAGGCTTCCTCGTCGCTGGAGTTCTGGCGGAGCCAGTGGTGGAAGGAGATGGTGTCCAGCTCGCGTGCCTTGGGGTGGGCCCAGGGTTCGGTGGGGCCGATCTCCGCAGCGAGCTCATCCAGGATGGCTACCAGCTTGTCCATCTCGGCCTTGGTGGTTTCGTTTACCGGGAAAGTGTCGCCGGTGTACTGGGTGCGCTTGCCGTCTGCACCGATATAGACGGACTCGCCTTCGCGGTAGCGCGAGTACATTTTGAGTCCGAGCTCGTCCAGCAGTTCCATGAGGGCTGTCTGGTCCGGGGAAACCCACTGGCCGCCGATCTCCAGCATGGCGCCGTCGATGGTATCCGTCCAAGTGCGGCCACCCACGCGGTCGCGTGCTTCGAGCACCGCAACGCTGAGTCCGGCCTTCTTCAATTCGCGTGCTGCCGTCAACCCTGACGGTCCGGCGCCGACGATCACAACGTCGCGTTCAAGATTCTGCATGATGTCCTCTCCGTGGCCGTCCGTGGTGGCTGACCAATAAATGAATGGCATTCATTTATAACCATAATAGCGCTGGAGTCCGTCCCTGTGAAGACCCAGTGGAATAATGCTGGGGACACAGGCAGCAGAAAGGCTCCCGATGCCCGAACCCACCCCCGCTTCTTCCGCCCGACCTGCTCGCCGGCGCGCCGGCAGGCCGACCGCGGCTGTCTTGGACCAGGACGGGATCACGACGGCGGCACTGGTGTTAATCAGCAGCAAGGGTTACGACGGACTCACCATGGCCGCCCTGGCACGCTCCCTGGGCGTCGCGCCTTCCGCCCTTTACAACCATGTGGCCTCCAAAGATGACGTGCTCATTCTGCTCATGGACCATTTGGCCGCAATGGTGGACGTTTCCGCATTCGGCACCGAACCGTGGGATGAAGCCGTACGCCGCTGGGCCTGGTCCTATAGGGACGTTTTCTCCGCGCACACCCCCCTGATTCCGATCATTGCCGTACTGCCCGTGGCCAATGCCCCCAAAACGCTCGCCATGTACGAGTCAGTGACCGCCGGTTTCCGCGATGCCGGGTTCCCGGAGGACCGCATTATTTCCGCAATCGTGGCCCTGGAAGCCTTCGTGTTTGGCGCCGCTTACGACGTCACGGCCCCGGATGACATCTTCGACGCCGGCAGCCTCGCCCAGCAGGTCCCCAACTTCACGGCCGCTGTGGACAGGTTGTCCCTGGCAGGCCAGGAGCGGCCAACCGACGCAGCTTTCGTCCTGGGACTTGAAACCCTGATTGCGGGTTTCGGGGCGCTCCGGGCTTAAGTTCCCTCGTTCCTAAGGTGCGCATCAGAGGCTGAGGTAGCGGATTTCCCTGGTGTTGTCGCTGTAAGTCACCTCGACAGGTACTTTTTCCTCTGACGAGTTTGTCAGCTCCCCTCCCGGAAGCCAGAAGGCGAACTGGCCCTTCGATACTGTGGCCGTAATCTTCTCGCCTGCCGTGCTGATGTAGGTCATGGCGGCCACGTCCGGGCCAACTTGCCCTGAAGCCATCGAGAGCGGATTGTCACCGATGACGCCGGTACCGAGTTGACTGGTTCTGATATCCCTGCCGGTGGGCTTCTTGCCATCTCCCGGCTTTCCTACTGAGCCAAAGGAACCCCTTTTGAACCATGGGGCCGAGGAATCGGTGGTGCAGGTGGCTTCGAAGCCGTCAGTGCTGCTGAGGACAACTGTGGTCCAGGCTCCCCGCTTTTCTGCAATTGCCACGTCAGCTACTGCCACGTCATTGACGTACATGCCATCACCAATCCTTTTGCTGGACCGGGCGCAGTCGGAAACCGCGCTATCGCGCTCGGCACCTATCAGCGCACCCGGCGCGGCGGTCCACGTTGCAAAGGCCGGGTCGCCTCCCGAGAGAGCCGGCCCCATCAGGAATCCAACTGTGGTTGCGAAAGCAACTGCACCCAAAGCAAGGGTGCGACGACGACGACGGCTTGGAATCGACGTCGACGTTTGGTGTTCTGCAGGTTCGGCGCCCCTGGCGGCTGGAGTTGGGTGGGACCGAAGAATCAGTTCCAGATCTTTCTGCGAACGTCGCGGGTCAGTAGGTTTGTTCTGCTCGGCGGCGTCCATGGACCGCAGAAGAGTATCGATGTTCCGGCTGTTTTTCATGGTGTGGTGGCCTTTTCGGAAGATGTGGCTTGCGCCGGCGACTCTTGGCGCGGGATGTGATCAAGGAGTAGCCGCAGGGCTCGCCTTGCGCGGGTGAGGCGGAGCCGGAACGCAACGGGAGAAATGCCCAATACCCGCGCTGCCTGGGGTGCGGCCAGGTTCTCGAAGATCGCCAGCCCGAGGGCCTCTTGATGGATCTCGGAGAGCAGCTCCCAGGCTCTCCCTAGATCAACGCGGCTGCTGACCAGATCAGCGTGGGAATCGGCGTGGGATACAGAGGTCGCGTCGGCGAGGCGGACGCCCAGGGCGTGTCGACGCTGCTCTCCACGGCGGGCGTTGAGCATGAGGTTTCGAGTGATGCCAAAGATCCATGCCCGCGCATCGTCCTCGTGCTGAGGCGTTTCAGAAAAGCGCCGCCAGACGATGAGAAATGCCTCAGCCACTACGTCCTCGGCATGTGCCGCGTCTGTGCGGCGCTGAACGAACTTGAGCAGGTCAGCATAGGCGGATTGATACAGCGCCCGAAAGGCTTCTTCCTGGTCGGGGGCTCTCGAGAGGTAGCTCATACCCAGTACCTGTCCGCCACGTACCTCAGTGTGTTGCATTCGCCCAAAAAATTCTTGGAACTCAGGGGAGGGTGTCCCCCCAAGCCGGGTGCCGCCGTCGTGCGTTCCCGTGTGACGTCGCTTGGGCAAACCTAACCCTTGTAGTACAAGTACAAAACTTGTATCCTAAGTGACAGGCAAGGACGCCGCATTTACTAGGAGAACCATGAGCACCGTAGATCTGATTCGCCACATCAAGCTGTCCACGGCACGTTTACCCCTCACCGTACCCATCAGCGATGCCAAGGTCTTCACCGGCAGGCAAAAGCCCATGACCGAAGTGGTCTTCCTGTTTGCCGAGATCGCCACGGAACAAGGCCACCGCGGCCTGGGATTCAGCTACTCCAAACGCGCCGGCGGCCCTGCGCAGTATGCGCACGCCAAGGAAGTCGCAGAGGGCATCATCGGCGAGGACCCCAACGACATCGGCAAGATCTACACCAAGCTTCTGTGGGCCGGCGCCTCCGTGGGCCGTTCGGGTGTGGCTACGCAGGCCCTGGCGGCCATCGACATCGCGCTCTACGACCTCAAAGCCAAGCGCGCCGGACTCCCCCTCGCCAAGCTCCTAGGCTCCTACCGCGACTCGGTGCAGACCTACAACACCTCCGGCGGCTTCCTCAATGCCACGCTGGACGAGGTCAAGGAACGCGCCACGCAATCCATCAACGATGGCATCGGCGGCATCAAGATCAAGGTTGGCCTGCCCGACTCCAAGGAGGACCTGCGCCGAGTTGCCGGAGTCCGCGAACACATCGGCTGGGACGTCCCGCTCATGGTGGACGCCAACCAGCAATGGGACCGGGCCACCGCACTGCGTATGGGCCGCCAGCTGGAGGAATTCAACCTCATATGGATCGAAGAACCGCTGGATGCCTACGACTTCGAAGGCCACGCGCACCTGGCCCGGGTTCTGGACACCCCCATCGCCACGGGTGAAATGCTCGCGTCCGTCGCAGAACACAAGGGCCTCATCAACGCGAACAGCTGCGACATCATTCAACCCGACGCACCACGCGTCGGCGGCATCACCCAATTCCTGAGGCTCGCAGCGTTGGCGGATGAACGCGGGCTGGGCCTGGCACCCCACTTCGCCATGGAAATCCACCTCCACCTGGCCGCCGCCTACCCGCGCGAGCCATGGGTGGAGCACTTCGACTGGCTGGACCCTTTGTTCGAGGAACGCCTGGAAACCAAGAACGGCCGCATGATCGTTCCGGACCGCCCGGGCCTTGGTGTCACCCTCAGCGAGCAGGCCCGCGCCTGGACCACCGAATCCGTGGAGTTCGGCGCGTAATCTTGAACCCATGAGCCGAAACCTGACCGCGGATCTCGCCGCCGATCTTCGCAACCGCATTGTGGACGGCGTCATCCAGCCAGGTGAGAAGCTCCCCAGCGAAAACACGCTCATTAGTGAGTTCGGGGTGAGTCGGACCGTGGTTCGCTCTGCCCTGACGCACTTGCAGGCGGAGGGACTGGTGGAAACCGAACGCGGGCGGGGCAGCTTCGCGCTGACCCCGCCGGCAGACGGCCCGTCTCCGGCGCCCGGATCACGTGCTGTTTCCAGCATGGAAGATCGGCTGCAGATGCTCGATTTCCGCGTTGGCGTGGAAACAGAAGCTGCCGCTTTGGCCGCGCGGAACCACACGGAGCGCCAGCTCAAGGCGATGCACGGAGCTTTGGAACAGTTCATCGCCAGCTCCGGCCACCCGGCACACTCCATGAAAGCCGATTTCGAGTTCCACCGGGCCATTGCCGCCGCCACGGGCAACCCCTTTTACACGGACTGCATCTCCGCCCTGGGCCAAACCATGATCACCATGCCACGCCCGCGCCTCGTCGCCAGCGACCACCAGGACTCACCCGAGCGTTTCGCCCAGGTCGTCCACGAGCACTCCTCTATATATGCGGCCATCGCGGAGGGCGACCAAGTGGCTGCCGCAGCCGCCATGCGCTTGCACCTGAGCAACTCACGACGCCGGTTCGCGGCTTCCGCGCGCGCCTAACCTCCCGCACACCCAACTAAGTAGCACTTAAGCGCGTTTAGCGGGCTCAAAACGCGCTCTGCTGCGACTCAGTTGGGTGCGGGGGAAACAAAAGAGCCCCGGTCCTAAGACCGGGGCTCTTTCAATTGCGTGCGCGAGGGGGGATTTGAACCCCCACACCCTTTCGGATACTGGCACCTGAAGCCAGCGCGTCTGCCGTTCCGCCACTCGCGCGCAACTTCTTTTTCCGGACTTCCGCAGGTTTCCCGGCTTCGTTTCCTTCAAAAGCAGCGAGATCAAGCATAACGGACAGTCGCCGCAAAACACCAATCGAAAGGTAGGAGGCGTCCCCGAAGAGGCCAGGAGTCCCCCAACAATGGCTTAACCAGGTGAGAATTTCAGCCCTCCCCTCCCGCGCTACCATGGGCCGGAAACGAACTTTTCCGGGTCGCAAGGCGTTGTGGATTAAGGCCATTCCCAGTCAGTCCCAGTAGTATCGGGAAGTGGAAGGGCCGTCAGGCGCGTACTTCGCTGTGTGTGCGGACGGATCAATGGACGGACTATCGGACCAGGCACAACGGGTGCCGCGGCAAGGAAAGGAGAAGGACCATGGGTTTGCTGGATAAAGTCGAGCGCGGCATTGAAAAGGCTGTCCGCAACGTCTTCTCCACGGGGTCGCGGGCACGTGTTGAGCCAGTGGAGATTGCAAGCAAGCTGAGGCGCGAGTTGGACAATAAGTCCATCACCATCGCTGCCGGGCGGACGCTGGCTCCAAATGTCTTTGATGTCCTGTTGAGTGACGAGGACTTTGCCCGGGCCCAGGAATGGGGAACACCATTGGCCGAGGAATTGTGCGACGTCGTCATCCAGCACGTCCGTAGCCAGGGCTACACGCTCCAAGGCGCCGTGCGCATTTCGTTCCGACGCAACGACGAGGAACGTGCCGGTCACTTCGAGATCGCTTCGCGAACAGAGAAGCAGTCAAACGACGGATCAGCACCGGCGCCGTCCCCCAGGGCCAACGTCCCCGCCGCTCCGGTGCGGCAGCCCACGCGCATGCAGCCTGTACTGGACATCGGCGGTCAGCGGTATTCGCTCAACGCCCTGTCCGTGGTGCTTGGCCGCTCCTCCGAAGCCGACATTCTGGTGGATGACACAGGTGTTTCACGGAAGCACCTTGAGGTCCGCACGGAAAATGGCACCACGTGGGCCGTTGATCTCGGCTCCACCAACGGCAGCTACGTTAATGGACATAAAGTGAACGGCAGCGTGGAGCTTACAGACGGCTCAACCATCACGATGGGACGTACCAAGATCATTTTCCGCCTCCTCCCCCAAACCCCGGGCGGTCACGCGTGAACGACATCAGCGAACTGACCATCACAGCGCTTCGCTTCGGATTCCTCCTCCTACTCTGGGTCCTGATTTTCAGCATCGTCACCACCATGCGCCGCGACTTCCAGATAGGCCGCAAGGCTGTCACCGGCGTTCCCACGGCACGGGAAGTCCGCAAGCATCCTGAACTAGCGGCTTCGCCGCCGCCGGCAATCCAGCATGCGCGAACACTTGTAGTTACTGAGGGTCCCCTCAAAGGCACCACGGTCCCCCTGGCGGCCAGCCCCATTCTGCTGGGCCGCGCGCAGGAAGCCACGCTTGTCCTGGAGGACGACTACGCTTCCGGCCGGCATGCACGCCTGTTCCCGCAGGGTAGCCGCTGGTTCATCGAGGACCTGGGCTCCACCAACGGCACCTACCTGGCCGATCAGCAGCTCACCCGCGCATTGCCTGTTGAGCTTGGCGTCCCCGTGAGAATCGGCAAGACGGTCATTGAATTGAGGCCGTAGTCCATGGCCTCCCCCGAGTCCCCCAAAGGCCAGGAAAAGCCCGCGGAGCGCCCGCTCATCATGCGCTACGCCGCTCGTTCCGACGTCGGACGGATCCGCTCCAAGAATGACGACTCCGCATATGTGGGTCGCCATCTTGCCGTGGTGGCCGACGGCATGGGCGGTCACGCCGGCGGCGATGTCGCTTCCGCTTCAACGGTTCTGGACATGATCCACCTTGATCATGACGACTATCCGGAGGGTGCGGACACCGTCCTGGCCGACGAGATCCAGACCGCCAATTCCCTTCTTTCCGAGCTCGTGCACCAAAATCCCAAGCTTTCGGGGATGGGCACCACCGTGACAGCCCTGCTTTTGGAGGGCCGCAAGCTCCACTTCGCCCACATTGGCGATTCCCGCGCCTACAGGCTGCGCAACAAGAAGTTTGAACAGGTCAGCATTGACCACACGTTCGTGCAGCGGCTCATTGACGAAGGCCGGCTGCGCCCGGAGGAAGCCGAAACGCATCCGCACAAGAACGTCTTGATGCGAGTCCTCGGCGACGTCGATGCCAGCCCCGAGCTGGACCTGGATGTCCTGGATGTGGAACCTGGCGAACGCTGGCTGCTCTGCTCCGACGGACTCAATTACGTTGCCGGCCACGTGGTGGAGCGCATGGTCCGTGAGACCAAGGACCTACGCGAATGTGCTGAGATCCTTGTTGACCTGACCCTTGAAGCCGGCGCCCCGGACAACGTCACCGTGGTGATGTTGGAGATTGCGGAGGAGACCGACGACGACGTCAACACGGCCGCCGTCGACGTCGTTCCGGCAGCGGCGCTTGCCGCGGTTGACGAGCCTGACGCGGTCACGGCCACCAAGTCCGCCGATGATGTGGCTGCGGACAAAGCTGTAGAAGACAGCAAAACCGAGTCGAAGCCCAAAACCGAGCAGCAGGCAGGCGCTGGATCGTCGTTCAGTGCGGGCAATCCTGACAACAAACAAGACGCGGCTGACGACGCTTCAACCGGCGAGTCCACTGAACCTCCTGCCACCACCGACCCGCACCTCGGCGAGCATTTGTCGGCGGAAGTGCTGCGCGAGGAATTGGCCAGTCGGCCTCATGAGCTTGTTGGTGCAGCTGCAACCGCCGCCGAAACGGGCTCCATTCCCACGGTGGCCGGCCGCACTGTGGCACGGAGGGCAGCTACTGTCCTGACACACAAGGCTGAACAGGACCGCGTTGAGGTGGAAGAGCCGCCGCGACGCCGCGTGCGCTGGTTGATGCCTGCGGTTGCAGCGGTGGTTGTCCTGGGTGTGGTGGTGGGCCTCTGGCTTGGCTATGCCTGGACCCAAACGCGCTACTACGTGGGCGAATACGATCAGCGGGTCGCCATCTTCAACGGAATCTCTCAGCGGCTCGGCCCCATTCAACTTTCCCGGCTTGAAGCCGTAACCGATATCAGGGTGGATTCATTGCCGGAATACGGCCAACAGAGCGTACGCCAGACAGTACCGGCGGGCGACCTCGACGGTGCGCAGGACATCGTGGAGAACCTGCGGAACACCGGCAGCGCCTCTGCGAACTGCCCCAGCCCCGCGCCCACGGCCGCGGGCACCGCGTCGGGATCGGCAACCCCTACGCCAGCACCTACGGCCACTGTGCCCATTCCCAGCACGGCCGCCGTCGCCAGCCCCACTCCTTCGCCCGTCCCGACTCCCTGTGAGGCGGCCAAATGATGCAGACTGAGATAGCCCCCAAACCCCGCCGGAACGTTGAGCTGGTGCTCATCGTCCTGGCCCTTGCCGTGGGCATCGGCGCCAGTGCCTTGGTGAGTATCAACTCGGAAGTCGGACTCGATAGCGACTTCTGGTTCCAGTCCAGCCTTTTGGCCGTGGCTGCTTTCGCATTCCACGTCGTCCTCAGGCTGCGCGCGAAGTATGCAGACCCGGTAATACTTCCCATCGTGGTTGCGCTCAATGGCCTCGGCCTGGCGTTGATCCACCGGATGGACGGTCCCGGGGACGATACGGGCAACAACCAGCTCCGGTGGACCCTCATTGCCATGGCGGTCTCCATAGCCGTGATCTGGTTCCTCAAAGACCACCGGATCCTGCGCCGCTTCACGTACATCTCCCTGGCGGTCAGTGCATTCCTCCTGGTCCTTCCTTTGATCCCCGGCATCTCCGCGGGTGAAATCCTCGGTGCTCGGGTCTGGATCCGCGTTGGGCCCATGACGTTCCAGCCCGGTGAAATCGCCAAGATCACCCTGGCCATATTCTTCGCAGGATATCTGTCCTCCAACCGGGACCTCATTCTGCTGGCGGGCCGGAAGATCGGCCCCATGCAGTTCCCCCGGTTCAAGGACCTTGGCCCCATGATCACCGCCTGGCTGGTGAGCATCGGCGTCCTCGTCTTCCAGCGCGACCTCGGATCTTCCATCCTCTTCTTCGGCCTGTTCATTGTGATGATTTACGTGGCCACCAGCCGTATCTCCTGGGTGGTCATCGGCCTGCTGCTGATTCTGGGCGGAGGCTTCATTGCTTCCCAGATCTTCTCCCACGTCGCTTTCCGCATCGATAGCTGGATCAATGCCTTCACTCCGGAGGTCTTCGGCAGGTCACCCGGCGGTAGCGGCCAGATCGTGGAGGGCTTGTTCGGCATGGCCGACGGCGGCCTGGTGGGCACTGGTCTTGGCCAGGGCCGGCCGGATCTGGTCCCGTTCGCCAACAGCGACATGATTGTGGCCCTCATTGGTGAAGAGCTCGGCTTGATAGGCCTCTTCGCCGTGGTGATGCTGTACATGTTGCTCTTCACCCGCGGTTTCCGCGCAGCTTTGGGCACCCGGGACGCTTTTGGAAAGCTCCTCGCCTGCGGCTTGTCCTTTGCCATTGCCCTGCAATGCTTCGTAGTGATTGGCGGCGTCACCCGGCTCATTCCCTTGACCGGCCTCACCACTCCGTTCCTCGCAGCCGGCGGCTCTTCGCTTCTGGCCAACTGGATCATCGTTGGCCTGCTGCTCATGATCTCCAACACGGCCCGCGGCCCGGTGGACACCACCCCCATGGTTAACAAACCGCCCGCAAGCAGCACGCCGGACAGCCGCAAACCGGCTACAGGACAGACACCCAGCGCACCAACAGAGGCGGTGAAGCAACAATGAACCAGGCTATTCGCAGCAGCTGGATGGCTGCCGTCGCCATGTTCGCGTTGATCTTCGGCGCCATTAGCTACGTTCAGGTGATTGGTGCTGACGACCTCAACGCCAACCCCTGGAACCAGCGCGCTGTTTTGGCATCCTTCTGCAACGAGCGCGGCTCCATCATTGTGGGTGGAAAACCGGTGGTTGAGTCGGTTCCCGGAACGGAGTCCTGCGCCTTCCAGCGCCAGTACAACCAGCCACAGCTGTATGCCGGCATCACCGGATACTTCTCCAAATTCTTTGGTTCCACCGGCTTGGAACAGTCCATGGGGGAAACCTTGGCGGGCAACTCTGATCAGCTGTTCCTGGATCGCATGAGCCAGATGTTCCTCGGTAAAGAGCCCAAGGGAGCATCTGTGGAGTTGACCTTGGATCCTGCCCTGCAGCAGTTGGCCATGGATCTGATTCCTGAAGGCCAGCGGGGCTCCATTGTGGTCACCAACCCCAAGACCGGCGCCATTTTGGCCATGGCTTCCAAGCCCACCTATGATCCCAACCTGATTGCCACCCATGACCGGACCACAGCGGAAGCAAATTATGCACAGCTGAACCAGATTCCGGGTATCAACCTGAACCAGAACGTCAGCGGTCCTACAGGTAACCTGCTTTCGCCCGGCTCGGTCTTCAAGCTCATTGATACTGCTGCGGCACTGAATTCCGGTAAGTACAACAAGGACAGCGAACTCCCGAATCCCAGCAGCCTTCCCTTGCCCGGCAGCAGTGCCAGCCTGCCCAACTATGCCGGCGGCAACTGCAACGTCCGCGAGACAGCGTCCTTCGCCTTTGCCCTGGAGCAGTCGTGCAACACCCCGTTTGCGAGCATTGCACTTGACCTTGGCCAGGACGCCATCAGGGAACAGGCGCAGAAGTTCGGCTTCGGCCAGGATTTCGGTGACCAGCTCAAGCTGCAGCAGGCCATCAGCGTCTTCCCGGAGGACTTGGACCAGGCCCAGTTGGCACAGTCGTCTGTGGGTCAGCGCGATGTGAAGGCCACGCCGCTGCAGATCAACATGATGACGGCGGCCATTGCCAACGGTGGGGTGCAGATGAAGCCCAACTTGGTTGAGGCCATCCGTGCGCCTGATCTTCGGGTCATCAACGAACCCAAACCTGAAAAACTGCGGACCAGCACCACGCAGCCAATCGCCAGCCAGATCACTGAGTGGATGACCAGTGCCGTAGACAATGGCATTGCCAAGGGTGCAGCCGTTCCGGGCGTCAAGGTGGCCGGCAAGACAGGTACCGCCGAGCTCGGCGATTCAGGTTTGAATAACTCATGGTTTACCGGGTTCGCCCCGGCAAACGACCCGCAAGTAGCCGTCACCATTGTCATGGAGAGTGTGGACGTGCTAACCGGGGCCCAGCTAACCAGTCCGAACGCAAAGAAGATTTTTGAGGCGGTGTTGAATAAGTGAGGCCTACTTCAGGAATCACACTCGGCGGCAGGTTCCAGCTGACCAGTCGTATTGCGATTGGCGGCATGGGCGAGGTCTGGAAGGCCAAGGACCAGATCCTGGGCCGGATCGTTGCCATCAAGGTGCTTAAGGAGGAATACACGGGTGACCCCGGCTTCCTCCAGCGCTTCCGTGCCGAGGCACGACACACCGCGCTGCTCAACCACGTGGGCATCGCCAACGTCTTTGACTACGGCGAGGAAGCCGGTTCGGCCTACCTGGTCATGGAGCTTGTGCCCGGACACCCGCTGAGTGGCATCCTTGAGCGCGAACAGGTCCTGTCTCCGGACATGACGCTCTCCATCATTTCCCAGACAGCACGCGCCCTGGCAGTTGCGCACGCGCAGGGTCTGGTCCACCGTGACATCAAGCCGGGCAACCTGCTCATCACGCCGGACAACCGCGTCAAGGTCACCGACTTCGGCATTGCCCGATTGGCAGACCAGGTGCCGCTCACGCAAACCGGCCAGGTCATGGGCACCGCCCAGTACTTGGCTCCGGAACAGGCAACCGGACAGACGGCAACGGGCTCCTCGGACATCTATTCGCTCGGTGTCATCGGCTATGAGTGCCTTACAGGCCACCGACCGTTCTCCGGTGAATCGCAGATTGCCATTGCCCTCGCCCAGGTAAACGACGCACCGCCGCCCCTCCCGGAGACGCTGCCCACGCCGGTGCGCGCCCTCCTGATGTCCATGCTGGCCAAGGATCCCAAGAACCGCCCGGCCAACGCCATCAAGCTGGCCGAAGCCGCTGAAGCCATCCGCAACGGTGACATCGCCACGGCGCACGCCGCCGTACCCGGCATGCTGTTGTTCGAATCCACTACCGGGCCCATCACGGCACCGGTGGACACCGCAACGGCACCCACCGGCGTCGTCACCTCGCCTTACGGCAAGGAGCAGTCGACGACGGCGACCTCCGCACTTCCGGTGCTGGGCGCCGGCGCTGCAGGAGCTGCTCTGGGAGCCGCGGCCGCATCTGACAACCCTCTGACGCGGGCGAACGCCTTGGAGGCAGAGCGTCAGCTCACCGACGACGAAGAAGTGGTCTACACCGACGACGAGAACTTCGATGACGCTGAGCCGGAGCGCAAGAAGCGCAGCCCGTGGACGTGGCCTCTGGTGGCCCTGATCCTGCTGGTCCTGTTTGCTTTGGTTGGTTTCCTGATCTCCCAGTCGGGATTCTTCTCGCCGAGCCCCGCGCCCAGCGAGTCCACCACCACCAGCACCAGCCGGAGCGCCAGCCCTACCTCTACGTCGGCCACCCCGACGCCGAGGCCCTCGGAGACCACTGAGGCACCCCAGCCCACGCAGTCGGTTCCCCAGAAAATCAACGTCATTCCTGAGCAGTACCAGGGCCAACCTTTCGAGACGGTGAGCGGACAACTTCGCGCCTTGGGTCTTGGAGTGAACGGTCAGGAAGTCTTCGACGACACCGCTCCCGTTGGAATCGTTATTAGCCTCAACCCCACCGGTCCTGTTGACCCGGGACAAACCATCACCGTGACCTACTCCAAGGGGCCGGAATTGGTGGCAGTACCTGCCATCGCGCCGGGAGTTGACGAAGCCCGGGTCCGGCAAGCCATTGAAGGAGCCGGACTGCAGTGGGTGGCAGGAGAACCCGTCAACGGTGCCATCGGCCAGCAGCCGGGAACGTTCGTGCGTTCCTCACCTGCGGCCGGCACCCAGGTGGCAGCGGGCTCAACGGTCACTTACTACCTGTCCAAGGCTCTGGTGCCCACCGAGCCTGAAACTCCCACTTCCACTCCCAGCGGCTCCGCCAGCCCCAGGAACTAAGTAAGCCGCCATGTCAACGCCACGTCCAGGTCCTGCGCACCGAGAGGAGAACACGCCCGTGTCTTCCCAGCGCATCCTCAATTCCCGCTATGAACTTGGCGAGTTGATCGGTCGTGGCGGCATGGCCGACGTTTACCGGGGAACAGACACACTGCTGGGACGCACCATCGCCGTCAAGGTGCTACGCGCCGACCTTGCCCGGGACCCCCAGTTCCAGGCCCGTTTCAAACGCGAGGCCCAGGCTGTCGCCGCGTTGAACCACCCGTCCATTGTGGCCATCTTCGATACCGGGGAATACTCGGTTCCTGGAGGCCCGGGGGAAGACGTGCGTGTCCCGTACATCGTCATGGAGTACGTGGCCGGACGCACGCTGCGCGACATGATCAAGGCCAACGAGCTTGGCGTTGAGGATTCCGTCGGTTTTACCCTGGGTGTCCTCGGCGCTCTCGAATACAGCCACCGCGCAGGCATCGTCCATCGCGACATCAAGCCTGCCAATGTGATGGTCTGTGCCGACACCGGCGATGTAAAAGTCATGGACTTTGGCATCGCGCGCGCCATGGCCGATTCTGCCGCCACAATGACCCAAACGCAGGCCGTGGTGGGCACCGCCCAGTACCTTTCGCCGGAGCAGGCCCGTGGTGAAACGGTGGATGCACGCAGTGACCTCTACTCTGCCGGTTGCCTGCTCTTCGAACTGCTGACCAGCAGGCCTCCGTTCATCGGCGATAGCCCAGTATCGGTGGCCTACCAGCACGTCCGTGAAATCCCGGACCTGCCCAGCGCCCATAATCCCGAAGTTTCCGAGGCACTGGATTCCGTCCTGGTAAAGGCGCTGCAGAAGAGCCGCACGGATCGGTTCCAGGACGCGGCAGCCTTCCGCCGCGCCCTGCGTGCGGCAAGCAATGGCATCCCCGTGCCCGCTGTGGCAGCCAGCGAGGCTCCCACGGACCCCAACGACCTCGTTGATCCTGAAGACCCGGCAACAGAGCTTTTGAGTGCCACGGCCGTGGGCTTCCTCGATGCCAACCAGTTCAAAGATGAGCCTCTTGATCCGCCCCAGGAAGAACCACTTCCCTTGGGCCTCCCTCCGGAACGTGAGCTGCCGGCGGCCCAGAAGTCCCGGCGTCGTGCCTGGGTTGCCACGCTGGTGATCTTCACAATCCTGGTACTGGCTGGCGGCGGTTTCTGGCTCTACAGCCTCATGAACATGCAGCCGCCGCCCCCCGCGAAAATAGCCGTGCCGGTGGTAACAAACATGTCTGAATCACAGGCCATCCAGGAACTGTACTCAGCCAAACTGAAGCCCAAATCAGTTCGCGAGCCAAGCGACACCGTGGCCAAGGACATGACCATTGGGACATCACCGATAGCCGGTGCCTTGTTGGAACAGGATGCTGAAATCATCCTGAAGATATCCAATGGCCCCAGCTCAGTGATCATCCCGGCGGACATCGTGGGGCGCACTGAACCGGACGCACGCGAAGCTTTGCGGCGGCTCGGCATCACAGGCGAAGTAGTGACCGCCTTGACCCACAGCCCAACTGTCCCCGCGGGCGTAGTGCTCGGCACGGCTCCCGCACCGGGCGGCGCGATCGCCGTGGAAAGCAAAGTGGAGCTGCAGGTATCCACCGGCAAGGTCCTCATGCCGCAGCTGATCGCCTTGCCGTTGGCCGAAGCGGAAGCCGCGCTGAAGGCCAACGGGCTCAACATCGCAGTTGTGGAACAGGAAAACTCGCAGGTTGCAGCTGGGACAGTCACGGCTCAAAGCGATGCCTTCAACACCGAGGTGCCTCAGGGCAAGGTTGTCACTGTCACGGTGGCGAAGGCCCCGGCTCCACCACCCACACCTACTCCCACGCCGACTCCCACGGAGACTGAGAAGCCGACCCCGACGCCTAAGCCCACCAAAAAGTAAGGAACCTCACCTACTGCTTGATGAGTGGGCTCAGTTTCGAGGCTCGTTCGGCCGCACCGGTCATGCCCAGGGACTCCAACCAGTTGCCCAGCATCTGATACCCGCCTTCGGTGAGCACCGATTCCGGGTGGAACTGGACGCCGCAGAGGGGAGCGGTCTTGTGCTGCAGACCCATCACCACTCCGTTGGTTGTCTCGGCGGTGATTTCCAAAACGTCCGGGATGGAGTCCCGAACCGCCGCCAAGGAGTGGTAGCGGGTTGCCGTCACGGGCGACGGGAGACCAGCAAAGACACTCTTGCCTTCGTGCTGGACGGGTGAGGTCTTGCCGTGCATGAGTTCCGGTGCGTGTGTCACCACTCCGCCGTAGGCCTCGGCCAGGGCTTGATGTCCCAGGCAGACACCGAACATGGGCTTGGCGGCCTCGCCACACCACCTAATGAGCTCTATGCAGACTCCTGCTTCGGCTGGCGTACCCGGGCCGGGGGAGACCAGGACGCCGTCGCGGCTTGCTGCCAGCTCTATGGCCTCTGCCAGCGTCACGTCGTCGTTGCGGACCACCGTTGTTTCGGCACCGAGTTCCTGGAGGTACCCCACCAAGGTGTAAACGAAGCTGTCGTAGTTATCCACTACAAGGATTTTTGTTGTGCTCATGGCTGCTGCACTGAACCAATCGTTGAGTCGGTCAAAGTGGTGAATTGGGAGAACCACGGGAAGAGGAACTCCACCATCAGTACCAGGGCTACGCCCACCAGTACCAAGGATGTCAGGATCCGCACCCACAAGGGTCCCGGCAGATTGCGGAAGATCCACGCGTACATTGGTTACCCCTTTCCGTGTGCCCGGGCTACTTGGGCGGCGATTTCCGACGGCGGACCGGCTGAGGCAGGTTGCCAACTATCCAGCATCGAGTAAGCGATGATGCGTTCCTGTGCACCAAACCTCGGGTTGCAACTGGTCATGGTCAGGATACTTTCCGTGGGCTGGACTCCCGCTTCGGTGGGAACGGGCATCAGGACGTCCGTACGGTCCGGGAGGACGATCTGGTTGTTGCGGAAAACGTAGGTGTAGTAGCCGTCTGCCGTCTGGATGTAGATCTTGTCTCCGGGAACCAATGTGTGGATGTTGTCCAGGACTGCACCGTGGGTTTGACGGTGGCCAGCTACCGCAAAGTTGCCCGGCGCGCCAGGCATGCTGGTGCTTCCGTAGTGGCCCAATCCCAAGGTGTCCAGAACGTCCGAGCCGGTGCCTTCGATGATGGGGCGTGTGTAATCCGGGCCGAAACGGGGGATGTACATGATTCCGATCATTCCCGCGTAGGCGGGCGCCGGTGTAACCACCGGAGGTCCATAATCCACGGGGGCGGCAGGCGCCGCAGGGGTTATGGGGCCGGAGAATTCCTGAGCAAAGCTCTTGACCGCTTCTGTCTGCTTGGCGTCAGCTTCCACGTTGGTCCACCATAGTTCCCAGCCCACAAAAAGGAGCAGCACTATGCCTGCCGTAATCAGCAGTTCACCCAGAATCTGACTGATCTTGCGGACAACGTCAGAGGCCCGGAGTCGCTTGCGTGGGCGCAGTTCGTGCCCTTGGCTGGCGGACGGCATGGCGGAGGCCGCCGTCTGCTGCTGATGCGCCACAAGGTCTCCTTGCATAGGGCGCGGGCGGCACAGGCGGACCCCCGGTTGCGGCTAGACTTGACAGCTAGAACCAACCCGGAACGCCGTGTGGCCGTTAACCGCTGGAATTTTCCTTCCTGCAGGATATCAAGGCTGGCGGAAACGGGTATTAAACCGAACAGCCAGGAGGATCCGTGCCCGAGTCCAAGCCCCGCAAGCGGCCTGCCCGTCAGGCCCAGCAGACTTCCGCAGCACAGCAGTACAAGCCCAACCCGGTTTGGTACAAGGCTGTCATGTTCGGCCTGATGATCCTCGGCTTGGTCTGGATCATTACTTTCTACATTACCGAGGGCCAGTTCCCCGTCCGCGAGTGGGCCTCGTGGAATATCGTGGCCGGCTTCGGCATAGCGATCGTCGGATTCCTGATGACCACACGCTGGCGCTCCTAGGAATTCCGCACCTCACATTTCCGTGCCCGTGAACGTCTACAAGATATGAGAAGCCGGCACGCAACCTTGGATTCCCCGCTGGGGCAGTTGACTTTGACTGCCCGCGGGGAATTTTTGACGGGGATCTTCTATGAGGGTCACTGGCATATGCCTTCGGAGGACTACTTTGGGGATCAGACCGGGATGGACGATCCGGTGTTCGCACGGACTCGGACCGAGCTCACCGAGTACCTGAATGGTCATCGGACTATGTTCGATGTTCCTTTCGAGGCAGTCGGAAACCCGTTTCAAGAGAAGGTCTGGGAACGACTGCAACATATTCCGTTCGGTGAAACCGTCAGCTACGGGCAGCTGGCCGCAGAACTGGGGGATCCCCATCTGGCTCAGGCGGTGGGCTCTGCTGTGGGACGCAATCCCATCAGCATCGTCATTCCTTGCCACCGCGTGGTGGGGCGTCATGGTCAACTCACCGGGTACGCAGGTGGGCTTCGGAATAAACGGTTCCTCCTGGAATTGGAAGAGCCGGTAGAGGTGCGGGAGGGCAAGCTGTTCTGATGAAGCCCAGGCAGATGGTCGACAAGAAGCCGTTCGAATCCGTGGTCCATGAACATGGCACCACAGTGCTTCGGGTGTGCCGTGCCATTCTTGGCGTGCACGACGCCGATGATGCATGGTCAGATACGTTCCTGGCTGCCCTTCAGGCATACCCGGCACTGCCTCCCGAAGCGAATGTTGAAGCCTGGCTGGTCACCATCGCCCACCGGAAGTGCATCGACCATGTACGGGCCGGTACCCGCCGTGCCCTGCCGGTTGACCTTCCACCTGAGCAAGCGTCCAGTCTCGGGATTCCTGGTGACGGCCACGATGAACTGCTTGAGGCCCTTGCGGGTCTTCCCACGAAGCAGCGCCAGGCGGTGGCCTACCACTATTTAGGGGGCCTTCCCTATAAGGATGTTGCTGCTTTGTGGGGCGGCACCGCCGAGGCTGCCCGTCGCGCCGGAGCTGACGGCGTGAAGTCTCTCCGCTCTGCCCTCGCCTCCCACCAGTCGCTGGCCCGCACATCCTCGAAAGGTGACATCTGATGACCCTTGAACTCAGTCCCGATCACGCCGAGGTTCTTTCGCTCCTCCATCCCTTGGACATCGGGCTCGAACCGGCCATTGCCAGCCTTCATGCCCGCTTGGCGCGCGACGCTCAGCTCACCCACACTTTGGACGTTGCTTACAGGATTGTGGACTCCCCGCTGGGTAAGCTCCTTTTGGCTGCTACGGACCGGGGAATTGTCCGTGTCGCTTTCGAGCTGGAAGACCACGACTCCGTCCTTCAGTTTCTGGCAAGCACTGTCAGTCCGCGCATTCTTCAGGCTCCGGCACGTTTGGATGACGCCGCCCGTGAACTCGACGAGTACTTCAAGGGCACCAGGACGGAGTTCGATCTCACGCTGGATTTCCGGCTATCCCGCGGTTTCCGTCTCAATGTCCTGCGTCACCTGCCTCGGATCCCTTATGGCAGCACAGCCAGCTATGCCCAAGTGGCCCAGGCAGCCGGCAGTCCCAATGCTGTCCGGGCTGTCGGAACCGCTTGTGCTACCAACCCCTTGCCCCTCATTGTGCCCTGCCACCGGGTAGTAAAGTCTGACGGCAATTTCGGTGGCTACCTTGGTGGAAGCGAGGCCAAACGCGCACTGCTCCGCCTTGAGGCGGCGGCATGAGCGACGACGCCTTGTTTCCGCGGGAGCTCGTTCAGCCGGAAAGGCACGACGCCGGTCCCCGCCTGATTGCGCCCGGGGCCGTCCATGTTCCTGCTTGGCTTACCCTTGAGCAGCAACGATGGATAGTAGCCCGCTTTGGCGAATGGACCCAAGGGCCGGTTCCCCTCCGTGCCGCTACTCTTCCGGGCGGACATCAAATGTCGGTGAGAACTGTGTGCTTGGGTTGGCATTGGCAGCCTTACCGTTACACACGGGAAGCCACTGACGTCAATGGCCGTCCCGTGCTCGATTTCCCGGACTGGATGGTGCGCCTGGGGCGGAAAGCAGTGCAAGCGGCCTACTCCTCAGGCTATGAGGGCGTTGAAAGTGACGAAGCGCTGAGCGCACTGGCGAACAAGTACACGCCCGACGCCGCGCTGGTGAACTTTTACGACGACGGTGCCGCCATGGGAATGCATCAGGACAAGGACGAGCGTTCCAACGCCCCTGTGGTCTCCCTGAGCATTGGTGATACGTGCCTGTTTAGGTTTGGCAATACCCAAACCCGGACCAAGCCATACACAGACGTTGAGCTTCGATCGGGAGACCTCTTCGTCTTTGGAGGACCGTCCAGGTTTGCTTATCACGGGATCCCCAAAGTTTTCCCAAAAACGGCGCCGGATGGCTGCGGCCTCTCGCAGGGACGGATCAATATCACTATGCGAGTCACGGGCTTGTCATGATGCCGGGGTCCCACCTCAAAAATGTCCGAGGCTCCGGGGAGAATATTCCCGAAAGCTGAATTACCGCCTTGGCCCTCGAGTTGGCCGGCATCGAAGGAGCGTGCATGACCGCGGATAGTGGCATAGTCGTGGGTGAGGATGGTTTGGCGCGTCCGCTGTGGGCGTCCTCGGATCCCCTCATGCAGGCCTACTACGATCACGAGTGGGGAATGCCCGTCCGCGATGAGCAGGGCATGTACGAGCGCATCAGCCTCGAAGCGTTCCAAGCGGGTTTATCCTGGGCAACCATTCTTCGGAAACGGGATGCCTTCAGGGCAGCGTTCCTGGACTTCCATCCGGAGAGTGTCGCGGCCTTCACCGAGGCCGATGAGGAACGGCTCATGCTCGACGCCGGAATTGTGCGCAACCGATTGAAAATCAAAGCGGCCATCACCAACGCCAAGGCCACCATCGCGTTGCGCGAAGAGGGCGGTCTTGTGGACTTCGTCTGGTCGTTCCAGCCGCACACCACTCCCAAACCCACCACCATGGCGGACATCCCTACCACCTCGCCGGAGTCGATCGCCTTGTCAAAGGCATTGAGGAAGAAGGGTTTCGCTTTTGTGGGACCCACCACGATGCATGCCCTCATGGAAGCCGTGGGAATCATTGACACCCACTTGATGGACAGTCATCGGCGGGGGACCTCCGGGGTATGGGTCTAACCCGAACCCCGGCGGGCCTGCGGCCCCGATAGTCCACAGAGCTGTCCACAGAAGTGTGTAACTTTATCCACAGGCGTGGATAACTTCTGTGGACATCCACGTACCAGGGTCCATTATTGGTGTCAGTCCGGCGATCCGAGGGCATAGGGCATCCAACTCCACTTATGCCCACTGTGTATTGCGCTGTGGATAGTCCACTAAGCTTCACTAGGAATTCAGCATTCTAGGATTGTCGGCTTCGCCAAATGCGCTCTTTGGAGTGCTTCTTGTCTGACATCCACCACCTGCGCGCTATGCCTCCGTCATGATGAGCGGCGGGAAAGTTACCCACTTAACAACAGCCCCCTGCACACAAGTTATCCACAGCTGGGGAAAAACTTGTGGGTTTCGACTCCGGGATCCCTGGTTTGCGGGCGAACAGGAGACCCTTGTTCCCTCTGAACTACAGCTATGTAAGTTATTAACACTGTTGATAAGCCTGTTGATACTCGGCTCTCCACGGCGTCATTAACAGGCTTGTCCACAGATGCTGGTGAAGTCGCCCTTTTGTCCACATTTCCGTTGCCGCGGGGGACAAAGTTATCCACAGGTGTGGAGAAACCCATGCCTTTCGGGGGATATCTTGCAATTTGACGAGTCCTCGGACGGCCAAGGTGGATAACTACATGCGTGTAAGTTACACACACTGTGGATAACACCTGTGGATAAGGTCTCGGAGTACGGTGGTGGCATGAAGAGCGATCATAAGAAGCTGATACCCAGTTACAGGGCCAGCCACGGGCACTTTTCGGTCATCACGGTTCCCGTTATGCAGTACCTGATGATCGACGGTCACGGGGACCCCAACACAGCCCAGTCCTATAAGGATGCGCTAACAACGCTGTATCCAGTCACCTACGCTTTGAAGTTCCTCAGCAAGCGCGAGCTTGGCCAGGATTACACAGTGATGCCGCTGGAGGCGCTGTGGTGGTCCGATGACATGGATTCATTCACCATCACCAGGGACAAGTCACGCTGGGACTGGTCGCTGATGAATATGGTCCCCGAGTGGATAACCAGGGAACACCTGAACATGGCGCGGGAGACGGTCGCCAAGAAGGGGGAAGGACCCGTTGTGGAGGCTCTCCGTCTGGAACCGTTCAACGAGGGTTTGAGCGTGCAGACACTACACGTAGGTCCGTATGACGATGAAGGACCAGTGCTGGAGGAGATGCACAACAAATTCATTCCGGAACAGCAGTTGGTGATGACCGGCAAGCACCACGAAATTTATCTCAGCGATCCTCGGCGCACCGCACCGGAGAGGCTCAAGACCATCCTGCGCCAGCCCGTCATGAAGGCCGGAGAGGCCAGCTAACCTGCAGTGACGCGGAACCAGGTGACCACGGCCAGCAGGCCCGCTACCAAAACGAGTCCTCCAGCCTGGAGAAGTGCTTGGTTTTTGCCCTTGGGAGCATAGGCGATCGCTGCAGCAGCAAGGCCACCGGTGATCAACCCACCCAAGTGGGCCTGCCACGCAATGCTGGGCACGAAGAAGCCAATGGCGCCATTGATGGCGATCAAAATCCACAGCTGCTTGGTTTCTCCACCCCTATGGCGCTGTACAACAAGCATGGCGCCGAAGAGGCCGAAAATGGCACCGGAAGCACCCACCACTCCCACCGGCGGGAATGTGGGAGTCAGGGCAAGGAAGCCCACGGAACCGCCAATTGCGGAAATAAGATACACAGCCAGGAATCGGATCCGCCCGAGCAAAGGCTCAAGGGCCTGTCCGAAGATCCACAGCGTATACATGTTCAGGACGATATGGAGCAGGAAACCCTGCGAGTGCAAAAACGCTGCCGTGACCATGCGCCATGGCTCACTGACAGCAAAGATGTTGGCGAACGCAAAATTCTCGAAGACCGCGTCACCGGGCACAATCCACTGAAGGACATAAACCAGTGCGCACAAGCCGATGATCACGTACGTCACCAAAGGCCGGCCTACTGCCAAGACTCCGCCATACGGGGAGCGGTATGTCGGCGTCGTACGTTTTTGTTCGTTGACGCAGTCAACGCATTGGAACCCGACGGCGGCCGCCCGCTGGCACTCGGGGCACGCAGGGCGCCCGCAGCGCTGGCACCGCACATAGGAGGGCCTGTCCGGGTGCCTGGGGCACACCGGAATATCAGCGGACGGCTCGGCCGACGGAATTCCGTAACTCATGGGCTCTGGTTCAGTGTGTGACTAGAGCTGTTCGATGTCGATGCTGTTGATGACAACATCCTCAACCGGGCGGTCGCCCATGCCGGTGCGGACAGACTCAATAGCGTCCACAACCTTGCGGGACTCCTCATCCGTGACCTCGCCAAAGATGCTGTGCTTGCCGAACAGCCAGTCGGTGTTCACGGTGGTGATGAAGAACTGTGACCCGTTGGTGCCCTTGCCCATCTGGATGCCGGCGTTGGCCATAGCCAGCTTGTAGGGAGCGTTGAAGGTCAGTTCCGGGTGGATTTCGTCGTCAAACTGGTAGCCGGGGCCACCCACGCCGCGACCCAGGGGATCGCCGGCCTGGATCATGAAGTCTTTGATGATCCGGTGGAAAATAGTGCCGTTGTAAAGGGGGGTACCGGTCTTGTCTTCGCCGGTTTCCGGGTGGTTCCAGGACTTTTCGCCCGTGGCCAGGCCAACAAAGTTGGCGACCGTCTTGGGGGCGTGGTTGCCGAAGAGGTCAACCTTGATGTCGCCGAGGCTCGTGTGGATCGTTGCTTTTGCGGTTGCGATGGTCATGGCCCCATTCTTCCATGCAGGGTCAACGCCCGTCCGGCCGTAAAGCCGGTTCCGCGCTGGGTGAAATCCTGGACGTTCTCGGACAGATGAATAGCCGGTGTTCCACAAGCGACGTAGGCTAGCAACAAACGAGCATGTGTATCGGGAGGTAGTTGTGAAGAAATCAGACCGTATTGCCCGCGAACTCGAACAATCAGTCACGGCCGGTGTGGATAACGCCCGCGACTGGGCTGCACCGCGTGTGGAAGCAGCCGTGAATTGGGCTGTTCCGCGTATCCAGCACGGCATTGATAGCGCTTCGCCCAAGATTCAAGAGGGTCTGAAGTCCGCTGCGCACAACCTCGCTGACGGCGTTGCAGTTGTCACACCGCGGATTCAGGATGGGCTGGCGCACCTCGCGCCGAAGATCCATGACGTGGTGGAAGACGCCACACCCAGGATCCAGGAGACGCTCAACAGGGCTACCCCGGCGCTCGGCCATGCACGGGACAAGGTGGTGGACGAATACCTCCCCAAGCTGTCCGAGCAGTTGGGACAGGCATCGGTAGCGGTCCACCACGTCCTAGAGAATGCCCCCGCGCAGGTTGATGCTGTGGCACAGAAGCTGGTTGATTCCGGCGTTGTCCACAGCGTTCAGGAGCAAGCCCAGGCCACCGGCAAGCAGATCAAGGCTGTGACGGACCAAGCCAGCAAGGCGGTCTCCTCTGCATTGGTGAAGGAACAGCCCAAGCCCAAGAAGCGCGGATGGCTGATCGTAACGGTCATTGCCGCCGCCGCTGCTGCCGGTGTTGCTGCCTGGAAGGCTTCCAAGCCGGTTGAAGATCCGTGGAAGACGCCTGCTCCGGTCACACCGACGCCCGCTCCTGTTCCTGCAGCGGCTCCGGCAGTTTCTGAGCCCAAGGCTGCGGACATCACGCCGGAGGAAGCCGCAGCTGAGGCAGAGCAGGCAACCAAGGATGCCTTCAAGAACGTCGAGGACTCCACAGAGAAAGTGGCGACGGACGCAAAGACCGCCGTCAAGAACATCGCGGCCAGCCTGCACAAGGACACCGATGGCAAGGGGTCAGATGCCAAGGGTGCACAGAACTAAACACTGACTCACCGCCTCGAAGTGGGGCAAAGAACGTCAAACACTGAAGGGATCCCGGCGATTGCCGGGATCCCTTCAGTGTTTGCCGCCTTGTCATCAATGCCTCCATCACCTGCCCGGGCACGGGTGTTAGATTTATGGTGATGTCAGCCGATAGACCCCTAGCGGGTTCCCTTAAGGATGCTCCGGAACCTCCCGGCGTATCCATCGTTATCCCGGCGTATAACGAGGAAAGCGTCATTCGCCAGTGCCTCATCGCGGCCATCTACCAGTCGGTTCCCGCGCAAGAGATCATTGTGGTGGATAACCTGTCCACAGACCGCACGGCCAGAATAGTGCGCCAGATGCAACAGGAATACCCTGAAAGCCCCATCCTGCTCATGCGGCAGGAGGCCGCGCAAGGTCTCATCCCCACCCGTAACCACGGGCTGAACAACGCCTCAGGGGACGTCGTCGGCCGCATCGACGCTGACTCAGTCCTTGAACCGGACTGGGTGGAACAGGTCCAAAAGGCCTTCACGGATCCTTCGGTAGCCGCTGCCACAGGTCCAGTGGTCTACTACGACATGCCAATGCGCCGGTTCGGGCTCAAAGCGGATGACAAGATGCGCCAGCTCATGCTCCGCCTGGCCAAGCACCAGTACCATTTCCTCTTCGGATCAAACATGGCCCTTCGACGCTCGGCATGGGAAACCATCCGTGATGAAGCATGTTTGGACCCCAACGACGAGATGCACGAGGACATTGATCTTTCGCTGCACCTGTTCGAGCACGACCTCAAAGTGCAGTACCTACCCCAAATGGTGTCCGGGATGTCTGCCCGGCGACTTGAGGACTCACCCAGGGACTACCGCTACTACGTCCAGCGCTTCGATCGGACCTACAAGGCGCACAACGTCAAGAAGATGGCTTTGAAGGCACCTATGGTGGTGTTCTTCTCGGTGTACTTTCCGGCGAAGCTGCTGCGTGCCATCCACACGGCCAACTCGGGGCAAGGCACCCGCCGCGGCGGAGTCTAAACGCCCGACGGCGGCACCTTAGTCTGCGCCCAGTTCGGCTTCGCGTCGGTCTGCTTCCGGCCTGCCACGCCGCTGACCGGCTACAACCACGGCCAGCCCTACAAGGATCAGCGCCAACCCCGCATAAGTACCGGCAGGCAACGTTTCATTCAGGAAGATGGCCGCCAAAAGGGCAGCACCTGGAATCTCCAGCAGGATGATCATGGACACCAGTAACGGGCTCATCGTAGCCAGTAGATGGTTAAAGGCCGTGTGCCCCACCAGCTGCGCACACACGGTGATGGCGATAATGCCAAGCCAACCGCCGGCGTCGAACCCTGAGAGTGGCTGGGCAGTGAACAAAGCCAGCATGGCCACGATCGCCGCACACATGCCGTAGCAAAGTGTGGTGTACGTTCCAGTCCCCATGGACTGCCTCGCCTTGCCACCGGCCAACGTGTACAGGCCGGCCAGGGCGCCGCCCGCAAGTGCCAGGAGGTCACCGAGGAGCGCTTCCGGGGACGAGCCCATATCGAATCCAGTAATCGCCACCACGCCGCCAAAAGCAATGCCCAGCCCCGCCAGGACAGGCCAACGGTGCCGGGTGCCCCGGAACACCTGGAACACGGCGATCCACCCCGATTGCAGGCATACCAGGGCAGTCGCCGCAGCCACCGATGTCAGCTGCAGTGCCGTGATGAAACAAGCGAAATGGAAGGCCAGCGCCACGGCAGCCACGGCAGACCAACCAAACTCACGCCGCGTGATCCTCCCGAACGCTTTCGGTTCCCGAATGATGACGGGGCCCGCCATCACCACGGCACCTATTGCGTTACGCCAGAATGCGATGGCCAGTGCGGTCACCGAAGTGGCACCAAGCGTGCCGGCAATGAGCGGGCCGGAGGAGGCAACACCCAGGACGCCGAGCGCAGCAATGAGAAGGGTCACGGATCCACCCTAGTGTGATTGAAGGTGGCCCTTCCTCCCACGCAGCATTAGCCCGCCGCAAATTTCGAATACATAGAATTCCGAGGACTTGGGAGGAAGGGCTTAAATGCAAAAGTCCCGGTCATTTCTGACCGGGACTTTCCTTATGGTGGAGGCACGGGGACTCGAACCCCGAACCCCCTGCTTGCAAAGCAGGTGCGCTACCAATTGCGCCATGCCCCCATAAGAAGCAACCCGTCAATCATACCCCATGTCAGGACTGGAATTTACCAATCCGCACCGGGCTCTTCGGCTAGTCCACCGTATCGGTCGACTTGCTCCAGACATCCTTCCGGGCTTCGGATTCCTGAGCCTTTTTATAGACCAGGACGCCTGCGATAGCAGCTGCTACAACTACCAGCAACTTCTTCACAAGCACCTCATTCCGGTTCAGTTTTACCTGAACCTCTTTGTGGTTCCGTGGGCGTACCAGGACTTGAACCTGGGACCTCTTCGTTATCAGCGAAGCGCTCTAACCGCCTGAGCTATACGCCCCGATGCCTCATCGGGCCGAGATATGACTGTACAGCACATCCCGGCCCGATCTCAAATCGAGGCATTTCCCCGGTGTAATTCCGCTTATTTCGGCTGATTTCCGGGAGTTTTTGCTAGTCGTCAGTCAGGGTGACGCCGACGCCACCAACCAACGTTGCGGAAATGTTATACAGCACGGCCGAAAGCATGGACAGCGCAGTCAACAGAACCACGTTCACTACAGCAATGATGGTGGCAAAAGATGCCACTTGGCCGAGTGAAGCAATCTTCTTGAGTTCGAACCCGCTGCCCTCGGAGCCTGCCAGGGTGCCAAGGAGGCTGTCCACCTGGTCAAAGATGCCCGTGAGATCCAACACAGTCCACAAGACGATTGCTGCAACCACGGTGACGATGCCCAAAGCAACAGACAACAGGAATGCCATCTTTAGGACCGACCACGGGTCAACCTTGCTGACAAGGAGCCGTGCGCGGCGAACCTTGGCCTTGGGAGCCGGCTTCACCAAGCCGGGCCCACCCTGCGAGGGACGCTGGGCAGGGGTGCCGGCCGGGCGCTGGCCGGGCTGTGCAGGCCGCTGTCCGGGGGCCCCAGCGGGACGCTGACCGGCCTGTGCCGGGCGTTGTCCGGGAGCGCCGGAAGGACGCGGAGCGGAATTAGCTCCGCTCGCGGGCCGCGCTCCGGCACCGGATCCCGCGGACCCGGTTCCAGGGCGCTGCTGGGGACGTGCAGGCGTTCCCGACTGCGTGTTGCCTGATGGCTGCCGGAGTCCGCCGGGGACACCTGTGCTCGGCTTGGGATATGAGTCGGAATTACTCACTCGTTACCTCCGGTGTTGTCTTCGTTCAGCTCCGCGCCCGTTTCGATTTCCGGGTCTGCGTCGTTTTCCGTATCGGCCGTCACGGTCGCCTCAGAGGCGCCGTCGTTTGCAGCCAACGTTACGTCATCGTCGAGTCCGTCCTCGGACTCTTCGCTTTCCAAGCCGCGTTCGCTGTTGCGCGCAACCTCGATGATGCGGTCATTCTTATCCGGCTTCGCAAAGATCACGCCCATGGTGTCGCGGCCCTTGGCAGGGACGCCGGTCACTGCCGAGCGGACCACTTTGCCACCCTCCATGACCACCAGAACCTCGTCTTCTTCCTGCACGATCAAGGCGCCAACAAGGTCACCACGGTCTTCGGCAAGTTTGGCTACCTTGATGCCCAGGCCACCACGGCCTTGGAGTCGGTACTCATCAACGGCAGTCCGCTTGGCGTATCCGCCCTCGGTGACGATGAACACGAACGAACCATCCTGGACCACGTCTGCGGCCAGGAGTTCGTCGTCTTCACGGAACTTCATACCCGTCACACCGGAGGTGGCACGACCCATGGGACGCAGAGCATCATCGGTGGCCGTAAAGCGGATGGACTGGCCCTTGCGGGACACCAGGAGCAGGTCATCGGTTTCGCTGACCAACTGGGCGGATACCAGTTCGTCCTCATCGCGCAGGTTAATGGCAATGACACCGGCTGTGCGGTTGGTGTCGTAATCCTCCAACCGGGTCTTCTTGACCAAACCATTCTTAGTGGCAAGCACCAGGTAAGGGGCCTGCTGGTAGTCCCGCAGGTCAAGGACCTGGGCAATGTGCTCATCCGGCTGGAAAGCCAGCAGGTTGGCTACGTGCTGGCCCTTGGCGTCGCGTCCGGCTTCAGCCAATTCGTAAGCCTTTGCCCGGTACACGCGTCCAAGGTTGGTGAAGAACAGCAACCAGTGGTGGGTGGTGGTCACAAAGAAGTGCTCCACCACGTCGTCGCCGCGCAACTGTGCACCCTTGATGCCCTTGCCGCCGCGCTGTTGCGAACGGTAGTTATCACTACGAGTGCGCTTTACGTATCCGCCGCGAGTGATGGTGACAACCATTTCCTCTTCAGGGATCAGGTCTTCCATGGACATATCGCCATCGAAGCCCATCAGGATATGCGTCCGGCGATCGTCTCCATGCTTGGCAACGATCTCGGCGAGTTCTTCGCTGATGATCTGACGCTGGCGCTCTTCCGAAGCCAGGATCGAGTTGTACTCCAGGATCATCGCTTCGAGTTCCGCGTGGCGGTCCTGGATCTTCTGGCGTTCCAAGGCAGCCAAACGGCGCAGCTGCATGTCCAAAATGGCGCGGGCCTGGAGTTCGTCGATCTCCAGCAACTCCATGAGCCCTTCGCGGGCAGCTTCGGTGGTGTTGGAAGCGCGAATGAGGGCAATAACCTCGTCCAGCATGTCCAAAGCCTTGAGGAGTGCACGCAGAATGTGCGCTTCTTCCTCGGCCTTGCGCAGGCGGTACCGGGTCCTGCGTGCAATGACGTCCATCTGGTGCGCCACCCAATGCCGGATGAAAGCATCCAGGCTCAAGGTGCGCGGAACGCCGTCGACAATTGCCAGCATGTTCGCCGAGAAGTTGTCCTGCAGCTGCGTGTGCTTGTACAGGTTGTTCAGGACCACCTTGGCAACGGCATCGCGCTTGAGCACGATCACCAAGCGCTGACCGGTACGGCCGGAGGTTTCATCGCGGAGGTCCGCGATACCCGAAATCTTGCCGTCCTTGACCAGCTCGGCAATCTTGATGGCCAGGTTGTCCGGGTTGGCCTGGTAGGGCAGCTCGGTCACCACCAGGCAGGTACGGCCCTGGAGTTCCTCAACATTGACCACTGCGCGCATAGTGATGGAGCCACGGCCGGTGCGGTAGGCGTCTTCAATGCCCTTGTGGCCAAGGATGGTAGCGCCCGTGGGGAAGTCAGGTCCCTTGATTCGCAGCAGCAGAGCCTCGAGAAGCTCTTCCCGTGTGGCCGTCGGGTTCTCAAGCGCCCACTGCACACCGTCGGCAACTTCGCGCAGGTTGTGCGGCGGAATGTTGGTGGCCATACCGACGGCGATACCCGAGGAGCCGTTGACCAGCAGGTTGGGGAAACGCGCCGGCAGGATAGTGGGTTCCTGGTTCTTGCCGTCGTAGTTGTCCTGGAAGTCGACGGTTTCCTCGTCGATGTCGCGGACCATTTCCATGGCCAGCTGAGCCATCTTGGTTTCGGTGTAACGCGGTGCAGCAGCGCCGTCGTTACCGGGCGAACCGAAGTTACCCTGGCCCAGCGCCAGCGGGTAACGCATTGTCCAGTCCTGGATCAGGCGGACCAAGGCGTCGTAGATCGCCATGTCGCCGTGCGGGTGGTAGGTACCCATGACGTCGCCAACAACGCGTGCGCACTTGTTGAAGGAGCGGTCAGGGCGGTACCCGCCGTCGAACATTGCGTACAGAACACGGCGGTGGACCGGCTTGAGGCCGTCGCGGACGTCCGGGAGGGCACGGCCCACAATAACGGCCATGGCGTAGTCCAAGTAGGACCGCTGCATCTCGGTCTGCAGGTCAACCTGCTCCACGCGGTCAGTCAGCACATCACCCTCGAGAACAACATCCTCGACGTCGTTCGATTCCGGGACTTCGGGAGTTTCGTCACTCATAATCTAAGGTTTCCGTTTCAGGTATATGTCAGTTCTGGAATATTCAGTTGCCCCTGTGGGCCCCTAGATATCGAGGAACCTGACGTCCTTGGCGTTCTGCTGAATGAAGTTACGACGCGATTCGACGTCCTCGCCCATCAGGACGGAGAAGGTCTGATCTGCGGCCAGGGCGTCATCCATGGTGACCTGCAACAGGGTGCGACGATCCGGGTCCATGGTGGTGTCCCACAACTCGGTGTAGTCCATCTCGCCCAGGCCCTTGTAGCGCTGGATGCCGTTGTCCTTGGGCAGGCGCTTGTTCATGGACGCACCCTTACGGATGGTTTCGTCGCGTTCGCGGTCGCTGTACACGTAGTCGTGGGCGGCGTTTGACCACTTGATCCTATACAGCGGCGGTTGGGCCAAGTACACGTAGCCGTTCTCGATGAGCGGACGCATGTAACGGAACAACAGTGTCATCAACAAGGTGGTGATGTGCTGGCCATCGACATCAGCGTCGGCCATCAGAACGATCTTGTGATAGCGAAGCTTGCTGATGTCGAAGTCCTCGCCGATGCCAGTGCCGAAGGCGGTGATCATTGACTGGACTTCGGCATTACCCAAAGCCTTGTCCAAACGAGCGCGCTCCACGTTCAGGATCTTGCCACGCAGTGGAAGGATGGCCTGGGTCTCCGGGTTGCGGCCACGTTTGGCCGAGCCGCCGGCGGAGTCACCCTCCACGAGGTAGACCTCGCAGCGCGAAGGATCCTTGGACGAGCAGTCGGACAACTTACCGGGCATGCCAAACGACTCCAGCGGGCTCTTCCGCCGGGCATTGTCGCGGGCTTTACGAGCGGCCATACGTGCTTGAGCAGCCGAAATGGCTTTGCGGATCACGTCGCGGGCCGGGCCGGGGTTACGTTCCAGCCAGTCACCCAACTGATCCGTGACAACACGCTGGACGAAGCCCTTAACCTCGGAGTTGCCCAGTTTGGTCTTCGTCTGGCCTTCGAACTGCGGTTCGGAAAGCTTCACCGAAATGACGGCGGTCAGACCTTCACGGATGTCATCACCGGTAAGGTTGTCTTCCTTCTCCTTGATGATGCTCTTCTCGCGCGCATAGCGGTTGATGAGCGAGGTCATCGCGGCACGGAAGCCTTCTTCGTGCGTTCCGCCCTCGTGAGTGTTGATGGTGTTTGCATACGTGTGGACGCTTTCCGAGTAAGCGGTGGTCCACTGCATGGCGACCTCGACGGCGATGTGCCGCTCGGTGTCTTCAGTTTCGAAAGCGATGACGTCCTCGTGGACAATCTCCACCTTCTTGTTCGAGTTCAGGTGCTTGACGTAGTCCAGCAGACCGTCCGGGTACTGGTACACAACGGTGCGGTGCTCGGCGGCTACCTCGCCTTCGGTTGCCACGGCATCCAGATCGAGATCATCGTCGCCGCCGCGGTTAACCGGACGCTCATCCGTCAGCGTGATGCGCAGGCCCTTGTTCAGGAAGGCCATTTGCTGGAAGCGTGCACGCAGTGTCTCGAAATCGAACTCGGTGGATTCGAAGATGGTGCCGTCCGGGTAGAACGTCTGGGACGTCCCCGTGACATCGGTAGCCTCGCCCTTGACGAGTTCGCCCTGAGGCTTGCCGCCGTCGGCGAAGGTCATGCGCCAAACGTGACCCTGGCGGCGGACTTCCGTATCAACCCGGCGCGACAGGGCGTTGACTACGGAGATACCAACACCGTGAAGGCCACCGGACACTGCGTAGCCGCCGCCGCCGAACTTACCGCCGGCGTGCAGGATGGTCATGACTACTTCAACAGTCGGCTTGCCCTCTGTCGGGTGGATATCCACGGGAATACCGCGGCCATCGTCCACCACGCGCACTCCACCGTCAGCGCGGAGCGTGACTTCAATGTGGCTGCAGTAACCAGCCAACGCCTCATCAACAGAGTTGTCCACCACCTCATAAACCAAGTGGTGCAGGCCGCGGGGACCGGTTGAGCCGATGTACATGCCGGGGCGTTTACGCACGGCTTCGAGGCCCTCCAGCACGGTGATGTCGCTGGCACCGTACTCCCTGCGCTCCTCCACGGGCGTGTCAGGCTTGGGAACAGTCTCCTCTTCGGGCTCTACTGCCAAGGTCTCTGCATTGTCGTTAGCCACAGGCGCTTTCGACTCCTCTGTACTCGATGTCGGCCGTTCCCGGAGTTGCCCACGGCTAACCGCGGCCGCCAACGGGCACGTGACTGATTGCGCCGTCTAGTCCGACGTCGGGGGTCCCCGATGCCACAGGAGTGGATTCAGGACCCGACGACGTTTCACCGGCGCTCAGTGATCTACGCCAATTCTATCGTGGAAAGGCGCAAATCCTTGCAAATACGGGGGCAGCCGACAGCTGAATATGGCCATGGGAGACCACTGGCCCTATCTTCAATGGCCCTGCGGTGGTCCCGACGGGGGCCTATACGACTCGGGGGCGTTGAAACGCCCTGCACGCCGTTTAGCCGTACGTGTCCCGCGGGCCTCGACCGTTAACGCTGCGTCCGCCTTTTCGCCAACTTGGAGCCGAAGGTCCCAACACCTGGATGCTGGTCACAACCCCTTCGCCCAGTTCGTTGCGGAACATCTCCAGAAGGCTGGTGCTCAGCAACCGCAGCTGCGTCGCCCACGCGGTGGAATCGCAACGAACATGGAGTGTGGTGTCAGTAAAGCTCTCCGGCGTGCAGTGGGCGGAGATATCCGGTCCCACCAGCGTCTCCCACTCCGCCATGACGGAACCAACGGCCACGGGCGATGTCCAACCACGTTCGGCCACCAAGCGTCCCACCACTTTTCCCAAACCCAAGGGATCACGGCCGCTGCCGTGGAATTGGGCAAAACCCCTGGTATCCCGGAGCCCCTTACGTTTGGGAGCTGACCCGGGCCTCGGCGCGCGCTGCCGCACTTCTCCGCGTGCAGCCGCAGCCTCGCGCATACGGTTCAGCGCCGCTTGGGCAGCATCAATCTCATCCGGTTCACGGCCAGGTTGAAGTCCCTCGTGGCTATCCTTCGCCATCGATGCCTCCCGGAACAACGGTTACGCGCCGTCCGGCCAGCTCCTCGGGGATATCGGCATCGACGGCGGCGGTCACCAGCACTTGCTCGGCGCCGGCGACTATTGCAGCCAGTTTACGCCGGCGCTGGACGTCCAGTTCAGCGAAAACATCATCCAGGATGAGGATCGGAGCGGTGCCCCCGGTCCGAGCATCGTCCAACATCACATAGTAGGAAGCCAACCGCAGCGAGAGGCACATGGACCACGTTTCACCATGGGACGCATAACCCTTCGCGGGTGCCTGCCCCAGAACAAGTTCCAGTTCATCCCGGTGCGGCCCTACCAAGGAGATGCCCCGTTCGAGCTCCTTTTTCCTCGATGCCGCGAAGGCCTGGACATAGCGCTCCGTGAGCTCGTCAACGGACAGCAGCCGGAGGTCGTCCACCGACGGCGAAGGTTCCGTTCCGTGGTCGGCTGGACCGCCGTCGTCGTCAAGTACGCCCTGGATGGTTGAGCGGTAAACAGCGCCGGCGTCCTTGGAACCGTCGGTGAGCTGTGCATAAGCACTGTTCAGGTGGGGACGCAACCGCTCCACAAGCTCAAGGCGGGCATGCAGCAATTCTGCGCCGGCGCGGGCCATGTGCTGGTCCCAGACATCCAGGGTTGCCTCATGTCCGGCGGTGAACTTACCTGCCCGGGCGGATTTGAGCAATGCATTGCGTTGCTTCAGAACGCGGTCGTAGTCGCTGCGGGTGGCAGCATGCCGCGGAACGAGGCTCACCAGCAATTCGTCCAGGAAGCGTCGGCGGTTCGAAGGATCACCCTTGACCAGTGCCAAATCCTCGGGTGCGAACAACACCGTTTGGCAAATTCCCAGTATGTCCCTGGCCCGGACCGGGTTGCTGCGGTTGATGCGTCCCCGGTTTGCCCGGCCGGAATTGATCTCGAGCTCTATGACCGTTGACTGTTCTCCTCGGACCAGCCTGGCCCGGATCAAAGCGCGCTCCGTACCGAATCGAAGCAGCGGAGCGTCCGTGCTGACCCGGTGGGAGCTCAGGGTAGCCAAGTATCCAATGGCCTCCATGAGATTGGTCTTGCCGATTCCGTTGGAACCCACCAAGACCGTAACACCAGGGCCGAGCTTCAGGTCGACCTGTGCATAGCTTCGGAAATCCGTCAGCGAAAGATGTTCGAGGTACACGCCGTCTGCAGGAGTCCTGCGGCCTAGTTGGCCGGACGGGTGGCGTGTCCGCCGAACTGGTGGCGCAGGGCGGACACCATTTTCATGGCCGGGGAATTGTCTTCGCGGGAGGCAAAGCGGGCAAAGAGGGCAGCCGTGATCGCAGGCGCGGGCACTGCGTTGGCGATTGCCTCTTCCACGGTCCAACGTCCTTCGCCGGAGTCCTCAACGTAGTCATCAATCGATGCCAAGCCTGGATCTTCGTCCAGCGCTTTGACCATGAGGTCCAAGAGCCAGGAACGCACAACCGTGCCCTTTTGCCATGCACGGAAAGTCCCCGGAAGGTCCTTCACGATGTCTTTTGCCGCCAGCAATTCGTAGCCCTCGGCATATGCCTGCATGAGGCCGTACTCGATGCCGTTGTGAACCATCTTGGCGTAGTGGCCAGCACCAACTCCGCCCACGTGGACGAAACTGTCGGCCCGTTCACCCTCGGGGCGGAGAGCGTCGAAAACGGGCATGGCGAGTTCGATGTCTTCGTCGGCACCGCCTGCCATCAGGCCGTAACCGTTCTGCAGGCCCCAGACACCGCCGGACACACCGCAGTCCGCGAAGCGGATGTTCTTCTCGGCCAGTGCAGCAGCGTGCTTTTGGTCTTCCGTGAAACGCGAGTTGCCGCCATCGATCACCATGTCACCCGGGCTGAGCTTCTCGCCAAGCTCCGTTACCACCGCATCAGTGATGGCACCGGAGGGAACCATCACCCAGACCAACCTCGGAGTGGGCAGTGCAGCGATGAGTTCATCCACCGACGCGACATCCGTGACCTCGGGATTGCGGTCAAAACCGGTGACCTCAATGCCACCGTTCCGCATGCGTTCCCGCATGTTGAAACCCATTTTGCCGAGGCCGATCAATCCGATGTGCACGGTGTGAACTCTTTTCTGCGAAGGTGGCTGCTACGTTCCAGCTAATTGGGGAGGCGGACCGGCATCACGAGGTAGCGGTAATCGTCCTGGTCTTCGCCGTCCGCTTCAGCCTGGGCCGTGATCATGGCCGGCTTGGGAGCAGTGGTGAAGGAGAAACGAACGTACTTGGTTTCGATTACGCTCAAGCCCTCAACCAGGTAGTGCGGGTTGAAGGCAACGGTGATGTCCTCACCGGAAAGCTGGGCTTCCAGCTCCTCGGAAGCCTGCGCATCCTCGCCTGTGCCGGCGTCGAGATTCAGCAGGCCCTGGGTGAAGGCAAGGCGGACCGGGGTGTTTCGCTCGGCCACGAGCGAAACACGGCGGACGGCCTCGACGAGTTCCTGAGTCTGGACTGTT